>NZ_JAAVVL010000001.1:5372927-5965793 GCF_018728545.1 Streptomyces sp. ATCC 21386
CCTTCCCTCCCTCCCCCGACGAGGAGATCGACCGTGACACACGAGGTACGCGCCGTCGTCGCCCGCAAGAAGGGCGCCCCGGTCTCGGTGGAGACCGTGCTGGTGCCGGACCCCGGCCCCGGTGAGGCGCTGGTGCGGGTGCAGGCCTGCGGTGTCTGCCACACCGACCTGCACTACCGGGAGGGCGGAATCAACGACGAGTTCCCGTTCCTGCTCGGCCACGAGGCGGCGGGCGTGGTGGAGTCGGTCGGAGAGGGCGTCACCGACATCGCCCCCGGCGACTTCGTCATCCTCAACTGGCGCGCCGTCTGCGGCGCCTGCCGCGCCTGTCGCAGAGGCAGGCCCTGGTACTGCTTCGCCACGCACAACGCCACCCAGCCGATGACCCTCGCGGACGGCACCCCGCTCTCCCCGGCCCTCGGCATCGGCGCCTTCGCCGAGAAGACCCTGGTCGCCGCCGGGCAGTGCACCAAGGTGGACTCCATGGCCTCCCCGGCCGCCGCCGGACTCCTCGGCTGCGGTGTGATGGCCGGATTCGGCGCCGCGGTCAACACCGGTGGCGTGGGACGCGGTGACTCCATCGCCGTGATCGGCTGCGGCGGAGTGGGCATGGCCGCGATCGCGGGCGCCAAGGTCGCCGGAGCGGGCCGCATCATCGCCGTCGACGTCGACGAGCGGAAGCTGAAGTGGGCCGAGCGGTTCGGCGCCACCGACACCGTCGACTCCTCGAAGACCGACGCCGTGGAGGCGATCCGCGAGCTCACCGGCGGGTTCGGCGCCGATGTCGTCGTGGACGCGGTCGGCCGCCCCGAGACCTTCGAGCAGGCCTTCTACGCCCGCGACCTGGCCGGCACCGCCGTCCTGGTGGGTGTCCCCACGCCCGAGCTGAAGCTCGAACTGCCCCTCCTCGACGTCTTCGGCCGCGGCGGCGCCCTGAAGTCGTCCTGGTACGGAGACTGCCTGCCCTCCCGTGACTTCCCGGCCCTGATCGACCTCTACCTCCAGGGCCGTTTCGACCTCGGCGAGTTCGTCACCGAGACCATCGGCCTGGACGACGTCGAGGCCGCGTTCGCCAAGATGCACCACGGCGACGTCCTGCGTTCGGTGGTGGTCCTGTGAGCGCCCGCGTCGAGCGCCTCGTCACCTCCGGCACGTTCGAACTGGACGGCGGCACCTGGGAGGTCGACAACAACGTCTGGCTGATCGGCGACGACGAGGAGGTGCTCGTCGTCGACGCGGCCCACGACGTGGACGTCATCTCCACCGCCGTCGGCGACCGCCGTCTGGTCGCCATCGTGTGCACCCACGCGCACAACGACCACGTCAACGCCGCCCCGGCCCTGGCCGCCCGGCACGGCGCGCCCATTCTGCTCCACCCCGCCGACACCGTCCTGTGGAAGATGGCCCACGGCGAGGGAGCGCCCGAGTTCCGTGAACTGGCCGCGGGCGAGACCCTGGGCGTCGCCGGCGTCGAGCTGACGGTGCTGCACACCCCCGGCCACTCGCCCGGCGCGGTCTGTCTCCACGCGCCCGCGCTGAACGCCCTGTTCTCCGGCGACACCCTCTTCCAGGGCGGCCCCGGCGCGACCGGACGCTCCTTCTCGGACTTCGGCACCATCATCGCCTCCATCCGGGACCGGCTGCTGGCGCTCCCCGCCGACACCACCGTCCACACCGGTCACGGCGACACCACCACGATCGGGGCCGAGGCGCCCCACCTCGACGAGTGGATCACCCGCGGCCACTGAACCGCCCGCCCCGCTTCCCGAATCTTCCGAAGGTGACTCGATGACCCTCACGAATCTGCCGCCCAGCCTGATCCCCACGCTGTCCGGCGAGTACTACACGGACCCCGGAGTCTTCGCCCAGGAGCAGGAGCGGGTCTTCGAGGCCATGTGGTTCTGTGTGGCCCGTGCCTCCGAACTGGCCAAGCCCGGCGCCTTCCGCACCTACCAGGTCGGCCGCGAGAGCGTGCTCGTCTCCCGCTCCCGGGACGGCTCGGTCAAGGCATTCCTCAACATCTGCCGGCACCGCGGGGCCAAGCTCTGCCTGGAGGAGTCGGGCGAGGTCAAGCGGGCCTTCCAGTGCCCGTACCACGCTTGGACGTACGGCCTGGACGGCAAGCTGATCGCCGCGCCGAACCTGACCTCGATGCCGGACATCGACCGCACCGAGTACGGCCTGGTCGGCGTCCATGTGCGGGAGTGGCTCGGCTATGTGTGGGTGTGCCTGGCCGACGAGCCGCCGTCCTTCGAGGCCGACGTGCTGGGCGCGGTCGTCGAGCGGCTCGGCGACCTGGAGTCGATCGAGCGGTACGACATCGACAACCTGTCGGTGGGGCGCCGGATCACGTACGACGTGAAGGCGAACTGGAAGCTCATCATCGAGAACTTCATGGAGTGCTACCACTGCGCCACGATCCACCCCGAACTGACCGAGGTGCTGCCGGAGTTCGCTGACGGGTATGCCGCCCAGTACTACGTGGGCCACGGCGCGGAGTTCGGTGAGGAGGTGCAGGGGTTCACCGTCGACGGCTCCGAAGGGCTGGACCGCATCCCGGGCGTGGCCGAGGACCAGGACCGCCGCTACTACGCGATCACCGTGCGGCCGCAGGTGTTCATCAACCTCGTGCCCGACCATGTGATCTTCCACCGGATGTACCCGATGGCCGCCGACCGCACGATCGTCGAGTGCGACTGGCTCTACCTGCCGCACGTCGTCGAGAGCGGCAAGGACGTGGAGCGTTCGGTGGAACTCTTCCACCGCGTGAACCAGCAGGACTTCGACGCCTGCGAACGCACCCAGCCGGCGATGAGTTCGAAGGCCTACGCCAACGGCGGTGTGCTGGTGCCCAGCGAGCACCACATCGGCGAGTTCCACACCTGGCTGCAGAACAAGCTCGACGTGGGCCCCGCGCACTGACCCCGCGCCGTCCCCTTGACACCCCGGAAATCCACCGAAACCATGTTGCACATAACGCGCGTCGTTGTGCCATGTGAGACATCCCCTCGTCTGGAGCCCGCATGAGGAGCATCACCGTCGTCGGAGCGTCGCTGGCGGGCCTGAGCACGATCCGCGCGCTGCGCGCAGAGGGCTACGACGGCGAGATCGTCGTCGTGGGGGAGGAGCGCCATGCTCCCTACGACCGTCCGCCGCTGTCCAAGGACTTCCTCAAGGGCGAACTCGACGCCGACGCGCTCGCCCTCGGCGACCCCGACGAGTACGACGACCTGGACGTGCACTGGCTGCTCGGGGAACGGGCGGTGCGCCTCGACCCCGCCACCCGGACCGTCACCCTGACCGGGGGCCGCCAGGTGCGCACCCACGGCGTGGTCGTGGCCACCGGCGCGAGCCCGCGCACCCTCCCCGGCTCCGACGGACTGGCCGGCGTCCACACCCTGCGCACCCTGGACGACGCCCTGGCCCTGCGGTCGGAGCTGCTGAACGGCCTGCCCCGGCTGGTCGTCATCGGCGCCGGTTTCATCGGCGCCGAGGTGGCCTCCACCGCCCACCGGCTGGGATTGCACGTCACGGTCGTCGAGGCGGCCGAGGTACCGCTGGAGCGGCAACTCGGCCGCGAGATGGGCCTGGTCTGCTCCGCCCTGCACACCGACCACGGCGTCGACCTGCTGTGCGGCACCGGCGTGGCCGAACTCCTCGGCGAGGACCGGGTCACCGGTGTCCGGCTGGCCGACGGACGGGTGCTGCCCGCCGACATCGTGGTGGTCGGCGTGGGCGTCCGGCCCAACACCGACTGGCTCGCCGGCTCCGGAGTGCTGGTGGACGACGGCGTGGTGTGCGACACCGGCTGCGCGACCACCGTCCCCGGTGTCGTCGCCGTCGGCGATGTGGCCCGCTGCCCCCACCCGTTCACCGGACGGCACGCCCGCGTCGAGCACTGGAGCAACGCCACCGAGCAGGCGAAGACCGCCGCCCGCACGCTGCTGACCGGCGTGCCCGCGCCCGCCCCGCTCACCGCCCCCTACTTCTGGTCCGACCAGTACCGCACCCGCATCCAGCTCGCCGGGTACGTCGCCCCGGGCGCCGTGCCCGAGGTCGTCGAGGGCGATCTGGACAGCCGTACCTTCACAGCCGTCTACCGCCACCAGGGCGAGCCGGTGGCCGTGCTCTCGCTCAACCAGCCGAAGTTCTTCAACCGGCTCCGCCGCGCCCTCGTCCCCGTCGCCGCGGTCGCCGTGTCCTGAGCGCCCCGCTCGGGAGCGTCCCGTTCGGGAGCGTCCCGCCCTCACCTCCTCCCTCCGGAACCCGCCCAGGAGACCGCTGATGACCCTGTTCAACCAGTCCCTGCACGACCTCGACCCCGAGGTCGCCGCCGCCGTCGACGCCGAGCTGAACCGTCAGCAGTCGACCCTGGAGATGATCGCCTCGGAGAACTTCGCTCCGGTGGCGGTACTGGAGGCACAGGGCTCGGTCCTGACCAACAAGTACGCCGAGGGCTACCCGGGCCGCCGCTACTACGGCGGCTGCGAGCACGTCGACGTGGCCGAGCAGGTCGCCATCGACCGGGTGAAGGAACTGTTCGGCGCCGAGTACGCCAACGTCCAGCCGCACTCGGGCGCCTCGGCCAACCAGGCGGCGCTGTTCGCCCTCGCCCAGCCCGGCGACACGATCCTCGGGCTGGACCTGGCGCACGGCGGCCACCTCACCCACGGCATGCGGATCAACTTCTCGGGCAAGCAGTTCAACGTCGTTCCCTACCACGTCGACGACTCCGGGCTGGTCGACATGGACGAGGTCGAGCAGCTCGCCAAGGCCCACAACCCGAAGGTGATCATCGCGGGCTGGTCGGCGTACCCCCGTCAGCTGGACTTCGCGGAGTTCCGCCGGATCGCCGACGAGGTCGGTGCCCGTCTGTGGGTGGACATGGCGCACTTCGCGGGTCTGGTCGCGGCCGGGCTGCACCCCAACCCGGTGCCCCACGCCGACGTGGTCACCTCGACCACCCACAAGACGCTCGGCGGACCGCGCGGCGGCATCATCCTGGCGAAGAAGGAGTTCGCGAAGAAGCTGAACTCCTCGGTGTTCCCCGGCTTCCAGGGCGGTCCGCTGGAGCATGTCATCGCCGCGAAGGCGGTGTCCTTCAAGGTCGCCGCGTCGGAGGAGTTCAAGGAGCGCCAGCGGCGCACGGTCGAGGGCGCGAAGATCCTCGCCGAGCGGCTGACGGCCCCGGACGCCCGCGAGGCCGGTGTCGACGTGCTCTCCGGCGGCACCGACGTGCACCTGATCCTGGTCGACCTGCGCAACTCCGAGTTGGACGGACAGCAGGCCGAGGACCGCCTCCACGAGGTCGGCATCACCGTCAACCGCAACGCCGTCCCCAACGACCCGCGTCCGCCGATGGTGACCTCCGGCCTGCGCATCGGCACGCCCGCCCTGGCCACCCGCGGCTTCACCGCCGAGGACTTCACCGAGGTCGCCGACGTCATCGCCGAGGCGCTCAAGCCGGCCTACGACGCCGAGGCGCTCAGGACCCGGGTCAAGGCACTCGCCGACAAGCACCCGCTCTACCCCGGCCTGTAAGAGACAACCTCCCGCAGGGGGCGTGCCGGAACCGATCGGCACGCCCCCTCCAACCCACGGAGCGTGGCGTGGCAATCAGCGTCTTCGACCTGTTCTCCATAGGCATCGGCCCGTCCAGCTCGCACACCGTGGGCCCGATGCGCGCCGCCGGGATGTTCGTCAGGCGGCTGAAGCAGGACGGAGCGCTGGCCCAGACCGCCGCCGTGCGGGCGGAGTTGTTCGGTTCCCTCGGTGCCACCGGCCACGGGCACGGCACTCCCAAGGCGGTGCTGCTCGGCCTGGAGGGCAACGAGCCTCACACGGTCGACGTCGCCGGGGCCGACTCGGACGTCGAACGGATCCGCGCCACCGGGCGCCTCCGTCTCCTCGGCGCCGAGATCGGCCCCGCGCACGAGATCGGCTTCGACACCTCGGCCGACCTGGTCCTGCACCGCCGGCGCTCCCTGCCGTACCACGCCAACGGCATGATCCTCTTCGCGTACGACGCCGACGGTGCACCCCTGCTGGAGAAGACGTACTACTCCGTCGGCGGCGGTTTCGTGGTCGACGAGGAAGCGGCCGGCACGGACCGGATCAAAGTCGACGACACCGTGCTGCCCCACCCGTTCGGCACCGGCGACGAACTGCTCCGGCTCACCCGGGAGACCGGCCTGTCCATCTCCGCGCTGATGCTGGAGAACGAGAAGGCATGGCGCACCGAGGAGGAGATCCGCGCGGGCCTGCTGGAGATCTGGCACGTCATGGAGGCATGCATCGCACGCGGCCTGGGCCGCGAGGGTATCCTCCCCGGCGGTCTGAAGGTGCGTCGCCGGGCTGCCGCGGCCGCCCGAGCCCTGCGCAGCGAGGGCGACCCGTCGGCCCGCGCCATGGAGTGGATCACGCTCTACGCGATGGCCGTGAACGAGGAGAACGCCGCCGGCGGCCGGGTCGTCACCGCCCCGACGAACGGCGCGGCCGGCATCATCCCCGCCGTCCTCCACTACTTCCTGGAGTTCGTGCCGGGCGCCGACGACGACGGCATCGTCCGCTTCCTGCTCGCCGCCGGGGCCATCGGCCTCCTCTTCAAGGAGAACGCCTCCATCTCCGGCGCCGAGGTCGGGTGCCAGGGCGAGGTCGGCTCCGCCTGCTCCATGGCAGCCGGCGGACTCGCCGAAGTCCTCGGCGGCAGCCCCGAACAGGTCGAGAACGCCGCCGAGATCGGCATGGAGCACAACCTCGGCCTCACCTGCGACCCCGTCGGCGGCCTCGTCCAGATCCCCTGCATCGAACGCAACGGCATGGCGGCGGTGAAGGCCGTCACCGCCGCCCGTATGGCGATGCGCGGCGACGGCCGTCATCACGTCTCCCTCGACAAGGTCATCAAGACCATGAAGGAGACCGGCGCCGACATGAAGGTCAAGTACAAGGAGACCGCCCGCGGCGGCCTCGCCGTCAACGTCATCGAGTGCTGAGCGCCGTCGAGTGCTGAGCGCGGCGGCGCACCGGCCGCGGCTCCGACGACAGATCTGGGAGTGAGGTCATGGGACGGGTCACCGAACGACGGCGCGTGCTGCGGATCCGGGACGGGGCACCGAGCACCCGACCGGACACCCTGGTCGCCGAGGAGCCGATGGAGATCCGCCTCAACGGCAGACCTCTGGCCATCACCATGCGCACACCCGGCGACGACTTCGCCCTCGCCGCCGGATTCCTGGTGAGCGAGGGCGTCGTGAGCCGGGCCTCGGACGTGGCGAACATCGTGTACTGCGCGGGCGCCCACCAGGACGGCCGGAACACCTACAACGTCGTCGACGTGCGACTCGCCCCCGGCGTGCCGCTGCCGGACATCACGCTGGAACGCAACGTGTACACCACGTCCTCGTGCGGCCTGTGCGGCAAGGCCAGTCTCGACGCCGTACGGACCATCGCGGCCTGGCCCCTCGCCGACACCCCTCCGGTCCGCGTCACCCCCGAGCTGCTGGCCCTCCTGCCCGACCGACTGCGGGCCGAGCAACGGGTGTTCGACCGGACCGGCGGCCTGCATGCGGCCGGGCTGTTCTCGCCCGAGGGCGACCTGCTGGACCTGCGGGAGGACGTCGGCCGGCACAACGCCGTCGACAAGCTGGTCGGCCGCGCCCTCCGGTCCGGTCGACTGCCGCTGTCCGGGAGCATCCTGCTGGTCTCCGGCCGGGCGTCCTTCGAGCTCGCCCAGAAGGCCGTCATGGCGGGCATCCCCGTGTTGGCGTCCGTCTCCGCGCCGTCCTCCCTCGCGGTGGACCTCGCCACGGAGACCGGGCTGACGCTGGTCGGCTTCCTGCGCGGTGGCTCCATGAACGTGTACGCGGGCGAGCACCGCATCGACCTGAGGGCCGGCGTCAGGGCCGTAACCGGCACATGAACGGGTGGAACGGACTCCACCGTGTCGTCATGCTCCTTCGCGCACCCCTAGACATCCGATGTATTTCCGGCAACGATGAGCGAGTCCCGAGATCGAGGTCGATGTGGCGCCGAAGCCTCAGTGAGAGAGCCGATGAATGGGCCGGGAGTCCTCACCGTGATCGATGCATCCCCACCGCGGCGACGAGGCCTTCTCAAGTTCGGCGGTGCCCTCGCCCGCGACGCCCTGGGCTACACCGTCCCCGCCATGAGCTGGGAGGCGCAGGCCCTGCCGATCGGCAACGGCCGGCTCGGCGCCATGCTCTTCGCCGACCCTCAGGAGGAGCGCGTCCAGTTCAACGAACAGAGCCTGTGGGGCGGGGCGAACGACTACGACAACGCCCTCGCCGGCAGACCGGACAGCGACTTCGACACCGGCATGAACGGCTTCGGTTCGTACCGGGACTTCGGCGACCTCGTGATCACCTTCGCCGCCGTGCCCCGGGCCGAGGTCACGGCTCCGGGGGGCCCGTACAGCAGTTCTCCGTCCGAGGGCGTCGACAAGACGTACGACGGCGAGAGGGCCACCAAGTGGTGCGTCGAGGGCCCCGGGGCGAAGGTGCTGTGGCAGGTCGAGCTCCCCGCCCCCGTGGAGGTCGCCTCGTATCGCCTGACGAGTGCTGACGACGTGCCGCAGCGCGACCCGCAGGAGTGGACGCTCTCCGGTTCCGCCGACGGCGCCGCCTGGACCGTGCTGGACAGCCGCACGCTCGCGGCGCCCTTCGAGAACCGCTTCCAGACGAAGCGGTTCACCTGCGCGAACCCGGGGGCCTACCGCTTCTACCGGTTCGACTTCGTGCCCAAGGCCGGTGCCGGCCACTTCCAGATCGGCGGGATCGGTCTGACCGGCGTCGACCTCGGCGCGTCCGGGGCGGTGTACCTGTCGTCGCCGAGCGGTCAGGCCGAGGAGTCCTCCCAGGGGTCCGGCTCCGGCGCCCGGTCCACGGACATCTCACGTTCCGTGGACGGCGACCCGGCCACGGTCTGGCGGGTCGCGGGGACCTCACCCGCGCTGGTCTGGCAGGCCGACCTGCCCCGCGCGGTCGCCGTCACCTCGTACACCCTGACGGCGGCCCCGGACCGCCCCCAGGAGGACCCCCGGCACTGGACGCTGGAGGCGTCGAAGGACGGGAGCACCTGGGTGACCCTCGACACGCGGCGGCCCGGCGGGCCGTTCGCCGACCGGGGCGAGACGCGCACCTGCCGGTTCACCAACACCACGGCCTACCGCGTCTACCGGCTCACCCTGACCCCCGACGCCTCCGCCGGAGCCTGCAGCATCGCCGAGATCGCCCTCGCGGGCGAGGACTTCGACACCCGCACCCGGCAGACGGTCGTCGACTACCGGCGCGCCCTCGACTTCGTCGACGGCGTCCACGTCACCCGCTTCGGCGCACCCGGGCGGCGCGTCGTCCGGGAGGCCTTCGCCGGCCGCGCCGCCGACGTCATGGTCTTCCACTACACGACGGAGGCACCCGAGGGACTCTCCGGAGCGATCTCGCTGACCTCCGGTCAGGAACGGGCCCCGACCACCGTGGACGCCGACGCCCGCCGGATCGCCTTCAAGGGCGTCATGGGCAACGGCCTCAAGCACGCGTGCACGGTCCGGGCCGTGCACACCGACGGAGACTTCAGCGCCGACGGGTCGGTCCTCCGGTTCAGCGGATGCACGACGCTGACCCTGCTCCTGGACGCCCGTACCGACTACCGGCTCGACGCCGCCGCCGGGTGGCGCGGAGCCGATCCGCAGGCTGCCGTCGACCGGGCGCTCGACAAGGCCGCCGCCCGTTCCTACGCCGCACTGCGCAAGCGGCACACCACCGACACCCGCGCCCTCATGCAGCGCGTCTCGGTCCACTGGGGCACCTCCGAGGACGCCGTCCTCGCCCTGCCGACCGACGCCCGGCTCGCACGCTACGCGGCGGGCGGGGAGGACCCGACCCTCGAACAGACGATGTTCGACTACGGCCGCTACCTGCTGATCAGTTCCTCCCGCCCGAAAGGCCTGCCCGCCAACCTCCAGGGCCTGTGGAACGACAGCAATCAGCCGGCCTGGGCCGCCGACTACCACACCAACATCAACATCCAGATGAACTACTGGGGAGCCGAGACGACGAACCTGGCGGAGTGCCACGAGGCGCTCGTCGGATTCATCGAGCAGGTGGCGGTGCCCAGCCGGGTGGCCACCCGCAACGCCTTCGGCGCGGACACCCGTGGGTGGACCGCCCGCACCAGCCAGAGCGTCTTCGGCGGCAACGCCTGGGAGTGGAACACTGTCGCGAGCGCCTGGTACGCCCAACACCTCTATGAACACTGGGCGTTCACCCAGGACCTGACCTACCTCCGCACCCTTGCGTACCCGATGATCAAGGAGATCTGCGCGTTCTGGGAGGACCAGCTCAAGGAGCGCGCGGACGGACTCCTCGTCGCGCCGAACGGCTGGTCCCCGGAGCACGGGCCCCGCGAGGACGGCGTCATGTACGACCAGCAGATCATCTGGGACCTGTTCCAGAACTACCTCGACTGCGAGGCGGTCCTCGACGCGGACCCCGAGTACCGGGCCGAGGTCGCGGACATGCAGGCCCGTCTGGCGCCCAACAAGGTCGGCAGATGGGGGCAGTTGCAGGAGTGGCAGGAGGACATCGACAGCCCCACCGACATCCACCGCCACACCTCGCACCTCTTCGCGGTCTACCCGGGCCGCCAGATCACCCCGAGGACACCCGACTTCGCGGCCGCGGCACTCGTCTCCCTCAAAGCGCGCTGCGGAGAGAAGGACGGGGTGCCGTTCACGGCCGCGACCGTGTCGGGCGACAGCCGCCGCTCATGGACCTGGCCGTGGCGCGCGGCCCTCTTCGCCCGCCTCGGCGACGGGCATCGCGCCGGGATCATGCTGCGCGGCCTGCTGAGCCACAACACACTGCCCAACCTGTTCTGCAACCATCCACCGTTCCAGATGGACGGCAACTTCGGCATCTCGGGGGCCGTCGCGGAGATGCTTCTGCAGAGCCACGACGGGAGCATCCATCTGCTGCCCGCCCTGCCGGAGGCGTGGAAGGCCGAGGGCTCCTTCTTCGGTCTGCGCGCCCGGGGCGGTTACGAGGTCGGCTGCGAGTGGCGCGACGGCAAGATCACGTCGTACGGGATCGTGGCCGACCGGGCGCGGAGCCGGGGCAGGGTCACCGTCCGGGTGAACGGCACCGACGTCAGGGTGCGACCGCGCCGGCCCTGACGGCGACGCGGGCCCCGAACTCGGCGGCGATGCGGACCCCGGACTCGGCGGCGGTGCGGGCTCGGGACTCGGCGGGACTCGGGACCGGACGGCGACGCCCGCTCAGGACTTGGCCGTAGCCTCGGCCGGGGTGTCGGCGTCGCCCGCCTCGCTGCGTGCCATGTGCAGAAAACGCCGGATCGCCTCGACCGACATGTCGAGCGCGTCGGACGCCGACTGCTCGTCCCCGAACACCTGCACCGCCTCGGTGACGGCCACGGCGAGCTCGGCCTCGGCCTTGCGGACCTTGCCCTCCGCCTTGTCCACGGTGTCGACGACCGACAGCTGGCGGCGCTGCTTCTCCTGAAGCCGCTGTTTACGGGAGAGGGTTCTGTCAACGTTCTGCACAGTCATGCCCAAGATCATAAGGGGCCGGGCGCGCACCCACCGAACCGTCAACTCCTGGCGATCGCGGCTGTGTTCGACTCGCTCGGCGGTGTCGGCATGGTCCTCGTGGGCGTGCGACGCCACCCCGGTCACCTCTGAACCGGCGGGGCCACCCGCCGGGGCCGGCCTCCACACCGAAAGGGGAACACTTTCTCTGCCCTTCGTCTTCGGTACGGGGGCGCAGCGGCTCGATGGCGCTGTCACGCATTTCGAACGGATGTTCGTGAGCTCATTCCGCTGCGTGCACATGGCCCAGCTGGGTGAGGTCGAGTCCGGGACGTGAGCTTCCGGTCTGGCCGTGTGGGTGCCGGCGTGCCGCCGAGTGGATTCTCGGGCTTTGTGTGGGCCGCTTCTCAGGCGCCGCCGCAGGCCTTCGTCCGTCGCGTGTTTTCCGTTATTGGGCGAGGAACCGGTGCGTCTCCTAGGGCAGGGCTTCCGAGGCCGGGGGACGGAGATACCGGAGAGACCGACGCTGTTTGCGGTCTCCACCCCTCTTGACGCCTGCCTTTACCAAGCCCTAACTTTTGCCGAACTCACGAACAATGTCCGACATGTCGAACGAATTGTCACCCGCCAGAACTGCCCGGCTCGCCCTCACTTCGGCTCCGCGACGTGAAACAGCCCACCTACTCGCACGACGCACGACCGGCACAGCCTGTGGCTTGCGTGGTCACGCGTCCCGCACCCCGCACCCCGCTTCCACCCCGTCCCGGCACCCGCAACAAAGACAGGACACGCACATGGCAAGGCTGTTCACCCGGCTCGCGGCGATATTCCTCGCCGTGGGCCTCTTCTTCACCTCCCAGTCGCTGGCCGCACCTCAGCGGGCGGAGGCCGCCGACCCGGGCTATCTGATGCTGCACTTCACCGGTGAGGGGTCTGGCGGTCAGCAGATGTACCTCGCTCACAGCGCGGACGGCCTGCGCTGGAACGACCTCAACGGCGGAGCACCGATCCTGCGCTCCACGGTCGGCACGAAGGGGGTGCGCGACCCCGCACTCGTGAGATCCCCAGACGGCAGCAAGTACTGGATCATCGCGACCGACCTGTGCATCAGCTGCGGCCAGTCGTGGTCGGACTCCATCAACAACGGCAGTCGCAACCTGGTGGTGTGGGAGTCGTCGGACCTGGTGTCCTGGTCGGAGCCGTGGCTGCTCAACGTCGCCGGCGCGATCCCCGACGGCCGCAACGCCTGGGCCCCCGAAGCTATCTGGGACCCCCAGAGCAACGACTACGTCCTGTACTGGTCGACGAACGTGCCCCTCAACGGCAGGACCAAGCACCGCGTCTTCTACGCCCGCACCAGCGACTTCCGCACCATCACGACCCCGCAGATCTACATCGACCGCCCCGGCACCCAGGAACTCATCGACACGCAGATCGTCGAGGTGCCCTCAGGCGTCGGCGACTACCGCTATGTTCGCGCCTCCGGCGACGGCCAGATCACCCTTGAGGGCAGCAACTCGATCCTCGGCACCTGGACGGCCCTCGGCAACCTCTTGGGCATCGGCGTGACCGGTACGCAGGGACCCGGCAACACGGTCGAGGGCCCGATGTGGATGAAGTTCCGCGACCGCAACGAGTGGGCGCTCTACCTCGACCAGTACGCCACAGGACGCGGCTACATGCCGGTCACGACGACCAACCCCTCCGCCACCGGCACCTACCAGCTCCCGGCATCGGGCAGCTACAGCATGGGCGTCAACAAGAAGCGGCACGGCTCGATCATGAACCTCACCGCCGCCGAGGAGACCCGGGTCCTCGCCCGGTACGCCAACACCCCCGCCCAGCGGCTCCAGTCGTTCAACTTCCAGGACCGCTACGTACGGCACGCCAACTTCGACGTGCTCATCGACCAGAACGTCACCAGCGACGACGCCAAGTTCCGGCTGCGGCCCGGCCTTGCGGGCACCGGCACCGTCTCCTTCGAGTCCGTGAACAACCCCGGATACTTCCTGCGCCACGCCAACTACGACTTCCAGCTGGTCCGCAACGACGGCACCGCCCAGTTCGCCGCCGACGCCACCTTCCGCAAGGTCGGCGGCCTCGCCGACTCCACCTGGTCCTCCTTCCAGTCCTACAACCACCCCGACCGCTACATCCGCCACTACGCCTACAAACTGAGGCTCGACCCGATCACCACCGCCACCGGACGCGGCGACGCCACCTTCCGCGTCACGAACTGACCCGCACGGAACAGGGAAGCCGGTGCCGGCGCGGGCGGTGCCGGCTTCCCCTGCCACGAGCCTTCCCGATGCACCTCCACTCATTAAGCCGTCCGACACATCGAACCTTGTTCGAACTCATAGGGATGTGAACCCCTTGCGCAGCCTGAGACCTCAGGTCCGCAGGGGGTTCCGGCCGGGCGCTCTCGCCGCCGTGACCGCCGCCTCGTTCCTGGTGGGCGTCGCCGGCCCAGCGGCCCCGCCCAGGCAGCAGAGATCACCGATGGTCTGGCTCTCTGGTACCGGCCGTGCGGACCGGAGCCGCAGCCTGTGAACAAAGCCATCCGCCCAATTGCCTTGCCCTGGAGCGCAGTTCAGCACCCAGCGTCTCCGTCATGACGACACTCCAGCACAAGATCGGATCGGGCTTCGGCGCCCGCAGCACCGCTGACGACGTTCTGAGCGGGATCGACCTGTCCGGCAGCACCGCGATCGTCACTGGTGGCTTCGGGACTCGGTCTGGAGACGACCCGCGCACTGGCGGATGCCGGAGCCCGCGTCATCGTCCCCGCGCGGCGACGGACGGCCGCGCGGAAGGCGGTCAGCGGCATCGACAGTGTGGAGACCGATGACCTCGACCTGTCCGACCTCGAAAGCGTCCAGAGCTTCGCCGACCGTTTCCTGGACACCGGCCGCACGATCGACATGGTGATCAACAACGCTGGGGTCATGGCCTGCCCCGAGACGCGGGTCGGTCCGGGTTGGGAGGCGCAGTTCACCACCAACCACCTCGGTCACTACGCGCTGGTCAACCGTCTCTGGCCAGCGATCGCCCGCGGTGGCGCGCGCGTGGTCTCCGGGCGGCAGCCTAGAGCGCGTCGCAGCCGGCCTCGACGGCGGCGGCCAGGGCCGTGCGGATGGTGGTCAGGCCGGCGGTCTTCGCGTCGCGATGGCACGGCACGGTCCAGCAGGGGTGGCGGCGGGACCAACCCCGACGTTCCGCCACTGGCCTGTGCCAACGCAAGGCGGGACCGGGTTTCTTCACGAGTCGGTACGTGACGGGCTTCGACCCGTCCCTCGTGCGCGACCGGCACATCCCCCTGCGGACCTTCGGCACCCTGTGGTCCGAACTCGCTGCACGCCGGAGCCGCTCTGCTCAAGCATGGCCGGCGCGGCTCCGCCGCCACTCTGCCCGCCGCTGAGCGGGCCGCCCTGCGGGACACCTGCGCCCCGGGTGCGCGCGCCCTGGAGTCATAGCGTTCACCTGCACTGGTTGCAACGGCACTGGCCGGAATCGTTGCGTTGATTGTAAGTCCGTTGCAATGAATTACAGCTTGTGAGCTGCTCTTATTACCTCCCTGTGCATTGCTTCCGTTGCAAAAAATATAAACGCAACGTAGCGTTTCCGTATTGAGAAACGACAGGGCTATCTGGGGGCAGGCCATGGAGACAGCACACAGCCGACGGCAGGCGACCCCTGCCGCCCGCACCGCGTTCGCCCGCTTCGTGCTGTGCGGCGGGGGAGTGGGGCTCGGCTCCAGCTTCGCCGTCGCGGCCCTGGCCTCCTGGGTCCCCTGGGCCCTGGCCAACGCCCTGATCACGGTCGCCTCCACGCTGCTCGCCACCGAACTGCACGCGCGCTTCACCTTCGGGGCGGGCGGGCGTGCGACCTGGCGTCAGCACGCACAGTCGGCCGGTTCCGCGGCGGCCGCGTACGCGGTGACCTGCGGCGCGATGCTCGTCCTGCACCAACTGGCCGCGGCGCCCGGGCCGGCGCTCGAACAGGCCGTCTACCTGTCCGCCTCGGCCCTCACCGGCGTCGCACGCTTCGCGCTGCTGCGCCTGGTCGTCTTCGCCCGTACTCGCCCAGCCGGATGGAATCGCCGCAGCCGGGCGGGTGCAATGCCGCAGCGGGCGTCCGTCCGCGTGTGCGAAGGGCGGAAGGCTGTCGCACATGCTCACACCTCTTGCGCGACCGGCGTGGCGGCGATCTGGTGAACGCCCCCGCCGGTCCTCCCGGGCCCGGGCCGGCACCGTCGCCGCCACCGTCCTGGCACTCCTGCTGTCCTTCCCCGGCACCGCCGCCGCGGCCCCGGGCGACCTGGACCCCAGCTTCAGCGGCGACGGCAGGGTGCTCACCGGCTTCGCCGACGACGATCACGCGGGCGACGTGGCGGTACAGTCCGACGGGAAGATCGTGTCGGTCGGTGCCTCCGCCGACTATTCCGTGACGGAGAGCCACTTCGCCCTGACCAGGCACAACCCCGACGGCACCCTGGACACCGGGTTCGACGGCGACGGCAGGGTCACCACCCCGATCAACAACATGGGCCCGAACTTCCAGTGGAGCGAGGCCAACGCCGTGACGCTGCAGCCCGACGGCAAGATCGTCGTGGCGGGCATGAGCTGGCGGGAGTACGAGGACTGCTGCTGGTTCGTCGTGGCCCGCTACAACCCCGACGGCTCCCTGGACGACACCTTCAGCGACGACGGCAGGGTCTTCGCCGAGATCAGCGGTCCGACCGAGGCCCTCGACGTGGCGATCGACGCCGACGACAGGATCGTGGCGGCCGGCTACAGCGGCGGCTTCATCGCGCTGGCCCGCTTCGACGACCAGGGCACCCCCGACCCATCGTTCGGCGGTGACGGGGTGGTGACCGTCGACCCGAACCCGAACACCCAGGAGGCGGGGGGTGACGCCCGCAGCCTGGCGCTGCAACCTGACGGGAAGATCGTCGTCGGCGGCGAGGTGGGATCGACCAGCTTCGACTTCGTGCTGATGCGCCTCAACGCCGACGGCACCGTGGACAACGGGTTCGGCACCGCCGGTATCGTCCGCACCGACTTCGGCGGCTACGACGGCGTGCGGGCACTGGCGATCCAGCCCGACGGCAGGATCGTCGCCGGCGGCTCCAGCGACGCCCGGGTCGCCCTGGCCCGGTACACCGCAAGCGGCACCCTGGACCCGAGCTTCGACGGTGACGGCAGGGTCCTCACGCCCGGTGCCTTCGCCTCCGACATGCTCCTCCAGCCGGACGGACGGATCGTCAGCGCCGGCGGGACGAACGGTGACTTCGCCGTGCTGCGCCACAACCCCGACGGCGGCCTGGACACCGGCTTCGGCACCGGGGGCGTCGCGACCGCGGACTTCGGCGGCAGCGACAGCGCTCGGGGCCTGGCCCTGCAGTCCGGCGGCGGGATCGTCGCCGCGGGTGGGGGAGGGCCGAACGCCGACTTCGCCCTGGCCCGTTTCGAGGGCGGTGGCAGCGTCCCGCCGCCTCCCACCGGAGTGGACCTGTCGGTGACGAAGACCGGTCCGGCCACGGCCGCCATCGGTGACCGGCCCACCTACACCGTGCGGGTGACCAACAACAGCACCACGACCTCCGCCGCCGACGTGAACCTCTCCGACACGTTCAGCGGGGTCGCCGCCTCGGTCGTCTCGGCGACCACCACCTCCGGCACCTGCACCACGACCGCGACCGGCGCGACCTGTTCCCTGGGCACCCTCGCCCCGGGAGCCGCCGCCACGGTCACCATCGCCGCCGAGCCCCGGGCCACCGGCACCCTCACCGACCGGGTGACGGTCGGGGCGACCCAGACCGATCCGAACACCGGCGACAACACCGCCACCGCGACCACCACGGTCAACAACTCCCGTGGCTGCACCCGCATCGGCACCAGCGGCAACGACACCCTCACCGGCACCTTCGGCAACGACGTGATCTGCGCCCTCGGCGGTGACGACACCGTGAACGCGGGTTCCGGCAACGACACCGTGCACGGCGGTCACGGCAACGACCGCGTCGACGGCGGCAACGGCAACGACACCCTCAACGCCGGGCCCGGCACGGACAACCTGATCGGCAACTTCGGCACCGACAACCTCAACACGGTCGACCAGGTCTCCGGCAACGACACCGCCAACGGCGGCCCCCACACGGACACCTGCACCACGGACGCCGGCGACACCCGCCTCAGCTGCCCCTGACCCGCCCACCCGACCCCGGGCCCCGCGCGTCCCCGTGCGGGGCCCGGCTCAGTGCCTCCAGCGGGTACGGGGTGGTCCGGCTCTCGTGGCGAAAGCGCTGGTGGAAGTCGCCCAGCACCACGGCGACCGGCGCGTGACGACGGAGGATCGCCGCGATCGCCGGGGGCATGCCTGCCGGGAACTCGCCCCGGGCGCAGGCCCGCACGAACTCCTGACGTTCCTCCGGTGCGCACCCGTACAGGGCGACGACCAGCCAGTTCACCAGATGGGTGGCGGTGTAGTACCGGTCGTAGGAGCGGTGCGCGTCGTAGAAGTCCGCCTCGGCCCGGGTGAGTTCGAAGCTCGACGCGAGGGAGAGGCCGTAGTCGGCGAAGTAGAGCCGTCGGCCGTCGGTGAGGATGTTCTGGAAGTGCGCGTCGAAGTGCAGCAGCCCGTGGTCGTTCATGAACGACACGCCCGCTTCCAGCTCCTCCTCCACCATAGCGCAGGCCCCCTCGGCCGCCTCGTCACCGGCTCCGATCCGAACGCCCAGCCAGTCGTGCAGGTTGTGGGCCAACCGGGCGGCACGGGACATGTCTACGTCCGGTCCAGGCCCGCCAGACGCAGGGCCCTGGTCATCGCGGGCCGGTCCAGCTCGCGCCAGTCCGTTTCGTTGACGAGCGACATCAGCAGGTCCGGCGTCAGCCGGTAGTTCTCGGCGTGCTCCAAGAGGGTCTCGGCGTCCTGCGTGGACATGGCGCCGTGGTCCTCGTCGGCGATCGTCCTGAGCACGTCCTTCCGGTCGACGAAGCGGCTCATGCCGCAGTCGAGTCCGTCGTCGCCGAGGCTCGCCGGATAGGGGGCGCGGGCCCAGCCGCCGTTCTCGAACCAGTAGACACAGCCCAGTTGATCACCCGACAGCAGATCCCGCAGCTGGTCGTGGGGGAGCCAGTCGGGCGCGCCGACGAACATGTCGACCGGCGGCTCGTGCCACTTGACCCCGCTCGACTCGTCCTCGCCGTAGAGCACGTACCGGCTCTCACCGCGCGGGGCGAAGCCCCACCACGTACAGCCGCAGTCGTCCAGATGGAGTCCCTGATCGTCCACCCAGGTCCCCGTGCGGTGGATGCCCTCTCCCTCGTCCTCGGTGGTCGCCTCCAGCACGGCGATCAGGGCCCACCGCGCCCACAACACCTCCGCCGACGGCAGATCCTCGCCCAGCCCCGGCCGGTTGATCGCCATGTCCTGTCCTCCGGCCTCGACACCGATCGATCCATCCATGATCGGAGCAAGGCTCTCACGGACCGGGCGACCCCGGTGCACCGCCCGCCCCTCCCGTCCGCCTGACGCGCCACGCGGCAACTCCACCTCCGGGCGGGCGGATCGACGGATTCATCGCCGTCCCCGGCGGGCAGCTCAGTAGTGTCATGAGCACGACTAACCTTCCCCCACAAGGAGGTCGATCATGCACATCCGTACGCTGACCGGCGGCCTGACAGCAGCCCTGTTGGTACCCCTGTCCCTCGTCGGCGGCCAAGCGGTGGCCGCCGCCCCCGACACGGCCGCAGCCCCCGTGGCCGCCCGGGTCCTCACCTACGACGCGGGTGGCTCCGCGGAGTTCAGGAGCGCCGTCGACCGGGGCGCCGCCATCTGGAACGAGAGCGTCGACACCGTCGAGCTGCGGCCGGCCGCGGCCGGTCAACGCGCGAACATCCGGGTCCTCGCGGACAACGGCTGGCCGCGCGCCCTGCCCACCACCCTGGGCAGCGGCACCGTCTACATCGGACGCCAGGCCGTCGACCAGGGCTACGACACGATCCGGATCTCCGCCCACGAACTCGGCCACATCCTGGGCCTGCCCGACCGCAAGCCGGGACCGTGCTCCAGCCTGATGTCCGGCTCCACCGCCGGCACCGCGTGCAAGAACCCGTATCCGAACGCGGCGGAGAAGGCGGAGGTCGAGGGCAACTTCGGCGGACTGCTCGTCGGACGGACCCCGGAGGCGCTCCCGGACGTGATCGTGGACTGACGCGCCCGCTCGCCGCCCGGCCGAGTCCGCTCGGCCGGGCGACCCCGCGTGGCCGACGGGCCGTCGACGAGAACGCGTCGACTTTCGCCAGGACGTGTGCGGATTCACCGAAGGAGGGTCCAACAGCCCCTGAAACAGCCCATGTTCACGGCGACGACCATGTCCTCACCGTCTTCCTCGCCCTCACCGTGCTCACTCGCCTTGCAGGAGGCCCGCATGCGCCGCACGTTCCGTACCGCTGTCGCCGGGGCGGTGGCGGCCACCGCCCTCGTATGGGGCGGCACCGCGCATGCCACGCCGGCGGGACCGGGCGTCAGCGGCCGGGTCCTCAGCCGGACCACCGTGAACGGCACCGACTACGTCCTGCGGGAGGTCACGATCCCGCCCGGCCAGGCCACCGGCTGGCACTACCACGACGGACCGCTGTACGGCGTCGTCAAGCAGGGCACCCTCAGCCACTACGACTCCACCTGCGAGACCGACGGCGTCTACCGCACCGGCGACCGTATCCAGGAACCGGCAGGCCCCGACTACGTCCACATCGGCCGCAACCTGGGCGACACCGCGCTCGTCCTGGTCGTCCTGTACGTCCTGCCCCACGGCTCCCCGTTCTCCGAGGACGCCCCGAACCCGGGCTGCTCCTTCGAGTGACCCCCCTCAGGCGCGGCGGCCGACGGCGACATAGGTGTTGCCGAAGAACCGCAGGCCGCTGAGGTCCTGTCCGATGTCGGCGAACGCGTCGTCCCAGCGGGCGATGTCGTCCGCGGTGACCAGCCCCTCGGAGAGCAGGGCGTCACGGGCCGCCCAGGCGGGACCGCGCATACCGGGCGGGGGAGTCATCACGTTGATGTGGCCCTCGTAGGCGATCACGTCGAGTCCGGCCGAGGCGAGGAGTTCGTCGAGCCTGGTCCCGACCGCGAGATCGTTGCCCCGGCGCCGGTGCAGTTCGCGGTAGCGCTCGTGCATCTCGTCGTACGCGGCGGGCGCGCCCCGCAGCCGGAAACCGGTCGCGTCGACGTCGACGAGGTACACCATGCCGCCGCCGGGCCTGGCCAGCTCGGCGAGATGGTCCACGATCGCCTGCTCCCGGCCGCCGTTGTGGGCCAGCACATGACGGAGCATCACCACGTCGAAGGTGCCCTCGGCCAGGCCGGTGGCGTCGGCGGATCCGGTGCCGGTGTGCACGCGGACGCCCGTGCGCTCGGCGAGCGCGGAGGCGACGGCCAGCGCGTCGGCGTCGCGGTCCACCGCCCACACGCCACCCTCGGGCCCGACGATGTCCGCCAACCGCACGGACAGCGCACCCGGCCCGCATCCGACGTCCGCGATCCGCGCCCCGGGCGCCACCCCGGCGGCCGCCCACAACTCGCGTTCGCGCCGCTCGGCGATGTCGGCCATGAGCCGGTAGCGCGCGATCTCCGAGTCGTCGAGGGTCAGTGAGTAGTCGGCCACTGCGGTTCCTCCCAGGTTCGTCGGTGGCTCATTGTGTGCGGTGGGACGCCTCCGCGGACCCAGTAGGACGCACACGGCGTTTCGCCGGTTGTCGGTGTCGGTGTCGGTCGGTGTGGGTGTGGGTGTGGGTGTGGGTGTGGGTGTGGGTTGGACGTTGCCGTCCACGGTCCGGGCGCGGGGCGGATACGCCGTTGATCCGCTCGCCTGACGCCACGTAGGTTCGCCCGTATGACGAACGTACGGATCGGTGTGATGTACGACCGCGACTGGGCCCCGGAAGGGTTGCCGGAGTTCGCGCGGCGGGCCGAGTCGCTCGGCGTGGACGACCTGTGGGTGGTGGAGGACCTCGGCTGGAACGGCGGCGTCACGGCGGCGGCCGTGGCTCTGGGCGCGACACGGCGTCTGCGGGTGGGAATCGGCATCACTCCGGCCCCGCTGCGCAGCCCGGTGCTGCTGGCGATGGAACTGGCCACGCTGGCCCGGGTGTTCCCCGGCCGGTTGGTGGCCGGCATCGGGCACGGCGTACGGGAATGGATGGCCCAGGTCGGTGTCGCGCCCCGCTCCCCGCTCGCGCTCCTGGAGGAGACGATCACCTCCGTGCGCGCGCTGCTGCGCGGTGAGCGCGTAGCACTGGCGGGGCGTGAAGTGCAGCTGGACGGAGTCGAGTTGGTGCACGCGCCGACCGAGGTCCCGCCGGTCGTCGCGGGCGTGGTGCGGCCCCGTTCCCTCGAACTGTCCGGCCGCGTCGCCGACGGCACGCTGATCGCCGAGGGCCACGGGCCGCGCGACCTGGAGCACACCCGTGAGCTCGTAGCCAAGGGAGGCGCTACAGCCGACCACACACTGACCGTCTTCGCCTTCGCGTGCGTCGGTGACGACCCCGGCGAGGTCGCCCGTACCCTCCACCCCCGCACCGAGGGGCACGGCGCCTGGCTGGGCCGTCCCCAGGAGGAGGTCTTCACCGTCTCCGGCGACGCCGCCGGGGCCTCCGGCGCCGTCCGGGCGCTCGCGGACGCCGGCGCCGACACGGTCGTCCTGCGCTTCGTGGGCGATGACCCGCTGCGGCAGCTGGAGGCCGTGCTCGAAGCGTGGCGGGCGGCTCCCACCACCTGACCTTCCTGTCGGCTGTTTCTGATCCGCTCAGGCGGGGACCCGGCCGATTATGGTGCAAATCGGCTACACGATGATGACCGAGCAGGCGGGCCCCCGCGACCTCGTCGACCACGTGGTGCGGGCGGAGGGCGCGGGGTTCGACTTCTCGGTGACCTCCGACCACTACTTCCCGTGGCTGCGCTCGCAGGGTCACTCACCGTACGCGTGGAGTGTGCTCGGCGCGGCCGCCCAGGCCACGTCACGCATTCCGCTGATGACCTACGTGACCTGCCCCTCGTTCCGCTACCACCCGGCAGTGGTGGCGCAGAAGGCGGCGACGATGCAGTTGCTGTCCGAGGGGCGGTTCCGGCTGGGGCTCGGCTCCGGGGAGAACCTCAACGAACACGTGGTGGGCGGCGGTTGGCCGTCCGTGAACGTCCGGCACGAGATGCTGGAAGAGGCCGTGGAGATCATCCGGGCGCTCTTCGGCGGCGGCCATGTGAACCACCACGGCACGCACTACGACGTCGAGTCCGCCCGCCTCTGGGACCTGCCGGACGACCCGCCGCCCCTTGGCATCGCCGTCTCCGGCGAGCAGTCGTGCTCCCTCGCGGGCAGGCTCGGCGACCTGGTCATCGCCACGGAGCCCGAGGCCGGGCTGCTCCAGGCGTTCGACCGGCACGGCGGCACGGGCAAGCCGCGCGTGGGCCAGCTCCCCGTCTGCTACGACCCCGACCGCGACACGGCCGTGCGGCGCGCGCACGACCAGTTCCGCTGGTTCGGCGGCGGCTGGAAGGTCAACTCGGAACTGCCGCACCCGGATTCCTTCGACGCGGCCACGCAGTACGTCACGCCCGACGACGTCGCCGCGTCCATCCCGTGCGGCGACGATCCCGACGCGTTCGTCGAGGCCGTACGCCCGTACGCCGAGGCCGGGTTCACCGAGATCGCCCTGGTCCAGATCGGCGGCGAGTCCCAGCCCGCGTACCTGGACTGGTCGGAGAAGACCCTGCTGCCCGCCCTGCGCGAAGCCTTCGCCTGACAGACGTCACCGGGGTCCCGCCGGGACCCCGGGGCTACGCCCTGTCCCTGCCCCGCCGCTCCGCGCCCGGTTCCGAGCCGGCGGCCGGGCCGGTGGACGGGCCGCGCTCCGCGGATTCCTCCGCGGATTCCTCTCCCTGACCAGTGGGGGCGGGACCCGCGGAGGTCTTGGGGCCGCCCTTGAAACGCTCCAGCGTGCGCGCCAGTTGTCGGAACGGGGACACCGCCGGCTTCCCGGACGGCGACGGCGCGGCGGGGGCGGCCTCGGCGGACTCACGGTAGGCGGCGAGCGCCTCATGGGCGCGCTCGGTCGCCTCCCGGTACAGGTCCCTGGACGCCGTCATGGCCTCCAGGGCCTCCGCGTACATCGCCACCCGCTTGCGCTCCCGAGCGAGTTCCTCCTCGAGAGTGAGCAGGTGCCAGTCGTCCCGCAGCGCCGTGAGGGCATGGTCGGCGCCCTCGGGCAGCGGGCGCGACAGCGCGGCGAACCGCGTGACCGCCGCGACGAGGTCGACCGGCTCCGAACCGTCCAGGAACACCGTGCGTACGGTGTAGTCCTCGGCGTCGTAGCCGGAGGGGGCCGGAGTGCCGGGCAGCACCACGGCACCGCCGCGCGGCACCTCAGCGTCGAACTCCCGCAGCGCCCAGTTCACGACCCGTACCTGGTGCGGGGCGGCACGGTGTTCGACCACGCGGTGGCGCAGACTCGGCGACAGCCAGCGCGCCAGGGGCAACCGCCCGCGCTCGTCCGTGGTCATCGCCTCGTGGACGACGACGTGGACGCACCACCCTCCGCGCCCCGCGTCCCGGAGCACGCGCCGTACGTCCTTGTCGTCCTCGGGGAGGGCGTTGATCCTGCTCAGCGACAGGCCGGAGACGGCGTCGTGGTCCCAGTCGCCGTACTCCGGCCAGAACCGGGTGACGGGGGAGGGCCACGCCGGATCCCACGGCTCTTCCGCCTCCGCGAGGAGGGTCCATTCCCGGCCGCCGCCCTGGTCGGGCGCGAGGGCGAGCCGGGCACGCACGGTCACGTCGTCGGCGACCCGCCAACGGGCCTCGAAGACCCGCTCCGGGGACTCGCCCCCGGGGTCGGGCACTTCGAGGAAGTCGTCGATGACCTGACTGTCCTTGAGCTGCCGCAGAGTACGACGGAGGACGTCCTCCGCGTCGGGTCCGATGTGGCGGCCGCGAGCCGGCCACACCGTCGGGGGAGTGGGACGAGCTGTGGGGGAGGTCGGCATGAGTCCATCGGGAAGCAGGGGCACGTGCATCCACCAGTATCCCCGCCGCACCCACCCGCAGCTCACGCGGGGGTCCCGCCGCGGCCACAACCCGCCGAAATTCTGCTGTCCCGGGGCGCCAGGGCGGCGCGCTTGCGTACCGCCGCCAACGGAAAACACGTTGGTCCGTCGTCGCCGTACTGCGACGATGCCGTTCTGAATTTCCCAGCGGAGGACGGTTGTTCGTTTTTGAGTGTGTGGGGTGCGGTGCCGCGCTGACCGCCCCACTGTCCCGGGTCACCCTGCCGGTTCACGCCCATCAGAAGTACGGGAACGGAATTCAGTTGCCGGTGCTCATGGAGTCGGGGACCTTCGCCGTGGAGGCGGAGCCCAGCGGTCCACCGTGGCGGTTGTGGGAGGCGGTCGATCCGGAGGAGGCGGCGGCCCGAGGTGTCCACGCCCCGGTCCCTGCCCTGTCCGACGGCCCGCCCGGCGCGGTCGTCATCGCCCCCGGAGACGCCCGCGGCACCCTGCTGATCCCGCAGAAGGCCGGCGGCTACTGCTGTGGTCTCGACGGGGCCGACGGCCCCAACATGGCCTGCGAGGCGTGCGGCCTGCCCGTGGCGAGCCGGATCGACGACTGCTCGCTCTGGCAGGCGGTGTGGCTCTCCCCGAACGCCGTGCGCCGCCGCCGCGTGGGCGACAGCCCGCCGCTGTCCTGGCCGGAGCTGATGGAGACGGCGCAGATCACGCCGCCGTTCGAGCCGATCGCCGCATGGGGTTCGATCTCGGGCACGTACCACTGGTGGTCGTGGAGCCCGCAGTGGGAGGCGGCGGCCGGCCGGGCGCTCGCGCACCTGCTGGCGGCCTCGGAGGGTCGGCCGGTGACCGTCCCGGACGGCCTGACGGCGGAGGTCTTCCGACGCGCCCTCGACGCGTTCCTGCCGGCCGGCCCGATGCGGCCGCCCGCCGACCCGCCGACGCTACGAGCCGTCCTCGCAGGGCCAGAGTGCCCCGACCCCCACCCCGGCGCCGACTTCCTTCTCGTACCGGTCCATCCGCAGACGGGGGAGCTGTGGACACCTCCTGGCGGCCGGTCCCGCCCGGTGCCGCTGCCGTTCGGGGTGTGGCGGTGGCTGGTCTTCCCCGAACCGTGGCCGCCCCTCCTCGTATCGGGCGGAAGGCACGCCGACATCCTCCGCGACGATCCGCCCCTACAGCGGCCCAGCCATTCGTTCCGGATGGACCCGGGCGCCTTTCGGCACACCCTGGCCCGGTTGCCGGCCGCCCGCAGCCCGTGGCTCCGCGAGATCCTGGCCGACCTCGTACGCCACATGCAGGCCGGCATCTTCTAGCCGGTTGGCGGAGGCAGGGGCGCCATCCGCGTCTCAGCGCCGCGCCAGTGCCAGCACGCTCAGGCCGAACATCAGCACTCCCAGGGGCAGATGGACCGCCGGGACATGGGCGATGCCGACCACGACCTGCACCGAGGCGAGGGCGAGGAAGCCGGCCGCGTGCAGGACGGGCCGGGGCGAGCCGCCGCCCGGCTTCCACGCCAGCACCGCCGCGAGCACGTAGAGCATCGACGCCCCGTACATCACCCGCGCACCGACACTGTGCAGCGTGGCGCCGTACGTCGAGGTCAGCAGCAGCCCGGCGGAGACCGCCTGGAGGAAGATCGTCAGGGTCTGCAGCGCGATCGCGGTCCGCAGGAATGAGGAAGTGCGCTGGGTGTTCGCCGTCGCCGTCGTCGTCACCTGGGTGGCCATGTCGCGGTCTCCTTCACGCCCTCGGGCAGTGGATCGATAAGGTCTCACCAGTCCGACGACGTGGGCCGGCGAAAGGTAAGGCGAGTTGGGCGAGGGGGCGGCGGTGGACGGATCGACGGGCGTGCGGGCGATGGACGGGGAGCGGCGTCAACTGCTCAATGTCGCCTACCGGTTGCTCGGCTCGGCGACGGAGGCCGAGGACGCCGTACAGGATGCCTACGCGCGCTGGTACGGGCTGCCGAGCCACAGGCGTCAGGAGATCGAGTCCCCCGGCGCGTGGCTGACGACCGTCACCGGCCGTATCTGCCTGGACCTGCTGCGCTCGGCGCGGGCCCGCCGCGAGGCTTACGTCGGCGTGTGGTTGCCCGAGCCGCTGCCGGACCGCACCGAGTGGGAGCACGCGGCCGGTGGCATCCACGCCGGGGGCCCCGCCGACCCGGTCGGCCCCACGCGTCCCGCTGATCCGGCCGACCAGATCGTGCTGGACGAATCCGTGGGCATGGCCTTCCTCGTCGTCCTGGAGGCCATGACGCCGGCCGAGAGGGTGGCGTTCGTGCTGCACGACGTCTTCCGGTATCCGTTCGCCGAGATCGCCGACGTTCTCGGGCGCAGTCCCGGGGCCTGCAAGCAACTGGCCGCCTCCGCCCGGCGACGGGCGGGCGCCGCACGTCCCCCGGAGCCGACGGCCGACCGCGCGGAGGTCGTCAGACACGTGAAGCAGGCGTGGGAGAGCAAGGACATCGCCGCCCTCGTCGGCCTCCTCGACCCGGCCGCCGTGATGACCGCCGACGGCGGCGGTGCGGTCGGCGCCGTGCCGCACCCCGTCGAGGGCGGCGCGCGGATCGCCCGGTACATGGTCGCCATCGCCGACAGGGCGCCCGGCCTCGAACTCCTGGAGCGGTCGGTCAACGGTGCGCCGGGCCTGGTGGCCCGGCGCGACGGCGTCGTCATGACCGTGGCCGCGTTCGACGTCGCCGACGGCCACGTCACCCGCGTCTGGGCGATCCGCAACCCGGAGAAGCTGCACCCGTGGGCGAGGATGTGCTAGACCCGGTCGACCGGATCGGCCGAACTCAGTCGAGGCAGAACTCGTTGCCCTCGATGTCCTGCATCACCAGGCACGACTCGTTGTACTCGTCGGCGCGCAGCAGGCGCAGACGCACCGCGCCGAGCGCGACCAGCCGTGCGCACTCGGCCTCGAGCGCGGCGACCCGCTCGTCCCCCACGAGCCCCGTGCCCACCCGCACATCGAGGTGCACCCGGTTCTTGACGACCTTTCCCTCGGGAACGCGCTGGAAGTACATCCGGGGCCCGACCCCGGAGGGATCCATGCACACGAACCCCGCGCCCTGACGCTCGGGCGGCAGGGAACGGTCGTACTCGTCCCAGGAGGCGAACCCCTCCGGCGGCGGCGGTACGACGTACCCCAGCACCTCGCACCAGAAACGAGCCACACGCTCGGGCTCCGCACAGTCGAAGGTGATCTGGACCGTCTTGATCGATGACATCGGCGCACCATAGCAAGGGCGTCGGACCCTCTGCCCGGGAAATATCGGCGGGCCTCGGGAAGTTGATCAGAGCATGACTCAAGGACCGGCCCCGCGCCCGCTGTCCGACGAGGCCCTCTCCGGTCTCCTCGGCACACACCAGTTCGCTGGCCACCGTCAAGCGCGACGGCCGGCCCCACCTGACCACCATGGTGTACAGCTGGGATCCCGAGGCCCGCGTCCTGCGGTTCTCCACGACCGCCGACCGGATCAAGGCCGCTCACAGCCTTCTCCCATAACCTCGTGCACGGACAAGCAGGTTGCCGCCGAAACCGCCCAGGGAGGCGATGGTGTTCGGAAAGGGAACGCGGTTGCTCACGGGCGCCGTCGCCGTGACCTGTGTGGTGATGCTGGTCTCCAGCGAGCCCGGCGACGGCCTCTTCGCCCGGTCGCAGCCCGTCGACCCCGTCAAGGACGTCGTACCGAACCGGGTGATGACCTGGAACATGTGCAACCCCTGCAAGGAGAGCAACGTCGACCGGGCGGCGGAGATCGCCAAGTACGCGCCGCAGGTCATCGGGTTGCAGGAGGCGTGCGCGCGTGACGTCGAGCGGATCCGGGAGTACCTGGAGAGCCTGCACGGGCTGGTCTACCACGTCGAGTACGGGACCGTGCTGCGGAACTGGAACCGTTGCGGGGGAGTCCCGTGGAGCCCGGGCGGCTACGGCCAGGCGATCCTCTCGGCGGCACCGATGACGGACCGCGTCAACGTGGAGTACCCCGACGGTGGATCCGAGGACCGGGGCTACATGGCGGTCACCACGAAGATCGACGGCCGGTCCGTCCGGGTCTTCAACACGCACCTCGCCCAACGGCAGCAGCCGGAGGTCCGCGCGCAGCAGATCCGCGTGCTCGCCCCGGTCGTGGCCCGGTACGACCGTGCCGTCGTCGTCGGCGACCTCAACGCGGTGCCGGACGCCCCCGAACTCGCCCCGCTGTGGAAGCTCGCCACGGACACCGATCCCGAGTGCCGTCCCGCACCGGTCGGCGACTGCGAGGTGACCACCGACTGGCAGAGCAAGTTCGACTACGTCTTCCTGCGCGGCATCACTGCGCTCCGGCACGAGGTACGGCTCTCGGACGTCTCGGACCACCACCTGTTGCACACCGACCTGGACGTCGGCTGAAGCCGCCGCCCCGACGCCCTGCCCAGCCCCACGCTAGGGCGTCCTCCACGTGCGGGCGCGCAGGCGGCGCAGCATGCGGGCGTCCTCGAAGCCGACCGAGCGGGCGGCAGCGTCGACCGTCGCCCCGTGGCTGATGAGGTGCTCGGCGCGCTCCAGACGCAGGGTCTGCTGGTAGCGCAGCGGGGTGAGCTCAGACACCCCACGATGGCAGGAGCAACAGCCTTGGCGTAATCCCTGCGATCGGGCCGGAAGGAGCTCCTGCAGCGGGCGAGTCCGGCGGTGCTGTCAGCTCGGCCCACCGCACGCTCCTACTGCGGTGGGCGCGGCTGCCGCACCGCGTGGAAAGGGCGTTGACGATTTCCAGGCCGCGGCCATGTTCCTCAGGGTCCTTGTGGCCCAAGGACAGGTGGGGACGACAGGCCAGGCCCGAGTCGGTGACCTCGATCCGCACGATTCGGCACCGATCAGCGACTGGAACAGACAAGCGGAGATAGGCGGGCGGCAGTGCGTGGCAGAGAGCGTTCGTGGTGAGTTCGGAAATCACCAGGAGCGCGTCATGGACGGTGTCCTCGGGCAGGTCCTCCGCTTCGAGGACCGTGCGCGCGCGGTGGCGCATCGATCGAACGGCCTCGGGCGTGGGCAGCAGCACGAAGACGTGTTCGACGGTGGTGGGAGGGTCAAGCGTCGTGGGCCTTCGCTCTTCGGCCGAAGCATTCATGATGGGCCACTCCTGGCGTGGTGTGCTGGTTTGCGTTGCGCGGGAACGCATGGAACAAGTGCTGACACCGGCCACCGGTGCCTTGTGGGTAGTCACGAAACTGGTGGCCGACGTTGTGTGGCGGTAATCGCAGCCCAGCAGGAGTCACTGGTCTGGGGCGTCGGCCCGTTACAACCGGCGGAACATAGCGGCAAGGGCTTGCCCGCCGCCGATGCACAGTGTGACGACGCCGAGCTCGAGGTCGCGGCGAACCAGATCCTGCGCAATCCGCAAAGTCAAGATCGCACCGGTGGCGCCGACCGGATGACCGAGCGCGATCGCACCGCCGTGGGGGTTGACCCGTCCTGGGTCCAGCTTCGCGTCACGGATGCAGGCGACAGCTTGCGCTGCGAAGGCCTCGTTGACCTCGAATACGTCGATGTCGGAGGGGGCTGTGCCGGTTTTCTCGAATAGCTTGCGCAGCGCCAGTACAGGCGCGTAGCCCATCAGTTCGGGTTCCAGTGCCGCAGTCGCGACGGCTTCCAGTGTGACCAGGGGGCGTATGCCGCGTGTGATCGCCGCAGTTTCGCGGGCGACGACCAGCACGGCGGCACCGTCGTTGATGCCTGAAGAATTACCCGCAGTGACGGTGCCGCCGGTACGGAAGGCCGGCCGGAGTGCTTGCAGGGTCTCGAGAGACGTTCCGGGCCGAGGGTGCTCGTCATGGTTGACGATCTGTGTCCTGCGGCCTGCGATCTCGACCGGAACGATCTCGTCGGCGAAGATGCCGGCCGTAGAGGCCAAGGCGCATCGACGCTGCGACTCCACGGCGAACTCGTCTTGCTCCTGCCGGGACACGTGGTACTTCTCGGCTACGTTCTCGGCGGTGATTCCCATGGGGATGTCGCGAAACGGGTCAGTCAGCATCATGAGCGTGCCGTCGGTGAGTTCACGGTGGCTCAGCCGGTAGCCGCTGCGGGCGCCGAAGTCGTAGAACGGCATACGAGACATCGACTCATCCCCGCCCGCGAGCGCGATCTCGGCGTCGCCGCAGCGCAACTGCATCGCAGCCGACCACACTGCCTGCAACCCCGAGCCGCACAGGCGGTTGACTGTGTACGCCGGCACGTGAACGGGCAGGCCGGCGGCCATGGCGACACGGCGGGCGTTGAAGGTGTCGGCGCCGACCTGGCCGACGCAGCCCATGACGACCTCGTCGACCTCGGCGGGATCGACGCCGCTGCGACGCAGCGCCTCGCGAGCGGCCGCTGCTCCGAGCTCGTGTGCGGGGACTGGGCTCAGGGCACCGCCGAAACTTCCGATGGGCGTGCGTGCGCCATCGAGGATGACGATCCGCTCGTTCTGCATGGCGCCTCCTTTCCGGGGACCGATCCGATTCATGCGATGCGGGTCGAGGCTCGAAGGGCAGTCTTCGACAGCTTGCCCGTGCCGGTTTTTGGCAGGGTGGTCATGAAGACGAACTCATCGGGCAGCCACCACTTCGCCACCATGGGAGAAATGTGCTGCAGGAGGTCCTCAGGGCTGGTGGCGCTGCCCTCGCACAGGGCGACGTAGGCGACAGGTCTCTCCGTCCAGCGCGGGTCCGGCCGGGCGATCACAGCGACTTCGACGACGTCGGGGTGAGAGGCGATCGCGGTCTCGAGCTCGACCGAGGAGATCCACTCGCCTCCGGACTTGATCAGATCCTTCATCCGGTCCACGAGCCGGACGTAGCCGTCGGCATCGATGGTGGCCAGATCGCCGGTGCGCAACCATCCGTCGTCGGTGAAGCTGTCGTCTGCCTCCAGACGGAAGTAGCCATGTGCCACCCAGGGGCCGGCGACCTGCAGCTCGCCGACGGAGTGGCCGTCACGGGGCAGCTTCTCACCGGTCTCGATGTCCAGGAGCCGCATGCTCACCAGCGGCAGCGGCTGGCCCTGAGCGGCGCGCACAGCGATTTGTTCCTTGGCGCTGAGCGACCGGTGCTGGCTGCGAGTGCCGCCGATGGCGCCGACGGGGCTGACCTCGGTCATGCCCCATGAGTGTGTGATGGGCACGCCGACCGCAGTGCGATATGCCTCTGACAGCGAGTCCGGGACTGCGGAGCCGCCACCCAGTAGGAACCGCACGGCGCTCAGGTCGTGAGCCGAGAGCTCAGGAGTCAGGCTGGTCCACACGGTGGGCACTGCCGCGGCGATGCTCACCCGTTCGGTCTCCATGAGCCGGAGCAGATGCCCGGGTTCAGCCGACAGTCCCGGCAGCACGAGCGAGGCCCCGGCCATCATTGCGCCGTAGGGCAGACCCCAGGCGTTGGCGTGGAACATCGGCACGATCGGCATGACGACATCGTTCTCGCTCAGGCCGATGAAGCCGGCCGCGAGGGTGCCCAGGCAGTGCAGGACCGTCGAACGGTGGCTGTAGAGAACGCCCTTGGGCGGTCCGGTCGTACCGGAGGTGTAGCACAGGCCCGAGGCGAGGTGCTCGTCTGCGAGCGTGAAGGCCTCCTCGAACGACCCCGAGAAGGCATCAGCACGGGAGATCAGTTCGTCGTAGTCACAGATGCGCGGATCTGAGGGGATCGCGACGTCGCTGCCGTCCGGGAGCACGACCCAGTGCCGCACCCTTGGCATCCGTTCGACGCTGGGCCAGATCCGTGGCAGGAGCCCCCGGTCGACGAAGATCACGTCGTCCCCGGCATGGTTGACGATGAACTCGATGTGTTCCGCGCTGAGCCGGATGTTGATGGTGTGCAGGACCCGCTTGCTGGCCGGCACCGCGAGATAGAGCTCGAGATGGCGTCGGTTGTTGCTCGCGAAGGTTGCCACCCGGGCGCCGCGGGGCACTTCCAGCTTTTCCAGCGCGGTGGCGAGGCGCCGAGCATGGTCGGTGACGTCGGCGTAGGTGAGTTGCTCGGTGCCTGCGCTGGCGACGAGCTTGTGGGAGTAGAGCAGCTCGGCGCGTTCCAGGATGTGTGCGATGGTCAGTGGGCGCGGCTGCATGAGTCCCGTCATGGCGTCGCTGAGGCCGATGTTGTCGTCTGGGCTCAGCATCGGGGACCACCCGCGACATAAAGGGTCTGACCGGTGGTGAAGGATGCCTCGTCCTTGACGAAGAAGGACGCTGCCGCGGCGATGTCCTCGACCGTGCCCGTGCGGCCGACCGGGATGTCGCCGGCGAACTCGGCGAGCAGTTCGTCGTACGACTTGCCCATGCGTGCGGCGGTGGCCTCGAGCATGTCGGTGGCGATGAAGCCGGGGGCGATCGCGTTGACGGTGATCCCGAAAGGCCCGAGTTCGATGGCGAGGGTCTTGGTGAAGCCCTGCAGACCGGCTTTGGCCGCCGCGTAATTGGCCTGACCGCGGTTGCCGAGGGCCGAGGTGCTCGACATGGAAACGATCCGTCCCCATCGCTCCTGGACCATCCAGCGCTGTACCGCCCGGCTCATCAGGAAGCTTCCACGGAGGTGGACGCTCATCACGCTGTCCCAGTCCGCGGTGGTCATTTTGAACAGGAGGCTGTCGCGGGTGATGCCGGCGTTGTTGATCAGGATCGTGGGTGCACCGAGCCTCTCGGCACACTCCTCGACCGCCGCGTTGACAGCCGCTTCTTCACTGATGTCGGCTCCCAGCCCGATGGCGGAGCCGCCGGCAGCGACGATGGCGTCGACAACCGGTGCGCAGGAGGCGGCATCGAGGTCGACCACGGCTACGCGGTGGCCGTCATGGGCGAGGCGTCGGGCAACAGCTGCCCCGATACCGCGGGCGGCTCCGGTCACGATCGCGACGCGGGACTGGTCAGGCATGGGTGTCTCTTTCGGTCAACGGATACTCCCGGACACGGCACGGATCGACAGGCAGTCGGGGAGTGATCAGGGATATGAGGGCTGCTGGGGGCCGGGGACGTCGACGCGGACGGTCTCGATCCAGCCCTGCCGCTCCTCGGTTTCCGCGGGCTGCCAGCTGTTGGAGGTGAGCAGATAGAGGCTGCGCCCGTCGAGGCCGCCGAGTACGCAGTCAGTCGCGCAACGGCCTGGCACGTCGACGACATCGGTGACCTCGCCGCCGGCCAGGACGCGGATGAAGCGACCGTTCACGATGCACGAGACCCACACACCGCCCTCGGCATCGACGCACAGGCCGTCGGGCGTGGAGCCGGCGGGTAGCGGGGCCCACAGACGCTTCCCGCTCAACTCGCCGTCCTCGCCGATGTCGAAGGCTGTCAGACGTGCCGCCCAGGTCTCGGCCACCACCAGAGTCCTGGTGCCGGGGAGGATCACCACGCCGTTGGGGAAGACCATGTCGGAGTCCGCCACGCGCACCTCCCCCGTTGGCGGGATCGCGAAGACGGGGCCGTTCTCCTGTGGCGCGCCGGCATACAGGTCGTAGCCGAAGCCTCCGAGGTAGGCGGCACCGGACTCGTCGACCACCATGTCGTTGATGGGCGCGTCCGTCATCGCGGACAGATCGGCGTGGACGCTCTGGCTGCCGTCCGGGGCGTGCTTGAGCACGACCCGGCGCAGCATCGAGCTGATCAGCAGTGATCCGTCAGCCAGCCAGCCGAGGCCGGAGGGCTGGTCGTCGATGCGGGTGACGACTTCCGGCAGCTGGTCGCCGTCCGGATCCACGCGGAAGACCTCTCCGGTGTGCATGTCGGAGAACCAGAGCCGGCCGTCATGCCAGCGGCCTCCTTCGGGGAAGCGGAAGCCCGTGTAGAGCCGGGTGGGTGTGCTCACGATGCGACCTTTCTCGAGTCGATCGGCCTGGCGAGGTCCGCTGAGCGGCGTGAGTGCAGCCGGACGGAAAAACGGGTCCAGGCCCGGTGCAGACCCGGCGCTTCGACGGCGACGATGAGGAGCAGCAATGCGGCGTAGAAGAGCTGGGCGAGGTAGCCCTGCAGGCCGGCGGTGGTGACGATCTGAGCGAGCAGGGACACCGTCAGTGCCCCGGCCAGGAGGCCGGCGACACTGCCGCGTCCGCCTGCCAGCGAGACCCCGCCGAGCAGCGCGCCGACAGCGGCCAGGATCAGCGGCTGGGTTCCAGGATCGGGGTTGGCCGCGCCCAGGCTGAAGTTGAGCAGGGCGCCGGATGCCGCGGCCAGCACACCCGAGGTGGCGAACAGGCCGATGAGCAGGCGGTCGGCGCGTACCCCGGAGACCCGGCTGGCCCGGCGGTCCGATCCGATGGCGCGGATCTCTCGTCCCCAGCGTGAGCAGCCGAGGGTCAAGCCGACGACCACGAAGGCAGCGAGCACGAGCAGGCTTCGGGGCGAAAGGACCGCGGCGAACTGCCTGTCGACCCACAGGGTCACCGAGATGTTGTCGTAGGTCTTGCTCAGCCCGCCGGAGATCGCCTTGGTCAGGCCCAGGAGCGCGATGTAGGTCCCCAGGGTGACCGGCATCGAGGGGATGTTGAACCGGGCGACGATGGTGCCTTGGACAGTGCCGATCACTGCGCCGGCCGTGAGGGCGACAGCCATGCCGATGACCCAGTGGGCGCCGCCGTACTGCACCGCGAGCATGCCACCCAGGGCGTACGTACCGACGATCGAGAGGTCGAACTCTCCGGCGAACATCGTGAGCCCCAGGCCCAGCACCAGTGGGGCGAGGCGGGCGAAGAACTGCAGTGCGTTGAAGGTGTCGAAGGCCAGTAGCGGCTCGCCCGAGTAGAGGGGCAGCGCCAGGTAGGCCAGCAAGGCGATGCCCAGCGCGCTGGTCGGCAGCAGGCGCTGAGGTCTGCTCAGGAAGGCCCGGACGAAACGGGTTTGGGACATCATCGGGCTCCTTTGCGGGACCGGAGGTGGACCACGACCACGACGGCGAGCACGATCAGTCCCTTGACCAGGACCTGTGCCCCGGTGCTGTAGCCGCGCAGCAGCAGGACATCGGAGAGGGCGGCGATCAGCACGGCTCCGCACAGCGTGCGAACCGCTGAGCCGCTTCCTCCGGCGATCGGGGTCCCGCCGACGAGGACGGCGGCGATCGCGTCGAACGTCAGGGTGCCTCCGAGGTTGATGTTCGTGGTGGTGTTGAAAGCGCCGCTGAAGGAGGCCGCTACCGCGAACAGGGCGCCGGCCAGAAGCCAGGCGATGGTGATGGTGCGTCCGACGGCAAGGCCGGCCGCAGTGGCCGCGCGCCGGTTCTCACCCGTGAGATAGAGGGTCCTGCCGAAGCCTGACCGGCGGAGCAGGAGTTCGAGCAGGACGGTGAAGACGACGAGTACGTACACACTCAGCGCGATGCCGCCCGGCGTCGCATTGAGGTGGATGTAACCGGCGCCCTGAGGGGCGACCGAGGTTCCTCCGGTGACCCAGGTCGCCACACCGACCAGAGCGAAACCGGCAGCGATACTCAGGACGATGGGGTTCGCCTCGCCGTATCCGACTGCCAGGCCCTGCAGCGCGGTGATGGCCGCGCCGACGGCGAGGGTGGCCAGCAGTGAGGGAACCAGACCCCACGACTGGGTCACGAGGAACACCATGGCGCACACCGAGGCGGTCTCGGAGATCGCAAGGGAGACCGACGTCCCGGCGATCACGATGAGGGTCAGCCCGAGAGCGGCGATGCCGACGAGGCTGGCAGAGGTGAAGACAGCGCGTAGGTTGTCGAAGGTGTAGAAGCGGTCCGTCACCGCGCCGAGTACCAGCAGGGCGACGAGAGCGAGGGCGGCGACAGCATCGCTCCAGGCGATGGCGCGCCGGGTGCCACCGCTGGCTGTGGTCGCTGTGTCCAGGGGTGTCTGCACAGTGTTCACCGGGCGCCTCCCGCCTCGTGCACGGCGGTACCGTGAGTCATCTCGAAGAGCAGCGCGTCCCCGGACGTGACGCTGTCATGCCGGGCGACGACCTCTCCCTTGTGGAACGTGACGACGACGTCGGCGAGTTCGACGAGCTCGTCGAGCTCGGTGGACGCGAACAGGACCGTCATCCCATCGGCCGCGGCCTTGCGGACGAGCCGGTGGATGGCCGCCCGCCCGCCCACGTCCACGCCGCGGGTGGGTTCGTCCAGGAGCAGCACCTTCACGTCCGGGCGTCCCAGCGCCCGTGCGACGAAGACCTTCTGCTGGTTGCCACCGCTGAGGTCACCGACCGCGACCCCCAGGCGGTCCCGCAGTCCGCAGGACGCCGCAAGCTGTTGCTCGCATGTCCGCCACGCCCTGCTACGGACCGCGCCGGCTCGGGTGAAGGCCGGGATCCTCGTGGCCATGAGGTTCGTGCCGACGGGGCGGCGCAGGAACAGGCCTTCGGACTTGCGGTCGTTGGAGGCGAACGCGATGCCGCCGCTCGATGCCGCGATGGGATCGCCGGCGGTCAGATGCCGTCCGCCGACGCTGACGCGCCCGCGCATCGCAGGCTCGAGACCGGCTATGCCGCGCAACACCTCGGAAGCACCTGAGCCCACTTGGCCGGCCAGGGCGTAGACAGCCCCGGCACGAGCGTCGAGGGACAGTCTCCCGAACCGTCCGGGCACAGCGATCGCGTGGAGTTGCAGAGCCACCTCGCCGACGTTCGCCGGCCGCTTGAGGCTGCTCTGCGGTGTCTCGCCGAGGATGTGCCTGATCAGGCTCTGGACGGTGAGTTTCGCTGTGTCGGCCACGGTCACGACGCGGCCGTCGCGCATGACCGTCACCCGGTCGCACAGCTGGAGCACCTCGCCGAGCCTGTGGGAGACGAAGAGCACGGAGCAGCCGGCGGCGGCTACGCGGCGTACGGCGGCATAGACCCGCTCACTTTCGACATCGCTCAGTGTCGCGGTCGGCTCGTCGAGGATGACCACGCGGGCACGCTGGCCCATGGCCCTGGCGATTTCGACCAGTTGGCGCTCGCCGAGCCCCAGCGAGCGCAGCGGCTGGTCGGGGTGGACGTGCGCGAGCCCCATCTCGACGAGCATGTCGCGAGCGCGAGCTCGTTCGTGCCGACGCCGGTAAACCCATCCGGTGCTGCGGTCGCCGAGGAAGAGGTTCTCGGCGACCGTCAGGGCGGGCACGACGCTGAGCTCCTGGTCGACCAGAGCTATGCCGGCCAGCTGAGCGCTGCCCCTGTTGCGCAGCTCGACGACCTCGCCTGCGATGCTGATGGTGCCGGCCTCGGGGCTCTCCTGTCCCGAGAGCATCTTGACGACCGTGCTCTTGCCTGCGCCGTTGTGCCCGCACAAGGCGTGGACCTCACCTGCCCGAAGCGTGAGGTCGGCGCCGTGGACGGCCACCGTGTCGCCGTAGGTCTTGCGCAGGCCGGTGAGGCTCACCAGCGGCGGGCCGGCCGGAGAGTCGTAAGGCTGGGTGCTCATGCGTGGCTGCACTGTGCGGCGTACTGGTCGACGTTGGCGGCGGTGATCCGCTCTTCCTTGACGGTCTGCTTCCGCGGAGGGTTCTGGCCGCTGAGGTACTTCAGGACGTAGTCCGCCGTCTGGTTCGCGATCGTGCCTGGATCCTCGGTCGCCGTGCCGTAGAGGGTGCCCTTCTTGATCGCTTCGATGCCGGCCTTGAAGCAGTTGCTGCTGGTGACGACCAGGCCCTTCTTCCCACCGACCTCGCAGCCCGCCTGCTTGGCCGAGGCGATGATCGGCAGTGCCATGTAGTCCGCCATACCGTAGGCAGCCTGGATCCCGTCGCAGCCGTGCTTCGCCAGCAGCTGGGTCGCGATCTGGCCCGACAGCGTGGGGTCCCAGTTGCCGTCCTGGGTCTCGATCACCTTGTAGCCGGGAGCGGTCGCCATCTCGGCGTTGAAGCCCTTCATACGGTCCTGGGTCACCAGCGAGGAAGCGGTGCCGGTGACGACGACCACGTTGCCGGACTTGCGCCCTTGGGCCTTGAGGCCCTCGATGATGTTCTCGGCAGCGGCCTTGCCGAGTGCGACGTTGTCGCTCAAGACCTGAAGCACGTCACCGTCGACCTTCGGATCGGGGCGGCCGTCGAAGACCAGCACCGGCACACCGGCCTGCTTCGCCTTGGCGATCGGAACCGCCATCGACTTCGTGTCGAGCAGTGCGGTCACGATGAGGTCGGGCTTGTCCGCGATCGCCTGGTTGAAGTTCTGGACCGCTGTCCCCGCGTCCATGGTGGTCAGGTCCTTGAGCTTGACGTCGGCGGCCTTGAGTCTCTTCTCGAAGACGCTGTTGTAGTACGCAGCCCACTGGTTGGTGTTGCCGTAGCCGATGAAGTGGACGGTCTTCCCCGAGGCGCTGCCGCTGTTGCCCGTGCCCGACGATCCTGCGGCTGTTGACGACGAACCGGTGCAACCGGCGGCCAGTGCCGCCACGGCAACCAGAGATCCAGCCAGAGCGATCTTGTTGACCCGCTGGCGGCCGGTCTTTCCGAGGGTGGTCTTCCCGCCTGTGGCCAGGCGTGTTTCAGGCTTCATGGGGTCCTCGCAGGCACCTCGATGTGTCTTCCGTCATGCGTCACATTAGGTACAGTTCCTTCAGTGGGAGAGGTATGAAAAGTCCACTCCTATGCGCCCTGGGGTGCATGTTTCCAACACCAGTCCATGACGGTGGCGTGACGGGAGGATGTGAAGGAGATGACGTCGACAGCGTCGCCACTTCCCGCCGACGAGAGCTCGCAGGCCTATCACCGCCGGCGCAAGCGCGAGCTGTCATCGCTCTATGCGACCGCCAGGTCACTGACTGCGCTGGGTGAGCTCGATGACGTCCTGCGGTCGATCGTGCGTCATGCTCACGGACTCATCGGCACGGACTTCACGTACCTGTCCCTGCTCGGCCCGGACGATGCGCTGTCGGTCCGTGCCTCGGAAGGCACCATCTCCGCCGACTTCCTGGCCGCCGGCATTCCTCCCGGCACCGGACTCGGAGGGCAGGTGATCGAACGGCGCAAGCCGATCTGGGTCAGCAACTACCTCGTCGCCGACGAGCTCAATCACGTCCACGACTTCGACAGGCTCGTCGCACGAGAAGGCCTGGTCGCGCTCCTCGGGGTGCCCTTGCTCGTCCGCGGCCAGGCGGTCGGCGCGCTCTTCGCCGCCGACCGCTCGGAGAGGTCGTTCAGCTCGGAAGAGATCGCACTCTTCAGCGCATTCGCAGATCACGCCGCGATCGCACTCGACAACGCTCGTCTGTACGACCAAAGCCGCACCGCCCTCGAGGAGCTGCAGTCCGCCTACCGTGTCATCGAAGAGCACGTTGCCACGATCGAACGCTCGCAAGCCGTTCACGAGGCGCTCACTGACGTCGTCCTCACCGGCGGTGGACCGAAGGACGTCGCCTCCCACCTAGCCGATCAGATGGGTGGAGCGGTGGTCTTCCTCGGTCGCGACAAAACGCTGTTGGCGAGCGCGGGCGTCGACCAGATGCTCCATGACAGCAATAGTCCGGCGTGGCCCGGGATCATGCATGCCCTCGAGGGCGCGCGTCGCACGGGACGATGCATGACCCAGAAGGACGCGTCCGCCACGCACAGCGTCGCCGTCGTCCAGGCTGGAGACAGTTACCTCGGAGCTCTCGTTTGGAGTCAGCCTGCCAGCCCGAGTTCGGCTGACCTGCGCATGCTCGAGAGAGCCACACACATTGTCGCTCTGATGATTCTGAAGGAGAACGCGGTCGCCGACGCGGCCGAGCGGCTCAGCGGCGAGCTGATGACCGAGTTGCTGGTCAACAGCCCCGCCGTCAGCGCGGCGCAGCGGGCGCGAACACGCGCGCGCGGCATCGATGTCGACGCGCTCAACCTCCTCGTGGTCGCCGACTCCACGACGGTTGCCACTCTTGAGCTGTCACGCCAACTCCACGTGTACGCACGTAAACACGCGGGCCTGGCCGGTGAATACCTCGGTCGAGCCACTATGCTCCTGCACGCTGAAGACGTCGATGAGGCTGTCGCGGACGGACACCGTGCCATACGCCAGCAGCTCGACCGGGACATCAATCTCATAGGCGAACAGGTTCAGGACCGCGACTGGGCCCGAGCATTCACGACGGCGAGCAGGTGCCTCGACCTGGCACTCGCTCTGGGCAAGACCGACCACGGCGCCACAACAAGTGACTATGCCCTCTACTCGCTCCTGTTCGCCCCTGACCGCATCAACGAATTGGACCGCTTCATCTCAGCCACCATAGGTCCCCTCCTCGCATACGATGCACAGCGCTCAACTGACCTCGTCACCACTGCCGCGACCTACTTCGCCAACCGTGGGAGCCTGGCTCAGACCGCACGGGCCCTCCAAGTCCATCCCAACACGCTGCTCAAGCGACTGGACCGCATCGACCTCGTACTCGGCAGCGGTTGGCGGGAGTCGGAGGCGCTTGACTCCCAACTCGCGCTCCGTATGCACCAACTGCGCGGGACGGTAAATCGTTCGGGTCTTACAAGATTTTCGTAGCCGCTGATCGGGCCAACTGGCCTGTGGTGTCGGCCGGTTGGCAGCGCCATCCTGGTGGTGTGTGCGATACGGCTGGAAGACCTGTCACCGCAGCTGGCCGCGGTACGGGTCGATCGTGTGGAGGCCAGCGGTGATCTGCTGCGGATCGCGGCCCGGGGCGCTGTCACGTTGTTGGGTGTGAGATGTCTGATGGTGCGTCGTGGCGCGGTGGAGCCCGGTTCCGGGTTGTGCTCAGGCCGTGGTAGAGGGGCCGGCGACTCCGGTGATGTGCTCCCAGATTGCGAAGCGGACGGGCATCTCGGCTCGGTAGTCGTGTGCGGACAGCCTGTGGCGTCGGGGCCGGAAGTGGGGTGAGATGCCGCTGAACGCGGACAGGAACCGCTGTGCTCCGCCCACGGAGCGGAAGCCTTTCATCGCCCATTCGCGCTGCCTTGTTGGCTGGTGGCTGTTCTCCGCCCGGTTGTTCAGCCCCTTGTGGGAGCGGTGCTCGACGGAGGGCATGACCTCGCGATGGGCCGCCCCGTAGGAGCGGAGCTTGTCGGTGACGATCACCCGCGGCACCATGCGGGTCTTCTCCATCAGCCTGCGCAAGAAGCGCCTTGCCGCGGCCTTGTCCCGGCGGCTCTGCACGAGGATGTCCAGGACGTTGCCGTCCTGGTCGACCGCCCGCCACAGATACTTCTGCTCCCCATTGATCTTGATGAAGACCTCGTCCAAGTGCCACTTCTCACCAGGCCGGGGCCTGCGGCGGCGCAGCGAATCGGCGTACCGCTGCCCGAACTTGCCGCACCAGCGGCGGATCGTCTCGTAGGAGAGGACGATCCCGCGCTCGAGCATCAGCTCCTCGACCCCGCGGAACGACAGCGGAAGCGGTGATACAGCCACACGCAGTGGGAGATGACCTCGACCGGGTACCGGTGCCCCTTGTACGACGGCGACACGGCCCCCACGGAACAACCCCCTCCAACACGATCAACCAGAAGATCATCCCACCCGCTCAGCCAATGTGACAGCGCCCCCCCGTCCAGGACGGCGGGGTCGCGGGCGGCCTGCAGTCCACCTTGCTCCAGGTCGGCGCTCGGCACCTCGGTGCTCGTCTCGCTCATCAGCAGCCGCGTCGGCTCCACGCTCACCGACTCGCTGACCGAGGCGGGCGTGCCCCACGCGGTCGCCGGTCGCCTCCAGGAGGCGAAGGACGCGGTGGCCATGGGCGTCGCCCCGGTCTCCGACACGATGACCGCGCAGCTCAGGGCCGACGTGACGGAGGGCAGCCACACCGCTTTCATGAACGGCGTCCACACCGCTGTTCTCGTCACAGGCATCCTCGCCCTCATCGGCGCCGTCCTTTCGGCGCTCGGCCTTCGCGGCCGCAAGGACGGGCACGACGAGAACGACACGGAGGTGCCGAACCCGGACGCTGTCCCGGACGCGCCGACCACAGTCACCGCGCCCGTCCCGGCGGCGACCGCGAGTGCCGCGGCCGTGGCCCCGTCCTCCGGCGGCACCCCAGTCAGCGGCCACGTCCGTGGCTCCGAGGTGCCGTAGGCAGGACCGGAAGTGTGCACGCGGAAAGTGCCTTCCCCCGTGAGACGACAGAAGCTTTAGACAAGCCCTGTCGTCCCAGGTCAGAAGGCACTTTCGCTTTGCCGTTCATGATCCGGACGCAACCCCGAGTGAAACGCGCAGGCTGGTCGTCCACGCACTGCTGCCGGGGGCCCGGCGGCAGGTTCAGCCGGCCTTGCCGTAGTTCAGCAAACGGGGGTTGATCGTTCCGCGCTGCAGCTTCGAGTCGTGGGGCTCGACGAAGCCGGCGTCGGTGATGTAGAGCCTGTTTCCGCGTACCGCGACGGAGGTGGGCGAGGCGAGGCCGTCCGAGACCGTCAGGACGGTCTTGGTGGTCCCGCCGGGGTGGACGACCGCTACCTGGTTGAGACTGTTCTGCGCGGCGAACGCCACGTTGGAGTCGTCGCGGAGGAAGGCGAAGTCGTCGACACCGGCGAGGCTGCTGGTCACGGTGTGGATTCGGCCGGGGGCGCCGGTGGCGGTGACCGGGATCCGCAGCAGGGTGCCCTGCGCGGTGTTGGAGACCCAGACGGCACCCCTGTGGAAGCGGAGCCCGTTCGCGCCGAGCCAGAAGGACGCGTCGGGCGCGAGGGCGGGGTCGGTCAGCCAGGCGGTCGCCGTTCCGCCGGAGGCCGGGACGGTCCAGACGGTGCTCTTGGTGCTGTCGGCCACGTACACGGTGCGCCCGGCGGGGTCGAGGGCTATGCCGTTGGGGATTCCGTCGGTGGGCAGGGCGGCGATGCGGCGAGGGGTACCGCCCGGGGGCAACTTCCATACGCCTACCCGGGAGGCGTCATCAGAGACCACGTTGTAATAGATGGTGCCGTGGCGGTCGCGCGTGGTGCCGGTGAACGCGTTGCCCTGTTGCCCGACTACGATCGCCGTGCTGTTTCCGGACGGGTCGATCCGCAACAGGGCCGGACGCTGCCCCGCCACAGCACGCCCGCCCAGCGTGGAGACGGTCAGTGAGTTGTCCGGGTTGACAGTGATGCTCTCCAGGGCGTCGCCCGCGGTGAAGTCGAATGTGGCAAGGGTCCTCACGTGGGTGACGACCGGCTTCGGGGATGCCTGCTGTGTCGCCGCGGATGCGTACGGCGCCGAGGCGAGGACGACCGCCGCGGCGATCACCGCCGCGAGTCCTGACCGCTTCTTCAGGAGGGTTGCCGCAGGGGCTGCTGTGGAGATTTCCATGTGGGTCATCACACTTTCTCGAAAGGGCGCAGCGGCCGACGGTCGCGGGGTGGTCAGCCTCGCCGGATCCCGTCTACCGGCCGATCTGGCCGAGAGTGTCTGTACGGCCGCCACGTCCGATCTCGGCGGTAACGATCAGCAGCCTGAGAGGGGATGCGTCCTCGCGGCTCGTTCAGGTGACGATGCGACAGGGCAGCTTGCCCAGCCCGTGCAGGGTGTTGTTCACGATGAACTCGGGCTTGCCGATCTCGAACCGGCGCACCCGTGCCAGCAGTGCTGTGAGGAGGGCGTGTGCCTCCAGCTTGGCCAGGTTCTGGCCGACACAGGCGTGGATGCCGACGCCGAAGGTCAGGTGGTCGGAGGGCTTCCGCGTGATGTCGAAGCGCTCCGGGTCGGCCCACTTGCGCTCGTCGCGGTTGGCGGAGGCGTACATGACGGCGACACGATCGCCCGCGGGGATGGTGACGCCGTCGCACTCCCAGGCCCTGGTGGTCACCCTGCTGAAAACGGTGACCGGAGACGCGATGCGCAGAACCTCGAGATAGGCGGCCGGCACCAGGGACGGGTCGGCCCTCAGCGCGTCCCACTGGTTGGGGTGTTCGGCGAACAGCCGGACGGCGGCCGCCAAGGAGAGGATCGTGGTGTCCATGCCCGTGGCGAGGAACGCCATCATGAGGGTGGTCGCGGCGAACTCGTCGATCTCGCCCGAATCGACCGCCTCCCAGACGCGGGCGCCGAGACCGCCTTCGGCAAGCCGGTCCTTGGCGGCGGTGGTGGTGACGTACTGCAGCAGAGCCTGCTGCTGTCGCATCGCGGCAGGTGTCCGCTCGCCGGAGGGACCCAGACCCTCAAACGTGGAGGCGCCGAACTCAAGGAGCTGGTCGCGGCCTTCCTCGGGAAGACCGATGAGATCGGCGACGAACCTCGGAGTGAATGCCTCTGCGAGGTCGGACACGGCGTCGAACTCCTCACCGTCCGCGAAGCGGTCGACGATTTCTTCCGCCGCAGCGGTCACCGAGGGACCGAGGTCGCGCAGCGCCCGGGGCATCAGCATGCGGGAGAGGATGACGCGCAGGGTGGTGTGGTGAGGCGGGTCGGAGGCCAGCACGCCGCCGGCCATGAGCTCGTTCATCTCGGCCGTGAAGCCCACTCCGGACGCGGAGCTGAACGTCTCGTGATCACGCAACGCGGCGCTGACCTGCTCGTAGCGCGGCAACGCCCACGCGTTGAACCGGCTGAGCCGGACCACCGGTCCCGCATCCCGTAGGCGCGCATACACCGGATAGGGATCGAGAAGTGTGTCCGTGGCGAAAAGGTCGACGTCGCTTGAGGGCAGGGTCGTGGAGGGCATCATTGGCTCCAAGGTCGAGGCCGCCGGGTCGGCCGGTGCGGCTGTCACGGTGCGCATCCGCTGTGAGTGCCGTGCTTTGTCGAGAAGTCCGCGTCATCCTGGGCTCGTGCGGTCAACCGTCCCGTCGTCGCACCGGCCGCTCCCGCTGGCCTGGCGGCGGGAAAGCACCGGCCGATTCGCCCATGACGCTAGCTGTGCCCTCGATGATGACCATCGGCCCGGACCAGGGTCCAACACTGAATCGCGCACGCAATGATCGAAGAATTCGATTCGCCTATGTTTTTGTCGCCTGGCACGGACTCCGCGGCATGACCGTGCCTCCTGCCGGGCGGGGTCGGGCAGGGTGAGAACGCGGGACGCACCAGTGCTGATCAATCGTCATCTTCGATGGCTGTGTGCCGGCATCCGCGTTGGACTTCATGGCCCGCTGAGCAGCATCCTCAGCGAGGGACAGCAACAACAGACAGTCGGCCCGCGAGATCCGAAGACAACACATCCACCTCATTCCGTATGGGCATCGAGTCCTGCTGTTACAGGACGGGCGAGGGCATCGACCGCTCCGGCGGCCCAGGGCCCGGCAGTCTCTCGCCGTCCACGACACAGGCATCGGCGCGGCTCGAGATGTCCTCGCGGATGGCGTCGCCACCAGCACCTGGCCCCGGCCGTGCCGTGCCGACGTGCCGACGGTCTCCCGTGGGCGCGGGAGACCGATCTGTAGACCGACCTGTGGATCGACGAACCCCGCATCGTGCCCGAGCAGCGACCTTCCACGGCAAAGGAGCCGCCCAGATGGTCATCACCCGTGAACTGCTGATCGACGGCAAAGAGAAGGGTGCGCAATCAGGGCGCACCACGCCCGTCATCAACCCCTCCATCGGACAGATGTACGCCACCGTGGCCGCGGCCGGCGTCGAGGACGTCAACAGCGCCGTCGACGCCGCCCAAGCCGCGTTCGAGGACTGGGCGAGGCTGGCCCCGTTCACCCGTCGCGCGATCTTCGCCAACGCCGCCGACCTGTTGGAGCAGCGGCGCGAACACATCGTGGACGTGATGGTCGGTGAGGTGGGCGCGACCCGGTTGTGGGCCTCGTTCAACGTGACACTGGCCGCCGCGATGCTGCGCGAGGCAGCCGCTCTGATCACCGCCCCGCGGGGCGAAGTGCTCACCACCCAGCACGACGGCGCCCTCAGCCTCGCGGTGCGTGAACCCTTGGGTGTGGTCGCCGCGTTCTCCCCGTGGAACGCCCCCGTCCCTTCTCGGGACCCGGGCGGTCGCCGCCGCTCTTGCCGCCGGTAACACGGTCGTGCTGAAGCCGAGCGAAGTGGCTCCTCTGTCCGCCGGACTGCTCATCGGGGAACTGCTGCGTGATGCCGGACTGCCTGACGGGGTCCTCAACGTGATCACGAACGACCCCGCCGACGCTCCGCACATCGCCGAAGCCCTCATCGCCCACACGGCGGTACGCGCGGTGAACTTCACCGGCTCGACGCGTGTCGGCCGGACCATCGGCGAGCAGGCCGCGCGCCACCTCAAGCCCGCGCTCCTGGAACTGGGCGGCAAGAACGCGGTCATCGTCCTGGACGACGCCGACGTCGACTACGCGGTCGACGCCGCCGCCTTCGCGGCGTTGATGCACTCCGGACAGATCTGCATGTCCGCCGACCGGATCCTGGTGCACGAATCGCTCGCCGAGGAGTTCACCGCCAAGTTCACGGCCAAGGTCGCCGCACTGCCGCTCGGCGATCCCAGCGACCCCGCCACGGTGATCGGCCCGCTGGTCAACACGGACCCCGACCAGCGGTGCGGGCTCTTCGCGGCACAGCGGATCGCCGCCCTGGTCGAGGATGCGGTCGCCAAGGGCGCCACCGTACTCGTCGGCGGTGCGGTTCAGGATGCCTCTCACCCGGCGACCGTCCTCACCGCGGTCCCCGCCCACGCCGACTTGCGCGGCGCGGAGACGGTCGGGCCGCTCTGCGTCATCGACACCTTCGCCACCGATGACGAGGCCGTCGCGATGGCCAACGACACGGACCAGGGCCTGACCGCCGGCATCATCACCGAGAACGGCACGCACGGCCTCCGGGTGGCCCGAAGGCTGCGGACCGGCATGGTCCACATCAACGACCAGTCCGTCGCCGACGATCCCCAGGCGCCGTTCGGTGGTGTCCAGTCCTCCGGCTACGGCCGTTTCGGAGGCCGCTGGGGCATCGAGGCCTTCAGCAACACCCGTTGGATCACTCTGGCCACCGAGCACGCCACCTACCCCTTCTGAAGGTTCGGCGACGGGCCGGCCTCGTGGGCCGGCCCGGGGCCGGCGCGCTGACCACACAGCGGACAGGAACCAAGGATGATCTCGACCACCACACCCGTCTTTGACGTGGACATCTTCGATGACGAGGTGCTCAACGATCCGTACCCCGTGTACGAAGACCTGCGCGATCTCGGGGCGGCGGTCTACTTGTCGCGCCACGATTGCTGGGTACTTCCGCGGTATGCGCAGGTGCGCGCGGCGTTGGGCGATCACGGGCGGTTCTCCTCGGTCGACAGTGTCGGTCTCGACCCGGCTCTGAACGAGCGGCGCCGCGGCGGGGTCCTCGCGTCGGACTCGCCGGAACACGAGGTGCTGCGCGGTGTCCTGTCCGAGAGCCTGGCGCCGCGCGCCCTCGCCAGGCTGCGGACGGACATCGGCCGCCGGGCCGCAGAGCTCGTCGCCCCGCTCGTGGAGCGCGAAACCTTCGACGTGGTCCGGGACTTGGCCCGCGTGTTCCCCGTGAGCGTCGTCGCCGACCTGATCGGGATGCCCTTGGCGGCAAGGGAGCAGGTGCTGCGGTTCGCCGACGCCTTCTTCAACACCTTCGGCCCGCTCAACGACCGCACCAGACAATCCCTGCCGGTCGCCGAGACGCTGTTCGACGAACTCACCGCGATGATGAGCCGCGACAACCTCGAACCGGGCGGCTGGGGCGAGGCCGTCCACCGCGCTGCCGACCGAGGAGTGATCGGCAGGTATCAGGTTGTACCGCTGCTGCGGGCCTACCTCGTGGCGAGCATGGACACCACCATCAACGCGATCGGCAGCGGTCTGTGGCTGCTCGCGGAGAGACCCGAGGCCTGGCGGGCACTGCGGAAGGACCGGAGCCTCGTGCCGTTGGTGTTCGAAGAGATCCTGCGCTACGAATCGCCCGTACAGATGTTCTTCCGCAGAGCCACCTGCCCCGTCGCGTACGAGGACGTGGTGATCCCGGAGCAGGCACAGGTATGCCTGTTGTTCGGATCGGCGAACCGGGATCCCCGCAAGTGGACCGACCCCGACCGCTTCCAGGTCGACCGGGCGCCGATGGACCACGTCGGCTTCGGATACGGCGTCCACGGTTGCGCCGGTCAGGGCTTGGCCCGCATCGAGGCGCAAGCGATCTTCTCCGCCCTCCTTGATCGTGTCGACCGCATCGAACTCGCCGGCCCGCCGCGCCGGCACCTGAACAACGTGATCCGCGGGCTGGACAGCCTGCCGGTCACCGTTACCACCGGAAGGGTGTGACCGTGAGCATCGAACTCGTTCCCGGCCGTTGTGAGGGCCACGCTGTGTGCGAGGCCATCGCACCTGAGGTGTTCCGGGTGGACGACGACGGAATGGTGCAACTGGTCCCCGGCGGTGACCACGGCGACGCAACCGCCCTCGCGGCGGTGCGTTCCTGCCCGGTCGCGGCCCTGCGGGCCACGTCATGAAGCGCATCGTCGTCGTGGGTGGCTCGATCGCGGCGGTGACGGCCGCGAGCTGGCTGCGCGTACGGGGCTTCGACGGGACGGTCACGCTCCTGAGCGCGGAGACGGAGCAGCCCTACACCAGGGTCCCCCTGTCCAAGACCGTGCTGTCCGGCGAGGCGACGGACGCCTCCACCGCGCTGCCGCCCCTCGACGACAGCGTCGAGCTGCGGCTCGGAGCCCGGGCCGTCTCGCTGGACACCGGGGCACGCCGGGTGATCCTCGAGAGCGGCGAGCCGGTGCCCTACGACGGTCTGGTGATCGCCACCGGAGGGCGGGCCCGGCGGCTGAGCCCGCCCGGTATGTCGGGGGAGCGGGTGCTGCGCACGCTCGCCGACTGCGCGGCGCTGCGCGAGGACCTGACCCGCGCTCGCAGCGTCCTGGTCGTCGGAGCGGGGCTGCTGGGCATGGAGATCGCATCGACGTGCCGCACCCTGGGCCTGCAGGTCACGGTGGTCGACCGGGATCCGCCGCTGCGCCGGGTGCTCGGGCCGGTGCTCGCCGAGGTGGTCACGAGTGCCGCGCGTGAGCACGGAGTGATGCTCAGGACGGTGCCCGGCGGCGTCCGGCTGGTCGGATCCGACACGCTGGAGGGCGTCGACGCCGGCGGTGACCTTCTGACCGCCGACGTGATCGTGTCGGCGGTCGGGGACGTACCCGCTGTCGACTGGCTCACCGGTTCCGGTCTGACACTCGACCACGGTGTGGTCACCGACTCCCGCGGCCGCGTCGCGGACGGCATCGTCGCGGCCGGGGATGCGGCGGTGGTCCGTGGGGCCAGCCGTCGTCCGCACTGGACCAACGCGGTGGAGCAGGCGCGGGTGGCGGCGGCCGCGCTGCTGGGGGAGGACGTGGCCGGGGCGGCGCTTCCCTCGTACTTCTGGACCAACCAGTTCGGCGTCGAGGTGAAGATCGCCGGGGAACCGGCCGGACTCGGCACACCGGATCTGGTCGATGTGGACGGCAACTCGATGCTTCTGCGCTGGTCGGGGGGCGCGGCGGCGACGGTGGACCACACGATGCCGGTCCGCAAGCTCCGACAGCTCGCCTCCGCCCCGTGACAGGTCGTGCACGTGGTAGCAGAGCCGAGGGATGCAGCAGATCCACCCCTGGCGGGCGGAGACTGGCCCGCGCTGTCCACACCGCTGTGGCGGTCACTCAGTGACCGCCACAGCCCACCTCGGTGCACGCCTGGCAGGCGGAACCCCGACGGCGTGGATTTCGGGGCCCCAGGCGGCTCCGCTGCCGCGCACCAGCCAAGCTGGTGCGGCCTTTCGCGGACGCCGACGCCCCTCTCCGTACTGGCCGCAGGACGTCGACCGACACCAGCGGCAGTACGCGCGGGACGCGGCCGGACCGGGGCTGATCCATTGCGATGGCCTGGGCCGGACGTCTCGTAGTCGCGAGTCGGACGGCGGTGGCGCATCGGCCAGCCGTAGGGCCGCTCGGCATGTCGATGCCAAGCGCGGCGGCGTGCTGGACCCACTGCTCGCGGTAGCCGCCGTCGACGCATGCGGCACCCGCGGGGCCGCGAGTCGCTCCGTCGTCGAAGGCGGTGGTGCCCGCGACGACTTTCCCCGCGTCGGCACCCCTTCCTCCGTCCACACCCGCACAGAACTGGAGGAGCACTACCCGAGGCTGCTGACCCCCGCCTCATCAGGAGTCGCCATACCTCCTATGTATAAGGGTATCCCCTCATCTGTATGTGGGCGTCAAATCATCGAAGATCGCGAGAATGTGACGGTCATCGGATTGAACCGGCCGGAACTCTGGACAAGCGGGGCGGAGATGGCCGTTAATACATCCGATGTCCAACGAGGTTGCTTCGAGCTCGGCGGACATGAGCCGCCGTAGTCCGCTGTCGGTGTTGTGTACAGACGAGCGGCCGGCATCCCCTCGCTTCACCAGGAGCCGCACATGTCTTCCGCACCCCTCAGCCGACGCTCGCTGATCAAGGCCGCCGCGCTCGCCGGCGGTACCATGGCATTCGGTCTGCCGCAGGCCCTGTGGCCCGCCACCGCCGAGGCCTACTCCATTTCCTCGAAGCTGGACTGGTGGTACCAGGCTCGCTTCGGGATGTTCATCCACTTCGGGTCCTACGCCCACAACCGGAAGGGCGAGTGGGCGTTCAGCGTCAACAACTGGAGCAAGTCCGCCTGGCAGACGCAGGTCACCCAGGGGTTCAACCCGGTCAGCTTCGACGCCAACCAGATCGCCGATCTGGCCAAGAACGCCGGCATGAAGTACATCGTGATCACTGCCAAGCATCACGAGGGCTTCGCCATGTGGGACTCCAACGTCCCCAGCTTCACCGACACCACCGGCACCAAGCTGTACAACCTGCGCGACTACATCGGCTTCCAGCGCGACCTGCTGGGCGAGTTGAAGGCCGCGTGCGACGCCCGGGGCCTCAAGTTCTGCCTCTACTACTCGATCCTCGACTGGTGCCACCCCTCGCAGACGCACTACAACGGCTGGTCCACCATGTCGTCGATGACTGCCCGCACCAACTACATCAACGACATGAAGGCCCAGCTGACTGAGCTGATGAACGCCTACAACCCGGCCCTGCTGTGGTTCGACGGCGACTGGTGCGGCAACCCCTCCACGCCCACCCTCGTCGACTGGTGGACCCAGGCCGACGGCCAGAGCCTGTACAACTGGCTGACCCAGACCTGGCCGAACGTCATCGTCAACGAACGCGTCAAGCGGGACCACGGCATGGGCGACTACGCGGTCGCGGAGTTCGGTTTCCCCACCGAGCCGATGGACCGCCCGTGGGAGTACTGCGCCACCATGAACGACGCATGGGGCTACAACGTGGACAAGGAAACCTGGTACAAGTCGCCCCAGTACTTCATCCGGGAGATGGTCACCTGCATCTCCCGGGACGGCAACTACCTGCTGAACATCGGCCCCGACGGTGGCCTCAACGCCGACGGCACCGCGAACGACGGCCACGTCCCACAGCAGCAGGTGAACATCCTGAACGGCCTGGCCTCCTGGATGGCGACCTACTCCGACAGCGTCCACGGCACCAGCGGCAGCCCCTTCGCCACCGAGCCGTCCTGGGGCAGGATCACCAAGAAGAGCGGCAAGCTCTTCGCCCACGTCTTCACCTGGCCCACGAACGGCACCCTGCAGATCCCCGCGGTGCACAACACGATCAACCGCGTCTACCTGATGAACAACCCCTCCGCCTCGCTCAACTACTCGGTCAGCGGCGGCCAGATCAACGTCCAGGTGCCGACCACCGCGCCCAACGCGAACGACTCCGTGGTCTGCGTGGAGGTCACCGGCATGCCGGCCGTCCTCCCGGGCGGCGTCTACACGTTCGTCTGCGCCCAGAGCGGCAAGGCCCTCGACAACTCCAACACCACCGCCGAGGGCAACCAGTGCGTCCAGTGGACGCCCAATGGCGGCCCCCCGCAGCAGTGGACGGTCACCGACCTGGGCCACGGCTATTACAAGTTGGTCTCCGTCCGCAGCGGCAAGGCACTCGACAACAACAACAGCACCTCCGACCAGTCGATTGTGGTGCAGCGGACCGACAACAGCAGCTGGCAGCGGCAGCAGCAGTGGGCCATCACCTCGGTCGGCAACGGCAGGTACCAGCTCGTCAACCGGGCCAGCGGCAAGGCACTGGACAACGCCAACACCACCTTGGACGGCAACCCGGTCATCCAGTGGACCAAGGGCACCGGCCCCACCCAGCAGTGGACCGCGACCAAGGTCGGCTGAGCACCCGGTGAACGGATGACGGAGCCGGTCGGGGCCGCGAGACGGCCGTGACCGGCTCCGTCGGTGCGCGCACGCGGTGGCCCCGGCACCAACAGAGTCACGGCGTCTAAATGCCCACCGAGACGCGCAGTTGGTGCATACGGAGCGCGAGTTGGACGTCAAGCGCCTCAGGCCCCCGCCAACCGTCGCCGAGCACGGAGTCGATGCGGTCCAGCCGCTTGAGCAGCGTGTTGAGATGGACTTGGAGGGCCCGTGCGGTCTGAGCCAGGCTTCCACGGTTCGCGAAGTAGGCCGCAGCAGTGGTGACGAGGTCGGTTGAGCGCTGAGCGTCGTAGGCGAGGAGTGGTCCTAGCGTGGCTGAGATGAAGCGGTCCAGTTCGTTGATCCGGTCAGGAGCGAAGAGGAGCGAGTAGAGGGCATAGTCACTTGTCGTGGCGCCGTGGTCGGTCCTGCCCAGAGCGAGTGTGAGGTCGAGGCACCGGCTCGCCGTCGCCAACGCGCGTGCCCAGTCGTGGCCCTGAACGTGTTCGCCAATGAGATTGACGTCGCGGTCGAGCTGCTTGCGTATGGCACGGTGTCCGTCGGCGACAGCCGCATCGACGTCTTCGGCATGCAGGAGCATGGTGGCTCGGCCGAGGTATTCACCTGCCAGGCCCGCGTGGTTCTGCGCGTACACGTGGAGTTGGCGTGACAGCTCGATGGTGGCAGCCGTGGTGGAGTCGGCGACCACGAGGAGGTTGAGCGCGTCGGCATCGATGCCGCGCGCGCGAGTACGTGCCCGCTGCGCTGCGCTGACATGGGGGCTGTTGACCAGCAGCTCTGTCATCAGCTCACCGCTGAGCCGCTCGGCCGCGTCGGCGACCGCGTTCTCCTTAAGGATCATCAGAGCGGCAATGTGTGTGGCTCTCTCGAGCATGCGCAGGTCAGCCGGGCTCGGGCTGGCAGGCTGACTCCACACGAGGGCCCCGAGGTAGCTGTCTCCGGCCTGGACGACTGCGACACTGTGCGAGGTGGCGGATGCGTCCTGCTGGGTCATGCAGCGTCCCGTGCGATGCGCGCCCTCGAGGGCTTGCCTGATCCCGGGCCACGCCGGATTGCCGCTGTCATGGAGTGTCTGGTCGACGCCCGCACTCGCCAACAGCGTGTTGTCGCGACCTAGGAAGATCACCGCTCCGCCCATCTGATCGGCCAGGTGGCGGGCGACGTCCTTCGGTCCGCCGCCGGTGAGGACGACATCGGTGAGCGCCTCGTGAAGTCCGATCGCAGGGGTCAGGCCAAGGCTGTCGCTCCTGCCATCGTGCGGTGGCTGAGCACAGAGTGCGTGAGTGGGTGGCAGTCGAGGACTGCCGTCGTAGTGCGGACGAGCGGACACCGCTGCCTACGGCACACTGCCGCCGGGGCCCCGTCCGAATGCCCGGACAGCAGCCAGTCACCTCTCGCCGGACACGGCCGAACCCGGCACCTCCTCCAACCCAGGTGCTCCCGGTCCGGGCAGGCGGGTGAGCGCGAGACGCAGGAACGCCTGCGCGGCCGGTGAGGCCGGAGCAGGATCGCGATGAGCGAGGGCCAGCGGCTGGAGCGCCTGCGGGTCGTCGAGGCGCAGGACGCAGTCGGCGTGGTCGCCCGGGATGATCGCGTCGGTCACCGGTCGGGGCACGAGGGTCACCCCGATGCCCTCCAACGCCAGTGAGGCGAGGTCTCCCGCGCTGCGCAACGCGCAGACACTCCGGCGGCGGGCGCGCGCCCGGTCGAACGCGGCGTCCACCTGCATGCGCAGTCCGGTGTCCGGACTGCATTCGAGGAAGCGCTCGTCGGCCAGGTCGCCCAGATCCACGACGCCGGTTCCGCGCAGCCGGTGCCTGCGGCCCACGACGGCCACGAGCGGCGTCAGACGCAGCAGGTGGTACGCGATGCCCTGGGGCAACTGGTGTTCGTGCAGGGCGATCACGGCGACTTCGAGCTCGCCGGTCAGGAGCTGCGTGGTGGCTTCCACGCCGTCCGCGTCGGAGAGGATCACCTCGACCGCGGGGTAGGCCTCCTGATACTCCCTCAGCAGGCCGAGATGGTCGATCTTCCCAGCCGTGAGCGTCAGCGAACCGATGCGCAACCGTCCGCGCACAGGCCCGTCGAGCGAGGCGACCTCGGCCTGCATCTCCTGGACCGCCTGGAGCACCCGTCGCGCGCAGGCGACGAAGGTCTGGCCGGCCTGGGTCACGCGGACGCTGCGGCTCGTCCGCTCGAAAAGCCGGGCACCGACCTCCCGCTCAAGCTGGGTGATCTGGTGGCTGAGCCCGGACTGCCCGATGCGGCAGCGCGCCGCGGCCCGGGTGAAGTTGAGCTCGTCGGCGATGGCCACCGCGTACTCCATCTGCCGCAGATCCATCGCATTCTCCGATCATTTCGTGCGTGTTTCAGTGTTGGACGCCGAAGGCGTCCCGAGGACATGATGGTCGGCACCAGCCCATCGGCTCGGTTTCACCAGGATTCCACTGCGCCCCTCCTCGCAACAGCGCGCTGCCAGCCAAACGGAATCAATCACATTCTTCGCTTGATCTGACCTTGCCACAAGGGAGAGAGCCATGGCCATCGCAACGACGCAGGCCGACGGGACCCCCGGGCAGCAGCCCGTGGGCACCCAGCCGCCTCCGGAAACCATGCAGTTCCCGGACACGCCGAAGTTCCGGGGGTTCTTCGCCCCGTCGCGGATCGAGGCGGACGTCTACGACCTTGAGGTCGAGGGCCGTATACCTCCCGAGCTGAGCGGTGCGTTCTACCGTGCCGCCGCGGACACCCAGTACCCGCCGCGGTTCCCGAACGACGTGTACATCAACGGCGACGGCATGATCCACATGGTGCGGTTCGACAACGGCCACGCGGATCTGAAGACGCGCTATGTCCGCACCCAGCGCTTCGAGCTCGAACGCACCGCCCGCCAGGCCCTGTTCGGCGCCTACCGCAACCCCTACACCGACGATCCGTCGGTCGCCGGCATCGACGACGGCAACGCCAACACCTCGATCATCTGGCACGCGGGCAAGCTTCTCGCACTCAAGGAGGCGGCGCTCCCGTACGAGCTGGATCCGGCCACGTTGGAGACCAAGGGCGTCTACGACTTCTCCGGCCAGATCCCGGGCCGGACCTTCACCGCGCACCCCAAGCACGACCCGCGCACCGGTGAGCTGATCGCCTTCGCGTACAACGCCAGCGGTCTGCCGGACAAGCAGATCCACATCTACGAGATCTCCGCGGACGGCAAGGTCACCCGTTCCCAGACCTTCGAGGTCCCGTACTCGTCGATGGTGCACGACTGGCTGGTCACCCGGGACCACTTCGTCTTCACGATCTCGCCCATGGTCGCCGATCCGGAGCAGATGAAGACCGAGGAACAGTACTTCGTCTGGGACCCGAACCAGGGGACCTACGTCGCGATCATCCCGCGCGACCAGGGGGTGAGCGGCATCAAGTGGTTCCGCAGTGAGCAGCTCATGGAGACCCACACCCTGAACGCCTGGACGGACGGCGACACCCTGGTCGGCGACCACTTCGTCACCAAGTCCGGCTGGTTCTCCCAGTTCCCGAAGACGACCGTCGGCCTGCTGCCCGAACTGCCGCCGATCCTGCACCGCTGGACGTTCGACCTCACCCAGGGCGCCGCCCACTGGGACGACGCCGCCGACACCTACCGCAGCGAGCAACTCCTCGCCTCGCCCGGTGACATGCCCCGGGTCGACCCCCGTGTGCTGATGGAGAAGAACCGCCACTCCTGGGTCGGCGGCATGCACCCCGATCTGCCCATGCCCGAGTTCGGTCCCATGGGCCCGCCGTTCAACTCCCTCATCCACCGCGACGACAGCACCGGTGCGACGGCCATCTGGGCCGCCGGCGAGCACGCCGCGCCCGAGGAGCCGGTGTTCATTCCCAAGTCCGCGGACGCCGACGAGGGCGAGGGCTATCTGCTGGCGCTGGTCGGCCGGCGCGACCAGATGCGGCACGACCTGGTCGTCCTGGACGCCCTCGACATCGCCGCCGGCCCGATCGCCACCGTGAAGATCCCCTTCCGCCTACGGTACGGCTTCCACGGCACCTGGGTGCCCGCTGCCGAACTGGGAAAGTGAGCACATCCATGCGACTCACCAGGTGCGGCCACGCCTGCGTCCGGCTGGAGCAGGACGGCGTCGTCATCGTCATCGACCCCGGCAGTTACTCCGACCCCCGGGCTCTCGACGGGGCCGACGCGGTCCTCGTGACGCACGAGCACGTGGACCACTTCGCCGAGCCCGTACTGCGCGCGGCAGCCGAAGCCGATCCCCGCCTGCGGATCTGGGCCAACCGGTCCGTGGCGGACCAGCTCACCGGGCTCGGCGCCGACAGGGTCACCGTGGTCGGCGACGGGGACGCCTTCGACATCGAAGGCGTGGGCGTCGAGGTGCACGGAGAGCTTCATGCCGTGGTTCATCCGGACCTGCCGCAGGTCACCAACGTCGGCTTCCTCGTGGGGGGCGGTGGCGCCACCGTTTTCCACCCGGGCGACGCTTTCACCGTGCCCGCGCGCCCGGTGGACACGCTGCTGCTGCCCGTACACGGCCCATGGTCCAAGACGGGCGAAGTCGTCGACTACGCCCGTGAGATCAAGCCGCGCAGTGCCGTGTCGATCCACGACGGCGGTCTCAGCGACAGCGGGAACGCGCTGGCGGACCACATGCTGCAGGTGTGCCTGCGGGACATCGGGACCGACTATCAGCGGGTGGCGGCCGAGGCCGGAACGGAGCTCACCTGATGGCTGCGTCGAGACAGAAGCCGCCCGGGGGGTGGCTGGGCCTTGAGGGGCGTGACGCGCTCGTCATCGGGGCCGGAGGACTGGGCACCGCCTGCGTCCGTGCCCTGGCGGAAGCCGGAGCACGGCTGACGGTCGTCGACGCGGACGAGGCCCGCCTCAAGGCCCTGCGCGACGATCCGGCCTGCGCGGCCGCCGTCGTACGGACCCTCACCGCGGACCTGACCTCGTCCGAGGCATGCGAGCGGGCGGTCGCCACGGCAGCCCGCGAGCTCGGTGGCCTGGATGTGCTGGTGCACGCCGTCGGCATGAACGACCGCCGTCCCGTGGTGGACACACCCGACGAGGTGTGGGACCACATCATCACCTTGAACCTGTCGACCGCGTTCTGGACCGGACGCGCCGCGGGCCGACTGATGCGCGCGGCCGGACACGGCAGCATGGTGTTCTTCTCCTCCGTCTCCTCCCTGCTCGCCCACCGCCACCACGGCCCGTACGCCGCCTCGAAGGGCGGCCTGGACCAGCTGGTGAAGGTGATGGCCCGCGAGTGGGCCGCCGAGGGCGTCACCGTCAACGCCGTCGCCCCGGGTTACTCGGAGACCGAGCTGACCCGCGAGTACCTGGCAAAGCCCGGCATGCGCGAGGAGTTGACCGCTCTGGTCCCCGCCGGGCGTCTGGGACAGCCGGAGGACGTGGTCGGAGCCGTCCTGTTCCTCGCCTCCGCCCGCGCTTCGTACATCACCGGCCAGGTGCTCTACATCGACGGCGGCCGCACGCTCGTCTGAGCCCCCGCCCCGTCGCACTCGCCTGGACATTGCCGGAACCGCCTCGAAGGGAGCGCGGATGACGACCGCACGCCTTGCCGGACTGCTGCCCGGCGAGCTGGACGAGCAGCAGAGCGAGGTCTACCGGACCATCACCGCAGGCCCCCGGGCCGCCGGACCACAGGCGTTTCCCCTCGTCGACGAGGAGGGCCGGCTGCGCGGCCCGTTCAACGCCATGCTGCTCAGCCCGCCCGTCGGGCTGGCAGTCCAGGCGGTCGGGGCGGCAGTGCGCTATCAGTCGGTCCTGAGCGACCGTGTGCGCGAGATGGCCGTCCTGGTCGTCGCCGCCCACTGGGGGAGTGCCTTCGAGCAGGCGGCCCACGAGGCCGTCGGCCGGACGCACGGCCTCACCGAAACCGAGCTGGACGCCCTGCGCGCCGGCGGACTGCCGGACCTGCCGGACCCGGCCGAGCGGGCGGCGCTGCTCGCGACGGCAGCGCTGACCCGAACCGGTGCGCTCAGTGACGGCGAGTACTACGACACGGTGGCCGCGTGGGGAGAGCGAGGTCTGTTCGAACTCACTGCCCTGGTGGGCTACTACGCGCTGCTGGCCCTTCAGTTGCGGGTTTTCGCGGGGGAAGGCCCGGCGGAGCAGGCGGAGCACCGCGACACATCACACACCGAAAGTGGGACACCATGAAACTGATCACCTTCGACGACGGTCGCGTCGGCCGGCTGGAGCTGGAGGAGCGGCTCGTCATTCCCCTGGAAGTGGGCTCGACGCGAGAGTACTTCGAGCGCGACGGCCGGGTCGCGGAGAGCGGGGAACGCCTCGCCCTGGACGACGTGACGCTGCGCGCGCCGATCGTGCCGAAGAAGTTCTTCCACACCTCCGGCAACTTCCGTGAGCACGAGGACGAGTCGAAGAACGTCGACTGGTCCCACCCGATGCACAAGGGCATCGTCTTCTTCCAGAACGTCGACGCGATCGTCGGCCCCGACGAGCCGGTGATCTACCCCGAGCACCTGACCAGCGAACTCGACTACGAGCTGGAGGTCGCCGTCGTCATCGGCAAGCCCGGCAAGTTCTTCGGCGTCGACGACGCGCCCGACCACATCGCCGGATACGTGGTCTTCAACGACATCAGCGCGCGCGACATCCAGCGCCGGGAGATGGAGTCCGGCGTCTTCTCCTTCTGCAAGGCCATCGACACGTTCTGCCCGGTGGGTCCGTACATCGTGACCGCCGACGAGATCCCCGATGCGCAGAACCTCGACATGGAGCTGCGGGTCAACGGCGTGGTGCGGCAGAAGTCGAACACCAACCGCATGTCCGTCTCCATCCCGCACTTGGTCGCCTACCACTCCCCGCAGGGCTACAGCGCGGGGGACCTGATCACCACCGGAACCGTGCAGGGCGTCGCCGGCTTCAGCGGCGACCCGGAGATGTACCTCAAGCCCGGTGACGTCGTGGAGGCGGAGGTCGAACGCCTCGGGGTGCTGCGCAATCCCATAGTCGGCTGGGAGCAGGGCCACGGCACGCCCGTACCGCAGAAGGTGGACTGGTGAGACTCGGCGTCATCGAGGGCCGGGCCGTCGTGGTCCGTGGTGAGCGGGCCGCGGATGTCGGCTGGGCCTCGCAAGGGCGGCTGTCGACCGACCCGATGGCCCTGCTGGAGCAGTGGCAGGCCTTCCGCGACTGGGCCGCCGGTCTGGCCGACGAGGCGTACGACATCGAGGTGGACCCGGCTGCTCTTCAGGCCCCGGTGCCCCGGCCCCGGCAGGTCTTCGCCCTCGCCCTCAACTACCCCCCGCACGCCGCCGAGGCCGGATTCACCCCGCCCGAAGAGCCGTTGGTGTTCACCAAGTTCCCGAGCTGCGTCACGGGCCCACGGACCACGGTCGGGCTTCCCGTCGGCAAGGTGGACTGGGAGGTCGAGCTGGTCGCGGTGATCGGTGTGTCCGCCCACCGCGTGCCCGTCCACCGTGCCTGGGAAACGGTCGCCGGGCTCACCGTAGGACAGGACCTGTCCGAGCGTGTCTCCCAACTCCGGGGAAAGCCAGCACAGTTCAGCCTGGGCAAGTCCTTTCCGGGCTTCGGGCCGACCGGTCCGGTCCTCGTCACACCGGACGAGTTCGACGACCCCGACGATCTGGAGATCACCGGCCTGCTCAACGGCGAGATCGTCCAGCACGACCGCACCAAGTCCATGATCTTCTCGGTGCCGGAACTGGTCGCCCGCCTGTCGGCCGTGGTGCCGCTGTTCCCGGGCGACCTGATCTTCACCGGCACCCCGGCCGGGGTCGGCAACCGGATGGACCCGCCCCGCTATCTCGCCGAGGGCGACGAACTCGTCAGCCGTGTCGAGGGCATCGGAGAGATCCGCCAGCGCTTCACGGCCGTACACCCCTGAAGGGACGTCCCATGACAGAGCAGAGCATGCCCCGCCGCTTCGAAGGCCGTACCGTCCTGGTCACCGGTGCCGGCACCGGATACGGTGCCGAGATCGCCGTACGCGCCGCCCAGGAGTGCGCCCGGGTCGCCGTCCACTACCGCAGCTCCGTGGCCGGAGCCGAGAAGACGGTCGCCCGGATCAGGGAAGTCGGCGGCGAGGCGTTCACCGTGCAGGCCGACATCGCCGTCCACGCCGACGTCATCCGCATGGCCGAGGAGGTGTTCGCCCGTTTCGGCGGCCTGGACGTGCTGGTGAACAACGTCGGTGACACGGCGGCCGAGCAGATGTCCTGGCGCGAGCTCACCGAGGAGTCCATCGACCACATCCTCGCGGTGGACGTCAAGGGAACGATGCTGTGCGTCCACGAGTTCGGCTCCCGGATGCTGGAGCAGGGCCACGGCGCGATCGTCAACATCGGCTCCACCGTGATCGTGCGGGGCAGCGCCCGGGCTCCGCAGTACGCGGCCGCGAAGTACGGCCTCCTCGGCATCACCAAGTCCTACGCCCAGGCGTTCGCCCCCGCCGTGCGGGTCAACACCTTCGCCCCCGGTTTCATGGAGACCGAGATGCTCCTCAACCGTGCGGACTGGAAGTCCGGCCGCCGCGAGGAGTTGATCGCCAAGACCCCGATGGGCCGCATCCCGGGCCCCGCCGAACTCGCGGGCACCGCCCTCTTCCTCGCCACCGACGACGCCGCCCACATGACCGGCGCCTACCTCAACGCCGACGGCGGCTTCAACATGATCGGCGCCTGACCCACAGGATGCACGCCGCCCGAGCAACCAAGGAGACGACCTCGTGCCACTTGACCGTGACCTTCTGATCGGCGGCAAGGAGACCCCGGCCGTCTCCGGGCGGACCGCCGCCGACATCAGTCCTTGGACCGGCGAGCCCTGCGCCAGGGTCGCCGCGGCCGGCCCCGAGGACGTGCGCGCCGCGGTGGACGCGGCGGATGCCGCCTTCGCCGGATGGGCTGCGCTCGCACCCTTCGCCCGGCGGAAGATCCTCCTGCGCGCGGCGGACCTCATGGAAGAACGCCGTGAACAAGCCGTCGCTTTGATGGCCGCCGAGACGGGCGGGACCCGTGGATGGGCGCTGTTCAACGTCGCGGTGGCCGCCGGCATGCTGCGCGAGGCCGCCGCCGCGATCACCGCCCCGCGCGGGGACGTGCTCACCACCCAGGAGCCGGGCGGACTCAGCCTCGCCGTCCGCGAACCCCTCGGTGTCGTGGCCGCGTTCGCGCCGTGGAACGCGCCGGTCATCCTCGGCACCCGGGCGGTCGCCGCCCCGCTCGCGGCGGGCAACACCGTCGTGGTCAAGGCGAGCGAGGACGCCCCGATCGCGTGCGGCCTGTTCGTCGCCGACGTGCTGCGCGACGCGGGACTGCCCGACGGCGTCCTCAACGTCATCACCAACGACAGGGCGGACGCCGCGGACATCGGGCGGGAACTGGTCGCGGATCCGCGTGTCCGTGCCGTCAACTTCACCGGCTCCACCGGCGTCGGGCGGATCATCGGTACCCTCGCCGCCCAGCACCTCAAGCCGGCCGTGCTCGAACTCGGCGGCAAGAACTCCGTGATCGTGCTGGAGGACGCCGACCTCGACCACGCCGTGAACGCCGCCGCGTTCGCCGCGTTCATGAACTCCGGCCAGATCTGCATGTGCGCCGACCGCATCCTGGTGCACACCTCACTCGTCGGCGAGTTCACCCGGCGGTTCACCGCGAAGGTCGCCGATCTGCCGAGCGGCGACCCCGGTCTGCCCGGTACCGTCATCGGCCCACTGGTGGACGAAGCCGCCGCACGGCGGGTCGCCGCCCTGGTCACGGACGCGGTCGGTAAGGGCGCGCGCGTCCTGACCGGCGGTGGCACGCCAAAGGGGGCCCTGTATCCGGCGACCGTGCTGACCGACCTGCCCGAGAGCGCGGAACTGCACCACGCCGAGGCCTTCGGACCCGTCGTCGCCATCAGGGCCTTCGCGGACGACGACGAGGCGGTGGCCCTGGCCAACGACACCGAGCACGGCCTCAGTTGCGGCATCCTCACCGAGAACGGCACCCACGGACTGAAGGTGGCACGCCGCATCCGCACCGGCATCGCGCACGTGAACGATCAGTCGGTGGGGGACGAACCGCAGGCACCCTTCGGCGGGTTCGCGGCCTCCGGTTACGGCCGCTTCGGCGGACGCTGGGGCATCGAGTCCTTCTCGAACACCCGCTGGTTCACCCTCTCCACCGAGCACTCCCACTACCCCTTCTGATCCTGCCGCGTACGGCGCCTGCCCGGAGCCGTCATCACCACAACCAGGGAGGACCTATGGCAACGTTCCGCTTCGACACCCGAGTCGCACAGGACCCCGACCGCGTCTGGGCCGTCCTCACCGACGTGAACACGATTCCGCAGTGGTTCCCGGCCATACAGGAGGCACACTTCGACGGCACGCACCGCCACCTGACCACGGCCCAGGGCACGATGAAGGCCCTCGTGGTGACGAAGGACGACGCGCTGCGCCGCTTCCAGTACCGGTTCGTCGAGGGCATGCCCCAGCCCATCGACTTCCACCTGGGCACCATCGACGTGCTGCCCGACGGGGACGGTTCACGTGTGGTCTACAGCCAGGAGATCCTTCCCGAGGCCCTGGCACCCATCGTCGAGGGAGCCGTGGGCGAGGGGATCGCGGGCATCGCCCGGTACTTCGCCCAACACCCCTGACCCGTCAGGTGCGCACGAGGTGAGAGCTGGGGCCACGTGGTAACGCAGCGAGGCACCTCGGTGCGGGCCGGGTCAGGTGAGCGGGTCCGCCTTCATGTACGAAGCGGGTCCTTCGCACGGGTTGGCGGTGAGTCCGCCGAGTACGGCCACCACGAGCAGGCCGATCGCGGGTTGGGCCGCAGAGAGCGTCGGCTCTGATGCCGCGCAGACCGCGCCGGACAGTGCACTTGCGGTGATCACCGGCCTACGGCCGTGGAAGCCCATCCCCGGCGAGTGCGCCCGGCGACGCCCTTGGTGAACGTCTGGCTGACCACGACGGCGAGGAGGCAGAAGCCGCCGACGAGCACGGTCCTGCCGAGCGGAGTGCCGCGCCGCCTCGGCGGTGCCGGAAACCGCATCGCCTCCACGGATCCGTAGTGTCCGGGGTGAGCTACTCACTTCGCTGAAGGCGGCCGGACAAGGACATCGCAGGCTCTCTCCCGCTGCGGACCTCCTGAGGGCCGCTCGGTCACCTCCGGCCGAGTCGTCACTCCCCGCGTGGCGTTGACCCGGGCCCGGGGTCGGGAAGGGGGCGGCGGGCGGCCTTGTGGGCGTCGTCCGGTGGGACGCCCAGCATGCGCAGGACCATCTCGGCCAGGTTCACGGCGGCTTCGTCGCCGTTGAGGTCGGGGCGGGCGAATCGCATCTCCACGAGGGACAGCAGGGTTCCGCCGAGTGCGGTCAGGGCGACCACCGGGTCGACGGGGGTGAAGCGGCCGGACGCCAGGCCGGCCTCAAGGTCTCGCAGCGCCCGACGGGCCAGGCCGTTGTCCGAGTGGATGTGCCCGAGGCCGCGTCGGCGCAGGATCTGCATCAGTTCGGGGTGGGAGTCGGCCATGAGGGCGCTGAGCCGGAAGCCCGCCGCAACGAGTTCCGCCGGATCGTCGATCCCCGTAAGACACTCGCACGCGCCGCGGCGTACGGCATTCGCTTCCTGCGGGCCACCGGCTTCGCCACCCTGACCGGCGACCCCGTGAGCGGCGTTGTGCTCCCCGACGGCACCGAGCTCACCGCGGACCTGGTGGTCACCTGCGCCGGAGAAGCACCTTGCGTCGACTGGCTGGCAGGGACCGGCCTCGCCGACCGCCTCGGCGTGGGCATCGACGATGCCTGCGCCACCACCGTGCCCGGCGTGTTCGCCGCCGGCGACGTCACCTACCTCCGCGGCGACGGCGCACGGCCCGACCGGCGTGCGCCCTTCTGGTCCAACGCCGTCGCCCAGGGCAGGACCGCGGCGGCCTCCGCCCTCGGTCTCCCACCGCCGGGACCAGCGCAGGACGACTACTTCTGGACCGAGGTCGCCGGGCTCACCGTCAAGATCGTCGGCCGCCTGCCGCTCCTCGGTGAACCGACCACGGTGCAGGGCTCCGTGGCCGACGGACGCGCGCTGCTGACCTGGAGCCACGCAGACGGAACGTCGACGGCAGTCGCCTACGGACGGCGCAAACCGGCCGCCGCGCTACGGGCGTTGGCCGCGACGCCATTGCCGCCGTCACCTGACGGCGGCGAGATGAGCGTCGCGACGTAAGGAAGCCATGGGGCGGAGGCGTGGCCGGGGTGCTCTTCCGCGGCGCACCCGGCCGAACGCCCCGGTCCCTGCGGACAAGCCGTGCCTGATCGAGTACCAGGCCTGCCTCGGCGAGTCGAACGCTGCGCTCAGCGGCCCGGCCAGCACGGAAGTTCCACCTCCATCCATCCAGAGAGCCGCGCATCATAAGGCGGCGTGGAACCGCAGTGCGTGCTGTGCCCTGTCGAGTGTTCGCGTCATTCAGTGACCCCGCGTGGCCCACGAGCCCGTTGCCAGGAATCGGAGAAACCGACGCGTCCACCTGCAGGGGGAGCCGCCTCCGTTTCAGTGGCAGAGACTTCGGCGCCCGAATGGCACCGTGGTACCACTCGGGCGCCGATCAGCGGTACGCCTCAGGGGGTGACACAACTGAAGGGGCATGACTGGTGAGGCGGTCGGACGCACCGGGACCCGCGGAGCGCGGGAAGGCTCAGAAGATGGTCACCTCGCTGCTGTAGAGGACGAACGAGCGACAGGGGTCGTAGAAGCCGCCCGTCGCGGCCGACCGCTCGCGCAGTGAACGCTCGTACGCGGGGAAGTGCGCCAGCGCTTCTTCCCGGGAGTCGTAGTACAGAGCGGCGACGCCCGCGAATCGGGGTGCGCCCTCGCCCCCGAAGTGACGCAGTGCCCGCTCGGCCCCTGGCACCTGCCGGTGCTGTACGTATCCGCGCAGCGCCTTGACCTGAGGCTCCTGTTCGGCCAGAACCTCCTCATGGGCGGTCTGCCACCGCTCGGCGACGTCGACCGGGGCCGGTTCTTCGGGCCTGCGGACGAAATGGAGCACCTTGACCAGACCCTCGCGCTCGTCGGGTGCCGGCAGCGGCATGAGCGCCACCGGGCGGGTGAGCAGGGCCAGGGCGCTGGGCAGGTCGTTGAAGTGGGCGCCATCGGGGCCGATGACCTCGCGTGAGTACGGGTCGGACATGGTGGCGGCCAGCGCCTCCATGTTCTCGAAGTGCAGCTCGGTGACGGAGTCCCGGCCGAACTCGGTCAGGTATGCGGGGTCCCCCTCGCTGCCGAAGGACGCGTCGAACACGTGGTTCTGGATGTACCTCCCGATCCCGAGGGGGTTCGCGGCGGCCAGAGATCCGTGCACGTGCTGGAGGTAGTGCAGAAACGCCTGGTGGGTCATGCCCGGCTTGCGGCGGATGGCGGCGATCAGGGTGAGCATGTCTCTCCTGCGGCGAGTGGTGATCGGCTGCGCGGGCGTGCCCGCGCAGCCGATCACGACAGGTGTGTGCTTCTGACGGCGGATCGGCACGGCGGCAGGTCAGCCCGCCATCTGCCGGACAGGTTCCGGAGCGGTGCCGATCCGGCGGCGCCGGGCGGCGAGGCCGAGCGCGCCGGTTGCGACGGCCCCCGCGAGGGCGATCACGCCCATGGCGCCCGCGAGGGTGCCGACGGCGGAGGCGAGTGCGAGTGCCACGAGCGGGCAGATGAACTGGCCGAGGAAGAAGGAACCCGTCCACAGGCCGATGCCGCGACCGCGGTCGGCATAGTGGAGCTTGGACATGGCGAAGGTGAGCAGGCTCGGCAGCATGAGGCCACCGCCCAGCCCGTTGACCACGGCTCCGAGAGTCACTACGACGGGATTGGGGGCGAGCCAGACCACCGCGAAGCCGACGGTACAGATTCCGAAGGCGGTGGGCAGCCAGTCCTGAGGGATGCGGCCGGTCTTGGTGAAGACGATGGCGCCGACCACGATCGCGGCACTGGCCGAGGCGGTGGCCAGCCCGATGATGCCGGACGCGGTCACGCCCATGTCGTCCAGGAGGAACGCCATCTGCACCTGGAGCGTGTAGAAGAGGATGGCGCCGAAGACCGTCAGCGCGCACGTGCCCGCGAGGGGACGCCAGGGGAAGGGCCGCCGAGCCGTCGGGTCCGAGACGGTGTGGGAGGAGGCGTCCGCGTGGTCGTCCGGTCGGGGCTGGGGGAGGAAGGCGGCCATGGCGGGCGCGAGCAGCAGGCTGACGGCGTAGGCCCAGAACGGTACGCGCCAACCGGCGGATCCGGCCAGGCCGCCGAGCACGAAGAAGGCCGTCGCCGAGATCGAGGCGCACATCGTCTGCATCGCGAGATAGCGGTCGCGTTGCCGCCCGCTGTAGTAGTCGCCGATGAGCGTGGTGCAGCAGGTCATGATGGCGGCCTCGGTGACACCGACGAGGGCGCGGCTGGCGACGATGGCGCCGAGGGAGTCCAGCCACAGGGGGGCGGTGCCGAGGATCGCGTACAGCACGGTCGCCACGACGAGCAGGCGTTTGCGGCCCAGCCGGTCGACGACGACTCCGGCGAAGGGGGCCAGCAGCGCCAGTGCCAGGGCCGGGATGGTCAGGGCCATGGGGACGAGCGCCTCGACGCCCGGTACATCCGCGAAGTGGTCCTGCATCTGCGGCAGGACAGGGGCGATGAGCACGGCGCCGAGGATCGGCAGACAGGCGCCGGCCATCAGCAGCGTGAGACGAAGCCGGTGGCCGGGGCCGGACACGATCTGCTCGGACGGGGGGTCCGCGACAGTGTCGGGCGTCGAAGGGGACGGGAGCGGGGGCACGGGTGTGGGCATGCGGGAACTCCACGTGGCAGGTCGGGAAGGGGACGGGGTGGTGCCGCCGTCATGGTCGGACTACCCGGTACCCGTGGCAGGGTCGGAGCAGGGCGGCCGATAGCTGCCGGCGTCGCGGCGAGCCGGCTCTTCGGGCGCCTGTGTGGCCCCGGCAGCGGGTGATGGTGCGGCTCCGGCGCCGGGTTGAGACGACTATGGGCCAACGGGCATGCCCTGCCTAGCCCTCGTCCGATCGATATCGACGATGTGGATCATCCAGGATCTGGATACACGGCACGTGGGGGAGCCCGCTATCTCGGTGGGAGGGCGACGATACGGCCGGGCTCGGAAGCGGCCAGCTCCGCTCCCACGCGGGCCGCGGTCTCGCGCAGCCAGATGTGGGCCGCGTCGTGGGTGTGCACCGGGTGCCACCACAGTGCCTCCTGGAGAGGGACAGCCCCGTAGGGCGGTTCCATGAGGCGTACGGCCGCCACGCCGCGCAGCAGCTCGGCCAGGCGCTGCTGTACCAGGGCGATCCGGCGGGTGCCTGCGACCAGGAAGGGCAGCGACTGGAAGCTGTCGACGGAGATCTCCACGTGCGGATCGACACCGAGCATGCTCAGCTGCCGGGCCGCCGGAGCGTCGTAGGCACGCTGGTAGATGACCCAGGGCAGCCGTGCCAGGTCCTCCATGGTCAGCTGGTCGCCGACCTCGTCGTTCGTCTCGGCCACCAGGAAGGCCCAGCGGTCGGTGAACAGGTCGACGGCGGGGAACCCGCTGATGATGCCGCGCGGCATCAGCAGCCCGTCGGCCGTGCTGAGCAGCGGTGCGGTGTCCTCCGTGACGTCGATGGGCGTCCGCTGGAAGCGCAGCCGCACCCCCGGGGCCTCGGCGTGCACGGTCCGGGCGAGTGCGGCGCCGAACACGGCGAGGGCGTAGTCGGAGCTGAGCAGGGTGAACTCGTGCTCCTCGCGGCCCGGGGCGAAGTCTGCCCTGCTGCTGAAGACCCGTTCCAGCAGGTCGCAGGCGGTCGAGGTGCGGTCCAGCAGAGCGCGGCCGAGGGCGGTCAGCTCGTACTGCTTGCCGACGCGCGAGAGCAGGTCGTCGTCGAAGTGGCGGCGCAGGCGGGCCAGGGCCGCGCTCATCGCCGGCTGACTGAGCCCGACGCGCTGCCCGGCACGGGTGACGTTGCGCTCCTCCAGCATGGCCCGCAAAGACAGGACCAGATTGAGATCGAGACCGGAGAGGGACACGGCGCCTCCAGAGCAAGGCTGCTCGCAGTATCTACGCAGCGGATGATCAGCATCCAAAGAATCTATTTCCCAGATTGTGAGATGAGCGTCAGATTGGTCCCACCGCAATCTGGAGGACATTCCCGTGAAACCCGCAGCCGCTTCCCCGTCCTTCTCCGGCCCCTTGGCCCTTGGCGCCTTCTCCGCCCCCGGCCAGGTGTCGTTTCCCGGCCTGGTGAGCCCTCGGGGGCTCGTGCTGGACCTGCGTACGGCCCTCGGCGCGCCCGCCCTGACGACCCGGAAGATTTTCGAGCAGTGGGAGCAGACGCTCCCTCGCCTGCACGAGCTCGCGGCCGACGAGACGGCGGACTGGCGGCCGGTGGAGGGCCTGCGGGTGCACGCGCCGGTCGAGCCCCGCCAGGTCTTCCAGTCCGGCGCCAACTACCGGCAGCACGTGATCGACCTGGAGGTCGCCCACCGCTCCCCCGACGACCCCCGCACGGTCGAGGAGGCGCGCGCGGAGATCGCCGCGATCATGGACCGGCGGGCGGTCGAGGACCTGCCGTACGTGTTCATCGGCCTGCCGAGCACGATCACCGGCCCCTTCGACGACGTCGTACTCCCGGACTGGGCGCGGCAGCCCGACTGGGAGCTGGAGTTGGCGGCCGTCATCGCCAGGCCCGCCTACCGGGTCTCCGTCGAGGAGGCCCTGGAGTGCGTGGCCGGGTACACCATCGCCAACGACCTCACCGACCGCGCCACCGTCTTCCGCCGGGACATGCCCGCCATCGGTACCGACTGGCTGCGCTGCAAGAACGCCCCGGGCTTCACCCCGCTCGGCCCGTGGATCGTGCCCGCCGAGTCGATCGCCGACCCGGGTGACCTGCGGGTCACGCTGAAGCTCAACGGCCGGACCATGCAGGACGAGTCCACGAAGGACATGCTCTTCGGCATCGCACGGCTGGTGTCGTACATCTCGCAGACGGCTCAACTCCTTCCCGGTGACCTGGTGTTGACCGGCAGCCCGGCCGGCAACGGCATGCACTGGGGACGGCTGCTGCAGGGCGGCGACGTCATGGAGGGCTCCGTCACGGGGCTGGGCGCGCAGCGCACCCGCTGCGTCGCCGAGGGGACCGCGTCGTGACGGCCCCGCTCGACCCCACGGACGCCGAGGGCGCGATCGCCGAGGCCGCCAAGCGGTGTTCCAACTGGGGGCGTTGGGGCGAGGACGACGTGCTCGGCACGCTGAACCTCCTCGACGAGGCCAAGCGCCGCGAGGGTGCGGCACTGGTCCGCCGGGGCGCGAGTTTCTCGCTGTCGCAGCGGTTCGACATGAACGGGCCGCAGAAGGGCTGGCGCCGCCGCACCAACCCCGTCCACACCATGCTGGACACGGGAACGGACGCGGCGCTCGGCAACCAGGGCTTCCCGCACGGCATCGGCGGCGCCGACGACGTGATCACGATGCCCTTGCAGTGCTCCACCCAGTGGGACGGGCTCGGGCACATCTTCGACCACGGCAAGGCGTGGAACGGGCGGGCGGCCGAGAAGGTCGTCACCTCCGACGGCGATCTGGTCACCGGCGTCGAGCACATGGCCCCGTACGTCGCCGGACGCGGAGTCCTCCTCGATGTCGGCCGGGTGATCGGCGACGAACGCGGAGAACTGCCGGACGGTTTCGCGATCACCGAGGAACACCTGACCGCGACGGCCGAGGCGCACGGCGTGGCCGTCGGCCGCGGGGACATCGTCGTCGTCCGGACCGGGCGGCTGGCGCGCGCCCGCCGCGAGGGCTGGGGCGACTACGCGGGCGGAGACTCTCCCGGTCTGTCCTTCACCACCGCCGGCTGGCTGCACACGAGCGAGATCGCCGCGATCGCCACCGACACGTGGGGTTTCGAGGTACGGCCGAACGAATTCGACGGCGCCTTCCAGCCGCTGCACCAGGTCGTCATCCCCCACATGGGCCTGCTGATCGGCGAGATGTGGGACCCCGACGCCCTCGCGGACGACTGCGCCCGCGACGGCGTGTACGCGTTCTGGCTCACCGCCGCGCCCCTGCCCATCACCGGAGCCGTCGGCTCCCCCGTCAACCCCGTCGCCGTCAAGTGACCTGCCCGACGAAGGAGTTGGCCATGGAAGAAGCGTGAACAGAAAGAGAGTCCTGGTCGTCGGGGGCGGCACCTCCGGCAACGTCGTGATGGTGCTGCTGCGGAGGGCGGGCATCGACGTCGACCTCGTCGAGGTCAGGCCGGACTGGAACGTACGCGGCTCCGGCATCACCCTGCAGGGCAACGCCCTGCGCGTGCTGCGCGAGATCGGCGTCTGGGACGAGGTCCGCGAGCACGGCTGCGGCTTCGACTCCCTGGGGCTGACCGCTCCTGACGGCACCTTGCTCCACGTCGGCGAGGTCCTGCGCGCCGGCGGAGACGATCTCCCCGCCACCCTGGGGATGCTGCGACCGGTGCTCCAGCGCATCCTCGTCGACGCCGTCCGGGCCTCCGGCGCGAACGTCCGGCTCGGCACCACCGCCGAGATCGTCACCCAGGACGACACGTCCGTGACCGTCCGCCTCAGCGACGGCACCGAGGGCCGCTACGACCTCGTCGTGGCCGCCGACGGACTCAACTCCACGACCCGCGCCGCCATCGGCATCGACGTCCGACCCGAGCCGACCGGCATGTCGATCTGGCGTGTCCCGGCACCCCGCCCGGACGGAGTGGAGCGCAGCGACCTGGCCCACGGCGGCCCCTGCTACATCGCCGGCTACACCCCCACCAGCAAGGACACGGTCTACGCCTATCTGGTCGAGCCCAGCCGCGACCGCTCCACCATCCCACCCGAGTCCTACGCGAAGGAGATGCGCCGGCTCTCCGAGGACTACGGCGGTGCCTGGGACGAGATCCGCGAGTCGATCACCGACTCGACGCAGGTGAACTACACCTCGTTCGACCGGATGCTGGTCGAGGGGTCATGGCACCGGCCAGCACCCGCGCGTTGCCGCGCAGGCTGAACCCGGCCGCCTTCAGCAGGGCCGCGACGGTGTCGCGGCCCATTTTCCTGCCCTGGGCGGCGAGTTCGTCCACGAGGCGGCGCAACGACTTCGTCGTCCACGTCAGCGGCTTCATCGGATCGCCCTGCGTATGCTCCTCGACCAGCTCCAGCAGGGCCGGCACCAGACCCGGGTCCCGGTCTGCCAGGGCCGGGCGCCCTGCCCCCGGTCGCCGTACTCGCCCGTCCGGCTCCGTGTCGGCGTCGAGTTCGGCCAGGCCGCGGCTGACGCAGCCCTTCGAGACTCCTGCGGCCCGCGCTACCGCGGCGAAGCCGTCGTGGTGCTTGGTTGGTCAGGATGCCGTAACTCATCTTCGCGGCAGCCGCCGCGTCGGCCCACTGCCCGCAGTTGACACTCGGAGGAGCGAAGAGGGTGGAACTCTGGTTGGGTTCGGCCCGTTCCTGGTTGGTGAAAGTGCCCCGGCTGAAGTGGTTGAACATGCCGAACCGCATGTCGACCATCCTGCTCAGGTTGGTCTGGGTGTCCGCGGCGGACTCCTGCGGCAGAAGGCCGGAGAAGCCCGGGACGAGCGGCAGGGCGGTCGCGGCGGTCGCCGCACCCGCCGCGCCGAGCAGCGTACGGCGGGTCATTCTTTGTGAGACATGGTTCAGCCCCTGTGACTGGTTGTGTGCGGAGAGGTCACTTGCTGTGGACTGTCTGTGGGGGCAACGTCTCGGAAGGCATTCGACGTCGGCCGGTGTGTCGTGGCGCCGGTGTCCATCGGGCTGGGAAAGGTGCTCCGATGGAGACCGCGGCACCGAGTCACCGAGGACGTGAGTGGCTTGGGCGGCCGGCTGTTGGAACTGACCGGGGGCCGGTCGTCGATCCTGTTCGCCGCCCTCGCCGGGTTCAGCGGGATTGCCCGAAGGGGCACCGGGGCGGTCCGTCCTCGACGTCTCGTGAGGGGGCGTCGGTCAGACTGGTTGCGAGCCATTGCTCGACGGCCGTGATGTGGACGGTCGCGGCAGAGGCGGCCAGCAGGGCATCGCGTGCCTGCAGCGCGTCGAGGATCTGCTCGTGGTCGTGGTGGGCGTTGTCCAGGGCGTGACGGGTCCGGCTGCCGCGGACGATACGGACCCGTTGGGTGCGGGTGGAGAGGACTTGCAGCAGCATCGACAGCACGGGGTTCCCGACGGCTTCGACGATCCTGAGGTGGAAGGCGGTGTCGTGGGCGACGAACTCCTCCACGGTGGTGACGGTCCGGGACCGGTCGAGGATGTTGCGCAGTTCCTGGAGGTCCTTCGGTTTCAGGAGCGCGGCGGCCAGCCCTGTCGCCTGCGGTTCGAGCAGCCGGCGTACCTGGAGCAGTTGCAGAGCCGTGTGGCCCTGGGAGACGTCCGCGGCGAAGGAGAGGCTTTCCAGCAGGAGGTGGGGCTCCAGACTGGAGACGTACGTGCCGTCGCCCTGACGGGTGACCAGGATCCGCATGGCGGTCAGCGCCCGCACGGCCTCGCGCAGGGAATTCCGGGACAAGCCCAGTTGTCCGGCGAGGATCTCCTCCTTGGGCAGCCGGGAACCGGGCGCGAGTTCACCCTCGACGATCATCGTCTTGATCTTGTCGATCGCGTCGTCCGTCAGTGCCACGAGCATGCCTCTCCGTGCCGGGGATGAGTGGGACGGGCTCTGCCGGGCCCGGTTCGAGGCCGACAGAGCCGTTTGCGGTTTGTGGCTATTCCTGCTTCTCGCCGGAGGCGAAGCGGGAGATGATCAGGGCGACGATGATGATCGCGCCGTTGAGGAACTGGTTCCACAGCGGCGGTACACCCGCCAGAGTCATGACGTTGACGACGAGCTGGAGGGTGAGGACACCGGTGAGCGCGCCGAAGACGGATCCCTTGCCGCCGTTGAGGCTCACCCCGCCGATGACGGTCGCGGCGAAGACCTGGAAGATCCAGCCGCTGCCCTGGGTGGCGGAGATGGAGCCGTAGTGTCCGCTGTAGAGGATGCCGGCGAACGCGGCGAGCACGCTACCGGTGATCAGCACCGCCCAGACGATCCGGTCGACGCGGATACCCGCGGTGCGGGCCGCCTCCGCGTTGCCGCCGATCGCGTACAGCGCGCGGCCGTGCCGCAGCCACGCCAGTGCGCTGCCGCCCGCCGCGAACAGCACCGCGCAGATCCAGATCGCTGCCGGGACGCCCAGCCAGGATGCCTTGCCCAGGTAGGTGAAGGAGGAAGGGAGCTCGACGATGGACTGGCCCTCGGAGAGGGCCACCTGAAGGCCGCGGAGCATGGTCAGGGCGCCGAGGGTGACGATGAAGCCGTTGAGCCGCAGTTTGAGGATGAGGAAGCCGTTGACGGCGCCGATCACCGCGCCGACCAGCAGACAGAGCGGTACCGCCGTCCACTCGGGGAACAGCCCGAGGCCCATGAACCGCCCGCCGCTGGAGGGCAGCACGAGCCACACGGCGATGACGGGGGCCACGCCGATGGTGGACTCCAGGGACAGGTCCATCCGTCCGCAGATCAGGACGAAGGTCAGCGCGAGGACGAGCAGGCTCAGCTCGGTGGACTGCTGCAGCACGCCGATGAGGTTGTCGGCGGTGAGGAAGGCCGGCGAGACGATGAACCCGATCAGCATGAGGACGAGGATGGCCGGGACCAGGGACAGTTCGCGGAAGCGGCCGAGGTCGACCCGGCGCCGTGCGGTGTCCGCGGTGGCCGGCTCCGCTGTGCTCGCTGCGGGCTCGGTGATATCTGTGGTGGCGGACATGGCTACCTTCCGTGCTCGTCGGTGCCGGTTGCGGTGGATGCGGTGGTGTCGACGCCCTCCATGGCGGCGACGAGATGGTCGTCCTTCCAGCCGCGGGCGAACTCGGCGACGACCCGGCCGTGGAACATGACGACGACCCGGTCGCACACTTTGAGGTCGTCGAGTTCGTCGGAGACGATCAGCGCGGCCTTGCCGCTGTCGGCGACCTGCCGGATCCTGCCGAGCAGGAACTCCTTGGATTTGACGTCGACGCCGTTGGTGGGGCGGATGGCCACCAGTAGGTGGGGGTCGGTGGCCAGGGCACGGGCGACGACGACCTTCTGCTGGTTGCCGCCGGAGAGGGCGGAGACCGGGGTGGCGGCTCCCGGGGTCTTGATGTCGAGGTCGTGGATCATGCGGCGGGCGAAGGTTCTGGTCCGGGCGGGCAGGACGGTGCCGAACGGGCCGAGCTGGTCGGTGACGGTCAGGGTGGTGTTCTCCGCCACGCTGCGGTTGTTGACCAGTCCCTGGAGATGGCGGTCCTCGGGGACCAGACCGACGCCGGCGGTCAGCGCGGACGGCACACTGCCGGTGCGCACGGCCTTGCCGCCGACCGAGACGCGGCCGGCCCCGGCGCGGTGCAGACCGGCGATCGCCTCACCCACCTGCACATTGCCGCTGGCCGTGGCCCCGGCGAGCCCGACGACCTCGCCGGAACGGACCGTGAGGGAGATGTCCTCGCAGACGCCGGGCAGGGTCAGTCCCTCGAGCGTCAGCACTTCCGTGGCGTCTTCCCGCGCGACGGCGGGCCGGCCGGCAGTGGCCGTGACCGTGGAGGCGGACTCGCCGGTCATGGCCTCCACCAGGGCCTGGTGGCCGAGTTCGGCCACGAGTGCGGTGAGGATGTGGGCCGCGTCACGGTAGACCGTGACCGTGCTGCAGAGGTCGTACACCTCTTGCAGGTGGTGGGAGATGAACAGGAAGGCGACGCCCTGGTCCTGGAGGTCGCGAAGCTTGTCGAAGAGGCGGCCGATGCCGCGGGCGTCGAGCTTCGCGGTGGGCTCGTCGAGGATGATGAAACGGGCGCCGAAGGACAGCGCCCGGGCGATCTCGACGAACTGCCGCTGCTCGACCGTCAGGTCCTTGGCCCGTGCGGTGGGGTCGACGGCCACCCCGTACTCGCCGAGCAACTCCTCAGCATGCCGACGCAGTCGCTTCCAGCGGATCGGGCGCACCGCGCCGGCGCTCTGCCGGTTCAGGAAGAGGTTCTCGGCGACGGTCAGGTCACCGATGATGGTGGAGCGCTGGTAGACACAGGCGACGCGGGAGCGCCAGGCGTCGATGTCGCCGAAGGCGGGTGCCGGCTCGCCCGAGAAGCGCAAGGAACCGGTGTCGGGCTGCTGGAGACCGGTGAGGATGGACACGAGTGTCGACTTGCCGGCGCCGTTGCGCCCGACCAGGGCGTGCGACTCGCCCGCGGCGATGCTGATACGTGCGTCGCGCAGGGCGACGGTCGCCCCGAACTGTTTGCTGATGCCGGTCGCCTCAGCCACCGGCGCCGGATGCCCGGGGCCGGTCGCTGGGGCGGTCGCGGTGTCCGCCATGGTGGATTCCGTCCTTCGACGTCGGATGCTGGGAGCGGGAGGGCGCGGTGGGGACGGAGGCGGAGGCGGGTGCCGTCCCTCCCCACTGCGGGCGTGAGCTGCCGGTGATCAGCCGACGTTGTTGCCCCAGAGGGACTTGTCGTCCACGTTGTCCTTGGTCACCAGCGGGGCGGGCAGCTGGTCCTCCAGGCCGTTCGGGATCTTGACGATGGTGGAGTCGTGGTCGGTCTTGCCCGGCTTGAAAGTCTTGCCCTCGGCCGCGGCCTGGGCGTAGTAGAGGGCGTACTTGGCGTAGAGGTCGGCGGGCTGGGAGACGGTGGCGTCGATCTGGCCCTTGCGGATGGCGTCGAACTCCTGCGGGATGCCGTCGTTGGAGATGATCGTGATGTGGCCCTTCTCGCCCGCCGGCTTGAGCAGCTTCTTCTGTTCCAGCAGTGCCAGGGTGGGCTGGAGGAAGACACCGCCGGCCTGCATGTAGATGCCGTTCAGGTCCGGGTGCTGGGCCAGCAGCGACTGGAGCTTGGCGGAGGCCACGTCGCCCTTCCAGTCGGTGGGCAGCTCGAAGACCTTGATCTTGGGGAACTTCGTCTTCATGCACTCGGCGAACGCCTCGGAGCGGTCGCGTCCGTTGATGGAGTCCAGGGCGCCCTGCAGCTCGGCGACCTTGCCCTTGCCGCCGAGCTGCTTGCCGAGGAACTCGCACGCCTTGGTGCCGTACGCGCGGTTGTCGGCGCGGACCACCATGTAGACGTCGCCCTTGTCGGGCCGGGTGTCGACGCTGACCACGGGGATCTTCTTCGACGCGAGGGTGTCGAGGGTGGAGGCGATGGCGCCGGTGTCCTGGGGGGCCATGACGACGGCCTTGGCGCCGGTGTTCTGGAACACCTGCACGTTGGCGACGAGCTTGGTGACGTCGTTCTGCGAGTTGCTCAGCGGCAGGGCGTTGACGCCGTCGGACTTGATGTCCTTCTTCAGGTACTGCGCGTAGGAGTTCCAGAAATCGGAGTCGGAACGCGGCAGGTCGATGCCGATGGCGGGCTTGTCGCCGCCCGAGGCGCCCGAGGCGGTGCTCTCGCGGTTGCACGCGGTGGCGAGGGACAGGACCGCGAGGACAGCAGTGACGGCTGCGGCGGTGGAGCGGGTGCGAGCGAGCTTCATGGCCGTGTTCTCTCCTTAGCCAGGGGCGCTGGGCCGCAGGGCGACGGTGGGAGGGGTGGGCGGACCCGCCTGCCGGAAAGCGGCGGGGCATCGGCCGGGCAGGAGTCGGTCCGGGCGTCAGCGTGCGCGGACCGTGCCCGAAGAGGGGCGGAATGAGGGTGGGTGGCTGACCGAGGACGCGGAGGCGGAGCGGCCGCACGGCAGGAACCGAGCTGCGCACCGAGTGATGCGGATCATTCCTCCGATGTCTCTCGGACGCCGAGACGTTACGACGACGTTGCCGAGATTGACAAGAGTCCGCCGCCCACGACCTTGCGGGGGAATCGCCGCTCGGGGCGACGAGGTACGCCCCCGGTTCCGGAACTGTCGGCCATCACCTCATCCGACCTGCGATTTCAAGCGCTCAGAAGTGTCGGGCGATCCACTGCGACAGTTCACGATTCGGCAACGACGTCGCCCGCCACCGATCAGGAACCGGTCGGGACCGCTCCTCCGAGAAGGGGTGCGCTCTTCCGGGCGGTCGGGTGGCGCGCCTGCTGATCCTGCGCCATCACGGGAGACGACCCAGTGGCTCCGGCTCCTGATTCATCGGACGGAAGTCGTGTGCCGTCCTCGTGGCCGTTCGGTGGCCAAGGGAGAGACGTGCTGGCGGATGCTGGGCATCCAAGGCCGAGCAAATACATCGGAGGAATCCATTGTCAGCTGCGGGTTCCGCACCTTAAGGTCACGGTGCCGCCATACATCCGATGACTGTCCTCGTGGTTGCAATCCCGCGGAACGACCGGCTCAGGACACGGGCGGCCCGGTCCCACGGCCGACCACGTCTCAGATGAAGCCCACATGACAAGGAAGCTGCCCAGTGAAACTGCTACGTGTCGGCGCGCCCGGCGAGGAGCGGCCCGCTGTCCGCACCGACGACGGCCGGCTGCTGGAGCTGTCCTACGTGGCCTTGGACATCGACGGCGCCTTCCTCGCCGGGGACGGTGTCGGCCGGGCCCGTGCGGCGGTCGCGTCGGGCGGGCTGCGCGAACTGGACGCGGAGGGTCCGCGGGTCGGCGCACCTGTCGCCCGTCCTGGCAAGATCGTCTGCGTCGGCCTGAACTACCGGGACCACGCTGCCGAGACCGGCGCGCCGATCCTGCCGCGTCCGGTGGTGTTCATGAAGGACCCCGGCACGGTCGTGGGCCCCTACGACGAGGTGCTGATCCCGCGCGGCTCGGTGAAGACCGACTGGGAGGTCGAGCTCGCGGTGGTCATCGGCCGCCGGGCGCGGTACCTCGAAGGCCCCGAGGCGGCAGGTGACGTGATCGCGGGATACGCGATCAGCCACGACGTCTCCGAGCACGAGTTCCAGCTCGAATACTCACCGCAGTGGGACCTCGGCAAGTCCTGCGAGACCTTCAACCCCCTGGGCCCGTGGCTGGTCACCGCCGACGAGATCGGCGACCCCCAGGATCTCGGCCTGCACCTGAGCTTCAACGGCGTGAAGCGGCAGGACGGCCACACCAGCGACATGATCTTCCCGGTCGACCACATCGTGTCCTACCTGAGCCGGTACATGGTTCTCGAACCGGGCGACGTGATCAACACCGGGACACCCGCGGGCGTGGCCCTGGGCCTTCCCAGCACGCCGTTCCTGCGTCCCGGTGACACCGTCGAGCTGTCCGTGGACGGGCTCGGCAGCCAGCGCCAGACCTTCGGCCAAGCGTGAAAGGCACCCCCGTGACTGCAACCACCGCCCGGATCACCGCGGTCGACACCTACGACGTCCGCTTCCCGACCTCACGGGAGCTGGACGGCTCGGACGCGATGAACCCGGACCCCGACTACTCCGCCGCCTATGTCGTGATGCGCACCGACGCCGGTGACGGGCTCGAGGGCCACGGCTTCACCTTCACCATCGGACGCGGCAACGACGTACAGGTCGCGGCGATCGGGGCGCTGCGCCCCCACATCGTCGGCCGGTCCGTGGACGAGTTGTGCGCCGATCCGGGCTCGCTCAGCCGCGACCTGATCGGCGACAGCCAGCTGCGCTGGCTCGGCCCCGAGAAGGGCGTGATGCACATGGCGATCGGAGCCGTCGTCAACGCCGTGTGGGACCTGGCCGCCAAGCGGGAGGCCAAGCCGCTGTGGCAAATGCTCGCGCACGCCGACCCCGAGTGGCTGGTCTCCCAGGTCGACTTCCGGCACATCGCCGACGTCCTCGCCCCTGAGGAGGCCCTCACCCTCCTGCGTGAGGGCCGGACGGGCCTCGCCGAACGCGAGGCGATCCTGCTCGAGCGCGGCTACCCCGGCTACACCACCTCTCCGGGCTGGCTCGGCTACTCGGACGACAAGCTCACCCGGCTCGCCAAGCAGGCCGTCGCCGACGGCTTCACCCAGATCAAGCTCAAGGTCGGCGCCGACCTCGACGACGACATCCGCCGTCTGCGCACCGCACGGGCCGCCGTCGGCGACGGCATCCGCATCGCCATCGACGCCAACCAGCGCTGGAACGTCGACGAGGCGATCGAGTGGACCAACGCGCTCGCCGAGTTCGACCCGTACTGGATCGAGGAGCCCACCAGCCCCGACGACATCCTCGGCCACGCGGCGATCCGCAAGGCTGTCGCCCCGGTGAAGGTCGCCACCGGCGAACACGTGCAGAACCGCATCGTCTTCAAGCAGCTCCTCCAGGCCGGCGCCATCGACGTCCTGCAGATCGACGCGGCCCGGGTCGGCGGCGTCAACGAGAACCTCGCCATCCTGCTGCTCGCCGCGAAGTTCGGGGTGCCCGTCTGCCCGCACGCCGGGGGAGTGGGGCTGTGCGAGCTGGTGCAGCACCTGTCGATGTTCGACTACCTGGCGCTCTCGGGCACCACCGAGAACCGCGTCATCGAGTACGTCGACCACCTCCACCAGCACTTCACCGCACCCGTCGTGATGCGCGACGGCCACTACACCGCACCGCTCACCCCCGGTTTCTCCGCCACCATGCGAGGGGAGTCCATCGCCGAATACCGCTACCCGGACGGCACATTCTGGGTGGCCGACCGCGTTGCACAGGGAGGCGCCGCATGACCGATCTCTCGGGACTCCGAGCCGTAGTCACCGGCGGCGCCTCCGGCATCGGGCTCGCCACAGCCCGCGCACTGGCGGGATGCGGCGCGGCGGTCGCCGTGTTCGACCTCGACCCGGACCAACTCCCCGCACCGCTGCTCGGCCTCACGGCCGACGTCAGAGACGACGCCTCGGTACGCGCCGCCGTGGAACAGGCCGCCGATCGGCTCGGCGGCCTGGACATCCTCGTGAACAACGCCGGCATCGGCGCCATCGGCACCATCGAAGACAACCCCGACGAAGACTGGCACCGGGTCCTGGACGTCAACGTCCTCGGCATGGTGCGCACCTCCCGCGCCGCCCTGCCCCATCTGCGGCGCTCGTCCCACGCGGCCATCGTCAACACCTGCTCGATCGGTGCCACCGCCGGCCTGCCGCAGCGCGCCCTGTACTGCGCCAGCAAGGGCGCCGTGCTCTCCCTGACCCTGGCCATGGCCGCCGACCACGTCCGTGAGGGCATCCGCGTCAACTGCGTCAACCCCGGCACCGCCGACACACCCTGGGTGAGCCGGCTGCTGGACGCCGCCGACGACCCCGAGGCCGAGCGCGCCGCGCTCAACGCCCGCCAGCCCCTGGGACGCCTGGTCACCGCTGACGAGGTGGCAGCCGCCATCGTCTACCTCGCGAGTCCCGCCGCGGCCAGCGTCACGGGCACGGCGCTGGCGGTGGACGGCGGCATGCAGGGACTGCGGCTGCGCCCGGTGGCCCCCTCATGAGGACCACCACACTGGGCGGCGGCGCGGTAGCGGTCTCGGAACTGGCACTGGGCTGCGCCGCCCTCGGCAACCTCTACCAGCCGGTCACCGACGAAGCCGCCCACGCCACGGTGGACGCGGCCTGGGACGCCGGCATCCGTACCTTCGACACCGCACCCCACTACGGCCTCGGCCTGTCCGAACGACGGCTCGGCGCCGCCCTGCGCGACCGCCCCCGTGACACCTACACCCTCTCCTCCAAGGTGGGCCGGCTGCTCGTGCCGGATCCTGACGACGGCGCCGGTGACGACCTCGCCCATGGCTTCGCCGTCCCGGCCACCCACCGCCGCGTCTGGGACTTCACCGCCGACGGAGTGCTGCGCTCGCTGGAGGCGAGCCTGGACCGCCTCGGCCTCGACCGGATCGACGTGGCCCTGCTGCACGACCCCGACGACCACGCCGACCAGGCGTTGCGCGAGGCCTACCCGGCACTGGAGCGCCTGCGCGCCGAAGGCGTGGTCGGGGCGATCGGCATCGGCATGAACCAGTCCGCGCTGCCTGCCCGGTTCCTGCGCGAGACCGACATCGACGTGGTGCTGCTCGCCGGCCGGTACACCCTGCTGGACCAGGACGGGCTCACCGAACTGCTCCCGGAGGCAGCCGCCCGCGGCCGGAGCGTCGTCATCGGCGGCGTGTTCAACTCCGGGCTGCTCACCGCGCCCCGGCCCGGCGCCACCTACGACTACGCCCCCGCTCCGCAGCCCGTGCTCGACCGGGCACTGCGGCTGCAGGCGGTCTGCGAACACCACGGCGTGCCCCTGCGGGCCGCCGCCCTGCGCTTCCCCTTCGGCCATCCCGCCGTCGCGAGCGTCCTGACCGGCGCGCGCTCGCCGCAGGAGGTGCGCGACACGGTCGAGCAGCTGCGACGCCCCCTCCCGCAGGCCCTGTGGGACGAGCTGCGCACCGAGGCACTGCTCGACGTGGACACCCCCGTCCCACCGGCCACGTCGACCGGGCACGCCGAACCGGTGGAGGAAGCCGCGCCGCCGAAGGAGCCGTCATGAGGATCGCCCTGCACACCAAAGTCCGCGCCGACCGAAGGAGTACGAGGCGGCACACCGGGAGGTGCCCGAAGAGCTGACCGCCGCCATCCAGGCCGCCGGGGTGAGCGAGTGGACGATCTGGCGCAGTGGCACCGACTTGTTCCACCTTCTGGAGGTCGAGGACTACGCCGCGATGATCGCCGAACTCGAGAAGCTGCCGGTCAACATCGCCTGGCAGGCGCGGATGGCCGAGCTGCTGGACGCCGTCCACGACTACTCGGCCCAGGGCTCGGACGCCTCGCTGCCGGTGGTGTGGCAGTTGTGAGCCACGAGGAGACCGACCCCGGCATCGTTGACGCGCACCATCACGTGTGGGACCTGTCTGTCCGCGACCAGGACTGGATCAGCGGCCCGGAACTCGCCCCGCTGCGCCGCGACTTCACCCTCGCCCACCTGGAGCCGGAGGCCCGTGCGGCCGGGGTCACCGCCTCCGTGCTGGTGCAGACGATCACCGTGCCGCAGGAGACCCCGGAGTTTCTGGCACTGGCCGCCAACAGCGATCTGGTCGCCGGCGTCGTCGGCTGGACCGACCTGACCGCACCCGATGTCGCCGACCACCTCGCGGGTTTGCGCGCGGGCCTGGGCGGCGAATACCTGGTGGGCATCCGCCACCAGGTGCAGGGAGAACCGGACCCCCGCTGGCTGGTCCGCCCCGACGTGCTGCGCGGTCTGGCCGCGGTCGCCGAAGCGGGGCTCGTCTACGACCTCGTGGTGAAGCCCCGCCAGCTCAAGGCCGCCGCCGAAGCCGCCTCGCGTCTGCCGGACCTCACGTTCGTCCTCGACCACCTCGGCAAACCGCCCATCGCGTACGGCACCCTCGATCCCTGGGCCGAGGACGTCCGACGGTTCGCCGCCCTTCCCAACACCGTCTGCAAGCTCTCCGGCCTGGTCACCGAAGCCGACTGGGGTTCATGGACCATGCAAGATCTCCAGCCGTACGCCGACACCGTCCTGGACGCCTTGCCACGCGCTGTCCTCGGCCGGTCCGGCGCACGCCGCCACGCTGTCGGAGGCACAGCGCACCACACGGAGAATGCGGTGAACGTGCTCTCTGCCGCGCTGCCTGAGTTCCTTGGCAGCTCGGTCAGCGAACTCGTTCTTGGCGTGGTGGGCTGGCTTATGCGCTGCCGCCGTCGCGGGAGCCCCGCTCAGCCGAACCAAGAGCGCACCGACACTCCGTCCGACTGACGATGTCCCCTTGGCCGGGAGTGTCCAATAGACGGCGGATCCGATGATCAAGGAGACGCCTGAAATGAGCGAGACCATCAGCGAGCACGAGACGGTGGAGGAGCCGATCGTCGAGTCGGCCGCGGAGGCGGTGTCGGACGAGCAGTTGATTTCGATGTCGGTCGACCGGGCCCGTTCCGACGGTCTGCAGCTGACCGGCGAGGGAGGGCTACTGCAGCAGTTGACCAAGCGGGTGCTGGAGTCCGCCCTGGAGGGCGAGATCACCGATCACGTCGGCTATGACAAGCACGACGCAGCAGGCCGCAACAGCGGCAACTCCCGGAATGGCACCCGTTCGAAGACCGTGCTGACCGACGTGGGCCCGGTCGAGGTGAAGGTGCCCCGGGCCACCGCCGGCACCTCGAGCCGCAGCTCGTGAAGAAGCGGCAGCGCCGTCTGACCGGCGTGGACGAAATGGTGCTGTCGCTGTCCGCGAAGGGCCTCACACACGGGGAGATATCGGCTCATCTGGCCGAGGTGTACGGCGCGGAGGTGTCCAAGCAGACCATCTCCACGATCACCGACGCGGTGATGGAGGGCATGGCGGAATGGCAGGCCCGACCGCTCGATCGGGTCCATCCGGTCGTCTTCGCGGATGCGATCAACGTGAAGATTCGCGATGGCAAGGTCGCCAACCGGCCCATCTACGTCGCGATGGCCGTCACCGTCGAGGGCACCCGCGACATCCTCGGCATCTGGGCCGGTGACGGGGTCGAGGGCGCCAAGCACTGGCTCCAGGTCTTCACCGAGCTGAAGAATCGCGGCACTGAGGACGTCCTCATGCTCGTCTGCGACGGACTGAAGGGCCTGCCCGACGCCGTCGAGACAGTCTGCCCCGAACTGCCGTCCAGACATGCATCGTTCACCTGATTCGCAACAGCATCCGCTACTGCGCCCGCCAGGACTGGGACAAGGCCGCCAAGGATCTCAAGCCCGTCTAACGCGATTGACGGCTCTTCAGTTGTCCTGGATTCAATTCGGCGACGGACTGGTCGGCGGGGGCGTCGCGGTGCGGGATCGGGTGGGTGGCGGTCGCGTCGACGACGAACGTGACCAGGTAGCCGAAGTCGCTCGCGAGGCGGGCGGTGGTCTCCACGCACTGCTCGGTGCGGATGCCGCAGACGGTGAGTTCCCGGATCCCGCGTTCGGTGAGGAGCTGCTGCAGGTTGGTGGTGCTGAAGGCGTTGTGCGAGGTCTTGTGGAGCAGTGGCTCCTCGCCCTCCCGGCGCTCCAGTCCCGCCTGCAGCCGGACGTGGCCGAGCGCCGGGTCGAAGACGTCGCCGCTCCCGGGTTCGGCGTGCATCACCCACACCACCAGGTCTCCGGCCCGGCGCGCCAGCCGGACCAGCCGGTCCACCTTGTCGGCGACCTTCGGATCGGAGACGGCCTCCCACAGCGGGTCGGCGCGGAAGGACTCCTGGACATCGATGACGATCAGTGCTCGGGTCATGTCCCCAGCCTCGGCCGTACGGACCCGGCCGCGACAGGCCGCATCGGGTCCGCGAGCGGACCGATCCGGTCAGTCGCCCTGTGCGGTCGCCCGGCGAACGCAGGCGATCGCAAGTGATCCGTGGGCGCGGTGATGTGGGACTGCGTCGTTCAGTAGCGGAACTATGCGGGTGCCGTCGGCGGGCAGCTCGTACGTTCCTCATACCGGCGGAGAGGGCGCTGCCCGACCGCGCAGCGATCGACAGGAGATGCCGACATGGCCAATGTGGAGATTTCCCTGAAGGAGATCATGACCTCGATCGAGGGTTCCCTGGGGACCGCGCTCGTCGACTACACCAGCGGTATGGCGCTGGGCACGCTGGGGGGCGGAAAGGATCTCGACCTGACGGTCGCGGCGGCGGGGAACACGGACGTGATCCGCGCCAAGACCCGCACCATGGAACACCTCGGACTGACGGGGGCGATCGAGGACATGCTCATCACCCTCGGCAGTCAGTACCACATCATCCAGCCGCTCAAGGGCCGCAGCGGCAACGGACTCTTCCTCTACCTCGTGCTCGACCGGACCAAGTCGAACCTGGCCATGGCCCGCCACCAGCTCAGGCGCATCGGGGCCGAACTCGACGTGTAGACGAACGCGTTCTCCATGGCCTCGCACGCCCATGAGTTGAAGATTTCTTCAAGTGGACATATCCAGATCGGGTCAATCCCATGGGTGTGCGGGGCCGGATCCACGAGGATGGGACGCAGTACGGCCTGCGGTGGCACACAGGCCGCCGTGCCCACGGAGTCCGTCGAAAGCGGCAGGGAGCGAGCGAATCTCATGCAGGTGCCCCTCTACCAGGCGAAGGCCGAGTTCTTCCGGATGCTCGGGCACCCGGTGCGCATCCGGGTCCTGGAACTGCTCCAAGGCGGCCCGCTGCCCGTGCGCGACCTGCTGAGCGAGATCGAGATCGAGCCGTCCAGCCTCAGTCAGCAGCTGGGGGTCCTGCGCCGCTCCGGCATCGTCGTCTCCATCCGGGAGGGTTCCACCGTCAGCTACGCCCTCGCCGGCGGCGACGTGGCCGAACTGCTCCGCGCGGCCCGCCGGATCCTGACCGAACTGCTCGCGGGACAGAGTGAACTCCTCGCCGAACTCCAGCAGGCGGACCTGCCGTCGGCCCCGCCCCGGACCCGGTCGGCGGAGGCCTCCGAGCCCGTACCACAGACGGTGGCGCAGGCTGGTGCCAAGTAGGTACCATGCCGGGTATGCCATCACTGAACGTGTCCTTCACGGACGAGGAAATGGAAGGTGTGCGGGCGGCCGCGGCGGCCGAGGGCAAGAGCCTGAAGCAGTACATGCACGATCTCGGGGTCCGCGAGATGCACCGCAAGCGCTTCGTCGCCGGCGCCACCGCGTGGGCGGACCGGCTGCGCGGCGAGTTCGACGAGGCCTTCCCCGACGAGGTGCCGCCGTCCCAGCGCGATCAGGGAGTCACCGCCGCCTGATGAGCGAGACCCTGTACGTCGACGTCTCCTGGCTGCTGGACGTCCAGGAGGCCGCCCTCGGCAGCGAGGACGTGTCGGTGACGGACTACTCCGCCCTGGTGGCGGCCGTCGCCCGCCACAAGACCCGGATGCCCACCCTGGAGAAGTCGAACCCCGACGCCGCCTGGCGCGCGGCCGCGCTGCTGCACACCATCGCGCGCCTGGAACCGCTGCCGCACCGCAACAGCCTCGTCGCCGCGTTCGTCGCCGCCCAGTACATGGAGCAGGCGGCCCAGGGCATCGATCCGCCCTACGGCGCCCTGTCGGACCTGATCAGGAAGGTCCGCGAGAGCCGCCTGACCATCTACGAGGTCGCGGACACGCTGCGTTCCTGGAGGATCTGACCCGGACGGCGGACGTGCCGCGGGCCCGCGGGGCGATGCACCGGCAGACGTGCCGCGGGCCCCGGGGCGGATCGCCACCGGAGGCCCGCGGGGAGTCCGGACGAGCCCGGACCGATCAGCAGGTCGAGCTCAGGCCCTGGCAGAGGTACGCCGTGCGGGCGTCCCGCGCCGGTCCTGTCAGGCCCGGGCGCAGGCGGTCCCGTTCAGACTGAAGCCGGCCGGCGCGGCGAAGCTGCCGCCGTAGGTGCCCTGGAACCCGAAGCTCTGGCTGCCGCCTGGGGAGATGCTCGCGTTGTGCGACAGAGCGCTCGCCGTGACCGGGCCCGAGGACGGGGAGAGGGAGGCGTTCCAGGCGCCGGTGACGCTCTGGCCCGAGGGCAGCGTGAAGGCCAGCCGCCAGTTGTCGACGGGAGCGGAACCGGTGTTGGTGACCGTGACGTTCGCGGTGAAGCCGCCCTGCCACACGGTGGTGGCGTACGACACCGCGCAGGCCGTGCCGCCGCCCGGCGTGCCGGGGCCGGTTCCGCCGGTCTCGACGGTCGACGAGAAGGAGTTCACGGTCAGCCCGGTGCCGTTCTGCCAGGGTTCGAACCCGGCCTGGACGCTGGTCAGGTACCAGTTGTTCTGGGCCAGCCCCCGGGACACGGCCTGGCGGACGAAGTCCATGACGTCGAAGCTCCAGCTCGCGATCGCCGACGGGGCGACGAAGGACAGCACGTCGTTGGTGCCGTTGCCGCCCTGCCACACCTGCCAGGAACGCCCGCCCACGGTCGCCGTGCCGACCTGGGAGCCGATGGGCTGGATCGGACCCACCTTGTTGAACCAGATCATGATCTCGGTCCGGTTCACGCCGTCGGTACGGGGCGTCGGGTCCAGCCAGATGTCGTACGAGGCGTTGTAGACGGCGTCGCCGACATAGCCGTACGAGATGCTGCTCGGCGCGCTGGAGATGCCCGAGAGCTGGGCGGGCAGGCGGGTTCCCGGCGAACAGTTGGTGTAGTGGCAGCCGTTGAAGACGGAGGGGTACGACTTCGGGGCCCCGTTGGTGGGGACGGAGCCGTCGGCCCGGGTGACCCGGAAGCCGGTGTCCGTGGTGGTGACGCACTGGGGCTGGCTCGTGCCCCAGCGGTTGTTCTGGACGACGTAGCGCCCCTGGATCACGCTCGATCCGTACTGCTCGCAGACGGTCGTGTCGGCCTGGGCCGAGGGGGTGGCGGCGAAGAGCGCCGCGACGGTCGCGAGCGCCGTGACGAACGCGGCCAGTGCGCTGCGCGCGGTGCGTGGGTGACGGGGATGGGGTGACGGTCGCATGGGGGACCTCTTCTCGGAGGTACGGCCGGGACATGGGGTGGCTCGGGCGCTCCCCGGTTCACCCGTTTGGGAGCGCTCCCATTTCCGTTCTGCTCCGGACTGTAGGAGTGCAGGCATGCCCCTGACAACCCTGCTGCGACGGGTCGTCGCACGAGCGAGGGCCACGGGTGCGGTGTCCCGGCGCCGGCAGGGACCCTTCGACGCCGGGACGTACGGCCGTGACCTCAGGCCAGGCCGAACCGTTCGGCGTGCACCTGCCGTCGGGGGACCGCCAGGTCACGCAGCGCGCCGAGCACGGCCGCGGTCATCGAGGGCGGTCCGCAGACGTACACGTCGCGTTCGGTGATGTCGGGGACCAGGGAGCGCAGACTGCCCGGTGCGAACGGCGGTGTTCCCTCGCCCCTGCGACCGGTCAGCAGGTGCAGTCGCCCGCCGCGGGCCGCGACCAGCGCCCGTACCTCGTCGACCAGCACGGCATCCCTCTCGCTGCGCACCCGGTAGAGCACGACCACGTCACCGGTCGCTTCCTCCTCCAGCAGGGAACGGACCGGGGTGATCCCCACCCCGCCCGCGATCAGCAGGGCACCGGGCCGCGTCCGGTGCAGCGAGGTGAACGCACCGTACGGACCCTCGACGAACGCGCGGCTCCCCACCGGGAGTTCGCGCAGTCCGGCGCTGCCGCTGCCGACCGCCTTGGCGGTCAGCCGCAGCGTCCGGCCGTCCGGTGCCGCCGACAGCGAGAACGGATTGGCCAACCACCAGTGGTTGTGTCCGGGGAACCGCCAGACGCAGAACTGGCCGGCCCGGGCCGGCAGCCGGTCGAGGTGGCGGCCGGTGACGTGCACCGACACCACGTCGTCGGATTCCGGTACGACCGCCGCGACCTGGAACCGGTGGTAGGCGTTGCGCCACACGGGCAGGACGATCCGGCCCGCGACCAGGGCGCCGAACGCGAACAGCCACAGGGTCCACCAGTAGGCCCATGCGAACCCGGACGAGGCGAACGTCGTGGTCTCCAGCAACTGGTGGACGAACGCCAGCCCCAGCGCCAGGTACAGCAGCAGATGCAGGCCGTGCCAGGTCTCGTACCGCAGCCGCCGGCGCACCCCACGGGCGGAGACCGCGGCGACCACGACCACGATCGCCGCGGCCAGCATCCCGAGCAGGGAGGCCGGCACCCCGGCCAGCGCGAAGAAGGTCTTCGCCGTCGACGCGTCGTCGAGCCTCGCGTAGCCCAGCACCACCAGCACGGCGTGGGTGAGGAGAGTCCACAGCAGGGTGAAGCCGACCCACCTGTGCCACACCGTCAGCCGGTCCATGCCGATACGACGGTCGAGCCACGGCAGCCGGGCCACCAGCAGCAGCTGGAACAGCATCAGCACAGCGGCGTGCAGACCGAAGAACTTGGCGACCGTGAGCACCCCGTTCTTGCCCGTGCCCGTGGTGACGAACAGGATCTCGACGATCGCCAGGTTGCCCACGACGAACGTCCACAGCGCCCAACGCGCCGCGGTGACAGGAGATATGGTGCCGTGCCGCACCCGCGTACTCGTCGCCTCCACCGCTTCCCCTCCGGTCCATGTGAGGTGATCGCCCGCTCCCGACGAGATCGCGAGGGCCGGGCGCTCGAAATCCGCCACGCCCCCGTGGGCGGAGCAAGAATAGGGAACGTGGCAAGAAGTAGACCCCGCTGGGCCGAGACTGGTTCCTCCTCGTTACGGCAGCACGTCATTTCGGCTGTCGCGGCGCCCCGCATCCTGCTCCGCGGCCCAGGTCCGCAGCAGGGTCTCGGCCTCTTCCCGTGACAGCGGGCCGCGTCCGAGACGCAGCAGATCCTGCAGATGGCGAGTGGCCGCACCGATCAGCGGGCCCGGGGGCAGGCCCAGCAGCTCCATGATCGCCTTGCCGTCCAGGGCCACCGGGAGCCGGGGAGCCTCCTGTACCTCTCGGACTCCCCCTCGGCGCGCGCCGCTTGCTCGCGCTCCGCCGACTGCCGTCCATGCCACTCGTCGTAGGTGGCCGCCCACCGGGCGGTCCGTCCGGCCGCCCGCCAGCAGTCCATGTCCTGTTCCCGGCCGAGCCCCAGCTCCTGGAACAGGTCGTGACGGTTCGCCACACGGCGGCGGTCACAACGGCAGCGCGCGTGACGCGGGCTGTGACCTCCTTCTCGTCTGCACGTCGGGTGATGGCACGAAAACTCGGGGAAGAAGGTGCGGCAACCGATCGGAGGTTGTCGTGGAAGGTGCAGACCTGGAACTGGGCGAGCTGTTGGCCGCTGCGGAGGCGGCCCCGCCCGGCGATTCCGTCGAAGTGGTGGCGCACGATCTGCAGAAGAGGCTGGGCGCGGAGCGTGTGTCGTTTCTGTTCGTCGACCTCATGGGGCAGCGGCTGGTACGACTCCCCGCACCCGTGGGTGGGTTCGTGGACCGGACCGAGCCGATCGATCTGCACGGCAGCGTCTACGACGACGTACTGCGCAGCCAGCGCCAGCACATGGAACCGGACGGACAGGGCGGACAGCGCGTCATCACGCCGGTCACCAACCGCGGCGACTGCATCGGCCTCCTGGAGGTGACCCTGCAGCACACCGCGGCCACCGTGCTCCGGCAGGTCCGCGACGCGGCCCACGCGTTGGCCTACATCATCGTCACGGACCGCCGCTTCACCGATCTGTACCACCTGGGCAGACGGACCACCCGCACCAGTCTGGCCGCCGAGATCCAGCACCAGTTGCTGCCCTCGTCGCCCTGCTGCGAGGCGGCCCAGTTCACCCTCGCGGCCGGGCTCGTCCCGGCCGACGACATCGGGGGCGACACCTACGACTACACACTCGACCGAGACACCCTGCACCTGTCCATCACCGACGCCATGGGCCACGACACCCAGTCCGCCCTGCTCGCCACGTTGTTGGTCGGCGCGCTACGACAGGCGCGCCGCAGCGGCTGTGACGCCCTCGCCCAGGCCGAGCACGCCCACCAGGCCCTGTTGCGCCACAGCCGGGGCCTGGCCACCGGACAGTTGCTCTGCGTCGAACTCGCGACCGGGCTGTGCGAACTGGTCAACGCGGGACACCCCTGGCCGCTGCGGCTGCGTGACGGAACCGTCGAAGAGGTCACACTCGCCGTCAACCTGCCCTTCGGAGTGTCGGCTCCCTTCCCCTACCGCGTACAGGAACTGCGGCTGCGTCCCGGCGACCGCCTGATCCTGCTCACCGACGGGATGCAGGACCGCGGCGCGGCGGCCGCCGATCTGGTATCGGTCCTGAAGGACACCCACGAGCTGCATCCGAGGGAAGTCGTCCGCGGCCTGACCGCCGCCGTGCTCGACGCCTGTCACGGCCACCTCAAGGACGACGCCACGGTCCTCGTGCTGGACTGGCACGGCAATCCCGAATGAGAGCCACCCCTGCCCCAGTTGTGCCTTCACAAACAAGGAAAGATGGGGGATTGGTGAAGCATTGGCAGGGCAAACGGTGGCGCAGGAGGTTGATGACAATGGTTCCCCTGCTTCTGGTTCTGCTTCTCGCCGTGATCCTCTTCGGTGCGGGTTTCGCCCTCGAAGTGCTGTGGTGGGTGGCGCTCGCCGTCCTGGTGCTGTGGCTGCTGGGCTTCGTGATGCGCTCCACCCACGCCGGTGGTGGCCGTGGCCGCTGGTACCGATGGTGACGCGGGCGAGATGCCGACAACCATGACCAGTACGCCGGACACGACCGGTACAAGACGTGATCCCGAGTCGGGTGCCCGACTCCTCCAAGGTCCCGGCACGCCGTCCGTGGAGGACCGCGTCCTGCGCCTGCGCCGACGGCTGGAACGGCTCATAGGAGTCGCGGCGACCGAGGGCAACGCGCTCACCCCCCTGCGCAACGGGGACGAGATCTTCGCCGCGATGCTGGGCGCGATCCGTCGCGCCCGGCACACGGTGGACATGATGACGTTCGTGTACTGGAGGGGGGACATCGCCCGCGAGTTCGCCCAGGCGCTCGCGGAGCGGGCCCGCGCCGGGGTGCGGGTACGGCTCCTCCTGGACGGGTTCGGCAGCCGGCTGATCGAGACCGAGCAACTGGAGACGATGGAGCGGGCCGGTGTCCAGGTGGCCTGGTTCCGCAAGCCGCTCCTTCTCTCTCCGCTCAAACAGAACCACCGTTGCCACCGCAAGGTCCTCGTCGTCGACGAGGAGACGGCGTTCACCGGCGGGGTGGGCATCGCCCAGGAATGGTGCGGTGACGCGCGCGACGAGAACGAGTGGCGCGACACGCACGTCGAGGTCCGCGGGCCCGCGGTCGACGGCATAGCCGCCGCGTTCGCGCAGAACTGGGCCGAGTGCCACGACGAACTCTTCGACGAACGGGACCGGTTCATCGAGCACCGCCCGCAGGGCGAGGCGATCGTCCAGGTGGTGCGCGGCTCGGCCAGCCTCGGCTGGCAGGACATGCAGACCCTGATGCGCGTCATGCTGGAGTCCGCCGAGGAACGTTTCCGCCTGGCCACCGCCTACTTCTCGCCGGACGTGTACTTCGTGGATCTGCTGTGCGCCACCGCTCGGCGCGGGGTGGAGGTGGAGATCCTCCTGCCGGGTCGGCACACCGACAAGCGGGTCTGCCGGTTGGCCGGTCAGCACTACTACGACGACCTGATCGCCTGCGGAGTGAGGATCCACCAGTACCGGCCGACGATGATGCACGCGAAGGTCGTCACCGTCGACCGCGTCGCCGCGCTGATCGGTTCGACCAACTTCAACCGACGCTCCCTCGACCACGACGAGGAGATCATGCTGGCCGTGCTCGACGAGGAGTTCACCCGTACCCTCGACGCACACTTCGAGGCGGACATCGCATCGAGCGACCCGATCCTGCCCGTCCGGTGGAAGCGGCGCTCCCTCCTCCAGAGGGCCCGGGAGACCGCGGTACAGCCCATCCGCCGCTTTCTTTGACGGGGACGACAGGCGACGGCCGACGGGGACGACGGCCGACGGGGACGACGGGCGACGGGGACGACGGGCGACGGGGACGACGGGCGACGGGGACGACGGGCGACCGGGGTTGTCCGGTGCGCCCCGCTACGCCACCGCGCTCAGTGTGTCCGCGAGGCGTCGGCGGGAGGCGCGGGCCGCGGGCACGGCGGCCAGGGCCAGCGCCCCCAGGAGCGCCGCCGCACCGAAGGCGGACAACGCCAGGAGGGAGGGCCCCTGGGCGATGCCTGCCCCGATGCCGCTCGACCGGCCCTGCGCGTCGATCAGCCATCGCGCGAGGGGGAGCCCCAGGGCCAGGGCGACCGTGAGCGCGGCCAGGGCGGTGCAGCCCGTGGCGGTCACGGTGATCGCGGTGATCTGCCGCGGCGACAGCCCGGCCGCCTTGAGCGCCAACAGGTCCCGTTCGCCCTCGCGCACCATGCCGCCGATGACGGTCAGCAGCTCGACCAGACCGATCAGCGCGAGAACGCCCAGCAGGCCGACGACGACACCCCGCAGCGGCGAGAGACCGTCGGCGGGGTTCGTCACGACGTGCGCCTCCAGCTGCCCTCGGCCCGCCGCACCGGTCAGATCGGCCGCGACCGCCTGCGGATCGGCGGCGGGGCGCAGCCGCAGCTGGTAGAGCGTGGAGCGGAGCGCGGGGTCGTTCTCCCGGAGCGTGTCCAGGGAGGTGGAGATGACGCGGCCGGCGTTGTCGGGTTCGATGCTGCGGCCCACGATGTGCAGGATCTGCGGCCGGCCGCCCACCGTCATGCGCACCCAGTCGCCCACGCGTACGTCCAGCAGGTCCAGCAGCCCCTGCCCGGCCACCGCCTCGTCGGGTCCCCGGGCGGTACGCCCCTCGGCGAGCGTGAAGGGGAAGGGTGCCTCGTCCGTGCCGAGGCCGCGCAGCGCGATCGTCGCCGTCTGGCCCGGCACCAGGGCGGCCACCTCGACACCGGGGTGGACGGCGGTCACGTCCGGATGACGGGCCAGGAGAGCTTGCGTGGCCGCGGCGTTCGCACCGTCGTCGGCACGCACGGTCAGCGCGGCGGGCAGGCCCATCCGCTCCGGGTGGCCGTGGAAGCGGTCGATGGTCGTCCACGCGCTCATCGCCACCACGATCAGTGTCAACGGCAGCGCCAGCCGGCCGACGGTGGCCAGGGTGCGCGGCCGGCGGGTGAACGCCTTGTGCCAGCCGAGCACCAGCGCGGGCGGCAGCCGCAGGGCGAGGGCCCGGCGGGCCGGCGCGGACAGCGGCCCGCCGGCCGGCAGGGCGGCCCGGGGCACGGGCACCGGGGGGACCCGCCCGGCCCGCCAGGCCGCGAGACCCGTGGTCGCGCCGATGAACAACACCACCGCCGCCGGCACCACGACGAGGGTCGCCGTGTGCCCGGGCAGGCCCTGCCACACATCGACCGCGTCCCCGAGCCGGCCCGGCAGCCGGGGCGCCAGGGCCTCGGTGAGCACCGCCGCGGCCACGGCCCCCAGCAGGGCGTAGGCGAGGTGCTGGAGCAGGAAGACACACACCAGCTGGCCCGGGGTGAACCCGATCGCCTTCAGGATCGAGATGTCCCGCAGATGCCCCCGGACCCGGGTGCCGATCGCCCCGTGCACGGCGAGTCCCGCGGCGACCAGCGCGCCCAGCCCGAAGAGCCCCAGCACCTGGCCGAGCAGCCGGTCGTCGCCCTGGGCCTCGGACCGGGCCTGTTGCCAGGAGGAGACCTCGCTGACGGCGCCGGCCCCGAGCAGGGTGACGGCCCGCTGGACGGCGTAGTCGGTGGCGTCCGGGTCGGTCAGCCGCAGCCCGACCACCTGTCCGCCGCCGGACCCGGGGCCGGAACGGGGCAGGACGGCGGGCGCCGCCCAGATCACTCCGGGCCGCTCGCCCTTGCGGTAACCGGGCTCGGCGCTGTCGGCGACCCCGAGGACGGTCAGCGTCCCGCCGCCGCCCGGCAGGGTGAGGACGTCCCCGGGCCCGGCCAGCAGCGCCTGGGCGAGGCCGCTCTCCAGCACCACCCCGTCCGACCTGGCGGGATCGAGCCAGCGGCCGGAGGTGAGCAGCGGGCGGCCGGTGACGGGCCGCTCGCCGGTGCCGCGCAGCTCGACCGAGGCGCGCGTGCCGCGGGAGGCGACCGTCGTGGCGGCCGTGGGGTAGGGGCCCGCGACGGCCTCGACCCCGTCCAGGTCGTCCAGCGCGGTGAGGTCGGTGGCCTCGGCGGAGGCGGCGGTGTGGATCCACACATGGGCGCCCCGGGACTGCGTGAAGACACGCTGCCAGGGGTTGGTCGCGTAGCCGAAGAGGGCCGCCGCCAACAGCAGGGAGGTGACGATGCCGACGGTGGCGAGGACCAGGAACAGCGCCTCGCCGCGATGGGTCCGCAGGTCCGAGTGCGCCCAGCGCAACATGGCTCGCATGGGTCAGTCCTTCAGCTCCAGCACGGCGGGCACCCCGGCGCCGGGCGTCGGCGTGCCGTCCAGCTCGACATCGTCGGCTATGCGGCCGTCGAAGAAGCTGATGACCCGGTCCGCCGCGCTCGCGAGGCGTGCGTCGTGCGTGACCAGGAGGATCGTCTGCCCGCGCCGGTGGAAACGGGACAGCACCCGCGTCACCTCACGGGTCCCCTTGCTGTCCAGGCTGCCCGCGGGCTCGTCGGCCAGCAGCAGCGGGGGATGGTTCACCAGGGCCCGGGCGAGCGCGACGCGCTGCTGCTCGCCGCCGGACAGTTCGCCCGGCATGCTGCGTTCCTTGCCCGTGAGTCCCAGCTCCGCCAGCAGCTCCTCGCGCTCGGCGCGCGCCTTCTTGGCGGAGACCCCGGCCAGCAGCGCCGGCAGTTCCACGTTGTCCGCGACGGACAGGTCGGAGACCAGGTTGAAGAACTGGAACACGATGCCGATCCGGCGCCGGCGCTCGACGGCCCAGCGGGCCTCGCCGTAGTTGTCCGTGAGCTCGCCGCCCAGCCAGATGCTGCCGCTGTCCGGCCGCTGCAACCCGCCCAGCAGATGCAGCAGCGTCGACTTGCCGGCCCCGGAGGGACCGGTGACGGCCACGAACTCGCCCTCGCGCACGCAGAGGTCCACTCCGCGCACGGCATGGGCGGGCGCGCCCTGCCCGTGATGGGTCTTGACGAGGCCCTCGGCCCGCAGCACAGGGATGGGGGCGTCGCTCACCCGGGCTCCTCCAGCTCCTCCTGGCAGCGCTCCAGCCAGTCGAGGTCGGCCTGGAGGTGCAGCATGGCGCCCTCGATCAGCAGCCGGGAGACACGGTTGTCCCGGCCGTTCTCGGCTGTGGAGAGCTTCGACAGATTGCGCATGGTGTTCAGGTAGTGGCGCCGTTGTCTGTTGATCAGGGCGATCTGGTCGGCGAGACCGGTCCGCGGGGCGAGCGCGAGCTTCATGAAGAACTCGTCCCGGACCCGCGGCTCGTCCGCAGCCTCCTCGTACCAGGCGCGCAGCGCCTCCCGCCCGGCGTCGGTGAGGTGGTAGATCTTCTTGTTGGGCCGGCTCGACTGCTCGACCTCCTCGCCCTCGATCAGGCCCGACTTCTCGAGGCGGCCGAGGGTCACATAGATCTGGCCGACGTTCGGCTGAGGGTACGCGGCGCCCAGCAGTTGCTCAAGGTCCTGCTTGAGCTCGTAGCCATGGGCCGGGCCGCGCGCCAGCAGGGCCAGGAGGGGCAGGCGCACTCGAGCTGTCCTCCTCGCAGCCTCGTATTGTGTTCCAGGCCCTAGTATCGCCCATACCTAACAGGTATACATGGCCTCTGACTCCGGGCGAAGGTGCCCGGTGCCGGTGTACAGGGAGGAACCTATGCGGTGGATACGCGCCGCCGGTAGGGGCCTCCTCGTCCTCGCGGTCGTTCTGGCCGGTTACGGCGCCTCCGGCGCCCAGGCAGACGGCGGACTCAGGGGCCGCGGTCCGCTGACCCTCGCCACCGCGGGCGATCTCACCGGCTATCTCGGCCCCCTCCTCCAGGGCTGGAACCGCGCTCACCCCGGGGAGAAGGTCACCCTCGTCGAGCTGCCGGACTCCGCCGACGAGACCCGCGCCCAGATGATCACCGATCTGCGCGCCGGGGAACGCGGCCGCTTCGACGTCCTCAACATCGACGTCACCTGGACCTCGGAGTTCGCGGCCGCCGACTGGATCCGCCCGCTGCCGAGGAACCGCTTCCCGCTCGGCAGCTTCCTCCCGCCGGTCGTGGACACGGCGACGTACGACGGCCGGTTGTACGCCGTCCCGTACGTCACCAACGCGGGTCTGCTCCTGTACCGCTCGGACGTCCTCGCGCAGGAGGGCCTGCCGCCGCCCCGCACCTGGGCCGAGCTGGAACGCTATGCGAAGACCGTCGCCCCCCGGCACGGACTGGACGGCTACGCGGGCCAGTTCCTGCCCTACGAGGGCCTCACCGTCAATGCGGCCGAGGCCGTGTACTCGGCGGGCGGCACCATCCTCGGCGACGAGGGCCAACGCGTCACCGTCGGCTCGGCGGCCCGCGAGGGCATCGGCTTCCTCGCCCGCGGTGTGCGCGAGGGCTGGATCCCCCGGGAAGCGCTGGAGTACAAGGAGGAGGAGTCCCGGCAGGCGTTCCAGGACGGCCGGCTGCTCTTCCTGCGCAACTGGCCCTACGCCTACGTCAGCGCCTCCGCCCGGGGCTCCGCGGTCGCCGGGAAGGTCGGCGCCGTGCCGCTGCCCGGCCCCGACGGGCCCGGGACCAGTGTGCTGGGCGGCTCCAACCTGGCCGTCAGCGCCCACGCCGAGCACCCCGACACCGCCGCGCGTCTGATCGCGTACCTCACCGGCGAGCGTGTCCAGCGGCAGGTCCTCACCCGGGGCGCGCTGCCTCCCGTACGCGCGGAGCTGTACGAGGACCCGGAACTGGTGCGGGAGTTCCCGTACCTGCCGACGCTGCGCGCGAGTGTCCTCGCGGCCGCGCCACGTCCGAAGAGCCCGCGGTACGACCAGGTCAGCATGGTCGTCCAGGCGGTCGTGCACGACGCGATGGCCGGGCACCGGACGTCCGAGGAGACGGTGCGGCGGCTGACCCGCGAACTCGCCGCCATCTCCCGGGGTTAGTCCCGCGCGCACTTCCCGCGACCCTTCTTAGTTACATGTTAGGTAACGCGGGGATCTCATATGACGCCAGAGCGCCCCGATAAGTCCGTATTTGGCCACCCAACTACCCAGTAGTTTCTGTCGACTCGTTGACACCTGTGCGACACGCCTACCTAACATGCATGCATAACCGTCAGGTCGCACAGACAGGTCAACGGGTGAGCTCCAAGCACATCGACACACGTCGCTGGTGGCGCGACGCAGTGATCTACCAGGTGTACGTCCGCAGCTTCCTGGACAGCACGGGCGACGGTGTCGGCGATCTCGCCGGCGTCCGGGCCGGGCTGCCGTACCTGCGGAAGCTGGGCGTCGACGGGATCTGGCTGAGCCCGTTCTACCCGTCGCCGCAGCACGACCACGGCTACGACGTCGCCGACTACCGCGACGTCGACCCGCTCTTCGGCGACCTCGCCGAGTTCGACCTGCTGGTGGCGGACGCCCGGCGGCTGGGCATCAGGATCCTGCTCGACATCGTGCCCAACCACTGCTCCAGCGAGCACCCCTGGTTCCGCGAGGCGCTCGCCGCGCCGCCCGGCAGCCCGGCCCGGGCCCGCTTCCACTTCGCCGACGGGCGGGGACCGGACGGGGCCGAGCCGCCCAACAACTGGCACGCGATGTTCGGCGGACCCGCCTGGTCCCGCGTCACGGAGGCGGACGGCCGCGCCGGCCAGTGGTACCTGCACATGTTCACGCCCGAGCAGCCCGACTGGAACTGGCGCGACGCCGAGGTCGGCGCGTACTTCGACGGCGTCCTGCGCTTCTGGCTCGACCGGGGCGTCGACGGCTTCCGCATCGACGTCGCCGCGGGGCTGTTCAAGCACCCCGAGCTGCCCGACTCGCCGGACCCCGAGGCCGACGCCCGCACCCGTGACTCGGTCAACCCGCTCGCCTGGAACCAGCCCGAGGTCCACGACGTGTGGCGGCACTGGCGCGCGGTGTGCGAGGAGTACACCGCACACGACGGCCGTGAGCGGCTCCTGGTCGGTGAGGTCTCCGTCCCGACGGCTCGCGAACACGCCCGCTACGTCCGCCCCGACGAACTGCACCAGGCCTTCTTCTTCGACCTGCTGAGCGCCTCCTGGGACGCCGACGCCTTCCGCAAGGTCATCACCGAGGCCATGCAGGACATCGCCGGCACCGGCTCGACCGTCACCTGGGTCCTGAACAACCACGACCAGGTCCGCACCGTCACCCGCTACGGCGAACCGGCCACGGAGGGCAGCGGTCTCGGCGCCGCCCGCGCCCGCGCGGCGGCCCTGCTGATGCTGGCGCTGCCCGGCGCGGCGTACATCTACCAGGGGGAGGAGCTGGGACTGCCCGAGGTGGTCGACCTGCCCGACGACGTGCTCACCGACCCGATCTTCCGCCGCACCGGCAGCCGCGCCCGCATCCGCGACGGCTGCCGGGTCCCGCTGCCGTGGTCCGGGCAGGCCTCGCCCTTCGGCTTCACCTCCGGGGTGGAGGGCGCCAAGCCCTGGCTGCCGCAGCCCGAGTACTTCGCCGAGTACGCCACCGACCGGGCCCTGGCCGACACCCGCTCCTTCTGGCACCTGTACCGCGACGGACTGCAACTGCGCGCCGCGCTGCCCCAGTTGGGCGAGGGCACGCTGCGCTGGCTGGACACCCCGCCCGGTGTCCTCGGCTTCGTCCGCGGCGACGGCCTGGTCTGCGCCGTCAACTTCGGTACGGCGCCCGCGCCGGCGCCCGTCTCCGGCACCCCGCTGCTGTCCAGCGGCCCCTGCCCGGCCGGGGTCCTCCCCGGCGCCACGGCCGCCTGGTGGATCGGCGACGACACCGATTCCTGAACCCCCGCACCGCCGCACCCGCCGGCCTCCCCACCGGGTCGATCCGTCCCGGCCGTCCGCTCCATCACCTTCCGCTCCATCACCTTCCGAAAGGACATCGACGATGATGCGACCCCGTACCACCCTGCCCGCGAGCTGTACCGCCCTCGTCCTCACGCTGGCGCTCGGCGCGACCGCCTGCGGGGGCGGCGACCCCGTCGCGGCGGGCGGCGGCGACAAGCCGCTGAGCGGCCGGACCGTCTCCGTGGCCGGCGTCTGGTCCGGCGCCGAGCAGAAGAACTTCCAGAAGGTCCTGGACGCCTTCACCGAGAAGACCGGTGCCAGAACGCAGTTCGTGTCCACCGGCGACAACGTCTCCACCGTCGTCGGCAGCAAGATCGAGGGCGGCAACGCCCCCGACGTGGTGATGGTCCCGCAGGTCGGCGTGCTCCAGCAGTTCGCCGAGGCGGGCTGGCTCAAGCCGCTGTCCGCCACCGTCGCCAAGTCCGTCGACGCCGACTACGCCGACGTGTGGAAGGACTACGGCAGCGTCGACGGCACCCTGTACGGCCTGTACTTCAAGGCGGCCCACAAGTCGACCGTCTGGTACAGCCCCGACGCCCTCGACCAGGCGGGCGTCCGGCCGCCGAAGTCGTACGAGGAGATGCTGAAGGCGGGGCGGACCGTCTCCGACTCGGGCCTCGCCGCGTTCTCCGTCGCCGGACAGGACGGCTGGACGCTCACCGACTGGTTCGAGAACGTCTACCTCTCCCAGGCCGGCCCCGAGAAGTACGACGCCCTCGCCGCGCACGAGCTGAAGTGGACCGACCGGAGCGTGGTCGACGCCCTCACCACCCTCGGCGACCTCTTCGAGGACAAGCAGCTCCTGGCCGGCGGACAGAAGGGCGCCCTCAACACCGACTTCCCCGGCTCCGTCGAGAAGGTCTTCGGCCCCGAGCCGGAGGCCGGCATGGTCTACGAGGGCGACTTCGTCGCCGGGATCGCCAAGGACCAGTTCGGCCGGAAGATCGGCGAGGACGCGAACTTCTTCCCCTTCCCGCCGGTCGGCGGCGGCAAGGCACCGGTGGTCAGCGGCGGTGACGCGGCCGTCGTCCTGAAGGACGGCAAGAACACCGAGGCCGGCATGGCCCTCCTGGAGTACCTGGCGACCCCCGAGGCCGCCGCCGTGTGGGCGGAGGCGGGCGGCTTCCTGTCCCCGAACAAGGGACTCGACCTCTCCTCCTACGGCGACGACATCACCCGGACGACCGCCGAGTCCCTGATCGCGGCCGGGAACTCGGTCCGCTTCGACATGTCCGACCAGGCGCCGGCCGCGTTCGGCGGCACGAAGGGCGCGGGGGAGTGGAAGATCCTCCAGGACTTCCTGCGCGACCCGTCCGACCCGCGGGCGACCGCGGCCCAGCTGGAGAACGCCGCGGCCAAGGCCTACAAGGGCTGACCGGGATGACCGCCACACTCACGAAGGTGGCGCCCGCGCCCGCCGCCGGAACCGCCGCACCCCAGCGGCGCGCCCGGCGGCGGGGCCGGACCGTCGCCCTGCTCTTCGTCCTTCCCGCGCTGGTCCTGCTCGGCGCCCTCGTCCTCTACCCGGTGCTGTTCTCGGTCGGCCGCAGCTTCTTCGACGCCTCCGGCACCCGGTTCGTGGGCGGCGACAACTACACCGAGATGTTCCGCGACCCGGCCACCCTCAAGGCCGTGCGGAACACCACCGTCTGGGTCGTGGTGGCGCCCGCCCTGCTCACCGGGCTGGGGCTGATCCTCGCCGTACTGGTGGAGAAGGTCCGCTGGGCCACGGCGTTCAAGCTGCTGCTCTTCATGCCGATGGCCGTCTCCTTCCTGGCCGCCGGCATCATCTTCCGGCTGGCCTACGACGAGGACCCCGACAAGGGCGTTCTCAACGCGGCGGTCGTCGGCGTCCACGACGTCTTCCGGGGCACCTCCTCGTACCCCACGGCCCGAGCCCGTGACGGCCAGGGACTCACTGAGGGCACCGACGGCTCGTACCGCACGACCGCGACCGTGTCGCCCGGCGACACGGTCGCCCTCGGACTGGTCGGCGTCGCGCCGAAGGACCTCGAAGGCGCCGAACCCGCCCTCGCCGCGGCGGCCCGCGCAGCGGACCCCGGCGAACTGCGCGGCGTCGTCTACCTGGACTTCACCCCCGGCGGGGGCGGGAAGCAGGGCGTGGTGGACCGCCGGGAGAGCGGACTGCCGGCGATGACGGTCGAGGCGGTGCGGGAGGGGAGGAAGGTCACGAGCACGACCACGGCGGCCGACGGCTCCTTCCGCTTCCCCGGCCTGGATGCGGGCGCCTACACCGTCACGCTCCCCGGCTCGAACTTCGCCCCGCCCTACGAGGGCATCTCCTGGCTCGGTCCGACCCTCGTCACCCCGGCCGTCATCGGCGCCTACCTGTGGATCTGGACCGGCTTCGCGATGGTGCTCATCGGCGCGGGCCTGTCGACCCTGCCCCGGGACACGCTGGAGGCGGCACGGATGGACGGCGCCAACGAGTGGCAGGTGTTCCGCCGGATCACCGTGCCGCTGCTGGCCCCTGTGCTGACCGTGGTCTTCGTGACCCTCGTCATCAACGTGATGAAGGTCTTCGACCTCGTCTACATCATCGCGCCGGGACCGGTGCAGGAGGACGCCACCGTGCTCGCCACCCAGATGTGGCTGGTGTCCTTCGGCGGCGGCAACGACCAGGGACTCGGCAGCGCGCTCGGCGTCCTGCTCCTGCTGCTCGTCGTCCCCGCCATGGTCTTCAACGTCCGTCGTTTCAAAGGGAGTCAGCGATGAACGTCACCGCGCTCAGGCGGGCGCTCGGCAACGGTCTCGTCCAGGCCTTCCTCGTGGTCGTCGGCCTGATCTGGCTCACCCCGCTCGCCGGACTGCTGCTGTCCTCCCTGAGATCCACCGAGGACACGGCCAGGGGCGGCTGGTGGACCGCGCTCTCCAGCCCCGGTCAGCTGTCCTTCGACAACTACTCCGCGCTGCTGGGCAACGCCGGCATCACCCAGGCGTTCTGGAACACGGTCCTGATCTCGGTGCCCACGACCGTCCTCGTCGTCGTCATCGCGGCCCTAGCCGGATACGCCTTCGCCTGGCTGGAGTTCCCCGGCCGTGACCCGCTCTTCCTGCTGGTGGTCGCCCTGTTGGTGGTGCCGGTGCAGATCGGCCTGCTGCCGGTGGCCAAACTCTTCGGCCAGCTCGGGCTGTTCGGGACCATCCCGGGGGTCGTCCTCTTCCACGTCTCCTACGGTCTGCCGTTCGCGATCTTCCTGCTGCGGAACTACTTCGCCGAGATGCCTAAGGAGATGCTGGAGGCGGCCCGCATGGACGGCGGCGGCGAGTGGCGCATCTTCACCCGCCTCGTCCTGCCCGTGGGAAGGCCGGCCCTGGCCAGTCTCGCCATCTTCCAGTTCCTGTGGGTGTGGAACGACATGCTGGTGGCGCTCCTGTTCGCCGACAGCTCGGCACAGCCGCTGACCGTGGAACTCCAGTCACAGATACGGCAGTTCGGCAGCAACATCGACGTACTGGCGCCGGGTGCCTTCCTGTCCCTGATCGTGCCGGTCGCCGTGTTCTTCGCCTTCCAGCGGCACTTCGTCCAGGGGGTGATGGCGGGATCCGTGAAGTGACGCCGGTGGCCCGCCGGACACCCACGACACCCCGGACACCCCGATGCGCCGAACGCGCCGAACGTGACGCGCTCCCGACTTGCCCACCGGGAAAGTCGGGAGGTAACTTTCCTTCCAGGAAAGTCGAGTTGGCGCGGGAGGGGCGAGCGACGTGGGCATGCCGGTGGACGCCGAACAGGCGTGGAGGGATCTGCAACGCATCCGGGTGCCGCAGGAGCGGGTGTACGACGAGTTCGAGCACACCGTGTCCGGCGGGCGCCGCATGACCTACGGCACTGCAGCGCTCATGTGGGTGTTTCTCGCCGGCGTGGGCATGGACCTGCCCCAGTGGGGCGTCGTCCTGCTCGTGGCCGCCTACGTCGGCCTGTTGAGCGTGATGGTCGTGCTGAGCAGCCGTAGGAGCCGGATGCAACTGCACCACACTCGCTGCCCCGGGCGCATGTGGGCCGCGTTCGGCGCGGTGGCGGTGCTCGTCGGCGGGACGATCGTGCTGTCGGACCACCTGGCGGAGCCCCTGGGGCCCTTCTACGCCGGTCCCGTCCAGGCAACGGCCGCGGTAGCCGTCTACCTGCTCCTTCTCGGTCCCGCCAACCGCTGGGCGGCCGACTCGGTGCGGCGCGGCGGCGAACCGGCTGCCGACGAGGCGGCGGGCCGATGAGCACCCCCGCCGGCTTCGACGAGCTGATCCACCCCGCCACCCGGCTGTCGGTGGTCGCGCTGCTCGCCGCCACCCAGTGGGCGGACTTCGCGTTCGTCCGCGACAGCCTCTCACTCAGCGACTCCGCGCTCTCCAAGCAGCTGCACACCCTGGAGGAGGCCGGCTATCTGGAGCTCCAGAAGGAGGGCGGCGGCCGCAAGCGGCGCACCCGGGTCCGGCTGACCGACCGGGGCCGCACCGCCTTCGAGGGGCACGTCGCGGCGCTCCGGGCCATCGTCGAGGGCGCGGGTGCCCCGGTGAATTCCGAAGCGCCGGCAGGGCGGCGACACCGCTCGGGGGCCGGCCGATGACGCAGGGGCCTACGGCCGCCCGGCCGGTCGTCCACGCGCGCGACATGACGATGACGTACGGCGCCACGGAGGTCCTCCGCGGCGTCGACCTGGACATCCATCGCGGCGAGGTCTTCGCGCTGCTCGGACCCAACGGCGCGGGGAAGACCACCACCGTCGAGATCCTGGAGGGCTTCAGGCGGCGCTCCGGCGGCGAGGTGAACGTGCTCGGCACGGATCCGGAACGGGGCGACGACGCCTGGCGCGGCCGGATCGGACTGGTCCTGCAGTCCTGGCGAGACCACGGCCGCTGGCGGGTCGCCGAGTTGCTGGGGCACTTCGCCGAGTACTACCCCGACCCGCGCGACCCGGCCGAACTGCTGGCCCTGGTCGGTCTCACCGAACAGGCCGGGCGACAGGTGGACCGGCTGTCCGGCGGCCAGCGCCGGCGGCTGGACGTCGCGCTCGGCATCGTCGGCCGCCCCGAACTCCTCTTCCTGGACGAGCCGACAGCCGGCTTCGACCCGGAGGCCCGGCACGAGTTCCACCTCCTGGTGGAACGGCTGGCCCGCGCCGAGGGCGTCACCGTCCTGCTCACCACCCACGACCTCGTGGAGGCCGAGCGGCTCGCCGACCGGATCGCCATGCTGGTCGGCGGCCGGATCCGAGCCTGCGGCACACCCGCCGAACTGGCCCGGCGCGCCGCCGCCCGGGCCGAGGTCCGCTGGACGGCCGACGACGGGACCTCCCACCGCGAACACACCGCGGACCCCTCGCAGCTGGTCTGGGAACTCCACCGGCACGCGAACGGCCCGATCGCCGACCTGGAGGTCCGCCGCCCGACCCTGGAGGACACCTACCTGCACATGGTGCGCCAGGAGACCGACGGCACGCACGGGGACACGGGCGCGGACGGGGATACGGGCGCGGACGGGGACACGGGCGCGGACGGAGAGGCGAGGGTCGCATGAGGACGACACCCATGACGAACAGCTTGCGCGCCGGGGTCCGGCGCGGCGGCATCGAACTGCGGCACTTCCTGCGCAACGGAAAGGAGTTGTTCGGCCACTTGACGAACGTCGTCGTCGCGCTGCTCGTCGCAGCCTTCCTCGGCGACGACGTGCCCGGCACCCGGATCCCGATGACCCATCTGGTGCTGGCGGGCTTCGCCGCCTACCTGCTGTTCCAGGTGGGACTGATCAACCTCCCGCAGATACTCGTGACCGAGCGGGAGGAGGGTGCCCTGCTGCGGCTGCGCGCCACGCCCGGCGGGATTCCGGCCTACCTCGTCGCCAAGTGCCTGTTGGTCGTCGTCGTGGCCGTCGGCACCCTGGCCCTGCTGCTGGCGGCCGGGGCACTGCTGGTGGACGGGCCGCTGCCGAGGGGGCCGGGCGACTGGCTGACGCTGCTGTGGGTCACCACGCTCGGGCTGCTCGCCGTCGTACCGCTGGGTGCGGCCATCGGCGCCGTACTGCCCAACCCCCGCGAGGCGCTGGCGTTGATCATGCTGCCGACGATGGGACTCCTGCTGACCTCCGGAGTGGTCTTCCCGATCACCATGCTGCCGGTTCCGGTCCAGCAGGTGGCCGCGGTCTTCCCGCTCAAGTGGATGGCCCAGGGCGTGCGTTCGGCGCTGCTCCCCGACACGGCCCGGACCGCCGAGGTGGCCGGGTCCTGGGAACTCCCCTTGGTGGCCCTGGTGTTGACCGCCTGGACGGTGTTCGGGTTCCTTCTCGCGGTGCCCCTGCTGCGCCGCGCGGCCCGCCGCGAATCCGGCTCACGTCTGTCCGCGCGCCGCCGCCGGGCGGAACGAAGCGGTGCGTCGGCCTCTAGGGGTCTGATGTGAAAGTGCTGGTCGCAGCCACTCGTTAATGGCCGCGACCAGAACGGTCGCTTCGAAGCGGACGGCGAGTTTGTCGTAACGAGTGGCGACGGCCCGGTGGCTCTTGAGACGGTTGATCCCGCACGCGACCGCGTGCCGCTGCTTGTAGTCGTCCTTGTCGAACGTCGGCGGCCGCCCACCGCGCGATCCGCGCTTGAGGCGGTTGCGGACACGGTCGGCCGGTACCGGGATGGTGGCCTTGATCCACGACGGACAAGGGCTTTTGCCCTTGCTCGACCGCGAGGTGGATCTTGCTGGTCAGCCCGCCGCGGGATCGTCCGAGCGCGCGGTCGGCCGGCTCGACGAAGACGCCGCCGGGCGGTTCCTCTGGAGGTCCCCCTTTTCGCCGCTCCGGCGGCGTGCTGATGGGCCGGCAGACGATGGAAACCCGGTCTCGGGCTCGACGGCCCGGTGAGCCTTGAAGCCGTCCTGCTGGTGGCTGCGGGTCTTGTGCACATGGCGTGCTTTGTGATCGATGGTGGAGACCATCCGGTTCGGGGGCGGTGCCCCGGGTGATGCGCCAGCGGCCGTCGCGACCGTCGGAGGCCTCGGAGGCCTCGGCGGGCTCGACGTTCTGGCCGGCGACCATGGCCAGGATGCCCACCGCGTTCGCGGCTTTGTCGCCGAGTTGCTGTTCGGGCAGGTGGCCCAGCCGTCGCAGGTCGGTGGCGCACGTGTGGCGCGTTGAGGACCGCCGTGCGAACAGCCGCCGGGCACAGCGTGCGCGCGACGCACAGCCCGCTCACTCGTTGCTCTCCGATTGCTCTCATGCTCGTGCCACAGCATGAGCGGCATGATCGCCCCCCATACTTCGAGCACCCCCACCCCCACCCCCGCTTCCGCCCGCCGCGCGGTCCGCAAGGCCGTCGTGCCGGCCGCCGGGCTCGGGACCCGGTTCCTGCCCGCCACGAAGGCGACACCGAAGGAGATGCTGCCGGTCGTGGACAAGCCGGCCATCCAGTACGTCGTCGAGGAGGCCGCCTCGGCCGGGCTGGACGACGTACTGATGATCACCGGCCGGCACAAGCGGGCCATCGAGGACCACTTCGACCACGCCTTCGAGCTGGAGCAGGCACTCGCGGCCAAGGGTGACACCGTGCGGCTGGACGCCGTACGCGACCCGGCCCGCCTCGCCCACATCCACCACGTCCGCCAGAGCGAGCCGCTCGGCCTCGGCCACGCCGTGCTGTGCGCCCGCCGCCACATCGGCGACCAGCCGTTCGCCGTCCTCCTCGGCGACGACCTGATCGACCCGCGCGAGACCCTGCTCAGCCGGATGCTGGACGTCCGCGAGCGGCACGGCGGCAGCGTGGTCGCCCTGATGGAAGTACCGCCGGAGCAGGTGCATCTCTACGGCTGCGCGGCCGTGGAACCGACCGGGGACGAGGACGTCGTCCGGGTCACCGGCCTGGTGGAGAAGCCGTCGCGGCGGGACGCGCCGAGCACGTACGCGGTGATCGGCCGCTATGTCCTCGACCCTGCCGTGTTCGACACCCTGGAGCGCACCCCGCCCGGCCGGGGCGGCGAGATCCAGCTCACCGACGCCCTCCAGGACCTGGCCGCGGGCGGCACGGTGCGCGGTGTCGTCTTCGACGGGCTGCGCTACGACACCGGTGACAAGGCCGACTATCTGCGCACGGTGGTCGGGCTGGCCTGCGACCGGGACGACCTCGGACCCGAATTCATCAGCTGGCTCAAGGAGTTCGTGGCGGGCCTCGAAGACCGTGGCGAGCATGGCACCCGGCGGCGGTCCGTCGCCTGAGCCGACGACAACGGCACCTCATCGGTCCCCTGTCGGGGCGCCCGACGGTTTCGTCGGGCGCCCCGGATTCATTTACGCGTCAACTCCGGTGCCACGTCGGTCTCCACCGCGGTGTCGTCGGCGCTCGAAGCCGCCACCGCGTCGTGGTCGTCGCCTCCCGCCAGCTTCTTCTCCGGGAGGAGGAAGGCGAGTACGAGGCCGAGGGCGAACAGTGGGACCAAGTAGCGGAACACCGGGGTCAGGGCCTGCTGGTAGGCGAGGACGACGGTGTCCTGGACCCGGTCCGGTAGGGCCTGGACGAGGGCCGGGGTCAGCGAGTCGGTGGAGCCCAGCACCTTGGCGTCGGCGGCCGAGAGCCGGGAGTCGAGCTGGTCGGTGAGGCGGTGGGTGAACACCGCGCCGACCGCGGCCGTGCCCAGGGTGGCGCCGGTCTCACGGAAGAAGTTGTTGGCCGAGGTGGCCGTGCCGACGTCGCTCGCCGGGAAGGCGTTCTGCACGGCCAGGACGAGGTTCTGCATGATCAGGCCGACGCCCGCGCCCAGCAGGAACAGGTACCCGCAGATCACCACGATCGAGGTGCCGGTGTCCAGCGTGGACATCAGCAGCACGGCGACACCGACGACGGCGGTGCCGAGGATCGGGTAGACCTTGTAGCGGCCGGTCCTGCTGATCAGCTGGCCGGACGGGATGACGGTGCCCATGATGCCGACGACCATGGGGATGAGCAGCAGCCCGGACTCGGTCGCGCTCGTGCCGTACACCATCTGCAGACAGGTCGGCATGTAGCCGATGACGGCGAACATCCCGATGCCGATCACGACCATGCCGAGCAGGGTGGCGACGTTGAAGATCCGGCTGCGGAACAGCCGTAGCGGGATGATCGGCTCGGCGGCGCGGCTCCGGGAGAGGAAGAACAGGGCCCAGGCGACGACGGCGCCGGCGGCGAGGCCGAGGACGAGCGGGTCGGTCCAGGCGTAGTCGGTGCCGCCCCAGTCGGCGACGAGCACGGTGCAGGTGACGGCGGCGGCCATGAGGGCGATGCCGAGGAGTCGACGGCGACCTTGCGGATGCCGGAGCCTGGCGAAGAAGAACCGGGTCGCCGGCTTTACGGTGGGATACATGTCCGAGTTCTCCGCGCGGAAGTTCTACGACGAACTGGCCCAGGACTACCACCTGATGTTCCGGGACTGGGACGCGAGCATGGCCTATCAGGCAGAGGTTCTCGGCGAGCTCGTCCGCCAGTCTCTCGGCGCGGGACCGCACACCGTCCTGGACTGCTCGTGCGGCATCGGCACCCAGGCCATCGGGCTGGCCCTGACCGGGCACCGGATCGTCGGCAGCGACCTGAGCCCGGTCGCTGCCGCCCGGGCCGCCGCCGAAGCGGCGGCCCGGGGCAGCCGGCTTCCGGTCGCTGCGGCTGACATGCGCCAACTACCTTTCAGGGAGCGGTCGTTCGACGCCGTCCTCTGCGCGGACAACTCGCTCCCGCACCTGCTGTCCGGGCAAGATCTCCGGGCGGCACTCCTCAGCATGCGACGGGTGCTCCGAGACGACGGACTGCTGGTGATCACTGTCCGGGACTATGACGAAGCGCGGCAGACCAGACCCACGGCGACACCTCCCCAGGTCTCGGAAACGCGCGACGGCCAAGTGATCACCTTCCAGCTGTGGCACTGGCACGCAGACGGCGAGCGCTACGACCTCGAGCACTTCCAGCTCATCCCCGCGGAGAACGCCTGGCATGTCCGAGTCCGCCGGAGCACCTACTGGGCCCTGACGTCCCTACAGCTGACAGGGTTCGTGGCCGAAGCGGGCTTCACCGGCATCACCTGGCACAGTCCGGTCTCCAGCGGCTACTACCAGCCTGTGCTCACCGCACAACCGGTTCCCCTGGCGCAGTAGTCCGGCCACCGGCTTCGCCCCGTATGGCTCTCCGCTCATCCGTGTGAGGCGGGCCCACACGTGTTGACATGTGCACGGTTGCTTTCTATGGTCCGGACCAAACTTCTGTATTCAGAACGGCGTTCTCATCCCTGAATGAAATCTCCTGAGCGGAAGAGGTCACCGGATGCCACGCACGAGAACCGCCCTGCTCGGTGTGCTCGCCCTGCTGGCCGGGCTGTTGAGTGTTCAGTTCACCGGCCCCGCCCCGCGCGCGTCGGCCGCGCCGGCCGCCTTCGCCCATCCCGGTGTGCTGGTGAGCCGGGGTCAGCTCGACCACGCCCGGTCGAAGGTGCAGGCGGGTCAACAGCCGTGGAAGGCCGCGTACGACGCCATGATGGCCAGCTCCTACGCCTCGTTGTCGCGTGCCGCGAAACCGCGGCCCGTCGTCGAGTGCGGTTCGTCGTCCAACCCCAACAACGGCTGCACCGACGAGCGCCAGGACGCCATCGCGGCCTACACGCAGGCGCTCGCCTGGTACTTCACCCGGGACGGCCGGTACGCCAGGAAGTCGATCGAGATCATGGACGCCTGGTCCGCGACGATCAAGGACCACACCAACAGCAACGCCCCGCTGCAGACGGGCTGGGCGGGTTCCACCTGGCCGCGCGCCGCCGAGATCATCAAGTACACCTACGACGGCGGCTGGCCGGGCGCGGGCCGGTTCGCGACCATGCTGCGCGACGTGTACCTCCCAGAGGTGATCAACGGCGCCTCCACCAAGAACGGCAACTGGGAACTGGTCATGACCGAGGCGGCGCTGGGCATCTCCGTGTTCATCGAGGACCGCGCCGCCTACGACAAGGCCGTCCGCACTTACCTCGCCCGCGTGCCGGCGTACGTCTACCTGAACGGTGACGGTGACCTGCCGGAGCCGCCCGCGGGCAGCAGCATCGACACCAGCGCCGAGATCGTCAAGTACTGGCAGGGGCAGAGCACCTTCACCGACGGTCTCGCCCAGGAGACGTGCCGCGACTTCGGGCACACCGGCTGGGGAATCGCCTCCATCGCGAACATCGCCGAGACCAGCCGGATCCAGGGCCAGGACCTCTACCCCAGGATCCAGGACCGGCTGCGCCACGCCCTCGGCTTCCACACCTCCTACGAGAACGGCACCACCGTGCCCTCCTGGCTGTGTGGCGGCTCCGTCGCCAAGGGGCTCGGACGTGTCACCGAGGTCGCCTTCAACGCCCTTCACCACCGCCTCGGCATCGCGATGTCCCACACCCAGAGGTACACCGAGGCGCGCAGGCCGTCGGGCACGGACAACTACTTCAACGCCTGGGCGACGCTCACCCACGCGGGCAACCCCAACTGAGCGCCGTACGAGGGAGGTTGTGAGGTGATCTACGCCTCACGAGCAACCCTACCGGTGCCCACGGCATCTTGATCGGTGACGGGCGCCGCCCCGACTCCTTGGGGCGGCGTCGATTTTCGCACTCTATACACATCATGTATACGCAGAGTGTATAGAGCGCATGCACCGAAAGGGTTCCATGTACGGCAAGGCGTTCGCACCCGAATACCAGGGCGCTCTGACCACACTGTCCGTGAATTCCTCCCTCACCGAGGTACTGGCGGCCGGCACGCGGCAGTTGAGAGAGGCCGAGCGCGCCGGGGAACACGGCGAGGCGGCCCGCTCCGGGCTCGCCGTGGCCGAGGCGCACCGTCGGCTGGGGCAGATCGGGGAGGCCGACCGGGCGTGGAAGGCGAGCTACCGTGCGGCCAGAGCGGTGGGTGACCAGGGAGCGATGGCCTGGGCCCTGTGGAGCGGCGGCACGCTGGCCCGGCAACGCGGCTCGTTCGCCCTGGCCCGGCGGCTGCTCGGTCTGGCGGCCGAGATGGGCAAGCGGGGCGGGGACGTCGTCGTGCGCGGCTACTCCCTCGCCGGACTGGCTGAGACGGGCAGGATCCAGGGCGACTACGAGGCCGTCGCCCAGCTGCACGAACAGCTGCTGGCCGAGGCCCGTCGGCGAGGGGAGGCGCGGCACACGGTGTGGGCGCTGGAGGGCATCGCGCAGATCCACCGCCAACGAGGGTCCTACGACAGTGCCTACGCGATGTTCGAAGAGGCGGCCGCGATAGCCGAGGGCGCCGAGGACCGGCGCGGGCACGCCTGGGCACTGCGCGGGCTCGCCGACATCGTCTCGGCACGGGACGGGGACGTCGAGCGGGCGCTCGCCCTGCTGTCGGAGGCGGAGGCCGTCTGCCGGGAGATGCGGCTCTCCAGCGCGCTGGCCTACAACCACAAGATGCGTGGCAACGTCCTCTACCGCGCGGGGCGTTACACCGAGGCGCGGGACACGTACGAGCTTGCGCTCGCGGAGTTCCGCGAGATGAGCGAGCCGCGCGGGGAAGCGCTGGCCAGGCTGGGGTTGGCCAAGTCCCTCGCCCGGCTCGGCCGGAGCCACGCCGAGACCGCTGCCGAACTGGACGACCTGGCAGGGGAGTTGGACCGGATCGGGCTACGGCACGCGCGACAGATGGTGGCACGGGCGCTGGAGGAACTCGGTCTGCGGGACCAGGCCGAGGTCGGTCCGGGCCGGGATGCCGAGCGCACCGTACGCGGCCAGGGAGGTCGCGAGGGCCTGGGCGGGCAGGGTCTCGGCGACGGGGCGGCCCGTCGGGAGCGGGCAGCCGATCGCGGTGTGCGGGCGGAGGTCGTACGGTGACCCCGGTCTCCTCGGCGGTGCGGGTGCCGACGGATGTCCCGCTCGTGCTGGAACGCTGCCGCGCGCTGGCGCGCCCGGCGCTGGTGGAGGCCGTCGGCCGGCTGCACCCCTGGGTGGGCGAGATGGCCGCGTACTCCTTCGGCTGGTGCGAGGTGGGCGGCGCCCCCGCCACCGCGTCCGAGGGCAAGGGAGTGAGGCAGGCACTGGCCGTGCTCGGGGCCGAGGCGGTGGGTGCCCCGGGGCGGGCCGGGGTGCCCGCGGCGGTCGCGGTGGAGTTGGTGCACACCTTCTCGCTGCTGCACGACGACATCATGGACGGGGACGCGGCCCGCCGCCGTCGCCCCGCCGTGTGGAAGGCCTACGGCACGGGGCCCGCGGTGCTCGCGGGCGACGCCCTGTTCGCACTGGCCGTCGAGACGCTCGCGGCCACCGAGGAGGGTGCCGCCGCGGTACGCGTACTGTCGGTGGCGCTGGGCGACCTGGTGCACGGGCAGGCGGAGGACCTGCTGTTCGCAGCGCGCCCCTGGACGGGGCCCGAGCGGGTGCGGCCCGCGGAGTACCGGGTGATGGCCGAGCACAAGACCGGGGCGCTGCTCGGGAGCGCGGCCGCGCTCGGCGCGCTGCTCGGCGGTGGCCCGCCGCCCGTCGTCTCGGCGCTCGACCGGGTCGGCCGCCGTCTCGGCCTGGCCTTCCAGATCGTCGACGACGTGCTGGGTATCTGGGGCGACCCCGACGTCACCGGCAAACCCGTGCACGGCGACCTCCGGGAACGCAAGAAGACCTTCCCCGTCCTGGCCGCGCTCGACTCCCCGTCCTCCGCGGCGCGGCGGCTGGCCGTGTTGCTGAAGTCGGGGGGCGACCCGCGGGAGGCGGCCGAGCTCGTCGAGGCGGCGGGCGGCCGGGCGGCGGCGCTGGACGAGGCGCGGGCCCACATTGCCGCCGCGGAGGCCGCACTGGCCGACGTTTCGTCGGAGGGCGGGGCCTCGGACGAACTGCGGGCGCTGTCGGCGTACCTGGTACGACGCGACCTCTGAGGAGCGGGTCCCGCTTCCGTCGGCCCCGGCCGGGCAGGTGCGAACGCGTTCGCACCTGCCCGGCCGGGGCACCCCAACTCGGCCGCGCCGACCGCCGCGTCTTCTTCACACGTGACGGTTAACCGTGGGGACAGGGGTACACGGGGCGGCATGACGCCGAGAGAAGACCACCTGATGCCGCTGCCCGCAGTGCGGCAACTGCGCCGGATACGCACCTTCTACGCGACGGCCGCCTTCCTGTGGGCGGTGTCGGCGGCCGCGGAGGGGTGGACGCGTCCCGGGAGCCGGCCCATGTGGGCGTCCGTGCTGCTTCTGGTGGTCTTCACCGGGCTGTTGTCCGTGACCTCCCTCTGGTTAAGGCGTCATCGGACCGCCGAGGCGGGCCAGCCGGCGCAGAGGGCCGCGGCCGCCGTCGGGGACGGTCCACAGGGTCTGGCCCCTGACGCCCCATCGCTCCAGCAGCGCGTTGGCGGCGAGGAATCCGCTGGTGGCCGCCCGCTCCATGAGGGCGACCGGGAGGCCGGTGCGGACCAGATCACCGGCCACCACCAGAGCGGGGTCGCTGGTGCGCACCGTGGGCCGGTCGCCGTACCCGCCGACTGAGAACAGGGGGCAGTCGGCCCGCCACTCGTGCCGTTCGTCCAGCACCGTCGCCGCACGCGTCTCGGGGTACACCCGGTGCAACTGCTCCAGCAGACGCTTCTGTTCGACGTCGTGGGGCGTGCGCTCCGACAGTGCGTAGGCGTGCAGCTCCACGACGGACCCCCCGGTGCGGGCGGCCCAGCGCGCGGCCTCACCCTCCCAGCGTTCGAGCACGCTGACATTGTCGAGCGTGCCGTAGCCGGCGGTGCCCAGGAAGCCGGGACGCTCGGCGGCGACGGGGCGGTCCAGCCACAGACGGGAGACCAGGAAGGGCGGCGCGCTGCGCAGCGCCGCCACCCGCTCGCGCCAGGCGGCGTCCGCCAGGCGCGGGGAAGCTTGGACGAGGGAACGCAGGCCCCCCGTGTCCAGGGCCAGGACGACCGCGTCGTAACGCCGTTCCTCCTCGCCGGTGGCGACGAGGAAACCGCCGTCGGGCGTGGGCTCGACCGCCTCGACCGGGGTCCCGGTGCGCAGGTCGGCGCCGTGGCCGCGCAGATAGGCGGCGAGGGGGTCCCACAAGGCGGTGGGGAAAGGCTCGTCGGGGACGTCGAACAGGAGTCCTTCCGCCGAGCCGAGGAAGTAGATGTGGAACATGAGGACCATCTCGGCCGCGGACAGTTCGCGGGGGTCGGCGAAGAAACTGCGGGAGAACACCTCGAACGCGAGGTGTTGCGCGGCCTCGGGGAAGCGGATCGCGTCGAGGAAGTCGCGTGCGCTGACGTCGTCGAGACGGGTGTGGACCTCGGGGACCCGCACGTCCAGGAGGGGCAGTGCGGCGACCGGGTTCATACGGACCAGGTCCCGCAGCCCGAAGGAGGGGCTCAGGGCGACGAACCCCAGCGCGCTCCACGGCGGGGTGCGCGGGACGCGGCGGAAACTGTCGTACATTCCGTCGGCGTGCCGCAGAGGGTAGTCCGGCAGGCCCCGTAGACGGGTCAGGCCGGGGTCGGTCCGCCGCAGCAGTCCGCGCAGGTTGTAGTACTGGCGGAAGAACGCATGGAAGCCACGGCTCATGGTGACGGTGGTCCCGTCGGACAGCACGGTGGGCCGACCGGCCAGACGTCCGCCGAGGGTCTCCTCCCGTTCGTGGAGGGTGACCCGCACACCGCGTTCCGCGAGCGCCGTCGCGGCCGCCAGCCCGGCGATGCCGCCCCCGACGACAGCGGTCGTCGGAGACCGGTCGCCCATGCAGCGCGGGGCGCCGGGCACCGGGTTCATCCTGCGGATCCGGCGGTCCCTGCCGGGCCTCAGCGGGTCGTTCCCCCGGCGGGCCCTCATCGGCCGTCCTCCGCCGCGGCCGGGCGGCGGGCGACGATCGTGTGCGTGATGCCGGTCTGCCAGCCGGGCAGGGGCAGGGCCCGCACGGCTTCGAAGCCGTGGGAGCGGACCCGGGCGGCGAAGCCGTCGGCGGTGTCGAACTCCACGACGCTGCGCCACAGATGGCGGTAGAGGCCGCCGTCGCCGAGGACGGTCGCCACAGGCAGGACCAGGCCGCGGCACACACCCGTCCACACGGCGCGGTCGACGGCCCGGCCGCTGAGCGTGTACTCGTGCACCGCCAGGCGGCCCCGGGGAGCCAGGACGCCCCGCACGGCCGACAGGACGGCGTCGGGATCGGAGACGTTCCGGAAGAGATAGGCGGCGAACACCGCGTCGAACGGCCCCTCCACGCCGGCCTCCGTCAGCCGTTCGGCGGGCGCGTGCACGAAGCTCACTCCCTCGTGCCACGGCTTGCGGGCGGCGCGTTCCAGCATGCCCGCCGAGGCGTCCACGGCGGTGATCTCGGCCTCGGGGAGGACGGCGGCGAGCGCGGCGGTGGACGCGCCGGTCCCGCAGCCGAGGTCGAGGACGCGCAGACCGGCTCCCCGCGCGGAGAGCCCGAGACGGCGCGCCGAGCGGCGCAACTGGCCGTGATAGCCGGGATTCGCGGACACCAGGGTGTCGTAGCTGCGCGAGGCGTGGTCGAACGCGGCGGCCAGGTCCTCGTCGCGGAGCAGCGTCATGGGATCTCCTCGGTGGGGGGCACGGAAAAGGGCTGCTCGGCGGGGACGCGGGGCAGCCAGGACAGCTCCGCCGCGGAGCGGAGCATCGGCAGCACGGGCGTGCGCAGGCCGAGGGCGAGGTCCTCGTGGAGGCGTGTCTCCCCGTCCAGGAACCGCAGCAGCCGTTCCGCCGGAACCCGCGAGAACAGTCCGGTGAAGAACGCGGCGCCGTCGACACGGCCGCTGTCCAGTGCCCTCAGCAGCACCGCGTCCATCGCGCGCGAACGGGCCGTGTGGGCCGGGGGAGGCACCGGGTTCCGGCCCGCGCGGAGCGCGGCGGCGATCGCTCGGGTCTGCCGCTGGATCGCGGAGAAGGTGTAGCCCGTGGAGGGCCGCGTGGCGCCTCCCGCCGTACCGATGCGGAACACCGAAGGGCCCGCCCGGCGGTTGTACCGCGCGTCGGTCATCGGGATGACTCCGCTCTCCGTCGCGACGACCTCGAAACCGCGCAACCCCAGCACGTCCTCGCTGTAGCGACGCAGCGCGCTGTCGTAGGCGTCGCGGGGCAGGACGGCGCGGGAGAACTCCGTGTACTCCACCAGCGCGCGGCGGCTGTCGGTGGGCAGGACATAGCCGAAGGCGAGCCCGCCGGGTGGCTGGGGTACCCGGAAGTCCATGAACTCCACCGTCTCGGCGTCGAACACCGGTCGAGGGGTGCGGACGAACCAGCCACGGAAGTGCTGCAACAGGGTGGTGCGGGCCGGGGGCAGGCTCCCGAGGGGCCGGGAGTCGAAGACCCAGCGGACGCGGACCGACAAAGGGGTGCCCCGGCCGGAACGGGCGCGGATCTCAGCGCCCCCGGGGATGCCGTCCACCGTCTCGAGGGCCGCTTCCAGCCGGCGGACCTCGTCGCCGCGGGCCAGTTCGCGGGTGACGAGGTCCTCGAAGTCGTCGGAGCGGAGCATCTTGTAGGCCAGGGGCGCGATGTCGTGCTGGAGGATGCGGCCCTCGGGGGTACGCGTCCGCAGCCGCCGCCACACGGCACCGAGGGCCTCGTCGTACGGGCCGGGCCCCTTCTCCCAGAAGCACCAGGTACGGCTCGGGGGACGCAGCGGGCCGGGGGGCGCGTCCAGCAGGATCACCGACAGGCGGGGTTCGCCGGGGGCGCGTCGTGACAGACGGTGGGCGAGGGACAGGCCGGCCGCCCCCGCGCCCACGATGGCCACATCAGCTTCCAGCACGTGCCGCTTCCTCCTCGTGATGGCCCTCCGCAAGCTTTCCGCCTCGGGGGCCGCCACGGCGACAGGCTCGACGGACGGGGAGCGGTTCGCCCAGTCCCCGAACTCCAGATCGAACGCGTCCGAACTCGCATCGATTCCGCATCGATGCCGCATCGATTCCCGTGCAGCACCGCACCGCATCGGCTCCCGTGTCACGCCGAGGGTTCCAGGACGTCCAGGACGCCTTCCTCGCGCAGACGATGACTCAGGCGCCGCAGCCCGCGCCGCGCGTGGCTCTTGACCGTTCCCAGCGGCCAGCCGGTGACCTCGGCGATCTGCGTCTGCGTCAGGTCGTCGTAGAAGGCGAGGGTGAGCACCAGGCGCTGAGGGGCCGGGATCCGGGTGAACTCCCGGTCGATCAGGACCCGGTCGAGCACGGCGTCGGGCAGTGTCTCGGGGTTCACGGGCGCCTCGGTCAGGCGCGCTCCGGCCGCCGCCACGAGTTCGGCCCGCCGCGTCCGCGCCGCCAAGGCGTCGGCGATCTTGCGTCGGGTGATGCCGACGAGCCAGGCACCCAGGGGGCCGCGCTCCGGGGCGTAACCGGCGCGTCCGCGCCAGGCGGCGAGGAACACCGACTGCCGGACGTCCTCCGCCTCCCGGGCGTCGCCGAGGGAACGCCGGGCCAGGGTGAACACGAGGGGACCCCACCGGTGGTACGCGGCGGTCAGGCTGCCCTCGTCCCCGGCGACGAAACCGGCGGCCAGGTCCTCGCCCGCGGGGGAGTCGTCCGCCGGGGGCCGGGGCGGTACGCCGTCGTGGGTGTGCCTGGTGGCCTGTTGCGCGGTCATGGGAGTCATGACAGTCATGGCGTCTGCTCCTTGTGCGGGCTGTGGTCCGTCGGGTCCCACGGGGTGACGGACGGACTGCGGGGCACCCGTCCCGTTCGAACCGGCTCGTGCGCCGGCTGCTGCGACTCCTCCACCCTGCGAGGGCGGACCGTAGGGAGACAACTTGCATCGCCTGTGCAGCGCTTTGGGCGTACCGCATCGCTTCGCAGCGCCTGGCGTCCCTTCGCATCGCTTCGCCGACGCGCCGCACTGGAGCGCGCGCCCGGCGCGTTCGGGCGCTCAGCGCGAACCGGCCGCACCTTTTCACTCCTCCGGCGCATCCGTGCGCGCCTCTGCCACGGAAGGCGTTGAAGCAGACACCGCTGTTGCCGGCGACGGAAGGAACCCCGATGGGCCCAAGCGACGCGAAGGATCACCCCGCGGCAGCGTCACCGCCCGGATCCGGTGAGGAGGACCCCTCACTCATGCCGGCGGACGCGTACGGGCCGCACGCGGTCGAATGCCGGCCGCACGCGGTCGACCGCGGGCCCCACGCCGTCGACCGCGACGTCCCCGGGGCCGTACGACGTGTGCTGGAGGGTCTGCTGGCGGAGCGCACCGAGCGGGCCGCCGCGCTCGACCCGGTCTTCGCGGGGGATCTGGCCGAGCGGGTCGCGCGCTTCGCCTCGGAGGGAGGCAAGCTCATGCGGCCCCGCTTCGTCTGGTGGGCCCTGCGGGCGTGCGGGGGAGGAGCCGCCGAGACGGAGGCCGCCCTGCGGATCGGCGCCGCGCTCGAACTCATCCAGACCTGCGCGTTGGTCCACGACGACGTCATGGACGGCTCCCGGACGCGCCGCGGCCGACTCGCCCTGCACGCCGACATCGCCGCGCAGTACGCCGACGTCATGGAGCCGGTCCCCGGGACGCGTTTCGGAGAGGCCGCGGCCATTCTCGCCGGCGATCTGGCCCTGGCCTGGGCCGACGACATCGTTGCGGCCACCAGGGCGACACCGGCCGCCGAGCGCGCAGTGCGCGAGCTGTGGAGCACCATGCGCACCGAGATGGTGGCCGGTCAGTACCTGGACATCCAGGGCCAGGCGACCTCCTCCAGGTCGCTGGCCCGCGCGATCCGCGCCGCCTGCCTGAAGAGCGCCCTGTACTCGGTGGAGCGCCCCCTGGCCCTCGGGGCGGCGCTGGCGGGCGCGGACGCCGCGAGGACCCGCGCCCTGTGCTCGGCCGGCCGCTGCGTCGGCATCGCCTTCCAGCTCCGGGACGACCTCGGCGACGTCTTCGGCGGCCCCCGGCACGTCGGCAAACCCACCGGGGGAGACATCCGGGCCGGCAAGCCCACCTACCTGGTCGCCGTGGCACAGGCCCGGGCCGAGGCGGCCGACGACCGACACGCCCTCGCTGTGCTGGGGCAGTCCCTCGGCCGGGCCGATCTGCCGGAGCACCGTCTCGCCGAGGTCCGTGACGTCCTGGTCCGCACCGGCGCGCGCGACATCGTCGAGGCGAAGATCGAGCGTCTCGCCGCCCAGGGCCTGCGTCACCTCGAGTCCGCCCCACTGGAGGCCGAGGGCCGACTGCGCCTGCGGGAACTCCTGCACACCACGGCCGGCGCCCCGTCACCTCCGCCTCCCTCCTCCGACGCTCACGGCCCCCTGGACGGTGTGCCCGTCTCGCTGCTGCTGGGCGCCGTCGAAGGGGCCGCCCGATGACCAGGACCGTTCCCGGGCGCACGGACCACGTGGTGGTCGTCGGCGCCGGACTCTCCGGCCTGGCGGCCACCCTCCACCTGCTCGGAGCCGGCCGCCGGGTCACCCTCGTCGAGCGCGACCCGCTGCCCGGCGGCCGCGCCGGACGCCTGGAGCGCGGCGGCTACCGCATCGACACCGGCCCCACCGTGCTGACCATGCCCGAGTTCGCCGACGAGGCCTTCGCCGCGGTCGGCACCACCCTGCGCGACCGCGTCGACCTCATCCCCCTGCACCCGGCCTACCGGGCCCTGTTCGCCGACGGCAGCGGCCTCGACGTCCACACCGACGCCGACGCCATGGAGGCAGAGGTCGAACGCTTCGCGGGCGTCGAGGAGGCCGCGGGCTACCGGCGGCTGCGCGGCTGGCTGGAGCGGCTGTACCGGGCGCAGATGAGACGCTTCATCGACACCAACTTCGACTCCCCCTTCCAACTGCTCACCCCGGACCTCGCGCGGCTCGCCGCGCTCGGCGGCTTCGGACGGCTGGACGCCGGAATCGGCCGCCATCTGCGCGACGAACGCCTGCGCCGGGTCTTCTCCTTCCAGGCGCTCTACGCGGGCGTCCCGCCGGCGCGTGCCCTCGCCGCCTACGCCGTGATCGCCTACATGGACACCGTGGCCGGCGTGTACTTCCCCCGCGGCGGGATGCACGCCCTGCCGCGGGCCATGGCGGACGCCGCCGCCGAAGCGGGCGCGGACCTGCGGTTCGGGCAGGATGTCACCCGGCTGGAACGCTCCGGCGACCGCGTCACCGCCGTGGTCACCGCACAGGAGCGCATCCCGTGCGACGCCGTCGTCCTCACCCCCGACCTGCCCGTCGCCTACGCCCTGCTGGGCCGCCCGCCGCGCCGACCGCTGCGGATCAGGCACGCGCCGTCGGCCGTCGTCCTGCATGCCGGCACCGACCGGACCTGGCCCCGACTCGCGCACCACACCCTGTCCTTCGGCACCGCGTGGCGACGCACCTTCGACGAACTCACCCGCACCGGAAGCCTGATGAGCGACCCGTCCCTGCTGATCACCCGCCCGACCGCCACCGACCCGACGCTCGCCCCGCCCGGCCACCACCTGCACTACATCCTCGCGCCCTGCCCCAACACCGACATCGGACCGGACGCCGCTGCGTGGGGCGACCTCGCTCCCCGCTACCGCGACAGCATCCTGCGGGAGCTGGAACGCCGCGGCGTCGACGGCCTCGCCGACGCCGTCGAGGAGCAGGCGCTCGTCACCCCGGCCGACTGGCACGCCCAGGGCCACGCGGCGGGCACCCCCTTCTCAGCCGCCCACACCTTCGCGCAGACCGGCCCGTTCCGGCCGCGCAACCTCGTTCGTGGCACCGCCAACGCCGTACTCGCCGGCTGCGGCACCACCCCCGGTGTGGGCGTGCCGACCGTCCTGCTGTCCGGCAAGCTCGCCGCCGCCCGCATCACCGGCCGACACACGACCCCCGTCCCCAGGCGTCGGCGCACCGCGTCGGCCGCACCGGAAGGAACCCCCTCATGACCGCCCGCGAACTCGACGCGGCGGGCATCACCGAGCCGGTGCTGCGCGACGCCTACACGCGCTGCCGCCGCCTCAACGCCCGGCACGGCAGGACCTACTTCCTCGCCACCCGGCTGCTGCCCGTGGAACGCCGCCCCGCCGTGCACGCGCTCTACGGGTTCGCCCGCTGGGCCGACGACATCGTCGACTCCCTGGACACCTACGCACCCGCGCACCGCCGCGCGGCGGACCTCGCGCTCCTCCACGAACGGCTGGAACGCGGACTGCGCGACGCCCACGCCCGAACGGACTCCCACGCCCGAACGGACTCCCACGCCCGACCGGACGGTCACAAACGAACGGACGGTCACGCCCGGACCGACGGCCACGGCATCAGTGACGTGACCGGTGACGGCATCGATGCGGGCACCGACGTCGGAATCGACGTCGGAATCGATGTCGGCGGCGGTGACGAGCCGGTCGTCCTCGCGCTCGCCGACACGGCCCGCCGGTACGCCATCGACCACCGGCACTTCAGCGACTTCATGGCCTCCATGCGCAGCGACCTGGAGGTCACCGACTACCCGACCTACGACGACCTGCGCACCTACATGCACGGCTCCGCCGCCGTGATCGGGCTGCAGATGCTGCCGATCCTCGGCACGGTGGTCCCGCGCGAGGAGGCCGCCCCGCACGCGGCCGCCCTCGGGGTGGCCTTCCAACTGACCAACTTCCTGCGGGACGTCGGCGAGGATCTCGACCGCGGCCGCGTCTACCTGCCCGCCGACCTGTTGAGCGCACATGGAGTGGACCGGGAACTGCTGTCGTGGAGCCGCCGCACCGGTCGACGCGACCGGCGGATCACCGAGGCACTGCGGGCCTTCGAGGTCCTCACCCGTGGTGTCTACCGGGAGGCGACCCCGGGCCTCGCCATGCTCGACCCCGTCTCACGCCCCTGCATCCGCACCGCGTTCGTGCTGTACGGGGGGATCCTGGACGCCGTCGCCCGCGACGGCTACGCGGTGCTGCACCGCCGGGCGGTGGTCCCCCGCCGACGGCGCGCAGCGGTGGCCGTCGACGGGCTCGTACGCCTGGCGGCGGCACGGGCGGCACGAGCGGCGCGCGCCGGGGCACGGCGGCCGGGACCGCGGCAGCCGGACACCACGCCAGCCGCACCCGCCGCCGGACATGAGCCGACCGCCGTCACCACCCCGCCCCACCCGCTCCACGAGGAGGTCGCGTGAGCCCTCGACGCCCCGACCGCGGCCGCCGCCGGTATCCCCTGTCCCTGAACCGCGACCCGGTGCCCTGGGAACGCCAGCGGCCGACCTGGCGAGAGGCCCGCCCGGCCGTGATCGCCGAAGCCCTCAAACGCGCTCAGGCCCGCCCGTCGGGCAACTGGTACGTCGTCGGCGCGACCCGGGACGTCCGGGACGACCGCCCGCTCGCCCGGACGATCGCGGGCCGGGAGATCGTCGTCTGGCGGGCCGCGGACGGCCGGCTGGTCGCCGGGCCCGGCGCCTGCCCCCATCTGGGCGCGCCGCTGAAGGACAGCCCGGTGCGCTGCGGCACCCTCCTGTGCCACTGGCACGGACTCGCCCTGTCCGGCGCCCCGTTCGCGGGCTGGGAGCCGCTGCCCGCCTACGACGACGGTGTGCTGGTGTGGGTACGCCTGGACGACGTGGGCGGCGAGCCGCCTCTCGAAGCACCCGTGGTGCCGGTACGGCCGGACCGCGCGGTCTCGCTGTCGGCGGTCTATGTCGGCGTCGGCGTCTGCGAGCCGGAGGACGTGGTCGCCAACCGGCTGGATCCGTGGCACGGCGCCTGGTTCCATCCGTACTCCTTCGTCGACCTGACCGTCGTCGACGCGCCCGTCGGGGAGGAGGACGGGTTCACGGTCGACGTGTCCTTCAGGCTCACCGGGCGACTCGTCGTGCCGGTGCGGGCGGTGTTCACCGCGCCCGAGCCGCGCACGGTCGTCATGCGGATCACCGAGGGCGAGGGCGAGGGCTCGGTGGTGGAGACCCATGCGACACCGCTGGCCCCGGACGACCGGGGCAGGCCCCGGACAGCCGTGGTGGAGGCCGTCGTGGCCGCCTCGGACCGGCCCGGTTTCGCCCTGGCCCGCAAGGCGGCGCCGCTGCTGCGACCGCTCGTACGGGCTGCCGCGGGCCGCCTGTGGCGCGACGACCTCGCTTACGCGGAGCGGCGCCGGCACCTGCGTTCCACGGGCCGCTTTCCCGGGTGAAAACCGGAGCGGGTGGCGACCGGGCGGGTCTGAGTCGGCGGGCGTCGACGGTGGAGCCGCCGCGATCTCGAGCTCGGGGAGCGCATCCGTTCGGCCATGTCCGCCGGAAGACAAGCCGTGCGGGCGTCCGTGGCCCGCACGGCGCGTGGCCGACACGCGGGCCCTGGCCCATGCGCCCCGTGGCCCACGCAGGGTGTGGAAGGAGGCAGGAACCATGACGGAACGTCCCGCGCCCGGCGCCTTCGCCCCTGAGCCCGAGCAGATCGCCGAACTGCCCCGCCACGGGGTGACGACGGGCTTCCTCGCACGCAGGCTGGGGGTGTCACCGACGACGCTGCGCTCCTGGGACCGCCGGTACGGCCTGGGGCCCGCCGTACGGGCCGAGGGCCGCCAGCGCCGCTGGTCGCCCGAGGACGTGGCGATGCTCCAGGAGATGTGCCGGCTGACGGCCGCGGGAGTGCCCCCGGCGGAGGCCGCCCGTGCCGCCATGGAGCGGGCGAGGGGGCCGGTCGCCGAGGCCCCCCGCGCGACCGTCGTGTCCCCGGGCGCGCGGCCCGGTGACGTCGGGGTTCCCGCGCCCGCTGTCCCGGCAGTCCGGGCAGGGCGTGGTCACCCCCCGGCCTCCGCCCTGCCCCTGGGCGACGTGCGCCAGGAATGCCGGGGTCTGGCCCGTGCCGCCGTCCGGCTGGACGCGGCGGCTGTCCAGGAACAACTCCTGGCCGTCGTGCGCGCCTACGGGCTCGTCGTGGCGTGGGAAGAGGTGATGGCGCCCACCCTGCGGGCGGTCGGCCGCAAGTGGGAGTCCTCGGGCGACCGGTACGTGGAGGTCGAGCACCTGCTGTCCTGGCACATCTCCACCACACTGCGGCACATGTACCTCTCGACGCCGGGACCGGCGGGGGAGGCCGCGCCCGTCCTGCTGGCCTGTCTCCCCGACGAGCACCACACACTGCCGTTCGAGGCGCTCGCCGCCGCGCTGGCGGAGCGGAGCGTGCCGGTGCTGATGCTCGGTGGAGCGGTCCCGGCCGAGGCACTGGACGCGGCCGTACGCCGTGTCGCCCCGGCCGCGGTCGCCCTGTGGGCCCAGTCGCGGGCCACCGCCGGCCTGGCGCTGGCCCAGCACATCGCCGCGACCCGCTGGGGGATCCGCGGCGCGCGCAGACAGAGCCCCGTTCTTCTGTGCGGCCCCGGGTGGGGCCGCCGCACTCCGGAGGGACTGCCGCGGCCGTCCGGACTGCGGGACGCGGTGACCGAGCTCGTGCCGCTCTCCGCGTCGACGCGACCGTGACGGGCGCGGCCGGGACACCGGGCGGGAGAGCCCGCCCGGGACCAACGCGTCAGCCGCACATCGACCCCGCTTCAGTTCCCGGTCTCGTCGCGACGGCAACGGGGGCACGCGCGAACGCCTTCTCGTGGGCGGGACCCAGCGCGTCGAACAGCGCGGCGGCGGGCTGCCGTCGGGCCTCTCGCCTCACGTCGACGTCCCGTTGCTCGTCGACCCTTACGGTCGCCCCGCGCGACAGACGCCACAACAGCCGCCCGGTGCGCGTGCGTCACGGCGGGTGGGGCAGGGGAGAATGAGGACCGTACTCGGAGGACCGTCCTCGACGGTCCTCGACGGTCGACCTTCACGGAGGAGCGGGGAAATGCAGGACGCGCGAGCGGGACAGGTCGCCGGGCACGAGGACCTCATCGACGTGGCCCGTCTGGTCACGGCGTACTACGCCTTGCGGCCGGACCCCGCCGAGCCCGGCCAGCGGGTGGCCTTCGGCACCTCGGGACATCGCGGCTCGTCCCTCGCGGCGGCGTTCAACGAGGACCACATCGCGGCCACCAGCCAGGCCATCTGCGAGTACCGTGCCGCCCAGGGCACCGACGGCCCCCTCTTCCTCGGCGCCGACACCCACGCCCTGTCCGAGCCCGCGCGGATCACGGCCCTGGAGGTGTTCGCCGCCAACGACGTGACCGTCCTCATCGACCAGACCGACGGCTACACGCCCACCCCGGCGGTCTCGCTCGCCATCCTCACCCACAACCGCGGCCGTACGTCCGGGCTCGCCGACGGCGTGGTCGTCACGCCCTCGCACAACCCGCCCGCCGACGGCGGCTTCAAGTACAACCCGCCGAGCGGCGGGCCGGCCGGTTCGGAGGCGACCTCCTGGATCCAGGACCGCGCCAACGACATCATCGCGGGCGGCCTGAAGGACGTACGGCGCGTCCCGTACGCCCGCGCCCTCGCGGCCCCCGGCACCGGCCGGTACGACTTCCTCGGCGCCTACGTGGCGGACCTTCCCGAGGTGCTGGACCTGGAGGCGATCCGGTCCGCGGGCGTGCGGATCGGCGCCGACCCGCTGGGTGGCGCCTCGGTCGCCTACTGGGGCCGCATCGCCGAACGGCACGGGCTCGATCTGACGGTGGTCAACCCGCTCACCGACCCCACCTGGCGCTTCATGACGCTGGACTGGGACGGCAAGATCCGCATGGACTGTTCCTCGCCGTACGCCATGGCCTCCCTGATCGAGCGGCGTGACCGGTTCGACATCGCCACCGGCAACGACGCCGACGCCGACCGGCACGGCATCGTCACGCCGGACGGGGGGCTGATGAACCCCAACCACTATCTGGCCGTGGCGATCTCGTACCTCTTCTCGCACCGGCAGCAGTGGCCCGCGGGCGCCGGCGTCGGCAAGACCCTGGTGTCGTCCAGCATGATCGACCGGGTCGCGGCGGACGTCGGCCGCCCGCTGGTCGAAGTCCCGGTCGGCTTCAAGTGGTTCGTCGACGGACTGTCCGACGGCACGCTCGGCTTCGGTGGCGAGGAGTCGGCCGGCGCGTCCTTCCTGCGCCGCGACGGCTCGGTGTGGACCACCGACAAGGACGGCATCATCCTGGCGCTGCTCGCCTCCGAGATCACGGCCGTCACCGGCAAGACCCCCTCGCGGCACTACACCGAGCTGACCGACCGCTTCGGCGCCCCCGCCTACGCGCGCGTCGACGCCCCGGCGTCCCGCGAGGAGAAGGCGCTGCTGGCCAAGCTGTCCCCGCGCCAGGTCACCGCCGACACCCTCGCCGGTGACCCGGTGACATCGGTCCTCACCGAGGCCCCGGGCAACGGAGCCGCCCTCGGCGGCATCAAGGTCTCCACCGCCAACGCCTGGTTCGCGGCCCGCCCCTCGGGCACGGAGGACGTCTACAAGATCTACGGGGAGTCCTTCCTCGGCCCGGACCATCTGAGCCAGGTCCAGGAGGAGGCACGGTCCGTGGTGCTCACGGCCCTGGGCGGCTGATGCCGCCCCTTCACGTTGCGTCAGGCCGGTTGCGGGCACCCGGGCATCCGCGGGATGCCCGGGTCCGCGACAGGCCGGTCCGAAGGCACGGCTCATCGATGCTTCGGGGTACCTGACACTCCGCCAACAGCCCGAACCGGACATCGTCAGGCACTTCCCGAACGTCGAACCGGCCACCCTGAGCGCTGTCGGCTCCGCACGCGCGCGCATCCTCGCCGACGGCACGACCGGCCCCGGCCCGATCTTCACGCGTCCTGCGCGGCGTCCTGATGAAGCCGGAGTGCGAACAGCACGTCGAGGAGTCGCACCTCAGGGTCGAGCCCCTCGCCAAGGTCCGCTGAGCGGTCCGCCGTTCGGGGGTCATGCCCTTCCGGAGAGCAAGCGGAAATCCGGACCGGCCGAATAGGCAGCGTTACCCCGAGTCAAGGAGAGAGCGGCTGATCTGAGGCTGTTTGGCATGTCCTCGACCGGCCTAGGTTCGCTGTGCCCGCACACCGATCGGCCATGTCGGTCATGCCGTCAGAAGTACGCACTCCACTCCCGAGTGCGCCCTCCCACGATCTTCGAAGGAGCTACTTCGTGCGAAGTCTCAGACACGCGATACTCCCGCTGGCCGCGGCAACCGTCCTCGCGCTGATAGGTACGGCAACGACAGCCGAGGCGGCCCCCGCTCCGGCGCAGGCCCGCACCCAGGCCGAGCGGCCCGCCGGTGATCCCGCCGCCGGGAGCGGCGCGACCAGTGCCGGCCGGACCGCACGTCTGTCGAGCGGTGACCCGGTCGACTCGGCCCAGGACATCGCCGCGCTGGAGCGCTACTGGACACCGGAGCGGATGGCGAAGGCCGTCTCGCTCGACAGAACGCCCGCACCCTCCGGCGCCGCCACCACGAAGGCCGACCCCACCGGGAAACCGGGCACGGTCCCGTCCGCCCCCGCCCGCTCGGACCAGGCGGCCCCGCGCATCAACGAATCCGCCGCGGTGGGCAAGGTGTTCTTCACCAACCCCAGCAACGGCGGCACGTACGCGTGTTCGGCGAGCGCCCTCAACAGCGACTCGAAACAGATGGTGGTCACGGCCGGGCACTGCGTCCACGGCGGCAGTGGCGGCACCTGGATGACGAACTGGGTCTATGTGCCGCGCTACCGCTCCGGGGTCCGCCCGTTCGGCACCTTCGCAGCCAAGCAGATGCGCACGTTCAACGCCTGGATCAACAGCAGCGACCTCAGGCGGGACGTGGCCATGGTGACCACCTGGCCCCTCAACGGCAACAAGATCGTCAATGTCACCGGCGGCCACGGAATGAGCTGGAACTTCTCGCGCACGCAGCCCGTCACCATCCTCGGCTACCCGGGGAACTTCGACAGCGGTGAGATCCAGTGGGCCTGCACGGGCACGACACGCGCTGCCAGTGACAACGGCATCGAGCTCCAGTGCAACTTCGGCGGCGGCTCCAGCGGTGGACCATGGCTGCGTGAGTTCAACGACTCCAACGGCCTCGGATCGGTCAACGGCGTGATGAGCACCGTCACCTCGACCGGCTGGAACGAGGCCGCCTACTTCGACGACGCGGTCAAGGCGATGTACGACGCCCAGGGCAGCGTCACCTGAAGCACCTGGAGCACCTGAAGCACCTGAAGCACGTAGGAGAGGAACAGGAGGCAGCCATGCGTCGTAGCGGTACGAGCCGTTGGGTGGCGGCCGTGGCCGTTGTCGCGGCCGCCGTGGTGGCGGTGGCCGCCTGGCGCACCGCGGCCACCGCCTCGGAACCCGAGTCGCAGCCGGACTCCGGCACCACGGCCCACGAAACACGGCAGGAGCCGGAGAACGTCCGGCAGTACTGGACGCCCGAGCGGATGAGGGAAGCCGAGGGCGCGCCCATGCCGAAGCGCGACTGAGGGGCGAGCACACGCCGGAAGCACGGCACCCGGGGGCGTGGAAGACTCCCACGCCCCCGAGTGTCGTGTCAGCCCGCCGCGGGGTAAACCCGGGTCACCTTGCCGTCGGTGTCGGTCTCCAGGTAGCCGGACTGGTTGTACTCGTCGCTCAGGTACACGGCCATGCCGGCCGGGGTGTGGAAGATGTCGTTGGGCTGCCTGACCAGCAGGTAACGATTCTCCGGATCGGGAACGTTGAGCTTCTTCTCCGCCTCCTTCAACAGGGCGGGAACCTTGTCCCAGTTGAAGTCGTCAAGGCTGACAGGCTGTTCGCCGCCGACGAGCGTGCCCTTGATGATGCCCTTCTCCACGCCCCGCCCGGGGCGGTAGGTGTAGGTGTCGTACTTGGTGTCACTGCCCTCGACCATGAGCTGGGCCGACACGTAGTCCGGGTAGACCGAGAAGTCCCCGTACCTGTCGCGGCCGGTCTCCTTCTCGAACGCCTTGATCGCCGTGCGGATGCCGTCCGGGGTCAGCATGCCGCCGGCTGCCACGTCGTCCGACTGCCGGGTGTCCTGGTCGTCCTCGATCGGTGACGCGTCGTCGGACGGCGAGGCGGACGACTTCGCCTTCGACTTCGAGTCCGAGGCCGAGGTCGTTGGCCGGGCATTCGCGTTCGTGTCGCGGGAGTCGTCCAGCGGCAGCAGCCACCACAGCAGGACCAGGACGCCGGCGAGCGACACTCCCGACAGGCTCAGCAGGAGCGCGGGACGGGGCCCCTGCCGCCGTACCTCCTTCACGGGCGCCGTCGTCGGCTGGTACGGCCCCGCGCCCGGCAGCGACTGGACCAGCGGCGCGTGGCCCAGTGGTGGCTGAACGGGCGGCGAGTGGTGGGGCGCTGACTGAACGGGTGGCGTGTGGACGGGTGGTGACTGGACGGGCGGCGGACCGAAGCCCGCGGAGGTGATCCGTGTGGTGCCGGAAGCGCCCGGCCCGACCCCGGTGCCGGGAGTCGGCGGATTCAGCGGGTACGACGTCGGTTCGTCCCAGACGGGCGGGTTGGCGGGCGCGGCGGCCGTCCCCGACTCGACCTCGGCGAGCCGCGCGTCCAGTGCGGCCGCGGACGGCCGCGCCGCCGGATCACGCACGAGCACGCTCATCAGGACGTCGCCCAGCGCGCCGGCGCGCACCGGGGGCGCCACGTCGTCGTTGAGGACTGCCGCGAGCGTGGCCAGGGTGGAGCTCCGGCGCAGCGGGTGGTGTCCCTCCACGGCGGCGTACAGCATCATCGCCAGCGACCACAGGTCGGAGGCGGCCCCGCCCTCGTGCCCCGAGATGCGTTCCGGTGCCATGAAGTCCGGCGTGCCGATGACGGAGCCGGTGGCGGTGAGACCGCTCGTCTCGCGGATCGCGGCGATACCGAAGTCGGTCAGGACGGGGCGTCCGTCGGGGCGCAGCAGGACGTTGGCAGGCTTGACGTCACGGTGCTGGATCCCGGCGTCGTGCGCGGCGGTCAGCGCGCCCAGCACCTGGCGGCCGATCCGCGCGGCCTCGGCCGGCGGCATCGGCCCCTGGGCCAGCCGGTCGGCCAGCGAGCCGCCGCTGACCAGTTCCATCACGATCCACGGGTAGGTGCCGTCGCCGCCGTCGACGATGTGGTGGATGGTCACGACGTTCGGATGGTCGATGCGGGCCAGTGCCCTGGCCTCGCGCAGCACCCGTTCCCGTAGCGTCCGCGCGCCGTCCGGGTCGTACTCGGCGAGATCCCGGTCGGGCGGGCGGACCTCCTTGACCGCCACGAGCCGGTGCAGCACCAGGTCCCGGGCCCGCCAGACCGTCCCCATCCCGCCCCCGCCGAGGCGGGTCTCCAACTCGAAGCGCCCGTCGACGACTCGTCTGACGGGGCCTCTGTCGTCCTCGTTCATGGGCGGGAGCATAGTTGCCGCGACCGACAGCCCTCTCGGCCCCCGTGGTCCACTTTCGCGGGAGACCCGGAGGTGACGCGGTCAGCGCATGCCCGCCGCGTCGAGCAGCGTGGTCACCGTGGGCTCGACGAGGCCCGTGAGGGTGTCCGCGCCGATGCCCGCGCGGGCGCTGGCGCCGTCGAAGACCAGGCTGAGCTGCCGGGCCAGCAGGTCGGCGTCCTTCGCCCCGCCCCGCTCGGCCTCGGCGCGGAAGAAGCCGGTGAGGTTCTGCTTGATCTGCCGGGCGACACGGCTGGCGGGATGATTCCGGTCCTTGAGCTCGATCTGGGCGGCCAGGTAGGGGCAGCCGTGGAACTCGGGCGTTCCCGACTCTGCTTCCACCTGCCGGAAGACGTGCAGGACCCGTTCCCGGGGCGGTCGGTCGTCCTCCGCCGCGGGCAGGAGCGCCGCCACGTAGCGGGCGGTGCGCTGCTCCAGGCTCGCCGCCAACAGGGCGTCCTTGCTCTCGAACAGCTGGTACATGGAGCGCTTCGACACCCCCGCCGCCCGGCACAGGGCCTCGACGCCGATGCCGACGCCCTGCCGGTAGGTGAGGGTGGCCGCCGCGCTGAGCAGCCGCTCCCGGGGACTTGGCTTCGCCTCGGTGGTCATACCACGAGGCTAACGCGATCCACGCCGAATGAAAACTGATCGGTTTCCCCAGGAGGTCGCGCCCCCGTGGCGGGCCCGCCCCCGGCCTTGCGCCTGGAAACCGATCGGTTTACGGTGAGGGAAACCGATCGGTTTCCCATTCTCCGGAGGTAGTCATGACCGCATTGAAGGGCGCACACGTCTTCGTCACCGGTGGCAGCCGTGGCATCGGCAAGGCGCTGGTGGAGGAGCTGTTCGCGCGCGGTGCCGGCAAGGTCTACGCCACGGCCCGCGACCCGCGCACCGTGACGCACCCCGACGCGGTCCCCGTGGCGCTGGAGGTCACCGACCCCGCCTCCGTGGCGGCCGCCGCAGCACGGGCCGAGGACGTCACCGTGCTGATCAACAACGCCGGTGCCTCGGTCGGCGCGTCCTTCCTCGACTCCCCGGTCGACGACGTGCGCCGGGAGTTCGAGACCAACTTCTACGGCCCGCTCCTCCTCACCCGGGCCTTCGCGCCCGTCATCGAACACAACGGCGGGGGCCACCTCCTCAACGTCCACTCCGTGCTCTCCTGGATCGCGCTCGGCGGCTCCTACAGCGCCTCCAAGGCCGCCCTGTGGTCGCAGACCAACTCCCTGCGCCTGGAGCTCCAGCCGCGCGGCATCTCCGTCACCGGACTGCACGTGGGGTACGTGGACACCGACCTGGCGGCCGGCGTCGACGCGCCCAAGTCCGACCCCCGTGACGTCGCGGCACTCGCCCTCGACGGGGTCGAGGCGGGCGCGTACGAGGTGCTCGCCGACGACATCTCGCGGCAGGTCAAGGCGGGCCTGTCCGGTGACCCGGCCGGGCTGTACGCCCAGCTGGCCAAGTAGGAGGGGAGAGGGCGAGATGCCCGTACGGGAGTCAGGTCCCACGATCCACGTCCCCGGGACCACGAGCCACACCATCGCCCCGCGAGCGGAACTCCGCGGCCGCGAGGGGACACTGCGCTATCTCAAGGCGGGCTCCGGCGCCCCCCTGGTCCTGCTGCACACCGTACGCACCCAGGCCGAACACTTCCGGCACCTCGTCCCGTCGATCGCGGACCGGTACACCGTGTACGCCCTGGACCTGCCGGGGATGGGCTACTCCGAGATCGTGCCCGGGGCGTCGTACGACGAGCCGGCGATGCGCGCGGGCGTCGAGCGCCTCCTGACCGAACTCGACCTCCAGGACGTGACGTTGGTCGGAGAGTCCATGGGCGCCGTGCTCGCCCTGACCACCGCGGCCGATCTCCCGGATCGGGTACGGCGCGTAGTCGCGGTCAACACCTACGACTTCCGCGGCGGCATCGCCCGTTCCTCGCTGCTCGCCCGTGTGGTGGTCGGCGGTGTCCTCACGCCGGGAGTGGGCCCGCTGATCGCCGGGGTGGAGCCCAGGGCCGCCCTCGGCAGGATCCTCCGGGGCGGCCTCGGCGACCGGAGCGCGCTGCGGGAGGACTACGTCGACGAACTCCTCCGAGTCGGACGCCGCCCCGGCTACCCGGCCGTCGCCCGGGGCGTGTACCAGGCCCTGCCCAGCCTCATCGCCGCCCGCGCGCGCTACCCCGAGGTCAAGGCCCCCGTCCACCTCGTCTACGGCGAGAAGGACTGGTCCCGGCCCTCGGACCGGGAGGCCGATCGGCGACTGCTGCCGAACGCCGACCTCACCGAGGTGCCGGAGGCCGGCCACTTCATCGCCCTGGAACGGCCCGACGTACTGGCCGACCTGCTGAACGCGGTGGCGTGACCTCGGTACACGAGGTACGGGCGGACGAGCCGCCGTCGATCTCCCGCCGGCCACTCGTCGTCGGCCCGCAAGCGCCCGACGGCGACCTCATCCAGGCGCGGCCGCCTCCTGCGACTGCGCCGACGTTCCGGGAGGCGTCAGGTCGAAATCCACGGACACCACACCCTCCACGGCACGGATCAGCCGGGCGGCCACCGGTACCAGCGAGGTGTCCCGGACCCGGCCGCCCAGTCGTACGACACCGTCCCGCACGTCCAGCCGGACCGCGGAGGCCGGGGAGGGGAAGAGGTAGGCGACGACCTCGCGCCGGACCTCCTCGGCGATCTCCTCGTCGGTGCGCAGGAACACCTTCAGCAGATCCGCGCGGCTCACGATCCCCACCAGTACTCCGCCCGCGTCGATCACCGGAAGCCGCTTGACCCTGGCCCGGGCCATCGTGCGGGCCGCCTGGGCGAGCGTCTCCCCCGACCCGACCGTGAGGGCGGGGGAGGTCATCAGCTCCTCGGCGGTCACCGCACCGGCCTTCGCGAGATCCGTGAGGCGTCGCAGCTGGGTGTACCGGTCGGGATCGCTGTCGCGGAACTCCTCCTTGGGCAACAGGTCCGCCTCGGAGACCACTCCGACGACCCGGCCCCCTGCCTCGACCACGGGCACGGCACTGATCCGCCTGTCCCGCATCAGCCGGACGATCTCCTTGAAGACCGTCCCGCGACCGACTGTCACGACCGTCCGGGTCATGACGTCGCCGACGACGTGCGGTGTGCCGTGCATGATCTCTCCTTCGAGGTCCGTGCCGGGGAGGGCGGGTGGCCGTGGCCTCAGCCGGCGTTGCCCGCGCCGTAGGGGGCGTACAGGTCCAGCAGCCGGGTCCGTGCCGCCTGCAGACGGTGGGCGAGCACCTCTCCGACCCACAGGCCGACGGCCCGGCCCATGGCCGGGTCCTCCTGGCACATGAGACGCACGGCCGTGGCGTCGAACTCGTACGCCCGCACCGGTGTCGTCGCCTCGGCGCCCAGGTGCCAGACATGCGGGGGGAACAGCCAGGACCAGCCGACGAGTTCGTTGTGCCGGAGCGACTCGATGACGGCCGGCCGGCGGCCCGGCACCCGCATGTCGAGTTCGACGCTGCCCGTGCGGAGGATCCAGAACCGGTCGGCACGGCTCCCCTCCTCGAACAGCCGTGTCCCCTGCGGGAACGCCACCTCTCGGGCGACGCGCATCAGCCGCTGCCGGTGCTCGGCGGGCAGCGCCCGCAGCATGCTGGGCGTGGGTGTGGTGATCATGGCGTGCCTCCAGGCGGTCTACCGGAATGCCATGGCCAGCCTGTGCCGCGCCGCCCTCACCCGCCATGGGCCGTCCGGTCCCTCACCCGGGCCGGTCGGCACCGCGGACGAGCCTTACGGCACCCTGTGGCGCCCCGGGCCCCGCTGTTCCATGGAGACATGGGAAGACCTGCCCGAGCGAGGGGGATGAGATCCGTGGGTACCTCACTGACTCCCGACTTCTGGAGGCTGTTCGCCGTCCTCCTGGCGGTGTCCGCGACGCTCACGTTCGTGCTGAGCGCCGTGCTCGACGCGCTGTACGTGCGGCGGCTGCGGCGCCGGCGGGACCGGCAGCCCACCGCCGGCACGGACGGCACCCCGGACGGGCCGTCCACCACCCCGGCGCACCGCACCGCGCACCGCCCGCCCGCGGCACCCGCGCACCACACACCCGATCACCCGCCCGTGACTCCGGCGGACCGCACCCCGCCCCCGCCCCGGCGGACACCGGCGCACCACTGAGGAGCGAGCCCCACCGTCGGCGACACGGCGACACGGCCGCTGCCGTGGGCGGCCGCCCGGGCGGTCCGCAGGACCCGTCTCCGGCCGTCGTGCCGCGGCAGGCGCCGGCCGGAGAACCGGCCGCACATCGTCGGAACCGTACTCGTCGCCCCCTTGGAGGACCGAGAAATGCGTATGGTCGTCGCCCTCGGCGGCAACGCCCTGCTGCACCGGGGCGATCGCCCCGACGCGGCCGTCCAGCAGGCGAACGTGGACCGGGTCGCCACCGCCCTCGCCGCTCTGGCCCGCGAACACGAACTCGTGGTCACCCACGGCAACGGACCCCAGATCGGGCTGCTCGCGAGGGAGAGCGAGTCCGACGCCGCGCTGAGCGCGCCCTACCCGATGCACCTCCTCGGGGCCCAGACCCAGGGCATGATCGGCTCCCTGCTGGCCCGCGCCCTGCACAACGCCATGCCGCGCCGCCGGATCGCCACCCTGGTGACCCACACCCTCGTCCGGCGTGACGACCCGGCCTTCGACCGGCCCGCCAAGCCGGTGGGCCAGGTGTATCCGCGGGACGTCGCCCGCCGCCTCGCCCGCGAGCACGGCTGGCACATGGCGCCGGACACCGGGGGCCTACGGCGCGTCGTGCCGTCCCCTAGCCCCGAACGCGTCCTGGAGACCGACACGGTGCGTGAACTCCTCGCCACCGGCGCGCTGGTGATCTGCGGAGGCGGCGGTGGCGTACCGGTCACCGCCGACCGTGTCACCGGTGCGCTCACCGGCGTCGAGGCGGTCGTGGACAAGGACCTCACCGCCGCCCTGCTCGCCGAGGAACTGAAGGCCGACTTCCTGCTGATCCTCACGGACGTGCCCTACGTCTACGACGGCTACGGCACACCGGAGCAGCGCCCCCTCCTCGACGCCACCCCCGACCAGCTGCGCGGGCGCCGCTTCCCCGAGGGTTCCATGGGCCCGAAGGCCGAGGCCGCCGCCCGGTTCGTCAGCCGCACCGGAGGGCTGGCCGCCATCGGCGCCCTGGACGCGGCCTACCAGATCGTCCACGGCCTCTCGGGCACGCTGATCCGCCCCGGGCTGCCCACGGAGTGAGCGCACGCCCGGCCGCTGGGCCCCGGGCCGCCCGGCACCGGAGAAAGGGCCCAACGGCCCGGTCGCGCGCGCCCCTCGGCACTCCCCGCGCCCGGCGTCGAGCGACCAGCATCCGAGGGACAGGCAGTGCGACCAACCGAGGAGAGGACCGGCGATGACCGCGACCACGACCGTGGGCAGCCGAACGAGCGACGCCTGGCGGGACTTCGCCGGGACGCACTGGCGCGAACAGGTCGACGTACGTGACTTCATCCAGGCCAACTACACCCCGTACGAGGGCGACGCCGACTTCCTGAGCGGCCCGACGGACCGTACCCGCGCCGTCTGGGAGAAGATCGTCGCGCTGTTCCCCGAGGAGCGGAGCCGGGGCGTCCTCGACGTCGACACCGCGACCCCTTCGACGATCACCTCGCACGCGCCCGGGTACATCGACCGCGACCGCGAACTGATCGTCGGCCTGCAGACGGACGCGCCGCTCAAGCGCGCGATCATGCCGAACGGCGGGCTGCGGATGGTGGAGAACGGCCTGCGGGCCTACGGCTACGAACCCGACCCGTTCGTCACCCGGGTCTTCGGCACCTACCGCAAGACCCACAACGACGGCGTCTTCGACGCCTACACCCCCGAGATGCGGGCCGCCCGCAGGGCGGGCGTCATCACCGGGCTCCCGGACTCCTACGGACGGGGCCGGATCATCGGCGACTACCGTCGCGTGGCGCTGTACGGCACGGACCGGCTGACCGAGGCCAAGAAGGCCGAGCGGGCCCTGCTGGACGCCCGGCCCTCCACCGCCGACGTCATCCGGGACCGGGAGGAACTCGCCGAGCAGATCCGGGCGTTGGGCGCGCTGACCCGGATGGCCGCCGGCTACGGCTGCGACGTCTCCCGCCCCGCGGCCACCGCCCACGAGGCCGTCCAGTGGCTCTACCTCGGCTACCTCGCCGCAGTGAAGGAACAGAACGGCGCCGCGATGTCGCTGGGCCGCACCTCGACCTTCCTCGACGTCTACCTCCAGCGGGACCTGACGGACGGGGTGCTCGACGAGACCCGCGCCCAGGAGCTGATCGACGACTTCGTCATCAAGCTGCGGATCGTACGGTTCCTGCGCACCCCCGAGTACGACGCCCTCTTCTCCGGCGACCCCACCTGGGTGACGGAGTCCATCGGCGGCATCGGCGCCGACGGACGCCCGCTGGTCACCCGGACCTCCTTCCGCTTCCTGCAGACGCTGTACAACCTGGGCCCCGCCCCCGAGCCGAACCTCACGGTGCTGTGGTCGCCGCGGCTGCCCGAGGGCTTCAAGCGGTTCTGCGCCCAGGTCTCCATCGACACCAGCGCCGTCCAGTACGAGTCCGACGAGCTGACGCGCCCGCGCACCGGGGACGACACGGCGATCGCCTGCTGTGTCTCCGCCATGGCCGTGGGCCGGCAGATGCAGTTCTTCGGGGCACGGGTGAACCTCGCCAAGGCACTGCTGTACGCGGTCAACGGCGGCCGGGACGAGATGACCTCCGAGCAGGTCGCCCCTGCCGCGCCCCCGCTCACCGGCGAGTACCTGGACCACGAGGAGCTCTCCGCGGCGTACGACCGCGTCCTGGACTGGCTGGCCGCGACGTACGTCGACGCGCTCAACGTCATCCACTACATGCACGACAAGTACGCCTACGAAAGCATCGAGATGGCGCTGCACGACCACCCGGTGCACCGCTTCATGGCCTGCGGCATCGCAGGGCTGTCGGTCGCCGTGGACAGCCTGTCGGCCGTCAAGTACGCGCGGGTGAAGGTCTTCCGGGACGCCACCGGCCTCGCCGTCGACTTCCGCACCGAGGGGGACTTCCCGACCTTCGGCAACAACGACGACCGCGCCGACGACATCGCCGTCCACCTGGTCGAGTCGTTCATGGCGAAGGTGCGCGCGCACCCCACCTACCGGGACGCCGAACACACCCTGTCGGTCCTCACCATCACCTCCAACGTCGTCTACGGCAAGCACACCGGCAACACCCCCGACGGCCGCCGCGCCGGACAGCCCTTCGCGCCCGGCGCCAACCCCATGAACGGCCGCGACCGGCACGGGGTCGCCGCCTCGGCCCTGTCGGTGGCCAAACTGCCCTACGAGCAGGCCCGCGACGGCATCTCGCTGACGACGACCATCACCCCGGAGGGACTCGGCCACCGTCCCGACGAACGCGCGGGCCATCTCGTCGGCATCCTCGACGCCTACACGGCCGCGGGCGGCTTCCACATGAACGTCAACGTCCTGGACCGTGCCACCCTCCAGGACGCGATGGAGCACCCGGAGATGTACCCCGACCTGACGGTCCGCGTCTCCGGATACGCCGTCAACTTCGTGCGGCTGACCCGCGAGCAGCAGCTCGACGTGATCAGCCGCACCTTCCACGGATCGATGTGAGCCGGATGCCCTCGCTCCTGGGCCGGATCCACTCCTGGGACCTGTCCACCGGCGTGGACGGGCCCGGGACCCGCTTCGTCCTCTTCGTCGCCGGCTGTCCGCTGCGCTGTCTGTACTGCGCCAACCCCGACACCTGGCACATGCGCGACGGGAAGGAGACCACGGTCGACGAGGTGATGGCGGAGATCGAGAAGTACCACGCGTTCCTCACCACGGCCGGCGGCGGCGTCACCCTCACGGGCGGCGAACCCCTTCTCCAGTCCGGGTTCACCAGTGAGATCCTGCGCCGCTGCAAGGAGTTGGGGCTCCACACCGCCCTCGACACCTCGGGCTTCCTCGGCGCCCGCGCCGCCGACGCACTCCTGGCCGTCACGGACCTGGTCCTGCTGGACATCAAGTCCTTCGACGTCACCACCTACCGGCGGCTCACGGGCGGCGAACTCGGCCCCACCCTGAACTTCGCCACCCGCCTCGACCGGCTCGGCGTCCCGATGTGGATCAGGTACGTCCTGGTGCCCGGCTGGACGGACGAACCGGAGTCCGTCGAGGGCCTCGCCCGCTTCGTGGCCGGCCTCGGCGCGGTCGACCGCGTGGACGTCCTGCCGTTCCACAAGCTCGGCGCCGCCAAGTACGAGGCCCTCGGGCTGCCGTTCCTGCTCCGCGACACCCCCTGCCCGGACGCCGACCTGACCGAACGGGTCCGCGAACGGTTCAGGACGCACGGCGTGCGCGCCTACTGACCCCGGCTCCGGTCCCCAACAGGCCTTGTGCGCAGGGACGTTCAGCCCTCCCGCCGCAGACCTTCGGCATCCGGCGCGGCGAGCCTGACGCGAGGAGAGTGAAGGCATCACACCGCGTCCCCACCTTTCCCGAAGGGAAGCCCATCATGGCCGTGCACGAGCACCCTCACCGGAGGCCGGGCCTCCACCTGCCCTCCTTCCGCGCGCTCCGGACCGCCTCGCCGGCCGAGCCCGCCCTCGCGGAGGCGACCGGCACGCACGCGGTGGCGGCCTACGCCCTCGCCTCCCTGCGCCTGCTCACCGGATTCGTCTTCCTGTGGGCGTTCCTCGACAAGACCTTCGGCCTCGGCTACGCCACCCAGTCCGGCAAGGGCTGGATCGACGGCGGTTCGCCCACCAAGGGCTTCCTCGGCTCCGTGGCCGTCGGGCCGATGGAGTCCACCTTCCACGCCTGGGCGGGGGACGCCTGGGCCGACTGGCTGTTCATGCTCGGTCTGCTCGGCATCGGAGTCGCCCTCACCGCCGGTGTGGCGCTGCGGCTCGCGGCCGTCGCCGGCACGGTCACGATGGCGCTGATGTGGATCGCCGAATGGCCGCCCGCGCGGCACCTGTCGGACGGTTCGCCGAGCATGTCGACCAACCCGTTCGCCGAGTACCACCTCGTCTACGCCGTCGTCATGGTGGTGCTCGCCGCCACGGCCGCCGGCAACACCCTGGGCCTCGGCAGGTTCTGGGCCGGACTCCCACTGGTGCGCCGCAGCCCCTGGCTGCGTTGACCGCGGGAAGGGCTGCGGTCCCGACTGTGGGCCCGCAGCCCCACCACGGCACCGCGCAGGGCCGGTCGGCCCTCCCGAGGGACCTGCGGCCCCTGCCGGGAACCGCCCCGGCGGACGAAGCTCGAATCGGGACCCCGCAGCCCTCGCGCGACCCCTCCGATCATTACCCCCTACTCCAAAGGTGGAGATCATGAACCGCACCGTCACCGTCGGCCTCGACGGCTCCCGTGAGAGCCGCTCGGCGGCCGAGTGGGCGGCCCGTGAGGCCCAGCTGCTCGGCGTCCCGCTGAAGCTGGTCCACGTCTGGGAGCCCGTCCCGGCACCCATGGCGCAGGCGCCGCTGCTCGGCGCGGAGACACAGCAGCACTGGACCGAGCGCGTCCCCCGCGAGGCGGCCGAGGGCATCCGTCTGCGTCACCCCGGGCTGGAGGTCGTCACCGAGCACGCCTCCGGTCGCCCCTCCGAGGTGCTGGTCGACGAGGCGAAGGACGCCGCACTGCTGGTCCTGGGCTCCCGCGGACTGAGCGGCATCGGCGGCTTCATGGTCGGCTCGGTCGGGCTGGCGGTGGTGGCACACACCGAACGGCCGACGGTCCTGGTCCGTGCCACCGAACTGGCCTCGGACGAGCACGAGATGGACCCGGCCGGCATCCCGTCCGCGGCGACACCGTTCAAGCCCGTCGTCCTCGGCCTCGACATCGAGAGCCCCGACGAGGAACTGATCGAGTTCGCGTTCGCGGCGGCCGCCCGCCGGAACACCTCCCTGCGCGTCGTGCACGGCTGGAACCCGCCGCCCTACTACGCGTACGGCCTCTCCGTCGACCTCGAACTCCACGGTGCCCTCGCCCGCAGCGAGACCATCGCCCTGACCGAGGTCCTGCGCCCGTGGCGCGAGAAGCACCCGGACGTCGAGGTCACCGAGGAGTCGCACTACGGCACCCCCGGCAACCACCTCGTCGACGCGTCCCGCGAGGCATCCCTGGTCGTCGTGGGCCGCCGGATCCGCCGCAACCCCTTCGGCGCCCACATCGGTCCCGTCACCCACGCGGTCCTGCACCACTGCGCCGCCCCCGTCGCCGTCGTCCCGCACGACTGACGCCACCAACCGAGGAGTTGAACCCATGAAGGCAGCGGTCGTCCGAGCGTTCGGCGAGCCCCTGGTCATCGAGGACCGCCCCGACCCCGAGCCCGGCCCCGGCCAGGTCCGCATCCGTGTCGAGGCGTCCGGGCTGTGCCACACCGACATCCACGCCGCCCACGGCGACTGGCCCGTCAAGCCGAACCCGCCGTTCGTCCCCGGTCACGAGGGCGTCGGTCTGGTCGAGAAGATCGGCGACGGCGTCACCCACCTCCGTCTCGGCCAGCGTGTCGCCGTGCCCTGGCTCGGCAGGGCCTGCGGACGGTGCGAGCACTGTCTGTCGGGCTGGGAGACGCTGTGCGAGCAGCAGATCAACACCGGCTACGGCTGCGACGGCGGGTACGCCGAGAAGATGCTGGCCTGGGCCGACTTCGCCCAGCCCGTGCCGGACGGCGTCACCGCCGTCGACGCGGCACCGCTCACCTGCGCCGGCGTGACCACGTACAAGGCGCTCAAGGTCGCCGACGTACGACCCTCTCAGCTGGTCGCGATCTCCGGGGTCGGCGGCCTCGGCCACCTCGCCGTGCAGTACGCCAAGATCGCCGGAGCGACCGTCGCCGCGATCGACGTCACCGACGAGAAGCTGGAACTGGCCGCCGAGCTCGGTGCCGACATCGTCGTCGACGCCCGCAAGGAGGACGTCGGCGAGGTGCTCAAGCGGCACGGCGGCGCCCACGCGGCCATCGCCCTCGCCGTGAACGACGCCGCCTTCGCGGCCGTCAACACGGGTCTCAGGCGCGGCGGCAAGCTCGTCATGGTAGCCCTCCCCGCCCACGGCACCGTCCAGGTCCCGATCTTCGACACCGTCCTGAACGGCACGAGTGTGATCGGCTCGATCGTGGGCACCCGGCAGGACCTCGCCGAGGTCTTCCAGCTGCACGCGGCCGGCCGGACCAGGGTCATCTGCGAGACCCGCCCCCTGGACTCCGTCAACGACTCCATCGACGAGGTGCTGCGCGGCCAGGTCAAGGCCCGGATCGTGTTCGACATGGGTGTGGGACGGTGAGCGGGATGACGAGTGACCTGCCGGTCGTCGTCGGCGTGGACGGCTCCGAGCCCAGCCTGCGGGCCGTGGACTGGGCGGCCGACGAGGCCGCGCTGCGTGGCGCGCCACTGCGGCTGGTGTACGCCTCGCTGTGGGAGCGCTACGAGGGCGCTCACGTGTCCGAGGACGTGGGCGAGCCGCCCGAGGGCGTGCGCGCCGAGGTGATCGTGGAGAGCGCCGCCCAGCAGGCCGGCCTCCGCCGTCCGGAGGTGAAGGTCACCACCGAGGTGCTGCCCGAGGAGCCCGAGTACACGCTGCTCCGGGAGAGCCGCACCGCCTCCCTGCTGGTGACCGGCAGCCGGGGCCGCAGCAGCCTGACCGAGGCGCTCATGGGTTCGGTGAGCCTGACGGTGGCCGCGCACGCGCACTGCCCGATGGTCGTCGTACGCGGCAGCCACGACAACCGGGCCCTGCCCGCCACGCACGGCCGGATCGTCGTCGGTGTCGGAGAGCGGCAGACGTCCTCGGCGGCGCTGCGGTTCGCCTTCGACGAGGCGCGGCGGCGCGGGGCCGAGGTCGAGGCGGTGCGGGCCTGGCGGTGCCCCGTGCACGAGACCACCGACCACCCGTTGCTGACGGGGGAGCCGGCCCGGCTGCACGAGGAGCGGGCCGTCGAGGAGCTGGAGGCCGCCCTCGAGAAGGCCCCCGACGACGTCCGGCTGCGCCGCCGTACCGCCGAGGGCCACGCCCGGACCGTGCTGTCGGACGCCTCCCTCGACGCCGACCTGCTCGTCATCGGGGCCAGGCGCCGGCAGCGGCACTTCGGACTCCAGCTGGGCCGGGCGACGCACGGAGTGCTGCACCACTCCGCCTGCCCGGTCGTCATCGTGCCCGAGCCGGAGTGAGCAGGGTGACCGGCTGTTCAGAGACCCGCCGCGTGATCGGGGACATAGGTCCGCAGATCACGCGGCGGACGCTCGTAGCCGGTCGACGGCGGGCGCTCCGGCAGTTCGAGCACCGGGGGCGGCACCTCGCGGTACGGCACGGACGCCAGCAGGTGAGCGATCATGTTCAGCCGGGCCCGGCGCTTGTCGTCGCTCTCGACGACGTACCACGGTGCCTCGGTGATGTCGGTGTGCACCATCATCTCGTCCTTCGCGCGCGAGTACGCCTCCCAGTGGGTGAGCGACTCCAGGTCCATCGGCGACAGCTTCCAGCGCCGCAGCGGGTCCTCCAGACGCCGTCGGAAGCGCTCCTGCTGCTCGGTGTCGCTCACCGAGAACCAGTACTTGCGCAGCATGATCCCGTCCTCGATCAACATGTGCTCGAAAATGGGGCATTGGCGGAGAAAAAGCTGATACTCCTCCTTTGTGCAGAAGCCCATGACGTGCTCCACACCGGCCCGGTTGTACCAGGACCGGTCGAACAGCACGATCTCCCCGGCGGCCGGCAACTGCGCGACGTACCGCTGGAAGTACCACTGGGTGCGCTCGCGTTCCGTCGGCTTGGGGAGCGCGGCGATCCGGGCGACACGGGGATTGAGGTGCTCGGCGACCCGCTTGATCGTGCCGCCCTTGCCCGCCGCGTCCCGCCCCTCGAAGACCACCACCAGCCGGGCCCCCTCGGTCCGCACCCACTCCTGCAGCTTCACCAACTCCGTCTGCAGGCGCAGCAGTTCCTGCTCGTACGCCGCACGCGACACCTTCGTCGCCTTCTTGCCGGCCATGCCGTCCTCCACCGCCCGACGACCCCGTCGATGAGTTCCGGAGTCACCCATGACCCAGGTCGAACACCAGAACGTCACCGTACTTTCCGACGACGAACTGCGCACCCTGGACGCCCACTGGCGGGCCGCCAACTACCTCGCGGCCGGACAGATCTACCTGATGGCGAACCCGCTGCTGACCGAACCGCTGCTCCCGGAGCACATCAAACCGCGGCTGCTCGGACACTGGGGCACCTCGCCGGGCCTCAACCTCGTGTACACCCACCTCAACCGGGTGATCAAGGCGCGCGACCTCGACGCCCTGTGCGTCTGGGGCCCCGGCCACGGCGGGCCGTCCGTCCTGGCCGGCTCCTGGCTCGACGGCAGTTACAGCGAGACCTACCCGGACGTCACCCGCGACGCGCCCGGCATGGAACGGCTCTTCCGTCAGTTCTCCTTCCCGGGCGGGGTGCCGAGCCATGTGGCGCCCGAGGTCCCGGGTTCGATCCACGAGGGCGGTGAGCTCGGCTACTCCCTCGCCCACGCCTACGGCGCCGCCTTCGACAACCCCGACCTGCTGGTGGCGTGTGTCATCGGCGACGGCGAGGCGGAGACCGGCCCGCTGGCCGCCTCCTGGCACTCCAACAAGTTCCTCGATCCGGTCCTCGACGGCGCCGTCCTGCCCATCCTCCACCTCAACGGCTACAAGATCGCCAACCCCACGGTGCTCTCCCGTCTCCCGCAGGCCGAACTCGACGCCCTCCTGCGCGGCTACGGCCACACCCCCCTGCACGTCACCGGCGACGACCCGGCCACCGTCCACCGCGCCCTGGCGCACGCCTTCGACGAGGCGCTGGACAGCATCGCCCTGATGCGGCGCACCGCCCGCGAGGGCGGCGTCGCCGAACGCGTGCGCTGGCCCATGATCGTGCTGCGCACCCCCAAGGGCTGGACCGGCCCCGCCGAGGTCGACGGGCAACCCGTCGAGGGCACCTGGCGTGCCCACCAGGTCCCGCTCGCCGGCGTCCGGGAGAACCCCGAGCACCTGCGCCAACTGGAGGCCTGGCTGCGCTCGTACCGGCCGCACGAACTGTTCGGCCCCGACGGCCGCCCGGTCGACGACGTGCTCGCCTGCGTCCCCTCCGGCACCCGGCGGCTGGGCGCCACCCCGCACGCCAACGGCGGACTCCTCGTCCGCGACCTGCCCGTCCGCTCCCTGGACGACTTCGCCGTACCGGTCGAGAAGCCGGGCACGACGCTCCACGAGCCGACCCGGGTCCTCGGCGACCTCCTGGCACAGGTCATGAAGGACACCCGACTTCGCCGGGACTTCCGGCTCGTCGGACCGGACGAGACCGCCTCCAACCGCCTGCAGGCCGTCTTCGACGCCAGCGGCAAGGCCTGGCAGGCCGAGCACCTGCCCGTCGACGAACACCTCGACCGGCACGGCCGGGTCCTGGAGATCCTCTCCGAACACCTCTGCCAGGGCTGGCTGGAGGGCTACCTCCTCACCGGCCGGCACGGACTGTTCTCCTGCTACGAGGCGTTCGTGCACATCGTCGACTCCATGGTCAACCAGCACATCAAGTGGCTGAGGACAGCACGGGAGTTGCCCTGGCGGGCCCCCATCGCCTCCCTCAACTACCTGCTCACCTCGCACGTCTGGCGGCAGGACCACAACGGCTTCTCCCACCAGGACCCCGGCTTCGTCGACCATGTCCTCAACAAGAGCCCCGAGGTCGTCCGCGTCTATCTGCCGCCGGACGCCAACACGCTGCTGTCGGTCGCGGACCACGCCCTGCGCAGCCGTGACTACGTCAACGTGATCGTGGCCGGCAAACAGCCCTGCTTCGACTGGCTGTCGATGGACGAGGCCCGCGCCCACTGCGCGCGCGGCGCCGGTATCTGGGACTGGGCGGGCAGCGAGAACGGCGGCGAACCGGACGTCGTGCTCGCCTGCGCCGGAGACGTGCCCACCCAGGAGGTCCTGGCCGCCGCGCAGCTGCTGCGCCGCCATCTGCCCCAGCTCGCCGTGCGGGTGGTCAACGTCGTGGACATGACCCGGCTGCTGCCCCGCGAGGAGCACCCGCACGGCATGACCGACTTCGAGTACGACGGCCTGTTCACCACGGACAAGCCGGTGATCTTCGCCTACCACGGCTATCCGTGGCTCATCCACCGTCTCGCCTACCGCCGCGCGGGCCACGGCAACACACACGTCCGCGGCTACAAGGAGTCCGGGACGACGACCACCCCGTTCGACATGGTCGTCCGCAACGACCTGGACCGCTACCGCCTCGTGATGGACGTCATCGACCGTGTCCCCGGCCTCGCCGTCCGCGCCGCCGCCGTTCGCCAGCAGATGGCGGACGCGAGGACCCGTCACCACGCCTGGATCCGCGAGCACGGGACCGATCTGCCGGAGATCGCCGACTGGCACTGGGCCTGACGCCGCCGGGCCACGGTCTCACCCGTGTGAGGCCGTGGCCCGTTGCACCGGCACCCCGTCGCCGAGCGCCTCGGGCAGGTCCGGGTGCACCTCGAAGGCGTCGCTCAGCCCCGTGCACCGCAGCAGCCGCCGGAAGGCGCCCGCGCGCGTGACCAGCCGCAGCCGGCCGTGCCGGGCCCGGACCCGGCTCTTCGCCCGGCACAGGACACCGAGACCGGAGCAGTCGACGAAGGACACGGAACGCAGATCCAGCACCAGGTCGGGACGGGACACGGCCGTCAGGGCGTCCAGGGCCGCCGAGAGGGCCGGTACCGCCAGCAGGTCGAGCTCGCCGTGCAGCGTCACGACCGTGCTGCCGTCGGCCGCCCGCGTCGTGCGGTACGGGGAGGACCTCGTGTGGTTGCCGTCCATGGAGAAAGACAAGCCAACCCGTGCGATCCGCGGTAGGGCCGTTCGGTCCCTACCGCGGGTCCCGCACGGCCCGGCCGGCCCGCCGCGCGGCGCACCGCACGCCACGACCCCCACGCCACGGCCCGAACGTCCCTGCGGACAGGGGCCGTTCGGCACGCCGCCGGGTTCTCCCGGCTCCTGCCGCCGCAGGCGGACCGAGGCCAGCATCGTGGGTGGGGGCCACCGTCCGGTGCTCCCCGGTCACAGCCTGTCGAGAGAGGCCGAGCCATGACCCACCACCATGTCGTCGTAGGAGTGGACGGCACCCTGTCCTCCACCAGGGCCCTGGACTGGGCAGCCGGGGAAGCGGTCCGGCGCGAAGCCGAGCTGCGGCTGGTGTGCGCCGCTCAGGACCGCGCCGAGACGGTACCGATCCTGGCCGCCGCCGTCGCACGCGTCCGCGCGCGGCACCCCGGCCTTGCGGTGCGGACCGTCGCGGCCGAGGGCGGCGCCGTACGGGCGCTGGCGCGGGAGGGCGCCGACGCGGCGCTCACCGTCGTGGGCTCCCGGGGCATGGGGCGCGTCGCCGGCCTGCTCCTCGGGTCGGTCGGCCTGCGGCTGGCCCGACGTGCGCGCGGGCCCCTGCTCGTCGTACGCGGGGACCACCTGTGCGACAGCGGGCGTGAGGTGGTGCTCGGCCTGGAGGACGACAGGGACGAGCGGGCCGCCGTCTACGCCTTCGAGGAGGCCCGGCGACGCGGAGCCCGGCTGCGTGTCCTGCACTCCTGGCCCCACCGCCGCGTCACGCCCGTACTGCCGCCGCTCGTGGGCACACAGGGCGCACCACGGGACCCGGCCGCCTCGTCTGAACGAGTGGAGGAGGCCGTCCCGCGCTTCGCCCTCGCCGCGCTGCGGGAGCGGTACGCCGATGTCGTGGTGGAATCCGTCACGGTGCGGACGAGTGCGCCGGAGGCGTTGCTGGCGTCGACCCGCGAGGCCGGTCTGGTGGTCGTCGGCTCGCACCACCGGACGTCCGCCGTCGCCCCGCCCCACCCGCAGGTCGCCCCCGTCCTGCTGCGCCACGCGCACTGTCCGGTGGTCGTCGTACCCGCCGCATGACCGTGGAGACGCAAGGAGACCGGCCCATGTCACCGTCCCGTTTCGTCGCCGTCGGACTGGACGGCTCGTCGGAGAGTTGTGCGGCCGCCGACTGGGCCGCACGTGAGGCCCGGATGTCCTCCCTGCCCCTGCGGGTCGTGCACGCCGACGACCTTCCCCCGCACAGTTACGTGCCCTTCGCCGGCGAACGCGTCGCTCCGCCCGGCGCCGACCGCTCCGCCGCGCTGCTGCGCGAGTCGGTCACCCGACTGGCCCACCGCCACCCCGGCCTGCCGGTCGAGGCCCGGCGGATCCCCGGGCACCCCGCGTCGGCCCTGGTCGCGGTGGCCGAGGACAGCGAGGTGCTGGTGCTCGGGTCACGAGGGCTGGGCAGGGCCGCCGGGTTCCTGCTCGGCTCGGTCGCGGCGGCCGTGGTGGCGCGGGCCGGACGGCCGGTCGTCCTCGTCCGCGCCGAGGCGGCGGCCGAGTACCGGACCGACGCCCCGGGTATCGGTACGACCGCCTACCGGGACGTCGTGCTGGGGCTGGACCTCGACGACCCCGACGACACGGTCGTCGCGTTCGCCTTCGAAGCGGCGGCACGGCGTGCGACGGGTTTGCGCGTCGTCCACGGACACGGCACGTCGCCGCACGGCGACAGAGGCGGGACAGGTGCCGAGCAGGGGCCGTCCACGGCCGAGGACGAGGACGGGCCGTCCGCCGTACTCGCTCCCTGGCGCGAGAAGTTTCCGGGCGTGCGGGTGACCGAGGAGGCCGTGGTCGGCCGCGCCGGCGCGCATCTGGTGGACGCCTCCGCCGACGCCTCCCTGGTGGTCGTGGGCCGCCGCATCCGCCGAACCCCGCTGTCCCCGCACATCGGTCCCGTGACCTACGCGGTCCTGCGGCGCTCAATGGCTCCGGTGGCCGTCGTCCCGCACCCCTGACGCGGCGCCCGCCGGACCGCCCCGCCCCCGGACAGGAGGGGCGGGGCGGCGCTTTGGCTGGTGCGGGTGTCGTCACGGGTACGGGCGGAGCGACACCGCGGGGGATCGGCGCCGCTCCTGTCTCTCACTGTCCCGCGGACCGCGGTGCCGCACATGTGCCGTTGGTCCCGTATCGGGGGGACGGATGTCAGCGGCTGTCGCTGACATCCGTCCCGGAGAGGGCGGCCCGGCCGGCCTCCAGGCGGGCCACGGGGACGCGGAACGGCGAGCAGGAGACGTAGTCGAGCCCCGCCGCGTGGAAGAAGTGCACGGACTCCGGGTCGCCGCCGTGCTCCCCGCACACCCCGATCGTCAGGTCGGGACAGGCGGCGCGGCCCTCGTCGACCGCGATCCGCACCAGCCGGCCCACACCGTCACGGTCGATCGTCTCGAACGGAGAGGTCGTGAAGACGCCCTTGTCGAGGTAGGCGGAGAAGAAGGCCGCCTCGACGTCGTCACGGGAGAATCCCCACACGGTCTGGGTGAGGTCGTTGGTGCCGAAGGAGAAGAACTGCGCCTCCTCGGCGATCCGGCCCGCGGTGAGCGCGGCCCTGGGCAGTTCGATCATGGTGCCGACGGGACAGCGCACGGCCACACCGGTCTCCTCCTCGACCCGGGCCAGCACCTGCTCCACCTCCGCGCGGGCGAGCCGGAGCTCCTCCACCGCGCCGACCAGCGGGACCATGATCTCCGCGTGCGGGGTGCCACCGGCCCGGACGCGTTCCACGACCGCTTCGGCGATGGCCCGGACCTGCATGGCGACCAGACCGGGCACCACCAGCTCAAGGCGCACGCCCCGCAGCCCGAGCATCGGGTTCTCCTCGTGCATGCGGTTCACCGCCTCCAGCAGCTCGGTGTCGTGCGCGGCGGGCAGCTCACCCCGGGCCTCGGCGGTGGCGACACGGACGGCGAGCTCGGTGCGGTCGGGCAGGAACTCGTGCAGCGGCGGGTCCAGCAGACGGATGGTGACCGGCAGGCCGTCCATCGCCTCCAGGATGCCGACGAAGTCCCGTCGTTGCAGGGGCAGCAACTCCCCGAGCGCCCGCTCGCGCTCGGCGTCGGAGCGGGCCAGGATCATCGCCTCGACCAGCGCGCGCCGCTCGCCGAGGAACATGTGCTCGGTGCGGCACAACCCGATGCCCTGCGCTCCGAACCGCCTGGCGCGGGCCGCGTCCTCGGGCGTGTCGGCGTTGGCGCGCACCTCCAGCCGCCGCACGGAGTCGGCGTGTCGCAGGGCCCGGGCACCGGCCGCGACGATCGCGTCCGCCTGCTCGCCGGTCTCCAGGTGGCGCATGAACGCCGAGGCCACCAGCGGAACGCCACCCAGGTACACGGCACCGGTCGATCCGTCGACCGAGACGACCGTGCCCTCCTCGACGACGGTGCCGTCAGGTGTGGTGAAGCGGCGGGCGTCGGTGTTCACGGTGAGGTCCTCGGCGCCGCACACACAGACCTTGCCCAGGCCGCGGGCCACGACGGCGGCGTGGCTGGTCCTGCCGCCGCGGCTGGTGAGCACCGCCTCGGCGGCCAGCATGCCGGGCAGGTCGTCGGGGGTGGTCTCCTGGCGTACGAGGACGACCTTCTCGCCGGCTGCGGCCCGGCGCGCGGCCTCGGCCGAGTCGAAGACCGCCGCGCCCACCGCGGCACCGGGCGAGGCGGGCAGCCCGTGGGCGAGGGCATCACCGGTCGCGGTGGTGTCGAAGCGCGGGAACATCAGCCGCGCCAGGCCGTCCCCGCTCACCCGGGCGAGCGCCTCGTCCGCAGTGATGAGCCCCTCCTCGACCAGCTCGGCGGCGATGGCGAACGCGGCCTCGGCGGTGCGCTTGCCGACCCGGGTCTGCAGCATCCACAACCGACCGCGCTCGATGGTGAACTCGATGTCGCACAGGTCGCGGTAGTGCCGCTCCAGGGTGCCCATGTGGTCGCGCAGCCGCCGGTACGCATCCGGGTCCAGCCGTTCCAGGGCCGTCAGCGGGACGGTGTTGCGGATACCGGCGACGACGTCCTCGCCCTGGGCGTTGGACAGATAGTCCCCGTAGAGCCCGGGGCGCCCGGTGGCCGGGTCCCGGGTGAAGGCCACGCCGCTGCCGGAGTCGTTCCCGAGGTTGCCGAAGACCATGCGCTGCACGGTGACCGCGGTGCCCAGATCGTCCGGGATGTGCTCACGCCTGCGGTACAGGCGGGCGCGCTCGCCGTTCCAGGAACGGAAGACCGCGAGGACGGCGAGGCGCAGCTGCTCAGCCGGCGACTGGGGGAAGTCCTCCCCGGTCTCGTCGCGGATCAGGGACTTGTAGGTCTCCACGAGCCAGGCGAGGTCGCCCGCGTCGAGCTGCACGTCGTCCCGGACCTCCCGAGCCTCCTTGAGCAGGGTGAGGGCGCCTTCGAAGAGGGCCGCGTCGACCCCCAGCACCGTGCTGCCGAACATCTGGACGAGTCGACGGTAGGAGTCCCAGGCGAACCGCTCGTTCCCCGACGACTTGGCGAGTCCCTGGACGGATTCGTCGTTCAGACCGATGTCCAGGACCGTCTCCATCATGCCGGGCATGGAGAACCGCGCCCCCGAGCGGACCGACAGCAGCAACGGGTCGTCCCGCTGCCCCAGGGACCGTCCGGCCGCCCGCTCCACGGCCGTCAGATGCCGGGAGATCTCCTCCGTCATCCCCTCCGGTTCGTCACCGGTGGCCAGGAAGGCCCGACAGGCCTCCGTGGTGACGATGAAACCGGGCGGGACCGGCAGACCCAGCCGGGTCATCTCGGCCAGGTTCGCTCCCTTGCCGCCGAGCAGGTCGGCCATGTCCCGGCCGCCCTCAGCGAAGTCGTACACGTAACGGCCCATGACGCCGGTCTCCTCGGGTTGGCTGCGGACTCGCTTCAACTCCAGCGTCGAACGGACGGCGCTTGGCCCGGCAGGTGCTGTCCGTCCCCCGCGGCGGGCCGATGGGCCCTGGTCCGCTGTTCGTCCCCGGCCGCGCGGACTACCGTGGCTCGTGACCGGGAACGGTCGGTGCCCCCTCGCTGGAACCGAGGACGGAGGAGCACGGTGGCACGCTCCGACGAAGCGCGTGTGAGGTTGCCGCAGCTGAGGTTGGATGAGCTGTTGGGGGAGTTGCAGGCGCGGCTGGATGCGGCGCGGGGGACGCGGGATCGGGTGCACAGTCTGTTGGAGGCGGTGCTGTCGGTCGGGCGTGAGCTGGAGTTGGAGCAGGCGTTGCGGGGCATCGTGGAGGCGGCTGCGGTGCTGGTGGACGCGGAGTATGCGGCGTTGGGTGTGATCGGGCCGGACGGGAAGCGGTTGTCGGCGTTTCACACGGTGGGGGTGAGTGAGGAGCGGATCGCGTTGATCGGTCCGTATCCGGAGGGGCACGGGATTCTGGGGGAGTTGATCAGTCGTCCGGAGCCGTTGCGTCTGGCGAACCTGTCGGAGCATCCGGCGTCGTACGGTTTTCCGCCGAATCATCCTCCGATGCATTCGTTTCTGGGTGTGCCGATCCGGGTGCGTGAGCAGGTGTTCGGGAATCTGTATCTGACGGAGAAGCGGGGTGGGGCGCGGTTCGACGAGGAGGACGAGTCGGTGCTGTCGACGTTGGCGGTGGCGGCGGGTGTGGCGATCGACAACGCGCGGTTGTACGAGGAGTCGCGGTTGCGGGAGCGGTGGCTGCGCGCCAACGCCGAGATCACCCACGACCTCATGTCGGGAGCGGAGCAGGCCCTGGTGCTCCGCCTGATCGCCGAACGCGCCCGGGACATCACCGGCGCGGCCCTGGCCGTCGTCGCGGTGCCGATGGCGGGCACCGACTCGCTCACGGTGGATCTGGCCATCGGCGAGGCGGCGCAGACGCTGAGCGGGCTGGTCCTGCCCGTCGAGGGCACTCTGATCGGCGAGGCCTTCGCCGGCGCGACCGCGGTCACCAGCGAGGACGTCACCAACGACGAGCGGGTGTGGGCCGGACCGCCCCGCTTCTCCGGTCTCGGTCCGGCCGTGGCCGTTCCCGTCGGCACCCGCGACGAGGGCATCCGTGGCGTCGTCCTGCTGGTCCGGGAGGCGGGACAGTCGCCCTTCACCGCGAAGGAGACCGAGCCGCTGCGCGTCTTCGCCGCTCAGGCGGCCATCGCCATGGAACTGGCCGAACGCCGACGGGACGCCGAGGAGGTCGCGGTCCTCAAGGACCGTGACCGGATCGCCCGGGACCTGCACGACCTCGCCATCCAGCGTCTCTTCGCCACCGGCATGACCCTGCAGAGCGCGGGCCGCCTCATCGAGCACCCGGAGGCCTCCGAACGGGTGCTGCGGGCCGTCGACGACCTCGACGAGACCATCAAGATCATCAGATCGACCATCTTCGGGCTGCGCACACGGGACGGCGCGGCCGACGTCGGCCTGCGGACCCGCGTGGTGCGGGTCGCCGCGGAGTCGGCGCCGATCCTGGGATTCGCCCCGAGCATCCGGATGGAGGGGCTGATCGACACCGACGTACCGAAGGAGACCGCCGACCACCTGGTCGCCGTGCTGTCCGAGGCGTTGACCAACATCGCCCGCCACGCCCGCGCGCACCACGCCGAGATCGTGGTGACGACCGACGGGCGGGAGCTGGTGCTGACGGTCCGGGACGACGGGGTCGGCATCCCGCCGGAGGGCCGCCGCGGCGGCCTGCGCAACATGGCCGAACGGGCCGGGCAACTCGGCGGCCGGACGGAGTGGCACTGCCCCGAGGGAGGCGGCACCACGCTGGTGTGGCGGGTGCCGTCGGCGCGGTCGTAGGGGACCTCCGGCACGGCGAAGGGGCCCCTCGGCCCCGTGCCAGGACAGGCCCGGAGTCCGACGCTGAGGGTGTAGCGCTGCGTCACCCGAGCGCCCTGGAGGTCGTCATGACCGGCACTCCCCATCTCGTGAGCGATGTGCTGACCCGCACCGTGGGGGCCGTGCGTCATCGGGCGGCCTTCAAGGACGTCGTGCGGGCCATGCGGCAGTGGCACGTCAGCGCGGTTCCCGTCGTGGACGACGAAGGGCTTGTCGTGGGCGTCGTCTCCGAGGCCGACCTGCTGCACAAGGAAGCACTGAGGGACGGTGACCCGGACCTGCCCGGGGCCGGGCACACCTCCGCGGCCGGGCCCCCGTATCCGCCGCTCCGGCGTCTGTCGGACCTCTCCAAGGCAGCCGCGGTGGAGGCCGGGGAGCTCATGACCGTGCCGGCCGTGACCGTGCACGCCGACACGACCCTGGCCCAAGCCGCCCGGCTGATGACCCGGCACCGGGTCAAGCGGCTTCCCGTGGTCGACGCCCACGGTCGGCTGTGCGGCGTCGTCAGCCGCTCCGACCTGCTGAAGGTGTTCCTGCGCGACGACGTCGACATCGCCGAGGAGATCCGGCGCGAAGTCCTGCCGAGGCTCACCCCGGACACCGACGAACCGGTTCGGGTGGACGTACGCAAAGGCGTCGTGATCCTCAGGGGCCGGGTCCGGCACGCCGCCCTCGTCCCACTGGCCTCTCGTCTCGCACGCGCCGTCGAGGGAGTCGTGGACGTCGACTGCGGGCTCACCGGCCCGGGCACCCGCCCCGACCTCGACCGGCGCGTCGGCTCGTGAAGCGGGGCCGGGACCGTGCGGCAGTGCGGCACGTCGTGAAGCGGCGCCCAGGACACGGAAATGAGCGCCCGACCGTGAAGGAGACCGCATGGCCGGCACAGCCCGAGAACCGCTCGCTCCGGCGCTGGGACAGGTCCGGGCGGTCGTGTTCGACACCGACGGAGTGATCACCGACTCGGCACGGGTGCACGCCGCGGCCTGGAAGACCGCGTTCGACGCCTTCCTCCGTGCGCACCCGCCCGGAGACCCGCGGCAGGGGCGCCCCTTCGACATCCGCGACGACTATCTGCGTTTCGTGGACGGCAGGTCCCGGCTCGACGGGGCAGCGGCCTTCCTCGCGTCGCGTGGCATCGAGCCGTCCGAGCGGACGGTGCGTGACGTGGCGGCGGACAAGGAACGGCTGTTCACCCGGCGGTTGAGCGAACAGGGCGTCGACGCGTACCCGGGCACGGTACGGCTGGTCCGGGCCCTGCGGGCGGCACGCGTCCCCGTGGCGGCGGTCTCGGCCTCCCGGCACGCCCGTGAGCTGCTGACCGGGGCGGGGGTGGCGGAGCTCTTCGACGCCCTGGTCGACGGGGGAGAGGCGGCCCGGCTGGGTCTGGCCGGCAAGCCGTGCCCCGACCTCTTCCTGGAGGCGGCTCGCCGACTGGGCGTCCCCCCGGACCGTGCGGCCGTCGTCGAGGACGCCCTGGCGGGAGTCGAGGCGGGACGGCGTGGCGGCTTCCGCCTGGTCGTCGGAGTGGACCGTGCCCAGGGCCCCGACACCGGCGAGCGCCTGCTGCGGCACGGTGCCGACCTCGTCGTCGGCGACCTGGGTGAACTCCTCGACGGCGGACCTCGGCAGTGAGGACCGGCCGGGACCCGCGCCGCACGAGACGCGCCGCAGAGGTTCCGGGCTCGGCTTCCGCCCTGCCCGTCCCCGGACTCGCGGACCACGGCATCGGCTTCAAGACGGTCGAAGAGGGCCGGTCAGCCCGTCTTCTGGCTCCACAGCGGGCCGATCCGGGCCCACTCCGTCCCCCACAGCGCGATCCGCCGCCGGTCGAGCCACCAGCGTCCGGCGCCGCCGACGCCGAACACCAGACCACTCAGGGCGAGCCCGGCGGCGACGCCCAGGACGCCCGCCTCCACGGCCGCCTCGGTGGGTGTGGGCGGCTCCGTGCGCAGCCCGCCCCGACCGTCCGTCCAGACCTCCACCTCGGTCCCGGCCCGCTGTCCGGTCTCCACCACGGTCGAAGCCGTACGGGTGACGCCTTCGGGGGTGGTCCAGCGCACCTTCGCCGAGGCTCTGTCGTACGTGCCGCCCACACCCGAGGCCGTCCGCGGGACGTCGGAGACGAGTACGGCCGAGACGGGACGACGGTCGGCACGCTGTGCGGTGAAGACCCCCTCGGCGGCACGGGCCGTCATGACTCCGGTGATCGTGCCGCCGACGACCACGGCGATCCACACGGCCAGCACGATCCACGCCTCCGTCGCGTCGTCGCGTCGGCGCAGCGGGTTACGCCGCCACCGCCACAGTGCCCTGCTCGTCTTCCCCGGGTACCTGCCGCCGTTCATGGATCCCAGCCTCCTCGTCGCCGTCTCTTCAGGAAGGTGACAGCCGGGGAACGGCCGGAACATGGGCCGAGCAGGCGCCGACACCGGGCCGATCGGGACCAAGTCCATTGCCCGGAAGGGACCTTCAGCCCTGGCCCGGTCGGGGCACGGCGACCGGGAGGGCCGACCGGCCCGTGCGAGGTCCGGCCGGGAGGGCCAAGCTGGATCTGCGGGGCAATCCCGGCACCGCACCTGTGTCCGGGCGCGGCGGTCCATGGGTGAACGACCGGTCCGCGGACCCGGGGGAGACAGAGAGAGGCAGGGATCGTCATGAAGGGCTTGGTCTTCCACGGCCCCGGACAGTCGTCGTGGCAGGAAGTGCCCGACCCGGGGATCAAGGACCCCACCGACGCGATCGTCAGGGTCGACACCGTCACGATCTGCGGGACGGACCTGCACATCCTCAAGGGTGACGTGCCCGAGGTCCGACCCGGCACGGTCCTGGGGCACGAGGCCGTCGGGGAGATCGTCGAGGTCGGCAGCGACGTACGGACCGTGCGGCCCGGCGACCGGGTGCTCGTCTCCTGCATCACCGCCTGCGGCCGGTGCCGCTACTGCCGGGAGGGAGCGTACGGCCAGTGCCTGGGCGGGGGCGGCTGGATCCTCGGCCACCTGATCGACGGAACCCAGGCCGAGTACGTCCGCGTCCCGTACGCCGACCTGTCCGTCCACGCGCTGCCCAGCACCCTGGCCGCCGAGGACGCCGTGCTGCTGGCGGACATCTTCCCCACCTCCTACGAGGTGGGCGTGGTCAACGGGCGCGTCCGCCCCGGCGACACCGTCGCCGTCGTGGGCGTCGGCCCCATCGGTCTCGCGGCGATCGCCACCGCGCGGCTGTTCTCGCCCGAGCGGATCGTCGCCGTGGACCTGGCCCCCGCGCGCCTGGAGGCCGCGAGGCGCCTCGGGGCGGACGCCGTGGCCGACCCCAGGGAGGCTCCGGACCAACTGGTCGCCGACCTCACCGACGGGCTCGGCGCGGACGTCGTGATCGAGGCCGTCGGCGTACCGGAGAGCTTCGAGCTCTGCACCCGTATGGTGCGTCCCGGCGGACACGTGGCCAACGTCGGCGTGCACGGCAAACCGGCCACGCTGCACCTGGAAGACCTGTGGATCAAGAACGTGACGATCACCACGGGCTTGGTGGACACCCACTCCACCCCCACCCTGCTGCGGATGGCCGCCGCGGGCCGGCTGCCCACCTCGTCCCTGGTCACGCACACCTTCCCGCTGGAGGGCATGGAGGAGGCGTACGACGTCTTCTCCCGCGCGGCCGACACCGGGGCGCTCAAGGTCGTGCTCGGCGGGCCCCGGCACGACGTCGTCGCGGTTCCGGCCTGATCGGCCTGCGGAACGTCTCCGGCGGAACCGGGCCGGGTGGACCTCCGTAGGAGGGGGCCGCTCTCCGGCCCGGCAGGGACCGATGGCCCTCATCCCGGGCACGCACCGGACGGACGATGGAGCGCACACCCGAAGTCCGGGTGGGTGGGGTGCGAAGCAGGAGACGGATGGGCCGATGTACGCCAACGACGGATTCCGCGAACTGGACAGGCAGGAGTGCCTGGGGCTGCTGGCGAAGGCGCGCCTCGGCCGTATCGTGCACACCCGCCAGGCGCTGCCGGCCGTGCTGCCGGTCAACTTCTGTCTGGACGCGGAGGGCTCGGTGCTGCTGCGTACGTCGGCCGCGTCGGAACTAGCCCGCGCCGTGGACGGAGTCGTCGTCGCCTTCGAGGTCGACGAGGTCGACGCGGTCGCCCGGTCGGGTTGGAGCGTCGTCGTCACCGGGAGGGCAGCGATCGTGACCGATCCGGCCGAGCGCGCGAGACTGGCCCACACCGGCCCGCGCTCGTGGGTCGCCGCGCCACGGGACGTCTTCGTCCGGATCCAGGCGGAACTGGTCACCGGCCGCGAACTCGTCGGCGGCCGGACGATGTACGGGGTGGATCTGACGAACTGACGCCCAGGGCCCGAGCCCCGTGCCGCCTCCGGAATCCCGGTGGGCGGTACGGGGCTTTCTCGGGGCGACCGCGCGGACACGGCGGGCGGCCTCGCGACCCGCGCTCACGCGACGAGGTCCCCCAGCCTGCTGCCGTCGCACCCGTCGCACCCGTCGCACCCGTCGCACCCGTCGCACCCGTCGCACCCGTCGCACCCGTCGAAGGGGCGAACCGTGAGGGCGCCGGGCGGTGCGGCGCCCTCACACGGCTGCTGTCGGGCTCTCTGCCGTGTTCGCGCCGCCGTGCCCGGCCCCTTCGTACGCCGCCCGCATCAGGGCCTCCATGTCGGCGAGTATCGGCATGCGCGGGTTGGCGGGGGCGCACTGGTCCTCGTAGGCGTTCAGGGCCTGCTGGGGCAGCGCGTCGAGGAAGGTCCGCTCGTCGACGCCGAGCGCCCGGAACGACGGCTCGATGCCCACGGCCTCCCGCAGCCGCTCCACGGCGGCGGCCAGGCTCTCGACGCCCTCCGCCGGATTGGTGGCGGGCAGGCCGAGCGCGCGGGCGATGTCCTGGAAACGTTCGGGTGCGCGGTAGTGCTCGTACTTCGGCCAGCCGGTCAGCTTCGTCGGGACGGTGCCGTTGTAGCGGATGACATGGGGCAGCAGGACCGCGTTGGTGCGGCCGTGGGTGATGTGGAAGGTGGCGCCGAGGGTGTGCGACATGGCGTGGACGATGCCGAGGAAGGCGTTGCCGAAGGCCAGGCCCGCGATGGTGCCCGCGTTGTGCATCTTCTCCCTGGCCCGAGGACTGGTGGCGCGAGCGTTGACGGCCGCCTCGATGTGGTCGAAGACAAGCCGGATCGCGTGCAGGGCGAGCCCGTCGGTGAAATCGTTGGCGTACACGGACACATACGCCTCGATGGCGTGGGTGAGGGTGTCGAACCCGCTGTCGGCCGCCAGGGCCGGGGGCAGTTCGATGGTGAGCAGCGGGTCGACGATGGCCACGCTCGGGGTGAGCGCGTAGTCGGCCAGAGGGTACTTCTTACCGGTCGCCGGGTCGGAGATCACGGCGAAGGGGGTGACCTCCGCGCCCGTCCCGGACGTGGTGGGCACGCACACCAGACGGGCGAGCGCCCCGGGCACCGGGAAGCGGAAGGCACGCTTGCGGATGTCGGAGAACTTCTGCCGCATGTCAGCGAAGTCCATCTCCCGGCCGGCGGCCTGCTGCTCGTACAGCAGCCACATCACCTTCGCCGCGTCCATCGGCGAACCGCCGCCCAGCGCGATGATCGTGTCCGGGCGGAAGTCGCGCATCAGACGGGCGCCGCGCCGCACCGAGTCGATGCTCGGCTCCGGTTCCACGTTGTCGATGACCTGCACGGTCACCGGCTCCTGGCGTCGTTGCAGGACGCGGTTGACGCGGTCGACGAAGCCCAGCCGGGTCATGGTGGCGTCGGTGACGACCGTGACCCGGTGGACGTCCGGCATCGACTGCAGATACCGGATGGCCTGCGGCTCGAAGTAGATCTTCGGTGGGACCTTGAACCACTGCAGGTTGTTGCGTCGGGCGGAGACCCGCTTGATGTTCAGCAGGTGCGCGGCGGAGACGTTGTCGGACACCGAGGTGCTGCCCCACGAACCGCAGCCCAGCGTCAGCGACGGCAGCAGGCTGTTGTAGATGCCGCCGATGGCGCCTTGTGAGGAGGGGGAGTTGACGATGATCCGCACGGTCTTCATCCGCCTGCCGTACGCCTCGGTGACCGCCCGGTCCTCGGCGTGGATCACGGCACTGTGCCCTTGGCCGTGGAAGGCGACCATGTCGGCCGCCAGCTCGAAGCCGTGCTCCTGGGAGCCGGCGCGCAGCACCGTGAGCACCGGGCAGAGCTTCTCCCGGGTCAACGGCTCCGCGGGACCGACCCGTTCGGCCTCGACGAGGATGAGCGAGGTGCCGGCGGGCACGGTGAAGCCGGCCTGCTCGGCGATCCACTCCGGGCTCCGCCCGACGGCCCCGGAGTTGACCCTCGGCTCGCAGCCGTCGCCCACGCCCCTGCCGCCCGGGAAGAGGAAGGACTCCAGCTTCTCCTTCTCCTCGGCGGTCGCCAGGTGGGCACGCAGGGTGCGGAACTCGCTGAGTGCCGCGTCATAGATCTCGTCGTCCAGGATGACGGCCTGCTCGGAGGCGCAGATCATTCCGTTGTCGAAGGACTTCGACAGCACCAGGTCGTTGACCGCCCGCCGCAGCTCGGCGCTCCTGTGCACATACGCCGGGACGTTGCCCGCCCCGACGCCCAGAGCCGGCTTGCCGGCCGAGTAGGCGGCCTTGACCATGGTGTTGCCGCCGGTGGCGAGGATCAGCGAGACGCCCGGGTGCCGCATCAGCAGGCCGGTCGCCTCGACGGACGGCGTCTCGATCCACTGGACGCAGTGCTCGGGAGCCCCCGCCGCGACGGCCGCGTCGCGTACGACGCGAGCCGCCCGCGCGCTGCATCGCTGGGCGGAGGGATGGAAGGCGAAGACGATCGGGTTGCGGGTCTTCAGGGCCATCAACGCCTTGAAGACCGTGGTCGACGTCGGGTTGGTGACCGGCGTGATCGCGCACACCACCCCCACCGGTTCGGCGATCTCCACCATGTCCTCGATGTCGTCGCGCGCGACGACGCCGACCGTCTTCATCGGACCCATGCTGTGTGTGACGTGTTCGCACGCGAACATGTTCTTGGCCGCCTTGTCCTCGAACACACCGCGGCCCGTCTCCTCCACCGCGAGGCGGGCCAGAGCCGTGTGCTGGTCCAGGGCGGCCACCGACGCCTTCTTGACGATGTGGTCGACCTGTTCCTGGGTGAGGCCGTCGTAGTCGGCGAGTGCCTTGAGACCGTCCGTGACCAGACGGTCCACGGCCACGGCGGTCCTGGACGGCGCCTCGCTGGTCGTGGTGGCCTCGGGGCCACGGTCGTGACGGGTCATGAGGAATGCCTCCGGGGTCAAGCGCCGCCGCTGTGGGAGCGGTGACGTACGGGGTGAAGGGCGGCGCGCCACGCACGCCGAACCGGCCCGCGCCGGCGGCGCCGCACGGGCCTGCCGCCCTGGGACCGATGTCGCTCAGCCGCTCACTCTCGTCCGCCGCGGCCGGGTACCGGAGGTGCCGATGGTCCCTCGTCGGGACTGAACGGCCCGACGGGGTCCGACGAGCCGGTGATCCGCTCTGAAACAGGGCCGACAGGCCCTGGCCGTCCGGCCCCGGTACGACGAGGATCATCGGGTCGAGGCCCATACTGTCCGTGGCGGACAGGGCGGCGTGAGTGCGGAACCGAGGAGTGAAGCGATGCCGGTCAGCGAGCAGCCGGGTTCGGAGGACCAGATCCGGGTCTTCCTGCTGGACGACCACGAGGTCGTACGCCGTGGAGTGCGCGACCTGCTGAACGACGAGCCGGACATCTCGGTGATCGGCGAGGCCGGAACCGTGGAGCAGGCCCTGGTGCGGGTGCCCGCCCTGCGGCCGCAGGTGGCGGTGCTCGACGTCCGCCTGCCCGACGGCGACGGGATCACCGTGTGCCGGGAACTGCGCTCGCGCATGCCGGAACTCGTCTGCCTGATGCTGACCTCCTTCGACGACGAGGAGGCCCTCCTGGACTCGATCATGGCGGGGGCCTCCGGGTACGTCCTGAAGCAGATCCGGGGCTCGGACCTGGTGTCGGCGGTCCGCACGGTGGCCGCGGGCCAGTCCCTGCTCGACCCCAGTGCCACCGCGCGGCTGATGGCGCGCCTGCGGCAGGGGCCGAAGGAGGAGCAGGAGCCCGAGGCGCTGCCGGGCCTGACCGAGCGGGAGCGGGAGATTCTGGCCCTGATCGGCGAGGGGCTGACCAACCGTCAGATCGGTCAGCGGCTCTTCCTCGCCGAGAAGACGGTCAAGAACCACATCTCCCGTCTGCTCGCCAAGCTCGGAGTGGAGCGGCGCGTGCAGGCCGCCGTCATCGCCACCCAGGCCCAGGACCGGCTGCGGCAGGGAGGGCAGTAGACCGCGGACGCCGGGCGCAGCCGCAGGCCGGACGCGGTGCGTCCCCCCGGTCGGGGCAGGCGCGGTGGACCGCGTACACGCCGGACCGGTGCGCGACCGGATCCGCTACCGTCCCCCTGGCGGGCCGTTACCGTGGCCCACGAGACGGCGGAGCGGGCGGCTGCCGGCAGGCTGCGGCGAATGTGGAGGAGCACCGGTGGCGGGCGTGGAGAGGGCCGACGAAGCGCGTGTGAGGTTGCCGCAGCTGAGGTTGGATGAGCTGTTGGGGGAGTTGCAGGCGCGGCTGGATGCGGCGCGGGGGACGCGGGATCGGGTGCACAGTCTGTTGGAGGCGGTGCTGTCGGTCGGGCGTGAGCTGGAGTTGGAGCAGGCGTTGCGGGGCATCGTGGAGGCGGCTGCGGTGCTGGTGGACGCGGAGTATGCGGCGTTGGGTGTGATCGGGCCGGACGGGAAGCGGTTGTCGGCGTTTCACACGGTGGGGGTGAGTGAGGAGCGGATCGCGTTGATCGGTCCGTATCCGGAGGGGCACGGGATTCTGGGGGAGTTGATCAGTCGTCCGGAGCCGTTGCGTCTGGCGAACCTGTCGGAGCATCCGGCGTCGTACGGTTTTCCGCCGAATCATCCTCCGATGCATTCGTTTCTGGGTGTGCCGATCCGGGTGCGTGAGCAGGTGTTCGGGAATCTGTATCTGACGGAGAAGCGGGGTGGGGCGCGGTTCGACGAGGAGGACGAGTCGGTGCTGTCGACGTTGGCGGTGGCGGCGGGTGTGGCGATCGACAATGCGCGGTTGTACGAGGAGTCGCGGTTGCGGGAGCGGTGGCTGCGCGCCAACGCCGAGATCACCCACAGCCTGATGTCCGGCGGCGAGCCCGGCGAGGTCCTCCGGGTGATCGCCGAACGCGCCCGCGAGATCATGGCCGCGGCTCTCGCGGTCGTCGCGGTGCCGATGGAGGGCACCGACTCGCTCACCGTCGATCTCGCCATCGGTGAGGGAGCGGTGGCCCACCGCGGGCTGGTGCTGCCGCTGGAGGGCAACCTGATCGGCCGGGCCTTCTCCGAAGCCGCCCCCGTCACCAGCATGGACGTCTCCCGCGACGAATCCGGCGTGACCGGCGTGCCGAGCCTCACCGGTCTCGGCCCGGCCGTGGCCGTTCCCATCGGATCGGGGGAGGGAACGCGCGGCATCCTGCTGCTGGCGCGCGCGGAGGGCCGGACGGTGTTCACCGAGCCGGAGATCGAACGCCTGCAGGGCTTCGCCGCGCAGGCCGCGGTCGCCATGGAGCTGGCCGAACGCCGACGGGACGCCGAACAGATCGCGGTGCTGGAGGACCGAGACCGGATCGCCCGGGACCTGCACGACCTCGCCATCCAGCGGTTGTTCGCCACCGGCATGACCTTGCAGAGCGCGGGCCGCTTCATCGAGCACGCGGAGGCCTCCGAGCGGGTGCTGCGGGCCGTCGACGACCTCGACGAGACCATCAAGATCATCAGGTCCACCATCTTCGGCCTCCGGTCGCGCGAGAGCGCCACCGGTGTCGGCCTGCGGGCCCGCGTGGTGCGGGTGGTCGGCGAGGCGGCACCCGTCCTGGGCTTCGCCCCCAGCCTGCGGCTGGAGGGACTCCTGGACACCGATGTGCCTAAGGAGGCCGCCGACCACCTGGTCGCCGTGCTCTCCGAGGCCCTGACCAACGTCGCCCGGCACGCCCGAGCGTCCCGGGCCGACGTGGTGGTGGAGGCCGAAGGGGGAGAGGTGCGCCTCACGGTCGCCGACGACGGGGTGGGCATTCCCGCCGAGGGCCGCCGCAGCGGACTGCGCAACATGGCCGAACGCGCCCGCCAGTCGGGCGGCGAGCTGGAGACCACCAGCCCGCCCGGCGGCGGCACGACCCTCGTGTGGCGGGTGCCGTCGAAGCACGGCCAATAGCGGAGGACCTTCGGCGAGGAGCTCCCGGCTGGGTGGGCGCCGGCTGTTCCCGGCGAACCCTTGCCCCTATGCGGTGGGCGCCGGCTGCTCGCCCGAACCGCGGACGATCAGCCGGGTGGGGACGGTGAGCGTGCGGGCGCGGGAACGGTCGCCGTCGAGTCGGGCCAGAGCGGTGGTCGCGGCGGTCCGGCCGAGCTCCTCGGGGTTCTGAGCGACGACGGTCAGCGCGGGTTCCAGCGCCTCGGCGAGGGCCACGTCGTCGAAGGCGACCACCGCCACCTCCTTGCGCTTGCCGCGGGCGAGTTCGGCCACTATGCCCAGCGCCATGATGTTGTTCCCGGCGAACAGGGCGGTCGGCGGGTCGGGCAGTTCGAGGAGCCGGGCGGTCGCGGCCTCGGCACCCCGCTGGTCGTGCGCGTCGGCGACCAGCGCGGGGTCGTAGGGGATGCCCGCCTCCCCCAAGGCCGCGCGGTAGCCGGCGAGCCGCTCGCGGCGGGTGTACAGCTTTGCCGGCAGGTCGCCGACGAACCCGATGCGTCGGTGCCCGTGGGCGATGAGGTGGGTGACGCCGTCCTGGGCCCCCGCCCGGTTGGAGCTGACGATGCTGTCCGTGGTGAGTCCGACCCCGGGGCGGTCGAGGAAGACGACGGGCAGCCCCGCCGTACGCTGCGCCCGCAGGTGGGAGTGGTCGGCGCCGACCGACGGCACGACGATGAGGATGCTGACGCGCCGGGCCAGGAACTTGGCGGTCAGAGAGCGTTCACGGTCGGGGTCGTCGGCGGACGACCCCATGAGCAGCGTCAGCCCGCGTTCGCGGACGCTGTCCTCGATGCCCCGGGCGACGGCCCCGAAGAACGGGTTGCCGAGGTCGGGGACGACCAGTCCGACGGTGGTGTCCGGGCCGCCGACGCGCATGTTGCGTGCCATGAGGTTCGGCTGGAAGCCCAACTGGGCCACCGCGGCGAGGACTTGCTCCCGGGTCTGCGCCGATACGGGTCCGTCCTCGTTGAGGACGCGGGAGACCGTCTTGGCGCTGACGCCGACTTCTCGGGCGACGTCGGCCAGGGTGGGGCGGCGGTTCGCTGCCATGGAGGAAACCGTCTCCTGTGGGCTCTCGGTCCCGGCCGCGGCCTTCGGCCGGAACTGCGAGAGCGTGTCGTGCTGTCAGGTGGCCTGTACTCCGGCGGCCTTCGCGGCCTCCGAATCCGCTACGACAGTAGCGCCGGCCGCGTCCACGGTGAGCGCGCCGGTCATGATGGCGACGACCTCCGCCATCGAGTAGTCCGACGGCTTGATCACGGCCGCGCGCCTGCCGAGGCGGTGGACGTGGATCCGGTCGGCGATCTCGAAGACGTGCGGCATGTTGTGGCTGATCAGGACGACCGGCATGCCCTTGTCACGGACCCGGCGGATGAGGTCGAGGACCTGACCGGACTCCTTGACGCCGAGGGCGGCGGTGGGCTCGTCCATGACGACGACGCTGCGGGCCCAGGCGACGGCACGGGCCACCGCGACGGCCTGTCGCTGTCCGCCGGAGAGGGTCTCGACGGCCTGCGTGAGGGAGCGCAGGCCGATCTTCAGGTCGGCCATGTGCTCCGCGGCCTCCTGTCGCATGCGCTTCTTGTCCAGCATGCGGAAGGCACTGCCCAGCACACCGGGGCGGCGCAGCTCGCGGCCGAGGAACATGTTCGAGGCGATGTCCATGGACGCGGCCACGGCGAGGTCCTGGTACACCGTCTCGATGCCGTGGGCGCGGGCGCTCTGCGGACCGGAGAAGGTGATGGGCTCCCCGTTGAGGCGGATCTCGCCCGCGTCCGGGGTCACCGCGCCGGTGAGGGCCTTGATCATGCTGGTCTTGCCGGCGCCGTTGTCACCGATGACGGCCAGCACCTCGCCCGGCATGAGGTCGAAGTCGGCGCCGTCGATGGCGGTGACATGGCCGTACCGCTTGACCAGACCGCGGGCCTGCAGAACGGGGGTCGGGGTGGCGGTCATCGGGCCTTCTTCCGGGAGATCTGGTCGACGGTCACCGCGAGGATCACCAGCACACCGGTGATCAGGGTCTGGTAGATCGAGGCGACACCCATCAGCTGCAGGCCGTTGCGGAAGACACCGACGATCAGGACACCGATGAAGGTGCCCAGGACCGATCCGCGTCCACCGAAGAGGCTGGTGCCGCCGAGGACCACGGCGGTGATGCTGTCCAGGTTGTCGGTCTGACCGGCCTGCGGGTCGCCCACGCCGGTACGGGAGATGAGCAGCAGGGCGGCGATGCCGTAGAGCACGCCCGCCACGGTGTACACGCCGATGGTCAGGCGGGAGGTGCGGATACCGTTCAGCCGGGCCGCCTCCGGGCTGTTGCCCAGCGCGTAGACGTGCCGGCCCCAGCCGGTGCTGCTGAGCGCGTAGGCGAGGAGGAGGAACAGGGCGATGGTGACCAGCGAGCCGTAGGTCACGTCGGTGTAGCCGAGCGGGAAGGTCTCTCCGAGCGCCGTCAGCGGACCGGGGAGGTTGGTGACCGTCTGCTCCTCGGAGTAGATGTGGGTCAGGGCGAACGCCACATTGAGCATGCCGAGGGTGACGATGAACGGCGGCAGCGGGATCTTCTGCACCAACACCCCGTTGAGCAGGCCGAATCCGCCGCAGACGACCAGGCCCAGACCGATGGCGGCCAGCGGCGGGAGTGTGCCCTCGGCCGCCATCCTGGCGATCACGATGCTGCCGAACGCCATCACGGCACCGCACGACAGGTCGATGCCCGCCGTGAGGATGATCAGGGTCTGGCCGATGGCGAGGGTGCCGACGACCATGACCTGCTGAATGATCAGGGAGAAGTTGCCGCCGGTGAGGAACTGGTCGGTCGAGAGGGAGAAGAAGGCACAGGCCAGGAGCAGGGCGGCCAGGGGCCCGGTGGTCGGAGCCGTGAGCAGCCTGCGGGCCGTCGTCGGAGCTTTCAGCTCCGCGTACGGCGAGGAGGTGCTCGGGGGCGTGGACGTGGCTGTCATGCGAAGTCCTTGTCGGAAGACAGATCCTTGTCGCCAGGACAAGGGGGGCGGCCGCCCCCGCCGGTCGGGGAGGTGGCGGGCCGGCCGCCCCGCACAGGGAGGTGGCGGTCTCGTACGAGCCTGGGGCCTCTCGTTCGGGTCACGCCGGCTTCGGGCCGCGGCGGCTGAAGACCGCCGGTGAGCGGGGCTCGCGGAGCCTGAAGGTCGCCGGTGAGCGGGGCTCGGTGCGTGCCGAGCCCCGCGGCCCGGGGCGTGATCCGGACGACAGGTCCTCGGGGGCGGCTCAGCCCCAGCAGTTCTCCAGGCCGTAGGCGGTGTCCTTCGACGCGACGCCGTCCTGTGCCTTGTCGGAGATCAGCGTGACGCCGGTGTCGGTGTAACCGGACGCCTTCTTGCCGTCCTTCGCGTAGGTCACCACGGCCTTGACGCCCTCGGCGGCCATCTTCAGCGGGTACTGCTGCGAGGTCGCGGCGATCTTTCCGTCCTTGACGGCCTGGGTGCCGGTGCAGCCGCCGTCGACGGAGACGATCAGGACGTCCTTCTCCCGGCCCTTGGCCTTCAGCGCGGTGTAGGCGCCGAGGGCGGCCGGCTCGTTGATGGTGTAGACGACGTTGATGTCCGGCTCCTTCTGGAGGCAGTTCTCCATCGCCGTCTGGCCCTTGGCCTGGTCGCCGCCGGTGTCCTGGGCACAGGCGACGTCCTTGTCGGTGGCGCCGAAGCCCTTCAGGAAGCCCTCGTGGCGCTGCACGCCGACGGAGACGCCGGGCGCGAGGTCGAGGGCGGCTATCTTCGCCTCCTTGCCCTTCATCGCGGCCTTGGCGTACTCGCCGATCAGCTCGCCCGCCTTGACGTTGTCGGTGGCGAAGAGGGCGTCGACCGCGCTCTCCGGCTCGGTCGGGGTGTCCAGGGCGATGACCAGGACGCCCTTGGCCTTCGCCTTCTCGATCGCGGGGACGATCGCCTTGGAGTCGCTGGGGGTGATCAGGATGCCCTTGACCCCGGCGGCCACCATGTTCTCGATGGCGGTGACCTGACCGGCGTTGTCCCCGTCGAACTTGCCGGCGGCGGTCATCAGCTCGACGCCCTCGGCCTTCGCGGTCTTCTCCGCGCCTTCCTTCATCTTCACGAAGAACGGGTTGGTGTCGGTCTTGGTGATCAGGCCGACCTTGACGTCGCCCGAGCCGGAGCCGGAGGCGTCCGAGCCGGAGTCTGCGCCGGAACCGGGCCCGCAGGCGGTGAGGGCGAGTGCCGCGACACCGGTCAGGGCGGCGGCTCTGAGGACGGCGGAGGAGAGGCGAGCGGTGCGAGACATGAACACTCCTGTGAGATTTCGAGCGGCACGGGGCCGGGAGTTCGGAGCATGCCGCCCCGATGTGTCATCGCTGACTTATGTCATCGTTGACACTGCATGGCGAGGATGATGGACTCCGTCTCGCGGCAACGTCAATGCCTTGCACCCGTCACAAATCGGCAACGTCCACGACCGCGGTCCCCGCGCCCCGTTCCGTGGCCGTGTCACCGAGCGCCCGCTGTCCCGGTCCTCCCGGAGAGAAGAGCAGCCCATGAGCCCGCGCCAGATCACCGTCCTGGGGGAGTGCGTAGCGGACGCCTTCGCCGAAACCCCGGCCGCCCCTAACGAACTCGCGCTGCGCGTCCTGCCCGGTGGCGGGCCCGCGAACACGGCGGTGGCACTGGCTCGTCTGGGCACCCCGGCACGCTTCCTGGCCCGCCTCTCCGACGACCTGTTCGGCCGTCTCTTCCGGAGCCATCTGGAAGCGTCCGGCGTGGACCTGTCGTACGCCGTGGCCGCCGCCGAGCCCAGCACGCTGGCCGTGGCGGAGCTGGACGCACGGGGGCAGGCCGCGTTCTCCTTCCACGCCCAGAACACGGCCGACTGGCAATGGACTCCGGGAGAACTGGAACGGGTGGACCTGTCGGAAGCCGCCTGCGTGCACACCGGCTCACTGGCACTGGTCCGCGCGCCGGGCGCGACCGCGGTGGAGGAGTTCCTGGACCGGGCTGCACCCCGGACCACCATCAGCATCGACCCGAACGTCCGCCCGCTGCTGGTCCACCCCGATGTCTACCGGGAGAGGCTCGCGCGCTGGTGCCGCCTCGCCGACATCCTGCGGCTGAGCGAGGACGACCTGGAACTGCTGCTGCCGGGCACCTCGCCGGAGCAGGCCTGCGACATCTGGCACGCCGCGGGAGTACGCCTGGTCGTGATCACGCTCGGCGCCGACGGTGCCCTCGCCTCCCTCGACGGCGAACGGGTACGGGTGCCCGGGGTGACGACCCGGGTCGTCGACACGGTGGGCGCCGGGGACTCCTTCACCGCCGGACTGCTGCACCACCTCGCGGAACGCGACCTCCTCGGCGGCCGGCTGACCGGTCTCGATGTCGACGACGTGGCCGAGGCCGGCCGTTTCGCCGCCCGGGTCGCCGCCCTCACCTGCTCGGTCGCCGGCCCCAATCCGCCCTGGCGGGAGCAGGTGGCACAACCGGTGACCCCCGCCGACGCGTGACGGCCCGTATGCCGCCCGGCTCCTGAACCAGCGCCCCCGCACCCCCGGCCCAGCCACCCCGCACCCCCGCCCAGCCACGGACAAGGACACGCCACCATGACGAAGACCCTGCTCGCCGAGTTCACCGCCCGAGAGGGAGCGGAGGACGAAGTCACCCGCCTGATCCGGGACTACGCCCTCAAGGTGCGCGCCGAAGAAGGCAACCTCGCCTTCGACGTCTACACCAAGGAGGCCGCGCCGCGTGCCTACTGGATCTTCGAGGTCTACCGGGACGACGACGCCTTCAAGGCGCACCTGAACGCTCCCTACGGCGCCCCGTTCAACGCCGCCCTCACCCCGCTGATCGAGGAGGACGCCTCGGTGCTGACGTTCCTCGATCCCCTGTCCACGGGAGGGTGACCCGCTGTCCCCGTGATCGTCGCGCGTGGGGCCGACAGGCCCTGCCCCGAAGGCCGTTCGGCATCCGCGGAGCGGGCCCAACTGCAGGCGCAGTTAAGGGAGTTCGTCGGCTGCGACGGAGGACGGGGCCGGGTGGAGGTTCGGGGAGAGCCGGAGGGCGGGGGAGTTCTCCGGGTCGGCCGGGTCCCGTCGGTGTCACAACTTGAGCGTGAACCAGGTGGTCTTCCCGTCGTCCGTCGGGCGCACTCCCCAGCTCTCGGAGAGGGCGCGGACCAGATGCAGACCACGTCCCGACTCCTCGTCCTCCGCCGCGAGGCGCGGCTGGGGGAGTTGCGGGCTGTTGTCGCTGACCTCGACCGTCAGATCCGTGGCCGTACGGCACACCCGCAGCCCGACGGGGCCCGCGGCGTGCTGGACGGCGTTCGTCAGGGTCTCGGAGAGCAGCAGCAGCGCGTGGTCGGCCGGATCGGTGCAGTCCCAGGAGGTGAGAGCCTTGGTGAGGAACGCCCGGCCCTCGGGCACCGAGGAGGGGACGGCCGGCAGATCGGTGGTGACGGACGCGAGCGGGGCGGCCGGCAGCTGGGCGAGGAGCAGCGTGACGTCGTCGTTGTGGCTCTCGGCGTCGGGCAGCAGCCGGGCGAGCACGTGGTCGGCGGCCGCCTCCAGACACGAGTCCTGGACGAAGAACCCGTCGAGGGAGGAGACGAGTTCCCCGATGTGGTCGTCGATGTCGCTGCCGGGGGTCTCGACCAGGCCGTCCGTGTAGAGGACGAGCGTGGCCCCCGGCGGGATCTCCTCGCAGGACTGCTGGTAGAGGATGCCCCCGACGCCGAGGGGCGCGTTGACGGGTGTGGTGAGCCGGCGGACGTGGTCGCCGGGGGAGGCGATCAGCGTCGGCAGATGGCCGGCCGAACAGACGGTGACGGTGCCCGTGTCCGGTGCGATGACCAGGTAGCAGCAGGTCACGAGCTGGTCGGGGACGTCGAGGTCGGCGACGCAGGTGTCGAGGGCCTGCATCAACTGACGCGGTTGCATACCGGTCTTGGCCAGCGCGTGCGCGGCGGACCGCAGCTGACCCATCACGGCGGCGGCCTCCAGGCCGCGCCCCATGACGTCACCGATCAGCACCCCGACCCGGCCCGCGCCCAGCGGGACGAGGTCGAACCAGTCGCCGCCGACGCCGGCGCCCTGGGTGGCGGGCCGGTAGCGGCTCGCGGTGGCCAGCCCGGTGATGGCGGGCGGCGTCCCCATCAGGCTGCGCTGCAGGGTGAGCGCGATGTGCCGTTGCTGCTCGTACAGAGCGGTGAGTTCGGCCTCGGCGCGTTTGCGGTCGCTGATGTCCCGCACGATGGCGCAGGCCCCGACGACCGTGCCGTCGGTGTCCCTGGTCGGCCACAGCGTGACGTCGACGTCCAGCAGGGCGCCCGCCCGGGTCAGGCGCAGCGTCTCGAAGTGCTCCACCTTCTCGCCCTGCCGCAGCCGCTCCATGAGCGCGCTGATCTCGTGTCTGCGGTCCATCGGGGCGAGGAAGGACATGTGGCGGCCGATCGCCTGCTCGGCCGTGTAGCCGTACAGCCGTTGGGCGGCCGCGTTCCAGTAGGTGATGTGGCCGTCCAGGGTCTTGGCGAGGATCGCGTCCTGGGACGATTCGACGAGCGCGGCCAGCTCGTTGATGCGCCGCTCGGCGGCCTTGCGGTCGCTGACGTCGCGTACGGCGGCGGACACCAGCAGTCCGTCCGCGGTCTCCAGAGGGCTGAGGCTGATCTCGACCGGGAACTCCGTGCCGTCCCTCCGCAACCCGTGCAGCTCCAGCCCGGCGCCCATCGGGCGCACCTGCCGGTTGGCGGCGTAGCCGTCGCGGTGCCGGGTGTGGTGGTCGCGGAAGCGGTGCGGGATGAGCAACTCGACCGGCCTGCCCAGCAGTTCCTCGCGCCGGTAGCCGAACAGGGCCTCCGTCTGGGCGTTGACCAGCCGGATGGTCCCGGTGTCGTCGACGATGACCATGGCGTCCGGCGCGGCCTCCAGCAGCCCCCGGAAGCGCTCCTCGACCACACTCGGTCCCCCGCCGCCGTCCGGTCGCGCACCGCAGCGACAGTCCTCCGGATCGGTGGTCCCGACGCGACGCGCCGGGACCACCGGGACGAAGTCGTTCATGTCCGTCCCACCCCGCCTTCCCTGACGATCCGGTCATCCCACTGCATCCGTGCCGGACGTGCCGCTGTTTGTCATCAACTGTGTTTCTAACGAGTGAATTTGCATGATTGGCGCCTCAAATGCCCGTCCTGCAACGTCCGCTGTCCGAGAGAGCCAGGACACGTCGGAACTCCGGGACCGACAGGCTCCCTTCGGGACCGATCGGCTCACGCGGGTGGCTGCCCCGCGGAGAGACGCTTCCGCGGCCCGCCGCCCTCCATGGTCCGGCCCGCCCGGTGACGGCACGGTTCGTGGGCCGGGGAACGCCGCCGAGGCCGTCCGGGCGCTACAGGGCGTACGAGAACGCTGGTCGGGGCCGTTGCGCGGGGCGGGGCCGGCGGTGCCACGTTGTCCTGCCGTGCGGCTCGAAAAGCCCCCGCGCGACCGCCGCACGGGCACAGGGCGCCGAGGCACACACCGCGCCGACCGACGGCCCGGTGCACGGACGGGCAGTCCCCGCCGACCGTCGCCTACGCGGTCCCACGTCCGGCGAAGGGCGGCCTGCCGGAGGGGTCCGGCGGTGAGGCGTGCCGTCCGGGGACGGGCACCGTGACGACGGGGACCGTGGCGTGCCGCAGACAGTCACGGGCGACCGCGCCGACAGCGGGGTGCCCGTACTCGTGGTGGTCGCCGCGCCCCAGGGCGAGCAGGTGCGCGCCGCGGGCGTGCTTCAGCAGGACCCGCGCGGGCGGCCCCTCCACCACGACGGCGCGCACGGCGCCGTCGAAGCGCGGGCCGAGGGCCTGGCGCACCGCTCCCGCGAGCAACCGCGCGGCCCGAAGACGTTGTTCGGCGGATCCCGGGTGGGCCGACGCCGGAGCGTAGGGGGCGAGCGCGGGGCCGACCCTTTCCCAGGCGTGGACGGCGACGACGTCCGCGCGCTGGGCCTGGGCCTGCTGCACGGCCCAGCGCAACGCGGCCACGGACGCGTCGGATCCGTCGACGCCGACGACGATACGGTTCCCGGCGGTCGGGTTCGGCATGGTGGCCTCCCTGGACGGTCTCTGGTCCCACCGTGCCCCTCACCGACGCCGCGGGCCGTGGGCCGGGGGACCCGTCCGCGTGCCCAACGGTCCCTCGCCGCCGGGCCGCCCGGCGGCCCCTGCGAGCCCACGGTTCGCTCTCATGCCTGGACAGGGCCGGTGAGTTGCACGATGTCGTCGGACGCGACGTCGTGGAGGCGGATGGCCAGGTCCTCCAGGGCACGGCTCGCGGCGAGTTCGTCGCCGATCTCCGGGATGGGGCGGTCGATCGGGTTGCGCCGGGCCACCCCCCTGCCGGTGAGGTGCGAGGTGTCCCGCGTACCCAGGACGGCACGCGCGTGCGTCTCGTCCCCCTCTTCGCTGATGTAGATCTGGACGGTCCACCGCTTGGCTTCCATCATGATCACTTCCGTCCCGCTCCTCGTCTTCCACTTCTCAGCGTGCGCCGGTCCCGAGGGCCGGTCCAGCGCCCGCAGGCCTCCCGGCCATCGCGGCGCGTTCAGGACTCCAGCTTCGGGCGGCGGCGGTCGGCCCGGCGGCGCGCGTGTCCAGCCGTGCTCAGGCCGGGCGGCGGTGTCCGGTGTCCGGCCTGGCGAGGTGGAGGGAGAACCAGTCGCGGGCCAGCTCGGCCGCGGTGGCCAGGGTGCCCGGCTCCTCGAACAGATGGGTGGCACCGGGCACGACAGCGAGCCGGTGCTCACAGCGGAGCCGGTCGGCGGCGAGACGGTTGAGGCTGAGCACCCTGGTGTCCAGACTCCCCACGACGAAGAGGGTCGGGGCCCGCACCCGGCCCAGAGCCGCCGGGGCCGCCAGATCGGGGCGCCCGCCCCGGGAGACGATCGCGCGGATGTCCGCCCCCGGCGCTGCGGCGGCCTCCAGGGCGGCCGCGGCTCCGGTGCTGGCACCGAAAAAGGCAACCGGCAGCCCGGTTCCCTCACGCAGCCAGGTGGCGGCGGCGTGCAGCCGGTCGGCCAGCAGCGCGACGTCGAAGACATTGCGGCGGTCGCCCTCTTCCTCCGCCGTGAGCAGATCGAGCAGCAGGGTGCCCAGGCCCGCCCGGTCGAGGACGTCGGCGACGTACCGATTGCGCGGACTGTGCCTGCCGCTGCCGCTGCCGTGCGCGAAGACGACCACCACCGGGGCCGCGTCGGGCAGCACCAGCCGCGCGGGCAGCCGTACGTGTCCGGCGGGCACCCGCACCTCGCGGACCGCGGACCCTTCCGACCGCCGGGCCGGGCGGGCCGGGGACGGGCGCCGGGACAGGCCCGTGGACCTCTCCCCGGCCCCGGCCCGGCGGTCCGGGACATCCGTCCGCCGGCCCGGACGCGACGGTTCGAACATGACAGCGTTGGGGGCGGAAGGCGGCGACTGGGCCGGGGTGGCACGGGTGAGGAGATCGATCACCTCGGAGTCGCGCGTCTGCGTGAAGTCGCGGTACCACGCGCCCACCGAGCCCAGGTTTTCCACCGTCTCCAGGCAGACGACGTGATCGGCCACCGCGCTCAGCCGGGCGACGGCCTCCACCGATCCCACCGGGACGGCGGGGACGACCTTCGCCGCGCCCTGCCCCCGCACCACCCGGCAGGCCGCCTCCGCCGTGGCACCGGTGGCCAGCCCGTCGTCCACGACCAGCGCGGTGCAACCCGCCAACGGCACACGGGCACGCCCGGAGCGGTAACGGGCCACGCGCCGCTCCAGCTCCGCCCGCTCGGCGCGCTCGACGTCCGCCAGCTCCTCGTCCCGCAGCCCGCAGCTGTCGATCACGTCCTGGTTGAGGACACGGACCCCGTGCTCACCGATGGCGCCGAAGGCCAGCTCCGGCTGCCACGGCACCCCCAGCTTGCGCACCACCAGCACGTCCAGCGGTGCCTCCAGTGCTCCGGCCACCTCGCAGGCGACCGGCACGCCGCCCCGAGGAAGTCCCAGGACCACGACGTCCTCGCCGCGCAGGTGCCCGAGACGTCGGGCCAGTCGGCGTCCGGCGTCCGTACGGTCGTCGAAGGGCATACGCCACCTCCTCGTGCGCCCACCGCGACGAAGCGGGGGAGCCGGTGTCGGAAGACAAGGCGCCTCCTGCCGTCACCTCCATTGCACCGCGTCGTGGCGCGAGCGCGCGAGGGGCCTTCGGCCCAGGTGAGGGCCGGACGGTCCCTCGCGGTTCCGGCGGCACCGCCGCAGACTTTTCATGGGCCGCGGATTTTGCACGCGCCGCAGACTTTTCGTGGAGCGGAAACCGGATTGCCTCGCCGGGAGGTTGCGATGACCACGCGAGAGCTGGACACGAAGACGGTGGCCGATCTCGTGGCCGACGCCACGGCCGCCCCGTCCATGCACAACGCGCAGCCCTGGCGCTTCCGCTTCGTGACCGACGAGCGCGTTCTGCTGCTGCGCGCCGACCTCGACCGGGCCATGCGCCGCACCGACCCCACCCACCGGGCACTGCACATCGGCTGCGGGGCGGCGCTGTTCAACCTCCGCGTCGCCGCGGCGCACGCGGGCCTGTCCCCGCTGGTCCGGCTGCTGCCCGACCCGGGCGACCCCCGGTTGCTGGCCGCCGTCCAGCTGGCCGCCGCGCACCCGGAGGACCACAAGGTGCCGACAGTGGACGAGCAGGATCTGGCCCGGCTGTACCCTGCCATCCACCAACGGCACACCAGCCGCTACCCCTTCGACGACCGGGACGTCCCCGACGACGTGCGGGCGCGGCTGCGGGTGGCCGCCGCCCGGGAGGACGCCGAACTCACGTTCCCCGGTGCCTGGCACCTCGACACCGTCCTGGAGCTGGTCCGGGACGCCGAGAGCCGCGACATCCTGGACCCCGGGGGCCGCGAGGACCTGGAGCGCTGGACCCGGCTCGGCCCCGAGGCCGACATCGCCACCGACGGCGTACCCGAGTACGCGTTCGGCCCGCGCCGTCGGGACGGCCGGGCACCGCTGCGGGACTTCGCCGGGCGACGGCCGGTGGCCGACCGCGGCAGCACCACCTTCGAGAGCAGCCCCCACCTGGCCCTGCTGTACACCCGCGGTGACGGGCTCCTCGACTGGCTGCGCGCCGGGCAGGCGCTGGAACACGTCCTGCTGGAGGCCACGACAGCCGGACTGGCCGGCGCGCTGACCTCCCACCCGCTGGAGAACGACGACCTGCGCACCCTCGTCCGCGACCCGGTCTCCGGGCGGGGGTACGTCCAGATGGTGCTGCGTCTCGGCTACGGGCCGCACGGCCCGGCCACACCCCGCCGCCCCGTCCGTGACGTCCTCGACATCACCTGAGGGTGCCGGCCCGCCTCGCCCGACCGGCTGCCGGGCCGGGGCACCTCGTCGCCATGACCGGGGACGGGGTGAACGACGCGGCCGCCCCGCGGGCCGCCCACATCTGCGTGCCAAGGGCATCACCGGTACGGACATGGCCAAGGAAGCCGCCCGACCCGTGCGGCCGGCCCGACGGGAGGAGCGGCCCCGGCTCACCGGGACAGGGGCAGCACGCTCTCGTCCAGTACCTGCCCCGCCGACCGCCGCGGTGAGGCGGGGCCTTCCGGCCCGTAGCCCAGGCGGATCACCATCTGCGCATGGGCGCGGCGGCCCTCCTCCTGCGGCGGGGCGAGCCGCTCGCGCAGGTCCGGCCATTCCAGGGCCTGGTGCAGCAGGGAGGCCCGCAGCCCGCGGGCGGTGGCCACCAGCAGGACGCGTTCGAGGGCCTGTCCGGCCCGCAGCCAGTCGGCCCTGCGGTCGTGCGCGGTGGACAGCACGTTGATCGACGGCCGCGTCTCGAAGGGCCGGCTGGCCAGCGCGGAGGGGTGCCGGTGGGCGCCGAAGTCCCGCAGCGGAACCCGCTCGCGGAAGTCCTGCGGACCCACCGTCGCCGGTGGCATGCCCAGCAACGCCGTGTTGGGCTCGTGCACCCAACGACGGCTCTCCGCGGCCCTGTCGGCGTCGGCGGTGTTGCGGTGTTCGGCGTCACGGGTGAGCCGCAGCAGACGGTCCGTGGCGCGTGGCCCGGGGTGCCTGAGCAGGGCCCCCTCGCTGTGGGCGGCCTCGGCCAGTTCCGCGGCCACCGCGGTGGGCACGGGCACGTCGGAGAAGGGGAACCGGCTGCTGTGCCGGCGCCACAGCGCCTCGAACAACCCGGGAAACGGCGTGGTCCGCACCGGGCCGCCGAACCGTACGGTGGCGAGCAGGTCCGGCTCGTCGGGCCGGGGCAGCAGCCGGGTCACCGGCTCCCGGCCGAAGTGGGCCACCGCCACCCTGAGGTTGAGGACGGCACAGCCGACGGAGAGGTGCAGGGCGCGGCCCGTGGGGTCGATGTGGCGCAGACCGCGATCCGCCACGGCGCGGATCTCCAGCGTCACCGTGTCCGGATCGAGCCGGAACCGCCAGGGCTGGGTGTTGTGGATGGAGGGCGCGGCCACGGCCGCCGAGATCAGTGTCTCCAGCGTCCGGGCGTCGAGGGTCTCGGACCACATCAAAAACTCCTCCCCGCCCCGCGTACACGGAGCCGGTGGGCCTTGGAGGCGGACCCTGGCCAGTGTGGTGGCCCCACCCCGGGCGCGGCATGGGCCGTACGGTCCCGCCCCCTGCCGGTCGGCCCGGGTCCGCCGCCCCCGCACGGCAGTTGGGGCCGAAGGGCCCGGCGAAAGGACTGTGCGGCCCCCTGCGCGCGCGGTGGTCCTCCACGAGGCTTTCGCACAGGAGCAGCCAGGCCCGAGCACAGGAGGCGCGCACCATGCAGCGACACGTGACCGTCGGGGTCGACGAATCGACCGAGAGCCTCGCCGCGGCCCACTGGGCGGCCAGGGAGGCCCTGCGCCGGGGTGCCGAGGTGAGGCTCGTGCACACCTGGGCGTGGCACCCCCGTCCCTCCGCCTCCGTGCCGGCCGACGTCAGTGAGCGCCGCTGGGCCGAACAGACGCTGGACCGGGCGGTCGTCAGCGTGCGGTCCGCACACCCCGGACTGCGGCTCGTCGACCGGCTCGTGGCGGACTCCCCGGTGGACACGTTGTTGGAGGAGGCCGAGAAGGCTGAACTGCTGGTGCTCGGCTCCCGTGGACTGGGCGCGGTCACGGGGTTCGTCGTCGGCTCGGTCTCACAGCGCCTGGTCGCCAGGTCGCCTCGTCCCGTGGTGCTCGTCCGGGCCCGGCAGACCCTCGCCGACGAACACCTCCCCGCCCCGGACGGCATCTCGCCCGAGGAGATACCGGAGACCCCCTACCGGGACGTGCTCCTCGGGCTGGACACCTCGCGTCCCTGCGACGAACTCGTCGAGTTCGCCTTCGCCGCCGCCGCGCGGCGTGACGCCCGGCTCCGTGTGCTCCACGCCTACCGGGTCCCGGCGGCCCACACGGTGGACGACACCTCCGCGCCGACACCGGCACCCGAGCTGCTCGCGGCGCGGGAGCGTGCCGTCGTGGCGACGCTGCGCCCCTGGTGCGACAAGTTCCCCGGGGTCCCCGTCGTGGAGAGCGTCGTGCGGGAACGGGCCGCCAACGCGCTCGTGCAGGCCGCGACCGGGGCCGGTCTGGTCGTCGTGGGACGCCGGATCCGGGACACCAGTCTCGGGATCGGTCCGCAGGTCGGTCCGGTCACCCACGCGGTGCTGCACCACGCCGGCTGCCCCGTGGCCGTCGTCCCGCACCCCTGAGCCGATCCGGTGAGCCGAGCCGGTCTTGCGCCGACCTGATGCCTGAGGACGACCACGTCCCGGTCCCGACCGGGGTCCGGTTCCCACCGGTCTCCCGGTCGTTCTCAGGCGTCGGTCTCAGGCGTCGGTCTCAGGCGTCGGCCTCAGGCGTCGGCCTCGACGGCCGTGAGGCGGATGCCGGTCACCAGATCCGGGCGGATACGGACCGCGTGGTCCATGGTTCCGCTCACCCAGGGCCGCAGCATCGCCTGGTAGCGGGCAAGCTCCTCGGGATCGGTGACCGGGCGCGCGTAGCCGGTGACGACCACGCTCCAGCCGAGGTGCGTCTCCGGATCGATGGCGTCGGCCTCGTACGCCACCACGACTCCCAGGTCGTCGGCCTCCTGCGCCCGCGCGGTCAGGGCTGTGCCCTCATGGGTGCGGATGACGATGTCGCCGTCGTCCAGCACATGGTTGACGGGACGGACGGTCGGCAGCGCGTGCCGGGTGAAGACGACCCGTCCGAAGGACACACTGCCGAGCAGCTGCAGTGCCTCGTGGCTGTCGAGGTCGACTGACCGCCGGGGCTTGGCGGCTCCGTTGGGTTCGCTGATCGGCATAGTGGTCTTCCGCGCAGGTGGGTGTGCGTGCTGACGGCATTCGGCACGGGCGGCCTCCATGGAACGGTGACCGCCCGTGGCGCGGTAGGGCCGTTCGGCCCTCGCCCCCGGGCGAACCGGCCCCGGACTCCCGGCGAGGAGGCCGACAGGATCGCTCAGCTCGCCAGCTGGGACCGGCGCGACGTGCCCGGGTCCGAGCCCGCCGACGTGTCGGCGTCGTCGATGCGGTGCTCCAGGTCGGCGGAGACGTCGACGACTCCGTCCACACCGCTGCACAGCCGCACCACGACCGGGACGAGGGACCTGCGCTCGACGGTGCCGCGGAGCGTGACGCGTCCGTCGACCACGCGTACGAGGACCGCGTCGGGCGCGATGCCCAGGGTGCGCAGGAGAACGTCTCCGTTGATCTCCTCGCGGATGGCGCGGTCGCCCCGCAGGAACACGCGGAGCAGGTCCGCCCTGCTGATCATCCCGACCAGCCGGCCCGCCTCGTCGACGACCGGCAGCCGCTTGACCCGGTGGCGCTCCATGACCTGGGCGGCCTCCACCACCGTCCACTCCGGTCGGGCGGTCACGGCCGGAGTGCTCATCAGTCCCGCGGCCGTCGCCGCCTCAGCCTTCGCGCGGCTTGCGGGCTTCGGGTGCAGCACCGGCAGCAGACCGGCCGGATCCAGTTGTGCGGCCTCCTTGCGCAACAGGTCCGCCTCGGAGACGACACCCACGGGACGGTCGTCGTCGTCCACCACCGGTACGGCCGTGATGTCGTACTCGGCGAGCAGTTTGGCGATCTCCTTGAACCCGGTGTCGGGGTGCACCCGGACGACCGACGTGGTCATGAGGTCGCTCACCAACCGGTGCCGCATGGCACTCGCCTCCTGAAAACGCTCGTGTCTCTCCCGTTGCCTCCCACCCACTCTCCACCTGCGCCGGGCAGGGCTCCATGGGCCGGTCGGCCCCGGCGGGGGACCTGCGGCCCCTGCTCCCCGGGGGCCCGCCACCACGACGCTGCCATCGGGGACCCCGGCCACGAGGCCGGGGAGACGGCCTCCCCGGCGAGGGGGCCGGGGAGACCGTCGTCCCCGCCCGTCCCGTCCCCCGCCCGTCCTCGACCGACCCGCCTGCAGTCCCCGACCCCATGAGGAGCACACCGCCATGACCGTTCGCGTCGGCATCAACGGCTTCGGCCGTATCGGTCGCACCTACCTGCGCGCCGCCCTCGCCCGCGCCGAGGCCGGCACCCAGGACGTCGAGGTGGTCGCGATCAACGACATCACCTCGCCGGCCACGCTCGCGCACCTGCTGGAGTACGACTCGACGTTCGGACGCATCGGACGCGAGGTGAGCCACGACGACAGCTCGATCACCGTCGACGGCCGGCGCATCACGGTCACCGCCGAACGCGACCCGGCCGCCCTGCGCTGGGCCGACCACGGTGCCGACATCGTCGTGGAGTCCACCGGCCGCTTCCGCGACCGTGAGTCCGCCGCCCTGCACCTGAAGGCGGGCGCGCACACCGTGCTGCTGTCCGCCCCCGGCAAGGGCGTGGACGCCACCATCGTCATGGGCGTCAACGACGGCACCTACGACCGCCACCGCGACCGGATCGTCTCGGCCGCCTCCTGCACGACCAACTGCGTGGCCCCGATGGTGAAGGTCCTCGACGACGCCTTCGGCATCGAACGCGGCGTCATGACCACCATCCACGGCTACACCAACGACCAGGCCCTCCTGGACAGCCCGCACAAGGATCTGCGCCGCGCCCGCTCGGCGACACTGAGCATCATCCCGACCAGCACGGGCGCCGCCCGCGCCGTCGGACTGGTGGTACCGGAGCTGGCCGGAGCCCTGGACGGGATCGCGGTCCGGGTGCCCGTGGAGGACGGCTCCCTGACCGACCTGGCCGTCGTGCTGGAGCGCGAGGCCACGGCGGAGGAGGTCAACGCCGCGTTCGCGACGGCCGCCGACGGGCCGCTGCACGGCGTCCTGCGCGTGTCGACGGCTCCCATCGTCTCCCGCGACGTCATCGGGGACCCGTCGTCCTGCGTCTTCGACCCGGCCCTCACCCAGGTCAACGGCACCCTCGCCAAGGTCTTCGGCTGGTACGACAACGAGTGGGGTTACACCAACCGCCTCCTCGACCTGACCGCACTGGTCGCCGACGACTGACGGACGACGACCCAGGACACACGGGAAGAAGCACGAGGAAGCACGATCCCCCGTCCGCCGCCGTACCCGCGTCGAACCGGGGTCGGCGGGCCTAGGCTCGACACAGCGATGGGACGCCCACGGGCTCCGCGCGGCCCCGCCGCGAAGCGGGCCGCGCGGAGCCCGACGTGCCGGAGGACCGGATGCGTGACCGGATCTGGGAGTACCAGGGCTACGACCCGGGGCAGGAGGGCCTGCGCGAGGCGCTGTGCACCCTCGGCAACGGCTACTTCGCCACCCGCGGCGCACTGCCCGAGTGCGGCGCCGACTCCGTGCACTACCCGGGCACCTACGCGGCCGGCTGCTACGACCGGCTCACCTCCGAGGTGGCGGGCCACCGCGTCGAGAACGAGGACATGGTCAACCTGCCCAACTGGCTGCCGCTGCGTTTCCGCCTCACCGGCGGGGACTGGCTGACCCCGGACCGCCACCGGCTGCTCGACCACAGCCTGGGCCTGGACCTGTGGACCGGCCTCCTGGAGCGCCGCTCCACGTACGAGGACGGCACCGGACGCCGGCTGCGGGTGCGACAGCTGCGGCTGGTGCACATGGGGGACCCCCATCTCGCCGCGCTGCGCACGGAGTTCACCGCCGAGGACTTCTCGGGGGAACTGGAGGTGGAGGCCGCCCTGGACGGCCGGGTGCGCAACGCCGGAGTGGCGCGCTACCGGGACCTGGAGACCAGGCACCTCGTGCACGTCCACTCCGACTCGGCGGACGCCGACACGGTCTGGCTGCGCTGCCGCACCAGCGCCTCCGACATCCGTATCGGCATGGCGGCACGGACCGTCAGCGCGAGCGGCGAGCCGTCCGAGGCCCGGCACGCGGGGCGGCGGGCCGTCCAGTGGTTCCGCCTGACGCTGGTGCCCGGCCGCACCGTCACCGTGGACAAGACCGTCTCGCTGTTCACCTCCCGCGACCCCGCGATCGACGACCCGCTCCAGGCGGCCGTCGACCGGGTCGGCCACGCCCCCGGCTTCGACGAGCTGCTGGAGTCCCACCTCACCGCGTGGGACCTGCTGTGGCGGCGTGCCGATCTGGAGGTGCCCGGGAAGGCGGGCCGCGTCCTCCGGCTGCACCTGTTCCACGTCCTGCAGACGCTCTCCCCGCACACCGCCGACCTCGACGTGGGCGTCCCCGCGCGCGGACTGCACGGCGAGGCCTACCGCGGACACGTCTTCTGGGACGAACTGTTCGTCCTGCCCTATCTGAACCTGCACTTCCCCGAGGTCTCCCGGGCACTGCTGACCTATCGTCACCGCCGCCTGGCACGGGCCCTGACCGCCGCCAGGGACATCGGGCGGACCGGGGCCATGTACCCCTGGCAGAGCGCGAGCGACGGCCGTGAGGAGACCCAGCGGCTGCACCTCAACCCGCGTTCGGGGCGCTGGCTTCCCGACGACTCACACCTCCAGCACCACGTGGGATCGGCCGTCGCCTACAACGTGTGGCGGTACTACGAGGCCAGCGGCGACACCGAGTTCCTGCACACCAAGGGCGCCGAGATGCTGCTCCAGATCGCCCGCTTCTGGGCGAACGCGGCCACCTGGGACGAGGGCCTCGGCCGCTACCGCGTCCGCGGTGTCGTCGGGCCCGACGAGTACCACGAGGCCTATCCCGGGGCCGACCGGCCGGGACTCGACGACAACACGTACACCAATGTCACCGCCGCCTGGGTCCTCGCCCGCGCCTGCGAGCTGCTGGAGACGCTCCCGTGGCCGCGCCGCCTGGAGCTCGCCGACCGCACCGGCTTCGACGGCGGCGAACTCGAACTGTGGGAGGACGTCTCCCGCTCCCTGCACGTACCGTTCCACGCCGGTGTGATCAGCCAGTTCGAGGGGTACGACGAGCTGGCCGAACTCGACTGGGCGGCGTACACGGCGAAGTACGGCGACATCCGCCGGCTGGACCGGATCCTGGAGGCCGAGGGCGACACCGTCAACCGGTACAAGGCGTCCAAGCAGGCCGACGCGCTGATGCTCGGCCATCTCTTCTCACCCGCCGAACTGCGCGCGCTCTTCGACCGGCTCGGGTACCGGCTGGACGACGAGACCTGGCGGCGCACCGTGGACTACTACCTGGCCCGTACGTCCCACGGCTCCACGCTCAGCGCGCTCGTGCACGGCTGGGTACTCGCCAGGGCCCGCCGCACGGAGGCCTGGACCTTCGTCCAGGAAGCGCTCGCCGGCGACATCGCCGACCTGCAGGGCGGCACCACCGGCGAGGGCATCCACCTCGGCGCCATGGCGGGCACCCTCGACCTCGTGCAGCGCGGTCTGACCGGACTGGAGACGCGCGGCGACACGCTGAGGCTCGCCCCCGTGCCGATGCCGGAGCTGTCCGAGTACGGGTTCTCCATCCGCTACCGCGGCCACTGGGGCGTTCACCTGAGGCTGCGTTCCGGACAGCTGCACATCACCGTGCCCGACTCCGACCGTGATCCGATCGCGGTCGCGCTCGGCGACCGCACCTTCTCCGTCGCGCCGGGGGAGTCCCGCACGCTCGCCCTGCCGGACTGAGGTCGACTGGCAGAACCGCCTCGGAACATCCGGATCATCCGGGCCGCGGGCATCCGGACAGTCCCGCGTGGCGCCACGGATGCCCAAGCGATCACCGTCTGCCTCTGATGCACGCGGGTTCTCTCAACTATGTTGAGAGAAAAGGGCGTTGGTGGAAACCGCCGGTACCGGCGTGGCGTCGGTACCGGCGTGGCGTCGGTACGGGTGGTGGCGGCCGGTGGTGCGCACGGCGGCGCAGCACGGATTCGCTGAGGCGAGGACACCACGAGGGGAGGGATCGTGACGTATGTGAGAAAGCGGCTGGTCCGCGCGAGCGTGCTGATGTGCGCTCTGCTGCTGGCCGGCTGCACGGACGGAGCCAGCGCGCCGGGCGGCGGGACCAAGGCGGAATCCAGCCCGGACGCCACCGGGAGCGGGAAGGCCACGGACGAGAGCACAGGCGCGGTCCCCGACGCCGACACCCTCCCCGCGGCTTCGCCGACCGAACGGGCGGACCCGGCGAAGCAGCCGCGCACCGCGGCCGAGGCGAGGGCGCTGGTCCGGAAGGTGATCGTCGATCCGGAGTATCTGGGGGCGGGGGCGGTACCGGCGACGCCGTACGAGAGCGACCCGAACACCTGGGCCGTGCTGGGCGAGGACTGCGCCTGGCGGCGGCAGGGGCTGCCGAAGGACGTACTGGCCACACTCACCCGCCACTTCGAGGTACCCGGGAAGGGCGCCGAGGAGTCGGCCTGGCTGTCGACCACCGTCACGGTGCACCGGACGGCGCTGGACGCGGCCTGGGAACAGGCCGGGATGCTGGAGGAGGCCGTCACCTGCCGTGAGCAGACGCTCCGGCCGGGCGAGCGGCTGACCGGTCTGTCCTCCATCGCCGTCGCCTGGGGGGAGAACGCCAACACGACCAGCGACGACTCGCTGACGGAGACGGGCACCTGCGTCAGCGACACGCGGGGCGGCCCCTACGACTACGACTGGACGCAGTCCGTCTTCGGGTCGGTCGTGGTCTCCACGTCCGTGTGCGGGGTGCTGGAGGGTGCGATAGACGGGGTGGATGTGGCGGTGAGGATGCTGCTGCGGGTGCAGGACGCGATCGGAACCCCCACCGGGTCCGGTCCGCCCTCACCTGACCCGGCCACCCCTTCCGGCAGTCCCGGCGTCGAGGACAAGAAGGGCGGCGAGTGATGGAGCGGCTGCTTCCCACCGACCCCTCCCGCCTCGGCGGCAACCGCCTGCTGGGCCGTCTGGGAGCCGGCGGCATGGGCGTGGTGTACCTGGCCCGCACCGGGACCGGTGACCTGGCCGCAGTGAAGGTGATCCAGCCCGAGTACGCCGACCAGGCCGATTTCCGGGCCCGCTTCCGCCGCGAGGCGTCCTCCGCCGGGCAGGTCGACAGCCCCTGGGTGGTACGGGTGGTGGGCGCCGACACGGAGGCGGCCGCGCCCTGGCTGGCCACCGCGTTCGTGCCCGGCCCCTCCCTGGAGGAGGCGGTCGCGGCCTGTGGTCCCCTGCCGGACCGTGCGGTACGGGTGCTGGGCAAGGTGCTGGCGAGCGCCCTGGCCGCCGTGCACGAGGCAGGCCTGGTGCACCGGGACGTCAAGCCGGGCAACGTCCTGCTCGCCCTCGACGGCCCCCGCCTGATCGACTTCGGCATCGCCCGCCCGACGGCGGCCGACGAGACCGAGCTGACCTCGGACGGCATGGTGGTCGGCACCCCCGGCTTCCTCTCTCCCGAACAGGCGCGGGCACGGCGGGTGGGCGCGGCGAGTGATGTCTTCTCGCTGGGCTGCGTGCTCGCGTACGCGGCCACCGGACGCCCGCCCTTCGGCACCGGCACTGTCGACGGATTGCTGTACCGCACCGTCCACGACCAGCCCGAGCTGGACGGCGTCGCGGACGCCGACCTGCGGGCGCTGCTCGTCCGCTGTCTGGCGAAGGAGCCGGAACAGCGGCCCACGGCGCCGGAGGTGGAAGCGGAACTGGTGGAGGACGCCCCTGTCGGCACCATCGACTGGCTGCCCGACCCGGTGGTGCGGATGATCGCCGACCGGTCGGCGCAGATGCTCGCTCTGCCGGGCATCGAGCCCACCGAGGTCTCGGGGGAGCCGCCGAGCCGCAGCCGTCGCAGGGTCCTCGCCCTCGGCGGCGGCGCGGCGCTGCTCCTGGCGGGCGGGGGCGCCGCGCTGTGGGCGGCGCTGCGCGACGACGAGGGCACCTCGGGGGCCAACACCGCCGGCAGCCCCTGGGCCATCGGCCTCCACGCGGATCTGACGGGCCCGCTGCGGGAGACCGGGCGGGCGCAGGAGCGGGGTGCGCGGCTGGCGGTGGAGCGGTTCAACGCCCGCGAGGGCAGACCGTTCACGCTCGCGCTGAGGACCGAGGACGACCGGGGGGAGCCGGCCCGCGCGCTCCGGGCGGCCCGGCGGCTGACCGGCTCCGCCGACGTCCTCGCGGTGCTCGGCCCCACCGGCTACTCCTCGACACAGGCCGCGCTGGAGGTCTACGACGGCGCCGGGATGCCACTGGTGACGGTGTCGGAACTGTCCACCAGCGCCGCGGAATCGGCCATCGCCGGCGACGCCCCGCGCTCGTACTTCCAGGCCGCGACGCTGTCCGCGTACGGCGCCCTCGCCACGATCACCGCTCTCGGCGCGGACGGTGTGGGAAAGCTGGGTCTGCTGGGCGACAGGGCGGGCAGGCTGGCCGGGATGGAGTCCATGCTCGTCGTCGGCTTCCAGGCACAGGGCCGACTCGATTTGTATCTGCGTGTGGTGCCCGCCCTGGCGAGCGTCGGCGACCTGGCACCCGTCACCGTCGACATGCTCGGCCGCGGGGTCGACGGCTTCTACTACCTGGGCACCCCCGATCGCGCCGCCGCTGTCGCCCGCACCCTCGCGGAGCGGAACTTCACCGGGCCCTGCTACCTCGACGCCGCCTCCGCCACCGACGCCTTCCTCTCCGGGGCCGGCCGGGCGGCCGAGGGCTGGCAGGTGCTGACGTCGTACATCGGACCCGACGCCGCGCCCGTCAACGCCTTCGCCACCGCCTACCGCAAGCGCTACGGCGGTGCGCCGGGCCCGTGGGCGGCCGAGGCGTACGACGTGACGCGCCTGCTCGCCGACCGGCTCACCGCTCTCGCCCCGAAGGGAGGGAAGCGGCCCACCCACGAACGGGTCACCCGGTCCCTCACCACGGCCCGGTTCACCGGCGTGGCCGCGACCTACGCCTTCGACGACCGGAAGCGGATGAAGCGGCAGGTGCTCCACCGGTACCGCGTCCAGAACGGGCGGTTCGCCTACGTGGGCGCCATGGACGTCACCGGAACCTGATCCGATGCGCTGGAAGCGGAGACGCCGGGCGGCGCCCAGGAGGTTCGTGGGACCGGAGGACCCGAACTGATGCGGGCGCTGCGTGCGCACGACCCCGGCGAACTGGGCGGGCACCGGCTGCTGGCCCGGCTCGGCGCGGGCGGCATGGGTGTGGTCTACCTGGCCCGAACCGCCGACGGGACCCTGGCCGCCGTGAAAGTCATCCGCGCCGAGTACGCCGCCGAGCCGGCCTTCCGGGAACGGTTCCGGCGCGAGGCACGGCTGGCCAGGACGTTCACCTGCCGCTGGCTGGTGAACGTCACCGACGCCGACGCCGAGGCCCGCGAGCCCTGGCTCGCCACCGCGTTCGTGCCGGGGCCCTCCCTCGCCGAGGCCGTGGACGGCCACGGCCCGCTGCCGCCGGCCGTCGTCACCGCGCTCGGTGCCCGGCTCGCGGAGGCACTGGCCGAGGTGCACGCCGCCGGTCTGGTGCACCGGGACGTCAAGCCGGGCAATGTCCTGCTCGCCCTCGACGGCCCCCGCCTGATCGACTTCGGCATCGCCCGGTCGCCGGGCGGCACGGCGCTGACCGAACCCGACGCGATCGTCGGCACCCCCGGCTACCTGGCCCCCGAGCAGGCCCGGAGCGGTGGCGCGGCGGCCCCGGCGAGCGACCTGTTCGCGCTGGGCTGTGTGCTGGCGTACGCGCTCACCGGACAGCGGCCCTTCGGCCTCGGCGATCCGGCCGCCGTCCTGTACCGCACCGTGCACGAGGAACCCGACGTGCCCGGTCTGGACCGGCTGCCGCTTCCCCTGCGCACGGCGATCACCGGCTGCCTGGCCAAGGACCCCGCGTCCCGGCCCACGGCGGCCGGACTCGCGCGCTCCCTGCGGGACGCCCGCCCGGCGACGGCGACCGGGCCCGGTCAACAGGACGCTCCCCGTCAACAGGCAGCCCCCGCAGATGAGTTCACTCCCGCCCCTGACCCCACTGCCGACTGGCTCCCCTCCGCCGTGCTCCGCATGGTCGCCGACCGCTCCACCCGCGCCCTGGACCCGCCGCCCCGGCAGAGCGGACCCGCGGCCCCGCTGGAGCCCACCCTGGTGGAAGCGGGCCGAGCGCCCTCCCGGCGCCGGATCCTCACGATCGGCGGATCGGTCGGCGCGGTGCTCGCCGCGTCCGGCACCGCGCTCCTGCTGACGAACCGTCAGGACACCGCACAAGGCGGCCCGGCGCAGGACCTGCCCGTCCATGTCATCGGCTTCCAGGCAGCCCTGACGGGTGAGCACAAGGAGGCCGGGCTGGCGCAGGAGCGCGGCGCCCGGCTGGCCGTGGCCGCGTACAACGCCCGTGCGGACACCCGCTTCCGGCTCGCCCTGACCTCGTACGACGACCGGGGCGAGGCCGGGCGGGCGAAGGAAGGGGTCCGCACACTGCTCGCCCAGCGGTCGCTGTGCGCGGTGATCGGCCCCACCACCGTGGCCGCCGCCCGCGTCGCGGTCCCCCTGTACGGCAAGGCGTACACGCCGGTCCTGCTCGTCTCGGCCGACTCCAGCGCCGTGGGGCCCTCCTCGACCGAGACCCGCACCCGCTGTACGACCGTGGTTCCGTCCAGCTTCCGGAACCTGCCCGTGCTCGCCTACCTGACCCGGGTGCGCGGGGTCGAGCGGACCGCCGTGGTCCATGACCAGGCCGCGCCCGGGATGGCCGAGACCGCCCGCAACCTGCGCGAGTCCCCGCCCAGCGACGGCAGCGCCACGGTTCACCCGGTGGCGTCCGGTACGGAGGACTTCGGCCCGGCCGTCGCCGCCGCGCTGGCCACTCACCGCGAGGCCGTCGTCTACGCCGGCACCTCGCCGACCCGCGCCGCGGCCTGCGCCCGCGCCCTCGCCTCGGCGGGATTCACCGGCCCCCGCGTGAGCTACGAATCCGTCATGCGCCCGGCCTTCACGAAGACCGCGGGCGAGGCGGCCGAGGGCTGGGTGTTCGAGGCGCCCTACAGCGAACCGCAGTCGTCGGACACCAAGGCCGCCAAAGCGTTCACCGCCGCGCACCGCGCCCGCTACGGCGTGCCTCCCGCCCGCTGGGCCGCGGAAGCCCACGACGCGGTGGGGCTGATCACCGCGGCCCTGGAGGCCCATGGCGCCGGTGTCGGCATCACCCCCGGACAGGTCGCCGAACGCATCTTCAAACTCAGCTACGAGGGTGTGGCCAAACCCATCCGTTTCACCCAGGACCTCACCCACAGCCTCGAGCCCGAGAACACGAGCTTCCTGTACCAGGTGGAGGACGGGAGGTTCCGCCTCCTGGGCCGCTACGACCAGGTGGGGTGACCCGCGCCGACCTCGCTCGTCCGGGGCAGGCACGATGCCGCGCGAGCACATCGCCGTCAGCCGGCTCCGGAGCGGCGTCCTCGGTCGGCGATGCCGCCGTACCCGTCCGGACCGGGCGGCCGGCGCGTGGTCGCGGTGCCGGGGGCCGCCCGAGTCGCCCGGTTAGGGCCGACCGGCCCCCGTCCCGTCCCCGGACAGCCCATGGGATCACCTTCCGATCCGCTGGATGCTCGAAGTGTCACCGGCCCGGAGGAGACCTGCCATGACGGACGACCTGCTCAGCCGCCCCCCTGTCCACGCCCTGCTCGCGGACGGAACGACCGTGCGCATCCGGGCCGTGGAGCGAGGCGATCACGATCAGCTGCAAGGACTCTACGAGGAGATGTCTCGGAGAATCTGCGGCTGCGGTTCTTCGCGGCGAGCCGGCGCTCGGCCAAGCTGGCGGCGGACCGGGCCTGTGCCCCACCGCGTCAGGGATACCGGGCGCTCCTGGCGGAGCGCGACGGCCAGGTGATCGGCCTCGCCGAGTACGCAACCGGCGAGGACGCCGGCACCGCCGAGATCTCCATCGCGGTGGCCGACGGACTGCACCACCGGGGCGTCGGCACCCTGCTGATCGAACACCTCGTCTCGGCCGCCCGCGCGGAGGGGATCACCACCTTCACCGCCGACGCGCTCAGCGAGAACAGCGAGGTGCTCCGGCTCTTCTCCGACCTCGGACTGAGCATGACCCGCAGCTACGACGGCCCCGAGGTGCGCTGCACCATCACCCTGACCGAGGACGACACCTACCTCACGGCCGTCGAGGCCCGCGGCCGGGCCGCCGACATCGCCAGCCTGGAACCGCTGCTGCGACCCCGCACCGTCGCCGTGATCGGCGCGGGCCGCAAGCCGGGATCCGTCGGACGCGCCGTCCTGCACCACCTGCGCACCGGCGGATTCACCGGACGGCTGTTCGCGGTGAACCCCGCCGCCGCGTCGCTCCTCGGCGTGCCCTGCCACCCGTCCGTCGCCGCACTGCCCCAGACCCCCGACCTCGCGGTCGTCGCCGTACCCGCCGCCGCGGTCCCCGCCACGGCCGAGGAATGCGGCAAGGCCGGCGTGCGGGCCCTGCTGGTGGTCACGGCGGGCCTGGACCGTGACCAGGCGCGCGCCCTGCGGGAGGCCTGCCGCGCACACGGCATGCGCCTCGTCGGCCCCAACTGCCTGGGCATCTCCCACACCGACCCCGCCGTCCGTCTCGACGCGACCTTCGCCGCCGGCCATCCGAGCCCCGGCGCCGCCGGTGTCGCCGTGCAGTCCGGCGGGGTGGGCATCGCCCTGCTCGACGGGCTCTCCCGGCTCGGCATCGGCGTGTCGTCCTTCGCCTCGCTCGGCGACAAGTACGACGTCAGCGGCAACGACATGCTCCAGTGGTGGGAGAGCGACGGCCGCACCGACCTCGCCCTGCTCCACCTGGAGTCCTTCGGCAACCCCAGGGCGTTCTCGCGCACCGCGCGCCGGGTGACCCGGCGCATGCCCGTGCTCACCGTCGACGCGGGCCGCACCGAGGCCGGGCGGCGGGCCGCCGCCTCGCACACGGCCGCCGCCGCCACCCCGACCATGACCCGCCGGGCCCTGTTCACCCAGGCCGGTGTCACCGCCACCGGCTCGGTCGGCGAACTCCTCGAAACCGCCGCCCTCCTGCACTCCCAGCCCCTGCCGAAGGGATTCCGCGTCGCCATCCTCACCAACGCCGGAGGCGCGGGCGTCCTGGCCGCCGACGCCTGTGTGGAGGCCGGCCTGCTCCTCCCGACGTTCACCCCCGAACTCGTCGACGACCTGCTCACCCTCCTGCCCGGCGGCGCGTCCGTCGGCAACCCCGTGGACGCCACGGCCGCCGTCACGGAGGAACAGCTGGGGGACGCCGTGGAACGGGTGCTGCGGCACGGCGGGATCGACGCCGTGCTGCTGGCCCTCGTCCCCACGGCCGTCGCCGCGGCGACCGGCGACGACCTCGTCAGGGCCCTCACCGACGCCCCCGGCCCCAGGCCGAAACCGGTCGTCGCGGTCCGACTCGAACAGGACCTGCCGGTCAGGCTGCTGCCCGCCACCCGCGGCGGTACCGTCCCGTCCTACGCCGAACCCCAGGCCGCGGCACGGGCCCTGACCCACGCCGCCCGCCGCGCCGCCTGGCTGGCCCGCCCCGCCGGAACCGTGCCGCGCCTGGACGGCATCGACAGGAACCGCGCCCACGACCTCGTCGACACGTTCCTGTCCGTCCACCCGGACGGCGGCTGGCTCGACCCGCGGACCTGCGCCGACCTGCTGTCCTGCTACGGCATACCGCAGATCCCCTGGGCCTGGGCCGAGACCGAGGACGCCGCCGTCCTCGCCGCCGACCGGCTGCGCGGTCCCGACGGCCGCGTGGTCATGAAGGCCCACTGGCCGGGTCTCGTGCACAAGAGCGAACAGCGCGCGGTCCACCTCGACCTCCAGGGCGACTCGCAGGTCCGCGCCGCCTTCCGCGACTTCGAGACCCGCTTCGGGGACCTGCTGGCCGGCGTGGTCGTCCAGCCGCTCGCCCCACGCGGTACCGAACTCTTCGCGGGCGTCGTCCAGGACGAGGTCTTCGGCCCGCTCGTGCTGTTCGGACTCGGCGGCACCGCCACCGAGGTGCTCGGCGACCACGCCGCCCGGCTCGCCCCGCTCACCGACCACGACGTCCACGACCTGATCACCGCACCGCGGTGCGCCCCGCTGCTGTTCGGCGCGCGCGGCAGCGGACCGGTCGACCTCGAACGCCTGGAGCGGCTGCTGCTGGGGCTGTCCCGGATGGCGGCCGACCTGCCGCAGCTCGCCGAGGCCGACTTCAACCCCGTTCTCGCGACATCGGCCGGAGTCTCCGTGCTCGACGCGCGCGTGCGCCTGCTGCCCCGCAGGCCCCAGGACCCCTATCTGCGGCGCCTTCGCTGAGGAGGGAAGAGCCATGAAGCATGACAAGGTCGGCTCCGTGATGACGACCGACGTCGTCCGTGCCGAGTACGACACCCCGTTCAAGGAGGTCGCCCGCCTGCTCGCCGACCACCGGATCAGCGGACTTCCGGTGATCGACGACGACGAGAAGGTCATCGGGGTCATCTCCGAGACCGATCTGATGGCCAGGCAGGCCGAGGCTCCCGACCCGTACGAGCCGCGCAGGCGCCACCCCTTCGGCGCGCTGACCCGCAGGGCACGACGGCAGGCCGCCAAGGCCGAGGCCCGTACGGCGGGCCGGCTGATGACCGAGCCGCCGATCACCGTGCACGCGGAGGACACCGTCGTCGAGGCGGCCCGGACCATGGCCCGGCACCGTGTGGAGCGGCTGCCCGTCGTGGACGAGGAGGAGCGCCTCGTCGGCATCGTCACCCGGCGCGACCTGCTCCAGGTCTTCCTGCGGCCCGACGAGGAGATCCGCTCCACCGTGACCCGGGAGGTGGTGGTGCGCACCCTGTGGCTGGCCCCGCACAGCGTCGAGGTGACCGTGGACCAGGGCGTCGTCACCCTCTCGGGCCAGATGGAACGCAAGAGCGAGACGGAGATCGCCGTCTCGCTGACCCGCCAGATCGACGGGGTGGTCGGCGTCGTCGACAAACTCACCTGGCGGCTGGACGACGCACACATCGAACCCGCCGAACAGGCACTGTACGGCGTCGCGGACCACTGGCCGCGCAGGCTGTGAACCGCAAGGCCATGACGCGCGGTCCGCGAGGGCGGGCCGCCGCGCAGGGCCGTGAGAGGGAGGTCGACGTCATGAACGCCAAAGTCCTGGTCGCCTACGGGACGACCAACGGATCCACCGCCCGGATCGCCGAGACCATCGCCGAGACCCTGAACAAGGAGGGGCTGACGGCCGAGGCCCGGCCCGCCGAATCCGTCGTCACCCTGCTGCCGTACGACGCCGTCGTGGTCGGCGGCGGGGTCTACGCCGGCCGCTGGCAGAAGAACGCCCGCCGCTTCCTGCGCCGGCACCGCCGCGAACTGCCCGCCCGCCCGCTGTGGCTGTTCAGCAGCGGGCCCCTCGACGCCTCCGCCTCCGAGCGGGACATCCCGCCCGTGCCCGGCGTCCGAAGGGCCGTGATCCGGTTCGACGCCAGGGAGCACATCACCTTCGGCGGCTGCCTGGAGAAGGGCGCGAAGGGCTTCATCGCCCACCGGATCGTGGAGTCCGGCAAGGGGGGCGACTTCCGGGACTTTCCCGCGATCGAGGCGTGGGCGGGCCGGATCGCCAAGGAACTGCTGGGGGCGCCGCAGGGGGAGAGGCTCTGACCTGGAAGGGGCAGCGGACGGTACGGCGGGCGGCGGGCCGCCCGCCGTACCGTGTGTCCCGCCTTTTCCGCGCCGCTCCGGCCCTCTTCCGCGCTGCTCCGGCCAGGTCCCTCAAGGCGCCAGCGAGAAGTAGTTCTCCTCCTCCTGGTCGAAGTGCAACCGCAGGACGCCGTACAGCCCGTACAGGCAGGCCCGCAGGTCGTCGAGGTTCTCCGGGCGGAGCCCGCCGTCCGCGTCGGTGAGGGTGAGGTGCGTGGCGATGCGGTCGGCGAGACGGTCGATCTCGGCGTGGGCCCTGCTCATCGTGGCCGTCGCCTCCGGGCCTCCCAGCGAGTCGGCGAGCGCGGGATAGAGCTGGTGCTCCTCGGCGTGCTCGTGCGGCAGCAGCCGCTCGGTCAGCAGCCGGTGCACCTGCTCTACGGATTCCCGCGCCTGGCCCTGCGGGGCCTGCGACAGCCGTTCCGCCGCCGCCCGGACAGCCTCGACCACCTCCCGGAGGTCGTCGTGCTCGGCCGCGAACCGGTGCACCAACCCCTCCGCGGTGGGCGTGAGCACCTGGGCGTCCTCGCGGGCCGGGAGCAGCGCGCGCAGCGCGTTCAGGATGACGGCGACGTCGATGCCCTCCTGGAGGAGGGCGCCGGCGGCCGGAGGCAGCAGCCCGAAGGCCGCCGCCACCATCGCGGCCAGCGACATGACCATGCCGCCCAGCGCGCTCTGCACGGCGATGCGGCGGGCGCGTACGGCGATGCCCATGGCGTCGGCGAGCCGGTCCACCCGATCCGTGGTGAGCACGATGTCGGCCGCCTCGGAGGACGCGCTGGAGCCGCGCGCCCCCATGGCGACCCCGACGTCGGCGGCGGCCAGCGCCGGAGCGTCGTTGACGCCGTCGCCGACCATCACGGTGACGGCGTGGGCGCGTTCGGCACGGACCGCGGCGACCTTGTCGGCGGGGGACTGTCCGGTCCGCACGTCGTCGAGTCCGAGGACGGTGGCGACCTCGTGGGCGGGTTCCGAGCGGTCACCGGTGAGCATCGTCAGGCGCCCGATGCCGGCCGCCCGCAGCCGCCGCAGCGTCCTCGGAGCGTCTCGGCGCAGGGGATCACGCAGCAGGACGGCACCGGCCACCTCACCGTCCACCGTCACCCAGACCACGGTCGCCCCGTCGAGCACGGACCGGTTGTCGACCGCGCGGACCCACGCGGCGGTCTCCTGCCCGACGGGCATCCGGCCCACGAAGAGGGCACGACCGTCCACGGAGCCGGTGGCGCCGAGCCCCGGCTTCTCGTGGACGTCCGCGGGCATGGACAGTTCCAGTCCGCGCCGGTGTGCCTCGTCCACGAGGGCCTGGGCGAGGACGTGCGGGGAGAACCGGTCGAGGGAGGCGGCGCGGCGCAGCACCTCCGCCGGTTCGCCGCCCGGGGCCGCGGCGACGTCCACGACACTGGGGCGCCCCGCTGTGAGCGTGCCCGTCTTGTCCAGAACCAGGGTGCGGGCCCGGCCGAGGCTCTCCAGGGCGCCGCCGTCACGGACGACCACTCCCCGGCGGGCCGCCCGCGAGAGTCCCGAGACGATCGCCACCGGGGCGGCGAGCAGCAACGGACAGGGCGTGGCGACCACCAGCACCGCTACCGCGGACGTCGCCGACCCCCCGATCAGCCAGGCCAGACCCGCCACGACCAGGCTCAGCGGCACGAACCAGGCGGCGTACCGGTCGGCCAGCCGCACCACGGGGGCGGTCTCGGCACCGGCCTGCCGGGCGAGCCGGACGATCTCGGCGTAGGCGCTGTCCGCCTCGGTGGCGGTGGCCCGCAGTTCGAAGGCGGTACCCGCGTTGACGGCCCCGCTGCGCACCAGTTCTCCCCGGCCGTGCTCGACGGGCAGGGACTCACCGGTGAGCACCGACTCGTCCAGGACGGCCGAGCGGTCGACGACCCGCCCGTTCACGGGGACGACCTCGCCGGGTCCGACCACCAGCAGATCGTCCACCGCGACCTCGGCCAGTGCGACCGTGCGCACCTCGGCCCCGGTGCGGCGGCGCGCCGATCGCGGGGCGTGCCGCACCAGCGCGCTCAGATCGCGGGAGGCCCGCCGCCGCGCCGCCGCCTCCAGGGCCCGGCCGGTCGCGAGCATCACCGCGATCAGGGCCCCGGCCAGGTACTCGCGCACGGCGAGCGTGCCGCCCAGGGCGAGGACGGCGATCACGTCGACGCCCGCGTGTCCCTGGTGCAGGGCGCGCAGGATCCAGATCACCGAGGGCGCCACCGCCGCCACGGTCCCGGCCGCCCAGCACAGATCCGCCACCTCGGGCGCGTCCGCCAGCCAGGCGATCCCTCCGACGACGAGCGCCGCCGTGGTCACCGCCAACAGCAGCGCGTCCGTTCCGTACCGTGCCAGTCGCCCACGCATCAGCCGGCCTCCTCGCCCCGTCCGGCGCGGCTCCGCTCGCTGGACGGGCCTTCGGTCGGCGCAGGGCTCCGATCCCAGCGTCCCGCACAAACGGCGGTCCGGCCCGGGGCCGCACAGCCCAGGCCGGGGGACGGACGGCCCCTGCCGCCGGGCCCCCGGGGCCGGTCTGGCCACGGTCGGGTCCGGTGCGGCCCGGAAGGCCCCGGAGGGGGACCCGGTCGGCCCCTGCCCGTCGGGGCGGCGCACTGGGAGATTTCCCTCAAGGACCAAGGACACTGCCGTGTCCGGCGGGTCCTCACGGCCCACGAGAAGTGCGAGGGGGTGTCGAACGATGGCTCGCAGTCGTCACCGCACGACGCGGAGACTGTGGCTGTGGCGCTGGCGGGCGAACCCGCTCCGGCGTCGAAGCGACATCGTGGAGGGCTGGCTGCTGCTGGCGGTCGGCGTGCTCGCCGTCGCCCTGGGCGCCTTCGTCGGCGCGGCGACCGCGCACGGCGTGGAGCGGAACCTGAACGAGCGGAGGGCCGAGCGGCACCCTGTCTCCGCGGTCCTCACCGAGGACGCTCCCACCACCGTCTCCGCGACCGCCGGTACCGGCGGCCAGGTGTGGGCCGAGGTGCGCTGGACGGCGGCCGACGGCTCACCCCGGACGGGGTCGGCCCGGGTCGAGCCCGGCACGGGCGGCGGTGCCACGGTCCGGGTGTGGCTGGACCGCCACGGCAACGTCGTCCCCGCGCCTCTCGACCGGGACGGCGCGGAGGCCCAGGGCGTCGCCCTGGGCACGGCCACCGCCGTGGGCACCGCCGTGACCGTCTCCTGCCTCGGCTGGGTCGTCCACGGGCGCGCCGAACGGCGGCGGATGGCGCAGTGGGACAGGGAGTGGGCGCGGGTCGGCCCGCAGTGGGGGCAGCGGACGGGCTGACGCGGAGTGTGCCTGGAGGGGGCCGACGGCGCGTCCGCCGTAGCGGGGCGGGCGTCATGCGGAAGGCAGGGCGAGCGCCAGTTTGCCGGTGGCCCGGCCGTCGAGGAGCTGGCGGAGGGCCGCGGCGGTGTCGGAGAGCGGGTGGACGCGGTCCACGACGGGGCTGAGCGTTCCCCCGTCGATGAGCGCGGTCAGGTCGCGCAGCCCGTCGGCGTGCTCGGACGCGATGAAGGTGCCCAACTGTTGGCGGGTGAACGGGGACAGCATCTGCGCACGGAGCTGCCGGTCGGTGCCGCCGAGCCAGGGACCGCTCGTCTCGCCGCCGGTGATGACCAGCCTGCCGCGGGGGGTGAGGGCGCGCCGCAGATCCGCCAGACGGCGGTTGCCCGCGATGTCGATGATGACGTCGTAACGGCGCCCGTCGGCGAGGAAGTCCGCGCGCGTGTAGTCGATCACATGGTCGGCGCCCAACGACCGTACGGCGTCGAGCTTGGGGGTGCTCGCGACCGCCGTGACCCGGGCTCCGAGGTGGTGGACGAGCTGGACGGCGAAGGTGCCCACGCCCCCGGCCGCTCCCGTGATCAGTACCTGCTGGCCCCGCTGGACGCTGCCCTTGTCGCGTACCGCCTGGAGTGCGGTGAGCCCGCTGACGGGCACCGTCGCCGCCTCCTCGAAGGTGAGACCCGTCGGCTTGGGAGCGATCCTGTCGGGGCGGGCCGCGGCGTACTCGGCGAATGCGGCGGGTGCCGTGCCGTAGACCTCGTCACCGGGTGCGAAACCGGTCACGGCGGGACCGACGGCCTCGACGACACCGGCGATGTTGCGGCCGGGATTGAAGAGCCTCGGCCCGCGCAGCCCGCTCACGGGCCGGACCGCGTACGGCAGTCCGGCCATCATGTGCCAGGTGCCCCGGTCGACGCTGGAGGCGCGGACCCGTACCAGCACCTCGCCCGGCCCGATGTCGGGCCGGGCCCGCCGCCCCATGCGGAGCACGGCTTCCGGCCGGGTGCCGTACCGCTCCTGCACGACCGCCGCCATGGTCGCGCCGTCCGTCGCGGTCGGTCTGCTCGTCTTCCAGGTCGCCATCGCCCTGTTCCCTCTCCGTGAACTTACACCGTAAGTATTGACTTACGCCGTAAGTAAACACTTACAGCGTAAGCTCGTCAATGCCGAAGAGAGACCACGACAGGAAGCGACGCTCACCGTGCCCCGACGCACCACCCCACAAGCCGACCGTGAGCCGCTCACCCGGCAGCGCGTCCTGCGTGCCGCCGTCGAACTCGCCGACGCCGGCGGGGTCGAGACGCTCAGCATGCGCAAGCTCGGCGAGGCCGTCGGGGTCGAGGCGATGTCCCTCTACAACCACGTGGCCAACAAGGACGACCTGCTCGACGGCATGGTCGACCTGGTCTTCGGCGAGGTGGAGCTGCCCCGGCCCGGCGACGACTGGCGACAGGCGATGCGGCAGCGGGCGATCTCCATGCGCCTCGCGCTGTCCAGGCACCGCTGGGCCATCGGGCTGATGGAGTCCCGGTCCACTCCGGGACCGGCCACTCTGCGTCACCACGACGCCCTTCTCGGCTGCCTCCGCCAGGGCGGGTTGACCCTCACCCTGACCGCCCACGCCATCTCGGTCCTGGACAGCTACATCTACGGGTTCGCCCTGCAGGAGAAGAGCCTGCCCTTCGGCTCCCCCGAGGAGACCGCCGAGCTGGCGGAATCCATCATGGGTGGCTTCGATGACGGTGAGTACCCCTACCTGACCGAGATCGCGACTGCTCATGTCATGCGCCCCGGATACTCCTACGGTGACGAGTTCCTCTACGGACTGGACCTCATCCTCGACGGCCTCCACCGCGCCACGGGCTGACGAACCGCGGACGTGCGCGGCGGGCCGCTCCGCCTCGGACCCGGGAACGTCGCTCGAACTCTCAGCAGATACGCGGCAGTTGCTCGCCCAGCGGCATGTCCATGATCCGCCGCGCGCCCACCCGCGTCCGCAGGGTCACCCGCCCGGCCGGTCCCCGCGCCGCCACCTCACCGATCCGCACCGCCCGCGCGCCCTCCGGCAGGGACCGCATCGCGGCCAGGGCCTCCTCGGCCACCGGCGCCGAGACGAAGGCCACCAGACAGCCCTCGTTGGCGACGGTCAGCGGATCCAGGCCGAGCAGGTCGCAGGCGGACGCGACGGCCTCGGGCACCGGGACCGCGCTCTCGTCGATCTCGACGGCGACCCGGGAGTCCCGGGCGATCTCGTTGAGCGCGGCGGCCAGGCCGCCCCGGGTCGGGTCGCGCAGGGCATGCACGTCCGGGGCCACGTGCGCGAGCGCCTCCACGAGGCGGTGCAGCGGGCGGCTGTCCGAGACGATGTCGCTCTCGAAGCCGAGCCGCTCCCGGGTGCTGAGGACGGTCGTGCCGTGCAGTCCGATCGGCCCGGACAGCAGCACCGCGTCCCCGGGGCGGGCGAGGGCCGCTGACGGGTGCAACGCACCGTGCCGCTGCCCGACGCCGGTGGTGTTGACGAAGAGCCGATCGGCGGCCCCGCGTCCGACGACCTTGGTGTCGCCGGTGACCACGGGGACCCCGGCGGACCGAGCGGCCTTCCCCAAGGAAGCGACGACCGCGTGGAGTTCCGCCAGCGGCAGCCCCTCCTCGATGATCAGGGAGACGGACAGGGCGATCGGCCAGGCGCCCCGCATGGCGAGGTCGTTGATCGTGCCGTGCACGGCGAGGGAACCGATGTCCCCGCCGGGGAAGAACAACGGGCTCACCACGAAGCTGTCGGTGCTGATCACCAGCTCCCGGTAGCCGGGCAGCAGCGCCGCGTCCTCCAGAGGGCCCGGGGTGCCGTCGAGGGACGGCAGGACGAGCCGGTCGAGCAGCTCGGCGGTGAGCCGGCCGCCGGCGCCGTGGCCCAGCAGCACGACCTCGTCCTCATGCCTCGGGCTGGGGCACTCGATGGTCATCCCGTGCTCCTTGTCGTCGGTGGGGAGGTAGTCCTCGCGCGTCCGGCGCCGTGGAAGGCGGCACAGGTGCCCTCGGACGAGACCATGGGGGCGCCGAGGGGACGGCGGGGCGTAAAACGGGTGCCGTAGGCGGGGCAGTCGGTGGGCAGCCTCGCTCCGGTGAGCACGGCGCCCGCGATGCACTCCGGGTCCTCCACGGACCGCGGTCCGTCCACGGCGAAGCGGCGGGCCGCGTCGAAACCCCGGTAGGCGTCGGTGAGTTCGAGTCCGCTGGCGGGAAGTGTGCCGATGCCGCGCCAGGCCCGGTCGGTGACCCGGAAGACGGCCCGCACCGCGTCCTGGGCCCGGGTGTTGCCCGAGCGCCGCACCGCCCGCGCGTACTGGTTCTCCACCTCGTGCCGCCCGGCCTCCAGTTGCCGCACCGCCATCAGGATGCCCTCCAGCAGGTCCAGCGGTTCGAAGCCGGTGACCACGATCGGCACCCCGTACGTCCCGGCGATCGGTTCGTAGTCGCGCCAGCCCATCACCGCGCACACATGCCCGGCCGCGAGGAACGCCTCCACCTCGCAGTCGGGATCCTCCAGCAGCGCGGTGATCGCCGGCGGCACGAGGACGTGACTGACGAGCACGGAGAAGTTCGTGAGGCCCAGCCGGGCCGCGTGCAGCACGGCGGTGGCGTTGGCGGGCGCCGTCGTCTCGAACCCGACCGCGAGGAAGACGACCTCCCGGTCGGGGTGTTCGGCGGCCAGGCGTACGGCGTCCATGGGGGCGTACACCACACGTACGTCGGCGCCCCGGGCCCGCAGCGACAGCAGGTCCGTGTCCGTGCCGGGCACGCGCAGCATGTCACCGAAGCTGGTGAGGATCACCTCGGGGCGGGCCGCGACGGCCATGGCCCGGTCCAGGATCTCCAGCGGGGTCACACAGACCGGGCAGCCGGGACCGTGGATCATCCGCATCCCGGCGGGCAGCAGTTCGTCGATGCCCTGGCGCACCAGTGTGTGGGTCTGGCCCCCGCACACCTCCATGATCCGCCACGGCCGCGTGGCGGTGCCCGCCAGCTCGTCCAGCAGTTGCCGGGCGAGCACGGGGTCGCGGTATTCGTCCAGGTACTTCATGGAGACCTCGGGCGAGTCGTCGGGCCCGGCCCGGGCTCTCAGCGGTGAGAGAGGTCGAGACGGATGTCGACGACACCCTCGACCGCCCGCACCGCACGCGCCAGGACGGGCACGAGTCCGCGGTCGGGCAGCGATCCGCCCAGCGTCACCACGCCCTCCGTGACGGTGACCGTGATCGCCTCCGTGGACGGGAGCGAGGTGAGGACGCTGTCGCGTATCTCCTCGGCCATCTCCTCGTCGGGGCGGAGGAACACCTTGAGCAGGTCCCCGCGGCTGACCACGCCCTGGAGCATGCCGACCCGGTCGACGACCGGGAGCCGCTTGACCTTGCGGCGCGCCATGATGCGGGCCGCCTCGGCCAGGGTGGCGTCGGCGTGGACGGAGACGGCCGGGGCGTTCATCAGCTCACCGGCGGTCACCGCACCCGCCTTGAGGCGGTCCGCGAACTCGCCCCGCGTGTCGTCGGTGTCCCGGAACTCCTCCTTGTGCAGCAGGTCGGCCTCCGAGACCACGCCGACGACCCGGCCCTCGCCCTCCAGTACGGGCAGGGCGCTCACCTTCCACTGGTCGAACAGCTGGACGATCTCCTTGAAGGGCGCTTCACGTCCCACGGCGACGACGGTATGCGTCATCACATCGCTCACGGTGTACGGCGAGTCAGGCATCGGGGCCTCCTTCAGGTGCGGACGACGGTCAGGTCGAGGAAGTGGGTGGAGCACGAGATGCACGGGTCGTGGTTGCGGATCGCCCGCTCGCACAGGACCGTCAGCTCCGCGTCGCCCGGGTCGCCGTCGGTGATCGCGGCCTGGGCGAGGCGCAGCAGGTCGTCCTCGATGGCGCCCTGGTTCTGCGCGGTGGGCGGCACGAGCCGGGCGTCGGTGAGGATGCCGTCCGCGTCGAGCGCGTAGCGGTGGTAGAGCAGTCCGCGCGGGGCCTCGGTGGCTCCGTGGCCGATCCCGGCGGTCGGCGGCACCTCGGTGTACGGGCGTGGCGGCGGTTCGTACGCGTCGATGATCCGCAGCGCCTCGTCGACGGCGTACACGACCTCCACGGCCCGCACCAGGATCGACCGGAAGGGGTTGCGGCACACCACGCCCTCGCGCGGATCGCCGAGCCCCGCCGCACGGGCGGCCTCCCTCGCCACGGGCGACAGCAGGCGCCCGCCCACCGCGTACCTGGCGAGGGCACCGGTGAGATGGCGTCGCCCGTCCAGCCGGGCGTGCAGAGCCGTGGAGTGCGGCACCTGGGTCTCGGTGACGTGGTCGGTGAAGTCCCGCACGGGGAAGGACCGGAGCGTACCGTCGGAGCGCAGCACGGCCGGGGTGCCGCCCTCGATGGCGTACGTGTCGTCAGACGCCAGCGCGAACAGGTCGGCATCGACCCGGGCCTCGGGAAACTCGAATCCGGCCACCCAGCGCACGGTCTCCAGCGCGTCGTCGAGAGCTCGGCGCAACTCCTCCGCCAGCGGCCGCAGTTCGGCACGGGTCGGAGTGCGGTGGAAGCCCCCGAGCCGCACGTTGACGGGATGGACGGCCCGTCCGCCCAGCAGCGCCATCACGGAGTTGCCCGCCTTCTTCAGCCTCAGCCCCCGCTCGACCTCCGCCCGGTGCGTGCGCGCCAGCTCGATCGCACTCGCCCGGCCCAGGAAGTCCGGCGCGTGCAGCAGGTAGACGTGCAGGGTGTGGCTCTCGATCCACTCGCCGCAGTACAGCAGCCTGCGCAGGTCACGGATCCCCGGGCCGACGGTGACACCGCAGGCGTCCTCGACGGCCGCGCACGCGCTCATCTGGTACGCCACCGGACAGATTCCGCACACCCGGGCGGTGATGTCGGGCGGCTCGGTGTACGCCCGGCCACGCAGGAACGCCTCGAAGAAGCGGGGCGGCTCGTAGATGTCGAGCCGGGCCTCGCGCACCGTACCGTCGTGGACGCTCAGCCGCAGCGCGCCCTCACCCTCCACCCGGGCGAGCGAACCGACATGCAGGACTCGGGAGCCGCGATGGGTCACTTCGTCAACTCCTCTTCGAAGGCAAGGGCGTTGAAGGTGTGCAGCAGGCGGTCGGTGGCGTCCTCGTCGAGGCCGTCCCGGCGCAGCACGGGAATCAGCGCGGGCAGGTTCACCGTGCCCGCGGGCCCGAAGCAGCCGTAGCAGCCCCGCCCGTACGCCGGACACAGGGCCCCGCAGCCGGCCTGGGTGACCGGCCCGAGGCAGGGTGTGCCGTGGGCGACGATCACGCAGACCGTGCCGCGCCGCTTGCACTCGAAGCACACACTGTGGTCGGGCACGTCCGGCCGGCGACCGGCGAGGAACGCGGTGATCACCTCGATGAGCTGCCGCTTGTCGATCGGGCAGCCGCGCAGTTCGAAGTCGACGTCCACATGGGCCGACACCGGCGTGGACGTGGCCAGGGTGGAGACGTACTCCGGATGCGCGTAGACGACCCGCCGGTACTCGTCGACGTCCGCGTAGTTGCGCAGCGCCTGGATGCCCCCGGCGGTGGCGCAGGCCCCGATGGTGACCAGGCGACGCGAGGCGGCCCGGATCTCCCGGACCCGCTCCGCGTCCTCCGCCGTGGTGACCGAACCCTCGACGAGAGCCAGGTCGTACGGTCCGTCCCCCACCGCGCTGGAAGCCTCCAGGAAGTGGGCGACGTCCACCTGCCCCGCCAGCGCGAGGAGTTCGTCCTCGCAGTCCAGCAGGGTCAGCTGGCAGCCGTCGCAGGAGGCGAGTTTGAACACGGCGAGCCTCGGCACGGTCATCTCACAACTCCCTCACGGACAGCAGGGGTTCGGCCCGGTCCCAGCCGACGACCGGACCGTCCCGGCACACCAGCAGTGGACCCAACTGGCATTGCCCGCACGTCGCGGTCGCGCAGCGCATGTTCCGTTCCAGGGACACTCTGATCCGTTCCGCGGGCACCCCGCGGTGAGCGAGGTCCCGGGCGGTGGCGCGGATCATCGGCTCGGGACCACAGACGAAGGCCCAGGTGTCGTCGGGCTCGAACGGCGCCCTGCCCAGGAGCTGGGTGACCACGCCGACATCTCCCTGCCAGCCGGGGTCGGGCCGGTCGACGGTCACCCCGGTGAACGCCGTCGGCCAGCCGTCGATCTCCTCCCGGCCGATCAGGTCGCCCGGCGTACGGGCCCCGACGAGGACGCTGAGCCGGCCGTACGCCCCGGGCTCGGCGAGCACGCTCAGGACCAGGGGGCGCAGCGGAGCCAGGCCGATGCCGCCCGCCACCACCAGGACGTCCCGGCCGCGCGCCCGCCCGACCTCCCAGCCGGTGCCGTACGGCCCGCGCAGGCCCAGCACGTCACCCGTCCGGGCCGCGCACAGCCCGTCCGAGACGGCGCCCACACCCCGGACGGTGTGCGAGAGGCCGCCTGTGGCCTGCACGGAGCTGGCCGACAGCGGGATCTCGCCCCGGCCGAAACAGTGCACCATCGCGAACTGTCCCGGCGCGAAGTCCGCCAGCGTCTCGCCGACGGGTCGAAGCCGCAGCGTGACCGTCTCCGGGGTCTCCCGCCGCCGGTCGACCACGAGATACGGGACGGGCACGGCGGTCATCACGCGCCCCCGCCGGGCGAGCGGCCGTACAGGTCCACCAGACGCGCGCGGGCCGCGTTGAGCCGTTGCGACACGACCCGGCCCACCCAGTGACCGACGGCCCGGCCGAACTCGGCGTCCTCCTCGCACATCCGGCGCACGGCGACGGCGTCGAACTCGTGCGCCGCCACCCGGGTGACGGTCTCGGCGCCCAGCTGCCAGACGTACGGCTCGTACAGCCAGGACCAGCCCACCAGGTCGCCGGTGCCCAGGGTCTCGATCACCGGCGCGCGACGACCGGGTACGTGCAGATCGAGGGCGACGCGGCCGCTGCGCACGACCCAGAAGCGGTCGGCGCGTGCGCCCTCCTCGAACAGCCGCAGGCCCGGCGGCAGATCGACCTCTCGGGCGACGCGCAGCAGCCGGTCGCGATGCTCGGGCGGCAGCGCGTGGGCCAGGCGCAGCATGGGGGAGACGCTCATCGCTCATGCCTCCGGGGTGGTATCGCGACGGTCGGCGGCGAGTTCCGCGTCCAGCGCGGCGACCTCCTCCGTGATGTCGATGCCGGTCGGGCACCAGACGATGCACCGCCCGCAGCCCACGCATCCGGAGGTGCCGAACTGGTCGTGCCAGGTGCCGAGCTTGTGGGTGAGCCACTGCCGGTAGCGGGAGCGCCCCGAGGAGCGCACCGGGCCCTCGTGCAGAGCGGAGAAGTCCAGGTCGAAGCAGGAGTCCCAGCGCTGCCAGCGCTCGGTGTGGTCACCGGTCAGGTCGGTGACCTCCTCGGTGGTGACACAGAAGCAGGTAGGGCAGACCATCGTGCAGTTGCCGCAGCTCAGGCAGCGGGCGGCGACGTCGTCCCAGCGCTCGGCCTCCAGGCTCGCGCCCAGCAGAGTCCGCAGGTCGACCGGAGGCAGGGAGCGGCCCATGCGCTCACGCGCCGCCTCCACCGAGGCGCGGGCGGTGTCCCGCGTGCCCGCGTCGGCCGCGCGGTGCGGCACCCGGTCCAGCAGCCGGGCACCCTCGTCGCTGCCGACCCGGACGAGGAAGCGGTGTCCGTCCTCGTCCACGACCTCGGTGAGCGCGAGGTCGTACCCGGGATCGGCGGCGGGGCCGCCGCCCGTCGACACACAGAAGCAGGTGGCGCCCGGCTCGGTGCACTCGGCCGCGATCAGCAGCGCCCGTCCGCGACGCTCGCCGTAGCCGCCGTCCGCGTGCCGCCCCCCGGTCAGGACCCGGTCCTGGATCGCGATGGCCCGCAGGTCACAGGGCCGGACCCCGAGGAAGGCGTACGCCGGTGCCGAGGGCGGGTGCGGAGTGAACACCGGCCGGCCGTCGGCCGTCCGGTCGGCACTCCACAGTTTCTCCCGCGGCGGGCGGAGGAAGTTCTTCCAGGACTGCGGGCCCGCACTGTGCGCGAACGCGGCGCCGTCCTCGCGGGGGACGAGCCGGTACCGGCCGGCCTCCAGCTCGACCCCCCAGCCATAGGGCAGCTCGGCGGCCGAGTCCAGCTCCGCGAGCACGATCGCGCCGTCACGGACCGTCGGTCCGACGACGGTCCGGCCGTCGGCCACCAGGGCCGCGACCAGGGCGTCGAGGCCGTCGCGGTCCAGTACCGCCGGGGCCGCCGTGCGGGTCATCGCGTTCCTCCTCCGTTGAGACGGTTGCCTGCCCCTGATGTCCAGCGTCCGGCCGGTCCGGCGTCCACGGCAGGGGTCGTACGGCCCCTGGACCGGGCCTGTCGGGCCTGGTTCCGGCTGGCTGGGACGCCGTGGCGTACGGTCCACGGCGCCTCACGGCTCCTTGGCGGAGCCGGGAGCCGGCACGCCGTCGTGTCGGGTCGTACGGTCATGGCAGCCTCCCCACCGGGGCGGCGCGATACCGCGCGATCTCGTCCCGGACCGAGTCGACGAGGGGATCCACCGTGGCCGTGACGGCGGGGGAGAGGCCGGTGCCGAGGGAATCGTCGGCTCCCTCCACCGCGTAGACGACCAGACGCTCCGGCAGCCGCCCCAGGGCGCGGGCCAGCTCGACGGCCTCACCGAGGCCCAGTCCGTGCGAGCTGGTCGCTGTGGACCGTGCCAGGTGCTCGCCGTCGAGTTCCAGGCGGTGGACGCGCCCGGGGCTCCCCGGATGCGCGTGGGCCGCGTCGACCACCACGGCGAGTCCCGCGTCCTCCCAGAGACCGATCAGCCTGGCCGGATCACCGTCGCAGGTGGCGAGCACGGTGTCCGCCGACAGGGGCGGGCCGCCCGCCCGCTTCTGCAGCCCGGCGATCACCGCCCAGCCCACGCCGTCGTCGCGGCGGAACTCGTTCCCGACGCCGATGACGGCGATCCGAGTGTCCCTCGTCATGGTCCCCACCGTCCGTCTGGGCTCATGGGCGCGTCCCCGGCTCGCTGCCGCCCTGGTCGAGACGGAACGGCGGGTAGACGTCCGTGAGCAGCGACGTGTAGGCGGCGACCCGCAGCACCCACCGGTCCAGGCCGATCACCAGATCGAAGATGCCGCGCGGATAGACACCGGTGAACAGCAGGGCGACCCCGGCGAAGAACGTCAGGAGCGCGATGAGCCCTCCCGAGGTCCAGGTGACGTGGATGCCACCCCCGATGATGCCCAGCACCAGGTAGTGGGGGATGGCCAACAGCCACCACTTCACCAGGACCAGCCCCCGTGACAACTGCTCGGGATACGTCACGTCCAGGTGTGCCGGGTAGTCCGGCACCTCCGCGAGGGTGAACGGCGGGTAGCGGTCGGTGCCGAGGGCGCCGTACGTGTAGAAGGCCACCCGCCAGCTCCAGCGCAGCACTCCGGTGCTGAAGTCGAACAGGGGGCGTGGATAGCGGCCGGTGAAGAGGATCGCGAAGAATGCCACGATGCCCACCACGACGAACGCGACCCACAGGAGGGCCAGGACGACGTAGTGGGGCAGCGCGAGCAGCCACTTCACGAGCCACAGCCAGCGGGACAGCTGCGGATCACAGGTCGCGGTCAGCCGGACCGGCTGGAGGGGAGGCACACTCGGCGGGACTGTTTCCGATGCCATGGTTCTCGGGTCCTTTCCCAGCTGTTCTCGGTCCCCCCGGCACTGCGCTGATCACTGCCGGTAGTGGCGATGGTCGTCGTGTTCGCCGATGTAGTGGCGCTCCTCAAGGACGACCTCGCGTTCACCGGGCCGCCGGACCACGCCGGGGGTGCCCAGGAAGGCGATGAGCCCGAGGAAGCCGAATGCCATGAGGACCAAGCCGACGACGAGCGAGTTGTAGCCGAAGACCAGGCAGGCACCGAGCACCGCCGCGCCGATCAGAATGAGCGGGATCATGATCTCCTCCTGCTGCGGACCCGGGCCGTCCCCGGGGCAGAGAGGAACCCTGGGGCGGACGGGCCGCGCGGTCGCCCGACGGTCCGTCCCGGGTCGGCTCCTCGCTTCCAGCCTCGGACGGTCGGGGCCCCGTTCCCAGGGGCTGAACGGGTACCGGCGCCGGGCCACTCGTCACTCGCCACCGGCGATCGGCCGGCCGACGCCGGGGATCGGTCGGTGAATCCGACGGCCGGCCCGTCGCGCCCTGCCCGGAAGCAGGCGGCGCTTGGGCCGGTCGGCCCCGTACGCAGACCTGGGGGCCCATGCCCGCGGAACCCGGCGCGGCACGACGCTGAGGGTGACGAGTCGACCGCGAGCCGACCGGGACGAGTGGACCGAATGGACGAGTGGATGGAAAAGGGGGAGGGACTCATCATGCTGCCGCCTGTGGTCGCCGGTGTGGACGGATCGGCGCAGAGCCTGGCCGCCGCTGTGTGGGCGGCGCGCGAGGCCGCCCTTCGGGGGCGCGCCCTTCGTCTAGTACACGCCTGGAACTGGGAACCCCGCTCCTCGGAGGGCGAGGGCGAGCACGCCGTTCAGCGGTACCTGGGGCGACGGGTCCTGCGCCAGGCGGAGGCCCGGGTCCGTGCGGGGTGCCCCACGGTGCGACTGACCGACGAGCAGGCCGAGGGCCCGGCCACCCCGGCCTTGCTGAAGGCCGCGGACCAGGCCGAACTGCTCGTGCTGGGCTCGCGCGGACTGAGCGGATTCACGGGGTTCCTGGTCGGTTCCGTCGCCCTGGGCGTGGTCGCGAAGGCCACCCGCCCCGTCGTCCTCGTACGGGCCGAGGAAGAGGCCGCCGACGAGCGTTCGCCCGAGGCGGACGGCGGCGCGTCGGCCCTCACCGGCCGCCAGGACGTGGTGTTGGGCCTTGACCTCAACGATCCGTGCGACGAGGTGATCGAGTTCGCGTTCGAGGCGGCTCGACTGCGCCACGCCCGTCTGCGGGTCGTGCACGTCTGGCAGTCCCCGTCCGCGATCTCTCTGGGCCCCGGGGAGGTGGGCCTGGTGGACGAGGTGCTTCAGGGGCAGGAGTGGCAGGGGTTCATGTCCGCGGTGTTGCAGACGTGGCGGGACAAGTACCCCGAGACGACTGTGCTGGAGACCGTGGCCGAGGGCAGGGCCGCGACCACGCTGGTGCGTGCCGCCTCGGCGGCGAGCCTCCTCGTCGTGGGCCACCGCCTGACGGACCGGCCGACGTTCCCGCGCATCGGACCGGTCACCCACGCCGCCGTCCATCGGGTGACCTGCCCGGTGGCCGTCGTCCCCCACGGGTGAGCCACGGGCGGTGCCCGCGGGTGGCGCGGTGTCAGCTCCCGATGTCGCCCTTCACGAGCGAGGCCAGGGCGGCGTCGAGGCGGCGGGTGGCTTCCTCGGCGACGGGGCGGAGGCCGTCGAGTTCGGTCAGGGCGACCATGGTGCTCGGATCGAGGACCTGTACGGCGGTGTGGTCGCCGTTGCGGCGGACCACGACGTTGCAGGGCAGCAGCAGGCCGATGGAGCGGTCGGTGTCCAGGGCTCGGTGGGCGAGGGAGGGGTTGCAGGCGCCCAGGATGACGTAGTCCTCCATGTCGTGGTCCAGCTTCGCCTTCAGGGTGGCCGTGACGTCGATCTCGGTGAGGACGCCGAAGCCCTGCTCGGCGAGGGCGTCGCGCACCAGGCCGACGGCGGTGGTGAAGGCGACGTCGAGGTTCACGGTGCGGTCGTAGCGCATGGCGATGTCTGCCCTTCGGTCGTCTCGCCCGGTCGGAAATACCCCCTGGGGTACCCAGGATACTCCTGGGCGTACAGCTGCCGAGAACGATGCGCGCCCGTGGTCGCACGTGCGCGCGGAGCGATGCGTGACGGTGGGGGAAGGGGGCAGCGGACCTGGGTGAGCCGTGTCGCCGGGCGGGTGCCGGACTCGTTCCCGGCGTGCGGCGTGCACGCGCCGCCGCCGACCGGTCAGGGGTGGGCGCCTTGCACCGTTTCCGGTGTCCGGACGTGGCAACCGGCCTGCCGTGAGCGTCCTGTGGGCCGGGGGCGCTCGTCCGGGGCGCGGCTGCGTCCCGTACGGTCGGCGGCTCCCCGCCGCGCGGGCCGGCCGGTGGCGAGGGTGCTCAGGCCAGGGACAGGAAGAGCTTCTCGAGGCGGGCGCGTGTCTGCTCGGTGGCCTCGCCGTCTCGGCGGCCCGACTCGATGTCGGACACGCACTGCTGGAGTCCCGTCGCGATGATCGCGAAACCGGCCCGGTCCAGTGCGCGGGAGGCGGCCGCGAGTTGGGTGACGACGTCCTCGCAGTCCCGACCCTCCTCGATCATCCGGATCACGCCGGAGATCTGGCCCTGCGCTCGGCGCAGCCGGTTCAGGACGGTCCGCAGGTCCGCACCCTCGAGCTCCAAGTTCACGATCACTCCTCGCGTAATACCCCTGGGGGTACTCTACGTCCCGATTCGGGTGGGTGTCGACCATCGGTCGTTCGCACGCCCACGGTTACCCTGCGGGGCGTCCGGCCGCCCGGTTCAACCGGTGCCGACGCGGTTTTGTTCCAGGCGGCCGGGCGGCAGCGGGGACCAGCGCATGTGCTCGAAGCCGGCCGGCAGTTGACGCGTGTCCGGCCGAGCTTGATGCCCTCGCAGCCGTGCACGGCCTCGGCGAGCTGTGCGGGGGAGGTGGCGGAGTCGGCGGACAGACGGCTGGCGTAACGATTCCCGAGCCAAGGGTGCACTGATGTCCTGGCGGCGACTCGTGGGACATGCCCCGGCACCCGGCTCAGGTTCCGGGGAGGATACGGCGCGTTTCGTAGGCCCACATCGCGATCTCGACCCGGTTGCGGGCACCGAGTTTGGCCATCAGGCTGGCCAGATGTGTCTTCACCGTGCTGAGGCTGATGTGCAGCGCATCGGCGATCTCGGTGTTGGTCAGCCCGCGAGCGACGGCCAGGAGCACCTGCTCCTCGCGGGCGGTGACGGGGGAGACCGGCTGGGCCGCGGGCCGGCCGGCGGGCAGGTCCGCGAACGCCTGGAGCAGACGCACGGTGACGCTGGGTGCGATGAGAGCCTCACCGTCGGACGCCGACCGTACGGCCTGGGCAAGAAGGTCCGGTCCCGTGTCCTTGAGGAGGAATCCGCGGGCGCCGGCACGCAGTGCGCCGTAGACGTACTCGTCGAGGTCGAACGTGGTGATGACGACCACGACCATCGGGTCGGCGACGCCCGGGCCGGCGATCAGCCGAGTGGCCTCGAGTCCGTCGAGCAGGGGCATGCGGATGTCGAACAGGCAGACGTCGGGGCGCAGTTCGCGGGCCAGGCGTACCGCGTCGCGTCCGTCGGCGGCTTCGCCGACCACCTCGATGCCGGGCTGGGCGTTCAGCATGATCCGCAACCCGGTGCGGATGATCGTCTGGTCGTCAGCGACGAGGACGCGAATGGACACCGCTCTCGCTCCTCACTCTCGGCAGTTCGGCCTCGACGTGCCAGCCCCGTTCGGTACCCGGTCCGGCTCGTAGTGTGCCGCCGAGCAGGGTCGCGCGCTCGCGCAGTCCGGCAAGCCCGTATCCGTCGCGGCCCCGGCCGGTGCGTCGACCGTCGTCGCGCACGCTCACCCGTACCGTGTGCGGTTCCGCGGCGACCCGAACGACGAGCTCGGTCGCGTCGACCGCGTGGCGCAGCGCGTTGGTCACCGACTCCTGCACGATCCGGTAGACGGCCGCGTCCACGGCCGGGGGCAGCGCGTCCAGTTCGCCGTCGAGCCCCAGGTCGACCCTGAGGCGACCACCCGGGGTGCGCACCAGGCGCTCCAGATCCGCGACTCCGGCAGGCGGCGCCAGCTCGGCGCCGACCCCGCGGTCGCGCAGCGCGGCGACCATGGCCCGCATTTCCTCCAGCGTGCGCGCCCCTTCCTCCTCGACCCCCTCCAGCGCCTCGACGGCGGCGGAGGGGTCGGCGCCCGCGAGCACCCGACCCGCCTGGGCGATGATCACCATGGCCGACACGTGGTGGGCCACCGTGTCGTGCAGTTCCCGGGCGAGCTGCTCGCGCTCGCGGGAGCGCACCTGCTCCAACTGCCGCTCGCGAGCGGTCACCCAGAACCGCACGGCGGCCCCGACCACGCCGGGCAGCAGCAGGAAGACGTAACCCACGACCTTTTCGACGACCGGGCTCTCGTACATGACGACACACAGCGCGCCGACCGCGAGGATCACCGCGCCGCCCAGCACGACCTCGCGTCCCGATCCCCACCGGAGCAGCGCGTACACCAGCACGAGCACGACGGCGCCCGTGTCCAGGCCGACGGGCTCGCGCTGTGCGGCGACGAGCGAGGCCACCTGGAGCAGCAGCACCGAGCCGAAAGCCAGCGTGACCATCGCCAGCGGGCGGGCCCGGCGCCACAGGGGCAGCAGGCACAGCCAAACGGCGAACACCACCGCCACCGGCCGCCACACGACGTTCTCGCGCAGGGTGGCCTCCAGCACCACACCGCCCAGGCTCGCGGCGAGCAGCGCCCAGTCCCGCCACACCCGGGCGGGCGCGTCGGGCGGCCGGGGCTCGGTCCACAGGGTTCGCAGGTCGTCTCGCAGCACGGTTCTCAGCCTAGGGACCGTGCCGCGCCGCGCATCGGCCGAAAGGACGGGGCCTCACTCCGACTTGGGGCCGACGGATCCGCGGCCCACGAGCCGATGCCGCACAGCGCCGTGGCGACGAACCTCGGCATCGGCGGCTGTACAAGGACGGCCGACAAGGTGGTTGGAGGACCCGATGCTCTCGAAAGCCCTGTTGCGCCTGGGCGCAAGCGCCGCCCGCCATCCATGGCGGGTGATCGCGGCATGGCTCATCGCCGCCACGCTTGCCGTCCTCGCCGCGATCGCCATCGGCGGGCGGCCCGCCGACTCGATGACCGCTCCGGGACTGGACTCCCAACGGGCCGCACACCTGATCGAGCGGGCCGGTACCGGCGAGGAGGGGATGACCGCACAAGTGGTTGTCACCCCCCTCGACGACGGGGCGACGTTCTTCGACGACGACGGCGCGCGCACCGCTCTCACGCGGCTGCGGGCAGAGGTGGGGCGGCTGCCGCACGTACTCGGCACGAGCGACCCGGCGGGGGCGCTCGACGCGGGCGGCGACACCGCCGTGCGCGGCGGCCTTGTCTCGGCCGACGGGCGGATCGCGGTCGTCCGGGTGCAGTACCCCGACCAGAGCCGGCTGTCGGCCGAAGACCTCGACGCCCTCGTCGATCTCGGCGACCGGATGCGCACCGAGCTGCCGCTGCGCATCGAGATGGGTGGGAACCTCTTCTACGCCTTCTCCGAGCCCGACGGCGGCGCGAGCGAGCTGATCGGCCTCCTCGCCGCGGCCGCGATCCTGTTCCTGGCGTTCGGTTCGTTCGTCGCCGCCGCGCTGCCGATCGGCATGGCGGTCTTCGGGCTGACCGTCGGGGTTGCCACGATGACGGTGCTGGCGGGGGTGACGGACGTCCCCACCTTCGCACCGGTCCTGGGCAGCATGGTCGGGCTCGGAGTGGGCATCGACTACGCGCTGTTCGTGCTCGCCAGGCACCGGGATCACCTGGCACGCGGGCTCGATCCGCACGAGGCGGCGGGACGAGCGGTGGCCACCGCGGGGCGACCGGTGGTCTTCGCCGGCGGCATCGTCGTCGTATCGATCCTCGGCCTGGCGGCCGCCAACGTGCCGTTCATGACGGTGGGCGGGCTCGCCGTCTCGATCGTCGTTCTGACCATGGTGCTCGCGTCGGTGACGCTGCTGCCGGCCTTCCTCGGCGCCGCCGGCCCACGTCTCGCCCGGACCGGCCGGATCGGCCGGGCTCTGCGGACCGGGAAGCTGGGCCGACTCGCGCGGCGGCGGGACACGGTGGCGGGTGCCGCTCCCGCCGCCGGGTGGCGGCGCTGGATCGGGCACGTCAGCCGGCACCCGGTGCCGTACGCCGTCGGCGCGGTGGGGCTGCTGCTGACCGCGACGCTGCCCGTGCTCGGCCTGCGCGTGGGCCTGCCCGACGACGGCTCACTGCCCCACAGCCGTACCGAGCGCCGCGCCTACGACCTCGTCGCCGAGGGGTTCGGCCCGGGCACCAACGGCCCCCTCGTCATCGCCGCGGACCCCGCCGGTGATCCGGGAGCGTTGGACCGACTCGTCGGGGCGGTCGCGGCGGACCCGGGCATCGCATCCGTCGCGCCCACGCAGACCGATCGGGCCACCGGCATCGCGACCCTCGTGGTGTTCCCGACCACCAGCCCCCAGGACAAGGCCACGGCCGACACCATCACCCGGCTGCGCACCGACGTGCTGCCCACGGCGATCGGGCACGGCCCGGCCAGGGCGCATGTCGGCGGAGCCGCCGCGAGCCTGTCCGACGTGGGGCAACGCACCAGCGAACGCCTGCCGTTGTTCGTCGCCGCCGTGCTGGCGCTCTCGTTCCTGCTGCTGATGCTGGTCTTCCGCTCGGTCGTCGTACCGCTCAAGGCGGTACTGCTGAACCTGCTGAGCATCGGCGCCGCCTACGGCGTCATGGTCGCGGTCTTCCAGTGGGGTTGGGGAGGCGCGCTCATCGGGCTGGAGGCGACGGTTCCGATCGTGTCGTTCATTCCGATGTTCCTCTTCGCCATCCTGTTCGGCCTGTCGATGGACTACGAGGTGTTCCTCCTCTCGCGGGTGCGCGAGGAGTACCTGCGCACCGGCGACAACGGCACGGCGATCGTCGAGGGCGTCTCGGGCACCGCCCGGATCATCACCTCGGCCGCCCTCATCATGGTGGCGGTCTTCCTGTCCTTCGCCGTCGCCGAGGACCCCTCCACCAAGATGTTCGGGCTCGGCCTGGCCACCGCGATCTTCATCGACGCCACGGTCGTGCGCATGGTGCTGGTACCGGCGACCATGACGCTCCTCGGCAGGACCAACTGGTGGCTGCCGAAGTGGCTGGACCGGCTGCTGCCCCGCGGCCCGGTCGGCACCGACGGCACTGACGACATCGACGACATCGACGCGGAATCCATCGTTGAGGCCCCGGGTCCACGGCTGATCGAGCGTTGACTCAGCCCTGTTCGGCGAGGTCGGCGTGCTGGAGGAGCAGCCGGGCCAACTCGCGTGCCTCGTCGGCGGTCAGGGCCGCCCATACGCCCGGCTCGCCGCCCCGGTCCCGGCCCACGTCCAGCGTGACCCGGCCGATGGGCCGGTCCGCGGGGGCGAGCCGCAGGCACCGCACGGACATCCGCCGTCCGCAGGTGGTCACGAGGGAGCCGCCTCCGCTCTGGAGCGGCCGTTCGTGTTCGGTGATCGCCATTGTCGTCACGCTCCTCTGTCGCGTCGTCCGAGGGATCCGTGGAGAACGGGCCACGGCGTGCACACCGGCACGGGTATGCAGTTGCAGCGTCGAACGGGACGGTTCTGTTCCGGGTGCACGCACGGTGGTGGGGCTCGTCCGTCCCGCGACGCTCCGCGCGTCGAGGGGCGATCCGTGACCCGGCAACGGCCGGGTGTGGCACGCCGCTACGCGTCGCCCCGTGACGCTGTCGAACCGACGCGGTCGACGGAGGCCTCGCGCGGGAGCCGCGCGACCGTTCGCTCACCGTCGGCCGGGGACCGCCCGTCGGCGCCGTGGACCGGTCGGGGTACGGTGCCGCGCAACAGGTGCCGCACTCCGAGCGCTACGGCAGCGGCCGCCGCCGCTGCCACGGCCGTCCAGGTCCAGGGGCTGGAGAACAGCGTCTGGCGCGGGCCGGGGGTGATCTGCAGGCCGAGGACGAGGGCGCCCATGACGGCGACGAAACAGCCGAAGGACTTGCGCAGCGTCTCCTGCGGGATGCGTCCGGCGAGCCGTCCGCCGAGGAGACCGCCGACGACGGCGACCGAGGTGACCAGCGCCGCGAATCCCCAGTCGACGTGCACGACGGCGAGGTACCCGGCAAGGCCTGCGAAGGACTTCATGGCGATGACGAGCAGTGAGGTGCCGACGGCGACACCCATCGGCAGCCCGCCGAGCAGGGCGAGGGCGGGGACGACGAGAAAGCCGCCGCCGGCGCCGACCAGTCCGGTGACCAGGCCGACGGCGACGCCGTCCACGATGACGTGGGGGACGGGGAAGTCGCGGTGCTCCTTCTCCGGTTGCCGTCGGCGTCCCCGGATCATGGCGGCGGCGGTGGCGAGCATCATGAGGGCGAACGCGACGAGCAGGACGGTGTCGGGCACGAACGCTGCCAGGCGCCCGCCCGCGTAGGCGCCGGTCATGCCGGCCACGCCGAACAGCAGTCCGGTGCGCCAGCGGACACGTCCCGCGCGGGCGTGGGAGACCACCCCGGCGGCGCTGGTGACGCCGACGACCAACAGCGAGGTGGCGATCGCCTCCTTGGTCCCCATCCCCGCCAGATAGACGAGGACGGGCACGGTCAGGATGGAGCCGCCGCCGCCCAGGATGCCGAGGGCGACGCCGATGAGCAGGGACGCGGCGACGACAAGGACGATCACGACGTGCCCCGCAGGGCGGCGACGACGGCGTCGATGTCGGTGCGCGGACCGCGGTTGTAGGGCAGCTTCGCCAGCAGCATGCCCAGCGCACAGGTGTTGGTGAGGGCGGCGACCGTCAGTCCGGCGCCGACGGCCGTGCCGATGAGGTGCAGTCCGGGCAGGAACACGCCTGCGACACCGGTGAGGAGTACGAGCAGCCCCGCGACGAGACGTACCTGGCGTTCCAGGTCCCAGCGGTCCGGCCCACGGGTGAGGGGGCCACCGGCGGCCTCCCAGGCGGTGACACCGCCGTCGAGTACGCGCAGGTTGGGCAGTCCGGCCTCGGCGAGCGCCTCTTCGGCTCGGGCGGCGCGGGCTCCGGAGCGGCAGATGAGGACGACGTCCTCGTCGAGGTGCCGGAGGAGCTCGGCGCGGTGTTCGCGCAGGGTGTCCAGGGGGACGTTGTAGGAGCCGGGAATGTGGGCGGTGCGGAACTCGCCGGGGGTGCGGACGTCCAACAGTCGTGGGCTGTCGCTGTTCCCGGTCAGGTCGCGCAGTGCGGCGGGGTCGAGTCGCGGCGTGTCGGCGTGCGTGGTCATGGGGATCCTCGGTGTGTCGTGCGGGGGCGGACCGGGCGGCGTCCGACGGAGGTGGTCGCCGCCCGGGGCGTGCTGGATCAGGCGTCGACCGATCGCGGTTCTCCCACGGCGGGGGTGTCTGCCGCCGGAGCGAGGCCGCGCGCGGCGGTGGCGGCCGGAGCGGGCAGGGCGAGCCAGGCGCCGTAGCCCCCGAGCAGGTCGGAGACGTCGGTGCGGCCCCGGTGGCGCAGCCAACTGGCGGCGACGGAGGAGCGGTGGCCGCCCGCGCAGTGGACGACCAGGGGCCGGTCGGCCGGGATCTCGTCGACACGGCGGGTGAGTTCGGCCAGGGGGATGTGCGACGAGCCCTCGACGAAGCCCTCCTCGCGTTCGGCCGTGTTGCGCACGTCGAGCACCAGCGGCGGCTCCCGGCCGTCCAGCAGCCGCCGCAGTTCGTCGGCGGTCAGCCGGCTCGCCCGCTCCATCTCGTCGGCCAGAGCGGGAAAGGCCCCCTCGGGCTCGCGCAGATAGCCGCCGACCCTGTCGAAGCCGATCCGGGCGAGCCGGGTGACGACCTCCTCCTCGCGGTCCTGCGGCGCGACCACGACGATCTCCTGCTCCGGCCCGAGGACCATGCCGGCCTGTTCGGCGAAGCGGCCGTCGGCGGGCACGTTGACCGAGCCGCGCAGGTGTCCGGGCGCGAAGTCCTGCGGCGAGCGGGCGTCGATCACGATCGCGCCGGCCGCTCGCCGCCGCATGAACTCCTCGACCGAGAGCGGACGTGGCACGGCGGTCGCGTCGAACAGACCGTGTTCCTTGCGGTTGAGGACGGCGTCGTGGACGAAGTAGGCCGGCGCGGCGGGCTGCCCGGCCGTCACCAGCTCGACAAAACGTTCCTTGCTCATCGGACGGCAGGCGTAGTTGGAGACCCGCTGCTCGCCGATCGTGGACTGCCGCCGCGTGGAGAGGTTCTTGCCGCAGGCCGAGCCGGCGCCGTGGGCGGGAAAGACCCGGACGGCGTCCGGCAGCGCCATCAGCTTGTGCTGGACGGTGTCGTAGAGCATGTGACCGAGTTCGTCGGCGGTCACGCCGATCGATGCCAGCAGATCGGGTCGGCCGACGTCGCCGATGAACAGCGCGTCGCCGGTGAGCACCCCGTAGGGCACGGTGTCGGCGGTGTGCTCGTACACCAGGACGCTGATGGATTCCGGTGTGTGGCCGGGGGTTTCGAGGATCCGCAGGTGGACGTCGCCGAGGCCGATCCGCTCGCCGTCCGCGAGTTTGCGGATGGGGTACTCGGCCTCGGCCCGCTGCCCGTAGCCGATCCAGGCGCCGGTGCGGTCGGCGAGTTCCAGGTGGCCGGCGAGGAAGTCGGCGTGGAAGTGGGTGTTGATGACGGCCTCGATGGTGAAACCGTGCAGCTCGGCATCGGCGAGGTACTCGGAGATGTCGCGGCGGGGGTCGACGATGACGGCCCTGCCGGTGGTCTCGTCGGCGATCATGTACGAGGCCTGGGAGAGGCAGTCGAGGTAGTACTGGGCGAAGAACATGGTGCGGTGACCTCCGTGTTCGGGAGCTGGGAAAAATACCCCAGGGGGTATATCGGAGCGACGGGTCCACCCTCGTGAGATCAGAGACGCGTCAGGGGTGGACCGGGCGGATCAGAGGCGGCCGGTGAGCGTGCCGCGCCAGTGCATGGGTGGGCGCACGAAGTCGGTCTCGTGCGACGGGTGTCGGACGGGGGTCAGGCGGCGTCCTCGCGCGCGCCGACCGTGACGGGCCGGCGGGTGCGTGCCCAGGTGCCGGTGCTGCCGGCCGCGGCGCGGGCGTCCACACCGGGGGGCGTCATCCAGTTGCTGGCTTTCCTGCTGCGGTGGCCGCTGGCGCAGTTCACGAACATTGGCCGTCCGGAGGGCAGTTCACCGCGCCGGCCGGGCGCCGTTCGCAGCGGCGTCAGCCGTGCGCCGGGCGCGTGCGCGGCCGCGTACTCGTCCATCTCTCGTGCATCGATCACGAGCGCACCGTCGGCCCAGGCCGCCGCGAACGCTTCCTGCGTCACTTCGTGAGCCACTGCGTTGCCTCCTCAATTACCCCCGGGGGTATCTCTCCAGCGAGAGTACGACCGCTCCCGGAGGCTCGTCAAATACCCCCAGGGGTAATTGCCCGCGAGGCAACGCACCTCCGGCAGCTCTCAGGCCACGGCGCGAACGAGCCCGGATTGACCAGGGCCTGAAGCGTGGGAGCACGGGTGCGGCGGCAGCACCGGTGCTCCCACGGACGGACATCCGTGGCGCACGTCGTCGGCCGCGCCGGACCGGATCCCGATGGGCACCATGAGGCGACACCCGCCCGGAGCCCACGCCTTCCCGGCCGTGGCCGAAGGTCTTCCTGCGGTCGGACGAGGACATCGAGGAGGAAGTGCGCCGCACGGTGGTGGCCTACCTCTTCCCCGCACTCCGCCACACGATCCATGCGTCCGTGCACGACGGGGTCCTCACCCTGCGCGGTGGTGTCCGGGATCCCGCGCCGGGCTGGGTCGCCGAGCGGCTGGTCCGCGCCGTGGAGGGCGTGGTGGACGTGCACGCCCGGCTCGGCGACGGGGACGCCGCCCCCGGCCCGGGGGACGAGGGCTGACCGGCGGCCGCAGGCCGGGGCGCCACCTCACTCCTCCGCCGGCGTGATCCGTCGACCGGTCAGGCTCTCGGCCCGGATGGACACCCACATGTCGCGAGCGCCGCCCGACCACGGCGTCGTGTGCGCCCGCTCGGTGAGGCGGCGTACGGCTCCGTCTTCCGTGACGACACTCGCGGTGCCGACGGCGAGCACGCTCCAGCCCTGGCTCAGCGGCTCGTCCACGTGATCGACCTCGAAGGCGACCTCCGTTCCGACGGCCGCCGCGAGCAGCGACTCGGGGGCGGTCCGGAAGGCGATGGTGTCGCCGACGACCTCGTAGTTGACCGGGACGACCGCCGGGCGGCCGTCGGGGGCCGTCACCGCGACGCGTCCCACGCCGTGCGTGGACAGCAGCCCGCGGCATTCGTCCACGTCGAGGTCGCTCAGCCGCGGATGCGGCAGTGCCTGCCCCTGGCCCGGCGGCAGATCGACGCCCCCTCCGCGCAGAGCGGTGGCGGTGGTGCCCAGCGCGTCGGCCAGGTTGATGAGGACCGCCCTGGTCGGGTCGGCGGGATACTCCTCCAGATACGCCAGGTAGCCGGGCGACATCCGTGCGCGGCGGGCCGTCTCCTCGCGGCTGAGTCCCCGCCGCTGTCGTTCCGCGCGCACGCGTCGGCCGATGTCACCGGGACCGACGGCGTCCGACGACGGTGCCCGTTCGGCGTCGGCGGGTCCGTCGTGCGCCGCGCGGGGGGCCGTCGAGGGCGATGCGGACTCGAGATGGTTGACGTGGGCGTCGGGGCCGGGGAACACGAGCGTCACCTCGTTCGTGTCCGACCAGCGCACGTCGTAGGGCGGTGTTCCGTCCTCGTGGTGGAGTCCGACGATCTCCCCGTCCCGCCGGGTGGCGCCGGACGTCGTGCTTTCGATGACGAGCTGGTCGCCGAGATGAGCTTGCATGTCGCCCCACTTCCCAGAGTCTTCTGTGCTGTGCCACGGACCGGGGCCCGTGGCGGCGAGGTCGGGCCGACGGAGGCCACCCGTCGGCCCTCGGGCCCGCAGGACGGGGCTCCTTCGGGCCTCGTGCCCCGTCGTGGCATCAGGGGCCGTCCGGTCTTCACAGGGGCCACCCGATGGCCTGGGCCCGCGTGCTGCTGGGCCGTGCCGCTCCCACGCCCTCGATGTCACGCTCGGCGGCCCTGATCAGCTGCCGGGCGAGGTTGTTCATCGCGCGGCCCGCCGCCAGTTCGTCACCGATCTCCGGCACATCGGCGTCCGCGGGATGCCGGTGCGCCGAGCCGCGGCCGACGATCTGCGTGGCGCCTGTGTCCAGCACCACACGGGCCTCGGTCGTGCCTTCGTCGTCCTCGGAGAGATGGAGGCGAACCCTCCATTCCGACGTGTGCGCCATGGCCTTCCTCCTCATCCCGGCACGGGCCGACGGGCCGCGACCATGTTCTCGACGCGGTGCCGGACCTGTGCGGTGAGTCCGGTCAGCCGCTCCGAGGGCGCGGCGCGGGGTGCCACCGGTGCTCTGATCCGCCGGGCCGACGACGGCAGTTCCGCCAAGTCGTCCGCGCATCTCGCCCGGCACTCGTCGAGCGTGGACGGCCCTCGCGTGCGCCGTCCGTTCCGCATCACCGTCTCCAGCAACGCCACGGCATCGCCCGGTGGCTCCTCGTCGGCGAGGCCGAGCACATCGGCGCAGCCGCGGCGGCGGAACACCTGTTTGGCACCCGGGGCCGTCACCTTGGCCGACGACAGCTTCATCACCGGGCGGCCGTCGTACTCCACCATTTTGTACGCCGAGTCCAGATACGGCGCGTCCGCCGCCACCCCCACGCGGGTGCCGACGGCGTAGGTGTCGATCGGTGCTCCGGAGCGCACCAGGTCGTCGACGGCGTACTCGTCGAGACCGCCGCTGACGACGATCCGCACCCCCGGCAGGCCCGCGTGGTCGAGGACGGACCGGGCCCGCACCGCGAGCTCCCCGAGGTCGCCGCTGTCCAGCCGTACGGCGGAGCCGGGTCCGCGGGCCGCGAGGTCCGGGTCGCACAGGACGCGCGCCGCCGCACGGACGCCCTCCTCGGTGTCGTAGGTGTCCACCAGCAGAGTCACCGGGCCCGGGTGGGCGCGGGCGAACGCGCGGAAGGCGTCCTCCTCCGAGGCGAACGCCTCCACGTAGGAGTGGGCCATCGTCCCGACGGCGGGGATGCCGAGCGCTGTGGCCGCCGCCACATTGCTGGTCCCGGCGAATCCCGCCAGCGCTCCGAGCCGGGCGGCCTGGAACCCCGCCTGCGGACCGTGCGTGCGGCGCAGGGAGAAATCCACCAGCGGCCGGCCGGCCGCCGCGAGCGCGCACCGTGCGGCCTTCGAGGCGACGACCGTCTGATGGGTGAGTTGATTCAGCAGGTACGTCTCCACCAGCTGTGCCTCGGGCAGGGGTGCCGTCACCTCCAGCAGGGGCTCACCGGCGAGCACGACCCGCCCCTCCGGCACCGCCCGTACCCGCCCGGTGAACTCCAGGCCGAGCAGGGGTTCCAGATCCCGGCGTGGCCGGTGCAGCGCGGCGGCGAAGGCGTCGACGTCCTCGGGGCCGACATGGAATCCGCTCAGGTGGTCCAGCGCCGATTCCAGTCCGGCCGTGACCAGGAAGCCGCGCTCCGGGGGCAGGTCACGGACGAAGAGACTGAACGTCGCCGGGGCGGTCATCCCCTCCCGCAGGTAGGACATGGCCATCGTCACCTCGTACAGGTCGGTGGTCGTCGCGTCCGACATTCCGGCCGCCTCCTCCCGCTCGCGCGGCCCGCGTCCGATCCGAGTGCGTCATCCGCGGAAGCGGGCCGACCACAGCGGCTCCACCCGGTCCCAGTCGGCGGCCCACCGCGCGTACCTCGCGCGGTCCAGCAGCAGACGGGTGCCCGACCGGACCGCGTAGCAGCCGAAGGCCACTCCGAACGCCGCCATGCCGCCGGCCAGCCAGCCGGAACTCTTCGCGTTGAGCGTGTTCATGGGCGGCGAGGTGAGGTTCCCGTCGCGGTCCAGCCACACGCGCACGGACGCGCCCCTGTCGGTCCCCGCCTTCACCAGGGCGTTCCCGGTACGTACGCCGCCGCTCTCCTCGTCGGCCCAGCTGACCCGCGCCAGCTGCTTCGACGCGTCGTTGTCACGGTCGAGATCCTCCGTCAGCCGGGCGGTGATCTCGTGCCGTTCCGCGGCCTGGGCCCGGACGGTCTCCATCGACGACTCGTACACCGTCGTCCCCGCGCCGTAGGCGGCCACCGGCAGCCCGAACAGGAGCACGACCAGCAGAAGGCGCCGGAGCCAGGACTCGAACCGGTCGGACGGACGCCTCAGCGGGTTCGCGCCCCCGGGCAGGTGCTCGCCGCGCGGGGAGGACGGATCCGGCGTGTACGGCGTTCCTGGTGCGCTCATGGGTCGGCCTCCAGCTGCTCGCTGGTCGCTCCCCCCGGGTGCTGGTCCCACCTTCGGACATGGGCGGGCTCCGGCCATAGGGCCGAATGTCCCTGCCGCCGAGCATGTGGGCCCGCAAAGGCCCGACCGCGCGGCCCGACGCGGGGAATCCGAGCCCTCGCTCACTTCCCGTCCTCGGTCCACATGCGAGGTCGGGGGGATTGCGGTACTCCTCGAAGGAGGGAAACGCAGCACCCCCGGCCGGTCGACGAGATCCGGGCCGCAGGAGCCGGCGGACTCCTTCGCCGCCGGCCGCCGACGTATCCAGCTTCGCAAGAGACGGAGGCCGCCGCCATGGAACCAGTCGTCACCGTGGGCCTGGACGGTTCACCCGCGAGCCTGGCCGCCGCCCGTTGGGCCGCCGACGAGGCCGAGCAACGCAGGCTCCCCCTTAGGCTGCTGCACGCGTGGCCGTTGCTGGTACCGGAACCGACCCACGTCCCTTCCGAGGTCGACCAGAACTACTGGGCGAAGCGCCTGGTCCACACCGCGCAGGCGGAGCTGAGCGGACGTCATCCGGGCCTGTCCGTCGTCGGCAGTCTCGTCGCCGACGACGCCCAGGAGGCTCTGATCCGCGCCGCCGCGGAGTCCGAGATGCTGGTGCTGGGGTCCCGGGGACTGGCATCCGCCGAGAGCTACTTCATGGGCGACGTCAGCATGCCGGTCGTGGCGCGGGCCGCTCGGCCGGTGGTCCTGGTCCGCGCGGAGCCGACCGAGGAGCGGCCACGCACCCCCTCGGCCGACAAGGTCGTCGTGGCGATGGACCCGCACGGATCCTGCGACGAACTGCTCGACTTCGCGTTCCACAGCGCGGCGGCCCGGGGGGTTTCCCTGCTCGCCGTCCGCGGGCGCAGCGTGCCGTTCCACGCGCGGATGCCCTGGGGAGTGGACCACGGCGTCAGCGAGGAACTGACCCGGGAGGCACATGAGGAGCTGAGCAGGGCTCTGCGGCCCTGGCGCGAGAAGTACCCGCAGGTGGAGGCGGAGGAGACCATCCGTCTCACAAGCCCCGCCAAGGCCGTCGTGCACGCCGCGGAAGGTGCCGCGCTGCTGGTCGTCGGACGGCGTGTGCACCACCACGGTGCCACGCACCATCTGGATCACGTGGCTCACGCGGCCATCCATCACGGACGCTGCCCCGTCGCCGTCGTCCCTCATGAATGAACGGCGTCACACAGGGAGGCGAGCTTCGAGCAGGTCCGCGCGACGACCGTGGACGGATCCGAACTCCCGAGTTCAGCCCGGCGGGCCGACGGCTCAGGACGGTGCCTGGGGGTGAGGCGAGGCGGCCCGCAGGTCGGCGAGGAGTTCGGCCTGGCCGGCCAGCACGCCGGACAGGATCGTGCGGGCCACCCGAAGTAGTTCCGCGATGTCTGGGCTGGTCAGCGAGTAGTACACCGTCGAGCCCTCCTTGCGTGTCACCACCAGGTTTGCTCGACGCAGCACGGCGAGTTGCTGTGACAGGTGCGCCGGCTCGATTCCCACCTCGGGCAGCATCTCCGCCACGGCGTGCTCGCGGTCGCTCAGCAGCTCCAGTACCCGGATGCGCGCCGGGTGACCGAGGGTCTTGAAGAACTCGGCCTTGAGTTGGTACAGCGGGGTCGTCACGGTGAAGTCCCCTCCCCGGTGGCGCGGTACGACCCGGTCGGCCGCTCCGTGGCGCAGTACTTCCACCCACTTGTCACACACATGTGGTCCATCCTCGCCTGTGGGGACGCCGACACCGAATTCGCGCGGCGGAAGGGAACCGCCGACGACCGCATCGCGGGCCGGGAACCCATCACACCTCCGCGCGCATCAGGCGGAAGCCGGTCACGGTCTTCGGGACCAGGCGCAACAGGGTGTCGTGCGGGCCGTGGGCCCAGCCGGAGAGCGTGCGCCGATGATGGGCGGCCTCGTCGGGGTCGGTGACCACCTCGATCGGTCCGGCGACGGTGACGAGCCAGCCGGTGCCTCCCACGGCACGGATCTCGTCCACGTGGTAGGTCGCCGTGACCTCGAGGGCGGGCGCGGGTGTGCGCACGACCAGCCGACCGTGCTCCCAGGTGTGCCGAGCGGGCCGGACGACGAGCCGGTCCCGGTGCGGGTACACCAGGCGCCCCAGCGAACTGCCCTCGAGCAGCCACAGTGCCTCGGCGCCGGACACCTCGACCATGCGCAGAGCCGCGGGCGGAGTGCTCATACGACGGGTTCCCCTGTCTCCTCGGTGAGGGGCCGGGCGGCCCGGCCACCAGGCGGCAGCACCTCCGCGGCCTCCCGGGCGCCACGCGGCGGCAGCACACCCGCGCACTCCAGGTGGGCTCGGGCGCTGCGGATCGCCTCGGGGGTGGTGACGTACTCGCCACCCTGTCGGCACAGCAGTTCCAACGCGCCGACGGAGTCCAGGACCTGCCGCTGACCGGCACGGATCCCGGAGGCCATGACCACGATGCCCCGGCGATTGAGCTTTTCCACCACATCCTTGAGGACGAGGGCGCCGGTGGCGTCGACGGTCGTCACGCGGGACATGCGCAGGATGACCACGCGCACGTCGGCCACCTCGGCCAGTTCGAGGAGGAAGCGGTGCGCTGCCGCGAAGAACAAGGGCCCGTCGATGCGGTAGGCCACGATGTGCTCGGCCAGCAGGGCGTGCTCCTGGGCGCTGTGGTCTCCGCGGTCGAGCGGAACCTGGTCCAGGCGAGCCTGGCGTGCCACCGCACGCAGGGCGAGTGCGCCCGCGACGAGCAGGCCGACGATGACGGCCTGGACGAGGTCCAGCGCGAGGGTCGCGACGGCGGTCAGAACGAGGATCAGGGCGTCGGAGCGGGTGGCCCTGGCCATGGCCCGCAGCGAGCCGACCTCGACCATGCGGACCGCGGTGGCCAGCAGCACGCCGGCGAGGGCGGCGAGGGGGATCTTCGAGACCAGGGGCGCGGCCGCGAAGACGATGGCGGCCAGGACGGCGGCGTGGAACAGGGAGGCGAGCCGGGAACTCGCGCCGGTCCGTACATTGACCGCGGTCCTCGCGATCGCGCCGGTCGCGGGCACACCCCCGAAGAGGGGCGCGGCGATGTTCGCCACGCCCTGGCCGAACAGTTCGCGGTCCGGATCGTGCTTCTGGCCCACCGTCATGCCGTCGGCGACCGACGCCGACAACAGGGACTCCAGGGCCGCAAGCGCCGCCACCGCCACCGCCGGGGCGAGCAGCGAGGTCAGCGAGCCCAGGTCGAGGAAGGTCAGTGAGGGGGCGGGCAGCCCGGCCGGCAGATCGCCGATCGGTTTCGCCGAGTCGAGACCGGCCGTCTGCGCGACGACGGTGGCCGCGATCACGGCGAGGATGGGGAAGGGGACGGTGGGCCGCAGACGTGCGCCGACCAGCACGAGAGCGGCGACCGACAGGGCGAACGCGACGGCGGTCCAGTTCGGGTTCCTGGCGAACTCCTCCAGCGCGCGCCAGGTCACCAGCAGGACGCGGTCGCCCTCGGGCTTGGGCACCCCGAGCGCACCGGGGACCTGTTGCAGTCCGATCACCGCGGCGATACCGAGAGTGAAGCCCTCCACCACGGGCGCGGGTACGTACTGCATGTACTTGCCGGTCCTGAGCAGCGCGAGGCCGACGAGCAGCACGCCCGCCATCAGACCGACCGTGAGCACGCCGGAGGGCCCGTGCTCCGCGACGATCGGCACCAGCACCACGGTCATCGCGCCGGTCGGCCCGGACACCTGCAGATTCGAACCGCCGAAGACCGCGGCGAGCGCCCCCGCCACCACCGCGGTCGCCAGCCCCGCCGCCGCACCGAGCCCCGAGAAGACGCCGAATCCGAGCGCGAGCGGCAGCGCCACGACCGCGACCGTGAGTCCGGCCAGTAGATCCCTTCGCGGATTCCGGCGTATCTCCGCCAGATCTCCGCGGCGGGGCAACAGTGCGGCACCTCGGGCCACGACCCGGCCGAGCGACTTCACGACGTGCCGCCCCCGGTCCTCTGGTACAGCGGAACGGACACCACGGGCCTCATCTCTTCTGCGGACACACTCAGCGCGCATCTTATCAATTGCTAAATTTGGCAATTGCTAAAGAGGTGCGAACACCGACGGAGAGTCCGGACCCGCCTTCAGCTTGCAGGCGGTGGCCCGCCCGGATGACCGACCTCACGTGACCGGGTCCGCCGAGCGCGGACCCGGTTCCTCATGGGGCGAACCGTCACCTCGCCGCAGCCGACTCGGCGCGGGACAGGGCGACGTCGAGTACGACGAGGAGGGCGTCTCGGACGGAGCCGGTCCTGCGCGCGTCGAAGACCGTCAGGGGGACGTGTTCCGCGATGTCCAGAGCCCACCGCACTTCGTCGAGGCCGTGCTCGATCTCTCCGTCGAAGGCGTTGACGGCGACGGCGAAGGGGATTCCCCTGTGCTCGAAGTAGTCGACGGCGGCGTAGCAGTCGTCGAGGCGGCGGGTGTCGACGATGACCAGGGCGCCGAGAGCGCCGTCGACGATGTCGTCCCACATGAAGCCGAAGCGGTCCTGGCCCGGTGTGCCGAACAGGTACAGCTTCAGGGTCGGGTCGATGGTGATGCAGCCGAAGTCCATGGCGACGGTGGTGGTGGTCTTGTCGGGTGTGTGGGTGAGGTCGTCGACCCCCGCGGCGACCTCGGTGATGGCGGCCTCCGTGGTGAGAGGCCGTATCTCGGAGATCGACCCCACCGTGGTGGTCTTGCCGACCCCGAAGCCACCGGCGATGACCAGCTTGACCGGCAACGGCGGCGCGGGCCGCGGCTGTTCAGCCGCTGTCGCGGAGTGTGCCCCGTGAGTCGGGAACGGCACGGAGACCATTGATGACCCTTCGCAGTACGGAGATGTCCTGGGCGATCCTGGCGTGCGGCACGTGGACCGCCAGGTGGCCCGCGGCGCAGAGATCCTCGGCGAGCACCCGGACCACGTTGAGGTGCAGCCGCAGGCGGGCGGCCAGTTCCGCGACCGACTGCGGCTGTCGGCACGCGGCGACGATGTCGTGGCGTTCGAAGGCGAGCGAGCCGAGCACGGAGAGTCCGGCGGACGTCGACACGATCTGGGTCTCGATCGGGAGGGGCGCCGCTGTGTCCGCCCCCGAGACCCGGCCGGCGGTCAGCAGGAACGGCCGGACCGCGGGGGCGCGGCCCACCGGTTCCGGCCCGTCGACGGGGTCCTGCCCGTCGACGCGTTCCGGCGGGCCGCTCCGGGCGTCCTCCGCTGTCTCGTGCGGTTCTCGCCCACCTGTCCTGTGCGTCTCTCGCCCACCTGTCCCGTGCGTCTCTCGCCCACCGACGGCCATGGCGACCTCCTGCCTCGCGGAGCGGTTCAGCCGGCTGCCGCGGAGCCGACGTTGTTCTTCAGCTCCATCACCAGTTGGGGGGTGAGCGCGGCACCGGCGCGGTTGGCGAAGAGGGTCATCTCGTAGGCGATGTTGCCGAGTTTCGCCTCCTTGGAGGCGACGACGCCGAGCACGGCGCCGTTGCCGATGGCGGAGACGAGGACGTGGCCGCCTTCCAGGTCGATGATGACCTTGTTGAGGCCGCCCAGCGCGTAGTTGCCGGAGACTCCCGCGGCCAGGCTGGTGATGCCGGACACGATCGCGGCGAGCCGTTCGGAGTCGGCCCTGTCGCGCAGTTGGGAGACAGCGATCAGCAGCCCGTCGGAGGACACGGCGATGGCGTCGACCACGCCGGCGGTCTCCGTGGCGAAACGGTCGAGCAGCCAGGTGAAGTCGGCCGCCGCGGTGCGCAGATCCGTGGTCTTCGGCGGTTCTGAGGTGCTGTCATCTGTCGACGTGGTCACTGCCCGTCTCCTTCTGGCCTTCTGTGTTTTCCGGTGTCGCGGTGGTGCCGGGTGTGTACGGGGGTGCGGCGCTGTCCCTTTCGGCTCGGCGTACGGCGTCCTCGAACTCGTCCAGCTCGGCGCGGACGGCGTCGGCGTCGGCGGGCGGGCGGGCTGCCGCACTGCTCCGCTCGGTGGGGAGGGTGGCCGCGGCGAGGGTCGCGCCGCGGACACGGCGCCGTAGCGGGCGGGTCGTCGCGGCCGGGGGTGCGTCGCCTGTGGTGTCGGCCGCTTCCGCGCGTGAGCGGGGAGGAATGCGTCGGGGCAGGTCACCCTGCGAGGACCTGACGATCGGCCGCCGTTCGGGAGCGGTGCCGGCGAAGGGTACGGCTGCGACCGCTGTCCGCTCGTTCCGCGGTTCGGCCGCCGCCGTCGACATCGCCATGGCCTCCGTCGTGCCGACGGGAGCCGGCGCGACGTCCAGCGGGCTCGTCGTCGGCAGGACAGCGGGCGGGATCCAGACGGTGCTGGTGACACCGCCGCCCGGTGTCCGGCTCAGGGTCACCCGGAGCCCCAGGCGGCGGGCGAGGCTGCCCACGACGAAGAGACCGAGCACCTTGGTCGGAACCAGATCGAGGCGTTCACGGCGGACGAGGCGGGCGTTCTCCTCGGCGAGGCGTTCCGCACTCATCCCGAGGCCGTGGTCGATGACCTCGATCAGCGCCCCGCCGTCCTGGGTGACGTCGGTGCCGGGTCGGACCACCACCTCGACGGGGGTGTCGGACGGGGAGAAGGCGACCGCGTTCTCCATCAGCTCGGCGAGCAGCAGCGTCAGGTCGGCGATGATGTCGGGCCCCACCGTGACGTCCGTCTCCGAGCGCAGGGACACCCGCCGGTACCCCTCGATGCGGCCGAGGCCGGAGCGTATCGCGTCGGCCAGGGTGGTCGGCCGTGCCTCGACGTCCGTCTCCCGGATCCCGGCGAGCAGCATCAGGCTGTCGGCGTTGCGCTGGAGGCGTACGGCGATGTGGTCGATGCGGTAGAGCCGGTCGAGGAGGTCGGGGTCGGTCTCCTCGCGTTCGACGGCATCGATCAGCAGCAGTTGCCGTGTGGTCAGATTGCTGACCCTGCGCCCGACGTTGCCGAACATCTCGGCGATGTTGCGGCGGCTGAGCACCTGCCGCTCCAGCAGCGCGGCGGCGGTGACCTGCACCTGGTTGAACGCCTCCGCCAGCTGGCCTATCTCGTCGCGCACCGGGACCTGTATCGCCCGAGGGCTGAACGGGGTGCTCTCGGCCAGTTCGTCGTCCGCGACCCGGGCGAGCTCCTCGTCGGCGGCCTCCACCACCTCCTGGGCCGCTCCGGTCAGGGCGGTGAGGGGACGGATGACCGAGCGTCGTACCAGGACGCAGAACGCCAGCCACGCGGCGAAGCCGAGCAGTGCCGCACCGAGCATGAGCCACGCCTTGTACCGGGCGCTCGCCGCGGCGGAGTCGGCCCGTGCGGCGGTCTGCTCGATCAGCGTCCGGGTGATGCCGAGGCGGGTTGCGGCCTGCCGTTCGCCGGTGGTGATCTTCTCGCGCAGTTCCCGCGTGGTCTGCGTCTGCAGCGCGCTCGGTTCGATCTGGAGTTCCGCGAACTGGGAGGTGATGTTGTTCTGTTCGGCGCTGCGTTCGATGCCGGCCATGCTCAGGACCTGCGACGGCGCGGCGATCCGGCTGAAGCGGTCCGCCTGGTGGGTGTACAGCTCGTGGGCGCCGGCCGCGCGGGTGTACTCGGTGAGGGCGTTCGCGTCGGGTGTCTGGGCGGAGAACACCGCGCTCTCGAACGCCGCGTGGGCGGCGTCGGCGCGCAGGATCGCGTCCAGCAGATTGGTGACCGGGGACGTAGAGGTCGTGGAGAAGCGGTCGAGCCCGATGCCGTCGATCAGGTAGCCGACGGCTGCCGCGTAGGCGGGGTCGATGTTGGCGGCGGGCACGTAGTCCCGCCCCAGCTTCTCGCGCAGGACGTCCAGACCGGTGATGTATTCGAGCGCCTGCTTCTCCTCGTCCGGCAGGCTCGTCCCGAACGCGGTCCGTACGGAGGCGACTTGGGCGTCCGTGGCCTGCTGCGCCTCGCGGTAGGCGGTGGTGGACGGCCGGGCGGCCCCGGGGCCGGTCGCCTCGTACTGCACGGACAGCAGCAGTGCCAGCCGGTGTTCGGCCTGTACGTCGTTGATGAGCGTGGCGACCTGTTCGCTGTCGCGGACGAGTTCGGCGACCCGGTCGGCGTCGCGGGCCTGCTCGACCTGGTCGGCGACGCCGACGGCGAGCAGCGCGCCGACGACGGCGATGGGCGCGACGACGAGGACGTTGAGTTTCCGCCGAAACGGCCACCGGACGAGAAACGCTCCCGCCTTCCTGCGCGACGGAGGAGTCGGGTCCCGGCGGCCGGGCGGCGGCTCCACTGCGTTCGCGGGCACGCTGGCCTCCTTCGGTGTTCGGGTGGGTGACGTCCGCGGTGTGCTGCCGGAGGCCGGCGACACCGGGCGGGAGCCCGACGCTCGCACGGTGTCGCCGGGCTCGAGCGATCAGGCAGGTGGCATGAACGACGGGATCACGTCATGTGTCCGGATCAGGTCGGTCGGAGACTATCGTCTGCGTGATCGCTGTGAGCCTGTGTGTAATCAAGAATTGATTACGAATTGTTCGCTCGCGCCTACTGAGCGGTATCGCCGCCATGGAAGGCTCGGTGGGGAGGCCTGCTACATTCCCACCGCGCCGGCCGTCTGCCGGATCGTTCTCCTCCCCCCACGCCACCCTTGCCCTCATGCCCAGTTGAGGAGACCCCGTGCTTTCCACCCGCAAAGCGACTGTCGCAGTCGTGACGTTCCTGGTCGCGGCCGCTGCCGCCGGCTGTACCAGCGGCTCGGCCACCGAAGCGTCCACCGTCGGTGCGCGGGAGCCTGGTTGCCCGGCCGTCCTCGCCGAGGCACAGCAGGCCGTCAAGGCCGCCGAGGACATCAACGCCCCCTGGAGCGGCCCCACCAGAGGACCCGACGCCGTCCCCGGCAAGACCATCGCCTATGTCGCCCAGACCATGACCAACCCCGGTGTCTCCGGCGTCGCCAAGGGCGTCCAGGAAGCGGCCGAGGTCATCGGCTGGGACGTCCGCACCTTCGACGGGGAGGGCACACCCGCGGGGATCAGGAGCGCCTTCGCCGAGGCGCTCGCTCTCAAGCCCTCCGGCATCGTCATCGGCGGATTCGACCCCGCCGCGGCGGCCGGTCAGGCGGAACGGGCGGGCGCGGCGGGCATCCCCCTCATCGGCTGGCACGCCACGCCGGCCCCCGGCCCCAGCACGGACCCGGAGCTCTTCACCAACGTCACCACCAGGGTCGAGGAGGTCGCGGAGATCAGCGCCGACTGGATCATCGCCCGCTCGGAAGGCCACGCCGGCGTGGTGCTGTTCACCGACGCGTCCATACCGTTCGCGAAGCGAAAGTCCGATCTGATCAGGAAGAGACTCGCCGCCTGCTCCGATGTGGAACTGCTGAGTCTCCAGGACATCCCCATCCCGGAGGCCAACACCCGCACCGTCGACGAGGTCACCTCCCTGCAGTCCCGCCTCGGCGACAGATGGACCTACTCCGCCGCCATCAACGACCTCTACTTCGGCCACGCGGCACCGGCCCTGCGCGCCGCCGGTCACAAGGGAGACGGCGCCCCGTTCAACATCGGTGCCGGAGACGGTGACCCGTCGGCCTTCGAGCGGATCAACGGCAAGCGGTACCAGGCCGCCACCGTCCCTGAACCCCTGTCCGAACAGGGCTGGCAGATCGTCGACGAGTTCAACCGAGCCTTCGCGGGCGAGCCGGCCAGCGGCTATGTCGCCCCCGTCCACATCACCACCGCGGACAACAGCGGCGGCGCCCTGTCCTGGGACTCGGAGGGCTACCGCCAGGCCTATCGCAAGATCTGGGACAGATGAGCCGACGGCGCGGCCCGACCGGCGGCAACCTCGGCCACTCGTCCGGCGATTGAGTGCACCGTCCCCGTATCCACCTCGTACTCATGGGGCATGGGTCAACAAGCGGGTCAACCAGGGAACAGGCAGCACACGGAGGAGAGACAGAGGATGGTCCAAGCGGAACCCGAACCCCAGAGCATCGGCGTCCCGGCCGAGTCCACCGCGGGAGAGACCAGGGTGGCGGCCACGCCGGTCACCGTGGGCAGACTCGTCGCGCTCGGGTACGACGTGGTGGTCGAACCGGGGGCGGGGGCGCCGTCCCGCTTCTCCGACGCGGCCTACGAGGAGGCCGGCGCCCGGCTCGGTGACCCGTGGGCGGCGCAGATCGTGTTCAAGGTGAACGGCCCCTCGACCGAGGAGATCGGCCGGCTGCGCGACGGGGCGACACTGATCGCGCTCATCGGCCCGGCGCACAACCCGGACCTGGTCGACGAACTGGCCCGGCGACCCGTCACCGTCCTCGCCATGGACGCCGTGCCCCGCATCTCCAGGGCCCAGTCGCTGGACGTCCTCAGCTCGATGGCGAACATCGCCGGATACCGCGCCGTCGTCGAGGCCGCGCACGCCTTCGGTCGCTTCTTCACCGGTCAGGTGACCGCCGCCGGCAAGGTGCCACCCGCGAAGGTCCTGGTGGCCGGCGCCGGGGTCGCCGGACTCGCGGCGATCGGCGCGGCGCGCAGCCTCGGCGCCGTCGTCCGCGCCACCGACCCCCGGCCCGAGGTCGCCGAGCAGGTCCGCTCCCTGGGCGGCGAGTTCCTCACCGTCGCCGCCGCGCAGGACGTCAGCACCGACGGCTACGCCAAGGCGACCTCGGACGACTACAACCGGCTCGCCGAGCGGCTGTACGCCGAGCAGACGGCCGACGTGGACATCATCATCACCACCGCGCTCATCCCCGGCCGTCCGGCACCGAGGCTCATCAGCGCCGCCGACGTCGCGCGCATGAAGCCCGGCAGCGTCATCGTCGACATGGCCGCCGCCCAGGGCGGCAACGTCGAGGGCACGGTCGCCGGCAAGGCCGTCGTCACCGACAACGACGTCACGATCATCGGCTACACCGACCTGCCCGGCCGACTCCCCGCCCAGGCCTCACAGCTCTACGGCACCAACCTCGTCAACCTGATGAAGCTGCTCACCCCCGGCAAGGACGGCCGGCTCGTCCTCGACCTCGACGACGTCGTGCAGCGCTCCATGACCGTGGTCCGCGACGGAGAGAAGACCTGGCCCCCGCCCCCGGTGCAGGTGTCCGCCACGCCGGCCCCGGAACCCGCGACTCCGGCCGCCACAGGCACAGCGGCGAAGCCCGCACGCCCGGCGGCCCGCTCCGCCTACGCCCTCGTCGGCGCCGGAGCACTCGCCCTGTTCCTGGTGACCGCCTTCTCGCCGAGCGAACTCATCGGCCACTTCACGGTGTTCGTGCTGGCCATCGTCATCGGCTTCTACGTCATCGGCCAGGTGCACCACGCGCTGCACACCCCGCTGATGTCGGTCACCAACGCCATCTCCGGGATCGTCGTGGTCGGCGCGCTGCTGCAGATCGGGCAGGGGAACACCGCCGTCACCGTGCTGTCGTTCGCCGCGATCCTGCTGGCGAGCATCAACATCTTCGGCGGATTCGCCGTCACCCGCCGCATGCTCGGCATGTTCTCGAAGGGCTGATCAGGGATGACCACCGTCACGGCCGCAGAGGCCGCCTACGTCGTCGCCGCGCTGCTGTTCATCCTCAGCCTCGCGGGGCTCTCCCAGCACCGGACGTCCCGCTCGGGAGTCGTCTGGGGCATCGCGGGCATGGTCATCGCCCTGGCAGCCACCGTGGGGCTCGCCTCCCGCAGCATCACGGCCACCGGTCTCGTACTGATCGCCGTCGCCACGGCCCTCGGCGCCGGCATCGGTCTGTGGCGCGCCCGGGTCGTCGAGATGACCGGCATGCCCGAACTGATCGCCATCATGCACAGCCTCGTCGGTCTCGCCGCCGCGTTCGTCGGCTGGAACGGCTACCTCGACGTCGACGCCGAACTCACCGGTTCGCTGCTCGGCATCCACCACGCCGAGGTGTTCATCGGCGTGTTCATCGGCGCCGTCACCTTCACCGGCTCCGTCGTCGCGTACCTGAAGCTCTCGGCACGCATCGACTCCCGCCCCCTCACACTGCCCGGCAAGCACATCCTCAACGTCAGCGCCCTCGTCGCCTTCGTCGTGCTCACCGTCGCCTTCGTGGCGCGCCCCGGCATGGGACTGCTCATCGCCGTCACCGTGATCGCGCTCGCCCTCGGCGCGCACCTGGTCGCCTCCATCGGCGGCGGAGACATGCCGGTGGTCGTCTCCATGCTCAACAGCTACTCCGGCTGGGCCGCGGCGGCCTCCGGCTTCCTCCTCGCCAACAACCTGCTCATCGTCACCGGCGCGCTCGTCGGCTCCTCCGGCGCCTACCTCTCGTACATCATGTGCAAGGCGATGAACCGCTCCTTCCTCTCCGTGATCGCGGGCGGCTTCGGCACCCCGGCGGCGGACGACGACGGCGAGCAGGGCGAACACCGGGAGATCGACGCCGAGGAGACCGCACAACTGCTGCGCGACGCGTCCTCGGTGATCATCGCGCCCGGCTACGGCATGGCCGTCGCCCAGGCCCAGTACCCGGTGGCCGAACTGGCGCGCAAGCTGCGCGAGCGGGGCGTGGAGGTGCGCTTCGGCATCCACCCCGTCGCCGGGCGGCTGCCCGGACACATGAACGTGCTGCTCGCCGAGGCCAACGTCCCCTACGACATCGTCCTGGAGATGGACGAGATCAACGACGACTTCCCCGCGACCTCGGTCGTCCTCGTCATCGGCGCCAACGACACCGTCAACCCGGCCGCCATCGACAACCCGGCCAGCCCCATCGCCGGGATGCCCGTGCTGCACGTGTGGGAGGCGGCCCATGTGGTGGTCTTCAAGCGGTCCATGGCCGTCGGCTACGCGGGCGTGCAGAACCCGCTGTTCTTCCGCGAGAACACCCAGATGCTCTTCGGGGACGCCAAGCAGCGGGTGGAGGACATCCTGCGCGGCCTCGACGCCCTCGACGCGCCGGTCCCGGAGATGGCCGGCACGTCACGCTGAACCCACGGAGTGCGACACGTGTCCCGGACGGTACGCCGTCCGGGACACGGCCGGGTCCACCGCACCACTCAGTCGTCCCGGCCCGCCGACTTGCTCGGCAGGCAGACCTGGCGGGCCCAGAGACCGAGGAGTGCCATCCCGCCGACCCACAGCGGCACCGGGTCGACGGCCGCCGGCGCCAGGGCGTAACCCAGCGCCGAGACCGTGCAGACGGTCAGGGGGATGAACGCCGCGGCTCCCTCCATCCCCGATCGGAGCATCGGCCGACCGGCGCCCAGGACGCTGGCCCCGCCGGGCACCCAGGGGCCGACGGCGACGATCAGCAGCCCCACGGTTCCGCAGACGTCTGCCACGTGCGAGGACATCGCCTCGTGGCCCGCCGCGCCCACCCGCGACAGCCGCAGGGTGTCGCCGACCAGCATGAGGAAGACCCCGACGATCGCCGTCCACAAGGTGGCCTGCCGGTCGCCCTGTACGAGGCGTCGCAGGGCGAGCAGAAAACCGAAGAACACCACTTCCGACGTCCACAGGACGCCGAGCATCCCCGTCTCCGGCCGCCAGCCGTCACCGGTCCTGCCCAGGAGCACCCATCCCGCCATGAAGACGGCCCCGGCCATGACCGCCCCGTCGAGCAGGCGCCGCAGCCACGCCCGCCACCCCGTACCGGCGTCGGCCGCGACCACCAGACCGGCCAGCCCCAGCCCGACCGTGACCGTCACTCCGGCGACCACCGCCAGACCGGCCCACCCCGCCGCATCCGGTGCCGGCCGCGGGTCACTCGACAGCGCGACGAGGGAGGCCCGATAGACGGCGCCCGCGGTGGCGGACCCCGCCACCAGGAGCAACCGGGTACGCACCCGTCCCCGTGTGCCCCCCGCACGGAGCAGGAGCGAGAGCGTCAGCACCAAGCAGCCGACGGCCGGTCCGAGGGACAGCGTCATCCACCCTCCCCACAGCCGCCGGATCCCGACACAGACCGTACGGAACGCACTGCGGCACCGAGCGGTGAAGTCGGCTGATTCACTCGTGTTGCGTAAGCGGAGCCGGTGGCCTTGTGCGGTCGGCCGTCGCGTCGTGCGGGTGAAGGCAGGCGACCATCCGGACGTCGACCGCGTGGCGTGCCGTCGGCCGTGGCGCGCGTGGTGTGCCCTGACGGTCTCGGGACGACCTACGCGTGAAGGAGACAGACGGCATGTTCGGACAGTCACAGGCGTTCAGCGGCTTCGCGGTGGACGACCTCGGCGAGGCCCGCCGGTTCTACGGCGAGACCCTCGGGCTGCGGGTGGAGGAGTCCGGGCAGGGGGACATGCGGATGCTGACCCTCACACTCGGCAGCGGCGCGCGGGTCTTCGTCTACCCGAAGGAGACGCACACCCCCGCGACGTTCACGCTGCTCAACTTCCCCGTGGACGACATCGAGGCCGCCGTCGACGAACTGGGGCGGCGCGGCGTGACGTTCGAGCGCTATCCCGAGTTCGACCACGACGACAAGGGCATCGTCCGGACCGGCGACGGCGGCCCCGCGGCGATCGCCTGGTTCACCGACCCCGCCGGGAACGTCCTCTCCGTCCTCCAGGAGAACTGACGACGGCTCCGGTCGGGGCGGGTCTGTGCTTCCCGGCGGGCCCGCGTGCCGTGTCCACGGCACGCGGGCCCGCCGCCGTTCAGACCAGGTCGAACCGGTCGAGGTTCATCACCTTGTCCCACGCGGCCACGAAGTCACGCACGAACTTGTGCCCCGCGTCCCGCGCCGCGTAGACCTCCGACACGGCTCGGAGCTGGGAGTGCGACCCGAAGACCAGGTCGACCGCGGTGGCGGTCCACTTGAGCTCGCCCGTGGCGCTGTCCCGGCCCTCGAACACGTTCTCGTCCGAGGCCGAGGCCTTCCACTCCGTGCCCATGTCCAGCAGGTTGACGAAGAAGTCGTTGGTCAGTGCCTCCGGCCGGTCCGTGAAGGCCCCGTGCCGGGAGCCCCCGAAGCCGGTGTCGAGCATCCGCATACCGCCGACGAGCACCGTCATCTCGGGAGCCGTGAGCGTGAGCAGGTTTGCGCGGTCCAGCAGCAGGGTCTCCGGCGACAGCTTCTCTCCCGCCCGGAGGTAGTTCCGGAAGCCGTCGGCCCGGGGTTCGAGCACGGCGAACGGCTCCACGTCGGTCTGTTCCTGCGAGGCGTCCGTGCGCCCCGGTGCGAACGGGACGGTGATGTCGTGACCGGCGTTCCTCGCGGCCTGCTCGACGGCCGCGCAGCCGCCGAGGACGATCAGGTCCGCGAGCGAGATCCTGGTGCCGTCGGACCGTGAGCCGGCGAAGTCCTCGCGGACCCGCTCCAGCCGTTGCAGCGTCTCGGCCACCTCGGGCAGTCGGTTGACCTCCCAGTCCCGTTGCGGCGCGAGCCGGATCCGCGCTCCGTTGGCCCCGCCCCGCTTGTCGGTGCCGCGGAAGCTCGCCGCGGACGCCCAGGCGGTGGTGACGAGCTGGGAGAGGGACAGTCCCGAGGCGAGGATCGTGCTCTTCAGAGCGGCGATGTCCGCGTCCGCGACCAGTGCGTGGTCGACCTCGGGGACGGGGTCCTGCCACAGCTGCGGTTCGGGGACCCACGGGCCGAGGTAGCGCGTCGCGGGCCCCATGTCACGGTGCAGCAGCTTGTACCACGCCCTGGCGAAGGCGTCGGCGAGCCTGTCCGGGTTCTCGTGGAAGCCCTTCGCGATCGGGCCGTAGACCGGATCAAGCCGCAGCGCGAGGTCCGTCGTCAGCATCATGGGGGCGTGACTCCTCGACGGATCATGGGCGTCGGGGACCGTGCCCCGGGCCGCGGGATCCGTGGGTGTCCACTGCTTGGCGCCGGCCGGGCTCGTCGTCAGCTCCCATTCGTAGCCGAACAGGTTGTCCAGGTACCCGTTGTCCCACCGGGTCGGCGCGGAGGTCCAGGCGCCTTCGAGTCCACTGGTGAGCGCGTCGGCGCCCTTGCCGCTGCCGTACCGGTTGTGCCAGCCGAGTCCCTGCTGCTCGACGGGTGCCGCCTCGGGCTCGGGGCCGATGTGCTCGGGATCGACAGCGCCATGACACTTGCCGAACGTGTGGCCGCCGACGATGAGCGCGACCGTCTCCTCGTCGTTCATCGCCATGCGCCCGAACGTCTCGCGAATGTCCCGGGCGGCGGCCAGCGGATCCGGATTGCCGTTCGGCCCCTCCGGATTGACGTAGATCAAGCCCATCTGCACGGCGCCGAAGGGAGCGGCGAGTTCCCGGTCGCCGCTGTAGCGCTCGTCCCCGAGCCAGATGTCCTCGGGTCCCCAGAAAATCTCCTCGGGTTCCCAGATGTCCTCTCGCCCGAATCCGAATCCGAACGTCTTGAATCCCATCGATTCCATGGCACAGTTACCGGCGAAAACCAGAAGGTCGGCCCAGGAGATTTTCTGTCCGTACTTCTGCTTCACCGGCCACAACAGTCGGCGCGCCTTGTCGAGACTCGCGTTGTCCGGCCAGCTGTTGAGGGGAGCGAAGCGCTGGGCGCCGCTGCCGCCGCCGCCCCGGCCGTCGGCGATCCGGTACGTGCCCGCCGCGTGCCAGCTCATCCGGATGAAGAGCGGCCCGTAGTGGCCGTAGTCGGCGGGCCACCAGTCCTGCGAGGCCGTCATCACGTCGAAGACGTCCCGCTTCAGCGCGTCGACGTCGAGGGTCGCGAACTCGGCCGCGTAGTCGAAGTCCTCGTCCAGGGGGTTCGAGCGGGGCGAGTGCTGGTGGAGGACTTGAAGGTCCAGCTGATTCGGCCACCAGTCCCGGTTCGTCCTGGGCCGAGTCGGCGTGGGGGTGGGGGAGGCGATTGCCGGGTTTTCGCTTTCGCTGCCGGACACGTCGTCCTTCTTTCTGTCTCGGTGTTTCCGCGCGCCATGCCGAGGAATGTGATGTCGGCGTCCGTATGGTCGCGCACCGCAGACGGCACCGCCACGAAACACGCAGGGCGCACTCGCCTGACAAACGTGCGACGAATTCCCCCGTTTTCGCGCACGCTCGCGAGAAGGTCGTGCCGTGATCCGAGTCAGCTCCTGACCGGAGTTCCTGTCTTCTCGCGCACCTCCTCGAAGGTGACACCGGGGGCGAGTTCGACGAGCCGGCACCCCTCGTCCGTGATGTCCAGCACGGCGAGGTCGGTGATGATCCGCTGGACCACTCCCTGCCCGGTGAGCGGCAGGGTGCACTCCGCGACGATCTTGTGGGCGCCGTCCTTGGCGACGTGCTCCATGAGGACGATCACCCGCTTGGCGCCGTGGACCAGGTCCATCGCGCCGCCCATGCCCTTGACCATCTTGCCGGGCACCATCCAGTTGGCCAGGTCGCCCGAGGCGGAGACCTGCATGCCCCCGAGCACGGCGGTGTCGATGTGGCCGCCGCGAATCATCCCGAAGCTCTGGGCGGAATCGAAGAACGACGCCCCCGCGCCAACCGTGACGGTCTCCTTGCCGGCGTTGATCAGGTCGGCGTCGACCTCGGTCTCGGCCGGGTACGGGCCCGTCCCGAGGATGCCGTTCTCGCTGTGCAGCGTGACCCGGACGCCCTCCGGGAGGAAGTTCGGGATGAGCGTCGGCAGGCCGATGCCGAGGTTGACGTACTCGCCGTCACGAAGCTCGCGTGCGGCGCGCGCCGCCATCTCCGGCCGGGTCCAGCCGGTCCGCTGCCCGCTCATGCCGCGCCCTCCCGGACGGTCCGCTTCTCGATGTGCTTGGTCTGCGGGCCGGTGTGGACGATCCGCTGGACGTAGATGCCGGGCAGGTGCACCTCGGCGGGGTCGATCGCGCCGGGCTCCACGAGTTCCTCGACCTGGGCGACGCACGTCCCTCCCGCCATCGCGGCGAGCGGGTTGAAGTTCATCGTCGCCTTGTTGAAGACGAGGTTGCCGTCGGTGTCGCCGAGCCTCGCGTGGACGAGCGAGAAGTCGGCCACGATGCCCTCCTCCAGGACGTACCGGCGGCCACGGAACTCGCGGACCTCCTTGGGAGGGGAGGCGACCAGGACGTCCCCCGCCCGGCCGTACCTCCAGGGCAGACCGCCCCGGGCGACCGGCGTACCCACGCCCGCCGGGGTGTAGAACGCGGGGATGCCGCAGCCGCCCGCCCGCAGCCGTTCGGCCAGCGTGCCCTGCGGGGTGAGTTCCACCTCCAGTTCTCCGGCGAGGTACTGGCGGGCGAACTCCTTGTTCTCCCCGACGTAGGACGCCGTGACCCGGCGGATCCGGCCGAGGTCGAGGAGGATGCCGAGTCCGATGCCGTCCACGCCGCAGTTGTTGGAGAAGACCTCCAGGTCGTCGGCCCCCTGCTCGGCCAGTGCCTGGATCAGCCGGTCCGGTATCCCGGAGAGCCCGAACCCGCCCACGGCCAGCGAGCTGCCCGAGGAGATGTCGGCGACCGCCTCGGCGGCCGACGCGACGGTCTTGCCCATCACGCCTCCCGTCGCTTGCCGGCGGTGATCCGGCCGCGGGCCTCACCGAAGCCGATCCGGGTCCCGTCGGCGCCCGGCGCCGTGGCGGTGAGGACGACCTCGTCGCCGTCCTCCAGGAACGTGCGCGGTCGGCCGTTGACCGTGACGGGCTCCTTGCCGCCCCAGGTCAGCTCGATGAAGGCACCCCGCTGCTCCTTCTCCGGGCCCGATACCGTGCCGGACGCGAACAGGTCACCGGTGCGCGAGGGAGCGCCGTTGACGGTCTGGTGCGCCAGCATCTGGGCGGGCGACCAGTACATCGCGGAGTACGGCGGCCGGGAGACGACCTGACCGTTCCAGGCGACCGTCAGGTCGACGTCCAGGCCCCACGGCCGGGCCATCCGCAGATACGGCAGTACGGCCGGCTCCTGCGGCGGGACCGGGACCCGGGCGGCGTCCAGGGCCGGCAGCGGCACCACCCAGGGCGAGATCGTCGAGGCGAACGACTTGCCCAGGTTGGGGCCGAGGGGGACGTACTCCCAGGCCTGGATGTCGCGCGCGGACCAGTCGTTGAAGAGCACCACCCCGAAGATGTGCCGCTCGGCGTCCTCGGCGGCGATGGAATCGCCCATGGCGCTGCCGGTCCCGACGACGAAGCCGAGCTCGGCCTCGATGTCGAGTCGCGTCGAGGGCCCGAAGACGGGCGCCGGGTCCTGGGGACCTTTGCGCTGCCCGGAGGGCCGGACGATGTCGGTGCCCGAGACGACGACGGACCCCGCCCGGCCGTGGTACCCGACGGGCAGGTGTTTCCAGTTCGGCAGCAGCGGGTCCGGGTTGTCGGGCCGGAAGAGCCGACCCAGATTCGCGGCGTGGTGCTCGGAGGCGTAGAAGTCGACGTAGTCGGCGACCTCGAACGGCAGGTGCAGGGTGACCGTGCCCAGGTCGTGGACCGCCTCCTCGGGGACGGCACCACGGAGCCGCTCGGTGATCCCGGCCCGGACCTCGACCCAGCGGTCGTGGCCCTGCGCCATGAAGGCGTTGAGGCTCGGCCGGGCGAAGACGTCGTCGTCGAGCAGCACGGCCAGATCGATGACGTGGTCGCCGTAGCGGGTCGCCACGCGCGGTGCCCGGCCGGGCACCGAGTAGACGCCGTACGGCAGGTTGGTCAGGCCGAACAGCGAGTCGGCCGGGACGGTCGACAGGGTCGTGCCGGTCATGGGGACACCTCGGTCAGGTCGGCGACGGTCGTGGCGGGCAGCAGCCCCAACCCGGCCGTCTCGAGGGCGGGTTCGGCTACGGAGCAGGTGCCGAACGAGCGGAACAGGTCACGGACCTGGGGCGACAGGACGCGCACCCGCTCGGCGACCCGGCCGCCGTCGCGGTCGGCCAGCAGCTCGACCAGCGTCGCCTCCTCGGCGCCCCGCAGAGCGGCGTCGGTCGCCAGGAGCAGGTTGAGGAACCCGTGCTGCTCGAATCCGGTCTCCGGGTCGGTGTTGCGCAGCGCGTGGTGCAGCCCCGCGGTCGCCTTGAACGCCACCCCGGCCCGCGCCGCGGCCAGGACGGCAGCCGCGAGTTCGCGCTCGTCGGGGTAGAGGTCGGCGCGTACGCCTCCGGTCCGGAACTTGGCCAGGCAGGGCGTGCCGGCGAGGGCGGCGAGCAGTGCCTCGCGCCGGGCGTCGCGCGGCACCTCGACGTAGACGGTGGGAGTCGTGTCGTCGTCGATCGCCTCGGTCAGGGCGGGAACGACCCGGTCGGCGGCTACTCCGTCCGGGACGGCGACCTCCAGCCCGACCAGCCGGACGGCCGGGATCCGGTGCGCGGCGGCGAGCGCCTCGCGGACACCCGGCAGGGGCACGGTCACCGACAGGTCGAACGACCCCGCGGCGAGTTCCCGGGTCGGCTCGGCGAGCCTGTCGATGTCCTTGGCGGCCAGCACGAACGCCCCGACCAGTCCCGCGTGGGCGCCACGGGTGTGCGCCACGTGGGCGGGCACGGCCTCCTCGACGGGCAGGCCGCCGGGCGGGAAGACCGCCGCGTCGTCGAACAGACCGGCGAGCACCGGGGGGATCCCCGGTGCCGGCGAGGCGCTCATCGGTTCTGCTCCCAGGAGTAGACGTAGGTCCCGTCGTCCGTCGCGCGGGCGGCCTCACCGAGCTGAAGGGGACGGAAGGTGTCGACCATGACGGCGAGCTCGTCGAAGAACTCCGCCCCGATCGACCGTTCCGTCGCGCCCGGCTGGGGGCCGTGGGGATGGCCGCCGGGATGCAGGGAGATCGAGCCCTGTCCGATCCCGGAGCCCTTGCGGGCCTCGTAGTCCCCGCCGCAGTAGAACATCACCTCGTCGGAGTCGACGTTGGAGTGGTAGTACGGCACCGGGACGGACAGCGGGTGGTAGTCCACCTTGCGCGGTACGAAGTTGCAGATCACGAAGTTGTGGCCCTCGAAGACCTGGTGGGCCGGCGGCGGTTGGTGAACCCGTCCGGTGAGGGGCTCGAAGTCACGGATGTTGAACACGTACGGGTAGAGACAGCCGTCCCAGCCGACGACGTCGAAGGGGTGGTTCGGCAGCGTGTGGACGGTCCCCACGACTCCGCCCGGCCCCCGGTGCTTGATGTACACCTCGACGTTCTCGCCCTCGACGGACTTCGGGCCGTCCGGGAGACGGAAGTCCCGCTCGCAGTAGGGCGCGTGTTCGAGGAGCTGGCCGTGCTTGGACAGATAACGCCGGGCCGGTCCCAGGTGCGAGTTGGCCTCGATCACGTAGATCCGTACGACCCCGTCCGGGACGATCCGGTACGTCGTCGCCCGCGGGACGATCACATAGTCCCCGTCGCCGACCTCCAGGTCACCGAAGACCGTCTCCACGCGTGCGCGCCCGTCCTCGACGTAGAGGCACTCGTCGCCGATCGCGTTGCGGTAGTACGGGCTGACCGTGTCGGCCACGACGTACGCCAGCCGCACGTCCTCGTTGCCCAGCAGCAGTCTGCGGCCGGTCACCGCGTCGACGGCGGGTCCGCCGTCGGTGAACAGCTTGTGCGTGGAGAGATGGCGGGGCACCAGGGGGTGGTTGGGGGTCAGGGACTGGTCGCCGAGGTCCCACACCCGGAACTCCCGCACTGCCGACGGGATGTGCCGGTGGTAGAGCAGCGAGGAGTCCGAGGAGAACCCCTCCTCGCCCATCAGCTCCTCGTAGTAGAGGTTCCCGTCCGGGTCCCGGTGCTGGGTGTGACGCTTCGGCGGAACCGCGCCCGCCCGGTGGTAGTACGGCACGTCTCTCTCCCTTGCGCGCTCAGCGCACATTTTTGTGCGTTGGAAGCGACGAGCCGACGTTAGGTCTGGGGTGACGGCCCAGTCAAGGTGCCGCTCGGAGCCTGGGCACCGCTCGTCCGACTGGCGTGCCCTAACGTGGCGCCCGAACAAGCGCTGTCGGTTTTCTCGGAGGTGTTGATGGCCACCCTGCAAGGTCTGGACCGTGGGCTTCGGGCTCTGGAGCTGGTCTCCCTGACGTCCGAGGGTCTGACCGTGGCGGACCTGGCGGCGCGGCTGGAGATCGACCGGGCCATCGCGTACCGGATCGTGCGGACGCTGGAGGAGCACGGCCTGGTCTCCCGGCAGGGCAAGCGGGTGCGGCTCGGGGCAGGTGCGGCGACGCTGGCGGGACGGTTCCAGCATCAGCTGGTCCTGGCGGCCCAGCCCGTGCTGCAGCAACTCGCCGACGTCACCGGGACCTCCGCCTTCCTGACGGTGGCGCACGGCGCGCGGGAATGCGTTCCGGTCGCGGGTGCGCAGCCGACCGTCCAGCACGGTCCCGTCCAGGTGGGCTACCGCATCGGCGTGCGGCATCCGCTGGAGAGGGGGGCGAACGGTGTCGCCATCCTCGCGCTCCAGCCGCCTGCGCCGGGCGAGCCCGAGGAGGTCGCGCTGGCCCGGGAGCAGGGCTACAGCGTCACCTCGGGGCAGCTTCAGCAGGGTGCCACCGGGATCGCGGCGGGCTTCGAGGTCGCGGGTGCGGCGGGTGCCTCGGTCGGGGTCGTGGCCATGCACGCGTTCGACATCGAACCGGTCGCCGCATGGGTGAAGGAGGCGGCCTCCCGGCTGGCGTCACTCGGCAACGCCTGAGTCCCGCACCCTCTCTCGACTGGGCAGATTGTATAGGTGAAGCCCGGAGCGGGGAGGCAAACTGAGCAGCTTGAGCAGCCGGAAAGGTGACTCTTGTGCAGGCACGAGGGGTGGGTGTGTTCTACCGCCACGCGCCGGAAGCAGGCACACCGAAAGGGATGACGCATGAGCATCGAACAGACCCTCACGAGCCAGGAGCGGTTGGCGGAGCTCGACCTCCAGCAGCTCAAGCAGCTGGTCGGGCTCGTGGAGTACGACGCACAGGGCGACCCCTTCCCGGTGACCGGATGGGACGCGGTGGTCTGGGCGGTGGGCAACGCCACGCAGGCGGCGTCGTTCTTCCAGACGGTCTTCGGGATGGAGCTGGTCGCCTACTCCGGCCCGGAGACCGGCAACCGCGACCACCACGCGTTCGTGCTCCGCTCCGGAGCGATCCGGTTCGTGCTCAAGGGCGGTGTCGACCCGGACAGCCCCCTGCTGGACCACCACCGCCGCCACGGTGACGGCGTGATCGACATCGCGCTCGAAGTGCCCGACGTCGACAAGTGCGTCGAGCACGCCCGCGCGCAGGGCGCGACCGTGCTGGAGGAGCCGCACGACAGCACCGACGAGCACGGCACCGTCCGTACGGCGGCCATCGCCACCTACGGCGAGACCCGCCACACCCTGGTGGACCGCTCCCGCTACACCGGTCCCTACCTGCCCGGATACGTGGCCCGGACCTCGGGCTACGTGAAGCCCGACAACGAGCCCAAGCGCATTTTCCAGGCACTCGACCACGTGGTGGGCAACGTCGAACTCGGGCACATGGACGAGTGGGTCGACTTCTACAACCGCGTCATGGGCTTCACCAACATGGCCGAGTTCATCGGCGACGACATCGCCACCGAGTACTCGGCGCTGATGAGCAAGGTCGTCGCCAGCGGCAACCACCGGGTGAAGTTCCCGCTCAACGAGCCGGCGATCGCGAAGAAGCGCTCGCAGATCGACGAGTACCTCGACTTCTACCGGGGCCCGGGCGCCCAGCACCTCGCCCTCGCCACCAACGACATCCTCAGGACCGTCGACGTACTGCGGGCCAAGGGCATCGAGTTCCTCGCCACGCCGGAGAGCTACTACACCGACCCGGAACTGCGCGCCCGGATCGGCAAGGTCCGCGTGCCCATCGAGGAACTCGCCTCGCGCGGCATCCTCGTCGATCGTGACGAGGACGGCTACCTGCTGCAGATCTTCACCAAGCCGATCGGTGACCGGCCCACCGTGTTCTTCGAGTTCATCGAACGCCACGGCTCGCTGGGCTTCGGCAAGGGCAACTTCCAGGCCCTGTTCGAGGCGATCGAACGTGAGCAGGAGAAGCGCGGCAACTTCTAGCGACCGGGATCCCCGGAGCACCACCACAGGCCACCGCCGAGCCCGGCGGTGGCCTGGCCCGCTCACCCATCGACAGGAACATTTGGTGACCTGTCACCTATGTTTACACTTTGTTCATGGGAGAGACAGTGCGATGGCTGACGCCAGAGGAGCAGCGCGCGTGGCGCGGCTTCGTCCGCTTGCACGAGCGGCTCGGCGGGCGCCTGGCACGCACGCTGCAGTCGGAGTCCCAGGTGTCGGCCGCGGACTTCGCGGTGCTCGTCCATCTGACGGACTCACCGGACGGGCGGCAGCGGTACCAGGACCTGGCGCGGGCACTGGAGTGGGAGAAGAGCCGGATGTCCCACCACATCGCCCGGATGGCCGGCCGGGGCATGGTGGTGCGGAAGGAGTGCGCCGAGGACGGGCGCGGGGCGTACGTGGTCATCACGGACGCCGGCCGGGCGGCCATCGAAGCAGCCGCCCCACGTCATGTCGAGGCGGTACGTGAGCTGTTCATGGACCATGTGACGCCGGCCGAGCTGCGGGTCCTGGCCGAGATCTCCGAGCGCGTCATCCGCAAGCTGGACGAAGACCAGGTCTGACGCGGCGACACCGGCCGCCCCGGGCGGGGGAGCTGTGGCACCGGCTCGGCGGATCGCCCCCTGCGTGGTCACATGGCTCGTCAATCACATGGCCGCGGGAGTTCGGCGGGGCGCTTCCACGGGATGTCTGCTCATGACGGACACACGATTGAAAGCGCCGATGGTGATGGCCACCCAGATGACTGCCGAGATCTGGTCCTCGGTGAGCACCCGGCGGGCGGTCTCGTACGCCGCCTCCTGGGCGGCGGAGTCGGTGACGTCGGTCGTCGCCTCCGCCAGTGCCAGCGCCGCCCGCTCCGAGGGGGTGAACAGACCGGTGTCCCGCCAAGCCGTCAGGACCGCCAGTCGCTGCGCCGACTCGCCCGCGCGCAGCGCCCTCCGGGTGTGCAGGTCGAGGCAGAAGGCGCAGCCGTTCAACTGCGACACGCGGAGGTTGATCAGCTCCACGGTCGTACGGTCGACGCCCGCCTCCGTGGCGGTCGCGCTCACCGCCTCCGATGCCTTCACCATGGCCTGGAAGGCCTGTGGGCTCTGTTTGTCGACGAAGATCCTGCGTGGTGCGGATCCGTCGATGTGCTCACTCACTTCGCGCCTCCCCGGGGTGGGGCCGGGGCCGCGCGCCGACGCGCGCGGTAGCCGTCGGCCCGCTCTCGTGACATGCTAGTTGATGTGACAACTAGAGCATTTGGGAGGGGTGCCCGGTGAGCAACGCGGAAGTGGCCCCCGCGGCACTGGCATGCGGCTCGGCCGCTGACGGCGACCGCTCGGCCGGTGAGCCCCGGGTCGAGGTGTTGTCGGCGCGGGACGTACCCCTGGGCGGGCCGCGCGCCCTGCTGGTGCGCCGGACGCTGCCGCAGCGCGCCCGAACGCTGATCGGGGCCTGGTGCTTCGCCGATCACTACGGCCCTGCCGACGCCGGCGCGACGGGCATGGACGTACCCCCACATCCGCACACCGGTCTGCAGACGGTGAGCTGGCTGTTCAGCGGCGAGATCGAACACCGCGACACCCTCGGCACGCATGCCCTGGTCCGGCCCGGTGAGCTGAACCTCATGACCGGCGGGCACGGCATCGCCCACTCCGAGGTCTCCACCCCGGACACCGAGATCCTGCACGGAGTCCAGCTGTGGGTGGCGTTGCCCGAGGAGCACCGCAACGCCCCTCGCGACTTCCAGCACCACGCGCCCGCCCCCGTACGGATCGACGGGGCCGAGCTCAAGGTCTTCCTCGGCTCGCTCGCCGGCAGTACGTCTCCGGTGCGGACCTTCACGCCGCTGCTCGGCGCCGAGATCACACTCGAACCACGCGTGACGGTCACCCTCTCGGTGGACCCCGCCTTCGAGCACGGGCTCCTCGTGGACAGCGGGGACGTCCACCTGATCGGCACCGCGCTGCGCCCCGCCGAACTCGGTTACGTCCCCAGCGGCGCGGACACCCTGACCCTCGTCAACGACTCGGACGCCCCCGCACGCACGATTCTGCTCGGCGGCCCCCCTTTCGAGGAGGAGATCGTCATGTGGTGGAACTTCATCGGCCGCAGCCACGAGGACGTCGTCCGGGCCCGGGAGGAGTGGCAGGCGGGCTCCGACCGCTTCGGCGAGGTCGAGGGCCGTCCAGGACTCCGGCTTCCGGCACCCGCCCTGCCGAACGCCGTCATCGCGCCGCGTGGAAATCCCCGGCGCCGCTGACTGCGCCGACCGGTGACGGAGCTCGTCCGGGGTCAGGAGATCGATACCAGCTCAGAGCAGCGCAGTCGGCCGCCGCGCGCGTCCACGAGGTGGATGACACCCGGTAGTCGGCGGCGAACAGGCAGAAGTGCGACCGGCGCGTGGCGGGTGGCGGCCGACGCGGGCGGAATAACCGGGCGTGAGGGCTTGCTGCAAGGGCGTCCCCGGCACTCGCCGGCGGTCACGAAGCGTCCGTCGTACCGCTCGAGCATCGGTCGGCCGCGATCCGGACCGTAGGGAGAAGAAGTGTCCGGGAGAGGGAGGAAGGGAACCATGACCGACGACTTCAACGCCTACCCGGCCACCGGCGGGGTGGCGCCGGACCGCTGGGCCAGTGCGCTGCACCTGTTCGACAACGGCGTCGGAGTGCCGCACGAGGAGACCACGGCCGAGCGGTGGGAGCGGGCCCAACTGCTGTTCGACGCACGCGATTACATCGGGGCCGCGAAGCTGCTCGCCGACGTGGTCGAGGAGGTTCCCGAGCAGACCGGCCCCCGTCTGCTGCTGGCCCGCGCCTACTACCACTCCGCGCAACTGCGGCGGGCGGAGGACCAGTTGCGGGTGATCGTCGAGCGCGATCCGGTGGAGCACTACGCCCACCTGATGCTCGGACGCACCCTGCAGCGCCAGGGACGCCGGGGCGAGGCGGAGCCCTGGCTGCGGATGGCCGGCGCGTTCGCGGGCGAGTTCCCCGACGGCGAGTGAGCGGCGCGGGAGGGACCACTGAGGGGCGGACACCGGGCAACCGGTGGCCGCCCCTCACCTGTGTGGCGCGCCCTGGCCTGACCCACGGGCCGCCCATGACCGGTCAGTAGACGTCGGTCCGTGCGTACGTCTGCGAGCTGCCGTACCGCACCCTGAGGCCGGTCCGGACCGACATCGTGAGGCACGGCGATCTTGGCTTCCGAGAACTTGGACATACGGATGTCTCCTTCGGTGTGCCAGCTTGAGGCCGCTGGTCACGAGCACCGCGAGGATGGGCGATGTCGCGGACGCGTGCGGGGCGTCGGAGCGGTGGACGACGAGGGGAGGCGCGCAGAACGTTGGCGAGGAGCGGTACGACCGGGGTGGGACTCTCGTCCGAACCGGCCCAGGGTTGATTTTGCGCCCCGTTGTGACGTGTACCTGTCCAAACTGCGGGCGGGGTGGCACTCTGCGTTGCGCGAGTTCGTCCTCGTCCCCACCGCACAAGGAGTACGCGTGAGAGACATACGCCGCTCGTCCCGCCCCTCCCGCTCCCCGCGCAGGTCCCGCCCCGTCTTCGCGGCACTGCTCGGTGCCGCCGCGCTGCTCGGCACCGGTGTCTTCGCTTCGCCGGCCGGGGCGGCCACGGCCACGGCCGACCCCGCCTCGTTCTGGACCGCCGAACGGATGCGCCAGGCCACGCCGTTGGACCTGCCGACCGTGGACCGGACCCAGGTGAAGGCCCCCTCCCTCGCCAAGGGCAAGGAGAAGACGGTCGCCCCGACCCTCCCGGGCGCCCTGAACGAGGTCGGAGTGCGGGCCTTCCCCAACGGCGGTGGTGCCTGGAGCGGGGGCGGGGCCGTGGTGTCCACGGCCGGACGGGTGTTCTTCACCTACCAGGGGCGCACGGCCTCGTGTTCCGGCAACGCCGTCACCAGCACCAACAAGAGCACCGTCATCACCGCCGGGCACTGCGTGAAGCTGGAGGGCGCCTGGCACACCAACTGGGTCTTCGTGCCCGGCTACCACGACGGGCAGGCGCCGTACGGCAGGTGGAGTGCGACGAAGACGCTGGCCACCCCGCAGTGGACCGCGAGCGAGGACATCAACTACGACATCGGCGCGGCCGTCGTCGCCCCGCTGGACGGGAAGCTGCTGACGGACGTCGTCGGCGGACAGGGGCTGGCCTTCAACACCGGCTACAACCGGGCGATGTACGCCTTCGGCTTCCCCGCCGCCTCCCCGTACGACGGGGAGAAGTTCATCTACTGCAGCGGCACCACCAACCGTGACTTCCTGCTCTCCAACGACCACGGCATGAACTGCAACATGACCGGCGGCTCCAGCGGAGGCCCCTGGTTCACCCAGTTCAACGAGGCCACGGGCACCGGCCTGCTGTCGTCGGTGAACAGCTTCAAGTACAACTTCCTGCCCAACCGCATGTACGGGCCGTACTTCGGCACCGACGCGCAGAACCTCTACCAGACCGCCCAGTCCTCCTGACCCGGGGTCGGGCCACCGGGAAGCCGGCCTGAAACTACCGGGAAGCCGGTCTGAGGCTGAAAGATGACGTGCTTGCGCGGCACCCGCAACCGCGCAAGCACGGCGGACCGTGTTCGAAACGCTCCTGGGCCCTGGGTCCTGGACTTATGGCCCTGGGCTTATGGCTCAGGGCTTCTGACTCCCGGCCAATGGCTCAGAGGTCGTCTTCTCCTGCAACTTCCTCTCGCGCGCATCCTCGCCATCCGGTCCCGCGGGCAATCCCGGCTCCCGGCAGAATCGCTGCTCGCCGCCCGCCCCTGCAAATCAACTCCGTCCGATTCATTGACATCTCGCTCAGAAGTCCTAGCTTTGGGAGCGCTCCCATAACAGCCTTGCAACTGGAAGGAGTCCCCCCACATGCGCAACAGTCGTCCGTTGACCGGGCGTTCGCAGGCGTCCCTCCGCCGGTCTCTCCAGGCGCTCGTCATGCTGTTCGCCGTGACCGTCGGCGCCCTCGCCTGGTCGACCCCCGCCCAGGCTCACGGCACCGTCGTCGGCCCCGCCACCCGCGCGTACCAGTGCTGGAAGACGTGGGGCAACAACCACACGAACCCGGCCATGCAGACCCAGGATCCCATGTGTTGGCAGGCCTTCCAGGCCAACTCCGACACCATGTGGAACTGGATGAGCGCGCTCCGCGACGGCCTCGGAGGCCAGTTCCAGGCACGGACCCCCGACGGGACGCTCTGCAGCAACAACCTTTCGAGGAACGCCAGCCTGGACAAGCCCGGAGCGTGGAAGACCACCACCATCGGCAACAACTTCTCGGTCCAGCTGTACGACCAGGCGTCCCACGGTGCCGACTACTTCAAGGTCTACGTGAGCAAGCAGGGCTTCAACCCCAAGACCCAGACCCTGGGCTGGGGCAACCTCGACTTCATCACGCAGACCGGCCGCTTCGCCCCGGCACAGAACATCACGTTCCCCGTCCGGACCTCCGGCTACACCGGACACCACATCGTGTTCGTGATCTGGCAGGCCTCGCACCTCGACCAGGCCTACATGTGGTGCAGTGACGTGAACTTCGGATGAGCCGTAACGCTCTGCACGCGGGACCGGTTTCTGCCGGGCGCCGGTAACCCACCGCCCGGCCGACCGTGCCCCGTCGGGGCAGGGGCCCCCTTGTGGTCACCCTGCCCCGACGGCTTCGTGTTCCGGCCCTCCTGCTGACGTACGAGCTCCCACGACAGACATACGAGTGGGCGGGCGCGGGCGGCAGCTGATCGATTCGATCGTCACGGGGGCAGCCGCGGCAGCATCTCGGTCCACTCAGGGTCCACTCAGATGGAGAGGACACTTATCTTCAGAGCTGAGGACGAGGGAGGGCGGGCCGGTGGGCACCTACGTGTCGATCAGAGGATGGCTGCAGTGCGACGAGAGACAACTCGCCGCCGTGCGGGAGATCATCGCCGGGCACGGCGACGACCGCTACACCAACGGATGGGGCGCTCCCCGTCGGCACATGAACTGGACCCACTACATCTTCTACGGGGCAGACATCCGTGACTCGGCGCTGGACTGGTTCGGCGACCAGGTCAGGGAGATCGCTCGGGTACCCGCCTCCGACGCGGACGGAGATCTCGTCCAGGGACTGTTCCTGGTCAGCCACGAGGTCGAGGGGGCGACCGAATGGCAGGTCCGCGGCGGCCAACTCTTCATCGCACCGGCCGACATCAGACACCGGTACCTCGACGAATAGTCCCCGCACGGAGGTGCACGCGCGCAGGCTGCGGCCCGGGGCCGCCGATCCCCGGGCATGCCTGCGGCGGCCCACGACACCTCTGCGCCGCTTGCCGCTCCACCGAATGCCAGTCGGGGGGTGGCGTCGTCGAGCAGAAAGCGGCGGGCTGGGGTCGACCCGTCGACGAACTGCTCAGGGGCGCCGGTGTGTACGTAGGTGTGTCAGCGAAGCCGGCGTACGCGCAGCACGAGGTCGTCCGTGTGGTGTGCGCCGGCGCCGCCGTCAGGAGCGAGGCGGGGGCGTTGCTCGTCGACCTCCACTTCCCAGTCGTCGTCGAGGAGTTCGGTGACCATCGAGGGCCAGACGTAGTCGGCCGGATCGAAGCCGCTCTCGTGCGCCTGACGGGTCTCCATGCCGGCGTGGTGGACGAGGAGCAGTACGCCGCCGGGTGCGACGGCGGCGAGGAAAGCTCGCTCGGCGGCGGCATCGGGGGTGCGCAGGAGGGCCGGGTACTGCGCCGAGACGAGGTCGAAGGAGGCCGGCGCGAGTGAGGCCCGGGTGAGCTCGGCGTGTATCCAGTGGATGGTGAGGCCGGCGTCACGGGCGTGTCCGGCCGCGCGTTCCAGGGCCACGCCCGAGACTTCGAGCGCGGTGACGTCCCAGCCGCGACGGGCGAGCCAGAGGGCATCGGCGCCCTCGCCGCAGCCGACGTCCAGGACGCGTCCGGGTGTGAGCGAGGCGGTCTCGGCCACGAGCGCTCCGTTGGGCTGCCCGCTCCACAGCTGTTGCCGGTCGGCGTAGCGGCTGTCCCACTCCGCTCGTACCGCCGGATCGCCGGTGTATTCGCCTGCGGGCGACGGGGCGTCGAACAGGCTTGGTCCTGCTGCGGTGTTGTCGGTCATGTGCCCCACGGTCGCTCAACCGTCGCCGGCCGACAAATGCTGTTGCCGGTTCGGCAAAAGGGGGGGACGGCCAGTAGGGCGGGAGAGCGGCCGTACCTTGAGTGCCGTGACCCTCCCCGTCGCGGCGGGCATCGACGTCGTGCTGTCCAACACCCGCGGCCCGGAGCCCCTGGCCGATCTTGTGGGTCCTGTCCTCCTGCTGCCCGGATGCGGGTATTGACGATTTTCAGCCGTGGACTGTTGCTGTGGCCGATTTAGGTGCATGGTGTGGGTGCGGGAACCGAGCCACCCCCGGGTGAGGTTCCCTCTGCCGGGTCCTGCCGTCGGCGACGGCAGGACCCGCCGCGCCTCCCGGCTCCCCACGGGAGGCATGCGGTTGCCCGCGCTCTGGTCCGGAGGCTCCCTGGCGCGGGCACAATCGCTCGAAGGTACGTCCCTCAGGCCCGGCTCACTGTCCAGAGCCAGGAGGGCTCTTCCCGAACGGCGTTGCGCCACCGGTGACCGGCATGGATGCTGGCTCGTCGGAGGTATGGCAGATGATCGACGTGGTGTTGCAGCTGTCGGTGCGTGACTTGGTGCACGCGGACCTGGCGTCGTGCGGGTGGGCGGGGTCCGACCACCACCTGGCCGACGTCGCCGAACAGTTGGAACGTGTCCGGACCGGCGAGGTCGACTACCTCGCGGTCTGCCCGGCGACGGACATCCCCGTCGCGAAGGGCGGTGTCGACTACCAGGTCAAGGAAGGGGTCGGCACCCTGTGGCAGCTGGCGGTCCACCCCGCGTTGCGGTCGTGCGGGATCGGTGCGTTCCTCATCGCAGCCGGTGAACGGCGGATCAGGGACCGCGGTCTGCGGCGGGCCGAGCTCGGTGTGGAGGAAAGCAACCCCCGGGCTCGCGCGCTGTACGAAAGGCTGGGTTACATCGCGTACGACCGCCGGCCGGACTCGTGGATCGAGCAAGCCCCTGATGGGTCGTTGCGCCTCTACGAGACGACCTGCACGCTGATGCGGAAGGACCTCACGTAGGTTGCGGCGTCGGCGTCGGCGTCGGCGTCGGCGTCGACGTCGACGTCGGCTTCGGTGGCGGAGTCGGCTTCGGTGGTGGCGGCGTCGGCGTCGGCTTCGGTGGCGGAACGGCGGGCGGCCGCCACCGGAGGTCTTTCCACGGACGGCGTCACCTCGGTCCACCTGCGAGGGCCGATCCGTTCCGCTTCGTTCCGGCGCCCCTTGTTGGACATCTGCCCAGTGTGACAGGGTGGTTCAACTCAGTACGATCCGTGACCGGGCCTATCGGATTGGACGGGTCGTGGCGTTGCCCGCTACCCCCACAAGGCGGTCGAGAAGGAAAGCCCCCTGTGTCATTCGCTCATCCGCTTCCCCCCAACTCGGCCCCCGACCCCGAGTCCGCCCCAGGGATGTCCGACGACGCACTCGTCGCCGCGCTGAGAATGTCCCGCACCATCGAGGGCACGACGCCCGTCGCCGCGCTGATCGCACGACATGGGCCGGCGGTCTCCGACTACGCGGAGATCTGCGCCTCGGGTTCCCCCGCCCTCTCGCGGGCGATCGCCTCCGCCGCGTTCCGCCAGGTGGTGCGGGAGCTCCAGAGGGCCGGGTCCACCAGCGCCCTGCGCCCTCGCCTTCTCGTCACCGTGCGGGAGGCCGCGCGTGCGCGCTCGCAGACGGGCTCCGTTCCCGGGGCGTCGTTCGACCAGGCAGGGACCGCCGACAGCGACAGGTCACCTCATCCGGTCGCCGAGAACCGGCTCCTGAGCCGCACCGCCTTTTTCCGGCTGCCGAGGACCACGCAGTACGTCCTGTGGCACATGGACGTGGAAGCCGAACCGTCGGCCGTTCCCGCGGCCCTGCTCGGCATCGAAGGGGACATACCGCCCTTCGAGTTGGACCGGGCGCGGGAGCAATGGAGATCGGCGCTGCTGCGCACGCATGTCGAGAACTCGGCCGGGAGAGAGTGCCGGGACTACAGTCGCCTCCTCGACGCACCCTCCCGCAGTGCCGGCTCCACGCTGCCCGAGGTGCAGATGCACCTGGACCAGTGTTCTTACTGCCGACACACAGCCGAGCAGCTGAGACTCTGCGCCGGTGAACCGGGCGTTCTCCTGGCGGAAGCGCTCCTCGGCGAAAGCGCGCACGCCTACCTGACCGCGTGCCGGGGACGCCCTGCGCGGACGGCGCCCGTCGCCCCGGGCACCGCCGGAGCCGGCACCTCTCCGTCGGACAAGGGGCGCACGACACCGAGGGCGACGAGGAAGAGAAGGCCTCGCGCCGGCCGTCGAGGCCCGAAGCTCGTCATCGCCGGGATCGCCGCCGGGGCGGCAGCCGTCGCGGCGGTCCTCATCGTGACCGGAACCTCGTCCGACGAAGCCGCACCCACCCCGGGGGAGCAGGTGCCCACGCCCACGCCCACGCCGTCCTCCTCGCCGCCCGCGGCCGCCACCGGCCTCCCCGTCTCCCCGGAGAGCGGCAGACTGCGCAACGCCGGCGCCGACCTGTGCATGGACGTACCCGGATCGCCGCCCGAGCGGGGCGCGGAGGTCACTCTGTCCCCCTGCTCGACCTCCAGTACACAGCGGTGGACCTATCTCCGGAGCGGGCTCCTGCGCAACGTGGCCGAACCGGATCTGTGCCTCGACGCCGGAGGGGACGACGAGGTGCTGGACCTGGAGCGCTGCGACTCCTCGGGCGACGTCTCGTTCGGTCTCCGCTTCGAGTTGAGTCCCGAAGGGCAACTCTTCACACGGGACGAGGGGAACCTCGTGATCGCCCCGGCCTCGCCCGAGGCCGGCACCATTCTGGTGCCGAGCCCTCGGAACGGGGAGGCGGAACAGCGATGGCTGGTCGAGCCGCTCTCTTGAGCGACCACGCCTCCCGTGCCCGTACTTGTCGTCGGCGCACGCACCGGGTGCGGGCCGTGGCTCGATATTCGAGTGAACGTACGGGATGTGTGTGCGTAGGGTGACGGCCGTGGACCCAGCTGACTTCTATACCGGCATCGTCGCAGAGATCTATGGACCGTTGAAGTCCTTCTCTCAGGACCCGGAGCCCTACGCGGCATTCGTCGAACACGTCGGCGGGCCGGCGTTGGAGTTGGGGTGCGGGGACGGTGATCCCTTGCTGGAGCTGCGGCGGCGTGGTCTGGAGGTCGAGGGCGTCGACTCCTCAGGGGACATGCTGGAGCGGCTCCGCGAGCGGGCGGACGAGCAGGGCGTGTCCGTGACCGTGTTTCACCAGCGGATGGAGACCCTGGAGTTGACTCGCCGCTACCCGGCGATCTTCCTGGCCGGGCCCACGTTCACCTTGCTGCCCGACGACGCGACCGCACTGGCCGCTCTGCGTCGAATCCGCGCCCATCTCACCGACGACGGCACCGCGTTGGTGCCCCTGTTCGTTCCCGAACCGACCCCCGCCGAACAGATCGGCCACGTGCGCACGGCCACCTCGCCCGACGGCGCCGAACTCCGGGTGTCCGTCGTCGCGGAGGAACGCGACGAGCGGGCCCGGACGCAGACGGCACTGCTGCGCTACGAACGCCACGACGCCTCCGGGAGCAGTGTGGAGGAGCGCCCGTGGGTCTTGCACTGGTATCCCCGAGATGTGTTTGAGCACCTGGCCGCGGCTGCCGGCCTGACCGTGACCGCGATCACCGACCAGCAGGGCCTGCCCGCATCCGCGGAAGCCACCCACGTGCACTTCCGACTTCAGCCCGCGGTCAGCGTCTGACGTGGGCGGAGTCGCCGGCCATGAGTGCCTCGACCTCGGCCAGGGAGGCCATGGACACGTCGCCGGGGGTGGTCATGGTGAGCGCGCCGTGTGCGGTGCCGTAGGCGAGCGCACGCTCCAGGTCGGCGCCGGACAGCAGGCCGTGGATCAGCCCGGCGGCGAACGCGTCGCCTGAGCCGATCCGGTCCAGGACGTGCAGTCCCGGCATACGCGGTCCCGCGACGAAGCCGCTCTCCCGCGACCACGCGGCCGAGGACCAGTCGTTCACGCCGGCCGACGGCAGGTTCCGCAGGGTCGTCGCCAGCACCCTCGCCTCCGGTACCCGGCCCGCCACCTCGGACAACGCCTCCGCCACCCCGTCGGCCTCGATCCGCACCGCGCCGGGGTGCTTCCCTGCCAGGCCCAGAGCCCCCACCACGACGTCGGCATACGGGGCGAGCCGCAGGTCGACCTCGCGCGCCCCGCCGGGGCCGCCCCGGCCGGCCCAGAGACTGGGGCGGTAGTTGGGGTCGTAGGAGACGGTGACGCCGTGGCGGCGGGCAGCGGCCATCGCCTCCTCCGCCACCTCCGCCGTGGTGTCCGAGAGACCGGCGAAGACACCGCCGGTGTGGAACCAGCGCACGCCCGGGGCGAAGACCGCGTCCCAGTCGACGACGCCAGCCCGCAGCTGGGAGATCGCGGTGTGGGCGCGGTCGCTGACACCCACCGCCCCACGGATGCCGAAACCCCGCTCGACGAAGTTCAGCCCATTGCGGGCGGTGCGGCCGATCCCGTCGTCAGGCACCCAGCGGATCAGTGAGGTGTCGACCCCACCCTGGAGGACGAGATCCTCGGTGAGGCGTCCCACCGCATTGTCCACCAGCACCGTCACCACGGCTGTGCGCAGGCCGAAGCAACGGCGCAGACCGCGTACGACGTTGTACTCGCCGCCGCCCTCCCACACCTGGAACGTCCGGGCGGTGCGGATCCGGCCCTCGCCGGGGTCGAAGCGGAGCATCACCTCGCCCAGGGCCACCACGTCCGGCGCGAGCCCGCTCACGCCGGACTCCCGATCACGGCCTCGGCCGTCAACCGCCGGATCTCCGCGTAGTCGCCACGCTCCAGGTGGTCGGCGGTGGCCATCCAGGTACCGCCGACCGCGACGACCGCCGGGTGGGAGAGATAGCCGGACAGCTGGGCCGGGCGGATGCCGCCGGTCGGCACGAACCGCGCCTGCGGGAAGGGCGCCGCCAGAGCCCGGAGCATCGACGTGCCTCCGAGCGGCTCGGCGGGAAAGAGCTTCACGGTGTCGAGGCCGGCCCTCAGCGCGCGCATCAGCTCGGAGGCGGTGGCCACGCCCGGCACGGCTGGTACCTCCAACTCGCGGCATTTCTCCAGTACTTCGTGGTCCAAACCGGGTGACACGACGAAGCGGGCCCCGGCCTCGACGGCTCGCTCCGCCTGCTCGGCACTGAGGACGGTGCCGGCTCCGACGGTCAGTTCACCGTGGGCCGTCATCGCTTTCACGACCTGCACGGCGTCCGGGGTGCGGAAGGCGACCTCGGCGCACCGCGCCCCGCCCGCCGCCAGGGATGCGGCGAGCGGAGCGGCCATCGCGGCGGATGGCACGGTCAGCACCGGCAGGATGCGGGCGCCGGCGAGCACGGAGGACAGATCGGCGGTCACCGGCCCAGCCATCCGCCGTCGACGGGCAGCACGGTGCCGTGGACGTAGGCGGCGGCGTCCGAGGCGAGGAAGACGGTGGCCCCCGCCAGGTCGTCGGCCGTGCCCCAGCGTCCGGCCGGGATGCGGTCGAGGATGGCCCGGCTGCGGGTGGGATCGTCCCGCAACGCCTGGGTGTTGTCGGTGGCGATGTAGCCGGGGGCGATGGCGTTGACGTTGACGCCGTGTGGGGCCCACTCGTTGGCCAGGGCCTTGGTCAGACCGGCGATACCGTGCTTGGCGGCGGTGTAGCCGGGCACGGTGATGCCGCCCTGGAAGCTGAGCAGGGACGCCGTGAAGATGATGCTTCCCCGGTTCCGGGCCACCATGGCCGCGCCCACGGCCCTCGTCAGCGCGAACTGCGCGGTGAGGTTGACCTGAAGGACCAAGTCCCAGTCCTCGTCGCTGTGTTGGTCTGCCGGAGCTCTGCGGATGGTGCCGGCGTTGTTGACCAGGATGTCCACCGGGCGTTCACGTCCGGCGAGGTCGGCGCCGAGGGCGCGGACGGCGTCGGGGTCGGCGAAGTCGGTGCGGATGGCCTCGAAGGTCCGTCCGGCGGCGGTGACCTCCTTCTCCACCGCGCTGCCGGACTCCTCCAGCGAGGCGCTCACCCCGATGACGTCCGCGCCGGCTTCCGCGAGGGCGCGGGCCATGGCCCGGCCGATACCGCGCCGGGCTCCGGTGACCACGGCGAGCCTTCCGGTGAGGTCGAAGGTGTTCATACGGTGGCCCCCTGGGTGCCGCCGGTGTTCTCGGCGCAGTCCACGAGGATCTTCATCACATCGCCGCCGCCCTCCAGGGCCTCGAACGCGGCGGGCGCCTGGGTGAGCGGTACGACCTTGCTGATCAGCCGCTCGGCCGGGATCGTACCGTCGGTGACCAGGGTGACCGCCTTCTCGAAGTCTGCGCGGTCGTACAACCGGGCGCCGACGAGGGTGAGTTCGCGCCAGAAGAAGCGGTGCAGATCGATCTCGCGGGGGCGGGGGTGGATGGCGACGAGACACAACCGGCCGCGCACGCCGAGGACTTCGACCGCCGTCTGCACGCCGCCCGCCGCGCCGGACACCTCGAAAGCGACGTCCGCGCCCGCGTCCCCGGTCCACTTCCGGACCAGCGTCGGTATCTCGTCCTCGGACGGGTTCCAGACCGTCAGCTCCAATTCCTCGGCGAGCCGCCGCCGGTGGGCGCTCGGCTCCACGACCCGGACCTCGGCGCCCGTCGCCCGGGCGACCAGCGCGATCAGGACGCCGACGGGACCGCCGCCGACGACGACGGCCTTCTCGCCCGCGCCGACCTTCGCCCGGCCCACGTCGTGCACGGCGACGGCCGTCGGTTCGACGAGTGCGGCCCGGTCCAGTGGCAGGGAGTCGGGCAAACGGACGAGGGTGGAGGCCGGCACGGTCCAGCGCTGTTGCATCGCGCCGGGGGAGTCGATGCCGATGAAGTCCAGGTGCTGGCACACGTGCCGGTGGCCGGCGCGGCAGGCGGGGCAGGTGTCGTCCCAGCGCAGCGGCATCACGGTCACCGCGTCACCGGGCCGCCAGCCCTCCACGCCCGGCCCGACCCGGACGACTCGTCCGGACATCTCGTGCCCGAGGACGGCGGGCGTACGCACCCGGCCGTCCATGTCTCCGTGGAAGATGTGCAGGTCGGTGCCGCAGATGCCGACGTAGGCGGGGGCCAGCTCGACCTCGCCGGGGCCCGGTGGCGCGTCGAGCGCGGGGGCGGTGTCCAGGGTGCGGGCGGCGGTGTAGCGGACGGCGAGTGTCATCGTGTTCCCAGGGTCCCTTCAGCGCGGACGCCGATGGTCAGCAGCAGGTTGGCGTAGGTGCGGATGTCGGCGGTGACGATCGCCAGGGCCAGGTCGGGGGAGCGGGCGGCGTCGTAGAACTCGAAGCGGCCGAGGGGCCGGACCGGGGCCGGTGCGAGCAGAGAGCGGTACTCGGTGACGGCCGGCGGTTCCGGTTCGTCCTCCGGTGGCACCATCACCTGGGCCGACTCGACGGGCACGGCGCGCAGCAGGACCTGGAGCACGGTGGTGACGTCGAGCAGACCGGGGGCCAGGTTGAGGTGGACGGTCCGGGCGTGCTCGCCGACGGCGGTGCTCGCGGGGTAGTGGCCGTCGGCGAGCAGCACGCGGGCGCCGTGGCCGGCTCCGGCCAGGGACCGCAGGATCTCGGGGTGCAGAAGATCGGTCAGGAGCACGCCGGTGTCCTTTCGGCAGGGGTGAGGCGGTAGAAGTCCAGGGCGGTCCCGGCGAGGATCGCTTCGGTCTCGTCCGCTGAGCAGCCGGTGAGGAGTTCTGCGACGGTGGCGGCCCACCGGTTCCAGCCGCCGGCGAGGACGCAGACCGGCCAGTCGGAGCCGAACATGAGCCGGTACGGGCCGAAGGCCGAGAGCAGCACGTCCCACACCGGGCGGATGTCGGCGAGGGTCCACTGCTCGTGGTCGGCCTCGGTGATCAGGCCCGACAGCTTGCAGCGCACCTGCGGGTGCCCGGCGAGTCGGCGTACGTCCCGCTCCCAGCCGGTCAGATCCCCGCCGGCGATCGGGGGTTTGCCCGCGTGGTCGAGAACCAGGGGCAGTTCGGGCAGGCGCTCCGCCAGGCCGACGGCCTGGGGGACCTGGTGGTCGCGGATCAGCACGTCGTAGCCCAGGCCGCGCTCACCGACCGTCCTCAGTGCCCGTTCCACGGCCGGCCGTCGCAGCCACCGCGGGTCCTGCTCGTCCTGGACGAGGTGCCGTACGGCGCGCAGGTACGAGCCGCCCGGGCCGGCGCACAGTTCGTCGAGGACGTCGCCGATGGCGGGGCCGGTCAGGTCGACCCAGCCGACGACCGCGCCGATCAGCGGGTCCTCGTCGGCGAGGGCGAGCAGGTCGCGTGTCTCGGACGAGGACGGCACGCACTGGACGACCACAGAGCTCTCCAGCCGTCGGCCGGCGATCGGCCGGGTCGCGGCCGAACGCAGGTCGTCGGTGTCGAAGGAGCGGCGGAGGGGCTCGTGGCCGGGCGCGTCCAGCCACGGCTGCGGCCGGTCGTCCGGGTTCCACACATGGTGGTGGGCGTCGACGAGTCCCGGGTGCGAGGTGTCAGACACGGGCCGCCCAGACGGGGCCGTCGGGGTAGGCGTAATCCTTGAGCGAGTCGGGGTGCATCTGGGCGCTCAGGCCCGGCAGGGTGGGCGCGAGATAGTTGCCGTCGGCCACGCGTACCGGGTCGACGAAGTGCTCGTGCAGGTGGTCGACGTACTCGATGACCCGGTCCTCGGTGGTGCCGGAGACGGCCACGTAGTCGAACATCGACAGGTGCTGCACCATCTCGCACAGGCCGACCCCGCCGGCGTGCGGGCAGACCGGGACGCCGAACTTCGCGGCGAGCAGCAGGATCGCGAGGTTCTCGTTGACGCCGCCGACGCGGGCGGAGTCGATCTGCACGATGTCGACGGCGCCCGCCTGGAGCAGTTGCTTGAAGACGACCCGGTTGGCGATGTGCTCCCCGGTGGCGACCTTGATGGGCCCGACGGCCCTGCGGACGGCGGCGTGGCCGAGGATGTCGTCGGGGGAGGTGGGCTCCTCGATCCAGTACGGGTCGTAGGGGGCCAGCGCCCGCATCCAGTCGATGGCGGGCTGGACGTCCCATCTCTGGTTGGCGTCGACGGCGATGCGGACGGAGTCGCCGACCGTCTCGCGGGCGGTGCGCATCCGCCGTACGTCGTCCTCCAGGGATGCCCCCACCTTCAGCTTGATCTGGGTGAAGCCGTCGGCGACCGCCTCCCGGGCGAGGCGGGCCAGCTTCTCGTCGGAGTAGCCGAGCCAGCCGGGCGTGGTCGTGTAGGCGGGGTAGCCGCGCTCCAGCAAGTGGTCGGTACGCTCCTGCCGGCCCGGCTGCGCGCGCTGGAGGATCTCCAGTGCCTGCTCGGGGGTGAGGGCGTCGCTGAGCCAGCGGAAGTCGACCTGCGCGACCAGTTCCTCGGGGGACATCTCGCCGAGGAAGCGCCACACGGGCTTGCCCGCCCGCTTGGCCGCGAGGTCCCAGGCGGCGTTGACGACCGCGCCGGTCGCCATGTGGATGGCGCCCTTCTCCGGCCCCAGCCAGCGCAGTTGGGGGTCGTGGACCAGCGAGCGGGAGAACCCGCCGAGGTCACCGCAGATGTCGTCGACGGACAGGCCCACCACATGGGGGCCGAGGGCCGCGATGGCGGCGGCCTGGACGTCGTTGCCCCGGCCGGTGGTGAAGGCCAGGGCGTGGCCCTCCAGCCCGTCGCCGGCGTCGGTGCGCAGGACGACATAGGCGGCCGAGTAGTCGGGCTCGGGGTTCATCGCGTCCGAGCCGTCGAGGTGCTCGGACGTGGGGAAGCGTACGTCGAGGACGTCCAGGGCGGTGATACGGGCGGAGGGGGACTCGGGGGAGGACATGGCAACTCCTGTGCGAGCGGGGACGGACGGCCCCTGCGACGAGATGGGTGACGGCGGGAGTCCGGCGGCCTTGCGGGCGGTGTGCATCCCGCGACGGCCGCCCGGAGTCACTCCTGGACCTTGCCGCCCGTGATGCGCGAGATCATCAGCGCGACGAGGATGATCAGGCCGTTGAGGGCGCCGATCCACTGGGCGGGGACGCCGGCCAGGGTGAGCACGTTCTGGATCATGAAGAGCAGCAGGATGCCGCTGAAGGCGCCGAACATGGTGCCCTTGCCGCCGTTGAGGCTGATGCCCCCGATGACGGCGGCTGCGAAGACGGTGAAGATGTAGCCGTTGCCCTGGGCCGAGGCCACCGAGGCGAGCCGGCCGGACAGCAGCAGCCCGGCGAGTGCGGCGAGCAGACTGCCGGTGACGATGACGATCCACAGCACCCGGTCGGTACGGATACCGGCTGCCTTCGCGGCGTCGACGTTGCCGCCGATGGCGTACAGCGACCGCCCGAAGCTGGTCCAGCCGAGGACCACGACGGCCACGGCGAACAGCACCAGACAGAGCCAGATGGAGGCGGGCATCCCGAACCATTCGGCCGTGCCCAGGTAGAGCATCGACTCGGGCAGCTGGAAGAACGTCTGTCCGCCCGAGATACCGGTCAGGACACCCCGCAGCACGATCAGCATGCCGAGGGTGACGATGAAGCCGTTGAGGCCGAAGCGGATGATCAGCAGGGCGTTGATCACGCCCACGAGCACGCCCACGGCGAGGGTGACCGGGATCGACCAGGCTCCGGGCAGGAGCCCGAGGCCGTGTCCGGCGCCCGTGGGGACCACCAGCCAGGCCGCGACACCGGGTGCCAGGCCCATCGTGGACTCCAGCGACAGGTCCATCTTCTTGACGATCAGGACCATCGTCTGCGCCAGGACCAGCAGCGCGATCTCCGACATGGTCTGCAGGACGTTGACGAGGTTGTCCGCCTGCAGGAAGACCGGATTGACGATCTGGCCCACGATCGCGATGACGACGATGGCGGGGACCAGGGCGAGGTCGCGCATCCGGGCCAGCGGGATCCGGCCGCCGAACAGGCCGGTCCGCCCGGTCCGCGGCTCGCCGGCCTCGGGGGCGGGCGCGTCCGCGAGGACGGTGTCAGGCATCGAGGTCCACTCCTTCCATCGCGGCGACGAGGTCGTGGTCGTGCCAGCCGCGGGCCATCTCTGAGGTGACACGGCCCTGGAACATCACCAGGATCCGGTCGCACATGCGCAGGTCGTCGAGTTCGTCGGAGGCGATGAGTACTCCGGTGCCGGTGCCCGCGGTCTCCTCGACCTTGCCGAGGAGGAACTCCTTGGAGCGCACGTCGACGCCCGCGGTCGGGTTGATCAGGACCAGCAGCCTGGGGTCGTCGGCCAGGGCGCGGGCCATGACGACCTTCTGCTGGTTGCCGCCGGACAGGGCGGAGACGGGCAGTTCGGGGCCGGGCGTCTTGATCGCGAGGTTCTCGATCAGGCCCTGGGCGAGCGCGTCCCGTCGGCCGCGGTTGAGGAAGCCGTTGGCACCGAGCCGGTGGGGGACGGACAGCGTGGCGTTGTCCGCGATCGACATGTCGGGGACCAAGCCCTGATGGTGCCGGTCCTGGGGGACGAACCCGGCGCCCGCGGCGAGCGCGGCGGGGACGCTGCCCGGCCGGGTGGGCGTGCCGGCGATCTCGACCCGGCCGCCGTCGGCGGCCCGCAGCCCCACGACGGTCTCGGCGACCTCGGTACGGCCGCTGCCGGCCGCCCCCGCGAGCCCGACGATCTCCCCGGCGCCCACCCGGAAGGTGACGCCGCAGTAGGCGTCGCCGTTCAGGCCGCTGACGCTCAGGGCCGCGGTCGCGTCGCCGTCCAGGGTGCCGGCTCGTTCCTGACGCCGGTCGGCCGCCGCCTCGCCGGTCATGGCGGCGACGAGGTCGGTACGGGGAAGCTCCGCGACCGGGGCGGTCACGATGTGCCGGGCGTCCCGGAACACCGTCACCATGTCGCAGATCTCGTACACCTCCTGGAGGTGGTGACTGATGAACAGGAAGGTGACGCCCTGGCGTTGCAGGTCGCGGATCCGGTCGAAGAGCCGGTTGATCGCCGCGCCGTCGAGCTGGGCCGTCGGCTCGTCGAGGATGACGAACCTGGCGCCGAACGACAGGGCGCGGGCGATCTCGACGAACTGCCGCTGCTCCACGCCGAGCTCGCCGGCCGGTGTCTGCGGATCGACGTCCACCGACCACGCCGACAGTAGTTCCTCGGCCCGGCCGCGCACGCCCTGCCAGCTGATCAGCCGGTGCCGTCCGTGGTCGTGCCGGTTCAGGAAGAGGTTCTCCGCGACGGTCAGCGTGGGGATGATCGTCGACTTCTGGTAGACGCAGGCCACGCGGCGCCGCCAGGCGTCCCGGTCGCTGAGCCGGGGAGCCGGCTCGCCGCCGAAGGTCACCGTCCCCTCGTCGGGGGCCTGGAGTCCGGTCAGGACGGAGACCAGGGTCGACTTGCCGGCGCCGTTGCGGCCGACGAGCGCGTGTGTCTCGCCGGGCCTGATGGTGATCCGGGCGCCGTTCAGGGCCACCGTCGGACCGAATCGTTTGACTATGCCCGTCGCCTCGACGACGGCCGGGCCCGTCGGGGCCCGTCCGTCGTCCGCCGGGACGGACGCGGGGGTGACTGCCGCTCGCTCCCCGTCGCTCATCTCAACCACCTTGTGTCCATGGGATGTCGGACCGCCTGGCGAACCGTCAGCCGAGGTTGTTGCCCCACAGGGAGGTGCTGTCGCTCTTCACACTGGCCACACCGCCGTAGGTGCCGCCGTCGGCGGTGACGAGCGGGGCGGAGAGCTGGTCCTCCAGCACTCCGTCGCGGACTTCGATGATGGTGCTGTCGTGGTCGGTCCTGCCGGGCGCGAACGTCTTCCCGTCGATCGCGGCCTTGAGGTAGTACAGGGCGTACTTGGCGTACTGGTCGGCCGGCTGCGAGACGGTGGCGTCGATCTTCCCCTCGGCTATGGACTTGAGCTCCTCGGGGATGCCGTCGTTGGAGACGACGAAGACGTGCTTCTTGTCCTTGGGGCCGACCAGCAGGTCCTTCTGCTTGAGCACCTGGAGGGTGCCGGACAGGGCGAAGCTGGACTGCATGTAGACGCCCTTGATGTCCGGGTGCTGGGTCAGACGCGTCTGGAGCTTCTGCGCGGCGACCGCGCCGTCCCAGTTGGTGGCCTCACCGAACACGGTGACATCCGGGTAGTTCTTCTTCATGCACTCGTTGAACGCCTCGGTGCGGTCACGACCGTTGATGGAGTCCAGGCCGCCCTGCAGCATGACGACCTTGCCCTTGCCGCCGAGCTTGGTACCGAGGTACTGGCACGCCTTCTCGCCGTACGCGCGGTTGTCGGCCCGCACGACCATGTACACCTTGCCGGTGTCGGGACGGGTGTCCACCGTGACGACCGGGATCTTCTTGGCCTCCAGCTGCGACAGGGTCGGCGCGACGGCGGCCGTGTCCTGCGGGGCCATCGCCACGCCCTTGACGCCCTGGCTGATGAACGTCTGCGCGTTCGCGGTCAGCTTGGCGACGTCGTTCTGCGAGTTGGTGGTCTTCAGGGAGAGGCCCAGCTCCTTGGCGGCCTCCGGCGTGTACTTGATGTACGAGTTCCAGAAGTCGGTGTCGGAACGCGGGTAGTCGACGCCGACCAGCGGCTTGCCGCTCGTCGTGGACGTGGTCTGCGCGTCCCCGCCACAGGCCGTGAGTAACGCCAGTGCGGACAGGGCGGCAACAGCTGAGCAGAAGGTGGTTCTGAGTCTCATCGGGTGTCCTCGCGCTGAGCGGATGGATGACGGGCGTGTTTGGCGCCGTGAGGCGGAGAGCAGCCTGGATCGAGAGATGGGATGTTTGTAAGTGACGGCGAGGGGGTGTGTCTAGTGGTCGGAAGGAGGTGATTGCGAAATGCCAGCCCAATGGGCGGTCTTCGCTTTCCTCGCGTGATCCCTGGCGGACGACCCATCCCATCAATGCTTGCCGGGGCTGATGTCCATGGAGGCCGTGGGTGCCGACGGCGCCGCGTCTGGAGAGCGAGGGGTGTCCGCGGCACATGTACCAGAACAGCCGAAGTCGGCCGGTGGGAACTTCGATCCCGACGAGCGGGAGAACCGCGCCAACGGCATGGTCGCCGACGGCTGGAGCGCGACCCGGCAACGTCGCCGCGTGCCGACAGCAGGAGTGGAACAGTCACGCCGACCAGCGGCGGCAACGTGACCTCGGGCTCGGTCACCGAGCAGTGGACAGGGAACAAGGCCCCCTACCTGCTGTGGACTTTCACCGCTCTGCGAGAAGGCGTTCCGTGGGGCTGTGGATCACCGGGCTCCGGGCTGCGGGGCTGCAGCGAGGCGGGAGGACGGGCGCCTGGCAGGGGGGCGTGGCTCAGTGCGGGGCGGGCGGGGTGGGGCGCTCCGGGGGTTCCAGGGTGGCGGGCTTCGAGGGCAGGGGCACCCCGCACGCCGTCCCACTGGAGTCGAAGACGATCCCGGCTCCCTCGGGCGCCTCGCCCACGGCCAGGAACACCTCCCAGCGGTTCTTCTCCAGGATCCAGCCGAAGGAGCCGCGCTCCTCGACCGGGAGGGTGTTTCTCACCCGCCAGCCCCGTTGCTTCAGCACAGTGAGCAACGGCGCGACGGCTTTACGCTCCAGCATGCCGTCGGTCCGCGAGATGCCCCACACGCGGCAGGGATGAGCCGACTCGCCCAGGTCGAGGAACCGAAGCGGCCCCGCCCCAGCGGCCGAGGAGGCAGCCATGCGGAAATCGCTACGCACGGTAGCGGCGGTCAACTCATCCTCGACCTTCTCCCCGCCCCTCTTCCCGGCCTCGCGAGCGCTCGCCGTGGCCGACCCGGCCGTGGTGCCGCTCCTGTCGTCACCAGCACCGCAGCCGGTCAGCACCGCCGCCAACGCCAACGCGGCCACTGCCACTCCCGCCCCATGCATACGCCTGGCCTCCGCCCTCACTCATGTGACGCGGAGAGTCGCACACGACCTCTTCCTGGGCCGCACCGGCGCCACACGCTGCAACGGGCCGACCTCATGCGGCCCGGACGCCCGCGAGGCGCACCGGCTGCTCACTTCCCGGAGTCGGACCAAGCCGCCACGAGTGCTCGTCGATCTGGGAAGCGGGGGCTTGAGACCTGCTCCTGAACAGGTTCACGGTTGAGCCAGCACACTTGCTCGGGGGCGCCGTCACCGGTGTCGAACAGGCAGCACACCCCTCCGCTGTCGGCGGTGAGGTCGGTGAACACCTTCCTGACGCCGGCCGACCTGGCGAACAAGCGACTCATCGCCGACGTCGCAGCCCAGCATTCCACCGAGGTGTAGTCGGGGTGCAGACGGGACTCGAAACGAATCGTCGCGTAGATGTACCCGATCTCGATACGCCCGTCAGTTGTGGGCCCGGAGCCGTGCGTCTCCGCGTACTCGCCGAGTGCCTGGTCGAGGTCGAACATGAGGGACGTGTCGAGTTCGAGATCGAAGCGAACCGCACCCTCTCAGGGTCGACCCCGGCGCGCTCTCCTCATTCCGCTATGTGCCCTGCCGGCCCTGAGCGGACTCTACGATCGGCACATGGCGATCGAGTACGAGTGGCGCGGCGAATTCGACAACACCGCCCTCGACGCACTGCATGCCGAGGGCTTCGGACACCCGATCGCTCGGACCGACTGGCGGGGACGACTTGAGCGCCACAGCCTCGGCTGGGTCTGCGCCTGGGAAGACGGCTCACTGATCGGCTTCGTGAACGTGGCCTGGGACGGCGGGGTTCACGCCTTCCTGCTGGACACGGTGGTCGCCCCGCACCGCGGGCGGAGCGGTGTGGGCGGTGCTCTGGTCGCCGCTGCCGCGCACGAGGCTCGTGTCGCGAAGTGCGAGTGGCTCCACGTCGACTTCGAGGAGCACCTTCGTGCGTTCTACGTCGACGCCTGCGGCTTCAAGGAGACGGCTGCCGGACTGATTGCCCTGTGACACGGTGGGCCGAACTCTGACCCGGGCCGCACCGGGTCAGTCCACCGCGCCGCGTGCATACCTCGGCTCCCGACCGGCGCACTTCCTTTCAACCGCGGCCCTCCCCACGGGTAGCGGCACAGCCCAGCGGACGCGCCGCTGAGCGGTGGAGCGGAGTTCCGCCGCCGCTCGGCCTCTGCCGTCGCACCCGCAACCGGCGCCACCACGGCAGCGGATCATCCGGCTGCACTGGTGCGTCCGGCAGCGCCGAGAAGACGTCTGCCTCTGCGTGCCAGCCGCGGAACACGCTTCGGAACATCTGGTGCGGCTCGTGCGGTAAAGGCCCCCTCGAAGAAGCCACGGTGCTACCCCTTTCTGCTCCGTTACCGTTAACGTGACCGTTAACGGGATTCTGGAGCAGGGGAGCGGATTCCGTCAACCACTGCCGCCGGACGGCTCGCCGTCCGCACGGGTCCAGCGCACGGGTCCAGTTGGGCAAGTGGCGCGTGGCAGTCCGGCGATGGCGCGGCGTGTCGGGGGACCTGATTGACTTGGACGCAGGGCGGCACAGGAACTGAAGTGAGTGGGCGGCGTGGCCGGACAGCGGGAAACGGAAGAGCAGCGGGCGCGGGGCGCGAGAACGGGCAAGCGTGTCACGCTTCGTGACGTCGCTCAGGCGGCGGGCGTGTCCCATCAGACCGTCTCCCGGGCGATCAACGGCAAGGGGGAGATCGATCCGGCGACTCAACAACGCGTGCTCGATGTCGCGAGGCAGTTGCGGTACCGGCCCAGCCGGTTCGGCCGAGGGCTGGTCCGCCCCGACGTCGTATCTGTCGGGCTCATCGTCCCCGACGTGGTCAACCCCTTCTTCCCGGAGTTCGTGGCAGGAGTGATCGCGGCCGCCGACGAACGCGACTGGCAGGTGCTCGTGGCCAGCACCGAGAACGACCGGTCCCGGGAGCTGTCCCTGGTCCGCTCACTGGGCCAACAGGTCGACGCCGTTGTCGGCTACATCAGTCACTCCGACGCACAACTCGAGCCCTACATCGGCAACGTGCCGCTGGTCGTGGTCGATCGTGGGCCCGACTCGTCGGCCCACGCGTTGGTCCACATCGACACCGCCGCCGGCATCCGGGCCGGGATGCGGCACCTCATCGACCTCGGGCACCGCCGGATCGGCATGATCGACTGCGAGTGCGTGACCGCCCCCTTGGTCCGGCGCCGCACCTTCCTCGAAGTCGCCGACGAACATGCGCTGCCCGTCGACGAGGGCTGGATCGTCATGGGGGAGCAGTCCCCGGCCGGAGGTGCCGACGCGTTCGAGGCGCTGTACGCCGCGCGGCCGGACCTCACCGCCGTGGTCGCCTTCAACGACCTGGTGGCGATCGGCGTGCTCCGGGCCGCCCGTCGGCTCGGCGTCCACGTGCCGGACGACTGCGCATTGGTCGGCTACGACGGGCTGAGTGTCGTCGATCTGGTCGACCCGCCCCTGACCACCCTCCATCTCGACAAGCGACGGCTGGGCGAACTGGCCATCCACCAGGTCGAGCGGCTCCTCGCGGGGGAGCAGCCGCCCCCGATCGTCCTGACGCCGAACTTGAACGTCCGCGGCACGACGTGAGCCGCCCCGGACGTCCTACCAGTAGGTGGACGGCCCCGTGACGACCCAGCCGGCGTCCGTGGGCCTGACCCAGAAGCCCAATGACACCTCGATGATCCGCGCGCGGTAGGCGATCTCGACGTAGACGTGGCTGCCGGTGTCACCCCAGTGGAAGTCCGCGAGATCCAGTTCGCCGAGCCAGGACAGATCCCGATCGGGGTCCAGATCCGGGTCCGGGTCCACCTCACGTTCGTCATCGTCGGCGGCAGGGCTTCCGCTCGGCTCGTCCCCGTCGGCACTCGCTCCGACAGAACCGGTCCACAGCGCCTTGAGCACGTGACGGACCGGATGGTGATCGATGAGCTGTTCGGCCTCAGGGATTCTCCCGGCTCGGAGCAGGCTGAAGTAGCAGCGAACGACCGCCTCGACGTCGGTCCTGCCAGGGCGTTCCATCCAGATCCTCACCGCGAAATCATACGGACCGAGGTCCCCGCGCCTCACTGCTTGGCAACGGAATAGGCCGCACAACCAGCCGCGTCTGCGGCTTGACAATCGCAAAGGGAGGTTCCTGAAACGTAATTGGCCTCACTTCGGGGGTCAGCACCACTACCAAGCGGGGGTTGCCCCTATTACCTGCCGTGCCTCCACTGCGTAGCGTGATCGTCGTTCCCGGTTCTGTTCAATTCGATGGAGGAATGGCGAAAATGAGGTACAGGCTTCGTCGTCGGGGTGGTCAACAAGGGAAGCGTCTCGTGGCCCTGGCGACGGTCACCCCGGCGAGTGTGTCGGGGATGATGGTGTCGGTAAGTGGGCCGGCCGTCGCGCACGCAGCGGTGGAGCCATCCGTTCGCAGTGCCACCGCGTCACTGCGAAGTGACCTTGAGGAATACCTGGACGCTCAGGGCACCAAGGATCATTTCTCGGCGGTCTCCCTTCGGGTGACCTATGCCGATCAGCGACCTGATATCTCGGTCGATGCGGGAACGTCCCGCTACGGCGGTGGTCGACCGGTGAACAGCAAGGCGCTGTGGCAGATAGGCAGCAACACCAAGGCGTTCACGTCCGTGCTGCTGCTTCAACTGGAGGCCGAAGGAAAGCTGTCCATACGGGACAAGCTGGGAAAGTGGCTTCCCCAGTATCCGGCCTGGCGCGATGTCACCATCCGGCAACTGCTGTCGATGACCAGCGGCATCCCCAGCTACACCGAGCAGAATGCGTTCCTGGAGGATTTCGACGCCGATCCCTCCACGGGCTTCACGCTGGAGCGCCTGATGTCCTATGTGGAGGGCCTGCCACTGGGTCCCGCGAAGTACGAGTACTCGAATACGAACTACCTCCTCGCGCAGATGATTGTCGAAGAAGCATCGCAGGATACTTACCATGAGCGGCTCGCCGAGCACATCATCGAACCTTTCGGAATGAACGACACCTGCCTCCCCCCGGACTGTCCTCCGGACACGGCCTCGCGCATGCCGACGCCGTACTCCACCCATTCCGTCCTGCCGAAGCATCTCAACAAGTCACTTCCTCGGCTCCGCCTGTCCTGGGCGCAGGGGGCGGGTGGCCTGGTGAGTTCACTGAGAGACATGACGGCTTGGGACAGGGCGCTGTACAGCGGTCGCCTGCTGCCCTCAGCGCAGCAGCGCGAGCTGGAGTCCCTGGTCTCGGCGAAGACGAGTAAGCCCATCAAGAGCGTCACGGCCGACGATCCCATGGGTTTCGGGCTCGGTGTCGTGAAGTTCGTCCATCCTGTGGCCGGGACGGTCTGGGCCTATGAGGGGGCCACATTTGGAAACCGGGTGCTGCACATGTACTTCCCGAAGACTGGCATGATCATCGCCATTGCTGTCAACAGCGCCGTTGGCGAAGGGGACACGCTGCCCGACCTCGCCGGTACCGTCTACAAGACTCTTTCGGGGCAGAAGGCACAGGCACTCCCACGGCACCAGTAGCCTCGGAGCCAGCCGCGTGACTTCCAGGTAGCGGCTCTGCGAGGTCCGAGCTCCCTTCTTCCTGAGTCTGGCCTTCACGAGCCATCTCCCATGTGATGCCCCTGAAGCAGGAGCCCGTACGTGGCCAAGGGATCATGCGGGACCGAAAATTTTGCCGGGGTTGAGAATCCCGGCCGGGTCGAGAGCGTGCTTCACCGCGCGATGCATCTGCAGGACGGCTGGGCCGAGTTCCAGGGCGAGACCTGGCCGTTTGAGCAGTCCCACACCGTGCTCACCCGTCACCGTGCCGCCCAGTTCAAGTGCGTCTGCGATGATGTCGTCGAACGCCGCACGGGCCCGGACCTGAGCCGCCGCGTCACCGTGTTCCGTCACAAGCAGCGGATGCAAGTTGCCGTCGCCGACGTGCGCGATGTTGGCGATGGTGATCCGGTGCCTCTCAGCGGTCCGGTCGATGCGGGCCAGCATCTCAGCCACCGCCCCGATGGGCACACAGACGTCCTCCGTGAGGACCGGCCCCAGCCGCTCGAGCGCGGGGAAGGCCAGCCGGCGGGCCGCGAAGAGCATCTCGGCCTCTTCCTCCGTCTCCGACCGGTCCGCCCAGGTCGAGCCGGCGGCGCGGAAGCAGTCGGCCATCTTGCGGGCGCCTTCCTCGGCGGCGCGGCCGTCATCGTCGAAACGGGCCAGGAGCACCACGTCTGCCTCGGCGGAGAGTCCCATGTTCTTCCAGGCGTCGACCGTGCGCAGGCAGTGCCGGTCGACGAGTTCCAGCGCGGCCGGCCGCAACCCTGCGGCAGTCGTCGCCCGCACCGCGTCACCGGCTTGCCCGACGTTGTCGAAGTAGCCGACGGCGGTCACGCCGACAGGAGGCAGGCGTCGCAGCCGGACCGTGATCTCGGTGATGACACCCAGAGTGCCCTCGGCACCCACCATGAGGCTCACAAGGTCATAGCCGGCAACCCCCTTTGACGCACCACGGTCTGGACCTCGTCGGTGCTCTTGGCGCGCACGACCGCCACCGCTCGGCCCACAGGCGCCCACACCGCCTGGTCGTGCGAGAGGCCGGCGACGATGTCCGGATCGGTCACCACCCGGCCGGCGGGCAGCCGTCGCCTGAGCGCTTCGGCGATACCCACGGCACGGGGCGTCGTGCTGACGGTGTCACGCTCGGCCACCCGCACACCTCCAGAGAAGTCGACTCACATGGGACGGAAGGAGAGCCACGGCGTCCGGGCTCACTGGGCGCGGCAGGTCCTGAGGTAGCTGAGGAACGATGCCTGCAGCCCGGTCACATGCGTCTCGTGCATGAGTGCGCTGGTGACGGATCCGCCGCGTGAAATGAGGCGGTGAAGGAACGTGGCCGTGTTCTTCGCGAGATTCTGGTAGACCGCCAGGTCTCCGAGCATCTCCTGCTCGTTGAAGGTCACGTGCAGCTTGGTGTCGGGCAGGGTGTCACCCATGGCTTCAAGCCGAGCGAAGACCTGACTGTCCGCATTCACGATGCCCGGGCTGCCCGCGCCGATGCTCTCGAAGAAGGTGCTCTTGGTGAGCCAGGCGTAGAGGCTGAAGAGTCCGCCGTAGGAGTAGCCGAAGAGGCCGTGACCGCTCGGGGCTGTGCCGTAGTCGCGTTCGATTCGCGGGTGCAGGTCGTCGGTAAGGAAGTTCAGGAACATGTCCCCGCGGCTGTCGCTCAACTCAGCGAGGTAGGCGTCGGCTTGCTCGCGAGTCGTCACACCCCTTTCGACCCCCATTTCCACCGCATCGATGTACTCCTTCGCGATGGGTTCCCCGGGCGGCACGAGGTCGCGGTTGCGCAACCGCTCCCAGAGCTCGGCTTCCTCGCCCGCGTAGCCCACGCTGACCTGGACGTAGGGCTGCATCGCCTGCATGGGGTCCAGCTGCGTGACGATGAGTGGGGCGGTCAGACCCACGGCCCAGTTGCCGTCGAGCACGTACACGACAGGCGCCGGCTCCGTGGCAGGGTCGTAGTGCGGTGGCGTGGTGACCCAGACGCCGTAGTCGTGCCCACCGCTGGAGCGCATCTCGAAGTAGTCGGTGTGGGGGAGGCAGCCCTGCCACATGGTGCTCATCTGCGGTCCTTTACGATCTTGCCGGCCTGGATGACGAGGACGGCGTTGGTGGGGTCGGAGAACAGTTCCGGGTCTTCGAGCGGATTGCCGTCCCAGAGAACGAGGTCTGCATGCGCGCCGGGAGTGATGACACCCACCTGGCCGGACAGGCCGAGGATCTCCGCGTTGGTCCGGGTCGCTGCCACGAGCGCTTCCATCGGCGTCCCGAGGGCTGCGCGAAGGCTGAGTTCTCTGCCGCGCCGATGCTGGGCCGGACCGATGAGATCGGAACCCAGCCCGATCCGTACTCCCGCGTGCTTGGCGACAGCGAGCGCACGCGCCATCTGCTCGCGTACGCCCTTGGCCCGGTCGCGGGCCGACGCGGCGAGACCGGCCTCGGCGGTGTCGTGCAGCAGTTGCTCGACGACGGCGAACGTGGGCACGAGGGCAACCTCGCGACCGGCCATCAGAGCCGCCGTGGATTCGTCGAGGCTGGTGCCGTGCTCGACGCAGCGCGCCCCGGCCTCGACCGCATTGCGTATGCCCTGGTTGTTGTGGGCGTGGACGGTCACATAGGTGTTCCGCGCCGCAGCTTCCTGAACTGCGACAGCGATCTCTTCGACGGTGAACTGGGTGTCGGTCAGTCGATCATGTTCGCCCACCACTCCGCCTGTCACGCAGAGCTTCAGGAAGGAGGCTCCGCGACGGAAGGCTTCGCGGACGTTGTGCCGCAGCTCGTCCGCGTTGCCGGCCATCATCGACAGGGCGCACAGGCCCGGGATGTGGTGGCTGCTCCACAGCTCGGTGGGTTCCCATTCGGCGCCGTAGTAGCCGTGCCCACCGATCTGGCACTGAACAGGTCCGCACGACAGGACGCGCGGCCCTTTCACCTTGCCCTTCGCGATCGCGGTGACGACACCGCCGTCGATCCCGCCGGTGTCGCGAACGGTGGTGAAGCCGGCGTCGAGCGTCGCGCCGGCCGTGGCGAAGATGTCCGCCGCGATCTCGGCGGCGCTGATCCGGAACGAGAAGTGCGGCTGGATCGGGCTCGACAGGCCCAGGTGGACGTGAGCGTCGATCAGGCCGGGCGTCATCGTCAGTCCCTCGGCATCGAGACGCTCGCCGTGCGTGCTGGAGCCGCCGAGTCGGGTGATGCGGCCGTTCTCGATCGTGAGATCGAGGCTGCTGGGGTCACGTCCTGATCCGTCGATGACCGTCGCGCCGACCACATGAGCAGGTCCCATCGTCGATCCTCCGCCGTTGCATCCGTCTTTTCCAATGGATAAACTGCGGGAGTGATCCTGTCAACCTCGCAACGCAACGGCAGCGCGCGTGAGCGACTCCTGGTGCGGCTTCTCGACGCCTTCGGTGAGGCCCTTCCCCCGCCGGAGATGTCGCTCCGTGAGATCGCCGCCCGCATCGAGACCAGCCACGCCCTGTTGCGCTACCACTTCGGGTCGCTCCCGGGCGTCCTGGCCGCCATGCTCACGGCCCAGCGCTCCCGTGACAACGAGGCGCTTCTGGAGGCCGCCCAGCAGGGCACCTTCGACGATTTCGTCGTGGCGATCTGGCGTGCTTACACCCGGCCGGAGCAGCTGTCGCGTGTCCGCGGCTTCTTCTACGTCGTCGGACTGGCCGCGTACGCCCCCGAGGACTTCCGTGAGTTCGTGGAGTCGATCGACGACCTGACCGTGATGCTGTCCTCACTCGCGGAACGCGAAGGGCTCGACGCGGGGGAAGCGCGGGAGGCGGCCACCGTCACCATTGCCGCGATTCGGGGCCTCCTCCTGCAGGAGCTCCTCACTCCCGGGACCCGCTCGGAGGACGCGGTCACCTTGATCTTGCGCATGCGCGAGGGCCGACCCGCTCCACGATCACGTCCGGAATGTTGAGCGGCCGGCGGCCCTCACGGCTGAGTACCGGTGCACATGCGCGACAAAACGGTGCGGTATGGCAACGGAAAGTGACGACAACAGTCGCCGGACGTGGCCTCTTACCCGCGTACGGTGCGGACAGCGGCGGAGCGGCGACCCGCCGCTCCGCCGCAGAAACCGTCTGGTCCGGCGACAAGAAGGTGAGTTGAAACGTGGCTGAGAGCACAGATGTAGTCGTCGTCGGGGCCGGGGTCATCGGATCCTCCATCGCTCTCGAACTGGCGCGGAGCGGCCTGCGGGTGGTCGTCGTCGACAAGTTCGGCGGCGCAGGCAACGGCTCCACCAGCGCATCGAGCGCCGTGGTCCGCTTCACCTATCCCACGATCGCGGGCGTCAAGGCCGCGTGGGAGTCCCTTCACTGCTGGGAAGCATGGCGCGACCACCTCCAAGCACCCGCCGGTGAACCCCTCGCAGCGTTCAACCGCTGCGGCGTCACCATGCTGGACGTGGACTTCGCACCCCGCAGCCTGTTCACGCGCCACTTCGACAAGGTCGGTGTCCCGTACGAGGAATGGGATGCACAGGAGCTGTCCGAGCGCTTGCCCGCCGTGGACACCGGCCGGTACTTCCCGCCCCGCCCTGTGGATGACGACGAGTTCTTCGCCGACGCATCCGCTCGGCTCGGCGCTCTCCACACACCCGACGGAGGCTTCGTCGACGACCCGCAGCTCGCCGCGCGCAACCTTGCTGCGGCCGCCCAGCGGCACGGAGCCACCTTCCGCTGGAAGACCGAGGTCACCGCGGTGATGCGGCGCGGGGGACACGTGCGCGGGGTGCGCCTCGAGGAGGGAACCGAACTCTCCGCCGGGGTGGTCGTCAACTCGGCCGGCCCATGGTCGGGACAGCTGAACCGGCTCGCCGGAGTGGGCGGCGACTTCACGGTCGGCCTGCGGCCGCTTCGCCAGGAGGTGCACCATGTAGCGGCCCCCGCCGGCTACCACGACGTCGGCGGCGACCGTCAGGCACCGGTGCTCGCCGATATGGACCTCGGCACATATATACGGCCCGAGGGCAGGGAGTTCCTGCTCGTCGGCGGCACGGAACCCGAGTGCGACCCGCTGGAATGGCTCGATGATCCGGACGACGGGAGCCCCCTCCCGACCGTGTCGCAGTTCAGAACGCAGGTGACGCGGGCGGCTCGTCGGCTGCCCGGTCTGCGCGTTCCCAACAAGCCCAAAGGGGTGGCAGGCGTGTACGACGTGACCGACGACTGGACCCCTGTTTACGACCGCACCGATCTTGCCAGCTTCTACGTGGCCATTGGCACCAGCGGCAACCAGTTCAAGAACGCCCCTCTGGTGGGCCGCCTCATGACCACCCTGATCCACGGTGTCGAAGGCGGGCACGACCACGATCGCAGCGCGCTCACGCACACCTGCGAACACACCGGCCAGACCATCGACCTCGGTGCCTTCTCACGCCGACGTCGGCCAGCCGCATCCACGGGCACAGTCCTCGGCTGACGCCGGGCCGCGACCAGCCGGGCCGACTGATCTTGTCCGACCCTCCATCGCGGCAGCGTCGATCATGTCCCGTATGCGGGTAGCGGGTACCCGACGGCGTGGCGGGACAGCTGGACGATGCCGGGCTGGTCTACGCGTCCGGCGCGGTCCGCGGCGTGGCGGGATGCCACTCCTCAGCGAGGATGCTGAAGACCAAAGAGTCTCGCCAGCCGTCGCGGATCAAGTGTGTGTGACGCAGGCGTCCCTCGTGCGTCATACCGAGCTTGGCCAGCACCCGGGCCGAGGCGAGGTTCCGCGGGTCGCACGTGGCGTAGATCCGATGGAGCCCCAACTCGCCGAAGCCGCGGGCAAGGAGCTGCCGCCCGATCTCCGTCCCGATGCCCCGGCCCCAGACGCGCGGATGCACACTGTAGGAGATCTCCGCCTGACGCTGGACGGCACTCCGGACATGCAGTTCCCCCAGCCCCACCGCGTCTCGGCCGAGGCGGGCCACATAGGGAAAGCGGCGCTGGGGGGCGTCCGACCAGGCCTTGACCGCAGCCTCGACGAAGTCCCGGGTCTCGTCCTCCGTGTTCGGTCCCCACGCCTGATAGCGACAGGCCTCCGCCAGAGATGCCCATGAGTGTATGGCCGGCCCGTCCTGCGAAGTGATCCGGTCCAGGGTCACCGAGTGCTGATCCATGAAGCGATCATGTCCATCCCGCACCCGCCAGGGGCAAGCCCTCACCGGGTTCCGGCTCGTGCGGTGGCGCAAGCCTCTCGGCCAGGGGAGTTTCCGGTCCACCTTCCCTCATGTGCATGCCATTCGGGGAGTATGCGCGGTGGTCACCAGGACCCCGCTCCGGGAGGGCGCCGACGTCGAGGCGAGTACGTTCCACGAGTCCCCGTTCCAGGTCCTCACGCGGGACGGGTCCCGCGGCGCAGGCGTCACCGTCCGTGCCTTCTGGTGGGGCTTCCACGTCGAGCTCACCCCCCCCGGCGGGACGAACAGCGCGACGCGGTACGTGTCGTGACGCGTGAGTTCCGCTGGACGTCGATGCCGAGGCCGGTGGTGATGAGCACGAGGCGCCTGAGATGACCTCGGGCTCTCCGGGACGCGGCGCGACAGCCGGGGGTGGGGACGACGCGGACGGAGAGGGAGGACGCAGGCGCCCTGGCCGACGATGCCGACCAGGGCGCCTGCGGAGCGGACCGCACACTCGCCGGCACCATCCGTGACCCGGCGCCGACGAACCCGCCCGCAGTCGCGAACGGGGTCGTCGGCGCCCGCAGGGCGACCTGTCGGCGGGGGCCAGATCGGCATGGGCCCGCGCGGCGATGAGTTCGCCGGTTCCCACCGGTCTACCTTCTGACCGGGACGACCACCTCATCGGGAGCAAGCCATGGGCCTCATCCACATCGAACTGTTCGCGACTCTCGATCTCGTCGGGCAGGCGCCCGGCGGCCCCGACGAGGACCCGGCCGGGTTCCCGTTCGGCGCCTGGCAGGCGCCCCTGCTGGACGAGGTCGCCGGGGCGCAGATCGGCGCCGCGTACGAGGGCACGGACGCCCTTCTGCTCGGTCGGCGGACGTACGACATCTTCGCCGCCTACTGGCCGCACCAGAAGGGCGGCGAGGACGGCGAGATCGCCGACCTCTTCAACCGTGTCCCGAAGTACGTGGCCTCCCGTGGCAGGCCCGACCTGTCGTGGGCCGGCTCCACGCAGCTCGGCCCGGATCTGGCCGCCGCGGTACGCGAGATCCGTGACCGGCACGAGCACGTGAAGGTCGTCGGGAGCCTGGACCTGGTGCAGAGTCTGCTGCGGGAGAAGCTCTTCGACCGTCTCGACCTCTGGGTGCACCCGATCGTGCTCGGAGTGGGCAAGAAGGTGTTCGACGGCGGTGAGGTGCCCACGAACCTCACCCTCCTCGAACCGCCGGCGGCGGGTCCCAAGGGCGCCGTGTACCTGCGCTACGGACTCGCCGACGGCACGCCTGCCACGGGGGACATGAGCGCACCTGATCGCGGCCTCGGCCGCGCCGACTGAGGCCGGGCACCTGACCCGCGGACCGCCGACCGGCAGCACCTCGGAGGCGGACTCCCAAGGAGCCGGCCCGCTCATCGCCTACCTGTCGCTCGCGTCGAGGGGGCTGGACTTCGGGTACAGCACGGAGAGCGCCGCGATGTCGTCGTCGAGTCTTCCGTCGCTGAAGCGGAGCAGGTCCTCGTGGAGTCGGTCGAGGAGCTGGTGGGGTGAGACCGGGTTCTGCTGTCGCATCCAGTGATGCAGGGGGAAGAACTCGCCGTCGTGATCCCGGGTCTCCGTCACGCCGTCGGTGTAGAGCAGGAGGTGGTCGCCCGGGGTGAAGGGCACGATGTCGGCGTGATAGTTGTCCTTGACGAGTGCCGCGAGGTTGAGGGGCGGCGAGGGCTCGCTGGGCTCCAGGACGTACGTCTCGCCTCGGTGCACGAGCAGTGGCGGTGGGTGCCCGCAGTTGAGGAGTTTGACGTGGCCGCCGTCGCGTGGGATCTCCGCGAGCAGAGCGGTGGCGAAGCGCTCCGGGAGGTCCTGGGAGGGGTGGGCGGCGCTGTGGCGGCCGATGCTGGTCTCCAGGCGCCGGATGACGCCCGTCAGGTCGGGTTCGTCGTATGCGGCCTCTCGGAAGCAGCTGATCAGAGCGGAGGCGGCCCCCACCGCGGACAGGCCTTTGCCGCGCACGTCTCCCAGGAGGAGACGGACGCCGTGAGGTGTTTCCGCAGCCTCGTAGAAGTCGCCGCCGATCCGGGCCTGCGCCTGTGCCGCGACGTACAGCGATTCGATCTCGATGCCTCCGAGACGGCTCGGCAACGGTCGCAGCAGCACCTGCTGGGCGGCGTCGGCGACGAGCCGGATCTGGAGGAGGGCCTCCTCCCGCCGGATGCGGACGTGGCTCGCGTAGGCGGCGGCCAGGGTGACGGCCGCGATCGCGGCCGCCGTGTAAGGAGTCCCCAGATCGGTGTAGAAGAAATTCAGGCTGAGCATGATCAGCCCGCAGAACGCGCCCAGGAGGATCGTGGGGAGGACGGTCCACATCGAGGCGGCCAGAGCGGGTGCTGCGGGCAGGAGGCGGCTGACGGCGATGTCCCTCGGCGTCGCGAACGCCAGCGCGGCGATGAGGAGGGTGAGGATCACCGGTGACAGCCGGACAGCGTCCCATCGGTCACCGCGTGGGCGACGGTGTCGCTGTCGCCTCAAAGTAGGCACGAATGAATCGTAACTACAACAAAGCGGTCATCGGGTCAGGTGAAACGCATATTCACGTCGGCTCCGTGTACCAGGCGTCGTGGGGGTGCCCGGCAGGGGCGTGTCCGCTGAGAACACCCGCAAGGACCCGCATGGACGGTCACGTACCGTAATGACCCGCGATGCCGACAGCTTGCAAGGCCCGCAAGGCGCGAGGTGGGTCCCGCGGTGCGCCAGTCGCGCAGGTGTCGGGCGATCCGGGCTATGCCGAGTGTTCCGGCGGTCGCGTCGCGTACGAGGGCGACGGCCGCCTTCGGTGAGTAGTCGAGTGCGCGGGAGTTCAGCGTCAGGTAAGCCTCGGTCGCGTGCCAGGGACCCGTAGATGTCCCGCTCCAGTGCCCGCGCGTTGCCCCGGGCGACCGCGGCGCAGAGCGGTCCGTAGTCGTCGACCTGGGGGCGCCGGCGAGAAGCTCGGCGGTGTGCAGCAAGAAACCGACGTCGAGCGCCACCGGTTGCGGCTGGGTCACACTGCGTGACGTGAAGCTCCCGGGACCGGCGCTCCACGGCGGTCGCACGGTCGTAGGCCGCAGAGGGATGAACTCCTGCATGCTGACCCCCGCCTGCTTCGCGGCTGCGGCGATGGCGGCCCGCTGCTCAGGGCCGGGGAAGCGGAGGTTCATCGCTTTGGGGTGGGGCATATCGACGGTGCCGGCGAGACCACCTGGCTGTCCAAGGTCACCGGCACCGGAGCGACCACCGGCCGTGCATGGCCGTCGGTCACGAGAGGTGGACCGCCGCCCATCATGAGGGGTGGACCGCGATGTCAGCGCCGCACCGTAGGGTTTCGGCATGTCAACACAGCCAGTCATATCGCTGGAAACCCCGATTTACAGCCGCCTTGTCGCCGAGAGGGGCGACATCCCCGCCCGAGCGCGCGACGAAGCCGACCGTGTGCACCGCATGTTGGAACCGCACTTCCCCGGGAGGGCCGTACCCGAGCGCCCGCAGAATCAGGGACAACAGGGCTCCTACTTCGGCGCCGCGCCGTTGTCCCAGAGAGGCCTGCCCTCTCCCGACAGCAGGGGCGGCGCCCCCAACTGGCAGGCGCCCAGCCCCTGATCGGCTCCGCGGTAGCTGTCACACCGTCAAGCCGCTGCACGAGGTGGCTTGTTCGGCCGTCGAGCGCCAACCGGGCAGGCCCGGCGCCGTGCCCTCGGCGCTTTCGCCGACGGTAGAGTCCGGTCAGCGAGCCAGGACGGTGGGAGGGGCCTTGCGCGAACACGCGCCCGTGCCGTTCGCACTGCGCCTGCGGGAGAGTGTGGCGAAGCGGCGCCAAGGCGTGCGACGTGTTCGAGGGGGAGCGGTGGCAGCGGAAAGTGGGGGATGGGTCGGCATGGGCTGGGACTGGTCGGATGCCGACGACATTCGCCGACGTCTCGACGAAGGAGCCGACCCGGAGAGATGGAGCGGGGGTCTGCCCCTGCACCGGGCGGCGGTCTTCGGCTCCCCGGAGGCCGTGTCGGAACTGGCCCGCCGGGTCGCGGACGTCGACGCGCTGGAGGACGGGGTGACGGCTCTGTGGGAAGCGGTGCTGTCCAGGAAAGCGGACAACGCACGTGCGCTCGCCGCCGCCGGGGCCGATCCCTGGCGGCCGTCCCTCGGCGGCTGGTCGCCGGGGCGACTGAGCCTGGCCGGACCGACGCCCGAGTTGTTCCCCGTACCGGAAGGGACAGCTCTGACCGACACCGAGCGGGCGGCGGCGCAGGAGGCCGATCGGCTCACCAAGGCGCTGGGCGAGTTCTACTACGACGGCACGGGGCTGGCCTGCGTGGCCGGTATCGACGCGGACGAGGCGGTGCGCCGTCTTCAGGCGACGCCGGTGAACGGCGAACTCCTCGCTGTGATGGACGACTTCCTGGAGGATCCCTACGCCTACGACATGGACGAGAGCCTGCACATCGTCGGCGTGACGTCCGTGCCGGGCGGTTGCGTCGTCACCCAGCCCTGGGGCTACGCGCCGCAGATGCCCGGCGTGCTGGCCCGGTTGTCCGTCGGCACGGTCTGCTACGGCCTCTACGCCAATCCCAAGAGCGGCAACCAGGGCAGCGTCGCCCGGGACGGAACGATCGAGGGCTCTGACCTGCACCCCGGCGGAGGACCGGACGAGGGCGATTCCTCCGCGGAGGTGCTGGCCTCGTACCTCTACCAGCACAGCGCCGTCGCTTACGCCTGCGCCTTCGTGGGACTGCGCCTGACCGACCGGCGCGCCGTCGTCGGGCCACCCGATGTGTGGGTCGAACTGCCACGCCGCGACTACTGGAGCAGGTGACACGGCGTGCGACACCGTGAACCGAGAGGGCTCGGCGGGCACCGGAGCGGGTGATGTGCGGCCGGCCGCCGGTTGCGGGGGTCAGGCGCCGCGTGGAGTGACCAGGCCGGATTCGTAGGCGAGAACCACCAGTTGGGCGCGGTCGCGGGCGTGGAGTTTGGTCATGGCCCGGTTGATGTGGGTCTTGGCGGTCGCCGGACTGATGACCAGGCGGTCGGCGATCTCGTCGTTGGACAGGCCGTGTGCGGCCAGCGCGACCGCCTCGCGTTCACGGCTGGTCAGCGCCTCCAGCCCGCTGCCGCCGGCGCGGGCGGGCAGGGGCAGAGCGACGTAGCGGTCGATGAGTTTGCGGGTGATGGCGGGCGCCAGAAGGGCGTCGCCCCGGGCGGCGACCCGTACGGCGTGCAGGAAATCCTCGGGCAGGATGTCCTTGACCAGGAACCCGGCGGCTCCGGCGCGCAGCGCGTCGAAGACGTACTCGTCCATGCCGTAGTTGGTCAGCATCACCACGTGTACGTCGGCCAGGGCCGGGTCCGCGGCGATGCGTCGGGTCGCCTCGATGCCGTCCATGACGGGCATCTGGATGTCGATGAGCGCGACGTCGGGCCGCAGTCGCTCCATGAGCGCGAGACCCTCCCGACCGTCGGCGGCCTCGGCCACCACCTCGATGTCGTCCTCGAGGTCGAGCAGCGCGCGGAATCCGCTGCGGAGGAGCGGCTGGTCGTCGACCAGCAGGACCCGGATCACGACGCTCCGTCCGTGGGGAGTTCGGCCTGGACGGTGAAGCCGCCCGCGCTGCGCGGCTCGGCCCGCAGACGGCCGCCCAGCGCCGTGACGCGTTCACGCATCCCGAGCATGCCGAGTCCTGGCGTCGGGACGGGGTGCGACGTGGCCCTTCCGTTGTCGTCGACGCGGACGGTGAGGGCGTCCGGCCGGTAGTCGATGAGGACCGAGGCGGCGGTGGCGGCGGCGTGCCGGGTGACGTTGGTGAGCGATTCCTGAACGATCCGGTAGGCGGTGCGGCTCACCAGGGCCGGGACGGCGTGCGGACGTCCCCCGATCGTCAATGTCGTCTCCAGGCCGGTGCCCTGGAACTGTTTCACCAGGTGGGGAACATGGTCGAGTCCGGGCGGCGGGGTGGTGTCGTCGTCGCGCAGCGCCTCCAGGGTCGCGCGCAGCTCCCGGGTCGCCTCCCGGCCGGCCTCCTGGATCGCGAGGAGGGCCTGGGGCACCTGCTCACCGCGGCGCCGGGCCACGTGGACGGCGACCTCGGACTGCACCTTGATGACCGAGATCTGGTGCGTGAGCGAGTCGTGCAGCTCCCGCGCGATGCGCAGCCGCTCCTCGTCCGCCCGGCGGCGCGCGGTCTCCTCGCGGGTGCGCTCGGCTTCGTCCGCCCGCCGTTCGGCCTGCCGTACCGCCTCCCCGGCGGCGAAGGCGGCGATCAGCCACGCGAGTTCAAGGGTGTTCCGGGCCTGCGTCACGACCTCGCGCAACGGCCCGTGGTGCAGGAGCAGGGCCGTGAGGTGGAGCGCGGCCAGCAGGCCGACGGAGACAGCCAGCGTGACGGCACGATGCCCGGCGCGCACCGCGCCGTAGACCGCGACCAGGTAGGAGACGGCGAGCGCCTCGATCCCGGCCGCCAGGTAGCCCACCGCACACAGCCCCGTGAAGCCCAGAACCACGAGCGGCGCCCGGCGGCGCGCGGCCAGCGCCAGCCCGCCGGCCGCCAGCAGTACGGATCCGAGCACCTCGCGCCCTCCGGACGGGTGCGGCCCGGACAGCCCGGTGCCCAGCAGCAGTGCGGCCACGCCCAGGGCGGTCGCCCGGTCGCTGACTCCGACGGGGACAGCGAACCGTCCTTTGTCCATGCGTGCACCGTAGTCGGACGCGGCGGTGGGCGGGTCCTGCTGGGGGAGGAGCGGTGGCCTACCGCGGGTGCGGTAGCCGACCCCCGCCTGCTGCCGCCGCGGTATCCGGATGCCGCGGCGGCGGCACGGGGAAGTGCCTGCGTCTGCCGGACGACCGGCAGGAGGGCCGGCGCGCATGCTCTCCAGGGTCACCGACGTCGCGAGCGGCGACGCGGAAACAGGAGGAGAGCGGTATGAGTGCTGCAGCGGTACTGACGGCGGCCGCCGAGGGCGGGATCATCGGCGACGGGCGGACCGGGGCCAACCTGGCTCTCGGGGTGGGAGCGATCGGTCTGGCCGTCGCCTGGTCGGCCCTGGCCCGCGCCGACCGCCGAAGCCGTGTCGGCCGCCGAAGCGGTGTCGGCAACGCGCGCACCGCCGGGGCGGCGGGCATCGCGGCGGGAACGCTCGGCACGGTGCTCGCGCTGCTGCACGTGGCCACCGCCGACGGCGGCCCCGGCACCGGCAACGGACTCGTCGGCGCCGTCGTGGCCCTCCCGCTGGGGCTGGGCGCGGTACTCCTCGGCCGCCGGGCCCTGACCCGCGGTCGGCGCGCAGCCCGGCCCGCCGATCGGACGCCCGCCTGACCATCGCCCGGTCACGACGTGCACGCGGCCGCTGCCCGAGGCGTCTCCGTTCGCCGACGCCCGGGACGCCGCTGCCTCACCAGCCCGTCAGCAGCAGGTGGTTGAGGAGCAGGCCCAGCGTCGCCTGCGCGGCCAGCCACGCCCGGGGGCGGTCGAGGGCGGCGCACGCGGCCGGCAGCCACAGCGCGAACGGCAGCCAGATCCGTTCCGTCTCCGCCTTGCTCATCCCGGACAGGTCGGCGGCGAGCAGCATGAGCAGGGCCGCGCACAGCAGCACTCCGAGGCGGCGCTCGACGACCGGCGAGGCGTGCCAGCGCGCGAGGAGGGCGCCCGTGCGGCGCAGGCCCGCCACCGTGGCCGGGCCGACGACGAGGACCGTGCAGGCCAGATTCGCCCACACCCAGTAGCCGTACGGGCGGAAGCCGCCCGCACCTTGGTAGTAGCGCTCGACCAACAGGCGGTACGCCTCCCACCAGTTGAAGCCCGCCATGGTGAACGCGACCGGGACGACGGCGAGTCCGGCGAGTGCGTACGGGAGGATCGGCAGCCGCCGGGAGCCGAGCAGCAGGACGGCGGCGGCCATCACGGCCAACAGGGTGAGGCCGTACGACAGATAGAGGGTGAGGCCGAAGAGGAGCCCGGCGGCGAAGGCGGTCGTCCGTGGCCGGTGCCCCGTCACCGCCAGGGCGAGGAAGGCCACGGCCCAGGCGGCGACCGCCGCGAAGTACCCGTCGGCCGAGGTGCCCGCCCAGACCGCCGCAGGGACCAGAACGAGGAAGGGGGCGGCGCGGCGCGCCAGTGCCTCGCTCGCCAGCGCCCGTACGGTGACGAGGACCGCCACCGCGCCGGTCGCCCCGGCGGTGATGACGAGGGCCCCGGCCCAGCCTCCGCCGCCCAGGCCGATCCGGTCGAGGAGGACGAAGGTGAGGGTGGCCCCCGGAGGGTGCCCGGCGACATGAGGGGGCCAGTGGTCGGCGCTGCCGAGCAGGATGTGGTCGGTGAAGCTCCGCAGGGCGGCGTGGATGTCGTCGAAGCGGTCGATGACCTGGAGGTACTCGTACCTGGTCGTCAGCCGGCGGGCGATGCCGCGGTGCCAGCCGTCGACGAGGGCGAGGGAGAACGTCCATGCCATGGCGGCGGCCCACACGGTCCACAGCAGGGGCCGCCAGGCAAGACGGGCGGCCAGCGTCGGGCCGTACGCCACGACGGCGACGGCGACGGTGATCGCGGCGGGGGTACCGGGACCGGTGTGAGGCAGCCAGTTGGCGTACAGGGGTGGCCATCCGACGTGCAGGACGTCCTCGGCGCGTTTGATGGCTATGCCGACCACAGCGGCCGTCACAACGAGCAGGGCGGCGGCGACGACGGCGTACAGGTCGCGGCGGAGATCGCGGTTCACGTCTCGAGACGTTAGGCCGGAGGGGACCCGGTATCCGCCCGACAGGCGCGGACGTCAGTGTTTCGTCATGAGTCGCACGCCCACCGACCGGGGGGTCCGGGCCTAGCGTCTGAGCATGGAACGGTTGCCTTCCTCCCCCGCCTTCTGGCGCAGCCCGCTGCGCGGCCCCTGGTTCACCTCCGTCCTCGGCGTGGTCCTGCTCGCCGGGATCACCGTGCTGTTCGTGACCGGGCTGCTGTCGTACGCCGCCTACAACCCCGGTCTGTCGCCGGTGAACGACAAGACCCCGGACAAGGGCCTCCTCGGCTTCTATCTGTTCCCCTGGCCGACGGACCCGCACTGGCTGTACCGGCTCACGCAAGGCGTCCACGTCACCCTCGGGATCGCCCTGGTCCCGATCCTGCTGGCCAAGCTGTGGTCGGTGCTGCCGAGGCTGTTCCAGCTGCCTCCGGTGCGGTCCTGGGCCCATGCCCTGGAACGGATCTCGCTGCTGATGCTGGTCGGCGGCGTGCTGTTCGAGTTCGTGACCGGAGTGCTGAACGTCCAGCTCGACTACGTCTTCCCCGGCTCCTTCTATCCGCTGCACTTCTACGGAGCGTGGGTGTTCTTCGCGGCGTTCACGGTGCACGTGGTGCTGAGGGCGCCGGCCGCCGTTCGCAATCTGCGCCGGATGCGGGCGGGCGAAGAGGAAGCCACCCCGCCTCCGGTCTCCTCGCAGGAGCCGTCGCTGGTCTCCCCGAACCCGGCCGAGCCCACCGTGTCGCGGCGCGGTGCCCTCCGGCTGGTCGGCGGCGGCTCGCTGCTGCTCCTCGCCACGACCGTGGGACAGAACATCGACGGGCCGCTGCGGCGTACGGCCGTCCTCGCCCCGCACGGCGGCTCCGAGCCGGGCAGCGGGCCGAACGGATTCCAGATCAACAAGACGGCCGCATCGAGGGGGATCAGCGCGGCCGAGACGAGCGAGGAGGCGTGGCGACTGGTCGTCACGGGGCCTTCGGGGACCGTCCGACTGAGCCGCGCCGAGCTGCTGGAGCTGCCCCAGCACAGTGCGGCGCTGCCGATCGCCTGCGTCGAGGGCTGGTCCACCTCCGACCAGTGGTGGCGGGGCGTACGGCTGGGTGATCTCGCCATGCTCGTCGGCTACGAGGCCGGGACGGCCCCCGATGTCCTGGTGGAGTCCCTCCAGCGGCGCGGTGCCTTCCGCCGGGCCGCTCTGCGCGCCAACCAGGTCCGCGACCCGCGCTCCCTGCTCGCCCTGGGCGTCAACGGTGAGTCGTTGTCCCCCGACCATGGCTATCCTGCGCGCGTCATCGTGCCGGCCGCGCCCGGTGTGCTCAACACCAAGTGGGTGGCCCGGATGACGTTCGGAGACCTGTGATGGGGAAGTACCGTCTGCCGCTGGGCAGCCCTCTTCAACTGCTGCTCCTGGCTTGCTCGTTCACGCTCGCCGGATACGCGGGGGTGCGACTGCTCGCGGACGACTGGTTCGGCGTCGCGCTGTGGTTCGTCGGGCTCGCGGTCGTCCACGACCTGGTCCTGGCACCGCTGTACGCGGCGGCGGACCGTGCGCTCGTCCGCGCGACGGCCACGCCCGGTCACCGGGCGGGGACGCCGACCGTGCCGCCCAGGCGGCAGGGGAGGGCCGCGTACGTGCGTGTGCCCGCGGCCCTCTCCGGACTGCTCCTGCTGGTGTGGTTCCCGCTGATCAGCGGACGCGTGACGGAGCGTTACGCGTCCGCGACCGGCAAGCCGGCGGACGGCTTCCTCGGCCGCTGGTTGCTGATCACGGCCCTGCTCTTCGGCGGTTCGGCGCTGCTGCTGGCACTGCGGGTGCGCAGGGCGACGAAGGAGCGTCCACCCGCCGACCACTGAGCACAGGGGCGCCAGCCGTGCGGACGGGCGTACCGCAGCAGCGCGGGTGTGCCGAGACGGGCCCAGGGAAACGCGGACTCGCCTTCCCCGCCCGTCTCGACCCCGTTCACGAGGCGGACCTCGGCACGTTCGTCCACGTCCATCGGCACCGTTTCGGCGATCAACAGACCTCCGGGACGCAGTAGTTCGGCCGTCCGGTGCAGGAGGGCGGACGGGTCGCCGCCGATGCCGATGTTGCCGTCGAGGAGCAGGGTGGTGTCCCAGCGCCCCTCGCCGGGCAGCGGATCGAACACCGAGCGGGTGAGGGCCTGGCCGCCGAGCCGCCGGGTGTGGGCGACGGCCGCCCGGCTGATGTCGATGCCGAGCACGGGCCGCCCCCGGGCGGCGAGTTCGGCGACCAGCCGCCCCGGGCCGCACCCCACGTCGAGGACGGTTCCCTCGCACCGTTCCAGGGCCTCGAGGTCCACCGCGTCGGCGCGGGCGCACCACCGCTCCACCTCCAGGGGCAGCAGCCAGCCGTCGCCCCGACGCAGGAAGAGCGGTCCCCGACCGGAGCGCAGGGCGTCGGCATAGGGATCCGAGGACCAGTCCGGCCGTCGTATGGTGTCCTGCCCCGGCCCCCTCATCGGCCGCTGACCGCTCGCAGCCGGGACAGCTCCGCCGCGAACCGGCTGCGCGGCGCGAGCGCGGCGACTGCTTCGGCGTCGGCGGCCGTGTCGACGTCCCTCAGGACCGGAAGGTCGTGGACCCGTAGACCGGCGGAGACCAGTCGGGCGCGCTGGACCGCCCCGGTGTGCGGCGACGACATGGGCACCCCGCGCAGCAGAGCGGGGTTCGGCTCGGCGAGCCCGAGCGCCCAGAAGCCGCCGTCCTCGGCCGGACCGAAGTACGCGTCGTGTCCGGCGAGTTCCACCGTCAGCAGGTCCGGAGTCACCTGCGGGGTGTCCATGCCGATGAGCAGGGCGGGGCCCGCGCAACCGGCGAACGCGGCGGCGAGCCTCTCGTCGAGCCCTCCGTCCTGCTGCGGTACGACGTCGAAGCCGGGCGGCAGCCAGGGACCCGGCTCTCCGGCCAGGACCAGGACACGGCGGTCCGCGGGAGCCGCGGCCACCGCACGCAGGGTGTCCATCAGGGCGGCCTCGGCCAGCGCCGCCGCCTCCTTGGGGGTGAAGGGCGGAGTGAGACGGGTCTTCACCCGGCCAGGCCTCGGCTCCTTGGCGATGACGAGGAGCGTGGTCATCGGCGGACCCCTCCCGCCTCGAGCGACGCCGGCGCTTCGTTCAGGACGCGGCTCATGTCGCGTACCGCCTGCCAGGTGCCACGCCAGGTACCGGTCACCTTCGAGGCCCCCGAGCGCGGCAGGTAGGGCACGTCGTGTTCCGTGACGCGCCAGCCCGCGTCGGCGGCACGCACCACCATCTGCAGCGGATAGCCGCTGCGCCGGTCGGTCAGCCCGAGGGCGAGGAGCGGTTCGCGGCGGGCGGCACGCAGCGGCCCCAGGTCGCGCAGACGCAGTCCCGTGCGGCGGCGCAGCATCCGGGCCAGCGCCAGATTGCCGGCCCGGGCGTGCGCGGGCCAGGCCCCCCGGCCCTGCGGCCGTCGTCGGCCGAGCACCAGGTCGGCCCGCCCGTCCGCCACTTCGTCGACGAAGGGGACGAGGAGCGAGGGGTCGAGGGAGGCGTCGCAGTCGCAGAAGCACACGATGTCGGCCGTGGCGGCGGTCAGCCCGGCGTGGCAGGCGGCACCGAAGCCGCGGCGCGCTTCGTGGATCACGCTCGCGCCCAGCCGTCGCGCGATGTCAGCCGACCCGTCGGTCGAGCCGTTGTCCACGACCAGAGCGCGCCACCCGGCCGGGATCCTGGCCAGCACCCAGGGCAGGGCCTCCGCCTCGTTCAGGCAGGGCAGCACGACATCGACGCCCGAAGGCGGGGGAGAGGAGGTAGTCACGGCTCTCAGCCTACGAGGACAAAGTTCCCTTATCGGACGCAGTGGCCTTACGAAACGGAGACGTCGACGGCCCTTCGTCCCGTCCGCACCCTCCGCACGCCCGGCGAGGTGCGAGGCTGGCCGCATGGAACAGAAACCGAGCGGGCCGGCGGCCGCGCGCGTCCTGGTCGTGGACGACGACCCCACGGTCGCCGAGGTCGTCACCGGGTACCTCGACCGCGCCGGATACACGGTGGACCGCGCCGAGGACGGGCCCGCCGCGCTCTCCGCCGCCGCGGCCCACTGGCCCGACCTGGTCGTGCTCGACCTGATGCTGCCCGGCATGGACGGCCTGGAGGTGTGCCGTCTGCTGCGCAACCGGGGCCCGGTACCGGTCGTCATGCTCACCGCGCGGGGCGACGAGGACGACCGCATCCTGGGCCTGGAGGTCGGTGCCGACGACTACGTGACCAAACCGTTCAGCCCGCGCGAACTGGTCCTGCGCGTCGAGTCCGTACTGCGCCGCGCACGGCCCGCCCCGGACACCCGCCTCCTGAGCACGGCCGGCCTCTCCCTGGACCCGGCGGGCCGCCGCGCCACCCGCGACGGCGCCGAACTCGCCCTGACACTGCGGGAGTTCGACCTCCTCGCCTACTTCCTCCGCAACCCGGGCCGCGCCCACAGCCGGGAGGACCTGATGCGCGAGGTATGGGGCTGGGACTTCGGCGACCTGTCCACGGTCACGGTCCACGTCCGCCGACTGCGCGGCAAGATCGAGGACGATCCGGCGCGACCCCGGCTGATCCAGACGGTCTGGGGCGTCGGCTACCGCTTCGACCCCACGCGCACGCCCGTCGTCGGCGACGGACCGCACGCCCCCCTCGACAGCCGGAAGGACTGACGATGTCCGCCAACGTGCTCATCGCCCTGTACGCGTTCCTGGGGGCCTGCGCGGCCGGACTGCTGGGCGCGCTCGTGCTCTGGCCGCTGCGCCGCCGCTCGCTCACCGCGTCGCTCACCGTGGTGGCCGCCGTCGCGGTGGCCTCCATGCTCGCCGGCACCCTCGCCGTCGCCTGGGCCATGTTCCTCTCCCCCCACGACCTGAGCGTCGTCACCACCGTCGTCGCCATGGCCGCCGTCGTCTCACTGGCCACCGCGCTGCTCCTCGGCCGTTGGGTCGTCGCCCGCAGCCGGGCCCTCCAGATCGCCGCGCGGTCCTTCGGCGACGGCGGCGACTTCACGGCCCCCGACGGCCCGGCCACGGCCGAACTCGCCGCACTGAGCACCGAGTTGGCCGCCACGAGTGCCAAGCTCGCCGCGTCCAGGGAACGCGAACGCGCCCTGGAGTCCTCCCGACGTGAACTCGTCGCCTGGATCTCCCACGACCTGCGCACCCCCCTGGCGGGTCTGCGCGCGATGGCCGAGGCCCTGGAGGACGGTGTCGCAGCCGACCCCCACCGCTACCTCAAGCAGATCCGCACGGAGGTCGAGAGCCTCGACGCCATGGTCGGCGACCTCTTCGAACTCTCCCGCATCCACGCGGGCAGCCTGACGCTCTCCCTCTCCCGCATGTCCCTGTACGACCTCGTCGGCGACGCCCTGGCGGGCGCCGACCCGCTCGCCCGCGAACACGGCGTCCGGCTCGTCGGCGCGCGCGTGGAACCGGTGCCGGTCGAGGTCGACGGCAGGGAGATGAGCCGCGTCCTCGCCAACCTGCTGGTCAACGCCATCCGCCGGACCCCGGCCGACGGCACGGTCGCGGTGGCCGCCGAACGGTCCCCCGACGGCGTGGTGCTCTCCGTCTCCGACGGCTGCGGCGGCATCGCCGACGAGGACCTGCCGCGCGTCTTCGACACCGGCTGGCGCGGCACCCACTCCCGCACACCCCCGGCCGGAGCGGGCCTGGGCCTGGCCATCGTCCGGGGGATCGTGGAGGCCCACCGAGGGCAGGCCTCCGTACGCAACATCCCCGGCGGCTGCCGCTTCGAGGTGGTGCTGCCCGCGGCCGCTTCCTGAACACGGGCAGCACCACCGGTCCCACAGGGGTTACGAACCCCGCATCCCGGCCCGCGCGAACTCCCGCATCCCCTCCGCGAACCCGACCTCCGGCTTCCAGCCCAGCTCGGCCCGCAGCCGTCGCGAGTCGGCGGTGATGTGCCGCACGTCCCCCAGCCGGTACTCGCCGGTGACCACCGGATCAGGCCCGCCGTACGCGGCGGCCAGCGCCCGCGCCATCTCCCCGACGGTGTGCGGCTCGCCGCTCCCGGTGTTGTACGCGACCAGCGAGCCCTCGGCCGTATCCGCCTCCAGCGCCGCCACGTTGGCCGCCGCCACATCCCGGACATGGACGAAGTCCCGCCGCTGACGGCCGTCCTCGAACACCCGGGGAGACTCTCCGCGCGCGAGCGCGGAACGGAAGAACGAGGCGACCCCCGCATACGGAGTGTCGCGCGGCATCCGGGGCCCGTAGACGTTGTGGTACCGCAGCGACACGGCAGCCCCGCCCGTGGCCCGGGCCCAGGCCGCCGCCAGGTGCTCCTGGGCGAGCTTCGTCGTCGCGTACACGTTGCGCGGGTCGGTCGGCGCGTTCTCCCCGACCAGTCCCGGCGACAGCTCTGCCCCGCACTCCGGGCACAGAGGCTCGAAGCGTCCGGCCGCGAGATCGGCCCGGATCCGCGGACCCGGCCGCACCACCCCGTGCCGCTCGCACTCGTACCGTCCCTCCCCGTACACCACCATCGACCCCGCCAGCACGAGCCGCCGCACACCCGCGTCCGCCATGGCGGCGAGCAGGACGGCCGTCCCCAGGTCGTTGCGTGAGACGTACTCCGGGGCATCGGCGAAGCCCGTGCCGAGACCGACCATCGCCGCCTGATGACACACCGCGTCCACACCGGCCAGCGCGCGGGCCACGGCCTCCCCGTCCCGGACGTCCGCGCCCGCCTCCACCGCCGTGTCGAACACGACGGGTTCATGCCCGTGTTCCGCCAGCGCGTCGACGACATGGGACCCGATGAATCCGGCACCGCCGGTGACCAGTACTCGCATGCCGCCCACGCTAGAAGCGATCACCCGCCGCGCCCCAGGGCCACGCCCGGCACGTCACGCTTCCGTAAGGCGACGGCAGGCCGACACGGTGCCGACAAGGCAGATGTAAGGATTTCGTCATCGCCGGAGGCGGGGCAGGAGGGCCGCACACGGCGTTGGATGGGGAACGTGACGACACGAACGACACGAACGACACATCGGACAGGAAGCGGGATCGGCATGAGGCGGCGCACGCCGAGAAGGCGACTGATCACCGGGCTGGCGGCGGTGACGGTCATGGGCGTGGGCGCGGCCGCCGGGCTGTACTGGTTCCAGCCGTGGAAGCTCTGGCAGGACCGGACGGTGACGGAGTCGCTGCCCGGCGCGGTCGTGGAAGCCTCCTCGACCCCCGGCACGAAGCCGGACGCGAACACGGGAGCGTCGTCCTCCCCCTCCGCGCCGAGCGGACCCGTGACGGTGGCGAGCGGCGGGCTGATCAGCCACGAGCACCCGACCACGGGCACGGTGAAGCTCGTACGGCTCGCCGACGGCACCCACGTGGTCCGGCTGGAGCAGCTGAACACCAGCAACGGCCCCGACCTGCGCGTGTGGCTGACCGACGCCCCGGTCAAGGAGGGCCGGGCCGGCTGGCACGTCTTCGACGACGGCGCGTACGTCAGCCTCGGCAAGCTCAAGGGCAACAAGGGAAGCCAGAACTACCCCCTGCCCGACGATGTCGACCCCTCCCGGTACACCAGCGTCACCGTCTGGTGCGACCGTTTCGACGTCTCCTTCGGCGCCGCCGCCCTCACAGCCACGTGACCCGGTCCTCCGGGCGCCGACTCAGATGATGTTCAGCCGTCGAGCCTCGCGTATCCACGAAGGGAACTCGGACAGCAACCGGTCGTACAGCTCGGCATCCGGTACGCGGCTGATGTCGTCGACGGCGAAGAATCCCACGTTGTCGACGCGGCGGCCGGGCAAGGTGTCGAACCGTTCCAGCACTCCGTAGTCGGAGCGGCCCAGCCCGACGAACTGCCAGAAGACCGGTTCGTCCACGGCTGCCCGCAGTTCGGTCTCGATCTCCTTGTTCCGGTAGACGCCGCCGTCGGAGAAGAAGAGGACCAGCGTGGGGGCTGCCGCCGGGTGATCGCGCACATAGGCCCGCACTTCGGCGATCACCTTCTGTTCCTCGTTCTGGATCCCGACCGCGCGCATGTCCACCTGTCCCGGCAACAGACCTTTCCGTGGCTTCCTGCGCCGGAACAACGTCAGTTCACCGACCCGGACATGACGCCGCAGCCACTCCGGCAGGTCGCCCAGGGCGAGGTCCGGGAGCCGGGCCGGGTTCGACGCGAACGTCCATGCCTGCATCTCACCGTCGTCGTCGAGCTGGGCGGCCACGGCCGCCATCCGCTCCACGACATCGGCCACGACGCCCTTCGAGTACAGGAACGACATCGACCCGGAGGCGTCCAGGACGAGGATCACGCGTGCGGTCACTCCCTCCGCACCGTGCTTGCGCAGGCTGACGGCTATCTGCTCCTTGCGCAGGGAGAGCCGCTTGCGCATGTCCACCGGAAGCTGCTCCTCGCCCTTGACGGGACGCGGGGCGGGGACCGCCGGGGTCCGGGGCGGGGTGGGAGGGCCGGCGTGCGGTGGGGCGCTCGGCACGGCAGGTGGGGGCGTGGGCGTGGGGACGGAGGAAGCGGACGTGGACGGGAACGCGGGCGCGGGCGTGGGGACGGAGGAAGCCGTCGACGCGGTGGCGCCCGGCTCGTCGTCCACGGTGATCCCGAAGTCGGTGGCCAGCCCCGCGAGTCCGGACGCGTATCCTTGCCCCACCGCGCGGAACTTCCACCGACCGGCCCGCCGATACAGTTCTCCGCCGATGAACGCGGTCTCTGTCGTCGCCTCCATCTCGAACAGCGCCAGCTCCTCACCCGTCCCGGCGTCGAGCAGCCGAAGCCGCAGACCGGACAACTGACCGAAGGTGCCACCGTCCGCCGAAGCACCGAGAACGACCCGCTCGACCTCCGGCTCCAGGGCCCCCAGATCCACCCCGACGGTGTCCTTCGTACCGCCACCGGTCCGCTGTTTTCCCAGATGACGCACGGCACCCGAGGCGTGCTGCGGCTGGTTGTAGAAGACGAAGTCCCCGTCGTCCCTCACCCGCCCGTCGGCACGGAGCAACAACGCCGAGGCGTCGGCGTCCGGCGCACCGACGCCCCCGGACCAGCCGAGCTCCACCTGTACCGCCGTGGCGGCGACGGAAAGGTTGCCGCCCTTGGCCATCGATGTCGCAGTCATGCGCCCAGTCTGCCCAAAGAACCCGGCCCCTGGACCGTCCGCTGCGCAACTGCACCGGCGTCGTTGTCGGTGGCGGCTGAGAAGCTGAACCGTATGGACAGTGAGGATGAGCAGCTGATGCGCGGCCGCATCTACGGAGCGGATCACGACCAGCCGGGCCCGAAGCCCGGGCGCAGCTACGCCGAACTGGTGGGCGGGCCGCTGGACGGATTGCTGCTCGACGTCACCGGCTGGAGGCCGGAGGAGATCGGCCACGGGGTCTCCCTCGCCACGGAGCTCGGACAGTTCGGCCCTGGTGGGCGAGCCCTGTACGACCCGCGCCCGGGCGACCCGTCCCGCTGGGACTGGGGCGGCGACAGCCCCTGACGGCCGCCACTCGGTGGAATGGACGGAGCTGTCGGCGGCGGAAACGGGTAGCCGCACCGCATGAGATCGCAACCGTGCTTCACGTTGGCCGCGACCACCCTTGACGCACCGGACGCGCGCGCGTTGGCGCGGTTCTATCAGGGCCTGCTCGGGTGGCCACTTCGGAGGGACGAACGAGACTGGGTCGAGATCGCGCCGCCCGACGGCGGCGCCGGGTTGTCGTTCCAGACGGAACCGCTCTTCATCCGGCCGCATTGGCCTGCGACACGGTCCGAACAGCAGATCATGATGCATCTGGACATCGAGGTGAACCACCTGTCCTCGGCCGTCGAGCACGCTGTCGCCCTGGGGGCGACCCTGGCGGACGTCCAGCCGCAGGACGATGTGCGGGTGCTGTTCGACCCGGTGGGTCATCCGTTCTGTCTGTTCAGCGCCGCTGACGCGCGTGCCTGACCGGGTGGCCGCCAGCTGCGCCCGACACCCACAGACTGAGGTCCAGGCCGCCCCGGCCTGCCCGGTCCAGCCCCACCCGGCCCGGCCCAGGCCACTCCCGGTCTCCGCCGGCCGAGGCACCTCTCCTACGGCGGGGAAGGTCCCCCCCGCCTCTCACCGCCCCTCACACCGACAGCGGGTCGACCGGCGGCCATGGGGAGCCCAGTTGCTCGGCATCATGCGAGCCGCCCCAGACCTCGGCGGTGGCACGGGGATCGCCTGCGGTCAGTCGCGCTTCAAGGCGCTCGGCCTGGTCCGAGGGGGGATCCGAGGAGACGGGGAGGGTCATCCCGAACTGAAGCCAGGGCAGATGGGCATCGGCCCGGTCACGGGGATACAGCAACACGACGTGAATGCGATCGGGCTCCATGCGGGAGGCCCAGACGCCTTCCAACGCGCAGTCCCACCTGACGAGCCAGTCCGCGTGTCTCCTCAGCCCTGCCTCAAGCAGCCGCGCAACCGCTCCTGACGGCCACTCCCAACTGCGGTCCTCTCCGGCTCGCATGACCTCGGCCTCGTACTGAACCGCGGTGAACCGAAGCTCCGGCAGGTGGACGTCCTCATTGGCGGGGTCGCGCCAGCCCGCCCAGACGACATGATCGCCGTCACGCGTGACCGTCACGTACAGCGCGCCACAGCACTCCTCCACGCCGCACCCGGACCGGGCGAGATGAACCTCGTGGGGCGTCGCCGTGGTGTGCAACAGCCCATCCTGGTCCAGCAGATGCCGAGGGCCCGCGCCCAGGTACCTGGAGCCTCCCACGCCACCGGGGACCACCTCGGCCAGAAGATCCCGGCCATTGACGATCGGGCGAACCTCCACGACACCCTCGCCGGGTGGAGGGCAAACGATGCTCAGACGGAGTATGTCCGGTCCCGTGGTCATCGGCCGATGATCGCTGAACCGGTCCGCAACTGTCATCTGAATTCACATGGCCTCCGCGCAGGCCAGGGCGACCGGCCGGCGCGCGTTGCGCGGGCCGGCCGATGGGGCGTGCGTGCGGGCTCAGCTGCCGCGACGGCCGGCCTGTTCCGGTGAGCACGCGGATCTCCCTCTCCATGAGTCGTCCGCCTCCTCCTCTCGTCGTCGGCGGTCGAACACCGAACCGGCTCAGGCGAGCAGGAAGCCCACGGGAACGGAGTTTCTCGGCGGAGGTGACGTGGGTGCCCCGCAGCGCAGTCGCCCGCGGAGACGGAACCTCCTCACGCCGACATCTGGTCCTCCAGACGAACCGGCATCAGCAGTGAGAAGGCGTACTCGTCGTCGGGCCGGCGGATCGCGAGCGGTGCGGTGGGCGCGCCCAGCTCCAGGATCAGCTCGTCCCGGGCCCCGGCGGTGAGCGCGTCCAGCAGGAACGCGCGGTTGACGCCGACGTTGTTCGGGTCGTCGTCACCGTCGTCGCAGACGATCACGGTCCCGTTCTCCGCGACCCGGAGCACGCTCAGGTCGTACGGCTCGCTGTCCTGCTCACGCGTCTCGCCCTCGCGGACCGGGCCGGTCTCCAGGGCCCTGCGGAAGGCCACTGCCTCGACACGGGCCCGGCGACCGGCGGGAAGGCGGACGAGGCGGCGGTAGTCGGGGAACTCGCCCCCGAGGCTCTGCCCCGCCGCCTGCCGGTCCCCGGTCTCGAGCGTCACCCGGTCACCGTCCACGACGAGTTCGGCGGGCTCCTCGCCGGTCAGCAGGGCCCGCATCGCGTCGGCGAGCGGCAGCGGCACGATCACCTGCGTCCGGGGCCCGCCGTGCCCGATCGTACGTGTTCGCGCGACCGCCATGCGGTAGCGATCGGTGGCCACGAGGTGGAGCAGTTCTCCCTCGATGTCGAACAGGATCCCGCCGAGCATCGGCAGCTCCGCGTCGGTACCGGCCGCGAAACGGACCGCGTCCAACGCGGCGGCCATCTCCGGCGCGGGCACGGAGAAACGGGCGGCGGCGGTGGTGGTGTGAAGCGAGGTCATGGAGGCAGTCTCCCTGTGGTCGAGTAGGGCTCGGAGTGCGGAGAACTCACGGCGGGCATCGGACAGCCCCGACTCGAGGCGGCGCAGGTGCGCCTGCAGAAGACCGCGCACCAGTTCCGCGTCCGCACCGCCCCAGCCGGCCAGGACGAGCCGGATGTCGGCCAGCGGCATGCCCGCCCTACGCAACCGGCCGAGCAGCCGGGCCTCTTCGAGCTGTTCGGGTGCGTACCAGCGGTATCCGCTCACCGGGTCCACCCAGGCGGGGACCAGCACTCCGGCACGGTCGTAGAACCGCAGGGCACTCACCCCGAGCCCGCTGTCCCGGGCCATTTCTCCAATGCTGCGCATCTCGCTCTCCACACCCGGGACTCTGCTGCCTCGACCATGTCGAGGGTCAACCTCGCCCTTCTCCCCAGCGTGGTGGCCGTGTGGCTTCGACAGCGTGAGGTGGCCCCGCTTGTAGTTGAGTTTCGGCCCCACTTGGCGATCGCTCGGGCATGATCTGTCAGCGTATTTCGGCCCCACCCTCGCGTCGCGGTGTGTGGTTCAAGTGCTCCAACCGTTGTTGTGATCTTGGTGGGCCGCCATCAACAAGCTGCCGAGTGCAGGACAGACGGACGGTGTCCCAGCCGCTGCCCTGCTGGTTCTTGGCGTCATGTGCCGGTGCAGCAGCAGGACCTCGGTCAGCGCGCGGCTTCCCTCGGCGTTGCCGTGAGCCTTGCGGACCGCTTCCCACCAAGCGCTGTGAACCGGGTGAACTCGACTGCGGCGCGGGCCTGTTCCAGCGCCGTCGCCCCGGCAGGGCGCCGGGCTTGCGCACAGGGGCCTCCAGGTAGTGGTCGAGCTCCAGCCGGACGGCGCCCTTGGCTACCAGGCGCTCGTGCCGAGCAACCTCCACGCGGCCGTCGTAGATGACCACTTCGGAGGCGTGCAGCAAGACCCGTACTCACCGTCCGATCAGCCGCACCGGTACCGAGTAGCGGTTGGTGCGGACACTGACCTGCACGTAGAGGTCCACCCGCGGGTTGGACCAGTGGCCTGTCTCGAACGGCTCCGTGGGCAGCGGTTTGAGCAGTGGCTGTTCGGCGGCGAAGTACTCGCCCACCGTCCGGGGCCTCGCCCCGATCCGGCGCCGGTCGTCCTCGACGTCGCACTCGTCGATCCCCTGGGCGACGGCGTAGCTGAGGTTGTCGTAACGGACGCTGCCGACCCGACCGGAACCCCTCCAATATTGCGGGTCTCGATGTCAAGTCACAGGTCGTGCTGATCAGCAGAAGACTCCTTGTCAGTGGCCGCGGGGATACTGGCGCCGTGAAGACGTCTTCCTCCGCCACGGCCAGCTCAGTCCAGCCTTCCCCCGCCTGGGTCGAGTCGATGGGCGGCCCGCTGATAGCAGTGCCGGTTTCCGCATTGGCCCGGTGGCTTGGTTGCACAGAGTCGGGGATGGTCGTCGGCGACGGGAACGTTATGGACGACTATGACCGCGCCTGCGAGGTAGAGGGTTTGGCCGGAGTGATCGCCGTCGGCGAGGAGGGCTCCCAAGGGCTTGTCTTGGGGGACGAGCCCGCCAGCAGCTGCTATCTGCCGGAACACCAAGCGTTCGTCCGCTGGCTGGGCGCCAACTGCGAGGTCGATCTGATCGCCGCTGCCGAGGCGGTGCTTGCTGACCCCACCACCGTGTGGGAGGAGTGCGGTGTCTGGGAGACGGATGGCCCGGCAGTGCTCATGGACTCCGTGACAGCCGGGGCCGAGCTGGGGGTCGAGTACCCGGCCGGCGGTGGCCTGCCGGAGCAAGCGCCCGTCCCGATTCGGCCCGGCCGCTGGGCAGTTCGCGCCGTCTATGCCTCGCCGATCGAGGAGACCTCGGTTGGGGTGATCCATCTTCTGCATTGGCCGTCGCACTGACCGAGCCGCATCCTCCGTGTGGGGAAGTTCAGGAGGTTCTCCGTCGAGGCGGCTGAGGAGTCCGTCGAAGATCTGCTCGCGGGCGACCTGACTCGACCAGGTCCGGGCGCACGATCGGCAGGCCGAATCGCCGGCCCGGCGCATCAGTCCTCCACTCACGGCCGGCGTCGATCGCGGCGCTTGCTTCCAGGTACTGCTCGACGAGCCAGCTGCTCGCCAGGTGGAGGTGGATCCGGGGACGCCGTCGAGGATCTCGTCCGGGCCGTCGGCGGACAATGGCCGACCGTGGGTCGGCCCGCGCGCAGCACCACGAACAGCCGGTCGTGCTCGACCGGCGGGCGCTCACGGTCCAAGTAGCCGCCGACCGCGCTGAAGAACTGCGCTGAGACGGGTATCAGGCGCACCGCCCGCTCGCAGCGCTGGGACCCGGCCGAGGTCGTCAGGATGCTGCTGGAGGCGGAGATCAAGGGACGCGACGAGGCGGCCCGCCGCAACCAGCGCAAGATGGCCCAGCTGCCTTCGGGGAAGACCTTCGAGTCGTGGCGGGAGGCCGACTCCTCGAGCCCGGCGCCTACCCAGCACGCACTCATGACGCTGGAATGGGTCACCCGGGCGGAGCACTTGGCGGTTGCGGGACCAAGCGGTACTGGAAAGAGCCACCTCGCGGAAGCACTGGCGAACAAGGCGATCGACCAGGGCATGAAGGTCGCCTGGTTCACCCTGGAGTCGCTGACCACCCACCTCGGGCGGGCCACCGTCGACAACACGGTCTCCAAGGCCGTCGCGAAGATCACCAGGTGCGACCTCATCGTCGTCGGCGACATCGGCATGCTGCCCAGCGGACAGGTCGCCGCGGAGGCGTTCTACCGCGTGATCGACGCAGCCTACGAGCGCCGGTCCGTGATCGTGACCTCGAACCTCGCCCCCGCAGGATTCGATTCGATCATGCCCAAGACACTGGCCACTGCCACTGCCACTGCCACTGCCACTGCCACTGCCACTGCCACCGCCGCCGTCGACCGGCGCCTGCACCATGCCCACATCGTCCTGACCGAAGGGTCCTTGCTGAGGCTGACCCAGGCCACCAGCGGCCAGGGCGTCGTCCCCCTCGCCCCGGCCGGCTGACCGCCGTCTCCTCAGACGGGCTCCGGGAGCGGACCAAGGTGCTTGATCACACGCTCACGCAGAAGAAGGTACTCCTCCCAGCGGCGGGGCAGCGGGCCCGGCAGCCGCTCGACGACACGAGCAGCCGTGACGGTCTGCCCGCGCTGGAACTGTTCGAGTGTCAGGTCGAGTTCCACCCCGCTGGACAGCCGGTTCCACCAGTGGAAACCGTGCTGAGTCCCGTCAAGGTGCACCTCGCCGACCATGAGATCACCACCGAAGACGTCGTTGACGATCAACGCCGTGATGTCGCAGTGCCCCCAGGCCGGGTTGTCCGGCTGCCAGTCGGCCTGGTCGTCGGGCGAGCAGGTGTCGGCGGCCCAGCCAGCACGCAGGGCCTTGTCGAGATCAAGAAGATTCCAAGGGGTCATGCCGTGAGCATCGCAGCCACCACTGACATCACAGGCGGCGCAGAGGCGCACGGCCCGACCGTTCCGACCACGCACGGACACACCCGAACAGCGGGGGAACAGTCATGCAAACGAGGTGCATCGTTGCCGGACGCTGCCCTATTCAGCCACGCCTGGCATCTGACGCCGTGCTTCCGACAACCACAGCCCTGCACCACCACGCGTCATTGACTCATCGCATCCCTCGACGGCTGACTCCAGATAGTCCAGCCGTGCCTGCGCAAGGCTCAGCCTGCCGTTGGGCCCACCCCGCACGATGTGCGCGTCCACGTCATCCTGCCCGTCGTCCTCCCAACCGCGCTCCGGACAGATTTCGAAATTGGCCCGTTCCTCCAGGGCCCGCTGGAAACAGCAGGGGCATGCGATGAGGGCGCCAGCGACGTCGTTCGACGGACTGGAGAGACTCTTCAGAGACCCATGGCTGACATCGTTCCGCTCCCTTCATGATCCAAAAGAAACTACGTGGACGTTGCCGCAGTCGCCCCCCGCTTCGACGCCGGGCCGGTGCGACTGCGGGATGAACACCTGGGCCGGCCCCCGTCCCTCCGTTCCAGAAACCGCGAGCGCGCACGTTCCCGAGCACAGGGCTGTCGCACCGCACCCGGCGGTGTCGCCGGGTGCGGTGCGACAGGACCGAACCATGAACCGGGTTCAGGCCGCGAGGAGTTCCTGTTCGCGGTCGGGGGTCTTGATCCTGGGCTTCTTGTTCGGCAGCGAGAGCCGGACCACCTTGCGCCACGCCGAGAACACCTGCTTGGGCAGCGGTCCGGTGACGTACTCCAGCTCGTACTTCTCGAACAGCGCGCGCACCTTCACCGCGACCTCGGCGTACCGGTTGCTCGGCAGGTCGGGGAACAGGTGGTGCTCGATCTGGTGCGACAGGTTGCCGGTCATGAAGTGCATGGCCTTGCTGCCGCTGATGTTCGCCGAGCCCATCATCTGGCGCAGGTACCACTGGCCGCGCGTCTCGCCCTTGATCGACCGGCGCTCGAAGACCTGCACACCCTCGGGGAAGTGCCCGCACATGATCACCGAGTGGGACCAGATGTTGCGGACCAGGTTCGCGGTGAACGTGGCGGCGAGCGTGGTGAGGAACGACGGGCCCGACAGCAGCGGGTGGATCACATAGTCCTTGAGCACCTGCTTGCGGATCTTGCGGCCCACGGCCTTGGCCCGCGCGCGGAACTCCGGGTCCTTGCGGCGGCGCTTGCGCAGGTTCTTGCCGAGCTCCAGGTCGTACGCCGCGATGCCGTACTCGAAGAAGCAGGCGTTGATGAAGTTCCACACCGGCTGGCCGATGTGGAACGGGTGCCACCTCTGGTCCTCGTCGACGCGCATGATGCCGTAGCCGAGGTCGTTGTCCTTGCCGATCACGTTGGTGTACGTGTGGTGCAGCTCGTTGTGGGAGTGCTTCCACTGGTCGGCCGGCGAGACGTGATCCCATTCCCAGGTGGTGGAGTGGATCTTCGGGTCCCGCATCCAGTCCCACTGGCCGTGCAGGATGTTGTGGCCGATCTCCATGTTGTCCATGATCTTCGCCACGGACAGACCCGCGGTGCCGATGATCCACGCGGGCGGGAAGAACGAGAACAGCAGCACACCCCGGCTGACCAGCTCCAGCTTGCGCTGCGCCGAGATGACCTTGCGGATGTAGGCGGCGTCCTTCTCACCGCGGCTCGCGATCACCTCGTCGCGGATCGCGTCCAGCTCGCGGCCGAGCTCCTCGATCTGCTCCGCGGTCAGATGGGCGGTGGGGTCGATGGCGGTCAAGGTGCTCCTACCGTTCGATGTCGCAGGGGCCCGCGGCGGCGGACACACAGGTCTGGATGAGGACGCCCGGCTCGGCCTCGGTGATCTCGCCGGTGCGCAGGTCGCGGACGGCGCCCGCCTTGAGCGGCGTGACGCAGCCGAAACAGATGCCCATGCGGCACCCGGAGGGCATGAGCACGCCGGCTTCCTCGCCGACGTCGAGAAGCGGCGTGGCGCCGTCCGCGTCGACGGTCCTGCCGGTGCCGCTGAACGTGACCTCGCCGCCTTCGCCGGCGACGACGATGCCGGGGCGGAAGCGTTCGGTGTGCAGGCGTTCGTGCACGCCGTGCTCGGCCCAGTGCTTTTCGGCAGCGTCGAGCAGGCCCGCGGGCCCGCAGGCCCAGGTCTCGCGCTCGGCCCAGTCGGGCACGAGTTCGTCGAGACGGGCGATGTCGAGCATGCCGTCGGTGTCGGTGTGCACCTCGGTGAGCCGCAGCTTCCGGTCCGCGACCAGGGCATGCAGCTCGTCGCGGAAGATCACGTCCTGCGGCCGCGGCGCGCAGTGGACCATGACGACGTCGTCGAACTCGGTGTCGCGCAGCATGCCCATCACCGGGGTGATGCCGCTGCCGGCCGTCAGGTAGAGCACCTTGGCGGGCTTGGCCCGCGGCAGTACGAAGTCACCGGTGGCCTGGTCGAGCTGGATCAGCGTGCCCGGCTTCGTCCTGCGGACCAGGTGGTTGCTGACCTTGCCGTCCGGGATCGCCTTCACGGTGATCGTGACGCGGCCGTCCTGGCGGTTCGTCGGTGACGTCACCGAGTAGGCGCGCCACAGGCGCACCCCGTCGACGTCGACCCCGATCCGCACGTACTGACCGGCCGTGTGGCCGCGCCAGCCCCGTCCCGGTCTGATCACGATCGTCGCGGCGTCACCCGTCTCGGGGTGCACGGCCTCGATGCGCCCCCGCAGGTCCGCGCCCGCGCGCAGCGGGCTGACCAGGTCGAGGTAGTCCGACGGCAGCAGCGGCGTCGTGACCATCTCCAGCAGTTTCCACGCCCCGCTGCGGAGGGCTGTACTCGTCATGAGTCCAGCTTGCTGTGCCTCAAGGCGTAAAGTCCTGACCGCAGGATGTGAAACTGGTCGGCTGAATTGTTCGCAGGGAATAGAAACGTGAGTCATGCGATCCGCAGGGTCAGCGAGCTGGCCCTGGATGAGACGACGGTCACCGCACTTCGGGCCGCGCTGAGGACCACTGCCGACGAGGTCGTCCAGGCGATCATCGACGAGGTCCCTCCCTACGCAGGCGCCCTGTCGGGCCACATGGGCGCCACCATCCGCCGCGCCGTCCGCACCGCCCTGGGGCACTATCTGGACCTCGCGAGCGGGAACGCCACGGAGGGCGACGCCGGGGACGCGGCCTACGAGCTGGGCCGCGGCGAGGTCCGCGACGGCCGTTCGATGGACGCTCTGCTCAGCGCCTACCGCGTCGGGGCCCGCGTGGCCTGGCGGTGCCTGGCGGCGGGAGCCGTACCCGCGGGTCTGCCCGCCGCCGAGGTCGCCAAGTTCGCCGAACTGACCTTCGCCTACATCGACGAGCTCTCCGCCGCGAGCGCCGCGGGCCACGCCGACGAACTGGCCGCCCGGGGCAGGGCCCACGAGCGCCACCTGGAACACCTGGCCCGCGACCTCCTCGCCGACGCGAGCTCGGACGTCCTGCTGGCCTCTGCGCAACGGGCCGGGTGGCAGCCTCCGGTTTCGCTGACCGCGGTCCTGCTTCCCGCCGCCCAGGCACGGCCCGCCTACCGCGTGCTCGACCCGAACACCCTCGTCCTCGACGATCTGCCGGACGCCACCGGCGTGCTGCTCGTCCCCGATGCCGACCGACCACATCTCCTGCGGCAGCTGGCCGACCGCAGCGCCGTGGTCGGCCCGGCCCGACCGTGGGTGCGCGCGTCGGCCTCGTACGCGCGCGCCGTACGCGCGCGCTCCCTCTCCGCTGACATTCGCGACACCGAGGACCACCTGCCCGAGCTGGTGCTGAGCGCCGACGCGGACGCCTTCGCGGACCTGCGCGCCCGAGCCCTCGCACCGTTGCGGGCCTTGCCCGAAGCGACCGGACGACGGCTGGAGGAGACGTTGCGGGCGTGGCTGCTGCACCAGGGCAGGCGGGACGAGGTCGCGGCGGCGCTGTTCGTCCATCCCCAGACCGTCCGCTACCGCATGTCCCAGCTGCGGGAGCTGTTTCCGGATCTCGCCTCGCCGGACCGCGTCCTCGAACTGACGCTGGCGGTCGGTCTGCGGGCCGGCTGACGCGGCTCGACCGGATCCGGCGGACGACGCGCCCCGGTCCGGCGCCCCGCGCGAGAGATGATGGGGGACGGAAAGACGGAACGTGAGGTCAGGAGCTTCCATGACGAAGCGGGTCCACCGCCCCCGTGAGGACGCGGAGTTCGATTTCATCCTCGGGAAGAGCGGAGTTCCGGTCCTCGCATACTTCACCGGGACATGGCCCAAGGCGATCGAGCCCTGCCGGGTGATGGACCTCGTCGTGGGCGCCGTCGCCGACGACTGCGCGGGCCGCCTGACGGTCGTCCGCGCCGACATCACGCGTTGTCCGGCCGCCACCGAGCGATACGGGATCACCGGAGCCCCGTCCTGCGTCCTGCTGAAGGAGGGAGAGGTGCTGGCCCACGGCACGGGGCCCATGACCACCGCCGAGGTACGGCAACTGCTGGACGACCACCTCTGAGCGGCCGCTGCGGCGCATCGAACCGGTCGCCCGCTTGCCGAAGCCGGCAGTGAGGCCGGGCCGTGAGGAGTTCACTTATGATCATTGCGGACGGAACGCTCACTCGCGGTGAGTGATGATCCCATCGCTTGGGGCCTGCCATGATCAAAGAGTTGCTTCAGGAACTCCTGTCGACCGCGTTCGGCAACTGGACTCCGAACGACGGATGCACGGATGCCGAAGTCACCGCTGCCGAGGATCGCTTGGGGATCCGCCTGCCGGACGCCATGCGTGACTACTACGCCGCAGCCGGCCGGCACCCGGAGCTGATGGGCATGAGCGGCCACGAGCACACTCTCCGGGTGAGCGCACCTGAGCACCTGAGCATCGAGGACGGACACCTGGTTTTCTGCGGGGAGAACCGAGAGCTCACCCAGTGGAGCGTGCGCCCGGATGATGTCAACTGGCCCGACCCCAGAGTCCATGGCCGGAGCGAGCCGGGCGGAAAGTGGTTCAGCGAATCCCGGAAGATGTCGTCCTTCCTGGTCAATGTCGCCGCCAGGCAGGCCCTGAGGTCGTTTCCGCATCAAGCCACGTGCCGCATCCATCAGCAGCAACTGGGAGTCGTCGAGTCGCTGCTCGGGTACCTCGGATCTCACGAGATGCAGAAGGGCGGTCACTGGCTGAGCTTCATCGACCCGACGAGACGCGTTCTGGCCAGCTACTCCTACAACACCGACACACTGCGCGTCGCGGCCGTGGACGCCACCGCACTCGAATCCCTGCACGAACGTTCAGGTCTGCCACTCAGACTGACGTGAAGCGGGGAAAGGGCTTCCACGTGGCTGCCGACCACCTCGGCACCCGGCCCTTCGTCGACCGCGAACGCATCGGCGCCATCGGCATGTGCGCCGGCTTGCGATCGAATGGTCGGTGACCCGGCTGCCTCATGACCGACCCCGAGAGGGCGAGGCGGCGACGTACTCAAGGCCTCGTACAGGTGGACGCGGTGCCCTCGTGCTGGTACCAGACTGTGTCTATCTCGCGGCCGTCGGGCAGGGTGTGGCGGGCCGGGACGAAGCCGGCGCGTTCCAGGGCACGGCGGCACGGGAGGTTATCCGTCGCCGTGCCCGCCCGTACCGTCGGCAGGCCGGCGTGGCCGTGGGCCAACTCCGCACCCGCCAGGAACAGTTCGACGCCGAGGCCCTGGCCTCGGTGGTCGGGGGCGAGGGTGCCGCCGAGCTCGTTCCTGTCGGGGTGGAGTTCGAGGTGGCCGGCGTAGCGGCCGCTCTGGCGGTGTACGCAGACCAAGAGTTCGAACGTCCCGGGGCTGGGTGTGAAGGGTTCGGCCAGGTCGGGGTTGGCCAGTGGCCGACCGCTTGGCCGCGGCCCTCTAGGAGTGGCTGTGACCAGCGCCTTCCCGACAACCCCTAGTCGACCTGGACCACGTACTTGCCCCGCACCCCGCCCGCCTCCAGCGCGCGGTGTGCCGCCGCTGTCTCTTCCAGCGGGAAGACCGTGTCCACTGCCGGCCGTAGTTTTCCCTCCGTCACATGGCGGGCGAGGTCGTCGAGGTGAGCGCGTTCGGGGTTGCCGCTGAAGAAGCGCACTCGGCCACGTCCGTGGACAGCACTGGCCGCGAGGTAGCCCAGCGAGGCGGCGGGCCGCGTCAGGTCGATGGCGATGGTGACCATGCGTCCGCCGGGTTTCAGCATCCGCCGGACGGCACGCAGGTCGCTTCCCGCCGTGTCGAGGACCACGTCGAACAGTCCGAGTTCCGCAGGTGAGACGGTCCGGTGGTCGGCGGCGTGGTGGGCTCCGAGCGTACGGACGAAGTCGAGGTTGGCTGCGCGGGCCAGGGCCGTGACCTCGGCGCCGTACGCCTGTCCGAGCTGGACGGCCGCGTTGCCGACGCCGCCTGCCCCGCCCCGTATGAGCAGCCGTTCGCCGGGGCTCAACGCGGCCTTGTCGCGCAGAGCCGTGACGGCGGTGGTGGCCACCGGCAGCGCGGCGGCGGCCACCAGATCCAGCCCGTCCGGGACCCGACCGAGCCGCTCGGGCCGTACGGTCACGTACTGCGCGGCGCTGCCGAATCCGGAGCTGCGGCCCAGGACACCCCACACCTGGTCGCCGACCGCCACGCCCGTGGCCCCTGAGCCGAGTTCGGCGATTTCACCAGTGAAGTCCAGCCCGACGCGCTGCGGGAACTTCCGGCCCGTGATGAGACGCGCCCTTCCGGAACGGGCAGCCAGCTCACCGCCGTTCACGCTGAACGCGCGCACACGCACGAGGACTTCGCCGGGTGCCGGTCCGGGACGGGGGACCCGGCCCACATACAGCACCTCGGGGCCGCCGAAGCGGTCGAACAGTACGGCTTTCATCATGCGGTCGTCCATCGCCTTCGTACTCGCCTTCGTTCTCGCCTTCGCCACCAGTGGCGGGGGATCGTGGCGCCGAGCGTAGGCTGACAAGTGGACGGGATCGTCCACTTGACCGGAGGTGAGAGACAGCGGTGGGGGAATCCTCTCGGATCGCGGGGCAGGACGGTCTGCGGGCGGACGCCCGGCGCAACCGGCGGCGCATCCTCTCGGCCGCCCGCCTGGTCTTCGCCGAGCACGGCATCGACGCACCCATGGCGGTCGTGGCCCGACGGGCGGGGGTCGGCGTGGCGACGCTGTACCGGCGGTTTCCGACGCGGGACGCCCTGGTGCGGGCCACGTTCGCACACCAGATGGACACGTGCGCTCGGGCACTCACCGACGCGCTGGCCGATCCCGATCCGTGGCAGGGCTTCCAGCGGCTGGTCGAGACGGTCTGCGAACTGCAACGGGAGGAACGGGGCTTCCCGGCCGCGTTCGTCACGGCCTTTCCAGACAGCACACGAGAACACGCGCGCGTGCGGGAGCAGACCGAGCGGGACTTCATGACCTTGGTCCGCAGGGCACAGGCGGCGGGCGCGCTACGCGCCGACTTTCACCCCTCCGACATCGCTGTGGCCCTGCTGGCCCACTGCGGTCTGGTCACCGCGCTGCCGGGTGACCGTGCGGCGTCCCGGCGTCTGGTGGCGTACTTGCTCCAGTCGTTCCGCGCCGAGGCGGCCCACGGAGCGCTGCCGGCGCCGAGCGCACTGTCGTTGCGCAGTCTTCCGCTCGCGGCGGACGGTTCCCGAGCTCGGCAATCCGCCAGAGCCTGACACGAAGCGGCGCTTGTGGCGCCGCCGTCCGCACTTCAAGCGACGCGGCCGCCCGACTCAGGTGTCGAAGCGGTGCCGGGAGGTCTCGATGTGGCCGAGGTACCGGTGGGTCCAGTCGCACAGTCCGTCGATCGTCACCCGCAGGGCCTGGCCCGGCTCGGTGAGGGCGTACTCGACCCTGGGCGGCACGACGGGGTGCACCGTCCGTTGGACCAGACCGTTGCGCTCGAGCATGCGCAGGTTCTGGGTGAGCATCTTGTGGCTGATGCCCTCGATCTCGTTCCGCAGTTCGCCGAAGCGCAGGGTGTGCTCGCCGAGGGCCTCGATGATCAGAAGTGCCCATTTGTTGGCAACGTCCGAAAAGATCTCCCGCGCCAGGGAATCCGCGCGCCGAAGGTCCGCTTCATCGGGCGAGCCCGTGAACTGCTTGGTCACCGTGAGGTTCTCCAGTCACTGAAAAGTGCGTACTTCCACGTCAGCAGTCACTCTCCTACGGTGCCTGAGTAACCACAAGAGACCGAGGCGCCCTTGGTCCGTTGGCAGCGAGCCCACCGGCTCGCTCGACGAGGAGGCAGAGAGCATGGCCATCACACTGGTGAACCCCGACGGATTGCCCAAGATCGACGTCTACCGACAGGTGGCGGTCGCGACGGGGACGAAACTGGTCTTCATCGCCGGGCAGGTCGCCTGGGACGCCGAAGGGGCCACGGTGGGCGAGGGCGATCTCGCCGCCCAGGTCGAGCAGTGTTATCTCAACATCGCCACCGCCTTGGCCGAGGTCGGCGGTTCCTTCGACGACGTGGCGAAACTGACCGTCCACGTCGTCGACTGGACCCCCGACAAGATGCCCCAGCTTCTGGACGGAATCGGTCGCGCATCCGCGAAGCTGGGCGTCACCCCGGCCCCGCCGGCCACGCTGCTGGGCGTCGCGGCATTGGACATCCCCGACCACCTGGTGGAGATCGAAGCCACCGCCATCCTGAACTGAAGCCAGATCCTTTACTTCACGGGCCGCCGTCGCTCCTCGGAACGGCCGGAATGACTCCGGTCCAGGCCGGGTCGGGGCCCGCCCAGCTTTCGAGGGGCGGCGGCCGGCGTAGATCAGGCTCTCGTCGCGAAATGGAACAGCGTCGCCGCAGCCCCCGGTCGAGTCGCTTCCCACGGAGCCGCGCGTATCCTGCGGGCTGTGACCACGACATACGTGCTGGACGGCACCCGGATCAGGAAGCTGGAGGACTTCTGGCGAGTCATAGGCGAGACGATCAACGGTCCCGGTGGCTACTTCGGCAGCAATCTCGACGCTTTCGCCGACTGCCTCAGCGGCGGATTCGGAACGCCCGACGACGATGACTACGTGGTCGAGTGGCGGGACCATCAGGCGTCTCGCGAGCACTTGAGCTACCCAGAGACTGCGCGACAGTTGGAGATCCGCCTGTCGCGCTGCCATCCCACGAACCGCCCAGCGGTCAGTGCCGAGCTGGCCGCGGCGCGTGAGGAGCGCGGACCGACCGTCTTCGACTGGTTGAAAGAGATCTTCGAAGATCGAGCCCCTGGTGTCCTGCGACTTGAATGACGGTGGAGGCGTGTCTCCTCGCCGCCCGCGATGCGGCCTGCGTCGACGTGGTCGACACGGTGGGTGCGGTGGGTGCGGTTTGGTGAGATCGGTGAGTCGGCGGTCAGCGAGATCCCTACCGCCGCCGCGACCCTACGCTCAGCCGGTGCCGACCCGGCGCATGCCGGACAGGGGCCGCCCGTCCTGGTCGGCGAGGTACTCCACCACGTGCTGCGCGTCTGGATGCGTCTGGCCCACCTGCGGTGGCATAGCCGACCGAGGCGGGAGGAGGGGGGCGGCCGGGGAGCACAGATACAGGGAGTCCCGGGTGTTCTGCCACGTACCCCCTGTGGTCCGGGCGCGGAGGATGACTCGGTCGAGTCCCTGGCGGCGCAGGTGGTATCCGGCGGTGAGCTCGGACTGGCCGCCGCCGATCACCACCACCTGGGCCGTCCGGGTCACTCGGCGGCTTCCCGCTCAGGCTGGAAGATGAGCGCCACCAATGCCAGCCCGACCACGGCGCCGATCACCTGCATGCCGATGAAGCCCACGAGAGACCCGGGTGCGATGCCCGCGAACGTGTCGCTGAAGGTACGGCCGATGGTCACCGCGGGGTTCGCGAAGGAGGTCGAGGAGGTGAACCAGTAGGCGGCGCCGATGTAGGAGGCGACGGCCATGGGGGCGAAGCGCAGCTGGTCGGTGCGGGCCAGGCCGAAGATCAACAGGACCAGACCCGCCGTCGCGACCACCTCGCCCAGTAGCAGATGTCCTGCCGCCCGGTCGTGGGTGGACCACTGCACCAGTGGCATGCCGAACATGGCGTCCGCCAGGACCGCGCCCGCGATCGCGCCCGTGATCTGCGTCGGCACGTAGACGGCTGCCTCGCGCAGCGTCACCCCGGCCCCGCCGCGCCGCCCCGTCCACCAATCCGCCAGCGTGACGACCGGGTTGAAGTGAGCGCCGGAGACCGGGCCCAGTAGGAGGATCAGCACGCCGAGCCCGAAGACGGTGGCCAGGGAGTTGGCCAGCAGCTGCAGGCCGACGTCATCGGTGAGTTCGGTGGCCTGGATGCCGGAGCCGACCACGACCGCCACCAGCAGTGCGGTCCCTATGAGTTCGGAGGCGGCCCGGGCGACGAGCGGTCTGCGCGGAGGAACGGCTCCCGGAGAGGGGCGCGGGGTGACGTCGGGTGTCGCCGATTCCGCGGCGGACTCGTGGGTGGCGGTCAACGGAACTCCTCGTGCGGTCGCCAGGGTGGCGAAAAATCAGGGGCAGGACCGCTTGTTGTCGGCGGCGATACGGGCGGACGCCGCCAGCTCGGCGAACTGGCCCGCGAGCGATGCGATGACGTCCGGGCGCAACCTGTAGTACGTGTACCGGCCGCACGGCTCGGTCTCCACGACCCCGGCCTCGCGCAGCACCTTCAGGTGGTTGGAGAGGTTGGTCTGTCTCGCGCCGGTCTCCTGGACGAGGTGCGTGGTGCACAGCGTCTCCTTGGCGAGGAGGGTCACGATCTGGAGCCTGAGCGGGTCGGCCAGAACCCGGATCAGATCAGTGTCGACTGACGTCAGCATGCGCTGATACTCTCACATCAGTGGTGGCTGACACCATCGGGTACTGATGTGTACCCATCCTCCGTCGCCGTTCCGGCACCAGACCAAGAGAGACCTCTGATGTCCGACAAGCCCTCCGTGCTCTTCGTCTGTGTCCACAACGCCGGCCGCTCCCAGATGGCCGCCGCGTGGCTGACCCACCTGGCGGGGGACCGTGTCGAGGTCCGCTCGGCCGGCTCCGACCCGGGCGGGCAGGTCAACCCCGCCGCTGTCGAGGCCATGGCCGAGGTCGGCATCGACATCTCCGCCGAAGTCCCCAAGATCCTCACCGTGGACGCGGTCAAGGAGTCCGACGTATGCATCACCATGGGCTGCGGCGACACCTGCCCTGTCTTCCCCGGCAAGCGGTATCTGGACTGGCAGTTGGAGGACCCGGCCGGTCAGGGTGTCGAGGCCGTCCGCCCGATCCGGGACGAGATCAGGGTGCTCGTCGAGGGTCTGGTCAAGGAGCTCGCGCCCGAGCCCCAGACATGAGCACTGCGACCGAGCCGGCTGGGGACATGCGCACCGTCGACCGTCATCGGGCCGGCCTCACCGGATACGCCGCCTTGTACACCGCCCGAGCCTGACTGTGGCCCGACCGGCAGGGCTGTTACCAGCGAATTCGGCGGCTGGGGGAGCGACCGGGTCTGTCCATCCTCCATGGGCTGGACAAAAAGGATGTTGAGGTACTGGGCATGCGCTGCTTGTCGGGGCCGTTCAGGTCCACGCGACCGAGCAGCCCGTCGGCGGCCCTTGGCAGAGATCATCCCGTAGGAGCCGTAGGGGCCAGATGCGGGCCGTCCGGCTCTCATTCATGTTCACCCCTGCCGACATGCACGACGAGGGGTGCCCACGCGGAGTCCGCTTTCGTCTCGGGCGGACGCACGCCGAAGTCACCGCCGTCCGTGCGCCACTCGGCCTCGGCCGTGTCGGCCGAGGCCGCGGATCGCCTCCGGGTGCGAGAGGGACCCTGCCTCCGGCAACCCGCCTCGACCCGGACCGGACGTCCTGACGTCGGCCGATCACCCCCTACCTGGTCTTGCTCCACACCCATCGGCGCCGGCCATGGCGACCGCCCGGACCGGCGGACGGGGCGATGTCACGCAGGGGCGCCGAGCGGCGGATGCTCGAGCACGCGGGGCTTGTACTCGACCAGTTGGGTGCGGCCGTCGAAGGTGCGGTGCTCGATCATCTCGAGGGCGACGTCCGGGTAGCCGTCGTAGATGCGTTCCGCGCCCGTGGCCCCGGTGATCACCGGGAACATCACCACCCGGAAGCGGTCGACGAGTCCGGCTCGTAGCAGGGACCGGCACAGGCTGAGGCTACCGATCGTGCTGAGGAGCCCCGTGCCGTTCGCCTTCATGGCGCGGACCGCCTCGACGGCGTCGTCGCGGACCAGCGTGGAGTTGGCCCACGTCAGCGGCTCCTCGAGGGAGGAGGAGAACACCACCTTGGACGCTTGCGTGAGCTCGTCGACGGACGCCTCTTCTTCGGGCCTGAACTCGTCTTGGCCCTCCGGGACCTTCCCTGCGGCGAAGCCCGACATCAGGCGGTAGGTGTTCGCTCCCATCAGGTAGGTGGCCTCGGGCTGCTCGCCGAGCCATGCGAGGTACTCCGGGCCCTCGAGGCCCCAGAACCCGGGCCACCCCTCTCCCGATGCGTAGCCGTCTAGGGACGTGATGAAGTCGACGAGAAGCTCCGACATGGCAATGTCCTTTCCTGGGCTGTCATGAGCTTGGACCGGCCGGGAGGCACAAACTCATCGGCCGCGCTGTGAAACCACGAGAAACCCATGGCGCTGCATCCGATCAGGTCAGCCCAGGGGCACTGCTTCGGAGGACCGCCGACGAAAAGCGGCTGTCCAAGACGATCTCCCGCTACCGCCGCGTCGACCTCCTCTGCATCGACGAACTCGGCTACACGGAACTCGACCGGCTGGGCGCTGAGCTGCTGTTCCAGGTGCTGACCGAACGCGAAGAGATGAGCAGCGTCGCCATCGCCTCCAACGAATCCTTCAGCAAAGCGCACACGTTCCGGCGAACCCGTGCGAGGTGCTGCCTGAACAGCACGGGTTCAAAACGAATGGGCAGGCCGCCGGGTTGGACGTACTCTGCGGGCTGTGACAGTGAGATATGTGCTGGACGGCAGCCAGGTCAGGTCGCTGGAGGACTTCTGGCGGGTCGCCGGCGAGAGCATCGGCTGCGGCGGTTACTTCGGCCGGAACCTCGATGCATTCGCTGACTGCCTCCGCGGCGGCTTCGGGACACCGGACGATGGCGACTTCATGATCGAATGGCGTGACCACGAAGCCTCCCGCCAGCATCTCGGGCACCCCGAGACTGCCCGGCAGCTCGAGATGTGGCTCGCCCGCTGTCATCCGACGAACAAGGAACACATGGCCGCCCGGCTGGCGGAAGCCCGCGCCGGCCGTGGCCCGACCGCCTTCGACTGGCTGGTCGAGATCATTGAAGAGGAACTTCCGGGCGGCCTGCGCCTTTCTTAACCAGGCCGACTGGTCACGGAGCCGGCAGACGGCCCTCGTCGACGTGGTCGGCGAGATAGATCAGGGTGGCCTGCGGGTCCATTCCGAACGCGGCGGCGACGAGCTTGGGGTCCATCGTGTTCACCATGTCGACAAGGCGGGTGCTGCGGATCATCCGGGGCGGGAAGCCGCAGTCGTCGAGGACGTGGGAGAGGTAGGCGGTGGAGGCCGGGCTTCGCCCGGCCTTTGTCCCCTTGGTGACTACGACGTGTGGGTTGTCGGTCCGCCATGCCTGGCGATGGTCCAGGCAGCGCTGAAGCACTGTCCATGAGGCGGGATCGAGCGGGACAGGATGGGGCCGCTTGCCGAGCCGGACCGTTTGGGCCTGCTGGTCCACGTCGTTGACCTGCAGCATCCGGGCCTCCGAGCTGGAGGCACCATGCAGCAGAGCGAGCATCCCCACGACTGCCTCGTGGGGATGGACCTCCTCGTTGGTCGTCCAGCGGCGGAAGAGACAGCGCTGCTGGTCGAGGGTGAGGGTCCTGCCGCGGAAACCCTTTGAGCTCTTGGAGGTCATGTTCCGGGTCGGATCGATCAGCACGATGTGCTGGGCACGGGCGAAGCGGAAGAACTGGCCCAGCACGACCAGCTGGCGCTTGCGGGCTTTGGGCAAGGTGGCCAGGAACGCTTCGACGTCGTGAACATCGACGAGGGCCCAGTCGTTCTTGTTCCGCTGGCTGATCAGGAAGAGCGCCAGGTCACGCAGGATGGTCAGAGCTGTTTCCAGAGTGTGGTTGCTGCGGGGGCGGGTGCCGGCCCGCCGGGCCCGCTGCTGCGCCCGCATCCGGAAGGCGTCGAAGGCGATGACGGCCTGCTGCAGCGGTTCGGGGACCGCGTCGATGCGGCGTCTGCGTCGGCCGACCGCGAGTCGTTCGGCCTGGTCAGTGGGCAGGGCCAGGCTATGGAGGGTGAAAAAGTCCTCGAGTGCACGGGCGAACGAGCCCATCGACCGCCCTGGCCTGCGGGACCGCTCCAACAGCGCCTGGGGCGAGTTGGAGTGCTCGTCTCCCAGGAGTCGGCCCAAGTCGGTGACGAAGCCGCAGGCCCTGGAGACGCAGTGGGTGCCCGCAACATGGGCGATGAAGGTATCGAGCCACTCCGGCGGGTCGGCGAGTTGGTCTCGGAGGTGTTCACCGCGGATGAAGGGGCGGCCGGGATGCTTCTGCCAGCATGCTGAGCACAGCCCGAGTCCGGCATGGCGCCGCACCTGGCCGCACTTGCGACAGGTCCGCGGTGGCTGTTTGTCTTGGCGGGGCCGGGAACAGTGGCCGCACCAGCCGGTGTCTTCTCGCAGATAGCCGGGCCTGCCGCAGCGGGGACACACCTGCTGGGCTGCGGTCTGCTCGGCTTTGCGGCGGCAGTCCCGGCACAGTCGGGTGTGGGCCGCGCGGACTGGATGGCCGCATTCTTCGCAGACGCGGGAGCACGTGATGCACCGGCCGGTGTCCTGCTGCAGAACGCGAGCCTTGCCGCAGGCCGGGCATGTCGCCTTGGCCGCCTGTTCCTCGATCCGGCGCCGGCATCGGCAACAGTGCAGGCGGTCGAGATATCCGACGGGAGCCCCGCAGGTGACGCAGTCTCGTTGCCTCTTGCCCATCGTGCTCTCCGCTGGTCACAGGGGTGGCATGGACCGGCCCCTGGCTGAGGCTGCTGGCGGAAGGTCGGCGACCGGCCGGGGTGGTGCAATGGGTCGCTCGACGGGGGTGGTGTCGACCTCGATCAGGTCGTTGGGGGTGCACTCCAGCGCGGTGCACAACGCGGCCAGCGTGGTCATCTTCATCTGCGAGGGCTCCTTGGTGAACAGGGCGGACACCGACGCCGAGGACAGCTCCAGGCCGGCCTTCTCGGCCAGGAGCCGCCGCAGTTCCGTCCCGGTCCACACCTCGCGCTGGGCTGCGGCCATCCGCAGCCGCCATTGGATCTTCATGACGTGGTGTCCTTCCCCGTCAGCTCGGCCAGCGTGCTGGCGACCGCCCGCTGATACGCGTCCTCGATGAAGGTCGCGGAGGGCCGGACATATCGCATGGTCGAGCTGACCGTCCAGTGACGAGCATTTGCTGGATCGCCACCAGGTCGACGCCGCGTTCGTAGTTGTGCGTCGCGCAGGCCCGCCGCAGCGCATGCGGGCTGAACCGCTCGTCCGCCGGCCGTCCTTCCAGCTGCATGAGATACCGCAGCCGGTTGCGGATCGTCCCGCGGTGCAGGGGGCCACCGGACTCGTCGGCGAACAGCACCGGCGAGTTGGGGAACTTGGGCCGTACGTCTTCCAGGAACCACCGCAGCACGAGGTCGAGACCGTCGAGCATGGGAACCCAGCGAGGGCGAGGCCCGGAGGTGTGGGCGCCTTTGCCGAAACGGACATGCAGCTTGCCGAACGGGCCACGGGCGAAGTGCGCGTCCGGCCTTTCCAGCAGCGAGGCTTCTTCCGAGCGGAGCCCGGCGTGATACAGCGTCCGGAACATCGCATAGTCACGGGCCGCGGGTCCGTACTTCCGGGCGGTGGCGATCCGCTGCTTCATGAAGTCGAAGAACTCGGCCACCCTTTCGGGTGTCGGCGGCGGAAGCAGAGCCGGGGACTCGTCGCCGACATGCCGCGAAGCGTTGAACTCGTCGACCGGGCAGACCAGCCGGACGCCGAACGCGGCCTCGATCTCGGCCGCCTTACGGGCCTGCAAGAACCGGTGGAAGCCCTTGAAGATCTGCACGTACTCCCGCCGGGTCGAGGTCTTGCGGCCCTGGACCGTGAGGTCACCGACGACGCGGTCGATGTCCTCGGGCGTCACGTCCCACGCGGGTCGGCCGAGCGCCGTGAGCGTCCGCTCCAGCAGCCCGATGTCGTTGTCGATGGTCACCGGGCTGAACCCACGGGCCCTCCACGAAGCGACGAACGCGTCGACACACGCCGCCTGGAACTGCCACGGATCCGTCGTCAGCGGCGTCTGCGGGACGGCCCCGCCCGCGATGACCTGCAGTCTCGCCTCGGCCACCGGCACACCTTCCTCGCACCTGAACGGTCAAGGCAGCACCTTGAAAACCAGGCTGCCACCGCGAGAACCAACGAGGACCGCAGGAACGAGAAACGGCCAGGTGGCAGCGGCAACCCGTGTGAGGGAACAAGTGCCAGCCCCAGATGGCTGGACGAAGTACTTCACTGATCCCCGGCTCTCGCTGCCATCGTCGACCGTCTCACCTTCAACAGCGCGATCATCCAGACCGGCACCGAGTCGTAACGCCTCGCCCACACCAAAGCCCCGGCCGAGCAGGCCGCCGCCGACTGAGAAGGGTTGCTGGGTGCTGGCGCGGTCTCTTCTACCGCGCCAGCACGTCTCACGCGCCGGTGACTCCGTCGACCTGCTCGCGGATGAGATCAGCATGACCGTTGTGACGTGCGTATTCCTCGATCATGTGCACCAATATCCAGCGCAGGGAGATTCGCTGATCGCCGACGTGACCCGCTTCCTGTTCGGGCAGCTGGCCGGAGTCATCCAACGATGCGTCAGCGATCAGCTCACGACCTCGGGCAACCTCCCCTTGCCAGGCGGCCATCGCCTCGTCGAGTCCTCGTTCCGGCTGAAGGGCGAAGCCGTCGAGGTTGCCCTCCCCGAAGACCGGCGACACGGTCAGACCTGCGAACACACGCTGGAACCAGTTGCGCTCCACCTCAGCCATGTGTTGAACGAGACCGAGCAGCGTCATCGACGACGGTGACGCCGCCGCAAGCCGTAATTGATCATCTTTGAGGCCCGAACACTTCAGGGCGAGAGTCGCACGGTGAAAGTCCAGCCATGCTTCCAGCATTGTGCGCTCGGGGGCATGCGCGGGCGGGATCGGCCGTCCATCCGGTGTCGTATGCATGAGTACACCCTGGCAGCGGCGGCCATGGACCACGACCGTCTTCGCTGGCGACGAACAGGTGTCTCACCTGTCGTCCACGGCGGGTCAGTGACATCAAGAAAACACTGACATTGATCTTGCTGAGCCATACGAGGCGACCCCCGGAACAGCCTCCAAATGCCCCCCTCACAAAGTGACACAACCACTGACCAGTTGGGCGAGCCACTGACCAACTCGCCGGCCACCATTGCAGGTTGTGCACCGCAGGGCCGGCGGGGCAGGGCAGCCGCGCTGTGCACCGAAGCCGAAATGCAGAGCTTCAGGGTCCTCTACGCGTGTCTGGAGAGCTATACCGTTGGCTGGTCAGTCGCCGCCAGTCGGTTCAGAACTTGGACGGGGGTGAGGCTCCAGCCGACCAGGCGCGGCCCGCTCCAGTTCATGCCGATTACGAGTCCGTCCTGAGACGCATCGGGCAGTACGCGTTCGCACCAGGTGTCCAACGGCATGGATTCGACGCGTAGCCCAGATCCCCAGATTTTCGCCGCCCTCTGGGCGCGGGCCGAGGTCGACCAGAAGGGAAGGCTGCGTGTGCCGTCCTGGGAGAGGTGTGTCGGACTTCCGTCATCGTCCCGGACAAGCCAGACAATCCGGCTCTGGCGGACATCCCGAAAGAACGCCGCCACCTGCGAACCACTCTGACTCATGGCCGGCGAGCCTACCGTTCCTTACCACTCACGTCGTGAGGAGTACTGGCGTTCCAGTGGGGGGCGCGGCCGAGGTATCGCAGGAGGATCGCCACATCGTCGTCGCCCTCGTCGGGGGCCAGAGCGGCGGTGTACGCGCCGCGGGGGCGCAGCGGCTCGACGATCTCCCTGGCGACCTGGAGGAGCGGGCGGGCCAGCTCGGGCGCGAGCGGCGAGGGCCGACCCGTCGCGGCGGCGATGTCCCAGGCGTGGACTGCTGCGTCCAGCCCGCAGGCTGTTGAGCCCGACCACGGGGACAGCTTGTGCGGCGGTACGGGCACGGGTACCGCGGCGGCGTCCCGGTCGACCCCCGCCCACGCCTTCGCCGCGCGTGCCAGGGCGTTCTCCAGGAACACGGCCGGGTTCACGCCCCCCATGTCGTCCGATGGGGCGAACGGGTTGAAGTCGGGGCCGGGTTCACCGGTCAGTGCGGCGGCGTAGCCGATCTGGTCGCCGACGGCGTGTTGGAAGACCTGGGCGACGGTCCAGCCCGCGCAGGGCGTAGGCAGGTGCCAGCCGTCGGAGGGGACGGCGCGGACCGCCGTACGCAAAGCTTCGTGGGAGGCGTCCAGGACGTCCCAGCCGCTGGAGATCACGCCATCGCTCATCGGAGTGCTTCCCTTCGTGGCGCCCGTTCCCTCACAGTGCTGAAGGTTGTTGTCATGTGTCCACTCTCGGCTTGTGGCGACAGGAGAACCACGGCCCTCTGTGACGCGAGGACTGCCAGTACCAGATACGGCCACGGGTGGAAGAAGGTTGCGGAGGCAGGGGCTGGAGCCCTGTCCCGCACTCTCTCCTCGACACCGGCGTGCTCACCGAGGTGAACGCCATGGCCGTACGCGTCCGTCTCGGCCCCTGGGCGGGCTCACCCCGAAGCCCCCTGGACCCCCGCATGGTCGGTCCTGATGGGCGATCTCAGCACCCGGACACACGACGAGCGCAACCTGGCACGGGCGGTCTTCGCCCCGGGGCCCAGCCGGCTCGCGTCCTGGGTCCCGCTGCTCCTGTTCGTCCTCGGGGCATCGTGTTCGCCGCGATCTGGTCCCGCTTCTTCCGCCGAGGCCCCCTGGAATACCTGCTCAACGCCGCCACGAAGCCGGCGAAGCACATCCGCTGAGACCCAGCCGGGGTGGGCGCCCCCTCCCTCCACCCCGGCCTGGACCGCTCATGGACCCAGCGAACGCATAGGCCCCGAATGCTGTCACCCCTGGTCCTGACTTGCAGGGGCTGTGATCACCGCTGTCCCTCCAGGCGCCGGGACGCTTGTCGTGCCGTCGGCCATGAAGGGCTCCTGGCCGGGCTGCCGTGCGCCGACGCATGCGAGAGTCAGCGTGGCGGCAACGGCCAGGACGACAACGGCGGCTCCCGAGAGCAGGAAGGCGTTCCGAACCCCGGCGACGGTGATGGCGGTCGAGGCCACGAAGGGGGAGACGGCCAAAGCTCCTGCCACCCCGGCCTCCCACAGGCCTAGCGCCTTCGCCAGATGATGGCCGGGGACGCGCCGCTGTACCAGTGCGATCAAGGGAATGTCCGTGAGTGCCGAGGCCAGCCCCGTGGCGGTCAGGAGAACCGTCGCCACAGCAGTGGAGGTGAACGCTCCCAGAGGGGCTCGGAAGATCCCGAGCAGGGCCCACGCCAGCACCGCGGCCAGTGCGAGTCTGCGGATGCGCAGGCCGGCCAGGACCAGGGCGCCCACCACTTCGGCGACCCCGGCGACACCGAGCAGCAGGCCGTACTGGCCGCCCTGCCCTACGACGGCGACCAGCCCGACGGTGAGGAATCCGTTGGTCAGGGCGAGGGCGAGGACGAAGGTCACGATGACCACGAGTACGTCGGGAGCGGCCCGCACGGCCCTGAGCCCGGCGGTGAGATCGGACCACAGCCCGGTCTGACCGCCGGTCGGGGCGGGGCGAGTCACCCGGATGGCGGCCACGGCGGCCGCCGAGCCCAGGAACGTGAGTCCGTTGACCACCAGCGCCGACTGCAACGAGCCGAAGGCCAGCAACGGCGCGAGCATGAGCGGGCCGACGAAGAAGGCGGCGCGGAAGGCGACTTGCAGCAGTCCGTTGGCCTGCTGGAGGCGGTCGTCCGGCACGATCTGCGGGACGATGGCGTTGCGGGCCGGAGCGAACGGGGCGCCGATCAGCGCCAGCAGCGCCGTGGTCGCAACAAGCAGGGGCAGGTTCAGCAGGTTGAGGGAGAGCAGCACCGAAGCCACGGCCACCACGGCGACCCGGGCCAGGTCTGTGGCGATCATCAGCTTCCGGCGATCGCGGCGGTCGGCGTACGAGGCGACGAGGAAGGTGGCCAGGAACGCCGGCGCGAACGCGGCGACGCTGACCACGGCGACGGCTGTGGGGTCTTTCGTCAGTGACCAGGCCAGCCAGGCGGTCGCGGCGGTGTACAGGCCGTCGCCGAAGCGGGATATGCCCTGGCCGGCGAAGAGAAGCAGGAAGTTGCGGTCCTTCAGCAGTGACATGCGGCCACTGTCGGATCCTGCCGAGGGCCTGATCCACTTATTAGGCAGATGACTAATCAGTCGCCCCGTCGTCGCCGTGCAGGAAACTTTCCAGGCTGGGGGTCAGACCCGCCACCTGTCCGGGCGCAAGCCGGTACAGGACGTAATAGCCCTCGCGGCGGCGCTCCAGCAGGCCCGCGTCCGCCAGGACACGCAGGTGCTTGGACAGGGCGGCCTCGCTGACGCCGACGAGTGGGGCCAGCTCCTGGGTGCTGCGCGGGCGTTCGGCGAGCAGTCGCAGGGCACGCAGCCGGGTGTCGTCGGCAAGCGCGCGGAGTGTGCCGACGAGCCTGGTCGGTGGAATCCTCGGGCGGGCCTCCCGGACGATCGAGGAGACGGGGAAGACGAGCCCGAGGGGCCACGGACCGTCGCAGTTGACGCGCACGTGCGGCCACACATAGGCGCTGGGGGCGAGTACGAGTGTGTCGTCCGGGCCGATGGTGACCTCGTGGTCGTGGGGCCGCTCCAGCCAGAAGCGTTCGGCGCGCGGATCGCTGCGCACTTCCGGCCACAGGCCGCGAAGCATCCCGTACAGACCGCGCTGCTCGATCTGGCGTCCGGCTTCGCTGACGCCGGCGGCGAGTTCGGGTTCGAGCCGTGCCCATTCCTCCTCGAACGCCTCCCGCCAGTAGCGCGCCAGCATGCTCAGGAACCGCTCCAGCAGCGCGTGGGGATCGTCGAGCAGCATCGCGGCCATCGCGTCGTCGCTCTCCCGTGCGACTCGCTCCCGCAGCAGGCGCCGTACCTCCGGTTCGTCCAGCACACGATGGTCCCTGCCCTCGCCGCCGCCCGGCCAGGGAGTGAGCAGGGGGACGGCGAACTCCAGGCGGACCAGCTCCGGATCCGCGCCGCGCAAACCGGCCAGTTCGCCTTCGAAGTCCGTCAGTTGACCGGTCGGACGCGGAAAGAGGAACTCGGGGAAGTACGAGCGCACCGCGTAGGAGAACGCCTCGATCTCCCGCTTCAGCGCCGGGGACAGCTTGCGCATCGCACGCACCCAGCCGTGCTGGACGGGGTGGTGCTTGGGCTCCACCAGCACATGGAGACTCAGTACGGCTTCCATCGTCGGCGAATAGGCGAACCCCACCCGCTCCGCACCACCGGCGGGGACCCGGAACACGATCGTCATAACCCGTCATCCTCGCCGCAAGGCACCCACGACGAAAGCCGGGCCGCGCCGCCGCGTTCTCGGCCTTCGGTCCACCTCAACGGATGTGAGGACGGGTTCGAGCCGGCGGGTGCCCGTGTCTGCGTCCCGCTGAACCATCGCGTCCTGCACATCGGAGCGACGGCGCCTGCGGACGACGCACCTCTCCACCTGGCCTCGGCGGAGGACGAGCCGGCCGTCGCGAGGGACCCTGGAATTTCGCGTCCGGATGGTCTGCGCCCGGCTTCGCTGTGACCGGGAAGAGGTCGGCGCGCCGGTCGTGATCGAACTCCAGGTCGAAACTAGTCACGGCCCAGGAGCCGACGAGCAGCCGGGGAATCCGGTGCGACGCCTTCGCTCAAGGCCGGCGTGCACACCCTCACCTTCGGCAACTCCACGGCGTGCACATCCTGACCTTCGGCAACTCCACGGCGTTCGCGCCCGATGTCGACAAGGTGACCGTCGCACTACCGAAGGTCGGACACCATCACGGCCGACGGTGGCGCTGGAAGGCGCGGCACCTTCGGAAGGTGCCGCCCCCACGTGCGTAACTCGTGCCTCGGCCGTCAGGCGGCTACAGAACTCGCCCAGTCGTTGTAGGCGCCGAGGTTGGAGCTGTAGGTGTTGGGGCTGATGGAGATCTGCCCACCGTTGCCCCCCTCGTCACGGGCCAGCCAACCCCACTGGCTGGAACCCTGGTTGTTGCGCCACGAGGACGTCTGGTCGTTGAAGCCGTACTCGTTGAGGTTGTGCCAGTAGTAGTCGCTGAAGATCAGTCGACGTCCGCCTCCGTTGGCGTGCTCGTACAGGCACAGCCAGCCGCTCGCGCAGGCCGGTGTGGCCTGGATCTGCGCCGCGTTCTTGCCCTTCATCAGGGGGTCGGTGGCGCGGGAGTAGCCCAGTACTCGGTCCGCTTCCTCGTGGGTCTTGAAGCAGCGCACCGAGGTCTTGGAGTACACCACGCAGCTCTCGGCGGAGCCCCACCCGTCCTGCTTCAGGTTGATCTTCTGCTGTCCAAGGGCGGCGACGGCGCCGCCCATCGACGACTCGGAGGTGGCCGCGGACGACGCCGGTCCCGTGAGCAGGACGCCGGTCGCCGCGATCGCGGTGGCGAACAAGATCGAGCTGACTTTCTTCATTCGTTCCCCCTTGCTGGTTCTGCAGGCCGGTCCTGCCCTTGTCCCCCTTGGCGCATCGACTCCGGCGAGGCCCGGCCTTGGTCATGGCCATGTCTATGGGGTGACTCCCCAGGGGTCAAGAAGTTGCGCACCCGCTCATGGCTTTTGGCTCAAAAGCCACAGACACCCGCTATGGCCCCGTACGGCTATCGCCGCCCCGGCTTGACCGGTGCCCGCCCCTCCACAGTCGCGGCCGGCCGGTCAAGGACGCCACACGTCGCCGCTCACGCCCACGCCCACGACCATGGTGCCGCCGTGCAGGAAGCGATCCCGCCGAACAGCTGTCTGTCGGGGACGTCCTGGTCAGGGCCAGGGATTTCGCTCGCGGTGTCGCTGACCGGCGGCAACCGCGACGAGGTCACCCAACCGCTGTCGCTGCTGGACAGGAGCGCGGCATCAGGCCCGCGATCGCCGCACGCGTCAACCGCGGACGGGATCCGGCGGGCCGCTTACGACATTCAGCGGGACACCCTTGTCCGCCTTCCTGCCGTCCTTGCCCTGGGCCACCCTCGGCCCCGTCAGGAGGTGGGTGAGGCCGAAGCCCGCACCGACCACCATCGCCCCGCCCACCGCGTCCAGCACCCAGTGGTTGCCCGTCGCCACGATGGCCAGGAGCGTGAAGAAGGGGTGCATCAGGCCGAGGATCTTCATCCACGCCTTGGGGGCGACGATCGCGATCGTGAGGCCGCACCACAGGGACCAGCCGAAGTGCAGGGACGGCATCGCCGCGTACTGGTTGGCGAGTTCGGTCAGTCTGCCGTAGTCCGGGCGGGAGAAGTCCTGGACGCCGTGGATGGTGTCGATGATGCCGAGGCCGGGCATCAGCCGCGGCGGCGCCAGTGGGTAGAAGAAGAAACCGACGAGCGCGAGGACCGTGGTGAAGCCGATGGCCGTGCGGGCCCAGCGGTAGTCGGCGGGGCGGCGCCAGTAGAGCAGGCCGAGGACGGTCAGCGGGACCACGAAGTGGAACGAGGTGTAGTAGAAGTCGAAGAAGGCCCGCAGCCAGCCGATTCCGACGACCGCGTGGTTGAACCAGTGCTCGACGTCGAGGAACAGGGCCTCCTCGACGGAGAGGATCTGCCGGGCGTGCTCCTCGGCCGAGGCCCGGCTGCCGGTGGCCTCCAGGCGGGTGCGCTGGTAGGCCGCGTACACGACGCGGATCAGCAGCAGTTCCAGGAGCAGGTTCGGCCGGGTCGCCACCCGGCGCAGCAGCGGCGCCCAGTGGAAACGGGTCTGCGCCTTCGGGGCGTACTGCGTGGGCACGGGTGCCCGGTAGTACTCCGAGGTGCGGGACAGGAAGGGCACGACGAGGGCGGCGGCGAGCGCGGCCAGCAGGACGACGTTGTCCCGGACGGGGTGCAGGACGTCCACGTTCGGGACCATCATCTTCGCCGGCAGGGTCATCACCAGGACGACGGCGACCGGCCACACGTACCGCGAGGACTGCTTCGTGCCGACCCGGCCGACGGCCGCGAGCAGCACCCACAGCAGCTGGTGCTTCCAGGACGTGGGGGAGACGGCGACCACGACACAGCCGGTGATCGCGACGGCGAGGAGCAACTGCCCGTCGCGGGCGTAGTGGACGGCCCGCCGCATGCCGAACACGGCGACGGCGGCGGCCAGCGCAAAGAAGACGACGATCTCCAGCGGGCCCGTGAGGCCCAGCCGGAGCAGGGCGCCGTGCAGGGACTGGTTGGCGAGGTCGTCCGCCCGGCCGCCCAGGCCCACGCCCGCGAGGTGGTGCACCCAGTAGGTGAACGAGTCGTGCGGCATCGCGGCCCAGGCCAGTGCGGTGGCCCCGGCGAACGTGATCCCGGTGCTCGCGGCGGCCCGCCTGCGGCCGGTGAACCACAGCAGCGGCACGAACAGCAGCACGGTCGGCTGGAAGGCCGCGGCGAGTCCGACGCAGACACCGCCGGCGCGCTCGCCCCGGACGAGGAAGCAGCCCACGAGCACGAGGAGGACCGGCAGGACACTGGTCTGTCCCAGGTACAGGGTGTTGCGCACCGGCAGCGACAGCATCAGCAGGGTCACTGCCACGGGAGCCGCGAGCAGTGCCGTGCGGCGGGTGACGGGCTGGGGCAGGGCACGGGCGGCAATCAGGCCGAGAGCGATTACCAGCAGCAGGGTGCCGAAGGTCCAGCCCCAGCCCAGGGACTGTTCAGCCGCCGAGGTGAGGGGCTTGAGGACGAGGCCGCCGAACGGGGTGCCGGTGAACCGGGTCAGGTCCGTGAGCGCCGCATCCTTCGGTGTGTCCGGCGCGGCGGCGATCTGCCGCACCGCCAGGATCGCGACGACCAGCCACAGCACGGCTCGTACCGTTCCCAACCGGCCCGCCGCCCGACCGGTGCCGATGGCTCCGTTCCGTCCGCTCTGTTCCGCGTTTGTCACGCCCTGTCGTCCTTCCCGCCCTGTTCGCCGCCTCATGAGGGCGCTCGCACCACACTTGTGGTGGACGCGGCCCCTGTGTCACGCGGGCCGGCCACGCCGCTGACCGCCTGTCCATGCCCCGGTGCAGAATCCCGTCGATTGCCTGCCGGTGATCCCGCCAACTGCCGATACGCCTGCCGCTCAGGATCAGACCTGGTGACGCATCAGGCGGACCTGCTGTGCGGTCAGGAAAATGTCGGACCGGGTGTCCATGCCGCTCGCGATGCGGTGGGCGATGGTGCCCAGCTGGGATGCCTCGGTGATGGCGATGAGGTACCGCAGCATGCCGCGTGCCTGAGTGGTGCGGTCGATGCCACGGAAGCCGAGATCCCCGAGGCTGTTCTCGAGGCTGGACTGGCTCAGGTTGACGGAAGTCAGCGGCTGTTTCGCGACGCGGGCGAGGGTGTCGTAGCCCGCCTTGCCGAGGAACCAGTCGTCAACGGTGGCGTCGTGCCTGTGGGCGAAGTCGGAGGCGAGGTTCAGGACGATGTCGGGTGCGGTCTCGGAGAAGAACCGCACGACGCAGAAGTCGCTGAGCCGTACGACCGCATGCACCGTTGGGGTGTCATGGCCACAGCTGATCACGACGTCGGCGAAACCTCTGGGCTCCGTGTCGTCGGGGACGACGGTGTTCGCCTCGGTGTCGGCGTCGGGTGTGATGCGGCCCGTTGCGGAGGCCTCCGCGAGGTTCCGCAGGTGGTCCAGCATGCCCAGATAGGCGCCCGAGCCCTGGTCGAGGTCCCAGTGGACCTGTGGGAAGTCAGCGTTTCCCCGGCCGTCGGCAGTCTCGACGTCGGTCGTCTCACGGTCCGCCGCCGTCGATGCGGATGTGTCGGCGCCCCCGAACGGAAGAAAGATCACCAGAATCCCGAGCAGGACGGAGAGGGCGACCGTGATGAGGACGCTGGTGGGCATGGGGTGCTCCGGTGGTTCGACGTGCAGCGATCTTGCTCACGCTCACAGCCGCAAGGTTGTTTGGCAGGCCCCTTCTGCCGCCGCATACAACTTCGGAGCATCAGATTCGCACGGTTCATGCCGATATACTCCTGATCTGAGCTCGGCATGGCCTTCCGTCGCTGCTCGCCCGCCTCACCTCGACGGGGCGTCGGCGGAGGCATGCAGTCCGCGCGAGCGACGGGCCGCCGGAGCCCGCCGCGTACCTCGACTCCCGTGGGACTGGCTGGGCTCGGTATCGACATCATGAGGAACAAGTGGCGGGCGCCCAGGCCGGCCTGCCGGCGGCGACCCAGGCACGGCAGCGTGCATCAGGCTGCGGGACTGCCTCGCTGATTTCCTGATCCGCGGCCGACGGGGATCAGAGGCAGCGGATGGCCGACGCACGGCAGGGCCTCGCCGACCTCAAATGGCCACGGTACGTCAACGTGAGAACGCCCGAGCCCGCGGCCCTGCGGGGCCACAGGATTGCCCCTCCCGGCCGCCACCGGCGCAGATATGAGCGGCCTTCGTCTTCAGCCCTGACCGAGGGGTGCTCCTTGTCTGCGCGGCGAGCTTCGCGACCTGTCACTCGTGCGTGCCGCACGCGTACGCCGACGTGCCGTGGTCCCGTCGGGGCGAGAGCGTGTGAGCAGAGGCGGGAAGCCGCATCAGTCATATGCGGACAAGTGATGTGGAACTCAATCCTCCGGGGTTGTCTGCGGTGGACGAGGGGGCCTGCCAAACAACTTCCCGGCTGTGAGCCTCGGTCGAGACACCGCTGCACGTCCACCAGTCCGGAGCACACCTTGCCCACCATCGTCCTGGCCGCGATCGCCCTGTCCGTTCTTCTCGGATTCCTGGTGATCGTCTTGCGCTGGGCGGACAGCCACGGGCCGGACTCGACGACGGCGGATCTCAAGACGACCAACACCTAGGCAGCCGCCGGCACGAAGCACATCGACTTCCCGCAGGCCCGCTGGAACATCCACCGCGGCTCGGGCGCCTGATCACAGAAAATCCGGGGGACGCCGCACATGCGCATCGCCTTCCTGCTGCACAATGCCTACGCGGTGGGCGGCACCGTACGCACGACCATGACACTGGCCGACACGCTCGCAAGGCGACATCAGGTGGAGCTCGTGTCGGTCTTCCGGCACCGTGCGAAGCCACGGCTGGGGCGGTCGCCGGAGGTGCCGCTGCGGGCCTTGGTGGACCGGCGTGCCGGGTCCGCAGACGCGGCGGACCCGCTCGCCCGGCGGGCCGGGGAGGTCTTCCCGAAGGGGGACAGCCGGTCGCACCAGTACCACCAGCTCGCCGAGCAGCGGGTCATCGACTGGCTGCGGGAGACGGACGCAGACGTCGTCGTGGGCACCAGGGCCGGACTCAACGCACTGGTGGCCCGGTTCGGGCCACGACACGCCGTACTCGTCGGCCAGGAGCACCTCACCCACGACAACCACCCGCACGGACTGCGGACGGAACTCCAGCGCTGGTACGGCGGTCTCGACGCGCTGGTCACCATGACCGAGGCCGACGCGCGCGACCACCGGCGCGGCATGCGGCTGACGCGCACTCAGGTGCTGGCCGTCCCCAACAGTGTTCCCGAACCCGCGGTGCCGCCCGCCGACCCGGCAGCCAAGATCGTCGTCGCGGCAGGACGGTTGGCCCGCGTCAAGCGGTACGAGATGCTGGTCGACGCGTTCGCCCTGGCCGGCGCGGCGTGCCCCGACTGGTCCCTGCGCATCTACGGGGACGGCCCCGAGCGCGCCCGGATAGCCGAGCGGATAGCCCACCACGGACTGGGGGAACGGGTCTTCCTGATGGGTTCGGCCACTCCCATCGAGGCCGAGTGGGTCAAGGGCTCCATCGCTGCGGTGACCTCCGCGCACGAGTCCTTCGGCATGACGATCGTGGAGGCCATGCGCTGCGGCCTGCCCGTGGTGAGCACCGACTGCCCCCATGGGCCCGGCGAGATCATCCGCCACGGAGTGGACGGCCTTCTGGTCCCGCGCGACAGCACCCGAGGTGTGGCCGATGCCCTGGTGTCACTGATGCAGGACGACGGACGGCGTGCCGATATGGGCAGGGCCGCCCGGGCCGGAGCGGCGGAACGATTCGCCCCGGACGACATCGCCGACCGCTACGAGCGACTGTTCAGCACCCTGGTGCAGGAGCGGGCCGGGCGGGCCGCTCCCGCACCGCCCGGCCACGCCAACTGGCGCGACCGCGCCACCTCGCTCACCGCCACCGCGGGCATCCTTGCCCGCGCAGCGGTCCGTCGCGGGCGGCGCACGCTGGGCCGGGTCGGATGAACGCGGATCGCGCAGCGGCCTCGGCCCAGCGGAAGCTGTGCATCGTAGCCGCCGGGTTCTGCCTGCTGTCGGCCGTCCTCGTACCGCTGACACTGCCGCTCGGCTGGGACGAGATCGTGTACGCCAGCCGCTTCGGGCCCTACGGCCCCGAGACCCCGTTCAGCGCACCGCGTACCCGAGGGGTTCCCCTGCTGCTTGCTCCGATCGCCTCCTGGAGCGACTCGATCGTGCTGCTCAGGGTGTGGCTGCTCCTGCTGGCCGGTGGCGCGCTCTGGCTGGGATTTTGGCCCTGGCTGCGGATCCTGCACCGCCCGGCGGCGGTGTGGGTGGCGGCCGGACTGTACGGCAGCTTGTGGATCACTGTGTTCTACGCCGGTTCAGCGATGCCGAACCACTACACCGCGATGGCGGCCACCGCCGCGGTGGGCTGTTTCCTCGCGCCACGTCCCCGGTACGCCGGTGTCGCGGCAGGCGTGGCGGTGGTGACACTGATGCGGCCCAACGACGGTGTGGCCGTCGCCGCGCCGCTGCTCCTGGCCGCCGTACTGGTGCCCACACTGCGCGAGCATGGTCGCCTGAGGGGGCGTCTGTCGGCCGTGACGGCCGGCCTCGTGGTGGGTGCGCTGCCCTGGGTCGTCGAGGCGGAGGTGCGCTTCGGCGGGGTGCGCAGTCGGCTCGCGGAGGCCGACGAGGTCCAGGGCGGCCTGCGGGCCGTCTTCTCCCTGCGCGCCCATCTCACCGCGCTGGACGGCCCACTGCTGTGCCGTCCCTGTACCGGCGACAGCGTGCTTCTGCCCGTCACGGAGTGGTGGGTGCTGCTGCCCGTGCTGGTCGGCCTGGGACTGTGGACGCAGCGCCGGGCGCCCCGGCTTGCTGCACCGCTGTGGCTTTCGGTGGCGGTGGCGGTGGCCACGGCGGCGCCGTATCTCTTCCTCGTCCCCTACGCCGCGCCGCGGTTCCTGCTGCCGGCGTACGCCCTGCTGGCGCTTCCTGCCGCCGTCGGGCTCCTCGCCGTCGTCCACCGGGCTCGCACCCGCCGTTCGCGGCCGACAGCAGTCGTGCTCGCCCTGGCACTCGTCGGGCACTTGGGCATCCAGGCCGCTCTCGTCCACACGCATGCGGGCATCCAGCAGCGGGCCCGCGGAGACTGGGACCGGATCGCCTCCGTGCTGCGCGACAACGGTGTGCACCCGCCCTGTTCCCTCGCGGGCAACAGTTTGGTGATCCCTGTCGCCCACACCATGGGCTGCACCGTCACGGAGACGGATTCCCCGGCGCACCTCAGTGCGATCATCCTTCGTGAGCGGAAGCCACCGCAGTGGGCACGCGACTGGCAACGCTTCCCGGTGCCGGACACCTACAACCCCGGCTGGACGGTCGCCGTGCGCCCCTGACGGCCTGACGGCGTGACGGCCTGACGGCCTGACGGCCTGACGGCCTGACGGCCTGACGGCCTGACGGCCTGACGGCCTGACGGCCTGACGGCCTGACGGCCTGACGGCCTGACGGCCTGACGGCCTGACGGCCTGACGGCCTGACGGCCTGACGGCCTGACGGCCTGACGGCCTGACGGCCTGACGGCCTGACGGCCTGACGGCCTGACGGCCTGACGGCCTGACGGCCTGACGGCCTGACGGCCTGACGGCCTGACGGCGTGACGGCGTGACGGCGTGACGGCGGGCTGTGTGCCTCAAAGCCGGTGGGCGAAGCGGCCCTGAGAGCACGCGTGCGGCCCCGAATTTCCGCCACATGCGAAGCGGCCAGCGGCGTACTGCACGGGCACGAGGAGCGCGCGCCTGTTCGGCGACTGAGCCCTGGATCCCGGCTCGGGCGGGCCGGAGAACGACTGCACCAACCGCAACACCAACTTCATGACCGGGAACCTGACGCACCTCACCTCGCCGTTGTACCCGGCGGTTCATGCTCGAACGGGCCGACGGGGTCCCACCCCACGGCAACCAGCGCACGGCCTGGGACGCCGGCTGCCGACCGGGGGCGGACAACCCTCACAACTCCGAGAACCGCTGAGGTGGCCGGGGCTCTCGCAGCGTCGGGGGCGGCGTGCCCGGGGCCGTGCGGTCATGCGGTGTCGTCCGGACCGGGGCAGAAGACCGGCACCCGTTGTACGAGGTTGTTGGCGAACCCCCCTCGGTTCCAGGGCTGCTCCAGTGGCTGGCGGTTGCCCGCCGCGTCGTGGGCACGGGTGCTCAGGACATGTTCGCCCGGGAAGGCGGACCACATGGAGGACCATCGGCGCCAGGCCCACCGGTGCCCGTGATCCGGTTCGAGCCGGGCCCTCTGCCACGTCAGGCCGCCGTCCGTGCTCACCTCCACCGAAGTCACCGGGGCGCGTCCCGACCAGGCCCGTCCCTCCAGCAGAACCGGACCTGGCTCCACCACCCGTGTCCGGGACATGAAGTCGGGAAAACCCGGCGGGATCAGCAGGGCCCTGGGCGCGATGAGAGTGACCGGCTCACCTGCCTCCTCGGGTTCCTGTCGGATCCGGTAGGCCACGGATTGCTGGAAGCCTGTGAAAGGCGTGTCGACGACAGTGATGTCACGCAGCCACTTCACGTGGGCCATCCCGTACCAGCCGGGCACCACGAGCCGCAGCGGGCTGCCGTGCTGGGGCGGCAGAGGTGCGCCGTTCATCGAGTAGGCCACCAGGACCTCCGGATCGTCCCCGGTGGCCACGGCGAGAGGGAGGCCGCGTTGGTAGTCCTGCTCGACACCCCGCTCCACGCCGTGGTCCGCTCCGGTGAACACGACGTCGACCGCGTCCGACTCGACTCCGGCCTCGCCGAGGAGCAGACGGAGGGGCACTCCCGTCCAGTCCGCCGTGCCGACGGCCTCGACCAGCCACGGCTGGCTCACCGGCCGTGGTGCCAGCAACGCCCTGCCGTTTCCCGCACACTCCAATGTCACGCGCGCAGTCACCGCGGGGTAGGCGCGCAGCCGCGCGAGGGAGAGGTCGAGTGCGTGCCGTACGCGTCCGCCCACCGTCAGCTGCCAGGAGGCGTCATCCTGCACATGGGGGATGTCGTAGTGCGTCAGCACGTAGTGCAGGCCGGGCGGGGTGACGTCGTGGCGCATGGCCTCCAGCGGCAGGCCGTGGTTGCGGGCGGCCAGCGCCAACTCGTCCTGCCCGAGTCCCTCGCCTGACGAGGCCAGCCGGGCGGGACGGCTCACGTCGGAGAGTCGACGCCTCATGCTCCGATTGTCCTCTTCCCCTGCCTGCCGTGCATCGTCAGCCAAGGGGCGCGGTGAGTTCATCTGACGCGGGAGGCGTGACAGAGGTGCTACGGGGCATTGCCCATTTCAGCAGCGAAGACCACGGGGTCGCAGTCGAATCCTCGGACCATCTCGTGGAACTCCCAAGCCGAGGAGGTGGCCCGGGTGAACTCCGCGACGGTGGTGGCGCTGGCCCCGGCGACCTGTGCGAAGTCGTCCTTCAGCAGTTCCTCGTACCCCTTGACCACCAGCACCCCGGCGTTCGATATGTCACCGAAGGTCTTGGGACCGCTGTTCTGGTGGATCGCAACGCCCACCACCACGCGTGCGAAGGAGGACGCAAGGCGATCGAATTCCAGAGTCATCGCCTCGACATAGCCGAAACCCTGACCGGTTTGGCTGTGTCGGCTCATGTTGATGGTGCCGTCCGGTGAGCGGCTGTCGAAGTGGACGACGTACACGGGCCGCCCGTAGGGGGCGTCCGCCGCGTAGGTCGCGGCGATGATGTCGAGATGATGAGGCGGCTGGTTCCAGGGACTTGGATCCCACTTCAACCGCACCTCGGCCTTACCCACTCGCTGGCTTTCACTGCGCACCGGATTGCTGCCTCTCCCGCATCAGGCCACCACGGGATGGTCCCGTACGATCAAGTATGGCTCTCGGCCGCCGTGTTGAAGCCGTGTTTCCCTGGAGGACGGAAGCGTCGACGAGTCCGGTGTCCTCAAGGCGCCCATGTGGTCCAGGACGGTCTGGTTGGCCGACGGGAGTGGCGGCGGATGAGGTCGTTCCGGGCCGCGGCGGCCCGGACGTTACCGATGGTGGCGAAGATCTTGTCGTGCGAGGCGCGCCCGGCGCCGGCGAAAGCTTGTCGAACTCCTCGCCCGGCGCGTTCTCCAGATCCCGCACCCACTGCGCCCGTTCTGCAATGGCCTCGTCGGGGATCTCTACACCGAGGATCTCGGCGTCCTCGTGCACACCGGTGGGCACCCGAGCGAGACCAGTCGCGCTGGTGACGATGCCAACTCCGGCCTGCCCGCCCAGCGCCTCTGACTTCCCTGCCGTCCTCTCTCGCCCGGCACGTCCGCCGCGGTCCGCTGTCACCCGCCCACGGTGTCCGCGGCCTCCAGGCGCATCAGGGGTGTGATTCCCACGCGGTCCGCCAGCTCTTTCACGGACATTTTCCGCCTGGCCGGCATCACGTCGAAGTCGATGGTGACGGGCATCAGATCACCTCGTCCAACTCGGCCTGCATGCGCGTCGCCGCGGCGTCGCGCGCGACGGCCTGGGCGAGCAGCATCCGCATGACGAGCACGAGGAGCGCTACTCCGAGAATGGCCACGCCGATACCGGCCATGATGAGGGTGACGCCGGGGTCCTCCCGCTGCCCCGGCGCGTTGAGGGCCGTGACCACGAACCACATGAGTGAGGCGGCCACGATCGCCCCGATCATGGGGTCCACGTACCGGAAGGAGGCGTGGGAGAACACGGTTCCGCGTCGCACCATCGCCACCAGCCGCCAGACGCAGACCAGGACCACCTGGACCGCCACCATGCCCAGAATCGTGATCACGCGCAGCGGGGTCAGCGGGAGCGTACCGTCCTCCGGGTCGTTGCCGCTGACCAGCGTCCACACCATCGACACCTGCACGAACACAGTCCCGACGAGCACCATCCCGAGCACGGCGCGCAGCGCACCCACGGTCAGCTTTCCCATGACCTGTCCTCCCATCGAGTTGCGATGGGAATCTATCGAGTATCGATAGGCTAGGCAAGGGTGGACGAGAGAGGGCTCCGCCGATCCGGTCCGCGCGGGCGAGGAGGGTGCGGGTGGCCTCGGGCAGTCGGCGGATGTGGTCCTGAAAGGACTCCTGGATGCGGCCGACGGGGGACAGCCCGGCGGGCAGGGAGACCGGGTTCAGCCGGCCCGCGCGCTGATCCTGCCTTCAGGGAGGAGGTGGGGCTGCCGCCCCTGGACGGCGGCGGCCCGGGTCGCCAGCAGGTCCACTGCCTCATTCAGGGACAGAGCGGGTACGTCGCACACGTACTCGCCGACGATGCACAGCGTCTGGAGGCTCGTCGCGAGGATACGCAGCGGAAGCGCGATGCTAGGGGGACTCATTGCCTGGCTCCGGTCCGGCCCGCGCCGACCGGACGGCGGCGGCGTTGTTGACCGTCTGGTCGTCGATGTGCACGAGCCCGGTGGGAATGCGTTCGGCCAGTACCAGAGCCTCAGGCCGCAGGGGCTTCACGTCATCGTCGGCGAGTGAGGATCGGGCAATTGCCCGCAGGGTGATTGCCTCCTCGATCGGGCGCAGGGACGTGGTGTGTAGACGCGGAGGAGGACCTACGCGCTCTGTCAGGCCGGGCGGCGAGCGGTGCGGATGTGTCCGCGGGTCCGGCGAGTCGTGACGCAGCGTGTGCGTAGCCGCTGGCTCGTAGCGTTGCGGAACACGAAGGCGGCGCGGGCGACAAGCTTGATGACGCGGTTGATGTGAACGCGGCGATCTCGTTTGGCGGTCCGCGCCTGTGCGGGCCAGAGCGAGGCGAGTGCGCAGGCATTCTTTAGCGATCCAGGCGGTCGGCAGCGTCCATCCGATCTTCCCCTCGTCCAGCAGCGGGGCCATTGGTGGTCCAGGCGGGGGCCGAGGACGTGCTCCAGGCTGGGGTGGAACTGGGTGAGCAGGCCGCGTATCCGGTTGGAGGTGCGGGTGGCCTCGGCCGCCATGTCCTGGTCGAAGCCGACCAGGACGGTCAGTTCGGCGGTGATCTCGTCGGTCAGTTCCAGTGAGCGCAGGGTGTGCGGCATGGTCCGGGCGGCGTCCGCGATCACTGCGGCGTCCTTGGCGTCGGTCTTCGCCTCGCCGGGGTAGAGGTCGGCGATCCTCCGCATGGACAGGCCGGGCAGGTAGGCGACCTTGAAGCCGGCGTCCCGGGCGACGGTCAGGGGCAGGGCTCCGATATGCCGGCCGTCGCTGGGTCGGTCCGCCGCACTGCAGGCGGTCAGCGCCGCCGCTCTACGGACCATCCACCAAACCGACCAGAGCTGTCCCGGACCGTGAGGACGCCGCGTCAACGCGCGCAGTTCATCCATTGGTCATCTTGAGTACTCCTGGAATTACCCCGCAATTCTCAGCCGCTTCTCACATCCCACCGGTTTCGTGTCCTGCGTCGCCCGATCGGGCCGTACGACGAAGGAGGGGCATGGTGGCACTACCGGTGACCACGTGGCGGAAACCCGAGAGCCGGGAGGAGGAGCAGCGCCCGGCAGAGGAACAGCCGTTGCACGTGGCCAGCAGGCTGCACTCGTTCAACCGGTTCGAGCTCAAGTATCTCGTACCGGTCGAGGAGGCGGCCGAGATCCGGGACGAGCTGGCCGAGCGGATGGACCGCGATCTGAACAGCCCGGTCGGCGGGTACGGCGTGTGGAGCCTGTACTACGACACCCCGCAGCTGCGGTTCTACTGGGAGAAGATCGAGGGCCTGAAGTTCCGACGAAAGCTGCGCATCCGCCACTACGGCAACCTGGACGGGGTCACCGACGAAGCCCCTGTGTGCGTGGAGATCAAGCAGCGGGTCAACCGGGTCACACAGAAGCGTCGTATCACCCTCCCGTACGGCGTCGCCCGCCGACTGTGCGACGGCCGGGAGATGGTGGAGCACTCCGCGAAGGAGAGCGCCTTCATCCAGGAGGTGCTCGAACTCGTCGTACGGCTGAATCTCCAACCCACCGCGATCACCGGCTACCAGCGCGAGGCCCTGGTCGGCCGAGACGCGGACACCGGACTGCGGGTGACCTTCGACCGGCGCATCCGTGGCCGGGACCGGGACTTCCACTTCGGGACACCGACCCCCGAGAACCGGTTCACCATCCCGCCGCACCTGTCGGTGATGGAGATCAAGGTCAACGAGCGCACGCCGTACTGGATCACGGACCTCGCGGCGCGTCGGAACCTCAACCTGATCCGGGTCTCCAAGTACGTGCAGTCCATCGAGGCGTTCGGCCTGGCACCCCGGTCCGTGTTCCACATCCACGAGGCGGACCACCAGCCGCCGCACACCCCCACGTACTCGGCGCACGAAGCGCCCTTGAAAGCAGGAGCACAGTGAACTTCGATCTGCAGGAACTCAGCGGTACGTTCAGCGTTACCGACGTGGTCGTCGCCATGGCGCTGTCGTTCATTCTGAGTACGTTGATCGGCCACGTGTACCGGTACACGCACCGCAACGTCTCCTACAGCCAGTCCTACGTCCAGACGCTCATCATCGTCGGGATGGTTGTCGCCCTGATCATGCTGGTGGTCGGATCGAACCTGGCCCGGGCCTTCTCGTTGGTCGGCGCGTTGTCGGTGATCCGGTTCCGGAACGCCATCAAGGAGACCAGGGACGTCGGCTTCGTCTTCCTGGCCATGGCCATCGGCATGGCCTGCGGTGCCCGCTTCTACACCCTCGCCGCCGTCGCAGCCGTGGTGATCTCCATGGTCGTCGTCGTGATGTTCAAGTTCAACTGGTTCGCCCTGAGCGTCCAGCGCCAGGTCGTCAAGGTCCAGGTCCCCGCGGGCGAGGACTACACCTCGGCCATCCGTGACGTCCTCATCCGGTACACCACGGAGTTCGAGCTGGTGAGCACCGAGACGATCCGCGGCGGCGCGCTGACCGAGGTGTTCTACACGGTGCGCATGAAGAAGGGCACCGAGCCCGGCGATCTGGTGGCCGCGCTGCAGGAGCGGACATCGGGTCAGCGGGTGACCGTGCTGACCGGTTACGACTCGACCGACCTGTGATGGCCGGCGGCAGCGAGGCGGTCCCCACGGCCGCTGTGCGCAGGCCGCGGCGGATGCGGGACCGGGTACCCGTACGGCTGCGGCACCACTGGAAGCCGGCCGGCGGCGTCTGCGCGGGACTGGTGGTGATGCTCTATTTCTTCGGCGACGCCCGAGTCTCGCCGTACGTCACCTCCTCCTCCCGCGTGGAGGCGGACGCCATCACACAGAACGTCGAGGGCACGGTCGACCTGTACGACACCTCGGTCTCCCACTCCATCCAACTGGAGTACGACCAGACCGACTTCACGAAGATGATGAAGGAGTTCCGCGAGGACGGGACCAAGGACTACATCGAGGCCGACCTCACCATCGACGGGGTCTACCTCGAGGACGTCGGAATCCGCCTCAAGGGCAACTCCACACTGTCGTCCCTGCGCGGAAGCGGCCAGGGCAGGCCCGGTGGCGGCCGGGCCATGCCCGAAGGCGCCGAGCAGGGCGCCCCGGAGGCGCGGCAGGACGGCGCGACCGGGGGCCGGGACCGCGGCCAGGCCAATGGCGGCGGTCCCGGCAGGGCCGGTGGCATGGGGGGCGGGATGACGCAGTACAACCTGTCCGAGAAGAAGCCCGAGGAACTGCCCTGGCTCATCAAGATCGACGAGTTCGTCGAGGGCCGCGCCTATCAGGGCGAGCGGGAGATCTCGCTGCGCCCCGGAAGCAACGGGCAGGTTCCGGTGAACGAGGCCCTCGCGCTGAGCCTGACGGACACCACCGGTCAGAAGAACGAGCGGTACGCCTTCACGTCGGTACAGGTCAACACCCGCCCGGTCGCCACCCGGTTGATGGTCGAGAGCCCGGACACGGATTATGCGGAGTCCATTGCTGACGGCAACGGCGTGCTCTACAAGGCGCGGGCCGGCGGCAGCTTCGAGTACAAGGGTGACGACCCGACCGACTACGAGGAGTCGTTCGAACAACTCAACAAGGTGGGCAGTCAGGACCTGGAGCCGGTCATGAAGCTCATCAAGTGGGCAAACGAGGCGTCGGACGAGGAGTTCGAGAAGGAACTCGACCAGCACGTGGACGTCGAGTCCCTGGCGACGTATCTCGCCGCGCAGAACCTGCTCATGAACTTCGACGACATGGCCGGACCCGGCAAGAACTATCTGCTGTGGTACGACCTGGACACCAAGAAGTTCTCGGTCCTGGGATGGGACTACAACCTCACCTTCAACGGTGACGCGACCTCGGGCCCGGACGACGACACGGGCATGGGGGGTGCCTTCGGCGGTGGCGCTGGAGATGCCACTGGGCAGAGCAGCCAGGGCAGCCAGAGCAGCCAGAGCAGCCAGAGCAGCCAGGGCACAGGTGGCCAAGCCGCGCAGAACATGCCCTCCGGGATGCCGTCAGGAATGCCCGAAGGGACGCCCGAAGGAATGCCTTCGGGGATGCCCGAGAATCTGCCGGAAGGCATGCCGTCCGAAATGCCTTCCGGTCTGCCGGGCGGTCAGAACGGCCAAGGCGGTCAGGGCGGTGAGGGCGAAGGCCGTGGGTTCGCCGGCATGATGGGCCACCCGTTGAAGGAGCGCTTCCTGGACTCGGACACCTTCGATTCCGTCTACAAGAAGGCGTACAAGGAGCTGTACGAGAAGTTCTACGGCTCCGGGACCGCCCTGAAGGCGCTGAACGCCATCGCCGAACAGGCGGGGAAGGCCGGTGCCGACGGCAAGGAGCTGGACTCCGCCGTCGAGAAGCTGCGCAAGACGGTCACCGAGCGTACCGCGGCGCTGGCCAAGAACAAGGAGGTGACCGGCTGATCACCGGTGCCCGGACGGCGGTCCCCCGTGGGGCGCCGTCCGGGCGTTCGGCGCACTGCGAACGCCTCACCAGCAAAGGAAGGTCCATGCCCGTCGCGCCGTCGGCGCCCGCGCCACCCCCACACAATGTGCTCGTCGTCGAGGACGACCCCAGCATCCGCACCTTGCTCTCTTCCGCCCTGCACGCCGCCGGCTACTCCGTGAGCACCGCCGACACAGGCCAGACCGCCATGTTCGAGGCCGGTCGCGGCCAACCCGACCTGATCGTGCTGGACGTCGGCCTTCCGGACATCGACGGCTTCGCGGTGACCCGTCATCTGCGGGCTGAGGGCGTCTATACGCCTGTGCTGTTCCTGACGGCGCGTACGGACGTCGAGGACCGCATCATCGGCCTCAGCTCCGGCGGCGACGACTACGTCACCAAGCCGTTCCACGTGCAGGAGGTGCTGCTGCGCATCCGTGCCATCCTGCGGCGCAGTGACATGCCACCGGGCGGAGGGACCAGGAGGCCGCCGCTGCGGTACGCGGATCTGGTGTTGGACCAGCAGACCCACGAGGTGCGCCGGGCCGGGCTGCCCATCCAACTGTCGCCCACCGAGTTCCGGCTCCTGGTCTGCCTGCTTGCGCAGCCTGAACGCGTGGTGGGCAAGAAGGAGATCCTGTCCGAGGTCTGGCACTACGACTTCGCCGGTGACGCCCGCATCGTCGACACCTACGTACGCAACCTGCGGCGCAAGATAGACCGGTTCGAGCCCCAGCTCATCCAGACGGTCCGCGGTGTCGGCTACTGCCTGCGGGCCGCGCGCCCCGGACCGGGGGCGGCGGCGCTGTGAGGCGGTGGCTGCGCCGGCTGAAACCGCGCTCGCTGCGAGCCCGCCTGGTGCTCGGCGTCACGCTGCTGGCCACCTCGGCGGTTCTGCTCTGTCAGGCGGCAGGGCTCGCCCTGCTCCACTCCTGGCTGACGGACCAGGTCGACCGGCGACTGACCCGTTTCCAGCCGGTGCCCCAGCTTTACAAGGACGTGGCCGACGGCCGGACGGCGTCAGGGGAGCCCGGCAGGACGGGCGGCCTCCCTTCGGACTACCGGGTGTACTTCTACGACAGAGGCGGCCACCGGATCGCCATGTCGCTGAACGGCGACGGGGGCAGTGCCGGGCCGCGACTCCCGAAGGCGGAGGCGGAACTCGGCCTCAAGAACGGCCGCCCCGCCACGGTCGCCGCGACCGACGGCGGCAGTACCTGGCGGGTGATCGCCCGGTCCGGCACCGACGGCACCCGGGTCGTGGTGGCGCTGCCGCTGAAGGAGGTGGACGAGGCGACCTCCCGGATGCTGTGGTTCAGCCTCGCTATCGGGGTGGCCGTCGCAGCGGGGGTCGTCCTCTTCGGCACACTCGCTGTGCGGCTGGGACTGCGGCCGCTGGTCGGAGTCGAGCGCACTGCCAGGCGCATCGCCGAAGGTGAGTTGGAACTGAGTGTCCCGGACCGGCACGCGGTCACCGAGGTCGGCCACCTCAGCAGTGCCCTGAACACGATGCTCGACCGGCTGCGCAGCGCGCTGCGTCGCACCGAGGCGTCGGAGCAACGGCTGCGCCACTTCCTGGCGGACGCCGGCCATGAACTGCGCACTCCCCTCACGTCTCTGCAGGGCTTCGCCGAACTCCTGGTGCAGGAGCCGGAGATGAGCCTGGAACGACGCCAGGAGGCGCAGCAGCTGATCGTGCGGAACGCCGACCGGATGAGCCGTCTCATCGAGAGCCTGTCCCAACTGGCCAGGCTCGGTGAGGTACCCGCGACGCGGTGGCAACCAGTCGACCTCCTCTCTCTCGTGGCCGACGGTATCGCCGCCGTCGCCGTGCGCCACCCCGGGCGCAGCATCGGACTCGGTACTCTCGCCGACCCCGAGGACGACGCCCGTGCAAACGAGCTGGATGTCGTCGACGCCGTCGGCGACCCGCATCAGCTGGCGCAGATCCTGTCGAATCTGCTCACCAACGCGTGCGTCCACACTCCGACCGGTACACACATCCAGGTGCGCGTCGGCACCCTCCGAGTCCGCCCACACGGGCCGGGCACGACGGGACAGGGCCGCACCAGCGCCAACGCTCCGCTCACACCAGGCACTCGGGTCTGTGCCGTCGAGGTCGCCGATGACGGGGCCGGCCTTGCCGAGTCGCACGCGCGGCGGGTGTTCGAGCGGTTCTACCGCGCTGATTCGGCCGAGCGGGCCGCGCCGGCGGGGTCCGGCCTGGGGCTTGCGATCGCCGCCGGCGCCGCGGAGGCCAACGGCGGACGTCTGGAACTCGAGGCCAGGCCGGGTGAAGGCTGCACATTCCGTCTGCTCCTGCCGTATCAGCCCGCCGTTGCAGCGACGGCTGCCCCGGCTCCCTACACCTGCGTATAGGGCCGCATCGCTACCAAAAGGAGTGCCACCGGTGAAGCTCAGCACCGTACGACTGGGACAAGGCCGTACAGCCGCCGCACGTCTGCAGAAGAAGCACTGCGTGGTGCTGCCCTACCGGGACGTCGGGGCGCTGATCGCCTCCGGCGAGGACTGGCGGGCACGAGCCGCTGAGGAAACCGGTGAACGCCACCGGCTGGACGACATCTCCTACGCGCCCCTCATCACCCGGCCGAGCAAGATCGTTCGTGTGGGACCCAACTACGCCGCACGGGTACGAGAGACGGGCACCTCCTTCCCCACCGTTCCGGTGTTCTCCGTGCGGCAAGGCGGCGAAGGCGTTGCCGGTGCCCGCGACGCCATCTGCCTGCCGGCCGAGGGACGGAACGTGGACTGGGGCGTGGAGTTGGGCCTGGTGATCGGGTGCCGGACCCGTGGGGTCACGGCCCGGACGGCGCTGCGCCATGTCGCGGGCTACACCGTCGTCAACGGCGTCGCCGCGCGGAGCGACTCGGGAAGCGCCCCCGCGGCGGGACTGTCCACGGACGTCACCCTGGTGGGACCCGCCATGGTCACCACCGACGACGTGCCGATGGGCGGCCGCGGTCTGACGATGAGCTGTGTCATCGACGGGCGGGTCCGCCAGAAGGCGAACACCTCGCAGCTGATCTTCGACGTCGCCACCGTCATCGCCCAGGTCAGCACCGTGACCACGCTGCTGCCCGGAGACCTGATCACGATGGGCACACCGGCCGGACCCGGCACCGTTGGCGAACCCGAGGTCCTTCTGTACCCCGGTGCGGACATGGTCACCGAGATCAAGGGTGTCGGGGAACTCAGGAACTCCGTGGTGCGGTCGTGTCCGCAGTGAACCGTGGGAGCACTTTCGGCCATAGATCTGACTCCCCGTCAGTTCCCAGCATTCTTTCCCCGCCTCCACAGGCAGGGCGGCAACAGTGAGGCCGCGGCCCGGACCAGGGCCTCAGAGCCGCAGTCTGCCGTCCCCTCACGCCTGAGGAAGCCATGACTCCCACCCCCCACCTCACCGAGACCACCGCCCGCCCGGAGCGCTTGGCCCCGTTCCAGCAGGTCGAGCGGTCCCTTCATGCCCAGACCGGTACCGCGACGGTCGACATCGTCGTGCCGGTCCACAACGAGGAACGCGCCCTGCCCGGCTGCCTTCGCACACTCCACGCCCGACTGGCGGCAGACTTCCCCTTTCCGTGGCGGATCACTGTCGCCGACAACGCCAGCACCGACGAGACCCTCGCCACCGCCCGTCGTCTCGCCGAAGAACTGCCGGGCGTCGGCGTCGTCCACCTCGACCGCAAGGGCCGCGGACTCGCCCTGCGCACCGTCTGGGGCGCCAGCGACGCGGACATCGTCGTGTACATGGACGTGGACCTGTCCACCGGCCTCGACGGGCTGCTGCCGCTGGTCGCGCCGCTGGCCAGCGGTCACTCGGACCTCGCCATCGGTTCCCGGCTGGCACCTGGGTCGCGCACGGTGCGCGGCCCGCGCCGCGAGTTCATCTCCCGCTGCTACAACGGCATCATCCGGCTCACGCACGGCGTCCGGTTCACCGACGCCCAGTGCGGATTCAAGGCGGCCCGCACCGAGGTGCTGCGGCCGTTGCTGCAGGTGACCCGCGACGACGCGTGGTTCTTCGACACCGAGCTGCTGCTGCTCGCCGAGCACAACGGACTGCGTGTCCATGAGGTCCCCGTCGACTGGGTCGAGGACGTCGACACCAGGGTGGACGTGGTGAACACCGCCACCGACGACCTGCGGGGCCTGTGGCGCATGGCGCGGCTCAAGGCATCCGGAGGCGCTCGGGTCGCCGTACCGTCTCGCCCCGCACCGGCCGCCGAGCACCCCGACGCGGTCCTCGCACCCGCTGCCCGACGTGGCGCGCTGTCGTGGGAGGTCGGCTGCTTCCTGGCGATCGGCGTCGTCTCCACGGTCGGGCAGGCGCTGCTGTACTGGCTGCTGCGCGGTTGGTGGAGCCCGGCCGTCGCCAACCTGCTCTCGCTGTCCGTCCTCACCGTCCTCAACACGGAGGCGAACCGACGCCTCACCTTCCGGTACTCCACTGCTCCGCCCGCGCGGGCGCACCTGGGCGCCGGGGGCCTGTTCATCCTGGGGTACCTGGTCACCTCCGGTGCGGTGCTGTGGTTCAAGTCGATCGCCCCCGGGGCCTCGACAGCCGCGGAGACCGCGATCCTCGCCACGGCATCCGTCGCGGTCACCTGCGTGCGCTTCGCCGTGCTGCGGCTGGCCGTCTTCACCAGCGCCCCCCGCCGTACCCGTTGACGAGAGCGACTTCCGACATGAGCAATCCCACGCACCTCAAGCCCGTACCGGCCGCGTCGACCCCCGACGGTCCGCCTGCGTTCGTCCGCTCGCTGCCCGCCTGGGCGGCACCGGCCGCACTCGGAGCGATCCTCGTGCTCGCGGCCGTCCTGTACGGCTGGGCACTGGGTTCCCTGGGCTGGGCCAACAGCTACTACTCAGCGGCCGTGAAATCGATGGGGACGAGCTGGACCAACTTCCTCTTCGGCTCCTTCGACCCGGCCGGGGTGATCACGGTCGACAAGCCGCCGGCCGCGCTCTGGCCGCAGGTGATCAGCAGCAAGATCTTCGGGCTGCACGGCTGGGCGCTGGTGCTGCCTCAGATGATCGAGGGAGTGGCCGCGGTGCTCGTCCTGCACCGCACCGTGCGGCGCTGGGCGGGGGAGGGGGCGGCGCTGGTCGCCGCACTGGTGCTCACTCTCACGCCCATCACCGTGGCCATCAACCGGGACAACAACCCCGACACGCTGCTCGTCCTGCTGCTGGTGTCCGCTGCGTACGCGCTCACCCGCGCGTTGCAGGCCGAGGGCAGGACCGCGACCTGGTGGCTGTGTGCGAGCGGCTTCCTGATCGGGTGCGGATTCCTCACCAAAATGCTCGCCGCCTGGATGGTCATTCCCGCGTTCACCCTCGCCTGGCTCGTGGGAGGAAGCGGCCCCTGGATACCGCGAGTGCGGCGTCTGCTGGGCGCGGGGGCCATCCTGGCGGCGTCCTCCTTGTGGTGGGTCGCCATGGTCGCCCTGTGGCCGGGCGATCGCCCCTACATCGGTGGCAGCAAGGACGGTTCGGCCTGGGATCTCGTGGTCGGCTACAACGGGCTGGGCCGTGTCTTCGGCTCGAGCGACGGAATGTCCCAGAGCATGGGCGGGTTCGGCGGCGGGTTCGGCGGCGCGTCCGGCCTGGGCCGGTTGTTCAACGCGCAGGTGGGGCCAGATCAGCTGGCTGCTGCCGGTCAGCGCACTGGCCTTGGCCGTCGCCCTGGTCGGCGTGGTGATGCGCCGACGCGGCCTGCTGTCCGCCGACGCCCTGCTGCCGCCCTCCGGCTGGCTGCTGTGGGGGACCTGGCTGGTGGTCTGCGCAGCCGTGTACTCGACACAGAAGGGCATCTTCCACCCCTACTACACCACTCAGCTCGCTCCGGCGATCGCCGCCCTGTGCGGCGGACTGATCGCCGCCTTGACCCGTGTCCACCGTGCCGGCGTGCGCTGGGCGCCCCTGGTGGGCGTGGCCGCGGTCGTGGTCAGCGCGGTCTGGGCCGTGGCACTAATCCGCCGTGACTCCGACTGGAACGGCTGGCTGGTGTGGCCGGTCCTGCTGCTCGGCTGCGCCGCGGTCGTCCTGCTGCTCCTCGCGCGGCGGCGTGGCCGGCTGCTGACAGTCGCCGTGGGTGCCGCAGTCGCGTCGGTCCTGGTGGCCCCGGGAGCGTGGGCGGTCAGCGTACCGGGCTCGACATCCGCGATGGGCGGCTCCAACCCGACGGCCGGTCCGACGACGTTCGGCTTCGGCGGGGGCGGCCGCATGCCCCGGCAGAGCGGGAACGACGGCGACCTTCCCTCGTCGGGGATGCCGTCGGGGATGCCGTCGAGCTTCCCGGGTGGTGACGCACCTTCGGGACGGTCCGGTCAACCCTCCTCCGGCGATGTTCCTTCGGGAATGCCGTCAGGCATGCCGTCCGGTATGCCCACAGGGGGAGCGGACGGCATGCCCGGCATGTCCGGAGGCTCGACCTCGGGAGACAGCGACATGCCGTCACTTCCCGGCGGCGGCTCCGGCAAGACCCCGAGCGGACGCGGCGGCTCCGGCGGCGGCGCGGAACTCACCAGCGAGCAGCGCAAGATCCTCGACTACGCCGTGGAGCACGCACCTCAAGCCCGCATCAAGCTCTCCGTCGAAGGCGGTGCCATGGCCGTCAGTTCCTTCATCCTGGGCTCGGACGAGACCGTCATCGGCATGGGTGGTTTCATGGGCAGCGACAACGCGCCGTCGGTGGACCAGATGAAGGAGTGGACGAAGAGCGGGGAGCTACGTTACGTCCTGGGCTTCGACACGAACAGCGGCGGCAGGCCGGGCATGACCGGGTCGGGCAACTACAGCAAGCAGCGTTCCGACTGGATCGCCGACAACTGCACCAAGGTTCCGGCATCGGCGTACGGCGGCACGTCGTCGAAGAACAGCAACGGTAGTGCGATGGGCTTCGGAGCAGGAGCCGACGTGCTCTACGACTGCGCCGCCACGTAGGCGACGCCGGGCAACGGGGACCAACTGGGAGAACGGACCAGCATCACGTCATGACCGAGCAGTCCGCAACGACTCGTCCGCGACATCGGCTTCTCGTGGTCGAGGACGAGCCCAGCATCCGCACCCTGCTGGAGGCGACGCTCCGCCTGACCGGATACGAGGTGAGCAGCACCGACACCGGACAGTCCGCCCTCGTCGAGGTCGAACGCCTGCGACCGCACCTGGTGCTGCTCGACGTGATGCTGCCCGACCTGGACGGCTTCGAGGTGACCCGCAGGCTGCGGGCGGCGGGGGACGAATGTCCGATCCTGTTCCTGACCGCCCGCACCGGCACCGACGACCGTATCCAGGGCCTGAGCGTCGGCGGCGACGACTACGTGTCCAAACCGTTCAGCATCGAGGAGGTGCTGCTGCGTATCGAGGCCATCCTGCGCCGCACGGCACCGGTGGACGCGGCACTCCCACCGCCGAGCGTCCTGCGCTACGCCGACCTCGAACTCGACGAGGGCGCTCACGAGGTGCACCGCGCGGGACAGTACATCGCCCTGTCCCCGACCGAGTTCAAGCTCCTGGCCTACCTCCTGTCCAACGCCGGCCAGGTGGTGAGCAAGGTCCAGATCCTCGACCACGTCTGGGGCTACGACTTCGCCGGTGACGCCAGGATCATCGAGACGTACGTCCGCTACCTGCGCAGGAAGATCGACTCCTTCGAGCCGCCGCTCATCCAGACCGTGCGCGGCGTCGGCTACTGCCTGCGGCTGCCTCGCGACCACGAGGGGACGCCGGAGCAGTGATCCCCCGCCTGCCCCGGCCACCCGGCTCACTGCGACACCGACTGATCCTCGGCGTCACCGTTCTCGCCACGGCGGCGGTGCTGACCTCCCAGGCCATCGGCTACGTGGTGCTCCGCTCCTGGCTGCTCGAACGCGTCGACCAGCAACTGGTGGAGTTCCACCCCCCGACACCGGCCTTCTACGACGCCCTCCGTGGCGCATTCCCCGCGCCGGCCGAGCGTCTGGACGTACTGCCGTCGGATTTCCAGGTCTACTTCTACGACTCCTCCGGGCATCGCCTGAACAACTCCCTCGGCACGGAGGAGAAGCCGGGGCCCAGGCTGGCCGATCAGGCGCGGGACCTCAGCCTGAGGGACGGGCACCCGGAAACCGTGTCCGCCACCAGCGGTGACGGCCGCTGGCGGGTGTTGCTCATTCCCGGCCCGGACGGCATGAGCGCGGTGGTCACCCTGCCGCTCGACACCGTCGACGGCGCCACCTCGAAGCTGCTGTGGCTGAACGCCGTGCTGCTCGCCGTCACGATCGCCGGCCTGCTCGCCCTGGGCCGGTGGGTGGTCAGGCTGGGACTGCTGCCACTGACCAGAACGGAACGAACTGCTCAGGACATCACCGCGGGCCGGCTCGACCTGCGACTGCCGGACACCGACCCGCGCACCGAGATCGGACGACTCGGGCGGGTGCTGAACTCCATGCTCGACAAACTGCAGACCGCCCTGCTGGCCCGCGAGACCTCTGAGGCACGGCTGCGCCGGTTCGTCGCGGACGCCGGGCACGAACTGCGCACTCCGCTCACCGCCATCCAGGGGTACGCCCAGCTCGCGCTGCGTCCGGAGCGGCGCCCGGAGCGTGAGCTGCGGGAGGCCAACCGGTTCATCGCGCAGAACGCGGAGCGCATGAGCCTGCTCGTGGACGACCTCCAACTGCTTGCCAGCCTGGACCGCGAACCCTCCTACGGGAGGGAACCGGTCGACCTGCTCTCGCTCGCGGCGGACGCGGTGAGCGCGGCCGCCGTCCACAGACGCTCCCACCCCGTCGACCTCGGCCCGCTGTCCACTCCGGCAGATCCGGGCGGCACCGAGGAACTCGACGTGGCCGAGACCGTCGGCGACCCGCGCCGACTGGGCCAGATCCTGGAGAACCTGCTGTCCAACGCCCGCATCCACACGCCGCCGGGCACCCGTGTCCACGTACGGGTGGGCACGACAGAGACCGGACCCGGAACCGGCGGCACCGACCGGCCGGGACGCACCTCCGCCTCGCCGCCGCTCCCTGAGCGCCTCCCGGTCAGCGTGATCGAGGTGGCGGACGAAGGACCGGGCCTCGCCCCCGTCGACGCCGAGCACGTCTTCGAGCGCTTCTACCGGGCAGACCCCGCCCGTTCCCGCAGCCACGGCGGGAGCGGCCTCGGTCTCGCCATCGCCGCGGCCATCGCCCAGGGCCATGGCGGCCGTCTCGAACTCGATACCGTCTTGGGCGAGGGCTGCACTTTCCGCCTGCTCCTCCCCGCAGCCGACTTCGGGCGGTGCCGTTGATGAGTCGGTGCCTTCGGGTGCCAGAGGTGATGCGCGGTGCTCGACACGATCTCGGCGATGCACGCCCAGAGGGCGACTGGCCTGGGGGTTTCCGGAAGTGTCAGTCCAAGTTTGTGGAGCTCTTCGATATCCGCATTCCGCCACAGACGTCCTGCCCCCCCGTCCGCGTGAAGTCCGCCTGCCGAGGCGGCGTTCCGGGACGAGCGCGGTCAAGCCGCAGCCGACCAGGGTGAGCAGCCCGACAGACGCGGCAGTCAGTTCCGTCAGCGCGAAGTCGCTGCGGTCACCGTAGAGGTTGAGTGCAGAGCTGAGGGAACGTCACTCCCTGCTGCAAGACTGGAAGGCTTACGCGGACGCACAGGAATCTGAGTGGGCCGCCTCCGCTTCCGGTGTAAACGGCACCGGGTCTGGGCGTTCGTGATGGTGCTGCCCTGTTCACGGCACATGTTCGTGCGGTCGGTCCTGCACCTGGACCAGCACGCGTGGACCGAGGCACACGTCGCGGCCTTCCGCTACTTCGGCGGCGTCCCGCGCCGGCTGGTGCCGGACAACCTGAAGACCGGCGTCGACAAGCCCGGCCTCTACGACCCGAAAATCAACAAGGCGTATAAGTGCCGGCCGCTGGGCGGCGCGGCCCCGATGGCCGTGTTCGGCGCGGTCGAGGCACGATGAGCGTGATGGACACCGCCCTGCGCGAGTCCCTGAGGCTGTCTGGGATGCTGGAGACTCTCGACGCCAGCCTCGCCCGGGCCCACGGCGGCGAACTCGGCCACCTCGACTTCCTTCAGGTCCTCTGCCAGGACGAGATCGCCCGCCGCGAGACTGGCGCCTTCCAACGCAGGGCACTGTCACGTTGGCTGACTGGTGGGATGATCTTCTGGTTGATCAGGCGGGGAGGGGTCGTCGGTGGGGAGCGCGTCGCTGTCGAACAAGGGGCACCGGTACCCGGTCGAGGTGATCTCCCACTGTGTGTGGCTGTACTTCCGCTTCCCGCTGTCATTCCGCGAGGTCGAGGAGCTGATGCTCGAGCGCGGGATCGTCGTCTCCTACGAGACGGTGCGTCGCTGGTGCGCCAAGTTCGGGCAGGCCTACGCGGGCGCGCTGCGCCGCCGGCAGCCACGGCCCGGTGACAAGTGGCACCTGGACGAGGTCTTCATCAAGATCAACGGTGAGCAGAAATACCTGTGGCGGGCCGTCGACCAGGACGGCAACGTCCTCGACATCCTGGTGCAGAAGCGCCGGGACAAGGCCGCGGCCAGGCGCTTCCTCCGCAGGCTGATGAAGAAGACGCGCATGGTGCCGCGGGTGGTCGTCACCGACAAGCTCCGCTCCTACGGCGCCGCCCACCGCGAGGTCATGCCCTCGGTGGAACATCGCTCGCACAAGGGCCTGAACAACCGGGCGGAGAACAGCCACCAACCCACCAGACAGCGCGAACGCGCGATGAAACGCTTCCGCTCCGCGGGCGGAGCACAGCGGTTCCTGTCCGCGTTCAGCGGCATCTCACCCCACTTCCGACCCCGACGCCACCGGCTGTCCGCACACCACTACCGAGCCGATATGACCGTCCGCTTCGCCATCTGGGAGCACATCACCGGCGTCGCCAGCCTCGCCACCGCGGCCTGAACACAGCCCGGAACCAGGTCACACCACACCACACCACGACGCGCCGTCAGGCAGTCACACAGCCAACAACGTGACAACGCCCACGAGACTGCCGACCCCGTCCACCTGATGCGCGTCTTCGGGATCGCACCCGACACCGCGATGAAGTACGTCAAGGCCGCCCATCCGCACCGTTTCATCAAGGACCCCACAAAGGCGTGACGAGCTGGAAGCTGGTTCGCGGCCCCGCCTGTCACTCAGCGATGGGCCCGCCGACGTGGGCCAGCGTTGTCGGCCAACTCCTTGGGGGACAGCTCGCCGTCCAGGAATACGGTGTCGCTGGGCAGCGTGTCCATCCCGACCGTGCACGCCTCGATCTTGCCTTGAGGAGTGCTCATCGACCCCGAGGACCTGGCCGCCATCACCCCGTACATCACCAGCCGCATCCGCCCCTTCGGCGACTGGAAACTCGATTTGACCCCACCGGCGGCGCTGGATATCGAGGTGCTGTGATGGGGGGCGGCGATCTACTACCTATCAACAGCCCCGTTCGGTCCCATCTGGGATCCGTCCCCGCACCATGCGCTGACCACGGCGCAGGCGCAGGTGATCGCCGCCGCCGAGCTCGCAGGCCTGCTCGGGTCGTGAGGCGGCTCGTCGACGTCAGCTCGGGTCGGGCTGGGCCAGCGCCTTGACCAGCAGCTCCTCGTTCTGGCGGGCGTGCTCCTCGACCAGCCGCTCGGCGAGCCCGACGTCCCGTGACGCGAGTGCGGTGTAGATGGCCCGATGCTCCTCCAGCGCCTCGTCGGGTCGCAGCTTCGACTCGGCGTACGCCGACTCGAGCATCGCGATCGCGTAGCGCATCTCCACCGCGATCGCGGTGAAGAACTCATCGAAGCGCGCGCTGCCGAGGATCGCGACCACCGCGCGGTGGAACTCCAGGTCACAGCGGACGATCTCGGCCGCGACACCGGTAGCGGTGGCGCGGGCCAGCTCGTCGAAGGCGCGCTCCAGCTTCTCGAGCTTCTCGCCCGACGCCCGGCGCACCTCGCGTGCCGCCGCACCCTCGAGGGTCCGCCGGACACGGTAGAGGTCGCGGATGTCCTGCTCGGTGAACCGCACCACCCGCGAGCCGCGATGCCGGTAGTGCCGCACGATCCGCTCATGGGCGAGGATGCCCAGCGCGTCGCGCACTGTGCGACGGGAGACCTCGAACCGCTCCGAGAGGTGCTCCTCTCGCAGCTGCTCCTCGGGCGCGAGTGCGCCGGTCATGATCATTTCGCGGAGTACGGTCGCGAGCTCCTCGGCGGTGGTTCCCCTGCGGAGCGACGCGAACTGGTCCATCGAACCTGCGGCAGCCATGCACGCACTCTACCGGCGAAGGCACAGACATGTAGCATTGCTGCATTGGTCACCAATCAAGGAGTGCGCACATGAGCCACCCGGATATCCGCCCTCCGGCAACCGAGTGGAGCGCGGAGACCGTCCTCGAGTCGTTGCGCGACCGGTTCGGGCTCGACGGGACCGACCTCGAACCGCTGGGTGGCGAGCTGGACCAAAACTCCGTCGTCCGGCTCGCCGACGGCCGACGGGTCGTGGTCAAGGTCGCCTCGCCCGGCGCCGACGTGGCCCACATCGCCTGGCAGCACGAGCTGATGCGCCGCGCGGGTGCACCCGGACGGCTCGGCGGTGTGCTGGTCCCGACACCAGCGCGAGCGTTGAACGGCGAGACTGTCGTCCTGGTCGACGGAGAGGGTGGCCCGCGGGCGCTGACCGTGCAGAACTGGCTGGACGGATCGACCCTGGCCGGGCTCGGCCACCACTCGCTCGAGCTGCTCGCGGAACTGGGCGCGACAGCCGCCCGCATGGTCGCCGCGCTCGCCGACGCGCCGGGCCCTCCGACCGGCGAGACCCATCACTGGGACCTGGTCCGCGCGGGGTCGGCGGTCGCCGCCGGGCTCCCGGCGGTCGCCGACCCGACCCGGCGCGCGGCCGTGACCACACTCATCGAGCGCCACGCTGAGGCTTTGGCGACCCAGGTGGAGAAGCTGCCGGTGGCGGTGCTCCACCACGACCTCAATGACTTCAACGTGCTCGCCCGGCGCGCCCCCGACGGAACCCACCACGTGCACGCGGTCCTCGACTTCGCCGACGCCCTGCGAACCACACGAGTGAGCGAGCTCGCCGTTGCGGTCGCCTACGCGATGCTCCGTGAGCCCGACCCGCTACGCGCCGCCTCGACGGTCGTCGCTGGGTACGCAACCCACGGTGAGCTCACCGAGGCCGAGCTCGCGGTGCTGTTCCCCATGGCCGCCGCACGGCTCTGCGTCAACGCGGTCACATGGACGGCGCGCAGCGCGGGTCAGGAGTCCGGCTACGGCCAGGCTCGGATGCGGCACACCTGGCCCACCATCCAGCGGTTGGCGGCCATACCAGTCGAACTCGGGACCGCGATGCTCCGCGCCGCGGCGGGGCGCCCTCTCGAGCCGGTGCGCCCCCCGCGTCCTCAGGTGCGCGCGCTGGAACACAACACTCCTGACGACGTCGGTGGCCACCTCGAGCCGGCGGAGCGCCGGCGGCGGACCAGCGCCACAGGGGAGCCGGAGACGCTGCGGCTCGGGACCTCGGTCGACGCGCGCGCGCCGTTCGACGTGCGCCTCCCGGCCGACGGCGTCGTGGAGCCGGGCGGCGAGCCGGCGCTGCTGCTCCGTCATGTGCCGGCGGACGGCGCGCCGTACTGGTCGCGCTGGCACGGGGTGGCCCCACAGGACGGCGCGCTCGCGGCAGGTGCCTCGCTCGGCACGGCCACACGCCTCCAGGTCGGGCTGTTCCCGAGCCTGGCCGCGGCCCAGCTCGCGGGGCGGCTGGTGCCGGCCGGCGAGCTCACAGGCTGGGCTGCCGTGTCTCCCGACCCTGGACCCTGGCTGGGCCTGACCGTCGCCCACGAGCCCAGCCGACCCGACCGCGTCTGGGACGCCGCCCACGTGGTGGCCGCGCGGGACCGGCACTTCGCGCGCTCGCAGCGGTCCTACTACCGCCGTCCGATGAACCTGGTCTCCGGTCGGGGCAGCTGGCTCTACGACGACCTCGGCCGCGGCTACCTCGACGCGATCAACAACGTCACCCACGTCGGACATGCCAACCCGCGAGTGGTGGCGGCTGCTGCTCAGCAGTTGGGCTGGCTCAACACCAACAGCCGGTTCGTCTACCCCGGCATCGCCCAGTACGCCGAACGGCTCACCGCGCTGCTCCCCGAGGGGCTCGAGGTCGCCTTCCTCGTGTGCAGCGGCAGCGAGGCCAACGACCTGGCGATCCGGATGGCCCGCCAGGTCACCGGCCGCCGCGACGTCCTCGTGGTTGACGGCGCCTATCACGGCAACACCTCTGTGATCACCGGCCTCAGCCCCAACCGCTACAAGGGCCCTGGAGGCACCGGTCCGGATCCGACGACCCACGAGGTGGTGCAGCCCAACCTTTATCGCGGCGAGTTCGGCTACGACGACCCAGCGGCGGGGGAGCGGTACGCCGCGGACGTACGGCGCCAGGCTCGTCGCCTGGTCGCGGAGGGGCGGCCACCCGCGGCGTTTATCGCGGAGTCCGCGATGGGCACGGCGGGCAGCATCTTCTACCCCGACGGCTACCTGCGCGAGTCCTTCGCGGCGGTGCGCGAGGCCGGAGGGCTGTGCATCTCCGACGAGGTGCAGGTTGGCTTCGGCCGTTTCGGCGACGCGTTCTGGGGGTTCGAGAGCCAGGGCGTCGTCCCGGACATCGTCACGATGGGGAAGCCGATCGGCAACGGCCACCCGATGGCCGCGGTCGTCACCACCCGGGAGATCGCGGACGCGTTCGACTCGGGGATGAAGTACTTCAACACCTTCGGCGGCAACCCGGTCTCGTGTGCGATCGGGCTTGCCGTGCTGGACGAGATCGAGGCCGAGGGCCTCCAACACCACGCGGCCGAGACCGGGCGGCACTTCCGGGCCGGGCTCGAGACGCTGCGTCGCCATGAGCTGGTGGGGGACGTCCGCAGCCACGGTATGTACCTCGGCGTCGAGCTCGTCCGGGACCGCGTGACCCTCGAGCCGGCCACCGAGGAGGCGTACGTCGTCAGCGAGCTGATGAAGGACGAGGGGGTGATCGTCTACCCGACGGGGGCGGACAACCACGTGCTCAAGATCAAGCCGCCGCTCACCTTCACGGCGGGGGATGCCGACCTCTTCGTGAGTGTCCTGGACGAGGTGCTCGACCGTGACTGGTGACCTCTGGACAAGATTGGTCACCAATTCTACAATCACCAAAGTACGGACCGCCGACGGCAAGAGGAGCAAGGCATGCGGACCATCTTCAGGGACGCGCACCTGCCAGGTGCGAGCTCGCCGTCCTCGGTGGCGGTGCTGGACGACCGCATCGAGGTGGTCGGTCCGACCGCCGACGCGCTAGCCGCGGACCGCGTCGTTGACGTCGCCGGCGGCTACCTGGGGCCGGCCTTCCGGGACGGCCACGCGCATCCCGACGCCGCCGGCTTCGAGCAGACCGGGCCGAGCATCCGCGGCTGCACCTCGGTGGAGCAGATCGCCGCCGCCGTCCGCGAATACGCCGACAGGCACCCCGAGCTGGAGTGGATCAGGGGCGGCAGCTACGACGCGACGATCGTTCCCGGCGGCCTGTTCGACGCGGCCTGGCTCGACGCCGCCGTCTCCGACCGGCCCGTCGTCCTGCGAGCCTGGGACTATCACGCGATCTGGTGCAACAGCGAGGCGATGCGGCGCGCTGGGCTGGACGCCTCGACTCAGGACACCCGGCGCGGCTCCTACCCGCGGCGCCCGGACGGGAGCCTGCTCGGCACCATGCTCGAGCGGGACGCGGTCGAATCGGTCCTCGACGCCGCTCCGCCGTGGACGCTCGAGGAGCGGGTGCGGGCGCTCGCGACCGCGACAACAGAATTCGCCCGGGTCGGGGTCGCCTGGATCCAGGACGCCTCGGTCGAGCACGCGGACGTGGACGGCTACCTGGTCGCCGCCGAGCGCGGCGTGCTCGGCACCCGTGTCAACCTCGCCTTCCGCGCCGACCCGGTCCGGTGGCGCGAACAGCTCGCCGAGATCGAGGCCGACCGCGAGCGGGTACGCCTGCTCGGGCACGACCGGTTGACGGCGCAGACGGTGAAGTTCTTCGTCGACGGCATCCTCGAGAACCACACCGCGATGCTCATTGAGCCGTACGCCGACGACCCCTGCGCCCACGGCATGGAACTGTGGGACGAGGCCGAGCTGCGTGCGGCGATGGCGCACGTCGACGCGCTGGGGTTCCAGTGCCACCTGCACGCGATCGGCGACGCCGGCATCCGCCGCGCCCTCGACGCCATCGCCCACCTCGACAAGGTGAACGGGCCGCGGGATCGGCGGCCAGTGATCGCACACGTGCAGGTCGCCAACCCGACCGACCTCTCGCGATTCCGCGAACTCGGCGTGATCGCCAACTTCCAGCCCATCTGGTCCCAGCTCGACCCCGTGATGGAGCTGCTGACCCGGCCGCGGCTCGGCGAGGAGCGGTTTGCGCTGCAGTACCCCATCGGCGCACTGAGCCGGGCCGGCGTCGCCATCTCTTTCGGCAGCGACTGGCCGGTGAGCGACCTACGGCCGCTCGTGGGGTTGCCGGTGGCGATGACGCGCGAGACAGCCGCCGGCCTGCCGGCGGGCGGGTGGCTGCCCGAGCAGCGGATCGGGATCGAGGAGGCGCTCGCGGCGTACACCACCGCTGGTGCCCACCAAGCCTTCGAGGAGCGCGTCCGCGGGGCGCTCGTGCCGGGTCAGCTCGCCGACCTGGTCTGGCTCTCCGCCGACCCGCGGTCGGTCACGCCGCAGCAGCTCGGCGGCATCGACGTCCTGGCCACGCTCGTCGCCGGCCGGGTCACCCATCTCCACCAGTCCGTCTCGGGGACTCTTGCCGCCGACGAGCTGAGCGTATGACCATCGAACCTGCCCGAGAGCATCGCCAGGCCGCGATGCCCCCCTTCGACCTCACCGGCCGCGTCGCACTGGTCACCGGCGCCGGAAGTGCCTGCGGGATCGGGCACGCCACCGCCCGGACCCTGGCCGGGCTCGGCGCCTCGGTGGTCGTGTCGTCGACCACGGAGCGGATCCATGACCGGGCCGCGGAGCTGCCGGCAGGGACGGTCGCGCTCGTCGGCGACCTGACCCTCCCCGAGACCGCGGACGTGCTGGTCGAAACCGCGCTCGATCGGCACGGGCGGCTGGACGCGGTCGTCAACTGCGCCGGCATGACGTCGGTAGCCCGGCCCGATCCCGAGGCAGGCCGCATCGAGGAACTGGCCCCCGATACCTGGCGCGCGGCCCTGGCACGGAACCTCGACTCCGCCTTCCTTCTCGCGCGGGCCGCGGTGCCGGCGCTGGTGGCCTCCGGCGCCGGTCGGCTGGTGATGGTCTCCAGCCTCACCGGCCCGGTGATGGCGATGCGCGGCGAAGTGGCCTACGCGGCCGCGAAGGCCGGCCTCGTCGGCCTGGTCCGTGGCTTGGCGGTCGACCTCGCGGACCGTGGGGTCACCGTCAATGCGGTCGCGCCCGGCTGGATCGCGACCGGCTCGCAGACCGAGAACGAGCGGCGCCAGGGCGAGGTGACGCCGACCGGCCGCAGCGGTACGCCGTACGAGGTCGCCAGCCTCGCGGCGTACCTCTGCACGCGGGAGGCGGGCTACCTCACCGGGCAGTGCGTCGTGGTCGACGGTGGGAATTCGATCGCGGAAGAGCGAGCATGTGCACCCTCCCCAGGACAGGAGACCTGAATGTCGACCAGCTTCAACTTCTTCGAGCGCGGCGCCTTGCCGAGGCCGGAAGTCTCGCCTGCCGAGGCCGAGGAGCTGGTGCGAACCAGGTTCGGCGTCGAAGGCCGAGCGGTCGAGCTGGGCAGCCAGCAGGACGCGAACTTCCGGATCGACACCGACGCCGGGACGTTCGTGCTCAAGGTGTCGAATCCAGCTTTCGGGGCCGGCGACCTCGATGCCCAGGACCGGGCCGCGGCGCACGTCGCCGCGCTCGAACCGGACGTGCTGGTGCCCGAGGCGGTGCCAGGCGTCGACGGCCGGACCCTGCAGCCGATCGACGTCGGCGGCGAGCCGACGACCGCGCGGCTGGTGCGCTACGTCGAGGGCCGGATGCTGAGCGAGAGCGCCTACTTGGCGCCGCCGATCGTCGCCGCGCTGGGCGACCTCGCCGGGCGGACCACGCGGGCGCTGGCCGGCTTCGAGGCCGAACTGCCGCAGCGCGAGCTGCAGTGGGACCTCCGGCACGCCGAGGAGGTGGTGACCCGGCTCGCGTCGTACGTCGGCGTTCCCGGTGGCAGCGAGGCGGTTCAGCGCGCGGCCGCCGAGGCGGGCGGCGCGCTCGTCGCGCTCACGCAGGTGCTGCCGGTCCAACCGATCCACGGCGACCTCACCGACGACAACGTCGTCGCGGTCACCGACGACGACGGCCGGTTGCGACCGGTGGGTGTCATCGACTTCGGAGACCTGGTCCACTCGTGGGCCGTCGGCGAGTTGGCGGTCACCCTCTCCTCGGTGCTGGCCTACGCCGGCGACGACCTCGCCCGGCTGCTGCCGGCGGTGCGCGCCTTTGATGCCGTCCGGCCGCTTTCCGACGCCGAGCTGGCCGCGCTCTGGCCGCTGACCGTGCTGCGGGCCGCAGCACTGATGGTGAGCGGGCAGCACCAGGCGAGCATCGACAGGGGCAACGAGTACGCGGCGAAGAACCTCGACCGCGAGTGGCAGATCTTCGAGGTTGCGACATCGGTTCCCCTGGCGGTCGGCACCGAGCTGCTGCGGTCGGCGGTCCGGGCGGCGAGACCGTCGACGCCGATCACCGGAACCCGGCTGCTGGAGGTCCCCGCGCGGGCGGTCGACCTCTCCACCACCTCGCCCGAGCTCGACGGCGGTGTCTTCCTCGACGACGAGGACGCGCTGCTCGGCCGGCTGCTCGGCGGCGAGGGCGTCGTGCACACCCGCTACCTCGAGCCGCGACTGACCCGGACTGCGATCAACTCACTTACCGCGCCGGCCACCGTGCCGCTCGGGGTCGACGTACTCTCGGTGTCTCGGATGGCGGTTCGCGCACCGTGGGCCGGCCGACTCTCCCGGCGTGACGGCGCGGTCACGCTCGAGACCGCCGGCCGGACCCTGTGGCTGGACGGTGACCTCGACAGCGTCGCCGACGGCGACGTCGCGGCAGGGGACACCCTGGGCGACGTGACGGCGCTTCGGGTGCAGCTCGGCACCGGTGCCGAGCGGCCGCCGTACTTCGTTCCTGCCGGCGTCGCCCACGCCTGGCGCGTCGTCTGCCCCGACCCGACACCCCTGCTCGAGCACGCCGCCAGCGAGGGCGACGGGAGCAACGCCGAGGAGTGGCTGGCCCGCCGCGACGCGGCGTTCGCCACCGTGCAGGAGCACTACTTCGTCGACCCGCCGCAGATCGAGCGCGGCTGGCGCCAGCACCTGTTCGACGTCGAGGGCCGCTCCTACCTCGACATGCTCAACAACGTCTCGATCCTGGGGCACGGCCATCCCCGGCTCTCCGACGCGGTCGAGCGGCAGTGGCGCCGGCTCAACACCAACTCGCGGTTCCACTACCGCGCGGTCGCCGAGTTCTGCGAGCGGCTCGCGGCGCTGGCTCCGGACCCGCTCGACACGGTGTTCCTGGTCAACAGCGGCTCGGAGGCGGTCGACCTCGCGCTCCGGCTCGCGTGGGCCAACGCCGGCCGTCGCGACGTGGTCTCGATGCGCGAGGCCTACCACGGCTGGACCGACGCGACCGACGCCGTCTCCACCTCGGTGGCCGACAACCCCAACGCGTTGGAGACCCGCCCGCCGTGGGTGCACACGGTGCCGTCGCCGAACCCCTACCGCGGCGCGCACCGCGGTGCCGAGGCGCATCGGTACGCCGCCGAGGCGGTCGCCGACATCGAGGCGCTGGTGTCCGCGGGCCACCCGCCAGCGGCGTTCCTGAGCGAGTCGTTCTACGGCAACGCGGGCGGGATGGCGCTGCCCGACGGCTACCTGGCCGCGGTCTACCCCGCGGTCCGCGCCGCCGGCGGGCTCTGCATCGCCGACGAGGTACAGGTCGGCTACGGCCGGCTCGGTGCCCACTTCTGGGGCTTTGAGCAGCAGGGCGTCGTCCCCGACATCGTCACCGTCGCCAAGGCGATGGGCAACGGACACCCGCTCGGCGCGGTGATCACGACCAGGGTGATCGCCGAGGGCTACCGGAGCCAGGGCTACTTCTTCTCCTCGGCCGGCGGCAGCCCGGTCAGCTGCGTCGTGGGAGCGACGGTGCTCGACATCATGCGCGACGAGGCGCTGCAGGAGAACGCCCGCGTCGTCGGCGCCCACCTTCGGCAGCGCCTCCTCGAGCTGGCCGACCGGCACGAGCTGATCGGCGCGGTGCACGGGATGGGGCTCTACGTCGGCGTGGAGCTGGTCCGCGACCGCGAGACCCTCGAGCCGGCGGCCGAGGAGACCGCCGCGATCTGCGAGCGGCTCCGGGAGCTGGGCGTGATCATGCAGCCGACCTCCGACCGGATGTGCGTCCTCAAGATCAAGCCACCGCTAGGCATCGGCACCGCCGACGCCGACTTCTTCGCCGACGCCCTCGACCGGGTGCTCAGCGAGGGCTGGTAGTCAGGCCGACCCCACCAGAAGGGAACCCGATGACCTACGTCCACAACTTCGTCGACGGCCAGTACGTCGAAGCCGCCGGCGGCGAGACCTCTCCGCTGGTCGACCCCGCCACCGGGTCGAGCTACGGCACCGCCGGGATCTCGAACGAGGCCGACGTCGACCGCGCCTACCGGTCGGCCGAGCGCGCCTTCGCGGAGTGGCGGCGTACGACTCCGTCGGACAGGCAGAAGGCGCTGCTCGCCTTCGCGGACGACGTCGAGCGGCACGGCGACGAGCTGGTAGCGGCCGAGGGGCGCAACACCGGCAAGCCGGACCACGTCACCAAGGCGGAGGAACTGCCGCCGATGGTCGACCAGATCCGGTTCTTCGCCGGCGCGGCGCGGGTGCTCGAGGGCAAGTCCGCGGGCGAGTACCTGGCGGGCCACACCTCGTGGGTCCGGCGCGAGCCGGTCGGCGTGATCGGCCAGGTCACGCCCTGGAACTACCCGATGATGATGGCCATCTGGAAGTTCGTCCCAGCGGTCGCCGCGGGCAACACGGTCGTCCTCAAGCCGAGCGACACGACACCGGTCACCTCGGTGATGCTCGCCGAGATCGCGGCACGGCACCTCCCGCCCGGCGTACTCAACGTCGTCACCGGCGACCGCGCGACCGGTGCCGCCATCGTCGCCCACCCGACACCGCAGATGGTCTCGATCACCGGCTCGGTCGCCGCAGGCCGCAGCGTCGCCGCCAGCGCGGGGGAGCGGCTCAAGCGCACCCACCTCGAACTCGGCGGCAAGGCGCCGGTGATGGTCTTCGCCGACGCCGACCTGGCCAAGGCGGCAGAGGGGATCGCGGTCGCGGGCTACTTCAACGCCGGCCAGGACTGCACCGCCGCCACCCGGGTCCTCGTGCACGCCTCGGTCGCCGACGACTTCGCCGCCGCGCTGGCCGCGCAGGCCGCTGGCGCGGTCACCACCCAGGGCCGGGCCACCGGCGACGAAGACGCCTGGGTGTCACCTGTGAACAACCAGCACCAGCTCGACCGGGTCCTCGGCGCCCTGGACCGGGTGCCCGACCACGCGACGGTCCTGGTGGGCGGGGCGCGTCAGGGCGACACCGGCTTCTACGTCGAGCCGACCGTCATCTCCGGGCTGCGCCAGGACGACTGGCTGACCCAGAGCGAGATCTTCGGCCCGGTCATCACACTCCAGACCTTCGAAGAAGACAACCAGGCGGTCGCCGCGGCGAACGGCGTCGAGTACGGCCTGGCTTCCTCGGTCTGGACCCGGGACATCACCCGCGCGCTCAACGTCTCCAACGCTCTGGACTTCGGCTGCGTCTGGATCAACACCCACATCCCGCTCGTCGCCGAGATGCCGCACGGTGGTTTCAAGTCCTCCGGCCACGGCAAGGACCTCTCGGCGTACGGGCTGGAGGAGTACACCCGGCTCAAGCATGTCATGGCCTCGCTGAGCTGAGTCAGGGTCGAGTCGAGCGCTGACCCGCCGGCAGAGAACGGGCGGGTCAGCGTCGGGTGGTGCCTGGAGAAGAAGGGGGGATCAGGCTCAGGCTCTCCGCGATGGCCGCGTTCGACACCCCGTGCGCGGCCTGCACGGCGAAGGCCAGGCGTGGAACAACCTCGGCATCGCCCTAGGGTGTGTTTCAGAAGTGGATCTTGATGTGTCAAGATCCACTTCATGGGGAGGCACGATCTGACGAATGCGCAGTGGGCGAAGCTGGAGCCCCTGCTCCCCGTCGGGAAGAAGTCCGGACGACCGCCGGTCCACACCAAGCGGCAGTTGATAGACGGCATACGCTGGCGCACCCGCGCCGGTGCACCGTGGCGGGACGTGCCCGAGCGGTACGGCCCGTGGGAGACGGTGTACGGACTGTTCCGGCGTTGGCAGCGTGACGGCACCTGGCACCGCATCTTCGAGCAACTGCAGGCCCGGGCCGACGCCGAAGGGCTGATCACCTGGGACGTCTCGGTGGACTCCACCATCGCCCGGGCCCACCAGCATGCCGCCGGGGCCCGCAAAAAGGGGATCTGCAGATCGAGCCACCCGGTGGTGTGTTCACCGAGCCCGACGACCACGGGCCTCGGCCTGCACCATCGGATAGCCGCCCGGGGTCGGTACCGAGCACCGCTTCGACCGGGACGAACTCGACCCCGGCCAGCACCGTCGCAGCCTGCTCGCCCTGGCCGTCCAGCTCGGTGCCTGGCTGCGGGACGAGGACCAGGTGACCGGCCGCCTCACCCTCACCATCCGCTACGCCGACGAACAGACCACCACCCGCAGCCGCACCCTGCCCGAAGCCACCGCCGACACCGCGCTGGTGGCCCAGGCCGTGTACGGCCTCTACAACAGCCTCGGCCTCCAACGCGCCCAGGCGCTGGACAAGGCCGCGCTGATCGACGCCGTCGCCGATCGCGCGCGCTGGCGCTACGGAACCGGAGTGATCCTGCCCGCCGCGCTGGCCCCGCCCCCGTCTCAACGGCCGACCCGACCGGCACCGGACGCAAACGCTGGACCATGCGCTGGAAGGCCGCGCTCCAAGCTTTCGACATCACCTTCGACGGCCGGCTCACCGCCGGACGCCGCTGAAAAATCCGTCCGAGTTCCACCGTTCGCGGCTCTGTCCCGGGCGTCGGCGGGTGACCTGCGGTGAGCGGCGTCGTGGTCCTGCTCCTGATGCACGTCGTGGTCGTGGTGGTCGCGATCTTCGTCTGTCGCAAGTGCCCTTGGCGTAGGGGCGGTGAGAACGGGGGAACAAGGACGAGAACATCGGGCGGGCAGGGACCGTGGTCCCTGCCCGCCCGACGCGTCCATGGTCCTTTGCTTACCGATCAGAGGGGCGTGAGGATCAGCGGGGCGTCGGTACAGGCCTCGATGTTCTCGGCGGTCACACCCGGCCCGCATTCCACGAGAGCGAGGCCCTCGGACGTGACGTCCAGGACGCCGAGGTCGGTGATGATGCGGTGGACGCACCGCTCGCCGGTAAGAGGGAGGGTGCACTCCTTGACGATCTTCGGGGTGCCGTCCTTGGCAGTGTGTTCCATGAGGACGATGACGCGGCGGGCACCGTGGACGAGGTCCATCGCGCCGCCCATGCCCTTGACCATTTTTCCGGGGATCATCCAGTTGGCGAGGTCGCCGTTCTCCGACACCTGCATCGCGCCGAGCACGGCGGTGCCGATGTGGCCGCCCCGGATCATGGCGAAGGACAGGGCCGAGTCGAAGAAGGAGGCTCCCGGCAGGACGGTAACGGTCTCCTTGCCCGCGTTGATGAGGTCGGGGTCGACCTGGTCCTCGGCGGGATAGGGGCCAGTGCCGAGGATGCCGTTCTCGGAGTGGAGAACGACATGGACGTTCGGCGGGAGGTGACCGGGGATGAGGGTGGGCAGGCCGATGCCGAGATTCACGTAGGAGCCGTCGGTGAGTTCAGCGGCTGCGCGGGCGGCCATCTGGGCGCGGGTCCAGCCCAGTTGCGTGCCGAGGGTGGTGCTCATGCGCGTACGGTCCTCTTCTCGAGCTGCTTGTCGGCGACCTGGGCCGGAGTGAGGGGCACGAGCCGCTGGACGAAGATGCCCGGCAGGTGGATCTCGTCCGGGCTCAGCTCGCCCGGCTCGACGAGTTCCTCCACCTCGGCGACGGTGATGCGGCCGGCCATTGCCGCGAGGGGGTTGAAGTTGGCGGCCGCCTTGCGGAAGACCAGGTTTCCGTGGCGGTCGCCGCGCCAGGCCCTTACGAGGGCGAAGTCGGTGGTGATGCCGTGCTCCAGGACGTACGTCCGGTCGGCGAAGTCGCGGGTCTCCTTGGGCGGGGAGGCCACAGCGACCATGCCGTCGGCGGCGTACCGCCAGGGCAGTCCGCCGCGGGCGACCTGGGTGCCGACCCCCGCAGGGGTGTAGAAGGCGGGGATGCCCGCTCCACCGGCACGCAGGCGTTCGGCCAGCGTGCCCTGCGGCACCAGCTCCACCTCCAGCTCGCCCGACAGGTACTGGCGGGCGAACTCCTTGTTCTCGCCCACGTAACTGCCCGTCACACGTGCGATGCGGGCGTCGGTCAGCAGGACGCCCAGTCCGCGCCCGTCCACCCCGCAGTTGTTCGACACGACCTTCAGACCGGTGGCGCCCTGGGCGTGGAGGGCCTGGATGAGTACGTCGGGGATGCCGCTGAGGCCGAAGCCGCCGACGGCCAGCGACGCCCCGTCGGGGATGTCGGCGACCGCCTCCGCGGCGCTCGCACAGACCTTGTCCATGGAGGGAGGGCCTTTCTGTCGTGTCTGTCGTTGCCTTGCTGCTGGTTCAGACGTCCGGGCGCAGGGCGTCCGAGATCGGCTTGGCACCGCCGTGCGCGGTGAGGCCGCCGTCGACGGGGATCTCGGCTCCAGTGATGAAGGACGCTTCGTCGGAGAGGAGGAAGGTGACGAGCGGGGTGATCTCGTCGACGGTTCCGGTGCGGCCGAGCGGTGTCTCGCGGATGTTCGCCTCGCGGAACGCGGGCGCGGCGCAGGCGGTCATCTCCGTCTCGATGAATCCGGGGTGGATGATGTTCACGCGGATGCCACGAGACCCCAGTTCCATGGCGGCGGTCCTCGACAGGCCGCGCAGCGCCCATTTGCTCGTCGTGTACGCGACCGGGTAATGGGCGGTCAGCGCCGCCGACGAACCCACGTTCACGATCGACGACCCCGGGCGCATCAGCGGCACCAGGTGCTGGATGCCCAGGAGCGGCCCGGTGACGTTGACGGCGTGGACGCGGGCCATGTCCTCGGGCCGTACGTCGTCGATCCGGGCGCGCCAGGTGATGCCCGCGTTGTTGACCAGGCCGTGCACCTGCCCGTACGCCTCGTTCAGTTCGGCGGCGAGCTCGGCCCAGGCCTTCTCGCTGGTGACGTCGAGGCGGCGGCAGCCGGGTGCCTCCGTCACGTCGGCGGCGATCACCCGGGCGCCCTCGCGGGTGAGTGCCTCGGCCTCCGCGGCGCCCTGGCCGCCGGCCGCGCCTGTGACCACGACGACCTTGCCGGCGAGCCTCTTGGCGTGGAGGTTGGTTACGGCCGCTCCCGGGGGCGGCGCCGGGCGACGGGAACCGGCAGCGGGTCGGTGCCGGGCACCACGGTGTTGGCGACGGACCCGATGCCCTCGACGGTGAGCGTGACCGTGTCGCCGGGTTTCAGCGGCGGCGGGTCCTGCTTGCCTCGTACGCCCCACAGTTCGGCGAGGCAGCCTCCGTTGCCGCAGGTGCCGGAACCGAGGACGTCGCCGGGGCGAACGACCGTACCGCGCGAGGCGTAGGCGACCAGTTCCTCGAAGGTCCAGCTCATATTGGACAGCAGGTCCTTGCCCACGACCTCGCCGTTGACCTGCGCCGTCAGTGCCAGGCGCAGGAAGCCGTCCGCGTCCCGGTACTGCTCCAGCTCGTCGGCGGTGACCAGGTAGGGGCCCAGCGTGGTGGCGGTGTCCTTGCCCTTGCAGGGGCCGAGGCCGACCTTCATCTCGGCGTACTGCAGGTCACGGGCCGTCCAGTCGTTGAAGACGGTGTAGCCGACGATATGGTCGCGGGCCTGCTCGGGGGTGAGGTCGCGGCCCTCCTTGCCGATCACGGCGGCGACCTCGAGCTCGAAGTCGAGCAGGCTCGACCCCGGGGGCACGGGGATGTCGTCGTGCGGGCCGTACACCGCGTAGGGGTTAGTGAAGTAGAAGGTCGGCGCCGCGTACCACCGCTCCGGCACCCCGGCGGCCCCGTCCACGGAGCGCCGTACGCCCTCGACGTGTTCCTCGAAGGTGACGAAGTCCCGCACGGTGGGCGGCTGGAGCGGCGGCAGCAGCCGCACTTCGGAGACGTGGGGACCGGCCTGGGCGTCAAGCAGCCTGGTGCCCGCGTCGAGCAGTTCCGGCATGCTGCCCGCCTCGGTGAGCAGTCCGGTCAGGCAGTGGACACCGGACAGGGGGCGGAGGGTGCCGTCCTTGTCGACGACGGCCACATGGTGTTGGTCGCGGTGTTCGTACGTGGCGAAGCGCATGGGAGGGGTCCAGTCGGCGTGGAGCGGGCGGGCACGAAAGGAGCCGGGGGCGCGGCGTGCGGTCACGGCAGGACAGCGGATCACCGCGCCCCCGGTGGCTGGAGGACTCTGCCGGCCGGGCGGTCAGACCGGCGGCGCGACGAACACGCCGCGGTCGACGTCGTTGAACGACTCCTTGACGATGAGTTCGTTCATCGGGTTCGCGGTGCCCCACTGGTCGGAGACCTCGGGCTCCGAGAAGTCGTAGACGTGGGGGTGCCAGGTGTCCTCGTCCAGTTCCTCCAGCTCGGTGGTGTACTCGACGGTGTTGCCGTGCGGGTCGAGGAAGTACGTGAAGGTGTTGTCGCCCGCCAGGTGCCGGCCCGGGCCCCAGAGTTTGCGGGCGCCGGAGCGCATCACGCGGCCCGAGCCGCGCATGTACTCGTCCAGGCCGCGCATCTCGAAGGAGACGTGGTGCAGGGAGGTGTGCGGGCCCTTCGCGATGGCCATGGAGTGGTGCTGGTTGCTGATCCGCATGAAGTGCATGACCTCGCCCATGTGCGGCGAGCCCAGCGTGTCGGAGAGACGGAAGCCGAGGTGGCGCTCGTACCACTCGCGGGTCCTGTTCAGGTCCGGGGAGTTGAGCACCACGTGCGACAGGCGGACCGGGATCGCCTCCTTCTCCTCCACCCTGCGGTGCTGCCTGGCCTCGACGTCGGCGGAGACCTCGATGGTGCGACCGTCGACGTCGAAGAAACGGAAGCCGTAGCCACCGCCGAGGGTGTCCACCTTTCCCGGCTGGGAGATCAACTGCACGCCCTGCGAGAGGAGTTGCTCGGCCATCGTGTCGACGTCGGCCGGGCTGCCCGCCCCGTACGAGACCAGGTCGAGGCGCTTCTCGTCGGCCTTGCGCAGCCGTACGACGTACTGTTCGGGGCTGCCCTCGGCGGCGAGGAAGGAGATCCCGGAGTCCTCGGCGACCTTGGTCAGGCCCCAGACGCCGGCGTAGAAGTCGAGCTGCTTGTCGTAGTCGGGCACGGCGAGGTCGACGTGCCGGAGATGGGTGAGCAGGCGGTTGCTCATGGGGGTTCCTCCTCAGGCGAGGTTGAGCAGGGCGGCGGCGTTTTTGCTGCGGATGGCTTGGAAGTCGGCGTCGGGCAGGTCCGCGGCGTGCAGCGCGCCCAGCGGGTCCTCGGTGCCCATGTCGAAGGGGAAGTCGGAGCCGAGCAGGACCCGGTCCGGACCGGCGGCCCGGACCAGCTCCCGCAGCACGTGCGGGTCGTGGACGAGGGAGTCGAAGTACAGCTGCTTCAGGTAGCTGCTCGGCTCCCGGGCACAGTCCCGGGCGTCGGGGCGGGCGCGCCAGGCGTGGTCGGAGCGGCCGATGTGGGTGGGAAGGTAGCCGCCGCCGTGCGCCGCGATCAGCTTCAGTCCCGGATGGCGGTCCAGGACGCCGGAGAAGATCAGGTGGGAGAGGGCGACGGCGTTCTCGGTGGGCTGGCCGACGGTGTTGGACAGGTACCACTGGTCCAGTCGCTCGTCGAGCGTGCAGCCGAACGGGTGCAGGAAGACCAGGGCGCCGGCCTCCTCCGCGCGTGCCCAGAAGGGGGTGAGCCGCGGGTCGGAGAGTTCCACCGCTCGGGTCCCGCCCGGCCCCGGCGCGTGCGAGGACAGCTCCACGCCCCTCAGGCCCTGGTCCAGTGCGTGGTCGAGCAGGGCGACGGCGAGGTCGGGGTGTTGCAGGGGAACCAGCCCGAGGCCGTGAAGCCGGTCGGGGGCCTTGGCGCGGTGTGCTGCGGTCCCCTCGTTGGCCAGGCGGCAGACCCGCTCGGCCAGCCGGGGCTCGGCCCAGTAGTGGTAGTGCGATGGCGAGGGGCTCACCAGCTGCACGTCCACGCCGGCCGCGTCCATGGCCGCGAGGCGCACGGTGACGTCCGTCAGCTTCGGCACGCGTGCGCCGACCATGGGACCGTTCACGGCCAGGGCAGCTGACCCGTTGCGGCGGGCGTCGAGGTCGCGGGCCTCGGCGAGGCCGGGGTGACCGGCGACGGCCTCCTCGACCTCCGGGAGCAGGAGGTGGGCGTGGACGTCGATCGTCGGTGTCTGCAGGGGCGCGGTCACGGGAGTTCCTTCAGCGCGTTCATGGTGCGGCCCACCAGTCCGGGCACGTCCGCGTCGCGCACCCCGTCGAGCAGCCACTGGCCGAGCTGGACGGAGGCGTCGACGACCATGCGTACGCGGGGCAGGCGCCGTGCGTGGTAGTTGGTGAAGAGCTGGTCGTCCCAGTCGCTTCGGGTGGTGAGCAACTCGGCGAGGACGGAGGCGTCCTCCAGAGACATCGCCGCGCCCTGGGCGAAGGTGGGCGGGCAGCAGTGGGCGGCGTCCCCGACCAGCACGACCCGGCCGCGGTGCCACGGGCCCTCCACGAGGTGGCGGTGGAACCAGGTGTAGTTGACCTTGGCCGGGTCGTCGATGTGTTTCGTGATCTCGGGCCAGAAACCGCCGTAGGCCTGGGCGAGCCGCCGCATCTCGTCCGCGTACGTGGCCGGGTCGATGGAGGCCCGGTCGCGGCTGGCCTCGACGACGTACGCGTAGATGGTGTTCTCGCTGGTGGGGCAGTAGCCCGCGATGTAGGCCGGGCCGCCGTACGCCAGGTCGGTGCGGTCCAGGCCCTCGGGGCGGGGGGCCGCTATGCGCCAGATCGCCATGCCGGTGGGCTCGGGTGTGTCGGTGATGCCGACCGCGGCGCGGGTGGCGGAGTTCAGGCCGTCTGCGGCGATCACCAGGTCGTAGCGGCCCTCGGTGCCGTCGCTGAAGCGGACCGAGACGCCGTCGTCGTCCTGCTCCAGGGTGTCGACGGTGGTGCCCAGGCGGACGATGGCGCCGGAGGCGCGGACCGCGTCGATGAGGATCTGCTGGAGCTGCGGGCGCTGCATGCCGAGGGTGGCGGGCAGGTCGTCGCCGCCGGTCTGGAGGTCCTCGGCCACGAAGAGGACGGTGCCGTCGGGGGCGGTCATGCCCAGCGAGCCGAAGGCGAATCCGGAGGAGCTGACCTGCTCCCACACGCCCAGTTCGCGCAGGACGCGCAGGGCGTTGCCCTGGAGGGTGATACCGGAGCCCGTGGTGGCGTTCCAGTCGGGCTGGGCCTCGATCAGGTCCACGCTGATACCGGCACGGCGCAGCAGGATGGTGACGGCGTTTCCGGAGGCGCCGCCGCCGATGACGAGGACGGTGGGGCTCCCCCCGCTCGAGCGAGGTCGAGAGTGGGTGAGGGTGTCAGCCATGTCGGGGAAACCTCCCGAGGTTGGGCCGCGCGGCTTCGAGCGGCGGTGTGCGGCTCGCCCGCTGGGAGCGCGGGCCGGAGGTGGGGACGGGGTGCGAGGTGGGGACGGTGTGCGGGGCCGGATGCGCCGCTGCTGTCAGGGGAGGGTGGCGGCGCATCCGGCGGGTGAGCGGGTCGGCGCCGATGGCCGGCGGCCGAGCGGGTCGGCGGCTGGGTGCCGGGGCGGTCGGCGAGCGCCGGGGCGGCGGCCGGGCGGATTACTTGACGGCGATGGGGCTAACCGGGGAGCCGACGGCTCCGGTGATGGGCAGCGGTGCGGCGGTCAGCCAGAACTCGTACACGCCGTCCTCCGCGCAGTCCTCGGCGAGGGCGTCCAGGTCCCACATCTCGCCGATCAGCAGGCCCATGTTGGGGATGACGACCTGGTGCAGCGGCTGGAAGGCGCCCTCGAACTCGTTCGGCCGTACCTCGAAGCCCCAGGTGTCGGTGGCGATCCCGGCGATCTCGGTACGGTGCAGCCAGCCGGCGGTGGTGAACGACAGACCGGGCGCGGGGCCGCCCGCGTAGTCGCCCCAGCCGTCACGCCGGGCGCGGGCGAGGCGCCCGGTGCGGACGAGGACGATGTCGCCGCGGCCGACGCTCACGCCGTGGGCCTCGGCGGTCTCGGTCAGGTGCTCCGTGGTGATCGCGAAACCGTCGGGCAGTTCCGGCCTGCCGTCGTCGTCACCGATGACCCGGCCCACGTCCAGCAGTACGCCGCGACCGGCCACGTACGGGGCCATGTGCTCGATCCCGGTGACCAGGTCGCCGGCGGAGGTGACGACCTTCTCGGCGTCACGTCCGTTCCACGCCTTGCCGTGGTCGAAGATGTGCCCGAGGCCGTCCCACTGGGTGGAGCACTGCAGCGGCATCGCGATCACGTCGTCGGCGCCGCCGATACCGTGCGGGAAGCCCTGGTTGCCCAGCGCCGCGTCGGTGCCGGTGTCGAGCATGGTGTGCACCGGGTTGGTCCGCCGGCGCCAGCCCTTCTGCGGGCCGTCCATGTCGAACCGCTGCGAGAGGGAGAAGCTCAGGCCCCGGCGCACCAGTGCCGCGCCTTCGCGCCGCTTGGCCTCGTCGAGGAAGTTCAGCGTGCCGAGCACGTCGTCCTCGCCCCAACGTCCCCAGTTGGAGTACGCCTTGGCGGCCTCGGCGATCGCACCCTCCGGGTCGTGGCGGTCCAGGCTCATGACTTCTCCTCCACGCAGCGGGTGCGCTGCATACCCAGCCCGGTGATGGACCCCTCCATGACGTCACCGTCGCGCAGCAGCCGTCCCCAGTGGATGCCGTTGCCGGCCGGGCTTCCGGTCAGCACCAGGTCGCCGGGCAGGAGTCGGGAGGTCTGCGAGATGTACGACACCAGCCGCGCGACGCCGAAGAGCATGTCCTTGGTGGACTCGTCCTGCATGGTCTCGCCGTTCAGCTTCAGCGTCACCCGCAGGTCACCCGGGTCGGAGACGGACTCGGCGGGCACGATCCAGGGCCCGAGCGGGGTGAAGCCGGGGGCGTTCTTGCAGCGCAGCCAGTCGGTGCCGATCGCGGGCATGTCCCGCCGGAAGACGGTCGCGCGGTCGGTGAGGTCGTTGGCGATCGTGTAGCCGGCGACGTACTCCAGGGCCTCCTCGACGGAGACCCGGTAGGCGGACTTGGCGATGACCGCCGCCAGCTCCAGCTCCCAGTCCGGCTTCTTCGCCCAGGAAGGGAGTGCGACGTCGTCGTACGGGCCCGCGATGGTGCTGGGCAGCCCGATGAACACGTACGGCAGGTCCTCGGCGGCCCGGCGGTCCATGACCGCGGCGATCTCCGCGCGGGCCTCCTCCACGGTGCGCGGGTCGTCGGGGGAGCGGTGGGCGGCCTCCAGGTCGATCACGTGCTGGCGGTAGTTGGCGCCGGACTGGAAGATCTGGCGGGGCTCCAGCGGGGCGTGCACGTGCAGGCCGTCCAGTGGCCGCCAGTCCAGGGCGTCGTCGTCCGCCAGGGCGTACAGGACGGGGAGGGTCTCCTCCCAGCGTTCCAGTACGGCACGCACGCCGGACGGTGCCCAGTCCAGGGCTTTGCCCAGGTCGAGCACCCGCTCCTTGGCCAGGAGACCGGGAAACGGCTCCCCGTCCGGAACGGAGACCGTGCCGAGCGCAAACGGGCCGGCAGGTTGCACGAGCGTTGCCATCAGATTTCCTCCTGCTGGGTTGCGGTCTACTGTGGCCTCGATCGGCGGATCACGGAAATTGCTCCTGTGGATGCGCCGAATCCATGACGTGGATGGCTCTTGCTCGCCCAGGTGGTGCCCGATGAACCTGTCCCGACTCGACCTCAATCTGGTCCTCGCCCTGCGCGCGCTGCTGGAGGAGCGCAATGTGACCCGGGCCGGCGAGCGCGTCGGGCTGAGCCAGCCCGCCATGAGCGCGGCGCTGTCCCGACTGCGCCGCCATTTCGACGACGAATTGCTCGCCCGCACCGGCAACAGCTACGAGCTGACACCGCTCGGTGTCGCCCTGCGCGACCGCAGCGCCACCGCGTGCGACCTGCTGGAGCGTGTCTTCTCCAGCCAGGCCGACTTCGACCCGGCCGCCGAGACCCGCGAGTTCACCCTGCTCGCCGCCGACTACGGCGCGGCCGTGTTCGGCGCCGCTCTCGCCCGCGTCCTGCACCAGGAGGCGCCCGGCCTCCGGTTCACCTTCCAGCACCCGGCGCCCTCCGTCACGGAGAACACCGCAGCCCTGCTGAGCACCGTCGACGGACTGCTGATGCCGCACGGCGTCATCGATGGCTTCCCCTTCGTCGACCTCCACCAGGACCGCTGGCTGTGCATGATCGCCGACGACCACCCCGAGATCGGCCACGAACTCACCCTCGACCAGCTGGCCCGCCTGCCCTGGGCCGTCTACCAGCGCCCCTACGACGCCCCGGCCGCCCGCCAGCTCAGCATGCTCGGCATCAGCCCCCGGGTGGAGGTGTCCGTGCAGACCTTCCAGCTGCTGCCCCACATGGTCGAGGGCACCCGCCGGATCGCGATGATCCAGGAGAGCCTGGCCCGTAAGGCGGTCCGTTCCGCCGCCGTGCGGGTCCTGCCCTGCCCGTTCGAGGCCGTGCCGGTGCAGGAGGCGATGTGGTGGCACCCGGTGCACACCCAGGACGCCGCCCACATCTGGCTGCGGCAGAAGGCCGCGGAGGTGGGCGCGACGCTGACGGGATACGGCACGGCGAAGGCACCGTCCGCCGGACAGGGCGCCGGGCCGGCGCCGGGCCGGCTCTGACCACGGCCCGGGACCGACACGACCCGTCCCCACGGGTCGCCGTGGGGACGGGTTCCGCGGCGTGCGGCCAGTCCACTGCCACGTCTGCAGCGTCCGCTGTGTTCAGGCCGCCTGCTCCGGCAGCGGCTGGGGGGCGACGGCGTCCGCACGGCGGCGAGCCGCCAGCAGTCCCGCCGCGACAAGGGCCGCGGCCAGCCCCAGCATGCCGACCGCACCGGCGAGAGAGCCGACCGCCGACTCCAGGCCGAGCAGCACTAGCGGACAGACGAACGCACCGCCGAAGAAGGCCGACGTCCACAGCCCCGTGCCGCGGCCGCGGTCCTCGAACGCCAGCCGGGACATGGCACTGGTGAGGAGGGCGGGCAGCAGCATGCCCGTACCCAGACAGTTGACCACCGCCCCGATGACCAGCAGCGGGGCGCTGCCGGCGAGGAACATCACCCCGAAACCGGCCGCGCAGACCGCGAAGACCGCGGGCAGCAACGGGTCCGGGGAGCGCTTCAGCCGGGCGAAGATCACCGCTCCGGCCACGGTGGCGGCACTCGCGATCGCCGTGGCCAGACCGATGACGCCGGGGCCCTCCACACCGAGGTCGTCGAGCAGGTACGCCATCTCCACCGGGACCGTGTAGAAGACCATCGCTCCGAAGAAGGTGAGGGCGCAGATCCCCGCCAGCGGCCGCCAGGGGAACGGACGACGGGTCGTGGCCACCGCCGGGGCCTCGTGGGTGGCCGCGCGGGCCGCCGGGTTGGGCAGAGCGGCGGCCATCAGTGGGGCGATCACCAGGCTCACGGCGTAGATCCAGAAGGGCACGCGCCAGCCCGCCGCGCCGACGGCGCCGCCGACCACGAAGAAGGCGGTGGCCGACGCGGAGGTACACACGGCCTGCAGCGCCAGGTACTTCGCCCGCTGCCGGCCGCTGTAGTAGTCGCCGATCAATGTGGTGCAGCAGGTCATGATGGCGGCCTCGGCGACACCGACCAGGGCGCGGCTGGCGATGATCGCGCCCAGCGAGTCCAGCCAGAGCGGCGCCGTTCCGAACACGGCGTACAGGACGGTCGCCACGATCAGCAGGCGCTTGCGGCCCAGCCGGTCCACGATCACCCCGGCGAACGGTGCCAGCAGTGCCAGCGACAACGCCGGAACCGTCAGCGCGAGGGGCACCAACGCCTTCGCCCCCTGCGTCGAGGTGAAGTGGTCCTGCATCCTCGGCAGCACCGGGGCGATCAGCACCGCACCCAGGACCGGCAGACAGCTGCCCGCCATCAGCAAGGTCAGGCGCACCACATGAGCGGGGCCCGACACGGCGACGGGTGACGGAGCACCGTCGTCGACCGCGGCGGAGGGCGGGGTCGGGGACACGGAACCGGGCATGGCGACTCCAGGGGACGGCGTACGTGGGCGGGCATGCCTTCTCGGGCGCCGACGGCGCACGGCATGCTGGGGACGACCGCACGTCGGCGGCTGGTCCGGACAGCGGCGTGCGGGTAGCGACGACTATGGGCCGCCGGGGGCCGCACCACCACCCTCCGCGCGATCCGGATCCCGTATCCGGCCCATCCACCGCGTGGATGGGCCGGCCAGTGGGGCGCGACATCCTTGCGGAGGCTTGTCCGCATGCGGGAGGTGATGTTGTGCTTCGCCAGGGCTTCGAGTGCCGCTCCGGCGAGCGCCGAACCGGCTTGATTCAGGACGAGCTCGATGCTGCTTTCGACAGATCTGACCGGTGGACGGGGTGGGCTCTCAAGTCGGTCGAGCCGGACGTCGCGTACCTGCCCCGCGGCAGCGATCGCGGCTGCGGCGATGGGTCGTATCGACTGGATCCGCGCATGCCGCTCGTCGCCGACCACCAGCGCCGCTACGGCGTGAAGCGGCTCTGACCATCCTCGGCGTCGCCCGCTCCAACTTCTACTACTGGCGCCGCACCGCCGCGGACCGGGCCGCCCGGCAGGCGGCCGACGCCGCTCTCACCGTACGGATACGGGCCGTGCACCGTGAGCCGGACGGCACCTACGGCGTCCCCAGGATCACCGCCGCGGGTGCGTTCGGCGGCGGTGCGCGTCGATGACCCGCACTTTCACGGTGCCGATCACCGACAGGTAGGAGCCATCGACGAGGCGGCTGAAGACCGGCGCAGCGGGGTGACGTCCGTCATCCCGGGCTGCTGGCCAAGATCGTCACCACGCTCGACGTGCTCTCCGGCGGCCGGGCCTTCCTCGGGCTCGGCGCCGCCTGGGACACACGTGAGCACATCGGCATCGGAGTGCCGTTCCCGCCGGTCGCCGAGCGTTTCGAGCGGCTGGAGGAGACGCTGCGCATCTGCGGGCAGATGTGGGACCCGCAGAACAACGGCCCCTTCGAGGGCAGGCACTACCACCTGGCCGAGACGATCTGCGCCCCCGCACCGGTGAGCACCACGCGCCCGGAGATCATGATCGGCGGGGGCGGGGAGAAGAAGACCCTGCGGCTGGTCGCCCGGTATGCGGACGCCTGCAACCTCTTCGTCTCCGACGTAGGAGAGCGTGGCGCACAAGCTGAAGGTGCTGCGCGACCACTGCGACGACGTCGACCGCGACTACCGAACCATCCGCAAGACCGTCCTCTGCATGGACCCCAGCGGTACGATCGACGGCTTCGCCGAGGCCATGCCCGAATACGCCGACCTGGGCATAGAAGAGGCCATCGTCGCGCCGCCGGACGGCGCCGCCGCCCAGTGGATCGAGCTCTGCGCCGGGCCGGCGGCGAAGGCGGTGGCCGAGCCGGGCTGACGACGCGAGGCGCATGAGTCACCGGACATCGGTCAGGAACGGACGCTCAGGTTCTCGAACAACACCATCCCGGCCGCGGTGTTCGACGCGGGCACGTGGTACGTCTCGTGCACTCGGCGGATCCGTGGACCCAGCGCGCCGCGCATGATCAGCCACATGATGAGTTCGATGCCCTCGGAGCCGGCCTCGCGGATGTAGTCCTCGCGCGTCAGCGCGGCCAGCTTCTCCGGGTCGTGCTCGATCACGTCGAGGAACATCCGGTCGAAGTCCTGGTTGATCAGCCCCGCGCGGGCGCCCGCGAGCTGGTGGGACATGCCGCCGGTGCCGAAGACTGCGACCTTCAGGTCCTCCGGGTGGGCGCGGATCGCCTCGCCGAGCGCGCGGCCGAGTGCCAGGCACCGCGCGGCGGTCGGCTGCGGGTACTGGATGACGTTCACCAGGAGGGGCACCACCGCGCACGGCCAGCGTTCGCCGGGGTCGGGGCAGTACACCGACAGCGGCACGGTCAGGCCGTGGTCGACATCGAGCTCCTGGTACACCGTGAGGTCGAACGAGGCGTCGATCAGGCTCTTGACCAGGTGATCGGAGAACTCCGGGGCGCCGGTGACGGTCGGCACGGGACGGCTGCCCCACCCTTCGTCGGCCACCTGGTACGACGGGGCCGAGCCGATCGCGAAGGTCGGCGTGACACTCAGATCGAGGGCGTTGGCGTGGTCGTTGTAGACGACGACGGCGATGTCGGGGGTGTGCCGGGCCATCCACTCGCGCGCCGGTGTGTATCCGTCGAACAGCGGCTTCCAGTAGGGGTTTTCGGTCTTCCCGTGGTCCATGGCAGCACCGATCGACGGTACGTGCGAGGTGGCCAGTCCCCATATCACCTCAGCCAAAGCTCCGCCCTCCCCCTTTGAGTGCCTCCGCGAACTCCTCGGGGGTCATGCCGGTGAAGACCCCGCCGAGGTACTGCATGGATTTCCCGTCGACCATGGCGAGCTTGAAGACGTAGAAGATGGAGCCGCCCAGCTCCATCATCCGGTTCCAGTCGCGTTGGAGAACGGCGTCCCGTTGCTCCGCCGTGAGCTCGTACGCCGCGCAGTACGCGGATTCGTCGGCCTTGAACCTCTCCCGGTTCTCGGCGTACTTGAGGGACCCGCAGAGCTGGTTCAGTGCCCGTCCGCGGCGACTCTCGGCGGCGTCGAAGACGTAGGTACCGGGTACCTGGGGTGTGCTGCTGGACATCCCGTTCCTCTCCTGTGTGGTTGCCGTGACGGTCAGTGCAGGAGTCCGCCGCCGTCGCAGACGAGCGTCTGACCGGTGACCATGACCGCGTCCGGTGAGGCGAGGTAAGAGACGAGCCCGGCGAAGTGCTCGGGGGTGACGAACTCCTTGATCGCCTGCCGGCTCATGGTCTCGGCGAAGACCTCGTCGCCGGAGTGCGCCCGGGTGCCCGGGGTGGCCACCTGCGCGGGCGCCACCGCGTTCACCGTTATCCGGTGCTCGCCCAGTTCACGCGCCATCACCCGGGTCATCCCGAGGAGCGCACCCTTGGCGGCCACGTAGGCGATCTGACCGGGCGCCCCGGTGAAGAAGGTGCGGGACGCGACATTGATGATCCGCCCGCGGTGCGGGCTGCCGCGCAGATACGGCACGCACGCCTGCACCATGAGCAGCGGGCCGACGGCGTTGACGGCGAAGAAGCGGTGCAGCTCCTCGGGGGTCGCCTCCAGCAGCGGCACACGGCCGGACAGCAGACCGGCGTTGTTGACGAGGACGTCGACTCCGCCGTATGTCTCGGCGACCTCGTGCACCGTCTGACGGGTGGCCGCCGGGTCGCTGACATCGCAGCGCCACGGCCGCACACCGGCAATGTCACCGGTGCCGTCCGGTTCGGCGACGTCGAGTGCGGCGACCGTGAATCCGTCCGTGGCCAGTCTGCGGACGATGGCCTGCCCGAGGCCGCCGGCGGCGCCTGTGACGACCGCGACCCGAGGGCTCTTCTGGCCGGTCATGGCGCCTTCTCCTGCGGATGGGTGGCCAGGGCCTCCACCGTGATGTCCATCCACTTCCACATCGGCAGGGACGCCAGGGCGTCGTGCAGCTCCGCCGGGTCGGCAGCCTCGTACAGGCCGATGGTGGCGTTACGGCCAGGGACCCGCCACAGCCGCTTGAGGATTCCCGCCTCCCGGAGCTGCATGGCCCGTTCGCGCTCGCCCTTGCGCAGGGCTTCGCGTACATCGTCGGGGGTGTCCGGAGGCAGGGTGTTCTCGGTGCGGACGAGGAATTCCATGGGGCGTCCCTTCGGCGGGGTCAGGCTGCTGCGATCTCCAGCAGCAGTTCGGCCAGTTCGGCGGGGGCGGTGACCATGGCCTCGTGTCCGGTGGCGATCTCGTGGACCGGCCAGCCGAGGGCGGCGGCCCGCTCGGCGTGCGGGGTGAACACCCGCATCCAGTCGGTGCATTCGACGAAGACACCGGGGACCTGGGCAGCCTTGCCGGTGAGTCGCAGCGGCTCGGTGTAGGTGAGCCACGGGTGTGGGGTCAGCCGCGGGCCGAGCCAGTCGAGGTCCGCCTGTTCGGCGACACCGAGCACGCTCAGCGAGCGCACCGGGATGAGCCAGCCGAAGCCGGGTCCGGCCACGGACTCCCGGTAGTGCCCGGCGATGCGTTCGGGAAGCAGGTCGATCGCCGCGTCACCGTCGTCGCCGACGAAGGCATCGAGGTGGATCCGCTTGGCCAGCCGGTCCGGGATCCGGTCCGCGACCCCGGTGACGACCTGGCCGGCGTAACTGTGCCCGACGAGCACGACATCGCGGGCGTCGTGGGCCTCGATGAGCGCCACGACGTCCTGGACGTGCGTGGTGAGCCCGACCTGCGGGTTGAGCAGATGGGCGCGGTCGCTGACCCCGGTCAGCGTGGGTGCGTGCACCTCGTGCCCGGCCGCGCGCAGCAGCGGGGCGACGCGCTGCCACGCCCAGCCGCCGTGCCAGGCTCCGTGGAGCAGTACGAAGACGTGGCGGCCGCTCATGCGGACGCCCGGGGTCGCGTGCCGCCGGTCTGCTGTTCGCGGGCGAGCATCTTCGCCACCGCGCGACGTCCGCGCAGTGCGGCGAGGTCGGACCTGATGCTGGACTCGGCGGTGCCGCCCGGATCGGTGGCGTACATCACCTCCTGGGCCTCCAGGGCGTCGATATCCTCCTGCATCACGGCGAGTTGCTGCTCGTGCTGGAACTTCGTGAGCTCCTGGTCGTCGATGAGGTAGTCGCGGCCCAGCGCGTAGAAGTCGTGCGTCTCGTTGCCACGCCCCGGCGTCATCCCGTACAGCACCTTCATGTGGAAGCCGTCCGGCTCCTCGGTGCCGGTGGCCGCGACGCGGATGTTGAGGACGAAGATGCCCGGCGGGTAGAAGTCGCCGTCCTGCCAGCGGTCCACCGGAGAGGTCAGTCCGCAGGACTTCTCGTAGAACGGGGGCGCCTCGATGCCGACCATGCGGCGGCTGAAGCTGACCCGGTCGCCGTCCACTGTCACGTCGATCGGGGTCGCGGCGACGGCGGCGTTGCCGATGCTCGTCGGGTGCAGGAACGTCTCGTGGGTGAGGTCGAGCAGGTTTTCCAGGAGCAGCATGTGGCGGGCCTTCAGCGGGACGACGCCGTGGACATGGGTCCAGTTCGGGTCGGTGAGCCACGAGGTGTCGGGCAGCAGGCTCTCGTCGGCGAGCTCCGGGTCACCGGGCCAGATCCAGACGGCACCGTCCCGCTCGACCAGCGGGAACCGGCGCAGCGCCGCCTTGGGCCGGTCGGCCTGCTCGGCGACCCCGACGCACACGCCCTGGCCGTCGAAGCGGTAGCCGTGGTAGTCGCACTGGAGGACGCCCTCGTCGTCGAGGTGGCCCAGGGACAGCGGGTACTTGCGGTGTGGGCAGCGGTCCTCGACGGCGGTGACGGTTTTGTCGGGAAGCCGGTAGAAGCAGACCGGGAGGTCCGTGATCCAGCGCTGCTTGAGTGTCCGGCCGATCTCGTCGGACCAGGCTCCCAGGTACCAGCCGTTGCGTACGTGCGGTGTCAGCATGGCGGGTCTTTCCTTTCAGAGGTCCAGTCAGAGGTCGAGGACGAGGCGGCCGCTGCGGGCGCGGGAGACGCAGATGAGCATCGTGTCGTTCGCGGCGCGCTCCTCCTCGGTGAGCAGGGAGTCGCGGTGCTCGACCTCGCCCTCGAGGACAGCGGTCTCGCACGAGCCGCAGATGCCCTCCTCGCAGGAGGACAGGACCGGGACGCCCGCCTGCTCCACAGCCTTGAGGACCGTCAGTTCCGGCGGCACGGTCAGCGTCACCCCGGACGCCCGCAGCTCCACCTCGATCGGTTGCCCGGCCGTAGTGTCTGCGGGGATCCGCCCGCCCGCCGCGGCGAACCGCTCGACATTCAGCGCCCCGGTCGGCCACGTGGCGCAGTACGCCTCGACCGCGTCGATCAGTCCTGCCGGACCGCAGCAGTACACCAGGGCGGACGGGTCGGGATCGCCGAGGAAGCTGGCGAGGTCGAGCAGCCCGTACTCGTCCTGCGGGCGCACGGTCACACGCTCGCCGTAGCGCTCCAGTTCGGTCAGGAACGCCATGGACGTGCGGCTGCGGCCGCCGTAGAGCAGGAACCACTCGGCCCCCACTGCCTCGGCCTCGGCGATCATCGGGAGCAGCGGGGTGAGGCCGATGCCGCCGCCGACGAACAGGTACTTCGGCGCGGTGCGCAGGGGGAAGTTGTTGCGGGGACCGCGCACCGTGAGTTCGCCGCCCTCGTGGACGCTGTCGTGGATCCATTGGGAACCGCCGCGTCCATCCGGCTCCCGCAGCACCGCGATGCGCCACCAGGCCGTGTCCTGTGCCGGGCCACACAGCGAGTACTGGCGGGTGACACCCGTGGGCAGGACGACGTCGATGTGCGCTCCCGGCTGCCAGGACGGCAGCGGACCGTCGTCACCGGAGCGCGGTGCGAGCTCCAGTGACACGACATCGTCCGCCACCGTCCGACGGGTCAGTACGGTGACGGTGCCCTCGAACTCGGCGCCGGTGGTAGCGAGAGTGCGCGTGTCCGGGGCGGCGGCTGATGGGCTCGTCACGTTCGTTATCTCCTCGGCACGGTCGATTCGCGGACCACTTCCGCCGTGGATCGGCGGCCGCAACTGACGCTAGCCACCGGGGAACGCGCAGGTCATCGCTCGAATGACCGGAACGGGGCGGCGCATGGTCCTGGCCCGGACTACGTCATCCGTCGCGCGTGCCGGCGTCCCGGCCGGGACGCGGCGTCTGGTCGAGGTGGATCCGCACCTGGCGGTCCTCGCTCCAGAGGGCTTCGACCACGGCGTGCAGCCGCCGGACGTCGATGCGCCACATCGGTGTGCCGTAGCGGTCGTCGGGCGTGATGCCGTCCTCGGGGACGGCGGCGGCCAGCACGCTCCGGTGATCTGGCGTCCGGGCGGTTTCCTCCGTCCCGTCCGCGATCTCGTTCGCGTAGTCCACGTAGAGGGACGTGTCGCGGAACGGAACCCAGATGTGCGTGGTCCCGCGGCCACCGGTCCTGAGCGGCGCCGTCATGCCAGCACTCCGGTCGTCTGCGGGTAGAGCCGCACGTACGCCTCGCCCATGGTTCCGTGCGAGAGGCCGAGGTTGGGGCCTGCGTTGCGCTTCAGCTGTACACCGCGCCGCTTGGCGAGGTCGGTGTAGTAGTCCCACATGTGCTGCTGGGCGGCCAGGCACTCCATGGCCTTGCGCTTCTTGTCGAAGACCGACGTGATGTCCAGCAGGACGTTCGGCTTGAAGTCGCACTGCTCTGGCTGGTGCGGCTCGAAGAAGAACACCGGGGGAGCGCCGAGCGGTTCACCGGGCGCGTCATAGCCGACCGCCTGGGCGAGCACGCGTGCCTGGAGCGCCATGCGGGCGGCTGCCGGGTGGTCGCCGTTGTAGGGGTCCGTGAGGGTGTGGGTGAGGACGACCGCGGGGTCCACCTCCCGGTACACGCGCACGATGCGGTCCACCAACTCCGGGGTTTCCAGCAGCGGATAGTCCCCGGCGTCCAGGAACTCGATCTCCGCACCCAGCGCGGCCGCGGCGTTTGAGGCCTCCGTGCGGCGCAGCTCCTTGATCTCGCCGAGGCGCAGGCCGTCCCGCCAGGCACGGGCGGACTCGCCGCGCTCGCCGAAACTCAGGCACAGCACCTTCGCACGCTGACCGCGTTCGGCGGCCAGCGCGATGGCGCCGCCGGCCCGCCAGACGAAGTCGCCGGCGTGCGCGCTGACGACCAGCAGCGCACCTTCGGGCGGAGTGGGGGTGTCGAGGGTCATGAGGACTCCTTGGGATCGAGAGGGGAGAGGCGGGTCGACCCGGGCCACGCGAACTCCGTTGCCGCAGCGCGGTTTTCACATCAGGAGTGCGGGACGAAAGAGGGCGAAACTGCTGAAGTCACTATATAGTCGAGGAATTTATTGACAATAGCGCTTATGTAAGTAATTCTCCTGACACCAGCCCTGCAGCCCCCCGGAGGAGACATGCCGAACCGTCATGTCGTCGTGAGGAACATCGACCGGCCCGCCGCCGACGTCGTCGCCCGGCTCGCTGAGGCGGGGGTGTCCACCGTCCACGAGGCCATCGGCCGCCGTGGCTTCGCAGGAACCGGTCTGCGGCCGAACCAGCAGAACGTGCGCATGGCCGGCCCGGCGGTGACGGTCAGCTCCCACCCGGGGGACAACCTGATGATCCACGCCGCCGTCGAGGTCTGCCGGCCCGGGGACATCCTCGTGGTGACGACCACCTCGCCGTCCACGGACGGCATGTTCGGCGAACTGCTGGCGACCTCCCTCGCCGCGCGGGGCGTCATCGGGCTCGTCACGGCGGCCGGTGTGCGTGACACCGTCGAGCTGCGGGAGATGGGGTTCCACGTCTGGGCCCGGTCGGTGTCCGCCCAGGGCACGGTGAAGGCGTCCCCGGGATCGGTCAACGTGCCCGTGATGCTCGGTGGGGTGACCGTCTCCCCCGGTGACGTCGTGGTCGCCGACGACGACGGCGTGGTCGTGGTGCCCCTCGCCGAGGCGGAGGAGGCGGCACAGCTCGCCGAGAAGCGGATCGCCAAGGAGGCCGCCACCCGGGAAGTCCTGCGCTCCGGGACGCTGGGCGTCGACTACTACGGACTGCGAGCCAGACTTGCCGAACTGGGCGTCACCTATCAGGACTGACCGCCGATCTTCTCGACTGTCTTCTTGACCTGGACCCGTGGTGGATGGTGGCTGAGCACGGTGAGCACTTCTGTGGGTACCGGCGTCACCGATGCGATCCGGGCCGCGCTGCTGCGCGGTGACTACGTGCCGCGACAGCGCCTGATCGAGGCGGACCTCTGCGACGAGTTCGGCGCCAGCCGCTCCGGCGTCCGGTCGGTACTCCAGCAACTGCCGGTGGAGGGCCTGGTGGAGATCCAGTGCATCCGCGGCGCCCGCGTCCGGGAGAGCTCCTTCGCCGAGGCGGTCGAGGTGACGGAGGTTCGGATGGTCCTGGAAGGCATGATCGCCGCTCGCGCGGCGGCACGGGGCGACCCTGCGCAAGCCGAGGAACTGCGCGGGATCGGCGCGGACATGGCCCAGGCGGTCGCCGACGGCGAACTGATGGCCTACAGCGACCTCAACGCCTGTCTGCACCGCCGTGTGCGCGACATCGCCGGCCACGAGACGGCCAACCGGGTCATTCAACGGCTGCGGGCCCAGGCGGTCCGGCACCAGTTCATGCTCTGCCTGGTGCCGGGACGGGCTCGTGTGTCGCTGCCTCAGCAGCAGCGGATCATCGGGGCGATCGTCGCCGGCGACCCGACGGAGGCCGAAGCGGCCATGCGGGACCACGTGGCCGGCGTGGTGGAGGCGCTGTGGGCGCTCGAAGCCCGCCAGGAGCGCGTGGGCTGAAACCCGACAGGGCGGCAGAGCATGACGTACGCCGCCGCTGTCCAGGTGCCGCCGTCCCGAGGCGTGCATCTCCCGTGAACCGGCGGTGCCGCCGGGCATCCGCATGCGCGTCCCAGCGGCACCGCGGCTGCTCAGAGCGGCCTTCTCACACCCGACTGTCACGTTCCGTCGCCCGTGCCGGAGTCCCGGACCGTCTTCCTGGCCCAAGCGATTTCGAGCTTGCCGGTCGGGGTGCGCGGCAGGGAGTCCGTCAGGGCGACGCAACGCGGCACCTTGTAGCCGGCGAGGCTGAGCCGCACCCAGTCACGCAGCTCCTCGCCGGTGACGGCCGCGCCGGGCGGGACCGCCACGACGGCGGCCACCCGTTCTCCCCAGGTCTCGTCGGGGACCCCGACGACGACGCAGTCCTTCACCGCGGGATGCGAGAGCATGACGCTCTCGACTTCCTGCGGGTGCACCTTCTCCCCGCCCGTGTTGATCACAGCCGACCCGCGTCCGAGGAACCGGATCGCGCCGTCGGCCTCGATCGTGGCGAGATCGCCGGGGATCGCGTACCGCACCCCGTCGATGGTGCGGAACGTCGCCGCGCTCCTGGCGGTGTCCTTGTAGTAGCCGAGCGGCATGGGCCCGCAGTAGGCGAGGGTTCCGACCTCGTTACTGCCGGGTTCGACGAACCGGTCGTCGGGGCCGACCACTTTCGTCGCGGGCACGGGGAAGAAGCGGGCGGGCAGGTCCCGTACCGACGAGGTGATCGCGAAGGCGAAGGGACCGCCTTCACTGGACGCGATGGCGTCGATGACGGTGACGTCGGCACGCTCGTGCAGCGCCCTCTTGAGTGGGTCGCTGAGCGCGGTGCCGGAGCTGAGGATCCGGCGCACGGAGCTCAGGTCGTGCGGTGTCCCGATCCCTTCCGCGTGGGCGAGCTCATCGACGAGTGGTCGGCACACGGCGTTGCCCGCGACGATGACCGTCTCGACTCGCTGCTCGGCGACCGTGTGCCAGACGTGCTCCGGGTCGAGGCCGCCCGGCCGCGCGGTGACGGCCCGGCCGCCCACCATCAGGGCGCCCATGGTGTTGAACAGTCCGGTGGCGTGGATGAGCGGCACGACGGGCATGGTGGTCGGCGCACGGCCTTCGCCGCGGGCCTCGACCGCGACGGCCACGGCCTCGTCGAGCGTCGAGGGGAGCTCGGTGACACCGAGCGGATGGAAGATCGGGACCACCAGGGAGTGCAGCAGATCGCTCTGCCGCCACACCACGCCCTTGGGCCTGCCCGTGGTCCCGCCGGTGTACATGAAGAGCCGGTCCGAGCCGGGCCGCGCCCGCGGCTCCCGTGGTGCGTGGGCCGCCAGCAGCGCCTCCAGCTCGGGCACGTCGGGGCCGTCGGCCGGCGGATCGCCCGCCCGCACGAGCAGCTTCAGCGTGCGTACGTGGCCGGCGGCGTGCGTGACCCGGTCGGCCAGGGCACCACTGAAGACGACCGCGGCCGCGTCGGCGTCGGTGAGGAGTTCGGAGAGCTCCTCACCGGTGTAGCGGTAGTTGGCGTTCACCGGCACCGCGCCGAGCTTGAAGGCGGCGAAGACCGTCTCCAGGTAAGCGGAGCCGTTGAACAGGTAGCAGGCCACGGTGTCGCCTTCGCGCACCCCGGCCACCTCCAGCGCGGCGGCCAGCCGTGACGCGCGCTCGTCGAACTCCCGGTAGGTGATGTCACGTCCGGGCTCGGTGATGGCGACGGCATCGGGCAGGGCCCGGGAGACCGCCTCCCAGATCGTGCCGATGGACACGTCCATACCTCAGACCTCCTCGTCCTCGGGGCATGGGCAGACCGCACGGCCGGGCACGCGGCCGGGGCCGCTGTCTTGGGGGAGCAGCGATCCACGGGCGCTCTTTCCTCACGGTAGGCGGGGCGCAGCCCAAAGGAACGCGTGCAATGACTCGACCGGCTCGGCGCTTCGACGGGGCGGTCAACAGGACGAATGACGTAGACCCGCGCCGAATCCGCCGGGCTACGATGCTGTGACCGGCCAGGCGCCCCCTGCCCCGCTCACCATCGACGCGTTCTCCGGGCGCATCGCCTCCGGCACGGCGGTCCTCGACGGCAGGTCCGTCGCCCGTCGATCATGACGATGATGAGGAGATCGGTCATGTCCGCATCACCGCTCGTGGGGTGGGACGAGGTCGCCGCCGTCGCGCCGGACGGCCTGGCGGTCGTGGACTGCGGGGGCCGGTTCGTCCGCGTCAACCGCGCGGGGGCCGCGATGTGCGGCGCACGCGAGGAGGCCGACCTGCTCGGTACGACGTCCCCGTTCACGCTCGGGGAGGGGGCCAGTGGGGAGTGCCGGGCAGGGCTGCTGGAGGAGCGGTCGGACGAGAGCATCGTCCACTGGGAGCCCGCCTCCGGCACCCGGCGAGAGTTCGCCTACCGCGCCCGCGGCCTGCCGGACAACCCGAAGCTCATGGTCGTGTCGTTCCGCGACGTGACCGCCGCATGGCACCGGCAGCGCAGGATCGCGGCGATCGCCCAGACGTCGATCGCCCTTGCCTCGGAAGGCTCGCTCGGCTCGATCCTGGACTCCGTGGCCCGGCAGATCGTCCAGACCGATGGCCTGGCCGGTGTGCAGATCCTCATCCTTGACAGCACCGGCCGGGAACTGCGGCTGATGGGCTCGGCGGGGCTGCGGCACTGGGACGCGTTCCTCGACCGTCTGCTGGAGTGCCGCGACCGAGGCGCCCGGCTGTGCATGCTGGACACCCTGAAGGAGCGCAAACCGATCGTCGTCCCCCATCGCTGGGCCCAGATCCGCGAGGACCCGACCTGGGAACCGCTGCACGCCTACCTCGGCGAGCTCAACTGGGACTCCTTCGTCAGCGTTCCGCTGATGGCGCGCGGCCGTCCCGAAGGCGTGCTCAACGCGTACTTCGCGCCCGGGCAGGAGATCGGCGGCCGGACGCTGGAGTTCCTGGCCGCCATGGCGGAGCAGGCCGCGCTCGCCGTCGACTACGCCACACTGCTGCAGCGCGAGCGCGAGGGGGCCCGCCGCAACGAGCGCCAGCGCCTCGCCCGGGACCTGCACGACTCGATCGTCCAGCAGGTGTTCTCCATCGGCATGCAGGCCAACGCGGCCGCAGTGCTGGGGGCGCGTGGCGGACCGGTGCCCGCGGAGGCCGTCCAGCAGTTCGCGGACGAGATCGGGGCCCTGTCGCGGACCGTCCTCGCCGACCTGAGGGCGATGGTGCACGAACTGCGTCCGTCCTCCTCCACCCGGCTCGGCCTGGAGGACGCGGTGAGCGCGCTCGTCAAGAGCACCGAGAACCGGACCGGCCTCAGCATCCGGCTGCTGTGCGGAGCGGATCTGGACGCCGTCGAACGGGACCTGGCCGAGGATGTGTACCGGATCGTCGCGGAGGCCATCCACAACGCGGTCAAGCACGCGGAGGCCACCAGCGTCACCATCCGACTCGGCGTGCGCGACCACGCTCTGACCGCGAGCATCCGTGACGACGGTCGCGGCCTCGCGGCATCCGGTGGGCGCGGGGCCGTGCCGGAAGGGAAGGGCAGCCGGACGACCGGCTCGACCGGCGGCCAGGGCTACGGACTGACGACCATGCGGGAAAGGGCGGAGCGATGGGGCGGCACCATGAGGATCAGATCCGGGAAGAGCGGCACGGCCGTACGGGTCGTCATACCCCTCCCCGTACGGGTAACGGAGTCGCCTCCCGCGGACCCGGAGTCCCGCAGTGCCCCGACGGCGGTCCCGCTCCGGGAGCCGGCGGACCCCGTCCGATCCGGGTCCTGATCGTAGACGACCACGCCGTCGTACGCCGTGGAATCCGCGCCTACCTCGAGGTCCTGGATGACATGGAGGTGGCCGCGGAGGCCGCCGACGGTGAGGAGGCCCTCACCAGACTGGACGCGATGGCCGCGCACCGGGAACTGCCGGACGTGGTACTGATCGACCTGCTCATGCCCAAGATGGACGGGGTTACGGCGATCGGAGTGATCAAGCAGCGCCACCCCGGGCTCCGGGGCGTGGTGCTCACCAGCTTCGGTGAGATGGAACGCGTCCACGCCGCGCTCGCGCAGGGAGCCGTCGGCTACCTCCTCAAGGACGCCGAAGCGGGTGAGGTGGTCGCCGCGATCCGCGCGGCCGCCCGGGGCGAGGTGTTCCTGGATCCCGTGGTGGCCAGGGGACTCACCCAGGAGATTGTTTCGCCACCGACCGGGCTCGCCTCGCTCACCGGCCGGGAACGTGACGTCCTCGTCCTGGTCGCCGAGGGGCGGTCGAACCAGCAGATCGCCGACGAACTGGTGATCAGCGAGCGCACCGCCCGCACCCACGTGAGCAACGTGCTGCGCAAACTCCGGTTCACCTCACGGACCCAGGCCGCGCTGTTCGCGGTGCGGCAGGGGCTGGTGCGGCCACGCGGCTGACAGGGGCAGGGGTGATGCAGTGGCGGGTCGGCCGTCGTGCAGGGTGATGGCGCGGGGGTAGCGCCGTGCGCGCTCCCGTCGTTCAGATTCCAGCCCGCCACCGGTTCGGCGCCGGGCTGTGCCGCTATGGGGTCGACCCCCGTGTCGACCGCGACGGATGACCCGGGCCGACAGGGACACAGGCCGCCAGCAGGTGGCGTCAAGACTTCGCACTCAACCTCGTCTACACTCATCTCTTTCCGCACTTCTACGTGCCCAGGCATGGAGCCGAGCCCCTCTGGCACAAGGGCGACGGAAGGTCGTCGAACGGGCCACCCAACGGGTCGAGGACACCCTGCGCAACAACCTCGTGTGGTGGCACTACAGGCCCCACCACCCCAGACGAAGAAGTCAGTAGAGGACATCAACAAACTGCACGCGTTCCACGCCAAGCGATACCCGGGCAACCTCGCCCACCAGGACGACTACGTCTACACCCTCGCCTTCAGCGCCGCTTCGCTGCACCGCTTCAACCTGAAACTCGGCCTGCCCGGCTACACCGAAAAACAGAAAATCGCCGCCCACCATTTCTGGAGGGAAATGTAAACTGTTCGTCGACGAGCAGGGCAACGCAATCCTCGAGTTCCCTGCGGACTGGGACGCCATGATGGCCTTCCTGGACGACTTCGAAAACCGTCCTTGGCCCGAACATGAAGAAGGACGCCTGGTCACCCACGCGATCCTGGACCAGTTCGCCCACCGCTACTTCCCCAGGCCCTTGCACCCACTGGCTCGGGCCCTCGCCGTCTCCACCATGGAGCCCACCACCTGGCGCGTACACGCAATGGCCCCGCCTCCCGCGCCCGTGCGCGCAGTGCTGCTGAAGACAACCGGAGTCATGCTGCGGGCTGGCAAAGCCTTGGCTCCCGATCCAACGGTGAACTACCAGCAGCAACTCGAGGCCCTGGAACGTCAGGAGCGCGTAGCGTGCGGCCGCGATCCGCCGTCTCGACTCGGACTTCCCCGCCTTCTTTCCACGCCACGGCCTGCCCGCCCGAAGTACTGCCGTGGACACTGCAATTCCCGGCGAGACATCCTTCTCAGGTTGACATGCCACAACACGAGGCGGCGGCACGAAGCCGCACCGGTTAGCGTGCCGAGGGGCGGTGCTGGGTGGGAAGCATTCGAACGACGCCGGCGCTGCCGGCTGTCTCGCGCAGCTGCTGGTTTTCTACCTCCAGGACGTGTACGACCCGCACCAGCTGCTGAACGTCCGTACGCAGCCGGTCGCGCTCGGCCCGTAGGCGTGCGAGTTTCTGCTGCAGCTCGTCATTGGTCCGCTTCAGGTCGTCGACGACCTTCGGCCGGGTGTCCTGCATGCGCACCAGGGCGTAGAACAGGTCCTTCAGCCTGGTGTGCTTGTGGGTGAGCTTGTTGCGTTTGAGGCCCGCCTCCTGGGCGAGGGACTTGATCGTCAGCTGGCCGTCCGAGCGCAGAGGAGTGCCGACCAGCAGTCGGATCATCGCGTCGGTGATCGCCTCGATCTCGGTGGCATCACCGGGGCGCGACGGGCTCGCCGCCGCGGCGGCCATCGCGAGCACCCGGCCCACCGTCTCGGCGATACCTGCGGCGGCCGGCGCCGCGGGTGCTTCTGTGCTGTCGACCGGCTCGCCGAGGGTCGGAGAGTCGTCCTGGGCGGTCGTCATGTGCTGTCCTTGCCAGCCGTCCGCTCGACTGCGGTCTCATGCTGCTGAATGATCTTCTCTGTGCTCGCGCGGCAGAGCTCGAGTCGGCGCCGTATCGGGTGGGGCAGGTGTGGGTCGGCGCAGTCGGCGTCGATCTGGGCAAGCTGCTCGCGGGCCCGCTGCATGTGGGTGTCGGTGCGGGAGATGTTCGCGCAGGCGGGGTTGCAGCGGTTCCAGTTCGGGGTGCGCAGGGACGGCTTCGTGTCCTTGGCCAGGTCGGGATCGCACAGCGCCTTGTAAGGGTCGAGGTTGCAGGTCAGCAGAGCTTGCGGGTCCTCGAAGATCTGCAACCGGGGGTTGTTGCGCAGCGCCTTCATCTGGCCCTTCGTGGCGAACCCGCCCGCGTAGCGGTCGGTGAACTCGTCCGCGGCGGCGATGTAGCGGCCGGCGGCTGGCCCGCTGACCGCTTCTCCGGCGGATAGCCGGTCGCTGGCCTCCGCCAGCGCGTCGGCCAGGGCCAGGGTCTTCTCGAAGTCGAGGATCTCCAGCATGTCGGCCTTGGTGCGCCCGCCGTACGACTCGGCCAGGGAACTTCCGACATGTCCGTACTGCAGGCCGAGGGCGATGCGGCCGCCGGGACGGCGGTAGATGAACCAGGCCACGGTGCGGCGCAGGCGGCGCAGCGTGATCGGTCCGTGGGGATCGGCCGGGATCAGCTCGTGCGGGCGGGCGAGCCGGGTGGCGGTCGCGTTCGCCCAGGAGATGAACGACTTGATGCGCGCGATGAACCGGTGCGGGTTCAGCCCCTCGGCGCGAATCTCGACCGGGGCGGGCTCGAGGGTTCGGACAGTCATCGACCGAGGAAACAGCAGGCGTTGGTCGTGGAGTTGCTCCAGGACTCGCACAGCGCGGTCGACGAGTTCGATGACAGTCCAGGGCTCGGGGCGGATCTCGCCTTGGGGCAGGCTATTGCCTTCTTCATCGGTGACACCCTTGAAGTGCCGACCGGTGATGCGGTACCGGACAGGTCCGTCCTCGCGTTCCTCCTGGCTGGAGCAGCCGCGTTCGAGATGGAGGACTTCCTCGGGACGCATCCCCGAGAGGTAGCCGATAGTCAGCATTGCGGCCGTCATCAGATGGCCCGCGAGCGACTGGGCCTCGGTGAAGTCGATGGCGCTCGCCCAGACCTTGCCATCGATCCGGCCGGTCACGTCGACCGGGAGCGCCGCCCCATCGGCGACGGGCAGGCCGCAGAGGTCAGGGCCCGGCTCGAGCAGGCCCGTCTCGACCTGGTGGCGGGTCACGCCCAACTGCCCCGCGAGGTAGGAGATATTGATCAGCGGCCGCTCGCCCGCCGCGCCGGCCCGCCAGTGGTTCCCCAGGCGCTGGCCAGTATGGCCGATGTACGCCGGCAGCGTCCCGCCGCTCGCCTTCAGGTGCTGCAGGTGGGCGCGGACGAGCCTCAGCCCGTCCGCGGACGCGGCGTTGCTGGGACGGATGTTCAACTTGAGCCGGCGCCAGGCCCAGTGGGCGTCGATGATGTCCGGCGCGAAGTCAAGGACGCAGCGCAGCGCCCAGACCAGGAGCGGGGACATGGTGGCCGGGTGGATGACGACCTCCTTGTTCTCGCCTCTGTCCCGGCTGAAGTCGTCACCGAGGAAGTCGATGATGGCCGCGCCCGGGTCCTCCCATGGCGGCATCACCAGCCGGTCCTCGGGCAGCAGGTGAGGCGCGTACGCCCACACGCGGGTCAGGGCGAACAGTTGGCGCTCTCCGTGCACTCCGGTGGAGCCCTTCTCCCCCAGGTGCGCGGCGTAGTGCGCCAGCATTTCCTGGTCGACGTCGGTGAGCCGCGTGACGCCCCTGGCATCGAGCCAGCGGGCGAACTTTCGGAACCCGGTCAACGTGGTCATCAGCGTGCTGGCCGAGACCACCGCCCGCGACCTGGCGCCGAGCCGGGCATGCAGCACATCGGGGGTAGGGATGTTGATCAGCGTCCAGGCGATGCGCATGAACGAATCCCGCAGCGAGGCGGGGAAGTTGGACCACAAGAACGCCTTGGTGCTGGCAGTGTCCGTGTGCTGCAGGTGGGCCAGCTCCCACCGCAGGTCGCCGAAGTGGGAGACCTCGTCCTCCCGCACGCCGGGCCGCCGCTGCGCCGGCACCACCGGCACATCGGGGCCCGGGGCGACGAGCGGAACGTCCACGCCGACAATGGCGTCGAGGGTGAATCACGGATCGAGTCTCCTTTCCAGCAGACGGTCGACGAGATTCCGCTCGGCCCCGGTGAGCCGCGCCAGCAGCGCCGGGTGCTGCCGCGGATCGGTGTGCTGGTCGAGCAGGTCGCTCACGCGCCGGTGGTGGGCTTCCCAGTCCGCCTTCCACACGGTGGTCGGCGCCACGGACCGCAGGGACTCAAGGGCCTGGAACAGGTAGACGATCCGCGGCAGGTGACGCGCGGTCGCCACAGCGTTGGGGCACGCGAAGCACAGCAGGAAGGACACCCGGCACAGGCTCCCGCCGCTGAGCGGGCTGCGCTCGACGTCCTCGCATGCCCCCACCACCGTATCCAGGTCTCCGGAGGCCACCTGGCGAGCCACGTCCAGCGGGAGACCGGCCCGCTCGGCGATGAGCCCCGCGTCGTCGTGCCCATCCGTTCCTTGCGCGGTGATCACGCGCATCTGCACCGTGGCGCGGGCGTACCGCACCGCGTCCTCGAGCCCGGCGGCCACCACATCCCGGGAATCGGCGATGACCTGCTCGTCCCGGCGCAGGTAGTGCTGGTCCTGGACTGCCCTGGTGTTGTGGCGCGGCCGGCCGTGCAGGACCTGGGCGGTGTGCCGCAGCAACCGGCCATTCAGTCCCGTGGACAGATCGGGGAGCGCCTCGCGCGCCCAGGCGTCGATGGCGTCACGCAGCCCCACCGTGGCGTTGCTGAACATCGGGTGCCGCGCACCGCGGGACCACAACAGCAGGTCGCTGGGCCGGCCGAGCAGGGCCAGGGTCTGGCGGGCCTGCTCGGTCATGGAGATGATCTGCCGCATGGCCTCACCCGGGGAGTCCTCGCCCACGTCGACCAGGTTGCTGCTGGAGTGACGCCGCCGCGTACGCCTCGGTTTGTCGGTGTCCACCCGGTGGATGGCCGGGTGTACCTCGTCGCCGTCGGCGTTCGGCCACTGGCTCGGCACCGTCAGCTTCTCCAGGACCGACAGATTCCAGCCCTCGTGGCAGATCAGCAGGACGGCGGCCGCTGCCTTCTCGCTCACCGACGGGAACAGCTGGGTGACGGCCGGCTGCAGACTCCAGGCACCCAGTCGGCGGCGGCATTCCGCCTGTACCCAGTTGCGGACGAACCCGCTCGGGACCCGCGGCAGGTCCCCGGTTCGGGAAAGGTGATCGAGCAGCTCGCCCCACCGGGCATCCGGATGCCCGTCGAGGTTCCCGGCCCGCCAACGCTCTAGCAGCGCGAGATTGCCGCTGATCCGCCGCTCTGCACGGCGCACCGTGTGCGCGGCCGCGCTGCGCACCCGCCTCATCTCGGCGCTCGACAGACTCTTCTTCGGCCGGGCCACTACTTGGCGGCGGCGCTTGGACATCTGGGCCACCACCGCCTGCGGCACCCCTGGCGCCTGCCGCAGGAGTACGCCCATGTGCTTCGCCCGGATGTACCCGCCCGGCGCTTCCGCCCAGGCCTTCCACACCTCGGGCGTGAGCTCGGACAGCGAGCCCACTGGTGGCTCGACGGCGGCCATGGACCGCAGAAAATGCCGCACGCTGCGGTCGTAGCTGGTGCAGCTCTGCGCGCTGTCCCAGTGCGCCTTCGCCCGCCGGGCGAACGCGGCCGCCACCTCGCGCCGTAGCGTCTGCGACCCCGGCAGCATGGAGTAGTCGTACGTGCCCAGGTCCTCGCCGCCCTGCCCCACTGGCCGCACCACCAGCCCGGATTCGTCCACGAGCTCGCGCCGCCGGTAGTCGGAGGGCGGCAGCGGCGCCCGTCTCCCCGTCGGGCTCACGCGACATCCAAGACCAGACCGGTGCGGCGCGCCAAGTCGGCGAACAGCTCGCTGTTGGAGGGGTTGTCCTCGTCGTTGAGCAGGCTCTCGATCTCCAGCCCGCGCACCGGCTCGAGGTAGATCTCCCGCGTGGTCACCTCCGACCGGTGTCCCAGCAGATCCTTGACCATCGTCCACACCGTGCCGTAGGCGTCCTCGTAATCCCGGCGCTGCGCCAGCGTCAGCCCGAGCCGCCGGTCCAGCGCGTGGTGCAGCGAGACCAGGACCCGTAGGGCCATGCTGTGCCGCAGCATCTTCGGCGTCGCGTACACCTTCAGCCCGGCGCGCCCGCAGCGCTCACTGGCCCGCTCGAAGACCTTCGTCCAGCTCTTGTACGCCATCGGCATCCCGGTCTCGGTCAGCCACAGCATCGCCGGCTCCAGGCCCTCGTCGCCCTCGACGAACATTCGCATGCGCTGCCGGGCCGTCAGCTCGTCAACGTGCGCCTCGAACGTCCGGCCGTCCGGAGCCGTCCACCTCGCCCTGCGATCGCGGGTGATCTCCCGCAGCAGCAGCCGGTCCGCGACCCGGTCATAGCGTCTTCGGCGTCTGGCCCGGCGCACCACTGCGTCCCGTGTGCCCAGCCGGTACAGCTCCGTCTGCTGCAGGCTGGCGTGGCTGACGTAGTAGAAGCGCCCGGCACGCTTGGCCACCGCCTTGCCCACCCACCCCGAGTAGTACCGGCGGCCCATCCCGCTCTCCAGCGGCGGCAACTCCCATACCAGTAGCGTCCCGACCTCCCGCCGCCGCAGGCCACTGGAGTAGGTGAAGTCGGCGAACGCCACATCCCGTCCGTCGTTTCGTCCCGGCCAGCTCTCGTTCTCCAGCCCGCTCGGCAGCATCCCGCCAAGGCCCATGTCCCGCCACATCCGGTAGCCGCGTGGGGAGAGCCACTTCACGTGCGAGCTGCGGACGTCCGTCGGCGCGAGCTCCGCGACCTCGACCGTGCCGCCGTCCGGTGTGGTCACCGTGTGCGTGAGCACGGGGGACGCCTGCATGAAGCCCAGCCCGACGGCGATCTTGTAGAACAAGCCGAGCGCGGCCAGCTCCCGTGCCCACCTCGCCCCGCCGATGGGAGACGGGTTCCCCTCGCCGCGCAGCCGCCAGTCCTCCCAGTCCTCTAGTAAGTCCGCCGTCGCCTCGTCCCAACGAAGTCCGCGGCGCCACAAGTAGGTGAAGAACAGCCGATAGTCCGGTGCGTACGTCTCCTTGGTGCCCTCAGCCTTCCGGGCGAAGTCCCGATGCCGGAAGATCGCGCTCAACCGGGGATCGACGCGGCCGTCCGGTGCGAGAAGGATCGGCTGTCCGGGCCGGATCCCGAGCGATCGCTCCCGTTCGGCCAAGTCGTCCCACGTGCCCAGCGCATCGTCTCGACCGCCATCCGGGGAACCGCCGACTCCGGTCCAGAACAGACGCCACTCATCCACAACTCAGCTCACTCCGTGCGCAACACAACCTGCCACAACACGGGGACCGTACACAGAAGCTCGAATCCCCTGGCCAGCAGGACCTGGTGGGCCGCCTCCAGCCGCGGCACATGCAGGACGTGATCGCCGACATCTCGCTGTTCAGGCCCGGCCCCGTACAGGGTGGCATGCCTGCGATTTTCATCGCGGCACGCCACGGAGCCGCACCGCAGTACGCGCACCCGGACCTGGAGCCGATCCTCAACGACACCTACGGCGTGGTGATCTGGCACGAGCAGATCATCGCGATCCTCGCCCGAATGACCGGCTGCGACCGCGCCGCCGGCGACATCGCCCGCCGCGCCCTCGCCGACCCGGACCGGCTGCCCCGGGTGGAGGCGTGGTTCCGCCGTACGGCCGGTCAGCGCGGATACAGCAAGACCGTGCTGGACGAGGTGTGGGAGACCGTCGCTTCGTTCGGCGCGTACGGCTTCTGCCGCGCGCACGCCGTCGCCTTTGCCGTTCCCGCCCTCCAGTCCGCCTTCCTCAAAGCCCATCACCCCGCCGCCCTGTACGCCGGCCTGCTGGAGCACGATCCGGGCATGTGGCCGCGCCGCGTCATCGTCGCCGACGCCCGCCGCCACGACGTGCCCGTCCTGCCCGTCGACGTCAACCACTCCCGCCCGCAGCACAGCGTCGAACCAACCGAGCAGGGCTTCGGCGTACGACTCGCCTTCTCCACGGTCAAGGGCATCAGCGAGCACGAGGTCGCCCGCCTCGCCGCAGGCCAGCCCTACAACAGCCTGCAGGACCTGTGGCAACGCGCCCGACCCTCTCTGCCGATCGCGCAGCGTCTGATCCGCATCGGTGCCCTGGACGCCCTCGCCGCCGACCTGACCCGCCGGCACCTGCTGCTGCAGGCCACCGAACTGCACCGGCAGTACGCCCGCGCCGCCACCGACGGACAGCTCCCGCTCGGCGGCGAACTCGTCACCGCCGAACCCAGCGGCCTGCCCGAGATGACCCGACGCGACAAGCTCAACGCCGAACTGGACGCCCTGTCCATCGACGTCAGCCACCACCTGATGGAGCACCACCACCGCCTGCTGCGCGAGCTCGGCGCCACCGACGCCGCTCACCTCCGCACGATGACCCCCGGCCAGAAGGTACTCGTGGCCGGCGTACGCGCCTCCACCCAGACCCCGCCGATCCCGTCCGGCAAGCGCGTCATCTTCGTCACCCTCGAAGACGGCTCCGGACTCGTCGACATCGCCTTCTTCGAAGACAGCCACGAGCAGGTCGCCCACACCGTGTTCCATTCCGGGATGCTCCTGGTCCGCGGCACCGTCGAAGCACGCGGACCACGCCGCACCGTCGTCGGCGAGAGGGTGTGGGACCTCGAAGAGGTCGCCGCCGCCCGCCGCGACCACGGCCCCCAGGCCGCCCTCGATCTCCTCGGGCGCACCACGCCCGCCCCCACGCCGGCCCAACCCGCCGCACCGGCACGGACCCTCACCGACGGCACCGCCGGGGCCCGCCTCCACCCGTACGCCGACCTCCAGCCCGCCGGCAGCCGATCCGCCGATCTGCGTCGTCTCGGACACCGAAGCCAGGGAAGCGCAGGGTGACCATGGGCGAACAGCACATCCTCCACGTCCACTTCGAGCTTGAGCCCGGCCACGACCCCGAAGTCCTCCAGCGGCTGCGCCGCCTCCTGGAGGACTTCACCCCGCGCGTGCAGATGCTGGAACCAGACAGCGCCGTACTGGACCTCACCGGTGCCCTCAAGTTCTGGGGCGCGACGCCCGCGGCATCACCGAACTCATCCAGCTGCGCGCCCTGGCCTATTTCGGGGTCCGCAGCGCGGCCACGGTCGCCCCCAACCCAAGCCAACGGGTTCGCGGATTCCTGGAGGGGAAATCCAGGGAACCCGAGGGTGGCTGAGCTCCTGGAGGCAGAGTAGCCCGCGGGTTCCGGGCTTCCAACTGGCCTGGACAGCGTGAGCTGGCTCCCTGCCGCCAGTGGGTTTCGGCCCCACTTAGCGATCATTCGGGCATGATCTGTAAGTGTGATTCGACCCCACCCTCGCGGTTCGGTGTGCAGTGCTGGGGTCGGTCATGCCAGATGGGGAGACGTCGGTGATGGGGAGATGCGTGTGATCGTCTGGGTGAACGGTGCGTTCGGCAGCGGGAAGAGCACGCTGGTCGATGAACCTTCGTTCGCGGTGGCCCCGCAGCGCTGGTCTATGACCCGGAGATGGTCGGTTATGTGCTGCGCGAGATCGTGACTGTTCCGACCGGCGACTTCCAGGATCTGCGGTTGCGGCGGCGGCAGGTCGCGCATCTGGTGGGCGGAGGAGATACGCGTGATAGCCGCCGCTTCGTAGCAGAGCGTGACGCTCGAATACGGTGAGTGTGCGTACGCTCCGTGAGCCGACCCTGGCCCCGCTACCGGGATCCTCGCTGTTTATGGTGGCCGCTGTCAGTCGGTCGGGCGGGCGTGGGGACGGGTGATGTGGCGTCGCTGGAGCGGACGGCGTATCCGAGGTTCAAGAGGCTGATCTCGGAACGGGAGTTGCGGGAGTTCTTCACGCCGTCGGCGGAGGATGGGGTCTGTACGGTGGTCGGCGTAGGCCCGGGCGATCGGGTACTCGCGCATGTAGCCGTAGCCGCCGTGCAGTTGGAGGCAGCGGTTGATGACGCGGTTCTGCAGTTCGGTGGCCCACCACTTCGCCTTGGCGGCGTCGATGGCGGTCAGCGTGCCCGTGTTGAGGGCGAGTACACACTGGTCCAGGTAGGCACGGGGGCGGTGCCGACTGATGCGGACACGGATTCGGACATGCTGAAACTCCATTCGGCTGGGGCGATGGGGGTGGCAAGACCTGCCGTCGCGCCGGGGGTGACTCGGCCGTCAAGGAGGCTGCCGCTCTTCCGAGCCGGACATCCGGGGCCCTTGAATCAGAGATGACTGGGAGTCAACTCACGTGGACGTTCGGATTCCATGTGGTCGATATTCCGGAAGGGGTCATCTGTCCCAAAGATGGCCTCAGCAGAGGGCCGGGGCTTCACGCGAGGGGTGGTAGTGATTGCAGTCTTCCGACCGGTTGTCCGAGCGACCTGGTTGAGGAGCGTGGGGTCTGGGCGATTCCTTGGGTTCCGAAGGCGGGCACGCCCTCCAGCAGCCGGCTCGGCCTCCACGGTCCGAGGGCGGACCGTAGCGGCGATGCCCGCCTTCGTGGTGGCCGGCGTCCGAGAGGGGCACCCGGCTGCCGAACGTCAGAGCACTACGTCGAGTCGGGCCGGGCGTCGGATCATGACGAGGCCCTCAGGCGGCTCGCGGTGGTAGCCGGGAGCGAGACGCAGGTCGGGGAAGCGGTCCAGCAACTGCTCCAGGACGACGCGGGCCTGCAGTCGGGCCAGTGGCGCGCCGAGGCAGGTGTGGATGCCGTAGCCGAAGGTCATGGTGGTGGCCTGCCCCGCGGGCCGGTCGAGCGAGTAGTCCGCGGCGTCGGCGCCCCAGGCCCGTTCGTCCCAGTTGGCGGACTGGAGGCTGACGGCGAGGCGATCGCCGGGCTTGACGGGACAGCCGGAGATCTCCCGTTCCTCCGTCACCGTACGCAGCACGTACTGCAGCGGCGCGTCGTGGCGCAGTGACTCCTCGATCGCGGCGGGGACGAGCGACCGGTCGGCGAGGAGGCGTTCCCAGCGGGTGCGGTCGACGAGCAGTTCGTGGAGCAGGTTGGTGATCAGGCTCGCGGTGGTGTCCGTGCCGGCCAGGATCAGCTGGAAGGAGTGGATGACGGCCTCGATGGGGGTGAGCGGTGGCTCGCCGTCGGCGGGGTGCGCGAGACCGTCCAGGACGTCCGCCCCGGTGGACGGGGCGGCGGCGCGGGCGGCGAGCTGCTCTCCGAGGTAGCCGGTGAGGGCCCCGAACTCCGGCATGTCGGTGCGGAGTTCGGGGAGGATGTCGTCGATGGCATCGGCCCACTGGTGCAGACGCTCCCAGTCCTGCTCCGGCAGACCGAGGAAGGCGTACACCACCCGGGTCGGGATCTGACGGGCCAGGTCGGTGTAGATCTCGGCCTTCTGGCCGGGCTGCCAGGTATCCAGGACGCCGGCCACGATCTCGCGGACGCGCGGTTCCTGCGCGCGGAGCTTGGCCGGAGCGAACCAGCGTCTGAGGCGCCCGCGCAGTGCCGTGTGGTAGGGCGGGTCCGCCATGGTGATTGGGATGGCGGGGAGGTCGGCCGTCCTGGTGCCGCCTTCGAGGGAGAAGTTGTCGACCGACGAGTAGGCCTCGTGGTCGGTGAGCACGTCCCGTACGTGCTCGTGGCGGGCGAGGAAGTGCACGCCGGGGCGAGGTTGGGACACCGGGCAGCGGTCACGGGCTTCGGCGAGCCGGGCCGCGGGATCGGCGTGGTGGGCTGGATCGATCGGATCGTAGGGGGCGTTGTGCGGATGAGCCATGGTGTCGTCCTTAGGTACGGGCTGGGGCAGGGGCGGGTGCTCCGGCGCCGAGCCGCTTGAGTTTGATGACGGGGAGGCGGTGATTGACGGCGACGGCTGTGGCCGAGCCCCCGTCGGGATGCCATCTCAGGAGCGCACTGCGGTCGTTCACTGACCCGGCGAGGATGTCGGGGGTCCCGGTGAGCGGCAATTCGCCGCTGATCTTGATGTCGAGCCCGCACTGCTCGGTCCAGAAGTACGGGTCCGGTCGGTACGGCCGCGCAGACGCACCCTGCAACAGGCCGGCCGCGGCTGCCCGGCCCTGCTCGACAGCGTTGGTCCAGTGAGGAGTTCGGCGTCCCTGCCGCGACACGACGTCCCCGGCGGCGACGACCCCGGGGGCGACGCGGCAGCACGCGTCGGCGATCAGGCCGCCGTCGGCGTCCAGGGGAAGGCCGGAGTCCTTCAGCCATTCGGTGTTCGGTACGTCGCCCACCGCGCACACGATCACGTCGGCCTCCAGGACCGACTCGCCGCAGCGGACGCGGTGTTCGCCCATCATGGTGACGCCGTCCGGCGCGACGCGGATACGTATGCCGCGGTCCCGTGCCGCCTCGGCGGCGAGATCGGCCAGCCACGGCCCGAGCAGCCTCAGCAGGGGCGGGACGAGGTCGACCACGGTGACCTCCAAGCCGAGTGCGCGGCAGGTCGAGGCGACCTCCATGCCGAGGAAGCCGCCACCCAGCACGATCGCGCTGCGGGCGGTGGCCAGCCGGGAGGCGAGGGCCTCGGCGTCGTCCAGAGTGCGCACCACCAGGTCGGCATCGCCGGTCAGGCGGCGGGCCCGGGCCCCGGTGGCGACGACCAGCCCGTCGTACGACACCTCGGTGCCGTCGTCCAGCGTCACCGCACGGTTGCGGGCGTCCAGCCGTACGGCCCGCGCCCCGGTACGGAACTCGATGTCCTCGCCCGGCGCGGGAAGCAGGGCGGATTCCGCGGGTTCGCGGCCGGCAAGGACGCCCTTGGACAGCGGGACGCGGGAGTAGGGCTGGTGGGGTTCTTCGGACAGGACGGTCACCTGTCCGTCGAAGCCCTCGGCCCGCAGGCTCTCCGCCGCCGTCAGCGCGGCGATGGACCCGCCGACGACAACGATCCGCTTCACGGCCGGACCCTCAGCGCCGCGACGGGGCACACCCGCACCGCGGCGGCGACGGCCCTTTCGTCCTCCGGGGCCACCTCCTCGTGAGTCAGCTGCAGCTCGCCCTCGTCGTCGAGCCGGAAGACCTCGGGCGCGGTCTGCTCACACAGTCCGTGGCCCTCGCAACGGTCGAAGTCCACCACGATCCTGGACATCTCACTTACTGCCTTTCTGTGCGTACCGTGACGGGCAGCGAAGCCATGCCCCAGATGACGTTGTTGAGCTTGCGGACCGGCTCGCCCGCGAGCTCGATCGACGACACCCGCCATACCAGCGCGCCGAGCACCGCGTGCGCCTCCAGCCGGGCGGGCCAGGCCCTGGCCGGCGCAGCCGTGCACGCCGTAGCCGAGGGCGACGTGGTCGACCGGGTTGCGGCGGACAAGGAACTCCTCCGGGCATTCCCACTTGCGCTCGTCCCGGTTGGCCGAGGCGAACGACAGCAGGACCCTGCTGTCGGCCGGGATGGTGATGCCCTCGATGTCCACCAGCTGGGTGGTGCGCCGGAAGAAGCCCTGTGCGGGGGACTCCAGCCGCAGTGACTCCTCGCGTGGTCGGCCAGAGCCGCGCGGACGTGGTCGTAGCGGGGGAGGACCCAGGCGTCGTAGACGGTCAGCCGTACCGCGGGGCCGGCTTCCCGGAGCTGGCGGAGCGCGGGGTACGGGTCGTGCAGCACGTCGTCGGCGAACAGGCCGACGTCGGAGGTGGGCAGAGGCAAGGTCGCATGCATCGACAACTCTCCTTCGAGTTGCTCGGGCCACGACGGAGCTCCGGAGGTGGGAGAGGACCTGCGCTGTCGGCACGAGGGCGTGGGAAGCGAAGAGAAGCAACCTATGTGTGAGTCAGCACTCACACACGTGGTGAGCATGAGCTCACAACCGCTCGTGCCGCGTCAAGACCTGTGCGCACATGTGTGCGCAACGGCGAGCCGGGAGGTCAGCGGCCGCCCGGCGTGCCGAGGAGGTAGGAGATGACCGCGGTCTGGAGGTGACTGCGCAAGTCGCCCCAGGGCAGCGGGCGGTCGGACTCCAGAAACTCGCCCTGCGTGATGCGGTGCGCGATCGTCGCGTAGACCAGGCGGAAGGCGAAGTCCAGCGCGGCCTCGGGATCCGGGTGTGCGACGGGGATGTGACGCAGAGCCTCAGCGAAGTTGTGGTTGCCCTCGACGCTGACGCGCGTGCCCTCGGCCCGTACCGCTTCATGACGGGTGCCGAGCAGCAGGAAGACGCGCAGCAGGGACTCATGGGCCTGGAAGACGTCCGCGATCGCGCCGACCGCCTCGGCGATCGCCACCGCCGGATCGCGCAGGAGGCGCAACCGCTCCGGGGACATGCGCTGGCCGATCTCGGCCTGGAGGTTCTCGGTGAAGGCGTGCTGGATGGCCAGCAGGAGTCCTTCCTTGTCGCCGAACCGGCGGTAGATGCTGCCGACCGCCATGCCGGCCCGCTCGGCGACCGCGGCCACGGTCAGCGCGTCCTCTCCGCCCTCTTCGAGCAGCGCGTACCCGGCCTGCATGAGGTCCTGCTGCGAACGGCGACTGCTTTCCCGGAGGGCAGCAGGCCTAGGGGTGGGGGACTTGGTCATCTGCGCAGTTTATCGACCGGGCTCTTGACGTCCATGTTGCCGTCGTGTGAATCTCGCTTCACTCCTAGTGTGAATCTAAATTCACACTAGCGGCGGCGTGCACCACACGGTCGAGCCGCGCCCCTCTCCCTTCCCACCACGACCCCTCGCAACGGCGCGGGGCTGTCTTTGGAGGTGTCTGATGGCTCCGCACTATGACGTAGCCGTCGTCGGCTACGGCCCGACCGGACTCGCCGCGGCGTCCCTGCTCGGCCGGCTCGGCCACCGGGTGGTGGTCTGCGAACGCTGGCCAGCCTTGTACGGGCTGCCCCGGCTCACCCACATCGACGACGAGACCGCACGGACCGTCCAGGCGGCGGGCGATGTCGACGAGGCACTGCGGGACTCGTCCCCGTGCGAGTACCTGTGGGTCAACGGCAAGGGCGAGACGCTGGTGCGCATCCCGGCGAACCCCGACGGCCCGATGGGATATCCGGACCACGTCGCCATGTACCAGCCGGACGTGGAGCAGGCGATCGACAAGCGGCTGCGCGGTTACGGCACGGTCGACGTCCGCCAGGGCTGGGCGGTCACCGGCCTCGACCAGGACGACGACGGCGTCACCCTGCGCCTGTGCGGCTGGAACACCGAGACAGGCTGTGCGGATGGTCCGCGCGACGAGGTCCGGGCCCGCTATGTGATCGCCGCCGACGGCAGCCGCAGCGGCGTGCGGGAACTGCTCGCAGTGGAGCGCGAGGACTTCGGCTTCAACGAACAGTGGCTCAACATCGACACCGAGTGGCTGCGCCACCAGCCACCGGAGTTCGCCCACGGCACCCAGTACTGCGATCCCGCACGCGGCCACATGACCATCAACATCGGCACAACCCGCCAGCGCTTCGAGTTCGCCGTCCTGCCGGGCGAGACCCGCGAGGAGATGACCGCGCCCGAGACGGCCTGGCGGCTGCTGCGCGACCACCACGACCTGGGCCCGGACGACGTGCGGATCACCCGCCAGCTCGTCTACCGCTTCGAGGCCCGCATCGCCACCCGCTGGCGCACCGGCAAGGTCTTCCTCGCCGGCGACGCCGCCCACACGATGCCCCCCTACCTCGGCCAGGGCGCGTGCAGCGGCATCCGCGACGCCACCAACCTCGCCTGGAAACTGCACCTCGTCCTCGGTGGCCTGGCGCCCGAGGCGCTGCTGGACACCTACGAGAGCGAGCGCCGTCCGCACGTCACCGCCCTCACCCACATGGCGATCGGCCTCGGAAAGGTCGCCAATACCCACGACGTCGAGGCCGCAGCGGCCCGGGACGCGGCCTTCTTCGCCGGCAAGGTACCCCCGCCGCCGCCGTTCCCGCCGCTGAGCGGCGGAGTGCTGCGCAAGGAAGCCGGCACACCGGTCGGCACCCTCACCCCGCAGGGCCGCGTCCGTCTGGCCGACGGCCGCACCGGACGCCTCGACGACCTGACCGGATACGGCTTCACGCTCGTCACTTGGGAGGATCCCACCGCCGCCCTCGGGCCGCAGCGGCTCGCCCGGCTGGAGCGCCTGCGCTGCGCCGTGGTCGCCCTCGACACCGTCGACGACCTCGACGGACGGCACCGGGAGTACCTCTACCTGCTCGGCGCGGTCGCGTATCTGGCGCGCCCCGACTTCGTGCTGTTCGGTACGGCGGTCGACAGTAAGGACCTGCGCGCGCTGGTGGACGACCTCGACACCACACTGTCCGGGGCACCCGCAACGGCAGGGGCAGCCGGATGACTGCCAACAATCCTGCAGCGGAGGCCGTGCTGCCGCCGCTGGTCGCCGCCCAGCACCGGGCCATGCCCTTCACCCGGCTCACCGACTGCGGCATGGACCCCGCCGACGCCCGACGGCTGCTCGCCGACACCACCGCCGGAATCCCCTGGCAGGATGCCGCCACGACCATCGCCGACGTACAACTGGAGCGCGCTCGGGTGTCGGAAGCAGCGGGCCACCGCACGACCGCCCGGCAGGCATACCGCTACGCCTCCGCGGCCCTGATGTTCGCGCAGATGGCTCACCAGAGCGACACCGCGCAAAAACGGCAGCTGTACGCCCGGCACACCACCGCGACCGCCGCTCTCGCCCCCGGCGTAGAGCGAGTGGAGATCACTCACCGCGACGGCGTCCTCGGTGGCTGGCTGTGTCTGCCGGAGACCGCCGCGCCCCGGGCCACCGTCATCGTCTGGGGCGGGCTCAGCGGCTGGGGCGCCGCATACCTGCCCGTCGCCGACGCCTATACCGCACGCGGCCTGGCCTGCCTGCTCGCGGAAGGTCCCGGGCAGGGCGAGTCGCGGCTGCGCCACGGACTGTACGTCGACGAGCGCGTCACCGAGGGCTTCGCCCGCTTCGTCGACCTGGTCGAGGCCGATGCACGCCTCGGCGGCGCGATCGGGGTGCAGGGCATCAGCTTCGGCGGCTTGTTCGCCGCACATCTGGCCGCCGCCGACCCGCGCGTCGGCGCGGTGGTGGTCAACGGCGCCCCGGCGGTCCCGGCCGTCCCGGAATTCCGGACCGCCCGCGAGCAGATGGCCGCCGTGGTGGGCACCGACGACCCGGGCCGGGTGACCGAGGTCATGGACGCCCTGCGCTTCGACCCGGACAAGCAGCGCATCTCCTGCCCGCTGCTCCTGCTGCACGGCGGCCAGGATCGCCTGGCCCGCTACGAGGACCAGGAGCCGTTCCTGCGCGCCGCCGACCCCGCCGCCGCGACCGTCCGCGTCTGGCCCGACGGCGAACACACTCTCTACAACCACGCGGCCGAACGCGACGCGCTGACCGGAGACTGGTTCACGGACCACCTCACCGGCCAAGCCACCACGAAAGGTTAGGGCCACCAGTGGACTTCACCGTCGAGACCGCCACCGACGAGGTGGTGGAAAGTTTCCTGGAGACCAGGGATCAGCGGCTGCGGCAGACCATGGAGAGCCTGACCCGCCACCTCCACGCCTTCGTGCGGGACATCGAACCCACGATGCAGGAGTGGGAGGCCGCGATCGGCTTCCTCACCGCGGTCGGCCACACGTGCGACGACACCCGCCAGGAGTTCGTCCTGCTCTCCGACGTCCTGGGCGTTTCCATGCTCGTCGAGACCATGAACGGGGCCGAGGAGGGAACCGAGAGCACCGTCCTCGGACCCTTCCACATGACCGAATCCCCCCGCCGCGAGTTCGGCGACTCCATCGACCTCCTCGGCATCGGCCGCCCCTGCGTGGTCTCCGGCCGCGTGCTCGCCCCGGACGGCACCCCGCTGCCGGACACGGAACTCGACGTGTGGCAGTGCTCGGAGGACGGTTTCTACGACGTGCAGCAGCCCGACGTGCAGCCCCCGGGCAACGGGCGCGGCCTCTTCCGCACGGACGAGCACGGCCGCTACCGGTTCCGCACCGTCGTCCCCTCCCACTACCCGATCCCCACCGACGGCCCCGTCGGCCACCTTCTCGAAGCCGCCGGCAGGCACCCCTACCGGCCCGCCCACATCCACTTCATCGCGCGCGCCGAACATCACCGGCCGGTCACCACGCACGCGTTCGTCGCGGGCAGCCCCTACGTCGACTCGGACGCCGTCTTCGCCGTCAAGCGGGGCCTGATCACCGACTTCACCGAGTCCCACGATCAACAGGACGCGGAGCGCTTCGGCGTCACCACACCCTTCACCCAGGCCAGGTTCGACATCGTGCTGGCACCGGAGGCGAAGACGACACCATGACCTTCACCTACGAGGCCCTGCCCATGCGGGTGGTCTTCGGCCCCGGCAGTCTGCGCCAACTGCCCGAGGAAGCAGACCGCTTGGGCCTGCGCCGCCTACTGGTGCTGTCCACGCCCGGTCAGCGCGCTCTCGCCGAGCTCGCGGCCACCCTGCTGGGCGACGCATGCGCGGGTCTCTTCACCGAAGCCAGGATGCACGTGCCGGTCCACGTCGCCGAAGCAGCTCGCACGGCCGCCCACGAGGTCGGCGCGGACGGCTGTCTGGCCATCGGCGGCGGCTCCACCATCGGCCTGGGCAAGGCGATCGCCCTGACCTCCGGGCTCCCCGTGATCAGCGTGCCCACCACCTACGCCGGCTCCGAGATGACCACCGTCTGGGGACTCACCGAGAAGGGCCGCAAGCACACCGGCCGCGACCGGGCCGTCCTGCCCCGCAGCGTGCTCTACGACCCCGAACTCACCCTCGGCCTCCCCGTGGACGTGTCGGTGACCAGCGGATTCAACGCCATCGCCCATGCGGTGGAGGCCCTGTACGCGCCCGACGCCTCGCCAATCGTGTCCCTGATGGCCGAGGAAGGGGTGCGCTCACTGGCCGCAGCCCTGCCCGCCATCGCCACCGACCCCAGCGACATGGCGGCCCGCACCGACGCGCAACGCGGGGCGTGGCTGTGCGGGGCGTGCCTGGGAGCCACCACCATGTCACTGCACCACAAGCTCTGCCACATCCTCGGCGGCACCTTCGACCTGCCCCACGCCGCCACCCACACGGTCCTGCTCCCCTACGTCACTGCCTTCAACCTCCCCGCAGCACCGGCCGCCGAGCAGGCCCTGCGCCGCGCCCTGGCCACGGACCACGTACCGAAGCACCTCGCGCACACATCCGCCGAACTCGGCGCTCCACGCTCACTGGCCAAACTCGGCCTGACAGAGCGCGACCTCGACGAGATCACCGCCCAGGCACAGACCCAGCCCTACGCCAACCCACGCTCCGTCACCGCGCAAGCCCTCCGCTCGCTCCTCACCCAGGCACTGAAAGGAACCCTCGTTCAGTCCCACTGACCCCATCGAACGGTGATGGCCGATCGGCTCGACGTCCTCTGCCATTCGGCGGGCGTGGTCCGGAAACTCGGCAGACGCGTCAGGGCGTCCCCACCGGCGACCTTGGGCGCATGACTCAGACAGAGATCTCGCACGAAACGCCACCCCCGCGGCACGGGGCACCGGCTGAGCCCGTCGGCGTGGTCGAACAGCAGTCGTCGGTGGGGCGGTTGGTCGGGGTGGACGTGGCCCGCGCGCTGGCGGTGTTCGGCATGTTCGCGGTACACGTCGGACCGTTTGCCGTGGATGTGGGTGGCTTCGGCGGCTGGCTGCTGGAGCTGGCCGAGGGCCGGTCGTCGATCCTGTTCGCCACCCTGGCCGGGTTCTCGCTGATGCTGATCGCCGGCCGCCGGGAGTCGAAGACCGGCCTGGCCGGCCGGCAGGCTAGGGTCCGGATCGTGATCCGGGCTGTGGTCCTGCTGGTACTGGGCACCGTGCTGACGATGCTCAAGACCGGGATCCTGGTGATTCTGGCCTTCTACGGGGTGTACTTCCTGCTGGCGCTGCCCCTGATACGGCTGCGGGCCAGGACCCTCGCGATCATCGCGGCCGTGCTCGCGGTCGTTGGCCCGCAGGCGGCGTTCGGCCTGAAGTGGCTGCTGGGGGAGTCGGGGGCGAAGAGCATCGACGCGTACGACCCGATCGCCCGGCTCGGCGGCGACGGACTGTTGGGCCTGCTGCTCCACGGTAACTACCCCGCGATCACCTGGATGCCGTTCGTGATCGCCGGCATGGCGCTGGCCAGGCTCGACCTGGCCGCCGGCGCAGTGCAACGCCGGCTGGCCGCGCTCGGCCCCGCGCTGATCGCGCTCGGGTACGGCACCGCCTGGCTGGCAGCAAAGCTGTACCCGCCCATTCAGGCGGACAGGGCCAAGTTGAAAGAGATGTTCGCGAGCGTGGATTCGAGGTCCTTCAACTCCCTGGAACCGGGATCGGCGGCTTTCGACGCCATCCAGAACAAGCTTGCGAACAGCTCGCCCACGGTCTGGTCGCTGCTGGGATCCGATCCGCACAGCGGTACGACCTTCGAGATCATCGGCGGCCTCGGCGTGGCGATCACCGTGCTCGTCTGCGCGACCGCGGCCATGGCCCGGCTGGCGTGGCTGCGTCGGCTGGCGAGCCCGCTCATCGCCGTGGGCACCATGTCCCTGACCCTCTACGTCGCCCACGTCGCCGCCTACACCATGCTGCCCGACGACGCCACCAACACCCTGGTGCCGCTGTTCGGGTTCATCGCCGGGTCCATCCTGTTCGCCACCGTCTGGTCGCGCTTCTTCCGCCGCGGACCGCTGGAGTACCTGCTCAACAGCACCACCAAACTGGCGAAGTTCGTCCGGTGAGACGCGGCGTGTCAGGGCCCGTTCGCCCTTCGCCCGAACGAGGTCGGCCCTGGCCGGGCCCGGATACGATGACCACGGCCCCCGTCCTCGGGTACGGTCGGCGCCGATCACGGGCTACCGGTCATCACCGCCGCACTGCTGCGGCTGGTGACCCCGGCCGGCGTGGCCCGGAGGCGGCTGCGCTCACCGGTCGGGCGACCGCCCGGCTCGGCGGCCACCGCCGTCGTCGTGGAGGTGCCGTGACAGGCCACGCGAAACTCGCCGAGGTCGTCACCGCCGAGGCGGTGACGACCTGGCAGCACCTGGCACGACAGGGCCGGTTGCTGTTGGCGTGGTGGTTGTTCCTGCCCGCCACGGCGATCGTCACGGCCGTCATCAACGTGCCCGGGCAGTCCGCGACAGCGATCGGCCTGCTGGCCGCCGCTGTTGCCCTGCTCTGCCGGTTCACCTGGCCGATCACCTCACTGCTGGCCGGGACCGGCGTCGCGGCAGTGGCGTTGATCTTGCAGAGCACGACCCTGTTGGCTTCTATCTGGCCGGTGAGCGTGATGCTCGCCTATGCGGTGGGCCGCCAGGTCACGGAAACCCGCCTCGCCGTGGCCGCCTTGGCGCTCGCCACCGGCGTGCAATCCGCGGCCAGCCTCGTCGACCTCGCCGGGCTGACGGTTGACCTGGAGGATGTCGGCCGCATCGTCGTCATCACTGTGCTGCTGGTGGTACTGCCGGGCGCCATCGGTATGCGGCAGGGGGAGCGAGCCCTGGCCATGGATGCCCTGCACGAACGCAACGCCCTGCTGGAACGCGCCAACCTGCTCGGCGAGTCGCAGGCCCGGATGCAGGAAAGGGCGCGCATCGCCGGCGAGATGCACGATCTGCTCGGGCACCGGCTCAGCCTGATCGTCCTGTACGCCGGGGCCCTGGAGATGCGCACCCGCACCGTGGCTCCCGAGATCAACGAGCAGGCCGACCTAGACGAGTCTGTCCAAATGCCTGCGGGAACGGAGAGAGGGTGCTCAAGATCCGTTTGTGACGACAGACCTGAACACCCTCGTGACCGCACTGTACGTGAAGATCGACGACGAGTGGGCCGGCACTGCCCGGCTGCCCGGACGGCCGCCCAGGCTCAGTCACTCGGAGTTGATGTGCCTGGCGGTCATGCAGGCGATGCTCGGCTTCCACTGCGAGGCCCGGTGGCTGCGGCACCTGCGTAAGCACTACCGTCACCTGTTCCCGTTCATCCCGCAGGACTCCGGATACAACAAGCGGCTGCGGGCCGCGCTGCCGCAGATCAAGCGGCTGATCCGGCTGCTGGCGAAGGACACGGACTTCTGGCACGACACCGTAGGGATCACCGACTCGACCCCCGTGCCGTGCGGGATGCCCCGCCCCACGGTCAAACGCTCGGAGTTGGCGTGCTGGGCCAACTACGGCTACTGCGCGTCGCATTCCCGCTTCTTCTGGGGGCTGCGGCTGTACCTGGTGTGCACTCCGGCCGGGATGCCGGTCCTGTGGGCCCTGGCCGATCCGAAGCTCGGCGAGCGGGAAGTGTTGGCCGCGATGCTGGAGATCGACGCCGGCCTGGTCCGCGAGCGGCCGGGCCTGCTCCTGATCAGTGACAAGGGCTTCGCGTCCAAGCCGTTCGAACGGCCACTGTCCGAACAGGGCATCACGCTGCTGCGGCCGTCCCGCAAGAAGGAGGTCCTGCGTCCAGGCGAACCCATGCTGAAGAAGGTCCGCCAGCTCATCGAGTCCGTCAACGACACCCTCAAAGGCCAGCTTGACCTGGAGCAACACGGTGGACGTACCGTCGAGGGCGTAGCGGTCCGGGTTGCCCAGCGCGTGCTGGCTCTGGCTGCAGCGATCTGGCACAACTTCCGGACTGGCCAGGCGGTCAGCCGTTCACTGACCGCCTATGACCACTGACCGTATTCGGACAGACTCGTCTAGTACGGACCACCTCCCGGACCGCACTCGAGGAGCTTCGCGCCGTGCTGGGCATCCTGCGCCTCGACGGCGCCGAACCACCGGACGGCACCGAATCGGTGGTCGGCACGCGCGAGGATGTCACCGACCTGGTCGCCGAAGCCCAGCACGCGGGCCTGCCCCTCACCCTGTCCTGGCGCGGCGGAGACCTCACCGACGCCGACATCGGCATCCGCCGAGCGGTGAACCGCATCGTGCGCGAAGCCCTCACCAACGTGCACAAGCACGCCCCGGGTGCGCCAACACGGCTGACCGTCACCGTCGACACCGAACAACTCACCATCAGCGTCCGCAACGTCGCACGCCCGCCCGCCGTCCCACCGCCCAGCAGCGGCCTGGGACTGGCCGGCCTGCGCGAACGCGCCCGCCTGGCCGGCGGCGACTTCACCGCCGGCACAGACCCGATCACCGGCAACCACGCCCTCACCGCCACCCTCCCCTTGCGCCATAAAAGCCCCGGCACCATGAGCCCGACCATCGATCGATCCGCCCCCGCGGACCGGCAGATGCTCCCCTCCCGTACCGGGGCCGAGGACGGGCCCCACCACGACGCATCACGACGGAAGACCAAGAAGGCCTTCCTCGCCCTCACTGGAGCGGCCGTTGCGGTCTGCGGCGGCCTCGGCTTCAGCGTCTACGACTACCTCCAGTCCGCCGTCGCGCCGCACACCTACCGGCAGATCAAGATCGGCGACACCCAGCACAGAGTGCGCGAGCTGACCGGCGGCGACAACATGACCGCCCGCACAGTGAGCCAGGCAGAGCAACCGGCGGCGCCGGCCGGCACCACGTGCGAGTACGCGCTGGCCGAGGGCTTCGGGCACGTGTTCCGGTTCTGCTTCCAACACGGCAGGCTCGCACAGAAGGACGAGCTGGGGAGGTCGTAGGCGGAACCCGGCAAGCCGATGCTTGGCGTGGGCTCGACGAGGCGGATCAGGAACGGCTGCTGGGCGGAAGAACTCCGGCGTCGTGCGCAAGGATCGCCGCCTGGACCCGGTTGGTGCAGCCAAGGACGGAGAGGATGCGGCTGACGTGAGACTTGGCGGTGCCTTCGCTCATCAGCAGCGCCTTGGCGATCTCAGCGTTCGAGCAGCCCTCACGCAGCAGGCACAGCACGTCGCGCTCGCGGTCGGTCAGAGCCGCGACACGGCGCCGCGCCTCGTCGGCCTGGCTCACGTCGCGGTTGACGTGGCGATCGATCAACTGCTTGGTGACCCGGGGCGACAGGACGGGCTCACCGGCGGCCGCCGCCCGGACAGCCCTGATCAGGTCGTCGGGCGGGGTGTCCTTGAGCAGAAACCCCGCAGCGCCGCAGCGCAGGGCCCGGGTGACGTACTCCTCCTCGCCGAAGGTGGTCAGCATGACCACGCTTGTCCGAGGTGCCACCGTTCTCATCTCGGCGGCCGCGGCCAGCCCGTCGACGCCGGGCATGCGAATGTCGAGCAGTGCCACGTCGACGAGGTGCTTGCGAGCGAGTTCGACGGCGCCGGCACCGTTGTCCGCCTCGGCCACGATCTCGATGTCATCGGCGACATCGAGCACGAACCGGACCCCGGCGCGGATCAATGCCTCGTCGTCGGCCACGAGCACCCGAATCACTTGCCACCCCTCAGGTCGGCCGCGACGCCCCCGACGGCCGACGCGCCGGCCGACTCCGGTCAGAACACCGCGAGTGCCGCAGGCGTTGGCACCCCATTATCGACGGACGGCGTGGCGGCGCGCACCGAACGGCAAAGTACGGCATTTCAGGCTGGTCTGATGGCAATTTCCCGCCCCGTCGCGGCAGCGTCGCCCGAGGGTCAGCTCCCCGCCGGTCATGCGGTGCGCCGAGCCGGCGCGGTCGCCCCGGTCAGCCGGCGCCGTATCACCGCGGTCATCGCCCAGCACACCCGAGACTCCGAACGGCGCGGGATGCGTTCCACGACCTCCACCTCGATGCCCACCGACGGGAGGCGCTGCCTCTGTGGCTCGGACGACGAAGGAGTCATCATCATGGCTCGGCATCGCGTTGTGCTGCGCGGCGGCAACGTCCTCACCATGGATCCGCACCTGGGAAACCTGCCCAGGGGCGATGTGCTGATCGAGGACGGTGTGATCGCCGCGGTGGCACCGGACCTCTCCGTCGACGAGGCGGAGACGGGGGACGTCGCGGGAGACATCGTGGCGCCCGGCATGATCGACACCCACCGGCACGCCTGGCAGACGCAGCTGCGCGCCCTGTACGCCGGCTGGACCCTGGCGGACTATCTTTTCGGCATCCGGCTCGGCGTCTCACCGGCCTATCTCGCCGAGGACGTCCAACTCGGCAGTCACCTCGGCACCCTGGACGCACTGAACTCCGGCGTCACCACGATCCTGGACTTCTCGCACTGCAACAACACGCGCGAGCACGCGGACGCCTCGATCACCGGGCTGCGGGACGCGGGAATCCGCGCGGTGTTCGGCTACGGCTTCGGGACGCAAGGACAGGAACAGACTGACAAGGAGTGAGGAAACCCAGTCCTGCTCGACCTCGCTGACCTGCAAGGACGTCAAGGATGCGCACGGATCGGCAAGGGCCGCCAAGATCCTCAGAGGACTCATAATCCGTCGGCCGTGGGTTCGAGTCCCACCGCCTCACCGGGCAGCACTTTGACCTGCGGAAACGTCTCAGCGGGCGTGCGGATTCAGGACTTTGGGCCATCGGGCCGGATCCGCTGCTCGTGAGTTCATCTGCGGTGGCGTGCACCGGGGTTGTTGCTCGCTGACCTGCCGAGATGGTTCGGCCATGTGGATCGTGAGGGTGTCTGTGAAGCGGATGGATGGCGCGCACGCGACGACTACTGGTGGTGACGCCGTGGCCCGGCGGAGCAGGTCAACGTGACGCGATCCGCCGGGCCGGTGGTAGGAGACGGAGAGCTGGGAACTCTGCTCGCTCCGGGGGGCAGGACTCACTTGAAGGTGTAGCCCTTGCCGCTGGGGCCCTCGTAGGTCTTGCCCAGCTTGAGACCGCCCGGTGTGTCGGCGTCCGCACGGGAGATGAAGACGGTGCGCGTCGGCGGCTGCGACGGGTCGGTGTAGTCGAGAGACGTGGTGAGCAGGCCGTCCAGGTCGAGGTCGGAGGTCTTCCGCATCGCTTCCACGACACCCTCCGGGGTCAGGTTCCCGGCCTCGCAGGCGCCCTTCATGGCATCGGTCAGCAGCTCCGCCTGCGCGTACGCCAACGGCACCTCAAAGCCCTTCGCCCCCTTGGGTGCGGCGGCCTCGTAGAGGTCCACGGCCTTCTTGACCCCCGGCTCGTCCGAGCTGTACGGGGCCGTGCTGGTGAACGCGTAGTAGTTCTTGATCAGGGCCGGGCCGGCCGGGCTGTCCAGCAGGGCCGGGTTGAACGTCGGGGCGTGACCGATGACCGGGACGTTCACCTTCTGGGAGGCGAGGACACCGGCGAGCGAGGCGAGCTGCGGGGGAGCGGCGGCAAGGATCACCGCCGACGCCCCGGCCTTCTTCAGCGCCGACGCCTGAGCGGACATGTCGGTGTCCTTGGGGGTGACTTCCTGCGGCACGATCTTGAGGCCGCGCTTTTCGGCCGCATATTCCGCACCGGCCAAGGAGTCGTTGCCGTAGTCCCCGGTGAAGTAGACGACGCCCACCTTGTCGCCCTTCTTCACTCCGAGCTCGTCGACCAGGTAGTCGATGGCGTTGGCGGACTCGACGCTGTAGGTCGTGCCGGGGATCTGGGCGTTGTCGTACTTCAGGGCGTTGCCCGCCCAGCCGAAGCCGCCGAGGTAGAGATGGTCGGCCTCGGCCAGGGGCAGGACAGCGGCCGACGTCGGGCCGCCCAGCACCTGCTGCAGCGCGACGACGTTCGGTGCCATGCTCCGGTAGAGCGTGACGGCCTTCTGCGGGTCGTAGCCGTGGTCCTGAACGTCCACCTTCACGTCGCGGTCGCAGACGCCGCCGTCCTTGTTGACCTGCTCGTAGTACGCCTTCGTCTCGGCCACCTGGACCGAGGCGCCGGCGGCGAAGGGCCCGGAGAGGTCGGTGAGCATGCCGACCGTGATCGTGTCGGCGGTGACACCGGCGCCCGTCTTGACGTCGCCCTGACCACTGGCCCCGTCTTTGGAGGCGTTCGGGTTCTGGGTGGAGCACGCGGCGAGCGTGGCGATGCAGCAGCCGGCGATGGCCAGCGTGGTGCGGGTCCGGTTTCTCATGACTTCTCCTCAGCGCTGATGGAGACGGAGGGTTGCGAGGGTGGGGGTTCGGTCGTGCCGGACGGATCCGGTGACCGTGTGGGGACAGGGGGCGGGCCGCTTGTGTCGCGCTGCTGTGCTGCGCGCCGGTGGCGGATGCGGCTCGCGGCGCCGGCCAGGCCGCCGCGCAGGAAGAGCAGGACGGCGATGATGGCCGCGCCGTAGAGCAGCCGGGCCAGGGTCGACGCGTCCAGTCCTCCGGAGCCCGGAGCGGCGAGGAACGGCAGCTGGGAGCTGTACTGCGCGAGGATTAGCGGCAGCGCGACCACGAACACGGCGCCGGCCGTGGCGCCCGCGATCGACCCGAGGCCGCCGAGCACGATCATCACCAGGAAGTCGATCGACAGCTGGATGCCGAAGATGTCGGGAGCGATCCGGCCGTAGGCGAGGGCCATCAGCGCACCGGCGGTCCCAGCGTAGGCGGACGAGATGACGAACGCGGTGGCCTTGGCCCGGGCCACGTTGACGCCCATGGCCGCGGCTGCCACCTCGCTGTCGCGGACGTTGGCCAGAGCACGGCCGGTGCGGCCGGCGCGGATGTTGCGGCCCAGCCAGGCGGACAGCACAGCGATGCCGAGGAACAGGTACCAGAGCCGGTGCAGGCCCCCGAACTCGACGCCGGCCACGGCGAGGTAGTCCGGGTCGGCGTTGCTGAAGCTGAAGCCCGGCACGGAGAACGGCTCGACGGTCCGGCCGTTGAAACCACCCGTCATCGACTCGAGGTTGACCATGAGATGCCGGGCGAGGAAGACCAGCCCGATCGTGGCCAGGCCCAGGTAGATGCCCCGCAGGCGGCCGGAGATCGGGCTGAAGAGGCCGCCGGCCACGGCGGCCACCACTCCGGCGAGGACCAGTGCGACGAGCGGTGGCAGCCCGAGGCCGGCTTCCCGCCCCGAGGGATCACCGACCGTCCAGGCGTATGTGTACGCGCCCAGGGCGGCGAAGAAGGCGTGGCCCAGGGAGAGCTGGCCGGCGACGCCGACCAGGAGAGTGAGACCGATCGCTCCGACGACCGAGGCCATGGCGAACAGGCCGGTCTGCAGCCAGAAGTCATCGAGGAGCAGGGGGAGCGAAAGGGCCACGAGCAGGCCCAGGACCACCGGGCCCCGGCGGATGAGGTCAGACACGGACGGCCTCCTTACGGCCGAACAGCCCCGACGGCCGCACGAGCAGGACGAGGATCATCACGGCGTAAGGCACGACCTCGCCCAGGCCGCGTCCGAGGAAGTGCAGTTCGGCTTCGTAACCGACTGCCAGTGCCGTGACGACACCGATGATCAGGCCGCTGATGATCGCGCCGACGACGGAGTCGAAGCCGCCGAGCACCCAGGCGGGGATGGCGGCGAAGGAACTGAGCGCGAGAGAAGGCGCCACGCCGGGCGTGGGGAAGGAGGCGAGGAAGATGCCGCCGACCGCCGCGAGTGCTCCGGCCAGTGCCCAGCCGGCGGCTCCCGTGCGAGACGGCCGGATACCCATCAGCTCCGCGGTGTCGCTGTCCGCGGCCGCCGCCCGCATGGCGACGCCGGCGCCGGTGCGCGCGAACAGGAACCAGAGAAGGCCGAACACAACGATGGCCAGGCCGGCGGCGACCACCCGGCCCGTCGGCAGGGTGATGCCACCGACGGACACCACGTCCGCCCCCCAGGGGGCGCCGATGCGAAGCACTTGGTTGCCGATACGACGGGTGAGCTCGGTGAGCAGCAGGATGTCGACCCCGAGCATCAGGATGGCTGCTGTCCCGGGATTCGCCTCGGCCAGGTTGCGCACGAGGACCGCGTTGATCAGTACCCCGAGCACGGCCGCACCGAGAATGCCGACGGCGGCTGCCGCCCAGAAGCCGATCGGATCGTGCAACGTGGCGACGATGTACGCGCCGCTCAGGAGTACGGATCCGTGCGCGAAGTTCAGCACGCCGGTCGAAGTGAAGACGATGACGAAACCAACGGCGATCAGGCCCAGGATCAGACCGTAGGAAAGGCCGTTGGCCATCTGGGTGAGGAAGTAGGTCATGCCGCCGCCGTTCCGAGGTAGGCGCGCAGGACCTCGGGGTCCTGCTGTACGTCCTGTGGTGATCCCTCGGCAATGCACTTGCCGAAGTCGAGTACGGTGATCCGTTCAGCCAGGCCCATGACGAAGGGCATGTCGTGCTCCACGAGCAGGATGGACAGCCCCAGTTCCTGCTGGACCGCCCGGATGGCGTCCGCCATGGCCATGGACTCTCCGTGGGCCATACCGGCGACCGGCTCGTCGAGCAGCAGCAGCGTGGGCTTGGCCGCGAGCGCGCGGCCCATCTCGACCCGCTTGCGGTCGCCGTACGAGAGGGTGTGCACCTCACGGCCGAGGAGTCGCTCGATACCGAGCAGGGCGGCGATCCGGCGCACGGTCTCGCGTTCGGCGCGCTCCTCTTTCCTCGCCCGGGGGAGCCGCAAGGCCTGCGCGGCGGTACCGGAGTGCATGAGGCGGTGCCGGCCGACGAGCAGGTTGTCCTCGACCGTGGCCTCCAGCGACAGTGAGATGTTCTGGAAGGTGCGGGCGACACCGAGGTCGGCGATCCTGTGCGACGGCAGGGCGGTGACTGTGGCGTCGCCGTAGTGCACCGTGCCGCTGGTGGCGCGGTAGGCGCCCCCGAGGACGTTGATGCAGGTCGACTTGCCGGCACCGTTGGGGCCGATGAGCGCATGGATCGTCCCCGCCTCGACTGTGAAGGACACCTCCGACAGCGCGGTGAGACCGCCGAAGCGGACGGTCAGGTCCTCGACCCGCAACTGCCGGGCTGTTCTCGACGGGCGCTCCAGGTGCACCGGCACATCGACCGGTTCCTTTACCGGGGTCGTCCGCTGGGGGGAGGTGGAGCCCACGCCGAGGTAGCGGTCACGGATCTCGTCGGTCGCCGCCAGCTCGGCCGAGGGCCCTTCGGCGGTTATCGCCCCGACCTCCAGCACGTAGGTGTGGTCGGCGACCCGCAGGCCCATCGCGGCGTTCTGCTCGATGAGCAGTACCGAGGTGCCCTGCGCATGGATCTGCTGAATGATGTCGCCGATCTGCTCGACCATCTGCGGGGCCAGGCCCAGCGACGGCTCGTCGAGCAGCAGCAGCTTGGGCGACGCCATCAGCGCCCGGCCCATCGCGAGCATCTGCTGCTGGCCGCCGGAGAGCAGTCCGCCGCGCGCGTCGCGGCGTTCCGCGAGGGCAGGGAAGAGGTCGAAGACCCGGTCGGACGCCTCCTCGCGGGCACGCTTGTCGCGGACGGTGGAGCTGCCCGCACGCAGGTTCTCTTCGACGGTGAGGTCGCGGAAGATGCGCCGTCCTTCGGGGACCATGACGAGCCCCGAGCGGACCACCCAGGAGGCGTCCCGCCGGGCGAGGTCCTGGCCCTCGAAATGGATGGTGCCCCGGGTGATCGCGCCGTTGACGCTCTGCAGCGAGCGGGAGATCGCCCGCAGCAAGGTCGTCTTGCCGGCGCCGTTGCTGCCGAGCACCGCCACGACGGAACCGCTGTCCACACGCAGGGAGACCCCACGCAGTGCCTGAACGGCGCCGTCGTAGGCGACGGCGAGGTCGTCCGCGGTGAGGAGTGGATCGGGCACGAGAGGCCTTTCCGTCAGGGAGGGAGGAGAGGGGCTCACGACCCGGCGCGGAGCGTCGGCAGGTCGCGGCTGATGCGCTTGGCGTCAGGCAGAAGTTAGATGCCTTCGTGACGCACGTCAATCATCTGTCTAATATCAAAATGAGGGCGGAAGCGGAACTGAGACGGATCGGCGGCTGGGCGGGTTTTGGCAGACTGCGCGACGGTCTCTGCATCGCGCCGGGCACAGTCGACGTCGGTGCCGCCTTCACCGATGCCGGCCTCACCGAGGCGGCGGGCATGGCGGAGTGGTTCGCAGCGGCGCGCCGTCGCCAGGCGTCGGGACGGGGGTCCGAAGGGCGTTGTCCGCTGGAGCGGTTGACACTTCTCGGGGAGGACTGGCTGCCGGTTCTGCGGGCGGAGCCCGACCTGCCGACGCACCTCTTGTCCGCGGATTGGCCGGCTGCCCGGAGCGCCGCGGTGTACCGGCGGTGCTCTGCCGCGTTCTTGCCGGCCAGTCATCATCGCTTGGGCGTGGACCTCGGACTGGCCGCCCGGCTGGCGCCCCACCTCCGTCCCGCGAGTCCTGCGGCGAGCGGCGCCCCCACCGGGCCCACCGGCCAATCGGCTGGCGGTGCGGGCCCGGGTCCGGCAGCGGCCGGCCGGTGGTTTGCAGGAGAACGAAGCACCGGCCGTCGGCTGACTGGCCGTCGGCTGGGGGCGCGGGCCCCGGGGCTGGCAGCGGCCGGCCGGTGGTTTGCAGGGGAACGATGCACCGGCCGTCGGCTGGCTGGCCGTCGGCTGAACAGCGCGGGCCCTGGCCCTGGCAGCGGCCGGCCGGTGGTTTGCAGGGGAACGAAGCACCGGCTGTCGGCTGGCTGGCTGTCGGCTGGTGGTGTGGGCCCTGGGTCCGGCAGGGGGCCTGGCCTGGCCGGGGTCGGTGGTCCGTAGGGGAACGATGCACCGGCCGTCGGCTGGGGGCGCGGGCCCCGGGTCCGGCAGCGGCCGGCCGGTGGTTTGCAGCAGAACGATGCACTGGCTGTCGGCTGGTGGTGTGGGCTCTGGGTCCGGCAGGGGCCTGGCCTGGCCGGGGTCGGTGGTTTGCAGGGGAAGGATGCACTGGCCGTCGGCTGGCGGTGCGGGGCCTGGGTTCGGCAGCGGCCGGCGGGGGGTCTGCGGGGTCGGCCGGCGGTGCGCACGGACATGTGGCACATACCGGGGACCGAGCCCATTGGGGGGAACGCCGATGAGAACGACTGTCTGTCCGCATGCCCTGGACGTGATGGGCAAGGATCTCGCCGCGGAGGCGGCGATGCTGCGGGAGCGGGGGCCCGCGGTGCGGGTGGAGTTGCCGGGCGGGGTCCTGGCCTGGTCGGTGGTGCGCCAGGAGTACGTCGAGCGGCTGCTCACCGACGACCGTGTCTCGCGTGATCCGCGCAGGCACTGGCCGGCGTTCATCGAAGGGAGGATCACGCAGGACTGGCCGCTGTATCCGTGGGTGGCCAACGAGAACATGCTCTTCTCCTACGGGCGGGACCATGCCCGGCTGCGCCGGCTGATCGCGGGGGCGTTCACCGCGCGGCGGTCGCAGGCGCAGCGTCCCAAGGTCCGCCGGATCGCGCGCGAGCTCCTCGACGGCCTGGCCCGCACCCCGCCGGGGACCGAGGTCGACCTGCGCACCTGCTATGCGGATCTGCTGCCGCTGCGGGTGATCTGCGAGCTGTACGGAGTGCCCCGGGGCGATGCGACCGACGAACTGAGCGCGGCCCTGAGCACGGTCTTCTGCAGCACCCTCGGTGCCGGCGAGGTGAGCGCCGCCCGCCTGCGCGCCTACGAGCTGCTCGCCGAGCTGGTCAGGACCAGGCGCAGGGAGCCCGGTGACGATCTGACCACCTCGCTGATCGAGGCCCGGGACAAGGAGGACCGCCTGTCCGAGGAGGAACTGCTCGGCACGCTGTTCATGATGATCGCCGCGGGGCAGGACACCACCTCGGTCCTGATCACCAACGCGGTCGCCGCGCTGCTGGCCCACCCCGAGCAGCTCGATCACGTACGCGCCGGCCGCGCCGGCTGGAGCGACGTGATCGAGGAGACCATGCGGGTCCACACCCCCCCGGCGTTCGCCCCCCTGAGGTACGCGGTGGAGGACATCGACCTGGACGGGGTGCTGATCAAGCAGGGCGAGGCCATCATCGTCGCCTTCCACGGGGGAGGCCTGGAGCCGGAACGCCACGGGCCCGACGCCGCGCGCTTTGACGTGCTGCGCCCGCGGCGCGGGGCTCACCTCGGCTTCGGCCACGGAACGCACCGGTGCCTGGGCGCCCCGCTCGCCGAGATCGAGGCCGGCGTCGCCTTCGCCGAACTCTTCGCGCGTTTCCCGGATCTGTCCCTGGCCTGCACCCCGGCCGAGCTCCAGCCGATGCCCACCTTCATGCTCCACGGCCACCGCTCGCTGCCGGTGCTGCTCGGCTCCTGAAACGAACCCCCGCGCCCTCGCGTGCCCGCCCGGCCCGGCCGCCTGCAGCAGGGCCGCGGACCGGACGGGCACGCCAGAGGCGGCATCCCGGCACCGGCCGCATCCCGGCACCGCGCACCCCGCACCGCGCACCGGCACCGCGCACCCCGCACCGTGCGCTGCCGGGATGCTGCCGGAGCTGCGCAACCGGCCCCTCACGCCCGCTTGTTTCAGCCCTCCCCGGGGGGCAAGGGGGCGGGTGCGGACCGCACGTCACCGGTGCGGCGGACGGGCGCCGGGTCCCTGCGGGCGCGCACCTCGCCGCGGCCCGGGAACACGGCGGGGCCTGGGGCCACGGGCGGGGGCGTGCGTCTCACGCACCCGCCCTCCCTCCGGCGTGAGGTCCTGGTCCTCCGCCGACGCCCCCCGGGGGAGGTCGCCCTCCGCCAGGAGAGGTCCGGTCCCCGTTCCCGTCCCGATTCCCCAGCAGCCCCCCGCAGATTCCCCCGCAGTTTCCCCCGGCAGAATCCCTGTCCCGCGCCGATGTCCCCGGCCGGTTCCCCCGCAGATTCCCCGGCAGACCCCCCCGCAGAATCCCACGCCGGGTTCCGGGCGGGTTCCGGGTTCCGTGGTGCCGGGTGCGTGTCCCTGCGGCGGTGCGGCGGCCGGCCGGTATCTCTCCAGCGGGCCGGAAGCGGTTCTCGAGCCCGGTGGCCGACGGTTGCGGGGAACGGGGACGAAGGGGGGAGAGGGCCGATGAGCAGCACGGACGCCGTACTTCGAGTGGAGCGGGGCCGGGCCACGCGGGAGGAACTGGCCGCGGTCGCCGTCGTGCTGGCGGCGCTGCTGTCCGCGCCGGGCCCGGAAAGCGACCCCGAGCAGCCCCAGTCCCCGCTGTGGCGCCCCGAGCAGGCGCGAGGGGTCTACCGCTCTCCGTACAGCTGGCAGTGAAGCCGGCATTCCACATGATAAATTCGTGTGCGCGCCACCTACAAACCGTCCTTACGGTTTGTTACTTTGACTGGTGTGTTGTTGGCCGCACCGCGAGGAGGGAGTTGTCCCATGACGGTCCTCAATGACCTTCCCCGGGTCTCGGCGGACACGGCGAGCGCGCGCGAGCGGGTGGCCGAGCTGGAGATGGTGCGGGCCGAGGCGCTGGCCGGCCCCGGCCGGAAGGCGACCGAGGCGCAGCACGCCAAGGGCAAGCTGACCGCCCGCGAGCGCATCGGGCTGCTGCTGGACCCGGGCTCCTTCAGCGAGGTCGAGCAGCTGCGCCGGCACCGGGCCACCGGGTTCGGCCTGGAGGCCAGGAAGCCGTACACCGACGGTGTGGTCACCGGCTGGGGCACGGTGGAGGGCCGTACGGTCTTCGTCTACGCGCACGACTTCCGGATCTTCGGCGGGGCGCTGGGCGAGGCCCACGCCACGAAGATCCACAAGATCATGGACATGGCCGTCGCGGCCGGTGCCCCGCTGGTCTCGCTCAACGACGGCGCGGGCGCCCGGATCCAGGAGGGTGTCTCGGCGCTGGCCGGCTACGGCGGCATCTTCCAGCGCAACACCCGGGCCTCGGGCGTCATCCCGCAGATCAGTGTGATGCTGGGCCCGTGTGCGGGCGGCGCGGCCTACAGCCCGGCCCTGACCGACTTCGTGTTCATGGTCCGCGAGACCTCGCAGATGTTCATCACCGGCCCGGACGTCGTCAAGGCGGTCACCGGCGAGGAGATCACCCAGAACGGCCTGGGCGGCGCGGACGTGCACGCCGAGACCTCCGGCGTGGCGCACTTCGCCTACGACGACGAGGAGACCTGCATCGCCGAGGTGCGCTACCTGCTGTCGATGCTCCCGCAGAACAACCGCGAGTTCCCCCCGTGCGTGCCGTGCACCGATCCTCCCGCCCGGACCTCGCAGAGGCTGCTCGACCTGGTCCCGGCCGACGGCAACCGGCCCTACGACATGACCGAGGTCATCGGGGAGATCGTCGACGACGGCGACTTTCTGCAGGTCCACGAGCGCTGGGCCCGCAACATCATCTGCGCCCTGGCCCGCCTCGGCGGCCAGGTCGTCGGCATCGTCGCCAACCAGCCGCAGTCCCTGGCGGGCGTCCTGGACATCGAGGCCAGCGAGAAGGCCGCCCGCTTCGTGCAGATGTGCGACGCCTTCAACATCCCGGTCATCACTCTCGTGGACGTGCCCGGCTTCCTGCCCGGCGTCGGCCAGGAGCACGAAGGGATCATCCGCCACGGCGCGAAACTGCTCTACGCCTACTGCAACGCCACCGTGCCCCGGATCTCGCTGATCCTGCGCAAGGCCTACGGCGGCGCCTACATCGTCATGGACTCCCAGTCCATCGGCGCCGACCTCACCTACGCCTGGCCCACCAACGAGATCGCCGTCATGGGCGCCGAGGGCGCCGCCAACGTCATCTTCCGCCGCCGGATCGCCGAGGCCGAGGACCCCGAGGCGATGCGGGAGCGCATGGTCAAGGAGTACAAGGCCGAGCTGATGCACCCCTACTACGCGGCCGAGCGCGGCCTGGTCGACGACGTCATCGACCCCGCCGGGACCCGCCAGGTGCTGATCGACTCCCTGGCCATGCTCCGCACCAAGCACGCGGACCTCCCCTCGCGCAAGCACGGCAACCCCCCTCAGTAACGGAGCACGCGATGGTCAAACAGGAAAGGGCGGCGCGAACCAGGCAGAAGCTGATCAGATCCGCGGCCGAGGTCTTCGACCGGGAGGGGTACGCGGTCGCCTCGCTCACCACCATCAGCGCACGGGCCGGGGTGAGCAACGGCGCCCTGCACTTCCACTTCGCCAGCAAGACCGCGCTGGCCGAAGCGGTCGCGGACGCGGCGGCCCTGCGCCTGCGCGACATCGTGGACCAGCCGCCCGCCGCCGGCAGCCTGCAGAACCTCGTGGACACCACCCACCGGCTCGCCCGCCAGCTGCGCGCCGACGTCGTGCTGCGCGCGGGGTTCGAACTGGGCCGGGACGCCGGCCGTGAACCGCCCGCCGACGTCTGCGGGCACTGGCAGCACTGGGTCGAGCACCTGCTCGAACGGGCCGACAGCGCCGGCGAGCTGCGCACGGACGTCTCCACCCTGGCCGTGGCCACCGCCGTGGTGGCCACCACCGCGGGACTGGAGGTGCTCGCCCGGCGCGAGGAGCACTGGCTCTCCCGGCAGACCGTCGCCAGGTTCTGGGACCTGCTGCTGCCCACGCTGGCCACCAGGGACCTGCTCCCCGCCCTCAAGCCCAGCGGCACCCACTAACCCGACTCCACGGTCTTTTTCTCTACGCTTCAACAGCACCGAACAGTCTCGACGGTCTGATTCAAAGGTCAACCACCGCGATCTTCCGCAGTGGAAATGCCCCCATTGGGCAGGCTTTAGTGGCGGCTCTGGTGCCGGATCGCCCTCTCTGGCGTGATCATTTCCTCGGGTGTGGCCGGATGATCCTTATAAACAGTAAAGCGAGTCTGGTATTGACAAACCGACTGTGCTGTTTTTTTATGGAGTCACAGGTCGAGATGCATCGGTCCTGAAGCCTGACTCCAGGGGGAGAACGTGGACATCGAAGTGCTGGGTGCGCTGTCGGTGCGCGAGAACGGAGTGTCGGTCGTCCCGACGGCGCCCAAGCCGCGGCAGGTCCTCGCCCTCCTCGCGCTCAACGCCGACCAGGTGGTCTCCGTCGCCACCCTCATCGAGGAACTGTGGGGCCAAAAGCCCCCGCGCAGCGCGCGCACCACCCTGCAGACGTACGTGCTGCAGCTGCGCGAGCTGATCGCCGAGGCGCTGGCGCACGAGGAGAACGAACGCTGCACCGCCAAGGACGTCCTGACCACCGTCCCCGGCGGCTACCGCCTTCAGAGCCGGGGCGGCACGGTGGACTTCCGGGAGTTCGAGCGGCGCGCCGGGGCGGGCTACCGGGCCATGGACGCCGAGGACTACACCGCGGCCGCGCGCCGTCTGGCCGACGCGCTCTCGCTGTGGAACGGCCAGGTGCTCACCGACATCCAGGCCGGCTCCCGGACCGACATGGAGATCCGGCGCCTGGAGGAGTCGCGGCTGTGCGCGCTGGACCAGCGCATCGAGGCCGATCTGCGGCTGGGCCGCCACCGGGAGCTGCTGTCGGAACTGACGGTACTGGTCAAGCAGTACCGCATGCACGAGAGCCTGCACGGCCAGTTCATGCTGGCACTGCACCGCTCCGGCCGGCGCGGCGAGGCACTGAGCGTCTACCAGCGGCTGCGTGCCACCCTCGTGGCCGAGCTGGGCCTGGAACCCTCCACAGCGCTCAGCCGCCTCCAGCGCGCGGTCCTCATGGCCCGCCCCGAGCCGGCACCCCCCGCCGGCGCCGGCGCCGCCGGAGCCCGCCTCATGACCCGCGGCCCCGAACTGGCAGGCCGCTGAGACACCTCCCGGCGGCGCCGCACCCCGCGGCGCCACCCCCGGCACCACCGACACACCCCCAACCCCCACCCCAGCCACACCGCCCTACCGGCCACAGCGGCCCGCCGCCCTCATCGGCCACACCGCCTACCGGCCACACCGCCTACCGGCCACAGCGGCCCGCCGCCCTCATCGGCCACAGCGGCTCACCGGTCTGATCGGCCCCAGGGCCTCACCGGCCCACCCGGCCCACTGGCTCATCCGGCCCAGCGTGCTCACCGGCCCACCGGGACGCCGGCGCTCTAACGGCCCACCGCCCGCGCCCCGTCCACCCGGGGGACGACCCCCTCCACACGGGCCATGAGGTCCACGCGGCCCGCCCCGTCCACCCCCTCCCCGCCGTCCACCCCGGGAACCCCCTCCCCGCCGTCCGCCCCGTCCGCCCCGTCCGTGCGGTCGGCCCGGGCCATGCGGTCCACCCGGTCCGCGCGGTCTCCGCCCGCGCGGTCCGCCCGGTCCAGGCGCTCGGCCAGAACCCGCTGTTCACGGCTCAGGCGCTCGACCTGGCCGCGCAGGTGGAGCAGCTCCTCGTGCAACGCCCGTACCCCGAGCCCGTCGCCCCCCGGACACCCGCCCGCCGGATGCCCGCCCTCGCCGGCCGCGGGCGCCGCGGGGGCGTGTGCCGCCGGCGGTGACAGGGCCGGGGGAGGGGGAGGGGGCCAGGGGTCCTGGCGCAGGATCGTCTCCAGGCAGCCCCGCAGTGCCGGGCCCGGTTCGATGCCCAGGTCGTGCACGAGAGCGCGGCGGGCCCGGTCGTAGGTGCCCAGCGCTTCCGCCTGCCGGCCGCAGCGGTGCAGCGCGCTCATCAGCAGCTCGTAGAAGCGTTCCCGCAGCGGGTGAGCGGCCGTCAGCTCCTCCAGCTCGCCGGTGATCTCCTGGCAGCGCCCGGTGCGCACCTCGGCCTCGTACAGCCGCTCCAGAGCGGTCAGCCGCATCTCCTCCAGCAGCGCCGCCTCACCCGAGCAGACCGCGCCGTGCCCGCTGCCCTGCAGGGCCGGGCCGCGCCACAGCGCCAGGCCCCGGCGCAGCACCTCGGCCGCGCCGGCCGGGTCGGCGCCGGCCAGCGCCCGCCCCTGCTGCGCCAGACGGCGAAAGCGCCGCACGTCCGTCTCGGCGCGGCCCAGACTGAGCACATAGCCCAGGGGCCGGGTCACCAGGAACTCGTGATGCCGCTCGCCCGGGCCCGGCGCTCCCCCCGGCAGCAGCCGCCGCAGCCGGCCCACATGGGCCTGCAGGGCATTGGCCGCGTTCGCCGGCGGATGCCCGCCCCACAGCTCGTCGACGAGAAGCTCGGTGGGCACCAGATGGCCGGCCCGCACCACCAGGGTGCCCAGCAGCGCACGCTGCTTCGCGCCCATGGGCACGACCGGGACACCGCGGCGCTCGTCGTGGACCTGGACCGAACCGAGAACCTGAAATTCCATCTAGTCCTGCCCCGAGAAAACCAGCGAAAAAGACGGCCGGACCCGGAGTGAGGGCGGCCGGATCACCCACCGGGAACGATCCCGGGAAAATTTCTCGGAGACAATACGCCGGGGGCTTTCTTCCTCGGGTGAAGCTAGTCGCCCGGCCGTCACCGCGCCGGATTCACCACCCGTTTCCAGGGGCCCGTGAAGGATTCCTCGAGAGGACCTCAGGCCGCCTGCATCCCCGGACCGGAAAGCCCGCCCGCAGGATGCGGCGACCGCGGACACCCGGCAGGGCCGCAAGCCTCCCGCCGGGCACGGCTGGCAAGAACTCGCACCCCTCCCGCCTGGCGCCGAAGCCGGCGGAGCCGGGGGCGCGGACCCCGGCCGGCTTCGCGAGACGGCTCAGCACCCCCCGGGCGACCGGACCCGCACCCCGACCGGGACCGGCGCCTCAAGCTTCCTTCGCCATGGCCGGAAAACTAACAGCACCCGCCGCCCGCGCGACAGGGGCCCGCCCCCGCCCAGGCACCCCGAAAACGCCATGTCAGCGGTTTATCAGCCGGACATCAGCACAGGTGGACGATCCGACTGCAAAAAGACTCAAGAAATTCTCGAGCCCCCCTGGCGAGCGGCTCAAAAGAAGATCAGGTTCCTCTAGCCTGTGCCTGTCGGCAATGACAAAAGCCGCCGCGGCAGGACACTATTCACAGAGTTGAAAACCGAACGCGCAACCGAAGGACGCCCCGGCTCGGAGGAATCATGGAGATAAAAGTTCTGGGCACGTTGAATGCCGACGTCAATGGAATGTCGATCGTTCCGACCGCGGGCAAGCCCCGCCAGATCCTGGCCCTGCTGGCGCTCTACCCCGGCCGGGTCGTGCCCGTGCCCACCCTCATGGAGGAGATCTGGGGCACCAACCTGCCGCAGAGCTCGCTCACCACGCTCCAGACGTACATCCTCCAGCTGCGCCGCATGCTCGGCACCGCCATGGGCCCCGGCGCCCCGGGCACCGCCAAGGACGTCCTGGCCACCCGCTACGGCGGCTACCTGCTGCAGATACCGGCCGAGTCCGTCGACGTCCACCGCTACGAGCGGCTCCTCACCGAAGGCCGGCAGGCCTTCGAGGACGGCCAGGACGAACGCTCCGCCGCACTCCTGCGCGAGGCACTGCAGCTGTGGGACGGCCCCGCCCTCGTCGACGTCCGCGTCGGACCCATCCTCGAGATCGAGGTCATGCGCCTGGACCAGAGCCGCCTGGTCGCCCAGGAACGCCGCATCGACGCCGACCTCAGACTCGGCCGGCACGTCGAACTCATCGCCGAACTCACCCACCTCATCGCCCGTCACCCCCAGCACGAAGGGCTGCACTCACAGGCCATGCTGGCGCTCTACCGCTCCGGCCGGCAGGCCGCCGCGCTGGACGTCTACCGCCGGCTGCGCCAGCGCCTCATCGACGAACTCGGCGTGGAACCCTCCCCCCAACTGCAGCGCATGCACCAGGCCATGCTCGCCGTGGACCCGCACCTGGACGTCCTGGCCGGCCCCCGGCGCACCTCCACCTTCGACCTGTACGCCGCCTGAGCCCGCACAACCGCCGGCCACCGCCACCCGCCCGGACCGCACCAACGCCCACCCGCGAACCCGCGACACCGAGACGACCAGGCCGGGCAGAACAACACGCACACCGAGCCGGCCAGGCCGCCGGGCAGGACGGCACGCGCACCGAGCCGGCCAGGCCGCCGGGCAGGACGGCACGCGCACCGAGCCGGCCAGGCCGCCGGGCAGGACGGCACGCGCACCGAGCCGGCCAGGCCGCCGGGCAGGACGGCACGCGCACCGAGCCGGCCAGGCCGCCGGGCAGAACGGCACGCACACCGAGCCGGCCAGGCCGCCGGGCAGAACGGCACGCACACCGAGCCGGCCAGGCCGCCGGGCAGGACGGCACGCGCACCGAGCCGGCCGGGCCGCCGGCAGGACGGCACGCGCACCGAGGGGGCGGGGGCCCGCGGACAGGGCCGGTGCCGGTCGAGCGCCGCCCGAGTCGCACGCGTCAGGCTCTGTCAGGCGCGGCGCGAGCACGGGGCAGGCACCGCCGACCGCGAGAAGGCCGCAGCAGAGCCCTGCGCGGCACAGGACCTCAATTCTCAGGAGGGCGAGCGATGGCTTCCCGGACGCGAGACGACGGGGCGGGCGAGGGGCGGTTCAGGCTCTACTGCCTCGCCCACGCCGGCGCGGGCGTGGCCAGCTACCGGCGCTGGCCCGCGGCGGCCGGGACAGCCGTCCAAGTGACACCCCTGCCGCTGCCCGGCCGCGAGAACCGCCGGCGAGAGCCACGCATCACCGACCGCGCCGCCCTCCTGGCCGACCTGCTGCCCGACCTGCTGACCGCGGCCCGCCGCGGCCCCTACGCGCTGTACGGGCACAGCCTGGGCGCCCTCGTCGCCTACACCCTCACCCGGGCCCTGGCCGACGCCCAGGCCCCGCCGCCGCTGCTGCTCGCCGTCGGTGCCTGCCCGCCCCCGCACACCAGCACCGCCCTGGTGGGCGCCGCCGACCTGCCCGACACCGACCTGCTGCCCCTGCTGGAGACCCTCGGCTCCCTGCCCAGCGGAACCTCCGCCCGGCCGGGCGGGCTGTGGCGGCGCAGCGTGCTGCCCGTGCTCCGCGACGACCTGCGCCTGGCCGCCTCCCTGCGCGCCGCCGCCCTCCACCCGGCCACCGGCGGCCCCGTCACCTGCCCGGTGCTGGTCTTCGCCGGCAGCGACGACCCGCTGACCGAACCCGCAACACTCGCCCACTGGCAGCGCTGGACCACCGGCCCCGTCGTCAGCCACACCGTCACCGGCGACCACTTCTTCGCCGATTCCCCCGACCTGCCGCACCTGGTCGCCCGCGCCTGCCGCGACCGCCTGGCCGCCACCGCGACGAGGGGCCGGCGATGAAACGCGTCGTCATCACCGGCCTCGGGGTCGTCGCCCCCAGCGCCATCGGCGCCGCCGACTTCTGGTCGCTGCTCACCTCCGGGCGCACCGCCACCCGCGGCATCACCCTCTTCGACGCCTCCGGCTACCGCTCCCAGGTCGCCGCCGAGGTCGACTTCGACCCCGCCGCCCACGGCTTCACCCTCGCCGACACCGAACGCCTCGACCGCGTCGCCCAGTTCGCACTGGTCAGCGCACGCGAGGCGATCGCCGACAGCGGGCTCGGCGACGCCACGGACGCCCGGGCGCTGCGCACCGGGGTGAGCCTGGGCAGCGCGATCGGCTGCACCACCGCCATGGCCACCCAGTACGCCATCCTCAGCGACTTCGGCAGCACCTGGACGGTGGACCACACCAGAGCCGGCGCCTTCCTCTACGACTACATCGTCCCCAGCTCGCTGGCGGCCGTCGTCGCCCGCGACGTCGGCGCCCAGGGCCCCGTCGGCCTCGTCTCCAGCGGCTGCACCTCCGGCCTGGACGCCATCGGGCACGGCGCCGACCTGATCCGCGAGGGCAGCGCCGACATCGTCGTCGCCGGCGGCGCCGAAGCACCCATCTCCCCGATCACCATGGCCTGCTTCGACCGCATGCGGCTCACCAGCCCCCGCAACGACGACCCGACCACCGCCTGCCGCCCCTTCGACCGCACCCGCGACGGATTCGTCCTCGGCGAGGGCGCCGCCGTCGTCGTCCTGGAAGAACTCGAACACGCCCGCCGCCGCGGCGCCCGCGCCTACGCCGAACTGTCCGGATACGCCGCCCTCAACAGCGCCCACCACATGACCGGACTGCGCCCGGGCGGACAGGAGATGGCCGCCGCCATCCGCGCCGCCCTTGACGAGGCCCGCCTCAACCCCGTCGACGTCGAGTACGTCAACGCCCACGGCGCCGGCACCCGCCCCAACGACCGCCACGAGACCCACGCCATCAAAGCCGGCCTGGGCGAACACGCCCGCTCCATCCCCATCAGCTCCATCAAGTCGATGATCGGACACGCCCTCGGCGCGGCCGGCGCCCTGGACGTGGTGGCCAGCGCGCTGGCCATCCGGCACGACACCGTCCCGCCCACGGCCAACCTGCGCCGACCGGACCCCACCTGCGACCTCGACTACACCCCGCTGATCGCCCGCCAGATGCGCACCAGCACGGTCCTCAGCGTCGCCAGCGGCTTCGGCGGCTTCCACAGCGCCACCGTCCTGACCCAGCCGCAGCTGAAGCAGGCGGTGTGACGATGCACCCAAACACCGCCGCCGGCCCCCGCACAGCCCCCACCCGCCCCGGCCCCGACCGCCCCGCCGACGTCCTGGTCACCGGCATCGGCGTCACCGCCCCCAACGGACTGGGCACGAACGCCTGGTGGCAGGCCGTGCTGCACGGCCGCAGCGGCATCAAAACACTCACCCGCTTCGACGCCACCCGCTACCCGGTACGCCTGGCCGGCGAGATCGGCGACTTCGTCGACGCCGACCACGTCCCCAGCAGACTGCTGCCCGAGACCGACCGCGCCACCCGCCTGATGCTCTGCGCGGCCCGCGAAGCCCTCAGCGACTGCGGCGCCGACCCCGCAGGCCTGCCCGGCCGCACCGCCGGCGTGATCACCGCCAGCTCCGCGGGCGGCACCGAGTTCGGCCAGCGCGGGCTGGCCGCACTGTGGGGCACGGGCGCCCGCAGCGTCAGCGTCTACCAGTCCTCCGGCTTCTTCCACGGCGCCGGCCCCGGACAGATCGCCATCCGCCACCAGCTGCGCGGCACCGGCTCCACCATCATCAGCGAACAGGCCGGCGGCATCGACGCCCTGGCCCGCGCCCGGCGCCGCATCCGCGACGGCGCCCAGCTGATGGTCACCGGCGGCATCGACTCCACCCTGTGCCCGTGGGGCTGGGCGGCCCACCTGGCCGACGGCCGCATGAGCCCCACCCCCGACCCGCTGCGCGCCTACCGGCCCTTCGACGCCGCCGCCGACGGCCATCTGGTCGGGGAGGGCGGGGCCCTGCTCGTCCTGGAGGACGCCGAAGCCGCCGCCGCCCGCGGCACAGCCGGCTACGGCACCGTCGCCGGCTGCGCCGCCACCTTCGACGGCCCCCACACCCCCCGGCTGCAAGAAGCCGCCCAACTCGCCCTCACCGACGCACGGCTCACACCGGGAGACATCGACGTGGTCTTCGCCGACGGCGCGGGCGAACGGGCCGGCGACCTCGCCGAGAGCGCCGCGCTGTGCGCACTGTTCGGGCCCTACGGGGTGCCCGTCACCGTGCCCAAGACGATGACCGGCCGCCTGGCGGCCGGAGGCTCCTCCCTGGACCTGGCGGCAGCCCTGCTCGCCCTGCGCGACGAGGTCATCCCGCCCACCACCGGCACCGGGCCCCCCGCCCCCGACTGCCCCCTCGACCTCGTCCTGGACCGCCCCCGCCCCCGGCCCGGCCTGCGCACCGCCCTGGTCCTGGCCCGAGGCCGCGGCGGCTTCAACGCCGCAGCCGTACTCAAAGCCCCCGGCGCCTGAGACCAGCCCCGCCCCGCCCGCCCTCACAGCACCCAAAAAAAGGGGGGCAGGGGGGTGGCAGGGGAGCGGCCAGGACCTCCCCACCCACCACGCGCTTCCCCGCAGACCCCGGCCGACGCCGACACACCCCGCACCCCGCCACCGCAACACCCGCCACCGCAACACCCGCCACCGCAACACCCGCCACCGCAGCACCCTCCACGGCGGCACCGCGGACACGGCGGCACCGCGGACACGGCGGCACCGCGGACACGGCGGCACCGCGGACACGGCGGCACCGCGGACACGGCGGCACCGCGCGGGAGGGCGCGCGGCAGCCCTAGGGGCGGCGCCCCCGGTGACCGGGCCTGGCATCCGCCAGCTCGCGGGCCAGGCGGCGCTCCAGGGCAGACAGGGGCAGATCGGCGCGCACGCGCTCGGGATGGCCCGGCGGCAGGCCCCGCAGCGGCGCCCGGCGGGCCGCGGCCTGGTACGCCGACGTCTCACCGCACACCGACAGCAGCCCGTAGACCACCAGACCGTCCCACAGACCCCGCACCAGACGCAGGCAGGGACGCAGCAGCTTCACCGCGGGGCCTCCTCGCTCCTCGCTCCGTCAGGTGGCCACCGTCCGCCGCGGCCCTCGAGCGCCCGCCGCCTCCCGCTGGAGCGGCAGACGGCGCCGCACACCCGGCACCCCGGCACCCCACGCCCGCCCGCTGCCCGGCGCGGAGCGCGCCGGCGCGCACCGCCCTGGTGGCGGCCCGCCGCCCGCCACGCCCCCCCCCGCACCGGGCGGGCAGCGGGCGGGCGGCGCCGTAGCGGCCGGGCTCCAGCACCGATCGAGCCGGGCACGGGCGCATCACGAGCGGTTCCGGACAGGGTCGAAGCAACGGCCGCCGACAACGCCGAGACCAGGGGCCACCCCTCTTTCCGGATGCCGCCCGTGCCGCGCGGGACCGCCGCACGGGCCACAGACACAGCCGGGGAAAACCTCCTGCCGGCGCGGCGGCGACGCCGCCTCGAACAACGAAGGGTGTGGACGATGCCCGAACCGCGAGTGCACCGTGCCGTCAGCGATGTGACCGCCTCGGCCCCGGCCGGCGTGCTGTACGGGCTGATCGCCGACGCCACGCAATGGCCGCTGTTCTTCCCCCCGTGCGTCCACGTGGAGCAACTGGACTTCGACGGCAGCCGGGAGCGGCTGCGCCTGTGGGCCGTCGCGGGGGAGAAGGTCAGCTCCTGGGTCTCCAGCCGCCACCTGGACGTCTCCGCCCTGCGCGTTGAGTTCACCCAGGACCTGCCCGAGGCCCCCCTGACCTCCATGAGCGGCCTGTGGACCGTCCAACCGCTCGGCGACGGCTGCCGGGTGACCCTGGAGCACAGCTTCACCGTCGCCGACGACACGCCCGCCGACGTGGCCTGGGTGCACGAGGTCACCGCCGCCAACAGCCGCGCCCAGCTCGACCGGCTGGCCTTCATGGCCGAGCACTGGAGGCGGCTGGACGAGCTCACCCTGTCCTTCGAGGACACCGTGCACGTCCGGGCACCCGCCGAGCTGATCTTCGACTTCCTCTACCGGGCCCGTTCCTGGCCCGCCGAACTGCCGCACGTACGCACCCTGGAGGTCCGCGAGAAGGCCCCCGGCGTGCAGGTGATGTCGATGGGCAGCCTCACCGTCGACGGCACCGCCCACGAGACGGAGTCGGTGCGGATCTGCTTCCCCGGCGCCGGCCGGATCGTCTACAAGCAGACCCGCACCTCACCCCTGCTGGCCGCGCACACCGGCGAATGGCTGCTCGAACCCGACGAGAGCGGCGTCCACCTCACCGCCCGGCACAACATCCTCCTCGACGAGCGCGCCGTCCCGGCCGTCCTGGGCCCCGACACCGACACCGCACAGGCCGCCCGGCACGTGCGCGAGAGGATCGGACAGGCAGGACTGCTGGTGCTGCAGTACGCCACCCAGCACGCCGCCGACGCGGTGCGTGTCCTGTGACCACACCCCGACAGCAGGCCGCCGCCCCCACCGCACCCCGCGGCGGGGAACCCGAGCGGGCCGCCCGCCTGGAGGCCGCGCTCGCAGACCCCTTCGACCCCGCCAACCCCCACGGCCACCTGGCACTGCTGCGCGCCGACGACGCCCGCGAAGTGCCCGAGGCCACCGAGACCCTGCTCGCCCAGGCGGGCCTGGCCGCCGAGTTCGTCCCCGCCGACCTCGGCGGGCACCTCAGCGACCTGGAACGGCTGGCACGCATCCTGCGCCCGCTGTTCCGCCGTGACCTGGCGCTCGGCTACGGCTTCGGCATCACCTCGCTGTTCGCGGCCTCCGCCGTGTGGACCGCCGGCGACGACGCCCAGCGCCGCACCCTGGCCCAGGTCCTCAACGGCGGCGGACGGATCTCGATCGTGCACCGCGAGGTGGCGCACGCCAACGCCATCCTCCGGCACGAACTGCGCGCCGTGCCCGCCCCCGGCGGCGGGTTCCTCCTCAACGGCCGCAAGGACGCCGTCATCAACGCCGACCGCACCGACACCTTCGTCGCCTACGCCCGCACCCGCGCCCAGGACGGCCCCGACAGCCACTCGGTGCTGCTGCTGGGACCCGAACCGCCGGCCGGCGGACAGATACGGCGCCTGGAACGCATCCACACACCCGGCATGCGCGGAGCGCGTTTTTGCGGACTGCAGCTCCTCGACGTGCCCGTGCCCGCCACCGCCGTGGTCGGCGAGGTCGGCGACGGGGTGTCGCTGGCGCTGCGCAGCTTCCAGATCAGCCACTGCCTCATCCCCGGCACCGTCCTGGCCGGCGTGGACAGCGTCCTGCGCCAGGCCGTCCGCGCGGCCACCGTCAACCGCCCCGAGGGCCGGCCCTCGCGCCGCCGGCAACGCGCGCTCGCCGGCGTCTTCGCCGACCTGCTGGCCTGCGACGCGATGGCCGTCACCGGACTGCGCGCGCTCAGCCTCCTGCCCGAGGACGCCTATCTCCTGGCCGCGGCCGTCAAGTACACGATGCCGGACCTGCTGCGCGAGAACCTCGAAGAGCTCGCCGCCGTGCTCGGCGCCCGCGGCTACGACCGCGGCCCGCTCTACGGCGGCTTCCAGAAACTCGCCCGCGACCTGCCGGTGGCCGGACTCGGGCACTCGGGCACAGCCGTGTGCCAGGCGGTGCTCGTGCCCCAGCTGCCCACCCTGGCCCGTACGACATGGTTCCGCTCCGCCGAACCGCCCGCCGCCCTGTTCACCCCCGGCGCCCCGCTGCCCGTCTTCGACCACCGCCGGCTCGCGCACTTCGGCACCGACGACCTGCTCACCGCGTCCCTGATCGGCGCCGCCGAACGGCTCTCCGCCCGGACCGCAGGCGGCCCGCTGGAGCGGGCCCTGTCCGCCCTGGCACGGGCCTTCGTCCAGGAGCTGAAGGTGCTGCGCACCCGGTGCGCGGACCTGCCGGCCGCCGACGGCACCGCCTTCGACCCGCAGGCCTGCGCCCTGGCCGACCGCTACGCCCTCGTCCTGGCCGCGGCGGCCTGCCTGGGTGTCTTCGAGCACCAGGACGGAAGCGACGCCTTCCTGGCCGACCCCGCCTGGGCGGTGCTCGCCCTCGGCCGCATCGGCCGCAGACTCGGCGCCGACGTCCCCGACGTACCGGCCCAGGCCGAACACACCGTCCTGGCCGAACTGCTGCAGCGCTGCCGCGACAGACGCAGCCTGGACCTGTACGCCACCCAGCTGGCCGGCTGACCCCCCACCGGCCCGCCCCGGCGCCCGCCCGCTGCGCCGGCGCGACAGGCCGGCACGACGGGACACCCCCGGCACACCACGCCCGCACACGCCGCACGCGCCGGGCGCCGTCAAGGGGCCCGCCGGGGCGGCCGCCGCCCACCACCGCCCCCTGACCGCCTCCCTCTTCCGCGCGGGCGGGCCGGCAGACCACGACACGCAGGGAGACGACGATGAACCGGGTGAGATGTGCCGTGCCCCTCCATGTGCCGCGGCCGGCGGGACCCTGGCGCGGGGTGCAGGAGAACCTCGCGCACCTGGGCAACGCACTGGTGTACACCACGTGGAGCGAGTGGCTGCCCAGTGTCCTGACCACCCCCCGGCTGCGGGAACTGCTCGGCCGTGACTGGCACCGCTACCGGCGTACACCCGACGCCGCCGTGCGCTACCGGTTCGCCGCCGCACGGCTGCTCATCAAGTACACCGCCGCCGCGGCCCTCGCCACCCCGCCGCAGCACCTGGAGATCGCCTACCGTCTCGGCGGGCGGCCCTACCTGCGCGGCTTCGACCAGATCGAACTGAGCCTCAGCCACACCCAGGACCTGATGGCGGTCGGCCTCAGCCGCACCGGCCGTATCGGCGTGGACGTCGAGCCCGCCGACCGCCCGGTGCGCCTGGACCTGCTCCACAGCCAGATCCTCACCCCCGCCGAGGCACGCGAGGTGGCCGCGATGCCCGAGGACGGGCGCACCGCCCACATCCTGCGGCTGTGGACCCTCAAGGAGGCCTACAGCAAGGCACTGGGCCAGGGACTGCGGCTGGGCTTCAACGAGTTCGGCTTCAGCCCGGGCGGCAGGCTGCGCGCCCCCGACGGAAGCGCGGCCAGCCGCGGCGAGTGGGACTTCGCCACCCATCCGGTGATGGACCGCTATCTGCTGAGCGTGGCCTGTCACGACGCGGGCCTGAACACCGCCGACGACACCTCCGTGCACACCATGCTCGACCGCGGCTTCCTCTCCGCCATGCAGCCCCCGCCCCCGCAGGAACCCTGACACCCCCGCCCGCCCCCAGCCGCCGCGCCCCCAGGCACCACACTCAGGCGCCCCCCCGGCACCCGGCACGGCATCTCGGCGCCGCGGCCTGCCGCTCCGCCCGGACGCGGGGCACGCTGCGGCGGACCTCAAGCGGTGTCAGCGCGCTGTCAGCGGTGCGCCAGCGCGCCCCGGCACGCTGGCCGGCGGAGCGCTACGCCCGCGGGCGGCTCCCGGGCCCCCACGGTGCGGGGCCCGCACCCGACCGGCCGCCGCGGCCGGGGAAAGGAGGGACACATGCCCAGGCCCAGGCCCAGGCCCAGGCGCCCGCGCTCCGGACGCGACCGGGTCCGCGGCACCGCCGCCCCCTCCACCCGGCCCCCGCGCACCGCGCTGGAGGTGCCCCGGCAGCAGGACGACGTGGTGCGCGACGCCCTGGCCCACCGCCGCAGCGGCAGACACGTCGAGCAGCTGACATGGCGCTGGCAGGGCCCGCTGGACACCGGCCGGTTCACCGCCGCCTGGCAGTCCGTCACCGACCGCGAGAGCGTCCTGCGTTCGGCCCTCGCCCAGGGCCCGGCCGCCCCCCTCCTGGTCATCCACGACCGGGCCCGCATCGAGGTCGTCCGCCATGCCGCGGGCAGCGCCGACCTCGCCCGCACGCTGGCCGAGGACCGGGCCCGCGGCTTCGACCTGCGCCGCCCCGGCCCGCTGCGCGTCACCCTCCTGGACGCACCCGCCCCCGGCGCGCCGGCGCCGGCCCGCACGCGGATGCTGCTGACGTTCCACCACGCGCTGCTGGACACCGCCAGCGTCTTCGTACTGCTGGAGGAGTTCTGCCGGGCCTACCTCGCCGGCGGGGTGCTGCCCGGCGGCGAACGCAGGCCCGACCTGCGGGACTGGGCACGCTGGCTGGAGCGACAGGACCCCGCCCCCGCCCGCGAGCTGTGGAGCCGGGCCCTGCCGGCCGGCGCGCCGGCGCTCCTGCCACTGCTGCCCGGCCCCGACACCCGCCAGAAAGGCTGCGGCCGCGCCGAGGTACGGCTGAGCGCCGGCGAGGCCGGGCGGCTGCACCGCTGGGCCGCCGCCCGGGCCCTGCCCGACTCCAGCGCCCTGCAGGCCGTCTGGGCGCTGCTCATCCACCGCGCCCAGCGGGCGCCGGGAGGCCTGCCGGTGGGCTTCGGCGTCACCGTCTCCGGGCGGGGCATCCCCCTGGACGGCGTCGAGCGGCTGGTGGGCCCGCTGCGCACCAGCCTGCCGATGATCGTGACCGTCGACCCCGAACAGCCGCTGAGCCTGCTGCTGGCCGCCCTGCGCGACAGGGCCCTGGACATGGCGGCCTACGAATGGGTCGCCCTCGGGCAGATCCAGGAGTGGACCGGGCGCGCCGCGTCCGGCACACAGCTGGTGCAGAGCCTGGTGGCCGTGGCCTCCGGCCCCCGCCCCCCGGCCGGACTGCGGGCCGCGCTGGCCGCGGCCGGGGTGCGCCTGGAGATGGAACACGCCGACGGCGCGCACCCCGCCGTGCCCGTCGCCCTCCTCGCCCACCGCGGCGCGGACGGCTCCCTGCGCCTGACCGTGACCCACGACCGGGCCCGGGTCTCCGACCGCGACGCCCGCCTGCTGGCCGCGCACTGCGCCCGGCTGCTGCGCCTGCTGCCCGCCACCACGGGCGGCGCGAGGGTCGGCGAGGTGCTCTCCGCACTCGGCTCCGACACACCGCCCCTCATCGCGCCGCCGCGCCCCGGCCGGCGCACCGTGCGGCCCCGGCCGCGCCCCACGGATCCCCAAGGCGCCCTCGACCGGGCCCCGAGCCAGTCTTGACACCCTGAGGCGACCGACACGAAGGAGGCGCCCATGAGCGAGCGCGTTGAGGAGTTCCGGGAGATCGACATGGCGGTGTTCGGGATGGTGCCGGTGGGCATGGCACCGCTGCTCAGGCTGGCCGGCGCCGACGACGAGGACGAGGAGTTCCTCACCATCGTCCGCAGCATCGACTGACACACGAGCACCGACTCAGACACGAGCACCGACTGACACACGAGCACCGACTGACACGAAGCACCGACTGGACACGATCCAGGGCCCGTTCGAGGGGGAGGACGAGAGGGAACATGTCGCTGTCGAAGCAGCGCCCGGCCGCCGTGCGGGTGCCCGCCGAGGTCGAGGCGTTCCTGAACGACCCGGCCGAGGTCGCGGCGTTCACCACCATCCGCCCCGACGGATCGCTCCACGTGGCGCCGGTGCGCTTCACCTTCGACCCGGCCGCCGCCGTGGCCCGGGTCATGACGGTCGCCACCTCGCGCAAGGCGAGGAATCTGCTGGCCGCGCCGGGAAGCCGGGTGGCACTGTGCCAGGTCCACGGCTTCACCTGGGTGACCCTGGAGGGCACCGGCACGGTCGTCGACGATCCCGCACGGGTGACGCTGGGCGCGGGGCTCTACGCCAAACGCTACTGGTCCGCCCCGCCCAACCCGCCCGGCCGGGTCGTCATCGAGATCGCGGTGGACCGCGTCCTGCACCTCAACACCTGACCCACCACCCCGGGGGGACGGCCCACCGGCACACGCGGGCAAAAAAAGAAGGGGGCGGCACCGGGACAGCGCCCGGCACCGCCCCCGCAACGCGCCCCGGAGCCCGCCCTACGCCGACGCCGGCGGCGGGGTGCCCTCGGCCCACAGCAGCCGGAACGACAACAGGCTCAGCCGCCACCCCGCGGCCGTGCGGCGGGCCTCGCCGTCGACGAACGTGCCCGTGGCGAACAGCGGCTCCAGCTCCCCCTGCGGGCGGGCATGACGCGCATGGTGCACATGGGTGGAGATCAGGTTGGCGCGCAGCACGGCCCGCTCGCCCTCCACCCTCACCACGGGCGCAGAGCCCAGGTGCTGGGTGGCCGCGAACGCCCCGAGCGCCGCACGGTGATAGGCGGCCATGCCCTGAACGCCCTGGTGCCGGCTGATCGGGAACGCCACGACGGCGTCCTCGGTGAACAGGCCGGCCGCCCAGGTGTCGTCGAGCTTTTCGTCGTCGAGGGAGACGAAATAGCGGGCCAGGAGATCGGCGACGTCGGCACGGGATCCGCCGGCCGTGACGGGGCGGTCCCCGGGCCGAGGAGAATCATCGATGGTCCGAATGGAGTTCATGCCTGAGAATGCCGCCGATACACCCGTGCCCGGCAAGTGCATTTGACAAAGATCTGACGTTCCCGACGTTCTTCTGGCATTCCTTGCAGAAGACCTGTACCTATGGCTATTTACCGCCGTCGAAAACCCTCGCGATACTGGCCGTACACCAGTGAGGAAGAGGACAGATGAATTTCTTCGACGCGGACGTCATTATTGTGGGGGCGGGTCCCACCGGACTCATGCTCGCGGGTGAACTGAGACTCAACGGAGTCTCGGTTACCGTGCTGGAAAAGCTGGCCGAGCCGATTCGTGAATCACGGGCCCTGGGATTTTCGGCGCGGACCATCGAGGAGTTCGCGCAGCGCGGACTCATGGCCCGGTTCGGTGAGGTCGGCGTCATTCCGGCCGGTCATTTCGGCGGCGTGCCGCTGGACTACCAGGTGATCGAGGGCGGCTCCTACGGCGCCCGCGGCGTCCCCCAGGCCCGCACCGAGGGCGTCCTGGGCGGCTGGGCGGTGCAACTGGGCGCCGTGGTGCGCCGCGGCGTCGAGGTCACCGGCGTGGACCTCGACGACGACGGCGTGAGCGTCACCGTCGCCGGCACGGGCGGCGCCGGCACCCTGCGCGCCCGCTACGTGGTGGGCTGCGACGGCGCCCGCTCCCTGGTGCGCCGGGCCGCCGGCATCGACTTCCCCGGCACCGAACCCACGCTGGAGCTGCGGTTCGCCGACATCACCGGCGTGAGCCTGCGCCCCCGCTTCAGCGGCGAACGCGTGCCCGGCGGCATGATCATGGTGATGCCGCTCGGCCCGGACCGCTGCCGCGTCATCTACTACGACGCCGCGCAGCCCGTGCGCACCGCCGAGGGCCCGATCACCTTCGAGGAGGTCGCCGAGGCGTTCGGGCGGCTGTCGGGCGAGGACATCAGCGGCGCCACCCCGCTGTGGGTCAGCTCCACCACCGACGTCAGCCGGCAGGCCGCCCAGTACCGCAAGGGCCGCGCCCTCGTGGCCGGCGACGCCGCCCACATCCACCTGCCGATCGGCGCGCAGGGCATGAGCGCGGGCATCCAGGACGCCGTCAACCTCGGCTGGAAACTGGCCCTGGAGATCAAGGGCCAGGCCCCCGAAGGACTGCTGGACACCTACCACAGCGAACGCCACCCCGTCGGCGCCCGCATCCTGACCAACACCCTCGCCCAGCGCAGCCTCTACCTCGGCGGCGACGACATGGAACCGATGCGCGAGGTCTTCTCCGAACTGGTGCGGGCACACCCTGCCGTCCAGCGCCACCTGGTGGGCATGGTCACCGGCCTGGACATCCGCCACGACGTCGGCGGCCCCGACCACCCGCTGCTGGGCCGCCGGCTGCCCGAGCGCGACCTGGTCGTCGCCGGCGAGAAGGTCTCCAGCACCACCCTGCTGCACGCCGGCCGGCCCGTACTGCTCGAACTCGGCGGCGACCACGGTCTGGCCCGCGCGGCCGCCGGCTGGCGAGACCGCCTCGAGACCGTCGCCGTCGACTTCGACTGCGACGTGCCCGTGGACGGCATCCTCGTCCGCCCCGACGGCTACGTCGCCTGGGTCGGCCCGGCCGGCACCGGCGCCGACGGCCTCACCGACGCCCTCACCCGCTGGTTCGGCCCCACCGGCTGACCACCGCCGGCCCGCCTGAACCTCACCTCACCCACAGGAAGCGAAGGACCCATGCCCAAGATCTCCGCCGAGGACAAGCACCTGACCGTCCTCAACCTGTTCACCACCGACGCTCCCGAGAAGCAGGACAAGCTGATCGAGGAGATGACGAAGATCGTCGACGCGGCGACGTACGAGGGCTGGATGTCCTCCACCGTGCACGCCGGAGTCCAGAGCCCCGGCACCGCCAACTTCATCCAGTGGCGCAGCGGCGAGGACCTGGAGAAGCGGTACGCGGGCGAGGAGTTCAAGCACCGCACCCTGCCGGTCTTCGGCGAGATCACCACCTCCATCCGCCTGCTGCAGAACGAGGTCGCCTTCGTGCTGACCCAGCCCGGCCAGGGCGGCGTCGCCGACATCGGCCCGCACCGCGACGACTACACCGTCATCGGCGTCTTCGGCGTCGAGGCGAGCGACCAGGACGAACTCCTCGACGCGCTCGGCGAGGGCCAGCGCTGGTTCCTGGACGTGCCCGGCTTCGTCTCGCACATCGTCCTCAAGGGGCTGCGCGCCCGCGGCCTGGACGGCTCCTTCGTCGTCTCCTACTCGCAGTGGGAGAGCAAGGAGGCCTTCGAGGCCTACCGCGACCAGGCGGCCGAGCAGTGGCCCGAGGACCGCGCCAAGGCCGTGGGCCGGGTCCGCGCGGTCGCCACCTCCGCGGACGTGAACACCTACCAGGTGGTCCACACGCGTTCCGCCGGCGAGTGAACCCGGCGCGTCCTCTGTGACGCGCCGCCCCTCCCGCACGCCTCCGGAAACCTCCGGCCGCCCACGGTGTGCCGCCCGCTCCGGAGGCGTACGCATGCCCGCGCCCGCACCACCACCGCACCCGACCAGCGGCGCCCGCGATCCCGCCCGCGCCCGACCACCGGCGCCCGTGTTCCCGCCCGCGCCCGACCAGCGGCGCCCGTGTTCCCGCCCGCGCCCGACCACCGGCGCCCGCGATCCCGCCTGTGTCCAGGCCCCGCCGGCAGCGGCTCCGGCCGGACTCAGGCGCTGCGCGGGCCGGGCGCTACCGCCGGGCCGCACTGTCGAGGCGTCGTGAGAACCGGCGCCCGCGCCGGCCGAACGAAGCGAACCCCTCCACGCACACGCCGAGGAGCCAAACCTATGCACAGCACGCTCATTGTCGCCCGGATGACAGCCACCTCGAGCACCGACGTGGCCCGGCTGTTCGCCGAGTTCGACCGGACCGAGATGCCCCACCGCATGGGAACACGGCGCCGCCAGCTGTTCTCCTACCGGGGCCTGTACTTCCACCTCCAGGACTTCGACGAGGACAACGGCGGCGAACTGATCGAGGCCGCCAAGCAGGACCCCCGCTTCGTGGGGATCAGCGCCGACCTCAAGCCCTTCATCGAGGCCTACGACCCCGCGACCTGGCGCTCCCCGGCCGACGCGATGGCCACCCGCTTCTACCACTGGGAGGCGTCCGCGTGAGCCGGCGTCGCGTTGTCATCACCGGCATCGAGGTGATCGCCCCCGGCGGTGTGGGCCGGGAGAACTTCTGGCAGCTGCTCAGCAGCGGCCGCACCGCCACCCGCGGCATCACCTTCTTCGACCCCTCGCCCTTCCGCTCCCGGGTGGCCGCCGAGGCCGACTTCGCCCCCTACGAGCACGGCCTGAGCCCCCAGGAGGTCCGCCGCCTGGACCGGGCCGCGCAGTTCGCCGTCGTCGCCTCGCGCGGCGCGGTCGCCGACAGCGGCATCGACCTGGCCGCGCTGGAGCCCCACCGCGTCGGCGTCACCGTCGGCAGCGCCGTCGGCGCCACCATGGGCCTGGACCAGGAGTACCGGGTCGTCAGCGACGGCGGCCGCCTCGACGTACTGGACCACACCTACGCCGTGCCGCAGCTCTACGACTACATGGTGCCCAGCTCCTTCGCCTGCGAGGTCGCCTGGGCCGTCGGCGCCGAGGGCCCCTCCACCGTGGTCTCCACCGGCTGCACCTCCGGCATCGACTCCGTCGGCTACGCCGTCGAACTGGTCCGCGAGGGCTCCGCCGACGTCGTGATCGCCGGCTCCTCCGACGCGCCGATCTCACCGATCACCATGGCCTGCTTCGACGCGATCAAGGCCACCACACCCCGCCACGACGAACCCGAGTGCGCCTCCCGGCCCTTCGACAAGACCCGCAACGGATTCGTCCTCGGCGAGGGCGCCGCGTTCTTCGTCCTGGAGGAACTGGCAAGCGCCCAGCAACGCGGAGCGCACATCTACGCCGAGATCGCCGGCTACGCCACCCGCTCCAACGCCTACCACATGACGGGCCTGCGCCCGGACGGCAAGGAGATGGCCGAGGCCATCGACCTCGCCCTCGCCGAGGCACGGCTCAACCCTCAGGCGATCGACTACGTCAACGCCCACGGCTCGGGCACCAAGCAGAACGACCGCCACGAGACCGCCGCGTTCAAACGCAGCCTGGGCGAGCACGCCTACCGCACCCCGGTCAGCTCCATCAAGTCGATGGTGGGCCACTCGCTCGGCGCGATCGGCTCCATCGAGATCGCCGCCTCCGCGCTGGCCATGGAGTACGACGTGGTCCCGCCGACCGCGAACCTGCACCACGCCGACCCCGAGTGCGACCTCGACTACGTGCCCGTCGTCGCCCGCGACCAGCTCATCGACGCCGTCCTGACGGTCGGCAGCGGCTTCGGCGGCTTCCAGAGCGCCATGGTGCTCGCCAGCCCGGAAAGGAGCCTTCTATGACCACCTCCGCGGTGGTGACCGGCCTGGGCGTCGCCGCGCCCAACGGCCTGGGCGTCAAGGACTACTGGTCCGCCACGCTGTCCGGCAAGCACGCACTGGGCCGGGTGACCCGCTTCGACCCCTCCGGCTACCCCAGCCGGCTGGCGGGCGAGATCCCCGCCTTCGTGGCCGAGAACCATCTGCCCAGCCGGCTGCTGCCGCAGACCGACCGGGTCACCCGGCTGGCACTGGTGGCCACCGACTGGGCGCTGGAGGACGCCGGAGCCGACCCCGCGGCGTTCGCCGCATTCGACATGGGCGTCATCACGGCCTCCGCCGCCGGCGGCTTCGAGTTCGGCCAGGGCGAACTGCAGAACCTGTGGAGCCGCGGCAGCCAGTACGTCTCCGCCTACCAGTCCTTCGCCTGGTTCTACGCCGTCAACAGCGGCCAGATCTCCATACGCAACGGCATGAAGGGCCCCGCCGGGGTCGTCGTCAGCGAGGGCGCCGGCGGCCTGGACGCCGTCGCGCAGGCACGCCGCCAGATCCGCAAGGGCACCCCCCTGATCGTCACCGGAGCGGTCGACGCCTCCCTGTGCCCCTGGGGCTGGGTGGCGCAGCTGACCACCGGCAAACTCTCCACCAGCGACGAACCCGACCGCGCCTACCTGCCCTTCGACCGCGACGCCCGCGGCTACGTGCCCGGTGAGGGCGGCGCCATCCTCATCACCGAGGACGCCCACAGCGCCCGCGCGCGGGGCGCGAGGATCTACGGCGAGATCGCCGGCTACGGCGCCACCCTCGACCCCCGGCCCGGCAGCGGACGCCCGACCGCCCTGCGCAAGGCCCTCGAGATCGCCCTCGCCGACGCCGGCGCCGACGCCCGCGACATCGACGTGGTCTTCGCCGACGGCGCCGGCGACCCGGCCGGCGACCTGACCGAGGCCCGCGCCCTCAACGACGTCTTCGGACAGCGCGGCGTGCCCGTGACCGTGCCCAAGACGATGACCGGCCGCCTGTACTCGGGCGGCGCGCCGCTGGACCTCGCGGCCGCCCTGCTGTCGATGCAGGACGGACTCATCCCGCCCACGGTGCACACCGACCCGTGCACGGACTACGGGCTCGACCTCGTCCTCGGCCGGCCCCGCCCGGCCGAGGTGCGCACCGCCCTGGTCCTGGCCCGCGGCAACGGCGGCTTCAACTCCGCCATGGTCCTGCGCCGCCCCGCCTGACCCGCCGGACACCAGCCAACGACCCCCCCTTTCGACGAAAGGACGCACACCCATGACCGCCAAGCTCTTCACCCTCGCCGACCTCAAGCGCACCCTCACGGAGGCCGCCGGAGTCGCCGAGGGCGTCGACCTCGACGCCGACATCCTCGACACCGAGTTCGAGGTGATCGGCTACGAGTCCCTGGCCCTGCTGGAGACCGGCAGCCTCATCGAACGCGAGTACGGCATCTGCCTGGACGAGGAGGCCGTCGGCGAGGCCAACACCCCGCGCGCCTTCATCGACGTCGTCAACGCGCAGCTCGCGCCCGCCCAGGCCGCCTGAGAAGGAGCACCCGCGACATGAGCGACAACACCACCGCGAAGGTCGCCGTCGTCACCGGCGCCACCAGCGGCATCGGCCTGGCCTGCGCACGCCTGCTCGCCGCAACCGGCCACCGCGTCTTCATCGGCGCCCGCAACGCCGACAACATCGCCGCCACCGTCAAGGACCTCCAGGCCGAGGGCCTTGAGGTGGACGGCGCGGTCGTCGACGTCCGGGACAGCGCCTCCGCCGACGCCTTCGTCAGGGCCGCCGTCGACCGCTTCGACACCGTCGACGTCCTCGTCAACAACGCCGGCCGCTCCGGCGGCGGAGTGACCGCCGACCTCACCGACGACCTGTGGCAGGACGTGCTGGAGACCAACCTCACCAGCGTCTTCCGGATGACCCGCGCCGCACTGACCACCGGCGGCATGCGCCACAAGAACCGCGGCCGCATCATCAACATCGCCTCCACCGCCGGCAAGCAGGGCGTCGTCCTCGGCGCCCCCTACTCCGCCTCCAAGCACGGCGTCGTCGGCTTCACCAAGGCCCTGGGCAACGAACTGGCCCCCACCGGCATCACCGTCAACGCCGTCTGCCCCGGCTATGTGGAGACCCCCATGGCCCAGAAGGTCCGCCAGGGCTACGCCGCCGCCTACGACACCTCCGAGGACGCCATCCTCGCAAAGTTCCAGGCCAAGATCCCCCTCGGCCGCTACTCCACACCCGAGGAGGTCGCCGGCCTCGTCGGCTACCTGGCCTCCGACACCGCCGCCTCCATCACCTCCCAGGCCCTCAACGTCTGCGGCGGCCTGGGCAACTTCTGACCGACCCGACCTTCTACGAGGAGAACCTCATGACCACACGTGAGGTCGAGCACGAGATCGGCATCGACGCCCCCGCCGCCGCCGTCTACCACCTGCTCGCGGACGTGACCAACTGGCCGCGGATCTTCCCGCCCACCATCCACGTCGACCGGCTTCAGACACAGGCCGACCAGGAACGCATCCGCATCTGGGCCACCGCCAACGACACGCCCAAGGACTGGACCTCGCACCGGACCCTGGACCCCGACCGCCTGACCATCACCTTCCGCCAGGAGATCCCCGCACCGCCCGTCAAGCACATGGGCGGCACCTGGATCATCGAACCGCTCGGCGAGACGCGCTCGCGGGTGCGCCTGCTGCACGACTACAGCGCCCTCGGCGACGACCCGCACGACCTGCTGTGGATCGAGCGGGCGGTCGACAACAACAGCACCTCGGAACTCGCCGCGCTCAAGGAGAACGTCGAGCGTGCGCACGCCGCCGACACCCAGGAGCTGACCTTCTCCTTCACCGACACCGTGCACATCGCCGGCAGCGCCAAGGACGTCTACGACTTCGTCAACGAGGCCGACCGGTGGGCCGAGCGGCTGCCGCACGTGGCCGTCGTACGCCTCACCGAGGACACACCCGGCCTGCAGGAACTGCAGATGGACACCCGCGCCAAGGACGGCTCGGTGCACACCACCAAGTCCTACCGCGTCGTCTTCCCGCACCACAAGATCGCCTACAAGCAGGTCACACTGCCCGCACTGATGACCCTGCACACCGGCGAATGGACGTTCACCGAGACCCAGGAGGGCACCACCGCCTCCTCGCAGCACACCGTCACCCTCAACACCGACAACATCGCGCGCATCCTCGGCCCCGACGCCACCGTCGCCGACGCCCGCGCGTACGTGCACACCGCGCTGTCCACCAACAGCCGCGCCACCCTGTCCTACGCCAAGGCCCACGCCGAGCAGAAGCGGGCCTGACCGTGACAGCGACACGCCTCACGGCCGATGTGGTCATCGTCGGGGCCGGTCCCGTCGGGCTGATGCTCGCCGGTGAACTGGCCCGCGACGTCCACGTGGTGCTGGTGGAGAAACGGCGCGCCCCCGACACCACGTCGCGGGCCTCCACCCTGCACGCCCGCACCATGGAGATCTTCCAGAGCCGGGGCCTGATACCCGATCTCGGCCAGCCGCCCAGCGAGGTGCGCGGGCACTTCGGCGGCATCCCCCTCGACCTCACCCTGCCCAGCACCCACCCCGGCCAGTGGAAGGTGCAGCAGACCAAGACCGAGGCGGTCCTGGAGGAGTGGGCGCTGGCCTCGGGCGCGGAGCTGAAGTGCAAACACGAACTGGTCGCCGTCGGTGAGGTGGGGGACTGGGTCGAACTCGAAGCCCTCGGCGACGAGGGCGTCCTGCGCCTGCGCTGCCGCTACCTGGTGGCCTGCGACGGCGAGGACAGCACCGTGCGCCGCCTGATCGGCGCCGACTTCCCCGGCCAGGACGCCCGCCGGGAACTGCTGCGCGCCGACATCGCCGGCATCCACATCCCCGACCGGCGCTTCGAACGCCTGGAGCACGGGCTCGCCATCGCCGCGCGCCGCCCCGACGGCGTGACCCGCGTGATGGTGCACGAGTTCGGCTCCGGCGCTGGGCGGCGCTCCGCGGACGCCCAGTTCGAGGAGATCATCACCGTCTGGAAGCGGGTCACCGGCGAGGACATCAGCGGCGGCACCCCGCTGTGGGTCAACGCCTTCACCGACGCCTCCCGGCAGCTGACCCACTACCGGCACGGCCGGATCCTGTTCGCCGGCGACGCCGCCCACCAGAAGATGCCCATCGGCGGCCAGGCCCTCAACCTCGGCCTGCAGGACGCCTTCAACCTCGGCTGGAAACTCGCGCTGCACCTGCGCGGCAAGACCGGCGAGGACCTGCTGGACACCTACCACAGCGAACGGCACGCGGTGGGCCGGCGCGTCCTGGCCAACATCAGGGCCCAGGCCCACCTGCTGCTCGGCGGACCGCAGGTACAGCCGCTGCGCACCCTGCTGGCCGAACTCATCACCCAGCAGGACGTCCGCACCCACCTCGCCTCGATGATCAGCGGCCTGGACGTGCGCTACGACATCGAGGGCGAGCCCCACCCGCTGCTCGGCGCCCGGATGCCGCACACCGCCCTGCACACCGCGCTCGGCCGCGTCCACCCCCCGCGCCTGCTGCGCACCGGCGGCGGCGTCCTGGTCGACCTGCGCCCCGGGGCCCCCACCGAACCGCCGGCCGGCTGGGCCGACCGGGTCAGCACGGTGGCGGTCCGCGCCGAGGACCCCGCCCTCCTCGACGGCGCCGAGCGCCTGCTGCTGCGCCCCGACGGCCACATCGCCTGGGTGGGCCGGGGCGCCGCCGACACCGGCCTTGAGCAGGCCCTGACCCGCTGGTTCGGCCCGCCCAAACCGGTGCCCCGGCTGGAGTACTGACCCCCCACCCCCGGACACCCCCCACCCCCGGACCCCCCACCCCCCCGCGCCCTTCGCACCCTTGCCCCTCTTCTTCTTTCCTCTCCCCGCCCCGCCGGTGACCGCCACCCCCTTGCCGGGCCCGACATGATCCCGTAGCCAGGAAGGAACAACCCCTATGCAACCCGTGGAAGGCACCGCGATGGACACCGACGTCATCGTCGTCGGGGCCGGCCCGACCGGACTGATGCTCGCCGGTGAACTGCGCCTGGGCGGGGCCCGTGTGGTCGTGATCGAGAAGCTCGCCGCCCCCACCGGGCAGTCCCGCGGCCTGGGCTTCACCGCCCGCGCCATGGAGACCTTCGACCAGCGCGGCCTGCTGCCCCGCTTCGGGCAGGGCGAGAGCCTGCAGACCAGCCCGATGGGCCACTTCGGCGGCACCGTCTTCGACTTCACCGTGCTGCCTGACGCCCACTTCGGCGCCCGCGGCATCCCTCAGGGCGACACCGAGGCGGTACTGGAGGCCTGGGCGGCCGAGTCCGGCGCCGACATCCGGCGCGGCTGGGAGTTCGTCTCCCTGGCCGGCGGCCACCTGGACGGCGACACCGTCGAGATCACCGTCCGCACCCCCCAGGGCGAGCAGCGCACACTGCGCGCCGCCTACCTGGTGGGCTGCGACGGCGGCGCCAGCCGGGTGCGCCGGGCCGCCGGTTTCGACTTCCCCGGCAGCGACGCCCGGCGCGGCATGTACCTCGCCGACATCACCGGAGTCACACTGCGCCCCCGTCACCTGGGAGAGCGCTACCCGGGCGGCATGGTGATGTCCGCCCCGCTCACCGAGGACGTCTGGCGCATCATCGTCTGCCCCGACGGCCAGCCCGCCCACGACCGCGAGCGCACCGTCACCTACGCCGAGGTCGCCGAGGCCTGGCGGCACATCACCGGCGAGGACATCGGCGCCGGCAGCGCCTCCTGGGTGAGCTCCTTCACCGACGCCACCCGCCAGGCCTCCGCCTACCGGCGCGGCCGCGTCCTCCTGGCCGGCGACGCCGCCCACATCCACCTGCCCGCCGGCGGCCAGGGCCTGAGCACCGGCGTGCAGGACGCGGCCAACCTCGGCTGGAAACTGGCCGCCGTGCTCCGCGGCGACGCCGGCGAGGCCCTGCTGGACACCTACCACGACGAACGCCACGCCGCCGGCCGCCGCCTGCTGATGAACACCCGCGCCCAGGGCACCGTCTACCTCGGCGGCGCCGAGTCCGAGCCGCTGCGTGAACTGTTCACCGAACTCATCGCCCACGACGACGTCAAACGCCACCTGGCCGGCCTGGTCAGCCACCTCGACATCCACTACGACCTGTCCGTGCCCGGCGAACCCCAGGCGCCCGCCCACCCCCTGACGGGCCGCCGGATGCCTCCGCGGCTGCTGGTCGGCGCCGCCGGCGAGATGCGTGTCGCGCAGCTGCTGCACACCGGACGCGGCGTCCTGCTGGACCTGGCCGACGACGCGCGCACCCGCCGCGCGGCAGTCGGCGGGGAAGACCGGGTCGACGTCGTCACCGCGACACTGAAGCCCGCCGACGGACCCGACGCGCTGGCCGCCGCCACGGCCGTCCTGATCCGCCCCGACGGGTACGTGGCCTGGGCGGCCGACGGCGCCACGACGGCCGGCCTGGAGCCGGCGCTGCGGCACTGGTTCGGCCCCGCCCGCTGACCGGCGGGCAACAGGCGGCCGAGCCGGCCGGACGGCGGGGCACCTGGTGACCGGGTGCCCCGCCGCGGCACGCCCCCGCCCCGCCCCGCCGCGGCACGCCCCCCGGCCCGACACCAGCAACCCCCGGCCGGCACGCGACAACCCGCCCGGCCGGCACGCAACGGCCCCCGCCGGTACGGCAACAGTGCGCCGATCGGTACGGCGAACAGTGCGCCGCCCACGGCAACGGCCCCCGCAGCGCCTCGTCGAGACGCTGCGGGGGCCCTCGCGTGCCGGCCGGGCCGGTCAGACCGGGACCGCCTCGACGATCGAGACCGCCGAGGCCGTCTCCACCACACGCTCCAGGCGGAACCCGGCGCGCAGGAGCAGGTCGGCGTACTGGGCGGCGGTGCGCTCCCTGCCGCCGACCAGCAGCATCAGCCACAGGTCGACGAGCTTGCCCGAGTGCGGCTCGTCGCCGTCCTGCGGGATCACCATCTCCACCAGCAGCAGACGGCCCTCGGGCCGGATCGCGGACCGGACGTTGCGCAGGATCTGCAGCGCCTGCTCCTCGGGCCAGTCGTGGACGATGTGCTTGAGCACATAGGCGTCCCCGCCCTGCACCACCGGGTCGAACAGCCCGCCGGCGTGGGTGGTGCAGCGATCCGCGACGCCCTGCCCGGCGAGGAACTCGGCCGCGCCGTTGCCCTCCACCCGCGGGTCGGACAGGATGCCCCGCACCCCGGGTGCCTGCCGCAGGATGCCCGAGAGCAGCCCGCCGCGTCCGCCGCAGAAGTCGACGACCGTGGCGAAGCGCGAGAAGTCGTAGGCGGCGACCACCGGTCCGGTCTCGGTGTCCGACATGTTGCCCATGCCCCGGATGAACACCTCGCCGTACTCCGGGTTCTGCTCCAGGTACTCGAAGGCACCCATCCCGCGGTGCTTGGGCAGGCTCGGCTCGCCGGTGACGACCGAGTCCAGCAGACGGCTCCAGTCCTCCCAGTGCGTGGGGTGGCCCATCAGGACGGCGAGGTCACGCATCGTCATGGGATGCCCGGCACGCAACGCGTCCGCCATGGGCGTCAGTTCCCAGGTGCCGTCCGGGCGTCCGGCGAAGACACCGTGCGAGGCGAGCAGCCGCAGCACCCGGCCCAGGGCGTCGGCGTCGGCACCGGTGCGCTCGGCGAGCTGCTCGACACCGAGCGGGCCGTCCGCGAGTTCCTCGGCGACCCGCAGCCGTGCCACGACATGCAGCGCCTGCGTGACCATGGACCCCATGCACAGCTCCAGCAGGGCGAACGGCGCAGGCGCCAGCTGACGGCTCTGCCGCTGCAGATCCGCACGGGCCTTCTCCGCTTCCCGGACGACGTGCGGGGGCGGCAGTTCGGGCATCAGATTCCTCCAGGACAGGGGCGGAAAAGACAAGGCCCCGACCGCCGGAAGGGACCGGCCACCACCGTAGGGACGGGCCTTGGCGCGGCCCTGGAGAGCGACTCGGACCCCGCTGGAGTTTCGGCGCACCGGTTTGACAACGCCCCGAAGGACCCCGCCCGCACGACGACACCGCCCGTTCGGCGGCGGCCATGAACCGGATCCTCCGCTCCCGCCCCGACCACAGCGCATCCACCCCCATGCGGAGTGCCCCGTGCCCCCGGGCCGCGGCCCCACGCCTGCCGCGCCACCGCCGGGCTCCGCGGGGAGCGCCCCGGCGGGCGCGCACCACATCCGGCGCAGAGCGGCTCGCGGTCCGCTCGACGCACGCCGGAGAACGACGCCCGCCCGCCGGGCCGCTCGGCATTCTGGCCGGGCATCCGCTTGCCGAGCCGCCCCGCACCGACCTCATGGAGGCTGCCTGTGTCCCCTCACCCCAAGACTCCCGACGCCCCCGCGCCGACCGGCGTGTGGCTGGTCGGGGCGCGCGGATCGCTCGCCACGACGGCGATCGCCGGCTGCGCCGCGCTGACGGCCGGACTGATACCGCCCACGGGCCTGGTCACCGAGACCGGCGCCTTCGCCGACAGCGGCCTGCCCCCGCTGCCCTCGCTGGTCTTCGGCGGCCACGACACGGCCGCCACCCCGCTGGCCAAACGGGCCGAGGACCTCGCCGCCCAAGGGGTGCTGCCGCACTGGATGCCGGCCGCGGTCCGGGAGGAACTGGCCGCCGCCGAGAGGCGGATCCGCCCCGGCGTGCCCCTGCCCGGCGACGGACGCGGCCACGAGGAACTGACCGGCGTCCTCGCCGGACACCTGCGGGAGTTCGCGCACACCACCGGCGCGGCCCGCACGGTCGTGGTGAACGTCGCCACCACCGAACCGGCCCCCGAGCCCGGCGCCTGGCCCGCCAGCTCCCTGTACGCGGCCGCCGCCCTGCGCGTGGGCTGTTCCTACGTCAACTTCACGCCCTCGACCGGGCTGCGCCACCCCCAGCTCGCCGTGACCGCGCCGGTGACGGGCCTGCCGTACGCCGGCCAGGACGGCAAGACCGGGCAGACGCTGCTCCGCTCGGTGCTGGGGCCGATGTTCGCCCAGCGGGCGCTCGCCGTGCGGGCCTGGTCCGGCACCAACCTGCTGGGCGGCGGCGACGGGGCCTCGCTCGCCGACCCGGCCGCGGCGGCCGCGAAGAACGCCGGCAAAGAACGGGTCCTCACCGACACCCTCGGCACGACGCCCGAGGGCGAGGTGCACATCGACGACGTCCCCGCGCTCGGTGACTGGAAGACCGCCTGGGACCACGTCGCCTTCGACGGCTTCCTGGGGACCCGCATGGTCCTGCAGACGATCTGGCAGGGCTGCGACTCCGCCCTGGCCGCCCCGCTGGTCCTGGACCTGGCCCGGCTGCTGGCCCGCGCCCATGAACGCGGCCTGTCCGGCCCGCGCCCCGAACTCGCCTTCTACTTCAAGGACGCCGACCCCGGCGCCCCGGCCTCCCTGGCCGAGCAGTACACCCGCCTGCTCGCCTTCGCCGAACGCCTGAAGGACCCCCGATGAGCACACCGGCAGAACCGAAAGAACCGGCAGGACCGGCAGGACCGGCAGGACCGGCAGGACCGGCAGGACCGGCGGGACCGGCAGGACCGGCGGGACCGGTGGGAGTGGCGGGACCGGTGGGAGTGGCGGGACCGGTGGGAGTGGCGGGAGTGGCGGGACCGGCGGCCTGGCCGGCGTGCGGGCCGGCACCGTCCCGCACGCTCGCCGCTCGCCTTGCAGCCGCCCGCCCGCCGGCCCCTCGCCCCGCGCCCGGGGACACCGTGCGGGCCTGGGCCGGACCGCTCAGGCTCCCGGCGCTCCCGCGCGTCGCCGGTGACACGCCCGCGGGGGCACGGCCGGGGCGCCGGGTGAGCGCGGCATGAGCGGGCTGCGCCTGGGATACGGCACCAACGGGCTGACCGACCTGCGCCTGGACGACGCCCTCGCGCTTTTGGCCGACCTCGGCTACGACGGCGTCGGACTGACGCTCGACCACATGCACCTCGACCCGCTCGCCCCCCACCTCACCGCCCGGACCCGCCGCGTACGGCAGCGGCTGGACGCGCTCGGACTCGGCGTGAGCGTGGAGACCGGCGCCCGCTACGTCCTCGATCCCCGCCGCAAGCACGGCCCCAGCCTGCTGGACGAGGACAAGGACGCCCGCTGGGCCCGCGTCCGGCTGCTGATCCGCGCGGTCCGCGTCGCCGCCGGCCTCGGCGCACACGCCGTCCACCTCTTCAGCGGCGTCCTGCCGGGCGGCGTGGACCCGGGCACGGGCTTCACCCGGCTGACCGACGCGCTCGCCCCGGTGCTGGAGGCCGCCGAGGAGGCCGGAGTGCCGCTGGCCGTCGAACCGGAGCCCGGCCATCTGCTGGCCGACCTCGCCGGCTTCCACCGGCTGCGCACCGAACTCGGCGACCCCGGCGCACTGGGCCTGACGCTCGACATCGGCCACTGCCAGTGCCTGGAGCCCCTTTCGCCGCAGGAGTGCGTGCGCCAGTCCGCGCCCTGGCTGAAGCACGTACAGATCGAGGACATGCGGCGCGGGGTGCACGAGCACCTGCCGTTCGGCCAGGGGGAGATCGACTTCCCGCCCGTGCTGCGGGCCCTGGAAGACAGCGGCTACCAAGGGCTGACCGTGGTGGAACTGCCCCGCCACTCCCACGCCGGGCCCGCCCTCGCCGCGCACTCCCTGGACTTCCTGCGCAACGGAGGGACGAGATGAACGCCCCCATCGCCACCGCACCGCACCTCTGGCTGGAGCAGGCCCTGGCCCAGGCCGCCGCCCGCACGCCCGGCTGGACGCTGCGCTTCGCCGAAGCCGGCCGCCGCTGCGGGCCCGGCGCGCTCCAGGCCCGCGTGCGGCTGCTGGCCGCGGCCCGCCCCGGCCCGGCCGAGGTGAGCCTGCTGTACCGGCAGGGCACGCCCGCCGAGCGCCGCGCCGTCCTGCTGGCCCTGCCCCGCCTCGACCTCCCGGCGGCGGACGGGGTGCCGCTGGTGCAGGACGCCCTGCGCACCAACGACACCGGTCTGCTGGCCGCCGCCCTCGGCCCGTACGCCGCCCGGCACCTGGACGCCCACACCTGGCGGCACGCCGTCCTGAAGTGCCTGTTCACCGGCGTTCCCGTGCGCGGTGTGGCCCGCCTCGCCGAACGGGCCCACGCAGACGGGGAGCTGGCCCGCATGCTGCGTGCCCACGCCGCCGAGCGCACCGCCGCCGGCCGGCCTGTCCCCGAGGACCTCGACCACGTGCTCGCCCTGACCGGGCACCCCCAGGACCCCCCGCCCGGCCCCTAGCCCCCCTTGCCCGCCCAGCCGACCGAGCACCGACCGAGCACCGAGCGAGGAGAACGGCGTTGCGCATCTTCGACCCGCACATCCACATGACCTCACGCACCACCGACGACTACGAGGCGATGCGCGCCGCCGGTGTCCGCGCGGTGGTGGAACCCTCCTTCTGGCTGGGCCAGCCACGCACCTCGGTGGCCTCCTTCGTGGACTACTTCGACGCGCTGCTGGGCTGGGAGCCGTTCAGGGCCGCCCAGTACGGCATCGCCCACCACTGCACGATCGCCCTCAACCCCAAGGAGGCCAACGACCCGCGCTGCGCACCGGTCCTGGCGGAACTGCCCCGCTATCTGGTCAAGGACCGGGTCGTGGCCGTCGGCGAGATCGGCTACGACTCGATGACCCCGGCCGAGGACACCGCGCTCGCCGCCCAGCTGCAACTGGCCGCCGACCACCACCTGCCCGCCCTCGTGCACACCCCGCACCGCGACAAGCTCGCCGGACTCCAGCGCACCCTGGACGCCGTGGCCGCATCCGCGCTGGACACCGGCCGGGTGCTGCTGGACCACCTGAACGAGACCACCGTCGCCGCCGCCCGCGACAGCGGCTGCTGGCTGGGGTTCTCGGTCTACCCGGACACCAAGATGGACGAGAACCGGATGGTGGCGGTGCTCAAGGAGTACGGGCCCGAACGGGTCCTGGTCAACTCCGCCGCCGACTGGGGCAGGAGCGATCCGCTGAAGACGGCGAAGGTGGGCCGGGCCATGCTCGCCGCGGGCTTCGACGAGGACGACGTGGACCTCGTGCTGTGGCGCAACCCGGTCGCCTTCTACTCCCTCTCCGGCCGCCTCGACCTCTCCCTCACCGCCACCGGACCCACCCACCAGGGCAACTCCGTGCTGCGCGGCACACCCGTCCGGAATCAGCCCCTCCCCAGGGCTCGACCCGGTCTTTAACTCAGCTCAGGGACCGGTCGAGATACGTCCCGGAACATCAAGGGCGTCCGACTCCGGCTGTGGTCAAGACGACTCACGAAAAAGGTCTCCGCCGTGAAAAAGATCGCCTCGTCGGCCGCGCTGTCCGGGCGGGCCGAACGGATCGCCGAACGCGCCCGCCCCGACAACTTCAAGAAGCCGCCCCGCCGTATCGAGAAGTCCGAGTGCATCACCTGCGACACCTGCCTGCGCAGCTGCCCCGCGGAGTTCGGGGCCATCTTCGACCGCGGCCTGGACGTGGTGATCATCCCCGAGCTGTGCTCGGGATGCCCCGCGTGCGTGCTGGAGTGCCCCGTCGACTGCATCTACGTCGACGAGGACTGGACGCCGACCGACGAGGCGATGTGGAACCACATCGGGCTGACCGCCGAGGAAACCCCGTGAGAGGCCAGGAACGGGCCGAGTCCCGCCGCGCCGCCAACGCCCGCAAGCGGATCAGCCGCCGCCCCAGCCGGCTCGGCATCCCGGCCGGCACCCAGAAACCCGACCACGCCTTCGACCCGGACGCCGGCTTCCCCGCTCTGCTGAAGGACACCTGGCGCCGCGCCGAACAGGCCGCCGGCCTGCGCTCGTTCGTCGAGGTGCTGCTGACCCTCGACGGGCACGTCCCCGCCGACGTGCAGCTGCGCGCGCTCGGCACGGCGCAGGAGGCCGCGCTGCAGGCACTGTGCGCCCTGTCCTGGCGCGAGGAGAACACCCCCGCGCCGGCGCCGGCGCCGGGGGAGGGGCGGGAAGCCGCCTTCCTCGGCGAGATCGGGCTGTCCACCGGCGGCCGCATCAGGGTGCGGGTGCCCGGGGACGAGCCGCTGGAGCGGCACGAACTGGTCGGCGGGGCACGGCAGGTGCCCTGGACGGCCCGCACCCTGCAGACCTACCAGGAGCTGCTGCGGCACGCCGCCGAACGCGAGGACCGCTCGGCCGCCGACTGCCGCACCTGGCTGCACCAGCAGGGCGAAGAAGGCCGGCAGGAACTGCTGGAGCAGGCCAAGGAAGCGGCCCTGCGCACCGCCCCGTTCGTGCTGTACCAGCAGGACAAGCTGTACACGAACTTCCGCGGCCCCAACAATCTCACCGGCAAGACCCTGTGGCCCGGCCACCCCGACTGCACCCTGAGCGACCTTCAGCAAAGGCCGCTGGACCTGTGGTCCGACAGCGAGGTGCAGCTGCTGGTCTGCCTGACCCTGCTCATCCGCTCGGCCGGCCCCGGCCGGGTGGAGGAGGCCAACGGCACCCAGCTGACCGTCGGCCACGTCGCCCACATGCTGGAGCGGATCCGCCGCGGCTACAACAGCGTGCTGGGCGGCGAGACCATCGCCCCGGCCGCCTCACAGGACATCCGCGCGCTGGACGCCCTCGCCGTCTCCTTGCGCGCGCACCGCCCCGCCACCCAGCGCGGCGCCCAGCTCTACCGCGAGATCCACGGCGCGCTCATGCACAAGATCGAGCGGGTGGCCGCCGCCCCGGGGCAGCGGGCCCGCGCCCGTGAGGACGCCGTCCGCACCCGGCTGAGCGAGAGGCTTCCGCTGGCCGGCACCACGCTGGCCGAACTCGGCGACCATCTCGCCGCCTCCCCCCACTGGCTCGCCGACCCGCACGGCGACTTCGAAACCGGCCTGGAGTCCCTGGTCCACGAGACGGTCGCGGCGACCACCGAGGCGTTCGAGGCCGACTTCACCATGAGCCGCGGCATGCGTTCGCTGCCCGAACTGATCTCGGCCCTGCGCGAGGAACGCTGGGCGGAGATTTGCGACTGGGACATCACCCGCTTCTTCTGCTGCGTGGTCCCCGACCCCCGGGCAGCCCGCCACTTCGGCGGCTCCCCGGCCGCCCTCGCCGACGCGGCCTGGGCGATGTCCTCGCGCATGCAGTACAACTCCTGGCACTTCATCGCCGGCAACCTGCCCCGCGAACCCGAGGTGAGGGACCGCGACCACTTCGTGCCCCCCACCATCCCCGACATCTCCTTCCACTCCGACCAGCACCACCACGGGCACGTCAACAACAACGTGCGGTTCGCGCTGCGCACCCCGCAGACGGTCGAGGTCGACGGACACCGGTTCCACGGCTTCATGGACCTCAGGCTGCTGCGCTGCGCCGGCGAGCCCTTCGACGAGCAGGACCTGCTCGCCGCGCACCGCGTGTCGGCGTTCGTCGCCCGCGCCACGACCCTGGTCGCCGCGATGGCCGCGGCCGGCCGGCCCGTCGAGGTCACCGCCTTCGACTCCCCGTGGCACTGGTCGGCCATCGCGGGCGGCACCGACGCCACCGACGCCGGGCAGGTCCGCCGTGCGTCCTGACCCCCGCGGCGGACCCCGCCGCTGCCCGCACCCCAGCGCTCGGGCAAGGACAGTGCGATGACCGCCCGCGGCATCAGCCACCTCAAGGACCTCCTCTCCCGAGGCGAGCTCACCGTCGTCGACCACGTCCGCTCCGTCCTGGCCGACATCCGCGAACGCGACACCCTGGGCGCCTACGTCGCCGCCGGCGGCGAGGAGGCCCTCAAAGCCGCCGAGCAGGCCGACGCCCGTATCCGCGAACGCGGCCGCGAGGCCTGGTGGGAGCAGCCGCTGCTGGGCGTCACCGTCTCCGTCAAGGACCTGCTGCAGACCCGGGACCTGCCCACCACCCGCGGCTCGCTGCTGCCCAACGACCGGCCCCGCGAGGACGCCCCGGCCGTCGCCCGGCTGCGCGCGGCCGGCGCCGTCGTGGTCGGCAAGACCACCACCTCCGAGTTCGGCTGGAGCGCCTGCACCGTCGGCCGCGTCGCCCCGCCCACCCGCAACCCCTACGACCCGCGGCTGACCGCGGGCGGCTCCAGCGGAGGCGCGGGCGCCGCGGTCGCCGCCGGACTGTGCGAGGGGGCGCTGGGCACCGACGGATCCGGCTCCATCCGCATCCCGGCCGCGTTCTGCGGCGTCGTGGGCTACAAACCCTCCTACGGCCGGGTGCCCTACTGGCCCAACGGCGCCGACCGCCTCGCCCACCAGGGCCCCCTGGCCGCCTCCGTCGCCGACGTCGGCCTGCTCGGCCAGGTCATCGCCGGCCCCCACCCCACCGACCCCGACTCCGGCCTCGGCTCCCTGGACTCCCCGCGCGACCTGCGGGCCCTCAGGATCGGCTGGATCGAGTACGAGGGCACCGACGAGGAGATCCGCCGCGTCACCGAACAGGGCCGAGCGGCACTGCTGGCCGAGGGGCACCGGGTCGAGGACATCGAGGTGCGCTGCCAGAACCTCTACCCGGCCGTCGTCGACATCCTCGCCGCCACCGAGGCCGCCGGCACCCCGCCGGAGATCGAGTCCTTCTGCGACCCCGGCCGCCTGGAGATCGTCCGCCACGGCCGCACCCTCAGCGGCGTACGGGTCATCCGCGCCGAGGAGGTGCGCCAGAACCTGCGCGCCACCCTGCGCTCGGTCATGGACCGCTACGACCTGCTCGCCATGGCCACCGTGCCCGTCGAACCCTTCGCGGCCGACGCCGTCGGACCCCCCTGGGCGGCCGACCCGCGCGACCTGCTGTGGCTGTCCTGGGCACCCGCCTCCTACCCGTACAACATGACCGGCCAGCCGGCCGTGTCCCTGCCCGCCGGACTGACCCGCTCCGGGCTCCCGGCCGGACTCCAGCTCGTCGGCCCGGTCGGTGCCGACGACCTCGTGCTGACCGTGGCCCGCCGCCTGGAGGCGATGCTGGCGCCGCTGCCGCGCCCGCCCGTGCCCGACCTCACCCCCGCCGTCACCGGCGAAAGGACGCTCTGAAGCCATGTATGCCAGGTCATGGTCCGTCCCCGTCGCCGAAGGCAGCGCCGGACGCCCGTCGTTCGTCACCGACCACGGGCTGTGGGACGCCGCCCAACTGGACGCCGCCGAACGCCTCGAAGCAGCCCTGGACGACGTCGACCTCGTGCGCCTCGTCTTCGCCGACCCGCACGGCCTCGCCCGCTCCAAGACCCTCACCGCCCAGGCCTTCCGCGGCGTGCTGCAGGGCGGCATGAACTTCAGCCCCGGCCCGTTCCTGTTCGACACCGGGCACGCCGTCGCCGTCGACTTCCGCGGCGAGCACGGCATCGGCGTCGACGAGATCACCGGCGCCGGCAACTTCGTCCTGGTGCCCGACCCGCTGACCTTCCAGGTGCTGCCCGGCCCCGGCCCGCGCACCGCCTGGGTGATCGGCGACGAGTACCTGCGCGACGGCACCGAACACCCGCTGTCCGCGCGGGCCGTCCTGCGCCGCGTCCTGGCCGCCTACACCGGCCGCCGGCTCACCCCCGTGCTCGGCCTGGAGGTCGAGTGGTACCTCACCCGCCGCCTCGACGACGCCCCCGGCAACGAGGGCAACGGCTTCGGCCTGCAGGGCCGGGCCCCGGGCGTGTCCGCCGTCAACGCCGGCTACCAGTTCAACCTGGACGCCGCCTACGACACGGTCGCCCCCGTCACCGACCCGCTCGCCCTGGACCTGCTCGCCCTGGGCCTGCCCCTGCGCTCGATGGAGCACGAGTCGGGCCCCGGCCAGGTGGAGACCACCTTCAGCCCCATGTCGGCCATGGACACCGCCGACGCGATGCTGCTGTTCCGCACCCACACCAAGCGGTTCTGCGCCCGCCGCGGCCACCACGCCTCCTTCATGTCCCAGCCGCTGCTGCCCGCTGCCGACCCCAGCGGCTGGCACCTGAACCAGTCCGTCACCGACAGCGCCACCGGCCGCAACATCTTCTCCGCCGAGGGCTTCTCCGGCGGAGAGTCCCCGCAGAGCAAGGCGTACGCCGAGGGCCTCATGTCCTGGGCCCGCGAGCTGTGCCTGCTGTCGGTGCCCACCGTCAACGGCTACCGCCGCCTGGCCGCCGAGCACGCCCTGGCCCCCACCCGCGTCGGCTACAGCGTGGAGGACCGCACCGCCATGCTCCGCCTGGTCGGCAGCGGCGCCGGCGCCCACATCGAGAACCGCATGGGCGAGCCGTGCGCCAACCCCTATCTCACCATCGCCGCCCAGCTGTTCGCCGGCCTCGACGGCCTGACCGCCCGCCCGGCCGCGACCGGGGCCGACGACAGGGGCGGGCCCGACGACGGACCCGGCCAAGTGGTGCCCCAGCACCTGCGCCAGGCCCTGGAGGCCTTCACCGCCGGCCGCGCCGACCGGCTCCTGGGCGCCCCGCTGACCGCCTGCCTGACCAGGCTCAAGGAGAGCGAACTGCGCCGCTACGAGGCCTGGACGACACACGCCGCCCCCGCCCCGGGCCAGGTCACCGAGTGGGAGCAGCGCGAGTACTTCGGAGCGTACTGAGGCAAACGCTGCCGAAGCCGGGCCCCGTGCGGGCCGCGGACACACCCCCCGCACCGCCCCCCCGGCCCACGCCCCTTCCGCCCACCACCCCCGGACGAAGGCCGACGATGATTCCTCGCTACACCCTGCCCGAGATGGCCGACCTGTTCACCGACCAGTCGCGCTACGCCACCTGGGTCGAGGTCGAGATCCTCGCCACCGAGGCCCAGGTGGAACTCGGCCGCGTACCCCGCCGGGCCCTCGACGACATGCGCCGCGCGCCCGTCCCGCTCGCCACCCGCGTCGCCGAGATCGAGAAGGAACGCGACCACGAGGTGCTGTCCTTCCTCGCCGCCTACTGCGAGGCGATCCCGGAAGACTCCGCCCGCTTCGTCCACCTCGGCATGACCAGCTACGACCTGGTCGACACCGCCCTCGGCCACACCCTGGCCCGCGCCACCGACCTGCTCATCACCGCCGCCCGGCGGCTGCGGCGCGTCCTGGCGACGCGGGCCCTGGAACACTGGGACACCGTCATGGTGGCCCGCACCCACGGCATCCACGCCGAGCCCACCACGTTCGGGCACAAACTCGGCGGCTACGCCTTCGCCGCCGACCGCTCCCTGGCCCGGCTGACCGCCGCCCGCCAGGCCGTGGCCGTCGGCACGGTCTCCGGCTCGGTCGGCACCTACTCCCTGATCGACCCGGCCGTCGAGGCCCACGTGTGCCGGGCGCTCGGCCTGGGCGTGGAGCCCGTGCCCAGCCAGGTCGTCGCCCGCGACCGGCACGCCCAGCTCCTGCAGGCGGTCGCCGCGCTCGGCGCCTGCGTCGAACAGGTCGCCCTGGAGCTGCGGCTGCTGCAGCGCACCGAGGTCCGCGAGGTCGAGGAGCCCCGGGCCGGCGCCTACCAGGGCTCCAGCGCCATGCCGCACAAACGCAACCCCACCACCAGCGAACGGCTGTGCGGGCTGGCCCGGCTGCTGCGCGGCTACGCCTCCGCCGCGCTGGAGAACGTGGCGCTGTGGCACGAGCGGGACCTGGCCCACCAGTCGGTGGAACGGGTCGTCCTGCCCGACAGCCTGTCCGTGGGCCACTTCCAGGCGACGAAGGCGGCCGAACTGGTGCAGGCACTGACCGTGCACCCCGAGCGCATGCGCGCGCACCTGGACGCCACCGACGGCCTGATCTACTCCTCGCCGGTCCTCGCCGACCTGCTGGGCGAGGGCGTCGAACGCGAACGGGCCTACCGTTCGGTGCAGGCCGCGGCGAACCGGACCATCGCCACCGGCGAGCACTTCTCCGCCACGCTCGCCCACGAGGGCATCGACCCGCCCGCGCTCGGGCCCGAGCGTTTCCTCACCCACCACGACGTGGTGCGCAGCCGATTGGAGATCCTTCGTGACCTGGACGATTGAGCGGGTCGAGGGCGCCGCCCTGGACCTTCAGGAGGTACTGGAGGTGTACCGCTCCTCCGGCCTGGGCCGGCGGCGCCCGGCCGAGGACCGCGAGCGGATGGCGGCGATGGTGCGCAACGCCAACCTCGTCCTGGCCGCCCGCGACGCCGACGGCACCCTCGTCGGCATCGCCCGCAGCGTGTCCGACTTCTCCTACGTCACCTACCTGTCCGACATCGCGGTGGCCCGCACCCACCAGCGCTCCGGCATCGGCCGCGCCCTGATCGACGCCACCCGCAAGGAGGCCCCGACGGCGAAGATCGTGCTGCTGTCGGCCCCGGCCGCGACGGAGTACTACCCGCACATCGGCTTCACCGCCCACCACTCGGCGTGGGTGCTGAACCCGTAGGACCACCGGCGACCGGAGAACCGGAGCACCGGTCCGCGCACCCAGCGGCCGCCCACCCGGGCTTCAGCGGGACTCGACCGCCGGTGCCTACGGTCGTGAGCGGCACGCGGCCGGCCCCGCCCGCGCACGCGGATCGGGGCCGGCCGGATCCGGCCGCCGCGGCAGGCGGCGCGGGACGGACCAGCGCCAGATCCCTGGGGGAGGCATGAGCCAGACGACGACGGCACAGATGCTGCCGGAGCTCCACACACCCGACCCGCAGCCGGTTCGCCCGGCCGACGGCGTACCCGCGGCCCTCGCGGCCCCGACGACGGCCGCCGCCTCCACGGCGGTGCGCGTGCTGGTGGTGGACCCCGACCTCGGCGACCCCCTGATCGCCCAGCTGCGCCGGCACGGCCACCAGCCCGTCGGCGTCACCCGCGGCGGCGCGGCGCTGCAGGCCTACGGCGACGCCGACCTGGTGCTGCTCGCGCTGGAACTGCCCGACCTGGACGGGCTGGAGGTGTGCCGCGCCATCCGCTCGGCCAGCCGCGTCCCCGTCATCATCGTCACCGCCCGCCACTCGGAGCTGGACTGTGTCCTTGGCCTGCAGGCCGGCGCCGACGACTACGTCACCAAGCCCTACGGGATGCGCGAGCTGATGGCCCGCATCGAGGCCGTGATGCGCCGCACCCGGTGGCAGCCCAGCACGGTCGAGGAGATCCGGCACGGCTCGCTGCGCATCGACGTCAACTCCCGCGAGGTCACCGTGGACGGCGTCGCGGTGCCCCTCACCCGCAAGGAGTTCGACCTGCTGTGCCTGCTCGCCTCGCACCCCGAGACGGTCATCCCGCGCAAGCAGCTGCTCCACCGGGTCTGGGGTGACACATGGTCACGCCGCACGGTCGACACCCACGTCAGCAGCCTGCGCGGCAAACTCGGCGCCAGCGGCTGGATCGTGACCGTGCGCGGCGTCGGCTTCAAACTCGGGCACGGCTGACCCCGCCCCGCCTGCACCCGGCCTCGACGCGCCCTCGAGCAGCCCTTGCTGTACTGCCTGCCGCGCGCCGGTGGCGCCGACGACGAGCGGGGGAGAAGGGGGTGGATCCGCTTGCCTCAGCGACCGGCACGGCACCCGCTGCGCCCCGAGGACGCCACAGCCACGCCGCGCACACCCCGCACGGCAGCCGTACGGCGCACACCCCTCACGGCAGCCCTACGGCGCGCCGGGCCCGTGGTGCGCCGCCATGCCGTGAGCCTGCTGCTGCCCCCGCTCGTCCTGGCGATCCTGCTCTGCCAGCTGGACGTGTCCGCGGCGCGCGGCGGCCCGTCGTGGGCGGCCGGCGGGTCCCCGCTGGTGACGGCCGCCGCGCTGCCCGCCCTCGGGGCCCTCGCCGACCGGCACGGACGCCGCCGCGCCGTGATCGGCTCCCTCGCCCTCCTCGTGGCGGGCACGGTGCTGGGGGCCGCCGTCCGGGACGCGGGCCCGCTGCTCGCCGCGCGCCTCGTCCAGGGCCTGGGGACGGGCGGGGCGACGGCCGGCGTGGTGGCGCTGTTCGCCGAACGCCTCCCCGCCCGTGAACGGGGCCCGTACCTGGCCACCCTCGTCGGTGCGAGCGTGCTGGCGCTGTCCACCGGCCGTCTGGCCGACGTCACCCTCGCCACCCACCTGTGGGTGCCCTGGGCCACCGTCTGCCTCGGCGCGCTGGCGCTCGCCCTGGCCGTGGCGCTGCCTGCGCCGCTGCACGGCAGGGCCTGCGGCGACTACCGCCGCGCGGCCCTGCTGCTGCTCGCGGTCACCGCCCTGGCGCACCTGACGACCCGCGCCCGCACCACGCCCGCCCCGGCCGTGGACGGCGTGGTGCAGATGCTCCTCGGCGCCGCCGGCCGGCTGGCCTCCCTGCTGCCCGGCCTGCCCGCCGTCTGACGTCCCCCAGCTCCGAAACCCTGACGCCCTGTCAGAACGTCCTGCCCGACGCCCTGCCCGACGCCCGGTCGGCCCCGGTCAGCCCCGGTCGGCCCCTGCCGGGCCGCCCTGGCCACCACGTCCTCCCCGCTGGTGCCTCCAGCGCCGTCCCACCCCCGTTTGAGCGCCTGGGCCGACCGTGGCGGCGGAGCAGGGAGACGTCGAGGACGGCACACGCGCCCCGCTCCGCCCGAAACCCTCAGGAAGAGGTCTGTCCTTGTGAGCAGCGGACGTATGGAAGTGTGCCTCGTCGGCGCCGGACCGCGGGGGCTGTCCGTCCTGGAACGGCTGTGCGCCCAGGAACGCAGCTCCCCGCGCTGGGCCGAACTCACCGTGCACGTGGTCGACCCCGGCCCGGCCGGAGCGGGCCGGGTGTGGCGGCCCTCGCAGTCCCGGCACCTGCTGATGAACACCGTCGCCTCGCAGGTCACCCTCTACACCGACGCCAGCGTCGGCATCGAGGGACCGCTGGAGGAGGGCCCGAGCCTGTACGAGTGGGCGGCGGCCCTCGGCCCGGGCGCCCGGATCCCGGGCACCGGCCTGCCGCTGGGCGAGGAGATCCTCGCCGAGGCACGCGACCTCGGCCCGGACGGATACCCCACCCGCGCCCTGTACGGCCACTACCTGACCTGGGTGTTCGACCAGGTCACCGCGGGCGCCCCGGACCACGTCACCGTGGCGGTGCACGCCCAGCGGGCCGTGGCCCTGGAGGAGGACGCCGGCGCCGAGCCGGACGCGGCCCCCCAGACGGTGGTGCTGGAGGACGGCACCCGGCTGACCGGGCTGTCCGCGGTGGTGCTGGCCCAGGGCCATGTGCCGGTCCTGCCGACGGACACCGAAGCCGGCCTGGCGGCCTTCGCCGAGGGCCACGGCCTGACCTACGTCCTGCCCGCCAACCCCGCCGACGTGGACCTGTCGGGCGTCGCACCGGGCGAGAACGTCCTGCTGCGCGGCCTGGGCCTGAACTTCTTCGACTACATGGCGCTGTTCACGCACGCCCGCGGCGGTGTCTTCGAACGCGCCGCCGACGGCCGCCTGTTCTACCGCCCCTCGGGCCGCGAACCGCGTCTGTACGCCGGCTCGCGGCGCGGGGTGCCCTACCAGGCGCGCGGCGACAACGAGAAGGGCGCGCACGGCCGTTACCTCCCGCGCCTGCTCACCGAGGAGTACCTCGCCGCGCTGCGCGCGCCCGGCCGGCGGCCGCTGCGGTTCGGCACCGACCTGTGGCCGCTGATCGCGAAGGAGGTGGCGTGCGTCTACAGCGAGACGCTGCTGGCGGGCCGTCAGGAGGCGGACCGCATCGCCGAGTTCGCGCGCCGCTACCTCGCCTGCGCGCCGGGCCGCCAGGAGGAGCGGCTGCTGCAGGAGGCGGGCATCGCTCCCGAGGAGCGCTGGGACTGGCGGCGGGTCACCCGCCCCTGGGGCGAGCGCCGCTTCGAGGACGCGGCGTCCTTCGGTGTGTGGCTGCGCGGCCACCTGGAGCAGGACGTGCGCCTGGCCCGCCAGGGCAATGTCAGCGGCCCCGTGAAGGCGGCCCTGGACGTGCTGCGGGACCTGCGCAACGAGGTGCGGCTCGCGGTCGACCACGCCGGGCTCGACGCCGACTCCCATCGCGCGGAGCTGGACGGCTGGTACACGCCGCTCAACGCCTATCTGTCGATCGGGCCGCCGGCCTCGCGGGTGGAGGAGATGGCCGCGCTGATGGACGCCGGGATCCTCCAGGTCACCGGCCCCGGCATCCGGATCGAGACCGACACGGACGGCGCCTGCTTCGTGGCGACCTCCACACACATCGAGGACGTGCGGGTGTGCGCGCGGGTGCTGATCGAGGCCCGGCTGCCCGAGATCGACCTGCGGCGCACCGCGGACCCGCTGATGCGGCAGCTGCTGCGCACCGGCGGGTGCCGGCCCCATCGCGTCCCCGGCGCCGACGGGGACTACGAGACCGGGGGACTGGCGGTGACCGAGCGCCCCTACCGCCTGCTGGACGCCCGGGACGTGCCCCATCCGCGGCGCTTCGCCTACGGGGTGCCCACCGAGTCCGTGCACTGGGTGACCGCGGCCGGGATCAGGCCGGGGGTCGGCTCGGTCACGCTGGAGGACTCCGACGCCATCGCGGGCGCGGTGCTCGCCCTGCCCGCGGCCCTGACCCGGGCCCCCGCCACGCTCCGGCCGGCCCCCGCGGCCCGCGACATGGCCCCCGCCACGGCCGGGACGAGAACGACCCCCGCCGCGGCGGCGGTGCCGGCGACGCAGCGGAGCGCGGCATGACCACGACGCATGAACCGCCGCCCGCCGCCCGCAGGCCGACCGGCCAGCCGGACGCCGGGCTGCTCTCCCCGGTGCGCGCCGGCACCCCCGTCGAGGCCGCGGTCGGCGACGTCGCCTGGCTGCAGGCCATGCTGGACGCGGAGGCGGCCCTGGCCCGCGCCCAGGCGCGCTGCGGCACCGTTCCTGCGTCGGCCGCAGCGGCGATCACCGCCGCGGCGCGCGCCGAGCGGATCGACGTACGGCAGGTGGCGCTGGCCGCCCGGGAGACGGCGAACCCGGTCGTCCCCCTGATCGCGGCGCTGACGGCCGCGCTGGCGAAGGACGCGCCGCACGCCGTGGAGTTCGTGCACCGGGGCTCCACCAGCCAGGACATCTTCGACACCGGCGCGATGCTGGTGGCCGCCCGGGCGCTGCGGCTGATCACCGCCGACCTGCGCACGGTGGCCGCCGCGCTCGCGCCGCTGGCCGCCGAGCACCGGGAGACGGTGATGGCGGGACGCACCCTGGCCCTGCACGCCGTGCCCACCACGTTCGGGCTGAAGGCGGCCGGCTGGCGGCAGTTGGTGCTCGACGCCGTCGAGCGCCTGGAGCGGGTGCGGGGGGAGGGGCTGGCGGTGTCCCTGGGCGGCGCGGCCGGCACCCTGGCGGGCTATGCGCAGTACGCGGGCGCGGACACCGCCCCCGCCGGCCTGCTCCAGACGCTGCTGCCCGCCTTCGCCGCGGAGACGGGGCTGGCCGTGCCCGTCCTGCCCTGGCACGCGCTGCGCACCCCCGTCGCCGACCTGGGAGCCGCCCTGGCCTGCGCCACGGGCGCCCTCGGCAAGATCGCCGCGGATGTGCTGGTGCTGGCGCGCACCGAGATCGCGGAGGTGGCCGAGCCGGCCGTCGAGGGCCGCGGCGTGTCGTCGGCGATGCCGCACAAGCGCAACCCGGTCCTGGCCACGCTGATCCGCTCCGCCGCCCTCCAGGTGCCCGCGCTGGCCATGGTCCTGGCGCAGTGCCTGCCGGCCGAGGACGAACGCTCGGCGGGTGTGTGGCACGCGGAGTGGCAGCCCCTGCGCGAGTGCCTGCGGCTGACCGGCGGCGCCGCCCACACGGCCGTGGAACTGGTCGGGGGCCTGACGGTGCGTCCGCAGGCGATGCGCGCCAACCTGGCGGCCACCGGCGGGCAGATCGTCTCCGAACGGGCCGCGGCGGCCCTCGCCCCGCAGCTGGGCAGGGCCGCGGCCGGGCGGCTGCTGGCCGCCGCCTCGCTGCGGGCGGCCCAGACGTCCCGGCCGCTCGCCGACGTCCTGGCCGAACACCCCGACGTCCGGCGCCACTTCACGCCCCGCGCGGTGGCCCGGCTGCTCGATCCGGCCGACTGCACGGGAGCCGCCGCGGCCCTGGTGGACCGGGCACTCCACCGGACCGCCCCCGAGCCGTGACCCCCCCCGGAAAACCACCGGACGAATATCCCCGGAGCCTCACTCGAATTCCAATCAAATACGCCCGGAAAATGCTTTCCCTCGGTTATTCGAAAACCATTTCTCCCCTATTCTGGCGCAGAATTGCACAGCTGCTCGGAAGAAGCGGGAGCCAAGAGCGAGTCAGGGAGAATCATGTCGATATCACGCAGGTCCTGGGGAACGGGCCTGATGACGGCGGCCGCCGCCACCGTCGTCGCGGCCCCCGCGCTGACCGCCCCGGCGGCGCACGCCGGCACCACGGCCACGATCGAGGTCCTGGCCGACCATCTGAAGAACCCCCGCGGCATCACCGTCCTGTCCGACGGCACGATCCTCGTCGCCGAGGCCGGCGAGGGCCTTCCCGGCTGCGCCGAGGGGCAGAGCTGCGTCGGACCCACCGGCGGCGTCTACAAGGTCAAGGGCAGCTTCAAGGGCCGCGTGGCGAGCGGACTGGCCTCCCACGCACAAGGGGTGGCGGCCGGCGCCCCGGTCAGCGCGACCGGACCGACCGACGCCGTGCCCGATGCGCACGGCGGCTACGACGTCGTCAGCAACCTCGGCGGCACCACCGACTACCGGACGTCGCTGGGCCCCGACGCGGCCACCCTGGGCACGGTCTTCCGCACCCGCGACGGCAAGATCCTCGGCGATCTCGCCGCCCACGAGACCCGGCTCAACCCCGACGGCGGCGAGGTGCACGCCAACCCCTGGGGCCTGGTCCGCAGCGGCTCGGGCTTCCTGGTCACCGACGCCGGCTCCAACGACCTCGTCCGCGTCCACGGCGACGGCACCACCTCCACCGACTTCCTGGTGCCCGTCAACGTCACCCCCGTGCGCACCGCCGAGGCCGTCCCCACCGGCATCGTCCGCGCCAAGGACGGCACGGTGTACTTCGCCGACATGAGCGGCATGGTCGCCGGCTCCGCCCGGATCTGGAAGGCCGCACCCGGCAAGCAGCCCGAGGTGCTCGTCACCGGCCTGACGAACCTGATCGACCTGGCGGTGGACTGCCAGGGCGACCTGCTGGCCCTGTCCTTCACCGAGGGCTTCCAGGCCGGACCGCCGCTGCCGGCGAAGCTGTCGAAGATCGACACCGGCAGCAGGACCGTCACCGAGATCCCGACCGGCGGGCAGCTGAGGCAGCCCACCGGCCTCGCCGTCGGCCCCCGCAACCAGGTGTACGTCACCAACAACGCCCACAGCGCGGACGGCCAGCTCGTCCGGGTCCACCCCTGACCCTCCCCCCAGCGCGGCCCCGTCGGCATTCCCCCGCCCGACGGGGCCGCCCCCCGTCCCGGCCCCGCCCATTCCCCGACTCCTGCTGCCGCCGCACCACTTGAGCCGGACTGCACCGCCCGTCGAGACCAGCGGGCTTTCCTGATCCCCATCCACCTGTACCGAGGAGTCGACATGCCACACGGCGTGATCATCGTGGGAGCCGGCCCGGCCGGCCTGATGCTCGCGGGCGAACTCGCCCTCGGTGGCGCGGACGTCGTCGTCTACGACAAGCTGCCCGCCCCGAGCGGTGAATCCCGGGGCCTGGGATTCACCAGCCGCACCGCCGAAGTCTTCGACCAGCGCGGCCTGCTGGAACGCCTCGGCGACATCCGCTGGGGCAGCAAGGGCCACTACGGCGGTGTCCGTATCGACTTCTCCCTGCTGGAGGAGAGCCACTTCGGTGTCATGGGCCTGGCCCAGTCGGTCACCGAGGACATGCTCGGCACCTGGGTCACCGAACTCGGCGTCGAGGTCCGCCGCGGACACGAGCTGACCTCCTTCACCGAGACCGACGACGAAATCGTCGCCCGCTTCACCGGCCCCGCCGGCCCCGTTACGGACACGGCCTCCTACCTCGTGGGCTGCGACGGCGGCAACAGCACCGTGCGCCGCCTGGCCGGCATCGCCTTCCCCGGCAGCAAGGCCACCCGCGGCCTGTACCTGGCCGACGTGGTCGGCGCCGACCTGCGGATGCGGCCCATCGGCGAACGCATCCCCGGCGGCGGCATGGTCCTGTCCGTCACCCTCGAACCCGGCGTCGACCGCATCGTCATCCACGAACCCGGTATCCGCCCCCACCACGGCGAGGGCGAACTGACCTTCACCGAGGTCGCCGACGCCTGGCAGCGGCTGACCGGCGAGGACATCCACCACGCCGACGCCACCTGGATGTGCGCCCTGACCAACGCCACCGGCCTGGCCGCCCAGTACCGCAAGGGCCGCGTCCTCCTGGCCGGCGACGCCGCCCACGACCACGCCCCGCTCGGCGCCCAGGGCGTCAGCGTCGGCCTCCAGGACGCCGTCAACCTCGGCTTCAAACTCGCCGCCGTCCTGCGCGGCCACGCCGACGACGACCTCCTGGACACCTACCACGGCGAACGGCACCCGATCGGCGAGAAACTCATGACCGACGTGCACGCCATGTCCCTGCTCTACCTCAGCGGCGAGGAGATGGAGCCGCTGCGCGCCGTCATGCGCGAACTGGTGCAGCTGCAGCCCGTCGCCCGCCACCTCGCCGGACGCGTCAGCGGCCTGCACATCCGCTACGACGTCGGCCCCGCCGGCCACCCCCACCTCGGCCTGCGCCTGGCCCCCCACCACGTCCTCGAACGCCCCGACGGCAGCCGGACGAGGGTCGCCGAACTCCTCCGCAGCGCCCGCGGCGTCCTCATCGTCACCGGCGACGACGAGCCGGCGGCGAAGACGGCCGCCGACTGGGCCGACCGCGTCGACACCGTCACCGGCACCTGGGCCCCGCCGGACACCGCCGCCGCGCCCCCGCCGGCCCGCGTCCTGGTGCGCCCCGACGGCCACATCGTGTGGACCGACGACCCCGACGACCCCGACGGCGCAGACCTGCGCGAGGCACTGCACCGCTGGTTCGGCCGCCCCGCCGCCTGACGCCCCCGCGACCCCCTCCAGGAGAGGCAGACCCTGTCATGACCGTCCTCGTCACCGGCAGCCGCGGCAAGGTCGGATCGCTGCTCGTCCGGCTCCTCGCCGACCACGGCGTGCCCGTCACAGCCGCCTCCGCGAGCCCCGAGAAGCTGACCCCGCCCGACGGCGTCCCCACCGTGCACCTCGCCCTGGACGACCCCACCACCTTCGCCACCGCCCTCGACGGCGTCACCTCGGTGTTCCTGTACTGCGACCCCACCCACATCGAGCGGTTCACCGCCGACGCCGTCGCCGCCGGCGTCGAGCACGTCGTGGTGATGTCCGCCGACGCCGTGCTGCGCGCCGACGCCGCCACCAACCCGATCGCCGCCCCGCACCTGGCGGTCGAACGCGCGCTGGCCGCCTCCCCGCTGACCGTCACCACCCTCAACTGCGGGGCACTGGCCTCCAACGCCGCCTCCTGGGCGTACGTGCTGCGGGCCCGCGGCGCCGTCACCCTGCCCTTCCCCGACAGTTACGCCGACCCGATCGACGAGCGGGACATCGCCGAGTGCGCCTACGCCGCCCTCACCCGCCCCGAGACGCGCGGCCGTTCCTACCACCTCACCGGCCCCGCCTCGCTGAGCTTCCGCGAGGAGGTCGCCGTCATCGCCGCAGCCGCCGGCCGGGACATCCCCGTGCAGCCGATCCCGCCTGCGGTGTGGCGCGCCCACAAGCCCGACTCGATGCCCGGCGACATCGCCGACGCCCTGATCGAGCTGTGGGCGGCCTCCACCGGGCCCGTCCCCCTCAGCGGGGACGTCCAGCTGCTCACCGGGCACCCCGCCCGCCCCTTCAGCGCATGGGCGAAGCAGAACGCGGCCGCCTTCGCCGCCTGACCCACTCGCCCGCTGCCCGACGCCCCCCGGAGAAGAGGGACATGACAGCGCAAGCCGGCCGCACCCCGACCGACGAGGAACTCGCGCGCGAACTGCCCGGCGACTTCACCAGCCACCACGCCGACGCAGGCGGCACCCGGCTGCACTACGTCACCGGCGGCAGCGGCGAACCGCTGGTGCTGCTGCCTGGCTACCCGCAGACCTGGTGGGCCTGGCACAAGGTGCTGCCCGACCTGGCGCGGCACTTCACCGTCATCGCGGCCGACCTGCGCGGCATGGGCGGATCCGCCCGGCCCGCCGACGGCTACGACAAGAAGACGATGGCCGCCGACATCCACGCGCTGATCCGCCACCTCGGCCACCACGGCGTCCACATCGCCGGCCACGACATGGGCGCCATGGTCGCCTTCGCCTTCGCCGCCAACCACCCCCAAGCCACCCGAAAGGTCGCGCTCCTGGACACCGCACACCCCGACGACAGCTACTACGACCTGCGGCTGATCGCCCGCCCGGGCACCGGCATCACCCGCTGGTGGTGGGCGTTCAACCAGGTCCAGCACCTGCCCCAGGTGCTGTACGCCGGCCATATGCGCCAGGTCATCGACTGGCTGTTCACCCACGCCCTGGACGACCAGTCACTGATCGGCGACCGCGACCGCGACATCTACGCCGCCGCCTACGACCACCCCGACGGCATCCGCGCCGCCTGCGCCTGGTACCAGGCCTACCACCAGGACATCGCGGACCTGAAGACCTACCCCAAAATCACCGCGCCCCTGCTGGGCATCGGCTCCCGCTTCTCCCACGACCACTTCCGCACCACGCTGCCCACGCTGGCCGACGACGTGCGCGTGGAACGGGTCAAGCAGTCGGTGCACTACTTCCCCGAGGAAGAACCCGAGCTCATCACCCACCACCTCCTGGACTTCTTCCGCCAGCCACCGGCCGCCGACCACCGGCCGCCGACCGCCGACCGCTGACCCGGTTCTGACCCGACTGACCACAGCCGACCTGGCAACCGCCCGCCCGCGGCGGCCAGTTGCGTGAAGGAGTACGACATGCCAAAGGGCGCAATCATCGTCGGCGCCGGGCCGGTCGGGCTGATGCTCGCCGGCGAACTGCGCCTGGGCGGCGCCGACGTCACCGTGCTGGAGAAACTGCCCGCCCCCAGCGGCGAATCCCGCGGCGTGGGCTTCACCCGCCGCGCCGCCGAAGTCTTCGACCAGCGCGGCCTGCTCGCCCGCTTCGGCGACGTCGAATGGGCCCAGGGCCACTTCGGCGGCGTACGCATCGACTTCTCCCAGCTGCAGGACAACCACTTCAGCGTGCGCGGCATCCCGCAGTACCGCACCGAACAGATCCTGTGCGAGTGGCTCGACGAACTCGGCGTCGACATCCGCCGCTCGCACGAGGTCCTCGGCTGCCACGAGAGTGACGACGGCGTCGTCGTCGACTACCAGGGCCCCGACGGACCCGGCCGGCTCGCCGCCCAGTACCTCGTGGGCTGCGACGGCGCCCGCAGCCTGGTGCGCCGCATGGCCGGCATCGACTTCCCCGGCTGGGAGGCCACCCGCGGGATGTACATGGCCGACCTGGTCAACACCGACATCCCCCACCGGCCCATCGGCGAACGCGTCCCCGGCGGCATGGTGATGTCCTTCAACCTCCAGAACGGCGTCACCCGCATCGTCATCCACAACGAGTCCCTGCGCCCGCCGGAGGACAAGAGCCACCTGACCTTCGGTGTGATCGCCGACGCCTGGCAGGAGATGACCGGGGAGAGCATCCACGACGCCGACGTACGCTGGATCAGCTCCTTCACCGACACCACCCGCCAGGCCGCCCGGTACCGCAAGGGCCGCGTCCTGCTCGCCGGCGACGCCGCCCACATCCACATGCCCGCCGGAGCCCAGGGCATGAGCGTGGGCGTACAGGACGCCGCCAACCTCGGCTTCAAACTCGCCGCCGTCATCAACGGCCGCGCCCCCGAAGAACTCCTGGACACCTACCACACCGAACGCCACCCCGTCGGCCGGCTCCTGATGCGCAACACCCGCGCCCAGACCAAGCTCTACCTCAGCGGCGAGGACATGCAGCCGCTGCGCGCCGTCATGCAGGAACTCGTCGCCGACCCCGACGTCGCCCGCCACCTCGCCGGCCAGGTCAGCGGCCTCGACATCCGCTACGACATGGGCGCCGGCTCCCACCCCCGCCTCGGCCAGAGACTGCGCCCCGACCTGCCGCTCAAACACGCCGACGGCAACCCCGGCCGCGTCGCCGACCTGCTGCACACCGCCCGCGGCGTCCTGCTCATCACCTCCGCCGCCCACGACGCCGAAACCCTGCGCACCACCGCCGCACCCTGGGCCGGCCGGGTCGACGTCGTCACGGCCGACTTCGACGACGACCGTCATCCGGAGACCCCGCACGCCCTGCTGGTGCGCCCCGACGGGCACATCGCCTGGGCCGCACCCGACGAGGCGGACCTCGAACAGGCGCTTCTGCGCTGGTTCGGGACCGCTTGAGGACCGATCCACCCGCCCGCCCCGTCCAGCCGGGCGGCCCTAGGGTCGAAGACGCCCCAGGGCGCCACCCGGCAGGCGGCGGCAGACACCCGGACGCGGCGCACACGCGCCCCGCCCCCGCCGCCTCCCGCCCGCCGCCGACCTGTCCGGCGAGGACCCGGACACCAGACCGGTGCGCACACCGCGCGGGGCACCAGGACGCGCGAGCCGAAAGGCACCACATGAGCCACCCACCCCTGCACGTCGCCGTCGTCGGAGCGGGCATCGGCGGACTGACCACCGCGATAGCCCTGCGCCGCCTGGGCATCGGCGTCGACGTCTACGAACAGGCGCCCGCGCTGGGCGAGATCGGCGCCGGCATCCACCTCGCCCCCAACGGCAGCCGGCTGCTCGCCCGCCTCGGCCTCGGCGCCCAGCTGCACGCCGCAGCCGTACAACCCGAGACGATGCAGGTACGGGCCTTCGACACCGGCGCCGTCCTCGTGCGCCAGCCCATGGGCAAGCTCTGGGCGGACCGCTTCGACGGCCCCCACTACACCCTGCACCGGGCCGACCTGCACGCCCTGCTCGCCGCCCAGGTGCCCGCCGCCCACATCCACCTCGGCCGGCGCGCGGTCGCCGTCACCGAGGACACCGGCGGCGTGACGATCGACTTCGCCGACGGCACCGCCGTCCGCGCGGACGTGGCCGTCGGCGCGGACGGCGTGCACTCCGTGCTGCGCCGGGCCCTGGCCGGCCCCGAGCGGCCGGTGTTCTCGGGCAGCGCCGCGATCCGGGCCGTCGTCCCCGCCGGCGACGTCACCGGCCTGCCCGCCGGCACCCTGCTCACCTGGACCGGCCCGGCCGGACGGCTGCTGGCCCACCCCGTGCGCTCCCACCGGGCCTGGGCGTTCGTCGCCGTCGTCCCCGAGGCGCGGGCGGCCGGCGACTCCTGGAGCCGCACGGCCGACCTCAGCGCGCTGCGGGCCGCGTTCACCGGCGCCGAACCGGCCGCCCGCACCCTCCTCGAGGCCGCCACCGAAGCCGGGCACTGGAGCCTGTACGACCGCGAGCCCCTGCCGCGCTGGAGCACCGCCCGCACCACCCTGCTGGGCGACGCCGCCCACCCGATGCTGCCCCACCACGGCCAGGGCGCCAGCCAGGCCGTGGAGGACGCGGTGGCCCTGGCCGCCTGCCTCGCCCGGCGCGGCGACGGCCCGAACGCGCCCGCCGCCGCCCTGGCCCGCTACGAGAACCTGCGCCTGGCCCACACCAGCCGCGTACGCGAGGGCTCCCTCGGCGGCGGCTCCGAGCGCCTGTCCACCCCGCCGAGCACACCCGGCGCGCCGCGCGCGGGCATCCGGCAGCTGGTCCGCGACGTCGCCCTGGCGCAGTCCTACGACGTGGAGGCGGACCTGGCCGCGCGAGTGTGACCCCGCGCGGGGCCCACGCCGCCGGGCGCCCCGGCTTCAGCGGGCCGCGTCGACGAACGCCTTGAACAACCCCGCCGTGTCCTCGCCCAGTTCGGCATGCGCCTGCAGGCCCACCACGAACCGGGCCGAGGGATCCTCGACGACCTCGACGAGCCCGTCCTCGGCCCAGCCGGTGGCCACCAGCCCCGCGCCCAGCACGTCCACGGACTGGTGGTGATGGCAGTACACGCTCGCCGACGCTCCCATCACCTGCCCGGCGAGCGAGCCGGGCGCCAGACGCACGGTGCGCCGGTCGTAGCGGCCGGGCACCTTCGGCGAGTGCCGCGGATGATGCTCGTGCAGGGTGCCGCCGCGGGAGACCGAGATCAGCTGCAGACCCCGGCAGACCCCCAGCACCGGGATGCCCCGCCGTGCGGCCACGGCCAGCGCCCGCAGCTCCGCCTCGTCGCGCACCGGGTCCGGCGGCAGGGCATACGGCCCGGGCACCGCGCCGTAACGGGCGGGCTCGATGTCCTGCCCCCCGCTCATCAGCAGCGCGTCGACCCGCTCCATCACCTCCTCGACGGCGTCGGGCAGCGGCGGCAGCAGCACCGGCGAACCGCCCGCACCGGTCACCTTCTCCAGATAGGCCAACGGCAGGACGGCCGCGGGCACGTCCTTCCAGATGGTCCAGCTGAGCATGCTCGTATCGGCCGTGACGGCCACCACCGGTCCGCTCATGGGCGATGCACATCCTTCACTGAGTCGACGTCCGTCCTGTCCGCTGCCGCACGGCAGCCACCGCAGCCCACCGCACGCCCCTGGACCCTCACTCGCGCGGGCCGCCGCACACCCCCCTTGAAGAACCCCTCGCCCCGGTCACCCCGCCCGCCCCGGTGCCCCGCCCGCCCGGCGCGGCGCCCACAGCAGCAGCGCCGCCGCGGCACCCGCCACCAGCAGCACCACCACCGCCCCCAGCGCGACGGTGAACCCGTGCACGGCGGCCTCGGCCCGCGCCCCCGGCGCCTGCGTCCGCGGGAGCCGGCCGGCCGCCACGGACGCCGCCACCGTGTTCAGCACCGCCGTCCCCACCGACCCGCCGACCTGCTGCGCGGCGGTGAACACCGCCGACGCCGCCCCCAGGTCGCAGGGCGCCACCCCCGCCGTCGCCACCGTCATCGCCGTCATCGCCGCACCGCCCAGCCCCACCCCGCACAGCACCAGCGCCGGCAACACCACCGCCGTGTAGGAGGAGCCGGCGGTCATCCGCGTCAGCAGCAGCGCCCCGGCCGCCGCCACCAGCAGCGCCGGCGTGACCAAGGACCGCGCCGGCGACCGCGGAGCCAGCCGCGCCGCGAGCGTCACCCCGACCGTCATCCCCGCCGTCAGCGGCAGGAACGCCACCCCCGCGAGCACCGCCGAATACCCGAGGACCACCTGCAGGTAGTACGTCACGAACAGCAGCACCGCGAACGTGCCGATCTGCCCCAGCGCCGCGATCCCCAGCGCACCCGCCCGCACCCGCTCCCGCACCACCCGCAGCGGCAGCAGCGGATCACGCACCCGGCCCTGACGCACGGCGAACACCCCGAGCAGCACCACCGCCGCGGCCAGCACCCCCAGCACCGTCGCGTCGGCCCAGCCCCGCGCCTCGGCCGCGCTGAAGCCGTACACGGCCGCCGTCACCCCGCCGCAGCCCCACACCGCCCCCGCCACGTCCAGCCGTGCCCCGCCCGGGCCCCGCTCGTCCCCGCGCAGCACCCGCAGCCCGCCACCGATCGCGACCAGGGCGATCGGCACGTTGACGTACATGCACCACCGCCACCCCAGGTACTCGGTGAGCAGCCCGCCGAGGATCAGCCCCGCGGCCGAGCCGACACCGGAGACCGTCCCGAACACCCCGAACGCCCGGCCCCTGTCTTTGGGGTCGGTGAACATCGTGACCACCAGCGACAGGGCGGTCGGCATCAGCAGCGCGGCGAACGCCCCCTGCCCGGCCCGCGCCGCGAACAGCATCACCGGCGTCGTCGCGGCGCCCCCCACGGCGGAGGCGACGCTGAAGCCCAGCAGCCCGACGACGAACGCCCGCTTGCGGCCCATCAGGTCCGCCACACGCCCGCCGAGCAGCAACAGCCCGCCCAGCGCCAGGGAGTAGGCGGTGATCACCCACTGCCGGCTGCCGTCCCCCATGCCCAGCTCGGCCTGCGCCGAGGGCAGCGCGATGTTCACGATCGTGCCGTCCAGCAGCACGGTCAGCTGGGCCAGCGAGACGACCGCCAGCGCCCACCAGCGCAGCGGATCGGGCCCGCCCGCCCGCGGACCGGCCCGCCGGAACACGAAGGCGGCGTCCGGCCGGGCGGGAGGTGTGCTCGTCATGACGGGTGTCCTTCACGGGGGCGGGCGGGCACGACACGGCTGCCGCCACCCCAACACGCCGCACCGGACGCCTTCTTGAGCCGGGCTCAAGCCCCGCACGGCCCCGCACCGCCCGGCCCGCGTCGGCCCGCAGCCCGCCCCGCGGCCGCCCAACGCCCGCGCGCGGCGCCCGCGTCGGGCCGTGCGAGGGCGGGCTCAAGTCAGTCTCGAGCCGTTCTGTGCCGGGGGCCTGTGTACTTTCCAAGACCCGTCCTCGGGCCGCAGGGGCGCCGCGCCGCGTGCGTGACCCTGCCCCCGGCAGCGGGCGTTACGGCACACCCGGCGGCTCCTTCGTCCAGGACCGCTTTTCGACGATCCGATCCTGCACAGTTGAGGAGTTCACAATGGCTGCCCCCGACTCAACCACGAGCCGACCAGGCCTCGGGGCGGGATTCAACCCCGGGGCGATCCTGGCCTTCGTGTGCATGGGCCAGTTCATGGTCTTCACCGACGTGTCGATCGTGAACCTCGCTCTGCCGTCGATCCAGAGCGGGCTCGACATGTCCGATGTCAGTCTGAACTACATCGTCACGGCGTACGCGACGGTTCTCGGCGGTTTCCTCCTGCTCGGCGGACGCCTCGCCGACACCTTCGGCCGCCGCCGGATGATCCAGATCGGCTTCACGATCTTCGCCCTGGCGTCGCTCACCTCCGGTCTCGCCGAGAGCGGCGACGTACTGATCATCTCCCGTGCCGTCCAGGGCCTGGGCGCCGCCATGATCACCCCGGCCGCGCTGGCGATCCTGACCAACACCTTCACCGAGGGCCCCGAACGCAACAAGGCACTGGGCCTGTGGGGATCCCTCTCCGGCATCGCCTCCATCCTCGGCGTCATCCTCGGCGGCGTGCTGGCCGACGCGGCCAGCTGGCGGTGGATCTTCTGGATCAACGTGCCGATCGGCCTGGGCGCCGCCCTGCTCGCCCCGCGCATCATCCCCGAGAGCAAGGCCGAGACCCGCGGCCAGTTCGACACCTTCGGCGCCGCCACCCTCACCGGCGGCCTGCTGCTGCTGATCTTCACGCTCGGCGAGGCCACCACCGTCGGCTGGGACAGCCTGCGCACCATCGGCTCGCTCGTCGCCGTGGCCGCCCTGCTCACCGCCTTCCTCGTCATCGAGTCCAAGGTCAAGTCCCCGATGATGCCGCTGAAGTTCTTCCGCCTGAAGACCATGCGCACCGCCAACCTCTCCGCGGTGCTGGTCTTCGGCACCTTCAGCGCCCTGTTCTTCTTCGCCAGCCTCTTCATGCAGGACGTCTTCGGCTACTCCCCGCTCAAGGCGGGCTTCGCCTACGTGCCGCTGGCCGTCTCCGTGGCCGTCGGCGCCGGCATCGCCTCCGGCCTGGTCAACAAGGTCGCCGCCCGCGCCGTGGTGATGCTGGGCCTGGCCCTGACGGTCACCGGCCTGCTGCTGCTGGTGCGCGCCCCGGCCGACGGCCACTACGCGGTGGACCTGCTGGCCCCGTTCATCCTGCTGGGCCTGGGCTGCGGCATGGTCTTCGTGACCCTGCAGATCGCCGCGTTCGTCGGCGTCTCCGGCGAGGAGGCCGGCGTCGGCGCCGGCATGATCAACACCAGCCAGGAGGCCGGCGGCGCACTCGGCCTCGCCGTCATCGCCACCATCGCCTACAACGGCATGGGCACCAGGCTCGCCTCCGCGAACGGCGATCCGGGCCTGGTCACCAAGGCGTACGAGACCGCCAACCACCACGCCTTCCTGTCGGCCGCGGTCCTCGGTTTCGTCGCCCTGCTCGTCGTCACCTTCCTGATGCCGCGCGGCCAGAAGCCGGCGAACTCCACCACCCAGGAACCCGCCGAGGCCGCCGGGCCCGCCGCGGAGGCGGCACCGGCGGGCGCCGTCCTCGCCACCGACAGCCGTCCCTGACACCCACCCCGCCCCCCTCCGGCCCCGCCGCCCCCTCCAGGGACGGCGGGGCCCCTTTCATGCCTGGACCACGCCCCCGGAAAAAGAAGTCCGGCCGGAAAAAGAAGTCCGGCCGGAAAAAGAAGTCCGGCCGGACACGGAAGCCGCAGACGAAGCGGCTCCGTGCCCGGCCGGACACGAACGCGACCGAAGGACGACGCTCAGCCGGCCAGCGACTGCGCGGGCTGACGGGTGGTCGGCATCAGCCGGTGCCACAGGTTGTTGAAGCCGATCGCCAGCAACAGACCGGCGAGCTCCTGCTCGTTGTAGTGCTTGGCGGCCTCGGCCCACACGTCGTCCGAGACCGGGTCGGGACCGGCCAGCCGGGTCGCCTCCTCGGCGAGGGCCAGCGCCGCACGCTCGGCGTCCGTGAAGAACGGCGCGTCGCGCCAGGCCGCCACGGTGTTCACCCGCTCGTCGCTCTCACCGGCAGCCTTCAGGTCGAAGGCGTGCTTGTTCACGTTCCAGCTGGAGCCGTTGATCTGGCTGGCCCGCAGGTAGACGAGGTGGAGCGTCGTCTCCGGCAGCCCGGTCTTGTTCACGGCCCCCGCCACCCCCATCAGCGCCGGAAGGACGTCCGGGCCGGCGGTGATGGCGGGATTCGGGATACGGGCGGTCATGGTTCCTCCAAAATTCACAGGGCGCCTACTGCTCCGCACCGACGAGCCGGACCACGACGGGTGACGGCGGCGCCCGCGGAGCACATGCCGGAAAACTTCTGCGGCACGTGCCCGACGTCGCCCCCTTCCGGCCTGCGTCCGCAGGAGACCGAGAACCACCATGCCCTACCTCCCGCACCCCGGCGGCCCGCCCGGACCCGCCCTCCACCAGCTGCGAAGCGGTCCTTGAGCCACTCTTGAGCGAACGTCAGGCAACCAGCCCCAACGCCTGAAGCCGCTCCGGATCGGTCAGGACGTCCATCGCCGCGATACGCCCGCCCCGGACCGTGAACGACAGCACCGAGATCGCCCGCCCGCCGGCGAACGACACCACCCCGGGCGATCCGTTGACCAGCACGACACGGGCGTCCTGGGCGAACCTGGCGAACTCCACCGCCTGCGAGGCGACATCGGCCGCCCCGCGCCGCAGCAGACTCGCCACCTGCCCGCCCCCGTCCGAACAGGCCACCACATCCGGATCGAGGATCGCCATCAGCGCCTCGAAGTCACCCCCGCGCGACGCGTTCAAGAACGCGTCCACCACCTCATGCTTGCGCGCCGTGTCCGTGTCGGCGGCCGGGACGGCCCCCTGCACCCGCCGCCGCGCCCGGCTGGCGAGCTGCCGGGTCGCGGCCGGCGTCCGCCCCAGCACGGACGCGATGTCCTCGAAGGGCACGTCGAACATGTCGTGCAGCACGAACGCCAGCCGCTCCGCCGGCGACAGCGTCTCCAGGACGACCATCAGCGCGATCCCGACCGAATCCGCGACCATGATCTCCTGCTCCGGATCGACCACCCCGAGCCCGCTGATCACCGGATCGGGCAGCCGCACCCGGCCGTCCTGCTCGGGCAGCGGATCCTCCCGCCGCGCCGCACGGGAGCGCAGGATGTCCAGACAGACCCGCCCCACCACGGTCGTCAGCCACGCGGCGAGATTCCGCACCTCGCCGACGTCGCTGCGGCTGAGCTTGAGCCACGACTCCTGAACGGCGTCCTCCGCCTCGGCGATCGTCCCCAGCATCCGGTAGGCCACCGACCGCAGCCGGACCCGCTCCGCCTCGAACCGCTCGGCCAGAACTTTCTCTTCCCGCACTGTCACACCCTCGCGTCGGCGTCCGTCGTACTGGTGAGGGACGCTAACCGATGCAAAGGACAGCCGAGATGAACGCTCGCATGAAGAACCCCGCCGTGGTACTGCCGGACGCCATGAAGGGCATCCAGAACATCTACAAGGCCATGTACCAGGGCGGAGTCTCCCCCCGGCTGCTGGAACTGGTCCACCTGCGCGCCAGCCAGATCAACGCCTGCAGCGCCTGCCTGTACGCGGGCGTGGAGGGCGCGAAGAAGCACGGAGAGACCGACGAGCGCCTGCACGCGGTCGCGGCCTGGCGCGAGGCCCCGTTCTTCACCGAGGAGGAGCGCGCGGCACTGGAACTCACCGAGGCCGCCACCCGCATCGCCGACCGTTTCGGAAAGGCGGTCCCCGACGAGGTCTGGGACCGGGCGGCCGACCACTTCGACGAGGAACAGCTCTCCGCGATCATCCTCATGATCGGCCTGACCAACTTCTTCAACCGCATCAACACCACCATCGAGGAGCCCGCCGGCGCCTCCTGGAACTGACACCTCCCGCTCCGGCCCGCGCCTTCGTCCTGGGACCGTGTGATCAGCGTGGGTCAAGGGCGCAGCGCCTGCCCGGTGCGCTACGTGTGCATCCGGAACGGGCACGAACCTCACCGGCAGCGGCGGGGGTTACAGCGGCACCATCGCACGCGGTGAAGCGGTGAAGCGGTGAAGCGGTGAAGCGGTGAAGCGGTGAAGCGGTGACGGGGTGACGGGGTGACGGGGTGACGGGGTGACGCGGTGACGGGGTGACGCGGTGACGCGGTGACGGGGTGACGCGGTGACGCGGTGACGCGGTGACGCGGTGACGCGGTGACGGGGTGACGGGGTGCGACCCCGTGTGGCAGGACCGCGTCTGCTCGGCGTTCCGCAACACCCTCTCCGTCCCGAGCACTTTCCTCGACGTCCGCGGCAGTACCGGGGAGTCCCATCGGCAGTCTCGACCCCGGCACCTGGGTCGCCGGCCGCGAGAAGTCGGGTCCGTGCCGGTTCCGTCCGGCACGGACCCACGGCGAACGTACCCGGCCCATGGCCCGAGGCATCTCCTCGGGCCATGGGCCGGTATCACGCCGGCGGCGCCGCCTCAGTGACCCGGGGAGACCGCGACGATGTCCGACGAAACTGAAGGCGTACCTGTCAGAAACATTGACGTCATCACGCCCCAAACCTATCTTCTGCTCGAAGTGTCGCACGTTGTTCGCAATTTCGAACGATGGTGAGTCCTGCTACGGCGATCGGCCAAGCGGACCAGCCGGTCCGGAGGATGAGTTGGAGAGACCCTCAAGAACGCTGCTCGCTCTGTCGAGGCCGCTCCGGCCGGCCGGGGTGCACGATGGCCGCGTTCGCCAACTCCCGTGCGTCGGACATACCGCCGTCGAGCAGAGCGGCACCTTCACGATCGTGCCCGGCCTCGCCGCCGCCGACTGCCGTCCCTTCCGCGACTGCCCCGGCCGCTGCTCCCGCCGCTTCGCCCACGCGCCGCGCGCGGACCACCAGAGCACCGACACCTTCCGCGCCGACAGTTCCCCCTCAGTGGTCACCCCTTGACCTGACCACTTCCGCTCACCGAAAGGTTCGCGATGTCCTCCTCCCTCAGCAGACGGCGCCTCCTCCAGGCAGCCGGGGCCACCGTGGCCGCATCTGCCGCCGGGTCCTTCCTCGGCGCGTCTGCCGCCCGCGCGGCGGTCCCACCCGCAAGGGCCGACATCGGGGTCTCGGCGCACCCCTTCGCGCTCGACGAGGTCCGGCTCACCGCGAGCCGGTGGCTGGACAACCAGAACCGTACGCGCAACTACCTGCGGTTCGTCGATGTCGACCGGCTGCTGTACAACTTCCGCGCCAACCACAAGCTGTCCACCAACGGCGCGGCCGCCACCGGCGGCTGGGACGCTCCGAACTTCCCCTTCCGCACCCACGTCCAGGGCCACTTCCTCACGGCCTGGGCGCAGCTGTACGCCGTGACCGGGGACACCGTCTGCCGGGACAAGGCCACGTACATGGTCGCGGAGCTGGCCAAGTGCCAGGCCAACAACAGTGCCGCCGGTTTCAGCGCCGGCTACCTGTCCGGCTACCCCGAGTCCGACTTCACCGCTCTCGAGCAGCGGACCCTGAGCAACGGCAACGTGCCGTACTACACCATCCACAAGACCCTCGTCGGCCTGCTGGACGTGTGGCGTCACCTCGGCAGCACGCAGGCCCGTGACGTGCTGCTCGCGCTGGCGGGATGGGTCGACGTGCGCACCGGCCGGCTGACCGGCCAGCAGATGCAGGCCATGCTGCAGACCGAGTTCGGCGGCATGAACACCGTGCTGGCCGACCTCTACCAGCAGACCGGTGACGCGCGCTGGCTCACGGTCGCCCGGCGGTTCGACCACGCCGCGGTGTTCGATCCTCTGGCCGCGGGCCAGGACCGGCTCAGCGGACTGCACGCCAACACCCAGGTGCCCAAGTGGATCGGGGCCGCCCGGGAGTTCAAGGCGACCGGCACCACCCGCTACCGGGACATCGCCACCAACGCCTGGAACATCACCGTCGACGCGCACACCTACGCCATCGGCGGCAACAGCCAGGCGGAGCACTTCCGCGCCCCGAACGCCATCGCCGGCTTCCTGAACAACGACACGTGCGAAAGCTGCAACACCTTCAACATGCTCGTCCTCACCCGTGAGTTGTTCGCACTGGACCCGGACCGCGCCGAGCTGTTCGACTACTACGAGCGGGCGTGGCTGAACCAGATGATCGGCCAGCAGAACCCGGCCGACGACCACGGTCACGTCACCTACTTCACCCCGCTCAAGCCGGGCGGCCGCCGCGGTGTGGGTCCCGCGTGGGGCGGCGGCACCTGGAGCACCGACTACGGCACCTTCTGGTGCTGCCAGGGCACGGGCCTGGAGATGCACACCAGGCTGATGGACTCCCTGTACTTCCGCACCGGCACCACGCTCATCGTGAACATGTTCGTGCCCTCCGTGCTCACCTGGTCGGAGCGCGGCATCACGGTCACCCAGACCACGTCGTACCCGACCAGTGACACCACGAACCTGCAGGTCACCGGTAGTGTCGGCGGGACGTGGGCGATGCGCATCCGTATCCCGAGCTGGACCACCGGGGCCACCGTCAGCGTCAACGGTGTCAAGCAGGACATCGCCACCGCCCCCGGCAGCTACGCCACCTTGAACCGTTCCTGGACGTCCGGCGACACGGTCACCGTCCGCCTGCCCATGCGGGTCGTGATGCGAGCGGCCAACGACAACGCGAACGTCGCCGCGATCACCTACGGCCCGGTCGTCCTGTCCGGCAACTACGGCGACACGTCGCTCGGTTCGCTGCCGACGCTGAACACGTCGTCGATCACACGGACCAGCAGCAGCTCGCTCGCCTTCACCGCCACTGCGGGCGGCGCAACCGTCAACCTGGGCCCGTTCCACGACGCGCACGGCCACAACTACACCGTCTACTGGAACACCACCGGCAGCGTCCGTCTCGTCAACGCGGCCAGCGGTCTGCTGCTGGGCATCCAGAACATGTCCACGGCCGACGGCGGACGCGCTCTGCAGTGGTCGGACAACGGCACCGCCGACCACGACTGGTACATGATCACCGACGGGGACGGGTTCCGCTTCCGCAACGTCCACAGCGGCAAGGTCCTCGGCGTCCTGAACATGTCCACCGCGGACGGCGCGACGGTGCTGCAGTGGTCGGACAACGGCACCGCCGACCACCGGTGGACGCTGCTCGACCAGGGGGACGGGACCTACAAGATCCGCAACGTCAACAGCGGCAAGCTGCTCGCCATCGCGGGCAACTCCACCGCTGTCGGCGCGTTCGCGGTCCAGGACGCGGACGACGGCACCGCCGACAACCGGTGGCGCATCGTGCGCAACTGAGTCCGCCGCGCAACCGGCGCTCCACCGCTGCCCGCCTCCCCCCTCGAACGCCTGACCTCCCGGCCATCGCTCGGCACTGCGGACATCTCTGCCCGGTCGCAGCGCTGACCGGGCGCGTCATCCCGGCCCATGACCATGCCCCCGACGCCCGCACAGCGGCTTTCGCCGTGCGGGCCAGGAAGGACCCCCCTCATGGCACCCCTGCACACACGACTGCTACGTCTCCTGACAGCCACCGCGCTCACGCTCACCGCCTGCGTCACCGCCTCCGCCGGTTCGGTCGCCGAGGCCGCACCGGGCAGCCCCGCGCTCACCCCGCCCCTGGGCTGGAACAGCTGGAACAGCTTCGGATGCGGGATCACCGAGGCACAGGTCCGCCAGGCCGCCGACGCGATGGTGTCCTCCGGCATGAAGGACGCCGGCTACCAGTACGTCGTCGTCGACGACTGCTGGTTCGACCCGCAGCGTGACAGCGCGGGCAACCTCCGGGCCAACCCGACCAAGTTCCCCAGCGGCATGAAGGCGCTGGGCGACTACATCCACAGCAAGGGCCTGAAGTTCGGCATCTACCAGGCACCCAACGAAAAGACGTGCGCCCAGGGTGTCGGCACCTACCCCGGCTCCACCGGCAGCAAGGGGCACGAGGCCCAGGACGCGGCCTCGTTCGCCTCATGGGGCGTGGACTACCTCAAGTACGACTGGTGCTCCGGCAACGGCACCCTCAGCGAGCAGATCGCGCAGTTCACCACCATGCGTGACGCCCTGCGCGCCACCGGGCGTCCGATCGTCTACAGCATCAACCCCAACAGCTTCCACGCTCCCACCGGCGCCTCCTACAACTGGGGCCAGGTCGCCGACCTGTGGCGGACGACCGAGGACCTCCTCGACATCTGGCAGAACAACAACACCAACAGCTATCCCATGGGCGTCGGGAACGTCCTGGACATCACCGCGCCGCTCGCGGCGCAGTCGGGCCCGGGACACTGGAACGACCCGGACATGCTGGTCGTCGGGCGTCCCGGTCTGTCGCTGACCGAGGCCCGCTCCCACTTCGCCCTGTGGTCGCTGCTCTCGGCTCCCCTCATGGCCGGCAACGACATCCGCACCATGTCCGCCGACGTGAGCGCGATCCTGCGCAACCCCCGCCTGCTGGCGGTGAACCAGGACCGGCTGGGCGAAGGCGGGCGCCGGGTGCGCGACGACGGCGCCACCGAGGTCTTCGCCAAGCGCCTGTCCGACGGCTCGGTCGCCGTGGGCCTGTTCAACCGGGGCGCCAGCACCGCGACGATCACCACCAACGCCGCCCAGGTCGGCCTGAGCGGCGGATCGTTCACCCTCACCGACCTGTGGACCGGCGGCACGTCGAGCACGTCCGGTCAGATCTCGGCGAGCGTCCCGGCGCACGGTGTCGCCGTGTTCAAGATGAGCGGCGGCAGCCCCCTGTCCTCCACCACGGCACGCCTGCGCGGCACCGGATCCGGCCGCTGCCTGGACGTGGAGGGCGGCAGCACCGCGGCCGGGACGGCGACGCTGATCTGGGACTGCCACACCGCCGCCAACCAGCTCTGGACCACCTGGGCCGGCGGCGAGATCCGCGTCTTCGGCGACAAGTGCCTTGACGCCAGCAACCAGGGCACCACCAACGGCACCCAGGTCGTCATCTGGCCCTGCAACGGCCAGAACAACCAGAAGTGGACCGCGCAGGCCGACGGCTCGATCCGCAACGTCAACGCCGGGCTGTGCCTCGACGTCAGCGGGGCCGCCACCGCGAACGGGACCCGGCTGGTCCTGTGGACCTGCAACGGCCAGAACAACCAGAAGTGGACCTCCCTGGCGTAACAGCCCCTGCTTCGCGGGCAGACGCGCGACAGCAGGACCTCCGACAGGAAGGGGACAGCCCCCTGCGGCGTGCCGCGCCGCGGGGGGCTGCCTGGGCGAGCCGGTCAGTACGGGCAGGTGTCCATCCAGCGCGTGACCAGGGCTGTGTTGTTCTTGTCGGCGTCACGTACGGGACCGCACAAGAACGGGCTGAAACGGGTGTCGGCACGCAGCCAGAGGCTGAGGAACGACACGATCCACTTGCCCTGCTTGGCCTTGTTGCCGTAGCCCGTCATCGGGCACAGGTGGTCACCCGGAACCTCGACGTAGAACTTCTCGGCCCCGGACATGGAGGTGTACCAGGGCACCGCGTAGTCGTTGCCGTGGGCGACCGGGTCGCTTTGACAGGTCAGGAAGAAAGTGGGCTCGGTGACCGCGGAGAAGTTCGCGTTCGGGTAGTACGGGGCCGTGGGCACGCCCGCCCTGAAGCGCGCGTCGTCCCGCAGGGCCGCCATGACGCCACCGCCGCCCATCGAGTGCCCGACCGCGCCGAGCGTGCCGTTGACCTTCCCGGATATCGGGTTGCCGGCGACGTTGCCGAGCGCGAGCAACTGGCTACCGGCGGCCGTGATCTGGCGGCCGCGCGACTCGGGACTGTCGGTCGGCGTGTTGGTGCCGACGTTGATGACGACGAAGCCCCAGGAGGCGAGGCGGGGTGCGAGCCACTGCAGGTTCTGCTGGGTGCCCTGATAGCCCGGCATCAGGACGACGCCCGGGTACGAGCCGCTGTTCGTCGGATACGTGACCGTGCCGGAGCCGTACCCGCTCGGGCTGGGAACGGTGTAGGTGGCGGTGGTCAGCGGCCCGCCCGCGGCCTCCAGTGAAGCGGTCGTCGGGTCCGGGATCTCGTTGCCCGGAGGGGTGCCCTCACCGGAGCCGTACACCTGGAACTCCCACAGCGAGTAGCCGTAGGCGGTGCCGCGCTGGGTGCCGTGGATGCGGACGTACCGGCCGCTGCCGTTCACGTCGAGGCTCTGCACGCCGCCGGTGCCGGTCGTGGTCGAGTGGACGGTGGTCCAGGCGGTGCCGTTGTCGGAGGTCTGGATCCGGAACGCGCGGGCGTACGCGGCCTCCCAGCGCAGCACCACGCGGCTGATGGCGGCGGTGGCGCCCAGATCGACTTCCAACCACTGCGGATCGCCGAACGCGCTCGACCAGCGCGTTGCGGTGTTGCCGTCCACCGCCGCCGACGCGGAAGTGGACGCGTTCTCGGTGGACGAGGACGTCGCGGGTCTGCCCTGGGACAGCAGGTCGGCGGCGGCGGCCGGCGGGGCGGCCGCCGTCAGCAGGGCCAGCGCCACACCGATGACGGTCGCCACGCAGATCAGTGCCGTCACGGCACGGCGCCGGGCCGGTAACTGCGGGCTCGTGCGAGGGGAACGACGTGATGGACGCATTGCGTTACCTCCGGATGGCGGTGAGAGCGCGGTAACCGGACAGCGGGGTGCGCCCGCGCTGTGAGGGCAGTTCGGACGCGCCGGGAGATGATGTCTCACAGTGCGGAAGGAAAAGGAAGGGGCGGCCGCGTGCGGCGGCTACCGGGACTGTGCGAAGAGCCAGTCGACGACCACGTCGTTCTCGTACGTCTGGGCCCATGACAGATGCGGGTTCACCGGTGTCGTTCCGGCCGTGTAGCTCGTGAACAGTACGTGGCTGCGCGTGGCCCGGGCCTGCCGCAGGAGCGCCCGGGACCGGGCCTCGAACTGTGCCTTCGGCAGATCGTTGGCCCACTCCCCACGGGTGACGCGAGCACCGGCGCTCTCCAGCGCGTTCATCAGGGTCCAGGTGCCGGGTTTGCCGAACCGGCCCTCCCGGTAGGGGACGACCGGGTCGTCGACGGAGTGGTCGGCCCACATCGGGATGTGCGTGATCCGGTCCATGGCGGCCCTCTCGCCCCAGCCGGCCGTGGGCAGGGCGGCCGCGAACACCTCGGGCCGCTTCGCCAGCAGGCTGTAGATGCCGCGCGCGCCCGAGGACAGGCCGACGAGATAGAGCCGGGCTGTGTCCACGTTTCGGGAGTGCTCGCTCACGAAGGTGTCGACGAGTTCGATCAGAGCGGCCTGGACCCTGGCGTCGGTCCAGTCCGTGCCGTCGGGTCCGTCCATGGGACGGGGCACGGGGATCTGCGGCGAGAGGACGAACGCGGGGTCGCGGCGCTGCCGTTGCGGTTTGGCGAACGTGACCGCGATCCGGTTGGAGGTGAGCTGGGTCATGTTGTTGTCCGCGACTTCGCCACCGCCGTGCAGGGTGACGACGAGCGGGTACCGCTCGCGCGTCCGCGGGTTCTGCACGAATCCCTCGGGCCGGTACAGCCGGAAGTCCAGTTCGAAACCCGCGGAGTCGGTGAAGGAACCGGCGGCGAAGTCGTCGACGACGGCAGTGATGACGTCGTCGTTCCGGCTCGCGAACGGGCCGGCCTTGAGCACCGTTTCGCCTTCCGGTGTGTGCACGTCCGCCACTTGTCTGACGGAGTAGGCGCGGTCGAGCGGAAGGGGGTCGGTGCCCGATGCCCGCGCGTTGGAGTCGTTCGGGTCGAGTTCGATGATCAGGCGGTCACCCGGCCGTCCGGGGCGAGAGCGGTCGTCCACTTCGGCGGTGGTGCTGGAGTAGACCCGGGTCACCGTGCGCGTGGCCGTCTGTCCGCCCACGGTGGCCTTCACCTGGAAGGCCGAGGGCGGGATCACCCCGCCGCGCAGGTCGATGCGGTACGAGTACCGCAGGGCGAGGGCTGTCACCAGCCAGTTGTTCCTCGGCGTCACCCGCGTGAGGAGGTCCGTTCGCAGGACCGGGTTGTGCCCGGGGGCCGCTCGCCGTCCCTGAGGTGCGGCCGTCCTGTTGTCGGCGGCCGAGGCGGCAGCCGTGCTCACGCCCGGCGCCGTGAGAGCATCTGCTGTGACTGCGAGCGCCGTACGTCTGGAGATCCCTCTCATGCGTCCTCGTCTCGGTCGGTGGGGCACCCGGGCCGGGTGCCCGGTCTGTATGGAGGCCGTCCGTTCGCTGAACTCCCGGGAACGGGTCACCGGTCACAGGGAGATGGCACCGGTCAGCAGGGCGCTGGCGGTCATGACCAGGGTGGTGGCGAAGGCCCAGCGGAAGATGAAGCGCTGGTGCTCGCCGAGCGGCACACCGCTCATGCCGACCAGGATGAACGTGGACGCGGTCAGCGGACTGAGCGGGAACCCCGTGGTCATCTGGCCGAGAACGGCGGCCCTGGCGACCTCGGCCGGGTCCGTGCCGAAGCCCTGCGCGGTCTCGGCGAGCACGGGCAGTACGCCGAAGTAGTAGGCGTCCGGAGTGAAGACCAGACTCAGCGGCATGCCGGTGACGGCCACCGCGACGGGCAGGTGCGAGCCGAGGGAGCCGGGGACGACCGAGACGAGCGCCTCGGCCATCTCGTCGATCATCCTGGTGCCGGTGAGGATCCCGGTGAGAACGCCGGCCGCGAAGATCATCGTGGTGACCAGGACCACGCTCTTGGCGTGCTTGTCGAGCAGCGCCTGCTGCTGTTCCCAGGTGGGGTGGTTGACCACCAGCGCGATCGCGAACCCGAGGACGAACAGCACCGCGAGCGGCATCACCTCCCGGATCAGGCAGACCACGAGGGCGACGGTGAGCAGGAGATTGAAGACGTTCAGCCAGGTCCGCGGCAGCGGCGCGACCCGGACGGTCCCGGGCCCCTCCCCGGCAGCGCGCAGGACCTCACGCTCCCCGTCCGCCGTCGCGGCGGTGGCGCGCCGACCCGACCCGGCCTCCGCGGCCGCCGTGGCCGTCGTCGAAGCGGCGGGCCCACGGCCGTCCCGCTCGTCCTCGCCCTCGCCGACGTCCGTGACCGGACCCGGCGGGGACAGCGCGGCAAGACGGCTGCGTTCCCGGCGGCCCAGCAGGTAGGAGGCCACCAGCACCCAGGCGACACCGAAGCCCATCGCGGGCAGCACGGGGGTGAAGACCTCGGAACTGTCCAGCTCCAGCGCCGCCATGGCGCGTACCGTCGGGCCACCCCAGGGGACCATGTTCATCACGCCCGCGCCCAGGCAGACCACCCCGGACAGCACCAGGGGGTTCATACCGAGCCTCCGGTAGACCGGCAGCAGGGCGGAGACGGTGATGAGGAAGGTGGAGGCGCCGTCCCCGTCCAGGGCCACGCACAGCGTGAGAACGGCTGTGGCGACGGTGATCCGCAACGGGTCGCCACGCGCCACGCGCAACAGACCGCGGATCAGGGGGTCGAAGAGACCGGCGTCCACCATCAGACTGAAGTACAGGACCGCGAAGGCGATCATGATGCCGGTGGGAGCCACCTTCGACAGCCCACCGAGAATCAACTCGCCCAGATCGCCCGCGAATCCACCGATGAGCGCCGCCAGCACCGGAAGCAGGATCAGAGCGACCAGCACCGACACGCGCCTGGTCAGGGTGACCAGCAGCAGGACGGCGATCGTGGCGAAGCCCAGGGCTGCCAGCATGGCGGCGCTCGCTTTCTCGGGGACGGCCCTCGGCGGCGGGCTGGAGCTGGGCGCAGGGAGCAGGCCGAGGCGTTACGCGAGAGTTTCGGAGCAGCGGCAGATCGGTGTCCAGCATCAAACCGAGATCTGTTCATGCGTTAAGTGCATCAATCCCAGCCGGGGCCGCCTAAGCTCGTCGGCCATGGAGGCCACCACCTTGCGTCAACTGTCGGCGTACACGGCCGTCGCCCGCGCCGCGAGCTTCACCGCGGCCGCCGCGCAGATGCACGTCTCCCAGTCCTCGCTCAGCCGCGCGGTCGCGGACCTGGAGCGGCAGCTCGGCGTCCAACTCCTCGAACGGGACACCCGCAACGTGCAGTTGACCGCGGCGGGCGCCGAAACCCTGCGGGTGGCCGAACAGATCGTCACCGCTCACCGGGCGGGCATGCAGGAGCTCAGGCGGTACCTGCTCGGAGAGTCGGGAACGGTCGCCGTGGCCACCCTTCCCTCCGTCGCGGCCGTGCTCCTGCCGCAGGTGATCTCCGACTTCCGCGAGCGGCGGCCCCAGGCGGCGGTACGTCTCCTCGACGGCCTGGAGCGGCCGGTACTCGACCGGGTCCTGTCCGGCGACGCCGACTTCGCGATCACCACCGTCGCCAGCCCGCCCGAGCAGTTGGAGCACCACCCCCTGGTCAGGGACCGCTTCGTCGCGGTGCTGCCCGAAGGCCACCCGCTCACCGACCGCCAGGAGATCGCCTGGGAGGACCTGGCTCGTCAGCCGTTCCTGGCCGTCGGACGCGACTCGAGCGTGCGCCGGCTCACGGACGCGGCGTTCGCCCAGATCGACGCGCACGCGCAACCGGCGGCCGAGGCGGGCAGTATCGCGACCGTGGGGGGACTGGTGACCGCCGGCCTCGGGGTGTCGGCGATGCCCGCCCTCGTGCTCCCGCTGACGGGTGCCGGACCCGTCGTCTGCCGTCCTCTGGTGGACCCAGTGGTGGACCGGCGCCTGGACATCGCACTGCGCGCCCGACGCACACTCCCGGCCGTGACGCAGCGCTTCCTCCAGACACTCGAAGAGTTCCGCCTCCGGGGGCACCCCCTTCCGCCCGGCGTTTCGTGGGCCTGAACCCAACCGGCCGCCCACCCCCTCGATTCATGCGTTTTCCGCATTGATTCATGGCCTTCTGTTGCTCGACAGGCATTTCTGCGCTCCGGCAGTCTGAGGACGACGGCGACGGGTCTCGCCGCACCCACGCGGACGACGACGCCGGGGACCCACGCGGAACGGCAGGGCAAGGGAGCTGAAGCGGTGCCGGACGACGAGCGCAACACCACCGGAAGCGGGCAGTTGCACGGCCTGAAAGTGGTCGAGTTCGCCCATGTGGTGGCCGGCCCGCTGGCGGGCTCGATGCTCGCCGACCAAGGGGCCGACGTCGTACACGTCGAGCCCCCCGGCGCCGGAGACGCGGCCCGCGCCATGGGGCCCCGACGCGACGGTGTCCCCCTGTGGTTCAAGGTCGCCGGCCGCAACAAACGCTCGGTCACCCTCGATCTGCACCACGAGGCCGGCCGGCTCGTCGCCCACCGGCTCGTCGCCTGGGCGGACGTCGTCATCGCCACCCTGCGCACCGGACGCCTGCACAGCTGGGGACTCGACTGGGACTCCGTGCACCGGATCAACCCCCGGGCCGTGCTGCTGCAGATCTCCGGCTTCGGCGCCACCTCCTCACAGGCGGACGCCCCCGGCTTCGGCAAGGTGGGCGAGGCACGCAGCGGCGTCGTGCACCTGACCGGCTTTCCCGACGGCCCGCCCGTGCACACCGGCTTCTCGCACGGCGACGCCGTCACCGGCCTGATGGGCGCCTACGCGGTCCTCGCCGCCCTCCACCGCCGCGACCACGACCCCGCCTTCGACGGCGAGTGGATCGACCTCGCCCTCTTCGAGTCCCTGTTCCGTCTGGTCGAGTGGCAGGTCATCGTCCACGACCAGTTGGGAGACGTACCCGAACGCTCCGGCAACCAGCTGGCGGTCGCCCCGGGGGCCGTGATCAACACCTACCGCTCCCACGACGGCGAGTGGATCACCGTGACCTCCGCGACACCGCGATCGGTCCGCAACATCGCCCGCCTGCTGGGACTCCCCGAGGAGGAGTTCACCACGGCTCAGCAACAGTACGACCGACGCGAACAGCTGGACGAAGACCTGCGGAACTGGGTGGCCCAGCGCGGCACCGGCGAGTGTCTGGAGGAGTTCGCCCGTGCCGAAGTCGTGGCCTCAACGGTCTTCGACGCCGCGGACATCGCCGCCGACCCCGTGTACGCCGAACGCGAAGACATCGTCACCGTCGACGACCCCGAACTCGGTCCGGTGCGTATGCAGGCGGTGATCCCGCACTTCCGGCAGCGCCCCGGGCGGGTCTGGCGGACGGGGCCCGCCCTCGGGCAGGACAACCACCTGGTCTACGGACAGTGGCTCGGACTCAGCGCGGACGAGCTGGCCGACCTGGAGAAGAGCCATGTCATCTGAGGAGTCCTCCAGATCCTCCCGGAGCCCTGCCGAGACGGACGCGGCAACGGCCGGCCGGCCCCCGCTGCGCTCCCTGCTCTTCGTCCCCGGCACCAGAACCGACTGGCTGCCCAAGGCCCGGGCGGCGGGCGCCGACGCGGCCATCCTCGACCTGGAGGACGCGGTGCCCGCCGCGGACAAGCCCGCCGCCCGCGCACAGGTGGCCGACGCCGTCGCACGGGCCGCCGCCACGCCGGCCGAGCAGACGGGACGGATGGCGCTGTTCGTCCGCGTCAACCCGCTGGACGGCTGGGCGGCTGCCGAGGAACTGCGCGCGGTCCTCACACCCGGCCTCGCCGGCATCGTGCTCCCCAAGGTCCGCTGCGCCCAGGACGTGAGGCTCGCCGACCGGCTGCTGGGCTGGTGCGAACAGGAACAGGGCCTGCCACCGGGACGCGTCGCCCTGGTGCCCCTGCTGGAGACGGCGCGCGGCCTGCGCGAGGCCTACGACATCGCCCGCGCCGCCTCGCGCATCGCCTACCTGGGCGCTCTCACCGCCCCCGGCGGCGACGCGGAACGCGCCGTCGGCTACCGCTGGAGCCCTGAGGGAACCGAAACGGTGGCACTGCGCTCCCGGGTCCTGCTGGACGCCAGGGCAGCCGGAGTGCCGTGCCCGGTCAGCGGATTGTGGACGCGCATCGGCGACCTGCCGGGGCTGCGCGCCTTCGCCGAACAGAACCGCTCCCTCGGCTACGAGGGCATGATGGCGATCCACCCCTCCCATGTCCCCGTGATCAACGAGGTGTTCTCTCCCGGTCCGGCCGAACTCGCCCGCTGCGCAGAGCTGATCGCGGCCGTCGAGGCGGCACAGGGACAAGGCACCGGCGCCGTGACGTTCCAAGGCGAGATGGTCGACGAGGCCATGGCCCGTACGGCCCGCCTCGTTCTGGAACGACACCGGGCGCAGGTTCGCTCGTGTGGCGGCCGGGGCGCTCGGAGTGCGGAGCCGGGCGAAGGACAGTGACGGTCCGCGCGCGTCGAGCCAGCCACCCGCTGATCCGACCGCTCGCTCGCGCTCGATGCCGCAGCTCCCCGAACGGACCGTGACGAACAGCGGCGGGGGAGGGGCAGTTGGGCACGAGGACTCACACACCCGGGCGCTGTCGCACAGCCGTACCCGGCCCTCAGCCCCTGCCGCGGCCGGCGCGGGGCCGTCCGGACCAAGACCTCGTCCCATGTGGAGTGCTGGGTAGTCTGCACCGTGTGGTGATGGTCGAGCGCATGGTGCCGGACGAGTTGTGGGAGCTGTTCCAGCGGGTGGCTCCGCCCGCTCCATCACGGCCACAGGGCGGCGGCCGGACCCGGTACGGGGATCGTGAGGTGCTGGCCGCGATCATCTTCGTGGCCACGACCGGCTGCGCCTGGCGGCAGCTGCCGCCGGTCTTCGGCCCGTCGGGGCCGACGGCGCACCGGCGCTTCACCGAGTGGAGTGCCGCCCGGCTCTGGGCGAAGCTGCACCGCCTCATCCCCGACGAACCGGGCTCGCGCGGAGAGCTGGACTGGTCGCGCTGCGCGATCGACTCGGTGAACATGCGGGCCCTGGAAGGGGGGACCTGACAGGTCCGCCTCCTGCGGACCGGGACAAGAAGGGCTCGAAGATCCACTTGATCACCGAGCGCACCGGTGTACCCCTCCCGGTCGGGATCTCCGGCGCCAACCCGCACGACAGCCGGGCCTGCTGGGCGATCACGTGGACCGCATCCTGGTCGCCGAGAACGAGCTGAGCGGCCTGAGCGAGAACGAGCCGCACGCCGGGCAGGCCCGCACCGCGCTTCAGCGATGCGTGCGGGACTACCGGCGCATCGCCCGCGGCGACTTCGACCACCACAGCCAAGTCCGCCGCTGCACCGGAGCCGGCTCCTGACAGCGCAGGCCCTGCCGCACGCTCACAAGATGCTGTCGCCCGGGGCGAGATGAACCATGGTCCGGCGCAGCACAAGCCGAGCCGCACCGACTCCAGCGCTGCATCGCCGGCGAAGACGCAGCGTTCCATCCCTGCGCGCTGTGCATGCGCCGCTGCTGACGCAACGGGCGTTTTCGTGCTGTGCCTCGCCGAGCACTCGCTGCCCCTCGCGGGCGACGCGGTGGACCGTAGGCATCACTGAAGCCCCTGATACATCCGATGCACCCGTGTATGCGCCGGTATACGGTCCACCGCCGCGACGGCCCTCCCACGTTGCTCCGAACCAGAAGCTCACACCGTCCGTGTTGTTCTGGGAAGAGTCAGGGGAGGGACGTTGTCCGACCGATCAGTCGCCGCCGCGTGCCGCCCGGTGTGGCCTCGAGCGCCTCGACCGCCGACGGCGGCGCGGTCATCCGGTGGCCCTGGAGCGAACCGGCAGAGCCCGGGCGGTTCCGGCCAGGGCGACGGACCCGACCAGTGAACCGGCGACGACGGCGACAACCGGCCGTGGAGGCTGGTGCCTTCGGTCAAGGGCCACTACCGGTTCGTCAACGTCCGCGACGGCTGGTGCGCCGACGTCAAGGACGCCTCCCCGCCGACGGTGCCAAGGTCACCCGGTGGCCCTCCACCGGCGGCTCCGCCCTGGACTGGCAGATCCACGCCGTGAGCCGCCGCAACGCCCGGTGAGCACGGAGCTGTCCGGCCCGGATCGGTGGCAAAAAAGGGTGCCGAGTGGCCGGCACCGACGGCTGTTCCCCTCCACCCGCTGATGCACCATCACTCGCAGAAGAGGACGTCTGTATGAGAAAGCCCTGGATTTTGCCCCTGGTCACGCTTGTCGCCGCCGTGCTCGGGGTGACGGCCGCGGGTGCGGCCCCTGCCTCCGCCGCCTCCGACACCCCTTTGCGGGTCATGCCGTTGGGTGACTCGATCACCTGGGGCGTGGGCAGCAGCAACGGCAACGGCTACCGCGCACCGTTGTGGAACAGGCTTGCCGCGGACGGACATCCGCTGGACTTCGTGGGCACGGGACGGAGCGGCCCGATGTCCGACCCCGACAACGAAGGCCACTCCGGATACAAGATCCACCAGGTCGCCGCACTCACCGACGCCTCGCTGACCCGTTACCGGCCCAACGTCGTGACGCTGCACATCGGCACCAACGACCTCAACGAGAGCTACCAGGTCTCCACCGCCACCGCCCGGCTGAGGTCGCTGGTCGACCAGATCACCGTCGCCGCCCCCGACGCGACCGTCCTGGTGGCCTCCCTGGTCGTGTCCACCAGCGGCTCGGAGGAGCAGTACCGGGGCGCGTACAACCAGGCGATCCCGCAGATCGTGAGGGACGCACAGTCCGCAGGCAAGCGCGTCGCCTACGTCGACATGAGCGGCCTGACCACGGCCGACCTGGCCGACACCCTGCATCCCAACGACGCCGGCTACCAGAAGATGGCCGATGCCTTCCACCGCGGCGTGCAGGCCGCAGACAGCGCGGGGTGGCTGAGGAACCCCGCCCCCGCACCCGCACGCGTGCAGTCCGGCATCGCCGGCAAGTGCATGGACGTCAACGGCGCCGGCACCGCCGACGGGACCGCCGTCCAGACGTGGAGCTGCGGCGACAGCGCCAACCAGTACTGGTCCGCCTACACCGACGGCACCCTGCGCTCCATGGGCAAATGCCTCGACGCCGCCGGCGGGAGCACCGCCAACGGCACCAAGGTGCAGATCTGGGCCTGCCACGGCGGCGCCAACCAGGTCTGGCAGCCCCACAACGGCGGCTACCGCAACCCCGCCTCCGGCCGCTGCCTCGACGTTCCGGGCGCCTCCACGACCAACGGCACACAGCTCGTGCTGTGGGACTGCAACGGCGGCTCCAACCAGAAGTGGACCACCCTCGCCACCGGATGACCCCCACTCCCGGGGCCTGAACCCCCTCCGGGTTCTCCTCGCGTGAGGCCGACCCCTGTCCGGCCACCCGAACAAGGAACGGCCCGCCGCACCAGGAACACCGGGTACGGCGGGCCGCTCGCACTTCTCAACTCTGCTGCAGGCAAGCCAGGAGGAACACCGCGCGTCACCACCCGGCGGCCGCATCGACGATCGGCCCAATTCCACCGAGCAGAACCACAGCCCCGTCTTCTGAGGCCCCGCAGCCGCTGGACGGCCTCCGTGGGTGCCGGTCGCATCCCGCAGGCCACTGAGGTTGACCCCGTCGAAGTCGCAGGCCTGGGTGGCCAGTGCGTGGACGCAGGCGGAGCGCAGGCTGGCACCGGAGAGATCCGAACGCTCCACGCCCGGACAGACCGTGGGCGGTGTGGGCCGAGCACAGGTGACCTCCCCGACGCCGGTCAGGGGCGCCCTTCTGAGAAACTGCCACCATGGCAGACGACGACACAGGTGCCATCACCATGGCTGCTCTCTTCGATCCCGAACCGGAAAGGTGGGGTCTGCGTGGCGACCCCCACCTCTGGCGAGCCCTTCACGACCACCTGTCTGATGTTGACTTTCCGGCATCGGTCGACGAAGCGGTCAGCCGCCTGGGCACGGCTTTCAGCGAGCTCGTGGGCCTGGACCTCGGCAGGGATGTGCAGTCGTCGGTGTACCGGGAGGCCTACGCCCACGGAGGCATGTCCAGCGGAATGATCTGTCTCGACACTTGGCGAGAGCGCTTGATGCCGTTGCTCGCCGAGCGCGCGAGAATCCTGCTGAAGGCTTGATCACATCAGCTGCACACGGATCGTTGACGGGCGCACGGCGGCCGTCGGTGGTCGGGCCCGGCATCGCCGACCCGAAGCGTTACCTCAGCTCGTCGAGCCTCCATGATCACCAGGAAGGCCAGCTGCAGCCGCCCAGAAGAATACGTGCCCGCACCCGGGGGACGGCATGCGCGAGCGTTCGGCCAGGACACTCAGTGCACCGCGCAGCTCTGTGCCCAGCTGGAATAGCCGGCGACTGTACTGCCCGCCCCTGTAGGCGTACAGCCGGAAGACCTTGACGGCCAGTTCATCTCGGCCGTCGGCGAAGGTGTTCGGGAGGCCGGCGAGCAACTCGAAGTCGCATTTGCCGGTCGCCGCGTCGGCCACCGCGCTCAGAGGAAGGAGGTCGAGCTCTGCGGCAGACACGGAAGTGTCGACCGCGACGGCATGGGCGGCCAGGGCCGCGAAGACCTCGATCAGCCGCTCGCCTTCCGCGGTGTCGATGCCCCAGGCCTCCAGACGTTCGTGACGGCGGGCCTGTCGCCACGCCTCCTCGTCCACCACAGGCAGCAGGACACGACCCAGGTGCGCGCAGCGACGCCACAGCATGTCCTGATCGGAGGCCACAGCCGACCCTCCCTAGGACGGGTGGAACACCTGAGGCTGAGGACCAGCCTGACCGGCGCGGGCCCTCAACTTCCCACTACCCGCAATGCACGTACAGGGCGCAGGCCAAGATCCCCGACAGCGTCACGCACTCAAGCGAGCCACGTATGGCCGAGCCTTGTTCGCCCTCCTCCGGACCCGGATTCTCCCCCAGCCATGAGGGCTGTGACTCATGCTCGCCTGATGCGACGAGCCTGGTGGCGAAGGCCGCTCTCAGGGTGTCCGCCCTCAGCAGCAGCTCAGGGCTGGAAGTTCCCTCCACGCGGACAGAGACCTCATTGCCACCCACGGCCTGCGCAAGGTGCACTCTGAGGTGATGGTCCGATCCGACGAGTGGACAGCTGTACCAGCGATCCGGTTGCTCCTCATCGGTGGCCTCAAGGCCGAGTTCGACCGCCTGCCAGTCGTGCCATCCAATGCGTAGCCGGCGTAACGCGCCGAGAGGGCCAAGAAGGGCTGGACGTTCTCGTTCCAGATCCAGCACCATCCTCGGGTCGAGCCAGGAGATCTTCTCGACCCGGGGCGGCATCAGGTGGGGCGCCGCGCCGCGTTCCGCGCTGCCCCCGCCGGCGCCTTCTGCGGTATCGCCGGAGGGCGGACGCCGGGAACGGTGGCGACGGGCCGGGTGAGGACGGCAAGGCGCCCGCGCTCAAAGGCTGTTGACGCCCTCCGGTACGGCCCCGGCCCGGGCGGTGTCGCGGGACAGCCGGCCGAGTGCGGCCGACAGCCACAGCAGGATCCCGCCGACCGCGAGGTGAAGCGCGCTGGTCAGCGGCGAGTCGGGCAGCCCCGTCAGGAACGCGAACAGCGGCACGACCACGGCGTACCCCCACGACGGCACCCTCGGGAACACCTGGCCGCGGACCATCGCCGCCCCGAACAGGGCGCAGCCCAGGGCGAACACGGCCGCAGAGCCGAGCAGCGCCGGAATCGTGGGGCCGGTCAGCGTGGCCTTGATCGTGTCCTCGTCGAGGTGGAACAGCACGAGGTTCGCCGCGTAGGCGGCCCCGCCGAACAGCCCCAGTCCGACCAGGTTGACCACATGGGCGACATCGCCGAAGCGTCCGCCGACCGGACCCTGCCGCCGGTGCAGCGCGGTGAGCAGCGGCAGCGCGAGGGCGGGGGCGACGGCGAGGAGCAGGCTTGTGGTGGCGGTCTCACCGGTGAAGGCCTCCACCAGCGCGGGCAGCGCGATCAGCAGACCGGACAGCGCCCCGCACAGGGCGCCGGCACGCAGGAACAGCGCGGACATGAAAGTCAACTCCCTTGATTCGACGGGAAGATCAGGCTCGAACCGTAGGAAGGCGGCGGCCGGGCGGGGGAGATGAAGAACGGGGAGACCGGTAACCGGAGGTCACCGGCCATGGCGCCGGCCGGCATGTGCCGTTCGGCCACACTTGCCCCGCGCCCCGGGATGCCCCGCCGGACAGCGCCTAGCCTGACCGCGAGGGAAAGAAGGGGGCGCGCATGGCGGGCAGTGTGCCGGTGCGGTGGGTGGCGCCGTTGCTGTACGGCGCGGTTCTGGCCGGCGGGCTGTACCACGCCGCGGCGGACCTGGACGACGGCCCCGGGCCACCGCTGTGGCGGACGGCCGGCTTCGGCGCGGCGCTGGCCGCGCTGTTCGCCCTGGAGGAGACCGTCCGGCGGCGGCCCGCAGCCCGGCTGCCGGTCATGCTGGCCCGGGCCGCCCTGATCGGCGCGGTGGTGCTCCTCGACGCCTCGGGGCTCTCCCAGGTCCTGATCGTACTGCTGCCGTTCACCGCCTACTTCGCCTTCGGCGCGGCGACCGCGCTGGCGCTGGCCACGCTGTGTCCGGCCGGTCTGCTCACCGCCTACATGGTCGGCCCGCCCGGCTGGTACCGGGACGTGGACCGGGTGAACGACCTGCTGATGCTGCTCGTCGGGCTGGTACTGGCGCTCGCCATGGCGGCCGTCGCCGTCGGCGAACAGCGCGCCCGGCACGCCCTGCAGGAGTACGCGGACCGCGTCGCGGAGCTCTCCGCCGCCGCCGAGCGCAACCGGCTCGCCCGGGACCTGCACGACAGTCTCGGCCATCATCTCACCGCGATGTCCGTGCAGTTGGAGATGGCGTCGGAGTTCCGCACCCGCGATCCCGAGGCGGCCCGGGAGGCCGTGGACGAGGCGCGGCGCTCGGTGACCCTCGCGCTGGCCGACGTACGTCAGTCAGTGCGGGTGCTGCGCGGCCAGGCGTCACGGCCCGCCCTGGCCGCCGACCTCGCCGCCCTGGCCCGCGAGGGCGATGCGCGGCCGCGGATCACCGTGGAGGTGAGCGGCCCGGAGGACGGCTACGGGACCGCTGAGCTGACGACCCTGTACCGGGCGGCGCAGGAGGCCGTGACCAATGCGCGCCGGCATGCCCGGGCCTCCCGGGTGACGGTCGCGCTGCGGCTCGCGGACGAGGCGGCCAGCCTGGTCGTCGCCGACGACGGCAGGGGATTCGTCCCCGACGCCGCCGACGCGGGGTACGGTCTGCTGGGCATGCGGGAACGGGTGCAACTGGTGGCGGGGACCGTGCACATCGACAGCAGCCCCGGCGCCGGCACACGACTGACGGTGACCGTGCCCAGGGGAGGGACCGGATGAGCTGGGAGCCCGCGGGGTCGGATCCGGGGCCGGGGGTGCCGGAGCCTGTGCGGGTGCTGGTCGTGGATGACCAGCGGCTCATCCGGGACGGCATCGCCTCGCTGCTCTCCGTCCGGCCGGGTATCGACATCGTCGGCACCGCCGTCGACGGCCGCGACGCCGTGGCCAAGACGCTCGAACTGCGACCCGACGTGGTCCTCATGGACGTCCGGATGCCGGAGCTCGACGGCGTCGAGGCGGTCGCCGCCTTGCGAGGCAGGGCGCCGCGATGCCGCGTGGTGATGCTGACGACCTTCGACGACGAGGAGTACGTGGTCCAGGCCCTGCGCGCCGGAGCGAGCGGTTACCTCCTCAAGGACCTGCCGGCCGACGACCTCGCCCATGCGGTCCGGCTGGCGCACGCCGGTGTCACCCAGCTCGACTCCTCGGTGGCCCGCCGCCTCACCGACTCCCTGACCTCCTCGACGGCCTCCTCCGCCTCCATCTCTTCCGGCCCGCGCCCCGAAGTCCCGCTCAGCCCACGCGAGATCGACATTCTCCGGCTGGTGGCGCACGGGCACACCAACCGGGAGATCGCCGCCCGGCTGTATCTGAGCGAGGGCACCGTCAAGAACCACGTCTCCCGCATCCTGGGCCGCCTCGCCCTGCGCGACCGCACCCAGGCCGCGGTGCGAGCCCGGGACCTCGGCCTGCTGTGACACCCGCCTGCCGCCGGTGCGGGTCCGGCCGGCCGGTGCCGGGTGATGTGCCCTCAGCGGCTTGGCGCCGGGGCCGGGCCTGCCGGTCCGGTACAGGGCGTCCGGTCCTCGGGCCCCGCCGCCCAGGCGCCCTGTTGGACGACGGAAAACCGGTACCCGGGCGCCTGCACGACTGGCTAGGCTTCACCCCTCTCTGACCGGCACAGATGTGGGGAACGCATGACACAGCGGTTCACCGACCGCCAGGGCCGGGCGGTGGTGCTCGAGGAGATCACGGAGGACAACTGGCGCGATGTCGCCGACGTGGCGCCCGCCGACGAGCAGCGCCGGTACGTGGCCGCGCTCGCGGCGCGCTATCTCCTGCTCTCCCAGCGCGGCGAGGTGTGGACGTCCCTCGGCGTCCGCGCCGGTGACGACGTCGTGGGCCACGTCATGTGGGCGTACGACGACGAGGACGGCACCCACTGGATCGGCGGCATGGTGGTGAGCGCGTCCGAACAGGGCAAGGGGACGGGCCGCGCCGCCCTGGGCGCCGTGATCGAGCGCCTGTCGGCGCTGCCGGAGTGCCGGGAGATCCGTCTCTCGTACCACCCGGACAATACTCCCGCTGGCCGCCTCTACACCTCGTTCGGCTTCCGGCCGACCGGGGATCTCGAGGGCGAGGAGATCGTGCTGGCGCGTGCAGTCAGCTAGGACGTGCCAGCCCGGTCATGTGGCTGTCGCCACCCTTGCTCGATGGCTCGGGCACGGGGCGGGGCGATCCGACAGATGCAGAGTGGCAGCGGCCCAGTGCACGCCGACCGCGTACGACATGACGGTGGGGCGGCACCAGGCCGCCCCACCGCACCCCCTGTCACCCGATCGGCTCGCTCAGCGCAGGAGCGCGCCGAAGCGGGCGCCCGTGGCGGGCGCCGAGAGGTCGCCGGCGCCGAACGCGAGGGACGACGTGGCCGTGAGACCGGTCGCCGTGCCGCGCAGCACCCAGACCGCGCCGTTCCAGCTGTTCTCGGCCAGGGAACCGGCCGCGAGGTCGGCGTGGCCGTCACCGTCGACGTCCAGCAGAGCGCTGCTCGCGCCGAACTGGTCGTCGTTCTCGGCGACTCCGGGTACTCCGGCGGTGTCCTGGTGGAAGACCTGCGTACCGGCGCCCGTGACACCGGAGGCGCTGCCGGGGACCAGGGCGACGGACCCGGCGTCGGTGATGTCGCCGATGTCCTCGCCCGGGATGCCGAGCGCGATGTCGCCGAAGCCGTCACCGTTGACGTCCGCCACCGAGACCGTGGAGCCGATCCCGTCGCCCTCCTCCTCCACGCCGGGGAAGCCGGGCAGGTCCTGGTCGAAGGTCTGTACGCGCTCCTCGGACAGGCCGGAGGCCGACCCGAACGCGATTCGGACCTTGCCGCTGTTCCAGTCGTTGCCCACCACGACGTCGTCGAACCCGTCGTTGTTCACGTCCCCGATGCCGGTGCCCGTACCGGTCGCCGTGCCGTCCGCGGGGACCCAGCCGCTGGTGAAGCCCGTGCTGCCGCCGCCGAGGAACAGACGGTTGCCCCACTGGCCGTCGCCCGCGTACTTCCAGGCGACGATGTCGTCCTTGCCGTCGCCGTTGACGTCGCCGGTCCGGGTGGAGCGGATGGGCCCGCTGATCGAGTCGCCGTCCTCCTGGCAGCCGCCGTTGGTGGCGCAGGACGCGTCGCCGGCGTCGTAGCCCCACCAGTCGGCCTTGTCCAGCAGCGGCAGGGTGGCGGCGGGCTGTCCGGCACGGCTGACCGGGCCCTTCCACACGGTGGCGTCGCCGCTCGCCGGGTCGTCGCCCGCGCCGGACAGGTAGGAGAACAGGGCGAGGTCCGTCTTGCCGTCGCCGTCGAAGTCGCCGGTCGTGGGGGACTGCCCGTACCCGGGTACGGCCGTGCCGCCGGTGAGTCCGGAGGCGGAGCCCCAGAGGATGACGGAGCCGGGACTGCCGCCCGAGATCACCAGGTCGCTGAAGCCGTCGCCGTCCAGGTCGCCCTTGGTGAAGTTGGTCCCGAAGCGCTGGTTGGCGGTGGCGGAGCCGGGAACGCCGCTGGTGGAGCGGCTGATGAGCGTCTTGTTGGCGGCGGAGACCCCACCCGCGGAGCCGTACGTGACGGCCACGTAGCCCGCCTTGGCCTTGCCGGAGATCGTGGCGTCCGGAGCCGACACGACCAGGTCGGCGTAGCCGTCGCCGTTGAAGTCGTCCTGCGTGTCCGCGGACCCGGCGGCCGCCAGCGCCGGACCCCCGGTGAGAGCCATGACGCCGAATCCTCCGGCGAGCAGCACCGCGGCTGCCAGGGGTGCGGTGAGCGCGGTACGGGTTCGGCGGTGTGCTCGGGACATACGTGAGCCTTTCGAGTCGGTCGGTTCTGTACGCGGAAGGCCGCGTTCAGTGGGTACGACTCGAGCCGGGCGATCCCAGTTGTACGTCCCAATGTCATGGCTTCGTAACCGAGGAGACAGGTGCGGCGCCGAACTCCCTTGTCACCAAAGGGAATACAGCGCGAGTCACCGCCCGTCCACCACTCGCCTCGACCCACACGGGGCGGTCGATGAATGGCTCGCGCCAGGACAGGGTGTTCTCGCCGGTGAGGCGGCGGGCCATCAGGTCGGTGTAGTCGATGTCGTCGAGGGTGACGTCGAGGGGGTTGCCGCAGCAGTACCAGTGCACGTTGCCCCACTCGTAGTCGTGCCACAGATCCCGCTCGGGCCGGTGGGCGTAGTTCTTCCCCAGGCCCACAGCCGTGCTGACATCGCCTGGCTGCAGATAGTTGCGGGTGTGCTCGATGCGGCCGCGCCGATCTCGGACAGTGCACGCGAGACAGGCCGTCGATGACTGGCCTTGCACCCGTTATCAGGTGGCGGCCGGGGGCGCCGGCGCGGATCTGTCCTGGCCGTCTACGCGGCATCGGGAACGAGCCCAGCTCGTCGACAGGTCCCGCCAGGGCGAGTTGGTGCGGTACTTCCACGCGATGGCCTCAAGGGTGCGGCGGTGATCATCCAGCAGGCACGCTAGACGTGCACCTCGGGAGGAAAGCCCGTCCAGCGCAGCTCGCGAGGCAGATGCCGCATGTCGTATCGATGGACACAGCCTGCTTCGGCGCCGGTTCCCGCATCAAAGAGACAGAACCTGGCCCTCGGCCGATCACGGTGGTGTTGCGGCGTCTGGGTCAAGGCGCCGTGGACCGCGGAGAGGCGGGCGGCCGGGCGGGCACAGGCCGGAGTCGCGGAGACCAGCCTGTCGGGATCGGAGGCTGCGGGCCGAGGGGACGGCGGCCGAACGCAGTGCCGAGATCCGGCCGTCCGGGTTGCTGTGGCAGGACGGGGCCGACCGGCCTTTACTGGAAGGAGAGGATCACCGGTACAGGCGGCCACATCACTTCGTCCGCCTCCGGGCGCTTCGCCAAGGCAGGAGGTCGTGCCATGGACCAGCCTCAGCGAGAGCGCAGCTTGCCGCAACTCGTGGTCGACCGACCGGACCGGATGCGCGGCCGGGTCTTCGTCATCGACAACCAGCCGATGCTGGTCGGTCGGGACTCCGACTGCCAGATCCAGGTGGGCGATCCGGGTGTCAGCCGACGGCACGCGGTGGTGTGGCGGGCCTCGGGCCGGACCACCGTCGAGGATCTCGCCTCCACCAACGGCACCATGGTGAACGGGCACCCGGTGCTCGGGCAGCAGGTGCTGCACTCGGGCGATGTGCTGGATTTCGGGCCCCTGGAGGTGCATTACGAAGAGCAGCGCCCCGCCGACCGGACCGTTCAGGCCCCCAAGCCCGGAGCCGGCGGCACCCCGGACGCCATGCCGGGCTGGGGCCCCGCCCATGCGCCCCGGCCCACGCCCCACGGCGCTCCCGGCGCAGGGCCGCCACCCCCCGGCCCGCCGGGCGGCCCGGCACCGCGCGAGGCCGGCCGTACGCCGCCGCCCGGCGGCGAACGGCGGTTCGACATCGGAGGACAGCAGGCCGACCGGCTGAGCAACATCGCCGGGGACCAGTACAACTACGTTCAGCAGGCGCAGCGCGAGAGCTTCTTCAAAGAGATCGCCGCGACCCGTACCAGGGCGCGACACCTGATCCTGCTCGGCTTCCTGCTGTTCTTGGTCGGGGGCGGAATCTACGGCTGGGTGATCATTCGGTTCATTTCCGGCGCCGACGACGATTTTTCGTCGGGGAGTTCGAACTTCGACTCTTCCCCGGAACTGCTCGGGCCGAAGGTGGCCGGGGTGCCGGTAGGGGCGGTCGGGTTCGCGATGGCGGCTGTCGGGACGGTCCTGATGGTCATCGGGATTGTTCTGCACGTCGTGGCGACGTCCCGACGCCGCCGTTTCGAGGATGCCGAGCGGCAGGCGTTCTGGCGGCAGCGGTGAGGAGATGGGGAGCCATGGCCTTCAACATCGGCAACCAGCAGGGCGGCGTGGTCAACAACGTCGCCGGGAACCAGACCGTTCACGATGGCCAGTCGGCCGTCTTCACGGCGGGCGGACAGGAAGTACGCGGCCTGGTCCGGGAACTACGGGCGTCCATCGAGCAGACGGCACTGCCGCCGGCCATCGAGCCCGAGGTGCGGGCCGAGCTGGACTCGCTGGACGAGGAAGTCGCCCAGCCGGAGCCAGACCGGCAGGCGGTGGCGGGCCGGCTCGGCCGGATCACCCGGCTGCTGTCCTCGGCGGGTGCGCTGGCCACGGCCGGCACGAGTTTGATCGGGCCGCTTGGAGCGCTCGCGGGCTGGCTCGGCACACTCGGCCAGCCGATCCTGCGGGCGATCACAGGCTGAGGGAGGAGGCTGTCTTCGCGAGCGCGCCGCTGCCGACGCGGCCTCCGGAGGGCTGGCGCACCAGGCTCGAACTGTCCGCAGCGGTCCAGTGGCGCCTCTACCAGGCGCATCCCTGGCTGGCCGCGTCCCTCAATCTCAGCCGGCCCCTGCTTGTGCCGCACGGCAGGCGGCACATTGACTGTGCCCCGGCAGCCCCGGCAGCCCCGGCAGCCCCGGCAGCCCCGGACGGCGTCGGGCTGGACGCAGACACCCGTATGCACGCGGCAGTCACCCGCTTTGGATACGTCCGAGGCCAGGCAGTCGACACGGAACCCGAAGCACGAGCCACCCGGACCAGCGGCATCACCGCAGAGCAGTGGATGGACGCCCAGCACGACCGAGCACGACCGCATGACCACCCTGCCGGCTCAGGCCGCCTTCCCCATTTCTCCACGGCTTCATGGTGAGGCGGAACACCGAAGGCAAGTACGTCTTCGTGGATGGAGACGGCGACTGGCGACAGGCCGGCTACAACCACCGCACCTGCAGCTGATACCTGTTCCGCAGGCCAACGCCGCCTGAGTCGCACCAGGTCACCTCAGCGGCGGACCGTGAGTCTGTGGGGTGGCGGGGATCTTCCGCACGCATTGCTCGTGAGCCGACCATGAAGTGGCGGGTCAGCCGCAGCGTGAGAGGAGGGGACTGCCTGTCGGCCCGGAGTCGCCGCCGGTCCCGCTGAAGCCGCGGGGAAGGGGCGCCGAACTGCGGCTGCACTGCGAAGAGGTCTGCGGAAAGGCCTGAGGGCGGCACGGGCAGACCTCTTGCTGAGCTGACGCACTCCCGATCCGACGCCTCATCGGGTCGGGTCGAGGAGGCTCCCGCCGGGGCTGACGGTGACCAAGGCGCGCCAAGCCCGTTGGCCGCCCTGCGGGGGCCTGCCGCGCTGAACGCGTGGGTCCGTTACGTGGACTCGCGCACCACCAGCTCGGTCGGCAGCGTGACCTGCCGCCGTGGCGCGCCGTGCTGGGTGATGTCGGTGAGGATGCGGGCCATCGTGCGACCGAGTTCCTCGACGGGCTGGCGCACCGTGGTCAGCGGCGGGTTGGTGTGGCGGGCGAGGACGGAGTCCTCGAATCCGGCGACGGCGACATCGCGCGGCACCTGCCGCTTCTGCCGCTTCAGTTCGGTGAGGGCGCCGACGGCCATGAGGTCCGAGGCGGCGAAGACCGCGTCGAGGTCAGGGGCGCGTTCAAGAAGCGAACGCATCGCGCGGACGCCGCTCTCCTCGGTGAAGTCTCCTTCCTCGACGAGCGCCTCGTCCGCGGAAAGGCGCGCCTCGCGGTGTGCGGTGTGCCAGCCGGCGAGCCGGTTGCGGCTGACGTCCATGTCCAGGGGGCCGGTGATGGTGGCCACGCGCCGCCGGCCGCGTTCGAGCAGATGGTGGACCGCCGCGGTGGCGCCTCCGGCGTTGTCGGCGTTCACGTAACTCAGCTGTTCGCCGGCGTCGCGGCGGCCCGCGAGCACGGTGGGCAGGCCCATCTCCTCGAGCATGCCGGGCAGTCGGTCCGTGGAGTGCACGGAGACCAGGAGCACGCCGTCCACCCGGCGGGTCGCCACCGATTCGGTCAGCTGATCGCGTTCGGCCTGGTCGCGGACGAGTATCAGCTGCAACTGGGTGCGGCTGTCGGCGAGGGCACCGCTGACACCGCGGATGAGTGCGGCGAAGAAGGGCTCCGATCCCAGCCGGCTCTCGGACTCCGGGATCACCAGGGCCACGGCGTTGGTGCGGTTGGTGACCAGGCCCCGGGCGACCGAGTTGGGCACGTAATTGAGTTCCTTGATCGCGGCGAGGACCCGGGCACGGGCGTCGGCGCTGACGAGGTCGGAGCCGTTCACCACTCGGGAGACGGTGGTGCGGCCCACACCGGCGCGGGCGGCGACCGTTTTGATCGTTGGGCGGCGGTTGCCGGACATGCGCTTCCCCCTCGGCGTCGCGCGGCGGTGCCTGCCGCGGAGGTGACCTGCGGCAATTCTTGCAGACCTGGACCTCGGCACGGCACCCCGGGACGCCGCGGTGCCCACCGCACAAGCCGCGGACCCAGGACGAGTTGCGTTCAAGTCATTGACAGACCCGCCCTGCTCCGACGAGTCTTCGAGGCGCGGTGGGAACGTGCCCACCCAGCGTTGGGCACGTTCCCACCGCCATTTGTCAGAGCCGCTGTCCGGCATCGCTGCAGCCATCGCAGAACTCGTCACCGATGGGCCGGCGCCGCCGCTGGGAGGAGATCCATGGGCACTTTCGGTTGGTCGCACAGAAGGGCGATGGCGACGGTCGCGGCCGTCGGCGCGCTGACACTCGTCGTCGGTTGCAGCGGCAGCGACGACTCGGTCACCGGTGGGGGAAAGAAGGACGGCAAGGTCACCATCACCATGGGCCTGTTCGGGGTGATGGGCATCAAGGAGACGGGCCTTCTCGAGCAGTACGAGAAGGAGAACCCCGGCGTCGACATCAAGGCCGAGATCGCCGGTGACGAGCAGACCTACTACACCGCGTTGCAGACCAGGCTCGCCGCAGGCAAGGGCCTGAAGGACATCCAGGGCATCGAGATCGGGCGTGCCAAGGAGATCACCGAGACGCAGGCCTCCCGGTTCGCCGACTTCGCCGGGACGTCGGGCACCGACCACTTCCTGCCGTGGAAGGAGTCCCAGATCAGCACTGCGGACGGCAAGGTGCTGGGGCTGGGCACCGACATCGGCCCGATGGCCGTCTGCTACCGCAAGGACTACTTCGAGAAGGCGGGCCTGCCCACCGACCGCGAAGAGGTCGCGGCGCTCTGGGCGGGCGACTGGAAGAAGTACGTCGAGGTCGGCCGCACCTTCAAGAAGGACTTCAAGGGTGACAAGGTCGCCTACATGGACGCCGCCAGCGGCCTGTTCAACGCCATGGTCTACGGCTACCCCGAGCAGTACTACGACGAAAAGGGCGAGTTGATCTACGACTCCAACCCCGCCGTCAAGGAGGCGTGGAACCTCGCCGCGGACGCAGCGGAGGACGGCCTGACGGCCAAGCTGCGCCAGTTCCAGCCCGGTTGGGACCCGGGTCTGGCCAACGGCACCTTCGCCACGGCCGTGTGTCCCGCGTGGATGCTCAGCCACATCAGCGAGAAGGCCGGTGCGGCGAACAAGGGCAAGTGGGACGTGGCCAAGGCACCCAAGGGCGCCAACTGGGGCGGGTCCTTCCTCGGCGTGATCGAGCAGAGCCCGGTGAAGGAGGAGGCCAAGAAGCTCGTCGCCTGGCTGACCGCGCCGGAGCAGCAGGCCCACATCTTCAAGGAGATCGGCAACATCCCCTCCTCACGCGAGGCACTGGAGAGCGCCGACGTGAAGAACGCCAAATCGGCGTACTTCGGTGACGCGCCGATCGGCGAGATCTTCGGCGCCGCCGCCCAGGAGATACCGGACAAGCAGGTCCTCGGCCGCAAGGACGGCACGATCAAGGACACCTTCTCCCAGGGCCTCACCCTGATCGAGCAGCAGGGCACCGCGCGGGACAAGGCGTGGAAGACCACCGCGGAGCGCATCGAGAAGGCGGTCGGCTGACCCCCGTCCGTCCGGCCGCGGCCGTCCGGGCCCGCTGTTCGGCGGCGGGCCCGGACGGCCGGCTCACCCATCCGCTCTCAGGAAGGATCCTCCGGTGGCCACCTCCACCACCACGGCCCCCGCCGGGCACTCCCCGGACAAGGGCCCGGCGCGGCGGCGCGGCGCGCTCCTGCACCGCCTCGACCTCAAGGGCGCCCCGTACGCGTTCGTCGCGCCGTTCTTCGTGGTCTTCGCCGCGTTCAGTTTCTACCCCCTGCTCTACACGTCGTGGATCTCGCTGCACGACGTGGAACTCGCCACCCTCGACGTCATGCAGTGGGTGGCGTTCGACAACTACGTGGAGCTGTGGGGCGATTCACGGTTCTGGAACGCGCTGCAGAACACGATCACCATCGGTGTCATCTCCACGGTGCCGCAACTGCTGATGGCCCTGGGACTGGCGCACCTGCTCAACTACCGCATGCGCGCCTCGCTGTTCTTCCGCGTCGCCTCCCTGGTCCCCTACGCCACCTCGGTCGCCGCCGCCGCCCTCGTCTTCACGATGATCTTCGAACGTGACTTCGGCATGATCAACTGGGCGCTCGGCACGGTGGGGATCGACCCCCTGGACTGGGAGGGCGGCAAGTGGCCCGCCCAGATCGCGATCTCCACCATCGTCATCTGGCGCTGGACCGGCTACAACGCGCTGCTGTACCTGGCCGCCATGCAGGCCATCCCCGCCGACCGGTACGAGGCGGCCTCCCTGGACGGCGCCTCCCGCTGGAAGCAGTTCACCCACGTCACGGTGCCCGGGATCCGCTCCACCATCGTCTTCACCATCGTGCTCTCCACCATCGGCGCCACCCAGCTGTTCGGCGAACCGCTGATCTTCGGACAGGGCCCGAACGGCATCACCGGCGGCGCGGACAACCAGTACCAGACACTGGGCCTGCTGCTGTACGAGGAGGGCTGGAAGAACTACCAGATGGGCCGCTCGGCCACCGTCGCCTGGGCCATGTTCCTGCTGCTCGTCCTCGTCTTCCTCGTGCAGCGCCTCGTCAAGCGCCTGCGCTCCGGCACGTCCTGACCTGGAGTCACCATGACCACTCAGAGTCTCCCGGCCCGGACCGGCAGCGCGGTCCGCACCCCCCGCAAGCCGGCCGGCCGCGGTGGCCGGCTGCTGCGCCAGCGAGCGGGCCGCCAGCACCACGCCGGCCCGCTGGCCTATGTGCTGCTCGCCGTGATGGCACTGCTGTCGATCTTCCCGTTGTACTGGACGATGGTGGCGGCCTCCACCGACAACACCCGGGTCAGCCAGACACCGCCGCCCTTCCTGCCCGGGCCGAACCTGTTCAGCAACCTCGCCCGGGCCTGGGACGAGGCGGCGATGGGCAAGGCCATGGTCAACAGCCTCATCGTGGCCGGGGTGATCGCCCTGTCCACGGTCATGTTCGCCACGCTCGCCGGGTTCGCCTTCGCCAAGCTGCGGTTCAAGGGCCGCAACGCGCTGCTCATGCTGGTGATCGGCACGATGCTGGTGCCGCCGCAGCTCGGTGTCGTACCGCTGTTCATGATGATGTCCGAGCTGGGCTGGTCCCAGCAGCTGCCCGCCGTCATCTTCCCGACGCTGGTGAGCGCGGTGGGGGTGTTCTTCATGCGGCAGTACCTGTCCGAGGCGCTGCCGGACGAACTCGTCGAGGCCGGACGCGTGGACGGGGCGCACTCGCTGCGGATCTTCTGGAGCATCGTGCTGCCCGTCGCCCGGCCCGCGATGGCCGTCCTGTTCATGATCACGTTCGTGCACGCCTGGAACGACTTCTTCTGGCCGTTCGTGGTCCTCGACATGACCAACCCCACCGTCCCCGTCGCCCTCACCCAGCTCAGCGCGGGCTACGTCCGCGACCAGTCGCTGATCATGGCCGGCGCGCTGCTGGGCACCCTGCCGCTGCTGGCGATGTTCATCGTCTTCGGCCGGCAGATCGTCAGCGGCATCATGGCGGGCGCCGTGAAGGGCTGACCCGCCCCCGCGCGCCCCCGCACAGCCGAGCCCGCCCCTCGCCCGGCCGACACGCCCCGGAACCCACCGCGCCCAATGCCACCCACCGCACCCGCGCACACCACCATCCCCCCTCGAAAGGACTTACGTGGTCACCGCAGCACAGCAGAGCCGGTCCGCCCCGGACGCCGCACGCACCTTCCCCCGAGGTTTCCTCTGGGGCTCCGCGACCGCCTCGTACCAGATCGAGGGGGCCGCCGCGGAGGACGGCCGTACGCCGTCCATCTGGGACACCTACGCCCGCACCCCCGGCCGGGTCCGCAACGGCGACACCGGTGACATCGCCACCGACCACTACCACCGCTGGAACGAGGACGTCGCCCTGATGGCCGAACTCGGCCTGGGCGCCTACCGTTTCTCCCTCGCCTGGCCCCGGATCCAGCCCACCGGCCGCGGCCCGGCCGTGCAGAAGGGGCTGGACTTCTACCGGCGGCTGGTCGACGCGCTGCTGGAGAAGAACATCCAGCCCGTAGCGACCCTCTACCACTGGGACCTGCCCCAGGAACTGGAGGACGCGGGCGGCTGGCCCGAACGGGCCACGGCCGAGCGGTTCGCCGAGTACGCGGCCCTCGCGGCGGACGCCCTCGGCGACCGGGTGAAGACCTGGACCACCCTCAACGAACCCTGGTGCAGCGCCTTCCTCGGCTACGGCTCCGGCGTGCACGCCCCCGGCCGCACCGACCCGGTCGCCGCCCTGCGCGCCGCCCACCACCTCAACCTGGGCCACGGCCTGGCCGTCCAGGCACTGCGCGACCGCCTGCGCGCCGACGCTCAGGTCTCGGTCACACTCAACATCCACCATGTGCGCCCGCTCACCGACTCGGACGGCGACGCCGACGCGGTCCGCCGGATCGACGCCCTCGCCAACCGGGTCTTCACCGGCCCGATGCTGACCGGCGCCTACCCGGAGGACCTGCTCAAGGACACCGCCGAGCTGACCGACTGGTCCTTCGTCCAGGACGGCGACCTGCGCGACATCCACCAGCCGCTGGACTTCCTGGGCGTCAACTACTACAGCCCCACCCTGGTCTCCGAGGCCGACGGCAGCGGCACCCACACCTCCGACGGACACGGCAACAGCGCCCACAGCCCCTGGCCGGCCGCCGACCCGGTCGCCTTCCACCAGCCGCCCGGCGAGACCACCGCGATGGGCTGGGCCGTCGACCCCAGCGGGCTGTACGACCTCCTGCGACGTCTCTCCGTCGACTTCCCCCGGCTGCCGCTGGTCATCACCGAGAACGGTGCCGCCTTCGACGACTACGCCGACCCGGCCGGCCAGGTCAACGACCCCGCCCGCATCGCCTACGTGCGCGGGCACCTGGCCGCCGTCCACCAGGCGATCCTGGACGGCTCGGACGTGCGCGGCTACTTCCTGTGGTCCCTGCTGGACAACTTCGAGTGGGCCCACGGCTACAGCAAGCGCTTCGGAGCCGTGTACGTCGACTACCCGACCGGCACCCGCATCCCCAAGGCCAGCGCCCGCTGGTACGCCGAGGTCGCCCGTACCGGCGTGCTGCCCGGCGCCTGACCGGGCCGGTGCGGCCACACAGCATCCCGCGTGGCGTGCCGCACCAGGGGACCGCCCCCGCCCGCCGACGGAGCGCGGACGGGGGCGGACCGTGCCGGGCGCCCGGTGCGCGTGAACGACTGCAGGACTTCCCCATGCGGCGCGTCACCGCTCAGCTTGACTCTGTCGGGGATCTTGGTGCCGGCGGAGTCAAGTGCCCAGGGTTCGCCAGGACTTCAGGCGAGGGATCTCGCGTTGGTCGAGGTAGTTCTGGAAGGCCGTCGGCCGGCGGGATGTGGGGGCTTCCTCAGCTGGTGGCAGTCCGCTGAGGCGCTCGATGTTCACGGCGATGGCTGTCAGGACGTGCTGGACGTGGACCTTTCCCTTTCCTCGGTAGCGGCAGCGCCGTATGCCGTGTCCGTGGGCGAACTCGTTGACCGTGCCCTCCACTCCGGAGCGGACCGCGTAGCGGGCCTTCCACTCGGGCGTCTGCTGCTCGGCACGGACGCGGAGTTGCAGGTCACGGAGCTCTCGGGGAGAGAAGCCCACGGTGCGGGCGTCGTCGGCGGTGCTGGTGCACTGGGTGCGGGCCGGGCAGGGGCGGCACTGGCTCTTGGTGAACCTGGCCACGATCAGCGGGGCGGCGGTAGGTGAGGATGTCGGGTAGGGGCCGTGCCAGCCCGCGCTGACCTGTCCCTGGGGGCAGGTCACCTGCTGACGGTCGAAGTCGATATGGAAGTCGTCCCGGGCGAAGCCCTCGCCTCGGCGGTGCTGGCGGGTGGGGTTGCTCTTCAGCGGACCGGAGACGGTGACCTGGTGTTCACGGGCGGCCTTTTCCAGGTGGGGCAGAGAGGTGTAGCCGGCGTCGACCAGGTGCTCGGCGGGCAGCAGGCCGCGGCGGGCGAGGCGTGTGTGGACGCCGGGCAGGACCTGGCTGTCGTGGGTGGTGGCCGCGGTGGTGGCGACATCCGTGATCACGTTGGGGCTGTCGGCAGCACAGGTCTCGGTCAGATGAGCGGCGAACCCCTTCCAGCTGATGATGTGCCCGTGTCGCGCGTAGCGGGCCGAGGTGTTTAGGGAGAGACGATCGCCCTCGACGACGACGGCAGACCCGCCCCGCCCTCCTTCTCGGCGGTGCGCCAGCGCAGGTGGCCCGCGGCATCACGGTGATAGTTCTGCACCATGATCTGGCGCAGAGCCTGGATACGAGGACCGGACATGCGGCCCGCTCCGAAGCGGTGGAGGTATTCCAGAAGTCGGACGGCGTCGTTTCCGGTGGCAAGAATCCTGGTCACGGGCTTGGTGGGGTTCTTCCCCAGGCGAACCGGCCGGCCGTAGCGCAGCCCCCAGTCCTCGTCGACCAGCCCGTCCAGCAGATGAGGAGAGATACCTGCGACCTCTTCGAGCGCGGCGCGGACCGCCTCTGTGACCAGCTCCAGACGGGTCAGATCCCGCACCGCTGCCAGAAACGTGCGTGGAATCGGTGCGCTGGGTGGTGCGCTCGCGGACGAGACCGGCCTCCTTCAGGCGCGCGAGTGCGAGGTCGAGGAGGCGGTCGGCGCGGCCGTCCTCGGCGAGACGGTCTCGGAAGTCGCCCAGCACGCTGTGGTGGAAGCCGGGGTCGTCCAGCTCCATGGCCATGGCGTACTTGAAGTCGATGCGGCAGCGGACCGCCTCGGCGGCCTGCCTGTCCGACAGACCGAGCAGGAACTGCAGCACACACACAGTGGCCAGCTGAGCGGGCGACAGACCCGGACGCCCGTCCCGCGGGTACCAGTCGGCGAAGTCCTCGTCGCACCACAGCCCATCAAGGCGGTCACGCACCCATATCGCCGTCGTGCCACCCGGGTTGCTCGCCCGCGCGACCTGCGCAGTCAGAGGCGGAACCTGCTCACCGGAACGGGGACGAAGGGACAACGAGCACCTCGACAGCTGTATCGGTCGGCGGACCCACACGAGCATGCCTGTCGATCTCGCTGCCGTACCGGGAAACTCCAAGATCCCCGACAGAGTCAAGCTCAGCGGGCTGCAGAGCATGCGGGGAGCTGATGTTCAGCTGAGCCCGTCTACGACGACTCGTGTCGGTGACGCGCCACCAGGCATGGCTCTTCTTCCCCCTGACCCTCCTCGAAGGGCTGGCCCTGAAGCTCCACGGCTTCCAGGGCCTGCGCCGTCAGACCGGCCGCGAACGACTGGCGGAGGGCAGGGCATGCTCCTCGTCGCCCACGTCGCCGGGTACGTCACCCTCCTCCTGACGACCATGCCGCTCACGCACGCACTCGTCTTCGCGGCGCTCCACCAGGCCCTGTCCGGGCTGCACCCGGGCATGGCCTTCGCGCCCAACCACAAGGGGATGGACATGCCCGACCCCGACGGCGAGAAGTGGGGACACCTGCGGCTCCAGGTCCTCACGTCCCGCAACGTCAGGGGCAGCTTCCTCACCGAGTGGTTCCTCGGGGGCCTCAACCACCAGATCGAGCACCACCTGTTCCCCGGCATGCCCCGCCCGCACCTGAGGCTCGCCCGGTCCATGGTGAAGGCCCGCTGCCGCGACCTCGGCATCCCCTACGCGGAGACCGACCTCGTCGACTCCTGCCGTCAGGCCCTGCGGCACATGTGGGAGAACCGCTGCGTGCCGACATATGAGGAGCCGACGCCTTGCGCCACTCCGGACGCCGTCGCGGCGCACATAGGCTGGTGCGCATGACCTCAGTGGAGGAGGAACGCCCGCGCGCACTGCTCGCGGGGGCTTCGCGGCGATGGGTGCGGCTGCTGCCGTGGGCCGTGGCGTTCGTGCTGTGCGTCGCCCTGCTGCCCACGACCATCGTGGTCCTCACCGCCGACTACGGCCTGACCGGAGGCGTCGCCGGCGGGTTGGCCGTCGCGCAGGCCGCGCCGCTGCTGCTCGCCGTCGTACGGCCGCTGCAGGCCTGGTACGTGGTCTTCGTCGCGGACGTCGCCGGGGCGCTCGCCCTGCTCACCGTCGACTTCCAGGAGCGGCTGCTGTGGCCGTTCCCGCCCATGGAGATCGTCGGGTATGTCGGCCTCTGCCTCGCCCTGGGGCTGCGCGAGCGGCGCCGGACACTGCTGCTGGTGTGGCTGGCCACGGCCGCCGCGAACGTGGCCCTGGGGTTCGTCGCGCCCCATGGCTTCGGCGCCATGGGCCTGCTGTTCACCATCCTCGGGGGCGTCGCGCTCCTGCTGGGCGGTGCGCTGCGCGAGCGGTCCGAGGCGCAGCGCAGGCTGGTCGAGCAGGAGACGATCAGCGAGGCCGAACGTGGCCGGCGGACGCTGCTGGAGGAGCGCGCCCGGATCGCCCGCGAGCTGCACGACGTGGTGGCACACCACATGTCCGTCATCACGGTGCAGGCGGACACCGCGGAGTACCGCCTCGACAGGCTGCCGCCGGACGTGCGGGAGGAGTTCACGTCCATCGCGGCGACCGCGCGCGAGTCGCTCGGCGAAATGCGACGGCTCCTCGGCGTGCTGCGCAACGAGGAGGCGCACGGCGAGCTCGCGCCCCAGCCGGGCCTGGCGCAGATCGGGCAGCTGGTGGAAGTGACGGCGAGGGCCCGCGGGCCGGTGGAGTTCACCCCCTGCGACGTCGAGGTGCCCGAGGCGGTCGGCCTGTCCGCGTACCGGATCGTCCAGGAGGCTCTCTCGAACGTCGTGCGGCACGCGCCGGGTGCCCGCACGCAGGTGTCGCTGTCGGTGACGGAGTCCGATCCGCAGGACGGTGCGCGGCTCACCGTCCTGGTCGTCAACGGACCGCCGCCCCAGCCGCCCGACGGGCCGCTCGAGGCGGGCGGCACCGGGCACGGCCTCGTCGGCATGCGCGAGCGGGTGCGGCTCGTCGGCGGCAGCCTGGACACGGGGCCGCTGCCGGCCGGCGGCTTCCGGGTCGCCGCCCGACTTCCCCTGAACTTCCTTGACTGAAAAGGACTTCACGTGACGACGCGCGTCATCATCGTCGACGACCAGGCCATGGTGCGGGCCGGCTTCGCCGCCCTGCTGGCCGCCCAGAGCGACATCGACGTGGTGGGCGAGGCCCCCGACGGCGCGCAGGGCGTCGAGCTGAGCCGGCGTACCCACCCGGACGTCGTGCTGATGGACGTGCGGATGCCGGAGATGGACGGGCTGGAGGCCGCACGCCGCCTCCTGGAGCCGGCACCCGGTGTGACACACCGGCCGCGCGTCCTGATGCTCACCACCTTCGACGTCGACGACTACGTCTACGAGGCGCTCCGGGCGGGCGCGAGCGGCTTCCTCCTCAAGGACGCGCCGCCGGCCGACCTCATCGCGGCGGTCCGCGTCGTGGCCTCGGGCGACGCGCTGCTCGCCCCTTCCGTGACACGCCGCCTCATCGCGGACTTCGCCAAGCAGCGTCCCGCCGCCCGGGGCAAGCCCGCGGCGCTGCGGCTCAAAGGCCTGACGGAACGCGAGAGCGAGGTCCTCATGCTGGTGGCCCGCGGGCAGTCGAACAAGGAGATCGCGCAGACGCTGGTGCTGGCTGAGCAGACGGTGAAGACGCACGTCAGCCGCGTCCTGACCAAGCTTGACCTGCGCGACCGCGCCCAAGCGGTGGTCTTCGCCTACGAGTCGGGGCTGGTCACTCCAGGCGAGTAGGACCGCCCCCGCCCCTCCTCCACCCCCTACCGCGGTAGCACCCCCACATTGGCTCCCCGGTATGACGCCCGGCGCAAGGCCGTCCCCGCACTCTTCACCCGTCACAGAAAGTGCACGTGAGAGGGAGACGGGACATGAGGCTACGCAGGGGCAAGCGGCAGAAGGCGGACACCCGGCCCGGGGTCCCGGCCGCCACGCCCGCTCTCGCCGTCGAACTGCGCGACGTCCGGCGGCAGTACGGCCGCGGGGGCGGGCACGGTGCACGCCCTCGCGGGCATCGCCTCGCCCTGCCGCGCGGCACGTTCACCGCGGTCATGGGACGTGCTGCTGCCCATGCGCCTGGCCGGGCAGCGCCAGGACCGGCGCCAGGCGCAGGCGGTGCTCGCCCAGGTCGGACTCGCCGACAAGGCCAAGCGCCGGCCCGGAGAGCTCTCCGGCGGTCAGCAGCAACGCGTGGCCGTCGCCCGCGCCCTGGTCACCAGCCCCGACGTGATCTTCACGGACGAACCCACCGGCGCCCTCGACACCGGCACCGCCGCCGAGGTCCTCGGCCTGCTGCGCAACGCGGTGGACGCTCTGGGCCCCACCGTTGTCATGGTCACCCACGACCCGGCCGCGGCCGCCTGGGCCGACCATGTGCTGTTCCTCGCCGACGGCGCCTTCGCCGACCACCTCGAGCGCGGTTCGGCGGAGCAGATCGCGGCACGGATGGCCGTGCTCACCTCGCGCGCCTCCCGCTCCGGTGCGACGGCGGGGGTGGCGGCATGACGCGCCCCAACGGACTCGCCCGTGAGGCCGTGCGCTTCAAGCCCGCGTCCTTCGCGGGGACCTTCCTCGCGCTGCTGATGGAGGGTCGAGGAGAAGGCCACGGCGAGCACGATCGAGGTGATCGCGGAGGCGAGGCGGCGGGCGTTGGTACGCGCGACGGTTCCGGCGGCCGTGAAGACCGCGACGATGGCGGCGACGCCGCCGAAGGAGCCGCCGATTCCGAAGAGCGTCACCTTGGCGTACCCGAGGCCCGGGTCCTCGACGGCACCGCGGTCGTCGCCGGTGTGGACCTGGACGCCGGAGCCGGCCAGGGCCTGCTTCACGGCGCCGGCGAGGGCGTCGGCGTCGGTGCCGTCCTCCGCCGGCACGGCGCCGGCGTCGGCCTTGCCCTGCCGGCGGTCACGCTGCCGGCCCGGGCCACGCTGCGCCGCTGGTCCTAGCCCATCCGGGGCGGCAGCCGGCATCGCATCGGCCCCCGTACCCGGCTCCCACCCCGTATCGGCTCCCGTCTCTCGGGCCGCGGAGCAGCGCACACCGTGCCGCGGCGGCCCTTGCCCGCGTCCGGCACGAGCCGCGGGGCGGCAGCGCGACATGCCGTGCGCGCCCCCTGCTGCCCCCTTCCTCACCCGGGTAATGACGGAAAGGACACTCATGACCACAACCCTGGCTCCCCCGGCCCCCATCGGGAAGGCCGCTGTCGGAGCCCTCGGTTTACTGGCACTGGCCACCGGCGCTCTGGAGTCGGTGGTGTCACCGACGGTCCCGCTCCTGGAACGCGAACTGGACATGAGCCAGTCCGAAGGGGCGCTGCTCAGCATCGTGCTCCTCATCACCGGGGCACTCATCACGCCGTTGGCAGGCAAGTTCGGCGACCGCTACGGCGGGAAACGGGTCCTGATCCGGCTGATGGCGGTCGTCGCGGTCGGCGGCACGGTGTCCGCCCTGGCCCCGAACCTGCCCGTGCTGCTGCTCGGGCAGGTGCTGCAAGGGGCGATGGTGGGCGCGCTTCCCCTGTCGTTCATCGTCGTGCGCAAAAACCTGCCCCCGGGAGAGTCGAAGGTTGCCATCGGGGTGGTCAGCGGACTCTTCGTCGGGGGAGGGATGGTCGGCATGCTGTCGGCCGGGCCGGTGGCGGAAGAGCTCTCCCGGCACTGGATGTTCGCGCTGCCCACGATCGCGGTCATCGGGGCCACCCTGCTCGTGAACAGGCTCATGCCGTCCGACCAGCCGGGCGGGTCGGACGACGCCGACATCGACTGGCCCGGCCTGCTGCTCCTGAGCGGGACACTGGTCACGCTCATGCTCGTACTCGCGCTGGCGCCCGAAGCGGCCTCGCAACCACTCGTGCTCGGCGCCCTCGTCGTGTTTCTGGCCGTCTTCGTCACCGGTTGGGTGTCCGTCGAACGGCGTGCGGCCTCTCCGATGATCGATCTGCACATGCTGGCACGGCCCGCGATCTGGAAGGCGTGTGCGCTGACATTCGTGATCTGCCTCGGCACCTCGATGGCGGTCTATCTCGTTCCGCAGCTGCTCGACGAGCGCGGCGACGGGTACGGATTCAGCGCCAGCGCCACCGAGATCGGCTTCTTCCTGCTGCCCGGCGCCGTCGCCGCGACGCTGGCCGGGCCGCTCGGCGGTATCGGGGACCGGCGTTTCGGCTCGCGTGCCGTGGTCGACACCGGGGTCGTCATGATGGCCGTCTCCCTGGTCGTCCTGGCGTCCGTGCACACCGAGGTCTGGCACGTCGTCGTCGGCAAGGCGCTGATCGCGCTGGCCAACGGCCTGTGCGTCACGGCGATGATGACCAGCACCGCCACGGCCGTCGATGCCAAGGACACCGGCATCGCCACCAGCCTGATCCTGGTGAGCCGCGTACTCGGCTACGCCGTGGGCGGGCAGCTCGGTGGTGCGCTCCTCACCGCCGCAACCCCTTCCGGGTCGGAGGTCTCGGCCGAATCGGCCTACGTCACCGGCTTCGTCATAGCCGGCGTCGTCACGTCGCTGGCCCTGTTCGTCACTCGTACCATGCCCAAAGGAGTCAAGGAATGACCCTCACCGATCAGCTGACGGATGTCCGTAGCACGCCGAGGCGCAAGGTCCTGGTATCCGGGGCGAGCATCGCGGGGCCCGCCCTCGCGTTCTGGCTGAACCGCTACGGATACGCGGTCACGGTCGTGGAGAAGGCGCCCACCCTGCGTGGGGGTGGCTATCCCATCGACGTGCGCGGCACCGCACTGGAAGTCGTCCGGAGGATGGGGATCCTGCCGCGGCTGCGGGAGGCGCACATCGACCTGCGGCGGCTGACCTTCCTCGATTCGGACGGCAGCGAGGTGACCTCCCTTCACCCGCATGCCGTCACCGGCGGCGTCGCGGGACGGGACCTGGAGGTACGGCGCGGGGATCTGACGGAAGCGCTGCACACGGCGGTCCGTGACGACGTGGAGTTCCTGTTCAACGACTCCATCGACACCCTCGACCAGAGCGACCACGGGGTCGACGTCACCTTCCACGGGGGCGGCAGCCGCACGTTCGACATGGTGTTCGGTGCGGACGGCATGCACTCGCGCACCCGGGAGATGCTGTTCGGTCCCGAAGAGCAGTTCCACCGCTACCTCGGCTACTGCTTCGCTGTGTTCACCATGCGCAACACCTTCGGGCTCTCCCACGAGACCGTGATGTGGAACGCCCCGGGCAGGGCCGCGGCACTCTACGCCGTGGGGGACGACGACGAGGTGCACGCCTTCCTGAACTTCGCCCGGCCGGAGCCGCCCATGGAGGCGTTCCGGGACCCGCAGGCCCAACGCGACCTGGTCGCCAAGGTCTTCGCCGACGCGGGATGGGAGGTCCCGGGCATGCTGGCCGCCCTGCGCGAGGCGGAGGACCTGTTCTTCGACGGGGTCAGCCAGATCCGCATGCCCCGCTGGTCCAGCGGCAGGGTCGCGCTGGTCGGCGACGCCGCGTACGCGCCCTCGTTCCTCACCGGACAGGGCACCAGCCTCGCGCTCGTCGGCGCGTACATGCTCGCCGGCTGCCTCGCCAACCGGGGTCACGGCGCGGGCTTCGCCGCCTACGAACGCGACACCCGGCAGTTCGTGACCGCGAACCAGGGGCTGGTCAGCCAGGGCGGCGCCACCCTCTTCCCCACCACCGCCCAGGCCCTGGAGCAGCGCAACGAACGACTGCGCAGCCTCAGCGCCATGCCCCCGGCGGAGGGAAGACCGGCTCATTCGGCGCTCACTCTGCTCGAGCCCCTGCGCCCGGCATGACCGCCGAGCCGGGTCGGGCCCTGCCGGCTGATGGAGCTCCATCTGGAACAAGCCGAGCCGTTGCGTCACCGACCCGTGTCATGCCGTCAGCGCGGGTCGACGCGCGGCCGTAGCGGGCGATCGTCATGTTCAGCTGTTTCTCGTCGGCAGCCTCGACGAGCTCGTTCTCCAGCTTCGTGGCGAGCGTGCAGCGCACCCGGTAACTCCGGGCGGCCCCGCCGCTGTCGTTCTCGCACCGGCCGTCACCGGGGAAGCTGGGCGGTCTTCTCCGGACGGGCCACGCCGACGTAGTGCATGGCGGTCTTCTCCGTGATGCCGAACAGGCGCATCAGCCCGCAGACTCACCAGCGGCTGAGCCTGGCCCACTGCGACGTGCCGGCCCACCTGAGGACCAGCGCCGACACCTACGACGTGCTCTACAGCGTCTTCGGCGCCGTCGACTTCACCGAGCCGCGCGAACTGCTGCCCGCGGCGCTGAGCGCGCTGCGCCCCGGCGGGCGGCTGGTGTTCGCCACCCTTGCCCATCACCTCGGCGGCGCGCCGGCCCATCCTAGAGTGCGGCACACCGAGATCGGTGCGAAGACGCCGGACGGCACGGTGGTGCTCATGCGCCGCTGGGTGCTTCAGGAGCCCGTGTGGATCATGCTTCTCGACGAGGCCGGGTTCACACAGATCAGTACCGAGGTGCTGCCCGGTGGACCGGGGACGCGCGCCGCCGACACGCTCCTGGTGACGGCGTTTCAACGGGTGGTCGGCAGACCGTCTGACGCGATGCCTTACGCGGTGGGCCCGGCTGCCCGGGACATCCGTAGGTTCGGCCGCTTCGTTAGCAGGAGGCCCTGCTGAGACTGCGGATTCCGCGTCGCGTTAGCAGCGTGTCGATCGGCTGGTCTTTAGCAATCGCGTGGACCGCCGGGAAGCATCGTCGGAGTGGAGCCCGGTCCGGCTGGGGCTGTTCAGTCGGCAGTCTCGATCCGCTCCGGGGCGATGCCCAGGATGAGCTTCTCCAGCGCGTCCTGGGCATCGCCGAACGTAGCCAGCCAGGTCGCGACCAGGTAGATCTCGCTGTTCTCGTCGATGCCGAGGAAGAATCTGCCCTCATCGAGTTCGCCGAGGGGGAAGATGGCGCGCCCGATGGTGTGACTCCAGTCGGCGAAGCGGTCTTCCTCGCCGATCAGGTTGTCCGGGTCGAAGTTGAAGGGGGTCTTGGCGCAGGTGATCCCGGGGCCACTGATCTGGACGTCCAGGCCACCGAACTCCGCCAAGAAGGCTTCAGCGGCATCGTGCATGCGGACCAGGCCGGTCTTCTCGAGCGTCTTGCGCCAGTGGTCCGTCGAGATGTGCCGTCCCGGCCGCCAGCCTGCTGAGCGCAGTGTCTCCTCGATCACGCCAGTTCCCCGTAGATACGTCGCCGCCGCATCGACCCATGCCTTGTCCACCGGCACGTCTTCTGGCCAGCCGGGCCGCCGGTCCGCCTGCCAGTGGGCGAAGTCGTCACGCAGGAACTGCGGGTCAACTGGCTTGAGTCGCACTTGCTGTCGCTGATCGGCCCACCAGACCTCGAATTCGGCCTCGGTTCCTTCGTCTGGCCAGCGTTCTGCGACCGCCGGCAGAAGCAGAACATCGACGAACCCTCCGACCGGAAGACCGATGTCGACGAATATCCCGATCGCGCCCGGCCTCGGGACTGCTGTCACCGTCCCTCGGAACCGTTGTCCGAACCGCAGGCCGCGACGGATTCGAATCCACTCTTCAGCGCTGACCACCCGGACATCCTGGCATCCCGCTGTTGCGCGTGGCGGCCAGACAGTCGTGGTGGTGGGGCTGGGGCCCAGCGCCGTTGACCCGGGACTGCTCGCTTCCGACCCAGTCGTTGCTAACGCGCGTCGGAAGATTGCCAGCCGACTGCTGGAGATCGACCGACACTGCTAACGGACCCCTGGAACCTACAACATCGCCTACGGCTCATTCCGCCGGCCTCCGGAGCCCCGTGTACAGTGGCGCCACCGACGCGGGGTGGAGCAGCTCGGTAGCTCGCTGGGCTCATAACCCAGAGGTCGCAGGTTCAAATCCTGTCCCCGCTACGAAGGAGAAGGGGCCCGGCATCAGCCGGGCCCCTTCTCCTATTTCTTTGATCAAGCGTGATAGCCGGTCCTGAACCTGCCACCGGGGTGCAGCCGTGCCTGGCCCGAAGTGACCGACTGCCGCAGCTGCCCCCTTTCCCGCCATTGACCGGTTACAGCTCGAACTGGAGGTCGACGATGTCGTTGAGCTGCACTTCCAGACCGTGCGCGCGGCGCCCGTTGTCGCGAAAGTAGACCTCGCCCAGGGCTTCGGCGGCGACCTGGCGGAGGTCGTTCTCGTCGGCGCCGGTTTCCTGGGCTTGGAGGAGGCGGGCGGCGTGGTGGGGTGGGAGGGCGAGGGTGAGGTGGCGTACGCGGGCCTGGTCGGTGCTGCCGGGGGCGGCGGTGTAGCCGAACCTCGCCTGGACATCGATCATGATGCCGCTTGTGGTGGCCGCGGCCTGCTTCGCCTTCGCCCTGATCTGCGGCTGCCAGCGCGCGCGGACCTCACGCTCCAGCCGCTCGGCGAGCTCCGGCCGGGGGGTCTTGATCTGCTTGTTCACATACCGCTCGACGGTGCGCTGGCTGATACCCAGCAGTTCGGCCACGCGTCGGGTGCTGCGCTGGTGTTGTCGGACCAGGTAACGCATCTGCGCCCCGGCGGACTTGGGGACAGGCCGCGTGAACGCCCCCTGCACCGCCTTGTCGAGTTCTTCCCCGACCGTGACCATCGGCGTAACTCTCCTATTCCCCGGTGTCCTTGGCGGTGACCTCGCCGGTCTTGATGTAGCGGGCGAGGTTGGCGACATGGCCGTCGGCGGCGAGCTGTTCGAGGACGTCCGCCCCCCACAGCACGCTCTGGGTGCCCTCGTGTTTGACCATGCCCGGCGAGACCCCCAGCCGGAAGCTGCCCGGTACGGTCTTGCCGTCCGCGCCGTAGGGCAGCACGTCCAGCGGGCTGGGGCCGTCGGCCGCGTACACGGCGCAGTCGGAAAGCACCGCGACCGGGTAACGGCCGGTGGCGGCTGCCAGGTTGAGCATCTTGCGGTGCATGTTGATGCGGGCCCGGGAGATGACGGTCGCGCGGATGTCCGGGCGCCAGGTCGGCCGGGCGAGCGCGGGCCAGGCCTGCCCCGGCTTCCAGCCGCCGCCGCGCGCCTTCTCCTGCAGCTTGCCGATGCCGCCCTTGACGGTCATCTTGACCGCGTCCACCACGATCCCCAGCTCCGGATCACGGCTCTTGTAGCCGTCCATCGCCTGAAGGAAATCGGCCGGGGACAGCTTCTCCGCGACGCCGAGGTCCGCCATGGTGGCGACGTAGGCATCGCGCAGCCGCTTGTACCAGCCGTCCAGGAACCGGCCGCTCTCCCGGCGCACCCACGCCTCCACGGGCGCGACGTCGTAGCCGAGCTCGACGGCGTACGCCACGGTGGGCGTGGCGTACCAGGCCGGACCGGTCGGGCGCTGGCCGCTCGGCGTGAACGGGCTGGGCAGCAGGCCACCGTCGAGGTCGCGCCACTGCTTGGCGACCTTCACCCGGGACAGGTCGACGTGGGAGAGGTCGACCAGCCAGGAACCGGGCACCGCCGCATCGAATGCGGGGCGGGTGACGTGCTCGGGCGGCGATGACAGCCCGACGACCGCCCCGTTGGCGGCCGCGCCGAAGGCGAAGTTCACATCCACGCCGACCAGGTGCCGCTGCATGCACTCGGCATCGGTCAGGTCCCGCGCCCAGTCGTAAGCCTCCTCGAACAGCCGCTCGCCGGGGCCGCGCACGTGGAAGCGGGGCAGATGGGCCAGGACGGGGTGTCCGTCGGTCGCCTCGCACGGCGCGGGGTCCACCGGCTGCGTGCCCAGTGACCCGGGCCGGTGCTCGCGGTGCCGCTTGCCGGTGGCGTCCGGCTCGCTCGCGCGGGTCGGCGGGTTGAGCGCGGTCATCAGCTGCAGCCCCGTCACGGCCGTTGAGCCGACCGGCGTCATCACCCGCACCGCATACACGCCCAGCACTCGGGCGAGCTCCGCGGGCTCCAGCTCTGCGGCATGGCCCCAGGCACGACCGTCCAGGGCACGCCAGGAGGGGATGCACAGCTGTACGCACTGGCGGCGGCTGCCGTGGGCGGGGCGGTAGATCCGCGCCCACGGCCCCAGCCCACGCTTGGTGAGCTGCCAGTCGGCGCGCTCCAGCTGCTTGATGACCTTGTGACCTTCCGGCAGCCGCCCGGCAAGCCGCTCGGCCTCGGACAAGGCGGCGGGCAGGCCGTAGCGCTCGCACGCGGCCTCGGTGAGCACCAGCAGCGGGTCGCCGTCCTTGCCCGAGCCGTGCAGCTTCTCCGACCCCAGCTGCGCCTCGGTGAGCGTCCACTCCACCAGCGCGGGCAGCGACTTGGCGGGCACGTCCAGGATCAGACCGCCGACGCCGTAGCCGGTCACATTCCGCTCTGTGCCGGCGTCGAGGACGAGCAGCGGACCGTGCACGTACAGGCCGCTGGGCGCGGGAGTGTTCGCCGGGGCGGGCTTCTTCGCAGCAGGGCGGCGCGGGCCTGAGGTCCGTTCGGCACGCGGCGGCGGCCCGGCGGCCGGTGCGCCCGCCGCCGGGGCAGTGGCCGAAGGTGCGGCGGTGGGCTCCTCGGCCGCAGGCGCGACAGCCGCTTCCGGCGCCCCGCCTGCGGGCTGGGGCCGCGCCGCGGGCGCTACGGGAGTGACGGTCGGCGCCGCCGGGGTGTCCGTGTTCTCCTGCGGAGCGCCGGTGACCTCGGCGGCGGGGTAGAGCTTGGCGAGCTGCTTCAGCAGGCGCGCGTACGCCTCCCGCTCCGGGGGCCGCGGCTCGGACTTGCCCGACTCCCAGCCCCCCACGGTCGCCCGCCGCACGCCCAGGGCAGCGGCCACCTCGTCCAGGGTGAGCGCGTGCGCCTGGCGCAGCCGCCTGCGCTCGGCCGGCAGCGGCAGCGCGGAACGGGACGCGACCAGAGCGTCAACCGCGTCGAACAACTCGGACATCGAGACACCTCCGCCACCCATCTTACCCTGAAACGGCCTTCTCGCGTACTAATAGCGTGCGGATCGCGTACTAACAGCGTACGGACGGCGTTCGGGGTGGTAAGGTCCGTCACCGAACCTGGACTGGTGAGAGCGTGACGAAGCAGCGCGAAAGCATGCGACGTGTTCGAGGGGGAGCGGTGGCAGCACAGGGTGACGGCTGGTCCGGCATGGGAGGGAACTGGACGGACGCCGACGACATCCGCCGGCGCCTCGACACCGGGCGGCGGTGTTCGGCTCTGCGGAGGCTGTTGCGGAGCTCGCCCACCGGGTTGCGGATGGACGCGCTCGAAGACGGGGTGACGGCCCTGTGGGAAGCCGTCATGTCCCGGAAGCCGGCCAACGCACGGGCGCTCGCCGCTGCCGGGGCCGATCCCTGGCGGCCGTCGCTCGGCGGCTGGTCGCCGGGGCGGCTGAGCCTGGCCGGACCGACGCCCGGGCTGTTCCCGGCACCGGACGGGGTATCCCTCACCGCTACCGAGCGTGCGGCAGCGCAGGAGGCCCCTCGCCTCACCGCGGCGCTGGGTGAGTTCTACTACGACGGCACGGGCCTGGCCTGCGTGGCGGGCATCGACGCAGCCGAGGCGGTACGCCGTCTTGAGGCCACGCCGGTGGTGGACGACAGCCTCCTCGGCGTGCTGAACGAGCTGCTGGAGGACCCCTACGCGCACGACATGGACGAGAGCCTGCACATCGTCGGCGTGACGTCCGTGCCGGGCGGCTGCGTGGTCACGGGGTGTTCACGAGTGGGTCCGGCCAGCAGCAGGTGGACCCCTTGAAGATCGCTTCCCGTTCGCCCGGTGATCGTTTCCCAAGTGGGCTGTCACCGCCGGGTGGGCCAGATCATCGGCTTGGAGGAGCGTCTCGCCGAGACACTGGACCGCTTGGTCCAGAAGCAGTTCGGGACCTGCCGGGGTGGTGTCGCCCGACGGCTCGCCGTCCCAGCAGTCGGCGGACTGGGAAGTGTTGCGGAGCTCAGGTGTTGGGGTGGGTCCAGTTGTCGAGCAGTCGCCGCAGGTGGCGGCGTTCGACATCGTTGCGGGCGGCTTGGATCGCGTGGTGCATCAATTGCCGCGCTTCGAGTCGCCGGCCGAGTTCGGCGGTGAGCTGAGCCCGGAGTGCGAGCAGCCGGTGATCGCCGGGGGCGGCTGGAACACCGTCGAGAGCGGCGATACCGGCGGCGGGTCCGCGGGCGAGGGCGATCGCGGCGGCGCGATTGGCCAGGACCGCCGAGGACGGTGTCTGTTCGGCGAGCCGGTCGTAGAGGGTGACGATGGCATCCCGGTCCGGCACGGGCTGGACCTGGAGGGCGGCGATGCCGGCCTGCAGTACCCACCGGCCGGGGCGGCTGCCGCTGCGGCGCAGGGCCTCGGTGGCGAGGCCGAGTCCATGGCCGATGTCGTTCCACCGCCAGCGGTCGCGGTCCTGATCGGCGAGCAGGACCAGACCGTCGCCGTCGGTGCGGGCGTCGCGTCGCGCGTCGGTGAGCAGCAGCAGTGCCGACAGGCCGAGGACTTCGGGTTCGTCGGGCAGCAGCCTGCGCAACAAGGCCGCCAGGCGCAATGCCTCGTCGCACAGGGCGGCACGGACCAGCACCGGACCTTCGGCGGCAGTGTGCCCTTCGGTGAAGACCAGGCCGATGACGGTCAGTACCGCGTCCAGGCGGTCCGGCCACGCGGCGCGGGGCGGGATGTCCAGCGCGATCCCGGCGTCGCGGATCTTGCGTTTGGCCCGGACCAGGCGCTGGGCGACGGTCGATTCGGTGGTGAGCAGCAGCCGGGCGGTTTCGGTGGCGGTCAGCCCGCACAGCAGGCGCAGCGCGAGCGGCACCTGGGCGGAGGCGGCCAGGGCCGGGTGACAACAGGTGAACACCAGCCGGAGCAGGTCCTCGGCTGCGGTGTCGGACCAGCACACGGCGCCGAACGGGTCGTCGGGATCGCTGACGCTGTCGGCCGCCGGTTCGTCGCGCAGTTCGTGGGCCAGGGTGGCGAGTTTGTCCACCGCGACCCGGTCGCGCCGCAGCCGGTCGAGAATCCGGCGGCGGGCGGTGGTCTGCAGCCAGGCGCCCGGCCGGGTGGGAATCCCGTCGTGGGGCCATGTCTCGAAGGCCTTGGCGATCGCCTCGGCGGCGGCGTCCTCGGCCCGGTCGAGGTCACCGGTCCACCGCGCCAGAGTGGCCACCAGCGTGGGCCACTCGGCCCGGTAGACCTGTTCGACGGCGACCTCGACCGGGTCGGACACCCGCTCAGCCCAGCTCGGCCAGGGACCGGACCTCGACCGAGCCGAAGTCAGCGGCCGGGCAGTCGGCCGCGTACTTCAGCGCGGTGTCCAGATCGGCCGCCTCGACGATCCAGAAGCCGCCGAAGGACTCCGCCAACTCGGCGTACGGCCCGTCGGTGAGCAGAACCTCCCCCTGCCGGTTGCGCACCGTCGTCGCCGTGTCGGCGGAGTGCAACTGCTCCGCGCCCCGCAGCACCCCGGACTCGGCCAGCGCCCGGGTGAAGGACACGAAACGTTCCATCGTCGCCTGGAGCACCTCCGGCGTCATCTCGGTCAGAGCGGAGTCGTCGACGTGTGACATCAGGATGTAGCGCATGGCAGTCCCTTTCCTCGCGGCGGCTGTACCGCCTCTCACCAGTCCGACGCGCGCACCGGCGAGGTTTCGACAGCGTAGGACATGTGTTTTTCGGGCCGGCCGTCAGCGCTGCGTCCGCACGGCCGGGTGCCGGGCCGTCGAGGCGGCCCGGCCGCTCAGGCGAACCGCGCCTGCAGCGCGGTGAGCGTCCTGTCCACCGCGGTACCGGCCCGCCGCGGGACACCGATCAGCCGTACCAGCCGCCGGGCCCGCTTGGCGGTGTAGTCGAAGGTCTCCGTGACCTCCGTGCCTCCGGGTACCGCCCGCAGCCGCCACCGCCACACATGCCGACCGCGGTGCCGCCACGCGATCAGCGCATCGTCCTCGAACTCCACAATGGTGTTCGTGGTCGTATAGCCCTTCATCCGCATCCGGAACACCGAGCCGAGCTCCAGCCGCTCCGGCCCCTCCACGACCCCCTGCACCTGACCGGTACCGTCCAAGCCCGCGTGCTCGCCCGGTGCCGCGAGCAACGCGAAGATCGCCGACGGATTGGCAGCGACCGTGACCCGGCGACTCACCAACGCCGCGGTACGGGTCTCGGGGCGGGGGGTGGTGCTCATGAGGGCCTCCCAGGCGTCCTGTGCGGGAGCTCGTCGCCACCCCGCTCACTCCGTCGACGCCCGGGCAGCCTCCGTTTCGACACCGGCCCCGCGAATCTCCGGAGAAGGTTTTGGGCAGAGGCCGTGCGAGTTCCGGGTCATCGTGGATGACTGCCAGACTCCGGCAGGACAGCCGCTGCCCGAGCCCCATGTGGGACTGCGCACACAAACCTGTCGCCGCTTCTTGAACCGTGGTTCTGGATCGCTTTCCGTGCCAGGGCCACGGAGGGTCACCGAATCTGCGATCATGAACGGCCGTGAGCGATGTCGTATCCAGGGACCTGTGGTTCCCCCAAGTCGATGGTGCCCTGGTCGAAGAGGTGCTGGTAGACGGCGAGTCAGTCGTAGTGCGGGCACGCTCGGGGGGTGGGAGCCGAGTGCCCGGGTTGCGAGACAGTTTCGGGCCGCGTGCACAGCGGCTACGTGCGACGACTCGCGGACCGTGCGGTCGACGGGCGCCCGGTGGTGATCGAGTACGGGTACGCCGGCTCCGCTGCTTGGACAGGGGCTGTCTGCGGGCGACCTTCGTCAAGCAGGTGGACGGGCTGACCTACCGATACGGACGGCGGTCGGCCGCCTTGCGGACCGTGCTGGAGGCCATGGTCGCCTCCAGGCGTTGTTGACCAATCGCCCAGGCGCACGGCATCGACGCTCTCGCCAGGCCGCTCCCCGGTGGTACTCCACCTCAGCGCCGGTCACGGCCCACCCAGGACTGTAGTGGAAGTGCGCTGAGGGTGAATCGCGCCTTTGAAGATCACTCACCGATCTCCTGGAGGCCGCTTCTCGGCTGGGGTGTGATCGTTTCCCGTGGTTCGGGGCGGTTCAGTGTGCCCGGGGTTGGGAGGCCACTTCCAGGTTGGATTCGATGGCCCGTACCTGGGCGGTGAGGTATTCGGCCCAGGTGCTGTGGGGGAACAGTTGGAGGTGGGGTCCGAGGGTGCCGGTGAGCATGCGGCGGAACTGGGTGAGGCGTTCGCTGATCCAGGCCCGTTCCCAGTTCTCCAGCTCGGCCTCGTCGGCGCAGAAGTGGTAGTCGCGTTCGCGGGTCCACAGGAGGGGCGGCCATTCGTTCTGCGCGCAGACGTTTTTGAGGGCGGCGATCGCGCGGCGGGTCTGCCAGCGGCTGAGTCCGCATGTTGCGGCGAGTTCGAGCAGAGTCATGCCGGCAGGCGCGGAGCGGAGCAGAGCGGTGCGGACGAGGTCTGCGTGGCGCTCCGAGGTCGGGGAGCGCTTGTCCACCGCTATTCACCCCGCAGAAGGCGGGCGAGTTCATCGTCCACGTCGACCTTGCCGGTGTCGACGGCGGTCTCGATCCAGTCGAGGGTGGCGCGGACCTTGGCGATGTTCTGGTGGACGATGGTGCGTTCGTCGTCGACGAGAGTGCGATCGCGCAGGCCAGGGACGGTGCGGCCGGCGGCAGCGACGAAGGCGTGACAGGCGGTGACGAGGTCGAGGAACTCGGCGGTGCGGTCGATGTGGCGGACAGCGGGGGCGACGGGGCTGGTGCGTTCGAAGTGCTCGCGGGCCTGCTTGCCGCGTTCGACCTGGGCGTGGTTGACCTGGGAGCGGGCGGTGTCGTCGCCCATGGCCTTGAAGGCGATATCCGGCCGGCGCAGCAGGTTGGTTGCCGCGGTCGTGGCGACCGTCTCGTCGCGGGTGAACTCCTCGACCATCCGGACCTTGTTCTCCGGGGAGACTTTGGCCGCGACCTGCGGGCGCTTGAGGAAGTCGGTCGTCACCGTCGCGGCGACTTCCTCGTCACGGGCCAGGTGGTGGATCTCGGTGATCTTTTCCTGCGGGGTCTCCGGGGTCTCGACCTTCCATCCGACCCGCCGCCTGGCGTCGTCGGGCAGCCACCGGGTCTTGCCTTCAGGTGGCGTCCTGACCGCGGCGAACCTTTCCTCTTCGTCCTCGATCCTCGCGAGGATGCGGTGGATCGTGAACGAGACACCCTCTTGGCGGTGTTCCTTCGGCCAGTGCGCCGCGGTGGACCTGGTGTTCTTCACCGTGCTGAACGTCACCCCGATGTCTGCGGCCAGGCGCAGCAGGGACTGCTTGACCGTCCATTCCATGTCGACGATGCCGCCGCGGGGCCTCATGGGCTCGATCTCCAGGGCTCGGTCGCCGATCGTGAAGGAGCCCTGGCTCTGCTGTTCGACGACCTGCCGGAGTTCGGCGACGATCTGTTCGTAGCGGGACTGGCTGACGTTTCCGACCTTCTCGGTCTCCTCGGTCATGGCGCATCACCACTGACTGCGGGCCGGGGCACGGCGCTTGGGGCCGTGACGGGACAGGACCCGCTTCCTCAGCCGAGAATCGGGCTACGAGTGAAGAGATCACAATAAGTAGCCACAAAGAGATTGATTGCGGCGAAATTCAGGCAATAAGCGTCACGAGCAAGGCTCTTGCGAACGGATCATGACCTGTTGCGGCCGGTTGGGGTCGTTAGCGGTCACCTTCTGTGATCATGTCGGGCCTGCTTCTACGGTGACTGCGGGGTTCCGGTCCGGCCGGGGCTGTCGGAGAACGCCGGCGGGTGCCGCGGGCGGGAGGCAGACGATGACGATACCGCCGTGGTCCGAGCGTCTGGACCATGAAGAGTCTTTGGTGCGCGGGGAGTTGGCGGCGCTGCGGGAGAAGGCGACGGTGCTGGAGGAGCGGCTCGCACGTCTGGTCATCACCAGGGAAACGCTGGCATCGCTGACGGGTGACGGGCTCGGAAGCGTCACCGGCGGGCCGCTTCGCGCGGCGCAGGACCCGCCGGTGGTCCCGGCTCCCGCGCCCGGCGCAGGCGCGGTCGGCGGTGAGCCGCCTCCGGCGCCGGGTCCGTTGGATCTGGAGGTGGCGCGGGAGCGGATTCTGGTGCTGCTGGCGGGCGCTCACCAGGCGTTGAAGGTGCAGGACATCGGGGAAGCGATCGGTGAGCATCCGGAGCGGGTGGAGACGACGCGTTCGCGGCTGAAGAAGCTGGCGAAGGAGGGGCTGGTGTCGGAGGTGTCCCCGGCCTGGTTCGCGATCACGCCTGCTGCCCGGGACCACGCCGGTGAGGGCGGGGAGGTGTCCGGGACGGCCTGATCAGGAAGACCCCCAGGGGCCGCCGTGGTGCGGTCCGTCTCCTGGGAAAGGGTGGCACCGCCGAGGGTTCAGCTCGGCGGCGCCGGTTGCGTGAGGTCCCAGCAGAAGGGCGGCTCGCGCCTTTCGAGCGTAGGCCTCGTGGAGGCCGCTCGGAGGACTGAGCCGCGAAATCGCCATGCCCGGTCGCCACGTGGGCTGATTCGGGCGTGAATCGAGGCTCAATGTGTCCTCTTACGGTCACCGGCCACCGGCGGCCAGATATCGGTCCGGGTGAAGGCGGCGAGGCGGGCGACGGTCGCGACGTCGGGCCAGGAGCGTCCGGCGAGCAGGTCGGCGATGGCCCGCCGGTTGACGCCGGACCCGTCGGCGCAGGCCCGCAGGCTCAGGCTTCGCTCCCGCAGCGCGGCGGCGAGAGCACGGGCGATGTGGCGGACGGCTTCGGCGGCCGGGTCGGCGGCGGGTTGTTCGGGCCAGGCTTCCGGATCACAGGTGTGCTGCCTCGGGGGGCGTGCGCGGGCATGTCCGCCGACCATGTGCGCACCGTCCTGTCCATAGAAGTCGATCAGTCATGGAATGGCTGTTTGTCCAGCCGGTATGCATGGACCGTGGAGCTTGATCCGGACACGTCGGCGAAGATCACCCGCTATCGGCCGAAGGACGCGCCCCCGGCCTGGGACGAGGTCGCCCCGGTGGTGCGCAGCGTGGTCGCCGCCACGGTCAGCGCGGTCCCCTACGACGTGGAGCGGCTGCTGCACGTCACCGGCGCTCTGGCGTTGTGGGCGGCGGGCACGGGGCTGGGGCGGGAGCCGGACGTGTGGCTGCGCAACGAGGTCATCGACGCGTTCGTCCTCTCCCGGGCGGGAGACATCGGGGCCTCGACGGTCCGTACCTACCGGACGTGGCTGCTGCGGGTGCGGGACGCGCTGGCGTTCAGCGAGCGCGGGGAAGCCGCTCCGGCCCGGCTGCACGCCCGGCCGAACCCGCACCAGCCCTACACCCCAGGCGAGTTGGCCGCGTTCAGGCACTGGGCCGAGCACCTTGCGCGCCAGCAGCGCACCGACGGACTGGCCCTGCTGGGGCTCGGGGCCGGCTGCGGGCTCACCCCGAAGGAGCTGGCGGCCAGCCGGGGCACACATCTGCGACGGCTCGGGCGGGACGGGCCCCTGCTGCACACAGGGGCCCGCCGCGTCGTTCCGCTGGTGGCCCGCGCCGCCTGGGGCCCGCTCCTGGGTGAACTGGCGGACGCGGCGGGCGGCAACTACCTGTTCCGGCCCCGGCGGACCGCCGCCTACGCCAAGAACCTGATCGGTTCCTGGTCGCTGCTGCACCGCCCGCCCGGCCACCTGCCGGGCCTGTCGGCGGGGCGGCTGCGGGCGACGTGGATCGTTGAGCTGATGGCCGCCCGCATCGACCACGACCTGATCGCCAAGGCAGCCGGGCTCGCCTCGGCCGCCTCGCTCGCCCGCTACCAGCACCACGTGCCCCCGCTCGACGACACCACCGCGATACGGCTCCTGCACGGGAGCGGCCCGTGACCGTCCCGGACGCCTGGCGGAATCCGCCCAAGGCACGGCGCTGCCGCCCCCGGCCCCTCACCGACGCTCCGCCGGTGATCCCGGACTCGAAGGTCGGCCAGCTCGACACACTCCTGCATGACTCCGGCGTCCTGCCCCTGATCGACAAGGAGCTTGCGGGCCGTCCCGGCCCGGACGGCCTCCCTGTGCGCACCGTGCTGGTGGGCCTCATGCTGGCCCTGCACTACGGCCACGGCGCGAACCTCGCCGACGCCTACCGGATCCTGGCCGACCACCTGCGGCCCACCGCCCGCTCCTGGCTCGGCGTCCCCGACCTCACCGGCGCCGACACACACGCCCGGCTCGCCTTCTCCCGCCGCATCTACCGCGCCTTCGACCGGCTGACCACCGCCCTGGACCCGCACCGCGGCGAGCGCCGCCGGCGCCTGCCCGCAGCCGAGGCCGCCGTCATCGCCGCGTCCTGGGAGGATGACGAGCCCGAACACGTCCGGCGCCGGGCCCTGTTGCAGGAGATCAGCGACCGTCTGGTCCTGGTCACCATCCAACTCGCCCACCGGCGCGGCCTGTTCACCGGCTGGCCAGGCGACATCGGCGCCGACACCACCCCGATCCCGTCCTGGCACCACCCGCCCAGCCGCCGCCGCGAGCTCGCCTCCGTCGATCTCACCGCGGGCTGGCACTACTGCGGCGGCGCCGAAGAGGGCATCTTCGGACACTCCGCCACCCTCCTCGTCGCCGCTAGTAGACGTCACTCCGACGGCGCCCGGCAGGCCGGTGAACGCGTCAGTCGCCACCCCCAGCTCGCCCTCGGCCTGGTCCTGGACACACCCGGCAAACGCGTCGGCCCCAACGCCGTGCACGCCCTGACCCGGCTCACCGCCCACAGCCTCAACCTGCCCGCCGGACTTCTGGCCGCCGACCGCGCCTACACCGACCAGCTCCCCGCCCACTTCGCCGTCCCCGCCCGCCGCCTGGGCTACCAGCTCGTCCTCGACTACAAACAGGAACACCGCGGCCTGCAAGGCTCCACCGCCTCCGGCGCTCTCCTCGTCGACGGCTCCCTCGCCTGCCCCGTGATGCCCGACGCCCTCGTCCACGCCACCACGAACCTCGACGACAAAGCCGTACGCGAAGTAGGCGAAGACGAACCGCTCACCCAACTCCTCGCCGCCCGCACCCCGTTCTTCCTCAAACGCAAACAGAACCCCGACCCGCACGGCACGATCCGCCTGCAGTGCCCGGCCGCCGGGCCCTCGCCCGCAGTCTCCTGCGCCCGCTACCACCAGGTCCACCAGACCGCCGCCACCCGGCCGGTCACCGTCGACCTCACCAACCCGCGCGCCACCACCGCGCACACCGCGGCCAAACCCACCGTCCCCATCCCCACGGCCGAACGGCTGCGGCCACCGACTCTCGACCAGCTGCCGAAGATCTGCCAACGGCCCACGGTCACCGTCCACCCCGCCAGCCTCGGAAAGATCGACAAGTTCCGCCAGGACCGCCACTACCTCCAGCCGCCCTGGCAGGACGCCTACCGGCCCGCCCGGGCCAACATCGAGGGACTCAACGGCAGAGCAAAGTCCCACAGCGTCAACATCGCCGACTCAGCCCGACGACTCGCCCACGGCCGCGTCGCCCAGACCATCCTTCTCGCCCTGATGATCCTCACGATCAACCTCGGCATCCTGCACAGCTGGACACAGACCAGCACACCCGCCGCCGACGCCGAGTTCACCGAGAAGGACATCCGGGGCGACGGACAACGGCCACCCATCTCGTCGGCCTCCGGGATTCCACCGCCCGCTGGCACTCGCACCACCGCAACAAGCTGACACCCCGGCCCCATGCCCCGAGCTTCGGCCTGCCCGGCGACGGCCACATACCGCCTCCCGCACCGAACCACCACCGATCCCCCGGCGAAACCCCGCCCAGCAGCCACCCGCGACGCCCCACACATTCGGACGCCGCATCGAACACACCCCGGAAACGCCAAAGATCCCGCCCGATCTTCCGATCGGACGGGATCTCGTCAACCACTCCCGAGCTAACTCAAGAACAGTCGTCTACCACGTGACGGGGGACTTCCATCCGGGCCCCCGCGTCACCTGCGTGAGGAGCCTTGAACCGTCTGCTCCAGCCGTATCTGGCGCAGACGGCCACGGTGCCCGGTGCCGTCCGACCACTGGACGCCCGCCCCGGCGAGACCCTGGTCACCCGGCGCCGGGGCGACCTGCTGATCCTCGCGAACGCCCTGCGCGCCGCGCGTCTCACCGACGACCTCGCGGCGGCCGCGCGGGAATCGGCCCCGGGCACGCCCGAGGGGGCACGTCGACTGGTCGTCGTACGCGCGGAGCAGAGCACGCTGTCGCCACGGCCGGCCGTGCAAGGACTGGTGAAGGAGGCCGGGCGGCGGTGAATCGCGACTCGGCTGCTGTCCGTCCCCGGCTCGCACACTTTCTGGCACTCGCTTCCTGCTGTCGGCTCGGCGATGGCCGAACTGGACCGCACGCTGGGGGCATTCCCCTCATGAGCTCCGCGCTTGCCGCACTCATGACCACTGGTCGGCTCCTCCGACTCAGAGGCATCGCTGCCGCCACGATCACGGCCGGTGTGTTGTGCCAGTTCGCGCAGCGGACAGACCCGACGGCCCCGCTGCTTTACTTCACCGTCGACTCAGCCATACTCGCCGCCGCGGTCCAGACGTGGCGTCTGGTGCGCGGACCCGCGAGCAGCATGTGGGGCGACCGGATCCGTGGCGCCGCCGTGGTCGGTGTGGTGCTCTCCGCGCTGGTCCACGCGACGGTCATCGCGCCGAACAGCCCCTCGGGCACCTGGTTCGGCGCTCACGACGACGCATGGGTCCGCACCGCCACGATCCTGCTGCACGCCGTCGCACCGGTCCTCGTGGTCACCGAGTTCCTGACGAGTCCCTGCGTCCTCACCCGGGGTCGGCGCGAGGCCGCCCTGCTCACCCTCTGGCCCGCCGCCTGGCTAGCCGTGGTCGGCACCCTCGCGTGGTCCGGCGCTGCGACGATGCCGTACCTCTTCCTCCGCCCCTCACAGTTCGGCGGCTTCGGAGTCCTGGCGGTCATCGCCGTCCTGTACGGCACCGCCCTCGCCCTCGGCACTGTCCTCGTCGCGGCCGGGCACAGGGTCCAGCGGGCCGATCGCGCGTGACAGACGGCGGCGGCGGATCGGGCGGTTCCGCCATCACCGCGGTACCGGATCTGCGATGTGTTGGCTTCGTGCCAGTGAGTGCGGCCTCCCGGCTTGGGGTCCGGTGGCGATGAGAGTCGGTGTTGATGGTGGGGTGGTTGGTTAACGTGAAGTGGCCCGTACGTTGCGCGCCGAGTCAGTCGCCTGTGGTCGGGTGGCAGCCGGTCTCGGGGTTCTGTTCGGCCTCCAGGTCTGGTAGGTAGCGGTTCTGCTCGAGCATGGTGAGATCGCGGCCTACGGCGCGGCAGATCTTGCGGATCGCCGCGGCGGGGGTAGGTAGGGCCGCGTTCCACACGCGTACGGTCTGGTCTGCGCTGGCGGTGGTCAGAGTGCGGCCGTCCCGGCTCCACGCAATTGCTTTCACGGTGTTGGTGTGTCCGGAGAGCGCGGCGAGGTTCCCGCCGGTGGCCACGTCCAATAGCTGGATACGGTTGTCGGTGCTGGCGGTGGCCAGAGTGCGACCGTCTGGGCTGAAGGCCAGTGAGCCGGTGGCTTCGCTCAGGCTTCTGAGAAAACGGCGGCGGGCGTCGCTGTCCCACATCGCCACGGTGCTGTTGCCACTCCCGGCGGCCACGGTGCGGCCATCAGAACTGAACGCCAACGAGACGAGCGGCGCGCTTTGGTCGGTCAGGCTCTTACGGAGGAGGCCGGTGCGGGTGTCGTACAGCCGCACCTGCCCTTCCGCACCTTCCAGCGCCAGAGTGCGGCCGTCTGGACTGAACGCCAAGGGGAGGTGACCGCTCGTCCCTTTCTCTACCCTCAAGCGCTCGCGGCGGCGGCCGGTGGCAACGTCCCACAGTTCTGTGCCACGGTCGGGGCTGGTGGTGGCCAGCGTGTTCCCTTGCTGATTGAACGCCATCGAGGATGCGTCAGAGCTGTAGGTGGGCACGCTTCTACGGAGGCGGCCGGTGGAGGTATTCCACAGTTCTATGCCGCGGATGGCATCGTTGACGGCCAGGGTGCGACCGTCCGGGCTGAGTGCCAACGAGGTCGCTTGAGCCCGGGATTTCGGCAGGCTGGCTTGAAGGCGGCCGCTGTGCGTCTCCCACACGCGCACGACGATGCCTTTGCTGGTGGCCAAGGTCCGGCCGTCCTGACTGAGCGCCATGGACTCCGCGTCCTTGAGACGTCTGGTGTGGATGGCCCGAGGGTTGACACTCACATCCCATATCCGCACAGTGTCGTCGTCGCTGCTGACGGCCAGGGTGCGCCCGTTCGGACTGAACGCCAAAGAGGTGACCGCCCCGGTACGACCCGGGAGGTTATGACGGAGGCGGCCCGTGTCTGTGTCCCACAGTCGCACCACCCGATCTTCGCTGGTGGTGGCCAGCGTGCCGCCGTCCGGACTGAACGCCAACGAGGCCACCGGGCCGGGGAGGCTTCTGCGTAAGCGGCCAGTGTCCGTGTCCCACAGTCGCACCGTCCGAGACCTGCCGGCGGTGGCCAGGGCTAGGGTGCGGCCGTCCGGACTGAACGCCATTGCATCGACCGGGCCGGTGGTTCCCGGCAGGCTTCTGCGAAGACGCCCCGTGTCCGTGTCCCACAGTCGCACGGCGCCGTAGAAGCTGGTGGCGGCCAGCGTGCGGCCGTCCGGACTGAATGCCACTGAGACGCCTGGGCCGGTGCGCCTGAGGAGGCTTCTGCGTAGACGGCCTGTCTCTGTGTCCCACATCCGGACAGTGCCGTCGTTGTTGCCGGTGGCCAGAGTGCGGCCATCCGGACTGAACGCCAGAGAGAACACCGACCAATCTGCATCTGCGCCAGCCGCTTGAGCTTGTGGACGCAGAGGTTTACGGAGGCGACCGCTATCCGCGTCCCACAGCCGCACGGCGCCGCCGACGCCATCGGTGGTGCCCAAGGTGCGGCCGTCCCGGCTGAACGCCATCGCGGTGACCGACTCGTCGTGTGCTGCGCGCCACTTGTCGCGTAGACGGCCGCTGCCTGTGTCCCACAGAAACACCCCGCCATCTGAGTCGCTGACCGCCAGGGTGCGCCCGTCTGGGCTGAACTCTTCCGCTACTACAGGGGTGCGGTAGTGGTGTCGGAATGTCTTTCGTAAAGGCAGGGCGGATGCGGTGTAGAGGCTCTCCAGGGCCTGGGAGGTCGGGCTCGTTCGATAGGCGTGAACAGCCAGCAGCACGGCGAGTTCGGGGTTGGTGCGGATGAGGGTGGCCGATTGTGCGGCGAGTTGGCGGGACAGGGCGACCTGCCCGGCGGCGTCGGCGGCTTGTCGCTGCCGGTATGCGACCATGCTCACGAGGACGGAGAGGACCAGAAGGACGGACAAGGTCCCGGTGAGCGCTCGCAGCCGCCTCGTGACGCGGGCTGCGGCACTTAACGCCTGTTCTCGGTCGGCCAAGCTTGCTGTGAGGAAGGCGTGTTCCAAGTCGGTGAGGTCTTGGGGGGCGTCGCTGAGGTGTTCCTGGGCAGTGGCGAGTCGGCTTCCCCGGTACAGGGCCCCCGGTTCGCGGCCCAGCTCCTCCCAGGTACGGGCGGCCTCGGTCAGCTTGCGGTGAGTGCGCAGGCGTTCACGGTCTTCGTCGATCCAGCCCCGCAAGCGGGGCCAGGCAGTGAGCAACGACTCATGAGCCAGATCGACGGTGCCGCCGTTGAGGATGAGCAGCCGCGCCTGGGCCAGAGCCTCCAAGGCCTCGGCTGTCTCCTGCCGGCCAAAGGAGGCAAGTTCCTCCCGCTCGGTGGGCCGACCGGTGTCGGGAGTGCCCTCGCCGGGAGCGACCAGGCGCAGCAGCAGACGGCGGGCTGTAGCAGCCTGGGCATCGGAGAACCTGCGGTAGACGTCCTCGGCGGTCTTAGCGACAGCGCCCTCTAGGCCCCCGGCAGCTTCGTAGCCGGTCAGGGTCATGGTCTTGCCGCGGCGGCGGCGCCAGGTCTCCAACAACACGTGAGAGAACAGCGGCAGTCCACCGGGCGCGTCCGCGACCTCGTCGACGATGCGGGCGGTCAGGGCGCGTTCCACAGTCAGACCCTCGGCTGCGGCCGGTTTGACGATTGCCTCGCGCAGTTCCGCCGGGGTCATGGGGCCGACCAGCAGGTTGGCGTCGCGCAGTGCGTCGGCCAGGCCAGGGTGTTCGGCGCAGCGGCCGTAGAAGTCGGCGCGAACCGCCAGGAGTATCCGAAGCCGACTGCTCGGTTGTCGGGCGGTCAGGAGCAGGTCGATGAAGGCGGCGCGTTCGGCCGGATCGTGGCAGAGGGTGAAGACTTCCTCGAACTGATCAACGATCACGAACACGTCCGCCTGAACATCATCCGTGGCGGGACTGGTGTCGAACACCTGGGTATGCGTGCGTGCTGGGAGCTGGCCCGGGGTCAGGATCCGGATGGCGGCCGGGCGCAGTGCGATGTCCTGGGTGTCCCGCAGGGCGGGGATGAGGCCGGCGCGCAGCAGTGAGGACTTGCCGCTGCCGGAAGCCCCGAACACCGCAGCGAACCGTCGCCGACGCACGAGCTCCAGTGCGTCGGCGGTGAGCTTGTCACGGCCGAAGAAGCGCCCGGTGTCGCCGGGCTCGAACCGCGCCAACCCTCGGTACGGCGGCGCCCCGCTCTCTTCATCCTCCGAACTCGATGCAGCGGCCTCGTCAACCGCCTGCTTCCACCGAGCCTCCCACTCTGATGGATCGCCCCCGCACGCCTTCACATACGCCAGGACCACCGCCAGCGTCGGCAACTGCTCACCTGATGCCGCCTGCGACAGCGTGGTCACCCCGTAGCCCGCTCGCTGCGCCAGCGACCGGTAGGTGATCCCGCCCGCCTCGGCGCGCAGTTTGCGTAACTCGAACGCGAAGCGCTGTGCCGGACCCGCCGCCGGATCCAGTGGTACCTCAGGACGCCCTGCCAATGCCCACACCTCCTCCGGCCGCTCCCGCACCACACAGGGCAGCCGACCCAGAAACTCAACGACTCCAGAAGAATCACGCCCCCGGTCATTGTTCTGCCGCCTCAACCGTGCTGTCGAACAATGCCCCAGCCGCTGAACTCGGTGCTGTGAGCGGCCCGGGGGAGCGGTCCACGGGGGAACGCCCTGCTGGCCGCCCACGCAGCCAGCAGGGCACCGAAGCAGACGATCTGCCCGCCCATAGATGAACTGCAGCGCGTCCAGCTTCCACCTGCCCGCATCAAGCACCGTCCTGACCGGAAGGAACGAAACAGTGCACAGGGATCGAGCTCTTGGCCCAGCGCTGGCCGCTGGATCTGTGGGGGCACTCGCCCGCACCGCCCTGGGACCAGCAAGGGCAATCTCGTGCGCTCCCGGATTCACGGGAGCGTGAGGGCCCGGTATGCAGCGTCATTGGTTTCATCAGCGGACTGCGCTGGTCGGGATCAGCGCGGCGGCCGTGTTCGTGGTGGTCTCCTGCAACGTGCCGCAGGCGCCGCGCGATCCGCCCGTCTCGGCGCCGTCCTCGCTGACGGAGCGGGAGCAGGACCTGCTGCACAACGCGGAAGAACACCTCACTGTTTCCTGCATGGCCGCCCGCGGATTTCGGAGGTGGGCCGTGCCACGGCGTCCCCTTCCCGAGGACCGCGACTTCCCGTACGTGGTCGACGACGCCAAGTGGGCTGCCCGGCACGGGTACGGCAGCGAGCTGCAGGCACGCCGTGAACGCCTGCGCGTGAATGACCCCAACCAGCGTTACTTCAGCAGCCTGCCTGCGGCCGACCAGCAGCGCGCCGTCGCCGCCCTCAACGGAGAGCAGTCCGCCGACCGGCTGGAGGTCCGGATGCCGACCGGAGCGACTGCGGGCCGCGTCGCCGACGGCTGCACCGCCCAGGCGCAGGAAGAACTCTACGGCGACCTCGCCGCTTGGTTCCGAGCCGACATGATCGCTGGCGCGCTCCCCGCCCTGCGCCACCAACAGGTCTCAGCCGACAGCGAGTTCAAGGCAGCCGTGAAGAAATGGTCCACCTGTATGCGGGATCGGGGACTGGGCTACACCGATCCCTACCAGGCCCGGGCCGCCTTCACCCGCTCATCGGCGCCGCACACCGAGGCGCATCAACGGCAGGAAGTACGCACAGCGGTCGCCGAGGCGCAATGCGCCGACACCAGCGGCCTCACCGCCACCGCCCGAAGCCTGGACCGGCGTTACGACACACGGCTGCGCGAGCGATACCAGGACGCGGTCCGCGACCGGCTCCGGCTGGCGCACGCCGCACTGCCCCGTGCCCGCGCCCTTGTGACCACCGACCCAACCGACACCAGCACAACAACCGAGGAGAACCAGTGACAAGGACCAGGATCACCACCGCGCTTGCGGCCGTGGGGCTCACCGCCCTGAGCCTGACCGCCATACCCGGCGTCGCCCAGGCGTCCGAAGCGTCATCGTCGTCAACGCGAGCCGCAGCAGCACCGGCGGCTGACGGCTACCTCCACGCCTGGGAGCACGAGAAGAGGAATCAGGACCGGCCTGGTCGGCACTGCCAGTGGTCCGGCGGCAGCGCCAACTGGGACAGCTGCAGCATGCGCAACACGGCGAGCTCCCTCCACAACAACGGCTACACCCACGACGCTTGGCTCTACTACAGCCCGGGCCAAACCGGCGCCCGCTTCTGCCTCAACAGGGGCGTGTATCTCGAGAACATCGTCCACCACTACTTTCCGCACAACGGAACAGGAGGCGGCACGTCCCTGAACGACAACATCGCCTCCCACTCGTGGACCCCCAACTGCTGAACCTCGCCCCCTGAACACCGTTGCCGCCGCTTTTCACTAAGCGGCGGCAACGGCCACGCCGCTTGATCTGCCCGCAGCGGGGCGGGCGAGGGCTTCTTCGTCGAACGGCAGTACAGAGGTGCGGCTCTGAATGGCGGCAATCACGTGATTTCGGGCCGACCTCTCGTCCGGCCCTCACCCGCCCCATGCCATGGTCGGGAACTCGACCATAGGGCCGACCACGGCCGCGGGCATGCCTTGGCTTGCCCCTCCACGGCTGGTCAGCGCGTTGCCGACCCTCGCTGGCCGTGTGCGTGGCCGGTCTTGCGCTGGCGCCTGGAGTAGTTGATGAGGATCTTTGAAAACGGCCAGGGGCGCTCTTCCCTCCATTTCGTTGGATCTTGAACGTTATGGGGACGATGGGGAGCGACGAGCATGTGTGAGGACCCCGGCGGCCGAAGGCCGCCGGGGTCCTGTTGATCGGTGACGGTCAGGCGGAGTCGCTGAGGATGCTGGTCACGGGGTCCGTCTGAGCGGAGTGATGTCCGGGACCCGGTTTGTGATCGAGGGCCGGGCCGCTTCGGGGGTGGCCAGCAGGGCGACGATGGTGACGGGCTGGTCGCAGTGCGGGCAGTTGCGGATCGCGGTGGGAGTCAGGGCCTCCTCGGGGCGGGCGGGGACGCTCGCGGGTGCCGGAGCGGGTCGTGCCGGTTGCTCGCCGAGCCGGATGGCCCGCTGTTCGTCGCGGGCCTGGTTGCGCTGTTTCTCCGCGTCGCGTCGGCAGTTGGGTGAGCAATAGACCTGCCGCAGACGGGGGTTGGCGGTGAAGGTGCCGTGGCAGACCGGACAGGTGTGGGCCGCAGGGGCTGCCGGCGGAAGTCGGTGGGCTGCGGATTTGCAGCGGGGAGAACAGTAGATCTGCCTGGGCTGTGGGATGAACTCGCCCTGGCAGACAGGACAGTTGGCGGATCGCGGAGCGAGTGGGGTGGTGTCGGGGTCAGGAGACACGGGCGTTCACTCCCTGACGGATGGTGTCGGCCTGGGTCTGGTGGTTGCGGAGCCGGTAGGAGGGTCCGTCGATGCCGGCGACCGCGGCCCGGTGCAGGAGCCGGTCGAGCATCGCCGCGGCGACCGTGGCGTCGCCGAAGGCGCCGGCCCAGTCGGCGATGCCGACATTGGTGGTCAGGATCGTGCTCGACTTCAGATACCTCTGGTTGATCACCTGGAAGAGGGCCGAGGCCCCGTCCTCGGGCAGCGGGAGATAACCGAGCTCGTCGATGATCAAAAGCTTCGGACCTGCGAAGAAGCGCATGCAGGTCTTCCAGCGGCCTTCGAGGGCAGCCTTGTGACACTTGGCCGCGAGCTCGGCGGCGGTGGTGAAGTAGACGCGGTGCCCGGCGTCGACCGCGGCCCGGCCCAGCGCGACGGACAGCATGGTCTTGCCGACCCCGGGCGGCCCGACGAACAGCACGTTGGAGGCGTCGTCGAGGAACCGCAGGGTGGCCAGGTCGCGGATGAGTTTCTCGTCGACGCCCGGCTGGGCGGCGAAGTCGAAGTCGTTCAGCGTCCAGGGTTCGGGCAGGCAGGCGAACCGCAGCCGGGCCGCGAGCCGACGGGCCTCGGTCGCCTCGACCTCGATCTCCAGCAGCCTCTCCAGCGCGGCCGTCAGCGACATCCGTTCGGTGCGGGCCTGGTCCAGCACCCGGTTGAGTGCCTCGGCGGCGTCGTTGAGTTTGAGGTAGGACAGGTGACCCCGCAGCTGCTGGAAGCGTCGTGCTTCGCTCATCTGCATCGGCGACGTACTCACTCCGTGTTCTCCTCCTTCGGTGAGGGAACGGACCGCAGCCGGTCGGCCACGGCGGCATAGTGGGACAGGTCGATCACGACCCGTTCGGCCGGATCACCGGCACTGGCCTGCTGTCCGCGAAGCCGCTCGGCCTCGGCGAGCGCGGCCTCGGACGGCGGGCGGCGGACTTTGTTCTTGCACGGGGCCCGGTCCGAGAAGGCCGCCAGCACCTCTCGTTCCAGCGCGATGACGTGTCCTGCGTCCCGCACTGTCTGGCCGGCGCCGCGAGGCGCCCGCCGGTGGCGGGCGATGACGGCCCGTCCGGTGGTGGCGATGTCGAGGTGGTCCTCGCCGAGCCGGTGCCGGACCCTGACCTGGGCACCGGCCAGTCCCGGCGGGACGGAGTACAGATTGCCGTCGAAGGACACCAGGCACTGCGGGCTGACCGTCCGCTCGACCTCCAGCTCGGCCGGGAACGGCCGGACCGGGATGTCCAACAACGGTTCCGCTGCCGCGAGTTCACCGACGGTGACCTTGAGTCCGTCCAGGCTCCGACGGCGGTCGTCCATCCGGACGGCGAGTTTGTCGATGCCGGACTGGGCCTGAAGAACGCTCAGCGCGTCGGGGACCGTGCGCCACCAGCGCTGAGCGGCCGAGTGGTTGGCCTTCTCGACGACGCCCTTGCGGTTGCCGCGACGCGGCGGGCAGATGTCCACCCCGACGCCGTAGTACTTCGCGACTGCGGCGAAGGCGGCGGTGACCTGACCGCTGGAGGGGTAGCAGACCGTCGCCATCCGGTCGAACCGCCACCGTCTGGCCGTCCCACCGAGCCTGCGGACCACCTGGTCGAGAGCCTGGACCAAGTGCGGGAAGTCCTCGGACTCCGCCAGCACTGCCCGCCACTTGCCCGAATGCGCGAGCGCCCCGACCAGCAGATGAGCGTGCTCGCCCACTCCCCAGCCTTCCGGCGGGTCCGGCAGCTCCAGCCAGTCGAACTGGATCTCCTCGCCCGGCGGATGCGCGATCACCGCGACGTTCCGGCCGGTCGCGGCATGACACGGCTCGCAGTGCGGGCGGACCTGATAGCGGCGAAGCGCGCGGGTGAACGTCGAGTACCCGCCTTCATAGCCCAGGCCCTTGACCTCGTCGAACAAGGTCGAGGCCCACAGATGAGGATCGTCTGCCAGCCGCTGCCGGCAGTACTCCAGGAACGGCACGAAGGCGTCTGGACTCTGACGGCGCTGCCCCGGGACGTGCTCGCCGTTCAGATAGGCGCGGATGGTCTTGCGGTCCCGGCCCAGATGCCGCGCGATCGCCGAGATCGTCCAACCCTGACGACGCAGTGCATGAGCGTCCACGTCTTCCTCCCGCGTGAGCATCCAGGCCCCCGACCAGGCCGAACTCGAAGCTCACGCAGGCTCTCCACAACACACCGCCACCAGTGCGACACGCCGATCAACATCACGCGAAGAGACCCGCCGAGGTCACACGAAGGGTGGGGAGATCAATAGAGCAGGTTTGGTCCACCACAGAGCACCGGGTGGCCGCTTTCAGAGAGCGTCATCATAGTGGCCGACACGGTCACGGAGCAGGTCAGTGCGGATGGGTTGAGCTCCGCGATCGGGGTCGCGTGAGTCGGCCAGTGGACGGCCTACCAGGTTGGCTCCCGGCTCGTGCGGGGCCGTCGGAGACAGCCGTTGGCCGGTTGTCCTGGCGGGCTGACAGCACGACCATCGGCGCTCTTTCCCGCCGTGGGGTCCGCAGGACTTGGGGCGGGTAGATCGCCGGGATGGCGAAGAAGAAGACGAAGAGGGCGCCGGCCAAGAGGACGGCGACGGCAGGTTCCTTATCGGGGCCGGTCCGGCTGACGCGCCAGCAGCTGCTGGATGGCGTGCCGGAGCCCGGCGGTGTGCAAATCGGGCTTGCGAGGCCGGGGGAGGCTGCCGTGGTGAACACGCTGCTGAAGGAGGCCGCCGATGATCTGGAGGCCGGCCATCTTGAAGCACTCGCTCGCGGGGAGTGCGGGACGTGGCTGGTGGACGCCCTCGCGGGCGCCGATCCCGGGGAGCGGCTCGTGAGGGCGGCGGCAGCCGGGGAACTCCAGCGGGCGGCGGGGGAGCTGTCTCTGCCGCTGGTCGCGCGGGACGGCGACGGCCGGGTCGTCGGTGCGCTGCTGGGGGTCCCCTCGGGCACGGTCGTCTCCGGGCTCGCCCGGATGCCGGCCGCCAAGCAGCAGATCCTGATGTCGATGCTGGTGTACGCGAAGATCAAAGCGGTCGCCGTGCCCGAGGACGTCCGCGGTCGCGGAATCGGGGCCGCGTTGATCGCACGATGCGTGCAGGTGTACTGGCAACTGGACTACACACTGCTGTTCGGCGAGTTCGACACGACGCGCACCCTGGGGCCCTACTACACGCGGCAGGGCTTCAGCGTTCTTCGGCCCGGACAGGGCATCGACGTCGGCACCCTGCTCACCGGTGTCCCGCTCCATCTCGGTGCAGGACCGGGCCTGACCTTGTTCCACCAGTGGCGGACCCAGGACACATGAGAGCTCCGGCGGCAGCAGGGTGTGGGCGCGGGCGCGGACACGGCGGAAGCCGGTCGAAGCCGCGGAGCAGAGGGTCAGCTCCTGGCCGGGTCCGCTCAGGGTGCACAGCCGAGTGCCCAGGTGCTCTGCCGCGTCCAGGGCATGGTCCACATCGGCCAAGAGGACGGCGACGACAGGTTCCCTATCAGCGCCGGTCCGGCTGACGCGCCGGCAGTTGCTGGACGGTGCGCCGGGGGAAGCTCATGTACGGCCGGTCGGTCTTTGTCATGGTCGTGCAGGGGCCGGAGGCGGTTCGCCGTCGGCGGCGCGGGCGTTGTCAGTGCCGTGGTCTACGGTGCTCGTGTCCCGGCACGGGACTGTGCTCTCGCCTGGCCTTACGGCTGGCCAGGCGATAGTCGTCATCGCGGTCACGGCAACGGTGTTCGCCTGGAGCGTGGTGCTGGTCGCCGCCGGCCAGACGGCCGCCGCGGTGGCCGCGCTCGCTCCGGCCCTCGCCCTGACCGTGCAGCAGATCGTGCACGCCTCCCGTTCCCACACCGCGCCCGGCCCCGGCCACCGCGTGGACGCGGCCACGGACAAGGAGGACGACGCCCCGTGATCACTCCTGCCGAGCCGCCGCTCCCACCCGGCAGACCGTTCATCGTCCGCCCGGGCCGCAAGCTCGGGCCGATCGCCTCGTCCGTCGGCAGCGCCCACCGGGCCTGGCTGGACCCGATGCGCGAGAGCTACCTCGCCAGCGGCCTGACCCTGGCCGATCTCAGCATGCGCGTACGGTTCGCCAAGTCCAAGCTCTCCGAACTGCTGCGCGGTGTCGGTCTCTACCCCCGCTGGGAGATCGTCTTCCTTCTGGCGACCGAGCTGGGCATGCCGAACTGGCCCCTGTACCGGCTGTGGTGCCAGGCCGCTCTCGAAGCCCACAGGAGCAGCGAGTGGGTCGACGACTGCACCGAACGGACCCCCATCCTGACCGCCACCCACACGACCCCGCCCTTGGACCACCACGCGTTCCGCGAACTCGTCGAACTGGACTACCTCCTCTACGCCCAGGTCTTCCTCGACGACGACCGGCGCGACGCCGCCGTGTCCAACACCTTCGACATCCTCTGGCTGTCCTGGGACGACGCCCTGGCCAGCCAGGACACCCGCCGCTACGCCTGGAAGGTCCTGCGTGCCACGGTCATGGCCAGCACCCCGCACCGGGACGGACGGCCCGAGCTGGAGATGGCCGCCTTCGACACCGCCGCCCTTCAGTCCCTCGCCGATCCGGCCGACCACATGGACCAGATCGCCGAGAGCCTGAAGGTGTTCGCGGCCATGAGCCGCCTGCCCGGCAGCCAGCTCGATGTCATGGTGCTGCGCCGGCTGTTGAAACGCCCGCCCGAGACCGTCTCCGCCCTCCTGGGCGTTCCGCTGGCCACCGTCCGCTCCGACGAGCGTCATGCCACCCGCTTCCTGCAGAGCGTCCTGTGCCCACCGCCCCCGACCGAAGGGAACACCCCGTGACCGGCATCGAAGAACTCCTCTCCAGAACCGCGCTCGTCCGCGAGCGCACCCTGCCGCGCGACATCGTCCGCCCGACCGCCCCCTCGTCCGCGCCTGATGCCGACCACCCCGGCCACGGCTCCCCGGGCGGCAGCCGCCACGCGGCGGCTGAAGACCTGCGTACGCTGTGCGAGACGCTCGTCTCGCACACCCCGCCGGGCACCGTGGCGAAGTTCGTCACCGATCAGGTCCCCGAACCTCGTGCCGCCCTGGTCCTGGCGTGTGTCCTGCAGCTGACCGACACGGACGAAGGCGCCCGCTTCTGGTGGCAGTACGCCGCGGGCGCCGGACATGCTGCCGCCGCCTACTGCCTCTACCTCCACCACCTGGCGCTGGGGGAGGGGGACACCGCCGACTTCTGGCACCGGCAGACCGACGACGTCCAGCCTCCGCCCCAACCCCCCCGCGGTCGACGACGGCGGCACCTGGCATCCGGCAGAACACCGGATCACCAGCACCACCACCACCTACTTCATGCGGGTCCTCGGTCACCTTGCCAAGCAGACCGTCCGCTCCCGGCCCGCCGGAGTCAGCAAGCTCATGGCCTACATCCCCGCGGCCGTCACGGCCGGCTACCTCCGTGAGCCCGACACCGAGCTTCCCCTGCCCGGCCATGAGTTCGCCCGCCGCATCAACAGCCTCCTTGCCGCAGCCGATCATCCCTCCGTCTGGGGACGCCGCCCCAGCCGTCCCGCCCCCGGTCCGTACACGTCCCCGGACACCAGAGCGGTCGACCGTGAGCGCAGGCAGACGACCCCCGAGCAGATGGGCACCGCGAAACGCTGAGCATCACAGCCGAACGTGCAGGCCTGGACGGCCGGGACCCGCTCCTGGCCGTCGCCGGCCCGGGCTGCGGGTGATGGCGTCCGCGCCGCTGCACGGGGGTGAGAAGCCGTGTCAGAACCCGTGATCTGTGACGTTCCGTGACTGGCCGAGCTGAACCCCTCACTCGCAGACCGATGCGGGATGCTGGGGAGGTCCCGGCGGCATCATTCAGACGAGCTCATCGCCTGTCTGTCGCATCCCCGCATCGGAAGGCACTGCGGGCACATCAGCGTCTCCGCACCGTCCGGCCTCGCCCGCTCCGCATGCTCCGGGCGGCGCTATGCCGGACACTCCTGTATAGGGGTCGGCGTATTTCGCGCGGGCCATGGTGAAGGTGTTCGGCGTGCTTGAGGTCCCGCTCTGGCTGTGGGGGGCGTTCGCCGCGACGGTGGTCGTGTCGCTGGTGGTGGACCTGCTGTCCCATCGCACCGCGCACGTCATCCGCTTCAAGGAGGCAGCCGCCTGGAGTGGCCTGTGGGTGAGCCTCGCCCTGATCTTCGGCGCGGTCGTCTTCCTCGTTCTCGGCTCCACTGCCGGCACCGAATACACCACAGCGTGGCTGCTGGAGAAGAGCCTGTCGGTCGACAACCTCTTCGTCTTCGCCGTGATCTTCGCGTACTTCAAGGTGCCCCGCGCCTACCAGCACCGCGTGCTGTTCTTCGGTGTCATCGGCGCGCTCGTCTTCCGAGGGATCTTTCTCTCCCTCGGCGTGGCCGTGGTCAGCCGCTTCACCGCGGTGCTGTTCGCCTTCGCGGCGGTCCTCTTCTACAGCACCTACAAACTCCTCAAGGACGAGCAGGAGAGCTTCGACCCGGGCAAGAGCTTCGCCGTACGGATGCTCCGCAAGATCATCCCCGTTCGGGACGAGTACGCGGGGGCGAAGTTCTTCGTCAAGGAAGCCGGCAAACGGATGGCGACCCCGCTGCTCGCAGTGGTCGCCGCGATCGAGGCCGCCGACCTGATCTTCGCCGTCGACAGCGTCCCCGCCGTCCTCGCGGTCAGCGACGACGCCTTCATCGTCTACACCAGCAACGCGTTCGCCATCCTCGGCCTGCGGGCCCTCTACTTCATGCTCGCCGGCCTCCTGGACCGCTTCCACTACCTGAACAAGGGCCTCGCGATCATTCTCGCCTTCATCGGCGTCAAGCTCATCCTCCAGGCATCCCACAAGATGATCAGCCCCGACATCCCGGAAATCCCCTCACCGATCAGCCTCGCAGTCATCGTCATCGTCCTGGCAGGGTCCGTAGTCCTCAGCATCACCAGGCCCGCCCCGACAGGCGCCCAGGAACAGAAAGACGCCCTTGGGACCACTGAGCACCTCAGCTCACCACCTGGGGCGGATCCCCCAGAGCCTCCCACCGGTTCACCGGGCCGGGACACTGGATCCCGCCCGCAGTCAGGCCGACGAGGAGCCAGGGCACTACCCGACCCGCCAGTACGGGCATATCGTAAAAAGATGGTCAAAGTGAAGCGTAAGGCTGAAGCGTACGTGTGTCCGGCCTGCAAGAAGGCCGTGCCGGCCGCAGTCCACCGCTACAAGAGCCTCGGCGTATTCGTTCCCGTCTGGGGCCCGGGTGCATGTCAAAACCGTGACTGTCCCGACTTCCGGTTGGACCCCAGCCGCAAGCACTCCCCCTCCCGGTAGCGAAATCGACAGCGCGGCGATGGACTGCCCGCCTGGACCGGCGGGCGTTGCCCCCGTCAGCTCAGGCGGCCCCCGGAATCCCGCCGGTATCGTCGATCAGCTTGATCTGCCGGGCCTGACCTCTGCTACATGGGCCGCCAGCCGCGCATGCACGTGCTCCTGGTCGCCCAGTCCGCCACCGCCCGCGCCCTTGGTGGGCCCGAGGTCCGCGAGCGGTTCGCCACCCGCATCCTCCCCGCTACAGCGTGAACGCCTGGCGCATGCTCGCCCCCGAGGTCCACCCGGCGCCGAAGTCCACCAAGCACCACGGCCGCGCCCAGGTCGTCATCGGCGGCTCCGCCCGCTCAGCCGGTTGCGCGTCGGCGGGGGCGAGGTCGGGGCGGGCACGGTGCCAGCGGGAGGGAGGTCGCAACCGGCCGGAGGCGTCGCGGGCGACGTCGACGCCGACTTCCACCACCAGCTCGGGTTCCACCAGCGTGACGTTCAGCTTCTCGTAAGTTGGCTTCGCCGCTGGTTGTGGGCTGGGCCCGATCGGCCGGGTTCGGCGCGCTGGTGTCGTCCACCAGGCCCCTTGGCCGCCGCTACGGGGGCCGTTGGTCCAGGCCGGTTGTGAAGCGTCCGAGCCGGATGCCGGCCTTCGAGGTGGGCGCCGGCTCCGTTATCCGGAGCGCCCCGGACCGCCGTCACATGTCAGCCGGCTCGGACCGTCGGCTTCAGCCGCCCGCTACGGGCTTGGAGCCGATGGCCGCGCAGGCCGCCTTCTTCGTCGGGTAGCCGTCCGCCGGATAGATCACCGGCCCGCCCAGCTTCTTGCGGCCGTCGGTGGCGGAGGACTCGCCGTGGTCGGGCTGCGCGTTGGGGTGGTAGCAGGCCGCGAACCGGGTCGGCTTGGGGTACTTGGGCGCGGTGCCCGGTGCGGACTGGTTCCACAGTCGGTCCCAGGCCACGGCGCAGGAACGTGTCGCGTCCTGCGGGTCGAAATCTTTCATGTCTTTGATCGGCAGCTGGCTCAGGTCTGCCTCTGGCGACAGAGTGCGCGCACAGAAGACATCGCGCCCGCCCTCGCTCCAGGGCCCGAGAGTGGCTACGGCTGCCGTGGTGGCACCGCCCAGGAGAGCGGCCGTGACCGCACACACCATGAACAGGTGCCGGCGCCTGCCTGTACCGGCCGTGCCGCGCGGCTGCTCGGGACGGCGCAGGATGTCACGCAGGACGGCCTGGCCGTCGGCGGATGCTGCCCAGCCATCGGTGTCGTCGTCGGAGGGCCGCAGGGCTCGGATGGCGGCGAGGTCGGATCCCCGACCGCGCTGGGTGACGGTCGGCTTCATGCTGACTCCCTATGGGTGAGGTGGGGCTGGGGAAGAGCGCCTTGGGTCTGCTGTACGTGGGCCGGAGGCGGCAGCGCTGCCCTGAACCGCTTGCGTGCCCGGTGCAGGCGCACAGCGAAGGTGGGGGCCGTACAGCCCAGGACCACGGCCGCCTGCCTGGCCGTCAGGCCGTACCAGGCACTCAGCACGAGTACCTCCCGGTCCTGCTCGGACAGCGCCGACAGCGCGGCGGCCACCTCGGCGCGCGCCCCTATCGTGTCCGCGATCTCCGAGGTCTCCGGTCGGTCGGCCATCTCCGCCAGGCGCGCAGTCAACGCGTGGTGCCGCTGATCGGACCGCACACGGTTGGCGAGCAGCCGCCGGGCCGAGGCGAGCAGCCACGGCAGGGCATCGTCGGGTACGGATCCCAACTTGCGCCAGGCCAACACGAAGGTCTCCGAGAGGATGTCCTGAGCTGTCTCCCGGTCAGTACGGTGCAGCAGATACGCCAAGACCCGGTCGGCATGAGCCGTATACAGGGCTTCCAGGGCCTGGTGTCCGGCCGGGTCACCGTACTCCCCGGCGTTCGTTCGTCGTCTCACAGGGTCTCCATGTTCCGTCCATCAGTGGCCGTCAAGAGGGAGATGTACGGCCGGGCCGGATCTCTTACAGCCTCTGCGCACCCAGCCGCATCACGGGGCTGTGACCGGGCACTTCCGGCTGCGACTCCTCAGGCGTACTCGGCAAGCTGCGTGCAGATGAAGGGCAATGCAGGGTCCACCGACCGGCCGAGAAGCACGGCGCCGATGTGTCGTATCCGATGGTCATCAGGCGTCATGTCGCCGACCGGAAGCCGCAGATTGCGGTGAATGCGGGCAAGGTGCCCACTGGTAAAGCGCACACGCTCCGGCGAACCCGTGCGAAATGCTGCTTGCACAGCACGGGCATCGAACCGACCGACTCGGTGGCCTCCTTCACGAGTACCAGCATGCTGCGCGACCAGGCCGGATGAGGTTTCCGGCAGGGGCAACGTCACCTTCATGCATTTCCTCAGCGTCGCTCAACACCAATGGCCCTGGATCCGCGGGATCCAGGCTTCTCATCCCGCCAGAGCCGGTGACGAAGCGACCGGTTGGGATTCCTCCCTCGGTCAAGGGGTCGCGCGCCAGATCCGCGCGGTCCCGTCACCGCTGACGGTGGTGATGGTGCGGCCGTCCGGGGAGTACGCGACATCCTGAACCGGGCCTTTGTGTCCCTTGAGGAGCTGGAGTGCGGTGCCGGTCCTGACGTCCCAGACCTGCGGAGTGTTGGCCCAGGACTCGTTCGCGCGGCTGTGCCTGACCACCAGGGCGTGACTGTCCGGGGCCCAGGCGATCTGATCCACCTGCTCGCTATTGCCGACCGATATCAGGAGACCATGCAGGCCACGTAGCGTACGGAGCTTTTTGCCGCTCGCCGGATCGACCAGCCAGACGTCGTCGCCACTGCGCTCCGCCAGCAGGCTCCCGTCCGGTGCGTAGACCGGCGTGCTTCCCTCATACGGCCCTGACGACCACCGCACAGCACCTGTCGCCGTGTCCCAGGCCCGGACCCTGTCACCATCGGCGACCACGGTTCTTCCGTCCGGCGCGAACCCGACCGTCCAGGCGAAATGCCCTCCGGACGGGTCGAGCGGGTGTACCCGGGCACCGGTGGCGACGTCCCAGATGCCGCCCTGCCGTTCGGCCACGGCGGCGATGGTCCTGCCGTCCGGCGCGAATGCCGCATCCTGGGCTGAGACGTCGATCCGGTGGCGGAGCGCGCCGGTGACCACGTCCCAGAGCTGCAGACGGTCACCGGTGGCCGCGATGGTACGACTGTCGGGTGAATACACCAGCTTGCTGACGCGCAGCGGCATCAGCCCCTGGGGATGGGTGACCGGGACCTTGATCACGGTGCGCGTGGCGCCGGTCTGCGTATCCCAGATCTGGATCGTCTTCCCGTCGTTGAGCTCCGTCGCCACCGTGTCGCCGTCCGGTGCGAAAACCACCTTCCGGTAGGAGTGTCGCGCATCGGAGTGAACGGCGAAGGGCAGGACGTGTCGACGCGTGCCCTTGTCGACATCCCACAGTTCTACAGTGCCGTTGTTACTCCAGGAAGCCAGGGTGTGCCCGTCGGGCGAGTACGCCACCGGGCCCCTCAACGGCAACGTCCGCAGCGTCACGCCGTTGGATGACGCGGTGGGACCGTACAAGCCCAGGATGCGGCGCGCCTGCGTGTACACGAGGGGCGTGATACCGGCGAGCAGCCCGAGCACCAGCAGAACAACCACGATCACTCGCCCACCCCTTCGTTTGCGCTGCCGTCCTGCACCGGGAGCGCAGACGGGTCCCCTCGGATCACCGAACCCGCGGTTGCCCGCTTGCGGAAAAATCGGAGGCGGCGTGGGTTTCCGGTCGCTCACGGTTGAATCCTCCGAGTCGGGTGCGTCGTGATGCGCTGACCAGACCTGTACCGGGACCGCCGGCGTCGCGTATGGCGAGGCTAACCACGCATCCCGATGTCGGCATCAGTAGAGCTACTTAGTTGTGATGTGTAGTTGTCGTCGGCGGTGACGTAGCCAGCGGCGAACTGGGCGTGGCGAAAGGCGCAGTGGTCGTGGTTTCAGTCGGGCCGGTAAGGGTGCCATTGGCGCCAGCGCAGGCCACGGTGGGTCAGTCAGGTCTCCCGGCCTATCACGTCGAAGCCCGCAAACGCGACGACAGCCGCGACGGCTACACCCTGCTGCGTCTCGGCCCGTACACCCAGGCCCGGCACGCCCAGCAGGACTACGACCGGCTCACCGCCGCCCTGGAGAGGCGGGAGACCACCGCCGTGCCCGGGTGCCGGGTCTCCGTGCGGTACGCGCCGTTCGACGTCAGCGACCACCAGCTGTTCGCCGACCCGTACGAGGCCGACGCTGTGGAGCTCCTGGAGGCCGCAGTGGAAGGAGTGACCGCGTGACCGCCCTGTACGAGATCGTGACCAGCGAGGGCGACGACGGCACGACGCATCCGCCGAACAGCTCTGGACGCCCGGCGAGGACGCGGTGGAGAACGGCTTCATCGTCCATCGCGGCCTGCACCTCACCGGCATCGACGATCCCACCGACGACCACCTCTACCCGGTCGGCTTCGTCGTCCTCGGACACCAGCGGTGGGCCGACGTCATCGAGGCCGCCGCCGCGCACATGGCCCGCATCCACGGCTGGCGGAACCTGCACCTGTACCCGGGCGACGACCCCTCGGTGCTCATCCCTCGCATCCCGCGCGCCGTCCTAACGCACGGCGTCTTCTTACGGCACCCGCACCCGGACCACGGCTGCGGATGCGAGTGGGATGAGACGTGGCGGATGGTGTGGGCCCCCAGCACAGAACCCGGCGCGGTCCCGATCACCGCCATGCGACACCCGGCCGCCCTGGTGACCGCCGCCAGCATTCCCAACCCCGACGAAGAAGGCGCGCCCGCGAACTGGGCGGCCTGACACATCCGCCCGCCTCAAGGGGGCCGGCCTCTGCTCATCGACGCCATGTGGGCCGTCGTCAACTGGCAGGACGTTGCCCGGCGCTACGCCGCCGCCAAGGAGCGCGGCGACAGTCTCCTGCTTGCCCCGTGACGCCGTAGCAGCGTCACACAGACGTCCTGCTCGTGATCGTCTTCTCACCCTTCATGTAGCGGGCGGTACAACGGGCTCCCGCAGGCCGGATGCCTGCGGGAGCTTTCCTATGCCCGACGGGCCCGGCCGGTGACCTCGTCCCAGTGCAGGACGCGGTCACACCAACGGCGCAGGAGCACCTGGTCGTGGCCCACAGCGAGCAGACCGGCACCGGTGGCTGCGCGGTAGTCCTCGACGGCCGCCACCAGCGCGGCCGTGGTGGAGGCGTCCAGCATCGCGGTCATCTCGTCACAGATCAGCCAGCGCGGACGCAGGACCAGGGCGCGGGCCAGGCAGGCGCGTTGCAGCTGGCCGTCGCTGACCTCATGGGGGCGGCGGACCAGGAGGTCGCGGGTGAGACCGACGGCCGCGGCCAGTTCGGTAATACGGTCCGGTACTTCGTCGCGGCGGCCGGTGGCGCGCAGGGGCTCGGCGATCAGGTCGGTGAGCCGCAGCCGGGGGTCGGCGGAGAGCCGGGGCTGCTGGAAGACGACGCCGATGGCGGTGCGCAGGTCACACGGGGCGCGGTGCCGCCAGCGCCGTACGGGTTCGCCGTCCAGGACAAGGGTGCCCGCCTCGGGGCGGTGCAGCAGGGCCGCGACGCGGGCGAGGGTGGACTTGCCGCAGCCGCTGGGGCCGAGCAGGCCGACGGCCTCATCGGGTGCGACGGTCAGGGAGGCGTCGCGGACGACGGGGGCTTTCCTGTCGTATCCGGCGGTGATGGCGTGCAGCTCAAGCACTGAGGTCCTCCGGCACGTGCGGGTGATGGCAGGCGACGTGGCCGGCCGTCGGCGGGAGTGCGGCGCAGGCGTCGGAGGCCTGCTCGCAGCGCGGGGCGAAGGCGCACCCGTCGGGAAGGTCACCGAGCTCGGGCGGCATACCGGGAATCGGAACGAAGGCGCGCTCGGGCAGGGCCTGGAGAAGGCCCCGGCTGTAGGGGTGGCGAGGGCCTGGGGTGCCGAAGAAGGCTTCCGCGTCGGCGAGTTCGACGATCCGGCCCGCGTACATCACGGCCACGCGGTCGGCGATGCGTCCGGCGGCGGCCAGGTCATGGGTGATCATCAGCAGGGCCCGGTCGCCGTCGTCGACGTGGCGTCGCAGTTCGTCGACCGTGTGGTCGACCAGGTCGCGGTCGAGTCCGGTCGTCGGTTCGTCGGCGAGCAGCAGGGGCGCGCCGCCGACCAGGGCCAGGGCGGTGGCCGCGCGCTGGGCCAGGCCGCCGGAGAGCTGGTGCGGGTGGCGGTCGAGGTGGTCGGTGGGGAAGGCGGCGCGTTCGGCAGCGCTCTCGGCTGCCGCCCGCACGGCGGCATGTCCGCGTGCGTCGGTCAGCGCGCCGACCGTCTCCTCCAGCTGGGAGCGCACCGTGCGCACCGGCGTCAGATGCGCGGCGGGGCTCTGCGGGATGAGCCCGATCAGACGGCCCCGCACCGTCCGCGTGAGAGTGCGTTCGTCGGCCGTGAGCAGGTCGAGGTCGCCGAGGCGGGCCTGTCCGGCGGTCTGGGCGTTGGCGGGGAGCAGACCGAGGAGGGCGGAGGCGAGGACCGACTTGCCGCAGCCGCTCTCGCCGATCAGGGCGAGGCACTCGCCGGGCGGCACGTCGAAGTGGGCGTCGGTGACGGCGGCGATGCGGCGTCCGCCGGGCATGAGGAAGCGCACGGACAGCCCGCGCACCGAGAGGACGGGAGGTCGGTCGGTGACCGTCACAGCATCAGCTCCGATCGGCGGCGCGGGTTGATCCGCTCCCGCCAGGCTCCGGCGAGGCCGGCGATGGCGAGTGTGGGGACGATGATGAACAGCCCCGGGAAGAGGGTGGGCCACCACTGCCCCGCGAGCAGCGAGCCCCTGGCGTCCTGGATGAGGTTGCCGAGGCTGGCCATGTGGGTGGGCAGGCCGAGCCCGAGGAAGGACAGGGCGGACTCGTGCCACATGGCGTGCGGCACCATCAGCGCGGCGGCCAGCGCCGCCTGCGGCAGCACAGCGGGCAGCAGATGCCGTACCGCCACCCGCCACCGGGAGGCGCCCCCGGAGATGGCGGCGTCGATGTACGGGCGCGAGCGCAGGGACAGCACCTCGGCGCGCACGATCCGGGCGGTGGACAGCCAGTGGGTGAGCGCGACCGAGACCACCACCGGCCACAGGCCGGGCCGGAACATGGCGACGATGAAGATGCCCAGCAGCAGGTGTGGCACGGAGGCGACCGTGTCGACCACCCGCATGACGCCCCGGTCGACCCAGCCGCCCAGTGCTCCGGCGGCCGCCCCGACGGCTGTGCCGATCACGGTGGCCGTCAGGGCGGCTGCGACCCCCACGAGCAGGGAGACCCTCAGGCCGTAGACGCAGCGCAGCAGCAGGTCCCGGCCGAGGTCGTCGGTGCCGAAGGGGTGCGCCCAGCTGGGGGGCAGCAACTTCGCGCCCAGGTCGACGGCCTGCTGGTCGAGTTGCACCAGTGGCGGCACGAGGAGGACGGCGAGGACGATGACGCCGGTCAGGGCCACCGAGACGCGCACCCGCACGGTCCTGGTGGAGCGGCGGCTCGTGCCGTACGACCGCCAGGCGGGCTCGGCCGCAGGTTCACATGTCACTGAACTTCACCCTCGGGTCGAAGAGGCCGTAGAGCAGGTCGGCCAGGAGATTCCCGGCCAGCACCGCGGCGGTGGCCAGCGTCGTCAGGGCGGCGAGCAGCGGGAAATCGACCGCGGTGGCCGCCTCCACCGTGGCCGCCGCGATGCCGGGCCAGCTGAAGACGCTCTCCACCAGCAGGGCGCCGGTGATGAGTTCGGGCACCCGGGAGCCGACCAGCGTGAAGACCGGCAGCAGCCCGGAGCGCAGGGCGTGGCCGAGCAGCACGGTGCGCTCGCTCAACCCCCTGGCCCGCGCGCCGCGTACGGGATCCTCGGCGAGCGCGTCACCGACGCCCTGACGGACGTACAAGGTGAACCACGGCAACTGGGACACGGCGAGCACCCCGGCCGGCAGCACAAGATGACTCGCCACCTCGGAGGGCGTCACCTGCTCGCTCGCGGTGTCGGTGAGACCGCCGGCAGGGAGCACGCCCCACTGCAGAGCGAACAGCCAGACGGCCAGCAGGGCGAGCCAGAAGACGGGCGCCGCCTCCAGGGAGTACGCGACGGAGGTGACCAGCCGGTCGAGTACGGAACCGGGGCGGCGGGCCGCCAGCACCCCGAGCACCGTGCCGGACAGCACCGCCACCACGAACGCGACCGCGCACAACAGGCTCGACCACACCAGGCGTTCGCCGATGACCTGGGCGACCGGCTGCCGCATCACGCTGGACTGACCGAGGTCACCGCCAAGCGCGGCAGTCAGCCAGTGCCACCAGCGGGAAGTGAACGGCTGGTCCACGCCCAGGTTCTCCCTCAGCCGCTCCAGGGTCTCAGCGTCGGCGCCGAGGGCGGCCGTGCCCGCGTACGCCTTGACCGGATCGAAGGGGGAGGCCGCGGCGATCGCGAAGACGCCGAAGGTCACGACGAGCAGGACGGGGGCGGCGAACAGCAGCCGCCGCCCCGCCAGCCGTGCCATCGCTCCCCAAGGGAGTCGGTTCACTTCTTCGGCTGCCAGGCCTCGAGGTTCCACCACGGACCGGAGGCGAAGCCGTGCTCGTGCGGCTCGACCTGCGTGCTCAACCCCGTCCAGCGGTCGGCAAGGACGTAGACATGGTCGATGTGGGTGAGGAAGGTGTAGCCGGGGTTCTTCACCAGCTCCTGCTGCAGGGTGTTGTAGGCAGCCTTGCGGGTTGCCTGGTCCGAGCTGCGCCGGCCGGTGTCCAGTGCCTTGTCCACGACATGGTCGTCGTAGCGGCCCATGTTGTTGAAGCCGTCGCCGGCGAGGGAGGAGTGCAGCAGGGTGTACAGGCCGTAGTCGGGGTCACCGTTGCTGCCGAAGCCGGCCAGGACCGCGTCGTTCTTCATCCGCGGCTCGATGACCTCCCAGGTGCCCGTCTCCACCTTCACCTCAATGCCGGCCTTCTTGGCGTCGGAGGCGTAGGCGAGGGCGTGGTCCTGGCGGACCTTGTCACCGGACGGGTAGAGCAGGGTGAAGGAGGCCCGCCGTCCGTCCTTGACGCGGATGCCGCCTGCGCCAACCTTCCAACCCGCCTGATCCAGGATCTGCCGGGCCTTGGCGAGGTCCTGCCCCCGCTGGATGCCCTTGGCAAACCAGGGGTCATCGACCGGCAGCGGCCCGTACGCCGGACGCCCGGCCCCGTCGAGGATCTTGTCGACCATGGCCTGGCGGTCCACGGCGGCATCGAGAGCCTGGCGGATGGCGCGGTCGCCGGTGACCTTGTTCTCCTGCGGGAGGGTGACCGTGCGGAAGTCGTACGTCTTCGCGTCGTACGTCTTCTTCGCCTTGTCGTTCTTGAAGGTGGCGGCGAGGTTGGGCGGCAGGATCGCTCCGTCGAGGTCGCCGGAGCGCAGCCGGGTGGCGCGCACGTTGTCGTCCTCGATTATCGCCATGGTCACCTTCTTGACCTTCGGCGCGCCGCCCCAGTAGTCGGGGTTGGCCTTGAAGGTGAGCTTCTCCCCCTTGCTCCAGGCGGCGAGGACGTAGGGGCCGGTGCCGACCGGCTTGGTGTTGAAGGAGCCGGTGTTGGGGTCCTGCCCCTTGGCCACGTGCTCGGGGACGATGGGCAGCACCGTGCGCCCGGCGAAGGGCGCGTAGGGGTACTTGAGGGTGAAGACCACCTTGTCGGCACCCTTCGCCCGCACGTCCTTGATGGCGTCCAGCTCGCTGCGGGAGGTGTTGTTGGTCTTCGCGTCGAGGACGGTGTCGTACGTGAAGACGACATCGGCAGCGGTCAGCGGCTCGCCGTCGCTGAACTTCACGCCCTCGCGCAGGGAGTAGGTGTAGGTCAGGCCGTCGGCGGTGACCTCAGGCAGCGCCTTCGCCAGCGCCGGTCTGAGGTTCAGATCGGCGTCCCTGGCCAGCAGGCCGTCGAAGATCTTCGAGTTGCCGTCCTTGCCGTAACCGAGCAGCGGACTGAGCGTGTCCGGCTCGGAGGCCACCCCGATCACGACGGAGTCCGCCGCGTCACCGCTGCCCGTGCTGCTGCCGGGAGCCGAGCAGGCGGCGACACCGGTGAGTATCGCCGCCGTGGCAGCGGCTGTCCGTATCCGTCGGACCGTCATGTACCCCACCCTTATTGATGACTGAAATCTGTTGCATATTAATTGCAACTAGGGCTACCCAGGTCGGCTGGTGGGCAGTCGGCCGCTCGCATCGACCCCGTCATGGGGCAATGCCTTCCGCTGACGCACCAGCTGACGCACCAGCTGACGTCGGCGCGGCGCAACGCAACCGAGACCGGCCGTCAATGCGGCGGCACCGTCATGCGGGGAATGTCGGCGGGGGAGAGGGTCGGGGCGGGCAGCTGGTACCAGGCACGTATTCCAGGGCTGCGGTATTCCTACGTCAGTAGGGCCGTCCGCTCGACCGCCCAGCGCTTCGGGATAGGGGTAAAACCCTTGCTCCCGGGAGCGCGGACGGTGATTTCCATGTCGATGCCGAGGGCGGCGGCGTGCTCGACGAAGTGCTTGCGGTAGCCGCCGTCCACCCAGGTCTTGCGGATCGTGGGGTGGTCGGCGGCGACCCGGTCGAGCAGGCGGGTGCCGGCGGTGGAGTCCTGGACGCTGGCCGCGGTGACCAGGACCGCGAGCAGCAGGCCGAGCGTGTCGGTCACGATGCTCCGCTTGCGGCCCACGATCTTCTTGGCGTTGTCCGTGCCCTGGCTGGCGGCGGGGACGCTGGTGGAGGTCTTCACGCTCTGCGCGTCGATCACGCAGGCCGAGGGTTCGACGCCGTGGCCCTCCTGTTCGCGGACCAACTCCCGTAACAGGCCGTTGAGCTGGGCGAAGATGCCATCCTTCTGCCACTTGGCGAAGTAACCGTAGACGGAGTTCCAGTGGGGGAAGTCGTGCGGCAGGTAGCGCCACTGCACCCCAGTGCGGTCCACGTACAAGATCGCGTTCATGATCTCGCGCAGGTCGAGCTCGGCGGGTCGGCCGAAGCCCAGTGCCCGGCCGTGGCGCTCGTAGCGCCAGGCGGACAGCACCGGCTCGATCAACTCCCAGCGGGAATCGGACAGATCGCTCGGATACGGGCGACGGTCAGCCATGACCTGGAGATATCGCCACGCGGGGCGTGCGCCCAGGCGTGCGTGCGGCCGTATCGAACACGGGACGGATCCGGGCGTCCTGGAATGAGACAGGCGTAAGCCGCCCTCGGCCCCAGGCGCCACACCATTCGTCTCGACAGTCACCACCAGCCCGGCAGCCTCACCACCATCAGTCTGCCAGACAGCCGAAACATGTCGATAACCCATCAGACAAGATGAAAACGACCTCTGAGTCGCTGTTTTTGATCCCTGGTCCTGAGTAGGGCTGGGCCGGGATGATCGGTGCGTGGGGTCCGGTGCTGGTGGCCGGCGGTATTGCCGGGAGTGTGGTGATCCGTTGCCGTCGTCGAAGGCTGCAGCGGCGGTGTTCTGCTCGGGTCGGTGCAGGTCACGGCGGTGGCGGCGGTTGAAGCGGACCCGTGAGCGGGTGGCGTTGATGCAGCACGGTCAGACCGTGGAGTGTGAGTGTCCGGTGTGTGCTCGGGCGTGGACGGTGGGGGTGGAGCGGTCGCGGGCGGCGGTGTACTGCTCGCGGAAGTGCCGGGTACGGGCTCATCGGCAACGGCTGGCGTCACCGAAGGGTGTTTCAGATGACGCGCCTGCCGCCACGGCCGCCGCCGGGAGTGCGGCGGCGGCCGTGTGCCCGGCGGCCCCACCAGGTCGCCGACCCGGGTCAGGAGGGCAGCGGTCCGCGCGAGCGGGCGTCGGCCGCGATCATGCGCCGTCGCGGTGACGTTGCGGCGGTCAGGCGTTCGGCTCGCCCTCCTGGCGGTGCGGTGGGCCCAGCGGGCCGTAGTTCGCGTAGGCGTTAGCGGTGGCTTCGGCCATGGCTGTTGCGGTGGGGCCGGCCACCCGGCCGGCCGCCTCGGTGATGGCGGCGAGCAGCGGTGCGACCAGGTCGGCCGGCACCGGGACGGGGCCGAGCGGAGTGTCCAGGCCGGTGGTCGGCGCCTCTTCCGCGGCCCCGCTCGAGGAGGGCAGAGCGGCCAAGGGGTCGATGCCGCCCTCGGGGGTGAGCACCGGAACCGTGTCGTCGACGGCCGGAGCGAAGAGGAGGATCAGCAGGAGCGCGGCGGCGGCCGCCCCCGGCGGGCCGCCGAGCAGGCCGGCCGCCGCCAGCACCGCGCCGAGGATGATGAGGATGAGGATCAGCTCCAGCATGGTCAGCGCCATCACCGGTTGCGGTACGGGTTGTCGCCCGCCGGGTGTGGGGCGCCAGTCGCGCAAGTCCTTCTCGAACTCCCGGACCCAGTCGCGGATCTTGCGGCCCGCCTCGTCGAGGAGTTCACCGCCGAGCTCCGCCGCTTGCCGCAGCCACTCCCGCAGCCTGCGCAGCGCGGCCTCCACCAGGTCCCGCAGCTCGCGGTAGACCCGGCGCATCGCTTCGAGCAGCGTCTTGGCGCGCACCACGACGTAGGACACCACACCCGCGAGGCCGTCGAGGGTGAAGGGCACCGCGAGGAGGTCCGGCGGGGCCACCACCGCGGGGATCGGTACGCCGGACGGCCAGGCGTAGGCCTCGCCCGGTGCGATGCGGTGCGGCTCGTCGGGGTCGGGCAGCACGATCAGGCGCTGCTTCGACATCGTGGCGTAGGCCAGGTTGTAGCCGTTGACGTACTGATAGATCTGCGCCACCGCCTCCGGCGCGCGATGGGCCGGCTTGATCTCCCAGAGCAGGCCCCTGGTGAAGTCCAGGGTGTCCGGTCTGAGGCTGCCGACAGAGGTGTTCCGGCTCCACAGCCCGACCCAGAGGGCGTCGTAGCGCAGCGGGCGGGCCGGGTTCCAGGAGCGGGCCGACAGCGGGGCGCCGCGCTGCCAGGTCGCACTGAGCTGGGAGAGCCGTGACAGCTGCTGGTACGGCAGTCCGGGCCGGTAGACGCGGCGTTCCTGCACGATTTCGGAGGCCCGGAGAATCGAGGGCACGCCCCGGACGAAGGGCGGGCGGCCGACCGGACCCCACAGGAACCGGTAGAACTCCTCCAGGAAACGGTGCACGCGATTGCCGATGACCATGCTGGAGGGGAGGATCAGGCCCCGGCTCATCGCGGCCAGCGTGCCGGCCTCGACCGCGTAAGCGACGGTCAGCTGCTTGAGCCAGCGCTGCCTTTCCACGGCGGCGTTGATGGCGGCGACCGGCGGGACGCCGAAGAGGCGGGCGAGCCGCGCCTGTTGCTCGATCAGGGCCTCAATGGCCTGCGGCAGATTCGCGGGGCCCTCGTCGTCGGGGTCGCCGCCCGCGCCGCCGCCACTCGCGGCGGCGCCGAATATGGCGCCGACCCCAGGTGTGGCGGCGGCGAGCAGCGTCGGCTCCAGCAGCCCCTTGATCAGGGCGCCGATGCGCCGCCCGGCGTCGATGGCCGCCTCCCGCGAGGGGAGCAGGCCGGCCACGGCATCGAGCACACCACCGCCGTCCAGGCTCGCGGGCATCCGGTCCGTGTCCGGCAGTTGGGGCAGCGGGAGCGCACGAAGGGCGGCGGCCAGTCCGGCGCCCAGCACGTTGGCGGCGCTGCCGTGCAGCGAGCGGGGCAGCGGTACCACCTGGCCCACGGCCTCCGCGATGCCCTGCCCGAGCTCGTCCGGGAACGCGAGGTACCGCGCGGTGGGCGCCGGCCGCGCGGCCGGCGCTCCCGGGCCGCGCCCCGGCCGTGGCCGGAGGTCGGCGTTCGTGGGCTTAACCATCGCTGTCGCTGTCGCTGTTGTCGCTGTCGTCCTCACCGCTCTTCGGCGGGTCGCAAGCGGTGGGATAGACCGGCATCGGCGTGCCGTCGAGAGCCACCAGGGTGGTCGGGAGCACCACCGGCCACGACTTCCCGCACGGCACCCCGCCGAGCGTGGCGTCCTGCGCCGCCCTGATCTCCTCGGCGATGTCGAGATACGGGCCGTCCGCCGGCTGCGGCTCGGCCGCGGGCACGGCCGGACTCGGCAGCCGCAGGTGCAGCCGCGAGCCCACGAGCCGCTCGAACCCCGGCCGCACCGGCACCACCAGCCGCGCCGAGCCGGCCCGCAGGAATTGGCTGAACAGCGGATCCGGATCGGAACGGGCCAGCGCCTCGGGCCAGTCGGGGCGCCCCGTCCAGAAGTACGGATAGAAGATGTACGACATGTTCTGCCACTCGAAGGCCTGCTCGTAGAAGGCGACCAGCCGGGCCGCCTGCCCGGCGACGGCGAGGTTCACCGAGGGGGGTGTGGGACGCGGTGGATTGCCGGTGGGGACCGCGCTGCCGGGGGTGACCGCGTTGAGCTCCGCGGGATCCGGCGCGCCGAGCATGGCGATGACCGAGCGTTTCAGCTCGGTGCGGATCAGCTCCGCGTTCTCCTGCGGGTTGCGGCCGGTGATCGGGACGCCGCGCTGGATCTCGGCCTGTGCGACGGCGGAGCGCCAGTCGGTCTGCCAGGCGGAGTAGGCGGCGAGCACGGCGGCGTACGCCTCGTACTGCCAGGTCTGCTCGCGCGTCCCGATCTGCGAGATGATCTCGGCGGTCAGAGAGAAGCCCTGTCCGCCGCTGGTGGACGCGGCGATCGGCAGCATGGCGCCGTCGGGCTCGGTGATGGTCACCTCAGGGGTCTGGCCGTTCTGCCCGTACGGGAAGACTGCCTTGATCTGGTGCGCGCCCGGCCGGGCCCAGGTGAGGACCGGGCCCAGGGCCAGCTCCAGGCCGGGGCGGAAGCCGCCGGCCGCGGAGGCGATGAATGCCATCAGGCCGGGTCTCGGGGAGCCCTGGGCCTGCGCGAACCCCGGCACGATGTACGTGTTGAGCAGGTTGATATCGTTGAGGTCGAGAGGCGGCCGCGGCGTGATCGCCGGGTTCCAGGTCAGCCACATCTCGGTGATGGTCCGCAGCCGGTCGCGCGAGCCGGCGGGCGCCCGGTTGATGTCGTTGGCGATGAAGGCCCGCAGCAAGTCGCGCTCCGCGTCCGTGAACCCTTCGCCGTACCCGCCGGACGGCCCGTCCACCAGGACGCAGGCCGTGAAGCGCGTGGGCAGATAGCCGCCAGGGATGGTGATCTCGCGGCTGGACTTGAACAGCCGCGGCGGTACGGCCGGTGGCGGCGCATTCGAGGAGCCGCCGGACGGCGGCGCCTGCTGCGGCGACTCCTGGGACCAGGCGAACGGCGTGGTCACGAAGGCGTGCGGCGGCGGCGGGAAGTCGGCGACCCGGAAGGTGGCCGCGACCGTCTGCCAGTTGGACGGGCCGAGCACCTGCGGCGTCAGCGGGATATCGGTGCCGGGGACGACCCACGGCGGCGGCGGGTCCGCGTCCACGTCGAGATCGGCGCCGAGTTCGGTGGCGTAGCGATAGCCGGCGGACGGGTCCGGCACGCCGATGTCGAGGAGGACCCGCAGCCCGTAGTTGTAGATCTGGGCGCAGTAGCGCTTGTTGATCCAGCGGTAGACACCGACGGTGTTGCCGTCGTTCGAGGCGAAGGTGTGGGTGTTCTCCTCGGTGATGGTGGAGCGGGTGAGCGAGCGCCGCAGGTTCTCCGTCCTGGTCCGGAGACGGTCGACGGCCCGGTCGGTGACCTCCTGGGCGAACCGGGTGCTCGCCCGCGCGGTCTCGGTCTGCGACTTGGACTGGGCGACCCCCACGGTGGCCGAGGCGCTGAAGTACGGGCCGTAGCTGGCGGTGATCGTGCCGCCGGCGTTGAAGCTCTCGTCGCGCTGCACGGTGGACTGCGTTTCCGTGGCCAGCTCGGAGCGGGCGGTCGTCTGCAGGTCGTGCAGGTGCTCCTCCTCCCGGCTCTCCGACTCGATCGACTCGAGCTCGGTGACGTCCACCACGCGGTGTTTGCGGACCTTGCTCTCGCCGTCGAGAACGTTCTCCACATGGGCGATCTCGCCGAGTTCGTATCCGGCCAGGGTCTGCCGGACGACCTTCAGGTCGCCGAGGATCGGCGGCGAGAGCAGGCGGGCGTCGGTGACCTGCGGCGGTTCGAGCGGCTTCGGCGGTTCGAGCGGTCGCAGGCCGGGGATGGCGCCGTTGAGCCCATGGCCGAGCTGCCCGTCGGTGAGCCATGGGCGTTTGCGCAGCAGCTCGGCGGTGATGGCCTGCTGTTTGTACGCGTCGCGGGTCTCGAGCGCCACCACGGCGGCGTGCTCGCCGAGCACCCGGTCGGCCGTGGCCTCAAGGCCGTGCAGCATGCTCAGCAGCGGCAGCGGCTCGTTGGACCGGCTGTACTCGGCCAGGGCCTGCCGGGTCGATTCGTGCAGCTCGGGTACGACGTCGGCGAACAGGGCGGCCGCGGGGTCCGCCGGGGCCGGTTCCCGGTCGAGCGCCTCGACCACGACGTTGGCGGTTTCGCCATTGCCGCCGGTGGCCAGGACGCCGCGGAGGTCCGCGATGGCGTCGGCCAGCTGCCGGTAGCGTTCGAGGGCCGGGGGCAGCGGCTGGTCGGCGGATTCCGCCGGCCGCACAGGCGGCGGCTCGGGCTTCGCCATGCCGGCGTCGAGCCTGATGTCCCCGGGCAGCACCGTGACCGCGTCCAGCACCAGGTCCAGCAGCTGGTCGTGGGAGATTTCGCGCTGCACGGCAAGCCGGTCGAGCAGCGCCCAGACGACCAGCATCCGGGTGATCTCGACGACGGCCACCGGCCGCGCCGCCGACCCGAACGTGACGGCCAGAAAGCTGTCGGCGGCGCGGCTCCACTGCTCCCGCACCCGTTCCGCTCGCACCAGGTCGCGGAACCTGGGCTTGTCGGTGTCCAGCTGGGCGAGTGCCGTCAGCGGCGCGGTGGCCTGCGCCACCACATCCTCGCCGTCGCGGGTCGGGTCCGACTCCAGCTGCAGCAGCAGCTCGTCCACCACGCGTATGACTTCCGGCGCCGCCGCCAGCGAAGGGGTCCAGCGCGGGTTCGCGGCCATGAACCGGTCCGCCGCCTGCCGCAGCTGCTGCGGCTGGCCGCTGACGGTGCGCAGCTCCGTGTGGAAATCGGTGTTGGTCCTGGGGTCGTACGACATGGCCCGCAGCAGCCCCGGCCGTGCCGTCCGCTGCGGATCCCTCATCGCGACGAACCTGAACAAGTCTTCGGTGCGCTCTGGCATGACGACCTCCCCTGGCTGCCTGGTGTACTGCCGCCGGGCGGCGCCGTCCACGGTTGTCCGGACGACTACGCAGGAATCAGGCCAGCGGGTCGGCCGGGCCGCGATGACTCGTCCGCGGCTCGTCCTACCGTTTTAGCGCGGGCCAACTCCGGTCATTCGTAGGATCGGTGAGCCCGAGGACTCCGGGTATGGCTGTCAGCTTGTCGCCGCCTGATGGCTCAAATGACTTGGCCGCCCGGAGCCCGTGACGGTCACAACCGCTCATTGGGATATGCGACTTGATCGCTGTGTAGGACAACGTCGGCGAGGCCGTCCGCAGGATCACAGAACGAACAGCTGGCGGAGGCGGTCATGTTCACGATCTGGGCCGGGGTCGACATCGGCAAGGAGCATCACCACTGTGTGGCACTCGACACTCGCGGCGAACGGCGGCTGTCGCGCCGTGTCGGCAACGGCGAACCGGAGCTGCTGGAGCTCATCCGCGAGGTGCTCGCCCTCGCGGATCCGGGCGAGGTGCTGTGGGCAGTGGACACCAACCACGGCAGCGCCGCCTTGCTCATCGGGCTCCTGCTCGACCAGGGACAGCCGATGGTCTACCTCACCGGCCTGACCGTCCATCGAGCCTCGGCCGGCTACCGGGGGCAAAGCAAAACCGACGCCAAGGACGCCCACGTCATCGCCGACCAGGCCCGCATGCGCCAAGACCTCGGACTGCTCCGACCCGGCGACGAAGTCGCCGTCGACCTGCGCGTCCTCACCGCACGCCGCCTCGACCTCGTCAACGACCGCACCCGGCAGATCAACCGGCTGCGCGAACAGCTCCTGGGAATCTTCCCGGCCCTGGAACGTGCCCTGACTCGCAAGGGCCGCGGGCTGGTCCTGCTGCTGACCGGCTACCAGACGCCGGGCGCGATCCGCCGCATCGGTGTCCGCCGCCTCGAATCCTGGCTGAAGAAACGCGGTGTCAAGAACACCTCCGCACTCGCTCGCACCGCCGTCGAGGCGGCAGAAACCCAGTACACCGCGCTGCCCGGAGAGAAGCTGGCCGCGGACATGGTGGCCCGGATCGCGAGAGGCGTGCTGGTCCTGGACGCGGAGATCGCCGAACTCGACGCGCTGATCGAGGCCCGCTTTCACGAGCACCCGCAGGCCAAGGTGATCGAGACCCTGCCCGGCATGGGCCCCCGCCTTGGGGCCGAGTCCATCGCCGCCACCGGCGGAGATCTGACAGCATTCGGCAGCCCGGACCGACTAGGAGCTGTCCGCCCGATCTTGTGACTAGGTCCTGCTCGCTGCCGCCTTCACTCTGTCCGGCTTCGCGATGTACGCCGTCGTCGTCGCCCTCGTCCCTCTCCTGCTGGAACGCGGGTACACCACCAGTCAGGCCGCCTGGGCCCTCGGCATCGGCGGCGCCGGACAGACCCTCGGCCGCACCTTGTACGCAGCCATAGCCCGCCGCACCGCCGCCACCGCACGCACCACGATCCTGATCGCCCTCGGCGGCCTGACCACCGCCGCCTTCGCCGCCGCCCCAGGCCCGTACTTCCTGCTCATCGCCGTGTCGGTCGTGGCCGGCATGGTCCGCGGCAACCTCACTCTGCTGCAGGCAACCGCCATCACCGACCGCTGGGGCGCCACCCACTACGGACCCCTCTCCGGGCTCCTCGCCGCACCGGCAACCACCGCCGCAGCCCTCGCCCACTTCGCCGGCGCCGCCCTCGCCACACCCCTGGGGGGCTACGGACCGCTCTTCCTCCTCCTCACCACCGTCTCGGTGGCCGCCGCCCTCACCGCGCCATGGACAGGCATCTCCCGAACGTCGCTGAGGAACTCTCGCAAACCGTACGTGAAGCGGCGCTCAGTCCCGGTCTTCCGTAGAACGAGCCGCTAGGTAGCTGTTCCAGTCGCGCGCTGCTCTCCGGGTCCACTGCAGGGCTGCGCTGATACTGATGCCGAGGGTGTCGCTGAGCACTGACGCAGGCAGGTCTGCGGCCAGTGCGAGCAGAGCGGTGTTCCGGCTGGGGCGGGCGGGCAAGCCGTGCAGACGCATCTTGCGCGCGAGTGCGGGGGCTGAGTGGTGAGTCCCAGCGGCGTAGCCAGGGATGAGCCAGCCGGGGCGCGGCGTGACACGACCTACCGCCGAGATCGGCTCGGCGTGGTCTGCCTGACGCTGCAGAAGTTGGTGGACGGCGGGGGGCAGTGCCACGGGATGCTCGCCTATGCGCAGGTGAGGCGTCCTGCCGCCCGTGAGGTCGGAGCGCGTGAGAGCAGCGATTCGTGTGATCGGTATTCCGTACAGCAGCGTGAGGGCCCCGGTCACCCGCACATCCAGGGGCAGCGCCTCGTCATGCAGGCAGCGTCGCAGGTGCGTCCAGTGCTCGGACTCGCTCCACCAGCAGTGGGGTTCATCGCGGGGGCGGTCGCTGATCTCTAGGTTCCCGGTGATACGGCGCTCGTGGGCCCAGCGCAGGAACAGCCGGACATGTCGGCGATCCCGGTGCTCAGACAGCCATGTGTCGATGTCACCTTGCGTCAGATCGGCGAGCGGTATGTCGTGGTCGTCCAGCCAGGTGAGAAACGCGGCCGTGCAGCGAATGGCGCCGCGCAGTGCTTCCGCGCTGGCCGGCGTGAAGCGACCTCGTGCCGCCCGTCGCCGGGCCCGTCGCAAGAGGGCCCATTCCGCGTAGATGTGCAGGGTGTGGCGGTGTTGCACGGGGAGCGGCGTGAGCGTGCGCTCCAGCCAGGGCTGCAAGCCTGCCAGAGGCTCATTGCGTGCCGGAAGGACACCGAGGTGGACGAGGGTGGCTCGCAGCGACGCCGTCCCCTGTCCGGACACGGCCGAGTCAAGCGTCTCGTGGGTGAGCGGGAGATCGTCATCGACCAGGCGACGCAGACATGCTGCTCCACCGTGCGGCTTGTCCAGCCAGACCAGGATCGAACGCGCTCTGGGGACGCGCACCAACGCCGCAAGCAGCGGCCGGACTTCTGCGGGCACTTCGCCGCGGCTGCTGAGGAATTCGGTGGCGAGGCGGTCACGCAGCACGCAGCGGGCGCAGCGGGTACCACGTTCGGTTTCCCGGCCTGAACCGCAGGTCGAGCACAGATAGGCGTTGGTGGCGCCGGAGCACACTCCGCACGTACCCCGTCCACCCGGGCCCGGACCGATCAACGGCCGAGTGCGACCGCACGTGGCGCACGGACGCGGGTGCGCGCGGATGTAGCCGTAGCAGGAAGCGCATACGCCTCCTAACGGCCATCGAGCTCGGCGTCGCTTTCCCTGCCCGCACCGCGTGCAGGGAACGACAGGGTGTGACCGGCAGGAACTGCAGCGCGGCACTCCCGCCCGAAGACCAGTACAGGGCCGTAACCTTCGGCAGTCGATGCACACGGCCATGGGCCCCTTGGCACAGGACCGGCAAAGTTCAGGAGCACCGTTGCGTGCCCTGACGTGGATGACGGTTGTCCTGCCGCACAGTCCGCACTCTCGCGGCAGACGGTGAGCGCGGTAGCAACTGTCACACAAGGGGCCGGTCTCAAGCCGTCGTGCCACCAGACCCGTTCGTCCGCAGGAACTGCAGCATTCAGCAGGGCGGTGTGCGCAGGCCGCGCACACCGGCCGACCGCCAGGCAGACGGCGGTTGACGCGCGCCCGGCGTTCGCAGACGCTGCACTCTTCGTGCCGTGACGGGTCCGCAGCGACGCAACTGCTGCACAACGGCCCTTCCGGCAGCGCCGCAGCCACGACGCGCACTACATCGCAGCGGACACAGACCCGCATTCGGCCTGCGGCAGCACAGATGGAACAGACGCGTCCCTGCGGACTCCGCTCCGGCAATCGGCGCTGCTTGCCGCACCGTGCGCATGCCGGAACAGTCACCTGATGCCCGGCCGCGTGTAGGTGACGAAGAAGCCGGTGCAGAGAAGGGGGCATGTCCGCATCACCCGAACTCAAGGCGTCGGGATGCTGGCGCAGATGGTCATCCAAGCGGTGGAGGCCGACGTGGCGGTGCGCATTGACGGCGACCAGCGCCTGCTCGGCTTCCTCCACAGCGAGTTCCGGCACCGCCTGCGTCAGATGCGCGACAACGCGGGCACGGACCACGGCTGGCGGCTCTGGCCGGCTCATGTCGAATCGGGGCGTCGGATGGTGCTGCGCCGCACCGGCGGTGGTGGTGTCGGTGTGCCTTCCGCGGTCTTGCGGACCTGAGCGTTCGCGACCTCTACTTCGATCAGATCGTTAGGGGTGCAGCCGAGGATGTCGCACAGCGCGGCCAGCGTGTCCATGGACAGCCGCTGCGGAGGCTGTGTCACCAGCCGGTACACCTGCTCGCGGGACAGGTGGATGCCGCGTTCAGCCAGCAGCGGCACAAGATCGGTGGTCTGGAACAGTCCCTGCTCGGCCATCCGCAGCCTCAGCTGCCAGGCGATTCCCATCTTCTTGATCACAGAGCTGGCTCCCACAGTTCAGGGTGGCGATCACGCAGCGACTGCGTCAGCAGGCGATTGCGGTACTCCAATGACACGCCGGTGTAAATGGCCGTCGTCGATGCGTACCGATGACCGACCTGGTCCTGGACGAACCGTTCCGGATATCCGAACTCGATCAGGTGGGTGATGTAGGAGTGCCGCAGACAGTGCAGGTCCAACGCCTCGTCCAGACCCGCCGCTTCGCGAACCGAAGCGAAGACATCGTCCATGCGCCGGCAGGACATCCGGCCGCGGCGCTCGGTCACCCACCACGCCGGGTGAGCCCCGGGCGAGAACAGCGGCCGCACTTCCTCCACCCACTGGTCCAAGACGGGGACGATCCAATCCATCTCCGGCACCAGCAGGACGGTTCGCCGCTTCGGCGGCCCGCCGCGCGACGACTTCCCCCACCGCACCTGCGCAACGCCCACCCGCCCCAGTGCTGGCATTTTCGGGTTCCGGCGTAGGTCTGCGAGATCCAAGCCCCACGCCTCCCGCCGGCGCAGCCCGAAGGCGTAGAACATCTTCAACAGCGCGGCATCGCGCTGAGCCGCGAGAGCCCCCTTCCGCCGCCGGGCCCGGACGGACTCCACCAGCCCGTCAGCTGCATCAAAGAGCGCCTGCACCTCGTCGTAAGTGAAAGGTCGCCGCTGTGGCGCCCCCTCGTACTCGTTCGCGTGCGTGATGGTGTTCCACTCACCGAGCACCTGTTGCGGTGCCTGACCAAACCGCTCCGTGCACGCGGCTGCCCATCCGTATCGAGGGTCGGTCACGAAGCCCAAGAACAGCTGCAAGTTGGTCAGGTGGCCTCGTGCCGTGGACACCTTGATCGGTCGGCTACCCGAACGCAGGTCGTCGATGAACGCCTCGATCTCGGCAGCACTCCACTGCCAGGGATACTGCCCAGAGAACCGCGACGCGCGGCGTACCAGGGCCAGCCGCCGATCGATCGTCTCCTTCTTCAAAAAGCGCACGCGTTGCTGCCGCGCCCATCCTTCCAGCATCGCCTCGAAGATCTGAGGCTCGGGATCGAACGGCACCACGTTGTCGACGAGGACCATACGCGCCGAGCCGGGCAGGTCGACTCTCTCCTCCACGTATTGCATTCAATACAACATCGAGGCATCTTGGTGCAGCTTTCCAAGAAGAGCCAGCTCGGCATAGCTAGAGTCGCTTCTGGACCGTCGTCGTCAGCTGGCGGTTAGTCCGCTTCTCCGAACTTCGGCACTTGCATCGGATGCATCTCAGCTCGAATCCGGTGCCAGCGCGCGGGATGACGCCACTGGCCGGAGGCGTCGCGGGCGACCTCGACGCCAACTTCGACCACCAGCTCGGGTTCCACCAGCGTGACGACCAGCCCGTCCGGCGTGGCCGCTCCGGGCCGGAGTGAGCAGGCCGGCGAACGTGCTGCTGACCGGACGGGCGAGGTTGACGGCGCGGTGTACTGAAGGTGCCTGGTCTGTCGTCCTGTGTAGGGGTGTGCTGTCAGTGCTGCCCTATAAATTGGCCGTCTTGATACGAGTGGGGGGCGTCTGTGACTTCGCAACCGCGTCGTAGTTACACCAATGCGACGATCGCCGGGCTGATGACGTTGGCCCGCGGCGCGTGCTACTGGCCCGGTTGCGGCGAGCCAGTCATCCGGATGGTCGGTGCTGAGCCGATGCTCAACCTGGAGATTGCCCACATCCGCGCCTTCGAGAGCGGTGGTCCGCGGTTCGATCCGTCCTGGACGGTCAAGCAGCGCAACAGTTTCGTCAACCTGATGCTGCTGTGTACTCCTCACCACAAGACGGTCGACGGCCCCAACAGCGCCACTTACTCGGTGGAGTTGCTGGAGGACTGGAAACACGATCGTGAGGCTGAAGGCCAAGACGCACTGGCAGGCCTGCGGGATCTCAGCGAGGAAGACCTGCTGGGCATGTGCACCGCCCTGCGCGACGAACTTGTAGCGGTGCTTGAGCAAATTGCTGGCAGCAGCCACGAGATTCTCCACCGTCTGGATGCACGGACGGACTTCCAGGCGGGGCTGCGGACCTTGAGCCTGCGGGCACAGGAGGAGGCACAGGCCCTGGCGGGAGCGTGGCCGGCCGTGGAGCAGGCGGTCGGGCTCTTGCAGAGCTGCCCGATGGAGCGCGAGGCGCTCTTGAGGCAGTGGGCCCACCGGTTTCCGAGTTGGATGGAGAAAGCGCCCCCGCAGGCGTTCGCCTGGCTGGCCCAACTCGCTTCGGACTACGAGGCTCACCAGGCTTCGGTCACGTTCTTTCAGCGTTGCATCGATGATGGTGGCTTCCCGCGGGATCTGTGGGTTGCGCGTGCAGCTCAGCAGCTCAGCGCGGCCGGAACGGACCAGGATGCGCGCGATTTTCTCGTCACGAACAGCGATCCCAGCTCACCTCTCCTGCTCGGAATGCTGGCACTGTTCGACAGCGACTGGGAGGAGGCTCTGGGCCATCTCGCATCCTGGGAGCCGACGACCCGGACTGCCCGGGCATTCAAAGCTGGCCTGGAAGCCCACGCCCTCACCAGCACGGGCCAGGACGCTGCCGCCCTGGCCCGGCTGCGTGCCGCAGATCCGGACGGCATCATGTCCGGCATCCAGTATCTGTCCGCTCTTATCCTCCTTGACCGTGCTGTCCGCGGCCGGAGCGAGCACCGGCTCGCGGATGCGCGCGAAGCCCTCGCGCTAGCGGTCAGAGCCCGCGACGGCCGCCGGACATGGTTCGGCGACAGCGTGGCACCCGCAGTGGTGGCGGTGCAGGCAGCCCTGATCTGCGGAGATGCCGCCACAGCCTGGGGCCTGACACAGGAACAGTCCGAGGGCCAGGCGCTCGCCCACGAGGCGCGCGACCCCCGACTGATCGAGAACCGGGCAGTGCTCGCCGCGCTTACCGGCCGGGTGGATGAGGCTCGACGCCTCCAGAGCCAGGTCGAGAGCGCCTATGCCCGTGCGCAGATCACCGCGGTGATCTTGGAGCGGGAAACCGACGGCCAGATCGAGCCCTCGCAGATCCAAGCCGCCTGGCAGGCAGTGTGGGACGCGGCCACCACCGAGCAGGAACAACTCCAGGCCGCAATGGGAATGGCGGAGTGCGGGACGCAACCGGCCGACCTGGACCGCCTCGAAGGCTCCCATCCTGAGATTGTCGCCGAGATCAGACTCATCGCCCGAGCGCTGACCGCAAGCTCTGCCGGCGACCTCTCCGTGCTGCGCGCCAACGTCACCAAGAGTCGGATCATTGTGCTAGCACTGGCACAGAGGTACCAGATCAGCGGGGAACGAGAGCTTCGGGCACGTACGCTGCGCTCGGGTGCGGAGCATTGGCGTGACGCTTTTTTGATGGCCATGGCGGCAGACGCCTACCGGCATGCCGACATGCCCGAGCAGACGAAAATGTGCGCGCGGGAGGCCCTGACGCTAGGCGGTCCGGACTGGGCCGGGCAGGGCGAGATGTATGCGTTGCTGGTCGAGGCGGAGCTGGCGGAAGGCAACACCGACCGGGCCACCGACGCGGCGCGGAACATGCTTGCCCTCGATCCGCATGACCACAACGCCCGTTGGGCGCTCGTCCGCTGCCACGTGGCCCGCAGCCTGTTCGAGGATGCTTGGAATGTCCTGGCCTACCAAGGCACGCCCATCGAACCCCGTACCGGACACGAAGCCCTGCTGTGGGTAAAGCTGGGGGCGAGACACTCCGGCGAAGCCAACTTCGCCGGCCAGGCACTGGCCCTGATGCAGCGCTGGCCCGATGACGAGGAACTCCTCGGCGCGTTCATCGCCACCCTGCACCTGAGCGCCGCCGGCACCCCCGAGCGGTGGTCCGAAAACGACGCCGCCCAGCTCAATGAAGCCACCGCCGACTACCTGGAACGCTTTCCCGACAGCTCCCAGTTCCGCGCCGTAAAACTAGGCCCAGACGATGATCCGCTCGTCAACGTTGCCGACGAACTGCGTCAGGCGCACGAGAACAGCAAAGAAGTCCAGAGCAAAGTCGCCGCCGGCGACCTGCCCCTGGGCACCCTGACGTGGGTGGCCGGTCGGAGCTACACGGAGCTGAGCCTGCGCAGGGGGGCCGGTTTCGTCTATGCCGGCGATGCCCTGGCCGCCGCTGTGGGAGCCGAAGCGGTGGCCACAGCCCGCTCCGTGCGCACGGTCATCGATCCAACCGCTGCTCACACCTTGGCACTGCTGGATCCGGGCCATGCCGAGCGGCTGATCGGCAGCCTGGAGGAAGTGGTCACCACTGACCAGCTGTTCCAAGACGCCCTTTACGCGAAGGAGTCCCTCGCGCTGCAGTCGGAGCTGACGCTGGGTTGGGACGAGGCGGGACGTCGGGCAGAAGTCCGGAGCGACGAAGTGGCGAACTTGGAGCGGCTGCGTTCCACGTCAGTCCGAGTCGTGGAAGTCCTCAGGTCGGTTGCCCGCGTTCCACGTCCGGAGCTGCGCCGTTTTCCGCTTCCTGGCACGCGCGCTAAGGAGTGGCTTACCGCGCTCGACTATGCCAAGGAGCACGGGCTGGTCCTGTGGAGCGACGATCGGGTCCTGCGCGCGATCGCCCGCTCCGAGCACATCCCCACCTTCGGAACCCTCGACCTCTTGGACACCACGACTGCAGTCGGCGAGTTCAGCGCTCACGAAGCTCTACTCGTCAAGGCTGATCTCTTGCGCAACCACTACGTTGACATCGACTTCTCCACCGACCTGTATGAGGCCGCAGCCCTTGCCGACGGCTGGCAGGCCAGGGCCGTCGCGCAAGCTCTGTCCCGCCCGCAAGCATGGACGCAGCCGCAGTCCGCTGCGTCGTTTGTGCTGGATTGCGTCTCCCGCATCAGTGAGCAGCGTCCGCACGACATCCACCAGTGGTTGGCTGCCGCCTCCACCGGCCTGGCCCGAGCGTCGGTTCCTGGGGCAGCGAACCAAAACCTCAGGGCTCTGGTCTGGCAGGTCTTGACCCAGCCGTGGGTCAACACTTCTTCGCTCCCGTTCATCCTGACCGGGCTCCGCTGCGGCATCGCGGCTCGCGATGACGCCGGGCTCCCGCTGGAGGAGGCGCTCGCCCAGTTCTACGCCGCCCTGGTCGCCCGGTCCGGACACGTGGTGGCTGCAAGCCAGCTCATGAAGCTATACAAGATCGCTCCTGATGCGGAGAAGGCGACCGCCGCCCGGGTCGTACTCACGCACCCGGGAGACTGAAGACCTTGAACTGACAGGACCTGTCTCTCGCGGTCTACGACTGCCGCGGCAGCCGCCGCCCGGGTCGCGAACCCCGGCTGATCCGGCACAGCCGCTCACATCCCGAACGGGCCCGGTCAATCTGCGCCGTGATGACGCCGATGTCTCCGCCGTTGTCCGGGAACGTGCTGGACTGGCGGAGTCCCGTACGCAACTCCAGAGGAGGGGCCATGGGCGAGGTCACCACGGCCGTGTCTGACGAAGCGTTCTCCGCACTTGCCGAGAACCTGGGCTACATCCTGGAGACCCGCGCGCTGCTGTGCGTCATCGCGCCGGAGGATGTCCAGGGCGAGGCCGTGGTGGAGGCGGCTCTCAGCCGCTGCGAGGGGGCCGACGCCGTCGTGATCACGACCGCCGCGCCGGGGACCCTGGCGGCGCTCCTGGACGCGTTCCACGAGGCTCTGTACCTCGGTGCCCGGCCGCGACGTCTGGCCGACGCACAGCGGGCTGTCGAGAACGAACTCGCGCGGCGCTCCTGGCCGGTGGTGGTCGTACGCGATGCCCATCTGCTGCGCACGGAGGCCCTGCTGTACGTCTACGGGTTGTGGAGCCTGTTCCAGGAGCGTGAGCGCCGGATGCCCGTTGTTCTGGTGGGGCCCGAGAGGATCCGGTCCGTGCTGCGCCGGCCGTCACTCGCCAGCCTGGAGAGCTGCGTCTTCATCTGGCACCGCCTCACCCCATGAACGCACAAGACCTCGGGCCTCGACGAACGGCACTTCCCACCCCACTTGCCTGACCCCGACAACGTGGCCGAGTAGCCCGGCCCTCACCACAAGGCAGACTGCACGCCCTCGATCCGCCCCGAGATGGACTGAGGTGCGGGCCGGTCATCGGTCGGTGGAGCAGCGGATTGTCGCTTGTTGATCAGACGCTGTGCCAGCGCAGCTCCCTGGCGGCGCCCGCCCTTGAGATAGGCGCGCGCCCGCTGACGGGTGTCGTCGGGCCACGACGCCAGCGGCATCAGGTGCTCGACAACGATGCTGGCGGCCGTGAACGGGTCCGCCAGGTACGGCACGACCACGTCGCCAAGCCGGGTCGGTCGCAGCGGTTCCTCACGTACCCGCACCACCATCCAGCCGGGCCGGTGGTGTTCTACGGACTCCGCCTTGAGCCGATCGCGTTCCTCCGCGTCGCGGTGCCAGTACGAGCCGTCGAACTCCACGGCCACGGCCTGGTCGTGGTCCGCTGGGAAGAGCATGTCGAGCCGGTAGCGGCCGTGCAGCGTCTGCAGCGGGTACTGCTGCTCTCCGCCGGTGAGGACGAGCTGGAGTTCGGCGAACAGTTCCGTCTCCTGCCGGGAGACGCTTGTCCGCTTCCGGCAGCGCGGGCAGCCCTGCCTGCCCATGAAGACGTGCGCCACCTGGGCGGACCAGGGTTCGTGTCCGGCGGGGCACAGCCACCAGACCGGCACGTTGGCCCCGGCGGTCACCTCTGCCGGGGTGAGGGCCTTGTTCAGGGACGGGTGCCACAGCGCCGCGATTTCGGGGCTCTCGCTCGCCAGCGCCTGGTAGCGCACCCGGCCGGAGCAGGAGGGGCACGCGGCCAAGCCGCGGACGCGGTGGAAGACCTTGGCCCGGAACTCGCCGGCGCACACGGTGCACTTCCACCAGACCAGGCGGTGCGAACCAGCGGTGACCGCTTCGGCCGTCAGCCCGCCGTTGCGCTCGGGGTGCCACTGCCCTGCCAAGTCCGGCCGCGCCTCGGGCAGAGTGGGAGCACGCTTCCTCCGGGCACAGGCCGGGCAGCCCGACCCGGCGACGGTCCGGTGGCTCACCTTCGCCTCCCAGCGGTGTCCACGGGAACAGCGCCATCCCAGCCGTACGCGGGAGTTGACCGGCAGTTCCGCCACGTCGGCCGGTGCGGTGTCGGGGTCCACCTGCGCGAACAGCTCGGGCATGTCCGCCAAACGCCTGTCCGGTGCATCGCGGCCGGCCCTCGCGCAGGCCGGGCAGCCGGTACCGCGACTGCGGTTGGATATTCGCGCCTGGTACTCGTGCCCCACCGGACAGCGCCACCAGACCTTGCGCTGCGAGCCGGGCCCGAACTGGTCCGGCGAAGCGTCGTTGCGCGGGTGCCACTCAGCTACCAAGTCAGGTGAGTGCTCGCTGAGTGTGGTCCGGCCACGGGGCACGTACCCGGCGCACTGCGGACAGCCGGTCCCGGCGACACGGGAATGGACCTGCGCCTGCCAGACGTGACCGTCGTCGCACCGCCAGAACACAGCCTTGTGCGAGCCGGGACCGATCTGCGCCAGGTCCAGATCGGCGTTCAGGTCCGGGTGCCACTGGGCGGCGATGGCCGGGTGCTCGGTGACCAGGAAACGGGTGCGACGTGTCATGAGCACGCACCGTAGGACGCGCCACTGACATGCCCTTGCCGACGTCACCGGACTGGAAGGAGGCGACTCAGGCCATCACCCGGGGCTGGCAGGGTTTCGGCCACCGCATCTGATTGCCCGGCGGGCCCCGGACTACTGCGGGTACGGTCGATCGGTTTGACGGCTGGCGGCGGCTGCCGGTGGGAAGTGTCCGGTCGGCGTGTCGTCGCATCGCGGGTGGGGGTGGTTCGGTGGGCAGCACCGAGCAGGAGATCGAGGAGCAGTTCGCGCAGCTTCAGCAGAAGGTCGGCGCTCGCCATGCCGAGGTGCTGAAGCACTCCGACGGCGACCAGTTCGCGGTGGAGTACGCCCGGCTGGTGAACGTCACCAGCAAGCTGGTGGAGTTCGAGAAGACGATCCCCGAGCGGCTGGCCGAACCCGAGCGCAGACGCAGTGAGCGCATCGTGACGTGGTCCTGGCGCGGCCAGGCGGCCGTCGGCGCGGTGCTCATCGCGCTCGTCTTCGTCCTCGACCGCTCGACCTGGTGGTTGGTCCTGCTGGGTCCGCACTTCATGGGAACGGTGGCCGGCTGCTTCCAGAAGGTCGATGCCGAACAGCACCGTGACCGCCGCTTCGGGGCCATCGGACTGCACGTGGTCGCGCTCCTGATGGCTCTCATCAGCCTGAGCGTGATCAGCCGGTGGTTCATCATCGCCGCCGCCGTGGGCTGGATGCTCGTCGCCGGGTCCTCGATGGACAGCACGGGCGCCGAGCCGAAGGGGGCGCGGCGGTGAGCGACGACTACAGCTACCAGGTCCGCCGTCTGGAGACCCGGACCGGCGGGATGGAGCACGAACTGCACTCGCTGCGCTCGAAGCTGGGGGAGGTCGAAGACCTCGACTACGAGCTGCGCGACATCCGGGGCGGCATCCGCAGCCTCGAGGACGACCTCAGCACCGTCCGCAACGACCTCACCGAACTGGAGGACGACGTACGCGGCCACATCCAGGACACGGATCAGTCCCTCAAGTGGCTGACCGGCCGCGTCCAGGCCCTCGAAGCCCACCTGCTCGCCGCGGGCGGCGCCCCACTCGCCGACCTCGACACCATCGACCCGGAGTGGAAGAAGCTGGCCAGGACCGCCGACCACGGCTGGCATGTGCGCTCCGGCCTGCTCCCCAGACATCAGCGCGAGGCCCACCGCCTCAAGGTCCGCGAGTACGAAGGCGCGGTTGCCGAACGCGACGAACACCGGGACAAGGTGGTGGAGGCCGTCGGCATCCTGGCCAGTCAGCCGCGCACGTCCCGCGAGTTCAAGCAGGCCGTCATGGACTTCGGCATGTCCCGCACCCTCGCCGAGAGAAACGATCAGCGGGCCCAGAAGCTGGCCGGCCCCGCCCGGACCGCCCAGGCCGCACTGGCCCAGGACGACTCTCTGAGGCAGGCGAAGGTGTCGCTGATCGAGCAGGGCGACAAGGCGGAGAGAAAGCTGAACTGGCTGTTGCGCGGCCGTCTGGCCGACGCGATCCGCGACCGCGCCCTGCTGCCCATGTGGTTCGTGACCGTGCTCGGTCCCGTGCCACCGGCGCGCAAGACGCAGGAGTGGATGGACCTCGCCACCCAGGTCCTGGCCTACCGGGTCACTTACGGGATCACGGACCACGCCGTCGCGCTCGGACCGGCGCCCGACGAGTACGTGCCGCGCCGCACCGAGTGGTACGGCGAACTCACCAAGGACCTGCGCCGCTGGTAGCCCGCGTGGGCCCGTGTTGCACCACCGCGTTGCAGCCCCACACGTACGAGACCCCGGGCATCTGCGGCCCGGGGTCTCTCTGTGCTCTGGGATGTCCGACCGGTTCAACGACCCGCCGGCGGGAGCGTCACGCCCACTCCACGCCCAGCTCCCGCAGTGCGGCCAGCTGGTCCTGGGCGAGCTTGTCGCGCCTCGATTTGGTGTTCGAGACCCACACACCCAGTTTCACAGTCACCGGCTCCGCCTCGCCGTCGACCGCGATCTCTTCGCTGTGGCCCCTTGGCACCGGCCGGTCCGCGCCTTCCCGCTCCACCCACTGCGCGAGCGCCGCCAGACCTCGCTGGAACGCCTGCGATGCCTTGCCCTGCCCCTTCGTCGCACCCTTGGCGGCCGGTGCGGCAGACGGCGCCTCAGCGGGCGTGATGCCCAGATGGGACAACCGCTCCTGCTGCTCGGGCAGGAGCCGCGCCCAGATGGCCAGCTGAGCCTGCTGCTGGAGCCACTTGCCGATGTCGTCGCCGTCCATCAGCACGCCGGGTGCGATGTCGGGCAGCTGGCCGTCGGCGTCGACCAGGTCCGCCAGGACGCGGTAGTGGCGTTGCCAGTCCAGCGGCCACGGGCAGTCCCAGTCCGGGTCGATCTCCGCCAGCTGCGCCGCGCGCACGGTGGCCCGCTCCGGGTCCTTGCCCAGACCGTTCTTCGCGCCCTTCCGCCGGAGGTTGCCCATGTGCTGCCCGACGGGCACCATCGCCTCTCCCTCGCCCCACACCGCGTCCTGACGCGGCGCGAGGTGACCGGTCGCCCGCCGGTAGGACCGCAGCGCGGCGAGCTTGGCCTCCCACGCTTCCTCGCCCGGCTCCCAGACCATCCCGGCCTCCGGCGCGTCCAGGAGAACCTTGCGCCGGTCCTCCAGCTCCCCGGCCCGCAGGGCCTTGCGCTGCTGGTGCACCCACCGCCCAAGCGGAAACGCCTTCGTCGCCCCGACCTCGACCTCAACGTCGTAGGGCACGGCGTAGACGCCGGTGATCTCGTTCTCCGCCCGCCAGCGGATCAGGGCCTGGTAGCCCTCCAGCCACACCAGCGACTCCGGCCGGTATACCCGGGTGCGCAGGAACGCGGCGATCGTCGCCGCGTCGCGGGGAGAGGAGAAGTGCAGCAGGGCGGACTCGGCAGCGGCGTCGGTGTCGTCCTGCTCCTGGTCCTCGCCGTCGCCCCCTCCGTCGGCCCCGACGATCCGCCCGTCCTCATCGCGCTGGAGGTGGACCTTGCGCTTGCCGCTGGTGAGGGCGCGGGAGGCGAGCTGCTCGACAAGTCGTTCATCATGACTGCGCAGGCCTTGCAAAACGGCTACAAGGGGGCGGAACGAGGCGCTGGCGACCATGTCGGTAGGGTCCTCGCCGGGCTCCAGGAACACGGGCACGATGATCCTGGCGACCTTCGTGCTGCCGTCTTTGTTGAGCCTGAGCGCGCGGCCGATGTTCTGCACGATCTCCACCTGGGAGCCGCGGGTGTCCGCGAAGCAGACGGCCTCGACTCCGCGCTCGCCGGTGATGTCCACGCCCTCCCCGAGCACGCGAACGCTGGCGAGGAAGGCGCGGTGGACCCGGCGACCGGTGGCATCGATGCCGTTGGCGAACTGCCTGATGACCTCGCGCCGCTCGGTCACGAGGTGGTCGCCGCACAGCCACGCCGACCAGACGCGGTCCGGCGGGACGTGGCGGCCGGCCTCGAGTTCGTAGAACTCCGCGTCGATGGAGGACTTCGGCAGCTTGTCGGCGGCGGCCAGGTCCTCATCGGTGGCCTCGTTGACGTACAGCTCGGCAGCCGTCTCCGGCAGCTTCTCCGCGAACGCGGCGGCCTCCTCCACCTTCTGGTGGAACGTCATGACGGTCTTGAGGTTCCACTTCGCCGCGTGCTCCAGGAGCGCGGTCTGCAGGAGCGCCAGACGCCGGCCGCGCAGCGCCTCCTCGGACTCCCCGACGACGGGGGAGGGGTCGCGGATCTCCAGGACGTCGATCTCGAACCCGGCGAGGATCTCCCGCTCGATCGCCTCCGACAGCCCGAGCTCCGCGAGCCACGCGCCGTACGTGCCCTCCGGGTCATCAGCCATGGTCGCGATCTCCGCCTCCTGACCCTCCGCGCCCTTCTGCGGGCGGGCCGCGGCGAGGATGCGCGGGGTCGCGGTCAGGTACAGCCGGAAGTCCGCCGGGATACGGGCGTTGTCGTGGATCGCCGCCCACGGACGACCAAGATCACCAGCAGTGCCGTGCGCCTCATCCACGATCGCGAGGTCGAAGCCCGCCATGCGCTGGCCGTACAGCCGGTCTCCGCCCGCCAGAGCGGCCTCCAGCGGCCCGCGAACCTTCCGCAGGCCCACGGGAGCGTCGATGTCCTCGCGGTCCACCAGAGAGGCGTACGTGGCGAACACGACCACCGGCCCGGACCCCGCCCACAGGGCGAGCTGGATCGGGTTGGTGGTGGTCCGCACACCCAGCTCCTTCAGCACCGGGTCGTTCTCCAGCGAGCACACCGCGACCATCGGTGCCCGGTGGCCCACCAGACGCCACGCCTGAGCGGTCTGCGCGAGCAGGTCCAGAGTCGGCACGGTCACGAGGATCCGGCCGCCCGCGAACGACTCCAGCGCGCACGCGGCGGCCGTGATCGTCTTGCCCGAACCGGTCGCTGACACGATCGTGCCCCGGGCACCCTGCGGGGGCACAGATGACCTTGCAGGGAATCCAACCCACCTGCGAAACGCAGCGCGCTGATCGACCTGGTGTTCCTTGAGTTGAATCGCTGACATTTCCTTGCCTCCCCGAGCGTTCAATTCCTGTGGTCTTTCAGAGGGCCGCGTGCGGAATGCAGGCCGCGCCCAGGTCGATATATCTGCCTCGCCAGCGCCTCGCTCGCTGCCGGTACACCGTCACCCCAGCCATCTGCGAACCCCGAGACGCTGGCTCCATCCCGTCAAGCTCCAACTATCCTTCAACCGAGCCCTGGTGACCGTTCAGGACACCAGCCGTGCTTACGGGCACGCCCTGTGTCTCCAGAAGCGCAAACAGCCTTAGCCGGGCGTTCATGTCCGCAGTCTTGTGCCTCGTCACCCGGCACGAGGATTGCATGCTCAGCTGGCGATCCGGTCTGGCAGATTCATAGCTAAGAACCGAGGGGCGATCGAGCAGTCAGTGAGTCTCTACTTTTTGCCAAGAGTACATGCTGCATCAGTTTGATGCAGCCACTCTCCCGACGGTCAAACTGATCCGCGGCGGCGGACTCGCATCCTTGAACAAAGATGCGAGCATTTTCACGCTTGATCCATAGATTGTCAGTTTTTCGGCATGGGTATGGTCTGGCCTGATTGTCGCGAAACAGAGCGGTGGAACTACCGCTCAATTTCCCGAGCGTGCGTTGCGGAGGAGGCTCGAGATGGGGAAGAAGAACAAGAAGAAAAAGAAGAACAAGAAGAAAGAGCCTGACTGGATCGACAAGACCACAGGACGGATGGCCCGAGTAGCTGTGGCGAAACTGACCTGGGGCGTATCAGAGATAGTCGGTGCAGGCGAACCCATCAGGGACTTTGTCGCCGAACAATCTCGCAAGGGAGAGGAGCGGTACCAGAAGCTGTCCCCTGAAGAGAAGCGCGAGGTCGACTTCCTGCGTTCGCGCATGATGACGATGTAATCCCGTCGTCAGGACGCTTTGGTACGCACCAATTCCGGCAACTCCCGGACCCTCTTTGCTGGTCCGGGAGTTCGCGCGAGAAGCGGAATCACCATTCACTCAAGCGCAACCCCCGCCCCTCGCAGCCAGCTCGGCCCGCGCCAGCGGGCCTCAACGGTTCTGGAGGCGTAGCCGGAAGGACTGTCAGGCGGGGGAGCGCAGCGGACCCGCCCAGGAGTCCGCAGGACTCCCCAACTCCCGGACTGGAGACCCTACTAGCCGCACCTGACACGTCCTCAGCGGGCGAGCGCGCACCGCGCGCTGCGCCGGACGCGCAGCGGCCGGCCCCACCAGATCCCGGAGCGCAGCGCAGGGATCCGCCCGTGCTCCGCACGGGCCAGCGGGAGCGCAGCGACCGCCCCCCTTGCACATCGCGCAGCGATGTGGTACCCCTGTCTCTTATACGCATCT
>NZ_JAAVVL010000001.1:5965893-6138320 GCF_018728545.1 Streptomyces sp. ATCC 21386
CTCGTCGGGGAGGGAGGGAAGGGGAGGGGGTGGGGGGGGAGGCACTTCACCGGGCCCGGACGGAGACCGTGGCTGGGCCCTCGTTCGCCGCGTTTCATATAGCGCAACTATCTTCGCTATGAGCAACGACGACCAAACTGTCTCCTCGGGGACACCCACTGTCAAGAGGTTGGTCGCGGCGACTTGCCCGCCCCCCCTCGCCGCCTCCCCCTTCCCTGACCGGGACGGTCCGTGCGAGCATGCGGGCGACTGGTTCCAGCCAAGGTCACGGCACTCGTCCCACCCCTCGGAACCGCCGGGGCGACTGCGTATAGTTGCACCATGAGCAACTACGCGGCAGAGGGCGCAACAACGGCTCCCGCGGTGAACGGCGTGCAGTCCGTCGACCGTGCCGTCAGCGTCCTGGAGATCCTCGCCCAGCGCGGCGAGGCCGGGGTCAGCGAGGTCGCCGCCGAGATCGACGTCCACAAGTCGACCGCGTTCCGTCTCCTCGGGGCGCTGGAGGCACGCGGACTGGTCGAGCAGACGGCCGAGCGGGGCAAGTACCGGCTCGGCTTCGGCATCGTGCGGCTCGCCGGCGCCGTCACGGGCCGGCTCGACATCACCCAGCAGGGAAGGCAGGTCTGCGAGCGGCTCAGCGAGGAGATCGGCGAGACCGTCAACATCGCCGTGCTCCAGGAGCACTACGCGGTCAACCTCCACCAGGTACGCGGCCCCGGGGCGGTCGGCACCCACAACTGGGTCGGCCAGCTCACCCCCGTGCACGCCACGTCCAGCGGCAAGATCCTGCTGGCCCACCTCCCGGAGCGGGAGCGGTCCGAGGTGCTGGAGGCGTCCGGACTGCGCAAGCTGACCCCGCACACGCTGACGGCCAGGGCGAAGCTGGAGAAGGCGCTCAGCGAGGCGCGCGAGCGCGGGTACGCGGTGACGCTGGAGGAACTGGAGATCGGGCTGCACGCCATGGCGGCCCCGATCCGCTCCCGCGAGGGCGAGGTCGTCGCCGCGCTCAGCGCCTCCGGCCCCGCCTACCGCTTCACCGAGGAACGCATACGGGAACTCGTGCCCGTCCTGACCCGGGGCGCGGCGGAGATCAGCCGCAGGATGGGCTATCTGGGCTGACCGCCCACGAGGGACGGCGCCCCCAGCGGAGCACGCGCCGTCTCGGCGCCCCAACGGGCCGTCACCCGTACCGCGTCCAGCGTCGAGGCGACGTCGTGCACCCGCAGGCACCAGGCGCCCTGCGCGGCGGCGAGCACGGACACGGCGGTGGTCGCCGCGTCACGCCCCCGTGCCGGGCGCGGTTCCCCCGTCGCCCGGTCCGCCAGCAGCCGCCCCAGGAACGCCTTGCGGGACGCCCCGACCAGAACGGGACGGCCCAGGGCGCGCACCTCCCCGAACCGCCCCAGCAACTCCCAGTTGTGCTCGGCCTGCTTGGCGAAGCCCAGCCCGGGGTCGACGATCAGCGAACCGGCCGGCACGCCCGCCTCCAGAGCCGCGTCGATCCTCAGCCGCAGTTCGTGGAGCACCTCCTCGACCACATCGCCGTAGACGGCGTTCGCCTGCATCCCGGCGGAGTGTCCCCGCCAGTGCATCAGCACGTACGGCACACCCGCCTGGGCCATCAGGGGCAGCATCGCGGGATCGGCGAGACCCCCCGACACGTCGTTGACCAGCCGTGCGCCCGCGTCCAGCGCGCGGGCGGCGACCTCGGCCCGCATGGTGTCGACACTGACGACGGCGCCCGCCGCCGCGAGACCCCGGACGACGGGCAGCACCCGTCGCAACTCCTCCTCGACCGGTGGACGCACCGCACCGGGCCGGGTCGACTCCCCTCCCACGTCCACGATGTCCGCGCCCTGCTCCAGCAGGGCGCGGCCGTGGGCCAGGGCCGCCTCGGCGGTGAAAGCGAGCCCGCCGTCGGAGAACGAGTCGGGCGTGACGTTCACGACGCCCATGACCAGCGTCCGTCCGGGCCTCGGCAGCCCGTACGGGTGCAGGTCGGGCGTGCCCGGGTGCGCGGGCGGGCCCGGGGCGCGGGCCGCGACGGTCACCGGCCGCCGGCCTTCGACGGTCCGGCTCTCGACGCGCTGACAGGGACTCGCATGGCTCAGACGTACTCCGTCGCCGCGTCGAGCAGCCAGTCCACCAGATAGCCGGCGAACGACGAACGGACCAGGACCCAGAAACCGTCGCCGGGCTCCTCCCGCGCGACCAGGACGACCTGGGCGCGGGCCAGGGTGGTCTGGGCGCAGCGGCCGGGCCCGAAGGCCCTCGGGTGCAGGTCCAGCGCGCAGCCGTGGGCCAGCAGGTCGCGGGCGGCGGCGCCCGCGACGAGGACCGTGGTGCGCTGCGCGGAGACGTCGGTGACGGAGACCGGTTCCTCTCCGGCGGCCTCCCGGATCCGGCTCTCCAGCTCGCGCGCGCCGCCCGGCGGCCCCACGAGCAGCCACTCGTCGGGGCCGAGCCACAGCGCGGTCAGCTCCCCCGCGCGGGCGACGGTGTCGGGCTCCAGCGGCAGCGGGAGGCCCAGCGCGAGGCCGACGGCGTCCGCCGCGGCCCCCTTGGCGTCGAGACGTACGTCGAGCTGGGTCAGGAAGGGCAGTTCGGCGAGCCTGAGCCTGCCCCCCGAGGTGCGGGTGGCGGCGGCCAGCCTGTCGGCGGCCCCCGACAGGGGGCTGCGGGGCCGGGGGGTCGGGGCGGTGTCAGCCATCGCGGCGGGCTCCCTCGGGGTCGTAGAGGACGGGGCTGGCGACGGTCACGGGGACCAGCCGGTCGCCCACGGGGGCGTACAGCCGCTCGCCGATGCGGTCCCGGCCGCCCTTGACCAGGGCGAGTGCGAAGGTCCGGCCGAGGGCGGCGCTGCGGTAGCTGGAGGTGACGTGGCCGAGCATCGGGACGGGCGGGGCCGGCAGCACGCTGTCGGCGACCAGGTGGGTGCCCTCGGGCAGGAAGTCGCCCGGGTCCTCGGGGAGGAGGCCGACCAGGTGCTTGCGGTCGGGCCGGACGGTGTCGGGGCGGGCGTAGGACCGCTTGCCGATGAAGTCCGACTTCTTCTTCGAGACCACCCAGCTCATCCCGAGGTCCTGCGGGGTGACGGTGCCGTCGGTGTCCTGGCCGATGATGGGGTAGCCCTTCTCGGCCCGCAGGACGTGCATGGTCTCGGTGCCGTACGGGGTGATGCCGTACGGGGCGCCCGCCTCGTACAGCGCCTCCCAGAGGGTGAGTGCCTCCCACGGCGAGACGTTGATCTCGTAGGCGAGTTCACCGGAGAAGCTGATCCGGCAGACCCGGGCCTCGATGCCGGCGACGGTGGTCTCGCGCCAGGCCATGAAGGGGAAGTCCTCGTTGGCGACGGCGAGTCCGGGTGCGAGGGAGCCGATCACCTCGCGGGACTTCGGGCCGACGAGGGCGACCGTGGCCCACTGCTCGGTCACGGAGGTGCAGTGGACCTTCAGTTCGGGCCACTCCGTCTGGAGCCACTCCTCCATCCAGTCGAGGACGGTGGCGGCGTTGCCGGTGGTCGTGGTGACCAGGAAGCGGTCCTGGGCCACGCGGATGACCGTGCCGTCGTCGAAGACCATGCCGTCCGGGCGGCACATGACGCCGTAGCGGATCATGCCGACCTTCAGGGTGCTCATCATGTTGGTGTAGAGCAGGTCGAGGAAGACACCGGCGTCCGGTCCCTGCACATCGATCTTGCCGAGGGTGGAGGCGTCCATGAAGCCCACGCCCTCACGGGTCGCGGCGCACTCGCGGAGCACGGCGGTCTCCATGTCCTCGCCGTCCTGCGGGTAGTACCAGGGGCGCTTCCACTGGCCGACGTTCTCGAACAGCGCGCCGTGCCCGACGTGCCATTCGTGAATGGCGGTTGTGCGGACCGGGTCGCTGAGCACACCCCGGTCGCGGCCCGCGAGGGCGGCGAAGGAGACCGGTGTGTACGGCGGGCGGAAGGTGGTGGTGCCCAGAGCCGAGACGTCCACGCCGAGGAGTTGGGCGACGGCACCGCTCGCCAGCACGCCGGAGGTCTTGCCCTGGTCGTTGGCGGTGCCGGCCGTGGTGTACCGCTTGGTGTGCTCCACCGAGCGCAGGCCTGCGCCGGTCGCGCGGGCCAGGTCGGCCACCGTGACGTCGCGCTGGAGGTCGACGAACTTGGGGGCGTCCGAATCGCCCGGGACGACGTACACGTGCATCGACGGCGTCGGGGCGGGCCGCGCGGCCACCGACGGGAGGCGGGGCGCCTCGGCCGTGTACCCCTCGGCCTCGATCGCACGGGCACCGGCGGCGGCGCCCTGGGCGAGGACATCGGCCGGGTCGAGGAGACCGCTCGCGCTGCCGACGACCTCGACCGCCTGACGGCCGGTGTCGGGCACGAAGGAGCCCAGCACCTCGTCGTGGCGCAGTTTGCCGCCGGACTGGCTGAACAGGTGCGCCACCGGGTTCCAGCCGCCGGAGACCAGCAGCAGGTCTGCGGCGAACTCCCGCTGCCCGGCGGACTCGCCGTACGGGGCGACGGTCACGGAGGTGAGGCGGGGCTCGCCCTCGGTGGCGGTGACGGCGTGCCCGGCCAGGACCTCGATGCCGGCGGCCGTGGCGCGCTCGGCCCACTCCCCCGGTTCGGGGCGGGTGTCGACGATCGCCGTGACGGCCAGACCTGCCGAGGCGAGGTCCAGGGCCGCCTCGTAGGCGCTGTCGTTGGTGGTGAGGACGACCGCGTGACGGCCGGGCAGGGCGCCGTGGCGGTTGACGTGGGTGCGGGCCGAGGAGGCCAGCATCACGCCGGGGCGGTCGTTGTCCGCGAAGGCCAGGGAGCGTTCGTGGGCGCCGGTCGCGAGGACGACGCGGCGGGCGCGGATGCGCCAGACGCGTTCCCGGGAGACGTCCGCGGGCGCCGCGCCGCCGAGGTGGTTGGTGCGGCGTTCGACGGCGAGGAGGTGGTTGTCGTCGTAGTAGCCGAAGACGGTGGTGCGGCGCAGGACGCGGACCTCGGGGGCGGCGTCGAGCAGTGCGGCGGTCTCGCCCACCCAGTCGAGGTGTTCGGCGGTGCCGAGGAGGCTGCCGCCGAGTTCGGGCTGGTCGTCGGCGAGGATGACGCGGGCGCCGCTGTTCGCCGCCGCGGCGGCCGCCGCGAGACCGGCCGGGCCCGCGCCGACGACCAGCAGGTCGCAGTGCGCGTGGACGGCGTCGTAGCGGGCCGGGTCGGGTTCGGTGGCGAGACGGCCCTGGCCGGGGAGACTGGTGGCGACCAGGCCGTCGTAGAGCTCGACGGTGGTCGCGGGCAGCATCGGCTCGGGGAAGGGTTCCTCGATCTGGATGACCGCGTTGGGCTCTTCGACACCGGCGGAGAAGATGCCGCGGGGACGGCCGAGCTTGATGCTGGTGCCCGCCTGGATGACGCCGTTGGCGAGGAGGGCGGAGGCGAGGGTGTCGCCCCGGTGGCCCCGGTACTCGACGCCGTCGAAGGTGAAGCTGAGGGTCGTGTCGCGGTCGACGCGGCCTCGGGTGGGGTGGCGGAACGGTTGAGTTGTCTCGCCCCCGCCGCCCCTACCCGTCCCGTCCCCGGGGGCTGCGCCCCCGGACCCCGCGTCGGCCTGAACGGCCTCGTTCTCAGACGCCGGACGGGCTGGGGGTACCGAGCCGGGCCGGGATGTGAGCCCCTCGGGAGTCGCCGGGCGTTCCTCGCCCGAGCGGTACACCGACAGGATCTCGTTCGACGAGGTGTCGCGGACCGCGTTGAACCAGCGGCGGCAGCCCGCCGCGTGGCTCCAGCGCTCGGCGAACGGACCCTTGGTGTTGTCGCGGAAGAAGAGGTAGCGGGCCCACTCCTCGTCGGTGAGGGCCGAGGGGGTCTCGGGGTAGGCCACGTGGGCCTGACCGCCGTAGTGGAACTCGGCCTCGTCGCGGGGCCCGCACCACGGGCAGGTGATGAGCAGCATGGTTGGGCTCCCTAGTGGGCCACCGCGGCCGCGCCGTGCTCGTCGACGAGCGCGCCGGTGGTGAAACGGTCGAGCGAGAAGGGGGCGTTGAGGGCATGCGGGGTGTCGTGGGCGATGGTGTGGGCGTAGACCCAGCCGACGCCCGGGGTGGCCTTGAAACCACCCGTTCCCCAGCCGCAGTTGAGATAGAGGTTGTCGACGGGGCTCAGCCCGATGATCGGCGAGGCGTCGGGGCTGACGTCGACGATGCCGCCCCAGGTGCGCAGCACGTGGGCGCGGGCGAAGACCGGGAAGAGCTCCAGGGCCGCGGCCATCTGCTCCTCGATGATGTGGAACGCGCCGCGCTGGGTGTACGAGTTGTACGCGTCGATGCCGGCGCCCATCACCAGCTCGCCCTTGTGCGCCTGGCTGACGTACACATGGACGGCGTTGGACATCACGACCGTGGGGTGCACCGGCTCCAGCAGCTCGGAGACCAGGGCCTGCAACGGGTGGCTCTGGACCGGGAGTTGGATGCCGGCCATGGCGGCGAGGACCGAGGTGTGGCCCGCCGAGCAGAGCGCGACCTTGCCGGCCGCGATACGGCCCCGGGTCGTCTGCACGCCGACGACGCGGTTGTCGACCACGTCCAGGCCGGTGACCTCGCAGTTCTGGATGATGTCGATACCGGCCGCGTCGGCGGAGCGGGCCAGCCCCCAGGCCACGTGGTCGTGCTTGGCGATGCCCGCGCGCGGCTGGTAGGTGGCGCCGAGAACCGGGTAGCGCACGTCCTGCGAGATGTTGACGATCGGGCAGACGTCCTTGACGCCGTCGGCGTCGAGCCACTCCGCGTCGACGCCGTTGAGGCGGTTGGCCTCCACGCGGCGCACGCTGTCGCGGACGTCCTGGAGGCTGTGCGCGAGGTTCAGCACACCGCGCTGGGAGAAGAGGATCGGGTAGTCCAGCTCCTCCTCCAGTCCCTCCCAGAGCTTGAGGGCGTGCTCGTAGATGCCGGCGCTCTCGTCCCACAGGTAGTTGGAGCGGATGATCGTGGTGTTGCGGGCCATGTTGCCGCCGCCGAGCCAGCCCTTCTCCAGCACCGCGACATCGGTGATGCCGTGGTTCTTCGCCAGATAGTGGGCGGTGGCCAGGCCGTGGCCGCCGCCGCCGACGATCACCACGTCGTACGACTTCTTCGGCTCGGGGTCACGCCACAGCCAGTCGGGGTGCTCCGGGAGGTCTGCGCCTGGGGTACGGGGGCTCATCGGACGTCTCCGTCTTCCGAAAGGTGCGGATGCTGCGGGTACGGGGGGACGTGGGCGTTCATACGGCGGTGGCGTTCCTCTCGGCGGCCTCGACGACGTTGGCCAGCAACATCGCGCGGGTCATGGGGCCCACTCCGCCGGGCATCGGCGCGATCCAGCCGGCGACCTGGGCGGCGTCCGGGTGGATGTCGCCGACCAGGCCCTGGTCGGTGCGGGTGATGCCGACGTCCAGGACGGCCGCGCCGGGGCGCAGCATGTCCTTGGTGATCAGCCCGGGTGAACCGGCCGCCGCGATGACGATGTCGGCCTCGCGGGTGTGCCAGGCGAGGCCCTTGGTGCCGGTGTGGCACAGGGTGACGGTGGCGTTCTCGGAGCGGCGGGTGAGCAGCAGGCCGATGGGGCGGCCGACCGTGATGCCCCGGCCGACCACACAGACCCGGGCGCCGGCGAGCGGCACCTCGTGGCGGCGCAGGAGTTCGACGATGCCGCGCGGGGTGCAGGGCAGCGGGGCGTCGACGCCGAGGGTGAGCCGGCCGAGGTTGACCGGGTGCAGTCCGTCGGCGTCCTTGGCCGGGTCCATGCGTTCCAGCACGGCGTTGGCGTCGAGGTGGCGCGGCAGCGGGAGCTGCACGATGTAGCCGGTGCAGGCCGGGTCGGCGTTCAGCTCGTCGATGACGTCCTCGACCTGTTGCTGGGAGGCGTCGGCGGGCAGGTCGCGGCGGATGGAGGCGATGCCGACCCGGGCGCAGTCGCGGTGCTTGCCGGCGACGTAGGCGTGGCTGCCGGGGTCCTCGCCGACCAGGACGGTGCCGAGGCCCGGCGGGCGGCCGCCGCCGGCGGTCAACTTGGCCACGCGCTCCGTGAGTTCGCGGCGGATGTCGGCGGCGGTCGCCTTGCCGTCCAGCAGCTGTGCGTTCACCGGCGGTGTTCCTTCCCTCTGCGGTCGTGGCCGGGTGTCAGCCACGGAGGCGGGACATGGTGGGGTCGAACAGGGGCTCCTCGGTGACGACGGCCTCGACGCGCTGGTCGAAGTAGCCGATGTGCAGCACGGTCCCGGGTTCGTCGAGTTCCGTGGGGAGCCAGGCGTAGGCGATGCCCTTGCCGATGGTGTAGCCGTAGGCGGCGCTGGTGACGTAGCCGACGGGGCGGTCACCGTCGAAGACGGGTTCCTTGCCGAGGACGACCGACCGGGGGTCGTCGATGACGAGGCAGGTCAGCTTGCGCCGGACGTTCTCCTTGCGGCGCAGCAGCGCGTCCTTGCCGATGAAGTCGTCCTTGTCGAGCTTGACGGCGAAGCCGACGCCGGCCTCGTAGGGGTCGTGCTCGTAGGTCATGTCGGTGCCGAAGGAGCGGTAGCCCTTCTCCAGGCGGAGGCTGTTGAAGGCGCCGCGCCCGGCGATGACGCCACCGAGCGGCCTGGCCGCCTCCCAGAGGGTGTCCCAGAGCTTCTGGCCCTGGTCGGCGGTGGTGTAGATCTCCCAGCCGAGTTCGCCGACGTAGCTCAGGCGCATCGCGGTGACGGGCACCGAGCCGATGTACGCCTGCTTGGCGCGGAAGTACTTCAGGCCGTCGTTGCTGAAGTCGGCGTCGGTGAGGGGCTGGAGGACCTTGCGGGCCAGCGGGCCCCACAGGCCGACGCAGCAGGTGCCGGGGGTGATGTCACGGACCTGGACCGTGCCGTCGGCGGGGAGGTGGCGGGTGATCCAGTCCAGGTCGAGGTTGCCGTTGGCGCCGATCTGGAAGGTGTCGCGGGCGAGCCGGGCGACGGTGACGTCGCTGCGGATGCCGCCGTCGTGGTCGAGGAAGAGGGTGTAGGTGACCGAGCCGACGGACTTGGCGACCTTGCCGGTGCACAGGCGCTCCAGGAGGTCGGCGGCGCCGGGACCGCTCACCTCCAGGCGCTTGAGGGCCGTCATGTCGTACATCGCGACGGTCTCGCGGGTGGCCTGGGCCTCGGCGCCGACGATCGGGGACCAGTACTGCGCGGCCCAGTCGCCCGGGGTGGGGATGGAACGGCCCTCGACGAGGGCGGCGTTGGCCTCGTACCAGTGCGGGCGCTCCCAGCCGCCCGCCTCCAGGAAGAAGGCGCCGTGCTCCTTCTGCCGGGCGTGGAAGGGGCTGGTGCGGATCGGGCGCGGATCCCCGGAGGGCTGGAGGGGGTGGAGGATGTCGTAGACCTCGACGAAGTTCTGGCAGTCGCGGGCGAGGACGTACTCCGGGGAGAGCTGGTGCGGCTCGAACCGGTTGACGTCGCACTCGTGCAGGTCGAAGGAGGAGCAGTAGCCGTCGACCAGCCATTCGGCCATGGCCCGGCCGACTCCGGCGGAGTGGGTGACCCAGACCGCCTCGGCGACCCAGAAGCCCTTGACGTCCTGGGACTCGCCGAGCAGCGGGAAGTTGTCGGTGGTGAAGGAGAACAGGCCGTTGATGCCCTCCTCGATGTCCGCCTCCTTGGTGGAGGGGAGCAGCGACTGGGTCTCGGTCCAGGCGTCGGCGAAGTCGTCCTCGGTGAACTTCAGGACCGACGGCATGCCGGCGGCCTCGTCCACGGAGAGGATGTCGTCGGCGGTGATGGGCATCGGGCGGTGGCCGTAGTAGCCGATGCCGATGCCGTCGAAGCGGTCGCGGTAGTAGAGGTCGGCGTCCTGGTGGCGCAGGATCGGCCGGATCGCCTCCTCGGTCTGACCGGCGAGGGCCGGGATCGGGCCGGTCCAGGCGAGCTGGTGGGCCAGCGGGGTCAGCGGGAGGTTCATCCCGACCATGCGGGCGATCTTCGGGCCCCAGATGCCGGCGCAGCACACGACGATGTCGGCGGGGATCTCGCCCTGGTCGGTGAGGACCCCGGTGACCTCGCCGTCGGCCTTCAGGACGTCGAGGACCTCGTGGCGGGCCAGGAAGGTCACGCCGCGCTCGGTGGCCCGGCGGATCTGCGCCTCGACGGCGAGGACCGCCTTGGCGAGGCCGTCGGTGGGGACCAGGAGGCCGCCGAGGACCTTGTCGCGGTCGACCAGCGGGTGGCGCTCGACGCACTCGTCCGCGGTGAGCAGACGGGACTCGATGCCCCAGGCGGTGATCCAGCCGTGGCGGCGCCGCAGTTCGGTCAGGCGCTCGGGGGTGGTGGCCACTTCGAGGCCGCCGACCTGGAGGAAGCAGGGCTTGCCGTCCACGTCGAGGGAGCAGAACTTCTCGACGGTGTACCGGGCGAGCTCGGTCATCGTCTTGGAGGAGTTGGTCTGGAAGACCAGGCCCGGGGCGTGTGAGGTGGAGCCCCCGGTGGCGGGCAGCGGGCCCTGGTCGACCACGGTCACCTCGGTCCAGCCTCGCGCGGAGATCTCGTCCGCGAGAGCCGCTCCCACGACCCCCGCTCCGATGATGACCACTCGGGGTCCCGCCATCGCCGCACCTCCGCCTTGTTGACCGGTCGAGCCGATCGAGTTGCTGTTTACGCAACGCGATTCAGGTTGCGCAACTCAATGTGCCTTCCGCGCAGGTGGGTGTCAAGGGTCCCGGGACCTCGGAAAACGGGCCGGAGAAGAAGCCGTGGAAGAGGCCGGCGAAGAGGCCGGAACACGACGATGCCCGGTGGGCGGCGCGCAACCCGCGCGCACCGCCCACCGGGCATTTCTCCGACCGGATTCCCGCGTCCGGCCCCGGCCGCTACTTGAGCCAGGCGTCCACCTTGACGCGGTTGTCCTCGACCCACTTCTTCGCCGCGGCCTCGGGGGTCATCTTGTCCACCGCGATGTACTTGGCCACGATGTTCTGGTCGTCGTTGGTCCAGCTGAAGTTCTTCACCAGGTCATAGGCCGGGCTGCCGGACTCGGCGAACTTCTTGCTGACGATCTTGTCCAGCGTGTAGACGGGGTAGTCGCAGTCGACCTTCTCCGCGTCGGCGTCGCAACCCGCCTTGTAGTCGGGCAGCTTGACCTTCACCAGCGGCACCTCGGACATGAACCACTGGGGCTCGTAGAAGTAGCCGATCACCCATTCCTTGTTCTTCTCCGCCTTGCGGAAGGTCTGGATGAGGGCGGTCTCGCTGCCCGCGTACACCACCTTGTAGTCCAGGTTCAGGTTCTTGACCAGGGCCTCGTCGTTGGTGACGAACGACGGGTCGCCGTCGAGGAGCTGGCCCTTGCCGCCGGACTCGGACGTCTTGAACTTCGCCGCGTACTTGTTCAGGTTCTTCCAGTCGGTGATGTCCGGGTGCGCCTTGGCCAGCCACGGCGGCACGTACCAGCCGATCAGGCCTTCGTTGCCGGTCGCGCCGGCGTCCACGGCGGTCTTCTGGTCGGTGATGTACTTCTTCTTCAGGTCGTCGTGGCCCCAGTTCTCGACGACCGCGTCCACCTCACCGGTCCCGAAGCCCTGCCAGGCGATCTCCTCCTTCAGGTCCTTCTTGGTGACCTTGCAGCCGAGGTCGGTCTCCGCCACGTAGCCGATGACCGCCGCGTTGGCCTCGTAGCCCACCCACGGGTTGACCGCGAGGTTGAAGGTGCCGCACTTGGCGGAGCCGCCGGAGTCGCCCGCCTGCGCGGAGTCGTCACCGACCTTCGCACCGCCGCACGCGGTGAGGGTGAGACCGAGGACCGCGATACCGGCCGCGCCGGCTCTCCATCGTCTTGCTTGCCTTGCCATGGTCTGTGCTCCTTATGCGCTGGTTCGCCGCGCCGCGGCCTGAGTGATGCGGTCGAACATGACTCCGAGAAGGACGATGGCCAGCCCTGCGGCGAGCCCCTTCCCGAACAGTTGGCCCTGCGAGAAACCGGCCACGACGTCGTAGCCGAGGGCGCCGGCACCTACCAGGCCGCCCACCACAACCATCGACAGCACGTAGATCAGACCCTGGTTCGTGGCGAGAGTCAGGGCGCCGCGTGCCATCGGCAGCTGGACCTTGGTGATGATCTGCCAGGTGTTGCACCCGGCGGAGGTGGCCGCCTCCACGGTCGTCGCCGGCACGTTCCGCACCCCGTCCGCGATGATCTTCATCGCGACGGGGGCCGCGTAGACGATCGCGGCGACGATGGCCGTGAAACGGGTCGCGCCGAAGAGCGCGAGGAACGGCACCAGATAGACGAACGGCGGCATGACCTGTGCCGCGTCCAGGCTCGGCCGCAGCATGCGGTCCACCAGCCGGCTGCGGCCCATCCACACGCCGAAGCCGACACCGAGCAGCATCACGAGGACGGTGGCGACCACGGTCGACGCCAGCGTCGTCATGCTGTCGGACCACACCCCGGTGGCGACCAGCAGCCCCACGCACACGGCCGTGGTGACACCGGCCCGCACGCCGCCGAGGACGACACCGAGCGCGATCAGCACGGCGCCGACGAGCCACCACGGGGAGTCGGTGAGCAGCGACTGGAACGGGTTGAGCAACCCGTTGGTGATGAGGTCGCGGACGGTGTTGGTGACGCCCGAGAGGTTGTCCTGCACCCAGGTCGTCGCGGTGTCGGCCGCGCTCGCGATGGAGCTGCCGACACCGCCCTCGCCGGGGAACTCCGCCGCCCACACATAGGTGTGCGACATGAAGACCAGGACGGCCGTGACCGCCGCGCCCGCGCCGAGCAGCGGCCGCCGCCAGGCGAGGAACCGGTTCTTCGAACGCCGGGCCTCCTCCTCGCGGGTGCTGGCCGCGGTCGTGACCCGGTCGAGGACGATCGCCATGACGACGATGGACAGGCCCGCGTTGAAGGCCGTGCCCACGTCGAGCGACTGCAGCGCCTGGACGACGGTCTTGCCGAGGCCGGGAGCGTCGATCAGGGCCGCGATGGTCACCATGGCCAGGGCGGCCATGATGGTCTGGTTGACGCCCATCACCACGGTCCGCTTGGACATGGGCAGCAGCACCTTCAGCAGGGCCTGCCCGCGCGTCGCCCCGAGGGAGTCGGCGGCCTCCACGGTCGTCTCCGGCACGGTCCGGATGGCGTGCGCGGTGATGCGGATCGCGGGCGGCGCCGCGTAGATCACGGTCGCGATCGTCGCGGAGGCTCCGCCGATGAGGAAGAACAGGGTCAGCGGGGCCAGGTAGACGAAGGTCGGCATCGTCTGCATGAAGTCCAGCAGGGGCGTGATGATCCGGTTGACCCGGTCCGACAGCCCCGCCCACACGCCCAGCGGGATCGCGAACAGCAGCGCGACGAACACCGCGGAGACGGTGAGCGCCAGGGTGTCCATGCTCTCCTGCCACAGCCCCTGGAGGCCGAGGAAGGTGAAGCCGGCCACCGCCAGCAGCGCGACCCGCCAGTTGCCGAACGCCCAGGAGACGTAGCCCGCGATGCCGACGACGCCGAGCCAGCCGATCTGCGGCAGGGGGCGGTCGGCGGAGGGCTGGGAGATCAGCTCCTGCACGAAGGTCACCAGGGTGTCGATGACCAGGCGGATCTCGTTGAAGAAGTACAGGAACAGGGGGTTGGAGTTGCGGTTCGCGCCGATGGAGTCGTTGACGTCGTTGAACCACCGGTGCAGATCGGTCAGGTCCGCAGCTCCGAGGGCGAGGGTCTGCTTGCCGCGCAGGACGACGAAGAGCACCAGCCAGCCGAGCAGGATCGCACCGATCACCATGGACCGGCTGACGCGGCGGGGTTCCGGGGCCGGGGCGGGCTCCTCGGCGGGCCGGATCTTCTCCGGTCTGCCGGGCGGCTCGGTCTTCTCCACGACGACGGTCATCGCGCGCCGCCTTCCTGTCCGGCGACCACGGCGAGGATCTCCTCGTCGCCGACGATGCCGAGCAGCTTGCCGTTCTCGACGACCTTGACCGGCTTGTCGGCGGCGAGCACCGCCCGGGTGGCCTCCTTGACCACGACGTCCGGTCCGAGCTCGGGGCCGTCCAGGGCGTCGCCGTCCTCCAGCGGCCGCATGATCCAGCGCAGGGTGAGCACGTCGCCGCGCGGTACGTCCTTGACGAACTCGCGCACGTAGTCGTCGGCCGGGGCGCCGACCAGCTCGTCGCCGGTGCCGCACTGGACCATCTTGCCGTCGCGCATGATCAGGATGCGGTCGCCCAGCTTGAGGGCCTCGGAGAGGTCGTGGGTGATGAAGACCATCGTCTTGCCGACCTCGTGGTGCAGCCGGATGACCTCGTTCTGCATGTCGCGGCGGATCAGCGGGTCGAGCGCCGAGAACGGCTCGTCGAAGAAGAGCACGTCCGGGTCGCCGGCCAGCGCGCGGGCCAGTCCGACCCGCTGCTGCATACCGCCGGAGAGCTGGTCGGGGTAGGACTTCTCGTAGCCGGCGAGGCCGACCAGTTCGACGACCTCCTGGGCCCGCTTGACGCGCTCGGACCTGCCCATGCCGCGGATCTCCAGCCCGAAGGCCACGTTGTCGACGACCCGGCGGTGGGGCAGCAGCCCGAAGTGCTGGAAGACCATGGAGAACTTGCGGCGGCGCAGCTCACGCAGGCGCCTGTCGTCGGCCTGGCGGATGTCCTCGCCCTCGAAGACGACCTCGCCCGCGGTGGGTTCGATCAGCCGGGTCAGACAGCGCACCAGGGTGGACTTGCCGGAGCCGGACAGGCCCATGACGACGAAGACCTCGCCGGGCGAGACGTCGAAGTTCACGTCGCGCACGGCGGCGGTGCAGCCGGTGCGGTCCATCAGTTCGCGGCGGGAGAGCCCGCACAGTTCCTCGGACTCCGGCACCCGGTCGGCCTTCGGCCCGAACACCTTCCACAGCCTGCGCACGGAGATGACCGGGGTGGGACCCGAGTCCTGGGGCGTGCCGCGCCGCTGCGGCACCTCGGTCTGGGTGGTCATGTTCGACCTTCTTTCGGCGTTCAGCCGCTGAACCAGCGCTGCGGCCGGGGTTGGATGTTCTGCCAGATGTGCTTGGGCTCTCGGTACTCGTTCAGGCCGGTCGGTCCCAGCTCCCGGCCCACACCCGAATGCCCGAAACCGCCCCATTCCGCTTGCGGCACATAGGGGTGGTAGTCGTTGATCCACACCGTGCCGTGGCGCAGCCGCCGGGCCACCCGCTGGGCCTTGCCCGCGTCCTGCGTCCAGACGGCCCCGGCCAACCCGTACTCGGTGTCGTTGGCGATGCGTACGGCGTCGTCCTCGTCGGTGAAGCGTTCCACGGTGAGCACGGGTCCGAAAGACTCCTCGTGCACCACGCGCATGTCCTGTCGGCACTCGTCGAGGACGGTGGGCAGGTAGTAGTGGCCGTCCGCCAGCGCGGGGTCCTCGGGCCGGGCGCCGCCGCAGCGCAGCACGGCTCCCTCGGCGAGGCCGGAGGCGACGTAGGCCTCGACCTTCTCCCGGTGCTGCGCGGAGATCAGCGCCCCGGTCTCGGCCTCGGCGTCGTAGGGGCCGCCGAGCCGGATGAGCCGGGCGCGGCGGACCACCTCGTCGACGAAGCGGTCGTGCAGGGAGTCCTCGACGATCAGCCGGGCACCGGCCGAGCACACCTGGCCGGAGTGCAGGAAGACGGCCGTGAGGGCGAAGTCCACGGCCGTCTCGAAGTCGGCGTCGGCGAAGACGACATTGGGGTTCTTGCCGCCCAGTTCCAGCGCGACCTTCTTCACGGTCGCGGCGGCGGTGGCCATGATCCGTCTGCCGGTGTCCAGGCCGCCGGTGAAGGAGACCAGGTCGACGCGGGGGTCCTCGGAGAGCGGGGCGCCCACCTCGGGTCCGGCGCCCAGCACCAGGTTGGCGGTGCCGGCCGGCAGCCCGGCCTCCTCCAGCGCCCTCATCAGCAGGATGGAGGTGGAGGGGGTGAGTTCGCTGGGCTTGAGGACGATCGTGTTGCCGGCCAGGAGCGCCGGGGCGACCTTCCAACTGGCTTGCAGGAGCGGGTAGTTCCAAGGGGTGATCAGTGCGCACACCCCGACCGGCTCGTAGACGACCCGGCTGACGGCGTCGTCGCGGCCGGTGTCGATCACCCGGCCGGCGTCGGTGCCGGCGAGTCCGCCGTAGTAGCGGAAGCAGGAGACGACATCGGCGATGTCGTACTCGCTCTCCACCACCCGCTTGCCGGTGTCGAGCGACTCGGCGCGGGCGAAGCTCTTGGTGTCGCGCTCGATGATGTCGGCGGTGCGCAGCAGCAGTGCGCCGCGCTCCCGCTCGGGGGTGCCCGGCCAGGGGCCGGTGTCGAAGGCCTCCCGGGCCGCGGCGATCGCCGCCTCGGTGTCGGGGCGCGTTCCTTCCGAGACGGTCGCCGCGAGCGTGCCGTCAGCGGGACATCGGATCTCCCGGTGACCGCCGGCCACCGGAGCCCGCCATTCGCCATTCACATACAGGTCTGCCACGCGCCGAGCCTTCCGACTGAAATTCGTTGCGCATCGTGCACCCGATTGCTTGTGATGGAACACCCTGGCTGCTGGTCAGACGGACGTCAAGATGTTCGCCGATGACGATTTGGCCATGTGACCACTTACCCGCCCACCCTTGACCGCAAGCCACGGCGACCCGACCATGTTGCGTATCGCTCACCTTGTTGTGCAATACGCACCGACGGAGGCCGCCGTGTCCATGAGGTTCCCCCGACCGCAACCTGGCCGTGAGTTCGTTCTGACCCTTTCCTGCCCCGACAGTGCCGGGCTGGTCCACGCCGTGAGCGGCTATCTCGTCAGGAACTCCGGAAACATCCTGGAAAGCCAGCAGTTCGACGACCGACTTCAGGGCCGCTTCTTCATGCGGGTCCACTTCGACGTCTCCGACCCGAACGTGGACCTGGAGGGCCTGCGGTACCGCTTCGGCCCCGTCGCCCAGGCCTACGGCATCTCGTGGTCCCTCAGCGACGCCTCCACGCCGACCCGGACCCTGATCATGGTGTCCAAGTTCGGGCACTGCCTGAACGACCTGCTCTTCCGCCAACGGGCGGGTGCGCTCAACATCGAGATTCCCGCGATCGTCTCCAACCACCGGGAGTTCGAGAAGCTCGCGGAGACGTACGACATCCCCTTCCACCACGTGCCGGTGACCCGGGAGACCAAGCCCGAGGCCGAGGCACGGCTCCTCGAACTCGTCCGCGACCTGGACATCGACCTGGTCGTCCTGGCCCGCTACATGCAGATCCTCTCCGACGACCTGTGCAAGGAGCTGGAGGGCCGGGCCATCAACATCCACCACTCCTTCCTCCCCAGCTTCAAGGGTGCGCGCCCCTACGACCAGGCCTACGACCGCGGTGTGAAGCTCGTCGGCGCGACGGCGCACTATGTGACGTCGGACCTGGACGAGGGCCAGATCATCGAGCAGGACGTGGTCCGGGTGGACCACTCGCTGGACCCCGGGGCGCTGGTCACGGTCGGCCGGGACGTGGAGGCCCAGGTGCTCGCGCACGCGGTGAAGTGGCACAGCGAGAGCCGGGTGATGGTGGAGGGCAACCGCACGGTCGTCTTCCGCTGAGCGGTACCGCCTCCGTATACGAACGCCGGACGGGCTGAGCCCGTCCGGCGTTCGGCGTTCGGTCCTCGGTGGTGCGCTCAGCCCTCCAGCCGGTCCAGCAGGGACTGACGCCACCTCTCCGTCTCCGCGATCTGGTTGAAGGTGAACAGGTGCAGCCCCGCCACCCCGGAGGCGGGGTCGGTGAGGGCGTTCTCCGCACGCGTGAGCAGCTTCTCGGGCGAGTAGCCGCCGGGCGCGGCGAAGCGCACGAACCACGACGCGTGCTTGGTGAGGAAGCGGGTGGACTCCCCCACGCCGATCTTCGTCGCCATCGCCAGCAGTTTCGCGCGCTGCACGGGCCCGGCGACGCCCACATGGACCGGCAGGGCCACCTCCCGGCGCCGTACGCGGACGAGCCAGTCGCCGAGGACCCGCGGGTCGAAGCAGAGGTTGCTCACGATGTACGTGGCGTGCTCGCGCTTGTCCCACATCGCCTGGACGGTGATGTCGTCGTGGATGAGCGGATGGCTCTCGGGATATCCGGTGACGCCGACATGACTGAACGGCCCGCCCTGTTCGCTCAGCCGGCGCAGCACCGGCAGCGCCCCGTCGTAGGGCCCGGCCGGCGGGTCGGCGTCGCCCGCGGGCACGAACACGTCGTCCACGCCGGCCTCGCGCAGCCGGCCCGCGACCTCCTTCAGGTGCAGGTCGTCCCGCAGGAGCCGGGCCGGGACGTGCGGGACGACCCGGTAGCCGTGCGCGGCGAGCCGGCCCGCGAGGTCGAGGGTGGGTTCCAGGCCCTTGACCGGCGACGCCGTCACGGTGACGACGACGTCGCGCGGGACATGGGCGAGGACCTTCTCCTCGGTGGCCTTCGCGGGCAGCACCTCGTAGCGCACCGTCTTCAGCAGTGCACGCAGCCCCGTGACGCCCAATGTCTACTCCGCCTGCTTCTGGACGTCGCGGTGGCGGTAGTACGCGGCCTTGGACGCCGGCAGCGGCTCCTTGCCGAGGATCAGGTCGGCGGCCTTCTCGGCGATCATCATCACCGGTGCGTAGATGTTGCCGTTGGTGACGTAGGGCATGACAGAGGCGTCGACCACGCGCAGACCCTCCACGCCGTGCACGCGCATGCTGGTGGGGTCCACGACGGACATCTCGTCGGTGCCCATCTTGCAGGTGCAGGAGGGATGCAGGGCGGTCTCGCCGTCCTTGGCGACCCAGGCGAGGATCTCCTCGTCCGTCTCGACGGACGGTCCGGGCGAGATCTCCCCGCCGTTGTAGGGAGCGAGCGCGGGCTGGTTGAGGAGCTTGCGGGCCACCCGGATCGCCTCGACCCACTCCCGGCGGTCCTGCTCGGTGGAGAGATAGTTGAAGCGCAGGGCGGGGTGCTGTCGCGGATCCTTGCTCTTGATCTTCACCGAGCCGATGGCGTCCGAGTACATGGGCCCGACGTGCACCTGGTAGCCGTGGCCGCCGGCCGGCACCGAGCCGTCGTAGCGGACCGCGATCGGCAGGAAGTGGAACATCAGGTTGGGGTAGTCGACGTCCTCGTTGCTGCGGGCGAACCCGCCGGCCTCGAAGTGGTTGGTGGCGGCCGGGCCCTTGCGGAAGAGCCACTGGAGCCCGATGAAGGGCGCGCGCCACTTCGCCAGGTACGGCTGCATGGAGACGGGCTGCTTGCAGGCGTACTGGATGTAGACCTCCAGGTGGTCCTGCATGTTCTCGCCGACGCCCGGGAGATCATGAACGACGTCGATGCCCAGCGCCCGCAGTTCATCGGCGTTGCCCACGCCGGAGAGCTGGAGCAGCTGCGGGGAGTTGATCGCGCCGCCGCAGAGGATGACCTCCTTGGCGCGGACCTGCTTCGGGGCGCCCTTGCCGCGCTGGTACTCCACGCCGACGGCCGTCTTGCCCTCGAAGAGGACACGGGTGACGAGGGCGCGGGTGGTGACGGTGAGGTTGGGACGTCTGCGGACGGGCTTCAGGTACGCCTTGGAGGCCGAGAGCCGGCGGCCGCGGTGGACATTCCGGTCGAACTTGGCGAAACCTTCCTGTCGGTAGCCGTTGACGTCGTCGGTGGGGGCGTAGCCCGCCTCCTCGGTGGCCTTGAGGAAGGCGCCGAAGAGCGGGTTGTCCGCCGGGCCGCGTTCCAGGACGAGGGGGCCGTCGTGACCGCGGAACTCGTCGTCCGGGTCGGCCGCGAGACAGTTCTCCATGCGCCGGAAGTACGGCAGACAGTGCGCGTAGTCCCAGGTCTCCATGCCCGGGTCGGCTGCCCAGCGCTCGTAGTCCATGGGGTTGCCGCGCTGGAAGATCATGCCGTTGATGCTGCTGGAGCCGCCCAGCACCTTGCCGCGCGCGTGGTAGACGCGCCGGCCGCCCATGTGGGGCTCGGGCTCGGACTCGTACTTCCAGTCGTAGAAGCGGCTGCCGATCGGGTAGGTCAGCGCCGCGGGCATGTGGATGAAGACGTCCCACGGGTAGTCCGTCCGGCCCGCTTCCAGGACCAGGACTCGGTTCGCCGGGTCGGCGGACAGCCTGTTTGCCAGTGCACTGCCCGCGGAACCACCACCGACGATGACGAAGTCGTACTGCACAGGAGCCATGGTGCCTCGTCTCGCTCGCGCCGTAGATATGCGAGGCATGCTAGACCGGTAGCGTGATACGCACCAGGTTGCGAACCACGCAACTTCGGGAACTTCGTTTCGCGGCGGTTACTTGCAGATGTGTTGTTTACTGCGCGTATAGTTTCACTGTGAGCAACTACAGCCTTGACACGGAAACGTCGAATTCACACGCCGGAGCGGGCGGTGTGCAGTCGGTGGACCGCGCCATCAGCGTCCTGGAGATCCTCGCTCAGCGCGGCGAAGCAGGCGTCAGCGAGGTGGCGGCGGAGATCGAGGTGCACAAGTCCACGGCCTTCCGCCTCCTGGGCGCCCTGGAGGCACGCGGTCTGGTGGAACAGGCGGGCGAACGCGGCAAGTACCGGCTCGGCTTCGGCATCGTGCGGCTGGCCGGCGCGGTCACGGGGCGCATCGACATCACCCAGCAGGGCCGCCCCGTCTGCGAGCGGCTGGCCGAGGAGATCGGCGAGACGGTCAACATCGCCGTGATGCAGGAGCATTACGCGATCAACCTGTACCAGGTGCGTGGACCGGGGGCCATCACCGCGCACAACTGGGTGGGCCAGCTGACCCCCCTGCACGCCACGTCGAGCGGCAAGATCCTGCTGGCCCACCTTCCGGCGAAGGAACGCGCCGCGGTGCTCTCGGACTCGGGCATGAAGAAGGTCACCCCGCACACGATCACCGCGAAGACGAAGCTGGAGAAGAACCTCGCCGCGGCACGGGAGCGGGGTTACGCCTTCACCCTGGAGGAGTTGGAGATCGGTCTGCACGCGATGGCCGCACCGGTTCGCAACCGGGACGGCGAGGTCATCGCGGCCCTCAGCGCCTCCGGACCCTCCTACCGATTCACCGAGGAGCGTCTGCACGAGATGTCCCCGGTGCTGGTCAAGGGCGCTGCCGAGATCAGCCACCGGATGGGGTTCCTGGGCTGATTCACCCCTGAGAAGTCCCGAGGCGCTCGTTCACCCAGTCGTGGAACGCGCCGATGTGGTGCTCGCTGGGCACCAGCACACCGCCCTTGGCGTACATCCGGGAGCTCATGCCGGGCTGGGTCCGCTCGCAGGCCTCGAAGTCCTGGAGGTTGACCCGGTCGAAGAGTTCCACGGACCGGCTGACGTCCTTGCCGCTCTCGACGACGTGCGGCAGGTAGAGCCAGTCGCACTCGACGATCGTGCGGTCCACGGAGACCGGGTACATCCGGTGGAAGATCACGTGGTCGGGCACGAGGTTGATGAACACCTGGGGCTTGACGGTGATCGCGTAGTAGCGGCGGTCCTGGTCCTCGGCCACGCCCGGGATGCGGTCCAGCCCCTCGGAGCCGTCGACGGTGAACCCCTGCACCTCCTCACCGAACTCCGCGCCGTGGCCCACGTAGTACTGAGCGGCGTACCCGTCCGCGAACTCCGGCAGCACCTCGGTCAGTTCGGGGTGGATCGTGGCGCAGTGGTAGCACTCCATGAAGTTCTCGATGATGAGCTTCCAGTTCGCCTTCACGTCGTACGTGATCCGGCGCCCCACGGACAGGTTGTCGATGTCGTACCGCTCGATCGACTCGACGTCGCCGAGGCGGGCGACGACCTCACCGATGACGTCCTCCTCGAAGGACGGCGGGTTCTCCGCGAGACAGACCCAGACATAACCGAGCCATTCGCGCACGGCGACGCTCACCAGGCCGTACTCGGTACGGCCCACGTCGGGCATCTTGGTGAGGTTGGGCGCCGCGACGAGCTTGCCGTCCAGGCCGTAGGTCCAGGCGTGGTACGGACACTGGAAGGCCCGCTTGACCTCGCCGGCCTCCTCGGTGCAGAGCTTGGCCCCGCGGTGCCGGCAGACGTTGAAGTACGCGCGGATCGAGTTGTCCCTGGCCCGGGTGACGAGGATGCCCTCACGGCCCACGTCGACGGTGCGGAAGGCGCCGGGCTTCGCCAGCTCGGAGGCGCGCGCCACACAGAACCACATGGTCTCGAATATGTGCTCCTGCTCCTGGGCGAAGACCACCGGATCGGTGTAGGAGGAGCCGGGGAGAGTGGCGATCAGGCTGTCGGGCAGACCGGTCGAGGTCACGGGGCACTCCTCGGGGAACGTCGCGGAGGGGTGAGGCGGACGCCGGGAGGAACGCCTCCGGACGGCGTTGTGCATGGAGCAACGCTGCGCGCTGTGGGCAACCGCAGCATGGGGTGACGCCGGGGCGGTGTCAAGACGTGGTGGCGGCCAGCTCCTTGCGCACCCGCATGAACAGCCGAGGCTGGTTCATTCCGAGCACGGCGACCGGGCGGCCGGCGCGCCGGTAGACGGCGAGCACGTCACGGTCGTCGACCGCGCCCGCCTCGACGGTGACGCTGTCCGCTTCGGCCGCGTGGCCGGCGAACTGGATACGGACGCCGTACTGGTCCGACCAGAAGTACGGCGGCCTGGGTACGCCGGGCTCGACGGCGCCCCCCGCCAGCAGGGTGGCGACGGCGGCCTCCGGCCGCTCACGTGCGCCGGTCCAGTGCTCCACGCGGCGGTGGTGACCCGCGCGGGGGTCGTACCAGTTGGCGCAGTCGCCGACCGCGACCACTCCGGCGAGGCTGGTCCGGCCGTCGGCGCCGCACTTCACGCCGTTGTCCAGCGCGATACCGGAACCGGCCAGCCACTCCACGCACGGCCGGGCCCCGACGCCGACGACGACGATGTCGGCGGGGATGCTGCGGCCGTCCTCCAGCAGGACTGCGTCGACCCGGTGCTCGCCGCTCAGGCCCTTGACCCCCACGCCGCACAACAGGCGTACCCCGTGGTCGGCGTGGAGACCGGAGACGACGGCGCCCATGGTGTCGCCGAGCGGGCCGGCCAGCGGGGTCGAGGCCGCCTCGACGACGGTCACCTCCAGGCCGAGGGTGTACGCGGTGGAGGCGACCTCGGCGCCGATGAAACCACCGCCGATCACCACCAGGCGTCCGCCGCGGGCCAGTTCGTCCCGCAGGGCACGGGCGTCGTCCAGGGTGCGCAGGGTGTGCACTCCGGCGAGGCCCTCCGAGCCGGGCAGGGCCCGCGCGACGGCACCGGTGGCGATGACGAAGCCGTCGGCGCGCACCTCATGTCCGTCGGCGAGGCGGACGGTGCGCGCGGCGTGGTCGAGTCCGGTGGCGCGGGCGCCGAGCAGCCACTCGGCCGCCAGGTCCTCGCCGTCCGTCTCCAGGGCGAGTTCGACCTCGCCCAGGGTGCCGGCCAGGAACTCCTTGGAGAGCGGGGGCCGGTCGTAGGGGCGGTGCAGCTCGTCGCCGATGACCACCAGGCGCCCGTCGTAGCCCTGCTTGCGCAGGGAGCGCGCCGCCGACAGGCCGGCGAGGGAGGCGCCGACCACGGCGACGGTCCTCACGCGGGCCCCCCGGCGAGCCTGGCGGAGATGCAGGGCGGCAGGTTCGGGGCGTCCGTGGAGAGCCGGACGTAGATCATGCCGTCCTCGACGACGACCTCGTGCGTCCGCACCGGCAGCTTGGCAGGCGGGGAGTCGACCGCGCCGGTGCGCAGGTCGAACTTGGAGGCATGCAGCGGGCATTCCACCTCGCAGCCCTCCAGCCAGCCGTCGGCGAGCGAGGCGTCCTGGTGGGTGCAGGTGTCGTCGATGGCGAAGACCTCGCCGTCGTCGGTGTGGAACACCGAGACCGGCGGGTCGGTGTCGAGCCGGAAGGCCTCACCTCGCGGGAGATCCGCGAGACGGCACGCGGGAATCATCATGACACCTCGGGTGCATATAGCGAAACGGATTGCGGTAAGCGCAACATCAGTCTGGGGTCGCCCCGAACCCTTGTCAAGGCATCCAGAGGGCCCCTGTGGGCCACTTCTTGCGTTGCGACATCCACAACTCGCCTCACATAGAACAACGCAAGCCCGGCGGGGTCGTGGCCGCGCGAAGCGGTGCCACGACCCCGCCGGGCGGCGGGTGCGCAGGACTCAGACGGTGGAGGCGGTGGACTGCGCGGAGTCCTCCTCGGCCGGCCGGGGCGGCACGGACTCGGTGCCGTCCGCGGACGCGGCGGGGCCGATACGGAGTTCGAAGTCGCCGTCGTACTTCTCGTGGCCGGCGATGACGGCCGTCTCGATGGCCTCCTTGCCCATGCGTCCGCGGATGATGAGCGGATCGTGGCGCAGATCCCGGTTGAGCGCGATGCACAACCCGATCATCACGAGGGTGAAGGGTGCCGCGGCGAGGATGGTGAGGTTCTGCAGTCCGGTGAGCGCGTCGCCCTTGCCGCCGCCGATGAGCAGCATGACGGCGGCGACCGCTCCGGTCAGCACGCCCCAGAACACCACGACGCCCCGGGACGGTTCGAGGCAGCCCCGCTGCGAGAGCGTCCCCATCACGATGGAGGCGGCGTCGGCGCCGGAGACGAAGAAGATACCGACGAGGATCATGACGACGATGCTCGTCACCGTGGCGATCGGGTACTGCTGGAGCACGTCGAAGAGCTGCCCCTGGGCGGTCGCGGCGTCGTTGAGACGACCGGAGTCCTGCAGGTGCATCGCCGAGCCGCCGAAGACCGCGAACCAGAGCAGGCTGACGCTGCTGGGGACCAGGATGACGCCGCCGACGAACTGACGGATGGTGCGGCCGCGGCTGATGCGGGCGATGAACATGCCGACGAAGGGCGTCCAGGAGATCCACCACGCCCAGTAGAAGACCGTCCAGCCGGCCAGCCAGTCGGCGACACCCTCGCCGCTGGAGGCCTCGGTACGGCCCGCCATCTGGGCCAGGTCGCCGAAGAAGGCACCGATGGAGGTGGGCAGCAGGTCGAGGATGAAGATGGTCGGGCCGACCAGGAAGACGAAGAGGGCGAGCCCCACCGCCAGCACCATGTTGGTGTTGGACAGCCACTGGATGCCCTTCTCGATCCCGGAGACCGCCGAGGCGACGAACGCCACGGTCAGCACCGCGATCACGACGACCAGCAGTCCGGTGCCGACCGAGCCCAGCCAGCCCAGCCCGGTGAAGCCGCTGCCGATCTGGAGGGCGCCGAGCCCCAGGGACGCCGCCGAGCCGAAGAGGGTGGCGAAGATGGCGAGGATGTCGATGGCCCGGCCGGGCCAGCCGTTCACTCGCTTCTCACCGAGCAACGGGGTGAACACCGCGCTGATCAGCTGGCGACGACCGCGCCGGAAGGTGCTGTAGGCGATGGCGAGACCCACGACCGCGTACATCGCCCACGGGTGGAGCGTCCAGTGGAAGAGGGTGGTGGCCATGGCGGTCTCCATGGCCTGGTTGGCATCGGCCGGGTCGGTGCCCGGCGGCGGCGTGATGAAGTGGGAGAGCGGCTCGCTCACTCCGTAGAACATCAGGCCGATGCCCATGCCCGCGCTGAACATCATGGCGATCCACGACACCGTGCGGAACTCCGGTTCCTCCCCCTCCTTCCCGAGGGTGATCCGCCCGTAGCGGCTCATCGCCAGCCAGAGGGCGAAGACCACGAAGCCCGAGGCGGCAAGGACGAAGGCCCATCCGCCGTTGCGGATCGTTCCGTCCAACAGCTTCCCCGACACGCTCTCCAGCGTGTCGGTCGCCGTGGCTCCCCACACGACGAAGGCCAGGGTGAGGGCCGCGGCGACGCCGAAGACGACGAGGTCGGTCCGGGGGCGGGCGGTGGCCGCACCGCCTCCCGGGAGGTCCTCCCCGACGGGGAGACCTGGGCTCCCGTTCCGTTCGCGGGTTGTGCTCATCAGCTCGTCCTTTCCACAGACGGCAGGGGACGTTCTCTGTCGCGGACGACGGCTGCGCGACCGAGCAAGCAGGGAAACGTGGGGGGCTCGTCAAAGAAGAGTCGAGGTGGAGACCGGCTCCAGACGGACGACGATCGACTTCGACGTGGGGGTGTTGCTGATCGCCGCCGTGGAGTCCAGGGGGACCAGGACGTTGGTCTCGGGGAAATAGGCGGCGCAGCAGTCGCGGGGCGTCGGGTAGGGCACCACGCGGAAGGCGGGCGCCCTGCGTTCCACGCCGTCGTCGTACTCGCTGACGATGTCGACGAGGTCCCCGTCGGCCAGGCCGCGGTCGGCCAGGTCGTCGGCGTTGACGAACAGGACCCGGCGGCCCTGACGGATGCCGCGATAGCGGTCGTCCAGGCCGTAGACGGTGGTGTTGTACTGGTCGTGGGAGCGGAGCGTCTGCAGCAGCAGCCGGCCCGGCGGCACGTGGGGACGCTCCAGCGCGTTGGCGGTGAAGTTGGCCAGGCCCGTGGCGGTGGTGAACCGGCGTTCGTCGCGGGGCGGGTGGGGCAGTGCGAAGCCGCCCGGCCGTCGCACCCGGTGGTTGAAGTCCTGGAAGCCGGGGATCACGCGGGCGATGCGGTCGCGGACGGTGTCGTAGTCCGCCTCGAACTCCTCCCAGGGCACGTGGGAGCCCGCTTCCCCGAGCGCGGCCCGTGCCATCCGGCAGATGATCGCGACCTCGCTGAGCAGGTGTTCGGAGGCGGGTGCGAGTCGCCCTCGGGAGAGGTGCACCATCCCCATGGAGTCCTCGACCGTGACGAGCTGCGGCCCGCCGGGCCGCAGGTCGGCCTCCGTCCGGCCGAGGCACGGGAGGATGAGCGCCTGTTCGCCGGCGATGACGTGCGAGCGGTTGAGCTTGGTGGAGATCTGCACGGTGAGGCGGCAGTTGCGCAGGGCCCGCTCGGTCCGGTCGGTGTCGGGGGCGGCGGCGACGAAGTTCCCGCCGAGGGCGACGAAGACGCGTACGTCGCCGTCGCGCATGGCGCGGATGCTCTCGACGGCGTCGTGGCCGTGGTGCCTCGGGGGCGTGAACGCGAACTCGGCGCCGAGCGCGTCGAGGAACGCGCCGTCCGGTTTCTCGTAGATGCCCATGGTGCGGTCGCCCTGCACGTTGGAGTGGCCGCGCACCGGGCAGAGACCGGCGCCGGGGCGGCCGATGTTGCCGCGCAGCAGGAGGAAATTGACCACGTCCCGGATGGTGGGGACCGAGTGCTTGTGCTGGGTGAGACCCATCGCCCAGCAGACGACGATCTTCTCGGCGGCCAGCACCTCGCGGAAGGCGGCCCTGATCTCCTCCTCGGGCAGACCGGTGGCGGAGAGGATCTCGTCCCACGACGCCTTGCGGGCGTGCTCGGCGAACTCCTGGAAACCATGCGTGTGGCGTTCGATGAAGGAGGTGTCGAGGCAGGTACCGGGGGCCTCGTCCTCCGTTTCCAGCAGCATGCGGTTGAAGGCCTGGAAGAGCGCCTGGTCCCCGCCGAGCCTGATCTGCAGGAATCGGTCGGCCAGGCGGGTGCCGCCGCCGAGGACGCCGGAGGGCTTCTGGGGGTTCTTGAACCGCAGCAGTCCCGCCTCGGGCAGGGGGTTGACCGCGATGATCCGGGCGCCCCGGCGCTTGGCTGTCTCCAGCGAGGAGAGCATCCGGGGGTGGTTGGTGCCGGGGTTCTGGCCGACCACGAGGATGAGGTCGGCGTCGTGGAGATCCTCCAGGGTGACGCTGCCCTTGCCGATCCCGATGGTCTCCGTCAGGGCCGAACCACTGGATTCGTGGCACATGTTGGAGCAGTCGGGCAGATTGTTGGTGCCGAGCATCCGGACGAAGAGCTGGTACAGGAACGCGGCCTCGTTGCTCGCCCGGCCGGAGGTGTAGAAGGCGGCCTGGTCGGGCCGGTCGAGCGCGGCGAGTTCACGGGCGATCACGGCGAACGCGTCGTCCCAGGAGATCGGCCGGTAGCGGTCGTCGCCGGCCGCGCGGTACATGGGGTGGGTCAGCCGGCCCTGCTGCCCGAGCCAGTAGTCGCTGCCGGGGAGCAGGTCCTCCAGCGTGTGCTCGGCGAAGAAGTCCGGGGTGACCCGGCGGACGGTGGCCTCCTCGGCCACGGCCTTGGCCCCGTTCTCGCAGAACTCCGCCCGGTGGCGGTGCTCCGGCTCGGGCCAGGCGCATCCCGGGCAGTCGAAGCCCTCCTTCTGGTTGACCCGGAGGAGGGTGAGCAGGCCCCGGCGGGCACCCATCTGCTCGCCGGCGTGCCGGAGGGAGGAGGTGACCGCGGGGATGCCGGCGGCGTACTCCTTCGGGGGGCCGACCCGCAGCCGGGCGTCGCCGGGGTCCTCGACAGGTGCGTTGCGAGTCATCTGAAGCGCCACACTCCGGGATGTAGGGGAATCGGAGCCACGTTCCGTGCCGCCGGGCCTCTCGGCCCGGCGGGGCGGGCCGCCGACAGACATCAGGGGGTTGCGAACTGCACAACAGTGCCGCGATGCGCAACGAGAACAAGAAAGCGTGACGCGCGATCCCCTGTCAAGACCGGCGCACCACCCGATCGGCACGGGGTGCGGGATCGCCAGGACGCGACGGACGAGCCGTGGTCGAGGCGCCCCCCACCACGGCTCGTCTGTCGCGCGCCGCGCGGCTACGCCGACGCGGCCGCGGTCCGCTCCGTCACCCGCCCGTCAGAGGACCACCACCGAGCGCAGGACGTCGCCGCCGTGCATCCGCTCGAAGGCCTTCTCGACCTCGTCGAGTCCGATGGTCTCCGTGACGAAGGTGTCCAGGTCCAGGCGCTTCTGGAGGTAGAGGTCGATGAGCATGGGGAAGTCGCGGTCGGGCAGGCAGTCGCCGTACCAGGAGGACTTCAGGGCGCCGCCGCGGCCGAAGACGTCCAGCAGGGGCAGCTCCAGCTTCATCTCCGGAGTCGGCACGCCGACGAGGACGACCGTGCCGGCCAGGTCACGGGCGTAGAAGGCCTGCCGGTAGGTCTCGGGGCGGCCGACCGCCTCGATGACGACGTCCGCGCCGAAACCACCGGTGAGCTCACGGATCGCCTCGACGGCGTCGGTCTCGCGGGAGTTGACGGCATGGGTGGCGCCCAGCTTCCTGGCGGTCTCCAGCTTGTGGTCGTCGATGTCCACCGCGATGATCCTGGCGGCACCCGCCAGGTCGGATCCGAGGACCGCTGCGGCCCCGACGCCGCCGCAGCCGATGACGGCGACCGTGTCGCCACGGCCGACGTTCCCGGTGTTGATGGCGGCACCGATGCCGGCCATCACCCCGCAGCCCAGCAGTCCGGCGACCGCCGGCGACGCGGCCCGGTCGACCTTGGTGCACTGGCCCGCGGCGACCAGCGTCTTCTCCGCGAAGGCGCCGATGCCCAGCGCCGGGGAGAGCTCGGTGCCGTCGAGCAGGGTCATCTTCTGCTTCGCGTTGTGGGTGGCGAAGCAGTACCAGGGCCGACCGCGTCGGCAGGCCCGGCAACTGCCGCACACCGCACGCCAGTTGAGGATGACGAAATCACCGGGCGCGACATCCGTGACCCCCTCCCCCACCGACTCCACCACACCGGCCGCCTCATGACCGAGCAGGAAGGGGAAGTCGTCGTTGATCCCGCCCTCGCGGTAGTGCAGATCGGTGTGGCAGACCCCGCAGGCCTCGACCTTCACCAGCGCCTCACCCGGCCCGGGGTCCGGCACGACGATCGTTTCCAGGCTGACGGGGGCACCCTTGCCCCGCGCGACGACAGCACGGACCTGGTGAGCCATGGCCACTCCTCGGCTGGTACGAGACCTGCGTCTGATGTTTCTCATTGCGATACACATAGCGTGTACCGCAACACAGCATCGTGGAGTGCCGACCGGGGGTCAAGGAGTCGCACGGCCGTCGTCGCCGTGTGGGCGGGCCCTAGACCGCCTGCTCCTCGTCGGGGAGTGCCTGCTCGGCCCAGATGGTCTTGCCCGTGCGGGTGTGGCGGCTGCCCCAGCGCTGGGTGAGCTGAGCGACGAGCAGGAGGCCCCGGCCGCCCTCGTCGAAGGCACGGGCCCGGCGCATGTGCGGAGCGGTGGCGCTGGAGTCGGAGACCTCGCAGACAAGGGTGGCCTCACGGATCAGCCGCAGCTGGATCGGGGACCCGCCGTAGCGGATGGCGTTGGTGACCAGTTCGCTGACGACGAGTTCGGTGACGAAGGTGAGTTCCTCCAGACGCCAGGCGGAGAGCTGGTCGCAGGCCAGTTTGCGGGCCCGTCCCACGGACGCGGGGTCGGCGGGCACGTCCCAGACGGCGACCCGGTCGGCGTCCAGGGCCCGGGTCCGGGCCAGCAGCAGGGCCACGTCGTCGACGGGGCGGTCCGTCAGCAGGCTGCCCAGGACTCCGTCGCAGGTCTCCTCCAGCGGGCGGCCCGTGCCACGGAGTGCCTGGCGCAGCCGGTCGAGCCCGTGGTCCAGATCGCGGCCGGCCGCCTGGACGAGACCGTCGGTGTACAGGGCGAACACGCTGCCCTCTGGGACGTCGAACTCCGCGGTCTCGAAGGGCAGACCGCCCACGCCCAGCGGCGGCCCGATGGGCAGATCGAGGAAGACCGCCTCGCCGTCCGGGGCGATCAGGGCCGGCGGCGGGTGGCCGGCCCGGGCCATGGAGCAGCGGCGCGCCACGGGGTCGTACACGGCGTACAGACAGGTGGCCCCGATCTCGCCCGGGCTCTCCGCGTCCTCTGCCTCGTCCGCCGTCCGCTCCGAGTCCAGCCGCAGCACGATGTCGTCGAGCTGGGTGAGCAGCTCGTCGGGGGCGAGGTCGACATCGGCCAGGGTGCGTACGGCCGTCCGGAGCCGGCCCATGGTGGCCGACGCCTGGACGCCGTGGCCGACGACGTCGCCCACGACCAGCCCCACCCGGGCACCGGACAGCGGGATGACGTCGAACCAGTCGCCCCCGATGCCTGCGCGGGTGCTGGCCGGCTGGTAACGGGAGGCGACCTCGACGGCGGACTGCCGGGGCGCGCGGTGGGGCAGGAGGCTGCGTTGCAGTTCGAGGGCGATGGCGCGCTCGCGGGTGTAGCGGCGCGCGTTGTCGACACAGACGGCGGCGTGGGCGGCGAGTTCCTCGGCCAGCAGCAGGTCGTCCTCTCCGAAGGGCTCGGCCGTGCGGTGCCGGGAGAGGATCGACAGGCCGAGGGTGAGGCCGCGGGCGCGCAGGGGCACCGCCATCATCGAGTGGATGCCGTGGACCTCGATGCTGCGGGCCCGCTCCGGCGAGCCCCCCGCCCAGCGCAGCCTGGTGACGTCGTCGGCCTCGTACAGCAGGGCGCGCCCGGTGGCCAGCGCGCGGCCCGACGGCGACCCCTCGTCGTAGGTGTGGCGGCTGCCGACCGGGACGACGGCCTCGGGGCAGCCCTCCAGTACGGACCGGTGGGCGGCGCGGCGGAAGACCAGGCGGTCGGCGTCGGGCGAGGGGGTGGCCTCCTCACCGGCGAGCACGGAGTCCAGCAGGTCCACGATGACGAAGTCGGCCAGATGGTCGGTGCACACCTCGGCGAGTTCCTCGGCGGTGCGGGACACGTCGAGGGTGGAGCCGATCCGGTTGCTGGACTCGTTGAGCATGCTCAGGCGCCGGCGGGCGAGGAACTGCTCCGTGCTGTCGATCGCGGCCAGACACATGCCCCGTACGTCGCCGGAGGCGTCCTTCAACGGGCTGAGCGAGACCAGCCACGCGTGTTCGCGCGCCTCGCCCGGCGCGCGCAGCCATGCCTCGTACGGCATGGGCTCACCCGTTCGCAGTACGCGCCGCACCACGTCGTCGAGGCCCTCGAAGCCCGGCAGCCGGCGCTGCCCGTCGACGGACACCCCCACCCGCCGGCCGAGCAGGTCCTGCTGCGGCCTGCCCATCACCCGCTCCATGGCCGAGTTCGCGGACACCGCGAGCCCGTCCTGGTCGAAGAGCGCGATCGGGACGGGGAGCTGGTCCAGGGCCCACCGGCGCAGCCGGGCGGCGGGCTCCGGCACCGTGGCCGTCAGGAACCACTGCGTGCGGCCCGCGGAGTCCAGCAGGGGATACGCCTCCAGCTCCAGCTCCACGTCATGACCGTCCCGGTGCCGTGCGTGCACGGGGCCGCGCCAGTCGGCCGGTTCGGTGAGACGGCTGCGCGCCGACGCGGGAAGCGCCCGGGCCAGCAGGTCGGCCGCGCGGCGGCCCAGGACCTCGCCGCGCTCGTAGCCGAGCACCTGTCGCGCGACGGCGCTCCACGCGATCACCAGTCCCCTGGCGTCGACCGCGGCCGTGGCGACACCGTGCTCGCCCATCGTTCCTTCTCTCCGTACGACCGGAGCCGTGGTCCCTGGGCTCACAGATCGACTGCGGGGAACTCTTCCAAGCTTCATTGTGCGCCGGGCGCGCCAGGCATGGCGCGCGACCGCCCGGAGCACCGGGGCTCCCACCCTGCCATGTCCCGTGCCTCCCGGATGCCCGCTCACGACGTCGTCCGGCGGCCCCGGTCGCCGGACCGCCCGTGTCCTCCTCGCAGCTGGCGTTCAGCCCCGACGGCCGCGCCCTGGCCGACGGCAGCGAGGACTGGACCGCCCTGCTGTGGGACCCCGACGTGGAACACGTCGCCGCCCGTATCTGCGGTTCGGCCTTCCCGACCGTCTCCCGGGCCGAATGGCGGCAGTACTTCCCGCACTGGGCGTACCGTCCACCCTGCGGGGATCGAGGGGATCGAGGGGATCGAGGGGATCGAGGGGATCGAGGGGATCGAGGCGACCGGAGCCCGAGTGCTCGTCGGCCCGGCGGGCTCGGGCGGCCCGGCAGAGAGCGGAGACAGGAGAGTGGGGACACCTTGGTGGAGTCGGAGGGCGGCGTGGCGGAGGCTCGGGCGCGGCGCCGGGGCTTGTTCGTCGGGTTGTGCACCCTGGACGTCGTACAGCTCGTCGACCGGGTGCCGGGGGCGAACGAGAAACTGACGGCACGCGAGCAGCTGGTGGCAGCGGGCGGCCCCGCGGCGAACGCGGCGGTCGCGTTCGCCCATCTGGGCGGTTCGGCCACCCTGCTCACGGCGATCGGCCGCCATCCGCTGGGGGCCGCCGTCACCGCGGACCTGGCCCGGCTGGGCGTGACCGTGGTGGACCTGGCGGCCGACTCGGTCGAGCCGCCTGCCGTGTCGTCCGTGCTGGTGACCGCGTCGAGCGGCGACCGGGCCGTCGCCTCGACGAACGCGACGGGCCACCGGCTCGCCCCGCCGGACGACCTCGCCGCGCTGGTGGCGGCCTGCGACATCGTGGAGTTCGACGGCCATCACATGGAACTGGCCGTGGCCACCGCCCGGGAGGCGCGGGCCGCCGGCCGTCGGACCGTGCTGGACGGCGGCAGCTGGAAGGTGGGGACGGAGCGGCTGTTGCCGTCGATCGACGTGGCCGTCTGCTCGGAGGACTTCCGCCCGCCCGGTTCGGACACGTCGAGGAGCGCGCCCGCCGACGTCCTGCGGTTCCTGCGGGACCACGGGGTCTCCCGGTCGGCGGTCAGCCGGGGCGGGCGGTCCCTGGTGTGGGCGGGCCCCGACGGCGGGGGCACCGTGGCCGTCCCCGCCGTACGGGTGGCGGACACGCTGGGCGCGGGTGACGTCCTGCACGGGGCCCTCGCCCACGGCCTCGCGGGGCACGCCGCGTTGACGTCGGACGCTTTCGTCGAGGCCCTGCGGGAAGCGACGGCGGTGGCCTCGCGGGCGTGCGCGTCGTTCGGGACACGGGCGTGGCTGCGCGAGGGGTGAGCCGCGGGCGCGAGGCGTACACCCCGGGAGACACGAGACCGGTCAGGAGGCCACGGTGGTCGGAAGGGGGTGGACACCCTGGGGGGTGGGGGTCGTCTCGCGGACGGCGGGGAGAGCGGGGGGCGTCTCGCGGACGGCGGTGGGAGCGGGGGTCGTCTGGCGGGCCGCCAGGCAGTCTTCGAGGAAGGCGAGCGCGCGCAGGTGGTAGGCGCGGGCGGCCCGTCCGAGGCTGATGTTGTGTCCGGCCCCCGGCTGACGCTCGACGCTCACTCTCGGGGCGGCCGTGAAGTGGGCGGCCAGATCGGTGAGGGCCTCGTCGTCGTGGCGCCACCAGCTCTCGTGCTCGGCGAAGGTCAGCCGTACCGGCACGCGGACGCGGGGGGCCGTGGAGCGGAACAGCAGCGGCCAGCGGGCCAGTTCGGCCCGCTCCCGTGGGGGCACGGGCTCGACGATCGAGCCGCTCTCCCGGAAGGTGCCCGAGGGGTAGAGCCGCAGCGGCCCCCAACTCCTGCGCAGTTGGCCTCCGTTGTGTGCGGTGGGCAGTTCGTGCGGCTCGACGGCGTACAGATGGCCGCAGCCGGAGATGTCGATCCCGAGCAGGTGCGGTAGGCCGGGGCCGGCGGCCGCGGTGAGGGCCACCTTCCCGCCGTAGGAGTGGGCGAGCAGGAACAGGCCGGCGCCCGCGTCGTGGCGGGAGGTGAAGTCGCGCAGTGCCTCGCGCAGCGAGACGGCCTGTTCCGCCAGGCCCTGCCCTTCGGGCAGCCGGGCGGCGGAGTGCCGGTAGCCCGGCCGGTCCACGGCCAGGACGGTGTGGCCGAGGCTCGCCCCCAGCGTGAGCAGCGACTGCTCGGGATGGGCCCGGCAGTCGAAGTAGCCCGCGTTCATGCCGCCGCCGTGCACCGCGATCACGACGGCGCGCGGGGAGCCCCCGGGCGGCTCGCTGAGCAGCGCGGAGAGCGGCAACCCGGCCGCGTCCAGGGTGATGCGGCGTACCCCGTGCGGGGACTCGTGGGCCGGTCCGGTCATGGGCGCTCTCCTCCGTGGCTCGGCGCCGGCGGGTACCTGCGGGCCACCGGCCGAGGTCAGGGTCCCCCGTCCGGCCGGTGCCCGCACCCGGGCCACCGCGGGCGGGTGAACGAGCGTCACGCAGCGGGCGCCGCCCATTCCACGAACTGGACGACCACACCGTTGGGGTCGGTGACCTGGAAGAGGCGCTCGCCCCACGGCTCTTCCCGCAGCGGCAGGGTGATCTCGACGCCCGCGGCCCGGAGTCGGTCCTCTTCGCGGGCGATGCCCGAGTCCAGGGTGAACGCGAGGATGAGCCCGCCGGCGCGCTGATCGCGCTGATCGGCCGGCAGGACCTTCGTGCCGCGGCCCAGCAGGACGATGTCGGCGGCGGCGTCGGTGCGGCCCAGCGAGGAGAAGCCGTCCGCCGCCATGCGCTCCTCGTAGCCGAGGTGGGTGGTGAAGAAGGACCGGGACGCGGCCACGTCGTCGACGGTGAGGGAGACGGTGGAGGCGGTGATCTGCACGCGGTTCCTTTCGAGAGGGCGGCAATACTTGCTACCGGTGTAAGATTACGTCGGTAGCATCAGCGCCGTCAATATATTTTTACTACGAGGGTAAGATTTTCCCATGAGCATCGAGACCCCAGGTCTGCGCGAGTCCAAGAAGCGCGAGACACGGCAGCTGATCTCCGACCACGCCACCCGGCTCTTCATGGCGCAGGGCTTCGAGGCGACCACCATCGCGGAGATCGCCGCCGCCGCCCGCGTCGCCAAGAAGACCGTGACCAACTACTTCCCGCGCAAGGAGGACATGGCCCTCGACCATCAGGACGTGTTCGTCGCGGGCCTGGCCGAGGCCGTACGCGCCCGCCACACCGGGGAGTCCGCCCTCGGGGCGCTGCGCCGCGCCTGCGAGGCCGGGGTCGCCGCCCAGGACCCGCTCATCGGTTTCGCCGGCCCGGACTTCTCCCGGATGGTCCAGGAGAGTCCGACCCTTTCGGCCTGTCTGCGCACCCTGCACGACCGGCGTGAGGACGCGCTGGCCACCGCACTCGCCGAGGCCACCGGCTCCTCCCCCGACGACATCACCGCGCGCACCGCCGCGGCCCTCCTCTCCGCGGTGCACCGCGTCCTGTTCCACCGCATCCAGGAGCTGACCCTCGCCGGCCGCTCGAACGACGAGATCGCCGCAGTCGTCGCGAGGGAGACCGCCGATGCGTTCGGCCTACTGGAACCTGCGCTCCGGGACTACGCGGTGGCCTGAGCGCCACCGCCCGAGCCAGGACGGCGACGGCGCGGGCGCCCACGTCGGCGGCGAGGCTCCGGCGCGCACAGCAGCCAGGCGGTGAGGGCCGTGATGAGAACGGCCGCCCACAGCACATGGGCGTCGTCCCAGCGGGGATCGAGCGGGGACACGAACAGGGCGAAGCGGGGCGGCAGGAGGACGTCCGCCGTGATCGGAAGCGCCACTGCGACGCCGGCGACGGCCGGCCCCGGGACGCGTACCAGGCTGAACCGCACGACTGCGGCGGCGACGGCGAGCGCCGCCGCGCACAGGGCGGCGGCCTCGACGGTCACCGCACCCGGCGGCAGCGCGGCCCGGTGCGCGGGACCGGCGCCGGCCCGTGCGACGGCCAGGACCGCCGTCCACCACAACACGACCGCCGGGAGCATGACTGCCGCACGCAGGACTTGACGCAGTGGACGCGGCACGGGCGGGACGCCGGTGGTGTGCCGGGCCGGATCGTCCAGGACGAAGGCCGTCCCCACCGCCCCGCACAGTGCCGCCGCCCGCACCACGTCGACCAGTACCTCCGCGGGGAGGTCCACAGAGAGCAGGGCCGGTACGGCGACGATGGCGAGCCCCAGGGCCCAGCCGGTGGCCGTCGTCCTCCACGGCAGCGACCGCGCCGTGGGCCGCAGCAGCGCCACGACCACCGGAAGCCGCCGTCCCCCGCGCACCGGCGGCTCCGTCGTAGGCACGGACTCTCGCGTCATGCGCACTGGTACTCCCGGTCGTCGGCGGTCTCGGCCGGAGCGGTGACACCGAGCAGAGCCGCGGCACGGTCGGTGGTCGTACCGGGAGCGGACAGCTCCGCCCAGGACGCCTTCACCACGCGCTCCACCTCTCCCCGCGGCCGCGTGAACAACGCCTGGACGACGGCGAGTTCGCGGCCGCGCAGGGCGATGGCGGTCGCCGGTGCCTGGATCACTCCGGGACTGTTGTGGTCAACGCCGGTCCTCTCGAACGCGGCCTCGCCGTCCCGAGTGGCACGGACCGCCAGCCACACCATCAGGACGCCCCGCGCGTCGCAGTACGCGCCCCCGTAGCGCTCGTGCCCGACGACGAGCCCCCGGGCGACGCCCGCCGCGAACTCCAGTTCCCGTTCGCCGCCCCACGCGGTGATGGCCGTCACCTCACCGGGCGCGGCGGTGGTCGCGAGCTCTGTGCCGCCCGACGGCCCGTCGAGCGCGGCGACCCGCTGCCGTACGGTAAGCGCCCGCTCCGCGTCCGGTGCACCGGCCAGTGCCCGCACCCGGTCGGTGACCCGGGCCCACTCGTCGATCCAGGGGGTGAACTCGGGGAATGCGCAGTAGGTCGTGGTCCCGTGCCGCTCGCAGTCCTGCACCTTCGCCGGGTCACGGGTCGCCACCTCCCGGGCCGCGCGCACCGCGTCCGAGGGCGCCGTCCCCTGGAGGACGACGGCCAGCACGGTCACGCCGAGCGCGCCCAGGGCGGTGGCCCGAACCGCACGCGTACGGCCCCCGCTCAGCAGCACCGCACCCGCCGTCACCAGGACCGCGAGGGCCAGCAGATACAGCGCGTGACCCGCCGCCGGCCTGCCCAGCAGGTCGGACGGCAGCGGCCAGGCGCCCTCGTCGAACACCACGGGGGCCAGTCCGCGCAGCCAGGCCGGGCTGGTGGAGTCGGCGACGAACACCATGGCGAACGCGAGCAAGGCGACCACCGCCAGCGGGGCGACGAACGCCGACCGGGCGACCCGGGCGAGCAGCACCCCCACGGCACCGGGCAGGAGGATCAGCAGCGGACCTGTCACCAGCTCGGACACCGAACCGCGACCGACCGCGCCGGGTTTCAGCGCAGCCGCCGTGAACTGGCCGGCGACGATCAGCGCCCCCACCAGGACGGTCGGCAGCACGGACAGCACATGCGCGACCGTGCGCCGCCACGGCGGCAGGACCAGCACCGAGAAGGACGCCTCCGTGCCCCGCCGGTGGGAGCGGAGCACCGCCAGATTCACGGCGACCAACACCGCCAGTCCCAGCAGCAGTTGCCCCGTCTGGGTCTCGCGGTCGATGTCCTGGAGGACCGGATAGGCGTCCTCCGGCTCGGCGCCGGGCCACAGGACGAGGGTCAGATACGCCAACAGGGCGATCAGTACGAGGGGGTGGAGCAGCAGACGCCGTGCTTCGACCCGGGCGAGCGCGAGCATGGCCCGTCGTCGGCCCCGGGCCCGTACCGCGTCTGGCTTCGGTCGCGGCGTCGGCCTCGGTGCGGTCGCGCGGCTCCCGGTGACGGCCGTCATGCCGTCACCTCCGCCACCGGGTCGCCGCCGAGCGCCAGCAGATAGCCGTCCTCCAGCGTCGGTTCGACCAGCCGGGCGCCCGCGGGCGGGTCCCCCACGTTGCGGAACTCGCCCGTCCCGGTGCGCCATCCGGCTCTGGCGCCCGGCTGCCGTTCCCCGCTGTGCCACACCCGGCCGTCCGCCACCGCCGTCAACTCGGCGGCCGTACCGTCGAAGCGCACGCGCCCCTTGTCCATCACCACCACCCGGTTGCACAGCATCGCCACGTCCTCGGTCTGGTGGGTGGACAGCAGCACCGTCCGGCCCTCGCCGGCCTCCGCGATCAACTCCCGGAACCGCATGCGCTGTTCGGGGTCCAGGCCCACCGTGGGCTCGTCCAGGACCAGGAAGCCGGGGTCGCCGACCAGGGCCGCGGCGAGGGCGACGCGCTGGCGCATGCCGCCGGAGAGCCGCCGTATCCGCTTTCCGCGCTCGCTCGCGAGGCCGACCGCGTCGAGGACCCGGCGGGCCTCGGCGTGGCGGGCGCGCCGGTCGGTCAGTTCCTTGAGGATCGCCACGTAGTCGATGAACTCGAAAGCGGTGAAGTCCGGGTGGAATCCGGGGTTCTGCGGCAGATAGCCCAGGTTCCTGCGCGCGTTCTGCCGTCCGTGGGCCGTGCTCGGATCGTGCCCGAGGACGGTGAACCCGCCGTGGTCGGGGGGCGTCGCCGTCGCCAGGATCCGCAGCAGCGTCGTCTTGCCCGCGCCGTTCGGGCCGAGGAGTCCCGTCACCCCTTCGGTGAACCGCAGCGTGACGTCGTCCACCGCTCTCGTACCGCGATAGCTCAGGGTCAGCCCGGCGGCCGAGACCGTGGGTCGTGTCATGACAGCCTCCAGGCTGTGGATCAGAGGGATCGAGAACGTCGGGGGGAGCGGAAGGAAGGGCCCTGGGCGCGGCCCATGTCGAAGCGGTCCCGTGCCGCCACCAGCAGCACCGACGCCAACGCCGTGACGCCCGCCGCCACGCCCTGGCCCTGCGCGGTGAAGGGCAGCGGCGTCCCGGACGCCAGCAGTCGGCTCAGCACCACCAGGACGGCCCAGCCGGCCCCGACCAGCACGGGCGCGAGGACGGGGCCGAGCCGGGCGGTCAGCGCGACGCCCGTCGCGGTCAGCGCGAGAGCCGGCAGCAGCCAGCCGAGCGCCGCCAGGCCGTACGACGGCAGGGCCAGACTCGCCAGGGCGCTGAGCGCCGTGGTCGTCGCCAGCACCGCGACCGCCCGCACCATCAGCAGACGGAAGGTGTGCATCGGCGCGACCACGGCCGTCTCGTACGTCGGGTCGAGCCCCGGCCCGAAGGAGACCGCGACCCCCGCGAGCGGCAGCAGCGGCGCCGTGGCCAGGAGCATCAGCGGTGACCCGGCCAGGCCCACGCCGACCGCGAGCAGCAGCGTGAGCACCACGGCGCCGAGCCAGGAGCGGCGCAGCACCGGGGTGGCGGCGAGCAGTCGCGCGGTGTGGTCGGCCACTCCCAGCCGGATCAGCGACGACTCGAGGGGGCCGGGCCTCGGGATGTCCAGCGCGGCGTCCAGCCGGGCCCAGCCCGCGCTGATCTCGGCGGCCGGGACGTGGGCGGAGAGGGCGGCCCGGCAGTCGGCGCAGGCCGCGAGGTGCGTCTCGACGGACCACAGCCGGGGGGCCGCGAGCCTTCCGCGGGCGTAGTCGCGCAGGTCCTCGTCGTCGGCGTGCCAGCTCATGTGAGGCCCTCCCGCAGTTGCTTCCGGGCGCGCATGGCCCGGGTCTTGACCGTGCCCGGGGGAATGCCGAGCAGGACCGCCGCCTCACGTGTCGTCAGGCCGTCGATCACCGTGGCCTGGAGGACCGCCCGCAGTTCCGGGGAGAGTCCGGCGAGCGAGCCGGCGAGGTCGCCGTGCTGGACCCGGGCCAGCACCTGTTCCTCGGCCGACACCTCGTCACGCTGCCGCAGCCGGGCGAGCATCTGGCGCAGTCGGCCCCGGGCCCCGTCGCCCCGTAGCGCGTCCACCAGCCGTCGCGATCCGATGCGCCACAACCAGCCGGCCACGTCGCCCTCCCGGTGGTAGCGGGCGGCGCCCCGCCAGACGTCGAGGAACGTCTCCTGGACGACGTCGTCGACCAGCAGCGGATCGGCGCACCGTCCGCGCAGCCTCAGCACGAGCCAGGGCGCGTACCGGCGGTACAGCTCCTCGAAGGCACGACGGTCCCCGTCCGCGACCGCCCGCAACAGCTCGGCGTCGCCCGGACTCCCCCGTTTCAATTTGCTCACACCCCCTCATCGGACGAGGTGCCCCGAACGGTTCACACCGCCCCGAACGAGGTTCCCCGGAACGGGAGTCGACCACGGCGAAGGGCTCCCGTACGAGGAGTACGGCTCGTTCCGCGTGACGACGCCGCTCCAGCCCCGATGAGGTGATCCTGCCGTTCCTCGACGCCCTCACCGGCGGCATCAGCGCCGGCAGGGCGGCCGATCCGGTGGTCCTCGACCCCGACCCGTCCAGGCGCCCGGCCGAGGAGATCGCGGGCAGGTTACAGCCGCAGCCTCCAGTACGTGGAGGACACCGGCCGGGTCGTGATCCTCAACAACCGGGGCACGTCGACGATCGCGTTCGCCGAGGTCGATCTCGGTGGGTCGGCCGGGCGGCGGCGATCTGGACCGGCAACGCGACGGCCGGGCAGCGGATCGGGCAGTGGGTGGACGACAGCGCCACGGGCGCCTGGGAGGTCGTCAGGACCGGCGACGGTCGTATCAGGCTGGGCGGTCCGCGAAGAACAAGGGCCTCTGCCTGACCGCCGGTTAGCCCGGGGCTCCGCTCACCCAGCAGAAGGGGTCCACGGACGGCTCGCAGGACTGGAGGCTCGTCCGGTAGGGGGTCGCCGGGGCGGGGCCCGGTGCCTACGGGGGCTCGGCGGAGGCTGTCAGGATGAACGGATGACTGACGGACTCCGCTGGGTGTGCGAGGCGTACCCGTTCGGCCACACCCTCGTCTTCTGCGAGGGCCTCGACCCGGAGCAGGTGCTCCTGCGCCTAGGCGCGCGACGGGAGTCACTCTTCCCGCTGACGCGCTTCGAGGCCCAGGAGATCGAGGTCCGCAACGCCGCCGACGAGCCCTACGACCTCGACCATCTCGACGACCTGGACGTGGAGGCGGTGGAGGAACGGGGGTTCCTGCGGCCGGAGGTCGACGCCGTGCTCCGGGCGGGAGCGATCGAGGGGTGGGCCTTCGCGGTCCAGGCCTCCACCTCGTACGTCTCCGCCCGCGACTACCTGCCCGCGCTCTCCCGCGGCACCCGTGTCGTCACCGCCTGCCGGGACGTGAACGCCACGCAACGGGTGGAGTACGCCGTCGGCGGGCGGGTCCTGTCCTCCTTCGACCCAGGGCTCCCCGCGTACGACGACGGGGCCGAACCGGAGGTCCTCGGCCGGCCGCCGGGAGCATGACCTCCACCCAGGTCATGGAGTGGCTGGAGGAGCGCTTCGGGCTGTGGCTGCCCGAGGCCTGCGAGCACCGTCGGCTGCCGGCGGCACCCTTCGTCACCGGCCTTCCAGCCACCCCTGGACCACGGTGAAGTCCGCGGCGGTCATGCCCACTTCGGGTTCGACGCGGTGCAGGAGGGCCCGCCCCGGATGGTGACGCGCCACCCAGGCACGGTCGAGGCCGGTGATCTCGTCGTCGACCCAGACGAACGGGCGTCCGGCGGCCTGGCGGACGAGGACCCGGGTCTTCCAGTGCAGCAGGTCCGCACGGTCCTCCTCCGGCGCCTCCGGCAGGTCGACGACGGGCCACCGGGGCAGGCCGAGCAGCGGGGCTATCACCTCGTTGGCGTCGTCCATCCACGCGGTGGCCCACATCGGCTCGCAGATCAGTCCCAGCAGGCGCGGCCCGTGCGCGCGGTCGATCCGCGCCAGCTGCGGGTTCGACGTGTGCTGCCAGGCGACCCAGTCGCCGGCGGCCGAGGGGAGCCGTGCCCCGCCGTAGGGCAGGAGGGTGCCGTCGACATCCAGGAAGAGCAGCGGGCGGTGCGTGTCCGTGGTCATGACCGCGCCCCGGCCGTGGAGCCGTCGTTCTCCGTGTGGTCGTCCGTGGCCCTCGGACCCTCGGTGTCGGCGAGCTCGCCGGTGGCCGCGGGATGGTCGCTCTCCCAGCGGAGCAGGTCTCCCGGCTGGCATTCGAGTACCTCGCAGAGCGCGGCGAGAGTGGTGAAGCGGACGGCCTTGGCGCGGCCGTTCTTGAGCACCGCCAGGTTGGCGGGGGTGATGCCGACGCGTTCCGCGAGTTCGCCCACGGACATCTTCCGCCTGGCCAGCATCACGTCGATGTCGACGGCGATCGGCATCAGATCACCTCGGCCAGCTCGGCCCGCATCCGGGTCGCCTCGATGTCGCGGTTGACGGCCTGCGCGAGCAGCATGCGCAGGACGAGGACGATGAGCGCCATCCCCAGTACCGCCAGGCCGACACCGCCGACCAACAGGACGACGCCGGGGGCCACCGCCTCGCCCGGGGCCAGGACCACACCGAGCGCGAACACCAGGAGCGCCGCGGCCACCATCGCGCCGATCACTCCGTGCACGTACCGGAAGGCCGCGTGGGAGAAGACCGTGTCGCGCCGGACCATCGTCACGAGCCGCCACACACAGACGAGAACGACCTGGACGGTCACCACGCCGAGGACCACGATCACCAGCGTCGGCGTGCGGATGTGCGCCACGTCCGCGTCGAGCCCTCGCAGATCGGCGGACAGCAACGGCACCATCACCGCCTGCACGAACACCGAACCGACGAACAACCCCACGATCACGACACGCAACGCCAGCACCGTCAGCTTCCCCATGACAGCCTCCTTCATCCCTTCACTCGACCTGCGATAGAAATCTATCGAGATTCGATAGATCAGGCAAGGCCGTGTTCGCCGAGGCGGTGTCGGCCGAAATGACGCAGATTCGGGGCGACGCGAGCGCCGAGAAAGGGCCCCGCAGGCCACTGGAGGGCCTCGACCGCCTCCCGGAAGGGGTCGCCGGGCACGTCGGCCGACGCCCTCCGTGCAGCCCCTCACCGACCCGCTCAGACGCTCACCACACCCGCTCTGACCTGATGTTTTATTGAAAATCACCTAGGCTGACGGCTTCTGCTCGACTTCTTCGGAGGGGGATTTCGTGAGTGAGGAAGCCGTGTCGTACGACGCCGCCCGTATCGAGGTGTTGGAGTGGCCGGAAGCCATGCGCAGACGCGCCGGCATGTACGTCGGCTCGACCGGTGAACGCGGTGTGCACCAGCTGGTGTTCGAGATCGCCGAGCGGGCGGTGCGCGAGGTCGTGGCCGGCCGGGCCCGTTCCGTCGCGATCGCCCTGACGGCCGACGGGGGTGTACGGGTCGCCGACGGCCCGGGAGTGCCCGTCGAGGCCGCCGGTCACACCGACGGGCCCGGTCTCGAAACGCTGCTGACCTCCTCGGCCGGGGGGACGGAGCCCCTCTCCCGCCGTGCCGTGCATCTGGGCCAGTACGGCGTCGGTCCCTGCGTCACCAACGCCCTCTCCCGCCGTCTGACCGCCGAGGTGCGACGCGACGGGCTCCGGTGGGTCCAGGAGTACGCCCGGGGCCGAGCGATCACCGAACCCACGTCAGGGTCCGGCGGCCGACAGCCGGCCCACCGCGGAGGGCGGCACTCACCTGGTGGGCTTCCGCGAGGGCGTGGCCGCCGCGATCAGCGCGTACGCACGCGAGGGCCGCATGCTCGCCGCGTCGGACCCCGATCTCGACGCCGACCGGATCACCGAGGGCCTGACGGCGGTGGTGTCGGTGAAGCTGGACCGGCCCGAGTTCCTCGGTTCCACTCTTGGAGTGCTCGGCGGGGCGGACGTACGGTCCGGCGTCGCGCGAGCGGTCCGTGAGCACCTGGGCACCTGGCTGAAGAACCATCCGGAGCAGGGCGCAGCCGTCGTCGACCGTGTCCTGCGGCGGGCCGGTACGTAGGGCCGGTCGGATGCGAAAATCTCCGGGGGTCAGGACATCAGGGCGAGGAGCCCGATCTCCGGGGCCAGGGCTCCGGGCTGTCCGAGGGAGCGGAAGTCGTCCTCGACGGCGGCCGGATCGAGCACGCCGGCGCGCACTGCGGCGTACCGGACGACCGACCACAGGAAGACGTCCAGGTTGTCGTACTGCGTGTCGGCCTCGATGACCTGCTCCTCGTGGAACCACACCGCGACACGACCACTGGTGAGGACGACGTAGTAGTTGCCTCCGCCGTCGCAGCCGATGGACCACACGTCGTCGTCGGAGAGTTCCGTCTCGTAGTCGGTGTCCAGGATCACGGCGTCGTTCTCCGCGAACTCGAAGGCGTACGACCAGTCTGCGATGTCGAGGAACCGCGCCATGGCTCCCGAGCGGACCCTGCGGTCGAAGGCGGCCAGCGCGGTCGCGGCGGCGGGCGGGAGCCTGGTGAGGAAGGGGGCTACCGGGCGGGTCGACGCGGGAACGTCGACGCGCTCCTCGTCGGGGAACCAGCGCGCCAGATCGGCGTCCAGCCCGTTCTCCACATATCCGGTCAACTGATCGACGGTCAAAGGCATACGGGGAGGCTAACCGAGGCGTACGGAGCCGAGAGTGCCTGCTCAGCGAGTTACGTATACCTCTACGTACTTCCACCGACCTGCCCCGCGCCACGCGTCAGCCGGCAGTGACCGGTGTGGGGCCGGGGGGCGTCGGCGTCACGCCGTCCCCTGGGTATCAGCACCCGCGAAGTTGAGTACGCGCACTCAAGATCCGGTGCCGCGGCCGCCCCGACGATGGGGGTCTTCCTCATCGAGATCGGGAGAGACCTCATGTTCAGCCGCCTCGCCGACGTCCTGGTGCCCGTCGTCGGACGTCTCACGGTGACCACCGATGCCGGATCCGTCTGCGCACCGGGCAGCATCGTCGTCGCGAACCACACCTCTCTCGCCGATCCCGCGATCGTGCTCGCCGCGCTGCACCGCCTCGGTGTCGAGCCCGTTGCCATGGGTGCCGCAGGTCTGTGGCGGATCCCGCTGCTGGGTCGCGCGCTCACCCGCGAGGGGTACATCCCGGTGTACCGGAGGGACCCGCGCGCCGCCGACGCGCTCGACCTCGCCGCCGAAGCGCTGGCTCGGGGCCGGACGGTGCTCATCTACGCCGAGGGCGGGATCCCGGTCCGCAGGGACGCCGCCGAGGCCGCGCCCGGGGAGTTCCGCAGCGGTCTGACCCGGCTCGCTGCACGCACCGGGGCGCCCGTCGTCCCGGTCGGGCAGGCCGGAGCACGCCGGGTCACCTCCGGCGGTACGGCCAAGCAGCTGGCGGGGCTGTTCACCGCGCCCCTGCGCCGCCCCGCACTGCACGTCCACGTCGGGGCGCCGCTCTCCCTCACCCACACCGCGAACACCCGCCAGGCGCACGCGGCGGTGACCGCCGCCTGGCGCACGGCCGCGGCCCGCCTCGGCGAACCGGCCGCGCTCGCCGCGTGAGAGCCCACCCCAGCCGCCCAAGAGGTCGTCCGGACAGACCGCGTCGGCCGACCCTCGCGGTGCAGTCGGGCGACCCGCTCGCCTACAGCTCGCCTTTCAATGGGCAGGGGTCGAACGAAACGAGCACCTGTGGCGTCTGAGGTACATGAAGGTATCGCGCCATGTCGCCGTCTTGCTTCTGGGTGCCGGCTTGCTGCTCTCAGGGTGCTGGTCACCGTCCGACAACCGGGATGACGACTCCACCGGCCCAACCCTGCCTGCCCGTACGGTCGTCGAGGGCAAGTGGCAGGATGGTCCGGCAGATCCCAAGCAGCACAAGCCGTACCCGTACGACATCTATACCCATTGCGGGATCAAATGGGTTAAGTTCGGCGGCCGTTGGTGGGCTTTGGACTCCGTGTCCCTCGGTGCTGAGCAGGTCAAGGGGGAGCCACGCTCACAGCGCGGCCAGTGGCTCGCCGGCTACATGACTCTGATCGGTCCGGATTCTGCCGTTTTCGATGCCGCCGGGATGCCCACGATGCACTTCGTACCGACCGAGGATGAACCGGGGGGCTGTGCCTGAGGCTGTCCCGCCTTCTGGGTCTCGGGCGGGAGGGTCCCTTCGTAGGTGGTCCCGCCGGGTGTGTACCAACCCGCTTGCTTCCGCACTGCGGGGCTCGGGTCGTCGGTGTGAGGCGCGAGGGCGCAGATCCGGTGCGCAAGGGCCGGCCGTGGAGCCTGCCGCTGGAGGACGGGCAGACGGGTGTCGCAGAGGAGCAGCGGGCGCACCCGGCCGGCGTGTCACTCGACGCCGTACCGTCCCTCCCCACCCCGGTCGGCCGTGACGGCGAGCGGGCGCGGCTTGTGCGTAGCGAGACGGGTCTGATCAAGTTCCCGGAGGGGCGGGCCCGGGCCAGGGCCGGAGCCAGGGCCGCAGGGGGAGGCGTGATGGTTTCGCAGGGCGTCGGGGACGCGTTGGGGGGCGGAGGTCAGGAGGGCGGGGATCCGTGGCAGGGCGTGGACCGGGCCGAGCTGGCGCGGGCCGTGTGCGAGCAGGCCGGGCGGGCGGTGGCCGGGGTGGACGACATGGCGGCGTACCTGGCCGCTCAGGTGGCGGACGTGTCGCATCGCGAGGTGGTGGGGCCGCTCCTCGACGGCGGCGGTGCCAGTGGGGCCGTGGTGCGGCGGGGCGTGGTCCTCGCCACGTGGGGCGATCCGACGCGGACGGAAATGGCGTACAGCGCGACCAAGAGCGTGCTGTCGCTGGTGGCGGGCCTCGCCTTCGACGACGGGCTGTTGCGGCTGGACGATCCGGTCGCCGACTCGGTCCCACTGCCGCAGTTCGCCGACTCCCACGGCCGCGCGATCACTTGGCGGCATCTGCTCGAACAGACCAGCCAGTGGGAGGGCGAGCTGTGGGGCAAGCCGACGCGGGTCGACGCCCAGAGCACGCGTGAGGGCACGGAGTCGGCGGGCGGACCGCCCGGCGAGGGCTGGGCCTACAACGACGTCCGTGTGAACCTCACCGCGCTCGCGCTCACCGTGCTGACGGGCCGCTCGCTGCCGGATCTCCTGCGCGACCGGATCATGACGCCGATCGGCGCGTCCGACGGCTGGTCGTGGCACGGCTACGCCACCGCCGAGGCTCACATCGACGGCGTACGGGTGCCCGTGGTGTCCGGTGGCGCGCACTGGGGCGGCGGTCTGTGGATCAGCGCCCTCGATCTGGCCCGCCTGGGTCAACTCTGCCTGCGGGGCGGGATGTGGGGCGAGCGGCGGGTCGTCTCGCGGCGGTGGATCGAGGAGTTGTGGACGCCCTGTCGGGTCAAGCCGAACTACGGCCTGTCCTGGTGGCTGAACGACGACCGCACGGTCTGGCCCTCGGCACCCGCCACCGGGCGCTGCGCCCGGGGCAACGGCGGCAACCACCTGCTGTGGGTCGACCCGGCACGCGATCTGGTGATCAGCTCCCGCTGGGGCACGGAGGTCGAGACGCTCCTGGCCGGGGTGTCGCGGGCGGTTGCGCCCGGTGGCTGAGCTGCGGGGGCGCCGAGAAATTCACTGGGCCCGGGGCCTGTCCCCACGTGACAATCAGGGGCCATCAAGGGGAGGAACACATGAGCCGGGCCCACCTGACTCTTCGTGAGCTGCTGCCGCCGGACGAGCTCGCGGCGGCGCTCGAAGCGGGGCACGTCACGCGCAAGTCGCACCCGGAACTGCCGCTGTCCATCTACACGTACACGAGGACATGTCAGTACGAGCGGGTGTGGAACCGTGTGACCACGCGCTGCCGGGGCCTCGTGGCCGACGACGGCACCGGGGAGATCGTCGCGCTGCCGCTGCCGAAGTTCTTCAACGTCGGTGAGCACGAGGCCGGTCAGCCCTACGCCCCGAGCCTCCCGGACGAGCCGTTCGAGGTGTACGACAAGGTCGACGGCAGCCTCGCGGTGGTGTTCCACTACGCCGGCCGGTGGCGGGTCGCGTCCAAGGGATCGTTCGTGAGCGTGCAGGCCACCTGGGCACAGCGGCTGCTGGACGCGAAGGACACCTCCGGTCTCGTGCCCGGGGTGACCTACCTCGCCGAGATCCTGTACCCGGAGAACCGGATCGTCGTCGACTACGGCGACCGCCGGGACGTGGTGCTGCTGGCCGCGTTCGCCAAGGACGGCACCGAAGTCGCCCTGGCGGAGGCCGCCGTGGGGTGGCAGGGCATCGGCTCGGTCGTCACCGTGCGGCCCGCCGTGCCGCTCACCGAGCTGCTGGCGATGACGGAGGGGAACCGTCTGCCGGGCGGCCTCACGGCCACCGGCACCGACGCGGAGGGCTTCGTCCTGCGCTTCGCCTCGGGTGTACGGGCCAAGGCCAAGTTCGCGGAGTACGTACGGCTGCACAAGGTGCTGACCGGGGTGACCGAGCGGGACATCTGGCGCGGTCACGGCATCCAGCGGTTCGCCGGCCTGCCCGCCAAGCAGGTGGCGCAGGCGCTGAACTGCTCCCCCGAGGACGTCGCCGCGTCCGGCGGCCGGCCCCTGGACGCCCTGCTGGAGCAGGTGCCCGACGAGTTCGACGCCTGGGTGCGCGGGGTCGTCGCGGGCATCGAGAAGCAGGTCGAGGACCGCGAGCGGGCGATCGACGAGGCGTTCCGGTCGCTCGCGCATCTCGCGGGCGACCGGGGCGCGTTCGCCCGCGCGGTGCGGGAACTGCCCGACGCGGCCGTGCGCCCCGCCATGTTCCAGCGCCTGGACGGGCGATCGACCGTCCTCGTGACGTACCGGTCCACCCGGCCGGAGGCGTCCGACCCCTTCCGACACGACGAGGAGAACTGACCGTGCCCGTGGTACACGTCATGACGGGGCTGCCCGCCTCGGGGAAGACGACGGCCGCGCGCGAGCTGCAGGCGGAGTCCGGGGGCCGGATGCGCCGTGTCAACCTCGACGATCTGCGGCAGATGCTCGACATCCCGCAGCCCGAGGGCGCCGAGCGCCGGTCGTACGCGCACGAGCAGACCGTGCTGGCGATCCAGGACGCGGCGGTACGGGCGGCCGTCGACGGCGGTTTCGACGTCGTCGTGGACAACACGCACATGACGCCGCACATCCCCAAGCGGCTGAAGGCGGCCGTGGCGGGGCTGGCCACGTTCGTCGTGCACGACTTCACCGACGTGCCGGTGGAGGAGTGCCTGCGGCGTGACGCCGCGCGGGAGCGTCCGGTCGGTGAGGAGATCATCCGGATCCTCGCCGACAAGCACGAGAAGTCCCGCAGGGGCGGCTGGCGGCTGACGGCGGAGTGGCTGAACGACGAGCCCGCCGTCGAGCCGTACACCGCCGACCCGGCGCTGCCCTCGGCGGTCATGTGCGACATCGACGGCACGCTCGCGATCCGGGGCGACCGGGGCGCGTACGACTTCACTCGCTGCGAGGAGGACCTGCTCAACGTGTCGGTGCGCGGTGCGCTCCGCTCGTTCCGCCACGCCGACGGCGATGTGATCGTCCTGCTCTCCGGGCGCGGGGAGGAGCACCGGGACCGGACCGAGGCGTGGCTGCGCGCACACGAGGTGCCGTACGACGAGCTGTGGATGCGGACGGCCGGCGACCAGCGTCGCGACGACGTGGTGAAGGCGGAGCTCTTCGACCGGCACGTGCGGCACCGCTTCGCCGTACGGGTCTCGCTCGACGACCGGGACCGGGTCGTGGCCGTGTGGCGGCGAATGGGGCTGCCGACCTGGCAGGTCAACTACGGCAACTTCTAGGCCGCGCCATCGGCCGCCGGGGCGGGGGTGACCGGGCCGGCCGGCCTGGGGTTGCCCGCTGGTAAAATGGGGGCACGCTTCGACACCGCCGGGGCCCGTACCGAGGGGTACGGGCCCCGGCGCGTTCCGGGCGACACACCAGGAAAGGTTCCCCTTTTGAACGCGAAGCCGTCGTCCTCGGCCCCCGGGCCCTCCCCCGCCGACGCGCCCCGGCAGGCCGGCGAACCGCGCGGCGAGTCCCCGACGCCGAAGGCGGTGTCCGGGCAGCTGCCGCCGGCCGAGTCCTTCGACGCGCTCGGGTTGCCGCCGCAGCTGCTGCGGACCATGACCGAGCTCGGGGTGACGGAGCCGTTCCCGATCCAGGCGGTGACGCTGCCGAACGCGCTGGCCGGCCGTGACGTCCTCGGCCGGGCCCGGACCGGCTCGGGCAAGACGCTGGCGTTCGGGCTCGCGCTCCTGGTCCGGACGGCGGGGCAGCGGGCGGAGTCGAAGCGGCCCCTCGCGCTGGTCCTGGTGCCGACCCGGGAACTCGCGCAGCAGGTGGACGACGCGCTGACGCCGTACGCGCGGACCCTGGGGGTGCGGCTGGCGACGGTGGTCGGCGGGCTGTCGATCAACAAGCAGCAGGCGATGCTGCGGGCCGGTGCCGAAGTGGTCGTGGCGACACCGGGGCGGCTGGCCGACCTGGTGTCCCGTCGGGACTGCCACCTCGACCGGGTCCGGATCACGGTGCTGGACGAGGCGGACCAGATGTGCGACCTGGGGTTCCTGCCCCAGGTGTCGGAGATCCTGGACCAGGTCCGGCCCGACGGGCAGCGGCTGCTGTTCTCCGCCACCCTCGACCGCGACGTCGACCAGTTGGTGCGCGGCCATCTGCACGATCCGGTGCTCGCCTCGGTCGACCGGGTCGCCGGCTCGGTCACCACGATGGAACACCATGTGCTGAACATCCACCCCGCCGACAAGTACGCGACGGCGACCGAGATCGCCGCCCGGGACGGCCGGGTGCTGATGTTCCTCGACACCAAGGCCGGGGTGGACCAGTTCACCCGCCATCTGCGGGCCAGTGGCGTACGGGCCGCCGCCCTGCACAGCGGCAAGTCGCAGCCCCAACGCACGCACACGCTCGGGCAGTTCAAGGACGGCGCGGTCACCGTGCTGGTGGCCACCAACGTCGCGGCCCGGGGCATCCACATCGACGCGCTCGACCTCGTCGTCAACATGGACCCGCCCGCCGACGCCAAGGACTATCTGCACCGCGGCGGGCGCACCGCGCGCGCCGGGGAGTCCGGGAAGGTGGTCACCCTGGTCACCCCCAACCAGCGGCGCGACGTCAACCGGATGATGTCCGAGGCCGGGATCCGGCCGACCGTCACCCAAGTGCGGTCCGGCGAGGCGCGGTTGACCGCCATCACGGGGGCGAAGCAGCCGCCGGCCGGGACGAGGTCCAGCGGCGGCAACGCGCCCTTCCGGGGCCTCGGCACCCGGCCGGGGCGCCCCGCGAAGGAGTCCCGCAAGGCGGCCGAGGCCCGGAAGACCGCGGAGGCCCGCGCGGCCGCCCGGGTGCGCAAGGGGCGCTGACACCCGCGCACCGGTCGGCCGAGGTGGGCGGGCCGCGGACGGACCGGCTCGCTCAGGAGCCGGGGGCGAGGCCGAGGGCGGTGAGGGCGTCCCTGCCGGTGGCGGTGTGGTCGCCTCCGGCAAGGAGGAGGGTGCGGGCCGACTGATAGGGGCAGCCCGCCGCGTCGAACGCCTGCGTGACGGCGAGCCGGCCGGGCAGGTCGCCGTCCAGGAGCGCCTGCGCCCGGTCCAGTTGGGCGGTGACGACAGGGTTGCCGGCGACCGCTCGCCGGGCGGCGGCAACTCGTGCGCGGGCCTCCCGGTGGCCGGCGAGGACCGAGGCCTCGGCGCGCAGCCCCACGTACCAGTGGTGCCAGATCCATGAGACCCACTTCCAGACCTCGTCCGGTTCCGGCGCCACCCGGGCCAGGGCCGCGTCCGGGTCGCCGTGGTGGAGGAGGACCATGGCGTCGAAGACCGCGCCGTAGCCGTGGTGGTGCTCCGCCGCCGTGCCTGCCTCCTCGACGGTCGTCAGCCAGGTCGACCGGGCGTCGTGGTCGCCGCGCAATCCGTGGATCATCGCGACGGCCGCGGCGGCGGGGCCGAGCGAGAACGACCGCTGACGGCCGCTCCTGCGCCAGGAGTCGAGGAACCGTTCGCTCCCCCTGAGCACGTCCCTGCCGTGGCCCGCGAACGCGTCCGCGACCATCAGCCAGGACGTGGCGTGGTGGGCCACCTCGGCGAAGAGCGGGTGGTCGGCGAGTTGCCCGCCCCACCGGCGGGCCTGCGCCAGCTCGCCCACGCCGAGGGCGGTGCCGGCGGCCATGGCGAGGGCGTCCATCCGTTCCTGGGTGGCGGCCGGGGTGGGTGGCGCGGGGGCCAGCACGTCGATCCGGCGCCGGGCGGCCTCCGCCGCGCCGAACGGGTCTCCGGCCCAGGTCCGGGCCCCGGACAGCGCGTCGAGGGCGGCGGACTCGGCGACCGGGTCCCCCGCCCACCGGGCCAGCCGGACGGCCCGCTCGGCATGACGGACGGTCTCCCGCGCGCTGTTGTGCATGTCCCCCTGAACGGCCCCGAAGGCGTCCACGACCACGGCGGCTTCGGCGAGAGCGACGGCGGCGGCCGTGCCTGTGGCCTGCGGCTCGGCGAACGGGCCGAGGGGAGGGAGGGCCGACGGATCGTCCGCCGCATGGGGCACGGGGTGCGGGGCGCCGGGCTGCGGATGGGCGGCGACGGACGGCCCGGTGGCGCCGCTGGACGGCACGCCGCCGAGGCTCGACCGCAGGCCGGTGGCGCCAGGAGGAACCTCGGTGGTGCCAGGCGTGGGGCCCGAGACGCCGGGTGCCGACCGGCCGGTGGCATGAGGTCGCGTGCTCTTGCCGCCGGAGGGCAGACCCACGACGCCGGGCAGCAGGGCGGACGGGGACGTCGGCAGATCGCCGGTGCGGGGCGGTAGGGCGGTGGCGGGGGACGGCAGGCCGGTGTCGCCGAAGGGCGGATCGGCGGCGGGCGGCAGGTCCATGGCGCCGGAGAGTTCGCGAGCCGCCGTGAGCAGGGCGGTCGCCTCGTCCGGTGTGGGGAGCCGGGCGAACTCGCTGGAGAAGCGGTACGCGACGGTGGCGGCGGCTGCCAGGTCGCGGGCCGCGCCCAGGGAGTCGCCCGCCCGGAGGGCCGCCTCGGCGGCCGCGCGGTGCAGGCGGTACATGTCGTCTCCGAGCCGCCGGCAGCCGGCGACCCCGGCGGCCTCCCGCAGGGCTTCGGCAGCGGCGGCGGCACCGGCCGCGCCCGCCGCCGCGCCCGCAGTGTCCGCGACGCCGTGCTCCGCGGCGCCACCGCCGTCACCACCCCCTCCACCCCCTCCACCCCCTCCAGCCGCCCCAGCCGCCCCAGCCGCCCCAGCCGCCCCAGCCGCCCCAGCCAGCGTCGCCGCCTGTTCGTATCGTTGTTGGCTTTCGCCGAGCAGGTTGCGGGTGAAGGTCAGGCCCGCCAGGGCGAGGGCGAGGTGGTGGGCGGGTGTGCGGTGGTCCGGGCGGGCCGCCGCCCAGGACAGGGCCGCCCGGAGGTCGTCGGCGACGGCGTCGAAGCGTGCGCGCCAGTCGGGGGCCTCGGCTCCGGCGAGTGCGGCCGCCCCGGCCAGGCACCAGGCGACGTGGCGCGACCGCACCCCCGTCAGCTCGTCGGCGTCGGCGAGCCGCTCGGTCCCGTACTGGCGGATGGTCTCCAGCGCCTGGTAGCGGGTGCCGGTCGCGGTCGGTGTCGCGGTGAGCAGGCTCTGTTCGGCGAGTCGGCCGAGCCCGTCGGCCACCGCCGCCGGGTCCAGCGGCGCGAACCCGGCGACGTCCCCGGCCGCCTCGGCGGTGAACGGCATGGCGAACACCGAGATCCGCCGCAGCAGCGCCCGGTCCGGCGGTTCCAGCAGATCATGGCTCCAGTCGAGCGCGGCCCGCACCGACCGGTGCCGGTCGTCCGCGCGGGGGCCGCCCGCGAGGATCCGCAGCTGGTCGGAGAGGCCGGCCGTCAGACCGTCCGGTCCGAGCGTGGGCCAGCGTGCCGCCGCCAGCTCGATCGCGAGCGCCATGCCGTCGAGGCGTTCGCAGATGGCCGCGACCCGGTCGAGCAGGGCCGGTTCGGGTGGCCGGCCGACCGCCGCCATCCGGTCCAGGAACAGCGTCACGGCCTCCGAGTCGCCGCCGCCGTCCGAGGACAGCGGCGGCACCGGGAAGACCCACTCGAACGGCACCATCATCCGGGCCCGGCTCGTCGCGAGCACCCGTAGCCCCGGGCAGCCGACCAACAGCCGTTCCAGGAAGGGCGCGACCCCGTCGCGTATCTGCTCGCAGTTGTCCAGGACCAGCAGCGCCTCGCGGTCCGCCAGGGCGGCGAGCACCGACTCCTCGACACCGCGCCCGGGCTGTTCGCCCACCCCGAGGGCCTCCGCGACCGCCGCGCCGACCCGCACCGGATCGGTGACCGGGGCCAGGTCGACGAACCACACCCCGTCGGCGAATTCACCGGCCGTGTCCGCCGCCACCGCCAGCGCGAGCCGGGTCTTGCCCACCCCGCCCGGACCGACCGCCGTGACCTGCCGTCGTGTCTTCACCGCCTCGGCCAGTTCGGCGCGTTCGCGCACCCGGCCGACGAACGCCGTCAGCGGTACGGGGAGGACGAGCACCGGGCGGGGCCGGTCCGTCCGGTCCGTCCGGGCCGACTCGGCCGCGCGCCGCGAGAGTGCCCGCCGGTCCGGTTCGTCGAGCTTGCGCAGCAGGGCGGAGACATGGGACTCGACCGTGCGCACGGAGATGAACAGGCGCGCGGAGATCTCCGCGTTGCTGAGGTGTTCCCCGAGCAGCGCGAGCACTTCGGTTTCCCGGGCGGAGATCACTGGAGTGGACACCGGGTCATTATCCGCTGCTCCGTGGCCTCTCCGTGGTGGATTCCGTGCTCACCACGGAGGCGGGCCGTGGCCCCCTCGGGGGAGGCTGTGACCACGGCGATCGCACCCCCGGCGGACACCTCGGGCCGGTCGCGGCCACCGCCCCGCAAGCCTCAGCGACACAGGAGTGACCATGACCGGTTCGCCCGCAGCCCCGACCGCCGGCCCCCGCCCCCGCGCGGTGCGTCGCGGCGACACGGAGCACCGGCTCGCCCACGACGCCGACGTCTGGGTGGCCAGCGCCTCCGCGGACGGCGTGCCGTATCTGGTTCCGCTGTCCTTCGACTGGGACGGCGAGACGCTGTTGATGGCGACGCCGGGCGACAGTCCGACCGGCAGGAACCTGGCCGCTACCCGAACCACCCGGCTCGGACTGGGCCCCACCCGCGACGTGTCCATGATCGAGGGCGTGGTGGAGGTGCTCCCGGTCGACGCGCTGCCGACGGAGCAGGCCGACCGGTTCGCCGCGCGCGCCGGCTTCGACCCCCGGGTCTCCGCCACGTCCTACCTCTGGTTCCGCGTCACCCCGGTCCGGATCCAGGCCTGGCGCGAGGCGGACGAGTTGACGGGGCGTGAGCTGATGCGCGACGGCCGCTGGCTGGGCTGAACCGCCCCACGCCCCCGGTCCCCACCCACCCACCCGAGAACGACACAAGCACCTGACGGTACGAGGAAGGAAGACCGCCATGACGAACACCCGGCAGTCCACCCCGAGCAGCGGCACGGCCGAGAAGAAGTTCGACGGGTTCACCGCCGAGGAGCGCGAGGCGATGCGGGAGCACGCGCGGGACCTGAAGACGACCGCCCGTCGCGGAGCACGTGCCACCCGGGCGGACGGGGAGAGCGACGTGCTCGCCAAGATCGCCACGATGGACGACGCGGACCGCGCTCTCGCCGAGGGGATCCACCGGATCGTCGCCGTGGCCGCGCCCGACCTCGCGCCGAAGCTCTGGTACGGCATGCCCGCGTACGCCAGGAACGGCAAGGTCGTCTGCTTCTTCCAGAGTGCACAGAAGTTCAAGAGCCGGTACGCCACCATCGGCTTCAGCGACCAGGCGCACCTCGACGAGGGCACCCTGTGGCCGACCACGTACGCCCTGAGGGAGCTGACGGACGAGACGGAGGCACGCGTCGTCGAGCTCGTCCGCAGAGCGGCGGGCTGAGCCCGAGGAGCGCCTTGTCCGCCCCGTCCGAGCAGTCGCCCCTACGATGGCAGCATGGCCGTCGTCCTCTTCGCAGGTATCCCGGTGAACGACTACACAGCGGCGCTCTCCTGGTACGAGCGGCTGCTGGGCTCCCCGCCGACGTTCTTCCCGAACGACGCGGAGGCCGTGTGGGAGCTGGCGGAGCACCGCTACGTGTACATCGAGCACCGGCCCGGACGGGGCGGCCACGCGCTGCACACCGTCTTCGTGGACGACCTCGACGCCCGGGTCGCCGGGATCACCGGGCGGGGGCTGGAGCCCAGCAGCCGCGAGACCTACGCCAACGGCGTCCGCAAGTTCACGTACCACGACCCGGACGGGAACGAGATCGGGCTCGGCGGCGGTCCGGCCCTGCGGCAGTGAGGCGTCGGGTCATCCGATCGGTGCGGTGATCTCCCGCTTGAGGATCTTGCCGCTCGGGCCGGTCGGCAGGGTGTCCATGAGCCACACCTCGCGCGGGTACTTGTACGCGGCGACCCGGTCCTTGACGAACTCCCTCAGCTCGTCGGGGGTGGCGTGGGCGCCGGGCCGCAGGACGACCGCGGCCGCGATCTCCTCGCCCAGGTGGTCGTGCGGCACCCCGACGACAGCGGCCAGGGCGACGGCCGGGTGCTCGTGCAGGGCTTCCTCGATCTCACGCGGGTAGACGTTGTAACCCCCGCGGATGATCATGTCCTTCTTGCGGTCGACGACGTACAGATAGCCGTCCTCGTCCTGCCGCGCGAGGTCGCCGCTGCGCAGCCAGCCGTCCGGGATCGCCGCCGCCGTCTCCTCGGGCCGGTTCCAGTACCCCTTCATCACGTTCGGCCCTCGTACGGCCAGTTCACCGACCTCGCCGGGCTCGACGTCCTGGCCCTTGTCGTCCAGCAGTCGCACCTCCACGTCCTCGATCGGGGTGCCGATGGAGCCGGCCTTGCGGGGGCGGTCGGGGTGGTTGAACGTGACCACCGGACTGGTCTCGGACATGCCGAAGCCCTCCAGCACCGCGCAGCCGAAGCGCCGTTCGAAGCCGTGCAGGATCTCCACCGGCAGCGAGGCTCCGCCGGAGACGCACATCCGCAGCGTCGACACGTCGGTCCGCGCCGGATGCTGGAGCAGCGCCGCGTACATCGTCGGCACGCCCTCGAAGACCGTGGCCCCGTCCCGCGCGATGGCCTCCAGCACGGCCTGCGGCTCGAAGCGGGGGATGAGGGTGAGCGAGGCGCCGGCCCGAACGGCCACGCTCATGGTGCAGATCTGGCCGAAGATGTGGAACAGCGGCAGACAGCCCACCACCACGTCCTGCGGTGTCATCCGCTGCACATGGACCGTGTTGACCTCGGTGTTGTGCCGCAGTCCGCCGTGGGTGAGCGTGGCGCCCTTGGGGCGGCCGGTGGTGCCGGAGGTGTACAGCAGCACGGCCACGTCGTCGTCCGCCGTCTCGGCCACACCGGGCAGCGGCTCGTGTCCGGCCAGCGCCCGCGCGAACGCCGCGGGCTCGACGGCGGTGTGCCGCACACCGGCGTCGGCCGCGCCCCGCGCTCCCTCGCCCGGCGCCTGATGCCATTCGAACAGCAGCACCGCCCCGGAATCGGTCAGGTGGTATGCGGTCTCCCGCGTCTTCAGCAGCGGGTTCATGGGGACGACGACGCCTCCGGCGCGCAGCACGCCGTAGTACAGGACGACGAACTCGGGCACGTTCGGCAGCATCAGGGCGACGCGGTCCCCCGGCCGTACACCCTCGGCCCTCAGCAGCGCGGCGGCGCGGGCACTGCGCTCGTCCAGCTCCGCGTAGCCGGTCACCTGGTCCCCCAGACGCAGCGCGGGACGCCCCGGCTGTCGCTGTGCCGTCTCCACCAGGTACTCCGCCAGATTGGCCATGCCCCGCCTCCACGAAAGTCGCCGTCGAAATCCGCCGTTCACCTGCCCGACATCGTGCTGCCACGCGCGGCGGCGGCCTATGGGCCGTACGACAGCGCCTGCCGCCCGGGGTTGTCCGGGGGAACAAAACAGGGCCGTTAGGCTGCGGAGATGGACATCTCGGGCGTGGCGGCGGCACTGCATTCCAGACTGCCGGAACTGGGTGAGCGGATCGCGGGGCGCATCCGGTCGGACGTCGACGCCTACGACGACGAGTCGCTGATCCCCTTCGACTCGCTGCGCCGCTCGTGCACGGCCAACGCGGACCTGATCCTCAACCACCTCCGCGCGGGTGCCACCGCGGACCCGAGCCCGGCGCGGGAGACGGGGCGGGTCCGCGCCGAGCAGGGTGTGCCGCTGGCGGACACCCTGCACGCGTACCGGGTCGGCTTCGAACTGCTGTGGACGGAGATCGTGGCGGAGGCGCGTACCCATCCGGAGGTGTCCGACGACCAGTTGGTGGCGAAGTCCGCGGAGATCTGGGCGCTTTTCGGCGTGTACGCGGAGGCGGTCGCGGCGGCCTACCGGGAGACGGCGGCCGAGCTGACCGCACGGGGGCAGGCCCGGCGGTCGGCGCTCGTGGAGGCACTGTTCACGGGCGTCATCGCCGACCGGACCACGCTGTGGGAGGCCGCCCGCGAGCTGGGGCTGCCCGAGCGGGGGCCGTACGCGGTCGCCGCGGCGGCGGCCGGCGCGCCGGGCGAGGAGCCGCTGGCGGGGGTCGAGGCCGGGCTGCGTCAGGCTCAACTCCCCTCCGCCTGGCGGTTGTTGCCCGACCAGCAGATCGGTCTGATCGCCCTGCCCACGACGGCGGCCGAGGGCACCTGCCTGGGCGTCCTGCGCCGGGCCCGTGCCCGGGTGGGTGTCAGCCCGCGCTTCCACTCCCTGCGCGACACCCCGCAGGCGCTGCGCTTCGCCCGGCTCGCGCTGGCCGGGATGCGGGACGGTGGTCCCGGGGTGGCGCGGTTCGACGACGACCCGCTGGCCATGGTGGTCGCCGCCGCGCCCGCCGAGGCGGCGCACCTGGTGGAGGTGGTCCTGCGGCCCGTGCTCGACCTCCCGGTCGCGGAGCGGGCGCGTCTGCTGCGGACCCTGGAGCACTGGTTCGCCGCCGCGGGTTCGGCCACGGGTGCGGCCCGGAGCCTGTTCGTGCACCCCAACACCGTGCGGTACCGGCTGCGCCGCGTCGAGGAGCTGACGTCCCGGTCCCTCTCCGACCCACGGGCGGTGGCACACATCGGCACGGCCCTACTGGCCGTACGCGACCGGGGCACGGAGCCGACGGAACACCCGCCCACCGAGGTGCACTGAACGCGCGAAGGGCGGCCGGCACGGGGCCGCCGGACCGACCGGCCGCCGGACCGACCGACCTGCGGATCGACCGGCCGACGGATTGGCTGACCGGCGGATCGGCTGGCCTGCGGATCGGCTGGCCGCACGGCAGGCGGGCCGACAGGCCGGCAGGCAGCCGCGTCGAAGCGGCCCGACTGGCCGGCGGGTGCCACGTCGAGGCGGCCCGCACGGCAACGCGCGTCGGCCTTCAGCATGGCGCGGCGCCCTGCGGAACCACGGCCCGGAACGGCGGCCCAGCGGCTGGCCCATCCGCATGCCGTCCCCCCTGCGTGGGCGTATGGTCCGCATATGGGTGACGTTCGACGGCTGCCTGTTCGCTCCGTCGGGCCGGTCCGGGGCGGGTGAGGTCGTGCCTGGTCCCACCGCCGTCGGCCCGGAGCTGCTGCGGTCTGCCCTGATCGAGGTCGCCCGGGAGTACGGCACCTCGGTGGCGGCGGTGTATCTGCTGCGGCCGGACGAGCCCGTGCTGCAGCTGGCCGTACTGGGCGGGGTCCCGTGGGAGATGTCCATGCCGTGGGCACGGGTGGCGCTGAAGAGCCCTTCCCCGGTGTCCGACGCCGTACGGGAGCGGCGGCTGGTGTGGGTGAGCGGCCAGGAGGAGCTGGCGCGCCGCTATCCACGGCTGGCGCTGGTCGTGCCGTACCGCTTCACGCTGGCCGCCTACCCCATCGTCACGGGGACGGACGTCTGGGGCGGTCTGGTGCTGCACTGGCCGGCCTCGCACCCGCCCCGGCCGAGCCCCCGGGAGCGCGAGGAGATCGCCGGTGCCTGTCACCGGCTGGGACTGCTCCTGCGCAAGGCGGCCGACGACGGTCATCCGGTACGGCCCGCCGCCGAGCCCGTGATGCTGCCCCCGCTGCGGCGCAGGCTCGCGGGACCGGCCGAGGCGCAGGCGGCGGTCGACTTCACCGAGCGTCTCCCCGGTGGCAGCTGCTCGCTGGACGTGCACGGGCGGATCACCTTCCTCAACACCGAGGCCGCCGAGCTGCTCGGCGTCGGCATCCCCGACGTGCTCGGCGCCAAACCATGGGAGGCGCTGCGCTGGCTGGGCGCCGACCCGATCGCCGAGGACAGCTACCGGGCGGCCGTGCTCAGCCGCGAGACGGTGTCGTTCATCGCCCTGCGGCCGCCGGACCGGTGGCTGTCCTTCCGCCTGATGCCGGACGCCTCCGGCATCAGCGTGCGCATCGCGCCCACCCACTCGGCGCACGCCCACGCACCGACCTCCCCGTCCACCGGGTCGGAGCCGCCCGCCGCTCCTGCCGCGGGGCGGGCAGCGAACCTGTACCACCTGATGCACCTGGCTGCGACCCTCACCGAGGCCGTCGGTGTGCGCGACGTGGTCGACCAGGTCGCCGACCAGGTCCTGCCGGCGTTCGGCGCGGCCGCCCTGGCCCTGATGACGCCGGAGGACGGCCGGCTGCGGATCACCGGTTACCGCGGCTACACCGCCGAGCTGATGGATCGCTTCGACGCCGCCCCGCTCACCTCGGACACCCCCGCCGTCAACACCCTGACCACGGGTGTCCCCGCCTTCTTCGCCACGTTCGCCGAGCTGAGGCGGGCCTATCCGCCGGCCGTCCTCCAGGACGCGATGGGCGCCTGGGCGTTCCTCCCTCTGATCACCTCGGGGCGACCGGTCGGCTCCCTCGTCCTGGCGTACGAACAGCCCCATCGCTTCACACCGGAGGAGCGAGCCGTCCTCACCTCCACCGCCGGGCTGATCGCCCAGGCCCTGGACCGGGCACGGCTGTACGACACCAAGCACCAGCTCGCCCACAACCTCCAGGCGGCACTGCTGCCGCACACCCTGCCCCGGGTCGCCGGACTGGACGTGGCCGCGCGCTATCTCCCGGCCACCCGCGGCATGGACGTGGGCGGCGACTTCTACGACCTCATCCGGCTCGGCCCCACCACGGCCGCCGCGGCCATCGGTGACGTGCAGGGGCACAATGTCAACGCCGCCGCGCTGATGGGGCAGGTCCGCACCGCCGTCCACGCGACCGCCGGTGCGGCCCCCGACGAGGTGCTCACCCGGACGAACCGGCTCGTGACCGACCTCGACCCCGACCTGTTCACCAGTTGCCTCTACGTCCACCTCGACCTGGCCCGGCGCACCGCCTGCCTCGCGAGTGCCGGTCACCCGCCTCCGCTGCTGCGCCACGCCGACGGCCGCGCCGAACCCCTCCTCCTGCCCCCGGGGCTCCTCCTCGGCATCGACGCCGGCGCCGACTACGAGTCCACCGAGATCCCGCTGCCCCCCGGGTCGGTCCTGGTCCTCTACACGGACGGGCTCGTCGAGGCCCCCGGCATCGACATCGAGGACGCGGTCGACGACCTGGCCCGCGCCCTCGCGTGCTCCGCCCCCTCCGGCCCGCACGCCATGGACGCCGTCGCGGATTCCCTGGTCCGGCACGCCCGCCGCTCGGCGCCGCGCGGCGACGACATCGCGCTGCTTCTCGTCCACCCCACCGACACAGCAAGCTCACCTGCGTGATTGCCGGATCAACCCATCGAGACGACCCGCTCAGGATCGGACTCCGGATCGGACTCCGGTGCGTCCGCCCTCGCGAAGGCGCGGTCGGTGGCGACGGGCGAGGCCCGGTAGGAGTCCCGTCCGCTCATCCCGCCCCGCGTGCACGTCGCTTCATACGGGGCACGCGGTCGAAGATCGCGGCGAGGCGGGCCCCTTGGGCGAACAGGGTCTCCGGACGGGAACGGTCGCCGTCGAGGTGGGTGAGGGTCTCCATCCCGAGGTAGAAGGCCACGGCCGCGCCGGCCAGGACCCGTACGTGGACCACGGAGGCCAGGGGCTTGCCGCGCAGCAGGACCGTGAGCAGTTCCTCGGTCAGGTCCTCCCATCTGCGGGTCTCCAGGGCCAGTTGGGCGGCCAGCCGGGTCCCCGGCCGCGCCCCGGCGTACAGCTCCTGGACGGCGGCGATGTGCCCCGTGGCGCTGTCCTCGTCGTACAGCTCGCGCAGCCGCGCGATGACGGGCACGGCGCGGTCGAGACCGGACAGTTCGGCACGGTAGCGGTCGATGCGGTCCCCGCTGGTCCGTTCCAGCGCCGCCACCAGCAGGTCGTCCAGGTCCGCGAAGTGGTAGTAGATCACCCCGGGCGCGAAGCCTCCGACCTGGGCTATCGCCCGGGCCGTGGTCCCGCCGTGACCGTGGCGGACCAGACAGGACAGGGCGGCCTCCAGCACACGGTCACGGGTGCCGCGGCCGTCCTGCGCTCCCCGGGGGCCTCGCTGCTCAGACAACGCGCACCGGCCGTACCCCGTGCACGGCGAAGTGGCCTTCGAGCCTGCGGGCCAGCTCCGGCAACTGATGACTGGGCACCCTCGGGTACAGGTGGTGCTCCAGGTGGTACGTGAGTTCCAGGAAGACGGCGGGGATGATCCTCCCGCGCAGGGTGCGGGTCTGCGTCAACGGCGTGTCTCCGTAGTCGTGGTGCGGCAGATACACCGTCAGGAGCGGGTACACCCAGCTCCCGACGATCGCCATCACCGTATAGACCAGAAGTGACGGGGTGTACGGCAGGAGCAGCACTCCCCCGGTGAGCGCGGCGAACGGGGCCGTCGCCTCCGCCAGCAGCCAGCGGCGGTCACGGCCCCTCCGGTAGGACCAGAGCCAGAGGCGTACGAGGAAGACGGGGCCATGGCAGATCGCGCCCAGGAGGGACAGTTCGGCGGGGTGGCCCTCCGGGTCGTCGGGGTGCGGGAAGAGGCGGTGGTGCTGGGTGTGGGTGGCCCGGTAGGCGTGCCCGCTCTCCAGCAGGGCCAGCCCCATCGCGAACAGCGCCCAGTCGGTGGCCCGTGGGGACAGGCCGAGCGTGCGGTGCACCACGTCGTGGGTGACGGTCACGACCGCGACGAAGATCCCGAACACGATCAGGGGCGTCAGCCACCACCAACCGAGCCACACCGCGCCCGCGAACAGCAGGACGCCGACGCCCGGCCGGGCCAGCGCGACGATCCGCTGCCGCCGCGTCGTGACGAGCAGGTCGTCGCCGAGTTCGGCGAGGGTGGGGAAGCCTGGGGCCGGGGGACTCTCGGCGCGCCCACTCGAACCGGTTGCACCGGCCGCACCGTTCGAGCTGTTCGAGCTGTTCGCGGCGTTCGCGGCGTTCGCGGCGTTCGCGGCGTTCGCGGCGGCATTTTCGGATGGGGTCATCCTGCGCGTCTCCTCTCCTTCAGCAGTCCTTCGGCGACGATGCGGCTGCCCAGCACGCAGGCGACCGTGCCGAGGCCGGGCCAGGTCGTGTCGCCGACCAGCCACAGGCCGGGGCCACCGAGGTCATGCGGCACGGCGTGCTGGTTGGTGTTGGCGAGGCGCTGGCGTACGCCGCCGACCGCGCCCTCCGGACGGAAGCCGAACCGCTCGTAGCTGCGGGGTGTCCCCGTCTCGGCGAAGACGGCGCGCTCGCCGAGTCGTGGGTACGCGCGCCGTGCGAGGGCGAGGAGCCGTTCCCCGGCCTCCTTCTTGCGCTGCCCGTACTCCGCCGCGTCGAGGTCGCGCCAGTCGGCGAGGTCGGTGTGGGTCGAGAGCATCACGGCGCGATGGCCGGAGGGTGCGCTCAGGGTGTCCCCGGGCGCCGACACGGAGACGAACATGTTGTTGCCGTCGCCCAGAGGACGGGCGTACGACTCCAGCAGCTGATGATGCGTCAACTCTTGATCGGCAACCTCGGATTCGGGAACCCCGAGGAAGGCGACGACCGCGCCGCCGAGGGCGTCCGCGTCGCGTTCGAGATAGCCGCGGAGCCTGCGGGCCACCGGCAGCCCCGCGCAGATCGTGGCGGTGGTGGCCGCCGGTACCGCGCACACGATCCGCCGTGCGTGGAAACGACCTTGACGGGTCGTCATTTCGAAGGAACCGGGCGCGCCCTGGACCCGCGAGACACGGCAGGCGGTCCGCAGTGTGCCGCCCAGCTCCCGGTAGCGGGCAACCAGCACCCGCCAGAAACCGTGCATGCCGCCGTGGTGTCTGCTGAGGCCCGCGCCCCGGATGGTCACCCCGAGGGCCGCGTTGATGAGAGGCGCGTCGTCGACCCCGGTGTGGACGGTGTCCTCCACCAGCATGGCGAGCAGTCCGACCAGGGCGGCGTCCGTGCGCAGGCCGTGGTCGCACAGCGCTTCGCCCAGGGTCCGGTTCAGATGGCGGGCGTACGGTAGCCCGGACCAGCCGATCGCCCGGAGGTCGTGGAGGGCGTCGGCGGGACTCCGGATCGGCAGCCGTACGCCCGCCCGGCTGGCCCGCCAGAACGTGCCGGCGAGCCCGTCGAGCAGGTCCCAGAACGCGCGGTGGCGTTCACTGTCGCCGAGCCGGCGCAGCCGTTCGGCGTGCCAGGCGGCCCGGTCGCGGTGCAGCAGGACCTGACGGTCCGGCAGATGGGCGCGGTAGCCGGGGAGTTCCTCGGCGTCCAGCGGTGGTATCCCGACAGCGGCGAGGAGTTCACCGCCGACGCCTCCGGGGCCGAAGTCGACCAGCGTCGTCGCGCCGACGTCGAAAGAGAAACCGCGTTTGCGGTAGTAGCCGGCGCAGCCTCCCGCGTGCCCGTGCGCCTCCAGCACGATCGTGGAGAGACCGGCCCGTTGCAGACGCAGCGCCGTGGCCATGCCCGCCATTCCGCCGCCGATCACCACCACATCGGCGTGGGCGCGTTGACGATTCTCGCCACGATCGGCCACCGTCCGGCGCACGTTCTGAACACCTGTTCTGAACATCCGTTCAGAGTGCGGCAGTTCAGTCTCCGCGTCAATGGTTCGGGCGTGTGCGAAGAGACTCGCGGGAACCGCTCACGCCGGGAATGCGTACCTCTGTACGATCACCGGTCACGCACGGGGTACTGCGGTGGAGGGGGCGGGTGTTGGACGACAAAAGGGCTGGACGAAGAGGTGGTTGGCGGCTGAGGGCCGCCGCGTCGGGGGCCGTCGCGGCGGTGTTCCTCGGCGGGTGCAGCGCGGGGGCGACGGAGCGAGCGGACACGTCCGAACCCACGGTGTCCGGGTCGGCGACGCCCTCCGCTTCCGCGTCAGGGCAGGTCTCGGCGGAGGGCGCGGAGCCGACGGCGTCGGCGTCCGCCACACCGTTCGTGGCGGACCCGGATCGCGTGCCGCGCGCCAGGCAGGACGGAGCCACGCTGGCGGAGGCGGTCGCGATGCGGCCGAAGGACTGGGGCGCGGACTTCGAGGCCCAGCCGCTCGCCCGCAGCGCCGAGGGGACCATCGCGCTGCTCGACGACCAGTGCCGGTGGCAGCGCACGGCACTCCCCGACGACGTACTGGCCTCCCTGTCCCTGTACAGCCAACTGCCCGGCGCCGGAAAGCGCGGCACGGTCCGGGTGACCGCGACGGTGACGGTGCACACGGCGGTCCTCGACGCCGACGACCATGTGTCCGCGACCTTGGAGGAGGCGCTGCGCTGCCCCGAGCAGCAGGTGCGCGCCGACGAGCGGATCGCGGAACTGATGTCCGTGGGCACCCCCCTCGGAATGCGCGGCAACAACTACGCCGACGACTCGGTCCTGGAGACGGGCGTCTATCTCACCGGCACCGGCACCGGCAAGGCGGTCTACCGGTGGATGGTGACCCGGCTCGGGCCGGTCACCATGACGGTGTCGATCAAGGGCGCCGAGGGCTACACCGTCGCCGAACTGGAGCAGTTCATGACGCGGGGCACCACCACCATGCTCGACCGGGTGAGGTACGAACTGGGCGGGAGTGAGGGCTGATGGAACGGCTGCGTTCGTCCGACCCGGCGCGGATCGCCGACCACCGGCTGCTCGGCCGGCTCGGCGCCGGCGGCATGGGCGTGGTGTACCTCGCCCGTACGTCGGCCGGATCGCTGGTGGCGCTGAAGGTGCTGGCGGCGGAGTACGCCGAGGACACGGGTTTCCGGGAGCGGTTCCGGCGCGAGGTGGAGGTGGCCCGGCGCGTCAGCAGCCCCTGGGCGGTCCCGCTGATCGACGCCGACGCGGACGCTGCGGCGCCGTGGCTGGCGACGGCGTTCGTGCCCGGCCCGTCCCTGGCCGAAGCCGTGGCCGCCCACGGACCGCTCGGCGAGCACGGGCTGCGCGTCCTCGGCGGCCGGCTGGCGCAGGCCCTCGGTGAGGTGCACCGGGCGGGGCTGGTCCACCGGGACCTCAAGCCCGGCAACGTCCTGCTGGCGGCGGACGGGCCCAGGCTCATCGACTTCGGCATAGCCAGGGCGCCCGAGGACAGCGGACTCACCGCGACGGGGCTCGTCGTCGGTACGCCCGGCTATCTCTCCCCGGAGCAGGCCGAAGGGCGTGGCGGCCTGGCCATCGGCGCGCCCAGCGACGTGTTCTCCCTCGGCTGTGTCCTGGCGTTCGCGGCGACGGGCCGGCCGCCGTTCGGCACGGGGGCGCTCGACGCCCTCCTCTACCGGGCCGTGCACGACCCGGCCGACCTCGACGGCGTACCGGCACCGCTCGGCGAACTGCTGTCCCGCTGCCTGGAGAAGGACCCGACCGCCCGCCCCGAGGTGGCGGAGCTGGTACGGGAACTGCTGCACGCGGGGGGCGCCGAAGCCGACTCCGACTCCGACTCCGAAGCCCACGCCGACGAGGCCTCGGCCGAGCCCGCCGCCGCCCCCGCCGACGCGAGCGGTGTCGCCCTGGGGTCCTGGCTGCCCGACGAGGTGGTGCGCCTGATCGCCCGGCGCTCGACCGAGGCGCTCGCGCTGCCGGACATCGACCGCACCGAGGTCTCCGCCGCCCCCTCCGGCGCGGACACCGCCGCGAGATCCGCACCGGCCTCCTCCTCCGCCACCATGCCGGACAACGGCCTCCCCGGCTCCCCCGATCCCGCGACGCCCGGCTCCGGTTCCGGCTCCGCCGACACCGTCCCCGTCGCGGCCACCGGTGCCCCCGCGGCCCCCGCGAGGCGTCGTGTCCTCCTCGGCGGCGCGGGCGCACTGCTCGCCGCCGGCGGCGGCGCGACCTGGTGGGCCCTGGGCCGGGACGGCGACGGTTCGGGCAAGGAGAAGCCGTCCGCCTCCGCCAAGCAACCCGCCTACACCGTCGCGCTGCACGGGGACCTCAGTGGCGACGCTCGGGAGAGCGGAAGGGCCCAGGAGAACGGAGTGCGGCTCGCCGTCGCGGAGTTCAACGCCCGACGCGACGCACCCTTCCGGGTGGAGGTACGGGCCGAGGACGACGCCGGCGACCCGGCCGCGTCCGCCCGGGTGGCGAAGCGGCTCGCCGACGATCCCGCCGTCCTCGCCGTGGTCGGCCCGACCACGGACGCGGCCGCGCAGTCCGCGCTGGCGGCCTACGACGCCGCCCTGCTGCCCGTCCTCGCGGTGTCCCCCGGCGCCATCTCCCTGTCCGTGCAGGGCTTCCGTTCGTTCCTGCGTGCCCGCCTGCCCGACTCCCTGCTGCCGTTCTACATGGACACGTTCCTGCGGAGCACCCGGCCCCGCAGGGTCGGTGTGGTCGTCGACCGGGCCGCCGACAACTACGGCTGGGAGGTCAGCGCCAATCTGAGCACGCAGCTGCGGCTGGCCGGTCAGCCGTACGTGCCCCGTGTGGTGAGCACCATGCGGTCCGGTTTCGGGGACACGGTGGACGACCTGCTGGCCGCAGACATCGACTCGTTCGCGTTCGCCGGACTGTCCGACCGGGCCGCGTCGTTCGCCCGGACGCTGCGCGAGCGCGGTTTCACCGGCGCCCGCGCCGCCGGACCGGCCCTGCTCGACCCCCGTTTCCTCACGGCGGCCGGGGAAGCCGCCGAGGGGTGGACGATCGTCGCACCCGTCGTCGACCCGTCGGACGTCCCCGAGGCGAAGAAGTTCGTGGCCGCCTACCGCGAGCGGTGGAAGAAGGCGCCGCCCCGGTACGCGGCGGAGGCCTACGACGTGACGTCGATGGTGCTCACCTCCCTCGCGGACCTCCCGGCCGAGCGCCGTACCCGCGAGGAACTGCTCGCCGCGCTGCGGGCCGCCAAGTACCAGGGCGTCACCCGGACCTACGGCTTCCAGAAGAACGGTCTGCCCGTCATCGACGGCACCGGCGGCTACCTCTGGCGCGTAACGGACGGGGCGTTCGAGTACGGCGGCCCCGCGCCGCTGACCGCCTGATGGAGCCGCTGCGCACCGCCGATCCGTCGCGGCTGGGCGACTACCGCCTGCTGCGGCGGCTCGGCGCCGGCGGCATGGGCGTCGTCTTCCTGGCCCGTGCCCCCGGTGGGGCCTTCGCCGCGGTCAAGGTCGTGCGGGCCTCCCACGCCGACGACGCGGGATTCCGGGCCCGGTTCCGCCGGGAGATCGAGGTGGCCCGGCAGGTGGAGAGCCCCTGGGTGGTCCCCCTGCTGGACGCGGACGCCGACGCGGAGGATCCGTGGCTCGCGACCCCGTTCGTACCGGGCCCGTCGCTCTCCGAGACGCTGGAGGAGCACGGACCCTGGTCCCCCGGGGCGGTGTCCGTGCTGGGGACGCGGCTCGCCGAGGCGCTCGACGCGGTCCACCGGGCGGGGCTGGTGCACCGCGACGTCAAGCCGGGCAACGTGCTGCTGGCCCCGGACGGCCCGCGCCTGATCGACTTCGGTATCGCGCGCGCACCGGAGGGCACGGTACTCACGTCCACCGGCGTCATCGTGGGCTCTCCCGGTTTCCTCTCGCCCGAACAGGCCCGGGCGCGCGGCGCCGGAATCGGCCCGCCCAGCGATGTCTTCTCGCTGGGCTGCGTCCTGGCGTTCGCCGCGACCGGCGTCCGGCCGTTCGGCACCGGCGCTGCCGCCGGGGTGCTGCTGCGCACGGTCTACGACGAACCGGAGCTCCCCGGGATCCCGCAGGTGCTGGAGCCGGTCGTCCGGGCGTGTCTGGACAAGGACCCGGCGCGGCGGCCGACCGCCGCCGAGGTCGGTGCGGCGCTCGACGCGACCCTGCCGGCCGACCGGGAACGGTGGCTGCCGGAGCCGGTGACCCGGCTGATCGCGGAGCGGTCGGCGGCGGTGCTGGCGATGGGGGCGATCGAGCCGACCCGGGTGACCGCGCCGGCGCCCCCCTCTTCGGCGTCTCCCGGTTCGGCATCGGCATCCACGCCGGCGTCGTCGGACCCGGACGTGGTGACGGTCACCTCGCTCAAGGGGCCGGAGGACGAGGCCCCGACGCGGGAACAGGCGCGGGCCCGGGGCACGAGTCGCCGCGGTTTCCTGGCGCTCGGCTCCACGGGGGCTGCCGGGCTCCTCGCGGCCGGCGGCGGTGCGTGGTGGTGGCGCAACCGGGGCGAACGGAAGGCCGGCGCGGGAGGCTCCCCCTCGTCCGGCCCGCGCGCCGAACTCGTCGTGGCGTTCCAGGGCGACCTGTCCGGAGCGGCCGGGGAGACCGGGCGGGCCCAGCTCGACGGCGCCCGGCTGGCCGTCGCACACGTGAACGCCGACGACGACCGTCCGCTGCGGCTGACGCTGCGGGCGTACGACGACGGGGGCGAGCCCGACCGGACCCTGGACCGGGCGACCCGGCTGGCGAGGGACCGGCGGGTGCTGGCGGTGCTGGGACCGACAACGGACGCCTGTTTCCTCGCCGCGGAGACCGTGTACACACAGGCCGTGCTGCCCGTCGTCTCCGTGTCGGTGGGGGTGACCTCCCAGGTCAGGGACACCGGTCTGTCCACGCTTCGTTCGCACGCGCAGCTCTCGCCGAGTGACGAGTTGCTCGCCGCCCCGTGCAACGCGTATCTGACGGGCGCAGCCGACGCCCGCGAGGTGTTCCTGGTCGAGGACCGGGCCGAGGGCGACTTCGCCTGGACCCTCTGCAACTACATCCAGCGGGCGCTCGGCCGCGACGGCAGGAAGACGAGTGTCACGAGCGTCGCCGCCGGGAAGCTCGACCACACCGCGCTCGCCCGGCGGGTGGTCGCGGCCGGGTCGGACGCGGTCGTGTTCAGCGGAGGGCAGGAACGGGCGGGCGCGTTCGCGGCGGCACTGCGCGAGGCCGGGTTCTCCGGGGCCCGGGTCGCCACCCAACGGGCCTTCGGCACACGGTTCCTGGAGCGCGCGGGCCCGGCGGCCGACGGCTGGGTCCTCGCCACCGCCTTCATCGATCCGACGGCCGTCCCTGCGGCCCGCTCCTTCACCGAGGCGTACGAGGTCCGCTACGGGAAGCGGCCGGGCCGGTACGCGGCGGAGGCGTACGACGCGGTGCTGTTCCTGGCCGAGGCGTGCGCGAGCGGGGGCACGGCCCTGCGGGAGCGCGGCGCGATCGTGCGGCGTATGCGGGAGGTGTCGTACACCGGCATCAGCCGGACCGTCGCGTACACGGCGGACAACGGATACAACCACGACGCGCTGTTCCTGTACCGCGTGACCGGAGGGGAGTTCGACTTTCGCGGGCAGTACCAGCAGGCGGATGTATGACACGGATGTGGGACGGCGGCGTTCGGGCCGGGCCCCGGGGCCGTTGTGGTCATGCGGGCCCGTCCCGAGGGGCTATCGTGCCTTCATGTCGCAGGACTTGATTCGTATCGTCTCCCGAGACTCGCCCATGGCCCTGGCGCAGGTGGAGCGTGTACGCGCCGAACTCGCCGTGCTCCACCCGGCGCTGCGCACCGAGGTGGTCCCCGTGAAGACGACCGGGGACAAGTGGATGGGTGATCTCTCCAAGGTCGAGGGCAAGGGGGCCTTCACCAAGGAGGTCGACGCCGCGCTCGTCGCGGGCGAGGCCGATCTGGCCGTGCACTGTGTGAAGGACATCCCCGCCGACCGGCCCCTCCCGGCCGGGACGATGTTCGCGGCGTTCCTGAAGCGGGACGACATCCGGGACGCGCTCGTGGACCCCGCCGGACGCACCCTGGACGAGCTGCCCGCCGGAACCCGCATCGGCACCTCCTCCGTACGGCGTACCGCGCAACTCGCCGCCTCACACCCGCACTTGGACTGCGTGCCGTTCCGCGGGAACGCCAACCGCCGGCTGGAGAAGCTGGCCGCGGGCGAGGCGGACGCGCTGCTGCTGGCCGTCTCCGGGCTGGAGCGGATCGGCCGTGCGGACGTGATCAGCGAGATCCTGTCCGTCGAGACGATGATGCCGCCGATCGGCGCGGGCGTCCTGGCGCTGCAGTGCCGGGAGGACGACATCGACACCATCGACACGGTCAGCGGGCTCGGCGATCCGGACACCCACCGCGAGACGCTCGCCGAGCGAATGTTCCTGCATGTGCTGCAGGGCCACTGCAACAGCCCCATCGCCGGTTTCGCCCGCACCGAGCGGGGCGGCGAACTCTCCCTGCGGGCGTCGGTGTTCACGCCCGACGGCAAGACGGTCCTCAACGCCCACGAATGGGCGGGCCGCCTCGACCCCGCGACCCTCGGCACCTCCGTCGCGGTGGCACTGCTCCGCCAGGGCGCGCGCGACCTCATCGACGGCATCGAGCACTGATCCGCGCAGGCGCCCGGCCCGGCGGTCAGTCGAGTCTGCGGGCCAGTACCTGGCCGGGCCAGGTGCCGGAGACGAAGGGCGTGGTCGGGGTGAAGCCGTTGCGTTCGTAGAACGCGACGAGACGGCCGCCGTCGCCGGCCCAGCAGTCGACGCGCAGGAGTCCCACGCCGGCTCGGCGGGTCTCGTCGACGGCGTGGGACAGGAGGGCCGCGCCGATACCGTGGCCGGCGTGGTGGCGGTCGGAGACGAGGAGACGGACGTACCGCTCGGGCTCGTCGGCCGGCGGGATCGGCATCTGCGGGCTGGGGCCGGAGTCCAGGACCATGGCTCCGACGGGTGTGCCGTCCCACTCCGCGATGTACGGGGTGTTCTCGGTCGTGTACCGCTCGACGCGTGACGGCCCGTCGGGTCGCCGCGAGTACGGGATCGTGCCCCACTGCTCGGTGTTGCCGCGCGCGTTCATCCAGGCCACCGCCGCGTCGAGCATACGGAGAATGGCCGGTGCGTCGGCCGGGCCGCCGGGTCGGATGCGGAGGGCCTGGGTGGCGAGGGGGACGCGGGGGGTCATGGTGGCAGCCTGGGTGTTGTCGTGATCGGTGCGGCCGGAGCCGAGGCCCAGCTCACGGTCGCCGAGGGGGGTGAAGAAGCGGCGCACGTCGGCGTCGGTGACGTCGCTGAGCGTCGGCGGGTTCCATCGGGGACGCCGGTCCTTGTCGATGACCTGGGCGCGGATGCCCTCGACGAGGTCGGCGGCGGCCAGGGCGGCGCAGGAGACGCGGTACTCCTGGTCCAGCGCCTGTTCCAGGGAGCCGAGACCTCGGGCCCGCCGCACGGCGGTGAGGGCGACCTTGACGGCGGTCGGGGACTTGGCCAGCAGGGTCTCGGCGGTCTCCTTCGCGGCCGGGTCGCCGTGGGCGAAAAGCCGCCGGACGATCTCCTCGGCCGTGTCGGCGGCGAAGCAGGTGTCGATCCATGCCCGTCGTTCCCGCAGCTCGGCCGGCGGCGGCTGCCGCATGTGCCGGGCGACGGCGTCCCGGGCGGGCAGTTCGGCGAGGTCGTCGAGGAGCGCGCCGAGGCGGTGCCGTCACCGTCGCGGGCGTCGTCGTGGATGACGCGGATGTCGCCGCCCGCGCACAGTCCCCGCTCCCCCGCGCCGGTGACGACGACGGTCTCCACGGCCGGGTCGTGTTCCCATGCGGTGAGCGCCTCGTCGATACGCCGCACCATGGCGTGGTCGAGCGCGTTGAGGGCCTTCGGCCGGTTGAGGATGATGCGGGCGGCCCGCCCGACGGTGTGCAGCAGCACCGCTTCCTGCCCGCCGGTCATCGAACCGCCTCCCTCGCGACTTCCGGTCGTCGCCCCGGGCCGGCCGGCACACCGGGTGACCTGGAGAGCCTACCTGTGCCGCAGGTACCCCTGACCGGGCGGCCCCGCGCACAGGCGTACCCACAGTCCCGGGCCATCGCGGCGGTGCGGGAGGCACCTTCGCGCAGGACATGCCGGTGGGGCGGTGGACCGTCGACCCGGTGCCCGGCCGGGGGTGAGCGTCGGCCCGGCGGCGGGTGTCGGCACGACAGCAGGTGCCGGCGGGAGGGTCGGCGTCGACTCGCGTCTCAGACCCGCGGCTTCCGCCAGGTCCTGACTGATCTCGGTCGCCGGAAGCCGTTCCGCGAAACGGCCGTCGGCGGCCTCCCTCTCCAGAAGCGCCCGCAGATCCCGCTCGAACTCCCGAAGCCGGTCGCCGAACAGGTGCGGGGCGGAGAAGGAGTTGGAGAACGCCCACGCCACGAGGTCGTCGACGGTGCGGGTGACCACTTCCCCGGCGGGCACGACCTGGCGTGCACAGCCCTCGAAACCGGCGCGTGCGATGACGAGTTCCTCACCGCCGGGCGTGCCGTGGACGAGCCGTCCCTGCCCCGCGCGGCGCACCGGTCCCAGGAAGTGGCGTACCAGGTCACCGATCCGTTCGTACGGCGGAGCGGGCGACGGCAGCGGTGTCGGGTCGGGCGGCGGGTCCTTGAGGTCGCTGACGTGGACGAACGCGCCGCCGGGCTCCAGCATCCCCCGCACGGTGGCCGCGACCCGGTCACGGTCGGTCCAGTGGAAGGACTGGGCGAACACCACCGCCCGGAAGGTCCCCAGCCCCGCCGGTAGATCCTCGGCGCGCGCGGCCACCCAGCGCGCGTTGGTCACTCCCGAGCGCGTGGCGCGGCGCTGGGCCTGCGTCAGCATGTCCTCGTCGGGATCGACGCCGACGGCCTCCTCGAAGTACCGCGCCAGCGGCAGCAGTACGGTCCCGGGTCCGCAGCCGACGTCGAGGAGTCGGCCACCTCCGTCCAGGCCGAGGGACCTGGCGAGGGCCTCGGCGAAGCCGGTGGCGTAGGGGAGCCTGCCCCGCTCGTAGTACGCCGCGCTGCCCCGGAAGAGCGTGGGGTCCCACTGCCATCCGTCCGGCACTCCGCCTCCGCTTCCTCTTCGTCCACCGCCCTCTGTGCCGGAGCGGGTCTTGCCCTCAGGGAACAGTGCGGGGGCGGAAAGAGGCCCTCGGCGGAGGGGCTCAGGCCCCGAAGCCCAGCAGCGCGACCTCCAGCGGAAGGGCGGGACGCTCGGGGAGCACGGGGGGATTCTCGCCGTGTCCGGTGTGGGTGGGCGGAACGGCGCGCAGCGCCTTGATCCCGTCGGCCGCCCATCCGGCGTCCGTCGGAGGCAGCGACAGGGTCATGCGCCGGCCGTCGGCCAGCGTGGTCTCGATCGTGCCCGGGTCGTTCGTCGTCATGGCAACCCCTCCGTGGCGCACCGGATACGTCCGGCCTCACCCCGAAGACGCGCGGCCGAGGCCGAGAAGTTCCCCGGGCGCCGGTGGACATGCCCCGCGCCTGGCCGTTCGGCGGTCGATGATCGATCAGTTTCCGGCCAAACATTTGTTGTGCCCCTGACACAACAGCTCCACATCTGTCACTCTGTGCACACCCCGTCTCACGACGGCGCACGCGCACCCGCATCGCAGCACTCCCTGCACCACCCGGTGCCTCGACCCGTGCACCGGGTCCTTCGTACGGCCGCTCGTCCAACGTCGGCCGCAGCAAAGGAGTTCGCGTGAGATCCACCCCCCACAGACGCACCACGGCCACAGCCGCCCTCGTGGTGGCGGCGGCGGTACTCGCCGTCGCCGTCCCGGGCTCCCCCGCGATCGCTCGCGGCGACGGCGGCGAAGGCACCGCCCGTCCCGCGGCGGCCAAGGCGGACCGCGGCTCACTGCCCGCACAGCTCACCCCCGCACAGCGCGCGGCCCTCGTCCGGCAGGCCGAGAAGGCCACGGACCGGACCGCCGACCGCCTGGACCTCGGCAGCCAGGAGGAGTTGCGGGTCCGCGACGTCGTCAAGGACGCCGACGGCACCACGCACACCCGCTACGAGCGCACCTACGCCGGGCTGCCCGTGCTCGGCGGCGACCTGGTCGTCCACGCCGCCAAGTCCGGCGCGGTCGAGAGCGTCACCCGGGCCTACAAGCCCGAGTTGAAGGTGTCGGACCTCAGCCCCGAGGTCAGCAGGGCCACCGCGGAGAAGCAGGCGCTCGCGGCGGCGAAGGAGGAGGGGTCCACCAAGACCGCTCCGGACAGCAGCCGCAAGGTCGTCTGGGCCGCGAAGGGCACACCGACCCTCGCCTACGAGACCGTCGTCAGTGGCTTCCAGCACGACGACACGCCCAGCGAGCTGCACGTCATCACCGACGCGCAGACCGGGAAGAAGCTGTACGAGTACGAGGCCGTGCACACCGGCACGGGCAACACCCGCTACAGCGGCACGGTCACGCTCGGCACCAGCCAGTCCGGCTCGTCGTACACGCTGACCGACGCGGACCGGGGCAACCACCGCACGTACAACCTGAACCGGGGCTCCTCCGGCACCGGGACGCTGTTCAGCGGCTCCGACGACATCTGGGGCGACGGGACCACCGCCAACCTGGAGACAGCCGGCGCGGACGCCCACTACGGCGCGGCGCTGACCTGGGACTACTACAAGAACGTGCACGGCAGGAACGGGCTGCGCAACGACGGTGTCGCGCCCTACAGCCGGGTGCACTACGGCAACAACTACGTCAACGCGTTCTGGCAGGACTCCTGCTTCTGCATGACGTACGGCGACGGCTCCGGCAACGCCAACCCGCTCACCTCGATCGACGTGGCCGCGCACGAGATGACCCACGGTCTGACCTCGGTCACCGCGAACCTCGTCTACAGCGGCGAGTCGGGCGGGTTGAACGAGGCGACCTCCGACATCTTCGCCGCCGCCGTCGAGTTCGCCGCGGGCAACGCAGGCGACGTCGGGGACTACCTCGTCGGCGAGAAGATCGACATCAACGGCGACGGCACGCCGCTGCGTTACATGGACCGGCCCAGCAAGGACGGCTCCTCGCGCGACTACTGGTCCTCCACGCTCGGCAACATCGACGTCCACTACTCCTCGGGCCCGGCCAACCACTGGTACTACCTGGCCTCCGAGGGCAGCGGCGCGAAGGTCGTCAACGGCGTCTCCTACGACTCGCCGACCTTCGACGGGCTGCCGGTCACCCCGATAGGCCGGGACGCGGCCGAGAAGATCTGGTTCCGGGCGCTCACCACGTACATGACGTCCACGACCAACTACGCGGCCGCCCGCACCGCCACCCTCCAGGCCGCCGCCGATCTGTACGGGCTCGGCTCGGTGACCTACAACAACACCGCCAACGCCTGGGCCGCGATCAACGTCGGTTCCCGGATCCTCGACGGCGTGACGGTCGTCCCGCCCGCCGCCCAGTACTCCCTGGTCGGTCAGGCGGTCACGCTGGACGTCCAGGCGTCCTCCACCAACGCCGGCACACTGTCGTACGCGGCCACGGGGCTGCCGGACGGGCTGTCGATCGACGCCGCCACGGGCCGGATCTCCGGTTCCCCGACCACGGCGGGCAACTCGACGCCGACGGTCACCGTGACGGACTCGGCCGGCGAGACCGGCACGGCGAGCTTCGCCTGGCGCGTGGACGAGGAGGGGAACCAGTCGGTGTTCGAGAACACCGCCGACTACCAGATCCCCGACAACTCCACCGTGGAGTCGCCGATCAACGTCAACCGGGCCGGAGCGGCGTCCAGCGCGCTCACCGTGGACGTGAACATCGTCCACACCTGGCGCGGTGACCTGGTCGTCGACCTCGTGGCCCCGGACGGCACGGCGTACCGGCTGAAGAACTCCTCGTCGTCCGACTCGGCGGACGACGTGATCGCCACGTACACGGTGGACGCCTCCTCGGAGACGGCCGCCGGCACCTGGAAGCTGCGGGTGCAGGACGTGGCCAGCCTCGACACCGGTTACATCAACAGCTGGAAGATGACGTTCTGACAGATCGTCGACTGACAGTCGCCTGAGGCCCGTCAGTCACCGAGCGGCCGGTCCCGCACCGTCGGGACCGGCCGCTTCGCCGTGTCCCCCTCCGCGTCGATGTGCGGCATGATCCGGTCCAGCCAGTGCGGGGTCCACCAGGCGTGGCGGCCCAGGAGCGTCATCACCGCGGGGACCATGAGCAGGCGGACGACCGTGGCGTCGATGAGGACGCTCACGGCGAGCCCCAGCCCCAGCATCTTGACCACGATGTTGTCGCTGACGATGAACGCGGCGAAGACACTGACCATGATCAGGGCCGCGCAGGTGATGACCCGGGCCGTGATCTCCAGCGCGTGGGCCACCGAGGCCCGGGCGTCGCCGGTGCGCGTCCAGACCTCGTGGACGCGGGAGAGCAGGAAGATCTCGTAGTCCATGCTGAGGCCGAAGATGATGGCGAACATCATCATCGGCACATAGCTCTCGATGGGCACCTTGCCGTTGACGCCCAGTGCGGGCCCGCCCCAGCCCCACTGGAAGACGGCGACGACGACGCCGTACGAGGCCGCGATGGACAGCACGTTGAGGACCGCCGCCTTCACCGCGACCAGGAGCCCCCGGAAGACGGCGAGGATGATCAGGAAAGCGAGGGCGACGACCACGGCGATGATGACGGGCAGCCGGCTCGCCACGATGTCACGGAAGTCGACCTGCGAGGCCGTCGTGCCCGTGACGTAGCCGTGCGCCTTCGTGCCGGAGACCGAGGCGGGGAGCGTGTCGTCGACGAGACGGTTCGTCAGGTCCGTGGTGTCGGCGTTCTGCGGGGACTCCTTGGAGTAGACCGTGCCGACCAGGACGTCCCCGTCCTGGGTGGGGGTCAGCGGGGTGACCGCGTACGCCCCCTCGACCGCGTCCAGGTTCTTCTGCGCGGTGCTCTGCAGGCTCTGGCGGTCCGACGACGGCACCGACGTCTGGTCGATGACGACCGTGAGCGGACCGTTGGAGCCCGGTCCGAAGGCGTCGGTCATCAGGTCGTAGGCGCGGCGGTCGGTGAAGGAGGTGGGGTCGGCTCCGTCGCCGATGTGGCCGAGCTGGATGGAGAAGACGGGGATGGCGAGGACCGCCACCGTCGTGACACCGGCCGCGAGGAAGCGCCACGGATGGTGCTCCACACGCTGGGCGTAGCGGTGCCAGGTGCCGGTGATCTCCTCGCCCGCCTCCGCGCCGGTCTCGGCGACGGGCTTGCGGACGTGGTAGCGGTCGATGCGTCTGCCGATGAGGCCGAGCAGGGCCGGGACCAGGGTGAGCGCGCCGATGATCGCGGAGACGACGGTCACGGCGGCGGCGAGTCCGAGTTTGCCGATGAAGCTCACACCGGACGCGTAGAGGCCGGCGAGTGCGACGATCACCGTGCAGCCGGAGACGAGGACGGCGTGGCCGCTGGTCGAGGCGGCCCGGCCGGCCGCCCGTACCGGGTCGGCCCCGTCCATGAGGTTCTGCCGGTGACGGGTGATCAGGAACAGGGCGTAGTCGATGCCGACACCGAGCCCGATCATCGTCGCGAGGGTCGGGGAGACGGTCGCGAAGGTGAACGCGGCGGCCAGCAGACCCAGGCAGGCGAGGCCGCCGATGACGCTCAGCAAAGCCGTCACCAGGGGTAGTCCGGCGGCGATGACGCTGCCGAATCCGATCAGCAGGACCACGATCGCGACCGCGAATCCGATCAGCTCGCTCACCCGGTCGTCGGCGGCGGGACGGGCCAGTTCGCCGAGCGGTCCGCCGTACTCGACCTCGGCGCCCGCGGACCGCAGCGGCTGGACCGAGTCGTCCACGCCGTCGAGGTAGCCGTCCCCGAGGGTCGAGGGCTGCACGTCGAAGCGGATCGTGATGTACGCCGTCTTCTGGTCGGAGGACAGGGGACCCACGTTCGGCTGCTGCGACTGGTCCGAGGACTGCGACGGCTGGGTGGCCGGCGCGGTCAGCGGGTTCTGGACCGACAGCACGTGCGGCAGCTTCTGCAGGTCGTCGACCGTCTCGGACATCTGGGAGCCGAGCGAGGTGAGGGCCTTGTCCTCGTCGTGCAGGACGATCTGGCTGCCGTAGCCGCCGGCCGCCGGATCGTGCTCCTTCAGCACGTCCAGGCCCTTCTCGGACTGCACTCCCGGAAGGGTGAAGTCGTCCGAGTAGTCGCCGCCGTAGGACCGGTTCAGCACCTGGACGGCCGCGAGGGCGACCAGCCAGGAGACGATGACGACCACGAAGTGCCGGGCGCACCATTCGCCGAGTCGCCGCAGCACGCCCCCAGCAGGCTCGGCCCCCTCTTTCCCTCCGGAACGTTTCCCACCGGAACGACCTGAGCGCATCGTCTCTCCCACGGCAGCGATCTCCGGCCCTCATTACACGACGCTCCCGGTGCCCCGGCACCTCGGGAAAGCACCCTTCCCCGGTTGGCGGCCCCGGCTTGACAGGCGGACGATGAGGGGGGTGGGACGGAACGGAAGGAGCCGTCATGCTGGAGATCAAGTCGGTCGAGAAGCCGGACGAGCGGCGCGACTTCCCTCGGGGTCACCTCGAGGCCGTGCACCTCACCGGGCTCGACTTCGCCGTGGCCACCTTCGAGCCGGGCTGGCGCTGGTCGGAGTCCGTCGCCCCCCTCGCGGGCACGGAGAGCTGCCAGGTCCACCACAACGGCTACGTGGTCCAGGGGCGCATGCACATCCGCATGGACGACGGCGGTGAGGGCGAGGTCGGACCGGGCGACACCTTCGTGTGTCCGCCGGGGCACGACGCGTGGGTCGTGGGGGACGAGCAGTGCCTGCTGTACGACTTCGCCGGCCAGATGGCCCAGGACTACGCGAAGGCGAAGGGGGACTGAGCCGAGGTCCGGGTGCGAGAGGGAGTGGAGGCGGGGCGCCACACGCCCCGCCTCCGCCCACGCCACCACACCCTCGACGGCCCGCACACCCACGTGCTCCACGCGCGTCCGTGTCCGGCGTCTAGATGCCGTCGGCCCCCCGCAGGTTGTCCAGGGTCGCGTTCGTGTCGTTCTTGAGCCAGTCGACGACGTCGTCCACGTCCGGCATGGTCACGTCGTCGTAGCTGGAGCCGTAGGCGCTCCAGCGCATCTCGTACGTCATCCAGCCGTCGCGCACCGCGAGGGTGGCCGACCGGCTGCCGCTGGTGTCGTCGCCCGAGGTGGTGTCCTCGGTGATGACGTACGCCTCGTCCCCGAAGCCGTCGACCTTCTCGACCTCGTAGTCCTCGTAGCGCTGGTCGTACTCGGACCACATGGCGGTGAACTCGGGGCCGGGGTCGGTCTTCTTGTGCAGGTCGATCTGGACCGAGAAGTACGCGTCGGAGAGGGTGGAGGTCGAGGACTCCTTGAGGGAGATGCTGCAGTAGCTCTGGTCGAGGGCCGCGTGCTCCAGGGAGTTGTTGACCGGGGCGTCGTCCTCCTCCGGGTACTCGTTCTTGAAGGACGAGTAGTCCACGGACGGGCAGATGTCCGACTTGGCCCGGTAGCCGCGCAGGTCGGCCTCCGTCTCGTCCTTGCCGAGCAGGAAGACCCCGCCGGCCCAGGCCGCCGAGGCCACCGCCGCGCCGACCAGCGCCCACAGCACGGCCCGCCCGCCGGCACCCGTGGCGGGCGGTGCCCCGAGGGACGGGTAGCCACCCGGCGGGTAACCGCCCGGCGGGTAACCGCCCGGCGGGTAGCCCCCCGGCGGCTGGCCGTACGGGTTCGCCTGGGCGGCCACGGGAGCGACCGGAGGCCCGTAGCCGGCCGGGGGCTGGGGGCTCGCCGCCGGGGACTGCGGATCGGGGTAGGGGTAGGCGCTCGGGACGGCCGCCTGGGTCGGGGCCTCAGCCTGCGCGGGCTGGGCCGGTATCTCGGCCTGGGTGGGTGTCTGCGGCGGGGCCTGCCCGGGCGGGGGTGCCGACGGGGACGCGGACGGCTGGTCCTGCGGCTGTGGCTGTGCCGGTGCACCCTCGGGGCGTTCGGTCATCGGGTTCTCCTCGGTCGTGGTGGACGGGGTGCGGCGGAGCCGGACGGCCCCGCGGGGCCGCGGGACGGGGCGGCGGGGTCTCGTGGTCGAACGCGTGGAGGAGGGATACCCACGGCCGGATCCCTTCCATGCGGCCTCACCACCCCTGGACGCACCTGCGGATCCGAGGCTTCCAGAACGCCTGCCGCACGGTCGTCCGTAGAACTACGCACCCTGGTTACGGAACCTGGCGCGTCGGCCCGGGCGGGTCCCGCCGCGGCGGCCGTCCTGGGGCGGCCGCCGGTGCCCGGTGCTTTCATAGGAGGCATGACCAGCAGAAGTGTCGTCGTCGAGCGACGGGTGGCCGCTTCCCAGGGTCGGGTGTGGGAGGCCGTGACGGACCTCGGCGGCATGGATCGGATGCTCAGCGGAGTCATGAGGGTCGAGGTCCTCACGGATGGGGGCTTCGGGGTGGGTGCTCGGTGGCGGGAGACCCGCCGTATGTTCGGCAAGGACGCCACCGAGGAGATGTGGGTGACCGTCAGCGAGCCGCCCGAGCGCTATGTGGTGGAGGCCGAGTCGCACGGCTCCCGCTATGTCTCGGAGTGGGTGCTGCGGGCCGACGGACCGGGGGCGACGACGATCGTGACGACCTTCTCCGCCCGGCCGACCGGCACCGTCGCGGGTCTGCTCGCCAGGGTCATGGGTCCCCTGGGCGCCCGGGCCGTCCGCAAGGGGATCGCGAAGGACCTGGACGACGTCGCCGGGTGGGTGGAGGGCCGCAGGGGCTGAGCCGCCGCGGCCCTCGGTCACCGGGCCCGGGTGCGCGTCAGGAGTTCAGGCCGTAGCCCGAGGTCACGTACGCGCACTCCGTGTAGATGTAGCCGGACTCCAGCTTGGCCGTGTCGGAGGCGGCGCTGGAGGCGTTCTCGCCCTTCGGCTTGTGCAGGAAGTACGTGGTGCCGACCGGCAGGCTGATCGTGCGCTGCGGGTACTTGTCGTTGCCGCTGCACGGCTTGAAGCTGGACACCAGGGTGCTGCTCCAGTCGTAGCTGGTGCAGGTGGAGCAGCCCTTCAGGGTGAACGTGCCGGTCACCGGGCCGGTGTACATGACCTGGATCTCGTCGGGACTGTCGTTCTTCACCGTCACGGAGATGCTGCCGCCGGTCCGTGTGGTGGGCAGCTTCTTGCCCGCCTCCGGGACCTCCTGCGCGATCTCGGCGGCGATCGCGATCTTCTTGGCGCGCGGCGCGTTCTTGTGCTTCTTGTTGGCGTCGACGAAGTCGTTCATCGACGTCACCGCCTCGGCGAAGTCGCCGTCCTCGTACTGGTCGACACCGCAGGTGTAGACACCGGCGGAGGCGGACTTCTCGGCCTTTCCGGCGGCGGCGGCGAGCCCGTCGGCCACCCCGGCCTTCTCCCCCGGCAACGCCTTGACCTGGGAGCCGAGCGTCTCCAGCCGGTCCACGGCGGCGCACGGGTCGTCGCCGCCGACGGCCTTGACCGCCTTGTCGACGGCCGCCTCGACGTCGGGTTCGACCTTCGCCGCCTGATCGGAGTCGGGGAAGGTGGTGAGGAGGTCGCTGAACTGGTCCTGCCAGCCGGCGGTGTCGGCCGCCAGGCTCTCGGAGGCGCACTCGTACAGCGAGGTGGCGAGCCGGTCGTCGGGCCAGGCGGCCAGCGAGCCGAGGTCCTGCTTGTTCACGGTCCGGGGCACCGTACGCAGGTATTCGAGGGGAGCGACCGCCTCGCAGTACTCCTTGTCCTCGTAAGGGGCGCCGACGGTCGTGTAGAAGGTCTTCAACCGGTCGGGCACCTTCTCGGCGGCGCGGGAGTCGGGGTGGTCGGTGCTCAGGTCGTCATAGGCGGCCAGAGCCCTGCGGTACTCGGACTGGGTCGTCGAGAAGGACTCTCCGGAGGCCTTGTCCACGAGCTCGTCGGCCTTCGCCAGCCGGTCCAGGAGCATCTCCTCGACGGCTTCCTTCCGCGCGGTCTCGTACAGCAGGCCGCTCGCGACGGGGACGCCGAGCAGAAGGACTCCGAGGGCGATGGCGAGCGGGGACTTCGCCGGCCACACCAGGCGGTTGCGCAGGCCCAGGAAGGCGCCGTGGGCCGCCACGAGCAGCAGGAAGAGGCCGTAGACGGTGAGGGTGGCGCCCGAGACGCCGTCAGGGTCGGCCGGCAGCACCGAGAAGAGCAGCAGCCCGGTGGCCGCCCAGCACAGCAGGGTCAGGAGGGGGCGGCGCATCAGCGCGTAGCCGAGTCCCAGACCGCTGAGGTTCAGCAGGCCCACCCCGACGGCCCGCCAGCCGTCCGCGGGGCCGGGGGGCGGTGCCGAGGGCATCGGCGGCACGACGTAGCTGTGACTCCAGCCGTCCTGGTCTCTTACACCGTACTGATCCCCGGACATCTCGGATCCCCCCGTCAACTCCACCCGCATGCTTACGAATTGTCAGTGTACGGCCGAAACTCGATGCCGCGACAGGTGATTCTCGGGCGTGGACGGAGATCGATTTCACTTCGTGACCACAATCCGAGAGGTGGCGCGAAAGCATCGGCCGCACCGCTGGTCGGTGCGTGGAAACCAGCGATCCCACAGCTGTTGACGCCTCCGGGTCACGTTCCGGTTCGCCCGACGGGCGACGGTTTCTCCGCGACCGGGGCGGGCGGGGACACACGGCGGGCGGGGGACGCCTGGGCGAGGACGACGGCGGCGGCCGCACCGGTCGTGAGGGCACCCGCCACCAGCAGGATCGCGTAGGGGGCGGTCGGGTCGTACGGGGCGCGTCCCGCGTAGGCGGTCGCGGTGACCGCCCAGAAGACGGCGGCGTAGCCGAGCGCCGCCACGGCCAGGACCCACCTTGCCCGGCGGGGCGACAATCGGCCGGCCTCGCAGAGGATCGCGAGCACGGCGAGGAGCTGGATGCCGTGCAGTCCGGCGGCATGGGCGAGTTTCGCGCTGCCCGCCGCACCGAACAGCACCTCGCCCGGGACGCGGCCGGTGTCGTCGAAGGCGGTCTCCCCGATGGCGGCCATGTCCATGCCGATGTACCCGGCGACCAGCACGGCCCCCAGCCCCACGAGCGTGGCGACGCGGGAGGGTCCGGCGCCGTCGAACCGGACCAGCGCGGCGACGAACAGCCAGACCAGGCCGAGGATCAGCGGCAGGATCAGGGTGCCGATCACGGACCAGATCGCCGAGTCGGTGTCCGTGGGGGTCAAGTACCGGTCAGTCGAATCCGGGGGTGCCGGTCGGCTCGGCCGGCCCGAGGGGGTCCATGGGTGTCCCACGCGAGTCCATCAGTCCCGACCGGTACGCCAGGACCACGGCCTGGGCCCGGTCGCGGGCGTCGATCTTGTGCAGGATGCGTTTGACGTGCGTCTTGGCCGTGGACTCGGCGATCCCGAGCAGTTGGGCGAGTTCCGCGTTGGACAGCCCCCCGGCGATCAGCCGCAGCACCTGGGCCTCGCGGACGGTGAGGCCGCGCAACCGGGCGCGCTCGCCGGCGTCCGGCTCGCGCCGGGCCCTGCGGTCGTCGAGGACGAAGCGCGCGACGAGCGCCCGGGTCACGGACGGGTCGAGCAGGGTGTCTCCGGCGGCGACCGTGCGGACGGCGTCGATGAGCCGCTCGGGCGCGGCGCGCTTGAGCAGGAAGCCGCTGGCACCGGCCCGCAACGCCCGCCACACGTACGCGTCGTCGGGGAACGTCGTCAGGACGAGGACCCGCGCGGCAAGTCCCGCCTCGACGATCCGCCCGGTTGCCTCGATTCCGTCGATGCCCGGCATCCGTACGTCCATCAGGACGACGTCGGGGGTCAGCGCGAGGCACAGTTCCACGGCCCGTATTCCGTCGGCCGCCTCCCCGACGACCTCCAGGTCCGGGGCGGTGCCGAGTGTCACCGTGACACCGGTGCGCAACAGGGCGTCGTCGTCCGCGAGGAGCACGCGGACGGGCGGGGCGGCGGGCGCGCTCATGGCAGCGGCAGTTCGACGGTCAGGGCGAAGCCGATGCCGTCGGCGGCCGGACCGTGGGCCACCGTGCCGCCGAGCGCGGCGGCACGTTCGCCGATCCCGCGCAGCCCGCGCCCCTGCCGGTACTCCGGCGGCGGCCCGTCGCCGCCGTCCACGACCCTCACCAGCACCGCGTTCCCCCAGCGCTGCCGACGGACGGTCACCTCGGCGGACCGGGCATGACCGTGCCGCAGCGCGTTGGTCAGGGCCTCCTGGAACGATCCGGTGGACGGTCGGCCGCAACGCGCGCGGCAGGGTGAGCGTCTCCGGCTCGACGCGCAGCCGTACGTCCATGCCCGCGTCCACCATGGGGCGCACCAGGTGGGCCAGGCCGCCCTCGGTGTCCGTGTTCTGCGGGAAGGTCATGAGGGTGGCGTCGGTGGCGTCAGTGGCGTCGTCGTCGGCGCGCAGGACGCCCAGGAGCCGGTCGAGTTCGGCGAGGGCGTCACGGCCGGTGCGTTCGACGCTCATCAGGAGTTCCCGGGTGCGTTCGGGGTCGGTGTCGAGCACCATGCGTCCCGCGCCGGCCTGGACCAGCACGGCGTTCACCGAGTGTCCGACGATATCGTGCAACTCCCGTGCGATGCGGACCCGTTCGGCGACGACCGTCTCGCGGCGCAGCAACCGCCGCAGCTCCTCCGTCTCCCGGCGACGGCGGGCCGTGGCGCAGCCCGCCGCCCACACCAGCAGCCAGACGAGGACGACCGCGGCCTGGGTCACCCACGGGTCGTCCTTCGGCGCGAAGTGGGCCAGCACCCCGGGCGGTACGAGGAGCGCGCCGAGCACGGCCCTGCGCGGACTCGCGTACAGGCCCAGCGAGTGGACGCCGATGAGGTTCGCGACCGGCGTCAACTGACCGGGTCCCACCCACAGGGCCTCCACGACGAGCCCCGCCGTGCCCACCGCGTACCCGGCGAGCGGGGCGCGGCGCCGGACCGCGAGGCCCCCATCGATCATCGCGCCGAGGGCCAGGGCGAGCGGCGGGGAGGCGTCGGCGTCCTCCCCCGCGCCAAGCCGTACGACGGTCATGGCCACGAACAGCACGGCGGCCGCCGCCACATCGCCCGGTGGCACCCACAGCCGCCGGGCCCAGCCCTCCGCCATGCTCCGCCCCGCCCCGTCAGCTGATGCAGGATCAAGTCCGGCTCAAACCAACAAGGTTGGCGGAGCATGGGGACCGCATCCAGGGGGCGGTACGGGATCAGTAGTTCCCGCGCCTGACCCGGCGCAGCAGGACGACTCCGGCCAGCACCGCCACACCGCCGATCATCGCGGGCCACAGCTGCGACCCGGTCTCGGCGAGGCTGCCCGACGCCGACCCGGACCCCTGCGCGCCGGGCTGCCCGGCAGCCGACGGCACGTTCGCCGCGGGCGTCTGCTCGGGGGCCGCGACCGCGTCGCCGCCGTCCCCGGCGTCGTCCGCGCCCTCGCCCCGGTCGCCCTGGTCGCCCTGTTCGCCGCCGGCGGGGTTTCCGCGCTGGGTCGCCTTCACCGAGCCGAGGACCTGGGGCTCCTTGTCGCCGCCCTGGTTCGCCTGGTCGTCCGCGCCGCCGGGTGCCTGGGCGGTCTCGGAGGGCTCGGCCGCGTTCTCGTCCTGGTCCTGGTCAGCGCCCTCGCCCTGGCCGTTGCCCGGCTGCTCCTGGTCCTGGCCCTGGTCCTGGTCCTGGTCCTGGTCCTGACCGCCATCCTGGTCCTGGCCCTGGTCGTCACCCTGACCGGCGTCGCCGCCCTGGTCACCACCGTCGCCTTGGTCGCCACCGTCACCCTGACCGGCGTCGCCGCCCTGGCCGCCACCGTCGCCCTGGTCACCGTCGCCGTCGCCCTGGCCGCCGTCGAGGTCGGCCGCGTCGCACTCACGGCCGTCGTTGATGCAGTCCACCATCGCCCGCATCAGGTCCTCGTCGAAGACGTTGATGAAGTCGCCGTGGTCGGTGACGGCCTTGTGGAGCTGCTCGGGGAAGGAGTCCACGGCGAACAGCGGCGTCGTACGGCCGCCGTCCTGGAGGCTCGGCGCGTCGACGTCGTAGACGATGCGCTGGACCAGCTGCGGGATGGCCTTGAAGCCGGCCGCGCAGCTGCCGTCCGCGGCGGCGAAGGCCACGTGGGTGCGGTGGTTGGCACTGTCGATGTTGCGCCCGTCCCAGCAGCTCTGGAACTTGAAGGTGCGGACGACGTCGCTGCCGGAGGGGCAGAGCGGGTACTTGTCCTTCAGCTGCCGGTCCTCGAAGCCGGTGCAGCTCCAGGACGCGTTGGCGTTGGCCGGGCCGTTGACGAAGGCCTTGGCGTCGCCGGTGATGATGCGCAGCAGCCGCGGCATCTCCACGACCTCGCCCCGCGGGCTGCCGACGAAGGTCATGGTGACCTCCTTGGGCGTCACGATCTCACCGGCGTTGCCCTCGATGCCGCCGCCGGGCGAGTTGGCGTCCTGCTCGGCGGTGCCGTTCTGCAGACGGATCACGGGCCAGAAGTACGACGACCTGTCGCCCTGGTTCTCGCAGCTCGTGTCGGCAGCGGCGAGGTCCTCGTCGCTGGCGAAGGCGTTGTTGCCCTGGTTGCCGATGTAGTCGTGGAAGTGGTGCGCGCCGTTGGAGACACCGGGGGCGACGATGACGTTGTCCGAGTTGAACACGCCATTGGCGTTCACGCCGCAGTCGGTGCTGAAGGAACCGGTGGAGCCGTTCTGTCCGCCGCGGTTCCCGGCGTTCGGCTGGACGGACCTGATGTCGGCGTAGTCCGCGGCCACCGGCCCATTGCCGGCCTGGCCTCCGTTGCCCTGCTGCCCCTGGCCGCCCTGCTGCCCGCCCTGGTTCTGATCGCCCTGGCCGCCCTGGTTCTGGCCGTCGCCGTTCTGCAGACCGCCGTCCTGACCGGCGTCCTGGTTCTCGGCGGGGCGCAGTTCGCAGGCGGCGAGGGAGTCGAGCCCGTCGGGACGGTCCCCGACGCGGTCGATGGCGATCGCGATCCGCTCGATCGTCGCCGCCCGCTTCTCCTTCAGCGGGTTCATGATCGCGTTGTCGGCGAACCCGCTGTCCTGCTGCTGGGCCTGGACGGAGTTCTGCAGCCGCTGGTACGCCTCGGCTATCTGCTGGTCCAGGGCGGCGAGTTCCTTGTCCACGCCCTCCCGTGCCCCCTCGGGCACCTCCGTCAGCTCGCTGCCGACGTCCGGGCAGTCGATCGTGCCGGCGGCGGAGGCGACCCGCTCGACCCAGTCGTCGGGCGCACCGTCCTCGGTGGCCGACGCGTAGACGTTGACGGCCACGAGACCACCTCCGCCCAAGATCAGCGCGATCGCGGCGGAGGTCGCGCGCCGTGCTCCGGATGGGCGTCTGCGCCTGGTGGTGCGTCCCACGGATAGCTCCTACAACGTCGTGGTCGGGTCCGGGCATGAAAAACCCCAGCCTTATACGGAGCCGGGCCTCGATGTGTTCAAACGCCTCACAGATTCACAGGAATCCGACAGGAAGCAAGGCATCACACATGCTCAAAGGGGTAGCAAGCGCTCTCGCGACCAGGCTGCCGAGGGCCTCGGCCGGGGCAGCGCACGACCCCCTCTCGCCTCCGGGCGCGGGGCAGTGTAGACATGGGCACATGGTCCGTCTCCTGGGTCGATCTCGCTCTCAGTCGACCCGCCGTCCCCAGGGTCGGCCTGCGCAGGGCCGGGACGACCGCGCCCGGCGGGTACCGCATGGATCGGACGGCGGCGCGAGTCGGGAGCCGGAACACGACCGGGGCCCGCTCTCGGGGCTGCGGTCGACCCTGAGCGGGCGCAGCGTCGCCGGGCAGGTGTTCCTGCTGCAGGTCGTGATCGTGCTGGTACTGGTCGTGTCGGCCGTGGTGGCACTGGTCCTCCAGGTACGGCACGACAGCTCCAAGGAGGCGCACAACCGTTCGCTCGCCGTGGCGGAGACGTTCGCCAACGCGCCGGGCACCCGGGAGGCACTGAACGCGCCCGATCCGACGGCGGTGCTCCAGCCTCGCGCCGAGGCCGCCCGGGTCCAGTCCAAGGTGGACTTCATCGTCGTGATGAACACCGACGGGATCCGGTACACCCATCCGAAGACCGACCGCATCGGCAAGCAGTTCGTCGGCACCATCGAGCCCGCGCTGAAGGGCGAGTCCTTCACCGAGGAGGTGGACGGCACTCTCGGCCCGCTGGTCCAGGCCGTGGTGCCGGTCAAGGACCCCGACGGCAAGGTCGTGGGCCTGGTGTCGGCCGGGATCACCACCGAGAACGTGGGCGGGGTGGCCGAGGAGCAGTTGCCCCTCGTGCTGGCCGCCGCCGCGGCGGCCCTCGCCCTGGCGACGGCGGGCACGGCGCTCGTCAGCAAACGCCTGCTGCGGCAGACCCACGGGCTCGGCCCGTCCGAGATGACCCGCATGTACGAGCACCACGACGCGGTGCTGCATGCCGTGCGCGAGGGCGTGATCATCGTCGGCGGCGGGGGCCGGCTGCTGCTCGCCAACGACGAGGCGTACCGGCTGCTGGACCTCCCCCCGAACGCGGAGGGCCAGGACGTCCACTCCCTGGGCCTCGAGACGCACGTGGCGGACCTGCTGGCCTCGGGGCGGGTCGCCAACGACGAGGTGCACCTGGTGGGCGATCGGCTGCTGGCGGTCAACCAGCGGCCCACCGATCTCCAGGGCGAGCCCTCCGGCAGCGTCGCCACGCTCCGCGACTCCACCGAGCTGCGCGCCCTCTCCGGCCGCGCGGAGGCCGCCCGGGAGCGGCTGAGGCTGCTCTACGACGCCGGGGTGGGCGTCGGCACCGGCCTGGACGTGACCCGTACCGCCGAGGAACTGGCGGAGGTGGCGGTCCCGCGGCTCGCGGACTTCGTCACCGTGGACCTGGCCCCGGCCGCGCTCAGGGGCGACGAGCCCGAGACGGCCACCACGCTGAGCCGTACGGCGTGCACCGGGATCCGCAACGACGCGCCGCTGTACAAGGTGGGCGAGCGGATCGACCTGGTCCCCTCCTCGCCGCAGGCCCGCAGCATCGACAGCGGCAGCTCGACCCTCGTGGCCGACCTCAGCCGGGCGACCGGCTGGCAGGCCCAGGACCTCGAACGGTCCGCGCAGGTCGTCGAGTACGGCATCCACTCGCTGATCACGGTGCCGTTGCGGGTGGGCCAGCTGGTGCTGGGCGTCGCCACCTTCTGGCGCTCGGAGAAGCCGGAACCCTTCGACCAGGAGGAGCTGGCGCTCGCCGAGGAGCTCGTGGCGCGCGCGGCGGTCTCCATCGACAACGCGCGCCGCTACACCCGCGAGCACACGATGGCCGAGACCCTGCAGCGCAGCCTCCTGCCGCGCACCCTGCCCGAGCAGAGCGCCCTGGAGGTCGCCTACCGCTATCTGCCCGCGCAGGCCGGGGTGGGCGGCGACTGGTTCGACGTGCTCCCGCTGTCCGGCACCCGGGTCGCCGTCGTCGTGGGCGACGTGGTCGGGCACGGCCTGCACGCGGCGGCCACGATGGGACGGCTGCGCACCGCGGTCCACAACTTCACCGCGCTGGACCTGCCGCCCGACGAGATCCTGGGGCTGCTCGACGAGATGGTCAGCCGGATCGACCAGGACGAGGCGGTCCTCGACGGCAACGCCCCGATCACCGGGGCGACCTGCCTGTACGCGATCTACGACCCGGTCTCACGGCGCTGCACCGTCGCCCGCGCCGGTCATCCGCCGCTCGCGGTGGCCCGGCCCGACGGCACGGTCGACTTCCCCGACGTGCCGGCTGGCCCGCCGCTCGGCCTCGGTGGGCTCCCCTTCGAGACGGCCGAGCTGGACCTCACCGAGGGCAGCCGCATCGTGCTGTACACCGACGGCCTCGTCGAGGACCGGGAGCGGGACATCGACGACGGGCTCGAACTGCTGCGCGCCGCCCTGGCAGGGGCCGACGGCTCGCCGCAGGGCACCTGTGAGGCCGTGCTCGACGCGCTGCCGCCGAGCCGGGCGAGCGACGACATCGCGCTGATCGTCGCTCGCACCCGGGCGCTGGACTCGGGCCGTGTCGTCGAGTGGGAGGTGCCTGACGACCCGGCCGCGGTCCGCCGGGCGCGCTCGGAAGCCACCCGGCAGCTCACCGTCTGGGGCCTGGAGGAGCTGGAGTTCACCACCGAGCTGATCCTCAGCGAGCTGGTCACCAATGCCATCCGGTACGGCGGCGGTCCGATCCGGGTCCGGCTCATCCACGACCGGCAGCTGATCTGCGAGGTCACCGACAGCAGTCACACCTCGCCCCATCTGCGGTACGCCGCCACGACCGACGAGGGCGGCCGGGGCCTCTACCTCATCGCCCAGCTCACCCAGCGCTGGGGCACCCGCTACTCCCCCACCGGCAAGACGATCTGGACCGAGCAGGCGCTGCCCTGACGGCCGCCGGACAGTCGCGTCCGGAAGGAACAAGCACCCCACGCACAAGGAGAGACCGGAGCATGCGTATAGGACTGCTCGGAACCGGACCGTGGGCCGAGATGGCCTACGCCCCCGCACTGAGCGCCCACCGGGAGCTGGAGTTCGCGGGTGTCTGGGGCAGGCGCCCGGAGGCGGCCAAGGAACTGGCCGACCGGCACGGCGGACTGCCGGTGTACGAGGACGTCGACGCCCTGTTCGCGGACGTGGACGCGGTCGCCGTGGCCCTGCCGCCCTCCGTCCAGGCACCGCTCGCGGTGCGCGCGGCGCGGGCGGGCTGTCATCTGCTGCTCGACAAGCCGCTGTCGATCGACGTCGAGCAGGGGCGGGCCGTCGTCGAGGCGGTCGAGGAGAGCGGGGTCGCCTCGGTCGTCTTCTTCACCGCCCGGTTCCAGACCGCGATCGACGCGTGGATCACGGAACAGGCCGCCGGGGAAGGCTGGTTCACGGGCCGCGCGGAGTGGTTCGGGTCGCTGTTCGACGAGGAGAGCGACAGTCCTTTCGCGGATTCGCCGTGGCGGCGGGAGAAGGGCGGCCTGTGGGATGTGGGCCCTCACGCCCTGTCCGTGCTGCTGCCGGTCCTCGGGGACGTGGAGAAGGTGGCCGCCGCCGTGCGGGGGCCCCGGGACACGGTCCATCTGGTGCTCCTGCACACCGGCGGGGCGTCCAGCACGCTCACCCTCAGCCTCACCGCTCCGCCCGCGGCCTGCGGTGCCACGGTCGAGCTGCGCGGCCGGGCCGGGACGGCCGTGCTGCCCACGACCGACGAAGGGGCCGTACCGGCTCTGGTGCGGGCGGGGGACGCGCTGCTGGCGGCGGTCCGCAGTGGTCGTCCGCATCCGTGCGACGCCGCGTTCGCGCTGCGTGTGACGGAGCTACTGGCCGCCGCGGAAGCGCAGTTGACCGGCTGACCAGCCCGACTCGCAGCCCTGCGTTCGAGTTTGCGTTCGGCCGATACCGGACATCGTCCGGTGGCGGGCATGCCTTCGCCCCGCGCGTTCGGTGAGGAGGTGCCCGTGAGCGTGACGGACGGGGACGCCGCCGAGCCCCCGCGGCGCGGGGCGGCGGCCCGGAAGAAGGACCAGGACGCGAGGACGGTCATGCGGCTGCGCCTGGGGGTCGGGGTCATCGGTGTGCTGCTCCCGCCGGCGCTGCCGGCCGGCAACTGGATCGCGGCGCGGATCGACGGCCGGGCCGGTGGGGATTCCTGGCCCGGTTCCATGAGCGGCGCGTACCACACGAGCACCCGGGACGTCTTCGTCGGTGCCCTGTGCGCGCTCGGGATCTTCCTGATCGTCTACCGGTTCGACCGGTTCAACGACATCCTGGGCACCGTCGCCGGCACCTGCGCCCTGGGCGTCGCCCTCTTCCCCACCGCGCCGGGGTCCGGGGGCGACGCGGGACAGCGGACGGTCTCGGTGTTCCACCAGGTCTTCGCCGTCGCCCTGTTGACGGCGATGGCGGCCTTCTGCATCTCCATGTACCGGGCGCGCGGCTTCAAGGACCGGCCGTACGCGCGGCGGCCGTATCTGGTGGCCGGTGTGCTGATCCTCGTCTTCATGGCGCTGGCCGCCGTGGCGGCGGCCACCGGGGTGGGCGACGACTGGACGGTCACGCCCCTGTACCTGTGCGAGTGGCTGTCGGTGTGGTCCTTCGGCTTCGCGTGGACGGGGGCGGCGCTGTCCCTCGCCGCGGACATCGACCGGCTGTCGCGGACCCGGGCGGTGGTCGACGCGGTGGCCGGGTGGCTGCGCTCCCTCGGTGGCCTCGGCTCCTCGGTCGGCGGGCTCAGACCCGGGAGCCGGTGAGGAAGCGGTCCAGGGTGGCGGTCAGCTCCGCCGGCTTCTCCACGGGGAGTTCGTGGCCGGCGTCCAGGATCCGCACCTCGGCGTCCTGACAGGCCTTGGCCATACGGAGCATCTGGGCGACGGGCAGTTGGATGTCGTGGTAGCCGTGGACGAGGAGGACGGGTGTGCTGATCTCGCCGAGGCGGTCGAGGACGTCGAAGGCGCGCATGGCGCCGTACAGGGTCCGCACGACCTCGCGCGGAGTGGCGGCGGAGGCGCGGATGTACTCCCGGATCTCCTCGCGGGGGTAGCCGGGCGCGAAGGCGCGCTGGATGTTGGCTGCGACGAACAGCTTGAAGGGGACGCGGGTGGAGACCGCCATCAGCAGGCCGCGGCCACGGCTGTAGGTCATGCGGCCGATGGAGTTGACCAGCACCAGGCGTTCCACCCGCTCCGGGTGGGCGAGGGTGATGGTCTGGGAGATCATGCCGCCCATGGAGTGGCCGACCAGGACGAAGCGCTCGACCTCCAGGTGATCGAGGAGGGCGAGCACGTCTCTGGCCAGCTCCTCGATCGTGCGCACCCCAGCGCCGCCGCTCTCGCCGTGCCCGCGCAGATCGAGGCGGATCACGCGCCGCTTCGCGGCGAAGTGCGCGACCTGGTGGTCCCAGCGATGCCGGTCGGCGGTCCAGCCGTGGACGAACACCAAGGGCACGCCGTCGCCTTCGCGGGGGCCCTCGTCGTCGTACGTCAGCGCGGCGCCGTCGACTTCGAGCTGCGGCATGGGGCCTCCTGCGGTGCGGTCCGGTCCGGTGATCTCCGGTTACTGACCGGTACGGTAGCCGTTGGCCCGGCTCGCGTAAATCGGGGGCGCGACCTGCGTCGCCCTGCTAATTTCCCCCGGTGTTCTCCCTCGGACAACCCCCGTTCTTCACACGGCTGCGCGAGGCGCGGCGGGTGCTCGTGGCCGGTGCCGGCGGCGGCTTCGACATCTACGCCGGACTGCCGCTGGCCCTCGCGCTGCGGTCGGCGGGCAAGGAGGTGCATCTCGCCAACCTCTCCTTCGCCGATCTGTACGGTCTGAGCCTCGACGTGCGGCTGGAGCAGGATGTCGCGGCGGTCGGCCCCGGGACCGCCTTCCGGGGCGACTACTTCCCCGAGCGCACCCTCGCCGAGTGGCTGGACCTGCACGGGATGCCCAGCACCGTGTACGCGCTGTCCCGCACGGGCGTGGCACCCCTGCGGGCCGCCTATCGGGCCCTCATCGGGCATCTGGGCGGGGTGGACGCGGTCGTCCTGGTGGACGGCGGCACCGACATCCTGATGCGTGGCGACGAGCACGGGCTCGGCACACCTGAGGAGGACATGGCGAGCCTGGGGGCCGTCGCGGGTCTCGACGAGGTCCCGGAGCGGCTGGTGGCCTGCCTGGGCTTCGGCGTGGACGCCTACCACGGGGTCAACCACGCGCTGGTCCTGGAGAACCTGGCCGCCCTGGAGCGTGACGGCGCCTACCTCGGGGCGTTCTCGCTGCCCCGCGACAGCCGCGAGGGCGCCCTCTACGTGGACGCGGTGGCGCACGCCCAGCGGGCCACACCGACCCATCCGAGCATCGTCAACGGCTCGATCGCGGCGGCCGTACGGGGCGAGTTCGGCGACGTCCGGTTCACCGACCGGACCCGCAACAGCGAACTCTTCGTCAACCCGCTGATGGCACTGTACTTCTGCGTGGACGCGGTGGGCCTGGCCCGCCGCAACCTGTACCTGGACCGGTTGGAGAAGACCGAGCTGACCCGGCAGATCAGCTCGCTGGTCGCGGAGTTCCGCGACCAGCTGCCCCGGCAGCGTCCGCCGCGCGTCTTCCCGCACTGACCACACACCGGCCACACACCGACCACGGGGAACAGGTGACAGACTGGCGCCATGGAAGAACGCACATTCGGTAGGTCGGGTCAGCACGCGTCCGTGGTCGGTCTCGGCACATGGCAGCTGGGCGCCGACTGGGGAGACGTCGACGACAAGCAAGCCCTCGCGGTGCTGGAGGCCGCGGCCGAGTCGGGGGTGACCTTCTTCGACACGGCCGACGTCTACGGCGACGGGCGCAGCGAGCAGACCATCGCCACGTTCCTGCGGAGCAGGCCCGATCTGCATGTCTTCGTCGCGACGAAGATGGGCCGCCGTGTGGAGCAGATCCCCGAGAACTACGTCCTCGACAACTTCCGGGCCTGGAACGACCGCTCCCGCCGCAACCTCGGCGTGGACCGCCTCGACCTGGTCCAGCTGCACTGCCCGCCCACGCCGGTCTACTCCTCCGACGAGGTGTTCGACGCGCTCGACACCCTCGTCGAGGAGGAGCGCATCGCCGCGTACGGGGTCAGCGTGGAGACCTGCGCCGAGGCCCTGACGGCCATCGCCCGGCCCGGCGTGGCGAGCGTGCAGATCATCCTCAACCCGTTCCGGATGAAGCCGCTCCTCGACGTCCTCCCGGCAGCCGAGAAGGCGGGGGTCGGGATCATCGCGCGCGTTCCGCTGGCTTCGGGGCTGCTGTCCGGCAAGTACACCAAGGACACGGTCTTCGCGGAGAACGACCACCGCACCTACAACCGGCACGGCGAGTCCTTCGACCAGGGCGAGACCTTCTCCGGCGTCGACTACGGCACGGGCGTGGAGGCCGCCGTCGAGTTCGCCGCGCTCGCTCCCGAGGGCTTCACCCCGGCCCAGCTGGCGCTGCGCTGGATCATCCAGCTGCCGGGCGTCACGACGGTCATCCCGGGCGCCCGCACGCCCGAGCAGGCCCGCGCCAACGCGTCGGCCGCCGCGCTGCCGGAGCTGTCCGGCGAGACGCTCACGGCGATCCGGGAGCTGTACGACCGCCGGATCAAGGAGCAGGTGGAGAACCGCTGGTAGGACGGCGTGCGGGGTCGTCCGGCGCGGCACGCCGGACGACCCCCGCGGGCACGTCAGATACGGCCGCCGGTGAGCCGGGTGATCGGGCCCTGGACCTGACGGCCGGAGCGGCGGCCGACCGCGTAGGACGCGGCGGTCAGGGCCGTCAGGCCCGCGCCCACGCCGGCGGCGACGAGCTTGCGGTGGGCGATCACCGTCATGGCGGTCTTCGCGGTGGCGGCCACCTGGCCGGAGGCCTGCACCACCGCCTGGCGGCCCGCCTCGACACCCTTCACGGCGCTGTGCACGGCACCGTTCGTGCTGTCGGCGGCGCGCTTGGCCGCGTCGGCCGCGCGTCCGGCCCCGGCCTTGGCGGACGACGTCGCGTCGTCCATCTTGATCGCGGCCGTCTTGGCGGACGCGGTGGCCGGTGCGGTCGCCTTGCCGGTGGCGCGACGGGCCTTGGCCGCGGCCGTCTCGGCGGACGCGGAGTTCTCGTTCGGGTCTTTGTTCGGTCGAGTCATGGAAACCGCGTTGCCGTTCACCGCCGCGGCAAACACGCATACCTGCGGGGGATCCCCGCCGACCGCCCATTCCCCCGAATGGCATAAGATCGCTTTATGAGGTCATAGACCCGACCCGCGTACCTGGTAAGGGTTACCTTAGTTTAGGGTTGCCGACGAGACGCTTTTCTTCCGCTCGAAGGGAACCTGAACATGCCCCGCCCTCTGCGGGTAGCCATTGTCGGAGCCGGACCCGCCGGGATCTACGCCGCCGACGCGCTGCTGAAGTCCGACGTCGCCACCGACCCCGGTGTGTCCATCGACCTCTACGAGCGGATGCCGGCCCCGTTCGGACTGATCCGTTACGGCGTGGCCCCCGACCACCCCCGCATCAAGGGCATCATCACCGCCCTGCACCAGGTGCTCGACAAGCCGCAGATCCGCCTCTTCGGCAACGTCGACTACCCGTCGGACATCAACCTGGACGATCTGCGCGCGTTCTACGACGCCGTGATCTTCTCCACGGGCGCGACCGCCGACCGGGCACTGGACATCCCCGGCATCGACCTCGACGGTTCCTACGGCGCGGCCGACTTCGTCTCCTGGTACGACGGCCACCCGGACGTTCCGCGCACCTGGCCCCTTCAGGCCGAGAAGGTCGCCGTCCTCGGTGTCGGCAACGTCGCGCTCGACGTCGCCCGGGTGCTCGCCAAGACCGCCGACGAGCTGCTGCCCACCGAGATCCCGGCCAACGTCTACGAGGGCCTGAAGGCCAACAAGGCGCTGGAGATCCACGTCTTCGGCCGCCGCGGCCCGGCGCAGGCGAAGTTCTCCCCGATGGAGCTGCGGGAGCTGGACCACTCCCCCAACATCGAGGTCATCGTCGACCCCGAGGACATCGACTACGACGAGGGCTCCATCGCGACCCGGCGCGGCAACAAGCAGGCCGACATGGTCGCCAAGACCCTGGAGAACTGGGCGATCCGCGACGTCGGCGACCGCCCGCACAAGCTGTTCCTGCACTTCTTCGAGTCGCCCACCGAGATCCTCGGCGAGGACGGCAAGGTCGTCGGCCTGCGCACCGAGCGCACCACCCTGGACGGCACCGGCAACGTCAAGGGCACCGGCGAGTTCAAGGACTGGGACGTCACCGGCGTCTACCGCGCGGTCGGCTACCTCTCGGACAAGCTGCCCAAGCTGCCCTGGGACGTCGACTCGGGGACCGTCCCCGACGAGGGCGGCCGGGTCATCGAGGAGACTGGCGCACACCTGCAGTCGACGTACGTCACCGGCTGGATCCGGCGCGGTCCGGTGGGCCTCATCGGGCACACCAAGGGCGACGCCAACGAGACCGTCGCCAACCTCCTGGACGACTTCGCGAACGGCCGGCTGCACGAGCCGTCCGCGCCCGCGCCGGAGGCCGTCGACGCGTTCCTCGCGGAACGGAACGTGCGCTTCACCACGTGGGAGGGCTGGTACAAGCTCGACGCGGCGGAGAAGGCGCTCGGCGAGCCGCAGGGCCGTGAGCGCGTGAAGATCGTCGAGCGTGAGGACATGCTGCGCGCGAGTGGCGCGTAGCGCTCCCCTCAAGAGGTGGGGGGAACTGCGGGCTCTGGCTGCGGGTCGTCCGTGGCTGGTCGCGCAGATCCCCGCGCCCCTTTGGTGGGGCCTGCGGCCCCATCGGCGGGCGCAGGCTCCTCGGAGGCATAGGCTCGGGCCATGGCCAAGTACTACGACGTCCACCCCGACAATCCTCAGCCGCGTGCCATCGGGCAGGTGGCCGACAGCATTCGTCAGGGTGGGCTGATCGCGTATCCGACGGACTCCTGTTTCGCGTTGGGGTGTCAGCTGGGCAGTCGTGACGGCATCGAGCGGATCCGTACGATCCGTCAGCTCGACGACCGTCACCACTTCACCCTGGTGTGCGAGAACTTCGCGCAGCTGGGCCAGTTCGTGCACGTCGACAACGACGTGTTCCGTGCCGTGAAGGCGTCGACGCCCGGCAGTTACACCTTCATCCTCCCCGCGACGAGGGAGGTGCCCCGCAAGCTTCTGCACCCCAAGAAGAAGACCGTCGGTGTGCGCATCCCCGACCACCGGGTGGCCCAGGCCCTGCTCGCGGAGCTGGGTGAACCGCTCGTCTCCAGCACGCTGCTGCTGCCCGACGAGGAGGAGCCGCTGACGCAGGGCTGGGAGATCAAGGAGCGCCTGGACTACCTGGTCGACGCGGTGGTGGACTCCGGCGACTGCGGCACGGAACCGACGACCGTCATCGACTTCTCCAGCGGCGAGGCCGAGATCATCCGCAAGGGCGCGGGCGACACCGCACGATTCGAATGAGGTCCGGGCCCCTGTCGGGGCTCAGGTCTGCCGCAGCGGCTCGTACACCTCGGGTCGCAGGCCGAACGTCCAGGCCACGCCCTCCCGGGCCGTGGTCGTGGTGGGCGGCACCCGCAGCCAGTAGGTGCGGCTCGTGCCGTCCGGCTCCGGTGTGGAGTTGACGACCTCCACCATCACCACGTCCTCGTCGCCCGGCAGGGCTATCCGCCAGAGCACGCCCGTCTCGTCGCGGTGCACCGGCTTCGCCCCGGACTGCTCCAGGTAGCGGTCGTAGCCGTAGTGCTCCAGCATCACCCGGCGCAGCTCGGCGTTCTCCTCCGCCCGGATCTCCTCCGGGGTCAATCCGTCCAACCGGTCGAGGAATTCGCCCGGCACGGGCAGTCCGCGCCAGGCGTGCAGGGCGAAACCGTCGGAGAAGGCGAGTGCGGGCCCGTCGCCGCGGTCCAGGCGGCCCGCCTCGTCCCGGTGCAGTTCCACGGGCCGCTCGGCGACGACCGCGACATGCTCGTACGGCCACCACCAGCCGGCCGTGCGGGCCACCTCGGCGAGTCCGTCCAGCTCGGGAGCGGCGTCGAAGGCGGACAGCCAGGCAGCGTCGTGCTGGCCCAGGACCGCGTCCAGGAGCAGGAGCCGGACACCCGTTTCCTGCTCGCGGTCGGCGGGGGCCAGGGCCTCGACGATCCCGGTGCGGACGCGGTCGACGAGGGGCCGGGTGGTCTCCCAGAGGTCGGCGCCGGTCGCCCGCCAGTGGTCGCCCCAGCCGGTGGGGCCCAGCCGGGTGTGCAGCCGGGCGCGGGCCGCGGCGACCGGTCGGTTGCGGACGGCCTCACGGACGCTCGCCCCGGTCGCCGGGAGCGCCTCGCCGTCCTCCGCGGCCGCTCCCGAAAGCAGACGCAGCGCCGCCAGGGGCGAGCGGGCCCACACGATCCGCTCGGGCTCCGCCAGCCCCGCCCGCCGGTACGCCAGGCACACGCCCGCCTCGGTCCGCGCCCGGTCGCCCGCCCCGGTGGCCGCCGCCACCGCCCGCCAACTCGCCTGTTCCGTCACGCCGTTCCTCCTGGGTCTCGATGCCTGTCCACACGGCCGCCGCACGTCACGGCCGCCCTCTCTTCCCACGGGTTCAGTCGGCGACGATCCGCACCGACCCCGGTACGTACTCGCGCTGGCGGATCACGCGGTACCAGCCCTTGGGCAGGGAGATCGCCGCGTGCTCCTCGTGGACGACGCGGGCGCCCTCCGGCACATGCAGCAGCATCGGCCCGAAGACGCTCGCCTCGCGGATCAGACGGCCGGGCCCGACCACGGCGTGCGCGTGACCGGTGACCTCGCCGAGGGCGAGGACGAGCCGGCCGCGCCCGTCGCGCGGCTCCGACGTGGCGTCGAGCGCGCCTCCGGGCACCGCGCTCTGCGCCAACGGCACGATGAGGACGTCTCCTTGTCGGTACATGGGTCTCCCTCCCGTCGGGCACTTCCCGTGCCACGAGACGACCGTAGGGGCGACCACTGACAGTCGGTCCGCGAGGACCGTCCGCCGGGGCGGGCAGGACCCTTCATCCACAGGTGTTCGTCCACAGGACAGGGGTCCGCCGCACACGGTGTCAGTGGGACTTGGTAGAACTCCCCTACCCGGTGGCGCTGTGTGCCCCGGGTGCGCGACGGGCGGACCGGGCGGGGACCCGGCCTCCGCCCATGGACATGGAACGAAGGGGCGGGGCGCACATGACCATCGGGAGCCATCTGGAGGAGTTCCACGACCTGCCGGTCCATCGCTTCCCCAAGTCGGTGGAGGACCGGCAGGGCGCCGCGGGTCTGCCCGCGCCGGAGTCGGTCGCCTGGAACATCACCGTGGACGCGTACGCCGGCGAGGAGGGCTGGAAGGAGGCGTTCGCCCGGTTCCTGGCCTCGGTCGACACCGAGAAGGTGCGGGCACTGGTGGTCGGCGCGTGGAACGAGGTCTACGACAACGGCCCGGAAGAGGTCGTCGAGGCACTGGTCGCGGCGCAGGACCGGCTGCCCTCGCTGCGCGCGCTGTTCCTCGGCGACATCGTGATGGAGGAGTGCGAGATCTCCTGGATCAACCAGGGGGATGTGGGCCCGCTGCTGGAAGCCTTCCCGGAACTGGAGGAGTTCGGGGTGCGGGGCGGCCAGGGGCTCGTCTTCCCGCCGTTGCGGCACGAGAGGCTGCGCTCGCTGACGGTGGAGACCGGCGGCATGCCCGCCGAGGCCGTCCGGGGTGTCGCGGGCAGCGAGCTGCCGGCCCTCGTCGAGCTGGACCTGTGGCTCGGCACCTCCGAGTACGGCGGCGACAGTGAGGTGGCCGACCTGGCGCCGATCCTCGCGGGCACCCGGCTCCCGGCCCTCAAGTATCTGGGGCTGCGCAACAGCGAGATGCAGGACGACATCTGCGCCGCCCTGGCCGCCGCCCCGGTGGTGGCGCGCCTCGACGTGCTGGACCTGTCGATGGGCGTCCTCACCGACGACGGCGCGACCGCGCTCCTCACCGGTCAGCCGCTCGCCCATCTCAAGACGCTGGACCTGCACCACAACTACCTCAGCGCGGAGATACGCGACCGCCTGCGGGACTCCCTGGAGGCCGAGGGGGTCAAGGTCGATGTCGACCCCGACGACGCCGAGTCGGACGAGGAGGAGGACGGCACGGTGTGGCGCTTCGTCGCGGTGGGCGAGTGAGCACGTAGGGGTACGCGGGCGAAGGGGGGCGGAGTGTCCGGTTGGAGCGGTGCGGCGGGGGTGGGACCCGGCCCGTACAGGTGGGTGGTCGTCGGGAACGGGGAGAACCGGCGGGTCGGGCTGTTCGTCGCGGCGGCGGAGGCGGCCGGCGCCGGGACGCCCCGCGTCGTCGAGTGGCGAGACGTGCTGCGCGACGGCGGCCACGAGTTCGCCGACGACGAGATCGTCCGGCTGGAGTCGCCGGGTGAGAACGCCGAGGTGGACCGGCTGCTGCGCGATGTCGGGGACCCGACACGGGTGGAGGGCTCGGCCACCTGGTACGCCCGTTTCCTGGCCGCCGTGGGCTCACTGCGGGGCGGGCTGCGGCTGGACGGTCCGGCGGATCTGGCGGTGCTGTTCGACAAGCGGCTGTGCCACGCCCGGCTCGACACGGCCGGGGTCCCCGTGCCGCCGTCGCCGACCTCGGGCGGCACGCTCGCGGTGGACGGCTGGGACGACGTACGGGCGGTGATGCGGGAGCACGGCATGCCGCGTGTCTTCGTGAAACCGGCCCACGGCTCCTCCGCGTCCGGTGTGCTGGCCGTCGAGACGTCGGCGAGCGGACGGGTGCGGGCCACCACCTCGGTGGAGGTGTCCGCGGACGGCGGGCCGCACGCCCCGCCGCGGCTGCACAACTCCCTGCGGGTGCGGCGCTACGCGGACGAGCGGGAGATCGCCGGCATCGTCGACGCCCTCGCGGACGACGGGCTGCACATCGAGCGCTGGCTGCCGAAGGCGTCCGCACAGGGCAGGTCCGCCGATCTCCGGGTGCTGGTCGTGGCGGGCCGGGCCACGCACGCGGTCGTCCGCACCAGCCGTTTCCCGATGACGAACCTCCATCTCGGCGGGGCACGGGGCGATCTGACCTCGGTCGTGGACGCGGCGGGCGACCGCTGGCGGCAGGCGCTGGACATCTGCGAGCGGGCCGCCGCCTGCTTCCCGGACACGCTGTGCGTCGGCGTGGACCTGCTCCCGGCGATCGGCTGGCGCCGGTTCACGGTGGGCGAGGTCAACGCGTTCGGCGATCTGCTGCCCCGGCTCACCGGGCTGCCGGGCGGCCCGGCCGAAGGCCTCGACACGTACACGGCACAACTCGCGGCGGTGCGGAACGCGATGCTCGCGGCGCCCGCGCACCACCACCAGGCAAGGAAAGACCATGCACGCTTCTGACCCGGCCGGCACCACCACGGCCGAGCCGGACATGAACGAGGTGGTGGGCCGCGACGACCTGCTGCTGCTCACTCTCGACACCCTGCGCTACGACGTGGCCGTGACACTCGCGGCGGAGGGCCGGCTGCCGAATCTGGCCGCCCGTCTGCCGGGCGGCACCTGGGAGAGACGGCACGCGCCCGGCAACTTCACCTACGCCTCGCACCAGGCGATGTTCGCGGGGTTCCTGCCCACCCCGGCGCGGCCCGGACCGCATCCGCGGCTGTTCGCGGGCCGGTTCGCCGGCAGCGAGACCACCGAGGAGCGCACCTTCGTGTTCGACAGTCCCGACCTGGTCTCGGGGCTCGCCGCGCGCGGCTACCGCACGGTGTGTGTGGGCGGCGTCGGCTTCTTCAACAAGCAGGGGGCGCTCGGCAGTGTCCTGCCGGACCTGTTCCAGGAGAGCCATTGGGAGCCGGAGTTCTCCGTGGCCTCACCCACGTCGTTCGAGTCCCAGGTGGCCCGCGCCGAGCAGGTTGTGGCCGAACTGCCCGCCGAACAAAGGCTGTTCCTCTTCCTCAACGTCTCCGCGCTGCACCAGCCCAACTGGTTCCATCTGCCGGGCGCCACCCGCGAAGCGGGCGACAGCCTCGCCACGCACGCGGCGGCCCTTGAGTACGTCGACCGGCACATCGGCCGGCTCTTCGCCGCGATGAGTTCACGGCGCCGCTGCTTCGCCGTCGTCTGCTCCGACCACGGGACCACCTACGGCGAGGACGGGTACACCGGACACCGCCTCGGCCACGAGGCCGTGTGGACCGTCCCCTACAGCCACTTCTTCCTGGAGCCGTCCGCATGACCGTGACCGCGCCCCTGGTCCGTCCCTACCAGCACTACGTCTACGCCTACCCGCACAAGACGGCCTACCGGCAGCTGCCCGGCGCCCCGTTGCTCGCGGAGCTGTGGGCCGGCGAGTCCCGGCAGGCACTGTCGTTGTACGCGCACATACCGTTCTGCGAGGTGCGCTGCGGCTTCTGCAACCTGTTCACCCGGATCGGCGCTCCCGACGGGCTGACCGGCCGCTATCTCGACGCCCTCGAACGGCAGGCGATCGCGGTGCGGGAGGCGCTCGGGGACGCGGAGCCGGTGCGGTTCGCGAACGCCGCGTTCGGCGGTGGCACCCCGACCTATCTGGAGGCCGCGGAGCTGGAGCGGCTGTGCGACATCGCCGAGCGGCACATGGGCGCGGACCTGCGGGCGATCCCGCTGTCGGTGGAGGCCTCCCCGGCCACGGCGACCGCCGACCGGCTCACCGTGCTCGCCGAGCGGGGCACCACACGGCTGAGCCTCGGCGTGCAGAGCTTCGTACCGGAGGAGGCGCGTGCGGCCGTACGACCGCAGCGGCGCTCCGACGTCGAGGCGGCGCTGTCCCGGATCCGGGACGCCGCCATACCGGTCCTCAACATCGACCTGATCTACGGCATCGACGGGCAGACAGCGGCCAGTTGGCGACTGTCGCTGGACGCGGCCCTCGCCTGGCGGCCGGAGGAGATCTACCTCTATCCGCTGTACGTCCGGCCGCTCACCGGGCTCGGGAGGAACACGGACCCGGTGCTCGCTGACCGCGACTGGGACGAGGCCCGGCTGCGGCGCTACCGCGAGGGCCGCGACCACCTGCTCGCCCACGGCTACGAGCAGGTCTCCATGCGGATGTTCCGCCGCGCGGACGCTCCGCCGCAGGGCCCGGACGACCACGCCTGCCAGACGGACGGCATGATCGGCCTGGGCTGCGGAGCCCGTTCGTACACGTCGAAGGTGCACTACTCCTTCGACTACGCGGTGCACATGAGCCAGATCCGCACGATCATCGACGACTACACCGCCACCGAGGACTTCGGCCGGGCCGTCCACGGTCGGGTGGTCGACGAGGACGAGGCCCGGCGCCGCCATCTGCTGCAGTCGCTGCTCCAGGCGCGGGGGCTGCCGGTGGCGGACTACCGGCGGCGGTTCGGGTCGGTCCCGTACGCGGACTTCCCCGTGGAGCTGGATCTGCTGGCCGCGCGCGGCTGGCTGGCGGAGACGGGCCCCGGGCTGCTGAAGCTGTCAGCCGAGGGGCTGGCGCACTCGGACGCCATCGGCCCCGAGTTCTTCTCCCCCGCCGTCCGGGCGGCGATGGCCGCGTACGAGCCGAAGTGACGACGCCGTGGACCTGACGATCCTCTACCGGGGCCCGCTCGCCTCCTGCGACTACGACTGCCCCTACTGCCCGTTCGCCAAGCGGCGTGACTCCACGGACCGGCTGCGGGCCGACCGCGCGGCCCTGGAGCGTTTCACCGCGTGGGCCCGGGAACAGACCGGCGACCGGCTCTCGGTGCTGTTCACACCGTGGGGCGAGGGGCTGGTGCGGTCCTGGTACCGCAAGGCCCTGGTCGAGCTCTCCCACGAGCCGCACATCGAGCGGGTGGCGATCCAGACCAACCTGAGCTGCCGCACGGAATGGCTGACGGAGGCCGACCCGGACACGGTGGCCCTGTGGTGCACGTACCACCCCGGGCAGACGCCGTACGAGAGGTTCCTCGGCAAGGCGCTCCGGCTGGCCGGGGCGGGGATCCGCTTCAGCGTGGGGATCGTCGGCCTGCCGGAGCATCTGGAGCACGCGAGCCGATTGCGCGGGGAGCTGCCGGAGCAGGTGTATCTGTGGGTGAACGCAGCCGAGGGGCACACCTACACCGACGAGGAAGCGGCGCTCTGGACCGAGTTGGACCCCCTGTTCCCGTTCAGCCGCCACCCGCACCGCTCGGCGGGCCGCGCCTGCCGCACCGGCTCCACGGTCGTGTCGGTGGACGGGGAGGGCACCGTACGACGCTGCCACTTCGTCAGAACCGAACTGGGCAACCTGTACGACGGCTCCTTCCGCACCGCGCTGGCGCCCCGCCCCTGCCCGTTGTCCGTCTGCGACTGCCACATCGGCTACGTCCACCTCGAAACGCTCCCGCTGTACGACGTGTTCGCGGGCGGCGTCCTGGAGCGTGTGCCGACGCCTGCCGCGCGGCGCGGAATCCGAAAGCGAGTGAGTCCATGACCTCAGCGGTCAACAGTGGTCCGTGGCTGCGGCGTTACCGGCCCGCGCCCGAGGCGGCCGTACGGCTGCTGTGTCTGCCGCACGCGGGTGGCTCGGCGAGCGCCTACCACCCCATGGCGCTGGCGCTCGCCCCGGCGGCCGATGTGCTGGCCGCGCAGTACCCGGGGCGTCAGGACCGCTACGCCGAGCCGCCTGCGGAGAGCATCCGGGAACTGGCCGAGCGGATCGTCGAGGCCGTCACCGGCGGCAGCGACGACCGGCCGCTCGCCCTCTTCGGGCACAGCATGGGCGCCGTGGTCGCCCACGAGGCGGCGCTGGCCCTGGAGGCGGCCGGCCGGGCCCCGGTGCGCCTGTTCGTCTCGGGGCGGCGCGCACCCTCCACACTCCGGCCGGGCCCCGCGCTGCACCTCGCCGGCGACGCCGAACTGCTCCGGGCGGTGCGCCGGTTGGGCGGCACCGACGGGCAGGTCTTCGAGGACGAGGAACTAATGCGGCTGGTGCTGCCCGCGCTGCGCGGCGACTACAAGGCGCTGGAGACGTACGAACCGCGCCCGGGCGACCGGCTGACCTGCCCGGTCACCGTTCTCACCGGCGACGCCGACCCGGTGACTCCGGTGGCGGAGGCGCGGGCCTGGAGCGGCCACACCGACGGACCGACCGAGCTGTGTGTGTTCCCCGGCGGCCACTTCTACCTCAACGACCGGCTGCGGGAGGTCGTCGACGTCGTACGACGTCACCTGGGGCTGTAGGCGGGGGCGCGGGGCGAGCCCTCAGACCCGCCAGCTGTAGCGCCGTTCCGGGCGTCCTGCCACGCCGTAGCGCAGGGAGACGTCCGCGCTGCCGGTGCCGTGGAAGTACTCCAGGTAGCGGCGGGCGCTGACCCGGGAGATGCCGGTGAGGGTGGCGCACTCGGTGGCGGAGAGGGTGCCTTCGGCGGCGCGCAGGGTTGCCTCGATCAGCTCGGCGGTCTCCACGCTCATGCCCTTGGGCAGGGCACCGGCCGTCGAAGCAGGCGCGGTGGCTCCGGCGAGGACCCGGTCGACGTCGGCCTGGCCCCGGACGACGGTGGTGAGCAGCCGGCCGCGCTGGGCGGCGTACCGCTGGAGCCGGGAGCGCAGCTCCTCGAACTCGAAGGGCTTGAGGAGGTAGTCGACAACGCCGTGGCGGACCGCGCCGCGCACGCTGTCGGCCTCCCGGGCGGCGCTGATGACCATGACGTCGCAGTCGTGCCCGGCGGTGCGCAGCCGGGGTATGACGTCGAGGCCGAAGCCGTCGGGGAGGTAGAGGTCGAGGAGGACCAGGTCGGGGCGGAGTTCGTCGACGGCGGCGACGGCCTGTTCGCCGGTGCTCGCGACGCCCACCACGTGGAACGGCTCGACGCGTTCGACGAAGGTGCGGTGGACCCGGGCCACCATGAAGTCGTCGTCGACCACGAGCACGTCGATGGTGCCGGGCTGGCTGCTCGTACCGGACGGTCTGCTCGTGCCGGTCATGGTGTCGCTCCTTCCGCCACCGCGTCGGCGAGGTGGCTGACGGTCATGCGGGCGGTGAACATGGCCCCGTCGGGGGTGTTGGTCACCGAGATCTCACCGCCGTGTCGTTCGCAGACCAGGCGGGTGAGGGCCAGGCCGATGCCGCGTTCGCCTTCCCGCGCGGCCTTGGTGGTGAAACCGTGGGAGAAGACCTCCCGGGCGAGTTCGGGGGCCACCCCGGGGCCCGAGTCGCGGACGACGATCTCCACGCTGGAGGCGTCCTGACACAGTTCCACCTCGACCCAGGCCTCGCGCGCGTCGGCGCCGGCCCAGCGGTCGGGGTCGTCGGGCGCGGTGGGGGCGGCGGCCGCGTCCACGGCGTTGTCGACGAGGTTGCCGACGACGGTCGCCACGTCGGCGGCGTCCTCGGGGGCGAGCCGGTCGAGGTTGGTGGCGTCCGAGATCCGCAGGGTGACGCGGCGTTCGGCGGCCAGCGAGGTCTTGGCCGTGAGCAGGGCGGCGACGGCGGTGTCGCGGACGCGGCGGCTGAGGGTGACATCGAGGGAGTGGCGGTGCCGGCTCAGCGCCCGGATGTAGTGCACGACCTCGTCCTGCTCGCCGATCTGGATGAGCCCGGAGATGGTGTGCAGCTGGTTGGCGAACTCGTGGGCCTGGGCGCGCAGCAGCTCGGAGGAGCTGCGGAAGGAGCCGATCTCGCGTTCGAGCCGGGCCAGCTCGGTACGGTCCCTGAGGGTGGTGACGGAGCCGAGGTGGCGGCCGTCCTTGGTGACGGTCATCCGGTTCATCACCAGGACCCGGCCGTGGCGGATCACGACCTCGTCGCGCTGGTGGGGTGCCTCTTCCTGGGCCCCGGCCAGGACGTCCCGCAGCCGTCCCTCGACGCCGAGGTCGGCGAGGCTCTTGCCGACGCAGTCCTCCGGCAGGTCCAGCAGGCGCCGGCCCATGTCGTTGACGAGGGTGAGCCGGTGGTGGGGGTCGAGGGCGATCACGCCCTCGGCGATGCCGTAGAGCATGGCCTCGCGGTGTTCGGCGAGGCCGGCGATCTCCTGGGGCTCCAGGCCGAGGGTCTGCCGTTTGACGCGCCGGGCGAGCAGCCAGGAGCCGACCAGGCCGAGGCCGCTGGCGATGCCGAGGTAGGCGAGGAGGTAGGAGGACGCGCCGCTGAGCCGCTGCCACACCGTCGGGGAGGCCTCGCCGATCATGACCGTGCCCAGCAGCAGGCCGAGGTTGTCGTTGGTGGTCGCGCCGAGCACGGGGACCTGGGCCACGAGCTCGCGGCTGCCGTCCAGCGTCAGTGAGCCGGACCAGCCGCGGCCCGCGACGGCGCCCTCGCCCACCGGCAGCGGATCGCCGATCGCCGTGGGGTCGGTGGAGCTGACGATCCGGCCGTCGGCGTCGGCGACGGTGACGGAGGTGACCCCGGACTGGGTCTGGGTGGAGTTCACCAGGGGCGCGAGCGCCTCGTGCGCGACGGGCCGTGCGAGACGGTCGCGGACCAGCGGGTTGGCGGCGAGCTGCTCGGCGAGCGCGGTGACCCGGCGGCCCTCGACCCGGTTGAAGGTCGCCGCCGACTGGGTGAGCGAGACCGCCGCGACCGCCAGCAGCACCACCACGACGATGGCGAGCTGGAGGACCAGCATCTCGCCTGCGAGGGTATGGCGACGGAACACCACGACGGACTCTTCTCTCTGCCGACGCCGTCCCGGGCGCCGCTGCTGTCTGTACCGGACGCCGGCGGGGCGTCTCACTCCTGTCCGTGCCGGACGCCGCGTCGGGCGTCCCGCTTCTGTCTGCGTCGACGCCGCGTCCGGCGTTTCGCTCTTCCCGCTCCGGCACCACGCCGGGCGGTCCGCGGCTCGGGGGCCGCCCTGGGCGGTGGGTCGCACAATCATGGCGCCCGCGTGCGATCCGGGAAAGAGAGGTGTCGGGGACGTGCCCATAAGGTGACAGGGCCCGTGACCACTACGACCACAACCTCCGTTGCTTCCGCAAGGGCGTGAGGACGGTCCCGCGCGGGCACGATGTGGCCCAGGTCACCCTTCCCCCCTCGACCCGACCGACAGGTGGTGGCATTCGTGCAGTTGCGCACCCCGCTCGCCCTGCTCGGGGCAGCCGTGCTCGTGCTCGTGGGACCGCCCCTGCTGTCCACCGGCGACGACACCGGGACCGGCACCCAGATCCCCGGCCTGCGCTTCATGGTGCCGAACACACCGGGCGGCGGCTACGACATCACGGCACGGACGGCCGCGAAGAACGCCGAGGACGCCGGGCTCACCCACAACATCGAGGTGTTCAACCTGCCGGGTGCCGGCGGCACGGTCGGCCTGAGCCGGCTGGTGAGCGAGCACGGCAACGGCCGGCTCGCGATGTCGATGGGGCTCGGTGTCGTCGGCGCGGTCCGCTCCAACGACGCGCCGAAGACCCTCGCCGACACCACGCCGATCGCCCGCCTCACCGAGGAGCAGGACGTCGTGGTGGTCGCCAAGGACTCCCCGTACAAGACGATCGACGAGCTCGTCGGAGCCTGGAAGGACGACCCGGGCAAGCTGCCGGTGGGCGGCGGTTCGGCGCCGGGCGGGCCCGACCACCTGGCGCCGATGCTGATGGCGCGGGCCGCCGGGATCGCGCCGAAGGACGTCAACTACATCCCCTTCGACGGCGGCGGTGAGCTGCTCGCCTCGATCCTGGGCGACAAGGTCGCCTTCGGGGTGTCCGGGGTCGGCGAGTACCTGGACCAGATCAAGGCGGGCGAGCTGCGGCTGCTCGCGGTGACCGGCCCCGAACGCGTGCGCGGGCTGGACGCGCCGACCCTGAAGGAGGCCGGCTACGACGTCGACTTCACCAACTGGCGCGGCATCGTCGCCCCGCCCGGCCTCACCGACGCCGAGCGCGACAAGCTCACCCGGCTGATCGAGGAGCTGCACGATTCGCCGGAGTGGCGGCAGTCACTGAAACAGAACGGCTGGGACGACGCGTTCCTCACCGGCGAGAAGTTCGGCGACTTCCTGGACGCCCAGGACAGGCGCGTGGTGTCGGTGCTGAAGGAGCTGGGACTGTGACGACACGGACGGACACCACAGGCACTCCCCCGACACCCGCCGACGAACGGCGCACCTGGCTGCGTGACCACTCCGAGCTCGGCGTCTGCGTCCTGCTGCTGGCGCTCGGCGTCCTCGTCCTGACCGACGCGCTCACCATGGACGTCGACATCGCCCAGCGCGGTCCCGTCGGGCCGCGGACCGTGCCGATCGTGGTCGGCGGCGGTCTGCTGCTGATCGCCGCGCTGCTCGCGGTGGACGTGCTGCGCGGCGGCCGGGGCGAGGCCGAGGGCGGCGAGGACATCGACCTGTCCGAGCCCGCCGACTGGCGCACGGTGCTGCTGCTGGCCGGGGTGTTCCTCGGCGCGGCGGTCCTGATCGAGCCGCTGGGCTTCCCCATATCCGGTGCCCTGCTGTTCTGGGGCGCGGCGTACGCCCTCGGCAGCCGCCGCCTGGACCGTGACCCGCTCATCGCGGCCGTCATCTCCCTGGTCACCTACGCCGTGTTCGACAAGCTGCTCGGGGTGCCGCTGCCCGGTGGTCCGCTGATGGGAGTGCTGTGACATGGACGCCTTCAGCTCCCTCCTCGACGGCTTCGGTACGGCCCTGACGCCGATCAACCTGCTGTGGGCCGCGATCGGCGTCCTGCTCGGCACCGCGATCGGGGTGCTGCCCGGGATCGGGCCCGCCATGGCGGTGGCGCTGCTGCTGCCGGTGACGTACGGGCTGAACCCGGTGGGCGCGTTCATCATGTTCGCGGGCATCTACTACGGGGCGATGTTCGGCGGTTCCACCACCTCGATCCTCCTGAACACGCCCGGGGAGAGCGCGGCCGTGGTCGCGGCCATGGAGGGCAACCCCATGGCCAAGTCCGGGCGTGGAGCGCAGGCGCTGGCGGCGGCCGCCATCGGGCACTTCGCGGGCGGCATGGTCGGCACGATCCTGCTCGTGGCGCTGGCGCCGAAGGTCGCCGAGCTGGCCGTGGACATCGGCGCCCCCGACTACTTCGCGATCATGGTGCTGGCGTTCATCGCCGTGACGTCCGTCCTCGGCTCGTCCCGCATCCGGGGCATGGCCTCCCTGCTCATCGGCCTCACGATCGGTCTGGTGGGCCTGGACCAGATGACCGGCCAGCCACGTCTGACCTTCGGCTCGCTCCAGCTCGCCGACGGTGTGGACGTGGTGATCGTCGCGGTGGGTCTGTTCGCCATCGGGGAGGCCCTGTGGGTGGCGGCGCATCTGCGGCGCAGTCCGCCGGAACCCATCCCGGTGGGCCGGCCCTGGCTCGGCCGCTCCGATGTGCGGCGGACCTGGAAGTCCTGGGTGCGGGGCCCGTTCATCGGCTTCCCGTTCGGCGCGATCCCGGCGGGCGGCGCGGAGATCCCCACCTTCCTGTCGTACGTCACCGAGAAACGCCTGTCGAAGCACAAGGACGAGTGGGGCAAGGGCGCCATCGAGGGCGTCGCCGGCCCGGAGTCGGCGGCCTCGGCCTCGGCGGCGGGCACCCTCGTCTCCATGCTGACCCTCGGCCTGCCCACCACGGCGGTCGCGGCGGTCATGCTGGCGGCGTTCCAGCAGTACGGCATCCAGCCGGGCCCGCTGCTGTTCGAACGGGAGCCGGACCTGGTGTGGGGCCTGATCGCCTCGCTCTTCGTCGGCATGGTCCTGCTGCTCGCGCTCAACCTGCCGCTGGCCCCGCTGTGGGCGAAGCTGCTGCGCATCCCGCGGCCGTACCTCTACGCGGGGATCCTGTTCTTCGCGGCGGTCGGCGCGTACGCGGTCGGCGGTGAGGTGATCGACCTGGTGATCCTGCTGGTCATCGGCCTGATCGGCTTCGGTATGCGCCGCTACGGTCTGCCGGTGCTGCCCGCCGTCATCGGCGTGATCCTCGGCCCCAATGCCGAGCAGCAGCTGCGCCGGGCCCTGCAGATCAGCGACGGCAGCGTCACCGGACTGGTGAACACGCCGTTCTCGGTGACGGTGTACGTGATCATCGCGGTACTGCTGGCCTGGCCGCTGCTGAGGCGGCTGGTCACGCGCAGGCGCGATGCCGAGGCCGGGTGACCGGCGGCGGCGCTCAGCCCGCGCCCCGCTCCGCCTCCTCGTGCAGGAAGGCGCTGATCTGGCCCGCGAGGTCCGCGCGGCCCGGGCCGCCCGCCGGGTCGAGGAGGTCCTCGTCGACGCCGATGCCACCGGACCACAGGTACCGCTCGGTCCACTCCTCGTCCGCGCGCAGCTGGACCTGGATGTCGAACTGGGAGAGGTGGGACTCCGGGGCTGCCGCGTACAGGACGGAGGTGGCGCGGCGCAGCGGGTACAGGTCGAAGCCCTCGATGAACCGGGAGTTGCGCCAGTCGAGGAAGGCGCTCTCACCGTCGGGGCCGGTCCGGATGTCGAGCTGGCCGTCCTCCAGGTGCAGGCCGACGTGGTCGCCGCCCCGGTTCTCCACGGTCACCCGGAACCGGAAGTACGTGAGGCCCTCGGCGGCGTCGTCGCGCCCCCGCGGGGGCTCAGCGCACTCGACGCCATGGACGCGCACACGCAGGCCGGCCAGATCGCCGTCGTACTCCTGCCAGTCCCCGATCACGTTGGGCTCGCGCACCGTCCACCTCTCCACATCGGCGGGACACCTCCCGCGTTCGCGCGCACCACAGTGCCACACCCGTCGGACGTCCGGATCCGGGGCATCACCGCCGGTCAGAGGTGATCAAGGCGTGGGCAGCGACGATTCCCGGGAGGGCGCCACGAAGGAAGCCGTCCACGTGCCGTACATCACGTTCACGGTCCACGGTGCGAAGAGGCGGGGACCGGTCCCGGTGGTGATGTGCGGGGGCCGACTTGGCCGATTCCGCGCGCGGGCGTCCGCGCCGTACGCTACGTTCGATCACCGCCGGTTGGCGCACCGTCGGCGAGGTCGTGTGAGGGAAGGTTCTGAGCGTCGCATGGGCAACTTCGGCATCCCTCCGTCGACGGGCCCGGTCATGGCCGGAGGGCTGGCCGATTCGCTGTTCGAGACGGCGCACCGTGATCCCGCGCTGCCGCAGCTCGCGCGCCGTGACAGCGCCTCCCCCGACACCTGGACACGGGTGAGTGCGGCCGAGGCACGGGACGAAGTGGCCGATCTGGCCAAGGGGTTGATCGCGTCCGGGATCCGGCCGGGCAACCGGGTGGCCGTGATGGCGCGGACCCGGTACGAGTGGACGGTGCTCGCCGTCGCGCTGTGGGCCTCGGGCGCCGAGATCGTGCCGGTCTGTCCGACGTCGTCGCGCGACCAGATCGAGTGGATCCTGCGGGACGCGGCCTGTGTGGGCGTGGTCGTCGAGGACGAGTTGGGAGTGATGACCGTCGGCTCGGTCTGCGCCAAGCTGCCGCTGCTGCGGTACGTCTGGCAGCTGGACGCCGAGTCCCTGCCGCAGTTGGTCGCGGCGGGCCGGGACGTACCGGACGCGACGGTGGACTCGCTGCGCCGTATCGTCACGCCGGACTCCACGGCCGTGATCGCGTACACCTCCGGCACGACCGGCCGGCCCCGGGGCTGCGCGCTCTCCCACCGCAGCCTCGCCAGTCCCTGCGACGCGCTGCTCGCCGGCTGGCGGCATACGGCGGCGGCGCCCGGTGAACAGCCCGCGATCCTGGCCTTCCTGCCGTTCTCGCACGTCTACGGGCTGATGATCCAGGGGATGTGTCTGCGCGGCGGGCTGCTCCTCGGGCACGAGCCGGAGTTCAACGAGGAGGCGCTGTCCGCCGCGCTGCGCTCGTTCCGGCCGACGTTCCTCTACGGTGTCCCGTATCTGTTCGAGCGGATCCACAAGAACTTCCTGCGCAAGGCCCAACAGGCGGGCCGGGGGCCGCTGTTCGAACGCGCGGTGCGCACGGCGCAGGATTACGCTGTCGCCGTCGAGCGGCAGCGGCTGGGCACCGGTCCGGGCCCCGCGATGGATCTGAAGCTGCAACACGCCTTCTACGAGAAGACGGTGTACCGCAAACTGCGGGCGGCGCTGGGCGGCCGGGTGCGCGGCGGCTGTTCGGGCGGATCCCCCCTCAACCGCGACCTGACGCTGTTCTACGCGGGTGTCGGCATCCTCGTGCACGATGGGTACGGCCTGACCGAGACCGCCGGGGGCATCACCGCCCAGCCGGTGGGCCGGGAGAAGTTCGGCACTGTGGGCCGTCCGCTGCCGGGCACGGAGATCCGGGTGGCGCGGGACGGGGAGATCCTGGTCAACGGGCCCTCGGTGTTCCAGGGGTACGTCAACGACGAGGCGGGCACCCGGGCCGCGCTCCAGGACGGCTGGCTGGCCACGGGGGACATCGGGCGGCTGGACTCCGAGGGCTATCTGTCGATCACCGGCCGCAAGAAGGAGATCATCATCACCAGCGGGGGCAAGGGGGTGGCCCCCGCGCCGCTGGAGGAGCAGCTGCGGACGCATCCACTGATCCACCAGGCGGTCGTCGTCGGCGACAACCGGCCCTGCGTGGGCGCCCTGCTCACGCTGGACCCGGAGTTCCTCGCGCACTGGCGGGGATCGTTGTCCGCGCCGGGCGAGTTGCTGGGCCGGGAGGCGCGGGAGGAGAACGCGCTGCGGCAGGAGGTGCTGCGGGCGATCGCCGCGGCCAACAGTACGGTGTCGCGCTCGGAGTCGATCCGTGTGTACCGCATCCTGCCCGAGCCGTTCGACCTCGCCAACGGGATGCTGACGCCGTCGATGAAGCTGCGCCGGGACACCATCGTGCAGCGGTACGAGGCCGAGATCGAGGCGATGTACGCGACCTCGGCGCGCACCGCCCGCCGCACCCTGTCGGAGGAGTTCGGGGGCTGGGACGACTCGGACCCCGACGACGTGTTCCGCCGCGCCCGGCACTGACCGCACGGCCCGACACCCGAACGTCCGACCACGGGTCGGGCGGCTGTTGACGAAACGGTCCCTCGGATGCGGAGATGCTCCAGGCGACAGCGGGAGACCGCCCGCCCGGCCGCGCTCCGCACCACCGTGACACGAAGGCAGAGGACCGAGAACCATGGCACTGCAGATCAGCGCCACCAACCCCGAACACCCCGCGCTGTTGCTCGAACTGCCGTGGCACCTGCCGCTGGAGGAGTGGCCGGAACACCATCTCGTACCGCTCCCCCGCGGTATCTCCCGCCACGTGGTGCGCTACGCCCGCGCCGGCGACGAGGTCGTCGCCGTCAAGGAACTCGCCGAACGGCCCGCGCTGCGTGAGTACGAACTGCTGCGCGACCTCGACCGGATCGGCATCCCCGCGGTGGACGCGCTCGGGGTCGTCACCGGCCGTCTCGACGAGGCGGGCGACCCGTTGGAGCCGGTGCTGATCACCCGGCACCTGGGCGGTTCGATGCCGTACCGCTCGATGTTCGAGACGACCATGCGCCCGGCCACCATGCACCGGCTGATGGACGCCCTCGCCGTGCTGCTGGTGCGGCTGCACCTGGCCGGGTTCGCGTGGGGCGACTGCTCGCTGTCCAACACGCTGTTCCGGCGGGACGCGGGCGCGTACGCGGCGTACCTGGTGGACGCCGAGACGGGCGATCTGCACGCGCGACTGAGCACGGGGCAGCGGGAGTACGACCTCGATCTGGCCCGGGTCAACATCAGCGGCGAGCTGCTTGACCTGGAGGCGTCCGGGGCACTGCACCCGTCGGTGGACCCGATCGACTTCGGCAACGAGATCTGCTCCCGCTACCACCGGCTCTGGGAGGAGCTGACCCGCAGGTCGGTGTACCCGGCGGGGAAGTACCACTACATCGAGCGCCGGATCCGCCGCCTCAACGACCTCGGTTTCGACGTCGCCGAGATGCAGATCGAGCACGCCGACAACGGCGACACGGTGACCTTCGTGCCCAAGGTCGTCGACGCGGGCCACCACCAGCGGCAGCTGCTGCGGCTGACCGGTCTGGACACCGAGGAGAACCAGGCCCGGCGGCTGCTCACCGACCTGGAGAGCTGGATGGCCACCCAGGACGACTACGCCCCGGGCGACCCCCTCGGCGCCCGCCCCGAGGTGCTGGCCCACCGCTGGGTGCGGGAGGTGTTCCGGCCGACCGTGCGGGCCGTCCCGCTCGAACTGCGCGGCTCGATGGACCCGGCGGAGATCTACCACCAGCTCCTCGAACACCGCTGGTACCTGTCCGAGCGGGCCCAGCACGACATCGGTCTGGACACTGCGGTCAAGGACTACATCGACAACGTCCTGCCGAAGACCCTGGCCCTGCAGCCGCCGAAGGTGGACGACGTCACCGCCGACTGAGCCACCGGGCGCCCGGGGCCGGTGGCCCCGGGCGCCGGCCGCGGGTCGCCGCCGCGGGTCACCCGTGGGGGACGACCGCCACCGGGCAGTGCGCGTGGTGCAGGACGCCGTGGGCGACCGACCCGATGCGGGCGCCGACGGCGGTACGGCGGGCGCGGCGGCCGACGACCACCAGCTGGGCCCGCTGGGCCACGGACAGCAGCACCTGCCCCGCGCTGCCCATCTCGACGTGCTGGGTGACCCGAACGCCGGGGAACCGCTCCTGCCAGGGCTCCAGCGCGGCGGCCAGTGCCTTCTTCTCGTACGGCTCCAGGCCGCCGGCCTCGTCGAGGAGCTTCAGCGAGCCGGGGCTGTAGGCGTACAGCGGGGGCAGCGTCCACGCCCGCACCGCGCGCAGGGACGCCCCGCGCGCGGCGGCCGTCTCGAACGCGAACCGCAGCGTGTCGGCGCTGTCCTCCGGGGTGCCCTGCTGGCCGACGACGACCTCGCGTCCGGCGGCCTCGGCGCTCGGGGTGTCCTCGGCGCGCACCAGCACGACGGGACGCGGTGACTCGACGATCACCTGCTGTCCCACGGAGCCCAGCAGGAAGCCGACCACCGTGCCGTGCCCGCGCGAGCCCAGCACCAGGGTCTCGGCGTGCTCGGCGGTGCCGACCAGCGTCTCGACCGGCGGGCCCTCCAGCAGGTCCGTGGTCACCTCCAGCTCCGGGTGCCGCTCGGCGACCCCCCGCGCGGCCTCGGCGAGGGCCTCCCGGGCCCACCGCGCCTGTCCGTCCCGGTCCACGGTGATCGCCTCGTGCGGTTCCCACCGCCACGCGTGCACCACCCGCAGCGCCAGGCCCCGGCGTACGGCCTCCCGGCCGGCCCACGCCAGTGCGGCGAGGCTCTCGGGGGTACCGTCCACTGCGGCGGTGATCGGGCGCGTCGTCATCGGCCACCTCTCGGTCGTCACATGGCTGACGGATCCAGTCTTCACTACGCTCACCGCATGACCTTGCAGTGGGAGCAGATACTGGTGGACGCGGCCGATCCGGCGGCGCTGGGCCGCTGGTGGGCACAGGCGCTCGGGTGGGTGGCGGTCGACGAGTCCCCCGACGAGTACGAGATCCGCCCGGCCCCGGACCGACTCCCCGGCCTCCTGTTCGGGCGCTCCCCGGACCCCAAGAACGGCAAGAACCGCCTCCACCTGGATTTCCGCCCCGACGACCAGGAGGCGGAGGTCACCCGCCTCCTCGCCCTCGGGGCCCGGCACGCGGACATCGGGCAGACCGGTGACGAGCCCTGGGTCGTGCTCCAGGACCCGGAGGGCAACGAGTTCTGCGTACTGGCCCCGCGCCGGACCTGACGGCGTCCCCGCGTCCCCGCCCGTGGCTGCGCGGAAACCGCGCGAAGCGGCACGGTCGAACATACGATGGGCCCGTTGGTCTCGGGGTGGAGGCGTATGACTCAGGCTGTCGGTCCGGCGCGGAACGTGATCCTCACGGTGGATGACGATCCCGGGGTCTCCCGTGCGGTGGCGAGGGATCTGCGCCGCAGGTACGGCGAGTCGTACCGGATCGTGCGGGCTGAGTCCGGGCAGACGGCGCTGGACGCCCTGCGGGAGCTGAAGCTGCGCGGCGACCAGGTGGCGGTGATCCTGGCCGACTACCGCATGCCGGAGATGAACGGCATCGAGTTCCTGGAACAGGCCCTGGACGTCTATCCGGGGGCACGGCGGGTCCTGCTCACCGCGTACGCCGACACCGGCGCGGCGATCGACGCGATCAACGTCATCGACCTCGACCACTACCTGCTGAAGCCCTGGGACCCGCCGGAGGAGAAGCTCTATCCGGTCCTGGACGACCTGCTCCAGGCCTGGCGGGCCGCCGACCGTACCTGTGCGGGCACGACGAAGGTGGTCGGGCACCGCTGGTCGGCGCGGTCGTCGGGGGTACGGGAGTTCCTGGCGCGCAACCAGGTGCCGTACCGCTGGTTCTCCTCGGACGAGCCGGAGGGACGGCGGCTGCTCGCGGCGGCCGACGCGGACGGCACGCGGCTGCCGCTGGTCGTCACCCCGGACGGTACGCCGCTGGTGGCGCCGGAGGACCCGGAGCTGGCGGAGAAGGTGGGGCTGGCGACCACACCGGCCCAGGAGTTCTACGACCTGGTCGTCATCGGCGGCGGACCCGCCGGGCTCGGTGCCGCCGTGTACGGCGCCTCGGAGGGCCTGCGGACGCTCCTCGTCGAGCGGTCGGCCACGGGTGGTCAGGCGGGGCAGAGTTCACGGATCGAGAACTACCTCGGGTTCCCCGACGGGGTGTCCGGCGGTCAGCTCACCGGCCGGGCGCGCCGTCAGGCCGCCAAGTTCGGCGCGGAGATCCTCACGGCCCGTGAGGTGAGCGGTCTGGAGGTGAACGGGGCGGCGCGGACCGTCCGGTTCTCCGACGGCTCGGCGGTCGCCACGCACAGCGTGATCCTCGCGACCGGCGTGTCGTACCGGCAGCTCGCCGCACCGGGCTGCGCGGACCTCACCGGCTGCGGGGTGTTCTACGGTTCCGCCCTGACCGAGGCGCCCGGCTGCCAGGGGCACGACGTGTACATCGTGGGCGGCGCCAACTCTGCCGGGCAGGCGGCGATGTACCTGTCCCGGGGCGCCAAGTCGGTCACCCTCCTCGTGCGCGGCGAGTCGCTGACCGCGTCCATGTCGCACTATCTGATCCAGCAGCTCGCCGAGGCCCCCAACATCTTCGTGCGCCCCGGCACGATCGTGGAGGCCGCGCACGGCACGAACCAGTTGGAGCAGCTGACGCTGAAGGACGTGGCGAGCGGGCGCGAGGAACTCGTCGACGCGCAGTGGCTGTTCGTGTTCATCGGCGCCGAGCCGCACACCGACTGGCTGGAGGGGACCGTGCTGCGCGACGAGCGCGGGTTCATCGTGGCCGGGCCGGACATGACCCCGGACGGGGGCCCGCCGGCGGGCTGGGAGCTGGACCGGCCGCCGTACCACCTGGAGACCAACGTGCCCGGGGTGTTCGTCGCCGGGGACGCGCGGTCGGAGTCCGCGAAGCGGGTCGCGTCCGCCGTGGGAGAGGGAGCGATGGCCGTGATGCTGGTGCACAGGTATCTGGAGCAGTCATGACATCCGTCGGGGCGTCGTCGTGAGCGGGCAGCCGTCGCCGTGCGACCGGGCCGAGCTGCGCCGTCTGTTCCTGTTCGAGAAGCTGGACGACGAGCAGTTGGACCGGCTGTGCCGCGAGGGCCGGGTGGAGCGGTTCGAGCCGGGTCACGTCTACCGGGAGGGCGAGCCGGCCACCTGCTTCTTCGTGCTCCTGGAGGGCACGGTGGTGCTGTCGCGGCAGGTCGGCGACGACGACGTGGAGGTCAGCCGCAGCTCTCAGGTCGGGGTGTACGCGGGCGCCTTCCAGGCGTATCTCGGCGACCAGGCGGACCAGGCCCGGTACAAGGGCTCCATGCGGGTCACCGTCCCCTCCCGCTTCTACGTCCTGCCCGCGGCGGCCTTCGCCCAGATCATGCGCGACTGGTTCCCCATGGCGGTCCATCTGCTGGAGGGGCTGTTCTTCGGGAGCCAGAACACCCAGCGGACCATCAACCAGCGGGAACGGCTGCTGGCGCTGGGCTCGTTGTCGGCCGGGCTGACGCATGAGCTGAACAACCCGGCCGCGGCCGCCGTTCGCGCGACCTCGGCGCTGCGGGAGCGGGTGGCCGGGATGCGGCACAAGCTCGGGGCGATCGCCGCCGGCCCGTACAAGCGGGCGATGCTGGAGTCACTGGTGGATCTGCAGGAGCGGACGGCCGAGCAGGTCGCGAAGGCGACGCCGCTCAGTCCGCTGGAGGCCTCCGACCGGGAGGACGAGCTGACGGACTGGCTCGACGACCACGGGATCGCGGGCGGCTGGCAGCTCGCGCCGAACTTCGTGCAGGCCGGACTCGACACCGCGTGGCTGGACCAGGTCGCTCAGGCCGTGGACGAGCACACCCTGGAAGGGGCGGTGCGCTGGCTCAACTACACCGTCGAGACCGAGCTGTTGATGAACGAGATCGAGGACTCCACGACCCGTGTCACCCAGCTGGTCGACGCGGCGAAGCAGTACTCGCAGCTCGACCGCGCGCCCTACCAGAACGCCGACGTCCACGAACTCCTCGACAGCACCCTGCTGATGCTGTCCGGGAAGATCGGCGACCGCATCGAGGTGGTGAAGGAGTACGACCGCTCGCTGCCGCGCATCCCCGCGTATCCGGGCGAGCTGAACCAGGTGTGGACGAACCTGATCGACAACGCGGTCGCGGCGATCAACGACACGGGCGGCGCGGGCACGTTGAGGGTACGGACGGCACTGGACCACCGGGACCAGGTCCTGATCGAGTTCCAGGACACGGGCCCCGGCGTCCCCCCGGACATCAAGGGCCGGATCTTCGACCCCTTCTTCACGACCAAACCGGTCGGTCAGGGCACCGGGCTCGGCCTCGACATCTCCTGGCGCATCGTCGTCAACAAGCACCACGGACACATCGAGGTCCACTCCCGGCCGGGGGACACCCGCTTCCAGGTCTTCCTGCCGCTGACGGCACCGGCCGCCGACCTGGACGTCACGCTCGCCGACGACCCCGAGGAGACCTCATGACCCTGCCCGCCGGAATCGACCCCGCCGTTCCGCCGAGCGGCGACGGGTGCGTGGAGTGCGAGGAGGCCGGCGGCTGGTGGTTCCACCTGCGGCGCTGCGCCCAGTGCGGCCATGTCGGCTGCTGCGACTCCTCCCCGGCCCAGCACGCCACGGCCCACGCGGGGGCCACCGGGCATCCCTTCGTCCAGAGTTACGAGCCGGGTGAGTCGTGGTTCTGGAACTACGAGACGGACGAGATGTACGAGTCGGGACCGGAGCTCGCGCCGCCCCTCAGCCATCCCGAGGGGCAGCCGTCACCTGGCCCTGCGGGGCGCGTCCCGCGGGACTGGACGTCGGCGCTACGGTGAGCTGAGCGGGGGGAGCTCGGGCATTCGGGTGCGTTGTCGTCTGCGGGCCCGGTGGGGCTTTCTCGCGCAGTTCCCTGCGCCCCTAAAAACAACGGCCCGGCGGGCATGAAAAGCACGGGGCGCAGCCCCTGCTTTTCAGGGGCGCGGGGAACTGCGCGAGAAGCCCCACTCACCCGCACCCGACGACGCACCCTACGACCCACCCGCCCCCGCACCCCAGGAACACCGGCCCCACCGAACGGAGTGACATCGTGTTGATCGGGATCGGCGAGATCCAGGACGCCGCCCAGCGGATCGCCGGCCACGTCGTGCGGACGCCCACCGTGCCGAGCCCGGGGCTGTCCGCGCTGCTCGGCGCCCCGGTGACCACGAAGCTGGAACTGCTGCAGCGCACCGGCTCGTTCAAGGCGCGCGGCGCCACGGCGAAGCTGCTGACGCTCTCGGAGGCGGAGCGGGCCGCCGGGGTCGTGGCGGTCAGCGGTGGCAACCACGGCATCGCGCTGGCGCACATGGCCGCCGCCCTGCACATCAAGGCGACCGTGGTGATGTCCCGGTCCGCTCCCCGCCGGGCCGCCGACCTCGTCGAGGCCGCCGGCGCCTCGCTGCGGCTCACGGACGGGATGGCGGAGGCGTTCGCGCTCACCGAGCGGCTCCGGTCGGAGGGCCTCACCCTGGTCCACCCGTTCGACGACCCGTTGGTGATCGCCGGGCAGGGCACCGTGGGCCTGGAGTTCGCCGAGGACCTCGGGAACTCCGGGGCGACGGCGGCCACCGGGGACACCGGCGTGCCCACGGACGTGCTCGTCAGCATCGGTGGCGGCGGCCTCGTCGCCGGCGTGGCCGCCGCCTTCAGGGCACTGCTGCCCGGCGTCCGCGTCTGGGGCGTGGAAACCGTCGGCGCCACGGCGATGGCCGACGCGATCGCGGCGGGCGGACCCGTGACCGTCCCTCTCTCCTCCGTCGTCACCACACTCAGCGCCCCGTCCGTCTCCCGGCTCACCTACGACCATGTGACCGCCCTCGTCGAGGACGTCCTCGTGGTCTCCGACGCCGAGGCGGTGCAAGGGGTCCTGGACCTCGCCGAGCACGGCAAGGTGTGGACAGAGCCGGCCGCCGGCTGTCTGCTGCCCGCCGCCCGGCAGGTCCTCGAACGCGTCGGGGACGGCGCCCGGCTGGGCCTCGTGGTCTGCGGCGGGAACGCGACGACGGCCGACATCGCGGAATGGGCCCGCCGGTTCGAACTGCGGTGACAGGCAGTCTCTGCCCCAAGGCCCTTGTCAGGCGCCTCACTTGAGGACAGCTCCCGGTCTGCGGTCACCCGGCATAATGCTCGGGTGACCACCCCCACCCCCCTCCCGGGTCCGCACCCGCCCGAGCGCACCCCCGTCGTCATCGTCGGCGCCGGACCGGCCGGGCTCACCGTCGGCAACATCCTGCGCGCCGCCTCCGTGGACTGCGTGGTGCTGGAGACCGGGAGCCGCGAGTACATCGAGCGGCGACCCCGGGCCGGGTTCCTGGAGGAGTGGGCGGTGCGCGCCCTGGAGCGGCGCGGACTGGCCGGGCGGCTCCTGGAACGGGCCCCGGTGCACACGGAGTTCGAGTTCCGTTTCGCGGGTGGGCGGCAGCGCTTCCCGTACACGGAGATCACCGGTCATCACCACTACGTCTACCCGCAGCCGCTGCTCGTGACGGATCTGGTCCGGGAGTACGCGGACGTCCGGGGCGGTGACATCCGGTTCGGCGTGCGCGAGGTCGCGCTGCACGACATCGACGGCGAGCAGCCGTCCGTGTCGTACGTGGACCCGGCGACCGGTGAACGGCACGTCCTGGCCTGTGAGTTCGTCGCCGGCTGTGACGGTGCCCGCGGTGTCACGCGGACCGTGCTGCCGGCCGGGCACGCCACGGTCGCCCGGCACGACCACGGGGTCGGATGGCTGGCGCTGCTCGCCGAGGCACCCCCGTCGTCCGACTGCGTCGTCCTCGGTGTGCATCCCCGGGGCTTCGCGGGGCACATGGCGCGCAGCCCCGAGGTCACCCGCTACTACCTGGAGGTCCCGGCCGGCGACGACCCGGCGAACTGGCCGGACGACCGGGTCTGGTCGGAGCTGCACGCCCGCCTCGCGGCGCCCGGCGCACGACCGCTCACCGAGGGCCCGCTGGTCGAGAAGCGGGTGCTCGACATGCACAACTACGTCACCGAACCGATGGCGTACGGCCGGCTGTACCTCGCCGGTGACGCCGCGCACCTCGTCGCACCCATCGCCGCGAAGGGCATGAACCTGGCCCTGTACGACGCCCTGCTGCTGGCGGACGCCCTGACCGCCCGCCTCCGCACGGGCGACGACCGTGGGCTGCGCGGCTATTCGGACGCCTGTCTGCGCCGGGTCTGGCACTACCAGGAGTTCTCGCAGTGGCTGGCGGAGCTGCTGCACGGGCCGTCGTCCGGCGACCCGTTCCGGGCCGGTGCCGCCACCGCGAGGCTCCGCCGGGTGCTCGGTTCCCCCGCCGCCGCGTCGACCTTCGCGGAGCTTTTCATCGGCAAGGGAACCGATCACTGATCCCGGGCGGTCGTCGGGACGTTCAGTGGCCGTCGTGGCAGCAGCCGTCCCGGCGCATCAGCCGGCCGACCTCCAGCCAGTCCTCCTCCGTCCCAGCGGCCTTCACCCGTCGGGCGGAGGGCCGGTAGGCGGCCACCAACTCCTCGGTGGTGTACGGCGTTCCGCCCCGCAGCACCGTCACCGTGCGGACGAGGTCGGTGAAGTCCGTGAAGGGGTCGCCGTCGACGATCGTCAGGTCGGCGAGCTTGCCCGTCTCGACCGTGCCGAGGTCGTCCTCGAGACCGAAGAGCCGGGCCGGAAGGACGGTCGCGGTGCGCAGGGTCTCGGCGGGGCTGAGGCCCCCGGAGTGCAGGGCGCGCAGGGCGAGGTGGAGGAAGAGGCCGACGGGGCCGAGCGGCTGGTCGGTACCGAGGGCGACGACGCCGCCCGCCGCGAGGATCCGCCGGTAGATGTCGGTCTCGGTGCGCAGCGCGGCGAGCTGGGCGGGGGTCGGCGGGACCCCCGCGCCCTGCCGGACGACGGCCGCGTCCCACGGCGGCATGACGACCGTGACCCGGGGGTCGTCGGCCAGCGCCGGGTCGGCGCCCATGAGGGGTGAGGCCGTGAAGGGGGTCGCGATCAGGGAGAAGTCCACTCCCTGCCGGGTGTAGATCTCGGCCACGTCCTGGTAGGCCCGCCCGGTCATGGTGATGGCATGACCGAACTCCGCGCGCTGGGTGGCCTGGAGATGGGTCGTCAGGTCCTGGCCGAGCTGGACTCCCGGGGAGAGCAGATGGCCGCCGGTGCGCACGCCGAGGCGTTCGTGGGCGAAGCGCGCGGCCTCGCTCATCACCCAACCGGGCGCCCGCACATAGGTCTTGACGAAGTCCCAGTCGAGGGCCTCGGCTCGTTCGAGGGAGCGGCGCAGTCCGGCCCTCGTGCGGTGGGCACGACCCATGCTGTACGCGACCCGGGCACCGTCGAGGAGTTCGCCGGTGGTGAGGAGCCGGGGTCCGGCGAGCCGGCCGGCGTTCACCTCCTCGCGGATGCGTGCCTGTTCGTGGGCGAAGCCGCCCAGGGAGACGGCGGTGGTGACACCGTAGGTGAGCTGTCCGGTGGCCTGGCGGCTGCCGTAGGTGCTCTGCCAGGGGTGGGTGTGGCTGTCCCAGAGGCCGGGGATCACGGTGTGCGCGGAGGCGTCGATCCGGCGGAGCGCGGCGCGGCGTTTGCCCCGGTGCGCTTCCACGGCGGTGATCCGGCCGCCGCGTACGACGATGTCGACGTCGTCGCGGACCGTCTCGCCGGTGCCGTCCCACACCTGCCCCGCGTGGACGACGATGTCGGCGGGGGTGGGCCGGGTACGGTCCAGCGGCACGCGGACGGTACGGGTGTGCTCGCCGGAGACGTCGATCAGCCGGAGCCTGGTGCCGGACTGGTAGAGCAGGGTCCTGGAGTCGCCCGACCAGCTGGGGTGGTCGGCCGGTTCGGTGGTGAGGGTGCGCAGTCCGCCGCGCGGGGTGCCGTCGGGGGCTACGGGCAGTAGACAGAGCGCGGACTCGACGATCACGGCCATCCAGCGTCCGTCGGGTGACCAGACGGGTCCGGAGTCGTAGCGGTCGGCGATGGATGTGTGGGGCGCGACCGTGTGCAGCCGGTCGGCGCCGGTCGTGGCGTCGACGACCCGGATCAGGTTGTAGCCCTCCCGGAAGCGGGCGCCCAGACGGTTGCGATCGCACAGTGCGAGATGGCGGCCGTCGGGCGACCAGCTCGGCCTGCCGGGGATTCCGCCGCCGCCGAGCGGTGCCACGAGGACGCGTTCCGCACCGCTCGCCAGGTCCCGGACGACCAGCCGGCCGGCCAGGTCGAGGCACGCGAGCCGCTCGCCGTCGGGCGAGAGCGCGGGCATGACCCGGCCGCCGGTCGCGAGGGCGCTCTCCTCACCGGTGGCCGGATCGTGTCGGTAGACGCCGAGCAGTCCGTCGCGGTCGTCGGCGTAGACGAGCGAGCGCCCGTCGGGTGCCCAGGAGGGCGCGAGCAGGGTGCGGGTGGGCGGCGACTCGCGCAACCTCTTCGGTCGGCGACCGCCCGAGGTGCCGGCCACCCAGAGCGAGTTGAGGGCGGCGAAGGCGATGCTGCGGCCGTCCGGCGACAGCGCGGGCAGGTGGATGCCGCGCACGGGGCGGACCCGCTCCTGGCCGAGGTCGTACTCCTTGACGCGGTAGCGCGGCCGCTTCACCGGGAGGACGCCCTCGAAGGGGATCTCCTCCGGCTCCGCGGGTTCCTCGGGGCGTACGAGGGTGAAGGCGCCGTCGAGCGTGACCAGCAGTCGGCCGTCGGCCGTCCAGCGGGGTGGCACGGGCGCGAGGTCGCCGTCGACCGGGACGGGCTTCCCGGCAACGACCAGGGTGCAGGAGCCGTTCGGGGAGGCGGTGGTGCGCAGGTGGGCGAGACGGCCGTCGGCGGCGAGGGCGGGGGTCATGACCTGGGCCGCGGCGGTCTCGGTGTGTTCGACGGTGACCGCACCGGTGCCGTCGGCGGCCACGGCGGCGATCGTGCGGGACTCGACGGAGGGGGTGGCGCCGGTGGTGATGACCTTGGCCCGCACGAACAGCAGCCGGGTGCCGTCCGGTGACCAGGTGGGGTCGAAGTCCTCCCACGGGCCGTCCTGGAGGGGGCCTCCCTGGTCGGGCAGGCCGGTGACGGGGGTGATGGCGCCGGTGCCCAGGTGCAGGACGTGGATGCGGTAGGGGCTGCCGCCGGAGGGGGCGTCGGGGTCGCCGCCGCGCTCGGAGCCGAAGGCGAGCCGGGTGCCGTCGGGCGACCAGGCCGGTGCGCGGTCGTCCCAGGGGCCGTCGGTGCGCTGCCTCAGGTCGGAGCCGTCGGGGCGCATGGTCCACAGGTGGAAGCCGCCGCCCTGGTAGGCGCAGAACGCGACGAGATCGCCGTCCGGGGAGTGGGTGGGCCGGTTGGGTTCGAGGCCGGCCGGGGTGAGGGGGACCGCCTGGCCGCCGCCGCGCGGGAGTGACCACAGACCGCTCTGGACCTCGGCGATCAGTGTGTCGCCGGCGGGCGCGAGGGTCGCCGAGCCGTTGGTGGCCCGGGTGAAGGTGAGGGAGAGGGCCGCGTCGGCGGTACGGGGCCGGGCGGCCGCGGGGGCGGCCCTGTCTCTTATACACATCTGACGCGGGGTGGGGTGGGGCGACTCTGGTCACGGTCCATGACATGGCACGCTCGCGCACCACACGGCCCACGGGCAACACCGCCATTCACGCCACCGGGTGCCGTCACCCGCCGGTGTGACGGCGGCGGATCCAGGCCGGGAGAGCGAACCAGCACAGCAGGTACCAGAGGACCACGCAGCCGACGAGCCACGGCACGTACTCGTCGTGGGTGGCCACGCGCAGGATCAGCAGCAGGGCCGCCGTCATCGTGGCGAGGAGGAGGATCAGGCCGACGACGGTCAGTCTGCTCGCCCACTCGACGGCGGCGGGTTTGATACGGCGTCCGGCGACGATCCGGTGGAAGGAGACGGGGCCGATCAGGGCGCCGGTGGCGGCGGCGCCGAGGACGACGGTGACGATGTAGATGGTCTTCTCCGTCTGCGGCAGTCCGTCGTAGCGCGGGGTGAAGACGACGGTGAGCAGGAAGCCGAACAGGATCTGCACGCCGGTCTGGGCGACCCGCACCTCCTGGATGAGTTCGCTCCAGCGGCGGTCGGCCCGCTCGTCCTCGGTCTCGTCGCGGCCTCGGCCCTGGTTGCCGTGCACCTCGGTCACAGGTCCTCCCGGTCGGTCGGTGTGCTTTTCCCTGAATGGTGCCGCGACCCCGCCGCTCTGGCCCACCCCACCGACGCTTCACTCGCACGAGTGAATCCAGATGGCGGATCGGTCACTTGTGCCCATGCCCGGCCTAACGTGATCACCGTGACCGACTCCTCAGCAACGTCCCGCCGGGGTTTCCTCCTCGGCACCGCCGCCCTCGCCCTCACCCCGCAGCTCGTCCGCCAGGACCCGGCCGCCGCCGCGGCCGAACTGCCCGGCTTCCCCGCGGACGTCGAGCTGTACAGGTCGGTGTACCGCAACTGGGACGGGGAGATCACCGCGTCCGGCCTGTGGGCGTGCGCGCCGGCCGACGCGGAACAGGTCGTGGCGGTCGTCAACTGGGCACGGCGGCAGGGTTGGACGGTCCGCGCACGCGGCCACTCCCACGGCTGGTCGCCCCTGACGATCACCCCCGGTACCGACTCGGACGCCCCGGTGCTGCTCGTCGACACGACCGCGCACCTCACCGCCATGACCCTGGAGTCCACCGAGCCGGCCGCCGTCCGGGTGGGCTCCGGCGCCTCGCTGGAAGCGATGCTGACCTTCCTGGAGGGCCACGGCCTCGGAGTGACCGCCTGCCCCGCGCCCGGTGACCTCTCCCTCGGCGGCGCCCTCGCGGTCGACGCGCACGGCACGGCCGTACCCGCGGCCGGGGAGACACGGCCGCCCGGCCACACGTACGGGTCGCTCAGCAATCTCGTGCTGTCGCTGACGGCGGTGGTGTGGGACGCCGACAGCGACGCCTACGTCCTGCGGACCTTCCGGCGGGACGACGCGGACGGGGCCGCGCTGCTCACCCATGTCGGCCGCGCGCTGGTCACGGAGGCCGTGCTGCGGGTGGGGGCGAACAGCAATCTGCGGTGCCTGAGCCGGACCGACATCCCGGCCGGGGAGCTGTTCGCCGCGCCCGGCTCCGGAGGGCGGACGTTCGCGAGCTTCCTGGACGAGGCGGGGCGCCTGGAGGCGATCTGGTTCGCGTTCACCGACTTCCCCTGGTTCAAGGTGTGGAGCGTCGAGCCGACCCGTCCGCTCACCTCGCGGCGCGTGACCTCGCCGTACAACTACCCCTTCTCGGACAACGTGCCGAAGGTCGTCGCCGACCTCGTCGGGCGGATGGTGTCCGACGCCGCCTGGTATCTCGCGCCGGTGCTGGGCAACGCGCAGCTGACCACGGCCACGCTGGGGCTGACGACCACGTTCTCGGCGGACATCTGGGGGCCGTCGAAGAACACGCTCCTCTATCTGAAGCCGACCACGCTGCGGGTCACGGCCAACGGGTACGCGGTGCTCACCTCACGGGACCAGGTACAGCGCGTGGTCTCCGAGTTCGCGGCGTTCTACCGGGAGCGGCTCGCCGCGTACGCGGCCCGGGGGCGGTACCCCGTCAACGGGTCGGTGGAGATCAGGGTCACCGGACTCGACGACCCGGCGGACGTCGGGGTGGCCGGCGCCCGCGCTCCGCTGCTGTCGGCGCTGCGGCCGCGCGCCGACCGGCCCGAGTGGGACACCGCCGTGTGGCTGGATGTGCTGACGCTGCCGGGGACGCCGGACGCGGAGGCGTTCTTCCGGGAGCTGGAGCGGTTCCTGCTCACCACGTACGACGGTGGTCACGCCCTCACCCGGGTCGAGTGGTCCAAGGGCTGGGGCTACACGGACGAGGCCGCCTGGCGCGACGAGGAAGTGCTCGGCACGGTCGTGCCGGCGTCCTTCGACGACGGCGCGGGGCCGGGCTGGGCCGGTGCGCGGGAGGTCCTGGACCGGCTCGACCCGCACCGGGTCTACGGGAACGCCTTCCTCGACCGACTGTTCCCGTGAGCGAATCCGGCGCCCGGCCGAGGAGGACGCGCCCCGCTCTTCGACAGCTCGTCCTCCTGCCGTGCCTCACACCTTGCGCCAGCGCGCCATGGCGAACGAGAACAGACCGAACAGGACCAGCCCGACCGCGACACAGGCCAGCAGCGCCGGGCCGGCGGGGGAGTCGGCGAAGGAGCGGAGGGTGTCGTCGAGCCCCTTGGCCTTGTCGGGCTCGTACTCGATCGCGGCGCGCACGGCGAAGACACCGGCCGTGGCGAACACCAGGCCGCGCGCGATCCCGCCGACCACACCGGTGACGTCGACGAGGCGGCGCGTGCGCCGTGACATCTCGCCGAGCCGGAGGTGCTTGTGGTACGAGCGCATCGCGGCGCGTACGCCGATCCAGCCGCCCGCGGCGATCACGCCGAGACCCGCCGCGCCCACGAGCCACTGGCCGCCGGGGAGTTCGAGCGCGCGGGCCGTCACGTCCCGGGACTGCTCGTCGCTGGACCCGCCGCCCCCTCCGCCGCTGCCCCCGCCCGCCGCGAAGGTCAGCACCGAGTAGGCGACGAAGGCGTAGAAGACGAAGCGCGCGGCGGACGCGAGCCGCTTGGTCCACTTACGGCCGTCGGGGCCCGCCGCCCCGAACACGGCCTCCGACAACCGCCACAGCGCCATGCCCACCAGGCCGATGCCCAGGGCCCACAGCATCACGGAACCCAGCGGCCTCTCGGAGATCTCCTCCAGGGCGCCCTGCCGGTCCGCCTGCTCCGAACTCCCGCCGAACGCGATCTGCAGGGCCAGCGCCCCGACCAGCAGATAGATGACGCCACGCGCGGTCAGTCCGGCGCGGGCCGCACCCTCGGTCACCGAACTCCGCGCCGCGCGCCCGCCCACCCCCAGAGTCGTCATCAGCCGCGCCCCTCCCGCCCCTCGACCCGCAGCTGGAGCTGGACCTCCTGGTCACCGGCCTCGACGCCGACCTGGCGCACGGCGTACTCCTCCTCCAGCGCGGACCGCAGCAGCCGTACGGCCGGCGGGCTGCCCTGGACCTCGACCGTGACGGGCGCGGACGGCGACTCGGGGTGCGGGCCGGCGCCGGTGGTGACGGTGGCGGCCGTGTCGTACATGCCGGTCCACATCGTGGGCCGGTCGGTGCCGGTCTCGTGCGGCGGGTCGTCGGGGCGCCGGTCGGACTCGAAGTGGGCGCGCAGACAGGCGAAGACGCGTTCGGCGTCCTGGGCGGAGCAGTCGCAGAGCACGACCTCCACCTGGGACACGGGCAGACTGGGCAGGGTCACGAGCCTTCTCCCTCGTGTGACGACAGGGTGCGGGTACCCCGGGTACCCCCATGGTGTGCCCGAAACGGGGTTCTCGCAGGTCGCGGGATCCGCCCGGCACCGCGCGGGCCGTGGGCTATGTTGAGTGCTCGTGGGAGACGAAGGAGGCGCGCGGGTGGCATCGCCGCAGCAGGCACGTGCGCAGGCATCAGCGATCACGTCGGGGCGGACGGCCGCGGACACCGAGCAGTCGCCCACGTCCCGGCTCAGGGAGCTGTTCGACGGCCCCCGGCTGTCCCCGGGGCAGCGGCGGATCGCCCAGTACCTGATCGAGCACATCACCGAGGCCGCGTTCCTGTCGATCACCGATCTCGCGGAACGGGTCGGCGTCAGCCAGCCCTCGGTGACCCGGTTCGCGGCCGCCGTCGGTTTCAGCGGCTACCCCGCGCTGCGGGAGCGGCTCCAGGCCATCGCGCTCGCCACCCTCGGCAGCGCCCCGGGGATCTCCGCGGCGGACCGCAGCAACGAACTGCAGGCCGCCGTGGACGCCGAGATCGAGAACCTGGAGAACCTGCGGCGCGACTTCGCCGACCCCGACCAGGTCATCGAGATCGGCCGTGCCCTGTCCCGCTCGGCCCCGCTGACCGTCCTCGGCCTCCGGATCTCCGGCGCGCTCGCCGAGTACTTCGCTTACGCCGCCCGCCGTATCCACCCCGACGTCCGGCTGGTGACGAAGGGCGGCACGGTCGCCTACGACGCGCTGCTGCAGTCCCGCGAGGCGGGGGGCACCTGGGTCCTGGCCTTCTCCATGCCGCGGCACGCACACGAGACCCTGACCGCGCTGCGGGTCGCCCACGGCGCCGGCCTCAGGGTGGCCCTGGTGACCGATCTGGCGCTCGGGCCGCTCGCGGACGAGGCCGACGCCGTCTTCGCCACGGGCACCGGCTCACGCCTGGTCTTCGACTCCTACGCGGCGCCCGTGATGATGTCCTCCGCCCTGCTCCAGGCCATGACCGACGCAGATCCTGAGCGCACCCAGGCCCGCCTGGAGGCGTACGAGCAGGTCTCGGAGCAGCACCAGTTCTTCCTGCGGGACTGATCCCGTTCGCCCCGGTCTGGTCCGGACAGCAGGGGATTATTCACCCCTTTCGCGACATGAATTTTTTCATGCCCTTGCAAACTCATCGGTATATATAAATACTGCTCGCGGATCGTGACCCGGGGGACTCCGGGGCACGCCGTCCGCCCGGGTCCGTCCGCTCCTACCCGCAACGGCGCCCCGGGTGAGGCGGCCCCGGCCATCCCCTATGCCGGGGCCGCCCAGACTCCACACCCGTTGCACACAATGGCGTCGATGCAAGACCGGAGCGTTGAACATGGCCCTCACCTCCTCGCCCCTCCGCACGGACTGGCCGTGTCAGGTCAAGACACCGGGCAGTTACGACTGGGAGAGGTCCGCGGCCAGGTGGCTGCGCGAGCTGGTACCGGCCCGTTACGGCTCCTACCCGGCGTTGATGCGCCACCCCGTGCTGCTCGCCCGCCACGCGCAGATCCAGGTCCAGCACGAGATCCGGGTCGCCCGTACCGCCCTGCAGACCGCCCGTTCCGAGCTGCCCAGCCTCGGCATGTCCGAGTCGGTCATCGAGCACACCATCAAGATGTACGCCGCCGAGGTCATGCAGCTGAACCACATGGCCCGCTCCATCCGGGCCGTCAGCCAGGCCCTCGTCGACCACAACCTGGCCCGCGCCTCGCACTGACCCGCCCCTCCCCCGCGCGTCGCGGTACACCGCGTCCCAGGGGGGAAGACGATGGACAGGCACCGGCCGGGCGGAGCGCCCGGCCCGACAGAGGGGCGGGACCGATGGATTCCTGGACGTGGGTGATCGTCGCGGTCGCGGTGGTCGCGGCCGCTCTTCTCGGAGCGGCCGTCTGGCTGCTCCTCCGGCTCGTCCGCACCCGGAGCGAGCTGCGCCGGGCCGGACTCCCCACCGGCCCCAAGTGGGTCTTCTGGGGCGCCGTGCTCTATCTCGTCCTGCCGACCGACCTGGTCCCCGACCCGGTCTACCTGGACGACATCGGGGTCCTGCTCCTGGCGATCAGGTCCATGCGTTCCGGCCGCCAGGACGCCCTGGCCGCCATGGAGCAGCAGGAGGGCACGGGAACCGCCCTGCGGGGATGAGACGTTGTCGGGCTGACGGTCACTGCGACGGACGGCACCGATGAACGAGCTGGTACCCGGGGGCAACACCCCTCTGCCGAGCGGCCCCCTGACCATCAGGGTGCCGGGCCCTTTCGACGTCTCCGCCCTCGTGACCGACGACACCGGCAAGGTCCGCGGGGACGCGGACTTCGTCTTCTACAACCAGCCGACGGCCCCCGGCGCCCAGTTGTCCGGAGACACGCTGACGGTGCACCCACCGGCCCTGCGCCCCGGCGCCACCCGTCTCACCCTCGCGATCAGCCCGTCCGCGCCCGACACACCGTTGGGCCACCTGCCCGCCCCGACCCTGCTCGTCACCACCCCCGACGGCCGCCCGCTCGCCCGCTTCACCCCACCGAGACCCACCCGCGAGACGGTACTTCTGTTGGCGGAGCTGTACCGCAAGGGGCCGGTCTGGAAGCTGCGGGCCCTGGGCCAGGGGTACGCGGAAGGGCTGGCGGGGGTGGCGCGGGACTTCGGGGTGGAGGTGCTGGAGGAAGAAACGCCCACACCGGCGCCCCGTCAGGGGCGCGGGGAACTGCGCGACCAGCCCCCACCGACGCGCACGCGCCCCACAAGCGCACGAACCCCCGCCTCCCCCCGGACCCACTACCTCGACCTGGTCAACTCCACCCGAGCCACGGCTGGTTCTCGCCCCGTCTCCGCCGACGCCCGCCTGTCGGCCGCCGCCCAGGCCCACGCCACCGCGATGGCCGCCCAGGGCCGCCTCGCGGCCGAAGGCAGGGACGGCGTCTCCGTCCACCAGCGCGTCACCAGCACCGGCTACGCCTACCTCACCATCGGCGAACACCTGGTCTCCGGCCCCCGGAACCCCGCGGAGTTCGTGGACTACTGCCTCTCCGACGAACGGGCCGGCCGCACCCTCCGCGACCCCGCCTGGAGCGAGACGGGCCTCGGCCACGCCACCGACCCCCGCTCGGGCACCGTCTTCTGGACGGTGCTCTGGGCCCACCCCTTCTCCCCCGCCGGTCTCCACCGGACCGCCACCGAGGTCATCGCCCTCACCAACACCGAACGGGCCGCGGCCGGTCTGCCCCCGCTCTCCCCCGACCCCCACCTCACCACCGCCGCCCAGGCGCACAGCGCCGACATGGTGGCCAGGACCTTCTACTCCCACACCTCCCCCGACGGCCGCGAACCCTGGCACCGCGCGGCGGCGGCCGGTTCCACCCGCCGGTCCATCGGGGAGAACATCGCCTGCGGTCAGCGCTCCGCCGCGGAGGTGGTGCGCGGCTGGATGAACAGCCCCGGCCACCGGGCCAACATCCTCAAACCCGGCTTCACCCATATAGGTGTCGGGTTCGCCGGCGGCGGCGCGGCCGGCACCTACTGGACCCAGCTCTTCGGCGGATGAAACCGATCTGACGAACTGTCCCTCTTTCGGGTCGGGCAACTCGGCCCCGCACCAGGCTACTTGACTCTCCGTTACCACTCGACTCCAATGCACCCTGTCGATGACGGCGGGTGACAGGAGACGGATCAGATGGTTGCGAGAACGGTGGGCACGGGTGTGGTGACGCTGGGCGCGGTCGCGCTGTCGTTGCTGACGGTCCCCGCCCACGCGGCCCCGGCGGCGGGGCCCGACACGACCGAGCTGCGCAAAACGCTGCGCACCGCGTTGTCACAGGGGGCGCCGGGCGCGTTCGCGAGGATCGACGACAACGGCAAGGTGCACCACCTGGCGGAGGGCGTCGCGGACCGGTCCACCAAGCGGGCCCTCGGCACCGGGGACCGCATCCGGGTCGGCAGCGTCACCAAGACGTTCACGGCGGTGGTCCTGCTGCAGCTGGTCGACGAGGGCAAGATCAAGCTCGACACCTCCGTCAACACGTACCTGCCGGGTCTGCTGCCCGACAAGAAGATCACCGTGCGCCATGTGCTCAGCCACCGCAGCGGACTGTACGACTACGCCAACACCCTCTTCTCCCCCAGCGTGGCGGGGTTCGAGAACGTGCGGAACAAGGTGTTCACCTACCGGCAGTTGATGGACCTGTCGCTCGCCAAGCCGCTCACCCACAAGCCGGGCGCGTCCTACGCGTACTCGAACGCGGGCTTCGTGGTCGCGGGCATGCTCATCGAGAAGATCACCAAGAAGCCGGTGGCGACCGCGTACCAGGAGCGGATCATCACACCGCTGAAGCTGGCGGACACATTTTACGTCCACCCGAAGAACACCATTCCCGGCAAGCACTCGCGCGGTTACATGACCGCCGACTCCACCGGGAAGAAGATCGACTCGACGCTGCAGACGACGTCGTGGGCGCAGAGTGCCGGCGGTCTGGTGTCCGGTGCCAAGGACCTGAACAAGTTCATGTCCGCGCTGGTCCAGGGCAAGCTCACCTCGGCGGCCCGGCTGAAGGAGATGCTGAAGTGGACGCCGGTCAACAGCACCCAGGCGTACGGCCTGGGGCTGCGCCGGCGCGACCTGTCGTGCGGGGTCTCGGTGTACGGGCACACGGGAACCGTTCAGGGCTACTACACCTGGGCGTTCACCTCGAAGAACGGCAAGCGCAGCGTGACCTCCTTCGCCAACACGTCCAACAACGGCACCGTGTACGCGACGGTGAACCGCACGCTGGAGTCCACCTTCTGCGGCTGACTCAGCCCACTCGGCCCCGGTGGCGGCCCGGGCGCCGGTGCCGGGGCTGGTCCGGCGCCGGTCCGGGCCGTTTCGGGGCCGGGATGTCCAGGCGCCGGGGCTTGTCCCCGTCGAGGGTGACCCGCTCGCCATGGTGGCGGATCGTCAGGGAGTCGCCGGAGAGCAGCGTGTAGGTGGCGTGACGAGGGACGATCTCCACCCGCAGACAGGCGTCGAGCAGCCCGACGTCGAAGGCGAGCCTGCTCAGACGCTCCGGGAGACGGGGCGCGAAGCCGACGGTCGTGCCGTGGTGGCGCATCCCGCCGAAACCCGCGACCAGCGCCGTCCACGTGCCGGCGAGGGAGGCGATGTGGAGGCCGTCGCGGGTGTTGTGCTCCAGGTCCGCCAGGTCCATCAGCGCCGACTCGGTCAGATAGTCGTAGGCGAGGTCGAGGTGGCCGACCTGGGCGGCGATGACGGCCTGGCAGCAGGCCGACAGGGAGGAGTCGCGGACGGTGAGCGGCTCGTAGTAGGCGAAGTCGCGGGCCGTCTGCTCGTCGTCGAAGCGGTCGCCGCACTTGTACAGCGCGAGGACCAGGTCGGCCTGTTTGACGACCTGTTTGCGGTAGAGGTCGAAATAGGGGAAGTGCAGCATCAGCGGGTACTGGTCGGGCCCGGTGTTCTCGAAGTCCCAGCGCTGGTGGCGGGTGAACCCGGCGTGCTGTTCGTGGACGCCCAGATCGTGGTCGTAGGGGACGTACATGGCCTGGGCGGCGTCGCGCCAGGCGGCGCTCTCCTCGTCGTCGACGTCGAGGAGCCGGGCCCGGTCGGGGTGGCGTTCGACGGCGTCCGCGGCGGCCAGGAGGTTCGCGCGGGCCATGAGGTTGGTGTACGTGTTGTCGTCGACGACGGCGCTGTACTCGTCCGGGCCGGTCACGCCGTCGATGTGGAACGCGCCGTGGTGGTCGTGGTGGCCGAGGGAGCGCCAGAGCCGGGCGGTCTCGACGAGGAGTTCGACGCCGGTGTCCCGTTCGAAGGCGGTGTCCCCGGTGACGGTGGTGTGCCGGACCACCGCGTCGGCGACGGCGGCGTTGACGTGAAAGGCGGCCGTGCCGGCGGGCCAGTACGCGGAGCGCTCCGAGCCGTCGATGGTCCGCCAGGGGAACGCGGCGCCCTTCAGGCCGAGTTGGGCCGCGCGTTCACGGGCGGCGGGCAGGGTGTTCTGGCGCCAGCGGAGCGCCTCGGTGACCGCGCCGGGGACGGTGTGGGTGAGCAGCGGCAGGACGAAGGTCTCGGTGTCCCAGAAGGCGTGGCCGTCGTAGCCGGAGCCGGTCAGGCCCTTGGCGGGGATGGCGCGCTGTTCGGTGCGGGCGCCCGCCTGGAGTACGTGGAACAGGGCGAACCGTACGGCCTGCTGGATCTCCTCGTCCCCGTCGACCTCGACGTCGGCGCGGGCCCAGAAGTCGTCGAGGTACGAGCGCTGTTCGTCGACGAGGCCCTGCCAGCCGCCGTACGCGGCGGCGGAGAGGGCGGCGTCGACCTGGTCGCCGACCGCGGGCAGTGAACGGGTGCCGGACCAGCCGTAGGCCACCGTCTTCTCCACCCGCAGGCGCTCGCCGGTCGCGAGGACGGTGGTGACGGTGAGGCGGGCGACGTCGTCCCGGCTCTCCGCGCCGGTGGTGACCTGGCCGGGGGCGGTGACGACGTGGTCGGCGGCAGCGGCGACACGCAGGCCGCTGCGGCGGGTGCGGTGGACCAGGCGCAGCCGTGTGCCGTCGGCGAAGTGCTCCTCCGGCTCCAGCGGCGACTCCAGGGCGACGGCGGCCCGGGGATCGCCCGGCGCCGCGGCAGTTGCTCGTTGGCGACCAGCTCCGACTGGACGACGATCCGCGCCTCGTCGTCGACGGCCTCGACCTCGTGGGCGACGGCGGCGATCGCCCGCTGGGTGAAGGACACCAGCCGGGTGGAGCGCACCCGGACGGTCGTGCCGGCCGGGGAGGTCCACTCGCAGTCGCGGCGCAGCACGCCGGCGCGGAGGTCGAGGACGCGTTCGTGGGAGCGCAGCCGGCCGTAGCGCAGGTCGAAGGGTTCGTCGTCGACGAGCAGGCGGAGGATCTTGCCGTTGGTGACGTCGATGACGGTCTGCCCGGACTCGGGGTAGCCGTAGCCGGCCTCCGCGTACGGCAGCGGATGGAGTTCGTGGACGCCGTTGAGGTAGGTGCCGGGCATTCCGTGCGGTTCGCCCTCGTCGAGGTTGCCGCGCCAGCCGATGTGTCCGTTGGCGAGGGCGAACAGGGACTCGCTCTGCGGCAGGACGTCGAGGTGCAGGCCCCGTTCGCGCAGCGCCCACGGTTCGACGCCGTACGACCTGTGTGTGATCACGCCCAGTCCCCCAGGTCCGTGAGGTCCGCGACGACGGTGTCGGCGCCGTGGGCGCGCAGGGCGGCGGCCTGGCCGACGCGGTCGAGGCCGACGACGTGACCGAAGCGGCCCGCGCGTCCGGCGTCCATGCCGGCGAGGGCGTCCTCGAAGACGGCGGCCTCCGCGGGTTCGACGCCGAGGTCGTGGGCGGCGGCGAGGAAGGTGTCGGGGCGGGGTTTGCCCGGCAGTTGGCGTTCGGCGGCGACCACGCCGTCGATGGTGACGTCGAAGAGATGCTCGGCGTGGATGGAGCGCAGGACGTCCCGGCAGTTGGTGCTGGAGGAGACGACAGCCGTGCCGAGGCCGTGGGCGCGGACCCGCTCGATGTAGCGCAGGGTGCCGTCGTAGGGCTCGACGCCGTCGGTGCGGATGAGGTCCAGCAGGATCTCGTTCTTGCGGTTGCCGAGGCCGTGGACGGTGGGGGTGTCGGGCGGGTCGTCGGGGGTGCCCTCGGGGAGGTGGATGTCGCGGGAGGCCAGGAAGGTGCGGACGCCGTCGGCGCGTGGAAGGCCGTCGACGTACTGGTCGTAGTCGGCGGTGGGGTCGAAGGGCCGGAAGGCGTCGCCGTCGCGTCGGCGCAGGAACTCGTCGAACGCCTTGCGCCAGGCGGCGGCGTGCACCACGGCCGTCCTGGTGATGACCCCGTCGAGGTCGAAGAGGCAGGCGCGGATCCTTCGGGGCAGGCCGAGTTCGGTCGATCCGGTCGCTTCGGTCGACGTGGTCGCTTCGGTCGACGTGGTCGGGCGGGGCGTGTCTGTCATGGGGTGGGGGTTCCCCGCTGGGCGGGAGTCAGTGGGCCGCACGGGTGAGAACCCCTCTCACCGGCGACTGATGCTGCCGCCGCCGTGCGCACGGCCGAGGGCGTGGAGGTGTTCGAGGGCGTCAAGGACGACGGTCCGGTCGTACCAGGCCAGCCACTCGCCCGCCTCCGCGCCGGCGACGGCCAAGGCCTTGAGCTGAGTTCGCGTCAGCCCCTTCAGCGGGCGCTCGAAATGGGCGGACACCATGCCCACGCACAGCCCGGAAGCGGTGACGAGCGGCACGCTGTGGCACGCACGGCTGCCCGCGTGGAGGATGGCGGAGCGGGCGTCCTCGGTGAACACCGCGTCTGTCGCGACGTCCTCGACGGTCACCTGGGCGACCTCCCGCGCGGCCTTGGCGCAGGAGGTGCCGTCGTCCCCGACGTACGCGAAGAAGTCGACGAAGTCCTGGGTGTGTCCCGTGTGCCGCTCCATGCGCAGTCCGCCCTCGGTGCGGTCGGCGATCTGCACGTTGCCCATGTCGGTGCCGACGATCGCGAGGGTCTGGCTGAGGACGGCGGTCAGGACGCGGCTCCGGTTGCCGCGTCCGGCGCGGCGGTCCTGTTCCTCCTCGAAGCTCAGGGCCGGCTCGGCGTGCCGGGCCCGGCCGGGGAACCACAGCGCGCCGCGGTCATCGGGACGTGGCGCTCCCACGGCCGCCTCGGCGAGGGTGCGCAGCTTGACGTTGTACTGCTGTGATGCCCGCTGGAGCAGCGCGAACGCGGACTCGGCGTCCGGCAGGGCGTAGCGTTCCCGCAGCATGCCCTGGGCCTGGGCGACCAGCGGACGGCCCTCCATCCGGGCGCGCAGCTGCCGCACCTCGGCGCGCAGGCGCGCCAGTTCCTCCCGCACCGCCTCGTCGTCGCCGTACGGCTCCGACCAGGGTCTCGCACGCATATACCTTCCGCTTTCCTCACTTCGGACCACAGCAGGGGTCGTCTGCCCGATCCGGGCCGGAGTACGCCGGATGCGTCTACGGTCTTCCTCATGCCTGTCACCTTCGACGACCTGCTGCGTCGTGCCGCCGCCCTGGTCCGCCCCGATCGTCGTGCCCTCCTCGGTGTCGCCGGCGGCCCCGGGGCGGGAAAGACCACCCTGGCCGAGCGGCTGACCCGGGAGCTCAACGGCGGCGGGGAGCCCTGGGTCGCCCATGTCCCCATGGACGGTTTCCATCTGGCCGACGTGGAGCTCGACCGCCTGGGCCGCCGGGACCGCAAGGGCGCGCCGGACACGTTCGACGCGGCGGGGTACGCGGCCCTGCTGGAGCGGTTGCGGGGTGACGAGGACGACGTCGTGTACGCCCCGGGCTTCGAGCGGACCCTGGAGCAGCCGATCGCGGGGTCGATCCCGGTCCCGCCGTCCGCGCGTCTGGTCGTCACCGAGGGGAACTACCTGCTGGTGAACGGGGAGCCCTGGTCAAGGGTCCGTTCCCACCTGGACGAGGTGTGGTTCTGCGACCTCGACGAGACCGAACGCGTCCGTCGTCTGGTGGCCCGGCACGAGGAGTTCGGCAAGGGGCATGACGAGGCGGTCGCCTGGGTGCTCCGTACGGACGAGCGGAACGCGGAGCTGGTGGCGGCGACGAGGCCGTACGCGGACCTGATCGTGCCGGGGTCGGCGATGCCCCCGATGGACTCGGGGGCGTAGCGGCGGGCCGGGGAACGAGACAGCCCGACGTCGTCAGGAACGTCGGGCTGCCGGCTCGTGGGACCCGTGGTCGGGCTTGGGGGTCAGGCTCGCACGGTCAGTGTCGGTTCGCCCCGGTGGTCACCCGCCGGGTCGCCGATCACGGCGGTGAAGGCCTCCGTGCGGACCCTCAGCCCCTCCGCGACACGGTCGAAGGTGGGGTCGAAGACCTCGCCGGAGCCGCCGTAGCGGACGGCGAAGACGCTGAGGTCGTCCGGTGCCCCTGGTGCGGGGGTGGCCTCGACGGCCGTGGAGGCGACCAGGTGGGACCAGCCCTCGTCGGGGTTTCCGTAGCCGCGGGGGTCGGCGGCGAGGGCGAAGGCGGCTTGCTCCTGGGTGGTGGCGGCGCGGGCGTCGAAGAACTCCGGGCCCTCGGCGGCCGGATGGGTCAGCCACAGGTCACCGGCGGAGGCGACGTCGGCGTCCGCGATCCGGCACAGGCCCTCGGCGCCGTCCGCGACGTACGGCAGTCCGGCGAGGAGGTACGGCTCCCCGGGCAGGCGTTCGACGGCGACCGTGGTCCACAGCCGGGTGCCGTCGGTGACGTACAGGGACCGGACGTGCCGCAGGACGTGGTCGCGGGTGACGACGGGCTTGGTGACGAGCTTGGCCGACAGGCCGTGGGCGCGGACGTCCCGGACCCGGGTCTCGCCCATGGGGCGGCAGAGCAGGAAGCCGTCGACGACCGGTCCGAAGCCGTGCTGGCGGTTGACGGCGGCCGGGAGGAAGTACGTCCCGTCGGCCTCGACCAGGGCGGGAGTCATCCTGGAGTCGAAGGCGACCGAGACCCGTCCGGCGCGCAGTTGGTGCCGGACCGGATCGGTGGACGGGGTGCGGTGCCAGGGCGTGGTGTCCTGGATCTGCCAGACCAGCATCCACGCGAAGTGGCCGTCGACCCGGCCGTCCGGATTGACCGCGTGCCGGCCCCACCGGGTGTCGCCCCGGTAGCGGCCCAGGTCGGCGCCGACGCGGTGGCCGAAGTAGCGCAGGCCGAGCACGGACTCGAAGCCGGAGTGCTGTTCGCTGTAGCGGGGGCCGCCGTTGTCGAAGCCGCCGGCCGTGAGGCGTGCGTCGATGTAGCGGGCGAGCGCCTCCCCGTCCTCGGCGAAGATCTGCTCGCCGCTCACCAGGTGGGCCTGGGCGAGGAAGGACAGGGAGATCGGGCCGTAGTTGTTGTCGTAGGCGCCGCCGTGCTCGGGCGGGAGGAGGGCGCCCCGGTCGCGTACCCGGTGGGCGCGGATCTCCTCGACGTACAGGGCGATGGCCTGCTCACGGATCCGCCTGCCGTCCTCGGGCGGAAGGTGGCGGGCCAGCATCAGGCCGCCGACGACACAGCCGATGGCCTGGTTGCCGGCCTCCTGCGGGTTGAAGAAGGTCGCCTCGGTGAGCCAGCGCCAGTAGCCCCGGCCGGTCTCCCGCAGGGCGTGGGTCTGCTCTTCGGTGAGGAGGCCGTCGGCGAGGTCGAGCAGGTTGACGGCCTGGAGCAGCGCCCAGACGGTGCTCGGCCAGTCGCCGATGGGGTGGGCGCCGGGCGCCAGGGTGTAACGGGCGTACGGGAAGCCGGAGTCGCGGACCTTGAGGTTCGGGTAGCCGGGGTTGTCGTCGGTGAAGACGCGCTCTCGGAGGTGGAAGTCCGTGCTGCGGCCGACCGCCTCGGGCAGGCGCGGGTCCTTGGTGCGCTGCCAGGCGAGGGCGAGCAGTGAGGTGATGCCGAGGGAGGTGTCGCCGATGTCGTCGACGCAGTCGGGGTGTTCGAGGTTGCCCTCGGGCGTGATCCGCGCCAGGGCCTGCTCGACGACGTCGGCGAGGACCGCGTCGTACGCCTCGGGGCTGTCCGGCAGGTCGTGCAGCGGGCCGAGCTGGCGTGGGAGATGCACGGGAGGGGACGTGAGGTGCACGGGGATCAGTCCTTCATGCCTGTGGTGGCCATGGTGTGGTTCATCGGGTCACCCGGCGGGGGCGGCCCGGCGGGCGCGCAGAGCGAGGTTCAGGGTGTGCGGGCCGAGTCCGCCGAGCAGGACGCGGTTGCCGGTCGTCGCGTCGGTGCCGCCGACCAGGGTGTGGTCCTGCCCGGGGTCGTAGCGCAGTACGTCGCTCCGGTCCGGTCCGGCGAGCGGTTCGCCCGTCTCGACGGCGGCCTCGACCCTGATCTCGTCGTCTCCGGCGCGGTAGGTCATCGGTCCGGTCGTCATGCACCAGCGTCCGTCGCCGATCGGTTCGGCGCCCTCTGTCACGCCGCCCGGCCGGAAGGTCAGTTCGAGGGCCCAGGGCACCCGGGGTCCGCTGATGTCGATCCGCAGGTCGGCGCCGTCGTCCCGCAGGTCCACCTCGACGCGGGTCGTGTGGGAGACCTCGTCGCGGGGCCGGTCCGGGAAGGCCATGGAGGCCGAGAAACGTCCGTCGTCGACCAGCCGGTACGCGCCGTCGTCCCGTCGCCGGTCCGCCGGGAGCGGCTGGTAGTAGGCGGCCGTGAGGGTCTGGGTGAGCTCGTACCGGCCGTCGGCGAGCTGTCGCATGCCGGCGGCGCGGAAGGGGCCCAGGTCGAAGAACCCGCGTGAGAGACGGACCGCGTCGAGGACGGCGTCGCCGGCGAACAGGCGCAGGAAGGTGGGGTTGCAGGCGAGGCCCGAGCGGACGCGGCGGTGCTCGGGCACGTCCGAGCCGCCGTACACCACCGTGTGCGCGGTGGCCGAGGCGTGTGCGGCGAGGCGTGCGGTGGCGAGGTACCGGTGGCGCGGGAGTGTCTCCGGTTCCGGGGCCGGCAGGGCGCGGCACAGGTCCGGGGTGAGGAGCGTCTGGGCGAGCAGGTCGGGGTCGTGGATGCCGTCGGCGGCCGCCAGGCGTGCCGCGCGGGCGAAATCGCCCCGGCCGGTGCGGATCGCGAGCAGCCGGTAGTGCGGCAGGTAGGGCCACAGCGCGAACGACAGCCTCTGGTCCTGGCGGCGCGAGTGGACGGTCTCCACCGTGCCGTCCGGCCTGATCAGGTCCAGGGTCGCGGTGAGGTTGCGTTCGACGGCGTCCACCAGGTCGGTACGCCCGAGCACCTCGGCCAGCAGCAGCAGCGCCGGGTTGGTCACGATGGACGCGTAGACGGCGCTGCGTTCCGAGTACAGGCCCTCCGTGTCGATGTCGACGCCCTCGGCGAGCCACTCCTCGGCGCGGGCGAGCAGCCGCTCGTCGGGGAACGACCGGTGCAGACGGGCGAGCGCCGCGCTCAGCTCCCAGCGGTGGTTCGGAGTGTGCACCCCGCCCGTCAGGAGAGCGCCGGTGGCGGCGCCGGCGATCTCGGCGAGCGCCGCCGTGACGTCGGCCAGTTCGGGCCCCGCGCCCGCGGCGAGGACGTGCGCGTCGCACACGTCGTTGACGGTGAACGCGGAGTCCGGCGGTGACTGGACGTTGTCGCCGCCCGCGAAGAGGCCGGAGGCCGTCTGCACGGACCGCAGGGCCCGCAGGTGGGTCAGCGCGGCGGCGACGGCCCGCTCGCTGCCGTGCTGGGCGGACTCCGGCGAGCGGTACGCCGCGACCAGGGTCTTCACCCGCCGGGCCAGGGCGCGGTGCGGCTCGATGAAGTCCGCCGACGGGTCGGCCGGCCCGTCGGCGGCGCGGGCCGCCGCGCGCACGAATTCGTGGTCGAGCGGCACGGGCAAAGGCAAGGTCAGTCCTTCAGTCCGGCGTTGATGTCGGCGTTCATGACGTAGCGCTGGAAGACCAGGAAGACGGCGATCAGCGGGATCATGGAGATGACCGAGGCGCCCAGCAGGACCGACCAGTTGATGTTCTGCGCGCCGACGATGCTCTGGATACCGATCTGCACGGTGAACTTGTTGGGGTCGTTCAGCATCAGCAGCGGCCAGATGTAGTCGTTCCACCGCCACTGGAAGGACAGGATGGCGAGGGTGAGCATGATGGGCCGGGAGATCGGCACCATGATCCGCAGGAAGATCGACAGCTCACGCGCGCCGTCGATGCGCGCGGCTTCCACGAGTTCGTCGGGAACCGTCAGGAAGAACTGGCGGAACATGAAGCATCCGGTCGCGGTGAGCACGGCCGGGAGGATGATGCCGGCGAACGAGTTGTAGAGGCCGAGGTCGCGGACCACCAGGAACGACGGGGCGAGCATGACCTCGCCCGGCAGCATCGTGGTGGCCAGGATGCAGATGAAGAAGGCCTTCAGCCATCTGTTGTCGTACTTGGCCAGCGCGTACCCGGTGCAGCAGCTCACTCCCACCGTGAGGATCGTCGTGATCACGCACACGATGGTGGTGTTGATGAAGTACTGGGAGAAGTTGGCGCTGTCCCACGCCGCTCTGAAACCCGACAGCGTGGGGTTCTGCGGGATCAGCGTCAGCGGAACGGAGAACAGGTCGCCGGCCGGCTTGAGGGAGCTGAGGACGAACCACAGCACCGGCAGCCCGTACAGGCACGCCAGGATCCACAGCAGGGTCGTCGCGGACACCGCCTGCCGGAGGCCGCCGCGGCCCCCGCGGCGGGGCGGCTTCTTGGAGACGGTCCGACCGGAACCGGCGTCGACCGGGCGTGGGATGTCTGTGGTTGTCATCGGTTCTCCACCCGCCGGTTGACGATCAGCTGGACGATCGCGACGGCCATCAGGATGAGCATGAGCACGAACGACGCGGCGCTCGCGTAGCCGATCTGGCCCCGCTTGAAGCCGGTCTCGTAGATGTACTGCACCAGCAGGTTGTTCGACGTACCGGGTCCGCCGTTGTTGAGGGCGACGAACACCGGGTACTCCTTCATCGCGTTGATCGTGTTGAGCAGGATGACGATGAACGAGGTGGGCGCGATGCTCGGCAGGGTGATGCTGAAGAACTGGCGCCAGGGGCCGGCGCCGTCGAGCGAGGCGGCCTCGTAGTACGACACCGGCACGTTCTTGATCGCCGCGATGAACAGCAGCATGGTGAAGCCCGTCCACGCCCAGGACGACGCCATCACCACCACGAGCAGCGAGAGGTCCGCATTCGACTGCCACGGAACGGCGTCTCCGCCGAACTTCTCGATGACGTAGTTGACCAGTCCGAAGTTCTCACCGAACATCCACCGCCACAGGACACCCACGACGATGGGCGACAGCAGCCACGGGATGAAGAAGAGGACACGGGCGACCGACCCGCCCTTGGCGTGCTTGCTCACCACCAGGTTGGCGGCGAGCAGGGAGACCACGAAGTTCAGCGGGACGAAGAGGACGGTGTACAGCAGCGTCCGGGTCAGCGCGTCGTAGAAGGTGGTGTCCCCGAGCAGGTTGTCGTAGTTGTCCAGTCCGATGAACTGGAACGCCCCGACGCCTGTGTAGTTGGTGAAGGAGTAGACGAGCCCGATCACCGCCGGCCAGACGAAGAACAGCGAGAAGAGCACGACATTGGCCGCGATGAGCACGAGCGGCGCAAGGGTGTACTTGCTGCGTCTCCTGGGCGGGCTCGCGGACACGGCCGAGGCGCGTTTTGTCATCTTCCTGACTCCGTGCTGGTGAAATTGAGTTCCGGTGGGCTCAGGACCTGAGCCCGGCATCACGCGGGCCCGGGCCCGGGCGGCGGCGTCTCGAACCCGCCGCCCGGGACTGTCGGCCTACGCTCAGCCGCCGACCTGCTGGTTGTAGCCCGCCACGATGTTCTCCAGGGCCTTGTCCGACGACTGCTGGCCGTTGATCGCCTTGCCGAGCTCCGTCTTGGTCGGGTCCTCGGCGAGGCTCTTGCCCTTCAGCACCCAGTTCGTCTGCGCGCTGTTGAAGTAGCCGGAGATCGGGTCGTAGAGCGGGATGGACTCGTTGTAGAGCTTGAACGCCGCCTGCGCCGCCTCGGACTTGAAGGGGTACTTCGGGTTCAGACCGGTCTCGACCGGCAGGAAGCCGGAGGTCTCGCACAGCGTCCTGTAGTGGTCGGGCTCGTACAGCCAGGACAGGAACTTCTTCGCGGCGGCGGCCGCGTCGGCGTTGTTGTTGAAGCCGACCGTCATGCCGCCGCTGTTGACGTCACTGGCCTGCACCGGCTGGGCGGGGGTCGGGACGCTCGCCCACTCGAACTTGGTGATGCTCTCCGAGTAGGCGGCGACCTGCCACACGCCGGACCAGTAGGCGACGACGTCACCGCTCTGGAACATGGCCGACGGGTCGGCGCCGCTGGTCCACACCGACTTCGGCATGGTCTTGTCGTCGTTCCAGCCGACGAAGGTCTTCACGGCCTTCTTGGTCGCGTCGTCCACCGAGAACTTGCCGGAGTCGTCGGCGTGGACGTACTTGCCGCCCATCTCGTAGACCATGGCGCGCAGCCGGGAGGGCGACTGGTCGAAGGTCAGGCTGTACTTGGCCTTGGTCTTCTCCCGGACCTCGTTCGCCGCCTTGATGAACTCGTCCCAGGTCCAGGTCTTGTCCGGCGAGGTCGGGTAGTCGACGCCGGCCTTCTCGAAGAGCGACTTGTTGATGAACATGCCGGACGCGGTGACGTCCGAGGGAATGGACAGCACCTTCCCGGACGAGTCCTTGGCCAGGAAGTTGGCGTTGATCTTGTTCGCCTTGTCGTTGGCGATGTCGCTGAGGTCGATCAGCTTGTTCGACCAGATCGGGTCGAGCGCCGGCACGGCCGCCACGTCGGGGAGCGAGTTGGCCTGCGCGGAGTTGCGCAGCTTCGTCGTGTAGCCCTCGTAGGGGATGTTGACGAGCTTGACCTTGACGCCGGTCTCCTTCTCGTACTGCGCCACCATCTTCTTCCAGCCCGCGTCCTGCCCCGGAACCGTGGAGATCCAGAACGTCAGCGACTTGGAGGTACCGCCCGAGTCGGACTCCCCTCCTCCACATGCGGAGAGCAACAGGACGGCCGCCGAGACGCCGGCAGCGAGGGGAACCAGGCGGCGCGTACCGCCGCGGCCGAGTCGGCTGGAGCGCCGCACACCCACAGTGGTCATCTTCGATCCCTTGTTTCGTCGTATGGGGACAGAGCACGGCGCCGACGGAGGCGGCACGGGTGCAGTTTGCAGGAAACGTCGCTCTCCGGGCGCGGCCTCGCCCGGCCGCGTCTCACGCGGGGCGGGCTCCCCAGCCGTTCTGGCTGTCACCGCACGGGCACGCCCTCGTGCGGTTGCCGTACGTCGCGTACGGGCGGGATGGCTCGCCCCAAGTCGGCGTCCCGGCCGACCTAGAAAGCGCTTGTCCGGACATTGGCAGATGCCGGTGGAGTCCGTCAATGCTTCACCCCCGCCCCTCCGGTCACGGTTTGGATTCCCCGGGCCACGGCCAGGCGGCTGGCCCCCACCACGGTGCCGCTGTCGCCGAGCGCACTGCTCACGACCTCGGTGGGCCAGCTCAGGCGGGCCAGCTCGGCCCGTACGCCGGGCAGCAGGCGGGGCTTGGAGCCGACGGCGCCGCCCAGCACGATCAGGCCGGGGTCCAGCACCGCGGTCGCCGCGGCGGCCAGTCGGCCCACGTCGGCGGCGTGCCGGCCGACGACGGCGCGGGCCGTGGTGTGTCCCGCGTCGGCCAGCGCGAACAGCCCGTCGACGGTGTCGGGGCACACGCCGTCCACGCCCCGCCAGGCGTCCGCCGCCCGCCGCAGCAGGGAACCCGCTCCTATGTGCGCTTCCAGGCCCTCGTGGCGGGGCTCCCGGTCCACGTCCCACGGGTAGGGCAGCCGGGCCACCTCGCCCGCGGCGCCGTTCGCGCCGCGCAGCACCTGGCCGCCGATGACGACACCGAGACCGATGCCGACGCCGATCCGCAGATAGCCGAAGGTGTCCCGGCCCCGGGCCGCGCCTTCGTGCAGCTCGGCGAGGGCGGCGCAGTTCACGTTGTTCTCGACGTGCACGGGCACGCCGGGCGGGAGGGCCACCGTCAGGGCGTCGAAGATGGGGCCCGCCTTGGCGGTCGCCGGCCGTACGGCCGCGCCCTCCCGGCCCTGCGTCGTGACGTCGCCGACGGCGACCACGATGGCCCGCAGCGGCGCCCCGGCCGACAGCCGCCCCAGAGCCTCCGCGACGACGTCGACGGTGTCCGCCCGCGGTCCGGTGCCCTCGGCGAGCAGGGCGCCGTCCAGGGCGCAGACCCGCACCCGGGTGACGCTCGGGCCGAGGTCGACGGCGAGGACCGCGCCGGCGGCGAGCCCCAGGTCGTACACGGCCGCCGACCTGCCCGTTCCGCCCGTGAGGGTGCCGGAGCGCGCGGCGAGCCCGGCGGCCTCCAGCTCCGCCACGGCGGTGGACACGGTCGGCTTGGAAAGGCGCGCCCCGGTGGCCAGTTGGGGGCGGGTGGCGGTGCTCGACGCGGCCAGTACGGCGAAGACGGCGCGCGCGCTCTCGCTCAGTTGCATGGTCTCCCCAGTCGTGCCGCGATCATCCGGCCGCACGGTCGTGCGGTATCAGGCGTCCTCACCCTTGACGCCCTCTAATTCGTTAGTTAATTTCCTAACGAAGTCAAGCGGTACTCGCCTACCGCACCGTCAGAGGCCCGTCCCGGGGCTTCCCTAGCACCCCCCACAGACCCTGTGTGTCCAGGCACGGTTTCGCCCAGCCGTCGCTGCGCCCATCGCAACGCAACGACGAAAGAGGCCTCACGTGCCGGACAGAAGGCCCGTCGCGGTCGGTATCGACGTGGGCGGCACCAAGACCCATCTCCGTGCTGTCACGGGGACGGACCCGGTCGCCGACCACATCCGCACCAGCCGTGGCTGGCGGCCGCACGACCGGGCGGCCGCGGCCGCATGGCTGGCCACGCTGGTCGGGGAGGTGCTGCCCGCGCACACCCCTGCGTCCGGCGTGGCCGTCGGCGCCCATGCCTGCGAGACGCCCCGGCAGTGCGAGGGGATACGCCTCGCCCTCCAGGAACGGCTTCAGGTGCCGTGCCTGGTGGTGGGCGACGCCGAGCTGCTGGCTCCCGCCGCCGGTTTCGACAAGGGGGTGGGACTGGTCGCGGGCACCGGCTCGGTGGCCGTCGGCCGGTCCGCCGACGGTACGGCGGTGCAGGTCGGCGGCTGGGGCGCGGTCCTCGGTGACGAGGGCGGCGCCGCCGGCCTGGTCCGGGAGGCATGCCGTGCGGTCTGGTCCGCGCACGACCGGGGCGAGGCACCCGACGCGCTCGCCGACCGGCTCGTCGCCTCCTTCGGCGTGAGCGAGGTGCCGGCGCTCGGCGGGGCCCTGGAGGCCGCCACGGCGATGTCCGCCGACTGGGGCCGGCACGCTCCCGAGGTGTTCGAGGCCGCCGAGGACGGCTCGGAACTCGCCCGTCGCGTGATCTTGGACGGGGGCCGCGCCCTCGCCTCGCTCGTCGCGCGGCTCGACGCCCGCCGGGTCCCCGTGGACGACGTGGTGGTGGCCGGCGGGACGATCCTGTCCCGGCCCGCCCTGTACGCGGCATTCGCCGAAGCCCTCGCCGAGGCTGTACCGTCCGCGCGACCGCATGTGCTCCAAGTGCCCCCGGTCGAAGGGGCGTTGGCACTTGCACGTACTCTCCTCCGACCGGCCGCCGACTGATCACCGGCCGGTCGCCGACCGGCCATGGACCGGTCAGCCGCCAGTTCCACGCTCAGCCCGCACCTGATCAACCCACCGCGAAAGGAGCGGCGCTCCATGCCGTCATCTGCCGGGCACCACACGCTCAACCGCCGTGTCTTCCTCAGGAACTCCCTCGGCGTATCGGCCGGCCTGCTCGCCGCTCCGACCGTCGCGACCCTCTGGCAGGCGCCCGAGGCCAAGGCCGCCACCGCGTTCGCGCCGTTCGTCGACGACTACACCACCAATGTCACGGCGAACCGGACCCCCGAGACCAACGCCGTGGTCCGGGCGCTCGGCGGCTTCGCCCAGATCTGGAAGACCGGCGAGGCCTGGGACACCGGCACCCCGCTGCTGCCGGAGATCCTGCGCGCCAACATGCGCTACTGCGCGCGCCTGACCGCCCGCCGCACCCCGGCGCAGGCCCGCGAGGCGTTCATCACCGACCGGCAGCACCAGAGCTACTCGGTGATCAGCGGTCTCGGCCCGCTGGCCGACCTCTACAAGGCCGGGGCCATGGCGGTCACCTCGATCACCTCCGCCCCCGACGGCACCCCGTCCGGCAAGATCAGCGACTCCGTGCCCGCCGACGCGCCCGCCGGATCCGCGAACGGCGCGGGCTCGACCACCTCGCGGCTCGGAAAGGTGGCCGAACTCGTCAACACCGTGCGCGGGCCGTTCGCGTCCAGCAACCCCGCGAAGTCCTCCTACCAGTACCCGCGCCCCTGGCGGATGAACGAGAACAGCGAGGTCGTCGACACCGGCGCGATCGACGAGTTCGGGTACCCGGTGTACGACTCCGCCGTGATCGTCGCCCCGCAACTGCTGCGTCAGCGCGGCGAGAACCCGGCCGAGGACGGCGGCTTCCCCAGCGGCCACACCAACGCGCTGCACCTGGCGGCCCTGGCCTACGCGTACGCCGTCCCCGAGCGCTTCCAGGAGATGGTGACCCGCGCCTTCGAGGCGAGCCACGACCGGATCATCTCCGGCATGCACTCCGCGGTCGACGTCATCGGCGGTCGTGTCATGGCCACGGCCCTGGCCGCCGCGGCGCTCGCCGACCCGAAGAACGCCGAGCTCAAGGCGGCCGCACGACGGCAGGCCGCCGAGTACTTCCAGGCCGAGACCGGCACGACGGCCGACACCCTGTACGCGTACGCGCACTCCGCGGGCAGCGACACCGACCCGTACGCCGACCGCTGCGCCAACGCGCGGCTGGTCGAGCCGAAGCTGACATACGTGCTGACCCGGCGCGGGCGTTCCGAGGACCTGACCGTGCCCAAGGGCGCCGAGGTCCTGCTGGAGACGCGGCTGCCGTACCTCGACGCGGCGCAGCGGCGCGAGGTGCTGCGCACGACCGCGCTGCCGTCGGGCTATGTGCTGCTGGACGGCTGGGAGCAGTGGGGCCGGCTCAACCTGTTCGCAGCGGCGGACGGCTACGGCGCCTTCGACTCGGAGGTCACTGTCACGCTGGACGCCGCGCTCGGTGGTTTCGCCGCGGCCGACACCTGGCGCAACGACATCGACGGGGCGGGCGGGCTCGTCAAGAAGGGCAGCGGCACGCTCACCCTGTCCGGAGCCAATCGGTACACGGGCGGCACGGTCGTGGAGGCCGGTGTCCTCGCGGCGGGCTCGAAGGAGGCGTTCGGACGCGGTGACGTCCGGGTGAAGGGCGGCACGCTGGCCACCGGCGACCGCACCGTCCGGGTGCGCGGCGGCTACACGCAGGCCGGTGTCCTCGACGTGACGCTGGACCGGGGCGCCGACGCCGCCCTCGTGGTCGACGGGCGCGCGGTCCTGGAACGGGGCAGCAAGCTGGTGGTCCGCTTCGACATGAAGCAGGCACCGCGTTCCGGCAGCACGGTCGCGGTCGTCGGGGCGCGGTCGCTGCAGGGCCGGTTCTCGGAGGTCACCGTGGCCGTCGAGGGCTGGACGGCGGAGCAGGTCTTCACGGCGCACGGGGTGTCGGTACGCCTGCGCAGGCACTGACTCCTTCGGGCGTGAGGCTGTCGGGGGTGGCGTGAGCCGCCCCCGACAGCCGTTTCCGACCCTGCGGCTCTCCGGCCCTGCGGCTCTCCGGCCCTCTAGAGGCTCGGTGGCAGCGCCTGCTCGGCCCAGATGGTCTTGCCCGCCCCGCTCGGGCGGCTGCCCCAGCGGTCGGTGAGCTGGGCGACCAGGAGCAGACCGCGGCCGCCCTCGTCGAAGCTGCGGGCCCGGCGCAGATGGGGCGAGGTGCTGCTGGCGTCGGAGACCTCACAGATGAGGGTGCGGTCGCGGATCAGGCGCAGCTGGATGGGGGCGCCGCCGTAGCGGATGGCGTTGGTGACGAGTTCGCTGACCACGAGTTCGGTGACGAACACGGCCTCCTCCAGGCCCCAGCGGTTGAGCTGGTCGGTGGCGAGCCGGCGCGCGCCTGCGACCAGCGCCGGTTCGTCGGTGAGGTTCCAGACGGCCACCTGTTCCGCGTCGAGGGCGCGGGTGCGGGCGAGCAGCAGCGCCACGTCGTCGGCCGGGACCTCGGGCAGCAGTGCCTTCAGCACGGTGTCGCACGCGCGCTCCAGGCCGCCGACCGACCCTCCGAGCGCGGCGCACAGGGCGGCGGTGCCCGTGTCGACGTCACGGTCCCGTGCCTCGACCAGACCGTCGGTGTACAGGGCGAGGACCGAGCCCTCGGGCAGTTGGAGCTCCGTGGTCTCGAACGGGAGGCCGCCGACGCCGAGCATCGGCCCGGCCGCCACCTCGACAACCTGGACGCTGCCGTCGGGCCGGACCACGACGGGCGGGACGTGTCCGGCCGAGGCGATCGAGCAGCTGCGGTCCACCGGGTCGTAGACCGCGTACAGACAGGTCGCGCCGATCTCCCCCTCCCCCGTGCCGTCGCCGGCCGCGAGGTGTTCGACCAGGTCGTCCAGGTGGGTGAGGAGTTCGTCGGGCGGCAGGTCGACGTCGGCGAGCGCCCACACGGCGGTGCGCAGCCGGCCCATGGTGACGGAGGCGTGGATGCCGTGGCCGACCACATCGCCGACGACCAGCGCCACCCGGGTCCCGGACAGCGGGATCACGTCGAACCAGTCGCCGCCCACCCCGGCCTGCGACAGCGCCGGCAGATAGCGGGAGGCGAACTCGACGGCCGCCTGCCCGGCGACCGTCTTCGGCAGCAGACTGCGCTGGAGCGCCAGTGCGGTGCTGCGTTCCCTGGTGTAGCGGCGGGCGTTGTCGACGCAGACGGCCGCACGGCTGGAGAGCTCCTCGGCCAGGGACACGTCCTCCTGGTCGAAGGCGTCGGGGTGCTCGGGCGTCAGGATCCGCACGAGGACGGCGACCCCCAGGGTCGTGCCGCGTGCGACCAGAGGTACGGCCATCAGGGAGAGGTCGGGGGCCTCGGCCTCCCGGAGTCTGGCGGAGCGGGCGCCGTGCTCGGCGAACCAGGAGTCGAGCTGGTGCTCGCCGGTGCGGGTGAGCACGGGCTCGCCGCTGAGCAGGGCCCGGGCGGGCGGGGAGAAGGGCGGGTAGACGTCGGCGGCGCCGAGCGCGATGGCCGCCTCCGGGGCACCGGGCGTACCGGAGTGATGGGCGGCCCTGCACAGCCGCACGCCGTCCTCCACGGGGCCCATCTCGGGTTCCTCGCCCTGGAGGACGGACTCCAGGAGGTCGACGCTGGCGAAGTCGGCGAGCCGGGGGACGATCAGCTCGGCGAGTTCACGCGCGGTCTGGACGACGTCCAGCTTGGTGCCGATGGAGCCGGCGGCCTCGTTGAGCAGGGCCAGGCGCTGGCGGGCAGCGAACTGCTCGCTGCTGTCGAAGGCGGCGAGCGCGGTGCCGATCAGCTCCCCCGAGGGGGCGCGCACCGGCCACATCTCGGAGGTCCACGCGTGCATGCGGTGACCGGAGGGCGAACGGGTCCAGCTCTCGTAACGGACCGGCTGCCCGGTCTCCACGACGAGCTCCAGATGGCGCAGAAAGCCCTGGTGGGGCTCGACGTCCTCGACGGTGTCGGGAAAGTACCGGTGCCGGAACTCCTCCTCGGGCCGGCCCATGACCTTGCACGCCCAGTCGTTCATCCGCAGATAGCGCTGCCCGGTGTCGAAGACGGACATGGACATCGAGGCCTGGGTGAAGGCCAGCTCGCCGAGGCCCCACTCGGTCGGGTCGGGCGCGGCCTGGAGGACGAAGCGCCGCCGCTCCCCCTCCGTGCCCCGCACCGCACAGATCCGGACCGCGACCATGTGCCGGCGTCCGTCCCGGTGGCGCAGGTCCACCACCGCCTCGCCGTGCGTCACCAGGGCCCGCCAGACCGCGGCCGGGTCCCCGTCGACCAGGTCGGCCGCCGGCCTGCCGGTCACCTCGTCGGCGCTGTACCCGGTGAGCCGTCGGGCGCCCTCGCTCCACCCCGCGACGAGGCCCCGCGTGTCGACCACCGCCATCGCATCACCGGCCGTGGCAGCCCGCGACGCGCCGGACGCCTTCGTCACCATATGGCCAGGATGGTCCGTTCCGGGCGGGGCAACAACCCGGCTCCGTCCGTGACGTACCGGGCGATGGCCCCGCCGGGCGGCCGCCCCCCTACAGCACCGTGCGGGATTCGAGGTCCTTGCGGGTGTCGTTGCCGTAGACGCCGGTCTCGTCGCCCCGGATGCCGTACCAGAGCTGGAAGCGCGCCACGGCTTCCTTCAGGACGACGTCGTACCGGCCGGAGGTGGAGCCGTTGTCGTACACGTTCGGGATACGCAGCAGTCGTTGCTGGAGTTCGGAGACCTCGGGGCCGCTGTCGCCCTCGCGCAGGGTGCCGGGGCCGTCCGGGTCGGCCCCGTCGTCCGGGGCCGGCGCCGAGGTCGCGGGGGCCGACGGGGTCGGGGTCGGGGTCGGGGTGACCACGCGTGCCTCCTTCTCCGTGCCGCCGCCGGGCAGGAGCAGGGCGGCGCCGAAGCCCAGCAGGGCCGCCGCGCCGACGCCGACGACCACGGCGGCGCGCTTGAGGCCCGAACCGTCGCCGGGGGCCGGCCGACGCCGCTGCCGTCGCCGGTCTCCCTCGTCGCGCGGAACCGTGCCCGAGCCGAAGTCCTCGCCGACCATGACCGGGGGGAGTTCCTCGGTCTCGTACTCCGTCCGGGGCAGGATCCGCTCGGGGGCGGGCTCCGTCCCGGCCGGGGGCGGCGGCGCCGAGGGCCGTGCCGACGGCGGCGGTGTCGGCACCGATGCCGGGGTGGGGGGTACGGCGACGGTCTCGTACTCGTCGTCGGGTGCGGGTGTCCCCTTGTACTGCTCGAACTCACGCAGCAGCTCGGCCAGGGCCTCGGTCCTGCGCCGGCGCATGACGTAGGTCGGCTCGATCGTGGGACGCTTCGCCGTCCGGCCCGGTTCGGGCGGTTTCGACACGCTGTTCTCCTTCCGTGCACGCGGTCTCCCGCCATCCCCGAGAGGAGATACGGGCAGCCGGGCCGTGAGGTTCAGCGCAGGGGGCGGCTCCGGGAGGCGGTCGGGAACACGTCAACGACCTCTCACTGCGTGAGGATCACGTCGCGAGGGTGATCCGGATGCCGATCGTGCCGTCGGCGCCCCGGCGCAATCGGCTGCCGAGGAGGGTGAGCCGGCCGAGGATCCCGTACTTGCGGGCGATCAGCCCCCGGTAGGCGGCTGAGCCGGCCGCGTCCAGGATCTCGGCGCGGGCGGGGACGGAGTCGCCTGTGGGGTTGCCGCGCACGTCGCAGGGACCTACGAGGACGTCGGCGCGGTTGCGGATGCGTTTGACCTTCCAGGAGTCGGCCACGGTCCACACTCCGAGGGCGTCGCCGTCCCGTACCACCCACACCGGAGTCGGCACGGCGGTGCCGTTCTTGCGGTAGGTGGTGACCAGCAGGTACTTGCCCGCGCCGAGCGCGTCGAGCGTGGTGTCGTCGGCCATGACGGGAGTCTAGAGCGCGGTGACCGGACCGGGCGTACGGCCGCCGGCGGAACCGCGGCGGCCGTACCCCGAGGAACGCGCGGTGGAGCCGCGTCAGTCCAGCAGGCCGTCGTAGTCGGGCAGCTTGTACGTGCGCTCGGCGTGACCGCCGACGAGGTCGGTGGTGTTGTTGCCGACGTTGGCGATGATCGTGTATCCGTCGGACTCGATGTCCGCGCGCGAGGCGGTCTTGTATGCGGAGACCTCGGAGAAGAGATCGGGCAGGTCGCGCACGTAGAGTCCGTCGACCGGGTAGCCGACGTTCTTGAGGTTCCACTCGGTGAGGGACTCGATGATGCCGGGGCGGGCGGTGACGAAGAAGACGTCCACCCCACGGGACTTGGCGTACTTGGCCAGCGCCAGGGAGGGCTTCAGGGCCGGGGTCGGCAGCTGGTACCAGGGCGTGTAGTGCGTCTCCAACGTCGTGTTGTCGATGTCGAAGACGATGGCGAGCCGCCGCCCCGAGGGGTTCGCGGTGCGCTGCTGGATGTAGGGCGTGGCCGTGTCGATGACGGTCTTCACGTCCTTCTGCCAGGTCGCGTAGTCCACTTCGGCGGCCGCGGCCGCGGCGACCGCGGTCGTGCCCGGCGCCGCGGCGGCCGGCACCGCGGCGGTCATCGAGGCACCCAGGCCCAGGACGGCCACCGTGGCGACCGTGGTGATGCGGCGTCCCACACCGCTTCCTGTCATGTTCGTCCCCTTCTTGTCATGTCAAAGCGGCGAGGTGGTCGGACCCCTCGCCGCAGTCGTCATGGTCATGTCCATCAGTGGCCGGGAGACTACCCAAGAGTTACTGATTAGTAGAGAGGTCGCGACGAACGTTCTTCGACGGGAAGAGGCCCGTGAGCCCGGTCGCGCCCAGTGAAGATCGCAGAACGCTCGGCAAACACCAACCGGCGGGTCTACATTGCCCGTTGGACGTGCGCACTTTCACAGGAGATCCAGGAGTTGATGCCGTGACGGACAACCCGGCCACCTCGGACTTCCCGTCCTCGTCGCTGAACCGTCGTATCGTCACCACGCGGCCGAGCGCGGCGCGGATCTGGAACTACTGGCTCGGCGGCAGGGACTACTACGAGGTCGACCGCAAGGCCGGGGACGAGATCCGCCGACTGCATCCGAGCATCCACGACTACGCCCGGGCGGACCGGCGGTTCCTGCGCCGGGCGGTGCGCCACCTGGCCGCCGACCTGGGGATCCGGCAGTTCCTGGACATCGGCGCCGGGCTGCCGACCGCGGAGAACACCCACGAGGTCGCCCAGCGCGTCCGCCCGGACGCGCGGATCGTCTACGTCGACAACGACCCGCTGGTCCTGGTGCACGCGCGGGCCCTGCTGACGAGCGCGCCCGAGGGCCGTACGGACCACGTCGACGAGGACGTGCGGAACGTCGACTCGATCCTCGAACACGCCGCGCGGACCCTGGACCTGAGCCGGCCGGTCGCGCTGATGCTGCTCGACGTGATGGCCTTCGTCCCCGACGAGGAGGACCCGCAGGGCATCGTGCGCCGCCTCATGGCCGCGCTGCCCTCCGGCAGTCATCTGATGCTCTCGCACACCGTCACCGACCCGCGGTGGCCCGACGTGGACGTCGCGGCGGCCTGGTGGAACGCGCACGGCACCCCGAGGCTGAACCAGCGCACCCCCGAGACGGTCGCTCGCTTCTTCGACGGCCTCGACCTCCTCGAACCGGGCGTCGTCTCCTGCTCGCGCTGGCGCCCGGAACCCACCGACGAGGGCACCGGCGAACCGGAGGAAGTGGCCATGTACTGCGGCGTGGGAGGCAAGCGCTGATGACGACGCACCTGGTCCGGCTCCAACTGGACGTCACCGACTTCGACCTGGCCCGTTTCCAGCCGTACGTCGACAAATGCCGGGCCTCCGGCATCCGGCTGACGACCCTCTCCGAACTCGGCGACACCCCGCAGAACCGCCGGGCGTTGTACGACCTCAACAAGGAGTGCTCGGCCGACATCCCCGAGCGCGGCGCCTTCTTCGCCTACGAGGAGTACCACCGACTCCGCTTCGAGGTGCCCTCCTACGACCCGCGCGGCGTCGTGCTGGCCCTCGACGGCGACCGGTGGATCGGCATGGCGGCCACCTCGGACCGGCGAGACTCCGGATTCGTGTTCAACGAGATGACCGGCGTGCGGGCCGGCCATCGCGGCCGGGGCGTCTCGGTGGCCATGAAGACCTTCGGCATCGGGTTCGCCGGGATGTGCGGCGTGAGCACCGTCCGTACGGTCCACCACCCGGCCAACACCCGTGCGATCGCCATGAACCGGACGTTGGGATACGTCGACGCGAACTGGTGAACATGTGCCGGTCACCGCACGTATGAAAGGAGGGCGCTCAAGGACCGGACGCCCTGGCGGTGTTGACACCGTGTCGGACGGGGTTCGGGAGCCAGGCGATGAGGCACGCACGACGACGAGTCGTGAAGCGGGTGGCGCGGCTGACAGCCGCGGGTGGAGTGATCTGCGGAGCCCTGATGGTCACGCAGGCGGCGATGGCGACCGAACCCGCCGTCACCCCGCCCGCGACTCCCAGCGCGGTGCTGGCCGCGTCCGGCACCGGGAACGGCCTGCTGACCGAACTCGGCACCGAGCGGACGGCGGGCACCTGGATAGCCGAGGACGGCAGCCCGGTCGTCGCCGTCACCGACGAGAAGGCCGCCGCCGAGGTCAAGCGTGCGGGCGCCCGCCCGAAAATGGTCGAGTACAGCGGTGAGGACCTGAAGTCCGCCACCGAGGCGCTGCGGTCGGCACCCCGGGTGCCGGGCACCTCCTGGGCGATCGACCCCGCCTCCAACGAGGTGGTGGTGCGCGCCGACAGCACCGTCTCCAAGAAGGACTGGTCGAGCCTGACCGACCTGGCCGAGGAGATCGGCGGTTCCGTACGGATGGAGCGCACCGAGGGCGCGTACACGATGCGGCTCAACGGCGCGCAGCCGATCTTCGGCACGGGCGGGCGTTGCTCGATCGGTTTCAACGTGACCGACGGCGAGAACGACTTCATGTTGACCGCCGGGCACTGCGGGCCCGCGGGTTCCGTCTGGTTCTCGGACGACCAGGGTCGGCAGGAGATCGGCCGGACGACCGAGACCAACTTCCCCGGCGCCGACTACTCGCTCGTCCAGTACCTCCAGGACGCGCCGAGCAACAAGACCAACGTCGTCTCCGTCGGCGACGGCCGCGGTGTGCGCATCACCTCCGTCGGTGACGCGGCGGTCGGCCAGCGGGTCTTCCGCAGCGGCAGCACCAGCGGCTTCCGCAACGGCGAGGTGACCGGCCTCGACGCCACGGTCAACTACCCCGAGGGCACGGTCACCGGTCTCATCGAGACCACGGTCTGCGCCGAGCCGGGCGACAGCGGAGGCCCGCTCTTCTCGGAGGGCGTGGCGCTCGGGGTGACCTCAGGCGGCAACGGCGACTGCGAGGAGGGCGGCACGACGTTCTTCCAGCCGCTGTCCGACGCCCTGGACGATCTCGGTGTCCAGCTGAACGGTCTGCCGCAGTCCGCCGTCCAGCCCACCGCCGCGGGCGACGGTTCGCAGGAGGACGCGCAGGGTGCCGCCGCGCCGGGCTCCGCCGAACCGGGTGCCGTGGAATCCGTGGAGTCCATCGAGGCCGCCTCCGATCTCCTCGACCGTCTCGTGGACCCCCGCAATGTCGGCCCCGGGCTGCTGGTCATCGCCGGCAGCATGGTCGCCCTGGCGGCCACCCGCTTCATCCGCACGGAACAGGACCGCCAGGCGTACCGGCGCCAGTACTCACGGAGCTGGGGCTAGAAGCGCACAGCGCCGGGGCCGGAAACGAGTCGAGCGCGCCCCTTCGAGGGGCGCGCTCCGAAGATGCGCGGGAACTGCGCGATCAGCCCCACCGGCCCGCCAGCCGACGACCTACGAAGCGGCCGCCCACTCGAGCACCAGACGTTCGTACTCGCTCCGCTGCTCCCTGTTCAACGTCCCACCGCTCCGGAACCAGAGCGCCCGGATCTCCTCGTTGACCTCGGCGGCCGTTCGCGCCGGTGCTTCCGCTCTTTCCAGGACGACATCAGGGGTAGTGGACATGGTGTAAACCATATGTCCTCGAACGTGAAGCCGATGTGAGTAAAGGCGCCACTTCCGACATTACGGACCGTGAAGCTGATCACTCTGCGTTTACGGCTCCACCGTTCCGAGCACGAGCACCTGAATGGCCAGCACCGCCGCCCCCCGGGCCCAGTCGTGGAAGTCGGACACCTTCGTCTCCAGGGGCACGGGCGCGGCCAGCGGATGCCGATGGGCCCGAACCGCCTCGTGCACGCTCTCCTCCGCCACCGCCATCAGCCCGACCCCCTCCCCCGCCAGCAGGATCTTCTGCGGCATCACGAAGTTGGCGATCTGGGCCACCAGGATCCCCAGCGCCCGCCCCGCCTCACCGACGACACGCGCGCACATCGGCTGCCCCTCGGCCGCACCGGCCAGGATCTCGTCGTACGTCACGGCACGTCCGGTCGCCGCCTCCACCTGGTAGCGGATGCTGGGGATGCTCAGTAGCGAGACGGCGCTGCCGCGCTCCCCGTCGGGGGTGAGCGGTCCGGTGGGGTCCACGATCCAGTGGCGGCCGAACCCCCGGTCCTCCTCGGCGTAGGGCACGCGCCTGCCCCCCAGAACCAGCCCGTAGCCGACGCCCGCGCCGATGGTGAGGACGACGAACCGGTCGAGTCCGCGCCCCGCGCCGAACCAGGTCTCGGCCTCGACGAGCGCGGCCACGTCGTTCTCGACGACCACCGGCAGACCGGTGCGCTCCTCGACGAGTTCGGCCAGCGGCACGTCGCGCCACGACAGGAACGGCGACTCCCCGACCACCGCGCGCCGCCGGACGAGTCCGCCGACCCCGATCCCGATGCCGGCCAACGAGGGGTGCGTACGGGCGAGTTCGGCGGTCATCTCGGCGAGCAGGTCGGCGACCCGCTCCGGCTCGTGCGTGGGGAGCGGACGGTCGTGGCGGGCGACGATCTCGCTGCGCAGCGAGGTGACCACGGCGTACACCATGTCGTCGGTGATCTTGAACCCGACGAAGGAGCGGGACTCGGCGACTATGTCCAGCGGCTGCGAGGGACGTCCCTGACGCACCTCGGGGAGGGGGGCGCCCTCGGCGGTCTCGACGAGCAGCCCCGACTCGATCAGCGGTTTGGTCAGCCGGGTCAGGCTCCCCGCGGACAGGCCGAGGCGCCGGGCGAGGTCCGTGCGCGAGAGCGGTCCGTGCACGAGCACCTGGATCGCCACCGCGCGCTCTCCGGGACTGAGCGGCGGCCAGCCGGCATCGAGTGCGGTCATGGGGGCCAGACTCCCACACCTTTTTTCTTTCGCAACGGAAACAAAGTAACCGCTCCATCCCGACCTGGGCCCCGTTTCAGAAGATACCTACCCACCCCTTGACGTCAGAATTCTTTCGCCACGAAAGTAAGTGACCTGAGGCAGAGGCACCGCCACCGATGAGGGAGCACCGATGACCATCGCCTCCAGCAGTCCCCCGACCCGCGGCAGGCGCGGCGACGGCCTCCTGGCCGCCGTCTTCGTCGCCCCGGCGATGCTCGGCTTCCTGGTCTTCCTGCTCTGGCCGACCCTGCGCGGCATCTATCTGAGCTTCACCCGCTTCAACCTGCTCACCCCGGCGGAGTGGGTGGGCCTGGACAACTACGTCCGGATGGTCAACGACCCGATCTTCTGGGACTCGCTGGCCGTCACGGTCGAGTACGTGGTGCTCAACATCGGCGTGCAGACGGCCGCCGCGCTCGCCATCGCCGTCCTGCTCCAGCGGCTGACGCGGTCGGCGCTGCTGCGCGGGATCGTGCTCACGCCGTACCTGATGTCCAACGTGGTGGCAGGGCTGGTGTGGCTGTGGATCCTCGACACCCAGCTGGGCATCGGCAACGAGATCATCGGCGCGCTCGGCGTGGACCGTATCCCGTTCCTCGCCGACGAGACCTGGGCGATCCCCACCATCGCCCTGATCAACGTGTGGCGGCACGTCGGCTACACCGCCCTGCTGCTGTTCGCCGGACTGCAGGCGATCCCGAACGACGTGTACGAGGCGGCCCGGGTGGACGGCGCGAGCGAGTGGCGGATGTTCTGGCGGGTCACCATGCCCCTGCTGCGGCCGGTGCTGGCGGTGGTGCTGATCATGACGGTGATCGGTTCGTTCCAGGTGTTCGACACCGTGGCGGTGACCACGGCGGGCGGCCCCGCGAACGCCACGAACGTCCTGCAGTTCTACATCTACGGCTCCGCCTTCGGCCGCTTCCAGTTCGGCTACGCCTCGGCGATGTCCGTCGCCCTGCTGGTGGTGCTCAGCGCCATCACCGTCCTGCAGTACCGGCTCACCAGGGCCGGACAGAGCGACCTCGGCTGACGGAAGGGAGACACCCGCATGGCCACCCTGACTCCACCGGCCGCACCCCCGACGACCCGGCCCGCCGTACGGCCGCCGAAGCGCCGGCTCTCCGTCGGACGGGCCGCCGCCTGGACCGTGATGGGCCTGATCGTGCTCATCACCCTGCTGCCCTTCTACTGGATCCTGCGCACCGCGCTCTCCACCAACGCCGGGCTGAACGCGGACCCCGCGAACCCGCTGCCCGTCGGCCTCACCGGCAGCGGCTTCGAGCGTGCCCTCGGCCTGCAGTCCGCCGAGGAGGCGATCGCGCAGGGCGGGGCCGGCGGCGGACTCGACTTCTGGCGGTACCTGCTCAACTCGGTGTTCGTGTCGACCCTCGTCACCGGCTGTCAGATCTTCTTCTCCGCGATGGCGGCCTACGCCTTCGCACGGCTCCGCTGGCGCGGCCGTGACCAGGTGTTCGGGCTGTTCCTGGCCGGGCTGATGGTGCCGACCATCTTCACGCTGCTGCCGAACTTCGTACTCATCAAGCAGTTGCACCTGGTCGACTCGCTCCTCGGCATCGCGCTGCCGAGCCTGTTCATGACACCGTTCGCGATCTTCTTCCTGCGGCAGTTCTTCCTGAACGTCCCGCACGAGGTCGAGGAGGCGGCGCTGCTGGACGGTGCCGGGAAGGTCAGGATCTTCTTCCGGGTGATCCTGCCGATGGCGTCCACCCCGATCCTCACGCTCTCGGTGCTGACGTACATCACCTCCTGGAACGACTACTTCTGGCCCCTGATGGTCAGTTACAGCGACGACTCGCGGGTGCTGACGGTGGCGCTGGCGATCTTCCGGGCGCAGACTCCGGCGACCGGCGTGGACTGGTCGGGGCTCACGGCGGCGACGCTGATCGCCGCTCTGCCGATGCTGGTGCTGTTCGCCGCGTCCGCCCGCCGCATCGTCAGCTCCATCGGCTTCACCGGGATCAAGTGAGGTAACCCTGATGCGACTTCGTACGCTGACCGCATGGGCCGGGGCGCTGACGCTGTCCCTGGTGACCGGCTGCGCCCAGGGCGACGGCACCGGGGCGTCCCCGGGAACGGTGACGTACTGGCTGTGGGACGCCAACCAACTGCCCGCCTACCAAGCCTGCGCCAAGGGGTTCGAGAAGGAGAACCCGGGACTGAGGGTGAAGATCAGCCAGTTGGGCTGGAGCGACTACTGGACCAAGCTCACCGCCGGGTTCATCGCGGGCACCCAGCCGGACGTGTTCACCGACCACCTCCAGAAGTTCGGCCAGTTCGCCGAGCTGGAGGTGCTGGAACCGCTCGACGACCTGGGCATCGAGGACTCCGACTACCAGCCGGGCCTCGCGGCCAACTGGATCGGGCAGGACGGCCGACGCTACGGGGCCCCGAAGGACTGGGACACGGTCGCGCTCTTCTACAACAAGAAGATGGCGAAGGACGCGGGCCTCACCGCGGGCGAGCTCGACGGCCTCTCGTGGAACCCGGAGGACGGCGGCACCTTCGAGAAGGCCATCGCCCACCTCACCGTCGACGGCAAAGGCAGGCGGGGAGACGAACCCGGCTTCGACAAGCACGACGTCGAGGTGTACGGCCTGGCGAGCAACGGCGGCGGTTACGCCGACGGGCAGACCCAGTGGAGCCCCTTCACCGGGTCGGCCGGGTGGAGCTACACGGACAAGACCCGCTGGGGCACGGAGTACCAGTACGACAGCGAGACGTTCCAGTCGGTCGTCAAGTGGTACTTCGGTCTCGCGGAGAAGGGTTACATGGTCCCCTTCTCCGACTACAACGTGCAGTCCAACCAGGCCAACACCCAGGTGGCGGCGGGCAAGGCCGCAGCCACCTTCGACGGCGCCTGGATGATCTCCACCTACGCCGGCTTCAAGGGCATGGACATCGGTACGGCCCTCACCCCGGCCGGGCCCACGGGCAAGCGCGCCACCATGATGAACGGCCTCGCCGACTCCATCACCAAGGCCTCCAGGAACAAGGCGGGGGCCCGGAAGTGGGTGGCGTACCTGGCCTCCGACGCCTGCCAGACCACGGTCGGCCGGCACGGGGTCGTCTTCCCCGCCACCCCGGCCGGCACCGAGGCCGCGGTCGCCGCGTACGCGAAGAAGGGCCTCGAAGTGTCGGCCTTCACCGAACCGGTGGCCGACAAGAAGGACTTCCGGACCTTCTCCTACCCCATCACCAACTACGCGGCGGACGTCACCGCGCTCATGCAGCCCGCGATGGAGGACATCTACGGCAACGGGGCGCCGGTGAGCGGCCTCGACGAGACCAACGACCAGATCAATCTGATTCTCGACCAGTGAAGGACATTCCTCAGATGACGTTCTCCCTCGGCATCGTGGGCGCGGGCCAGTTCTCCGGCCAGTTCGCCACGCTGTTCCAGGCGCACCCCGGCGTCGGCGACGTCTACGTCACCGATCTGCTGTCCGAGCGGGCCGAAGCCCTCGTGGCCGCCCAGGGGCTGGCGGGCACCTTCCCGTCGTACGAGGCGATGCTGGAGTCGAAGGCGGTCGACGCCGTCGCGATCTTCACCCAGCGCTGGACGCACGGGCCGCTGGTGCTCCAGGGCCTGAACGCCGGCAAGCACGTCTACTCCGCGGTCCCCATGGCGATCACCGCCGACGAGATCGCGGCGATCATCGACGCGGTCAGGGCGACCGGGCTGACGTACATGATGGGTGAGACGAGCCAGTACAACCCGGCGACCGTGCACGCCCGCAACCAGATCGCCGAAGGCGCGTTCGGGCGGATCTTCTACGCCGAGGGCGACTACGTCCACGACATGGACCTGGGGTTCTACGAGGCCTACCAGTACAGCGGCGGCGAGGACTGGAAGCGGACCGCCAGCTATCCGCCGCTGCTGTACCCGACGCACTCGGTGGGCGGGGTGCTGGGCGCCTGGCAGACGCACGCGGTGAACGTCTCCGCGATCGGCGTCGTGGACGGGCGCGGTGACGGGGTGTTCGACAAGGAGGTCAGCCAGTTCGGCAACGACTTCTCCAACGCGACCGCGCTGTTCGAGGTGGCGGGCGGCGGTTCGTTCCGTACGAACGAGTTCCGGCGGGTCGGCTACCCCTCGCAGATACGGGAGTCGCGTTTCCGGTTCTTCGGCACGGACGCCAGCATGGAGCAGCTCGCGACGGTGGCGTTCTGGCAGGACAAGAAGGGCGTCGAGGACATCAGTGAGCTCCTGGAGCCCAAGCCCACCCTGTCCCCGGACGATCCCTCGCTCCAGCACATCGCGCCGGACCTGCGGGCCGCCTTCACCTCCGGTTCGGCGCCGGTGCACGACCGGTCACGGCTGCCGAGGGAGTTCGACCATCTGCACAACGGGCACGAGGGCAGCCACCACTTCCTGGTGGACGACTTCGTGACCGCCGTCAACACCCGGACGCTGCCCTCGGTCAACGCCTGGGTCGCGGCCCGCTACACCCTGCCGGGGATCGTCGCGCACGAGTCCGCGCGGCAGGGTGGGGTACGGCTGGAGATCCCGGACTTCGGGGACGCCCCCGAGGCGTGACGTTCCGCCTCCGTCCCGAGCCGGGCTCCTGGCCGTCCGTCAGGTGCCCGGCTTGCGGCCGTACACGTAGACGTCGTCGCCCTTCTTCAGCAGCGACCAGTACTTCTTGGCGTCGGTTTTGGTCATGTTGACGCAGCCGCGGGAGCCCGGCGGGTTCCACATGCTGACGCCGGCGGAGTGGAAGGCCTGGCCGCCGTCGAAGAACTGGGCGTAGGGCATGGGCACGTGGTAGATCGACGAGACGTGGTCGATGTTCCGCCAGTAGATCTTCTTCAGACCGGTGCGGGTCTCGTCACCGTTCCGGCCGGTGCGGACCGGGACGGGGCCGTAGACGAGCTTGTTGCCGTCCTGGATCCAGCTGAGCTGGAGGGTGAGGTTCACACAGGCGATGCGGCCCTTGTTGGTCGGGCACTTGCCCGCCTTGTTGGGGTTCTTGCCCACGGCCTTCTGCTTGTTCATGAGGTCCATCACGCCCCAGGTGACGGATCCCGCGTAGCCGATGGTCGGGGTGATGCCGTGCTTGGCCTGGAAGGCCTTGATCGCCTTGCAGTCGCCGGCGGACTGCTTGCCGTCGACCGTCCGGCCGAGGAACTTCTCGACCTGCTTCTGGTACGGCCCCGTCGACGTCGTACAACTCGCCGCCTGCGCGGGCGTGGTGCCGAGCGCGAGCGTGAGCGGTGTCAGCAGTCCGGTGATCGTGAGTGCGACGGCGCCTCTTCTGCCTATGTCCCCCATGGCGGGCCTTTCCCTTTCGCGTGGTCTGTAGGTCCTGCCTGCCTAGACAGGCCACCGGCTGCGACGGTTGTGGGAGAGCCCACGCTGAGACGAAACAGTTACACAGCCGGGAATTCGGATATACAGTTACCCCCATGAGCAACAGCGAATCCATAACTCGCGTGGCGTTGAAGAAAATTACCCCCGATGTCTCCGGGGCGATGGGCTCCCTGCACGGTGCCGCCGTTTCCGCGGCCCGGGACGCGAAGGTCGAGCCCGAGATCCTGGAACTGATCAGAATTCATGCCTCGCAGATCAACGGCTGCGCCTTCTGCCTGGACATGCACACCAAGGACGCCCGCGCACAGGGCGAGACGGAGCAGCGGATCTACGCGCTCAGCGCCTGGCGCGAGACGCCCTTCTTCACCGACCGCGAGCGCGCCGCCCTGGCGTTGACGGAGGCTGTGACGCTGGTCCACGACGGGCAGGTGCCCGACGACGTCTACGCCGAGGCCGCCGAGGTGTTCGACGAGGAGCAGGTCGCGGCGCTGATCTGGGCGGCGACCGTGATCAACGCGTACAACCGGATCGCCATCGCGACGCGGATGGTCCCGGGAACCTACCAGCCCGCCCAGAAGTAGCCCCGCAGACCCGGCATTCCGGAATCCGGGAAATTCCAGACGATTCATCGAAATGCCGCAAAGAAGTACCGCGAACGACCGCGAACGACTTTCAGCGCCGGGCCGAATTCCTCTACGGCCCGGCGCTTCTGCGCGTATGTACAGCCTTGTTGAATTCAGTGGTCGGGCAGCGGCTGCATGAGCCCGTCCAGCCAGCGGCGCCACTCGGGGGCGCGGACCGCCCGGCCGGGGGTCATCGGACGTCCGGTCCAGGCGACGACCGGGCGGATGCCGTGGAGAGCGTTGACGAGCCACACCTCACGGCCGTCCAGCTCGCCGAGGGAGCGCTCGCGGTGGTCGACCCGTACTCCGGTGCGGGCCGCCTGCTCCAGGACGAGGGCCGTGGTGACACCGGCGAGCAGCGGCAGCCGGGGCGGCGGGAGGCAGAGGGTGTCCTCCTCCCACCACAGCAGGCTGGAGTTGGCGGCCTCCAGCACCAGACCGGAGGGCGCGATCAGCACGGCCTCGTCGGCCTCGGCGCCGGCCGCCCGTCTGCGCACCCGGGCCAGGGCGTCCAGGTCGGGGCCCTTGCGGCGGGGCACGGTGCGTGGGTCGGGCTGACCGGCCGCCCACACCCGGATCTCGGCCGTGAGCGGCGGGGCGTGCCGCAGCAGCACCCTCAACTCCAGTGACCCCGCCGCGAGTTCCACACGGGGGAACCACTCACCCGTGCGTGGCAGGGCGCGGGTCATGTCCTGCCAGAAGTCGACGACCTGCGTCAGGGGCGGCGCGCCGCACTCTCCGCACGACCGCGCGAAACGTTCACGGTGCCGGTCGAAGCCGCGCACCCGTCCGTCGCGCAGCAGCCACGAGTCCGCTACGAGGAGGCGTCCGCCCTGTGCCTGACCGGGGACGAGGCCGTGTTCGGGTGACCAGGTCAGCAGACCTTCCGCGATGGCGGGTTGTGTCACTCAGTGCTCCTGGGGGTCTTGCCGGTTCAGTACTTGCGGCCCGCGACGGCCGGGGCGCCGTGCCGGGGGCCGTAGGGCGCGTGCTCCAGCCAGGCTCCGCAGCGCGGCACCATCGGGGCGAGGGCAGCCGCCGCCCGCTGCTTGACACGGACGATACGGCGCCGGGGCCGCAGATGGTCCAGGGCGGTGCCGGCGGCGGCGCTGTTGAACAGTCCCGCCGCGCGCCGGATCCCGGCGAAGGAGTCGACCGCCTCGGGGGTGCCCTCCGCGATCGCGCGGGCCGCGGCGACCGCGTCCGCGATGCCGCTGTTCATGCCGCGCGCCCCGAACGGCGGGAAGAGGTGGGCCGCCTCGCCGGCCAGCAGCACCCGGCGGTGCGGGTCGGTGAAGTCGGCGGCGACCTTGCGCAGGAAGCGGTAGGTGGACACCCACAGGATCCGCTCGCCGTAGCCGTCGCCGACGACCCCGGGCAGCCAGCGGCGTACGGCGTCCCGGGTGCCGTAGTCCTCCGTCGCGTCGTCGTCGCGGCACTGGAGGTCCAGCTGGAAACCGCCGGTGAACGGCACCCGCATGACGCTGCGGCCGCCGAGCGCCGGGTGCTCGTAGTGGAAGACCCGCTCCAGGGGCAGTTCGGCACCGGGGGTGTCGGCGAGGTCCACCACGACGTGGAAGCCCTCGCCGTGGGTGCCCTCCAGCGGGATGCCCAGCACGCGGCGGACCGTCGAGCGGGCGCCGTCGGCGGCGACCGTGTGGGTGCCCGTCCAGGTCCGGCCGTCCTCGCCGGTGAGGGTCACCCCGTCCGGGTCGCTCCGTACGGCGGCGATCCGGGCGTCCCACATGAACTCCACGCCGGCGTCCCGGCAGGCGGCGAGCAGGAAGCGCTCGGTGTCGACCTGACGGAGGCTGGTGAAGGGCGGGGTGCCGGTGGACGGCGGGAAGGTGCGGGCGTAGACCTCACGGCCCCGGTAGAGGGTGCGCTTGGTGTGCCAGGTCCGCCCGTATCCGGCGATCTCGGCGGCGAGCCCCGGACGGATCTCCTCCAGCAGGTGCAGGGTCTCGCGGTGCACGAACAGGGCGCGGCTGCCGGGGCGTTCGCGGCCCTCGGGGTCGGCTTCCAGCAGGGTGACGGGCAGGTCGTGGGCGCGCAGGGCGAGGGCGGCGGCCAGCCCCACGGGCCCGGCGCCCACGACGAGGACGGGGGTCGTCATGCGCTGGCGCTCTCGGCGAGCATGCGGGTGATCTCGACGCGCTTGACCTTCCAGGTGGAGGTCATCGGCAGTTCGTCGAAGCGCCACTGCCTCGGCTCCGCCATGGCGGGCAGATCGGCCGTGGCCTCGTGCCAGCGCCGCAGGTCCAGGGGCCGTTCGCCGCGTACGCAGACCACGGGGACGGGCTCGCGGTCGGCGCCGGGGACGATGACGACCTCGCGCAGTTCCTCCAGGCGGGACATCAGGGTGTCCTCGACCTCCAGGTTGCTGTGCACGGAGTCGATCTGGTCGATCTCGCGGTCGATGAGGTAGAGGGCGCCCCAGCGGCTCTGGTAGCCCATGTCGCCCATCTGCCACCAGCCGCTGTCGAGTTGGCGCAGATAGCGGTCGCGGGCGCCCAGGTAGGTGAGGATGCGGCCGCGGGTACGGGCCTCGATCCGGCCGGCGGTGCCGGGGGCGACCCGCCGCCCGGCGTCGTCGGCCACCCGGACGCGGGTGAAGCCAGGGATGCCGATGCCGACCCGGCGGCCGTCGGCGCGGGCGGCGCTGCGGCGGGTGAACCACTGGAAGGCGACCGGGCCCGTCTCGCTCTGCCCGTACAGCTGGATGAGCCAGGGTGAGCGGCGCCGCGAGGCGTCCAGGAGCCGCTGCACGGTCCGCGGGTGGATGGCGTCGAAGGTGGAGCCGTAGGAGCGGACGCGGGACAGCGGGGCGCCGGGTGCGTCGGCCAGCTCCTCCCACAGGACGAAGGTGTTGGGGTGGGTCTCGACGATGCCGGGGCGGTGGCGGGCCAGCAGCGGGCCGACGTTCGCCGGTTCCGGGTCGATGATCAGCAGCAGCGGGCTGCCGAAGTGCAGCAGGACGCCGAGCAGGTGGTAGAAGCGCGAGTGCACGAACGACATGTGCAGGGCGGCGGTCTCGCCCCGGGTGGGCCAGCCCATCGCCTTCTGCGGGACGAGCCGGTTCCACATGGTGTTCGGGCAGTGCACGGCCAGCTTGGGCAGTCCGGTGGTGCCGGAGCTGTGGGTGATGAGGGAGGCGTCCCTGGGGTGCAGGCGTACCGCGGCCGGGGTCGGGGCGCCCTGGTACTTCTGCAGCGGTTCGGCGCCCGGGGCGTCGTCGACACCGAGTGTGCGGCGGACCAGGCCGGTGAGGTCGACGTCCTTCAGGGGGCCTTCGAGCTTGGCCCGGTCGGTGATCAACCAGGGCTTGTGCAGGCGTTCGAGGAGCTGTCCGACCACCGGCCCGACGAGGCCGGGCGAGAGCAGGACGGGGACCGCGCCGATCCGGGAGACCGCGCAGGTCAGCAGCACGATGTCGACGTTGTCGGTCTTGTGGACCACCACCTCCTCGGAGGGGCGTACGCCCGCTTCCCACAGGCGCCCGGAGAGTTCGTCGACAAGGTCGGCGAGGACGGCGTAGGTGAGGTCGGTGCCGATGTCGGGGTTGACGTCCAGCGGCCGGTCCAGCGTGACGAAGACGGGACCGTGGCGGTCTGCGGCGTCTCTGAACATCGAGCCCAGGTAGAAGCCGCGGCCGGCGAGGGCGGGTTGGCGGTCGGTGGGGAGCCGGTCTCGCATGGCGGCGGGCCTTTCTGCGGGGACGAGGGTGTCGGCCATGGCTCACCACGCTCCTTGGCGGACGAGGTGGCGGCGGAGCTTGCCGGTCGCCGTGCGGGGCAGCGTGGGCACGAAGCTGACACTGCGGGGGACCTTGAAGGCGGCGAGCCGGTCGCGGGCCATGCAGATCAGTTCGGCCTCCAGGCCCACCCCGATGGGCGGGACGGGGACGACGAAGGCCCGCAGTCTGCTGGCGCCGCGCTCGTCGGTGACGGCGGCGACGGCGACGTCCCGGACGCCGGGGTGGGTGCGCAGCAGGGTCTCCACCTCCAACGGGGAGACGGTGATGCCGCCGACCATCTCCATGTCGTCGGCGCGGCCGAGGTGGCGGAAGGTGCCGTCGGGTTCGCGGACCGCCCGGTCCCGGGTGGCGAGCCAGCCGCCGACGAGGGTGCGGGCGGTCTCCTCGGGCCGGTTCAGGTAGCCGGGGGTCACCGTCGGTCCGCGCACCCAGAGTTCGCCGGTCTCGCCGTCCGGCACCGGTTTGCCTGCGCGGTCGCGGAGTTCGACCTCGAAGCCGGGGACGGGCCGGCCGACCGTACCGGGGTGGTTGTGGTCGAAGCTGTTGGCGCAGAAGGCGTGGCCGGCCTCGGTGGAGCCGATCTGTTCGAGGACGGGGGCGCCCAGCAGTTCGGTGACCCGGGTGCCGAGCCCGGCGGGCATGCCCTCGCCGGCCGACACCGCCGCACGCACCGAGGCGAAGCAGTCCTGGTGGCCGTCCGCCAGGTCGGTGACGAGGGCGGCGTACGCGGAGGGCACCGAGTACAGGAGCGTCACGCGGTGCCGGGCGACGAGTTCGTCGACCGCCGCGGGGGTGGGACGGCGGTCGACGAGGACTGCGGAGGAGCCGGAGAAGAGGGGGAAGACCAGGGCGTTGCCGAAGCCGTAGGCGAAGTACAGCCGGGAGACGGAGAGGGCGACGTCGTCGGGGGTGATGCGCAGGAGCCGGCGGCCGATGAGGTCGTGGTACGTCTTGGGGTCGCCGTGGACGTGGACGACGCCCTTGGGGTGGCCGGTGGTTCCGGAGGTGTACTGGATGTAGAGGGGGGTGTGGGCGTCGACGGGGT
>NZ_JAAVVL010000001.1:6138420-6140453 GCF_018728545.1 Streptomyces sp. ATCC 21386
GGGTGGGCCGTCTTCGTGGGCGTGGCTGTGGTGCTCAGGGCCGTCAGTTGGTCGGAGCCGAGGCGCGGCGCCTGCCCGGCCGGCTGTGCGGTGCGGGGTGGCTGGGGCTGGGGCTGGTCGCGCGGTTCCCCGCGCCGCTGGCGGGGCACGGTGCCGCGGGCCGGAAACTGCCGCTCCAGCCCCGGGCCCGTCACCCACAGCACCGCCTCCGTGTCCTCTGCCATGAACTGGAGTTCGGGCGGGGTGAGTTCGGGGTTGACCAGGACCGCGACCGCGCCCAGGCGGGCCAGGGCGAGGAAGGTGGTGACCCAGGTGACGGAGTCCGGGAGGGCGAGCAGGACGCGATCACCTGGGCGGACGCCGTGGTCGGCGAGGACGGTGGCGGTGCGGGCCGCGAGATCGTGGATCTCGCCGTGGGACCAGGCCCGGTGACCCTGGTGGAAGGCCGGCCGGTCGGCCCAGCCCCGTCGCTCGACGAGGGCGGCGAGATGGGCCGCCAGGTTGCCGGGAGCGCCTGTGTCGGGGGCGCGCCGGGTGGGCCGGACCGTCGTGGTGATCGTCATCGCGTCGGCTCCTCGCTGACGGCCGGGGCGGAGGCGTGCTCCCGGTGGGCCCGCATCAGTGCCGCCGTCTTCAGCAGCATCTCGTCGTACTCGGCGGTGGGATCGGAGTCGAGGACGATCGCTCCGCCCGCGCCCAGGTGCATCCGGCCGCCCTGGAACACGGCGGTACGGATGACGATGCTCAGGTCCGCGCCGCCGCTGCACCCGAGGTAGCCGAGGGCTCCCGAGTACACGCCCCGCGCCTCGGTCTCCAGCGTGTCGATGATCTCCAGGGTGCGCAGCTTGGGCGCCCCGGTCATCGAGCCACCGGGGAAGCAGGCCCGGACGCAGTCCACGGCGTCGGTGCCCTCGCGCAGTCTGCCCTCCACCGTGGAGACGAGTTGGTGCACGGTGGCATAGGTCTCGGTGGCCATCAGACGGGTGACCTTCACGGAGCCGGTCCGCGAGACGCGGCCGAGGTCGTTGCGGAGCAGGTCGACGATCATCAGGTTCTCGGCGCGGGTCTTGGCGTCGGCGGCCAGTTCGTCGCGGAGCCGGTCGTCCTCCTCCGGACTGGTGCCCCGGGGCGCGGTGCCCTTGATGGGCTTGGCCTCGGCGATGCCGTCGCGGGTGATCCGCAGGAAGCGCTCGGGGGACGAGCCCGCGATGTCGAGTTCGCCGAACCTCAGGTAGGAGGCGTACGGGGCGGGGTTGATCCGGCGCAGCACCCGGTAGAAGTCGTACGGGTCGTAGGGAGCGGGTAACCGGGCCGCGTTGGTCAGACAGACCTCGTAACTGGTGCCCGCGTTCAACTCCGCCTTGCATGCGTCGATGTCGGCGAGGTAGGTGGCGCGGTCGCGGACGAGCCAGGGTTCGGCGGCGCGCGGGTAGGGCGCGCCGACCGCTTTCAGGGGGACCGTGGCGTCCGAGCCGACGAAGGTCAGCTGGGCCAGCGCGGTGTCGAGCCAGTCGCCGGCCTCGCGGCAGGCCGCCGGGGTGTCCTCGGAGAGGCAGACCGCGTAGGTGTGACCCTCCTGGTGGTCCACGGCGATCAGTCGGTCCGCGAACAGCCAGGCCGCGTCGGGCGTCTGGGCCTTGTGGCGGTTCACGGAGCCGGTGTCGGCCTTGAGTTCGTAGCCGAAGTAGCCGACGTAGCCGCCGGTGAAGTCGAAGGGCAGGCCGGTCGCGTCGACCTTGCGGCCGGCCAACTGCCGCTTGAGGTAGTCGAAGACGCTCGCCCGGACCCGGCGGGTGGGCCGGCCCTCGCGTTCGATCTCGCACAGGCCTCTGTCGACGTCGTAGCGGACGACCTCGGCGAGGGGGCCGCTCCCGTCGCCGAAGAACGAGAACCGTGACAGGCCCGGCTCGACGCGGGAGCTGTCCAGCCAGAAGGCGTGCGGCGCGTCGGCGTACATCCGGGTGAAGGCGGCCTCGGCGTCGACGGCGCCGGCGATGCGACGGGTGTGCAGCCGGTAGGCGGGACCGGGGGCC
>NZ_JAAVVL010000001.1:6140553-6222368 GCF_018728545.1 Streptomyces sp. ATCC 21386
CCGGGGGCGGGGGCGACCGCCGTGTTCTTGGTACGGGGGCTGCCCGCACGTTCCGCCGTGAGGTCGCGGAAGTTCGCCAGCAGCCGGTGGCCGTGGTCGGTGAGGATCGACTCGGGGTGGAACTGGACGCCCCACAGCGGCCGTTCGCGGTGCCGCAGCCCCATGAGGACGCCGTCCTCGGACCAGGCGGTCGCCTCCAGGGCCGGCGGCAGCGGCTCGCGCACGGACAGCGAGTGGTAGCGGACGACCGTGAAGTTCTGCGGCAGGCCCCGGAACAGGTCGCGGCCGTCGTGCCGGACCGTGGACAGGTGGCCGTGGCGGGGCCACGGCGCGGGCTCGACATCGGCTCTCTCCCCCACGGCGATGCCCTGGTGACCCAGGCAGACGCCGAGGACGGGGATCTCGGCCTCGGCGATCACCCGGGCGGCGATACCGAAGTCACGCGCTCGTGCGGGGTGGCCGGGTCCCGGCGACACCACCACGTTGTCGAATTCCCCCAACGCCGGAATGTCGTCGGCCGAGGCGTCGTTGAGCACGACCACCGGTTCCTCGCCGTTGACCTCGGCGATCAGCTGGAACAGGTTGTACGTGTACGAGTCGTAATTGTCGATGAGCAGGGTCTTCACCCGCCCACCCCCCTCTTCGTTCTCGGACCTAGGCGGTCCGTCGTTTGTGCCGACCGCGCAACGCCTGCAACGGCGGATACAGCCATTTCTTCAGGAATCTCTGGAGTCTCGGCATGAGAATCCAGGTGACGATGGCTGCCACGGTCAGACACAGCAGAAGTGTACGGAAAAGCGGATTCAGGTCGTTGAGATAGGGAAGTATCGCCTGGTTGAACAAGAACACGGGCGGGAAGACCGCCCCGGAATTCACCAACCAGAGTTTCCATTTCGGGGGTGGCCCCGGAGGGCCGGCCGGTGTCGGGGCCCGCGCGGTCTGGGAGTCGAACCAGGCCCTGGAACCCACGATGCTCCGCCGACCCGTCTCCTGCGCCAACGGGTCGGCTCCGGCCGACAACTGTGCCCAGACCACGGAGTTCTCCCAGGTCCGGACAGAGTCCTCGCTGTCGAAGCGGTAGACCACATGCCAATCAGCCTCTCCGTCGACCAGTACGCCACCCCCCAGAAAACCCGGCTGCTGCGCACTCCTACGCAGCGCGGCCCACCCCCAGGAGTGGAAGTCGGCCTCGCGCCCCGGCACCACCTGGTATGCGACGGTGACGGTAACGGGATTCCTGCTCACGCCGTCGAATACGCAAAGAACACGGGCACCGTTCAAGCATCAACGAAGATTTTCGACAGTGTCCGTATCATGCTCCTATGACGGTCTTTCAGATGTCTTGGCGGCTTCTGTCGCGGGGTACGCGGGAGTAACTTCAGGGAATTCACGGAAGCGCTTGCCGGATTAGCGGGAATAGGCGCATCATTCGCCGACAGTCTCCCGGGAATTACCGGAAAGGGAGGAAGCCGGTACATCGCGAGTGGACCGGGACCTCGCTCCGCTCCCCGTCGCGCCTTGGAACTCCGGACCCTGGGGTGGCAGCGGGAGTTGTTCGGACTGGGCGCGCAGTGGCGTCGCCGAGGCGCTGGACGGGCGGCCGGGGATCGTCGGGGCCGACGCCGGGACCGTCGACTCGGCCGACTTCGACACAGCCGCCCGTAGCGGTCACGCGTGACCGGGACGGATGCCCCGCGATCTTCGTCCCGGATACGGTCTGATCATGTCGACTTTCATCCAGCAGCTCCCGGCCCTGCTCGGCGTGGTGATCGGTGCACTCGGCTCGTACCTCGTGGTGATGCGGGGCGAGCAGGTGCGGTTCCGGCGCGAGCGGGAGACCCGTTGGGAGGAGCGACGGCTCTCGGTCTACGCCGACTGGGCGCGGGCCCTGAAGCAGTCCATCACCCTGACCTACCGGGTCGCCTCCCATCTCGGCAACGACCCCCATCCTCACCCCCTGTCACCGGAGGAGGCCGCGCCCCTGATGGCGGAGGCGACGGTCGCCCGGGATCCCTCCGGCGAGGCACTGCTGCTCCTCGGCAGCCCCGAGGTGGTGGAGAAGGCCCGTGCCTGGGTCGTCACGGTGATGAGGATGGAGGAGTTCCTGCGTGCCGGGACCCGTGACCCGGCGGCCTGGCAGGTGCTGCTGGAGCGGCAGCGCGCCGGGCGGGAGGCCTACTACGTCGCCGTGCGGGAGGACCTGGCGCTCCCGCCCGGCCACGCGGCGCACTGGCAGCTGCCGTCCCCGCCGCCTCATTACGGCGACGGTGTCCGGCTGAATCAGCGCGTCGGGGGTCGACCCGATACCGGTGACGAGGCCCGGCAGGGTGCCGGTGACGGGGCCCGGCCGGGTCCCGGTGACGAGGGTCAGCGGTAGCCGGTGGTGTCCGCCGGCTTGCCCGCGTCCTGGACCTCGACGATGTAGCGCCAGGCGTCCGGCCGGCTGCCGTCGAGGTCGGTGAAGCCGTAGGTCCGGGCGAGGGAACCGCTGGAGAGGGACTGCCCGTTGAAGCGGGCGACCTCCGGGTCGGCGGCGAGCGCGGCGACGGCCCGGCCGACGAAGCGGGGGGTCTCGGAGATGGCGAAGTGGGGGACGCGCTCCAGGGCGTCCCGCCAGTTCTCCTCGGTGACCCCGAAACCGTCGAGCATCATCTCCGAGCGGAGCCAGCCGGGGGTGAGGGCCACGGCGGTGGCGCCGCGCGGCCCCAGCTCATGGCCGAGGCCGAACGCCATGCGCAGGACGGACGACTTGGCGAGGTCGTAGAAGAAGGTGGCCCGGTAGTTGGACCCGTTGTACTCGGCCGTCCCGTCGGTCATCTCCACGACCAGGCCGCCGGGGTTGCGCAGCAGCAGCGGCAGGGCGAAGTGGCTCGTGATGGCATGGGTCTCGACGGCGAGACGCAGCAGCCGCAGCCCGTTGTCGAGATCGTGCTCCCAGACCGGACTCTCCCATTCGAAGAGCTTCTCGCCGCCCCAGACGTCGTTGACGAGGACGTCCAGCCGGCCCTGCTCCTCGGCGATCCGGTCGACGAGGGAGCGGACCTGTTCCGGTTCGAGATGGTCGGTGGGTACGGCGATGCCGTGGCCGCCCGCCTCGGTGACCAGGTCGGCGGTGTCCTCCAGGGTCTCCGGGCGGTCGTACTCGGAGCGCCGCTCCCGTGTGGAGCGCCCTGTCACATAGACCGTGGCTCCGGCCGCCCCCAGTTCCACGGCGATCCCCCGGCCCGCTCCGCGGGTGGCTCCCGCGACCAGTGCGACCTTGCCGTCCAGCGGCTTCGACATCCTCGACCTCCATTGCGTACGGGTACACCTTGGCCGACGCCGGGGGTGGTCCGGCGTCGTCGACACGAGGGTGTCGTGGAAGCCGGACATCTTCTGTCGGGTTTTCCGTGGGACTCCATGGCTCGGCCGAGGGGGTGATCGGGCGGCTGCGGGGTCGTCGGGGCTCGTCGCGCGGTTCCCCGCGTCCCTGTCGGGCGCTCATGGCGGGGCCCGGCTGCCATGCCTTCTCGGCAGCCGGGCCCCGGGCGGCCGTCAGTGACCGCGGGCGATCCACTCCTGGAGGTGCGGGGCCTCCGCTCCGATCGTCGTCGTGTCGCCGTGGCCCGTGCGCACGACCGTGTCGGGCGGGAGGGCGAGGAGGCGGTCACGGATCGAGTCGATGATCGTCGGGAAGTGGGAGTAGGAACGGCCGGTGGCGCCGGGACCGCCGGAGAAGAGGGTGTCGCCGGTGAAGACCGTGCCGAGGCCGGGGTCGTAGAGGCAGACGGCGCCCGGGGCGTGGCCGGGGGTGTGCAGAACGGTCAGGTCGGCGCCGGCGGCCTCGATGACCTGTCCGTCGGCCAGCCAGTGGTCGGGCAGCCGGTCCGGGTGGGTCTGCTTCCACAGCGGCAGGTCGTCGGGGTGGAGCCAGATCGGCGCGCCGGTGCGCTCGGCGAGGGCGGGGGCGGCGTCGATGTGGTCGTTGTGGGCGTGGGTGCAGACGATGGCCGCCAGTCGGCGGTCGCCCACGGCCTTCGCGATGGCGTCGGCGTCGTGGGCGGCGTCGATGACGATCACCTCGTGGTCGTCGCCGACGAGCCACACGTTGTTGTCGACGTCCCAGGTACCGCCGTCGAGGCTGAACTGGCCCGAGGTGACGAGGTGTTCGATACGGGCGGCCATCAGAGCGTCACCACCGATCGCAGGACGTCGCCGCCGTGCATCCGCTCGAAGGCCTTCTCCACGTCGTCGAGGCCGATGGTCTCCGTGACGAACGCGTCCAGGTCCAGGCGGCCCTGGAGGTAGAGGTTGATCAGCATGGGGAAGTCGCGGTCGGGCAGACAGTCGCCGTACCAGGAGGACTTCAGGGCGCCACCGCGGCCGAAGACGTCGAGGAGGGGCAGTTCGAGCTTCATCTCCGGGGTGGGTACGCCGACGAGGACGACCGTGCCGGCCAGGTCGCGGGCGTAGAAGGCCTGCCGGTAGGTCTCGGGGCGGCCGACCGCCTCGATGACGACGTCCGCGCCGAAACCACCGGTCAGTTCACGGATCGCCTCGACGGGGTCGGTGTCCTTGGAGTTGACCGTGTGGGTGGCGCCGATGCTCTTGGCGGTGGTCAGTTTCCGGTCGTCGATGTCGACGGCGATGATCTTCTCGGCGCCGGCCAGCCGGGACCCGGCGATGGCCGCGTCCCCGACGCCGCCGCAGCCGATGACGGCGACGCTGTCCCCGCGACCCACGTTGCCGGTGTTGATCGCGGCACCGATGCCCGCCATCACCCCGCAGCCCAGCAGTCCGGCGACCGCCGGGGCGGCGGCCGGGTCGACCTTGGTGCACTGGCCCGCGGCGACCAGCGTCTTCTCCGCGAAGGCGCCGATCCCGAGGGCGGGCGAGAGCTCCTGACCGGTGGAGGCGAGGGTCATCTTCTGCTTCGCGTTGTGGGTGGCGAAGCAGTACCAGGGCCGACCGCGCCGACAGGCCCGGCAACTGCCGCACACCGCACGCCAGTTGAGGATGACGAAATCACCGGGCGCGACATCCGTGACCCCCTCACCCACCGACTCCACCACACCGGCCGCCTCATGACCGAGCAGGAAGGGGAAGTCGTCGCTGATGCCCCCCTGCTTGTAGTGCAGGTCGGTGTGGCACACCCCGCACGCCTGAACCTTCACCACGGCCTCCCCCGGCCCCGGGTCGGGCACCACGATCGTCTCGATCCGCACCGGCTCGTTCCTGCCGGGTGCGATCACGCCGCGTACTTCCTGCGCCATGGTGAACCTTTCCGTCGATCCGTGAGAGGGCGGTCGCCCGCCCACGATCACCCTACGGACTGACCAGCCAGTAGGGCCTGCCGTGCGGCCGGAGCCGTGGCCGGAAAACGGCGCCTCGCCCGGTCACCGGACCACCGCCGAGCGGCAGCCCACCCGCCTCGCCCGGTCACCGCCCGGAGCCTCTGCGGTCCGCCGCCGAACCGGGCGCCGCCACCCCGTCGGCCGTGCTCACCGTCACCGTCGGCCGTGCTCACCGTCACCCCGGACCGGGAGCTGCTGCCGGGCAGTTGAAAGTCGTTCCCGGTGCTCCTCACCCCCGACGTAGGCTGAAGCTCCGCGCCCCGGTCCCCACTCCCCGACCGACCTGCCGAGGAGCCTCGTGAGCACCCCTGAGACCACCGCCGAGCGGCAGCCACCCACCTGGCGGCTGCTGCTCGGCTATGTACGGCCCCATCGTTGGACCCTGCTGCTGGGCGCGGTGCTGTCCCTCGTCACCGGAGCCACCGGCCTCGCCCTGCCGCTGGTGGCCCGCGAGCTGATCGACGACCTGTCGCACGACCGGACGATCACCTGGGCGCTGGTCCTCATGTCCGTGCTGGTCGTCACCAACGCGGCCGTGGGCGCGGTGGGTTCGTACGTGTTGCGGCGCACCGCCGAGTCGGTGGTGCTCGGCGCGCGGCGAGCCCTGTCGTCGTATCTGCTGCGGCTGCGGATCACCGCGGTGGACCGCAGCGAGCCGGGCGATCTGATGGCGCGGATCACCTCCGACACCACTCTGCTGCGCGAGGTCACCACCGACACCCTGGTGGGCCTCGGCACCGGCGGACTCACCCTCGTGGCGACGGTGGTGCTGATGGGTCTGGTGGACCCGGTGCTGCTGGTCGTGACGCTGGGCGTGATCGTGGGCGCGGGCGTGGTGTTCGGGGTGATCGTGCCGCGCATCAACCGGGCGAGCAGGGCCGCGCAGGACGCGGTCGGCGCGATGGGCGCCTCGCTGGAGCGGATCCTCGGCGCACTGCGCACGGTGAAGGCGTCCGGCGCCGAGCACCGCGAGGAGGAGACGGTCCACGCGGCGGCCGAGGAGTCGTGGCGGCAGAGCGTGCGCGCCGCCAAGTGGTCGGCGGCCGCCGGGAACACGGCCGGGCTCGCCATGCAGATCGCCTTCATCACCGTGCTGGCGGTGGGCGGCGCGCGGGTCGCGACCGGCGCGATCGACGTGGGCACGCTGGTGGCTTTCCTGCTGTACGTCTTCTATCTGATGTCGCCGATCCAGCAGGTCGTGGGCGCGATCACGCAGTACCAGACCGGTGCCGCCGCGCTCGCGCGCATCCAGGAGGCGCTGCGGCTGCCCGCCGAACCGGCCGGCGAGGCGGCCCCGCTGCCGTCCCCGGACGCGGAGCCCGCCGCGCTCGCCTTCGACGAGGTCCGTTTCCGGTACGCCGACGACCTGCCGTACGTCCACCACGGGGTGACCTTCGAGGTCCCCGCGCGGGGCATGACGGCGTTCGTCGGCCCGTCGGGCGCGGGCAAGACGACGGTGTTCTCGCTGATCGAGCGGTTCTACGACCCGGAGGCGGGCGTCATCACGGTCGACGGCCGCGACGTCGCCGAGTGGGAACTGGCCCGGCTGCGGTCCGCGATCGGGTACGTCGAACAGGACGCGCCCGTGCTGTCGGGGACGTTGCGGGACAACCTGCTCCTGGGCAACCCGCAGGCCGACGAGGGCGATGTCGGCCGGGTGCTGAAGACGACCAGGCTGGACGGGCTGGTCGCCAGGCTCCCGCAGGGCCTGGAGACCCTGGTCGGGCACCGGGGCACCAAGCTCTCCGGCGGTGAGCGTCAGCGGGTCGCCATCGCGCGGGCCCTGCTGCGCCGACCCCGGCTGCTGCTGCTCGACGAGGCGACGAGCCAGCTGGACGCGGTGAACGAGGCGGCGCTGCGGGACACGGTCGCCGACGTGGCCCGTACGACGACGGTGCTGGTGGTGGCCCATCGGCTGTCCACGGTGACGATGGCCGACCGCATCGTGGTCATGGACGCGGGCCGGGTCCGCGCGGTCGGCACCCACCGTGAACTCGTGGCCGCCGACCCGCTGTACGCGGAGCTGGCGGCCACGCAGTTCCTCGCGACGTCCGGTTAGCCGGGGCCTTGCCGGCCGGCGAGCGGGGTCAGAAGGGGAAGTGCGACTGCTGGCCGGCGATGGTCACCCAGCGGGTGTTGGAGAACGCCTCGATGCCCCAGCGGCCGCCGAAGCGCCCGTAGCCGGAGGCCTTGACCCCGCCGAAGGGGGCCATCGGCTCGTCCGCCACCGACTGGTCGTTCACGTGCACGATGCCGGTACGGATCCGGCGCGCGACGGCCAGACCGTGGCTGGCGTTCTCGGTGATGATGCCGCAGCTCAGACCGTTGTCGGTGTCGTTGGCGACGGCCACGGCGTCCGCGTCGTCGGCGAACGACCGCACGACGCAGAGCGGGCCGAAGGACTCCTGGTAGTAGAGGTCGGCGTCCTCGGGGACGTCGGTGAGGACGGTCGCCGGGTGCACCGCGCCCTCGGGCTGCCCGCCCCCGGTGAGCACCGTGGCGCCCTTGGCCACGGCGTCCTTGACCAGGGCGGCGATCCGCTGGGCGGCGTCGGCGCTGACCAGCGGGCCGACCACGGTGTGCGGGTGGTTGGGGTCCCCGGCCTGGAGACCGGCGACCTTGGCGGTGAACTTCTGCGCGAACTCCTCGGCCAGCGACTCGTGGACGAGGATGCGGTCGCCGGACATGCAGATCTGCCCGGCGTTCATGAAGACGCTGAAGGTGACGGCGTCGACGGCGTAGTCCACATCGGCGTCGTCGAGCACGATCACGGAGTTCTTGCCGCCCAACTCCAGCACGGCGGGCTTGAGATGGCGGGCCGCGTGCTCGCCGATGATCCGGCCGACGCCGGTGGAGCCGGTGAAGTTCATCGCGCGCACCCGCTCGTCGGAGATCAGCGCCTCGGCGATCTCCGCGGCGTCCTCGGGGGCGTTGGTGACCACGTTGAGCACACCGTCGGGGAGGCCCGCCTCGCGGAACACGTCCGCGACCAGCAGACCGCAGGCGATCGGCGCGTCCTCGCTGGGCTTGACGACGACCGTGTTACCGGCGGCCAGCGGCGCCGCCACGGCCCGCACACCGAGGATGACGGGCGCGTTCCACGGCGCGAACGCGGCCACCACGCCCAGCGGTTCGCGCAGCGCGAGGCCGAGCGCGCCCTCCTTCTGGCTGCTGAGGACCTCGCCGCGCGGAGCGGTGATCGCGGCCGCCGCCTCACGCAGGATGTTCGCCGCGAGCGCCACGTTGAAGAAGGCCCACGGCCGGGTGCCGCCCACCTCCCGGGCCATGATGTCGGCGACCTGGTCGCCCCGGCCCTCCAGCAGTTCGGCCGCCTTGAAGAAGATCGCCCGTCGCGCGAAGGGAGCGAGCGCGGCCCACTCCTCGAAGGCGGCGTCGGCGGCGTCCACGGCCCGCCGGACGTCCTCCGGCCCGGCCGCCGCGACCGTCGCGTACACCTCCCCCGTGTACGGGTCGAGGTCATCGGCGGTGCGGCCGGACGTGGCGGGCACGTCCTTGCCGCCGATCAGAAGGTCACGGGTGATGGCCATTGCGGCTTCCTCGGGGGTACGTGTCGACGACGGTACGTGATCGAGCATGATCGGTCGGGAGCGTCCGTAGTGCGAAATTCAATTACGTTACTATTCCGTGATCCTCTGCCCGGTCCCCGGGCATGTCAAGAGCCCCACCACGACGTCCGCGGCGGGGCTCCCGGTCCGTGCCCGACCGGCTACTCGATGGCGCCCAGCAGGCCGAGGGCGGGCGCGGCCAGGTCGGTGACCTGGTGCAGTTCGTTCAGCCGGTTCAGCTCGTGCACCTGGTCGAGGCTCTTGAGCTGCTGCGAGGGACGCGGCAGGGCCGCCCGGTGCTCCTCGGGCAGGTCGCTGACGGCGAGCGAGTCCAGCGTGGTCATCGGGTTGAGCTGGGTCGCTTCCGCGACGGCGTCCGCGTTCGCCATCGGTGCGGCCAGGCCCGTCACACCGACGGCGAGACCCACGGCGGCGACGATACGTCGAGTTGAGATCATGCCCTCAGCAACGGCCCCCGGCCCCCACCGGTCACGGCCGCTCACCCGTGAGGCGCATCCCGGGGACGTGCGGCGTGGTCCCCCCGCGCGGCGCACGCCCGCGCTCACGCCTGCGCTTGCCGTGTCGCGCCGGGCGGAGGAGCCTCAGGGGGAGAGGCCGTTCGCGGCCCGCTGACCCGTGCCGGGCCACGGCCTTCGAAGGAGGTCATCCATGGGCACCTCGACCAGCCCCGCCTTCGACGTCGAAGCGCTGCGCAGGGGCACGGAGGAAGCGAACGCGGCGACTTTGACGTCGCTCTACGCGGAAGACGCCGAGCTGCGCGTCGTGGACCGCAACACCCAGCCCAGCCATCCCAAGGTCCTGCACGGCCGGTCCGAGATCGGCGCGATGTTCGACGACGTGTGCAGCCGGGAGATGACGCACAAGGTCGAGCAGTGCCTGGTCCAGGGCGACCAGGTCGCGTTCACCGAGTCCTGCGAATACCCCGACGGGGTGCGGGTCCTGGCGAGTTCGATGATCTCCCTGAAGGACGGGAAGATCGTCGACCACACGATGATCCAGGCCTGGGACGAATAGCCGGAAGGCCGGGACGAGCGGGCCGCTCCGTCGTCGAACGGGCCGGGCGCAGGGGCTCTTTCGGGTCATCCCGCCGCGCTCCCCCTGACTCGGCGTGGTCGCGCCGCCATACTGGCCGGCGTGCGTGTAGCGATCATGACGGCTGGTTCCCGGGGCGACGTGGCGCCGTACACCGGGCTCGGGCACGGGCTGGTACGGGCGGGGCACGAGGTCACGCTGGTGACCCACACCCGTTTCGAACCGCTGGTGGCGGGCTCGGGGGTCACCTTCCACGCACTGCCCGTGGATCCGCGGGCAGAGCTGGAGTCGGAGCGCGGGCAGGGCCTGCACCGCAGTTCCACGGGCGCCGGGAAGCTGTACCGGGCGGCGGAGATGGCCCGGAGTCTGGTCGGGCGGATGGCCGGTGATCTGGTGGCCGCCGCCCGCGCCAGTGACGCCCTGCTGCTGGCGGGCACCCTCGCGCCCCTCGGCCACACCATCGCCCAGGGCCTGTCGATCCCCAGCCTGGGCGTCAACCTCCAACCCCTGGCGCCGACACGGGAGTTCGCGCCCCCGATGACCGGCGTGCGCTCCTGGGGTCCGCTAGGAAACCGGGCCGCGGGGCACGCGGTGAACACGGCCGTCGAGTGGATCTTCAAGGACGAGGTGCGCAGGCTGCGCGCCGAGTACGGGCTCGCGCCCGCCGGCCGTACGGCGGCGCGGCGCGCCCGGGAGCGGCCGGACCGGCCGGTGTTCCACGGCTTCAGCCCCCGGGTGGTGCCACGCCCCGGCGACTGGCGGGCGGGGCTGGACGTCACCGGCTACTGGTGGCCCTACGACCGCGAGGACCGACTGCCCGCCCCGCTGCTGGACTTCCTCGACTCCGGTCCGCCCCCGGTCTTCGTGGGCCTGGGCAGCGCCACCGTGCCCGATCCCGAGCGGATGAGCGGCGAGGTCGTACGGGCCCTGCGGGCGGCCGGGCTGCGCGGGGTGATCCAGCGCGGCTGGGGCGAACTGCGCGGGGAGGGCGACGACATGTTCACCGTGGGCGAGGTGCCGCACTCGCTGCTCTTCCCGAGGACGGCGGCCGTCGTGCACCACGCGGGCGCGGGCACGACAGGGGCAGGCCTGCGCGCCGGGGTCCCGGCCGTGCCGGTCCCGGTGCAGTTCGACGAGGGTTTCTGGGCGGCCCGCCTGGTCGCCCTCGGGGTGTCGCCGGGGGCCGTCCCCCTGCGGGGCTTCACCGCCACCGCCCTGACGGCCGCCCTGCGCCGGGCGACCGGCGACCCGTCGTACGCCCACCGCGCCCAGGCCCTGGCCGCCGAACTGCGCAGGGAGGACGGAGTGGCCCCGGTCCTGACCGCGGTGAACAGCCTGGCGGGTTGACCATGCGAGGAGGCCTGCCGGCCTGAGAGGCGACGGCTCCGCGGGCATGAAGGGCGACGGCTCCGCGGGCATGAAGGGCGACGGCTCCGCGGGCGTGAAAAGCACGGGGCGCAGCCCCTGCTTTTCAGGGGCGCGGGGAACTGCGCGGAAGGCCCCACGGACCCGCGCCCGAAGTACCACCCTGCCGCCCCGCCCCCTACCGCTCCACCCCTGCACCCTCCTCCGGTCGCCAGCCCGGCGGGCGGAGTATCCCCAGCAGCAGGCGGACCAGTTCGTCGACGACCACGTCGAGGGGGGCGTCGACCCAGCCGGCCTGCCAGTCATGGAGGAGGCCGTTGACGCTGCCGATGAACGCGGCGGCGGCGATGCGGTAGTCGCGGTGGACGGCCTCGCCGCGCTCCGCCGCGGCGTCGGCCTCGGCGCAGATGAAGTCGATCCAGCGGGCGCGGCGTTCGAGGCGCTGGCGCTCCAGCCGGGGACTGACGCCGATGATCTCGGTGAAGGTGATGCGCAGCCGGCGCGGGTCGCCGGTGACATTGGCGGCGTACGCGAGGAACGCCGCGGTGGCCCGCTCGGCGATCGGCCGCCCCTGAGCCGTGGCGAGCCCGGTGAGCGCGGCCTCCTCGGCCCAGTCGTTGACCCGCAGGTGGAGGGCGGCGAGCACGTCCTCCAGGGAGTGGAACTCCTCGTAGAACTGGCGGGTCGACAACCCGGCGGCCTCGCTCAGCGCCGCGATCGTGGTCCCCCGGAAGCCGGGGCTGTCGCCGAAGAGCTGCAACCCCGCGTCGAGGAAGCGGTCCCGGCGCTCGGCCCGGCGCTCCGCCGCGGATCTGCCCCCGTAACGGCCGGTGGGCTGTTTGAGCCTGCCCGACACGTATCTCCCTTCCGACGGACTCACCGTACGACGGCCGATGCCGCCGTCGCTCGATTTTGTCGTGTCCCTGGTCTTGTGGTGAAGCGGGACCGTTCCTTACTTTCCAGTAAGTCTTCTCTGAAAACTGCTCTGTTCAGACTCCGCCCGCGCAGGAGGATCCGACATGCCCCTCTCCCCCACCCCCCGTAGTCGCAGAAGCCGGCACCTCGGTGCCGTCGCCGTCGCGCTCGCGCTGACCGCCTCCGCCGCGGCGACCGCGACCCCGGCGAGTGCCGCCGCCGACCTGCGGGAGGTGATGTTCGTGGGCAACAACTGGGAGGGCACCGCGGACGTCATCAAGGCCTCCGGCGACTTCGCGAAGATCGGCCGGGTCAACGTCATCCCCGACAAGAACGCGCGGATGGCGGAGATCAACGCCGATCCGATCCGGTGGATCGCGTTCATGACGATCCGCAACAGCGTGGGCGAGGGCCACGACCAGTTCGTGGACGACATGTACTCCACACCGGACGGCTCCTCCATGGTGGTCTCCCGGCCGAGCTTCGCCGACGTGGTCTCCATCGACATCAGGACCGGTGCCATCAACTGGCGCTTCGCGGTGTCCGGTTACCGCGCCGACCACATGGCGGTCTCCCCCGACGGCAAGCGCGTCGCGGTGTCCGCGTCGACGGGGAACACCGTGCACGTCCTGGACATCGTCACCGGCAAGCAGGTCGGTTCGTTCAAGACCGGCGACAAGCCGCACGAGAACATCTTCACCAAGGACGGCAAGTACATCTGGAACATGGCGATCGGCGATGTGAACACCCAGACCGACGCGCCCTGGCTGGACTGGACGAAGGGCGACCGGAAGATCACGATCGCCGACGCGAACACCTTCCAGCAGGTGAAGGTGATCGACATGCGCGAACGTCTCAACGCCATCGGGCTGAACGACTACTCGGACGCCGTCCGGCCCGCCGCGTTCTCGCCCGACGAGACGAAGCTGTACTTCCAGGTGTCGTTCTTCAACGGCTTCTTCGAGTACGACATCGCCACGGACAAGATCACCCGCACCAAGACCCTGCCGAAGTCCCCCGGGGTCAGCGACGACCGCACCACCTTCGTCAACGACTCCCGCCACCACGGTCTGACCATGAAGCCGGACGGCAGCAAGCTGTGCATCGCGGGCACGATGGACGACTACGCGACCGTCGTGGACCGCGCGACCCTCCAGGAGGGCCCGCTGGTCCCCGTCTCCAAGCCGTACTGGTCGACCGTCAGCGGTGACGGCAAGTCCTGTGTGGTCTCCGAGAGCGGCGCCGACCAGGTCACGGCGATCGACTTCGCCACCGGGAAGAAGACCGTGTCCGTCGCAGTCGGCGACCACCCCCAGCGGGTGCGGGTGGCGAAGGTGCCCGCCGACTGGACCGGACCTTCCGCTAACTGAACCTGGCGGTCAGCCAGTTCGACAGCTCCGTCCGCGCCGCGTTCAGCTGCGTCGCGGTCGGGGCTGTCGCGCCGTTGGTGACCAGGGCGTAGTGCAGCTTGCCCGAGTCGGCGGCGGTGAGGAGCAGGCGGCGGCTGCCGGTGCCACCGGGTTCCCTGGCGGCGGCGATCGGCGTGGAGGTGGTGTACGCCGGCGGCGTGGCCGTCACCCCGAGGTCGGACACCACCGTGGTGGACGTGGTGGGGAAGGACGCCGGCAGGTGCAGCTCGGTCGGCTCGGTGCTGCCGTCCGAGCGCCAGACCAGCAGGGAGTACTGGCCGGAGCCGACGAGCGAGGAGACGTTCGGCAGGGAGCCGGGCACCGGGTTCCACGTCAGCGTCGTGGAGCCGTCGCGCGAGCGGTCCTCGTAGGTGAAGGCGACCGCCTTGCCCGCGGTGGCGCTCGGGTAGATCCGGTCCAGCATCCGGGCGTCCTGGCGGAGCACGGCCGTGCCGGAGTCGTCGAGCCGTACGGCGGAGAGGTCCTCGCCGTTCCAGGCGTCGCCCTCGACCTGCACCTTGTCGGGGTTGTCGTTCATCAGCTCGTGGTGGCGGCCCCAGTAGATGTCCCACTGCCACTGGGAGCCGGAGAGGACCGGACCGGAGGCGGTCGGCTTCGACCACCAGTCGACGCCCTTCACCCGGGAGTCGAGCGCCTGGTACATGGCCTTGTAGACCGTGGGTGCCTTGTCGGAGACCGAGCCGCTGAGCGGGTGCCCGAACTCGCTGACGATCGCCGTGGTGCCGCCGGCGGCGGCGCGGTCACGGACGGCCTGGAAGTCGTTCACGTACTGGCCGTTCTCCGCCTTGCCCCACATGAAGACGCCGGAGATCGCCTTCTGGTCGTAGAAGTGGGTGTTGAAGACGAAGCGCGGTCCGATCGTGCCCGAGTCGAGGAGGCCGCCCTCCTGCCTCTGGAAGTCGATGTTGGCGTTCCAGAAGAGGTTCGGCTCGACGAACGCCGGCTTGGACTGCCAGCCCGCCGAGTCCATCCGGGCGCGGAACTTGACGTAGAACGGCCACAGGACGTCCTTCTCCCACGTCCGGCTGGTCTGCCCGGAGTCGAGCTTCCCGGGATGCGGCTCGTTCCACGGGTCGAAGCCGACGACGCCCTGGAACTGGGCGGCCGTGAGGTTCGCCTTCATGTAGCTCATGGTCTTCTGCGCGGTGTCCAGGAAGGAGTCCTGGAGCCCGTGGGTGTTGTGCCAGAAGTCGTACGTCGCCTCCGTGACGGCCGCGTTGGAGGTGATGTTCTGGCCCCAGAACGGGCAGATGCCGCAGTACTCGTCGGGGTAGCCACCGAGGTCGACGGCCCACTTGGGGGCGCCGTCGCCGGTGTACCAACTGTCGGAGTCGAACAGCCAGCGGGAGTAGAGGTCCTGGTGGAAGTCGGGGTAGACCTTGATCCCGGCGTCCAGGAACGCGCCCATCTGGGCGGTGGCCGCCGAGAGGTAGGAGGAGCTCACCTGTCCGCGCACCGGTTCCGCGTAGGCCCAGGAGAGCAGGAAACGGACGGAGTTGCCGCCGCCGAGCGCTCTGAGCGCGGTCGCCGACTTCTTCGCGTCGGCGACCGAGGCGAAGGGCAGACCGTTGTTCTCCTTGAGTTTCGTCTCCCCCGAGACGTTGTAGCCGCGCAGGACGACCTCGCGGCCGAGACCGTCCTTGAAGGTGCCGCCGTCGACCGTGAGGGTGGCCGCGGCCTGGGCGTCGAACCAGAGTTCGTCCGTGAGAGCGGAGGCGGGCCGGGTGGGGCCCGCCGTGGTCAGGAAGCCGGTGACGAGGATCAGGACACCGAGCAGACGAGTGCGCAATCTTGACATGTCCGCCACATTCGACATGTTCACTACCGTCCCAATCGGCAGGCGGACCGTCAATAGCAACTGACGCACGAGTAAGTACCCTTTTTCGCAGAAGAGTTCACTCGTCACGGCCAACTCTTTGCCCGCACGCGACCAAGCAGGGGCGCTCGGGGCGCGCGCGGCGACAGAAGGACCCCCTGGGCCGAACGGGTGACGCCACCGACCTTGCCCTCCGGGAATTCAACCGACGTTCACCCGATCGTCACCATGAAGGGCCCTGTCGACGGAACCGACCTATGGTTGAGCGCAGTTTGAGCCTTTTGTTCCGTACTCCGTCCGGCTTACCCGAAAGGCGGTACGAGCGGTGGACAGCTCATTTCGCGGGCTCCGCGAACACAAGCCAGGCACGCGCGACTTCGACCCGAGGAGCGCACTGAAGCGCCCGGAAGCGCGCGACGAGCGCTGTGCGTCGTTGTACGACGCGATACGGGACATGGGCAGGTACGAGGCCGCGGTGGAGGCGGAGAAACTCCAGCGGGGTGGTGAGGACCTCCTGCCGGGCCCGTGACGAAGTGACGCGACAGAGACCGAGCCGTCTGTGAGGGGCTCGGCGAGACGGACCACCATCGGGCTGGGCTTGCATGGGCACAGAACCGCGGACCGACACCGGCTCCTTCCCGGAGGAGCCCTCGGGACGCACCACGGGGAACAAATACTTCAAGGAGTTCATGGGGGTCGTCCACGTGAGCCTGCGGAGCTGGTGGTGGGGGGAACCGCTGGCGGCGACACTCGGCGGTGTCGGGGGCGCCTGGATCGGGCACGACGACGACCTGCCGATGGACGAGGTGCTGGGCGTCGCCGTCTCCATGGTGGGCGTCATCATCGGGTCCGTGTTCGCCGTCCTGGCGATGATCACACGCGCCTGCGACAACACCTTTCTGCGCAAGGCGAGAAAGGCCCGCCTCCTCCCCGTCGTCAACTACCTGTGGCCGTTCTTCACGATCATCGGCATGGGGATCCTGTCCATCGTGTTCCTGCTGCTGATGGCCGGGATCTCCGAGGACGCGCCCACACTGCTGCTCATGACGGTCTGCGCGTCGGCGGGCTTCTGCGTCCTGTGGACGCTGGCCGGTCTGCTGCCCGCCCTGGGCGCGCTCATCGTCTTCACCCGCCTCATCGAGAAGACCTCCGGCGTGAACGACTGAGGGCGCAGCCCGAACGGCACCGGTGCGCAGCCGTGGTGCGCGTCCCCGCGCCGGTGCCGTTCCGGCTCGCCGTCACTCGTCGACGTTGAGCACGATGTGGGTCCGGTGCCCGTCCAGCGTGATGTAGCCGTCTCCGTAGGCGGAGCGGTAGTGGCCGGTGCCGCCGACGATGGCGGTCTTGGCCGTGACGGGCTGCAGGGGGCGGTAGTCGACCATGTCGCTGAGGGTCAGCGTGCCCTTCTTCAGGCGCAGCACGCGGGTGCACTGGGCGGTCACCGCCTCGGCCCGGGCCTGCACCACGTCGCACTCCGACTCGCCGTCACCGGCGTACCGCAGCTTCGGCTTGCCGGACTTCTTGACCTGCTTGGTGTACAGGTCCAGCGGTGTGGTCCAGGTACTGCCGACCACACCGTCCAGGGACGGCCAGGTGGCGACCCGGTTGACGCCGACGAGCTCGACCTTCTCGATGTCGTTGTCCTCGTCCTTCTGCTCGGCCTGCGCCGACGACGCGAGCAGGACGAGCGTGCTGGTGAGGGCGGTGACGACCACCCCGCGGACAGCCGATGTGATCACAGAACCTCCAGGTCGGACAGGGTGCACTCGGACGGCAGAACGGCCGACGTGGCGTCGGCGCCAGAGGGCCGGTCAGTCATCGACGTAGAGGTCGAAGACGATCCGCCGGGGCTCCAACGTGATGTAGCCCTCGCCCTCGGCGTCGTTGTAGATGCCCGTGCCGCCCGCGATGGAGGTCTTGGCCGTGACGGGCTCCTGGCCCTTGCGGCTGATCATGTCGTTGAGGGTGATCTCCCCGCCCTTGAGGCGCAGCACGCGGGTGCACTGGGCGGTGGACCGCTGGTGGTCCGCCTCGACGAGGGTGCAGCGCGAGCCGGCGTCGCCGACGTACTTGCCCTTGGGGTCGTGCAGTTGGAGGTAGGTGGTCCAGCTGTCGCCCGGCTCGGTGTGCGCGGCGGTCGTGTCGTACGCGGCGTGACCGACGAGCTTGACCCGTACGACGTCCTCGTCGCCGACGTCCGCGACGGCCGGTGCGCAGAGCGACGTGGAGAGAGCTGCGGCCAGGACGCCGAGGGTCACGGCGCCACGGGCAGTGGCAGAGGGCATGCATCCTCCCAGGTGTGTGTGACGGTGGGTGCTCGGACTCAGGAGCATGGTCATTTCATGTATCCGGGTCCCGCGTGGCAACGCGCCTGGCGCGGCGGGCGGCACAGGCCACCCGAACAGGGGCGCGGAGCCTCATCCGTATGGGCGTCCGCGCGACGGGCCGAACGCACTCGGGCCGGCGTAGGTCGGCGGGGCGGACTGTCGGTGTGCCGTACGCCGGGCCGCGTACTTGGATGGAGGGGGAACCGCCGGGAAGGCGAGAGGAGCGGGCGATGCGTGAGATCCTGCCGGCGCTCGGCGAGTGGTACGCGGCGGGCTCCCCCTTCGCGCTCGCCACCGTCGTCGCGGTCAGCCGGAGCGCGCCGCGCGGTCCGGGGGCGGCCATGGCGGTCGGCCCGGGGGACGAGGTCGTCGGCAGCGTGTCCGGCGGCTGTGTGGAGGGCGCGGTCTTCGAGCTGGCCCAGGAGGTCCTCGAGTCCGGCGAGGCACGGTCGGCGACCTTCGGGTACAGCGACGACGACGCGTTCGCGGTCGGGCTGACCTGCGGCGGGGAGATCACGCTCCTGGTGCGCCGGGTGACGACGGCCGAGGATCTCTCGTTCGGGCGGGTCGTCGCGACGGTGGGCGCCGGGCAGCCGGTGACGGTGGCGACCGTGACCGACGGGCCGGGACGGCGCGGCGCCACGCTGGCCGTGTGGCCGGACGAGGCCCGCGGAACCCCCGGCACCCTCGGAACCCTGGGCACGGCGGGTCTGGACGCCGCCGTGGCCGCAGACGCGCGCGGGGAGCTGGCTCAGGGAGTCACCGCGACCCGGCACTACGGTCCGCACGGCGAGCGGCGTGAGGACGCGGTCACCGTCTTCCTGCACTCGTTCGCGCCGCCGCCCCGCATGCTGGTCTTCGGCGCGATCGACTACGCGGCGGCCGTGGCCCGTATCGGTGACTTCCTCGGGTACCGGGTCACCGTGTGCGACGCCCGTCCGGTGTTCGCCACCCCGAAACGCTTCCCGGCCACCGTGGAGGTGGTCGTCGACTGGCCGCACCGCTATCTGCGCGGCACCGCCACCGACGACCGCACGGTGGTCTGTGTGCTCACCCACGACCCCAAGTTCGACGTGCCGCTGCTGGAGGAGGCGTTGCGCCGGCCGGCTGCCTACATCGGGGCGATGGGGAGCCGCCGGACGCACGAGGACCGCGCCCGGCGGCTGCGGGAGGCCGGGCTCGGCACCGCGGAGCTGTCCCGGCTGCGCTCCCCCGTGGGCCTGGACCTCGGCGCCCGTACGCCGGAGGAGGTGGCCGTGTCGGTCGCGGCGGAGATCGTCGCGCTGAGGTGGGGCGGCAGCGGGGTGCCGCTGACGGCGACGACCGGGGTGATCCATCCGCCGGCGCCGCCCGGGTGAGGTGCATGGCGCGCCCCCGGTTCAGGTCCTGGGCGGCAGTCGGTGCAGGCGCACCTGCGTGAGCGCGCCGTCCGCGACCGTCGCCGTCATGTAGGTGCAGTGGGGCTGCCGGCGGCGGTCGGTCGGGGAGCCGGGGTTGAGCAGGCGCAGACCGGTGGAGGTGGTCGTGTCCCAGGGGATGTGACTGTGGCCGAAGACCAGGACGTCGGTGTCGGGGAACCGGGCGGCGCAGCGGTGTTCGCGGCCCTGGGCGGGGCCGGTCTCGTGGACGACGGCGAGGCGCAGCCCGGCCAGGTCGGCGCGGGCCACCTCGGGGAGTCGGGCGCGCAGGGCGGGGCCGTCGTTGTTGCCGTACACGGCGATCAGCCGCCGTGAGCGGGCCTGGAGGAGGTCGAGGGTGGCCTCGTCCACCCAGTCGCCGGCGTGCACGACCACGTCGGCGTGCGGGAGTTCGGCGAGGAGTGGTGCGGGCAGCGCTTTCGCGCGCTTGGGCAGGTGGGTGTCCGAGAGGAGCAGCAGGCGCACCCGGCCAGCGTGTCACTCGATGGGGATCTCCGCCCACACCTGCTTCCCGCCGCTGACGGGGACCGTGCCCCATGCGGAGGACATGGCCTCGACGAGGAGGATGCCGCGGCCGCCGGTGGCCTCCCAGCCGATGACGGTGGGTTTCATCGGGGTACGGGGGGAGGAGTCGGCGACGGAGACCCGGAGGCGGTCGGCGAGCAGGGTGAGGTCGAGGCGGACGCGGCCGTCGGTGTGCACAAGGGCGTTGGTGACCAGTTCGGAGACCACGAGGAGCACGGTGTCGGCCATGGAGTCGACGCCCCAGCGGCGCAGGACGCGCCGGGTGTAGCGGCGGGCCTGCCCGACCGCCTGGGGGACGCGCCACACGCTCCAGTTCTCGCGCTGGGGGCGCAGGGCCATGCCGTCGTAGCGGACGAGGAGCAGGGCCACGTCGTCGTCACGGTTGGCGCCGCCGAGCAGGGTGTCGGCGACCACGCCGAGGTGCGCGGGATCGGCTGCGGACAGTTCGGCGGCGAGCTGGTCGAGGCCGTCCTCGACGTCGACGTCGGCGGACTCCACCAGGCCGTCCGTGGTGAGGGCCAGCAGGGTGCCGGGAGTCAGCCGCAGAGGGCTCATCGGGAAGTCGGCCTGCATCACGACACCGAGCGGCGGGCCGCCCTCGGCTTCACTGATCTCGGTGCTGCCGTTCGGGTGGCGCAGCACGGGCGGGATGTGCCCGGCGCGGACGTACCAGGCGGAGCCCTCCTCCATGTCGATGTCGACGTAGCAGCAGGTGGCGAAGAGGTCGGTCTCCATGTCCATGAGGAGCCGATTGGCGTGCGAGACGACGACGTCCGGCGGGTGTCCCTCGACGGCGTACGCGCGCAGCGCGGTGCGCATCTGGCCCATCAGGGTGGCGGCGCCCGCGTTGTGGCCCTGGACGTCACCGATGACGAGGGCCACGTGGTTGTCGGGCAGCGGGATCACGTCGTACCAGTCGCCGCCGACCTCCAGACCGGCGGTGGTGGGCAGATACCGGGCGACGGCCACCGCGCCGGGCAGCTGGGGCAGCCGACGCGGGAGCAGGGTGCGTTGGAGCATGCCGACGAGTTCGTGCTCGGCGTCGAAGGCGTGGGCCCGCATCAGGGCCTGCCCGGCCAGGCCGGAGGCGGCGGTGAGCAGGGCACGTTCCTCGGGTCCGAAGTCGTGAGGGTTGTCCCAGCCGATCAGGCAGGCACCGGCCATACGACCGCCGGCGGGCAGCGGGAGGACGGCGAGACCGCCGGGGCCGACGTCGGCGAGGGCGGGCTCCAGATCGGCTCCGGCGGGCCAGATCCCGGCGCGTCCCTCGCGCAGCGCGGTGGCGAGGGTCGGCATGGTGCGCACGGGCGCGTCCGGCCACTCGGAGCGCCACTCGGAGCGCCACACCTCGGGCCAGACCTCCGGCTGCGGCGGATCGAGGACGGTGACGACCAGGCGGTCGCCCTCCAGCTCGGCGAGGGCGATCCGGTCGGCCAGGAGCGGTTTGCGCAGGGCGGTCACCACGGCCTGGCTGACGTCCCGGACCGTGCCGGCGGTGGCGAGGGCGGCGGCGAGACGCTGGATGCGGGCCACGTCCCCACGCCCGGTGCGCAGGGTGGAGGCGTCGGCGACGGTGCCGACGAGGCGGGCGGGCCGGTTCTCGCCGCCGGGCAGGATCCGGCCGCGCAGCCTGAGCCACCTCTGCTCTCCGGAGGGCTGGAGGATGCGGAACTCCAGCTCGCGGTCGCCGATGGACATGTGGTCCGCCTCCACGACGGACATCAGCGCCGGCAGGTCCTCGGGCACGGTCAGCGCGATCAGGGTCTCGACACGGCCGTCGAAGTCGTCCCGGCCGATGCCGAACAGGTCCAGCAGGCCGTCGTCGACCTCGACCCGCCCGCTGTCCATGGCGAGGTCGAACGAGGCCCCGTGTCCGGCCGGCGGAGCGGGGGTGGCTCCGGCGGCCGCCTCGGCGAGCAGCCCGAGGCAGCGCCGGTCCTCGGCGTCGAAGGCGTCCGTGCCGTCGCCGACGGCCACCAGACAGCCGCGCTCGCGCAGCGGCAGCACGCCCAGCGAGAACCCCTCGGGGTGGGCGCGGCGGAGGTCGGCGTCCTCGGGAAGGTCGGCACTCTGGGGGGCGTCGGCGCCCTCGGGGACACCGGCGCCTTCGAGGACATCGGCGCCCTTGGGAACATCGGGGCCTTTGGGGACACCGGCGCCCTCCGGAAGGTCAGGGCCCTCGGCGCCTTGAGGGGCGTCGGCGCCCTCCGAGACACCGGCGCCCTCGGAGACATCGGCGTTCTGGTGCAGGTCGGCGTTCCGGAGCAGGTCGGCGTTCCGGTGCGAGGCGGTGGAGACGAGCCAGCGCGGGCGGCCCGAACGGCAGGTCTCGGCGACGGGGGCGGTGCCCGAGGCCGGATAGGTGTCGGAGAGCCCGTACAGGCGCCTGGGCACGCCGGCGGAGGCGGTGAGGGAGAGCGCCTCGCCCTCACCGTCCGGGAGGTACACGGCGGCGACGGTCGCACTGGTGAACACGAGCACCTGTTCGAGGATGGCGTGCAGCCGCTCGTGCGGATCGAGATCGCCGCCGAGCGTCTTGAGCGCGAGTTCGGCACGCAGCGTCCTCGTTCCGTGTTCCGCAGCGCCCTCACTGACCACGTCCGCAATTACAGCGCTTCCGGCACGCTCGCGCAGCCCCTGGGACCGTTCAGCGAGGCCGGGGGCCCGCCGCGAGGAGGCTCCCAGGGTTCGAAAGAACCCGAACAGATCTTTACGCATGCGTTCCGCACAGTGGTCGCGTGACAGCCGTGACGGGTCACTGGTGACAGCCGTGACTGTCGGGCACCGGGCCGGGCTGGAAGGCTCGTCCTCACCCGGCCCAGGGGGCGACGGCAGTGACGGCACACGACCCGGGGGACGCGCATGGACAAGCGGTACGAGGCGTACGCGCTCGCCGACCGACACTTCTACGAGACACCCGACCGGCTGTCGGCCGGTGACCGCGCCGGCACCACGGCGCCTGGCTACGAGACGGCCGGGCGCGCGGTCCCCGAGGGCTGGCGGGCCGCCCGGATCGGGGACTGGCTGACGCTGACCCCGGTCGACGACGGCGGGCGGCCCCGTCCCGGGCCCACCCAGGGATGGAAAGTGCACGCCTCCGCCACCCGGGGGAACGCGGGCCGCGTCGCGGCGATCGTGTGGGACTACTGCGTGCCCCGCCGGATCCCGTTCAAGTTCGTACCGGGCCCGCACCTGCTGCACCTGCGCAACGCGAAGTACGCGGCCCGCGACACCAGCGGCAAGTTCGTGACGGTCTACCCGGCCGACGAGGAGCAGCTGCACCTCGTCCTGCGCGAGCTCGGGGCGCTCCTGGAAGGCTTCGAGGGGCCGTACATCCTCACCGACCTGCGCTGGAACGACGGACCGCTGTACGTCCGCTACGGCGCCTTCGCCCGCTCCTTCGTCGTCGACGAGCGCGGCACGCTCGTCCCGGCCGTCCGCGACGGCGCGGGCACACTGGTGCCGGACCAGCGCAAGCCGACCTTCCACGTCCCGGACTGGGTGACCCTGCCCGCGTTCCTGGAGCCGCAGCTGGCGGCACGCAACACGACCACGGTCGGCGAGCTGCCGTACCGCATCGAGAAGGCGCTGCACTTCTCCAACGGCGGCGGCGTGTACGTCGGCACCGACACCCGCGACGGGCGCCGGGTCGTCCTCAAGGAGGGCCGACCGCACGCCGGGCTGGCCGCCGACGGGGCTGACGCGGTCACCCGGCTGGAGCGGGAGAAGGCCGCGCTGGAGCGGCTGGCCGGCCTGGGGGTCGTGCCCGAGGTCCGCGACTGGTTCACCCTGGGCGACCACCGCTTCCTGGTCATGGACTTCGTGGAGGGCCGCCCGCTCAACTCCTACGTGGCCGAACGGCACCCGCTGCTCGCCGCCGACCCCGAACCGGGCGCGGTCGCCGCGTACACGGCCTGGGCGTTACGGGTCCACCGGGCCGTCGAGGAGGCGGTGGAGGCCGTGCACACGCGCGGGATCGTCTTCAACGACCTGCACGTCTTCAACATCATGGTCGCGCCCGACGAGCACTCGGTGTCGCTGCTGGACTTCGAGGCGGCGGCGCCCGCCGAGGAGAACGGCCGCCAGGTCGTCGCGCACCCCGGATTCCTGGCACCCCCGGACCGCACGGGCCCGGACGTCGACCGCTACGCCCTCGCGTGCCTGCGCCTCGCGCTGTTCCTGCCGGTCACCTCGCTGCTGGTGGTGGAGCGGGAGAAGGCCGCGCATCTGGCGGCGGTGATCGCGGAACAGTTCCCGCAGGTGCCGCGGGCCTTCCTGGACGAGGCGGTGGCGGAGATCACCCGTGACACCGTCACCGGCACCGGCACCGAGGGGACGACGCCGACACCGGTGGCGCGGACCCGGGCCCCCGCGACCGGGGCGGCCGTGGCGGCCGGTGTGGAGGCCGGCTGGTCCCTCGCCGAGCCCGGCGACTGGCCCTACAGCCGTGACTCCATGGTCAAGGCGATCCTGGCCTCCGCGACACCGGAGCGCGACGACCGGCTCTTCCCCGGCGACGTCGCCCAGTTCTCCGACGGCGGCGGTCTCGGGCTCGCGCACGGCGCGGCCGGGGTGCTGTACGCGCTCACGGAGGTCGGCGCCGAGCGCTACGAGGAGGGCGAGCGCTGGTTGCTCGACCACACCGACCCGGTGCCGATCGGCACCCCGCTCGGTCTGTACGACGGTCTCGCGGGCGTCGCCCACACCCTGGAGCGGCTGGGGCACAGGCAGCGGGCCCTGGACCTGGTCGAGCAGGTCCTCGGTGAGAAGTGGCACAAGCTCTCGTCCGACCTGCGCGGCGGGCTCGCCGGGCTCGGCCTGGTCCTCGACGAACTGGCGCGGGCGACCGGTGAGTCCGCGCTGCGCGACCACGCGGCTCGGGCGGCCGACCTCCTCGTGCACCGTCTCGCCGAGCCGCGCCCCGCACCGCCCCGCCGCCGGGCCGGCCTGCTGCGCGGCGCGAGCGGACCCGCGCTGTTCCTGCTGCGCCGGTACGAGGCGACGGGCGAGCGCGCGTGGCTCGACGCGGCGGGCGAGGCGCTGCGGCAGGACCTGGAGTGCCTCGTCGAGCAGAAGAACGGAGGGCTGGCCGTCGACGAGGGGTGGCGGACCATGCCGTACCTCGGCGACGGGAGCGTGGGCGTCGCGATGGTGCTCGACGAGCATCTGGCGGCGAACGGTCTCACGGACACCGGCACGGGCACGACCACCGGCACCGGTCCTCTGCCGGACGAGTACACCCGGGTCCGGGCGGGTGTCCTGACCGCCGCGACCTATCGCTTCTACGCGCAGCCGGGGCTGTTCGAGGGCCGCGCCGGGATGATCCTGCACCTCGCCCGGTCGGGCGCCCCGCGCGAGCGGCTGACGGAACAGATCGCCGCCCTCGGCTGGCACTCCATGCCCTACCAGGGACAACTGGCCTTCCCCGGCAGCCACTTGATGCGGCTCTCCATGGACCTCGCCACCGGAACGGCGGGGTGCCTGCTGGCACTCGGCGCGGCCCAGACCGCCGCCGACACCGACGCCACGGCACACCTTCCGTTCCTGCCGCCGCCGCGACGGCGGCCCCATTGACGCGGCTTCGCCGTCCGGCGCAGTCGTGACGCACCACCCCGTCCCCACAAGGGCCCGTTCGCGGGCCATCGATCGAAAGGAATCGACATGGCACTTCTCGACCTGCAGACGATGGAAGCCGACGAGACGACCGGCACCGGCGGCCCCAGCTCCCTGAGCGTGCTGTCCTGTGTGAGCGCGGCCAGCATCACGCTCTGCCTCTGATCCGAGCGGGGCGTCCCGGCCGTCCGGGACGCCCGTCGGACCGGTACGGCGGCTGAGTCGCGCCGAGGGCTCCGGACGGCTCCCCTCCCCCTGTCCGGGAAGGGGCCGTCCGGAGCTCATCCGTCTGTCCTCCGTCCGTCTGTCCTCCGTCCGTCAGGCCTCCATCCGTCAGGCCTCCGTCCGTCTGGCCTCCATCCGGAGTCCTTCATCCGTCTGGCCTCCATCCGTAGTCCTTCATATGTAGTCCTTCATCCGGCCGTTCATCCGGTCGTCCCACGTCAGGACGGGTATGACGACCCTCACCGAAGGCGGTGCCCGCGGCCCGGCGGCCGTGTCCGTCCCTCTGCTGCGTTCGACCGTCCGGCACTCCGGTGCCCGCTGTACGGCCCTGGCGCTCGTGTCCATGGCCTCGACGGGGGCGAACCTGTTGCTGCCGGTCGCCCTGGGCCGGGCTCTGGACCTGCTGCTGGCGGGCGACCCGGACGGCTCCGCCTGGGTGCTGCGGTGCGCGGCGCTCGTCCTCGCGGCGGCCGCCCTCGACGCGGTCGAGACCGTGCTCGGCGGCACCACGAACGCCGGTGCGACCGCATGGCTGCGCCACCGACTCGTCCGGCACGTCCTGGCCGTGGGGCCACGGGCCGGCTCCCGGTTCGGCTCGGGGGACCTGGTGGCCCGGCTCGTCGGGAACGCGGCCCAGGCGGGCACGGCCCCCGCGACCGGTGCCGCGCTCGTCGCCGCGCTCGCCGGGCCCCTGGGCGCGGTGGTGGCCCTCGCGCTGATCGACCCGTGGCTCGCCGTGGTCTTCCTGATCGGCGCCCCGCTGCTCGCCCTGGTGCTGCGTGCCCTCGCGCGGGACTCCTCCGACTGCTCGACGCGCTACCAGCGGGCCCAGGGCCGTATCGCGGGGGGCCTGGCCGAGGCCGTCGCCGGACACCGCACGATCGCGGCCGCCGGCACGGCCGAGCGCACCGTCGCCCGTGTCCTGCGCCCCCTGCCCGAACTCTCCCGCCAAGGGCACCGCATGTGGCACGTCCAGGGGCGCGCCGCCGCCCGCGCGGCCACCGTGGCCCCGCTCCTGCAGCTCGCCGTCGTGGCCGGCGCCGGCGTCCTGCTCACCCGACAGCACCTGTCCGTGGGCGAGTTGCTGGCCGCGTCCCGCTACGCCGTGCTGGCCGCGGGCGTCGGCGTCCTCGTAGGGCAGCTCTCGGGCCTGGTCCGCGCGCGGACGGCGGCCCGGCGTCTGGACGAGATACGGAGCGAGCCCGCGACCGAGTACGGGGAACGTGCGCTGCCGCCCGGCGGGACGGGGCGGCTGGAGCTACGCTCCGTGACCGTCCGCCGAGGTGGGCGTGCCGTGCTGGACCGCGTCGATCTGGTGGTGCCGGGCGGTGGCACGGTGGCCGTCGTGGGCCGGTCCGGTGCGGGCAAGTCGCTGCTCGCGGCCGTGGCCGGGCGGCTGACGGATCCGGACGACGGGGAGGTGCGGCTCGACGGGGTGCCCCTGCCGGAGCTGGACCGCCGCGAGCTGCGCCGGGCGATCGTCCACGCCTTCGAACGCCCGGCCCTGCTGGATGGGTCGGTGGAGGACACCATCGCCTTCGGCACCGGCCGGCCCTCCCCCGCACGGATCCGGGAGGCGGCCCGCGCCGCGCACGCCGACGGGTTCGTCCGCCGTCTTCCCGAGGGCTACGCCACGCCCTGTGCCGACGCGCCCCTGTCCGGTGGGGAGGCCCAACGCCTGGGCCTGGCCCGTGCGTTCGCCCGCGACTGTCGTCTCCTCGTGCTCGACGACGCCCTCTCCAGCCTGGACACCCTCACCGAGCACGACATCACCGACGCGCTTCTTCGCCCCACCACCGGTGGCAGCCGGCTGCTCATCGCCCACCGCGTCACCACGGCGGCCCGTGCGGACACCGTGGTGTGGCTGGAGAAGGGGAGGGTGCGGGCCGTCGGACCGCACATGGAGCTGTGGCACACGGCGGAGTACCGGGAACTGTTCGGAACACGGGCCCCGACCGGCAAGGACGGGGGCGCCGCCGCCCGCGACGACACCACGGCACACGGCGCGCCGCGCGGAGGGGGCCGATGAAGGAGGCCGTTGGACGACGGGGCCCCACCGAGGGCCCCGAAACCGGAGCGACGCGCCACACGCGCACCGCGGGCACGAACCGACCCGGGGACGCCGGCGAAGCGCAGGCAGCCGGGGCCGCCACCGCCGCGACGCGCACGGGCGGCGAGAGCGAAGCACCGGAGACGGGGCCCGCCACCCGCGCGACGGGGACCGGCCGCGTCGACGGGGCGTCGCGGCCGGGTGTGCCCCCGCTCGGGCTGCCGCGCCGGGGCCTCCGGTTTCTCCGGGCGCGGAGGTGGGTCGTCGTGCGGCTGGTTCTGTGGTCCGTGCTGGAGACGGGGCAGACCTTTCTGATGGGGTACGCGCTCGCGCGAGCCCTCGACGACGGTTTCCTCGCGGGGCGGGCGGGCGTCGGCCTGGGCTGGCTCGGGGCCGCCGCCGGGGCGGTGGTGCTCGGGGCGCTGGGCACCTGGCGGGTGTACGCGTGCGTGGCGGGGCTCGTGGAACCGTTGCGGGACCGGCTGGTGCGCGGGGTGGTCGACCGGGGGGTCCAGGAGGCGGACGGCGGTGCCCTGTCGGGGCTGACCCAGCAGGTGGAGATCGCCCGGGACACCTTCGCCGGACTCGTCATGGTGTCCCGCTCGTTCCTGTTCACCTCCGCCGGGGCCCTCGTCGGCCTCTTCTCCCTGGCCCCGCCGCTGCTGCTGGTCGTCGGCCCACCACTGGTCACCGGCGTGGCCCTCTTCCTGGTGACGCTCAGGCCCCTGGCCCGCCGCCAGGAGCGTTTCCTGGTCGCCGACGAGGCCCTCGCCGACCGGCTCGGTACCGTCTGCCCGGGGCTGCGGGACATCACGGCGGCCGGCGCGGAGGACACGGTCGCCGCCGACACCGGCCGGTGCGTCGACGCGGAGTTCCGGGCCGCGCGCTCCCTGGCCCGTTGGGGCGTCGCGCGGGTCGCCTCCCTGGCGATCGGTGGTCAACTGCCCGTTGTACTGCTCCTGGTGGCCACCCCGTGGCTCCTGGATCAGGGGGTGAGCGCGGGCGCCCTGATCGGCGCCCTCGCCTACGTCACCCAGTCCCTCCTTCCCGCCCTGCAGAACCTGGTCCACGGCCTGGGCACCAGCGGCTCCCGGCTCGCGGTGGTGCTCCGCAGACTGGCCCCGGCACCCGCCTCCCGGCCCCCGGACGACATCCCGCGGCCCTCGACGCGCACCCCGTCGCCGCGCACCCCGTCGCCGGCGCACTCCCCCGTCTCGCCGAGCCCCGGCCCGCACCGCCCCGCCGCCGACCCGCGCGACGCGGCCTCCGGGGACGCCCTCTCCCTCGCCTCCGTGACCTTCGCCTACGGCTCCTCCGGCACCCCGGTCCTCGACGGCCTCGACCTCCGCCTCCCGCACGGCACGCACCTGGCCGTCGTCGGCCCCAGCGGCGTCGGCAAGTCCACGCTCACCGGGGTCGTCGCGGGTCTCCTGCGTCCCCGGCACGGCACCGTCCACTTGTGTGGGCGGCCGGTACCCGGCGCCACATCCCGCGCACACCGGGTGCTCATCCCGCAGGAGGCGTACGTCTTCGGGGGATCCCTCGCAGAAAACCTCGGCGAGCTGCGGCCGAAACCCGTGCCCGAGGACGAGTTGTGGGCCGCCGCCGAGGCCGTGGGGCTCACCGAGGTGATGGTCCGGCTGGGCGGCCCGGCCGGAGAGGTCGACCCGGGCGCGCTGTCCGCCGGGGAGCGGCAACTCGTCGCGCTGGCGCGGGCGTACCTGTCGTACGCGGAGGTCGTGATCCTCGACGAGGCGACCTCTCACCTGGACGCGGAGGCGGAGGAACGCGCGGAGCGGGCCTTCGCGCGGCGGCCGGGCACGACCCTCGTGGTCGTCGCGCACCGCCTCAGCTCGGCCCGCCGCGCGGACCGGGTGCTGGTCATGGACGGACGGTCCGTCGCGTACGGGGACCACGACGGACTCCTGGCCCGCTCACCGCTGTACCGGGACCTGGTCGGCGCCTGGCTCCCGGGACCTACGCCGGTGAGCTCCCCCGGCGCCTCAGAGCCACCCCTCCCCCTGCGAGATCCTGATCGCGTCGATCCTGTTGCGCGCCCCCGTCTTGCGGGTGATCGCGGCCATGTAGTTGCGCACGGTCCCGTGGGAGAGGTGCAGGCTGCCGGCGATCTCCGCGACGGAGGCTCCCTCGGCAGCCAGGGATAACACGCTCAACTCCCGCCGTGTCAGCGGCATCTCGGCGGCCTTGAGGAAGCCGAAGCCGAGGGAGTCGTCGACGAAGCGTCTGCCCCGGGCGACCTCGCGGATCGCGGACACCAGCCGCTGCGGGGAGCCCTCCTTGTCCACGTAGCCGAGGGCACCCGCCTCCGCCGCGCGCTTGAGCAGGCCGGGTCTGCCCGCGTGCGCCAGGACCAGCAGACCGGGGGCCGGGCCGCCCGTGCCGCGCAGATCGGCGAGCGGCGGGATGCCGACCGCGTCCGCGCAGTCCAGGTCCGCGGCGCAGACCTCGGGCCGCAGGGTCCGCACCCGCCCCGGCGCGGCGCGCCAGGACGTGTGGAACACCGTCAGGTCGGATTCCCGGCGGAGCCACTCCGCCAGCACCGATCTGACCAGACACTCGTCGTGCACGAGAAGTACCCGGATCACGTTCGCCCCTCCGCCTGCCGACCACCGATGTCCTCCGCTCAGCGCGTGCCCATTGTTGGCGCCCCCCACCACGCCCGGGCGCGAAGAACCAGCCATCGGGGTGCGTGGGGGCGCACTTACGGCGCCCGTGCGCGACGCCGCGCATCAGCGCGGGGGCATGGCGTGGGCGAGAGGGGGTACGGCGGAGCGTCCGCGGCCGCCGCTCGCCGTGCGCGGGCGGCCCCCAGGGAGGAGCCTTGACCCTGGGGTCTGTCGCACGGTCGTGCGAGGAGGTGGTCGGCATGTCCGACGTCCACGCGTCAGGAGCGCGGACGACCGTCGAGACGGGACGCGTCGGCCATCCACTGCTGTCGCTGGCACTGGCCGCGATGATGGACGACGTCCAGGCCCACTCGGGCGCGGTGTACCTGCTGACGCCGGACGAGCCGGTCCTGGAGATGGCCGTCATGGCGGGGCTGCCGAGATCGTTCGCCGCGCCCTGGGAGCGGGTGGGACTCAACTCACCGGTCCCGGTCTCCGAGGCCGTACGGGGCCGGCGGCTGGTGTGGGTCAACGGCGAGGAACAGATGGCCCGCCGCTATCCCCGGATCGCGGTGGTCCTGCCCTACCCGTTCGCCCTCGCCGCCCTGCCGGTGGCGACCCGCGACACCACCTACGGCGCGGTCTTCCTGACCTGGCCCGGCTCTCACCCGCCCGAGCTCAGCGAGCGCGAGCGGGACCAGCTGACCTCGGCCTGCGACCGGCTCGCGATGCGGCTGCGGCGCGCCGAGGAGGAGGGCCGCCCGGTGCGGCCGGAGCCGGATCTGTCGGCGCCGTCGGCGACCACGGTCGCGGGGACGCTCGGCACGGTGGAGGCCGCGCGGATGGTGGCGCGGCTTCCGTACGGGATGTGCGCGCTCGATCTGCACGGGCGGATCACCTTCGCCAACGCGGCCACCGCCGAACTGCTCGGCATCCCGGTGAGCGGCCTGCTGGGCACCCAGCTGTGGGTGTCCGTGCCGTGGCTCAACGATCCCGCGTACGAGGACCGGTACCGGGCGGCCCTGATGAGCCAGCACGTGACCTCGTTCGTGGCGCTGAGACCGCCGAGCGACTGGTTGTCCTTCCGGCTGTACCCGGGGACCAACGGTCTGAGCGTACGGATCTCCCGGGCCCGGGCGGTCGCCGAGGCCGAGCACGCGGCGCGGGAGGAGAGCCACGGGCCGGGCCGGCTGGTGACCATCCACCACGTGCTGGCGCTGGCGAGCGCGCTCACCGAGGCGGTCGGGGTGCAGGACGTGGTGGACCTGGTGGCCGACGAGATCGCCCCGGCCATCGGCAGCCAGGCCCTGGTGATGCTCGGCTCACGCGCGGGGCGCCTGCATGTGCTCGGACACCGCGGCTACGCCGACCCGCATCTCGTGGAGCGTTTCGACGGGATGCCGCTCACCGCGGCGATGCCCGGGGCGCACGCCCTGGTCACCGGAGTGCCGGCGTTCTTCGAGTCCCGGCAGCAGCTGGAGCACCTGTATCCGCTGCGGAAGGAGACACCGGACGGGCTGGGCGCCTGGGCGTACATCCCGCTGATCGCCTCCGGGCGGCCGGTGGGCACCTGGGTCCTCGGGTACGCGGAGCCGCATCCGTTCCCGCCCGAGGAGCGCGCGGTGCTGACCAGCCTCAGCGGCCTCATCGCCCAGGCACTGGAGCGGGCTCTGCTGTACGACGCCAAGCACCAGGTGGCGCACGGCCTCCAGAAGGCGCTGCTGCCGCACTCGCTGCCCTCCATCCCGGGCATCGAGTCCGCCTCCCGCTATCTGCCGGCCACCCGTGGCATGGACATCGGCGGCGACTTCTTCGACCTGGTCCTCTCCCACGGGAGGGCGTCGGCGGTCATCGGCGACGTACAGGGGCACAACGTGACGGCGGCGGGGCTGATGGGGCAGATCCGTACGGCCGTGCGCGCGTACACGACCGTCGGGCAGACGCCGGAGGAGGTGATGAGCAGCACCAACCGGCTGCTGATCGACCTGGGTTCGGAACTGTTCGCCAGCTGTCTGTATCTGCGGCTGGACCCGGAGCACGGGACGGCCGTCATGGCGCGGGCCGGGCATCCGCCGCCGTTGCTGCGCCGGCCGGACGGGAAGGTGCGGGTGCTCGACCTGGCGGGCGGTCCGCTGCTGGGCATCGACGCGGCGGCCACGTACCCGACGACGGAGGTGGCGCTGACGGAGGGTTCGGTGCTGGCCCTGTACACGGACGGGCTGATCGAGTCGCCGGGCGTCGACATCGAGGACGCGCTGGCGGATCTCGGGGAGCGGCTCTCGACGACCGGGGAGCGGCCGTTGGACGCGCTGGCCGACGGTCTCGTACGGGAGACCGAGGCGGCGCAGGAGCGGGCGGACGACGTGGCGTTGCTGCTGCTGCGGGCGACCGGCTCCGCCGGGTGACACCGCCGCAGGCGTGTGGTCCGGCCCTCCCGCCGGAGGGCCGGACCGTGCCATCTGCCGGCCGGAACCACTGTGGGTGAGCCGGCGGATGGGTCGTGGGGCGACGGGCGGGGTCAGTGGCCGCTGATCCCCGGGCCGTCGCCCACGTACTCGGTGGCTTTCGCCTACTGATGGTCGCCCTGGTCGCCTACGCCCTGCTCGTCGGCGCCCTGCTCGCCGGCGCCCTGCTCGTGCTCCTCACCCGCGCCCGCGGCGGCGGCCTCGTCACCGGCACCGGCCGCTGCGGCGCCCTCTTCCTCGCCCGCGCCCGCTGCGCCCTCTTCCTGACCGGCACCGGCGGCGGCTCCGCCGTCGGCCTCCTCACCGGCGCCAGCGGCGTCACCGGCACCGCCGGCGGCCTCCTCACCCGCGCCCGCGCCGCCGTCGCCGAGGGTGGCGCCCGTGGCCGCGAGGGCGGTGGTGACCGGCTGGAAGAAGGTCTCGCCGCCGACGGTGCAGTCGCCGCTGCCGCCGGAGGTCAGGCCGATGGCCTGGCCGTCCTCGGTGAAGAGCGAGCCGCCGCTGTCGCCGGGCTCGGCGCAGACGTTGGTCTGAATGAGGCCGGTGACGGTTCCCTCGGGGTAGTTCACCGTGGCTTCGAGACCGGTGACCTGGCCGTCGGCGAGCCCGGTGGTGCTGCCCATGCGGAAGACCTGGAGACCGACCGCCGCCTCGCCGACCGCGTTGATGTCGACCGTCTGGCCGTTGCCGAGGTCGACCGTGCTGGCCGCCTGCGTCGCCGGGTCGTTGTAGTTGACCAGGGCGAAGTCGCCGGCGCCGGGGAACGTGGCGGTCGCCGCGTCGACGGTGCCGATCGGCGCGCCGTTCTCCTCCTCGGACCACTCGGCCTCCGCGACACCGCAGTGACCGGCGGTCAGGAAGGCCGGGGCGCCCTCGGCATTGACGACGTTGAAGCCGGCCGAACAGCGGGCGCCGCCGCCGAAGATGGCGTCGCCGCCCTCCAGGAAGGGCTTGAAGGTGCCGGCGGACTTCTTGATGGTCGCCATGCCCGCGCCGAGCGACTTGACCGTCGACTCGATGGTGTCCCAGTTCTCGCCCGTGACCGTGGAGTCGGCGGTGACCTGGAGCTTGTTCGTGCGGGGGTCGATCGCCCAGGCGGTGCCCGGGACGGTGGCCTCCTCCTTCAGCGTGGCCGCGCCCTTCTGCAGCTCGGACCAGCTGTTCTCGACCTCACGGACCTCCGCGCCGGCCTCCTGGGCCTGGATGATCACGTTGTTGTCGTCGCCCTCGATCTGAAGGCCGTCGATGACGTTGATGATGAGGCGCTTCTCGCCCGAGTCGTAGTACGCGCCCGCGAAGGCTTCACCGAGCAGGTCCTGGAGCTGGGAGGCGAGATCCGAGGCGTCACTCGCGGCGAGCGTCTTCGGGGCGGCGCCCTTGGCGTCCGTCTGCGACGCCATCGCGTTCGGCAGGACGAGGGCTGCCGCGCCGAGCGCCGCCACACCGCCTGCGGCTATGAACGCCTTGCGCTTGGTGGCTCGTTTGTGACTCAACTCTTGACCTCCTGGGGACGGGGTCCGTACCGCCGTCCGGCGGGTGAACTGGGGGCGCCTGGTTGCCAGTTGGTACGGATGGTTCCGAGGGGGTGTTCAACGCTTCGCAGAAATATTCCGATCTTCCATTTCGCAAAGCGCGCTACGCCCCCCGTTGGCCTGCCATTTCACGACTTCCCGCCCCCGCGGCCCGTCGGGACCTTGTCGCACAGGCGGCCCACCCCCTCCTCGGTCCCGCTTCGACACCCTCGGCTACCGCGCGGTGGCGGTCCGTCGACGCCGGTGATCGGGAAACCGGCTGCGGGGAATCTCCACACCGAATGCTCAGCGGGGTCACGGGGGACGGGAGTTCTGCACAAGCGTGATTCGCGTGCCGTGCCTTTGAGGCTGGACTGTCCAATTCGTTTTCCTGCAGGCAATGAAGGACGTATGACGATGCCGCGATCCCTGTGAAGAAGTCGCTCCCAAGCCGTGCGCAAGCCTGCACCAATGAACCGTCATGGTCACCAAGTGCGCTGGTGGGGGGCCATGTTGATTGGATGTGCGCGGCGGCCATCTGCTTATATCCATCGCACCGCGGGGGCCGCCGAGTTCTCGGAGACGGGAGCAGCCGGCTCTCGAGGACGAGAAGTGGGCACCCACGTGCGCGGCCGTCGTTCTGTCCCCAGAAGGGGGCCGCTCCCCCCTTGTGAAGCGCTATATGAAGGGAAGTTCCATCATGAACTCCACCCCCCAGGTTGAGACCGCCGAGATCTCGGACGCCGCCCTCGACGCCGTCTCCGGTGGCCTCTCGGTCAACGCCGTCGGCACCGTCACCGGCCTGGTGGACGGCATCGCCCCGGTCTCCGGCCTGGTCAACACGGCCGTCGGCACGGTCGAGGGTGTCACCGGTCTGAACACCGCCCCGGTCACCAGCCTGGTCGCCGGTCTCTGATCGACCCCCAGTGCCGCTGAGTCCCGGAACCGCCTGACAGGTTCCGGGACTCTCGGGGTGCCCTGAAGCCCTCCAAGGCCGAAGCCCTACAAGGGAAGTCCCGTGCAGTTCCGCCAACAGGCCCTCGCCAAGCTCCAGTCGCCCGAGGAACTCGACCTCCCGGTGCGCTTCGCCCGCCCCCAGGGCTGGCTGGTGCTGTCCGTGACGGTGGTCGCGATGGCCGCCGCCTCCGTGTGGGCCGTCACGGGTTCCGTCGCCTCCACGGTCGGCGCGCCCGCCGTCCTCACCCATGGGCAGGGCAGTTACGTGCTCCAGAGCCCGGTCGCCGGCCAGGTCACCGCCGTCCTCGCGAAGCAGGGTGAGCGGCTGCCCGCGAAGGCCCCCGTGCTCAAGGTCGCCACCGCCGACGGTGAGCAGGTCGTGCGTTCCGTCGCGGCCGGCCGGGTCTCCGCGCTCGCCGCCACCATCGGCCAGATCATCCAGACCGGCGCGAACGTCGCGGCCGTCGAGAAGGTCGCCGACGCCGACGATCCGCTCTACGCGACGGTCTACGTCCCCGCCGAGAACGCGGCCTCGATCCCGAAGGACGCCGAGGTGGACCTGACCGTCCAGTCGGCGCCCACCCAGCGCTACGGCGTGCTGCGCGGCCATGTGAAGAAGGTGGACCGCGCCGCGCAGACCCCGCAGTCCATCGGCGCGTTCCTCGGCGACACCCAGCTGGGCGAGCAGTTCACCAAGAAGGGCCGGCCGGTGGCCGTCACCGTGCGACTGGACCGCTCGGCGTCGACCGAGTCGGGCTACCGGTGGTCCTCGCAGGACGGGCCGCCGTTCGAGCTGACCTCCATGACCATGGCCACGGCGTCGATCCGGCTGGCCGACGAGCGTCCGATCGATTGGCTGCTCCCGTGACCGCGTCCCAGGACACCGCCCGGCCCTCCGCGCGCGGCAGACGCAAGGCGGCCCCGCCCAGGCGCCCGGTGCCCAAGGCCGGGCGGAGGACCGTCCGCACGCCGACCGTCCTGCAGATGGAGGCTGTGGAGTGCGGCGCCGCGTCCCTCGCCATGGTGCTCGGCCACTACGGGCGGCACATCCCGCTGGAGGAACTGCGCATCGCCTGCGGTGTGTCCCGGGACGGCTCACGCGCCAGCAACCTGCTGAAGGCGGCCCGCAGTTACGGCCTGACCGCCAAGGGCATGCAGATGGACGTGGCCGCCCTCGCCGAGGTGACGGCACCGGCGGTCCTGTTCTGGGAGTTCAACCACTACGTCGTCTACGACGGCATGGGCCGCCGCTTCGGCAGGCGGGGCGTGCACATCAACGACCCCGGCAAGGGCCGCCGGTTCGTGCCCATGGAGGACTTCGACGCCAGTTTCACCGGTGTCGTCCTCGTCATGGAGCCGGGCGACGACTTCGAGAAGGGCGGCCGCAGGCCCGGTGTGCTCGGTGCCATGCCCGCCCGGATGCGCGGCACCTCCGGCACTCTGCCCGCCGCGGTCCTCGCCAGCCTGCTGCTGGTGGCGGTCGGCGCGGCGGTCCCCGCGCTGAGCCGCACCTACATCGACATGTTCCTGATCGGCGGCCAGACCTCCCTGCTGGGTGTGCTGTTCCCGTCGATGGGCGCGTGCGTGCTGCTGACGGTCCTGCTGACCTGGCTGCAACAGGCCAACCTGCTGCGCGGCCGGCTGATCTCCTCCACGCTCTCCAGCGCCCGCTTCCTGCGGCACCTCCTGCGTCTGCCGGTCACCTTCTTCTCGCAGCGCAGCCCCGCGGACCTCGTCCAGCGCCTCCAGTCCAACGACGCGGTCGCCGAGACCCTCGCCCGGGACCTCGCGGCCGCCGGTGTCGACGCGGTCGTGGTCGTCCTGTACGCCGTGCTCCTCTACACGTACGACCCGCAACTCACCGCCGTCGGCGTCGCGGTCGCCCTGCTGAACGTGGTGGCGATGCGAGTGGTGATCCGGCTGCGCGCGACCCGGACGGCGAAGCTGCGCGCGGACAACGCCCGGCTGACCAACACGGCGTACACCGGGCTCCAGCTGATCGAGACGATGAAGGCGACCGGCGGCGAGGAGGGCTACTTCCGCAAGTGGGCCGGGCAGCACGCCACCACGCTGGAGGAACAGCAGCGGCTCGGGGTGCCGAGCGCCTGGCTGGGGGTCGTCGCCCCGACCCTGGCCACGCTCAACAGCGCGCTCATCCTCTGGATCGGCGGTATGCGGGCGGTCGAGGGCCACATGTCCGTGGGTCTGCTGGTCGCGTTCCAGGCGCTGGTCACCCGGTTCACGGCGCCGCTCACCCGCCTCAACGGGGTGGCGGGCCGTATCCAGGACTTCGCGGCCGACGTGGCCCGGCTGAAGGACGTGGAGAACTTCCGGGCCGACCCGTTGTACGCCCGCCCGGACGCCGCCGAGTCCACGCGCCGGCTGAACGGCCACGTCGAGCTGGAGAACATCACCTTCGGCTACAGCCCCCTCGACAAGCCGCTGCTCACCGGCTTCGACCTCACCGTGGGCCCGGGGCAGCAGGTGGCGCTGGTCGGCGGCTCCGGCAGCGGCAAGTCGACGGTGTCGAGGCTGATCTCGGGCCTGTACGCCCCGTGGGAGGGCGTGATCCGCATCGACGGCCGCCGTCTGGAGGACATCCCCCGAGGCGCCCTCGCCGCCTCCGTCTCCTTCGTCGACCAGGAGGTGTTCCTCTTCGAGGGCACCGTCCGCGACAACGTGGCCCTGTGGGACCCCTCGATCCCCGACGAGGCCGTGGAGGAGGCCCTACGGGACGCGGCCCTGTACGACGTGGTGACGCGTCGCCCGGGCGGCATCCACAGCAGGGTCGAGCAGGACGGCCGCAACTTCTCCGGCGGGCAGCGCCAACGCCTGGAGATCGCCCGTGCGTTGGTCCGCAGGCCCAGCATCCTGGTCCTCGACGAGGTGACCAGCGCGCTGGACGCGGAGACCGAGCTGACCGTCATGGACAACCTGCGCAAGCGCGGCTGCGCCTGCGTGGTGATCGCCCACCGGCTCAGCACGGTCCGCGACAGCGACGAGATCGTCGTCCTGCAGCACGGCACGATCGTGGAGCGCGGCCGGCACGAGGAGCTGGTGGCACGCGGCGGCGCGTACGCCCAGCTGGTCAGGGAGCGATAGATGACCACCGTGCACGCGGCCCAGGGCGGCCAGGACGGCGACGTCGTCCTCGGCGCGCTCGGCGGGATGGGCACTCCCCTCGACTGCACCGGCCACCCCCGCCTGGACCTCGAAGGACCGCAGACGCTGTGGCTGGTGGCCTCCGGTGCGCTGGACCTGTTCGCGGTCGACGCCGTCCAGCAGGGCCACTGGCATCATCTGGGCCGCCTGGAAGCGGGTTCGCTGCTGCTCGGTCCGGTCACCGGGCCCCAGCACACACTGGTCGCCCGCCCGCTGCGCGACTGCGTTGTCCGGCGCATCGGCCTGCGTGAGCTGTACCAGCAGGCGGGCACCGAGACGTGGTCGTACGACGAGTGGGGCAACCCGCAGCTCGTGCCCCCGCAGACGAGCCCCCTCGAATACGCCCTCGCCCTGGGCGTCGGCCGTGGCCTGTCCATCCTCTTCCAGGCTCCGATGGCCACCGAGCAGGCCGCCGCGCCCACCGACGACGACGTCTTCTGGATGCGGGTGCCGCCCGGCAGCGTCCAGTACGGCTCGCTGTACGGCGCGGAGGCGGCGGCCGATCTGCTGATGGACCCCGGTGTCTGGCAGAGCATGGTCGACCAGCAGTACCGGCTGCTGGCCACGCTGGACCGCTGGATCGAGCAGCTGGAGCGCACCCACGAGGACCGTACGGCCGCCGGGATCAAGGCCGGTGAGGCCGTACGCGCCCAGGCCGACCGCACCCTGCTCGCCTCCATCGGCAAGTCCTCCGCGCACCGGCGTACGACGGCGGCCGACGCGGACGCCACCTACGCGGCCTGCGGGCTGGTCGCCCGCGCGGCGGGGATCTCGCTCTCCGAGCCGGCGCAGAGCGGCACCGAGAGCGACCGGCTCGACCCGGTGGAGCGCATCGCGCTCGCCTCCCGGGTCCGGGTCCGTGCCGTCCGCCTCACCGGGAGCTGGTGGCGGGAGAACGTCGGCCCGCTGGTGGGGCACCGGGCGCTGTCCGGCGCGCCGGTGGCACTGCTGTGGCGGCGCGGCGGCTATGTCGCCGTCCAGCCGTCGTCCGGCCGGGAGACGCCGATCGAGAAGGCGAACGCGGCCGAGTTCGAGCCGCGTGCCGTGATGTTCTACCGCCCGCTGCCCGAGCGGGTGCCGGGCCTGCTGCGCCTGATGCGGTTCAGCCTGCACGGGACGAGCGGTGACATGACGGGTCTGCTGCTCAGCGGGCTGGTGACGGTCGTGCTCGGCTCGCTCGTGCCGATCGCGACGGGCCGGATCCTCGGCGAGTACGTGCCGAAGGCGCAGGAGGACCTGATCGTGCGGGTCTGTCTGGCGATCATGCTCGCGAGTGTGGTGTCGGCGGCGTTCCTGCTGCTGCAGAACCTGACGATCCTGCGTCTGGAGGGCCGTATCGAGGCCACGCTCCAACCGGCGGTCTGGGACCGTCTGCTGCGGCTCCCGACGAAGTTCTTCACCTCGCGTTCCACGGGCGAACTTGCCAGTGCCGCCATGGGCATCAGCGCGATCCGGCGCACGCTGGCCGGCGTCGGCCCGGTGGTCGCCCAGTCGGTGACCGTCGGCGCGGTGAACCTCGCCCTGCTGCTCTGGTACAGCGTCCCGATGGCGCTGGCGGCGATCGGCATGCTGGTCGTGGTGGCGGCGGTCTTCCTGGGCCTCGGTCTGTGGCAGGTCCGCTGGCAGCGCCGTCTGGTGGTGCTGGGCAACAAGCTGAACAACCAGGCCTTCCAGACCCTGCGGGGGCTGCCGAAGCTCCGGGTGGCGGCGGCGGAGAACTACGCCTACGCGGCCTGGGCCGGCGAGTTCGCGCGCAGCCGCGAGCTCCAGCAGAAGGTCGGTGGCATCAAGAACCTCAACACGGTCCTGGGCGCGGTGTACCTGCCCCTGTGCACCCTGCTGATGTTCATGCTGCTGGCGGGGCCGGCGCGCGGTTCGATGTCGGCGGCGGAGTTCCTGACCTTCAACACCTCGGTGACCATGCTGCTGACATCGGTCACCCAGCTGACCGGTGCCTTCGTGTCGGCGGTGGCCGTGCTGCCGCTGTTCGAGGAGATCAAGCCGGTGCTGGAGGCGACGCCTGAGGTCCGTACGGCGAGCACCCGGCCGGGTGTGCTGTCCGGGGCGCTGGAGGCCCGCCGGGTCTCCTTCCGCTACGCGGACGACGGCCCGTTGGTGCTGGACGACGTGTCCTTCGCCGTCCGGCCCGGGGAGTTCGTGGCGATCGTCGGCCCCAGCGGCTGCGGGAAGTCGACCCTGCTGCGCCTGCTGATCGGTTTCGACAGACCGGTCTCCGGGAGCGTCCTGTACGACGGTCAGGACCTCGGCGCGCTGGACCAGTCCGCCGTACGCCGGCAGTGCGGTGTCGTGCTCCAGCACGCCCAGCCGTTCACCGGGTCGATCCTGGACGTCATCTGCGGCACCGAGCCGTACACGCCCGAGGAGGCCATGGCGGCGGCCGCGATGGCGGGCCTGGCGGAGGACATCCAGCGCATGCCGATGGGTCTGCACACCATCGTCCAGGGCAACGGCGCGATCTCCGGCGGACAGCGGCAACGCCTGATGATCGCGCAGGCGTTGATCCGCCGGCCCCGCATCCTCTTCTTCGACGAGGCCACGAGCGCCCTCGACAACGAGACCCAGCGCACGGTCATCGAGAGCACGAGGGCCCTGAACGCGACACGGATCGTCATCGCCCACCGGCTGTCCACGGTGATGGACGCGGACCGGGTGGTGGTGATGGAGGACGGCAAGGTGGCGGAGGTGGGAGCGCCGGTCGAGCTGCTGGCGAACCCGGCCGGGCGTCTGCACGAGCTGGTCCGCCGGCAGATGGCGTAGCCGGCCGCCTCTGCCCGTCCCGTTTCGGGGCTCCGCCCCGGACCCCGTTCGCGCAGTTCCCCGCGCCTCTGAAAGGGGGCGTGGGGAACTGCGCGAGGAGCCCCGCCGGGCCCGCAGCCGCTCAGAGCGACAGGTCGCGCTCGTACCAGGTGCCCGGTTCACCGCTGAGGTCGGCCGGGTCGGCCGGGCCGACGGGCACGAATCCGGCCTTGCCCAGCACCTTCCGGGAGGCGGCGTTGTGGTGGGCCACGGCCGCCCGCAGGGTGCGCAGGCCGTAGCGGTCCGCCGCCGACAGGCACAGCTGCCGTACGGTCGCGGTCGCCACGCCGTGACCGGCGACGTGTTGGGCGACCCGGTAGCCGAGTTGCGCGGAACCGTCCTCGATGTCGATCAGGTTGAACCTGCCGAGTACCGAGCCGTCCTCGGCGAGGAGCACATGGAAGGCGCAGACGCCCGCCTCCTGTTCGGCCAGGAGGGCGTCGTACCGGTCGGTGAACCGGTCGAAGAAGGCGTCGCCGCGGTCGGGGACGGAGGCGGCGAACCAGGCACGGTTGGCGAGTTCGAACTCCAGGACCTTCGTGGCGTGTTCGGCACGCAGCAGCTGCAACTCGGGCATCGCGCGACCCTAGCCCGAGGGCGTGCCGAGGGCACCTGATTTCTTGCGCGCGGCGGGCGCCGGCCGCGTCGGCCCCGGCACGAGGAGGACCGATGCGACCGGCACCGCGGCGAGCGCGAGCCACGGGACGGGGGCCGGCAGGTTCGCGTCCATCAGGGCGCCCGCCGCCGCGCTTCCCACCAGCACGATCACGCCGGAAACGGAGGACATCGCCCCGGTGTAGAGCCCCAGGCGGCCCTCGACGGCGAGGTCCGGCACCCAGGCGCGCGCCGCCGGGGCCACCAGCATCTGGCCCACCGTCAGCAGCACCACGAACCCGGCGGCGGGCAGCAACCCAGCCGTGCCCGTCCACTCGGCGGGCCGCGCCAGGCCCACCACCGCGAACCCCGAGGCGATCAGGAGCAGCCCAGCGGCCATGGACCGCCGCAGGTCGAGCCGCCCGGCAGCCCACCGCGTCACCGGCAGCTGCGCCGCCACGACCAGCAGCGAGGACAGCCCGAAGAGCCAGGCCAACGCCGCCTGCGAACCCGTGGCCCGCTCCACCTCGTCGGGCAGGAGCAGATACAGCTGGTTGTAGGCCAGGAGGTAGGCGCCGTACGCGCAACACAGTGCCAGGAAGCGCCGGTTGCGCAACAGTCCGCCGAGGCCGCCCTTCACCTCGACGCGCTCCCTCCCCGGAACGTGCTGCGGCAACAGTCTGACGTGACCCGCGAGGACGAGGACGAAGACCCCGGCGCCCGCGAGGCAGACCACCCGGTAGTCGACGGCCAGCAGCAACGCCCCGATGAGCGGTCCGACGAAGGCTCCGGCCTGCCCCGCCACCGTGAACAGCGCGAGCACGCTGGTCCGGGGCCCGCCGCCCGACTCCTCCCAGACCACCGCCTGCCGGGCGACCTCGGACTCGACGGCCGGGGAGAAGAGGGCGGCGGCGAAGCCGATCAGGAGGACGGACGCGATGACCGACCAGTTCTCGTCCGCGTACCCGAGCCACGCGAACCCGGCGATCCGCAGCACGCACCCGGCCAGCACCACGGGCCGTACGCCGTACCGGTCGGCGAGGGCACCGCCGACCACGAACAGCCCCTGCTGGCTGAAGGTGCGCAGCCCGAGCACGAATCCGACCATCCAGCCGGCCATGCCCATCGCCGTGCCGAGGTGCTCGGCGAGGAACGGCAGCACCGCGAAGAAGCCTACGTTGAAGGCGAGTTGGGTGAGGACCAGCAGCCGCAGGAGCGGGTTGAGCTTCGCCCAGGTACCGCGCCGCGACACCGTGACGGCCGGGCCGCCGGCCGCCGCGCGCGTTCCTTCCTCTCTCTGCGTCCTCTCCCGGGTCCTTCGCCGCGCGGGCGTCGCGGGCGGGTGCTGTTCGGGCTCGGTCATCCGGTCTCTCCGACGGTGGGGGCGGCGGCGGGCTTCGGTCGTCGGTGTACGGCTCCGGCGCGCGGACGGCGCGGCCACCGCACCCCGCCCGCCGCCGTGACCGCGAGCGCGCCGAGCAGGGCGAGCGCGCCGGCGGGGGCGAGGACGGCCCAGGGGGCGCGTTCGGCGTAGGGCTGGTTCTCGGCGAGGAGGAGGCCCCATTCGGGGTCCGGCGGCTGCGCACCCAGGCCGAGGAAGCCCAGCGAGGTCAGGGCGAGGGCCACGCCGGGCAGCCGGAGCAGGGCGTGCCGGGCGACGGGTGGCAGTACGGCGGGAAGCAGCTCACGGCGGAGCAGGTAGGTGTCGTCCGCGCCGAGCCCTTTCGTGGCCGTGATGTGGGTGGTGGCCCGTTCCTGTTCGAGCAGGGCCGTGGTGTGCGCGGCCAGGGGCACCCAGGCGACGGCGGCCACGGCCAGCGCCGGTGTCGCCGCTCCGCCGCCCGCGACTCCGGCGACGAGGAGACCCGCGAGGACCGCGGGGACGGCGTTGACGGTGTCGACGAGGGGCCCGGACAGACGGGGCAGCAGCCCTAGCAGGAGGCCCGTCAGCAGCGCGGCGGCGCTGATCGTGACGGCCAGGGCGAGGGTGGTGAAGGCGCCGTGGCCGATGCGGGCGAGGAGATCGCGGCCCAGTGCGTCGGTGCCCAACGGGTGGGCCCAGGAGGGTGGTTGGAGCCGGGCGCCGGTGTCGAGGGCCAGCGGGTCGCGGGCCAGACCGAGCGCGACGACCGCCAGCAGGAGGGCCCCGTGCGGCAGGGGGGCGCGGCTAGGGGCCGGTGGCACGGGGCGGTGCAGGGAGTGCAGCGCGCCGTCGCGGAGGGCGGGGCCGATGAGGAGGCGGGCGGCGCGGCGAGCAGCGCGGCGCCGCTGCCGCCGCCCCGGCGGTCGTCGAGGCGGCGGTGCGCGCCGAGCCACAGGGTGCGGGCGCAGACCGCCGCGGCGGTGACCGCCGCGACGCCGAGCGCGGCGGCCATCAGCAGCAGGGAGACGCCGAGTGCCTGGAGGACGGAGGGGGTGACCCTCGGCGCCGGAGATCCACGACCGGCCCGCGTCACCCCGGACCAGTCCGCCGAACCACTGCCCCAGGAGTCGCAAGGGGCCCGCGTCGAGGCCGAGTTCGTCGCGTACGGCCGCCAGGACCTCCGGCGTCGGGTCGCGTTCGGCGGAGCGTGCCTTGAGGACGGTGAGCGCCGGGTCGGTGCGCGACAGCCAGGGCAGCAGGCCGATGCCGCACAACAGTCCCGCGGCGAGCAGGGTCCGCCAGAGTGCCCGTGTCAGCGCCGGGTCCCCGTTCCTACCAGCGTGCGCTCGTACGGGTCGAGGATCACGCCCCGCACCGACGCGCCGACCCCGGTGATGATCCGCTGGTGGACGAGCGGGACGGCGGCGTCGGTGCCGAGGATCGCGGCCTCGGCGTTCATCGCCGCCCGCTGCCGCTGCGCGGTGTCCGACTCCTTCTCGGCGGCGGCGACGGCCCGGTCGACCTTCTTGTCGCAGAGCAGGGCGAGGTTGTAGCTGCCGTCACAGGTGAAGTCGCTGGCGAGGATGGAGACGGGGTCGCCGGTGTCGAGCAGGGAGTTGCGGGCGCCGACGAAGGCGTCGAACTTGCCGGAGAGGGCGTCGCTCTCCAGCCGTGAGTACTCACGGACCTCCAGTTTCACCTCGAACCCGGACTCCCGCAGCTGCTGTTGCAGCACCTGAGCCACCTCGGGCAGTTCGGGCCGGTTGTCGTACGTGGCGAGGGTCAGGGAGGCGCCGTCGGGGTCGCCGGCCTTCGCGCGGCCCGCCGGTTCGACGCGCTGGGCGGCGGCCCAGGTCACGGCGGGGCCGAAGATGCCGACTCCGGCGTCGGCGTGGCCCTCGTACACGTCGTCGGCGAGGACGGAGCCGTCGACGGCCTCGCGGGCGGCGGCCCGCAGCTTCGGGTCCTTGAAGACGCCGGACTCGGTGTTGAGCAGGAGGCTGGTGGTGCGAGTGGTGGCCGTCTCGCGGCGGGTTCCCTTGTCCAGGGTGGAGGCCTGCGACACGGGGACGGCCTCGGCGATGTCGACCTGGTCGGTGCGCAGCGCGTTGGTGCGGGCGGAGCCGTCGGCGATGAACCTGGCGTCGATGCCGGTCGCCTGGGCGCGGCCGCCCCAGTACGCGTCGAAGCGGTCCAGGGTGGCGGCGGTGGTGCCGGTGACGTCGGTGATCTCGAAGGGGCCGGTGGCGGTGCCGACCGGGTTCACCCGCTTGCCGCCGTAGGCCTTGGCGGACAGGATCGCGAGGCCGGGGCTGGTGAGCCGCAACGGCAGTGCGGGGTCCGGGTCCTCGGTGGTGACGCGCACGCGGCGGTCGCCGTCGGGCTTCGCGGTGAGCGTGGTGCCGGAGAGCGCGGCAGTCACGGGCTCGGCCTCGGTGGCCCGGTTGAGGGCGGCGGCGACGGTGGCCGGAGTGACCTCGGTGCCGTCCTGGAAGGTGGCCTCGCGCAAGGTGAAAAGCCAGTTCCGGTCGTTCTCGCGGGTCCATGACTCGGCGAGCGCGGGGGCCGCGACGCCGTTGGCGTCCAGCTTGGTGAGGCCTTCGGTGACGCCGAGGCGGCTGAGGAGGGTGGCATCGGCGCCGTAGGGCGAGAAGTTCTCGGCGGGCGGGAAGGCGAGGGCCACGCGCAGTCGTGCGCCGTCACCGGACGCGCCGTCGGAGCTCCCACCGTCCGAGGCGAAGCAGCCGGTCAGCAGGGGGGCGATGAGCAGGCCGGCGGCGGCGCGGCGGCGGACAGAGCGCATGGTCCTTGGTTCTCTGTAGGGGCGGGCGAAGAGGGGCGTGACGACAGAGGGGAGCGCGACGCAGACCACATGACAATGATTTTCATCTGACGGGCGAGGAGGTGTCCGCCACGGGCGGGGGCACGGACACGGGAGCGAGCGCGGGCACTCGCACCGGCACGGGCACCTCGAAGTGCACCACCCGTTCCCCGGTCGTCTCGCGCTCGTCGCACACGGCCACACCCTGCGAACGCCAGAAGTCCTCGGCGCCGGGCACCCCGGGGTCGGTGTGCAGGTAGACGGAGCGGTAACCGCCGTCGTCGGCCGCGAAGTCCAGCAGCGCGGCGACCAGCCGCCGGGCGAGCCCACGGCGCCGGTGCTCGGCACGGACGTACACCCGGCGCAGCTGGGCGGTCTCCCCGGACGGGTAACGCTCGGCCAGCCAACGGGGGTTGGGCGGATGGGCGGGCCCCCGGGAGTCCAGCGCACCGGTGGCGACGACCGCGCCGTCCCGCTCGTCGACCGCCACCAGGAGCACATGCCGGTCGGGGGCGACGTACGCCGCCCGCAGGTCGATGATGTCGCCGTGCCAGCGCGGCACATAGCCCGTGCCGAAGTCCCGGTAGACGGTGTCGAGCATCACCGCCCGCGCGCCGTCGAGGTCCTCGGGCCCCGCCACCCTGATGTCGTAGTCCTGCACCTGCACATCATATGCAATAACTTTGATCATTCCGATCAGGGGTTCGGGTCGCCGCCACTTCGGGAGGGGCGCCGCCCCTTCGGGTGGGGCGGTGCCCTCGGCGCGCGGGCGGCCTGGATGCGACGGTGTGCCTCCGGCCGCCGTACGGGACAGGCGTGTTGGGGCGACCACCGGGTACTCCGGAGGTCATGCGGATGAGCGTGGTGGATGTGGGATCGAACACCGTACGACTCGTGGTGGCGGACGCCGAGGGGGGTGTGCCGCTGCCGGTGCACACCGCCAAGTGGCGCCTGCGGCTGTCCGAGCAGGTTCCGCCCGGGGGTGATGTGCCCGAGGAGGCCGTGCAGCGGCTGTGCCGGGCGGTCGCGGCCGCGGCGCGGACCGCGGAGAGATGGGGGGCGGCGACGCCGCTGGCGTTCGCGACGGCCGTGGTGCGGTCCGCGCCGAACTGCCGGGAGGTGCTGCGCACGGTGCGCGCGGAGACGGGCGTGCCGATCTGCACCCTGCCCGGCGAGGTGGAGGCCGAACTCACCTTCCTCGGGGCGCGGCGGTGGATGGGATGGCGTTCGGGGCCGCTGGCCCTGCTGGACATCGGGGGCGGCTCGCTCGAGGTGGCCTTCGGGCGGGGGCGGCTGCCGGACTTCGTGGCCTCGCTGCCGCTGGGGGCGAACCGGTTGACGCACGAGTTCTTCCACGGGCAGGACCCGCCGTCGGCGGAGAGCATCAAGGCCCTGCGCCGCAAGGTCCGTCATCAGCTCCGGGACGTCTCGGCCCGCATCCGTTGGGAGGGGCCGCGCACCGCCGTGGCCACCTCGCGCACCTTCCAGCAGCTCTCCCGGCTGTGCGGTTCCGCGCCGGGCCGCCACGGGCCCTTCGTGGAACGGGAGTTGCGGTGCGCGGACCTCGGCGAAGCCGTCACCCGGCTCGCCGCCCTGCCCGCGAACCAGCGGTCCACCCTGCCGGGCATCTCCGCGCCCCGGGCGACACAGAGCCTCGCCGGGGCACTGGTCGGGCACACCACGATGAAGCTCGCCGGCCTGAAGAGCGTGACGATCTGCCCCTGGGCGATCCGCGAGGGCGTCCTGCTTCGGCACATCGAGGACGGCCCGGCGTGGTGGTCGGAGGTGACCCGGGACGTCGAAGCCACCGGGTCGGCCGGTGCGAGCACGCCGGGCGCGGTGCCCCTGCGCATCGCGGCCCCGGCCCGCTGACCGCACCCGGCCGGCCCGCCCTCACCTGAAACTGCCCTCGCTGACCGGAAGGCCCCCATGAACCACCACGACGAGCAGAACCGGCACCACAAGCACGACGAACGCAACAAGCCCGGCGGGCACGGCGGGAAGGACGAGCCCGACACCGCCCTCGACGAGATCCTGCGCGAGGCGGAGCGGGCCGAAACGGACGTCACCGGCTCCGAGAGGCGCCGCCACGACGGCGAGGCGGGCGAGGCGATCACGCCCAACGAGCGGGCCCAGGAGGAGTCACACGACGGCTAGGGGGTCGTTCGCACGGTCCGGGTGAGGGCTGTGCGGCCTGGGCGAAGCCCAGTTGCCCGGGTGGTGCGCCGAAGACGTCTTGACGCAGGTCTCGTGCGAGCGCAGCAGTGCTTCGATCCTGGCTGTCTGCAGCATGACAGGGTGCCGGCGACTGCGGGCAGGTGTGAACTCGCGTGCGATGAGGCGCCAGGAGAAGGATGAGGGGACGATGTCGCACGAGCACGGCGGAAGGCTGAAGGTCCGCTTCTGGTGGGGCTCCGTGGAGTTCGACGGCCGTGTCCTGCGGGTGACCCGGCCGTGGCGTGTGCGATGGCGCCCGCGCACGACCCGAATACCGGTCGCGGACCTTGGCTACGCCGAGTTTCACGAGGTGGGCGAGTCGGGTCGGGGCTGGTGGACGATTACTCGTCGCGACGGCGCGGAAGAGCAGATGTACCTCTCGGTGCGCAGCGGACGCCGCTTGTCGGGAGTGAACCATGCCGTCCTGCGCACAGTCGTCGGGCGGACCACGATGCTTCTCGCGGGCACGGACATCGGCCTGGGCCCATGGCCGGATGAGGTGTGGCAGCGAGTGCTGGCCCTGTCCCCCGGCATGGCCGCGCTGCGCGGGCCGGATCGCGCGACCTTGTTCATACCGACGCCCGGTGTACCGACACCGTCCGAGGCGGACATCGCGCTCGCCGGACTGCGCGACCCGAGCCTGCAACCGACTTTCCCCAAACACACCTGGTGGGAATCGGTGCGGCGTATCAACGATGCCGAACCCTGGCGGGTGTTGCTGGCGGCCCTGAGTGCCGACCGCGAGCCCACCACGGACCCTGAGTGGTCGTACGTGGCCGCTGCCGCGATCGCCGACGGCCGAACGCGATCCGAGCCCGACGGCAGGCCCGGCACGGCCCCGACCACTGACCGGTCACGACGCGACCACTGACCGGCCCCCAGCCACGCGCTCGAACCCTGTCGTCCCACCGCATGAGAGGCATCAGCTCTGCGCCCCCGCGACGCCCCCTCCTCAAAAGTCAATACGCGGGGCGGAAATTCACCATTTCGGGTGTCGTAGATCTTGCGCCGGGCGCGAAAGGGATGGCGCGCTCCACGCCGGGGTAGCTAACCGGATCCGATGCGCCCTACCCCTGACAAGGTGGAGCCGCCATGACGCCGGATGCCCATGACCGCGCCGCCCCCAGCCCCGAGGACACGGCCCCCGAGTCCGGAGCCGGGGCCGCGTCCCGGGCTCCTGTGGACAATCCCTACGCCCGCACCCGACGGATCGGCCCCTTCGTCGTCATCGAGGTCTCGGGCGAGATCGACCTGGCGTCGGCGGGGTCCCTCGCCGAGCATCTGACGGCCGCCGCGACCGGGGCAGCTCCGCCGGACGTGCTCGTCGACCTGCGCCACGTCTCCTTCTTCGACTGTTCGGGTCTGCGCGTACTGTGCAGAGCGGAAGCCACGGCCAGGTCGCGCGGCGGGCGACTCCGTCTTGTCTCCGACCAGCCCCGGATACGCCAACTGCTGCGCGGAGCAGGTTTGTTGGGCCGCTTCCCGCCGCTGCCGGGCATCCCGCCCGCTCCCCCGTCCCAGCGACGGCCAAGTCGCAACTAGCGGTTCAATGAAACGATTGAAGGACCTGCGGCAGGCACACACCGTGCCGGGAGACACCGGCGCGGAATCCGAGCGGCACAGAAGTGGAGACGCGCGAAGTGAAGTTCCTTCTCGAAGTCGACCTGGACAGCACGGGCTGGGACGAGGGCACCACCGTGCAGGAGTTGGAGCGCATCCTGCGCTACTGGGGCGGCAACCTCCGGCACTGCGAGATCGGCGCCGGGGACGGACAGCCCCTGTACGACTCGGCCCACCAGGAGGTCGGCCGCTGGTCCGTCACCTCCGAGTGACGATCGGCCCCCGGGCATGATGCCGGGGGCCGGCCCGCGGCCCCACTCCGCTTCGGCCGGCCCCCGAACGGGGATCGCGTGACGCACCGTGACAGGGCTCGCGCTCCCCAGCCACGGGCCCTCGCTCATCACTCACGGGGCCACGCAACCCCGGTCTCGCGGCCGCCGTCGGGCGACCGTGTCCTACGGGACGTTCACGTCGTACGAGCGCTACAGGTCGTACGAGCGCCATGGGTCGTGCGGGAGTTCAGAAGGAGTAGAGAACACTCGCGGCGGAGTCCTTCAGGCACTCGTTGGCGAAGGTGCGCTCGTACGCGACGCGCTTGCCCTGCCAGACGCCGTGCACCGTGACGATCACCGGGTCGTACTGCTTCGTGCACATGGCCCCGGCGTTGGCGCTCAGGGCGTCGAAGTCACCGCCGCTGCCGCGGAGTTCGGCGCAGGCGTCGGCGGGCGCCGGATGGGTGCCGCCGGGCTTCGGCGCGCAGCTCAGGGTGACCGCGCGCTCGGGGGTGACGGTGACCGAGGTCTCGCCGTGCCCCACGGTCAGCACCAGGGCCGACGGGGCGTAGAGACTTTTCGCCACGGGCGCGGGGTCCGCGAGCGCGGGCCCCGCGAAGGGACCGCAGACAGCGGCGGCCGTCAGGGTGAGAGTCGCTGCCAGGCGCGCGGTCTTCGGCATGGTGTGCATCCTTCCGCTCTGCAGGAATGCCCGGACGGCTCCGCCACATCGGTCGCGTGTACGAAGCCGGCCCGGACGGTGCCGGTTCGGCGAGCGCGAGTCTGCCGGGTCCCCGACCGGAACACACATCGACCCCACTGGTTTCGGTAACTTTGAGTGTTGAATCAGTGGCTCGAAGTCACAGAATTCGAACATGCAAACCCCGATTCTGAGCGGTTCTCGATCGCCCCATGATCATGAATGGCCGGATCTCCACGGCTCGGCAATCGGCCTGAAACATTCCGCTTCGGCTCATGACAACCGCCCGAACGGCCCCGCCCCGCGCCGAGGATGGTGGACGATACATCCACCGGGCCGCCGGGAGATGGATGAACCGCCCTCTGGCCACCGCTCGACACGCGCCATTACCGTCGCCCCTGGCCTCTGCCTCCTGCCTCCGCTGAGCCCCGGCCCCCGGGTGCGGCCCAGCGGCCGTCAGGCGTGCGGAACGGTGGACGGCGCGTGTTCGGGTCGTCAGGATCGTCGGCGACATGGGGCGTTCTCGACGGTGAGGGGCAGGGCCGACGCATGGGGAAGCACTGGGCGGACTTCCAGTACGAGATCTACCTGGGCGGGATGGTCGGGACCGTGCCCCGGTTGCCCACCGACCTGACCCGGCTGGAGGAGTTGGCCGCACACCGGCTCGGTGCCGGTCCCGTCGGCTATGTGGCGGGCAGCGCGGGCAACGGCAGCACGGCCCGCGCCAACCGGGAGGCGCTGGAGCGGCACCGCATCGTCCCCCGGCTGCTGCGGGACGTGGGCGAACGCGATCTGTCCGTGGAGGTGTTGGGCCGTGCGCTGCCGGCACCGGTGGCACTCGCCCCGGTGGGCGTGCTGTCGATCGTGCACCCGGAGGCGGAGCCGGCGGCGGCGCGGGCTGCCGCCGCGCAGGGGCTGCCGTACATCCTGTCCTCGGCGTCCAGCACGCCCCTGGAGCAGGTCGCGGAAGCCATGGGGGACGCGGAGCGCTGGTTCCAGCTGTACTGGGCGAAGGACCGTGAGGTCACCCGGAGCTTCCTGGAACGGGCGAAGGCCGCCGGGTACTCCGTGCTCGTCGTCACCCTCGACACGCCGTTGCTCGGCTGGCGGCCCCGCGATCTGGACCGGGCGTACCTGCCGTTCCTGCACGGCGTCGGCACCGCCAACTACTTCACCGACCCGGCGTTCCGGGCGGGGCTCGCCAAGCCGGTCCACGAGGATCCGAACGCGGCCGTGCTGCACTTCGCGGGCATGTTCGGCGACCCCGGCAAGACATGGCCCGACCTGGCGTTCCTGCGTGACCTTTGGGACGGGCCGATCGTGCTGAAGGGCGTGCTCCACCCGGACGACGCGCGGCTCGCCGCGGACGCGGGGATGGACGGGGTGGTCGTCTCCAACCACGGGGGGCGGCAGGTGGCCGGGGGTGTCGGGGCCGCGGACGCGCTGGCGGGGGTCGTCCGGGCCGTGGGTGAGCGGATGACCGTGCTCTTCGACAGTGGGGTGCGCACGGGTGATGACGTCTTCAAGGCGTTGGCGCTGGGGGCTGCCGCCGTGTTGGTGGGGCGGCCGTACGTGTACGGGTTGGCGCTCGACGGGCAGGCGGGGGTGGAGCATGTCCTTCGGTGTCTGCTCGCCGAGTTCGATCTCACGTTGGCGTTGGCCGGGCATCGGGGGCCGGGGTCCGTGGGGGCCGAGAGCCTCGCTGGGGGTGCCTGACGGTCTGCTCGCCCCCGCCGCCCCTACCCGTCCCATCCTCAAGGGGCGGTGCCCCTTTGACCCCCGAGCGTCCGTCCGGTGGGGGCTGGTCGCACAGTTCCCCGCGCCCCTGAAAAGGCGGGGCTGCGCCCCAGCCTTCTCAGGCCCGCGGGCCTGAATCCTTCAGGGGCGCGGGGAACTGCGCGAGAAGCCCCACCGGACCCGCGCCCGACAACGCCTCCTCCGGCCCCTTCCTACAGGCCGAGGCCGGTCAGAAGCGCCGGGACGTCCGCGGACGTCAACGGCGCCAGATGCGCCCCCGGCTTCGGACCGTCCGCGTCCCCCTCGTCGCCCACCGACATGATCGAACCGCCCTGCTCCACCTCGGCCTCCGGTGTGGCGTACGGCGACGGCGTGTCGGACTTCTTCGATTCCGGGACCGGGGAGTCGTCCGTGTCCGGTGCCCCTGAGACCGGCTCGGTCTCGGGCCTGGGCGCCTCGGAACCGGAGACGGAGAGCGACTCGGGGCTGGCGGTCACCCCGTCGGTGAGCCAGCGCTGCGTGGGGGAACCGTCCCGGACCTTGACGACGATGTCCGCCTCGGGCTCGGCGACGATGGGGGCCATGGCGAGCCCCTCGCCCCAGCGGGGCAGCAACTCGCCCTGGACGCTGAAGTCGTAGCGCACGTCGTCGGCCCGCCCGGAGTCCTCGTCCGCGCAGCGCCCGAGGACGACGACACCGGCGTCCACCTGGGAGTCCAGGCAGAGTTCGGGGTTGGCGACACTGCGCAGCAGCCCGTCCTCCTCGTAGGACCACTTCTGGGTCCAGCCCGAGTCGCACACCGCGAGTTCGGTGGAGGCTCCCTTGACCGCCTTCCCGCCCTGGATGTCGAGGCACAGGTCGGCGGCCTGGTTGCGCAGCCGGGTCTGCTGGGGGGCCGTGGGCTGTCCGGCCGAGGCCGGCGGGGTCGGCGAAGCGCTGCCCCTGGTGGCCTCGTTGCCGGTGTCCGGCGCGGTGGCGACGCCCCCGGCGGCGCTGGTGGAGGCGGTGGGGTCCGCGCCGCTGCCGTCGTCCGAGAGGAACACGGCACCCAGGACGGCCGCGAGCAGGGCGCCGGAGGAGAAGCCGACGGTGATCAGGGCCCGGGGGTTGCGCCCTCCGGAGGTGAGGCGGCGGCGCTGCGCGGGGATCTGGGAGAGCAGCCGGTGGCGCCCGCCGCTCCCCGGACGTCTCGACGCGCCCTTCTGCGGCATCCGGCCGGGCCGGGAGTCGAGGTAGCGCCGGGCGCCCCAGCCGAGCACGGCTTCGGCGATGACCCCGCCGAGTCCACCCTCGAAATGGCTGAGTTGCTCGGCCGCGTAACGGCAGTAGCGGCACTCCAGGAGATGCTGCTGGACGTCCGGCAGCAGAGCGCCACCGCGACGAATGGGCACGTCCAGCAGCCGGTTGTAGAAGCGGCAATCCTTGGACGGCGCGAGTTCCCGGTGGGCGCGGACACAGCCCTCGCGGAATTTGTCGCGGGCCTGCTCCAGGGTGGCCACCGCGCTGTCGGCGTCCAGCCCCAGCAGACCAGTGGGTATGGTTATCGTTTCGGCTTCTACCTCTGTGTGCCACAGCAGGCACTGGGCGACCGCCGGGAGGGCCTGGAACGAGCGCTCGATGAGCTTGCGGTTTTCCGGCGTCATGGACTTCGCCGCCCGCATACCGCGTCCGCCGGCGGGCTTGCGCAGATCCGGCAGCACGCCGGAGACGCCCCCTTCCGCGGACCATTCCTTGACGGTGTCGCGCGCCGCCACCAGCAGCCGCGGCCGCAGGGCCACACCCGACTCGCCTCGCATCAGCCCGTCGAGCACCCGGTGGAAGGCGGTCGCGGTGACCATCGAAGCGACCTGCGACGGGGTGGCGAGACAGATCGCCGCGTAGTCGTGGGTCGACTGCCAGTGCCGCGCCATCAGCAGGGCGACGGGGTCACCGGTGCCGCCCTCCGGCCATCCCCTCAGCCGGGCGGCGAGGGTCTCGTCGGACTCTCCGGGCACCGGGCCGGGCGCGGGCGGAAAAGTGGGGCGGGGAGGGTGGGGGGTGTGCACAGAGCGGGTTCCTTCCAAGGCAGAAGATGGCACACGGAGTTGTGACCGCCGAAAAGGGCCCTGGATTGGTGCGTACCTTTTTGGCGGGCGCTGGGAGAGCGACCGGGAAACGAGCCACACGACAACCGTCCCCCTCGGGCCTTTTGGGCCCTTGGGCTACGGGGAAAGTCAAGTGGCCTTTCCGGCCGGGCCATTGCCCTGCGCAGGAAGGTCACCCTTGCACAAGTTACTCGTGGCTAACAAGGCACTCGTGCAACATCCGCATCACTAAAAGCAGGTCAGATGACCGGTACCGATGCTTCCGCTTCGCAGAATGAACCCTTCCGGTTCCAATTCACTCGAGGATTCAAGCACCCCGTGTGAACCGCACGCACGCCCCGGTGGTCCGCGCACGCTCCCTGCGCGCCGATGGTTCGTTGTTCACTTGACCCGGCCACCTCGGAAGGCCCCGCGCGGAACGGCGGCTCTCCCGCGCGAAACGGCCGCCGACCTTGATCCTCCCGCCCTCGGTCGGCGGCCCCGGGGGGAAATGCCGCGCGCATCCCTCCCGCACCGGCTCGACGAGGTCTTCGCCCCTCAGATCTGCCAGGACCGCAGCCGGTCCGCCGCACCGTAGACGTCGGTCTTCCCGGAGATCAGGTCACGCGCGAGATCCACGAGGGCCCCGTAGGGCGGGTCGATCCCGACGCCGCTGACGAACATGTAGGCCACGGCCGTCGCACAGGCGAAACGGGCGTTGGCGGCGGGCAGGGGCTTGAGCAGGGCGAGGGTGTGCAGCAGCGCGGCGGCCCGCCAGGCCGGGTCGGAGTCCACGCCGAGGCGCGGCGGGTCGACGCGGTGCCGGGCCACGGCGGCGACGAGCGCCGAGAAGTCGCTGACGGTGGGCTGCTCGGGCATGACCTCTTCGTGTCGCTGGAGCAGCCAGGGCACATCGATGTGGATGACGGGGGCCATCGGTCAGCCGGCCCGTCCCTCCGCCTTGGCGGCGGGTTCGTCGTCCGGGAAGGCGGCGGCGAACTCGGCGGCGTGCGCGGTGAAGAAGTCCCGGAAGGCCTCCGCGCCCTCCTTCAGCGCCCGGTGCCGCACGATGTCGGCCGCGGCCGCCTCGCGCACGAGCGCCTTCATCGACGTACCGCGTTCCTTGGCCATCTGCCGCAGGTCCTCTAGCTCGCGGTCGCTGAACTCCACATTCAGAGCTGGCATGCGCCCACGGTACCGCGCGGGTACTTACCCGTAAATAACCGCAGCTCACGGGTACTTCCGCGCGGTACCGAAGGGTGGTGCGAGGGATCAGACCTGGTCCGCGACGAACGACGCCATGCGGGCCAGCGCCGCGTTCCAGTTGATCGTGTGTTCGTTGGTCGACCAGGACTGGATGTCGTCGATGTAGCAGAACTGGCCGACGCAGCCCTGGAGTTTGCTCTGCGCGAAGGGGTCCTGGATGCCCGAGTTCGGGCCGCCCGCGAGGGTGCCGGCCGGCGGGTTGGGCTGGTCCGGGTCGAGCTGGTGGGCGTACCAGCGGCTGTGCTGGTTGCGGGCGTCGACCTCGCCGTAACCGGTGACGTAGGAGATGTTGAGGGCGTTGCGGCCGAAGAGGTAGTCCATGCTCTGGATCGCGCCCTCACGGTACTTGGACGCACCGCTGATGTCGTAGGCCGTGGCGAGGACGACCGCGTTGTTGAGGATCTGGTGGTTGGAGCCCCAGTCGTAGAGGTTGTTCTCGGGCGCGTACGGCATGCCGTACGGGTGGGCCTTCAGCGTGGCCAGGTAACGGTCGGCGGCCTTGAGAACGGACTGGCGGACCTTGTCGCGGCCGGGCAGCCCGTTCGGCACGGTCGCGAGGTCGAGGCGGCCCGCGGCGGCCGTGCGGGCCCAGTCGAAGCCGATGGGTCCGAAGATGTCGGCGGTGTGCACGGGTGAGGCGAGGACGTGGTCCTGGAACGTCTTCTGACCGGTGGTGAGGTACAACTGGGCGGCCGCCCAGTAGAACTCGTCGGTGACGTTGTTGTCGGCGTAGGTGCCCCCGCCGATGCCGTCGCTCTCGGAGGCGTACACGGCCGGGTGCTCCAGGGCCGCCGCCCACGCCGTGCGGGCCGCCCTCAGCGCCTTGGCCGCGAAGGCGGGGTCGTAGGGGCGGTACAGGCGGGCCGCCTGTGCGGCGGTGGCCGCCAGGTTCAGGGTCGCGGCGGTGCTCGGCGGATGCAGCTCGCGCTTCTGCGGGTCGTCGGCGGGCATCAGCGGCAGACCGGTCCACTGCTCGTCGTGGATCTTGTGGTGGGCCATGCCCGCGAGGGGCTTGCCCTTCGGCACCTGCATCTTGAGCAGGAAGTCCAGCTCCCAGCGGACCTCGTCCAGCAGGTCGGGCACCTTGTTGCCGCTCTCCGGGATGTCCAGCGAGCCGTCGCCGAGCTCGCCGGCCTTACCCGTACGGGCGTGCAGCGCGCGTTCGTAGGTGCTCAGCACCTCCCAGGTGGAGATACCGCCGTTGACGACGTACTTGCCGTGGTCGCCGGCGTCGTACCAGCCGCCGGTGACGTCGAGCCGGTAGTCGCAGACACCCGGCTGGCAGGGCACGTCACCGTCGCCCTGGTTGGGCGCCACATCGACATGGCCGGCGGCGCGGCCGTAGCCGGGGCGCAGGTCGTCGCTGATCGGGGTGCCGCTGCGCTGGGTGTAGTAGTACTTCAGCGAATCCAGGCGCAGGCGTTCGTAGGCGGCCGGGTCGATGTCGAACGGGCGGCTGGTCTCGCCGTCGGCGACCAGGGTGAAGCCGGTGCCGCGCTTGCGGTACGCGCCGAAGTCGATCGAGTGGACGCGCTGCCCGGAGGAGGCGTCGAGGCCGCGCGGGGTGCTCTGCCCGCGGGCGACCACGGCACCCGAGGCGTTCTTCAACTGCCAGGGCAGCTTCGCGGCGGCGTCGGTCACCAGGGTGGCGTTCTTCGGCCCGGCGGGCAGATAGGCGACCTGGTTGACCCGCACCCGGGGCCCGGTGTCGGGCTCGTACACCTCCGGCGGCACCCCGCCGAGCAGCGACACGTCGTCCATGCAGAAGGTGAACGGGTCCGCGTTGCCGCCGACCTGGAAGCCCACCTGGCCCTGGGCCGTGTCGACGGGCGAGGTGAAGGTGTACGAGTAGCGGTCGCCCGAGACGTTCAGCTGCGGGCTGACCTCGAAGTAGGTGTCGTAGGGGGCCGCCGACAGGCCGACGATGGCCCGCAGGACGTTGCCCTGGGGCGTGCCGGAGGCGGAGAAGCTGAAGCGGTACGACTCGCCCTTGACCAGGGTGATGTCGTTCTGGCCGACGGCGGCGTCCCAGCGGTTGGTGGTGCCGCCGGGGATCTCGGCGCACAGGCGGCCGTCGGTGAGGCCGGCGGTGACGTTGCCGGTCGTCCACCAGGGCGCGGTGGTGGTGTCGAAGGTGCCGTTCTTGACCTGTTCGACCTCGTCGGCCTGGGCGGACCCGCCGGGCAGCGCGGTGAGCGCGGCCGCGAGGAGGCTCGTCAGGGCGAGCAGGGTGGTTCTGCGTCGTTTCACGTCTGGGCTCCTCGGAGGAGGTGGGGGCGCGGCCGGTGACGGGTGGGGCGAGGGCGTGGGAGCGCTCCCAGATGCGGACATCGGCCATGCTGTAAGAGACATGACAGCCCGTCAACGGTCCGGACAGGACTGGTTTTCCGTCCGGTTCGACGGACCGGTCCTGCGGGACGGCGACCGTCCCGGCCGCAGGCGCCGCCCGCGGGAGTGCCGGCGGCGCGGAGGCGCCCGTCCGGCGACCGGCCCCTGGGACGTCACGCGCCGCCGCGCCACCGGGCGAACACGAGTTCAGCAAATCGGGCGGAGGTACGGTTTCCCGTCCGCTTTCCCGGCGGAGCGCATAGGCTGGAATTCGCCCGTAAGCCCGTTCGGTCCGGCGGAATGGAACACGCGACGATGAGGAGCCGCAAGGTTACGCACGGTGACACCCCTGCGTACGCCCTGGACGGTGCCGCCACCGCGCGGGCAGCCATGGACGGCGACGGCACGATCGTGGAGTGGAACGAGGGCGCCAGGCGTCTGCTGGGCTGGCACGCTACGGAGATCGTGGGCCGTCCCGCCGAGGAGCTGCTGGCCCCCGGGGGCTCCTTCCTGCCGCCCCCGCCGGGCAGTCGCAGCTGGAACGGCACGCTCGCGCTGCGTCACCGCGACGGGCGCACGGTGACGGCATGGCTGCTCGCCCACCACCGGGGCCTGCGGAGCGCCGACGGCAACGGCAGCTGGCTGGTTCTCTGTCCGCTGGACGATCCGGGTCCGCTGGTCCGGGACGATCCGCTCGCGGCCGCCGTCATGTTCCAGTCGCCGTGCGCCATGGCCGTCTTCGACGACCGCCTCCGGCTGCGCGGCATCAACGAGGTGATGGCGGACGCCGTGGGGATGCCCGAGGACAACCTCCGGGGTCTGCACATGTCCGAGATCCTCGGCGGCCGCCAGGGCGAGAAGCTGGAGCAACACCTGCGCGAGGTGCTGGCCCTGGGCCGCCGCAAGGACGTGCAGACCTTCCTCCGGGCGGCCGACGAGGACCGGGCCCACGCCTGGTCGGCGGCGATCGCCCCGCTCATGGACGAGGCGGGGGTACCGATCGGGGTCTGTGTCACCGGACACGACATCACCGAGCAGTACCTGGCGCGGCAGCGACTGCAGCTGGTCAACGAGGCGAGCATCCGCATCGGCACCACCCTCGACGTGCGGCGGACCGCCCAGGAGCTGGCCGACGTGTGCGTCCCCGTCCTCGCCGACTTCGTCAGCGTCGACCTCATGCAGTCCCTCGACCACGGCGACGAACCCCACGAGGGCCCGCTGTCCGCGCCCTTCACACTGCGCCGCGCCGCCCACCAGTCGGTGACCCCCGGGTGTCCCGAGGCGGTGGTCGAGGTGGGCCACACCGATGTGTACCCGGCCACCTCCCCGCAGGCGGCGTCCCTGTCCGTCGGGCACACCATCGTGGCGACGGACCCCGCCAACACCCTCTCGGACTGGCTCGCCTGGGACCCGGTGCGCAGCCAGCGGGTCAAGGAGCTGGGCGTCCACACCACGATGTCGGTGCCGATCCGGGCCCGCGGCACCACCCTCGGCGTGGCCGTCCTCACCCGCTTCAAGCGGCTCGACCCGTTCACCCCCGACGACGAGCTGCTGGCCGAGGAGGTGACGGCCCGCGCCGCCGTCTGCATCGACAACGCCCGCCGGTACTCCCGCGAACGCGAGACCGCCCTCGCCCTCCAGCGCAGCCTCCTCCCCCAGACCCTCCCGCGCATGCCCGCTCTGGAGGCCGCCTCCCGCTACCTCCCGGCGGCGCAGGCCGGGGTCGGCGGAGACTGGTTCGACGTCATCCCGCTGTCCGGGATGCGGGTGGCCATGGTCGTCGGCGACGTCGTCGGCCACGGCGTCCAGGCGTCCGCCACCATGGGCCGCCTGCGGACCGCCGTACGCACCCTGGCCGATGTCGACCTCGCCCCCGACGAGCTGCTCACCCACCTCGACGACCTCGTCGTACGGCTGTCCGCCGAGGCCGGCAGCGAGGGAGTCACCGGTGAGGTGGGCGCCACCTGTCTGTACGCCGTCTACGACCCGGTGACCCGGCGCTGCACCTTCGCCCGTGCCGGGCACCCGCCGCCGGTGGTGCTGGACCCGGACGGACGGCCCATGGAGGTCGAAGTGCCGTCGGGACAGCCCCTGGGCCTCGGCGGACTGCCCTTCGAGTCCGCCGAACTCGAACTGCCCGAGGGCACGGTCATCGCCCTCTACACCGACGGCCTGATCGAGACCCGGGACCGGGACATCGACGCCGGTCAGGAGCTGTTGGCGGAGGCGCTGTCCGGCCGCAAGGGCTCCCTCGACGACATCTGCCAGGACGTCGTGCAGTCCCTGCTCCCCGCGAACGGCGCCCCCGACGACGTGGCACTGCTGCTGGCCCGCACCCGGGGACTGCGGGCGGAGCGGGTGGCGACCTGGTCGATACCCGCCGACCCCGCGTTCGTCGCCCGGACGCGTCAGTACGTGCTGACGCAGATGGCGCTGTGGGGCATCAGCGAGTCGGCGTTCACGACGGAGCTGGTGGTGAGCGAGCTGGTCACCAATGCCATCCGGCACGGCGCCCCGCCCATCCAGCTGCGCCTGATCCACGACGACACCACCCTCATCTGCGAGGTGTCGGACGGCAGTGGCACCGCCCCGCATCTGCGCCGGGCCAAGACCTTCGACGAGGGGGGACGCGGGCTGCTGCTCGTGGCCCAGCTGACGCAGCGCTGGGGCAGCCGGCACACCGAGGACGGCAAGACGATCTGGGCGGACCTGGCCCTGTCGGAGGAGTGAGCACGGCCTCGGCGAGGTGAGCCGGATCTCACCTCACGGTCACTCGCGTGTTCGTCGAGTGTCGCCGGGCAGCTGTAGGGTGCACCAGTCTCCGCGCCGTCGAGCGCCCTGACTCCCCCCGCCGAAGCACGCCCCGAAAGCCCTGCCTTGAACACCGCCCTCGCCGAGGTCCTGTCCGTAGTCCTGCTCGTCGTCGTCCTCGGCTGCGCGGTCGCCCGCCCCTTCGGCCTGCCGGAGGCGGTCGTCGCCGTACCGGCCGCCGGGATCGCCGTGGCCGCCGGCGCCGTCTCCCTGGACCACGCCCGCGCCGAGGCGGAGCTGCTGGGCCCGGTGCTCGGGTTCCTGGCCGCCGTGCTCGTGCTGGCCAAGCTCTGCGACGACGAGGGGCTCTTCCAGGCGTGCGGGGCGTGGATGGCGCGCGCGTCGGCCGGCCGGCCCCGTCGGCTGCTGGGGTCGACGTTCGCCCTGGCCTCCGGCATCACGGCGGTGCTCAGCCTCGACGCGACGGTCGTGCTGCTGACCCCGGTGGTGTTCGCGACCGTGGCCCGGCTGGGCGCCCGCCCCAAACCGCATCTGTACGCCACCGCGCACCTGTCGAACACGGCCTCGCTGCTGCTGCCCGTGTCCAACCTCACCAACCTGCTGGCGTTCACCGCGAGCGGGCTGACCTTCACCCGGTTCGCGCTGCTGATGGCGGCGCCGTGGGCGGTGGCCGTGGCCGCCGAGTACCTGGTGTTCCGGCGGTTCTTCGCGGCCGATCTGGACGCGGCGGCGCCCCCGCCCGAGGAGCCCGTCGAGGCGCCCGAGCTGCCGATGTTCGCGCTGGTCACGGTCGTGTGCACGCTCGCCGGCTTCGTGCTGACGTCCGTGCTCGGGATCGAGCCGGTGTGGGCGGCGCTGGCCGGGGCGCTGGCGCTCTCGGTCCGTGCGCTGGTTCGCCGCACCACGTCCCCGGTCGCACTGTTCCACTCCCTGTCCCTGCCCTTCCTCGCCTTCGTGCTGGCGCTCGGGATCGTGGTGCGCGCGGTGGTCGACAACGGGCTCGCCGACGCGCTGGGCCGGGTGATGCCGTCCGGCACCGGTCTGCTCGCCCTCCTCGGCGTCGCCGCCCTGGCCGCCGTCCTCTCCAACGTCATCAACAACCTGCCCGCGGTCCTGGTGCTGGTCCCGCTGGCCGCCCCGCTGGGCACGGGCGCCGTCCTCGCCGTGCTGCTGGGGGTCAACATCGGCCCGAACCTGACGTACGCAGGTTCCCTGGCCACCCTGCTGTGGCGGCGCATCGTCCACCAGCACGACCACGGGGTGGACCTCGGCGAGTTCACCCGCCTCGGCCTCCTCACGGTCCCGGCGGCCCTGGGGTCGTCGGTGGTGGCGCTGTGGCTGTCGCTGCTGGTCTTCGGCGGCTGAGGCGGTCCACCGCCCACCCCCGCCGGTCGGCGGCACGACCGGGACGAAGGCCGGGGACGGGGCCGTTCAGTCGCGGTCCCGGAGCCCCTGCCGGTACTCTCCCGGCGGCACCCCGTAGCGCTGCCGGAACACCCGGCTGAAGTGGAACGGGCTGCCGAACCCGGAGGCGGCGGCGACCCGTTCCACGGGGAGCTCGGTGACCTCCAGGAGACGGGCGGCGTGCAGCAGGCGGGCCTGGCTTAGGGCACGCATCGGGGAGTGGCCGAGCTGCTCGGTGAAAAGGTGCGCGAAGCGGGACGGGGAGAGGGAGACCCGCTCGGCGAGGGAGTGGACGGTGTGCGGGGCACCGGGGTCGGCGGCGATCAGGTCCTGCGCCCGCCTGATCCTCGGATCCACCCCCGGCCGGCGCGGCTCCGCCCTGGCGGCGGTGAGCAGCACCACCTCCTCCAGTGAGCACAGGGCGAGTTCACGGGCCGCCGTGCCGTGCGCGACGGCGACCTCATCAGGGGGTGCGAGGGCCCCGGGCGTCGACAAGGTGCCGCCGCCCTGCGACGGTTCGACGTCGGTGCGCGGGGCGGGCGGGGTGCCCTCGCCGGTCCAACGGGCGTCCGCCAGCATGCGGCGAAACGCAGCCTCGACCCGTTCGCGGATGCCGTCGGGCGCCGGGGGCACGGCGTACACGCGATCGGCGGTCTCGTACGGGCGCAGCCAGGCGGTCCAGGACGGACGCGCCTGGCAGTGCACCCACCAGAACGCCCAGTGCCCGGCACCGGTCAGGACGGTGTAGTGCTGCGGCACCCCCGGGCCGAGGACCACGAGGTCACCCGGGCCGGCCGGGACCCGCGTGCCGCCCTGCCGCAGCAGTCCTCTCCCGCCCGTGGTCCAGGTGAACAGCCAGCTGTCCGCGCCGCGCGGCCGGTGCACGGCGTAGGACGGCCGCTGGTCGAAGCGTCCGATGATCACCTGGCCCGGCGCGGGATTGTCGGGCGCAGCAGTCTCGGGCAGGTCGTCAGCATGCACAGGCATCCTCCGGAAGAGCGCTCGTGCCTAGCTTGGAATACACGACGACGCCGAGAAGGGGTGCCGCGGATGACAGTCACGGACAACACGGAGTTCGAGGAGAACGGCTATGTGGTGGTGCGGAGGCTGTTCTCGCCCACCGAGATCGAGCAGCTGTGCGACCGGTTCGCGGCGCTGCGGGCCGGCGGCCCGATTCCGGGTCACTTCGAGCCGCGCCCGGCCCCGGACGACGGGCCGGCGGATCCCCTGCAGGTCTACCCCCGGGTGATGCATCCGCACCGCATCGACGACATGTCGCTGCGGGTTCTCCTCGACACCCGGCTGCGGGAGATCCTTGAGGAGCTGCTCGGCGAGGAGGTTCTGGCCGCGCAGAGCATGTTCTACTTCAAGCCGCCGGGGGCCCGGGGGCAGGCGCTGCACCAGGACAACTTCTATCTGCGGGTCGAACCGGGGACCTGTGTGGCCGCGTGGATCGCCTGCGACGTGATCGACCGGGACAACGGCGGTCTGGAGGTCGTGCCGGGGACGCACCGCATGGATCTGTTCTGTCCGGAGGCGGCGGACCCGGAGGTGTCCTTCGCCCGCGAGTACGTCGCGCCGCCGCCCGGTCTGACCCCCGTGCCCGTCGACATGTCCCCGGGTGACGTCCTCTTCTTCAACGGCAGCCTGGTCCACGGCTCCCAGCCCAACCACACCGCCGACCGCTTCCGCCGTTCCTTCATCGGCCACTACGTGGGCCGCTCCGCCGAACGCATCGGCCGCTACTACGAGACGCTGACGATGAGCGGCGCCCCCGTGACCCTCGCGGAGAGCGAGGGAGCGGGCCCGTGCGGCACGGAGTTCGAGCCGGTGGGCGCCCACTGAGGCTCAAGGCCGGTCGAGCATTTCCCCGGCGGACCGCCTCGGACACCGTGCTCGCCCGGTTCTCGGACCCGGGAGCTGGTCGGCCAGGACGCGATCGCCTACCACTCCCGGGTCCTCCCCCACCTGGTCGAGGCAGCCGTCCGCTGCGGCGACCGGGTCCTGGCCACGACGGCCCTGCGGACCCTGGAGTCCCGGGCGACGGCCACCGGCACCCCCTGGGCGCTCGGTCTGCTGGCGCGCTGCCGGGCCCTGCTCGCTCCCGGACGACGCCGATCCGCTGTACCGCGAGGCGATCTCGCTGCTCTCCGGCAGCGGCGCCCGTGCCGACCTGGCGGTCGCGCACCTCCTCTACGGCGAGTGGCTGCGCCGCCGCAAGCGGCGCAGGGCCGCCCGCGAACAGCTGCGCGCGGCGCTGACGATGTTCGACACCATGCGGGCCCGGAGCTACGCGACGCGCGCCGAACGGGAGTTGGCGGCGACCGGTGCATCCGCGGCGCGGTCCGGTGGGAGCGGACGGGGCGCTCACCCCGCAGGAGCTGACCATCGCCCGGCTCGCGAAGGGAGGCGCCACCAACGCCGAGATCGCGGCCCAGCTGTTCATCAGCGCGAGCACGGTCGACTACCACCTGCGGAAGATCTTCCGGAAGCTCGACGTCACCTCACGCCGTCGGCTGACACGCGTCCCGGACCTCTGAGGCGGCGGCCGGGGAACCGGACCTCTGGGGCCGCGGCCGACGGAGGTCCGTGGGCGCCGGGCGGCAGCTGTGGCGAGGTGGAAGGGCTCGGCTTAGCGTCGATCACGGGTGGCGGTCCACCCAGTTCACCCGGTCCACCCGGTCCACCCGGTCCACCCGGTCACGACTACGCGTTCCACAGGATTCGGCGCCGCGCCGCCGCGCCGGAGGATGCACGGGTCGGACACACCCGCAGACGGGAGCACCCCCATGCCGTACCCTCGCCCCGGCCTACCCCGGCTTCGAGGTCGAGGTCGAGTCGCTGAACGCCGACACCTCCCCGATCGAGAAGGTGACGGTCCCCCAGATCGTCGACAGCCTGGCCGCCCTCGTCCAGGGCCTCGACAAGCCGCTGGTCCTCATCGGCCACTCCGCCGGCGGAGTCTTCGTCCAGCTGCTTCTCGACCGGGGCCTCGGCGCGGCGGGCGTGGCGATCAACTCGGCGCCCACCGAGGGGGTCGCCGTGCTGCCCCTGGCCCAGATCAAGTCGGCGTTCCCCGTGCTGAAGAACCCCGCCAACCGGCACCGCGCGGTCGGTCTCACCTTCGAGCAGTGGCACTACGCGTTCACCAACACCTTCCCCGAAGAGGAGTCGAGGGCGCTGTACGAGCGGTACGCCGTGCCCGCCTCCGGGAGCATCTTCTGGGACAGCGCCCTGGCCACCCTGCGCCCCGGCCACCAGAGCATCTATGTGAACTACCACAACGGGGACCGGCCGCCGCTGCTGTTCGTCTCGGGCGAGAAGGACCATCTGATGCCGCCCAAGGTGCAGCATTCCAACGCCAAGCACTACAAGTCGCACACGGTCACCGAGGTCAAGGAGTACCCCGGGATGCCGCATCTGCTGCCCGCCGCGCCCGGCTGGGAGGCCGTCGCGGACGGCGCCCTCGACTGGGCAGTCGCGCACGCGCGCTGAACTCCCGTACCCGGGGCGGCCGTCGCCACGGCCGCCCCGGGCCTTTCCGGAAGGGATCCCCGTATGACCGGCGTCCGCCTCACGCACATCGGCGGCCCGACGACCCTGATCGAGATCGGTGCGCTGCGGCTGCTGACCGATCCGACGTTCGACCCACCGGGCCGCCGCTATGCCTTCGGCTGGGGCACGTCCTCGCGCAAGACCGCCGGGCCCGCCCTGCCGGCGACGGAACTGCCGCCGGTGGACGCGGTGTTGCTCACGCACGACCATCACGGCGACAACCTCGACGACGCCGGGCGGGCCCTGCTGCCCGGGGTGGAGACCGTGCTCACCACCCCGGCCGGGGCCCCAGGCCGTGGACGTCTGCCGGCTGCTGCGTCCTCGTACCGTCGTGCCGGTGCACTACGAAGGATGGAGTCACTTCCGCGAAGCCCGCGTGGCGGCCGAGCGGACGTTGGCCGGGGCCCCTGCCGAGGTGCGGGACGTGTTCCGGTGGCTGCCGATGGGGGCGGTGACGGAGCTCAGCGTGTGAGGGCCTCTCCCCCGTCGTCCGCCTCCAGCAGGTCCAGCGCCCGTTCCCACAGGAACTCGCCGCGTCCGCCGTCCGCCCCCTCGGCCTCACCGGTGTACGGGTCGCCGAACCTGACGCCCATGCCGCGCAGCCGCTCCAGGCTCGCGCGGTACGCGGGGTGGGCGGCGAGAGCGTCGGCGACGCAGGGCAGCACGGCGATCGGGACCCCCAGGCCGCATGCCTCGCACAGCGTGCCGACCGCTAGGGTGTCGGCCAGTCCGGCGGCCCACTTGTTGACGGTGTTGAAGGTGGCGGGCGCGACCACCACGGCGTCCGGCGGCGGGAAGGGGCGGGCGTCGCCCGGTCGCCGCCAGGCGGAACGGATCGGGCGCCCGGTCTGCGCCTCGACGGCGGCCGTGTCGAAGAAACCGCCCATGGCGACCGGCGTCGCGATGACCCCGACCTCCCAGTCCCGTTCCTGGGCGGCGGTGACGAGCTTGCTGACGCCTGCGGCGACGCCGGCCGCGCAGACGACGACGTAGAGGAAGGGCCCCTCGCCCCGGCCGGGCCCGCTTCGTCCCGACCGGTCTTCGGCGGTGTTCGCAGTCGCAGTCACCTGTCGACCCTACTGAACCCGCCTCATCCGCCGGGCGACCTCGCGACAAAGCGTTCGACGTCCGCGGCGGTCGGCCGGAGCAGTCCATGCGGGAGGTGGTGCTCATGGCGGATCACCTCTCGTCCGTACAATTTGATCCCGAATGACCGATCAACCGATCAAAGGAGCACCCGTGCCCGGCCATCGATCCATCACCGAAGCCGAGAAGCTCGCCGCCGCGAAGCTGGGGGACTTCTCGATCCGCTGGGACCAGATGGCGGCGGTGGCGAACATCTACCGGGCCGCCTCGGCGGTGCGGCAGCACCTGGAGAACTCCGTGCTGCGCGGTTCCGACCTGACCTGGACGGCCTTCGTGGTGCTGTGGGTGGTGTGGGTGTGGGGCGAGTCCGAGACCCGGCACGTGGCCGAGGAGGCGGGCATCTCCAAGGGCACGCTCACGGGGGTGGCCCGGACGCTGGAGTCGCGCGGGCTGGTGCGGCGGGCGGACCATCCGACGGACGGCCGGCTGGTGCTGCTGGCCCTCACCGACGAGGGCGAGGAGTTGATGCGGCGGGTGTTCCCGGCCTTCAACGAGGAGGAGTCCTTCGTCACCGGGCAGCTCAGCGACGCGCAGTGCCGGGGCCTCGCGGAGGGGCTGCGCAGTGTCGTGCTCCAGGTCGAGGAGCACGGCGAGGAGCGCCGCCGCACCCTGCTGAACGGCGCCGAGCCCGCGCCCCGGCGCAGTGGCCGCCGCCCGAAGGCGTGACGGCTCCGCGCCCGACGCACCTGCCCGTCCACCCCCGCACCTTCCTTGTCGTTTGTGTTCGAACAAGGCAGGTGGACGTCTCATCCATGGTCAAGGGCCGCCGGCGAATCGATCGCGCACGGCGCCCGTCCTGGCCCTAATTCGCTTGCGAGGGCGGAGCGGCTGCCCTCACGATCTGCGCATGTTCACCCATCACACCTCCCTGACGCCGTTGCTCGCCACCGCCTCGCCGGTGCGGGGGCAGCAGCAGCCGGGCCGACCGTGGGAGCCGACACCGCCCCGGTCATGACGGCCGCGCTCGTCGCGGGGCTCCTCGCCGGCTATGGCATCGCCATCCCGGTCGGAGCGGTCGCGACCTATCTCGTCTCCCTCACCGCCCGTACGTCCCTGCGGACCGGAGCGTGCGCCGCGCTCGGCGTCGCGACGGCCGACGGACTGTACGCCCTGCTCGCCGCCCTCGGCGGCACGGCTCTCGCGAACGCCCTGCAACCGGTGCTGACACCGCTGCGTTGGGCCTCCGCCCTGGTGCTCCTCGCGCTGGCGGCACGCGGCGCGATCGGGGCGGTCCGCCAGTACCGTGCCCGGCACCTGCCCACCCGCGCCCAGCCGGATCCGGTCGGGCCCGCGCGCGCCTATGTCACCCTCCTGGGGATCACCCTGCTGAACCCCACGACGGTGGTGTACTTCGCCGCGCTGGTGCTCGGCAGCCGTGCCACGGAAGCCGTGAGCGCCTTGGAACAGGCGGTGTTCGTGCTCGCCGCGTTCCTCGCCTCGGCGAGCTGGCAGCTGCTGCTCGCGGGCGGTGGCGCCCTGTTGGGGCGCGCGCTGACCGGACACCGGGGCCGGCTGGTCACCGGCCTCGTGTCGAGTGCCGTGATCGCGGGACTGGCGGTGCTGCTGCCGTAGCCGTCGCCCGCGGCGGGCCGCGCTCCCACACATTCCGTGCGGGCGTGGCCCGATGAGGATGATTCCGCGAGGGGCCGGTGTTGAATGCGGGGACGAGTCCGTAAGCCACAGCAAGGGACGGTTGCCATGCCTCTTGAGGGCGAGTACGTGCCCAGCCCCACCCAGTGGGTGCGCGAGCAGGTCGAGTTGTACGAGAGCTCGGGCGGCACACGGGGGACGACGCTGCTGGACACCGGGCTGCCGGTCATCGTGCTCACGACGCGCGGCGCGAAGAGCGGGAAGATCCGCAAGACGCCGCTGATGCGGGTGGAGCACGAGGGGCGGTACGCGGTCGTGGCCTCGCTGGGCGGAGCGCCCAAGCACCCCGTCTGGTACCACAACGTCAAGTCCGACCCGCTGGTGGAACTCCAGGACGGGCCCACGCGGCAGGACCTGACCGCGCGTGAGGTCACCGGGGACGAGAAGGCGGAGTGGTGGGACCGGGCGGTCGCGGCGTATCCCCCGTACGCGGACTACCAGGAGAAGACGGACCGGGAGATCCCCGTGTTCGTGCTGGAGCCGGTGGAGGGGTGACCGTTCCCCGTCGGCGGTGAGGGGCGGCATGTCGTCGGGTGCGGGTCCGGTGAGGGCTTCTCGCGCAGTTCCCCGCGCCCCTTATGGGCCTACGGCCCTTTCGGGCCCGAGAAAAGCAGGGGCGCAGCGCCGCTTTTTCAGGGGCGCGGGAACTGCCCGAGAAGCCCCCACCGGACCCGCACCCGGCGAACAAAAAACTTCGCCCCGCCGCGCATGTTCCCCGAAGGGCCGGGCACCCGAGTCTCAGGCCCCGCCGCGTTCCCCCGTCGCGGCGGGGCTTTCTCCTGCCCGCTCCCCCGGACCCGTCTTCTCCGTCACGTCGAGGAAGATCTGGTCGGCCTCGGGGACGACATGGGCGATGGAGCGCTTGATACGGACGGCGACCAGCTCGACCTCCTCGCTGTCGAGGCCGGGGACGAGGTCGACGCGAGCGGCCACCAGGGTCGATTCCAGGCCGAGTTGCATGGTGAGCAGGGCCTCGACGGTGTCGATCTCGGGCTGCGCCTCCAGCAGGGAGCGGATCTTCCGGCTGGGTTCGGGGTCGGCGGCGACCCCGATGAGCTGTTCGCGGGCGTCCCGGCCGAGCCAGTAGGCGACGTACACGAGCAGGGCCCCGATCGCGAAGGAGGCGGACGCCTCCCAGATCACCTCGCCGGTCATCATGTGCAGAACCATCCCGGCGATCGCCAGGGTCACCCCGAGGACCGCCGTGCCGTCCTCGGCGACCACCGTGCGCAGTGCCGGGTCCCGCAGTCCGTCGACGCCGCCCTCCCGCCGCACCTGGTGCAGGGCCCGCAGCAGTGAGGCGCCCTCGGAGAGGAGGGCCACGACGAGCACGGCGATTCCGGCGATGTAGCCACCGTAGGAGTCCGCGCTCTCGGCCGTCAGGGCGTGGACCGCCTGGTAGAAGGAGAAGCAGCCGCCCATCACGAAGATGCCGACGGCGGCCAGCAGGGACCAGAAGAAGCGCTCCTTGCCGTAGCCGAAGGGGTGCCGGGCATCGGCGGGGCGTCGGCTGCGGCGCAGCGCGGCGAGGAGGAAGACCTCGTTCAGGCTGTCCGCGACCGAGTGCGCGGCCTCCGACAGCAGGGCGGGCGAGCCGGCGAGGAGTCCGCCGACGGTCTTGGCCACGGCGATCAGCAGGTTGGCGCCGAGGGCGACGAGGACCGTGATCCTGGTCCTGCGGTCCGCCCGTGTCCCACCCTCTTCCCGGGTCCCCGGTTCTTCGAGAACCGCCCCGCCCCGCTCGTCCTTCGTCTCGGTGTCTTGTGGTGTCCGGGTCACTTTCGCCGCTTGCCCCGACCGGTCGCGCTCACACCGTGGGGGTTGCTCGAATCGGGGAACTCCTGTCAGGGCAGATGTATCCGGACGGGACGGGAGGACGGACGGCATGAGTGTCGGTGAGGGCAACGAGGCGTACGGGCGGAAGGCGTTCAAGCGGTCCAGGAGCCACTTCGCGGACCGGATCACCGCCGACGGCCGCGACGGCTGGCCGGTGGAGCCGGGCCGCTACCGGCTGGTGGCCAGCCGTGCCTGCCCGTGGGCCAGCCGGGCAGTGATCTCCCGGCGGCTGCTGGGTCTGGAGGACGCGCTGTCGATGGCCGTCGTCGACCCGATCCAGGACGACCGGAGCTGGCGGTTCACGCTGGACCCGGGCGGCCGCGACCCGGTGCTGGGCATCCGCTTCCTGAAGGAGGCGTACGACGCCCGGGAGAGCGACTACCCGGGCGGGGTCAGCGTCCCCGCGGTCGTGGACGTGCCGAGCGGTGAACTGGTCACCAACGACTACCAGCGGATCACCCTCGACCTCGCCACCGAGTGGACGGATCTGCACCGCGAGGGCGCGCCCGACCTGTACCCCGAGGCCCTGCGCGAGGAGATCGACACGGTGATGGCCGAGGTCTACGAGGACGTCAACAACGGCGTGTACCGGGCGGGCTTCGCCACCGGGCAGAAGGAGTACGAGGAGGCCTGTGCCGGGGTGTTCCGGCGGCTGGAGGCACTGTCGGAGCGGCTGGCGGGGCAGCGCTACCTGGTCGGCGGGACGATCACAGAGGCGGACATCCGGCTCTTCACCACACTGGTGCGTTTCGACCCCGTCTACCACGGTCACTTCAAGTGCAACCGCTGGAAGCTGGCGGAGGACCCGGTGCTGTGGGCCTACGCCCGTGATCTCTTCCAGACCCCCGGTTTCGGGGACACCGTCGACTTCGACCACATCAAGCGGCACTACTACCAGGTGCACACGGGCATCAACCCGACCGCCGTGGTGCCGCTGGGGCCCGATCTCGCGGGCTGGCTCGCCCCCCACGGGCGGGAGGACCTGGGCGGCAGCCCGTTCGGCGACGGCACGCCGCCGGGGCCGGTGCCCGCCGCCGAGGTCGTGGCCCCGCGGGGCCGTCCCTGACCGGACGGCGTCGCCGCCGACCATCCGCACGCGAAGGAGGAGGACCAGATGTCCAAGAAGAAGAAGCTGCCTGTCGCCTACAAGCCGATCGGCTTCGCGCTGGGCTGGGTGAGCGGTGCGGTGGCCTCGGCCGCGTTCCGCAAGACCTGGAAGCTGATCCGGCACGAGGACGACGCGCCCGACGCGCTCGACCGGGACCGGGGCTGGGGCGAGATCCTGCTGGCGGCGGCCGTCCAGGGTGCGATCTTCGCGGTCGTGCGCAGTGCGGTGGACCGCACGGGCGCCAAGGCCATCGAGCGGTCCACCGGGGTGTGGCCGGCCGACCAGAAGGGAGGCCGGGACTGACGTCCGGACGCCGGCCGGGTGGCCCCCGCTGGGGCCGCCCGGCCTCTTTTTTCGTGCCCTGGACCTGCCCCTGGCCTGCGGCCCCTAGCCCTGCTTGGGGGCCGTGGGGTGTTCGCGGCGCAGTGTGAAGGAGTGGCCGGCGGGGTCGGAGTATCCGCGCTCCTCGAAGGGGCCGCTCGCCTCCTTGGTGTCGACCGGACGTCCGCCCAGGGAGACGATCAGCCGCTCGGCCTCGTCCAGGTCCTCGACGTAGAAGTCCAGGTGGGCCTGGAGGGAGTTCTCGGGGCGGGGCCAGCTGGGCGGGGTGGCGTTGACGTCGCGACGGAAGGCCATCCGGGCACCGCAGGCGCCCTCGATCTCGACGCGGTTGGCGGTCGCGTCCGTCTCCCGCGCGTCCAGCAGTGCCTTGTAGAACACCGCGAGCTTCTCCGGTTCGGCGCAGTCCAGCACCACGAGGCCCGCCTGTACCAGTGCCATGTCTCCTCCGTACGGGATCCCGGGCGCGGGGGACGGTCCGCCGCCGCCCATACGCTCCCCGGGTACCCGCCGGCTACAGGTTCAGCCGCAGGGTCGGCCCCACCGCCATGCGGCCCGTCGGATCGGCGACCCTCATGGCGTTGTACGTCCGGCCCGTTCCCGGCTCGGGGCCCGCGTCTCGCGATCGTGCACGGCGGCCAGCAGCAGCCTGGCGGGGTCCTTCAGGGCGGCCGTGAAGATCTCGGCGGACAATCCGCCGCCACCGGTTCACGCCTCCCCCGATTGGACTTCCCGGACAGTCGTCCAGCTATAGTGGACACCTGTCCAAGAAGTTCGGAAAGCATCGAGTGAACGACGGAGTCTGTTGACCATGGAGATCCTGGCGAACGTGCTGGTCGCGCTGGTGGCCCTGCTGCACGCGTACATCCTGGTGATGGAGATGTTCCTTTGGCAGAAGAAGCCGGGGATGTCCTTCCACGGAATGGACGCCGAGATGGCACGGCGGACGGCCTCCCTCGCCGCCAACCAGGGTCTCTACAACGGCTTCCTCGCCGCCGGTCTGGTCTGGGGCCTGATCGCCGACGACCCGACCGGGTTCCGGGCGCAGATCTTCTTCCTGTCCTGTGTGATCGTCGCGGGCGTGTACGGCGCCGCCACCGCCAACCGCCGCATCCTCGTCGCCCAGGCACTGCCCGGCGCCCTGGCCCTGGCCGCCGTGCTCGCCGCCGGATGACCCCCGAGGAGCCCCGGGCCACGGAGGACCCCCGAGCCTCCCGCACCCGGGCCAGGCTGCGGGAGGCCCTCCTCGACGAGTGCGCTCGGCACCCCCTGCACGAAGTCAGCGTGGCCGCGCTGGTCCGCCGGGCGGGGGTGGGCCGCGCCACGTTCTACGTGCACTACCCGGACCTGGAGGCGCTGGCGGTCGACGCCTGCGCCGATGTCGTACGGGAGGCCGTGGAGGCGCTGCACGCCTGGCGCGGGCGCCCCGACCCGGTGCGGGCACCGGACGCCCTGCCCGCGTTCTTCGCCGGTCTCGCCCCGCACGCCGCGCTGTACCGCGCGCTGCTCGCGCCCGGCGGCGGTGGACCGCTCGGCCGGGTGCTGCACCGGGACCTGCGCGCCTACAGCCTGCGGGAACGCGAGCTCGCGGGGGCCGCGGACGCGCCGCTGGTGGCCTCCGCCGTGGCGGCCACCTTCGCGGGGGTCCTCGCGGACTGGCTGCACGGCCTGCTGGACGGCACCCCGCGGGAGATCGCCGACCAGGCGTGGCAGCTGCTGGTCGCGCTGCACCGCAGCCGCTGAGCGCCCCGGACGCGGCCGCCCCCCGGTCCCCGCGGCGCGGGACGCCTCATGCCCCGGACAGCCCTGTGGGTGACCTGGCGTGCAGGTCACCCACAGGGCCGGGGGTCACGTGGGGAGAACGTGCCCCGGCGGGAGATGGCTTCTGGGCCGTCGGAGGCGGTGGGCGGGCTCGCGGGCGTCGGGCCACCCGGCGGGCCCGCGTGTCAGAAGGTCAGCACGGGCTTGATGCTCCGGCCGCCGCTCATGTCCGCGACCGCCCGGTCGATGTCCTCGAACTCGTACCGGCTGATCATCCGGTCGAGCGGCAGCTTGCCCTCCTTGACGAGCTGGACGAGGACCGGGATGGCGGTCTGGATCTCGTTGTCGCCGAGGGTGAGGCCGACGACGCGCTTGCCGCCGAGCATGCCGTTGACGTCGAGGGAGACCTCCGTGCCGAACGGCGGGGCGCCCACGATGACCAGCGTGCCGCGGGCGGCGAGGGCGTCGACGCCCTTGCGGAGCACGGCGACGCTGCCGGTGGTCTCCACGACGCCGTCGGCGCCCCGGCCGCCGGTGATCTCCATGATCGCCCCGGTGATGTCGGCGACCTCGCCGGCGTTCACCGTGTGGGTGGCCCCCAGCTCCTTCGCCAGTTCCAGGCGCTCGCTCACCTTGTCCACGGCGACGACCGTGGTCGCCGGGGTCAGGTTCGCCGCCATCACGGCGGACAGGCCCACGGCCCCGGCGCCGAGGACGACGACGGTGCTGCCGGGGCGGGGCTCCAGCACGTTCCAGACCGCGCCGACGCCGGTCTGGACGCCGCAGCCGAGCGGGGCGATGGAGTCCAGCGGGACGTCCGGGTCGACCTTGACGAGGCCGCGCTCGTCGACCAGGGCGCGCTCGGCGAAGGAGGACTGGCCGAAGAAATGGCCGCCCAGCTCCTGGCCGTCACGGCTGATGGTGCTGGTGCCGTCGGCGCGCCGACCGCCGATCAGGTTGAGCGGGAGCCAGGTGGCGCAGTACGCCGGGTGCCCGTCGCGGCAGTTCTGACAGCCGCCGCAGGAGGTGAAGGACAGGACGACATGGTCGCCCGGGGCGACGGCGGTGACACCCGGGCCGACGGCCTCGACGACACCGGCGCCCTCGTGGCCCAGCACACCGGGCAACGGGAAGGGCAGCCCGCCGCTGGCGACCCCCAGGTCGGTGTGACACAGGCCGGCCGCGACCATCCGGACCAGGACCTCGCCCTGCGCCGGCTCGTCGAGGACGACCTCGGAGAGGGTGAAGGGCGCGCCCCCGGACTCGACCACGGCCGCACGTGTGGTGGTGGACATGCTCATGAACTCCTTGTTCGTCGGTGAGCCACCGGACCGTTCCCGCCGGCTCACCGGGGATCCCGGGGAAGGCGCTCAGTCGAGCGAGACGACGACGGACTTGACCTTGGTGTAGGACTCCAGGGCCTCGGGGCCGTACTCACGCCCGAAGCCGGAGGCCTTCACTCCGCCGAAGGGCACGGCGGGGTCGAGCATCGGCCAGTCGTTGACCCAGACGATGCCCGCCTGGAGGCGGTCGGCCACCCGGTGGGCGCGGGTGAGGTTCGTGGTCTGGATGCCGGAGGCCAGGCCGTACGGCGTGGAGTTGGCCAGTTCGACGGCCTCGTACTCGGAGTCGAAGGGCTGCACGGTGAGGACCGGCCCGAAGACCTCCTCCTGGACGACCCGGGAGTCGTTGGCGAGGTCGGCGATGACGGTCGGCTTGTAGTAGTAGCCGCCGTCGAGGTCCAGGCGCTCGCCGCCGCACACGATGCGGCCGCCCTCCTTGCGGGCCAGCTCGACGTACTCCTCGACCTTCTTCAGGTGCCGCTCGCCCGCCATCGGGCCGATGACGGTCTCCGGCTGCCGGGGATCGCCGAGGGGCACGCCGGGCACCGCGTCGGCGAGGATGCCGAGGACGGTCTCGTAGACGGGACGGGCCACCAGCAGCCGGGGGCCGCCCATGCAGAACTGGCCCGTGTTGAAGACGAAACCCTTGATGATGGCGCCGATGGCCTTCTCGATGTCGGCGTCCTCGAAGACGACGTGCGCCGCGTTGCCGCCCAGCTCCATGGTGACCTGCTTCAGCCCCTCGCCGGCGACGCTCGCCGCGTGCCGGCCGGTGGCGGTGGAGCCGGTGAAGGCGATCTTGTCGACGCCGGGGTTGCGCAGCAGCGCCTCGCCGGCGACCGGGCCCGTACCCGTGACGACGTTGTAGACGCCGTCGGGGACGCCGGCCTGCTTGAGGAGGCCCGCCATGTAGAGGGCGCTGAGCGGGGTCTCCTCGGCCGGTTTGTGGACGACCGTGTTGCCGGCCGCGAGCGCGGGGGCGATCTTCGAACCGGCCAGGATCAGCGGGAAGTTGAAGGGGGTGATCGCGCCGACCACACCGATCGGGCCGCGCCTGGTGTAGGCGAGGCGGTTGTTCGGGACGTCGCGGGCGGAGCCGTCCAGGGTCCAGGCGAGGGAGGCGTAGTACTCGTAGTCGTTGGCCGCGTTCGTCACGTCGACGGCGTGGGCCAGCGTGATGGGCTTGCCGACGTCGCGGCTCTCGATCGCCGCGATCTCGTCGGCGTTCTCCCTGATGAGCTGGGCGACGCGATGCAGGATCCGGCCGCGCTCGCGGCCGCTCAGCCCGGACCAGCCGCCGCCGTCGAAGGCATCGCGCGCGGCGCGCACCGCGGCGTCCACGTCGGCGGCGCCCGCCTCCGCGACGGTCGTGACCACCTGGCCCGTGGACGGGTCGATCACGTCGGTCCGTGCCCCGTCACTCGCCTCGACCCACTGCCCACCGATGAACAGCCGCCCGGGCTCGCTCTCGAAGGTGGTCGTCATTGCCCACTCCTCAGCTTTGGTCCAGCCTTGTTCGCCACATCTTCAACCAACAGGAATCCTGTTGGTCCGCAGTTTCATCACACACAGGATTCCTGTCAATGCTTTACGCTGACCCCATGGTCGGCACCAAGGCACACCCGTCGCTCCTCTACATGGTCAAGCAGGTAGAGCTCGTTGTCCGCTCGCGCCTGGACGAGCTGGTGAAGCCGGCCGGGATCACGGCGCTGCAGTACACCTCGCTCACGGTCCTCCAGCGCCACGACGGGCTCTCGGCCGCCCAGCTCGCCCGCGACTCGTTCGTGACGGCCCAGTCGGTCGCGGATCTCGTCCGCAGTCTGGAGAACCGGGGGCTCGTGCGCCGGGAGCGCAATCCGCGCAACCGGCGCGAGCTGCACATCCTGCTGACCGACGAGGGGCGCGAGCTGCTCGCCCGCTTCGCCGGGCCCGTGCGCGAGCTGGAGGAACGCATGATCAGCAACCTCACCCCGAACCAGGCGGAACAGCTCCGGCAGGCGCTGTCCAAGGCGTGGCACGCGCTGTCGTAGGAGGCACTGCGCGAAACTCCGGACGGCTTGCCGAAGAAATCGCAGACATATGTCAATCGAACATGCTGAAATTCACTCTGACGAGGGTAACTTGCAAGGCGGGGAAGGGTTTTGCCCTCACACCCTCACAGAGTCCGGTAGGAGGCGATGCCGTCGTGTCGAGCGACCCCACACCGCCCGCGACCGGGTACCTGCGCGTCCGCACGGACCGCGGCCACAGCGTGCTCGAACTGCACGGTGAGATCGACATCGCGGCGGCCGTGGAGATCATTCCGCATCTCGACGCGGAGACCGGACGCCCCGGCGCCCGGGTCGTGATCGACCTCCGGCACGTCGAGTTCTTCGACTGCTCCGGGCTGCGGCTGCTCTACCGGGCGCGGCAGCGGGTGCTCGACCGCGACGGCGAACTGCGCCTGGTCTGCACCCATCCGCTCACCCTGCGCGTCCTCAGGGTCACCGGCCTGGCCCGGCTGCTGCCGCCCGCCGCGTCCCTGGACGCGGCCCTGGGACAGCCCGAGGCCACGTCCGGCACGTTATGACCCCGCTCCGGCCGTCAGCCCTCGTCCCCCGCGTCGCCCGCGGGCGCGTCGAACAGGGCGCTGACGGACTCGCCGTTGTGGATACGGCGGACCGCCTCCGCGAGAGCGGGGGCGATGGAGAGCACCTTCAGCTTGTCGGTGCGCTCCTCCACGGGAACCGGCACGGTGTTGGTGCAGACGATCTCCAGCACGTCGGGCTGCTCGCTCAGCCGCTTCAGAGCGCCCGCCGCGAACAGCCCGTGGGTGCAGGCCACCCGGATCGAGCGCGGCCCCAACTCCCTTAGCCGCTGCAGGAGTTCCAGGACGGTACTGCCCTTGGCGATCTCGTCGTCCAGGACGATCACATCCCGTCCGGCGACCTCGCCGATCACCGAGCTGATGCTCACCCGGTCGTCGGCGAACCGCTGTTTGGCACCCGCCGCGACCTGCGCGCCGATCATGCGCGCGAACGCCGCCGCCTCCTTGGCGTTGCCCAGGTCCGGGGAGACCACCGTCGTACGCGTCAGGTCGTAGCGCCGGAAGTGCGCGGCCAGCTCGCGCAGCGCGTGCAGATGATCGACCGGCACCGAGAAGAAGCCGTGCACCTGCGGCGAGTGCAGCGTCATCGCGAGCACCCGGCCGGCACCCGCCGACACCATCAGATCGGCGACCAGCCGGCCGCCGATGGAGATCCGCGGGGCATCCTTCTTGTCCGAGCGGGCGTACGAGTAGTGCGGCATGACCACGGTGATCCGGCCGGCCGAGGCCCCGCGCGCCGCATCGCACATCAGCAGCAGCTCGACGAGATGCTCCTGCACCGGCGTGACCAGCGGCTGGACCAGGAAGACGTCCTTCTCCCGGCAGTTGGCCTGGAGCTGCACCTCCAGACAGTCGTTGGCGAACCGGCTCACCCGGGACGGACTCAGCGGCACCCCGAGGTGCGCGCAGACCTCCTCCGCGAGTTCGGGGTGGGCGCTGCCGGTGAAAACGGCGATGTCACGCACGGTCGGCTCCTCGCATGAGCATGATCATTACGGGTTGCGCGGCTCATGCTAGGCGAACAATCGCCAACTGGGCGTTCCCCCAGGGCCTTTGAGGGCATTCGTTGAAAGAGGAAGGAGGGCCGTCTACATGACGACGTCCATCAAACGCACGCGTGTGCCCGGCTGGGCCAAGCTGCTCGCCGCCGTGGTCATCCTCATCGTGGTGCTGCTGGCCGCGCTGCGGATGCTGGTCTTCGGAGGGCTGGACGACGTGTTCGGCACCGAGGAGCACGACCGCTCGGGACCGACGCTCCTGAAGTCCATCCAGGACATGAGCCGTTACGACGCCGCCTCGGGCAACTTCCAGGTGGTCGTCGACCTGGAGAAGGACGCCAAGTACCTGCCGGACGCGATCCGCGGCACCCGCACGCTGTACGTGGGCGCGGGCACCGTGGACGCCTATGTCGACCTCGGCAAGGTCGGCGAGAACGACGTGAAGATGAACGAGGACCGCACCTCGGCCACCATCGACCTCCCGCACGCGCAGCTCGGCAAACCCGCCCTCGACACCGAGCACTCCTACGCCGTCTCCAAGGAGCGCGGCCTGCTCGACCGCCTCGGCGACCTGTTCTCGGGCAACCCCAACAGCGAACAGGCCGTACAGCGCCTCGCCGTCAAGCACATCGGGGACGCCGCGAAGGAGAGCGAGCTGAAGGAGCGGGCCGAGGCCAACACCACCGACATGCTCGAAGGACTGCTGAAGTCGCTCGGCTTCAAGGAGGTGAAGGTGACGTACGGGTCGTGACCGGGCACCGGCGCCCTCCCCGGCTGCGGGGAGGGCGTGCCGTACGCCGGCCCGTCCGCGGCCGGCGTACCCGCGCGCCCTCCCACGCCCCTCCGCTCCCGGGCGCCTGACGGCGCCCCTCGAACGGGAGCGGGTCCCTGTCACTCGCGGTCCGGGTGCCCGCGAGGGGCGGTCCGAAACCCGGCGGGGGCCGGTCGGCGACTTCCCGCACACGGCGCGCGGGTGGGCATCGTGGACCGCTTCGGGGGTAACCACCTTGATACACAGGGAAGTTGAAATCGGGAGGGTCGCATGGCCGGCACCACGTCACGTACCCGTTCCACCACCTCCGGCCGCCGTTCCCCGGCGGCCGAGCGCGATCCACGCCCGCTCCCGCTGCCCCTGCGGCTGCTGGTGATGGCCCTGGCGTTCCTGGCGATGGTGGCGTTCGGAGCGGTACTGGCCGGGCTCACCCTCCAGCCGTCCCCGGCGTCGGAGGCGCTCACCCACAGCAACCTCCGCCCCGGCGCCTCACTGGAGCTGTACTGGCACCACCCCGACCCGCGCGACGCGCTCAAGCAGGTCGGCGGGAACGTCCTGCTGGGCCTGCCGTTCGGGATCCTGCTGCCGGTGCTGGCGCCCGGCGCGCGGGGTCTGCTGCGGGTGCCCGCCCTGACCGCGCTGATGATGCTGCTGGTCGAGCTGGTGCAGGGCGCGCTGGTCACCGGGCGGGCGTTCGACATCGACGACGTCATCCTCAACACGGCGGGCGCGCTGCTGGGCTATCTGCTGCTGGGCCGGCGCCTCGGCCGGGCCGTCCACGCCCGGGCGCCGCGAGCGCCGAAGCCCGCACCGGCCCGGGGCAGGACGCCGGCTCGCGGCAAGGGAGCGGCTCGGGGCAAGGGAGCGGCTCGGGGCGCGGGAACCGCCCAGGCAAAGGCGTCGCCCCAGCCGAAGGCCCCGCGCGGCGCCTGGGCCCGGCGTCTGCGGGTGGTCCGTCGCAAGGAGTCCGGACCGGGGGCCGGGCGGGCTAGCGCGGCGTCCAAGTGAGCTTGTCGCCGCCCACCCAGCGAACCTGGTCGGGATCGTCGAGGTCGTGCACGACGACCCCGTAGGCGGCGGCCGCCTGGAGGACGTCCGTCAGCCGCTTCGCCTCGCCGACCACCTGACCGTCGATCTCCACGATCCGGAAGGGCGGCGTACCGGGCTGCACCCCGAGCACCAGGACCCGGGGATGGGAAATGTAGGGGCTCGCGCTTTCGGTCATGTTTCGAGGGTAGAGCGGTCCGGCGGCGGGTGACCGGGTGAGGACGGGACGGTGCGGCCCGACCGGTCCGACGCCGCCCGTGATCGTAGGGCCGTCGTGCGGGTACCCGGGGCCTGGGTGACGCTGGAAGCGGGAGGCTGGAGGTGCCATGGATCCCGTCGAGGCCCTGGACCGGATCGCTTTCCTGCTGGAGCGGGACCGGGCCCCCACCTACCGCGTACGGGCGTTCCGTACGGCAGCCGCCGTGCTCGGCGCGTTGCCGGCCGACGAGGTCGCCGAGCGGGCGGCCGCGGGTTCGCTGGAGTCGCTGAAGGGGGTCGGGCCGAGGACCGCGCAGGTGGCGCGTGAGGCGCTGGCCGGGGAGGTGCCGGGCTACCTGCGGAAACTGGAGGAGGGGGCCGAGGCTCCGCTCACGGAGGGTGACGCGGGCGCGGAGCTGAGGAAGCGGATCAGGGGCGACTGCCATGTGCACTCCGACTGGTCGGACGGCGGCAGCCCGATCGAGGAGATGGGCCGGACCGCCGCGCGCCTCGGCCACGAGTGGACGGTGCTCACCGACCACTCCCCCAGGCTGACCGTCGCCCGCGGCCTGTCCCCGGAGCGGTTGCGGGAGCAGCTCGACGTGGTGGCCGCGCTGAACCAGACCTGGGCGCCGTTCCGGCTGCTCACCGGCATCGAGTGCGACATCCTCGACGACGGCTCGCTGGACCAGGAGCCGGAGCTGCTGGACCGGCTGGACGTGGTGGTGGTGTCCGTCCACTCCAAGTTGCGGATGGACGCGCGGGCGATGACCCGGCGGATGGTCGCCGCGGTGCGTGATCCGCACTCCGACGTGCTCGGGCACTGCACGGGGCGGCTGGTCACCGGACGGGGCCGGCCGGAGTCGGAGTTCGACGCGGACGCGGTCTTCGCGGCGTGCGCGGAGACCGGGACGGCCGTGGAGATCAACTCCCGGCCGGAGCGGCTGGATCCGCCCCGGCGGCTGCTGCGGCGGGCCGTGGAGGCGGGGGTGCTGTTCTCGATCGACACGGACGCGCACGCACCGGGGCAGTTGACGTGGCAGGTGCACGGGTGTGCGCGGGCGGAGGAGTGCGGGGTACCGGCCGAGCGGGTGGTGACGACGTGGCGGGTGGATGAGGTGGTGAGGTGGGCGCGTGATCGGGAGGTGCCGGAGGGAGTGGTGAGTGCCTGCTGTCTCCTATACACATCTGACGCTGCCGACG
>NZ_JAAVVL010000001.1:6222468-6234876 GCF_018728545.1 Streptomyces sp. ATCC 21386
CAAGCAGAGGACGGCATACGAGAGGACGTCGAGTCTCGTGGGCTCGGAGATGTGTAAAAGGGACAGGGTTGTGGCTGGTCGCGCAGTTCCCCGTGCTCCTCGAGGGGCGCGGATGTGATCGTCTTCGAGAAGGGTGAGCCGTGGGAAAGGCTGCTGTGTTCGATGTCGACGGGACCCTCGTCGACACCAATCATCTGCATGTCGTCTCCTGGTGGGAGGCGTTTCGGCAGGGCGGCCATCAGGTGGCCATGCATGACATCCATCGGGCGGTGGGGCTGCCGTCCGGTGACCTGATCACGCATCTGCTGGGTGAGGAGCGGGATCCGGCGGAGAAGGACGCGCTGAGCGCGGCGCACAAGGCGTTGTACGGGACGTACTTCGATCGGCTGCCCGCCTTCCCGGACGCCGGGCGGCTGCTGCGACGGCTCGACGGGCAGGGCTGGAGCGTGGTGCTGGCGACCTCGGCGGGCGGGGCCGAGCTGGCCGCGCTGCGGCGGGCCATCGGGGCCGACGACGCCATCGCGGCGACGGCGAGCGCCGACGACGTGGACCGGGGCAAGCCGGCGCCGGACCCGGTCGAGCAGGCCCTGGAGCTGGCGGGGGCGGAGGCCGAACGGTCGGTGTTCGTCGGGGACACCGTCTGGGACATGCGGGCCGGCGCCCGGGCCGGGGTGCACTGTGTGGCCGTGCTCTCCGGCGGCATCCCACGGCCCGAACTGGAGGCGGCCGGCGCGGAGTCGGTGTTCCGGAATCCGGCCCATCTGCTGGCCGCCCTGGCGGAGAGTCCGCTGGGCCGGGAGGACTGAGCTGGTGACAGCCGCGTGGGCGGCCCGGCGCGACGTGACACAGATCACCGTCATTGTCCGAATACGGAAGGAAGACCCCCTGGTAGTTTCCCGTTGAATCAACCGTGGGTGTGGATGGGACAGTGTCCCCGGGCCTCACCTTTTGCCCACAGGGACGATCGTTCGGCTGAAGCCCTGTGGAGCCTTTCGCCGAGAGGCGACCGCCATCCGCACCCACACACAGACCGCCCCGACCGTGATTCCCCCGTCCCGGTCGGGGCTTTTCGTTGTCCGGGGTGGTCAGGCGCCGATCGCTTCACGGTGGGCGCGTCGCAGCGACGGCGGCCGGCAGCCCGTCCACGCCCGGGGCGAACCCCCCGCGTGGGAGGCGGTTCGTCGGGGTGGCCGGTAGTGGCCGCGTGCATCCTCCGGGGCCGGGTACTCGTGGGCGGCTCCGGAGAATCGAAGTGCGCGAGAGGAGTCTGCGGTGAACGGAGAATCCGGCGGCAGGATCGTGGTCACTGGCGCCACCGGCAATGTGGGGACGAGTCTGGTGCGGCTGCTCGCGGAGGACGCACGGGTCGACCGGGTACGGGGCCTGGCCCGGCGGATCCCCGACTGGTCCCCCGCGAAGACGGACTGGTCGGCCGTGGACGTCGGGTCCGAGGAGGCCGATCTGGTCAAGGAGTTCGAAGGGGCGGACGCGGTCGTCCATCTGGCCTGGGCGTTCCAGCCGACGCACGACCCGGCCGCCACCTGGCGGACCAATGTGCTGGGCAGCATCCGGGTCTTCGAGGCGGTGGCGAAGGCCGAGGTACCGACGCTGGTGCACGCCTCGTCCGTCGGCGCCTACTCCCCCGGGCCGAAGGGCCGCGCGGTCGACGAGTCGTGGCCGACGCACGGCTGGCCGGACGCCGCGTACTGCCGGGAGAAGGCGTATCTGGAGCGGGCCCTGGACTCCTTCGAGCACGAGCACCCCGGGGTGCGGGTGGTGCGGATGCGACCCGCGTTCCTGTTCAAACGGGAGTCGGCGAGCGAGCAGCGCCGTATCTTCGGCGGGCGTTTCCTGCCGGGACAGTTGGCCCGGCCCGATCTGCTGCCGTTCCTGCCCGACATCCCCGGGCTGAAGGTGCAGGCCCTGCACACCGACGACGCGGCCCGCGCGTACCTGCTTGCCCTGTACTCCGACGCCCGTGGTGCCTTCAACCTCGCGGCGGAGTCACCCGTGGACGCCGCGCTGCTCAGCGAGGTGCTGGGGTCCCGTCCGGTGCGGCTGCCCCGCGTCGCGGCCCGGTCGGCGATCGCCGCCGCGTGGAACCTCCGGCTGCTGCCCGCCTCGCCGCACCTCTTCGACGCCGTGCTGCGGCTGCCGCTGATGGACTGCTCGAAGGCCCGCGACGAGCTGCGCTGGCGACCCGAGCGCACGTCGGTGGAGGTGCTGGAGGAGTTCCTGGAGGGTCTGCGGCACGGGGCCGGCGCGGAGACGGAACCGCTGCGGGGCCGGAAGGTCGGCTGAGCCCGCCGGACGCGCCCGGGCATGACGGCGCCTCCCCGGGTCCCACCGGGGAGGCGCCGAGTTCCTGCACGGCCCGGGAACGAGGGCCGGCCGACGTGGGTCAGCCGGAGGGCTCGTCGGGTACGGGCTGCTCGGGGTTGGCGGAGCCCGACCGCGGGGCGCCCTGCCGTCCGGTCCCGGCCTCGTCCGTGTCGGGCACGTCGGTGGCCTCGTCGTCACCTTCGTCCCGCTCGTCCGCGGCGGCACCCGTCGGAGCAGCCTCCCACGGGTCCTCGCCCTCGGTGGCCTGCTGGTCGGGCAAGTCCCTCGGTATGGGGTCCGGGTGCTCGCCGGGACCCTCCATGCGGTGATCGTCCACGGCGTGCTCCTTCCTGCTGTTGTGCACCGCGCGCGGGTACCTCGGCCCGACCGACCCAAACCGCGCGGTGTCCACGAGGTGTCAGGCGCTCCCGGCCAGCTCGTCCAGGGCGGCCGTCAGATGCGGGGCCACCCGCTCCCGCCGCCAGGCGAGGTCGTCGCCGCCGATGGCGCGCGGCACCGTCTCCACCAGCATGATCAGATCGAGGTAGCTGCGGTAGAGGGCGTACCGCCGGGCGGCCGACGGCGTGAACTCGGCGGCGCCGCCCGCCTCTTGATATCCGGTCATGAAGTCGGTGTCCTCCCGGACGTCCCCCAGCAGCGCCAGCGAGACGAAGTCCGCGACGGGGTCGCCCCAGAGCATGCGCTCGCCGTCGATCAGTCCGCCCACGCGCGCGGTGTCGCCGTGCTCCACGAGGATGTTGCCCGGCCACAGGTCGAAGTGGACCAGGCGCGGCACGGTCACCTCGTCGAGGGCGTCGTACGCGAGCTTCGCCGTACGCGCCACCTCGTGCAGGGGGCGGGGCAGCCAGGCGCCGAAACGGTCGGCGTCGTCGAGGACGGCCTCGTACATGGCGGTGAACGCGGTGCGCCAGTCGGGGGCGAGAGGGCCGAGGGCGCCGCCGGGATAGCCGTAGCCGGGCCCGGTGACCCGGTGCAGCCGGGCGACCAGGCCGCCCAGCTCCCGTCGCAGCGCCGCCTCCCGACCGGTGGGCGGCCCGTCCCAGCCGGTGCCGGGGCAGTGGCTGAGCAGGAGGTGGCGGCCCGCCGGCGCGCTCTCGTCGAAGGCGGCCCCGATGACGCGGGGAGCGGGGACGTCGACGGTCGCGGCGGCCCGGCAGAACTCGGCCTCGGCGGCGAGGAGCTCGCGTTCGTGGGCCAGGCCGGGCGTGGTGGGCGGCGGGGGGACCTTGAGGACGAGCCGGGTACCGTCGGCGAGGCGCAGTTCCTCGACCGTGTTGTACGTACCGCCGGTGAGCGGCCGGCGCTCGGCGAGAGCCTCCGGCGGCAGCCCCGCCGCCGCGAGTGCCAGCCGCGCGCGTTCCTGCTCGTCCACTGCGATCCCCCTCGTCGGCCTGCGCGTGGGGCCCACTCTGCCAGGCGGGCCCCCGCGATCACACCCTGCTCATCCGGCCGCGTCGACGTCCTCCGCGCGGCGAGGCGATGAGCTCGTCCGGCCGGAGGCCGTGGCCTCGACAGTCCCGAAAACCATTGGCCCCTCCACGGAAGTCCGCGTAGCTTAGGTGAAAACCTAGTGATCCTAGGTTCTGAGACCGATCACACCCTTCACCGGAGAACAGGCCGTCATGAGGACACTCACCGAGCAGGACATCCGTACCTCCTTCGTCAACTGCTCGAAGGGGGAGGCGAAGAGGATCTTCGTACCGCGCGATCTGGAGCAGCGGCCGTGGGAGGATCTGGATTTCCTCGGCTGGCGGGATCCCGGTGCGCCCGACCGGAGCTATCTGGTCGTGGAGCGCGAGGGAGGACTCGCCGGCGTCGCGTTGCGGCTCCCCTCCGCGCGGCGCGGGTTCCTGCACCGCAGCATGTGCTCGCTGTGCCTGACGACGCATCCGGGCGGCGGGGTCTCCCTGATGACGGCGCGGAAGGCGGGCGCGGCCGGCCGGGAGGGGAACTCGGTCGGCGTGTACATGTGCGCCGACCTGGCGTGCTCGCTCTATGTGCGCGGCAAGAAGGCCCTGGAGAGCGGCAGCCGCTTCGAGGAGAACCTCAGCGTGGAGGAACAGATCGCCCGGACGGCGGGCAATCTGTCCGCGTTCCTGGCGAAGCTGTACGACTGAACCCGCCCTGACCTTGTGGTCTTCGGTCCTCCCGGGCGATCACCCAGGTGACTACTGTCCTCGGTCAGGAGTTCGGTGCACCAGTGGAACGGGAACAGCGCAAGGATGCGAGACGTACGTGAAGTGTGGGGCCTGATCGACACACGGGTCGCGAAGTGGCGACAGGACCCGGTGATCGTCCAGTCGGTGCGGTCGGCGGCGGCCGCCACGGTGGCCTATGTGGTGGCGCTGCAACTCAGTACGGAGGCGGCGCCCCTGACGGCGCCGCTGACCGCCCTGCTGGTCGTGCAGGTGACCCTCTACTCCACCCTCACCACCGGTATCCGCCGGGTGAACTCGGTGGTCGCCGGCGTCGTCATCGCCATCGGCTTCAGTGTCCTGGTGGGCCTCACCTGGTGGAGCCTCGCCCTGATCATCCTGGCCTCGCTCGCGGTGGGTCATCTGGTGCGGGTGAGCGAGTTCGTGCCCGAGGTGGCCATCAGCGCGATGCTGGTGCTCGGCGTCACCAGGGTCGGCGACACGGCCTGGGCACGGATCCTGGAGACCCTGATCGGCGCGGTCGTCGGACTCGCCTTCAACCTGCTGCTCGCTCCCCCGGTCTGGGTGGAGGCGGCCGGTGAGTCCATCGAGGACCTGGCCCGGCGGATGCGGCGGCTGATGATACGGGTCGGCGAGCAGGCCGCGGGCCGCACTCCGGCGGAGGCCGCGGCGGCCCGGCTGCACGAGGCCCGGGAGCTGGACTTCGACATCGTCGAGGTGGACGCGGCCCTCAAGCAGGCCGAGGACAGCCTGAAGCTCAATCCGCGCGTACGGGAAGGCCTGCTGCACCGGGTGGTGCTGCGCACCGGCCTGGACACCCTGGAGATCTGCACGGTGGTGCTGCGGGTGCTGGCCCGTACCCTCACCGACCTCGCCAAGGAGCGGGAGCCGAGTCCGCTGTTCTCGGCGCAGGCGGGAGCCGCCATCGAGCGGCTGCTGGCCGAGATCGGCGACGCGGTGGTCAGCTTCGCGGTGCTGGTCACCACCGACGTCAGCCGCAGCGCCGAGTCCGCGGAGGACCGGCTCGCCGCCGAACTGTCGACCGCCGTCGCGACCCGCGACAAGCTCGCCCAGCTGCTCCTGGAGGACGTCCAGCGCGACCCGAGCCACTGGCAGTTGCACGGCGCCGTGCTGACGGAGGTCAACCGCATGCTGGACGAGCTGGACACCGAGCACCGCTCCCGGCGACTGATGGAGGAGCTCGACCGCTGCACCCGTGAACAGCGCGAGCGCTCCCCCCGGCTCATGCGCCTGCGCGACCGCGTCCGCATCGTGCGCCCCCGTCGGCGGAACCGGTCCGGCCTCGCCGGACGTACTAAGTGACGCCGGATACGAGGCGCTACGCGACGACGAGGGGAGCGTACGGAATGGCCGAAGGCACCGTGCGGATCGACGGGACCACACTCCATCTGCCGGGCGAGGTGCGGGTGCGCTTCATCCGCACCCTGCGTCTGCCGGAGACGGGGACGCACCAACTCCCGCCCGGACTGGGCGACTTCCCGATCCGCCGGGTCGAGGACTATCCGCACACCGCTCCCGCCGAGATGCGGGCGCGCGGCGGGGTGATGCTCCCCGTGTACCTGCGTGAGGCGATGTGGCTGCACTTCGGCGGTTCCACGGAACCGGCCGCGCTCCAGGTCGGGGTCGGCAAGGTGTGCGCGGTGTCGGGCAAGCCGTGGACCGGCGCGCTCGCCCGCGATCCGCAGAACTACGTCGTGGTCCCCCGGCAGCCGTGGCTGGACGGCATCAACTCCGGCAAGGGCACGGTCAGGCAGTTCGTGGCCGTGCCCCTCGGCCTCGGTGCCACGGTCGAGGGCCAGGTCACCGGCGAGGAGGTGTTCGGCGGGGTGCAGCTCCAGTCGTTCCCGTTGAACGACAAGCAGCTGGCGGTGTGGCGGGAGGAGGAGCGGCTGAGGGCCGAACATCAGCGCGACCTCGCCCAGCTCGGCACCACCACCCTCTTCGCCGGCACGGGCCCGGTCCCGATGCCGCCGCCGGGTGCCGTGCCGCTGCCGCCCCCGGCCACCGGAGCCCCGCTGCCCCTCCCCCGCCCGCACCGGCCCCCAGCCGCTGTACATCGGGACGTACACCTCCGTCGAGGGCGGCGGCGACGGCATCGGGGTGGCGACCTACGACCCCCGGAGCGGTCGTGTCACCGGTGAGGGGACGATCGGCGGGGTCGGCGACCCGTCGTACCTCGCCGTGCACCCGGACGGCCGCACGCTGTACGCCGTGAACGAGCGGCCGGAGGGCGGGGTGACCGCCGTCCGGCTCTCCGACCGCAAGGTGCTGGGCACCCGGAGCAGTGGCGGCGAGGCGCCCTGCCACCTGTCGGTGCATCCGAGCGGACGGTGGCTGCTGAGCGCGAACTACGGTTCGGGCAGCGTCGCCGTGCACCCCGTCGAGGAGTCGGGCACGCTGGGCGAGCGCACCGACCTGGTGGTGCACAGCAGTCCGGCGCCGGGCCCCGGCCAGGACGGGCCGCACGCGCACCAGATCGTCACGAGCCCCGACGGCGGCCATGTCCTCGCCGTCGACCTGGGCACCGACACCGTCTACACCTACCGCCTGGACGAGTCCCGCGGCACGCTCACCGAGGTGTCCCGGGCGCGCCTGCGGGCGGGTGCGGGGCCCCGGCACCTGACCTTCCATCCCGAGGGGCGGTACGCCTATCTCGCGGGCGAGGTGGACAACACGGTCGTGGTCTGCGCCTACGAGCCCGACCGGGGGCGGCTCACGCCGGGCCCGCCGCAGCCCACGGGCACGGGTACGCGCACCAACTACCCGGCGCAGCTGGTCGTGACGCCGGACGGCTCGTACGCGTATCTCGCCAACCGGGGACACGACAGTCTGACGCGTTACGCGGTGGAGGCGGACGGCGCGCGGCTGAGGCTGCTCGACACCGTGCCGGTCGGCGGGGACTTCCCGCGCCAGATCGCCCTGTCGCCGGACGGGGGCCTGCTGTTCGCCGCGCTGCAGCGGTCGAGCGCGGTCAGCGTCTTCGAGGTCGACGCGGACAGCGGTGGACTGCGGCGCGTGGGCGCGCCGTTCGCGTCACCCGTCGCCGTCTGTGCGCTGCCGCTGTAGGGCACGGGGGCAGGACGCGGCGCTCGCCTGGGAGAGCAGGATGTGCATCCGCTCGGTGAGCTGCGCCATGTCGTCGGCGGGTTTGTGGAACGTCAGACGTACGTCGCCGTTGCCGCGGGCCCGCTCGATGCGCAGGGTCAGGCCGTGCCGGTCGACGGCGAGCGGCTGGACGCGTACGGCGCCGTGCAGGCTGTCGTGCGGCACGAGCCGGGTGAGGCGTTCGACGGCGTCCGGGTGGGCGTCGGCGAGGTGGGTCAGCAGCCGGGACTCGGCCGTGGCCAGCGGATCCGGGGCGGCGGCGGCGAACTCGTCGAGGTCGACCACGACCGCGCCGGACGGCTCGCGCAGCACGATGCGGGTGGCCTTGAACTCCAGGTCGCCGTCCTTGGGCGCGAACCAGCCGGCGATCCACAGCCGGGCCCGGATGCGGTTGCGGACGGGGACGGGCGCGACGTCGGCGAACTCCAGCACGGCGGACGGTTCGCCGCGCGGGGCGCAGATCGCGGCGGCGACGAGCGTACTGTCCTCGGGGACGCACAGGATCACCCGGCCGTCCTCCGTGACGCTGTGCGCGCCGACGAACTCCTCGCGGCCGCCCTCGGCGGTCACCGCGCAGGACCACGCCGCCGCGAGCACCGAGCGGGCGCGCTCGGCCGCGGCGGGCGCGGCCGTCCAGGTGTGACGGTCACCCATCCCAAACCTCCCTTAGGTAAGCCTTGCCTAACCTATCGAAGATCGGGGCGTACGCCAACCACCGCCGGACAACCTGTGGACTTTCCGTTCGCCGCGACGAACCGGCCGAGGTGCCGACCCGGGGGACGGGGAACCCCGAACTCAGGGAACGAGAACCCCGAAAAGGGCCCGCGCACACAGATCACGCACCTGTTGCCGGGACAGCTCCGAGCCCCTCAGCCACTCCAGACAGACCGCCGTCGTGAACGACAGCCAGCCGCGCACGGCGAGCCGCATCTCCGGCCGCCCGTCGAGGGCCGCCGCGAACTCCGCGTCCGACGCCAGGGCCGCCAGGATCTGCGCCTCCTGGGCGGCCAGCGCCCGCTGGTAGACCTTGCGCACGGCCTGGTCCCCGGTGGCGTCGGCGCGGTGGAACGCCCGGAAGCCGTGGGCGTGGTCCTCGACGTACGCGAGGAACGCGTCGAGCCCGCCCGCCAGCCGCTCGCGCGCCGAGCCGCCGGGGGCAGGGGTCATGATCCGCAGCATCCGCTCGCTCTCGCGCTCCACCACGGCCGCGAAGAAGACCCGCTTGTTCGGGAAGTAGTGGTACAGCAGCCCCCGGGAGACACCGGCGATCTCGGCGACCTGCTCGATCCACACGTCGTCGTACGAGCTCTCCGAGAAGAGCCGGGCCCCGACCGCGAGCAGCTGCTCCCGCCGCTCCTCGGTACTGAGCCGGCGACGGGGGCGCTCTCCCTGCCTGGCTGCCATGCCGTCACTTTACTTGACGCGGGTTCAACAGCGGGACGAGACTGGGACCACTATTGAACCCGAGTACAACAAGTCGCGGCGGCCCCGGCACGGCGTGCGCGCGAGGGAGAGGTGGTCATGACGGCGACGACGGGGACCACGACCACCAGGGGTTTCCGCAGCGCGGAGCTGGGCTGGCCCGAACTGCACCGCATACCGCACCCGCCGTACCGGCTCCCCGTCATCGGCGACGCCCTCGGGACGAATCTGCGCACACCCGTCCAGGAGTCCCTGCGGCTCGGGCGGCGGCTCGGGCCGATCTTCCGGCGGAAGGCGTTCACCAAGGAGATCGTGTTCGTCGGGGGCGCGGACCTCGCGGCCGAACTGGCGGACGAGTCACGGTTCGCCAAGCACGTGGGGGTGGGCGTCGCCAATCTGCGCCCGGTGGCCGGCGACGGGCTCTTCACGGCCTACAACCACGAACCCAACTGGCAGCTCGCCCACGACGTCCTCGCCCCGGGCTTCAGCCGGGAGGCCATGGCCGGATACCACCCGCTGATGCTCGACGTCGCCGAGCGGCTGATGGACCACTGGGACCGGGCGGGCGAGGCCGGCGAGAGCGTGGATGTGCCCGGTGACATGACCAAGCTGACGCTGGAGACGATCGCCCGCACCGGCTTCGGCCACGACTTCGGTTCCTTCGAGCGGTCCCGGCCGCACCCGTTCGTGGCGGCGATGGTCGGAACCCTGGCCTACGCCCAGCGCCGCAACCTCGTCCCCGACCCGTTGGTGCCCCTGCTGCTGCGGGACGCCGCCCGGCACAACCGGGCGGACATGGCGTACCTCGACGAGACGGTCGACGCGGTGGTGCGGGCGCGGCGCTCCTCCACCGGCGCCGGGGGCCGGCTCGGCGTCCGTGGCGCGGAGGCCGGGAGCGGTGATCTGCTCGACCGGATGCTGGAGACGGCGCATCCGGAGACCGGGGAGCGGCTGTCCGCCGAGAACGTCCGACGGCAGGTCATCACCTTTCTGGTCGCCGGGCACGAGACCACCTCGGGCGCCCTGTCCTTCGCCCTGCACTACCTCGCCCGGCACCCGGACCTGGCGGCCCGCGCCCGCGCCGAGGTGGACCGGGTCTGGGGCGACACCGCACGGCCCGGCTACGAGCAGGTGGCCAGACTGCGGTACGTGCGCCGGGTGCTGGACGAGGCGCTGCGGCTGTGGCCGACGGCGCCCGCCTTCTCCCGGGAGGCCCGCGAGGACACCGTGCTGGGCGGGGTCCATCCGATGCGGCGCGGCGCCTGGGCCCTGCTGCTGACCGCGATGCTGCACCGGGACCCGGCGGTGTGGGGCGCGGACGCGGACCGGTTCGACCCGGACCGCTTCGAGGCGGCGGCGGTGCGCTCGCGGGCACCGCACACGTTCAAGCCGTTCGGTACGGGGGCCCGGGCCTGCATCGGCCGCCAGTTCGCGCTCCACGAGGCCACGCTGGTGCTGGGCCTGCTGCTGCGCCGGTACGAGCTGAGCCCGGAGCCGGGGTACCGGCTGCGGGTGGTGGAACGGCTGACCTTGATGCCGGAGGGGCTGCGGCTGCACGCGGAGCGGCGGGTGGGGGTGGCCGGGAGGAGCGCCGCGGAACCACCGGCACCGCCATCGCCCTCCCCCGCGTCCTCGCCGCCGCCTTCACCCGCCGAGACGTCACGCTGTCCAGTGACCGGGGCGGGTGACTGAGGTCGGCAGCCGGGTGCCGGCGGTGCCCCGGGCCGCGTTGAGCTGGGGCTGGGTCAGGAAGAACGCGCCGGTCAGGTCCGCGTCGGTGAGGTCGGTGTCGCGGAGGTCGGCGCCGATCAGATCCGCACCGCGCAGATCGGCCCCGGTCAGGTCGGCGGCTATGAGGTAGGCACCCCGCAGGTCGGCCTTCCTGAGGTCGGCCCCTTTGAGGCGGGCACCGATGAGGTCGGCCCCCCGCCGGTTCCGCCCGCGTCCGGCGCCGGCGCGCATGAGGTCGCTGACCTTCAGCAGCAGCACGTTGACGCGCTGCCGGTGCGCGGCGACGTCCAGCTCTGCCAGTTCCTGCGCCGTCCCGCCGGTCAGCCGCTCGGTCTCGTCGAGGGCGCGGCGCAGGTCAGGGTGCACGGGACGGGCGGCGGGGAGGGTCAGCGACTCGGTCAAGTACCAGAGGAGTTCGTGGAGTTGACGCACGACCGGGAAGACGTCGAACATCCGCCGGGCGTGCTCACGGCCGCCGGTGCGCCAGCTCTCGCCCCCGAACGTGCCCTGTGAGACCTTCTGCCCGGCGCCGAAGCAGTCGTAGACGGTGCAGCCGGTGAACCCCTCGCCCCTGAGCCGGTCGTGGATGCCGCAGCCGAAGTCCTCCCGGAGGTTGCCGCACGGCTTGCCGGCGGCCTTGTCGACGGCGAAGTCCGCCGAGCGGGCGAACGGCAGGGCCACACAGCACAGGCCGAAGCAACTGCCGCAGTCCGCGCGCAGATCACGCAGGTCACGCAGGTCAGGCGTGTGGCGGGCAGCACCGGATGTCTGTTCCATACGGCTCACCCTAACCAGAACTCACCGACGGGTTCTCCGCAGGCCAAGGGCCTCGCACGTCACCGGGGGAACACCTCGAAGGCCACCGCGGGCCTCCCGCCGAACCGCTCGCCCGTGGCGCGGGCGTGCCCGTTGAGGAACTCGCGGGCGTAGGTCTCCGGATCCTCCTGCGTCAGTGCCTCGATATAGGTGCGGTGCTCCAGGAGGGAGGCGACGGCGCGGTCGAGGCCGGGGCCGGCGTCGACCGCGTGGGTGGGGCTGGAGGAACCGGCGACGGCGACCCAGCGGACGCCGTCCCAGGGCTCCAGCCCCTGTTCGACGAGTTCGGGGAAGATCCAGCGGTTCCCCGCGTCCCCGGCGGCGTCCAGGGTCGCCCGGCCCACGGCCACGTGGTCGGGAGTGTTCCAGGCGACGCCGCCCCAGGTGTCGCGGTGGTTGAGGGTGATGAGCAGTTCGGGGCGGTGCCGGCGGACGGCGGCCGCGATGTCCCGGCGCAGCGCGGGCCCGTACTCGACGACACCGTCCGCGTGGTCGAGGAACTCGACCTCCGACACGCCCACGACGGCCGCGCTCGCCCGCTGCTCCCGCTCCCGCAGCGGGCCGCACCGTGCGGGTTCCAGCGTGTCGATGCCCGCCTCGCCGCGGGTCACCAGGACGTAGGCGACCTCACGGCCGGCGTCGGTCCACGCGGCGATCGCCGCCGAGCACCCGTACTCGAGGTCGTCCGGATGGGCCACGACGGCAAGAGCACGCCGCCAGTCCTCGGGCATGGGCGCGAGCTGCTCCGGCTGAACCTGCTGAGGGTCGGTCATGTCGGCACACTAACCCCTGGGCACCGGCCCCGTGCGAAGAA
>NZ_JAAVVL010000001.1:6234976-6246049 GCF_018728545.1 Streptomyces sp. ATCC 21386
CCCCTTCATCACGCGGTACATGCCGATCGAGTCGTGCGTGGCGGTGTCGGCGAAGCCGAACTTCTCGTAGAGGAAGCGGGCGGGGCCGTCGGCGATCAGGGAGACGTAGGCCGTGGCGGGGGCCCGGCGCTCCAGTTCGTCGACGAGCGCGGCCATGATGCGCTTGCCGAGACCGCGGCCCTGGTGGGCGGGGTGCACGCAGATGTCGACGATCTGGAACGCGGTACCGCCGTCGCCGATGACCCGGCCCATCCCGATGGGCTCCCCCGCGTGCCGGAGTATCACCCCGTGCCAGGTGCGGGGAAGCGCGAGGGCCACGGCCTCCGGTGCCTTGTCGGAGAGACCGGCATCAGTGCGCAGACGACGGAAGACCTCGACGGAGGGAACACCGATACTCAGCTCGTAAGGGTCACTGGTGACAGTCATGCATTACATACTAGGTGGCGACGGTGACGTCACACCTCGTCCCGCGTGAGCGCCAGCAGGCGGTCCAGCACCCTGGGGCCCCCGGCGCGTACGCCGTCGTGTTCGAACTCGTCCGTGACCCAGGTGCGCAGGCCCCGGATCGAGCGGGCCGTCCGCAGGGAGTGCGCGGTGTCGACGTACATGTCGTCGTGGTAGATCGCGGCGGCGACCGGGACCTCGTTGGCCGCCAGTTGCTCCGGGTCGTACAGGGGCGGCCAGCCCCGCTCCTCGGCCAGGCTCTCGGCGGTCTCGCGCAGCGGGCGCAGGGCGGGGTCGTTGTCGAACATCCAGGGGTGCACGGACTCCCCCGTGAACAGCACCGGACCGTCGCCGGTCAGGGCCTTGGCGGCGTCGAACTGCGGGAGCCGTGCGCGCACCCGCTCCGCCGCCCAGCTCGTGGAACCCGCGTCCTGGCCGTAGATGGCCTCGTGCAGGAGAGCGTAGAGGGGGTGACCGGCGTACGACAGCAGGCCCTGGACCTCCTCCTGGAAGGAGTCGGAGAGCGCGGGGCCCCCGGGCGTGCGGACGAAGGCGTCCTCCAGCAGGAAGTGCAGACGGTGGCTGCCGTCGCCACGGCCGAGGAGGATGCCGAGGGACTGGAAGGCCTCGACGGTGAAGCGGTAGCCGTTCGGCAGGACGACGTCGTGCTGGAGCAGGTGCTCGGCGATCCGGCGGGCGCGCTCGACGTCCTGGGGGTAGCGGGCGTAGTGCGCGGCGACCTTGCGTTCGACGCGCGGGAACGCCGCCCGGTAGACCTCCTCGGCGGTCGCGTCGAGGGAGGGCAGTCCGCCGGTGATGACGACGCTGCTCAGGCCCTCGGGCGCCTCGGAGAGATAGGTGACCGCGCAGAAGCCTCCGAAGCTCTGGCCGAGGACGGTCCAAGGGGCGCCCCCGGTGATCTCGGGGCGGATGGCCTCGCAGTCGCGGACGATGGAGTCAGCGCGGAAGTGGGCCAGGTAGTCGGCCTGTTCGGCGGGGCCGCCGCGCAGCGGGAGGGTCTGGCGGTTGGCGGGGGTGGAGGCGCCGGTCCCGCGCTGGTCCAGGAGCAGCACGCGGTAGTCGTCGAGGGCCCGGCCCAGCCAGGCCTCACGGCCGACGAAACGGTTCGCTCCGAAGCCGGGGCCGCCTTGCAGATAGACCAGCCAGGGCAGTTCGGCCTCCGCCTTGTCGCTCGCGACGACCTCGCGCGCGAAGAGCTCGATCCGCTCCCCCGCCGGGTCGTCGTGGTCGAGGGGGACGGTGAAGCGGCGGTCGGTGAGGACGACACCGGGCTGCCGGTAGCTGACGGACAACAGGGCTCCCTGAGCGGACGGATTCCAGGCCGTGGTCCAGTCCAGCACAGATTCTCCGCCCGGCCGACCCCGTGGATCAAGAAATTCTCGCTGAATCGCGGATCAGTACGAGGGCCCTCGGTGCGTGGCTGCCGAACGGGCGCTCAGCGTGCCGAGAGGCTGGAGCGCCGCACCACCAGTTCCGGCTGCAGGACGACCCGCCGGTGCTCGTGCGGGGTGGGCGCGGTCTCGGCCTCGGTCTCCTCCAGCAGGAGCTCGGCGGCGAGCGCGCCCATGGTGACGGCGGGCTGCCGTACGGAGGTGAGCGGGACGGCCGCGGCCGCGGCGAACTCGATGTCGTCGTAGCCGACGATGGCGAGGTCGTCGGGGACGCTCACCCCGGCCGCGTACATGGCCTGGAGCACACCGAGGGCGAGCAGGTCGTTGGCGCAGAACACGGCGGTCGGGCGGTCGGCGAGGCCGAGGAGGCGGGCGCCCGCGTCGCGGCCGGCGGCCACGTCGAGGCGTTCGGTGGGCAGTTCCCGCAGGGCCTCGGGGCCGAGGCCGGCCTCCTGCAGGGCGCCCAGGGCCCCGGTACGGCGGTCCCGGACCTGGTTGAGACCCGCCGGACCGCTGACGTACGCGAGGGAGCGGTGGCCCGCGTCCACCAGATGGCGTACCGCGAGGGCGCCGCCCGCGACGTCGTCGACGGAGACCGAGCACTCGGTGGTGCCCTCGGCGACCCGGTCGACGAGGACGAAGGGGATGCCGTGGCGGCGGAACGCCTCGATGTTGCGCCCTGTGGCGTCGGCGGGGGTCAGCAGCACCCCGCGCACCCGCTGCTCGGCGAAGAGCGAGAGGTACTCCGACTCCTCGCCGGCGCTCTGCGCGCTGTTGCAGACCATCACGCCGAGCCCGGCGTCACGCGCGGCCCGCTCGGCACCACGCGCGACGTCGACGAAGAAGGGGTTGCCCATGTCGAGCACGAGCAGCCCCATGATGCGGCTCCGCCCGGCCCGCAGCTGACGCGCCGACTCGCTGCGGACGTAGCCGAGGCGGTCGATGGCGGCCAGCACACGGGCCCGGGTGCCGGAGGCCACCGAGTCGGGCCGGTTGATGACGTTCGAGACCGTGCCGACGGAGACTCCGGCGGCGGCGGCGACGTCCTTGATACCCACCGACTGCGACATCGGACGGGGACCTCCAGGAAGGTACGGAGCGGCGGGCATACGTTCACATTACCGCCGGGCCTCAGCGGAAATGACCCGGTCAGCGGCGGAACGTTCCCGTCGTACGGTCGTACGACGGATCAGGCGGGCAGGGCGAAATCGATCACGCGGAGCGCCGACGGTGTGGTGCCGCTCGACTTCACCTGGTACATCACGGACAGGACGTTGTCCTGCGCGATCCGGCTCTCGTCGAACACGATCTCGCCGAAGGCGTTGAGCCCCGCACCGTCGAACAGGATCCTCCAGTCGGTGTGCCCGGAGGCCGCGGTGGCTCCGGCGATCCTGCCGAACGGGAAGAGCGCGTAGGCGTTGTTGTACTTGTCCATGACCAGCTTGGTGCGCTGGCTGGAGTTCAGCGGCACCGGTATCTCGGTCTTCGTCCAGGCGCCCGAGGCGCTCTTGCGGACGAGGAAGGCGCGGCCGTTGGCGGTGCGGTCGGCTACGTAGTTCGTGGTGCACTGGCCGAAGCGGCCGGGGACATAGCTGATGATGGCGTGCGGTCGGCCTGCGGAGTCGGTCCACTGGCTCTCCTGGTTCATCAGGGAGTGGTCCGGGTTGAGCGCGTCCACGACGAGGCCGGCGTCGGTGACGGCGACCCGGTCGGAGCCGCCGGTGGTGCCGACGACGGCGCCCGCGTTGTTGCGCCAGGTGCGGCCCAGGTCGTCGGAGTAGACGTAGCCGGTGTCGTGGTTGGTGATGCCGCCGCCGTTGCACATCACGGCGTTGTTCTGCTCGCGCCAGGTGAACAGGGCGTGCAGGCGTCCGTTGCGGTCGTAGTCGATGCCGTGCAGGTACATGTTGCGGGCAGTCGAGGAGCCGTGCTCGCTGGTGTAGGTGCCGGTGGAGGATGTCCACTCGCCGAGGTTGGTCCAGGAGGTGCCGTTGTACTCGGCGAGGGCGTTGCGGCCGTTGCCGGAGATGCCGGCGCGGTAGCTCAGCTGGAGCTTGCCGTCGGGCATCGACACGAACTGCGGGTAGGTGAACTGCGAGGTGAGCGCGAGCCCGTCGAGGGTGGACTGCGGGGCGCCGAAGCGGCTCGCGGTCCAGCTCAGGCCGGCCGGGTCGTCCATGAGGCCGGCGACGGACTTGACGTAGGTGAAGCCGTCACTGTGCGAGTCCATGTTGAGGTGGAGGCGGCCGTCGACCTTGGAGACGCCCATGGAGATGACGTTGTGGGAGTCGTTGTAGCGCAGCGTGTGGCCGACCTTGACGGTGGACCAGGTGGCGGAGCCGAGGGCGCGGCGGCCGACGACGGCGTTGCGGTCGGCGGTGTACCAGACGGCGTACTGGTAGCCCTTGTGGGTGAGCAGGGCGTTCTTCTGGAACGCGTTGTTGTTGACCAGTCCGTCGTAGGAGACGAAGTAGATGGCCTGGCTGTCGAGCAGGGTGTTGCCGGTCTGGGTGACCGAGGGGCCGGGGTCGGCGGCACGGGCGGTGGCGGCGCCGAGGGAGGGGGTCACCACGGTGCCGGCGAGTGCGGCACCGAGCAGCGCACGTCTCTTCATCTCGGGGGACTCCGTCGTCGAACGAGAAGGGGTACGGGAAGGGCGGGCAACGGTGGTGCGTGAGGGCTTTCGGGCGGGGTTCAGGCGAGGTGGAAGACCTCGGTGAGCGGCTTCATGGCCTCGTCGGGCCGGGCGCCGTCGAGGGCCTCGAAGAACGGCGCCATCTCCTTCTGCCAGCGGGCGTTGACCTCGGCGGCCTCCATGCCGGCCAGCGCTGCCTGGAAGTCCTCGGTCTCCAGGTAGCCGACCAGCAGGCCGTCGTCGCGCAGGAAGAGGGAGTAGTTGTGCCAGCCGGTGGCCGAGAGTGCTTCGAGCATCTCCGGCCACACGGCGGCGTGCCGCTCGCGGTACTCGTCGATCCGGTCCTGGCGGACCTTGAGGAGGAAGCAGACGCGCTGCATGAGATACCGCTCCTGGGGGGTGAGGGGGGTGGCTGTAACGCGTGGGCGGGTGAGGGGGGTGGCTGTAACGCGTGGGCGGGGATCAGAAGTTGAACTTGTCGATGTTCTCCTTGGTGAACACGGTGGGCTTGCCGAGGCTGATGACGCCGTCCTTGCCGATGGTGTACTCGCCCATGTCACCGGCGGTGAAGGTCTCGCCCTCCTTGCCGGTGATCTGGCCGGAGACCAGCGCCACGGCGGTACGGGCGGCCAGTTCGCCGAGCTTCGCCGGGTCCCACAGCTCGAAGCCCTCGACCGTGCCGTCCTTGACGTACTTGCGCATGTCGTTCGGGGTGCCGAGGCCGGTCAGCTTGACCTTGCCCTTGTACTTGGAGCCCGACAGGTACTGGGCGGCGGCCTTGATGCCGACCGTGGTCGGGGAGATGATCCCCTTCAGGTTCGGGTACTCCTGGAGCAGGCCCTGGGTCTGCTGGAAGGACTTCTGGGCGTCGTCGTCGCCGTAGGCGACCTTGACGAGCTTGATGTCCTTGTACTTGGGGTCCTTGAGTTCGTCCTTCATGAACTCGATCCAGGTGTTCTGGTTGGTCGCGGTCTGCGCGGCCGACAGGATCGCGATCTCGCCCTTGTAGCCGATCTGCTCGGCGAGCAGCTGGACCTCGGTGCGGCCCAGGTCCTCGGCGCTGGCCTGCGAGACGAAGGCGTTGCGGCACTCCGGCTTGGTGTCCGAGTCGTAGGTGACGACCTTGATGTCGTTGCTCATGGCCTGCTTGAGCGCGGTGCACAGGGCGCCCGGGTCCTGCGCGGAGACGGCCATGGCGTCGACCTGCTGCTGGGTGAGCGTGTTGACGTAGTTGACCTGGCCGGAGGTGTCCGTGGCGCTGGACGGGCCGACCTCCTTGTAGCTGGAGCCCAGCTCCTTCAGGGCCGCCTCGCCGCCCTTGTCGGCGGAGGTGAAGTACGGGTTGTTGACCTGCTTGGGCAGGAAGCCGACGGTCAGGCCCTTCTTCAGTTCGGCGTTCGGGTCGGCCTTGCCGGTGGCCGCGGCCGAGGCGGAGTCGTCCTTGACGTCGCTCTTCGTGGTGCCGCCGCAGGCGGTGACGGCGAGGGCGAAGGAGGTGACGGCGGCGAGCGCCGCACACGAACGGCGGAGGGTTGCCTTGCGCATGAGAGGTCCTTCTGTACGGAGGGGCGGACGGGGAGCGGTACGGAGTCGGCGGTGGGGGCCCAGCCGTTCACGGGGCTGGAGTGGGCGCCTTGGTGGCCGGCACCGAGGCGGCTCTGCGGCCGGCCCTGGCGACGGAGATCTGGCGTGCGACCCGGGGGCCGAGCACGGAGAGGACGAGCAGGACGCCGGTGACGACGATCTGCGACTGGGCGGAGACGTCCTTCAGGCTCATGACGTTCTGCAGGGTGCCGAGCAGGAACACACCGGCGATCGCACCGCCGAGCGTTCCCTTGCCGCCGTCGAAGTCGATACCACCGAGCAGTACGGCGGCGACGACCGAGAGTTCGAGGCCGGTGGCGTTGTCGTAGCGGGCGCTGGCGTAGTGCAGGGCCCAGAAGACGCCGGTGAGGGAGGCCATCAGACCGGTCACCGTGAAGAGGATCAGCTTCTGCCGCTTGACCCGGATACCGGCGAACCGGGCGGCCTCCTCGCTCGCTCCGGTCGCGAAGACGGAGCGGCCGAAGGGGGTGGCGTGCAGGGCGATCACGGCGATCACGAGGAGGACCAGGAAGGGGATGAAGGCCTGCGGGACGAAGCTGTCGCCGATCCGGCCGGCCGCGAAGTCCAGGTACTGGGTGGGGAAGTCGGTGACCGCGTCGGAGCCGAGGACGATCTGCGCGATGCCCCGGTAGGCGGCGAGCGTACCGATGGTGACGGCGAGGGAGGACAGACCGAGCTTGGTGACCAGCAGTCCGTTGATCAGTCCGCATATCACACCGAGGACCAGACAGATCGGGATGATCGTCTCGATGGTCATGCCCTGGTTCCACAGGGCGCCCATCACCGCGCCGGAGAGACCGGCGGTGGAGGCGACCGACAGGTCGATCTCGCCGGAGACCACGAGGAGGGTCATGGGGAGGGCGACCAGCGCGATCGGCAGGGTGTTGCCGATCAGGAAGGACAGGTTGAGCGCGTTGCCGAAGCCGTCGACGGTGGTGAAGGACAGCAGGAGCACGATGATCAGGGTGGCGCCGACCACGGTGTCCCAACGGATCGCACGCGACAGGGTGGAGTCAGCCATGGCGGGCGTTCCTCTTCTTCAGTGCGGTCGCCACCCGGACCGCGACCACCCGGTCCACGGCGATGGCGAGGATGAGCAGGATGCCGTTGATCGCGAGCACCCACACCGAGCTGACGCCGAGGGCGGGCAGCACGCTGTTGATGGAGGTCAGCAGCAGTGCGCCGAGCGCCGCGCCGTAGACGCTGCCGGAGCCGCCGGTGAAGACGACACCACCGACCACGACCGCGCTGACGACGGTGAGTTCGTAGCCGTTGCCGGTGCTGGAGTCGACGTTGCCGAAGCGGGCCAGGTAGAGCGCGCCGGCGAGGCCGGCGAGGGCGCCGCAGAAGGTGTAGGCGACCAGGATCCGCTTGCGGACCGGGATGCCTGCGAGACGGGCGGCCTCCGGGTTGGAGCCGAGCGCGTAGAGCTCGCGGCCGCTGCCGAAGTGCTTCAGATAGTACGCCGTGGCCACCAGCACCACCACCGCGATCAGGGCGAGATAGGGCACGGCGTGGATGCCGCCGGAGCCGAATTCGATGAACCCGTCCGGGAGTCCGGAGGCGACGATCTGTCGGGAGCCGACCCAGATGGAGTCGATGCCGCGGATGATGTAGAGCGTGCCGAGGGTGACGACGAGGGCGGGCACCTGGCCGAGGCTGACGAGCAGTCCGTTCAGCAGGCCGAAGCCGACGCCCAGCAGGACCGCCAGGAGCACGGCCACGAACGCGTTGCCGCCGCCCTGGAGGTAGGTACCGGTGGCGAAGGCGCTGATGCCGAGGGTGGAGCCGACCGACAGGTCGACGTTGCGGGTGATGACGACCAGTGACTGGCCGACGGCGACCAGCACCAGGATGGTCGCGTTGAGCAGCAGGTCCTTGATGCCCTGCTCGGTGAGGAACTCGCTGTTGCCCAACTGGGTGACGACGATCATCACCAGGAAGACGACCAGGATGGCGAGTTCGCGCATCTTGAAGACGCGGTCCACGAGCCGGGTGCCGCTGGACTTGGGCACCTCGGCGACGGGAGTGTTCTGAGGGGTGGTCACCGTCATGCGGCGGCCCTCCCGGTGGCTGCGGCCATCACGGATTCCTCGGTGGCTTCGGAGCGAGGGATCTCGGCGGTGAGCCGGCCCTCGTGCATCACGAGCACGCGGTCGGCCATACCGAGGATCTCGGGCAGGTCGGAGGAGATCATCAGCACGGCCACGCCGTCGGCGGCCAACTCGCTGAGCAGGCGGTGCACTTCGGCCTTGGTGCCGACGTCGATGCCTCGGGTGGGCTCGTCGACGATCAGTACCTTGGGGCCGGTGGCGAGCCACTTGGCGAGGACGACCTTCTGCTGGTTGCCGCCGGACAGGGTGTTGACGGTGTCGGCGATCCGGGCGTACTTGACCTGGAGCTTGACGGCCCAGTCGAGGGAGCGGCTGCGCTCGGCGCCCCGGTCCATCAGGCCGGCCTTGACGGTCGTACGGAGTCCGGTGAGGCCGATGTTGCGCTCGATGGACATGTCCATCACCAGGCCCTGCGCGCGGCGGTCCTCGGGGACCAGGGCGAGTCCGGCGGCCATCGCGGTGGAGGGGGCGCCGTTGGTGAGTGCCTTGCCGTCGAGGGAGACCTCGCCGGCGTCCCAGCGGTCGATGCCGAAGACGGCCCGTGCGACCTCCGTGCGGCCGGCGCCGACGAGGCCGGCCAGGCCGACGATCTCGCCCCGGCGGACGTCGAAGGAGACGTCGGTGAAGACGCCCTCGCGGGTCAACCGGCGTACGCTCAGCGCGACTTCGCCCGGCTCGACCTCCTGCTTGGGGTAGAGCTCGTCCAGGTCGCGGCCGACCATGCGGCGGACCAGATCGTCCTCGGTCATGCCGTCGAGCGGTTCGCTGGAGATCCAGGCGCCGTCGCGCAGGGTGGTGACGCGCTGGCAGATCTGGAAGATCTCCTCCAGGCGGTGGGAGATGAACAGGACGGCGGAGCCCTGCTCGCGCAGGGTGCGGACGACACCGAAGAGCCGGGCCACCTCGCTGCCGGTGAGGGCCGCCGTCGGCTCGTCCATGATCAGGACGCGGGCGTCGAAGGAGAGCGCCTTGGCGATCTCGACGATCTGCTGGTCGGCGATGGACAGACCGCGCGCGGGGCGGTCCGGGTCGAGCTCGACACCGAGCCGCTGCATCAGCGCGAGGGTGGCCTCGTGGGTGGCCTTGTGGTCGATGCGGCCGAGGGCGCGCCTCGGCTGGCGGCCCATGAAGATGTTCTCGGCGATCGAGAGGTCGGGGAAGAGCGTGGGCTCCTGGTAGATGACCGCGATGCCCGCGTCCCGTGCGTCGGCCGGGCCGTGGAACACGGTGGGCTCGCCGTCGAGGAGCACCTGACCGGAGTCCGGTCGGTGCACCCCGGCGAGGCTCTTGATCAGGGTCGACTTGCCCGCGCCGTTCTCCCCGGCGAGTGCGTGCACCTCGCCCGGGAACAGTTCGAGCGACACGTCCCGCAGGGCGCGTACGGCGCCGAAGGACTTGGAAACGCCCTTCAGCGCGAGAACGGGGGCCGGACCCGTGTCGGACGGGTGGGTCATGAGGGCTCCTCGACGACGGCCTGCGGCGGGCGGAGTCGCTGCCCCACGGCGTCGTGAAAGGTTTCAACTAGGTTGCCGGGACGTTAGGCACCACATGCAGGTCACGTCAATGGGTTCCGATCGAAATTCTTTCGACGGAAGAGGTCACAACCCGGTCACGGCCCATGGCGTTGACCTGAGGGGTTGACAGTCCGGCGAGCCGCTCATAGTTTCCGGTGCTGAATCGTTTCAGACATCAAAGCCGGTAGGAGCCCTGACGTGACCGAGCTCGCCGCGGTGAAGGCCGCCCTCAAGACACAGGCCGTCGAGACGCCGTCGTGGGCGTACGGAAACTCCGGAACCCGCTTCAAGGTGTTCGCCCAGGCGGGTGTCCCCCGCAGTCCCTGGGAGAAGCTGGACGACGCCGGGAAGGTCCACGAGTTCACCGGCGTGGCGCCGACCGTGGCCCTGCACATCCCCTGGGACAAGGTCGAGGACTACGCGGCACTGTCGAAGCACGCGCAGGAGCGCGGCGTGAAACTGGGCGCCATCAACTCCAACACCTTCCAGGACGACGACTACAAGCTGGGCAGCATCTGCCACCCGGACGCGGCGATCCGCCGCAAGGCCGTCGGCCACCTGTTGGAGTGCGTCGACATCATGGACGCGACCGGGTCGCGCGATCTGAAGCTGTGGTTCGCCGACGGGACCAACTATCCCGGCCAGGACGACATCCGCGGGCGCCAGGACCGGCTGGCCGAGGGGCTCGCCGAGGTCTACGAGCGCCTCGGCGACGACCAGCGGATGCTGCTGGAGTACAAGTTCTTCGAGCCCGCGTTCTACACGACCGATGTGCCGGACTGGGGCACCGCCTACGCCCACTGCCTCAAGCTCGGCCCGAAGGCGCAGGTCGTGGTCGACACGGGCCACCACGCGCCGGGGACCAACATCGAGTTCATCGTGGCCACGCTGCTGCGCGAGGGGAAGCTCGGGGCGTTCGACTTCAACTCGCGGTTCTACGCCGACGACGACCTGATGGTCGGGGCCGCCGACCCGTTCCAGCTGTTCCGGATCATGTACGAGGTCGTGCGCGGGGGCGGGTTCACTCCCGAGGTCGCGTTCATGCTCGACCAGTGCCACAACATCGAGGCGAAGATCCCCGCGATCATCCGCTCGGTGATGAACGTGCAGGAGGCCACGGCGAAGGCGCTGCTGGTGGACCGGGGGGCCCTTGCTGTTGCTCAGCGGGAGGGGGATGTGCTGGAGGCGAATGCGGTCGTGATGGACGCGTACAACACGGATGTACGGCCGTTGCTGCGTGAAGTGCGGGAGGAGATGGGGTTGGACCCCGATCCTCTGGGAGCGTACCGGCGGTCCGGGTGGGCGTCGAAGATCGTCGAGGAGCGGGTCGGCGGGGAGCAGGCGGGGGG
>NZ_JAAVVL010000001.1:6246149-6276628 GCF_018728545.1 Streptomyces sp. ATCC 21386
GGGTGGGGGGCGTGACCGCTGCGCTGGGCTGAAGCCGATGCCGCGTTTCGTCTGCCGAGTTCCGTCGGATGCGGGCTGCGGGACGGTTCGTGGCTGGTCGCGCAGTTCCCCGCGCCCCTGAAAAGCAGGGCTGCGCCCCGTGCTTTTCATCCTGCGGCCCCCGGGTCTTTCAAGGCCCGCAGGGCCTGATCCTTCAGGCCCTGCGGGGCCTGGGCTTTCAGGCCCCGCAGGGCCTGGGCTTTCAGGGGCGCGGGGAACTGCGCGAGAAGCCCCACTCGCCCGCAGCCGGCGACGCGCCCCCGACCCCCGAGCTGAACCCCGTACCCATCTCACCGTAAGGATTGATCGCACATGGCAACCCATCCCGAAGCCGCAGCTCTGCTCGCCCGGTCCCGGCGACTCGGGGCCGATCCGCGGAACACCAACTACGCCGGCGGCAACGCGTCCGCCAAGGGGACCGACACCGATCCCGTCACCGGGGGTGACGTGGAGCTGATGTGGGTGAAGGGGTCCGGGGGCGACCTGGGCACGCTGACCGAGGCCGGGCTCGCCGTGCTGCGGCTGGACCGGATGCGAGCGCTCGTCGACGTCTACCCGGGGGTCGACCGCGAGGACGAGATGGTGGCCGCGTTCGACTACTGCCTGCACGGCAAGGGCGGTGCGGCGCCGTCGATCGACACGGCGATGCATGGGCTCGTGGACGCGGCCCACGTGGACCACCTGCACCCGGACTCCGGGATCGCGCTCGCCTGCGCGGCCGACGGGGAGAAGCTGACCGCCGAGTGTTTCGGGGACAGCGTGGTGTGGGTGCCGTGGCGGCGTCCCGGGTTCCAGCTGGGCCTGGACATCGCCACCGTGAAGCGGGAGAACCCGCAGGCCGTCGGTTGTGTGCTCGGCGGGCACGGGATCACCGCCTGGGGCGACACCGCCGAGGAGTGCGAGGAGAACTCGCTGCACATCATTCGCACAGCCGAGCGTTTCCTGGAGGAGAAGGGGAAGGCCGAGCCGTTCGGGCCCGTCATCGAGGGGTACGCCGCGCTGGACGGCGCCGAGCGCCGGGAGCGGGCCGCGGCCCTCGCCCCGCACATCCGGGCCATCGCCTCGCAGGACAGGCCCCAGGTCGGGCACTTCGACGACTCCGAGGTCGTCCTCGACTTCCTGGCCGCCGCCGAGCACCCCCGCCTCGCCGCGCTGGGGACCTCCTGCCCCGACCACTTCCTGCGGACCAAGGTCCGCCCGCTCGTCCTTGACCTTCCGCCGACCGCCGACCTCGACGCGGCGATCGCCCGGCTGAAGGAACTGCACGCCGCGTACCGCGAGGAGTACGCCGCCTACTACCAGCGGCACGCCGAACCCGGCTCCCCCGCGATGCGCGGCGCCGACCCGGCGATCGTGCTGATCCCGGGTGTGGGCATGTTCAGCTTCGGCAAGGACAAGCAGACGGCCCGGGTGGCAGGCGAGTTCTACCTCAACGCGATCAACGTGATGCGGGGCGCCGAGGCGGTGTCGACGTACGCGCCGATCGAGGAGTCGGAGAAGTTCCGCATCGAGTACTGGGCGCTGGAGGAGGCCAAGCTCCAGCGCATGCCGAAGCCGAAGCCGCTCGCGACCCGGGTGGCGCTGGTGACCGGTGCGGGCAGCGGGATCGGCAAGGCGATCGCCCACCGGCTCGTGGCCGAGGGCGCCTGTGTGGTCGTGGCCGATCTCCACGCCGAGAACGCCGCCGCCGTCGCCGAGGAGCTGGGCGGGGCGGACAAGGCCGTCGCCGTGACCGTCGACGTGACGGACGAGGGACAGATCGGGGAGGCCTTCAAGGCCGCCGCGCTGGCCTTCGGCGGTGTCGATCTCGTCGTCAACAACGCGGGCATCTCCATCTCCAAGCCGCTGCTGGAGACGTCGGCCAAGGACTGGGACCTGCAGCACGACATCATGGCCCGCGGGTCGTTCCTGGTGTCGCGCGAGGCTGCGCGGGTGATGATCGCGCAGGGTCTGGGCGGCGACATCGTCTACATCGCCTCCAAGAACGCCGTCTTCGCCGGCCCCAACAACATCGCCTACTCCGCCACCAAGGCCGACCAGGCGCACCAGGTGCGGCTGCTCGCCGCCGAGCTGGGTGAGCACGGGATCCGCGTCAACGGGGTCAACCCCGACGGTGTGGTGCGTGGTTCGGGGATCTTCGCGGCCGGCTGGGGTGCCCAGCGCGCGGCGACCTACGGCATCGAGGAGGAGAAGCTCGGCGAGTTCTACGCCCAGCGGACCATCCTCAAGCGCGAGGTGCTGCCGGAGCACGTGGCGAACGCGGTGTTCGCGCTGACCGGCGGGGAGCTGACGCACACCACCGGACTGCACGTCCCGGTCGACGCCGGCGTGGCCGCCGCCTTCCTCCGATGAGCACGCACGCCATGAGCGGGACTGCGGCGACCGGGGCCGTGAAGTCGTACGCGGCGGTCGACCTGGGCGCGTCCAGCGGGCGTGTCATGGTCGGCCGCGCGGGGCTCGACTCGCTGGAGCTGGTCGAGGCGCACCGGTTCCCGAACCGGCCGGTGCGGACGCCCGAGGGACTGCGCTGGGACGTGCTGTCGCTGTACGCGGGCGTCCTGGACGGGCTGAGGGCGGCCGGCGCCCTCAGCGACGGACGGATCGACTCCGTCGGCATCGACAGCTGGGCCGTCGACTACGGGCTGCTGGACGCGGACGGTGCCCTGCTGGGCAATCCGGTGCACTATCGGGACGCCCGGACCGAGGGTGTCGCGGAGAAGGTGTGGACGACCGTGCCCGCCGCCGAGCTGTACGCGGCGACCGGGTTGCAGTACGCGCCGTTCAACACGCTGTACCAGTTGGTCGCCGCCCGGTCGACGGCCCAGTTCGCCCATGCCGAGCGGTTGTTGCTCATCCCGGATCTGCTGACGTACTGGCTGACCGGGGAGCCGGGCACCGAGCTGACCAATGCGTCCACCACCCAGCTGATCGACCCCCGGACCCGTGACTGGTCGCGGGACGTCGCGGACCGGCTCGGCATCGACCTCGGGCTGTTCGCACCGCTGCGGCGGCCCGGTGATCCGGCCGGCCTGCTGCGGCCCGAGGTGCTCCAGGCCACGGGGCTCCCCGGTCCGGTCCCGGTGACGACCGTCGGCTCGCACGACACCGCCTCCGCGGTGGCGGCCGTGCCGGCGACCGGGGAGCGGTTCGCGTACATCTGCACCGGCACCTGGTCCCTGGCGGGGCTGGAGCTGGAGGCACCGGTGCTGACCGAGGCGAGCCGGGCGGCCAACTTCACCAATGAGCTGGGGCTCGACGGCACGGTCCGTTATCTCCGGAACATCATGGGGCTGTGGCTGCTCCAGGAGTGCGTACGGGAATGGGGGGACCCGGATCTCGATGAACTGCTGCGGGATGCCGCGACGGTGCCCGCGCTGCGGTCGGTGGTGGACGCGGGGGACGCGGCGTTCCTCGCACCCGGCCGGATGCCCGAGCGGATCGCCGAGGCGTGCCGGGAGTCGGGGCAGCCCGTCCCGGCGACGCCGGCCGAGATCACCCGCTGCATCCTGGACTCGCTGGCCCTCGCCCACCGGCGGGCCGTCGCCGAGGCCCAGGCCCTGGCCGACCACCCCGTCGACGTCGTCCACATCGTGGGCGGCGGCACCCGCAACGCCCTGCTCTGCCGGCTCACCGCCGACGCCTGCGGGCTGCCGGTGGTGGCCGGACCGGCGGAGGCGGCCGCCCTGGGCAACGTTCTCGTCCAGGCCCGCACCCACGGTCTGGTCGGCGACCGGGCCTCGATGCGGCGACTCCTCGCCCGTACCCAGCCGCTGGTGCGGTACGAGCCGCAGGGCGACCCGGCGGCCTGGCGCGCGGCGGAGGACCGGCTCGCCGGCAGGTGAGCGGGTCCTCAGTCGGCGGGAGCTTCCCGAGCGGGGCTCACGCGGCGGGAGCCCCCGGCGGTGACTCCCCGGCGGCGATCGGCGTGCGGATCAGCCGCCTCGCGGCGGCCATGTCGCCGATCGTCACGTGGGGCCTCTCGCCCTTCGCGTTCGCACGTCGTACTCTGCACTCATCCGATGATCGACCTTCAAGGAGCCGCGATGCGTGTCGCCCTGTTCCTGACCTGTGTCAACGACACGCTCTATCCCGACACCGGCCGTGCAGTGGTGAAACTCCTGACCAGGCTGGGTGTGGACGTCGACTTCCCGATGAGTCAGACCTGCTGCGGACAGGCGCACTACAACACCGGGTACCGACGGGAGGCCGAGCCACTGGCCCGGCAGTTCTCCGATGTATTCCGGGAGTACGAGGCGATCGTGACGCCATCCGGCTCGTGCGGGGCGATGGTGCGGGAGCTGTATCCGCGCATGGGTGAGCGGGCCCGGGCCGAGGGACGCGGGGACGGTCTCGCGCGGACGCTGGCGCCGGTCGTGCCGAAGACGTACGAGCTGACCGAGTTCCTGGTGGACGTGCTGGGCGTGACGGACGTCGGCGCGTACTACCCGCACAAGGTGACCTACCACCCGACCTGCCACGGGTTGCGGAGCCTCGGTCTCGGCGAGCGGCCCCGGCGGCTGCTGCAGGCCGTCGAGGGGCTGGAACTGGTGGAGCTGCCCGGCGCGGACGAGTGCTGCGGCTTCGGCGGCACGTTCGCCGTGAAGAACTCCGACGTCTCGGCGGCGATGGGCGCGGACAAGGTGCGCAACGCCGAGTCGACGGGCGCCGAGGTGCTGTGCGCGGCCGACAACTCGTGCCTGATGCACCTCGGCGGCACGATGACCCGGCTGCGGACGGAGCTGCGGCCCGTCCACATCGCGGAGATCCTGGCGAGCACAGAAGAGGAGCCGCTGGTATGAGCGGGACGTATCTCGGGATGCCGGCGTTCCCGAAGGCCGCGCACGAGGCCGTGCGCGACGAGACCCTGCGCGGGAATCTGCGCCACGCCACCCACACCATCCGCGCCAAACGCGCGAACGCGGTCGCGGAGGTGTCCGACTGGGCCGCGCTCCGCGAGGCGGGCAAACAGATCAAGGACCATACGCTCCGTCATCTCGACCGCTATCTCCTGCAGTTGGAGGAGTCGGTCACGGCGGCGGGCGGCACGGTCCACTGGGCCGCCGACGCGGACGAGGCCAACCGGATCGTCACGTATCTCGTCAAGGCGACCGGCGAGAGCGAGGTCGTCAAGGTCAAGTCGATGGCCACGCAGGAGATCGGGCTGAACGAGGCGCTTCAGGCCGAGGGCATCCACGCCTACGAGACCGATCTCGCCGAACTCATCGTGCAGTTGGGCAAGGACCGGCCCTCGCACATCCTGGTCCCGGCGATCCACCGCAACCGGGGCGAGATCCGGGACATCTTCACGCGCGAGATGAGCGAGTGGGGCCGCCCGGCCCCCGAAGGGCTGACCGACACGCCCGCCGAACTGGCGGAGGCGGCGCGGCTGCACCTTCGGGAGAAGTTCCTGCGGGCCAAGGTCGGTGTCTCCGGCGCCAACTTCATGGTCGCGGAGACGGGCACGCTGGTGGTCGTGGAGTCCGAGGGCAACGGCCGGATGTGCCTCACCCTGCCCGAGACCCTGATCTCGGTCGTCGGCATCGAGAAGATCGTGCCGACCTGGCGGGACCTGGAGGTGTTCCTGCAGACCCTGCCCCGCTCCTCCACCGCCGAGCGCATGAACCCGTACACCTCGACCTGGACGGGCACCACCGACGAGGACGGGCCGGGGACCTTCCACCTCGTCCTCGTCGACAACGGCCGCACCGACACGCTCGCCGACGAGGTCGGCCGGCAGGCCCTGCGCTGCATCCGCTGCTCGGCCTGTCTCAACGTCTGCCCGGTGTACGAGCGGGCGGGCGGCCATGCCTACGGCTCGGTGTACCCGGGCCCGATCGGCGCCATCCTCAGCCCTCAGCTGAGGGGCACCGGAAGCGAGATCGACTCCTCGCTGCCCTACGCCTCGTCGCTGTGCGGCGCCTGCTACGAGGTGTGTCCGGTCGCCATCGACATCCCGGAGGTGCTGGTGCATCTGCGGGAACGGGTGGCGCAGGGCGGCCCGGTGACGGAAGGCGGCAACAAGGTCGTGCTCAAGCCCGCGAAGGGGCACGCGGCCGAGCGGGCGGCGATGCGCGCGGCCCGGTGGGCGTTCAGTCACCCCGGCGCGCTGCGCACCGGGCAGCGGCTCGCCTCCCGCACACGCCGCTTCCACCCCCGTACGCTGCCGGGCCCCGGCAGGGCGTGGAGCGGCAGCCGGGACCTTCCCGCGCTGCCCGCCGAGCCGTTCCGGGACTGGTGGCAACGGACGAACGGCGGAAAGGACACGGGCAAGTGAGCAGCAGGGAACTGATCCTGGGCCGGGTGCGACGCGCGCTCGCCGACGTGCGGCAGGACGACACTCCGTACGAGCGGGCCGTGCGGCGGGACTATCTCCGTGAGCACGGCGGGCTGAGCGCCGACGAGACGGTGGAGTTGCTGGCGGAGAACCTGGCGGACTACCGGGCGCTCGTGCACCGCACGGACGCGGCCGGGCTCGCGGAGGTGATCGCCGGGCTGTTGCACGGGCACGGCTCGACGTCGGTGCTGGTGCCGCCGGGGCTGCGCGAGGACTGGCTGTCGGCGACCGAGCTGACGCGGGTGCCGGACCGGGGCGAGAGCACCGCGCACGAGTTGGACCGGGTCGACAGTGTCGTCACGGCCTGTGCCCTCGCGATCGCCGAGACCGGCACGATCGTGCTGGACGGCTCCCCCGACCAGGGCCGCCGCCGGATCACGCTCGTGCCCGACCACCATGTCTGCGTCGTCCGTGTACCGGACCAGGTCGTGTCGTCGGTGCCGCAGGCGCTCGAACTCCTCGACCCGGCCCGCCCGTTGACGTGGATCTCGGGCCCGTCCGCCACCAGCGACATCGAGCTGGACCGGGTGGAGGGCGTGCACGGCCCGCGCACCCTGGAGGTGGTCCTGGTGACCGGGGACGGCGGCCCGGTCTAGGAGGTGTCGGCCAGCGCTTCGGCGGCCACCCTGAGGTCGGACACCAGTCCCGCGTAGGCGGCGTCGCGGTCGTCGGCGCGGAGTACGGCGGAGGGGTGCAGGGTGGCGACCACGTAGGCCCCTCGCGATCCCTCCGCCGGCAGGGGCAGCAGTGTGCCGCGGTCCTTGGTGACCCGGAAGGAGCCGCCGAGCAGGGCCTTGCCGGCCGTGGCGCCGAGGGCCACCACGATCTCGGGCCGGACCAGGCGGAGTTCGGCGAGCAGCCAGGGGCGGCAGGCGGCGACCTCGCGCAGGTCGGGCGCCTTGTGGATCCGGCGTTTGCCGCCGCCCGGGGGCCGGGTGAACTTGAAGTGCTTGACCGCGTTGGTCACATAGGTCGTCTCCCATTCGATCCCGGCCTCGTCGAGGGCCCGCCGCAGCAGCCGCCCGGCGGGGCCGACGAAGGGCTCGCCCTGCCGGTCCTCCTGGTCCCCCGGCTGCTCACCGACGAGCAGGAGCCGGGCGGACCCGTCCCCCTTGCCGAAGACGGTCTGCGTGGCGTCCTCGTACAGGGGACAGCCCCGGCAGTCGGCCGCGGCCCGGCGGTGGGCGGGGAGACCGCCGCGGCTCGGGAGGAACGGCTCGGCGTCGTAGGCCCGCGGGTCCGGGGAGCGGGCCTTCGTGGGGCTCGCGTGCTCGATGGGACTCATCCGGGGCACCTCCTCGGGCGGGACCGGGAAGCCCGAGTACCCGCCTGACGTCGCGATGCACCATGCACCGGCTCCCGTGGGGCACCCGGCGACGAATGGCCGCCTTTCCCGCCCTCACGTCCGCCGCGCTGTACGGCATCGTCGGCTTCGCAGGCGGGCTGTCGTCCCGTCGGGCGTGTGTCCGGCCGTCCCCACGGTCCCCGGACTGCCCCTGCTGCACGAACGGGTGAACTTCCGGCAGACGGCCGGGCTCGTGGGGGCCGTGGTCGCGATCCTGCTGCTCACCTTGGGCTGATTCGATCGCCCCAGCCGCAGGTGGGGGGTGACTCAGGCCCTGCCGGAACGGCTACGGACGGTGGCCGGCACACCACTGAAACTTGGATGGTTCGTTTTCTTGAACTGTTCGTGTTTATGAGGGTAGGTTGGTCGCCATGACCGCATCCCAGCCCCCGAACACCGCCGAGGAGCTGCGCGGTGCCGGCCTGCGGGTGACGGCCGCGCGCGTGGCGCTGCTGGAGACCGTCCGGGACGGCGACCACCTCGGCGTCGAAGCGATCGCCGCCGGCGTGCGCGATCGTGTGGGCCACATCTCGCTCCAGGCCGTGTACGAGGCCCTGACCGCGCTCGCCGGCGCGGGGCTCGTACGCCGCCTCGAACCACCCGGCAGCCCGGCCCTGTACGAGGGGCGCGTCGGGGACAACCACCACCACCTCGTGTGCCGCAGTTGCGGTGTCGTGGTCGACGTCGACTGCGCGGTCGGGCACGCCCCGTGCCTGACCGCCTCCGACGACCGCGGCTTCGCGATCGACGAGGCCGAGGTCATCTACTGGGGCCTGTGCCCCCCATGTTCCGAAGCCAGCAGTTCAGCACCGTGATCCACCAGTTCCGGAAGGACTCCCATGACTGAGAACCACGACGCGATCGTCACGGACGCGAAGCCCGAGGAGACGGGAGGGTGCCCGGTCGCTCACGGGCGCGCCGCGCACCCGACCCAGGGCGGCGGGAACCGGCAGTGGTGGCCGGAGCGGCTCAACCTGAAGATCCTCGCCAAGGACCCGGTCGTCGCGAACCCCCTCGGGGAGTCGTTCGACTACGCGGAGGCGTTCAGCAACCTCGACCTCGCGGCCGTGAAACAGGACATCGCGGAGGTGCTGACCACCTCGCAGGACTGGTGGCCCGCCGACTTCGGCAACTACGGCCCGCTGATGGTCCGTATGGCCTGGCACAGCGCCGGCACCTACCGCATCCACGACGGCCGCGGCGGTGGCGGTCGCGGCCAGCAGCGCTTCGCGCCGCTGAACAGCTGGCCGGACAACGGCAACCTCGACAAGGCCCGCCGTCTGCTGTGGCCGGTGAAGAAGAAGTACGGCCAGGCCATCTCCTGGGCCGACCTCATGATCCTCACCGGTAACGTCGCCCTGGAGCAGATGGGCTTCGAGACCTTCGGCTTCGCCGGCGGCCGTGCCGACGTGTGGGAGGCCGACGAGGACGTCTACTGGGGTCCCGAGACCACCTGGCTGGACGACCAGCGCTACACCGGCGACCGTGAGCTGGAGAGCCCCCTCGGCGCCGTCCAGATGGGTCTGATCTACGTCAACCCGGAAGGCCCGAACGGCAACCCGGACCCGCTCGCCGCGGCCCGCGACATCCGTGAGACCTTCCGCCGCATGGCGATGAACGACGAGGAGACCGTCGCCCTCATCGCCGGTGGCCACACCTTCGGCAAGACCCACGGCGCCGGCCCCGCGGACAACGTGGGCGACGACCCCGAGGCCGCCTCCATGGAGCAGCAGGGCCTCGGCTGGAAGTCCACCTACGGCACGGGCAAGGGCGGCGACGCCATCACCTCCGGCCTTGAGGTCACCTGGACCACCAAGCCGACCCAGTGGAGCAACGACTTCTTCGACATCCTCTTCGGCTACGAGTGGGAGCTCACCCAGAGCCCCGCCGGCGCCAACCAGTGGGTGGCCAAGGACGCGCAGGCGATCATCCCCGACGCCCACAGCGACGCCAAGAAGCTGCCCACGATGCTCACCACCGACCTCTCGCTGCGCTTCGACCCGATCTACGGCGAGATCTCCAAGCGCTTCCACGAGAACCCCGACCAGTTCGCGGACGCCTTCGCCCGCGCCTGGTTCAAGCTGACCCACCGTGACATGGGCCCGAAGTCGCTGTACCTCGGCCCGGAGGTCCCGGCTGAGACCCTGATCTGGCAGGACCCGCTGCCGGCGGCCGAGGGCGAGGTCATCGACGCCGCCGACATCGCGGCGCTCAAGAGCAAGCTGCTCGCCTCGGGTCTGTCGGTCTCGCAGCTCGTGTCCACCGCGTGGGCGTCGGCCTCCACCTTCCGCTCCAGCGACAAGCGCGGCGGCGCCAACGGTGCCCGCATCCGTCTGGAGCCCCAGCGCGGCTGGGAGGTCAACAACCCGGACGACCTGCGTCACGTCCTGAGCGTCCTCGAGGGCGTCCAGGCGGAGTTCAACTCCGGCGCCAAGAAGGTCTCCCTGGCCGACCTGATCGTCCTCGGCGGTGCCGCCGCGGTCGAGAAGGCCGCCGAGGACGCCGGCTACCCGGTCGAGGTGCCCTTCACCCCGGGCCGCGTGGACGCGACCGAGGAGCACACGGACGCCGAGTCGTTCGCCGCGCTGGAGCCGACGGCCGACGGTTTCCGCAACTACCAGGGCAAGGGCAACCGCCTGCCCGCCGAGTACCTGCTGATCGACCGGGCGAACCTGCTCTCGCTGAGCGCCCCCGAGCTGACGGTCCTCGTCGGTGGTCTGCGCGTCCTGGGCGCCAACCACGCCCAGTCCACGCACGGCGTCTTCACCGACACCCCGGGTGTGCTCACCAACGACTTCTTCGTCAACCTGCTCGACCTGGGCACGACCTGGAAGTCCACCTCCGCCGACCAGACCCTCTTCGAGGGCCGTGACGCGGACACCGGTGAGGTCAAGTGGACCGGCACCCGCGCCGACCTGGTCTTCGGCTCCAACTCCGAGCTCCGTGCCCTCGCCGAGGTGTACGCGAGCGACGACGCCAAGGAGAAGTTCGTGAAGGACTTCGTCGCGGCCTGGGCCAAGGTCGCCGACCTGGACCGGTTCGACCTGGTCTGATCACCCCGAGCCGATCGGACCGGTCCTCCGATCGACCTGGTCCGATCGGCCCGAGCACAGCGGCCGGGCCGGCTCCTCACGGGGCCGGCCCGGTCGTTTCGCGTGCACGTCGGCCGCCGTGGGCAGCCGCTGTTCAAGACGGCCGCGGCGGCCCTCATCCCGGCCGGTCCGGCGGACGGCCCGACCGCGTGGGGGCGATGACGAGTTCCTCGACGACCGTGCGCGCGGGGAGCGTGGCGCACAGCAGGACGGCGCGGGCCACGTCCTCCGGCCGCACCATGGCGGCCCGTCGCTCGGCGCTCGGTGGTTCCGGACGGCTGTCCAGGACCGGGGTGTCGACCTCGCCCGGCAGGACGCAGGTGGCCCGGACCAGGTCGTCGCGGTAGGTGTTGCGCAGATAGGCCATGAAGTTGCGCACGCCCGCCTTCGCCGCGCCGTACGGGGCTCCGCCGAGGGGCGTGGGCCGTACGGCGGCGAGCGAGGAGATCGTGATGATCGAACCGCCCCCGCGCTCCAGCATGTCCGGAAGGACGGCGCGGGTGAGCAGATAGACCGCGGTGAGGTTGACGTCGACCACGGCGTGCCACTCGTCCTCGCCGAGCCGGCGGACGTCACCGACCCGGCCGGCCGCGCCGGCGTTGTTGACGAGGACGTCCACGGGGCCCGCAGTGTCCCGGGTCCAGCGGATCAGCTCCCGCACCTCGTCGGCGTCCTCGACGTGGGCCGGGCGGGCGAACGCGGTGCCCCCGGTTTCCGCGACGGCGGCGGCCACCTCGGCGAGGACATGCGGCCGTCGTCCGACGAGGACCACGGTCGCGCCCTCCTCGGCGAGCATCATCGCGGTCGCCCGGCCGATGCCGGTGCCGGCCCCGGTGACCAGTGCGGTCCTCCCGTCGAGCGGTCCTGTGCGCCTCCGGTCCGGCTCTCCCATGTCCGTCAGCCCTCTCCACCGTGAACTCACCTCCACCACAAGGAAGTTCACCGTGGACAGGGAGCGCCGGTCAACGGGTCGGCAGCCGGACGCCCAGCTCGTCCGCCACCGACCGCAGCAGCGGCACCAGAGCGTTCCGTCGCCGCCTTCGAGACCGCGCGGGACCGTACGGTCTCCTCCAAGGTGCTGCTGGATCTGTCCGAGCGGACGTGAGCGGGCGTGAGCGGGCGTCAGACCTCGGTGAAGGTCCACAGCAGGTTGGCGCTGGTGCCCCAGGTCCACTGTTTGGCGAGCGAGCCGGAGGGGACGTTCCCGCCGCCGTCGAGGACGAGTTTCGTGGTGCGGTTGGCGAGGGAGTGACGGCCGTCGCCCCGGTGGATGATCAGCCACTGCTGGTCGGTGCCGCCGTGCCAGACCGCCTGCTTCACGGGAGCGCCCTCGCCGGTGGCGCCGCGGCCGTCGGCGACCAGGCCGTTGGCCCGGTTCACCAGCTTGTAGTAGCCGTCGCCGACGTGCACGGCGTGCCACTGCAGGCCGGTGGAACCGTCCCACGTCCCCTGCTTCAGGTCGGCGCCGGCGGGGACGTCTCCCCCGCCGTCCAGGGCGAGTCCGTTGGTGACGTTGGTGATCCGGAACCAGGCGGACGGGGCGAGCATCACCCTCAGCGAGGTGATCCGTTTCCGGACCCGTGCGGTGTCCTCGGTGAACGTCCACGACCTGCCGGTGAAGTCGTCGCCCGAGTAGCCGACCAGCTCGTGGCCCGGGGCGAGCTTCAGGGAGGAGAGGGTGCCCGGCGCCAGGCCGGCGAGGCCCAGCTGTTCGGCCGTGTGCTCGCCGAGGGCCAGGACGGCGCTGTCACCGCGGTAGCGGCTGTCCTCGAAGACCAGGGCGCCGGTGGCGGGCCGCAGGACCGGGATCCGGCCGGAGAAGCGGAACTTGAGGACGTAGGCGGGGGCCTCGAAGGGGGCCGTCGGGGGAAGGGTCACCTTCAGCCCGGTCGGTCCCTGGACCGGCGTGTCGAGGTCGATGTACGTACCGGCCGTCGCGTCGAGGAGGCGGACCGAGGCCAGCGAGTCCAGGTCGATCCGGTCCGAGCCGAGCGTCCTGAGCGTCAGCGAACCGCCGGGCCAGCCGAGGACCGTCGCGTACAGGACGGTGCCCGCCTTGTCCCGGGTGAAGCGGATGTCCTGCGGGGTGCCGGCGGTGGGCCGGGTGAAGGAGCCGCCGCCCATCTTGGTGGGCCCCTCGCCGTACGCGGTCCAGGCGCGGGTGCCGTAGATCGACTCGCCGAAGCGCTTCAGGTAGTCGCCGATGCCGAGCAGGAGGTCGCGCTGGCCCTGCGGAATGGTGCCGTCGGCCTGCGGAGCGATGTTGAGCAGCACGGTGCCGTTCTTGCTGACGCGGTCGACGAACGAGTGCAGCATCTGCGCGAGCGAGTAGTAGCCGATGCCCTCGGTGTAGCACCAGCTGGAGTCGGAGATGCTGTCGTCGGTCAGCCAGTAGGGCGCGGTGAGGTCGGCGGGGCCGCCGCGTTCGTAGTCGAAGACCGAACCGTGGCTGTTGAAGCCGTCCTTGTAGGTGGCGACGACCTCCTTGCCCCATTCGTCGGCCTGGTTGAAGTAGTACGCGAGGAAGTTCAGCCGCTGGGTCTCGTCGATGTGGTCGAGCCGCCAGTCCTGCCACAGGATGTCGGGCCGGGACCGGTCGACGACCTCCTTGAGCTTGTCGTACCAGAGCTGGTTCTCCGTCTCCGGACTCAACTGCCCGTACAGCTTCTTGAGGCTCGAGTCGGACTGCGGGGGCGCGAACTCGAAGAAGCCGGTGTGGTTGTACGCGTGGTGCATGGCGACCAGGAGCTTCAGCTTCCTGGCGCGGATGGCGTCGGTGAAGAGCTTCAGCAGGTCCAGGCGCGGCCCCTTGGCCACGGAGTTCCACTCGTTGACCCGGCTGTCCCACATGGAGTAACCGTCGTGGTGCTCGGCCACCGGCCCGGCGAACCGCGCGCCCGCGTCGACGAAGAGCCGGGCCCATTCGTCGGGGTCGAAGTTCCCGCCCGCCGACTTGAGCTTCGGCGCGAACTCCACATGGCGGCCGGCGAGATCGTCGCCCCCGTCGATGAACCGGTGGTACGGCCAGTCGGCCGGGTCCCCGTACGTGGCGACGTGGTGCCGATGGGCCCGCTCGTCAGGGTTGTACATGTTGCGCGGATACCACTCGCTGTCGTACGCCGGGACGCTGAACGCCCCCCAGTGGAAGTAGATGCCGAACTTGGCGTCCCGGAACCACTCGGGGGCGGCGGGGTGCCGGTTCACGGACTCCCAGGTCGGGGTGTAGGCCCTCGGGGCGGTGGGTGAACCCCCGGCCGCGAACGCGTCGTCGGCCCCGGTGGCCGCGACGACGGCCGTGGCACCGGCCATCAACGTGCGCCTGCTGATCGATTGCGACATAACCACGAACCTCAGGCATGCGGACCATCACTGTCAACGGTCACACAGTGATGAATAGCCCTGCAAGACCATGACATTTTTCTGTTTTGCGCCACTGAATACCGGTTGATCCGAGGTGAGACATCACATGTCTGCGACGGTGACGGCGTCGGCTGTTCTCCCCCGGGGACGAAGGTCGGCGCTCCGGCGGTCAGCGGTAGAGGGCGGGGCGCATGACGAGTTCCACCTCCGTGCGGACGCCCTCGCTCTGGGCGCGGACGCCCGCCTCGGAGACCGCGGCGACGGCGTACCCGTCCCAGGTGCCGGGTCCGGTGACCTCACCGCGCCGGGCGGCGTCCACCCAGGCCTGGACCTGTCGGTCGTAGGCGTCCTCGAACCGTTCGAGGTAGCTCGGCGTGATCGTGCCGCCCCAGCGGCCCGCCGCGTTGACGAGCATGTCGCGTCCGTCGCCGATGCGGGCCGTGCCGTCCTCGCAGACGGCCTCGGCCTGCACCTGGTACCCGTAGCGGGCGCTGAGGAAGATCTCGACGTCCACCACCGCGCCGCCGTCGGTCTCGAAGACGACGAACTGCGGGTCGCTCAGGCCCTCGGGGGCGTGCGCGGACGGCCGGGGCCGCAGCACGGTGACGGCGGTGATCTCCTGCCCGAGCAGCCAGCGGGTGACGTCCATCTCGTGGGCCACGGAGTCGTTGAGGGCCATGGCGTCGGTGAAACCGGGCGGGGGCTCGGCGTTGCGGTGCCGGTGGTGCAGCAGCAGCGGCCGGCCCAGGTCGCCGCTGTCCAGCAGGGCCTTGAGCTTGACGTACTCGCGGTCGTAGCGGCGCATGAAGCCCACCTGGACCCGGCGGTGGCCCAGGCGCTGCTCCGCCTCCAGCAGCCGGAGCGCGGCGGCGGGGTCCGGAGTGAGGGGCTTCTCGCACAGCACGGGCAGGTCACGGGCGAGGGCCACGAGCACGTCCGCCTCGTGGGCGGGGCCCGGTGAGGCGACGAGGACGGCGTCGACGCCCGGTGCGGCCAGCGCCTCGACGGTGTCGCCGTAGGCCGCGCACCCCTCGACGCCTGCGGCGACCGCCCGGGCCCGGTCGGTGTCGAGGTCGACGACGGCCGCCACATGGGCGCCGCTGATCACCTCGGAGATCCTGCGCACATGGTCGGCGCCCATCCGGCCGGTGCCGACGACGGCGACACCGAGGGAGTCCTGCACGGACATGGCGTTCCTTCCTTTCGTGGACCGCTACGGCCCCCGGGGCAGGGGCACACCGGGTCTCGGTCTCCCCTCGGGAGCCCTGCTTCACGCCTGTGCGGAATATCGTTTCCCCTCGCGACGATCACCGGTTAGGCTCCCCCGGCGCACGTCAGGCGTGTGCACATCAAGGTGGGGGCACGGGGGCATGGCCGACGATTTCGCCGATTCCGGAGCGGTTTCGAGAGCGAGTTCGAGAGCGGAAACGGAAACGGATTCTGCAGCGGATCCGGGGACGGGCGTGGGAGCCGATCCGGAAACGGGACACGGGGCGGATCCGGAACCGGGCCCCGGGGCCGGTGCGCGACGCGGCTCGGCGAAGGAGATGGGTACGGGCGGCCAGGTGGTCTCGGCGGTGGCGACCGTCGGTGTACTGCTGGGCGGGTTGTGGTTGCTGGGTGACCTCCTCGACACGACCCCCGAGACCGTGGGGCCGGCCGTCTGCTCGTCGTCGTCGGACGACCCCTCGCCGACAGGACGGGGCAGGGTCTCCGGTGCACAGCTGTGCGCCGCGCTGAACCGCGCCGACCTGCCGGAGCTCCTCGGGACGCCCACCGAGCAGGCCGTCATCGCCTCGGGCAGCGAGAACGAGTCCACCTGGTTCGACGGCACCAGGACCGTCACCCCCGAGGCGACCGTCGAACTCGACACGTACACCGTGGAGATCTCGGCGTCGTACGAGGACCTCCCGGTCGCCGAGGCGGTCGGCTACCTGGGATCCGGCGTCGAGACCAGGAAGGTCCTCGGGCACTCGGCGGCCCTGTACTCGGGCCGGACCATCGGCATCTCGTTCCGCCTCGACGGCAGCGACTCGCAGTCCGCCCCCGGCGGCGTCTCCCGTCAACTGCTGGTCGCGACCGACGCGAAGGACAGCGGCAGCACCTTCGAACTCGTCATCTACCGTCAGGACTCCCAGATTCCGGACGACGCGGCGCTGTTCCGTGTCGCCGAGAAGGTCCTGCCGACGCTCCCGGGCTGGAAGCCCGCGACCTGACGGGCCCCGGAAGCGCGTGTGATAGCTTGCCGACGCCAGTCGAACCCATGTGCGCACACATAAGTACGCGTACGGGTCAGGGAATCCGGTGCGAATCCGGAGCTGACGCGCAGCGGTGAGGGTGACGGGCGGGACAACGGCCACTGGACGGCGGTCACATCGCGGTCCGGGAAGGCGTCTCGTCCGGGTGACCCCGAGTCCGAAGACCTGCTGGCGGTCCCCGGCACCGAGGGGTGCCCGGGGAAGCACCGTACGACCGGGCTTCGCGCATGAGCCCTCGACGCCGAAGGAAGTCCCGTGCCGCTCGCACGCCCCGTCCGCCATGCCGTCCCGTTCCTGACCGCCGGTGCCCTGTTGCTGACCGGCTGCGGGGGCTCCGGTTCCACAGCGTCGCCGGACCGGGGTCCGGCTCCGGGCGGATCCGCCGGTCATCCGGTGACGCTCGACAACTGCGGGCGCGAGGTGCGGGTCGACAGCCCGCCCGAACGCGCTGTCTCCCTCAACCAGGGCACGACCGAGATCCTGCTCTCCCTCGGGCTCGCCGACCGTGTGGTGGGCACCGCCACCTGGACCGATCCGCTGCCGAAGGGGCTCGAGAAGGCCAACGCGAAGGTGCCCCGCCTCGCCGATGACGCACCCTCCTTCGAGAAGGTCCTCGACGCCGAACCCGACCTCGTCGTCTCCTCGTTCGCCTCCACGCTAGGCAAGGGCGGAGTGGCGACCCGGGAGGAGTTCGAGAAGCTCGGCGTGCCCACGTATCTGTCGCCGTCGGACTGTGTGGGCAAGGACAACAGCGGGGACGGCGACGGCGTCCGCACCGAGCCGCTGACCATGGAGACGGTCTACGGCGAAATCCGCGATCTGGCCCGGATCTTCGGGGTCGAGGAGCGCGGCGAGAAGCTGGTGGCCGAGCTGCGAACCCGGGTCAGGAAGGCGACCGCCGGACTCGACGCGCGCGGGGTCACTGTCCTGTACTGGTTCGCCAATGACCAGTCCCCGTACCTCGCCGGGTGCTGCGGCGCCCCCGGGATCATCACCCGTGAACTGGGCGCGAAGAACGTCTTCGACGACACCGACGAGGAATGGCCCCAGGTCAACTGGGAGACCGTCGCCGACCGCGACCCGGACGTCCTCGTCGTCGGGGACCTGGTCCGCAAGCAGCAGACGGCCGAGACGGCCGCGAAGAAGATCGAGTTCCTGGAGTCCGACCCGGTCACCCGGAACATGACGGCGGTGCGCGAGAAGCGGTACGTACGGCTGCCGGGCCAGGCCATGAACCCCACGATCCGCACCGTCGAGGGCGTGGAGAAGCTCGCGACGGCCCTGCGCGAGTACGGCCTCACGGGATGACGGGCCCGGCACCCGACACGGTGGCCGGCACCGAGCCTGTGGCCGACCGGGTGACCGGAACGTCGGCCCCGGCCAAGGCGCGCCGGACGGCAGCGGCGGGGGCCGTCGGTCGGAGGCTTTGGTGGGGGTCGGCGTGGTCGGCCGGGGGCGCGGTGCTGTGTCTGTCCGTGGCCCTCGCGATCACCATCGGGCCGGCCGACATCGGCGTGGTCGACGTGTGGTCCACGGTGGTGGCCCATCTCGGCTGGGGGCACACGGAGTTGACGCCCATCCGGGACGGCATCGTGTGGAACCTACGGCTGCCACGCACCCTGCTGGCCGCCGTGTGCGGGGCCGGACTGGCCGTGTGCGGCGCGGTGATGCAGTCCCTGCTGCGCAACCCGCTCGCCGACCCCTTCGTGCTCGGTGTCTCCTCCGGCGCGTCGACCGGCGCGGTCGTGGTCGTCGTGCTGGGCGCGGGAGGCGGCGCGCTGTCGGTCTCCGGTGGCGCGTTCCTGGGCGCGGTGGCCTCCTTCGGCCTCGTGCTGCTGCTCAGCCATACCCTCGGCGGCACCACGGACCGGGTGGTGCTGGTGGGGGTCGCGGCCATGCAACTGTTCTCCGCGCTCACCTCCTTCATCGTGATGACCGCGGCCGACGCCGAGACGACCCGCGCGGTGCTGTTCTGGCTGCTCGGCTCGCTCAGCGGTGCCGGCTGGACGGACGTGACGGTGTGCCTGGCGGTGCTGGTGGCGGTGCTGCTGGTCTGCCTGGGGCACACCCACGCGCTGGACGCGTTCGCGTTCGGGCAGGACGCGGCGGCCTCGCTCGGCGTCTCCGTGGCCCGCGTCCGGCTCGTCCTGCTGTGCGCCACCGCCCTGCTCACGGCCGCCCTGGTCGCCTCGGCGGGTGCGATCGGCTTCGTCGGCCTGGTGCTGCCGCACGCTGCACGCGCGCTGACCGGCTCCGGCCACCGTCGGCTCCTGCCGGCCTCCGCACTGGCCGGGGCCGTGTTCCTGGTGTGGGTCGACACCCTCGCCCGTACCGTCCTGGACCCGCAGGAGGTGCCGGTCGGGGTAGTGACGTCCCTCATCGGCGTCCCGGCCTTCGTCGCCATCATGTACCGGACCAGGAGCACCCGATGACCGACACCGCCTCCAGCTCCTCCCCCGGGCTGCGCGCCGAGCGGGTGTCCCGGACCGCCGACGGCACTCTGATCCTGGACGGGGTCAGCGTGGCGCCCCGGCCGGGCACCGTCACCGGTCTGCTGGGCCCCAACGGCTCGGGCAAGTCCACCCTGCTGCGTCTGCTCGCCGGGGTCCTCGCGCCCGCCTCGGGGGTCGTCACCCTCGACGACCGTCCACTGGACCGGGTGGGGCGCCGGGCGGTCGCCCAGCGGATCGCCGTCGTGGCGCAACAGGCGGACACCCAGGTCGAGTTGACGGTCCAGAACGTCGTACGGCTGGGCCGTGTCCCGCACCGCCGAGCGTGGTCGGCCGCCTCCCGGGTCGACGAGGAGGCCGTCCGCACGGCCCTGGCCCGCACGGGTCTGGGCGACAAGGCCCACCGGTCCTGGCACACCCTGTCGGGCGGTGGGCGCCAGCGGGTCCAGATCGCCCGCGCGCTCGCACAGGAGCCGAGCGAGCTCCTCCTGGACGAGCCCACCAACCACCTCGACATCCCCACCAGCTCGCCCTGCTGACCCTGATCCGCGAACTCCGTCTGACCAGCGTCGTCGCCCTGCACGACCTGAACCTCGCCGCCATGTACTGCGACCGGCTCGTCGTGCTGCGGCAGGGCCGTGTGGTGGCCGCCGGAACCCCGCACGACGTCCTCACCGAGTCCCTGATCGCCGCCGTCTACGGCGTACGGGCCACCGGCCCCGGCCCTGGCCCCGGCCCTGGCCCCGGCGAAGGACCGCATATCCGCTTCCTGGGCCCGCTGCCGTAGGCCGTCGCGCTTTTCCCGGGGCCCGACACGGCGTCGCGCGGAGCCACGGTCGCAGGCGCGCGACGGCGTGAAGTCGCCGCGCGCCCACGCGACCGGGCGCTCCCGGACGCACGCTCAGAGCGAGGCCCGCTCCACCGGGATCCACAGCTCCGCGTCGGCCCGCGCCGCGTCGGGCGAGAGCCTGGTCCGCAGGATCTCGGGGCCCGGACGGCTCCGGTACGGGTTGGACGGGAACCACTGGGTGAACACGTCCCGCCACAGATGCTGCAACGCCTGCGGGAAGGGCCCGGAGTTCTCGAAGACCGCCCATGTCCCGGCCGGGACGACGAGCTCGTCCATGTCCTCGGGGGCGGCGGCGCGCGTCACCGCTCCGTGGAAGTAGTCGAGTTCGGTGCCCTCGGCACGACTGGCGTCGAGATTGTCGCTGATCGCGACGATCCCCCTCGGCTCCTGGTCGGACAGGCTCTCGATCCGGTCGAGCGTCTCCTTGCCGAGGCCCCGGATGAAGTCGGCGATCGCCGGGTTCATCCCCTCGTGCACGAGCGGGACCCGGGCCCTCCTCCCGACCACCCGGAACTCCTCCTTCTCCATGACTCGGTATCGCATGCTGCTGCTCCCTTCGACGACGAGGCGGAAGGACATCCGGGGCTGCGACCGCAGGCTCGCGCCGGTCCGCCGGGCCTCCCCGGGGCCGACGCCGTGCAGGGCGCGGAACGCCCGTGCGAACGCCTCTCCGGATCCGTAGCCGTAGCGCACCGCGATCTCCAGCAGCGTCCGCTCGTCGGCCAGCACCTCGGCGCCGGCCACGGTCAGCCGCCGCCGTCGGACGTACTCCGACAGCGGCATGCCGGCGAGCGCCGAGAAGAGCCGCCGCAGGTGGTACTCCGACGTCACCGCGATCCGCGCCAGGTCCGCCACCTCGATCGGCTGATCGAGGTGGCGTTCGATGTGCTCCATGGCCTGGTTGAGCCGCTCCAGCACCCCGGCCTCCTTCCTTTCGCCCACCACGCTAGGAAGCGGCCGGCCCGCCCCACCCGACATCCTGTGCCCGCTCCGGTCGGGTGGGTGACTACGGGGCAGCAGATTGCCGAGGCAAGGGTGCGGGGCGGTGGACCGCCCCGCACCCCCGCGCCGTCGTCAGCTGTCGCCGCCCTCCAGGTCGCCCTCCGTCTCCAGGTACACCTGGCGCAGCCCCTCCAGCACCGCCGGATCCGGCTTCTCCCACATCCCGCGCGACTCCGCCTCCAGCAGCCGCTCGGCGATGCCGTGCAGGGCCCAGGGGTTGGCCTGCTGGAGGAACTCGCGGTTGGTCTCGTCCAGGACGTAGGTCTCGGTGAGCTTGTCGTACATCCAGTCGGCGATCACGCCCGTGGTGGCGTCGTAGCCGAACAGGTAGTCGACGGTGGCGGCCAGTTCGAAGGCACCCTTGTAGCCGTGGCGGCGCATCGCCTCGATCCACTTGGGGTTGACGACGCGGGCCCGGAAGACTCGGGACGTCTCCTCGACGAGGGTGCGGGTGCGGACCGTCTCCGGGCGGGTGGAGTCGCCGATGTACGCCTCGGGGGCCGTGCCGCGCAGCGCGCGGACGGTGGCCACCATGCCGCCGTGGTACTGGAAGTAGTCGTCGGAGTCGGCGATGTCGTGCTCCCGGGTGTCCGTGTTCTTCGCGGCCACCTCGATCCGCTTGTACGCCGTCTCCATCTCCTCACGGGCCGGACGGCCGTCCAGCTCCCGTCCGTAGGCGTAGCCGCCCCAGACCGTGTAGACCTCGGCGAGGTCGGCGTCGGTGCGCCAGTCCCGGGAGTCGATGAGCTGGAGCAGTCCGGCGCCGTACGTGCCGGGGCGGGAGCCGAAGATCCGGGTGGTGGCCCGGCGTTCGTCCCCGTGGGCCGCCAGGTCCGCCTGGACGTGGGCGCGGACGTGGTTGACCTCGGCCGGCTCGTCGAGCGACGCGGCCAGCCGTACGGCGTCGTCCAGCAGGCCGATGGTGTGCGGGAACGCGTCGCGGAAGAAGCCCGAGATGCGCAGGGTGACGTCGACCCGGGGACGGCCCAACTCCTCGGCCGGGACGGCCTCCAGGCCGGTCACCCGGCGAGAGGCGTCGTCCCAGACCGGGCGGACGCCGAGCAGGGCGAGGGCCTCGGCCACGTCGTCGCCGGCCGTGCGCATGGCGCTGGTGCCCCACAGGGAGAGGCCGACGGAGGTGGGCCATTCGCCGTTGTCGGCTCGGTAGCGCTCCAGCAGGGAGTCGGCGAGGGCCTGGCCGGTCTCCCAGGCGAGGCGGGAGGGGACGGCCTTGGGGTCGACGGAGTAGAAGTTCCGGCCGGTCGGCAGGACGTTGACCAGGCCGCGCAGCGGGGAGCCCGAGGGGCCCGCCGGGACGAACCCGCCGTCGAGGGCGTGGACGGTGTGGTCGAGTTCGGCCGTGGTCGCCGCGAGCCGGGGCACGACCTCGCGGGCGGCGAACTCCAGGATGGCGGTGACCTGTTCGCCGCGCTCGGCGGGGACGTGCGCCGCCACGACCGTGGGGACGGCGGCCGGGTCCCAGCCCGTGTCCTGCATCGCCTGGACCAGTGCGCGGGCCTTCTCCTCGGCCTCGTCGGCGGTGGTGCGGGTGGCGGCGGACTCGTCGAGGCCAAGGGCTTCGCGCAGACCGGGCAGGGCCGTGGTGCCGCCCCAGATCTGGCGGGCGCGCAGGACGGCGAGGACCAGGTTGACGTGGTCGGCGTCGGCCGGCGGGGTGCCGAGGACGTGCAGGCCGTCGCGGATCTGGGCGTCCTTGACCTCGCACAGCCAGCCGTCGACGTGCAGCAGGAAGTCGTCGAAGCCGTCGTCCTCGGGGCGGTCGTTCAGTCCCAGGTCGTGGTCGAGCTTGGCGGCCTGGATGAGGGTCCAGATCTGGGCGCGGATCGCCGGGAGCTTCGCCGGGTCCATCGAGCTGATCTGGGCGTACTCGTCGAGGAGTTGCTCCAGGCGCGCGATGTCGCCGTACGAGTCCGCGCGGGCCATCGGCGGCACGAGGTGGTCGACGAGCGTGGCGTGGACGCGGCGCTTGGCCTGGGTGCCCTCGCCCGGGTCGTTGACCAGGAAGGGGTAGACCAGCGGCAGGTCGCCGAGGGCGGCGTCGGGGCCGCAGGCGGCGGACAGGCCCGCGTTCTTGCCCGGCAGCCACTCCAGGTTGCCGTGCTTGCCGAGGTGGATCATCGCGTCGGCGCCGAACCCGCCGTCCTCGGCGCGGGCCGCGATCCAGCGGTACGCGGCGAGGTAGTGGTGGGAGGGCGGGAGGTCCGGGTCGTGGTAGATCGCGATCGGGTTCTCGCCGAAGCCGCGCGGCGGCTGGATGAGGATGAGCAGGTTGCCGAAGCGCAGGGCCGCGAGGACGATGTCGCCCTCCGGGTTGGCGCTGCGGTCGACGAACATCTCGCCGGGCGCGGGCCCCCAGTGCTCCTCGACCGCCGTACGCAGTTCCTCGGGGAGCTCGGCGTACCAGCGGCGGTAGTCGGCCGCCGGGATACGGACCGGGTTGCGGGCCAACTGCTCCTCGGTCAGCCAGTCCTGGTCGTGGCCGCCCGCCTCGATCAGCGCGCGGATCAGCTCGTCGCCGTCGCCGGAGGCCAGGCCCGGTACCTCGGCGTCGGTCCCGAAGTCGTAACCCTCCTCGCGCAGTCGGCGCAGCAGGGCGACGGCGCTGGCGGGGGTGTCGAGGCCGACCGCGTTGCCGATGCGGGAGTGCTTGGTCGGGTAGGCGGACAGCACGAGCGCGAGGCGTTTGTCGGCGTTGGCGATGTGCCGTAGCCGCGCGTGCCGTACGGCGATCCCGGCGACGCGGGCGGCGCGCTCGGGGTCGGCGACGTAGGCCGGGAGGCCGTCCTCGTCGATCTCCTTGAAGGAGAACGGGACGGTGATCAGCCGGCCGTCGAACTCGGGGACGGCGATCTGGCTGGCCGCGTCGAGCGGGGAGACGCCCTCGTCGTTCTCCTCCCAGGCGGCGCGCGAACCGGTCAGGCACAGGGCCTGGAGGATCGGCACGTCGAGGCCGGTCAGCGCGCCCGCGTCCCAGGACTCGTCGTCACCGCCCGCCGAGGCCTCGGCGGGCTTGGTGCCGCCCGCGGCGAGGACGGTGGTCACGATGGCGTCGGCGGCGCGGAGTTCCTCGATCAGCTCGGGCTCGGGGGCGCGCAGGGAGGCCACGTAGAGCGGGAGCGCGCGGGCGCCCTTGTCCTCGATCGCCCCGCACAGGGCGTCCACGAAGGCGGTGTTGCCGCTCATGTGGTGGGCGCGGTAGTAAAGCACGGCGACGGTCGGCCCGTCGGCGCTGTCGCGGGCGGTGCGCTCCAGCGGGCCCCAGGAGGGGGCGGGCGCGGGCGCGTCGAAGCCGTGGCCGGTGAGCAGGACCGTGTCGGAGAGGAAGCGGGCCAGCTGTTCCAGGTTGGCGGGACCACCGTGCGCGAGGTAGGCGTGGGCCTCGGCGGCGATGCCGACGGGGACGGTGGAGGCGGCCATCAGCTGGGCGTCGGGCGCCTGTTCACCGGTGAGGACGACGACCGGGCGGCCGTCGGCGAGCAGCAGGTCGAGGCCGTCCTGCCAGGCGCGGATCCCTCCGAGCAGGCGGACGACGACGAGGTCGGTGCCGTCGAGGAGGGCCGGGAGGTCCTCCAGCGCGAGGCGGGAGGGGTTGGCGAAGCGGTAGGGGACCGGGCCGGCGGCCGCGCGGGCGCTGAGCAGGTCGGTGTCGGAGGTCGACAGGAGCAGGATGCGGGGCTGCGCGGAGCGCTCCCCGGACGATGGCTGCATGCGGCTGCTGGCCTTCCTCGGGGTCCGCGCCCCGGGCGGTGTCGGATCGGAGTCTCCCCTGCCCGGGCGGACCGAGCGGTACGGGGAAGGGAGTTCCTGACTCGTCCGCCCCTCCTGGGACGGACTCACAGTGGCGGGACCGCGCCGGACTCACACCGGGCTTCCTCCCCTGTCGCCGTGGTGGCGTCGGCGGACCGGATGATCCGCCAAGCAGCATAGTAAGGGTCGCCTCAAAAGGGCGGAGGATACGTCCGTTGTGCCGGTGGGTATGCTCGCCGCCATGTCCACCCCTCCCCTGCGTTCATCGTCCCAGGCCACAGCGGTCACACGGGACCGTGGCGACGCCTGCCCGGGGACGCTGCGGCTGCATACGGCGGACGACGGGGCGCTGGCCCGGGTCCGGGTGCCCGGCGGTGTGCTGGGCGTCCGCCAGGCCGAGGCGCTCGCGGAGGCGTCGCGACGGCTCGGCGACGGTGATCTTCACCTCACTTCCCGCGGCAACGTACAGGTGCGCGGACTGGCCGACGGCTGCGGGGGCGAGCTGGCCGAGTCGCTGGACGCGGCCGGGCTGTTGCCGTCCGCCGGGCACGAACGGGTGCGCAACATCGTCGCCTCCCCCCTGTCCGGTCTCGACGGACGCGGCCTGCGCGACGTACGGCCCTGGCTGTCCGCCCTCGACACCGCCTTGTGCGCGAGCGAGGCGGCGCGAGGGCTGTCGGGACGGTTCCTGTTCGCGCTCGACGACGGGCGCGGCGATGTGACCGCGCTGGACGCCGATGTGACCGTCCGGGCGGCCGAGGACGGTGGCGCGCTGCTGAGCCTGGGGACGGCCGGGGAGAGCCTGGCGGTCCCCGGCGAGGAAGCGGCCCGTGCCGCGCTGACCGCCGCCGAGACCTTCCTGGAGGCGGCGCGGGAGAGCGGGGCCCGAGTCTGGCGTGTGACCGAACTCCCCTTCCAGGACGGGCTGCTCGGCCGGGTCCGGGACCGGCTGGCCGCCGTCGGCGTCGACTCCGTGAGCCGGGGCCGCGCCGAGAGCGGGACGGCCGATGCCGAGGGCGGCCCGCCCCCGGGAGCCGTCGGCGACGCCCTCTGCGTGCATGTCCCTCTCGGTCGCCTCACCCCCCTGCAATGGCGGGAGTTGACCGCTCTCGCGGCCGCGGCACCGTCCCGGGAACTGCGGCTCACGCCATGGCGCGGGGTCGTCGTACCCGTACGGGGCCTGAGCGAGGAGCGGACGGCCGACGCGCTCGCCCGGCTCTCGGTGACCGGCCTCGTCACCGATCCGGCCTCCCCCTGGCTGCGTGTCGGCGCCTGCATCGGACGGCCCGGCTGCGCGAAGTCCCGGGCGGACGTGCGGGCGGACGCCACCAAGAGCCTGGCGGCGGCCGGCGAAGCGGGACTTCCCCTGTACTGGTCGGGCTGCGAGCGCCGCTGCGGCCACCCCCGGGGCGAACGGATCGACGTGGTGGCGGTGGAGGGTGGCGGCTACGAACTCTCCCGCTCCGCCCCCGGCCGAAGCCCGCGCACCGCCGCGATGGCGGACCCGTCCCGACTCGACGCCGCCCTGGGGGAGATCACCCCCTGGACCACCGAAAAGCCGCACGACACGGACCCGTTGACGCACACGACACGCACGCCCCGGACCCGATGAGGCTCACCACACGCACCACACGCACCACACGCACCACACGCACCACACGCACGACCCGCACCACACGCACGACCGGCACGACCCGCACGAACGACCGCCGTACGACGACCGAGAGCAGCGAGAAGACCACCGTGACCACCTACGACTACGAGAAGGACGGCCCGGCGATCTACCGGCAGTCCTTCGCCACCATCCGCGCGGAGGCGGACCTCGCGGCCCTGCCCGCCGATGTCAGCCAGGTCGCGGTCCGGATGATCCACGCCTGCGGAATGGTCGACCTCGTACGGGACTTGGCGTACACGCCCGACGTGGTGGCCCGCGCCCGTGAGGCCCTGCGCGCCGGGGCGCCCATCTTCACCGACGTGAAGATGGTGGCCAGTGGGGTGACCCGCAAGCGGCTGCCCGCCGACAACGACGTTCTGTGCATGCTCTCCGACCCGGCCGTCCCCGAGCTGGCGGCGAAGCTGGGCACCACGCGCAGCGCCGCCGCGCTGGAGCTGTGGCGGGACCGGCTGGAGGGCTCGGTCGTGGCCGTCGGCAACGCGCCCACCGCGCTCTTCCGGCTCCTGGAGATGATCGACGAGGGCGCGCCCCGGCCCGCCGCCGTCATCGGGGTGCCCGTCGGGTTCGTCGGCGCGGCCGAGTCCAAGGACGCGCTGGCGGAGCACCCGTCGGGCCTGGAGCACCTCGTCGTGCGCGGCCGTCGTGGCGGGAGCGCCATCGCCGCCGCCGCGCTCAACGCGATCGCGAGTGAGGAAGAGTGAGCGGCAAGCTGTACGGGGTGGGGCTCGGCCCCGGTGACCCGTCCCTGATGACCGTCCGGGCCGTCGAGGCGATCTCCGAGGCGGACGTGATCGCGTACCACTGCGCCCGGCACGGCCGTTCCATCGCCCGCTCGATCGCGGCGCGGCACATCCGCGCCGACCACATCGAGGAACGGCTGATGTATCCGCTGACGACGGAGACCACCGATCACCCGGGCGGCTACAAGGGCGCGATGGAGGACTTCTACGCGGAGGCCTCGGCCCTGCTGGCCGCGCATCTGGACGCCGGGCGCACGGTCGCGGTCCTCGCCGAGGGCGACCCGATGTTCTACGGCTCCTACATGCACATGCACAAGCGGCTGGTGGACCGCTACGACACCGAGGTGATCCCCGGTGTGACGTCCGTGTCGGCCGCCGCGGCCCGGCTCGGCACTCCGCTCGCCGAGGGCGAGGAGGTGCTGACGATCCTGCCGGGCACCCTGCCGGAGGAGGAGCTGACCGCGCGGCTCGCCGCGACGGACGTGGCCGTGGTGATGAAGCTGGGCAGGACCTTCACCAAGGTGCGGAGCGCGCTGGAGGCTTCGGGGCGGCTCGGCGGGGCCCGCTACGTGGAGCGGGCCACCATGGCCGGGGAGCGGCTCGCCGAACTGGCGGACGTGGACCCGGAGTCGGTGCCGTACTTCTCGGTGGCCGTGCTGCCCAGCCAGGTCGACGTCGAACGGCCCGAGGCCCGGGAGCGGGGCGAGGTCGTGGTGGTCGGGACCGGCCCGGCCGGTCCGCTGTGGCTGACCCCCGAGACGCGGGGCGCGCTCGCCGCCGCCGACGACCTCGTCGGTTACACCACGTATCTGGACCGGGTGCCGCGCCGGGCGGGTCAGGTGCGGCACGGCTCGGACAACCGGGTCGAGTCGGAGCGCGCCGAGTTCGCCCTCGACCTGGCCCGGCGCGGGCGGCGGGTCGCGGTCGTCTCCGGTGGTGACCCGGGGGTCTTCGCCATGGCGACGGCCGTGCTGGAGGTCGCCTCGCAGGAGGAGTACGCGGATGTGCCGGTGCGGGTGCTGCCGGGGGTGACCGCCGCGAACGCGGCCGCCGCCCGCGCGGGTGCCCCGCTCGGCCACGACTACGCCACGATCTCCCTGTCCGACCGGCTCAAGCCGTGGGAGGTCATCGCCGAGCGGTTGCGGGCGGCGGCCTCGGCGGACCTGGTGCTCGCCCTCTACAACCCCGGTTCGCACAGCCGTACCTGGCAGGTGGGCAAGGCGCGCGAGCTGCTGCTGGAACACCGGGCGCCGGACACCCCGGTCGTCGTCGCCCGCGACGTGGGCGGCCCCGGCGAGCGGGTGCGGATCGTACGGCTGGCGGAGCTGGACCCGGCCGAGGTCGACATGCGCACGATCCTGCTGGTCGGCTCCTCGCAGACCCGGGCGGTCCGGCGCGGCGACGGCGAGGAGATCGTCTGGACGCCGCGCCGCTACCCGGAGGGATGAGCGGGGCGCGCAAGGGGTGCTGTCGGGACGGCGGTGGCCGGGTCAGCGGGGTTCGACGAGCCCCCTGACCCAATGCGCCGCCGTCTCCGGGTCCGGCACCACGGGCACGTCCTCCGGCACGGGCGGTCGGCGTACCACGACCACGGGCAGCCCCGCCTCCCTCGCGGCCGTGAGCTTCGGCGCGGTCGCCGCTCCCCCGCTGTCCTTCGTGACCACGACATCGACGTGGTGGCGCCCGAGCAGGTCCCGCTCCCCCGCGAGGGTGAACGGGCCCCGGTCGAGCAGCACCTCCATCCGGGCCGGGTGCGGGGCCTCGGGCGCGTCGACGGAGCGTACGAGGAACCACAGGTCGTCCAGGGCGGCGAACGCCGCCAGGCCCATACGGCCGGTGGTGAGGAAGACGCGCCGGCCGAGCGTGGGCAGCAGCCGCGCGGCCTCCGCCAGGGAGCCGACGTCGTGCCAGTCGTCGCCGGCGGTCGGCACCCAGCCGGGCCGGCGCAGCGCGAGCAGGGGAACATGGGTCATGGCGGCCGCCCGTGCCGCGTGGAAACTCATGGTCCCGGCGAAAGGATGCGTGGCGTCGATGAACGCGTCCACCCCCTGCTCGCGCAGCCAGGCGGCCAGCCCCTCGGCCCCGCCGAAGCCGCCGACGCGGACCTCGCCCGGGGGCAGCCGGGGGCTGGCGACGCGTCCGGCGAGGGAGCTGGTCAGCCGGACGCCCGGGGTGGCGTGCAGCAGTTCGGCCAGGCGGCGGGCCTCCGTGGTCCCGCCGAGTATCAATGCGTGCATGGGAGTCCGGGTCCGTTCATGAGCGGTGACGAAGTACGGGATGCCGGTGGGACCGGCGACGGGGCGCGGGGCGGTCGCGCGGCCCAACTCAAGCACACCGGGCTGCGGCACGGCTGGACGACCGGTGCCTGTGCGACGGCGGCCACGACGGCCGCGTACACCGCGCTGCTGACGGGCGACTTCCCGGATCCGGTGACCATCACCCTGCCGAAGGGCCAGACCCCGGCGTTCGCGCTCGCGGCCGAGGAGCTGACCGGCGACAGTGCGATGGCGGGGATCGTGAAGGACGCGGGCGACGACCCGGACGTCACGCACGGCGCGCTGGTCCGGGCCACGGTGCGTCCGCTGCCCGTCGGCTCCGGGGTGGTCTTCCGGGCGGGCCCGGGGGTCGGCACGATCACCCGTCCGGGTCTGCCCCTGCCCGTCGGGGAACCGGCCGTGAATCCGGTGCCCCGGCAGATGATGCGGGACCACGTCGCCGAGGTCGCGGCCCGGCACGGGGGTACCGGCGATGTCGAGATCACGGTCTCCGTGGACAACGGCGAGGAGATCGCCCGGTCCACCTGGAACCCCCGTCTCGGCATCCTGGGCGGCCTGTCCGTCCTCGGCACCACCGGGATCGTCGTGCCGTACTCCTGCTCGGCGTGGATCGACTCCATCCGGCGGGGCGTGGACGTGGCGCGGGCCGCCGGGCGCACGCATGTCGCCGGGTGCACGGGGTCCACGTCGGAGCGGACGGTCGTCGCCGAGTACGCGCTGCCGGAGGACGCGCTGCTGGACATGGGCGACTTCGCGGGGGCGGTCCTGAAGTACGTGCGCCGCCACCCGGTGGACCGGCTGACCATCTGCGGCGGGTTCGCGAAGCTGTCCAAGCTCGCCGCCGGGCATCTCGATCTGCACTCCGCCCGCTCCCAGGTCGACAAGGGGTTCCTCGCGGACCTCGCGCGGCGCGGCGGCGCGGACGAGGCGCTGGCCGCGGAAGTGGCCGGGGCCAACACCGGGCTGGCCGCGCTGCAGTTGTGCGCGGCGGCCGGGGTCCCACTGGGCGACCTGGTCGCGACGGCCGCGCGTGACGAGGCGCTGTCCGTCCTGCGGGGCGCGCCGGTCGCGGTCGACGTCATCTGCGTCGACCGCGGGGGGATGGTGGTGGGCCGCAGTGGGGTGCGCTGAGGGAGGGGCGCATTGTCGGCTGCGGGCCCGGTAGGGCTTCTCGCGCAGTTCCCCGCGCCCCTAAGAGATCAGGCCCTGCGGGCCTGAAAAGGCTGGGGCACGGCCCCGGCTTTTCAGGGGCGCGGGGAACTGCGCGAGAAGCCCCCCCCGGTCGCACCT
>NZ_JAAVVL010000001.1:6276728-6425915 GCF_018728545.1 Streptomyces sp. ATCC 21386
CCCCCTCTCCTCAGCACTCGTGCCGATCCCGCCCCGGCGAGTACAGGTGGCTGTCCCGGAACTGCGAAGCCCCCAGCGTCCGCCCGACCATGATCACAGCCGTGCGCAGCACACCCGCCTCCTTCACCCGCCCGGCGATCTCGTCCAACGTGCCCCGGATGATCACCTCTTCAGGCCGCGAGGCATACGCGACGACCGCCGTGGGACAGTCCGCGCCGTAGTGCGGCAGCAGCTCCTCGACGACGCGGTCCACGTACCGCGCGGCCAGGTGCAGCACGATCAGCGCCCCGCTGCGGCCGAGCGTGGCGAGGTCCTCGCCGTCCGGCATGGCCGTGGCACGCTGCGCGATCCGCGTGAGGATGACGGTCTGGCCGACCGTCGGCACGGTCAGCTCCCGCTTCAGGGAGGCCGCCGCCGCGGCGAACGCGGGAACCCCCGGCACCACCTCGTACGGCACACCGGCCGCGTCCAGCCGCCGCATTTGCTCGGCGACCGCGCTGAACACGGAGGGGTCCCCGGAGTGCAGCCGGGCCACGTCGTGGCCCTCCTCGTGCGCACGGACCAGTTCGGCGGTGATCTGGTCGAGGTCGAGCCGGGCGGTGTCCACCAGCCTCGCGTCCGGCGGGCATTCGGCCAGCAGTTCACGCGGGACGAGGCTGCCGGCGTACAGACAGACCTGGCAGGCGGCCAGCCGGCGCGCGCCGCGGACCGTGATCAGGTCGGCGGCACCAGGGCCGGCGCCGATGAAGTACACGGTCATCTGTCTGCCTCCGAAGCGGTGTGGACGGTGTCGGGGGGATCGAGGGGGGCGAAGGGTTTGCGTGCCGCCCACTGGGTCACCGGCATGGCCTGCCGCCACCCGGTGAAGCCGCCGACGGGCACGGCCTGCGCCACCGCGAGCCGTACCAGCTCCCCACCGTGGCGACGGTGGGCGTCGGCGAGCAGCGCCTCGGACTCCAGGGTCACGGTGTTGGCGACCAGCCGTCCCCCGGCGGGCAGCGCGCTCCAGCAGGCGTCGAGGAGGCCGGGCGCGGTGAGTCCGCCGCCGATGAACACGGCGTCCGGCGGCGGCAGTTCGGCCAGGGCGGCGGGCGCGGCACCGGTGACGACCCGCAGTGCGGGCACGCCGAGCCGGTCGGCGTTGCGGGTGATGCGTGCGGCCCGTACGGGGTCGCGTTCGACGGTGACGGCCCGGCAGGAGGGGTGGGTGCGCATCCACTCGATCGCTATCGAGCCGGAGCCGCCGCCGACGTCCCAGAGCAGTTCGCCGGGGGCCGGGGCGAGCGCGGCCAGCGTGGCGGCGCGCACATACCGTTTGGTGAGCTGTCCGTCGTGCTCGTACGCCTCGTCCGGCAGGCCGGGGACGGCGCCGAGCCGGAGGCCGTCGGGGCTCTGACGGCATTCGACGGCGACGAGGTTGAGCGCGTCGCCCGGCGGGTGCGCGTGTACCGCCCAGTCGTCGGCGGTGCTCACCTCGCCCGCCCGTTCCTTCTCTCCGCCGAGCTGTTCCAGGACGCGTATCCGGCTCGGACCGAAGCCGCGGTCCCGCAGCAGGGCGGCCACGTCCGCGGGCGTCCCGGCGTCCGCGCTCAGCACCAGCAGCCGGCGTCCGTCGTGCAGGGCGGCGGCGAGCCGGGCCGTGGGCCGTCCGACGAGCGTGACGACCTCGACGTCCTCCAGTGGCCAGCCGAGGCGGGCCGCCGCGTACGAGACGGAGGAGGGATGCGGAAGGACGTGCAGCCGGTCACCGGCCTCCTCGGCGAGGGCGCGGCCGATGCCGTAGAACATGGGGTCCCCGCTGGCCAGGACGGCGATGCGACGGCCGGAGTGTGCGGCGAGCAGGGCGGGGACGGCGGGACGCAGGGGCGAGGGCCAGGCGATCCGCTCGCCCGCGCACTCCGGGGGCAGCAGGTCGAGCTGGCGTGGGCCCCCGATCAGGATCTCGGCGTCGCGCAGGGCGGCCCGGGAGGCGTCCGGGATGCCTCGCCAGCCGTCGGCGCCGAGCCCGACGACGGTGACGGCGTACGGCGGTCCTGGTCGTGCGGGGGTCACTGCGGGGTACCTCGACGGTTCGTGGGCGGCTCTCGGGGACGACAGAGGCGCACTCTACTGGGCGGTGACCTGCGCGCCTGTGCCCGGGGGTTCGTCGGACGCGCCCTCGTGCGCCGGGCTCCTCAAGTGACCGGAGGGCGCGGGCCCCCGCGGCGGGCGAGGAGCAGTGCCACGTCGTCGTTGCGCTCGCGGTCCAGGGCGCCGAGGAGCATGTCGCAGGTCTCCTCCAGAGGGAGTCCGGCGTCGCCCAGCAGTCCGAGCAGACGCTGCAGCCCTGCCGCGACGGGCGTCACGCGGCTCTCCACCAGACCGTCCGTGAACAGGACGAGCAGCGCCCCCTCGGCGAGCTCCCGCTCCTCGACGGTGAACGGCACGCCGCCCACTCCGAGCGGCACCCCGCCGGCGACGTCGAGGAGCTCCGCTCTTCCCTCCGGGTCGACCAGGACCGGTGGCAGATGGCCGGCGCGGGAGAGTTCGCACCGCCCGTGCCGGGGGTCGCAGACGACGTAGAGGCAGGTGGCCAGGGTGTCGGGGTCGCCGAGGGAGGTGGCGAGGTCGTCGAGGTGGTGCAGCAGCTCGGCCGGCGGCAGGTCGAGCCGGGCGAGCGCTCGGGTGGCCGTACGGAGCTGGCCCATGATCGCCGCCGCGTGCACGCCCTTGCCCATCACGTCGCCGACGACGAGGCCCACCTTGCCGTCCTTGAGCGGCAGCACGTCGAACCAGTCCCCGCCCACCTCGCTGACGGCGGGCACATAGCGGGAGGCGACCTCGATGCCGCTGTGCTGCGGTGGTTCCTGGGACAGCAGACTGCGCTGGAGGGTGAGCGCGATGTCGCGTTCCCGTCCGTACAGGCGCGCGTTGTCGATGCAGATGGCGGCGCGCGCAGCCAGCTCGGTGGCGAGGGTGAGGTCCTGGTCGTCGAAGGGCCGGGGCCCGGTGGTGCGGTACAGGCTGAGCGTGCCCAGGACCTCGCCGCGCGCCATCAGCGGTGCCACCAGACAGGAGTGGACACCGGCTCGCCGCAACGCCTGCGCGGCGTCCTCGTCCCGGGCGATGCGCCGGATCGCCGCGTCGTCCACGCACTCCAGCAGGATCGGCCGCGCCTCGCGTACGCACTGGGTGACCAGCCGGGACGGGCCGTAGTGAGCGGGCTCCCCGACCGGGTCGGGAGCCTCGGTCGCGTCGGTGGGACGGTTCGCCTTGAGGGCGAGCGCCCAGAAGTCGAGGGAGCCGTCCGTGCGCGGCGCGGCCGTGCCGCCGGGGTTGACCACGGAGTCCAGCACGTCGACGGTCGCGAGGTCGGCGAGCTGCGGAACGGCCACCTCGGTGAGTTCCTGTGCCGTCCGGCGCAGGTCGAGCGTGGTGCCGATGCGGACACCGGCGTCGGCGATCACCGCCAGGCGTTCGCGGGCCTTCGCCACCTCGGTCATCGCCCGCTGCCGTTCGGAGATGTCGATGATCGCCATCGCCAGGCCCAGGACCCGCCCATTGGCGTCCTGGATGCGGTGGTAGGACTCCGAGTAGGCGTGTTCCTCGCCGTCGGCGGCCGTCCTGCCCACCGTCTGCTGGTCCAGCAGCGGCTCGCCGGTGCGCAGGACCCGCCGCATGCGTGACTCGATCGCCTCCACATCGAGGGCGGGCAGCACCTCTCCGACGCGGCGGCCCAGCACGGCCTTCTCGGGGACGCCGTTGATGCGTTCCAGTGACGGGTTGACCCGCACCCACCGCAGATCGGTGTCGAAGACCGCGATGCCGACGGGCGACTGGCTGACCAGGATGTGGGAGAGGGCCAGGTCCCGCTCCACGTCGCGCACGGTGTCGGCGTCGGTGCCCAGGCCGAGGGCGTGGATGTCGCCCCGGGTGTCGCGCAGCTGCATGGTGCGGAACTCCACCCGCCGGGTGGATCCGTCCTTGTGCCGCACCGGAAAGACGCCGGCCCAGCGCGCGCCGGTGCGCACGCGGTCGAACAGGTCGTGCGCCAGGGACCGGTGCTCGGGGTCCACCAGCAGGGCGCCCGCGTCCTGTCCCAGCGCTTCCGCTGCGCTGAAGCCGAGCAGGGACTCGGCTTCGGGGCTCCACAGCACGATCCGGCCGTCACTGCCCAGGACGAGGGCCGCCACCCGCAGCAGATCCAGCAGCCCGCCCGGCGCGGCGGTGATGCGGTCCTGCCCACCGCTCCCGCTCCGGGTTTCTTCCTCAGGCATACCGGGGCTCCTTCCGGCGGCAGCACAGGGTGCGCTCACCCCGTCCGCCGGGCTCCCTGTCAGTCATACCTCCCGGAACAGGAGACCGCACGCCCGCACGGACGCGCCGGAGACGTCCCCACGGCGGACAGCGCCCGTGAACCACCCTCCGCCGCGCCCGCGACCGCGACCCCGGGCCGGCCATGTCCACGGCCACGGACCCTCCGCCGGGGGCGGCGCCTGTTCCGTCACGAGGGGAGCGGGCGTCGGCTCCTCTTCTCGGGCCGGCCTCCGCCCATCCCCGCCCGCCGGCCGCCGCCCGTCCGCTCTCGGGCCGCCACGGACGCCGCTCCCGTCGTCAGGCCGCCGACGCCCGCCTATCCGTTGTCGGGCCGGTCGCCCTCGGGTTCCTTCTCCTGGGCTTCCTTCTTCTCCGGGACTTCGCAGGTGATCTCGTCGCGCGGGGTGTAGTGGGTGCGGAAGGGCTCCCGTTTCACCTCCTTGCCCGCGTCGTAGAAGACCCGCTCGACGGTGACGTCGAAACCTTCGAGCGGCGTCTGCGGCACGCACTTCTCGTCGGTGCTGACCTTCTTGGCCGGCGGCTTCACGTCGGTCCGGGGGCCCTTCACCGACTTGATCTCGTCGTACTTCCGGGTGCCGAGGAACGTGACGGTCACCGAGGTGTCGGTGGACTCGGCCTGGATGTAGAGGGCCTTGCCGGAGTCGTTGGTGAACCTGAGGTCGAGGCTGCCCCAGGCGACCGTCGCCTCGCGGCCCTCGGGGTAGCGCTCGATGTAGAAGGAGTGGGCGCCGTACTCCACCGGCTTGACCCCCGCGAAGAACATCGCGTTGAACATGGTGGTGGCCACGGCGGAGACACCGCCGCCTGCCGCCTTCCTGAACTGGTCGTCGAGGATCATGACGCCCTCGACGAATCCGTTGGCCTCGGTGCGCTGCCCCACGGTGCGGTTGAAGCTCCAGGTCTCGTCGGGCCTGACGAGGGAGCCGTTGATGAGTTCGGCGGCCCGGCCGATGTTCTTCGTGCGGTACGGGGCCTTCTCGAAGTTCACGGTGAAGGACGACATCTTCTCCGTCAGGCCCAGCCGCGCCGCGTTCTCCCGGGTCACCTCCGGCTGGATCCGCCGTACGGCCACTTCCCCGGTACGGGCCGCGCCCGTCTCGGTGAGCAGCGGCAGCACGGCGCCGCTCAGCGCCTGGTCGGTGATCTCTGCGCCGGGCCGGGCGTCCTTCGCCACCACGACCCGGTCACCGTCCAGCCCCAGTACGGCGTTCTCGGCCGTGGCGGTGACGCCGGCCAGGGGGCCCGCCACCGCCGGGGCGGAGCGCAGGCCCTTGGCGTCGAGCTTCGGGACCAGCCTGCCGGAGTCGTCCGGCCGCATCGTCAGGTGCTCGCCCACGACGGCGGGGGCGACCGTGAACCGGCTGCCGCCCGCGGTGAGGGTGACAGGTGCCGACATGGCCGGTCGCGCGAACTCGCGCACCGCCCGGCGCACCTCCGGCGCCTCCACCTTCGGTTCGGTCACATGGGCGGGCAGGGCCGTGGGCTGGTCCGCCGCGCCCACCGGGTCCGCCGCGCCGCGCAGGAACGAGGTCCGCAGGGTGCCGACCGCGTCGTCCACGTCCAGCGCGTAGCCCCGGTGCGGAGCGACCTGCTCGACCCGGCCGTCCTCGAAGGTCACGGCCCCGTCGCGGGCCCGCTGGTCAAGGGTCCCCGCCAGCTTCCCGAGAGCGGCGCGGGCCTTGCTCTCGTCCACGCGTACGACCGGTTCGATGGCGCCGCCCGAACGGAAGAGGCCACCGATCAGGCCGACCGGATCGTCGGCGGTGCGCGCCGCCCGGTCGACGGTCCGCTCGACGTCGAAGGAGAGTCCGGCCTGCCGAGGGTCGAGGGTCGCGCCACGGTCGCCGACCTTCACGGGCAGCTGCCGCGAGCCGGCCGCCGTGAGCCGGTCGTCCAGCTTGCGGATGGCTTCCGTGCGGCTGAGGCCGCCGATGTCCACCCCGCTCACGGTGGTACCCGCCTCGATCTCACCCCCCATGACGAGCAGGCCGGCCAGATACAGGCCGCCGACACCGACGGTCAGCGCACCGCTCGCCAGGGCGAGGGGCGGTACGGAGGTTATTCGAGGGCGCATGGGGCGCATGGGTCTCCCGGACCGGGGATCGGAGGGCGGCGGGCCCGACGGCACACCACCACGGACGGGGCAAGCACCTCAAGCTACCCATAACGGGTGATCGGATCATATGTCGCAGATCACGCGCACTTTTTCTGGGAACGGTCCAGGCCGGCCGCCGTCCCTCGCGGCGAAGACACATCACGGAGCGATAAACACCATTGCACCGATTGTCACTGCTTCGAGGTAAGCATCTCGTCTGCCTGGGGGCTGCGGCCGATCCGGGAGCTAGGTTTTTCGCAGGTGAACGGATTCGCCGTGATCCGTCCCGTTCGTTGCCCACCCCTCCCTGTCTCCCGGTCGGCGCACCCGTGTGCGTCGGACGACCCGTCGCGCAAGGAGAAAGCCCCCGATGTCCGTCGACAGCGTCCCGGAAGCTCGGACCCCGCCCGACGCGCCGCGGCAGGCCCTGAGCACCGCCGCCGCCCGCAACCTCGCCACCACCACCAAGTCCGCTCCGCAGATGCAGGAGATCACCTCCCGCTGGTTGCTGCGGATGCTGCCCTGGGTGGAGGCCGGAGGCGGCACCTACCGGGTCAACCGACGGCTGCGCCACACCCTCGGCGACGGGCGCGTCGAGTTCGTCCAGGACGGCGCCACGGTCCGGGTGATCCCCCGGGAGCTCGGCGAGCTGGCCCTGCTGCGCGGATTCGACGACACGGACGTCCTCACCGCACTCGCCGACCGCTGCTCACAGCGCGACTTCGCGGCGGGCGAAGTCATCGCCGAGCGCGGCAGCCCCGTGGACCGGATCCAGCTGATCGCCCACGGCCGGATCAGCCGGACCTCCGAGGGCGCGTACGGCGACGAGGTCGCCGTCGAGGTGCTCGCGGACGGCGAGCACTTCGGCGAGAAGGCGCTGACGGACTCCGGCGTCCGCCACGACAGCACGTTCACCGCCGAGACCGCGGGCACCCTCCTCACCCTTTCCCGCGCCGACTTCGCCGCCGTCCAGGACTCCGCGCCCCACCTCCGGGCCCATGTCGACGCGTTCGGCTCCCGCGCGCGGCGGCGGCAGAACAAACACGGCGAGGCCGAGATCACGATGTCGGCCGGTCACGTCGGCGAGCCGGACCTGCCGGGCACCTTCGTCGACTACGAACCGGAGCCGCGCGAGTACGAACTCTCCGTCGCACAGACGATTCTGCGCGTCCACACCCGGGTCGGCGACCTCTACAACGGTCCGATGAACCAGAGCGAGGAGCAACTCAGGCTCACCGTAGAGGCACTGAGGGAACGTCAGGAACACGAGCTGATCAACAACCGTGAGTTCGGGCTGCTCCACAACGCCGACTTCAAGCAGCGCATCCAACCCCGCTCCGGCCCGCCGACCCCGGACGACATGGACAACCTGCTCTGCCGACGGCGCGGCACCAAACTGTTCCTCGCCCACCCCAGGACGATCGCCGCCATCGGACGTGGCCTGAACGCCTGTGGTCTACACCCCGACCACGTCGACCTCGGCGGGCAGTCCGTGCCCGCCTGGCGCGGAGTGCCCATCCTGCCCTGCGGCAAGATCCCGATCAGCAAGGAGCAGACCAGCTCCATCATCGCGATGCGCACCGGCGAGAAGAACCAGGGCGTCATCGGCCTACGGCAGACAGGGCTCCCGAGCGAGTACGAAGAGGGCCTCTCCGTGCGGTTCATGGGCATCGACGAACGGGCGATCATCTCGTACCTCGTCAGCACCTACTACTCCGCCGCGGTTCTCCTGCCCGACGCCCTCGGTGTGCTGGAGAACGTGCAGATCGCGGCCAGGCCTCGCTGAATCCGGTCTCCCCCGGTCCGCCCGTCCACACGGTTCCGCGCGGACTCGGTGAACCCGAGAAGAGGGGCGGGGTCGGGTGACAGGTGGCTCCACACCTGCCGTGCGGACGGCGGCACGGCACGAGGCGGCGGCCACGTGGCCATCCGCGCGGTGCGGTGGACCTGTACCTGGACGCAGGACCCGAGCGGGTCCTTCTCCTCGCTCGCGGCGGCGCGTCCGAGCGGCGCCCCGGCCGGTACCGTCGCCGCGACGGGCGGCGCGTCGTCGAGCCCCCACCAGCACGTCCAGAACTCCAGCCCCTCGACCGCATGTCGCAGCACCAACGGCATCCCGGCGCCACCGCGGGCTTCGACGACGCCGGGCAGCGGGCTGGCAACCTCCTCGGCGTCTGCGAGGATCAGCGAGCCGCCGACCTGGACCGTCGCGGGCTCGTCGGCTCCTGGACGGCGCCGGCCCCCCAGGAGCAGCGATGCGCTGAGGTGAGGCACATAGCCCGGGCGCCGTCGACCGTCGAGGACGTCGTCGACGCTCGCGCGCATCGCCGTCGCGTCGTGCCAGTCGACTTCGTCGTAGAGATCACTTGCCGGTCGCAGGTCGAGCAGCTGCGGGGCCGGTGCGTGCGGGGCACCGTCTCGGGCCGCCTCTGCCAGGAACTCTTCCACAGCCCGTTGCTCCCGCGTCGGGGGGAGCCCACACGCGACCCGGAACGTCGCCTCGGCGACGTCGGGGCAGATCTCGGCCACCTGCGTGATCGCCGGCCACGTGTGCCGCATGCGGCTCCGCCCGTACGGCGTGTCGCTCTCGGCGACCCGGCGCGTCCACGTCACGGCGTTCATGCACAGCCGGGCGGCCGCCAACGGATAGACCGCCGCCAGTTCCTCAGCCGTGAGGGGGAGCACCGAGTGGAAGCCGGCCACGACTTCGGCCGCCGCGGCCAGCGGGTCGGCCTTGCGGACCATGGCGTAGCCCGCCGCGATCGCCACCTCCGCCGCGCGCACACTGTGGAGCGAGTCGCTCAGGTCGACGATGCCCGAGATCCGCAGCACCCCGTCCTCGTCGGCGTCGGCCAGGACGTTGGCGTCATTGAGGTCCTGGTGTACGACGCTCCGCGGCAGTCGGTCCCATGCCGGCAGGAGATCGTCGAACCAGCCCATGATGGTGCGTACCGACTCCCGCCGGTCCGCGTCCTGTACGGCGTGCAGCGACGCCTCGACGATCTCAGCGGCCCGGCGCATGTCCCAGTCGTGCGGTTCGACGCCCACCGGTGGCTCCATGCCGGAGAGCCCGAGGCTCAACCGCCCGGCGGCTTCTCCCAGTTGGCGCAGAAGCGCCGCGGGGTGGTCGTCGAGTTCCGCCAGGACCCGGCCCTCGAGCCAGCTCATCACGCGAACCACGTGCGTTCGGCCCTCGTGGACGACGGTGGCAAGGAACTTCCCCTCGCGTGTCGGTACCAGCCGCGGCACCGGAAGGTCAGGAACGGTGGCGGCCAGATGGTGGAAGAGCGAGTTCTGCCAGAGGACGTCGGCCGAGTCCGGCTCCGCGCGAGTGACCCGTACGAAGTGGCGCATGCCGTCGGGGCCGGTGATACGGACGTTCTGGTCGATCTCCCCTCCCAGTGGGTGCTGGACGTATCCCTCGAGCCCGAAGGACTGCCGCAGCACCTGATCGAGGAGCGAGGTTGGCAGTGGGCCGGTGTGACCGGTGATGGTCGTTCCGTCCTGGCCGGTGGTGGTCGCTGAGGTCATCGGTGCGTTCTCTCTCTCGTCGTCAGGTCGCTCATCACGCCCCGTGGGCCCGGGCCAGGACCGCTCTTCCACACCTGGTCGACGGTCAGGTCCGAAGCGGGCAGTCCGTCAAAGGCGGAGCGCTCGTCGAGGCGGGTCATCAGCTCACGCGGTGGCGGTCATGGCGTCCCGGTGACGTTGGCGGCGAGCACCATGCGCAGCGGCTCGGCAGGCTCCAGCGGTGTCCTCTGGTGCTCGACCCTCGCCTTGAGCTCGGCGTAGTCTCTGGGCGGTTCCAGGTGGTCTCGGTCCCCCTCCGCCTGGCGAACCGCCGACACCGACCGAGGAACGCTCCACCCTCAGCCGCGCCTGCTCAAGGTGACGGACTGGGGATCAGGTGATCACGGAAGTGCCATAGCTACTCCAAGTGCGGGGTCATGTCACCGGTCCACTCCAGCCCGAGGTGATGCGTCAGATGAAACACCGCGGCGAATCCGGCAACAAGGGACGCGAGGCCGCGACCTCGACCCCGTATTTTGTGCCTGTGCACAATTTCTGTCATGGGGCCCCAGCGGCATGTCCGCGGCATCACCCGGCGACGGCCCCCGCTCCGTCCGGTGACGGCTGTCGTCGAGGGAGGCGGTCCTCATGAGCGGCCCGGGACGCCGTCGGGGCGAGGCCCGCAACGACGCCGTGCAGGCGATCGCGCGCCGGCTCCTCGAGGAACGACTCGACGAACTGACCACTCGCGCTCTCGAACAACTGGAAGCCGAGGAGCCCGCCTACGCGTCGGCGGACTGGGACCCGGTCCAGAAACGGGAGGGGATGCGCCGAACCCTCGAACTCGCCCTGACCCGGCTGGCCGGCGGTCCCGTGCCCCGGACGGTCTCGCGCGCCACCGAGGACGTGGGACGCGAGCGAGCGGAGCAGGCGTTCCCCCTGACCGCTCTGATGCACTCCTTCCAGCTGGACCTCAGGACCCTGTGGGAGGCCGTGCTCGCAGAGGGGCGAGCACGTGGCATCAGCGCCGATCCCGAGTTCCTCGACGGGCTGATCCGTGTCTGGGAGGCGACGGACGCCAACAGCGTCGAGGTCGTCGACGCCTACCGCCGCACCGAGCGCGACCTGGCGAGCCGTCGTACGGAGGTGCGCAACCGCGCCTTCAGCCGCCTGGTCCTGGAAGGGGAGCAGGATCCCTCCACCGTCGCCGAGGCCTCTGCGTTGCTGGGCTTTTCCGAGAACGTCGCCCTGACCGTGGTCGTGGTCGAATCCGTTCCCACCGGGGACCCGGCGGTGTCCCAGGTCGACGATGCGCTGCGTCGGGGCGGCCTGGTACGTCACTTCGGATGGATGGGTGACGAGCTCCTCGGCATCATCGGTCACGGACGGCACGATGAAGAGGCCATGCTCGCCATGCTCCGGCCGTTCGCCCCGTGGCGCTGCGGCGTCGCGGAAGTCCCCGGCCTGGCGCTGACGGCGCGGGGCATCCGCTTCGCACGTGCCGCGATCCGCAGCTCCGCGCAGCCCGGCGTACGGCACGTGGAGGGCCACTGGATCGGGGCGATCATGTCGGCGCAGGAGGAGCTCACCGGTGCGATGGCCACCGGCGTGCTGCGCCCACTGCTCGAGCTGCGCGACAGCGACAGCATCGTCGAGACCCTGCGCTGGTACCTCGGCCTGGGCTCGGTCGCCGAAGTGGCCGCACGCACCTACCGTCACCGGAACACGGTCGGCAATCGCCTGCAGGCTGCGGAAGAGGCGACCGGGCTGAAGCTGTCCCGACCGAACGACGCCGCCCGGCTGGTCCTCGCCCTGGCTTGGCTGGAGACGGACGCGGGCGCCCGCTTCCGGGCGATGTCCTGATCCACCGGTCCATGGACGGGGCGAGGCAACGCCGGGGCCGCGACCGGGAGAGGTGGAGCCGAGGCGCGGCGGTCAGAGACCCGCAGAAATTGTGCACAGGCACAAAATACGCGGTCGATCTCGCGGCCTCGCGTCCCTTGTTGCCGGATTCTCCACGGTGCTTCACTGACGCAACACCGTGAGCCGAAGACCGGTTCATCGCATCGGAGCAGTGATGACGCTGCCGCCCACCACCTGATCAGCGTTCGCGGTCCCCGGCCTGTCCGGGGGCCCGCCCTCCAGCGGCGGCCCCTGGGGCACCCCTCAGCCCTCATGCCCCCTGGACAGGCCGCCGCCCCAACGCCCCATATGCCCGGAAAGAGGTTGAACATCATGCGCCAGATCGTCACCTTCGACGCCTACGGCACCCTGGTCGACTTCCAGCTCGGCCCCACCACCCTGAAGGTCCTGGCCGACCGGCTGGACCTGGACCGCCTGAACGTCGACGAGTTCCTCGACGACTTCCGCGTCATGCGGTTCCACGCCGTCCTGGAGGCATACCGCCCCTTCCGCGAGCTGCTTCCCGCCAGCCTGGAGATTGCGATGCGTCTGCACGGCCTGGAGTACCGGGAGTCCGACGGCGAGGCCCTGGTCGCTGCCGTGCCCACCTTCGGCCCCCACCCGGAGGTCCCGGCCGCCCTGGAGGCGCTGAAGTCCCGGTACGAGATCGCCATCATCTCCAACACGGACGACGACCTCATCGCCCAGAACCTGGCCAACATGGGCGTCGAGTTCGACCATGTCATCACCGCCCAGCAGGCCAAGGCGTACAAGCCGTCACGGCAGAGCTTCGAGTACGCCTTCCAGGCCATGAACATCGACCCCGCCCAGGTCATCCACGTCGCCCAGGGCTGGGAGTACGACCTCATCCCCACGCGCGACCTCGGCCTCGCTCGCCGCGTGTGGATCAACCGTTACGGCCACAACGGCTCCATGGGAGCCCGCGGCAGCGCCGACTACCAGCCCTTCGACGAGCTGCCCGACCTGTCCGGCCTGCCGGCCCTGCTCGGCTGCTGAAAGCCGGGACCCGGGCCAACGCCCCTGGACGACAGGGGGACTCGAGGACGTACGCCATGAAGTGGATGCTGCCGCGGCACGTCCACCGCCTCCCACGGGGCGCTCAGGGTGGCCCGCGTCGTCCTCGTCGAGAAGGACAAGGCGGCTCCGGCGGTTTCGAGAGGACTCGGCCAAGCAGCGCGACCTGGCCGAGGCCGCCGAACACGCCGGGGCCGCCGAACACGCCGGGGCCCGGATCCACGATCGAAACGCCGCAACCGCGCTTGCACTCGGTGCGGGAAGGGGTAGAGATCGTCCGAATGGCTACCGGGCGACGGCCTGACCAATGCCGCTCGATGCTCCGGTGATCACGGCGTTGACCTGGTGGAGTCTTATGTTCGTTCCGTGTCAGGCCAGCGCCTGGCCGCTGCCCGCCACGGCCTCGGGCCGCAACAGCTCGGCGAGCGTCTCGGCGGGCAACAGGCCCTTCTCCAGGACGAGTTCGGCCACACCCCGGCCGGTGGCGAGGGCCTCCTTGGCGATGTCGGTGGCCGCCGTATAACCGATGTGCGGGTTCAGTGCGGTGACCAGGCCGATGGAGTTCTCCACACTGCGGCGCAGCGCCTCGGTGTTGGCGGTGATGCCGTCCACGCAGCGCTCGGCCAGCGTCACGCACGCGTTGCGCAGATGCGTGATGGACTCCGACAGGGAGTGCAGGATGATCGGCTCGAAGGCGTTGAGCTGGAGCTGTCCGGCCTCGGCGGCCATGGTGATGGCGACGTCGTTGCCGATGACCTCGAAGGCGACCTGGTTGACGACCTCGGGGATCACCGGGTTGACCTTGCCGGGCATGATCGACGAACCGGCCTGCACCGGGGGCAGGTTGATCTCGTTGAGGCCGGCGCGCGGGCCGGAGGAGAGCAGACGAAGGTCGTTGCAGCTCTTGGAGAGCTTGACGGCGATGCGCTTGAGCACGCCCGACATCTGCACGAAGGCGCCGCAGTCCTGGGTGGCCTCGACGAGGTTGGCGGCGGTGACCAGCGGCAGCCCGGTGATCTCGGCGAGGTGGCGGCGGGCCGCTTCGGCGTAGCCGGCGGGGGCGTTGAGGCCGGTGCCGATGGCGGTGGCGCCGAGGTTGATCTCATGGACCAGCTCCACGGCCTCGGCGAGGCGGGAGCGGTCCTCGTCCAGCATCACGGCGTACGCGGAGAACTCCTGGCCGAGCGTCATCGGCACGGCATCCTGGAGCTGGGTGCGGCCCAGCTTCAGCACATCGCGGAACTCCACTGCCTTACGGGCGAAGGAGTCCTGCAGCACCGCCATCGCCTTGAGCAGCTCACGCACCGCGAACACGGTCGCGATCTTCACGGCGGTCGGGTAGACGTCGTTGGTGGACTGGCCGAGGTTGACGTCCTCGTTGGGGTGCAGGAACTCGTAGTGCCCCTTGGCGTGGCCGAGGAGTTCCAGCGCCCGGTTGGCGATCACCTCGTTGGCGTTCATGTTGGTCGAGGTGCCGGCGCCGCCCTGGATGACGTCGACGACGAACTGCTCGTGCAGCTTGCCGGAGCGGATCTCCCGGCAGGCCTCGATGATCGCGGCGGCCTTCTGCGGCGCCAGCAGCCCGAGTTCCCGGTTGGCGCGGGCGGCGGCCTCCTTGACGGCGGCGAGGGCGTCGATGAGGTGGGGGTAGGCGGAGATCGGGGTGCCCGTGATGGGGAAGTTCTCGGTGGCGCGCAGGGTGTGGACGCCCCAGTACGCGTCGGCGGGGACGTCACGGTCTCCGAGCAGGTCGTGTTCGGTGCGGCTGACTGCGGCGGCGGTCATGGGTGTACGGGCCTTCTCTCAGGGGGCGTCCATGGGGGTCGCGGGGGCCTCTCGCTTCGCCGCGGTCAAGGCCCCCGCGACGTCATCGGCGGCGGCGCCCGGTCAGAGGAGGCGGTCCTTCGCCTTGTAGTAGGCGCCACCGAACGGCAGGAACCAGGGAGTGCCGTTGTAGAAGGGGACGGGCACCTTCGGGAAGCCGAAGCCGCGCATCGGGTTGGCCTCGGGGTTGCCGTCCATCATCTCGGCGACCGCGCGGCCCATGAACGTGGCCATCTGCACGCCGTGGCCGCAGTAACCCATGGAGTAGTACAGGCCGTTCTCCTCGCCCGCGTGCGGGATGCGGTCCCAGGAGAAGCCGACCATGCCGCCCCACACGTAGTCGATGCGCACCCCCGCCAGCTGCGGGAAGATCTCGGTCATCTCCCGCTTGAGGATGTCACCGCTCTTGACGTCGGAGGCCGGGTTGGAGGGAGCGAAACGGGCCCGGCCGCCGAAGGCGAGGCGGTTGTCGGGGGTGAGACGGATGTAGTTGCCGACGTTCTTGTGGGCGACCAGCAGGCGGCCGTTGGGGATGAGCTCCTTGGCGCGCGCCTCGCCCAGCGGCTCGGTGACGATGATGAAGCTGCCGACGTTGATCAGCCGCTTGCGGAACCACGGCATCGAAGTGTCGGTGTAGGCGTCCGTCGCCGCCATGACCTGCTTGGCACGGATGGTGCCGCGCATGGTCTCCACCACGAAGCCGCCGCCGGGCAGGCGGGTGAGGCCGGTGGCGGCGTTGCGCTCGTGGATCTCGGCACCGGCACGCTCGGCGGCGCCCGCCAGGCCGACGACGAACTTGCCCACGTGCAGGGCTGCGCCGAGCGGGTCGAGCAGGGCGCCGTGGTAGTGGTCCGAGCCCAGCTCGGCGCGCAGCTCGCTCTTGCTCAGGACGACCGTCTCGTGGCCGAAGTTCTCGGCCAGGTCGCGCTGCTTGGCGTGCATGCCCTCGAGGTGCTTGGGCTTGCAGACCAGGCCTAGGCGCCCGGCACGGTGGAAGTCGCAGTCGATCTTCTCCCTGACCGCGATCTCCTCGACGACGTCCACCGCATCGCGGAAGGCGTCGTAGAGCTCGCGGGCGCGTTCCTGTCCGTAGCGCTGGCGGGCCTGGGCCGGGCTGATGGTGATGCCGGGGTTGCAGTGGCTGCCGTTGCGCCCGGAGGCGCCCGAACCGACCTGGTCCTTCTCGACGAGGACGACCCGGGCACCCTTGCGGGCGGCGTGGTAAGCGGTGGACAGGCCGGTGAGGCCGCCGCCGATCACCACCACATCCGCCTCGTCGGGCAGGTCCTTCCCGGAACGGTCGGGCAGGGCGGGGGCTGTGTCCATCCAGTAGGGGATCTGCTTCATGGCGTGCGTCCTCTGTGTTCTCGGTCTGTTTCGCCGTGGTGACGTCGGTCAGCAGCCGAGCAGCTTCGGCAGGCCCGACAGGTCGGGCAGCTCGTCGTACGGCTGGTAGTCGGCGCTGCCCTTGCGGCCGTAGCGGTTGATCCACACCCGGCGCTTCAGGCCCAGGTCGCGGGTCGGGATGTGGTCGTACTCCCAGCCCTGGGCGACGTGGATGACCTGCGACGAGTCGACACCCATGGTGCGGAAGGCGTGCTTGAAGGTCTGGCGGTCCGGCTTGTAGGCGCCGGCCTGCTGGGCGGTGATGACGTAGTCGAACTCGACGCCGATGTTCTCGACGTTCCGCGCGATCAGGTTGTCGTCGGAGTTGGAGATGATGGCGATCTCGTACTTGGTCTTCAGCTTCCGCAGGGCCTCCGGGACCTCCGGCCAGGGGCCGAAGGTGGGAACGGCGTCCACGAGGGCCTCGCCGTCGGTCTCGCGGTACTCCAGGCCGTGCAGGCGCATGGCGTTGCGCAGGCTGGAGTGCAGGACCTCGTGGTAGGGGCGGTATGCCTCCAGGACGGCCTGGAAGCGCATGACGCGGAAGTCGTCGAGGAACTCGTCGACATCCAGGTTGTCCAGGTCGAGCCGGTCCTCCAGGACCTTCAGGGTCGTGGGACCGAGCTCGAAGTTGATCAGGGTGGCGTAGGCGTCGAAGGTGACGATCTCTCGCATGGTGTCCAGCCTCGCTCTCGCGGTTCTCTCAACAGGGGGTGGGGGCTTCAGACGACGCGTTCGCCGGGGGCGACGATCGCGTCGAGTACGGCCAGGTCGGCCGGGCTCGGTATCCAGTCGGCCGCCGCCGCGTTGGCGGCGACCTGTTCGGGGGTCATGGCTCCGCAGATGACGGAGCCGACGGCGGGGAGGGCCGCCAGCGCGCCGACCGCGACCTGGAGGAGGGTCAGGCCGCGTTCGGCGCCGTACGCGGTGAGCGCCTCGACCTTGTCGAGGGCCGCGTCGGTGAGCCAGCCCTGCCGCCAGGACAGGCGGCTGCCGGGCGGGGGCTCCTCGCCGCGCCGGTACTTGCCGCTGAGCAGGCCGTTGGCCAGCGGGTAGTACGGCAGCAGACCTACGCCGTGGCGCAGACAGACCGGGATCAGGTCCCGCTCCACGCCGCGGTCGAGCAGGTGGTAGCGGTTCTGGGTGGACACGAAGGCGTCCGTGACGTACTCGGCGGGGAGGTTGGAGCAGCCGATGTAGCGGATCTTTCCCTCGTGGACCAGCTCCTGGAGCGCGGCGAGCGTCTCCTCCAGCGGGGTGACGCCGTCCGGTTCGTGGTACTGGTACAGGTCGATCCGGTCGGTGCCGAGCCGGCTCAGTGACGCCTCCACCGCGTAGCGGATGTAGGCGCGGGATCCACGCGGTCCGTACAGGTCGGCGTCCCGGCTCATCTCCATGCCGAACTTGGTGGCCAGGACCACGTGGTCACGGCTGCCCTTGAGCGCGGCGCCGAGGAGCCGTTCGCCGTCACCGCGGGAGCCGCCCCGTTCACCGGCCCCGCCATACATGTCGGCGGTGTCGAACAGGGTGATGCCCGCGTCGAGCGCGGCGTGGACGACGGCCTTGGTGCCCTCCTCGTCGAGGCGGGCGCCGAAGTTGTTGCCGCCGACGCCGACCGCGGAGACGGTCGGGCCGCGCTCGCCGAGCGTCCGGTATCTCATGACCGGTTCCCGAACCCGATGCACACGTTCTTGGTCTGCAGGTAGCTGGCCAAGCCTTCGAGGCCCTTCTCCCGTCCCCAGCCGCTGTGCTTGTAGCCGCCGAAGGGCAGCTCCACGCCGGTGCCGACGCCGGTGGCGTTGACGTAGACCTGGCCGGCCCGGATGCCCTCGGCCAGGCGCATCGCCTTGTCGATGTCACGGGTCCAGACGTAGGAGGCGAGGCCGTACGGGCTGTCGTTGGCGATCTCCAGGGCCTCGTCCGCGTCGTCGAACTCGATGACCGTGACGACGGGGCCGAAGATCTCCTCGCGGGCGCACCGGGCCTGGTTGTCGAGGCCGGTGAGGACGGTCGGCTGGACGTAGTAGCCGTCGGCCAGTTCGGGGTCGGCGGGGGCGCCTCCGCCGGCCCGTGCCACGGCACCTTCCTCACGGGCCAGTTCCAGGTAGCCGAGGACCCGGTCCCGCTGCCGTGCGGCGACCAGCGGGCCGACGTCCGGGTCGGTGAGTCCCGGGCCGACACGCAGGGCGGCGGCGTGCGCGACGAGCTTGTCCAGGAACTCCTCGGCGCCGCGCTGGAGCAGCAGCCGGGTGCCGGCCGAGCAGGTCTGCCCGGCGTTACCGAACGCGGAGGCGGCCACCGCGCCGAGCGCCAGGTCGAAGTCGGCGTCGGCGAAGACGACGACCGGCGACTTGCCGCCCAGTTCGGTGACGGAGGGCACCACGTTGGCGGCGGCGGCCTGGGCGACCTTGATGCCGGTCGGCACCGAACCGGTGAAGGTGACCTGGTCGATGTCCGGGTGGCCCGCGAGGGCCGCACCCGTCTCGCCGTCACCGGGGACCACGTTCAGAACGCCCGGCGGGAGACCGCACTCCAGGGCGATCCTGCCGATCTCCAGCGGGGTGAGCGGCGCCTCGGGAGACGGCTTGAGGACGACCGTGCAGCCCGCGGCCAGCGCCGGCGCGGATCCTCTCGCGGTGTTCTGCAGCGGGTAGTTGAAGGGGATGATGTGGCCGGAGACGCCGATCGGCTCACGGACGGTGTAGTCGAGCAGGCCGGGGCCGAGCGGGATCGTCGTGCCGCCGAGCTTGTCGGCGACGCCCGCGTAGAACTCGAAGTAGCGGGCGGCCGCTTCGACGTCGTTCTTGGCCTGGCGCAGCGGCTTGCCGACGTCCTGGCTCTCCAGCCGCGCCAGACGTTCGCCCTGGTAGCGGATGGCCTCGGCGATCCGGTACAGGATCCGGCCGCGGTCGGCGGCCCGCATCCCGGCCCACTCGGGAGAGGTGAAGGCCGCGCGCGCGGCGGCCACCGCCTGGTCCACGTCCGCCTTGCCGGCCAGCGCCACCTGGGCGATGGCAGTGTCGTTCGACGGGTCGAGAACGGTGAAGGAGCGTCCGTCCGCGGCGGGGACCTGCTTGCCGTCGATCAGCAGCTCGATCAGCTGCAGTGCGTCGCTCATGGCTGGATCTCTCCCAGCACCTCACCGAAGATGACGACCTCGTCGCCCGGGCGGACCGTGCGGATCCGGCGGACCCAGAGCACGATGCCGTCCTGCGGCGCGGTGACCTCTTCCAGTGTGGTGCCGTAGTGGTCGGTGATGGTGGCGATCAGGTCGCCTTCCTTGCAGGTCTCCCCCGGCTCGGCGCGGGCGACGAAGAAGCCGCCGGAGGCGGAGCGGGCGAACGTGCCGGAGACCGTCGTGTAGGTGTCCCGCAGCTTCGCCTCGCCGTCGGTCATGCCGAGGCTGCGCAGGATGTTGCGGATCGAGTTCATGTGGTGCTCGACGTTGGTCTCGCGGTACGTGGCGCCGCCGCACTCGATGGTGATGGCGGGCTTGCCGGCCTCCAGGACGGGGTGGCGGACGGTACCGCCCCACTTGCCGCCCTTCCAGACCAGTTCGTGCCCGGCGGCGAGGGCCAGGTCGGTGGCGAGGTCCTCGTAGCCGCCCTGGAGGATGACCAGCGGGGCGATCTCGCCGTAGGCGCCGCCGGTGTGCAGGTCGACCACGGCGTCGACGGCCGGCACGACCTGCTCGACGAAGGTGGCGGCCAGACGCTGGGAGTACGAGCCCTCCGCGTCGCCGGGGAAGATGCGGTTGAGGTTGAGGTGGTCGATGCCGCTGGCGCGGGCGGCCGCCTCGAACGCGGGGGTGTTCAGACAGGGGATGCCGACGACGGTACCGCGCAGGGTGGCCGGGTCGATCTCGGCGAGGACGCGGCGGATGGCCTCCTGGCCGTCGTACTCGTCGCCGTGCACGCCCGCGTCCACACACAGGACGGGACCGTCCTGAGCGCCGTTGACGACGATCAGCGGAATGCCGAGCTCCACGCCGTAGCTGCTGGTGCCGACGGGGATGAGGCCGTGGGCACGCTCACCCGGGGCGACGGTCAGCGGACCGATGGAGTACATGTGGTTCCTTCCCAATACGTGGATCAGATGCGGGACGAGGCCTCGGCGAGGACGCCCGCGATGATCGCGGCGATGCGGTCGAGGACGGCGCGGTCGCTGATCAGCGGGGGCGCGATCTGGACCAGCGGCGCGGAACGGTTGTAGACGCGGGCCAGCAGCCCGGCCTCGCGCAGTCGGCGCGGGATCAGGTCGGTGATCAGCTCGGTTCGGGCCTTGGCGCTGAAAGCGCCGTCGTCGAGGTCGCCGACGAGTTCGCAGGAGTAGAAGAACCCCGTGCCGCGGACGTCGCCGACGATCGGCAGGTCCTTGAGCGCCGCCATGCGCCTGGCCAGGTCGCCCTGGAGGCCGCGGACGTTGTCCAGGACGCGGTCCCGCTCCATGATCTCCAGGTTGCGCAGGGCGATGGCCGTGCTCAGCGGGTGTCCGGCGAAGGTGTAGCCGTGGTTGAGCACCGCGCCGGGCCGGTTGACGACCTCGGTGACCTTGGTGCCGACCAGGGTCGCACCCAACGGGGCGTATCCGGAGGTGATGCCCTTGGCCACGGTGACCATGTCCGGGCGGGCGCCGTAGCGGTCCCCGCCGAACCACTCGCCGATCCTGCCGAAGCCGGTGATCACCTCGTCGGCGACCAGCAGGAAGCCGTACCGGTCGGCCAGTGCCCGCAGCCCCTGCCAGTACCCCTGGGGCGGGGTGATGCAGCCGCCCCGGTTCTGCACCGGCTCCGCGATGAGCATCGCGACGGTCTCGGGACCCTCGGTCAGGATCGCGGCCTCCAACTCCGCGAGCAGCCAGGCGGTGTACACCGCGTCGTCCGCGAACTCCGGTGCCAGCCCGAAGCGGTTGGTGTTCGACACGAACCGCGTGTCGATCGCCGGCGGGCCGTACGGCTCTGTCAGGCCGGGGTCGTCGTTGAACGACAGAGTGCCGATGGTCAGGCCGTGGTAGGCGCCGCGCCGGGCGATCGCCTTGGTGCGGCCCGGCTCGCCGCGCATGGAGTGGTAGCGGCGGGCAATCTTCCAGGCGGTCTCGACGGCTTCGGCGCCGCCGCTCGAGAAGAAGGTGTGCTCGATGTCGACGGGGGCGATCCGGGACAGCCGCTCGGCGAGTTCGATGGCCGAGGGGTGCGCGGAGCCGGTCCACAGCGGGCTGTAGCACAGTTCGCGCAGTTGCCGTTCGGCTGCCTCGGCGAACTCGGGGCCGTAGGAGTAACCGAGCTGGCAGCAGTACAGCCCTGACAGGCTGTCGATGTAGCGCCTGCCGTCCGCGTCCTCGACGTACGGGCCTTCGCCCCGCTGGACGACGAGGAGGTCTTGGCCCTCGTCGCCGAGCGAACCGTTGGCGGTCATGTGCAGCAGCAGGTGCCGCTGAGCGGTGGCCGCGGTCAGCTGAGCGGCGGCGGTGGTCATACGGCTTCGCCTCCCGGGTTGGCGACGCCGACCGTGTTCTCGACCGAGAGCAGGGAGTCCTGCCTGCCGGAGCCGATCCAGCGGACCAGGGCGACCAGGCCGAGGGCGAGGATGGCGAAGGCGATGAGGATGGCGCTGACGGCCGTGACGCTGGGGTCGATCTCGAAGGTGAGGGAGTTGTAGACCTGCACCGGGAGGGTGACGGTGTCGACGGAGGAGAGGAACTGGGAGATGTAGAACTCGTCGAAGCTGGTGATGAAGGAGAAGATCGCCGCCGCGATCATGCCCGGTGCCGCGAGCGGGAAGGTGATCTTCCGGGCGATGGTGAGGCGGCCGGCGCCCATGCTGGCGGCGGCGTCCTCCAGGCGTTCGTCGATCCCGCGCAGGGTCGCGATCAGGATGAGCACCGCGATGGGTGAGGCCAGCACGGTGTGACCGAGGGCGATGGCGATGGGGCTGCCGAGCATCGCGGCCGGTTCGAACAGCAGGAACAGCCCGAGCGCGGTGACGATCTGGGGGATGACCAGCGGTCCGAGGACCAGGGCGAAGACCGCGGAGCGCAGGGGGAGTTCGCTGCGGACCAGGGCGGTCGCCGCGGTCACCCCGATGATCAGGGAGAACACGGTGCTCAGGGCGGCGACCAGGGCGCTCAGGGAGAGCGCGGCGGGCCATTTGCTGCCGTCGGCGAACAGGGCCTTGTACCAGTTCAGCGTCCACGTCTCCGGGGGGAAGGCGGCGAAGGCGTTGTTGCTGAAGGAGGTGACGAGGATGACGACGATCGGCAGTGCCAGGAACAGCAGGATGAGCGTGGCCACAGCGGTCAGGGCGATGCGTCCGGTGAGGGTCTTGCGCAGCTCCATCAGGACCCACTCCTCTTCTTACGGCTGGCGCCGAGTGAGGTGACGGCCTTGACCAGGAGCAGTCCGGCCAGGGTGAGCACCAGCAGGATCACTCCTTGCGCGGCGGCCCCGTTCCACTGGTTCTCCTTGGTGACCTGCTGGTTGATGAGGGTCGCGATCATCGTCTGATTCGGGCCGCCCATCAGGGCCGGGGTGATGTAGTAGCCCAGCGAGAGGATGAAGCTCAGCAGTCCGGCACTGGCCAGGCCCGGGGCGACCAGCGGCAGGTACACCCGGCGGAAGATGGTCACCCGACCGGCGCCCATGCTGGACGCGGCCGCGAGCAGGCGCCGGTCCACCCCGCGCATCACTCCGTACAGGAGCAGCACGGTGTAGGGGAGCATCATCGAGGTGGTGCCGATGACCACGCCGAGCTCGTTGTAGAGCAGCTGGTAGGGGGCGCCCGGTGCCCAAGCCAGGCTCTCGTTCACCAGGCCCTTGTCGCCGAGCATGATGATCCAGCCGTAGGTGCGCACCAGGGCGGAGACGAAGTGCGGTACGACCACGACCAGCATCGCCAGGCCCGCCCAGATGGGCTTGAGCCGGGAGATCGCCTGGGCCAGCACGAACCCGAACACCAGGCTCAACACGGCCGTCTCGGCGGAGATCCGCAGCGTGGTGAACAGCACCGACAAGTTGACGCCGGTGAGGGCGTCGGCGTACCAGTGCAGCGTGAAGGAGCCGTCGGCGTCCTTCAGGCTGAGCAGCAGCGTGGAGAAGATCGGGTAGACGAACAGCACCAGCAGATAGACGACAACCGGCAGCGCGTACAGGATCCCGACGCGGGTCCGGCGTGATGCGAGGAGTTTGCGCGGGCGGGCTGGGGCCCCTGCGGTGAGGGTGGCGGCCATGGCTCACCCCGCCTTTTCGTCGGCGAAGAGGTTGACGTCCTCGGGGTCGGCGGTGATGCCGACCCGCTCGCCTGCCACGGGCCCCCGGCCAGCCGGCACCTCCAGGCGCAGCAGCGGTCCCTGACCGCCGTCGATGCGCACGCCGGCGCGGACCAGGGTGCCGACGTAGGTGGCCATCTCGACCGTGCCGGTACAGAAGCCGTCGTCGGCGGCACAGGCCCGCAGCCGGCCCGGCTGCACAGCGACCTTCACCTGCGTGCTGGGAGCCAGCTGGTGACGGCGGGCCTTGATGAGACCACCGCTGTCGAGGCGGACCAGGGTGTGATCGCCGTCGTGCTTGTCGACACGGCCGGGCAGGAAGTTCGCCGCGCCGAGGAAGTCCGCGACGAACGGCGTCCTCGGCCGCTCGAACAGCTCGCGGGGGGTGTCGAACTGCTCGATCAGGCCGTTGCGCATCACGGCGATGCGGTCGGACATGACCAGCGCCTCTTCCTGGTCGTGCGTCACGTAGATGACGGTCAGGCCGAGTTCCTGCTGGATGGTCTTGATCTCGACCTGCAGCTGGTCACGCAGTTTCTTGTCCAGCGCGCCCAGGGGTTCGTCCATGAGGATGACCGGCGGGCGGTAGACCAGCGCCCGGCACAGGGCGACACGCTGCTGCTGACCACCGGACAGCTCACGCGGCTTGCGCCCGCCGAACCCGGACAGACCCGCGATCTCCAGCGTCTCCCCCACCCGTCGACGGATCTCGTCCTTCGGTACACCGCGCAGGGTGAGAGGGAAGGCGACGTTCTCGCTGACGGTCATGTGCGGGAAGAGCAGGTACTGCTGGAAGACGAAGCCGAGGTTGCGCTTCTGCGGGGCGAGACGGGTGACGTCACGGCCTCCGACGGTGATGGTGCCGGAGTCGGGTTCGCAGAACCCGGCGATCATCATCAGCGTCGTGGTCTTGCCCGACCCCGACGAGCCGAGGAAAGTGACGAACTCACCCGCCGCGATCTCCATCGACGCCTCGTCGACCGCGACGACATCGCCGTAAGTCTTGCGCAGAGCCACCACCGACAGCGCCTTGCCGGTCGCGGTGGCCGGCTTGACGCCGGCCACCTTCACCGACGGTGCGGCGACACCGAAATCAGCCACGAGCCCACTCCAACCAGCGCTTGGTGACGGCCGACTCGTTCTTCAGCCACCAGTCGACGTCCGCGTCGAAACCCTTGTCGTAGAACTTCGGCGCACCCGCCAGCGCGTTGCGCTCGTCCTCGGTCAGCTTGGCGTAGGCCAGCGGGGACGACGGGTTCGACGGGAACGCCTTGGCCAGGGCGGCCTGGCTCTCCGCCCGCAGCGAGAAGTCCATCAGCTTGTAGGCGTTGTCCGTGTTGGCCGCGCCCTTGGCGATGGCGTAGCCCTGGAACTGCCGGCGCATACCGTTCAGCTGCCGGGTGACCGGGACACCCTGCTTCTCCAGGTCCGCGATACGGCCGTCCCAGACGGTGGACATCGTCACTTCCTGGCGGCTGAGCAGCACACCGGGCAGCGGGCCGCTGTCCCAGAACTTCTTGATGTCACCCCGCAGCCGCGTCAGCACCTTGAACGCGCGGTCCACATCGAGCGGGTAGAGCTTGTCCATCGGCACACCGTCAGCGAGCAGCGCGAACTCCAGCTCCGGCAGGTCACCGTCGGGGTTGCACATCGAACGGCCGCCCTGGAACGCCTTGGTGTCCCAGAAGTCCGCCCACGACTCCGGCTTCTTCCCGCCGAACGCATCCGTGCGGTATGCCATACAGGCGCCGTAGAAGCTGCTGCCGATGGCATGGTCGCTGATCTGGCCCTCGGGGATCTTCGCGCTCTTCACGCTCTTGACCCGGTCCAGGTCCAGCGCCTCCAGGGCGTCCTGCTTGACGTACTTGGTGTGCGACATCATCGAGTTGTTGATGAGATCGCACTGCGGCCTGCCCTGCTTGATCTGCGCCAGCAGCGGAGCGTCGTCCAGGTTCAGCACCTTCACCTGGATGCCGGTCTCCTGCGTGAACGGCGTGTAGATCGCCTTCTGCAGAGCCGCACCGTAGGAACCGCCACTGTCACGGACGACCACCGTCTTGCCGCCCTTGCCCCCGCCGGACGCCACACGGCTGGTACCGGTGCCGCAGGCGGCGAGGGTGGACGCGGCGGCGACACCCGCAGTGACCCCGCCGATTCCTCGCAGGAACAGTCTGCGGTCTATTCGGGCATCTTTCATTTGGTGCCTCCTGGTGGTACTGGCCGCGAGAAGGGGCGGCTGTGGACGTGGGAAGGGGGGCGGCTGAACGGGGAGGGTCTAGGGGCGGGGATCCGCCTCGTCTGATCCGGCGCCCAGACCGGGGGGCCGGAGGGTGTCGGCCGACGCGGCCGTGTCGGGGTTCCACGGGACGGCCAGGGCGGCCAGTTCCTTGCCGGGGGCGACGGTGAGGCCGTGCATGCCGTAGAAGATCCGTCCGTCGGCCGGGGCGTGGACGGTGTGTTCGCGGCCGTCGACGGGGTCGATGATGCGGCCGAGGAGGTCGCCCTCGGCGACTTCGCCGATGATGTCGGCGTCGAAGGAGAACTCCGGGTACCACAGGCCGGTGGCCTCGGCGGTGGCCCCGCCGGACCAGACCCACTCGCGGACCGGTGCCGGAGCGGAGCCGTCGTGCTCGAGGACGCCGAGATGGCGAAGTGCCGTCAGCAGGCCGTCGACACGGCGCAGGGCGGTGGCCTCGTCCCGCTGGCCGAGCTGGCCCACCTCGACGAGGACCGCGGAGATGCCCCGGCGGGCGGCGGCCGCGTGGCTGTTGCCGCCCTCGGGCGTCAGCCCGAGGATGACGTCCTGGATGCCGAAGGATCCTGCCAGTTCGGCGGTCGCCTTGTCCAGGTCCTGGTCACCGGTGACGCGGTAGCCGACGAAGTCCCGCAGGACCTGGTCGATACCGCCGCAGTGCAGGTCGATGTAGACGTCGGCGCCGTCGACCAGGTTCGTGAAGAGCCAGGCGGCCAGCCGCTCGGTGGGGCCGCCGTCCGGGTCGCCGGGGAAGACGCGGTTGAGGTTCACGCCGTCGAGGGGGGAGATGTTGAGCCGGCCCTCGTAGACGGCGGGCGGGTTGGCGACCGGACAGACGATCACCTGCCCGCACACCTCTCGGGGCTCCAGCAGGTCCGCCAGGCGCGCGGCGGCTTCGATGGGCGTGAACTCGCCGCCGTGCACACCTGCGGTGATGACGACCCGGGGGCCCGGGCGGGAGCCGTTGACCAGGGTCACCGGGATGTCGGTGGTGAGGGTGCCGAGATCGGCCTGGGCGGTGCCTCGCGTCTTGGTGCCGGGCCGGGCCTGGAGGGAGGCGACGCGGAGGGTGGTGGCCTGCGTGGTGTCCTGCATGGTCATGCCTCCGTGCGGCCGAGAGTGGAAAGGAACTCGATGGGCTGCGGCGAGGTGCCGTCCAGCGCGAGGTCCGCGGCAATGTCGCCGAAGGCGGGCGCGAGTTTGAAGCCGTGGCCGGAGAAGCCGGCGAGCAGGATGACGTTCTCGGCGCCGGGCAGCGAGCCGACGAGCGGGCGGCTGCTCTTGGTGTAGCCCTCCATGTAGACGGCCAGGCGCGTGGGGTCGGGGTTCAGGTCCGGCAGATAGCGGCCGATCAGTTCGGCGAAGATCTCCAGCTCCTCCGGCTGCACCGTCCGGTCCAGTTGGTTCGGGTCGCCCGCGGGCTTGTGCAGGGCCTGGGAGAGGCCGAGCTTGACGGAGATGCCGTCCGGGGAGGGCAGGCCGTAGCAGTGGGTGGGCGCGGTGCGGATGAACGCCGGGCGCTCCTCGCCGAACCAGGCCTCGGGGTCGGTCGGCACGAACCAGGCGCTGACGAGGCGGCGGATGTCCACCTCCCAGGGCAGGTCGGGCAGCAGGTCGTTGACCCAGGGGCCGGGGGTGACGACGGCGGTGTCGAAGCGCTCGCTGCCGGCGTCGGTGCGGATCTCCACTCCGCCGGCGACGGGGACGATCTCGCGGACCGTGGTGTAGCGGTGGATCACGGCGCCCAGCTGCTCGGCGCGGCGGGCGGCGGTCTGGATGGTCAGCTCGGGGCGGATGAAGCCGGCGCGGCGGTCGAGCACGGCCGCGTCGCCATCCTCGATGCGGTACTGCGGGAAGCGCTTGGCGAGGGCTTCGGCGTCCAGTACCTCGTGGTCGAGGTCGTGCTCGGCGATGGACTGCAGGACGGTGGCCATCTGCTGGTGATCGGTCGGCCCCATCAGCAGGCATCCGGTCAGGCGGCGCAGCTCGCGGCCGGTCTCCTGCTGGAGCTGCTCCCACAGGGTGTCGGCGTGCTTGAGGAGGGTGACGTAGCGGGAGTCCTCGAAGTGGGCGCTGCGGAAGATGCGGGTCTCGCCGCCGGCCGCGCTGCGGTCGTGGCCGGGAGCGTAGCGGTCGTAGCCGACGACCTCGGCGCCGCGGGCCGCCAGCCGCCAGGCGGCCTGGCTGCCCATCGTTCCGACGCCGACCACCGCGACGCGCTTCCTGGCAGCTGACACAGGACTTTCCTTTCGTATCGCCGAGGCGCATGCTGAGCCTTCGACGTGAGGATGTTCGATTCGAGATGGTTTGGGCGGGGGCCAGGTCCTCCTCGTGGACCTGCGGCTCGCAACCGCCCTGTCTCGCAGTCCGGCTCACTCCCGGGGGGTCTCCCCGAAGGCCGTGCCACTATGTGGAATGCTGTGCTAGAATCTGGCACAGAGAATGACAGTGGCTTCAGCGAGGAGTCAAGAGGGTGTCCAGCACAAATTTCGAGGATTAACAGGGGGAAACCGGATGGAAATGAAGAGCGTCACCAGGTCGCTCCGGATCCTGGAGGCGGTCGCCCAGCATCAGCCCGTGACCGTAGGGGAGTTGACGAAGCTCTTCGGGCTGCCGAAGTCCACCGTGCAGCGCACACTGGTCACCCTCAACGAGGCGGGCTGGCTGCGGGCGAACCGGAAAGACACCACGCGCTGGGAGATCGGCGCTCGCGTCCTGGCCGTACGGCCCGCCGCACTGCAGGGCTCCAGCCTGTTCGCCGCCGCCCGTGAACCCATGCTCCGGCTCCGCGACGCCGTGAACGAGACCATCCACCTGTCGGTGCCCGACGCCCTTCAGTGCATGGTCGTGGTGGACCGCGTCGACTGCGAACACCCGGTACGCACCTTCCACACGATCGGCGACACCTCCCCCCTGCACGCCACCGCCGTCGGGCGCGCCATACTCGCGCACCTTCCGAGGCGGGACGTGGAAGACCTCGTCGCGGCCGGGCTGGAGCGGTTCAGCGACACGACGCCCGGCGACCCCGACGAGCTGCGTGCCGAGCTGGACCGGATCCGCGCCGACGGCTACGCGGTCAACCGCAACCAGTTCCGTCCGGGCGTCTGCGCCCTCGCGGCCGCCGTGCTCGACGAGGACGGCACCCCGCTGGCTGCCGTGGGCATCTCCATGCCCGAGGCCCGCTACGACGAGGAACAGGCACCACAGTGGGGCGGTCTCGTCGCCGACACGGCCACGGAGATCTCACAGCGCCGCCTGGGCGCCTGAACGGCGGACGACGACCCGCACCGCAAGCCCCGTCGACCCGAGGGCCGGCCCCGCACGCCGACGCATGCGAGGCCGGCCCTCGGTCACGCATCACGGCAGCCACCGCTCCGCGCCCGGCCAGGAGAAGGCCGGACGCGGAGCGGCCGCACCACGCGGCTCGACAGGCCTGGTCATGGCCCTGCCGCTGCCCATCGCCGCGGGGAATGGGGACCCCTGCACACCTCAAGGCCCGCCCTCCTGGTTCACCGAAGCCCAGCATGTACCACATCGTGGCACGCTATGCTGGAATCCGGCACGAATGGCGACCCTGGCTCCGTGCTGGAGTCGAGAAGTGAGAAGCAGGGATCCACGGGTCCGAGGGGGCATCGCATGGAAATGAAGAGCGTCACCAGGTCACTGCGGGTACTGGAGGCGGTCGCCCGACACCAACCCGTGACCGTCGGCGAGCTGACGAAGATCTTCGGGCTGCCGAAGTCCACCGTGCAGCGCACACTGGTCACCCTCAACGAGGCGGGCTGGCTGCGGGCGAACCGCAAGGACACCACGCGTTGGGAGATCGGCGCCCGCGTCCTGGCCGTACGGCCCGCCGCGCTGCAGGGCTCCAGCCTGTTCGCCGCCGCCCGTGAACCCATGATCCGGCTCCGCGACGCCGTGAACGAGACCATCCACCTGTCGGTGCCCGACGCCCTGCACGGCATGGTTGTCGTCGACCGCGTCGACTGCGACCACGCCGTACGCACCTTCCACGCCATCGGCGACACCTCACCCCTGCACGCCACCGCCGCCGGGCACGCCGTCCTCGCCCATCTGGGAAAGTCCGAGATAGCAGAGGTCACCGCGGAGACGCTGGAGGGCTACGGCGAGGAGACCATCACCGACCCGGCGCAACTGCGCGCGGAGCTCGGCCGCGTCAGAGAACGGGGCTACGCCGTCAACCACAACCAGTACCTGCACGGCATCTGCGCCATCGCGGCACCCGTGCTCGACCGCGAGGACACACCGCTGGCCGCCGTGGCCGTCTCCCTGCCCGACTCCCGCTTCGAGCCCGGCCGGCTGCCCGAGCTGGGCCGGCTCGTCGCCGAGACGGCGGCGGAGATCACCGCCCGGCACCTGGGCGCCTGACGCCGGTCCCGGCTCCGCGAGCGTCGCGGGCCGGGCGTCGCGCGTTCGGGCGTCGGCGTCACTTCACGATCACGTAGATCTTGCGCACCGTCTCGATCGTCTTCCAGACACCGACGAAGCCCGGTTTCATGACAAAGCTGTCGCCCGCCCTGTAGACCACCGGCTCGCCGCCTTCCGGCGTGAGTTCCACGACGCCGGCGAGGATGTGGCAGAACTCGAAGGTCTCGCCCTTGATCGAGCGCGTCTCGCCGGGCGTCGCTTCCCAGACACCCGTATGGATCATCTCCCCGCGGGCGATGTCCTGAGGCCAGGTAAGGAACGCGGGGTCGCCGGAGACCAGACGTTCCGGCAGCGGGCCGGACGCGTGCGGCGTGAAGGAAGGATCGGTGTCGATGGTCTTCAGGAACGACATTGTTCGCCTTTTGCTAGGGCCCGGGAAGTTGATGGCCGGGCTCGGGAGACTGAGGGTCCGGTTCGGGAAACCGTCGGCCGGGCCGTCGGGAAGTCGGTGGCCGCCCACCCGTGCCCGGCGGCGTGGAAGGCCGGGCACGGGTGGGACCCGTCGCGGTGCGTGCTGCGGCGCGGTCAGGGCATGACCGCCGTCAGCTCACGGGCACCGCGAGGTACTGGTACTCCAGGAACTCGTCGATCCCGACCCGGCCGCCCTCGCGGCCCAGCCCGGACTGCTTGACGCCGCCGAAGGGTGCGGCGGGATTGGACACCAGCCCCGTGTTCAGCCCGACCATGCCCACCTCCAGCCGCTCGCTCACCCGCAGGGCACGGTCGAGGCCCTCGGTGAAGACGTAGCCGACCAGGCCCCAGGGCGTGTCGTTGGCCCGGCGGATCACCTCGTCCTCGTCGTCGAAGGTGAGGATCGCGGCGACGGGGCCGAAGATCTCCGTGTCCATCAGACGGCTGCCGGGATCGACGTCGGCCAGCACGGTCGGCGGGTAGAAGCAGCCGGGACCCTCGGGAGTACGACCGCCCACGAGCACCTGCGCCCCGCGCTCCACCGCGTCGGTGACGAGTTCCTCCACCTTGGCGCGTCCCCGCCTGTCGATCAGCGGTCCGACGTCGACGCCGTCCCGGGTGCCCGGACCGACGACCAGCGCGCCCATGCGCTCGGCCAGGCGCCGCCCGAACTCCTCCGCCACCGACCGGTGCACGAAGAAGCGGTTGGCGGCCGTGCAGGCCTCGCCCATGTTCCGCATCTTGGCGACCATCGCGCCGTCCACGGCCTTGTCCAGGTCGGCGTCCTCGAAGACGACGAACGGCGCGTTCCCGCCCAGCTCCATCGAGGTCCGCACGACGGCCTCCGCGCTCTGGGCGAGGAGCAGCTGCCCGACGGCCGTGGAGCCGGTGAAGGAGAGCTTGCGAATCCGCCCGCCGCGCAGGAGCGGTTCGCACACCTCCCCCGCACGGGAGGTGGTGACGACGTTCAGCACGCCGTCCGGCAGCCCGGCCTCCTTGAGGATCGCGGCGAGGGCAAGGCTGGAGAGAGGGGTCTGCGGGGCGGGCTTGAGCACCATCGTGCAGCCGGCGGCGACCGCCGGGCCGATCTTGCGGGTGCCCATCGCCAGGGGGAAGTTCCACGGAGTGATCAGCAGACAGGGACCGACCGGGCGGCGGGAGAGCAGCATGCGGTTGCGGCCGTCCGGCAGGGTGGCGAGGCCACCGTCGATGCGCACGGCCTCCTCGGAGAACCAGCGGAAGAACTCCGCCGCGTACGCCACTTCTCCCCTGGCCTCGGCAAGCGGCTTGCCCATCTCGGACGTCATCAGGTGGGCGAGCTCGTCGGTGCGCTCGATGATGATCTCGTAGGCGCGGCGCAGGATCTCGCTGCGTACCCGGGGCGCCGTACGCGCCCAGTCCTCCTGCGCCCGCACGGCCGCTTCCTCGGCGAGCTTCGCGTCCTTGGCACCGGCGTCGGCGACGTGGCAGAGGATCTCGCCGGTGGCGGGGTCGTCGACGGGCATGGTGGCGCCGTCCGAGGCGTCCACCCAGGCACCACCGATGAACAGCTGCGTGGGCGTGTCGGTCATGAGTTCTCTCCTGGTTGTCCGGGTCGGTCGGCGGCGGGATCGAGCAGTTCCGCGAGGTGCAGGGCGCGGATGCCCCGGTCTCCGGCGAGGTGGTCGATCTGGGTGGCGCAGCTGAATCCGTCGGCCACGACGACGGCCGGTGCGCCCGGGTCGATGTCGTCGAGGCGGGGCTTGAGGGCGAGGTCGGCGACGGCCATGGAGGTGTCGTAGTGCTGCTCCTCGAAGCCGAAGTTCCCGGCGAGTCCGCAGCAGCCCTCGGCCTCGTCGACCTTCGCCACGCCGAGGCGGCCGAGCAGGTCGCGGGGATGGCGGCCCTTGAAGGTGGCGTACTCGTGGCAGTGGGTCTGCAGCACGACGTTGTCCGGCAGCTCCGGTGGCGTCCAGCCGGGTGCGGCGAGGTCGGTGAGGGCTCCGGTGAGGGTGTGGACGCGGGCCGCGACGCGCCGGGCGGCGTCGGTGTCGAGGAGTTCGGGCACGTCACGCTTGAGCGCCGCGGCGCAGCTGGGTTCGGCCACGACGATGGGCCGCTCGTCGCCGTTGTCCAGGCGGGCGACGGTGCGGGCCATGATGCGGCGCGCGAGGGACAGCTGTCCGGTACTCACCCAGGTCAGGCCGCAGCACAGGTCGTCCTCGGCCGTGCAGGGGAGGCCGGCGTCGGCGAGCACGCGGCTCGCGGCCCCGGCCACCTCCGGGCGGAAGGCGCGGGTGAAGCTGTCCACGAAGAGCAGCGTCTTCGCCGGTTCGCCGGTCCTCGACGCCCGCAGGGCCCGGCGCACCGCGCGGCGGGAGGCGAAGGCCGGGATCCGGCGCTTGGTGGTCACCCCGCCGAGGCGCGCGAGCAGCTTCCCGACGGGTCCGCGCAGCAGCGCGTTCAGCGGGCGGGCCGCGTACCCGACGAGCTTGGACGTCAGGGGCAGCCAGCCGAGGGAGTAGTGGGAGCGGGGCCTGACTCTTCCCTTGTAGTGCTGGTGCAGGAACTCCGACTTGTACGTGGCCATGTCGACGCCGACCGGACAGTCGCTGGAGCAGGCCTTGCAGGACAGGCACAGGTCGAGGGCGTCACGCACCTCGGTCGAGCGCCAGCCGTCCTGGACGGTCCCGCCGCGCACCATCTCCTGGAGCAGCCGGGCCCGGCCCCGCGTGGAGTCGTTCTCCTCCCCCGTGGCCCGGTAGCTGGGGCACATCACGCCGCCGGCGTCGCTGCGGCAGCGGCCGACGCCGACACAGCGCCGTACCGCGCCCGCGAAGCCGTCCTCGTCGTGCGGGAAGGAGAAGAGCGTCTCGACGGGCAGTACCTCGGAGGGGGTGTGCAGCGCCAGGTCGGCGTCGAGGGGGGCCGGGGCCACGATGACGCCCGGGTTGAGCAGGCCCTCGGGGTCGAAGATCTCCTTGAAGGCGGCGAAGGTCCGGATCATCCGGTGGCTGTACATGACCTCCAGCAGTTCGCCCCGGGCCCGTCCGTCGCCGTGTTCGCCCGACAGGGTTCCGCCGTGCTCGACGACCAGGGCCGCGGCCTCCGACAGGAACCGGCGGGTGGCGGCCCGCCCCGTGTCCGTGGCGAGGTCGAAGTCGATGCGTACGTGGACGCAACCCGCGCCGAAGTGCCCGTACAGCACGCCGGTCAGCCCGTGGGCGGCCAGCAGCTTGCGGAAGTCGCGCAGGTAGGCGGCCAGGTCCTCCGGGGCGACGGCCGCGTCCTCCCAGCCGGGCCAGGACTCCCCGCCGTCGACCAGTCGGGCGGCGAGCCCTGCCCCGTCCTCGCGGACCCGCCACAGCGAGCGCCGTTCGGCCGGGCTGTGCACGACCCGCCCGCCAGTCATCCGGCCCTGTGCCTTGAGCACGTCCAGCAGTTCGCCGGCGCGGGCGTCGACGGCCGCCTGATCGTCACCGTCGAGCTCGACATACAGCCAGGCCCGTCCCTCAGGCAGCCCGGTGACGGAGTCCGGGCCGCGCCGGGCACGCATGGTGGCGACGATCGCCTCGTCCATGCCCTCCACAGCGGTGGGATTCCAGCGCAGGATCTCCGGCACGTCCTCGGCGGCATCGACCACGTCGTCGTAGCCGAGGGTCAGGAGGGTGGAAGCCTGTGCGGTCGCCACGAGGCGGACCGTCGCTGCGGTGACGACCGCACAGGAGCCTTCGGTGCCCACCAGCGCACGGGCCATGTCGAAGCCGTGCTCGGGCAGCAGGTGATGCAGCTGGTAGCCGGAGACCTGGCGCGGAATACGGCCCAGTTCGGTGCGGAGCAATGCCAGGTTGGCGTCGATCAAGCGGCGCAGCTCTGCTTCCAGACCTGCGACACGCTGGACGGCGTCCGTGTCCTCCGGGTCGGCGGCCCGTAGACCGGTCCGCTCGGCGACGGCCCGCACACCGTCGGCCGTCACGATCTCCAGCGCCTCGATGTGTCCGCTGGTGCGGCCGTGCCGTACCGACCGGTTGCCGCACGCGTCGTTGCCGATCATGCCGCCGATGGTGCACCGGCTGTGCGAGGACGGGTCCGGGCCGAAGGTGAGCCCCTGCAGGGCGGTCGCGGACCGCAGCGCGTCCAGGACCACTCCGGCCTCGACACGCGCGGTACGCGCCAAGGGGTCGATGTCCAGGATCCGGTTCATGTACCGGGAGAAGTCCACGACGACACCCGGCCCGACCGCGTTGCCCGCCATGCTGGTGCCACCGCCACGCGCGGTGACCGGGACACCAGTCTCCCGGCAGGCCCGCAGCACCGCGACGACGTCATCGGCACTGCGGGGGAACACCACGGCCCTCGGCGGGACCCGGTAGTTGGAGGCGTCGTAGGCGTAGAGCCCGGTGGCTCCCGGGCCGGTCTCCACCCGCAGGCCGGGCGCGGTCTCGGCGAGCCGCGCGACCAGCGGCTCCAGGGCCGTGGTGGTCTCCGTCATCGCCCTGCCGCTCCCGATGTGCCGGCCTCGACCGCCGTCGCCCACGCCTGGAGGCCCTCGTCCACGGCCGTCTCGTCGATGACGAGCGCCGGGATCATCCGGACGACCTGGTTCCAGGCGCCGCACAGCAGCAGGAGCAGGCCCTCGTCGACGGCGGCACGCTGGACGCGGGCGGCGGTCTCGGGGTCGGGGCTGCCGTCCTCGGTGACGAACTCGGTGGCCAGCATGAGGCCGAGACCGCGCACGTCACCGATGCCCGGCGTCCGGTCGGCCACCGCCTCCAGGCCCTGGCGCAGCCGCTTGCCCATCGCCTCGGCGTTCTCGACGAGCTTCTCGTCGCGTACGACGTCCAGGGTCGCGCAGGCCGCGGCGCAGGCGACGGCGTTCGCGCCGTACGTGCCGCCCTGCGAGCCCGGCCACGCCTTCGCCATCAGCTCCTCGGAGGCGGCGATGCCCGACAGCGGGAAGCCGCTGGCCAGCCCCTTGGCGGTGACGAGGATGTCGGGTGTGACGCCGAAGTGGTCGTGGCCCCAGAAGCGGCCGGTGCGGCCGACGCCCGTCTGCACCTCGTCGGCGATCAACAGGAAGCCGTGCCGGTCCGCCCGCTCCCGCAGGCCTTCCATGAAGGTGCGGTTCGCGGGGACGTATCCGCCTTCTCCCAGCACCGGCTCGACGATGATCGCGGCCGTGTCGGCGGGCGAGGAGATCGTCTGGAGCGTGTAGTCCAGCTCCTTCAGGGCGAAGCGGGTCGCGGTCTCCTCGTCCCAGCCGTAGCGGTAGGCCGCCGGGAAGGGGGTGACGACGACACCGCTCATCAGCGGCGAGAAGCCGGAGCGGAAGCGGGTGCCGGACGTCGTCATGGAGGCGGCGGCGACCGTACGGCCGTGGAAGCCGCCGTGGCAGACGATGACGTTGGGGCGGCCGGTGGCCTGGCGGGCCAGCCGCAGCGCGGCCTCGACGGCCTCGCTGCCGGAGTTGGTGAAGAACAGGCTGTCCAGGCCGGCCGGCAGCACCTCGCCGAGCTTCTCGACCAGTCGGCTCAGGGGCTGGTGCATGACCGTCGTGTACTGGCCGTGGATCAGCGTGCCCACCTGCTCCTGCGCCGCCGCCACGACCTTGGGGTGGCAGTGCCCGGTGCTGGTGACGCCGATGCCGGCGGTGAAGTCGAGGTAGCGGCGGCCGTCCTGGTCGAAGAGGTGGACGCCCTCGCCCCGGGCCGCCACCACGGGCGTGGCCTGGCGAAGGTGCGGCGACAGTGCGGTCATGTTCGTCTCCCGGCCTCGGTGTTCGGTCTGCTGCGGTTCTGCGTCGGTTCCGCGTCGGTTCTGCGTCGGTTCCGCTGGGGTTCTGCTGGTGTTCTGCCGCGGTCTGACGAGCATCTCGGCGGACCGGGGCCGCGCCAACGCGCGATCTGTCCGGCCGGGACGCGGTATCCGGACGTTGTGTCAGGCGCGCCCCGCTCTCACCCCGGCCCCCTGCGCCTCCCGGCCACCGTCTCCGGGCTCTTGCGCAGGTCGGCGACGCTTGTCAGAGTGACGGGGCATTCCCCGAGCTCTGTGGCTTCACCGGAGCCGGGACCCCCATGGAGGCACCGTGAACGAGAGCCATCCCACGGCTCCGGGGCCGGGCGGCGACGGCCCCGACCCTTGCGTGCCAAGCCGCGACATGAACACCGGCGGCCACTCGCTCAGCGTGGCCGACGCGCTGGCCCTTCCCGTCCTGGCCGCCGGGCAGCCGCAGGTGGTCACCGGCCTGTCCCGGCTCGACAGGCCCGTCCGGTGGGTCCACATCACCGAACTGACCGACCCGGCCTCCTTCCTGAAGGGCGGCGAACTCGTCCTGACCACCGGCATGCCTCTGCCCGAGGAGCCGGCCGCCGTACGCCGTTACGTCGACGAACTCGCCGACATCGGCGCGGCAGCCCTGGTCATCGAACTGGTCCGCCGCTACCACCGCCCGCCCGACGCCCTGGTCCACGCCTGCGAGGTCCGCGGGCTGCCCCTCGTCACCCTGGCCAAGGACGTCAACTTCCTGGAGGTCACCCAGGTCGTCCACGCGTTCATCCTCGGCAACCAGGCCGAGGTGATGCGACGGACCCAGCGCGTCCACGAGGCGTTCACCGCCCTCACCCTGCGCGGCGCCGGGCCCGAGGACGTCGTACGCGCCGCCGCCGAGATGAGCGGCCACACCGTCGTGCTGGAGAACCTGGTCCACCAGGCACTCCTCTGCGAGCCTTCCGTCGACACGGCCGGGGCGGCGCTCACCTCCTGGGAGCAGCGCTCCCGAGCGACACCGCCCACCGACCACACCACCGTCTCCGGCCCCGAGGGCTGGCTCGTGGCGCCCGTCGAGTACCAGGGCGAACGCTGGGGAAGGGTCGCCATGCTCCCGCGCCCGCCGGGCGCGGCCCCTCACTCCGCCCTCGGCTCCTTCGGTCCGGAAGCCGTCACGATCCTGGAGAGAACCGCGATGGCCCTCACCATCGCCCGTCTCACCCACCCCACACCGTGGGAACGCGCCGCTCACCGCGGTGTGCTGCGCGACCTCGTCGAACAGCGCCACAACTCGCCCGCCGACGCCGAGACCCGGATCGCCGCGCTGGGCCTGCCCACGGCGGGCTGCCGATTCGTCGCCGTACTCGCGGACGTCCCCGGCGAGGACGACACGGCCAAGGCCGAGGAACTCCTCCCCGAGGAGCTGAAGAGGAAGGGCACACAGGCCCTCATCGGACTGCTCCGACCGACCCGCCTCGGCATCCTCCTGTCCCTGCGCCCCGAGCAACCGTGGCGTCCCGCCGTCGAGCACCTGAGCCGCACCGCACTGGACCTGGTTCCCGGGACGACGGTGAGCACGGGCAGCGAGGCGGCCGACCTCCCCGCCGTCGCCCGCTCGTTCCGTGAGGCGACCCGCGTCGCCGAAGCCACCGAGCCGGGTCAGCCGCTCCCCCCGGGCCGCTCGTACCACGAACGATCCGACATCGGCCTGCGCCGCCTCCTCTTCGCCCTCCGCGACGACACCCGGATCCAGGACTACGCCGAACGCCGTCTCGGCCGACTCGCCGACCACGATGCCCGCCACGGCACCGACCTGCTCACCACCCTGCGCCACTACCTCGAGGCCGCGGGCAACAAGACAGTGGCCGCCCGCTCCGGCGGCCTGTCCCGCGAGACCGTCTACCAACGTCTGCGCACCATCGAGCGGATCCTCGACTGCGATCTCGAATCCGGTGAGCAGCGCACCGAACTACACGTGGCGCTCACGGCCTTCGACGTCCTGCGGGTCCGCTGAGGGGCGCATCGGCCGGTGCCCTTCCCCGTGCCGACCTCGTCCTCCCCCTGCTCACCTCTCCTGACAGAGGTGCCGCCCTCCTAGACCGGACGGCTCGGCCTTGGCGGTGGCGTCGCAGCACTTCGGTCCGTATCCGCGATGAGGGTCCACGGAAGACGGAACCCCAGCCGACGCACGGCTGGGGTTCCTCGATGCGGTGGGTGTCGGTCAGCAGGTGGAGTCGCCCACGCGGTGAACGGCTCGCCTACGTGTCGGCGGAGTACGCCACATCGTGATCACCGCGGACAGGGCGGTTCAGCGCTGCAGGGTGAGCAGGCCCGGCCGGTACGGCAGTTGCACGTAGGGGGTGCCCGACGGCGTGTTGGGGGACAGGCCCTGGTAGAGGAACTGCAGGTTGCAGGGGTCGATGGTCATGGTCTGGTCGGGGTTGTTGCGGACCAGGTCGCCGTGGCTGATGTCGTTGGTCCAGGTGGCGCCGCTGTTGGCCTTGCCCGCGAAGGGGTTGGACTCGGTGGCGGCCTGCGGGGTCCACGGACCGTTCAGGCTGGAGGCCGTGAACGAGCGGAAGAAGCGCTGCTCCGTCGCCCCCCGGGCCTCGACGATCATGAGGTACTGGTTCTGGCCCTGGACCTTGTAGACCTCGGGCGCCTCGAACAGGTTCTTCACCGTGTCGCTCATCACCGTCGTGTACGACGAGCCGAAGCTGGCCGGGAAGTTGCCGATCGGCATGGTGGACTTGTAGATCTTGCCGTTGTCACCGGCGAAGAACATGTGCATGTTCTGGCCGTCGGCGATCATGGTCGGGTCGATCGCACTGCCGTCGGGGAGGCTGCCGGTGAACAGCGGTTGCGCCGCGGACCAGCCGTTGGGGTTGGTGGGGTCGCTCGACGTGCGGTAGACGAAGGGCCATTGGGTGCCCCACCCGTTCGAGGTCAGCACCCAGATGTTCTTGGGCGCGAAGTAGAACAGTTTGGGAGCCACCGCGCCCTGGCTCATGCTGGTCTGTCCGGCCGACGCCATGTCCGACCAGTTCGTGAAGGGGCTGAAGCCCATCGAGCGCCAGTTGCCGTCGGAGTACGTCGCGTAGACCAGGTGCTTGCCGTTGTACGTCGTGGTGGTGAAGTCCTTCAGCGCGAGCCACCCGTTGGCCGGCTGCGCCAGCGGGCCGGTCGAGCTCCACCGGTACGTCGACGGAAGGGAACACGAGTTGGACGCGCCGGACAGGCCGGTCCACTTCTGATTGTTGCTGCCGGTGCAGTTCCAGAGCTGCACCGCCGTACCGTTGGCCGTGGCGTTGCCCGACACGTCCAGGCACAGCCCGGATTCCACGGCGACGATCGTGCCGTCGGGGTTCGCCCGCCACTGCTGGTTGGTGCCGCCGTTGCAGGACCAGATCACCGGGCGGGTACCGGCCGTGGTGGCGTGGCCCGGGACGTCCAGGCACTTGTTGCCGTAGACGGTCAGCTGGTTGTTGTCCGTCAGCGTCCACCGCTGGTTGGTCCCGCCGTGGCAGTCCCAGATCTGCACGTTCGTGCCGTCGGTCTGGGCGGCGCCCGACACATCGAGGCATCGGTCGGAGGCAACGCCTCGCACGGCGCTGGTGGTGGCTGCCTGTGCCGGGCCGGCGACGAGCACCGCGCCCAAGAAGGCCAGGGCTGCGGCCGTGGCGGTGAGCACCACGGACAGGGGTTTGCGGCGGGAGGTACGTCTGCGCATGGGAACCTCGTCATCCTCGAGTGAGCGGTTCGGGTGACCTTCGTCGGAGACTGCGTGACTGCCGACGCGATGCGGCTCTGACATTCGTTCGATATGTCGAACTTGGGTCGGAATGTCGATCAAGCTGAGATAATGAGAGACCGGACGAACGGCGTCAATACTTCTCACACGATTCGCGCCCCGGGCCGTACATCCCCGGCAGGGGCCCCACCCTGTCGGAGTCCGCGTAGAGCAACTCCCCACCCGTGCGCAGGCGGTGTCAGGAAAAAGGCCCCGTGCTGCCCACGAGTTGCCCTGAAAAAATCTTCCGGGTCGAGGCAACCCCGTGCGGGGCCTGCGGCAACAAGGGGGCGGATCCGGTCAGTTCCGGTGGCCCGGATCCGGATCTGCCTGTGGTGAACTGCGGAAGGGAGAACCTCCCTCATGGACAACCCACCTACTACCGGCTGGTCTTGGTGCGCAGCGGCTAGGTGCTGGACGTCAACGGCTTCTCCACCGCCGACGGCACCCTCCCTGTCCGGCGCACGCTCCACGCTGGCACGGCGGCCGCGCCTGCACCACCCTCGGCACGGTGCGGAACATGGAATGTCTGCGGAAGGCGAAAGGGAACTTCAGGGGCCCAAGGCTCCCATTCCGCTCCGCACATGAGTACTTTCATCCCTTCACCTGTTGACACGGGGGCGTCATGTGACTGACCTTCATGCGTAACAACCGGCGCTTTGGAGTCCGCCTGGAGAGCCACACGCAAAAGTCCGGAGCCCACCGGCCTCAGGCTGCCGCCTCCAGTCTTCGCTCGTGCCCCAGAGCCACCCCCCCCCGACCGGGAGTACACCCATGTCGTCAGGAAGACTGTCCCGCCGCACTTTCCTGGGTGCCGCCACCGGCGCTGCCGCCGCCACGGTCCTGCCCGTCGCGCCCGCCTTCCCGAGCCTGGTGTCCCAGGCGGCAGCCGCCGACCCGCAGACCAACCTGGAGAAGCTGGCCAGCATGCGGTTCGGCATGTTCAACCACTTCAACCTGGGCACGTTCACCGACGAGGAGTGGGCCGAGCCGAACCAGAACCCTGCTCTGTTCGCCCCCACGGCCGTGGACTGCGCCCAGTGGGCGGACGCCGCCGCGGCGGCGAAGATGAGCTACGGCATCCTGACGACCAAGCACCACGACGGCTTCGCCCTGTGGCCGAGCGCCTACGGCACCCAGAACGTCGCCAACAGCTCCTACAAGCAGGACGTGGTGAAGGCGTATTGCGACGCCTTCCGGGCCAAGGGACTGAGGGTCGGACTCTACTACTCGATATGGGACCGCACCTTCGGCGTCGAGGCGTGGGAGAGCCGGCACAAGGTGTCCGGCCTCGACACCACGGATGCCATCCAGCCCGCCGACATGACCTTCATCCTCGGTCAGATCACCGAACTGCTCACCGACTACGGCACCATCGACATGTTCATCACCGACGGCTACGCGTGGCAGATGGGCCAACAGGCCGTCTCCTACCAGCGGATCCGCGAGCACGTGAAGTCGCTCCAGCCGGACATCGTCATGATCGACCACGGTGCCCTGTCGGTGCCGTTCCTCGGTGACGCGATCTATTTCGAGGAGCCGTTGGGCGTCAGCGCGCCCGCCGGAAACACGTACGCCGCCACGCAGGGGCAGACGATCAGCAACGGCTGGTTCTGGCATCCGGCCACACCGACCGAGAGCCTGATGAGCAAGGACGCGATCCTGTCCCATCTGGCGGACCTCGAACCGAAGTACACCTCCTTCATCCTCAACTGCCCGCCCAACCGCAACGGCAGGCTCGACACCAACATCGTCAACCGACTCGCCGAAGTCGGCGCGGCCTGGAGCCCCGACACCTCACGACCGCCATTGCCGACTCAGATGCTGCGCGCCGAGCACCCCGTCACACCGGTCAGCGCCTACGCGACCGCGTTCCGTACCGGCGAGGGACCGCTCAACGCCATCGACGGACTGAGCGACAGGAACTACGAGACCTGCTGGTCGACCTGGGGCCTGTCCCCGGCCCTGCCCCACTCGATCACGATCGACCTGGGCGGGGTGTGGAGCAACGTCTCCACCCTGGAGTACCTGCCCAAGCAGTGGAACCGCACCCACACCACCGACGGCGACATCACCTCGTACACCATCTCCACCAGCACCGACGGCACGAACTTCACCCAGGTCGCCACCGGCACCTGGACCGGAGACCGCGCCCCCAAGGTGGTCGAGTGGCCGGCCCGGAACGTGGGCTTCGTGCGGATCCAGGCCAACGCGGCCACAGGCGGCTACGCCAACATCGGTGGCCTCCACATCGGCGGCCGGACCGCCAAGCCGGCCCTGGTGTCGAGGGTCCTCCCGGGGGACGGCACGGTCTATCGCATCGTCAACCGCAAGAGCGGCAAGGTCGTCGACGTGTTCAACTTCGGCACCGCCAACGGCGCCAACATCCAGCAGTGGCCGTGGCTGAACAACACCGCCCAGAAGTGGACCTTCGCCTCCACCGGCGACGGCTACTACGAGATCAAGAACGTCAACAGCGGCAAACTGATGGAGGCGGCCGGACTCTCGCGGGTGGACGGCGGAAACGTCTCCATCTACGCGGACAGCAACGTTCCCCAGCAGCACTGGGCGGTCACGCCCACCGGCGACGGCCACTACTACCTCACCAACAGATTCAGCGGGCTGTCGCTCAACGTGGACTCGGGCTCGACCGCTGACGGGGCCAACGTCAACCAGCTCACCTACACCCGCGCACCCGCGCAGCAGTGGCAGATCATCGCCCTCTGACACCCCCGACAACAGGCGGCGCGCCGTCGTACGCCGGGACGGCGCGCTCCGCCCTGTCCCAAGTTGTCAGCCCCCAGGTGTGGTTGCCGGACCGATGCCGTGGGGCAGGAGGCCCCGCCGACGTGGTGCACCGCGAGAAGTGGCGCTCACGCCCGGCCTGCTGGACACACTCTCCGAGTGGCGGTCGGTGCGCTACGACCAGGGCAGGACCAGGGCGCCCCAGGCGACGACGGGGCCGAGGGCGACGATTCCGCCGGTGTAGCCGATGACCTGGCGGTAGAAGCGACGCGCGTCCACACCACGGGCGTTGCTGAGGACGAGCGCTCCGTTGGTCGAGAAGGGAGAGGTGTCGACGATCGTCGTGGAGACGGCGAGCGCGGCGATCAGTCCGACGGCGCTGAGATGGCTGGAGAGGAGCAGCGGTACGGCGATGGGGATGATCGCGGTGAGGATCGCGGTGGAGGAGGCGAAGGCGGAGGTGACGGCCACGGTGAAGCACAGCAGCAGGGCGACGGCGAGCGGGGCGCCCAGGTCGGCGGCGTGTTCGGAGATCTCCTCGATGATGCCGGCCTTCTCCAGCATCGCGATGTACGTCATCATGCCCGCGACCAGGAGCAGGGTGGACCAGCTGACGCCGTCCACGGCCTTCTCCTGTCGCTTCATGTCCACCAGGGCCAGCAGGGCGCCGGCCGTCAGGGCGAGGAAGCCGATCTCCAGGTGGAAGCCGAGCGCGCCGACGACGAGGGCCACCAGCGAGGCGAGGGTGAGCCACTGCCGCCAGTCGGGCCTGCCGGAGACGGCGAGATCCTCGTCGTCGGCTGCCTCCGCGGCGCCCTCGGCCAGCGGCGCGGGACGCTTGGCGAGCAGGACGTAGGTGAGGAGCGAGAGCAGCAGGTTGATCACGAAGCTGGCGCTGAACAGCGCCACGGCGGAGACCTGCAGATCGGTCTCGTCGACCAGGCCGAGCACCAGCGCACCGGAGACGGCCAGCGGGGAGAACGCGCCCGCGTGCCCGCCGCTGATCACCATCATGCCGACGACCAGCGGATTGAGCTTGTAGCGGTAGGCGAAGTTCATGCCGATCGGCGCGAGGATCGCGACCGCGGCCGGGGTGAACGTACCGAACGCCGTCAGCAGGGCGGCCACCAGGAACAGCACCCAGGGGATGAGCCCTACCTTCCCGCGTACCAGTCTCACCCCGGCCGCGACGAGCCAGTCGATGGTGCCGTTGCGGCGGGCGACGGAGAACAGGTAGGTGACGCCGACGATGGTGACGAAGAGCTTCACCGGGAACCCCTCGAAGATCTCGTCCTCGGTGAGGCCGAGCGAGGCGGTGCCGACCGCGAAGGTGGCGACGAAGGCGAGGATGCCCAGGTTGATCGGCAGCACGGTGCCGACCACGAACATCACCAACAGGGCGCCTATGGAGATCACTTCAGCAGACATCTGTGTCCTTGGTGCGGTGGGGACGGGGTGGCGCGCCCCGAGGGCGCGAGGGTGTCCCGGTGCGGACGGCTGGGAGCCGACCCGACCGAGGTGATGCTCGTCGCGGCTCAGGCGGCTTGCGGACCGCCTGCCTGCGGTACGTAGATACGGGCGTCGGCGAGCAGACGGGCCGCGCGCTGCACGGTGACCCGGTGCGGCACGCCGTCCCTCACATCGGTGCAGCGGACCGCGACGACGCCGGCGGGTGTGCCGAGGCGCAACCACTCGTCGGTCGGGCCGCCCGTGGTCCGGGAGACCACGGACCCCTCCAGCAGCCCGGCCGCCGCGACGGCGACGGCGGAGGTCAGGCCGATCGCGGGGTGCGGGGCGTTCATGGTGAGCATGCGCACCGACACGTCGTAGTCCTCGGCATCGACCGGTTCACCGAGGGTGGTCGTGTACGGCACCGGCGGGCCGACCAGGCCCACCTTGGGCACCGCGTCCCCCGGTTGCTCACCGGGCTGGAGCAGCCCCATCAGGTGGGCGGCGGTATGACGGACGGTGCGCAGCCAGGGGACGTCCGCGCTCATCCGCTCCAGTGACTCGGCACCGGTACGCCCGGCACCGACGGCGTCGACAAGGACGACCGGAGCTCCCGCGGTCACCATGCTCACGCGTACCGGTTCGGCGGCGCCGACCCGCAGGTCCTGTGCGGCCCGGCCGGTGGGGAGCAGCGAGCCGGTGGCGCCACCTGCCGGGTCGCGGAAGGTGAGGCCGACCGCGACCCCGCCGGCACGAGTGCCGGGTACCGTCTGGCGTCCGAAGTGGTGCACCACGCCGCCAGGGGTGTCGACGATCCCTTCGAGGACCGCGCCGGTATTGGTGTTGTGCATCACCACGCGCGTCCGGTCGCCGGTGACCGGAACCATTCCCTTGGTCACGGCGTACAGGGCGACGCCGGTGGCGCAGTTGCCGCAGTTGCTCGTCCACTCCACCGAGCCCGTCCCGACGCCGACTTGAGCGAAGAGGTAGTCGATGTCGACGCCGGGCTGGGGCGAGGCGCTGACCACGGCCGCTTTCGAGGTGGTGGGGGTCGCCCCGCCCACCCCGTCCAGTTCCACGGGGTCGGTGGCGCCGTACGCGGCGACCAGCAGCCTTTCGAGGTCGCCGCGGTCGGCAGGGACTTCGACCTGGTTGAACAGCCAGCACTTGCTTGTGCCGCCACGCACCAGGGTCGCGGGAATGTGCACGTCTGAGACTCTTCCTGGATCAACGGAGATGGGGAGAAGCGCCGAGGCAGCGATTACGGGCGCATTGCGGGCCGGTGACCGCTCGGCGATTGCGGAGACCTTCGCAGAGGCATGACTTCGGAACAATCGCAGTTCGCTTCACCTGGGTTTAGCTGAGCTAAAGTCGTCGGCATGCTCAACGTGCGCCGTCTGTTGCTGCTCACCGAGGCCACCGAACGCGGTTCACTCACTGCCGCGGCGGAAGCCCTCGGCATGACCACCTCCGCCGCCTCCCAACAGATGTCCCTGCTGGAGCAGGAGGCAGGGCAGCCCCTCATCGAGCGGCTGCCACGCGGTATCCGGCCCACCCCGGCAGGTGCCGCGCTGGCCGGGCGGGGTCAGGCCATCCGCCGTGAACTGCGCGCAGCACAAGCCGACTTGGACTCGTTCACGGCCCTCGACCAGGGCACGTTGCGACTCGGTTCCTTCCCCACGGCGAGCGCGTCCCTGCTGCCGCTCGCGCTCACCCGCTTCCGCCGCCGCCACACGGGAATCCGCATCGAGGTACGCGCCGGAGTCCTTGCCGGGCTCAGGGAGATGCTGCACACCGGCGAGGTGGAGCAGGGCCTGCTCTGGGACTACGAATGGAACCGCCTCGACGATCCGGCGCTCGCCCTCACCCACCTCCTGGACGACCCCACGGTGTTGGTCGTCCCCGCCGACTCCCCCCTGCGCACACATCCCTCCGTGCGCCTCGGTGACCTCGCCGACCAGGAGTGGATCATCCGCGCCGACAACCACCCCGTCGCCGACGTCCTGCGACGAAGCTGCCGCCAGGCGGGGTTCGAGCCGCGCATCGCCTACTCATCGCACGACTACCAGGAGGCACAGGCCATGGTCGCCGCCGGTCTCGGCATCGCGCTCGCACCCCGCCTGGCCCTCACCAGCCGACGCAGCGACGTACGCCTCCTGCCGCTCGCCCCCGACGTCCCGGCCCCCACCCGCCGTATCCTCCTCGCGCGCGCCGCGGCACGCCCCGCCACCCCACCCGCCCAGGCAATGGCCCGCGTCCTGCGCACGGTGGCGCAGCGATTCACCGCCCCAGACCTGCACCGGACCCAACTCGGAGCGGTCCGGCGCGGCTGACGGTTCGGCGGCCAACCGCGCCCCCAGGCTCGTGCGGGCCGCCTGCCGTGCGTCGGGGTCTCCCGCGCTGGTCATCTGCGTCGCGGTACCGGCCGCCTCCGCGCACGACAACACCGCCGGCGTCGACGTCGAAGCCGTCCGCCGCAGAGCGTCCGTCTGCTGCCGCTGCTGCAATGCCGACGGATGAACCCCTTCGACGAGCTGAGGCGATCCTGTCTGTCTACAACCGCGGAGCGAACCGGGGGAAGAGGGCAGAGGCGCTGTCGCGCAGCACCGACTGCCCGCAGACAGCTGAGCCCGCGATGTCCGCGTCCCCACAGCACCTCACGGCGCGGTGCTCGGCTTGTCACGATGCATGGCTCTCTGGTTGGAGGGGGAACGTCCGGGCTGTCCGAGCTCGTGAGCGCAGCGCAAGGCGCGCAGAGGCAGGCGTGGTACTCGATCAGGTCGGGCCGGTTTCACGGAGACCGGGTCGGTCAACCCGGTGCGCCGCGGAAGAGCACCCCGGCCATGGCCGCGCCCCGTGGCCTCCTTGCGTCGCACCGCTCATGTGCCGCCGCCGTCACGGTGAGGGCGGCAAAGACGTGGCGGCCAAGGCCCGCAGCGCGGCGACCGGTTTGCGCAGTCCGTAGGCGACCGCCGTCGACGTTCCGTCTGGGTGGCTCCAGGTCAGCAGCGCGCGTCCGTCGGCCACGGAGCCCTGCACCGTGGTCGGTTCACCGAGGAGCGGCAGGCGGCCGACGATCTTGACGGTGAGCCCGGCGACCTCGGTCCAGAAGTAGTCGTCCTGCGCTGGTCCCGGCGGTGGGAGACCGAGGGCGGAGGCCGCCGCGGTCCTGCCCTGGGCGACGGCGTTGGACCAGAAGGGCGCACGCCGGTCGGGCCGTGCGCCGTCGCCGCGGAGGTAGGTGACGTCGCCGGCGGCGAACACGCCGGGCACGGTGGTGGCGCAGGCATCGTCGATGCCGACGCCGAGGCGGTCGGCGAGTCCGGTCCCTGCCAGCCAGCCGACGCAAGGTGCTTCTCCGGCGCAGGTGACCACCAGGTCCGCGGTGAGCTCGGTGCCGTCGGGGAGCGCAACGCCGCTCACGGGGTCGCCGGTCAGGGTGGCGAAGCCGGTGGCCCGCAGGAAGCGAATGCCGTGTGCTGAGGCGCGCGCGGTGATCCGGGCGGACAGGTGGTCGCCGAGGATGCGTTCCAGCGGCCGGTCTGCGTCCACGACGGTGACCGGGATGCCGCGGGCGGCGCAGGCGCCGGCCACCTCCATGCCGAGGAAGCCGGCGCCGACCACGATCGCCGAGCCGGCGTCCGCCAGACGGGCGCGGAGCAGGCGGGCGTCGTCCAGGGTGCGCACCACGAGTTCGCCCCGCTGCCCGGGAGCGGCGAGCCGACGGGCTGCCGCGCCGGTGGCGACGATCAGCGCGTCGTAGCCGACCTGACGGCCGTCGGCGGTCGTGACGGTGCGACGCCGGGTGTCGGCCTCGACGGCTGCCGAGCGGATGACGTCGACGTCGATCCCGTCGAGGACCAGGCCCAGGGTCTGGTCCGCGGCCGGGTCCTTCAGGACCACCTTGGACAGGGGCGGGCGGGAGTAGGCGCCGTGCTCCTCGTCGCCGATGATCGTGAGGGGTCCGGTGTGGCCGAGGGTACGCAGGTGGCGGGCGGCGGTGGTGCCGGCGAGCGACTCGCCCACGATGAGCACCGAGCGCGGTGTGGTCACGACAGGACCCGCAGGGCGGCGACCGGGCAGGCGTTGACGGCCGCGCGGGCGGCGGGCTGATGCTCGTCGGGGACGTCGGTGCCCTCGAAGTGGTGGGTGAGTTCGGCGTCGTCGTCCAGGCTGAAGATGTCGGGAGCCTGGTCGGCGCACAGCCCGTGGCCTTCGCAGCGGGGATGGTCGACGGAGATCTTCATGGTGCTGTCCTCAGCTGTACTCGAACGGGCGAGCGGCGGGGCTCAGGCGGGGATGAGTTCGAGCGGCAGGCGCTCGAGGCGGTGGATGACGTTGTTCAGGGCCCACTCGGGTGGGCCGGTCGGCTCGATGCGGTCGACGCGTTCGACCAGGGCGCGGAGTATCGCGGAGGTCTCCAGGCGGGCCAGGCCCTGGCCCGCGCAGCCGTGCGTGCCCTGCCCGAAGCCGAGTTGGCGGGCGGCGTCGCGGCGGATGTCGAAGGTGTCCGGGTCGTCCCACTCCAGCGGGTCGCGGTTGGCGGAACCGTAGAGGACCAGTACCCGGGAGCCCTTGGGGAGGGCGACGCCCGCCAGTTCCGTGTCGCGGGCGGCGGTGCGGGAGAAGGCGCGGATCGGGGATTCGTAGCGGACGACCTCGTTGACCGCTTTCGGGATGAGGTCCGGGTCCGCCTTCAGCAGGCGCCACTGTTCGGGGTGGGTGGCGAACAGGTACAGCGCGCTGGAGATGGCGCTGATGGTGGTGTCCAGGGAGGGTGCCAGGTAGTCGATCATCATGGTGACGCACTCGGCGGGCATGATCCGGCCCTCGTCTGCGGCGCGCAGCAGGTCGTGGCCCATGCTGCCGTCCAGCACGGACCGGTCCCGGACGACACCGCGCGCGTAGCGCAGCATGCCGAGGGACGCGGGTAGTGTGCGCACCGCCTGGCGGTTGATCGGACCCAGGGCGTCGAAGGTGGCACCGGCCCAGCGCAGCAGATCCTCGCGGCCCTGCTGGGGCCAGCCGACCAGGTCGGGGACGACTGCCATCGGCAGCGCCGTGGCGACCTCCACCGCGTCGACCGTTCGCCGGACCACGGCTGCCTCGACCACGGCGGCCGCCTGCTGCTCGACCGTGTCCTTCATCGTGCGCAGCGCCCTGGGGGTCAGGCGGTGCGCGAGGAGGGAACGGCGGCGGGCGTGCTCCTCGCCGTCACTGCACAGCGTGGTGCCCTGGCCCATGCGGTTGACGACGGGGTTGAGGCCGACGCCGCCCGAGGAGACGAAGGTGTCGTCGTCCAGCAGCACTTGCCTGCACTCGGTGTACCTCGGCAGGGCGTGGACCTTGTGCTTGCTCAGCCAGACCACGGGGCCGAGCTCACGCAGCGCGGCGTAGTGCGGATGAGTGTCGCGGATGGCCGACGCCGAGTACAGATCGGGGCGGTAGACGGGGATCTCCGCAAGCATGGGCATGAACAGCCCTCCTGAAAAGACGGTGAGAAACCGGGGACATGACCGGGGCACGTGTGGGGCGGGGGCGGGCGACCCACGGACGGCTGACGAGAGCGCATCCTCGGCGAGCTCCCGCTTCATCCCGTGCACGGGCGGGCGCCGTCAGCGCAACAACGCCGTAATGACGAAATACTCAAGCTTGATGGAATGCCGCGTCAAGAGTTACCGCAAAGAAAACGATGAACTCATCAGAACTGCGGGTGTTCTACCTTCATGCGTCGGCGCAAGCTGGAGGACGGGCTGGAGGACGGAGGACGGCTCGCACGGCCCGGCGTGCTTCTCCTCGCCCAGCTCGGCCCAGACCGTCTTGCCCGGAGGGTGAGGCCTGCCTCGATATCGCGGTCGCGGGCCTCGACCAGGCCGTCGGTGTACAGGGTCAGGAGACTGCCTTCGGCAGGTCGACCTCCGCCGACTCGAAGGGCAGTCCGCCCAGGCCCAGCGGCGGGCCGGACGGCAGGTCCAGAAGATCAACGGCTCCGTCGCCGCTCACTACGGCCGGCAGCACGTGCCCCGCGCGGGCCAGGGAGCAGCGGCCGTCGACGGGGGCGTAGACGGGGCAGGTGGTGCCGATGTCCCCGGCCATTTCCGTGTCCGGGTCGGCCGAGGCTTTCGGCGGACAGGCGGATGACGGCGTCGTCCAGGTGTGTCAGCAGTTCCTCGGGCGGCAGGTCGATGTCGGCGAGGGGGCGGACCGCGGTGCGCAAGCGCCTCATCGTGGCGGCGGCTGGCGGCCGTGTACTCCACACCGTCGACGGTACGCGGGACAGGAGGCCCGTGAGTCGTCGGGCAGCGACAGCCTCCTGCCCGACGCGACGCACAGCCGGGCCGTCAGCCGGCGGCGATCGCCGCCCCGGCGTACACCACCGCCATCAGGGCCAGTACGGCGGCGGGCAGGGCCTGCACGGGCGGGTCGCCGTGGCGCAGGTGAACCACCGCGGCAGCCACCATGAGCACAGCCAGCCCGGCAGCGGCGGCCACCCCGAGCGGGACCGAAGCCAGGCCGAGCAGCAGCCCGGCCGCTCCCGCCACTTCCAGGGCGCCGATGACGCGGTAGAGACCCGGTGACATGCCGAGGTGCGCAGCTGCCTGACGCATGAACGGCACCGCGGCTGTCTTCGCCAGCCCCAGAGGGAGGAAGACCAGGGACAGTGCGACGGCGAGGATGGTGTGCGTGGTTGTCATACCGATCTGTCCTTGCGTCGAGCGCCCAGGCGGGCGTAGTAGTCGATGAGGTCGGGGGCATCCACCGTCGCCGGGTTGACGACCTGCTCGACCGGGGCGCCTTGAAGGAGGCGTTTGACGGGGACTTCGAGTTTCTTGCCGGTGCGGGTGTGCGGAATGCCCGGCGCCTCGATGATCTCGTCGGGGACGTGCCGGGGTGAGGCGCCGGTCCGGATGGCGTCGCGGATCTTCTCGCGGAGGGTGTCGTCCAGGATCACCCCGGCGGCGGGAACCACGAACAGCGGCATCCAGTAGTCACCGTCGCCCTCCTCCGCGCCGATGACCAGGGCTTCCGCGATCTCGGGGAGGCGTTCGACGACGTCGTGGATGTCGGCGCTGCCGATGCGGACACCGTTGCGGTTGAGCGTGCTGTCGGAGCGGCCGTGGACGATCACCGAGCCGTGCGAGGTGAGCGTGATCCAGTCGCCGTGCCGCCAGATACCGGGGAAGGAGGAGAAGTAGGCGTCGCGGTAGCGGGTGCCGTCGGGGTCGTTCCAGAAGTACAACGGCATCGACGGCATCGGGCGGGTGATGACCAGCTCGCCGACCTGGTCCACGACCGGGAAGCCCTCGGCGTCGTAGGCGGCCAGCGCCACGCCCAGGTGGGGTGCGGACAACTCCCCCGCCCACACGGGGGTGTTGGGCGCGCTGCCGGCGAAACCGGAGACGATGTCCGTGCCGCCGCTGATGGATCCCAGCAGCACGCGCTCGCCGACATGGTCGCGTACCCAGGGGTAGGCGGAAGCCGGCAGCGCTGAGCCGGTGCAGCCGACCACGCGGATCGACGACAGGTCGTGCTCCGAGGGGTCGATGCCGAACTTGGCCATGCCCAGCAGGTATTGGGGGCTGGTGCCGAAGACGGTGACGCGGTGGCGAGCGGCCAGCTTCCACAGGACGTCGGGCTCGGCGAGGGGCGCCGGGCTGCCGTCGTAGGTACAGGTCGTGGCGCCGGTCAGCAGCGTGGAGGCAACCAGGTTCCACATCATCCAGTGCGTGGTGGTGTACCACAGGAAGCGGTCGCCGGGTCCGAGGTCGGAGTGCAGGCCGAGGGTCTTCAGATGCTCCAGCAGGACGCCGCCGTGGCCGTGGACGATGCCCTTGGGCAGGCCGGTGGTGCCGGAGGAGAACACCACCCACAGCGGGTGGTCGAACGGCACCGGCACACAGGCGAGTTCCTCGGCGCGCGTCGAAGCGTCCTCCCACGGAACCACCAGCGAGGGGTACGCCCGCGAGGGCCAGGGCAGGCCCACGTGGTTGACCAGCAGTGTGGCCTTCAACGTGGGCAGCGCGCCGGCGAGTTCGAGGGCGGCGTCCCGGCGGTCGTGGGTGGTGCCGTTGAAAAGGTACCCGTCGGCGGCGATCAGGACGGTGGGCTCGAGCTGGGCGAAGCGGTCGGCGGCGGCCTTGGGTGCGTAGTCCTGTCCGCAGACCGACCACACGGCGCCCAGGCTCGCGGCGGCCAGGAACGCGACGATCGCGTGCGGGGTGTTGGGCAGATAGCCGACCACCCGGTCACCCTGGCCCACGCCCAGGTCGCGCAGGGTCGCGGCGACGGAGGCGACCTGAGCGCGCAGACGTCCAGCGGTCACCTCGTAGCAGGAGCCGGTCTCGTCGAGGGCGATGACCGCCGCGTCGTCGGCGGCGTGGCTGCGCAGGGCGTGGTGGGCATAATTGAGGGTGGCGCCGGGGAACCACCGGGCGCCGGGCATCCGATCCTCCGCCAGAACCTGCTCGTAGGCGGCGTCGCAGTCGATGTCGAAGTACTCCCACACCGCCCCCCAGAAGCCCTCCAGGTCGGTGACCGACCAGCGGTACAGGGTGGTGTAGTCGGAGGCGGCCATCCCGACATGGCGGGCGAAGTCCATGAGGTTGCTGTCCGCGACGGCCTGCGGATCCGGCGTCATGAAAGGGTCGGGCAGGCTCATCGTGTGCGGCTCCTCAGCAGGCTGTGGTCGACGGTCCGTCGGGGACACCGGAGCCGAAGTCACCGGCGAAGACCTCGTCTTGACGTCGGGCCCATGAACGCGGGTTTCAGTCATGGCGCCCTCCGAGCGCCGTCGTTACGATGAGAGAATCATCAGGTTTGACAGTTCCAACGTCAAGAGGTTCACGGCAGGAATGATGAACCCATCAGAGCTGCTATCGTCATCGGTCGGCGGGTAGACTCTGCGTATGTCTACGTCAGCCCCGCCCAGCAACCGGTTCGAGCGGCGCCGCGCCGAGACGCGTCGCGCACTCATTCGCGCCGGAAGGCAGATACTCGCCGAGACGGGGGACACCAGCGCGAGCATCCAGGCGATCGCGGAGCGCGCGGACGTCGGTTTCGGTTCCTTCTACAATCACTTCGAGTCGAAGGCGGAGCTGTTCGACGCAGCCGTGGTGGACGCGTTGGAGGAGTTCGGCCAGAACTTCGACGAGCGTCTTACGGGGATCGACGATCCGGCGGAACTCGTTGCGGCGGGCTTCCGGCTCAGCGCCCTCATGGCCGACTCCCACCCCGAACTGATGCAGATCCTGCGCCGACGCGGCCTCGGGCACATCCACTCGGACAACGGCCTGGCCCGTCGGGCGCTGCGAGACCTTGAGGCCGGCCTGGCGTCCGGCCGCTTCACCCCCGTCGACCCGGTGGTCGCCCTGACCGCACTCGGCGGAACCCTGCTGTCCCTCGTGGAGATGCGATTCGCCCGCCCCGACCTCAACGGCGACGAAGCCGCCGTGAACCTGGCCGAGATGGTCCTGCGCATGCTGGGCGTCCCACCGGACGACGCCCACGAGGTCGCCCGCCGCCCCCTTCCCGACCCCGGGCCCGGGTCAATCCCACGCGGGGAGTGACCGTTCGGACGTCCCCGGGCAGGGCGCGGCCTGCCGGTTCCGGCAGGCCGTGCAACCTCGTGCGCCCCTGACGGGTCAGGGCTGTTCGGCGAAGTACCGAGCGGTCGGGGTCCTGTGTGACTCGGGTGTCGAAGCGGAACGTTGCCATGGGAACTCTGCGGTCCGCACCGCCGGTCTGGACACTCATGGAGGACGAGGCGGACCGGGACCGGGCCGCACAATTCGGCCGGGAGGCCGTCGACGAGCCGCACCGCTTCCGCGTCGAGGTCATGAAGATGCCCGACGCTCCGAGAACGCAGGTCGACCGCGACGAGATCGTCCACGGCACTCCCACACAGGTGGCCGACGAGATCATCCGCCAGTGCCGGGCCCTCGGCGTGGGCAACTTCCTGGCCAGCTTCAACAACGTCGAGCCGGAGGCGCTGCGCGGGACCCACGAGTTGTTCGTCCGCGAAGTCGTTCCCCGACTGCGTGAGGCAGAGGTCGATCGACCCTGGCGATGAGTGAGTCCGACCTGCCGTCACGCCGGTCTTGACCGAGGCGTCCGCGCACAGCAAGACGGCGGCCGGCTCGAACCGCGCGCCCCCACGTCGGGGCAGGCAGTCGTAGTGGTCGATACGGAAGCATGCCTGGCCGGTGGCGACGGTCATAGGCGGCGAAACGCATGTACGGCGCCAGGCTCCTGCGGTCTTGGAGCAGCCACCGCACCACACCCGCACTTGACACGACCGCTTATCGGCAACAGTGTATCCATTATGAGTACCTGGTCTGAGCCCCAGCCCGATTCCCGGTTTGTCGTGGTGGACGGCCTGCGGATCCACTACAAACGCGCGGGGCACGGGCCGGCGCTCGCACTGCTGCACGGCAGCGCGTCGTCGCTTCAGCACTTCGACCGTGCGGCGGACCTGCTGTCGGAGTCGTTCGACGTCATCCGCCCCGACCTGCCGGGGTTCGGCCTGACCGGCCCGAGGACGGACCGCGACTACCGCATCCCGGCGTACACCGCGACGGTGGCGGAATTCCTGGAGGCACTGGCGGTGCCGCGCTACGCGGTGGCCGGCAATTCACTGGGCGGCAACATCGCCTGGAACCTCGCTCTGGACCACCCGGAGCGGCTGACCGGCCTGGTGCTGGTCAATGCCACCGGCTACCCGGAGAAGGCTGTACCGGCAGGCATGCGCCTGACCCGCAACCCGCTGCTACGGCCTGTGTTGCGGCGGGTGATGCCGCGTGGCGCCATCGAGCGCAATCTGCGCTCGAGCGTCGGGCCGCACTCCACGATCGTGGACGACGCCATGGTGGACCGCGCCCACCAGCTCATGAACCGGCCCGGGAACCGCTCGGCCTTCGTCGACTTCTGCAACACCGACCAGCCCGACCGCAGCGCGCAGATCCCCCGCATCACGGTGCCTACGCTCGTCCTGCGCAGCGCGAGCATCGACGGCCAGCACTTCAGCCGCGACATCCCCGGCGCCGAGGAGCTGGCGCATCCCCACGGCGGTCACCTGCTGCCCGAAGAGGAACCGCAGTGGGTCGCGGACGCGATCGCGACGTTCCTCCGCTCCTCCACCGACACCCCCACGCACTGAGGTCAAGGAGACCCGATTCATGAAGTACTTCGTCGCCTCCGGCGAGGACCGACGACTCACCACCGAATCACGGCAAGCCCTGCGCGGCAGTTTCATCGAACTCTCCGACGGCCTCACGCACTACGAACTGAAGGGCCCCGAGGACGGGGAGCTGGTCGTGATGGCGGGCGGCCTGACCATCCCGCTCTTCTACTGGGACGGCCTGGTCACCGAGCTGCACGCCCGCGGGCTGCGCACTCTGACCTGCAGCGCGTACGGCCGCGGCTACTCGGACCGGGTGCGGGCGCGATACGACGAGACCCTCTTCGCGCGGCAGCTGGCCGAACTGACCGAAAGCCTGGGCCTGACGAGGAAGTCACTGCACATCGTCGGCACCTCCATGGGAGCCCTCGTCAGCATGACCTACGCCGCCCAGTACCTCTCACTGGTGTCCACCCTCACGATCGTCGGGCCCGCCGGTCTCGCGAAACCACGACCGACCGACCCTCAACGGCTACTGCGCAGCGATCTGCTGGCCGGTGTCGTCGCCCGGATGCGCGGCCGCCAGATACTCCAGGGACACCTCGGACACAACGTCCGCGATCCAGAGCTCGGCGCGAAGCTGACGGACATGGTCCTCGACACCTTCCGCTTCGAGGGCTCGCTGTATGCGGTCTTCGACACACTGCAGCACCTGCCGCTCTCCGGCCGTGACGACCTCTTCCGGCAGACGGGCGCCCTGGGCATTCCCACACTGCTCCTGTGGGGCGACGAGGACGACGTCACGCCCCTGACCCACCTCACCGCGGCTCGTGCCCTCCTGAAGCCCCAGGAGCATCACGTGATTCCACAGTGCGGTCACATGGCCCCGTTCGAACGTCCGCGGCACGTCGCCGATCGGATCGTCCCGTTCGTGGCCGCACGCACCGAAAGGCTCGACTCATGAACCACCCGCAGGTCATCGACGTACTGGTCATCGGTGCGGGACCTTCGGGATCCGCCCTGGCGATCGACCTCGTCCGCCGGGGACTCGACGTACGGATCGTCGACAGGTCCCCCCATGCCTTCGACGGCTCCCGCGCCAAGGGCGTCCAGCCCCGCAGCCTCGAAGTCCTCGAAGACCTCGGTGCCCTGCCCGACGTGCTGGCCGGCGGCAGCACGTACCCCAAGCTCGGGATCCACGCCGGCCCCCTGGCCGTGCCATGGAAGATGTTCACCCACCGGGAGGCGACTGCGGACGTCCCGTATCCGAACACCTGGCTGATCCCGCAGTTCCGCACGGACCGCGCACTGCACGCCCGGCTCAGCGAGCTCGGCCAAGAGATCGAGTTCGGCAGGGAACTGATCGAGCTGACGCAGGACGAGGACACGGTGGTCGCGAAGGTGGCGGGCGCGGACGGCACGGAGGAGATCGTCGCCCGGTACGCCGTAGGCGCCGACGGCGGTTCCAGTACGGTGCGCAAGCAGCTCGGCGTCGGTTTCGTCGGGACCACGGACGAGAGCGACCGGATGCTCATCGTCGACGCCTCGGTGACCGGTCTGGCCCGCAACCGGTGGCACATGTGGCCCGGCCGGGGCGGCAGGTTTATCGGCGCCTGCCCGCTCCCCGACAGCGACATGTTCCAGTGGATGATCCGTCTCACGCCGGACGAGGAACCGCCTGCCAAGAAGGACGACATCGTCCGGCGGATCCACCGGCACACCGGCCATCGGGGCATCCAGTTGCACGACATCCACTGGACGTCGGTGTTCCGGCCCAACATCCGCCTGGCGGAGGATTACGGCCGAGGGCGAGTCTTCCTCGCCGGTGACGCCGCGCACGTCCACACCCCGGCCGGCGCCCAGGGCCTGAACACCGGCCTCCAGGACGGCTACAACCTCGGCTGGAAGCTCGGCCAGGTCCTCGCCGGGGCGGACGCCACGCTGCTCGACACCTACGAGGCCGAGCGGCAGCCGATCGCCGCCGGGGTCCTGGGCCTGTCCACGGCGAAGTGGGGTGGCGTCGCCAAGCTCGACCCGTCGAGCATGAAACGGGGCAAGGACGAGCAGCAGCTCGCCCTGACGTACTACGGCGGCCCCCTCGCTCCCGCCGACGGCATGCGCACCGGGACACTGCGCGTGGGTGACCGCGCCCCGGACGCCCGACTGCTCGGTGCCGACGGCGCCGAGACCCGGCTGTTCGAGGTTCTCCGCGGGCCGGACTTCACCGCCCTCGCCTACGGCCCCGGTGCCGCCCGAACCCTCGAACAGCTCGCCTGGCCGACCGCGGGCGCCCAGCTGAAACGGCTCACCGTCGGCCCGCCCGCCACCCACGGCCTCACCTTCTCCGACCCCGAGAACACACTGCGGCGTGCCTACGGCCTGACCGGCGACACGCTGCTGCTGATCCGTCCCGACGGCTACATCGGGCACATCGCCACCCGCGACCTCCTCAGCACCACACAAACCGCCGTCCGGGCGATGACCCCACAGGCAAGGAGCCGCACCATGCCCCAGCAGAGCCACCCCTCCCCCGGTTCGGGGGCCACCGCATGAGCCGCACACTGCTCCGCGGAGCGCGAGTCATCACGATGACGCCGGGCCGGCCGGACGCCGAGCGCCTCGACATCCTCGTCGGCGGCGACCGCATCGCGGCCCTGGCCGAGAACATCGAGGCGCCCGACGCCGAAGTCGTCGACTTCTCCGGCCGCATCGTCATCCCCGGCCTGGTCAACGCCCACCTGCACACCTGGCAGACCGCGCTGCGCTCCGTGGGCGCCGACTGGACGCTGATGCAGTACCTCACCCACCTCCACGGCGAGTGCGTAGGGCACTACACCCCGGCCGACATGCACATCAGCAATCTCGCCGGCGCACTGAACCAGATCAACTGCGGTACGACCACCGTCGGCGACTGGTGTCACAACGCCCTCTCGCCCGAACACGCCGACGCCGCCGTCGAGGGCTTGACCCACGCCGGGATCCGCGCCGTCTTCCTGCACGGTACGGCCTACCGCTCGCCGGACACCCCCCACCCCCTCGCCGAGATCGACCGGCTGCTCGACGGCCCCCTCCGCGACCGCGCCCTCCTCACCCTGGGCATGGCCCTGCAGGGGCCGCAGTACTCCTCGCCCGACACCGCGTTGGCCGATTTCCGAGCCGGCGCGGAACGCGGCCTCGTCGTCTCGATGCACCAGAGCGGCGGAGAACCGTCCCCCGGCTGGGAAGCCGTGCGCGCCGCCGGGCTGTTCAGCCCTCTGACCAACATCGTGCACGGGATCGACCTCCCCGACGACTGGATCAAGACGCTCGTCGAGGCGGGCGTCACCTTCACCAGCACACCGGAGAACGAACTGGGCCAAGGACACGGCACACCCATCACCGGGTCCCTGCTACGCCTGGGCGCGGCGCCCTCCCTGGGCACCGACATCGACACCGCCGTGCCCGGCAATCTCCTCACGGCCGCCCGCATCGCCCTGGCCCACCAGCGCAGCCTGGACCACGCCCGACATCGACAGACGACAGGCATGCACGCCAACACCGCTTCGGTCACCGCCAAGCAGGCGCTGGCCTGGGCCACGGTGGAAGGAGCGAAGGCCCTGGGCCTCGCCGACCGGGTCGGCCGGATCGAGGTGGGCATGCAGGCCGACCTGGTCGCCGTCGACGCCCGGGCCCTCAACCTGTGGCCGGCACACGACCCGGTCGCGACGGCCCTGCACGCCGACATCGCCAACATCGAAGCCGTGATGGTCGCCGGCACCTGGCGCAAACGCGATCACGCCCTGCTCACGTCGCGACTCGACGAGGTCAAGGACCAGCTCCGCGAGTCCGGAGAGCGGCTGTTGCGCAGCACCCGGCTCGCAGGCAACCAGAGCTGACACCCGCGCAGCCTTCGAGCAGGAACCGCGCCGACGCGCACGGCGTTCCGTATTGCCACACCACCTTCGGGAAACCTCGAAGAGGCCGCACTGCCGGAACTGGGCGGAGAACCAGTGCCCGGCCACCGGCGCGTTCGGCAGTGACCCCGGGGGGTTGTCGCCGTTGCGGGGGTTGCCGCCGTAGGTCGGGACGCACATGCGGTCGAAGCCCTTGCCCTCGTCGTTGGGGACGGCGGCGCTGGAGCCGTCGGACTCCCCCCGGCGGCTTCACCCACACGTAGGCGTCGATGCCGACGGCCGGTGCCGCGGTGGGTCGTTCGCAGGGGGCCAGGTCTCCTTCGGCTTCCAGGCTCCTACAGCGGCAGCTTCGCCAAGCCGGCCGCGTCAGCCTGAACGGCACTTCCTGCACGACCGAGTGACGTATTCAGGACGCATCTGTCCACCCGGAACCCGCCCACCAGGCCCTCGTGCCGGAGGGGCGGGTGCCGTCTTTCTCACCAGCGGACACGAGCGGTCTTCGGGCAGGAGGTCTCGGAGCCCGAGCGAGGACCGATCTCGAAAAGGTCGATCGCTGTCAGGCTCATGCGCCGGAACCGAGTCGGCGCCTCGCTCGGAACGGCCTGGTCGGAACCGCCCGGACTCGGCGATGTACATCAACAACGCGGCCGGTGTGAAGGAGTCGACGCGCGAAGCCGTCCGACAAGCCATCAAAGAGCTGGGATACGTTCCCAATCTGGCGGCGCGCTCACTGGCCGGACAGCCGACCGATGCCGTCGCGCTCGTGCTGACGGAGCCCGACTGGCGCGTGTTCGCCGAGCCGTTCTTCTCGGAGATCGTCCGCTCGCTCGGGGACGCGCTGGCGGACACCGGGATGCAACTGCTGCTGACCCTGGTCCGCTCGGACACCGACCGGAAACGCTTCCTGGAGTACGCGCGCGGCGGTCGGGTCGACGGAGTTCTGCTGTTGTCCGTGCATGCGGGCGACCGACTGCCGGACATGCTCGCCGAGGCACGACTGCCGACCGTGATGCTGGGGCGCCGCTCGAGCGACGAGTACGTCAGTTACGTGGACGCGGACAACGTGGGCGGTGCCCGCAGCGCCGTCTCCCACCTGCTGGCGCGGGGCCGCAGAGCGATCGCCACCATCACGGGGCCGCTGGACATGCACGTCGCCCAGTGCCGACTGCGCGGCTACCAGGATGCTCTGACGCTGGCCGGCTCGGGGTACGAGGAGTCCTTGGTCGCCGAAAGCGACTTCACGGAGGACAGCGGGCGCCGCGCCATGGCAGAACTGCTCGAACGGCACCCGGAGATCGACGGGGTCCTCGCCGCGTCGGACACCACGGCGGCGGGGGCTCTGAAAGCACTGCGTGCGGCCGGACGGCGCGTGCCGGAGGATGTCGCCGTGATCGGGTTCGACGACTTTCCCCTGGCTCAGCGCACCGATCCGCCCCTGACCACTGTGCGTCAGCCGCTGGAGGAGATGGGCCGGGCCATGATCCGGCTGCTGCTGGAGGACATGGACGAGCCGTCGGTGGCCTACCGTCATGTCATCCTCCGTACAAAGCTGCAGGTCCGCGACTCGGCCTGAGGAGCGTCGGTGTCCGCCGGGCGACCCGGGCCGGAGACAGTTTCGGGAGCGCTCCCATCGCCGCTCTGGCAGCCAGCTCGGCTGGTCCAAGACGCTGGCCCGGGAAGTGGCGGCCGACGGCGTCACCTGCAACGTGGTCGTCCCCGGCCGAATCGGCACCCGGCGGACCAAGTTCCTCGACCAGGCCAAGGCCGAGCGGGAGGGCAGGTCCGTCGAGGAGACCGCCGCCGAGAGCCTCGCTCCGATCCCCGTGGGCCGCTACGGCGAACCGCGCGGAACGCCACCGGGACATGCTCACTTCTGTGGAGCTGCCGCTGACCACGGAGCGGGATCTGCCCGAAGGAGCGGTCCGTTTCCAGAACCTGTCCTAGCGATCATGTCGCTCGGTCAGGCCTCGTCGCGCAGATGGGCAAGGCCGCCGATAAGAAGTTCGAGCCCGAAGGAGAACTCGTCCTCGATCGGAACCGGCATCACCCCGGCCACCGTCACGGTGGCCGGGAACAGGTCGGGATCCACGCTCTGAAAGACGGCTGCCGTCCGTGCCGCGTCGTCGGGTTGTTCCGCGCCGGCATGCCCGTTGACCTGCACGGCGAACCCGAGGACGTAGCGGGCCACGGTCGCGTACGCGTACGCGGCCACTCGCGGTGGGAAACCACTGTCGAGCAGCACCGCGACACAGCGCTCCCGCAATGCCATGGCGTTCGGTCCCAGGGGTACCTGCTCGACCAGCAGGCGGGCCGCGTTGCTGTGCCGGGCCAAGGCGTCGAACATGGTGTGCGCGACCGTCCGCAGCGCCCTCTCCCAGCCCAGCGCGAGGAGTTCGTCACCGTTCAGCTCCACGCTGCCGAACATGCGGTCCACGACATGCGCGACCAGAGCTGCCCGGTTGTCGAAGTGCCGGTACAGCGTCGCCGTGCCCGAACCCAGACGCTGGGCCAGCGTCCGCATCGAGAGAGCGTCGGAGCCCTCCTCCTCCACGATCCGCAGTGCGGTGGCGACGATGCGCTCCAACGGCACGGGCGGCCGCCCCGGAGAACGCCGTGCCGATGCCCTCGCGCCTGTCGGCGCAGAACCAGCTTCTGCCACGGAACGTCCGACCTCCTCCGCCAGCACCGTAACAGCAACACCGTAGCCGATACGAAGACCGCCGGTCGGGCGAGGTGCTTGATCAGTCCCCCGGCACTTGCGCAGTACGGGTCGGTGAAGCGTCGGTCGGGGTCGAGCCGGTTGCGCAGTGCGGTGAACTCGTCGTCGCCCGACACCAGGTGGAGGGTGTTGACGCGTTCGCAGACCCTTTCCGGGGAGTGCACAGCGCGGCCGTGGCAACGGCGGCCGGGCGGAACGACGCTCTTCTCGGGTCGGACGGGGCGACCGTCGGACGGATCGGCGAGCGGATTGGCGGTCCGAGGGCGTCGTCGTCCCTCATCGGCCGGTCCCGGGGCGGGGCATGAGGCGCTCCCGCCGCCGCAGCCCCTTGGCTTCGGCGATGGGCAGGACGAGGCGCATCAGCCCGGGGAAGACGCCGGCGATCCGCTGGACGCGGCCTCCGAGGGGCGGGAAGACGACTTCGACCGGCTTGGCGGCGATGGCGTCGACGACGGCCCGGGCGATCCGCTCGGGTGCGTAGGGCTTCTCCGCGAAGGCGATGGCGCTGGAGGGGTCGGCCATTTCCTGCTCGAGCATGCTCGTCCGGGTGGACGGCGGATGAATGATCGTGAAGTCCAGCGGCCCGTCGCGCTCCTCGATGGCGACGCTGTGGTGAAAGGCCCGCAGCCCGTACTTCGAGGCGCAGTAGGTGGCGTATCCGGGCAGCGGCAGGAACGCGGTCATGCTGCAGACGTTGATGATGTGACCGTGGCCCTGCGCGGTCATCCGCTCCAGTGCCGTGCAGACCCCGGTGATGGTGCCGAGGAGGTTCACCTCGACGATGTCCCGGTGCTGCTGCTCCCGGAGGTCGCGTGCGACTCCGGTGTGGGTGATGCCCGCGTTGTTGACCAGTACGTCGACCCGTCCGAAGGCGGCCTCCGCCGCCTCGAAGGCCCTGGCCCACCCGGCGGAACTGCGGATGTCCAGCACACAGGCGGCGGCCCGGTCACCGAGGCTGAGGGCGCGGCTGACGACAGCCACTTCGTCGATGTCGGTCAGCATCACCCGATGGCCGCACGCGACGGCGAGTTCCGCGATGGCGGCGCCGATGCCGGCCGCCGCGCCGGTCACGAGGACGACCTGCTCCTGCTCAGTTCTCCGGCCCATGGCCACAGACTCCTTCGTTCATGGCGCTTCGGCGTCGTTCGTCACCGAAGGCGTCACGGCCGCACGCAACGGGGTGGGTCACAGCCGTGCCATCTCGATACGGCCGCCGCCCAGCGCGGCGGCGCGGACGGGATCGTCCGTCGGGACGGTCGCGGCGAAAAGAGTGCGGCCGTCATGACCCGCCACCAGGCAACTGAGGGTCTGCCGGCTCGTCGCCACCCGATCGAGGACACGGCCGCCCTCTGCCACGCGCACGCATTCGCCACGCAGGGCGTTCGCCACCCAGATCGTCTCGCCGTCGGCGTCCCAGGCGATGCCGTCCGGTGCGACGGGTGACGCGGAACGCTTCGCTACGGCGGGACGGTCCAGGAGGGCGGAGATCCTGCGGGTGATGCGTCCGGGCAGCCCCGGGTGGTTCAGCAGGCCCCACAGGACCGGTGAGATCAGCGCGGCCCAGGGCTGTGGGCCGGCGAGCGTGCCGTCGGCGTCGACGGGAAGGCGGATGAGTCGCATGGCGAGTGTCTCGGCCACCATCACCGCCTTGCCGTCAGCCGTGAGGAGCATGCCGTTGGGAAACAGCAGCGGCTCGGTCAGACCGATCAGGCTTCCGTCCGGAGCCAGACACGCGACCGGGGTTCTCGGGGGTCCGGGCGGCGCATAGAGCAGAGAGTTCGGGTGCTTGCGCGTGAAGGCGTGGTAGTCGAAACCGAAGTTTCCGACGTACGCCCGCCCTTGCGGGTCGACCAGCATGTCGTTCACCGGGCCGCCGACGATGTGGCGCAGATCGGCGTGCTCGACCAGTTCGCCGTCCGCCTCCATCCGGTACACGCACCCTCCGTCCATGGACACGACGAGCAGACGGCCGTCGGGAAGCCAGCCGAGCCCGCCGGCCCGGCCCGGCACCTTCAGGACCGTCTCCGGCTCCCCGCTGCCGTCCCAGCGATGCACGGAGCCGTGCGCCAGGTCGGAGAACCACAGAGCTCCTTCGTGCCAGCGCAGGGATTCCGGAACACCGAGGCCGCTCAACGCGACCACTGCCGTCCTTTTCATTCAGCCACTCCTTCAGTGACCGGCTGACGTGGCTCTTCTTCACCACGACCAGGAGTTGGACGCTCGTACAAGACGCTTGACTTGTACGAGCGACCGTCTCATCCTGCGTGAACCGAAGTCAACGTTCCGGCGGGAGCTTCGCGGCTCACATCGGAACCCTCGACGCAGGCGGAGCCCCGGCGAGCGCTCGCATCGCAGTGGAAATCCGGCCACCGGAGCGGTGATCGGCCATGTCTGAGGCCGCGGCGCGGGCCGGAACGCGCCGCCACCGAGAACTCCGAACCCGCAGCTATTCCTTCTTCTCGGCAAGGGTCAGAAGATGCTCGCCGGTCAGACGGAGCACCTCGCGGCTGTCCTCGCTGTTGCGGTCGACCAGCCAGCACAGGATGAGGCCGTCCAACACCGAGTTCAGATAGCGAGCCAGGACCGGTACAGGAACAGTCCAACGGATTCCCTGGGCCTCGGCGGCCTCCGTGAGGAGCCCCTGGTGGACTTCCAGGTAGCTCTGGTACTGCCGACGAGCCAACTCCTCGAAGCCGGCCTGCCGCAGGGCGTAATGGGTGAGCTCATAGGTCACCTGGTGCTCTCCCGGACTGAGTTCCACTCCACCCCAGAAAGCTTCCAGGCTCTCGGAGATCCTCATGCCGAGGTCGCCGCCCTCGGAAATGGCATTGCGCGCCGCTTCGGCACTCCTGGCGGCGAAGCGGGTGAGGACTTCCTGGAGCAGTTCTTCCCTGGAGCTGAAGCAGTAATGGAAGACACCCAACGGCATCTTCGCTTCACTGACGATCGCGCGCGTGGTCGCTTTCGTCACTCCGTCGCGGACCATGACGCGGAACGCCGCTGCGATCAGCTCTTCCCGTCGGTCCTTCGCCGCCATGCGAGGCATGCAGTCCGGTTTCCCCTGTGTGATCGAGACGCGTAGTCGCCCGTACTTTATCGCAGTGTCTTGGACGGTCGACCAACATGCGGCCGAGGGTGAAGGGCGTTCGCGTCAGCTCGGCGCCCGCGACGAGCGCGGGCGCGATTCTCCGGGAGTGCGGCCGAAACGGCTCCGGAAGACCCGGGTGAAGTGGGCCTGGCTGGCGAAGCCCCAGCAATGGGCGACTTCGGCGATCGTCAGATGGCGGGAGCTCGGCTCGGCGAGCACCTGCCGGGCCTTGCCGAGCCGCTGTTCGAGGATGTAACGGGAGGGGCTCACCCCGGTCGGCTGGAAGATACGGCTGAGGTGCCGCGCGGACACTCCGATCGCCTCCGCGACCATCCCCGAGCTCAGCCCGGGGTCCGTGAGGTGCCGGGCTATGTAGTCCTTGGCCACCGCCAGTTGGGAGAGCATGGCGGGCGACGCGGAACCGCCCAGCCTCGGTGCGGCCAGCGTACGGACGAGATCCAGCACGGTGGCCTGCGTGCTGACCGAGTCCTCGCCGCCCTGCCCCGTGACCCAGTCGGCCAGCACCGCCTCCAGTGCGGAAGCCCGGGCACCTTCGGCAGCCGACCCCCGGCCGAGCAGCATCGGTGCGGACACCTCGCCGGGGGCACACTGCGCGGCGAACACCTCACGCGGGATGTCCACCAGCAACTGGCGCATGGGAGAGGGGAACCCGAACAGATAGGGCCGCCTCGTGTCGTACAGAATCAGGTCGCCCGTCTGCAGGGTGACGCAACCGTCCTCGTGGAAGAACACCCCGCCGCCTGCCGTCAACAGCGTGACAAAGATCGAGTCCTTCGGCAGGGTCCGACAGGTCCGTGGGGTCCGTTCGATGACGTGCTCGTTGCCGGCGATCTCGGCCAGCCGCAGGTCTCCCAGCTCGACGTTCGTCTCCGTGGCCAGCAGGCCGTCCCGCGAGTACGACGAGCATGTCAAGCCCACCAGAGCCTGGCGGTTGTGTTCTTCCCAGAAGTCGATGCGGTCCGCCGGGTCGACCGACTGTGTGGACACGCGGGAGACGATAGGCAGGTACACCTGAATCTCCTTTCCGGCCCGTGCATCCCTGATGACTGTGGTGCGGGACTGTTTTTGCCGTGACGACAGGGAGTCGATGCGGCCGCCGGGCTGGGCCTCGCCTCTGACGTGAGGGGCCGTCGGAGGTGCCTGGTGCTGTCTCCGGGCGAGAGTACCCCCGGTGCGCTGCCGCGTCACGGGTCGCGCAGGCGGGGGCACGGCGCCCGAGCCGGGGGGCCCGCCGGCCGGCCGACGCCTGCACGATCGCGGTGAGCCGGGCTCAGCGCCTCCTCCCGCGGTCCGAGGTCGTATGCGTCGCGGTCTCGGCTGACGCCGCGCTGGTGACGAGGTGGTCGAGGCGGTCACGGTGTGCGGCGGGGTCGACCAGGATCTTGACCTGGTCTCCCGGACCGTCCGACAGCGCCTCGAAGCCATGGGGGACCAGAGCGTCGAGGGCGATGGTCGAGGTGACGACCGGTGTCAGGTCCAGCCCTCGCTCGGCGACCAGCCGGATGAGTTCCGGATAGGTGTCGCGGTACCCGACACTGCCGACGATCGACTGCTCGTTGTTGACCAGTGCGAAGGTGTCCAGGGACACCTCCCGGGCCAGACCGACGAGGACGACCCTGCCGCCGCGCCGAGTCGCGGCCAGGCAGGTGCGCAGGGCGCTCTCAGAGCCGACCACTTCGAACGCGACATCGACGCCCTCACCCCCGGTCAGCTCACGGATGTGCTCCCCGGCGCCTTCCTCCACGCGGGCGTCGACCAGATCGGTGGCGCCGAGCCCGGCGGCGCGGTGCAGGCGAGTCGGGGAAACGTCGACGGCGACGATGCGCCGCACGTTGCGTTCCGCGGCGAGCCGGACGGTGAGCAGACCGACCGGGCCCAGGCCGACCACCGCCACCGTCTCGGGCAGGGCCCCTGCGCGCCGTAGGGCGTGCAGGGCGACCGAGGCTGGTTCGAAGAGCGCGGCCTGCTCCAGCGACACGGTCTCGGGGAGGCGGTGCGCCATGTAGGCGGGGACGGCCGCGTACTCGGCCATGCCGCCGTTCCCCATCAGCCCGGCGAACCCGAAGTGCCGGCAGATGTTGTACTCCCCTGCCCGGCACCGTGGGCACGTCCCGCACCGGTAGTTCGGTTCGACTGCGACCCGGTCACCGATCGTCAGGCCGGTCACCGACGGTCCGAGGGCCTCCACCGTCCCGCAGAACTCGTGGCCGAGGACGAGCGGAGCCGTGGCGCCGGAAGCCGGATGCGGCTCCGCGACGGGGATCGCGTGTGGTCCGTCGACGTACTCGTGCAGGTCACTGCCGCAGATACCGCAGTAGGAGACCTTGATGAGCACCTCACCGTGCCCGGGTGCGGGAACGTCCACCTCTGCTATCCGGACGTCCCTGGCTCCGTACCAGACAGCGGCCCGCATACGCCGCGGGTCGGCCCTCATTCGGCCGCTCCCGCCACCGCTGCGCCCGAACCGACCGCAACCGCGGCCCGCTCGGCCCGTCGGCGCAACACCCGCGGCGCGGTCTCCCGCAGGCCGAGGGAGAGCAGGACGACGCCGACGGCGCCGCCGGCCGAGATGAACATGGCCGTCTGCAGGCCCCAGACGTCCGACGCGCGCCCGGCGATCATCGGGGCGAGGAAGCCACCGGCCAGCTCACCGACTCCCATGACCAGCCCGAGTGCGGTGGCCAGCGCGCCACGGGGCACCGTCTCGGCGGGGATGGTGGCCATGAACAGGGTGAAGCAGCCGAGCCCGGTGTAGGTGAGCACGATGACCAGGCCCAGCATCACCGGATCGGTGACGTAGACCACCGCGAGCGGACACAGGGCCGCTGTCACGGAAAAGCCGATCATGGTCGGCTTGCGGCCTATGCGGTCGGAGACGGCCGGGGTGAGGAACCCCCACAGCACCCACCCCACTCCCAGGCAGGTCATGACTCCGCTCATGGTGCCCGGGGAGAAGCCCTTGACGGTCAGCAGGTACGTGGGGGTGAAGGTGACGATGACGATGAACCAGGTCAGGTAGCAGCACGCGACCGCCATGCACAGGACGATGTTGCGGTGTCGCAGAACCTCCCGCACCGACGGCCTGGGGGCGGCCGTCGTCTCGGGTACGGCCTCGGCATCGGCGGCGGCGACCTGGACCCGGCCGCCGGGCGGGACCTCCCTGACCGACTTGGCGATCCAGACCGCGATGAGCAGACCAGGCACGATCGTCACGAGCAAGGCCGTGCGCCAGCCATGGAGCTCGGCCAGCCACACCACCGCCAGCGGGGCGAGGATCCCGCCCATCAGGCCTGCCGACGAGCCCTGGAGCAGCCCCATGTTGAGCCCGCGACGGCTCTCCCGCGACGCCTCCACCATCAGTGACTGGGCCAGCGGCAGCACGGCTCCCTCCGCCACACCCATCAGGGCCCGGGCGACGAGGAGACCGAGGAAGCCGGTCATCAGCCCGCCCGCCGCGGAGAAGCAGGAGAACAGGACCACCGCGGCGATCAGAATGGGTTTGCGTCTTCCGAGCTTGTCCGAGAGACGGCCGGCCACCAGCCCGGACAGTGCCCACGTGAGGGCCAGCACTCCGGACAGTGTGCCCAGCTCGGTGTTGGACAGATGAATGTCCTTGCTGATGAACGGGGCCAGGAACGGCAACGCCTGGCGGTCGAAGAAAACGAAACCGAAGGCCAGGAAGAGGATCAGCAGCAGCCGGTTCTCATAGCGGCGTGCAGTGGTGTCGACGGCCGCGGGCGGCGCTTCCGCTTCGGGCCGGACTCGGGTACGGAGACGTGGCATCGGAACCTCGTTCGAGCGATGGGACCGGGGTCACCGGAAGAGTGAGTTGACGTAGTCGGCACCGATGCCGACCTTCTCGTAGTGGTTCCGGCACAGCTCGATGTAGTCGTGGACATCGAAGTAGCCGACCGTTCCGCCGTCCTCGTCCAGCCAGATCAACGGACCCTTGACGATGAAGAACGCCTTCATCGGCTCGTCGCTCTCGTAGGCCACCAGTGTGTGTCCCTCGCCCGGGGCCTCGTAGACGAAGTCACCGGTGGTCGCGGTCCAGGGCCGCTCCAGGTAGCCCCACTTGCCGGAGATCGTGTACGCGAACACCTCGTGCGGGTGGTAGTGCCGGTTGACGAGCCCGGCTTGCTTGGCGCAGAGGATGTCGGCCCAGGAGTTGTCCTTGACGTTGATCCACAGCGGGCGCGAGCCGACGGTCTCGCTGAGCGGTGCGTAGTACCGGTCGTCGTCGGTGGCCACCTGGGACAGGTAGACCTCCGGTTGTGCGTCGGGCTTCACCGAGTCGGTGATCGGCTTGAGGCCCTTCCAGAATTCCGACCTGGCTTCCTCGGGCATGTTGCGGCTCCTTTTCGTCGAGGTGGCCGACAGTGAACCCCTAGAGCCGTGGCCAGGTCTTTCCCATAGGAGACATGGCGGATTGCCTGTTTGGGACATGCGCGGGCCCACCACCTCTCCGCGGTCGGAGCGCCCCACGTCGACTGCACCACAGCGAACGGCGGCCACCGCCATCGCCATCGGCATCGGCATCGGCATCGGCATCGGCATCGGCATCGGCCTGACGCTACGGATCCGCCGCCTCCACCGCGCGGCACTGGAGGACCGGGCCGCACGCCTGGAGACCGAGCGGTAACCAGCGCATCCCGCTGCCGACGGGGGCGCAGCGCCTCTTCGTGGTTCGACTTGGCGACCGGTTCCAGCACGCCCGACGCGTTGGAGGTCGCGAGGATCAGGACGCGGGTACGGCCGCCGACGCCTGGCCGTCGGGTCCAGCTGCAGCAGATCGGCCCGGTCGAGTTCACCGGCCCCTTGATGCATCCGTCGCAAGGAGTCCGTGGTAGAAGACGATCTGGCGGAGCCGCTCGGCGTCGTCGATCCCGGAGTCCGCCTGTCGCACACCCTGGTTCGAGCCTGCCGCGGCGTCCACCTCACAGGCGTCGTTCGTCGGCCTCGCGCTCTTCCCGAACAGACCTGCCTCGGCCGCATGCCGGGGTTGCCCGCAGTCCGGCCCCGGGTGCACGAGAAACGAGCTTACTTGACACCTGTCAGATTGCCACTAATCTGACAGGTGTCAGAGGTTGTTCGTGACGGACATCCCCACCGTCCCGACCGGCTCGGGGGACCTGGCTCTCGACGCCGGTCCGAGGAAAGGGCTGGCAGGTCTCGACGAGCGGCCCCCGCAAGCCGTCGCCGCGCTGCTGAAGCAGGTGGAGACGACCCCTTCCTGGGTCGACCCTCTGATGCTCCACCGGCGTGAGTCTGTCCGTCCCGCCCCTGTGGTTCGGTCTGATGACGAGCTCCGACGAAGCAGCCGTCCGACACATCACCGCACGTTCCTGCTCCTTGACCACTTCTGGAGACTTCGTCATGTCGCAAACGTCCTACGACACACCGGCCGCGGCCACCGTGTCCCCGCTCCCGTCCTCCGGCGCACCACCTCGCCATCGCTGGTGGATTCTCACCGTCATCGGCGTAGCCCAGCTCATGGTGGTGCTCGACTCGACGATCGTGAACATCGCCCTGCCCTCGGCCCAGAAGGACCTGGGCTTCTCCGACGGCGACCGGCAGTGGGTCGTCACCGCCTATGCCCTCGCCTTCGGCAGCCTGCTGCTGCTCGGCGGACGCATAGCCGACCTGTTCGGCCGTAAGATCACCTTCCTGGTCGGACTGGTCGGCTTCGCCGGGGCCTCCGCCTTGGGCGGCGCCGCGAACGGCTTCGAGGTGCTGGTCGCCGCGCGCGTCGGTCAGGGCCTGTTCGGGGCCTTGCTCGCACCGGCCGCGATGTCGCTGCTGACCACGACGTTCACCGACCCCAAGGAGCGCGCCAGGGCCTTTGGTGTCTACGGCGCCATCGCCGGCGCCGGCGGTGCCATCGGCCTGCTGCTCGGCGGTGTGCTCACCGAGCACCTGGACTGGCGCTGGACCCTCTACGTCAACCTCGTCTTCGCCGGTGCGGCGTTCCTCGGAGGTGCCCTCCTTCTGCGCCGTTCCCACCGCGACAAGACCACCAGCCTGGACATCCCCGGCGCCATCCTCGTCGGTGGCGGCCTGTTCAGCCTGGTCTACGGCTTCGCCAACGCCGAGAGCCATGACTGGAGTTCGCCGCAGACATGGGGCTGGCTGGTCGCCGGAGTCGTCCTGCTCGCCGCGTTCACCGTGTGGCAGACCAGGTCTTCCCATCCCCTGCTGCCCCTGCGCGTGCTGCTCGACCGCAACCGCGGCGCCTCCTTCATGGCCGTGCTGATCAGCGGCGCCGGCATGTTCGGGGTGTTCCTCTTCCTCACCTACTACCTGCAGCAGAGCCTCGGCTACTCGCCCATCGAGACCGGGCTGGCCTTCCTGCCCATGACCGGCGCGCTGGTGATCAGCTCCGCCCTTGCCACCAGCGTGCTGATCCCCCGCATCGGCCCCAAGCCGGTGGTCCCGCTCGGCATGGGCCTGGCCGCCACCGGCATGGTCTGGATGACCGCCCTCGACCTGCACAGCTCCTACGCCACGGACATCCTGCCTGCACTGGTCGTGGTGGGTCTCGGCCTGGGCCTGGTGATGCCCCCTGGCATGAGCCTCGCCGTCACAGGCGTGGACGCCGAGCACTCCGGGGTCGCCTCCGCCACCGTCAACGCCATGCTGCAGGTCGGCGGCTCGATCGGCACCGCCCTGCTCAACACCCTTGCCACCAGCGCCGCCACCGACTACCTGACCGGCAAGGACCCCAGGGACCCCGCTGTTCAGGCCCATGCGGGCCTGGAGGCCTACTCCACCGCCTACTGGTGGTCGGCCGTCTTCTTCGCCGTCGGCCTGGTCGTCAGCGTCATCCTCTACCGACGCGGCGTACCGGAGCACGACCCCGACGCCTCCCCCGTCGTACACATGTGACGCCCCGAGCAGGAGCCGAACCGACCCGAGGCACCGGGTCGGTTCGGCTGCTCATCGGAGACGGGCGCAGGCTGCCCCGATCCGCACTCCCGCGGACGGTCCCGAGAGCACCGGCATCCCTGTCGGTGGGGTCAGCTCGTCACGCGGAAGGTGGCGTCGTTGCGTCCTGTCGCGGTGGTGATCGGGTCCAGCCGCAGTTCGTAGGCGTAGTGGCGGATGTAGCGGTCGGGGTGGTTGTACGACTGGAACGACGACCAGGTCGAGTCGGCGAGGCCGGCAACCTGGCGGAAGGTGGCGTCCGCGGCGAACTGGCTGCTGCCGTCGTTGTAGACCAGTTGGAAGTCGTAGTTGGAGTGCCGCAGGAAGTACCCGGGGAAGTTCACCGACTCGAAGGAGACGGTGCCGGAGCCCGCCAGGCCGGGCCTGAGCCGGAACTTGGCGTCCTCGCTGGTGATGTTCTGGTCGATGCGCACGTCGAAGTTGGCGTGCCGCACGTACCGGTCCTGGAAGTTGAACGACTGGAGCCGCTGGGCGAGGGTGTTGGACCAGCGTGTGAGGACGCGGCTCTCCTCGGCGGCTGTCAGGTTCAGGATCGAACCGTGCCGCTTCTTCGTTCCGCCCATGCTGTAGCTGCCCGACGCCGGAATCCGGTAGGTGCCGGGGCTGGACGGGTTGGTCGTCATGACCGGCATGTAACCGCGCCCGCTCGCGTACTGGTCGAGGTACAGGGTCCACTCGTTGCGGTCGCGGAACTTCATCCACATCGGGCCTTCGACCTGGGAACCGGTCAGGCCGATGCCGGAGAGGTTGCCGAGGTTCGTCCAGGTGCCGAGGATCGAGTTGCTGCCCTCGAGCGTGATCTGGCCGTCGCCGGAGGCACGCACGTAACGGTAGTTGCCCACACCGGCCGGCAACTCGACGATCTGGGTGTCGATGAGTTCCTGAGTGCCGGGACGCTCGATGTAGGTCTGCGGGGTGGTGACGGTGCGGAAGTCGCTGGTGCGAGCGTAGAAGATGCGGTGCTTCGTCGCGCCGTTCAGGGGCACGTTCGTCGCCCAGTACAGGACGTAGTCGTTGGTGGCCGGGTTCCAAATGGCTTCCGGTGCCCACGCGTTGCGCCCGTCGGGGATCGCGCCCGCGACGTTGAGCAACCACGGCTGCGACCAGTTGACCAGGTCCGTGGACTCCCACACCACGAGGTTGCGGCTGCCGTCGTTGATGGCCTGACTCCACGTCTGCCCGCAGCCGATGCACAGGTCGGTCGCGATGATCCAGTACTTGTCACCGCCCGGGGAGCGGACCAGTGCGGGGTCACGCACCCCGCGCGTGCCGACGTTGGAGCGCAGGGTCATTCCCCCGCCGTTGAGGTCGTTCCAGTGCAGGCCGTCCGCACTGTGCGAGAAGTAGATCTGCTGCCCGGTCGCCCCCTCCCCGATGAAGTGCGTCATCAGATAGCCGGGGTCGGCGGCGGCCGCCCGCTGAGGTGTGGTCAGGACTTGGGAGGTGAAGAGCAGACAAGCGGCGACCAATATCGCCGCCAGCCGTGCGAGAACAGCGGACATGTACATCTCCCGTCGTTGTGCCATGCCACCGCCGGGTGAGGGGGCAGTGGGGGGCATGGATCGCTCGGTGTCGAGGGGACGGACGCGGCTACCGGGCGGCCTTTCCCCAGGGGCTAGGGGCCTTCGGAGGGTCACAACGCCAGCACCGGTTAGTTCGAATCCTCGAACAATGTTCGTAAAGTCGGGCAGAGTTAAGCGGGAGGAAGACGGAAGCGTCAATACCTCTGACACCTGCGGTTCACGGGGCCCGAGGGGCGGCCACCCTCGGCAAGCGCGGTGACGCAGCACGCGGTCCGGCCCCTGAGGGGCGATGGTTGCGTTGCACGGATGCGAGCATGCGGGGCACTTCCTGGTGCCGTCATCGCTGCCGCCGATCGCCAGTGGTTTCCACCTGTTGCGGGCACTCAACAGCGACACACAGCCGACCACGGCGAACCCGGCCCTGCCCTGTGTCACCTCGGCACCCCTCGGCACGCCACGGCCGAATTCCCCTCGCACGGACCTTGACACCTTCTCACCGAGCGGCAAAGAATTCCCGCTGCAAACACAGGAATGAAACGATTCAAAATCGTCGGCGTCGCTGCGTCCCCTCTTCCTCGGCCTCCAGAACACGACGCCCCGCAAACCCCACATCACCGCACATCACCGCACATCGCCATACATCACCGCACATCGACAGCAGGAGCCCACATGTCCTCTGTAACGCGCCGGTCCATCCTGTGCTCCGCCATAGCCGTGGCGCTCACGCCCACCCTCGGCTCGGCGCTCCTGCCGGGGCTCGCCGCCCCGGCGTCGGCCGCCGTCTCCTGGACCGCGAAGTGGATCTGGGCTCCGTCCAGCTCGACGAACCAGTGGGTGGCATTCCGCAGATCCTTCACCCTGGGTTCCGCGCCGTCCAAGGCGGTGACGCACATCGCGGCGGACTCCAAGTACTGGCTGTGGGTCAACGGCACGCTCGTCGTCTTCGACGGACAGCTCAAGCGGGGCCCCGACCGCACCGGCACCTACTACGACGAGATCGACCTCGCGCCGTACCTCACGAGCGGCCGCAACACGGTGGCGCTACTGGTGTGGTACTTCGGTAAGCAGGGCTTCTCGCACAGCAGCAGCGGCAAGGGCGGTCTGCTGTTCCAGTCCGACATCACCACAGGTTCCACCACCACCCGGCTCGTCAGCGACACCGGCTGGAAGCACATCGTCCATCCGGGCTACTCCAACAACACCAGCGGCACCCAGGTCAACTTCCGCCTGCCCGAGTCGAACATCCACTACGACGCACGCAACGCCACCGCCATGACCGCCTGGGAGTCGGCCGGCTACGACGACAGCGCGTGGAGTGCCCCCACCGACTTCGGAGCCGCCGGTGCCGCGCCCTGGAACGGTCTCGTCCGGCGGCCCGTCCCACAGTTCCGGTACTCGAGCCTGAAGTCCTACGGCAACGCCTCGTCGCTTCCGTCCACGGGACAGGGCGCCACCGCCATCACGGCCACCTTGCCCTCGAACCTCCAGGTCACGCCGTATCTGAGGGTGGACGCTCCGGCCGGCGCGGTGATCGGCGTGCAGACCGACCACTACGCCGACGGCGACGGCCTGACCGGCCTCACACCCGGGGCGGAGAACAACATTCGCGCCACCTACGTCTGCAAGGGCGGGGTCCAGGAGTTCGAGGCGCTGGCCTGGATGAGCGGCACGGCGGTGAAGTACACGATCCCCACCGGTGTCACCATTCTGGATCTGAAGTACCGGGAATCCGGCTACGACACCGACTTCGCCGGATCGTTCAGCAGCAACGAGGCCTTCTTCGACACCCTGTGGGGCAAGGCGGCGCGCACGATGTACGTCAACATGCGCGACACCTACATGGACTGCCCCACCCGCGAACGCGCCCAGTGGTGGGGCGATGTGGTCAACCAGCTCAAAGAAGGCTTCTACACCTTCGACACACGCTCCCACGCCCTCGGCGCCAAGGCCATCGCCGAGCTGACCGCCTGGCAGAAGCCGAGTGGCGTGCTCTACTCGCCGATGCCCTCCACCATCTGGACCGCTGAACTGCCCGTCCAGATGCTCGCCTCGGTGTGGGCCTTCGGTACGTACCACCTCTACACGGGCAACTCCGACGCGGTCGCCGGCACCTACCCGGCGGTGAAGGCGTACCTGAACCTGTGGAGCCTGGACTCGGCCGGGCTGGTCAACCACCGGGCGGGGGACTGGGACTGGGAGGACTGGGGCACCAACATCGACGCCCGCCTGCTGGACAACTGCTGGTACTACCTGGCCCTGGGCACGGCCATCACCCTCGCCGGCCTCAGCGGCAACAGCGGTGACGTCGCCGCATGGCAGGCCAAGCGCGACAGCATCAAGGCCAACTTCGACCGCGTTCTGTGGGACACGTCCAAGAACGAGTACCGCTCACCCGGCTACACCAAGGACACCGACGACCGCGGCAACGGTCTCGCCGTCGTCGCCGGCCTCGCGCCCGCCTCCCGACACCGGGCGATCACCGAGGTGCTGCGCACCCACCTCAACGCCAGCCCTTACATGGAGTTCTACGTCCTGGAAGCCCTTTACCTCATGGGAGCGGCCACCGTCGCCGAGGAGCGGATGCGCAACCGCTACGCCGCCCAGGTCGCCGACCCCGCCTGCTACACCCTGTGGGAAATATGGGACAAGTCCGGTGGCACCGACAACCACGCCTGGAACGGTGGCCCCCTGTACGCGCTGTCCGCCTACGCCGCCGGCGTCCGTCCCACCAAGCCCGGCTGGACCACGTACGACGTCATCCCGCAGACCGGCACCCTCACGAAGATCAACACGGTCACACCGACCGTCAAGGGCGACATCCGCTTCGGCATCACACGCGACGGCGACCAGGTCACCCTGACCCTCACCTCCCCGAGTGCAACAACCGCGCGGGTGGGTGTTCCGACGTACGGCGGCTCCTCACCGGTCATCAAGGCCAACGGAACCACGGTCTTCACGGGCGGCGCCTCCACCGGGAGCGTCTCGGGGCTCAGCTACGCGAGCAAGGACTCCTCGTACGTCTACTTCACCCTCCAGCCGGGCAGCTGGACGTTCACCGTCGCCGGCGCCGGCCGCCTGGACAATCTCGCCCTGGGTCGGCCCGTCACCAGCAACAGCAGCCTGGAGAACGGCGACTGGGGCAGGAACCGGCTCACCGACGGCAAGCTCACCAGCGTGACCGGCGCCAGGGGCTACACCAGCATCGACTTCCCCTCCGCCGATGTCAGCGCGAACCCCGTCTGGGTGGAGATCGACCTCGGCGCCGACACCGACGTCGACGCCGTGCGGCTCTTCCCGCGCACCGACACCCCGGCGGTCGGCGGCGGCACGGCGGGCTTCCCCGTCGACTTCACGATCCAGACCCGCCCCGAGGGGTCGAGCACCTACACCACCGTCCGCACGGTCACCGCCGAGCCCAACCCGGGCGGGCGCGTGCAGACGTACGGCTTCAAAACCAGGACCGCCCGCTACGTCCGTCTGCAAGCCACCAAGCTCGGTACCCCTCCCGTCGACGAGACCACCAAGTACCGGCTGCAACTCGCCGAACTCGCCGTCCCCACCGCCGCGACCGCCGTCAGGGCCAACTACACGCTGGAGAACGGCGACTGGGGCAAGACCCGGCTCCTGGACGGCACCACGACCAGCGTGTCCGGCGCCAGGGGCTTCACGAGCATCGACTTCCCCTCCGCCGGCGTCAGCGACACCCCCGTGTGGATCGAGATCGACCTCGGCGCCGACCGGGCCATCGGGTCCGTCACTCTTCACCCCCGCACGGACACCGGCGCAGCTGGCGGCGGAACAGCCGGCTTCCCGGTCGACTTCACGCTCCAGACCCGCCCGGACGGATCCGGCACCTACACCACGGCTCGCACCATCACCGCCGAACCCAACCCCGACGGAGCCGCTCAGACCTACACTCTCACGGCCGCCACCGGCCGCTATCTACGCCTGAAGGTCTCCAAGCTCGGCAAGCCCGCCTCGGACGAGTCCAGCAAGTACCGCCTCCAACTCGCCGAGATCCGCATCAAGTAGCAGGCCGTCCCGAAACGGGCAGGCGGCGGTCAGGTCATTCACCACGACCTGACCGCCGCTTCTCCGGAGAGAGCGACGACACGGCCAGGCGGTGACAAGCGGCGATCTCCGCCTCCCACCATCCGCAGGAGCCGATGGCCTCCAGGTCGCCGAACCGGCTTGACGCCGTGCGCGATCGGCCGGCCCCTGGTGCGGACCTCGCGGACGGCCCGCTCGCGGAGCTCGTCGGGGTATTCGCGTGTGCCGCCACTGCTCGTGGTTTTCGCGCTCGGGGGTGGATTCTCGTATCTGGCCCAGCTCACCGCCGGTCGGCAGGCCAGCCGTAGCGAGGTCAGGCGCCAGGCGGCTCAACTGGCGGAAAAACGCCGGACGGAGCGGCTTGAGTTGTTGCGCGAGTTCATCAGCCTCACACAAACAGGGCATCCGCCTCGCTCCGACCAGCTCCCGACAGAGGTTCATTCTGGCACGCAGCTCGAACGAAATATTTCGTCGAATCATTCGAATCATGCGAGAGGTATTGACGGGGTTTACTGGCCTCCTATCATCCAAAGTGCTCGATGTGCCGACCGATGTACGACATCACGAACGAGGCAGAAGCAGGCCCGACCCCGGGACGCCCTCCTCGACGAGCCACCGCACGCTCCACGTCGCACGTCGGCACAGCACCCGGCCCCACACCTGCCCCCACAACGGCCCGGACGTGCGAGGAGAACGCCATGGATATGTCATGCCCTGATCAATTTTGGGATCGCCGTCGCACGCTGGCCGCGGCCACCGGTCTGGTGACGGGCGCCCTGCTCCCCCTGACCGGAGCCTCACGGGTTGTCGCGGCCCCCGGTCCGGAACAGGGGCCATCGGTCACGGCTGCCGCGAACCTCACGAATCCGGTCGTCTGGCAGGACTTCGCGGACATCGACATCATCCGCGTCGGCAACACCTACTACGCCTCGGCCTCCACGATGCACTACTCCCCCGGAGCACCCGTCCTGCGCTCGTACGACCTGGTGAACTGGGAGATCGCCGGTCACGCGGTGCCCACCCTCGACTTCGGCGCCAAGTACGACCTGAACGGCGGGCGCGGCTACGTCCGGGGCATCTGGGCGTCGTCGCTGGCCCACCGCCCGAGCAACGGAACCTTCTACTGGCTCGGCCAGATCGACTTCGCCAGGACGTACGTCTACACCGCCACCGCCGTCGAGGGGCCGTGGAACAGGCTCACCACCATCAACACGCCCTACTACGACGCCGGGTTGCTCGTCGACACCGACGACACCCTGTACGTGGCGTACGGCAACACCACCATCAGCGTCGCCCAGCTCTCACCGGACGGCCGCACCCAGGTCCGCACCCAGCAGGTGTTCACCACACCGTCGAGTGTCGGCACCCTGGAGGGCTCCCGCTTCTACCGGATCAACGGGCAGTACTACATCTTCCTGACCCGTCCGGCGAACGGCCAGTACATCCTGAAGTCGTCGAGCGGCCCCTTCGGTCCCTACACGATGCGGCAGGTCCTGCTCGACCTGCGCGGGCCGATCCCCGGCGGCGGTGTCCCGCACCAGGGCGGCCTGGTGCAGACACAGAGCGGCGCCTGGTACTACCTGGCGTTCGTGGACGCGTACCCCGGCGGCCGGGTGCCCGCTCTGGCGCCGATCACCTGGACCTCGGACGGCTGGCCCGTGGTCCAACTCGTGAACGGCGCCTGGGGCGCCTCGTATCCCGCCCCGGTGGTGCCCGCCCCGCCCCGCCCGGTGACCCCCATGATCGGCGTCGACACCTTCGACGGGACGACCCTCAAACCGAGGTGGGAGTGGAACCACAACCCTGACAACACGAAGTGGTCGGTGAACAACGGTCTGACGCTGGCCACCGCGACCGTCACCAACGACCTGTACTGGGCCCGCAACACCCTCACCCACCGCATCCAGGGCCCCACCTCCACCGCCACCGTCCAGCTCGACCCCTCGGCCATGCGCGACGGCGACCGGGCCGGACTCGCGCTGCTGCGTGACTCCTCCGCGTGGATCGGGCTCAAACGCGACGGCGGCGTCACCCGGCTGGTCATGGTCGACGGGCTGACCATGGACGGCAACTGGAACACCACCGGAACCGGAGTCGAGCGGGCGAGCACGACCGTGCCGGGCGGGCGCGTCTGGCTGCGGGCGAACGCCGACATCCGCCCCGGGTCCTCCCGGCCGGGCACCTTCTCCTACAGCACCGACGGCACGCGCTTCACCCGCCTCGGCCCCGCCTTCTCCATGGGCAACGACTGGCGCTTCTTCATGGGCTACCGGTTCGCCCTCTTCAACCACGCCACCCGGGCACTCGGCGGCTCCGTCCGCGTCACCCGCTTCGAGGTGTCGACCCCCTGAAGACCGTCCGCCGCACCACCGAAAGCTCCCACCCGCTTCGCCATCACCCACACCCGCTTCGCCATCACTCGCACCCGCACCCGCACCCGCACCCGCACCCGCACCCGCACCCGACCGTACGAGGAGAACGATGAACCAGTGGAAACGGCTCGGCCGACGCCGGGCATCGGTACTGGGCCTGGCAGCGCTCATGACCCTCGCGACGCCCGGCATCGCGAACGGCGCGCCGGAGGCGGGTCCCGGCACCGCGACCGGCTCACAGAAGGCGGTGAAGGCGTCCACCCTGGGTGCTCAGGCCGCCCAGTCCGGACGGTACTTCGGAACCGCCGTGGCAGCCGGACGGCTGGGGAACAGCCAGTACACCGGCATTTTGGACCGGGAGTTCAACTCGGTCACGGCCGAGAACGAGATGAAGTGGGACGCGACCGAGCGGTCCCGGGGCCAGTTCACCTTCGGGGCCGGGGACCAGATCATGAACCGTGCGGCCTCCCGGGGCCAGCGCGTGCGCGGCCACACGCTGGTGTGGCACCAGCAACTCCCCGACTGGGTGAAGTCCATCAGGGACGCGAACACGTTACGCGGCGTGATGAACAACCACATCAGCACCGTGATGAACCACTACAAGGGCCGCATCCACTCCTGGGACGTGGTCAACGAGGCCTTCGCCGACGGCAACAGCGGCCAGATGCGCAGCTCGGTCTTCCGGGACGTGCTGGGCACCGGCTTCATCGAGCAGGCGTTCCGCACCGCCCGTTCGGCCGACCCCGGGGCCAAGCTCTGCTACAACGACTACAACATCGAGGACTGGAACGCCGCCAAGACCCAGGGCGTCTACCGCATGGTCCGCGACTTCAAGTCGCGGGGCGTGCCCATCGACTGCGTCGGACTGCAGGCGCACTTCGGCGCCGGCGGTCCCCCCGGCAGCTTCCGGACGACGCTGGCGAACTTCGCCGCGCTCGGTGTGGACGTGCAGATCACCGAGCTGGACATCGCGCAGGCGCCGGGGTCCGCGTACGCGAACACGGTCCGGGCGTGCATGGAGGTGTCCCGCTGCACCGGCATCACCGTCTGGGGCATCCGTGACAGCGACTCCTGGCGCAGCGGGGAGAACCCATTGCTGTTCGACCGCAACGGCAACAAGAAGCCTGCCTACCAGTCGGCGCTCACCGCGATGGGCGGCTCGCTCGCCTGATGCGGGCCGGCCCCACCCCCTGAGCTGGGGTGCTGCAACAGGTCCCAGGCCAGGAGCGGGTCGAAGAGACGGCGGTCACCACCAGGAAGGCGAGCACCGCTGCCTGGCCGAGCCCGCTCCCGCGGGGGGGCGGTGGACGAGCCGCGTGCCATGCGTCGTCCCCTCCCCGTTCCGGTGCCTGATGCAAGTGCTTCGTCAGTGCCAACGCTCCTGGCCGGCCCGAGAGCTCCGGGCGCGTGCGCGACGGGCGGACATGCGCGCCCGCGGGCGGTGTCAGGGTTCGATGAGACCGGCGCGGATGGCGTAGCGGGTGAGTTCCAGACGGTCGCGCAGGCCGAGTTTGTGCAGGAGGTTCGCGCGGTGCCGGTGGACCGTCTTGATGCTGATGAAGAGCAGTTCGGCGATCTCCTTGGAGGAGTGCCCCTCGGCGACGAGTTTGAGCACCTCCTCCTCCCGGGGGGTCACCACCTGGTCGGGTGGTTCCTCCCCGTGGCGGACCCGGTCGAGATAGTTGCGCACGAGCGCGGTGACCGCCCCCGGGTAGAGGAAGGGCTCGTCCCGCATGGCGGCCCGGCAGGCGGCGACCAGGTCGCGGTCGGCGACCGACTTCAGCACGTATCCGCTGGCACCCGCCTTCAGCGCCTGGAAGAAGTACTGCTCGTTGTCGTGCATGGTCAGCATCAGCACGCGTAGGTCCGGCTTCAGCGCGATCAGTTCCCGGGCGGCCTGCAGACCTGTCATCCGGGGCATGGCGATGTCCAGCACCGCGAGGTCGACGTCGTGGGTGCGGGCCTGGGCGATGGCCTCCGCGCCGTCCCCGGCCTCGGCGACGACCCGGAGGTCAGGCTCGCCGTCGAGGATGAGCCGCACACCGCGCCGTACGAGCGCGTGGTCGTCGGCGAGGAGGATGCGGATCTCGGTCGGGTCGGTCGGGGTCATGGCTGCTTCCTGGGGACGGGTACGGTCAGGCGGACGTGCGTACCGGTGGCCGGCCGGGAGGTGACGTCCAGCGCGGCGCCGATGAGCAGGGCCCGCTCGCGCATCCCGCGGATCCCCGCCCCTTCCCGGGCCACACCCGCCCCCCGGCCGTCGTCCGTGACGGACAGGACGATGACGCCGTCACCCGGGCTCAGGCTGACCTCGACCCGGCCGGCGTCGGCGTGCCGGGCCGCGTTGGTCAGGGCCTCCTGCGCGACCCGGTACAGCACCAGCTCGGTCTCCTGGTCCAGTTCGGGCAGGCCGGTGTCGAAGCGACGGACGACGCGCAGCCCGGTGTGGGCGGCGAACTCGGTGGTCAGCGAGGTCAGGGCGCTGACCAGGCCGAGATCCTCCAGGACACCCGGTCGCAGCCGGCGCACCAGGCGGCGGACCTCGTCGAGGCTCTCGCGGGTGATCTCCTGCGCCTGCTGCAGCTCGCCGCGCAGGGGTTCGTCCGCGTCGTCGGCCGCCCGTTTCAGCCCCAGCAGGACGGCGGTCATGCTCTGGCCCACCTCGTCGTGCAGTTCCTGGGCGATACGGCGGCGTTCGTCCTCCTGCGCGAGCAGCGCACGGGCGCTGCTCGACGCCCGCTCGTGTTCGAGCCGGTCCAGCATGGCGTTGAAGGTGCTGATCACCTCCGCGGTCTCGCCCCGGCCGCGCTCCGGCAGCCGCTGGCCGGGCCGCAGGAGGTCGACCGTGGTCATGAGCCTCGTCAGCCGGTCCAGGGGGGCGAGCCCGATCCTCAGCAGGGCGGCGTTGGCGATCAGCATGACGCCCAGGCCGGCCACGAGGATGATCGCCTCGGTCAGTACCACCGGCACGGACACGGTCACCGGAGCCCACAGCAGCAGTGCGGTCGCGGTCCCCAGCACGACGGCGTTGAGGGCGAAGATCCGCCAGAACAGGGACACCGCGACGACGCCTTCCTTCCTGCCGGTGACACGGGCTGTGTCGTTCTCGTGGCGGGCGCGCGACCCGGCCCGTGTGCCGTGTCCCGCCGCCGCGGGCCGGTCTCCCCGCAAGCCTGCCCGCACCCGGGCGGTCGCGTCGATGGGGCGCGATACCCATTTCCGCCGCCGGCCGGCCCACGCCACGGTAGACCCCGTGCGGCGGTGAATGGGTATTGCGCCCGATGGGTTTCGCGCGGCGCATCGGCCACGGTGAAGTCGTACCCCCGTCCACCGTGCGGAAGGCAGGACCCGCCATGTCACTCGATACACCCCGGACCGAGTCCCGGCCCGGACGGCTGTCCGCGCACGAGGCCCGGCAGCGCCTCGCCCACGAACGCGACACCCGCCTGACGCAGCTGCGAGCCCTCGCCGAGGCCGGACGCGAAGCAGGGGAGCAGCTGATGCCGGGGCAGCGGGACACCATCGAGCGCGTCCTCAAGGAGATCGACGCCGCCTTCGCCCGCGTCCAGGACCGCACCTACGGCACCTGCCTGGGCTGCTCGAAGCCCATCCCGGTAGAGCGTCTGGAGATCCTGCCCTACACGCGGTTCTGTGTCCCCTGCCGGCAAGACGCGGTCTGACGACCGCCGCCCGGTGACTCCGTCTCCCTGACAGCCCGAGGGGTGAAGTGGTGAACCAGCAGACCATCGGCGAACGCGAACGCGGCACGGCCCTGTCGGCCGCGGACCTGGCCGCACTGCGCGACAGCCTGAACGAGCAGCGCCTGTTCCGCCGCGAACAGATCCAGCAGCTCACGGCCTCGGCCGCGCCGCGCGCCGAGGCACTGCTCGACCGGCGGGCCGCCTCCCAGACCGAGGTACGCGTCCAGCTCGCCGCGTCGGCCCGCATGGTCCTCGCCGACGTCGAGGCGGCCCTGGAGCGCATGGACCAGGGCCGCTACGGCAACTGCCACCTGTGCCGCGGGCCCATCGACCGCGAGCGTCTGACGATCGTGCCGCAGGCCCGCTACTGCGGCCGCTGCCAGCACCTCAGGGAGGCGGGCCGGTGACCACGTTCCACCGGCCCCGCTCGCCCTCCTGCGGCACCCCCCGGCCGCGCGGCTCACGGTACAGCCGACGACGGCGTACCCGGCCCTCAGGTGGCCCCGGGGTGGCTGCCGGGCCCTTCGGTGTGCGGGGACAGGGGGGTCGGTGACAGGGCCGTGTCCTCCTCGCCGGGTTCCAGGAGGGTGTTGGCGGCGCCGACGATGAGCGGGTCGGGGGTGCCGACCGCCTCGGGGTCCTTGTTTCCGTAGTCGACGCGTGACAGCAGGCTGCGCATGGTCTCCAGCCGGGCGCGGCGTTTGTCGTTGCTCTTGACGACGGTCCAGGGGGCCTGTTCGGTGTCGGTGGCCCGGAACATGTCGACCTTGGCCTCCGTGTAGTCGTCCCACCGGTCCAGCGAGGCCAGGTCGGTGGGCGACAGTTTCCACTGGCGCACCGGGTCGACCTGCCGGATGGCAAAACGGGTGCGCTGTTCGGCGCGGGAGACGGAGAACCAGAACTTGCACAGCAGGAAGCCGTCGTCGACGAGCATCCGCTCGAAGGCCGGGCACTGTGCGAGGAACAGTTCGTACTCGTCCTTCGAGCAGTAGCCCATCACACGCTCCACGCCGGCCCGGTTGTACCAGGACCGGTCGAAGAAGACGATCTCACCTGCCGTCGGCAGGTGGGCGATGTACCGCTGGAAGTACCACTGCCCCATCTCCCGTTCCGTGGGCTTGTCCAGGGCCACCACCCTGGCTCCACGGGGGTTGAGCCGCTCGGTCAGACGTTGGATCGTGCCGCCCTTGCCCGCCGCGTCACGCCCCTCGCACACCACGATCACCCGCGCGCCCGCGTCCTTGACCCACCGCTGGAGCTTGAGCAGCTCGATCTGCAGGACGCGCTTGCGCCGTTCGTACTCCTGACGGCCGACCTTGCGCCCGTAGGGATGGTTCTCACGCCATGTCGTGAGGGGGCGGCCGGTCCCGTCGAGCAGGACCGGCCGCTCCCGTCGGCTGGTGTCCACGGTCAGGCCGTCCAGCAGTCCGTCGGCGTCTTCAGCGTTCATCACACCACTCCCGTATGGGATCATCGCCCGCTCCGGACGGTGCCGGACGGCCCAGCCCACCCTGCCGACGTCAGAACGGCATGCGTCCACGGGTACGGCGGCCCGCCGAGCCGCTGCGGCCGACGGCGCGGGAACTCGACCGGAACGGCTTGCTGAACAGCCGGCCCAGGGCGCCGGGCGCCTTGCCGCCCACCCGCGACCCGGCACCGAGCGAACGCTGCGTGCCGCGCTCGGGGTGACGGGAGAGGCGCGGGACGAAGAAGGCGAGAACAGCCAGGAGCACACACACTCCGACTACGACGGCAATGATCACGAGTTGTCTCCCTAGGCTGGTCGGGAGCGTACGGGTTCCCCGTCGGCGTCCGTCCATGTGAGCGCGCCGCGAGCCGCTTCAGCGGCTCTGTGCCCGCGCGGAGGAAGGGGAGGGCCTGTTCACGTCACGCGGGCACCGAACCCGACGGTTCGACGTTGGACGGATCGGTGGACGACGGCTCGGCGGACGCCCCGTCGACGACGGTCGCTGCCCGCCGAGCTGCATGCGTGGATGCTTCTGCCGGCCGCGACCCGGGCGTTGGAGCAGCGGCTGCGCGCGGTCGTGAAGGAGCGGCTCGGGGTGCCGCGCAGCCATCGGCCGACGGCGGTCACCGAGGTGATCCGCGCCTGCGGCGCCGCATATCGCGATTCAGTGCTGGTCATACACCAGGAGGCCATCGTCACGCAGCCGCGCACCAGGCGTCGGCCGATGCTCGGTCAGCCGCCCGTCATGGGACAGGTGCAACACCGGGGTCCCGCGCGCGAGTACGGCGAAGTCGGCGATGATCCGCCGGTGGCAGCGCCACCACACCGCTTCCGCGCACATGACCGTGGTGCGTACAGTCGCGGCCTCTGTGAGGAGCTCGTCCATGGCTGCCCCGAACTGCGGGTCCCGTGTGTACCCGGCGTATCCGCGGAAGGAGGCGTTCTGCCAGAACGTGTCCGGTGAGTCCGGCGCGGTCCTGCGGAAGCCGCCGAGCCGGGGCTCCCACCGGTAGGCGATGCCCTGACGCGGCATCCACTGCTCCAGCGCACCACGGTTCGTGTCCGGGTTGTGGCGGCTTCCGGGAGCGGTGCGGACGTCGACCACCGCCCGTACCTCGGCACTGTCCAGGAGCGCGGCCATCTGTTCTCTGGTGGCGGTGCTGTGCCCGAAGGTGAGCAACTGTCCGCGGCTCTCCTCTGCGCGGTTCACACGTCAGCCGGGTTTGGCGACGGTGAGGAGCGCCGCTGCGTCGTCGATCTCATGGCGGGCGTGGTCGCCCGATTCATCGAGTTCGACACCGTCGTGGCTGACCACTGGGGCGAGGTCTACCTCCAGCACAATGAGAACATCCCCGACGGTCCTGAGGCCATCCGTCGCTCGCTGGAGGAAATCGGCGCCTTTCCCGATGAGTTCAGACCGAGTTTCACTGTCGTCGCCACTGTCGCCGAAGGCGATCTGGTGTGGTTCCTCGAGCGCGTCCGCGTCGGAAGTCTGACCGGCCTCGGTGTCGACATCTTCCGACTGGTCGATCGCCGGATCGTGGAGCACTGGGACATCCCCGCGCTCCGACCGGATTCCGTCGATGCCGGGCAGTGACGCGATCACGCTGCCGTAGCGGCACGCTTGACCCCGGTGGCGGCCCGCAGGCAGATCGCGTCGCGCAACAGCCTCTCCACGGCGAAGTCCTGGGGGCCGTGCATTCTCGCTGTTCAACGCCATGCGCGCCATGGACACCAGCAGACGAGGAAGCTGCCAGGAGCATTCCGACAGGCGTCCCCCTCCGGGAAGCAGTACCCATAGCGCTCACGCTCACTGCTACGGACAGTCACGCCTTGTGGAACTGCCACAAGACAACAGGCCGAGCGCCAGGTCCTGATACCAGGGTGCGACTTGATCGCCCGCCAAGCCGGAATCCTCCGTTGACCACTCAGCTGACGATGCCCCCTCCACACCCCCAAAGCGGGAACACGAGCCGCCGACTGAAACTGATGGCGCGTCAGTAGAGTTGGCCAAGGGTTGGCAAGAGTCCTGCCACAGCTACCAACAGACAGCCAGACCCTGGAACCACCCAGCGCCCGAAACCGTAGCTGCGCCGCACCCCTCCGCTCCCCCCGCGAGCGACTGCCGAGCGCGAGCCAGCACCCGGCAGCACGTTACCCACCCGGCACCGAACGATCAGTCATTTCCGCAGGTCAACGGGCTCTGCCTCGCGGCTTCAGAGGCGTCGGCGGCAGCTCGGGAGCCGGCAGCGGATCCCGGTCATAGCCCTTTACCTCCCCGAACCGCGACCCTTCCATCCAGTCCCGCCGGGCTTGTGCGATCTCTTCCTGCGACCGTCCGATCCAGTTCCAGAACATGATCAGCTCCTCCTCGAACGGCTCGCCGCCGAGGAGCATCAAAGAGGCGTGCGTGTCGGCGCGCAGGGGGAGGTCGGTTCGGCCGCAGCCGAGGTAGAGCATGGAGCCGGGGAGGACGGGGACGCCGTCGACGTGGGCCTCGCCGGACATGGACAGGACCGCGTACTCGAAGTCGGGTTCGAGAGGCAGGCGCAGGTCGGCGCCCGGTGTGAGCGTGAGGTCGGCACCGACGATCGGCGTGAACGTCGTGCCGGGCGAGGTCGCGCCGTCCAGGCTGCCGAGGATGAGGGTCGCGCTCAGGCCGGACGCCGTGACGACGGGCAGCTCGGCGTGGTGCTCGAAGCGCGGGTCGGTGTGCCGGTGACTGTCCGGCAGCGCCACCCAGAGCTGGGCACCGTGCAGGAAACGGGCGTGCGACTTCGGACTCTCCTCCGAGTGGCTGATCGCCCGGCCCGAGGTCATCAGGCCCAGCTCGCGGGGGCGGATGGTCTGCAGGCTGCCCGTGGAGTCGCGGTGCAGCACCTCGCCCTGGTGCAGCCAACTGACCGTCTGCAGACCCATGTGCGGATGCGGCGGCACCTGCATGCCGGGCTCGTCGGCGATGTCGTCGGGGCCGTAATGATCGACGAAGGCCCACGCGCCCACCATGCGGCGGCCCAGGTTGGGCAGCAGACGCCGCACCTCGCTCGACTCGCCGAGCTTCACCCGGCGGGGGCTGAGGAGTTCACGAACCGGCTCGGCCACCACGAAGCCCCGGCCACCGCACACCGCGGGCACCGCCTCGCGATCAAGATTGCTCATGCCTCCAACCTAGCCCCGTCCGGCGCGCGTCGTCAGTCGTCCCCGGTACTCCATGACGTGGTCAGCGCCGACCGCGGCGACCGTACGGCCGCCTCCCCCGGCGTACGGCCGCCTTCCCCGGCAAGGCGGCATATTTACTAGCCATGGCTATAGTAGCCATGTACGGTATCGGTCATGAGTTCGGTCATCGAGGGCGCGACGCCCGGGTTTCTCGTCTGGCGGCTGTCCATGAAGTGGCGGGTCGCGGTCGACCGCGCGCTCGCTCCGCTGGGCCTGACGCACGCGCAGTACGCGCTGGTGGCGTCGTTGTACGGCATGCACCGGGACGGACTGCGGCCCAGTCAGCGGCAGCTCGCGGACCACACCGGCCTGGAGGCCCTGTACGTCTCCAAGCTGGCCCGCGCCCTGGAGACCGCCGGACTCCTCGAACGCACCCGGGACCCTCGCGACCCCCGCGCCGTACGGCTCGCACTCACCGAGCAGGGGCGCGAGGTCACCGGGCGCGCGATCGAGGTCGTCCAGGGACTGATGGACCAGCTGCTGGAACCGCTGGGCGGCCTCGACGGCACCCGCACCCGGGCGTTCGCCCGCGAGCTGACCACCCTGCTCGACGTACCGCTCGACATGCCGCTCGTCCCGTCCACCGCACAGGAACACGACAAGGAGCAACCATGACCACCACCGCCCCCGTCCTCACCTCCCGGGTCGTCGGGCTCGCCCACTACGCCGCCCGCGGGGTGCTGGAGAAGGTCCTGGCCCGACACGGTCTGACGTTCCAGCAGTCGCTGGCCCTGCGTGCCGTCGCGGGAGCCGACGAACCCCTCGACCGCGAGGCCCTCGTGGACCAGGTCGTCGACTCGCTCAAGGCCGAGAAGGCCGAGATACGGGTCATGGTCGAGGAGTCGGTCGCCGCGGGGCTCCTGGAGGCAGACCCCGCGCGGCCGTCCCGGCTCAGGATCACGGACGCCGGGCAGGAGGCCCACAGCAGGTCCGTCGCCGAGACGGCACCCATCTCCGCCCGGATCTACGCCGACATCCCGGCCGAGGAACTGGCCGCCGCCGGTCGCACGCTGACCCTCATCACCGAACGCGCCAACGCCGAGCTGGCCGCGATGAAGTGAGCCCGCCCGCTACTTCGACTCCGCCCGGCCGCCGTACGACCGCTTGCCGCGCCGGTGGGCCACCTCGCCCAGGACGACGTCCACCGCGATGAACGCCGCCAACGGGATGCCCAGCAGGGGCACGAAGTAGCCGAGGACCGCGACGACGGCGAGGGCGGGGACGAGGATCTGGGGCGGCACGTGCTGCCAGGCGCCGCGCGGGAGCGGGCGCCCGAAGGACGAGGCACGGCCGCGCTGCCACCACATGCGGTAGCCCCAGACGATCAGCACGACCAGGGAGGCCGCGAGCGCCATCAGCAGGAGCTGGTTGGCGAGGCCGAACAGGACGCCGGTGTGGGCGTCGATGCCCCAGCGGGACAGCTTGGCGAGGATCGGGAAGTCGGCGAACCGGAGGGTGTCGGTGACCTCGGCGCTCGCCGGGTCCACGGCCACCGCGTCCTGCTTGGTGGGCCAGCTGCGCTGGACCTGCTTGACCACGTACGCCGAGGACGCGTCGGCGGGCGGCACGATCTCCACCGGGTCGCCGAGGCCCTCGGCACGCGCGGCGGCCAGGATCTTGTCCAAGTCGCCCTCCGCGGCCGCCCCTTCGGCCGCCGAACCGCCCCCGTGGTCGCCGTGGTCGCCCGCCGCGGCGGAGACGGCCGGCGTCGCCTGACGGAGTTCGGTACGCAGGACCTCGATGTTGGCGCCCGCGTACGTGGACCAGGTCAGACCGGTCGCCGAGAGGAAGAAGAAACCGAGGGCCGCCCAGACGCCCACCGTGCCGTGCAGGCCCAGGGTGCGACGGCGGCCCGAGGTGCCGCGCACCTTGCGCTGGGCGCGGCCGCGGGCGAACCAGAGCACCAGGCCGCCGCCCGAGATGACCCACAGCCAACTGGCGGCGAGTTCGCTGTAGAGGCGGCCGGGCTCGCCGAGGTGGAGGTTGGCGTGGAACTTGTCGATCCAGGTCCGCACCGGCAGCGCGCCCGTGGAGCCGTACTGCTCCGACGCCCCGCGCACCTCGGCCGTGTACGGGTCGACGAACACCGCGAGGGTGTTGTTCTCGTCGATGCCCTCGACGCCCGTCAGCAGCACCCTGGTCGTCGCGTCGTCCTTCGGGGAGGGCCGGACGGCGGAGATCGTGCCCTCCGGGTGCGCCTCGCGGGCGGCGGCCACCTGCTCGGAGATCGGCAGCTTCTCCTCGCCCACCTTCGCGACGGTCATCCGGTCCGCGTAGACGATGTCCTCGACGGTGAACGAGGCGGCGTACAACCCGCCGGTCAGAGCGGCGACCAGCAGGAACGGGGCGACGAGGACGCCTGCGTAGAAGTGCAGCCGCAGGACGAGCGGCCGCAGCGCGGCCCAGCCCCTCGGCGAGCCGTCCGGCTTGGCGAAGGACTTCTGGGGCTCGTCCGTCTCGGTCGAGGGGGCGATGGTCATCGGCGGATGCTCCGGGATGCGGGGACGTCGTGGCGGTTCAGTAGTCGGGGCGAGCGGGCTCCGAGTTCCCGACCCTTTCTGTGACGTGGGTCACAGGAGCGTGCGCCGGTGTCGCGCCGCCGCCGAGAGGGGCGGTCGCACGGGCGGCCGTGCGAGAGCCGCCTCGCGTCGCGCGCGGCCGATTGGCATCCTGGCCCGATGGCTTCCGAACGTGATCGCACCGAGTCCCGCCCCCTGAGCGACCGGGTCGAGGAACTCCTCGCCCACGAGGGGCCGCTGCCGATCGTCGCCGCGGGCGACCCGGTGCTGCGCCGCACCGCCGAGCCCTTCGACGGCCAGCTGGGCCCGGGTCTCCTCGCCCGCTTCGTCGCCGCCCTGCGCGCCACCATGCACGCGGCACCGGGCGTCGGCCTCGCCGCACCCCAGGTGGGCGTGTCCCTGCGCATCGCGGTGATCGAGGACCCCGCGCCGGTTCCGGAAGAGGTACGGCTGGCCCGGGGCCGGGTGCCGCAGCCGTTCCGCGTCCTGGTCAATCCGGCGTACGAGGCCGTGGGCTCGTTCCGTGACGCGTTCTACGAGGGCTGTCTGAGCGTGCCGGGCTGGCAGGCCGTGGTGGCCCGGCACGCCAAGGTGCGGCTACGGGCGCTCGACGAGCACGGGCGGGCGGTCGACGAGGAGTTCGCGGGGTGGCCTGCCCGGATCGTCCAGCACGAGACGGACCACCTCAACGGCACGCTCTACCTCGACCACGCCGAACCGAGGTCCCTCTCCTCGAACCAGGCGATGGCCGACCGCTGGAACGACCCGACCCCCGCCAGGGCCGCACGGGAGCTGGGCTTCCTCCTGCCCGACTAGCCGACGCTGCCGGCCCACGCCTGCCAGCCGACACAGACCGGCCGACACCGACCGGCCGACACCGACCAGCCGACACCGGCGACCGGCGACCGGCGACCGGCGTGCGAGGGGCTCCCGATCGCCGGCCCCGCTCCGCGCTTCAGCCCCGGTACGCCTCCAGCAGCCGCAGCCACACCTCGCTGATCGTCGGGTACGAGGGCACCGCGTGCCAGAGGCGGTCGATCGGGACCTCTCCCGCGACCGCGATGGTGGCGGAGTGGATGAGCTCGCCCACGCCGGGGCCGACGAAGGTGACACCGCGGAGGATCTCGCGGTCCAGGTCGACGACCATGCGGGCGCGGCCCCGGTAGCTGTCGGCGTACAGGCCCGCGCCCGCGACGGAGGAGAACTCGACGTCGACCGCGCGGACGCGGTGGCCGGCCTGTTCGGCCTCGGCGAGGGAGAGGCCGACGGCGGCGGCCTCGGGGTCGGTGAAGACGACCTGGGGGACGGCCGCGTGGTCGGCGGTGGCCGCGTGGGCACCCCACGGATCGCTCTCCAGGAGCGGGACACCGGCCGCGCGGGCGGCGATGGCGGCCCCGGCGATCCGGGCCTGGTACTTGCCCTGGTGGGTGAGGAGCGCGCGGTGGTTGACGTCGCCGACCGCGTACAGCCAGTCGCTGCCCGTCACCCGCAGACTGTCGTCGACGGGCAGCCAGGTGCCGGGTTCCAGGCCGACCGTGTCGAGGCCGATGTCATCGGTGCGCGGGGCGCGACCGGTGGCGAAGAGGATCTCGTCGGCCTCCAGACGGTCGCCGGTGTCGGTCAGGGCCACCACGGTCCCGTTCTCGCGGGACACCGCCTTCACCGACGTCCCCGTGCGGACGTCCGCGCCCGCCTCGATGAGCGCCTCCGCGACCAGTTCGCCGGCGAAGGGTTCCATGCGGGGCAGCAGGCCCTTGCCGCGGACGAGGACGGTGACCTCGGAGCCGAGGGAGCGCCAGGCGGTGGCCATCTCGACGGCCACGACACCGCCGCCGACGACGATCAGCCGACCGGGCACCTCCTGCGCGCTGGTGGCCTCCCGGCTGGTCCAGGGCCGGACCTCGGCGAGTCCCGGCAGGTCGGGCAGCAGGGCGCGGCTGCCGGTGGAGACGACCACCGCGCGCCGGGCGGTGAGGACGTGGCGGCCGCCGTCGGGCACGTCCACGACCACGCGGCGGGGCCCGGCCAGGCGGGCGTGTCCCCGGTAGAGCGTCGCTCCGACACTGTCCAGCCAGCCGACCTGGCCGTCGTCCTTCCAGTGGGCGGTCTCGTAGTCGCGGTGGGCGAGCACCTCGGCGGCGTCCAGCGGGCCGTCGACCAGGTGGCGCAGGCCGGGGACGCGGCGGGCGTCGGCGCGGGCGATCGCGGGGCGCAGCAGGGCCTTGCTGGGCATGCACGCCCAGTACGAGCATTCGCCGCCGACCAGTTCGCTCTCCACGATCGCGGTGGACAGTCCGGCGGCGCGGGTGCGGTCGGCGACGTTCTCCCCCACGGGTCCGGCACCGAGCACCACGACGTCGTACTCGATCGTCGTCGCTTCAGCCGCGCTCTCGGTGGTTCCGGTGTTTTCCGTATCCGTCATGGGGCCAGTCTGGTTGGTGGTGTGCGCCGTGGCCACACGGGTACGCGCGCGGAATACGCCACCGTGGGGTGGCGTTGTCGAGAGCGGCTCGCCCGAGCACCTAGAGAGACCAGGAAGAGGGATGCACGCCATGAGCAGCACCGTGGAGCTCACCAAGGAGAACTTCGACCAGACGGTCACCGACAACGAGTTCGTCCTGATCGACTTCTGGGCGTCCTGGTGCGGGCCGTGCCGGCAGTTCGCCCCGGTCTACGAGAAGGCGGCCGACGAGAATCCCGACCTGGTGTTCGGCAAGGTCGACACCGAGGCCCAGCCGGAGCTGGCGCAGGCCTTCGGTATCCAGTCGATCCCGACGCTGATGATCGTCCGTGACCAGGTCGCGGTGTTCGCGCAGCCGGGCGCTCTGCCGGAGGCGGCGCTGACCGATGTCATCGGGCAGGCCCGCAGGCTGGACATGGACGAGGTCCGCAAGGCCGTCGCCGAGCAGCAGGCGCAGGTCGAGCAGAACGGTCAGTAGCCGTCAGTGGCCGGCCCCGTCGCCCGGATCCGTCACCCGGGTGCGTTCAGCTCGACTCACGGTGGACGATCCTCGCGGCCAGTACGTCGTGCGTCGTGGGGATCGTGGCGGGGTCGCGCACCACGCGGTCGACCAGTTCGGCGAGGTCGCGTCCGGACGGCAGTTCCAGGTGGACGGTGCTGAGGCGCGGCCGCAGCAGCCGTCCGATCATCAGGTCGTCGGCGCCGACCACGGCCGTCTCGTCGGGGATGCCGATGCCCTCGTCCTGCAGGGCCCGCATCAGCAGCATCGCGTATTCGTCGTTGTAGGCGAACACCGCGTCCAGCCCGCGGGACCGCCAGTCACGGGCGAGCCGGGACGCGGCCGCCTCGTCGTACGCGAGCGGCAGCTCGGTGACCGTCGCCTGCGTGCCCTGCACGGCGCGTCGTACGCCGGCGAGGCGGGGCTGGGAGAAGACCCCGAAGCCGGGCTCCTCGGGCACGACGACCCCGATCCGGCGGCGGCCGCGCTCGACCAGGTGCCGTCCCGCACTGTGGCCGACGCCCGCGTGGTCCAGGATCAACGCGTGGGCGCCCTCGACGGGTTCGGGGGTGAGGGTGACGACGGCCTTGGCTCCGGAGCGCTTGAGGACGGCCACGCCCTGCGGACCGATCCCGACCCCGGGCACGATCACGGCGACCGGGCGCAGTTCGGCCCAGGCGCGGGCGGCGTCGTCGCCGCGCAGGCCGATGCCGCCGTGCTGCACCACGGTGTAGTCGAGGCGGCTCAGGGCCCACTGGATCTCGTTGATGAACTGGCTGTAGAGCGGGCCGATGGGCACGTTCGGGGTGGGCATGAGGACCAGACGGCTGTGGCCGGCGCGCAGGCTACGGGCCGCCGCGTGGGGGACGTAGCCGAGTTCCTTGGCCGCCTCGTGGACCCGGCGGCGGGTGGGTTCGCTGATCCGGACCGCGCTGGTGTTGTTCAGGACGTAGCTGACCGTCGCGCGTGAGACACCCGCGAGTCGAGCCACGTCGGAGCTGGTCGGCACGGATCGCTGCAGGGGCGAGGGCGGGGCGGGCTCTTTCGGTATCTGCACCATGAGGACGGCATCCTTGCAGAAGCGGTGAAGGTCGTTCCGGCCGGGGCGTGCCAGCCATGCGGGAGCTCGGGGTCGGGCCACCGATCTTTGTGGCAGGGCAGTTTGGCGAATGTGTTCGAAATCCGTGCAACCCGGCAGCCATTTCGCGCCAAGTCCACCTGGGCGGGTCGGGGGGCACCCCGCACGCACCTCCGACCTGTCGGCCCTCGCGCCCGACGGACGACGCCGTGCCTGGCCAAAGACGTACGGCCGGTGCGCGGCAGTGCAGTTGGGCGCCTCTTGCCCGTCCACTTCTCGGTCACCCGTGTGGGTGTCCTGTGACGATGATGCCCGAAAGCTATGGCGTGAACTATGTGTTGGCCATGAGCGCCACGCCGCTTCGGACCTCCACGGCCACCCGCCGATCGGCGGGCAACCTCCGCCGCACGACGGCGTCCGAGTGCCCCGCCGCGAGGCCCATCATCACGGTACGAACCGCCTGCGCGCGTCGCGGTGACACCGTGGACGCGATACCCGCACGAGGAGAGGCCCATGACTGGGCGTCGGCAGCGACGGCACGGCGGCTCGCCGTCTCCCCACGAATCGCCGCCCTCGCCGCTCAACGCGTGTTCCCCGTACCGCCGTGGCCGACTGGACGTTACCGTTCGGTAGAAAGTCCTGCTTCCGGAGGTGTTCCGTATGGGTGTGGACCGTGCGCCGGGTCTCGTGGAGTGTGCTCGGGCGCTGGCCGCCGGGGAGGTGACGTCACGGGCGCTGGTGGAGGCCGCGCTGGCGCGGATCGAGGCGAGTCAGGGGACCGTGAACGCGTTCCGGCGGGTGCGTGCCGAGGCGGCGCTCGTGGAGGCGGAGGCGGCGGACCAGGAGCTGGCGGAGGGCGGGCGGCGGCCGTTGCTCGGCGTCCCGGTTGCCGTGAAGGACGACATGGACGTGGCCGGGGAGCCGACCGCGTTCGGCTGCCAGGGCGAGTTCCCCTCGCTGCCGGAGGACGGCGAGGCCGTACGGCGGCTGCGGGCGGCCGGGGCGATCGTCGTCGGCAAGACCAACACCTGCGAGCTGGGACAGTGGCCGTTCACCGAGGGGCCGGCCTTCGGCGCCACCCGCAACCCCTGGCACCCGGACCACACCCCGGGCGGTTCCTCCGGCGGCTCGGCGGCGGCCGTGGCCGCCGGGCTGGTACCGGCCGCGCTGGGCTCGGACGGCGCCGGCTCGGTCCGGATCCCGGCTTCCTGGACCCATCTCGTCGGTATCAAGCCGCAGCGCGGCCGCATCTCGACCTGGCCGCACGCGGAGTCCTTCCAGGGCATCACCGTCAACGGCACCCTGGCCCGTACGGTCGCCGACGCCGCTCTCCTCCTCGACGCGGCGAGCGGCAACCACGAGGGCGACCTGCACCGGCCGACCGCGATCAACGCCTTCGAAGCGGTCGGGAGGGACCCGGGCCGGCTCAGGATCGCCCTGTCGCTGAAGCCGCCGTTCACCGCGCTGCCCGCCCGGCTCGACGCTCGCGTGGAGAAGCGGGTGCGGGCGGTGGCGGAGCGCCTCGCCGCGCTCGGGCACGTGGTGGAGGAGGCGGAGCCCCGGTACGGGCAGATCGGGCTGACGTTCGTCCCGCGCGCCACCGCCGGTATCGCCGAACGGGTCGGCGCCATCACCGAGCAGGGCCTCCTCGACCGGCGCACCCTCGACGCCGCCCGCCTCGGCCGCCTGCTCGGCGGAGCGCCCCTGCGGCTGGCCCGCCGCGCGGAGGTCGCGCTGCACCGCCGGATCGGCGCGCTCTTCTCGTCGTACGACGTGCTGCTGGCCCCGACGACCGCCGCTCCCCCGCCCCGCGTCGGAGCCATGCTGAACCTCGGCGGACTCGGCACCGACCGCGCGATGATCGCGGCCTGCCCGTACGCCTGGCCGTGGAACGTGCTGGGCTGGCCCGGGGTGAACGTGCCGGCGGGATTCGTGGACGGCGGGCTGCCGGTGGGCGCGCAGTTGCTCGGTCCCGCGGACAGCGAGCCCCTCCTGCTGTCGCTGGCCGCGCAGTTGGAGGCGGACCAGCGCTGGCACGAGCTGTGGCCCCCGGAGCACACCACCGCGAACGCGCCCGCCGTCTGAGCGGGTTCGGAGCCCGGGACATGCCCCGTAGGCTGTGACCATGGACGAAGCGTCGATGGTCGGGCTGATGGGACGGGTGACCGGTGCGGTCGGTCCCGGGCTCGTCGGCGAGGTGATCGTCCGGGTGCGGGGCGGCGCCGAGCATTTCCTCGCCTACCCCGCCTCCGCGAAGGACCGGATCGAACCGGGGACCCTGGTGATGGTGATCGAGTATCTGCCGCCGCGCACCGTGTATGTGTCGGCGGCGTACGACAGTTGACGGTCCGTGAGGTGCTCGGACCGCGCTCTGTCGGCTTTCGGGAACCGGTTGGCATCAGGACTGCAACAACGGTCTCCCGGTACCTGTACCCCCGCTGAAGCACGCGGGACACTCCCGACGTTCGGTGCCGAAAGGGCACCAGGCCGAGGGGGGTGTGCCGATGTTCATCGGCATCATCGCGGGGGCCACCGCAGCGGTGGCTCTGGTACTGATCGCTCTGTTCAAGCTCATGTGGCGTGTCGCCGAACCGAACGAGGCCCTGATCATCTCCGGCTCCAAGCACAAGATGGAGGGCCTGACGGAGGGCATGAACTTCCGTATCGTCACCGGGCGCGGCACGCTCGTGCTGCCCGGGATGCAGGCGGTGCGCAAGCTGTCGCTCGACCTCAACCAGACCGAGCTGGCCGTGGAGTGCGTGACCTTCCAGGGCATTCCGCTGAAGATCCGGGGCGTGGTCATCTTCAAGGTGGGCGACGACTTCGTGTCCATCGCCAACGCCGCCCGCCGTTTCCTCGGCCAGCAGAAACGGGTCTCGGAACGGGTGCACAACGTGTTCGCCGGTCATCTCCGTTCCATCGTGGGCGGGTTGACGGTCGAGGACATGATCCGTGACCGCGAGAAGCTGACCGGTCAGACCCGGGCCGCGTGCGGTACGGAGATGGAGAAACTGGGCCTGATCGTCGACTCGTTGCAGATCCACGAGATCGAGGACCCGACCGGCTACATCAAGAACCTGGCCATGCCGCACGCGGCGGCCGTCCAGCGGGACGCCCGTATCGCGCAGGCCGAGGCCAACCGGCTCGCCACCGAGGCCGAGCAGCAGGCCGCCGCGCGCATGGCGGAGGCCACCCGGGACAGCGAGATTCTCCAGGCCGGCTACCAGGCCGAGCGGGACAACGCCTCGGCGCGGGCCAAGCAGGCGGGTCCCCTCGCCGAGGCGGCCGCCATGCAGGAAGTCGTCGTCCAGGAGACCCGGGTCGCGGAGCTGGCGGCCGCCCGGCGCGAGCAGCAGCTCCAGGCGGACGTCCGCAAGCCGGCCGACGCCAAGGCCTACGAGAAGCGGACCCTCGCCGAGGCCGAGCGCGACGCCCGTATCTCCGCCGCGCAGGCGAAGGCCAAGGAGACCGAACTGGCGGCCGCCGCCGAGGCGACCGCGACGCAGGTCACCGGTGAGGCCGAGGCCGCCGCCCGGCAGGCCAAGGGGCTGGCGGTCGCCGAGGCCACGCGGGCGAAGGGGCTCGCCGAGGCCGAGGGCATCAAGGCGCGGAGCGCCGCGCTGGCGGAGAACCAGGAAGCGGTGATCGCGCAGCAACTGGCCGAGCGGTGGCCGGAGATCGTGCAGGCGGGGGCGTCCGCGTTCGGGAACGTCGACAACATGGTGCTGCTCAACGGGGCCGACGGGATGGCGGACATGTTCGCCAAGGCGCTCACGATGGGCGGGACCGGGTTGGGGCTGGCGCGGCAGTTGCTGGCCTCCATGAACCAGAACGGGGTGGCGGCCGGCGGCTCGGCCGGGGTCAACGGGGTGCCGGTGGAGAAGGTGCAGGTCGACAAGGATTCGTAGCGCCGTGGCTTCGACCGTAGTGGTCGACCGGGGGTGGTAGGGGGTTGATCGCACCCACGCGACGGAGTCGCAGATCGACGTGGACCCGTGGCCCTGACGGGGCGCGGGTCCACGCTACGGCTAGCGTGAGGCCGTGACTTCCTTTGCCGAGCAGGACGTACCGGGGCGCTACGGCCCCTCCGCCACCGTCGAGGCCGATCCCCGTGAGGTCGGGCGGGTGCGGACGGAGTACTCGCCCGCGTACGACGGGGACCCGGATCCCGGGGAGATCGTCTGGACGTGGGTGCCCTTCGAGGAGAACGACGGGCGGGGGAAGGACCGGCCCGTGCTGGTCGTGGCCCGGGAGCCCGGAGGGACCCTGCTCGCCGTGCAGTTGTCGAGCAAGCGGCACGACGGGGACCGGGAGTGGGTGCCGATCGGGAGTGGGCCGTGGGACCGGTCGGGGCGTGACTCGTGGGTGGACGTGGACCGGGTGCTGCGGCTGCACGAGGCGGGCATGCGGCGGGAGGCGTGCGCGCTGGACCGGATGCGGTTCAACTCCGTCGTGCGGCGGTTGCGGGAGCGGTACGGGTGGCGTTAGGCCGGTTGGCCCGTAGGCCGGGTGCGGGTCGTGCGTGGCTGGTCGCGCGGTGCCCCGCGCCCTTGACGGGACGCGACTGTTGCGAACTCTCGTTCGAAGGTGACCCGGGTTGACGTTCCCCTCGTGCGGTCCAGGACGGCGAACACGACATGCGCGAAAGCACCGTCGAAACGACCGCCGTCCATGAGCAGCGCGCGGAAGGCGGTGGCCACCTGCGTGGGGTCGTTGCCGAAGACGCCGCAGCCCCAAGCACCCAGGACCAGGCGGCGGTAGCCGTGCGCCGCCGCCGTCTCCAGGACGCGCTCGGCGCGCACCGCGAGCGCGCGCGGGAGTTCGGGGACACGCTCCGGCGCCGTACGGCGGACGACCGACGCGTTCGGGGCGGCCGAGGTCAGGAAGCCGGTCGTGTACGGCATGTCGAGGAGGGTTCCCCGGTCGTCCCGGAAGACGGGGACGGCGGGTGAGTGGATGACACGGTCCGTGTAGAGCGGATCGCGGTGGGTGCGGTGGTGGTCGTAGAAGGCACGGGCCTCGCGGACGCAGGTGTAGAGGGCGGAGGCCCGACAGAGGGCCTCCTCCTGGGCCTGGGCGCCGTTGAGATAGCCACCGCCGGGGTTGCGCGCGGAGGAGAAGTTGAGGACGGCCACGGCAGTGGTGCCGGTGCCCGTCAGGCGGTGGGCGGCCTCCAGGCTGCTCTCGCCCGTGACCTCGACGGTCGACGGCACGGGAACGACCGCCGGGACCGGCACCGGGGCCGGGCCGTACAGGCGGGTGGCGGACCGCGCCGCCTCGATCTCCGCCGCGAGGGAGACCTCGTGGCCGGCGGGGGCCCGGTAGCCGCCCGCCGCGACGATCTGCTCGGTCTCCTGTGCGATTCCACGGAGGCGGGCGCTCATCGCGTCACCCCCGTGTGTTCCGCGAGCGCCGCCCGCGCGTACTCCCCCGTCGTGCTCATGGGCGCATCCTGGGCGATGCTGGTGAGTGGCCGCAACGGAGTTTCCTCGTGTGAATGACCCGCTCGGGTACGGGAAGAGGTGTCAGGAGTCCCCGAAGACGGAGATCGCCGATCCGCATTGCCACGATGTGCCCCCTTGTGCGAAAGCGGCGCGAGGGTTTTGGGTGGGACGAGCGCTGCCGGTCCGGCCCCACCGGGCGGGGATCGGCGGTTTGGCTGACGAGATGGCATCTCAGGAGGATCCCGACATGTCAGATTCGACGAGTGGCTGTACGGAGCACCGCTCCCCGGTCACCGAGGCGGAGGTCGAGGCCCTGGTCCGGGGCATCTGCTTCAAGACCGGTCCACCCCGCACCCTCGGTGTCGAGCTGGAATGGCACGTCCACGAGCTGAGTGACCCACGGCTCCCGGCAACACCCGCACGACTCGAAGCGGCCTACGCCGCACTGCGGACCCTGACCCTGAACTCGCCCCTGACCGTCGAACCCGGCGGCCAGCTGGAGCTCAGCTCGGCACCGGCCGCCTCCCTGATGGGGTGCGTCGGGTCCGTCTCGGCCGACCTCACCGCCGTCCGCGCCACGCTGCGGGAGCTGGATCTCGGCATCAGCGGCTTCGGCCACGAACCCTGGAACCCCCCGACCCGCTACCTCCACGAACCCCGCTACGACGCGATGGAGGTCTATCTCGACCGCTTCGGACCCGAGGGCCGGGCCATGATGTGCTCCTCCGCGTCGGTACAGGTGTGTCTCGACGCCGGGTACGAGGAGCCGGGCCCCCTCGGTCACCAGCGGCGCTGGTGGCTGTCGCACCAGCTCGGCGCCGTCCTGGTGGCGGCCTTCGCGCACTCCCCGCTGGCACGCGGCCGGGTCACCGGCTGGCGCTCGACCCGGCAGGCACTGTGGGCCGCCATGGACCCCGGCCGCACCGACGCGCCGTCGCTGGACGGTGACCCGCGCGAGGCGTGGGCCCGGCTGGTGCTGGACGCGCCCGTGATGTGCGTGCGCGCCGACGAGGGGCCCTGGGAGGTGCCCGGAGCGATGACGTTCCGGGAGTGGACGCGGTCCGACACCCCGCCGACCCGAGCCGACCTCGACTACCACCTGACGACGCTGTTCCCGCCGGTGCGCCCGCGGGGTCATCTGGAGTTCCGGATGATCGACGCGCAGCCGGGCGAGGACGGGTGGATCGTGCCGCTCGCCGTGACGGCGGCGCTGTTCGAGGATCCGGCGGCCGCCGAGACCGCCTACCGGGCCGTCAAGCCCCTCGCCGAGCGGGCCGGTTCGCAACCGCCACCGCGCAATCCGCTGTGGGAGGCAGCCGCCCGGGACGGGCTGGCCGATCCCGAACTGCGGGAGGTGGCGGCCGTCTGCTTCGCCGCGGCGGCCGAGGCTCTGCCCGGACTCGGGGCGAGCTCCGAGGTGCTGGACGCGGTCGCGGCGTACACCGACCGCCATGTGGCCCGGGGCCGCTGCCCCGCCGACGATCTGCTCGACCTGTTCCACGGGAAGGACATCCCCGCATGACCGCACCCGAGACGCCGGCTCCCACCGCCGACGCCGACCCCGACATACTCCGGGAGCGCGCGCTGGCGGCACTGACCACGGCCCGGTCCCGCACTGCGCTCCTGACCACCGCCGTCGACGAGCGCGACCTCACCGCCCAGCACTCGCCGCTGATGTCGCCCCTGGTGTGGGACCTCGCCCACATCGGCAACCAGGAGGAGCTGTGGCTCCTGCGGAACGTCGCCGGACGGGAGGCGATGCGGCCCGAGATCGACGGGCTGTACGACGCCTTCGAGCACCCGCGCGCCGAGCGGCCCTCGCTGCCGCTGCTGCCGCCCGAGGAGGCCCGGCAGTATCTGCACGAGGTGCGCGGCCGGGCGCTGGATGTGCTGGAGAGCATCGACTTCCACGGCACCCGGCTCACCGACGCGGGCTTCGCGTTCGGCATGATCGCGCAGCACGAACAGCAGCACGACGAAACGATGCTGATCACCCATCAGCTCCGCAAGGGGCCCGCCGTACTGTCGGCGCCGGACCCCGAGCCGGCCCCGCTGCACACCGGTCCCTCCGAAATCCTGGTGCCCGGCGGGGAGTTCGTGATGGGCACCTCGACCGAGCCGTGGGCGCTGGACAACGAGCGGCCGGCGCACCGGCGGATCGTCCCGGCGTTCCACATCGACACCACACCGGTGACGAACGGCGCCTACCAGGCGTTCATCGAGGACGGCGGCTACGACGACGAGCGCTGGTGGACGGCCGAGGGCTGGGACCACATCCGCGCGCACGGCATCCACGCGCCGCTGTTCTGGCGGCGCGACGGCCGGCAGTGGCTGCGGCGGCGCTTCGGGGTCACCGAGGCCGTACCGGCCGACGAACCGGTGCTGCACGTGTGCTGGTACGAGGCCGACGCGTACGCCCGCTGGGCGGGGCGGCGGCTGCCGACGGAGGCAGAGTGGGAGAAGGCCGCCCGGCACGACCCGGTCACCGGCCGCTCCCGCCGTTACCCCTGGGGAGACGCCGATCCGGGGCCCGAGCACGCCAACCTGGGGCAGCGGCATCTGCGCCCGGCGCCGGCCGGCAGCTATCCGGCGGGCGAATCGCCTCTGGGGGTACGGCAGTTGATCGGTGACGTGTGGGAGTGGACGTCGAGCGACTTCCTGCCCTACCCGGGGTTCACGGCGTTCCCGTACAAGGAGTACTCGGAGGTGTTCTTCGGCCCTGAGTACAAGGTGCTGCGCGGTGGCGCGTTCGCCGTGGACCCGGTGGCGTGCCGGGGAACGTTCCGCAACTGGGACTACCCGATCCGGCGGCAGATCTTCAGCGGCTTCCGCACGGCGCGTGACGCCTCCCCGGAGGTCGTCTGATGTGTCGTCATCTCGCTTATCTGGGGCCGGAGGCGGCGCTGGGCAGGGTGCTGGTGGAGCCGCCGCACAGCCTGTTCCGGCAGTCGTGGGCACCCCGGCGGCAGCGGTACGGGACGGTCAACGCCGACGGTTTCGGGGTCGGTTGGTACGCGGAGGGCGACCCGGTGCCGGGACGGTACCGCCGGTCGGGGCCCATCTGGGGAGACCTGTCCTTCGCCGACCTCGCCCGGGTGGTCCGCTCCGGGGCCCTGCTGGCCGCCGTACGGGACGCCACCGTGCCCGGGGCGGACAACGAGGCCGCCGCGGCGCCGTACGCAGCCGGGCCCTGGCTGTTCAGCCACAACGGGGCGGTCGCCGGGTGGCCCCGGTCGCTCGGGCATCTGGCGGACGGGCTGCCCGCCGCGGAACTGCTGTCGATGGAGGCCCGCAACGACTCCGCGCTCGTGTGGGCACTGGTCCTGAACCGGCTGCGCGCGGGCGACGAGGAGGGCCAGGCGCTGGCCGACACGGTCCTCGACGTCGCCCGGGCGGCTCCCGGCTCGCGGCTCAACCTGCTGCTGACCAACGGGGAGGCGATCGCCGCGACCGCTTGGGGCGACACGCTCTGGTATCTCGCCGAGCCCGGCCGCAGCACGGTCGTTGCGTCCGAGCCCTACGACGACGATCCGCACTGGGTGGAGGTCCCGGACCGCACGCTGCTGGCGGCGAGCCGCACGGACGTCCTGCTCACTCCGCTCAAGGAGCTGGACGAACCCAGCAGCCCGCACGACGAGTCCGCCTCCGCCGCACCGAAGGAGCCTTCCGCGTGAGCCCGTTCCTTCTCACCCGCACCCTGCCCGAGGACGCCACCGACGCGGCCCTGCGCGCCGATGTCCTCCAGGGCCTGACCCGCACCCCGAAGACACTCCCGCCCAAGTGGTTCTACGACGCCCGCGGCAGCGAACTGTTCGAGCGCATCACCGAGTTGCCCGAGTACTACCCGACCCGTGCCGAGCGGGAGATTCTCGTCGGCCGGGCGGGCGAGATCGCCGCCGCGAGCGGGGCGCGCACCCTGGTGGAGCTGGGCTCCGGCTCCTCCGACAAGACCCGGCACCTGCTGGACGCGATGCCGGGCCTGCACACGTACGTGCCGGTCGACGTGAGCGAGAGTGCGCTGCGGCAGGCCGGTGAGGCGCTGGTCGCCGAGCGGCCGGGGCTGAACGTGCACGCCCTGATCGCCGACTTCACCGCCGGGCTCGAACTGCCCTCGACACCGGGGCCGCGCCTGGTGGCGTTCCTGGGCGGCACGATCGGCAATCTGGTGCCCGTGGAGCGCGCCGCGTTCCTGGCCGCCGTACGGGCCCTGCTGGCGCCGGGGGACACGCTGCTGCTGGGCACGGACCTGGTCAAGGACGAGGCGGTGCTGGTCGCCGCGTACGACGACGCGGCCGGGGTGACGGCCGAGTTCAACAAGAACGTGCTCAACGTGGTGGACCGGGAGCTGGGGGCCGACTTCGACCCCGACACGTTCGACCACGTCGCCCTCTGGAACGCGGAGTGTGAGTGGATCGAGATGCGGCTGCGGTCCCGTACGGCGCAGACGGTGAAGATTCCGGCGCTGGATCTCGCGGTCGATTTCGAGGCCGGGGAGGAGTTGCGGACGGAGGTCTCGGCGAAGTTCCGGAAGGAGGGTGTGCGGGCCGAACTGGATTCTGTCGGGCTGGAGTTGACGCGGTGGTGGACGGATGAGGAGGGTCGGTTCGCGCTGTCCTTGAGTCGAGCGGGGTAGCGGGCGGCCGGGGTGCGTCGTCGGGTGGGGGCGGGCGGGGTTTCTCGCGCGGTTCCCCGCGCCCCCTGAAAGATCCAGCCCCCGCGGTCCTGGAAAGCGATCGGCGACGGGCCTGAAAAGCACGGGGCGCAGCCGCGGCTTTTTCAGGGGTGCGGGGAACTGCGCGACCAGCCCTCACCCCACCCGCACCCCCAGCGCACCCCTCCCCACCCCGCCCCCCTCGCGAACCGGCGGAGCCTGAGGCACCGTGGAGGGATGTGGCGCATCGGCCACCGGTGGAGCACGCGACAAGGAGAACCCGCATGACCGACCACGTGTACCGGGTCACCGAGATCGTCGGCAGTTCGGGCGAGAGCGTCGACCACGCCATCCGCAACGGCGTCGCCCGCGCCGCCCAGACCCTGCGCAACCTCGACTGGTTCGAGGTGACGCAGGTCCGGGGGCACATCGAGGACGGGCAGATCGCGCACTACCAGGTCGGCCTCAAGGTCGGCTTCCGGCTGGACGACACCGACTGACGGGACGACGCCGACCGACGCACCGGGACGGCCGGGTCCGGCCCCGGCTCCCGGTCCGGGTCCGGCTCCCGGTCCGGGCCCTCAGGTCCGGCCCTCCCGCTCCTGCGCCACCTTCAGCGCGGCGGAGGCCGCGGCCCAGCGCGCCCGTACGACGGTGAAGCCCGCCCGCTCCGCGTCCTCGCAGACCAGTTCGTCGTCGTCGACGAGGACGCGGATCTCACGGGTCCGGGCGAGGTCGCGGAGGATCTCCAGCTTGGTGCGACGGGCGGGCCTGCGGTCGTTGTTGCGGCGCATCCAGATCCGCCCTTCCGGCAGCCCCTGCGCGGCCAGCCAGTCGATGGTGTCACGGCGGCAGCGTTCGGGCCGCCCGGTCAGATACACCACCTCGCACTCCTCCGCGCTCTCCAGCGCGAGCGCGACGCCCTCGGCCAGGGGCGGGTCCTGCGGGGCGGCGGCGAAGAACGCGTCCCAGTCGCGCGGGCTGCGCTCCAGGAACCGCTGCCGGTGCGAGGTGTCGGCGAGGGTGTTGTCCAGGTCGAAGACGGCGAGGGGCCGGTCGTTGTCGGTCACGGCACCAGCCTAGGCAGCCGCTGACTCGTGTCGTCCGTCGTCGCTTCACACAACAACCACGAACTCCGCCAGTAGCTTGAGGTTTCAAACGTTAGGGTCGTCATCTCTCCCCCCACCCAGCACAGGAGAATCGGCGTGCCTGACGGCGAAGTGATCGTGATCGGCGGCGGATACGGCGGCATCCGCCTCGCCAAACAGCTGGACGAGACAGCCCGTGTCACCCTCGTGGACCGCAAGGAGGTCTTCTTCCACCGCATCGCCGCGCTGCGCGCGGGCGTGCAGGAGGCATGGACGACCACCCCCTTCATCCCCTACGACCGACTGCTGCGCCACGGCCGTGTGGTCGTGGGCAAAGCGGTCGACATCGACACCGGCGAGCGACAGGTCCAACTCGGCACGGGTGAGCGGCTGCCGTACGACGTGGTGGTGATCGCGACCGGCGCGGACTATCCCGAGCCGGCTCGCTTCCTGGGCACGACCGCCGAGGAGGCGGGCAAGACGTTCGCCGCGCACCAGGAGAGCGTGGCCGCCGCCGAACATGTCCTGATCGTCGGCGGCGGGCCCGGCGGCGTTGAGCTCGCCGCCGAGATCCGGCTGGCCCGGCCGGACGCGCGGGTCACCCTGGCGCACGCGGGACCGGAACTGCTCAGCTCCACCGGCAGCAAGTGGGCGGGACGACGGGCCTTGACCTGGCTGGAGTCGCACGATGTCGCGGTGCGCCTCGACTCGTTCGTCTCCCAGGGACCCGACTTCGGCACCTACCGGGACGGCCGGGGCGGACTCATCGAGGCGGACCTGTCGTTCTGGGCCAACGGCACCACCCCGAACACGCTCTGGCTGCGGCTGGCCGGGCACGGGGCGTGGCTGAACGCGGACGGGCAGGTCAAGGTCGACCGGATGCTGCGCGTCGACGGGCGGCTCGACGTGTTCGCGGTCGGTGACGTGAACGACGTGAGCGAGCTGAAGGTCTCGCCCGTCGCGTTCGCCCAGGCGGACCTCGCCGCACACAACATCCGCGCCTACCTGGCGAGTTCGGGCAGGCACCGCAAGGAACCGCGACTGTACCGGCCTGTCCGGCGGACCCCGCTGATCATTCCCTTCGGTCCGGCCGACGGCGTCACCCTGCTGCCGGTGCCAGGGGGCGAGACGGCCGTACTGGGGGCTCGCACGTCGACGCTGGCGAAGGCGAAGACGTTGATGACGCCGTATATGCGGAGGCAGTTGGGGTACTGAGGGAATTGGGGCGGATTGGGGTCGTCGTCGGGTGCGGGTGCGTGGGGCTTCTCGCACAGTTCCCCGCGCCCCTGAAAAGCAGGGGCTGCGCCCCACGCTTTTCAGGCCCGCAAGGCCTGGCCCTTGTCTCACCCCCCGCCTCACTCGACCCGTGTCGCCCCCTGCTCCACCAGCTCGTTCGCGTGGGTGAGGAAGTCGTCGACCATCCGGTGGAAGAGGCCCGCGAGCTGCCGCAGTTCCTCCGGGGACCATTCGGACAGCGCCATCTGCATGCCGCGGACGCCGGCCTCGCGGATGCGGCCTATGGCCTCCTGGCCGGCCGCCGTCAGCTCGATGCGCTGGGCTCGGCGATCGTCCGGGTCCGGGACGCGGGTGACGTAGCCGGTCCTCTGGAGCTGCTGGACCTGCCGGGTGACGTGGGAGGCCTCGACGCCGAGCCGGTTGGCCAACTCCCCCGGGCGCAGCGGCTCGGAGTCGGCGATCTGCCGCAGCAGGGCCACGGCGGCACGGTCCAGCGGCACCCCGGCCAGGCTCATCAGGCGCTCGTGGGCGCGCGCCCGGGTGCTGAGGTAGGTGATGCGGGTGAGGGCTCGCTCGATCTCGATCACTTCCGCCGAGGCGGGGTCGGAGGGTGGCGGTGATGGGGACATGAGGACCATTTTACCATCTCATTGCCTGACTCAAGTAAATTCATCGCCCCGGGGAAGCCCCGCTCCCACGTCCGAACGGAGCCCCACGCCCCGGCGCGCTCGGCGGCACGTTCAGCGGCGCGATACGAGCATGCTGAGCGCGTTCGCCGCTACGACCGCGCCGATCGCCGCCCACTCGACCCCGCCCAGGTGCTGACCGAGCATGATCCAGCCCGCGAGCGCGGCCAGGACGGGGTTGACGCTCATGAAGAGCCCGAACACCTGGGCGGGTACGCGGCGCAGGGTGAAGACGTCCGCGAGGTACGGCACGGCCGAGGCGAGCACACCGGCCGCGATCGCGTAACCGACGGCCCCGACCGTGGGCGGGTTGCGGACGACCACGACGACGCCGACCGGGAGGAAGGCCAGGGCGGAGAGGGCCGCGGCGGCCGCGGAACCCTGCGCGCCGGGGACACGGCGGCCGACGGTGCGGTTGAGGAGGATGTACGACGCCCAGCAGATGGCGGCCAGGAGACCGAGGCCCATGCCGAGGTAGTCGGCGGAGGGCTGCGGTCGCATCAGGGTGACCACGCCGAGGCCGGCGATCAGCGCACAGCACGCGTCCACCCGGCGGCGCGAGCCGGCCAGGGCGATGGCGAGCGGGCCGAGGAACTCCAGGGTCACCGCGAATCCCAGGCCGATGCGGTCGATGGCCGTGTACAGCGACAGGTTCATCGTCCCGAAGACCAGGGCCAGCAGCACCACCGGCCACCACTGCCGTGCGGTGAAGGACCGCAGCCGGGGCCGGCCGACGGCCACCAGGACGATCGCGGCGACGTACTGCCGGATCGCGACGACCCCGGCGGGTCCGAGCACCGGGAAGGCCAGCGACCCGAGCGCGGCCCCGACCTGGTTGGAGACGCCGCAGCCGGCCATGGTGAGGACACCGGCCAGCCGCGAGCCACCCGAGTTGGGCAGAGTGCCGGGCGCGGGAGCCGGGGCGGGGGCGCCGGACACGGCGAGCGGGCCGGAGAGGGCGGGCGCGGAGCCGGCGGCGGAGGGTGCGGCGGTGTCCATGAGCCGATCGTGCGCCAGGACCTCCCTTGCGCAAAATGCATCCGCCCCGCGATCTATACGCTGGAGTCATGGATGGCGGGGATGACGTGGATGACGTGGTTGACCTCGGTGACGCGGCGGCCGCAGTCGGGAAGGTGGAGCTGCGGCAGCTGCGCTGCCTCGTGGCGATCGTCGACGAGGGCACCTTCACCGATGCCGCCATCGCGCTGGACGTCAGTCAGGCAGCAGTCTCCCGCACCCTTGCCTCGCTCGAACGAGCCCTGGGCGTACGGCTGTTGCGGCGGACCTCACGGGAGGTGACACCCACGCCGACCGGTCTGCGGGTGGTGTCGCACGCGCGGCGGGTCCTCGGCGAGGTCGACGACCTGGTACGGGAGGCGACCTCGGGGCAGGTACTGCTGCGGATCGGGTACGCATGGTCGGCGCTGGGCCGGCACACGCTGGCGTTCCAGCGTCGCTGGGGCGTCGCCCACCCAGGGACGGACCTGCAGTTCGTGCGGGCCAACTCCCCCACGGCCGGGCTGGCGGAGGGCTCCTGCGACCTCGCGGTCGTCCGGCGGGCGGTGGACGACCGCCGGTTCGAGTCCGCGATCGTGGGGCTGGAGCGGCGACTGTGCGCGATGGCGAGCGACGATCCGCTGGCCCGCCGCCGCTCGGTACGGCTCGCCGATCTGAGCGGACACACCCTGCTGGTCGACCGACGCACCGGCACGACCACCACCGACCTGTGGCCGCCCGGTTCCCGGCCCGCGACCGAACAGACGCACGACGTCGACGAATGGCTGACCACGATCGCGACGGGCCGTGCCGTCGGGGTGACCGCCGAGTCCACCGCGAACCAGTACCGGCGGCCCGGCGTCGTCTACCGGCCGGTGCGCGACGCCGAGCCGATCGCCGTGCGGCTGGCCTGGTGGCGGGACGACCCTCACCCCGCCACCCCGGCCGCCATCGAACTGCTCACCGCCCTCTACCGCACCGGCTGAGCCCCCGCCCCCGCCGCCCTCGGCGTCAGCCGCGGCACGGTGCCTCGCCGTCCCTCCGGATTCCGCCGCCACACCCGACCCCGGGACCAGGTCGGCGATCACATCGAGCCGTCGGCCCCGAAGGCGACGCCGTTGGAACCCCACAGCGGGTTGTGCGGGTTGAGCCGCCGCGCCTCCCCACGGGCGCTGGTGGTACGGAGTTCGCCGCTCGCGTCGTACCGGCTGTGCCGCGCGCCCGGTTCTCTCCCACTCCCACGCTGGTCATGTCTCCTCCCGCCGCGGTCACTCGGCGCCCACGAGCACGTCGTCGAAGCCGCCGTCCGCACGCCACCGCCGGAGCAGTTCGTGGAAGGCGACGGGCCCGTCGCCGTACGACTCGCTGCGCTCCCTCGGGCGGCCCTCGTTGTTGTAGTAGCCGGGGGTGCACTCCGCCTGGAACTTGTACAGGTCCGCGGCCTTCTCACGGATGGTGGCGACCCAGGCGTCCTGGGCCTCGGCGCTCGGCTCCACGTACCGGGCGCGGCGCCTGCGGGCCTCGGCGACGACCTCACCCACATGGATCGACTGCTGGTCGAGGATGTGGACGTAGTTGACGGCGCTGGCGTTCTGCATCGGGCCGAGCTGGAAGAGGTTGGGGAAACCATGGCTGTAGAAGCCGTGGAGGGTCCTCGGGCCGGCCGTCATCCAGGTCTCCAGCAGACCGACGCCGTCCCGGCCGTACGCGGGGAGGCGGCCGGAGAGCAGACCCGAGACACCGACCTCGAAGCCGGTGGCGAAAATGACGCAGTCCACCTCGTACTCGACCCCGCCGACCACCACGGCCTTCTCGGTGATCCGCTCGACGCCGTGCGTGTCGGCCGTGTCGACGAGCGTGACGTTGGGCCGGTTGAAGGTCTGGAGGTAGTGGTCGCTGAAGGTGGGCCGCTTGCACATGTAGCGGTACCAGGGCTTCAGCTTCTCGGCGGTCTCCGGGTCCTCGACGACGGTCGCCACGCGGTCGCGCAGCTCGTTCATCTTCTGGAAGTCGGCGACCTCGTAGGCCAATTCCCGCTCGTCCGGCGGGACGTCGTCGTACGCGTGGGTCGGGATCAGCTTCTCCTGGAGGCGGGCGCTGCTGGTCCAGGCGTCGTTCACCAGGTCCGTCCCGGCCCGGACGCCGGTGACGGTTCTCAGGAAGTTGTCCCTGCGCGCGGCCTGCCAGCCGGGGGTCAGTGTCCTCTCCCACTCCGGGTCGGTGGGCCTGTTGCCGCGGACGTCGACCGTCGAGGGGGTGCGCTGGAAGACGTAGAGGTGGGCCGCGTCGGCCCCCAGGTGCGGGACGATCTGAATGGCGGTGGCGCCGGTTCCGATGACGGCCACGCGCTTGTCGGCGAGGCCGGTGAGACCGCCGTTCGCGTCGCCGCCGGTGTAGTCGTAGTCCCAGCGGCTGGTGTGGAAGGTGTGGCCCTCGAAGGTCTCGATGCCGGGGATGCCGGGGAGTTTGGGCTGGCTGAGGGCGCCGCTGGAGACGACCACGTAACGGGCGCGCATCCGGTCGCCCCGGTCGGTCGAGACGATCCACTCCAACTCGGTCTCGTCCCAGCGTAGTTCGGTGGCGACCGTCTGGAAGGCGGCGTCCCGGTAGAGGTCGAAGTGGCGGCCGATCGCCCGGGAGTGCTGCCGGATCTCCTCGCCCGGGGCGTACTTCCACCGCGGGACGTAGCCCAGCTCTTCCAGCAGCGGCAGGTAGATGTACGACTCGATGTCGCAGTGGATGCCGGGGTAGCGGTTCCAGTACCAGGTGCCGCCGAAGTCGCTGCCCTTCTCGATCACCCGGATCGACTCGACTCCCGCCTGGCGCAGCCTGGCCCCGGCGAGCAGTCCGCCGAAGCCGCCGCCGACGACGACCGCCTCGACCCGGTCGTTCAGCGGCTCGCGGGTGAACTCCCCGTCGGCGTACGGGTCGTCGTCGTAGTGCCCGAACTCGCCGGTGATCCGCTGGTACTGCCGGCGGCCGTCCGGACGGATCCGGCGTTCACGCTCGGCGCGGTAGCGGGCGCGCAGGGCGGCGGGGTCGAAGCCGAGCTCCTCGGGGTCGAGGAACGGGGGGCCGGACGGAGTGTGGGGGGTGGACATCGGTGTCCTCTCTGCGGGCCGTGGACGTGTGTGGTGGTGCGGTCGCGCCGCACGCCGCCGCCGACGAGCGAGCACGTGCCGGTGATGTAACGCGCTTCGGAGTCGATACGGAAGGCCACGGCGTCCGCTGTCTCCGCCGGGGTGCCGGCGCGGCCCGCGCCGCTCGCCTCCAGCATGGACACCATGTGGGCGCCGCTCGGGCTCTCGGCCTCCACCTCCGCCATGGCGTTGGGGACGACCCCGGGGCTGACGCTGTTTGATCCGGGCGCCGCGCCGACTCCAGGCGAGGTCGACCTTCGGGATCGTGTCGGCGGACCCCTGGGCGGCGGCGTTCGGGCGTGGACAGCACCCTACCCCTCTCATTGCTTGACTCAAGTAAGTCGCATGTGCTTGCCTCGCTCAAGCAAAGCGACCGGAGCAGCCGGGTGATCGGCTCATCCCATGAAAGAGGGACGTTCCATGAGCAGTGACGGTCTCGACGGCCGCGGTGTCGTCGTCACGGGCGCCGGTTCCGGCATCGGGCGCGCGGCTGCCCTGAAGTTCGCCGCGGCCGGTGCGAAGGTGCTGGTCGCCGACATCGTCGAGAAGGCCGCCGAGGAGACCGTCGCGGCGATCACGGCGGTCGGCGGCACCGCCGTCGCGGTCGTCGGCGACCTCAGCGACCAGACGGTCGTGGACCGGGTCGTCGCACATGCCGTGGAGACCTTCGGCGGGCTGGACGTCCTGGTGAACAACGCCGGGATCATGGACCGGATGTCCGCCCTCGCCGATGTCGACGACAGCGAGTGGGAGCGGGTCATCCGGGTCAACCTGACCGCGCCGTTCCTGCTCACCCGGGCCGCGCTGCCGCACATGCTGAAGGCGGGGCGCGGCGCGATCGTCTTCACCGCGTCCGAGGCGGGCCTGCGCGGCAGCGCGGCCGGTGCCGCGTACACCGCGTCCAAGCACGGTGTCGTCGGCCTGGTGAAGAACCTGTCGGTGATGTACCGCAAGCAGGGCATCCGGGCCAACGCGATAGCCCCCGGTCCGACGATGACCAACATCCAGGTCGACGCCGACCAGCAGGCGCACGGTCCGGCGGTCGTCGGCGGGCTGATCGGCGCCACCATCGGCCGGCTCGGCACGGCGGAGGAACAGGCCGACGCCATCGTCTTTCTCGCCTCCGACGCGGCCGCCTTCGTCAACGGCGTGGTGCTGCCCGTCGACGACGCCTGGGCCGCCGTCTGACGGACGGGGCCCCGCCCCGAGGGCCCGCTCGGGCCCGACCTCCCGTCGACGTCGACGTCACCTTCCCCCCACATGGGCGGCGTGCCCTCGCGCGTCCATCCGGGCGGCGAGCCGGTCCCGGTGACGCTCGGCCACGAACCGGCCGGGGAGCTCGTCCAGGCCCCCCGGGCTCGTCGAACACCACGCGCGCTCGGCCAGGCCCATCACTCACCGGGTGCGCCGCCGAGAGGTCCACGGCCCCAAGTGACGTGGGCCTGCCGCCGGTTGCCGCCGGTCGGCAGGACCCGGTCGTCCCTTCGCGCCCCACGAGCCGCCAACTCGGTCCGGATTGAGGTCACATGAGCGCTTCGCACCTGGAGGATCCTCTGAATCTGAGGATGCGCTGAGTGTTCCGTGTGCCCCTTACGTAGACAAGGACGCGCATGACCCGTGCCGGATGTCCCGCCGGCTCCGGAGTTGTCCTTGAGAGGCCTGATGAGACGCAACACGCGAAAGAGATCGAACACCGCCCGCCGAGCGGTGGGTGCGGCAGCCGCTGTGGCCATCGGCGCCGGCGGACTGGTGGCGGTCAACATCTACGCCTCGGCAGGCGAGACCGGCGCTTCCAAGGGCTCCGCCCAGAACCAGGTGCTCGCGGCCGGAACGTCCACCATCGACTGCCCCGACGTGGGCCAGAAGCTGACGTCGGTGCCGGCCCAGGCGAAGGCTCAGGTCGACAGGGAACTGGCCCTGCTCGACAAGCAGATCTCCGAGGCGTACCAGCGCCTCTCCACCTCGCAGCGGGCCATTCAGCAGGACCCCAACTTCGCGCAGAACGCGATCGTGAATCCGCTGAAGGACAAGCGGAAGGCGACGATCGACCGGATCGCCATCGCCATCGGCCGGGTGGCGGCCAAGCCGCAGGGCCTCGACGCCCTGGCGGCGTGCACGCTGCGCCCCACCGGCAACCAGCCCGCCCCCGCCCCGAGCGGCGGCGCCAACCAGGGCGGCAACCAGGGCGGCAACAACCCCAATGCCGGTGTGGCCGGCAACGGTCCCGTCGCCGCCGACTTCGTGGACATCACCAAGGTGAGGCCCAACGTCCGCACGCCCGCCAGGTCGGCGGGGGCGTCGAAGGGCGTCTTCGTCACCCAGTGCGGCGTGAACGCCAACAAGCTGTACAACAGCGACAACGTCATCGTCGCGCCGGGTGTCACCAACGGTGCGCACCACATGCACGACTACATCGGCAACCAGGACAACGACGCCTTCTCCACCGACCAGGACTTCGCCAAGGCGGGGACCAGCTGCCGGAACAAGGGCGACAAGTCGTCGTACTACTGGCCGGTGCTGCGGCTCCAGGACGGCACCAAGGAGTTCGACGCCGCCCAGCAGGGCGGCGGTGCCGAGGGCAACACGGGCCGGATCCTGACGGCCAAGAAAGCCACCCTGAACTTCGTGGGCAGCCCCCGCGGCAAGGTGGTGGCGATGCCCAAGTTCCTGCGCATCATCACCGGTGACGCCAAGGCGTTCGTCAACGGGAACGCCAACGCCAACGCCTCCTGGAGCTGCACCGGCTTCGAGAACAAGGTGCAGCTGAAGGACAAGTACCCGCTCTGCCCCTCGGGCAGCGACGTGGTGCGCACCTTCAAGTTCCAGAGCTGCTGGGACGGCAAGAACATCGACAGCGCCAACCACCGCACGCACGTGGCCTTCGCCGACGCGAACGGCAACTGCCAGGCCGGGTTCAAGGCCATCCCGCAGCTCGTGCAGCGGCTGGTGTACGACGTGGACGCGCCCAGCGTGAAGGACAACGGCAAGACCCGTCCGTTCTACTCGCTGGACGGTTTCCCCGAGCAGCAGCACAAGCCGGTCACCGACCACGGCGACTTCATCAACGTCTTCGACCAGAGGCTGATGAACAAGGCGGTGCAGTGCATCAACACCGGACGTAAGTGCAGCTGAGTCCGGTCCGGCAGGAGTAGGTAGGGGCGTCGTCCTTCTGACGGCGCCCCTACTCGTTGTTGGGATACGCCGGCACGGCCGGCGCCCTGCGGTTGCCGGTGTCGCCGGTCGGCAGGTTGAGTTCCAGGAAGACGTTGCCGATGTGCTTGCTCAAGGACAACGGCCGCACGGCCTACGAGGTCCCTGAGCAGACAGCCGACCCCGCCCGCTCACCCACCGAGAGGGGCTGCTCGCCCGCCCTGAAGGCCGCCGACGGCTCCCCGGCCCGGCCGGTGCCGGTCCTCTCGCGGTACATGGCGGAGTCCTACGCCGCCGGGCTGCCTGCCAGTGGCAGCCGGAGCGTGAACGTGGTCGTGCCCGGCTCGCTTTTCAGGGTGATGGTGCCGCCGTGGGCGCGGGCCAGGGAGTGGGCCACGGCGAGGCCCAGGCCGCTGCCGCCCCGGTCGCGGCTGCGGGCCTTGTCGACGCGGTAGAAGCGGTCGAACACGCGCTCCTGGTCGTCGGCCGGGATACCGGGCCCCGAGTCGGTGATCCGTACCTCGGCCGTGCCGGACTCCACGGCGACCTCCAGGGAGACCTTCGTACCGGACGGGGTGTGCACGGCGGCGTTGGTGAGAAGGTTGTCGAGGACCTGCCGCAGGCGAAGGGGGTCGAGACGCAGCCGGACCGGTGCGGCGCCCGTGGCCACGGTCAGCGGATGGTCGGGGTGCCCCGCCCGGAAGCCGTCCGCCGCCTGACGGGCCAGCTCCACCAGGTCGGTCTCCTCCAGCCGCAGCGGTGTCTCCACGTCGGCCGCGTCGAGGCGGGCCAGCATCAGCAGGTCGTCCAGGAGGACCCCCATCCGGGCCGCCTCGGCGCGCAGCCGGGCCAGGTGCTTGTCGCGTTCCTCGGGGCTGTGGGCGGCGGCGTACTGGAAGAGGTCGGCGTAGCCGCGGACCGACATCAGCGGGGTGCGCAGTTCGTGGGAGGCGTCGGCGACGAAGCGGCGCAGGCGCTGTTCGGCCTCGGTGCGCACGGCGAGGGCGTCGTCGATGTGCTCCAGCATCGTGTTGAAGGCGGTGCGCAGCTCCTCGACCTCGGGGCCGCCGTCGCGGTTGTCGTGGCGCACGGGCAGCCGCGCCGAGTCCGTCAGGTCGTGCGAGGTGATGCCGCGGGCGGTGTGCGCCATGTCGCTCAGGGGTTTCAGCCCGCGCCGCAGCATGGCCCGGCCGAAGACGACGAGCGCCATCAGGGCGAGGGCGAAGGTGACGACCTGGACGGTGATCAACCGGGTCACGGTGTCGTCGATGTCCTCCATGGGGGCCGCACTGACGAGGACCAGGCCGGGCTCGACCTCGCAGCCCCGCAGCCGGTACTGGCCCGCGCCCTTGAGGTATTCGGTGCGAGTGACCTCCGTGCCCCCGGCGGTCAGCGCCTTGGCCAGGAGGGTGAACTGCTCGATGTCCTCGGGGACGTCGGCGGGGTCCTCGGGGGTGCGGAGCACGGGGGTGCCGCCGGAGGTGTCGTACACCGCGTAGTACCAGCCCCAGTACTTCTTGCCCGTGAGCGTGCCGTCGTCCGCGATGCTCTTGGACTGGGCGACCTGCGCGATCCTCAGCTGTTCGGTGAGCTGCGCGGACAGATAGTCGCGCATGTACATGGTCAGCGCGTTGCCGACGACGGCGAAGACGACGAGCGCCAGGGCGCCGAGGCCGAGGGCCAGTCGGGTGCCGAGGCGCATGTCGCGATAGCTCTGCTGGAGTCGGGCGATCACTCGCCGGCCTGCCGCAGGACGTAGCCGAAGCCCCGGACGGTGTGGATGAGCGGTTCGCCGGTGTCGTCGAGCTTGCGGCGCAGTCGGCTGACGACCAGCTCGACGACGTTGGAGCGGCCGCCGAAGCCGTACTCCCAGACGTGGTCGAGGATCTGGGCCTTGGTGAGGACCGTCGGGGACTTGCGCATGAGGTAGCGCAGGACCTCGTACTCGGTGGGCGTGAGGGTGAGCAGCTTGTCGCCGCGGCGGACCTCGCGGGTGTCCTCGTCCATCGTCAGGTCTGCGACCCGGAGCACCGACCGCTGGAAGGCCGGTCCGGCGCTGCGGCGCAGCACGGTGCGCAGCCGGGCCATCAGCTCCTCCACGGCGAACGGTTTGACCAGGTAGTCGTCGCCGCCCCGGGTGAGGCCGGCGACCCGGTCGGCGACGCCGTCGCGGGCGGTCAGGAACACCACGGGCACCATCGTGCCGGATCGGCGGAGCCGGTCCAGCACGCCGAAACCGTCCACACCGGGCAGCATGAGGTCCAGCACCACGATGTCGGGACGGAACTCGGCCGCCTGCCGCAGCGCCTCCTCCCCGGAGTGCGCCGTGACAGCGTCCCAGCCCTCGTAGCGGGCGACGGTGGCCACCAGGTCCGCGATCGGCGGGTCGTCGTCCACCACGAGCAGTCGCACTTTTTCCACGTGCTCATACTGCGCTACCGATCGCGTCCCGCCATAGCCGCTCACAGTCAGGCGGCAGATCGATAAATACTTGAAAGTTGTCCGACAGCAAAACGACAGCAGCCACCGGAGAAGCTCGTATCCCCCACTCGATCAAGGAGTCTCCCCGTGACCACTGTCCAACACCCCCCAGCGGCGGTCAGCCGCTCGGGAGCGCGCCCCAAAGTGGTCGCCCGCACCGGTCTGTACGCGGTGCTGGCGGCGAACGTCGCCGTGGTGACCTTCTTCTTCGTGCAGGCGGGCTTCGCCTCGAACGCCCTCATCGTGCTGGGCCGCCTGGCCGGTCTGTACGGCGCGCTGCTGATGGCCTTCCAGCTGGTGCTGGTGGCCCGGCTGCCCTGGTTCGACCGGCGCATCGGCATGGACCGGCTGACCTCCTGGCACCGCTGGACCGGCTTCTCGGTGCTGTGGCTGCTGGTCGCGCACGGGGTGTTCATCACCTTCGGCTACGCCCAGTCCTCGGACCTGGACCCGGTCAGCCAGCTGGTGGACCTCGCCGAGACCGTCGAGGGCGTGCTGCGCTCGATCGTCGCGCTCGGCATCATCATCGTGATCGGCGTGGTCTCGGCCCGCTTCGCCCGCCGCAGGCTGGCCTACGAGACCTGGCACTTCATCCACCTGTACACCTACGTCGCGGTGGTGCTGGCCTTCACGCACCAGGTCGCGGCGGGGACGTCGTTCGCGTCGTCGAAGGCCGCGACGGCCTACTGGTACGGGCTCTGGGGCGCGGCCCTGACCTCGGTGTTCGTGGGCCGTCTTGTGCTCCCGCTGTGGCGCAACTGGCGTCATCAGCTCCGCGTCACCGCGGTCGTCCCCGAGGCCGACAACGTCGTCTCGATCTACATGACCGGCCGCGACCTGCACCGGATGCCCGCCCGGGCCGGCCAGTTCTTCCTGTGGCGGTTCCTGACCCGGGACCGCTGGTGGCAGGCCAACCCGTTCTCGCTGTCGGCCGCGCCCGACGGCACCCAGCTCCGGCTCACCGCGAAGGCGGCCGGCCCGGGCTCCGCCGCCCTGCGCCACGTCAAGGTCGGCACCCGGGTGTTCGCCGAGGGCCCGTACGGCGCCTTCACCGCGATGCACCGCACCCGGCCCGAGTCCGTGCTCATCGCCGGCGGTGTCGGTGTCACCCCGATCCGGGCCCTGCTGGAGGAGATCGAGGGGCACGCGGTGGTCATCTACCGTGTCGCCACCAAGCAGGACGCGGTCCTCTACGAGGAGTTGCAGCGGCTCGCCTTCGACAAGGGCGCCGAGCTGCACCTGGTGTCCGGTCCCGCCAGCCCCGATCTGCTGGCGCCACGCGAGCTGCTGCGGATGGTGCCCGACATCGCCGACCGGGACGTGTTCCTGTGTGGGCCGCCGCCGATGATGAACGCGGTCCTGGGCAGTCTGCGGGAGCTGGACGTGCCCAAGCCGCAGATCCACTTCGAACGCTTCAGCCTGGCCGGCTGAGGGACACCGGGACACGAGGACAGCACTGTGAAACGAGCCATACCCGCCCTGGTCCTGAGCGCCGCCGCGCTGGTACCCGTCTGGCGTTACGCCCCCTCGACCGACACGACGTCCACGACGACGACCGCCGAACCCGCCCCGTCGGCCTCCGCGTCCACGTCGTCGGGCTCCACCGTGGTCACGGGCCCGACGATCGACACCGAGAAGGGACCCGTCCAGGTACAGGCGACCTTCCGGGGCGAGAAGATCACCGCCGTGAAGTTCCTCCAGCAGCCGGACCATCCGCAGACCGAGGCCGCCGTACCGGTACTGATCGAGGAGACGCTCCAGGCGCAGAGCGCCGACATCGACACGGTCTCGGGCGCCACCATCACCAGCGACGCCTACCGGGAGTCCCTCCAGGCCGCCATCGACGCGAGGGCCTGAGCCGGTGCGCCGCGTCGAACACATCATGGGGTTCCCGATCTCGCTGCTGATCGAGGACGAGGAGGCCACCGCCGAGGCGGCTGAGCCGGCCTTCGCCTGGCTGCGCGAGGTCGACGCGCGGTTCAGCCCGTTCCGTGCCGACAGCGAGGTGTCGCGGCTGGACCGGGGCGAGCTGGCAGCGCACGAGCTGAGCCCGGACCTGACCGAGGTCCTCGCCCTCTGCGAGGAGTACCGGGTGGCGACGGGCGGCGCGTTCGACGTACGGCTGCCGGGGCGCGGGCTCGACCCCTGCGCCATGGTGAAGGGCTGGGCCGTGCAGCGGGCGGCGGAACTGCTGACCGGGCTGGGCGCGAAGCGCCTGTGCCTGAACGCGGGTGGCGACGTGGCGGCGACCGGCGGGCCGTGGCGGGTCGGGGTGCGCCACCCGGAGCGGGCGGACCGCCTCTGTACGGTTCTGTCGGTCGCGGACGGCGCGGTCGCCACGTCCGCACGGTACGAGCGCGGCGACCACATCCTCGACGGCCGCACCGGGCGCCCGGCGACGGGCCTGCTCAGCCTCACGGTGGTGGCGCCGACCCTCACCGAGGCCGACGCGACGGCGACGGCGGCGTTCGCGATGGGCGCGGAGGGGGTCGCGTGGGCCGCGTCGAGGGGGTGCGAGGTGTTCGCGGTCGATGCCCGCCAACGGGTGTTCCGGACGCCGGGGTTGCCGGTGGCCGCGTGAGGGTGCGGGTGCGGGTGTGGCGCCTGATAGCTGGGGGGCGCGGGCTTGAGGACGCCTGATAGCTCGGGGGCGCGGGCTTGAGGGCGCCTGATAGCTCGGGGGCGCGGGCTTGAGGGCGCCTGATAGCTCGGGGCGCGGGCTTGAGGGCGCCTGATAGCTCGGGGGTACGGGTGGTCGGCGACTGCGGCCGGTACGTGGCTGATCGCGCAGTTCCCCGCGCCCCCAGAAGGGCTGCGCCCTTCATCGGGCGCAGAGCGCCTCTCGCCCCCGGCCCACCGGACGCCCGCCCTCGGAAATCCCGTTGCGGCCGCGCCCCCGGCCCCCGGACAGTGGCCCCATGACCACGACCCACCCCACCCCCCTCCCACCCGGCCTGACCGTCCGCCCGGCGACGCTCGACGACGCCGAGGCCGTATGCGCGCTGCTCAACGAGATCGACGTGCTGGAGATCGGCCGTGCCGAGACCGAACTCGTCGAGGTGCAGGCGGATCTGAAGCATCCGGAGGCGGACCTGGAGCGGGACTCCTGGCTGCTCTTCGAAGGGGACCGCCTGCTGGCGTACGGCCTGCAGTGGGACGAGTCCGGCGGCGAGCGCATCGACATGGACCACTACACGCTGCCGGACCACCCCCTCGGCGCGCTGCATCTGTTCGACCTGATGGAGGCCCGGGCGGCTGAGCGCGCGGCGGCCAACGGCGCGGACCGGGCCGTCGTGCACATGCACCTCAACATCACGCCCACGATGGACCTGGACGCGCTGCGCGGACGCGGCTGGCGCACGGTCCGCCGCTACAACGTCATGGCCCGCCCCCTCTCCCCCGCCGAGCCCCTGCCGACGCTCCCGCCCGACGTCACCCTGCGCACCTGCGCCTCCGAGGAGGACCGCAGGAAGGCCTACGCCCTGCTGCAGACGGCCTTCGCCGACCACTTCGACTTCCAGCCGCGCGCGTACGAGCAGTGGCTGGACGACATCGACGCCGAGAACGTCGACTGGTCGCTGCTCTGGATCGCGCACGTCGACGATCTCGGGGACGTGGCGGCCCTGCGGTCCCGCAACGACCGTTCCGCGGCGGCGTGGATCTCCAGCATCGGTGTCCTGCGCGAGGCCCGCGGCCGCGGTCTCGGCAGTCTGCTGCTCCGCCACTCCTTCGCTCACTACGCGGCCCTGGGCCGCGACCGCATCAGCCTCGGTGTCGACACCGACAACAGCACCGGAGCCCTCGCCCTGTACGAACGGCACGGTATGAAGCGGGACTTCGCGGTCGACACGTGGGAATTGATACGCCCCGTCCAATAAGCACGGACCGCGGAGCCCCCGTCCTCCACCGAGGACGGGGGCTCTTTGTTCGACCTGTCGGACATTGTTCGAAACCTCTTGACGCCTCACCACACGCCGATTGACACTCTCGCAACACGACGTCACACGGCCGAAACAGCGGGACACCCGGGGCGAGGGTTCCCGCCCTTTCCCGACCCCTCCCACATGCCTTGCCGATGTCTTCGCCACCCCTTCATCAGCCGTGCTCTCAGCAGGGATACTCCACATGACGTACATCGCACGTCTGCGCGGCGGCGCGAGACGCTGGGCGGGTCCGCTCGCCGGACTGACCGCCGCGTCACTGCTTCTGGGCCTCGCCGGGCCCGCCGCTCCGGCCGCCGCGGACGACGCCGGCCTCACCGACGGTCTGGCCCTCTGGTACAAGCTCGACGCCACCTCGGGCACCACGGTCACCGACGCCTCCGGCAACGGCCGTGACGGCACCGTGAACGGCACCGCCGGCTGGACGGGCAACGGTCAAGGTCTCGCCTTCAACGGTTCGGACACCTACGTCAAGGTGCCGAACGACGTCATGAAGGGCATGAGCTCGATCAGCGTCTCCATGGACGTGCTGATGGACGAGTCGCAGGCCGGGCCGTACTTCATCTACGGCTTCGGCAACACCAGCAACGGCACGGGCAACGGCTACCTCTTCGCCACCGGCAACTCCCTGCGCACCGCCATCGCGTCCGGCAACTGGTCGACCGAGCAGAGCACCCGGCCCTCCGACTCGCACAACCTGACCCGTTCGGTGTGGAAGCAGCTCACCTACACCCAGACCGGCACCACGGGCGTGCTGTACGAGGACGGCGTGGAGGTCGGCCGCAACACCTCGGTCACGACCACCCCGGGTTCCATCGGCTCGGGCACGACCACCGCCAACTACATAGGCAAGTCGGTCTACACCGGCGACAAGCTCTTCAAGGGCAAGATCCGGGACTTCCGGGTCTACGACCGGGCCCTCGCCGGCTCCGAGGTCGAGCAGCTCTCGCTGCCCATCGCCGCGGAGGGCGTCGCGGCCGACAAGGCGGCCCTCACCCTGGGCGACACCAGCGCGGTGACCGCCGACCTGGACCTGCCGAAGACCGGCACGGCCGGCGGCTCGACCATCACCTGGGCGAGCGACAACACGGACGTGGTCTCGAACTCCGGCGCGGTGACCCGCCCCGCCGCCGGTCAGCCGAACGGCCACGCCACGCTGACGGCGACCCTGAAGAAGGGCCCCGCGAGCGCCACCAAGACCTTCGAGGTCACGGTCCTGCCCGCCTTCGACGACACGACGGCCGTCGAGCAGGCCACCGAGGCGCTGACCGTCCACAACATCGACGACGCACGCGGGAACCTGACGCTCCCGACGTCCGGCGACTTCGCCACGAAGGTGTCCTGGTCCTCCGCGAACCCGGACGTCGTCTCCGCCGAGGGCGTGGTGAAGCGTCCCGCCGACGGCGACGGCGCCACCACCGTCGAGCTGACCGCGACCGTCACCAAGGGCGACGCGAAGAAGACCCGTTCCTTCACCGCGAAGGTGCCGGAGCTGCCGAAGAAGGAAGCCCTCAAGGGCTATATGTTCAGCTACTTCACCGGCGAGGGCACCTCGGACGGCGAGCAGCTCTACGCGGCCCTCAGCAAGGGCAACGACCCGCTGAAGTGGCGGGAGTTGAACGACGGCAAGCCGGTCCTGACGTCCACGCTGGGCGAGAAGGGTCTGCGCGACCCGTTCATCATCCGCTCCCCCGAGGGCGACAAGTTCTACCAGATCGCCACCGACCTCAAGATCTACGGCAACGGCGACTGGGACGCCTCGCAGCGCACCGGCAGCAAGTCCATCATGGTCTGGGAGTCGACCGACCTGGTGAACTGGACGAACCAGCGCCTGGTGAAGGTCTCCCCCGACTCGGCCGGCAACACCTGGGCCCCGGAGGCCTATTACGACGAGGAGCGCGGCGAGTACGTCGTGTTCTGGGCGTCCAAGCTGTACGACAACGAGGCCCACTCCGGCGACACGTACAACCGCATGATGTACGCGACGACCCGTGACTTCTACACCTTCAGCGAGCCCAAGGTCTGGATCGACCGCGGCTACTCGGTGATCGACTCCACGGTCATCCGGCACGACGGCGAGTACTTCCGCCTCTCCAAGGACGAGCGCAACAACAGCTCCTCCACGCCCAACAGCAAGTTCATCTTCGAGGAGAAGAGCGACACGCTCCGCAACCTCTCCTGGACCGCGGTCGCCGAGGGCATCGGCAAGGGCGAGATGAGCGCCGCCGAGGGCCCGCTGGTGTTCAAGTCGAACACCGAGGAGAAGTGGTACGCGTTCCTGGACGAGTTCGGCGGGCGCGGCTACATCCCCTTCGAGACGACGGACCTGGCCTCGGGCGTCTGGACCCCGTCCACCGGCTACGACCTGCCGTCCAAGCCCCGGCACGGCACGGTGCTGCCGGTGACCCAGGCCGAGTACGACCGGCTGCTGCGGACCTACCAGCCGGACCAGATCATCACCGACGTCGAGGACGTCAAGGTCGAGACGCGTGTCGGTGACGCCCCGGTCCTGCCGGCCACCGTCATCGCCGAGACCGGCGCCGGTGTGAAGCGGCCCGTCGCCGTCACCTGGGAGGCCGTGGACGCCTCGCAGTACGCGCAGGCCGGCACCTTCACCGTGCAGGGCGACATCGCCGGCGACTCGGCGATCGAGGTCACCGCCGAGGTCACGGTCTCCGCCGAGGGCCCCGACGTCCCGGCCGACCTGCTCCTGCGCTACGACTTCGACGAGACCGGCGGCAGCATCGCCCGCGACTCCAGCGGTCACGGCTACCACGGCACCTACGTCCGCACGCCCGACTTCGGGACCGGCGTGGACGGCGGCTCGTTCAAGATGTCCGGCGGCAACAGCGGCTCCAGCTCGCCGTACGTCAAGATCCCGAACGGCGTGCTGAAGGGCACGAGCAGCGTCACCGTCTCCACGTACGTGAAGTGGAAGGGCGGCGACAACTTCCAGTGGCTGTTCGGGCTCGGGCCGGACAGCAACAAGTATCTGTTCGCGACCCCGTCCAACGGCGGCGGCAAGCTGTTCTCCGCGATCACCAAGGCCACCTGGTCCGGTGAGAAGCAGATGATCGGCGGCTCCAAGCTCACGGCCGGCGAGTGGAAGCACGTCACGGTCACCCTGAACGGCGCGACCGAGACGGCGATCCTCTACGTCGACGGCGCCGAGACGGCCCGCGTCAGCGGGGTCACCATCAAGCCGTCCGACCTGTACGACTCCGCGAAGGACCACTCCGGCTACATCGGCAGGTCCCTGTACTCCCCCGACCCGTACTTCGGCGGCGAGGTCGACGACTTCCGGATCTACAACCGGGCCCTGACGCCCGCCGAGGTCCTGGAGCTGGGCGGCAACACCACCGGCATCGCCGCGGTGACGCACCCGGCGCTCAAGACCGACGCGATCATCACCGACAAGGACAGCAAGGTCGTCCTGCCGCTGACCCCGGGCAGTGATGTCACCGCCCTGGCACCGGAGTTCACCCTGGCCCACGGCGCGAGCATCAGCCCCGCCTCCGGCACCCTGCGCGACTTCAGCAAGCCGGTGACGTACGAGGTCACGGGCTCGGACGGGAAGAAGCGCACCTGGACCGTGTCGGCGGCGGTCATGAAGAGCCCGGTCCTGCCGGGTCTCAACGCCGACCCGAACGTCGTCCGCTTCGGCGACACCTTCTACATCTACCCGACCACCGACGGCTTCGAGGGCTGGAGCGGTACCCAGTTCAAGGCGTACTCCTCCAAGGACCTGGTCAACTGGACCGACCACGGCGTCATCCTGGACCTCGGTCCGGACGTCTCCTGGGCGGACAGCAGGGCCTGGGCACCGGCCATGGAGGAGAAGAACGGCAAGTACTACTTCTACTTCTGCGCCGACGCGAACATCGGTGTCGCGGTCTCCGACTCGCCCACCGGCCCGTTCAAGGACGCGCTCGGCAAGCCGCTGCTGAAGGCAGGTGACTACCGGGGTCAGATGATCGACCCGGCGGTCTTCACCGACGACGACGGCACGCCGTACCTCTACTGGGGCAACGGCCGCGCCTACGCGGTCCCGCTCAACGACGACATGATCTCCTTCGACGCCTCGAAGGTCACCGACATGACGCCGAGCAACTACAACGAGGGCACCTTCGTCATCAAGCGCAAGGGCACCTACTACTTCATGTGGTCGGAGAACGACACACGTGACGAGAACTACCAGGTCGCCTACGCCACCGGCTCCTCGCCCACCGGCCCCTGGACCAAGCAGGGCGTGATCCTGGAGAAGGACCTCTCGCTCGGTATCAAGGGCCCCGGCCACCACTCGGTGGTCCATGTCCCGAACACCGACGACTGGTACATCGTCTACCACCGCTTCGCCATCCCCGGCGGTGACGGCACGCACCGCGAAACCACCATCGACAAGCTGGAGTTCGACGCCGACGGCCTGCTGAAGAAGGTCGTCCCGACCCTGGAGAGCATCGACCCGGTCACCATCGCCCGGGCCGGCGCGGACGCCTCCGGCAAGGAAGGCGCCAAGATCCAGCTGAACGGCACGGTCTCCGGCGCGGGCACCGCCCAGTGGACGATCGGCAACGACGTGCCGTGCGTCTTCGCCGACGCCAGGTCCGCGAGGACGACGATCACCTGCGCGGACAACGGCACGTACGAGGTCACCCTGACCGGCGGCCGCAGCAGCGACACGGCGAAGGTGACCGTCACCAACGCGGCCCCGAAGATCACCTCCGTGACCGGCCCCAAGTCCCCGGTGGCGGCGGGCAAGGGCACCTCGGTGAAGGCCGGGTTCACCGACCCGGGCGCCCGCGACACCCACACCTGCAAGGTCGACTGGAAGGACGGCACCAAGCCCACCGCCGGGAAGATCTCCCTCGGTGTCTGCAAGGCGGAGCACATCTACCGCAAGGCCGGCATCTTCCGCCCGGTCATCACCGTCACCGACGACGACGGCGCCTCGGCGAGCAGCACGCTCCCCGAGCTGATCGTCTACGACCGGGCCGCCGGTTCCGCGACCGGAAAGGGCAGCTTCACCTCGCCGGCCGGGTCCTTCCCGGCGGCGCCGAAGCTGACCGGCACGACGGGCTTCTCCTTCACCGCGAAGTACGCCAAGAACGCCACGAAGCCGTCCGGCAAGGCGGCGCTCGACTTCGCCAAGGCCAAGCTGAAGTTCCGCTCCACGGGCTCCGACTGGCTGGTCGTCACCGGCTCGAAGGCGGTCTACCAGGGCTCCGGCACGGTCAACGGGAAGACCGGGTACGCCTTCCGCATCACGGCCACGGACGGCCCGGACACCTTCAAGATCAAGATCTGGAAGAAGTCCTCGGGTTCGGTCGTCTACGAGAACAAGTCGGCCGCGAAGACGAAGGGGATCACGATCGGCCGCAAGTGACCCGTAGTCCTGGCGACACCTAGAGCGAGCCGCGTCCGGTTTTTCCGGGCGCGGCTCGTTCTTGTGGGGGAGGTGTGGGAGGTGCGTGGCTGGCTGCGGGCCCGGTGGGGCTTCTCGCGCAGTTCCCCGCGCCCCTGAAAAGCAGGGGCTGCGCCCGTGCTTTTCGGCCCGCGAGGGCCGGAGGCCCTTGACGGGCGCGGGGAACTGCGCGACCAGCCATGACGCACCCGCGCCCGCCGACGCCGGGAATCCCCCCACCACCAGAACGTTGAACCCCATATGACCCCGGCCCTCACCTCCACCTCCTCCACCCGCTTCTCCGTCCTCGACCGCTCCCGCACACGCGAGAACCACACCGCCCCCGAGGCCCTGCGGGACACCGTCCAGCTGGCAAAGGACGCGGAACGGCTCGGATTCCACCGCTTCTGGGTGTCGGAACACCACGGCGTCCCCGGTGTGGCCGGCTCCGCCCCCACCGTCCTGGCGGCGGCCGTGGCCGCCGCCACCCGCACCATCCGGGTGGGCACCGGAGGGGTCATGCTCCCCAACCACCGGCCCCTGATCGTCGCGGAGCAGTTCGGCGTCCTGGAGTCCCTCTTCCCGGGCCGCATCGACATGGGCCTCGGCCGGTCGGTCGGCTTCACCGACGGCGTACGCCGGGCCCTCGGCCGGGACAAGGACGACGCCGACGACTTCGCGGGCCAGCTGGAGGAGCTGCTCTCGTGGTTCCGGGGCACCTCCCCGACCGGCGTGCACGCCCGCCCGTCGGAGGGCCTGACCGTCCCCCCGTTCGTGCTCGCGATGGGTGAGGGCGCCGACATCGCCGCGCGGGCGGGCCTGCCGATGGTGATCGGCGACCTCCGCGACCGCGATCGGATGCGGCGCGGCATCGACCGCTACCGCGCGGGCTTCCGTCCGTCCGCGTGGGCCGAGGAGCCGTACGTCGTCGTCTCCGGCACGATCGCCGTCGCCGCCACGCCGGAGGAGGCGCACCGGATCCTGCTCCCCGAGGCCTGGGCCATGGCCCACTCCCGTACCCGTGGCACGTTCCCGCCGCTCGCCCCGGCGGAGGAGGTCGAGCGGCGGACGATGACGGCCAGGGAGCGGGGCTTCTACGAGGCCGGGCTGACCGGCCAGGTGTACGGCACCGAGGAGCAGGTGGCGCACGAACTGGAGTCGTTGATCAAGGAGACGGGCGCCCAGGAGATCCTGGTCACGACCAGCACGTACGACCGCGAGGCGCTGCTGGACTCCTACACCAGGCTGGCCCGGATCGCGGGACTCGGCTGAGCGGGCAGGCACCCCCCGCCCACGTCGGGCACATGCTCGACCATGGCCGCCACGTCGATCACCGCCGTCTGCGCCGCCCCCGCCAGCGCCCGCCGGTCGAGGTGGTCGGCCGGGCGGACGACGGGCCGTACGTCCACCTCGGCGACGACGTCGCGTGCCGTCACCACCCGCCACACGGAGGCGAGCAGCGAGTCGTCCCCGACGTAGGCGGGCGCGGTGCTCGCCCCGCCCGGGGCGAGCCGATAGCGGACGCGGACCGGCTGCACGGGCACGTCGGCGTCGAGCGCGGCCTGGAACACGGCCCGCCGGAAGCGTCCCTGCGCGCGGCCGCACCAGGTGCTGCCCTCGGGGAAGGCGACGACGGCCGCGCCACCGCGCAGGGCGTCGGCGATGCGGCTGACCGTCTCCGGCAGCGCGCGGATCCGGTCCCGTTCGATGAACAGCACCCCGCTGCGTGCCACCAGAGCGCCCGCGACCGGCCACGACCGTATGTCCGCCTTGGCGAGCATCCGCGCCGGACGCACCGCGCCGAGCAGCGGTATGTCCAGCCAGGAGACGTGGTTGGCGACGAGGAGCAGTCCGCCGGTGGGCGGGGCGGTGCCGGAGATCCGTACCCGCACCCCCGAGGCCCGCACGACCCACCGGGACCACCGCCGTACGGCCCCGGCCGGGAGCCGCAGGCCGACGAGACTCACGAGCACCCCGAGGAGGACCAGGGCCACGACCGCCGCGAACCGGACGGCGGCCCGGGGCACGGCGGCGAGGGACGGCCTCGTCTCCACGCAGGCCGCCGGGGTGCAGGGCGCGCTCGGCAGCCAGACGCTCACCGGGTCACGCCGCCGGGACGAGGGAGAGGAAGTGGCGCAGATAGCGGGCGTTGACCCGACGCATCGACAGCAGCACGTAGAGGTCGGCGACGCCGAAGTCCGGGTCGTGCGCGGGCTCGCCGCAGACCCAGGCGCCCAGCCGCAGATAGCCGCGCAGCAGCGGCGGCACCTCCGTGCGGGCCGCGGGGGTCTCGTTCTTCGGGACCCAGGGCAGCAGCGGCCGTACCCGGTACTCCTCGGGGGCCAGGTGCTTGTCCCGCACCCGGTTCCAGGTGGCGGTGGCGAGCGTGCCGCCGTCGGAGAGGGGGATGGAGCAGCAGCCGGCGAGCCACTCGTGGCCCCGGTCGAGCATGTAGCGGGCGATGCCGGCCCAGATGAGGCCGATGACGGCGCCGTCCCGGTGGTCGGGGTGGACGCAGGAGCGGCCGACCTCCACCAGCCCTGGCCGGATGGCGTCGATCCGGGCGAGGTCGAACTCGCCCTCGGAGTACAGCCGTCCGGCGACGGCGGCCCGCTCCGGCGGCAGCAGCCGGTAGGTGCCCACGACCTGCCCGGTCAGCGTCTCCCGGACGAGCAGGTGGTCGCAGTACGCGTCGAACGGGTCGACGTCGAGCCCCGGCTGCGGGCCGGCCAGCAGGGCGCCCAGCTCTCCGGCGAACACGTCGTGCCGCAGCCGCTGGGCGGCCCGCACATCGGCTTCGTCTCGGGCGAGGCTGACGGTGTAGGGGGTGGGGCCCGCCGACTGGGGCGCCGGGGACGGCAGCGGAGGGGTGTCCAGAGCGGATACGGCGGTCATGGCTCACTCCAGGTCACGGGCCGGTTCGGCCTGAGCGGAAGGACAGGCCGGTCGGGTACGGCCTGCGCGTACCTGTTCTTCCGATGCCGTCTGGCTTTCGTGTGACCGGTGGCGGGAGCCCGGATGTGCGCTTGCTGAACGGAACGGTCCCGGTGGACGTCACCTGGCCGGTGCGCAACCCCCGAGCCACGTGCGGGTTTCATCGGCGTCGAGGACCCGCTCCAGGACGAGTTCGCCCGTCATCCGGGGGAAGAACCGCCCGGCGGGCCAGCTCCGCTCGTACGGCGGTGCGTCGAGGACCAGCAGCCGCACTCCGTCGACGACGGGGATGTCGCTGGGGGTGCCCTCGTTCCACACCCACTCTCCGCCGGGTGTGACGAGGTTGAAGGCCCCGGTCGTCGGCACCTGCCCGGGCGCGTCCCGGCAGACGGCGACCTCCCGCTCGGACGGCGCCCGCCCGTCCACGTGCCCGCCGCCGACGAGCACTCCTGCGAGCAGGGTGTGGAGCTGGAAGTTGTCCCCGATGCCGCTCATCCGCATCGCGTACCCGGTGCCGCTGGGCCGGTGCAGCACCACCAGCGGCTCGTCGTCGAGCACGAGCAGGGCGTACGCGAGGCACTTGAAGTCGTGCCCGGACGCCTTCTCCACGGTCCGCAGCGCCCTGAGCACCCGAGCGCGGGTCTCGTTGCCGAGGCCGGTCCGTACGGCGGGACGGTTGAGGAGGGCGACGGATGCCATCTCCCAGCGCGGGAGCAGCCACCAGCCGAGGGCCGCCTCCATGCCGACCCGCTCGACGATCGAGGGGTCGGGGTCCCCGTGGTCGGGTTCGGGGAAGTCACCTCCGCCGGTGGCCGACCAACGCTCGCAGAACTCCCCCGCGGCGCCGAGCGCCCAGTCGAGCCCGTGGAAGATCGCCGGCGCGCAGCCGACCGCGTCGGCGCCCCGTTCGACGCAGGCGCCGATCACGATGGCGACCATGGTGTCGGGTCCGGCGGGCAGCTCCGGCAGCAACGCGACCAGCCGGGGCGCAGCCTGGGCGATCTCGTGCTCCGTCGCGCCCTCGAACCGCCGGTGCATCTCCTGGTAAGCGCGCTGTATCCGAGCGTCGTCGCGCCCCCGCACAGCGGCGTCGAAGCCGGCGACGGCCTCCAGGAACCGCTGCCTCCCCCGCCGCCCGAACATCATGCGAGCAGCCTACCTACACAGAAAATCCAGACGGGGCCGGGACTGAGCACCACTCCCGACCCCGCCCGTCCGCACGATTCGGCGGACGTCCAGCGCCCCGAAGGGGCGCGGGGAACTGCGCGACCAGCCACAACGGACGCGCACCCCGAAATCGACAGGCCCTACGGCGCTACCGCTTCCCACTCCTCCGAGTGGCCCGCAGCCACTCCTTGTTCATACTCGTGATCGACACCAGAGGGATCCCCTTGGGACAGGCCGTGGCGCACTCCCCGGCCAGCGTGCACCCTCCGAACCCCTCCGCGTCCATCTGCTCCACCATGTCCAGCACCCGCGTCTCCCGCTCGGGCGCCCCCTGCGGCAGCACGTTCAGATGGTTGATCTTGGCCGAGGTGAACAGCATCGCCGCCCCGTTGGGACACGCGGCCACACACGCCCCGCACCCGATGCACTCCGCGTGCTCGAACGCGAAGTCCGCGTCCGGCTTGGGCACCGCCGTGGCGTGCGCCTCCGGCGCGGCCCCGGTCGGCGCCGTGATGTACCCGCCGGCCTGGATGATCCGGTCGAAGGCGGACCGGTCGACGACCAGGTCCTTGACCACCGGGAACGCCGACGCCCGCCAAGGCTCCACATCGATCGTGTCCCCGTCCGAGAAGGACCGCATGTGCAGCTGACAGGTCGTCGTCCGCTCCGGCCCGTGCGCGTCCCCGTTGATGACCAGCGAGCACGCCCCGCAGATCCCCTCCCGGCAGTCGTGGTCGAAGGCCACCGGGTCCTCACCGCGCAGGATGAGTTCCTCGTTGAGCGTGTCGAGCATCTCCAGGAAGGACATGTCGGGCGAGATGCCGTCCACCTCGTACGTGGACATGGCGCCGTCCGCGTCGGCGTTCTGCTGCCGCCATACGCGCAGGGTGAGCTTCATGCGTAGCTCCGCTGGGTGGGGTGGACGTACTCGAAGACGAGGTCTTCCTTGTGCAGGACGGGAGCCGTGCCCGTCCCCGTGAACTCCCAGGCGGCCGCGTACGAGAACTCCTCGTCGCGGCGCTCCGCCTCACCGTCCGGCGTCTGGGACTCCTCGCGGAAGTGCCCGCCGCACGACTCGCCGCGGTGCAGCGCGTCGAGGCACATCAGCTCGGCGAGTTCGAGGTAGTCGACGATCCGGTTGGCCTTCTCCAGCGACTGGTTGAACTCCTCGCCGGTCCCCGGCACCTTGATCCGCCGCCAGAACTCCTCACGGATCTGCGGGATCCGCTCCAGGGCCTTGCGCAGTCCGCCGTCGGTGCGGGCCATGCCGCAGAACTCCCACATCAGCTCGCCGAGTTCACGGTGGAAGGAGTCGGGCGTACGGTCGCCGTCGACGGAGAGCAGCAGGTTCAGCCGGTCCTCCGTCTCGGCCAGCACCTCCTGCACGACGGGGTGTTCACGGTCGATGCCACCCTGGCTCGGGTGCCGGGCGAGATAGTCGTTGATGGTGGCCGGGAGCACGAAGTACCCGTCGGCGAGGCCCTGCATCAGCGCGGACGCGCCGAGGCGGTTGGCCCCGTGGTCGGAGAAGTTGGCCTCCCCGATCGCGAACAGGCCGGGGACGGTGGTCTGGAGGTCGTAGTCGACCCAGAGTCCGCCCATCGTGTAGTGCACGGCCGGGTAGATCCGCATCGGTACCTCGTAGGGATCCTCGTCGGTGATCCGCTGGTACATGTCGAAGAGGTTGCCGTACTTGGCCTCCACCGCCTCACGCCCCATCCGTGCGATGGCGTCGGCGAAGTCCAGGTAGACGCCCTGCCCGCCGGGGCCGACGCCGCGGCCCTCGTCGCAGACGTTCTTCGCGGCCCGGGAGGCGATGTCACGGGGGACGAGGTTGCCGAAGGAGGGGTAGATCCGCTCCAGGTAGTAGTCGCGCTCGTCCTCGGGGATCCGGTTCGCCGGCCGCTGGTCGCCCCGTGCCTTCGGCACCCAGATGCGGCCGTCGTTGCGCAGCGACTCGCTCATCAGCGTCAGCTTCGACTGGTGGTCGCCGGTGCGCGGGATGCACGTCGGATGGATCTGGGTGAAGCACGGGTTGGCGAACAGCGCGCCCCGCCGGTGCGCCCGCCACACGGCGGTCGCGTTGGAGTTCATGGCGTTGGTCGACAGGTAGAAGACGTTGCCGTATCCGCCGCTCGCCAGCACCACGGCGTCGGCGAAGTACGTGTCGATCTTCCCCGTGATCAGATCCCGCGCGACGATCCCGCGTGCCCTCCCGTCGACGACGATCAGGTCGAGCATCTCGGTGCGCGGGTGCATCTCCACGTTCCCGGCGGCGATCTGCCTGCTCAGCGCCTGATAGGCACCCAGGAGCAGCTGCTGACCCGTCTGGCCCCGGGCGTAGAACGTCCGCGACACCTGGACGCCGCCGAAGGAGCGGGTGTCGAGCAGACCGCCGTACTCCCGGGCGAACGGCACCCCCTGGGCCACGCACTGGTCGATGATCTCGACGGAGATCTGGGCGAGGCGGTGGACGTTCGACTCCCGCGCCCGGAAGTCGCCGCCCTTGACGGTGTCGTAGAACAGCCGGTGGACGGAGTCGCCGTCGTTGCGGTAGTTCTTGGCCGCGTTGATGCCGCCCTGGGCGGCGATCGAGTGGGCCCGGCGTGGGGAGTCCTGGTAGCAGAACTGGACGACGTGGTAGCCCTGTTCGGCGAGTGTGGCGCCGGCCGATCCGCCGGCCAGCCCGGTCCCCACGACGATCACGGTGTGCTTGCGGCGGTTGGCGGGGTTGACCAGCTTGGCCTCGAAGCGGCGCCTGTCCCAGCGCTCGGCGATCGGGCCCTCGGGGGCCTTGCCGTCGACGACCGGGTCACCGGTCACGTAGTCCGCGTACTCGGAGGATGTGGTCATGGTCAGTTCACCACTCCGGTCATGACGGCGACGGGTACGGAGACGAAGCCCACGGTCAGCACCAGGGCCAGGACGTCGGCGGTGGTCTTCAGGGCGCGGTCGCGGGTGCGGCTGCCGGCGCCGAGGGTCTGCGCGGCGCTCCAGAAGCCGTGGCGGATGTGCAGGCCGAGGGCGAACATCGCGACGAGGTAGACGACGTTGCCGTACCAGGTGGAGAAGGTGTCGATCACGTTCTGGTACGGGTGTCCGGCCTCGAAGCCGCCCGGGTGGACGGTGCCGGTCGTCAGGTCGAGAATGTGCCAGACGATGAAGAGGGCGAGGATGACGCCGCCCCACCGCATGGTGCGGGTCGCGTAGCTCGTCCGCCGCTTCTTGTGGACGTAACCGGTCGGCCTGGCCCGCAGGTCACGGCGGCTGAGCTGGTAGGCGGCCGTGGCGTGGGCGACGACCGCGGCGACGAGGACCACGCGGACGATCCACAGCGCCCACTCGTGGTGCAGGAAGGGTTCGCCGAGGGTGCGCAGCCAGTGCGCGTAGCCGTTGAACTCGTCGGAGCCGAAGAAGATCTTGAGGTTCCCGAGCATGTGGACGACCAGGTACGCCAGCATGATCAGTCCGCTGACGGCCATGACCGTCTTCTTGCCGAGGGAGCTGTCCCACACCGAGCGCGCCAGGGACGGTTTTGATCCCCGTTGTCCCGCCCGTTCCGCGCGTTCCGTCCGCGTTGCCAGAGCCATGCCCCTGACGCTAGAACCGCTTCACCCCATCGGTCCAAGACATGAAACAGCTCGTTTCGATAGCCGGAAGCTATCGTCCCGTATCGTGGAGGGATGCAGTTCCAGCAGCTCCAGTACTTCGTGGCGGTGGCGGAGACCCGGCACTTCACCCGGGCCGCCGAGCTGGTCCATGTGGCGCAGCCGTCGCTGTCGCAGCAGATCAAGGCGCTGGAGAGGGAGTTGGGGGCCGACCTCTTCCAGCGGGCGCGCGGCAACATCACGCTGACCGACGCCGGCGAGGCGCTGCTGCCGCTGGCCCGGCGCATCCTCGCCGACACGGACACCGCCCGGCACGAGGTGCAGGAGCTGGCACAGCTGCGGCGGGGCCGGGTCCGGCTGGGCGCGACCCCGAGTCTGTGCACCGGTCTGCTGCCCGACGTGCTGCGCGCCTTCCACGACCGCTACCCCGGCATCCGGCTGCTGATCGAGGAGGGCGGCTCCCACGACCTCGTACGCCAGCTCGCGCGCGGCGCGCTGGATCTGGCGCTGGTGGTCCTCCCCCTGCCCACGCCCTCCCCCGCGCTCACCACGGTGGAGCTGCTGCGCGAGGACCTGGTGGTGGTCTCCTCCCCCGACGCGCCCAGGCCCGGCAACGGCCGCCGTACCGTGCGCGTCCCCGATCTGGAGGGTGAGCGTCTGGTCATGTTCCGCCACGGCTACGACCTGCGGGAGCTCACCGTCGCCGCGTGCCGCTCCGCGGGGTTCGAGCCGGACTTCGCGGTCGAGGGCGGGGAGATGGACGCGGTCCTCGGCTTCGTCCGGGCCGGCCTCGGGGTGGCCGTCGTCCCACGTATGGTCGCCACGCGCTCCGGGCGGGGCCTCAGGGTCACCCCGCTGGCCCGGCCCGGCCTCCACCGCACGATCGCCCTGGCCCACCGCAGCGATGTGGCTCCGCCTCGGGCCGCGCGGGAGTTGCAGCGGATGTTGGTGGAGCGGTGAGCGGTGGCTGTCGGGCCCGGTCCCGCCGTTGGTGGTGCCCGCCGTTCGGGCCTGCGGGTGAGTGGGGCTTCTCGCGCCCGCGCGGCGGAGCCGCACATCGATACAGCCCCGCGCCCCTCAAGGGGCGCGCTGCGCGCACCCCCGAAAGCAGCCCGGTGGTTGAGAAGTCCCCCTATCCCGTCGCGTCCACCAACGCCAGTTCGTGGAGGCGCTCCGGAGGGCCCGGGCGGGCGTAGTACCAGCCCTGGGCGGTGTCGCAGCCGAGTATCCGCAACTGCTCGGCCTGGGCGCCGGTCTCGACGCCCTCGACGGTGACCGCGAGATCGAGGCTGTGGGCGAGGGAGACGATCCCCTCGACGATCTTCAGATCGACGGGGTCGGCCGGGAACTGCTGCATGCTCTGGGTGAACGACCGGTCCAACTTCAGGACGCGGACCGGCAGTCGGCGCAGATTGGCGAGGTTGGAGTAGCCGGTGCCGAAGTCGTCGAGGGCGATGTCGACGCCCATCTCCGAGAGTCTGCGCAGTGGTTTGAGCAGGTCGTCGTCGGCGCCGATCAGGGCGGACTCGGTGACCTCCAGGCAGAGGGCGTCCGGTTCGAGGCCCGCGCGGTCCAGGATGTCGACGGTGTCCTGGACCAGCCCCGGGTTGGTCAACTGGCACGGCGACAGATTGACGTTGACCCGCAGCGGCGCCGCCGCCACGGTGCCGCCCTGTCGCTCCTGCCACTCCCGGGCCTGGCGCACCGACTGCTCCAGGACCCAGCGGCCGAGCGGCACGATCAGTCCGGTGCGCTCGGCGAGCGGGATGAACCGGTCGGGGCCGAGGACTCCGTGCTGCGGGTGCAGCCAGCGGACCAGGGCCTCGGCGCCGCGCACCGAGCCGTCGCCGAGATGGACCAGCGGCTGGTACTCGATGAAGAACTCGCCCCGGTCGAGTGCGGCGGGCAGTGCGGTGGTGAGGCCGTGCCGGGTGATGGCGCGGGCGTCGGCCTCCGCGTCGGCCATCTCGTAGCGGTTGCCGCCCGCCGACTTGGCGCGGTACATCGTGATGTCGGCGCTGCGCAGCACCTCCGCCGGACCGCGTTCCCCCGCCGGGCCCTCGACGATGCCGATGCTGCCGCGGACGAGGAGTTCGCGGCCGTCGATACGCACGGGGGTGACCAGCGCGTTCATGATGCGGTCGGCGAGTTCGTCGACCTCGCGTTCGGTGTCGGTGCCCGTGGTCAGCGCCACGAACTCGTCGCCGCCGAGCCGGGCGACCATCTCACCGGGCGCGGTCGCGCAGGACTGCAGCCGGTCGGCGACCTCCACGAGCAGCCGGTCGCCCGCCGCGTGCCCGAGGCTGTCGTTGATGGTCTTGAAGCCGTCCAGATCGAGGTAGCACAGGCCGAAGCGCTGGCCGTCGCCTGCCGCGAGGGCCTTCTCCAGCCGCTCGAAGAACAGGGTGCGGTTGGGCAGTCCGGTGAGCGCGTCGTGGGTGGCCTCGTAGCGCAGGCGCAGGTTGAGCAGCCTGCGCTCGGTGGTGTCCTCCATGAGGGCCAGCTGGTACTGGGGCCGGCCGTCCGCGTCCCGCAGCAGGGAGACGGTGAGGTTGGTCCACAGGACCGTTCCGTCGGGGCGGGAGAACGCCTTCTCGGTGTGGTAGTGCTCGCGCTCGCCACGGACCAGCTCGTCGTAGAGCCGCCACACCTGGGGCGCGTCGTCGGGGTGTCGCCAGTCGGGGACCGGCCGCCCGCGCATGGTCTGCTCGGTGACGCCGAACATCCGCAGCAGCGCGCCGTTGACCTGGAGGACGTTGCCGTCGAGGTCGGCGATGCCGATGCCTATGGCGGCGCCCTCGAAGACCGCACGGAAACGGGCCTCGGTGGCGTGCAGCGCGCGGGCGACCGCGCCCTGGGCCTCCAGCGCGGCGCGGGCGATCGCCTCCTGCTCGGCGAGGGTGCGCTGCCTGAGCGCCTCGGCGTATCCGGCGGCCATCGCGGACTGCAGCCGCGAGGAGCGCGCCCGCAGGTCCTCCTGGGGGCCGTCGCCGCCGCAGTAGAGCACCAGATAGGCCTCGACGCAGTCCAGGGTCTGGCTGAGCGCCTCGGGTTCGGTGCAGTGCGCCGCAACGAGAGCGGCGCCGACGGCCCTGCCCTCCTCGGCGTCGTACGTCCTGGCCCGCAGCGCCTCGCTGAGTCTGCGGGCCAGCGGCAGGAGTTGTTCCTCGAACTCGGGCCGGGTCAGCGAGGTGGAGGTGGCGGGGAAGACCGCCCGGCTCCAGATCGTCGCGAACCTGCGGAGTCTGTCCTCCGGCCCGTCCGGCTCCGCCCTCACGCCTTGGTCCCCACGCCGGCGAACTGGGCATAGGCGTACGGATCGTCGTCCTCGGAAGCCGTGTCGGGCCGCCACTTCGCCATCGGCACCACCCCGGGTTCCACCATGTCGTACCCCTCGAAGAACCGCGCGACCTGGTCGGACGAGCGCATGGTCAGCGGATTGCGAATGTTCCTGTACACGTCCACCACACCCGCCGCCCGCTCCTCGGGCAGCGGGATTCCCTCGCGGCAGGCGTGCGAGACGACGAGCAGGCTGCCCGGAGCGAGCGCGTCACGCAGCTCCGCCACCGCTTTGTACGGGTCGTCCTTGTCCTCCACGAAGTGCAGTATGGCAACCAGAAGCAGCGCGACCGGCCGGTTCAGGTCGATCAGTCGCCGTACGCGGGGGCTCTCGAGGATCTCGCGGGGCTTGCGGAGGTCGGCCGCGACCACATCCGTGTCGTCGTTCCCCTCGAGAACGGCCTGGCTGTGTGCTACGGCGACGGGGTCGTGGTCGACGTACACGACCCGTGCGCCGGGGCTGGCCTCCTGGGCGACCTCGTGCACGTTTCCGAAGGTGGGTATCCCGGATCCGATGTCCAGGAACTGGGTGACGCCCGCGTCGACGGCGTACCGGACGGCACGGCGCATGAAGGCGCGGTTCGCCTGCATGATCTTGGGCAGGCCGGGCACGAACTCCATGGCCCGGCGGGCCGCCTCGCGGTCGACCTCGAAGTTGTGCGAGCCGCCCAGGTAGTAGTCGTACATGCGGGCCACGGACGGCATCGAGATGTCGATGCTCCGCGGTGCCCAGGCGGGACGCTCCATCAGTGCTCTCCAACGCGTCGGGGGTGGCGTAGGCGATCCGGTGTTCGAGCTGAGGCTACTGATCGTCCGCCGAAGGAGCGAGCGAAAACGGAAATTGACCGTCCGTTCAAAATCGTTGCCGATGCCACATGCCCAACCACCGCACCGGCCATGCCTGTTCGAACCCGGGCATGCCAAGCGGTCCGCCCCCTCCGGTGCGGTACGGAGGGGGCGGACCTGGATCGGCCGCGCTGGTGCGGTGCGTGGGGAAGGCGCGGCCTACTTGTCGGCGCCGATCGGCTCACCGTCGCCGTTGATCGCGAACCAGGTGCCGCCGACGCCCTGGCCGTTGGTGTCGCCGGGTGCCTTGTCGTTCGCGAAGGTGTAGAGCGGGATGCAGTTGATGGTCTGCTGCTTGATGCCGTCGGGACGGTCGAAGACCGTGTAGCCCTTCAGCAGGATGCCCTCGGTGTCGTTCTTGTCGACCGGGGCGACGACGGGCCACTTGTCGAGGCAGTCGCCGACGCACTTGGTCGACATCGGCCACTGGGTGTCCTTGAGGAACCGGTAGACCGTCATGCCGTTCTTGTCGACGACGATCTCGCCGAGCTTGGCGTCCTTGCGCGTGGTCAGACCGGCCTGCTCGACCGCCCCGGCGCCGTTGCCGCCGGCCCCGTTGCCGCCCGCGTCGGCACCCCCGCCGCCCTTGGTGGAGGCCTTCTTGCCGTTGGGCGCGGACGCGAACCAAGTGCCCTTCAGACCCTGGCCCTTGATGTCACCGGCCTTGGTGTCCTTGGCGAAGTAGTACATGGGCCAGCCGGCCACCGTCAGCTGCTTGGTGCCGTCGGGACGGCTGACCTCGCCGAGCAGGGCCTTGTCGACACCCTGGGCGGCGGTGGCGCCCGCGGCGGGCACCGGCGGCCAGGTGACGGCGCACTCGCCCTCACAGGTCGTCTTCGGCGGCTCGAAGGAGTCCTTGTCGAAGCGGTACAGGGTGCGACCGGCGCTGTCCGTGAGGACCTTGCCGTACTCGTCGCTGTTCCACACGGTCAACTGGCCCGCGGAGGCCGCCGTGGTGGACTGGGCCTGGTCCGACGTACCGGAACCGGCCGCGCCGGCGCCGGCCGTACCGGTACCGGTGCCCGCGATGGTGCCGGCACCCAGCGTCGGGGTCGAGGCGGCGCCCACGTTCTGCGAGGACGTCGACCCCTGTTCCTGACCGCACGCCGTCGTCAGCACCAGCACAGCCGCAGCTGTCGCTACGAGTGAGGCGCTCCGCCAGGAGGTCTTCATTCCAACTCCCCGTGTATCCGGTGGGTGTCGCAGCGCCCTACTGCGCCGCTTGCTGGCCCTAGGTACGGGTGGGAGTGGCTCCTGTGTTCAACGTGGCACGAATTTCTTTCCGAAGTCTGTGCCACGGTTCTGCGGCGCGGCCTGCGGCGGTATCGAAAGAGGCGTCAGCACCGGGCGCCCGCACTCAAACGTTCGGGGCCCGTTTTTCGCTCCTTTGGAGCAATCCCTCCGTGCTCCCGCGTACGCGGGCGCGCAAGCACGGATGATCTCCGACGTGCAAGGACCCCAGCGGACCCGATCCGCTCTCGCCCTACGGCTGTCGGCCCTGCTCGCACTGACCTGGCTCCTCACCGGAACTCCGAGCGGCACCGCGGTCGCCGACGCCTGCGCGTACGGCACCGTCGGCCCGGACGGCGGCGGTCGGGTCGCCGTGGCGATCGGAAGCACCGACTCCTGCGAGCCGACCCCGTCACCCACCCCCACGCCCCCGCCGACTCCGTCGTGTCCGCCGGAGCCGACGCCCACTCCGACGCCTCCGCCGCGGCCGAAGCCGCCCACCCCCACCCCGGAGCCCGTTCCGGACCCCCCGCCCGCCCCGAAACCGACACCGCCCCCGCCTCCGAGGCCCGCACCGCCACCCCCGCCGCCACCGCCGCCCGTCCGGGAGGCGCCCCGGCCGGTCCCCGCCCCCACTCCCCCGCCGAAGCCGAAGCCGAAACCCACGCCGAGCCCCCGCCCGAAGGTGTCGCCGACCCCGGTGAGCTACCCGCCGTACCGGGCCCCGTCCCACGCGCGCGCCAAGCCCTCCGGCCCTTCGCTCGTCTCACTCGCCCTGCTCGTCACGGTGCCCGCGGTGTTCGCCGCCGCCGCCCTGCGTCCGCGCTGATTCCTGGAGGAACCTCTTGTCGGAATGGCTTGTTCTCACCCTCGCGATGGGGGCGGCCTGTCTGGTCGTCCTCATCGTGGCCGTAGTACGGCATCACGCCGCACCCGCGGACGAGGACCCGTCCGAGACCCCGGACGTCATCGAGTACATCACCATGATGATCGGCGTGGTGTACGCCATCGTGCTGGGCCTGGCGATCGCCGGTGTCTGGGAGGCCCGCAGCGCCGCGCAGGACCAGGTCCAGACGGAGGCGCAGGCCCTGCACGAGATCAGTGAGCGGGTGCGGGTGTACCCGGCGGACGTGCGCGACCGGATCCGCGCGGACATCGACGCCTACGTCGACCACGTGGTGACCACGGAGTGGAAGGTCATGGCCGAGAAGGGCGAGGTGACCGAGCGCGGTACCGAGTTGTTCGACACCGTGCGCCACGAGGTCACCGACTACGAGCCCCGCAGCGACTTCGAGGCACAGGCCTACCAGCCCCTGTTGGACCAGGTCGCCACGGCCGACGCCGCGCGCGGCAGCCGCGCGGACTCCACCGGCGAGACGATGCCGGGCGTGGTGTGGTTCGGCCTGATCATCGGCGCCGTCGTGACGGTCGGCATGGTGTTCGCCCTGCAGATCCGGCGCACGGCGCGCGAACTGATCCTCGCCGGGCTGTTCTCCGCCCTCATCGCGTTCCTGCTGTTCCTGGTCTGGGACTTCGACGCGCCCTACAGCCGGGGGCTGTCGGCCACGGCGGACCCGTTCCTGGCCCTGTTCCCCAACGCGGGCGGGTGACGGTCCCTCAGTCCGGTCCACGGCCGGGGGACGGGCGCCGCGCCGCGCCCGTCCCCCGGCCGTACGCGTGCGGGTCCCCCGTGCGGAGCACACGCTTGCCCCGTTCGCGCGACTGCGATCGCGCCACCGGGCGCGCCTTCTTAGCGTTTCGGTCATCGAGGTGCATTCCAGGCGCAGGCGGAAACGGTCCGCAGCAGGCTCCTCGGGGACCCGGAGGCTCCACCATGCGCGCGATACGCGTCGCTTCGGCCACTCTGCTGGGCGTGACCGCCCTCTCCCTCTCCGCTCCCGCCGCGCACGCGGCACGGGTCAGTGACCTCACGTCGTTCGGCTTCGGCGTGACGCCCTCGGCCGTCGTCCCCGGTGGGCGGGTGATCCTGAGCGTGGACGGCTGCCGCCACCGGACGACCGTCTCCTCGGGCGTCTTCGACGCCGTCATGATCCCCAGGGGCCATTCCTCGGCGACGGCGACCGTGGACCGGGACGCCCGGCCCGGGACCGTGTACCAGGTGACGTTCCAGTGCGGCGACGAGATCGGCCGGACGGATCTCACCATCGTCGGCGACCGGCCGACCCACCACCCCACGCACCACCCCACCCGGGGTTCCCACGCCGGGGCCGGCGGCACCGTCGCGGGGTTCGACCTCTCGGAGATCGGTCTCGGTGCCGCGCTCGTGGCGGGGTCCATGGGAGCGGCCTGGCACTGGTCGCGCCGTCGCCCCGAGGGCGGCGGTCACTCCTGACCGGCGCTCGGTGCGGCACACCCGACAGCCCTTCACCCCGGACCGTTACGGGTTCCGGGGCGTAGGGCTGTGCGGCGGGGCCTGTCGTTCGGCTCAGGCCTTGTTCTCGCTCAGGCCTTGTTCTCGGAGCGGCGCCGCATCCAGAAGACGCCCCCGCCGACGACGGCCGCCGTCACCAGTGCGCCGCCGATCGCCATGTCGGTGGTCGTGGCCCCGGTGGAGCTGCCACCGCCGAGCCCGCCGCGGACACCGCCGATGACGGTGAACACGCCGGTGAACGTCTTGCGCTCACCCTCGCAGTGGGTGGTGACGCTGTACGAGCCGGGACTGGCGTCGGAGTTGACCCGCACCGTGGCCGTGGCCGTGGCGGTCGTACCTCCCATGGAGGCGAGGTTGGTGGTCGGAAAGGCGTTCGAGCTGATCGTGCTGCCGGCGGTCGCGCACGCGTCACCGCCCTTGACGGTGAGGACGAGCTGCCCGCCGCGGGCGATGACATTGGGGGCGGCCGTGACCGAGCTCGGTTGGTCCCAGGCGGCGGCCGTCGGCGCGGCGACACCGACCAGGGCGGCCGCGGCGGCCGAGGCCGCCAGGACACGAGTAGTACGCATGTGATCCTCCGCGGAAGACGCCCCGGGTCCCGTCCCCGGTCGATCGGCGAGAAAGCGCCTCCCGGATAGACCCTCAGTTGCCGTGCGCGGGGCCGCATTTCGGGGCTGGTCCGTCCTGGTGAGTCCCGGCGAGGGGACACGCCGGGCATATCTCCGGACGATCGGATATCGCCGCAGGTCACGGACCGTCAGAAAGTTCCTCCCTACCGCGCACTCGGATGGCGCAGGGCTCCGCCGTCCCGCCACCCGTTCGTACCCGCCCCCGTCGCCGTCGCGTTGCGGCGCGCTTAGCGTTTTCGTACGCGCGACGCACACGGCGACGGCCGTGTCGAGAGGGGATGGCGAATGTCTTCGTCGGCACCGGCCGAGGCCGAGTGGGAGGAGCGGCGGAAGAAGCGTGCTCCGTGGGGCGTGATAGCGCTTGTCCTGCTGACCGGTCTCGCGCTCATTCGCAATGGCTCGGGCGAGTTCGACGTGGGTCCGCCGCAGCCGGCGTCGGCGGCGGCCGCCGACAGCGGCGGCACTCCGCACGGCACCTTCGCGCACGCCCCGCAACCGCTACCGTACGCCATGGTCGACCGGGTGCGGATCCCGTCGATCCGGGTCGACGCGCCGGCGGTGGCCGTCGGGCTGGACGCACAGGGCTGGGTGGACGCGCCCCCGGCCCGGGACCCGAACCTCGCGGGCTGGTTCACCGGCGCGGTCTCCCCCGGGGAGAAGGGCACGGCCGTCGTCGTCGGCCATGTCGACAACGATCAGGGACCCGCCGTGTTCTACGGGCTCGGCGCCCTGAAGAAGGGCGCCAAGGTGGAGATCCGGCGCGCGGACAGCAGGATCGCCGTGTTCGAGACCTACGGCGTCGAGGTCTTCGCGAAGAACAACTTCCCCGGTGACCGGGTCTACGGGAACAGCGGAATTCCCGAACTGCGGGTCATCACCTGCGGGGGCGGCTTCTCCAAGCAGAACGGTTACGACGGGAACGTCGTCGTGTTCGCCCGCCTGGTCGAGGTGCGCTGAGCGCACCCGGCCGGCGGGCGAACGCCCACGAACGTCATCGGGGCCCGGAGCGGGGCCTCATACGTACTGCCGCTGCGGCACGGTGATGCGGTAACCGGAGTCCAGCAGCTCGGGCAGATAGTCGCGCAGGGCCGCCACGCTCTGCGAGCGGTCTCCGCCCGCGTCGTGGGAGAGCACGACGACCCCGGGGGCCGCGCCGTCCGCCACGCGCTCGGCGATGGTGTGCGCGCCCGGCCTGCGCCAGTCCAGGGTGTCCACGGTCCAGCCGAGCGGCTCCATGCCGAGCTCCGCGCCGAACCGGAACGCGGCCCGGTTCCAGGCGCCGTAGGGGGCACGGAACCACAGCGGCGATTCGCCGTACGCCTTCTCGATGATCTCGCTGGTGCGGGCCATCTCCGTGTGGACCCTGGAGCGGGAGAGGGTGGTGAGCAGCGGGTGGGACCAGGTGTGGTTGCCGACCACATGGCCGTCGTCGGCCATCTCGCGCAGCAGGTCCTGGTGCTGGACCGCCATCTCCCCGCACACGAAGAACATCGCCCGGACGTCGTGCCGGCGCAGGATGCGCAGGATGTCCGGGGTGAAGCGGGGGTCGGGGCCGTCGTCGAAGGTCAGCACCATGTTCCGGCCGCGTCCGTCCACCCGCAGGTACGGTTCGCGCCGTACGCCGGCCCGGACGAGGGTGCGGCGGCGGGTGCGCGGGCCGTACCCGGCGATGGGCTCCAGACGGTACGCGGAGGGTTCGAGCGCGGGTCGGCCCGGCGGACCGGCGGCCGGGCCGGGGGCTCCGGCCGGTGCCGGGGCGGGGCCCCCGTCGCCGACGAGCAGGGCGGCGGTGCCCGCCGTGCCGACGGCGCCCAGCAGGGCGGCCGTTCCGGTCAGCAGGTGGCGGGTGAACAGGCGGCGACCGGTGGGCATCTGATCCTTCGTCATGACTCATCAGTCGACCAAGGCGAGGACGGCGCACCACCACGACACCGGGGTGGCGGCATGGAATCACACGATGGGAGCAGTTCTCCGCGTCCCTGGGACCGCCCGGCGCACGCCAGGAGGCCAGATGCTCGGATAGCCTCGCAAGCGTGACCGATCAGCAAGCACACCGGTTCGAACGCGGCACCGACGGTCCCAAGGTCGTCCTCGTCGGACTGGACGGTTCCGACACGTCCCTGCGCGCGGTGTCCTACGCCGCCGGTCTCGCCCGCCGCCAGCACGCGCTGCTCGCCATCGTGTACGTGCAGCCGCCGCTGGCGACGAGCGCGGCGCTCGGGATGCCGGTGGCGGGGACGACCGAGGAGATCGCCGAGCAGCTGGTGGCGGAGATCCGGGAGGCCGCCGAGCAGGTGAAGGGCGTTTTCGAGGTGCGCTGGGAGTTCCACACCTTCCGCGGCGACCCGTACAGCGGTCTGGTGACGGCGGCGGACCGGCTCAAGGCGGACGCGGTCGTGGTGGGCGCCTCCCAGCAGGCCGGCCACCGCATCGTCGGCTCGGTCGCCCTGCGCCTGGTGAAGGCGGGCCGCTGGCCGGTGACGGTGGTGCCGTAGGGCCGGATGGTGGTGGCACCGTTGACCGGTGGCGGTGGCGCAGTAGCTTCGCCCGTGGTGGTGGTCCGGGTCCGCCGACCGTTCGTCGCACCGTTCGTCGACAGGTTCGACCGCCCGCCGCACATCCGTGACCGGCCTCTGTCCCCACGAAGCGGCCCGCGTTCCCATACGGCCATGACGGCCGGAACCACGATCACCAACGGGACGACCGCCGAACACGAGCTGGCCGAGCTCCAGCGCGAACACGGCCGACCCCTCTTCGCCCTGCTGCTGCGGCTCTCCGACGGGGACCGCCATCGCGCCGAGGACCTGGTGCAGGAGACCTTCGTGCGCGCCTGGCAACACCCCGAGGCGCTGCGCGCCGACGACTTCGACTCCGTACGCCCCTGGCTGCTCACCGTCGGGCGGCGGCTCGCCATAGACGCGCGGCGGGCCCGGCAGGCGCGCCCCGCGGAGGTGGGGGACGCGGTGCTGGAGAACGCCCGAGTGATGACCGATCACGCCGATCGGTCGGTGGCGACCCTCGATGTACGGGAAGCTGTGAAGACACTCACTCCCGAGCACCGCGAAGTACTGGTGCAGGTGTACTTCCAGGGGGCGAGTGTGGCGGAAGCCGCCGAAGCCCTCGGGATCCCGCCCGGTACGGTGAAGTCTCGCGCGTACTACGCACTGCGCGCCCTACGCCGGGTGCTTCCGGGATACGCGGCCGACCTGCGGTGAAACCCATGGCCGAGTCAAACCTCCGTAAAGCGCCTTGCTGAGGACCCCTGTTGAGCAATCAGCTGTCTTCTATCCGTGTTCCGGATGGGGGCCGGGGCCTGGTCTCCAGGCCCGGGGTCGGGCGACGCGCACGCACCGGAGGAAGGCAGGAAGGGATGCTGCACAGAGGGCAGGAGAGCACGGACGGCGCCGGCGGCGGCGAACTGGCCGTACCGATGGCGTGGTTCTACGCCGAGTACATCGCGGAGGAGCTGCTGCGGACGGGCGACCTGATGCCGCCGACGTCCTTCGAGTTCCGTGCGGGGCGGGACGCCCTGGCGCTGACGATCTTCCTCTCGGACGCGGGCGGTGAGCTCTCCGGCATCCGGGTCGTCACCCAGCTGGAGACCTGGCTGTCGCTGACGGCGTACGACCAGCCGTGGCAGGACTGGGTGTGCGAGCGCCTGGCGGACTTCACCGCCGAGGCGCTGGAGTCGGGCGGTCCGTCCCCGGATCTGGAGCTGGCGGCCGCCGCATGGCGCTGGCTGGAGGAGACCGAGCTGCTCGCGCCCGACCTGGACGCGGTGCCGGGCGGCGGCGCGGTGCTGGGAGAGGACGACGGCCCGAAGGTCTGGACGCCGGCCTGGCGGCTCGGTCTGCCGCTGGGGCACCTGGCGATCCACCTCTTCTAGCCGGCAGACACCGGGGCCGGGTGTCGGCCGCCACCTGTCCCGGCCCTGCCCGACGAACTTTTTCCGTCCGGGACCAATCCGCCCGACGGAGGGCTCCGAATCTTTTGGTTGGCATTGTCGTGAGGCTTGAGTGATTCGCCGGTCTGGTCCGTACCGGTGGGGGCAGGAAGCAACCCCCACCGCACACCGGCCCGAGGAATCGCCATGTGGTCCCAGGATCGTCATCACGACGTCGGCGCGTATGCGCTGGGCGTGCTGGACGAGGTGGATTCGTTCCACTTCGAGGACCACGTCCGCGGCTGCCCGCAGTGCGCGCTACAGGTCACCGAGTTCCGTCCCGCCGCCCGACAGCTGATGCTGTACCGCAACGCGACCCCGCGCTCCGTGCACCCGTTCGCGGCGCCCGGCCCCCGGATGCTGGGACGGCTGCTCGACGAGGTGTCCGCCCGCCACCGGGCGAAGCGCCGTCGCTGGCTGTTCGCCCTCGCGGCCTCCGTGGTCATCGCCGTCGGCGGCCCCGCCGTGGCCGTTCTCGCAGGTCCGGGCGAGGCTCCGGACACCGTCGCCGCCACCGACGCCAAGACGGGCGTCTGGGCCGAGGTCAAGGCCGAGGAGCGGCTGTGGGGCAGTGACATCGAGCTGAAGGTCAAGGAGGCCGAGGGCGTCCACGCCTGCCGGCTCGTGGTGATCGGCAAGGACGGCTCCGAGGAGACGGCCGCGAACTGGAAGTCCCCCGAGGGCGCCGACAAGGCCTCCGAGATGGTGGGGGGAACCGCCATGCAGCGCGAGGACATCAGCCGCTTCGAGGTGCGCAGCCAGGACGGCGAACTCCTGGTGACCATCGAGGCCCCGGCCTGGCGCTGAACCGGGCACATTGGTCCGTACCTTCAATGGTTGCGGATCATGACCGCCGCCCGTTCCGGACTGTTCGAGCGGTCGATCAGGACTACTTGAGCAACCGCGACAACCGTCGGTCGGCAAGGGGTCTGCCTCCCGTCTGACAGGTCGGGCAGTACTGCAGCGAGGAGTCGCTGAAGGAGACCTCCCGGACCGTGTCACCGCACACCGGGCAGGGCTCCCCCGCTCGGCCGTGGACCCGGAGCCCGCTCTTCTTCTCCGCCTTCAGCCTCCCGGCCGCCAGCCCCCGGGAGCGCTCGACGGCCTCGGTGAGCGTGGTGCGCAGCGCCTCGTGGAGGTGCCGGACCTCCTCCGGCCTGAGCGACGAGGCCAGTTTGAAGGGCGACATCTTCGCGGCGTGCAGGATCTCGTCGCTGTACGCGTTCCCGATGCCCGCGATCAGGCTCTGGTCCCGCAGGGCGCCCTTGATCTGCCGCCGCTCCCCCGCGAGCAGTCCGGCGAAGCGGGTCACGTCGAAGTCGTCGGCGAGCGGGTCCGGGCCGAGCCGGGCGATGCCCGCCACCTCCGCCGGGTCCCGTACCAGGTGGACCGCGAGCCGCTTCTGCGTCCCGGCCTCGGTGAGGTCGAAGCCCTCGCCGGTCTCCAGGGCGACCCGCATCGCGAGCGGGCTCCTGCCGCCGGGTCTGGGCGGTCCGTCCGGCAGCCGGTCCTTCCACTGGAGCCAGCCGGCCCGCGCCAGATGCGTGACGAGGTGCAGCTCGCCGCCGTCCGCCGCGAGGTCGAGGAACTTCCCGTGGCGGCGTACGTCGGTGACCTCCCGTCCCTCGAAGGCGCTCAGGGGCGGGTCGTACGTCTTCAGGACGCTGATGGCCACGGGCAGCACGCGGACGACCTCATGACCGACGACCTTGCCGACCAGGAAGTCCCGGAGAGCCTCCACCTCGGGCAATTCGGGCATACGTCCAGAGTGCCATGCGGCTCCGCCGGGTGCGCCGAGGGTCCACCGCCGCGTCGCCGGGTGCGCGTGGGTGGGGGCTGGTCGCGCAGTTCCCCGCGCCCCTGAAAAGCAGGGGCTGCGCCCCGTGCTTTTCAGGCCCGCAGGGCCGTGGTCTTCCAGGCCCGCAGGGCCTGGTCATTTGGGGGCGCGGGTAACTGCGCGAGAAGCCCCGCCGGAGCCGCGGCCGCCGACGCACGCGCACCCCCGAACTATGACGCGCCCGGCAGCATGAACTCGCAC
>NZ_JAAVVL010000001.1:6426015-6459611 GCF_018728545.1 Streptomyces sp. ATCC 21386
CGGCAGCGTCAGAGGTGTATAAGAGACACCCCCTGCCCCGCCACCGCCCCGACCGTGGCCGAGAAGCTGGGCCTCGGGCAGGTGGCCGCCTTCGACGTCTCGGCGGTGTGCACGGGATTCCTCTACGCGCTCGCCACCGCCTCCGGCCTCATCGCGTCCGGTACGGCCCGGCACGTACTGGTGATCGGGGCGGAGACGTTCTCCCGGATCCTCGACCCGGCCGACCGCGCCACCTCCGTCATCTTCGGCGACGGAGCCGGCGCCGTCGTGCTGCGCGCGGGACACCCGGAAGAGCCGGGCGCCCTCGGGCCGTTCGCACTCGGCAGTGACGGCAGTGGCCAGGACCTGATCACCGTGCCGCGCGGCGGCCCGCCGGCACCGGCGGAGACGGCCACCGACGGCTACTACTTCACGATGCAGGGCAAGACGGTCTTCCGGCTCGCCGTGCAGCGGATGGGACAGAGCATCCGGGCCGCCCTCGACCGGGCCGGGCTGCGCATCGACGACATCGACCGGCTCGTCGGCCACCAGGCCAACCTCCGCATCCTGCTGCGGCTGGCCGACGAGATCGGGCTGCCGCGTGAGCGCAGCTACAGCCACATCGCCGAGGTGGGCAACACCGCCGCGGCCTCCCTGCCGCTGGCCCTGGACCACGCGCATGCCGAGGGCGCCCTGCGTCCCGGCGACCGGGTGCTGCTGGCCGCCTTCGGCGGCGGGCTCACCTGGGGGGCGGTCACGCTCACCTGGCCCGCCGTCGACCGGGGCTGAGGGCGGCGGGATCCGGCTCGACAGCCCTGCCATCGCAGGACCGAACCAAGGACGGCAATGACCTCTCGGGAACTGATCACCGACTACATCGTCGACGTCTGGATGGACGGCGACGCCGAAAGCCTGGAGCCGGACACACCGATCACGGAACTGAACATCATCGATTCCGCAGGCATCTTCGATCTCGTCCATCACCTGCAGAGCGAACTACGGATCAGCATTCCCGTCCAGGAGATATCGCCGAAGAACTTCCGGTCCGTCAATGCGATCGCCGAACTGGTCGACCGTCTCCGGAAAGGTGAAGGAGGAAACGCGGCATGACGCACGGCACGGACGCCCCGCTCGACACCGCCCGACTGTACGAGCGGGTCGTGGAGATCATCGCGGACCACACCGGTTACGACCGGTCCTACCTGCTGCCGGAGAGTCACTTCGAGGCGGAGCTCGGCATCGACTCCATCACGCTCCAGTCCATCCTGGAGACGGTTCGCGAGCGCTTCGGCACCGCCGACGGACCGCTCGCCGAGTCGGCCACCGTCGGGGAACTCGTCGACGCGCTCGGCCGCGTCCTGCACCTGCCGGAAGCCGACCGACGCGCACCGGCGGACACGGCCGTCACCGGACAGACCGACGCGGCCCCCGAGGACCCGGTGCTGACGGCCGTGCTGACGGCCGCCATGCACCACACCGGTTACCACAGCGACCAGTTGGGCCTGGACACCGCGCTGGAGAGCGAGCTGGGCATCGACTCCGTGATCCTCGCCTCCGTGGTGGCCGAGACCGCCGACGCTCTCGGCCTGGATGCCTCGCTGCTCGGCCCGGTGCAGGCCACGACGCTGCGCGAACTCGTCACCGTGCTGTCCTCGGCCCGCCGCACGACCGCCTGCGAACCCGAGCCCGGTGCCCACGACGGCGCATGGGACTCCCGTTCGACCAAGGATTTCGTCGAGCAGCGCGACCGGGACCTGTTCGCCAAGACCCGCAGCTTCCGCTCCTACCTACGAGGACGGGAACAGCAGCACCTGTACTGGTACGGCATGCCGCTCCGGTCCCGGAGCAGCAACCGAGCCGTGATCTTCGACGAACTGACCGGCCGGGAACGCGAGTTCCTCATGTTCGCCTCCAACAACTACCTGGGCCTCGCCAACCACCCGCGGGTCGTGGAGGCGGTGTGCGACGCCACCCGCGCCTACGGGGCCACACACACCGGTTCGCGCTTCATCGGCGGCACCAACATGCTGCACAGGGAGCTGGAACGGCGGCTCGCGGCCTTCAAGCAGCGCTCCGCCTGCATCGTCTTTCCCGGCGGCTACGCCGCGAACCTCGGCACCGTCTCCGCCCTGGTCAAGAACTACGACACCCTCGTCGTCGACCGGCTCAACCACATGAGCATCGTCGACGGGGGCCGGCTGTCCGGCGGCATCCGCAAGATCTACCAGCACAACGACATGGCGGACCTGGAGCGGATCCTCGCACGCACCGCCGACCAGTCCGACGGGGGCACCCTCGTCGTGGCCGACGGCGTGTTCAGCATGCACGGCGACATCTGCGACCTGCCCGAGATCGTCCGGCTCGCCAAGACGTACGGCTCCCGTGTGCTGATCGACGACGCGCACTCCACCGGCGTCCTCGGGGCCCGCGGCTCCGGCACCGCCGAGCACTTCGGCCTCAAGGGCGAGGTCGATCTCGAACTCGGCACCATGAGCAAGGCGCTGGCCGGCATGGGCGGGTTCGTCGTCGGTGACGAGGACGTGATCGAGTACCTGCGCTACTACGCGAACTCCTACGTCTTCGCGGCGAACATCCCGGCGGGCGTCGCGGCCGGTCTCATCGCCTCCCTCGACGTCATCGAGTCCGAGCCGGAACGGCTGAAGCAGCTCTGGGCCAACATCGAGCTGCTGCGCGGCAACCTGCTGGACGCCGGGTTCGACCTGGAGCACTCGCAGAGCGCGATCCTGCCGATCGTCATCGGCGACGAACGCAAGACGATGGAGATGGGCCGCGCGGTCCGCGCCCGCGGTCTGTTCTGCCAGACCGTCGTCTATCCCGGAGTGTCCCTCGGCGACGCGCGGCTGCGCGTCAGCGTCACCAGCGAGCACACCCGGCAGGACCTGGACCTGGCCACCGAGATCTTCACCGACGCCGCACGCGAGACCGGTGTCCTTGCGGAGGCACGATGAGCACCCGCGAGCCACGCGCAGGAGCGGATGCGTCCCGGGTGGTCCTCCGTCTGCCGCCGGAGAGTGCCGGAGGGGAGACGCGTCCCGCCTTCGTGGGGCCGGGTGCCGCGACGTACGGAGAGGTCCGGGCCCGGGTCGACGCGGTCTCGGCCCGTCTCGTGGACCAGCTGGAGGTGCGTCCCGGCGACCGGGTCGCCCTCTGGATGGACAAGCATCCGCGCTGTGCGGAGACGATCCTGGCCACCCTCCAGGCGGGCTGCGCCTACGTGCCGCTCGACGGCGGGCAGCCCGTCGCCCGGGTGCGGACCATCCTCGCCGATGCCGAGCCCGTGGTGCTGTTCACCGACCGGCGCCACCTGGAGCTGCTCGGTCAGGAGCCGCTCCCGGCTTCGGTCCGGACGGTCGTGGCAGCGGGCGAGGACCTGCCCGACACGGTCGGCGGTGTCCCCGTGCACGCCTGGTCCCGCTTCGCCCAGGCGGCCGTACGCCTCGTCGGCACCCTGCCCGCACCGGGCCCGCACGACCTGGCCGCGCTGCTGTACACCTCCGGTTCCACCGGCACACCCAAGGGTGTGCGGATCTCGCACGGCAACCTCATCTCCTTCGTGAGCTGGTGCCGTCAGGAGTTCGGCGTCGGCCCCGGGGACGTCGTGTCCAACCACGCCTCGTTCAGCTTCGACCTGAGCACCTTCGACCTGTTCGTCGCGCTCACCTCGGGTGCCGCCCTCTGGATCGTCCCGGACGACGAGGCGAAGGACGTGACGGCGCTGGCGCGGGGCATCCGGGAGCACGGGGTGAGCGTCTGGTACTCGGTGCCCTCCGCACTCGGCCTGCTCGCCTCCTCCGGTGCGCTCACCCGTGACGGGGCGAAGAGCCTGCGGCACGTGCTCTTCGCCGGCGAGGTGTTCCCGATGCCGCGACTGCGCGCCCTGGCCCGGCTGCTGCCGGAGGACACGGCGCTGTACAACCTCTACGGCCCGACCGAGACCAATGTGTGCGTCTGGCACCGCGTCCGCCCCGAGGACCTGCACCGCACGGCACCCGTCCCCATCGGCGGTCCCGTCCCCGGCGCCGTGCTGCACGTCGTGGACGAGCAGGGCCGCGCCCTGACGGAGCCCGGCGCGATCGGTGAACTCGTGGTGGGCGGCGACTGCGTGACACCGGGGTACTGGCGGCGCACGGCGGACCCGGTGGCCGATCAGCACCGCCAGGGGCTGCACCCCACCGGTGACCTGGTCAGCTACGAGGAGGACGGGCTGCTCGTCTACCGGGGGCGCAAGGACCGCATGGTCAAACTCTCCGGCTACCGGGTCGAACTCGGCGAGATCGAGGCGGCCGTGCAACAGCACCCGTCGGTCGCCGAGGCGGCCGTCCTCGTCACCGAAGGCCACGGCGGCGGCCGTCTCACGCTCTACTACACCCTCCGCGAAGGCGCCGAGGCACCGGGCCTGATCCAGCTCAAGCGGCACTGTGCGGCCCTGCTGCCCACCTACATGGTCCCGCACATCGCACGGCGTCTCGACGCCATGCCGCACAACGCCAACGGCAAGGTCGACCACCGCCGACTCGGCGGGGCCGCGAACCGGTCCACCGCGGGGAGCGCCGGCACCGGCCGGTGACCGGCGGAAGAGGGGAACATCGTGAAAGCAGCTCCGACCGGCACCCCGCGCCAGGGCGGCGGCGCCCCACGGACGATCGCCGCGCAGACGGTTGCCGCGCTGCTCAGGCAGTGGTCCGAGACGCGTCCCGACGCGCTCGCCTACCGTTTCCTCACCGACAGCGCCGGCTCCGACACGTCGCTGACCTACCGTGAACTCGACGCACGCGCACGCGCCGTCGGGGCACACCTGCAGGACCAGGGGCTCGCCGGCCGACCCGTGCTGCTGCTCCACCCGCCGGGCCTCGACTACATCGCGGCGTTCTTCGGCTGCCTGTACGCAGGCGCCCTCGCCGTGCCCGCCTACCCACCGGACCGCGCCCGGGCCGGCCGCACCGCCTCCCGGCTGGCCGCCGTCGTCCGCGACTCGGGCGCCCGCCACGCCCTGACCACACGCGCGGTCCTCGACACGGTCCGTGCCGGCCAGGCCGAACCGAGCGCCGCGGGGCTCGCCGGGCTGCGGTGGACGGCGAGTGAGGAGCTGGCGCCCGGCATCGCCGACGGCTGGCGGGAACCCGACGCCACGACCGGGACGGCGGCCTTCCTGCAGTACACCTCCGGCTCGACCTCGACACCCAAGGGCGTCGTGGTCACCCACGCCAACCTGATGCACAACCTGCGGGCGATGCACACCTGGCTGGAGCACGGTGCGGACGCGCAGATGGTCTCGTGGCTGCCGCCGTACCACGACATGGGCCTCATCGGTGCCATCCTGCATCCGATGTACGGCGGTTTCCCCGCCCACCTCATGGCCCCGAAGACCTTCGTGCAGCGCCCCCTGCTGTGGCTCGACACCCTTTCCCGCACCGGCGCGACCCTCAGCGCCGCCCCCAACTTCGGCTACGAGCAGTGCCTGCGCAGGATCACTCCCGAGCAGCGGGACACCCTGGACCTGCGCAACTGGCGACTGGCGCTCAACGGGGCCGAGCCGGTGCGCGCGGACACCCTGGACCGGTTCGCCGCCTACTTCGCCCCGGCCGGCTTCGCGCGCACGGCGCTCATGCCCTGCTTCGGGCTCGCCGAGGGCACCCTCATGGCCACCGGGGTCGGACCGCACGAGGCTCCCGAAGCGGGCCTGTTCAGCGCGGCGGGCCTGGAGGCGGGCGTGGCCGAGCCGGTCGAGCCGGCCGGGGCGGACACGGCGCGGGCCCGCCGGGTCGTGGACTGCGGTTCCCCGGTCCCCGGTGTCGAGGTGGCCATCGTCGACCCCAGGACCGAGCGGCGGCTCGACGAGCACACGATCGGCGAGGTCTGGCTCGCGGGCCCCAGCGTGGCGCGGGGCTACTGGGGGAAGCGAAAAGCCGGCAGAGAGACGTTCGAGGCGCGGATCAGGGGCGAGCGGGACACCCCCTGGCTGCGCACCGGTGACCTCGGCTTCCTGCGGGCGAACCGGCTGCACCTGACCGGCCGCCTCAAGGACGTCGTGGTGGTGCAGGGGCGCAACTTCGCCGCGCACGACGTCGAACTCACCGCCGAACGTGCCAGCGCGGCCGTGCGGGCGGGCAGCGGGGCGGCCTTCGGTGTTCCGGCCCCGGACGGCGAACAGCTCGCCCTGGTCCAGGAGTTGGGCGGGATCGGCGCCGAGGATCCCGGTGCCGTACTGGCCGCGCTGCGCACCGCCCTCGCCGAGGAGCACGAGGTCACGCCGCACACCATCGCCCTGGTCCGGCACTCCGCCGTACCGAAGACCACCAGCGGCAAGATCCAACGCCAGGGCGCCAGGGCCGCGTTGCTCGCGCTGGAGCTGCCGGTCGTGGCGGCGAGTGTGGTGCCCACGACCGACCTGGAACCCGGTGCCGCGGCCGGGGACCCGCTCGGCCTCACCGGTCTGTCACCCGCAGGGCGCCGCAGCCGGGTGGCCGAAGCGGTGGCCCTGGCCCTCACCGAGAGCACCGGACGGCAGCTCACCGCCGCCGACGCGGACAGCGTCCGGCCGCTGGCCGACCTCGGCCTCGACTACCCCCGGCTCCTCGACACCGTAGCCGCCCTGGAGGCGCGGCTCGGCGTCCGGATCCCCGTCGGGGAACTGCTCGTCCGCCCGCACGCCGATCGGCTCGTCGAGCTCTGCCTCGGCGAGGAGGCTGACGGTCGAGCCGGTGCGCCGAATCGGCGCTCCTCCGCGAGCGCGGCGGACCGCGTCGGCACCGAGCCGGCGCCCTCCACGCGCGAGCGGCACGTCCTTCCCGGCGAGACGCCGGACACGGCCCACTCCGCGACCGCCCTGGAGGGGTGGCTGCGCGCCCGGGTCGCGGACCGGCTGGGCCTTCCGGTCACCACCGTGGACGTCACGCGCCCGTTCGCCTCGCTCGGCCTCGACTCCAGGCAGGCGGTGGCTCTCAGCGCCGAACTCGGCGGCCTGCTCGGCCGGGAGCTGCCCGTCGCCGCCGTCTTCGACCACCCCACCATCAGCGCGGTGGCGGCCCGCTTCGGCACCGGGCCCGCGCCGTCGGAACCGTCCCCCGCCATGTTCGCCACGACCACGACCACGACCACGACCGCCGCCGCGGACCCCGCCGAACCCATCGCCGTCGTCGGCATGGGCTGCCGGTTCCCGGGCGCACCGGATGTCGACAGCTACTGGCGGCTGCTGCTCGACGGCCGGGACGCCGTGGGCGAGGTGCCGCCCAGCCGCTGGGACAGCGCCGAGGTGGCCGCTCCGCGCCACGGCGGGTTCCTCGACCGGGCCGACGAGTTCGACGCCGCCCTGTTCGGGATCTCCGCCCGCGAGGCCCACCGGATGGACCCGCAGCAGCGCCTGCTCCTGGAGACCGCCTGGCAGACCTTCGAGGACGCCGCGATCCCGCCGACCCGGCTGGCCGGCAGCCGCACCGGGGTCTTCGTCGGGATCAGCAGCCAGGACTACGCGCAGTTGCAGCTGCCGCGGCTCGACAGCGTCGATGTGTACACGGCGACCGGCAACGCCCCGTCGATCGCCGCCAACCGGCTCTCGTACGTCTTCGACCTGCACGGCCCGAGCCTCGCCGTGGACACGGCCTGTTCCTCGTCGCTGGTGGCGGTGCACATGGCCTGTCGGGCTCTGCGGGAGGGCGAGTGCGGCGTCGCGCTGGCGGGCGGTGTCTCTCTGATGCTGACCCCCGCCCTGTCTGTGGCGTTCGCCTCCGGCGGCATGCTCAGTCCCGGCGGCCGCTGCCGCACCTTCGACGACAGCGCCGACGGGTACGTACGCGGGGAGGGCACCGGCCTCGTCCTGCTCAAGCCGCTGAGCGCCGCGCTGGCCGACGGCGACCGCGTCCATGCCGTCATCCGGGGCTCCGCGCTCGGCCACGGCGGCCGCGGCAACGGCCTGACCGCGCCCAGGAGTTCGGCGCAGGAACGGGTCATGACCGAGGCGCTCGCCCGCGCCGGGCTGCGCGCCGGCCAGGTCGACTACGTCGAGGCGCACGGCACCGGCACCTCGCTCGGCGATCCGGTCGAGTGGGAGGCCCTGGCCGGGGTGTACGGCCGCGGGCGGCCCGTCGACGCGCCCTGCCTGATCGGCTCGGTCAAGACCAACATCGGGCATCTGGAGGCGGCCGCGGGCATCGCCGGGTTGATCAAGGCGGCCCTGATCGTGCGGGACCGCCAGGTCCCGGCCCTGCTGAACCTCGACCGGCCCAACCGCCGCCTCGACTGGGCGGGTTCCGGACTGTCCGTGCCCACCCGGCGCCGCGCGCTGCCCGACGGCGGCACCGCCCGCGCCGCGGTCAGCTCCTTCGGATTCGGCGGCGCCAACGCCCACGTGATCCTCGAAACCCCACCCGCGCCCCCACGGGAGGCCCCCACCGTGACGCATCCCCGGCCGGTGCAGGCCCTGTGCCTGTCGGCCCACACTCCGGCCGCGCTGACCGCGCTCGCCCGCTCCTGGCGCACCCACCTCGCCGCGCACCCCGACGTCGCCGTGGCGGACCTCTGCCACGCCGCGAACACCGGCCGCGCCCATCTGCCGCACCGCGCGGTGCTGACGGTCGCCGCGACCTCCTCGACCACCTCGGCCACCGAGCTCGACACGGCCCTCGACGCACTGATCCGCGACGAACCCGCCCCAGCGGTGCTGCGCGGCCACACGGCCACCGCGCCCGCGCCCCGCACCGCCTTTCTCTTCAGCGGGCAGGGCACCCAGCACACCGGCATGGGCAAGGAGCTGTACGAGGGCCACCAGGGCTTCGCCGCCACCCTCGACCGGGCCGCCGAGACCCTCCGCCCCCACCTCGAAGTCCCTCTGCTCGACCTGCTCTTCGACCCGGCGCACGAGGAAGCCCTGCGCGGCACGCGCAACTGCCAGCCCGCTCTGGTCGCTCTCGAGGTCGCCCTGGCCGGGCTGTGGAGCGAGGTGGGTGTGCGCCCGACCGCGGTTCTCGGCCACAGCGTCGGCGCGCTGGGCGCGGCCTGCGTGGCGGGGGTGCTGTCCTTCGAGGACGCGCTGGTCCTCGCGGCCGAGCGGGGCCGGCTCATGGCCGGACAGCCGGGCGACGGCGCGATGATCTCGTGTGTCGGTGACCCGGAGGCCGTCCGGGCGGTCGCCGAGCGGTTCGCCTCCGTCGCGGTGGCCGCCGTCAACACCCCCGACCACCTCGTCCTTTCAGGAGCCGCCGAGGAGATCGGCCAGGCGCGCGGCCTGCTGGCGGAGCGCGGCGTCACGGTGCGGCCGCTGGCCGTGTCCCACGCCTTCCACTCCCCGCTGATGGCCGGCGCCGCCGCACCGCTGACCGAGGCCGCGGGCAGGCTGGACTTCGCCGCGCCGAGCATCCCCTGGGTCTGTGACCTCACGGGCCGGCCCGCGCAGCGCGTGGACGCCGGCCACTGGGCGCAGCACATGCTCTCCCCGGTGCGGTTCCTGGAGGGCTTCACCGAGCTCCGGCGGATGGGCTGCGACTCCTTCGTCGAGATCGGCCCGCACCCGACGCTGATCAACCTGTGCCGGAGCATCGTCGCCTCCCAGGGCGGCGCCGACCAGGAGACCGGCAGACCGCTGTTCCTGCCCTCGCTCAACCGGCAGGGCGGGGGCTGGCGGACGTTCCTGCGGTCGCTCGGCCGCCTGCACTGCGCGGGCGGCGAGGCCGACTGGTCCGGCCTCGACCGGGACGCGCCGACCGCCCGTGTCCCGCTTCCGCACCTCCCCCTGGAGCGCGAGCGGTACTGGTTCCGTCCGGAGGCCGCGCCGGAGGACGGCCGACCGCACCCCCTGCCCGCCGCGGACCCCACGGCCCTACGCGCCCCGGGCGGGCACGCTGGGGCCCATCCCGGCGCCGCACCGACCGCGGCGACCGCGTCCGGTTCTCCCGATGTCGCGCACCCGCTTCCGGGCCCGCCCCACCCGATGCCCGGCGTGCCCCACCCGATGCCCGGCGTGCCCTGGTCCGGACCCGGCATGCCCCACCACCCCCTGTGGGGCGGCGCCCCGTACGGGACAGCCGGTATGCCGTACGTGCCCGCACCGTACGCGCCCGCACCGTACATGCCCGCGCCGTACGTGCTCGTCCCGTACGCCGCCGGTGGACCGCCGCTGCCGCCCCTCCCCCACCCGGCCGCCGGCCCACCGGGCGCGGTGCCCGGTGCGTATCCCGTAGCGGGCTTCCACGGCGCGCCGCCGTCGCCCCCCGACGGCGGTGGCGCGCCGGGTGCGGACTTCCTGCCGTACGTACGCGAGTGCACCGCGCTGGTCTGCGGGTTCCCCACGGACCGGGTGGCGCCGTACGCGCGGCTCGGCGCGGATCTGGGTCTCGACTCGCTGATGCGGACCGACCTCCAGCGACGGATCGCCGCCCGGTTCCCCCACGAGGCGGAGCGGTTGCGGCACGGGTTGCCCGAGGACCCGACGGTGCAGGACGTGGCCGACCTGCTCGCCGGGCGGGCCACGTCCGCCCCGGGCCCGCGGTCCGCGCCGCCGGCCACGGGCGAGCAGCCCCCTCGGGCGGCTCCGGTGCGGCAGGAGTACGCGTTCGAGGAGTGGCCCGAGTACGCCGCGCACCTGGGGCGCCTGCGGCAGGTGGGCAGCGGGCCCGCGAATCCCTACGGGCGTGTCCACGAGGGCTTCAACGGCGCCGTCGCGCAGGTCGGCGGGGAGCAGGTCGTCAACTTCGCCTCGTTCAACTACCTGGGTCTCTCGCACCACCCGCGGGTGCGGGAGGCTGCGCGGGCGGCCATCGACCGGTACGGCACCTCCAGTTCGGCGACGCCGCTGCTGTTCGGCGAGACCCCGCTGCACCACGAACTCCAGGCCGAGATCGCCTCGTTCCTCGGCACCGAGGACGCGGTCGTCTTCGCCGGCGGCCATGCCACGAACGTGGCCACTGTCGGCCATCTGTTCGGCCCCGAGGACCTGATCGTGCACGACGAGTGGATCCACGACAGCACGGTGCGCGGCGCGATGCTGTCCGGCGCGCGGCGCCGCCCCTTCCCGCACAACGACTGGGAGGCACTCGACCGGATCCTGTCCACGGCACGCAGCGAGTACCGCCGGGCGCTCGTCGTCATCGAGGGCGCCTACAGCCAGGACGGTGACATCCCGGACCTGCCGCGCTTCATCGAGGTGAAGCGGCGTCACCGGGCGCTGCTGATGATCGACGAGGCGCACTCGCTCGGCGTGCTCGGCCGCACCGGCCGTGGCATCGGCGAGCACTGGGACACCGACCCCGCCGACGTCGAGCTGTGGATGGGCACGCTCAGCAAGGCCATCGGCAGCCTCGGCGGTTACATCGCGGGCCGCGCCCCGCTCGTCGACTACCTCAGGTACACCGCGCCGCTGCACATCTTCAGCACCGGTATCTCACCGGCCAACACGGCGGCCGCGCTGGAGGCGCTCCGGGTGCTGCGCCAGGAGCCGGAGCGGGTGGCGCGGGTCCGGGAGCTCGCCGAGTTCTTCCGCACGCGGGCCCGCGCCCGCGGCCTGGACATCGGGGTCTCGCGGGCCTCCGCGGTCATCCCCGTGATCACCGGGGACTGGGAGCGGACCATCGCGCTGTCCAACACCCTCCTGGGCAAGGGCGTGAACGTGATGCCCATCGGCTACCCGGCCGTGCCCCGCGACCGGTCCCGGCTGCGTTTCTTCGTGAACGCCGAGCACAGCGAAGCCGACCTCGAACTCTCCCTCGACCTTCTGGTGTGATCCATGACCTCGAACAGCAACGAATCCGCCCCCGACCCCTCCCCCGAGGCACCCGCTTCCGGCCACACTCCCGACGTGCTGGTCACCGGAGCCAGTGGCTTCCTCGGCCGTCATCTCGTCCGCAGGCTGGCCGAGCGTGGGCACCGGGTCCGGGTCCTCGCCCGTTCCGGCAGCGACCGCTCGCCCTTCGCGGAGACGGCCGACGACGTCGTCACCGGCTCCCTGGAGGACGCCGCCAGTCTGCGCCGGGCCACCGCCGGCGTCACCCACGTCTACAACTGCGCCGGGATGTCGGCGGACTGGGGCCCCTGGGAGGAGTTCCGCCGCGCCAACGTCGACGGGCCCCGGCACCTCGTGGAGGCCGCGCACCACACCGGGACCGTGGCCCGCGTCCTGCACGTCAGCACCACCGACGTGTACGGCTACCCGAGAAAGCCCTGCGACGAGAGCGAGCCCCCGCACGACATCGGACTGCCGTACAACCGCAGCAAGATCCTCGGTGAGCGCGCGGTCCAGGAGACGTCCGAAGCCACCGGCGTGCCGGTGACGATCGTCCGGCCGGTGTCCGTCTACGGGCCCGCCAGCAAGGACTTCGTGATCGAGATCGCCGGTCTGCTCCTGAAGAACCAGATGATCTACATCAGGCAGGGCGAGGTCCCGGCCGGTCTGCTCTACGTGGACAACGCGGTCGACGCGATGATCGCGGCGGCGCTGTCGCAGCGGACCGTGGGCCGCGCCTACAACCTGCGCGATCCGGAGCGGACCACCTGGCGCGAGTTCGTCGAGGCGCTCGCCGAGGGGCTGGGCACCGGCAGGCCGAAGCTGAGCCTGCCGACGCCGCTGGCCACCACGGTCGCCGTCGTCTCGGAACGGCTGTACGGCCTGCTGGGCGTCACGTCCAGGCCGGTGCTGACCCGGCACGCCGTCCACCTCTTCGACCGCGACCAGTCGTACGGAATCGCCCGTGCCCAGGAGGACTTCGGCTTCAAGAGCGAAGTGGACTTCGCGGAGGGCATGCGCCGCACCCTCAGGTGGCTCGACTCGGACGAAGGGCGCCGCCATGTCGCCCGCTGAGGCGCACGCGAGCGGGACCGGCTGGTTTCCCGCCTTCGGCTCCCGGCACCCCGGCCACACCGCCGAACCGTCCGGACCCGCTTCCCACGACGGGGGTCCGGACAGCGGGCCGTACCTGATCTGCCTGTCCTACGCGGGCGGCACCGCGTCGGTCTACCGCGGCTGGCAGCGGGAGCTCACCGCCCTCGGCTGGCGGGGCCGGGTGGTGCCGGTGCAGCTGCCGGGCCGCGGGCTGCGCCTGCGCGAGATGCCCTACACCTCGATGCGGCAGTTGAGCGAGGCCGTCGCCGGGGCCGTGGCGGACCGCTTTCTTCCTTGCGACTACTCCCTGTTCGGACACAGCATGGGAGCGCTGCTCGCCTACGAGGTGGCCTGTGCGTTGCGCCGCGGGGGCGCGGCCGGGCCCCGGCACCTGTTCGTCTCCGGCAGCCGCGCCCCGCACCTGTACGGGAACCGCGCGGACCACAGTCTGAGCGACGACGAACTGTTCCGGTTCGTCGCGGACCTCGGCGGACTCGGTCCCGAACCGTCGGTCGGCGGCGCCTACTTCCACCAGCGGCTGCCGACGCTCCGCGCGGATCTGCGCGCCTGCGACGGCTACCGCTGGCAGCCGCGCCCTCCCCTGCCCTGCCCGGTGACGGCCTTCTCCGGAGCCGATGACCAGCTGGCCCCGGAGTCCGACGTGGAGGCCTGGCGCCCGTACACCTCCGGATCGTTCCTGCGCCGCCATCTGCCGGGCGGTCACTTCTTCCTCAACGGTCCCGCGCGCTCCGTGCTGTTGCGCGAGGTGCGGGCCGAGCTCGGCAGAACCCCCTCCGGCCCCGGCCCCGGCTGCGCCGCGCAGCCCGTCACCCCTCCAAGGAACGCAGCATGGACATATTGAGCCTTGCCAAGAACGCCTACAAGCGAGTGGGGGACCCGCTCACCGACATCCTCACGGCCGCCAGGCTGCTCGGCAATCCGCGGCTGCCGCTGCTGCTCGCCCTGTCCAAGGGCGTCGTCGAGCCCGTGTACCGGGTCTCCTTCCTCGCTTCCGCCGCCGGCTCCGGCGTGCTCGCCCGCCTCGCCCACCGCCCCTGCGACGTGGTCTCGCTCGCCGACTGGCTGGGGGTGCCGCCGCAGGAGAGGTACCGCCTGCGGGCATGGCTCGACCTGGGCGTCCGGCTCGGCGACCTGAGCACCACGGTCGACGGCTGCTACCGGCTCGGCAGCGTGCTGGCCCGGGCCCTGGCCAGGCCCGGGAACGACGCGACGGCCGCCATGCTGGAGGAGGTCACCCGCTTCCACGTGCCCGCGCTGCTCGACGGACCCGTCATGCCGCGCGACGGCCGGCGCTTCAGCCTCGGGGACCAGGACGGCGCCGTCATCGCCCGCTCCACCCGGGTCGTGCAGCCCTTCGTGGAGGAGGCCGTCTCCAGGAACCTCGACCGTGCCCTGCCCGTGCGGCTGCTGGAGGTCGGCTGCGGCAGCGGCGTCTACGTACGTCACGCCGCGCGACTCAACCCGCGGCTGACCGCCCTCGCCGTCGACCTGCAGCAGGACGTCGCCGACCAGGCGGCCGCGAACATGGCCGAGTGGGGTCTCGCCGACCGTGTGGAGACCCGGCAGGCCGATCTGCGCACCCTCGAACTTCAGCCCCAGTTCGACCTCGTGACCCTGCACAACAACATCTACTACTTCCCGGTCGCCGAGCGGACCGCGGTACTGCGCCGGGTCCGTTCGCTGCTCGCCCCGAACGGCAAGCTGCTGCTCACGACGAGCTGCCAGGGCGGCAACATCGGCCTGGAGGTGCTGAACCTCTGGTTCGCCAACGCCGACTTCGGCGGCCCGCTTCCCGTCGAGAACGAACTCGTCGAGCAGATGGAGCAGGCCGGCTTCGTCGACGTGGAGGCCACCGCGCTCATCCCGGGCGAGCAGTTCCGGGCCTTCGTGGGCACCAGCGTCCGTCCCGTGCAGCCCTGACCGTCGTCCAGGAGAACTCACCATGACCGTTCACGCGCCCGACACGGATTCCGCGCTCTGGTCCGAGCGCATCGTGCTGCTCGGCTCCGAGCCCGCCGCCACGCCCGACGTCCTCGGCGGCAAGGCGGCCCGGCTCGCCGAACTGACGGCCGCCGGCCTTCCGGTGCCGCCGGCCTTCTGCCTCACCACCAAACTGTTCGACGCCTTCGTCGACGAGACGGGCCTGTCCCGCGCGCTGTCCGGCGTGGACAGCCGCACCGCCCGCGAACTGGTCCTCGCCACACCGGTGCCCGCCCCGATCGCCGAAGCCGTGCTCGCCGCGTACGCCGCGCTGGGGCGGCCCCGGGTGGCGGTGCGCTCCTCCGCGCAGAAGGAGGACTCCGCCGCCCAGTCCTTCGCCGGCCAGCACGACACGGTCCTCGACGTGGCGGGCGACGAGAACCTCCTGGACGCGGTCCGGCAGTGCTGGGCGTCACTGTGGTCCGACCGGGCCTCCGCGTACCGGGGGGAGGGAGAACTGCCGGGCTCCATCGCGGTGGTGGTGCAGGAGATGGTGCACACCGACGTCAGTGGCGTCCTGTTCACCGTCGACCCGGTCAGCGCGCGCGAGCACCGGGTCGTGATCGAAGCGTGCGTCGGCCTCGGGGAGGGGCTGGTCGCGGGCCGGGTCTCCAGCGACTACTTCGTCGTGGACGACCGCACCCTGGAGGTCGTCGAGGAGCGGGTGCGTCACAAGGTCACCAAGTGCGCCCCGATCGCGCCCGGCCGTATCGGTGTGACCAAGGTCGAGGGCACCGCGCGCCACGCCCCCTGCCTGACCCATGACCAGCTCGCCGAACTGACCCGCCTGGCCCTGCGGGTGCGCGAGCACTACGGCCACGAGCAGGACATCGAGTGGGGCATGCGCGACGGCGCCTTCCACGTCTTCCAGGCCCGCCCCGTGACCACTCGCAAGGCGACGGAGCGGGCCGTGCCCCGTACGTACGTCACGCCGCAGCCGGACCCTGTCGAGCAGGGCACCCTGTGGTCGCGCATGGACATCGGCGAGATCTTCGTCGGTCTGATGACACCGCTGGGAGTGAGTTTCGCCAAGTACTACCAGCAGCACGTCCACCTGGACTGCACGTCCGCGCTCGGCGTGCGCACCACCGGCGACCCCGATCTGCCCATGGGCTACGTCCAGGGGCACGTCTACCTCAACATCTCCTACAGCGCCTACGTGATGCAGCAGGCGCTGCCCACCCGCGACCCGAGCCGTTTCACCAACCGCTTCGTGAGCGAGGAACTCGACACCACGGGCTACGAGAACCCCTTCGGCACTTTCCCGTCCGGCACGCAGGACCTCCTGTCGCTCGCCTTCTGGGTGCGCACCACCGCCACCGAGATGGCCCGGGCACAACCCCGGTCCAGGGAGATGGTCGCCTCCCGCCTGTACGAGTTCGACCGGGCCCGCGCCCTGGACCTGACCCGGATGACACGCCGCGAACTGCACATGGAACTGAACCGGCGGCTCGGCTACTTCCACGACATGCACGTGGGCTACATGCCCTACTACATCAACGCGTTCGCGTTCTACGGCGTGCTGACCGAGCTGTGCTCGCTCTGGCTGGGCACGGACGGCGCCAACCTCCAGAACCGCGTCAAGACGGACATGTCGAACCTGCGGACCGTCGGGTGCGCCAAGGAGATCTGGTCCCTCGCACAGGCCGCCAAGGAGTCGCCGGACGTCCTGAAGATCATCGAGCAGGAGCCGCTGGGCACCCTCGAAGCGACGCTGCGCGCGGACGAGGAGGGCCGGGCCTACTGGGACCGGCACATGGAGCCCTTCCTGCGCGCCAACGGCACCCGTGGCCCCCAGGAGATGGAGTTGTCCCATCCGCGCTGGGTGGACGACCCCTCGTACCTGTTCCAGATGATCCGCCGCTACGCCGCCGACGGCTTCTCCGCCGAGGACCTCCTGCAGCGCAGCAGCGGCTACCACGACGACTCCCGCGACGTGCTGGACCGCCTGCCGTTCCTGAAGAGGAGGGTGCTGGAGGGCGTCATCTCCCTGTACGAGGGGACGAGCGAGCTGCGCGAAGCGACCCGGATGTCCATGATCACGTCGATCTGGCTGGTCCGGAGCGTGGTCTACGAGGTCGGGCGCCGACTGGTGGAGGCCGGCGTGCTGACCTCGCTGGACGAGGTCATGTACCTCGACTTCGAGGACGTACGCGGCTATCTCGCCGGTGACGCCACGGAGACGGCGGCCTTCCCCCGTACCCGGATCGAGGAGGCCCGCCGCGTGCACGAGTACCACAAGCGGCTCCCGGAACCGCCCCTCACCTTCATCGGCCACCACGACCCCGCGACGGCCGTGCGGCGGGCGCCGGACGGTGCACGCCTGGAGGGCCTCGGCTCCAGCCCCGGACGCGTGGTGGGCCGGGCCCGCATCGTGGAGGACCTGGTCTGGCAGGCGGACGAGTTCGAGGCCGGGGAGATCCTCGTGACCGGCTTCACGGATGCGACCTGGACCCCTCTGTTCGCCATCGCCGGCGGTGTCGTCACCGACATCGGCTCGATGCTCTCGCACAGCTCGATCGTCGCGCGGGAGTTCAACGTTCCGTCGGTGGTCAACACCAAGCACGCGACTCAGATCATCCACACCGGCGACCTGATCGCCGTCGACGGCGACGCCGGGACGGTCGAGGTCGTCGAACCCGCGGGCCCCTGAGGGCAGTTCAGCACCGGAAGAGAACGCACCCGAGACAGGAGAGACGGATGATCCCCGACCTGTGGTACCCGATCGCCATATCCACGGACGTCAACACGAAGAAGCCCACGAGCCTGCGCCGCCTCGGCATGCAGTTGGTGCTGTGGCGGGACATGGACGGCAACGTCGTCGTCCAGGACGCACGGTGCCCGCACAAGGGGGCCAACCTGGGTGACGGCCGCCTGAAGGGCAACGCGGTCGAGTGCCCGTACCACGGCTTCCTGTTCAACCCCGAGGGCACGTGCACGCTGACCCCGGCGATGGGCAGGAACGCCCGTATACCCGGGTCGCTCAAGATCCGTTCGTACCCGGTGCAGGAGCGTCATGGCCTGATCTGGATGTGGTGGGGCGACGACCGCCCGGCGGACGAGCGTCCGGACATCATCGCGCCCCGCGAGATCAGGGAGCACGAGGGCCTCTACTCCACGATCTCGTGGGAGAAACCGGTCCACTACACGCGGTACATCGAGAGCGTCCAGGAGTTCTACCACGTGACCTATGTGCACCGGGATCACTGGCTGAACTACCTGGACTTCAACTTCCTGTACGGAACGCTGCGCAAGTTCGGCCTGGACGGGAAGCAGAACTTCCTCAAGGCCACCATGATCCACAACCATCATGTGGAGACGGACGACGACGGAATGACGTTCCGGTACTCGTTCGACCACGGCCAGGAGGACGACCCGAGCAAGAGCATCCACTACGTCATCACGTTCTCGTTCCCCTGCATGGTGCACGTGCAGACCGAGGCGTTCGAGACGACGTCCTGGTTCATGCCGGTGGACGAGGAACACACCCAGCACATCTTCCGCGTCTACGAGTTCCCGCAGCTGAAGCCGTACCTGCGACTGCCGTCGCTGCGGCGCCTGATGTCCACGCTCCAGGTGTACCTGGAGAAGTTCGTCCAGGACCCGCAGGACTTCAAGATCATGGCGAAGCAGGAGCCCCGGATCAGCGGCGGCGGCGTCAACAAGTTCATACCCGTGGACGAGATGAACGCCAAGTTCATCAAGACCCGCGCCCGGCTGCTGCGGGAGGCCAGGGAGCGCCGCCAGGAGTTGGTCCACGACACCGACGACGGCATGGTCGGCGGGATGGACATGGCCGAGGACCTGGACGTGCGGGACGCGCCGACCTCTGCCCCCTCCCCCACCGACACGCGGCGCGCGTCCGCGAACGGCAACGGCAACGGCAACGGCAACGGCAACGGCAAGCTCAACGGTAGCTCCGCCCCCACCGTGCCCCCGAGCGACGAGGTCGAGACCTGGTCCGGTGCCACGGCAGGGTGAGCCCCCCGCCCGTACCGGGCCGCCGCGGCGTGGCAGTCACGAGCACCGCGTCGCGGCACCGCCTTCCGCGCACACAGACGAGGGGAACGGCGAGCGTGACAGAAGACGAAGTACCCATCGACGACATGTCGCAGGCGCGCGGCGCGGCCCGGGCCTTCTCGTACGGCTGCGGCGCGGCACGGCTGGGAGCAGCCTGGCAGGAGATTCTCCGCACCGGGCTCGGCCTCGGCGGCGGATCCGGCACGCTGCCCCGGGCGGCATTGAGCTCCGGGTCCGATGCGGGCTCGATTCCCTGAGAGTCAGGGACGGCCGGCCCCCACCTGGTCCCCAAGAACGATCAAGGGCCGGTTTCGAATGCCTTCGAAACCGGCCCTGACCTGCGACTGTCTCCAGTCGGGACGACAGGATTTGAACCTGCGACCCCTTGACCCCCAGTCAAGTGCGCTACCAAGCTGCGCCACGTCCCGGTGCGCTGTCCGCGGGGAACCGCGTGATCGCGCACTGAGAACTTTACCGTACGTCGGCCACTGCCCCGTGTGCCCCGTGGCCGGTGAGCGGCGAGGGACAATCGGGGCATGAGCGGGACAGCGGAGGACGGGACGGCGCCGGAGCGGGACCGGGACGAGGAGGGGCGGGCGCGGAGCGCGCGGCCCCGGGACGGGCTGGGGCGCCCGTTGCCGTACGGGGCGCCGGGTGTGGAGCGGCAGCCCGAGGGCGTGGTGCGGGACCCCGAGCGGACGGTCACCGAGGCGCAGGCGCTGCTGGACGCGGGGAAGCCGTTCCATGCGCACGAGGTCTTCGAGGACGCCTGGAAGTCCGGCCCCGACGAGGAGCGGGCGCTGTGGCGTGGCCTCGCCCAGCTGGCGGTCGGGCTCACGCACTCGGCGCGCGGGAACGTCAAGGGCGGGGCACGGCTGCTGCGGCGCGGCGCCGGTGCCGTGGAGGAATGGGGCGCCGGGAGCGGCCGGCCGCAGCCGTACGGCGTCGATCTGGTCGGGGTGGGGGCCTGGGCACGGCGGCTGGCCGACGTCGTGGAGCGGGAGGGGGCCGCGGTCGACGCGGAGGCGTGGGCGCCGCGGTTGCGGGGCTGACCGCGTGCGTCCCCGGACTCGGCGCCGTACCGGACGAAGGGCTCAGCGGAGCAGTAGTTGCAGGCCGCCCACGATCGTCGCCGCGATCACCAACTGCTCGAACAGCTTCTGGTTGATGCGGTTCACCGCCCACTTGCCGAGGAACGCGCCGGGGACGACGAACAGGGCGAGCGCGGCGTCCAGCAGCAGCGAGTGCGCGTCGATGAGTCCGAGACCCACGCTGAACGGGACCTTGGAGACGTTGACGATGAGGAAGAAGAACGCCGACGTACCGAGGAAGCCGAGCTTCCGGAAGCCCGCCGAGAGCAGGTACATCGACATCACGGGACCGCCGGCGTTGGCGACCATGGTGGTGAAGCCCCCGAGTACGCCGTACGAACGGGCTTTGACCCGGCCCGCGCGGGTGGTGATCGCGTCGGGTTCGTCGTCCTTGTCGACCGTACGGCGGCGCCAGATGGTGACGGCGGTCATCAGCAGCAGGATCGCGCCGATGGAGGTGCGGACGACCTGGTCGTCCGCCCACACCAGGAACAGCGTGCCGAGGAGCACGCCGGCGCCGACCGCCGGGAAGAGCTTCCAGAGGGTGGGCCAGTGGGCGTGCCTGCGGTAGGTGAGCACCGCGAGGACGTCACCGACGATCAGGATCGGCAGGAGAACGCCCGTCGAGGCGCGCGCGGGCAGCACGGCGGCGAAGATCGCGAGGCTGACCGTGTTGGCACCGCTCACCGCGGTCTTCGAGAAGCCGACGAGCAGGGCCGCGAAGGCGAGGGCCGCGAACTCGGCCGTGGACAGGTGCCAGAGAGTCATCGTGTTCATGCGGGGACCGATGCTATGCGCACCTATCGGGGCGCGGCACAGCCGTCTCGCCAGTCGGCCCTGCCGCCCGGGGCGGCGCTTTGGCCCCGGACGGCCCATGGACCATCGTCCGACGGGCTGGCAAGATCCCCCGGGTACCTTCACCGACGTAGTTGGAGGAGTCATGGCCGACTCGCGTGAGCACAGCTTCGCCGGTACGCGGGGCGGTGTCACCGCGCGGGAATGGCCGTGCGAGGGCGCGCGGTACGTCGTTCTCCTGGTGCACGGGTACGGGGAGCACATCGGCCGGTACGAGCATGTGGCCGATGCCCTGGTGCGGCACGGCGCGGCGGTGTTCGGTCCCGATCACCTGGGGCACGGCAGGTCGGCGGGCGAGCGGGTCCTGATCGAGGACTTCGAGGACGTGGTCTCCGACGTGCACGCCGTGGAGGTGCTGGCGCGGGCCGCGTACCCCGGGCTGCCGGTGGTGCTGATCGGTCACTCCATGGGCGGTCTGATCGGCGCGCGGTACGCCCAGCGGTACGGCGCGGGGCTCGCGGCGCTCGTCCTGTCCGGGCCGCTGATCGGGATCTGGGAGCCGCTGCGGGCGCTGCTCGCGCCGCCCCGGGTGCCCGAGGTGCCGCTCGACCCGAAGCTGCTGTCGCGGGACATGGCGGTCGGCGCGGCGTACGCGAACGATCCGCTGGTGTGGCACGGCCCGTTCAAGCGGCCGACGCTGGAGGCGATCGACCGCACGTTGGAGACGATCTCGAAGGGCGGGTCCATCGGTCCGCTCCCGCTGCTGTGGCTGCACGGGGACGACGACCGGATCGTGCCGCTGCCCGGCAGCCGTACGGGAATCGAGGAGCTGCGCGGGACCGAGTGGACCGAGCGCGTCTACCCGGGCGCCCGGCACGAGGTGTTCAACGAGACGAACCGGAGCGAAGTGCTCGCGGACGTCACGGAGTTCGTGGACGGAGTGCTGGGGCGCTGAACCCGCGTTTTCCGTCGTCCGCGTGGGGCACCCGGCCCCGCATGGAGTGGTTGCGGAGAGCGGCCTGCGTGGGAGAGGACCCCGACCTGTTCTTCCCCGTGGGCACCACAGGACCGGCGCTCGACGACGTCGCCGCCGCCAAACGCGTCTGCGGCCGCTGCCCGGTGCGCCTCGAGTGCCTCATGTGGGCGCTCGGCAACGGGCAGACGGCCGGCGTGTGGGGCGGCATGGGCGAGGAGGAACGCACCGACCTGCTCCGCAGAACCGGGAGCGCCGACGCCGCCCGGCACGAGGCGCTCGCCGGTACGAAGCGATGAGGAGTGACGCGTAGATGACGATGGTGAGGAGCACGCTGCCCGAGCCCGCCCGCCGGATCGCGGGCGACGCGCTGCAGGAGAGCCTGGTGGATCTGCTGGGGCTCTCGCTGATCGGCAAGCAGGCCCACTGGAACATCGTGGGACCGAGGTTCCGTTCGATCCACCTGCAGCTCGACGAGGTGGTGTCCACGGCACGGTCCTACGCCGATCAGGTCGCCGAACGCGCCGCCGCGCTCGGGGTCTCCCCGGACGGCCGGCCGGAGACGGTCGCGGCACGGTTCGATCTGCAGGGCCCGAAGGAGGGCTGGCTGCGGGACACCGAGGTCGTACGGCTGCTGGTCGGGGCGCTGGAGGAAGCCATCGGGCGGCTGCGGAAGCGGATCGACGCGACCGAGGAGGCCGACAAGGTCACCCAGGACCTGCTGATCTCGCTCACCTACGAGTTGGAGAAGCAGCGCTGGATGTTCGAGGCCGAGAACTGGCCGCGCGAGGACTGACCGCGATGATGGACCGCGAGGGCTGACATCGAGCACGACGCCCGACGCCTGACGTACGACGTCGGGCGCACCGGTGCCTCGTCGAGGACCACGGGCCGCCGGAGCCCCCCACCGCCTCGCAGCGGTGGGGGGCTCCGGCGGCCCGGCGCGTCGCGTGTCCCGTGTGTCACACGGTGTGGCGTGGCTGTTCGTCAGGTGGCGCTCTTCTTGGCCGCCACGGCCGCGAGCAGCCGGTCGCGCGACTCCTCGACCAGGCGACGGGCCCGGCCGACGTCGGCGAGCAGCCTGCCGTCCCGCTTGTGGACCACGCCGTCGACGATGACCGTGTCGACGTTGGAGACGTCCGCGCTGAGCGTCACGGCGGCTGTGGCGTCGTGGACGGGCGCCATGTTGAGGGCGGTGGCGTCGAGGGCGACGACATCGGCGCGCTTGCCGGGGGTGAGGGAGCCGGTACGGTCCTCAAGTCCTGCCACGTGGGCGCCGTTGAGCGTGGCGATCTCCAGCATCTGACGTGCCGTCAACATGCTGCTCGGGACAGGCAGGTTGGCCTGCCAGCAGTCGGCGTTGACCCGGGCCCGTTCGGCGCCGAAGGCGGCGCGGATCTGGGTGAACATGTCGCCGGGCACGGTGGTGACGACGTCGATGCTCAGGGACGGCCGCAGCCCGTGTTCGATCGCCAGCATGACCGGCGGCCAGCCGTGCCCCATCTGGGTCTCCACCTGTGCGGCGATGGAGACCGTGCCGCCGCTGTCGGCCACCATCCGCCATTCGTCCTCACCGAGGTGGCAGCAGTGGACGTAGGTGGTGTCGGGGCCGAGCAGGCCCATCTGATGCAGCCGCCTGACCATGCCGAAGCGTCCGGCCAGGCGGCCCATGGCGACGTGCACGGTGATGGGGACGCCCAGCTCACGGGCGAGTCCCCACTCCCGCTGGACCACGTCGTCGGTGCAGAAGCCCGGGCCCCGGGTGGCCAGGGCCATGGTGAGGAGGCCGCCGTCGGAGGCGAAGTGCTCGGCTCGGACGCGGCGTACGTCGTCGCCGGGTACCGCGATCTTGCTGTCGAACCAGTAGTCGGTGAGGGAGGTGTTGGCGCTGCCGTACGCGTACTGGGCCCGGATGCCGGTCTCCGTCAGCGCCTGGATCGCGGCGTCCGGGTGCTCGGGCGTGTTGTTGATGTGGGACCAGTCGACGAGGGTGGTGATGCCCGCGTTGAGGCACTCCAGGGTGCCCGCCAGGTTGCCCGCGTACACGTCCTCGGGGGTGAAGACGGGCGCGAAGGTGTCGAGGACGTCGACGAAGTAGTCGTCGAGGGTGGCGTCCGGGGCGCAGCCGCGGATCGGCGCCTCCCAGGTGTGGCGGTGGGTGTCGACGAAGCCGGGGATGACGATACGGCCGGTCATGTCGAGCACCTCGGCGTCGACGTCCGCGTCGATGTGCGGCTCGACCGCCGTGATCGTGCCGTCCTCGATGAGGATGTCGCCCCGTGGCAGGTCTCCGATGGCCGGGTCCATGGTGACGACATGGCCCGAGCGCAGGAGCATCCGTGGCATCCGTGTGGTCATCGCCGTTCCTCCCAGAGGTGGGGTCCGTTGAAAACTGACGGACTGTCAGTATGCGGCGACGCCGTGGACGGTGCGCGTGACCCGGCCGACGGTGAGGGCCGAGGGCTACCGCACCGGTGGCCGGTCCAGATTCAGGTGGTCGCGGAGGGTCGTGCCCTCACAATCCGTGCGGAACACTCCCCCGGCGTCACGGGTCACCTGGGGCGATACCCCATCGTTCTCTACCAGTTCACCATGAAATACCCCACCTGGAGGGGGAAGCCGCCCATGCCCCGCGTCAAGAGGCGGTCCGGGAATTGGTCGCGTCGTCCGAGGAGTGGACATTCTGGGGTTTCCTCGGGTCCTCGCGGCGGGCGTGCGGGGCGTGCAGGTCGAGTTCGTAGGCGACCCGGATCAGCGGGACGTGGGTGAACGCCTGTGGGAAGTTGCCGAGTTGGCGGCGAGCACGGGGGTCGTACTCCTCGGCGAGCAGTCCGACGTCGTTGCGCAGCTCCAGCAGCCGTTCGTACAGCGCACGGGCCTCGTTCTCCCGGCCGATCACCAGCAGGGCGTCCGCGAGCCAGAAGGAGCAGGCGAGGAAGGCGCCCTCGCCGCCGACGAGGCCGTCCGGCGAGTCGGCGGCGCCCGCCGAGTAGCGGGCCACCAGCCCGTCGGAGAGGAGTTCGCGCTGCACGGCCTCGACGGTGCCGATCACCCGCGGGTCGTCCGGCGGCAGGAACCCGGTCTGCGGGATCTGCAGCAGCGCGGCGTCGAGCTCCCGGGAGCCGTACGACTGGGTGAAGGTGTTCCGCTCCGGATCGTAGGCCCGCTCGCAGACCTCACGGTGGATGCGGTCACGGACCTCGCGCCACCTGGCCACCGGACCGGGCCGCCCGTGCGCCTCCGCCAGCCGGACCGCCCGGTCGAAGGCGACCCAGCACATCACCTTGGAGTGCGTGTAGTGGCGGGGGGCGCCGCGCATCTCCCACAGCCCCTGGTCGGGCTCGGTCCAGGCCCGCTCCAGGTGCTCCAGGAACACCGCCTGGAGCGACACCAGATGCTGGCGGGGGCGCAGCCCGCAGCCGATCGCCAGATGGATCGCGTCCATCACCTCACCGGGCACGTCGAGCTGCCGCTGCCCGGCGGCGGCGTTGCCGATCCGCACCGGGCGTGATCCCTCGTAGCCCGGCAGCCAGTCGGCCTCCCACTCGGTGAGCCGCCGCTCCCCCGCGATGCCGTACATGATCTGCACGTCCTCGGGCCGCCCCGCCACCGCCCGTTCCAACCAGGCGCGCCAGGCGTCCGCCTCGGCCTTGAAACCGCTGCGCAGCAGGGCCTCCAGCGTCATGCCCGCGTCCCGCAGCCAGCAGAACCGGTAGTCCCAGTTCCGTACGCCGCCGATCTCCTCCGGCAGGGAGGTGGTCGGTGCGGCGACGATGCCGCCGGTCGGCTGGTACGTGAGGGCCTTGAGCGTGATCAGGGAGCGGGCGACGGCGTCCCGGTAGGGCCCGTCGTAGGTGAGTCGGCGCAGCCAGCGGCGCCAGTACGACTCGGTGCTGCGCAGTGCCTCGAAGGGGTCCACCGGGTGTGGTGCGGACAGGTGGGAGGGGTGCCAGGTCAGCACGAAGGGGATCCGTTCGCCCGCCGCGACCGGGAACACGGCGGTGTGGGCCGTGCCGTGGCCGACCGGCCGCACGGGGGTGCGCAGCCACACCGACTCGGGTCCGGCGGTGCCCGTCAGCGCGCCGCCCCGGCGGCGCATCCAGGGCAGGACCCGGCCGTAGTCGAAGCGGAGCCGCAGGTCCATCCGCATGTCGACGGTGCCGGAGAGACCTTCGACGATGCGTACGACGCTGGGGGCGCCCGTCTTGCGGCACGGCATGAAGTCGGTGACCAGGACCTGACCGGCGGTCGTCTCCCACTCCGTCTCCAGGATCGCCGTGTCGTCCCGGTAGCGGCGGCGGGCGTAGGGGCCGTTCTCGTCGGCGGGGGCGATGCGCCAGCGTCCGTTGTCCTCGTCGCCGAGCAGGGCGGCGAAGCAGGCGGGCGAGTCGAAGCGGGGGAGGCAGAGCCAGTCGATGCTGCCGTCCTTGCCCACGAGGGCGGCGGAGAGGAGGTCGCCGATCAGGGCGTAGTCCTCGATGCGGCTGGGCTGTCCTGGCATGGGGTCAGTGTCGGGGGACCGAGGGCGCGCGGCATGCGGGGTGGGGCGTTCGAGTTCCCGCGAGTTCCGGGGTCGGGCGGACTGGCGCGCGGGAGGAGTGCCGTGGGTCCAGCCCGGTACTCGGCCGGAAGGGTGACCGGGCGTGGGCGGGCGGTGCGGCGTGAACGAGGGTCTTCACCTTCCGGACGTTCGCGGGCCACGCCACGGCAAGGACCGCACCCCCGCACGGCCGGAAGTGCACACGACCCTGTTCCGAGCACCGCGCACCACGTACGGAGCACTGCCCACCACGCCCGGAGCACCGCGTACCACGGTCGAGCACCGGCAGCACGTACACAGCACGTACGCGGCACCGGCGGCACGTGCGAAGCACCGGCGGCTCGACCGCGACCATCGGTGAACGTCCACGGAAAGGACCGGCTCTTGAACGCTTCCGCGAAAGCCTCGGAGATCTCCCCGACCGAGCGGATCCGTACCCTCGCGAACATTCTCTCCGGCAGGCTCACGGCACGGGAGGCGGCGCACCGCCACGGCCTGCCCGTGGGGGTCGTACGGCAGTGGCTGCGGGAGATCCCGGTGGCGGCGCCCACGGATCCGACGGGCCGGGCCGCCCGAACGGACCGAACGGACCGAACGGACCGAACGGACCAGGCCGATCGGGCTTCCGGTGACGACGCGGCACCGGCGCGAACGGACCGGCGGCCGCTGCCCCGCTGCCGGGTGGTCGTCGACGAGATGGTGCAGGGGCTCGGGCTCTGATCGCCGCTGCGGCCGCTACCGCTCCCCCGCCCCGACATCGCGGAACACCCGCCCCAGGGACCGAACCGGAGCGGCCCCGCGACATCCTGACGCGGTCAGGCGGGAGGGCATCGGTCGTCGTCGGCCGGGACGCGCTGCCGGGGTATACCGCGCCACAGAGCCATGTGACATAGTACTGGCGTGACCGAGCGACTGACCTGCGACGTCGTGGTGGTGGGCGCGGGGATGGTGGGCGCGGCCTGCGCCCTGTACGCGGCCCGTGCGGGTCTGGACGTCGTCGTGGTGGACCGCGGCCCGGTGGCCGGCGGCACGACCGGCGCCGGCGAGGGCAACATCCTGGTCTCCGACAAGGAACCCGGTCCCGAGCTCGAACTCGCCCTGCTGTCCAACCGCCTGTGGGCCGAGCTGGCCGCCGAGCCGGGTCTGGGAAAGGCGTTCGAGTACGAGGCCAAGGGTGGGGTCGTCGTGGCGTCAGCACCGGAGGGCCTGGCCGCGCTGGAGCGGTTCGCCGCCGGGCAACGCGCGGCCGGGGTGGCGGGGTTCACCATCACCGACGGACAACTGGCCGACCTGGAACCCCACTTGGCGCCCGGCCTCGCGGGCGGCATCCACTACCCCCAGGACGCCCAGGTCATGCCCACCCTGGCCGCCGCCCACCTCGTACGGGCCTCCGGGGCCCGGCTGTTCACCGGCAGGACCGTGACCGAGGTGCTGCGCACACGGGCCGGTGCCGTGCGGGGCGTGCGGACCGACCGGGGCGACGTCCACGCCCCCGCGGTGGTGAACGCCGCCGGCACCTGGGGCGGCCAACTGGCCGCGCTCGCCGGCGTGCGCCTTCCGGTCCTCCCCCGGCGCGGCTTCGTGCTGGTCACCGAACCGCTGCCGCCGCTGATTCGGCACAAGGTGTACGCCGCCGACTACGTGGCCGATGTGGCCAGCGACTCGGCGGCGCTCCAGACCTCCCCCGTGGTGGAGGGCACGGCCGCCGGACCCGTGCTGATCGGCGCGAGCCGCGAACGTGTCGGCTTCGACCGGTCGTTCTCGCTCCCCGTCGTACGGGCCCTGGCGGCGGGCGCCACCCGGCTGTTCCCGTTCCTGGAGGAGGTGCGCGCGATGCGGACGTACGTCGGCTTCCGGCCCTACATGCCGGACCATCTGCCCGCGATCGGACCGGACCCGCGGGTGCCGGGCCTGTTCCACGCCTGCGGGCACGAAGGTGCCGGGATCGGGCTCGCCACCGGGACCGGCCGGCTGATCGCCCAGGTGCTCGCGGGCGGTGCACCCGAGCTGGAACTCGCGCCGTTCCGCCCGGACCGGTTCGCGGAGCACGAGGGGGACGCGGCGTGAACCCAAGGGAATTGACCCGGGCGGAACCGGGGCCCGCTTTCACCGTCACCCTCGACGGGCGTGAGCTGGAGGCACTTCCGGGCCAGACGGTCGCGGCCACGCTCTGGGCCGCCGGCGTGACGTCCTGGCGCACCACGAGGGGCGCGGGGCGACCGCGCGGGATCTTCTGCGGCATCGGTGTCTGCTTCGACTGCCTGGTCACCGTCAACGAACGCCCCAATCAACGGGCTTGCCTGGTTCCGGTCCGGCCGGGCGACGCGATCCGCACCCAGGAGGGCACCGGCCATGAGCACTGAACCCGGGCCGCCGCGGCTGGCGATCGTCGGCGCCGGCCCCGCGGGCCTCGCCGCGGCCCTGGCGGCAGCCGGTCGAGGCGTACGGGTCACCGTGGTCGACGCCGGCCGGGCAGCCGGCGGCCAGTTCTACCGGCAGCCCTCGGCCGGGCTCGGCACGCGGCGCCCGCAGGCCCTGCACCACCAGTGGCGCACCTGGCGGCGGCTGCGCGAGGGCCTCGTCCGGGAGGTGGCCGCCGGACGCGTCACCCATCTCCCGGACCACCATGTGTGGTGTGTGGAGCAGCGCTCCGAGGGCGCCGGGCGCTTCACCGTGCACGCGCTGCTCGGGCCCGACCGGGAGCGGCCCGTGGAGGTGCGCGCGGACGCCGTCCTGCTCGCGACCGGGAGCTACGAGAGGGTGCTGCCCTTCCCCGGCTGGACCCTGCCGGGCGTGATCACCGCCGGGGGCGCGCAGGCCATGCTGAAGGGCACGCTCGCGGTGTCGGGCCGCACGGCGGTCGTCGCCGGGACCGGCCCCCTGCTGCTGCCGGTGGCGACCGGGCTCGCGGCGGCGGGAGTCACGGTGGCCGCGCTGGTGGAGTCCGCCGACCCCAGGGCCCTGGCACGACGGGCCGGAGCACTGGCCGGGCGGGCGGACAAACTCGCCGAAGGGGCCGGGTACGCGGTCCAGTTGCTGCGCCGCCGGGTGCGGACCCTCGTCCATCACACCGTCGTCGAGGCGCACGGCGCCGACCGGTTGGAGGCCGTGACCGTCGCCGCGCTCGACGCCGAGGGCCGGGTCCGGCGCGGTACCGGCCGGCGCGTCCCCTGCGACACGCTCGCCGTCGGGCACGGCCTGCTGCCGCACACCGACCTCGCCGAGGCGCTCGGCTGCCGTATCGAGTCAACCGGCCCCCGGGTGTGGGTCGACGAGGAACAGCGCACCGATGTGCCGGGCGTCTGGGCTGCTGGCGAGACCACCGGGATCGGCGGCGCGGCCCTCTCCCTCGCGGAGGGGCACATCGCCGGACGGTCGGCCGCCGACCGCCTCCGGGGGCGGGTGCCGGACCCGGCCGCGTGGGCTGGTGCCGCCAAGTCCCGGGCCGCACTGCGGGAGTTCTTCGCCGTGCTCGACTCCGTGTACGTCCCGCCTGCGCACTGGACCGAGCAGGTCACGGACGACACGGCCGTCTGCCGGTGCGAGGAGGTCACCGCCGGTGCCGTCCGCGAGGCCGTCGGGGAACTGGGAGCCGGGGACCTCAGGACGGTGAAGCTGCTCACCCGTGCCGGGATGGGCTGGTGCCAGGGCCGGATGTGCGGGCCCGCCGTCGCGGGGATCGCCGGGTGCGAACAGGGCGTCTCCCGGCGGCCGTTCGCCCAGCCGGTGCCGTTGGGCGTACTGGCGCGGGCGGGCGAGAACGGGGAGGAGTCCGACGGCGGCGCCCCGCCCTGAGCCCCGCGCCGCACCCGCACACGCGGCCACCGCCCGACACCCCTCGTCGCCGCGCCGCGACCACCGCACCACCGCACCACCGCACCACCGCACCACCGCACCACCGCACCACCGCACCACCGCACCAGTGATATGTCACACCTCATGGAGAGGGCATCCCACTCATGGCCACCACCGAGAACCGTCCCTGGCGCGGCGTCCTCGTCGCCACCGCGCTCCCCCTCCGCGACGATCTCTCCGTCGACCACGACGCGTACGCCGAGCACTGCGCCTGGCTCGTCGAGAACGGCTGTGACGGTGTCGTACCGAACGGCTCGCTCGGCGAGTACCAGGTGCTGACGCCCGAGGAGCGCGCCAAGGTCGTCGAGACGGCCGTCGCCGCGATCGGCGGCACGCGGGTGATGCCGGGCGTCGCCGCATACGGGTCCGCCGAGTCCCGGCGCTGGGCCGAGCAGGCACGGGACGCGGGCTGCGCGGCGGTGATGCTGCTGCCGCCGAACGCCTACCGCGCCGACGAGCGGTCCGTGCTCGCGCACTATGCCGAGGTGGCGAAGGCCGGCGTCCCGGTCGTGGCGTACAACAACCCCATCGACACCAAGGTCGACCTCGTCCCCGAACTGCTCGCCAAGCTGCACGGCGAGGGGTGCATCAGGGCCGTGAAGGAGTTCTCCGGCGATGTCCGCCGGGCCTACCAGCTCGCCGAACTCGCCCCGGATCTCGATCTGTTGATCGGCGCGGACGACGTCCTGCTGGAGCTGGCGCTGGCCGGCGCCAAGGGCTGGGTGGCCGGCTACCCGAACGCCCTGCCCGCCGCGACGGTGGAGCTGTACCACGCGGCGGTGGACGGTGACCTCGCCACCGCCAAGGCCCTCTACGCGCAGTTGCACCCGTTGCTGCGCTGGGACTCCAAGGTCGAGTTCGTGCAGGCGATCAAGCTGTCGATGGACATCGTGGGCCGGCCCGGAGGGCGCTGCCGTCCGCCGCGCGTGGAACTGCTGCCGGAGCAGGAGGCCGTGATCCGCGCGGCCACCGAGAAGGCCGTCGCGGCGGGGCTCGCGTAACCACCGCGGAAAGGGAGGGCCGGTCATGCGCAGCAAACTCGTCCTGCACGCCGTCGACTCGCACACCGAGGGCATGCCCACCCGGGTGATCACCGGCGGGATCGGCACGATCCCGGGCGCGACCATGAACGAACGCCGCCTGTGGTTCCGTGAACACCGCGACGACGTCAAGCAGTTGCTGATGAACGAACCGCGCGGGCACGCGGCGATGAGCGGCGCGATCCTCCAGCCGCCGGCCCGCCCGGACTGCGACTGGGGCGTGGTCTACATCGAGGTCTCCGGCTATCTGCCCATGTGCGGTCACGGCACGATCGGCGTGGCGACCGTGCTGGTGGAGACCGGCATGGTCGAGGTCGTCGAACCGGTCACCACCATCCGCCTCGACACCCCGGCGGGCCTCGTCGTGGCCGAGGTGGCGGTGGAGGACGGCGCGGCGAAGGCGGTCACCCTGCGGAACGTGCCGTCGTTCACCGTAGGCCTCGACCGCAAGGCCACGCTCGCCGACGGCCGGACGGTGACCTACGACCTCGCGTACGGCGGGAACTTCTACGCGATCCTGCCGCTGGAGCAGTTCGAGCTGCCCTTCGACCGCGACCGCAAGGACGACATCCTGCGGGCGGGCCTGGACCTGATGGAGGCCATCAACGCGGAAGGGGAGCCCGTGCACCCGGAGGACCCGTCGATCCACGGCGTCCACCACGTCCACCTGTACGCCCCGGGCGCCACCGCCCGGCACTCGCGGCACGCGATGGCCATCCACCCCGGCTGGTTCGACCGCTCCCCCTGCGGCACGGGCACCAGCGCGCGCATGGCGCAGCTCCACGCGCGTGGTGAACTCCCCCTGCACACCGAGTTCGTGAACGAGTCCTTCATCGGCACCCACTTCACCGGCAGACTGCTCGGCGAGACCGAGGTGGCGGGTGTGCCCGCCGTGCTGCCAAGCTTCACCGGCCGCGCCTGGATCACCGGCACGGCACAGTATCTGCTCGACCCGACCGACCCGTTCCCGGCCGGGTTCGTCCTCTAGGAGAGGTGCGATGGCCCTGTCAGCCCCTGCCGCCGGCCCCGCCCTGCCGGTGCTCGGCGGCAAGAAGAGCAGTTACCGCGAGCGCGTCGCCGACGCCTTGCGGGCCGCGCTGATCGCCGGCGAGCTGCGGCCGGGCGAGGTGTACTCCGCGCCCGCGCTCGCCGGCCGCTTCGGTGTCTCGGCGACGCCGGTGCGGGAGGCCATGCTGGATCTGGCCAAGGAGGGGCTGGTCGACACCGTGCCCAACAAGGGGTTCCGGGTCACCGCTGTCACCGAGAAGCAGCTCGACGAGTACACCCATGTCCGCTCGCTCATCGAGATCCCGACCACGGCCGGCCTGGCCCGGACCGCCGACCCGGTCTCCCTGGAGGCACTGCGGCCCGCCGCCCGGGAGATCGTGGCCGCCGCGGCCGCCGGGGACCTCATCGCATACGTCGAGGCCGACACCCGCTTCCATCTCGGCCTGCTCGCCCTCGCGGGCAACGCGCATCTCGTCGAGGTGGTCGGTGACCTGCGCAAACGCGCCCGCCTCTACGGCCTGACCGCGCTCGCCGAGTCGGGCCGGCTGCTGTCCTCGGCGCAGGAGCACCTGGAACTGCTGGACGCGTTGCTCGCCCGCGACGAGGAGGCCGTACGCGCGGTGATGACCCGCCACCTCGGTCATGTGCGCGGGTTGTGGGCCGCGCACGACTGATCGTCCGCGCCGCGCATACGGGCGGAGCGGCGGGGGCATCTCTGACAGGTGTGATCGGAGCGACGCGCGCTTCGACTGACGTTGAAAGTATGATCGGCCAATGTCTGACATGACCGAAACCACGCCCGGCTGGCTGCCGTCCGACGAGCTCGAGTCGGCGCGCGCCCGGATGCCGATTCTGTACGTCGAGGCCGTGCCCGTGCGCGTCGACGACAGCGGCGAAGTCACCAGCATCGGGCTGCTGCTGCGCATCGGCCCGGACGGGACGGTCAGCCGCAATCTGGTCTCCGGCCGCGTGATGCATCACGAGCGGGTCCGGGACGCGCTCCTGCGTCACCTGGAGAAGGACCTCGGTCCGGTGGCGCTGCCCCGTGTCCCGTCCGCCCTCCAGCCCTTCACGATCGCGGAGTACTTCCCGACACAGGGCATCACCCCGTTCCACGACCCGCGGCAGCACGCGGTCTCCCTCGCCTACATCGTCCCGGTGGCCGGTGACTGCCGACCCCGGCAGGACGCGCTCGACCTGGTGTGGTTCAGCCCTCAGGACGCGGCGTCGGCCTCCGTCCAGAGCGAGATGCCGGGTGGCCAGGGCGTCCTCCTGAAGCAGGCCCTGGCGCATGTGGGCTGCCTGTCCTGATGCGGATGTCTGCCTTGACGGGGTTGTCCGCCCTCACGGGACTGTCCGCCCTCACGGGACTGTCCGCCGTCGCGGGGCTGTCCGCTGTCGCGGGGCTGTCCGTCCTGACGGGGCGGGGCGGCGCGGAGGGCGGGTAGCGCCGGCCGGGGCTCAGGAT
>NZ_JAAVVL010000001.1:6459711-8063997 GCF_018728545.1 Streptomyces sp. ATCC 21386
GATCACCACCGCGCGCCGGACACCGCGTCGTTGCACCCCTCCCCTCCCCTCGCCGGAGACTTGGAACGGTAGCCTCCGCTTATTCGTCCGACACCCACTCCCGCCTGCGTCTTTTCGGCAGGGTCGAACGAGCGTGACAGCCGTCGCGCACCACCGGCACCATCGAGTCACACCGGAACGACTCCGTATGCGCATACCGACGTCTGGAGTGACATCCGTATGAGAAGCAACAGGATCGCGGTGGTCGTCGCCGCCACGGCCGTGCTGCTGGCCGGCGGGATCGACGGGGTCCGGGCCGCGAGTGCCGCGCCCACGGCCGCCGATCACTGCGGCGGCTACTGGGACACGAGCTGGCCCCCTCCGGAGATCGTCCAGGGCGATGTCGACACGACGAGCCCCTCCGCGGTCATGCTCGGGCAGTGCTATCTGAACCTCTCCATGTCGGGCGACAACCTGACGGTCGACGGCCGGTTCGGACCGAACACGCGCCTGGCGACCGTACGTTTCCAGCAGTGCGCCGGCGTCGACGACGACGGAGCCATAGGCCCGGTCACCTGGCCCCTGCTCCGCTCCTGGGCGAACAGCTCGGGCTATGTCTGCGACCTCGACCTGCCCTGACCCCCACTCGCCGGCCACCGCCGCTCCGGAAGGACAGCCATGCATCCGAGGCACACGTCTTCGTACGACTCCACCGACTCCACCGACTCCCCCGGCTCCATCAACTCCCCAGCCTCCTCCGCCTCGCCCGCCGCTCCCGCCTCCTTCGGCGCGTTACGCAGGCGCGCCCTCCTGGGGGCCCTCGGCGCCGTCGCCGTGACGGGAGCCGTCTCCCGCCCGGCCGCGGCGGCGGGCTCCCCGACGGCCGGCTCCCCGTCTGCCACCTCCCGCTCCGCCGCCTATGTCCTGCTGTCCCGGCAGGCCTGGGGCGCGGACGAGAGTCTGCGCTTCGGCGCGGACGGCAACGAGACCTGGCCTCCCGACTACCACCCGGTGCAGACCCTGTCCGTGCACCACACCGGCAGCGCGAACGGCGAGGCCAACCCCGCGGCCCGGGTCCGCACGATCTACCGCGACCAGACGGTCGGTCAGGGCTGGGGCGACATCGGCTACCACTATCTGATCGACGCGGCCGGACGGGTCTACGAAGGACGGTGGTCCGGCACCGACGGGGACCCGGCGCACAACGCGGCGGGACGGCTGGTCACCGGCGCACACATCAGCACGTACAACACGGGGAACGTCGGGATCGCCCTGCTGGGGACGTTCAGCACCGTCGCGCCCACAGCCGCCGCGCGCGGCGCGCTGGTCCAGCTGCTGGCGGAACTCGCCACACGGCACTCCATCAACCCCCTTCAGCAGAAGGTGGTCTACGTCAACCCGGTCAACGGCGCCATCTGGGACGGGCCCGCCATCTCCGGCCACCGCGACTGGGCGGCCACCGACTGCCCCGGCGGCGTACTGCACTCCCAGCTACCGTCGATCCGCGCGGACGTGGCGGCCCTGATGGGGTGACTCGACCGACCCGCTCGCACGATCGACCCGTTCGCACGGCCGGTCGGCCGGTCGGTCGGCCGGTCGGTCGGTCGGTCGGTCGAGGGGGCGCTCACCGCACGGTGATCACCGCCTTTCCCCGGGCGTGGCCCCGCTCCACATGACGTACGCCCTCGGCCGTGTCGGCCAGGGAGTACGTCCGGCCGACGACCGGGGTGAGTTCACCGTTCCCGATGAGCGCGGTGACGGCGAGCAGGTCGTCGTGGACCGGTCCGGACGGGGGCGAGGGCAGGATGGGCCGAAGCCGTCGGCGGGTGAAAAGGTCGGTCACGCCGAGGCGCAGCATGGAGCCCATCGCCCCGAACACATGGCCGGGCGAGCCGCCGCCGTTGGCGACCAGGGTCCCGGCAGGCGTGAGCGCCCGGCGCAGACGCCCGAGTGGGTGGTATCCCACGTTGTCCAGGATCACGTCGTACCGCGTACGTGCGCCGGTGAAGTCCTCCCGGGCGTAGTCGACGGCGTGCGCGGCGCCCAGCGAGCGCACGAGATCGATGTTGCGGGCGCTGCACACCCCGGTCACCTCGGCGCCCAGGGCGACGGCGATCTGTACGGCGAACGTACCCACGCCACCGCCCGCCCCGTTGACCAGCACCCGCTGCCCGGCCCGCACCCGTCCCACGGTCCGGATGCCGCGCAGGGCTGTCACCGCCCCCATCGGTACGGCCGCGGCCTGCTCGAACGTGAGATTCGCGGGCTTGCGCACCAGGAAGTCCGCCCGGGTGCACGCGAATTCGGCGAAGGAGCCGGAGCAGAATCCCATGACCTCGTCGCCGGGTCGGAGCCCGTGCCCGCCGTCACCGACCGCCTCGACCACGCCCGCGGCGTCGATCCCGGCCACCCGGCACTTCGGCCGTGTCAGCCCGACGACCCCCGACAGCCGCGCCACGTAAGGGTCGCCGCGCAGCATGTGCCAGTCGTACGGGTTGAGCGCGGCGGCGCGTATCCGCACCGAGACCCCGTCGGCTCCGACCTCCGGACGGTCGATGTCCGCCAGTCGCAGGACGTCGGGCGGGCCGAACCGCTCCTGGACGATCGCCTTCATCGGTCTCCCCCTCACCTCGCCACCATCGGGTGTACGGCGTACACCCCTTCAGGGCAAAGTAGGTGTACGCCGTACACCCGTCAAGGGGAGCGGTTCAGTCGGACTCGCGGCAAGCCCCGTGGCAATTCAGGGCGTTCATCGACCGATCAGCGCGCGCCGAGGAGTCGTTCCAGTCCGTCCAGCGTCAGGTCCAGCGCGAACTCGAACTCGAACTGGTCGTCACAGCCCGAGCCGACGACCGAATCACGGTCGTGGGCGACCGCCGCGGCCAGCGCGGTGATGTGCGGGTAGCGCGCGGCCATCTCCTCGGGCGGAAGGGCGTCCGGGTCGGGCTCGCGGCCGGAGGAGTCCTCGAACAACTCCTGGGAGAAACCCAGCAAGCGGCTGCCCATGACGTGCATCGCATGATGCGTCAGGTCGATCGGGAAGCCCCCGGCCCGAAAGATCCCGATCATCGAGTCCAGATACCCCATGACCGCGGGCGTGGGAGTGGTCCGCGCCTTGATGCGCGACTCGATCACCTCGGGCGCCCACGGGTGGCGCAGCAGCATACGGCGGGCCGAGAGGACCCGGCCTCGGATGGCGGTCTTCCAGTCGACGCCGGCGACCGGCGGGTCGATCTCGGCGACGAGGACGTCGATCATGCCGTCCAGCAACTCGTTCTTGTTCGCCACGTGCTTGTACAGCGCCATGGGCACGACGCCGAGCGCCTGGGCGATCTTGCGCATGCTCAGCGCATCGACCCCGCCCTGGTCGGCCAGGGCGACGGCGGCACCCAGAACGCGCCCCCTGCTCAAAGGCGCTCGCGACTGTGCGGCGGAGCCCGCCGGCGTGCTCGTCTCCACGATCCCCTCTCATACGGGCGAGGTCGCCGCCCGGAGGCCCACCGCCTTCCTTCGCCGACGGTACAGCGCCTCACCCTCACCGACGGATGATTTTCCGATGGTCCGCACCGGCGCGATCCGCTACCACCAGACCGTCCACCGCGGCTTCGGTTTCGGCTTCACCTGGTCGGCGGGCTTCCCGGTGGCGCATCGCACAGATCCTGGCCGCCATGCGCTGCCGGAGCGCTCGTGGGTGCTTCCGGCCGTCGCGCGACATGCGGAAGGGGCTGTACCGGATCACTCCGGTACAGCCCCTCCATCTACGACTCTCTCGAGTCGGGACGACAGGATTTGAACCTGCGACCCCTTGACCCCCAGTCAAGTGCGCTACCAAGCTGCGCCACGTCCCGGTGCCCGTCTGACCTGGGGTTTCCCCTGGCTGAACGTGCACGGAAACAATACCGCACTCGGGCCGGTGGTCGCGCACGCGTTTTTCGCCGTGAGGGAGGGGAGGCACCCCCGCACCCCCGGCTGCCACGCCTTGACCTGAAGCTTGGTTGAGGTTGCAGGCTCTTCCTCATGACGACGACGTACGGATTCACGGAGCTGCCCGAGCTGATGGGGCTGATGACGGGTGCCGAGAAGCACGGACCGGCGGCCACCTCCACGCTGGACGTACTGTGGGTGCTCTACGACCGGGTGCTGCGGGTGGGGCCGGGGCGGCTGGAGGACCCGGACCGGGACCGGTTCCTGCTGTCGAAGGGGCACGGGCCGATGGCGTACTACGCGGTACTCGCCGCGAAGGGCTTCCTGCCGGTCGACTGGCTGCCCGGCTTCGGTTCCTACGACTCTCCGCTCGGCCACCACCCGGACCGGATGCTGGTGCCGGGCGCGGAGATCGGCAGCGGGTCGCTCGGGCACGGCCTGCCGATCGCGGTCGGGACGACGCTCGGGCTGCGGGCCCAGGGACGGGTCGACCCGTCGGTGTGGGTGCTGATCGGGGACGCGGAGCTGGACGAGGGCAGCAATCACGAGGCGATCGCGTACGCCGGTCCCGCCGGGCTCGACCGGCTGCACACGGTCGTGATCGACAACTCCTCCGCCAGTCACGCGCTGCCCGGCGGGATCGCCGCGCGGTTCGAGGCGGCGGGCTGGTCCGCCGAGACCGTGGACGGGCGCGACCACGAGGCGCTGCACGCCGCCTTCACCGCACCGCACCCGGGGCGGCCCCGAGTCGTGGTGGCCCGTGTCGAGCCGAAGAACGCCTAGCTCAAGGCACGACCGCGAACCGGGCTCACACCCCTCAGCCCGTCCCGGCCTCACAGTTCCGCAACCACCCTGGAAGGACGCACGACCTCATGGACACCATGCGTGATCGCCTCGCACCCGTCGTCTCCGGCCTGCTCGACGAGGACCCCCGGGTCGCGGTGGTCCTCGCCGAGATCGGCCGGGACGGCTTCATGGAGGCCGCGCGCCGACATCCGGACCGGGTGATCAACGTCGGCATCCGGGAGCAACTGCTGATCGGCGCGGGCGCGGGCCTGGCGCTGGCCGGGATGCGGCCCGTGCTGCACACCTTCGCGAGCTTCCTCGTGGAACGGCCCTTCGAGCAGGTGAAGCTGGATCTGGGGCACCAGGACGTGGGCGCGGTGCTGGTCAGCGCCGCCGCGTCCTACGACTGGCCCGCGGGCGGCTTCACCCACATGGCACCGGGCGACGTGGCCGTCCTGGACACGCTCGACGGCTGGACCGTGCACGTACCGGGGCACCCCGACGAGGCCGAGACGCTGATCCGGCACGCGGTCGGCGCGGGCGAGGGCAAGGACGACAAGGTCTACGTACGGCTGTCCGCGCAGTCCAACGAGTCGGCGCTCGCGGTGGACGGACAGCGGTTCCGCACCGTGCGGGAGGGGCGCCGCGGGGTCGTCGTCGCCGTCGGGCCCATGCTCGACGCCGTCCTCGCGGCGACCGAAGGGCTCGATACGACGGTGCTGTACGCGTCGACCGTGCGCCCGTTCGACTCGGCCGCGTTGCGCCGGGCCACCGAGGCGGCGGGCGCGGACGTCGTCCTCGTCGAGCCCTATCTGGCGGGCACGTCGACGGCTGCCGCCAACGACGCGCTCGCCCATGTGCCGCACCGGGTGCTCGGGCTGGGGGTGGGCCGGCGAGAGCTGCGCCGCTACGGGCAGCTCGACGAGCACGTGGCCGCGCACGGGTTGGACGCGGCCTCGCTGCGGGAGCGGATCACGGGGTTCCTGCGGTAGCGGGACGGGCGGGCCCCGGCCCCTCAGTCGGCGGCCGGGAGCCCCAACTCGGGGTGGGCGTCGAGGAGTCGGGGCGGTGCCGACTGGCGCCAGGAGTCGGCGAGGACATCGCGCAGCTCGGCCTCGTCCTCCAGGGCGGACAGGCGCACCCGCACCCAGGCGAACCCGGCCTCGTGGTCGGCGATCCAGAACTTGCCGGGCTCGGCGAGGACCAGCTCGTCCCGCTCGACCTTGGGGCAGCGCACGGCCATGGACGTCTCGTCCTCCGGCAGCGTCGCGAACATCTTCCCCGCCACCCGGAACGTGGGCATGCTCCAGGCGATCTTCTCCGTACTGTCGGGCAGGGAGAGGGCGACTCGTCGTACGTCTTCAGCATCGGGCATGGAACGCACGGTAGCGGTGACCACTGACACTCACCGAGGGGAGGGGACGCCCTCGGACTCGGCCCCTGTCCGGACCCCCGTCCGGGTCCCTGCCCCGACTCCTGCGCCGGTCTCCACCCCCGCGTCTGCCCCTGCCCCCGCCTCCGCCCGCAGCCGCTTGTAGTAGATCGACGTCGGCCGCAACGCCCCGTGCGGGTCCGCCGCGTAGTCGGGGATCGTGCCGATCCGGGTCCAGCCGGCCCCGCCGTAGAGGCGCTCGGCGGGGCTGTCGGTCTCGGTGTCCAGGTGGAGCAGGGTGACACCCGAGTCGGCGGCGGTGCGCTCGGCGGTCTCGAGGAGCTCCCGCCCGAGGCCCCGGCCCCGGGCGTCCCGGTGCACCATCAGCTTGACCACCTCGGCGCGGTGGCGACTGTTGGGCTTGTCGGGGAGGGCAAGACCGACCGTGCCGACCACGCGTCCGCCGTCGTGCGCCACCCACACGGCGAGCCGGCCCGCCGACACCTCGTCGGCACGCCGCTCCCACCAGCCGACGGCCGTCGCACGGTCCAACGGCGCGAGAAAGCCGATCGAGGCCCCGCCGTCCACGGTGTCCACCATCAGGTCCGCCAACCCGTCGACCAGCGAACGTAGTTGGGCACCGTCAACCCGTGTGATCGCACTCATGGCCGCACCACCACCAGCGCGTACCGCACGTCCTCGGGTCCCGGGCATCGGAACCGCGTCGACCCCCACACCCGCATCCGGAGACAGTCCCCGGCGGTCAGCCGGTGTTCGACGTCCTGGTCGGTGACCCGCAGGGTGCCGTCCAGGACCCAGATGTGCTGTTCGAGGCCGGGCACGGGCGGCCCGTCGTAGGCGATGTCGGCACCTGCCGCGAGCCGCCCCTCCACGAGTTCGCCGCGCATCCCGGCCGTCGGCGGCGACACGGACCGCCGTACGAATCCGGAGGCGCCGTCCTCCCAGACGGCCTGGTCCGCCGCACGCACGACGGAGACCGGTTCGGACTCGACCTCGCTGAGCAGCTGGGACATCGTCCGGCCGTACACCTGGCAGAGGCGGTTCAGGAGAGCGGCCGTGGGGCTGGTCTCCGCCCGCTCGGCCCGGGAGAGGGTCGAGCGGCTGATCCCGCTGCGGTCCGCCAACTCCCCCAGCGACCAACCCTGTTCGGCCCGTAGTTCGGCCAGACGGGCGGCCAGACGAAGGTCCACCGGGTCCGGTCCCGCGCCTTCCCCGCCTCTTCCGTTTCCCATATTCGGAATGCTATCCCGAATATGGGAAACACGGCGGCTCTACTGCGCTCCACCTCACCGGCTCCTCACCCGGCCGCCTCCCCCAGCGCCTCCAGCACCGGCCGGATCAGCGGGTGCCCCTCCGCGCCACGGCGCACGGCGGCGAAGACCCGGCGGGTGGGGGCCACGCCGTCGACGGGGCGTACGACGACACCCGTGAGGTCCGTGCCGCGCAGGGCCGAGCGGGGCACCAGGGCGACGCCCGCGTCGGCGGAGGCGAGGGCGACCACGGCGCGGAAGTCGTCGGAGGAGTGCTCGAGACGGGGTTGGAAGCCGGCGTTCTCGCAGGCCAGGACGACGACGTCATGACACGGGTTGCCGGGGTAGGGGCCGATCCAGGGGTCCTTGGCCAGTTCGGCCAGCGGCACCTCGGCCGAGTCGGCGAGACGGTGCCCCACGGGCACGACCGCGTCGAACGGCTCGGCGTACAGCGCGACGTGCGTCAGGCGGGGGTCGTCGGCGGCCGGCGCGCCCCGGTACTCGACGGCCACGGCGATGTCGACCTGCCGGTCCAGGACCATCGGCAGGCTCGCGTCACCCTCGGCGTCCTGGACGCGCAGGCTGATGCCGGGCGCGGACACGGCGAGACGGGCCAGCGCGGGTGCCACGACCTGGGCGATCCCGGTGGCGAAGGAGGCGACGGTGACGGTGCCGGCCTCTCCCGAGCTGTACGCGGCCAGTTCCGCCGCCGCCAGTTCCAGCCGGGCGAGCACGGCGTTGGTGTGGCCGAGCAGGATCTCGCCGGCCGGGGTCAGCCGTACGCCCTTGGCACCCCGTTCGACCAGACGGTGTCCCGTCTCCTGTTCCAGGGCCGTGAGCTGCTGGGAGACGGCGGAGGGAGTCAGGTACAGCGCGGCGGCAGCCGCCGTCACCGTACGGTGGTCGGCCACCGCACGAAGGATGTGGAGCCGCCGCGCTTCGATCATGGGATCGATTCTCTCAAATGCCCGCTTTCCCCCGAGCCGCTCCGCTCAGACCTCCAGCTCCGCCCGTGCCGCCACGAACGCGTCCACCGCCCGGTGCACGTCCGCCGTCGAGTGCGCGGCGGAGAGCTGGACACGGATGCGGGCCTGCCCCTGCGGCACGACCGGGTAGGAGAAGCCGATCACGTAGACGCCACGTTCCAGGAGCAGCTCGGCCAGGCGGCCCGCCTTCGCCGCGTCGCCGATCATGACGGGGGCGATGGGGTGGTCACCGGGGAGGATGTCGAAGCCCTCGTCCGTCATGCGGCGGCGGAACAGCGCCGTGTTCTCGGCGAGACGGACGCGCAGGTCGTCGGCCGACTCAAGGAGGTCGAGCACCTTCAGGGAGGCCGCCGCGATCACCGGCGCGAGGGTGTTGGAGAAGAGGTACGGGCGGGAGCGCTGGCGCAGCAGGGCGACGATCTCGGCGCGGGCGGCGACGTAGCCTCCGGAGGCGCCGCCGAGGGCCTTGCCGAGGGTGCCGGTGATGATGTCGACGCGGTCCATGACGCCGTGCAGCTCGGGGGTGCCGCGGCCGCCGGGACCGGTGAAGCCGACGGCGTGGGAGTCGTCGACCATGACCATGGCGCCGTGGCGGTCGGCGAGGTCGCAGATCTCGCGGAGCGGGGCCACATAGCCGTCCATGGAGAACACGCCGTCGGTGACGATCAGCTTCCGGCGGGCGCCGCCCTCGGTGGCCTCCTTCAACTGCCGTTCCAGGTCGGCCAGATCACGGTTGGCGTAGCGGAAGCGGCGGGCCTTGGAGAGCCGGATGCCGTCGATGATCGAGGCGTGGTTGAGGGCGTCGGAGATCACCGCGTCCTCGGGACCGAGCAGGGTCTCGAAGACGCCGCCGTTGGCGTCGAAGCAGGAGGAGTAGAGGATCGTGTCCTCCTGGCCGAGGAACGCCGACAGCCGCGCCTCCAGCTCCTTGTGCACCTCCTGGGTGCCGCAGATGAAGCGTACGGAGGCCATGCCGTAGCCCCAGCGGTCGAGGGCCTCGTGGGCGGCGGCGATCACCTCGGGATGGTCGGCGAGGCCGAGGTAGTTGTTGGCGCAGAAGTTGAGGACCTCGCCGGGACGACCGCCGGCGGTGACCGCCACGGTCGCCGACTGCGGGGTGCCGATGACCCGCTCGGGCTTGTGCAGCCCAGCGGCACGGATCTCGTCGAGGGTGGTGCGCAGGTCGTCGCGCACGGAGTCGAACATCGTGAACTCCTAGAAGAATCAGGTGACTTGCGTGGTCCGGAAGCCGGTGACTCACGCAGTCCAATCAAGGATGACCTTGCCGCCGGCGCCGCTCGCCGCGTCCGCGAACGCCGCCTCGTGGTCGCGGTAGCCGTAGCGGCCGGTGATGACGGGGGCCAGATCGAGGCCGCCCTCCAGGAGGACCGTCATCGCGTACCAGGTCTCGAACATCTCGCGGCCGTAGATCCCCTTGATGGTGATCATGGAGGTGACGACACGGGCCCAGTCGACGGCGAACTCCTCGGCCGGCAGTCCGAGCATGGCGATCCGGCCGCCGTGCGTCATGTTGGCGATCATGTCGCGCATCGCGGCGGGGTTGCCGGACATCTCCAGACCTATGTCGAAGCCCTCCCGCAGACCGAGAGCCCGCTGTCCGTCGGCGATGGTCGACTCCCGCACGTCGAGCGCGAGGCTGACCCCGATCTTGCGGGCGAGTTCCAGCCGGTCCTCGCTGACGTCCGTGACCACGACATGGCGGGCGCCTGCGTGCCGGGCGACGGCGGCGGCCATCAGGCCGATGGGGCCCGCCCCGGTGATCAGGACGTCCTCGCCGACCAGCGGGAACGAGAGCGCGGTGTGCACCGCGTTGCCGAACGGGTCGAAGATCGCGGCGACGTCGAGGTCGACGGGAACGCGGTGCACCCAGACGTTGGTCGCGGGCAGGGCCACGTACTCGGCGAACGCCCCGTCGCGTCCGACGCCGAGGCCGACGGTGGCGCGGCACAGATGGCGGCGGCCGGCGAGACAGTTGCGGCACTTGCCGCACACCAGGTGACCCTCGCCGCTGACCCGGTCGCCGACCCGGATGTCGGTGACGGCACCGCCCGTCTCCACGACCTCACCGACGAACTCGTGGCCGGCCACGAGCGGGGTGCGGATGGTCTGCCGGGCCCAGCCGTCCCAGGACCGGATGTGCAGGTCGGTGCCGCAGATCCCGGTCCGCAGGACCTTGATCAGGACGTCACCGGGGCCGATCTCGGGCTCCGGGACGTCGACGAGCCACAGACCGGGCTCCGCCTTCTCCTTGACCAGCGCCTTCAACGCTACGGCTCCTGTGGGTGCGCCCCCGGTGCGGCCCATGACGAACGGACCCGTACCGGGGAGAGGGGTGGAATCGCCGATCAATCTGCCGCACACCCGCACGCCGGGTCCATCGAGCTTTTCTTAAGCTCCGCCGCAGCTTTCCTTCACACCCGCGGCGGCGATCCGCCGTGGACCGCGCCACCGATCCGCCATGAAGTGCCCTCCTCCGGGGCGTTACGGAAACGCCTCCCGTCCCTCGATCCGGGCGGCGAGTTCCGCGGCCATCGTCTTGATGGTCTCCAGACCCGCCCTGCCCCAGGGGCGCGGCTGGACGTCCATGACGCAGACCGTGCCGAGGGCGATGCCCGTACGGTCGAGGAGAGGGGCGCCGAGGTAGGTACGGATGCCGTGGTCGTCGACGACCGGGTTGCCGGCGAACTTCGGGTACTCGCGGACGTCTTCGAGGACGAGCCCCTTGCGGCGCACCACCACATAGGGGCAGAACCCGTGGTCGCGGGCGAGACGACGATCGACGCCGAGCACCGTGGTGTCCGCCGTGGGCTCCGCCGACACATGCAGCCCGGCGAAGAACTGCCGTTCCTCGTCGATGAAGTTGACCGTCGCGTACGGCACCGCGGCGACCTCCGCGAGCCGGTCCGCGAAGGCGTCGAACTCCGGTTCGGCGTACGCGCCGAGCCCCAGCATCCGCAGCCGCGCCACGCGCTCGGGGGCGCCGGGGTCGTCGGGGGTGAGCAGGAGCCGTCCTACGGGACGCGGCGGGTCGTACGTCACGTGTGGGCTCCGTGGCTCGGCAGCTGCGCCGGGGTGTGGGCGAGGAGGTGCCGGACGAGGGTGAGCAGGGTCTGGACGCCCGAGCTGGAGATCCGGGCGTCGCAGCAGACGACGGGGATCTCCGGGTCGAGGTCGAGGGCCGCGCGCACCTCATCGGCGTCGTAGCGGTAGGAGCCGTCGAACTCGTTGATGGCGACGATGAAGCCGAGGCCGCGCTGCTCGAAGAAGTCGACGGCGGCGAAGCAGTCCTCCAGGCGGCGCGTGTCGGCGAGGATGACCGCGCCGAGGGCGCCCTCGGAGAGTTCGTCCCACATGAACCAGAAGCGCTGCTGTCCGGGGGTGCCGAACAGATAGAGCACATGGCGCGGGTCCAGGGTGATGCGGCCGAAGTCCATCGCGACGGTCGTCTCGACCTTGTTCTCGATGCCGTCGAGATTGTCGGTGGCGGCGCTCACGGTGGTGAGCAGTTCCTCCGTGCTCAGCGGCGCGATCTCGCTCACCGCGCCGACGAAGGTCGTCTTGCCGACCCCGAACCCTCCCGCCACCAGGATTTTGAGTGCGGTGGGGAAGGGGTCAGAGCTGTCGTCGTAGTCCATCGAGCACTGCCTCCAGAAGAGACCGGTCTGTCGGGTTGTGGTGGAAAACCGGGGGCTTGGTGGTGAGGGCTCCGCAGTCGACGAGGTCGGACAGCAGCACCTTGGTGACCGTCGCCGGCAACGTGAGGTGGGCGGCGATCTCGGCGACCGAGACGGGTGCCCGGCACAGGTCGAGTGCGGTCGCGTGCTCGGGGCCCAGATAGCCGAGGGGGGTCGCCCCGGTGGCCATCACCTGTGAGAGGAGATCGAGCGCGGTGGTCGGCCGGGTCCGGCCGTTGATGACGGTGTAGGGGCGCACCAGACGCCCGGCGGCGTCGTCGTACAGGGGTCCGTCGCCGGCCGCGGGCACGGTCAAGGCCTCATCGCGGAGGGTTCGACGGCTTGCCGGGGCTGGGTGACCAGGTACGGGCGGACGCTCTTGACCAGCATCGCCATCTCGTAGCCGAGGACGGCGGCATCGGCCTCGCGTCCGGCGAGCACCGCAAGGCAGGTACCGGAGCCGGCGGTGGAGACGAACAGCAGGGTCGAGGCGAGTTCGACGACGACCTGGCGGACGTCGCCGCCGTCGCCGAAGCGGACGCCCGCGCTGCGTCCGAGGGAGTACAGGCCGGAGGCCAGGGCCGCCATGTGGTCGGCGCTGTCCGGGTCGAGGCCGTGGACCGACTTCACCAGCCCGTCGCAGGAGAGCAGCACCGCGCTCGTGGTGTGCGGTACGCGCTGGACGAGGCCGCTCATCAGCCAGTCGAGGTCGGATACATGGCCGGTCGGCGCATCGCTCGCCATGGTGGATCGACTCCTTGGGGTGCGTTGGTCTGCGGGAGCGCAGGGGGTGGGGACCGTGGTGGGGGTGGTGAGGGCGGTGAGGGCGGTGGTCATCCGGCCGGTGTGCTCCCGTCCTGCCGGGGTGTGAGGTCGTGTGCCGCGTCGAGGGCGGACGGCGGTACGGCTATGGGGGCGCCGCCCCTGGGGTGTCCGCCCAGGGGTTGCGCGGCGTCCTTGTGGGGTGCGTCCATGTGGGCCAGCTCCATGTGGAGTGCGTCGGCGCCGCCCGTGCCGCCGTGCGGTGCCGGGGCCGGGTAGCCGGTGTTCGAGCCTGTGCGTGGCTGTCCCGTGTCGTCGATACGGGACGCGGCGTCCGGGGCGGGCGGTGAGAAGTCCGCGGGGGACGCGAGATCGGCCGGGGTGGCGATGTCCACGCGGGAAGCGAAGTCGGCGCGGGACGTGCTGTCCGCGCGGGAACCGAAGTCGGTGGGAGAGGCGATGTCCACCTGCGGCGTGTCCAGGGTGGAGGTGTCCCAGTCGGAGCTCTCCATCTGGCGTGCCTCGGCGAGTCCGATGCCGCGCTGGAAGGCGGCCATCAGCCCGGGGTCGTGGCCGATGTAGTGGTCGGGGTCCTGGCGGGACGTGGGCGCGGGGCCGCCGCGCAGCTGGGGCACGATGTGCTGCTGGGCGCGACGGCGGGGTAGCTGGGGCTTGCCCATGGTCCCGCGGACGGCGCCGCCGACCCGTGGGGTCGGGGGTGTGCCGGCGTTGTCCGCGACCGTCCGCCGGTCGTCGGGGCGGATGCCGGGCACGGCCTCGGCCGGGTTGGGCCGGTCCTCGCGGGCGCCGCGCACCGGCAGCGGGGTCGGTCCGGTGCCGCCCCTGCCCGAGCCCTGGCGGGCGCCGCCCCGGCCGGGGCCCTGCTGCCGGGGCACGGTGGCGCGTGCGGGACTCGGCGCCGCGCGGTGGCCGGGTTCGGGACGTGCGGGCCCCGCGGGGGCCGGGCGGCCGGACCGGTCGTGCGCGTCGGCGGCGCGGGCGGGGCCGCCGGCCGTCGGACGGTCGGCGGGGCCGGGTGCGGACGCCCGCTGGGACGGGGCGGCGGGCGCCTGGTGGGGCCCGGCGGGCCTGCGGGTGCCGGTGCTCTGCTCGGGGACGGCGTGGGTGTGCGGCAGGCCGTCGGGTTCGCCGCCGAGGAGGCCCTGCGGGACGACGAACGCGGCCTGGACGCCGCCGTAGATGTTGCTCTGGAGGCGGACCTGGATGCCGTGGCGGCGAGCGAGCTGGGAGACGACGAAGAGTCCGATGCGGCCGTCCTGGAGCAGGCTGGCGACGTTGACCTGGTCGGGGTCGGCGAGCAGGGCGTTCATCTTGTTCTGCTCGGTGACGGGCATGCCGAGACCGCGGTCCTCGACCTCGACGGCGAGGCCGGAGGTGACGAGGTTGGCGCGGAGCAGGACCTGGGTGTGCGGGGCGGAGAAGACCGTGGCGTTCTCGACGAGTTCGGCGAGGAGGTGGATGACGTCGGCGACGGCGTGCCCGCGCAGGGTGCCGTCGACGGGGGGCACCAGCTTGACCCGGGAGTACTGCTCGACCTCGGCGATCGCGGAGCGCAGCACCTCGGTCATGGAGACCGGGTTGCTCCACTGGCGGCGGGAGACGGCGCCGCCGAGGACGGCGAGGTTCTCGGCGTGGCGGCGGATGCGGGTGGCGAGGTGGTCGACGTGGAAGAGGCCCTTGAGCAGGTCCGGGTCCTCGATCTCGTTCTCCAGGTCGTCGAGGATGGAGATCTCGCGCTGGACGAGGGACTGGAGCCGGCGGGCCAGGTTCACGAAGACTTCGAGCTTCTGTTCGCTGCCGGCGTGGCTGGAGAGCTGGGAGGCCTGGACGACGGCGGTGACGGCGCTGTCGTGGGCGCGGGCGAGGTCGGCGGCGAGCGGCTCGAAGTCGTCGGCGCCGGCGGCGGTTCGGATGCGGGGCCCGCGCGCGGGCGGCTGGTCGCCGCGCCGGAGGGCGTCGACCAGGGAGCGCAGGTCGTCCTCGCCCTTGCTGCTGGCCTGACGCAGGGCGTCCAGCCGTTCGCGCACGGACTTGGCGGTGCGCCCGGCGGCCACGGCGCCGATCGCGATGCCGGCGAGGGCCACGGCGGCGGCTCCGGCGAGGACCGCCCACAGCGTGAGGCTCGGGCGGGCGCCGCCGGCGCGGAAGGTGAAAAGGACGGCGGCGCAGGCGCTGAGGGCGACCGCGGTGGGGGGCAGGACCGCGAGGCGCACCAGTTGTGGCCGTATGTGGATCTCGGGCAGCGAGGGGACGGCGGCGCGGGGGGCCGATCGCCCGTGCCGCCCGCCCTCACGGCGGTCTGCGCGGGCGGCCGGTGCGCGAAGGTGAGACATCAGCGTCCTCGTACTGGTCCGTCTGGGTGTGGGGGGTGCCGCGTCCGGGCGACTCAGGCGTGCGCCCTCGCGTGTCGGTCGCGAGAGTCGAAGAATTCGGCACAGCGTCGTCCGACGGCAACTCACAGTAGTCGCCAACGCGTCATGTGCGGTGCGCAGTTGACAAAGACCGCCGTAATGCGTCCCGCTCTGGTATGAGGCTTCGTGCGAAAGTCCGATAATTCTTCGGACGCTCGTTCTTGTTGGATTCCTTTTCCGCTCGAATTTCGATCAGATTCGCTCAGAACGGGTCGGCATTAGATGCAGAGGGCCGGGGAGCACTGTGCTCCCCGGCCCTCTGCATCCGTCGAAAAATCACCCTGTCGGGAGAATTCCCGACCGGATTCTCAGCCCTCCGCCACCAGGTCGAGCCGCTCCCCCACCGGGGGCCACGCGGCCCAGCCGCCGACCGGCTGCTGGGAGACCGCGCGCCACCACGGATCCACCGGCGGGGTGCTCTTCGGCTCGAACGGCTCCCCCGGCCGCGGCGCGGCCATCGTGACCCCCGCGCCGTGGGTGGCCCACATCATGCGCTCGCCCGGCTCGGCCCAGGCATGCATCGCCAGGTTGAACGTCGCCCAGTGGATCGGCATCATCACCCCGCCGGGCTCGCCGCCCTGCAGGTCGAGGTGGGTTTGCAGCCCCTCGTCGGGGGTCATGTGGATGTCGGGCCAGTACTCCGAATAGGCACCGACCTGGATCATGGTGAGGTCGAACGGGCCGTGCGCGGCGCCGATGTCCTTGAAGCCCTCGAAGTACCCGGTGTCGCCGCTGTGGTAGATCCGGTGCTCGTCACCGGCGACGACCCAGGAGGCCCAGAGCGTGTGCTGGGTGTTGCGCAGGCCCCTGCCGCAGAAGTGCCGCGCCGGGGTCGCGGTCAGGGTGAGGCCGCCGACCTTCGTGTCCTCGTGCCAGTCCAGCTCGCGGATCCGGTCCGCGGAGACACCCCAGTGCTCCAGGTGGGCACCGACGCCGAGGGGCACGGCGAAGAGCGTGTCCGTGCCCGCCAGTTCCTTGATCGAGGGCATGTCCAGGTGGTCGTAGTGGTCGTGCGAGATGACGACGACGTCGACCGGGCCGAGCGCGGCGAGCGGCACGGGCACGGGGTGCAGCCGCTTGGGCCCGGCGAAGGCGAACGGGGAGCAGCGCTCACCCCACACCGGGTCGAAGAGCACCCGGTGGCCGTCGATCTCGGCGAGCACGCTGGAATGTCCCATCCAGGTGGTCCGCAGTCCGCTCGCCGGGGGCCTGGCCAGGTCGGCGAGGGTCGTGGAGTGCACGGGGATCAGCCCCGCCGGGGCCCGCCGCACCCTCTCGTCCTTGCGGAAGTAGCTCTTCGCCATTTCCACGGCGGCGCCCCCGGAGGGGCGGACCTGGGCGCCCTCGGGGTTCACGAAGACCCCGTTCGCGAAATGCGGGGATCTGCGGATCCGCTCCCATCGGGCGCCGCTCGGATCCGCGCCGAAGGCGGCGGGCCGCACTGCGCGCAGCCCCGAACTCAGAGAACGGGATCCGGAACCGGACACGGCACCTCCAGGTGGATTCGCTCAGGCATCCCATTATGGTCCGCCCCTTCGACCGCGCCGGGTCCGACCGTCCCCGCGCGATGCAATACTGACCAACTATTCAGTAGATCTTTTTGTTCCCGGGGAGCCCCATGACCATCAGCCCTTTCATGTCGCTCACCTGGACCGACCACGTCACGGGCCGGCGGGGCTTTCTGGTCGTGGACCGGCTGGTGCGCGGGGTCTGCAGCGGTGGCCTGCGGATGCGCCCCGGCTGCACGCTGGACGAGGTCGCCGGGCTCGCCCGCGGCATGACCATGAAGGAGGCGCTGCACTACGCCCCCGAGGGCCGGTACGTCCCGCTCGGCGGCGCCAAGGGCGGCATCGACTGTGATCCCCGGGACCCCGAGGCCTACGGCGTTCTGGTGCGCTACCTGCGCGCGATGCGCCCGTACATCGAGAGCTTCTGGACCACGGGCGAGGACCTCGGTCTCGCCCAGGACCTGGTGGACCGCGCGGCCGGCGAGGCGGGCCTGGTGTCGACGGTCCAGGCGGTGTACCCCCTCCTGGACGACGAGGGATCGGCCCGGCGACGCCTCGCGGACGCCTTCGCCGTCCAGGTGGACGGCATCGGCCTCGACGAACTGGTGGGCGGCTGCGGTGTCGCGGAGTCCGTGCTCACCGCCCTGGACCGGACCGGTACGCCGTACGCCGGGACCCGGGTCGCCGTGCAGGGCCTGGGCACCATGGGCGGCGCCACCGCCCGCTTCCTCGCCCGCGCCGGCCTCACGGTCGTCGCGGTCGCCGACATCAAGGGCACCGTCACCAACCCCGCCGGACTGGACGTCGAGGCCCTGCTCGCCGCACGCGACCCGTACGGCACGATCGACCGCGCCGCGCTGCGGCCCGGCGACCGGGAGACGCCCGCCGACGCCTGGGTGGCCACCGAGGCCGACGTGCTCGTCCCCGCGGCCGTCTCCTACGCGATCGACACCACCAACCACCACCTCGTCACCGCCCGGCTGATCGTCGAGGCGGCCAACATGCCCGTGCTGCCCGAGGCCGAGGAGGCGCTCACCTCCCGCGGTGTCACCGTGCTGCCCGACGTCGTGGTCAACTCCGGTACGAACGCCTGGTGGTGGTGGACCCTCTTCGGTGACATCGGCCCCACCGCCGACGAGGCGTTCACGCACACCCGCCGTTCCATGCGCGCCCTCGTCGACCTGATGCTCACCCGGGCCGAGACCGAGGGCACCACGCCCCGCGCCGCCGCGCACGCCATCGCCGCCGACCGCCTCCCGACGATCACGGACCGCTTCGGCTGGCACCGCTGACGTCCCGCCCGCGCCGGGGTGGCTCGAAGCCTGCGGCGCCGCTCGGGGGCCTGGGTAGGGTTGCCACGTGGGCAGAGTGCGGTTGAGCGTGGCCGAGCGGCGTGCGGAGCTGCTGCGGGCCGCCATCGAACAGATCGAGGAGCGGGGCGTCGCGGCGGTACGGATCGCCGACGTGGCCGCCGTCCTCGGGGTGAGCAACGCCCTCGTCCTCTACCACTTCTCCTCGAAGGAACGCCTGGTGGCCGAGGCCTTCCGCCATGCCGCCGAGGACGACCTGGCCCACCTCCGCAAGCTCCTGGGCCGCCGCACCACGGCCCTGCGTCGCCTCAGGGCGGCCGTACGCTGGTACGCCCCCACCGGCCAGGCCAAGGGCTGGCGCCTGTGGATCGAGGGGTGGGCCGTTTCCCTGCGCGACCCCGCCCTGCGCGAGGTCACCCGCGATCTGGACCGCCAGTGGAAGGCGGCGCTCACCGAGGTCATCGAGGCCGGTGTGGCCGCCGAGGAGTTCCACTGCCCGGACCCCACGGCGTCCGCCCTCCGGCTCACCGCCCTCCTGGACGGCCTGGCGGTGCAGATGACGGCCTACGAAGGAGCGGTCTCCCGCGCCAGGGCCCAGGAATGGGCCGACCGGGCCTTGGCCCACGAACTGGGCCTGGACCCCGGCTCATTGACGACGGCGACCCGCTGAACACGGCGAACACCCGCGCCCCGCAAGGGGCCCGGGGAACTGCGCGGGGAACCACAACGGACAGAACGCCGCCCACGGAGCCCGAAGGAACGTGCCGCACAGGGCTTCAACAGGTCGACCGAGAGCCATACTCGACCATGAGGGGCCGGCCCGCGACGGCCCGGCTTGGGGAAAGGCAGCAATCCGGTTCGACAGCCGCTCACCGGACGGCACCGTCAACATGTCCCGGCACAGCCAGTGAGGGGCCACACAGCGTTGCAGGCGCTGTCGGGCCGGGGCAGCCGTGGCCGGGGAGCGGCTGCGCCTTCCGCAGCGGGGCGGGCCCCGCCGCGGAAGGTCGGCCCACCGCCCGGGGGCCGTGGGCGGGGTCAGCCCGCCAGTAGGGTCGTGAACCGGGCCAGCCGGGCGCCCTGGAAGCGGGCGCAGGCCAGCGCCGTCTCGTCCGGGAGAATCGAGGGGAAGCCGGCGGGCCATGACGTTCCGTACGGGTTGCCGCCCGACGCGTAGACGGCGTCGTCCGTGTAGCCGAGCGGGACGATGACCGCGCCCCAGTGGTAGAAGACGTTGTTCAGGGACAGGATCGTCGACTCCTGGCCGCCATGCCGCTCCGCCGAGGAGACGAAGGCCGTCACCGGCTTGTCCGCCAGCTTCCCCTCCTGCCAGAGACTTCCGGCGGTGTCGATGAACTGCTTCAGCTGCGCCGCAGGAGCGCCGTACCGCGTAGGGGTGCCGAAGGCGTATCCGTCGGCCCACTCCAGATCGGCGAGCTCGGCCACCTCAACGGTCGACTCCGTCTCCCGGTGATGCGCCGACCAGTCCGGATTCGCCGCGATCGCCTCGTCGGGCGCGAGTTCGGCGACCCTGCGCAGTCGCACCTCGGCACCCGACGACTCGGCGCCTTCGGCCACCGCTCGCGCGAGCCGATGCACGGACCCCGTCGCACTGTAGTAAACGACCAAGACATGAGCTGACACGGAGAACCCCTCCTGGATGCAGTGGACGACCAACAGGGCGGTCGACGGTGACAGGGCGGACGGTCAGGGGAAGGCGCGCGGAGGAGCGCGCTCTCACTTGTCGGGCGTGTACGAGAGGACGGCCGTGACCGTCTTCTCCTCGGTGTTGGCCTCGATGCCGGCCCAGCCCAGTTCCCGCCCCTGGCCACTGAGCCGGGAACCGCCCCAGGGCACGCGGGGGTCGAGCGGCGCCCAGCCGTTGATCGCGACGGCACCCGCCTTCACCCTACGAGCGACCACATGGGCCCGGCTGACATCGGCGGTCCACAGGGTGGCGGCCAGCGCGTAGTCGCTGTCGTTGGCCATGGTGATCGCGTCGGACTCCGTGTCGAACGGGATCACGGCGCCCACGGGCCCGAAGATCTCCCTCCGGGCGATCGTCATGGTGTTGTCCACGTCGGCGAACAGGGTCGGCTCGACGAAGAAGCCCCTGGCGTGCGGCCGGCCGCCCCCGGTGATCAGGCGGGCGCCCTCGTCGACCCCGGCCGCGATGTACTCGGAGACCCTGCCCAGCTGCCGGGCGTTGATCAGCGCGCCCATCGTGGTGCCCTCGTCGAACGGGTCGCCGACCTTGGTGGCACGGGCCCGCGCCACCAGGCGCTCCAGGAACTCGTCGTACACGGAACGAGCGACCAGGATGCGGCTGCCCGCCGCGCACACCTCGCCCTGGTTGGCGAAGATGCCGACCGTCACCCCTTGCGCGGCCTCGTCGAGATCCGCGTCGGCGAAGACGATCTGGGGACTCTTTCCGCCGAGTTCCAGGGTCGTGCGCCGGAACCCCTTCGCGGCGGCCAGAGCCACCTTGTGTCCCGTCTCGGGGCTGCCGGTGAAGGAGATCTTGTCCACGCCGGGGTGGTCGATGAGCGCCTGCCCCGTCACCGCGCCGAGTCCGGGAAGGACGCTGAACGCCCCGGCCGGGAAGCCTGCCTCCTCGATCAGCGACGCGAGGAGGAGGGAGGTGAGGGGCGCGTCCTCCGGAGGCTTGAGGACGACGGCGCAGCCCGCGGCGAGCGCGGGCGCGATCTTCCACGCCCCGATCATCGTCGGTGAATTCCAGGGCGTGATGGCCGCGACGACCCCGACCGGCTCGCGGACGGTGTAGCTGTGCGTGGGCCGTCCCATGTAGGAGGACGTCGGGACGGAGCGGCCCTCCACCTTGTCCGCCCAGCCGGCGAAGTACCGGAACGTCTGGATCGTCTGGGGGAGGTCGATCGCCCGCGGTTCGAAACCGGGCTTGCCGATGTCCAGCGACTCCAGCGTCGCGAACTCCTCGCTCCGGGCCTCGATCAGGTCGGCCAGGCGGTGCAGCAGGACCGCCCTGACGCTTCCTTCGGTCCTCCCCCACTCTCCCTCGTCCATCGCGGTCCGAGCGTGCGACACGGCCCGTTCCACTTCACGGGCCCCCGCCGCGGCCACGGTGGTGAGCCGACGTTCGGTGACCGGGTCGATCACGTCGAAGGTTTCGGTGCTCTGACTGCTGTCCCATCGCCCGGCGAGGTAGGGCTCCGTGGGAACGGTGGTGACCAGCCGTTCGGCCTCTGCGCGCATGAGCATGTACGATTACCGTTCTATGAGGACGATATTCGAAACCATAGGGAGAGGGTGACGCCGGGTCAAGGGGTCGGCGTCACCGGGCTGTTCCCGGCGCCGTGACATGATGTGCGGCACTCGGTAGCAGGAGGAGAGAGAAGATCGTGGCGGCGACCGGCGGGGAAACGTCCCTGACTCTTGACCGCGGGCTGACGGTGCTGTCGCTGCTCGCACGCAACGCCGACGGCCTCACGGCGGCGGAGCTCGCCGAGCAGCTGACGATCGCCCGGGCGGCCGTCTACCGTCTTCTGCGCACGCTGGAGGCGCACAACCTCGTCGCCCGCCTCGGCACCCGGTACATCCTCGGATTCGGTGTGGCCGAACTGGCCGGACAGCTCAAACCACGGCTGCAGGCCACCGTCCTGCCGATCCTGCGACGGCTCAGCGAGCAGACCAACAGCACGGCGCTGCTGAGCGTCGCCGACGGCGACCAGGCCCTGATCCTGCTGACGGCGGAACCGCCGAACTCGACCATGCACCTCGCCATGCGGGAGGGTGCCCGGCACGCCCTGACCGTCGGCGCGGACGGCATCGCCATCCTCGCCGGCCGGCCGGACTCCGGGGCGGACACCGAGCACGTCCGCGAGGCCCGCCGCCGGGGCTACGCGGTCAGCGTGGGCTCGATCCAGGAGGGCGCGATCGGCATCGCCGCCCCCATCCGGGTCTCGGACTGGTCGACGGCGAGCCTCGGAGTGGTGCAGCTCGGTCTCAAGCTCGTCGACGACCGGGTCCCGCATCTGGTGACGGAGGCGGCCGGGACCGCCGCGACGCAACTGGTCGGCACAGCCGGCCCCGAGGCCGTCGGGCGCTGACACCCCCCGACCCCGCGGCCGCCCCGGTCAGTGGCAGTGCGTCCTCCCGCGCCCCGGCGGGGGCGGTACGTCCAGCGAGGGGTTGCGGTCGAAGAATCCGACCGGCTTCAGCGCGAATCCGACGTAGTCGCAGGGCATGATGGGCCAGTCCTCCGGGCGAGGCAGGTGCGAGGTGCCGAAGGTGTGCCACAACACCACGTCCGTGTCGACGAGATCACGCTCCTGCCGGATCCAGGTGCCGATGCCGTCACCGGGGTGCTGGTTGGGGTAGTCGCCGGCCGCGTGCAGTTCGTCGGGGCTGTACCGGGTCACCCACAGATGCGCCCGCGCGAACTCGGCGCGCCGCGCCAGATCGCTCTCGGGGGCGGCCAGCAGGGTCGGCCCCACGAAGGGCACCAGCTTGTAGGCGACCGGCTCGTCGAAGCGGTTGCGTACGCCGGGGTTGGTGATCTTCCAGGTGCGTGCGGTGAGCGGGTCGCACATCCGGCGTCCGTCGCGTTCGTTGGTGATCTCGGTCCGGCGGGCGACGATCGCGTTTCCGTACGGGTTGTCCGGCCCCATCGGCTGCCCCACCGCGTCGACCTCCACCACCGTGTTGCGTGGCCCGTCGACCTCCATGTCCAGGCGCATGTTGAACAGGTGCTGGTGGTTGGGCGCGTCCAGCTGGGGCGCCACGAGCGTGCCGTAGGCGGGTTTCTCGCCGGGGGCGACGGCCCGGGTCTGCACGATACCGGTCAGCTTGGCCTCGAACTGGATCGTCCCGTCGAGGTAGAAGTACCAGAAGAAGCCGTACTCGTAGTTGCCGATCGTGTGGATCGACGACACGACCAGCCGCCGGGAACGCCTGACCTCCGCCTGCGGGACGTAGCGGAAGTCCCAGTGCTTCCAGAGGATTCCGTAGTCCTCCTCGTGCAGACAGATGGCGTTGGTGACGGTGTGCGCGGTGCCCGACTCGTCGGAGAGCACGGCGTCGAGATACCGGATCTCGCCGAGGCAGTCGCAGCCCAGACTCAGCGAACCGACCGTCTTGCCCAGGCTGTACTCACCCGCGTCGAAGACGTTCCGGAAGAAGAAGTCGTCGCTGGTGTCGCCGTAGGGCACCACCATCTCGCTGATGCCGGCCCGGTGCAGGATCGGGCGTCGGCGCCCGTCGTCCTGGTAGGAGACATCGCTGATGACGAGTCCCTCCACCACGTCGATGTGGGCGTGCAGCCGCCACCGCTGCCACTCGATCACATGGCCGGACACCGTGAAGGAGGGGCCTTCGGGCTGGGTGATCTCGATGGGGCGGAGGTCGTCGCGCAACGGACCGACACTGGCCGGGTCGTAGTTCCCGCTCTCCGGCGGAAGCGGCAGCGGATCCCCCTCCTGGATGGCCGCCACCGAACGGGCGTCGCAGTCGATGACGAAGACGAGGTTCCCGACGGGCCTGGCGTAGCCGTTGTCCTCGGTGAAGTGGCGAACGTACGCGGTCGCCCGGATCACTCGTCGTCGTGCGTCCACCCCCTCGATCGGCAACGTGCCGGTCGACCAGGGGTCGAACTGCACCTGCGAGAGATCCTCGACACCGTGCCGCACCAGGGCCTCCACCGCGGCCTGGTCGTTCTTGATGATCTCGTCGAGTGCCATCAGCTCGTCGATCATGATGGGGGGCTGCCTGCCGGGGAGATGTTCCCAGGAGACCAGGCTGTCGTCGGTGAGATCGACCCGCGCCTCGAACATGGCGCCGGCCTCGGGGTCGTAGACGACGAGGAAGGCCACCCGGGGGATCGGCTGCGCGGGGTCGTACTCCCGTACCTGTTGCTTGTCGGGAAGGTCCAGCCGGATCAGCGGGAACCTGATCGCGGTCCGCTCCGCCTGAGCGGCGCGCACCACGCCGACCGCCTGCTCCGTCTCCTTGGAGCTGAGCGGATCGTACGGGTGCGACGTCGTGGTGGTCACTGCCGTTCCTCCTGCCGGTCGGGGGGTTGGATGCGGGGGATGGGGCGGGGTGGCGGATACGGGCGCCGTCATCCTGTGGTCACCTCACTCGATCTGCGCGCCGGCTCGTCGGCGACGCCTCCCTGCCGGGAGGACCTTCCGTGGATGAAGAAGGACCACGCCGCGCCGAGTGCCACCCAGACGAGAAGGGCCCAGGGGACGGTGTCGAGAGGGCTCTGCGCCTTGTAGACGGCGCCGAACACCGCGCCTGCCGCCACCAGGGCCCCGACGCTGCCGGCGACGAGGAGCTTGGCACGGTTGACGTACGGCCACAGGCCCTTCACGCCGAGTGCGGCGACGATCATGTACATCAGCGCGAGGCCGGTACCGCCGAAGCCGGCCATCCAGGTGAACGCCGGCGACCACTGCGGTTGCAGGACACCGGGCTGAGCGGTCTCTCGCGGGAAGATGCCGTCGCCGACACGGACGGCGACGATGGTCACACAAGCGAACACACCCAACAGGGCGCAGCCCCATACGGGGGTGAAGAACCGGCGATGCAACTTCGCCAGCTCCGAGGGCAGTCGGCCGCTGCGGGCCATGGAGAGCATCCCCCTGCTGGACGCGACGCCGACACCGATCGCCACCGCGAGAACGTCGAAGATGATCAGGATCCCCATGAAGGTCCCGAAGCCGTCGGACCCGTACTCCTTGCCGGAGGCCAGGGCCTCCAGCGGGAAGACGCTGTCCTTCCACGCCTGCGCGTCGAGGCCGAAGCCCAGAGCCTGCGCGTACGCCACGATCAGGTAGTAGACCCCGACGATGCTGATCGACCACATGACCGCGCGGGGCACGTGGCGCTTGGGGTTCTCGGTCTCCTCGGCCAGGTTGGCGGCCGACTCGAACCCGATGAACATGTTGATGCCGTAGAGCACGCCGTAGAGGAGGTCCAGACCTCCCACGGAGAACGGGTCGAAGGGTTCGGCGGACAGGCCCTGGCTGCTGCCGCCGACCCGGAAGACGATGACCAGGGAGAACACAAGGACGACGACCATGGTGACCAGGGCGAGGAAGAGCTGCGCCCGGATGGACACCTGGACGCCGACCACGAGAAGGGCGACGACGAGCGCGGCGTAGCCCAGCGACAGGGGCCACCACGGCACGTCGACGGAGAGCGAGTTGAGGAGCCAGGTCTGGGTGAGTCCGCCCAGCACGAGGAAGGTCGACGCCCCCAGCACCATCATGGCGCCGTAGTAGAGCCATCCGGCGACCACGCCGACGCGCTGGCCGGCGCTGTCGCTCACGTACTCGTAGAGCGAACCGCACAGATGGATCCGCTTCGCGTACTGGGCTATGACCCATCCGACTCCACAGATGCCGATGCCGGCGATGGCGATCGCGACGGGGGTGGCGACGCCGGCGCCGCGCCCCGTGGCCGACAGGCCGACGACCAGGGGCAGCAGAGCCGCGACCGAGAAGACCGGCCCCATGAAGCCGATGGATTGAGTGAGGACGCCGATCAACGACAGGCGGCCGTGAGCCAGGGTGATGCGATCAGGGCTTGTCATCCCGATCAGCCTCCAGTTTTCACCACTGTGCGATATTCGTACATGGTGTACGTTTGTTGGTAGCACATGGTGTGGTGGCTGGTGGTGGGTGTCAAGGCCCGCCGGACACAAAGGAGGCCGCCCCCGCCGAACTGTTGCGACGGGGGCGGCCGTTGACCGAGAAGAAGGAGCCGGGCGGCGGCCTACCGCGGCCCGAGCAGGAACGCCCGGGCGGCGTGCGCGGCGGAAACCACGTCCGGCGTGGCCTCGTCGACGCGGTCCTGGCGGTGCGAGACGAACATGACGCAGGCGTCCAGCACGTCCCCTCCCCGGGCCAGCGGCGCCGCGACCGCGTGGGCACCCGGCTCGACCGCGCCATGACTCGTGACCCAGCCCCGGCGGCGCGCATCCCGTACCGCCTCCGGGTCGTCGTCGGCGGGGGCCCGCCCGGCGCGGATCGCACACGGCGCGGCCCCGCGGTCCAGCGGCTGACGGGAGCCCTTGCGGTAGGCGAGGTGGTAGTCGGCGTTCCGAGGGACAGCCGTGGCTACGGCGACGACGCAGTCCGGTTCCGGGAAGAACAGGATCGCCGTACCGCCGTAGCGGTCGGCGAGTTGCTGCAGCAGCGGCTGGACGAACTCCGCGAGGGTGGGCCGGGAGGAGCCCGCGAGCGTATGGAGTTCCCCGCCGGGCACGTACGCGCCGTCCGCGCTCCTCGCCAGGAACCCCTCGGCGGCCAGCGTGCCCGCGAGGCGATGGACGACGGTCCGGTGCAGCCCCGTCCGGGCGGCTATCTCGGCGACCGTCAGTCCGCGGGGCTGGTGGGCGACGGCCCGCAGGACGGCGAGGCCCCGGACGAGCGTCTGCGACGGCGGCTGACTGGGCCTCTTGACCGCCTCCCCGCCCTCCTCGCCCTGTCCGTGCGCACTGCTTCCCGTGCCGTTCGCGGCCTCTGCCCGCACCCCGCGTACCACCTTCCTGGTTCCGCTCACGCGTTCAGCGTAGGCCACGGGTCCGCCGACCCCGGGGCTTGACGCCGGGCTCCTCCCCTGCCAATGCTGTGCACTATACGCACGGACGGTGCGCATAGTGCACGGAGGAAAGTCCATGAACCACGCCACGACCGTCTGGCAGGCGAACCGGTTCGGCGTCATGACCGGGGCGGAGGCCCTGGTCGAGACCTCGCTCGCCGCCGGAGTGGACGTCTGCTTCGCCAATCCGGGAACCACCGAGATGCCGCTGGTCGCCGCGTTGGACTCGGTCCCCGGCACCCGCGCGGTGCTCGGGCTCTTCGAGGGCGTCTGCACCGGAGCCGCCGACGGCTACGCCCGGATCGCCGGCCGGCCGGCGATGACGCTGCTCCATCTGGGCCCCGGTTTCGCCAACGGCATCGCCAACCTGCACAACGCGCGCCGGGCCCACTCCCCCGTCTTCAACGTCGTCGGGGACCACGCCAGTTGGCATCTCGCCCATGACGCGCCCCTGACCTCGGACATCGTCTCGCTGGCGCGCCCCGTCTCCGGCTGGGTCGGCACCGCCGCCTCCGGTGCGGGTCTGGCCGAACTGACGGCCCGCGCCATCGGGGCCGCCGGCGCCCCGCCCGGCTGCGGGGCCACCCTCATCGCCCCCGCCGACCTCCAGCAGGAGGTCCTGGAGGGCCCGGTGGACGTCGAGTTGCCCGGCACACCGCGCCGACGGGAGGTGGCGGCCGAGGTCGTCGACGCCCTTGCCAAGCGGCTGCGGGCCGGAGAGCGCGCCGTCCTCCTGCTGGGCGGGACGGCGCTCGACGAGCGCGGGCAGCGGGCGGCCGCGCGGATCGCCGCCGCCACCGGGGCGGTGCTGTACAGCGAGACCTTCCCGGCCGCCGCCGAGCGCGGCGGCGGTCTCCCGGACCTCGACCGCCTGCCCTACTTCCCGGAGAGGGCGGTCGAGGCTCTCGCCGGGGCTCAACTCGTCCTGCTGGCAGGGGCCTTGGAACCCGTGTCGTACTTCGGCTACGAAGGGATCCCGAGCCTGCTCGCTCCCCCCGGCACCGTGGAGGTGCTGAGCACACCGGAGGAGGACGGCGCGCACGCGCTGGAGGTCCTCGCGGACGCCCTGGGAGCGCCCGAACCGCCGTCACCCGCCCGGCCGGACGACGCGGGGCTCCCGGACGGAGAGCTGACGCCGCGGTCGGTCGGCCGCATCGTCTCGGCGTTGCTCCCTGAACACGCCGTCGTCTCCGTCGAGGGCGGCACCTGCGGCTACCCCTTCTTCACCGCCTCGTCGCACGCCGCCCGGCACACCACCCTCACCAACACCGGCGGGGCCATCGGCCAGGGCCTGCCCGCCGCCGTCGGCGCCGCGATCGCCGCGCCCGGCCGCAAGGTCGTCGCCCTCCAGTCCGACGGGAGCGCGCAGTACACGATCCAGGCGCTGTGGACGATGGCCCGGGAGCAGCTGCCCGTGGTCACCCTCATCGCGTCCAACCGCGTCTACAACGTGCTGCGCACCGAACTCGACCGGCACGGCCAGAGCAGTCCCGGTCCCAACGCGATGGCGCTCACCAGCCTGGACGCGCCGGCCTTCGACTGGCCCTCGCTGGCCCGCGCCTACGGCGTACCCGGCACCCGGGTCGAGACGGGCGAGGCACTGCGGCGCGCGCTCGGCCGCGCGCTCGCCTCCGACGGTCCCCAGCTCATCGAGATGGCCCTGTGAGAGGAGCCGCCATGCACAGCACAGCAGACCCGGTCGCGGACGCGGCGGGGGCGGTCGACCGCTTCCTCGCCGAGCCGCGGACCATGCTCATCGGCGGCCGCTGGGTCGGCGCCCTCTCCGGCGACTCGTTCGCCACTGTCGATCCCGCCACCGGCACCGTGCTCACGACCGTTCCCGACGGCGAGGCCGCCGACGTCGACCGGGCCGTCACGGCGGCGCGCCGCGCGTTCGGCGACCCCGGCTGGCGGCGAATGAGCCCGCTGGAGCGGGGCGTGCTGCTGAACCGGGTCGCCGACGTCATCGAGGCGCACGCGGACGAACTCGCCCTGCTGGAGTCGCGCGACAACGGCAAGCCGGTCTCCGTGGCACGCGCGGTGGACGTGGGCACCAGCGTGAAGCTGTTCCGCTACTTCGCGGGCTGGCCGAGCAAGCTGGAGGGCAGCACGATCCCCGTGTCGCCGCGCGGTGGACTGCGCGTGCTGAACTACACCACGCGGCAACCGGTGGGCGTGGCGGGACTGATCGTGCCGTGGAACTTCCCCGTGTCGATGGCGTGCTGGAAGCTGGCGCCCGCGCTGGCCACCGGCTGCACGGTCGTCCTGAAGCCCGCCGAGGAGACCCCGCTGTCCACGCTGCGGCTCGCCGAGCTGCTCCAGGAGGCGGGGGTGCCGGACGGTGTCGTCAACGTCGTCACCGGGCGTGGTGCCTCGGCGGGTGCCGCCCTCGCCGCACACGACGGGGTCGACAAGATCGCTTTCACCGGGTCCACGGAGACGGGCCGCGCCATCGTCCGCGCCGCCGCGGGGAACCTGAAGAAGGTCTCCCTCGAACTCGGTGGGAAATCCCCCAACATCGTGCTGCCCGACGCCGACCCCGAGGCCGTCGCCGAAGCCGCCGCGCAGGCCGTCTTCTTCAACCAGGGACAGGTCTGCACGGCCGGCTCCCGGCTGTACGTACACCGCAAGATCTTCGACGACGTACTGGACGCGGTGGCCGAGCGCGCCCGCGGCATCGTCGTCGGGCCCGGCAGCGACCCGGCCACCGAGATGGGTCCGCTGGTCTCCGCGCGCCACCACGAGCGGGTCACCGGGTTCATCGCCGCCGGCCGGGAGCAGGGGGCACGGCTCGCCGCGGGCGGTGGGCGGCCCGGACTCGACGCGCCGTACGACGCGGGCTACTTCGTCGAACCGACGGTGTTCGTGGCGCCCGACGACGGTCTGCGCATCGTCAGGGAGGAGATCTTCGGCCCCGTGCTCGCGGCGATGAGCTGGGACGACGTGGACGACCTGGTCGAGCGGGCCAACGACTCGCCCTTCGGGCTGTCGGCCGGCATCTGGACGTCCGACCTGGGTCACGCGCACCGCATCGCCGACGAACTACAGGCGGGCACCGTGTGGATCAACTGCTACAACCTCACGGATCCCGCGTCGCCCTTCGGCGGCTTCAAACAGTCCGGCTGGGGCCGCGAAATGGGCCGGACCGTGCTCGACCACTACACCGAGATCAAGAGCGTCTGGGTCAACCTGGGCTGAGGCCGAGGTCCACTCCCGGGCGGGCAGCCGCGGTCGCGCCGCACAGCGCGCCCCTCGACGCCACAGGCGCGCAATTCCGCATTCCCCTTGGCACCGCAGGCACTCGGCTGCGGGTGCCCCTCGGCGCAGCGTCCCCCCCTGACGTCGCGTGCCGTCTCGCTTCCACACCCCCTCGTCGTCGTACCCCCATGTCCCGATCACCCCTGTGGAGCCATGCATGGACCTCGAACTGGATGGCAGGACCGCCATCGTCACCGGCGGCAGCCTCGGTATCGGCCGGGCCACCGCTCGCGCGCTCGCCGCGGAGGGTGCGACCGTCGTCGTCACCGCCCGTCGGCTGCCCCTGCTGGAACGCGCCGCCAAGGAGCTGGAGGCGGAGACCGGCAGCCGGGTCGTCCCGCTCGTGTCGGACACCGATGACACCGAGTCCGTGCGCGCCATGGTGCGGCGCGTGGCCGACGAGTTCGGACGCGTCGACATCCTCGTCAACGGCGCGGCGGCCCCGTCCGGGCTGGTGCGCAACGCGGTCGAGGAGGCCGACCCGGAGCTGCTGCTCGCCGACCTCAACACCAAGGTCGTCGGCTACTTCCGCTGCGCGCAGGCCGTCACCCCGCACATGAAGGCGAACGGCTACGGCCGGATCATCAACATCGGCGGGCTGACCGGCCGTTCCAGCCACGCGCTCTCCGGAATGCGCAATCTCGCCGTCGTCCACCTCACGAAGGTGCTCTCCGACCAGCTCGGCCCGTCCGGCGTCACCGTCAACACGCTGCACCCCGGTGTGGTGGAGACCGAGCACATCCACGAGCTGTACGAGAAGGAGGCCGCCAAGCGCGGCATCACCGCGGCCGAGGTCGAGGCGGACTTCGTCGCCCGCACACCGATCCGCCGGGTCCTGGAGGCGGACGAGATCGCCCAGGCCGTCTGCTTCCTCGCCTCCCCCAGGGCCGCCGCGATCACCGGGGAGTCGCTCGGCATGGACGGCGGCCTCACCCGCGGCATCTTCCTCTGACAGCCCCCGGACGTCTCCACCACAGTCCCCGCGCCCCTCAACACCCCTCACACACCCCCTCGTTCCGCAGCTCCGAAAGGAAGAACCCCACATGGAAGGCACCATCCTGGTCGCCACCGCAGGCCAGGGCATCCTGCGCTCCTCCGACGACGGCGCCACCTGGTCCCGGCTCGGACTCGGGCAGGCCCTGGAGTTCGACGCCGTCGTCCGCTGCCTGGCCGTCCACCCCGAACAGCCCGAGGTCGTCTTCGCCGGCGCCGACGCGGGACTCGTGCGCAGCGGTGACGCCGGGGTCACCTGGCACCGTGTCGACTCACCGATGAACGACCGGACCATCTGGTCGCTGGCGATCGACCCCACCCACCCGGACACGATGCTCGTCGGGACCGGCGCCCCCTCACGGGCCGCCATGTTCCGCACCACGGACAGCGGGGCGAGCTGGGAGCAACTGCCGCCCGAGATCCCGGAGTTCTGCGCCGGCGTCAACCGTCCCCGCATCCTGACCTGCGTCGTCGACCGCCATGAGCCGAAGAACATGTGGTTCGGTGTCGAGGAGGGCGGCCTGTGGCGCAGCGGCGACCGGGGCGACTCCTGGGAGCGGATCGACGGCACCCCGGCCTCCCTGCCCCAGGGGGTGACCAACTCGGACGTGCACTGTGTCGTCGTCCTCGAAGGCCCGCCGAAGACGATCGTCGTCGCGGTCGTCAACGCGCTGTTCGTGAGCCACGACGACGGGGCCACCTGGACCCGCACCGACTCCCGCGAGACGTTCGGCATCTACTACACCCGGCTGGTCAAGCAGCTCCCCGGCACCGACGACCTGCTGCTCGGCATCGGCGACGGCACCCCCGGCACCACCACCCGGATCCTGCGCTCCGAGGACCTGGGGCGCAGCTGGCAGGACACCGTCCTCGACACGCCCGCCAACTCGACCGTCTGGGCCTTCGGCACCCACCCCGCCGACCCGGAACTGGTCTTCGCGGGCACGAAGTACGGCCATCTCCTGCGCTCCACGGACGCCGGGCGCAACTGGCGCAAGGAGTGGCGCGAGTTCAGCGAGATCACCGATGTGACCTGGACCCCCGCCGTAGCGCCCACCACGGAAGGACACTGAGCATGGAGCCCGACGAGCGTGTACTGGCCCCGCACGAGGAGCCCACGCCGATCCCCGCCGACCCGCGTGACGTCGTACGGCCGCGGGTGCGCCGGACCCATCTGTCGCTGTTCGTCCGCGACCCGGAGGCCTCGGCCGCGTGGTACGAGGACGTCCTCGGCATGGAGGTCACCGCGCGCGGCCCGCAGTGGGTGTTCCTGTCCTTCGGGCGCAAGCACCACGACATCGCCCTCATCCGCGCCGAGGAGGGCGCGGTCGTCGGAGGCGTCGGTCTCCAGCACTACGGGCTGGAGGTGGAGGGCGACCTCGACGAGTGGCGGCGGCTGTACGGGATGCTCCTGGCCAAGGACGTGCCCGTGGTGAAGACCACCGATCACAAGATCGGCTTCGGTCTGTACTTCACCGACCCGGACGGCAACCGCTTCGAGTTCTTCCACGAGACGGTCACCGACGACGAGGAGGGCAAGCGCGTCCTCGGCCTGTACGGCGCCCCCAGCGAACCGGTGGATATCGAACCGCTCCGCGGCTGACCCCGCCGTGCCTCACTCGCCCCGCCGTCCCCCACTCATGCCCTCATCCCCTCCCCCCTTGACCGCCCCGGAGGAAAGACCCATGCCCCAGCCCAACTTCGCCGGGTACCACATCCGCAAGTGGTTCACCCAGACCGAGGACACCCTCGCCAACGAGACCGGTGTCCTCGCTGACGGCGACCCCGTCCGCAAGATCGTGATCGCGGCGGCGGTCCACAACCCCTACGCCGGGCGGTTCAGCCAGGACCTCGGCGACGTCGTGGCCGATTCACCGAAGCTGGGTGAGGAGTTCGGCCGGCGCGCCCTGGAGGCGGCCGGCGGCCTCGCGATCCAGAGCTACGGGAAGGCGTGCCTGGTGGGCACGGCCGGCGAGTACGAGCACGGCAACGCCTTCCTCACCGCGGTCTTCGCGGACCCGGTGCGCGAGGCGGTCGGCGGCGGGAAGGCGTGGGTGCCGTCGACGGGCAAGCGGGGCGGGCCCGGCACGGTCCTCGACGTTCCGCTGGCCCACAAGGACGCGCTGTACGTCCGCTCGCACTACGACACCATCACGGTGAGCTTCTCCGACGCCCCGAACCCGGACGAGGTCGTCGTCGTGTTCGCGTTCGCCACCCGCGGCCGGCTGCACGCGCGGCTGGGCGGTATCCGCGCCGACGAGGTCCGGGGCCAGGACGGGCTGCGCTGAGATGGCCGCCGACACCACCTCCGGCGGGCGGGACCGGTTCCTCACCCTCAACGGACTGCGCGCCCACTACGTGGAGTGGGGCGACGAGGACCGGCCCGCGATCGTCATGCTGCACGGACTGCGCAGCTACGCCCGGACGTTCGAGCCGCTGGCCGGGCGGCTCCGGGACCGGTACCGCGTCCTGGCCCTCGACGCGCGCGGGCGGGGCGACAGCGACTGGGACCCGAACGGCGCGTACCACACGGAGTCCTACGTCGCCGATCTGGAGAAGTTCACCGACCTCCTCGGCCTGGACGGATTCGTGCTGCTCGGCCACTCCATGGGCGGCGCCACCACGTACGTCTACGCGGCACGCCACCCCGAGCGGGTGCGTGCGGCGGTCGTCGAGGACATCGGCCCCGGCTCCTCGCTGTCCGGTGCGGGCGCCGAGCGCATCAGAAGGGAAGTGGCCGAGACCCCGCGTGACTTCCCCGACCAGGAGGCGGCCCGCCGGTACTGGCGGAGCATCCGGCCGCACATCTCCGAAGAGGCCCTCGAATCCAGACTGCGGCACACCCTCACACCGGACCAACAGGGGCGCTGGCGCTGGAAGTTCGACCTGGCGGGCATCGCTGCGGCCCGCCTGGACCCGAATCCGGCCCGCCAGGTCGACCTGTGGCCCTACGTCGAGGCACTGCGCTGCCCCACCCTGGTCGTCCGCGGCGGGGAGTCCGACTTCCTCCCCGCCGCCACGGCGGTGGCGATGACGCACCGCAACCCGCGGATCCGGCTGGTGGAGGTCCCGGGCGCGGGCCATTACGTGCACGACGACGCCCCGGAGCCCTTCCACCACCATTTCACCCGATTCCTCAGGAGCGCGGAGGCCGTGCGATGACCGAACCCGTCGTGCACCGCGCCCAGGTGGCCGTCGTCGGCGCCGGACCCGTCGGTGTGACAGTCGCCAACTACCTGGGCCGCTACGGAGTGCGCACCCTGCTGATCGACCGCAGCGAGGACATCGTCGACTATCCCCGCGCGGTCGGCATGGACGACGAGTGCCTGCGCAGTTTCCAGGGCATCGGGCTCGCCGAGGAGATGCTCGGTGACATGATCCAGAACGTGCCGCTGAAGATGTTCGCCGCGAACGGACACTGCCTGGCCGACATCCGGCCGGACACCAAGGAGTTCGGCTGGCCCCGGCGGAACATCTTCATGCAGCAACTCGCCGAACGCACCTTGCGCGAGGGTCTCACCCGCTATCCGCGCGTGCGGTCCCTGCTGGGGCATGAGCTGGTGCGTCTGGAGCAGGACGGCACCGAGGCCCGGCTCCACGTCGTCGGGCCCGACGGACAACGGGGGCTGGTGCACGCCGACTACGTGGTCGCCGCCGACGGCGGCCGCAGTACCGTGCGCGAGCAGCTGGGCATCCCGTTGAGCGGGGACACCCACCCGCGCAAGTGGGTGGTCATCGAGTGCGACAACGATCCGCTCGACGCCCCGTACACGGGGCTGCACGGCGACCCGAAGCGCCCCTACGTCTGCCTGGACCTGCCGTACAACTACCGCCGCTGGGAGTTCATGCTGTTCCCCGGCGAGGACGCCGAGGCCATGCTGCGGCCGGAGAAGGTGCACGAGCTGCTGTCCGGGCACGTGCCCGACCCCACGGCGCTCCACATCATCCGGGCCCGCGTGTACACGCATCACTCGCGGGTGGCCGACCGGTTCGTGGACGGCCGGGTCTGTCTGGTGGGCGACGCCGCCCATCTCATGCCGCCGTGGGCGGGGCAGGGCATGAACACGGGAATCCGGGACGCGACCAACATCGCGTGGAAGCTGGCCGCCGTCGTCAGCGGTCGCGCCCATCCGCGGATCCTCGCCACCTACGACACCGAGCGGCGTGAGCACGCCCACGCGATGGTGAAGCTGTCGGACGCCATCGGCCGGTTCCTCTCGCCGACGAACACCACGGTGGCCCGGGCGCGCGACACGCTGGTGCGGGGCCTCACCGTCGCACCGCCGGTGCGCAGCTGGCTGGTGCACATGAGGTTCAAGCCCGTCCCCCGGTACACCGAGGGCATCATGCTGCACGGCCGACGGGCGGGGCGGCGGAACTCCCCGGTGGGCCGGATGTTCGTCCAGCCGAGGGTGGAGACCGCCGACGGGCGGGTCGTCCCGCTGGACGAGACCCTCGGCGAGTGGTTCGCCCTCATCGGCTACGGCACCGATCCGCTCGTCCATCTGGATCCCGACAGCCGTACCTTCTGGGACCGGATCGGCACGCGGTACCTCACGGTGGTCGAGTCCCGTTCGGGCCGGTCCCGTACCGAGCGGCGCACGTCGGCGACGGACTCGGTGACGGTGGAGGACGTCGACGGCACCCTGCGGGACTGGTTCGCCGCGCACGAGGGCGGTGTCGCCGTTGTCCGGCCGGACCGGTATCTCGCGGCCCTGGCCGTGCCCCGTGACCTCGGGGCGGTGACCGACGCGTTCGAGCGGCTGATCGCGCCGTCGCGGGCCGCGGAGTCCAAGGACGCCTGGCGTTCGGTGCCCGTCCCGGAGGGAGAGGCCTCGTGATCGTCGAGCAGCGGGACTACCTGCTCAAGCCGGGCGCGGCGGCGCACTACGTGCGGCTGTGGGAGGAGTACGGCCGAGAGCCCCAGTTGCGGATCCTCGGCAACCTCCTCGGCTGCTGGACCACCGAGGTCGGCGATCTCAACACGCTGGTCTACCTCTGGGGCTTCGAGAGCCTGGAGGACCGCGCCAAGAGACGCGCCGCGCTGGCGGAGGACGACGAGTTCGCGTCGTTCCGCGGCCGGGTGCGGGAGCTGCTCGTCCGGCAGACCAACCGGATTCTCGTCCCCGCCACCGAGTACGTCCCTGTGTGCCCGTCCGGGGGAGGCCGGGGATGACCGCCGATCCGGCCCCCTCCGCGGCCGCGCAGGAGTATGTCGACGCCATGGCCCGCGACCGCGGGTACGTCCTCGACTACCACAAGGTCATGGCGCGGTACGACCTCGACGTCCTGCGGGCGGCGAACGAGCTGGTCCGGGCGGCCTATCTGGCGCCCCGCAGTCTGGACCGCCGCACCAAGGAACTGCTGTTCATCCTCAGCCTGACCGTGATGCGCGCGGACCGGCATCACATCCAGAGCCACATCCGGGTGGCTCTCGACCTCGGGGTCACCCCGCGGGAGATCCTTGAGGCGATCGAGATCGCCCTGCCGGAGGCCGGCATCGTCGCCTTCCAGGCCGGGCTGGAGGCCTGGCGGGAGACGGTCGGCGCCGTCGGCATCGAACCGAACTCCGTCGACGGGGAGGGCGGTTCGGGCTCGGTGGAGTGAGTGGCTCGGCACGGCGAGAAGGGGCGGTCTCCAGGAGACCGCCCCTTTCGGGTGCCGGAGTCCTCACAGGGACGAGGGCACCTCGGGCGGCGCCGGCTCCGTCTCCCGCCCGTCCGTCCGGCGCCCGCCGCCGAGACGGCCGCCCCGCACGGCACCCAGGACGAGCCCGCCGACGAACACCAGCAGGACACCCAGCTCCAGAAGCAGGGCGGTGCCGCCGGAGGCGCTGATCAGGGTGGGGAAGTTGGCGATGGCCATGACCATGACGCCGAGCAGCAGCAGGACCGAGAGGCTCGGCGCGATCAGTGTGTGCCAGGGGCGGGTGTCCAGGCGGGTCCGCCGGAAGAAGGTCACGACGGAGAGCGAGGTGAGGATGTACAGCACCAGCAGCGACAGCACCGCCACTCCCCCGCCCCAGGTGAGCAGGGTGACGACCGGATCGGCGCCGGCCACGGCGAACGGCACGACCATGCAGAGGGCGAGGACGGTCTGCGTCAGTCCGGCGATGTGGGGCGCCCCGTGCCGGTTGGTGTGCGACAGCCGTGCGGGCAGGACGCCGGTGGAGCCGAGCGAGTGGAGGTAGCGGTTGATCGCGTTGTGGAACGCGAGGATGCCCGCGAGGAGTGACGAGGCGAGCAGGACGGCCATGGTGTCGGTGGCCCACGGGCCGAGGGTGTCGGTCACGGGCGCCAGGACCACCGAGGTGGCGTCGCCGTCGCGCAGGGCGGCGCGTGCCACGTCCTGCACCCTGTCCGCGCCGTGGTGGCTGACGACCATCCAGGAGACGAAGCTGAAGAACACCGAGATGACGACGACGGAGAGGTAGGTGGCCCTCGGCACGGTGCGGGTGGGGTTCCTGGCCTCCTCCGCGTAGATGGCCGCGGACTCGAAGCCGATCATCGAGGCGATGGCGAAGGTCAGGGCCACGCCGGGCGCCCCGGCGAGGAACGCGGACGGCGCGAAGCTACCGGTGAGGTTCAGCCCTTGGGGGCCTCCGCCGGTGACGAACTCGTGGATCGCGAACGCCACGAGCAGGGAGCTCTCGGCGACGACGAGGAACGCCAGCAGCTTGGCGCCGAGTTCGATGTTGAGCGAGCCCAGGATCTGCACGAGGGCCATCGTCGCCACCGCCCAGAGCCACCAGGGCAGAGCGATGGAGAGGTACTGCACGGCCAGGCCCTTGACGACGACGCCGTACAGGCCGTACATGCCCGCCTGGGTGGCGCCGTAGCAGAGCAGGGCGGTCTGGGAGGCGCCGACTCCGACGGTCCCGCCGAGCCCGCGTGTCACATAGGTGTAGAAGGCTCCCGCGTCCGTGACGTGCCGGCTCATCGTGATGAACCCGACGGCGAAGACGGCGATGACGGCACCGACGACGAGGTACGCGGCGGGCGCCCCGCCGCCGTTGCCGAGGCCGAGCGGCACCGGCAGGGTGCCGACGATGCCGGTGAGGGGGGCCTGCGCGGACAGGACGAAGAAGAGGATGCCGGTTACACCGACCGCACCACGGCGTAGGTGCGTGCGGTGTCCCGCATCGCGTGGCTGCTGGGACAAGGGGACTCCTTGATCAGTACGGAGCGCGCCGGCGGGGAACACGGCACGGGACCCGGACAGGGGACGCCGCAGGGAAAGGGGGCGTCAGGCTGAGGACGGGCGCGTTCGCGCCGGGACCGTGTCGGATCCTGGTGACCGCCGTCCGGATGTGATGGGGGACACTGTCCTGCCATCGGGCCGTGGGAGGGTGCGCGGCCGTGCACGCGCTTTCGCCACTGCATGCACGGAGCGGAACCGAGGGGGTACGGACAGCGCTCCGTCGGCCCGCCCGGCTCCGCCGGTCCGCCCCGGGCGGACGGGAACGATCTTCCGGTCAAGGGGAGTTGCCGATACGGTGGCGGAGCAGCAACGACCGGATGGAGCGCGTCCATGCGAACCGTCGTGACGACCGAGCAGGTCTCCCCGGACGAGCGGTTCGACTTCTGGGTCGAGGAGATGGCCCGTCTGATGGTCGCGCCGCTGGACACCACGCGGACGGCCACCGATGTCTTCCACGGCACGGCCGCCACCGGCCGGGTCGGCGCGCTGCGGCTGAGTGCGCTGAGCGCGGGACCGCTGCGGGTGCGGCGTACCGAGTCGTCGGCCGCGCGCCACGAGGAGGACTTCTACAAGCTGGCCCTCCAGGTCTCGGGCTCCGCGGTGATCGAGCAGGACGGCGTGCGGAGCCGGCTCGCACCGGGTGACCTGGCGCTGTGCGACACCTCGCGCGCGTACGGCTTCACGTACGAGAGCCCCTTCAGCACGGTGCTGGTGCTGGTGCCGCGCCCGCTGATCCCGCTGCGACCGGAGACCCTGCGTGCGGTGACGGGCCGGCGGATGGCTCCGGACCAGGGGGTGGGCGCGGTCGTGGCGCCGTTCCTGCGGTCGCTGACCGAGCAGAGCGCTCACTGTGCGGGGCCCGAGGTGTCGCGGCTGGCGGACGGAGCGGTGTCCCTGGTCACGGCGCTGCTGTGCGAGCGGCTCAACCGGGCTGCGCCGGTGGCACCCCATCTGGCGACCATGCTGCGCATCCGCGACTACATCGAGCGCCATCTCGCCGACCCTGACCTCACACCGGACGTGATCGCCGGGGCGCACGGCATCTCGCGGCGCTATCTCTTCAAGCTGTTCGCGCAGGAGGAGACGACGGTCGCCGGCTGGATCCGCACCCGGCGGCTGGAGCAGTGCGCCCGTGACCTCTCCGACCCGGCGACCCGGGACCAGCCGGTGGCCGCTATCGCCGCCCGCTGGGGACTCCTCGACGGCCGTCACTTCGCCCGCGTCTTCAAGGCGGTCTACGGCGAGACCCCGCGGGACTACCGGCGACGGGCCGGACGGGGTCAGGCGCCGGTGCGGCCCGCGCGCCTGGGCGGCTGACGGTGCCGCGTCGCCCCGGTTCCGCCGCTCAGTGCACTGCGAGGTGGCGTTCCGTGCACGGGCTCGGCTGAGCACGGTGCTCCGGGCGGGAAAGCCCCTGCCGGGCTCTGGACGGGACACGGGCCACGCGTTTTTCATCTACGCACGTTGAAAAAACGGCGGCCTCCCCCGGAAGGAACGCGATGACCTCCCCTGCCCCTCACCCCCTCGCACCGCTCACCCCGAGTGAGATCACCGCGGCCCGCGCGATCCTCGCCGAAGCCGGCCTGCTGACCGACACCAGCCGCTTCGCGTACCTCGGCCTGGAAGAGCCGGAGAAGGACCTCCTGATGGCGCACGCCCCGGGCGATCCCGTCGACCGTCGTGTGCGGGTCATGCTGCACGACACGGCGGGGGCGCCCGCGCATGACGTCGTGCTCTCGCTGACCCGCCGCACGATCGACTCCGACCACCCGCTCGATGCCGTCAAGGACGGGCAACTCCCCATCCTGGAGGAGGAGTTCGATCTGATCGAGGAGATCGTGGCCGCCGACGAGGGATGGCGGGCGGCCCTCGCCCGGCGCGGCCTCGACGGGGCGCTGGTACGGGTCGCCCCGCTCTCCGCGGGGGTGTACGCGGACGAATACCCCGAGGAGGCCGGACGCCGTGTCCTGCGGGGCCTCGCCTTCGTCCAGAAGAACCCGGAGGACTATGCCTGGGGGAATCCGGTCGACGGTCTCGTCGTCTACGTCGACGTGCTGAACAAGGCCGTCGACCGGATCATCGACCTCGACCCGGTGCCGCTGCCCGATGTGTCCGTCGACTTCGGCGACCCGGCGGTCACCGGCCGCCGCACCAGCCAGAAGCCCATCGAGATCACCCAGCCCGAGGGGCCGAGCTTCACCCTCGACGGCAACCTCCTGGAGTGGGAGAACTGGTCCCTGCGGATCGGCTTCGACGCCCGCGAGGGCCTGGTCCTCCACCAGATCGCTTTCCACGACGGCGACAAGGGGCGCGACCGTCCCGTCATCCACCGCGCCTCAATCGCCGAGATGGTCGTCCCCTACGCCGACCCGTCGCCGGTGCGCTCCTGGCAGAACTACTTCGACACCGGTGAGTTCCTGATCGGCCGCATGGCGAACGCCCTCGAACTGGGCTGTGACTGCCTGGGCGACATCACCTACCTGGACGCCGTCATCGCCGACGACACGGGCGCGCCGCGCACCCTGCGCAACGCGATCTGTCTGCACGAGGAGGACCACGGCATCCTCTGGAAGCACACCGACCTGTGGACCGGCCGCGCGGAGACCCGCCGTCAGCGCCGGATGGTGCTCTCCTTCTTCACCACCATCGGCAACTACGACTACGGCTTCTACTGGTACCTCTACCTCGACGGCGCCATCGAGTTCGAGGCGAAGGCCACCGGCATCGTCTTCCCCTCCGCCTACCCCGGCCCCGGCCACCCGTACGCCTCCGAGATCGCCCCGGGGCTCGGCGCCCCGTACCACCAGCACCTGTTCTGCGCCCGCCTGGACATGGCCGTCGACGGCCCGGCGAACCGGGTGGAGGAGATCGACGCCGTCCGGGTACCGATGGGACCGGACAACCCGCGGGGCAACGCGTTCACCTTCCGGCACACACCGCTGCGCACCGAGTCGGAGGCCCAGCGGGACGCCGACCCCGCCGTCGGCCGGGTGTGGCACATCTCGAACCCCGAGTCTCTCAACGCCCTGGGCACGCCCGTCGGGTACACCCTCCACCCGGAGGGCAGGCCGACCCTGCTCGCCGACCCGGGCTCGTCCATCGCCGCCCGCGCGACCTTCGCCACCCGGCATCTGTGGGTCACCGCCTACGATCCCGGCGAGCGCTACCCCGCCGGCGACTTCGTCAACCAGCATCCCGGCGGCGCGGGCCTGCCCGCCTACACGGCCGCGGACCGTTCCCTCGACGGCCGGTCGCTCGTCGTGTGGCACACCTTCGGCCTCACGCACGCCCCCCGCCCGGAGGACTGGCCGATCATGCCCGTCGACCGCACGGGCTTCAAGCTCACCCCGACGGGCTTCTTCGACCGCAACCCGACACTGGACGTCCCACCGGCCGCAGCCGTCTCCCACGGCTGCTGCGATGCATGAACTGCTTGCGGTGGCCGGTCTGGCGGCGGCGGTGGTCTGCCTGGCCGGTCATCTGCCAGGGCCGGTGCACGGTTGGGGGCCGCACGCCGCCGTCACGGTGGTGATGGCCGTGATGGTCCTGCCGGGCGAGCGGTCGGGCGGGGCGGCGCTCGCCGGTACCGCCGCCGTCGCGGCGGCCGCCGTGTGGCGGCTGTGCGCGGGGTGCCCGGGGCGCGGCAGAGCCGCCGAGACGGCCGACCTCGCGGCAATGGCACTGCTGACGGCGGCGCTGCCGTGGGGAACGGCCGTGCCGCACCACGGAACCGGTGCCGGAACGGGGGCCGGCGGGCTCGCGCTGCTCGTGGCCGCCTGCTGGGCGGTGACGCGGACGGGAACCGTGATGTTCTCTCAACTACGCGGTGGACACGGCCCGTCGGCGCGACGGCAGGACGCGGCGGCGGTCCTCATGGTCGCGGCGATGACCGCCATGGCATGGTGAAGCGGCACAGGCGGGCGCCGGTCCCGTCGGAGGAAGGGAGTCGGCGGGCTCATGCCGAAGATCGTCGACCATGACGCGCGCCGTCGTGAGATCGTCACGGCGGTGTGGGCGTTGATCGCCCGCGAGGGGCTCGACGCGGTCACGATGCGCGATCTCGCCGCCGAGGCGGGGTACGCCAACGGGGCCCTCGCCCCGTACTTCCGCGGCAAGGACGACATCCTGCTGGCGGCCTTCCAGTACGCGGTCGAGAGCACCGACGTGCGTGCCGCGCGGGCCATCGGCGACACCACCGGGCTCGTGGCGCTGCGCCGACTGTGCCACGAGATCATGCCGCTGGACGAGACACGGCTTCTGGAGGCCCGGGTCGTCGTCGCGTTCTGGGGCCGCGCCCTGCACGACCCGCGGATGGCGACCGTCCACGTCACCGCCGTGCACCGGTGGCGGCAGCGGATGACCGACTGTCTGGCCGAGGCCAGGGCGGCCGGCGAGATCCGGGGCGCCGCGCCGGACGAGCGGAGCGCCGACGCGCTGCTCGCGGTGCTGGCCGGTTTCCAGGTCAACGCGCTGCTCGTACCGCACACCGCGACGCCGGACCACCAACGGGCCGCCCTCGACAGCCTGCTGGCGTCCTTCTAGCGCCACGAAGGCCGCCCATTCATCTCATGAACCCGGATCATGAACCCGAAGGTCCGCCCGGGACCTGCATGTGGGGGCGTTCCTCGCCACCACCGCCCTGCGCGAGCGCGGCATCATTTCCGAGGATCGCCCGACGCGGCCAACCTCACGGCCCGAGCCTGGGCACAGTCCGGCAAGCAAGACGGAGAGGTATACGAGAGGAACCGGTGGTTGAGGCCTCCTGGGGGGTGTTCTGAAAGTCCTGTGCGGTGCCCGCACCGAACACCGCTCCTTGACGGGCGAACGTTGCCTGCCGCGGCACCAGGTTTCTCAGGCCACCGCTCGTCCCTCAAGCCACGAACTCGGCCGCCCTCAAGCCACCGTCTCGATCCGCAACCTGATGTCGTCCGGCGACAGCTGCCCCTTCGCCGTCACATGGTCCCCGGAGGACTCCCCCCGCAGCCGCCGGCCGATCCACGGCACCAGATACTCCCGCGCCCACTGGATGTTGTCCCGCCGCATCTCCAGCGTCCCGCGCGGCGGCAACGGCGGCCACGGCTGATCGGGATCCGCCGGAACCTCGACCCCCAGCACCTGCCCTGCCCGCAGAGCGACCCGCGTGTGGCCCTCCGGGGAGAGATGCAGCCGGTCCAGGTCCCAGGCCCGCCGGTCCTGCACCGTCTTCAGCGACCACAGGTCCAGCACGGGGCACCCGTACCGGTCGGCGATGGCCCGGACATGCAGGTTGTACGTGGCGATCTTGCCCCGCAGATGCTTCAGCACCGGCACGTCACGGGTGTCGAACCCGGTCGTCACCATGACCGTGCCGACGGCCGAGGTGAGCCTGACGACCGCCCGCTCGAACCGCTCCGCGACCTCGTCGGGATCGGTGCCCGGCCGGATGATGTCGTTGCCGCCCGCGCAGAAGGAGATCAGATCGGGGGCGAGTTCCAGCGCCCTCGGCACCTGGTCCTCCACGATCTGGTCGAGGAGCTTCCCCCGCACGGCCAGGTTGGTGTAGTCGAAGTCGCCCTCGGGCAACCGGTCCGCGAGAAGCACCGCGAAACGGTCGGCCCAGCCGACGAACCGCCCGTCGGGCCCGGGATCGCCGACGCCCTCGGTGAAGCTGTCCCCCAGCGCCACGTACGACCCGATCATTGCTCTGCTGCCCTTCGAATCGTCTGTCACATCGGGCCATGATTCACCTTCGGATGTGACCTACGCGACCGTAACAAGGGCTTGACGGACGGTGAGATAGACCACGTGTCAAGTGTCGGTCAACCCGGAATACCCGGGCCCCGTCAGTGGAGCCTCCACACCCCGAAGCCCTCGAACCGGAAGTCACTCCACTCCACCACCGCACAACACGGTGATCATGAAGCCGCCACGGCCCAAACCGCACGCGACGGTCGCACGCCCGCAGCCCCCGGGGAACGCCGAAGGCCGGACCCCGGTCAGGGGGTCCGGCCTTCGGCGGGCGCGGCGGCGGGATCAGATGCCGACGCCCTTCGAACGGAGGTACGCCAGCGGGTCGATGTCCGAGCCGTAGTTCGGGCTGGTGCGCATCTCGAAGTGGAGGTGCGGTCCGGTGACGTTGCCGGTCGCGCCCGAGAGGCCGATCTGCTGGCCGCCGCTCACGGCCTGGCCGGCGGAGACGGAGATCGAGGACAGGTGGGCGTACTGGGCGTAGTAGCCGTCGGCGAGCCTGATGACGACCTGGTTGCCGTACGCGCCGCCCCAGCCGGCCGAGACGACGGTGCCCGCGCCCACGGCCTTGAGGCTGGTCCCGGTCGGGGCCACGAAGTCGACACCCGTGTGGTAGCCGCTGGACCACATGCTGCCGGCGGTCTTGTACGCGGTACCGACGGTCGCGCTCAGGATGGGCCGGCTGAAGCCGGAGGCGTTGGACGTCGAGGACTGGCCGCTCCCCGTGGAGGTCGACGCCTGAGTGTCCTTCGACTCCTGCTTCGCCGCACCCGAGGACTTCGAGGACTCGGCGGGCTTGGAGGACTCGGCGGGCTTCGAGGACTCGGCGGGCTTCGAGGACTGCGACAGCTGCGGCTTGGAGGAGGAGCGCGACGTCTCGCTCGACGCGGCCCGCTCACCGATGGTGAGCTTCAGCCCCGGGTGGATGAGCGAGGGGTCGGAGCCGACCGCCTCGCGGTTGTCCGAGTACAGCCGCTTCCAGCCCCCCTCGACGTCCTGCTCGTCCGCGATCTTCGCAAGGTAGTCGCCGACCTTGACCGAGTAGGTCTTGGGAGCCGCCTTCTTGGTGGCGGTTCTCTCCGCCTGCGCGGCCTTCTCGGCCTGCTCGATCCGCGCGCCCGCCTCGGCCGCGGCTTTCTCGGCGGCGATCGTGGTCGCCTTCTCGGAGACACCGGAGACGGTGCCGCTCGGGGTCGCGGCGTGGGCGCCTGCGGCCCCGATCAACGGCAGCGCGAGCGCCGCGCCACCGGTCCCGGCGGCGGCGATCGAGCGGGTGAAGCGCTGGGACTTCGGACGGCGGTGCTTACCCTTCGCGGGCATGACGAATTCCTCTCCGGCGCCTGCGAGGTGAGCTGTCGGGTGCGGACTGGAGATGTCCGGCCGTGTTTGCGCACGGCTTTACCCCTAGCCGTTCCGGAGACCGGAACAGGCGGTGATTCCTGTGGGTCCCCCGCTCCTGCCGTGGATCGGGTCGGTACGCGGCTCCGGTCGGCGGCAGGATTGGGCGTCCGTCCGGATTGACGCCGAACGTAAGCGACTTGTGCCCACAGAAACAACCATGGGGACTTTCTGTGCGTCTTCCTCCCTGATCCTTACTTCAATCCGCCATCACGCTCCGTCAATGAACGGTCTAGCGCGTATTCCAACCTCCCTGGAAATCAGCGCGAATTACGTGGACATGACGGCAACGGAACGTCACGAATATGACGCTGCTCACGCGCTTACGGCCCAGTAGGCTTTATTCCGGGGCTTGTTGGAATTACAGCTCCATTTCGGACAGATCGCTCAAGTGCGACGCAGGCGGATAACCTTCGCATCGAAGTCGCCACGCAGCCCCGTCGGCAATCCATGGTGCGTCAGCACGGCACCTCGGTACGTTTCGCCCGTTTCGCGGCACTCGTACGTCGCCGCCGGGTCCAGCCCGCGCAGCCGGAGCGGGGCGAGCGGCTCTCCGTAGTGCTGGGCCTGGAGCAGCGCGAGGACGACCACCTCGTCATCCTGGACGTACTCCACGGCGCTCAGCCCTCCCGTCGGCGGCCGCAGTCGGTACAGGTCGCCCCGCTGCACGACCGGCCGGATCTCCTTGTACAGCTCCACCCACTCCCGGGCCTCGGCGAGCTCCGCCTCGCTCCACTCCGTGAGGTCGCCGCCCACGCCGAGCACACCCGCCATCGCGCTGACGAACCGGAACCGCAGCGAGCTGACCCGCCCGTTGAGCTGGTTGTTCGGGCTGTCGGTGACCCACGCGGCCATGCTCCGGGCGGGATGGATCTGGCTGAAGCCGTGCTGGATGGCGAGCCGGTCGAGCGGGTCGGTGTTGTCGGAGGTCCACACCTGGTCCGTCCGCGCCAGGACCCCGAGGTCGATCCGGCCGCCGCCACCCGAGCACGACTCGAACGCGACCCCCGGGTGCGCGGCCCGCAGCCGGTCCAGCAGGGCGTAGAAGGCGTGCACGTGCTCCACCCACAGCTTCTGCGGATAGGGCTCGCCGGGCCAGCCGGCGTCGGTGAAGCAGCGGTTGAAGTCCCACTTCACATAGTCGATCGGGGCGCTGGACAGGAGGGTGTCGAGCCGCTCCCAGAGGTATTCCTGGACGTCCTCGCGCGCGAGATTGAGTACGAGTTGATTACGCAGTTCCGTCCGCTTTCGCCCCGGTTGGAACTGTGCCCACTCGGGGTGCGCCCGGTACAGCTCACTGTCCGGGTTGACCATTTCCGGCTCGACCCAGATGCCGAACTGCATCCCGAGGGCGTGCACCTGCTCGGCGAGCGGCCCCAGCCCCTTCGGGAAACGGTCCGGATTGGGGGTCCAGTCGCCGAGGCCGGCCCGGTCGCTGGTCCGCGCCCCGAACCAGCCGTCGTCCACGACGAACAGCTCGACCCCGATCGCCGCGGCCCGCCGTGCGAGCGCCCCCTGCTGCTCCTCGGAGATGTCGAACTCCGTGGCCTCCCAGGAATTGAAGAGCACCGGCCGGTCCCGGTCCGCGTCCGGGATGACATACGCCCGCTGGTACGCGTGCCAGGCGCGGCTCGCCCCGCCGAAGCCGGAGTCGCTCCACAGGCCGGCGAAGACGGGCGTGGTGAACGTACCGCCCGTCTCCAACAGCAGCAGTCCGGACTCGTCGTAGCCGGCGCCGCCGGTGATCTGCACGCGGGCGTCCGGAAGTTGGGCCACAGCGATCCGCCAGGAACCCGACCAGCCGAGGGCACAGCCGTAGACCTCGCCGCGCTCCTCGGTGGCGTCGGTGTCGAGGGCGACCCAGGGCAGGTGCTGGTGCCCGGTGTGTCCGCGCCGGCTGCCGAGGACCTTCTCGCCGTAGGTGAGGTCGGCGCGCACGAGCCGGGACTCGGCCGCCCACCGCCCGTGCAGCTGGGAGAGACGCCAGGTGTCCTCCTCACGCCGGGGCAGCGTCCAGGTCGCCGAGTCGGCCCGCAGCAGCTCCGCCGCCGGGCCCTCGTTGACGAGGGTCACCCAGCGCTCGACCACGTCGTCGCGCATCCGGTAGTGCAGGGTGATCCGGAGTCCGTCGTCGGTGAAGCGCAGCCGCAGCTCGTCGCCGTCGGCCTCGTACTCCTGGAAGGTCCACTCGGTGCCGCGCCGCTTGTCCGTGCGCACGGAGAGCGCGGGGCGGGTGAAGCGAGGTCCGCCCTCGACGGGGTACTCCTCGTGTCCGTCGACCGGGGCCTCGAAGGGCCGGTACGGCAGCCGCTGCCGCGCGGCCAGCTCCTCGGCGTCCGCGAGGGTGATCGGGGGACCCCAGTGCAGGTGCAGCAACTCGTCGTTCTCGGTGAGCCGCAGGGCATAGCTGCTCCCTGGTCCGCTGAGAAGCCAGGTCCGGCCGTCAGTTCCGATGTCCAACATCAAGCCCTCACAGATTCGAACAGGTGCGATCGGGTTCCGACATCATCGCAGGTCGCCGCGGGCGCTCGACGGCGCCTGTGGACAAACGCCGAGACGTCGGCGCAGCGGCCTGTGGACAACCCCTCGGGGCTCCCGCGCGCGGCTGTGGACAACTCATTGCTGTACGCACCCATGTCGTATCGTCGAGTGCGCGCCTCGATGCCGAGTGCGCGGCCGTCGGCGGCCCGCGCGGACGGCCGGATGGGAGGGAGCCCCAGTGACGCAGCAGATCCCGTCGACCGAGCCCGAACTGACCGGAGTGCGCAATTTCCGCGATGTGGGCGGTCTGCCGACCGTGGACGGCCGTCGGGTGCGTCACGGGGTGCTGTTCCGTAGCGGCCACCTGGCGCACGCGACCGACGAGGACGCCGCGTTCCTGGCCTCCCTGGGCCTGCACACGGTCTTCGACTTCCGTAACGCGGCCGATCAGAAGCTGGAGGGCCCGGACGTCGAGCTGCCCGGCGTCCTCAATGTGAACCTGCCGCTGAGCGACCCGGCGGACGGTGCCGAGTTCTGGAAGATGGTCCGCGACGGTGACCTGGACCAGCTGCGGGAGCTGCTGGACGACGGCAAGGCGGCCGGCCGGATGATCGCCTCCTACCGGCGGATCATCAAGGACCGCACGGCCGAGCACTCCCGGGTGCTGCACGCGCTGGCCGAGGACAGCGTGCCCGCGCTGATGCACTGCGCGGCGGGCAAGGACCGCGCGGGCCTCTCCGTCGCCATCACACTGCTCGCGCTCGGTGTGGAACGCGAGGCCATCGTCGCCGACTACCTGGAGTCGAACGCCAAGCACCGCCGCTACAAGGTGCACCGCAGCAGCAGCGCCGCGAGCGCCTACTCCCCCGAGGTCATGCAGCTGCTGAGCCCGCTCTTCGACGCCCGCGCCGAGTACCTCCAGGCGGCCCTCGACACCGTCGAGGAGACCTGGGGGGACGTGGACACGTATCTGGAGCAGGGCCTTGAGGTCACCCCGGAGATCCGGGAGCGACTGCGCGAGCGCCTGCTCGACTAGGGCCTTGGCCCGCGGCCGGTGACTAGCTACTGGTTGGCGCCCACCTCGAACAGCAGATAGATGAAGGCCGCGAAGACATGGCCGACCGCGATGTAGATGATGAGCCGCACCCACAGGGCGCGGGGGAACTTCTCTTCCAGGTCGCTCATGGCGTCTCTCCGGAGATGGTCGGCCCGAGGCACAGCGCGGCGGTCGGGCTCTGCAGAAGGGTGTGGACGAACAGGAGGTCGGCGCCGTCGTGGTCGGCGGCGGCGATGCGGTGCGGGGTCAGCGAGTCGAAGTGCGCGCTGTCCCCCGGCTCCAGCAGATGCGCGGTGTCCCCGAGGCGCAGCCGCAGCCGCCCCTTGAGGACGTACAGCCACTCCTCGCCGGGATGCACCCGCACGATGTCGCCCTGCGAGCCGTGCGGCACATGGACACGCAACGCCTGCATCCCCCGCCCGGACGCGCCCGCCTGCCAGTACGTCCAGCCACCGGCCCGGGTGGGCTCCATGCCGGACGCCCGCACCACGGCGTCCCTTTCGGCGACGGTCTCGCCGAGCAGTTCGGAGACGGTCGTACCGTAGACGCGGGCCAGCGCGAGCAGCATCGGCAGTGAGGGCTGGCGCTGTCCGGTCTCCAGCCGGGAGAGGTGAGCGGGTGACAGCCCGGCGGCGCGGGCGGCGGCCTCCAGGGTGAGGGCGGCCCGGCGGCGCAGGCCCCGCAGCTGCGGGGCGACGGCGGGCAGTTCCGTGTCGACCGGGGGCTCGGTAGGGTGCGTACCCTCGGAGGGGCTCATGCCCTCCATTCAGCCGCAGCTTTGCCTCTGCGGCAAATTTCTTGCCTCAGAGGCAAACCCCGGGAGGACCGCACACCCGCCGCCCCAGTCCCCCAGCGCCCCAGTTCCCAGCGGTTCAGCGGTTGGCGACCGCCTGCTTCACCAGTGTCCTGCCGAAGTCCCACATCAGGCCGCCCCCGTTGTGCGCGTCGTCCATCACCTCCGTGAAGGCGGCGACGAACCGGTCCACCTCCCGTTCCCCGATGATCAGCGGCGGGATCAGCTTGATCACCTCCAGGTGATCGCCCGAGACCTGGGTGAGGATGCGGTGCCGTCGCAGCAGCGGTACGACGACCATCTGGGCGAAGAGGCCCTTGCGGGCCGCCTGGAGCATGGTCCAGCGGCCGCGCAGCTTGAGCGAGCTGGGCCTGCCGAACTCGATGCCGATCATCAGACCGCGACCGCGTACGTCGCTGAGCAACTCGTACTTGTCGACCAGGGCCGTGAGCCTGTTCTTCAGCCGTTCCCCCGTGGCCCGGGCGTTGGCCACGATCCGCTCGTTCTCCATGACCGAGAGGACGGCGAGCCCGGCGGCCATGGCCTGGGCGTTGGAGCCGAAGCTCGCGGAGTGGACGAGGACCCGGTCCATCGACGAGTAGACCTTCTTGAAGATCCAGTCCTTGGCGAGGGTCGCGCCGACGGGGACATAGCCGCCGGAGAGCGCCTTGGCCACACAGACCAGGTCGGGTTCGACGCCGTCCTCGTGCTGGTAGGCGTAGAAGTCCCCGGTGCGGCCGAGCCCGGTCTGCACCTCGTCGACGATCAGCAGCGCCTTGTGCCGGTGCAGCAGTTCCTGGGCGGCGCGCAGATAGCCGGGCGGCGCCTCGTAGACACCTTTGCCCTGGATGGGCTCGACGACGAGGGCGGCGACATCGCCCTTGCGCACCTCCCTCTCCAGCGCGTCGAGATCACCGAGCGGTACGGCCGTGTCGGGGAGCAGCGGTGCGAAGCCGTCCCGGAAGCCGTCCTCGCCGTTGACGGAGAGCGAGCCGGTGGTGAGTCCGTGGAAGGCGTGCTCGCAGTAGAGGACACGGGGTCTGCCGGTGGCGTACCGGGCGAACTTCAGCGCGGTCTCGACGGCCTCCGTGCCGCTGTTGCCGAAGAACACCCGGTCCAGGTGCGGGCTGTGGGTGAGCAGTCTCTCGGCGAGCAGGCCGGGCAGCGGCTGGCAGTCGAAGCGGGTCAGGTCGGCGAGCCCCGCATCGAGCACGTCGTGCAGGGCCTTGCGGACCACGGGGTGGTGACGGCCGAGCCCCATCACCCCGAACCCGGCGAGCATGTCGAGGTGGTCGGCCCCGTCCGCGTCCCAGAAGTACGCGCCCTCGGCCCGCTCGTAGACCTTGTCGAAGCCGATGGTGTGCAGCATGCGCGGGAGTTGGTGGTTGAGGTACCGGGCGTGGAGTTCGTAGCGCTCGGCGCCGCGCTCGGCGAGGAGTGCGCCGAGGTCGAACTCCTCGGTGCCCGGCACTGGTTCGAGGGTGGTCATTCCGGTTTCTCCTCGGCGGGTTCGGCCTTCGGCGGGGCGTGCTCGGCGAAGTCGTCCCGGGCGGCCAGCGACGCGCTGATCCGGCCGGCGATCTCGACCGGCGTCAGCCCTATGTCCGCCAGTACCTCCGCGCGTTTGGCGTGCGGGAGGAACTGCTCCGGGATGCCGAACCGCCGTACGGGTACGTCGACCTCGGCGTCCCCCAGGGCGAGGGCGACCGCCGAACCGACGCCGGCGGCCCGGCTGTTGTCCTCCACCACCGCCACCAGGCGGTGCTCGTCGGCGAGCCACGGCAGCGCGGGATCGACGGGCTTGACCCAGCGCGGGTCGACGACGGTGCAGCCGATGCCCCGTGTCCGGAGCAGTTCGGCGGCCTGGAGACACACCGACGCCATCACACCGACGGCGACGAGCAGCACCTGCGGGCGCGCCGAGGACTCGGCGGCCCCCTCGGACGGGGAGCGGCTCTCCCCGGACGGGGAGCGGTACAGCACGTCCATGCCGCCCACCCGTTCCAGGGACGGGATCTCGGGCCCCACCGACTCCTTCGGGAACCGGATCAGGGTGGGGGCGTCGTCCACGGCCACCGCTTCCCGCAGCTGTGCGCGCAGTTGCCCGGCGTCGCGGGGCGCGGCGATCCGCAGCCCGGGTACGACCTGGAGGACGGACATGTCCCACATGCCGTTGTGCGACGCGCCGTCCACGCCGGTCACCCCGGCCCGGTCCAGGACGAAGGTGACCCCGCACCGGTGCAGGGCCACGTCCATCAGCAGTTGGTCGAAGGCCCGGTTGAGGAAGGTCGCGTAGACGGCCACCACCGGGTGCAGCCCGCCCGTCGCCAGTCCGGCGGCCGAGACGGCGGCGTGCTGCTCGGCGATGCCGACGTCCCACACCCGGTCGGGGAACTTCTCCGCGAACCTGCCGAGGCCCACCGGGTGCAGCATGGCGGCCGTGATCGCCACGACATCCTCGCGCTCGTCCCCGATCCGCACGATCTCGTCGCCGAAGACCGACGTCCAGGACGGCCCCCCGGCGGGGGTCAGCGGTTCGCAGGTCAGCGGGTCCATCACGCCGACGGTGTGGAAGTGGTCCTCCTCGTTCGCGAGGGCGGGCTCGTAGCCGCGGCCCTTCTGCGTCAGGCAGTGCACCAGGACGGGCCCGTGGAAGCGTTTGGCGCGGCGCAGCGCGGACTCGACCGCCCTGATGTCGTGTCCGTCGATCGGTCCGACGTACTTGAGGCCCAGGTCCTCGAACATGCCCTGCGGCGCGAACGCGTCCTTGAAGCCCTTCTTCGCCCCGTGCAGCGCCTCGTAGACCTCCCTGCCGACGAGGGGGGTGCGCAGCAGGACGTCCTTGCCCCAGGCGAGGAACTGCTCGTAGCCGTCGGTGGTGCGCAGGGTCGCGAGGTGGTTGGCGAGGCCGCCGATGGTGGGTGAGTAGGAGCGTTCGTTGTCGTTGACGACGATGATGAGCGGCCGGTCCTTGGCGGCGGCGATGTTGTTGAGTGCCTCCCAGGCCATACCGCCGGTCAGGGCGCCGTCGCCGATGACCGCGACGACATGCCCCTCCTCCCCCCGCACCTGGCGGGCCTTGGCGAGGCCGTCCGCCCACCCGAGGGCGGTGGAGGCGTGGCTGTTCTCGACGATGTCGTGCTCGGACTCCTCGCGCGAGGGGTATCCGGACAGGCCCCCCTTGCCGCGCAGCTTGGAAAAGTCCTGACGGCCCGTCAGTAGCTTGTGCACATAGCTCTGGTGGCCGGTGTCCCAGACGATGCGGTCCACGGGCGAGTCGAAGACCCGGTGAAGGGCGACGGACAGTTCCACCACCCCCAGGTTGGGCCCCAGGTGACCCCCGGTCCTGGCGACCGCGTGCACCAGGAACTCCCTGATCTCGTCGGCCAGTTCCCCGAGTTCCGCCTCGGTCAGCGCCTTCAGGTCGCGCGGTTGCCGGATGCTCTCCAGAATCGTCACGTCGGGCCCCCTCTCGGTCCGTGCTCTTCAGCCCGTGTCGTCAACTCACGGTGACCGCCGGTTCCCCCGACGCGACGCCGTCCTTCTCCATCTGCTCGGCGATCTTCATCGCCTCGTCGATGAGGGTCTCCACGATCTTCGACTCGGGCACGGTCTTGATGACCTCGCCCTTGACGAAGATCTGCCCCTTGCCGTTGCCGGAGGCGACCCCCAGGTCCGCCTCCCGCGCCTCCCCGGGTCCGTTGACGACGCAGCCCATGACCGCGACCCGCAACGGGACCTCCATACCTTCCAGACCTGCGGTGACCTCGTCCGCCAGCCGGTACACATCGACCTGTGCCCGCCCGCACGAGGGGCACGAGACGATCTCCAGCCGTCGTTGCCGCAGGTTCAGCGACTCCAGGATCTGGATGCCGACCTTGATCTCCTCGACCGGCGGGGCGCTCAGCGAGACCCGGATGGTGTCGCCGATCCCCTCGCTGAGCAGCGCCCCGAAGGCGACGGCGGACTTGACGGTCCCCTGGAAGGCGGGACCGGCCTCGGTCACGCCCAGGTGCAGGGGATAGTCGCACCGGGCGGCCAGCTGGCGGTACGCCTCGATCATCACGACGGGGTCGTTGTGCTTGACCGAGATCTTGATGTCCCGGAAGTCGTGCTCCTCGAACAGCGACGCCTCCCACAGCGCGGACTCCACCAGCGCCTCGGGCGTGGCCCTGCCGTACTTCTGGAGCAGCCTCCGGTCGAGCGAGCCCGCGTTGACCCCGATCCGGATCGGGGTGTCGTGGTCCTTCGCCGCCCGCGCGATCTCCTTGACCTTGTCGTCGAACTGCTTGATGTTGCCGGGGTTCACCCGTACCGCCGCGCAGCCGGCCTCGATCGCCGCGAAGACGTACTTCGGCTGGAAGTGGATGTCCGCGATCACGGGGATCTGCGACTTGCGGGCGATGGTGGCGAGGGCGTCCGCGTCGTCCTGTGTGGGACAGGCGACCCGGACGATCTGGCAGCCGGACGCGGTGAGTTCCGCGATCTGCTGCAGGGTGGCGCCGACGTCCGAGGTACGGGTCGTCGTCATCGACTGCACCGACACCGGTGCCCCGCCCCCGACGGCCACCGGGCCGACCTGGATCCCCCGCGAGAGACGGCGTTCCGCGATCGGCCGGACGGGCAACTCAGGGATGCCCAGCGACACTGCGGTCATCCCGTCACCCCTGGTTCGCGTGGTTCGAGGAGACGGTCTCGCGCAGGGCGCGCAGGGATTCCTTCAGCGATCCCATGGTGGCGAGGACGGCGGTCGGTTCGTAGCCGCAGTGCGCCATGCAGTTGGCGCAACGCGGGTCCTTGCCCCGGCCGTACGCGTCCCAGTCGGTGTCCTCGATCAGCTCCCGGTACGTCGTGACGTACCCGTCGCTCATCAGGTAGCAGGGACGCTGCCAGCCGAAGAGCGAGTAGTTGGGGATGGCCCACGCCGTGCACGGGAAGTCGACCTTGCCCTCCAGGAAGTCGAGGAACAGGGGCGAGTGGTTGAGCCGCCAGCGCCGCCGGTTGCCGCCGGAGAAGGCCTTCTTGAACAGTTCGCGGGTCTGCTCGACGCCGAGGAAGTGCTCCTGGTCGGGGGCCTTCTCGTAGGCGTAGGCGGGCGAGATCATCATCTCGTCGACCTTGAGGTCGTCGTTGAGGAAGTTCAGGACCTCGATGACGGTCTGCGGGGTGTCGGTGTTGAAGAACGTGGAGTTGGTGGTCACCCGGAAGCCGCGTCGCTTGGCCTCCTTGATGGCGGCCCCGGCCTCGTCGAACACTCCCTCCTTCGCCACGGACTCGTCGTGCCGCTCCCGCAGCCCGTCGATGTGCACCGCGAACGCGAAGTACGGCGAGGGCTTGAACTGGTCCATCTTCTTGCGCATGAGCAGGGCGTTGGTGCACAGGAAGACGTACTTCCGCCTTGCCACCAACTGACGCACGATCTCATCGATCTTCGGGTGCATCAGGGGCTCGCCACCGGCGATCGACACCATCGGCGCACCGGACTCCAGAACGGCGCCCACGGCCTGCGCCACCGGCATGCGCTGCTTCAGCACACCCGCCGGGTGCTGGATCTTGCCGCAGCCCTCGCACTTCAGATTGCAGGCGTAGAGCGGTTCCAGCTCGACGATCAGCGGGAACTTGTCCCGCTTGCGGAGCTTCTGTTCGGCGAGATACGTCGCCACCTTGATGGACTGGCGGAGCGGCATGGCCATCTGGCTCACCTCCTGGGGAGCAGCAAGGAACGGTGCCATTCGTAGTAAGCGGGGAGTACGGCACGAAGGACGCGGAAAGCTGATATTCCACCGCGTACCGTGCCGATCCGGACCAGTTCATGTTCTGGAGCGTCCACGACCACCCGGACGGCCGCAACCGGGCGTGCGCCCGATCTCAGGGCGCGATGGAGCGTGACCGCGGATTCCATGTCGACCGCGATCGCGCCGGTCGCGAACAGGTCCGACCGCTCCTGCCCCCGTACGACGTGGTCCGATCCGGTGAGCGGGCCGGTGTGGATCGTGCGCCCCGGCACGGCCCTCGCCAGCTCCTCGACCAGCAGTTCGGTGCCCACACAGGGGGTGACGGCGCCGTCGGGGCCACGGGTCTCCTCGGCGACGACCAGATCGCCGGGGTGCATGCCCGGGGCGAGCCCGGCGCAGAACCCGGTGGCCAGGACCGCCGCGTCGCGCAGCTCGGGGGCGGCGAGCAGCCGGGCGACGGACCGCTCGGCGGCCCTCGGCCCCATGCCGGTGCGCAGGACGGTGACCGGACCCCCGGCGCCGCCCCGGTCGCCGCTGCGCAGGGCGAGGTGCTCGATGCCGAGCGCGCAGGCGATCAGCAGCGGGACCGGGGCGGCGGGCGCGTCCATCAGCGGCCCTGGGCTGTGAGGACCGCCGGTTCGCCGTGGACGTACCGGCCGAGCGCGGTGAGCGGGAAGACCTGCCGGTAGAGGTGGTAGTTGATCGAGAAGTCCCAGGGGAAGCCGGTGCCGGTGAAGTACGGCTCGTCCCAGGAGCCGTCCTCCCCCTGGGTCCGGGCCAGCCACTCGACGCCGCGTTCGGTGGACTTGGCGTCCCGCTCCCCCGCCGCCAGCAGCGCGAGCAGCGCCCACGCGGTCTGGGAAGCGGTGGAGGCGCCCTTGCCGCCCCACTCGGCGGGGTCGGGGTAGGAGCGCAGGTCCTCGCCCCAGCCGCCGTCGTCGTTCTGCACCGTCTCCAGCCAGGCCACGGCCCGGCGGATCGCGGGGTGCGCGGCGGGCAGCCCGGCGCTCACCAGCGCGGGGACCACCGAGCCGGTGCCGTACACGTAGTTGACGCCCCAGCGCCCGAACCACGCGCCGTTCGGCTCCTGTTCGGCGAGCAGCCACTCGATGGCGCGCCGGGTGCCCGGGGCGTGGGACAGGCCCTCGACCGCGAGCATCTCCACCACGTGCGCCGTGACGTCGGCGGACGGCGGGTCGATGACCTCGCCGAAGTCGCAGAACGGCAGCCGGTTGGGGACCGGGCTGGTGTTGTCGACGTCGAAAGCGCCCCAGGCCCCGTTGCGCGACTGCATGCCGACGGTCCAGCGCACCCCCCGCCGGACGGCCTTGTCCACGCGCTCCGGGTCGGGGTGGGCGACCCGGCGCAGCGCGAGGACGACCTCGGCGGTGTCGTCGATGTCGGGGTAGTTGTCGTTGTGGAACTCGAAGGCCCAACCGCCCGGCGGGAGTTGGGGACGCTTCACCGCCCAGTCGCCGGGGCGGACGATCTCCTCCCCGAGCATCCAGTCGGCGGCTCTGACGAGTTGGGGGTGGTCGGCGGGCAGGCCCGCGTCGGCGAGCGCGATGGTGGCGAGGCAGGTGTCCCACACCGGCGACTGGCAGGCCTCGATCATCCGGGCCCCGTCCTCACGCCACACGGCGAACCGGTCGAGCGACTCCAACCCGGCACGCATCACGGGGTGGTGGAGGTCGTAGCCGAGCAGGTGCAGCGCGATCAGCGAGTACACGGCCGGCGGCTGGATGCCGCCCCAGCAGCCGTCGTTCTCCTGCCGTTCGACGATCCAGCGGGCCGCGCTGTTCATCGCGGCCTTGCGCAGCCGCTTCAGCGCCACCTTGTGATAGCCGTGCAGCAGCTTGTCGAGCCGCTGGAACGCTCCTTCCCAACTGCCCATCGGATCAAGGGGCGTGGGCGGGTTGGGGCGCCCGGGGTCGGTGTGCAGCTCGTCCAGCGGGAAGGGCGCGGGCCGCACCGGACGCTTCGCCGAGACCACCGTCAGCGGCACGATCGTCTGCCTCGCCCAGCAGCCGAAGTCGTAGATGTTGAGCGGCATCCACTTCGGGAACCAGATGATCTCCGGCGGCATCTCCGGCAGGTCGTCCCACTTCCACCAGCCGAACAGTGCCAGCCAGATGCGGGTGAAGACCCGGGCGGCGGCGATCCCGCCCCGCTCGCGGATCCACGCGGAGGCCCTCGCCATGTGCGGCGCGCCGGGGTCGTCCCCGGCCAGTCTCAGCGCGACGTACGCCTCGACGGTGGCGGAGAGGTCGGGCGGGCCACCGTAGAAGGTGGCCCAGGTTCCGTCCGGTCGCTGCTCGCCTCTGATGAACAGGGCGGCCGCGTGGGTGGTCTTCTCGTCGCGGATGCCGAGGAACTGACGGAGCAGCAGGTCCTCGGCGTCCATGGTGACGTTGGTCTCCAGGTCGCCCTTCCACCAGCCCTGGTCGTCCTGCAGGGAGAGGAGGAAGTCGGTGGAGCGCCGTACGGCGCGCGCGGCGGCGTCCCGGGCCCCTGCCGCCGGCGTGGTGTCGTGGTCGGTGTCGCTGGCCGAGGGGGCTCGGGGCGGCAGTGCCCCGGTGCTTCCGTCGGTCGTCGCTGTCATGGCTTCCCCTTCGTGCAGTGGACGGATCTCTCTGCGGTGGGTCAGCCGTCGGCCGGTGCGTGTCCGGTGACGGGGCACCGGCCGGCGACTACGCGAGGGCTATGCGACCGATGACGGTCGGCTCCTGGGGGATGGCGATCATCTCTTCCGTACGACGACGAAGTCCGCGAGGGCCGCGAACTCCTCCCGCACCCGCTCGGGCATCCGGATCGAGTCCAGCGCCTCGATGGCGATCCTGTGCTGGCGCCGTGCCTCCTCGACGGCCCACTCGCGGCCGCCCGCCTGCTCGATGAGGGCGGCGCGCGCGGCGAACTCCTCCTCGGAGAAGTTCTCGAAGTCGCTCGCCTTGGCGTCGGCTGCGAGAAGTTCGCCCAGTTGCTGGGAGGCCGGGCCGCCGGCCGCGAGCGCGGCCACGACGGGCAGGGACTTCTTGCGCTGCCGCAGATCGCTCCAGGTCTGCTTGCCCGTGGACACCGGGTCGCCCCAGATGCCCAGCAGATCGTCCACGGCCTGGAAGGCGAGGCCGAGGTGGTAGCCGTACTTCTCCAGCGTGTCGGCGGTGTGGTCGTCCGCGCCGCCGAGGACCGCGCCGATGGAGCAGGCACAGGCGAGCAGGGCGCCGGTCTTGTTGCCCTCCATCTCCAGGCACTCCTCCACGGTGACCCGCTCGCGGTGCTCGTAGGAGATGTCCTGGGCCTGTCCGTCGATGAGCGCGCGGGTCGCCGTGGTGACGCGGCGGGTGGCGCGGGCCGCCTCGGCGGTGCCCAGTTCGAGGAGGATCTCGTTGGCCAGGACCATCAGCGCGTCCCCGACGAGGATGGCCTGTGCGGGGCCGTGCACCTTCCACACGGTGTCGCGGTGGCGGCGCTGCTCGTCGCCGTCCATCAGGTCGTCGTGCAGCAGCGAGAAGTTGTGCACCAGCTCCACGGCCACCGCACCGGGGATGCCGACCTCGGGCGCGGCGCCGGTGACCTCGGCGGACATGACGGCGAGCGCGGGACGCACGGCCTTGCCGCCGTCGCCGTCCGCCGGGTTGCCGTGGGCGTCGATCCAGCCGAAGTGGTAGGCGGCGACGGTGTCCATGGGGGGCGCCAGCCGGTCGACGGCCGCCCGCAGCACGGGGGTGGCCAGGGTCCGCCCGCGCTCCAGGAGCGCGGTCACGTCCACCGCGGTCCTCGCGGCGGCCGTCACGGCCGGGGGCACAGTGGGCACAGTCTCTCCAGAGGTCGATGTGTTCGCGGTACCGAGAGTGCGGTCACCGGTCCGGCGCGCTGCGAGCGTCATGCCGCCTCCTCGTGGTCGAGGAGGCGGTTCCGGGGCCGGCCCGGAGCGGCGAGGGCGGCCTGAGCCGCCGCGATGCCGCTGCGGACCGCACTCTCCATGGTCGCGGGCCACCCGGTGGCGGTCCACGCTCCGGCCAGGTACAGGCCGGGTGCCTTGGTGCGGGCGCCGGGCCTGAGCCGTCCGACGCCGGGGGTGGGAGCGAAGGTCGCGGTGCGCTCCCGGGTCACGAAGAAGTCCTTCACCGCGGCGCCGCGCGTGCCGGGCAACAGCCGTTCCAGCTCGGGCAGATACCGCTCGCGCAGGACGGAGACCGGTGCATCGATCTCGTTCTGCGCGGCCGACTGCGACAGCGCCAGGTACTGGCCGTCGCGCAGACCCGAGGCCTCGGTCCGGTCGAAGACCCATTGGACGGGTGAGCCGAGCGCCGCGAAGAACGGCCGACTGAGCACCTTCCGGTCATACACCACATGGACGTTGAGGATCGGGGCGGTGCCGATCTCCAGCAGCCGTCCGGGCTCGTCGAGGGCTCCCTCGGGCAGCAGGTCGTACGTCTCGTGCTGGGGCACGGCGAGCACGACGGCGTCCGCGTCGAGGGTCTCGCCGGGCACCTCGACCCGCCAGTTCCCGTTCTCCGTACGGGAGACGGAGGTGGCGCGGGCGCGCAGCACGGTGCGGACGCCGGCCGAGTCCAGCGCCTTCCGGGCCTTGTGGTCGTGCAGTTCGCCGAGCGGCACCCGGGCCCAGCCGATGTCGGCGGCGCCCGGCTCGGACAGCAGGCCCGTCTTGAACACCATCGCGGCGAGCGCGAGGGAGGCGTCACCGGCCACCGCGTTGAGGGTGGCGACCCCCACGAGGTCCCACAGCGCCTCGACGGCCCGCGCCGACTGCCCGTGTGCGGCGAGCCAGCCCCCGAAGTCCTGTGCGTCCAGGGCCGGGTCGGCGGGGTCGAGCGCCTTCAGCGCCAGCGCGGCCCGCCCCACCCCGGCGCGCTCGGCGAGCGAGAGATGGGTGTACGTGGCGAGGCTGCGCCCCAGGTGCAGCGGTACCGGCAGCGCGTCGCGGCGCAGTCTGCCGAGCCGCCTGCCCGGCCGTCCCTCGGCGTCGAGAACGGGCACGTCGAGACGATCCTGCACGGGCGCGAGCGCGGCGGCGTCGACGCGGTCGAGGAACCAGCGGTAGGCGGTGCAGCACCGCAGGTACACGTGCTGTCCGTTGTCGACGGTCAGGTCGCCGCGCCGGAAGGAGAAGGCGAGTCCGCCGAGGCGGGGCCGTCCTTCCAGAAGGGTGACCCGCACACCGGCGTCGGCGAGCGAGAGCGCGGCGGTGATGCCCGCGAGCCCTCCGCCGATCACCACGGCCGTGCTCCGGGACCGGTCCTCGCGGTCCGTTCCCCTCGGTTGCCGGGACTGCGTGCTCTCGGTCATCGTGCACCCTCCCCTGCCGGTCCGCCGGGGTGCCGGAGCGGTTCGCGGCGGACCGTCGCAGTCTGGGACGCCACGCCGACGCGGAGGGTTGCGTACCACTTTTCGCCGATGGGTTCTCCTTGGACCGGATTGTCCATCAGACGCGCCTCCTGACGGTACGGCGTGACACATGGCGGGCGTCCAGACCGGAGAGGCCGCGGACGGCGACGTACGCCTTCTCCCGGCCGGGCAGCGAGACGCGCCCGCGCAGGACGGCCTCCGGCTCGCGCTCGATGCGGTCGAGCAGCCGGCGGTAGATGCCGGCCATGGCGGCGACACAGGCGCCGCTGCGGCGGTCGAGCATCGGCAGCAGCCGGTACCCCTCGGCGAACAGGGTGCGGGCCCGACGCACCTCGAAGTGCACCAGACCCGCGAAGTCGGAGTCCGCGGGTGGCAGCGGCCCGGCGAACCCCGCCGAGCAGCCGAACTTCGCGAGGTCGTCGGAGGGCAGATAGGTTCGCCCGCCCTGCGCGTCCTCACGAACGTCCCTGAGGATGTTGGTCAGTTGGAGGGCGAGACCGAGGGTGTCGGCGTACTCCGGCGCGCGCTCGGCGCCGCGCGCCCCGGGTTCCGTGCCGAAGACGCCGAGCGAGAGCCTGCCGATGGCACCCGCGACGCAGCGGCAGTAGACCTTCAGGTCGTCCCAGGTCTCGTAGTGCTCCCCGTGCACGTCCATGAGGACGCCGTCGATGAGTTCGTGGAGGGCGTCGAGCGGGATCGGGAAGGCGGCCGCCGCGTGGGCGAGGGCCACCGCGACGGGGTCCGTGTCGTCCTCGTCGACGGAGCCGCCCGTGACCCGGGTCAGCAGCGCCTTGGTCTCCTCCAGCCTGCCCGCCTTGACCTCGATCGCGAGGGCGCCGTCACCGATGTCGTCGACGCGCCGGGAGAACGCGTACAGCGCGGACATCGCGCGGCGCTTGGGCGTGGGCAGCAGCCTGATGCCGTAGGCGAAGTTGCGGGCCTGCTGTCCGGTGACGGCCTCGCAGTAGCTGTAGGCGGCGAGTACCGGCGCGGACACGTGTGGTTCCGACTCCACGGTCCTGATCACCCCTCTCCTCGCAGGGTCGCGCCCACCTCGCGCAGCAGCCTGAGCTTGCCGGGCTTGGGCGGGCCGGGAAGTACGTCGAACTCGGCGGCGGCGATGGCGTGGACCGCCGCCCTTCCTCCCGCCACGAACCCCGCGAGGAGCAGCCTCAGCCTGCCGTGGACGCTGCCCACGAGGGGGGCGCCCTCGTCGAGGAGGAGGCGGGCGCGTTCTGCCTCGTACGCGATCAGGGCGCGCACCGACGCGCCCGCGGTGGGCGCGGCGAGGTCCTTCTCCTGGACGTGGAAGCGCTTCATGTCCGCGGCGGGCAGATAGACCCGGTCACGGCCCAGGTCCTCGGCGACGTCCTGGAGGTGTTCGACGATCTGCAGCGCGGTGCAGATCGCGTCCGAGTGCCGGACCCGCTCGGGGGTGGTCGCGCCGGTGACGGCGAGAACCAGACGGCCGACGGGGTTGGCGGACAGGGCGCAGTAGGCGAGCAGGTCGTCGTAGGTCTCGTACCGCTGGACCAGCTGGTCCTGGCGGTTGGCGGCGATCAGCGCGAGGAACGGCTCGGGGGTGAGGCGGTGGCGGCGGACGGTGCGGCGCAGCCCGCGCAGCAGGGGGTGGTTCGGGGTGCCGTCGAAGACCTTGCCGAGGTCGGCCTCGAAGGCGTCCAGGAGGAGCAGCCGGTCGTCGGCGTCCTGCGGGGCGAGACCGAGGAGGCGGGCGTCGGCGCCGCCGGGGGCGAGGTCGCCGTCTCCGATGTCGTCGACGAGGCGGGCGAAGCCGTAGACGGCCATGAGGTCGGCGCGCCAGGCCCGGGGCAGGAAGAACGGGGCGACGGGAAAGTTCTCGGCCCCGGCCTTGTCGAGGGTGTCGCGCTCCGGGTTCCCGGCGCGCGCCGTCCCGGTTTCGGTCACCGCTCGTCACCCGGCGCGGGAACGGCAGAAGCGTGGTTGCGCTGGGGAGTCTCCGTAGCCATGGCCGTCACATCTCCCGTTCTACACTGCCGACCCAATACGCACTATTTCGGACACGCCGCCCAGTGGGCGGCGTCTGCGGCGGATGCCGGGTGTCGCGCATTATGGACCCACTTGCCGCGATTCGGCACCGGTACAGCTTACGTTGTACAACGCACCATGCTCCGTGGGGGTGTCCTGCACATCACAAGAACGCACCGATTGCCCCCAAGATTCCTATGGGCGGCCGGAGTTGACACTTCCTTGCCGAAGTTGGCGTTTCCTTTGCGGATGCCGTCCCCGGTCTGCCGGACGAGCGCCCCGCCCCGGTCTCCCTTGCAGACGCCGGGCCCCGCCGGAGCAGTTCCGGCGGGGCCCGGGCCGTGCGGGACTACTTGCCCGTGAACTTCTCGTACTCCTTGAGCACCTCGTCGGTCGGGCCGTCCATGCGGAGTTCACCGCGCTCCAGCCACAGGACGCGGTCGCAGGTGTCACGGATGGACTTGTTGTTGTGACTGACCAGGAAGACCGTGCCGGCCTCCTTGCGCAGCTCGCGGATGCGGGCCTCGGACCGCTTCTGGAAGGCGCGGTCACCGGTGGCGAGGGCCTCGTCGATCATCAGCACGTCGTGGTCCTTCGCGGCCGCGATGGAGAACCGCAGGCGGGCCGCCATACCGGACGAGTAGGTGCGCATCGGCAGGGTGATGAAGTCGCCCTTCTCGTTGATGCCGGAGAAGTCGACGATCCCCTGGTAGCGCTCCTTGATCTGGTCTCGGGACATGCCCATCGCGAGACCGCCCAATATGACGTTGCGCTCGCCCGTGAGGTCGTTCATCAGGGCGGCGTTCACGCCGAGCAGCGAGGGCTGGCCGTCGGTGTAGACCTTGCCCTTCTCCGCCGGCAGCAGACCCGCGATCGCGCGCAGCAGGGTGGACTTGCCGGAGCCGTTGGAGCCGATCAGGCCGATGGCCTCGCCCCGGTAGGCGATGAAGGAGACGCCCTTGACGGCGTGCACCTTGCGCACCCCGCGCTCCTCGCCACGCTTGAGGATGCGGCTGAGGGCCGCGGTGGCGCTGCCCTTGCCGGTCTTGGCGCCGTTGACGCGGTAGACGATGTGCAGCTCGTCCGCGATGACGGTGGGGATGAGTGACTCAGCCACGGCCGTACCTCTCCTCCGCCTTCCAGAAGTACACGAAGCCGCCGAGCGCGAACAGTACGGCCCAGCCGCCGGCGACCGCCCACACGTGCGGGGGCAGGTTCTCGGAGCCGTAGCCGTCGATCAGCGCGAAGCGCATCAGGTCCATGTAGATCGCCGCCGGGTTCCACTGCAGGACGTCGGCGATCCACTTGGGGTGGTCCTCCAGCATCACCGGGATGGAGAACATGACGCCGGAGGCGTACATCCAGGTCCGCATCACGAACGGCATCAGCTGCGCGAGGTCCGGGGTCTTGGCGCCCATCCGGGCCATGATCAGCGCGAGCCCGGTGTTGAAGAGGAACTGCAGCACCAGCACGGGGAGGATCAGCAGCCAGGACAGGCGCGGGTAGCTGCCGAAGCCGACCGCGACGCAGAACAGCACGATCATCGAGAACATCAGCTGCTGCAGCTGCTGGAGCGCGAAGGAGATGGGCAGCGAGGCGCGCGGGAAGTGCAGGGCGCGCACCAGGCCCAGGTTCCCGGAGATCGCGCGGACGCCCGCCATCACCGAGCTCTGCGTGAAGGTGAAGACGAACACACCCGTGACCAGGAACGGGACGTACACCTCGCGGGGCATGCCGCGGTCGGCACCCAGGATGAGGCCGAAGATCAGGAAGTACACCAGCGCGTTGAGCAGCGGGGTGGCCACCTGCCACAGCTGGCCGAGCTTGGCCTGGCTGTACTGCGCGGTGAGCTTCGCCTGGGAGAAGGCGAGGATGAAGTGGCGCCGCCCCCACATCTGGCGGACGTACTCGACGAGTCCGGGCCGGGCGCCGCTCACGGCGAGCCCGTACTTGGCGGCCAGTTCCGTCGCGGAGAGCCCGTCGTCGGGCGACGGACGGTCGCTCACCACAACCCTGCCGTCATGCGTTGTCTCACTCACAAATGGAAACTTTCGTCCTCAAAGTGCGCAGCCTGGTCGGGCCGAGGCGGAAACCTGGACCGGGTACGGCCGCATGCTCTCAGATTTCGAGCTTGTCAGATGACGGGAGGTCGTCCCAGCCGGGTCAGCCGCCACACCGTACGCCACTTCATGGGACGACGGGGACCACAGGGGCTCGCCCAACCCTCCTTGAAGCCGCCGAACCAGGCCTTCAGGGCGGGTCCGGAGGGCTTGCGGAGCAGGGTCAGGAGCAGCCAGACGCCCAGATAGACCGGGACGAGCGGCGCGGGGAGATTACGGCGCGCGAGCCAGACGCGGTTGCGCGCGACCATGCGGTGGTAGACCGCGTGCCGGGAGGGCGCGGTCGTGGGGTGGTACAGCACCATGTCGGACCGGTAGTCGATCATCCAGCCCGCGTCGAGGGCCCGCCATGCCAGGTCGGTTTCCTCGTGGGCGTAGAAGAATTCGTCCGGGAGGCCGCCGACTTCGGCGAAGACCTGGGTGCGTACGGCGTTGGCGCCGCCGAGGAAGGTGGTGACCCGGGAGGAACGCATCGGGTCGGCGGCCCGCAGCCGGGGCACATGGCGCCGCTGGGTCTCGCCGGTGTCGGGGTCGGCGATGCGGAAGCTGACGATGCCGAGCTTCGGGTCGGCCTCGAAGGCCTTGCGGCAGAGTTCGGCGGTGTCGTGGTGCGCGAGCAGGCCGTCGTCGTCGAGGAAGAGCAGCACGTCGACGTCCCGGCCGCTGGGCCCGAACGCCTCTATGCCTATGTTGCGGCCGCCGGGGATGCCGAGGTTCTCGGGCAGCTCGACCGTCCGGACGCCCTCGGGGACGTCCGGGACGGGCGAGCCGTTGCCGACGACGACCGCCTCGACCCGGTCGCCCTCCTGCTTGGCGACCGAGTCGAGGAGGGCGCGGAGTTCGTCGGGGCGGTTGCCCATGGTGATGATCACCGCGCCGACCTTCATGCCGCCGCTCACTTCAGCCTGCTGGAGACGAGGATCGACACCAGGTGCAGCAGGGTCTGGAGCAGGGCGATGCCGGCCAGGACGGCGACGCCCACCCGGGAGAAGAAGAGGTCGCCGCGGATCTGGTCCACGACCGCGAGGGCGAGGATCAGCAGGGAGGCCTCGACGCCGAGGATCAGCCGGTGGAACTTCAGGGCGGCGGCGGCCCTGCGGGCCAGCGCCATGCCGGAGGAGCGCGGCTCGGCGGCCGACTCCTGGACCGGCGGCTTGCCCGTCTGGTGCCGGGCGACCCCCACGAGGTCCGTCTCGGCCTTGATCAGGATGGCGCCGAGCGCGGCCAGGGTGCCGAGGAAGGCCCACAGCCAGTCGATCCGGCCGGTGCCCCACAGGTCCGCCGCTCGCAGACCGAAGCCGACGAGGACGGCCGCGTCGCACAGGTAGGCGCCGACCCGGTCGACGTAGACGCCGGTCATCGAGTACTGCTTGCGCCAGCGGGCGATCTCGCCGTCGACGCAGTCGAACAGCAGGTACAGCTGGACCATCAGCACACCGAGGACGGCGCCCGGGATGCCCGGCACCAGCAGGGCCGGGGCGGCGAGGACGCCGAAGACGGTCATCAGGTAGGTCAGCTGGTTGGGCGAGACCCGGGTGTTCACCAGGTGCCGGTCTATCCGCAGCGAGATCTCGCGCATGTAGAGCCGGCCGGCCCAGTGCTCACCGCTGCGCCGGTCCTTCACACCCGGGGGGTGGACGACCGGGCGCAGCTCAGCTACTGATGGCTTTGGCATAGTCGGCGTAGGCGTCCTTGATCTGTTCGGTGCTCAGTTCGAGGTGTTCCAGGATGGTGTAGCGGCCCGGCCGGGTCTGCGGGGCGAACTCCACGACCTGGACGAACTCGTCGACCGTGAAGCCGATCTCGTCCGGGAGGACGGGCAGGCCGTGGTGGCGCAGCACCTCGGTCATCTGGCCCGCGATCTCGTGGTGGCCGCGCAGGAAGGTGGCGAACGCCCCGCCGAGACCGCACTGTTCGCCGTGCAGGGCGTTCCGCTTGGGGAACGTCAGGTCGAACGCGTGGCTGATCTCGTGGCAGGCGCCCGAGGCGGGGCGGCTGTCGCCGGCCACCGACATGGAGATCCCGCACAGGACGAGGGACTCGGAGAGCGTGGTCAGGAAGTCGTCGTCGCCGACCCCGCCGGGGTGACGCAGCACGGCCTCGGCGGCCTGGCGGGCCATGGCGGCGGCCAGTCCGTCGACCTTCTCGCCGGTCTCCCGGCTGGACAGCTCCCAGTCGGCCACGGCGGAGATCTTGCAGATCACGTCGCCGATGCCGGCCCGCACGAAGCGCACCGGGGCCTCCCGGATGACGTCCAGGTCGATGACGATGCCGATCGGGTTCGGCACACCGTAGGAGCCGCGGCCCGCGTCGTTGTCGAGGGTGGCCACCGGGGAGCACAGACCGTCGTTGGCGAGGTTGGTGGCGACGGCGACCAGCGGCAGGCCCACCCGGGCGGCCGCGTACTTGGCGCAGTCGATGACCTTGCCACCGCCGAGCCCGACCACGGCGTCGTAGTGACCGCCCTTCTTGATCGAGTCGGCGAGCCGTACCGCTCCGTCGATGGTGCCGTCGGCGTCGCTGAACCAGTCGGCCTCCGGCAGCGCCGGGGCGAACCGGTCGCGCAGCGCGGCGCCGGAGCGCGAGCTGATCGCGAAGGCCAGCCGGCCCGACGGCGCGATGCGCTGGTCCGACAGAATCGTCGCCAGATCATCGAGCGCGCCGGGGCGGATGTCCACGACGACCGGCGAGGGGATGAGCCTCGTCAGTACTGGCACGCGATCTCACGTCCCTTGGCGAGGTCGTCGTGGTTGTCGATCTCGACCCACTTGACGTCACCGATGGGGGCCACGTCGATCCGGAAGCCGCGGTTCACGAGCTCCTGGTAGCCGTGCTCGTAGAACTGCTGCGGGTCCGTCTCGAAGACCGTCTTCAGGGCGTCGGCCAGCTCGTCGGCGGCCTCGCCCTCGATGAGGGTGACGCCGATGTACTCACCGGTCGCCTCGGCCGGGTCCATCAGCTTGGTGATCTTGGTCATGCCGCCCTCGGGGCCGACGACGACCTTCATCTCCTCGTCGGCGAGGGACTTCACCGTGTCGAGGGCGAGGATGATCTTCTTGCCGTCGCCGCGGGCGGCGAGCAGGGTCTTCTCGACGGAGACCGGGTGCACGGTGTCGCCGTTGGCGAGGATCACCGAGTGCTTGATGGCGTCACGGCCGCACCACAGGGAGTAGGCGTTGTTCCACTCCTCGGCCTTGTCGTTGTCGATCAGGGTGATCTTGAGCCCGTACTTGGCCTCCAGCGCCTCGCGGCGCTCGTAGACGGCCTCCTTGCGGTACCCGACGATGATCGCGACCTCGGTCAGGCCGATCTCGGCGAAGTTGCCGAGGGTGAGGTCGAGAACCGTGAGGCTCTCCTCGTCGCCCTCGGGGCCGACCGGCACCAGAGCCTTGGGGAGGGTGTCGGTGTAGGGGCGAAGACGCCGTCCGGCGCCGGCCGCCAGCACGAGGCCGATCATGCGGGTTCTCCTTCATCGTGTACGGCGGGTGCGCCTGTCTTGTGGGCGGTCACCCAGAAGCGGATGCTCTCGAGGAGCACCAGCAGCGCCACGGCCACGGCGAGAGCCGTGAGCGCGACTGTGAACTCTGTGGGCGCGAGCAGCGCGGCCAGGACGGTGACCAGCAGGGTCCTGCCTTCGTGACCGCCGATCGCCCGCACCAGCCACCGCGGCGGCGCGCCGGCGTCGCCGCGGATGCGGTACACCGTGTCGTAGTGATGGTAGGCGACGGCCGCCACCAGCCCGAAAGCCGCGGGAAGGGCGCCGTTCACCTCGGCCTTGGCCGCCAGCATCAGGACGACGCCGTATTCGGCGGCGCGGAAGAGCGGCGGGATCAGCCAGTCGAGGGCACCCTTGAGGGGGCGCGCGACGGCGTCGGCGGAGACCAGGACATAGACACCGGCGCAGACGACGACCGACCAGCCGGGGCCGTCCATCCAGACCGCGAGCACCAGGACGACGGCGCCCGCGAAGGCGAGGAGCTTGGCGACGGCCGGGAAGCGGCCCGGCATGACGTGCGAGAGCGCCTCGGCCAGCGGCCCGCTGTCGGCCAGGTCCGCCAGCGCGCGCGCCGCGCGGTCCGTCCGCTGCGCCTTGCGCGTCAGCGAGCGCAGCACGCGGCCCGCCGTGGTGTAGGTCGCGGCGAACGCGCAGCCGATGAGCAGCGCGTAGAAGGTGACACGGGGTGTGGTGAGCGCCGTGAGGACGGCGATCATGGCCCAGCGTTCGCCGATCGGCAGGACGATCATGCGGCGGACCCAGACGGTCCAGCCGACGCTGTCGAGCTTGCCGGAGAGAGCGGCGGTGGGGCTGGTGTTGGCGGTCGCGTCGTGATTCGCCTCGTTGAACGAGAAGTCGACGACGTGACGGCAGGTCTGCAGGACCATCGCGCCGAGCGCGAGGGCCCATACGTCGTCCCCGCCACGGGCGGCCCCGAGGGCGAGGCCCGCGTAGTAGGCGTACTCCTTGGCGCGGTCGAAGGTGGCGTCGAGCCAGGCGCCGAGCGTCGAGTACTGCAGCGAGTAGCGGGCCAGCTGGCCGTCGGTGCAGTCGAGGACGAAGGAGAAGAGCAGCAGGAGGCCGGCCGCGACGAAGCCGCCGCGGGTGCCGGTGGCCGCGCAGCCCGCCGCGATCAGGGCGGTGATCAGCGAGGCCGTGGTGACCTGGTTCGGGGTCAGGCCCCGGCGGGCGCACCAGCGGGCGATGTAGCGGGAGTACGGGCTGATGCAGTAGGTGGTGAAGAAGCCGTCACGGGACTTCACCGCCGTGCGCAGCCGTACGGCCTCGTCGTCGACGTCGGCGACCGCCCGGCGGGCCTCGTCGCGGGCCTGCGGGTCGGCGGGGACGGCGGCCACCAGGGTGCCGAGCTCGGGCCGGTGGAGGCCGACATCCTCGCCGTCCAGGGCGGCGACGATCCGGTCGGCGACGCCGACGCTGTCGACGGCGACGGTCGCGGTGCCGCCCTCGGCCGAGTTCTCGCGGGCCAGGGCCCGGGTCAGCGCCTGACGGGCGGCGGGCCGCACGGTCACGGCGCCCGGGAGGGCGGCCGCGTCGAAGCGGGGGTCGGTCAGTCCCAGGCGCAGGGCGTGCACATGGCCGACGAAGCGGGAGTCGACGATCGCGACCCGCTGGTCCGCGGGCACCGTCGCCAGGAGCGTCTCGGCGTCACCGGCGTCGGAGGCGTTCCGCACGTCGAAGCCGAGCGACCGCAGATCGCCCTCCAGCGACGACCCGGGGACCGGCTGACCGGTGAGGATGGCGGTCGACAGACGAACTCACTCCCTGGGTGCCGACGCGACCGCGCCGGACGTGTACGTGGTGGGGGCGCCCCGGCCCGCTGCGACCCGGCGGCGTGTCGGCAGAGGTTATCGGATGAAGAGAAGCCGGCGTTCACCGCCCGTTCGCGGCCGGATCAGTTCGGCCTGCTCAAGCCGTCGGCCCTCCGCCGCGATCATCATCGTGGATGTGGGGGTTGCGCCACAAACTCCGGTGCGGATATCGGTTGATACGGGACGAAGGGGAGGTCTCCTTTCTCTGAAAGGGGGCCCCGCCGCGCCGCTCAAGGGGCGCGGGGAACTGCGCGACCAGCCACCGACGGACGCGCACCCGCCAACCCTCCACACCCCCCACGGCGAATGGGCACAACAGCCACCCCACATAAGGTTGACCGCATGACATGGCTGATCACAGGCGGGGCGGGCTACATCGGCGCACACGTGGCGAGGGTCATGACCGGGGCCGGCGAGCAGGTCGTCGCACTGGACGACCTCTCCGCGGGGGTCCGCGGCCGCCTCCCCGAGGACATCCCGTTGATCCACGGCTCCGCCCTCGACGGCGACCTCCTCAAGCGCGCCCTCACCGAGCACGCCGTGACCGGTGTGGTCCACCTCGCGGCCCGCAAGCAGGTGGGCGAGTCCGTCGCCCAGCCCACCCGCTACTACCAGGAGAACGTCGGAGGGCTCGCCACGCTCCTGGAGGCGGTGGCCGCCGCCGGGGTCGAGCGCTTCCTCTTCTCCTCCTCCGCCGCCGTCTACGGCAACCCGGACACGGACCTCATCACGGAGGACACCCCGTGCGCCCCGATGAGCCCCTACGGCGAGACCAAGCTGGCCGGGGAATGGCTGGTCCGGGCGGCGGGGAAGGCGCACGGCATCGCGACCGCCTGTCTGCGCTACTTCAACGTGGCCGGCGCCGCCGAGCCCGCCCTGGCCGACACCGGCATCTTCAACGTCGTCCCGATGGTCTTCGACCGCCTCACCCGTGACGAGGCACCGAGGATCTTCGGCGACGACTACCCCACCCCGGACGGCACCTGTGTCCGGGACTACATCCATGTCGCCGATCTCGCCGACGCGCACCTCGCGGCTGCCCACCGCCTCACCGCCGGGGACGTCTCGGGCGACCTGACCGTGAACATCGGCCGGGGCGAGGGCGTTTCGGTCCGCGAACTCGTCGACCTCATCGGTGAGGTGACCGGGGACCTCCGTCCCGCACTCGTCGAACCCCGCCGCCCCGGTGACGCGCCGCGCGCGGTCGCCTCGGCCGAGCGGGCCCGGCGCGAACTCGGCTGGACGGCCAGGCGCGGGGTGCGCGAGATGGTCGAGTCGGCCTGGGCAGGCTGGCGGCTGCACCACGGTCTCTAAGCCTCGCGGCCGCCGACCCCGATCATGGCAACGCTCTGACCTGCGCATCGTTTCCGCAGGTCAGAGGATATGACAACGGTGTTCAGTGCCGCGTTGCCGGATACCCCCCACCCGTAGTTGACTGTGATCAGGAGCCGAACACACGGACGCATCACGGACGCTTGAGAGAGGCGGATCCATGGGGGCCGGTCACGACCACGGGCACGCGCACCACGCGCCGACCAGCGGTACGGCGGCAGCCGCGTACCGCGGGCGGCTGCGGATCGCGCTGGCGATCACGCTCACCGTCATGCTGGTCGAGATCGTCGGCGGCGTGCTCGCCGATTCGCTGGCGCTCATCGCCGACGCGGCGCACATGGCGACGGACGCGGTGGGCCTCGGCATGGCCCTCCTCGCGATCCACTTCGCCAACCGCCCGCCGAGCGGCAACCGCACCTTCGGCTACGCCCGCGCCGAGATACTCGCGGCGCTCGCCAACTGTCTGCTGCTGCTCGGCGTCGGCGGCTATGTGCTGTTCGAGGCGATCCAGCGGTTCATCACACCGGTCGGGACCCAGGGTGGACTCACCGTCTTCTTCGGCGCGATCGGTCTGGTCGCGAACATGATCTCGCTGACCCTGCTGATGCGGGGCCAGAAGGAGAGCCTGAACGTCCGGGGCGCCTTCCTGGAGGTGGCCGCGGACGCGCTCGGATCCCTGGCAGTGATCGTCTCTGCGGCGGTCATCCTGCTCACCGGCTGGCAGGCCGCCGACCCGATCGCCTCGCTCGTCATCGGTGTGATGATCGTCCCGCGTACGGTGAAGCTGCTGCGCGAGACCCTCGACGTGCTGCTGGAGTCGGCGCCGAAGAACGTCGACATGGCCGAGGTGCGGGCCCACATACTGGCCCTGCCCGGTGTGGAGGACGTCCACGATCTGCACGCCTGGACCATCACCTCCGGCATGCCGGTGCTCTCCGCCCATGTGGTGGTGGGCTCCGACACGCTGGACTCCATCGGTCACGAGAAGATGCTGCACGACCTCCAGGGCTGCATCGGCGACCACTTCGACGTCGAGCACTGCACCTTCCAGCTGGAGCCGAGCGGCCACGCGGAACACGAGGCGAAACTGTGTCACTGACCCCTGACTGGACCACACGACCGGAGAAGGCCGCCGACCGCGCGGGGGTGTTCGGCGTCAACGCCGCCGCCTTCGAGACCGACGCGGAGGCCAGGCTGGTCGACGCGCTGCGCGAGGACGCCGGCGCCTGGCTGCCGGACCTGTCGTACGTCGCCGAGGCCCCGGACGGCACCCTCGCGGCGTACGCGCTGATCACCCGCTGCCATGTCGACGAGGTGCCCGCGCTGGCGCTGGCCCCCGTCGCGGTCCTGCCGGACCACCAGCGGCAGGGGGCGGGCGCGGCCGTCGTACGCGCGGTGCTGGAGGCGGCACGCGCGCGTGGTGGGGAGCGGCTCGTTCTCGTCCTGGGGCATCCCGGGTACTACCCGCGCTTCGGCTTCGTCCGTGCGTCCGAGTACGGCATCCGGCCGGGATTCGAGGTGCCGGACGAGGCGATGATGGCGCTGGTCCTCGACGGTTCCGCCCCGGTCGCATCCGGCACCATCAGGTATCCGGCGGCTTTCGGGGTCTGATCCACGGGCCCAGGTGTCTTCGGCGGGGGTGTGCGGGTAGGACATGCGGGTCGACCGCGAAGTGCCGGGAGCGCCGGTTTGTTGCGGCAGACTTGAGGCTCGAAGAACGAGGCGAAGGATGGGCATGCCGATCACACCTGCCACCGCGATGCACAGTCCCGAGAGCGGCACCACGGAAGCGATCCTGCTGGAGCTGGTCGACGAGGACGGCACCACGATCGGCACCGCGGAGAAGCTGACCGCTCATCAACCGCCCGGTCAGCTGCACCGGGCGTTCTCCGTCTTCCTCTTCGACGAGCGCGGCCGGCTGCTGCTGCAGCAGCGGGCTCTCGGCAAGTACCACTCCCCCGGCGTCTGGTCGAACACCTGCTGCGGCCACCCCTACCCGGGCGAGTCCCCGTTCGCGGCGGCCGCCCGGCGGACGCACGAGGAGCTGGGGGTCTCCCCGGCGCTGCTCGGCGAGGCGGGCACGGTCCGCTACAACCACCCGGACCCGGACTCGGGCCTGGTGGAGCAGGAGTTCAACCACCTGTTCGTCGGACTGCTCCAGGCGCCGCTCCGGCCGGACCCGGAGGAGGTCGGGGACACCGCGTTCGTCACCCCGGCCGAGCTCGCGGAGCGGCACGCCAAGGACCCGTTCTCGGCCTGGTTCATGACGGTCCTGGACGCGGCGCGGCCGGCGGTCAGGGAGCTGACGGGGCCGGCCGCGGGCTGGTGACCACGGGCTCCGGCCCGGGGCCGCGGGCCCTCACCCCTGGATCAGATGTGCGGGTTCGAGCGGCAGGGCGACCCAGACCACCTTGCCGCCGCTCGCGGTGTGCTCCACGTCGCAGACGCCGCCCGCCTCCAGAGTGATCTCCCGCACGAGGAGCAGACCACGGCCGCCGAGCCGGCCGTGGTCGGTCTCCAGGGCGGTCGGGCGGTAGGGGTGGTTGTCCTCCACCGATACCCGCACCCACTGGGCTCCGACGGCGACCTCGACGGCGAGCGTGGGCGACAGGAGCGCCGCGTGTTTCACGGCGTTCGTCACCAGCTCGGAGACGATCAGCAGGAGCCCCTGGACGAGGTCGTCCGAGATCGGCACGCCCTGGCGGGCGAGCAGTTCCCGGACGGCGCGCCGCGCCTGCGGCACCGAGGCGTCGACGGCGGCAGCGGTGAACCGCCAGACCCCTTCGTAAGGCAGTGGCTCCGGCGGCCTCGGGGCGTCGGGTCCGTGCCCGCCGCCGTCAGGGCGTGGGTCGCTCCCGCGCCCTTGGTCGTCCATGGTCCGGTCGCCACCCTTGCGCTCGATTGTCACCACATGTCGAGTGTTGGTAACTCGAGGCCGCGCACAAAGAACTGAACAGAAGTCAGCGTGTATCGACGACTTTCGGATCACTTGCGAGCGAGTCGGTCGGTCACATGACAGAGGCTTTTCGAGCTGCGTCGCTTTTGGAACTATTCGGGTTGTACGGGTTCGACGTCGGTCGCAAGGCCGGTCCCGAGGCAGGTCCAGACGTCGGTCGCAAGGCCGGTCCCGAGGCAGGTCCAGACGTCGGTCTCCACGCCGGTGGCTAGCATCCGGGGCATGGAGCCTCAGCTGTTGGACACCGTCGCCGACGGGATCGCGACCGTCGTCATCCACCACCCCGCCAAGCGCAACGCCATGACGGCCGGGATGTGGCGGGCGCTGCCGCCGCTGCTCGACCGGCTGGCCGCCGACCCGGCGGTCCGGGCGCTGGTGCTCACCGGGGAGGGCGGGACGTTCTGCGCGGGGGCCGACATCTCCACGCTGCGGGGGTCCCCGGACGAGGCGCAGCGGCTGGCGGGCCTCGCCGAAGAGGCTCTCGCCGCCTTCCCGAAGCCGACCCTCGCGGCGATCCGGGGGCACTGCGTGGGCGGCGGGGCCCAGTTGGCGGCGGCCTGCGATCTGCGGTTCGCGCGGGAGGGAGCGCTGTTCGGGATCACCCCGGCAAAGCTGGGGCTCGTCTATCCCGCCTCCTCCACCCGGAGGCTGGTGTCGCTGGTCGGGCCGAGCACGGCCAAGTACCTGCTGTTCTCCGGCGAGTTGATCGACGCGGAGCGGGCACTGCGCACGGGCTTGGTGGACGAGGTGCTGCGTGAGGGCGAACTCGCCGCCCGGGTCCAGGAGTTCACCCGGATCCTGGTGTCGCGCTCGCGGCTGACACAGGCGGCGGCCAAGGAGTTCGCGAACGGCCGCACCGACCGCGACGCCCACTGGGCCGAGCAGGCACGCGGCAGCGGCGACACCGCGGAGGGCGTCGCCGCGTTCCTGGAGCGCAGACCGCCCCGCTTCACCTGGTCGGTGTGAGGGCCGCCGCGAGGCCGGTCACATCAGGGCGAAGCGGCTGTTGGTCCGGAACTCCTCCACGAGGTGGGCCGGCGCCTTGTCCGGGGCTCCGGCGTCATAGGGCGGCCGCGGGTCGTACTCGATCATCAGCTGGACGGCCTGGGCGTGCTCGTCGCCCGCGATCCGGCCGACCAGGGTCAGGCCCATGTCGATGCCGGAGGACACCCCGGCCGCGGTGACGTACTTGCCGTCGATGACGACCCGGTCCCCCGTCGGCTCGGCGCCGTACTGCTTCAGGAAGTCCAGCGCCAGCCAGTGCGAGGTGGCCCGGCGGCCTTCGAGGAGCCCGGCGCCGGCCAGGAGCAGGGAACCGGTGCACACGGAGGTCGTCCAGGTGCTCGTACGGTCGGCCGTGCGCAGCCAGTCGAAGAGGGTCTCGTTCTCCATCTGCGCGAACTGGCCGGGGCCGCCCGGCACCACGACGACATCCGGACTCGGGACCTCGGCGAGCGACCTGTCAGCGGTGAGCGCGAGGGCTCGGGTGTCGGTGCGGACGGGTCCCGTCTCCTCGGCGACGAAGACGACTTCGGCGTCGGGCAGACGGCCGAGGGTCTCGTAGGGCCCTACGGCGTCGAGGGCGGTGAAGCGGTCGAAGAGGACGATGGCGATCTGCATCGGGTTTCCTTTCAGCGGCTGGGGTCGGTGGCGGCGGCCGGGCGGAAGCGGCGGCGGTACTCCGCCGGGGAGGTGGCGAGGGCCTTCACGAAGGCGCGGCGCATGGCCTCGGCGGTGCCGTAGCCGCAGGTGCGGGAGATCTCCTCCACTCCGTCGGAGGTGTCCTCCAGGAGGCGGCGGGCGTGTTCGAGGCGGACGCGGTCGACGTACCGGCCCGGGGTCGTGCCCGTCTCGGTCCGGAAGGCGCGGGCGAAGTGGCGGGGCGAGAGCCGGGCACGGGCGGCCAGGTGCTCGACGCTCAGGTCGTCGCCGGGGTGCTCGGTGATCCACCGCTGGACCTCGCGGAGCGGTTCCCGCTGCGCGGTCTGGGCGGCGAGCTGGGCACTGAACTGGGCCTGGTTGCCCGGGCGGCGCAGGAAGACCACGAGATGGCGGGCGATGGCGAGAGCGGCCTCGCGGCCGATGTCCTCCTCGACGAGCGCGAGGGCGAGGTCGATGCCGGAGGTGACACCGGCGGAGGTGGCGATGTGCCCGTCGCGGACGTAGATGGGGTCGGGGTCGACCTCGACCGCCGGGTGGTGGCGGGCGAGGGTGTCGCAGTACGCCCAGTGGGTGGTCGCCCGGCGGCCGTCCAGGAAGCCCGCCTCGGCGAGGAGGATGGCGCCGGTGCAGACCGAGACCAGGCGCTCCGCGCGCGGTCCGTGCTCGCGCAGCCAGTCGACGATCTCGGGAGCGGGGTTCCGTGTGCCCTGGCCGCCCGGGACGAGCAGGGTGTGCGGGGCCGGGGCGGCGGCGAGGCCGTGGTCCGGGACGAGGGTGAGGCCGCTGGAGGTGCGCACGGGTGCGCCGTCCACGGAGGCCGTGCTGATGCGGTAGGTCCCCGGTGTGTGCTGTTCCGCGCCGGCGAAGACCTCCAGCGGGCCGGTGACGTCGAGGCTCTGCACGCCGTCGAAGAGGACGACCAGGACTGTTCGCATGCCTTCGATTCTTGGACGACCGGACCATGACCGCAATGACGAGCACCCCACCTTTCCTGCCATCCGGAGCGGACAGGCAGGGCCACCCACCCTCACGTACCAACCAGTCGGTAACCTGCCGCCATGACCTCTTCCCTGCCGGAGCGCGCCGGGCGGCGCTGCCACAGCCTCCTCAATCCGTTCCACTCCGCGCACTACTTCTCGCCGGACCTCGGGCGGGAACTGGCCGCCGTGGGGGTCGAGGACCCGCGGGCGGCGTACTTCGCCGTCCGGGCCGCCGCCCTCGGCCGCGTCGGAGCGGGCATCGTGACGGCGACGTTCTTCAACTTCCGTCACGAACTGGTGGCGGAGCACGTGCCCGCCGTGTGGGAGACGGCGTCGCCGTCCGCGGTGCTGGCGGCCCGTGAGCGCGCCGTCGACGCCACGCTGCGCCGGCTGCTCGGCGAGGAACTGCTCGCCTCCGCAGAGGTCGCCGAGGCGGCGGAGCTGGCGCTGCGCGCCACCGAGGCGTGCGTGCGGACCGCACGCCCCTTGTACGCCGCGCACGCCGACCTGCCCGTACCCGAGCGCCCTCATCTCGCGCTCTGGCACGCGACCACCCTGCTGCGCGAGCACCGGGGCGACGGACATCTCGCGGTGCTCCTCGACGCCGGTCTCGACCCGGTCGAGGCACTGGCCAGCCACACCGCGACGGGGAAGGGCATGTCCCCGAAGTGGGCCGTCGCCACCCGCGGCTGGACGCGGGACGACTGGGACGCCGCGAACGCCCGGCTGCGCGAGCGCGGGCTGCTCGACGCCGACGGCCAGCTGACGGACGCGGGCGTGGCGCTCCGCAGGGACATCGAGGACGCGACCGACCGCCTCGACCTGGCCCCCTACGGGCATCTGGGCGCGGCCGGGGTGGAGCGGCTCACGGAGCTGATGACCGGCCTGGTGACGACGATGCTCGGCGCGGGGGCGTTCCCGGCGGGAATGATCGGCAAGGGCTGAGCACGCGGCGCGCAGGCATGAACAGTGCCGGGCGCGGTACCCGAGCGTTCCTGGCCCAGTCAGCCGGGAGACGAAAGGGGAAGTACGTGTTCCGTGCGATCGCAGACGTGTTGCGGCAGATCGGTGGGGCCATCGCGACGGTGGTCACGCTGCCGTTCCGGGCCGTGGCCCGGCTCTTCGGGGGCGCGTCGAGCTCGACGCGCCGCACCGGGCGGGCCCGCCGGGCCTGAGGACGGCCAGGCCGTACAGACCTGGGAGCCGGACGCGGGATCGCGTCCGGCTCCCCCGCTGTCCGGGTCCCCGCTGTCCGGGACCCGCGCGTTTCCCTCCCTGAGCCCCCGCTGCCCGTGCCACCTGCCACAATTGCCGCGCAACCTCAGTGGAGAAGGCGGTACGGGAACGTGACGACACCCGGGTCCATCGAAGTACGGTCCATCGAAGGCAGGATCGCCGAGGAGCTCGGCGTACGGGAGCGGCAGGTCAAGGCCGCGGTGGAGCTGCTCGACGGCGGTTCGACCGTGCCCTTCATCGCCCGCTACCGCAAGGAAGCGACCGAGATGCTCGACGACGCGCAGCTGCGCACGCTCGAGGAGCGGCTGCGCTATCTGCGGGAGCTGGAGGAGCGGCGCGCCGCGATCCTCGAATCGGTGCGTGAGCAGGGCAAGTTGACGCCCGAGGTCGAGGAGCGGATCCGCGGCGCCGAGACCAAGGCCCGCCTGGAGGACATCTACCTCCCCTTCAAGCCGAAGCGGCGCACCAAGGCGCAGATCGCCCGCGAGGCCGGTCTCGAACCGCTGGCCGACGGTCTGCTCGGCGACCCGGGCGTCGAGCCGCTGGCCGCCGCCGCGGCGTTCGTGGACGCCGACAAGGGCGTCGCCGACCCGCAGGCCGCCCTGGACGGCGCGCGGGCGATCCTCACCGAGCGGTTCTCCGAGGACGCCGACCTGATCGGCGAGCTGCGCGAGCGCATGTGGGTACGAGGCCGGCTCGCCGCCAAGGTCAAGGACGGCAAGGAGGAGGCGGGCGCCAAGTTCGCCGACTACTTCGACTTCTCCGAGCCGTTCACCGAGCTGCCCTCCCACCGCATCCTGGCGATGCTGCGCGGCGAGAAGGAGGACGTCCTCGATCTCGTCCTGGAGCCGGAGGAGCCCTCCGAGCAGCCCGGCCCCTCCTCCTACGAGGGGATCGTCGCGCATCGTTTCCAGATCGCCGACCGGGGCCGGCCCGCCGACAAGTGGCTCACGGACACGGTCCGCTGGGCCTGGCGGACCCGCATCCTCGTCCACCTCGGCATCGACCTCAGGCTGCGGCTGCGGACGGCCGCCGAGGACGAGGCGGTGAACGTGTTCGCGGCGAACCTGCGCGATCTGCTCCTCGCCGCCCCGGCCGGGACGCGCGCGACGCTGGGCCTGGACCCGGGCTTCCGTACGGGTGTGAAGGTCGCCGTGGTGGACGCCACCGGCAAGGTCGTCGCCACCGACGTCATCTATCCGCACGTCCCGGCCAACAAGTGGGACGAGGCCATCGCCAAGCTGGCGCGTCTGGCCAAGGAGCACGCGGTCGAGCTGGTCGCGATCGGCAACGGCACGGCGTCCCGGGAGACCGACAAGCTCGCCGGTGAACTGATCACCAGGCACCCGGAGTTGAAGCTCACCAAGGTGATGGTGTCCGAGGCAGGCGCCTCGGTGTACTCGGCGTCGGCGTTCGCCTCGCAGGAGCTGCCCGGGATGGACGTCTCCCTGCGGGGCGCCGTGTCGATCGCGCGCCGGCTGCAGGACCCGCTGGCCGAGCTGGTCAAGATCGACCCCAAGTCGATCGGTGTCGGGCAGTACCAGCACGACCTGTCCGAGGTGAAGCTCTCCCGTTCCCTGGACGCGGTGGTCGAGGACTGTGTGAACGGCGTGGGCGTGGACGTGAACACGGCCTCCGCGCCGCTGCTGGCCCGGGTCTCCGGCATCTCCTCGGGGCTCGCCGAGAACATCGTGGCCCACCGTGACGCCAACGGCCCCTTCACCTCGCGTTCCGAGCTCAAGGGCGTGGCACGGCTCGGCCCCAAGGCGTACGAGCAGTGCGCGGGCTTCCTGCGGATCCGGGGCGGCTCGGACCCGCTGGACGCGTCCAGCGTGCACCCGGAGGCTTACCCCGTGGTCCGGCGGATGGTGAAAAGCTCCGGGCAGGAGGTGGCGGCGCTCATCGGCAACACGGGAGTCCTGCGGTCGCTCAGGCCGGCGGACTTCGTGGACGAGACCTTCGGCCTGCCGACCGTGTCGGACATCCTCAAGGAGCTGGAGAAGCCGGGACGGGATCCTCGGCCCGCCTTCAAGACCGCCACCTTCAAGGAGGGCGTCGAGAAGATCTCCGACCTGGAGGCCGGGATGGTCCTCGAAGGGGTCGTGACGAACGTCGCGGCGTTCGGGGCGTTCATCGACATCGGTGTCCACCAGGACGGGCTGGCGCATGTCTCCGCGCTGTCCCGGACGTTCGTGAAGGACCCGCGTGACGTGGTCAAGCCCGGGGACATCGTGAAGGTGAAGGTGCTCGACGTCGACGTGCCGCGCAAGCGGATCTCGTTGACGCTGCGGCTGGACGACGAGGCGGCACCGAAGGGTTCGGCCGGGCAGTCCGGTGGGGGTGCTCGGCAGCAGCGGGGTGGCCGTGGGGGGCAGCCGCCTCGGCAGCAGGGGCGTGGGGGTGGGGGCCGGCAGGGGGGTGCGGCTGCGCCGCCGCCCGCCAACAGTGCGATGGCTGACGCTTTGCGGCGGGCGGGGCTGGTGGACAAGAAGCGCGGCTGAGGTGTCGGCGGGGGTTTTCTCGCCCCCGCCGCCCCTACCCGTCCCTCCCCCACTCAGGGGCTGCGCCCCTTCGACCCCCAGGCGTCCGTCCGGTGGGGGCTGGTCGCGCAGTTCCCCGCGCCCCTCAAGAAGCCGGGGCTGCGCCTCGTGCTTTTTGCCCCAGAGGGCCGGAAGCCCTTCAGGGGCGCGGGGAACTGCGCGAGAAGCCCCACTCAGCCGCAGCCGGGGGTGTGGCGCTCACTGCTCCGTCACCTTGCCCGCCTCCACGACCAGACGGCGGGTCACGCTGACCGCGTCCAGCATGCGGCGGTCGTGGGTCACCAGGAGCAGCGTGCCCTTGTAGGAGTCCAGGGCCGACTCCAGTTGTTCGATGGCCGGGAGGTCCAGGTGGTTCGTGGGCTCGTCGAGGACCAGGAGGTTGACTCCTCGGCCCTGGAGCAGGGCCAGGGCCGCGCGGGTGCGTTCGCCCGGGGAGAGGGTGATCGCCGGGCGTAGGACGTGGTGGGACTTCAGGCCGAACTTGGCCAGGAGGGTGCGCACTTCGGCCGGCTCGGTGTCGGGGACCGCCGCGCAGAAGGCGTCGAGGAGGGACTCGGGGCCGTGGAAGAGGGCGCGGGCCTGGTCGACCTCGCCGACCAGGACCCCGGAGCCCAGGGCGGCGTGACCCGAGTCCAGGGGGACCCGGCCGAGGAGCGCGCCGAGGAGCGTCGACTTGCCCGCGCCGTTCCCGCCGGTGATGGCGACGCGGTCCGCCCAGTCGATCTGCAGGGAGAGCGGGCCGAAGGCGAAGTCGCCGCGCCGCACCTCCGCGTCGCGCATCGTGGCGACCACGGCGCCGGAGCGCGGGCCCGCCGCGATCTCCATGCGCAGCTCCCACTCCTTGCGCGGCTCCTCCACCGCATCGAGCCGTTCGATCATGCGCTGGGTCTGCCGGGCCTTCGCGGCCTGCTTCTCGCTCGCCTCGCTGCGGAACTTGCGGCCGATCTTGTCGTTGTCGTTGCTCGCCTTGCGCCGCGCGTTCTTGACGCCCTTGTCCATCCACGAGCGCTGCATCTGGGCGCGGTCCTGGAGCGCGGCCTTCTTGTCGGCGTACTCCTCGTAGTCGTCGCGGGCGTGCCGACGGGCCGTCTCCCGCTCCTCCAGGTAGGCCTCGTATCCGCCGCCGTAGAGGTTGATCTGGTTCTGGGCGAGGTCGAGTTCGAGGACCTTGGTGACCGTACGGGTGAGGAACTCGCGGTCGTGGCTGACGACGACCGTGCCCGCGCGCAGGCCGGAGACGAAGCGTTCGAGTCGTTCCAGGCCGTCCAGGTCGAGGTCGTTGGTGGGCTCGTCGAGGAGGAAGACGTCGTAGCGGGAGAGGAGGAGGGAGGCGAGTCCGGCGCGGGCGGCCTGGCCGCCGGAGAGGCCGGTCATGGGCTGGTCCAGGTCCACGCCGAGCCCCAGGGTGTCGGCGACCTCCTCCGCCCGCTCGTCGAGGTCGGCGCCGCCGAGGTCGAGCCAGCGCTCCAGGCTCGCCGAGTACGCGTCGTCGGCGCCCGGCGCGCCCTCCACCAGCGCCTGGGTGGCCTCGTCCATCACCCGCTGGGCCTCGGCCACCCCCGTGCGCCGGGCCAGGAACTCCCGCACGGTCTCGCCCTCCCGCCGCTCCGGCTCCTGCGGCAGGTGTCCCACGGTCGCCGTGGGCGGGGACAACCGCAGCTCGCCCTCCTCCGGCGGGAGCAGACCGGCGAGCAGACGCAGCAGCGTGGACTTGCCGGCGCCGTTGGCTCCGACCAGACCGATCACATCACCGGGGGCGACGACGAGGTCCAGCCCGGAGAAGAGCGAGCGGTCGCCGTGTCCGGCGGCGAGGTTCTTGACGACGAGGGTGGCGGTCACAAGGGGTGATTTTACGGCCCTTGTGACCGCCTCCGGGCGCTGCCCGGGACCCCGCTCACGCAGTTCCCGCCCCCCTACAGGGCCATCGGTTCCACCAGCACCGTCCCGGAGGTGCGGGCCACGATGAACGATTCTCCCTTCGCCGCCTTCGGGTCCAGGCCGATGCGGTGCCGGCCCGCCGGGAGGATGCCGTCGAAGAAGCGGTAGGTGTGGGGGCGGTAGAGACGGTCGAGGCGGTAGGCGGTGAGCTCCACCCGGCAGGTGGAGGTGATCTCGATGCCGGCCTGCCCGTCGGCGGCGACGAGACGGGTGAGGCGGCGCTGTTCGGCCGGGCTGCGGTCGAGGGCGTGTTCGATCTGGGCGACGAGGAGCGGGATGATCGGGGCGAGTCCGTCGACGTACGCCACCTGGACCCCCGCGCGGTCGAAGGTCAGCCGCACGGCGTCGCGGTCCGCCTTGCCTACGGCTCTGCCGAAGGCCACGGCGCCGTAGGCGCGCAGCTCTTCCGGGGACACGCCGGTGGCGTCCTGCGCTATGTCGGCACCGATGCCGATGGCGCGCAGGGCGGCGGCCAGTCTGGCGAGCACGGCGACGCGGGCGCCGATGAGGAGAACCCGCCGGGCCGACGGCTCGGGGCCCGACTCGCACAGCAGGGACCGCAGGGCGCCGCGGTACTCGGCGCCCTGGAAGCGGAAGGGGCCGATGCCGGTGTAGCCGTTGAGCCTGAGGTCGGCCTCCTCCTCCGTCTGCCAGGCGAAGTCCCGCCATACGAAGTCGTCGCCGTCCCGCTCTATGACCGCGGTCACCGCTCCGCAGGCGAGGTCGGCGCATTCGGGGCAGCCGTAGATGACGTGACGGCCACTTCTCAGGGGTGCCTCGGCCTCCAGGAGCAGACTGCGCACCTGGGCGGTGAAGATCGAGGGCGGGACGTCGGAGGCGAGGGGGGAGACGGCGTCGAGGTCGGAGAGCTGGAACAGCAGCGGGCGTCCGTCGACGATGAAGTCCACGAAGTCCCGGTGCACTTGGTAATCACCGTTGGCGAGGACGCCACCGGCTCGCATCGCCGGTGCCAGGCCGAAGGTCGCGTACTCGGCAGACATGGTGTGAGTATCCCCACAAAGGCAGACTTGTGAGCACGGCATGACATATTCCGTTAACGTCCCCGGGTGACCGGTGAATCGAACAGTGATGTGATCGTGGTCGGTGGCGGCGTCGTGGGTCTCACGACGGCGGTCGTGCTGGCGGAGAGCGGCAGGCGGGTCCGGGTGTGGGCGCGGGAGCCCGGGGAGCGCGCGACGTCCGGCGTCGCGGGTGGACTGTGGTGGCCCTACCGGATCGAGCCGGAGGAACTGGTCGGCGCGTGGGCGCTCGACACCCTCGACGTGTACGAGGGGCTGGCGGCCCGGCCGGACGAGACAGGCGTACGCATGGTCGAAGGCGTACACGGTGGGACCACACTGGACGGGCTCGGCGCGTGGGCGTCCCGGGTGGCCGGGCTGCGGGTGGCGACGGCCGGAGAGTACCCGGGTGCCGGACTGTGGGCGCGGCTGCCGCTGGTCGACATGCCGGTCCATCTGCGCTGGCTGCGCGAGCGGTTCGTCGCGGCGGGCGGTGTCGTGGAGGAGCGCACGGTGACCGACCTCGCGGCGGTCGACGCCCCTGTGGTCGTCAACTGCACGGGGATCGGCGCGCGGGAGCTGGTGCCGGACCCCTCCGTACGGCCGGTGCGGGGGCAGTTGGTCGTCGTGGAGAACCCGGGGATCACCACCTGGCTCACCTCGGTGGACCACTCCGGTTCCGAGAGCACGTACTTCATCCCGCAGCCGGGCGGGCTGATCCTCGGCGGTACGGCGGAGGAGGACGCCTGGTCCCTCACACCGGACCCGGTGATCGCGGAGGCGATCGTGAAGCGGTGTGCGGCGGTTCGGCCCGAGATCGCCGGGGCACGGATCGTCGAACACCGGGTCGGGCTGCGGCCCTCCCGTCCGGCGGTCCGTCTGGAACGGGAGCTCCTGCCGGGCGGGAGGGCGTTGGTGCACAACTACGGGCACGGCGGGGCGGGGGTCACGGTGGCGTGGGGCTGCGCGAGGGAGGCCGCGCGGCTCGCCGCCGGGTGACCCGCAAGGGGCGCGGGGAACTGCGCGACCGGCCACAAGCGACCCGCGGCTGCCCACTCCCCCCGCGCCCCGACGGTGTTGCGCGCGACCACGCTCACTCCGCGCGATGGCCGATCGGGTCACCCTCGATCTCCGTGCCCTGGCCCGGACCGACCCTGATCTCGAACTCGCCGTCATAGCGCTTGTGGCCCTCGATGACGGCCAGTTCGACCGCTTCGGAGGCCATCTCCTCGCGGACCATCACGGGGTCCCGCCGCAGGTCGCGCATCATCGCGACGCACATGCCGATCATCACCAGGACGAACGGCGCGGCGGCCAGGATCGTGAGGTTCTGCAGGCCGGTCAGCGCGTCTCCCTGGCCGCTGCCGACGAGGAGCATGATCGCGGCGACGGCCCCGGTGACGACGCCCCAGAAGACGACGACGAAGCGGCCGGGTTCGAGCGCGCCCCGCTGCGAGAGCGTGCCCATGACGATGGAGGCGGCGTCGGCGCCGGAGACGAAGAAGATGCCGACGAGGATCATCACGAGCAGGCTGGAGACCGTGGCCAGGGGGAACTCGTGCAGGACGGCGAAGAGCTGGCCCTCCGGTGTGGCCTCCTCACCGAGCCTGCCCTGCCCCTGGAGCCGCATCGCCGTACCGCCGAAGACCGCGAACCAGATGAGGCTGACCGTGCTGGGCACGAGGATGACACCGCCGACGAACTGGCGGATGGTGCGGCCGCGGCTGATGCGGGCGATGAACATGCCGACGAAGGGCGTCCAGGAGATCCACCACGCCCAGTAGAAGACGGTCCAGCTGCCGAGCCAGTCGGCGACGCCCTCGCCGCCGGACGCCTCGGTGCGGCCGGCGAGCTGGGGCAGGTCGCCGAGGTAGGCGAAGACCGAGGTGGGCAGGAGGTCGAGGACCAGGATGGTGGGTCCGGCGACGAAGACGAAGATCGCCAGCAGCAGGGCCAGCACCATGTTGGTGTTGGACAGCCACTGGATGCCCTTCTCCACCCCGGAGACGGCGGAGGCGACGAAGGCCAGGGTCAGGACGGCGATGATGCCGACGAGCAGGCCGGTGTTGACCTTGTCCATCCAGTTCAGTTCGCGGAAGCCGGAGCCGATCTGGAGGGCGCCGAGGCCCAGGGAGGCCGCCGAACCGAAGATCGTGGCGATGATCGCCAGGATGTCGATGGCCCGGCCGACGGCGCCGCCCGCGTGCTTCTCGCCGATCAGCGGGGTGAAGACGGCGCTGATGGTCTGGCGGCGCTGCTTGCGGAAGGTGCTGTAGGCGATGCCGAGGCCGACCACCGCGTAGATCGCCCAGGGGTGCAGCGTCCAGTGGAACAGGGTGGTCGCCATCGCCGTTTCCATGCGTTCGCCGGAGCCCTGGGGGCCGGTGCCCGGCGGGGGCGAGGTGTAGTGGGCGAGCGGCTCGCTGACGCCGTAGAACATCAGGCCGATTCCCATGCCGGCGCTGAACATCATGGCGACCCAGGAGACCGTGCGGAACTCGGGTTTCTCGCCCTCGACGCCGAGGTGGATGCGGCCGTAGCGGCTGACCGCGAGCCACAGGGCGAAGACGACGAAGCAGGAGGCGGCCAGCATGAACGCCCAGCCACCGTTGTGGATCAGGCCGTTCAGCATCTTGCCGGAGGCGGTTTCGAGCGCGTCGGTCCAGATGGCGCCCCAGAGCACGAAGGCCAGGGTGAGCGCCGCCGTCACACCGAACACGACGCGGTCCGTCCGGGGCCGCCCGCCGCCGGGGAGACCCGCCTCCGATCCTGGAAGCGCGCCTCCCCCGTGGTGGGTGGTGCGATGATCGTGCGTCACAGGTGGAACCTTTCCGCGAGTGGCTGGAACTGACCTTCTCCTGCCCAGGAACCCCTACCACATGTGACCTCGATCCTTTCTCTTTCAACAGTCGGTGTCGGGCACCCCCTCCGTCAGGCGGTACGGGGCCTGCGCGTCGAACAGCAGGGGGACCAACGCGCGCAACTGCTGGCGCAGCGGTACGAGGACGCCGTCACCGTCGGATTCCGGCCGGACGCGGACGCCGTGCAGCGCCAGCTCGTCGGCGAACTCCTCGTACTGCTGCGGGGTGAGCCGGTAGCCGCACGGCGGGTCCTGGATCACCTCGGCGGGTTCGGCGGGGTCGTTGTCGGCGCCGCCGACATAGACCGGGCCGGTGTCGCGGAGGCCGGCCAGACGGGCCGCGCCGGTCACCCGGTCGACCTGTCGGCCGCGTTCGGCGGCGAAGCCGAACAGGCCCTTCAGGGCCGCGAGTTGGGAGTTCACCCGGCGCAGGTTGTTGACCGGTTCCGGCATGTCGGCCGTCAGGGGTTCCACCTTGCTCTCGATCAGCAGCCCGACCGAGTGCTTGATTCCGGACATGTTGCGCAGAATGCGTTCCTGGCCGTCACCGGCGACCTGACGGATCGGGTCGCCGGTGACCGGGTCGGTCCAGATGCCGTACGTACCGGTCGAGTGGCCCGCGGCCCCGGCGGCCGGGCGTACGTGGTCGAGGGAGAGCGTGCGCGCCTCGACGTGGACGGCCGGGTCGGTGTTGAGGTTGCGCGGCCAGAGGTCGAAGAGGTCCTTGTCGTAGTACTGCGGGGTGGCGCCGTATTCGTGCAGGTCGTAGACGATGTCGGGCCGGCGGTCGCGCACGACGGCGGCGAGGGACCGCGCCTCGGCGGTCCGCAGGGCGAGGTGGTCGCGGTTGATGTCGACGCCGTCGCCGTTGCCCCGGGTGCCGGCGGCACGGCCGTCGGGGTTGGCGGTGGGGACGACGAGCACCGTGGTGGATCTCAGCAGCCGCTCGGTCCGCTCGTCCCTGGCGAAGGCGAGGTCGCGCAGGGTGGTGAGGCAGGCCTCGCGGCCGGAGGGCTCGTCGCCGTGCTGGCTGCAGATGAGCAGGACGGTGCGCGAGGTGGGGCGGGTGCCGACACGGACGAGCTGGAGCGGGCGGCCCTGCCCGGTGGTGCCGATCCGGGTCGTCGACACCCGGGCGCTCGCCCGGTCGACGGCTGCCAGGAACGCCTGCTCCTCGGGCTGGCTGGTCCAGCGGGAACCGTCCGACCGCTCGAATCCCGTGCGCGGCGGGGTGGTGTCCGTCGCGTGCGCGGGCGTGGAGAGGAGGGGCACCGCGAGCGCCGTGGCGATCAGTGCCGCGATCCTGGCCCTCATACGCCGTCGCCCGGGATGCGGGCGGCCCGGCTCGGGTCGCGTACGCCGTCGAGGACCGATGCCTCCGGGCGCGCGGCGGTGCCCGAGGTGGCCTTCGCGAAGGCCGCGCCGCCGCCGACCAGCGGAACCTGTGCGGAGGTGCGCTTGAGGTCGATGGTCAGGGTGGGTGTGCTCGACGGTGGGTCGATGAGGTCCTCGTCGGTGCCCGCGATGATCAGTGCGAGGCGGTGCCCCGCCGGGACGACGTGATCGCTCGCGTGCAGGTCGAGGGTGATCGTGTACGGGGTGCCGGGGGTGAGCGGGGCACCCGTCGCGGAGGAGTGGTTGCCGAGGTCGGCCCAGCCCCGGCTGAAGATCGTGTACTCGACGTCCGCGGTCTTGGCCTTCGTCTCCCGGAAGCAGGAGCTGTCACCGGTGGTGCTCGGGCCCCAGCAGGTGCGTTCGGTGAGGGTGGTGATGCCCTCGCCCGCGGTGGAGTAGTCGCGGATGGTGTCCGGGCCGAGGTCCACGAGGACCGCCGAGAGGTGGGCGCTGGAGGTGGTCGGCGTTGCGGTGACGGTCACCTTGGAGGAGCCGGACAGGCGCAGGTCCCTGGCGAGGGGCGCGGTGACGAAGCCCGCCTTCTCCGGGGTGGACCTGTCGACGTGGGCGGCCCAGTCGGTCTCGTTCAGCGCGGGGTCGTCGGTGAAGGTCTCGGTGCCGGACCGCTTGCGCAGGCCGAGGGTGCCGACGCCGGGCTCGCTGCCCTCGGCGGGGCGGAGCGTCGTGGCCTTGGTGGCGCGCGGCGGCCAGACCCTGGAGGTCTCCCACTGGTCCGGGTGACGTTCGATGTCGGCCATCGGCTCGTCGTCGATGCCGTTGTCGTAGCCGAGGAGTTCGTGGTCGAACCAGCGGTGCAGGGTGTCGACCCAGGCGGCGCGGCGGAAGTCGAAGGGGTCGACGTGGCCGACCTCGGAGAGCCAGATCTTGCGCTCGACGCCGTGCTTCGCGAGCGCGTCCCACCACTGGCCGAAGTGCTTGGGGCGGACGTTGAGGTCCTGCTGACCGTGGACGACGAAGACGCTGGCGTCGATCTTCCGGACGTCCTTGACGTAGTCCCGCTCGGTCCACAGCGAGGTCCAGTCGCCGGTGCGCGGGGCGCCGTCGACGAGTCGCTGCTGGACGTGGCCGCACCTGGCGCGGGCGTCGGGGCTCTCGACGTAGTCGGAGAGCCACTCGGGGCCGGAGTTGTAGAGGGGTGCGCCCTTGGCGAAGTAGTAGTCGTACCAGGAGGAGATCGCGCCGATCGGCACGATGGTCTCCAGGCCCTCGACGCCGGTGGCGGCCACTCCGTTGGCGATCGTGCCGTCGTAGCTCTTGCCGATCATGCCGGTCCTGCCGTTGGTCCAGCCGGCCCTGGCCTTGGTGCTTCCGGTGCGGGTGGTGTACGCCCGGCCACGGCCGTTGAGCCAGTCGACGACCGCCCTGGCCGACTGGATGTCGGAGCGCCCGCCGACGTCGACACAGCCGTCGGAGCGGTTGGTCCCCGCGAGGTCGACGGCGACGAACGCGTAGCCGCGGGGCACGAAGTAGTTGTCGTAGAACAGCGGCATCTGGACGACGTTCCCGTTGGCGTCGTACGTCTTGCGCTGACTCTCGTTGCCGCGTCCACAGCAGGAGTAGTACGGGCTGGCGTCCATGATCACCGGGATCTTCCGGCCTCGTAGGGCGGGTTCACTCGGGCGGACGATGTCGACGGCGACCCGGTCCGGCTTCCCGTCCCGGTCACCGTCGAGCCCGGTGTCCACCCAGACGGATTCACGGACGGCGTTCGCGTACGAGTAGACCGGCTCACTCTTGCGGGGCGCCGGGGTGCCGGCGGCCGCCGGGGTGAGGAACGTGGCGGTGAGGGCGGCGGCCGTGGCGGCCGTCGCGAGCGATCTCCAGGTCGTGAAGCGTGCACGTCGCACAGGTATCGGCATGCGCGGACGGTACTGCGGTCAACTCCCGTGCAACAGAGGGACTTTTGGATACCGGTGGGACTTCGGCCACGGTGTGGCCGGAAAGGGGCGTGGGGCCGGGTCGCTCGTGACGGCGCACGAGCTGGAGATCACGCCGAGGAACCCGCTGCCCGAGCGCACCGAGACCACCGTCGTGGTCCGCTACGCGGGGGTTCCGTCGTCGAAGGCGGCGTACGGCTTCACCAGCTGGCTCCGCACCCCCGACGGCGGTGTCGCGGCGTGCGAGCCCCTCTTTCAGGGGCGCGGGTGGACCTTCGCCTCGATGCGTTCTCCGAGGATTCTGCTCGCCAGGTTCGCGGCCAGTTCGGTCACGTGGTCGTGGAGTTCGGCCTCGGCCGTGGCTCGGTCCGCGGCCAGGCGGGCGTGGCCCTCGGTGAGGAGGGTGGTGTACTCGCGTCGGCCGTCGGCGCGGGCCTCGGCGATCAGGGCGGTGCCCTCCTCGACGGCGCGCTGCCGGATGCGGGCGGCCTCGTGCCGGGCGTCGGCCAGGGTCCGCGCCACCTCCGCCCGCTTGATCCGGGCCTGCTCCCGCAGGGCTTCGGCTTCGGCACCGGTCCCCTTGGTCGCGGCCTCCCGTTCGTCCAGGACGCGCTGGATCCGGGGCACGAACCGGACGAAGAAGAGGAACACGAGCGCGAACAGCACGGCCGCGACGACGAGTTCCCCCACCACGGGGTTCAACGGGCCGATGTCCATCGGGAGAAGATCCATACCGGTGCCCTACCCGTTCCCGGGCGCGCGGTACCGCGCTCCGGCCCCCGGATCAGTCCCTGTGGTCGTACACCGTCACCGCTATTCCGCGCCGGACCAGCCGGTCGAGGATCAGGGGCTCGACCCGCGACCACTTGCCACCGGCGAGGCCGCAGCCGATGCGGGGCATGTGGACCGACGCGTCCAGTTCCAGGGTCTTGTCCGCGAGCAGGCCGAGGGCCGTGTCGATGGCCTCGTAGCGAACGGGGACCCCCTTGCTGCCGGTGCGGGTGCCGTGCTGGCCTATCAGGTTCGCCACCCAGGTGCAGCGGCCGACCTGGACGAACCGGGCGGCGCCGAGCCCGAAGTCGTTGCTCGCGCGGTCGCGGTGCCAGGCGCGGTAGGCGGCCTCCGGCTCCGGCCAGCGGCGGGACAGGGCGAGGACGAAGCCCTTGCCCCAGCCGCCCAGGTCGTTGCAGACATGGGCGATGACCTTGACCCCCTTGCCCAGCGGCACGGTCGCGTCGCCCTGGACGTATGTGATCCCCGACATGACGCCACCGTACGGGGCGGCACTGACAGTCGGGCCGCCCGAGGTGTCACGGCACTGGTGGGACAGCGATACTGCTGTGCATGACGACCGACATCGGGGAGAGCTCCGGCTCCGGCTCCGGCTCCGGCTCCGGCTCCGGCTCCGAGGAGATCGTTCTCACCGTCGACGAGCTGGCCGCGCGGGCGGGGGTCACGGTGCGTACGGTCCGCTTCTACGGCACCCGGGGCCTGCTGCCGCCGCCGGAGATCGGGCCCCGCCGGGTCGGCCACTACGGTCGGGAGCACCTGGCCCGGCTCGCGCTGATCGAGGAACTGCAGCGGCAGGGCATGACACTGGCGGCCATCGAGGGGTATCTGCGCAGGCTGCCGCCGGACCTCACCCCGCGCGACCTCGCCCTCCAGCGTGCGGTGGTGGCCTCCTGGGCGCCGGACGCGGTGGCCACGGTCACCCGGGAGGAGCTCGACCGGCGGGCGGGGCGGGCCCTGGGCGAGGAGGACGTCGAACGGCTCGTGGCGATGGGCGTGGTCGAGCGGGACAGCGACGGTCTCCGCGTGGACCCGGGGCTGCTGCGGCTGGGCGTGGAGCTGCTCGGCGTCCCCCTGTCGGAGGAGTCGATCCGCGCCGCGCGGACCGTGCTGATCGAGCATTCGCGCGCGGCGGCCCAGGAGTTGTCGCGGCTCTTCCGCGACGCGGTGGCGGAACGCGATCCGCAGGCCGTGAAGTCCCTGTCGGCCCATATGCAACCGCTGGTGGTACAGGCGCTGTTGACGACCTTTCAGCGTTCGTTGAAGGACGAGCTGAGCCGGTGGGCGTCCGGGTCCTGAACCGCGGCGTTCACCGCACGGACCGGTCCAGGTGCGCGATGACGGCGGGCACGTCGTCGCTCTCGGTGCTCCGGATCAGCTGCAGGGCGGGACGGGCGAGGCCGCCGGGGCGGGCGATCAGCCGGGCGAGGACGGCGGCACGGACGTCGAGCCGCTCGACGGTGGACGCGCGTTCCTCCTCGTCCTGGCCGGCGAGCAGCACCGCGTTGAACCAGGCCTCCTCCCTGGACCGGCGGACGCTGAAGTCGAGGATCCGCTCGTCGGTGCGGGCTCCGACCTGGTCCAGGAGCGACATCAGGGGCGACAGGGCACCGAGCGAGTCCTGCACGGCCAGCACCACCCGCCCGAGGATGTCGTTGATCAGCAGGAAGTCGTGTCGTAGCGCGTGGATGTCCTCCCCCGGGCTGGTCCGGGCGGCGGCGACGGCCAGGTCCAGATTGATGTGCGCGTTCACGCCGAGGAGCAGATGCTGGACGATGACGGTGCCGTTGTCGTCCAGCAGCCCGAACGTCTCGCGCCAGCAGCGCGGCCCGCTCCGGTCGCGGCGCCAGGCGTCGTACGCCTCGAAGTAGCGGTTGCCGAAGAGCGTGTCGAAGCGGTCCATCCGGGCGCCGTCGTCGAACAGCCCCTGGTGAATGGCCGTGCGGACCTCGACAGTCACCTGCCGGTACAGCGCGGCGAAATACCCCACCCGGTCACCGTCCCGGCGCGCCTCCCGCACCACCTGGGCGAGCCCGTCCACGACCTCGTCGATGTTCCCGGCCACCACCATGCCCAACTCCTCCCCACAGCCGCACAGTTCGACCTGCACTCCTATTAAAGGACCGCGCCCCTGACGGGGCGCGGGGAACTGCGCGAGAAGCCCCACCCGGCCGCGGACGAAGAACGCACTGAGGGGGCGAAGGGGCGCAGCCCCTGGGGACGGGAAGGGTGGGGGCGACGGGGGCGAAAGGAACCCCCCGGCCGCCCCCGACCTCACACGTCCCCGAACCGCTCCCCCTTCTCCGCCTTCTCCACCAACAGCGCCGGCGGCTCGAACCGCTCCCCGTAACGCCCGGCCAGCTCACGCGCCCGCGCGACGAACCCCGGGAGCCCGCCGTCGTAACCGTTGATGTACTGCAGCACCCCGCCGGTCCACCCGGGGAACCCGATCCCGAAGATCGACCCGATGTTGGCGTCGGCGACGGACGTGAGAACGCCCTCCTCCAGCAGCCGCACGGTGTCCAGGGCCTCCGAGAAGAGCATCCGCTCCTGCATGTCCCGGAAGGGGATCCGGTGCCCCGGCTTCGTGAAGTGCTCGCGCAGTCCGGGCCAGAGCCTGGCGCGGCGTCCGTCGGTCCCGTAGTCGTAGAACCCGGCGCCACCACTGCGGCCGGGGCGGCCGAACTCGTCGACCATGCGGTCGATCACGGCCTCGGCCGGATGCACGGTCCAGGTGCCGCCCGCCTCCTCGACGGCCCGCCGGGACTCCGCGCGGATCTTGCGGGGCAGGGTGAGCGTCAGCTCGTCCATGAGGGAGAGGACCTTCGCGGGGTAGCCCGCCTGGGCCGCCGCCTGTTCGACGGACGCGGGCTCGATGCCCTCGCCGACCATCGCGACACCCTCGTCGATGAAGTGGCCGATGACCCGGGAGGTGAAGAAGCCGCGCGAGTCGTTGACGACGATCGGGGTCTTCTTGATCTGGCGGACCAGGTCGAAGGCGCGGGCCAGGGCCTCGTCGCCGGTCTGCTCACCCTTGATGATCTCGACGAGGGGCATCTTGTCGACGGGTGAGAAGAAGTGCAGGCCGATGAAGTCCGACCGGCGGACGACGCCCTCGGCCAGCTCGGTGATGGGGAGGGTGGAGGTGTTGGAGCAGAGCAGGGCGTCCGGTGCCACGACCCCCTCGATCTCCTGGAACACCTTGTGCTTGAGCTCGGTGTTCTCGAACACGGCCTCGATGACGGCGTCGCAGCCCGCGAGGTCGGCCGGGTCGGCGGTGGGGGTGATCAGAGCGAGGAGGGCGTCGGCCTTCTCCTGGGTGGTGCGGCCCTTGGCGACCGCCTTGGCGCAGAGCTTCTCCGAGTAGCCCTTGCCCTTCGCGGCCGCTTCGGGCGTCACGTCCTTCAGGACGACCTCGATGCCCGCGCGGGCGCAGGAGTACGCGATGCCCGCGCCCATCATCCCGGCGCCGAGGACGGCGACCCTGCTGACCTTGCGCGGCTCGATGCCGCGGGGGCGGTTCGCGCCGGAGTTCACGGCCTGGAGGTCGAAGAAGAAGGCCTGGATCATGTTCTTGGACGTCTGGCCCGCCGCCAGTTCGACGAAGTAGCGGGCCTCGATGACCTGGGCGGTCTCGAAGTCGACCTGGGCGCCCTCGACGGCGGCGGCGAGGATCCTGCGCGGCGCCGGGTAGGGCGCGCCGCCTGTCTGCTTGCGCAGGGTGGCGGGGAAGGCGGGCAGGTTCGCTGCGAACTTCGGGTGGGAGGGGGTGCCGCCGGGGATGCGGTAGCCGGGCTTGTCCCAGGGCTGCTGCGACTCGGGGTTGGCGTCGATGAAGGCGCGGGCCTTGTCCATCAACTCCTCCCGGGTGGCCGCCACTTCATGGATCAGACCGTTGTCCAGCGCGCGTCGCGGGGAGTACTGCGTGCCCTGGAGCAGCACCTTCAGCAGGGCGTCGGTGATACCCAGCAGCCGGACGGTGCGGACGACGCCGCCGCCTCCGGGGAGCAGGCCGAGGGTGACCTCGGGGCAGCCGATCTTGGAGCCGGGGGCGTCGAGGGCGATGCGGTGGTGGCAGGCGAGGGCCGGCTCGTAGCCGCCGCCCAGGGCCGCGCCGTTGATCGCCGCGACCACCGGCTTGCCGAGGGTCTCGATGCGGCGCAGGTTGCGCTTGATCTCCAGACCGCCGTCGAACAGCTGCTGTGCGGTGTCGGGGGTGACCTTGATGAGGTCGCGGAGGTCGCCGCCGGCGAAGAACGTCTTCTTGGCGGAGGTGATGATGACACCGCGGATGGTGTCCTTCTCGGCCTCCAGCCGGTCGGTGATCACCGCGAGGGAGTCGCGGAACGCCTGGTTCATGGTGTTCGCGGACTGGTCGGGGTCGTCGATGACGAGGGTGACGAGGCCCGTGCGGTCCTGTTCCCAGCGGATGGTGGTGCTCTCGGTCATAGCGGGGGTCTCCGTAGAAGTCTCTTGGTTCCGCCGGGGTTTCAGACGCGTTCGACGATCGTCGCGATGCCCATGCCGCCGCCCACGCAGAGCGTGGCCAGCCCGTACCGCTTGTCCTGGCGCTCCAGTTCGTCGACGAGCGTGCCGAGGATCATCGCCCCGGTCGCGCCGAGCGGGTGGCCGAGCGCGATCGCGCCGCCGTTGACATTGACCTTGTCGAGGGAGAGGCCCATGTCCTTGACGAAGCGGAGCACGACGGCGGCGAACGCCTCGTTGATCTCGACGAGGTCGATGTCGTCGATGGTCAGCCCGGCCCGGGCGAGGGCCTTGCGGGTCGCGGGCGCGGGGCCGGTGAGCATGATGGTGGGCTCGGAGCCGGAGACGGCGGCGGAGACGATCCGGGCGCGCGGGCGCAGGCCGTAGCGCTCGCCGACCTCCTTGCTGCCGATGGCGACGAGGGCCGCGCCGTCCACGATGCCGGAGGAGTTGCCCGCGTGGTGGACGTGGTCGATCTCCTCGACCCAGTGGTACTCCTGCAGCGCCACCGCGTCGAAGCCGCCCAGCTCGCCGATGTCCGCGAAGGAGGGCTTCAGCTTGGCGAGCGAGTCGGCGGTGGTGCCGGGGCGCAGGTGCTCGTCGTGGTCGAGGACGACCAGTCCGGAGCGGTCCTTGACGGGGACGACGGACCGGTCGAACCGGCCGTCCTTCCAGGCGGCCGCCGCCCGCTCCTGGGAGAGTGCCGCGTACTCGTCCACATCGCGCCGGGAGAATCCCTCGATCGTGGCGATGAGGTCGGCGCCGATGCCCTGCGGCACGAAGTTGACCGCCAGGTTGGTCATCGGGTCGTTGAACCAGGCGCCGCCGTCGGAGGCCATCGGCACCCGGGACATCGACTCGACACCGCCCGCGAGCACCAGGTCCTCCCAGCCCGAACGGATCTTCGCGGCGGCCAGGTTGACGGCCTCCAGGCCCGAGGCACAGAAGCGGTTCTCCTGGACACCGGCCACGGTGTCGGGCAGTCCGGCGGCGATCGCCGCGGTCCGGGCGATGTCCGAGCCCTGGTCACCGACCGGGCCGACGACGCCGAGCACGATGTCGTCGACGGCGGCCGGGTCGAGGCCGGGGAAGCGGTCACGGACCTCGTGGATCAGTCCGATGACGAGGTCGATCGGCTTGGTGCCGTGCAGGGAGCCGTTCGCCTTGCCGCGGCCGCGCGGGGTGCGGATCGCGTCGTACACATACGCTTCGGTGCTCACGAGTCTGGCCTTTCGGTGGCGGGAGGGTGCGGCCCGGGGGCCGGTGTCAGTCGGTGTCCTTCGCGGCGGCCTCGGCGGACGCGTCGGGCAGGAGGCCCGCTATGCCCCAGTCGTGGGCGACGTCCGCCGTGTCGGCGCCCGGCTGGGCGGGGCCGGTGCGCACCGAGGTGTGGGTGGCGGAGAAGCGGGGCGCCGGGGCGGGCTGGGTGATGCCGCCGAAGTCGGTGAAGGTGCCCCGGGCCGCGAGGTGCGCGTGGTGCGGCGCCTCGCGCAGCGACAGCACGGGGGCCACACAGGCGTCGGAGCCCTCGAACACGGCCGTCCACTCGTCCCTGGTACGGGTCTTGAAGCGGGCCGCGATCGTCTCGCGCAGGTCCCCCCAGGCGGCCGTGTCCTTGCGGGCCGGGGCCCTGTCCCCGATGCCCAGGAGGTCGACGAACTCCCCGTAGAACTGCTGCTCCAGGGCGCCCACGGCGATGTACTGGCCGTCGGCGGTCTCGTAGGTGCCGTAGAAGGGGCAGCCGCCGTCCAGGAGGTTGGCGGCGCGGCGGTCCTGCCAGCCGCCCGCGGCGAGCATGCCGTGGAGCATCGCGGACAGGTGCGAGGTGCCGTCGACGATGGCCGCGTCCACGACCTGCCCGGCGCCGGTCGCGCGGGCGTGGTGGAGGGCGGCGAGGACGCCGACGACGAGGTAGAGGGAGCCGCCCGCGTAGTCGCCGAGGAGGTTGGCGGGGGCGACGGGCGGTGTGCCGGGGGCTCCGGTCATGCCGAGGGTGCCGGTCAGGGCGATGTACGCGATGTCGTGGCCGGCGCGCTGGGCGAGCGGTCCCTGCTGGCCCCAGCCGGTCATCCGGCCGTAGACCAGCCTCGGTTTGCGGGCGTGGCAGGTCTCGGGGCCGACGCCGAGGCGTTCGGCGACGCCCGGCCGGTAGCCCTCGATCAGGATGTCGGCGCGTTCGGCGAGGTCCAGGACGGTGTCCGGGCCGCTGGCGGACTTCAGGTCGACGATCACCGAGCGCTTGTTGCGGTTGGTGACGTCGTACAGCGGGTTCACCGCGAGGCCCGCGCCGCCCGGCCGGTCCACGCGGACGACGTCGGCGCCGAGGTCACCGAGGAGCATGGCGGCGAACGGTCCCGGGCCGATGCCCGCGAGTTCGACCACGCGCACACCGGCGAGTGGACCGTGCCCGGGCGTCTTCGCCACTGACATCGAGCCCCCAGCTCTGTGACACAAACGATGTAACACCAGCGATGTTAAGAACGTGTTCCACTCCGCACAAGCCCCGAATGAGCAAACGCTTAGCCATTGTGCCCCCAGTCGCGGCAGGTGTCAGCCCGGCGGCCACCGGGCTCCGGCACCGCCCTCAGCGGGCCTCCAGCTCCGCTATCAGCCGCTTCGGGGCGATCACGCGGTAGCTCTCCTCGACCCAGTCGCACAGCAGCTCCGCGCCCGGGGCGCCCTTCTCCTCCAGCGGCACGCGCACCCAGCCGGACCTGCCCAGGCCGTACCCCGCGGGTTCGGCGCCGGGGCAGGTCAGGGCGTGGGCGTGGGTCTCCTCGTCCTTGAGCTTCACGGTGACGCCCAGCGGATAGCCGCCGTCGTCCGTCCCGAGGAACACGAACACCTTCTTGTTGACCTTCGCGACGCTCTCGCCCCACGGGAACTCCTCGACCGCGCCGGGCATCCCGAGGGCGAACTCGCGCACCTTCTCCCATTTTTTCAGGGCGTTCTTCGGTACGGTCACGGCCACCTCCGGATCCCGCGCACGCGGCTGCTCGTCCCTCACGCTAGCCTCAGCCACCGACAACGGCGCGTGGACGGGCCGTGGGCGAGCGCTGAGGGGTTCCATGAGCAGTGGGCAGGACAGGGCGGAGCGGGCGTACGACATCGTGCTCTACGGGGCCACGGGGTTCGTCGGGGAGCTCACCGCGGAGTATCTCGCCGCGCACGCGCCCGAGGGACTGCGCTGGGCGATCGCCGGGCGCAACGCGGAGAAGCTCGCCGCGCTGCGCGAGCGGCTGCCCGGCGGCGCGGGGATCGGGGTGCTCCGGGCGGACGGCTCCGATCCGGACGCGGTGCGCCAACTCGCCCGTCAGGCACGGGTGGTGGCCACGACCGTGGGTCCGTACATCACCCACGGCGAGGAGTTGGTGGCCGCCTGCGCGGACGAGGGAACCGACTATCTGGATCTCACCGGTGAACCCGAGTTCGTCGATCTGACGTTCGTCCGGCATGACGCCCGCGCGCGGGAGACCGGCGCCCGCCTGGTGCACGCCGCCGGCTTCGACTCCATACCGCACGACCTGGGCGCGTACTTCACGGTGCGTCAGCTCCCGGAGGACGTGCCGATCACCGTGGACGGATTCGTGCGCGCCGAGGGCATGTTCTCGGGCGGCACGTTCAACTCCGCGCTCACCGGGTTCTCCCGCGGCCGGGAGACGATGGCCGCCGCGCGGGACCGCAAGCGACACGAACCGCGCCTCGTGGGGCGCCGGGCGTACGCGCCGGTGAGCGCGCCCCGGTTCGCCAAGGAGATCGGGGCGTGGGCGCTGCCGCTGCCGACCATCGACGCACAGGTGGTGCAGCGCTCGGCGCGCGCCCTGCGGCGCTACGGGCCCGACTTCCGCTACCGCCACTACGCGGCCGTCAAAACGCTGCCCTTCGCGGTGGGCGGCGTCGCGTTCGTCGGCGCGGTCGTCGCAGCCGCCCAGGTGCCGCCCGTACGGCGCTGGCTGGGCGACCGGCTCAAGCCGGGCGAGGGCCCGAGCGCGGAGAAGCGGGCGAAGAGCTGGTTCTCGGTGCGGTTCGTCGGCGAGGGCGGCGGGCGCCGGGTCTTCACGGAGGTCGCGGGCGGCGACCCCGGCTACGGCGAGACGGCGAAGATGTTCGCCGAGTCCGCCCTGTGCCTGGCCTTCGACGACCTCCCGGCCACCGCGGGGCAGGTCACGACGGCGGTCGCGATGGGCGACGCGCTGATCGAGCGGCTGCGGGCGGCGGGGATCACGTTCCGGGTGGCGGCGGCCCGGTGACCGGGTGAGGCGCCGGCCGGTCTACTGCGCCCACCCGGTCAGCGTGTAGACCATCCCGGCGATCCAGGCCAGTCCGGCCAACACGGCGAGGAGCAGGCCGGTCGTCACGGCACGCTCGACCGACTGGGTGGGGCTGGCGGCGGGCTTCGGGGCTCGGTGCGTCGTCATACGGCACAGCCTGCCGATCATGACGACGCACCGGCATCCGTACAGGTACTCAGTTCCTACTCAGGTACTGCGGGTACTCGCTTCGGCCTCCATGTGGTTCAGGCCGTCGTGTTCAGGAGGGCCCGGCGGCACAGGGAGTCGGCCCTGCGGGTCGTCTCCGGGAGGCGGTAGGACGGGGTCAGGGCGAGGGTGTGGGCGCAGGCGTTGTCCAGGTCGACGCGGTGGCCGACGGAGACGAAGACCGGCTTGACGCCGTCACGGGTGCGCAGCGCGCGACCCACCTCCTCGGTGTCCGCGAGGAGCGGGGACGCGCTGCCGCGCGCGGCGCCGGGGTCGTCGTAGGTGAAGGTGAAGGGGTTCTTGGCGACGCCGATCGTGGGGAGGCCGGTGAGGACGCCGAGGTGGGCGGCGAGACCGAAGCGGCGCGGATGCGCGAGGCCGTAGCCGTCGCAGACGACGAGGCCGGGGTCGCACGGCAGCGCGTCGAGCGCGGCCAGGACCGTCGGGATCTCGCGGAAGGCCAGCAGGCCGGGGACATAGGGGAAGGAGACCTGCCCGATCGCCGTGGCCTCGGCGACCACGTCGAGCGTGGCCGCGTCCAGCACGACGGCCGCCGCCGCGACCACGTTCCGTTCGTCGTCGTAGGCCACGTCGACGCCGGTGACCCGGCCGGTGCCCGGCGGTGGTCCGGTCTCGTCGAGCACCGCCTTCCCCCGCAGCTCGTCCTGCACGGCGAGGGCTTGCTCTTCGGTCGCGGGCCAGCCCGCGGGGATGCGTACGGTCGTCATGGTGCCGACGAGCGTACGCATCCCGTCACGGGCGCGCCGCGCCGGGCTACTTGTTGCCGAGGGCGCGCTTGAGCTGGCTCTTGTTCATGTCCGAACGGCCCTGGATGTTGCGCCGCTTCGCCTCGGCGTAGAGCTGGTCGTACGTGGGTCCCTCGGATCCCTTGTGCGAACGTTGCCCGCCGCGCTTGCTCGACGACATGTCCTGGGTGGAGCTGCGGCTCGCGGTCCTGGACTCGCCGGAGCGGGCGCGTTCCTTGTTGACGGTCCGGGCGGCGATCTCCTTGGCGCGCGACTCGCTCTCACCGCGGTCCTCGGCGCTCTCCTTGATGTGCTCGTACTGGCGTTCCCTCTTCGGGCTCGAACCGCGCGGCATGACCGATCACTCCTTTCGTGATTCGAACACCCCACAAGTACCCCTCCGGGCAGGAACAACCCCGTACCGCCCACCCGCCGTGACGCCGCCGCGCAGGTCAGTTCTCCAGGCGGGCCACCCGCCCCCGCTCCCCCGCCGCCCAGCAGCCCCGGTCCGGTGTGCAGTCGACCGTGTCGTACGACCCGGTGTCGACCGTGCGCCAGGTGCGGCCGCCGTCGGTGGTGAGATCGGTGCCCGTGGGGCCGACGGCGACAGCGGTCGTACGGCTGTACGGGAGCCAGGCGACGCCGGAGCGGTAGGCGGGCGGGGGCTGCGCGGCGGGCGTCCAGGTGCGGCCCGCGTCGCCGGTGGTGGCCGCGGCCCGCGGGGACGGCTGGTCGGCGCGGTAGTCGCCGCCGACGGCGAGGCCGTGCGACCGGTCGCGGAAGGCCAGCGCGAAGACGCCCCGGGCCGGGTCGCCGGCCGGCACGGGGGTGTCGGCGACGGTCCAGGTGCGCCCCCGGTCGGCGGAGTGCAGCACGCGTGCGCGGGCCGCCCCTCCGGTCGCCAGCCACACATCCCGCGGCCCCGAGCTGACCAGGCACTGCCCGCTCGCCGCGAAGCCCGCCTCGCCCTCCAGGGCCGGGGGCATGCCCTCGTTCGGCAGGACCTCCCAGGAGCGGCCGCCGTCCTCGGTGGACAGGATGCGGAACCTGCCGTCGACCGGATCGCTCATGGCCAGCCCGTGGCGGGGATCGAAGAACGTGAGGCAGTCGTAGAAGGCGCGCGGGTCGGTGTTGCGGAAGGACTCGGTCCAGGTCTCGCCCCCGTCGTCCGTGCGGTACACCCGGGAGGCCTCGCCCTCGCCGATGGCCAGGACGACCGCCCTGCGTGCGTCGAATGCCTCGATGTCCCGGAACTGCAACTCCTGTGCGCCGGGCGGTGAGACATTGCGCCAGGTCCTGCCCCCGTCGCCGGTACGGAGCACGGTGCCGGCGGAACCCGCCAGCCACGCGCTGTTCCGGCTGACCGCGGCCAGCCCGCGAAAGCGCACGTCGGTGCCGGTCTCCTTCAGTTCCCAGTGCGGAGGACGACCGTCCCCGTGCGCCTGCGCGGGCACCGCCAGGGCGGCGGTGAGCGCCGCCGCGGCCAGTCCCGTCGTCATCGTCCGACTCGCCCGACTCGTCCTTCTCGACTGCCCCATGCCCCTCATGGCGGGCGAAGCTAGTGCAGCGACCGTGCGCCGTCCAGATGGCCTCGGCCGGGAACCACCGGGCGGCGTCCGGTGTCCTCTCCCATATCCCGGGACACGGGATGAGAAATGGATCACCCCAGTGATTGGGCCCGGTGACAGAGGTCACTCGAACCTCATGTGCACGGATCGGCCCGATCCGGCGTCTTTGCATATGCCCGGCCGCAGTCAACCGGAATCCGTCCACCCGTCACAAGGGAGCAAGGCGTTGTCCACCGTCATCGAGCAGCCCGTAGAGGCCCGTCTCGTCGCCGCCGCGCCGCGGATGCCGAGCATTCCCGCCACGCTCCACTACGACCGCAGCGACCCGTTCGCCGTCCGTATGACCTTCCCCGCCCCGGCCACGCTGGAGGGCGTCGAGGTCTGCTGGACCTTCGCCCGCGAACTGCTCGTCACCGGCATGGAGGACCCGGTCGGCTACGGCGACGTGCGGGTCCGCCCGTACGGCTATGACCGGCTGGTCCTGGAGTTCCACGCCCCGGAGGGCACGGCCGTGGTGCACGTGCACGCCGACGAGGTACGGCGCTTCCTGGAGCGCTCGATGGATCTGGTGCCGCTCGGCCTGGAACACCACCAGGTGGACCTGGACCACGACCTGGCCGAGTTGATGCGCGACGCCTGCTGAGGCCCCGGCCCGCTCAGGGCCCGACCCACTGAGGGACCACCCCCACGCCGCCCCGCTCCGCCGGGGGCGGCAGATCCGGGTGCCGATAAATTGCGTTGACACTCCCTGCGGCCCCTCCGTACGTTGTTCCACGGTCCTGTTGCCGTCGATTGGAGAAGGACGTTGCTCGTCTGAGGTCCTGAGACACCGCGTCACACACCCCGCCGTATCCCGGCGCCCCTGTGTGCGTAGCGTGCGACCTCGGCGTACAGCCGTCCCTTCGGCAGCGGGCCTTTCTTCCGCCCCGCCGTATGTCGCCCTCGCGGTGTTTCGAACGCGTCGCCCATGGCCGCTTCCCTCACCCGCGAGGTTCCTCATGTCTACTCCCCTCTCCCTCACCTGCGCCTCCCTGTCCTTCGCCTGGCCCGACGGCACCCCCGTCTTCGAGGATCTGCAGATCGCGTTCGGCCCCGGCCGGACCGGACTCGTCGGCGTCAACGGGTCAGGGAAATCAACCCTGTTGAAGCTGATCGCCGGTGAACTCACCCCGTCCGACGGCACCGTGCGGGTGGCCGGCGAGATCGGCTACCTGCCGCAGAACGTCACGCTGGACACCGCCCTGAGGGTCGACGAGGCGCTCGGCATCGCAGACGCCCGCGCCGCACTGCACGCCATCGAGGCCGGTGACGTGGCCGAGGAGCACTTCGCGGCGATCGGCGACGACTGGGACGTCGAGGAGCGCGCACTGGCGACCCTCGGCGGGCTCGGCCTGGGCCACGTCGACCTGGACCGCACCATCGGTGAGGTCTCGGGCGGCGAGTCGGTGCTGCTGCGGCTGGCCGCACTGCTGCTGCGCCGCCCCGACGTCCTCCTCCTGGACGAGCCGACCAACAACCTCGACCTGTACGCGCGACGCAGACTGTACGACGCGGTCGCGGCATGGTCGGGAGTGCTGGTCGTGGTCAGCCACGACCGTGAACTCCTGGACCTGGTCGACCAGATCGCCGATCTGCACTCCGGCGAGGTCACCTGGTACGGCGGCAACTTCTCCGCGTACGAGGAGGCGCTCGCCGTCGAACAGGAGGCGGCCGAGAGGATGGTGCGGGTCGCCGAGACGGATCTGAAGAAGCAGAAGCGCGAACTGATCGACGCACAGGTCAAGTTGGCCCGGCGCAAGCGGTTCGGGCAGAAGATGCAGGAGCAGAAGCGGGTGCCGAGGATCGTCGCGCACGCGCGCAAGAGGGCGGCCCAGGAGTCCGCCGGCAAGCACCGCATCCTGCACGAGGAGCGGCTCGCCGGGGCGAGGGAACGCCTCGACGAGGCGGTGGAGGCCGTACGGGACGAGGACGAGATCCGTATCGAGCTGCCGTACACGGCCGTACCGCCGGGCCGTACCGTCCTCACCCTGCTGGACCTGGAACTGAGGTACGGCGCCCGGGTGAAGGGCGGCCTCGACCTGCGCGGCCCGGAACGGATCGCGTTGGTCGGCCGCAACGGCTCGGGCAAGACCACGCTGCTGCGGACCGTCGCCGGCGAGCTGGAGCCGGTGAGCGGCGAGTCGAGGACGCACGTCCCGACGCGGTTCCTGCCGCAGCGGCTCGACGTTCTCGACGACGAGCTGACGGTCGCCGAGAACGTGGCCCGGTTCGCGCCGGAGGCGACCAACAACCGGATCCGGGCGCGCCTCGCCCGCTTCCTGTTCCGGGGCGCCCGCGCCGACCAACGGGCGGCCACACTCTCCGGCGGGGAGCGTTTCCGCGCCGCCCTGGCCGCCCTGATGCTCGCCGAGCCCGCCCCGCAACTGCTGATGCTGGACGAGCCGACGAACAACCTCGACATGGCGAGCGTGCGACAGCTGACGACCGCCCTGGAGGGGTACGAGGGCGCGCTGGTCGTGGCCAGCCACGACCTGCCGTTCCTGGAGTCGATCGGGATCACGCGATGGCTGCTGATGGAGGAGGGAGAGCTGCGGGCGACCACCCCGGAGGAACTCTGGACGGCCGACCGAGCCGACTGATCCGGACGGCCGTCGCGGGCAGATGCCAGGGCCCGCCCCGGGCCGGGCGGCTACCGCCGAGTATCTCAGGAGGGCCACAGCCTGCCCACGGGGGTTTTGTCCTGGTGGGCAGGGACTGCATGATGGCGGACCGGCGTCGCTTCACGGGCGCCGGAAAACCGTCGTTCGATTCGGAGTCACCCACGTGCCCAGCAAGAAGGCCCTCGTCCGCCGCCCCAGCCCCCGCCTGGCCGAGGGCCTCGTCACGCACGTCGAACGCACGGAGGTGGACGTCGACCTGGCGGTCGAGCAGTGGGAGGCGTACGGCGAGGCCCTGCGCGACCACGGCTGGGAGACGATCGAGGTGGAGCCGGCCGACGACTGCCCGGACTCGGTGTTCGTCGAGGACACCGTCGTCATGTACAAGAACGTGGCGCTGATCGCGCGCCCCGGCGCGGAGTCCCGGCGGGCCGAGACCGAGGGGATCGAGGAGGCCGTGGCCGCGCTCGGCTGCTCGGTGAACTGGGTCTGGGAGCCGGGCACGCTGGAGGGCGGCGACGTCCTGAAGGTCGGCGACACCGTGTTCGTGGGCCGGGGCGGGCGCACCAACGCGGCCGGCGTCCAGCAGCTGCGGGCCGCGTTCGAGCCGCTCGGGGCGCGGGTGGTCTCCGCGCCGGTGAGCAAGGTGCTGCATCTGAAGTCGGCGGTCACGGCGCTGCCCGACGGGACGGTCGTCGGGCACATCCCGAAGATGGACACCCCGTCGCTGTTCGGGCGTTTCCTGCCGGTGCCGGAGGAGGCAGGGGCGCACGTGGTGCTCCTCGGCGGCGACAAGCTGCTGATGGCGGCGAGCGCGCCGAAGACCGCCGAGCTGTACTCCGACCTCGGCTACGAGCCCGTCGTCGTCGACATCAGCGAGTTCGAGAAGCTCGAGGGCTGTGTGACATGCCTCTCGGTGCGGCTGCGCGGACTGTACGCCTGACGGGCGGTCGCTTGGCTCTTTCAGCCCCGGGACCTGCGGGTCCACGGGGCACTCGGCATGCCCGCCGAGCCGCCGGGGGACGCCGCTGATCAGCGGTCTTTACACCACCCTTAACCTACGGCATCGTAACCTACGGCTTCGTAGCCTACGATGCCGTAGGTTCAGGTCGCCCGCCCGCGGCGGCACCGAACGTCCCGTTCCCTGTACGTCCCCCTGGAGCATCCGTGTCGATCACTTCTCCCCACCTCGGCAGCCCGTCCGGCGAATGGACCGACGCGCGGCTGCTGTACGCACTGGAGGAAGTCGTCGAGAAGGAACTCAACCGGCACCTGAAGGTCACCAAGGACTGGATGCCGCACGAGTACGTGCCCTGGAGCGACGGCCGCAACTTCCCCGGCTTCTTCGAGGACGGCGAGGCCTGGGAGAAGGGGCAGTCGAAGGTCTCCGAGGTGGGCCGGATCGCCCTCGTGGTGAACCTGCTGACCGAGGACAACCTGCCCAGCTACCACCACGAGATCGCCACCCTCTTCGGCCGGGACGGCGCCTGGGGCACCTGGGTGCACCGCTGGACCGCGGAGGAGGGCCGGCACGGCATCGTGATGCGCGACTACCTGCTCGCCTCGCGCGCCGTGGACCCGGACAAGCTCGAAGAGTTCCGGATGTCCCACATGAGCGAGGGCTTCGAGTCGGACAACCGGCACTCGATGCTGCACACGGTCGCCTACGTCGCCTTCCAGGAGCTCGCCACCCGCGTGTCGCACCGCAACACCGGCCACCACTCCGGTGACCCCGTCTGCGACCGCATGCTGGCGCGCATCGCGACCGACGAGAACCTGCACATGATCTTCTACCGGAACCTGCTGAAGGCCGCGTTCGAGTTCGCCCCCGACCTCACCATGCAGGCCGTCCGCGACGTCGTCGTGAACTTCCGGATGCCCGGCCACGGGATGCCCGGCTTCGAGCGGGCCGCCGCGCAGATGGCCATCGGCGAGGTCTACAACATGCGCATCCACCACGACGACGTCCTCGCACCCGTCATCCGCTTCCTGAAGATCATGGAGATCGACGGCCTCGGCCCCGAGGGCATGAAGGCGCAGGAGGAACTCGGCCTCTACATGGGCGGACTCGACGCGGAGGCCCGCAAGTTCGACGAGAAGCTCGCGGCGCGCAAGGCACGGATGGCGGCGCGCGCCGGGGCCTGACTGCCGCGCACCGCCGGGCACGGTCGCCGGGCGGCGCAAGGCGATCCGCGGGGCGGCGCAAGGGGGCGGGGCGGCTGGATTCGAACCAGCGTGTTCCGGTTTTGGAGACCGGCGCTTCTGCCTCTGCGCTACGGCCCCGCCCTTGAGGGGAGCCTAGTCGTTCCCCTCACCACTGCGCCTCCCGATAGTCCTTGAGGAACACGCCCGACACAGGGTGGCCCGCCTCGCCGCGCACGATCGGGTCGTAGACCCGGGCCGCGCCGTCGACGATGTCGAGCGGGGTGCGGAAGCCGGCCCCGGCCATGCGGTGTTTCTTGGGGGCGGGGTTCTCGTCGGTGATCCAGCCGGTGTCGACGGCGCACATGTGGACGCCCTGCTCCGCGAGTTCGGCGGCGCTGGTGCGGGTGAGCATGTTGAGGGCTGCCTTGGCCATGTTGGTGTGCGGATGCCCGGCCGTCTTGTTCCGCACGGCGAAACGGCCCTCGACGGCGGTCACGTTGACCACGTAACGGCGGGGGCGCGGGGCGGCGAGCAGCAACGGCAGCAGGCGGTCGCAGAGGAGCGCCGGGGCGAGGGAGTTGACCAGCTGGGTCTCCAGGACCTCCGCCGGGTCGAGTTCGCCCAGCCGCGCCGACCAGGAGTTCTCCGGGGCCGGGTCGGGCAGCAGCCCGGCCTCGTCGGCCTCGCGCAGCACGACGGGCAGGGTGGCGGCGCCGGCCCCCAGCATCCGCATCGGGGTGAACCCCGGTGCCTGCCGCGCCCCTTCGGGCAGCGCGTCGTACTCCCCGGCGGCCAGCAGCGCGTACGACTCCGGTGGCCGCCGTACGGTCTGGGCCGCGTTGTTGACCAGGATGTCGAGCGGTTCGCCCTCCTGCCGCAACTGCTCGCACAGGCCCAGCACCTGGCGCGGGTCCCGCAGGTCGACGGCGACGACGGTCAGCCGGTCGAGCCACTTGGCGCTGCCGGGCTCGGCGCGGAACCGGCGCACGGTGTCGTGCGGGAAGCGGCTGGTGACGAGCAGTTCTGCGCCGTCGCGCAGCATCATCAGCGCCAGCTGGAAGCCGATCTTCACCCGGCCGCCGGTGAGCAGCGCGCGGCGCCCGCTCAGATCGGTGCCGAGGGTGCGGCGGGCGGTGTTGTCGGCGGCGCAGTCCGGGCACAGCCGGTGGTAGAACGGGTCGACCTGCCGATAGGACGCCTTGCAGACATAGCAGTGCCGCGACTTCCGCAGAACTCCCCCGCCGCCCGGCGCCCGGTCCGACAGCGGGGCGTCCTCGCGCCGGTCCAGGGCTCCGGTGGCGGTCGCGGCCATCACGGCGGCGTCCGCGGCGGACTTCTCCGCGGCGAGTGCCTTGCGGCGACGCTTCCACCCGTCGCGCGCGAAGGACGCGGCGACCCGCTCGGTCCGTAGCCGCACCGGGTCGTCCACGGGCAGCGCCTTCAGCCGGCCGACCGTGCGGTGGAAGGCCGCCAGTTCGTCCTCGGTGATGCCGGCGTCCTCGACGATGCCGCCGTCGAGGACGGTGCCCTCGTCGTTCATGCGTGCCCCCGCCCCGCGTGTCCCGTGCCGTGTCGCGGCTGCTCCCTCGGCCCGCGCGGCCTCCGAAGCAGTGCGGCGCCGTGCGTCGGGCGCGGTGGGCGACCGTGAAGCGCGGTCCGGACGACCGGATTCGAACCGGCGTTTCCGCCCTGACAAGGCGGTGCGCCTGCCTCTGCGCTACATCCGGACCGCGCCCCCGGATCCTATGCGGCGGCTCCGGGCGAGCCCCACCGATTTTATGAGCGGACCGACAGAAGGGCCGTGGCCGGCAGCGCGTTCACCGGGGCCCGGTCAGCCGTTCTCGGTGCGCCGCAGACGCAGTCTCTCCTTCTCGGAGAGCCCGCCCCAGACGCCGAACCGCTCGTCGTTGGACAGCGCGTACTCGAGACACGCGCTGCGCATCTCGCACATACCGCAGATGCGCTTCGCCTCACGCACCGAGCTGCCGGGCTCGGGAAAGAAGAAGTCTGCCCCCGTCTGCGCACACAGCGCCCGCTCCTGCCAGGCACGGTCGATCGGGGTGATCGTGTCGTTGTGCATGCACAGCATCGTGCCGGGCACCGAAAAACGTTCGATCAACGCGACATCAACGCGGCACTCAGGGGCTCGGAGGCTCAGGGACTCCATGGTTCCCTCGCCGACCGGGGAGACACACGGCGGCGCGCGGGAGACGGCGCGCGCCCGCTTCCACGGGCGCATCCTGGGCGCGTCCGGCCGATGCGCGGGCGGTCGCGCGTACGCGGTGCCAGACTCGGCGGTACGGGCAACCGGCCCCTCGGACCCTTTGCAGAGGAGCGCAGCCATGCTCACCACCCGCCATGTCACCGGCGCCCCGAACTGGATCGACCTCGGCACCCCCGACATCGAGGGCGCCGCCTCCTTCTACCACCACCTCTTCGGCTGGCGGTTCGAGTCGGCCGGCCCCGAGATGGGCGGCTACGGCTTCTTCCGGCTCGACGGCCGCACCGCCGCGGCGGGTATGCAGAATCCCCCGGAGCAGGGCCCGCCGTCCTGGAACATCTACTTCCGCACGCCGGACGCCGACGCCACGGCCAAGGCGGTCGAGCAGGCCCACGGTTCCGTGCGGATGCGGCCCATGGACGTGGCGGACGAGGGCCGTATGGCGATCCTCGCCGACCGGGCGGGTGTGCCCTTCGGCGTGTGGCAGCCCCGCCGCGTCCAGGGACTCGACGTCGTCATGGATCCGGGCGCGCTGTGCTGGCTGGAGCTGTACACACCGGATCTGCCCGCGGCGGCCGGGTTCTTCAACTCCGTGTTCGGCTGGGAGACCTCGGCGATCGACGTGGGCGGCGACAGCTACACCTGCGTGAACCCGGCGGGCGCCGACCCGGGGTCGATGTTCGCCGGGATCGTGCCGATCGACGAGGACCCGAGCGAGGCGGGGTCCGGACCGTACTGGCTGCCGTACTTCGAGGTGGCGGACACGGACGCCGCGGTGAGCAGGGCGCTGGAGCACGGCGGCGGCGTCCGGCTGCCGGCCAACGACCTCCCGGGCGCGGGGCGTTTCGCCAAGCTCACCGACCCGTACGGGGCACGGTTCGCGGTCATCAAGAGCGAACAGCCGCAGGAGTAGGGCCGCCGCACGACCGGGGGTTCCGCCCCAGGGTGAGCCGAACGCCGTTCGACTTGTCGTCAGTTCATGAACCCCGCCATGTTCTTGAGAGCGCTCTCAGTCATAAGTCTTGACGGCTCAACTTCCCCTGGGAACAGTGGGGGAACCACAGCAGGGGCCCCGTCCGCTGTGCCTCCACTCCCCCACGTCCCAGGAGGCCATCGTGATCTCCCGCCGTACGTTCCTGTCCACGACCGCCGCCGCCGTCGGCGCCACCGCCGTCGGGGGCGCCCTCGGCACACCCGCCCAGGCCGCGCCCGCGACCTGCCAACTCGCCCTGCACAACGCCTCGTTGCCGGGCACGGTCCGCGCGTACGTCACCGGGCACGAGCAGTCGACGGGGGCCTGGGTGCTGCTGCGGGCGGACGGAAGCGTCTACCGGCCGACCTCACCGTCGGCACCCCAGACGCCGCTGCCGGTGGACTGCGCGATCCCGCTCGGCGCGGCGGGCTCGGCGCCCAAGGTGCTGACGCTTCCTCAGATGTTCGGGGCGCGCGTCTACTTCGTGCGGGACAGCACCCTGGAGTTCTTCCTCAACCCGGGTCCCGCCCTGGTCGAGCCCGCCTTCGCGACGCCCGCCGACGCCAACTACGGCAAGACGTGGTCGTTCTGCGAGTTCACGTTCAATCCCACGCAGCTGTTCGCCAACATCAGCTATGTCGACCTGGTGACGGCCCTGCCGATCGGGCTGACGCTGGAGGGCGACAGCACGCACACGGTCGCCCCGCTGCCCGACGGGGCGGTGGAACGGATCGCCGCGGACCTGGTGGCGCAGGCGGCGCGGGACGGTCAGCCCTGGGACCGGCTCGTCATCCGGCGCGGTGACGGCAGGGTGCTGCGGGTCGTCTCACCGCAGAACCTGATGGCCCCGTACTTCGACCGGCCGGACCAGATGCCGTTCCGCTCCTACTGGGACTCCTACATCGACCAGGTGTGGGCGAAGTACCGGACGCAGGACCTGAGGATCGACCTCCAGGGCGGCCGGGGCGTCCTCGCCGGGCGGGTCTCGGGCGACACCCTCACCTTCGCCGGCGGCCATTCCTTCGCCAAGCCGACCTCGAAGGACATCTTCACCTGCAACCACGGCCCGTTCGCCAACAACCCCGGTGACCCCGACACCAAGAAGGCCCTGCTCGCCCGGCTCGCCGCAGGCTTCAACCGCTCGATCATGCTCACCCACCCCACCCAGCCGAACGGGGTGACGGCGGCCGACTACTACCGGGGGACGGTGACGAACCACTGGTCACGCGTGGTGCACGCCAACTCGCCCATCGGGTACGCCTTTCCGTACGACGACGTACGGCCCGACGGGCAGCCCGACGTGTCGGGCGCGGCCCACGACGGCAATCCGCGCCGGTTCACGGTGACGGTGGGCGCCTGAGCGCTCCGCCCAGCGCGGGCGGACGTCCTATGCGGAGGCGCGCCGTACCAGGGTGGTCGGCAGGACCACACTGGTCGGCGTGCCGGCCGGGCCCTGACCGCCCTGCTCGTCGGGGGCTCGCCGCGCGAGGCCCCGTAGCAGCAGCCGGGCCATCAACCTGCCCATCTCCTCTATGTCCTGACGGACCGTCGTCAACGGCGGGTCGGACTGCTCGGCCACCGGCAGCATGTCGTCGAAGCCCACCACGGCGACGTCCTCGGGGACCCGGCGCCCGAGTTCTCGCAGGACCCGCAGCGCGCCGGACGCGGAGACGTCGTTGGCGGCGAAGACCGCGTCCAACTCGGGGCAGCGGTCCAGCAGTTCCCGCATCGCCCGCTCCCCTCCCGCCGGGGTGAAGTCGCCCTCCACGATCAGCCGGGGGTCGGCGTCCACCATGACGTCCCGGAACCCGTCGAGCCGGTCCACGGCGGAGGTCTGGTCCAGGGGCCCGGTGATATGGGCGATCCGGGTGCGGCCGAGGCCGACGAGGTGGCGTACGGCCTCCCGTGCGCCGCCCCGGTTGTCGCTGTCGACGTACACGGTGGCCGTGTCGCCGCGTGCGCCGTCAGCCCAGCCGGGACGGCCGCCGAACACGGTCGGGACGCCGGCGCCCCGGATCAGCGCGGGCAGCGGATCGTCCAGGTGCAGCGAGAACGCGAGCGCCCCGTCGACGTGTCCGCCCGCCAGGTACCGCCCCACCCGGGCGTAGTCCTCGGGGCCCTCGGTGAGCAGCAGCACGAGCTGCGAGTCGTGCGCCGTCAGTTCCTTGCTGATGCCCCGGAGTTGCAGGGCGAAGAAGGGATCGGCGAAGACCCGGGTCTCCGGCTCGGCGATCACCACGGCCACGGCGTCGTGCCGTCGGGTGACGAGGCTGCGGGCGGCTTGGTTGGGCACGTACCCGAGCTCCTCGACCGCCTTCCGCACCCGCTCGACCAGGGGTTCCCGCACGCCCTCGCCACCGTTGACGACCCGCGACGCCGTCGCCCTGGACACCCCGGCGCGTGCGGCCACGGCCTCCAACGTGGGACGCGACGCTGTCTCGGTCACTGCGGAACACTCCTCGGGGCGGCTCCGCCCAGGATAGCCCCGGGCAGCAGGCCCCTGAGAGCGCTCCCGGCGGCGGCCGGTCGCCGAGGTCTCAGTGGTGGTGCGACCCGCCGGACCCCGCCGCCTCCTCAGCCCCACCCGCCCCGTCGACTCCGTCGGCCCCGCCCGCCCGTTGCTCGCCGTGCGGCGTGTGCGGTTCGTACCCCGGGATCGTGCCGTCCGTCCTGCGTACCAGGAACAGGCCGACCATGCCCATGTCGGAGTGGCTCTGGACGTGGCAGTGGTACATCCAGGCGCCCGCTCCCACCCCTTCGCCCGCGATGACCTGGAAGCCGAAGGAGTCGGCGGGGCCGACGATCTTGTTGTCGATGACCTGGCTGGGGTCGTCGGGGCCGGTGAGCATGCCGGTGCGGTTGTCGGCCCAGCGGTGACCGTGCAGATGGAAGGTGTGGTAGTACTCGCCGTGCGTGATGACGACGAACTCGACCCGGTCGCCCACGGTCGCGTCGAAGTTGGGCCCGGAATGCGCGGGCTTGTTGTTGATGAGCAGGTCGTTGAAGACGACGGTGACGGTCTTGTCGGGCAGCACGTCGCCCTTGCGGCGGACGATGACAGGCCCGTAGAGACCCTTGCGGACGCCGACCGTGCCGTGTTCGGTGCCGACGACGTGGTCGTGGTAGTGCCAGTAGCCGGCGCTGCCCGCACGCCAGGTGCCGTCCTTGCGGGCGCCGGGGGCGTGGGTGCGCCAGGTGTAGGTGCGGGTGCCGCCGGGTTCGACGTCGCTGCGGTTCTGCCTGGTGCCGTCGCTGGAGATCTCGTAGTCCAGGCCGTGGACGTGCAGACTCGCTGCCACGTCCATCGTGTTCTCGAACTCGATGTGCAGGGTGTCGCCCTCGACGAGCTCGATCAGCGGGCCCGGAATCGAGGCCTTGCCCTTCTCCAGGCCGTAGCCCATCTGCCCGTCGGGCAGCTTCTCGGCGTACATCTTGATGTGCCGGACCACGCCGCCCGCCGGGGCCGTCCTCGCCTGCGTGGCGGCGCTCGCGGCCCCGGAGGTGCCGACGGTCTCGATGGCCACGGACAACGATGTCGCGGCGACCGCTCCACCCAGCAGCATCCGCCGGTTGAACCCTCGCCTGTCCATTCCGTCCATGCGGAACTCCCCACGCCGATACGGGTCTTGCGGAGACGCAGCTGTGATCGACCTGTGAGACGGTAGCGGCCGCGCGACCGTTTATCCACACCCAGGACAAAGTTCAGACCATTCCGGTCATAGCTCTTGGCGAGTCGCGTCAAAGCGGGCTAGCTTCCTTGGCGCTGTTGCTGTGACCGAGGAGGTGCCCATGTACTTACGAGGGTTGAGCGACGCGAAGAGACGGGCCTGGGCGGCCACCCTGACCGCCTCGGTCGTCACCGCGGGACTTCTGTCGGGCCCTGCGGCCCAGGCGCGACCGGCGCCGGAACCACCGCTGACAACGATGTCGATCAAGTCTCCGCCGGGCGGCTCCGGCCCTCGGGTGCTGATCTTCCACGGCTCCGCGGCTCCCGGGGAGGAGTCGCCCGTCGTGAACGCCGGGATCGAGGCGATCGAACGGATCGGGCTGTCCGGACCGGCCACGGAGCGCTTCGGGGTCGTCGCCACCGACGACGCCTCCGTCTTCACCGACGAGACCCGGCTGAGCGGGTTCAACGCCGTCGTCTTCCTGACCGGCGGCGGCGACGTCCTGGATCCCGAGCAGGAGGCGGGCCTGGAGACCTATATGGAGGCGGGCGGCGGTTTCGTCGGCGTCCATGACGCGGCCCGCGCCGAACCGTACTCGGACTGGTTTACCGGGCTGATCGGTGCCCGCCCTGCGGCGTCCAGTCCCACGGCCGTGCAGCGGGCCACGGTCGAGGTCGGTGACCGGCGGCACCCGGCCACCAAGGACCTGCCGACGCAGTGGAAACGGCCCGACAAGTGGCTCAACTGGACGAAGAACCCGTCCGGCTCCGTGCACACCGTGGCCCGGGTCCGCGAGTCGACCTACCGGCCGGGCACCGGCGGCAACGGCTGGGACCACCCGGTGAGTTGGTGCCGCGACTACGACGGCGGCCGCTCCTTCTACACGGGCATGGGCGGGACCGTCGCCGCGTACGACGAGACCGACTTCCGTACGCATCTGCGCGGCGCCCTGCTGTGGACCTCCCGCCTCGCGCGGGCGGACTGCAAGGCGACCATCACCGGCAACTACAGGGCGGAGCGGCTGACCCAGCCCAACCAGCCCGGGCAGAACGACCAGATCGGTGAGCCCCACGGCCTGGTCACCGCGCCCGACGGACGGGTCCTGTACATCGGCCGGGGCGGCGCCGACTCCTCCCAGCCCGTGGTCATCGACTGGAACAACCCCGACATCGGCAAGGGCAAGGGCGAGATCCACGTCTACGACCCGAGGACGAAGAAGGTCACCCTCGCGGGCGCCCTCACCGTCTTCGGCAACAAGGGCGGCGGCGACGAACTCATCAAGGTCGAAGAGGGCCTGCTGGGCATCGAGTTGGACCCCGGCTTCCAGCAGAACGGCTGGGTGTACCTGCACTACACGCCCCACGCGCGGATCGACCGTGACACCCGGATGGCCGAGCGCCGCGTCTCCCGCTTCACCCTCGACCTCGCGACCAACAAGCTGGACCTGGGCAGCGAGAAGGTGCTGCTCAAGTGGCCGGTCCAGATCCACAGTTGCTGTCACGCGGGTGGCGGGATGAGCTTCGACTCCAAGGGCAACCTGTACATCGCGACCGGCGACAACAACTCCAGCGGCTTCAGCGCCGGTTACTCGGGCAACAACCCCCAGCCGAACTACAAGGGTGTCTCCTTCGCCGACGCGCGCCGCACCGCCGGCAACACCAACAACCTCAACGGCAAGATCCTTCGCATCCACCCCGAACCCGACGGCACCTACACCCTGCCCGCCGGGAACCTGTTCACCGGCAAGGAGACCGCCGAGGGCGGCGGCAAGACCCGGGGTGAGATCTATGTGATGGGGGTCAGGAACCCCGCACGGATCTTCGTCGACCGGCAGACGGACGTCCTCTACGCCGGCTGGGTCGGCCCGGACGCGAGCGCGCCGTCGACGACCTGGGGCCCCGCCAAGTACGACACCTTCGCCGCCATCACCGAGGCGGGCAACCGGGGCTGGCCGTACTGCATGGGCAACAAGCAGCCCTACCGGGACCGCAACCTGCCGGACCCGTCGCAGCCGCTCGGCTGGTACGACTGCGACCACCCGAAGAACGAGTCCCCGAACAACGACGGGCTGGTCAACCTGCCCCCGGTGACCGGCAACAACATCTGGTACGCACCGCAGGGCGGCGCCCCGGACTTCCCCCGGGACGCGAGCGGCATCCCCTCCTACAAGAACGAGGAGGCCACCTACCTGCTGCCGTGGCTCAAGGGCGGCGGCCAGGCCACCATGAACGGTCCGGTCTACCGGTACTCCGAGTCGGGCGACAACTCCGTCCGCTGGCCCGCCTACTGGGACGGCAAGTGGTTCGTCGGCGACTTCTACGACGCCGACCAGCCGCGCCACGCGGTGGTCATGGACCCGAGGAACCAGGGCAGCGGCGGACTGCCGGTGCACGCGGAGTCCCTGAAGAAGATCGTGCCGGTCGGCGCCGACGGCATCAGGAACCTCATGGACTGGAAGTTCGGTCCGGACGGCGCGCTGTACGTCCTGGACTACGGGCGCGGCTTCTTCACCTCGGACGCCAAGTCGGCGTTGTGGCGCGTCACCTACACGGGCGGCGGTCCGACGCCGGCGGCCGACGAGCTGGCGAGGAAGGCGGAGTGATGCGGGAAAGACGCTTGTGGGCGGCCCTGGTGGCGGCCCTGCTGATGGTCCTCGGGCTCACGTCGACGCCCGCGTCCGGCCGTACCGACGAGGGCGCGCGGGAGAAGGCCGCCGCCGCCCAGGTGCTCACCTGGACCGCCGGTGACGACATCACCAAGTACCTGACCGCGCCGAAGACGGCGGTGGCGGGCCCGGCCACCCTCGTGTTCGAGAACAGCAAGGCGACCGGCAACACCACGGGGATGCCGCACACGTTGACGTTCGACGTCTCCGACCCGGAGTACAACAACGACGTGCCGCTCAACATCCTCGCCAACCCCGGCGACGACCAGGGCGGCCGCCACACCGCCGAGGTCACGCTCACCCCCGGCCGCTACCGCTACTACTGCACGATCCCCGGGCACGGACAGATGCAGGGCATCCTCGTGGTGACCGAGGGCACCGGTGAGGACACCACCGCGCCGGAGACCTCGGCGAAGGTCACCGGAACGCAGAACGCCCAGGGCGCGTACGTCGGTTCGGCGTCCGTGACGGTGAGCGCGGCCGACCCGGGCGGCTCGGGCGTCGAGCGGGTCGAGTACGCGATCGGTGACGCCGGTGCCTGGCTGCCGTACACCACGCCCGTGGTGATCGACCAGGTCGGCACGCACAAGGTCCGTTACCGGGCGGTCGACAAGGCGGGCAACACGGCGGCCGAGAAGAGCGTCGGGTTCACGGTCGTGGCGCCGCCGACCGACGACACGACCGCGCCGGAGACCTCGGCGACGGTGGCCGGTGAGAAGAACCCCCAGGGCGACTACGTGTCCATGGCGACGGTCACCGTCTCCGCGTCGGACACCGGGTCCGGGGTCAACACCGTCGAGTACGCGCTCGGCGACTCCGGGGCCTGGCAGCCCTACACCGCTCCCGTGATGGTGCACGAGGTCGGCACGCACAAGGTGCGCTACCGGGCCACCGACAAGGCGGGGAACGTGGCGGCGGAGAAGAGCGTCGGCTTCACCGTGGTCGCCCCACCGGCCGAGGACACCACTCCCCCGGTGACGGGTGTGACCGTCGAGGGCGACCGGAACTCCGCCGGCGCGTACCTGAGGAGCGCCAAGGTCACCGTCAGCGCCACGGACCACGGCGGGTCGGGTGTCGCCGCCGTCGAGTACTCGCTGGACGGCGGCCCCTACCTCGCGTACTCCGCGCCCGTGGTGGTCGACCGGGCGGGCACCCACACGGTCGCGTACCGGGCCAGCGACAAGGCGGGCAACACGGCCGCCGCGCGCTCGGTCAGCTTCACCGTCGTCGCGGGCGGCGGGGTTCCCGCGCCCAACTGTGCCGAGTACGACGAGAGGTTGACGGTCTTCGTCGGCACGGTCGACTCGGGCGTGCCGAACCGGGTCACGAACAACCGGTGCCGGATCAACGAGTTGATCGAGGACGAGAAGGAGTGGACCTCCCACGCACTGTTCCTGAAGCACGTCGACACCGTCCTCGACAAGCTGTTCCGGGAGGGGGTCGTCGACCTGCGCGAGTACACGGCCGTGAAGGAGGCGGCGGAGAAGTCGGGGATCGGCAGGCCCGGCCAGACGGAGGGCTACCGCACGATCCTCGACGGCACGGCCGAGTCGTTCGCCAAGTGGCAGCAGGTGGGCGGCGGTTCGTTCGCCCTGAACGGCGACGGCTCGATCACCTCCGGCACGACGAAGTCCGGGCTCGGCATGCTGTGGTTCCCCGAGCGGAAGTACGGCGACTTCTCGCTGCGCCTGCAGTGGCGCGACGACGCGCCCGGCACCGGCAACGCCAACTCCGGGGTGTTCGTGCGCTTCCCGGCGGTCCACGACCACCCGGAGGAGTCACGGCCGGAGTGGGTGGCCATCAAGTACGGCCATGAGGTGCAGGTCTTCGACCGGCCCGACGGCGACATGTACAAGACGGGGTCGGTCTACGGCTTCGACCGGGTGGGGCTCGCCGGTGCGGGGGTCACGCAGAAGGGCACCTGGAACGACTACGAGATCAGGGTGGTCGACCAGCACTACTCGGTCTACCGCAACGGTGTCCTGATCAACGAGTTCGACAACACCGGCGGCCAGGACTTCACCCCGCCCCGCTCGGACGACCCGGGCACGGACGGGCGACGGTTCGCCTCCGGCTACATCGGACTCCAGGTGCACGGCACGACGGACGTCGTCTCCTACCGGGACGTCCGGATCAAGGAACTGTAGGGAACGTCGACGTCAAGGACGTGTGGGGAACGTCGGTGGCCCGTACCCGCGCCGGGTGCGGGCCGCCGTCACGCCTTCTTCGCCCTGCTCGGCTGCACCCGCTTCGGCTCGCCCGGCATCTTCGGGTACTCCGGCGGATACGGCAGGTCCCCCAGCCCGTGGTCGTGTTCGTCCCGCGCCGCCAGCTCCAGCAGCGCCTCCAGGGAGAAGGCGTGCTCGTCCATGTCGGCGTGGACGTCACCGACCTCGGCGAACCGCCCCGGCATCGTCCCCAGGTCGAAGTCGCGCGGTACGGCGACCCCCACCTCGTCCCAGGTGAGGGGCGCGGAGACGGGGGCGTGCGGACGGGGGCGTACGGAGTAGGCGGAGGCGATGGTGCGGTCGCGGGCGGTCTGGTTGTAGTCGACGAAGATCTTCGCGCCGCGTTCCTCCTTCCACCAGGCCGTGGTCACCTGCTCCGGCATCCGGCGCTCCAGTTCACGGGCGACGGCGATCGCCGACCGGCGTACCTGGGTGAAGGTCCAGTCGGGCCGGATCGGTACGAAGACGTGCAGGCCGCGGCCGCCGGAGGTCTTGGGCCAGCCGCGCAGACCGCCGTACTCGTGCAGGACCTCCCGCAGCTCGTGCGCGGCGCGGACCGCGTCGGCGTAGTCGGTGCCGGGCTGCGGGTCGAGGTCGATGCGGAGTTCGTCGGGACGGTCGACGTCGACGCGGCGGACGGGCCAGGGGTGGAAGGTGAGCGTGCCGAACTGGGCGGCCCAGACGACGGCGGCCACCTCGGTGGGGCACATCTCGTCCGCACTGCGGCCGCTGGGGAAGGTGATGTGCGCGGTGGGGATCCAGTCGGGCATGTTCTTGGGGGCCCGCTTCTGGAAGAAGTTCTCGCCCGTCACGCCCTCGGGGTAGCGCTCCAGGGTGGTGGGCCGGTCGCGCAGGGCCCGCAGGATGCCGGGGCCGACGGCGATGTAGTACCGGGCGAGGTCCAGCTTGGTGAAGCCGCGCTCCGGGAAGAAGATCTTGTCCGGGCTGGACAGCCGTACCGTCCGCCCCGCCGCCTCCAACTCCACCGCTTCACCCATGCGAGCCACGGTAGGCGGAAGGTTCGCATGCCGCATACCGGGACCTTTCGCTCGCCGACGGCTCGGAAGTTCGCCGCGCGGCTGCTCCCCGGCGGTCGCAGAATCGGAGGCATGGATCTTCCGGTGATGCCGCCCGTGAAACCGATGCTCGCCAAGTCCGTGGCGAAGATCCCGCCGGACATGCACTACGAGGCGAAGTGGGACGGGTTCCGGGCGATCGTTTTCCGCGACGGGGACGAGGTCGAGCTCGGCAGCCGTACCGGCAAGACGCTGACCAGGTACTTCCCCGAGCTGGTGGCGGCCCTGCGGGAGCGGCTGCCGACGCGCTGTGTGCTGGACGGCGAGATCGTGATCGTCCGGGACGGGCGGCGGCTGGACTTCGACGCCCTCACCGAGCGGATCCACCCCGCGGACTCCCGCGTCCGGATGCTGGCGGGGACGACCCCGGCCTCCTTCATCGCCTTCGACCTGCTCGCGCTGAACGACGAGTCGCTGCTCGACGTCCCGCTCACCGACCGGCGCGCCCTGCTGGAACTCGCCCTGGCCGGGGTGAGGGCCCCGGTGCACCTCGCGCCGGCGACCACGGATCGCGAGCTGGCCGAACAGTGGTTCGAGCAGTACGAGGGGGCGGGCCTGGACGGGGTGATCGCCAAGCCGCTCACCCTGCTCTACCGGCAGGACGAGCGGGCCATGTTCAAGATCAAGCACGAGCGGACGGCGGACGTGGTGGTCGCCGGGTACCGCTTCCACAAGAGCGGACCGGTGGTCGGCTCGCTGCTGCTGGGCCTCTACGACGACGGGGGCACGCTCCAGCACATCGGCGTGTGCGCGGCCTTTCCCATGAAGCGGCGCGCGGAGCTGGTGCAGGAGCTGGAGCCGCTGCGGCTGGAGGACGTCCGGGAGCACCCCTGGGCCGCCTGGTCCGAGGAGGCGGCGCACGAGACGGCGCGGCTGCCCGGCGCGCCGAGCCGGTGGTCCACGAAGAAGGACTTCTCCTGGGTGCCGCTACGCCCCGACCACGTCGCCGAGGTGGCGTACGACCACATGGAGAACGGTGTCCGTTTCCGCCACACGGCCCGCTTTCGGCGCTGGCGCCCGGACCGCACGGCGGAGAGCTGCACCTACGCGCAGTTGGAGGAGCCGGTGAACTACGACCTGGCGCGGATCCTCGGCCCCGGCCCGAACCGGTGACGCTCAGGGCTCCATGAGCACCTTGACCGCGCCGTCCTGCTTGCGCTGGAACATCTCGTAGGCGTGCGGGGCGTCGGTGAGCGGCACCCGGTGGGTGGCGAAGTCGTCGACGCCCAGGGGGTCCTCGTCCGTGAGCAGGGGCAGGATGTCGTCGCTCCAGGTACGGACGTTGGCCTGGCCCATGCGCAGCCGGATCTGCTTGTCGAACAGGGTGAGCAGGGGCAGCGGGTCGACCTTGCCGCCGTAGACGCCGGAGAGGGAGATCGTGCCGCCGCGGCGCACCAGGTCGATGGCGGTGTAGAGGGCGGCGAGCCGGTCCACGCCGAGGCGTTCCGTGAGCCGTGAGCCGACGGCCCGGGGCAGCAGTCCGGTCGCGTTCTGGGCGAGCCGGGCAGCCGCGCTGCCATGGGCCTCGGTGCCGACGGCGTCGATCACGGAGTCGGGGCCGCGGCCCGCGGTCCGGTCCCGGATGGCGCCGACCAGTTCCTTCTCGCTGTCGAAGTCCCTGAGGTCGAAGGTCTCCACGCCCCGCTCGCGCGCCCGGCGCAGCCGCTCGGGGACCAGATCCACCCCGAACACCTGCTCGGCTCCGCGCTGGAGAGCCACCCGGCAGGCCATGTCGCCGATGGGTCCGAGGCCGAGCACCGCGATGCTGCCGCCGGGCGGGACGTGCGCGTACTCGACCGCCTGCCAGGCGGTGGGAAGTACGTCGGAGAGGTAGAGGAAGCGGTCGTCGGGCGGCCCCTCCGGCACCTTGATCGGTCCGAACTGGGCCTGCGGGACGCGCAGGTACTCGGCCTGGGCGCCGGGGACCGAGCCGTACAGCCGGGTGTAGCCGAAGAGGGCCGCACCCATGCCCTCGCCGGTGCACTGGGTGGTCTCGCACTGGGTGGGGAGCCCGGTGAGACACATCCAGCAGCTGCCGCAGGCGATCTGGAACGGTACGACCACCCGGTCACCGGCCGCCAGATCGGGGACCCCGGCACCGACCTCCTCGACGATTCCCATGGGTTCGTGGCCGAGGATGTCGCCCGGCGTCATGAACGGGGTGAGCACCTCGTACAGGTGCAGGTCGGAGCCGCAGAGTCCGGTGGAGGTGATCCGGACGATCGCGTCGGTCGGCTCCTTGAGCACCGGATCGGGCACGGTCTCCACCCGCACGTCCCGCTTCCCCTGCCAGGTCACTGCCTTCATCGCGCCCACACTCCGTTCCGATGCCTCGGTCAGCAGGTTTTCGCCCGAGTACCCGACCCCTCACCCCCGAACCAGTCAGAAACAATCCACTATGGCCATTCATAAACAGATAAGTGCACAATCAGATGCATCATGAGCGAGATGAGCGGCATGAGCCGGATGGCGGGGATGGGCGGGATGGGCATGGGGCGCAAGGGGGCCCGGACGCGGCGGGCCCGCCGCGGTGCGACCGCGGGGGCGCTGCTCGCCGCCGTGGTCACGGGCACCCTGCTGGCGGGCTGCACCACCACCGGTGGCGACAACGACGACGAGCGGGGGCAGGGCAACGATCGCCGGGACGACCGGACCAGCGCCCCGCCGGCCGGATCCGTGCTCGCCGTGAAGATCGACAACGTCTCCGCCGCCCGCCCCCAGACCGGCCTCGACGCCGCGGACATCGTCTACGCCGAGCAGGTCGAGGGCGGCCTCAGCCGGCTGATGGCCGTGTACGCCACCCGGTTCCCCGAGGTGGTCGGACCGGTGCGCAGCGCCCGCGAATCCGACCTGGAGCTGCTGCGCCAGTTCGACGAGCCGACCCTGGCCTTCTCGGGCGCGCAGAGCAAGCTCCTGCCGCTGATCGGCGGGGCGCCCCTGCACGCGAAGACCCCCGAGGACGCCGGCGCCGCCTACTTCCGGGGCGACGAGAAGCCCGCGCCGCACAACCTGTACCTGCACCCCGGGAAGCTCCTCGGTTCCCCGCCCGGCGCCGACGCCCTCACCACGGGTTTCCGCTACGGTCCCGCCCCGGCGGGCGGCACCCCCGAGGACTCCCGCACCGTCCGCTATCCGGCCGCCCGCTTCACCTTCACCTGGTCCGACGACAGCCGCCGCTGGCAGGTCTCGATGGACGGCAGACCGACGGTCACCACCGACGACGTCCGCGTCGCCCCGGCCACGGTGGTCGTCCAGCACGTGACCGTCCGCGCGTCGCAGTTCCGCGACTTCCTCGGCAACAACACCCCGTACACGGAGACGGTCGGCTCGGGCCGCGCCGAGGTCCTGCGGGACGGCAAGGTCTTCGACGCGGACTGGGAGCGGAGGGCGGCGACCGACGGCACCCGGTTCACGACGACGGACGGCGAACCGATGAACTTCGCCGAGGGTCAGGTATGGGTGGTGTACGCCGCCGACCGCTCGTAGCCGAGCGCCTGCCGGAAATGGCGGCATCCAGGGCGGAACCCCTGGCGCGGCCGACGCAACGCCTGCCGGAGCCGGCGGAGCGCTCGGCGGAGCCGGCGGGCTCGGCGGAGCTAGCGGAGCGGTGCCTCCGCCGGGCTGCGCAGCTCCTCCGCCGCGTCGGCCACCCGCCGGATCAGCTCGAAGAACACGCCCTGCTCCTCCGCCGACAGCGGTGCCAGGAACACCTGGTTCATCCGCGCCGTCCGCACCGTGAGCCTGCGATGGGTCCGCAGCCCGTCGTCCGTGAGCCGCAGCAGGAAGCGTCGCCCGTCCTGCGGATCGCGCACCTTGTCGAGGAGCCCCCGGCGCCCGAGCCGGCTGATGACCTCGGACATCGTGGACCGGTCGAGCCCCACCCGCTCCCCCACCGTGCGCTGGTCGAGCCCCGGTTCGGCGACGAGGGTGTTGAGGACCGCGAACTGTGGCGAGGTGATCTCCTCGGAGACCATCACGTTCCACAGCAGATAGTGGGCCTGCTGCAGCCGTCGGGCCAGGTGCCCGGGGTGGGTGGAGAGGTCCACCGCGGCCATGTGCGCTCCTCGAATCGGGTTCACCAACTCATCCGTGCACTGAACGATACCCGCCGCGCCTCGGCGTCTGTCCATACGGCGTACGGATCCGACCTGGCCTTTTGCGCAGACCTTGACGAAGAAGCCGACGAGTGGCAGCGTGAAGGAAACTTCACCCAAATGCTCAGTGCCCTGATTAACTGGTCACCGGGTGCGCGGACGAGATGGGGCCTCACGGATGGACAAGGTGGTCGCCACAGCCCTGGAGGCGGTGGCCGATGTGCCGGACGGCGCGGCGCTCCTCGCGACCGGCCGGAACCGTCGCGCACCAGCCGGCCCGCAAGGGATCGGGCGTCGGTGTCGCCATGCTGTGCTTCGGCGCGGGGCGAGGACTCGCCCTCGTTCTGGAGCGCTGAGCCGTCTCTGCGGCTGCCGGCCGTTCGTCGCCGGTCGCGCAGTTTCCCGCGCCCCTCGGGCGCGCCGCACCCATCCCGCCTTTTGACATGAACGTCAGGAACCCCCAGGGACACCACTCATGACCCTCACCCAGCACGACATCGACCAGGAAATCGCCGCCGAACACGCGGCCTACGAGAAGCGGGTCGCCGACGGGGCGCCGGTGGAGCACCATCCGCGCCGCGACTACACGCCCTACCGGTCCTCGGTGCTGCGGCACCCGAAGCAGCCGCCGATCTCCATCGACGTCACCAAGGACCCGGAGCTGGTGGAGCTGTTCTCCCCCGCCTTCGGGGAGCGGGACATCACCGAGATCGACAACGATCTGACCCGGCAGCACAGCGGCGAGCCGATCGGTGAGCGGATCACGCTCACCGGCCGCCTCCTCGACCGCGACGGCCGCCCGCTGCGCGGCCAGCTGGTGGAGATCTGGCAGTCCAACTCGGCGGGCCGCTACGCCCACCAGCGCGAGCAGCACGACGCGCCGCTGGACCCGAACTTCACCGGCGTGGGCCGCACGCTGACGGACGACGACGGCCGTTACCACTTCACGACCATCCAGCCGGGCCCCTACCCGTGGCGCAACCACCTCAACGCCTGGCGGCCGGCCCACATCCACTTCTCGATGTTCGGCACGGCGTTCACCCAGCGGCTCGTGACGCAGATGTACTTCCCGAGCGACCCGCTGTTCCCGTACGACCCGATCATCCAGTCGGTCACCGACGACGCCGCCCGGCAGCGGCTGGTCGCGACGTACGACCACAGCCTGTCCGTGCCGGAGTTCTCGATGGGCTACGTCTGGGACATCGTCCTCGACGGGCCGAAGGCCACCTGGATCGAAGAAGGGCGCTGACCTGCCATGACGAAGATCGACACCAGTCGCCCGGAGACGGTCCTCCCGACCCCCTCGCACACGGTCGGGCCCTTCTACGGGCACGCCCTGCCCTTCCCCGGCGGCGACGACATCGCTCCCCTCGGCCACCCCGACACCATCTCCCTCCAGGGCCACATCCTGGACGGCGAGGGCAACCCGCTGCCGGACGCCTTCCTGGAGCTGTGGGGTCCCGACCCGGACGGCAACGTCCCCCGCGTCGACGGGTCCATGCGCCGCGACGCCGCGAGCGGTGGCTTCCTGGGCCGCAACGGCGTGGAGTTCACCGGCTGGGGCCGCGTCCAGGCCGACGCGAGCGGTCACTGGACCGCGCGGACACTGCGGCCCGGCGCGCGCGGGCGGAACGCACCCTACCTCAGCGTGTGCGTCTTCGCCCGGGGCCTGCTGGTCCACCTGTTCACCCGGATCTACCTGCCGGGCGACGACGCCGCACTGGCCGCGGACCCACTGCTGTCCCGGGTGGACGAGGCACGCCGGGGCACCCTGATCGCCGAGGACCGGGGCAACGGCACCTACCGTTTCGACATCCGCCTTCAGGGCGAAGGCGAAACGGTCTTCCTGGAGTTCCAGTGACTTCTGCCGACGCCGACACCGGTCTGCTCTCCCCCGGGTGGGCCGGTTCCCCGGCCGCGGCCGCGACGAGCGACACCGCCCATCTGCGGGCGCTGCTCGACGCCGAGGCCGCGCTGACCCGCGCCCAGGCCGCGCTGGGGCTGGTCCCCGCCGCGGCCGGGCCCGCGGTGACCTCGGCGGCGGACGCCGCGACCCCGGACGTACGCTCCCTCGCGGAACGCGCGCGCGGCGGCGGCAACCCGGTGATCCCGCTGGTGGCGGACCTCACCGAGGCGGTCGGCCCGGAGTACGGTCCGTACGTGCACCGGGGTGCCACCAGCCAGGACATCATGGACACGGCGACGATGCTGGTCGCCGCGCGCACCCTCGACCTGGTCCTGGCCGACCTCGGCCGTGCCGAGTCCGCGCTGGCCGCGCTCGCCGCCGCGCACCGGGACACGGCGATGCCGGGCCGCACCCTGACCCAGCACGCCGTGCCCACGACCTTCGGTCTGAAGGCCGTCGGCTGGCGCTCACTGCTCCTGGACGCGCGGGACCGGCTCGCCGTCGTACGGGCGACGCTGCCGGCCCAGCTCGGGGGCGCGGCAGGCACCTTGGCGGCGTTCACGGTCTTCGGGGCGACCGACACCCAGGCTCTGACCGACGCCTACGCCCGTGAACTCGGCCTCCACGCACCCCAGTTGCCCTGGCACACCCTGCGCACCCCGATCGCGGATCTGGCCGGCGCGCTGGCGTTCACCGCCGGCGCCCTGGGGAAGCTCGCGGTGGACGTGCTCACCCTGGCCCGTACCGAGATCGCGGAGGTCGCCGAGGGCAGCGGGGGCGGTTCGTCGGCGATGCCGCACAAGGCGAACCCGGTACGGTCGACGCTCATCGCGGCGGCGGCCCGGCGGGCACCCCACCTGGCGGCGACGCTGTACGGGGCGTTGGCGGCCGAGGACGAGCGGCCGGCCGGGGCGTGGCACGCGGAGTGGGAACCGTTGCGCGAGCTGCTGCGGTTGGTAGGGGGCGCCGCCCGCGACGCGGTGGAGCTCACGCGGGGACTCCGGGTGAACCCCGACGCGATGCGCCGGCACCTGGACCTCACCCACGGGCTGATCGTCTCGGAGCGGCTGGCCGCCGAGCTGGCGCCCGTGCTGGGCCGGGCCCGCGCCAAGGCACTGCTGACCCGGACCGCCGAGCGCGTCTACACGGAGGGGCGCTCGCTGGGCGAACTCCTGGCCGAGGAGCCGGAGTTGAAGGACCTCGACCTCGCGGACCTCACGGATCCCACCCGATACACCGGCTCCGCCGGATCCCTCACCGACCGTGCACTGGAGCGACGTTGACCGACAAGCTGCTCAACCACCGCGCGGAAGGGCCGACTTCCGCTCCCGCCCTGCTGCTCGGCCCCTCTCTCGGAACGTCCACCAGGCTCTGGGACAAGGTGGCGCCCGAACTGTCGATCACGCACCGGGTGGTCCGCTGGGACCTGCCGGGGCACGGCGACTCCTCCGCCGGGCTGATCGGGCCGGGGGCGACGGTGGCCGACCTGGGCGCACTGGTGCTGGGCCTGGCGGACACGCTGGGTCTCGAACGGTTCGCGTACGCGGGGGTCTCCCTGGGCGGCGCGGTCGGTCTGTGGCTGGCGGCGCACCACCCGGAGCGGGTCTCCTCCCTGGCCGTGCTCTGTTCCTCGGCGCACTTCAACGGTGCCAAGCCGTGGCGGGAGCGGGCGGAGCTGGTGCGCCGGGAGGGGCGGCAAGGGCTGGCCGGGCTCGCGGAGACGGCCGACTCGCGGTGGTTCACACCCGGGTTCACCGTGCCGGAGCTGGTGGAGGACCACCGCCGGGCCGACCCGGAGGCGTATGCCGCGTGCTGCGACGCACTCGCCGCGTTCGACATGCGCGAGGAGCTGGCCGGGATCACCGCGCCCACGCTGCTCGTCGCCGGGCGGCAGGATCCGGCGACACCGCCCGCGCATCTGCGGGAGATCGCGGACGCGGTGCCCGGGGCGACGCTCACCGAGATCGCGGGGGCGTCGCATCTCGCCCCTGCGGAGCGGCCGGAGGCCGTACTGGCCGCGCTGCGCGGGCACTTCGACGGGTACGCGCGGCGCGGGATGGAGGTGCGGCGCCAGGTGCTCGGCGATGCGCACGTGGACCGCGCCCAGTCCCGGCAGACCCCCTTCACGGCCCGGTTCCAGGACTTCATCTCCCGCTACGCGTGGGGCGAGATCTGGACCGATCCGACGCTGTCGCGCCGCGAACGCAGCATGATCACACTGACCGCGCTGATCGCCCACGGCCACTACGACGAACTGTCCATGCACATCCGCGCGGCCCGCCGCAACGGCCTCACCCCGGAGGACATCGCCGCCGTCCTCCTCCAGTCGGCGGTCTACTGCGGCGTGCCGGCGGCGAACTCGGCGTTCGCGGCGGCGCAGCGGGTGCTCGCGGAGGAGGAGGGGCACGACTGACCGGGCCACGGGCGGGACTTCGCGTCGAGACCGCGTCGAGAGCGCGTGATCGCGGACGGGACGTAGTGTCGAGGCGCCCGGTCGCGGACACCCGCCCCGGCCCTCGCCCTATCCGAGCCGGGCGAGTTCCTCCCGTGCCTGCCTGACCAGTCCGTCGGCACCGCAGGATTCGGCGAGCGTCAGCCCCCGGTTGAGTTCGGTGACCGAGCGGGCGGCGGTGCCGTACTCGACGCGGGCCGCGGCGTGCTCGTACGCGGAGGGCGATGCCGCCAGGTACGTGACCGCCTGGGCGTAGAGGGAGACGGCCTTGCGGCCGGTGGTGAGGGACGCCTCGACGCGCAGGGCCTCGCCGATGGCGGTGTCCGTACCGAAGCGTTCGGCCCGGCGACGGACGTTCGCGGCGAGTTCGGCGGCGCGGCGCGGGTCCTCGGCGGCGAGGGCCCGTGCGAGGGCGCTGCCCCAGGCGGCGGAGACGGGGTTGTGGTGGCCCCGGGCCGCCGTCGCCTTCTCGGCGGCCTCCAGTTCGTTGATGCCCTCCTTGGTGCGCCCCATGGCGAGCAGCAACCGCCCTCGTACGGAGCGCGGTTCGGGCAGCACGATGGTGGACGGGTACGGCGGCGCGAAGTTGTACTGCTCGGCGATCGCCCAGGCCTCGTCGACGTGGCCGCGCACGAGCAGCGTGTCGACGAGATTGGAGGTCGTGGTCCAGAACAGGGGCAGTCCCCGGCCCACTCCCTCGGCCAGCACGAGGGACTGCCGAAGCGAGGCCTCGGCGTCCCTGAGCCGGCCCCGCATGCGGTGGCCGAGCCCGACGTAGGCGTGGGCCAGCGCGAGATGGCCTCCGCTCCAGCCGGCGCACTCGTAGGTGCGCAGGGCTTCGGTGTACAGGCTCTCGGCCCGGTCGAGACGGTCCGCGTAGGCGTACGCGGTGGCCAGCATCAGGAGCAGTTCGATGCCCCACTCGGTGTCGGTCCAGCCGAGTCCGGGCGCGAGGCGGCCGTTGACGAGGGCTCGGTCGCAGAACTCGACCACCTCCTCGGCGTTCTCGCCCCGTGTCATCGCGTCGAAGCCCCGCAGGATGAGCAGCGCGCGTTCGGAGTTGTCCCGGCCGGTGCAGGTCGCCGCGAGGGCGGCGAGTTCCTGGGAGTGGGTCGGCGGGAGTTCCTCGCCGGCGTGGACGCCCTCCCACATGTAGCGCGCGGCCTGCAGCCGCATCCGGGAGGGTCCGGGGTCCAGTCGGCCGATCTCCGCGTCCAGCGTGCGAACGGCCTCGTGCAACTGGTCGTTGTGGAGCAGCACCTGGGAGAGGCGGAAGACCGCGTCCACGCGCTCGACGCTGTCGAGGCCCGGCTCGGCGAGTGCCGAGCGGAGGTATTCGATCGTGGTGGAGGGCGAGGTAAGGAGGGTGGCGCAGCCCAGTTCGTAGAGCACGCGGACCCGGACGTCCGGCTGCGGCGGCTCCTTCAGGGCACGCTCCAGACAGCGACGGGCGGCCTCGGGGGCACCCACGGCCAGATGTTCCGCCGCGGCGGCACGCAACTGCTCGACCAGCTCGGCCTCGCCGTCCGGGTGTACCTCGATGAGGTGGCGGGAGGCCGCGGCGGCGCCGCGCCCGGATTCGGTCACGGCCGTCGCGGCGACCCCGTGGAACGCGGTGCGGATGCCCGACGGGATCGAGTCGTAGACGGCGGTGGCGATCAGCGGGTGGACGAACTCCAGGTCCCCGGCGTCCGCCTGACGGTTGGCCGGATCCGGCTCGGTGAGGATGCGGGCCGAGGTCAGCAACTCGGCGCACTGCGCGGCCGAGGCCCGGGGCAGGCTGGCGAGACGGGCCACGATGTCGACGGTGATCCCGGTGTGGAGGATGGCCGCGGCCCACGCGAAACGGGTGGCCTCGACCCCCAGTTCCTCGAGGCGGGCGACGAGGCCGGTGCCGCGCGCCGAGCGGTTCAGGTCGCGCAGTTCGCCGGCCGAGTCCTCGACCGGCTCCAGTCCGCAGTCCTTCACCTTGGCGAGCAGTTCGACGGTGTTGTACGCGTTGCCGCCGGTGACCGCCCACACCTCGCGGCAGAAGGGGTCGTCGGCGTGCCGGCCGAGCGTGGCGCGGGTGAGCCCCGCGGTGGCCTTCGGGGTGAGGGCGTGGAGGGTGGTGACGGGGCGGGCCTTGGCGGCGATCCGGCTGAGGTGGCGAGCGCGTTCGCCGGTGGCCTCGCCGGGCCGGCGGGCCACCACGACCAGGACGCACATCTCGGTCAGCCGGTCGGCCAGGGTGGACAGCCAGTGCAGCGTCTCCTGGTCGGCCCAGTGGATGTCGTCGATCAGCAGGACGAGCGGCCAGGCTCGGCGCACGAGGCGGTTCACGGCGGCGACGAGGCCCTCGCACACGCCCTGCGGGTCCGCCTGGCCCTCGCCCGGTTCGGCCAGCCCGAGGGCGGGTCCGGCGATGTCGTACCAGTCGCCGAGGTACTCGCGGGTCTCCTCCTCCATCAGCCCCATCAGTCCGGGCTGCAGCAACTGCCGTACGACGTGGAAGGGAACAGAGGTGACGGTCTCGCCGCCGCGTGCGTACCAGACGTGGCAGCCGCGCTCCTCGGCGATCCGGCGGGCCTCGGTGAGGAGCGCGGTCTTGCCGACGCCCGCCTCACCGGTGAAGACCAGCACACTGCCGGGGGACGCCTTGTCGACGCAGAGTTCGTCGATCGCCTCCGTGACGGCGGTGATCTCCGCATCGCGCTCCCACAGGGAAGCCGAGGCTGCCCCGTCGGGCCGAGCCTCCGTCATTCCGCTACCTCCCCGTGTCGCCCAAAACGATGCACAGGTCATTGAGCGTAGCCCTCTGGCAGCCGAAGTGGAGGCCGGTCGGAGTACGTATGGCCATGTCGGGTGACACCGGGCAACAGGGTGGCGACGCATCCAGCCGCCCACCTGGCGCGTTGAAGGTGATGGGCGGTCAACTTCCCGTGTCGGACGGCCGGTTTCCCGGTCGCCGGTGACGGGCCGCACCCACCCCGCGAAGGAGACGGCATGAGCGCGCCCCGCCCCGCCCCGGGGCCCCGTCCCGTGCGGGCCGGAGGATCCCGCAGGGCCCTGTACGCGGGGGCCGTGCGGGATCCTCATCGAGTGGTACGAGCGGGGTGTGCTTGCCGTCCTGCCGGTGCCGGGCACGCCCCCACAGCCGGCGCCGTCCGCCCTCCCGACGCTGCCGGCCTCGGTGGACCTCGGCGAGCCGCTCGCCGTGAATATCCGCCCCTCTCATCCGGTTTTCACTCCGGCCTCATACGGTTGCCCCATGACGCAGGTGACTCCTCCCGGCTGGTACCCCGACCCCGGCCAGACAAGTGACGCGCCCGCCACCGAGCGCTGGTGGGACGGCAAGGCGTGGACGGACCAGATCCGCCCCGTCGCTTCGGCCGCGGGGTTCGGTCCGCCGGCCTACCCGCCGGGCGCCGGGCCCTACCCGCAGGGGCCCGGGGGCCACCCCGGCCACCCCGGCTACCCGACCCCGGCTCCCACCCCCAGGCGCGGCCTGCGTACCGGGATAGCCGTGGCCGTGGCCGCCGCGGTGCTGGCCAGCATCGGCGTGGGCGTGTACGCGCTGACCAGCAACGACGGTGGCAGCGATGGCAGTGCGACGTCCCAGGGACCCGGCGGGCAGAACGGCGGGCGGGGCGACGACGGCGGCCAGGGCGGACCGGGCGGCAACTCCGGCGGCCAGGGCGGCTCCGGCGGCTCCGGTGGTCAGACGCCGACACCGGACAGGCCTGAGCAGCCGCCGCAGGAGGAGGGGTACGCCACCGACACGACCAGCGGCATCAGCATCCCCGTGCCCGAGGGCTGGGTCACCTCACCGTTGCAGGTCGGGGCTCAGGTGACGACCGAGGCGTCGTACGACTGCCCCGCCGACCCGACGAAGACGTGCACGCGCGGCGGCGCCTACTCGACACCCGCCGAGCTGCTGAAGCTGAAGGCCACGACGGCCGAGGCGGCCGCCAAGGAGGACATCGCCCAGGCCGCCGAGGACGCCTACGGCACCGAGGGGTACGGGAAGATCACCTCGCACGAGGAGCTGGCCTCCGAGGCGGTGACCGTGGCCGGCGAGAAGGGCTACTACGTCCGCTGGAAGGTGATCACGGGCAAGGGTGACGACGGCTATGTCGAGTCGCTCGCCTTCCCCTCCCCCGCCGACTCCTCACGGCTCGTCGTGGTCCGCTTCGGCATCGACGTGAGCGACAAGGCTCCCGAGCAGTCGGTCATCGACGAGATCACCAAGGGCATCAAGAAGGCGTCGATCAGTGGGGGCGGCAGCGGCCAGGACGTGTGAACCACCTCCGTCCGGCCCCCGCGGAAACGGTCGGCCGGGTGGGATTCCTCTCCGCTCCAGAGGAACCCCACCCGGCCGGGGTTACGCGCCGCCCCCGTCCCCACGGTGCGGCGCGATCAGGTCGTCGTCCGGTCGGTTCACGGACGGCGGCCTGAGCCCTACACGAGGCCGAGCGTCGGGAGCACGGCCGCCTCCATGAACTTGATGATGTACGTCTCGTCCGCGTCCCGGCCCTCCAGCACCGGCCGGGCCCGCAGGACACCGAAGATCTGCGCCGGGACGAACTCCAGGGCCGGGTGGTCGGCCGGGACCTCACCCCGTGCCACCCCGCGGGCGATCATCGCCCGGAGCGCGTCGATCTCCGGCTCCACCAGCGCGTCGCGCAGGGCCGCCTTCAGCTCCTCGTCCTGCACGGCCGCATGGCCGAGGGCTTGCAACAGCCGTCCCTCCAGAACGTAGCCCTCCCCGGCGTGCCGGGCCACCTCACGCAGGTCCCCGGCGAGGGTGCCGGTGTCGATGCCCGCGAAGCGGACACTGCGGCGCGCGCGCAGCGCGGCCGCCACGAACTGCGGTTTCGTCCGCCACTGCCGGTAGAGCGTCGACTTGCTGCACCGGGTGCTCGCGGCGACTCCCTCCATGGTGACCGAGTCATATCCGCACTCACGGATCTGTTCGAGCACAGCGTCGAAGAACTCCTGCTCGCGCTCGGGCGTGAGCTTGGAGCGGCGCGAGGCGACGGCCGTCTCCGGCCCGTCCGCTGCCTGCGACGTCATGACTCGTGTCTCCTTCGGTCGTCCCCGTGCCGAAAGGCCTGTCGAAACGCCACTGTACCGGAACGGCCCCGTATCGGTACAGTGTCGTATCGATACCCCACCGTTTCGGTACAGTGCCGTATCGGTACACTCTCGTATCGGTACCAGCGCGTATCGGTACGTCGCCGTATCGCTCGTCTGTGCCGCCAAGGGAACCAGCGCCACCAGCGCCGTCAGTGAAAGGGCCGGGGATGGAATGCCGCACCGCGCCTGCGGAAGAGCCGGCCGCCGCGATACCGCGACCGCCCCTCGTCCGTGAGTTCCTGCTCGTCGCAGGGCTCTTCCTCGTCTACAAGTTCGGCCGGCTGCTGGCCGACGGGCACACCGCCGAGGCCTTCCGCAACGCCCACGACCTGTGGGGCTGGGAGCGCGCCCTGGGACTGCCGGGTGAGGGCTCCGTGCAGTCCGCGCTGCTGCACGGCGATCTCGTCCACATCGCGAACGTCTACTACGCGACCGTCCACTTCCCCGCGACCGCGGCCTTCCTGGTCTGGCTGTACCTGCGGCGCCCCGGGCACTACGTCCGGGCCCGCCGGGTCCTCGCCGCGCTCACCGCCGCCGCGCTGCTGCTGCATCTCGCGTTCCCGCTGGCCCCGCCGCGGATGCTGGACAGCGCGCACCTCATCGACACCGGACAGGTGTACGGGCCGACGGTCTACTCGGCGACGCCGGCGACCGACTCGCTGGCGAACCAGTTCGCCGCGATGCCCTCGCTGCACTTCGGCTGGGCCCTGATGGTCGCGGTCGGTCTGATCGCCGCCACCCGCTCCCGCCTGCGCTGGCTGTGGCTCCTGCACCCCCTGGTGACCCTGGTGGTGATCGTCGGCACCGCGAACCACTACTGGCTCGACGCGATCGTCGCCGGTGTCCTGCTGGCCGCCGCCCTCGCCGTGATCCGGCTTCCGCACCGCACGGCCACCACCGCCGGGCAGCGCTCCGGCGCCCTCGTCCCGACCGCGGAACCCCTCCTGGTCGGAGCGGGACGATGAACGCCACCCTCGTCGCCGTCGCCCTGTCCCTGGTCTCCGCCGTCGCCTACGCGGCCGCCGCCGTGACCCAGGAGCGGCTCGCCGCGCGCGGCACCGACTCCGGCGTACGGCGGATGCTCGCCAGTGGTGCCTGGTGGGGTTCGGTCGCGCTGAACGCGGGCGCCGCGCTGCTGCACGTCGTCGCCCTGAAGTACGGCCCCCTCACGGTCGTGCAGCCGCTGGGAGCGCTCACGCTCGTGGCCGCCGTGCCGCTCGGCGCACGGGTGGCGGGGCGGCGGGTCACCGCGGCGGAGTGGCGGGGCACCGCGCTCACGCTGGCCGGTCTCGCCGCGATCCTGGTCGCCGCGTCCGGCCCCGCCCCGGACGACGTGCTGAGTCTGCCGGAGGCCGTCGCCGTGGCCGGCGCGACCGTCGCCCTGGTCGGCCTGCTCTCCCGGCCCGGCGCCAGGCCCGGACTGCGCCACGCCGGTGCCTCCGGCATGGCCTCGGGTGTCGCCTCCGCGCTCACCCAGACCGTCACGGTCGCCGCGACGGACCGCTCGGGGTCCCTCCTCGACGTGGAGGTCGTCGTGGTGGCCCTGCTGGTCGCCGCGTTCGCCGTGGGCGGGCTGCTGCTCTCCCAGACGGCGTACCGAGGGGGTCTGGGGGCGCCGCTCGCGGTCGTGACCCTGTCGAACCCGCTGGCCGCCGCCGTCATCGGCCTCTCCCTCCTCGGGGAGGGGCTGCGGGGCGGGACGGCGGGGGCGCTGCTCGCGGTGGCGGGGGCCGTGGTGGCGGCGCGGGGTGTGGTGCTGCTGACCCGGGCGACACCGGAGGCCGGGATCCGGCCGACGGTTCCGTCCCGGCCCTCGGCCCCCACGCCTGCCGAGGACGACCACCCGGTGGCGGCCGTCCTGGCCCTGGGGCCCCACCGGGCCCCGACGGAACCGTCGTTGCTGCCCCGTCGACCGGGCTCGCCGTCGCCTGGACACCTCACCCCTCTCTGAGCCGGGGCGGGGGGCGCTCACCGGCGCCGGCAGGGTGCCGCCTGCGCCCGCCCTCCCCCACTCTCGACTTCGCTCGAGCGGGAGGCGCCCCCATCGCCTCAGCGGCACGACTGCCCGCAGCTGAGAGCCGCCGCGCGACCCGGTGGGCGCGGACGCGGTGGCGATGGTCGGCGGGCACGGGACCAGTGGGCGCGGACGCGATGAACGCGAGCGCAGTGAATGCGGACGCGTCCCTCGGGCCGCAGCCGCTCAAGGGGCGCGGGGAACTGCGCGATCAGCCACCTACGACCGGTGGCCACCCGACCGCGGATCCCCCGCGCTACGGGGCGTTCTACCTCCACCCCAACGCCGGATCACTCACCCCGCCCCGCCCGTTCTCCACGTGCCCGGCGAACCTCCGGAGGAACCCCCTCTCGCCGGTGACCGTCAGGTCGTACCACCGACGGCTGGACCGGAGATCCACGACCTGCCGGACGCTCGCCCCGGCCCGCACCCGAACCGTGCGGGACCGCCCGCCGTACGCGCTCACGACCTTCAGACTCACCGCGGCGGACCCCTTGTTGGTGAACGTCAGCACCACGTCGTCGCCGACGTGGCGCGCGGTGACCTCGGGCCCGCGCGTGGTCCCCGGCCCCTCGAAGACCCGCAGGAACCCGTTCGGCCCGTGCACCGTCAGCTCGTACGCGCCCCCGGAGGCCGCGGAGTCCCACGTGTCCGACACGGTCCGACCGGCCCCCGTGGTGTACGTCCACGGTCCGTCCGTACGGTTCCCCGAAGTGACCAGGAACGCCGCACCCGCCCTGTCGCCGGAGGCGAACGTGAGGGTGAGGGTCCCGGCCTTCGGATCGGCCGAACCGTCCACCCGGGGCGCGTACTTCAGCGGCCGGGCGGGACGCAGCCCCCGTTCCTGCCTGGGCATGCTCGGGTCCGCCGGGGCGGTCGGCCGGTAGTCGGGGTGCCGCTCCCGGTCCGGCGGCTCGTACGCGTCGGTGTCCGGCAGCGCGGCGGGCCGGCTGTCCTTGCGGGAGAAGTCGAACGCGGAGGTCAGGTCACCGCAGACGGCCCGCCGCCACGGCGAGATGTTGGGCTCGCGCACCCCGAACCGCCGCTCCATGAACCGCAGGATCGAGGTGTGGTCGAGAGTCTCCGAGCAGACGTAACCGCCCTTGCTCCAGGGGGAGACGACCAGCATAGGAACGCGCGGGCCGAGCCCGTAGGGGCCGGCGACATGGGTGGGGCTGCCCGCGAAGAGGTCCGGACCGACCTCCACCGTCGACTTGCCGCGGGAGGCGTCGCGCGGCGGCAGCGGCGGCACGAGGTGGTCGAAGAAGCCGTCGTTCTCGTCGTACGTGATGAACAGCGCGGTCCGGGCCCAGACGGCCGGGTTGGAGGTGAGGGCGTCGAGGACCTGGGAGATGTACCAGGCGCCGTAGTTCGAGGGCCAGTTGGAGTGCTCGGAGAACGCCTCGGGCGCGGCGATCCAGGAGATCTGCGGCAGCTTGCCCGCCTTGACGTCGGCTCGCAGCAGGTCGAAGTAGCCGTCGCCGGCCTTGACGTTCGTGCCGGTCCGGGCCTTGTCGTACCAGGGGTCCCCGGGCTTGGCGCCCCGGTACTTGTTGAAGTAGAGCAGCGAGTTGTCGCCGTAGTTGCCCCGGTAGGCGTCGGCTATCCAGCCCCAGGAACCGGCCGCGTCCAGGCCGTCGCCGATGTCCTGGTAGATCTTCCAGGAGATCCCTGCCGCCTCGAGCCGTTCGGGGTAGGTCGTCCAGTCGTAGCCCACCTCGTCGTTGCCGAGGACGGGGCCGCCGCCCTTGCCGTCGTTGCCCGTGTGTCCCGTCCACATGTAGTAGCGGTTGGGGTCCGTGGAGCCGATGAACGAGCAGTGGTAGGCGTCGCAGACGGTGAACGTGTCGGCGAGGGCGTAGTGGAACGGGATGTCCTCACGCGTCAGGTACGCCATCGTCGTGGTGCCCTTGGCCGGCACCCACCTGTCGTACTTGCCGCCGTTGTAGGCGGCGTGCCCGTCGGGCCAGCCGTGCGGCAGGCCCTCCAGGAACTGCATGCCGAGATCGTCGGCCTCGGGGTGGAACGGCAGCACGTCCTTCGTGCCGTCCGACTGATGCCACACGCTCCTGCCGTTGTCCAGCGTCACCGGATGCGGGTCGCCGAAGCCGCGTACGCCTCTGAGCGAGCCGAAGTAGTGGTCGAAGGACCGGTTCTCCTGCATGAGGACGACGATGTGCTCGACGTCCTCGATCGTGCCGGAACGATGGTGCGCGGGCAGTGCCGCGGCCCGCTCGATACTGGCCGACAGTGCGCTGAACGCTGTAGTGGCGCCCGCGACCTGGAGGAATCGCCGCCGGTTGACTTCAGGCATGGGTGGATGACCTCTTGTCCTGACGTGGTGCGTCGGATGTGACCTGCGCGCAAGGAATGGTCCAAGAGGAACGAACGACGGGGAAGGGTCCGTGGCGCGGGTGTGACGCGGCGGGGGCCGCCTCACGAACAGCGTCGGGCGGGTGCGTCACGGCCGGGCAAAGCGGTCCTTCCGTCTGACGGAAGCGGTATTGCCCGGGGTCGTGCGCGGTCTGGAATGTGGGGGCACGCGGAGTGACGTGGCTCCGCTCACAGGGTTCTCAGTGTTCTCAGGGACGGGATCGCCATGCCTCACATGACCGCCTTCGCCAGGAATCAGTGGTATGTCGCCGCCTACGCCGAAGAGGTGGGGCGGGAGCTGCTGGGCCGGACGATCCTCGGTGAGCCGCTCGTCTTCTACCGGACGGAGGAGGAGGGGACGTCCGTCGCACTGCACGACCGGTGCGTGCACCGCCGGTACCCGCTGTCGAAGAGCGGGCTGGACGGGGACCGCATCGTGTGCGGCTACCACGGCTTCACCTACGACACGACGGGCGCGTGCGTGTACGTGCCGGGGCAGAAGCGGATCCCGCGGACGGCCCGTGTGGCCTCCTACCCGGTGGTCGAGCAGGACTCGCTGATCTGGGTGTGGATAGGCGACCCGGCGCTCGCCGACCCGCAGAGCATCCCGCGCGCGAAGCACCTGGCCGCCCCCGGCTGGACGACCGTGCGCGGTATGGAGCCGATCGACGCCGACTACGGGCTCCTCGTCGACAACCTGCTCGACCTCTCCCACGAGACCTATCTGCACGGCGGCTACATCGGCACCCCCGAGGTCGCGGAGACGCCGATCACCACCGAGGTCGACGAGGGCGCCGGTGTCGTGCGGGTGAGCCGGCACATGGACGACGCCGAGTGCCCGCCGTTCTACGCGAGGTCGACCGGCATCGAGGGACGCATCACCCGCTGGCAGGACATCGAGTACTTCGCCCCGTGCCTGTACCTGCTGCACAGCCGGATCGCGCCGGTGGGCGTGCTCCCCGAGGCGGACGGCAGCGACCCGAACGGCTTCCACACCGAGATCACCTACGCGATCACCCCGTCGTCGGACGGCAAGGTGTACGACTTCTGGATGGTCTCCCGGGACTGGGCGACTGAGGACGACGAGGTCACCGAGTTCCTCAGGGGCAACAACCACACGGTCGTGATGCAGGACGTGGACGCGCTGAACCTGCTCCAGGAGACGCTGGGTTCCGAGCGCACCGGCTACCAGGAGCTGAGCATCAACATCGACACCGGTGGTCTGGCCGCCCGCCGTATCCTCGCCCGGCTGGTCGAGCAGGGGGAGAAGCCGGTGGAGAAGGTCCAGTGAGCACACCGCCCACCTTCCGGACCGGAGAGGTCTACCGCATCGCCTGGCTGCCGGGCACGGACATCCTGCACGGCACCTGCCACTGCGGGCGCGAGCACACCGCGCAGGACCCCATCGAGATGTGGGAGTGGATGCTCGCCCACCCGCAAGGACACGAGCCGCAAGGCACGGAGCCGCAAGGAAACACCTCATGACCTCGTCCTCCACCTCGTCCGTCCACGAGGTCGAACTCATCGTCGACAGCCGGGAGTTCGTCGCCGACGGCGTGCTGGCCCTCACCCTGCGGCATCCGCTGGGCGAGGAACTCCCGCTCTGGGAGCCGGGAGCGCACATCGATGTGCTGCTCGGCCCCGGGCTGGAACGGCAGTACTCGCTGTGCGGCGACCCGGCGGACCGGCACACCTGGCGGATCGGGGTGCTGCGGGAGCCCGACGGTCGCGGCGGATCGGCGTACGTGCACACGGAGTTGGCGCGCGGCGACAAGGTCCGGGTGCGCGGCCCGCGCAACAACTTCGCGCTGGAGCCGGTGCCCCGCTACCTGTTCGTGGCCGGCGGCATCGGCATCACCCCCATCCTGCCGATGCTGGCCGCCGCCGAGGCGGCGGGCGCTCAGTGGTCGCTGCTGTACGGCGGACGCAGCCGTGCGTCCATGGCGTTCCAGCAGGAGTTGGCCGTGTACGGGGACCGGGTGACGGTCGCCCCGCAGGACGAGAGCGGACTGCTGGACCTCGGGTCCGTGCTGGACGGGCTGCCCGAGGGCACCCTCGTCTACTGCTGCGGTCCCGGACCGCTGCTCGACGCGGTCGAGGAGCGGTGCCCTGGCAAGGCGCTCCGCATCGAGCGGTTCCGGCCGAAGGAGCAGGAGACCGGCCCGGACGGGGAGTTCGAGGTCGTGCTGGAGCGGACGGGGAAGACGGTCACGGTTCCCGTCGGGGTCTCCGTGCTCGACACCGTGCGGGCCGCCGGGGTCGAGGTGCTGTACTCCTGCACGGAGGGGACGTGCGGGACCTGTGAGACGGACGTCCTGGAGGGCACCCCGGACCACCGCGACTCGGTGCTCAGCGACGAGGAGCGCGCGGCCGGGGAGACCATGCTCATCTGCGTGTCCCGCTGCCAGGGCTCACGGTTGGTGCTCGACCTGTAGGGGCCGCCGGAGCCGGGGGCCACGGCTCGCGCCCGGCCCGCGGCCGCCCCGTCACGCACAGGTCCGCCTCGATCCCGGCGACCGTGGCGAGCAGATGGGGCAGCAGGCCGCGCCGTACCGCCTCCACGGAGGTGCGGCCGGCGTGGACGGGGATGTTCACGGCGGCCACCACCTCGCCGTCCCGGTCCCGCACCGGGGCGGCGACCGAGCGGAGCCCCTCCTCCAGTTCCTGGTCGACCAGGGCGTACCCCTGCCGTCGTACGCGGCGCAGCTCGGCCCTGAGCCGGTCGGCGGAGGTGAGGGTGCGCCGGGTCAGGGGGACGAGGTCGGCGCGGGCCAGCCGGGCGTCGATCTCGTCGTCCGGCAGGTGCGCGAGGATGACCCGGCCGACCGAGGTGACATGGGCGGGGAAGCGGGTGCCCACGGTGATCGTCGCGGTCATGATGCGGCTGGTGGGGACCCGCGCCACGTACACGATGTCGTCGCCGTCGAGGACGCACAGCGAGGACGACTCCCCGACCCGCTCGACCAGTCGCTCCAGATGGGGTTCGGCGAGGTCGGGCAGGGTGAAGCTCGACAGGTAGGCGTAGCCGAGTTCGAGCACGCGCGGGGTCAGCCGGAAGAGCCGGCCGTCGGTGTGGACGTACCCGAGGTCGACGAGTGTGAGCAGGAAGCGGCGGGCGGCGGCCCGGGTCAGTTCGCAGGTCCGGGCGACCTCGCTGAGCGTCATCGCGGGATGCTCCGCGTCGAAGGCCCGGATGACCGCGAGTCCCCGCTCGAAGGACCGGACGAAGTGCGCTTCGCGGGCCGCGCCGAACGGGTCTCGATCGGGCATCGTCGCCTCCTGGCAGACGCACGGAGACGCCCGGCACGTGCGCTCCGTACGCACGGCGGTGCGCCTCGTACACACGGTGGTGCGCTCTGCGCACGCTAAGAGCACCCTTCTGAAGGTGTCAACAACCTTGCACAGCAGGGGCATTGACCCGAGCGCACAGACGTTCTACGTTCGCGCTGTGCACTGCCGTGCGGTCTACGCACATGTTGCCGAGCACCTGTCCCACTAGGGGGAGCCATGCGTCGTCTGCCCATCGGCCTCGCGGCCGGCGCTCTGTTTCTGGCCGCCACGGGCTGCGGTTCGTCCGACTCCTCGGGGTCGGGCGGGGCCGGCGCGTCCGGCGGTACCACCACTCTCAAGGTCGGCGTCATTCCCATCCTGGACGTCGCTCCGGTCTACCTGGGCCAGAAGAAGGGCTTCTACGCCGAGCGCGGCATCAAGCTCGAGCTGACGCCCGCTCAGGGCGGGGCCGCGATCGTGCCCGGAGTCGTCTCCGGCCAGTTCCAGTTCGGGTTCAGCAACACGACGTCGCTGCTGGTCGCCCAGTCCAAGAACGTGCCCGTCAAGGTCGTGGCGAACGGTGTGGCGTCCACGGCCGAGAAGGGTGCCGACTTCTGCGGCATCACGGTGAAGAAGGACAGCCCCATCAAGTCCCCCGACCAGCTGGAGGGCAAGAAGGTCGCGGTCAACACGCTCAACAACATCTGTGACACCTCGATCAGGGAGTCGATCCGCAAGGCCGGCGGCGACCCGTCGAAGGTCGAGTTCGTCGAGTTGCCCTTCGACCAGATGCCCGCCGCACTCGACAAGGGCCAGGTCGACGGGGCCTGCACCCCGGAGCCCGCGCTGGCCACCGTCAAGGCGGCCGGCGGCCGGTCCATCGCGTCGAACTTCTACGACGTGGACCCGAACCTCACCGTGGCCATGTACTTCACCTCCCAGCAGTACGCCCAGAAGAACCCGGAGCTGGTGAAGAAGTTCCAGGAGGCGACGGTCGAATCCCTCGAGTACGCCGACAGCCACCCCGACGAGGTCCGCGAGATCCTCACCACGTACACGAAGATCCCGAGCGACCTGCTGGACAAGCTGACGCTGCCCCACTTCCCGGCGGAACCCGACCGTGCCTCCATCGAGCGGCTGGCCGAACTGGGCGTGCAGGACGGTCTGTTCGACAAGGTCCCGGACCTGGACGAACTGCTGCCGTGAGGACGGGCAACACCGCACTGGGCGCGGCCGGCCTCGTGGGGTTCCTCGCGCTGTGGGAGGCGGCCCCCCGGGTCGGCGTCGTCAAGGACGCCTACTTCCCGCCGGTCAGCCGGGTCGCCGGCGCCCTCGGCACCGAATTCGCCGACGAGACGTTCTGGACGGCGCTCGGCGACACCCTCACCGGCTGGTCGGTCGGGCTCCTGATCGCCGTCACCGCCGGGGTCCTGGTGGGCGTCGTCATCGCCGTCGTGCCGTATCTGCGCGAGGCGACATCCTCCACGATCGAGTTCCTGCGCCCCATCCCCTCGGTCGCCCTGATCCCGCTGGCGGTCCTGCTGTACGGCAGCGAACTGCGGTCGGTACTGCTGCTGGTGGTCTACGCCTCCTTCTGGCAGGTCCTGATCCAGACCCTGTACGGGGTCCAGGACGTCGACCCGGTCGCCGAGGAGACCGCCCGCTCCTACGGCCTCGGTACGTGGGCGCGGATCCGCCACGTGCTGTGGCCCACCGCCCTGCCGTACGTCATGACCGGCGTCAGGCTGGCCGCGTCGGTGGCGCTCATCCTGGCCGTGACCGCCGAACTGGTCATCGGAGCGCCGGGGTTGGGACAGCGCATCTCGGTGGCGCAGACCTCGCAGGCGGTGCCGGAGATGTACGCCCTGGTGGTGGTCACCGGGCTGCTGGGGCTGCTCATCAACGTGGGGGCGCGGACGGTGGAGCGGCGGGCGCTGGCCTGGCACCAGTCGGTGCGCGGGGAGGTGGCGGTGTGAGCCGTGTCCTGCTCCGGTCGCTGTTCGTCGTCGCCCTTCCCGCCGTCCTGGTCGGCGTGTGGTGGCTGGCGTCGTACGACAGCACCGATGTGTACTGGCCGCCGCTGCGCACGATCCTCGCCACGTTCCCGGACGTCTGGACGGCCGAGCGGCTGCGCGCCGACGTCCTGCCCAGCCTCCTGCGCCTGAGCGCGGGGTACGCACTGGCGGCGGTGGTCGGTGTGGCGCTCGGGACGGTGATCGGCTCCTACCGGCGGGTGCGGGCGGTCTGCGAGCCGGTCCTGGAGTTCCTGCGGGCGGTGCCGCCGCCCGTCCTCGTCCCGGTCATCATGCTGTTCGCGGGCATCGGTGACACGATGAAGATCGCCGTGATCGCGAGCGGCTGTGTCTGGCCGATCCTGCTCAACACGGTCGAGGGAGTCCGCGCGGTGGACTCCGTGCTGAGGGAGACGGCACGGGCGTACGGCATCACGGGCGCGGCGCGGCTGCGGAATGTCGTGCTGCGCTCGGCGAGCCCGCAGATCTTCGCGGGTCTGCGCCAGGCGCTGTCCATCGGCATCATCCTCATGGTCATCAGCGAGATGACGGCGTCCAGCAACGGACTGGGCTACACCATCGTCCAGTTCCAGCGCGGTTTCGCCGTCCCCGACATGTGGACCGGCATCCTCGTCCTCGGTCTGCTGGGGTTCCTGCTGTCCGTCGTTTTCCGGCTGGTCGAGCGGCGTGTGCTGGGCTGGTACCACGGTCTGCGCGCGTCCTCCCGGCGGTCGTGGTGACCGGCGGTCGTGGTGAAGCGGGTCGTGGTGAAGCGGTCGTGGTGCAACTCGAAAGGGGCGGCGGGCCGATGCACGCCTTGCTTGACGTAGCGGGCCTGAAGAAGGTCTACGAGGGTTCCGGACGCCGTGTGGAGGCGGTGCGGGACCTCACCTTCACCGTCGACCCCGGCGAACTGGTCTGTCTGGTGGGCCCGTCGGGCTGCGGCAAGACGACCCTGCTGAAGTGCGTGGCGGGGCTGCTGAGGCCGACGGCCGGGGAAGTCCGCCTGGCGGGACGGCCGGTGGACGGACCACCGCCGGGCATGGCGGTCGTCTTCCAGGAGTACGGCCGCAGCCTCTTCCCCTGGATGCGGGTCCGCGACAACGTCGAACTCCCGCTCAAGCAGAAGAAGCTGAGCCGCGAGCGGAGGCGAGGGCTGGTCGATGACGCGCTCGCCTCGGTCGGTCTGTCCGACGCCGCCGGGGCGTATCCGTGGCAGTTGTCCGGCGGGATGCAGCAGCGGGTCGCCATCGCCCGCGCGCTGGCGTACGAGCCGGACGTCCTGCTGATGGACGAGCCGTTCGCGGCGGTCGACGCCCAGACCCGCGCGGATCTGGAGGACCTGGTGCGGGGGCTGTGGCGGGAGCGCCGGATGACCGTCCTCTTCGTCACCCACGACATCGACGAGGCGGTGTACCTCGGCGAACGGGTCCTGATTCTCTCCGCCTCCCCCACGGTCGTCCAGGAGCAGCTGAAGATCGATCTGCCCGCCGAGCGGGACCAGTTGCACACCCGTGTGGCCCCGCGCTTCGCGGAACTGCGCACCCATGTGTACGAGCAGATCCAGGCGGCCAAACGAGGGACCGCGCTGGAGAAGGATTGACCTCCGGCGCCGTCGGCGACCTGAACGCCGGCGGCGCCGGAGGGGGTGCGGCTCACCTCTCGGGGGAGGGCACCACGCTCAGGTGGGTCGATGCGGGGCGGCGGGGCCGACGGGCCCTGCGGGCGTGGTCGGTCGGACGGCCCACCTCGTGCAGGACGAGGGTCATCCGGTGGTAACCGAGGTCACGGAGGGTGTCGGGGCTCTCGCCGACGACCCGGCAGTGAGTCGCGCCCCAGCGCGGGTCGGGGTGGACCAAGGGCCGGACGGCGCCGTCGTGCCGGACGGCGCGGGGCCCGACGGTGCGGAGCCAGTGCGGCAGACCGTGGCGGTAGGCGGCGTCCATGATGGGGTCCTGGGCGATGTCCCGGCGGATGGACTGCAGGCCGCGGTCCTGGGGGTGGCGCTCCACGGCGGCGGCGAAGTGGGCGAGCATCGGCAGACACCAACTGGACTCGTGGTCGCCGAGAACGGTGGCGGCGTCCGGGTGGAAGAGCACGAAGCGGAGGAAGTTGTCGTCCGGCAGGGCCGTCGGGTGGGGCCCGACTCCGGTGAAGAGCGCGCGGAACGCGGCGTTGCTCAGGACGACGTCCCAGCGGTGGTCGAGGACGACGGACGGGAACAGGACGGAATCCAGCAGTACCGCGTAGTCCTGGAGATACGCCTGCGCTTCCTGGGCTTCGAGAGTGTCGGGGACGGGCCGCGGTACCGACCGCTGCCCTCCTGCCTGATATGCCATCGGGAGGTCACCCCTCTTGCCTATGCGGCCTTCACGCGGCTCCTTGATCCTCCTGCCCCGGGCGGAGGCGTGTCAACTATCGTGGCATTCGACGCCGGTTGACGGCTGAATCTCGCCACAGTTGTGGCGAGACCTGGATGTGAGTTCGACCGAACCGCTAGTCTCCCCGCAGTTCACGGTGTACTTGCCGGGACCAGGGTCTCGCGCCAGGCTTGGATCCACGGATTCCGCAGTACGCGAAATTGGCCTGAGAGAGACGTAGGAGATCTGTCGGTGACGGATGGCTTCGAGGTTCCGGACGCCGCGGCGACGGTTCTGCTGCCGGCCGTCGTGGCCCGTGTCACCGCGCTGGCGGACAAGTTGCGCGTGGGGCACTCGGAGGTCTTCGACACCCGGCGGCTCTCGGTGGCCTCGGGTGTGCCGGAGGCGGTCGTGAAGGCCCTGCTGAGCGGTCGGCGCGCCGGTGAGCCGGACGTCCAGGCCCGCTTTCTGCAACGCCTCGACCTGCTGCGACGCACCCGGCTCAAGCCCAACGGCCGCAAGTACACGCAGCAGGAGATCGCCGACGGCGCGGGCATGTCGCGCCAGCAGGCGGGTGCCCTGATCAACGGGGACCGGCGTCCCACGATGGAGCACTGCGACGCCATCCAGCGCTTCTTCCGGGTCCACGCCGGCTTCCTGACCGCCGAGGATCCCGAGGCGCTGGCGAGCGCCCTCATGCGGACCGAGCAGGAGCTCCTTCAGCAACTCGCCGACCGCGAGCGCGCGGCGGCCGAGGCCGCGGACGACCCGTTGCAGCGGCTGCTCCAGAACCACGGTGTGCGTTCCATCGCCTGGCGGGCGGCACAGCTGCCCACCGACCAGCACCGCGACAAGGTCGCGGAGTGGTTGGACATGCTGCTGGAGAGCGTCAAGCGGCCCGAGTCCTGACCGGGGGAGATCTGTGGGCATCGGAAGGGAAATGCGCCGCCTGTGCGGCGAGTTGGTCGGCGAACTCACCCTGCCGGCACCGGCGGACCCCGCCGATCTGTACAGCGCCCTGTGCGACGCCATGAGCAGACGCCGCGGCCGCCCCGTCCACTACCGCACCGCCGTCTTCCCGCCCGGTACGGCCAGTGGGCTGTGGCTGGACATGGCGGAGCAGGACCTGGTCGTCATCGAGGAACGCACCGCGCCCGACCACCAGTTGGTGATCCTCGGTCATGAGCTGTGGCACATGCAGGCCGGGCACTGCGGACAGCACGTGGACGGCGCCGCCGTCGCCGCGCGCTTATTGCGCCAGGACGCCGACCTCGAGGAGACCGTGCTGAGGATCGCCGCCCGGACCCGGTTCGACCTGTCCGACGAGCAGGACGCGGAGAGCTTCGGACTGCTGCTGGCCAGCAAGTGCCGTACCTGGCTGGCCGGTTCGGCGCTGCGTGGGCCGGTGCGCCGGGACCACCTGGCCGGCCGCATCGGGGCCTCGCTCGGCTACCGCGGGCCCCAGGGCTGAGCGGCACGGACGTCGAGACGCCGAGACTACGAAGACATGGACGGGTCCAGCTACTACATTCCGGCCGTCGCGATGACGATCGCCCTCGCCCTCAAGACGCCGTCGCTGCTGCGGAACTGGGGCGATCCCCTGATCAGGTCCGTGTGCGCGCTGATGACCCTGGCCGCCCTGGTCTTCTGCTTCGCCGCCCCGCCGACGATCATCGAGCTGAACCGCGTCACGGGCGTCACCAACGTCTCGGCCGCCGTCGTCTATCTGCTGCTGAGCGCGTTCAGCGGCTCCTGCCTGGTGCTGATCACCAACTGGCGGGGCGGCCCGCCGGAGACGACCCGTCGCCTCTCGCACCGCTGGATCGCCGGGTACGGCACGGTGTGCGTGGCGATCGTGGTGCTGTTCGTGCTCGGCGAGGCCCCCGTGGAGCGGGTGCGGGACTTCGACACGTACTACGCGGGCGCCCCGTTCCTGCGCGAGATGATCGTGCTGTACCTGACCGGGTTCATGGTCGCGGGGCTCGCGATGAATGTGATGTGCTGGCGCTGGGCGCTCCAGGTGCGCGGCTGGCTGCGCGCGGGCCTGCTGATCATCGCGTTCGGTTTCCTGCTCAACGTCCCGTTCGCGGGGGTCAAGCTGATCGCCGTGGTGGCCCGCTGGCAGGGCGGCGACCTGGACTATCTGAGCACGTACGTGGCGCCCGTACTGTCGTCCGTCGGCGCGCAGGTCTGCGCGGTCGGCTTCTGTCTGCCGCTGGCCGGGGAACGGATCGGGGACTCCTGGACCATCTGGTCCATGTACCGCAGGCTCGGCCCGCTGTGGCGGGAGTTGCGCCCCGTCTGGGCCCAGGCGAGCCACGAGGTGCGGATCTCCTGGTGGGCGCCGGCCCGGCTCCAGATGACACAGCGCGAGTCCGACATCCACGACGGCATGCTCAGCCTGTACCCGTACTTCGACGCCGAGGTGCGGGCCAAGGCGTACGACGCGGCCGTGGCGTCGGGTTCGGAGCCCGTCCAGGCGCGGGCCGAGGCAGACGCGGCGATGGTGACGGCTGCGGTGCGGGCGAAGGCGGACGATCCGGAGGGCCGGGTCATCAGCTCGGCGCCGGCCGACGCCTCGGCCCCGCCGGCCGAGAACCCCCGTGACCTCGTGCGGATGTCCATCGCCCTGCGTCAGTCACCCGTCGTAGCGGCCGCCCGCGAATGGGCCGCCGCGACCAGGTCAGGAAGCGACTTCCATGAGCGAACCCCTTAGGGCCCCCGGCTGCCGGCGCGACGGCGCGGTCGCGACTCCCCGGCGTGCCGTCGTCGTCGGCGCGGGCCTGGCCGGTCTGCTGGCCGCCGCCGCGCTGCGCGACCACGCCGAGGTCACCGTCGTCGAACGCGACGCGCTGCCCGAGGGGCCGGAGCCCCGCAAGGGCGTGCCCCAGGCCCGGCACGCCCACCTGCTCTGGTCGGGCGGAGCCCGGGCGATGGAGGAGCTGCTGCCGGGGGTCACCGACGCCTGGCTGGCCGCGGGTGCCCGGCGCATCCCGCTGCCGACCGGACTCGTGTCCCTGTCTCCGCAGGGCTGGGTGCGCCGCTGGCCGGAGATGGAGTTCATGATCGCGTGCAGCCGCGATCTGCTGGAGTCCGTCGTCCGCGCCCGGCTCGTCGCCGACCCCCGCGTCAGCGTGCTGGAGCGCACCGAGATCCTCGGCCTGACGGGCGACGCATCCCGGGTGACGGGCATCCGGCTCTCCTCCGCCGACGACGAGGAACGGGTGCTCACGGCCGATCTGGTGGTGGACGCCGCCGGGCGCGGCTCGCGGGGCACGGCCTGGCTCGACGCGCTCGGGGTCGCGCCCGCGCCGATGGACGAGGTCGACTCCGGTCTCGTGTACGCGAGCCGGGTCTTCCGTGCGCCGGCGGGCGCGGAGGAGTACCCGGTGGTCAATGTGCAGCCGGACGGGTCGCAGCCGGTGCCGGGGCGCAGCGCGACGCTCGTGCCCATCGAGGGCGGGCGGTGGCTGGTGACGCTGTCGGGCACCCGAGGCGGTCAACCGACGGCCCGCTCCGAGGAGTTCGAGCCGTTCGCCCGGGACGACGTCCGGCATCCCGTCGTCGGCGAGCTGATCTCCCGCGCCGAGCCCCTGACGGACGTCGTGGTCACCCGCAGCACGATCAACCGGCGCCGCTTCTTCGAGAAGGTGTCCGGCTGGCCCGACGGTTTCGTCGCGATCGGCGACTCGGTCGCCACGTATAACCCGATCTACGGCCACGGTATGTCCGTCGCCGCGCAGAGCGCTCTCGTGCTGCGGGAGCGGGTCGCCGCGCTCGGTCTCACGGCACCGGGGCTGGCGCGCCGGGTGCAGAAGGCGGTGGCGAAGCCGGTGAGCCTCGCCTGGGAGCTGGCCACCGGCACGGACATCCGGTATCCGGAGGCCATCGGCAAACAGCCGAACGCGGGGCAGAAGCTCTTCGGACGCTACGCGGAGCGGCTGATGCGGACCGCGCTCGGCCGGCCCCTGGTCTTCCGGGCGTACCTCGGCGTGGTCACCCTCACCGCGCCGATCGGTGCCCTGGTCCGGCCGGAGGTCGTCCTCGCGGTGCTGCGCGGCCCGGTCAAACCCCCTTTGACGGACGCGCCCCTGACGGAGGATGAGCGAAGAACGGTGCTGGGAGCGGGCTCCTAGGGCGACTTCCGCGCGCGGGAGAGCGGGATTGTCAGTGGTGGACGGCAAGCTGGGAGTGTGCCGCCCCTGTGCCGGGGCGGGCACGGATTTTCGCCGATCCGACCAGGGGAGAGCCGTTCGATGCCGACCGCCGTACTGACCGATCGCGAGCGCGCCGCCGTACAGGCCTATCTTCGGCTGCTGGGGACCGTACGAGCAGCGTTCGACGGGCCGCCGGACTCCCGCCGACCACCCGTGGTGCCGCCCGCCGCGCTCGCCGAGGCGGAGCAGGCGCTGGCGGCGGCGGGTCTCTCGGGCAACGAAGAGGATTTCTTCGAACTGCTGCGGAGCTGGTGCCCGCAGGTGTGAGTGAGCGCGGGCTCCGCGCGCGGGAGCACGGGCTCCGACGGTCCGCCGGGTGACCTCCGGCGGACCTTCGCCGGGCCCCGTCCAGGGCCTGTGTCCCGAAGCGGCGCCGTTCGCCCGAAGGCCGGGCCAGGCGTCGGCCGGAAGACGCCACTTCCGCCGCAGGCCCTAGGACAGACCCATGGTCAGGTACATCCCGGCGGCCTGGTCGACCAGTTGGCGCAAGGCCCGCACGTAGGTCTCGTCACCGCCCAGTTCGTCGAGGACGCGGTGCGTGTCGTCGCGGAACGCGGCGAGGTCCTTCTCGAACCGTCGGAGCACGGCGGGGCCGAGCAGCAGGGCGCGCAACCGGGCGCGGGCCGGTGCGGAGTCGCGCGCGGCGCGCGCGAGTTCCGCGACCCGGTCCCGGCCACCCGGGGGCGCCTCCTCCAGGGCGCAGGCGAGGAGATAGGTGACCGTGCCGTTCCGCAGGTCCTCGTCGCGGCCGGAGAGCAGGTCCTCCTGGTCGTTGAAGAGCTGCCAGAGAATTCCGAAGTCCTCACCGAACTCCCGCCACAGTTCGGTGCGTTCGCTCCCGGCGCCGGAGAGGATCGCGGCCATCGCCGTGATCATCCCGAAGGGGGCGCCGGACTTCCCTCGACAGGCGGTCACGACCGCGTCGCACGAGGCGTTCGCCAGGTCGCCGCGCAGGTCGCGCAGCTGGCCCTCCACGGCGTCGATCCAGCAGTCGACGATCTCCCGGGTGAGGGCGCCCCGCACCGCGTCCGGAACCGGCTGGGCCTGAACGACCCTGATGGGCAGGGCCTGTCCGCTGAGGACGGACGCCAGCAGCGCCTCGTCCGTGCCGAGTCCGGCGGGGGTGTGCGCGCCGTGCCCGTCGGCCAGGTCGTCGAGGTAGCAGGCGGAGGTCCACCACAGGACGTGCACGGCCGAGAGGGGGACGGCCGGTCCCGGGGCGCCTGTCTCACAGGCGTGCACGAGCAGGGGGAGCACGGACAGGGGGTATTTCATCTGCTGGTGGTCGAGCAGCCCGGATATGGATCGTCGGACCGCCCCGGCCGACGGTCCGAGGCTCTCCAGGGCGGTGGCGATCTCCGCGTCGATCTCCGCCGCGACCTGTCTGTGCAGCTCCACATAGGTGAGGGTGGTCATCCGGCGTCCTCGGCCTCGGAGGGAAAGGGAACCGAGACCGCGGTCGCCACCAGCCCCCGCCGGACGGTCCAGCGACCGTCGAGGGAGTCGAGCCGCCGGCCGGCCACCACCGGCCCCGGTACGAGGAGTTCGGCTCGGAAGCGGCCGGAGCGGCCGTCGGGGCCGACGGTCAGCTCGATGTCGGCCTCCGAGAAGTCCAGCCATCGCCGGGTGAGCGGGAACCACGCCTTGTAGACGGACTCCTTGGCGCTGAAGAGCAGCCGGTCCCAGTGGACCGAGGGGTCGTCGGCGGTCAGCCGGCGCAGCCGCGTCTCCTCCGCGGGTAGGGCGATCGCCGTCAGGACGCCCTCGGGCAGGGCGTCGTGGGGTTCGGCGTCGATGCCGAGGGAGGCGAGGTCGACGGCGCGGACCAGGGCGGCGGCGGCGTACCCCGCGCAGTGGGTCATACTGCCGGTCAGGCCGTCCGGCCAGCCGGGGGCACCGCGCTCACCGGGCACGATCGCCCGCGGGGCGACCCCGAGCTTCGCCATGGCCCGCCGGGCGCAGGCCCGGACGAGGGTGAACTCACGGCGTCGCTTCGGTACCGCCCGGGCGACGACCGCCTCCTCCTCGGGGTACAGCTCGACCCCCTCGATCGCGGCGGCCTCCTCATGGGCGTGCGCCTCCACGACCACGACCGCTCCCGGGAGCAGTTCCTCGATCACCGGCTCCGACCTCCAACGGCAGAATGCGGCGCAGCCTGCCCGGGGGTTCCGGACGCGGTCGCCACTCGCGGGGGTATCCCACGGACACCTCTTCGAAGCGGACCCCGTCCAGCCAGGTGGTCCGCGGGATGTGCAGATGGCCGTAGACCATCACCTCGACGTTGAACCGCCGGTGCCAGTCGGCGGTCAGCTCGGTGCCGCACCACATGGCGAACTCGGGGTACCACAGGACGTCCGTCGGGTGCCGGTCCAGGGGGTAGTGGTTGACCAGCACCTTCGGCAGGTCGGGCGGGAGTTCGGCGAGCCTGCGTTCGGTCTCGGCGACGCGGGCGCGGCACCAGTCGTCGCGGCTCGGGTAAGGGTCGGGGTACAGCACGTGCTCGTCGGCGCAGACCACTCCGGTGCCGTGCGCGTACTCCAGACCCTCGGCCTTGGTGGCGCAGCCCTCGGGCAGGAACGAGTAGTCGTACAGGAGGAAGAGCGGCGCGATCACCACCGGGCCGCCCGGTCCCTCCCACAGGGGGTACGGGTCCTCGGGGGTGACGACTCCCAGTTCCCGGCAGAGGGCGACGAGATGGTCGTACCGTTCGACGCCCCTGTAGGGGACGGTCTCGCTGGGGTGGGTCCACAGTTCGTGGTTGCCCGGCACCCAGACGACCTTGGCGAAGCGGCCGGCGAGGGTCGCGAGCGCCCAGCGGATGTCGGCGACGGTCTCGGAGACGTCACCGGCGACGAGCAGCCAGTCGTCGTCGCTCTCGGGGCGCATCCGCTCGACCAGGGCGCGGTTCTCGGGATAGCCGATGTGCAGATCACTGACGGCCAGCAGATTTCCGTGACGGCCGACCCTCGACTCCACCCGTACTCCTCTCCGAACGCCGAACATCAACACGAGAACACAGGTGCGCACCCATGGACAAGACCGACCTGCGAGCCACGGCCCACCGGGGCGGGGAACACCGCCGACGCGCCCGTGGGAGCCGTCGGCCCGCCCGCGGACCCCGCCGACCTGTCCGAAGACACCGCCGCGCGAGGATTAACACGCGCGTGACAGAAACATGGGCCCCAGTGGCCGTATGATCCGTCCTACACCACCGCCACGCCCCTGTTTCGCGTACGGCGGTTCGGCGTACCTCCATCCCCCCTGGCCGGGCACGGCCTGCTTCGCCCTGCCCGCGAACCTTGGAAAGGCGGCCTGCATGGTCTCTCGCGTACGCGTCTGGCTCAACCGCACGTACGCGGAGAATGTCTTCTTCATGGATCAGCTGCGGCATAATCCGCACGCTCGTCCGGTGGACATCCATGCCACGCACGGCGACGCCGACTCCCCCGTCCTGGCCGCCGCCGACACCGCCGACCTGGAGCCCGAGGGCCTCTCCCCCGCCGCGTACGTGGAGTACGCGCTGGACCAGTGCGCCAAGCGCGGCATCGACGTCTTCGTGCCCCGGCTGCACCAGGCGGCCCTCGCCGCGCACCGCGAGGAGTTCGCCGCCGTCGGTACGGCCCTGCTGGCGCCGACCGCCAGGGCCATCGAGGTGTTCGAGGACAAGGTGACCGCGTACGAGGCGGTCCGGGAGCACGGGATCCCGGTGCCGCCGTGGTACCGGGTGACGAACGCCGACGAACTCGTCGCCGCCGTCGAGGAGTTGGAGGCCGGCGGGCACAAGGCGTGCTTCAAGCCGGCGTCCGGGGCGGGTGGTGTGGGCTTCCGGGTCGTCACACGCGCCCCCTTCTCGCTCGACCACCTCAGCGGCTTCCCCAGCCCGTACGTCCAGCTCGACATGGTCGTGGAGGCGGTGCGGGCGGCCGAGGAGCCCGTCGACTGGATGGTGATGCCTCGGCTGGAGCAGCCGGAGGTGTCCGTCGACTGCCTCACCGGCACCGACGGCCGGGTACGGATGGCCGTGGGCCGCACCAAGAACGGCCGGCGGCGCGGCTTCACGCTCCACCCGGCGTGGATCGAGCCGGCGCGGCGGATCGCGGAGCGGTTCGGGCTGCACCACCTGACGAACATCCAGTTCCGGATGTACGGCGACGAGCCGGTCCTGATGGACGTGAACACGCGTCCGGCGGGCGGGCTGCACCAGCTCGCGCTGTGCGGGATCAACGCGCCGTGGGCAGCCGTGCGGTTGGCGCTCGGCGAGGAGACGGGGGATGTGCTGCCGACTCGGCTGGGGCAGGACTACACGGTGGTGTCGGGGCCGCGGCCGGTGCGGCCGGTGGCGCTGCCGCATCAGGGTGCCGAGGTGGAGGTTGTGGAGGGGCCGGTTTCCGGGGTACCGGTCGCGGAGGTGCCTTTTGCCGTGGATGCGCGGCCGGTGGCTGTTGCGCCGCCGGTTGCGTGCAAGTCCACGGCCGCCGACCGGCCGCTCGCCGTCTGAGCGGCTGCCGCCCCTTCGACCCCGCTCGGCCGTCGGTCGTCTGCGGGCCCGGTGGGGCTTCTCGCGCAGTTCCCCGCGCCCCCGATGGGGGCGCGGGGAACTGCGCGAACGGGGTCCGGGGCGCAGCCCCGAGTCTTTGACGCGGGGGACGAAGGGGCGGCGGGGGCGAGGAAACTCAGAGCGGGTAGCCCCAGGCCTCGGCCAACTCCGCCAGGCGGGGCGGGAGTTTCGCCGTCGGGTCCGCGGGGCGGGCCGGCTGGATGCGGCCGGACTTGATCGTGGTGGACCAGTCACCGAGCTGGGGCCGGAACGTGCCGTGGTCCTGCGTCCCGTAGTCGAGCATGCCGGGTTCCCACTCCACACCCAGGTGTGCGCAGACGCCTCGGGTGATCCTCTCCGGATCCGCGGTCAGGTCCTCGTAGCGGATGACGTGCACGGGAAGGTTCTGTCGGGCCTCCTCCAGCTTCTCGCTGTAGGCGAGGACCTCCGCGCGGATCGCCTCGTGGTCCGGTTCGGTGCGCCGGCTCGTGAGGGACTGGACCACCGCCTCCGGGTGCCGCAGCAGCAGAAGGTAGCGGGCGTTCGGCCAGCATCGGTGCAGCCGCGGCCAGATCAACGTGTTGGGCGGGGTCTTGTCGACGATGATCTGCTTGCCGCTGCGGGTGAGCTCATGGTGCAGGATCCGGTCCCACAGGACGTGCTCCAGCTCGGCCTTGTCGAGTTCGAGCGCCTTCATCGCGTCCCCGGTGAAGTCCCGGGAGAGGTGGACGTGGACGGTCCGCAGGTGCATCTCGTGCGGGGCGCGGATCCGGCTGTGGCTGTTGAGGATGACCCGCAACAGCGTCGAGCCGGAACGCACCGAGGAGAGGACGAACACCGGGGCGTCCACCAGCCGGACCGAGCGCGGGGCCACGTACGGCGCCTCGGCGGGCGCGGTGCCGCTCCGGGGCGCGGGGACGGCGTTCAGCGGCTTGCGCGGCGGGCTCACCGCCTCGGCGATCAGTCTGCCGCGTCGCCTCAGCCCCTTGCCGATCACGGACATGCGCGGATCTCGCACGATGACACCTCAACACTTTCTTCGCACTGTCGCGTCGCCCCGTATCACAGGGGCAGCGGGCGAATTCCACGTGTCGGGAAGGGAACGCGCGGTGGTCGCGGCGGGCGGTCCACCCGCCGCGACCAGGTGTTTTATGCTCCCTTAATTTTTCATGGGAAGCGGGGTCACCGCTCCCCCACCGCCAGCCGCAGCGTCTGCACCTCGAACGGGCGCAGCGTCACCGGGACGCCGTCGCCGTCCGTGGCCGCCTCGGCCAGGGGGCGTTCCAGCAGGTCGGTGATCTGGGCCCCGGCGAGCGGGAATCCGGTGCGCAGGACGCCCCGGGCCCGGCCGCCGCTCGACTCGTAGATCCGGACCACGACGTCGCCCGAGGCGTCGTCGGCGAGCTTGACCGCCTCGACGGTGACGCCCTCGCCGTCCACGGACACGACCGGTTCGGGTGCGCCCGCCGCGTCCGCGACGCGCAGCGGCAGGTTGAGGGCGTAGCCCTCGGCGACCGCGTCCTCGATGCTCGCGCCGGGGAGGAGGGAGTACGTGAAGCGGTGCTTGCCCTGGTCGGCCTCGGGGTCCGGGATGCGCGGGGCGCGGACCAGGCTGAGGCGGACCGTGGTGGTCGTACCGCCGTCCTCGCGGACCGTGCGGGAGACGTCGTGGCCGTAGGTCGAGTCGTTGATGACCGCGACGCCGTAGCCGGGTTCGCCGACGTGCACCCAGCGGTGGCCGGAGACCTCGAAGCGGGCCGCCTCCCAGCTGGTGTTGGTGTGGGTGGGGCGCTGGATGTGGCCGAACTGGATCTCGGCGGAGGAGTGGGCGGCGCGGACGTCGATCGGGAAGCCGGCCTTGAGGAACTTCTCGGCCTCGTGCCAGTCGATGTCCGTCTCGAAGTCGATCCGGGGGCTGCCGGCGCGCAGGGTGATCGTCTGGGTGAGGCGGGAGCCCCTGCCGAAGGTCCGTTCCACGCGGATCGCGCCGAGGAGGGGGTCCGCCTCGACCACTGTGATCGACTCGGGGTCCAGCAGGTCCGAGTAGCGGTTCTTGTAGTGCTTGTCGACGTCCCAGGCGTCCCAGTAGTTGGGGAGGTCGGTGTGCAGGCGGAGCAGGTTGCCCTTGTCGCCGAGGACCTCTCGGTCGGCGACCAGGTCGCGGACGGAGGCGAGGGTGCCGTCCTCGGCGATCTCGACCCGGACCAGGCCGTTGTCGAGGACGCGGCCGGAGACGGTGACGGGGTGCGGGGGTTCGGCGGGGGTGAGGGGTGCGCTGCCGTTCGCGGGGACGGTGACGTACGCCGGCGTGCCCGCGGATGTGCGGATCACCTCGGCCCGGTCACGCGGGCTGGTGTTGAAGACGCGCGCGTCGCCGGCGCCGAGCGCGGCGACCGCCTCCGTCGTCAACTCCTCCAGTTCCTTCGCGACCCGCGCGTACTCCGCCTCCGCCTCGCGGTGCACCCAGGCGATGGACGAGCCCGGCAGGATGTCGTGGAACTGGTGGAGGAGAACCGTCTTCCAGAGGCGGTCGAGCTTCTCGTACGGGTAGGCGTACCCCGGCGCGTGGAGCGCGGCCGTCGTCGCCCACAGCTCGGCCTCGCGCAGCTTGTGCTCGCTGCGGCGGTTGCCCTGCTTGGTGCGGGCCTGGGAGGTGTAGGTGGCGCGGTGCAGCTCCAGGTAGAGCTCGCCGTTCCAGACGGGGGCGTCCTCGTACTCGGCGCGGGCCTTGGCGAAGAACTCGTCGGGGTGTTCGACGACGACCTTCGGGGAGCCTTCGAGGTCGGCCAGCCGACGGGCGCGTTCCATGATCTCGCGGGTGGGGCCGCCACCGCCGTCGCCCCAGCCGAACGGGGCCAGTGAGCGCGTACCGGCGCCCTTCTCCTGGTAGTTGCGGACCGCGCGGTCCATCTCCTCGCCGCTGAAGCGGGCGTTGTAGGTGTCGACCGGCGGGAAGTGGGTGAAGATGCGGGTGCCGTCGATGCCCTCCCACCAGAACGTGTGGTGGGGGAACCTGTTGGTCTGGTTCCAGGAGATCTTCTGGGTGAGGAACCACTCGTTGCCGGCGAGCTTGGCGAGCTGCGGGTAGGAGGCGTTGTAGCCGAAGGAGTCCGGGAGCCAGACGCCCTTGGTCTCGATGCCGAAGTGCTCGATGAAGAACCGCTTGCCGTGGACGAGTTGGCGGGCGATGGCCTCGCCGCCGGGCAGGTTGCCGTCGGACTCGACCCACATGCCGCCGACCGGTACCCACTGGCCCTTGTCGACGGCCTTCTTGATCCGCTCCCACACCTGCGGGTAGTTGTCGCGCACCCACTCGTACTGCACGGCCTGCGAGCAGGCGAAGATGAAGTCCTCGTACTCGTCGGCCAGCGCGGTGACGTTGGAGAAGGTGCGGGAGGTCTTGCGCTTGGTCTCGCGGATCGGCCACAGCCAGGCCGAGTCGATGTGGGCGTGGCCGACGCCGGAGATGGTGTGGGCGCTGGCGTGGGCGGGCTTGGCGAGGACCGGGGCGAGGATCTCCCGGACTGCCGTGGCGCTGCCGGAGACGTCGTCGAGGTCGACGGCGTCCATGGCCCGGTCCAGGGCGTGCAGGATCTCGTGGCGGCGGGGCTCGTGCTCGCCGAGGTGGACCATCAGCTCGCGCAGCACCTGCAGGTCCAGGTCGAGGTGGAAGACCTCCTCGTCGAGGACGGCGATGTCGGCGCGCCGGAAGGTGTAGAGCGGCTTGTCGCCGGCGGTGAGGATGTCGCCGAGCGGGGTGATCTTCGAGAAGTTGTCGGCCAGGATGTCGGGGTTGGAGGCCGCCTCGACCAGGTAGTCGATGCTCTCGCCGCCGCGTACGGGGTTGCCGATCGGCACGTACTGGTTGAGCGGGTTGACCGCCTTCAGCGGGGTGCCGTCGGCGAGGTGGACCAGCGCCTCGGCCTGGTTGCCGGGCCAGTCGCCGACGAAGCCGAGGTCGATGACGGCCTCGACGCGGCGGCCCGCCCACTCGGCGGGGACCTGTCCGCGCATCCGGAACCAGGTGGTGCCCCACGGCGGGCCCCAGGGGGTGTCCATCGCGAACGGGGCGTACGAGGCGGCGGCGGCCTCCTCGAAGGGCACCGGTTCGCCCGGCGCCTGCCAGGCCTCGACCTCGAAGGGGACGGAGGCCGCGTAGAGGGCGGGCTTGATGCGTTGGGTGTGGACGCGCTCTACGCGTTCCTCGATCCGGCGGCGTTCGTCATGCATGAGGTCTCCAGAGAGGGTGGTGCGGGAGCGGGCGGAGCAGGTGCGGGCGGTGCGGCAGCGGACGGTCGGGAAAGCGCTTTCTCGGCGGGAGCCTACTTCAGGTATCCGAGGCCAGGGTGCACGGCCGTGTAGCCCTCGACCAGACGGCGGGCGACGTTGACCGAGTCCACCAGGGGGTGCAGGGCGAACGCCTTCACCGCCGTCGCGCGGGAAGCCGCCTCGGCCGCCGCCAGGACCTCGCGCTCGACCGCCTTGACCGCGCAGACCAGACCGGTGGCGTGGTCGGGCAGGGGGGCGACGGAGACGGGGTGGGCGCCGTTGGCGTCGACCAGGCAGGGCACCTCGATGACGGCCTCGGTGTCGAGGGTGGTGAGACTGCCCTTGTTGCGGACGTTGAGGATGAGGGTGGTGCGCTCGTCGCGGGCGATGGCCCGCATCAGGGCGAGGGCGACCTTCTCGTAGCCGCCGGAGAGGTCGTCGGCGTCGCGTTCGCCGGCGCCGGCCGTCTCCCGGTTCTCGGACATGTAGGTGGCCTCGCGCTCGGCGCGGGTGCGGTCCCAGGCCTTGAGGGCGTGGGCGTCGGGGCGGCGCATCTCCTCGTAGAAATGGGCCTGTTGTTCCTTGAGGAAGGCGCCGCGGGTCTTCTCGACGGCCTGGTAGGCGCGGACGGCCTCACGGTTGAAGTAGTAGTAGTGCAGGTACTCGTTGGGGATCGCGCCGAGGGACTGGAGCCAGTCGACGCCGAAGAGCTTGCCCTCCTCGAAGGAACCGAGCAGGTCGCGGTCGGCGAGGAGGCGGGGCAGCTCGTCGCGGCCGGCGACGTGCAGACCGCGGACCCAGCCGAGGTGGTTGAGGCCGACGTAGTCGATCCAGGCCTCCTTGGGGTTGGTCACCCCGAGGACGCGGGCGATCCGGCGGCCGAGGCCGACGGGTGAGTCGCAGATGCCGATGACGCGGTCGCCGAGGTGGCGGGACATGGCCTCGGTGACCAGGCCCGCCGGGTTGGTGAAGTTGATGACCCAGGCGTCCGGGGCGAGCCGGGCCACGCGCCGGGCGATGTCCACGGCGACCGGGACGGTGCGCAGGCCGTAGGCGATGCCGCCCGCACCGACGGTCTCCTGGCCGAGGACTCCTTCGGCCAGGGCCACGCGCTCGTCGTTCGCGCGGCCCTCCAGGCCGCCGACACGGATCGCGGAGAAGATGAAGTCGGCGCCGCGCAGGGCCTCGTCGAGGTCGGTGGTGGCGGTCACCTCGGGGGCGTCGGGGACGTCCGCGGCCTGCTCGGCGAGGACGCGGGTGACGGCGGAGAGCCGCTCGGCGTCCAGGTCGTGCAGGACGACACGGGTGACCCGGCCCTCGGCGCGGTCCCCGAGGAGCGCCCCGTACACGAGGGGCACCCGGAATCCTCCGCCGCCCAGAATCGTCAGCTTCACGCAACTACCACCTTTGCCGATCGTGCGTTCGTGCGGGCCGTCCGGCCTGCCCCCTCGACCCCCGTGCGCGGGACGCCCCTCCCACCCGTACCCGACGACGCGCCCCCGCTCGCCGGACCGGTCCGGACCGTTCGTCCCGGCCGTGCCCGACCGTTCGTGCGGGCCGTGCCGTCACCGTGTGCGGGAGGCGTCCGACACGTGTCAGCCGCCCCGCCCCGCAGGGCGGTCATGGTGTGACCACTTCGACGCCCGCCTCCTCCAACGACGCGCGGGTGGTCTGCTCCACCGGCCCGTTGGTGACGACGACGTCGATTTCCCTGGGGCCGCAGACCTTCGCCATGCCCGTCCCGGGGAACTTCGCGGAGTCGGCGAGCAGGACGACCCTGTCGCTCGCCCTGATCATCGCGCGTTTGACGGGGACCTCGACGACGGTCGTGTCCATCACCTGTCCGCCGGGGCGAACTCCACTCGTACCGAGGAAGAGCCAGTCGGCGTGGAGTTGACGGAGGTTGTCCTCGGTGAGGAAACCGACGAGGGAACGGTACTCGCGGCGGACCATGCCGCCGAGCAGCACCAGTTCGATGCCCTCGTCGTCGGCCAGCTCCTCGTAGACCACCAGGTTGCTGGTGATCACGGTGAGGCGGCGGCCGTGCAACTGCCGGGCCAGGCGGTAGGCGGTGGTCCCGATGTCCAGGAGCACGGACTGGCCGTCGTGGACCATCGACGCGGCCTTCGCCGCTATCGCGTCCTTCTCGGCCACCCGCACCTCGGCGACCTCGGCGAAGGGCTGGTCGCCCTCGTCCACGACCGCGCCGCCGTGCACCCGGGTGAGCAGCCCCTCCTCCTCCAGCCGGACGAGGTCGCGCCGGATGGTGGCGGGGCTCACACCGAGCTGTTCGGACAGGTCGGTGACCGCCGCCGGCCCGCCAGATCGCAGGGCCCGCAGGATGAGTTGGTGTCGTCTCTCTGCCAGCACGCGCTGAACAGTACTCGTCATTCCCAAGCAAATCCATGCTCACTTCTGCTCGACTCTTGCCAAACCTCTCGGAGGCGCGCACGATCTGTGCACCGAAATTGAAGACTTTTGAAGAGTGATCCTCGAAAGTCTCGACGAGAGGGTGCACGCGTGGACGACGACCGGCCCGATGTGCTGCTGACCGGGCTGCTCTTCTACGACCTCGTGCTCACGGGGCTGGGAAAGCCGCCCACCCCCGGCGAGGAGATCTGGACCGACGGCATGGGCTGCGGTCCCGGCGGCATCGCCAACCTGGCGGTGGCCACCGCCCGTTTCGGCCTGCGGACCTCGCTGGCCACGGTCTTCGGCGACGACTACTACGGCGCGTACTGCCGCGAGATCCTCGCCGGGCAGGAGGGCGTCGACCTCTCCCTCTCCCGCACCGCCGACGGCTGGCACACCCCCGTCACCGTCTCCCTCGCGCACGGTCACGACCGCGCCCTGGTCACCCACGGCCAGGAACCGCCGTACTCGCAGGACGTCCTGATGGGCGACCCGCCCGAGTCGCGCACCGCGCTCGTGCACATCGAGGCCGAGCCGCGCGAGTGGCTCGCCAAGGCCGCCGCGAACGGCACGCTCATCTACGCGGACGTCGGCTGGGACCCCACCCAGCAGTGGTCGCGCGCCCTGCTCGACCAACTCGCCCTGTGCCACGCCTTCCTCCCCAACGAGACCGAGGCGATGGCCTACACCCGCACCGACAGCGCGGCCGCAGCGCTCGGCACCCTGAGCGAGCTGGTCCCGGTGGCCGTGGTCACCCGCGGCGGCGAGGGCGCGGTCGCGGTGGACCAGACGACCGGCGAGTACGCGGAGGTCCCGGCCCTGGACGTCGACGTGCTCGACGCGACGGGCGCCGGCGACGTCTTCGGCGCGAGTTTTGTCGCCGCCTCCCTCGCCGGCTGGCCCCTGACGGAACGACTGCGATTCGCCGTCCTGTCCGCCGGACTCTCCGTCGGCCACCACGGCGGAGGCCTCGCCGCGCCCGGCTGGTACGGCGTCGCACGCTGGTGGCGCTCACTGACCGACCCCGGCCTGAAGAAGGCCTACGGCTTCCTCGCGGACCGCATCCCGGCGGACGTCGGCCCACCGGTGCACTTCGCCCCGGTCACCCCGCCCGCGCCGCCCCACCGACCCCACGCACAAAAGCCCTGAAGTACCACGAACAGGAACAAACAGGAGTAACCCGTGGACCTTTCTCGTAGAGGCTTCCTCCAGGCTGCCGTGTTCACCGCGGCGGCCTCCGGACTGACCGTCGCCTGTGGCGGCGGCTCGGAGTCCGACGGCACCAAGAACGGCAAGAACCTCACCCTGTGGTACTGGGGCGGCGCCCTCAGCGACAAGGTGGTCGCCGAGGCCAAGACGCACTTCAAGAGCCGGATCAAGCTGACCAGTTCCTCCATCGGCGGCGACTTCAAGCAGAAGCTCACCACCACGCTCGCGGCGGGCGGCTCCTCCGTGCCGGACATCACCGGCATCAAGGGCGAGGACATCGCCTCCTTCCTGCCCAACGCCGACCGCTTCCTCGACCTGAACGACCTGGGCTTCAAGAAGATCTCCTCCCAGTACCTGGAGTGGAAGACCAAGCTCGCCCAGACCGAGGACGGCAAGCAGATCGGTTTCCCGATCGACATCGGCCCCACCGCGCTCTTCTACCGCGCCGACCAGTTCGAGAAGGCCGGGCTGCCCAGCGACCCGGCGAAGGTCGCCGCCGAGGCCAAGACCTGGGACGACTACTTCGCGCTCGGCACCGAGCTGAAGAAGGCGCTGCCCGGCACCTTCCTCATCAACAACATGGGCTCGGTCTTCAGCATCGCGGTCGGCCAGGGCACCAAGCGGTTCATCGACCAGGACAACCACTTCATCGGCGACCAGGACCACATCCGCACCGCGTGGGACCACGCGATACGCGCCTACACGCTCGGCCTCGACGCCAAGATCAACGACCAGAGCTGGAACGCGGCCGTCGGCAAGAGCCTGACCACCGAGGTCGGCGCCGCATGGCACGCGCTGGACATCGAGTCGGCGGCCCCCGGGACCAAGGGCAAGTGGCGAGTCACGGCGACCCCGGGCGGACCCGCCAACCAGGGCGGCTCCTACCTGACTCTGCCCAAGCAGTGCCGCAACCCCGAAGAGGCGTTCAAGATCATCAGCTGGATCCTCAGCCCGGAGAACAACGCCAAGAGCTTCGCCGACGCCACCATCTTCCCCGCCTCCCCGGAGACGTACGCGATGCCGGCGATGACGGGCCCCGACGCCTTCTTCGGCGGCCAGAAGATCATCGAGGTCTTCGGCCCGGCCGCCGAGGCCATCCCCGTCAGCTACGAGGCGCCCGCCGACTCCGCGGTCATGGCTCCCTTCATGGCCGAGCTGACCAGCATCGAGGCCAAGGGCAAGAAGCCCGACGACGCCTGGAAGGACGCGGTCTCCCAGGCCAAGCAGATCGCCAGGCGACAGGGGGTGAGGTGAGGTGTCGTCACCTCCGGTGACCGGTCCCGCCACGGTGCCCGAGCACCGTGGCGGGCCGGGCCCGGCCCGCTTCCGCCCGCGGCGCACACCGCCCGCGGGCGTCGCGCGGCCCACCCGTCGCGGGGTGCTGTCCTACTGGCGGCAGTACCTGGCGATCTCGCCCTTCTATCTGATCTTCCTCGGCTTCTCGTTCGTCCCCGTCTTCTACTCGCTGTACCTGTCCTTCCAGCGATACGACGGCCTCGGCACCAAGGAGTTCGTGGGTCTGCAGCAGTTCGAGTTCCTGTGGAGCGACCCGGTCTTCTGGCTGTCCATCCGCAACACCCTGATCATCTGGGTCCTGTCCACGGTGCCCACGCTCTTCGGCGCGCTGGTGCTGGCGACGCTGCTGCATTCGGTGCGCCGCTTCAAGGGCTTCTACCGCATCGCCCTCTACGTGCCGAACGTGACGTCGATCGTCGCCGTGGCGATCTTCTTCGGCGCGGTGTTCAGCAACGACTTCGGGCTGGTCAACGCGATCCTCGGCACGGTCGGCATCTCCCCCGTGCCGTGGCTGAGCAACCCGTGGCTGATCAAGGTGGTCATCGCGCTGCTGATGACATGGATGTGGACCGGCTACAACATGATCATCTACCTGGCCGGTCTCCAGGCCATCCCGCAGTCGGTCTACGAGGCGGCCAGGATGGACGGCGCCGGACCGATCCGCACGTTCTTCCAGATCACCATCCCGATCATGCGGCCGATCATCCTGTTCACCGTCGTCATCTCGACCATCAACGGTCTGCAGAGCTTCAGCGAACCCCAGGTGCTCTTCGCCAGCAACGCCGCCAACCAGAACCTCGGCGGACCGGGCCAGGCGGGCCTGACCACACTGCTCTACTTCTACCAATCGGCCTTCCTCGACAACGACTACGGCTACGGCGCGGCCATCGTCTGGGCCTTCTTCGTACTGATCATCGTGCTCGTCGTCATCAACTGGCGCATCGTGCAACGAGGGAGGAAGTCATGACGACAGCCGTCACGCCACGGCCGGCGACGGACACGGGCAGGAAGCCGGCCCCCGGCGCGAAGCGGCCGCGCCGTCCCAAGGGCCTGTCCGCGCACGTCTTCCTGATCCTCGCCGTCGTGATCTCGGTCTTCCCGTTCGTGTGGACGATCGTGATGGCGACCAACACCACCCGGGACATCTACAAGAGCCCGCCGAAGCTGACCTTCGGCTCGCACCTGCTGGAGAACATCCGGGGTGTGCTCGACACGGTCGACTTCTTCGGTTCCATGCTCAACACGATCGTCATCGCGTCCGTCACCACGGTCCTGGTGCTGTTCGTCGACTCCCTGGCGGCCTTCGCCTTCGCCAAGTTCGAGTTCCCCGGGCGCCGGATCCTCTTCGCCACGCTCCTGGTGTTCATGATGCTGCCGCTCCAGCTCGCCGTCCTGCCGCAGTTCATCCTGATGTCGGAGATCGGCTGGGTCGGCATGCTCAAGGCACTGGTGTGGCCCGCCCTCTCCAACGCCTTCGGCATCTTCTGGCTGCGCCAGTACATCGAGAACGGGGTGCCCGACGAACTGCTGGACGCGGCCCGGATCGACGGCGCCGGGTTCTTCCGGCAGTACTGGAACGTCGCCCTGCCGATGATCAGGCCCGCGATGTCCTTCCTCGCCATCTACGCCTTCGTCGGTGCCTGGAACGACTACGTCTGGCCGCTCATCGTGCTCACCAACCCCGAACACGTCACGCTCCAGGTGGAGTTGGCCCAGCTCAACGTCGGCCACAACACCGACTACAGCATGGTCATGGCCGGTGTGCTGATGGCGTCCCTCCCGCTGGTGATCGTCTTCGCCGTCTTCGCGCGGGGCTTCATCGCGGGGGCCACCGAGGGCGCTGTCCAGGGCAGTTGAACCGCGGGACGGGGCAGGCGGGTCGATGGCGGGACGGAGGGGCGCGGTGACGGACACCGGGAGCGCGACGACCGTGCGGCCGGGGCGCGGCAGGGTGCTGGTGGTGGGCATGGACGGGGTGCGCTACGACCGGCTCACCCGCTCCTCCGCCACGGCGCCCGTGCTGCACCGCCTGATGGCCACCGGCGCCCACGGCAGCGGCCTGCTGCCCTACGGCGAGGCGGACGGCCGGGCCGAGGGCGGGCCGTCCACCAGCATGGCCTACACCGACTCCGGACCGGGCTGGTCGAGCGTGCTGACCGGGGTGTGGCCCGACCGGCACGGGGTGACCGGCAACGACTTCGAGGGCGCCGACTACGTCCGTCATCCCGACTTCCTCAGCCGGGCCGCCGCCGCGCGACCCGGTCTGCGCACGGCCGCCGCGGTGTCCTGGCCGGAGCTGATCGACCGCGGCGCACTGGGGCCCGGTGTCGGCGAACGGGCGCGGTACGACGGGGAGTCGGAGGGTTACGAGCAGGCGGACCGGCTCGTCGCCGACATCGCCGCGCGCTGGCTCTCCGAGGGCGATCCGGACGCGCTGTTCGTGTACTTCGGCGCCACCGACGAGGCCGGCCACGCCACGGGGCCGCTCGGCCCGGCGTACGACCGGGCGCTTCTCGCCCAGGACGCCCACCTCGGGCGGCTGCTGGACGCGATCGCCGCGCGGCGCGCGGACCCCGCTCGCGCGGACGAGCACTGGACGGTCATGATCACCACCGACCACGGCCACCTGGACACCGGCGGCCACGGCGGCGACACCCACGCGGAGCGCGAGGTCTTCGTCGTCATCGCGGAACTGGGAACGGGGGTTGGGCCGGGAGCTGCCGTTGAGCGGGGGACGGTGAGAACGCCGTGGGCTGCCGCAGGGCCGGGAACGACCGCAGGGCCGGAGACGGCCGATGCGGGCGGTGTCGGCAGTACACGCGGGGAGCCTGGCGTGGACGGTCGGGGCGGCTCGCACGGCGCGGGCGGTCTGGGCAGCTCGGGCGGCACGACCGGCACGCACAGCATCGGCGGCACGCACAGCCCGGAGGGCGCGGACCGCACGGCCGACACGCACGGCGTCGACGGCACCCACAGCCCAGGCGGCACGGCCGACCCGCACGGCGTCGACAGCACCCACAACCCAGGCGGCACGGCCGACACGCACGGCGTCGACAGCACGCACACCCCACGCGGTGCGGTCGGTGGCCCCGGCTCGCCCCGAGCCCCCTGCACCCCCTCCCCCGCCGGCACCCCGCTGAACTCGCCCGCTCTCGTCGACATCGCGCCCACCGTGCTGGACCGGCTCGGCGTCCCGGTCGACCCCACCTGGGGCCTGCCGGGGCGCGTCCTGCCCCGGCCGGTCACTTCCCCCCTGCCACTCCCGACTCCGGAACGGTCATGACCGACGCACTCTTCGCCCTGCGCCCCTGGAACTCGCCCGAGGTCACCTCCTGGGGGCGGCTGCCCATGAACGCCGTAGACCGGCGTGCGGGGGCCGTGTCGCTCGACGGCCGGTGGCGGTTCCAGCTGCTGCCGTCGCCCGAGCGGGAACCGGGGCCCGCCTGGTCCTGGGCCGAACTCCCCGGTTCCTGGGCCCTGGGCGTGGCGGAGGATCCGCCGCAGTACACCAACGTCCGGATGCCCTGGGCCCAGTTCCCGCCGGACTCCCCGCCCGAGAACCCGACCGGCGTCTACGAGCGGGAGGTCGAGATACCCGCCGAGTGGTCCGGCCGCCGGATCGTCCTGCACGTCGGCGCCGCCGAGAGCGTGCTGCTCGTCCATGTGGACGGACGGCCCGCCGGTGTCTCCAAGGACTCCCACCTGGCCGCCGAGTTCGACCTCTCCGGGCTGGTCCGCCCCGGCGCGAGGGCCACCGTGCGGCTCACGGTGGTGAAGTGGTCGGACGCCTCGCACATCGAGGACCAGGACCAGTGGTGGCTGGGCGGCATCACCCGCCCGGTGCTGCTGTACGCCACCGATCCGCTGCATCTCGCGGACGTGACCGTGCGGGCCCGCCGCGACGGGGAGCTCCGGGTGGACTGCCGGGTGCGCTCGGCCGCGGGCACGGCGACGGGCGCGCTGCCCGCCGGGTGGTACGTCAGCGGGGAGCTGGACGGTCCGGGGCTGGAGGGTCTGGAGCTGGTCCAGGACCGTGAGTTCGACCGCCTCAACGCGGAGGACGAGCGGGTCTCCGACTTCCTCGGCGAGGCCCGGCTGGGCACGGTCGTCCCCGGCGTGCGGACCTGGAACGCCGAGACCCCCGAGCTGTACGGCCTCACCGTCCGGCTGCACCGTGCCGACGGCACGGTGGCCGACACCTCGCACCACCGGGTCGGCTTCCGCGATGTCGAGATCCGGGGCCGGGACCTGCTGGTGAACGGCGAGCGGGTCTACATCCGGGGCGTGAACCGGCACGACTTCCATCCGCTGACCGGCCGGACGGTGTCGCTGGAGGACATGCGCGCGGACCTGCTGACGCTGAAGCGGTTCGGCTTCAACGCGATCCGCACCTCCCACTATCCGGGCGACCCGGCCCTGTACGACCTCACTGACGAGCTCGGCTTCTACGTGGTGGACGAGGCGGACATCGAGTCGCACGACCACGCCCACGAGATCGCCGACGACCCGCGCTATCTGAACGCCTTCGTCGACCGTGTCTCCCGTATGGTCCTGCGGGACAAGAACCATCCGTCGGTGATCGTCTGGTCGCTGGGCAACGAGTCCGACTACGGCGCCAACCACGACGCGGCGGCGGGCTGGCTGCGACGCCACGATCCGACCCGGCCGGTGCAGTACGAGGGCGCGGCGAAGCTGGACTGGGCGGCCACCGACGACGCCTCCGACATCGCCTGTCCGATGTACGCGCCCATCGAGGACTGCGTGGCGCACGCGCTGTCGGGCGAGCAGACCAGGCCGCTGATCCAGTGCGAGTACTCGCACGCCATGGGCAACAGCAACGGCACCCTCGCCGACACGTGGGCCGCCATCGAGGCGACCCCGGGTCTTCAGGGCGGGTTCATCTGGGAGTTCTGGGACCACGGCATCCTCCAGCGTGTGAACGACGGACGACCGGCCGGGCGTGGGGGCGCCGGGCTGTACGAGAACGGGGTCGCGGGCCCCGGTCTGCGCTGGGCCTACGGCGGCGACTTCGGCGAGACGATCCACGACGGCGCGTTCATCGCCGACGGGGTCGTGTTCCCCGACCGCACGCCCAAGCCGGTGATGTTCGAGCACCGGGAGATCGCCGCCCCGGTGCGGCTGTCGGTGGAGGGCGAGGGCACCTGGCGGGTGCTGCGGGTGCACAACCGGCAGCACTTCCGCGATCTGTCGTGGCTGGCCGCCGAGTGGGAGTTCGCGGCGGCCGACGGCGGCAGCTGGACGGTCCCGGCCCAGCTGCCGGCCGTACCGCCCGGCGGTTCGGCCGTCATCGACCGGCCCGAGGTGCCGGGCGGTGCCGGTGAGATCTGGCTGACCCTGCGGGTGACGACGGCGGGCGACGAGCCCTGGGCGCCGCGCGGCACCGAGCTGTGCTGCCCGCAGATCCAGTGGTACCCGGCGGAGGAGGGCGAGCCGGTGATGGGCGCCGAGGAGGACCTCGGGCACATCCCGCCGCCGGAGACGGACCCGGACGGGCTGCTGCTGCACCCGCTGCTCGCCTCCCCGCCGGCGCTGAGCCTGTGGCGGGCCCCCACCGACAACGACGTCCTCGGCGGCATGGCGGAGCGCTGGCGCGAACTGGGCCTGGACCGCATGGAGCGCGAGCCGGTCGCCGTGGAGCGCAAGGGGTCGTCCGTGCGGGTCCGCTCACGTTGGTCGACGGGGGCCGGGCACGTCGAGCACGAGCAGGTGTTCACCGCGCTCGTGGACGGCCGGGTGCTCGTCGAGGAGACGGCCGTCCTCCCCGAGGAGCTGACGGACGTGGCCCGGGTCGGCACGGTGTTCGAGACCGTCGAGGGCCTGGACAGCCTGGCCTGGTACGGGCAGGGGCCCTGGGAGAGCTACCCGGACCGGGCCGCCGGGGCGCCCGTCGGCCACCACGCGGCCCCCGTGGACGCGCTGTTCACCCCGTACCTGCGGCCGCAGGAGAGCGGGGGCCGCCACGGTGTACGGCACTTCACGCTCTCCGGGGGCGACCACGTCCTGGCGGTCCGGCTGGACGGTCCCCGGCAGGTGTCGGTCACCCGGCACCGCGCGGCGGACCTGGCAGCCGTCGCGCACCACGACGAGCTGGTGCCCCGGCCCGGCTGCGTGGTCCACATCGACGCGGCGCACCGGGGGTTGGGCACCGCGTCGTGCGGTCCCGACACCGCACCGCCGTATCTCGTACTCCCGGGTGTCCACCGCTGGTCGTGGACGCTGCGGGCGCTCTGAACCACGAACCTCTTACGGAGTCACTGTGTGCACCTCGCACGAACCGGGGCAGGAGTCTGCCCAGGCCCACTCGGGCAGACGTAACTTCCTGCGGGCGACGGCCCTGCTGGGCGCGGCGGGGGCGGTCTCGCTGCCCGTCGTGGCACAGGCGGCGCCCGCGCGCTGGAAGCCCGATCGCACGAGCCGCCGCTTCACGCTCGCCGTCATGCCCGACACGCAGTACCTGTTCGACGGGCCGAGCATCGACAAGGCGCCCGTCGAGGCGTCCCTGCGGTACCTCCTGGAGCACGGTGCGCAGGAGAACATCGTGTTCCTCTCCCACCTCGGGGACCTCACCCAGAACGGCACCGCGCGGGAGAGCGCGGCGATCGGCGAGGCCTTCCGGCTCCTGGACCGCAGGGGAATCGGCTACAGCGTCCTCGCGGGCAACCACGACGTGCGCTCCTCCACCGACGACCAGCGGGGGCCGACCCCGTACCTGGACGAGTTCGGCCCCGATCGCTTCGCGGGCCGGCCGACCTTCGGGGGCGCCTCCCCGGACGGCTACAACTCCTTCCACCTGTTCGAGGCGGGCGGCCGGCAGTGGATGGTGCTCGCACTGGACTGGCGGCTCTCCGCGAAGGGCCTCGCCTGGGCCGAGGACGTCCTGGCCCGCCATCCGAGGACTCCGGTCGTCCTCACCACGCACGAGATCGTCGACGGCGACGACTCCCTCTCGTCGTACGGGCAGCAGCTGTGGGACCGGCTGATCAAGGACCACGACCAGATCTTCCTCACCCTCAACGGGCACTACTGGCCGGCGGCGCGCGCGACCCGCAGGAACGCCGCTGACAACGATGTCCACCTCCACCTCACGAACTATCAGAACCGGTACTTCGGCGGCGCGGCGATGATCCGTCTCTACCGCTTCGACCTCGACCGGAACACCATCGACGTGGAGACGATCTCCCCGTGGATCCTGGGGCGGGCGGCCAAGGGCCTGAACGAACTGGAACGGCAGGAGAGCGAACTCTCCGGCGACGCCGACCGGTTCACCGTCGAGATCGACTTCGAGAAGCGGTTCGCCGGCTTCGCGCCGGTGCCCGCGCGGGCCCCGCGTCCGGTGTCGAAGATGCTGATACCCGGCACGGTCGCCTACTGGCGCTTCGACGGGCAGCGCGACGGGGCGCAGGTGGGCGGCACCGTCCCGGACCGTTCGGGGCACGGCAACGACCTGACCCTCGTGACCGTCGGCGGCGGCACCCTCACCTGGTCCGCCGACCACCACCCGGACCAGCCCGGCCACGGCAGCCTGGAGTTCCACGGCGGCAAGCCCCCGCTGACGGGCGCGTATCTGCGGACGGTCGACGGTTCGCCCCTCAACTCGGCCACGTTCAGGGACGGTTACACCATCGAGGCGTTCTACCGGCTGCCCGCCGACTGGAACCCCTCGAACCACGCCTGGGCCGGCATCCTCGGCAGGACCGGCACCGGCGGCGCGGCGGGCAAGACCGCCGATGACCCGGACGAGCCGCTCGCCACGCTGTCGCTGTCGAACGACCGGGAGCCGCAGTGGGCGGTGCGCCCGCTCAACCAGCAGGGCATCGCCACCAACTGGGGGCAGGAGACCCCGCTGGAGACGTGGTGGCACCTCGCCGTCGTCAACGACGGCAGGCACACCACGCTCTACGTCCAGGGCTGCCCGGTCGTGCGCAACCCGAAGGCCGCCGCCGTCGGGCTCACCTCCGTCGGCCTGCCCTGGATCCTCGGCGGCTACGAGTATGCCGGGAAGATCGACCAGATCCTGCACGGACGCCTCGGTGACGTCCGCGTCGTCGAACGGGCGCTGCCCGTCAAGTCGTTCATGAACCACTGAGACGCGAAGGAAGCGCAGACCATGTCCGACCTCTCCGGCACACCCGAGCAGCAACTTCCCTCCTGGGCCGATCCGTCCGTCTTCCCCGCCGACCTCGACGCGCAGGGCGTGTCACGGCGGGGACTCCTGCGCGGCGCGGGCCTGTTCGGTGCCGCCTTCGCGATGGGCGCCACGGGTGCGCCGACCGCTTCGGCCTCCGCCGCCTCCCGCCCGTACGGGGGCGAGGACCCGCGGCTCGCCTACCTCGTCGGGGACCACCACATCCACACCGTCTACAGCCACGACGCCAAGTACACGTTCTCCCAGCTGGCCTCGGCGGGCGCGAAGTACGGCCTCGACTGGATGGTGTTCACCGAGCACTCCAACTTCGGGCACGCCGACTTCGGTGCGGCGCTGGAGCACGAGGAGATCCTCAGGGCCCGTGCGGAGAACCCCCGCCAGCTGATCTTCCAGGGCCTGGAGTGGTACATCCCGGCCGCCGAGCACTGCACGGTCTTCACCACCCCCGGGCGGCACGAGGTCGACCTGCTCACCCGCTTCGAGAGCGCGTACGACGGCAAGCTGCTGGGCTACACGGACGGGTCCGTGGGCGGGGCGGACACCGCGCGCAACGAGGCGCACGCCGTCAAGGCGATCAAGTGGCTGGCCCAGCAGCGCCGTTCGGGCTACGTCGACGATGTGCTGGTCCTCGCCAACCACCCCATGCGGCTGGGCATCGACTCTCCGCACGAGATGCGCAACTGGCGCGACGCGGCGCCGGAGATCATGATCGGCATGGAGGGCGCGCCCGGCGCCCAGGGTGCGGCGATCCCCGGCTGGCGCGGAACCAACTCGATCCGCGGGGAGTACGAGAACAAGCCCTCCGCCCAGTCCTGGCCCGGCTATCCGGCGGAGGCGTACCTCACGTACGGCGGGTTCGACTGGTCGACGGCGACCGTGGGCGGACTCTGGGACGCGATGCTGGCCGAGGGCAGGCTGTTCTCGATCACCACCAACTCCGACGCCCACCGGATCGTCTTCGACACCTGGAAGAACGGCGACTGGCCGGCGGGGCGGAACTTCGACAACACCGGCAAGCTGCCCGACCCGGTGAACACCGACACCCCGCAGCCCGGCAGCGACTTCTGGCCCGGCCAGTTCAGCCGCACCCACGTCGGTGTCACCCGCTACGGGTACCGCTCGGTGATGGCGGGACTGCGCGCGGGACGCGTCTGGGTCGACCACGGCCATCTCCTCGACGGCCTGGACGTCCGGGTCAAGCGCGACCGTGACCACGGCCGGGGCGTCACCCTGGGCGGCCGGCTGCGTGTCCGCAGGGGCGAGAGGCTCACCCTGAACGTGACGGTGACGACGGCCTCCCGCGCCAACCCGCACGGGACTCTGCCGGAGTTGGCCCACGTCGACGTCATCCGGGGCGCGGTGCGCGGGCCGGTGACCGACCGGGACGCGTGGCAGGCTCCCGACACGAAGGTCGTCCACACCAGCGACGTGAGCGGCCGCACGGGCACGTACACCCTGCGCGTCCCGGTCACGGCGGGCGACGAGTCGTTCTACCTCCGCCTGCGCGGCAGCGACGGCAAGCGCAACGGTGCGGGCTACCTGGGCGCGGCGGTCGACCCGCACGGCCCGGTCCCCCACGAGCCGGGCGACGGCGACCCGTGGGAGGACACGTGGTTCTACTCGAACCCGGTGTTCGTGGACGTGACCGGGTGACCGGTCAGGCGTAGAAGCGTGACAGGCTCTGCAGGACGGCGGCGGGCTTCCCGCCGCCGTCGATCTCTATCGCGCCGTCCACCGTGATCTGGACGCCACCCGGGACGTCCTCGACCGAGGTGAGCTTGGCGACCAGCCGGATGCGCGACCCGACCTTCACCGGCGAGGGGAAACGCACCTTGTTCAGGCCGTAGTTGACCTTGGTGGTGACGCCCTGGACGTCCAGGAGCTCGGTGAACAGCGGGATGAAGAGGGAGAGGGTGAGGTAACCGTGGGCGATCGGCGCCCCGAACGGGCCCTCCTTGGCCTTCTCCTCGTCGACGTGGATCCACTGGTGGTCCCCCGTCGCGTCGGCGAACGTGTTGATCCGCTCCTGGGTGACCTCGATCCACTCGCTGGTGCCGAGGTCGCTGCCGGCGAGCTTCTTGAGCTCGTCGATGCCGTTCACGGTGATGCTCATGGGACGTTCCTTACTTAAGAGTCGGTGCCGTAGCGCTTGCGCACCCGGGCCTTGAGGAGCTTTCCGGAGGCGGTGCGGGGCAGTTCGTCCGCGACCACCACCGACTTCGGGATCTTGTACTTGGCCAGCCGCCCGGCGAGCGACGCGAGCACCTCGTCGGCGTCGAGCGAGACGCCCTCCCGAGGCACGACCACGGCGCGCGGTACCTCGCCCCACTTGTCGTCGGGTACGCCGATGACCGCGCACTCGACGATGTCGGGGTGGGTGAGGAGCTGGTCCTCGATCTCGGCGGGGTAGATGTTCTCGCCCCCGGAGATGATCATGTCCTTGATGCGGTCGACGATGAAGACGTAGCCGTCCTCGTCGACGCGGGCCGCGTCCCCGCTGCGGAACCACCCGTCGGCGAAGACCGCGGCGGTCTCCTCGGGCAGCCCCCAGTAGCCGGGCATCACATGGGGTCCACGGACCACCACCTCGCCGGGCTCGTCGACGTCGACCGGGGTCATGTCGGGGCGGACGACCCGTACGTCGCTGAAGAAGTGCGGTACGCCCGCCGACCCGGCCTTGCTCACGGCGTGCTCGGCGTCGAGGAAGAGCGTGCCGGGTGCGGCCTCCGTCATGCCGTAGCCCTGGAGGAAGGTGAGGCCGCGCTCCTGGAACTTCGCGATGAGCGGGGTCGGCACCGGGGAGCCGCCGCAGGAGAGCATCCTGAGCGACGACAGGTCGGCGTCGGCCCAGCGGGGGTGCCGGGCGATCTGGTCGAACATGGTCGGCACGCCGAACATGAAGGTGATCCGGTGCCGTTCGATCAGGTCGAAGGTGGCCTCCGGTACGAACGCCTCGACCAGTACGCAGGTGCCCCCCTTGAGCAGCACGGGCAGGGTGAGCATGTTCAGCCCGGCCGTGTGGAACAACGGGGCGGAGACCAGGGCGCGTTCGTCGGTGATGACGTCCTGGTCGACGAGCACGTTGACGGCATTCCAGATGATGTTGCCGTGCGTGAGCATCGCGCCCTTGGGGCGGCCCGTGGTGCCCGAGGTGTACATGATGATGCAGGTGTCGTCGGCGGCGACGGGCTGGTCGATGGGGTCGGTCTCGGCCCCGGCGAGCAGCGCCTCGTACTCGGTGCCGATCTCCACGAACGTCCGTACGTCGGTCCCGCCGCCCGGCAGTCCGGCCACGAGTGCGGTGAACCCGGCGCCGTACACCAGCGCCCTGGCCCCGGAGTCCGCCAGCTGGTAGGCGATCTCGGGGCCCGCGAGGCGGGTGTTGAGCGGGACGAAGACCGCGCCGAGGGTGCCCGCGGCGAACAGCGTCTCCAGGTAAGAGGGGTGGTTGGGCCCCAGGTAGGCGATGCGGTCGCCGCGGCGTACGCCGGCGGCGCGCAGGGCGTGGGCGAGGCGCGTGGTGCGCTCGTACAGCTCCCCGTACGTCAGGCGCGTGTCGCCGTGGATCAACGCGGTGCGCTGCGGGGTCTTGCGGGCCCGGCGGGCGGGCCACGAACCCAGTCCCTCATTGCGCATGTGTGTACCCCTGTCCGTCGTCGCACATGGGGAGGTCCATCTGCGTCCTCTACGGTTTGGTCAGGCCGAGCAGTCGGGCGGCGTTCTCCTTGAGGATCTTCGGCCGGACCTCGTCCTTGATCGGCAGCTTCTCGAAGTCGGCGAGCCAGCGGTCGGGGGTGAGGACGGGGTAGTCGGAGCCGAAGAGCACCTTGTCCTTGAGCAAGGTGTTGGCGTACTGCACCAGCTGCGGCGGGAAGTACTTCGGCGACCAGCCGGACAGGTCGATGTGCACGCCCGGCTTGTGCGTGGCGACCGCCAGGGCCTCGTCCTGCCAGGGGAAGGACGGGTGCGCCAGGATGATCTTGAGGTGCGGGAAATCGGCGGCCACGTCGTCCACGTGCAGCGGGTTGGAGTACTTCAGCCGGATGCCTCCACCGCCGGGGACGCCGGCGCCGATGCCCGTCTGGCCGGTGTGGAAGAGGGCGATGGTGCCCGTCTCCTCGATGACCTCGTACAGGTCGTACGCCACCGAGCGGTCGTTGGGGAAGAAGCCCTGGATGCTGGGGTGGAACTTGAAGCCCTTGACCCCGTACTCCTCGACCAGGCGACGGGCCTGCTTGACGCCCGCCTTCCCGCGGAAGGGGTCGATGGAGGCGAAGGGGATCAGGACGTCCGCGTTGGCGGCGGCGGCCTCGGCGACCTCCTCGTTGGGGACGGGCTGGGTGCCGGTCGCGGACTCGGCGTCCACCGTGAAGATCACGGCGGCCATCTTCCGCTCGCGGTAGTACGCGGCCGTCTCCTCGATGGTCGGTTTCCGCTTGCCCTCGACCTTGAAGTACGCGGAGGAGGCGTCGTGGAGGTCGTCGTCCAGGGAGGAGTTGCCCTTGGAGGACACCTCCGCGTGCGTGTGGACGTCGATCGCGACGAGTTCCTCGACGTTCATGGCCTGGCTCATCACGCCTCCGGGATCTTCGGGGCGGGGATGCCCACGGTCTGCGGCTCGGCGCCCAGCGAGGTCGGCCAGACGTCGGCGAGGGCCTCGGGGGTCCAGCCGCCGTTCGCGTACGCCGTCTTGATCTCCTGCGGGTGCGACCAGAGTGCCACCTTGTCGCCACCGATGCCGATGGCCTGGCCGGTGACCCCGCGCGCCGCCTCGGAGGCGAGGAACGGGACCAGGGCCGCGCAGTCCTCGGGGGTGCCGAAGCCCTCACCCTTGCGCAGGAAGTCCGGGAACGGCGTGCCCTCGCGCAGGGCCGCCACGTAGGGGGCGAAGACCGGGATGGTCTCGGTCATCGCGGTGGCGGCGACCGGCACGATGGCGTTGACGGTGATGTTCGCGCGGCCCAGCTCCATCGCCCAGGTGCGGGCGAAGGCGGCGATGCCGGCCTTGGCGGCGGCGTAGTTGGTCTGGCCGAAGTTGCCGCGCTGGCCGGCCGGGGAGCCGACGAGGATCAGGGAGCCGCCCTCGCCCTGTTCACGCATGCGGATCGCGGCGGCGCGGGCGCAGGTGAAGGTGCCCTTGAGGTGGGTGGTGATCACCGCGTCGAAGTCGTCGTCCGACATCTTCCACAGCACCTTGTCGCGGAGGATGCCCGCGTTGGTGACCAGGATGTCGAGCCGTCCGAACTCCTCCACGGCACGGCCCACCAGCCGGTCGGCGGCCTCGGTCGTGCCGACCGCGACGACCTCGGCGACGGCCTTGCCGCCCGCCTCGGTGATGGACTTCACGGCCGCCTCGGCCACGGCCTCGTCGATGTCGTTGACGACGACGGAGGCGCCGGCGGCGGCGAGGGCCTGTGCGTAGGCCAGGCCGAGGCCACGGCCACTGCCCGTGACGACGGCGACCTTGCCGGTGAGATCGATGCTGGGCACGAGGGGTCCCTTCGAGTGGCGGAGCGGCTTCGAGGTCGAAGTGCGGCACCGCGGTGCCGAGGTGCACTGTCGAAATCGAAGTTAAGAGCAATAGTTGTTGACGTCAATAGTTGTTGTTCCCCGGGCGTTGCGTCATGCTGGAGCGGTACGTACGCGCCGCCCCGACCGGGGCGCAGGCCTGATCCCCGCACGACAGGCCCTGGACCAGGGAGCTCGCCATCACCCGCCAGCAGACGCAGGACGCCGCCTCGATCGACGCGCACGAGCCGTGGATGCGCGGGCTGCACGCGGACACCGGCTATCTGCTGTACCGGCTGGGGCTCAGGTCCGGTCAGCTGTTCAACTCCTCCCTCCAGGAGTCCGGCCTCAGGCTGCGGCACTACGCGCTGCTGCGCTTCCTGGCCACCTCCCCGGGCGCGCTCCAGCGCGAGCTGAGCGCCTCGCTCGGCTACGACCCGAGCGCGATCGTCGGACTGGTGGACGACCTGGAGAAACTGGGCTTCGCCGAGCGGCGCCCCTCCCCCGACGACCGCCGCAGCCGGATCGTCGTGCTCACCGAGGACGGCCGGTCCTTCCTCCGTGACACCGACGAGGCCGGACAGCGCGTCTCCGACGAACTGGTGGAGCCCCTCGACGCCGCCGAGCGCGCGACGCTCCACGCACTGCTGCAGAAGATCGCCGAGGCCGGACTGGGGTGACACCGTGCCGATGACCGCCGACGCGCTCCCGCCGCCGGGATCCGCGCCCCGGCAGCCCGCGCCGGGACGCACCCCGGCGGGGGCCGTCCGTTCCGCTCCCGACCGGCTGCTCGCCGTGCTGGCCGCCTTCGACCACGACCACCCGGCGCTCTCGCTGACCGACATCAGCCGCCGGGCCGGGCTGACCCTCACCACCGCCCACCGGCTGGTGGGCGCGCTCACCGAGTGGGGCGCCCTGGAGCGGGACGCCTGCGGGATCTACCACGTGGGGCTCCGCCTCTGGGAACTCGCGGCGCTCGCCCCGCGCGGGCTCGCGCTGCGCCAGATCGCGCTGCCGTACCTGGAGGACCTGTACGAGGCGACGCACGAGAACGTCCAGCTCGCGGTCCGCGACGGGGACGACGTCGTCTACATCGAGTGGCTCTCCGGGCGCTCCGCCGTCGGCGTCCACATCCGCGTCGGCGCCCGCTGGCCCCTGCACGCCACGGGCGTGGGCCTGGCGCTCCTCGCCCACAGCGACGCGGACGCCCAGGACACCTACTGCGAGGGCCCGTTGGCCTCCTTCACGCCGCACACCATCACGGACGCGCCCCGGTTGCGCCGCGCGCTCGCCGAGGTACGGCGCACCGGCGTGGCGGTGAGCAGCCGCCAGGTCACGGAGGACGCGCTGTCGGTGGCCGCCCCCGTGCGCGGACCGGGCGGAGGCGTGGTCGCCGCCGTCTCGGTCGTCGTGCCCCAGGCCGGCGCCCAGGTCCCGGTGCTGACGCCCGCCGTGCGGGTGGCGGCACGTGGTATCTCCCGCGCCCTGGGCTGGCAGCCGGACGAACCCCGCCGGGGTTCGTTGATCCCGGGCCGGGGCTCCGCCCCCGCCTGACCGGCGGACGCCGGACCCGGGACGCCGCCACGGAGGTGACCGCCGGGGCACGGGCACGGCCGGCCCGGACGGCCGACTCGTCCCGGGGGCGGCTTCGCCGCCACCGTTCTCGCCTCCCTCGCGGGCGACGCGGCCCGCCGCCGCCCCGGTCGGGCCGACGGCGGCGGTGGCTCGTCGCGGCAGGTCGGCGGTCGTCGATTCGGTTGGGCCGTGCGGGCGTTCAGCCCGTCAGGCCCTCGTAGGCGGCCGCGAGGATCGAGAAACCCCGCTCGTCGCCGAGATCGCCGTCGATCATCTTGTTCATCATGTACGCCACGGTCATCCGGGCGTCGAGGTCGACCATGATGAGCGAGCCGCCCCAGCCGCCCCAGAAGCAGGTGCGGGGGTTGGGCAGTTGGCCGCCGTTCAGGCCGTAGCCCATGCCGTAGCGCATCGGGACGCGCAGGACGCTGTCGATGCCGTCGAACTGCTCCTCGAAGATCCGCTCGCACCCCTGCTCCGACAGCAGCCGCACCCCGCGCGCCGCGCCGCCGCAGGACAGCAGCGACTGGACGGCGGCGACCGAACGGGCGTTGCCGTGACCGTTCGCGGCCGGGATCTCGGCACGGCGCCAGGCGGTCGAGTTGGGGGCACCGTCCGGGATGTGCGGGTTGGGCGGCGGGCCGTCCTCGGGCGGGGAGGAGGGCGGCATGATGATCGGCGCCACCCGGTGGTCGTGCTCGGCGGCGAGGCCGATGTGGAAGTCGGCGCCCAGCGGACCCGTGACCTCCTCGGCGAGGAAGGTGCCCAGGCTGCGGCCGGTGACCCGGCGGACGATCTCCCCGAGCAGATACCCCTGGGTCATCGCGTGGTAGCCGGCCTCGGTACCCGGCTTCCAGGCCGGTTCCTGCGCGGCGAGCCGCGCGGTGACGGTCGGCCAGTCGTACAGGTCCTCCAGCGTCGTGGGCGCCTCGAAGCGGGGCAGACCGGCCGTGTGCGAGAGCACATGGCTCACGCGTACGTCCTCCTTGCCCGCCGCCGCGAACTCCGGCCAGTACCTCGCCACCGGGGCGTGCAGGTCCAGTTCGCCCCGGTCGGCGAGCATCAGCACGCACAGGGCGGTCATCGTCTTGGTGGTGGACCACACATGGGTCAGGGTGTCCCGCTCCCACGGAACGGTCCGGTCGACGTCGGCGTACCCGCCCCAGAGGTCGACCTCCGGCTCACCGTCCACGTACACGGCGACCGAGGCACCCACGTCCTTGTCGTCCAACGAGGCCGCCAACGCCTCCCGCACCGCGCCGAACCGGGCCGTGCACGTGCCGTGAGTCATCGCCATGAGGGGAAGGTAACGGGTGACCTCGGGGGGAGCCATCGATTTAACCGGGGCTCCGACGAGGAACGGCGGCGGCCCGATCCGGCCTCCCCGGCGCCCCTGGTCCGGCGGCTCCGCCCGGATCGCCTAGGCTGCTCCGTACGGGGGCTGCCGTACGGACAAGAGCGTGGTGGGAAATGCCGCTGAGGGACGACGATCCCACCGTCATAGGCGAGTACGTCCTGGAGGACAGGCTCGGCGCCGGTGGCATGGGAGTCGTCTACCGGGCGCGGTCCGCGTCGGGGCGACTGGTCGCGATCAAGCTGGTGCACGCCCAGTACCGCGACGACGAGGAGTTCCGCTCCCGGTTCCGTCAGGAGGTCGCGGCGGTGCGCCGGGTGAGCGGGGCGTTCACGGCCGCCGTGGTGGACGCCGACCCGGACGCGGCCAGGCCCTGGATGGCGACACAGTACGTACCGGGCCCGACGCTCGCCGATCTGGTGCGTGAGGAGGGTCCGCTGACGGCTCCCCGGATCCGGGGCCTCGCGCTGGGGCTCGTCGAGGCGCTGCGGGACATCCACCGGGCGGGGGTCGTGCACCGGGACCTGAAACCGGCCAACGTCCTGATGGCCGAGGACGGTCCGCGCGTCATCGACTTCGGTATCTCGCGCGCCGGCGACAACCTGCCGCTCACCGTGACCGGACGGGTCATCGGCACCCCGCCGTTCATGTCACCGGAGCAGCTGCGCTCGCCGAGGGACGTCACCGCCGCGTCGGACCTGTTCTCGCTGGGGTCGCTGCTGGTGTACGCGGCCAGCGGGCACAGCCCGTTCAAGGCCGAGAGCCCCTATCTCGCGGGCTACCAGGTCATGTTCGAGGCGCCGAAGCTGGACGCGGTGCCCGAACCGCTGCGGACGATCACCGAACGCTGCCTGGACAAGAATCCGACGGCCCGCCCGGACCTCACCGAACTGCACGCCCTGTTCCTGGAGTTGGGGACCACACCCACCACCGGCACACCGGGCGCCGCGCCGGTGCCCGGGACGGGACGGACGGGGGCGGGGACGGGACCGCTCGACGGTCCTACGGACTCCGGGCGAACGGAGACCGCCGCACCCGGCAACGGCACGACGGCCGCCGGACGAGTGGAGACCGACCGGCCGATGGTCGGGCAGGCGGTCCCGGAGCGAAGGGGCGCGGGCCGAACCGGCGTCAGCGGGGCGGACGCGGGCCGGGCTGTCACGGAACGCCCGGCCCCGGGCCGGGCGGACGTCGGCCGCGCGGATGACACGACCGCCAACGACCTGCTGCCGGTTCCCGGCGGGCCGACGGAAGACCGATCGCAGGCCGGCCGGCCTGCGGGCGGCCGCCGTCCGAGGCTCCGTGCCAAAAGGCTGTTGCTCCTCGTCGGCGCCGGCGCCGTCCTGGCCGTCGCAGCGCTCAGCACCGCGCTGCTGCTCCACGCAGGGGCCGAGGACGACTCGACGACGTCCGGCGCCGACAGCGCCGTGGACTACCGTTCCACGTCGCTGCCCGAGGGCTGGCGGCCGTGGCAGACCCGACTGCGGGCCGACAGCGGCCTGCCCGCCGAGTACATCCCGGTCAACTACGACGAGACGGGATGCCGGACCGACGGGACCGACCTGTACTGCGGCGGCACCGGCTTCGTCGTCGCCAAGGTGGACGCCGCCACCGGGAAGACGGGATGGCGCCACGGCCAACTCCCGCAGACCGCCCGGCCCATCGGCGTCCGGGACGGGCTGGTCTTCGTCTACACCGAACCCGACAGCACCCGGCGGCGCCTGGTCGCCCTCGACACCCGGACCGGGAAGCAGCGGTGGGCCCGGGACATCAGCGCGAGCGAGCCGGCGGCCCTCTTCACGGGCGGCCTGCTCACCCTCACGCCCGACCACTCCCAGGTGATCGCCCTCGACACGGCGGGCAGGGAACTGTGGCGGACCTCCGAACCCGCCGGGGTCAACTGCGTCCCCACGGTGCTCGGCGACGCCCCGTACGAAATGTGCTGGGAGGGCGACGACTTCCTCGACACCCGCCCGTTCACCCTCGTACGGCTCGACCCCGACGACGGCACGCCGCGGGAACGCACCCCGATGCCCGAGAAGGCGCTCGCCCTGGGCGCCGTCGACGGACGCCCGTTGTTCCTGGAGGCGGAGACCACCGAGGAGGTCTACCAGGCGGGGTACGAGCGGCCGTACGACGCGTTCCTGCGGGTGGCCCCGGACACCGGGAAGGTCACCCGGATCCCGCTGGAGCGTCCGCTGCGCGGCGCGGCGACGCTCGTGGACGGGGTCGTGTACTTCGTGCGGACCAGCGGGTCCGTCACCGCCGTCTCGGCGACCAGCGGCAAGACGCTGTGGGAGCGGACCACCGACATGGAGAACCTGTCCGCTCCGGTGGTGTCGGCGGCCCGCGACGAGATCTACTTCGCCAACCGGTTCGGCCGGCTGCTGGCCCTGGAGCGCGGCAAGGGCGCCGAGTTGTGGCGTACGGACGCACTCGACGACCCGGGGGACATCGCCACCCAGACCCCGCCCCGGGTGCTGCTCGTGGACGACGCGATCGTGGCGACGGCCGGGAACATGGCGTTCTCCGTCAACCCGGACAGGCCGACGGAGGCCACCCAACCGACCGTGTCCACCGTCGGCGACTGACCACCCCCCGCCCGAGACCAACCAGCCGCCGTGCAACGGGTGGGGGGTGGACACCTCCCGCCACGGCCGATCTTCACATCGTGAACTCGCCACCCCCGCACGGACTTTCTCCGCTTTAACTCTTGACGGCCGCAGCGCCGGAGCGCACATTGACCGCACGCTCTTCTTTGAGAGCGCTCTCAGGACGGGACTCCGCGGAGCGCTCCCCCACACCGCGCATTTCACTCCGTACACCCGAAGAGGCCGCCATGAGTGAAACCCCCGGCACACCCGACCGCGGCGCACCCGTGAGACGCCGCCGCCCCCTGCGACGCGCGTTCCTCGCCGTGGCCACGGCGCTGGCCCTGGCCACCGCCTGGGCGACGACCGCGCAGGGCGCCGCCCCCACGCCGCCCGCCGGCTGGACGCAGGTCTTCGTCGACGACTTCAACGGCACCGCCGGTACCGGCGTCAGCACCTCAAACTGGCAGTACGCGACCGGGACTTCGTATCCCGGCGGCCCCGCCAACTGGGGTACCGGCGAGGTCGAGACGATGACGAACAGCACCGCCAACGTCTCCCTCGACGGCAACGGCAATCTCCGCATCACCCCGCTCCGGGACGCGGCCGGCCGCTGGACCTCGGGCCGGATCGAGACCAACCGCACCGACTTCCAGCCCCCGGCGGGAGGCAAGCTGCGGGTCGAGTCCCGGATCCAGATGCCGAACGTCACCGGGACGGCCGCCGAGGGCTACTGGCCGGCGTTCTGGATGCTGGGCGCGCCCTACCGGGGCAACTACCAGAACTGGCCGAGCGTCGGCGAGCTGGACATCATGGAGAACGTGCAGGGCCGCAACCAGGTCTGGGCCACGATGCACTGCGGCACCAACCCCGGCGGCCCGTGCAACGAGACGACCGGCATCGGCAACTCCACCGCGTGCCCGAACACGACCTGCCAGTCCGGGTTCCACACGTACACCATGGAGTGGGACCGCTCGGTGACCCCGGAGACGATCCGGTTCCTCGTCGACGGCACCCAGTTCCACTCGGTCAACGCGAACCAGGTCGACGCGACCACCTGGACCAACGCCACCAACCACGGGTTCTTCATCATCCTGAACGTGGCCATGGGCGGCGCCTTCCCCGACGCGTTCGGCGGCGGTCTGGACGGTGACACCCGCTCCGGTGTCCCGATGGTCGTCGACTATGTGCAGGTGCTGTCGGCGGCCGGGGGCACCACCACGCCGCCGCCGACGGGCACCCGGGACGCGTACGGCGCCATCCAGGCCGAGTCGTACGACAGCCAGAGCGGCACACTCACCGAGACCACGACCGACACCGGTGGCGGGCAGAACATCGGCGCCGTGGCCAACGGTGACTGGGCGCTCTTCAAGAACGTGAACTTCGGCTCCACGGCCGCGACCCAGTTCGTCGCCCGGGTGGCCTCCGGCGCGGGCGCGGGGGTGAGCGGTCTGGTCGAGGTGAGGCTCGACAGCCGTTCGAACGCACCGGTCGGCAGTTTCTCGATCGCCGGCACCGGCGGCTGGCAGTCCTGGCGGACGGTGCCCGCGAACATCAGCCGCGTCACCGGCACCCATGACGTCTATCTGACCTTCACCAGCGGACAGGCGCAGGACTTCGTGAACGTGAACTGGTTCAACTTCGGCCGCTGACGGACGGCTCGGCCGAGACACGGCTCACGTGAGGGGCGGGCTCCACGGCGGTGGAGCCCGCCCCTCACCGCGTGTCAGCGCATCTCCGCCCGGAACGCCACCGGCGTGGTCCCGGCGTGCAGTTGGAAGAACTTGGAGAAGTTCGCCGCGTCGGGGAAGCCGACGGCGACGCCCACCCGGCCGATCGGCAGGTCCGTGTGGGCCAGGAGCCGCTTGGCCTCCAGGACGACGCGCTTGTCGATGAAGCCCTTGGGGGTCTCCCCGGTCGCGGCGCGGACCGCGCGGACGAGGGTGCGGCGGGAGCAGCCGAGGGCGTCGGCGTAGGCGCTGACGCTGTGGTTGGTGGCGAAGTCCCGCTCGACGGCGTCGCGGAAGCGGGTGAAGGTGGTGTCCCCGGATCTGTGCTCCTCCTCCATCTCCGTCGCGCCGGCGGCGAGATGGGCGAGGCGGATGAGGAAGGCCGTCAGGGAGTGCCGCAGGACGGCGGCGTGCGGTCCGGGCGGCAGGGTGACGGTGTCGACGTACTCGCGTTCGAGCTGGGCCGACGAGGCCCGTAGGCCCGCGAGTTGGGCGGCGCTTGGGCGGAGCAGCGGCGGCAGGTCGTAGCGGTAGAGCCCGGTCGCCTCGACGGTGGCCCGGGGCAGGAAGCCCGGTTGCATGGTGAGGACGGTCCCGCGGTACTCGGGGGCGTGTGAGAAGCGATGCACCTGCCCCGGCCGGATCCACAGCAACTCGCCCGCGTCCGCCTCGTACTCGGTGAAGTCGATCATGTGGCGTACCGGGCCGCCGTCGAACAGCATCACCACGTGGAAGTCGATGCGGTGGACCTTGTCCAGAGGTGTGTCCGCGCGCCAGGGGCCTCGGCCGTCCATGGGGCCGATCCGCATGCCGACGCCGGAGAGGCCGCGGTCGACGGGGAACGGGAGGGTCTTGATCCGGTCGCCGTCGGGGAAGTCTCTGTCCGTCATGTCCTCGCCGTCGCGTCGTCGGTGTCCCAGTTTCACCGAAGGCTGGCACACCGCCACCTGGCCTCATATAAGTCAGACTTTTACTTTTGAAGACGTCAGAGCAATTCCGCCGTCTCATCGAGGACTTCTTGAAGATGAACTGGACAGAACTCGACCGGCGCGCCGTCGACACTGCCCGTCTGCTGGCCGCCGACGCCGTGCAGAAGGCGGGCAACGGGCACCCGGGCACGGCGATGAGCCTCGCGCCCGCCGCGTACACGCTCTTTCAGAAGGTGATGCGTCATGACCCCGCCGACCCGGAGTGGACCGGCCGCGACCGCTTCGTCCTCTCCCCCGGCCACACCTCGCTGACCCTCTACACCCAGCTGTACCTGGCCGGGTACGAACTGGGGCTGGACGACCTCAAGGCGTTCCGGACGCACGGCTCGAAGACGCCGGGTCATCCGGAGTACGGGCACACCGCCGGGGTCGAGACCACCACGGGTCCGCTGGGCCAGGGGGTCGCCAACGCCGTCGGGATGGCGATGGCCGCCCGGTACGAGCGCGGGCTGTTCGACCCGGACGCCCCGGTGGGCGAGTCGCCGTTCGACCACACCATCTGGGCGATCGTCTCCGACGGCGACCTGGAGGAGGGCATCTCCGCGGAGGCGGCCTCGCTGGCGGGCCATCAGCGGCTCGGCAGTCTCGTGTTCCTGTACGACGACAACCACATCTCCATCGAGGGCGACACCGCCACCGCGTTCTCCGAGGACGTGCTGAAGCGGTACGAGGCGTACGGCTGGCACGTCCAGCGGATCGAGCCGGCCTTCAACGGAAACGTCGACGTGCACGCCCTGCACGACGCGCTGCTGGCCGCGCGGGAGGAGACCTCGCGTCCCTCGATCATCGCGATGCGCACGATCATCGCCTGGCCCGCCCCGAACGCGCAGAACACCGAGGCCGCGCACGGCTCCGCGCTCGGTGAGGACGAGATCGCCGCCACCAAGCGGGTCCTCGGCTTCGACGCGGACAGGACGTTCGACGTCGCCGACGACGTGCTCGCGCACACCCGCCGCGCCCTCGACCGGGGCGCCGAGGCGCACGCCGCCTGGGACAAGCGGATCGCCGAGTGGCGTGCCGCCTCCCCCGAACGGGCCCGGCTCTTCGACCGGGTGGTCGCGGGCCGGCTGCCCGAGGGCTGGGAGGGGGCGCTGCCGGTCTTCGAGGAGGGCACGTCCATGGCGACCCGGGCCGCGTCCGGCAAGGTGCTGCAGGCACTGGGCGCGGTGATACCCGAGCTGTGGGGCGGCTCCGCCGACCTCGCCGGGTCGAACAACACCACCATCGACAAGACGTCGTCCTTCCTCCCGGCGGGCAACCCGCTCCCGGAGGCCGACCCGTACGGCCGCACGATCCACTTCGGCATCCGTGAGCACGCCATGGCCGCCGAGATGAACGGCATCGCGCTGCACGGCAACACCCGGATCTACGGCGGCACGTTCCTGGTCTTCTCCGACTACATGCGGGGCGCCGTCCGGCTCTCCGCGCTGATGCAGCTGCCGGTGACGTACGTCTGGACGCACGACTCCATCGGCCTGGGCGAGGACGGCCCGACGCACCAGCCGGTCGAACACCTGGCCGCGCTGCGGGCGATCCCCGGCCTGAACATCGTCCGCCCGGCCGACGCCAACGAGACGGCGATCGCCTGGGCCGAGATCCTGAAGCGGCACACCACGGACCCGGCCCCGCACGGGCTGGCGCTCACCCGGCAGGGCGTGCCGACGTATCCGCTCAACTCCGAGGCCGCCAAGGGGGGTTACATCCTCCAGGAGTCCTCGGCCGCGACCCCGGACGTGATCCTGATCGCCACCGGCTCCGAGGTGCAGTCGGCCGTCGCCGCGCGGGAGCGGCTGGAGGCCGAGAGGGTCGGCACGCGGGTGGTGTCGATGCCGTCGGTGGAGTGGTTCGAGGAACAACCGCGCGAATACCGAGAGAGCGTGCTGCCGCCGTCCGTGCGGGCCCGCGTGGCGGTCGAGGCGGGGATCGGTCTGACCTGGTACCGCTACGTCGGTGACCACGGCCGCGTCGTCTCCCTCGAACACTTCGGCGCCTCCGCCGACGCGAAGACCCTGTTCGCCGAGTACGGCTTCACCGCCGAGAACGTCGTCGCCGTGGCGAGGAGCGTGCTCGACCGCACGACTCGGCCCGGCGGCGACACGGCCGGCACGCGCGCCTGAAGGAAGATGATCACTGTCGACACGACGCCGCAGGCCAGGGGAAGTTCTTGAACAGCAAGGGAGTTGATGGGGAATGACCGCCGAGTGGCTCAATCCGCTCCGGGACGCGGAGGACCGCCGGCTCCCGAAGATCGCGGGCCCGTCCGGGCTCGTCATCTTCGGGGTGACCGGTGACCTGTCCCGCAAGAAGCTGATGCCGGCCGTGTACGACCTGGCCAACCGGGGTCTGCTGCCACCGGGCTTCTCGCTGGTGGGGTTCGCCCGCCGGGACTGGGAGGACGAGGACTTCGCGCAGATCGTGCACGACGCGGTCCGCGAGCACGCCCGCACCGAGTTCCGCGAGGAGGTCTGGCAGCAGCTCGCCGAGGGGATGCGCTTCATCCCGGGCGACTTCGGTGACGACGAGGCGTTCAAGCGGCTCCGGGAGGCCGTCGAGGAGCTGGACGGCTCCCGGGGGACGGGCGGCAACTTCGCCTTCTACCTCTCCGTGCCGCCGAGCATGTTCCCGAAGGTCGTCAAGCAGCTCAAGAAGCACGGCCTGGCCAGTCCGCCCGAGGGTTCCTGGCGGCGCGCGGTCATCGAGAAGCCGTTCGGCCACGACCTGGCCAGCGCCCGCGAGCTGAACGCGGTCCTGCACGAGGTGTTCGACCCCGAGCAGGTCTTCCGCATCGACCACTACCTCGGCAAGGAGACCGTCCAGAACATCCTGGCGCTCCGCTTCGCCAACCAGATGTACGAGCCCATCTGGAACCGGAGTTACGTCGACCATGTGCAGATCACCATGGCCGAGGACATCGGCATCGGCGGTCGCGCCGGGTACTACGACGGCATCGGCTCGGCCCGTGACGTCATCCAGAACCACCTGTTGCAGCTGCTGGCCCTGACCGCCATGGAGGAACCGGCGGCCTTCGACGCCGAGTCGCTGCTGACCGAGAAGCTGAAGGCGCTCAAGGCCGTGCGGCTGCCGGAGGACCTGGGCCGGTACACCGTGCGCGGCCAGTACGCGGGCGGCTGGCAGGGCGGCGAACGGGTGCTCGGCTATCTGGAGGAGGAGGGCATCGACCGGTCCTCCACCACGGACACCTACGCGGCGGTCAAGCTGGGCATCGACAACCGCCGCTGGGCGGGCGTCCCCTTCTATCTGCGCACCGGCAAGCGGCTCGGCCGCCGGGTCACCGAGATCGCGGTCGTCTTCCAGCGCGCCCCGCACTCCCCCTTCGACTCCACCGCCACCGAGGAACTGGGGCAGAACGCGATCGTCATCCGGGTGCAGCCCGACGAGGGGATGACCGTGCGCTTCGGTTCGAAGGTGCCGGGTACCTCGATGGAGATCCGGGACGTCACGATGGACTTCGCGTACGGCGAGTCGTTCACGGAGTCCAGCCCGGAGGCGTACGAACGGCTGATCCTGGATGTGCTGCTCGGCGACGCCAACCTCTTCCCCCGCCACCAGGAGGTGGAGGAGTCCTGGAAGATCCTCGACCCGATCGAGGAGTACTGGGCGAGGCACGGCAGGCCCGCGCAGTACGCCTCGGGTGGTTGGGGGCCCGCGGAAGCGGACGAGATGCTCGCACAAGACGGACGGAGCTGGCGCAGGCCATGAAGATCGACCTGACTGACACCACGGCAAGCAAGATCAACAAGGCCCTGGTGCAGGGCCGCCGGGCCATCGGCACGCCCGCCGTGGGCATGGTCCTCACGATGGTGATCGTGACGGACGAGGAGAACGCGTACGACTCGATCAAGGCCGCCGAGGAGGCCTCGCACGAGCACCCCTCGCGCACCCTGGTCGTCATCAAGCGGCACGCCCGCACCCCGAAGGACCGCACCAAGTCGCATCTGGACGCCGAGGTGCGGGTCGGCGCCGACGCGGGCACCGGCGAGACGGTCGTGCTGCGGACGTACGGCGAGGTCTCCGACCACGCCGACTCCGTGGTCCTGCCGCTGCTGCTGCCGGACGCGCCGGTGGTGGTGTGGTGGCCGGTGGACGCGCCGGAGAACCCGGCGAAGGACCCGCTGGGCGCGCTCGCGCAGCGCAGGATCACCGACATGTACGCCGTGGAGACCCCGCTCGCCGCACTCGAACAGCGGGTCGCCTCCTACACCCCCGGCGACACCGACCTCGCCTGGACGCGGCTCACGCCGTGGCGCTCCATGCTCGCGGCCGCCCTCGACCAGGCCAAGGAGACCATCACCTCGGCCGCCGTCGAGAGCGAGGCCGACAACCCCAGCGCCGAGCTGCTGGCCCGCTGGCTGGAGGCCCGCCTCGGGGTGTCCGTCGAGCGCGTGCTGACCGCCGGTCCGGTGGTCACGGGCGTACGGCTCGGCACCGCGAGGGGCGAGGTCGTCATCGACCGGCCCGAGGGGCCGCTCGCCACGCTCACCCTGCCCGGGCAGCCGTCGCGCACCCTCGCCCTGAAGGTCCGCGCCACCTCCGAGCTGATCGCCGAGGAGCTGCGCCGCCTCGACGCCGACGAGATGTACGCCGTCGCCCTGCGGGGCGGCGCGGGCGACGGGCAGACCGCCGCCGATGACTGACACGCCTCCGCTCGACTCCCGTATGGAACAGGTGAACTGACATGGCAACGATGCAGCTGGGTCTCATCGGTCTCGGCAAGATGGGCGGCAACATGCGCGAGCGGATCCGCCGCGCCGGCCACACCGTCATCGGCTACGACCGCAACCCCGAGGTGTCCGACGTGGGCAGCCTCGCCGAACTGGTCGAGCGCCTCGACGGTCCGCGCACGGTCTGGGTGATGGTCCCGGCCGGTGCTGCCACCCAGTCCGTCGTCGACGAGCTGGCGGAGCTGCTGTCACCGGGCGACACGGTCGTCGACGGCGGCAACTCCCGGTGGACGGACGACGAGAAGCACGCCGCCGAACTGGGCGCCAAGGGCATCGGGTTCGTCGACGCGGGTGTCTCCGGGGGCGTGTGGGGCCTCCAGAACGGCTACGCCCTGATGGTCGGCGGCGACGAGGAGCACGTCGAGCGGCTCCAGCCGATCTTCGAGGCGCTCAAGCCGGAGGGCCCGTACGGCTATGTCCACGCCGGCAAGGTGGGCGCCGGTCACTTCTCCAAGATGGTCCACAACGGCATCGAGTACGCCATGATGCAGGCGTACGCCGAGGGCTGGGAGCTGCTGGAGAAGGTCGACTCGGTGACGAGTGTGCGCGAGGTGTTCCGCTCCTGGCAGGAGGGGACCGTGATCCGCTCGTGGCTGCTGGACCTCGCCGTCAACGCGCTAGACGAGGACGAGCACCTTCAGAAGCTGCGTGGCTACGCCGAGGACTCCGGTGAGGGACGGTGGACCGTCGAGGCGGCCATCGACCACGCGGTGCCGCTGCCCGCGATCACCGCGTCGCTGTTCACCCGCTTCGCCTCACGCCAGGACGACTCGCCCCAGATGAAGATGATCGCCGCGCTGCGCAACCAGTTCGGCGGCCACGCGGTGGAGTCGACGAAGGGGAAGTGACGCAGGACCGGCAGAGGCCGATCGGACGGTTCCCCGCGCCCCTCGGGATGCGAGGAACCGGACCTTCCGTAGCATTGTCGGCAGATGTGTACATGGCGTGAACTGTCGCTGTGGCCGGAACCCCGTCGGCGGTAGCGTGCGCCCCCTGTCCCGTATGCATCGCGTGCGCATGAGCGCGCGTTCGTACGCAGCGCGTCGGTAGGGGGAACCGCGATGGCCGAGACAGGGCAGCACGATCAGCGCTACGAGCGCTACGACGGGGGCAGCCCCGAGGCCGAGCGGCTCGTGTTCGAGCGACTCGCCCGGGAGCTGATGAAGGTCCAGGTCAGAAACCGGCGGGCCGGGGGCGGTGGCATCGCGCGGGCGTTCCACGCGAAGGCACCGCTGGGCGTGGAGAACGCACGGCTGCGGTTCCACGACGACCTGCCGGCGGCGTTGCGGACCGGGTACGCGCAGCCGGGTGCCGACTATCCGGCGGTGGTCCGGCTGTCCAACGCGAGCGGGATCCGGCAGGGGGACGGCTCACCCGATCTGCGGGGCGCGGCGGTGCGGGTGCGCGTGTCGGAGGGGGTGAGCCACGATCTGCTGGCCACCAGTTTCCCGGTGTCGCACGCGAGCGACGCGCGGGAGTTCGTGGCGTTCGCCAAGGCCATGGCGGGGGCCGGGAGCCCGCTGCGCAAGGCGTTCGGGCTGTTCGTGAAGCTGCCGCTGGCGGTCGGGCTGAAGACGGCCGCGCGGATGCGGCGCAACGTCAGGGCAGCCACCCGGCGGGAGGTCAACTCCCTTGCCACCGAGACCTATTGGAGCAGGGGCGCCATCCTGTGGGGTGAGGCCGGGCCGGTGCGGTATCTGCTGCGGCCCGCGCCCGGCACACCGGCGGCGGCCGTGCCCGACCGCCGGGACCCGGACTTCCTGCACCGGGAGCTGGCGCGGCGGCTCGGGCAGGCGGACGTGGCGTTCGATCTGTGCGTGCAGCGGTACGTGGACGAGCGGCGCACCCCGGTCGAGGACGCGGCGGTGGAGTGGAAGGACGCGGTGGCGCCGGCGGTGCCGATCGCCCGGCTCACCATTCCCGCTCAGGAGCTGGACGGGGCCGAGGCGCGGGCGGCGGCACGGCGGATCGAGGACCTGACCTTCAATCCGTGGTACACGACCGATGACTTCCGGCCATTGGGCCATATCAACCGGGCCCGGAAGGCCGGGTACCGGGCGAGCGGCGCGCATCGCCTGGGGCAGCGCTTCGTCACCGAGGAACCCCTGCGCAACAAGCTGCTCGGCACTCTCGTGGGCCCCGCGCTCGGGCTGCTGAACCGTGCCGTGCCGTGGCACCGGCTGCCGTTGTCGCTGAGTCTGCTGAACCTGGTGTTCCTGCGGAAGACGCTGCGCCGGCTGAACCTGATCGACACCGAGGTCCGCGAGGCGCCGCCGAAGGCCCAGCCCGTGCCGGAGCCGGTCCCGGAGCGGCTGCGCACGGAGCGGTCGTACGACGGGACGTACAACGATCTGTCGGAGCCGGCGATGGGCGCGGTGGGGGCCGCCTTCGGGCGGAACCTGAAGCCGGACTACCGGCCGGACACCTTCGACACACCGAACCCGGTGACGGTCAGCAGGCAGCTGCTGCACCGGGAGAGCTTCGTGCCGGCGACCTCGCTCAACGTGCTGGCGGCGGCGTGGATCCAGTTCCAGGTGCACGACTGGGTGAACCACCGGCGGTACCGGACCGGCGACCGCAGCGTGGAGGTGCCGCTGCCGCCCGGCTTCGACGGTACCTGGCAGAACGTGCCGGGCGGCCCGGCCGAGCGGGTGATGCGGTTCGCCGAGAACGAGGGACTGGAGGCTCCCGGCCGTCCGCCGATCCTGTTCGCCAACTCCGCCTCGCACTGGTGGGACGGCTCCGAGGTGTACGGCGAGAACGAGCGGACCGCGCGGTTCCTGCGCGAGCCGGACGGGGGCGCGAAACTCCGCCTGGAGGACGGCCATCTGCCGGGCGGCACCAACGGAATCCCGCTCACCGGCTTCAACGAGAGCTGGTGGATGGGCCTGAGCGCCCTGCATACGCTCTTCGCTCGGGAGCACAACGCGGTCTGCGACGCGCTGCGCGCGCGGTACCCCTCGATGAGCGAGGAGAAGGTCTACCAGACGGCCCGGCTCGTGGTGTCCGCGCTGATCGCGAAGATCCACACCGTGGAGTGGACGCCCGCGATCCTGGCCACCGAGGCGATCGATCTCGCGTTGCGCACCAACTGGTCGGGCCCGCCGAAGAAATGGCTCAACCAGTTGGGCCTGTGGCTGTTCGAGGCGCACTCGCTGACCGGCATCCCGAAGACGCTGCCGGACCACCACACGGCGCCGTACTCGCTCACGGAGGACTTCACCACCGTCTACCGCATGCATCCGCTGATCCCCGACGACTTCGAGCTGCGGGAGCACCAGTTCGGGCGGCGGCTGGAGACGGTGGGCTTCCTCGACATCCAGGGCGGGGCGGCCGAGGCGCAGATCCGCAAGACGGGACTCGCGAACGCGCTGTACTCGTTCGGCATCGCCCACCCCGGCGCGATCACCCTGCACAACTTCCCCCGCGCGCTCCAGCGCTTCGAGCGGGACGGGGAGATCATCGATCTGTCGGTCGTCGACCTGGTCCGCACGCGCAGGCGGGGGGTGCCGCGCTACAACGACTTCCGGGACGGGCTGCACCGGGGGCGGATCCGTTCCTTCGAGGAGCTGACCGAGAACCCCGAGACGCTGGCGCGGCTCAAGGACGTCTACCGGGACGTCGACGAGATCGACACCGTGGTCGGGCTGTTCGCGGAGAACCCGCCGGAGGGCTTCGGCTTCAGCGACACCGCCTTCCGGATCTTCGTCCTGATGGCCAGCCGACGACTGCAGAGCGACCGCTTCCTGACGGTCGACTACCGGCCCGAGGTCTACACGCCGCTCGGCATCGACTGGGTCGAGCAGGGCGGCATGAACGCGGTGGTCCAGCGCCACTGCCCGGAGCTGGTGCCCCTCCTGCCGCGCGACGCGAGCGCCTTCGCACCGTGGCGGACGGTGCCCACGAACGGCAACAACGGTACGACCGACGGCGGTTCACCATGACGCCGTGACACACGACCCGGGGTCACCTCTCACGTGGTGCCCGGGTCCGAACGACAACGGGGGAAACACGCATGACCTTCACCGACAACCACTCCGAGCTGCCCGGAAACCCGGAGCTGTCCGCGATACCCGGGGCGGGCGAACAGCTCGCGGTCCAGGAACAGCCCGGCTCCGGCACGGGCACCACCCACCCGGGGCTCGCCGACCTCTTCGACCGTCCGCTGCTGCGGACCGTGTGGCGCCGCCGCACCCACCGCGTGAGCCGGGGTGCCAAGGTGTCCGCCGGGACCATGACCTACACCTCCCGCAACGCGGCCGAGCCCCTGACCGAGCTGGAGGAGGCGGTGCTGATCGCGATCACCGGCACGACCGGCCTCACCATGCCCGACCGGCCCTTCGAGGACCCGGACAACGGCACCCCCATCATGTCCAAGCCCAACCTGACGATGGCGGGCCGGACCGCGGGCAGCCCGGACAACGCGCAGGGCACCCACTTCTTCCTCGTCAACGACTCGGGCACCTACTTCCTGCGCAGGCTGGAGCCGGCACCGGACGAGCCGTTCGACGCCGAGACGCTGATCGCGCGGGCCCGCCGGGCGAAGGTGAAGGTCCTGGACCACCGCCTCGACGTCGCACCGGACCAGCGGGACTTCCCGGCGTACCTGGACTCCAACCGCTTCCTGTCCAACCTGCCCGGCACGACCCTGCTGTTCCCCGTGGTCGACCTCTCCCACCAGTACGTGAACGCGCTGATGTACCTGCTCACCCAGCCGGACGGGGCGCGTCCGACCTTCGTGGACGACCGCAACTTCTACCGTGCGGCCGGAGTGCGCACGTGGGTGCGGAACGGGTTCCTCAACGGGGACCTGAAGCTGCCGCTCGGCGCGCTCGGCCCCATGCGCACCCAGATCGAGGCGGACCTGCTGCTGCAGAACCTGATGCTCACGGCCGAGGCCATGGGTCTGGGCGCCTGGATCCACGCCACCATCAATCCGCAGATCGCCCTCGGCGACCCCAAGTTCTCCCGCAGGTACGGCAGGATGCTCGGCTTCGACTTCGTCACCCCGCGCTGGCGTCCGGCCGACATCTGGCGCTGGCACATCCCCCTGCCGAAGTACGCGAACGTGCGCGCGCACCCGGTCCGGCTGCCCTCCCCCGACGGCGGCACGCCGCTGATCGCCGCCGCGTGTCCGCCCGTGGTCGGAACCATGTCGGAGGCGGTGCGGAGAATCGTCCGGGACAAGTTCGGCCACGGCGGCGTCTACACCGACCGGGACGTCTTCGCCCGGATCTACCGGGAGGACTACGGGCAGCGCTATCTCACCGAGGCCAGTGAGTACGAGGAGCGGGTGGTCGAGTGCGCCCGTGACGTGTGCGAGTACATCCTCCGCACGCACGGCCGCTTCCCGGCCCACACGGACGCCATCCACGTCCCGGGCGTGTGGCTCCAGGTCCACCACGTGGAGAACGAGTACTACGAACGCTTCTTCACCAACGGCCTCACGGACGCGCACCGCGCGCACGCCGGGGCATGGGGGCACTAGAGGGAACACCGAGGGGCTTGGTGTCGGCCGGGATCCGGCCGGAACGTGCGGCCGGATCCCGGTAGTTGACAGGTACAAGCGTCACGGGTGAGATTCCCGTTGATGATGATCAACGATCTGACGGCGGCCGAGCGGCGGGTGTGGGACGCCTTTCCGCTCGGCGCGGCGGTGGACTTCGGGGCCGCGGACCGCCCGACCGACGGGGACGGGGCCACCGCGGACGGCGCCGGATGGGGTCCGGAACGGACCGTCCGGGCGCGGGTGCTGCGGGCGTTGCTGCTGACCGCTCCCCAGGAGGAGGGCGAGGTCTCCGCTCTCAAGATCGAGGGCGCCCGGATCACCGGCCGGCTGGAGCTGAAGTACGCGACGGTGGAGAGCGTCGTACGCCTCAGCGGCTGCCGGTTCGACGAGGTGCCCGACTTCTCTGGCGCGCACTTCAACTACCTCAATCTGTCCAAGTCCACCCTGCCCGGCCTGCGTTCGGCACGGGCCCGCGTCGACGGCGGGCTGCGGCTGACGGAGTGCCGTTTCCTGGGGCCGGTGAAGCTCACCGGCGCGCAGATCTCCGGGACCCTGTTCATGGAACGCGCCGAGTTCACCGCGTCGGACGGAGAGCCCGCGCTGCGGCTCACCCAGGCGGAGATCGGGGAGGAGCTGTGCGCTCCCGGGCTGCGCGCGGACGGTGAGGTCCGCCTCGGCGGTGCCCATGTCGCCGGAAAGATCGACCTGCGCCGCGCCCGGCTGCACCGGCCGGGCGGTGTCGCCCTCGGCGCGGAGACCCTCGCCACCGAGTCCGACGTCGTGCTGCGGCACGCGGACGTACGCGGGCGGGTGGAGCTGCGCGGGACCCGTGTGGGCGGCTGGCTGGAGCTGTCCTACGCCCGGTTGTCCGACCCCGGCGGTACGGCGCTGCGGGTGAGCAGCAGCGTCATCAGCGAGCTGTGGCTGCGCGAGGGCCCGCCGGTGGAGGGCGTCCTGAACCTGCGCCGGGCCCAGATAGAGGTGCTGTTCGTGGAGCCGGACAAGCTGCCGGACCAGGTCCTCCTGAACAGCCTCTCCTACACCTCCCTGATCCCGCACGTGCCCGCCGAGCGGCGGCTGCCGATGCTGGAGCGGGACGGGGAGGGGTATCTGCCGTACGCCTACGAGCAGTTGACCGCCGCGTACCGCAGGATCGGTGACGACGACGCCGCCCGGCGGGTCCAACTCGCCAAGCAGCGCCGCAACCGCGCCACGCTCCGCTGGCACGGCCGGCTCTGGGGCTACGCCCAGGACGCCACCGTCGGCTACGGCTTCCGTCCGCTGCGCGCGGCGGTCTGGCTGCTGTCGCTGATGGCGGTGGGCTCGGTGGCGTACGCGGTGCGGACGCCCCGCCCGCTCAAGGCGGACGAGGCCCCGGAGTTCAACCCGGTCTTCTACACCCTCGACCTGCTCCTGCCGATCATCGACTTCGGGCAGGAACGGGCCTACGCGCCCGAGGGCTGGTCGCAGTGGCTGTCGTACGTCCTCGTCATCACCGGCTGGATCCTGGCGACGACGGTCGTCACGGGCGTGACGCGCACGGTCAGCCGCCAGTAGCCTCCGGCTCGCGGGCGGGCGCCCCCGTCCTTCCGGCTCCCCTCAGCTCCCCCGTCCCTCCGGCACCCCTCATCCGACCGGTCGTCGGACGTGCTGGGCGGCGAGGCGCACGGGCGCGTTCTGCGCGCCGTAGCCCTGGTACCCGCCGTCGCGCTGGACGAGCTCGAAGAAGACGCGGCCGACGGTCTCGGTGTAGCAGTGGCGGAACGCGCCGCCCGCGTCACGGTCGTAGAGGATGCCGAGTTCCCGGTACGTCTCCAGCTCGCCGTCGGCGAACTCGAACCGTGCGGCGAGGTCGTCGTGGTAGTTCGCGGGGACGGCCAGGAGCCGGCCCCCGGCGGCGCGGAACGCGCGGGCAGCGGCGACCACGTCGTCCGTGGCGAGGGCGATGTGCTGGGCGCGGGCGGTGTCGTCGGTCGGGGCGGGGCCGACGCTGAGGGCGATCCGCACGCTGCCGTCGTCGTTGGTCACCGGACGGCTGCGGAACAGGCCGTAGGGGTCGGCGACGTCGACGCTGTCGCTGGCGTGGAGGCCGAGCACCGTGCGGTGGAAGAGCGCCGCCTCGTCGAACTGGTGCCAGGGCTGGGTGAGCGCGAGGTGGTCGACGCGCTGGACGTGGCCCGCCGCCTCGGGGTGTGCCACGGGCCGGAAGTCCCCGGTCCAGCTGGGGAGTCCCGGGCGGTCCGTCGCGCAGAAGAAGAGCGCGGTTCCGTCGGGTGCGGCGACCGCGTCGAGCGGGGCGTCCTCGGCGGACCGGCGGCGCGGCAGCACCGGCGCGAGCAGGGCCTCGGCGCGGCGGGCGGCGCCGGCCGGGTCCGGTGACTCCAGCCCGATCGCGGCGAGCTGGGTGCCCTCCCGCCGGGCGGCCGGGCCGGTGTTGACCAGCACCCGTGCCTCGCCCTGCCGCCACAGGTCCACCGGCTTGCTGCGATGGCGCGCGGTGCGGGCGAAGCCGAGCGCGCCGAGCAGCGCGGCGACGGGTTCGGCGTCGGGGGTGACCAGTTCGGCGAAGGCGACGCCCGTGGGCACCACCCGCTCCGGCAGCGCGGCGATGCCGGCCGCCTCCTGGAGCATCAGCAGCGAACGGTGGGCGTCCACGGCGGTCGGGCCCGCCTCGGCCTGCCGGAAGACGTCGTTGAAGACCTCCAGCGACAGCGGCCCGTCGTATCCGGCCGCGCGCACGTGTCCGACCAGTCCGGTGACGTCGAGGCCGCCCTGCCCGGGGAAGCAGCGGTAGTGCCGGCTCCACTGCAGCACGTCCATCGCCATCAGCGGGGCGTCGGCGAGCTGGAGGAAGAAGATCTTCTCGCCGGGGATGTCCTCGATGCCCTTGGGGTCGGAGCCGCGGGCCAGGATGTGGAAGCTGTCCAGGCACGTCCCGAGCGCCGGATGGTCGGCCGCCTCCACGATGCGCCACGCGTGGTCGTACGTACTGACGTGCCGCCCCCACGCCAGCGCCTCGTAGGCGACGCGGATGCCGAACTCCTCGGCGCGCGAGGCCAGTCGACGCAGCTGGTCGGCGGCGAGCGCGTCGTCGTCCTCGGCGAGCGGATGGACGCTCGAGCAGACGAGCACCGTGTCGCAGCCGAGCCGCCCCATCAGCTCGAACTTGTGCCGGGCCCGCCGCAGGTTGGCCTCGAACAGGTCCGGCGGCACGGCCTCGATGTCCCGCATCGGCTGGTAGAGGTCGATGCTCAGCCCGAGATCCGCGCAGCGGGCCCTGATCTCCTCGGGCGTGAGCGGACTCGCCAGCAGGTCGTTCTCGAAGATCTCCACCCCGTCGAACCCGGCCCGCGCGGCGGCGGCGAGCTTCTCGGTGAGGGACCCGCTGAGGGAGACGGTGGCGATGGATGTACGCATGGGGTGACTCCTTGAGGCAGGGGCGCGCCCCATCAAGGGGCGCGGGGAACTGCGCGATCGACGACGGGCCCGCAGCCGACGTACCGGACCGACCACCGCGGCGCTCAGTTACGGGCTCCCGCTGCCCCGGCCAACTCACCGATGTCGGCCAGCATCCGCATCGCGTCCGGCTCACGCCCCGTGAACAACCGAAACGCGTCGGCCGCCTGGAACACCGCCATCCCTCCCCCGTCCAGCGTGGCGCAGCCGGCCTCGCGGGCGGCCCGCAGCAACGCGGTCTCCAACGGCCGGTACACCACCTCCGCCACCCACAACCCGGCGTGCAGCGACTCCGCGGCGAACGGCAGCCCGGGGTGCGCCGCCATCCCCGTGGGCGTCGCGTGCACGACTCCGTCGGCCGCCCCCAGCAGCGCCGGCAGCGCGTCCGGCGTCGCCGCGGCGGCCCGTCCCGTACCGAAGTGCCGGCCGAGGGAGGTCGCGAGGTCCGCCGCGCGGTCCGGCATCGCGTCGACGACGGTGACGTGCTCCGCGCCGAGCGTGAGCGTGGCATGGGCGACGGCCGCGCCCGCGCCCCCGGCGCCCAGCAGCACCACCTTCTCCAGGGGGACGTCGGGCAGTCCGCGCGCGAAGGACGCGGCGAAGCCGGTGACGTCCGTGTTGTGGCCGACGGCTCGGCCGTCCTCGAAGACGACCGTGTTGACGGCGCCGAGCGCGGCGGCCTGCGGGGCGAGCGCGTCGAGGTGCTCGATGACCAGCTGCTTGCAGGGGTGGGTGATGTTCAGCCCGTCGAAGCCCAGGTCGCGGGCGGCGCGCACCAGGTCGCCCACCGCCTCCGGGCGGAGGCCGAGGTCGTCGATGTCGATCAGCCGGTACAGATAACGCAGACCCTGCCGGTCGGCCTCCCGCTCGTGCAGGGCGGGGCTGAGGGACGGCCCGATGCCGGAGCCGACGAGGCCGACGAGATACGAGTCCTTGGCCACAGCGGCCCTCCCGACGATCTAATGTACGAACTAGTACGTTAGTAATAGCAGCCACCCCCTCCCAAGGGAAGACCGCCGCCGCAGCTCCTAGAATCACGGGCACCGGCCGCACTCGCCCGAAGGAACCCGATGACCAGCGTCGAAGAACCGGCACGACCGAACGGGCGGATCCGTGACGCCGCCCGCACCAAGGCCGAGATCCTCGACGTCGCGACCAAGGAGTTCGCCCGTTCCGGCTTCGCCGGGGCCCGGGTCGACGAGATCGCCGCCCGGACCCGCACCACGAAGCGGATGATCTACTACTACTTCGGCGGCAAGGAGCAGCTGTTCACCGCCGTGCTGGAGCGGGCGTACTCCGTGATCCGGCAGACCGAGCAGGAGCTGGACGTCGAGCACCTGGACCCGGTGGCAGCCATCCGCCGGCTCGCCGAGGTGACGTTCGACCACCACGAGGCGCACCCCGACTTCATCCGCCTGGTCAGCATCGAGAACATCCACGAGGCCGAGCACATCGCCTCCTCCGAGATGCTCGCCAAGATCGGCTCGCCCGCACTGGACGTGATCCGCCGGATCCTGGAGTCGGGCCAGGAGTCCGGCCTGTTCACCGCCGACGTCGACGCCGTCGACCTGCACGCGATGATCAGCTCCTTCTGCTTCTTCCGAGTGGCCAACCGGCACACCTTCGGCGCCCTCTTCGGCCGCGACCTGGTCGACGCCGGACGCCGCGACCACTACCGGCAGATGCTCGGCGACATGGTGATCGCCTACCTCACGGCGGACCGCGCGGCGGACTGAGGCCCACCCGCACGTCCACGACGGAATCCTTCGGCGGCACCTCTTGACACCCGGGAAACGTCGGCGCAACATCCGTAGCCAAGCGCTACTAACTATCCAGTGCGTTAATTAAGCCGGGCGCCCGGCTTCGGCTGTCCCGTCACCCCAGGGATCGGCCCCCTCCCCCGCTGTGACCTGTCCCGCCCTGTCTTGCCTTCCTCCGCTTCACCCCCCTCTCATGGGGGAGATCCCTCGAAGGAGCACGCCGTGTCCGTCCCCGCCGCACCGCCCGGCCAGCCCAAGAAGGCCGCCACGGCCGCCTGGATCGGCAGCGCCCTGGAGTACTACGACTTCTTCATCTACGGCAGCGCCGCCGCCCTGATCTTCCCGACGGTCTTCTTCGACGAGTCCGACCCGGCCACTGCGACCCTGCTCTCGCTGGCCACGTTCGGCGTCGCGTACGCGGCGCGGCCGATCGGCGCGCTGTTCCTCGGGCACTACGGGGACCGCCTCGGCCGCAAGAAGATCATGGTCTTCACGCTGATCCTGATGGGGCTGTCGACGTTCCTGATCGGCTGTCTGCCCACCCGCGACCAGGTCGGCACCCTCGCCCCGGTCCTCCTGGTGATCTGCCGTGTCCTGCAAGGCATATCGGCGGCCGGTGAGCAGGCCAGCGCGAACTCGATGACGCTGGAACACGCCCCGTCGGACCGGCGTGGCTTCTTCACCAGCTTCACCCTGAGCGGCACCCAGGGCGGGCAGCTGCTGGCCACCCTGGTCTTCATCCCGATCGCCGCGCTCCCCGAGGACCAGCTGCTCTCCTGGGGCTGGCGCGTCCCGTTCTGGATGAGCATCGCCGTCGCCGTCGCCGGTTACGTCATCCGCCGCACCCTGGACGAGACGCCGGCCTTCACCCGGCAGACCGAGTCCGAGGGCGTCGCCAAGCTGCCGCTGGCCGTCCTGCTGCGCGAGCACTGGGCGGACGTGCTCCGGGTGATCGCGGGCGCGCTGGTCGCCTCGGTCTCCACGATCTTCACCGTGTGGGCGCTGGCGTACGGCACGAGCGAGTCGGTCGGCCTGTCCCGTTCCTCGATGCTGTGGGTGGGCGCGCTCGCCAACCTGGTCGCGCTCGCCGCCATCCCCCTGTGGGCCACGCTGTCCGACCGCATCGGCCGCCGCCCGGTCTTCCTGATCGGCGCTGCGGGCAGTGCGGTGATGATGTTCGTCTACCTGTGGGCGATCTCCACCGGTGCCTACCCGCTGGTCCTGGTCCTCGGCATCGTCACCTTCGGTGTCGTCTACAGCGCCGCGAACGGCGTCTGGCCCTCCTTCTACGGCGAGATGTTCTCCACCCGGGTCCGGCTGTCCGGCATGGCAGTCGGCACCCAGATCGGCTTCGCCGTCGCCGGTTTCGCCGTCACCTTCGCCGCGCAGATCGCCGGTCCGGACGGCGACGACTGGTTCGCGGTGGCCCTGTTCGCCAGCGCCCTGTGCGTCCCGCCGGTCCTCGCCGCGCTCACCGCCCGCGAGACCCACCGGATCCCGACGGAGCTCCTCGGCACCCGCACCCCGCGTACGGAGAGCGACCGGGAGCGCGTCGCGGCCTGAGCGACGGCCCGGTCCCGCCCGCCCCGAGTCCCCGGACACCCGAGGTGTCCGGGGACTCCCGCGTGGAGCCGAGGCACTCCCTGGTGAAGCCGTGGCACTCCCGCGTGGAGCCGAGGCCGTGCGTGCGACCCCGGGCGAAGGCCCGCGCAGCTCGGCGGGATGATGATCGCACCGCCGCGACCATGCGGCACCACAGCAGGGGGACGATGTGAAGCGCGGCGAGGACCCTTACAGAACCACCCCGCCCCCGTGGCAGGGGTGGCCCTCGGCCGAGACGAGCCGACGCCGCTGGCGGATCGGGCTGCTCGTTCCGCTCGTCGGCGCGGCGGGGTGCGGCTTGCTGTTCCTGCTCGGGATGGGCGCGCTCGCCCTGCTGCTGATCGCCAGCCGGGTGTCGGTTCCCCTCCCTGACGGCGAGCCCCTGGCCATGAGCACGGCCGAGATCACGGGGACTTGGGTCGACGAGCAGGGCGGGCGGGTGCTGTTCGAGGAGGACGGAAGGTTCACCTCGAACGAGGTCTGCGGCGACTTCGACGACCACGACGACGATCACTTCGACGACGTCGCCTCCCCGGCCCCCGGCACGGGCACCTGGGAGCACACCACCGACGGCGACATCGGCTCGGACGCCTCCGTGTCCACGGTCCGCCTCACGTTCGCACCGGACGGCACGTCTGCCCAGTACGAGGCCCGGGGAACGTCCCGGGACCCCGTCCTGTGGACGTACATCGGAGACCCCGACAGCGGGAAGCTGTGCGTCCTCGAACGCGCGAGAACCTCCGACTGAGACACCCCCGGCCAGTGGCCGCTCAGCCGCTGTACAGCACCCGCAGGCGTTCCGGTGCCGCCGGGTCCCGGTCGGCGACCTGGACCGGCGCCCCGGCCCACTGCCACACACCGGTGCCCGGCACCCGGGAGAAGCTGATCCGCCCCCGTGTGCCCTCGACCGTGACGTGCGGCCAGCCCTCGGCGACACGGGCCCGGTCCGTGCCGTACGCGCGCATGGCCTCGGCGAGGACCGCGACCGTGTCGTAGCCCTCGAAGGCGACGAAGGAGGGCGCCTCGCCCAGCCGATCGCCGAGCACCCTCCCCACACGTGAACCGAGGGGACCGAGGCGGCCCGGCATATAGCTCAGGAACGGGACTCCGGCGCCGTCGGCCCTCAGAGACGTCGCCCAGTCGGCGAACTCCGGCTGCCCGGCCGGAGCACCGATCAGCACGTCGGCGAGGCGGCGGTCACGCCGTACGGCCTTGACGATCGACACGGCCGGCTGCGGATGGCCGACCAGCAGGACGAGGGCCGTCGCGCCCCGGTCGACGAGCGCGTCGCACACGCCCTGGGGGGTGAGCGCGCCGCTGTCGACTTCGACGACGGTGCCGCCGTACGCGGCGAGGTGGTCCCGCAGGATGCCGGTCCCGGCGGCCCAGTAGACGCTCGGCCGGGTGACGACGGCGACTCGCCGGTGGCCCTCGGCGAGGAGGTGGTCGGCGTAGATCCGCCAGCCCCGGGACTGCGGCGGGGACAGACGCGCGACCTGATCCGTCCGCTGTTCGGTGAGCCCGTCGAGCACCGCCGACGAGCAGAGGAACGGCAGGCCGAGAGCGTCGGCCCGGCCGGCCGCGGCGCGGGCGACGACGCTGTGGTACTCGCCGGCCAGGGCGACCACGCCCAGGTGTGCGAGTTCGTCCACGGCCGCAGCGGCCCGCTGCGGATCGGCGGCGGTGTCCCTGACCACCAGTTCGAGAGGCCTGCCCGCGACACCGCCGGCGTGGTTGGCCTCGCGCACGCCCGACTCCAGTCCGGCGAGCAGATGCCGCCCCGCCTCGACCCAGCCGGGCCGGGTCAGGGGGGCGAGTGCGCCGATCCGGATCGGTCCACCGGCGTCGTCCGCGGGACGGTCCGGGCCGGGCTCGCCTGTGATCATGCCGGACATTGCATCCACGGGCGCCGCCGAAGGGCAACCGATTATCGATGTAGACAGTGTCTACCGAATCCGTAGACACTGTCTACTCCGGTTTGGTAGACAGTGGACATGGACGAACGGAACGCGGGGCTGCGGTCCCGACTGGTCGACGTCGGGGTCGAGTTGGTGACGGCGGAGGGCGTACAGGCCCTGTCGCTGCGGGAGATCGCACGGCGGGCAGGCGTGTCGCACGGGGCGCCACGCCGCCACTTCCCGACGCACCTGGAGCTGCTGTCGGCCATCGCGCGCCGGGGCTTCGAGGAGCTGGCGGGACGGGGGGTCGCGGCGCTCGGGGACGGCACGGCGGGTCCGCGTGCGCAGATCGCCACGCTGGGGCGCGTCTACCTGGACTTCGCGCTCACCAACCGGGGCATGCACGAACTGATGTTCCGTCACGATCTGCTGGAGAGCAACGCGTTGGGGCTGCGGGACGCCAGCCTCCCGATGTTCACGCTGCTGATGGATCTCGTCGGGCGGGCCCGGCCCGACGCCGACGCGCGACTCGTCGCGGGCGCGCTGCTGGCGAACCTCTACGGCATCGCCCAGCTCTGGACCTGGGGCAGCCTCCAACTCACCACCGGGGCCGACGACTTCGCTCCCCTGCTGCACACGGCACTGGACGCGCACCTGGGAAGCGAGGAGCGGTGACGGCTCCCACCGCGGCCACCACGACGGAGGCCGGGGCCGACCGGCACGGGCCCGTGTCCGCGTCGTCCCGCCGCCTCACCCTCGCATGCAGTGTGCTCGGCGCGGTGCTCGTCGCCCTCGACGGCACGGTGCTGATGATCGCCCAGCCGGCCCTGCGGCGCGACCTGGACGCTTCCCTCACCGAGGTGCAGTGGACCAGCACCGGGTATCTGATCGCGGTGTCCGCGCTGTTGGTGTTCGCGGGGCGGCTGGGCGACCGGTTCGGGCATCGACGGGTGTTCGCCTGGGGTGTGCTCGGCTTCGGCGCGGCCTCCGCCGGCATCGGGTGCGCGTCCGAGGTGGGCTGGGTGATCGCGCTGCGGGTGGTCCAGGGGGCCTTCGGCGCGCTGTTGCAGCCCGCCACGCTCGGCATGCTGCGGGCGGCGTTCCCGCCCGACCGGCTGGCCATGCCCATCGCGCTGCGGACCAGCGCCATCGGGGTCGCGGTGGCGGCCGGTCCGCTGGTCGGCGGGGTGCTCGTCGACCAGGTGGGCTGGCGGGCGGTGTTCTTCCTCAACGTCGTACCGGCACTGCTCATGGGCCTGCCGGCCCTGGCGGTGCGCGCCCCCGAGGCACGGCGGTCGCGGCCGGCACCCGCTTCCCGCCTCGATCTGCCGGGCGCCGCACTGCTCGCCGTGGCCCTCGCGGCCCTCGTGCACACCCTGGTCGGGGTCCCGGAGCACGGCTGGACGGCGGCCGACGTGCTCGTCCTGTCGATCGCCGCCGCCGCGACGGCCGTCCTCGTCCGCCACGAGCGGCGGACCCCGGATCCGTTGCTGCCGTCCGTCGTGCTGGGCTCGCCCCCCGTGCGCGCGGCGCTCGGGGTACTGGTGACCGCCTCCGGGGCGATGCTGGGCGCGCTGTTCGTGTGCAGCTTCGTGCTCCAGGACGTCCTCGGCCTGGACCCGCTGCGCACCAGCCTCGTCGCACTGCCCGGCGGGGTCACGATGGTGCTCGGGGCGCCGCTGTCGGCCGTCCTGCTGCGGCGGTGGGGCGCCCGCCCCACCGCCCTCACGGGGACCCTGCTGCTCACCGCCGGAGTGCTGACGCTGTCCCGCCTGGGCCCCGGGGCGCCTGCGGCGCTGATCGGGGGCGGGTTCCTGCTCCTCGGGGCCGGTTTCGGCGCGCTGATGGTCACCGCGACCGCCGTCGTCGTGCGGCACGCGCCTCAGGAGGCGGCCGGGGTGGCCGGCGGGCTCCAGCAGACCGCGATGAACGTCGGTCCCGCGCTCGGTGTGGCGGCCGCGACCACGCTCATGCCGCTCGGGACGGGCCCGGCGCTGCTGCTCCTGGCCGGTGCGGCCGCGCTGGGTGCGCCTCTCGCTCTGCGAATGCCCCGACCCGCCCGCCCCGCGAGGGATGGAACGCGATCAGTACGGAACGATGAAGACAAGAAGCGTGAAGGCGACGAGCACGATCACGAGCCGTGACCCGGGCCACCGGAGGAGAAGCACCATGGAACGACTGCGCCGAGAGGTCGAACCGCACGAGGTCGGCCTCGACCCGAAGACCCTGGCCCGCCTGGACGAGTACCTCGCCCTGCGGGTCGACGAGGGGCGCCTGCCCGGTTACCTCCTCTCCCTCGCCCGCGGCGGTCGCGTCGCCCACCTCACGACCTACGGCCTACGCGACCGCGCGGCGGGGCTGCCCGTCGAGACGGACACGCTGTGGCGGGTGTACTCCATGACCAAGCCCGTCACGTCCGTCGCCGCGCTGATACTGGTCGAGGAAGGACGGCTGTCGCTCGACGACCCCGTCTCCCGACACCTCCCCGAGTTCGCCCAGCCCCGCGTGTACGAGTCCGGTGAGGGCGCCGACGTCCGGACCCGCCCGGCGGAGCGGCCCCTGCTCGTGCGCCATCTGATGACCCACACCTCGGGCCTGACCTTCGGTTTCTACTACGACCACCCGGTGGACGCGCTCTACCGGGACGCGGGCCTGGAGAGCTCCGTACGGCCGGGTGCCACCCTCGCGCAGACGATCGCGGAGTACGCGCGCCTGCCCCTGCAGTTCGAGCCGGGCGCGCAGTGGAACTACTCGGTCTCCACCAATGTCCTCGGCCGGATCGTGGAGGTGGTGTCGGGGCAGGACCTCGACGCGTTCTTCGCCGAGCGGATCCTCGGCCCGCTCGGCATGACCGACGCGGGCTTCCAGGTGACCCCCGAACAGGCGGAGCGACTGGCCGAGTTGTACGGCGAGCAGGAGGACGGCTCGATCGCGCCGGTGCCCGGCCTCCCGGTGCGCGGGCGGCCGCGCTTCCTGTCCGGCAGCGGCGGGATGGTCGCCACCGCCCGGGACTACCACCGGTTCGCCGAGTTCCTGCGGCGGCGGGGCGAACTCGACGGCGTACGACTGCTGTCCGCCGAGTCCGTCGACATGATGGCCACGAATCAGCTGCCGGGCGGCGTCGACATCCATACGTACGGCAGCGCGTTCCACCGGCAGCCGGGGAACGTGGGCGTCGGTTTCGGGCTCGGGGTCTCCGTCGTCGTCGACCCCGCGGCGACGGAGTGCCCGTCCTCCCTGGGGACGTTCGGGTGGACCGGGGCGGCGACGACGATCTTCTGGGTGGACCCCCGGCGGGACCTGACGGTGCAGTTCATGACGCAGGTACGGCGGAAGTCGTCGTTCTCGGTGTATCCCGAGCTGAAGCGGTTGGTCCATGAGGCCGTGAAGTAGCTGCGGGCCGGAGGGAACTCTCGCGCCCCCGCGGCGGAGTCGCACATCAGACGCGGTCCCGTGCCCCCGAGGGGCGCCGCATCTGCCCCTAGTCGATGCGCTCCGTGAACTCCACACCAGCCTCGGCGAGTTCGGCGAGCCAGGACTGCGAGCGCTCTCCCGTCTCCGCCGCCCTGCTCAGGCCCACCGGCAGTTGGCCGTCCAGGATGTGGCCCACCCCCAGGGCGAGGGGGCGGGACACCAGACGGGCCATCGCGCTCTCCTCCTCGGTGCCTGTCGCGTCGAGGAGGTAACGGCCGGACCACCGCTCGCCCGAGTCGGCGCGTACGTCGAGGGAGACCGCGAGGACGACCCGGTCGCGGTCGGAGTCGCTCGTCGGGTGGCGCGCCGCCAGTTCCTTCGCCAGTTCGGCGATGCGCAGGTCGTCGCCGCGTTCGAGTTCCGCGAAGACCGGGGCCCAGGCGGCGAGCCAGCCGTCGAGACGGAGGGTGCCGCGGACGAAGGTGCTCGGTCTCCAGGCCGGAGGCAGGCCGTACTGGGCGACGAAGGGGACGCTGTCGCGGTTGGGGTAGGCCTCGAAGGTCTCGCCGTCGACGACGTGCGGCCGAGTGGCCGTCCAGGGGCGGTCGGCCGTCGTCTCGGCACCGTCCTCGATGTAACGGGCCGGTGAGCGCAGGGCGTTCAGGACCCCCGCCGGGGCCCAGCTGAAGCGGTAGCGGAAGTCGTTGGGGACGGCCGGGACGCCGCCGCAGTACGAGGTGAGGCTGTACGTGGCGGCGGTCCCCGGGCCGACCGCCCGGGTGGCGCGGTCGATCAGGCTGTGCGCGAAGAGGTGGTCCACGCCCGGGTCCAGGCCGGCCTCGGTGAGGACGGTGACGCCGGCCGCCTCGGCCGCCGGTACCTGTTCCAGGACCGCGTCCGAGACATAGCTGGAGCAGGCGAAGTGGGCCCGCGCCCCCACGCAGGCGGCGAGCAGGGGGGCGTGGTCCGGCGCCGGGAGCATGGAGACCACCACGTCTCCCGGGGCGAGGTCCGCCGCGAGCGCGGGCAGCGTGTACGCACGGGGCTCGGCCCGGCCCGTCAGTCCCCGTGCGGCCAGTGCACGCGCGGCGCGTTCCTCGGTGCGGTGCCACAGCCGTACCCGGGCGGCGGCGCCGCACAGCGCCGCCAGGCCGCTGCCTGTGGACAGGCCGGCACCGACCCAGTGGACGGTGCCGCTCGCGGGGACCACCTCGGTCATCGGGCAACTACCCTTCTGTGAGGCTCAGTTCGTCACTCGCCCGGCGGAATCGGTCCAGGCAGCGCCCCCAGGCCCCACCCGTCTCGAAGTCCAGCAGCTGCGGCAGCAGCGCGGCCGAGAAGTCGGTGCTCGCCTCGCGGGGCAGCAGGGACGGCAGGTTGTCGATGGCGATGAGATCGAGCGGGGGGTGTTCGCGCAGCCGCCGTACCGGGCTGTCCCACTCGGTGGTCGTGTCGTAGACCGGCAGGACGTTCATGGGCGAGCCGACGTCGACCGTGACGTCCGAGAGGGTTCGCAGTCGGCGGTTCGGCTCGTCGAGGTCCTTGTCCGTCAGGAAGGGCGGGACCGGGCTGGTCGTCAGGACGGTGTTGACCATCATGTCGTGGGCCAGCAGGGCCGGCCGGTCCAGGTCGCGGGTCTCCGCCAGGTCCCAGCAGGTCGGCTCGACGCCCGCCTCTTCGAGGGCGACCCGCGCGCCTCGGCCGCTGCGCCCCAGGGCGCCGATCACCAGAGCGGCCAAGTCCCCTCGGGAGGAGCGGAGTTCGGCCTCCATCGCCTCCTTGGTGGTGGGGACGAGCGGAGCCCGGAGCGCGCCCCGGTGGTGGAGCACGGCGAGGGCCGCGCCGAGATAGCCCGCCCAGAAACCGAAGGCGGCGAGCCGGCGCCCCTGGTCGTCCACCAGGTACTCCAGGTCGAGCAGCGCCCCGCCCCCGGCCGCGAACCTGCGCAGCAGCGCCTCGGCGCCGGGCTGCCCCTTGTAGGCGTGCCCGAAAAAGACATGACGGTGCGTCAGTTCGGCTGGCCGGTCCGGCAGTTCCTTCAGACCCACGATCACCGCGCGCGCCGACGCCGACACCCACGAGCCCGGGTCCGCGACCTGGCAGCCGGCCTCCTCGTACTCCTCCCTGGGGAAGATCCGCTGGGGGGAGTCCTCGACGGTGATCCGTACGCCGCTCTCGACGAGCCGCCGGGCGTCGGACGGCACGATCGGGGTGCGGCGTTCGGTGGTGCGGGTCTCGTGGCGGAGCCACAAGTGGAGATCGGTCATACGAGGTTGGCCTCCGGGCGCAGCTCGTCGGCCGTGAACCGGTCGACGGTCAAGGGGCTGATGTCGACGAAGGGTACGCGGCCCAGGTACAGGTCGCGGACCACCTCGCCGACCGCCGGGCCCTGGAGGAACCCGTGGCCGGAGAACCCGGTCGCGTACAGGAAGCGGGAGCAGGAACCGGCCTCGCCGATCAGGGCGTTGTGGTCCGGCGTGATCTCGTACAGGCCCGCCCAGCCGCCCGTGCGGCGCAGGTCCAGGAGGGAGGGGGCGCGGCGCCGCATGGCCTCGTACAGGCCGGGGATCCAGCGGTCGTGGGTGTCGGTGGCGAAGCCGGGGCGTTCGTCGGGGTCGGACATGCCGACCAGGAGGCCGGGGCCCTCGGTGTGGAAGTAGAGGCTGCTGGTGAAGTCGATCGTCATGGGGAGGTTCGGCGGGAGGTCCGGGACCGGTTCCGTGACGGCGATCTGGCGGCGGAGGGGTTCCACCGGGAGGTCGACGCCGACCATGGCGCCGACGGACCGGGACCAGGCGCCGGCCGCGCAGACGACCGTGTCGGTGACGATGCGGCCCTTGCTGGTGACCACCGCGGTGATGGTGTCCCGCCAGGTCTCGATGCCGAGGGCCTCGCAGTTGCGCAGCACGGTCGCCCCGTGGCGGCGGGCCCCGGCGGCGTAGCCGTGGACGACGGACTCGGGGGTGCAGTGCCCGTCGTCGGGCGAGAACGCGGCGGCCAGCAGGCCCTCGGTGGAGATCAGCGGGGAGAGCCGCCGGGCCTCCTCGGGGTCCACCATGCGGCTGGGCACGCCCAGGTCGTTCTGGAGCTGGACGCCCGCCTCGAACTGGGCGACCTCGTCGGGGGTCGTGAGGAGGAACAGGTAGCCGACACGGTGCAGGCCGATGTCGTGGCCCAGTTCCTGCCGGAAGCGGCCGAACGCCTCCAGGCTCCGGGCGCCGAGCTGGATGTTGAGTTCGTCGGAGAACTGCGCGCGGACCCCGCCGGCGGCCCTCGCCGTCGATCCGGAGGCGAGTTCGTCGCGTTCGACGAGGACGACGTCGTCCACTCCGGCGGCCGCCAGGTGGTAGGCGATGCTCGTCCCGATGACCCCTCCGCCGATGACGACGACCCGTGCGCTGCGGATCACGAACGCTCCCTTCGTCCGACCGTGGTCGCGATGCCCGACGGAGTCAGGTCTTCCACCCGGGGCGAACGTTCATGCGGGACGCCGGTGTACTTGCCCGAAGGGACAGCGCGCGCGGACCTGCGGCCGGGCGCGGCGGCCGGTGTCGGAGTCGCCTCCGAGGCGGCCGCCGCGCGGACCCCGGCGCTCAGGACGAGTGGACCACCGCGTCCAGGTGCGGCAGGTAGTGGTCGAGCCGCTCGCGCTTGGTGCGCAGGTAGGTGATGTTGTCCTCGCACGGGGTGATGAGCAGCGGCACCTGCTCGGAGACCTTGATGCCGTGGCGCAGCAGCGCCTCCCGCTTGCGGGGGTTGTTCGACATCAGCCGGACCGACCGTACGCCGAGGTCGTGCAGCATCTCGGCCGCCACCCGGTAGTCGCGGGCGTCCACCGGCAGGCCGAGGGCGAGGTTGGCCTCGACGGTGTCCAGGCCCTCCGCCTGGAGCTTCATCGCCTGGAGCTTGGCGAGCAGGCCGATGCCACGGCCCTCGTGGCCACGCAGATAGACGAGGATGCCGCGGCCCTCGGCGACTATCGCACGCAGCGCGCTGTCGAGCTGTTCGCCGCATTCGCAGTGCTGGGAGCCGAACGCGTCACCGGTCAGGCACTCCGAGTGCAGCCGGATGAGAATTCCCTCACCGCCGCTGATGTCGCCGTACACCAGTGCCACTTGCTCTTCGCCGCGGTCCTGGTCGAGATAACCTACGGCCTCGAAGTCGCCGTAGGTGGTGGGCAGGGGGGCGTTCACCACGCGTACGGCGCCGGAGGACTTGGCATTCGTGCCGAGTACACCAACATTTTCTGTCATGATCTGGTTCCAATCTGGTGAGTCCTGACGTCATGCGAAAATGACGGAGCATCAGCAGAGACGAAAGGCCGTGAAAAGATGAGCAGTTCGAGTCTTGTACCGACGGACACCACCGCGGACGTCCGGGCGCGGGGGGCGGCGGCGGGCCGGCAGGTCGCGGTGCTCCCGGTCGGCAGCTACGAGCAGCACGGTCCGTATCTGCCCCTGGCCACCGACACGCTGGTCGCCTGCGCGATAGCCCGGGAGATAGCCGCCGCGTACCCCGTGCACCTGCTGCCGCCCGTGACCATCGCCTGCTCGCACGAGCACGCGGCCTGGCCCGGCACCGTCAGCATCTCCGCGACGACGCTGCACGCGATGGTGACCGACATCGCCGCGTCCCTGCGCCGGTCGGGCGTCGAGGCGCTGGTGGTGGTGAACGGACACGGTGGGAATTATGTTCTGGGCAACGTCGTCCAGGAATCCACTGCGGCGGGACATCGAATGGCGCTTTTCCCGGCGATGGAGGACTGGGACGCCGCACGCGAACGGGCGGGCGTACAGACCTCGTTGCTCAGTGATATGCATGCGGGAGAAATTGAGACCTCCATACTTCTGCATTGCCATCCCGAATTGGTCCGCCCCGGTCACGAGACCACCGATTTCCTTGCCGACGACCGCCGTCATCTCCTCTCCCTCGGTATGTCGGCCTACACCGATTCCGGTGTGATCGGCCGTCCGTCCCTGGCGTCCGCCACGAAGGGGAAGGAGTTGCTGGCGGGGTTCGTGGAATCCTTCGCGGCGTACTTCTCGTTGGTCACCTCGGATGCCTGGGGCGAGGGTCCGGTTCCCACTCCGGTCTCCCCCGCGGGCGACTGACGGCGGGCCCGCAGGGAGCCGTACCAGCGCCCGACGAGCACGAGGGCTCCCGGCAGGGCGGCCGCGAAGCTGAGCACACCGTAGACGACGGCCACGGTCAGCCCCTGCGAGGCGCCGAGGCCCGCGGCGCCGAAGGACCAGGCGGTGACGCCCTCCCTGGGGCCCCAGCCACCGACGTTGAGCGGCAGGCTCATGGCGATCAGGGCCAGCAGGGCGAGGGGCAGCAGGCGCAGCGGGCCGGCGGTGGAGCCGGCGACGTCCGCGGCGAGCAGGAACGTCGCCACGTATCCGGCCAGGACCGCCACGGACGAGATCAGCACGGCGGGGCCGCTGTCGCGGTTCAGCAGCACGCCGCGCGCCTCGGTGAGCGCGGCCCGTACCCGGCGGCCTCGACCTCCGCCGGACACGCTCGGCCTGCGGCCCATCCGGACCGCCGCCCAGATCGCGAGCGCGCCCAGTGCGGCGAGCGCCGTCACACCGGCCGCGCGCCGGGTCTCCTCCAGCACGGGGGACGGCAGCACCAGCAGGACCGTTACGCCCACGGCCGCCAGCACCAACTGGCCCGCGGTCCGCTCGATCACCACCGCGCGCACGCCCCGGCCCATGTCGCCGGAGCTCTGTCCGTGCCGCACCGCGCGGTGCACGTCGCCGAGGACACCGCCGGGCAGCGCCGCGTTGAGGAACAGCGCCCGGTAGTAGTCCGCGACAGCCGGTCCGAGCGGCAGCCGGAGCCCCAGGGCCCGCGTCACCGCGCACCAGCGCCACGCGCTGAACACCGTGGTCAGCACGCCGATCCCGACCGCCGCCGCGAGCGTCCCGGCGTCGATCCGCCGCAGCCCGTCCACGAACACGCCGGTGCCCATCCGCCAGAACACGACCACGAGGATCGCCGTCCCGGCGAGCGTCCCGAAGTGGGTGCGCAGGGCGCGGAGGAACTTGGCGGCGGGGGTGGCCTCGACGGAAACGTCCGCCGAGCCGACGTCACCCGGCGCACCAGCGTCGACGGCCGCGCCTGCGGCCCGACCACCGCCCGGGGCCGGCGAGGGCACCCGGGTTGCCGGGGCGGAAGCGGAGGTCGCCGGGGAGGGCGTCGGCGCCGAGTGTCCGGCACGGTCGGCTGCGGTCGGCACGGCGCCCGGGTCCGGGTCGGCGGCCGTCGGAAGCGCCGCGCGGCCGTCCGGCGCGGCTGGGGAGGCCGCACCACGGTCCACCCTGCCTCGTCGGTGCGCCCGGTCCGTGTCGGTGCCGGCCGTGGAGGCCGCGGCCTCCGTCTCGCGCGAGTCCGGCTCCGGCACGCGCGCCCCCGGTACCGCGGCGGCGGACGGCAGTTCACGCGCAGCCTCGTCCGGCGTCGGCGTGCGCGGCCTCACCCGGGCGCCCGGTGTGCTCGCCTTCACACGGGCCCGAACGCCGCGTGGGCGCAGGCGTATGCGCTCCCCCGTCGCCGGCGGGTGGGTCTGGACCGTCTCCTCCACCGGTGCCGTCATGAGGCTCCGCCCCTCGGCCGGGGCAGCGCCAGGAGGTCGCTGTGGTGGACGAGGACGCGGAGTTCGCCGGCCGCGTTGGCCGCGAGGCGGTCGCGGAGGTACGCCTCGGCCCGCTCGGTGAGTTCGGGGCGCTGCTCGCAGGCGGCGCCGACCCAGCCGCGCAGCCACTCCTCGATCAGGGCGGTGTGCCGGGTGTCGAGCTGCCAGGGGCTCGGGTGGACCCGGACCGTGGCGCCCTGCTGGGCGAACGCCTCGCAGGCCAAGGTGATCGCGTCCGGTCCGAGCAGCTCGCTCGCGCGCTGGTGGGCGTTGAACGCCTCGGCGATCTCGGTGTCCATGGGGTGCGCGGGGACGAGGTCCACCCGGCCCACGACCGAGAGCGTCAGCAGCGCGGGGACACCGGCGCCCGCGCAGGCCGCCGCGAGCGCCTCGATCTCCTCGCCCGTGAGCACGTCGAGCAGTGCGGACGCCGTGACCAGCGAGGCACCCTCGAGGTCGGCTGCCGTGAGCCGTCCGATGTCACCGCGCCGCGTGGTGACCGTGACCGGGCTGCCGTCGGCGGCGGCGCGCGGCGCCCGCGCGACGGCCAGCCGCAGCAGGTTCGGGTCCTGGTCGTGCAGCACCCACCGCTGGGCGCCGTCCAGCCGGGGCGCGAGCCAGCGCCCCATCGAGCCGGTGCCGCAGCCGAGGTCGTGCACGGTCAGCCCGGTGGCCCGGCCGGGCAGGTTCGCGAGGCGGATCCGCAGCGGGTCCAGCAGTTCCGCCGCACGGGCGTCGGCGTCGGCGCTCTCGCGCAACTCCAGCCACTGCGGCGCGTACTGGTGGCCCTCGGGCGCCGGGGTGTCTCCCCCGCGTCCCGCCATGCTCAGCGGCCCGCCCGTCGACACGGGCCCCTCCGCGGACACGGTCATGTCGGCTGAAGTGGTCATGCGGCCCTCCGAGGTTCGTGCCGCAGCCTGCCCAGCACATGGGCGAGGCTGCGGGCCGTGGTCGCCCACCCGTCCAGCGCGGCCCGGCGCCCGCGCGCCGCGGCCTTCAGCCGACGCCGTACGTCGGCCTCCCCGAACCAGCCACGCAGTTCCGCCGCGATGGCCGCGGGGTTCTCCGGCGGGACCAGGATGCCGGGCACCCCGCCGTCGGGGGCGCGGCCGACGGCCTCGGGGAGACCGCCGACGTCCGTGGCCAGGACGGGGATCCCCCGCGCGAGTGCCTCGGTGACCGCCATGCCGTACGTCTCGGCGTAGGAGGTGAGGACCATCAGGTCGGCGGCGGCGTAGCTGGCGTCGAGTTCCGCGCCCGCCTGCGGTCCGGCGAGGTGGAAGCGGTCCTCCAGGCCGAACTTCGCGATGAGCGAGCGGATGTGGTCCACGTACTCGGGGTCCTGGTCGAGTCCGCCCACCAGGACGCAGCTCCAGCGCAGTTCGGTGACGGTCGCGAGGGCCTCGACCAGCCGGTGCTGCCCCTTGCGCGGGGTGACCGCGGCCACGCACAGCAGCCGGGAGACGCCGTCGGTGCCGGAGGCGAGGGGCGCGATGTCGGCGCCGGGGGCGGCGACATGGACCCGCTCGGGGGCGAGCCCGTGATGTGACACGAGTCTGCGGACCGCCCACTCGCTGGTCGCGATCACGGCGGACACACCCCGCAGGGTGGTGCGTTCCTTGGCGTCGAGTTCGGCGGCGAGTTCGGGCTCCAGGCCGGTCTCGTCGCCGAGCGGCAGGTGCACCAGCACGGCCAGGCAGAGGCGTTCGGCCTCGGGGAGGATGATCTCGGGGACGCCGCAGGCGACCAGTCCGTCGAGGAGGACGACCGTGCCGTCGGGGAGTTCGCTCAGCGTCCGGGCGAGTTCGGCGCGGGCCGTGTCACCCGGGCTCGGCCAGCTGCCGTCGATCGCGTGCTTGTGCACCTGCCAGCCGAAGCCGGGCAGATCGAGGCAGATCCGGCGGTCGTAGGCGTTGCCGCCGCTGGGCCGGGTGGGGTCGTCGACACCGCCCGGCATCACGAAGTGCACGGAACGCAGGGACATGGGGATGATCGCGGCGTTCTTCAGTGCCGCGTTCTGCACGGGCACATAGCCGAGCCTCACTTGCTCTCCCCCGTTCGCCTGGGCCCCGCCCTTCACCTGGGCGCCCGCGTTCGCCTGGGCCGCGGCACCGGCCGTCTGGGCGGTGGTGCCTGCCGCCCGGTCGATGGTCATGTCGGTCACAGGGCACGCTCGTAACTCGCCCAGGCGATGTGGGACTCGTGCAGGGTGACCGTGAGGCTCGCGATGCCCTTGGCGTTCTCCCCGAGGGCGCCCTTGTGGATCCGCTCGGCGAGACGGTCGGCGATCACCTTGGCCAGGAACTCCGTGGAGGTGTTGGTGTTGGCGAACGCGGGCTCGTTGTCGAGGTTGCGGTAGTTCAACTCGCTCACCACGGCACCGAGCTCCTGGGTGGCCAGCCCGATGTCTACGACGATGTTGTCGTCGTCCAGTTCGGCGCGCCGGAAGGTGGCGTCCACGAGGAACGTGGCGCCGTGCAGGCGCTGCGCGGGTCCGAAGACCTCCCCGCGGAAGCTGTGGGCGATCATGATGTGATCGCGGACGGTGATGCTGAACAACGGACGACCCTCCAGTGCGGTACGTCTGCCCCCGGGCCGGGGCATGCCGTGTAGTACGGCTGCTCCCTACCCGTTGTTCAGCCGAGTTTTCCGGTTTCTTCGGAGGTCAGCGTTCCGTTCGGGCAGTTCAGGGCGGGTGGGGCGAACCGTAACACCAAGCTCAACGGCTCACGGGGCGTCGTAGCGCACCCGGTGGCACATCCCCGGGAGTTCTCCGCTCGCGAGCTTCGGCATGACCTCGGGGAGTTCCTCGAAGGCGCACTCCCCGGTGACGAGGGCGTCGAAGCGGGCGTCGGCGAGGAGTTCGAGGGCGAGCGCCAGCCGGTCCGCGTACGTCCGTCCGACGCGGGCGGCCGGGGAGACGGTTCCCACCTGGCTGCTGCGGATGGTGAGCCGGCGCGAGTGGAACGCCTCGCCGAGCGGCAAGGCGATCCTGCGGTCGCCGTACCAACTCAGCTCGACGACCGTGCCCTCGGCGGCGAGGAGGCCGAGGGAGCGTACGAGGCCCTGTTCACTGGCGCTGGCGTGCACGACGAGGTCGCACTCGCCCAGTGCCTCGTCGGGCAGGGCGAAGTCGACGCCGAGGGCGTGGGCGATGGCGGAGCGCGCCGGGTCCGCGTCGACGAGCTGCACGCGCACGCCCGGGTAGCGCGCGAGGAGCGCGGCGACCGAGCAGCCGACCATGCCACCGCCGACGACGGCGATCCGGTCCCCGATCCGCGGCGCGGCGTCCCAGAGGGCGTTGACGGCGGTCTCCACGGTCCCGGCCAGGACGGCACGCGCCGCCGGGACGGACTCCGGCACGACGGTGACGGCGCTCACGGGAACGACGTAGCGGCTCTGGTGCGGATACAGGCAGAAGACGGTCCGGCCGACCAGTGCGTCGGGCCCTTCTTCCACCCGACCGACGCTGAGGTAGCCGTACTTCACGGGCGCGGGAAAGTCGCCCTCCTGGAAGGGCGCGCGCATGGTCGCGCGCTGGTTCTCGGGCACTCGGCCGTGGAACACGAGCGTCTCCGTGCCCCGGCTGACTCCTGAGTACAGCGCGCGGACCAGGACCTCGCCGTCGGCGGGTGCGGCGAGGGTCTCCTCACGGATCTCGCCGTGGCCGGGTGAGCGTAGCCAGAAGGCATTGGCTGTCGGTTTCATGTGCGTCTCCGTGAACGGTCGAGCGGTTCGCCACGTACGCAGCGGTGGAAGTTCGCGGACACGGTACGCGGCGATGATCCACTTGTCACACGTTCGGAAGGTATGCGGTGGCCCTGATCAACACATACGACGGCCGGCTGTTGCTCTCGGAGACGACCGTGGGCGCGGGCGCCCAGGTGCTGCTCCTCGCCTTCCTGGGCACGGCGATCGGACTGGGCCCGGCGGGCTGGCTGACCGGGCTGGCCTTCGGGCTCGCCACCTGGGCGGTCCTCAACCGCGCCCTGCTGCGCACCCGGACCCGTACCTTCGGCCCGGCCAACCGCGTCACGCTCGGGCGGGCGATACTCGTCGGCGCCGTCACCGCGCTGGTCGCCGACTCCTTCCAGAGCTCACCGCCGGTCTCGCTCTTCGTCGCCCTGACCGCCGTGGCCCTGATCCTCGACGGCGTCGACGGCCAGGTGGCCCGTCGGACAGGGACGTCGACCGCGCTGGGTGCCCGCTTCGACATGGAGGTCGACGCGTTCCTGATCCTGGTGCTGAGCGTGTACGTCTCCCTGTCGATGGGCCCGTGGGTGCTGCTGATCGGTCTCATGCGGTACGTCTTCGTGGCCGCCGCCAAGGTCGCCCCGTGGCTGAACAACTCCCTGCCGCACAGCATGGCCCGCAAGACCGTCGCCGCCGTCCAGGGCGTGTTCCTGCTGGTCGCCGCCTCCGGTCTGCTGCCGTACGCGGCGGGCTTCGGCCTGGTCGCGCTGGCGCTGGGCTCGCTGCTCTGGTCGTTCGGGCGGGACATCGCCTGGCTGTTCCGCAACCGGGAGGGCCTCGGCGAGCCGATGGCCACGGTGACCGTGAACCAGACGGTGACCATGGCCATGGAGACGTCCGTCGAGCGCCGGGCGGCCGAACTCGTCACGAGCTGAGCCGTTCCCGGCGCTTCGCGGATTCAGCGGACCGTGAGGACGATCTTCCCGGTCGTCCGGTCGGTCTCCCCGAGCGCGTGCGCCTTGGCCGCCTCGGCGAGGGGGAAGGTGGCCTCGACATGGGCCCGCAGCCTGCCTTCCCCGACAAGTCCGGCAATGGCCCGCATGCCCCCGTGGTCGGCCTCGACCAGCAGTTTCTCCAGCCGCACGCCCAGTGCGGCGGCCTTCTCCTCGTCCTCCTCGCCGCCGACCGGCAGGATCGAGACGAGGGTCCCGCCCGTACGCAGCACGTCCAGGGAACGGGTGCGGACGTCCCCCGCGAGGGTGTCCAGCACGACGTCCACGTCCCGGACCACCTCGGCGAAGTCCGTGGTCCGGTAGTCGATCAGCTCGTCGGCCCCGAGGTCGCGCAGCAGCTCGTGCTTGCCCGCACTGGCCGTGCCGATGACGTACGCGCCGCGCGCCTTGGCGATCTGCACCGCGAGATGGCCCACTCCCCCGGCGGCGGCGTGGATCAGGACGCGCTGCCCGGGCCGAACGTCGGCGGTGTCGACGAGCGCCTGGTAGGCGGTGAGCGCGGCCAGCGGCAGGGCGCCCGCCTGAACGTGGTCGACGGTCGACGGCTTGGAGGCGAAGGCCCGGGTCGGGCCCTTGGCGTACTCGGCGTACGCGCCCGCCCCGTGCGGGTAGGGCAGCATCCCGAACACCTCGTCGCCCGGCTCGAAGAGGGTGACGCCCAGGCCGACCTCCTCGACGACTCCCGAGACGTCCCAGCCGAGCACGGGCACCGGGTCGGGGTGCCACAGTCCGAAGGAGCGGTTCTTCCAGTCGGTCGGGTTGACGCCGGCCGCGTGCACCCGGACGAGGATCTCGCTCATCCTCGGCTCCGGGCGGGGCAGTCGGGCCTCCCTCAGCACCTCCGGCCCGCCGAAGGCGTCCTGTGTCATCGCTCGCATGGTGGCCCTGCCGTCGTTGTGGCTGTCGCTGGGCCCGTCGTTGTGGTCGTTCTCGGTGGCTCGTGTCATGCGTACCAGCCTGCTGGGGGGCCACGATCACGACAATGGCAGGATGGCCATCATTCGATGGGATCGTGCCACACTGGTCGTATGACATCCCCTCACCGGGTGGTGGTCCTCGCGCTCGACGGGGTCTACCCCTTCGAACTCGGCGTCCCGAGCCGCATCTTCGACGCGACCGAAGGTCTCTACGAGGTGCTGACCTGCACGCCGGACGGGCGCCCGGTGCGTTCGGCGGCCGACTTCGCCGTCTCCGTGGACCACGGGCCGGAGGCGCTCGACACCGCCGACACCGTGATCGTCCCGTCCTTCGGCCTCTCCCCCACGGCGGCGATGCTGGTCTCGGCGGAGCTGCCGGAGCCCGTGGCGGCGGCGCTGGCGCGGATCAGGCCCGGCACCCGGGTGGTGTCCATCTGCACGGGCGCGTTCGTCCTCGCCGCGGCGGGGCTCCTCGACGGCAGGCCCGCCACGACGCACTGGGCGCTGGCCGAGGCGTTCCGGAGCCGTTTCCCGCGGGTCGACCTGGACCCGGACGTCCTGTTCGTCGACGACGGCGACATCCTGACCTCGGCCGGCGCCGCCTCCGGCATCGACCTCTGCCTGCACCTCGTGCGCAGGGACCACGGCAGCGAGGTCGCCAACCGGGTCGCCCGCCGCTGCGTGGTGCCGCCGTGGCGGGAGGGCGGCCAGGCCCAGTACATCGAGCAGCCCGTCCCCCAGAACCGCGCCCACGGCACCGCCGCCACCCGGCAGTGGGCCCTCGAACACCTCGACGCCCCGCTCGCTCTGGCCGACCTCGCCGAGCACGCCCGGATGAGCCTGCGCACCTTCGCGCGCCGCTTCAACGACGAGGTCGGCATGAGCCCGGGCCGCTGGCTCGTGCAGCAGCGGGTGGCCCGCGCCCGGCACCTCCTGGAGTCCACCGACCTCCCGGTCGACGAGATCGCGGGCCACGTCGGCTTCGCCACCGGCACGTCGCTGCGCCAGCATCTGCACGCGGCGATCGGCGTGTCACCGCTGACGTATCGACGCACGTTCCGGGCGCGGACGGAGGCTCCCACCGGGGCCTCCACCGGGGCCGGGGCCTCCACCGCGTCCTGACGGTTGCCGAGCAAGCCTGCTGCGGGACTGCCGGCGGCGCGGCGTGCGCGCTCCCGTCCTCACCGTCGGCGACGGAGCCCTGGGCTCCTGGAACGCGTTGAACGAGGTCCTCCCCGAAACCCGCCACCAAAGGTGCGGGATTCACTGGACGACCAACTGCCTCGACAGGCTCCCGAAGTCAGCTCGGCCCGCGGCGAAGAAGGGGCCGCCGCCCTGGCGACGGTCTTCGAGCTCGTCGAGTCCGCCCAGGCCCGCTGGCGAGCCGTGAATGCGCCCCGCCTCGTCGCCCTCGTCCGCGCCGAGGCCCGCTTTGGACGCGGCCGGCTCGTCGAACTGCCGCAGACGACCGCGGCGGTAACAGGGTGGCGGACCTGCCTCGAAGTTCGAGAACATCCGGTCATGTCGAATGGCACGACAGGCCAGGACCTTCCGGTCGGCTTCGGGTTCCGGCCGTATCGCGGCGACGAAGACGACGGCGCCATGGCCGCGATGCGGCTGGCGTGTGTGGAACGGGACCGGGTCGATGTCCACTCGGTTGTGGAAGGGCTCCCGACAGCGGCCGAGATCGCCGAAGCTTCCGCCAAGTTGGAGGAGCCGTCCAAGAACCAGATCCTGGTGGTGTTCGACGGAAGCGTCGTCGGCTACTCGACGGTCCGGTGGTGGCAGGAGCGGGACGATACGTGGCTGTACCTGCACCGCGGCTACCTCCTGCCCGAGCATCGCGGTCAGGGCATCGGCTCGGCCATGCTGAGCTGGGCCGAAGAGCGGATCCGCCGCCTCGTCGAACAGCATGGAACGGCGCGGAGGGCAGTGATCGGCGCGAACGCCATGGCCTCCGAGCAGGACGCCACGGCGCTTCTGCTCGCAGCCGGCTACCGACGGGCCTTCAGCCTGGTCGAGCTGGAGCTGGGCGATCTGCAGCAGTTGCCCGAGCCGGGCAGCGGGCTGCCGGCCGGGATACGGACAGGGCCGATCGGGACAAGCCACTACCGTGCAGCCTGGAGGACGGTCGTCGATTCGTACGCGGACACCGGTTTCACTCAGAGATGGCCTTTCCAGGACTTCGTCGACACCGCCGACCCGGCATGCTGGAGGGCTGCCTGGAACGGTCAGGACATGGTCGGCGTCGCTCTCTGCTCCATCCGCCGTCACGACCACACCGTGGGCGAGGTGGAAGAGCTGAGTGTCCGGGCGGACCAGCGACGCCTCGGAATCGGCCGGGTCCTGCTGCTCGACGGGCTGCGGACCCTTCGCGAGCAGGGTGCGACGACCGCCCGGTTGTTCACGGGCACGGCGAATCCGCACCGGTCCTACGACCTTTACGAGAGTGTGGGGTTCCGGCGGCAGAACGAGTACGTCCGTTACCGCAAGCCACTTGCTTGATCGACCGGCCACTACGACCGCGGCCTCTTCGGTCCACCGTCGGAGCGTGAGGTCACGTACGTCATCGGGCGAGCCCATTGGGGCGGGGGTATCGCCACTGCGGTCCTGACTGGACTGATCAAGCTCGAGCCCACGAGACCGCTGCACGCCGACGCTGCCGCTGACAATGCCGGCTCCATCCGCGTGCTGGAGAAGTGCGGCTTCATCGTCACGGGGAAGAGCCGGTGCTACGCCCGTGCTCGTGAACTGGTGTCCGCCCTCGGCGATGGTCGACGTGCCGCGGCGGACCCGGTCGACGCCGGACTCCGCGAACGCCCGGCAATGATCGAGGAAGCGGCCGGCCGCAGACTTGAGGTGGTCACGCAGGTGGACCGGCGCACGGACCCACTGGTCCCAGGGGCGGGGCGAGCGCGTAATCGCCCATTTGTACGTTCGGTTATTCGAATGCGTCGGATGTATTGACGCACTCACTTTTCCGGATTTAGCCTCTGTCCGATTTCGCGAACGGTGTTCGATATGCCGTGCAACGTGCCTGATGGGACAGTGAGTTGGTTATGGGGGCTTCCGACCGAGGCGCCACCCACCCGAGACGCCTTCACCGGCACTGAGAAAGCACAGCCGCCCGACTCGTGCCGCAACCGCACCACCTGGGCGGACGCACGCGCTCGCGCGCCCTGACCCGCCGTCACCACGGCGCCTTGGGCGAAGCGGTGAAACACCGTCGTCCGGATACCCCCGTCCGGCCCGCGCGGTGTCCGCGTCCTGTCCCGCCCATTGCACGACCAAGTTCCGCCGCCACCCCGCTCCCCCTTCGCCCGGCGGTGGCATCCGCACACGACAGGAGATCCGATGTCTGCGCTCCGTGCCCGGCTGACGGTGATATTGCTCGCCGTCTGCCTCCTCTTCACGGGCCAAGCCCTCACCACACCCCAACGGGCGGCCGCCGCCGACCCCGGCTACCTGATGGTGCACTTCACCGGTGACTCCGCGACCGGGCAGATGCTGTACCTCGCGCACAGCCCGGACGGCCTGCACTGGAACGACCTCAACGGCGGAGCGCCGATCCTCAACTCCAAGATCGGCACCAAGGGGGTGCGCGACCCCGCACTGATCCGCTCTCCCGACGGCAGCAAGTACTGGATCGTCGCGACCGACCTGTGCGTCCGCTGCGGCTCGACCTACCAGAACGGCAGCCCCCGCTTCGTGGTGTGGGAGTCGAGGGACCTGGTGACCTGGTCGAAGCCGTGGCTGCTCGACGCCGCCAACCTGATTCCCGGCGGACGCAACGCCTGGGCGCCGGAAGCGATCTGGAACCCCGAGACCAACGACTACGTCCTGTACTGGGCGACGAACGCCACGGTCAACGGCATTCTCAAATACCGCATCTACTACGCCCGTACCACGGACTTCCGCACCATCACCACCCCGCAGATCTGGATCGATCCCCCCGGCGGCACGCCGGTCGTCGACACCCAGATGACCGAGGTGCCCGCCGGCACCGGCCCCTACCGCTACCTGAGGGTCTCCGGCGACGGCCAGAACAACGTCGAGGGCAGCAACTCGATCCTGGGGACCTGGACCAACCTCGGCAACCTCTCCAGCATCGGCCTCACCGGCAACGTGGTCGAGGGCCCGGTCTGGATGAAGTTCAGGGACCGCGACGAGTGGGCCCTCTACATCGACCACAACAACGCTCAGGGCGTGCGCGAGTACATGCCGATCCTGACGACCAATCCGTCCGACGTCAGCACCTACCGGCTCCAGCCGACGACCGGCTACGACATGGGCGGCACCCCCAAGCGCCACGGCGCGATCATGACCCTCACGGCCGCCGAGGAGAGCCGCGTGCTCTCCCGCTGGCCCAACACCCCGGCCCAGCGACTCCAGTCGTACAACTTCCAGGACCGGTACGTGCGCCAGATCAACTTCGACGTGCGCATCGACCCCGACGTCACCCCCGTCGAGGACGCCCAGTTCCGGCTCCGGCCCGGCCTGGCGGGCACCGGCACCGTCTCCTTCGAGTCGGTGAGCCACCCCGGCTACTTCCTGCGCCACGCCAACTACGACTTCCAACTCGCCCTCAACGACGGCAGCGCCCAGTTCGCCGCGGACGCCACCTTCAACAAGGTCGCCGGCCTCGCCGACTCCACCTGGTCCTCGTTCCAGTCGTACAACCGCCCGGACCGCTACATCCGCCACTACGCCTACCAGCTGCGCCTCGACCCGATCACCACCGCGACAGCCCGCAGTGACGCCACCTTCCGCGTGACGAACTGACCCGCATCGTCAGGAGGTGCCGACGCCTCCGGAGTCAGCGTCGGCACCTCCTGGCCACCTCCCTACGCCCCGGAGGCACCACATGAGCGCAACACCCCTCCCGTCGCGTCGGCTCTTCCTCGGCATGGCGGCGGCCGTGCCGCTGTCCACCACCGGTGCGCTGACCCTCGGCAGCCGCTCCGCGAGCGCCGCGACGACCTCCCCGTTCGTCATGGCCTACTTCACCCAGTCACCGAGAAACCTCGGCACGGACTACGGCCTGCACCTCGCGGTCAGCACCGACGCGCTGCAATGGATGCCGTTGAACCAGAACAACCCCGTCGTGACCCCGACCGCGGGCGACGGCGGTCTGCGCGACCCCTTCATCCTGCCCAAGCAGGACGGCACCTTCGTCGTCATGGCGACCAATCTGAAGGGCACCGACTGGACCAAGAAGACCCCGTACATCCACGTCTGGGACTCCGCCGACCTGCGCTCCTTCGACAACTACCGCCTGCTGAAACTGCATGACATGGCCACCCACACCTGGGCGCCCGAAGCCTTCTGGGACCCCTCCCGCGGTCAGTACGCCCTCACCTACTCGGCCGTCAACAGCAGCGGACACAACGTGATCATGGTGAACTACACCACCGACTTCCGGACCGTGACGGCACCGCAGGTCTTCTTCGACCCGGGCTACGACATCATCGACGGCACCCTGGCGAAGGACGTGAACGGCGTCAACTACCTGTACTACAAGGGCCGCAACAGCCTCGTGGGCGCGAGGTCCACCTCCCTCACCCCCGGCAGCTTCACCCAGTTCACCTCCGGCCTGGCGCCGCAAGGAGGCATCGAGGGCCCGATCCTCGCCGAGGCCGCTGGCACCTGGTACCTGTGGGGCGACGCCAACGCCCTCTTCTGCACCTGGCAGACCAACGACCTCTCCACCGGCACCTGGACCCCCACCGACCGACGCGTCTACACCCAGCCGCTGAACTCCAAGCACGCCGACATCAAGCCCATCCCCCAGACCGTGTACGACAACATGATCGCCAAGTGGGGCAAGCCCGCCTGGAACCGGCTGAAGTCCTACAACTTCCCGGACAGATACTGGCGGCACGCCGACTCCCTCGGCCGCATCGACGCGTACCCGTTCGACCCCTACACCGACTCGCAATGGAAGCTGGTGCCGGGCCTGGCCGACCCCTCCGGCGTCTCCTTCCAGTCCCTCGACCAACCGACCCGCTACCTACGGCACGCCTATTACCAGCTGCGGCTGGACGCCAACGACGGCACCACGAGGTTCGCCCAGGACGCCACCTTCCACAGGACCGCCGGACTCGCCGACCCGTCCTGGTCGTCGTTCCGCTCTCACAGTCACCCGGACCGCTACATCCGGCACTTCAACTACGCGCTGCGCATCGACCCGATCTCCACCGCCACCGGCAGAGCCGACGCCACGTTCTCCGTCTGGTACTGACGCCACGCGCCCGCTCCGAGTGCGACCGGACCGTCTCTCCACGCCGGGCGAAAGCCCGAGGAAGCCGGTTACGGGACTTCCGCCCTGCGGCCCGCGCCGAGAAACGCACCGGACGCCGCAGGGCCGCTCTCCGGGCGACCACGGGAGTTCGACGACAGCCCCTAGGACGCCCGGGTGAGGCCCCGTAGAAGCAGATCCGCGAGGTGGGCGTAGGCCCCGGCGTCGTCCAGGCCCGTCGCCGCGACCACCTGGCGCTGCTGGATGCGGACCATCACCGAGGTGATGACCTCGGCGGCGAAGGGCACGTGGACCTCGCGGAACACACCGGCCGCCACGCCCTCGTCGATCAGCTGCTGCACCCGGGCGGCCGCGGCGCGGGTGTTGCGCTCGTACACCTCGGCCGCGGGTTCGAACGCGGCCACGTCGTCGAAGAAGGTCGGCGAGACGGGCGCGAGTTCGGCGGCGACCGCGCCCAGGTAGGCGGCCAGACGTCCGGCGGGGTCGGGCTCGGCCTCCAGCGCTCCCTCCACCCGCGCGGTGGCGCCCCGGAAGAAGTGCACCACGACGGTGCGGACCAACTGCTCCTTGCTGCCGGCCAGCCCGTACAGCGTGCGCTTGGAGCAGCGCAGCCGGGCGGCGAGGTCGTCCAGCGTGAACTGAGCGAAGCCCTCGGCGATCAGCAGGGCCACCAGATCCTCGAACAGCTCCGAGCGGCGGGCCGCGCCGCGCCCGGTCAGCCTCGGGGTGCCCGCGGCGGAGGTCTCAGTCATTCGATCAGTATCCCAGGGCGACCCTGCGCTACATGTACTGCTTACGCTACGCTAAGCGGTACTGAAGTACCGGCTTAAGTACCGCTTCGAGATCGGATGGAGTTCGACATGGCCGTCGACCGCATGCTGCCCACCGAGGAAGCGGAAGATCTGATCGCGCTCGTCCGCGACCTCGCCGACCGCGAGCTCGCCACTCGGGTCGAGCGGCACGAAAGCACCGAGGAGTACCCCGAGGGGCTGTTCGCCGTCCTGAGCAAGGCCGGACTACTCGGCCTGCCGTATCCGGAGGAGTACGGCGGCGGCTCCCAGCCGTACGAGGTCTACCTCCAGGTGCTGGAGGAACTGGCGGCCCGGTGGGCTGCCGTCGCCGTGGCCACCAGCGTGCACACCCTGGCCTGCCACCCGCTGAACGCCTTCGGCACCGAGGCCCAGAAGCAGCGCTGGCTGCCGGACATGCTGGGCGGCGAACTGGTCGGCGGTTACAGCCTCTCCGAACCGCAGGCCGGCTCCGACGCCGCGGCCCTCGCCTGCAAGGCGGAACGCACCGACGCCGGCTACCGCGTCACCGGCACGAAGGCCTGGATCACCCACGGCGGGAGGGCCGACTTCTACGCGCTGTTCGCCCGCGTCGTGCCCGGAGGCGGCGTCGAGTCCGGACGCGGCGTCGCGTCCGGACGCGGCGTCGCGTCCGGGGCCGGCGGCATCTCCTGCTTCCTCGCCCCCGGTTCGACCGAGGGCCTGTCCTTCGGCGCGCCGGAGCGGAAGATGGGCCTGCAGGGCATCCCGACCACCCCCGCCTACTGGGACGGAGCACTGCTGGAGGCCGACCGGCTGATCGGCGCCGAGGGGCAGGGCCTGCAGATCGCGTTCAGCGCCCTCGACTCCGGCCGCCTGGGGATCGCCGCCTGCGCCACCGGCCTCGCGCAGGCGGCCCTGGACGCCGCCGTCGACTACGCGGGCGAGCGCACCACGTTCGGCCGGAAGATCATCGACCACCAGGGCCTGGGGTTCCTGCTCGCCGACATGGCCGCCGCCGTCGACTCCGCGCGCGCCACCTACCTCGACGCGGCCCGCCGCCGCGACGCCGGCCTCCCCTTCGGACGACAGGCGAGCGTCGCCAAGCTCATCGCCACCGACGCCGCCATGAAGGTCACCACCGACGCGGTCCAGGTGCTCGGCGGTTACGGCTACACCCGCGACTTCCCGGTGGAGCGCTACATGCGGGAGGCGAAGATCATGCAGATATTCGAGGGCACCAACCAGATCCAACGCCTGGTCATCAGCCGCAGCCTGAGCCGCTGAGCCCGCGGGAGCCACCGGGGCCACCGGGGCCACCGGGGCCACCGGGGCCGCCGAAACCACAGGAGCCTTAGGGGCGGCAGGGGCGCCCGGCTCGTCGCGCGGCCGGCCGCGCTACCCGGTGACCGCGCCCGCCCCCGGCGGCATGTTGTACGGCGTCACCACCTGGATCGCCGACGGAAGGAACGGCCCCTCGTCGGGCAGGGCCTGGTGGGCGCGCATGATCACCTGGCAGGCGCGGCGGACGTCCTGGCGGAGGTCGTGGTGGAGCACGGCGGAGAGCCGGTGCTCGCGCAGCAGCCGGGTGTTGTCGTGGTCGAGGTCGTGGGCGACGAAGACGTGCGGCTCACGGCCGAGCGCGGCGAAGGCGTCGAGCGTCGCGGTATTGCCGCCGCCGATGGAGTAGACGGCGGCGATCCCCGGCTCCCGCTCCAGCGCGTCGAGGACGAGGTCCCGCTGGGTCGCGTCGAGGCCGTCGCTGTCGGTGACCTCCACCAGGGTCCGTCGCGGCGCTACCGCCCGCATCACCCCGCGGAACCCCATCTCGCGCTCCTCCTCGTTGCGGTAGAAGCTGCGGCTGAGCGTGACCAGCACGGCGCCCGGCCGGTCGCCGAGCCACTGCCGCAGCAGATACGCGGCGGTCGCCCCGGCGGCCCGGTTGTCTATGCCGACGTACGCGCCGCGCGGGCTGCTCGGCAGGTCGGTCACGAAGGTGACCACCGGGATCCCGGCCGCGACCAGACGTTCGACGGCGGCGGTGACCTCCGGTACGTCCGGCGCCTTGAGGATCACGCCCTGCGAGCCGCGCCGCCCGATCCGGTCGAGCACCCGCACCATCTCCGAGGCCGACCCCGTCTCCCGGAAGTGGAAACGGGAGCGCACGACCGCCGGGTGCAGGGACGGCAGCTCGGCCTCCAGCGCCTCACGGACCGCCGTGGAGAACCGGTCCGGGGTCTGCATCACGATGTCGACCATGAACGTACGGCCGCCGATGCGCACCTGCGTCCGCTGGCGGTCCAGGTCCCGCACGGCCTGGTGGACCTCACGGGCCGTGCTCTCGCGCACCCCTCCCCGGCCGTTGAGGACCCGGTCGACCGTGGCCTGGCTCAGCCCGGCCTGCCGGGCGATCTCACGGATCGTGTAGGGGTGCGCCATGGCGGGTGTCCTGGATCTCGATGGGCCGGCCGTGCATCGGAGCGGGGTCGGCGGTGAATCGGATGATGGGTTTTTGATGGTCTGCTGCGGGTTGTACGAGGGGCCCCGCGCCCCAAGACTGACAGAGGCGCGGGCGCCGTGAAAGGCCGAACGAAACCGAGGCGACCGGGACCGCCCCAGGTCCTGGCCCCTACCGCCTGAGCCGATCGAAAGGAAGCAACCCTCAGATGGCACTACTGGAGGACAAGGTCGTCCTCGTCAACGGCGGCAGCCAGGGCGTCGGCGCGGGCGTCGTCCGCGCGGCCCTGCGCGAGGGCGCGACCGTCGCGTTCACGGGCCGCCGCGCCGGGGTCGGCGAGCGGCTCGCCGCGGACACCGGCGCCGGCTTCGTCCGGGCCGACCTGACGGACCCCGCGCAGGTGCGCGGCGCCGTGGACCAGGTCGTCGCCACGCACGGCCGGGTCGACAGCCTCGTCAACGCGGCCGGCCTGGCCTCGCGCGGCTCGCTCCTCGACACCTCGCCCGAACTGTTCGACGCGCACATCGCGATCAACCTGCGCGCCCCGTTCTTCGCCATGCAGGCCGTGGTCCAGCACCTGGTGGCCCGCTCGGCTCCCGGCACGATCGTCAACATCGGCTCGAACTGCGCGCACGGCGGCCCGCCGTTCCTCGCCCCCTACTCCGCCGCGAAGGCCGGTCTCGCGGGCCTGACCCTCCCCCACGCTCGGCTTCGCTCGCGCGGGGGCACCCCCATCGCCGCCCACGCCCACCGCTGGGACCGGATCCGGATCAACGATCTCAACATCGGCTGGACGGAGACCGAGGGCGAGGACGCGATCCAGCGCGAGTTCCACGACGCGGGCGACGACTGGCGCGAGCGGGCCGCCGAGCGCCTGCCGATGGGCAAGCTCGGCCAGGTCGACGAGATCGCCGACTTCGTGGTCTTTCTCCTGTCCGACCGCAGCGGCGTGGTCACCGGCTCGGTGATCGACTGGGACCAGAACGTCCCGGGCGCCTCGGACTGACCCGCTCCCCACCCGCTCCCCACCTGCTTCCCACCCGCTCCCCCTGCTTCCCACCTGCTCCCCCTGCTTCCCACCTGTTTGATCTGCACTTTCGAAAGGGACACTCGTCATGCGCATTGGCATCCTGGGGCTGGGCCGCATCGGCGCCTTCCACGCCGGGACTCTCGCCGGACTCGACGTCGTGGAGGAGCTGGTGGTCTCCGACCCGGTGGCCGCCGCGGCGCTGGCGGCCGGCGAGAAGTTCGGCGCCACCGTGGTCGATTCGCCCGAGGCCGTGTTCGCCTCGGGGATCGACGGTGTCGTGATCACCGCCGCCACCGACGCGCACCCGGGGCTGATCCTGGCCGCCGTCGAGGCGGGCGTCCCGGTGTTCTGCGAGAAGCCGGTGGCGAAGACGGTCGAGGAGAGCCTGACCGTGCTGCGCGCCGTGCGCGAGAGCGGCATCGAGGCGCAGATCGGCTTCAACCGCCGCTTCGACGCGGGCTGCGTGGCCGCCCGCGAGGCCGTCCTCAGCGGTGAGCTGGGCACGCTGCACACCGTACGGTCGACCACCCTCGACCCCGCTCCGCCGCCGGCGGCCTATGTCGCGGTGTCGGGCGGCATCTTCCGCGACTGCGCGGTGCACGACTTCGACGTGGTGCGCTGGGTGACGGGCCGCGAGGTCGTCGAGGTGTACGCGACGGGCGGCAACAAGGGGGCGGAGTACATCAAGGAGGCGGGTGACGTCGACACGGCGTCCGCGCTCCTGACCTTCGACGACGGCACCATCGGCGTCATCTCCAACACCCGTCACAACGCCCGGGGGTACGACGTCCGTCTGGAGGTCCACGGCATGAAGGACAGCATCGCCGCCGGCCTCGACACCCAGCTCCCGCTGCGCTCCGCCGAGCCCGGGGTGACCTTCCCCTCCGGCGTCCCGCACACCTTCTTCATGGACCGCTTCGCCGGTGCCTACCGCGCCGAACTGACCGCGTTCACCGAGGTCGTCGCCGGCACCCGCACCTCGCCCTGCACGGTCGCGGACGCCCTGGAGGCCGGCTGGATCGCCGAGGCGGCGACCCTGTCGGTGGCCGAGCGCCGCCCGGTGCGGCTGGACGAGGTACGCAAGGAGGCCTGAGCAGCACCGGGACGCCCGGCACGCCCCCACCCGGCCCCAGGCATCCCCGGCGTCCGCACGGCACTTCCCCGGCGCCCCACCGCCCCCGCCTCCCGGCGACCCCGACCGCACCGGTCGGAGCGCCGGAGTGCGGGGGCGGATCTACGCTGGAAAGCGGCCGCTGGAAAGCAGCCGCTGGAATACAGCCCTGACGGGACGGCTGTCCGGACGGAGGCGTGTTGCGTGGAAATGGCCGACCAGCAGGATGCCCCCACTGCCGCCGTGGTGATCGACGCGGACGGCGTGGTGAGCGGCTGGAGCGAGGGAGCCACACTTCTGCTGGGCTGGACGGCGGCGGACACCGTCGGGCACCCTGTGGCCGAGCTGCTGGCCGATCCCGTACCGCCCGGCTTCCCGCAGGACCATGGCGTCGGCCCCGACCCCACGGGGTTCGTCCCCCTCCGTCACCGGGACGGTTCCACGCTGGACGCCGTGCTGGCGGTCCACCCCCTGCACGGCACCGACGGCCGGGCGCTGGGCCACGTCCTGACCATGCAACGCTGGGGGCGCCGCCCGGTGATCGCCGACCGGGCCTTCGAGCAGTGTCCCTTCGCGCTGGGTGTCTACGACCCTGACCTGCGGTTCCTGTGGATCAACGCCTCCTCAGGCCGGGTGATCGCGCACACCGAGGAGCAGGTGCTCGGCAAGAAGTACCGCGAGGTGCTGCCGGAGTTCGACCGCTCGCTGTTCCCCGAACGGGACGACAAGCCCTACACCGACGCGCTCGCCGAAGTGGCGAGGACGGGTGAGGCCACGCGTCTCATCACCGTCTTCCGCCCGCGCGGCAGTGACTACGCCAATGCCTGGGCCACCAGTATCTGGCCCGTCCGGGACGCCGAGGGCACGGTCCGCGCGGTCGCCAACTGGGGATTCGACATGAGCGCCGAGTACTGGGCCCGGCAGCGCCTGCTCCTCCTCAACGAGGCCAGCGGCGGAATCGGCCGGACACTCGACGTGATCGGCACGGCCGAGGAGCTGGCCAGGACCCCCGTACCGGGATTCGTCGATCACGTCACCGTGGACCTCTTCGACGAGGTACTGCGCGGGGAGGAGCCGCCCTCGCCACCCGTGTTCAGCCCCGGCGAGGCCCTCACGCTCAGCCGCGCGGCACAGCACAGCACGAGGGACGACGACTCCGCCCTCCCCGAGCCGCCCAAGCCGGTCAGCCACGCTGCCGGTTCCGTGGCCGCCCGCTGCATGGCCGCGGGCAGGTCCACGGTCGAGCTGACCGCACAGTCCGGGCAGGGCGGCGAATGGGCGTTCGGGCCGGGGCTCGCCGCCGACCCGGCCCACTGGCCGCCGGGCAACCCGGTGGTCGACGAGTCGCTCGCCGAGGACGGACTGACCGGCCGGATCACCGTGCCGCTCCGGGCCCGCGGCGCGCTGCTGGGCGTCGTCGTCTTCTCCCGCACCGACCGGCCCGAGGCCTTCACCGCCGACGACCTGATCCTCGCCGAGGAGCTGACGGCGAAGGCGGCCGTTGCCATCGACAACGCCCGCCGGTACTCACGCGAGCGCACCACCGCGCTGACCCTGCAGCGCAGTCTGCTGCCGCAGCGGCTGCCGAGCCAGGAGGCGGTCGAGGTGGCCTCCCGCTATCTGCCCGCCGGGACCGGCTCGGAGGTGGGCGGTGACTGGTTCGACGTCATTCCCCTGTCCGGCGCCCGTGTCGCCCTGGTCGTCGGCGATGTCGTGGGGCACGGCCTGCACGCGTCGGCCAGCATGGGCCGGCTGCGCACGGCGGTACGCACCCTCGCCGACGTGGACCTGCCGCCGGACGAGCTGCTCACCCATCTGGACGATCTGGTCCTGCACCTCGCCAGCGACCACCAGCCCGGCGGGCACTTCCAGCCGACCGGCGAGTCAGGGGCCACCTGTCTGTACGCCGTCTACGACCCGGTCTCGCGCCGTCTCACGGTGGCGAGCGCCGGCCATCCGCTGCCGCTGATCGTCTTCCCGGACGGCAGCAGCATGCCCGTACCGGCACAGCCGGGGCCGCCGCTCGGCATCGGCGGGCTGCCCTTCGAGGCGACCGAGGTGGAGGTCCCCGAGGGCAGTCTGCTCGCCCTGTACACCGACGGCCTGGTGGAGAGCCGCGAACGCGACGTGGACCAGCGGATCGCCGAGCTGCTGCGGGTCCTGCGGCCTTCCGCGACGTCACTGGAGACCCTCTGCGACACGGTGATGGACGCCATGCTCCTGCCCGATCGCCGTACCGACGACGCGGCCCTGCTGCTCGCTCGCACGCACGCGCTGGACCCCCACCATGTCGCCGACTGGGACGTCGAGGCCGACTTCGCGCAGGTGCAGCAGGCCCGCCAGGCGGCCGTCGACCAGGTGGAGGCGTGGGGTCTGGCCGAGGCGGCGTTCATCACCGAACTGGTCGTCAGCGAGCTGGTGACCAACGCCATCAGATACGGCGAGCCGCCGATCAGGCTGCGGCTGATCCGTGACGCCTCCCTGATCTGCGAGGTGTCCGACGGCAGCAACACCGCCCCCCATCTGCGCCGGGCCCGTGCCTTCGACGAGGGCGGCCGGGGCCTGTTGCTCGTCGCCCAGCTCACGCAGGGTTGGGGCACTCGGCACACCAGCGACGGAAAGACGATCTGGTGCGCGCAGACCCTCACCTCTCCGGAGCCATGACGAGGCCGAGCCGCGACGAGCACGGCCGCCATGACCACGAGCCGCCATGACCACGAGCCGCGACGAGCACGAGTCCGACCGGTCCTCGGCCGGGCACCGCCGTCTCAGGCGCTGGAGCGGACCACCAGGCGGGTGGGCAGGATCAGCGGGGTGGGGTCCTGCCCGTTGACGAGCGCGACGAGCATGCGGGCCATCTCGCGGCCGAGGGCCTCTATCGGCTGGTGGACGGTGGTGAGCGGCGGATCGGCGATCCGGGCCGCGGCCAGGTCGTCGAACCCGACCACGGCGACGTCGTCGGGGACCGGCCGCCCCGCCTCCCGCAGGGTGCGCAGCGCCCCCGCCCCCATGTTGTCGTTGGCGGCGAACACCGCGTCCACATCCGGGTGTTCCGCCAGCAGCGCGGCCATGACGGCGGCCCCGCCGGGCTCCGTGAAGTCACCCTCGTACGGCGGGAACGGTTCGCGCCCGGCGGCCAGCATCGCGTCCCGGTAGCCGCGGTACCGCGCGCGGCTCACCTCGGTGTCCAGCGGCCCGCAGATCACGGCCACCCGGTCGCGGCCCAGGGAGAGCAGGTACTCGGTGGCCTCGCGCGCTCCGCCCGTGTTGTCGACGTCCACGTACCAGCGCGGGGCCGAACCGACGGGGCGGCCGCCGAACACCACCGGCATCTCCGCCTCCTCGGCCGTCCGCGCCAGCGGATCGTTCTCGCGCAGCGCCATCAGCATGACGCCGTCGGCGCCCTTGCCGCGCAGCAGTTCCTCCACCCGTCTGCGGCCCCGGTCGGTCGCGGCCAGGCACAGCATCAGATGCAGGTCGGCCTCCTCCAGCGCGGCCGACGCCCCCACGATCACCTGGGCGAAGAAGGGATCCGCGAAGATCGACGGATCCTCTCCCGAGACGACCAGCGCGGCCGCTCCCGTCTGCCGTGTGGCCAACGCGCGGGCCGTCGGATTGGGCACGTAGCCGAGCTGCCGGACGGCCCGCTCGACGGCCTCGCGCTTGCCCCGGCTCACGTGCGGCGCGTTGTTGAGGGCGCGCGAGGCCACGGAGCGGGAGACGCCCGCGAGTTCTGCCACGGCGTCGAGCGTGGGCTGTCGACGCGGCGGATCGCCCGCCATGACCATGTGGACCCCTCCCCCTGGCCGAAAACTGGGAGCGCTTCCGGTCATAGGGACCGTAGAGCCTCGAACTCGCCCTGTACAGAGGGAGTTTCACGCTTCGACTCTTGACAGTTCTACCAGCCAGCCACACGATACCGACCACACCCCAAAGTTCTCAGCGCAACTGGGAGCGCTTCCAGTGGGAGCGCTCCCAACCCCTCCGGGCACGTCGAACCACCGCACTTCCCCCGTGCGTCGCACGCTCTGGACGAGAGCGTGCGACGCATCCCTGCCAGGAATTCCGAGGTGATGTCATGCGCCGCAGGCTCCGCGCCCTGATGGCAGCGCTCTGCTCGTTGCCGCTCGCGTTCGCCGCCGCTCCGTCCGCCCATGCCGCCGACCCGACCAGCATGACCAGCGGGTTCTATGTGGACCCCGACAACAGTGCGAAGCGGTGGGCCGCCGCCAACCCCGGTGACGGACGGGCGTCCGCGATCAACGCCTCCATCGCAAACACCCCGATGGCCCGCTGGTTCGGCTCCTGGAGCGGCTCGATCGGCACTGCCACGGGCTCGTTCACGGGCGCCGCGGACAGCCGGGACAAGCTGCCCATCCTCGTCGCGTACAACGTCTACAACCGCGACTACTGCGGCGGGCACTCCGCGGGCGGGGCCTCCTCGCCGTCCGCCTACGCGAGCTGGATCTCCCAGTTCGCCGGCGGTATCGGCAACCGTCCGGCCCTGGTGATCCTGGAGCCGGACTCCCTCGGGGACTACGGCTGCATGAACCAGGCGCAGATAGCCGAGCGCCAGAGCATGCTCAGCGGCGCCGTCTCCCAGTTCAACCGCCAGGCCCCCAACACCTGGGTGTACATGGACGCCGGCAACCCCGCCTGGACGGACGCCGCGACCATGGCCAAGCGGCTGCACGAGGCGGGCGTGCGGCAGGCCCACGGCTTCTCGCTGAACATCTCCAACTACCTCACCACGGGCGAGAACACCGCCTACGGCAACGCGGTGAACAGGGAGCTCAGTGCCCGCTACGGCTACACCAAGCCGTTCGTCGTGGACACCAGCCGCAACGGCAACGGCTCCAACGGCCAGTGGTGCAACCCCTCGGGCCGCCGCATCGGCCCCGCCACCCAGATGGGCGGCGGCGCCGAGATGCTGCTGTGGATCAAGGTGCCGGGCGAGTCGGACGGCAACTGCGGTGTCGGATCCGGCTCCTCGGCCGGTCAGTTCCTGCCCGAGGTCGCCTACAAGATGATCTACGGCTACTGACCACGGCCACCGCCCCACCGCTCCAGGACTCCCGTGGCCCGGTCCACTCGCCCCGCGACCGGGCCACGGGCTCGACGTCAGCCGGAAGGCCCCGCCGTCAGCCCGGCGGGGTCTCGACGTCAGCCCGCAGAGATCTCCTCCAGCTTCTCGAAGAAGAACTCGTGCTTCAGGAAGGAGACGTCGTACTCGTGGCCGGACCGGGGCGGCAGGAGCTGCGACGCCTGGAAGAGCCGCCACCCGTCGAGCAGCGCGTCGAGCCCCGTGGAGTAGGGCGGCTCGTCGCTGTCTCCCGCCGTCGGACGGGTCCGGCCGGTGCCGTCGTACCGGGACCAGCCGACGACCGGGGAGTCCAGTGCCGAGGTCGACAGATACAGGACCAGGACCTGTTGCCTCATGCGTGACTCCTCAGGGCGGGCCGGTTGCTGACGCGCGTGACCCAGTACTCGACGTCGAACGACTCGTCACCGGTCAGGGCCCGCCACAGCAGGACCCGGTTGTAGATCTCCAGTCGGCCGGTGGCCTGCTCGTACCACGGGAAGTGGGTGTCCAACTCCGCGGTGACGGCCGGATCGTGCAGGTCGCCGGTGTCCCACAGGCGGACCTGCGGCACGGTCGGGTTGAGGCGCAGTTTGTACATGAAGCGGCGGCGGTCGGTGTCGTTGCGCCGGCCGCCGTGCCAGATGCCGTGGTGCACGAGGACGACCGTGCCGGCCGGGCAGGTCAGCCGGGTCTGCCCCCGCAGGTTCTGGACGCGGCCGATGTCCGTCTCGTTGATCCGGCGCAGATGGCTGCCGGGCACGCTGAGGGTGCCGCCCATCTCGGCGGTCACCTCGTGCGGGTAGTACATGAGCTGGATGTCGAACGCGTCGGGCCGTACGTCGATGATCGCGTCCGCGTGGAGGTCCTGCGCGTGGCCCTCGTGGGGCTCGCGGACGTGCACGGCGTGGTGGTCGACGGTCGGTCCGGGCCCGACCAGACTCTCCACGGCACCGGCGACGACCGGCAGTTCGAGCAGTGCGTGGACGAAGGTGTCGGGCGGGAACGCCGCGCTCAGCGGGGTGCCGTACGGCACTCCCGGCAGGCCCTCGGCCAGCGCGGCGACGGCCCGTTCGTTGATGTCCGGCGGCACCACCCCGTCCAGGCGCAGGAATCCCTGCGCGACGAAGCGGGCCACCTGAACCGAGGTCAGGAGGTGCTTGCTGGTAGGCATACGACGAACCTACGGACCACACCCCGCTCTGCAGTGGGCTGAAATCTTCCTGTGGTGGTCCATTTTCGCGACCGGTGCGGCCGGTGGGTGCCCCCGAACGGGAGGCGCCCACCGCCGTGGACCACGCGGACTACGCGGTGGGGTCCGCCTGTCCGTGTCCCTGGTGGCCCTCGTGTCCCACGAACCCCACGAACCGCGACCACCCCGCCCGTCCGACCGCGAAGTGCGGCTGGGTCACGTCCTTGGAGTCACGTACGCACACGGCCTGTCCGGTGACGGCGACTTCGACGCAGCTGTCACCCTGGCTGCCGCTGTGGCTTGACTTGAACCACACCAGTTCCGTCGTGCTCATAGGTCCAGTTCCCCTCGGAGTCGCTCCAGCAGCGCCCGGGAATCCTTGGCATTCAGGGCCTGCGAGCGCAGTGTGTCATAGCGCTGGTGGAGCAGACTCACCTCTTTCGAGTCGGAGATCAGACGGCCGTTCTGCTGCCCCTCGGAGTACGCGAGCCGCTGCCCCTGCGGCGTCTCCAACAGCTGCACGGGCCCGTCGAGGCACGCGTGCAACCCGGCCTCCAACGGCACGATCTGGAGCGTCACATTGCGGGGCGTGCTCAGCTCCAGCGCATGGTCGAGCATCCCCCGCATCCGCGCGTCGTCCCCGAACCGCCGCCGGAACACATGCTCCTCGACGATGAAGCTGAACGGGGTCGTCGGCCTCTCGAACAGCATCCGCTGACGCTCCATCCGGCGGTCCATGAAGCTGTCCAGCTGGTCGTCCGGTGTCACCGGGACGGTCCCCTCGAAGACCGCCCGCGCGTAGTCCCGCGACTGCAACAGCCCGGGGACCAGCCTGCATTCGTACGTGCACAGGCTCACCGCGACCCGCTCCAGCCGGGCCCACTGGCGGAACCAGGCCGCCAGGCCCACGTCCCCCCGCCCCCGCGTCACATACTGTGACGACTTGCGCAATGCCCCGGTGTTCCCCAGCAGTTCGTCGGCCCGCCGTACGTAGTTCGCGTCCGGCATCCGGCGCCCCTGCTCCACCGATTCCACCGTGTGCCGGGAGAAGCGGACGAGATCCGCGAACTCCGCCCGGCTGTAGCCCGCGTGCTCGCGCAGCGCCTGTGTCACGGCGCCCCACGTCCGCAGACTGTCCGAGGGGTCGGGTTCGCGGTCCACCGCCGACCCCTCGTCGGCCGCTGCCTCGTCGTAGTCGTTGCCCATGCCGCCGCCCGTCATCCGCGGCCACCTCCGGTCTTCGTGCACTGTGGCCCCCATGCCCCGACGGCACCCAGCGTGACGGGAGGACGTGCGTACTGTCCACAGAATGTGCCCGTACGCTGACGCAGCGTACGGGCACAGGTGACGCTCACGCAGGTGGCCGCCCCCCGACGGTCACCGGCGCGAGGCCGTCAGGTGATGGGCGGCACGTCCTTGCAGTCGGGGACGCCCGCCAGCCAGGCCGGGCCCTTGATGTAGATGTTGGTGACCCACGCCCGGTAGTCCGGCAGGTAGGACCACGCGTCGTTCTCGTAGCCCTCCGCCTTCACCAGCTCCGCGTGCTTCTGGCAGTACACGCGGACGGTGGTCGAGTACGGGAAGGCGTAGACGCGGTCGGCCCCGAGGCTGGGCTGGGCCTTGGTCCAGACGCCGGTGCCCCACGTCTGGTGGATGTGGCCGGTGGGTTCGCCGGTGTTGACCCGGACGGCGCCGAAGTAGGTGCTGCCCAGCCGGACGTCGCTCACCATCAGCTTGGTGCCGGACTGCTTGGCCTCGACCATCTTGCCCGCGCCGAGGTAGATGGCGATGTGCTGCATGTCCTTGGAGTCCTTGCCGTAGGCGAGGAGATCGCCGGGCAGCAGCGGGGCGAGGCCCTGGGCTGCGGTGAAGCGGGCGGCGGCGCGGTGCGTGTAGAACTGCTGGCTGGCCACGCCGTTGAGGATGTCCCTGCCACCGGTGGCCTGGGCGTACGCGTACCGGACCAGGCCGGAGCAGTCGAACCCGCGCCGCTCGGGGTCGTGTTCGCTGGCGGGGTCGGTGGGGTCGACCTGCCCGTAGGTGGCCCCGGGTGTGGCCCCGTGGCCACCGCCCCAGGTGTACCAGGTGCCCGCGGCGACCTCGGCGCAGGCGGCGGCGATCGCCCGCTCGGCGGCGGCGGAGGCGCCGGACGCGAGGGGGCGGCAGTCGCCTGCGGCGGGGGCGGCGGGTGCCGCCGAGGCCGTGGACACCGGCGCCCAGAAGAGCAGCGCCATGAGGGCGATCAGTGTGCGGATGACATTGGTCCGGCTCACCATGCCGGAACCCCCGTTTCCTGTTGGTCTCGTCGGTCTCGTCGGTCTCGAACGAACTCGTGGTGGTCGGGCAGCAGCCTGGCCGACCACCACCCCGCTCGTCGAGATCCGGGTGTAGTCCGGTCCCACCGGGCAACGGGAAACACTTGGGAAACCCCTTCCGAGCAGGGTGGTTGCCGAACGGTACGCAGAGCCCTCGCGTGTCGCTCAGCCCCGCCCGCACGTCGGCGGGTCCGCCGGGACGGGAATCCCGGGCAGCAGTGCCGCGCGCTCCTCGGGGCCGATGTCGGCGCGCAACCGGCAGATGTCCGCCAGCCGGGCGCCGGGGTCGAGGTCCCACAGCCGTACGGTGCCGTCGGTGCTGCTGCTGGCCACGGTCCGCCCGTCGGGCGCGAAGTCCACGCCCCACACCGCGTTCGTATGACCGGTGAGCGTCGCCCACGGCCGCCGTCCGGCGACGTCCCACAGGCGTACCGTGCGGTCGTTGCCACTGCTGACGAGGGTGCGGCCGTCCGGGCTGAAGTCCACTCCGCGCACCGCGCCCGAGTGGCCGGTCAGCGCGGTCTCGAAGCGGCGGTGCCGGACGTCCCACAGGCGTACGGCCCCGTCGTTGCCACTGCTCGCGAGGGTGCCGCCGTCCGGGCTGAAGGCCACGCCCCGCACCGCGCCCGAGTGGCCGGTCAGCGCGGCGAGTTCGCGGCGTCCTGCGACGTCCCACAGCCGTACCGTCAGGTCGTCGCCGGCACCGGCGAGGGTGCGCCCGTCGGGGCTGAACGCGACATCGTTGACGAAGTCCTTGTGGCCGCCGAGAACGGCGAGCCGTCGGCGCTCCGCCACGTCCCACAGGCGCACCGTGTGGTCGGCGCCCGCCGACGCGAGGGTCCGTCCGTCGGGTGAGAAGGAGACGGAGAAGACCTGTCCGCTGTGTCCGGTCAGCTTCTTCAGCGCCTTGCGCTCCGCCACGTCCCACAGCCGGACCGTGCCGTCGGATCCGGCCGACGCGAGGGTTTGCCCGTCGGGCGAGAAGGCCACCGAGAACACGGTCTCGGTGTGCCCCTGAAGCTCAGCCACCAGGGCGTGCGTCCGCGCGTCCCACAGCCGAACGGTGTGGTCGGCGTCGGCCGTGGCCAGCAGTTTCCCGTCGGGGCTGTAGGCGGTCTGCCAGACCTCCGTGAACGGACGCGACGTCAGGACCGCCCCGCTCAGGTCCCACAGGACGGCGGACTGGTCGAACCCGGCCGTGGCCAGCAGGGCGCCGTCGGAGGTGACGGCCACCCCGAGGACGTAGTCGGTGTGTCCGGCGAGGACCAGGGTCTGCCGGCCGCTGCGCACGTCCCACAGCCGCGTCGTCCCGTCGCCGACCGCGCCGACGACCGTCTCCCCGTCCGGGGTGAAGGCGACGCCGTTGATGTCGTCGCTGCTGCCCGTGAACGTGTCGGTCAGCCGCCTGTCGTCGGCGTCCCACAGCCGTACCGTCCGGTCGACGCCGGCGGAGGCCACCGTGCTCCCGTCCGGCGAGAAGGCGACGCCCAGCACTTCGTCGGCGTGCCCGTCGAGGGCGTCGAGGAACCGGGGCCGGTCGGTGTCGTCGGTGTCCCAGAGCCGTACGGCCCGGTCCCCGCCGGCGGAGGCGAGCGTCCGCCCGTCGGGGGCGTACGCCAGCGCGTTGATGTGGCCCTTGTGCCCGGGGAGGGTCGCGGTGAGCCGGGGGCTGGGTCCGGTGCCCCACAGAAGTACGGTCCCGTCGGCGGCGGCGACCGCGAGTCCGCCGCCGCGCGGGTCGAAGGCGACGGCCCGCGCGCCCTTCGTGGCGTCGGAGAGCGTCGCCGTCCGCCGGTGCCCGGCGGTGCTCCACAGGGTCACGGGCCCGTCGGTGGACGTGATCGCGACCGTACGGCCGTCGGCGCCGAAGGCCACCGAGCGCACGCGTCCCGGAACCCGGAACCGGGCGAGGACGCGGTGGCCGTCGGCCGTGCTGCGCAGGACGACCGTGCCGTCGGAACTGGCCGTCGCGAGGCTGCGGTCGTCGGGCGCGAAGGCGACCGCGTTGACCGGGCCGCGGTGCCCGTCGATGCGGGCGGAGAAAGGCTGCGACTGGGTGCTGAGCAGGGCGCCGCGGGCCTCGGCGGTGGGGGCGGTCCGGTATGCCTGCTCCGCGAGGAGCATCGACGCTTCCGGGCGGCCCCCGGCGAGGGACACGGAGCGCGCGGCGAGGGCCTGGGAACGGGCGACGCGTTCCTGGTCGAGGGCACCCTCGCGCTGCTGGTAGGCGATTCCTCCGGCGGTGACGGCCAGGCCCAGCAGTACGGCGAGGGTGGCCAGCATGGACTGTCGCAGCCGTACCTGGCGTCTGACCTGTCTGCGGCGCCCGTCCTCCTCGGCCTGGCTGGCCCGCAGGAACGCCTCCTCGTCGGGGGCGAGCCTGCTCCAGCCGTCCGACTCCTCGGCCCACGCCGTCACGGTGTCGAGGCGGTTGCCCCGGTAGAGGGCGGACGGGTCGCGCCGCTCCCGCTCCCATTCACCGGCCGCGTGCGAGAGCTGCTGGTGCAGCAGGAGGCCCGCCCGGTCGGCATGGATCCAGCCGCGGAGCCGGGGCCAGGCGTGCAGCAGCGCCTCGTGGGTGATCTCGACGGTGTCGCTGTCCAGGGTGATGAGCCGGGCCCGGACGAAGGCGTCGAGCGCGGCGGCCGCCCCGTCCGCGTCGCCGAGCCGCGCCATCAGGGCGTCCCGGCTCATCCGGCGGCGGGTCGCTCCGGCCCCGTCCATGACGAGCACCAGCCGGGACAGGATGCGTCGGAGCGTCTTCTGCTCGGCGGGATACAGCCGCGCGAACACGTTCTCCGCGGTGCGGGCGACCGCGCCCTGGATTCCGCCTGCCCGTTCGTACCCGTCGACGGTCAGCGCGGAGTCGCGCCGCCGCTGCCAGGTGGCGAGCAGGGCGTGGGAGACGAGGGGGAGCGCGCCGGAAGGTGTCTCGTCGGAGCCGACCGCGGCACCACCGCCGGGGCCCGTGTCCGGGTCGTCGCGGAGTCCCGCGTCCCGTAACAGCAGCGGGACCAGGCCGGGTTCGAGGGTGAGGCCCGCGAGCTCCGCCGGGCGGGTGACGGACTCCCGTAGTTCCGCCACGGTCATCGGGGAGAGGACGAACAGTCCGTCGGTGAGGACGGGGGCGAGCTCGGGCAGGCCCAGACAGCTGCCGGTGAAGTCGGCGCGGACACCGAGGACCACGACGGCGGGCGGGTGCGGACTCGTCGTCGGCCGGGAGGTGGCGAGGGCGCACAGCACCCGGACGAAGGAGCGGCGTTCGCCCTCGTCCGCGCAGAGCGTGAACAGTTCCTCGAACTGGTCGACGATCAGGACCGGTCGGGCCGGTGGGGGCCGTCGCTCCCCCGGGGCCGGTGGCGAGGCGTCCGCCCCGGCCCGTACGGCGCCGAGCAGGGCGTCCGGGTCGTCCCGTACCTCGTCGGCGGTGACCCCGAGGTCGCTGCCCAGCACCTTCGCGGTGCGTTCCAGGAGTTCGTCCAGGGGGCGCGCTGTGGGGGTGAGCTGGACCACCGGCCAGCGGTCGGCGCCCGGCATGGGGAGGTCGCCGCGCCTGAGCGCGGGGACGAGACCGGCGTTGAGCAGGGACGACTTGCCCGCGCCGGACGGGGCGGCGAGCAACAGCGGTCCGCTGCCCACCCGTTCGAAGACCCGTTCCACCAGTGCGGCGGTGGCCTGCTCGCGGCCGAAGAACCACTCCCCGTCCTCAGGGGTGAACGCCGACAGGCCGCGGTAGGGGCAGGTCTCGGCGGGCTGGTGCGCGGCGGCGTCGGGCCCCGGGTCGCCGTCGTCGCGCGGCGGCGCCTGCCGCACCAGTCGCAGCAACTCCCCGTCGGCGCCCAGCACTTGGTCGCACAGCCGGGCGACATCGACGGTCGGCCGCTTGGCGCCGGTCTCGATCTTGCTGAGGTAGCCCTTGCTGTAGTGGGTCCGGCGGGCGAGATCGGTGAGCGACATTCCGCGTTCCTGCCGGAGCCGCCGCAGTTGTGCCGGGAAGGACAGCGTGGTCGGCGCGTCCCGGTCCCGTCCGTGGTGAGGGTCTGTCTGCTGTCCGTGCAGCGGGTCCCCCAAGGTGTCCCCCAAGGCAGTGCGGCCGTGAGACGGCGGAAACCCATGTTACTGCCGGGTCGGCGGGGGCGGCCAAGCCTTTCACCCGGAGTGGCGAAAACGCCGACGTCCGGAACCGCGGGCAGCCGGTTCCGGACGTCGTCAGGCGGACGCTCTCCGTGGCACTACGGGCGGAGGACGATCGAGTTGATGGGCGTGAGGTTGCGGTAGAAGGCGTGCCCCGCCGGGATGGTCTCGATGCAGTCGCCGCCGTTGTACTGCTTGCACAGGTCCGCGAGGGCGCCGCCGTACTGGTTGTTGTAGACCCAGTGGTACCCGACCTGGTTGCTCAGGTTGTGGGCCTTGTAGCTGTAGTACACGTTGGTCGGGTGCGGGTTGTCGCGCGGTTCGACGCCCTGGCCGTAGATGCAGACCGCGCCGTACGGGCAGCCGTCCCAGGTGTCCGCCGGCTTGGCCTCGGCCGAGCCGCTGAGCGCCACCATCGCGGCCACGGACGTCAGGAACGCGGCGGCGCCGCGGAACATGTTGCGCATGTTTCCCCCTTGCTGGTTCTCGCTGTTGCCGGGTCTCACTGTTGCCGGGTCTCCCTGGCCGTTGACTCCGAAGTCAGGATCGCCATCCCCTGCACCGGGATCGACGGGTTTCCTGTTGCCCGCCGGGAGTGCGGGTGGGAAACACGGTGTGACCAGGGGCGTTTCGGGACGGGAGGCAACCCCCGGAGGGTGGTCCATCAGGGCGCGGGGAGAGACACAGCAGCGCCACAGGGACGGAATCACCCTTCGCAGAAACTCCTGCGCGATCCATTGACGTGCACATACCCCCCTCTTATCTTCTGACCGAAGTTCCGCACGATGTGCGACATATCGAACAAAACAACATCCTCACGCCTCAGGGCAGTTCACGCAGAAATGGGACGAGCGTTGAACAGAACCCTCAGGGCGGTCCTCGCCCTCCTCACCTCGGTGGCCGCCCTCCTGGGGCTCACCACCGCCTTCGCCGGCGCGGCCGGAGCCGCCCACCCGTCGGCGGGGCAGGCGACGCGGTACACCATGACCGCGTTCACCAACAGCAGCGAGTCGAACATGTACGTCTACGACTCGCCGGACGCGACCGGCTTCACCCTGCGGAAGGGCCCGGCGTACACCCCGCCCTCGGGCCTCATCCGCGACCCCAGCATCTTCAAGCACACGGACGGCTTCTACTACCTCACGTACACCACCAACTGGACCGGGAACACGATCGGTTTCGCCCGCAGCACCGACCGGCTGAACTGGTCGTTCCTGTACAACTACACGATCCCGGTCACGGGGCTGACCCGCACCTGGGCACCCGAGTGGTTCATCGACACCGACGGCAGCGTCAACATCATCGTGTCCCTGACGTCGGCGAGCACCGCCACCCACTTCACCGCCTACAAGATCACGGCGACCAACTCCGCGCTGACCACGTGGTCCGCGCCCACCCAGCTGTCCGGCATCGGCCCGAACTACATCGACACCTTCATCGTCAAGGTCGGCTCCACGTACCACGCGTTCACCAAGAACGAGACGACGAAGTACATCGAGTACGCCACCGCCTCCAGCCTCACCGGCCCGTACACCATACGGAAGACGGGCAACTGGGCCGGGTTCGGCGACTGGGTCGAGGGCCCGGCCCTGGTCCCGCTCGACAACGGGGGCTGGCGCATCTACTACGACGGCTACAGCGCCGGGAAGTACTGGTACAGCGACAGCTACGACAACTTCGCCACCTGGTCCACGCCCACCGAGGTGCCCGGGCTGACCGGCTTCATACGCCACGCCACCGTGCTGAAGGAGACAGTCTCCGGCGGCGTCACCCTGCCCACCAACACCACCAGGTCACTGCAGTCGGTCAACTTCCCCGGCCGGTACGCCGCAGTGCGCTCCGACAGCCTCGGCTACATCGACCCGGTGACGTCCTCCAGCACGACCGCCGTCAAGCAGAGCGCGACCTTCACGGTCGTGCCCGGCCTCGCGGACGCCAACTGCTACTCCTTCCGCGACTCCTCGGGCCGCTATCTGCGGCACTGGGACTTCCGGCTCCGCTTCGACACGAACAACGGCACGACCGTGTTCGCCAAGGACGCCACGTACTGCGCCCGTCCGGGCACGACCTCCGGCTCCGTGCGCCTGGAGTCGTACAACTACCCGGGCCGCTACATCCGCCACTACAACTACGAACTGCGCGTGGAGACCTACCAGGCCACGGACACCTTCCGAGCCGACAGCAGCTTCACAGCGGTGAGCCCCTGGGCCTGACGGCGAAGATTCCCCGCGCCCCGAAAGGGGCGCGGGGAACTGCGCGAGAAGCCCCCACCGGACGGACGTGTGGGGGTCGAAGGGGCGCAGCCCTTTCAGGATGGGACGGGTAGGGGCGGCGGGGGCGAGAAAGACTCACCCCCGCCCTCCCCCTAACCCACCGCCACAGCCCCCGGCGCCGCCGCATACCCGGCAGGCCGCGCCGTGAACGTCCCCCGCCCCTGCGTCCGGCTCCGCAACCGCGTCGCGTAACCGAACAGCTCGGCGAGCGGTACGACCGCCGTGACGACCACAGAGCCGCCCCGGGGCGCGGAGTCCGTGACCCGGCCGCGCCGAGCCGCCAGATCCCCGAGCACCCCACCCACGGCATCCGCGGGCACGGTCACCGTGACATCGGCGACAGGCTCCAGCAGCCCCATCACCGCCACCCGCAGGGCCTCCCGCAGCGCGAGTCGCCCGGCCGTACGGAACGCCATCTCCGAGGAGTCCTTGGAGTGGGTCGCCCCGTCGGTCAGGGTGACGATCAGCCCTGTCACCAGGTGACCACCGAGCGGCCCCTCGGCGAGCGCGTCACGGCAGCCGGCCTCGACCGCGCGCACGTACTCCTGCGGCACCCGCCCGCCCACGACGGTCGAACGGAAGACGAAGCCCGTGGCGGCACCGTCACCGTCGGCCTCCGAGGGCGGCAGAGGCGCCACGTCCAGCACGACATGCGCGAACTGCCCGGCTCCGCCGTCCTGTTTGACGTGCCGGAAGACCAGCCCCGACACCCCACGCACGACCGTCTCGCGACAGGCCACGCGTGGCCGACCGACGGCCACCTCCAGCCCATGGGCCTGCCGGATCTTCTCCACCGCCACCTCCAGATGCAGTTCGCCCATGCCGGACAACAGCGTCTGCCCGGTCTCGGGGTCGGTCCGCACCACGAGCGAGGGGTCCTCCTCGGCGAGCCGTGCGAGGGCCGTGGCGAGCCGGTCGGTGTCGGTGCTCCGGCGGGCCTCGACGGCCACCGACACCACCGGTTCGGCGACGGACGGCGGTTCGAGGAGCAGCGGCGCCGCCGGATCGCACAGCGTCGTCCCCGCACGGGCGGACTTCAGCCCGACCACCGCGACGATGTCGCCGGCCACGGCCCGCTCCAGTTCGGCGTGCCGGTCGGCCTGGACCCGCAGGATCCGGCCGATCCGCTCGGTGCGCCGCGTCCCCGCGTCCAGCACGGTGTCCCCCTTCCGGATCGTGCCCGAGTAGAGCCTCACGTACGTCAACCGTCCCGTGGCCGTGGCGCTCACCTTGAACGCCAGGGCCGCGACCGGCGCCTCTGCCTCGGCGGCCCGCTCCTGCTCCGTACCGTCGTGCGTGCCGCGTACGGCGGGCACGTCGAGCGGCGACGGCAGGTACGCCACCACCGCGTCGAGCAGGGTTTCGATGCCACGGTTGCGGTAGGCGGAGCCGCAGAGCACGACCACGCCCTCGCCCGTGCGGGTGAGGTCGCGCAGGGCCGCGGCGAGCGTCCCCGCGGAGAGTGTGCCCCGTTCGCAGAACTCCTCCAGCGCCGTCGGATGCAGTTCGGCCACGGCCTCCTCCAGCCGCCGCCGTCGCCGTCCGGCCTCGTCCTTGAGGTCGTCGGGAACCGGCCCCTCCTCGGCCGTCTCGGATCCGTCCGCCCACACCAGCGCCCGCATACGCAGCAGATCCACCACACCGACGAACGAGTCCTCCGTACCGATCGGTGCCTGCACCACCAGCGGGACCGGGTGGAGCCGCTGCCGGATCGACTCGACGGCCGTGTCCAGGTCGGCGCCCGCGCGGTCCAGCTTGTTGACGAAGGCGATGCGCGGTACGCCGTGCCGGTCGGCCTGCCGCCACACCGACTCGCTCTGCGGCTCGACGCCCGCGACCGCGTCGAACACCGCGATCGCGCCGTCGAGCACCCTGAGCGAACGTTCCACCTCGTCGGCGAAGTCGACGTGGCCGGGGGTGTCGATCAGGTTGATCCGATGCCCGTCCCAGGCGCAGCTGACGGCCGCCGCGAAGATGGTGATGCCCCGGTCGCGCTCCTGCGGATCGAAGTCGGTGACGGTCGTCCCGTCGTGGACCTCGCCCCGCTTGTGCGTGGTTCCGGTGGCGTACAGGAACCGCTCGGTGACGGTGGTCTTGCCGGCGTCGACATGGGCGAGGATGCCCAGATTCCGCACGGCGGTCAGGGGGTTGGCGATGTTGTTGACGGTGCTGCGCATGGCCCGTGGCCTTTCAGCTGAGCTGTTTCAGGGCAGCGCGATTCCCGTGCGTGGGCGCCGTGCGATGACGTCAGGCGTACGTCACGGGTTCCGGTACCGGCCGCGCAGCGGGCACCGGACGGACGAGGACACGAGGATCACCTCGTGCAGGGAACGGGGAACGACGACAGCGGTACGGTCACGCACGGCCGGGCTCCCCTCTGCGTCTACTGATCACTCGTCATGAAGAGCGCGCCGCAGGTTCGTGCGACGCGCGCTGTGCGGCGAGTCTAGGGAAGCCGGCTCCGAGGGGGCACCGTATTTTTTCACCGGGCCCCAGCGGCCAGGCCGGACGCACACCGGCGCCGGAGACACCGCAAGGTGCCTCTCGTGTCACCAGTAGAGGAGCCAGCGTCCGTCGCACCACACCCCGTGTCCCTGCAGGGTGAGCCGCTCGTCATCGGCTTCCACCCGGGTGCTCGGCGCGACCTGGTGCAGGATGTGGCCGGAGTGGATCACCATCTCTCCGGCCTTGTAGGGGACGTAGTGCAGGGCGTGGAAGCGCTTCAGGTCGGCGGCGTCGTCGACCCAGCCCTTCTCCAGCGCGCGCCGGAAGTCCTCGTGGCTCGCGTCCCAGACGTTCAGGCCTCCGCCGGCCGCGGGCAGCCGGATGGGCAGGGTGAAGGAGAGCAGTCGGCTCAGATCGGTCCCAGGGGGCCAGGTGAAGGCCTTGTACTGCATGTCGAAGTGGACGGGTGCCTTCGCCCTGGTGAATACGGCCGCGGCCAGCCAGACATGGAAACCGGGCAGGGCGAGGTGCTCGGGATAGTGGACCGGGGCGTCGAGGTGCCGCCCGAGAAGGTACGCGAGACGCTCGTACAGCGGTCCGAAGGACTCCCACAGCACCGCCTTCGAGGCATCCGCGCGCTTCCGGTAGTCGCCGGTGTCCGCGTTCTCGGCGAGGTCGAGATAGCTGGGCGTCCCCAGGGTGAAGAAGGCGGCGGGCTCCGCGCCGCGTGGGATCCAGTGCTCGCGCAGGCCGTGCACGGTGTCACGGAGTACGGCGCTGTCCGCTTCGGTGAGGACGGTCAGCCTGTCGATCACGAGAGCCTCCCCCGCAGCAGGTCGAGCAGAGATGTGGTGACGGCACCGTCGAGTCGGCGGTCGTACCAGTCGTACGCCGGCATGGGGTTGACCTCCAGGCACCAGTGCGTGCCGTCCCCGGCGACCTTGAAGTCCCAGCCGGCGAAGGACATGCCGAGGTCTGCGGTGTGGCGGACCATGCGCTCGGCGAGCGGTCCGGGCAGCTCGCAGGGGGTGAACACCGCGTCGGGGTCGGTCCGGTAGTCCACCGCCTCGGAGGCGATGTCCTCGGCGTGCACCCGGCCGCCGACGACGTGCGCGCGGACGTCCCGGCCCTCGACGTGGCGCTGCAGATGCACCGGTCCCTGCCAGGGGTCGAAGCCGTCGAGGTCGCCCGGAGCGAGGAGGCGGCTGGTGGCCCGTACACCGGACACCGCTTTGACGATGGTCGGCCCGGCTTCGGCGAAGGCCCGCAGCCGCCGCGGCGACGAACTGGTGACGCTCGCGGGAACCATGAACCCGGCTCGGGCCAGCGACCATTCGTGCAGTGGCTTGGCTCCGTTGTCGCAGTGGATGGAGGGACGGTTGACGACAAGGCCCGGGATGTGGTCCAGCCAGGCCGCGAGGGCCGTCGTCAGCCAACGCCAGCGCAGCGCCGGCGCGGGATCCTCCTGAAGGGCCGACAGATCGGTGATCCTGCAGTAGTAGGCCCCCTCGGCGTCGAGGGTGCGACCACCGACCCGTGCCTGACGCCCGCCGCCCATGCTCAACTGCCAGTCGTCCGCCGCCACCGCCTCCAGCAGATCGACCGTCTCCACCTGTACGCCGCGGGCCTCGGCGGAGGCGGTGAAGTGCGCGAGGGTGGTCTCGGCGGCCAGCCCGACGGCGTAGATCATGGGAAGAACACCTTCAGCAGTTGAGGACCGAGTCCGAGCCAGACCATGCGCAGCTGTTCCACGTCGGGGAACGGCTCGACCATGACGGGCCTCGCCCGGGTGAGGTCCGGGGCTATCCGCCAGACCACGGCCGCCAGTTCGAGGCCGAGCCGCGCCGCGACGTCCGTACTGCGTTTCTCCAGGCACAGCGCGTCGAGTTCGACCGCGCTGCACGGCCATGCGCGGTCCCCGAGAACGACCACGGTCTCGAAGAGGGGATCGGGGTCCGACCACCTCGCGCGGTACGGGCCGGAGCCGTCCGAGACCTCCGGCCAGGGGTGCGTCCGCCAGGTGGCCAGGTCCTGCACCCACCACTGCGTGCCCTCCCCCTCGGCGGGCCGGTCGGGCGCGGGAGGCCGGGAGGAGAACACCTCGCACGACCCGCCGGTCAACCCGGCCCGCAGTTCGGTGAGGACCGCCGACGCGGAGACACGCGTGCCGAGGCCGCCGGGCGACGGACGGTTGATGACCGGTGCCGTGGTCAGTGCGGTGACGGCCCACAGGTGCGCCAGACACTCGCTGAGGTGGAACTCGGCGTCGAAGCTGATCCTCCGCAGGGGCGGGCTGGGCAGCCGGAGCATCATCGGCAGCGTCGGCTCGACGACGGCGTCGCCGCCGTCGACGGTGACGGTGAACATCTGCGCGGCGTCGAACACGTCGAGGACGACGGCTTCGTGCCCGCTCTCCACGACGAAGTCCCGTACCTCGGCCGCCACCGCGTCCTCGGGGTCGGCCACGAGAACCAGCCCGGAGAAGCCGGGAGCAGGAACCTCAGATGACGACACCGCGCCTCCTCAGCAGCCGGTTGCCGCGAGACGACCGCAGTTTCTCCGTGGCCTCCCGTACTTCCGCGAATGATTCCGCCGGGATGTCGAGCGTCTGGTGCGTCCCCGTCCCGGAGGGGGCGGGGACGGCGCGGCCGAGGCCGGACCCGGGATCCTCGGTCGCCTCACGCACGAAGGCGGCGGGTTCGGGTGAGGTCATCGCCCAGTCGAAGCCGTCCTTGCCGTCCTTGCTGTCTTTACCGTCCTTGCCGTCCTTGCTGTCTTTGCTGTCCTTCTGATCCTTGCCGTCCTTGCCGTCCTTGCCGTCCTTGCGGTCCTTGCCGTCCTTGAAATCCTTCCCGTCCTTTCCCTCCTTCGCGTCCTTTCCCTCCTTCGCGTCCTTGCCGTCCTTGCTGTCCTTCCACCACTTCTTCGGGGCCAACGTGGGCTTGGTGAGAGCGCCGTCCGTCTCGCCCGACTCGGGTTCGGAGAAGGTCCTGCCCCGCTGCGGGGCAGCCCACAGCGCGCCCGTGACATCACGCCGTTCCGCGGCCGAGAGAAAGGGCCGCACCCGTGACTCGTCCATGGTCCACGTCATTGGTTCGTGTCTCCCGTGGTCGTCCGAGCCTCCGCCCGGTACCGCCGCAACGCGGTCGTCAACCGTTTCTGGGCTTCGCCGTGATGGGGATTGAGGTTGAGGATCAGGTGGTCGACACCGCGTGCCTCGTACTGGCGCAGCCCCTCGGCCACCGCTCTCGGTGATCCGGTCAGGATGTCGGCGCCGGGAGGCGTCTCCGCGTCACGGCCGCTCGCCCCTTCGTCGGTGACGTCCACGTTGACGCCGAGGGTGATGCCCAGCGTCGCCGGGTCGCGGCCCACCCGCCGACAGCTCTCTCTGGCCCGGGCGATGGCCGTCTCGGCACCCGACGGAGCGCCGAACCAGCATGTGTTCCACAGGTCCGCGTAGCGCGCCGCCAGCGCCGTCATCCGCGGCTGGTGCGCACCCACCAGGACGGGAGGGCCGCCGGGCCGGGGGCCACGCGGGCGCAACTCGCAGTCACGGGTGCGGTAATGGCGGCCGGAGAAATCGGCGCGGCCGGTCCGGAGCAGCGGGAGGACGATCCGCAGCGCTTCCTCGAACCGGTCCACGCGGTGGTCGAAGGGGGCACCGAAGGCTTCGAACTCGGGCTCGTGCCATCCGCTGCCGAGGCCGAGGACCAGACGGCCCCCACTCACCTCGTCAAGGGTCACGGCCATCTTGGCCAGCAGCGCGGGATTACGGAACGCGGTGCAGGTCACCAGTGAGCCGAGCACCACCCGCTCGGTCGCCTCGGCGAGCGCGGACAGTACGGTCCAGGACTCCCAGATCCCCTCGCTCGTCCCGTCGGCCTCGCGAAACAGGAGATGGTCGAAGACCCACAACGAGTCGAATCCCGCGTGCTCCGCCTGAAGGGCGAGCGATTTGATCTCCGCGTACGCCGGCTGCCCCGACGGGTATTCCGCGAGAGGCAGAACAAGGCCGACTTCCATCGTTCCCCCCGGACGGTCAGCTCCCCACCTCCATCGAAATTACACCGAGTCACGGGCACGTAACCATCCGTCGGACCAGGGGTGCGCCGACTGGATTTCGTCAGCCTTCGGCAGTGGGTGCGCGCGACCGCCCGGCGTAGGGCGCGTGCACCGCGGATTCTTGTGCCGTGTGTGACAAAGGTGGGGCCCCGGCGAAGGCGACCAGCGCGACCTCGGCCCGGGAACGAAGAAGACCCCACATCACGTGGGGTCTCATCTGGTTCTGCTCTGGTGTCCGAGGGGGGACTTGAACCCCCACGCCCGATAAAGGGCACTAGCACCTCAAGCTAGCGCGTCTGCCATTCCGCCACCCGGACTAGGTGTCTGCCGCCTGGCCGGGGGTGTTCCCCGCGGCGACATGGACAACAATACCAAGGTTTCGGAGTGCCTTTCACCTGCATATCGGGGCTTCGGGCGGGGCCGTGCGGGCCTCGACGGGCGGGTCCGCACGGCCTCACCACAGGTGATCGGACGGTCACGAACAGGCCACCGAGGGCCGGGTCAGGCGACCGACGGCATGAGGTGGTACTCGGGGAAGTTCCCCGGCAGCCGCTCCCCCGCCGGGCCGCGCGTGACCGCCTTGACGAGCAGGTCGCCGCCGACGAAGGCGCCCCGCCAGGAGGCGCCGAAACCGCCGAAGAGCTCGTCGCGGTCGCCGCGGGAGCGCGGCTTTCCGTGGCCGACCTTGAAGGCGCGGATCTGGGGTGCCAGCCGCTCGTACGTCGCCCGGTCGTCGGTCGACAGGGTGGCGACGAGCGCGCCGTTGGACGCGTTCATGGCGGCGAGCAGCTCGGCCTCGGTGTCTACCAGGACGATCGTGTCGACCGGGCCGAAGGGTTCCGCGTGGTGCAGCGGGGAGGACGGGGGCGGGTCGAGGAGGGTGACGGGCTGGACGTACGCGCCGGTGTCCTGGCCGGGCAGGAAACGCGCGTCGGCGAGCCGGCCCCGGTGCAGCGGAACGGCGCCCCGGTCGACGGCCTCGGCGACCTGGTCGGTCAGTTCCTTGGCCTTGGCCGCGTTGATGACGGGCCCGAAGTCCAGGGTCGGGTACGGGTCGTCGGGGTGCTCCACGGCCAGCGGGTGGCCGACCCGGAGGGTGCGGACCGCCGGGAGGTAGGCCCCCAGGAACTCGTCGAACAGCTGCCGCTGGACGACGAAGCGCGGATACGCCGTACAGCGCTGTTTGCCGTAGTCGAAGAGCTTGGGGATGACGGCGGACAGGGTGTCCCAGTCGGTGTGGTTCCAGATGCCCCAGGTGTTGAGGCCCTCCTGCTCCAGGACATGGCGTTTGCCGAGGTCGGCCACGGCCGTGGCGACCGCGGCGCCGGTGTCGCGGCCGCCGACGAAGGAGACGCAGCCGATCTCGGGGGCGCGGACCAGCGCCTCGGACAGTTCGCGTCCGCTGCCGCTGACGAGGGTGACGGGGACGCCTTCGCGGGCGGCGAGGGCACTGGCCAGGGTGAGACAGGCGACGCCGCCGTCGGTCGGGGTCTTGGCGATGACGGCGTTGCCTGCCAGCGCCTGGACCAGCATCGCGTGGACGAGCACGCTCATCGGGTAGTTCCAGCTGGCGATGTTGGAGACCGGGCCGTCGAGGGGGACGCGTCCCTCGACCATGGGTTCGATGCCGTCGACGTACCAGCGGACGCCGTCGACGGCCCGGTCGACGTCGGCCTGGGCCAGCCGCCAGGGCTTGCCGATCTCCCAGACGAGGAGCAGGGCCAGCAGTTCGCGGTGCCGGGTGAGTGCGTCGAGGGTGGCGGCGACCCGGGCGCGGCGTTCGGCGAGGGGCACGTGGCGCCAGGCCCGGTGCTGGTCGAGACAGGCCCGGACGGCGTGGTGCGCGGTGGCGCCGTCCAGTCGGGGCGGGCCCGCGACGGGGGTGCCGTCGACGGGGCTGGTGGCGGGCAGAGCCCGGCCGTCGGCCTGCCAGGAGCCGTTCCAGAGGTTGAGGACCCGGTCGTCCCGGAAGGCCTCGGGGGCGACGGCGAGACAGCGCCGCCAGGCGTCGGTCCAGGCGGTGCCGGATTTGAGGGTGAGGGTGGGTGTGGGTGTGGGTGTGGGTGGTGCCATGGGTTCTCCGCTCTCGGTGCACAGTCGGGGGCGGGGGGCTTGCGTCTGCTGCCGGGGCTGGTCCGCGGGACGGGATCAGCCCTCGGCCTCCAGGGCGGCGAGCACCAGCCGGGCGGTCTCGGTGGGGGTGTTCCCGACCCGTACCCCCACCGCCTCCAGCGCCTCCTTCTTGGCGTGCGCCGTGCCGGAGGAGCCGGAGACGATCGCGCCGGCGTGGCCCATCGTCCTGCCCTCGGGGGCCGTGAAGCCGGCGATGTAGCCGACGACGGGCTTGGTGACGTGGTCGCGGACGTACGCGGCGGCCCGTTCCTCGGCGTCGCCGCCGATCTCGCCGATGAGGACGATCAGTTCGGTGTCGGGGTCGTCCTGGAAGGCGGCGAGACAGTCGATGTGGGTGGTGCCGACGACGGGGTCGCCGCCGATGCCGACGCAGGTGGAGAAGCCGATGTCGCGCAGTTCGTACATGAGTTGGTAGGTGAGAGTGCCCGACTTGGAGACCAGGCCGATGCGTCCCGGCTTGGTGATGTCGGCGGGGATGATGCCCGCGTTGGACTGGCCGGGGGTGATCAGTCCGGGGCAGTTGGGGCCGATGATCCGGGTGCCCTTGTCCTGCGCGTAGGTCGTGAAGGCGACGGAGTCGTGGACGGGGATGCCCTCGGTGATGACGACGGCGAGGCCGATGCCGGCGTCGACCGCCTCGACGACGGCCGCGTCGGCAAAGGCGGGCGGGACGAAGACTACGGTGACGTCGGCGCCGGTGGCCTCGATGCCCTCGGCGACGGAGCCGAAGACGGGGACGGCCCGCTCGTCGAAGTCGACGGTGCGGCCCGCCTTGCGGGGGTTGACGCCGCCGACGACGTTCGTGCCGGCCGCGAGCATGCGGCGGGTGTGCTTCATGCCCTCGCCGCCGGTCATGCCCTGGACGAGGATCTTGCTCTCCTTGGTGAGGTAGATGGCCATGTCCGGCTCCTCAGTTCGCGTGGGCGAGGTCGGCGGCGCGGCGCGCGGCGCCGTCCATGGTGGTGGCCTGGTGGACGAGCGGGTGGTCGCGGTCGTCGAGGATCGCCCGGCCGCGTGCGGCGTTGTTGCCGTCGAGGCGGACGACCAGCGGTTTGGTCAACTGGACGCTGTCCAGGGCCTGCACGATGCCTTCGGCGACCGCGTCGCAGGCGGTGATCCCGCCGAAGACGTTGACGAGGACGGACTTCACGTCGGGGTCGGAGAGGATGACGGAGAGACCGTCGGCCATGATCCGGGCGGAGGCGCCGCCGCCGATGTCGAGGAAGTTGGCGGGGCGCGCGCCGCAGCCCGCCACCACGTCGAGGGTGGACATGACGAGTCCGGCGCCGTTGCCGATGACGCCGACCTGCCCGTCCAGCTTCACGTAGTTGAGGCCCTTGGCGGCGGCCGCCGCCTCCAGCGGGTCGTCGTGCGCGAAGCCCTCGTCACCCCAGCGTGTCTGTCGGAAGCTCGCGTTGTCGTCGAGGGTGACCTTGCCGTCGAGGGCGATGATGCGGCCCTGTTCGGTGCGGACGAGCGGGTTGACCTCGACGAGGAGGGCGTCCTCGCGGGTCAGCACCTGCCAGAGCCGCATCAGGACGTCGACGGTCTGCGGGGGCAGGCCCGCCGCCTCGGCGATCTCGGACGCCTTCGCGGAGGTGACCCCCTCGACGGGATCGATCGGGATCCGGGCCACCGCCTCGGGCCTGGTCGCCGCCACCTCCTCGATCTCCATGCCGCCCTCGGCCGAGGCGATCGCGAGGAAGCGGCCGGCGGCGCGGTCGAGGACGTACGAGACGTAGAACTCGCTCTCGATCGCGACGGGTTCGGCGACCATCACCGTGCGGACGGTGTGGCCCTTGATGTCCATGCCGAGGATCTGCCGTGCGGTCAGTTCGGCGGCTGCGGGGTCGGCCGCGAGCTTCACCCCGCCCGCCTTGCCGCGTCCGCCGGTCTTCACCTGGGCCTTGACGACGACGCGTCCGCCGAGTCGGCGGGCGATCTCGCGGGCTTCCTTGGGCGAGTCGGTGACCTCCGCCCTCGGCACCGCCATGCCGTGTTCCTCGAAGAGTTCCCTTGCCTGGTGCTCGTACAGGTCCATTCCGGCTCCTGACTCAAAAGTGCCGCACGCCCCCTGGACACCACCCACCGGATGCGGGATAACAAGGTTCATACAGTATTCGTCGACTGTATGCAATCAACCGCGAGAGCATGCCAACCCCCACGAAGGCCCCATGAAAACCCCTACGAAGGGACAGGACTTCGCCATGCCCGACGGCAACAGCCAGGACCTCATCTCCGGTGGTCACCTCGTCGCGAAGGCACTCAAGGCGGAGGGTGTGGACGTCATCTACACCCTGTGCGGCGGCCACATCATCGACATCTACGACGGCTGCGTCGACGAGGGCATCGAGGTCGTCGACGTCCGTCACGAACAGGTCGCCGCACACGCCGCCGACGGCTACGCCCGCATCACGGGCAAGCCCGGCTGCGCGGTCGTCACCGCCGGCCCCGGCACGACCGACGCCGTCACCGGTGTCGCCAACGCCTTCCGCGCGGAGTCCCCGATGCTGCTGATCGGCGGCCAGGGCGCGCACACCCAGCACAAGATGGGGTCCCTCCAGGACCTGCCGCACGTCGACATGATGACGCCCATCACCAAGTTCGCGGCGACCGTGCCGGACACGGCCCGCGCCGCCGACATGGTGTCCATGGCGTTCCGCGAGTGCTACCACGGCGCCCCCGGCCCCTCCTTCCTGGAGATCCCGCGTGACGTCCTCGACGCCAAGGTGCCGGTGGAGAAGGCACGCGTCCCGAAGGCCGGCGCCTACCGGGCCTCGACCCGCTCGGCCGGCGACCCCGAGGCGATCGAGAAGCTCGCCGACCTGCTGGTGCACGCCGAGAAGCCCGCGATCCTGCTGGGCAGCCAGGTGTGGACCACACGCGGCACCGAGTCCGCCATCGACCTGGTGCGCACGCTCAACATCCCGGCCTACATGAACGGCGCGGGACGCGGCACGCTCCCGCCCGGCGACCCGCACCACTTCCAGCTCTCCCGCCGGTACGCCTTCTCGAACGCCGACGTCATCGTCATCGTCGGCACTCCCTTCGACTTCCGCATGGGCTACGGCAAGCGGCTGTCGCCGGACGCCACCGTCGTACAGATCGACCTCGACTACCGGACCGTCGGCAAGAACCGCGACATCGACCTCGGGATCGTCGGCGACGCGGGCCTCGTGCTCCAGTCGGTGACCGAAGCGGCTTCCGGGCGTCTCAACGGGGGCGCGTCGAAGCGCAAGGAGTGGCTCGACGAGCTGCGCGCCGCCGAGCAGACCGCCATCGAGAAGCGGCTGCCCAGCCTGAAGTCCGACGCCTCGCCCATCCACCCCTACCGGCTGGTCAGCGAGATCAACGACTTCCTGACCGAGGACTCCATATACATCGGCGACGGCGGCGACATCGTCACCTTCTCCGGTCAGGTCGTGCAGCCCAAGTCACCCGGGCACTGGATGGACCCGGGCCCCCTCGGCACGCTCGGCGTCGGGGTCCCCTTCGTGCTCGCCGCCAAGAAGGCACGGCCCGACAAGGAGGTGGTGGCCCTCTTCGGCGACGGCGCCTTCTCCCTCACCGGCTGGGACTTCGAGACCCTCGTCCGCTACGACCTCCCCTTCGTGGGCATCGTCGGCAACAACTCCTCCATGAACCAGATCCGCTACGGCCAGGCCCAGAAGTACGGCCTGGAGCGCGAGCGCGTCGGCAACACCCTCGGCGACGTCCACTACGACAAGTTCGCCCAGATGCTGGGCGGTCACGGCGAGGAGGTCCGCGACCCCGCCGACATCGGCCCCGCGCTCCGGCGCGCCCGCGAGTCCGGCAAGCCGTCGCTCGTCAACGTCTGGGTCGACCCGGACGCGTACGCCCCCGGAACCATGAACCAGACGATGTACAAGTGAGGTGACCTCGGCATGACCAAGGCTCTCGAAGGCATCCGCGTCCTCGACATGACACACGTCCAGTCCGGCCCGTCCGCCACCCAACTCCTCGCCTGGCTGGGCGCGGACGTGGTGAAGCTGGAGGCGCCGACCGGGGACATCACACGCAAGCAGCTGCGCGACCTCCCGGACGTCGACTCCCTCTACTTCACGATGCTCAACTGCAACAAGCGGAGCATCACCCTCAACACCAAGACCGAGCGGGGCAAGGAGATCCTCGCCGAGCTGATCCGGCGCTCCGACGTCATGGTCGAGAACTTCGGCCCCGGCGCGGTCGACCGCATGGGCTTCACCTGGGACCGCATCCAGGAGATCAATCCGCGTATCGTCTACGCCTCCATCAAGGGGTTCGGGGACGGTCCGTACACCAACTTCAAGGCGTACGAGGTCGTCGCACAGGCCATGGGCGGGTCCATGGCGACCACGGGCTTCGAGGACGGGCCGCCGCTGGCGACGGGTGCCCAGATCGGGGACTCGGGCACGGGCATCCACGCCGTGGCGGGGATCCTCGCCGCGCTGTACCAGCGGGAGAGCACCGGGCGCGGCCAGCGGGTCAACGTGGCCATGCAGCACGCCGTCCTCAACCTCTGTCGGGTGAAGCTGAGGGACCAGCAGCGGCTGGCACATGGCCCGCTCCGTGAATATCCCAACGACGACTTCGGCGACGAGGTTCCCAGGTCCGGGAACGCGTCCGGCGGCGGTCAGCCCGGCTGGGCCGTGAAGTGCGCGCCGGGCGGTCCGAACGACTACGTGTACGTCATCGTGCAGCCCGTGGGCTGGCAGCCGATGAGCGAGCTGATCGGCCGGCCCGAGCTGGCGGACGACCCCGAGTGGGCCACGCCGGAGGCCCGGCTGCCCAAGCTCAACAAGATGTTCCAGCTGATCGAGGAGTGGTCGTCCACCCTGCCCAAGTGGGAGGTGCTGGAGCGGCTCAACGCCCACAACATCCCGTGCGGGCCGATCCTCTCCACCAAAGAGATCATCGAGGACGAGTCGCTGGTCTCCAACGAGATGGTCGTCACCGTGCCGCACCCCGAGCGCGGTGAGTTCGTGACCGTCGGCAGCCCTCTGAAGCTGTCCGACTCCCCCGTGGACGTGACCAGTTCACCCCTGCTCGGCGAACACAACGAAGAGGTCTACGTCGGCGAGCTGGGACTCGGCGACGAGGAGCTCCGCCTGCTCAAGTCGAACGGAGTGATCTGATTGATGGCCGAAGACCGGGGCGCGCGGGTGCGTGAGCTCCTCGACGCCGTACGGGCCGAGGGCAGGAGCGCGCTGACCGCCCCCGAGGGCAAGGTGATCGCCGACGCGTACGGGATCGCCGTCCCCGGCGAGGAGCTGGCGCGGGACGTCGACGAGGCGGTGTCGTTCGCGGCGCGCTTCGGCGGGCCGGTGGTGATGAAGATCGTGTCGCCGGACATCCTGCACAAGACCGACGCGGGCGGTGTGGTCGTCGGCGTGGAGGGCGCGGCCGATGTACGGGCCGCGTTCCACACCATCGTCGACAACGCGCGCGCGTACGCTCCGGACGCCCGGATCGAGGGTGTCCAGGTGCAGGAGCTGCTGCCGAAGGGGCAGGAGGTCATCGTCGGCGCCGTGACGGACCCGACCTTCGGGAAGGTCGTCGCGTTCGGGCTCGGCGGGGTGCTGGTCGAGGTCCTCAAGGACGTGACGTTCCGGCTCGCTCCGGTCGACGCGGACGAGGCGCTGTCGATGTTGGACTCGATCCGCGCGGCGGAGGTCCTGCACGGGGTGCGCGGGGCGGCGGCGGTGGACCGGTGGGCGATCGCCGAGCAGATCCGCCGGGTCTCCGAACTCGTCGCGGACTTCCCGGAGATAGCCGAGGTGGACCTCAATCCGGTGATCGCGACCCCGGAGGGCGCCGTCGCGGCGGACATCCGGGTCATCCTCGCGGAGTCGGTGCCGAAGCCCAGGCGCAGGTACACCCGCGAGGAGATCCTCACGTCGATGCGGCGGCTGATGCAGCCCGCGTCGGTGGCCGTGGTCGGGGCCTCCAACGAACAGGGCAAGATCGGCAACTCGGTGATGCGCAACCTCGTCGACGGGGGTTTCGCCGGGGAGATCCATCCGGTGAACCCCAAGGCCGATGACATTCTGGGCCGCAAGGCGTACAAGAGTGTCACGGACGTCCCGGGTGAGGTGGATGTGGCGGTCTTCGCGATCCCCGCCAGGTTCGTGGCCGCGGCGCTGGAGGAGGTGGGTCGCAAGGGCATCCCCAACGCCGTGCTGATCCCGTCGGGCTTCGCGGAGACCGGCGAGCACGAGCTCCAGGAGGAGATCGTGGCGATCGCCGAACGGCACGGCATCCGGCTGCTCGGGCCGAACATCTACGGCTACTACTCGACCTGGCAGGACCTGTGCGCCACGTTCTGCACGCCGTACGACGTCAAGGGCGGGGTGGCGCTCACCTCGCAGTCCGGCGGCATCGGGATGGCCATCCTGGGCTTCGCGCGCACCACGAAGACGGGGGTGTCGGCGATCGTCGGGCTCGGCAACAAGTCGGACCTGGACGAGGACGACCTGCTGACCTGGTTCGGCGAGGACCCGCACACCGAGTGCATCGCCATGCACCTGGAGGACCTGAAGGACGGGCGGGCCTTCGTGGAGGCCGCGCGGGCGACCGTCCCGAAGAAGCCGGTCGTGGTCCTGAAGGCGGGCCGTACGGCGGCGGGCGCGAAGGCGGCGGGCTCACACACGGGCGCGCTGGCGGGCGACGACGCCGTGTACGAGGACATCCTCAGGCAGGCCGGGGTCATCAGGGCGCCCGGGCTGAACGACATGCTGGAGTACGCGCGCGCGTTGCCGGTGCTGCCGGCGCCCCAGGGCGACAACGTCGTGATCATCACGGGGGCCGGAGGCAGTGGTGTGCTGCTGTCGGACGCGGTGACGGACAACGGGCTGACCCTGATGGAGATCCCGCCGGACCTGGACGCGTCGTTCAGGACGTTCATCCCGCCGTTCGGGGCGGCCGGCAACCCGGTCGACATCACCGGAGGCGAGCCGCCGTCGACGTACGAGGCGACGATCCGGCTGGGCCTGGAGGACCCGCGCATCCACGCGCTCGTGCTCGGCTACTGGCACACCATCGTCACTCCCCCGATGGTCTTCGCGGAGCTCACCGCGCGCGTGGTGGCCGAGTTCCGGGAGCGCGGCATCGAGAAGCCCGTGGTGGCGTCGCTGGCGGGCGACGTCGAGGTGGAGGAGGCCTGCCAGTACCTCTTCGAGCGCGGGGTCGTGGCGTACCCGTACACGACCGAGAAGCCGGTGGCGGTGCTGGGCGCGAAGTACCGGTGGGCGCGTGCCGCGGGGTTGCTCTGATGCGCACGTCGGCCGCGAGTCGGCCGGGGGTCCGGGGGGTTGGCCCCCGGGCGCACTGCCCGGTGGGCGCGGGCGGCGGGACTGTTGGGAGGCGGCCGATGAGCTGAGCGACGGCTCGGACCACGGGGCCTGCGGCGACCGCTCACCGCGGGCCCCGGCGCAGAGAAGCACGGACAGGGGGCGCTGGCCAGACTTCTTCCACGCGGAGGGTTCGATCGACATGGCAACAACTGACATCTCCACACCCGTCCCCTACCGGGAGGTGACGGACGCAGGCGGCCGGATGTACCGGATCGGCGAGTCCGACCTGGACATCATGGGGCGCAAACGCAAGTGGATGGTCATCCTGCCGTGGGTGGGCATGATGGGCATCAGCTCGGCGGAGTACGCGTTCGCGTCCGCCGAGGAGACCCTGCACACGGCGCACAGCTGGAGCAACCAGCACATCTTCTGGATGCTGGGCGTCTGGGTGTTCTTCCAGGCCGCGGTGGCCTTCCCGGCCGGCAAGCTCCGGGAGAGCGGCAGACTGCCCGCCCGCTGGGCGATGATGCTGGGCGCCGTCGGCACCCTGCTCGGGTACGTGTCCCTCGCGTTCGCACCGCACGTCGTCGTCGCGTACATCGGCTTCGGCATGTTCAGCGGCATGGGTGCCGGCATGGTGTACGCGACCTGCGTGAACATGGTCGGCAAGTGGTACCCGGAGCGCAAGGGCGGCAAGACCGGCTTCGTCAACGGCGGCTTCGCCTACGGCTCGGTGCCCTTCGTGTTCATCTTCACCGGGTACATGGACCTGACGAACTTCCGCTGGGTGCTCGTCTGTGTCGGTGTGTTCCTCGCGGCGGTCGTCGCCGTGGCGGGCTACTTCTTCCAGGACCCGCCGAAGAACTGGTGGCCGGCCGAGGTCGACCCGCTGCGCAAGCCGGACGACCCGCGCGCGCGGCGCGCGCTGGAGAAGAACCCGCCGGCGGTGAAGCAGTACACGCCGGGTGAGGCCTGGCGGACGGGCCGCGTCGCGCTGATGTGGTTCTGTCTGCTGTGCACCTCGGGCGTGAACATCTTCGGCATCGCCTTCCAGGTGCCGTTCGGCGACGAGGCGGGCTTCGCGGGCGGGATCGTGGCCACCGCGATGTCCCTGAAGGCGATCGTCAACGGCACGGGACGCGGGGTCATCGGCTGGCTCTCCGACCGCTACGGCCGCAAGCAGTGCCTGATCTTCGTCTGCATCGTGCTGGGCCTGTCCCAGTACGGCATCCTGTGGTCCGGCAACATCGGCAACCTGCCGCTCTTCCTGGTGTTCTCCAGCATCTCCGGCTTCGGCGGCGGCGCCATCTTCCCGATGTTCGCGGCGATGACCGCGGACTACTTCGGCGAGAACAACAACGCCTCCAACTACGGTCTGGTCTACAGCTCCAAGCTGGTGTCCGGTCTGCTCGGTTCCGGCATGGGTGCCGTGGTCGTGGGCGCCTGGGACTACGCGGGCGCCTTCGTGCTCGCCGGTTCCATCTCGCTGTTCGCCGGGTGCGTGGCGGTCTTCCTGCACCCGCCGGGGCGGCCCCGCAACCGACGGATCACTCCCAACCCCCGTCCCCTCGGCGACGAAGTGGCCTGACGCCTTCCGCGTACGGCTGCAGGCGGCCGCCCCGTGGTCCCGCACCCGGGGCGGCCGCCTGCTGCCGTTGTCGTCCGGTGCCGGTCAGCACTTCTCCCGCAGCGAGTGCAGGTGCTCGCTGGAGCGGCGGGCGAAGGTGAAGGACTCGGAGGGGTTGTCGTGCTCGGCCTGCCAGTGGTGGGCGAGACGGTGGCCCTTCAGCCGGGTGACGGCCGAGATGAACTTCTGGTAGTCGATGTCGCCGTCGCCGACGTCCACCATGCGGTAGCCGTAGGGGTTCGACGGGTCGCTCTCGCCGTCCTTGACGTGGAAGAGCGGGTAGCGGTTCGGGCGGCGCAGGACGTAGTCGAGGGGCTCGAAGGGTGCGGAGGTGCCGTCGGGCCGCTTCGAGAACCGGAACTGGGCCACGTACGCCCAGTAGATGTCCATCTCCAGGAAGACCAGGTCGGGGTCGGTCTCACGGAGCAGCACGTCGTAGAGGCGCACCTTGGGGTTGTCGGTGGCGAAGGAGAACTCCTCGGAGTGGTTGTGCTGGTAGAACTTCATGCCCCGTGCCCGCGCCGCCGCGCCGTAGGTGTTGAACTCGTGGGCGGCCCGCTTCATCGCGTCGACGGTCGTGCCGTAGCGGAAGGGCCCGGCAGCGGTGCCGATGTGCTTGAGGCCCAGGGCCTGGGCGTCGTCGAGGACCTTGGTGAGGTTCTGGGCGAAGGTGTACGCGTTCGGGTCGCTGGAGTAGTAGCCGACGTGGCTGCCGATCGGGTTCAGGCCGTGGTCGCGGGCCAGGCGCTTGAGCTGCGCGAGGGTGATGGGGCCCGCCGAGCCCTGGGTGTAACCGGCGAACTCGACCTCGTCGTAGCCGTATTTCTCCAGCTCGGCGAAGACGGGCGCGAAGCCGAGGGTGGAGACCTTGTCGCGCAGACTGTAGAGCTGGATGCCGAGGCGGCCGGGCGGGAGGACGGGGCGGCCCCGGCCCTTGCCGGTGGCTCCGGTGGCGGTCGCGGCCTCGGTGCCCGCGGCGGCCTGCGCCGGGGCGGCCGCGCCCAGCAGGGCGGCGACGGTGGCGCCGGCGGCGACACCGAGCATGCCTCGTCTGCTGAGGCGGTGGGTGAGTTCGGGATCGGTCCCGTGCGTGCGGCTCATGCTGGAACTCCTCTGGGTGGGCGGGCGTTGTCAGTGGTGGGTGCTTCACTTGTGACCAGTCAGGACCCAGGGGTCCTGGGCCCCGGTCAGGACAGACCGGCAAGTCGGAGCAGGAGTGCTTTCACATCGGTGGCCGCCACACGGTCACCGACGGCTCGAGGGGTGGAGCAGATGATGAGCGGACCGTCGTCGTCGCTCACGGGAAGGCGGCCGTGGCTGCCGCGAATAGGTGAGGGGTCCAGCGGTACGACCGCCATGCGGTAGCGCAGGCCGAGTTTCTTGCGGGCCAGTGCCGTGGCCGCCTTCACCTTCACCAGCGGGTCGAGCGGGTCCATGAACAGCTCGACCGGGTCGTAGCCGGGTTTGCGATGGATCTCGACGAGGCGTGCGAAGTCGGGCGCGCGGTCGTCGTCGAGCCAGTAGTAGTACGTGAACCAGGCGTCCGGCTCCGCGACGGCGACGAACTCGCCGGAGCGCGGATGGTCGAGGTGATGGGCCTTCTTGCCCTCGTCGTCGAGGAGTTGATCAATCCCGGGGAGACCTGTGAGGGCTTCCCGGGTGGCGTCCAGGTCCTCGGCGCGGCGTACGTACACATGGGCGATCTGGTGGTCGGCGACCGCGAAGGCGCGTGAGGCCATCGGGTCGAGGTACTCCATGCCGTCCTGGGTGTGCACGTCGAGGAGGCCGGCGCGGCGCAGGGCGCGGTTGATGTCGACGGGGCGGTCCACGCGGGTGATGCCGTACTCGGAGAGCGCGACGACGGTACGGCCTTCCGCGCGGGCGTCGCCGAGCAGGGGTGCCAGGGCCCGGTCCAGGTCGGTGGCCGCCTTGAGGGAGCGCGGGTCGTCGGGGCCGAAACGCTGCAGGTCGTAGTCGAGGTGGGGGAGGTAGCAGAGCGCCAGGTCGGGACGGCGCGTGCGGACGACGTGGCGGGTGGCGTCGATGATCCAGCGGCTGGAGACCAGGTCGGCGCCCGGTCCCCAGAAGTGGAACAGGGGGAACGTGCCGAGTTTCGCGGTGAGTTCGTCGTGCAGGGCCGGGGGGCGGGTGTAGCAGTCGGGTTCCTTGCGGCCGTCGGAGTAGTAGATCGGACGGGGGGTGACGGTGATGTCGGTTTCGGCGCCCATGGCGTACCACCAGCAGATGTTGGCGACCGTGTAGCCGGGGTGGGCGCGGCGGGCGGCGTCCCAGAGTTTGTCGCCGGCGACGAGGCCGTTGTGCTGGCGCCAGAGCAGGACGTCGCCGAGTTCGCGGAAGTACCAGCCGTTGCCGACGATGCCGTGTGCAGCGGGGAGCGTGCCGGTCAGGAAGGTGGACTGGGCGGCACAGGTGACGGCGGGCAGGACGGTGCCGAGCGGGGCACGGGAGCCGGACTGGCCGAGGGTCTTGAGGTGGGGCATGTGGTCGAGGAGACGGGGGGTGAGGCCGACGACGTCCAGGACGAGGAGAGGAGTGGGCCCGGCGTCGGCTCGCGGGGGTGCGCCGGCCTCGGGGTTCATGGCAGCTCCTTGAGGCCGAGGTCCGTCAACAGGTCGCGGGCGAGGGCGAGTTCGGCCGCGATGCCGTCGGCCAGCTGGGTGCGCGTGCTGGGGCGCAGTTCGGGGGGCAGGGCCTGCCAGGTGTAGGTCTCGACCTCCAGATGGCGGGTGAGCGGGTGGGCGCCGCCGACCAGGTGGGCCAGGACGGCTTTGAGGACCGGGAGGGTGGAGGTGAGAGGCGGGGCGGGGGCCGCGTGCAGCGGGACGTGGAAGTGGGCGCGCCAGGGAGAGGCGTCGGGCAGCGTGTTGCCCGTGAGGGCCTCGCCCAGGTCGTCGGTGCCACGCAGGCCGGCGGCGGTGGAGGTGCGGGTCTGGTGCAGGAAGCGGGGCTCGTCGAAGGCGGCGAGGGCTTCGCGGACCTCGGGGAGGTGGGGGTGTTCGGCGTGCAGGGCGGCCGAGAGCTGGGATTTGACGATGGGGACACGGGCGCGGGTGAGGGCGTCCAGGGCGGTGTGCGGGTCTTCGAAGGACGTGGCGAGGTGGCAGGTGTCGACACAGACGCCGATGCGTTCGTGGTCGACGTCGGTCAGGGGTCCGATGGCGTCGGCGGTGGTCTCGACGGTGCAGCCCGGTTCGGGTTCCAGGCCGATGCGGATGGAGCGGCCGGTCAGCTCGGCCACGACGTCCAGGCGTTCGGCGAGGGTGCGCAGGGCGGTGCGGGACCGGGCGGCGCGGCTGTCGTCGTAGGCGGTGCGCCAGGCCAGCGGCAGGGTGGAGATGGTGCCGTCGGTGACGTCGTCCGGGAGGAGCTGGGCGAGCACCCGGGCGAGGGAGGTGGTGTGGTCGAGCCGCTCGGGGTCGGCCCAGTCCGGCCGGTAGACGCGGTACTTGACCTTCTCGGCGCCGAAGCCCTGATAGGGGAAGCCGTTGAGGGTGACCACCTCCAGGCCGCGCCGGTCGAGTTCGGCGCGCAGGCCGCGCAGCGCGGCCGGGTCGGTCACCAGGGCCGTGGCGGCGTCCCTGGCCAGCCACAGGCCGATGCCGAGGCGGTCGCGGCCGAGGCGGCGGCGGACGGGCTCGCAGTGGTCGCGGAGCTGGGCGAGGACACCGTCGAGGGTCTCGGCCGGGTGCACATTGGTGCAGTAGGCGAGATGGACGGTGGAGCCGTCGGGGTGGCGGAAGCGCATGGGTCACTCACCGCCGCGCAGGATGCTGTTGCCCTCGTGCGTGGCGTCCGTCGTGACGACGTCCAGGTCGAGCCGGCCGCTGAGTCCGTAGAACGCCACCGGGTTGCGCCACAGCACCAGGTCGACGTCTTCCTCGTCGAAGCCGGCCGCGAGGAGGGCGTCGGCCACCTTGCGGGTCTTGAGGGGGTCGCTCCTGCCCCAGTCGGCGGCGGAGTTCACCAGCACCTTCTCCGGGCCGGACTTCTTGAGAACGGCGACCATGCGCTCCTCGTCCATCTTGGTGTCGGGATAGACGGAGAAACCGAGCCAGGCTCCGCTCTCCCTGGCCTCCTCGACGGTGGTCTCGTTGAGGTGGTCGAGCAGCACCCGTTCGACGGGCAGGGCGGAGGCCCGTACGACGTCGAGGGTGCGGCGCAGGCCGGCGAGCTTGTCCCGGTGCGGGGTGTGGACGAGGGCGGGCAGGCCGTGGTCGGCGGCCAGCTGGAGCTGCTGTTCGAGCGCGTGGTCCTCGGCCGGGGTCATGGAGTCGTAGCCGATCTCGCCGACCGCCACCACCCCGTCCTTCAGCAGGTAGCGGGGCAGCTGGTCCAGGACCGGGGTGCAGCGCGGGTCGTTCGCCTCCTTGGGGTTGAGGGCGAGCGCGCAGTGGTGGGCGATGCCGTACTGGGCGGCGCGGAAGGGTTCCCAGCCGAGCAGGGAGTCGAAGTAGTCGATGAAGGACTCGGGCGATGTGCGGGGCTGGCCCAGCCAGAAGGCCGGCTCCACGACCGCGCGGACGCCCGCTTCGCGCATCGCCTCGTAGTCGTCGGTGGTGCGTGACGTCATGTGGATGTGGGGGTCGAAGATGCGCATCAGGACTCCTTGCCGTCGAGGCCGGGCTCGGCGGCCGGTGGGGGCGCGGTCAGGGCCAGGACGCGGTGCAGGTCCTCGGGTACGGGACGGCCCGCGGCGGTGCGTTCCTCGGCGAAGGCGCGGAGCATACGGGCGAGTTCGGTGTCGCCCGCGGCACGGCGGGGCAGGTCGGCGACCTCGCCGACGCGCACCCCGGTGAACAGGCACTTCAGGACGGCGTGCCGCCAGGGGTGCGGGGCCAGATGACGGGCGGCGTACGGGCCGAGCGCGGCGGCGACCAGGCGGGTGTCGTTGGTGCGCAGGGCGTCCTCCACGAGGTGCAGCGCGTCGGGGCCCGGCACGAGGTGCGACAGCGCGTGCAGGACCGCGCGGCGTTCGTCGGCGGTGCCCTGGCGGTAGACCCGGGTGAGCGTGTCGGTGTCGGCACGGGCCGCGTGCAGAATCAGGACGCGGACGGCGTCGGCGTGCTCGGTACCGCAGCGCCTGCCCGCCTCGGCGAGGCGCAGCTCCCAGGCCGGGACGGGAGCGTGGGCGCCCGGGTGTTCGGCGGCCTCGTCCAGGGCCCGGCCCAGCCAGGCCTGGGCGGCGCCCGGGAGGTGGGCGTCCAGGTGGCGGCGCAGGTCGGCGGGGGTGGTGTGGGCCGGGTGGGCGTGGTCGGCCGTCGGCGTGGGCGGGGTGCGGCGAGGGATCACGAGCTGCTCCCGGGAGGGCTGGTGCGGCCGGTGGTTCGGTTCGGAAGCGGTCGCTGCGGGAGCGATCGGTGCGGAAGCGATCGGTGCCGGAGCGATCGGCGCAGGAAGGAGAGGGATCGCTCGGCTTGGTGAGGGCCGGCGTGGGAGTGGCGGGGCAGTTCGACGACGGTCAGGGCGCCGTAGCCGACGGCGGCCAGGGCCTCCAGCACGGGCGGGAAGTCGATCTCGCCCTCGCCGAACGGCAGATGCTCGTGGACGCCCCGTCGCATGTCCTCGATCTGGACGTGCCGCAGCCAGGGCGCGGCGGCGCGCACGCAGTCGGCCGGAGGGAGGGGTTCGAGGCACTGGCAGTGGCCGATGTCGAGGGTGAGGCCGAGCACGGCGGGGCTGTCGAGGGCCGCGCGGAGACGGTGGAAGTCGGCGAGCGTGGCGAGGAGGTGGCCGGGCTCGGGTTCGATCGCGAGGGGGACACCGGCGGCGGTGGCGGCTTCGATCACGGGGGTGAGTGCGCCAGGGAGGCGTTTCCAGGCGGTGTCCTCGTCCGTGCCGGGCGGCGTGACCCCGCTGAAGCAGTGCACGGCGTGGGCGCCGAGGTCGGCGGCGACCCGCGCGGCACGGACCAGCAGGTCGGCACGGCGGGCGCGGTCATCCGGGTCGGGGTCCAGCAGGGTGGGACCGTGCTTGCGGCGCGGGTCCAGCACGTAGCGGGCCCCGGTCTCCACGGTGACGGACAGCCCGAGCTCGCCCAGCCGCCGCGCGAGTCGCCGGGTGCGGGCGGCGAGGTCGGGCGCGAGCGGGTCGAGGTGCATGTGGTCGAGGGTGAGACCGACCCCGTCGTAACCGAGGTCGGCCAGAAGGGCGAGCGCGTCGTCGAGCCGCAGATCGGCGAGGCCGTTGGTGCCGTAGCCGAAGGAGAGGGGGGTGGGTGGGCGGTTCATCGGGTCTCCTCGCGCGGCCCCGGCCCGCCCCTGTCGTGCCGCCGCAATCGCTCCGCGAACCCCGCCAACTCCGCGTACTGCTCCCCCAGTGCCGCCGGGCTCTCGCCCACCGGGTCCTTGAAATAGAAGGCCAGCTCGGCCAGGGGGCCAAAGAGGCCCACTTCGTGGGCGCGGGCCAGGAGTCGGGCGAGGTCGAGCACCAGGGGGGCGGCGAGAGCGGAGTCGCAGCCCTGCCAGGTGGTCTGGAGGACCATCCGGGCGCCGAGGAAGCCGTCGAAGGCGATGTGGTCCCAGGCGGTCTTCCAGTCGCCGAGGGCGGGGACGTCGTCGATGTGCGTCTCGCCCTCGGGGGTCACCCCGAGGCTGTCGGTCAGGACGCGCTCCTTGCCGGCGTTCTTGGCAGCGGCGGCGGCCGGGTCGGCGAGGGCGGCGCCGTCGCCCCCGCCGAGCAGGTTGGTGCCGGACCACGCCCGGACGGTCAGCGCCCGCTGCAAGAACATCGGGCCCAGGACCGAGCGGAGGAGGGTCTGCCCGGTCTTGCCGTCGCGGCCCGCGTACGGGAGGCCGGAGGAGGCGGCGAGGGAGGCCAGCGACGGGTGGTGGAGGCCGGTCGACGGGGTGAAGTTGACGTAAGGGCAGCCGGCGCGCAGGGCGGCCGCCGCGTAGAGGGAGCTCGGCGGCAGGGCCTCGCCGGTGGGCGCGGGCTCCGTCGACGCCACGTTCACCACCACGGCCCGGGTCAGCCCCCGGCGTCGTACGAAGTCCTGGATGTCGGCGGCGTGGGAGGAGATCAGTTCGTCGGGCGTCCGGGTGTCGCCCGGGAGGGGGCCGCCGGGCCTGATCTCCCCGTCGGTGGCGGCCAGTTCGGCGGCGACGGACATCGGCAGGTCGTGGGGCAGGACGCCGCCGGACGCCAGGGTCTCGGCCCGTTTGGGCAGGGGGCAGCCGGCCGTGTCGTGGCCGCCGAAGACGAGGGACGAGAGGGGCGGGAGGCCCGTGTCGGCGAAGAGGGGGGACTCGGTGACCATGCCCGTCGGGGTGTGCAGGCCCGCCGTGACGGCCGCGCAGCCGGCGACGACGGTGGTGGCGACGGAGCCTCGTGCCCCGATGAGCCAGACGCCGACGCTCGAGGGGGGAACGGACACGGACGTGGACATGGGCAGCCTCCTCGTCGAGCCAGTGAGTCGAGCCAGTGAGTCGAGCGGGTGAGCACACCCGGTGGGGGTGAAAGGGGCGAGACGGCGGGCGGGGGTCCGGCGTCCCCCGCCCGCCGTCGCTCAGTCGCCCGGCGTCGGGTCCGCCCTCTCGGCGGCCCGCGCGGGCAGTTCCTTGACGCGGATGTCGCGGAAGGACACCTGGTCGGCGGATCCGTGGTTCTGGATGCCCACGTGACCGTCGCGCAGGCTCCGTACCGGATCCGTGTTGGTGAAGTCGTTGATCTTCACGCCGTTGAGCCAGACGCGGAGGCGCTCGCCCTCCACGCGGATCTCGTACGTGTTCCACTCCCCCGGCGGGTTCAGGGCGCGGTCGCGCTTGCCGATGTCGGCGGAGCGGAAGCCGTAGACGGATCCGGTCGTCCTCTCGGGTACGTCCGTGGCGTCGATCTGGACCTCGTAGCCGTTGTTCACGGCCGACCAGGGGTCGTCGGAGGGCGGGAAGCCCACGAAGACACCGGAGTTGTCGTCGCCCGAGGGGCCGGACATCCTCCAGTCGAGCTTCAGGGAGTAGGACCCGAAGCTCCGGTCGGCGTACCAGAGCATGCCCATCCCGCCGGACGACGTGATCGTGCCGTCGTCGTCGAGGGTGAAGGAGCCCGGGCCCGCCTGCCGCCATGCCGCGAGCGAGTCGGCGGTGCCGTCGAACAGCGGCCGGTAGCCGTTCTCCGGACGGCAGTCGGCCTGGGCCTCGCCGATCGCCCACCGGATGCCGCCCAGCAGGTGCTGCCGGAAGGCGGGTTCGGCGAAGGACTCCTTGGTGTGGCCGCCGCCGGTGTAGAAGGCACGGCCGCCCTGGTACTCCTGGCACCAGGCGATCGGATGGTCGCCGTTCATGGTGCCGCCCATGTACGACGACTCGTCGAGCGAGGCGAGGACATGGGCCCGGTCACGGGGGTTGGAGCGGTAGTTGTACCACTCGTCCGTGCGGTTCCAGGTGGCGCCCAGTCCGGCGGTGGCCGGGTGGGCGTGGTCCTCGACGTCGACCGTCGCGGGCTGGATCGCGGGGTGCGACTGGAAGTACGCGCCCGCGAGCCCGCCGTAGAAGGCCCAGTCGTACTCGGTGTCGGCGGCGGCGTGAACACCCACATAGGCGCCCCCGCGTCTGATGTACCGCTCGAACGCGCCCTGTTGGGCAGCGTTCAGCACGTCACCGGTCGTGGAGAGGAAGACCACCGCGTCGTAGCGCCCGAGGTTGCGGGCGGTGAAGGCGGCGGCGTCCTCCGTGGCGTCGACCACGAATCCGTGGGCGGCACCCAGTTCCCGTACGGCCTTGACGCCCTCGGGGATCGAGTCGTGGCGGAACCCCGCGGTCTTGGAGAAGACCAGTACCCGGCGCTCGTCCCCGTGCCCGGCGACGCCGGGACCGTCAGGGCCTCCCGAGGCGCCCGTGTCATCCGACACGGCGGGCCCCGACACACAGCCGATCAGCAGGGCGGCGCCACCCAGCGCCGCCCACAGGCGTCCTCGTGTGCGTCCGTATCTCGGCATGACGCCCCCTCACCCCTTCGTGAAGGTGAAGTCGTCCACGTCGAACAGGCCGCCCGAGCCGCTCCCCTTGAACACCAGATACAGCGTGGTGGTGCCGCGCGGGGCGCGGGACAGGTTGGCGCTGACGTCCTGGAAGGTGTCCCACCCGCCGGTCACCGGCACGGTCGCGCTGCCGAGGAGACGCCCGGTCGGCGAGCCCGCTCGGACCTCCAGCTTGCCGCCGGCGCCCCCGGAGGAGACACGCGCGGTGATCTTCGTGGCGTTGGACAGGACGTACGGCTCGAAGGAGATCCAGTCGCCGTTGGAGATGTCCCCGACCGTCTTGCCGCCGTGGGCCGTGGGCTTCGACTGGACCGCGATGCCGGAGGAGTCGCCGTAGTGCTCGGCCTGGCGGTGGGTGGGCTGGACGACGTTCTGGTCGTGGGTGGTCAGCGGCTCCTGGCCGCCGCCTCCGCCGTCGGTGTACTCGGCGTCGAACACCCCGAAGATGTTGGCGTTCTCGTCGTGGCCGCCGTCGGCGCTGGTCTGGATGGTGCCGGTGCAGCCGTTGGCGGAGGTCACCGGGTGGCCGTGGCTGTCGTGGCCGAGGATGAAGGTGACCTTGACCTTGGCGCAGTCGATCGGGCGGCCGTCCTCCGGGTCGCTGACCCTCACCTTGAACGGCACGGCGTCCCCGAAGGCGAACAGCTGCCCGTCCTGCGGGAGTTCCAGCGTCACCTTGGGCGCGGTGTTGCCGACCACGATCCGTACGCCCGCGCTGCCGGTGCGGCCCGAGGGGTCCTTCGCGGTCACGGTCGCCGTGTAGGTGCCGTTCTTCTTGTAGGTGTGCGTGGGGTTCGCGGCCGTGGAGGTGGAGCCGTCTCCGAAGTCCCAGCTGTAGGTGAGGGCGTCGCCGTCCTGGTCGCTGGTGCCGGCGGAGGAGAAGCGGACCTTCAGCCGCGCCTGGCCGGAGGTGCGGTCGGCGGCGGCCTGGGCGACCGGGGAGTGACCGTCGGTGGCGTTCTCGATGCGGTACAGGGCCGAGTGCTCGTCGCCGCCGAACCAGGAGATGCCGTAGTCGAGGACGTACAGCGCGCCGTCCGGGCCGAAGGCCATGTCCATGACCTGGGTGCCGGTCCACGGCACGTTGTTGATCGACTGCACGGTGCCGTCGGCGTCGCTGGTGATCCGCTTGATCCAGCGGCGGCCGAACTCACCGGCGAAGAAGTCGCCGTCGTACGCCTCGGGGAACTTCACCGGGGAGTCGAGCGAGGCGTCGTAGTGGTAGACCGGGCCGCCCGTCGGGGACTCGGAGCCGTCGCCGAACTCCGGGACTGAGTTGCCGTTGTAGGGGATCCAGGCCGGCTCGGCGGGCGGCAGGTCGGTGAGGCCGGTGTTGTTCGGCGAGGTGTTCTTCGGGGCCGCGCAGTCGAAGGCCGCGCCCGAGGCGCCGGTGGCGAAGTCGTAGTCGACGTAGGCGTCGTTCTTGCCGGTGCAGTACGGCCAGCCGAAGTTGCCGGGCTTGGTCACCCGGGCGAACTCGACCTGACCGGCGGGGCCGCGCGAGGCGCTGGCGGCGCCGGCGTCGGGGCCGTACTCGCCGACGTAGAGGATGCCGGTCTTCTTGTCGACGCTGAACCGGAACGGGTTGCGGAAGCCCATCGCGTAGATCTCGGGGCGGGTCTTGTCCGTGCCGGGTGCGAAGAGGTTGCCGTCGGGGACGGAGTAGGAGCCGTCGGCGTTCACCTTGATGCGCAGGATCTTGCCGCGCAGGTCGTTGGTGTTGCCCGAGGTGCGCTGGGCGTCGAAGGCCGGATTGCGGTTGGACCGCTCGTCGATGGGGGTGAAGCCGTCCGACTGGAACGGGTTGCTGTCGTCGCCCGTCGAGAGGTACAGGTTCCCGGCCGCGTCGAAGTCGATGTCACCGCCGACGTGGCAGCAGATGCCCCGGGAGGCGGGGACGTCGAGGACCTTCTTCTCGCTGGCCTTGTCGAGGGTGCCGTCGGTCTTCAGGACGAAGCGGGAGAGCCGGTTGACGCCGTCGAAGGGCGCGAAGTCCGCGGCCGTGCCGGTCTCGGGGGCGTCGCCGGCCGGGGTGTTCAACGGCGGCGCGTAGTACAGGTAGATGAAGCGGTTGTCGGCGAAGCCCGGGTCGACGCCTATGCCCTGGAGGCCCTCCTCGTCGTGGCTGTACACGTCGAGCTTGCCGGCGAGCCTGGTGTTGCCCGCCGCGTCGGTCAGCCGCAGTTCGCCGTCGCGCGAGGTGTGCAGCACCGAGCGGTCGGGGAGGACGGCGAGCGACATCGGCTCGCCGACCTCCGGCTCGCCCTTGGCGAGCGTGACCTGCTGGAAGTCCTCGGCGGCCGCCGCCTTCGGCTCGGCGTCGGCCGCGCCCGCCTGGGGCGCGGTGAGGGAGAGCGAGGCACCGGCGAGCAGCAGACCGGTCAGCAGGGCGATCGGTCCGCGCAGTCCGCGGCGTCTGAAGGTGCTGGTGGCGCTGGTGGGGTGTCTGTTGTCGTCGTACGGGTGCACGAAATGCCTCCAGTGAGGGGCTGGTCGTACGGGGGTGTGCGGTACGCCGGGGTGCGCCGTCACCCCGGAAGACGGAGGAAGCGTTACTCGTTGCCGCCGAACGCCGCGTCGAACGAGGCCGTCGGCGGTTCGAAGTCGAACGCCTTGAGGCGCGTGAGGGCTTCGGGGGCGCCCTGGAGCCGGTCCATGCCGGCGTCCTCCCACTCCACGGAGATCGGGCCCCGGTAGTCGATCGAGCGGAGCATCCGGAAGACGTCCTCCCAGGGGACGTCGCCGTGGCCGGCCGAGACGAAGTCCCAGCCCCGGCGCGGGTCGCCCCAGGGCAGGTGCGAGCCGAGGCGGCCGTTGCGTCCGTCGAGCCGCTTGCGGGCCTCTTTGCAGTCGACGTGGTAGATCCGGTCGCGGAAGTCCCACAGGAAGCCGACCGGGTCGAGGTCCTGCCACACGAAGTGCGAGGGGTCGAAGTTCAGTCCGAACGCCGGGCGACGGTCGACCGCGTCCAGTGCGCGCTGAGTCGTCCAGTAGTCATAGGCGATCTCGCTCGGGTGGACCTCGTGCGCGAACCGCACGCCCTGGGCGTCGAAGACGTCGAGGATCGGGTTCCAGCGCATCGCGAAGTCGTCGTATCCACGCTCGATCATCGACTCGGGGGCGGGCGGGAACATGGCGACCAGATGCCAGATGGCCGAGCCGGTGAAGCCGATGACGGTGTCCACGCCGAGGGCGGCCGCGGCGCGCGCGGTGTCGGCCATCTCGGCGGCGGCCCGCCGGCGTACGCCCTCGGGCTCGCCGTCGCCCCAGATGCGGGCGGGCAGGATGGCCCGGTGGCGTTCGTCGATGATGGCGTCGCACACCGCCTGCCCCACCAGGTGGTTGGAGACGGCCCAGCACTTCAGTCCGTACTTCTCCAGGAGTTGATGGCGGGAGCCGACGTACGACGGGTCGGCGAGGGCCTTGTCGACCTCGAAGTGGTCGCCCCAACAGGCGAGTTCGAGACCGTCGTAGCCGAAGTCGCGGGCGAGGCGGCAGACCTCTTCGAGGGGGAGGTCTGCCCATTGGCCGGTGAAGAGCGTGAAGTCGCGCGGCATGTGCGGGCCTCCTCAGACCGTTGTGGGGGTGTGGGACGGTGCGGGGGACGGGAAGTGGGTCGGGGTGTAGACGGAGTTCTTCTCGGCGCTCTCCTCGACCGCCGCGAGCACCCGCTGCACCTGCAGCCCGTCCGCGAACGAGGGCTCGGGCCGTCGGCCGGCCGCCACGGCGTGGACCAGGTCGCGGGCCTGGTGGACGAAGGTGTGCTCGTAGCCGAGGCCGTGCCCCGGCGGCCACCAGGCGTCGAGGTAGGGGTGGTCGGGCTCGGTGACGAGGATGCGGCGGAAGCCGGCGTGGGCGGCGGGTTCGGTGTGGTCGTGGTAGGAGAGTTCATTGAGCCGTTCGAGGTCGAAGGCCAACGAGCCGCGTTCACCGTTGAGTTCGATGCACAGGGCGTTCTTGCGGCCGGTGGCGAAGCGGGTGGCCTCGAAGGAGGCGACGGCTCCGGAGGCGAAGCGGCCGGTGAACAGGGCCGTGTCGTCGACGGTGACGGCGCCCCGCCCGGCGGTGGCGCCGGAGGACGCGAGGCCGCTGGACGCCCCGGCGGGCAGGGGCCGTTCGCGGACGAAGGTCTCCATCAGGGCGGACACCCCGACCACCGGCTCGCCCGCCAGGTACTGCGCGAGGTCGACGATGTGGGCGCCCAGATCACCGAGCGCACCGGAACCCGCGGACTCCTTGCGCAGCCGCCAGGTCAGCGGAAACTCCGGGTCTACGAGCCAGTCCTGAAGGTACGTCACCCGTACGTGGCGCAGGGCGCCCAGTCGGCCCTCGGCGACCATGCGGCGGGCGAGCGCGGTGGCCGGCAACCGGCGGTAGTTGAAGCCCACCATCGCCAACCTGCCCTGCGCGTAAGCCTCTTCGGCCGCCGATGCCATCCGGTCCGCCTCCGCGACGGTGTTGGCGAGCGGCTTCTCGCAGAGCACGTGCTTGCCGGCGGCCAGCGCGGCGAGCGCGATCTCGGCGTGGCTGTCGCCGGGGGTGCAGATGTCCACGAGGTCGATGTCGTCGCGGGCGATCAGCCGCCGCCAGTCGGTCTCCGTCCCCGCCCACCCGTGCTGGTCCGCCATGGCCCGTACCGCGTCGGCGTCCCGCCCGCAGACGGCGGCGAGCACGGGGGCGAGCGGCAGGTCGAAGACCCGCCCCGCCGTGCGCCACCCCTGCGAGTGCGCGGCTCCCATGAAGGCGTATCCGACCATCCCGACCCGCAACTGCGGCTTGTCCGCCCCACCGGCGACCCCGGCGGGCCACGACCCGACCCGAGGACCGGCCCCGGCCGGGCCGACCTCGACTCCGGCCCCGGCCCCGGACGACCCCGCCGCCCCCGAGCCGTCCGCCTCCGCGGCCCCTCCCGCGGTCCGGCTGCCGGGCTCGGCCGTGATCCCGGTGCCCGCCGCGGGCCCCGGCGCTCCTGACTCCTCCGCCTCGGCCTGGTCGGGCTGCTGCGGCTGTCCCATGCGTGTGTCCTCCTCGTGGTGGCGCGGTGGGGGGTGGGGCCCGGCCCGGTGGTCCGGGGCCGGGCCCCGCGTCGCCCCGGCCCCTGGTTCCGGTCGGGCCCGCGGTCCCGGTCGGGTCCGTCGGGCGGGACCCGTCACTTGAAGCCGGTGGCCATGTACTGGTCGACGTTGTCCTTGTCGACGACGGCCGAGTACAGCGTCAGCGAGGACGGGATCTCGAACTCGGCCAGGCCGCCGACCCCCTTGCCCTGGCCGAGGGCGCGGGCGAGGTCGATCGCGGAGGCGGCCATGGTCGGCGGGTAGAGGACGGTCGCCTTGAGCACCCCGTCGTCCTTCTTGATCGCCTGGAACGCGGAGAGCGCGCCCGCGCCGCCGACCATCAGGAAATCGTCGCGCCCGGCCTGCTCGATGGCGCGCAGGGCGCCGACGCCCTGGTCGTCGTCGTGGTTCCACAGGGCGTCGAAGTTCGACTGGGCCTGCAGGAGTTGGGCCATCTTGGCCTGCCCGGACTCGACGGTGAACTCGGCCGCCTGCCGGGCGACCTTCTTGATGTTCGGGTAGTTCTTCAGGGCGTCGTCGAAGCCCTGGGTGCGCTGCTTGGTCAGCTCCAGGTTGTCGAGCCCGGCGAGCTCGATGACCCGGGCGTCGCTCTTGTCCTTGAGCCTCTCGCCGATGTAGTGGCCGGCGTTGAGACCCATGCCGTAGTTGTCGCCCCCGATCCAGCAGCGGTACGCCTGAGGGGAGTTGAAGATGCGGTCGAGGTTGACGACGGGAATGCCGGCCCGCATCGCCTTGAGGCCGACCTGGGTGAGCGCCTTGCCGTCCGCGGGCAGCACCACCAGGACGTCGACCTTCTTGTTGATGAGGGTCTCGATCTGCCCGATCTGCTGGGCGGTGTCGTTCGACCCCTCGGTGATCTCCAGGGTGACGTCCTCGTACCGCTCGGCGCGGCTCTTGGCGTTCTGGTTGATCGCGTTGAGCCAGCCGTGGTCGGCCTGCGGTCCGGCGAAGCCGATGGTGACCGGCTTGCCGGGCTTGTCGTCGGCGGCGGGCTGGTCGTTCGCCGCCGGGTCGTCCTTGGTCTCGTTGCTGGTGCAACCTACGAGGAGGGCGCCGGCCGAGACGGCGGCGGTCCCGAAGAGCAGTCCTCTGCGGCTGGTGAACTCTGGCATGGCGTGGACCTTTCGCGTGTCGGCTCTTCGGTCGGTCAGGTCGTGCTGGCCGTGCGTCGCTGGACCAGGACCGCGGCGACGATGATCGCGCCCTTGGCGATCTGCTGGACGTCGCTCTGCAGGTTGTTGAGGGCGAAGATGTTGGTGATCGTGGTGAAGATCAGGACGCCGAGGACGGAGCCGGTGATGGTGCCCCGGCCGCCGCTGAGCAGGGTGCCGCCGATGATCGCGGCGGCGATGGCGTCGAGTTCGTAGAGGTTGCCGTTGGTGTTCTGGCCCGAGCCGGAGAGCACGATCAGCAAGAAGGCGGCGATGCCGCAGCACAACCCGGAGAGCAGGTACAGGTAGAGCCGCTGGCGGCGGACGTCGATGCCCGCGAGCCGGGCCGCCTCCGCGTTGCCGCCGACGGCGACCGTACGCCGGCCGAAGGTCGTGCGGTTCAGCACGAGCCAGCCGATGATCGTCACGAGTGCGAAGACCAGGACGAGCGGCGGGATGCCGAGGACGTAGGCGTCGCGTTCCCCGAGGTCGAGGATGGCGTCCACGGTGACGACCTGGGTGCTGCCGTCGGTGATCTGGAGGGCGAGGCCGCGTGCCGAGGCGAGCATGGCGAGGGTGGCGATGAAGGGGACCATCCCGCCGTAGGCGATGAGCAGTCCGTTCACCAGGCCGCAACCGACGCCGACGATCACCGCCGTGAAGAGGATGCCGGCGAAGCCGTACTCCTGCGTGGCGACGGTCGTCGCCCAGACCGACGCCAGGGCGACGATCGCCCCCACGGACAGGTCGATGCCGCCGGAGGTGATGACGAAGGTCATGCCGACGGTGACGACACCGATGACCGAGGCCTGGGTGAGGACGAGTTGGAGGTTGCGGGTGTCGAGGAACTCGTCGGGCCGGGTGGCGCCGCCGATCACGATCAGCGCCGCCAGGACCCCGAGCAGCGAGAGGGTGCGGACGTCGGCGCGGAACACGAGGGTGCGCCAGGCCGGCGGTTCACTGACGGGGGCCACCTTGTCGGCGCTGCCCCGGGGCGGGGACACGGGCTGGGTCATGACGCCGGGCTCCCTTCGCCGGTCGCGGGGCTCCCCGCGCCGGTCACCGGACTTGCCACACTGGCCACCGGGTTTCCTTCCATCACGAGGTCGAGGACACGGTGTTCGTCGAGTTCACGAGCGGGCGCGGTGTGCACGACCCGGCCCTCGCGCAGGACGAGCACCCGGTCGGCGAGGCCGAGGACTTCGGGCACCTCGCTGGAGACCAGCAGCACGGCGAGCCCCTCGTCGGCGAGCCGGCGCACCACCGCGTACAGCTCGGCGCGGGCTCCGACGTCGACGCCCCGGGTCGGCTCGTCGAGCAGCAGGACCCGGCAGCCGCGCAGCAGCCAGCGGGCGAGGACCGCCTTCTGCTGGTTGCCTCCCGAGAGGGTGCGGACGGGGACGGCCGGGTTGTCGGGGCGCAGGGACAGCTCGCGGGTCGCCGCGCGCGCCCCTTTCGACTCCGCCGCCCGGTCGATCCAGCCGACGCGCGCGAAGCGGGACATCGACGACACGGAAACGTTTCTGGTGACGGACTCCAGCATCAGCAGCGCCTGCGCCTTGCGCTCCTCGGGGGCGAGCCCGAGCCCGGCCCGTACGGCGGCCCGCACACTTCCCAGCCTCAACTTGCGTCCGTCGACGCTGACTTGACCGGCAGTCGGCTTGCGGGCGCCGTAGATCGTCTCCAGGATCTCCGAGCGTCCGGAGCCGACGAGTCCGGCGAGCCCCACGATCTCGCCGGGCCGCACCTCCAGGTCGAACGGCTCGAACTCCCCGGCGCGCGCCAGGCCCCGCACCTCAAGGACGGGCTCGACGGCTGCGGGGGGCGCGGGCGGGCGGTCGGGGAAGACGTACTCGACGTTGCGCCCGGTCATCAGGGCCACGACCTCGCGCGTCGGCGTGGACTTCGCGGGCAGCCCGCCCGCCACGGCCCGCCCGTCCTTCAGTACGGTCACCCGGTCGCCGATCCGGCGGATCTCCTCCAGGCGGTGCGAGATGTAGACGACGGCAACGCCGTCGGCGGTCAGGTCGCCGACGATCCTGAACAGGTTGTCGACCTCGTCCGGGTCGAGGGCGGCCGACGGTTCGTCCATCACGATCAGCCGTACGTCGTGGGAGAGCGCCCGCGCCATGGACACGATCTGCTGCTGGGCCGCCGACAACTCGCCGACCAGCCGCGACGGATCGACCTCCGGATGTCCGAGTCGCCTGAGCAGCGCGGCCGTCGACGCCCGCGCCGCCTTCCCCCGTACGACGAAGCCCGCCGCGGTGGGCTCGTGCCCGAGGTGGACGTTCTCGGCCACCGACAGCCCCTCGACCAGGTCGAGTTCCTGGTAGATGGTGGCGATGCCGAGGCGCATGGCGGCGATCGGGGACTTCAGGGTGACGGGCTCGCCCCGCCAGGTGATGGTGCCGTCGTCGGGCTGGTGGGCGCCGGCCAGAACCTTGATCAGGGTGGACTTACCGGCGCCGTTCTGGCCGAGCAGGCAGTGGACCTCTCCGGCCTGGACATCGAGGTCGACGCCGTCCAGGGCCCGGACTCCGGGGAACGACTTGGTGATGCCGGACATGGTGAGCAGCGGTAATTCTGGTGCCATGAGTTCCCCTTGGCGGGCGTGCGGGCCGGTTTCAGGGCGAAGCCGTCTGCTGGGCAGGCGTTTCGGGCAGGGCGAAGCAGAGCGCTGTACTGGCGGGCCCCGAGGGACGAGGGCCTAGGCGGGTGCGAACGGACGAGGGCTCACGCGGGTGAGAACAGGTGGTCGCTGATGAGACGGGCCGCGCCGATGACTCCGGAGGTGGGCCCCAACTCCCCCAGCACGATGGGCAGATTGCCGGTCGCGAGGGGCAGTGACTGACGGTAGACCTGGGTGCGGATGGCGGCGAGCAGGGTGTGGCCGAGGCCGGTCACCCCGCCGCCGATCACCACCAGGCCGGGATTGAAGAAGCTGACGAGTCCGGCGATGACCTGGCCGGTGCGGTTGCCGCCCTCGCGTATCAGGTCGAGCGCGGTGGCGTCGCCGGCTGCGGCCGCGGCGGCCACGTCGACGGCGGTGAGGGTGCCGTTGGTCTCCAGACGCGCGGCGAGTTCCGCCGAGAGTCCCTGCTGGGCGGCCTCCCTGGCGTCGCGGGCGAGCGCGGAGCCGCTGAAGTGGGCCTCCAGACAGCCCCGGTTGCCGCAGGCGCAGGGGCGGCCGTCCGGTACGGCGAGGATGTGCCCGATGTCGCCGGCGCTGCCCGTCGTACCGCGGTGGACCTCACCGCCGACGACGATGCCGCAGCCTATGCCGGTGCCGATCTTGACGCAGAGGAAGTCGCCCACGGAACGGGCCACGCCCGCGTGCATCTCCCCCATCGCCATCAGGTTCACGTCGTTGTCGACCATGACGGGGCAGCCGAGTTCCTGACTGAGCGCCTCGCGGACCGGGAACCCGTCCCAGCCCGGCATGATCGGCGGGGCGACCGGGACGCCCTCCGGGAAGCGGACCGGTCCGGGGACGCCGATGCCGGCGCCGTCGAACCCTTCCGCGAGCCCGGATGCCCTGAGCTTGGCCGCCATGGACAGCACCTGCTCGAAGACGGCGACCGGGCCCTCCCTGACGTCCATCGGCTGGTTGATGTGCCCGAGGATCTCCAACTCGGCGTTGGTGACGCCCACATCGATCGAGGTGGCGCCGATGTCCACGCCCAGGAAACGCAGTTGGGGAGCGAGGCGGATGTTGTGCGACCGGCGGCCACCGCGCGAGGCGGCGAGCCCGTCGGCCACGACCAGTCCCGTCTCCAGGAGCCGGTCCACCTCCACGGCCAGTTTCGACCGCGAGAGGTCCACCCGATCGCCCAGCTGGGCACGCGAGTTGGGCCCTCCGTCCCGCAACAGCCGCAGCAGCCGTGCCTGATGCGCGTTCGCGGGTCGAGCCGTCATGCGTCTCACAAGCCCCTCCCCGCCTCGATCGGCCGCAACGTCCGTCGGGTTCCGGCCACTTCGTCGCGACCGACCTTTCGCAGGGGAACGTAGCAGCGGCTGCCGGGGCTGGGAAGAAGTTGCGCACGAATTGCCGTCAACTTTCTCCACTGAGAGGACAAAGGGCGTCGCGGCGGCGGGCAGGGACGGGCACGCCCCGGAGGGTGTGGGCGACCGCCGACACCGAGGTCCACGAGGGCCGAGGCCCATGCAGCCGAGGCCCAAGACGCCGAGGTCCACGACGGCATGGCGCTCGCGTCGGCGGCGCGCGAAAAGGGCGGCCGCCTCAGAGACGGCGGCCGCCCTGTTCGTGAGTCTCCGTCACTTCTCCCGCTCGTGATACGTCTTACGGGTGTGTTCCGTGTGGGCCCGCATGACCTCCGTTGCCCGCTGTTCGTCGCGGCCCGAGATCGCCGCGATGAGCTCGCGGTGTTCGATCCAGGACTGGTGGCCGCGTTGCCGGGCGACGGGGGTGTAGTACCAGCGGACACGGCGGTCGACCTGGGCGGCGAGTTCGGCGAGGACCGTGTTGCCGGCCAGCTCCATGACCTTCGCGTGGAAGCGGGCGTTGAGGGCGACGGCCGCGTCGACGTCGTCGGCCTCGACGGCCCGCTCGCCCTCCGCGCAGAGCTCCTCCAGGGCCGCGATGCCCGCCGTACCGGCGTTCGCCGCCGCGAGCCGGGCGGCCTCGGCCTCCAGCAGGGTGCGCACCGTGAGGAGTTGGTCGGCCTCCGCCTCCGTCGGCTCGTGCACGAACGCGCCCTGGGCGGGCCGCAGGTCGACCCACCCCTCCGTGTTGAGCCGCTGCAGGGCCTCGCGGACGGGCTGCCGGGAGACCCCGAGGTGCCCGGCGAGTTCGCTCTCGACGAGGTGCTGGCCGGGGCGCAGCGCACGGGTGGTGATGAGCTCGAGCAGGGCCTCGTAGACGCGGTCGCGCAGCGGACCGGGGCGTTCGAGCTTGGGCACGGCCCCTTGCGGAAGTCCTGTCGACAACATGGGGTCCCCTCCAGAGCACCACTGGATGTCACGCACACGGAAAGTCAACGGCCCGTACGGGAAAGAACTCGGAGGAACCCGGAAGAACGGGAAAATCCAAGTCACCAGCCAGTATGGATTGGCTTTCGTCTACAGTCTACGGGCCACAATGGCCAGCCCGATGGAGGGTCGGGCTCGTCACATCCCCGTTGTCGGTTCACGAACGCCCTGCTCAGGGGCAGCGGACCACCTGTCCGGCGTAGGAGAGGTTGCCACCGAAGCCGAACAGCAGCACCGGGTCGCCGGAGGAGATCTCGCCGCGTTCGACGAGCTTGGAGAAGGCCAGGGGGATACTGGCGGCCGAGGTGTTGCCGGAGTGGACGACGTCCTTGGCGACGACGGCGTTCACCGCGCCGATCTTCTCGGCGAGGGGCTCGATGATGCGCAGGTTGGCCTGGTGCAGCACGACCGCGGCGAGGTCGGCGGGGGTGAGCCCGGCCTTCTCGCAGGCGGCGCGGGCGATGGGCGGCAGTTTGGTGGTGGCCCACCGGTAGACGCTCTGCCCCTCCTGCGCGAACCGGGCGGGGGTGCCCTCGATCCGTACGGCGTTGCCCATCTCGGGCACCGATCCCCACAGCACCGGCCCGATGCCGGGCTCCTCGGCGGCCTCGACGACGGCCGCGCCCGCCCCGTCCCCGACGAGGACACAGGTGGTGCGGTCGGTCCAGTCCGTGACCTCGGACATCTTGTCGGCGCCGATGACGAGGGCCCGGGTGGCGGCGCCCGCACGGACGGCGTGGTCGGCGGTGGCGAGGGCGTGGGTGAACCCGGCACACACGACGTTGACGTCCATGGCGGCGGGGTTCGGGATAGAGAGCCGGTGCGCGACCCGGGCCGCCATGTTCGGGGAGCGGTCGACGGCGGTGGAGGTGGCGACGACGACCAGGTCGATGGCCTCGGGACCGAGTCCGGCGGCGGCAAGGGCCTTGGCGGCGGCGTGCCCGGCCAGCTCGTCCACCGGCTCGTCGGGGCCCGCGATGTGCCGGGTGCGGATGCCCACTCGGCTCGTGATCCACTCGTCACTGGTGTCGACCAGGCCCGCCAGGTCCTTGTTGGTGAGGACCTTGGCGGGCTGGTAGTGGCCGACGGCGGCGATTCGCGAGCCGTTCATGGGTGGTTCCCCTCGTTGCCTGTGGTCAGCGGGATCCACCAGTCTGATCAGTGACTCACGGGTACAAGGGCGGGTGAGGCGACAGTAAAGCGCGGCCCGAGTTGTGGGCTTCTGTCAGACCCGCGACGAGCTCCGGCGTGATCGGCGTGCCCGGCTCGATGTGCCCTCAGCAGAGATCGAGGCGGTCGAAGTCGTACGTCTCGTGGTTCGGGACCTCGTGCCTCGAGTTGTCCGCCGGGATGTACCGGTGGTACTTGGGCCCCCAGAAGTGGACTTCGGCTCCGCCGGTCTGGTGGTTGACGACAGCGAGCGCGTCGATGAAGTTCGAGAGACCGCGTGTCGCACTTGTACAGGTGGAAGAGGCTGTGCTTGCCGTCGCCCTGGCCGACCGAGACACAGGCGATGCCACTTCGCGCGGCGCACAGGCCCAGCCTCCAGTCCCGAGTGAAACTCGACACATCCCGCTCCACCACCTCGCCCGAGAACAGCGGGTAGATCCCCGGTGTCCATGCGGCCGCTCCGGCCGCTCCGGTCCAGGACGACGGCTCCGTCCAGGACGGAGTCGCCGGGTTCGCTGAGCACGACCGAGTCGAGCATCCGGATCAGGCGTGGATGGCGGGTCCGGCGCCCGAACTCGGCTTCGCGCCGGGTGGTCTCCACGAGAGCACGCGCCTGACGTGGGGCCAGTTGGGCGGTGGGCAGGAACTTGAGCGCGACGGCTCGCTCCCGCCCGCCCTCGGACCGGCCTCGCGGTTCGTCGCCCCTCGGGCTCGCCGGCCGCCCCTCGTGGACGGTTCCCCAGCCCCCGCTCGCGATCCGTTCCCCGACCTCCCAGTCGCCCACCCGGTAGCCGGCCGGTAAGTGGGCCAGGGGCGCGCTCATCCGACGCACGCTCTCGCCCGTACGCCTTCCGCCACTCGCCGAGGCAGCAGACCCAGGTGCTCCTCGCGGACGAGTCCGAAGCGGAGTGCGAGCTCGACGATCGCCTCGCGCTTGCCGTTGCGGCGGGCGCCGGGCCCCGGGTCCGTCGGGGAGGCGGCGACCAGCCGGAGTTTCTCCTCGGCGAGGTAGTCGATGTGGGAGCTGACGGCGCGGGCGGTGAGCCCGCGGTACCCCGGGCAGTTCCTGAGACGTTCGACGATCTGCGGCGTGGTCGGCACGGCGATCACCGACTCGTCGCGCAGCCGGGGCTCGCAGAGCGCCACCAGGATCAGGAAGTAGGTGGCGGTCTCGTCCAGGGAGTAGGCGACGAGGGTCTGCGTCCCCCACCGGCCGCCCGCGAGCTGCGCGCGGTCGGCGTCGAGGTACACGTGATCCGGCGCGAACACCTGGAAGCTCACCGTCGACCCCCGGGTGGGCAGAACGACCCGGGCGAACTCGAAGGGGATGGGTGCCCCGGCCCGGCGCGGTGGCACGCGTAAGTACTCCCCGGCTCCCTCCGGGTTCTCCACCAGGTAGCTCTGGGTGGCACTGAAGTTGCTCAACTGCCAGTGGTCCTCGGTCACCCGTATCTCGCCCGCCAGCCGGGAGACCGCCGGATCGCGGAGCCGCACCTCCACCGGGGTGTCGGCCGAACCGCGCCCGAACCGGGCGACGTCACCCGGTCCCAGACGCAGGGTCACCGGCGCCGTGCCTCGCCCCCGGGCCTCGACGTGGCCCCCGTTCTCCACCCCGTGGCCGTGACCGCCTCCGTGCCTCTGTCCGTCCCGCGGAAGATGAATAGTCACTCCGCTCATCCAACGCCCCCGATCCTTGCCGCCCCGTCCCGTCCGCCCCTGACGGACACCGCCGCCGACCGAGGTCGCGGTGCCCGCATGTGTCTCGGACGCCACAGGAAAGTGTTCCGTTCGATCTCCACACCGGCCCCGTGTGCGGGCAGTGGTACGGGGCCGTCCTTCCGTCCCCCTGGCGGGAGGACGGCCCCTGGCACGTATCCGGTGGAGGTCCGGTCAGTAGAGCTTGTTGACGGCCGTGGTCGTGGTCTTCTTGAAGGCGTCCACGGGCGCGCCGGTGAAGTCGCCCAGCTGCTGCCACTGCACGACGGTGACGGTCTTGCCGTCCCGTCCCACCGACAGCAGGGAGACATCGGTGGAGCCGCCCGCCGTCTCGATGTTCACGCCGCGGACGTGGGCGCCCGCCTCGACCGGCAGCGTGCCGAAGTCCCGGCCCTCGGCGTCGACGTCGGGCGAGTTCGCCTCCAGGCGGTCGGCGCAGGTGCGGATCAGGTCGTCGTAGTGCTTCGCCAGAGCCTTGGCCTGACCGGCCGAGCCCGTCACGACGGTCAGCTGGACGGCGCTGGTGTCCACGTCGGTGCGGAACTCCCGGTGCCGGTAGTCCCAGTCGAGCACGCCCTCCGTGCTCACACAGACGCCGAGCGCCTCCGGGAACCCCTCGGTGACCGGCCCGGCGGTCCAGGACGACGTCGGGTGCGGCGGCAGCTGCGACGCCGACAGGAACGTGGGCGCGGCCGCCTTCGTCGCGGCGCCGGCGGCCGGCGCGGTGAGGACCGCGCCCGCCGAGAGGGCGGCGACGGCGAGAGCGGCGAGAGCGCTCGTACGCATCCGCATGGACATGGGTGTTCCCCCTGTGATGAGTGGTGCGTGGTCATGAACGCCCCGATGAGACCGGTGGTCAGCCGGGCCCCGCTCGGTGCGACACCAAGAGCATCAGCGGTCACATCAGCCGGGTGCAACAGCCGACGGCCCGTCGAGAGCACTGGAACCATCCCACCCCATCTGACCAGCGGTTACATAGGTGCCTGGGACACGGTCGCGGCCACATCGGGCCGTACGACGCGAAGGGCCCGTCGCGAAAGTCCGTTGAGCCGCCGGCGGATGTCGGGGAGGGTCTGATCATGGAGTACTTCTGCTACCACCGCGACCGGCCCGGGTCCCTCACGTTGCGCGAGGAACTGCTGGAACAGCACTGGTCCTACATGGACGGGTACGAGAAGGAGCTGATCGCGCGCGGCCCGACGTTCGCCGGTGACGGCGAGACTCCCACGGGCAGCCTGCACATCGTCGACCTGCCCGATCCCGCCGCCGCCCGCGCGTTCGCCTTCGACGAGCCCAATTACCAGGCGGGCGCGTACCGGGACGTGCTGCTGCGCCGGTGGCGGAACCTGCTGGGGCGCACCATGTGGGAGTTTCCGGGTGGCGCCGGCGGCGGCAATCGGTACCTGGTGCTCGGCCTGGGCTCGGGGCCGGCCGCCGACGTCGACGTACCGTCCGACCGGGACGATCTGATCGCGTACGGGCCGCTGCTGTCCGACGACGGCACCGCGTGGCTGGGGACCGCCGTGCTGCTCAGGGCCCCGGACCCGGACTCGGCACGCGCCGTCCTGACCGCGGACCGGTACGCAGCCGTCGAGGTCCACGACTGGGAGTTCGGCGGCCGACGCTGAGGCGGTCTCGACGTCGGGACGAACCGGGTCAACGGCTGCCCGAGACGTTCCTGGCGGGCATGGGGCCGGTGCCGGGCCGGTGCCCCGTGTAGCGCGGTCGGCGGCCCGGTGCCGCGTAGGCCAGGTGCACGAGACGGGAGTGTTCCTGACGCATGTGCATCAGGGACTCCAGGATGTAGCCGACGAGCAGGACGAGCACGGCGATCGTCATGATCGCGGCGGCGAGGATCGCCGTGGGGATGCGCGGCACGGTGCCCGTGCGGATGAACTCGGCGATGACGGGGATGCCGAGGACGACCGAGACGAAGGCCAGGATTCCCGCGACCACGGTGTGGACGAGCGAGGGCCGCTCACGCCGGGCGAGATCGAGGATGACCCGCAGGATGCGCCAGCCGTCCCGGAAGGTGCGCAGTTTGCTCTCGCTCCCGGCGGGTCTGACCCGGTAGTCCACCTCCACCTCGGCCGTGGGCAGCCGGAGGTGGAGCGCGTGGATGGTCATCTCGGTCTCGGTCTCGAACTGGCGGGCCAGCGCCGGGAAGGACTTGACGAAGCGGCGCGAGAAGACGCGGTAGCCGCTCAGCATGTCGGTCACGTCGTTGCCGAACAGGAACCGCACCGCGCCGGTGAGCAGCCTGTTGCCGGTCGCGTGCCCCACCCGGTAGGCCGCGCTGACGGTCTCCCGGCGGGCGCCGACCACCTGGTCGTACGGCCCCTCGAAGAGCAGGTTGACCAGGTCGCGCGCCCGGGACGCGTCGTAGGTGTCGTCGCCGTCGATGAGCAGCAGGGCGTCGGCGTCGACATCGGCGAAGGCCCGCCGGATGACGTTGCCCTTTCCCTTGCGCGGTTCCTGACGGACGATCGCGCCCGCCGCACGGGCGACCTCCACCGTGCGGTCGGTCGAGGCGTTGTCGTACACGTAGATGTCCGCCTCCGGGAGCGCCATCCTCAGGTCGCGCACCACCTTTCCGACGGCGGCCTCCTCGTTGTGACACGGCACGACACACGCGATCGTCGGTTGCACGGCCACTCCCTACCTGACCCGGCGTCGAATGACGACAGAATTTTCGGATGACGATAGGAAATAATGCGTTATGGGCGCGTCCGGACGGTCAGGACGCGCCGGGTCGTTACTCTCGCCGTGTGCTGGTCCTCGTATCTGTGGCGCTGCGTGTGCGCGATGCCGTCCGGGGTGTCTGGCGCGAGGCCGCCAAGTTCGGGGTCGTCGGGGCGCTGGCCTTCGTGGTGGACAACGGCGGCTACAACCTGCTGGTGTTCGGTCTCCCCGGCGGCGTGGAGGGCGGGGTGATGCGAGCCGCCCCCGTGCCGGCCTCCGTCGTCGCGACGTCCGCCGCGGCGCTCTTCAGCTGGGCGGGGAACCGTTACTGGACCTACCGCCACCGGCATCGCGAGAACATGACGCAGGAGCTGGCCCTGTTCCTGTTCGTGAACGCGGTCGGTGTCGCCATCACCGCGGGCACGGTCTTCGCCTCGCGGCATCTGCTCGGGCTGGAATCGATGGCGAGCGACAACGCCGCCCGCGTCCTCGGCTGGGTCCTCGCCACCCTGTTCCGCTTCGTCACCTACCGGCGCTACGTCTTCGTCGCGCCCTGAACGGCAGCACGACCCGATCCCCGCCGCGCCCTGATCCCCATTGCGTCCTGATCCCCGCCGCGCCCTGATCCCCATTGCGTCCTGATCCCCGCCGCGTCCTGGTCCCCGCCGCGCCCTGGTCCCCACCTCGCCCGATCCCCGCCGCGCCCCGCCCCGTTCGGCCCCGTCGACGCTGTTAGCATCCGCCGCATGGGACAAAAGGTGCGTATTTCGGGCGAAAAGCGCTGGACCTGGTGGCTGACCGGGCTCGCCGTGGCGTGTTGCCTGGGCACGTCCGTCGTCTTCACCCCCGGGTTCATGAGTCCCGACAGCATCGACCAGCTCCGGCAGGCCATGGGCAGGACGCCGCTGACCGACTGGCATCCGCCCGTGCTGAGCCTGGTGTGGCGCGCGCTGATCGCCGTCACCGGAACGCCCGCGTCCATGGCCGTCCTCCAGTCCGTCGTCCTCTGGGGCGCGCTGTGGGTGCTCGCCCGGTGCGTCTGGGAGATGACCGCGAGCCGGGCCGGTTCGCTCGCCGTCCTCGGTCTCGGGCTGACTCCCCCCGTGCTGACCTTCGTCGGCGTCGTCTGGAAGGACGTGCACGCGGCCTGCGCGCTGCTGGCGGCCTGCGCGGTGGCGTTCGTCGGACTGCGGCTGCGGGACCGCGGACCGTCCCCCAGGATGCGCTGGGGTCTGCTCTGGCTGGGCGTGTTCTTCCTCGCCTACGCCGTGCTCGTGCGCAAGAACGCCTTCCTCGCCGCGATCCCGATGTTCGTCCTGCTCGTCCTCGCGCTGTGGCACTCCCCCGGGCGCCGTACGTGGGCCGCGTGCACGGCGGCGCTGGTGGCCGCGGTCGTCCTGCCCGCCGCGGCGATCTCCTTGATCGCGCGGCCCGTGCAGACGGAGCAGGGCGCGCAGATCGTGCTCGACGACCTCGTCCACGTCCTGACCGTGGAGGAACTGCGGTCGGCCGACGTGCGGCCGGAGCTGCGGGACCGCCTGGTGGCCGCCGCCGAGGAGTGCGACCGCGTCGACGCCCTGTCGGACGCCTACTGGGCCTGCTACGAACGCTCGCCGGACGGAATGGCCGGCGACGCGGACGAGCTCACCTCCCTGTGGCTGCGCGAGATGCGCGGACACGTCAGCGGCTATCTCCAGTACCGGCTGCGGGTCTTCACCGCCCTGCTGTTCGAGACGGGCTACGTGTACCAGCCGGGGGTCTTCGGCAACGACCTCGGCATCGAGGTCGCCCGTCCCCGGCTGGAGGCCACCCTCGCCTCGTACGTCAACGGTGTGGCCACCGATCTGCGGCCGCTCTTCCGGGGATGGTTCTGGCTCGCCGTCGCGCTCGTGCTCACCGTCCGTCCGGGCAGAGGGAGGTTCTCCCTGCCGATCCGGGCGCTGGGCATCAGCTCGCTGGCGTACGTGCTCGGCTACCTGCCCATCGTCCCGGCGACGAACTACCGCTACGTCTACTGGCCGGCGCTCGCCTGCGCGCTCGGTCTGCTGCTGCTGTGGGTCGACCGCGCCACCCCCGACCGGCCCACGACGGGCTCCGGCGTCCGGCACGACAGCGCCGCCGTCACCCTCCCCACCGCCGTGACGGCACATCAGCCGACGGCCACCGAGGACCGGTCCGCGACATGAGTGTGCCGATGCCGGTTCCCCGGCATCGGCATCGCCACAGCACGGTCGTGGCACTCACCCGGTGAAGAGTTGCGTCGCCTTCCGTACGAGTTCGTAGAGCCCGTAGGCGAGCGGGACGCCCACCCAGACCCACGCGAAGGCGATCAGGGGGCGCCGGTCAGGCGGGTTCGGACTGCTGTCGCTGGACGACATCGGCGGCCTCCCTCGGGGCGGGGATATGGAAGCGGGGGTGGACGGGCCGGACCAGTTCGTTGGCGACGAAGCCGACGACGAGCAGCCCGATCATGATGAAGAAGGACGTGCCGTAGAGGTCGGAGCCGGACTTGCCCGCCTCCTCCTGCCGGTCGGCGATCCAGTTGACGATCAGCGGTCCGAGGACACCGGCCGTGGACCAGGCGGTGAGCAGCCGGCCGTGGATGGCGCCGACCTGGTAGGTGCCGAAGAGGTCCTTCAGATAGGCGGGGATCGTGGCGAAGCCGCCGCCGTAGAAGGACAGGATCACCAGGGCGCAGACGATGAACAGCGGCTTGGAGGCGTCGCCGAACTGCGCGATCAGCAGGTACATCAGCGCGCCGACGCCGAGGTAGACGCGGTAGATGTTCTTGCGCCCGATGAGGTCGGACGTCGAGGACCAGACGATACGGCCCGTCATGTTGGCCGCGGAGAGCAGCGCGACGAAACCGGCGGCCGCGGTGACGGTGACCGGGGTGGAGGAGTCCGCGAAGAAGTCCGTGATCATCGGGGCGGCCTTCTCCAGGATGCCGATCCCCGCGGACACGTTCATGCACAGAATGACCCACAGGCACCAGAACTGCGGGGTGCGGATGGCGTTGCGGGCCGAGACCTGCGGGCCCGCGAGCACGCTCGGTGCGCTGTCGACCGGCCGCTCGGAGCGCGGCACCCGGACCAGCAGTACGCCGAGCAGCATGAACACGGCGTACGACAGTCCGTGCACCAGGAAGGCGAGGGCGATGCCGGAGGAGTCGGAGCCGAAGGACTCCAGCATCTGGGCGGACCAGGGCGAGGCGATCAGCGCGCCGCCACCGAAGCCCATGATCGCGATGCCGGTGGCCATGCCGGGCCGGTCCGGGAACCATTTGATCAGGGTCGAGACGGGCGAGATGTAGCCGATGCCGAGGCCTATGCCGCCGACGAAGCCGTAGCCGAAGACGATCAGCCAGTACTGCTCGGTGGCCGCGCCGAGGGAGGCGAGCAGGAAGCCGGAGGAGAAGCAGATCAGCGCGACGGTCATCGCCCAGCGCGGCCCGTTGCGCTCGACGAGGGTGCCGCCGAACGCGGCGGACAGGCCCAGCATGACGATGCCCAGCTGGAAGGGCAGGGCGCTCTGGGTGCCGCTGAGGCCGAGCGCCGATTCGAGTGGCGGCTTGAAGACGCTCCAGGCGTAGGCCTGCCCGATGGAGAGATGTACGGAGAGTGCGGCCGGGGGGACGAGCCAGCGGCTCCAGCCCGGAGGCGCGACGGGGGGACTCATGATCCCGGACGGTAGGGAGTGGCGGGGGAGTTGAGAAGGCGGCACGTCGACCGTATGCGATGAACGGTATCCACCGCGCGCCGAACGGTCGTTCCCCGGCCGGACCCGCCTTTCGCGTACCGGCCACCTTCATGTCCGAGTAATGCCTTGCCCGGTCGTTGCGCGAGGTCTTGTCGACCCAACTTCCATACTGTAGACAATATTTCGTCGACACAGTTCGAACAGTGCGCCATCTCCGCGGTATCCCTCGACCGAACGGAGCTCCCTCACCATGAAAGTCGCAGTTCTCGGCGCCGGTGCGATCGGCGCGTACGTCGGCGCCGCGCTCCACCGCGCCGGCGCGGACACACATCTCGTGGCCCGTGGACCGCACTTGGCGGCCATGAGGCGGGACGGGGTGCGTGTGCTCAGCTCGCGCGGGGACTTCACCGCCCGCGCCCACGCCACCGACGACCCGGCCGAGATCGGGCCGGTCGACTTCGTGTTCCTGGGCCTGAAGGCCAACTCGTACGCGGCGTGCGGGCCGCTGATCGAGCCTCTGCTGCACAGCACCACGGCGGTCGTCGCCGCCCAGAACGGCATCCCCTGGTGGTACTTCCACCGGCACGGCGGCCCGCACGACGGCCACCGCGTCGAGAGCGTCGACCCGGGCGGCGCGGTCAGTGCGGTGCTCGCGCCCGAACGGGCCGTCGGCTGCGTCGTCTACGCGGCCACCGAGCTCGAAGGGCCGGGTGTCGTACGGCACCTGGAAGGCACCCGGTTCTCCATCGGGGAGCCCGACCGTACGGTCTCCGCGCGCTGTCGGGCGTTCAGCGAGGCCATGGTGGCGGGCGGCCTGAAGTGTCCGGTGGAGCCCGACATCCGGGGCGACATCTGGATCAAGCTGCTCGGCAACATCTCCTTCAACCCGATCAGCGCCCTGGCCCGCGCGACCATGCGGCAGATGTGTCTGCACGGCGGCACCCGCAAGGTCATCGAGACGATGATGGCCGAGACGCTGGCCGTCGCCGAGGCCCTGGGCTGCGAGGTCGGGGTCTCCATCGAACGGCGGATGGCCGGCGCCGAACGCGTCGGCGACCACCGCACCTCCACGCTCCAGGACCTGGAGCGCGGTAGACCGCTGGAACTCGACGTCCTGCTGGCCGCCGTCGTCGAACTGGCGGACATCACCGGCGTCGAGGTGCCCACACTCCGCACCGTCCACGCCATCTCGGACCTGCTCGCGCTGAGGAGCGCCGCGTGAAGAACCGGCAGAACCGCCAGAACCGGCAACCGAAGACCTACACCCGGCTCACCCACCCCCTCGTCCGCGACTCGCGCGACGAGCCCTTCCGGCAGGCGAGTTGGGAGGAGGCACTGGACCGCGCCGCCCGTGGCTTCGAACGCAACCGCGATGCGTTCGGCATGTTCTCCTGCGCCCGCGCCACCAACGAGATGAACTACGTGGCGCAGAAGTTCGCCCGCGTGGTCATGGGCACCAACAACGTCGATTCGTGCAACCGCACCTGTCACGCGCCGAGCGTGGCCGGTCTGTCGGCCGCCTTCGGCTCCGGCGGCGGCACCTCGTCCTACGAGGAGATCGAGCACACCGACGTCATCGTGATGTGGGGGTCCAACGCCCGCTTCGCGCACCCGATCTTCTTCCAGCACGTGCTGAAGGGGATACGCAACGGCGCCCGGATGTACGCGGTCGACCCCCGCCGGACGTCGACCGCCGAATGGGCGGAGAGCTGGCTGGGGCTGAACGTCGGCACCGACATCCCGATGGCGCACGCGATCGGCCGCGAGATCATCCATGCGGGCCTCGCCAACGAGGCGTTCGTCGAGCGGGCGACCACCGGCTTCGAGGAGTACCGGGCGCTCGTCGAGCCCTGGACGCTCTCGCTCGCGGAGAAGGTGACGGGCGTACCGGCCGCCGCCATCCGGGAGTTGGCGCACGCCTACGCCCGCGCCGAGCGCGCCCAGCTGTGCTGGACGCTCGGCATCACCGAGCACCACAACGGCACCGACAACGTCCGCGCGCTGATCAACCTCTCGCTGCTGACCGGTCACGTGGGCCGCTACGCCTCCGGGTTGCAGCCCCTGCGCGGCCAGAACAACGTGCAGGGCGGCGGCGACATGGGCGCCATTCCCAACCGGCTGCCCGGCTTCCAGGACATCCTCGACCCCGAGTCCCGGCTGAAGTTCGAGTCGGCGTGGGACACCGTCATCCAGCCGCACTACGGGCTGAACCTGACGGAGATGTTCGAGGCCATGGAGGAGGGCTCGCTGAAGGCCGTGTACTGCATCGGGGAGAACCCGGCGCAGTCCGAGGCCGACAGCGAGCAGGCCGTACGGCGCATGCGGGAGCTGGACTTCCTCGTCGTCCAGGACATCTTCCTCACGAGGACCGCCGAGCTGGCGGACGTGGTGCTGCCCGCGACCGCCGGGTGGGCGGAGACGGACGGCACGACCACCAACAGCGAACGGCGGGTCCAGCGGGTGCGCCGGGCGGTCACCCCGCCCGGAGAGGCCCGCGAGGACATCGACATCATCTGCGACCTCGCCTCCCGGCTCGGGCACGACTGGAAGTACGCCGACGCGGAGGCCGTCTGGAACGAGCTGCGGTCGGTGTCGCCGGACCACTACGGCATGACGTACGAGCGGCTGGCGGAGCACCAGGGCATCCAATGGCCCTGCCCGGACACCGACCGGCTCGAACCGACCTATCTGCACGGCCGGTTGTGGGATCCGGATCCGGCGCGGCGGGGCAGGCTCGCGCCCTTCGGGATCGTCCGGCACGATCCGCCCGTCGACCTGACGGACGAGCAGTTCCCCATCCGGCTGACCACCGGCCGGCGCCTCGACTCCTACAACACCGGTGTGCAGAGCGGCGGTTACGCCTCACCGCTGCGGCGCGGGGAGTACATCGAGCTGTGTCCGGAGGACGCCGAGCGCTACGGGGTCGCGGTGGGCGAGGAGGTCCAGGTCTCCTCGCGGCGCGGGTCGGTGGTGGCGCCGGTGTGGATCGACCTCGGGCTGCGGCCGGGCCTCGCCTTCATGACCATGCACTTTCCCGACGAGGTGGACACCAACCAGCTGACGATCGAGGCCAACTGCCCGATCGCGGGGACGGCGGAGTTCAAGGCGTCGGCGATCCGGATCGAGAAGCTGCCCGTCGCGACCATCGTGAGGTGACGTCAAGTGGACCTGCACTTCGGTGACAGCAAACCGACGGACGAGGAGAAGGCGGCGGTCGACGCGCTGCTCGGGCCGCCGGAGTCCTCCTGGGAGGGCGCGGACCGTTCCGATGCCGATCTGCGGTGGGCACGGGGCGGCCGGGAGGCCCGGGAGCGCCGTGACCTGCTGTTGCCGGGGCTGCACGCGATCAACGACCGGATCGGCTGGATCAGCGAGGGCGCGCTGGACCACCTCTGCCGACGGCTGACCGTGCCGCCGGCGGAGGCGTACGGCGTCGCCACCTTCTACGCGATGTTCTCCGTCAAGCCGCGTCCCGCGACCGTGCTGCACGTGTGCACGGACCTGGCGTGCGCGGCGGCCGGGGCGGCCGACCTGTGCGCCGGGGTCGAGGCCCGTCTCGGCCTCGGCAGCGGGGTGAGCGTGGAGCGCAGTCCGTGCCTCGGTCTGTGCGAACGGGCGCCGGCGGCCCTCGCGATCAAGGCCGGGGACCCGGTGCGTACGGCGGTGGCGGCGCCCGCGACCGTCGAGGCGGCCGTCCTCGCGGCGACCGCGCCCGACTCGGCCGAGGAGGAACCGCCGGCGGCCATGGCGGTGCCCCAGGCCGGGAACCCGTCGCTGACGCTGCTGGGCCGCGTCGGTGTCGTCGATCCGTCCTCGCTCGACGACTACCGGGCGCACGGCGGCTACACGGCCCTGCGCCGGGCCTTCGAACTCGGGCCCGCCGGAGTCATCCGCGAGGTCACCGACTCGGGCCTGGTCGGGCGGGGCGGCGCCGCCTTCCCCACCGGCCGCAAGTGGCAGGCCACGGCGGCGCAGCCCGACCGTCCGCACTACCTCGTCTGCAACGCGGACGAATCCGAGCCGGGTACCTTCAAGGACCGCGTGCTCATGGAGGGCGACCCGTTCTCCCTGGTCGAGGCGATGACGATCGCGGGGTACGCGACCGGCGCGCACCGGGGCTACCTGTATCTGCGCGGCGAGTACCCGCGGGCCCTCTCCCTTCTGGAGAACGCCTTGGCTCAGTGCCGGGCCCGGGGCCTGCTCGGGGACGACGTCCTCGGGCAGGGGTACGCCTTCGACATCGAGATCCGCCGGGGCGCCGGGGCCTACATCTGCGGCGAGGAGACGGCCCTGTTCAACTCCATCGAGGGATACCGGGGCGAGCCACGCTCCAAACCGCCGTTCCCCGTGGAGAAGGGCCTGTTCGGCAAGCCGACGGTGGAGAACAACGTCGAGACACTGGTCAACGTCCTGCCGATCCTGACGATGGGCGCGCCCGCCTACGCGGCGATCGGCACCGCCGGCTCCACCGGGCCGAAGCTGTTCTGTGTCTCGGGCAGCGTCGAGCGGCCCGGCATCTACGAGCTGCCCTTCGGGGCCACCCTCGGCGACCTGCTGACGCTCGCCGGTGTGCGCGACCGCCTGCGGGCCGTCCTCCTCGGCGGCGCGGCCGGCGGTTTCGTCCGCCCCGACGAGCTGGACATCCCGCTCACCTTCGAGGGGACGCGGGAGGCGGGCACGACGCTCGGCTCGGGGGTCGTGATGGCCTTCGACGACACGGTCCCACTGCCCCGGCTGCTGCTGCGGATCGCCGAGTTCTTCCGGGACGAGTCCTGCGGGCAGTGCGTGCCGTGCCGGGTCGGGACCGTACGGCAGGAGGAGGCGCTGCACCGGATCGCCGAGCGGACCGGGGCGGCCGCGGCCGACGACATCGCCCTGCTCAGGGAGGTCGGCCGCGCCATGCGGGACGCCTCCATCTGCGGTCTCGGGCAGACCGCGTGGAACGCCGTGGAATCCGCCATCGACCGTCTGGGGGCGTACGAATGACCGTCATCCCGCTGGGAGTGCCGCGTCGCCTCCTGGAGTTCACCCTCGACGGGGACCCGGTCCGCGCTCCCGAGGGCTCGACGATCCTGGACGCCTGCCGGGCGGCCGGCAAGGACGTGCCGACCCTCTGCGAGGGCGACACCCTGACCCCGAAGAACGCCTGCCGGGTCTGTGTCGTCGAGGTCGAGGGCGCCAGGACCCTCGTCCCGGCCTGTTCCCGCAAGGCCGAGCCCGGTATGGAGGTGCGGACGGACACCGAGCGCGCCCGGCACAGCCGCAAGATCGTGCTGGAGCTCCTCGCGTCGTCGGTCGATCTCTCGACGACCCCGAAGGTCGCGGGATGGCTCAAGGAGTACGAGGCCAAACCGGACCGCTTCGGCCCGGACGCGGCCCGGCTGAACGAGGACCCGAAGGTCGACAACGAGCTGTACGTCCGGGACTACGACAAGTGCATCCTGTGTTACAAGTGCGTGGACGCCTGTGGGGATCAGTGGCAGAACACGTTCGCGATCTCCGTCGCGGGCCGGGGCTTCGACGCCCGGATCGCCGTGGAGCACGACGCCCCGCTCACCGACTCGGCCTGCGTGTACTGCGGCAACTGCATCGAGGTGTGCCCGACGGGCGCGCTGTCCTTCAAGTCGGAGTTCGACATGCGGGCGGCGGGCACCTGGGACGAGTCGGCGCAGACCGAGACCACCACGGTGTGCGCGTACTGCGGTGTGGGCTGCAACCTCACACTCCATGTGCAGGACAATGAGATCGTGAAGGTCACCTCGCCGCACGACAACCCGGTGACCCACGGCAACCTCTGCATCAAGGGCCGTTTCGGCTACCAGCACGTACAGAACCGGGACTGAGACACGACATGGGACGAGTCACGGAACGACGCAAGGTGATCCGCATCCGGGACGGCGCGGTCTCCACCCGCCCGGACACGCTCGTCGCCGAGGAACCGATGGAGATCCGGCTGAACGGCAAGCCGCTCGCGATCACCATGCGCACCCCGGGCGACGACTTCGCGCTGGCGGCCGGGTTCCTGGTCAGCGAAGGGGTCCTCGCCGAGCGGTCGGACCTGCAGAACATCGTCTACTGCGCGGGAGCCACGGCTGACGGCTCGAACACGTACAACGTCGTGGACGTGAAGACCGCGCCCGGGGTCGTCGTCCCGGACATCACCCTCGAACGGAACGTGTACACGACCTCGTCCTGCGGGCTGTGCGGGAAGGCGTCGCTGGACGCCGTACGGACGACCGCCCGGTGGGCCGTCGACGACACGCACGGGGGTGACGCTCCTCCGGTCCGGCTCGACCCCGAACTCCTCGCGGGCCTCCCCGACCGGCTCCGCGCGGCCCAGCGGGTCTTCGACCGGACCGGGGGTCTGCACGCGGCGGCCCTGTTCAGCGAGGACGGCGAGTTGCTCGACGTACGGGAGGACGTCGGGCGGCACAACGCCGTGGACAAGCTGATGGGGCGGGCGCTGCAGAGCGGGTCGCTGCCGCTGTCGAGGGCCGTGCTGCTGGTGTCGGGGCGGGCCTCGTTCGAGCTGGCGCAGAAGGCGGTGATGGCGGGGATCCCGGTGCTGGCCGCGGTGTCGGCGCCGTCGTCCCTCGCGGTGGATCTGGCGGCGGAGACCGGGCTGACGCTGGTGGGCTTCCTGCGGGGCGCCTCCATGAACGTGTACGCGGGCGAGCACCGTATCGCTCTGCGGGCCGCGGCCGCGAAAGGGTGAGCGGCCGCCCGCGACACGGCGGCGGGGCCCCGACGGCGGGGAGCGCCCCCTGCGCCCAAGGGGTCCCGCCTTTCGCACCGCCGGGTAACGCCACGGGCCTGCTGTTTCGGCGGCGGTGCGGGTGAGTGGGGGCTGGTCGCGCAGTTCCCCGCGCCCCTGAAACACGGGGGCGGCGCCCCGTGCATTGCAAAGCCGCAGGGGGCGTTGCTCATCACGCGCGGGCCGGGCTCAGGGCCAACTGGGCTGCTTCGTGTCGGGACCGTTCTGTGTGATGAGGCAGCCGACGAGGTCATGCGCCGATGCCGTGGGCGAGCAGACTTTCGGCGGTGTCCGCGATCGTGTCCTCGATCGGACGTGCCTTCCAGCCGAGGAGCTTCTCCGCCTTCGCACCGGTCGCATCGAGGTCGCGGCCCAGCTGGTGCTTGAGCAGGCGCAGTTCGGGGTTGACGGTGGCCAGGGCCCGGGTGAGCCAGACGGGCAGTTCGCGGGTCGGGACCTTGGCGGCGCGTTCGCCCAGGCGGTCGTGCAGGATGCGGGCGACGTCGACGACGCGCAGGCTGTGGCCCGCGACGGCGAGGAAGCGTTCACCGGCGGCCACGGGGTCGGTCATGGCACGCACGTGCAGGTCGGCGACATCGCGGACGTCGACATAGCCCATGCCGAAGGGCGGGCAGGCGGGGACGCTGTGTCTTATACACATCTGACGCTGCCGACGAACTCTAGGCGGGCCCCGCGGGGCGAGCTCCAGCCGGCCGGAGCGGGGGCAGCCACCGCCCTGAAGTGGCCCGGGGGCCGCTGCGGGGCGCGGCTCCAGCTAGCCGGAGCGGGGAGCCGCCAGACGGCCCCTACAGCGGCGGCGTCACGCCAGGCAAGCCCTCCGCGGCGGCGGGTCGGCAGACGGGCCCCAGCCACCAGGCCGGCCCGACCGGTCCCACACAGCAGCCGGGTCGGCCCGACCGGCCCCGTACGAATGGCACGGTCAGCCGTATGGGCCCCTGGCCACGAACGGGGCCGCACGAGCGAGGCCCGCGGCACCTACGGGACCACGCCGGGCATGCTCTCCGGCCTGCGGCCACCGCCCGGCGGCGCCTCTGCGGGCCAGGAGCCGTGATCGAGCGGGAGCCGCCCTCCGAGGTGTCGTGCGGGATCTTGGTGCGCTTCAGCCGCCGGTAACCCAGTGTTCTCCGTCCGCTGGGCGGACCTCAGGGGCAAAAGGCACGGGGCGCCGGATACGGTTGGCACATCATGAGCGCTTCGCAGACCTCCTCTGACATCCCCACCCTCCTCGTCAAGATCTTCGGCAAGGACCGGCCGGGGATCACCGCCGGGCTGTTCGACACCCTCGCCGCGTACTCCGTCGACGTGGTCGACATCGAGCAGGTCGTCACCCGTGGCCGGATCGTGCTGTGCGCGCTCGTGACCGAGCCGCCCGCCGGGCAGGAGGGCGACCTGCGGGCGACCGTGCACAGCTGGGCGGAGTCGATGAAGATGCAGGCGGAGATCATCTCCGGCCTGGGCGACAACCGGCCCCGCGGTCTCGGCCGCTCCCACGTCACCGTGCTGGGCCACCCCCTGACCGCCGAGTCCACCGCCCGCATCGCCGCCCGGATCACGGCCACCGGCGGCAACATCGACCGTATCTTCCGGCTCGCCAAGTACCCCGTGACGGCGGTGGAGTTCGCGGTGTCCGGCACGGAGCCGGAGAGGCTGCGGACCGCGCTGGTCACCGAGTCGGTGGCACTCGGCGTGGACGTCGCCGTGGTCGCGGCGGGGCTGCACCGCCGGGCCCAGCGGCTGGTGGTGATGGACGTGGACTCCACGCTCATCCAGGACGAGGTGATCGAGCTCTTCGCGGCGCACGCCGGATGCGAGAAGGAGGTCGCCGAGGTCACGGAGAAGGCGATGCGCGGCGAGCTGGACTTCGAGCAGTCGCTGCACGCGCGCGTGGCGCTGCTGGAGGGGCTGGACGCCTCGGTCGTGGAGAAGGTGCGCAGCGAGGTCCGGCTCACGCCGGGCGCACGCACGCTGATCCGTACGCTGAAGCGGCTCGGCTTCCAAGTCGGTGTCGTGTCGGGCGGGTTCACCCAGGTCACGGACGACCTGAAGGAGCGGCTGGGCCTCGACTTCGCGCAGGCCAACACCTTGGAGATCGTCGACGGCAAGCTCACCGGCAAGGTCGTGGGCGAGATCGTGGACCGGGCGGGCAAGGCACGGCTGCTGCGCCGGTTCGCCGCCGAGGCGGGGGTCCCGCTGGCCCAGACCGTGGCGATCGGCGACGGCGCGAACGACCTCGACATGCTCAACGCGGCCGGTCTGGGCGTCGCCTTCAACGCCAAGCCGGTCGTGCGCGAGGCCGCGCACACCGCGGTGAACTTCCCCTTCCTCGACACCGTGCTGTATCTCCTCGGGGTGACCCGTGAAGAGGTCGAGGCGGCGGACACGCACGACGAGTAGCCGAACCGCGGCGAGACGAGGCACACGACGAGGGGCCCGGCACCAGATGGTGCCGGGCCCCCGTGTCGTGCCGGGTCCCGCGTGCCGGGGTCGGCTACGCGGCGGAGCTACTCGGTGGGCGCCCAGTAGTCGGCCAGGGTGGTCACGCCCGGCTCCAGGCTCTTCCAGGCTCCGTCGAAGGTGAGCACGGCGAAGGCGGCGGCCGGGAACCCGTGGCGGTTCATGCGCTCGCGTGCGTCGCCCTCGGAACTGCCGGCGAGGATGTCGGCGAGGCCCTGGATTCCGGGGTTGTGGCCGATCAGCACGACGTTCTGTGTGTCGTCCGGGGTTTCGTTGAGCAGGGCGATCAACTCACCGGGCGAGGCTTCGTAGATCCGCTCCTCGTAGACCGTTTTCGGCCGCTCGGGCAGTTCATGAACAGCCAGCTTCCAGGTCTCGCGGGTCCTGACGGCGGTGGAGCAGAGGGCAAGGTCGAAGGGGATTCCGGAGTCGGCCAACTTGCGCCCGGCGACGGCGGCGTCCATGCGGCCCCGGTCGGCGAGCGGCCGCTCGTGGTCGGAAACCTGGGGCCAGTCGGCCTTCGCATGCCGGAAGAGGACAATCCTGCGGGGTTCTGCGACGCTCATGCGTCCCAGCTTCGCACGAAACAGGCCACGGGGCGCAGGGAGTTGAAGTGCGGATACCCGACACCGGTACATGTGCTTCCGGTGGGCCGGATGCTCGTCACGGTGTGTGGCTCGCCAGGGCGTTCCGTATGCGCTCCAGGAGGTCGGCGATCACGGAGTCTCCGCCGGCGGCCTGGGCCTGCGCGGGGTCCGAGATCAGCAGCAGGAGCGTGACGAAGGCGAGGGTGGGCAGGGCGAGGGCCCACCAGGGGAGGCGGACGCCGACGCCGCTCGTGGTCGCCGGGTGGGGCCGGGGGTGCGTACGGGCCGACATGCCGCCTCCGTGGTCTGCGAGTCCTCGTGGCCGGGTCCTCCGTGGGCCCTCGCGGGTCCCCTGCGGCCACATCTCGACGTTACGGAACGGGGGCGGTCCGCCCCATCCGGTGATCCACCCACTTCACCCTGAGACTCGCCCCCTAGGGGACGGGGGGTTATCCCCACCCCGGGCGGTGCCCCTCGGCGGTCCCCGGCGGTCAGGGTGACACGATGGCCGCGATGATCCCGATGACGACGAAGATGGCGAGGAACGAGCCGAAGACCAGGAGCATCTTCTTCTGGCCGTTCTGGGGGTTCGGGTCGAGCACTGGCATGCGCCCAGTCTCGCACCCCTGTCTCCGGGAGGGGCCGCCGGGTCCGCCTCAGCGAGCCGCCTCGTCCTCCACCACCCGGTCGCGGCCCGCGAGGACGCCCACGGCGATCTGCGGGAGCATCAGCGCGGTCATGAGGGCGAGGGGCAGGCCCCAGCCACCGCTGTGCTGGTAGAGGACGCCGACGAGGAGCGGGCCGGGGATGGAGATCAGGTAGCCCGTGCTCTGCGCGAAGGCGGACAGCTGGGCGACCCCCGCGCCGGTCCTGGCCCGCATGCCGACCATGGTGAGCGCGAGCGGGAAGGAGCAGTTGGCGATGCCGATCAGCACCGCCCACGCCCAGGCGCCCTCCGCCGGGGCGAGGTACAGGCCGCCGTACCCTAGGAGGCCGCAGACGCCCAGGACGACCACGATCGGCCCCTGGTGGGGCAGGCGGGTGGCGAGCCGGGGGATCACGAAGGCCAGGGGCACGCCCATCACCATGGTGACGGCCAGCAGCAACCCCGCCGTGCCTGCCGGGACCCCGGCGTCGCGGAAGATCTGCGCCATCCACCCCATCGCGATGTAGGCGGCGGTGGCCTGGAGGCCGAAGAAGACGGCGAGCGCCCAGGCGGTACGGCTCCGGGTGATCCGCAGGGCGGGCGCCTCCTCCCGCCCGGTGAGCGAGGCTCCCCCGGGGTGCTCCGCGGGGCGCGCGCCCCGGTCGCGGTCCCGGAGCGACGGGAGCCACGGCACCACGGCCGCCGCCGCGAGCAGCGCCCACGCCGCAAGCCCGGTCCGCCAACTCCCGCCCAGCGCCTCGGTCATGGGCACGGTGACGGCGGCGGCGGAGGAGGTGCCGAGGGCCAGGGCCATGGAGTACAGACCCGTCATGGAACCGACCCGGTCGGGGAACCAGCGCTTGACGATGACCGGCATCAGGACGTTGCTGACGGCGATGCCCATCAGGGCGAGGGCGCTCGCGGCCACGAATCCGGCCGTGCCGCCGGCGTACGGCCGTATCAGCAGGCCGGCGGCGATGGCGGCCGTGCCCGCGCAGACGACGGCGGCCGGACCGAACCGACGGGCGAGCCGGGGTGCCATGACGCCGAAGACGGCGAAGCAGAGCGGGGGCACGGAGGTGAGGAGCCCGGCGACGCTGCCGCTCATGCCGAGCCCGGTGCGCACCTCTTCGAGGAGGGCACCGAGGCTGGTGATGGCGGGGCGGAGGTTGAGGGCCGTCAGGACGATGCCGACGACCACGAGGCGGGTCGTCCACGCGCGCGTGGAGGGCACCGGGGGTGCGGCCGCGGCCCGGTCGGACACGGGGGTTCCGGACGGTGCCCGCGCCGGTGTGAAGGCCGTCGTCGAAGTCTCCTCGCTCACCATGACACCCATCATAGAATCATAGGATGATTGGTTGTCCATGGGTCGGCTGCTCCCTGCCGGTCACTTCGTGCGAAGGTGTGCCATGCCGCTGAGCCATCCCCGCCGATCGGCGCTGTCCGAGCAGGTCATCGCCGCGCTGCGGAACCAGATCACCTCGGGCGAGTGGCCGGTCGGCTCGCGCATCCCCACCGAGCCCGAGCTCGTCGAGCAGCTGGGCGTCGCCCGGAACACCGTCCGTGAGGCCGTCCGGGCGCTCGCGCACAACGGTCTGCTGGACATCCGCCAGGGCTCCGGCACCTACGTCGTCGCGACCAGCGAGCTCGCGGGCGTGATGCACCGCCGCTTCGCGGACGCCGACCCGAGCCACATCGCCGAGCTGCGCTCCGCCCTGGAGTCGAGCGCCGCGAAGCTGGCGGCCGAGCGGCGCACCGAGAAGGACCTCAGGCAGCTGGACGCGCTCCTGGCGCGCCGCGAGCAGGCATGGGCCTCGGGCGACAAGGAGGCCTTCGTGACCGCCGACGCGACCTTCCACTTGGCGGTCGTGGCCGCGTCCCACAACGACGTCGTGACGACGGTCTACGCGGACCTGGGCGAGGTCCTGCGGGACTGGCTGCGCGGTGACGTGGGCGAGGAGCTGACGCCGGAGACGCACCTGGACCACGCCCGGCTGGTGGACGCGATCCGCGCGGGTGACGCGCGGACCGCCGCGGCGGAGGCGGCCGGCTATCCGTTCCACTGCCGTCCCGGCCGGGTAGACCCTCCGCCCGCTGTCAGCCCTCCCCCCGCTGGTGGCTGAACCACACCGAGCGGACCTCCTTCCAGCAGCGGCCGGTGAGCCGTACCGTCCGCGCGGGAGCGGTCTCGACCGCGGCGCTGTCGCTGTCGATGTCCCACCACCGCGCGCACTCGATGTGCAGACGGACGTGGTCGACGACCGAGTGGGGGTTGAAGCAGTACCCGACCACCTGGGAACCGGTGACGGTGCTGTAGCAGGCCGCCCCGAACCGATCGGGCTCCTCGGGCTTGTCGTCCACCGCTACGCGCGCGCGGCGCTCCCCGGCCTCCTCGCGCGCGTGCGGTGCCGATTCGGACGGGAGGGTGAGGACGAGAACCAGGGCGACGACAGCTGGGGCGATGCTGCGGGAGATGCGCACAAGGGGGACCTCCTCGGCCGAGTGGCTGAGCGGTGTACGTCCAGCGTGCGCGGCAACCGGCCCCGGAGGCCCGCCGGATGAGCCGAACGAGTGATGATCCCGGCGGACAGGAGTACGCCGAGGGCGCGCACCCGAATGGATGCGCGCCCTCGAACGGTGGTGGAGCCTGGAGCGGTGGTGTCGCTCAGGCACCGATCGCGTGCAGCCCGCCGTCCACGTGGATGATCTCGCCGGTGGTCTTGGGGAACCAGTCGCTGAGCAGGGCGACCACACCGCGGCCGGCCGGCTCGGGGTCCTTGAGGTCCCACTCCAGCGGCGAACGGTCGTCCCACACGGCGGCCAGCTCGCCGAAGCCCGGGATGGACTTGGCGGCCATGGAGCCGATGGGACCGGCGGAGATGAGGTTGCAGCGGATGTTCTGCTTGCCCAGGTCACGGGCCATGTAGCGGCTGGTGGCCTCCAGGGCGGCCTTGGCCGGGCCCATCCAGTCGTACTGCGGCCAGGCGTACTGCGCGTCGAAGGTGAGGCCGACGACCGAGCCGCCGTTCTGCATCAGCGGCAGGCAGGCCATGGTCAGCGACTTCAGGGAGTACGCCGAGACGTGCATCGCGGTGGCGACGGACTCGAAGGGCGTGTTCAGGAAGTTGCCGCCGAGGGCGTCCTGCGGCGCGAAGCCGATGGAGTGGACGACACCGTCGAGACCTCCCAGCTCCTCACCGACGATGTCGGCCAGGCGCCCGAGGTGCTCGTCGTTGGTGACGTCGAGCTCGATGACCTTGGTGGGCTTGGGGAGCTTCTTGGCGATGCGCTCGGTCAGCGTGGGCCGGGGGAAGGCCGTGAGGATGATCTCGGCGCCCTGCTCCTGGGCCAGCTTGGCGGTGTGGAAGGCGATGGAGGACTCCATCAGCACACCGGTGATCAGGACGCGCTTGCCCTCGAGGATTCCGCTCATGGTGATCAGTGACCCATTCCCAGTCCGCCGTCTACGGGGATGACGGCTCCAGTGATGTACGAGGCGTCGTCCGAGGCGAGGAACCGCACCGTCGCGGCGATCTCCTCGGGCTGCGCGTACCGGCCGAGCGGCACCTGCTGCACGATGCCCGCCCGCTGCTCGTCGGTGAGCACCTTGGTCATGTCGGTGTCGACGAAGCCGGGGGCGACGACGTTGAAGGTGATGTTGCGCGAGCCCAGCTCACGGGCGAGGGAGCGCGCGAAGCCGACCAGGGCCGCCTTGGAGGCGGCGTAGTTGGCCTGGCCGGGCGAGCCGTAGAGGCCCACGACCGAGGAAATGAGGACGACCCGGCCCTTCTTGGCGCGCAGCATGCCGCGGTTGGCCCGCTTGACGACGCGGAAGGTGCCGGTGAGGTTGGTGTCGATGACCGAGGTGAAGTCCTCCTCGGACATGCGCATCAGGAGCTGGTCCTTGGTGACGCCGGCGTTGGCGATCAGGACCTCGACCGGGCCGTGTTCGGCCTCGATCTCCTTGTAGGCCTGCTCCACCTGCTCGGGGTCGGTGATGTCGCACTTGACGGCCAGGCAGCCCAATTCTGTTAGGGCGGCCGGCGGCTCCCCCGAGCGGTAGGTGATGGCGACCTTGTCGCCGGCGTCGGCGAACGCGCGGGCGATGGCGAGGCCGATGCCCCGGTTGCCTCCGGTGACGAGAACCGAGCGGCTCAACGGATCACCCTTTCCTTAGCGGTCTGAACGCCTGCCCGCATGCCTGGACGGCAGGCGTCTTCCCTCGAAACCTATCGGTCCGTTTCTTCCGGCGGGCATTCCAGCTGTGACAGTGGCTTGGGGGAGTCACTGTGGGGTCCCTACAGAAAGCCGGCCGACCGCAGCCGGAAAGATGTGGTCCGGCCGCCCGCGGGCGCGACATGATCGGACCCGACAGGCCACCACCACCGTTCGGCAACAGGGAGACCTCGGTGCCTCATTCCATCGACGAAGCCTTCACGGCACTACCGCTGAGGGCATTGGCCGACGCCGCGCTCGCCCGCGCCCGTGCCCTCGGCGCCGATCACGCCGACTTCCGGTTCGAGCGGGTGCGCAGCGCGTCCTGGCGGCTCAGGGACGCGAAGCCGGCCGGGTCGTCGGACACGACCGACCTCGGGTACGCGGTGCGGGTGGTGCACGGCGGGACCTGGGGGTTCGCGTCCGGGGTGGACCTGACGATGGACGCCGCCGCGAAGGTCGCCTCGCAGGCCGTGGCCATGGCCAAGCTGTCCGCTCAGGTCATCAAGGCCGCCGGCTCGGACGAGCGGGTGGAGCTGGCGGACGAGCCGGTGCACGCGGAGAAGACCTGGATCTCCTCCTACGAGATCGACCCGTTCAGCGTCCCCGACGAGGAGAAGACCGCGCTGCTCACGGAGTGGAGCACGCGGCTGCTGGCGGCCGACGGGGTCAACCACGTCGACGCCTCGCTGCTCACCGTCCACGAGAACAAGTTCTACGCGGACACCGCCGGGACCGTCACCACCCAGCAGCGGGTACGGCTGCACCCGTCGCTGACCGCCGTGTCGGTGGACGAGTCCAGCGGCGAGTTCGACTCGATGCGGACGCTGGCACCGCCGGTCGGGCGCGGCTGGGAGTACCTGACGGGCACCGGCTGGGACTGGGACGACGAGCTGGCGCGCATCCCGGAGCTGCTCGCCGAGAAGATGCGGGCGCCGAGCGTCGAGGCGGGCGTCTACGACCTGGTCGTCGACCCGTCCAACCTGTGGCTGACCATCCACGAGTCCATCGGCCACGCCACCGAGCTGGACCGGGCGCTCGGCTACGAGGCCGCGTACGCCGGCACATCCTTCGCCACCTTCGACAAGCTCGACAAGCTCCGGTACGGCTCCGAGCTGATGAACGTCACCGGTGACCGCACCGCAGAGCACGGTCTGGCGACCATCGGGTACGACGACGAGGGCGTGGCGGGCCAGAGCTGGGACCTCGTCCGCGACGGCACCCTGGTCGGTTACCAACTCGACCGCCGGATCGCTAAGTTGACGGGCCTCGGCCGCTCCAACGGCTGTGCGTACGCCGACTCCCCCGGCCATGTTCCGGTGCAGCGCATGGCCAATGTGTCGCTGAAGCCCGATCCGGCCGGGATGTCGACGGAGGACCTGATCGGCGGGGTCGACCGGGGCGTCTACGTCGTCGGGGACCGGTCGTGGTCCATCGACATGCAGCGGTACAACTTCCAGTTCACCGGGCAGCGGTTCTTCAAGATCGAGAACGGGCGGATCACCGGGCAGCTGCGGGACGTCGCCTACCAGGCGACGACGACCGACTTCTGGGGGTCCATGGCAGCCGTCGGCGGGCCGGGGACCTATGTCCTGGGCGGCGCGTTCAACTGCGGGAAGGCCCAGCCGGGTCAGGTCGCCGCGGTGTCGCACGGCTGCCCGTCGGCCCTCTTCAAGGGCGTCAACATTCTGAACACCACGCAGGAGGCCGGTCGATGAGCGCGCGCAACGCCAAGGCGCACAAGCCGCACGAGATCGTCGAGCGGGCGCTCGACCTCTCCCGGGCCGACGGCTGTGTGGTGATCGCCGACGAGTACTCGACGGCGAACCTCCGCTGGGCCGGCAACGCGCTGACCACGAACGGGGTCACCCGGGGCCGGTCGGTGACCGTCGTCGCCACCGTCGACGGCAAGGAGGGCACCGCCTCCGGCGTCGTGTCGCGCGCCGCCGTCACCGCGGAGGAGCTGGAGCCGCTGGTGCGGGCCGCCGAGGCCGCCGCTCGCGGCGCCGGCCCGGCCGAGGACGCCCAGCCGCTGGTCATGGGGGTGCCGCACTCCCCCGACTTCACCGACGCGCCCGCCGAGACCTCCTCCGCCGTGTTCGCCGACTTCGCGCCGGCCCTCGGCGAGTCCTTCGCACGGGCGCGGGCGGGCGGGCGTGAGCTGTACGGCTTCGCCAACCACGAGCTGGTGTCGAGCTACCTCGGCACATCGACCGGACTGCGCCTGCGCCACGACCAGCCGAACGGGACCCTGGAGCTGAACGCCAAGTCCCCGGACCGCAAGCGTTCCGCCTGGGCGGGGCGTTCCACGCGGGACTTCAAGGACGTCGACCCGGCGGCCCTGGACGCGGAGCTGGCCGTGCGCCTGGGCTGGGCCGAGCGGCGCGTGCCGCTGCCCGCCGGACGGTACGAGACGCTGCTGCCGCCGACGGCCGTGGCCGACCTGCTGATCTACCAGATGTGGTCGGCGTCGGCGCGGGACGCGGCGGAGGGCAGGACGGTGTTCAGCAAGCCCGGCGGCGGCACCCGGATCGGCGAGCGGCTGGCCGAGCTGCCGCTGACCCTGCGCAGCGACCCGGACGAGCCGGGCCTGGAGACCGCGCCCTTCGTGCTGGCCCACTCCTCCGGCGGCGACAGCTCGGTGTTCGACAACGGGCTGCCGCTGAAGGCGACCGAGTGGATCAGCGGCGGCGAGATCGCACACCTGCCGACGACCCGGCACAGCGCGGGCCTGACGGGGCTGCCGGTGGTGCCGACGATCGGCAACCTGATCCTGGACGGCGGCGCGGACCGTTCCCTGGAGGACATGGTCGCGGACACCGAGCGCGGGCTGCTGCTGACCTGCCTCTGGTACATCCGCGAGGTCGACCCGGCCACGCTGCTGCTGACCGGGCTGACCCGGGACGGCGTCTACCTCGTGGAGAACGGCGAGGTGACGGGCGAGGTCAACAACTTCCGGTTCAACGAGTCGCCGGTGGACCTGCTCGGCCGGGCCACGGAGGCCGGGCGCACGGAGAAGACGCTGCCGCGCGAGTGGAGCGACTACTTCACCAGGGCCGCGATGCCCGCCCTGCGGGTGCCGGATTTCAATATGAGTTCTGTCAGCCAGGGCGTATAACCTCGTACCTGATTCACCTGGTGCGACCCACTCGAGGAGACACGAGAACCGTGACGGACATCGTCGACGAGCTGAAGTGGCGGGGCCTGTTCGCCCTGTCCACCGACGAGGACGCTTTGCGCAAGGCGCTCGCGGACGGTCCCGTCACGTTCTATTGCGGTTTCGACCCGACCGCGCCGTCCCTGCACGTCGGACATCTGGTGCAGGTGCTCACCGTGCGCCGGCTCCAGCAGGCCGGTCACCGGCCGCTGGCGCTGGTCGGCGGTGCGACGGGCCTGATCGGCGACCCCCGCCCGACGGCGGAGCGCACGCTGAACGACCCGGAGACCGTCGCCGGCTGGGTCGGGAAGCTGCGCGGCCAGATCGAACCGTTCCTGTCCTTCGAGGGCGAGAACGCGGCCGTCATGGTCAACAACCTCGACTGGACCGAGGGCCTGTCCGCCATCGAGTTCCTGCGGGACATCGGCAAGCACTTCCGCGTCAACAAGATGCTGACGAAGGACTCCGTCGCCCGTCGTCTGGAGTCCGACCAGGGCATCAGCTACACCGAGTTCAGCTACCAGATCCTCCAGGGCATGGACTTCCTCCAGCTCTACCGGAGGTACGGCTGCACGCTCCAGCAGGGCGGCAGCGACCAGTGGGGCAACCTCACGGCCGGCCTGGACCTGATCCACCGGCTGGAGCCCGGTGTGGAGGCGCACGCGCTGGCCACCCCGCTGATGACCAAGGCGGACGGCACCAAGTTCGGCAAGACCGAGGGCGGCGCCGTCTGGCTCGACCCGGAGATGACCTCGCCGTACGCGTTCTACCAGTTCTGGCTGAACGTGGACGACCGGGACATCAGCCGGTACATGCGGATCCTGTCCTTCAAGTCCCGTGCGGAGCTTGAGGAGTTGGAGAAGCAGACGGAGGAGCGGCCGCAGGCGCGGGCCGCGCAGCGGGCGCTGGCCGAGGAGCTGACGACGCTGGTGCACGGGGAGCGGCAGACGGCCGCCGTGATCGCCGCGTCCCGGGCTCTGTTCGGTCAGGGCGAGCTGGCGGAGCTGGACGAGAAGACGCTGGCCGCGGCGCTGTCCGAGCTGCCGCACGCGAAGGTGGCCGAGCCGGCGCCGGTCGTGGACCTCTTCGCGGAGGTCGGGCTGGTGCCGAGCAAGTCCGCCGCGCGGCGGACCGTGAAGGAGGGCGGGGCGTACGTGAACAACGTGAAGGTCACCGCCGAGGACGCGGTTCCCTCCCGGGAAGAGCTGATCCATGGGCGGTGGCTGGTGCTGCGGCGGGGGAAGAAGAACCTGGCCGCGGTCGAGGTGACCGGGGCCTAGCGCCGTAGGGGCGTGGGTGAGCTGCCGAGTGCCGCTTCGTCGTGGTTGCTCGCGCGGTTCCCCGCGCCCCTTACGGGGCTCAGACCCGTCGTTGTTTTCTCTTGCCCAGGGTCGCCATGTACGCCATGTCGCCCAGGGCCACGATCGCGATCGCGGCGACCAGCTGGAAGATGTGGCGGCTCCAGTCGATGCCGGAGGTTTCCTCGACACCGAAGCCGCGTGCGATCGCGTTGCCGACGACGGCGCCCAGCATGCCGAAGATCGTCGTCAGCCAGAGCGGGCTGTGCTGCTTGCCCGGGAGGATCGCCTTGGCCAGCAGGCCCAGTACGAATCCCACGATGATCGCCCACAACCAGCCCATGGCTGCCTCCTCGTACGGCTCGACGCGAGCATTACGCCCAGTGTCGACCCGCCTGCGGTACGCCGCATGTCGGGCACGGCTGTACACGCTACGGCGCATTTCCCGCACTCTCCGTGGAAGGTGACCCGGTCTCGTAGGCGGCGCAGACGCGGCGTAACGTTGAGCTTGTCCGGACCGCGTTCCCTGGAGCGGACACGGGCGGGGCACGGGCCATGGTGCGTCCGATACAGGCGGGTGGTGGAACGCGATGCGGAAGCAGAGCAACGTCGAGGTCTTCCGGATCACAGGTGCCCGGCAGAGTCTCGCCGAGGACGTCCGCGGCCGTCAGCGTCGCTACATCATCTCGATGTCCGTGCGCACCCTCGCGGTGATCGCCGCCGCGGTCCTCTGGAACGTCGAACGGCACGTCGCGGTCGTCGCGCTGGTGCTCGGCGCGGTGCTGCCGTACATCGCCGTGGTGATCGCCAACGCGGGCCGGGAGAACGCGCCCTCGCTGCCGTCCACGTACGTGAGGGCGCCCATGCGACCGATGATCACACCGCCCGCGGAATCCGTCCCGGAGGACTCCGCGACCGACCCCGCGGCCGACCCTGCGGCAGATCACGCGGCGGGCCCACGGAGCGAGCCGCGCGAGCGGGCCTGAGTTCCGGCCCCGGGACCGTCCGGACGAAGCGGAACCCGGCTACCCGCCAAGCTCAAGAAAAGCTCAGATCAATCATGTAGTTCCTGTGCCGGGCAGAGGCCTACCCGTGACATACTTCGTACGCGCTCCGCATCCCCCGTCGGAGCGACAGACCGACGCCGGGCAGCTCCCCCCGTGGCTGCTCGGCGTCGCCTTTTCTAAGGCCGGATCCCTGCGGCTAGGGTCGACGTGTGAACATCCTCAACGTCCCCGGCTCCGATCCGTCCTCCCCCATCTGTTCGGCCAAGGGTTGCCGGGCCGACGCGGTCTGGGTGCTCGCCTGGAACAACCCGAAGCTGCACACGCCTGAGCGGCGCAAGACATGGCTCGCGTGCGACGAGCACCGGGAGCATCTGTCGCAGTTCCTGGGAGTTCGGGGCTTTCTGAAGGATGTCGTCGAGCTGGAGAAGTGGGAAGCGCCCAAGGGATAGGGAGCGTCGGTGGTCCCGCGAGTGCCGGTCCGTCGTGGTCGCTCGCGCAGTTCCCCGCGCCCCCTACGGGCGCGGTTGTCAGCCCCCGATCGCCGACATCGGGCGGTCGGGCTGGACGAACGACGGGTCGTCGAGGCCCGCGCCCGCCTTCTTGCCCCACATCGCCAGCCGCCAGATGCGCGCTATCTCCTCGTCCGGGGCGCCGGAGCGCAGCGCGGCGCGCAGGTCGGTCTCCTCGCGGGCGAAGAGGCAGGTGCGGACCTGGCCGTCGGCGGTGAGGCGGGTGCGGTCGCAGGCGGAGCAGAAGGGGCGGGTGACGGAGGCGATGACGCCCACGCGGTGGGGGCCGCCGTCGACCAGCCAGCGTTCCGCCGGGGCCGAGCCGCGTTCGTCCTGGCCCTCGGGGGTGAGGTCGAAGCGGGTGCGCAGGGAGGTCAGGATGTCGCCGGCGGTCACCATGCCGTCGCGCTTCCAGCCGTGCTGGGCGTCCAGGGGCATCTGCTCGATGAACCGCAGCTCGTAGTCGTGCTCGACGGCCCAGGCGAGGAGGTCCGGGGCCTCGTTGTCGTTCAGGCCGGGCATCAGGACCGAGTTGACCTTCACCGGGGTCAGACCGGCGTCGCGGGCGGCTTCGAGGCCGTCGAGGACGTCCTGGTGGCGGTCGCGGCGGGTGAGGGTCTTGAAGACGTCCGGGCGCAGGGTGTCCAGGGAGACGTTCACCCGGTCCAGGCCGGCCGCCTTCAGGGCCTGCGCCGTGCGCTTGAGGCCGATGCCGTTGGTGGTCAGGGACATCTGGGGGCGGGGGGCGAGGGCCGCCACGCGCTCCACGATGCCGACCAGGCCGGGGCGCAGGAGCGGCTCACCGCCGGTGAAGCGGACCTCCTCGACGCCCAGGACGCGGACGGCTATGTCGATGAGACGGACGATCTCGTCGTCCGTGAGCAGATCGGGCTTGGCCAGCCACTGCAGGCCCTCCTCGGGCATGCAGTACGTACAGCGCAGATTGCACCGGTCGGTCAGCGAAACCCTCAGGTCGGTGGCCACTCGGCCGTAGGTGTCGATGAGCACGTGGGCCCCCTCCCTCGCGGCGGATCACAATCGTTCGACATCTGCGAGCCTACGTGACCGCGCTGACAACATCACCGGCCCGATCGCACGAGACGCGGCGAGGGGCCGCCGTAGATGTCTACGACGGCCCCTGGCGACGCGAGCGCGGGACGCGCCCTGTAGAGGCGCGGGGATCCGCGCGACCGGCCACGACGGCGCCCGGCCTCGTGACGGCGTTTCCGGCGGAGCTAGTGCGCGCCGGTGCCCGTGAGGGAGCGGACCTCCAGCTCGGCGTACTTGGCCTCGTCCGGCTTCTCCTTGGACAGGACGGTGCCGAGGAAGCCCATGAGGAAGCCGAACGGGATGGAGATGATGCCCGGGTTCTTCAGCGGGAACCAGTGGAAGTCGACGTCCGGGAACATCGCCTTCGGGTCGCCGGAGACGACCGGCGAGAACAGCACCAGGCCGACGGCGACGATCAGACCGCCGTAGATCGACCACAGCGCGCCCTGGGTGGTGAACTTCTTCCAGAAGAGGCTGTAGAGGATGGTCGGCAGGTTGGCGGAGGCCGCGACCGCGAAGGCGAGCGCGACCAGGCCGGCCACGTTCAGGTCGCGGGCGAGGGCGCCCAGGCCGATGGAGACGATGCCGATGAAGACGGTCGCCCAACGGGCCGCGCGGACCTCCTCGGCGCCGGAGGCCTTCCCCTTGCGGATGACGTTGGCGTAGATGTCGTGCGCGAAGGAGGACGACGAGGCGAGGGTGAGGCCGGCGACCACGGCGAGGATGGTCGCGAAGGCCACCGCAGAGATCGTGGCGAGCAGGATCGCGCCCCAGGCCGAGTCGACACCGCCGAGGTGCAGGGCGAGCAGCGGGGCCGCCGTGTTGCCCGACGGGTTGGAGGCGATGATCTCGTCCTGGGAGATCAGCGCGGCGGCGCCGAAGCCGAGGGCGATGGTCATCAGGTAGAAGCCGCCGATGATGCCGATGGCCCAGTTCACGGACTTACGGGCGGCCTTGGCGTTGGGCACCGTGTAGAAGCGGATCAGGATGTGCGGCAGACCGGCGGTGCCCAGGACCAGGGCGATACCGAGGGAGATGAAGTCCAGCTTGGAGGTACCGGTCGCGCCGTACTGGAGGCCGGGCTCCAGGAAGGCGGCACCCTTGCCGCTGTTCTCGGCGGCGGTGCCGAGCAGATCGGAGATGTTGAAGTTGAACTTCAGCAGCACCAGGAACGTAATGAGGAGCGTGCCGCCGATGAGCAGCACGGCCTTCACCATCTGGACCCAGGTGGTGCCCTTCATACCGCCGATGGAGACGTAGACGATCATCAGGAGGCCGACGAGGGCGACGATGAGGATCTTGCCCGCGTCGGAGGTGATGCCGAGGAGCAGCGAGACGAGGACGCCCGCGCCCGCCATCTGGGCCAGCAGATAGAAGATCGACACGACGATCGTGGAGGTACCGGCGGCGGTGCGCACGGGGCGCTGGCGCATGCGGTACGCGAGCACGTCGCCCATCGTGTAGCGGCCGGAGTTCCGCAGCGGCTCGGCGACCAGGAGCAGGGCGACCAGCCAGGCGACCAGGAAGCCGATGGAGTAGAGGAAGCCGTCGTAGCCGAAGAGGGCGATGGCGCCGGCGATGCCGAGGAACGACGCGGCGGACATGTAGTCGCCGGAGACGGCGAGGCCGTTCTGGAAGGCGCTGAACTGGCGGCCGCCCGCGTAGAAGTCGGCGGCGTCCTTGGTCTGGCGGCCGGCCCAGACGGTGATGCCGAGGGTCGCCAGGACGAACAGCGCGAACAGGGTGATGATGAGCGGCCGGTGCTGGCTCGCCTCGTTGGCCGCGAGGAACGTCTGCTGTACGGAGCTCATGCGCCGCCCTCCATCCGGGACTTGATCGCCTCGGCCTTGGGGTCGAGCTTCGCGGCGGCGTGCTTCGAGTACCACCAGGCGATGAGGAACGTGGTGACGAACTGTGCGACGCCGAGGATGAAGGCGACGTTGATGTTGCCGAAGAGCTTGGTGCCCATGAAGTCGCCCGCGTAGTTGGAGAGCAGGACGTACAGCAGGTACCAGGCGATGAAGCCCACGGTCAGCGGGAAGGCGAACGAGCGGTAGGAGCGGCGCAGTTCGGCGAACTCGGCGCTCTCCTGGACCGCGGCGAACTCCTCGGGCGAGGGGAGGTGATGCTCGGTCTTCGCTGGGGGCGGTGCGTCGGTTGCCACGGAGTCTCCTCGCGTCTGAGCCGCCTTCGCGACGGTGGATGGTGACTTTTTCGCCGTCGGATCGGGGGACGGACTGGGTTCGGACATGGGGTCGGCTCTGTTCCTTCGATGACAGGTGCGCGATCGTGCTCGCGCTCCCTGCTCAACGTCACGGCGGCGCACGAGGACCGGTTCAACCGTGCGTGTTTCTTTCGAAAACCGATTCGGAAAGCACCGCGGGAGCCATGCACGCTCGACACGCGGCCGGGGGGTGATCGGCCGGGAGGTGCGGTGACTTCGAGGGTTACCCCTCTACTTCGGCCTCCCGCCCGTGAAGTCATTGCTGGCCGGCGACGACCAGGGATAGCTTCGGGCTGCACCACCAACGTCATGTACCTGCCCGGGCACCCGTGTGTCTCGGGCCGGTTTCTTTCAGGATGATGTGGAGATCCCATGGCTCATCTGCGCTCCAGACGACAGCTCGCACTCGCCGTGCCGGTCGTCCTGTCGCTGACCGCCTCGCTCGGTTTCCTGCCGGGTGTCGCCTCGGCGGCCCCGGTCACGGAGTCCACCGCCGCGACCGCGGATGGCCCGAACCTGTCGTACGTCGTGAACACGAAGACGGACAAGCGCACGATCGCCTCCGTGCAGAAGGCGATCACCCAGGCCGGCGGCAAGATAGTGGTCACCTACGCCAAGATCGGCGTGATCGTGGTCCACTCGACCGACCCGGCGTTCGGTGCGACGATCCGCGCGGCGCGTGGAGTGCAGTCCGCCGGTGCCACCCGGACCTCGCCGCTGACCCCCGCCGGTACGACGGACCTGGGCGCCGTCGACATGCTGACGGACGCGGAGGCCGCGAAGGTGAAGGCCGCCTCGGCGGACACCCCCGACGCCGAGCCCCTCGAGGCCGACCAGTGGGACCTGCGCTCGATCGGCGCCGACAAGGCCGCGAAGATCGACGACGGCAGCAAGAAGGTCACGGTCGCCGTCATCGACACGGGTGTCGACGACACCCACCCGGACCTCGCGCCGAACTTCTCCAAGTCCCAGTCCGCCAACTGCAACGGCGGTGTCGCGGACACCAGCGAGGGCTCCTGGCGGCCGTACACCCCGCAGGACTACCACGGCACCCATGTGGCCGGTGAGATAGCCGCGGCCCGCAACGGCGTCGGTGTCGCCGGTGTCGCGCCGGGTGTGAAGGTCTCCAGCATCAACGTGACCGACCGCGCCAGCGGCCTCTTCTACGCGGAGTCCGTCGTCTGCGCGTTCGTCTTCGCCGCCGACCGCGGTGTGGAGATCACGAACAACAGCTACTACGTGGACCCGTGGCTCTACAACTGCGTGGACGACCCGGACCAGGAAGCCATCGTCGACGCGGTGAACCGGGCGCAGAAGTACGCCACCAAGAAGGGCACCCTGCACCTGGCCTCGGCCGGCAACTCCAACCATGACCTCGCCTCCGACGCGATCCTGGACGCGTCCAGCCCGAACGACACCACGCCGGTCGAGCGCACCATCGACCCGAGCGAGTGCTTCGACGTGCCGACCCAGCTGCCGGGCATCGTCACGGTCAGCGCGACGGGCGTGAAGAACGAGAAGTCGTTCTACTCCACGTACGGCAACGGCGTCGTCGACATCGCGGCCCCGGGTGGTGACAGCCGCTACCAGATCCCGGACACGCCGTCGAAGAACGGCCGCATCCTGTCCACCATGCCGAACGGCGAGTACGGCTACCTCCAGGGCACCTCCATGGCGTCGCCGCACGCCGCCGGTGTCGCCGCGCTGCTGAAGTCCACCCACCCGTGGGCCTCCCCGAAGCAGCTGCAGTGGCTGCTGAAGGCCCAGGCTGACGAGCAGGCCTGCCCGACGTCGTACGACCAGAACGGCGACGGCGTCCAGGACGCGGTGTGCGAAGGCAGCCCCAGCGTGAACGGTTTCTACGGGTTCGGCATCGTCAACGCCCTGAAGGCCGTCAAGTAACCTCAGCGACGAGCAGCCACGGCGAACTGGAGACAGCATGGCAGCGCCTCTCAAGCGCTCCCGTCGTCCGACCGCGATCCCGCTGGGGATGGCCATGGCGACCGCGCTGCTCGTCGTACCTGACATCACGGCCTCGGCGGTCGAGTCGACCGGATCGGCCGCCTCCGCCGGGCTCAGCCATGTCGTCACGGACGCGCTGGACGCGGTGACCAGGTAGGGATCTCTCCACGGAAGTCGGGCCGGGCGGTGGTGCACCGCCCGGCCCTTTCGTTGCGTAGGTTCGGATCATGACTGACATGGATGGTGTGTGGGCGGCCCTGGGTGGCGATCCCGCTCTGCTGCCGAGGGTCTCGACCGTCGTGCGGAGCGGGGTGCTCGACGCCCGGCTGCCGGTACGGGAACTGGCGCGGACCTGCGTCGGGGTGTGCGCGCTGGCGGCGGCCGAGTTGGGCGCGCGCCGGGCCGGGCTCGCCGAGGTCCCCCGGGTGCGGGTGGACGACGGCGCGGTCGGCACCGCCTTCGTGAGTGAACGTCATCTGCTCGTCGACGGGCGGGCGCCGGTCAACTTCGCGCCACTGTCGCGGTTCTGGCGGACGGTGGACGGTTGGGTGCGGACGCACGCGAACTATCCGCATCACCGGGAGCGGCTGCTGTCCGCGCTGGGGGTGCGTGTCGGTGAGACGCCTGACGAGGGAGTGCCCGCCGTCGGGTCGGCGCTCGCCGAACGGTCGTCCCTGGAGGTCGAGGAGGCCGTGTGCGCGGCCGGGGGTCTGGCGTTCGCCCTGCGGACGCCGAAGGAGTGGGCGGCGCACGAGCAGGCGGCGGCCGTGCGGGAGCGTCCGCTGGTCGAGTGGCGGCGGTGGGACGGCGCCGACGCGTCGCGCGCGCGTGTGTTCGGTACCGGGGCGGAGGTGTCCGCGCCGGCCGCCGGGGTGCGTGTCCTGGACCTGACCCGGGTCATAGCGGGACCGGTGGCCACGCGGACGCTCGCCCTGCTGGGCGCGGACGTGCTGCGGATCGACCCGCCGGGGATGCCCGAGATCCTCGACCAGCACGCCGACACGGGTTTCGGGAAGCGGTCGGCGACGCTCGATCTGACCGCGGACCCCAAAGCTTTCGAGGCGCTGCTCGCGGAGGCGGACGTCGTGGTCACCGGGTACCGGCCCGGCGCGCTGGACCGGTACGGGCTGTCGCCCGAGGCGCTGGTCGAGCGGCGGCCCGGGCTGGTCGTGGCCCAGCTCTCGGCGTGGGGCACGTACGGGCCGTGGGCGGGGCGGCGGGGCTTCGACAGCCTGGTGCAGGTGGCCACGGGCATCGCGGCGGTCGAGGGGTCCCGGGAACAGCCGGGCGCGCTGCCCGCGCAGGCGCTGGACCACGGGACGGGGTATCTGCTGGCGGCGGCCGTGCTGCGGGCGCTCACCGAGCGGGTGGACGGGGGCGGCGGTCGCGTCGTGCGGCTGGCGCTCGCGCGTACGGCGGCCTGGTTGACGGACGGCGTCGAGCCCGACCCGGACAGCCCCGGAAGCGGTGACGGGCTCGCGGACTACGACGGCCCCGAGGCGTGGCTCGCCGAGCGGGACAGCCCGCTGGGACGGCTGCGGTACGCGCGGTCGCCCGTCTCCTTCGAGGGCGGGCCCAAGGACTGGGCACGGCCGCCCGGGGTCTGGGGAGGGGACGAGGCTCGCTGGGGTCACGTCGAGCCGAGCCGGCGTTGAGCCACCCGCGGCCCGGAACCGCACACATGGGCGACATATCGAACTGGCGATTGTTTTCCGGCACTTGCCCGGTTCTGGTACGACTGGTGAACTTTCCGGGGTGAACCTGACGAGACGCACGGCGGCGACGACGGAAGCGGGGTCGGAGGGGCCTGAGCGGCGGACCGGCCTGGCCGGGAGAGGGATCTGGCGGGCCGTCATGATGCTCGTCCTGGTCACCGCGGGGGCGCTGATACCCCTGTTGGGGCCCCGGGTGGCGCTGGACGGCACCGGTGAGGCCGGGGCACCCGGGGCCGGTGGGATCGCCCTGCTGCGGACCGTACTGCTGGCGGCGTTGTGCGTACCGGCGGGTGAGCTGTTCGTGGCGCTGCTGGTGCGGCGGGTACCCGGCGCGCCCGGACAGACGCCGCGCAGTTGGGCGCCCTGGGCCGCGGGGGCCGGTCTCCTGGCCTCACTGGGGCTCGCCTCGGTCGTGGCCACCGGCAATCTGGTGCCGGACTCCCCAGCCGACATCGACGTGGGCGGCCTCTACGAGACCCGGGACGGCAAGCTCGCCCTCCTGGAGGTCAACGCCTTCGCGGCGGCCGGTCTGCTGGCGCTGTCCCGGCGGCCGGCCGCCCAGGCGCTGCCCCTGGCCGCCGTCGTCGTCGCGGAGGCACTGCGCGCCCACCCGACCACGGACTACCACGACCCGCTGGTCGGCACCGCCCTGACCGTGGTTCACCTGACGTGCGCGGCGCTGTGGGCGGGCGGCCTGCCGCACGTGCTGCGGACCCTGCGCACGCGCGCGTGGCGCTCGTCGGGGCCGGGCACCGCGCTGCTGGGGCTCTACGCGCGCGTGGCCGTCGTTCTGCTCGCCGCCGTCACCGCCACCGGGGTGTGGAGCACGCTGCGCCGGATGCCGCCGGGCACGGTCCTCGACCAGCTGGCGGAGACGGCGTACGGGCGCGCCCTGTTCGCCAAGGTCCTGCTCGTGGCCGGCGTCGCCGTGCTGGCCCTCTGGGCGCGACTGCGGCTGCGCCGCGCGAGCGACGATCCCCTCGACGCCTGCGCTCCCGCACGCGCGGAGGTGGTGGTGCTGGGCGCGGTCGTCGCGGTGTCGGCGCTGTTGACGGCGTTGCCGCTGCCGATCCGCTGGTGAGGGCGGCGCGCGGCGGGGGTGCGCCGCGCGGGCCGGTCACACCGTGGGCCTGGGCACCTCCCCCGCCGCGGGGTGCCCTCGGGGCGTGCGCCGGGGGTGTCGAGGACGCCCCGGGTCAGCAGGTACTGCGCCGCCAGATAGGTGAGCATGATCCACAGGTCGGGGCGGGGTGGCTGCGGCCACTCGGCGACCCCGGTCGCGATGAGCATGTCCGACACCACGAAGAGCGCGCCGCCGAGCCCCGCGACGAGCCCGAGCCGGGTGGCGGCCCACGCCATCGTGGTCAGCAGGGCGCTGTACCCGGCGACGGGGAGGCGCAGCTCGGCCGGCAGACCGGGCCACAGACTCGCGACGGCGACGACCAGGGCGAGGCCGTACGCGACACCGAGCGCGGCAGCGTGCGCCGGCCGGCCGGACCCAGGGTCTCTGCGGTCTCTGCCGTCCCCGCCGAGTCTGCCGAGTCTGCCGAGTCCGGCGAACAGCACGAGGTAACAGACGTGTCCCGCCGCGAAGGAGCCCATCCCGCCGAGGAAGGCCGGTTCTGCGTCGGAGAGGAGCAGCACGTCGCCGCCCCAGCCGAACAGCAGGGCGACGATCAGCGGGCGGGGCGCGCCGCGCGTGTGGGCGTACACCGCGAGCAGGGGCATCAGCAGGGGTTTGGCGACGAGGTGCCCCATGTCGAACCCGACGGCCAGGGACCCGAGGTCGACGCCGGCGACGGCCCCGAAGGCGATGAGGAGGACGGACTCCCGGCCCCGCCTCACGCGATGGTCTTCGAGGACGAGGACGGGGTCGGGGTCGGGGTGGTGGGCGTGGCCTGGGCCGGGCTCGGGGAGGGGGTGGGGGCCGGGATCGGCTGTGCGGGCTTCCAGCCGGGCCCCCCGAAGACCCGGCCCGCCCGCTCGCCCCAACCGCTCGCGCGTTTCAGGTCCCTGGCGATGGCGACGTACTCGTGCGTGGCGACCCGCAGCGGGTTGTACGTGTCGATGTTCTTCGTCAGGCCGTACACCGGCCGTTCGGTCTCCTCGACGAACGAGCCGAAGAGCCGGTCCCAGACGATGAGGATGCCGCCGAAGTTGCGGTCCAGATAGCCGCCCTGGGAGGCGTGGTGGACCCGGTGGTGCGAGGGCGTGTTGAAGACGAACTCGAAGGCGCGGGGCAGCTTCCCGATGCGCTCGGTGTGGATCCAGAACTGGTAGACGAGGTTGGCGGAGGAGCAGAAGGCGAGCGCGGCCGGGTGCACGCCGAGGGCGATGAGCGGGACGTAGAAGGGCCAGACCGTCCAGGTCGTCCAGGGCTGCCGGAGGGCGGTGGTGAGGTTGAACTTCCGGCTGGAGTGGTGGACGACGTGACAGGCCCAGAGGATCCGGATCACGTGGTGGCCGCGGTGGGACCAGTAGTAGAAGAAGTCCTGCGCGAGCAGCATCAGCGGGATCGTCCACCACAGGACCGGGACGCGCAGTGGGGTCAGTTCGTGGATCGCGGTGTAGATCGCGACGATCGGGATCTTCCAGAGGAAGTCGAAGACGAGGCTCCCGAGCCCCATACCGACGCTCGTCGCGGCGTCCTTCGCCTCGTACCCCGCGGCGTCCTCGTCCGGATGGATCCGGACGCTGATCACCTCGATCACGGTGAGCAGCACGAAGGCGGGTATCGACCAGAGCACGACATCGGGCAGGTTCGGCATGGGGGCACGGTAGAACCGCTGGTGGACGGGGGCTAGACGTTGTTACTGACAAGTATTTCCGGCGGTACGCGCTTGCTTCTTGGCGTTCTCCACCAAACCGGGGGACGGGGCGGCAGCTGTCACTCCGTCACTTGTGCCGCTCCTGCGCCGGGTAACGAGCTGTCAGTCGGGGCCCGTATCCTCAGGGACCATGCTCGAAGACCACACGACCGCAGCGTCGCAAGCGCCTTGGCCGGCCGCGTACCCACTGGGGTACGCGGTCGTGGACGTGGAGACGACCGGGCTGGCCCGGGACGACCGGATAATCTCCGCGGCTGTGTACAGACTGGACGCGCGGGGCGAGGTCGAGGACCACTGGTACACGTTGGTCAACCCGGAGCGGGACCCGGGGCCGGTGTGGATCCACGGGCTGACGAGTGATGTGCTCGAAGGGGCACCGTTGTTCAAGGAGATCGCGGAGGAGTTCTCCGCGCGGCTCGCGGACCGCGTGCTCGTCGCGCACAACGCGGTGTTCGACTGGTCGATGATCGCCCGGGAGTACGCCCGCGCGGAGGCCGAGGCGCCGGTGCGCCAACGGCTGTGCACCATCGCGCTGTCCAAGGAGCTGGGGCTGCCGCTGCCCAACCACAAGCTGGAGTCACTGGCGGCGCACTTCGGGGTCGTGCAGCAGCGGGCGCACCACGCGCTGGACGACGCCCGGGTGCTGGCGGAGGCGTTCCGGCCGAGTCTGCGGGTCGCCGCCGCGAGCGGTGTACGGCTGCCGCTGCACGAGTGCCGGCCGCTGACCGAGTGGCGGGACAGCCCCGCCGCACCCCGCATCGGACAGCAGGCGGGCCACGGGGGCGGCTACGGCGGCTACCGGCCCACCAGTTGGCGGCCCGCGCGGAAGCGGCCCGCGTGCCCCTACCCCAACCCGGGGCGTTTCGAGGACGGCAAACCGCTCAAACAGGGCATGCGGGTCGCCTTCTCCGGGGACACGTCGGTCGAGCGCGATCTGCTGGAGGACCGTGCGATCGAGGCGGGGCTGCATGTGGCGACGAGCCTGTCCCGGGTGACCAGTCTGCTCGTGACCAACGACCCCGATTCGAACACGTCGAAGGTCGTCAAGGCCCGGCAGTACGGGACACCGGTGGTGGACGAGGCCGCGTTCGGGCAGTTGCTCCGCGATGTCGCGCCCGCCGACGAGTGACCCGTACGGACGGGTGATCGCCGGGCGACTCGCCCGGCATCCGCTCACCCACGCGGTGACGACGGCTCACTCTGTGGCGCATGGCGAGATGAGAAGTTTGCGGCAATGACTACGGAATGACCTTCGAGGTCCACGCCCAGGGCGCGGTTCTGAGCATCGCCTCCTTTACCCGCTTGCAGCGGCTGAGCGTCGTGGAGTCGTGCGTGGTCGCCTGCGACAAGGCGTCCGAGGGGCAGGGCTTCGGCGTAGTCGCATGACGTCCGGTTCGTGGTCATCCGAGGCCGAGGAGTGAGAGGGGTCGGTGAGGGTTGCGGGCGTTGCGGCGGAGACCGGCCGCGATGTTCTTCACTCCGGCCGTGCGGAGGGCTCCGATGGCGAGGTTGCGCCAGGTGGCCATCGCGCGGGGTGCGTTGCCGGTTCGCAGCTGGGAGGCGTCTTCGGCGAAGGTGGTGTCGCGGACGTGGTGCAGGGCCTCGATCTTCCAGTGGTCACGGACGAGTCGGGCGAGCTGGGCCGGGGTGGCCTGCTCGGCGGTGAGGCTGGTGACGGCGTAGACGGTCTTCACGGTGGTCTTGCCGGTCTTGCGGTCGGTGCGCCGGCGCTTGATCTGGATGGCCTGACGGGCGCCGGGAAAGAGCAGGTTGTTCACGGTGGCCACCTTGATCCGACGGATTTCGCAGCGGCCGTGGCCGACGTTCTGGGTGCGCCCCTGGAGCGGGATGCGCTTCCAGGGAAGGGATTTCATCTGCTTGCGCAGCTTCTTCTGGTTGCCCTTGACGATCACGATGTAGTGGGCGTCACGGCCGAGCAGATAGTCGGCGTGGTCGCGCTGGGTGTGCAGCGCGTCGCTGGTTACCACGGTGCCGGCCAGGTCGGCGACGGTCTCCAGCAGCGGCTGGAAGCACGTGATCTCGTTCGTCTTCTCCCGCACGTCCAGCTGGGCCAGGACCAGGCCGGTGGAGTGGTCCAGGGCGGCGAGCAGGTGGATCTTCCTGCCCCTGGCCCTGGCTGCTCCGCGCAGGCTCTTGCCGTCCACGGCCAGAGCTCGCCGACCGCCGCTCGCGGTGCGGGAGCGGCGGTCGGCGAGCCACCGGCCCACGGCCTGGTCCAGGGCATCGCCGTCGACCCTCGCCAGCAGTCGGCGAACCGTCGATTCCGCAGGCAGGAGCCGCTTGGGAAGCAGAGGATCGGGGGGCGCGCCGACAGCTTGCAGCACCTGCGGCGGGGCGTCGGCGATCCACTCGCCGACTGCCAGCAGCGACCTCGCCCCGGCCAGTACCGCGCACGCGGTGAGCGCGAGCACGACGACCAGAGCATGCCGTACTCCGCGCGGATCACGCGGGTCGGGTACTTCGGTCAGCCGTTCCAGCAGACCCGGCACGTCTGCGGGTTCGGCCCGTGGATGGCCACGGAGTTGGTCAAGGGCAGGCGGGATCGGCGATGATGCGTCGGCAGGCACGGTCTTCCACTCGGATCACGGGGCGTCGAGAACTCCATGATCTTGGGAGTCCGTGCCTGTCACGCTCTCCACGAGTCATCAGCAGCCAGAGCCGGGCCCCGGCCGACCGCCGGTTGGGCAGGGGACTAACCAAGCGGCAGCTCAACACGTCGTCCGAGGCCGATCTCCTCCGCCTCATCACTGGTGACCATCGCGAACACTCCGCTCGGGATGCCTGCAAGACCAGCCGCGCGAGATGCCACGGCCAGGAGATCCTCCTCGGCGGCCCCGGTGATGAAGAAGACGTACGCCTCGCCGTACTCCTCACCGTCGTCATACACCTCCGCCGCCTCCTGCTCGGCGAGGAAGTCCTCGACCTGGTCGATCCACGGGAAGAGATAGGAACCCTCCACAGTGCCCGCAGCCCCCCCAAGGGGCACATGGATCTCAACAACACTCTCCATGAGGCTCATTGTCGCTGGCCAGCCCCCGGACACCGGTACCCACCCCGCTCCCGGAGCACCGCGAAGCTCGGCAACCGCCATGAACCGGACACCACTCGACTACGCCGAAGCCCTGGTCCGAGGGGAGGAGACAATCCACCGCAGAAATGACGCGTTCACACTCCTTCGGCAAGCCGTCGAGCCCGCGACTTAACCGAGTTCTGTACCCACCGTCAGCAGATTCGCCACGCCATCGGCCGGGGCACCGATTCCGATCCTCGCCTGCTGTCCGTGGTCCTGGACACCTTCATGCGAACCCTGCCCCACACCCTGCGTGGGGTCACCGTGCCGGTCGGCACTCAGGTCCAGGTGCGGATCAACGACCCGGCCGGTGGCACGTGGACGGCGACAGCCACTGGGGACGTCTGGTCGCTCGCCGAGCCGGACACCCAACGCGCCGCGCTCATAGGACTGGACTCGGAGACGGCATGGCGCCTATGCACCCGTGGCATCCAACCGGACACTGCTCTGGCCCGCGCCCGTATCGATGGCGACCGCGGCGGCCGAAGCGGCCTGCCAGATCGTGTCAATCGTCTACTGACGCCAACGGATCGGCACGCCGAGGCGGACACGATATCGACGGCCATCACGCCCAGTGACATCGGTGGCCAGTTGTCTCCCCAGTAACCGGCCGCCACTGGGGAATCTGAACGGTTCTGATCCACTTCTTGTGGGGCGGTTACGGAGGGTGACGTTCTTCAGTCGGCGAGGAGTATCTGCAGGCGGAGGAGGTCGAACCCGGCGCGACCATACCCGTCCCTCTTGATCCGCTTCGCCCTGTTGACTTTGCCCTCGACCTTGCCCGAGCTCCATTCCAGGGTGAGGCCGGCGGTGACGGCATTGAAGTCCTGTCGCAGGTCACGGACCAGGCTCTGCAGCGGCTTCATCCCCGGCGACCTGCTCCCTGGGTGCCGGCCGTCGCCACCTCCTCACCTGGCACTACCGCCCCGCCGCCCTGCCTGCCCTCGCCCTCAGCGACCTCCTCCGCCTGCCCACCACCATCCTGGTCCTGACCTCCGTCGGCTTCCTCGGCCTCGGCGAGCAGCCGCCGACCCCGGAATGGGGCCGCCTGCTCTCGGAGAACCAGCCCTACGTGGAACTGGCGCCGTGGACCGTGGCGGGTCCGGCCGTGGCGTTGGCGCTCCTCGCGGTGGCGGCGGTCGGGGCCGTGGGAACGGGGCGCGGAGGGCGCGCCTGGATCCCGGCACGAGGCCGCAGGTCGTGGCGCGGAACCGGTTCGGCGAGTGGCCTCACCACCGAGTAGGAGGCCCGTCGCACCGAACGTTGACATGGCGTCGACCGAACAGGAGGGGCATCTTCAGCCACCGACACTTTCGCAACGAAAGAGTCGAGGCGGAATCTCCTCGAAGTCACCCCACCCGCTAGGGCCTGCTCGCAAAGTTCAGGCAATCATGCTTCCGTCATGGAAGTAATCGCGGTTGCGTGGAATGCTGCCCCCTGCTGGCCGAGCACCTGCCGCGCAGGCCGACCCTGGGGAGGGCCACCCGTGGACGCCACCACCGCTCCGTCGACCCGCGCGGTCGCCCTGGAAGTGCTGCTGAGCGGCCCCCTGCCCCGCAGCGAGATCGCCCGTCGCCTCGACATGTCGGCCGGCAGCCTCACCCGGTTGGCCAAGCCCCTGGTCGACAGCGGTCTACTCGTGGAGGTGGACACCAACGGTGGCCGCGAGTCCGGGTCCCTGCGACGGACTCGGCCGCTCGACGTCAACCCCACCGCCCACCACTTCATCGGCGCCAAGGTGACCGGCGACGACGTCCACGCCGTCCTCACCACGATGCGGGCCGAGGTGGTGGCCTCCAGCCGCAGACCTCTGACCGGCCGGGACCCCGCCTCCGTCGTGGCGACCCTCAACGAGCTGACGCAGGAGCTCACCCCCAGGCATGCGCAGGTGAGTGGACTGGGGGTGAGCCTCGGAGGGCGAGTCGTCGACCATACGACGGTGACCGACGCGCCGTTTCTGCGATGGACCACAGGCGTTCCCCTCGGGGGCCTCCTCCAGGACGCGTTCGACGGTTGCGTCACCGTCGACAACGACCTTCTGGCGCTCACCCGGGCCGAGCACTGGTTCGGCGCGGCACGCGGTCATGACCGTTTCGCGGTCGTCGCCATCGGCGCGGGCATCGGCTACGGCCTGGTCATGCACGACGCCGTCGTCGACATCCCTGACGTCGGTGCCGGGCTGCTCGGGCACCACCCCCTCGACCCGATGGGCCCGCTCTGCCCGCGGGGGCACCGAGGCTGCGCCACGGCGATGCTCTCCGTCGCCTCCATCCGCTCCGCCGTCTCCGTAGGACTGCGCCGTCCGGTGACCTACGACGAGTGCCTCGACCTCGCAGCCGACGGCGAACCAGTCGCCACGGCCGTGGTCACCGCCTCCGGTCGCGCCCTCGGCCGCCTGCTGGCCGCGGTCGCCAACTTCACGCTGGTACAGAAGATCGTGGTCACCGGCGAAGCCGTGCGTCTGGCGGAAGCCGCCCGTCCCGCCATGGATGAGGGCATCCGGGCCGACCGGGCCCCGGATGCCGCCCCTGTCGACGTGGACGTCCGCCACAACAATTTCGCCCACTGGGCCCGTGGCGCGGCGGCCACCGTCATCCAGAGCTACGTCCTGGGCCACGCCCCGACACCGGCGCGACGCCCACGGACAGCAGCGGTCGGCCCCGGCACAGGCGCTGCCAGGGTCGCTTCAGGCTGAGTGAAGTCGTCGGGTGCGCCATCACGCGCACTCCGACTCTCGCGCCACCTTCCGCGCAGGCACACTCGTGCCAAAATTCTATGCTTTGCCGAAGCGCTTCGATAACGGCCTAATCCGACGAGGCGCCGCTTTTGATGCCGTCAAATAGAACCCCAGCCCGTACACATCCCCGTTTTTGCCCTTTCGAAGAAACTAAGGCGAAATCTCTTGTTCACCCCGGAGGGCGAGCCCTTGATCTCACGGCTAAATCGAAGCGCTTCGACAGCGCTCGCGCAGCCGTTGCCGACGCGCCGCGCCCCCGCTCCGGGGGACCCCGCCGAAGCCGGACTGCGCCTACTGCACGGAACTCGACGAGGCAGCGGGCACCAAGATCGCCTGGCAGAACCAGGACGGCAACACCTACGGCGAGAAGCTCGGTGCCGTCCTCGCCTCCAACTCCATACTGGACATGGTGGTCGTGCCCGGCTGGGAGTTGACCGGCAAGATCCCCAACCCCGTCATCGCGAAGTTCACGGACCTGGGCCCCTACCTGGCGGGCGACAAGGTCAAGAAGTACCCCAAACCTCGCCGCGACCCCGTCTGACGCCTGACGCATGAGCATCTTCGGCGGCGCACTGCGCGGCGTCCCGATATCCGGCGCCCCCGTGCCCGGCATCGTTCCGTACCACCGAGGACATCTTCGATAAGAAGGGCTAAACCGTCCCCAAGTCGGCCGATGAGTTCCTCGGTTGGGCCAAGGAGGCCACCAGCGCCAAGGCCAAGGTGTGGGCCTGCGCCGACATGCGCTGGGCTGCGGGGGCCATCTTCGGTCTCCAGTCGGCCGGTCTTCAACGGCGACATGTCCGCCTGGTACGGCAAGACCGCAGAACAGGCCAAGGCCAACCCGGAGTTCGAGATCGACGGCATGGACTACTTCACCGCCGACGGCGGCGACCCGACCCTGTACGCCGGTCAGCCCGCCGGCACCTGGTCGAGGATCCGCAAGGGCGCCTCCGAGGAGACGGTCGAGAACGCACTGGCCGCCGCCAACTTCGCGGCAGCCCCGTACGGCACCAGGGAGCGGATGTACGTCGACGGCGTCGAAGGCACCCACTACACCGTCAAGGACGGCGTGGGAATCCAGGAGGTGAACACCACCTGGGGGCACCCAGCTGATCCGCAGTCTCCAGGCGCCCGCGCGTCCCGCGTGGGAGGAGCCTGGCCTTGTTCACGAGAACCGACAGCGCCTGTACACGAGTTTGGCAGGCATCGACGGCACGGCGTGTTCGGTGCTCCCGAGAAGTGACAGCACCCGCGCTCGCCGACGAGCGGAGTGCCGTACCAGGTGGAATCCAGTGCCCGCGAGCTACTGGATGCTCCAGCGGTGCGGGTGGTCGGGATCGGTGGGGCAGGCGAAGACGTTGAGTTCGCCGAATCGGCCCACGGTGACGTCGGTGGGGGTGGCGTACCGATGGGTGGGCAGGTCTCGGTCCTCAAGCGGCTTCCAGCTGCCGCTGCCGCCGTCCCATTCCGAGCTGTCGACGGTCAGCAGGAGGTGCATCGGTGTCCTGCAGGTCCGACAGTCCATGGGGTACGGGTCGGTCTTGTGCCAGGAGGCGAAGCCGCCGACGCGCCAGCCGGGCGGGATGGACAGGTCGTACTGGTAGCTGACCGGATCGACCGCGTTCTCGTTGGCCGACTGATCGGCCTCCTGTTCCTGGGCTTCCTCCCAGGCGTCGAGCCGGGCGCACAGCTCCTCGGGCAGGAGGCCGGCGAATGGGTAGCTGATCACCTGCTCCGGGTGCAGCACGCAGGGCTCGGGCACGAACCCGTCGGACCCGACGACCGGCGGCTGCGGGGGTGCGGACAGCGCTTCCCCGACTTCCCACGACCGCCGCCAGCGCAGGTGCAGCTCCAGGTCGTGCCGGCTCGGGCCGTGCGCGTTGAAAGGGCACCAGAACACCTGGAGCAGATCGCAGTCGTCCGGCCCGGGCGGTAGGTCCGGGACATCCCGCCGATACAGCTGCGCCAGGCCGATCATCGGCAGCGGATCCGTCTCCGACGCCTCGGGGAGCCGGTGCTCCAGGCGCAGCTCGGCCATGAGTTCTCGTTCCTCCTCCGTGGGGCCCGGGTTCTGTTCCCGGGCCCATGCGGCAGTCAGGATCCGTCGGTAGCGGTGGATGTCGGCCGGGCGCCGACCCCGCCCGCGACCGTGGGCCTCACCGCATACCGGCCACGGCTCGTCCGCCGGCCACAGCAACGGACCGCCCACCGAGCTGGCCGACATCTGAGGGCCGCCCGGCCGCGGGTGGAGCCGCGTCGTCGTACCCCGGTAAGCAGCCAGTTCCGGGAAAAGCACCTCGACGTCAAGCGGGCGTGGGGGCGTGCTCCTCGTCATGGAATGCGACCTTAGACACCCGGTGGCCCCGGCCATCGAGCACCCCGGCAGCAACTCGCAGAGCTGGTACCGCTGTCGAAAGTCGTGAACCTTTCGATTGGCTCGCCGGGCCGGGTGCCTCCCAAACCGGCGAACATCGGCTGCCCGTTCTCGCGAACAGCGCCAGAAGCCGCCGGGCAAGGCCGGCATCACCGCCAAGAGCGGCTTCCTCCTGCTGTACTGCCTGGCAGTGCTCGCACCGCTGTGGATCGTGATCGTCACCAGCCTCTCCCCCAGACCCGTGATCGACCAGGCTGGCGGCCTCGTCGTGGTCCCCAGAGGCATCACCTTCGTCAACTACACCGAACTGCTCAGCGGCGGCCAGGTCAGCCGGGCGATCACGGTCTCGGTCGGCCTCACCCTCGTCGGCACCCTGTCCCCATGACGGTGTCGGTGCTCGCCGACTACGGCCTGTCCCGGCCCGGCAGCCTGGGACACCGGTTCTCCCTGACGGCCATGATGGCCACCATGTTCTTCGGAGCCGGGCTGATCCCCACGTATCTGCTCGTGCAGACACTCGGCCTCACGGACACCTACCTGTCACTGATCCCCCGAGCGCCGTCAGCGTCTTCAGCATCCTGGTGCTGCGGGCCTTCTCCATGGGGCTCTCTCCCGAACTCACCGAGTCCGCCCGCATCGACGGCGCCGGTGACCTGCGCATCCTGCTGACCATCGTCCTTCCGCTGTCCCGGGCGGTGCTGGCCGTCATCGCCCTGTTCTACGCGGTCGGCTACTGGAGCGCCTGGTTCAACGCCTCCATCCACCTCTCCGACCAGGAGATGATGCCGCTGCAGAACGTGCTCATCCAGCTGGTCCAAGAAGAACACGGAGGCGCCGACGGGTCCTCCAGCAGGCGGTCCACACCGGCCGGCTCTTCGGCACTGGGCCTGCAGATGGCCGTCGTGGTCCTCGCGTTGATCCCCTGTCGCCGTCGTCTCCCCGTTCGCCCAACGGCACTTCAAGAAGGGCATGCTCACGGGCGCCATCGAGGGGTGACGCCGAGGAACAGGGCGGGGGAAGACGCCATGACGGGGCCGGCGATCACGGATGACGCGATCGCCGGCCCCGCCGCGCACTGCGCTCTTCCACCAGGGTGTCCGCCGCCCGACAGGCCGGTGCTGCCCGTCATCGACAGACTCACCGGTGACCACCACGTGGGGTACGTCCGGGGAGCCGGGGCGGCGCTCAGGCCTCCGGCGTCGTGCGGGTGATGCGGAGCAGTGCCGCCGAGGGCGCGGTGGGCAGGGTCACGGTGAGTTCGGTGCTGTCCGGGTTCCAGGCGGCGCTCGCCCCGCGTGCGGCGGGGTACAGCACGTCGGCGTGGGCTGCGGCGCCCGCCTGCTGCGGCAGGCGGACGGACACCGTGTCCTGCCCGCCCGGGCGGCGCCAGAGCGTGAGGTAGGTGGTGGTGGGCGTGTGCAGGGCGAGGGCGGCCCACGGGGCGTCCCAGGCGGGGAGCCCGAGCGGCCAGGACGGCACGGCCTGCGGCAGATCGGCGCGGACGGCCCGGTACACGGCGATCGCCTCATGGACCAGTCCGCGGGCTTCGGGCCCCAGCTCCGGCAGACGGCCGGAGAGGTGGATGCGGCCCAGAAGTGCGCTCGTCATCGTGAAGGCGACTTCGTCAAGGGAGTCTCCGGGCTGCGGATAGGCCCACACGGCGCCCTGTTCGGGGGTGACGGCGGTGGGCGCGGAGGCCGCGATGGGCGCGTAATGAACGAGGTTCTGCTGGTCGCTGGTGGACTGCAGTTGCAGCCGTGACAGCAGGGCGTGGTCCCAGCGCATGCCGCCCGAGGCGCAGTTCTCCACCACCAGACGCGGGTGGCGGTCCAGGATGCCGTCGAGCCAGTCGAGGTGGGCGCGGTTGTGGCCGAGCAGACCGTCGCCCGGGCTCTCGCCGGGGTGTGCGCTGGTACCGGAACCGGGGTCGATGTTGTGGTCCAACTTGAGGTAACCGACGCCCCACGCGCCGACCAGGCGGTCCACGACCTGGTCGAGGTGGGCGCGGGCGGCTGGATGACGCAGGTCCAGGTGGTGTCGGCCGGACTCGATGACACGTACGCCGTCACGGCGGAAGAACGCCTCGTCGGGCAGGGACTTGGCCACGGGGCTGTGCACGCCGACGACTTCCGGCTCCAGCCACAGGCCGGGTGTCATGCCGCGTGCGCGGATGCGGTCGAGGACCTCGTGGATGCCGCGCGCGCCCGGGAAACGCGACGCGGACGGCTCCCAGGCGCCGACGCTGGTCCACCAACCGTCGCTGTCGTCGTACCAGCCGGCGTCGATGACGAAGTACTCGGCGCCCGCGTCCGCCGCCGCGTCGATCAGCGGCAGCAGCTTCTCGGTGGTGGGGTCGCCCATCAGGCAGTTCATGTAGTCGTTGAAGACGACGGGCAGACGCACGTGGTCGGCGTGCTGACGGCGCTGGGCGCGCCGGTAGCGGGTCAGCGCGGCGAACGCGTCGTCCGGGCCCGCGCCGGCGGCGACCGACAGGGCCACGGGCACGGTGGGAAAGGCGGCGCCCGGCTCCAGCCGGTGCCGCCATCCGTGATGGGTGTCGGTGGGGCCGAACAGGGCCACGTACGCCGCCCCGTCGTGCTCCTGACACTCCCAGCGCCAGCCGCCGCCGTTGTGCTCGATCTGCCACACCCACGCACGGCCCAAGTGACGGTCCGTCAGGCCGCCCATCGGCAGGTGCCCGCAACTGGACCAGACGCCCTGGCCGGTCAGTGCGTGTCCGGCCTTGCCGTGCCCGTACGGCACCCGGCCGCTCACCGCAGGCGTGGTCCGGCGCATCGGCTGCGACCGCCAGCGGCACTCGGCCAGCCAGTCGTTGTCCGCCCACCACACGTCGGCCGCGTCGATCGCTGCCGGGTCCCGCGGGGTGAGGCAGCCCACGACGAGCGAACTGACCGATTCCAGGTGCAGCGTGTCCGGCCCTTCATTGCGCAAGGTCGCCTCGCCGCGGAGCACGGGAACGCCGTCCGGTGACCGGTAGGCCATCTCGACGGCGAGCCCGGTCTCCGGGTCACGCAGGTCCACGGTCAGGGTGTGCCAGCCGCCGTCCCGGCCCGCCCGGTGCCCTCGGTAGCGCAGCCGGGCGCCGAGAGCGGTCCCGATCAGGCGGCTGCCCGACCAGCCCCGGCCGTGGCCCGTCGCCGTCACCTCCACCAGAGGCAGGGACGCACCGTCATCGCCGCCCACGTCGCCGGGGCGGCCCATACGCGCAAGGCGGACGCGGTCGTCGTCGCCGACGGTGAAGTCGAGTCGCAGGGCGCTGTGACCCCAGCGGAAGTCCCGCTGTTCGTTGTCCATGGTGTCCTTCGGTGTCCCTTGTGAGGAGGTGGGAAAGCCAGTCGAGGGATATCGGAATCGAAGCGCTTCGCTAAACAGCGAAGCTAACCGAGTCAATTCTTCGGAACAAGAGGAGAGGGGGGAGAATGACGTGTCAACTGTGGGCAAAGTTTCCTCGGTTCGAACCATTGACAGCAACGGAGGCGGAATGTCAGCGTCGAAGCGCTTCGACATATGCTCTCCACCACCACTCGACCCCGTCTGCCGAGGGATCCCTCACGTGACTTCTGCGTCCGTATCCGCAGCCACGCCCCTCTTCCGTGACTCCGCGCTGACGCTGCACGAGCGCGTCGACGACCTGCTGGAACGGCTCACGCTCGACGAGCGGCTCGCCATGCTGCACCAGTACGTGCCCGCCGTCCCCCGCCTGGGCATCGCCGCGTTCCGCACCGGAACGGAGGCGCTGCACGGTGTCGCCGGCCTCGGCAAGGCGACCGTCTTCCCCCAGGCCGTGGGGCTCGGCGCCACATGGGACGAGGAACTCGTGCACGCCGTCGGCGAAGCCGTCTCCGCCGAACTGCGCGCGTTGCACCGGCATCGGCCCGCCCCGACCGGGCCCGGCCCCAACGGGCTGCAGGTCTGGTCGCCCGTGGTGAACCTGCTGCGCGATCCGAGGTGGGGCCGCAACGAGGAGGGCTACTCGGAGGACCCGCTGCACACCTCGCGCGTCGCCACCGCGTACTGCCGGGGACTGACCGGTGATCACCCCGCCTACCTGCGGACCGCTCCCGTACTCAAGCACTTCCTCGCCAACAACAACGAGACCGACCGCAGCATCACCTCTTCCAGCCTGCGCCCGCGCGTACTGCACGAGTACGACCTGGCCGCCTTCCGCCCGGTCATCGCCTCCGGCGCGGCCACCGGCGCCATGGCCGCCTACAACCTCGTCAACGGCCGTCCCTGCCACGTCAGTCCGCTGCTCGAGCGAGAACTGCGGGCCTGGGCGAGGCCCACGGGCCACGAGCTGTTCGTGGTCAGCGACGAGGGCGCGCCGACCAACCTCGTCACACCGGAGCATTACTTCGACGACCACGCCGAGGGCCACGCCGCAGCCCTGAAGGCGGGCATCGACAACTTCACCGACCTCCGCGAGGACAGCGCGACCGTGATCGGCCGACTGCGCGAGGCGCTGGAGCGCGGCCTGATCGACGAACAGGACGTAGACCGCGCGGTCCGCCGACAGCTGCAACTCCGCTTCCGGCTCGGCGAGTTCGACCCTGACCTGGACCCGTACGCGGGCATCGGGCCCGAGGTGGTCGACTGCCCCGAGCACCGCGCCCTCGCCCGCCGTGCGGCGGCGGAGTCCGTCGTACTGCTCAAGAACGACGGCCTGCTGCCGCTCGCCCCGGCCCGTGCCGCGCGGATCGCGGTCATCGGCCCGCACGCGGACGCGCTGTACGAGGACTGGTACAGCGGCACTCTGCCGTACCAGGTCGGCATCGCGACCGCTCTGCGGGCGGCGCTCGCGCCCCTGGGCGGCGAGGTGGTGTGCGTGCCGGGCGCCGACCGGATCGCGCTGCGCTCCCGTGCCACGGGCGATCCCCTGGGCAAGAGCGCCTTCGACGTTCAGGAGTGGGGCGACGGCGTGGTCACCCTGTGCGAGGTCGGTACCGGCCGCTATCTCCGCTGCTGCGACGACGGTTCACTCGTCGCCGAACGGACGTCGCTCAAGAACTGGTTCGTCGACGAGACGTTCCGCCTGGAGCCCGCCCCGGACGACGAGGACGACGTCGTGGTGCTCCGGCATGTGCGCACCGGCCGCTACGCCGCCGTCGATCCCGCGGACGGCAGCGTGCACGTCACCGCCGACGGCCTCACGGCGGCCGAGCGCTGGCAGCGGGAGCTGCTGCACGACGGGACGGCCGAGGCGCGGGCCGCCGCCGCGTCGGCCGACGCGGCCATCGTCGTCCTCGGCAACCACCCGATGATCAACGGCCGCGAGACCGAGGACCGTACGGGAATCACCCTGCCCGAGCCCCAGGAGGCGTTGCTGCGCACGGTCGCCGCGGTCCGTCCCGAGACCGCGCTCGTCGTCATGAGCAGCTACCCCTACGCCGTCGACTGGGCCGACACGCATCTGCCGGCGGTGCTGTGGACCTCCCACGGCGGCCAGGAGACCGGCCCTGCGCTGGCGGCCGTACTGCTCGGCGAGGCCGATCCCGGGGGACGGCTGCCGCAGACCTGGTACCGCGGCGACGACGAACTGCCGGACCTGCTCGACTACGACATCATCAAGAGCGGCTGGACCTACCAGTACCACCACGCCGCGCCGCTCTACCCGTTCGGGCACGGCCTGTCGTACGCGGATGTCACCTATCGTGACCTGCGGCTCTCCGCGCACACCATGGCCCAGGACGGCACCTTGGACGTCTCGGTGACGACGGTCAACTCCGGATCCCGGCCCGGCAGCGAGGTCGTCCAGCTCTACGTCCGCCCCCGTCACGCCCGTTACCAGGCGCCCCGGCTGCGCCTCGCCGACTTCCGCAAGGTCCGGCTCGAACCCGGCGAGAGGAGGCGGCTCGACTTCCGGCTCACGGCCGAGCAGTTCGCCCACTGGGACGTGGGGACCGGAACCTTCACCGTCGACCCCGGCGACTACGACGTGCTGGTGGCACGCTCCGCCGGGGACGTCGTCGCCGGTGCGGGGCTCCGTGTGACCGGGCCGCCGCCCGTGCCCCGGACGGTCGTCGGCCGCCGCACACGCGCCTGCGACTTCGACGACCACACGCGCGCCGTCCTGGTCGACGCCACCCGGGCCGCGGGCGACGCCGTCACCCCCTTCGATCCGTCCCGCCCCACGACGCTGCTGTTCCGCTCGGCCGATCTGACCGGCGCCGTCCGCTTCGCGGCCGAGGTCGCCCGCGAGAAGGAGGCCGAGGGCGAGGGCGAGGGCGAGGCAAGCGTGGAAGTGCGGGCGGGCGAGCGGAGCCTGGGCCGGATCGTGGTCCCGGTCACCGGCGACCGGTACGCATGGACCGAGGCAGCCGCCGAGCTGTCCGGCGTCGAACCCGGCCCGCACGACCTGACCTTGATCCTGCGCGGGCGCTTGCGCCTCGCCGCCTTCAACTTCCACTCGTCCCCGGCGGACGACTGAGCGTTCACCGCGCCCACCAGCGCAGAACAAGTTTGTGCGATGTCTGTGCCCCCTCCTGCTCCCGGCGCCGCGGCCCCTGCCGCGGCCGGGAGACCTCATAGACGTGAGCCGCGTCCGAGACGATCAAAGGGAGACACCGTGTCCTACAGCATCCGTGCGGGTGGCCTGGAGCGCCACACCGCGGCCGAGATGCTCCGCATCGAGCCCTGGGGCCCGCACGCCGTACGCGTACGGGCCACGGCCGGGACCCTCGACTCCGCCGCCCCCGGCGCGCTGGAGACCCCGGCACCCGCCACCCCCGACGCCCTGTCCGCATCGGACGACGGCAGTGCCCGTCTGGTCAACGGCCGGCTGGCCGTGGAGGCGTCGCCGGACGGCCGGCTGACGTTCCGTCACGTCGACTCGGGTCGCGTACTCCTCGCCGAGCGCGACCCGCGCTCCCATCACAGCGGCTCCCGCGTCCTCGCGGCCGGCGGCCGCACCCAGCAGTCCTTCGACGCCTACGACGGCGAACGGCTCCACGGCCTCGGGCAGCATCTGCACGGACGCCTCGACCAGAAGGGCTGCGTGATCGATCTCGTCCAGAGCAACACCGTGGCGGCCGTCCCCTTCCTGCACTCCTCGCGGGGCTACGGGCTGCTGTGGAACAACCCCGCCACCGGCCGGGTCGAGCTGGGCGCGGACGCCACCCGCTGGACCGCGGACGCCGGCGGACGCATCGACTACTGGATCACCGCGGGTGACACCCCGGCCCAGATCCTCGACGCCTACACACAGGCCACCGGCCGGCCGCCCCTGCTGCCGGAGTGGGCGTCCGGCTTCTGGCAGTCGAAACTGCGCTACCGCACTCAGGACGAACTGCTGTCGGTGGCACGGCAGTACAAGGAACGCGGCCTGCCGCTGTCCGTCATCGTCTGTGACTTCTTCCACTGGCCGCGCATGGGCGACTGGCGTTTCGAGCCCGCCGAGTGGCCCGACCCCGCCGCCATGACGCAAGAGCTGGGACGGCTCGGGGTGAAACTCGCCGTCTCGGTCTGGCCGACGGTCGAACCCGACAGCGACACCCACGACGAACTGCGCGCGGCCGGGCATCTCGTCAGGGACGCCGACGGCGGCCTGCTCACCTTCCCGTGGCCCTCCCGCTACGGCGGCGACGCGCTGACCCGCCCGATGGCGTACTACGACCCCACGCACCCCGGCGCCCGCGCGGCACTGTGGCAGCGCCTGAACGACAACTACCGTTCCTTGGACGTTAGTTGTTTCTGGCTGGACGCCTGCGAGCCCGACATGCCCCCGGAGTTCGCCGAACGCGCGGTGTACGCGGCCGGGCCCGCCGCCCAAGCCGCCAACCTCTACCCGCTGCAGCACGCCCGCGCGGTGGCCGACGGTCTGCGCGCGGCGGGCGAGGACCGCCCCTTGTCACTGATCCGGTCGGCCTGGGCGGGCAGCCAGCGGCACGGTGCCCTGCTGTGGTCCGGCGACATCCCCACCACGTTCGACTCCCTGGCGCGCCAGATCAGGGCCGGCCTGAACGTCGCGATGAGCGGCATCCCCTGGTGGAACACCGACATCGGTGGCTTCGCCGGCGGCGACCCCGACGACCCCGCCTACCGTGAACTGCTCATCCGCTGGTTCCAGTACGGCACCTTCGGTCCGGTCATGCGGCTGCACGGGGACCGCGAGCCGAACCACCCCACCTTCTCCACCGACATGACCGCCGGGCCGAACGAGGTCTGGTCGTACGGGCAGGAGGCGTACGACATCCTGCGGCAGCATCTGCTGCTGCGTGAACGCCTGCGCCCCTACCTGCACCGCCTCTCCGAGGACGCCCACCGCACCGGCGCCCCGCCCATGCGCCCGCTGTTCTTCGACTTTCCCGAGGACCCGGGTGCCTGGGACGTGGACGACCAGTTCCTGCTGGGCCCCGACGTCCTGGTTGCGCCCGTGTACGAGGCGGGCGCCCGGGCCCGCCGGGTGTACCTGCCGGCCGGGACCGACTGGCTCGACCCTGCCACCGGAGCCCTGCTGAAGGGCGGCGCGACGCTCGACGCCGAAGCCCCCTTGGAACGCATCCCGGTCTTCGTGCGGGAGGGGTCCGACATGGCGGAACACCTGGCCTGACGGCGCTCCGGACACCCACTTCTCGTGCGCACACCGGCCAAGCCCTGAAGCCAAGACACCTACCAGAAAGGCAGGACCGTCCATGCCTCCCACCCCGCACCTCTCGCGGCGCGGAATGCTGGCCGCCGGCGCGGCAGCCGCCGCGCTCCCGGTGCTCGCCCCCTCCGCCGCGTCCGCCGCCGGCTCCGGAAGGGCCAAAGCGCCGTACCGCTTCCGCAACGCGGAGATAGTCGGCGGCGGCTTCGTCACCGGCATCGTCTTCAACCAGCGTGAGCCCGGACTGGTGTACGCACGCACCGACATCGGCGGCGCCTACCGCCTGGACAAGGCGTCCCGGCGGTGGATCCCCCTCACCGACTGGATCGGCTGGGACACGTACGGACACACCGGCATCATCAGCATCGCCACCGACGAGGCCGACCCCGACCGGGTCTATCTGGCGGCGGGTACCTACACCCTGCCCGACTGGGACCCGGACATGGCAGCGATCCTGCGCTCGGCCGACCGCGGCCGCACCTGGAAGACCACCCCGCTGCCGTTCCGTCTGGGCGGCAACATGCCCGGCCGGGGCATCGGCGAGCGCCTCGTGATCGACCCCAACCGCAACAAGATCCTCTACCTGGGAGTGCGCGGCGGCCACGGGCTGTGGCGCAGCACCGACCACGGCAAGACCTTCGCGAAGGTGACGAACTTCCCCAACGTCGGCAACTTCGTCCCCGACCCCAGCGACCCCGACGGCTACAACGGCGACAACCTCGGCGTACTGCAAGTCGTCTTCGACAAGCGCACCGGCAGACCGGGCAGAGCCACCCGGACCCTCTACGTCACCGTCGCCGACAAGGACAACATCCTGTACCGGTCGACCGACGCGGGAAGGTCCTGGGAACGCGTCCCCGGGCAGCCCACCGGCTTCATCCCGCACCACGCCGTGTTCGACCACGAAGGCGGCTACCTGTACCTCGCCACCAGCGACACCGCAGGACCGTACGACGGCTCCAAGGGCGACGTGTGGAAGCTCGACACCGCCACCGACACCTGGACCCGTATCAGCCCGGTCCCCTCCACCAGCGACGAGAACGCCTACGGTTACAGCGGTCTGACCATCGACCGGCAGAACCCGGACACCTTGATGGTGTCCACCCAGATCAAGTGGTGGCCCGACTGCCTCCTCTTCCGGTCCACCGACGGCGGCGCCACCTGGAGCCGAATCTGGGACCTGGACGCGGACGGACAGCGCACGCTCCGCTACGACATCGACATCTCGGACGCCCCCTGGCTGACGTGGAACGCCACCGTGAATCCCCCGGAGTTGACCCCGAAGCTCGGCTGGATGATGGAGTCCGTCCAGATCGACCCGTTCGACTCCGACCACTTCATGTACGGGACCGGCGCGACGATCTACGGCGCGGACAACCTGACGGACTGGGACAGCGACGGCACGGTCCATCTCTCCGTGCGGGCCCAGGGGTTGGAGGAGACAGCGGTCCTGTCCCTGATCAGCCCGCCGGCCGGGCGCGCTCATCTCTTCTCCGGCATCGGGGACGTCGGCGGCTTCCGGCACAAGAACCTGCACAAAGCGTCGAAGATGTACGACACCCCGACCTTCGACAACACCCCGGCCCTGGACTACGCGGAGCTCGCGCCCCACACCGTCGTCCGGGTCGGCCGCCCCACCAGCGGCTGGACCCAGCACTTCGCTGTCTCCACCGACGGCGGTGACACCTGGAAACCGTCCGGCGACGAACCGGCCGGCCTCACCGGCCCCGGTGTCGAGGACCAGGCCGTCGCCGTCGGGGCCGACGGCCGACGGGTCGTGTGGTCCCCGGCCGGAGCACCAGTCAGCTGGTCCGACGACCACGGTGCGACCTGGACAGCCGTGCAGGGGCTGCCGGCGAGGGCGCCGGTGCGCTCCGACCGGGTGAACCCGGCCAAGTTCTACGCGTACGCCTCCGGCGATTTCTACCTCAGCACCGACGGCGGGCGGAGCTTCCGCCGCACGGCGGCCACCGGTCTGCCCACCGAGGGAAACGTGCGGTTCAAGGCGGTGCCGGGCCACGAGGGCGACATCTGGCTGGCCGGCGGCACCGACAAGGACGGGACCTCCACGCCGTACGGCATGTGGCGCTCGACCGACTCCGGAGCGACCTTCACCCGGATCAAGACGGTGGACCAGGGCGACGCCGTCGGCTTCGGCAAGGCCGCACCGGGCGCTCCGTACCCCGCAGTGTTCACCAGTTCCAAGATCCGGGGCGTGCGCGGCATCTTCCGGTCCGACGACGCGGGCCGGACCTGGGTCCGCATCAACGACGACCGGCACCAATACGCCTGGACGGGCGGCACCATCACAGGAGACCCCCGCATCCACGGCCGTGTCTACTTCGGCACCAACGGACGGGGGGTCGTCTACGGCGACCCGGCCTGAACCCCTGGCTCCGGTCACGGCTGACGCACCCAGCCGCCGTGACCGGACTCCGGGCGCCGACGCACCGCCAACTGGAGGGCGGCCGGGTGACGGCACGGCAGGTGGTGACGAAGAGCGCGACGTCCGCGCCGTGCTCGGGCGCCGACGTATTTCTCGAAGTCCTGCCAGGAAAGGGCGTCGACCTCGGCCAACGACAACTCCCGTGCCCTCGCCTCTCGGAGCGGCTCTCACCCTCCGAAACGGTGGCCGGACACCTGCCCGTCCCCGTCGGCGCCCCGATGCCGTGCTCGGCGGCATGGCGTACGAGTCGAAGGCCGTGCAGTGGACTTCTCGGCTCCGGGAACCTACCGAGTCTCCGGCCCGGTGCAGACTCCCGTTCGCCCCTTCCCATTGGCGCGCGGGTACGTCCGCGATGCACCGAGTCCGCTTCGGCGCCCCGTACACGCGGACCGACCTGAGCTCGGCGTCGTCGCAGCCGAGCAGGTCCCATTCGGGCCCGGCATGGCCTCGGAACCCGGAAGGAAAGGTCGGTGACGCGGTACGAGGAGTGCGCGGGGAGGGGCCGACGTGGGCGCCTGCCCCGCTGGCGCGAACACAAGGGCATTGCCGCCCGGCACTGCGCCACTCCCACGCCGACCGATCTGCCACTCAGCCAAGCGCCCCCGGCAGTCCTTCTCGCACCCTGACCCGAGCGTCAAGGGGCCCGTCAGCTACACGGCAGAGCCAACCTTGTCCACGACACCGACCTTGCCCTCCGCGCGGGCACAATGCGCGCCGCAGTACCAGTGGCCATCCACCTCGACGCCCTGGCCGATGATCTGCACCCGGCAGTGCTCACAGATGGGGGCCATGCGATGGATCGCGCAAGCGAACGAATCGAAAACGTGACGTGCCCCATCCCGGGTCTCGACAGTGAACGCCAGCTCGTAGTCATTCCCACACACTTCGCAACGTGTCATAAGCCAAATCGTCAGGGACGGGACGGGTACGCGCCAGCTGACAGTGCTGCGCCGCCCCGTGTTTACCCCTGGTCGGCGCAGCACTCTCTGGCGGACAGACCATTCGCCCTCGTCCGTGTCGCATCTTCCGCAGCGCTCAGCCCCGCCGGATCCGATCCAGCGGGGCGGACCCAACCAACAGCGTCCCGCACCCCCGGCATGCGCTCTCGGCGGCTGAGCCCCGCCAGCCCTCACCGAGCACGCGGATCACACCCTCTTCGAGATGTCGGTTTCATCAAAGAGGAGAGTGCACGTCTTCGACTGCTTCTCCTGCGCGATCCACCGCATGGCTCCCATCTGCGAGCACTGCCGGGTGCAGATCATCGGCCAGGGCGTCGACGTCGACGGCCACTGGTACTGCGGCGCCCACTGCGCGCGGGCCGAGGGGAAGGCGGGCATCGTCGACAAAATCTGAGCACCTCCGAGTGCGCACCCGCCCGATCACGCCCCACGGCCGAGTTGTACGGTCGTGGGGTGTACCGCTTCCTGTTGTCCCGGCAGTGGGTGATCCTCACGCTGGTCGCCCTCGTCCTGATCCCGACCATGGTCAGGCTGGGTTTCTGGCAGATGGATCGCTACGAGGAGCGCAGCGCGCGCAACCAGCTCGTCGCCGAGGCGCTGGCCGCGAAGCCGGTGCCCGTGGAGCGGCTGACCTCACCCGGGCACACCGTCACCAGCGCCGAGCGCTACCGCACGGTGACCGCGAAGGGCCGGTTCGACGCCGATGACGAGGTCGTCGTCCGCCGCCGGGTGAACGCCGACGACGAGGTCGGCTTCCACGTCCTGACCCCGTTCGTGCTCGACGACGGCAAGGTGCTGCTCGTCAACCGGGGCTGGATCCCCGCGAACCGTACGAGCCAGACCGCGTTCCCCGAGATCCCCGCCCCGCCCGCCGGCGAGGTCACCGTCACCGGGCGTCTGATGCCCGACGAGACGACCGAGGCGAGCGGCATCAAGGACCTCGAGGGCCTGCCGGACCGGCAGATCATGCTGATCGACAGCGAGCGGGAGGCGAAGCGCCTCGGGGTCCAGGTGCTCGGCGGCTATCTCGCGCAGACCGAGCCCGAGCCCAAGGGCGACACCCCGCAACAGCTGGGCAGCCCCGGCGACGAGAATGCCGCGCTGAACTACGCCTACGCCCTGCAGTGGTGGCTCTTCGCCCTCGGCGTTCCCGTCGGCTACGTCGTCCTCGCCCGCCGGGAGCGCCGCGACCGCGAGGAGGCGGCCGCCGCGGAGGCCGAGACCGAGAAGGAGAGCGCGCCGACCCCGGTGTAGGTGTCGCTGCCCACGCCGGCGCCGGCGACCGTGCCGGTCAGGCGTGGGTCGAGCGCTCCCGCCAGTACGTGAACGTGCGCTGCGGTTCGGGGAGCAGGTCCCACGGGTGGCGGGTCATGTGGCGGCCCAGGCGTACGAAGACGGGGGCGGCCTCGGCCGGGCGGTGGGCGCGGGTGAGGGCGAAGGCGAGGGTGTTGAGGTCAGTGACGGCCTCGGCGTGGGGTGCGGTGCCGACGTCGAACCAGCCCTTGAGGGCCAGGTCGATCTCGTGGGCGGACCGGGGCTCGTTCCAGTTGCCGCCGCCGGAGCCGAGGGCGTCGACGGGTGTCGATCCCTGACGGTGGGCCATGAGTTCGACGCGGGCCGCCACCGGGAGCAGGGCCAGCGGTGAGCCGTGGGGTGCGCGGGCGGCGGCCTGCCAGGCGAAGTCCATCATGTCGGGGACCGTGCCGTGCGCGCGCGGGGACAGATAGCGCAGCAGCCGGTGGTAGGACGTCCGGAGCCATGGGGCCCGGTCGACGGCTTCCGTCCATACGGGCACGGCGTCCTTGACCGGTACGGCGCAGGTGTCCATCAGGGACAGCAGCGCCAGCCAGGGGGTGGGGTCCTCGGGGCAGGCCTCGGCGGCGCGGAGGCAGACGTGTTCGGCGCGGCGGACGGCGGCCCGGTCGGTGGCGGGGGTGCGGTGCGACTCGACGAAGGCGCGCAGGGTGAGGGCGTCGCCGTCGTCCGGGCGGTCGGCCGTCCAGCGCTGGGGGACGGCGGCGGGGAGACGTCGGGCCAGTACGGCGAGGCGGTGGGCTCGGCGGTCCCAGTCCCGGCCGGTGGTGCGGAGGAGGTCGGCCACGGTTTCCCACGGGGGGCGGGTGCGGCCGGCGCCGAGGCCGTGGAGTTGGGGGCTGGGGCGGAGCTCGGTCAGCGTCCTGTGCAGCGTGTCGTCGTCGAGTTCGGGGCGGATCAGGAGGGAGGGTCGGCGTCTCAGCATCTCTGGATCCGGGGGTCGGGGGGGGCAGGTTCGGGTGGTTTCGGGTGCGTTGTCGGATGCGTTGTCGGGTGCGGGTCCGGTGGGGCTTCTCGCGCAGTTCCCCGCGCCCCTGAAAGACCAGGCCCTGCGGGCCTGAAAGACCACGGCCCCGCTTGGCTTGAAAAGCGACGGGGCTGCGGGCCTGAAGGGCGACGGGGCGCAGCCCCTGCTTTTCAGGGGCGCGGGGAACTGCGCGACCAGCCCCCCACGCACCCGCACCCGACAACGCATCGCCACGCACCCGCACGCACCCGCACGCACCCCGGGCCGGCTCAGCAGGCCGTCGCTCTCAGCAGCAGCGGCCCTCCGGGTGTTCCTCCCTCCGCCGGGTCCGCAGGACGTCGTACTCCCTGCGGGTCGGAAGCGGCGCCTTCGGGTGATGTCGGCGGTGCCGCTCGCAGTAGCGGTCGTACTCGGCCTCGCCGGTCAGCTCCCGCAGGTACCAGCGGACTCCGCGCACCCAGTTCCGGGCGGTCACCTGCCCGCCCCCACCAACTCCTTCTCGGAGCCCTCCTCGTCGATGCGGGACTCGACGTACGGGGCCTCGGTCGACGGCAGGGGCACCGGCGACCGTACGGCGCGGACGCAGACCACGGCGCAGTTGACCAGGACCGTGAGGACCAGCAGCAGGAAGATCGCCATGATCACGCCGTCGACCGTGTTGTTGGTGACGATCGTGTGCATGTCGTCCATGGTCTTTGCGCCCGGCAGGAGTTCGCCCTTGTCGATGGCCGCCGCGTACTTGTCGCGGAGGGCGAAGAAGCCGATGGCCGGGTTGTCGGAGAAGATCTTCTGCCAGCCCGCCGTGAACGTGACCGCCACGTCCCAGGCCAGCGGGATGCCGGTGACCCAGGCCCAGCGCAGCTTGCCCGACTTGATCAGAACGGTCGTGGTCACGGCCAGCGCGACCGCGGCGAGCAGCTGGTTGGCGATGCCGAAGAGCGGGAAGAGCTGCTTGATCCCGCCGAGGGGGTCGGTGACCCCGGCGTACAGGAAGTAGCCCCAGGCGCCGACGACCAGGGCGCTGGTGATCCAGATGCCCGGCTTCCAGGTGACGCGGCCGATCGGCTTCCAGACGTTGCCGAGCATGTCCTGGAGCATGAAGCGCCCGACGCGGGTGCCGGCGTCCACGGTGGTGAGGATGAACAGCGCCTCGAACATGATCGCGAAGTGGTACCAGAAGGCCTTCATCCCGGCGCCGCCGAAGACCCCGGCGAAGATCTCCGACATGCCCACGGCCAGGGTCGGCGCGCCGCCGGAGCGGCCGACGAGGGTCTCCTCCTCGACGGCCTTGGCCGCAGCGGTGAGCTGCTCGGGTGTGATGGTGAAGCCGAGGTTCTTGACGGCCTCGGCGGCGGTGTCGACCGTCGGGCCGAGCAGTGCGGCCGGGGAGTTCATGGCGTAGAAGAGGCCCGGCTCCAGGACGCACGCGGCGATCAGGGCCATCACGGCGACAAAGGACTCCGTGAGCATGGAGCCGTAGCCGATCATGCGGACCTGGGACTCCTTCTGGATCAGCTTCGGCGTGGTGCCGGAGGAGACCAGGGCGTGGAAGCCGGACAGGGCGCCGCAGGCGATCGTGATGAAGAGGAAGGGGAAGAGCGAGCCGGCGAAGACCGGCCCGGCACCCGTGTGCGCGAACTCGGTGACCGACTCGGCGCGGAGGTTCGGGGCGGCGACCACGACACCGACGGCCATGAGGGCGATGGTGCCGACCTTCATGAAGGTGGAGAGGTAGTCACGCGGGGCCAGCAGCATCCACACGGGGAGCACGGAGGCGACGAAGCCGTAGCCGACCAGGCAGAAGACCAGGGTCTCGGGGCTCCAGACGAAGTACTCGGCGAGGGAGCTGTCCTGGATCCAGCCGCCGCCGACGATGGCGAGCAGGAGAAGGGCCACGCCGATGAAGCTGGTCTCGACGACCCGGCCAGGGCGGAGGTAGCGCAGGTAGAAGCCCATGAAGAGGGCGATCGGGATGGTCATGGTGACCGAGAAGGTGCCCCACGCGGACTCGGCGAGGGCGTTGACGACGACCATCGCGAGCACCGCGAGCAGGATGATCATGATGGCGAAGACACCGATCAGCGCGGCGGCGCCGCCGACCTTGCCGATCTCGTCCCGGGCCATCTGACCGAGGCTCTTGCCGTCCCGGCGCATCGAGAGGAACAGGACGATCATGTCCTGGACAGCGCCGGCGAAGATCACGCCCGCGATGATCCAGATGGTGCCCGGCAGATAGCCCATCTGGGCCGCGAGCACCGGTCCGACCAGCGGGCCCGCGCCGGCGATGGCCGCGAAGTGGTGGCCGAACAGCACCCGCTTGTCGGTGGGGTGGTAGTCGACACCGTCCTCGAGGCGTTCGGCCGGAGTCGCCCGGGTGTCGTCGACCTGGAGGACCCGGCGGGCGATGAACCGGGAGTAGAAGCGGTAGCCGATCGCATACGAACCGAGGGCCGCCATGAGCAGCCAGACGGCCGAGATCTCCTCGCCCCGGGAGAGGGCGAGCACGGCCCAGCCGACCGCTCCGACGAGAGCGACGGCTATCCAGAGCGCGATCGATTTCGGCGACATTCGGGATCTTTCCGGCGCCTCGGGGCCGGATTCGGGCATGGCTGACGTAGACATGGCGGCTCCTGACTTCAACGGATGTGCGGCGAGAGAGGCAGACGAAGGAAGAGCGGGTGTGCGGCTCAGCGATGTCGGTCCGGACGCGGCCCGTCCGGGCGGCGGTCCGGGCGACGCCGGTCCGTCAGCGCGTACGCGGCCAGCAGGCACAGGCCGCATCCCGGGACCCAGGCGAGCTGGTACCAGTAGAAGAACGGCGTTCCCGCGAGCCGTGGCTCCGCACCGGCGTACCAGGGGACCCAGAGCAGTCCCGCGGCGGGGGCGAGCAGCAGGACGGCGGTCGCGACGCGCCGTAGTCGCTGGTGAGCGTGGTGTGCCATGTGCTCTGCTCCTCTCCCGATCGCTGTGGGTCTGTGCAAGAGTTGCCCACCCGCCGGATCCGGTTGACAGCGAATTTCAGAAAGAATCCACGAAGATTTCCCGCCGATTCGTGTCATCCGAACCGGCCGTCCACGCAACCAACACGCGAGGGCCGAGGTACAGCCGGGGGCCCAGGCACACCAAGGACGGTGACCCATGGCGGACGCTGCCATGACCGCGACGTTCCTCGCCGTGATCGGCGGAGCGTCGCTGCTCGCCGTCACCGCGCGCCGGCTGCGCCCCACCGACCGGCTGCCCTCGCTGGAGGGCTGGGCGCTGGCCGACCGCGGTCTCGGCCCGGTGTGGACCTGGCTGCTGCTCGGCGGCACGATCTTCACCGCGTACACCTTCACCGCCGTACCGGGGCTGGCGTACGGCAACGGGGCGCCCGCGTTCTTCGCGGTGCCGTACACCGTGATCGTCTGCCCGCTGGCCTTCGTCCTGCTGACCCGGCTGTGGGAGGTGGCCCGGCGGCACGGGTACGTGACCGCCGGGGACTTCGTGCGCGGCCGGTACGGGTCGGCGCCGCTCGCCCTGGTGGTGGCGCTGACGGGGATCCTGGCGACGATGCCCTACCTGGCGTTGCAGCTGCTCGGCATAAGGGCGGTGCTGACGGCCGGAGGGCTGTATCCGAGGGGCGCGGCCGGTGATCTGGTGATGGTCGCGCTGTTCGCGGGGCTCGCGGTGGCCACGTACCGGCACGGACTGCGGGCGCCCGCCGTGATCTCGGCGCTGAAGGCGGTGGCCGTGTTCGTGTCGCTGACCGCCGTGTGCTGGCTGGTGCTGGAACGGTTCGGCGGTCCGGGCGCGGTCTTCGAGGGTGCGGCACGACGGCTCGGCGGCACGAGCGTCGAGGACTCCGCGCTCCTGCTGTCCCCCGGACAGCAGCCCGCCTACGCCACCCTCGCGCTCGGCTCGGCGCTGGCCCTGCTGATGTATCCGCACGTGCTGACCGCCGGGTTCGCCGCCGACGGGCCGCGCACGGTCCGCAAGGTCGCCGTGGCGCTGCCCGCCTGGACGGGGCTGCTGGCCCTCTTCGGCTTCCTCGGGGTCGCGGCGCTCGCGTCGGGGGTCCGGGCACCCGAAGGTGGTGCCGAGGCGGCCGTGCCGATGCTGGTGGACCGGTTGATGCCGAGCCCGCTGGCCGGACTGGTGTTCGGCGCGATCACCGTGGGCGCACTGGTCCCGGCGGCGGTGATGTCGATCGCGGCGGCCACCGGCTTCGTCCGCAACGTGTACGTCGAGTACTTCCAGCCCACCGCCACGCCCAAGCGTCAGGTGCGCATCGCCAAGGTGGTGTCGCTGACCGCGAAGGTGGGGGCGGTGGCGTTCGTGTTCGGGCTGCGCGACCAGGACGCCATCAACCTCCAACTGCTGGGCGGGGTGTGGATCCTGCAGATCTTCCCGGCGGTGGCGGTCGGCCTGTTCACCGGGCGACTGCATCCCCGGGCGCTGCTCGCGGGGTGGGGCGTCGGCATGGTGACCGGCACCTTCCTGGTGGTGCGCGAGGGGTTCTCGTCCATCGTCCTGCTGGGCGGCGGCTCGCTGGAGATCTACGCCGGTCTGCTCGCCCTCCTCCTCAATCTGACCGTGGCCGTGCTCGGCACCACGGTCCTCGAACGGCTCGGTGTCCCGCGTGGCGCCGACGCGACCGACCTACCGTCCCGCCTGACCGTCAGGCGGCGCCCCGAGACGGGAGCGAGCAACCCGTGAGACGCAGACCGCACATGCGTATGCCGGTCACCCCGGCGGCCTCCGCACCGCTGACCGCCGCCGAGCCGCTGGGGCAGGTACCGGCTCCGGCCGCCGCCGAGCCCCCGGCCCCCCGCGCCGAGGCCCTGTTCCCCCGTCCGGCACCGGGCCCGGACTCGCCGCCGGTCGCGAACCCCGCGCTGCCGCCGGGTGCGCTCGGGGACCCCGCCGACGTGGAGCGCGAGGCGGGTGTCGCCCGGCTGTTCGAGCTGCACTATTCCTCGATGCTGCGGCTCGCGGTGCTGCTGGGCGCCGACGACCCCGAGAACGTGGTGGCCGAGGCGTACTACCAGATCTACCGCAAGTGGCGGCGCCTGCGGGACGCCGAGGCGGCGGAGGCCTACCTCCGCTCCACGGTCTGCAACCTGACCCGGATGCGGATACGGCACCTCCAGGTCGCCCGCAGACATGTGGAGACGCCGACGGTGGAGGAGCCGGTCGCCTCCGCCGAGAGCACCGCGCTGCTCCACGACGACCAGCGGGTGCTGATCGGCGCGCTCCAGCAGCTGCCCGCCCGGCAGCGGGAGGCGCTGGTGCTGCGCCACTGGCTCGGGCTGAAGGAGAGCGAGATCGCGGCCGCGATGGGCATCTCCTGCGGCTCGGTCAAGACCCACACCGCACGCGGCCTCGCCGCCCTCACCCAGGCGATGGAGGCCCGGCGATGAACGACACCACCGGCAACGACACCACCGGTCACGACACCGGTCAGGACCGCACCGAACGGGAACTGGCCGCGGCGCTCGCCGCGCTGGCGGGCGGGGTGCACGCCGCGCCCGACGCGTACCGCACGGCCCGTGGGGACTGGCTCCGGCGGGAGCGTCGCCGGCGGCTGGTCCTGGCCGTCCTCGTCCTGGTCGTCTTCGCCCTGGCCACGCTGCTCGGCCTCTGGGTCCTCAACCAGGCTCCCTCCGGCTCCGGGGTGATCTTCTCGGGGGTGGGAGGGACGACGGCGGGCACCGGGCCCGGGTGACAGGGGCGCCTCATCGGAGGGGGTGCCGGCACCGTGCGCGTCCGCGGGTCGTGTGTGGACGGCCGCGCCCACGCGGCGGAGCCCCATGCCGACACAGCCCCGCGCCCTGGAAATCGGGCTTCGCCCTCTTTCCGCCGGGACTGATCACCCCCCGCGCCGGGAACCCGCACCTCGTGCATCCCCACATCGAGGACTACGCCCTGATCGGTGATCACCAGACGGCCGCGCTGGTGAGTCGCCACGGTTCCATCGACTGGCTCTGCCTGCCGCGGTTCGACTCGGCCGCGTGCTTCGCCGCGCTGCTCGGTGACGAGGAGAACGGCCACTGGAGAATCGCGCCCGGCGAGGGCGGCGTCTGCACCCGGCGGTCGTACCGGCACGACTCGCTCGTGCTCGACACCGAGTGGGAGACGGACGAGGGCGCGGTACGCGTCACCGACCTGATGCCGCAACGCGACCGCGCCCCCGACGTGGTACGGATCGTGGAGGGCCTGTCCGGCCGGGTCACGATGCGCAGCACCCTGCGCCTGCGGTTCGACTACGGCTCGGCCGTTCCCTGGATGCGCAGGTCGGACGGTCACCGGGTGGCGGTCGCCGGCCCCGACTCGGTCTGGCTGCGCAGCGAACCCCGGGTGCGGTCGTGGAGCGAGGACCGGGCCACGTACGCGGAGTTCACGGTGGAGCCGGGCGAGCGGGTCGCGTTCGTGCTGACCTGGCACCCCTCGCACGAGCCCCGGCCCCGCCTGGTCGACCCGTACGAGGCGCTGCGCTCCAGCCTGCACGACTGGCGGGCGTGGGCGGCGCGCTGCCGGTACGACGGCCCGCACCGGGACATCGTGGTCCGCTCGCTGATCACCCTCAAGGCCCTCACCTACGCCCCGACCGGCGGGATCGTCGCGGCGGCCACCACCTCGCTGCCCGAGGAGCTCGGCGGCGTCCGCAACTGGGACTACCGGCACTGCTGGCTGCGCGACTCCACCCTCACCCTCGGCGCGCTGCTGTCCTGCGGCTACCAGGAGGAGGCCGAGGCCTGGCGCGACTGGCTGCTCCGCGCGGTCGCGGGCGACCCGGCCGACCTGCAGATCATGTACGGCCTCGCCGGTGAGCGCCGGATCCCCGAGTACGAACTGCCGTGGCTGTCCGGCTACGAGGACTCGCGCCCCGTCCGGGTCGGCAACGACGCCGTACGGCAGCTGCAGCTGGACGTGTACGGCGAGGTCATCGACTCCCTGTTCGTGTCCCGGCGTTCGGGCCTCCCGGGCAAGCCCGACATGTGGCGGATGCAGTGCGCGCTGATGGAGTACCTGCGGACGGCCTGGCGGAAGCCGGACGAGGGGCTGTGGGAGGTGCGCGGGCCGCGCCGTCACTTCACGCACTCCAAGGTGATGTGCTGGGTCGCCGCCGACCGAGCCGTGCGCACCCTGGAGGACGACCCGACCCTGGACGGCGGCGACCTCGAAGGCTGGCGGGCGCTGCGCGACGAGATCCACCGCGAGGTCTGCGAACGCGGCTACGACGCCGACCGGGGCACGTTCACCCAGTCCTACGGCTCCCGCGAACTGGACGCCGCGCTGCTGCTCATCCCCCTCATGGGCTTCCTGCCGCCGGACGACCCCCGGGTCGTCGGCACGGTCGACGCGATCCGCGAGGAACTGTGCCACGAGGGCTTCGTCCGCCGTTACAGCGCCGACCACCTGACGGCGGAGACGGGCTCCGTGGACGGACTACCGGGCGGCGAGGGCACGTTCCTCGTCTGCTCGTTCTGGCTGGCGGACGCCCTGCACCTGACCGGCCGCACGCGGGAGGCGCGCGACCTGTTCGAACGGCTGGTGGGGCTGGTCAACGACGTGGGCCTGCTCGCGGAGGAGTACGACCCCGTCGCGGGACGCCAGCTGGGCAACTTCCCGCAGGCGTTCAGCCACGTCGGGCTCGTGGGTACCGCCCTCGCCCTCTACGACGGGAAGAAGGCAGGATAGGGGCCATGGATCTTGGGCTGAAGGACCGTGTCTACATCGTCACCGGGGCGACCCGCGGGCTGGGCAACGCGGTCGCGCGGGAACTCGTCGCCGACGGCGCGAAGGTGGTCGTCACGGGCCGCGAGGAGGAGAGGGTGGGTGCGGCGGCCGCCGCGCTCGGGGCGAACGCGGTGGGGGTGGCCGCGGACAACGCGGACCCCGAGACCGCAGGGCGGCTGATCGCCGCCGCCCGTGAGCACTTCGGGCGCTTCGACGGCATCCTGGTCAGCGTGGGCGGACCGGCGCCGGGGTTCGTCGCCGACAACACCGACGAGCAGTGGACCGCCGCGTTCGAATCGGTGTTCCTGGGGGCGGTACGCCTGGCGCGGGCCGCGGCCGAGGAGTTGGGCGAGGGCGGCGTCATCGGCTTCGTGCTGTCCGGGTCCGTGCACGAGCCGATCCCCGGGCTGACCATCTCGAACGGGCTGCGGCCCGGGCTCGCCGGGTTCGCCAAGTCGCTGTCCGACGAGCTGGGGCCGCGCGGTGTCCGCGTGGTCGGCCTGCTCCCGGCCCGTATCGACACGGACCGGGTGCGGGAGCTGGACGGTATGTCGGCCGATCCGGAGGCGACGCGGGCGGCGCACGAGTCGCGGATCCCGCTGCGGCGGTACGGGCGGCCGGAGGAGTTCGGGCGCGCGGGGGCCTTCCTGCTCTCTCCCGCCGCTTCCTATCTGACCGGGATCATGCTGCCGGTCGACGGCGGGATGCGGCACGGCTTCTGATCCGGGGCGAGGGCGGACCGGCCGTCAACTGACCCTCTCCGCACGGTGTTTGGCTCCTCGCAGCCGGACCTCGGCCGGTAGCGCGGCCAGTCCCGCCGACTGTCTGGCGTGGTCCAGTGCCTCCGTCGTCAGCGTGTGCAGGGCGTCCCCCGGGTTCACATGGGGCTGGAGGAGGAGGCGGACCCGGGCCTCGGGGGCGTTGCGGCGGCCGGTCAGCCGGGCGTGGGCGCGTTCGACGCCGTCCGAGCCGGCGGCCTCGCCGGTGAGGACGCCCTCCAGCGCGCGCCCTCGCAGCAGTGCGCCCTCGCCGTCGCCCGTGTCGACGAGCACCTCGGCGAGACGGTGGCGACGCAGCAGGGCCGTCAGCCACCACAGGGCGAGCAGGACGAGGACGGCGAGCACCGCGATCACGGTGGGCCACCACCAGCCGGAGTCGCGCCAACGCGTCCGGGCGGCGTCGCTGAGCAGCACGTCCCCGGGGCCGTCGTACGGCCACCAGGAGGGCGGGTTCACGCCGAGCCCGACCGTGAGGACGGCGCCGCCGACCACGACCAGCACGAGCCCGGCGAGTCCGAGCAGGACCCGGTTGACGATCCTCAGCATCGCGCGTCACCCCTTCCGGCCGGGACGGCGGACATGCACCGAGAGGGCCGGGGGCCGGGACAGGCCCAGCCCGCGGATACCGTCGGCGAGCGTGACGTCCAGGTCGGCCCGTACGTCGTCGAGTTCCCGGAAGTGGGACACCGCGCGGACGTCGACCCGCCTGCGCCCGGCCCGGACCCGTACGGACTGCACGCCGGACACCTCCATGGCCCGGTCGCGCAGGGCCAGCGCGGCGGCGCCCCGGTGCAGCCCGGCCCGTACGTGGGGGTGGACGCGGCGCATCGGCAGGACGTCACGCAGCCCCGGGGTGGCGGCCAGGACCAGCAGCCAGAGGCCGAGGAGCACGGCGACCGCGGCGCCCGCGAGCACCCAGGTGTCGTCGAGGGGCCGCTCGGCGAGTTCCCGGGCGAGCGAGCGGCGCCACGCCATGGCGGGCCGGTCGGCACGGACGGCGACGACGTCGTACAGGAGGAGGCCCGTGCCCGCGAGGAGCAGTACCGCGAGGGCGCCCGCGGGGACTCTGCGCGCGGACCAGAAGCGCCGCTCGCCGCCGTTCTCGCCTTTCTCGCCGTCCGGGGCGGGCGGCGGGTGGTAGGCCGAGGCGGACGCGGACTGGTCCGGATCACGGCCGGCCGTCTCGTCGCCGACGGTCGCGTCGACCGGGTCACCGGCCCGCTCCTCGGGTTGCTGCTCGGCGGTCCTCTCCACGGCCGTCGCCGAGGCCTTCTCCGTGGCCTTTCTCGTGGCCTTCTCGATGACGGGTAGTCGTCGTGTGGTGCCTTCGGTGCGCTGGGGTTCGCTCATCGCGTCCTCCCCTGTGCCACGTCGTGTGCGTGTGCCAGGTACAGCCGTTCCACCTGGACGGCCACCTCCGTCACACGCATTCCCGCCAACGTCCCTACCCGCTCGATGACATGGCGACGCACCGCAGCGCACTGGCCACCGATGTCCGAGGGGTAGGGAAGCCCGAGCGTGACGCGGACGCGCGCGGTCTCATGAAGGACGACCACGGTGGCGTTCGGGGGCGCGGAGGCGGGCGCCGGCGCCGCCAGTGCCTCGCGCGCCGCCTGGGCGGCGATCTTCGCGACCACCCGGTCGGCGATCCGGGTCGCCCCGCGTTCACCGGGCGCAACGGTGCTCGTCTCCCGCGTCTGCGGGGGATCTCCGCCGTCCACCGGGTTCATCGGCGTCGGTCGTCACGCGGGCGGAAGAGGTCGCCCAGGTCCAGGTCCCCCTCCAGGAACCGGCCGACGACGAAGCCGACGGCACCCAGCGCGGCCACCAGCAGGAAGGCCCCGAATCCGCCGAAGTATCCGGCGAAGCCCAGCGCCATCCCGGCGATCATGCCGATCACGGCCAAGCTCATGCTGCGCTCCTAGCGACTCGGAGACTCCTGACACGGGTGGACGGGGTTCGGGATCCCTGTGCGGTGGAGAGGGTTCACTGCAGCCGGGACTCCGGCTCCTCGTCCTCCTCGTCCGGCAGCTTCACATCGCTGACAGCGATGTTGACCTCGACGACCTCCAGGCCGGTCATCCGCTCGACGGCCGCGATGACGTTCTCACGCACATCACGGGCCACGTCGCTGATGGACACCCCGTAGTCGACGACGATCTCCAGGTCGAGCGCGGTCTGCACCTCGCCGACCTCGACCTTCACACCCCGGGTCACGGACTTGGCCCCGCCGGGGACCCGGTCGCGCACGGCGCCGAAGGTCCGGGACAGTCCGCTGCCCATGGCGTGGACGCCCACCACCTCCCGCGCGGCCATCCCGGCGATCTTCTCCACGACGCCGTCGGCGATGGTCGTACGCCCGCGTTCCGCCGGATCACCGCCGCCTCGCCGGGTGGCCCGGCGTCCGACCTGCGTCGGCTCCTTGGTGGTGTCGGGCCCTTCCGTCCGGTTCCGCTCCGTCATGTCAGTCATGCCGTCAGTCCCTTCCGGTCGTCCCCCTTCAGCCCACAGTAAGCGCGGTTGCGGCGCCGCGCGCCGGGGATGCGGCAGGCTGGAGGAATGACGGCTGACGGTTGGACGAAGGCGGTGCGCCGACAGCTCGGGTTCGGCCGCGTACTCCCCCTGGGCGGCCCGCACGACGGCGCGTGGATCACGGAGAGCACGGCGGGGACGGCCCTGCGCCACGCGGCGGCGTCCCTGCGCGGGCTGACGCTCGGCGGACTCCGGATCTCTCCCGTCGATGCCGGTGAGGAGAGGGGTGAGGACGCGGACGGCTCCGGGCACGAGACGGCGGTGCCCCCGCCTCCGAGTGCCCTGCCGCCCGGTCCGCTCCGGATCACGGCCGACCTCGCGGCCTCGGCGGGCCCGGCCGCCGAGCCCCTTCCGGCCACGGCGGCCCGGCTGCGGGCGGCTCTGTTCACGGCCGCCGGGGAACGCCTCGGGCTGGCGGTGACCGAGGTGGATCTCCGTGTGACGCATCTGGTGGAGGAGGACACGGGGGCGTCCGGCCCTCTGGAGGCCGACGCGGCGTCGTCCGGCCCGGCGCCCGAACCGCCGCCCACCGCCGCCACGGCGCCGACGGGCGACGACGAGGAGTCCCGGGTGGCCGCGGCGGCGCTCGCCGTCCCGGGCGTCGCCCGTCTGGCCGCCGGCCTCGGGGGCGCCGGTGTCCCGGACGGCCTCGGCGGCCTCGGTCGTGCGGTCGACATCGCCGCCGGGCCGGCCCTCCCCCGCCGCCATGTCCGCGTGGAACTGGCGGTGACGGGCGAACGACGTGCCCTGGACGTGGCCCGCGAGGTCCGGGCGGCGGTGAGCGACGCGCTGCCGGACCACCCGTCGGTGGCGGTCCTCATCACGGCGGTCGACACCTGATCCCGCATCCCGCGCCACATCCCGCATCCCGCGCGTCCCGCGTCGGACGGTCGAACGCGCGTCCCGCGTCGGACGGTCGGCTCGTGATCTCTGATCGGACGGTCGGCGTGTGCTCCCGAAGCGTGGCGGTCGGCCCCTGAGCCCCAGGGGCCCCGACCGGCTACTCGCCGATGCCCGCGAGGTCCCGCAGGCGTCGGGCCTGGGCCGCCCGCTCCGCCGCACGCTGCTCGTCGTAGTCGCGGCCCTGGGCACCGCGCAGCAGCGCCTTGGTCTCGACGACCGCGTCCCGGGGCGCGGTCACCAGCGCACCGGCGAGGTCGCGCACCGCGTCGTCGAGCTGGCCGACGGGCACCGCGAGGTTCGCGAGGCCGATCCGCTGCGCCTCGTCCGCCTGGACGAACCGTCCGGTGAGGCAGATCTCCAGCGCACGGGCGTACCCGACGAGGCTCACCAAGGGGTGCGTCCCAGTGAGGTCGGGCACGAGTCCCAGGCTGGTTTCGAGCATGGCGAACTGCACGTCGTCGGCGACGACGCGCAGGTCACAGGCGAGGGCAAGCTGGAAGCCCGCTCCGACGGCGTGTCCCTGCACGGCGGCGACGGACACGATGTCGTTGCGCCGCCACCAGGTGAACGCCTCCTGGTACTCGGCGATGGTCGCGTCGAGCCCGGCGTCGTCACGACGCGCGAGCTCGATGAACGACGGCTCCCCTTCGATGCCTTCGGGCGTGAACATCTGCCGGTTGAGTCCGGCGGAGAACGATTTGCCCTCGGCCCGCAGCACGACCACGCGGACGGAGCCCGGCACCGACCGCCCGGCCTCGGTGAGCGCCCGCCACAGGGCGGGGCTCTGCGCGTTGCGCTTGTCCGGATTGGTCAGCGTCACCGTGGCGATGGCGTCGTCGACGGTGAGCCGTACGCCGTCCTTGTCGAGCAGCGGTTCGAGCGAAGCCATGGGGCGCCTCCGATGAGTGCGGTCAGCAGAGCGATGGAGCATCACTAAGTGACTGCACAGTAACCACCCGGTCGATCAGCCGACCGACCGGGTGGCCACCATCGAAGCCGATGGGCCGCCCGGCGTCAGGCCGACGCGGCCTTCTTGCCCCGCGTCGCGCCGCCACGCCCTCGGAGCGTGACGCCCGACTCACTGAGCATCCGGTGTACGAAGCCATACGAGCGGCCGGTTTCCTCGGCCAGCGCCCGAATGCTCGCACCGGAGTCGTACTTCTTCTTCAGGTCTGCCGCGAGCTTGTCGCGCGCGGCGCCGGTAACCCGGCTGCCCTTCTTCAGAGTCTCGGCCACCCGGTCCTCCTCATGGGAAGTGCGCTCTGGTCTCCTCATGATCACCCCTCCGGGGCGGGTTGGCCACCCATTCGGCAAGGTCCGTGCGACAAGGTTGTGACGACAGGAGCGCGTCCCCACGAGCGGAATCCGTGATTCCGGCCGGTCGTGTCCGTACGGCCGAACGGGTTGTTCCGTGAAGCCCCAGGTCAGAGACGCACGACGGCCGAGCCCTTCGCACAGAAGGGCTCGGCCGTGAAATCGATGTAGGACACACCTCGGTACGAGGAGATCTCACACAGATGATGGATCACCGATGGGCCGAATGATCCAGCGGCAGTTGATCAACACATTCGATCAAGCCAGCGCGACGAGATCCGCGTAGTCCGCGCCCCACAGATCCTCGACACCGTCCGGCAGCAGGATGATCCGCTCGGGCTGGAGCGCCTCGACCGCGCCCTCGTCGTGGGTGACGAGGACGACCGCGCCCTTGTAGGTGCGCAGGGCGCCGAGGATCTCCTCGCGGCTGGCGGGGTCGAGGTTGTTCGTCGGCTCGTCGAGCAGGAGGACGTTCGCGGAGGACACCACCAGGGTGGCGAGCGCGAGACGGGTCTTCTCGCCGCCGGAGAGGACCCCGGCCGGCTTGTCGACGTCGTCCCCGGAGAACAGGAACGAGCCGAGCGTCTTGCGGATCTCGACCAGGTCCAGGTCGGGCGAGGCGGAGCGCATGTTCTCCAGGACCGTGCGCTCGGGGTCGAGGGTCTCGTGCTCCTGGGCGTAGTACCCGAGCTTGAGGCCGTGGCCCTCGATCACCTGGCCGGTGTCGGGCTTCTCGACGCCGCCGAGGAGGCGGAGCAGGGTGGTCTTGCCCGCGCCGTTGAGGCCGAGGATGACGACCCGGGAGCCCTTGTCGATGGCCAGGTCGACGTCGGTGAAGATCTCCAGCGAGCCGTACGACTTCGACAGGCCCTCGGCGGTGAGCGGGGTCTTGCCGCAGGGCGCGGGCTCGGGGAAGCGCAGCTTGGCGACCTTGTCGGAGACCCGGACGGCGTCCAGGCCGGCCAGCAGCCGGTCGGCGCGCTTGGCCATGTTCTGCGCGGCGACGGTCTTGGTGGCCTTGGCGCGCATCTTGTCCGCCTGCGAATGCAGGGCGGCGGCCTTCTTCTCGGCGTTCTGCCGTTCGCGCTTGCGGCGCTTCTCGTCGGCCTCGCGCTGCTGCTGGTAGAGCTTCCAGCCCATGTTGTAGACGTCGATCTCGGCGCGGTTGGCGTCCAGGTAGAACACCTTGTTGACGACCGTCTCGACCAGGTCGACGTCGTGGGAGATCACGATGAAGCCGCCGCGGTAGGTCTTGAGGTAGTCGCGCAGCCAGACGATCGAGTCGGCGTCGAGGTGGTTGGTCGGCTCGTCGAGCAGCAGGGTGTCGGCGTCGGAGAACAGGATCCGGGCCAGCTCGATACGGCGGCGCTGACCACCGGAGAGGGTGTGCAGCGGCTGGCCGAGCACCCGGTCGGGCAGGTTGAGCGCGGCGGCGATGGTGGCGGCCTCGGCCTCGGCGGCGTACCCGCCCTTGGTGAGGAACTCCGTCTCCTGGCGCTCGTACTGCTTCAGCGCCTTCTCCCGGGTCGCGCCCTGGCCGTTCGCGATCCTCTGCTCGTTGTCGCGCATCTTGCGGATCAGTACGTCGAGGCCGCGCGCGGAGAGGATGCGGTCACGGGCGAGGACGTCGAGGTCGCCGGTGCGGGGGTCCTGCGGGAGGTAGCCGACCTCACCGGAGCGGGTGATGGTGCCGCCGGCCGGGATGCCCTCGCCGGCCAGGCATTTGGTGAGGGTGGTCTTGCCGGCGCCGTTGCGGCCGACCAGGCCGATGCGGTCGCCCTTGGCGATACGGAAGGTGGCGGACTCGATCAGAACGCGTGCACCGGCGCGCAGCTCGACGGCGGAGGCGGAGATCACGGACAGACTCCAGGGCGGATTGGGTGGCGGGTGTGGGCGGCTGAGGACGTTCCCGCCGTCTAATGCGCGAGGAGAATGGCCATGGGCCGATTCTAACTGGGGGCAGCAAGCGGTTTTCCGCCCGCGTGACAAGGGATCACGTGGTCTCGGTCACCGGACCCGCCCACGCGTCCGCTCGGCGGGGCGTTGTCAGTGGCGGGTGCAAAGCTGGGCAGTGGGTCGTTTTCCGGACGACGGAAGAGGATGTGATCGGTATGACGGGCAGGGGCGACGGGCGCCCGAGCATCTATCCGACGCTGCTCTACGCGGACGCCCGGGCCGCCATCAGGCAGCTCACGGAGGCGCTGGGCTTCACCGAGCTCTCGGTGTACGAGGGCGAGGACGGCATCGTGCGGCACGCCGAACTCACCCAGGGCAACGGCGCGGTGATGATCGGCTCCAAGGGCAGCGGCAGCGTCTTCGACAGCGCGATGAAGGGCGCGGGGCCCACCGGCGTGTACATCGTCGTGGACGACGTGGACGCGCACCACCGGCGGGCCGTGGAGCACGGCGTGGAGATCCTGACGCCCCCGACGGACCAGGACTACGGCTCGCGGGACTACATGGCCCGGGACGCCGAGGGCAATGTGTGGAGCTTCGGCACGTACGCCCCCGAGACCGGCGGCTGACGCCCTCCCGCCCTCCTACCGGGTCAACTGCCGCCGGTGTGCACCTGGAAGGCGGCCCGGCGCACGGCCTTGGCGAGGGCCGGGTCGGGGTGGGCCGCGGCGAGGGCCACCAGGACCTGGACGGTACGGGGGTGGCCGACCGCCCGGACCTCGTCGAGCAGCGCGGGGACCGTGGGCTGCACGGCGGACTCCAGATGCCGTACGAGCAGGGGGGCCTCACCGTGGTCGGCGACGGCGGCGGCGGTGTCGACCCAGAGCCAGGTGGACTCCTCCCGGGTGAGGACCTCGTGCGCGTCCTCGGGGTCGGCGCCGTCGTGCTCGGCGAGCCACAGCAGGGCGTAGGGGCGCAGCGGGGTCTCGTCGGCGACGGTACGGACGTCGGGTTCCGCGGGAGCGCCGACGACCCGCAGGGCCTCGAAGGCGAGGCCCCGGATGAGGGCGTCCTCGCCCCGGGCGGCGTCGATGAGTTCGGTGACGGCGCCGCCGACGGGGCGGGCGGCGAGCCAGGCGCGGTACTCGGCACGGGCCGCGTTCGGCCGGAGCTGGGCGCAGCCTCTGAGCATGTCCTCGGCGGAGACCTCGATGTTCCCGGCGGGGCTCTGCGCGGCGACACAGATCTGTTCGAGCTTGACCCAGACCGCCCAGCTGCCGAGCGGGGTGAGGGTGGCCTGGCCGTCGCCGTAGGTGAGGGCGCCGACGGAGGCGAGGGCGCGCAGCGACCAGTCGAGGAGCGGGGCGAGGGGGGTGTCCTCGGCGGTGGGTTCCGCGCCGGGCTCGGGCTGCGGCCCGTAGGGGACCTCGCAGCGCTCGGTGCGCAGTTCGGTGACCCGCTGTTCCAGGAGGTCGAGGAGCTGCTCCACGGGGACGGGCCCGGCGGAGAGCTGGAGGAACGAGAGGACCTGCGGCATGGCCGAGACGACCTCGGCGACCGCCGCCGGCTCCCGGTCCTCGGGTTCCGGGTAGGCGATGGACCAGGCGTCGAAGAACGCGACCCAGCCGCGCAGTACGGCGCTGTCGTCGCGGTTCCAGGCGCGCAGGCGCCAGCCGGGACGCGCGCTGTCGCCGTGCACCTCGACGAGTCCGGCCAGGCGTGCCGTGTCCCAGTCGTGGCGGACCTGATCCGGGGTCAGCCCCAGGTCGACGGCGGCCCGTTCGGCGGTCGCGGCGGAGAGGGTGCCCTTGCCGTCGGGACTCGCCCCCTCGCGGCCGGGGCGCAGGACGGCATCGGCCCAGCGGGCGACGCGGGCCGCGTCCGCCAGGACGGCGCGGGCCATGCGGGCGAGTTCCGCCGGCGGCGGTGTGCCCTCCGGGGGCCGGGGAGCCGGTCGGCGGCGCTGGGTCACTGCTGCTCGGGGAGCGGCGGCCAGGGTTCGCGGGCTGACGAGTCGGAGCCTGGAGTCGCGCGGATTACGGGACGTCACGGGGGCAGTCTTCCGGTTGACGGTCCGAAAACCCAAACGGAATGTCACAGCGGGCGACAGGGGTGGCCAACGCACGGGTTGTCCCATGGGTCCGCACCGAGGCGGATCGCCTTGGTGCGACGCTAAACGGAATGTGGCGTACCTCTCCCTGGCGGTCCGGCCGCGGCCTTCCCCCGGTCCCGCGCCGACCGTGCCGCGGACGCACCGCGGGGGACTCACCGGACTTGCCTCGGTGGGCCTACATCAGTGGGGTGAGGAAGCGGCGGAGGGCCTCTTCGTAGGCCTCGGGGTCGGCGTTCCACATGGCGCCGTGCGGGGCGTGGCGGACCGTGCGGAGGCTGACCCGGTCGGGGCGGCGGGCGGCGAGGCGCCGGGAGGGGTCCCAGGGGGCGACGGTGTCGTCGGGGCCGTGGAAGAGCAGGGTCGGGGTCCTGAGCCCCGAGGTGTCGGAGCCCTGGTCGCCGGGGGCGGCGCGCAGGCCGGTGCGGCCCTGGGCGGCGCGGACCGCGAGGGGCAGCAGGGCGCCGGGGGTGCGGCGGGCGGCCGCGAGGGCGCGGAGGGTGGCGGTCCAGTCGAGCACCGGTGAGTCGAGGACGAGTCCGGTGACGCGGTCACGCAGCGCGGAGCGGGTGGCCGCGTGCAGGGCCATGGTGGCGCCGGTGGACCAGCCGAGCAGCACGACCCGTTCGGCGCCGGACCGGACGGCGTGGCGGATGGCGGCGTCCACGTCGCGCCACTCGGTCTCGCCGAGGTGGTTCAGGCCGTCCGGGGAGCGGGGGGCTCCCGGGTCGCCGCGGTAGGCGAGGGTGAGCACCGGGAAGCGATGGCGGTGCAGGAACTCGAGGACGTTCAGGGGGTGTTCGCGGGTGGTGCCCAGGCCGTGCACGGCGATCACCCAGATGTCCCGGTCCGCGGGCGTGAACCAGGCGGGCAGGGTGCCGAGTTCACCGGGGATCTCGACGTCGTCGTGGTCGAGGCCGAGCGCGGTGCGCGGGTCGCCGCGGTGGAGGGCGGGGGTGAGCCACACCTTGTCGCCCGGCTCCAGGGTGCCGTGGGTGACGCGCTCCAGGCGGCGTACGACCGTGTCGGGGGCGTGCGGGGCGCCCTCCAGGACGGCGCCGACGACGGCGTGGGAGTCGCCGCCGGTGAGGCCGTAGGTTCCGGGGCGCTGGGAGGCGAAGGCGCGGGTCAGGGCGATGCGGCCGGCGGCGGTGGCGTGCACGGTCAGCCGGGGTTCCGTGGGCAGCGGTTCACCAGGCGGCGCCTTCAGCGCGACGTCGCTCGCCAGCCGGCCCGCTGCGACACTGGCCGCACCGGCCGCGAACGCGACCCCGACCGCGGCGACCGCCGCTTTGACTGCACCCACGCCTCCAGTGTCCTGGCCGTCCCCGCCTCCGGCCAGTGGGCACCGACGCCGGAGTGACAGGGGTGGCGGATGCGCGGACCTGAGGCGGACCTGATACGCGTAAGCACCCGCGTGCCCGGGTGCCTCCGGCTTCCCGGAACCGGTCCACGGGGACCGGACGCCTGGCCGGCGGGTGCTGGTGGTCTAGTTCGGCTGGCCGTAGTCGTGGAGGCGGGCGGCCACTGTCGTCAGCTGGGCGGGCGTCAGGAGGTGCGGGGTGCGGCCCGGGACCGAGGACGCCGTCAGCCAGACTCTGGACATCCATTCGAGCTGGGCCGTGCGGTCGTAGGCCTCGGAGAGCGTGCGGCCGTAGGTGATCGTCCCGTGGTTCTGGAGGAGACAGCCGGTGCGTCCTGTCAAAGCGCGGAGCATGTTCTCGGCCAACTCCGGGGTGCCGTAGGTCGCGTAGGGGGCGACCCGGACCGGTCCGCCGAGGGCTGCGGACATGTAGTGGATCAGCGGCAGCTCGCTGACGAGGGTGGAAACGGCCGTCGCGTGGACCGCGTGGGTGTGGACGACGGCCCGCGCGTCGGTGGTGTTGTGGAGCGCCAGGTGCATGGGGAGTTCGCTCGTCGGGCGGAGCGTGCCGAGGACCTGCCGGCCGGAGAGGTCCACGCCCGTCACGTCGTCCGGTGTCAGACGGTCGTACGGCACTCCCGTCGGGGTGACCAGGACGGTGTCCCCGACCCGCACGGACACGTTCCCGGAGGTGCCCACGACCAGCCCGTCGGCCACCGTCCGGCGGGCCGTCCCGACGAGGTCGTGCCACGCGCGCGCCACGTCCTCCGGCACTCCGCCCCGCCGCGCGTCCCGCGCGCCCCGTGGACCCTCGACCGCGTCGCCCCGCTCGCCGCGGGCGTTCCCGTTCCCCTGCTGCTCGACCATGCCGCGATCCTGCCAGGCGGGCGTCGACGGCGGATCGCGGCCCGGCGAGGGCCAGGCCTGCATACACAGCGGGGCGTGACCCGGCGATGGGTTCATATGCGCATAGGTCATGGGGAGTTGGGATTGGCCGGTGATCGACCGGGATCCAGTGATCTTCCAGTAATCTCCGGGTGTTTTGTCGTACAAACGCCATTCCGGGGGGAAGTATGGCCACCGATCCCAAGTCGTCCCGTCTCCGCAACCGCGTATGCGCCGCCTCCGTCGCGGCGCTGGCCCTCGGGGGAACCGCGCTCGCCGAGCCGCCCGTCTCGGCCGCCGCCAAACCCAGGGGGCACGACGTCTCCTCGCACCAGAAGACGGTGGACTGGTCGAGCGCGAAGTCGAAGGGCGCCCGGTTCGTCTACGTCAAGGCGACCGAGTCCACCACCTACCGCAACCCGTACTTCGCCCAGCAGTACAACGGCTCGCGCGAGGCCGGCCTGATCCGCGGCGCGTACCACTTCGCCCTGCCCCACCAGTCGTCCGGGAAGTCCCAGGCCCGCTACTTCGTGGGCAACGGGGGCAGCTGGCGCGCGGACGGCTGGACGTTGCCGCCGGCGCTCGACATCGAATACAACCCGTACGACCGGAAGAGGAAGTGCTACGGCCTGAGCGACGACGCCATGGTCGGCTGGATCCGGTCGTTCAGTGACGAGGTGAAGCGCCTCACGGGCCGCCGTCCGGTGATCTACACGACCACCCACTGGTGGAAGACCTGCACCGGCAACAGCCCGGCTTTCGGCGGGAACCACGCGCTGTGGCTGGCCCTGTACGACTCCGCCGGGGCGGGGGAACTGCCCGCGGGGTGGGAGTTCTGGACGATCTGGCAGTACGACAACGGCAGCGGGCGGCTGCCGGGTGACCAGAACCTCTTCAACGGGTCCACGAACCGGCTCAAGGAGTTCGCCCGGGGGTAGCGGACCCTGGTGTTCCGCCTCCGTTCGAAGGCCGGACCGCCGCTCCGCGCGGCCCCGGTCGCCCGCCGGCCGACAAGCGGAGGGGCGACACCTCGTTCATTACACCCGCGCGCCTGCCTCAGTTCATCTTCCGTTCACCCAGGTTGCCTACGGTCCACATGCCACTGACGTCCGAAAGAAGCCCGGGTAAATGGAAAACTTCTCGCTGATCCTCGCGATCGTGGTCATCACCGCGCTCGCGTTCGATTTTACGAACGGTTTCCACGACACCGCCAACGCGATGGCCACCACCATCTCGACCGGCGCCATGAAGCCCAAGGTCGCGGTGGCCATGTCCGCCGTGCTCAACCTTGTCGGCGCGTTCCTGTCCATCGAGGTCGCCAACACCATCTCCAAGGGACTCGTCGACGAGTCCGGGATCCAGCCGGAGGTCATATTCGCGGCGCTCGTCGGCGCCATCCTCTGGAACCTGCTGACCTGGCTGGTCGGGCTCCCGTCCAGTTCCTCGCACGCCCTGATGGGCGGTCTCGTCGGCGCCACCATCGCCTCGGTCGGCCTCGGCGGTGTGCACGGCGACGTGCTCGTCACCAAGGTGCTGATCCCCGCCGTCGCGGCCCCGCTGGTCGCCGGCATCGCGGCGATGCTGGCCACCCGGCTGACGTACAAGCTCGGACAGCACACGAGCGAGAAGGCCTCCGGCAAGGGCTACCGCGCCGGTCAGATCGCCTCCGCGGGCCTGGTCTCCCTGGCCCACGGCACGAACGACGCCCAGAAGACGATGGGCATCATCACCCTCGCCCTGGTGGCCGGCGGCGCCCTCGCGCCCGACTCCGACCCGCCGGTGTGGGTCATCGTCTCCGCGGGTCTCGCCATCGCGCTCGGCACCTACCTCGGCGGCTGGCGCATCATCCGCACGATGGGCAAGGGCCTCACCGACCTCCAGCCGCAGCAGGGCTTCGCCGCCCAGACCAGCGCGGCCACGGTCATCCTGGCCTCCTCGCACCTCGGTTTCTCGCTCTCCACGACGCACTCGGTCTCCGGTGCGGTGATGGGCGCGGGTCTCGGCCGCAAGGGCGGCGTGGTCCGCTGGTCCACCGCCACCCGGATGTTCGTGGCCTGGGGTCTGACCCTGCCGGCCGCCGCGCTGGTCGCCGCGCTCGCCGAGTGGGTGACGGCCTTCGGCAGCTGGGGCACGGCCGTCGTCGCGGTCTTCCTCGTCGCCTCCAGCGCCGCGATCTGGGTGATCTCGCGCCGCGAGGTCGTCGACCACACCAACGTCAACGACACCGAGGAGCCGCCCGGTGTGGTGACCACGGCGATGGCCGCCGTGACACCGCCGCCCGTCGGCACCGTGACCGAGGAGCTCTCGGCGGCCATCCCGGCCCCCGCGGCCGCGGTCGCCGCCGAGACCACGGCCCCGGCGAACTCGTCGACGCCGACGCCCGCCGTCTGAGCCCCGCGACCTCCTGAGGAAGAACACCACCATGCACATCGACTGGGCAGCCCTCGGCTCCGTCTTCGGAGTCAGCCTCGTGGTCACCGTGGCCCTCGTCGGCCTCTTCACCCTGGGGATCGTCGGCCTCTCCAAGCGGGAGGCGGCGTCGGCCCGGGGCGACTCGGCGGCGTTCGCGACCACTGGGGCGTACGCGTGCTTCGCGCTGTGCGCGGCGGCAGTGGCGTACGGGATTTCCCTGATCATGACCTGATACCGGAACTCCCACGGTCCCCTCGGGCCGACACCGACAACTACAGATTCAACCCCCGTGGGCGTCTTGTGACGCTTACGGGGGTTTTCTCTGCATTCGGAGTAGCGCGGCGACCTCCACGAAACGACACATGTCATACTGACGACGGCTAGCCGCCGGTCGCCAACTCACCTACTCTAAGAGAGAGTTACTAGACGAAGGTGGCGGCCCGACAAGTCAGGGACGACATGTGGCAGGGAGCACCATGGCCAGGGACATCGATCCGAGCCTGAATCGACGCAGGCTGCGAATCGAGCTGCGCAAGGCGCGCGAGAGCGCGGGGCAGACCCAGCGGGACGCCGCGCAGGGCCTGGAGTGGTCCCTGTCCAAGGTGATCAGGATCGAGGCGGGGACGGTCAGCCTCGGTGTAACGGACCTGCGGGCACTGCTCCAGCAGTACGGGGTCACGGACGCCGCCCTGGTAGCGGAGCTGGAGGAGGCGGCACGGGGCTCCAAGGGCCAGTCCTGGTGGGCGCAGTACAGCGACCTTGTCTCCCCCCAGTTCGCCCAGTACCTGGGGTACGAGGGCGCCGCCGCCACCATCCGCATGTACAACCCCATCGTCCTTCCCGGGCTGCTGCACACGGAGGACTACGCGACCGCGCTGCTCACGGCCAGGACCTCCGAGGCGCGCGTACGGCGGCAGGTGGAGCTGCGCTCCAGCCGCCAGGAGCGGCTGTTCGACGGCGACAGCGGCCCCGAGGTGGGCATCGTCCTGGACGAGGCGTCCGTACGGCGCGCGGTCGGCGGCCCCGCCGTCATGCGACGGCAGCTCGACCACATCAAGACCATGGCGACGCATCCCCGGGTGACCCTGCAACTGCTGCCGTTCTCCGTCGGGGCGCACTACAGCACCACCACGCCGTTCATTCTGCTCGGCTTCAAGGACGACGACGATCTGCTCTACATCGAGGGCCCCACGGGGGGACTGACAAACCGTGACGACCTGGGCCTCACAGCGCGCTACCAGGAGTGCTTCGAGGACATCAGCTCCATCGCGTACGACGGCGACCGGATGATCGAGGCGCTCGACGCGATCAGGGAGAGTCTGGACGACAACTGACCCGGGACGGGATGCCCGGGCGACGAACGGGGGGAGGCCTCATGGCGGTCTTCGGAGTACGAGCGTGGTGGCGGGAATTGCGTACGTCCACCGCCACCCCTGCGGACGACACGCCAAGAGTCCCGCCCGAGCAGACCGACCGGGAAGAGCCGGCCGAGCTGAGCGACAGCGCCCTCAAGGCGTACGCCATGCAGCACCCCGAGTGGGCGGAGGCCCTGATCCAGGTCGAGAGCGCCCGGGTGGCGGGAGCCGTCCGGCTGCTGTCCGTGCGGCTGTTGCTCGGCACGGCGTGCGGCAGCGTCCTGCTGTTCAGCATCTCGGTCGCCACCCGATTCGGTCCGGGCCTTCCGCTGGGCGGGGTGTCGCCGCTCGGCTCGGCGGTGATCGGCGCGGTCGGTGCGGCCCTCGTCACCGCCCTCGGCGCATGGCTGGGCAGGCTCCTGCGCCACCGCTCAGCCGACTCCCGCAACGGCGCCGTCAGCGGTGGTGCGGCCGCCGGGGCCGAGCCTCCCCCAGCGCCCGGTTCAGGACCCGGAGCCGTTCCGTGACCGGGGTGAGCCCCCACCACAGGCCGGCCCCGGCGGCACCGAGCACGGTCACCACCAGCCAGACCAGAGCACGCACCTCACCGCCCGGGACCAGCAGCGCGGCCAGGGCGCCCACTCCGACGGACAGCACGCCCATCACGGAGCAGAACAGCGCCAGTGGGGCAGCCGCCGTCACCCGTTGCCGCCAGACGCCCGGCTTCCGCAGGCGCGCCGAGGCGGTCTCCTTCGCTCGGTCTCCCATGTGTGCACCTCCCGTCCCCCGAGCGGATCTTCACGATCCGCCCGCTCCCGGGTCCACAAGCCCCGCCAGAAAACCACACCACGCCGCGTAGCGAAAGACGAGCAGCGCGTCACGATTCCCGTTCGAGTCACGGACCATGACGCGCCGGTGCCCGGCGGCCACTTCCACGCAGTCGCCCCCGTTGTCGGAGTAGCTGCTCCTGACCCACACCCGTGCCGACGACTCCCTGCCGATCACACCGACCTCCTCCAAGCCCAAGAGTCAGCGCACCGACACGGCGTCCACCGCGACGACCCGAGCGTAGTGTCCCGCCTCCGCGTGGGTGCGGTGCTTTCGTACTGCCGTTCCCTCAAGTGTTCCCAGCCTGGGTATCGGAGAAGAGCGCAGAAAGAGCCGATTCGGGCGTCTGGCGATATTTCAGCGATGTGGGGCTGAGCACACCCCTGCGCCGCAGGTCAACAGCAAGTTGACGGGTCTTCCGGGAGCGTGGTGGACTGCCGGGGCCATGTACGACGGCAGGAGAGGAAGCCGGTGCGATTCCGGCGCGGTCCCGCCACTGTCACCGGGGAAGAACCTCCCGGGAGCCAGGAACTCTCGCCGTCGGTCTCGTCGAACCAGGGCGTGGACACCCTGAGTGAGGACATATCGCCATGCGCGGCTGCCGCCTGAGTGCCTGTACCGGTCCCTCGTCCGACCTCGCGATCGGCTGAACCGGTGCGTGCCGACCGCGTGTTCGCGTACGGCGCCACCGCCGGAATCCTCGGTGACCTGCTGCTCGGTGATCCTCGCCGGGGGCATCCGGTCGCCGCGTTCGGGCGGGCCGCCGGCGCCGTGGAGCGGGTGTTGTGGCGGGACCACCGGGGGTGGGGCGCGCTGCACACCGCCGTGTGCGCGGGTGGCGCCGTGACGCTCGGGGCCGTCGCCTCGTCCGCCGTACGCCCCTCGCGTGCCGCCTCCGTCGCGTTGACCGCCGCCGCCACCTGGGCCGTCGTCGGGGGGACTTCACTCGGGCGGGAGGCCCGGGCGATCGGGCGGTCCCTGGAGGCGGGGGACGTCGACGGCGCGCGGGACCGCCTGCCGCATCTGTGCGGGCGGGACCCTCAGGCGCTGGACGCGGACGGGATCGCGCGGGCGGTCGTGGAGTCCGTCGCCGAGAACACGTCGGACGCGGTGGTCGGGGCGCTCGTGTGGGGAGCCGTCGCGGGTGTGCCCGGGCTGCTGGGGTTCCGGGCCGTCAACACGCTGGACGCCATGGTCGGACACCGGTCCGAGCGGTACCGGCGGTTCGGCTGGGCCTCCGCGCGGCTGGACGACGTGGTGGGGTGGCCGGGGGCACGGCTGACGGCGGTGCTGGCCGCGGCCTCCGGCGGGGACGCCCGGGGGGCGGTACGGGCCTGGCGCGCGGACGCGCACAGGCATCCGAGTCCCAACGCGGGGCCCGTGGAGGCGTCGTTCGCGGGGGCGCTCGGAGTGCGGATGGGGGGCACGTTGTCGTACGGGGGGCGGGTCGAGCACCGGCCTGTGCTCAATGGGGAGGGACGCGCCGTCGCCGTGGGCGACATCGAGCGGGCCGTGCGGTTGTCCCGGCGGGTCGGATGGCTGGCTCTGGGGATCGGTGCGGGTGTGTCGCTGCTGCGGTCGAGGAGTCGGGGATGAGTGGCGGGCTGTTGGTCGCCGGGACGACCTCCGACGCCGGCAAGAGCGTGGTCACCGCCGGGATCTGCCGGTGGCTGGTGCGCCGGGGCGTCAAGGTCGCGCCGTTCAAGGCGCAGAACATGTCGCTCAACTCCTTCGTGACGAAGGAGGGAGCCGAGATCGGGCGGGCGCAGGCCATGCAGGCCCAGGCCTGCCGGGTGGAGCCCACCGCGCTCATGAACCCCGTGCTGCTCAAGCCCGGGGGCGAGCGCAGCAGTCAGGTGGTGCTGCTGGGGAAGCCCGTGGGCGAGATGAGTGCGCGCGGCTATCACGGCGGGCGGCAACAGCGGCTGCTCGGGACCGTGTTGGACTGTCTCACCGAGCTGCGGGGCACGTATGACGCGGTGATCTGCGAGGGGGCCGGCTCTCCGGCCGAGATCAATCTGCGGCGGACCGACATCGTCAACATGGGGATCGCCCGGAACGCCGGGCTGCCCGTGCTCGTGGTCGGCGACATCGACCGCGGTGGGGTGTTCGCGTCGTTCTTCGGGACCGTCGCGCTGCTCTCCCCCGAGGACCAGGCCCTCGTCGCCGGGTTCCTCGTCAACAAGTTCCGGGGCGACGTCTCCCTGTTGGAGCCGGGGCTGGACATGCTGCACGGGCTCACCGGCCGGCGGACGTACGGGGTGCTGCCGTTCCGGCACGGGCTCGGCATCGACGAGGAGGACGGGCTGCGGGTCTCGCTGCGGGGGACGGTGCGGGAGTCGAACGTCGCGCCGCCCGTCGGGGAGGACGTGCTGCGGGTCGCCGTGTGCGCGGTTCCGCTGATGTCCAACTTCACCGATGTGGACGCGCTCGCCGCCGAACCCGGTGTCGTGGTGCGGTTCGTGGACCGGGCCGAGGAGCTCGCCGACGCCGATCTCGTCGTCGTCCCGGGGACCCGGGGCACGGTCCGGGCACTGGAGTGGCTGCGGGAACGGGGACTCGCCGAGGCGCTGCTGCGCCGGGCCGCCGAGGGGCGGCCGGTCCTCGGCATCTGCGGGGGTTTCCAGGTCCTCGGGGAGCACATCGAGGACGACGTCGAGAGCCGCGTGGGGCATGTCCCGGCGCTCGGGGTGCTTCCCGTCCGGGTGCGGTTCGCCCCGGAGAAGACGCTCACGCGGCCCGTCGGGCAGGCCCTCGGAGAGCGGGTCGAGGGGTACGAGATCCATCACGGCATCGCCGAGGTGCTGGGCGGCGAACCCTTCCTGGACGGGTGCCGGGTCGGGCAGACCTGGGGCACGCACTGGCACGGGTCGCTGGAGTCGGACGGGTTCCGGCGGGCCTTCCTGCGCGAGGTGGCCGCCGCCTCGGGGCGCCGGTTCGTACCGGCCCCCGGCACCTCGTTCGCCGCACTGCGGGAGGAGCAGCTCGACCGGCTCGGCGACCTGATCGAGGAGCACGCGGACACGGACGCGCTGTGGCGGCTCATCGAGTCGGGCGCGCCGAGCGGGCTGCCGTTCGTGCCGCCGGGAGCACCGGGAGCACCGGGGGTGCCGGGATGAGGGCTCCGGGTCGTCCCCGCCGCAGGACGGAGCGTCGGCTGCCGGCCGGTGGGGCTTCTCGCGCCCACGCGGCGCAGCCGCAGATGTCACAGCCCCGCGCCCCTGAAAGGAAGGGGCTGTGCCCCGTTCCTGTCGTCCCGCCGGTCCGCACTCGTCTCATTCATTCACCCCTAGGAGGGACCACCGCGTGAGCACGCACTTCCCCTTCACCGCCGTCGTCGGGCAGGACGACCTGCAACTCGCCCTGCTCCTCAACGCCGTCTCGCCGCGCATCGGCGGCGTGCTGGTGCGCGGCGAGAAGGGCACCGCCAAGAGCACCGCCGTGCGGGCGCTCGCGGCGCTGCTGCCGGAGGTGGAGGTCGTCGTCGGCTGCCGGTTCTCCTGCGACCCCGTGAAGCCGGACCCGGCCTGTCCGGACGGGCCGCACGAGCCGGCGTTCGAGACCCGGCCCTCCCGCATGGTCGAGCTGCCGGTCGGCGCCTCCGAGGACCGGCTCGTCGGCGCCCTCGACATCGAGCGGGCGCTGTCCGAGGGGGTGAAGGCGTTCGAGCCGGGGCTCCTCGCGGACGCGCACCGGGGCATCCTCTACGTCGACGAGGTGAACCTGCTCCACGACCACCTCGTCGACCTGCTGCTCGACGCGGCCGCGATGGGCGCCTCGTACGTGGAGCGCGAGGGCGTCTCCGTACGGCATGCGGCGCGGTTCCTGCTGGTCGGGACGATGAACCCCGAGGAGGGCGAGCTGCGGCCCCAGCTCCTCGACCGGTTCGGGCTGACCGTGGAGGTCGCGGCCTCGCGGGAGCCGGACCAGCGGGTGGAGGTCGTCCGGCGGCGGCTCGCCTACGACGACGATCCGGCCGGTTTCGCGGCCCGTTGGGCGGACGAGGAGGCCGACGTACGGCAACGGATCGTCGCGGCCCGGGAGTTGCTGCCGTCGGTGGTGCTGGGCGACGGGGCTCTGCTGCAGATCGCGGCGACCTGTGCCGCCTTCGAGGTGGACGGGATGCGGGCCGACATCGTGATGGCCCGGACCGCGACCGCGCTGGCCGCGTGGGCCGGGCGGACCGAGGTGCTCGCGGAGGATGTGCGCCGGGCCGCGCTGCTCGCGCTGCCCCACCGCAGGCGCAGGAACCCGTTCGACGCGCCCGGGCTCGACGAGGACAAGCTCGACGAGACGCTGGAGGAGTTCGCGGAGCCGCCGCGGAACTCGAACGATCCGCGGGACGGCGGCCCGGAGGACGACGATCCCAACCCCGGTCCCGACGGTCCCGGTGGTGGTGGGCAGCCGCCCGCTCCGGAGCCTGAGGGGCCCCGGGGCGGCGACAGCGATGCTCGGCCCGAGTCCGGGGACAGTGTCCCGGCGCAGGCTCCGGCCGCCGGGGAGCAGTCCGCCGTACGGGCCGCCGAGCCGTTCCGTACGAAGGTGCTCAGCGTGCCGGGGCTCGGGGAGGGTGCCGCCGGGCGGCGTTCGCGCGCGCGGACCGAGCACGGGCGCACGACCGGGGCGCGCAGGCCGCGTGGCACGCTGACCAAGCTGCATCTGGCGGCGACCGTGCAGGCGGCCGCCCCGCATCAGCGGACGCGGGGGCGGTCCGGTCCGGGGCTGGTGGTACGCCGGGACGATCTGCGGCAGGCGACCCGGGAGGGGCGCGAGGGCAATCTCGTGCTGTTCGTGGTCGACGCCTCCGGATCGATGGCGGCGCGCCAGCGGATGGGTGCCGTGAAGGGCGCGGTGCTGTCGCTGCTGCTCGACGCCTACCAGCGGCGGGACAAGGTGGGCCTGGTGACGTTCCGTGGGTCGGCCGCCGAGGTGGCGTTGCCGCCGACCTCGTCGGTGGACGCGGCGGCGGCCCGGCTGGAGTCGCTGCCGACGGGCGGGCGGACACCGCTCGCGGCCGGGCTGCTCAAGGCGCACGACGTGCTGCGGGTGGAGCGGCTGCGGGACCCCGCGCGCCGGCCGCTGGTCGTGGTGGTCACCGACGGCCGGGCGACCGGCGGGCCGGAGCCCGTCGCACTCGCCGGGCGGGCGGCGCGGCTGTTCGCGGCCGAGGGCCTCGCGTCCGTGGTGGTGGACTGCGAGACGGGCCATGTCCGGCTGGGGCTCGCGGGGCGGCTGGCGGGTGAACTGGGCGGTACGGCGGTGACGTTGGACGAGCTGCGGGCGGACTCCATCGCCGGGCTGGTACGGGATGTGCAGGGATCGCAGGGGACTTCGAGGAGGGCCGCTTAATGCCGCAAGGACAGCCGAGTGTCGTACCGGACGACGGACTGACGACCCGTCAGCGTCGTAACCGTCCGCTGGTGTTCGTGCACACGGGCATCGGCAAGGGGAAGTCCACCGCCGCGTTCGGTCTCGCGCTGCGCGCCTGGAACCAGGGGTGGCCGATCGGGGTGTTCCAGTTCGTCAAGTCGGCGAAGTGGAAGGTCGGCGAGGAGAACGCGCTGCGCGTGCTCGGGGCGTCCGGTGAGGGCGGGTCGGTCGCCTGGCACAAGATGGGCGAGGGCTGGTCGTGGGTGCAGCGCGATGGCCAGATGGACAACGAGGACAAGGCCCGCGAGGGCTGGGAGCAGGTCAAGCGGGACCTCGCGGCCGAGACGTACAAGCTCTATGTGCTGGACGAGTTCGCGTATCCGCTGCACTGGGGGTGGATCGACACCGACGAGGTGATCGACGTGCTGCGCAACCGTCCCGGCACCCAGCATGTGGTGATCACCGGGCGGAACGCACCCGAGAAGCTCGTCGGCTTCGCGGACCTCGTGACCGACATGTCGAAGGTCAAGCACCCCATGGACGCGGGCCAGAAGGGCCAGCGGGGCATCGAGTGGTGACATCGTGACGTCTTGCACCTCGGTTCCCTCCGTGCCCCGGCTGGTGATCGCCGCGCCCGCGTCGCGCAGCGGCAAGACCACCGTGGCCACGGGGTTGATGGCCGCGCTCACCGAGCGGGGGCTCGCCGTCTCCCCGCACAAGGTGGGGCCGGACTACATCGACCCCGGCTACCACGCGCTCGCGAGCGGGCGGGTGGGGCGGAACCTCGACGCGTACCTGTGCGGGCCCGAGCTGGTCGCGCCGCTCTTCGCGCACGGCGCGCGCGGGTGCGACATCGCCGTCGTCGAGGGTGTGATGGGGATGTTCGACGGCGCCTCGGGGCAGGGGGAGCTGGCGTCCACCGCTCATGTGGCGAAGCTGCTGCGGGCGCCGGTGGTGCTGGTCGTGGACGCGTCGTCGCAGTCGCGGTCGGTGGCGGCGCTGGTGCACGGGTTCGCCTCCTGGGACCCCGAGGTCCGGATCGGGGGCGTGATCCTCAACAAGGTCGCCTCCGACCGGCACGAGGAACTGCTGCGGGACGCCCTGGAGTCGACCGGTGTGCCCGTGCTGGGGGTGCTGCGGCGGGCTCCGCAGGTGGACACGCCGTCCCGGCATCTGGGACTGGTCCCGGTCGCCGAGCGGCAGGCCGCCGCGCTGGAGGCCGTGGCGGCGATGGCCGCGCAGGTCCGGGCCGGGTGCGATCTGGAGGCGCTGGTCGCGCTCGCCCGCAGTGCCGGGGCGTTGTCGGGGCCGGCGTGGGAGCCGCCCGTCGCGGCCACGGGCCGACGGGAGGTGGTCGCCGTCGCCGGTGGACCCGCGTTCACCTTCTCCTACGCCGAGCACGCCGAGTTGCTGACCGCCGCGGGAGCCGACGTGGTCGTCTTCGACCCGCTGCGCGACGAGCAACTGCCCGACGGGACGAGCGGGTTGGTGATCGGCGGCGGGTTCCCCGAGATGTACGCCGCCGAGTTGTCCGCCAACGAGCCGCTGCGCAAGGCCGTCGCCGAGCTGGCGTTCGGCGGCGCTCCGGTGGCCGCCGAGTGCGCCGGGCTGCTCTATCTCTGCCGGGAGCTGGACGGGCGGCCCATGTGCGGTGTGCTCGACGCGACGGCGCGCATGGACGAGCGGCTGACCCTCGGGTACCGCGACGCCGTCGCCGTGGGCGACAGTGTGCTGGCCCCTGCCGGGACCCGGATGCGGGCCCACGAGTTCCACCGGACGGTTGTCGAGCCGGGGGCCGGGCCCGCTCCCGCCTGGGGTATACGGTCCCCTCGGCCGCGGGTCGAGGGATTCGTGCGGGGAGGGGTGCACGCGAGCTACCTGCACACGCACTGGGCGGCGGAGCCGGGGATCGCACGGCGGTTCGTGGAGAGATGCCGGGTGTCGTGAGCGGTCGGTCGGCAGTGGTGAGCGGTCCGTCGGGCCTGGAGAGCGGTCCGTCGGAGGTCGTGAGCGGCGGTGCGAGCGGTTCGTCGGGGGATGGTCCCGGTGGCCCGTCCCGTTCACTCCGCCACGCCCACCACCAGCCAGATGAAGGCCGCTCCGGCGACCGTGCACAGCAGGGTGGAGTGGGCCGGGTGTTCGTGGTGGGCCTCGGGGAGGATCTCGGCGGCGGCGAGATAGAGCAGGGCGCCGCCGAAGAAGCCGAGGTAGCAGCCGAGCGGGCCCTCCGGGATCGTGAACAGCAGCGTGGAGGCGGCTCCCACCACCGGCGCCGCCGCGTCCGCGAACAGCATCGCGAGCGCACGGCGGCGGGCATTGCCGTACACGCTGGTGAGTGTGTACGTGTTGAAGCCGTCCGCGAAGTCGTGGGCGATCACCGCGAGCGCGACGGCGATGCCCATGCCCTCGCCGATCTGGAAGGCCGCGCCGATCGCGACGCCGTCCATGGCGCTGTGTCCGACCATCGCGGCCGCGGCCGTCAGACCCACTTGGGGCGTACGGCCGTTGTGCTCCTCCGCGCCGTGTGCCGCCTGGCGGACGGCCAGCAGGCGTTCCACCAGGTGGGCCAGGAGGAACCCGGCGACGAACAGCAGCAGCGCGGCGGGCACACCGAAGACCTCGTCGCCGGCGGCCTCCAACGCCTCGGGGAGCAGGTCGAGGCCGACCACGCCCAGCATCAGGCCGCCGGCCAGGCCGAGCACGAGGTGACGGCGGTCCGTCACGCGTTGTGCCGTCCAGCCGCCGAGCAGGGTCATCAGGAACGCGCCGAGTGCCACGAAGACCGCCATGGGTCTTTGCTACCGGATGAGTGGACGGTGTCGGCTGCGGCGCCCCGGGGTGGTGTGGAGTACGCAGGTCGGATGCCGGGGGCGGGTTCGTGGAGGCCGGGCGCGCGGTTCCCCACGCCCCTGAAAGACGGGCGCGGCCATGGCTGACCCTGTGATCGACTCGCTCGTGGTGGGTGTGGGCGCCTCCGCGGGGGTGTCCGTGGTGGAGGTTCTCGGGCTGGTCTCAGGGGTGCTGCGGGATGCCGGGCTGTCGGTCGAGGCCGTCGTCGCACTGTCGACCGTCGATGCCAAGGCCGGTGAACCCGGCCTCGTCCAGGCCGCCGAACGCCTCGGAGTCCCCCTGGTCGCCTGCTCCGCCGAGGAGTTGGCCGTCGTGGCTGTGCCCAACCCCTCCGACGTGGCCCTCGCCGCCGTCGGTACCCCGTCCGTCGCGGAGGCCGCCGCGCTCGTCGGTGGAGGAGAACTCCTCGTGCCGAAGCGGAAGTCGGAGCCGGTGGACGGGCGGGCGGGGAAGGTGACGTGTGCCGTCGCGACGGCGAACCCTGGCTTCACCGGGCCCGGCGGAGGTCGGCATGATGATCGTCGTGGCAGTGGCCGCGGTCGTCGCGAGACATGATGAACGTGTGACCGCCGCCGACCCGCCCCGAACGCCCCCGCGTCCCGACCGCCCCTGCTTCCGCACCCGCCCCACCCCGACGCCCACGCTCGCCCCCGCCCCCACCACTTCCGCCTCCGAGGAGACACCGTGACCACCCCGCCGCCCGCCCTGCTCATCGCCGGTCATGGCACCCGGGACGACTCCGGGGCCGAGGCGTTCCGCGTCTTACTGCGCGAACTGGGCCGCCGCCACCCCGGGCTGCCCGTCGGGGGCGGCTTCGCCGAGCCGTTCCGGCCGCCGCTGGACGAGGCCGTGTCCGGGCTGGTGGAGCACGGCGTACGGCGGTTCGTCGTCGTCCCGCTGTCGTGGGAGACCGCCGGGCGCGCGGACGCGGACGTCGAGACGGCGCTGGACCGCGTGCGGGAGCGGCACCCGGAGGTGTCGTACGGCCGCGGCCGTCCCCCGGGTCCGCACCCCGCGCTGCTGAACCTGCTGGAGCGGCGGGTGGAGGAGGCGCTGGGGTCGTCGGCGGCGAGGACCCCGGGCGACCGGGCCGAGGTGACCGTCCTGCTCGTCGGGCACGGGGCCACCGATCCCGAGGCCAACGCCGAGGTGCACCGGGCGGCCCGGTTGTTGTGGGAAGGGCGCGGGTACGCGGGTGTGGAGACGGCGTTCGTGTCGTCGGCGGCGCCGGACGTGCCGAGCGGTCTCGACCGGTGCGTGCGGCTGGGCGCGCGGCGGATCGTCGTCCTGCCGTACTTCCCGCTCGACGGCGGGCCGGCGGACCGGGTGCGGCAGCAGACCGAGGGCTGGGCTGCCGCGCGCCCGGAGACCGAGGTACGGTCGGCCGATGTCGTCGGGCCGGAGCCGGAGCTGCTCGATCTCCTCGTGGAGCGGTACCGGGAGGCGCTGGAGGGCGACCCTCGCACGCACCGCGACTCCCACGGTCCCGCAGGCCCCGGCGGCAACCCGCCCGGCGGTGGGAACAGCCCGGGGCTGCCTCGACACTCGCGCGTCCGCCCGGACGACAACGGGTACGACGGTCACGATCATCACCACTGGGGACACACGCACTCCCATGCACACTGAATCCGACTCAGGGAGCAGACACGGCCTGCACAACGGAGACGACGAGTCTTCGAACGCGGGCCGGGACCTGCCGATCGCCGGTCATGACCTGCGGCATCACGGCGACGCCGAGGTGCGGGACGACGGGGCGAAGCTCATCGACCTCGCCGTGAACGTCCGGGCCGACACGCCGCCCGCCTGGCTGCGCGAGCGGATAGCCGGGTCGCTGACCGGGCTGGCCGCCTACCCCGACGGACGTGAGGCGCGGGCGGCGGTGGCGGCCCGCCACGGGCTGCCGGCCGAGCGGGTCCTGCTCACCGCGGGCGCCGCCGAGGCCTTCGTCCTGCTGGCCCGTGCCCTGAGGGTCCGCCATCCGGTGGTCGTGCACCCGCAGTTCACCGAACCCGAGGCCGCGCTGCGGGACGCCGGGCACACCGTGGACCGGGTGCTGCTGCGGGATTCGGACGGATTCCGGCTGGATCCGGCGGCCGTGCCGGAGGACGCGGACCTCGTGGTGGTGGGCAATCCGACCAATCCGACATCGGTGCTGCACCCGGCCGAGACCCTCGCCCGGCTCGCCCGGCCGGGGCGGACGCTGGTGGTCGACGAGGCGTTCATGGACGCGGTGCCGGGTGAGCGCGAGGCCTTGGCCGGGCGGACGGACGTGCCCGGCCTCGTGGTCCTGCGCAGCCTCACCAAGACCTGGGGACTGGCCGGGCTGCGGATCGGTTACGTCCTCGCCGAGCCCGGGACGATCGCCGAGCTGGAGCGCGCCCAGCCGCTGTGGCCCGTGTCCACGCCGGCCCTCGCGGCGGCCGAGGCGTGTGTCTCGGACCGGGCGCTGGCGGAGGCCGCCGAGGCCGCCGGCCGTGTCGTCGCCGACCGGGACCATCTGGTCGCCGGGCTGCGGGAGTTCGCGCCCGACGGCCTGCTCGTGGCCGAGCCCGCCGAGGGCCCGTTCGTGCTGATCCGGCTGCCCCGCGCGACCGCCGTACGACGGCATCTGCGCACGCTCGGCTTCGCCGTCCGGCGCGGTGACACCTTCCCGGGGCTGGACGACGCGTGGCTGCGCCTGGCGGTCCGCGACCGGACCACGGTCAACGGGTTCCTCCAGGCGCTGGACCGGGCGATGACGCTGGCGGACCGCTGAGCGGAGGGGCTCGTCGCTCCGCCGGCGCGACGGCCGGGTGGTTCGGGTGTCAGGGCGAGGGCAGGGCGAGGGTCGGCACCGCGAGCTGTGCTCGCAGTGCGTCCTGCCGCCCGTCCTGTGGGCGAAGTCCTGCCACTTGCCGCGCCCGAACGACGTGTTGACGCCGTCCGGGACGGGGGCTTCGCGACACAGGCCCAGACGCGGAGCCTCAGGCAGCCGGTCTTCTGGTCGCCCGTTCCGGCAGCCGAGGGGAGCCGCCCGCGCAGGTGCACCCGTACCTCCCACGGGCCGTGCACCGCGCTGGACGTCTTTTCATCGACCGGTCAACCGCTCTGACAGAGACGGGAGTTGCCCCCGGCGACCGGATCCGGTCCGCCCCGCCACCGCGGCTTCACACCGTCTCACCTGTCTGTCCAGAACTTCTCCGCAACGTTCGCAGTCCGGAACTCGCCCCTCTATTTGACATGTCATTGACACGGCTTTGGGGGACCTTGGTAGACAGTTGCGCCCGGCGATTCCTGTGCGACCCCTGTGCTCACGGGGAACAAGGAGCCCTTCATGGCAGCCTTAGACCACACCCGCGTCCGTATCCGCCTCCGCCGCGTCCGCCTCCGCCGTTTCCGCCTGCGCGCCGCCCTGGTCGGCACCGTGGCGACGGCCCTGATCATCGGCAGCGCCCCCGCCACACCCGCCGGGACCGGCGAGGCGAGACCCGCCGCCGCCGAACCGGACACCAGCGACCCCCGTGAGGGCTGGAGACCCGTCAGCGAACTCGCCGGGGACGAGGACGATCCGGGCCTCCTGGAACGCCTCTTCGGCGACGACGAGGGCGGCGAGGAGATCGACCGGGGCGACGACCCCACCCCGCCCCGCATCCGTCTGGACCGCGCCCGGGGCTCGTCCTCCCTGACCCACCGAGGCGTCTCGGGCGACGCCGAGGGTGTCCGCATCGCCGCGCCCCGCACCACGCACGCGACCGGCGCCGACCTCTCCTGGAGCGCGTACCGGGGCAAGGACCTGCGGGAGTACGAGGTCCACCGCGCCACGAAGAAGGATTTCACCCCGACCGACGAGACCCTCCTCGCCCCCGTCGACCGCGGCACCCGCACCTTCGCCGACCGCACCGCGCCCCCGGCGCTCGACAGCAAGGGCAAGAGCGAGGGCAAGGGCAAGGGCAAGACCTACCACTACCGGATCGTCGTCCGTACCCAGCAGGGCAGGCTGCTGGCCGGTCCCGCCCGCACGGTCGAACTCCCGCCGCCGGGCAAGGTGGCCGAGGGGGCGAAGCTGCTCGCCGCCCCCGAGGACGAGACCTACTTCCTGCCGTACACGCCGGCGCGGATGATCCCCGGCGAGAAGGCCACCGTCGAGGCGACCCTCACCAACACCACGGACACGGTGTGGAAGAAGGGCGAGCGCGTCCTGTCGTACCGCTGGTACCTGGACGGCAAGGACGTCACCAACCTCCTCAACAAGGACGCCACCCCGCTGCCGAAGGACGTGGCCGCCGGCGAGACGGTCACCTTCGACGCGGAGTTGAAGGCGCCGGTGCTGGTCGACCCGCTCGACAAGCGGCTCAGCTTCGGCCTGGAGTGGGATCTCAGGGACAAGACCAACGGTGACTGGCTGTCCGAGACGGACGGGGTGCCGCCCTCGAAGCACCAGGTCACCGCCGAGTACCCGACCTCCGACCAACTCGGCCTGGAGGACTTCCACTCCTACGCCGGCAAGAACACCGGCGCGGGCTCGGCGCTGATGAGCAACCTTCACGCGGGCAACGCGGTGTGGTCGTACAACGCCTTCTCGAACCCGTCGCTCGGCTTCTCGACCTTCCTGCGGCTGGCCTACAACTCGCAGGACGCCTCCAGCACTCCGGCCGGATACGGCTGGTCGCTGCAGGCGTCCTCGCCGGTCCGGCTGGGCACACCGCTGGACTTCCACCCGGCCGCGCTGCTGCCCAAGCAGATCACGCTGACCGACGGCGACGGCACCAGCCACGTCTTCAGCAAGAACAAGAAGGGCGAGTGGGACTCCCCCGCCGGCGTCCACTTCCGGGTCAGGCAGCTGGAGAAGGACTGTCTGCTCCACCCCCATCAGCGCGAGGCCTGGGAGTTCCTGCGCCCGGACCGCACCCGGTTCCTCTTCGACTGCCAGGGCTACCCGAGCGCCCAGGTGGACAAGAACGGCAACCGGATGGAGTTCACGTACGAGGAGCGGCTGCTCGGGCACCCGTCCAAGCTGCTGAAGTACGTCACGGACGCCGAGGACCGGCGCACGCTCACCGTCGACTACTGGGAGAAGGGCGAGGCGTACGCGTACGTCGACGAGGACGGGAAGGTGAAGGAGGGCAAGCACCTCCTCAACCCGTTCATCATCGGCAAGGTCCGGTCGGTCACCGACGTCTCCGGGCGCCGGGTCGACTTCACCTTCACGGAGAAGGGCCTGCTGGCGCGGCTGACGGACGGCGCGAACGCCGGGGAGAAGCTGCGCAAGGTCTTCTCGTTCCAGTACGGCAAGGAGTTCGACCACCCCGGCGTGAAGCTGGTCCAGGTCACCGACCCGCGCGGCAACTCCTCGAAGGTCGACTACGTCGGCCCGCACGACGACAAGGACCAGCTGCACTACCTCGGGTACACCAAGGAGATCACCGACCGGCTCGACGGTGCGACCAAGTACCGCTACAGGGACCCCGACGGCCACGACGGCAAGGGGACCGAGACGGTCGTCACCGACGCCGAGGGCAACCCCAGCACCCAGCGGCTGGACGGCTACGGCCGGCCCGTGAAGCTCACCGACGCCAAGAGGCGGACCACGAAGCTGGGTTGGGACGCCGACAACAACGTCACGCGCCTGGAGGAGAACAACGGCGCCGCCCGCACCTGGAAGTACGACCCCAAGACGGGCTATCCGCTGGAGAGCCGGGACGCGGAGTCGGTGAAGAACGACCGGCCCGCCGCCACGCTCGCCTACGCGACCGGTGAGAACGGCTACATCGCCGACCTGGTGCGCCGGGTCTCCCCCGAGGGCCGCACCTGGCTCTTCGGCTACGACACGCGCGGCAACATGACCTCGGTCACCGACCCGAAGGGCGTGGCGAGCGAGCCCGCGGACGACTACACCTCCACCAACGCCTACGACGCCCGGGGACGGCTGGTCTCCGCGACCGACGCGAACGAGCACACCACCAGGTTCGAGAACTACGACCCGTCCGGCTATCCGCGGGTGATCGTCGACGCCCTCGGCAACCGCACGCTGACGACGTACGACGTACGCGGCAACGTCACCGAGGTCGAGGAGGCCGACGGGGCGACGACCACGCAGACGTACGACGTGTTCGCGCGTCCGCTGGAGAACCGCAGGCCGAAGGACCAGCAGGCGGGCGAGTTCATCGTCACGCCCGCGCCGAAGTACGACGCCAACGACAACACGCTCGTCTTCACCGCCCCCAACGGGGTGTCGAGCAGCAGCGCGTTCGACGCCGCCGACCAGCTGCTGAAGTCCAGCCAGCCTGGTGACGAGGAGGGCGCGCCCCCACGGGTGTCGACCTTCACGTACGACAAGGTCGGCAACCAGCTCACCTCCACGGAGCCCAAGGGCAACCTGACCGAGGAGCCGGGCGACTTCACCTCGACGACGCGGTACGACGAGGTGTACCAGCCGATCGAGGCGGTCAACGCGGCGGGCAGGCGCGCCTCGGCCGTCTACGACGATGTCGGTGACCTGGTGAAGGTCGTCGACGCCCGCAAGAACGAGACCGAGGACCCCGACGACTACACCACAAGGTTCCGCTACGACCTCGACCACCGGCTCCTGGAGACGACCGACGCGATCGGCAAGTCGACGACGAGCACCTACGACTGGGACGGTCTGACGACCGCCACCACGGACGCGGAGGGCAACCGCACCGAGCTGGTCCTCGACGCCCGCGGCGCCCTGGCCGAGGCACGGGTCCCGCACGACGACGGCGTGATGCGCAGGACCCGCTTCGAGTACGACGAGGTCGGCAACCAGACGCGGGTCGTCACCCCGCGCGGCATGGAGACCGAGGACCCGAAGGACTTCGCCTCCGAGACCGTCTACGACGAGCTGAACCGCGTCAAGGAGACCCTGAGCCCCTTCGATCCGGACGACGACCACTACAACTCCCCGGACCGCACGACGTACGAGTACGACGCGCTGAGCCGGGTGAAGAAGGTCAGCGCGCCGCCGTCCGAGGGACAGAGCGTCCGCAACGAGACGGAGTACACCTACTTCGACACCGGCTGGATCAGGACGTCGGTCGACGCCTTCGACATCAGGAACACCTACCGGTACAACGACCTCGGCCAGCAGATCCAGAACACCCTGAGCAGCGCCGGCGACGCGGTGTCCCGCACGCTCGACTCCTCGTTCTACCCGAGCGGCGCCCTCAAGTCCCGCTCGGACGACGGGGTCCCGGTGGGCCTCCAGGTCGCCCTGGTCGACAACAGCGACGTCAACAACACGGCACAGCAGGGCACATGGACGACGGTCGCCCCGGAGGGCTCGTACGGCTACGACGCGCAGACCCACGCGCCGGGTACGGGCGAGGACCGCTTCGTCTGGCAGCTGACGATCCCGCAGGCCGGCGACTACACGGTCTACGTCCGCCACCCGAAGGTCGACGGGGCGGCGAAGGACGCCGCGTACGAGATCAAGCACAAGGACGGCACCGAGAGCAGGACCCTCGACCAGAGCGAACTACCCGGTGAGTGGCGCTCGTTGGGCAAGTACGCCTTCGCCGAGGACACCGGTCAGGCCATCACCCTCACCGACAAGGCGACCGGCACGGTGGTCGCGGACGCGGTGCGGCTGGTCCGCGACTACGAGGGCGACACCGACAACGAGAAGAAGGACTTCTCCTACCGCTACGACGCCAACGGCAACCAGATCGAGATCGTCGACAACAGCCCCGGCGTCGAGACCGACCGCTACACCCTGGCCTACGACGAACTCAACCAGCTCACCGAGGTGGTGGAACACGACGGGGACAGCGTCCGCGACACGACGGCCCTCACGTACGACGCCAACGGCAACACGCTGACGACGACCCACGACCTGACCTGGAGCAAGCTGGAGTACGACGAGCTGGACCGGGTCGAACGCATCACCAACGCGGCCTCCCCGACAGCGGACGACCGCCAGATCACCTCGGTCGAGTACACGGCCCGGGGCGAGCTGGCGAAACAGACGAAGCCGAACGGCAACGTCCTGACCGTCGACTACTACCTCGACGGCGCGACGAAGAAAACCACGGAACGGCAGTCCGACGACACCCTCGTCGCCGAACACGCCCTGAAGTACAACGCCAACGGCCACAAGGCCGAGGACGTCCTGAAGCTGATGGACGCCGACGACCACGGCTCCACGATCGACAACACGTACGCGTACACGTACGACCCGCAGGACCGCATCGCGAAGGTCACGAAGACCGGCGACGACGAGAAGACGGAGGAGTACCGGCACGACGCCGCCGGCAACGTGGTCCGGCAGACGGTCGACGACACGACGACGACCCACCGCTACGACCGCAACCGCCTCCTGACGTCGACGGAGGACGGCGCGTCGTCCACGTACAACTACGACCCGCTCGGCCGCCTCGACACCGTCTCCTTCGGCGGCGAGACGATCCAGAAGTACCGCTACGACGGCTTCGACCGCCCGGAATCGATCACGTCGGGTGCCGGTGACGCGGCCCGGACGACCCGGCTGACGTACGACGCGTTCGACCGCACGGTCAAGGAGTCGGTCGGCAGCGGTGACGACGCGAAGACGACGCTCTTCACCTACCTGGGCATCACCTCGAACTCCCTGAGGGAGGAGGTGACGGACGAGGGCGTCACGTCCTTCCAGTACGCCTCCTGGGGCCAGAAGCTCACCCAGATCAAGGACGAGGAGGACAAGGATCCGGAGACGACGCAGTACCTCTACCACCCGCACGGCGACGTGGAGGCGCTGACGGACTCCGCCGGCGACACGAAGACGACGTACGGCTACACTGCGTACGGCAAGAACGACACGGCCCAGTTCACGGGCGCGGACAAGCCGGGGGCGGGCGGTGAGGAGCCGTCGGAGCCGTACAACGCGTACCGCTTCAACTCCAAGCGCTACGACACGGCGTCGGGCACGTACGACATGGGTTTCCGCACCTACGACCCGGGCCTGAACCGCTTCCTCACCCGTGACATGTACGGCGGCGCCCTGGCCGACATGGGCCTGACGATGGACCCGTACACCGGCAACCGCTACGCCTTCGCCGGCGGCAACCCGATCTCCTTCATCGAGATCGACGGGCACCTGTTCGGCCTCTCCTGGTCCGACATCGGTCACGCCGCGCTGGACGTGGTCGGCCTCATCCCGGTCGTCGGCGAGGTCGCGGACCTGGCCAACTGCGGCTGGTACGCGGCCGAGGGCGAATACGTCGACGCGGCCCTGTCCTGCGCCTCGGCGATCCCGTTCGCGGGGTACGGGGCGACGGCGGCGAAGGCGGCGCGGTACGGCGACAAGGCGTTGGACGCCCTCGACACGGCGAGCGACACGGCCCGCGCGGCGGACAACGCGGCGGACGCGGGACGGGCGGCGGACACCCCGCCGACCGGCGGCACCCCTGACGCCCCCACCACCCCGAAGGACCCGGCCCCGGCCGACCCCGCCCCTGCACCGGCGAACCCGGCACCCGCTCCGGCACCGGCCCCGCCGAAGGTCCCGGACGCACCGCCGGCCACCGGCGCGAGCTGCAAGATCGGCAACAGCTTCGTCCCCGGAACCAAGGTTCTGATGGCCGACGGCACCACGAAGCCGATCGAGGACATCGAGATCGGTGACAAGGTCAAGGCGTCGGACGTGGAGACGGACGACACGCAGTCCCGCGCGGTCACCCTCACCATCAAGCGCGAAGGCAGCAAGCGCCTGGTCACGCTCACCGTGGACACGGACGGCCGGACGGGCGAGAAGACCTCCACCATCACGGCCACCGACGGCCACCCGTTCTGGCTACCGGACATGGGCCGTTGGGTGGAGGCCGGTGACCTGGAGCGCGGGCAGTGGCTGAGTACGGGCAGCGGCAGTTGGGTCCAGATCACCGCGGTCAAGGCCCGGACGGCCCAGGCAACGGTGCACAACCTCTCCGTCGAGGGCCTGCACACCTACTACGTCCTGGCCGACAGCAAGCCGATCCTCGTTCACAACACATCGCCCACTCCGCCCACCCCTGCGGGTGTCGTATACCTGCGGACCGACCTGCTCAGCGGTGAGGAGTATGTCGGCCAGGCGAAGAGTTGGAGTCGTTACTTGAAGCGTCAGGGCGAGCATGCGAAGGACTACCCTGGAAAGTCGTTCGTCTTCGAGGTGCTCGGCAGGGCGAACCCGGGGCTGGACCTCGACGTCCTCGAAGAAAGCTGGATGCGGGCCGGCGGCGGAAAGAAGTCGGTGCCGGGGAGCGTCCTCGAGAACACTCGAGTGCAGATGAACGACGCCCGCTACAAGGCAGCCGGAGGGACCGTGTGCTGACGCGATACAAGAAGGGTGACGTTCTCTCCATCCCTGTGGTCGAAGGAAGGATCGCCTTGGCCCAGGTCGTCGAAACGTTGCGTGGGAACGTCCTGCTGGCCGTGTTCTCCGAGCTTCTGGACGCCGACGGCCCGCGTGACGTGGCTTCTCTCGAACTCGGTGAGCCGGTCTTACTCGTGGAGACCATGGACCTGCGGATCAAGGACAGAACCTGGCAGATCGCCGGGAATCAGGAAATCTCCAAGGACGTCTCGATTCCCACGTACAAGGTCTGGGTCGAGCCACCCGGCGAGTACCGGACGCAGGATGTCCATGGAAACGTGGGAGACAGGATTCCTCCAGAGCGGGCGAGCGGCATGAAGCACCAGAAGTCGTTCTCCCCCGCCGTGGTCGAGTCGGCCCTCCGTGGATTTCACGGGCATGGTCCATGGGTCCCGGCTTTTGACGAGCTGACACCTCTCTGATCAGCCCACGACCCGCCCGTTCAGCACCACTCTCGTCGGGGCCCCCAGCACGCGTACATCCGTGCGGGGGTCCCGTTCGTACACCACCAGGTCCGCGGGGGCGCCCTCTGTCAGGCCCGGGCGGCCCAGCCACTCGCGGGCGTGCCAGGTGGTCGCCGCGAGGGCCTCCACCGGTGGGATGCCGGCCGTGACCAGTTCGGCGACCTCGGCGGCGACCAGGCCGTGGGCCAGGGAGCCGCCCGCGTCCGTGCCGACGTACACCGGGATGCCCGCGTCGTAGGCGTTGCGGACCGTGTCGTAGCGGCGTTCGTGGAGGCGGCGCATGTGCGCGGCCCAGTTCGGGAACTTGGTCTCGCCACCCGCCGCCATGCTCGGGAAGGTGGCGATGTTGACCAGGGTCGGGACGATCGCGACGCCCCGGGAGGCGAAGAGGGGGATGAGGTCGTCCGTCAGGCCCGTCGCGTGTTCGATGCAGTCGATGCCCGCCTCGACGAGGTCGCGGAGGGACGACTCGGCGAAGCAGTGCGCCGTCACGCGGGCGCCCAGCAGGTGCGCCTCCGTGATCGCCGCCTCGACCGCCTCACGCGGCCAGCACGGCGACAGGTCCCCGAGTCCTCGGTCGATCCAGTCCCCGACCAGCTTCACCCAGCCGTCCCCGCGCCGGGCCTCCTGGGCGACGTACGCGACCAGTTCGTCCGGCTCGATCTCGTGGGCGAAGTTGCGGATGTAGCGCCGGGTGCGGGCGATGTGGCGGCCTGCCCGGATGATGTTGGGCAGGTCGTCGCGGTCGTCGATCCAGCGGGTGTCGGAGGGGGAACCCGCGTCGCGGATGAGGAGGGTGCCCGCGTCCCGGTCGGTCAGCGCCTGTTTCTCGGCGACGTCCTCCGGGACCGGGCCGTGCGGGCCGAGGCCGACGTGGCAGTGCGCGTCGACCAGGCCGGGCAGGGCCCAGCCCTCGACAGTGCGGATGTCCTGGGCGCCGGCCGGGCGGTCGTACGACACCCGGCCGTCGAGCACCCACAGCTCGTCCCGGACCTCCTCGGGTCCGACCAGGATCCGGCCCTTCACATGCAGCACCGCGCGCTCGCTCATGCACCGCACCTTAGTCAGCGCGCCGGTACGCCAGAAAGGGACGCCCTCCTCAGTCCTTGCCGCCCACCTGGTCCGACGTCTCCTCCTCCACGTCCGCCATCGCCGGGTCCAGGAGGCGGGAGAGGAAGTGGCGGGTGCGCTCGTGGCTCGGGCTGCCGATGACCCGGGCCGGGGGGCCTTCCTCGACGATCACGCCGTCGTCCATGAAGACGACCCGGTCGGCGACCTCGCGGGCGAAGGTCATCTCGTGGGTCACCACCATCATGGTCATGCCGTCCTGCGCGAGCATGCGCATGACCGCCAGGACGTCACCCACCAGTTCCGGGTCGAGCGCCGAGGTCGGCTCGTCGAAGAGCATCACCTCGGGCCCCATCGACAGCGCGCGGGCGATCGCCACGCGCTGCTGCTGGCCGCCGGAGAGGGAGGCGGGGTAGGCGGCCGCCTTCTCCGACAGGCCCACCCGGGACAGGTTCTCCGCCGCCACCTTCGCCGCCGTCGCCTTGTCCCGCCTGAGGACCCGGCGCTGCGGCAGCGTGAGGTTCTCGGTCACCGTGAGGTGCGGGAAGAGGTTGAACTGCTGGAAGACCATGCCGATCCGGCGGCGTACGGCGTCGATGTCGACGTCGGGGTCCGTCAGCTCCGTGCCGCCGACGAAGACCTGGCCCTTGGTGGGTTCCTCCAGCAGGTTCACGCACCTGAGCAGGGTCGATTTGCCGGAGCCGGACGGGCCGATGACGCAGACCACCTCGCCCCGCCCGATCTCCAGGTCGATGCCCTTCAGCACCTCGTTGTCGCCGAACGACTTGTGCAGGCCCCGGACTTGGATCTCGGGGGCGCCCCCGAGGGACTTCTCGCTCATTTCACGGCCTCCTGGGCCTTCGCCTCCATACGGCGTACGACGAAGCCGAGCGGGATGGTCACCAGCAGGTAGCACAGGCCGGCGACCAGGATCGGCGTGGAGTTGGCGGTGGTGCTGGCCAGGTCGCGGCCGTACTTGGACAGTTCGCGCTCCTCCAGGGTGACGCCGAGGAACAGCACCAGCGACGAGTCCTTGAAGAGCAGGACCAACTCGTTGGTGAGCGGCGGGAGGATGATCCGGAACGCCTGCGGGATGATGATCGAGACCATCGCCCTGGCGGGCGAGAACCCCAGGGAACGGGCCGCTTCCAGCTGCCCCTTGGGGACCGCCTGGATGCCCGCCCGGATCGTCTCCGCCATGTACGCGGCGGCCACCAGACCGAGCGCGAGCGCCACCTTGCCGTACGTGCCGCCGGGGATCTCCGTGCCGGGGAAGGCCAGCGGTACGGCGACGCCGATGAAGATGAAGATCAGCAGGGCGGGCAGGCCCCGGAAGATCTCGATGTACACGCCGGCGAACCAGCGGTACGGGCCCACCGACGACAGCCGCATCAGGGCGATGACCATGCCGAGGACGAGTCCGAACACGAAGCCGGACAGCGTGTAGAGCACGGTGTTCTTCAGGGCCAGCGTGATGACGTCGGGGAACATCTGCTCGGCGATGTCCCACTGGGCGAACTGGTTCTTCAGCCGTGCCCAGTCCGCCGACACCGCGAAGGCGACGACGGCGGCGACGAACAGGGCATACTGCGCGCCCCGGGAGAGGGCGCGCTTCTGGCTCCGGCTGAGGCCCTTCTTCTTCGGCTGGAGCGTTGTGTCCGAGTCGGTCCCGCTCATGAGGCCGACGGGGAGGCCGAGGCGGCGCTCTCGTCGTACGGGCCGATCCACTGCTCGTACAGCTTCTTGTACGTGCCGTCGGCCTTGGCCTCCGCCAGCGCCTTGTCGATCGCGGCGAGGAGCTTGGTGTTGCCCTTCCTGACCGTGAACCCGTACTCCTCACCGGTGTTGATCTGCTCGGCGACCTCGAACGCGGCGGCGTTCGCCTTGTCCTTCAGCCAGCCCTGGACGACCGGGTAGTCGATGATCACGGCGTCGACCTGCTTGGTGCGCAGGCCGTTGAGGACGGCGTCTGAGGACTCGAAGGAGACGGAGTCGATGCCCTTGCTCTTGGCGTAGTCCTCGCCGGTGGTCTGCGCCTGGGTGCCGACCTTCTTGCCCTTGAGGTCCGCGAAGGAGCCGATGCCCGCGCTCTTGTCGGCGAGCACGGCCTGCGTGGCCTCGAAGTAGGGGTCGGAGAAGTCGACGTTCTTCTTGCGCTCGTCGGTGATCGTCATGCCGGCCGCGGCGAGGTCGCACTCGCCGGAGTTCAGGAAGGCGCCCGTCTTGAAGTTCTCGAAGGGGGTGTCGAGGATGTCCTGCTTCACCCCCAGGTCCTCGGCGACGAGGTCGATCAGGGACACGTCGAAGCCCTGGACCTTGCCGTCGATCTCGGACTGGAACGGCGGGTACGGCAGGTGGGTGCAGGTGGTGAGCTGACCGGCCTTCACCAGTTCGACCCCGCCGGCCGCGGTCTTGGTGCCGCCGCTGCCGCCGTCGTCCGAGGAACAGCCGGCCACGAGCAGCAGTCCGGCCGCGGCGGTGGTGGCGGCCAGGATGCGGGTCCGGCGTCCGGGGACCGAGTTCACGGGAAGACCTCCTGTAGGAAAACTGAGACAACCGATGATAAGGAAATCTTTGGCCTGCTCAAACTATTCCGATGGCTACCGGGCCGCCTGACCTCCGATGTCGCCGGTGAGGGGCGCACGGGTGCCGTCGGTACCCTCGACACCATCTACCCCGTCCGTGAAGAGAGCACCCCGTGACACACCCGTTTCTGGATCTGGCCCCGCTGAGCGCGTCCCACTTCGCCTCGATCGAGGACCGGGTGGCCCGGCTGCTCTCCACCGAGCAGGACGTCGTGATCACCCAGGGTGAGGCGCTCCTGCCGCTGGAGGGCGCGATCCGTGGGGCTGCCGGGCCCGGCACGACCGCGCTGAACGTGATCACCGGGCCGTACGGGGAGACCTTCGGGAACTGGCTGCGGGACTGCGGGGCGACGGTCGTCGACCTGGCGGTGCCCTTCCACACGGCGGTGACGGCCGGGCAGGTCCGGGACGCCTTCGCCGAGCACCCGGCGATCGACTTCGTGTCGCTGGTCCACGCGGAGGCGGCGACCGGGAACACCAACCCCGTGGCGGAGATCGGCGAGGTCGTCCGTGCGCACGGGGCCATGCTCTACCTGGACGCGGTGGCCTCCGTCGGCGCCGAGCCGGTGCTGCCGGACGCGTGGGGTGTCGACCTGTGCGTCATCGGGGCGCAGAAGGCGATGGGCGGGCCTGCCGGGGTGTCGGCGATCTCCGTGAGCGAGCGGGCGTGGGCGCGGATGGCCGCCAACCCGCGGGCGCCGCGCCGCTCGTACCTCTCCCTGCTGGACTGGAAGGAGCGCTGGATCGACGGCGGCCGCCGGGCCCTCCTGCACGCCCCCGCCCAGCTGGAGATGCTCGCCCTGGAGGCCTGCCTGGAGCGCATCGAGGCGGAGGGGCTCAGGGCCGTGATGTCCCGGCACGCGTCCGCCGCCGCGGCGACCCGGGCGGGGGCACTCGCGCTGGGCGGCGGTCTGGAGCCGTACGTGCGCGAGGCGGCCGACGCCGCGCCGGTGGCCACGACCCTGCGGGCGCCCGCCGGGGCCGACGCCTCCGAGCTGGTCGCCAAGGCGCTCGCCACGGATCCGGCGCTGCCGCTGGCCGCCGGCGGCGGGGCTCTCGCCGCGGAGATGATCCGCGTGAACCACTACGGGTCCGACGCCACCCCGGGCGTCGTGCACTCCGCCCTCGCGGGGCTGGGCGCGGCTCTGGCGGAGTTCGGCGCGAGCGTGGACCTGGAGGGGGCCAGGCGGGCGGCCGCGGCGGCCTGGGAGTAGAAAGAGCACCGCGCCGGGGGAATTGCGCAGACCTTTCCAACAGGAATACAGTGGAATTCGAAGAACAGAATCCCGTATTCTTCTGCCCGCTCTTCCCTCGTCTAAACGCAAAGGTTTCACGAACACTCGCGGGGCCGATTCGAGCAGAAGTCGTGAGGGTTACGTGCGTGTGACCGACTCCACAACGTGACCGTTTTGTGCGGTAATTTACGGGCGAAACCCACCATAACGACCAACGGTTCAGGGGTTCCTCACGCCCGCGTGATAACACGTGAACGGCGCATGCGTAACCCCGCGCGGCGATGCAATTCGAAATTCCCATGGGTAAATTCAAGCCCCATGACTGCCGCACAAGCAGAACCACTGACGGAAATCGCGGAAGGGATTCGGATCGATCGCCCGGACGTGTCGGACGGCGCGTCGCTGTGGCGCATCGCCCGCGACTCCGGAGCCCTGGACCTGAACTCCTCGTACAGCTATCTGCTGTGGTGCCGGGACTTCGCGGACACCTCGGCGGTGGCCCGGGACGAGTCCGGGGAGCCGGTCGGGTTCGTGACCGGGTACGTGCGCCCGGAGCGGCCGGACACTCTGCTGGTGTGGCAGGTGGCCGTCGACGAGGCGCACCGGGGGCTGGGGCTCGCGGGCGCGCTGCTGGACGGGCTCACCTCCCGGATCGCGCGACGGCACCCCCTGACCACGCTGGAGACCACCATCACCCCCGGCAACACCGCGTCCGAGCGCCTGTTCGCCGCTTTCGCCGAACGGCACGGCGCGAACGTCGAGCGGAAGGTCCTGTTCGAGGCGGGGGACTTCCCCGACGGCCCGCACCAGCCCGAGGTGCTCCACCGCATCGGCCCGCTGTCCCCCTGAGCGTGCCGTCCGTCCGGAGGCTTCCGCCCGGCACCCGGGCGGGTCTCCGCCACCGGAGGACCCACCCCCTTCGCCACACCCCACTCCCCCTTCTCCCCTCACCCCCCCACGCACCGAGGAGCGATTCGACGTGACCATCACCCAGCCCGACCTGAGCGTCTTCGAGACCCTGGAGTCCGAGGTGCGCAGCTACTGCCGCGGCTGGCCCACCGTCTTCGACCGCGCGCAGGGCAGCCGGATGTTCGACGAGGACGGCCATACGTACCTGGACTTCTTCGCCGGCGCCGGTTCACTCAACTACGGCCACAACAACCCCGTGCTCAAACGCGCCCTCATCGACTATCTGGAACGGGACGGCGTCACCCACGGACTCGACATGTCGACGACGGCCAAGCGGGCGTTCCTGGAGTCCTTCCAGAACCTGGTGCTGCGGCCGCGCGACCTGCCGTACAAGGTCATGTTCCCGGGGCCGACCGGCACCAACGCCGTGGAGTCGGCGCTGAAGCTGGCGCGGAAGGTGAAGGGGCGCGAGGCCATCGTGTCGTTCACCAACGCCTTCCACGGCATGTCGCTCGGTTCGCTCGCCGTCACCGGCAACGCCTTCAAGCGGGCCGGGGCGGGGATCCCGCTGGTGCACGGCACCCCGATGCCGTTCGACAACTACTTCGACGGCCAGGTCGAGGACTTCCTGTGGTTCGAGCGGCTCCTGGAGGACCAGGGCTCCGGGCTGAACAAGCCCGCCGCGGTGATCGTGGAGACCGTGCAGGGCGAGGGCGGCATCAACGTCGCCCGCCCGGAGTGGCTGCGCGCGCTCGCCGAGCTGTGCGAGCGGCAGGACATGCTGCTCATCGTCGACGACATCCAGATGGGCTGCGGTCGTACGGGCGCCTTCTTCTCGTTCGAGGAAGCGGGCATCACGCCCGACATCGTCACCGTCTCGAAGTCCATCAGCGGCTACGGGCTGCCGATGTCGCTCTGCCTGTTCAAGCCGGAGCTGGACATCTGGGAGCCGGGCGAGCACAACGGCACCTTCCGGGGCAACAACCCCGCGTTCGTGACGGCGACGGCCGCCCTGGAGGCGTACTGGGCCGACGGCTCCGCCATGGAGAAGCAGACCCGCAAGCGCGGTGAGCAGGTCGAGCAGGCGCTCATCTCCATCACGGAGGAGAACCTCGCCGACGTGAAGGAGTACCGGGGCCGTGGCCTGGTGTGGGGCATGGAGTTCCACGACAAGGAGCGCGCGGGCCGGGTGGCCAAGCGGGCGTTCGAACTCGGGCTGCTGATCGAGACGTCCGGCCCGGAGAGCGAGGTCGTCAAACTGCTGCCGGCCCTCACCATCACCCCCGACGAGCTGGACGAGGGCCTGCGCGTCCTCGCCCGCGCCGTCCGGGAAACCGTCTGAGCAACCGTCGGGGCGAGCGCCCGACAAACCGTCCGAGAAGGCTGAGAAGGAGGCCTGGAACCACCGTGATCGTCCGTTCTTTCAAGGATCTGGAAGGCACCGACCGGCACGTCAAAGCCGCGTCCGGCACGTGGGAGAGCAAACGCATCGTCCTCGCCAAGGAGAGGGTCGGTTTCTCCCTGCACGAGACGGTCCTCTACGCGGGCACGGAGACGTCGATGTGGTACGCGAACCACATCGAGGCCGTGGTGTGCGTCGAGGGCGAGGCCGAACTGACCGATAACGAGACCGGGCGCACGTACACGATCACGCCCGGGACCATGTACCTCCTCGACGGGCACGAGCGGCACACGATGCGGATCAAGGAGGACTTCCGCTGCATCTGTGTGTTCAACCCGCCCGTGACCGGTCGGGAGGACCACGACGAGAACGGCGTCTACCCGCTGCTCACCGAGCCCGAGGAGGTGTGACATCACCATGACCACGACCACCACGATGAACACTGCCACCACTGTCCCCGACCTCTACCCCAGCCGTGGCGCCACCGAGGTGTCGGTCCCGCGTCAGGACCCGGTCGTCTGGGGCTCCCCCGGCACGCCCGGCCCGATCTCCCTCGCCGAACTCCAGGCGTACGAGCGCGACGGCTTCCTCCCCGTCGAGCAGCTGATCGCGCCGGACGAGGTCGCCGTGTACCGGCAGGAGCTGGAGCGGCTCGTCGCCGATCCGGCGATCCGCGCCGACGACCGCTCGATCGTCGAGCCGAAGTCGCAGGAGATCCGGTCGGTGTTCGAGGTGCACCGGATCAGCGAGCTGTTCGCGCAGTTGGTGCGCGACGAGCGGGTCGTCGGGCGGGCCCGGCAGATCCTCGGCTCGGACGTCTACGTCCACCAGTCTCGGATCAACGTGAAGCCGGGCTTCGGCGCGTCCGGGTTCTACTGGCACTCCGACTTCGAGACCTGGCACGCCGAGGACGGGCTGCCGAACATGCGGACGGTGTCCGTCTCGATCGCCCTGACCGAGAACTACGACACCAACGGCGGTCTGATGATCATGCCGGGGTCGCACCGGACGTTCCTCGGCTGTGCGGGCGCCACCCCGAAGGACAACTACAAGAAGTCGCTGCAGATGCAGGACGCCGGCACCCCGTCCGACGAGGCGCTGACGGCCATGGCGTCCGAGTACGGCATCAAGCTGTTCACGGGCAAGGCCGGTTCGGCGACCTGGTTCGACTGCAACTGCATGCACGGGTCCGGCGACAACATCACACCGTTCCCGCGCAGCAACGTCTTCATCGTCTTCAACAGCGTGGAGAACGCGGCCGTGGAGCCGTTCGCGGCGCCGGTACGACGGCCGGAGTTCATCGGCGCACGGGACTTCACCCCGGTGCGGTGAGTCCACCGTCCCCCTGACGGGGCCGGGCGGTCGCCACCCCTGAGCGACCGCCCGGCCCCTTCCGCATGCCTACGCGGCCCGCGTCCGAAGGGCCCTAGAGCCAGGCCAACGACGCCGCCCTCTCCAGTACGGTCCGTGCCGCGTCCTCGTCGCCCGTGATGCCCCTCGGTACCTCCCCGGGGGCGTAGCGGCCGCCGACGAGGAGGCAGAAATCGACGGGATCCAGGCGCAGTTCGGCGTGCACGGGGTCGGAGTCGTCGCCGAGGATCCAGCTGGTGTCGGTGGGCCCGGTGACCTCGAAGAGGACGGGCGGCGCGTCGTGGAGGGCCAGGCCGAGGATGCGGACGGCCAGCCGGACCAGCGACCACAGGTGCTCGTCGGGGGGCGGCGGCACGGGGATGCCGAGGGCCCGGCCGATGTCGTCCGTGTGGATCCAGGCCTCGAAGGCGCGGATCACGAAGTGGTCGGCGACCGGCAGCCGCAGGCCCAGCACCGTGACGGGGCGGGAGGCGAGTTCGGGGTCGGCGGCCTCGGGGGTGGCGAGCAGCGCGGCGGCCTGCGCGGCCCACGTGGCGACCGTCTGCGCGGGCGTGCGCCGGTGCTCGTGGGCGATGACGTCGGCGGTGCGCCGGGCCCAGGCGTCCCCGGCGGGGATCCCCGCCGGGATGTGCGAGACGGGAAGCCCTGTGTCGACGCCCAGGCATACGGCCAGGTGTTCGTCGGCGGCGAGGAGGTGGGCGACGGTCGCGTGCGCGTCCCAGTCGTGCACGACCGGGATGCCCCAGCGGCCCTCCACCTCCGGTACCAGCGCCTGGAGTCCGGCCACGGCCGCGGCGTAGGGCGCCGCATGGTGGGCGATCTCGGCGGCCCGGGGGCGGCGGGAACGGAGGGCGAGCGAGAGGACGCCGTCGGCGCCCGCGTCCACGCCACCGCCCGGGCCACCGGCCACGGCACCGCCCGGGCGCCCGTCCTCCGCGCCATCCAGGTGCCCGTTCACCGCACCGCCCGGGCGCCCGTCCTCCGCTCCGTCCAGCAGTCGTACCGTGTCGCGCAGGCGTTCCGCCTCCCTCGCGCACGACGGGCAGGCGGCCAGGTGCGGGGTGACTCTGCGCAGGTCGCCGGGCGGGAGCGCGCCGACGGCCCAGGCGGCCAGCAGCTCCCGTACGCCGTCGTGGTCGTTGGTCATCGCGCGCCGCCCTTTCGCCCTGCCACGTCCACGATACGCAGGTGCCGCGCGCTCCGGACGGTCCCGTGCGCCCCCATCACGCGCCCCTTGCGGCTGCCGGGTCCGGTGGGTCCGCGAGGGACTGGGCCAGTTTGCGCAGCGCCGAGCGGAGGCGGGTCTTCGCGGTGCCCTCGGGTATCCCCAGCTCGACGGCGGCCTGGCGGTAGGTGCGGCCCGCGAAGTAGGCGAGGTGGACCACCTCCCGCTGGGGGCGCGGGAGTTCGGCGAGGGCGGTGTGCAGCTTCAGGGAGCGCTCGCGCTCGACGACCGCCTCGGCCGGGTCGGGGCCCGCGTCGGGGATGGCGTGCAGCGCCGAGTCGTCCGCACGGACGTCCTTGCGGTGCCGGGCCTCACCGCGCACCCAGTCCACGGCCCGCCGGTGGGCGACCATGGACAGCCAGGTGCGCAGCGAGCCCCGGCGCGCGTCGAAGCCGTACGGCCTGCTCCAGAGCTGGGCGAAGACCTCCTGCGCCACGTCCTCGGCGGCCGCCGGGCTGCGGGTGACCCGGAGGGCCACCCGCCTGACGAGTCCCCCGTACGCCGCGTACGCCTCACGCAGCGCGGACTCGTCCCCGTACACCAGCCGCCGATGCAACTCCACATCGATGGACGGCTGTTCGAGCGTCGGCTCCACCGGCACCACCACCTCGTGATGCCTTCCTAGCGTCCTGGGGCGGTCCGCGCCAGTGGGTCAGGGAAGTCGGCCGGACAGGACGTCCAGAAGCCGGTCGACGTCCGCCGGCGTGTTGTACAGATGGAAGGCGGCCCGCAGATGACCCGCGCGGTCGGAGACCTCGACCCCCGCGCGGCTCAACTCCGCCTGCCGCCCGCCGAGTCCGGGCACCGACACGATCGCCGACCCGGGCGCGGGCACCGGCTCGTGGCCCAGCGCGGCCAGACCCGCGCGGAACCGGTCGGCCAGCGCCAGGTCGTGGTCCCGGACCCGCGCCACGCCCAGCTCCTCGATCAGCGCCAGGGAGCGACGGGCGCCCGCGTACGAGAACAGGCTGGGGCTCTCGTCGAACCGGCGGGCGGAGCGGGCGAGTTCCTCGACCGGGCCGTAGCAGCTGTCCCATGGCTCCTCCCCCGCGACCCAGCCGGCGAAGAGGGGGGTGAGGCCGCCGAGGTCCTCCGGGACGACGAGGAAGGCCACTCCGCGCGGGCAGAGAAGCCACTTGAAGGCGACGGACACGACGTAGTCGTACGCGTCCGCCTCGATCGGCAGCCAGCCGGCGGACTGGGACGCGTCGACGAAGGTACGCGCCCCGTGCGCCCGCGCGGCCTCCCGGATCGCGGCCAAGTCGGCGATCCGTCCGTCGGCGGACTGCGCGGCGCTCACCGCGACGAGTGCCGTGCCGGGCCGCACCGACTCGGCGAGGCGCTCCAGCGGCACCTGGCGCACCTTGAGGTCGCCGCGCACGTGGAAGGGGTTCACCAGGGACGCGAACTCGCCCTCGGCCGTCAGCACCTCGGCTCCCGCCGGCAGTGCGGCGGCGATCTGACCGCTGTAGACGGCGACCGAGGCCCCGGCCGCCACGCGGCGGTCCGGCACCCCGGTGATCCGGCCGAACGCCGCCCGCGCGGCCTCCACGTCGGCGAACATGTCCTGCGGCTGCCCGGCGGCCACGGACTCCACGGCCGCCTTCATCGCGTCGACCGCTCGGGCGGGCAGCAGGCCGGTGCTGGCGGTGTTCAGATAGGTGTTCTTCGGGGCGAACTCGGCACGAACGAGGCTCTCGAAGGTTTCCATGGGACCACTGTGGGGCCGGTCGCATCCCACGTCCATTGAGATGTTTTGTGCCCTGTCCCCAAGCAACGCTTATGCATGACGTCTGACCTGCGCCGCGGCGCCCCTTCAGGGGCGCGGGGAACTGCGCGGGCAACCACAACGGACCCGCGGCCCGCGAGCCACCGCACCCCTACGGCGCTGCCCGGCGCCCTTACTGAGGCACCGCACACCCGTCCGGCCCACAAGCCTCCGCGCCGTCCGCCGCCACGACGGTGAGCGGCGCGGGCCGCTCTCCCCACGCCTGGGCGAGCGCCTTCTCGAAGACCTCCGCGGGCTGGGCCCCGGAGACCCCGTACTTGCGGTCCAGCACGAAGAACGGCACCCCGTTCGCCCCGAGCTCCGCCGCCTCCCGCTCGTCCGCGCGGACGGCGTCCGCGTAGGCGTCGGGGTCGGCCAGCACCTTGCGCGCGGCCTCCTCGTCGAGCCCGGCCTCGACGGCCAGCTCGATCAGGAAGTCGTCCGCGTCGGCGTAGACGGACCGTTCCTCGGCGAAGTTCGCCCGGTAGAAGGTCTGGAGCAGTTCGCTCTGCCGTCCCTGCTCCTTGGCGAGGTGCAGCAGGCGGTGCATGTCGAAGGTGCTGCCGTGGTCGCGGCCCTCCGCCCGGTAGGCGAGACCCTCGGCGCCCGCCTGCTCGCGGAGGTTGTGCTCGCCGGCCTGGGCCTGCGCCTCGCTCATCCCGTACTTCTTGCTCAGCATGGTGAGAACCGGCTGGATGTCGTCCTTCGCGCGGCCGGGGTCGAGCTCGAAGGAGCGGTGCACCACCTCGACGCCGTCACGGTGCGGGAAGGCCGCGAGCGCCTTCTCGAAGCGGGCCTTGCCCACGTAGCACCAGGGGCAGGCGATGTCGCTCCAGATCTCGACGCGCATGGTGTCAGCTCTCTCCAGGTCGTACGGGTACGGAGACGCCCTCCGCTTCTACGGTGGATGAACATTCAAGCAGCGCGGCTCATTCCCGGCCCGGGTCTTTCGCCCCGCCGCCCCTACCCGTCCCGTCCTCGAGGGGCCGTGCCCCTTCGACCCCCACAGCGCGCCTCCGGTGGGACTTCGCGCAGTTCCCCGCGCCCCCTTCGGGGCGCGGCCTCAGCTGCCGTTCCTCAGATCCTTCGGCCAGTTCGGGCGGAACTCGATCTCGTCGTACGTGACCACGCAGCCCTCGCCCATCGGGGACTGCGCCATGAAGCCGATCAGGGCGGCACCGCTCTCCCGCTCGCCGGCGAGGGTGAAGAGGCGGACGAAGGTCCAGCGCTTGCCGTCGCGGGAGGCGTGGAAGGCGAAGGCGCGGCCGGTGCGGCTGACCCGGAGCCAGACCGAACTGCCCTCGACGGTGAAGGAGTTGGCGTCGTCCGAATGTCCTCGGGTGACCACCGTGCACACGGTCGGCACGTCGGGGGAGTTCTCCAGGCAGAGCTTCGCCCAGGCCCGCTCCCCCACGTGCACGTACAGCACGCCCGCGTCGAACCCGGCGGCGAAGCCGACGGTGACGCGGGCGATCAGCTGGAAGTCCCCTTCCGGCGAACCCAGCAGCCGGGGTGCGTCCGACTTCGGGTCGAGCCCCTCGTCCGTGGGCGGCACGAAGCGGTCCTGCCGGGCACCGGCCCATCCGGTGAGCACCCCGTCCTCGTAGGACCAGTGCCCGTCGGGGCCATAGGTGCGAAGGGGGAAGGGGAGTTCGGGTATCTCGACGTCCATGGGGGGATTCTCGCAGCTCCCGACCCCCGTCAGCAGGCCTTTAGGGGCGCGGGGCTGCGTCGATATGCGGCTCCGCCGCGGGGCGCGAGCAACCACGACGCTCGCGCAGTCCGAAACCGAACCGAACCCCTGCGGCGCTACCGCACAGAACTAACGCTCGAGCACCCCGTTGAACCGCCGCGGCAGACCCAGCGGGTTCTCGTCCCGCAGCTCCGGCGGAAGCAGCGCCGAGGGCGCCCCCTGGTAGGCCACCGGCCGCAGCCACCGCTCGATGGCCGTGCCGCCGACGGAGGTGGACGTCGACGTCGTCGCCGGGTAGGGACCACCGTGGTGCTGGGCGGCCGCCACGGCCACACCCGTCGGCCAGCCGTTGACGAGCACGCGCCCGGCCAGCGGCGTCAGCTCGGCCAGCAGCTCCGGCCCGCGCCCGCCCTCGGCCGCCTCCTCGCCCGACACGTGCACCGTCGCGGTGAGGTTGCCCGGCAGCCGGGAGAGCACCGACTTGGCCTCGTCCTCGTCCTCGTAGCGGGCCACGACCGTGAGCGGCCCGAAGCACTCCTCCAGAAGCAGGTCGTGCTCACCCTCGACCGCCAGCTTCGCCGCGGGCACGGTGAGGAACCCGGGGCTGACCGTGTGCTCGCCGCCCGCGCCGGCCGTCACCGGCGACTCGACGTCCGGCAGCTCGGCGCGCTCGGCGACACCGGCGAGGAAGTTGTCACGCATCCGGTGGTCCAGCAGGACGCCGGAGTCGACGTCGCTGACCGCGTCGGTGAGCGACTTGAGCAGCCGGTCGCCGGCGTCACCGGCGGGCGCCAGCACCAGGCCCGGCTTGACGCAGAACTGGCCGACGCCGAGCGTCATCGACCCGGCGAGCCCGCTGCCGATCGCCTCGGCCCGCTCGGCGGCGGCGGCCTCGGTGATCAGGACGGGGTTCAGGGAGCCCAGCTCGCCATGGAACGGGATCGGCACGGGGCGCGCGGCCGCCGCGTCGAAGAGGGCGCGGCCGCCGCGTACCGAACCGGTGAAGCCGGCCGCGGTGACGAGCGGGTGCTTGACCAGCTCGACGCCCGCCTCGAAGCCGTGCACGAGGCCGAGGACGCCCTCGGGGATGCCGTGCTCGGCGGCGGCCCGGCGCAGCACGATCGCGACCAGCTCGGACAGGGCCGGGTGGTCGGGGTGGGCCTTGACGACGACCGGGCAGCCGGCGGCCAGCGCGCTCGCCGTGTCACCGCCGGGGACGGAGAAGGCGAAGGGGAAGTTGGAGGCCGAGTACACGGCCACGACGCCGAGGGGGACCTTGTAGCGGCGCAGGTCCGGGATGGGCGGGGTGGCGGTGTCGTCGGGGTGGTTGATCACCACGTCGAGGAAGGCGCCCTCGTCGACGATGTCGGCGAAGGCCCGCAGCTGGTAGCAGGTGCGGGCGAGTTCGCCGGTGAGCCGGACCGGGCCGAGCGCGGTCTCGGCGTCGGCGACCTCGACGAGCTGGTCCTTGGCCGCCTGGAGCTGGTCGGCGGCGGTGCGCAGGAAGGCTGCGCGGACCGTGCGGTCGGCGAGGGAGGCACGGGCGGCGTGCGCCGCGCGGACGGCGGCATCGACCTCCTGGGCTGTGGCCTCCACCGCAACCTGCTCGCGCTGCTTCCCGGTACGGGGGTCGACACTCCAGACTGGTGCTGCTGCCACCGCGGGTTCCTCCACGTATTTCTGGGTCGATTCCCAGGGGTATATCTGGGTCATTCACCAGCGGCGTTCGATATGCTGAACACCGTCTCTGATGATGAATATTCTGTCGGAGACTATATCTTCAGCTTCTCGCCGAACGAAGGGGTCACGGGCGATGTCGGCAGTGGAGACGGGCGGCGGGGCACAGGTCAAATCGGCGGTAAGGACCGTTGAGCTGCTCGAATACTTCGCCGGGCGCCCCGGTATGCATTCCCTGGCGGCGGTCCAGGAAGCCGTGGGATATCCCAAGTCGAGTCTCTACATGCTGCTGCGCACCCTTGTGGAGCTGGGGTGGGTGGAGACCGACGCGACGGGCACGCGGTACGGCATCGGCGTGCGGGCGCTGCTCGTGGGCACGTCGTACATCGACGGCGACGAGGTGGTGGCACTGGCCCGGCCGACGCTGGACCGGCTGTCGGACGACACCACGGAGACGATCCACCTGGCCCGGCTCGACGGCACCAACGTCGTCTATCTGGCCACCCGCCAGTCCCAGCACTATCTGCGCCCCTTCACCCGGGTCGGCCGCCGGCTGCCGGCCCACTCCACCTCGCTCGGCAAGGCGCTGCTGGCCACCCACACCGACGAGCAGGTCCGCAAGCTGCTCCCGGAGACGCTGCCCGCGCTGACGGAGCACACGATCACCGACCGGGAACAGCTGATCGAGGAACTGCGCCAGATCCGCGAGCAGGGGTTCTCGGTGGACCGCGAGGAGAACACGCTCGGGCTGCGCTGCTTCGGGGTGGCGATCCCCTACCGCACCCCGGCCCGCGACGCGATCAGCTGCTCGGTCCCGGTGGCCCGGCTGACCCCTGCGCACGAGCAGCTGGTCAAGGACGCCCTCTTCGACGCCCGCGACCGGCTGACCCTGGCGACCCGCAGACTCTGATCCGGCACCGGGCGACCCCCGTCGCGTCGATAGCAAGCCCCGGTTTCATGAAGACCCCATGAGAAATCCGGGCGAAGGGAACGACTGATCGCATCCCGCTCGTCCTTCCGGGTGCGATGAACAAGACGATCAGGCGCTCCGCCGTCTTCACCCTGCTGCTCGTGCTCGCCCTGTTGGTCAGGGCGACATGGGTGCAGTTCTACGAAGGGACGGCGCTCGCGGACGACCAGAACAACCGACGCAACGCGATCCGGACCTACGCGGACCCGCTGGGGAACATCATCGTGGCCGGCGACGCGATCACCGGGTCGGCCCGCACCAAGAACAGCGACCTCGCGTACAAGCGGACGTACAAGGACGGCGAGCTGTACGCGGCGGTCACCGGCTACGCCTCGCAGGCCTACGCGCCCACGCAGCTGGAGGGCGTCTACCAGGATCTGCTCGACGGCACCGACCTGCGGCTGAAGACCGTGATGGACACGGTCACCGGGCAGCGCGCCGAACCGGGCAATGTGATCACCACGATCGACCCGGCCGTGCAGAAGGCCGCGTACGACGCGCTCGGCGACAAGAAGGGCGCGGCCGTCGCGATCGACCCGAAGACGGGCAGGATCCTCGCGGTGGTGTCGACGCCCTCGTACGACCCGTCCGCGCTCACCGATGCCAACACCGCCGGTACGGCGTGGAAGAAGCTCAACGCGGACCCGGACAAGCCGCTGACCAACCGGGCACTGCGCCAGCCGCTCCCGCCGGGGTCGACGTTCAAGCTGGTCGTGGCGGCGGCCGCGCTGGAGGACGGGCTGTACGGCTCGGTGGACGAGAAGACCGTCAGCCCGGACCCGTACACGCTCCCGGACACCGAGACGGAGCTGTCCAACGAGAACCCGAGCGCGCCCTGCGAGAACGCGACGATCCGTACGGCGCTGCAGTACTCGTGCAACAACGTCTTCGCGAAGATGGCCGTCGACCTCGGTCAGGACAAGGTGCGGGAGACGGCCGAGAAGTTCGGCTTCAACGACCAGGCGCAGGACGTGCCGGTGCGGGCGTACGAGAGCGTCTATCCGTCGGACATGAACAGGCCCTCCACGGCTCTGACGGGCATCGGTCAGTACGACGTCACCGCGACGCCGCTCCAGATGGCGATGGTGTCGGCGGCGATAGCCAACGGCGGCGAGCTGGTCTCGCCGCACATGGTGTCGCAGATCACCGACGGCGGTGGCGACGTCCTGGAGGACTACGACTCGGAGACGGACTCGAAGGAGATCATGAGCTCCGACACCGCCGAGCAGTTGCAGTCGGCGATGCGGACGGTCGTCGAGGACGGCACCGGTACCAACGCGCGGATCAGCGGGGCGACGGTGGGCGGCAAGACCGGCACGGCCCAGCACGGCGAGAACAACAGCAAGACCCCGTACGCCTGGTTCACGTCGTACGCGAAGGCCGACGGCAAGGAGGTCGCCGTCGCGGTCGTCGTCGAGCAGTCGAACGCGGCGCGGTCGGAGGTCAGCGGCAACGGGTTGGCCGCGCCGGTCGCGAAGGCCGTGATGCAGGCGGCGTTGAAGGGCTGAAGGACCACGGGTCCACCAGGAACCACCTGAATAGGAAGGGCCGCCCTCACTCCCCCCGGAGGGCGGCCCTTCGCCTTCGTCTTCGGCTTCGGCTTCGGCTTCGGCTTCGGCTACTTCACGCCGAACAGCTGCTGGATCGGGTTGATCGCGAAGTACACCAGGAACAGCGCCGAGGTGGCCCACAGCAGCCAGTGGATCTCCTTCGCCTTGCCGAGGACCGTCTTGATGAGGACGAAGGCGAGGAAGCCCGCGCCGATGCCGTTGGTGATGGAGTACGTGAACGGCATCACCGCGATGGTGAGGAACGCCGGGATGGCTATCTCGTACCTGTCCCAGTCGATGTACTTGACCTGGGTCATCATCAGGAAGCCGACGGCGACGAGCGCGGGCGCGGCGGCCTGCATGGGGACGATGGTCAGCAGCGGGGTGAGGAAGAGCGCCACCGCGAAGAGGCCGCCGGTGATCAGGTTGGAGAAGCCGGTGCGGGCGCCCTCGCCGACGCCGGCCGCGGACTCGATGTAGGAGGTCGCGGAGGACGAGGAGGCCGCGCCGCCCGCGACGGCCGCCGCACCGTCGATCAGGAGGACCCGGCCGAGGTTCGGGACCTTGCCCTCCTCGTCGAGCAGGCCCGCCTCGGCGGTGATGCCGACGACCGTGCCCATGGTGTCGAAGAAGTCCGAGAGCAGCAGGGTGAAGATCAGCAGGACGACCGTGATGACGGTGGTCTCCCCGAACGAGCCGAAGAGGCTGAAGTCGCCGATCAGGCCGAACTCGGGAGCGGCGACGATGTCGTCGGGGACCTTCGGGGTGGTCAGGCCCCAACTCTTGATGTCGGCGATCGAGTTGATCACGATCGCAACGACCGTCATGGTCAGGATGCTGATCAGGATCGCACCCTTCACCTTGCGAGCGAGCAGCGCGACGGTCAGCAGGACGCCGGCGCAGAAGACCAGGATGGGCCAGCCGGACAGCGCGCCTCCGGCACCGAGCTGGACCGGCACGGTGGTGTTCGCGATGTCGGGGATACGGGTGACGAACCCGGCGTCCACGAAGCCGATGAAGGCGATGAACAGGCCGATACCGACGCTGATCGCCTGCTTCAGCGGCTGCGGAATGGCGTGCATCACGGCCTCGCGCAGGCCGGTGACCACCAGGACGCAGATCAGCAGGCCCTCCAGGACGACCAGGCCCATCGCGTCGGACCAGCTCATCAGCGGGGCTATCTGGAAGGCGACGACCGCGTTGAGGCCGAGGCCCGCGGCGAGCGCCAGAGGAAGGTTTCCTCCGACGCCCATGATGATCGTCATCACGGCGGCCACGAGGGCGGTGGCGGTGACGAGTTCGGCGCCGTCGAGGGTGTGGCCGTACTTGTCCTTGGCACTGCCGAGGATGATGGGGTTCAGGACAAGGATGTACGCCATCGTGAAGAACGTGGCGAAGCCGCCGCGAATCTCACGGACGAAGGTGGACCCCCGGGCGCTGATCTTGAAGAAGCGATCGACGCTGTTCGCCCCGGGCGGCTCGGCTGCGGGGCGGTCTGCCACCTTCTGTGCCTCGGACATGAACGGTGCTCCTAGTGACATGCGTGGACTACGCGCGGATGCTGGCTGGATTGTTCCTCTGTTGAACCCGATTCAGGTTTTCTCCGTGTTACGGAATCGGAGTTCTCCCTGCAAGACGGCGTTCGAAGCCGCGTACGAACCCTGCTCACGATCACTGCTACTCTTCCGGATCTCGTCGGGGGTCGACCCCGGACGATCACATGTCATCCACATGACACGCACAGCGAGCCGGCTCGGCTGCTGTGGCCGCAGCGAGAAGAGAGGTCCCGTGGGCACAGTCGTCGACGACGCAGCCTCCGTGGAGTTCCACGCCTTCTTCGAACGGCACTATGCCGAACTGTCGCGCCTCGCACACCTGTTGACGGGTGAGGCGGATGCCGCCGACGACCTGGCCGCCGACGCGTTGCTCGCGATGTGGCACCGCTGGGACCGGGTCCGCGCGGCGGACCATCCGGTGGCGTACGCCCGTGGCGTCGTCGCCAATCTGGCCCGCACCCGGATCCGCAGCGCGGTCCGTGAGCGCCGCAGGATCACGCTGTTCTGGTCGCAGCGCGAGGAGAAGACCGAGAATCCCGATGTTCCCGGCGTGGTCGACGTCCAGTCGGCGCTGCGCAGGCTGCCGTTCCGCAAGCGGGCCTGTGTGGTCCTGCGCCACGCCTTCGACCTCTCGGAGAAGGACACGGCGCTCGCCCTCGGCGTCTCGGTCGGTACGGTGAAGAGCCAGACGTCCAAGGGGATGGCCGAGTTGCAGAAGCTGCTCGGCTCCGAGGACTCGCCGAAGCGGATGCACACGGGCATCGCGGGCGGGGGTGTCACGAAACCGCGCGTGACCCGCGCGGGAGTGACCGGCACCGGAGGAAGGGAGCGATGAGGGACGTGCACGAGGAGCTGCGCGCCCGGCTGCACGAGTCGGCCGAGGCGCACGAGCCCGACCGCGCCCGCATCCTGGCCCGGATCGAGCGCGGTATGGCCGCCCCCCAGGAGCGCCCGAGCCGCAGGGCGACCCGGCCGCCGCTGTGGGGCTGGGTACGGGTGGTCACCGCCACCGCCGGCGTCGCGGGCGTGCTCGCGGTCGGCGGCTACGCGGTAGCCTCCGCGGTGAAGGGCGAACCGACGCCCCCCGCCGACCGGACGGTCGTGGTCTCCCCGACTCCGGTCGACTCCCCCGGCGCGACCAGCCGCGCCCCGGTCCCGCCGGACCGCCCGACCCCGAGCGCCGACGGGAAGCGCGAGGAGAAGCCCAGCTCGACGCCGTCGAAGAGCGCGTCGCCCAAGGGCACGCCGGTGCCGAAGCTGCCCACCTCGACGAACGAGGAGGACGGGCCGCTCCGGTCCGCCGGCGCGGTCGACCCGCACAGCAACGAATTCTGGGCGCAGAGCAACCTCACCCTGAGGACGAGCGAACAGCTCACCGAGCTGACCGTCCAGCTGAGGATCGCCCAGACCGGCGGGGTCTCCTCGTCCGGTGCCTGGCGGTCGCTGCCGGAGCAGGACTTCGACCTCACGGTCGAGGAGAGCGACGGGTTCCTGGTCTACACCTGGGTGCTCAAGGACGGACGCACGGTCCCGAAGGGCGAGTTCGTCTTCGCCGGGCAGTACAACCACGAGCGCGGCGGCCGTGACGCGAGCGGCGACCGCTACACGACGACCGCGAAGGCGGGCGGCGAGGACCTCACGGTCGGCGGCGCCTTCGAGGCCCAGGCCAAGGACGACGACTCCTCGGACAAGGGAGATTCGTAACTCGCGGTCGAGGGCGATGCGCGGTTCGAGGTCGAGGGCGATGCGCGGGTTCGAAAAGGATCCGCGGGCGCGGCAACCTTTTCTCCGCCGGTGGCGACCAGTAGGCGCAAGAGTCACCACCAGCGAGGAATCGGGCACATGAGCGCATCTGCAGAACAGCGCGTCCGGCACCGCCGTCGGGTCACCGGCCGGCGGGCCGTGACCGCGTCGGTGGCCGCCCTCGCCCCTCACGGGCGGGGCGAAGGGCGCGCTCGGGGACGGCAGTCAGGACGAGGGCCGGGACCCGATCTTCGCGTGCGGGACTCCGGCAGGCTGGTGCGCTCCTGCGGCAACTGCAGGACACAGCACCAGCGCGCGATCGTGCTGAGCGACATCGACGTCGTGGCTCCCCTGACGGCGATCGTCGGCATGATCGCCGACCACGGCGACACCGCGACTCCAACGGCTCCGGCAGGGAGCCGACAGGGCTCGGTGTGGGCACGGACCCGGGGTCACGGACGCGTTCGCGGGCGGGCGGGCGCGGGTATCCATCAATGACTGGGGCTCGCCGGTCCCGGCGGCCCGAGACAGCCGTCCACCCCTTCGCTCACCACGGGTTCGCACCGGGGGAACAACCACACCTTCCTCCACAGCGTCCCTGTAAGTGCGTGGACGTCGAACACCAGTGAGTACGACGTACTGACACTCGACATCGTCAGTGGTTCGAGCGGCACGGGCATCCTCGGCCCGGCCACCTCGTTCGACTGCCTGGACCTGTCGGCCTGAGCCCCCCTCGGCCGGCAGCAGGTGCCGACCGGAGCCCCCCTCGGGGTCGGCACGAGAAACGCCCCCCGCCGGTGACGACCGGCGGGGGGCGCCTTCTTCTCGCCCCGTCTGTTCTCGCCTTTCCTGGCTCCCGCCCCGCGCGGCAGGTCAGTTCATCGTGGCGCCGACGGCCCTGGAGCCCGTGGTGAGGAACGTCGTGATCGGCAGGGAACCGTCCGTCCGCCGGGCCGCGTACGCGGTGGCCGCGTCCGTGGAACGGAAGGCCGGCGCGGTGATGCCACTGTCCCAGTTGTTGGCGGTCGAGACCGTGCCGGAGCCCAGCTTCGCCTTTCCCGTCCCGTTGCCCACCGCCAGGTTCCGCGCCGGCCTGGCCTTGCCGGTGGCGAAGGAGAACCCGTACTCCTTGTTGGCGTAGGCCGTGTTGCGGTTCAGCAGGACCGCGCCGGTGTTGGTGTTCCCGGTGAACCCGTGCAGCGTGTTGTCCCAGGCCGCGTTGTGGGTGACGGAGTGCGCGACCGAGGCTCCGCCGCCGCCCAGCTCGAACCCGTTGCCGTTGCCCTCGAAAGCCGGGTCCTTCCAGCGGTTCCTGCCGTTGCCGAAGGCCCAGGAGTGGTCGACGGTGACGGGCGAGGAGAACTGCCAGAGGTCGAGCCCGTCGTCCGCATTGCCGTACAGGCGCGCCCCGGTGATCCTGTTGCCGGTGCCGGAGCCGAACTTCACGGCGATGCCGTCGGCGTTCCGGCCGTGGTTCGCGGCGTCGTAGTTGCCGTGGCTGTCCAGATTGCGCACGAGGTTGTCCGTGGAGCCGTCACCGCGCAGGGTGAAGCCGGAGTCTCCGTTGTTCGCGGTGACGAGGTTCTGGAAGACACCGCCGACGGAGGAGGTGGCGACGAAGCCCTCGGCCGGGGAGTTCTGGAAGGTGAGCCCCGAGACGGTCCAGTAGTCACCGTGGATCGCGGCGAGCCAGGAGCCGGCGGGCAGGGCCGATCCGTCGACCTTGACCTTCTCGCTGCCGTACGCGGTGAGCGTGATCCGGGCGGAAGGGGTGCCGTTCGCCGTGGACTTCAGCGTCCGTGTGGGCCGGTAGGTGCCGCCGCGGACCTGGATGGTCGTACCGGCGACGGCGTCCGCCAGGGCCGACTCCAGCGCGGGGGTGCTGGAGACCGTGACGGTGGTGCCGGCGGCCTGGGCGCCGTCGTGCGCGAGGCCCAGGTGGACGCCGCCCGCCCCCGCGGCGACGGACACGGCGGCGGCGACCGACAGGGTCCCGGTTCTTCGGTGGCGCCCGTAGGTCTGACGCACGGGATTCCTTTCGCAGGGGACGCGTCTTCGGGAGACGAGGAACGAAGCGGGCCGGAGGGCCCACCCCGGCCCGCTTCTGATCACTGGTCGCCGCCCGCCGGGAAAGGGTTGCCGCGTTCCCGCGAAATCGCTCGAAAGTTTCCCCGGGAGTCTTCACACGCACACCGATTGACGTCGATCAGGCCGGTGCGGAGCCCGTGGTCCGTTCGTCGGTCACCGTCAGCAGCAGGTTCGCCTTGAAGCCCGTCCCTCCGACCTCGAAGGCCCAGGTGCCGGGCCCACCCTTGTCGGTGGGCCGCATCGGCCACACCTCCGCGATGTCCTCGTCCTCCGCGGCGGTGTGCCCTTCCTCGGTGCTCACTCCCGGCGCCAGGTAGCGCTCGGTGGTGTGGAGGTACAGCGACCACGCCCCGTCGTCGCCGGGCACCGCCTGGACGTAGTACTGCTTGCGGAAGACTTCGTTGTCGGAGAATCCGATACCGAGGCTGTCCCGCTCGTACACATGGATGCCGAGGCGGAGGACCACCGACCGGTCCCCCGCGCCCTCGGGTTTGGCGGCGGCGTCGACCCAGCCCTCCCAGATCAGCCGGTTCTCGCCGGCCCATCCGGTGGTGGCGTCACCCGGCGCCGAGAGCGGCCTGCTCAACTCCTCGGCGAGATCGGGCAGTTCGTCGGAGAGGTCGTCCTTGCGGAAGGGGCCGTAGTAGTTCTCGGCCTCGCTGCTCTGGTGGCACAGCTCGAAGTCGACGAAGCGGGGTTTGACGGACACCCCGAAGTAGAACTCGCTGCGGCCGAAGAGGTCCCGGCCACGGGTCACCTCGGCCCGGTCCAGTCTCAGCTGAACGTGGTGCGTGCCATGGAAGAAGCGCATGGCGATCTCGTACGCCTCGCGCGAGGTCACCAGCGAGTCGTTGCCGCCGTGGCACTTGTGGACGAAGGTCCGGGGCGCGCCCGGGATCTGGGCGGAGGACTGCTTGACCAGGCCGTCGCTGCGGTTGTAGGTGAGCGTGCCCTCGTCGATCAGGCCGGCGATGCGGTTGCCCAGGGTGGCGAACTTGGCGCTGTAGGAGCGGTGGTCCGTACCGACCACGGTGAGGATGCGCCTGACGGGGAACGGGATGGCCCGGATGTCCGTGCGGTCCGGGTCGAAGGCGGCGATCTCGTCCGCAACCGAGTCGGGCAGGCATTTGACCATCGCGTCGGGCATGTACTGGAACGCGATCCCCCGGTGCGGTGTGCCCAGGGTGACGATGCGGTGGATGACGTCCGCGCTCTTGTCCCCCAAGTGGCTCAGGGCGGCCCGGGTGACGAGGCCGCCCATGCTGTGCGCGACGATGTCCACGCCGGTGAACTCCTCGTCCGGCCGCATCCCGTGCCGGATGATCTCGATGAGCCTGACCAGCCCTTCCCCGAAGCGGTCGATCTTCCGGGGGACGAGGTCGTAGTAGCGGTAGATCCACAGGGTTCCCATGGCGCCCTGGGCGAGCACCTCGCGCGCCATGGGGACGTCGACCACCATCGTGCCGCTGAGCAGGTGCTCGGGCCATCCGTCGCGCTCTCCGGGTCTGGGCTCCTGCTCCTTCTCGTAGTAGCCGACCACGTTGGTGGCGTCCCGGTACGGGTGGAGCGAGGACTTGAGAGCGCGCAGGACGAATCCCTCGTAGATGTAGTTCTCGCCGTAGCTCTCCGCGTAGACGGTGCCGTTGTTGAATCCCTGATAGGCGTCACGCCGCTCGTCCGACACACCGGGGCCGCCGAATCCGCGAATCAGGATCAGCGGGCGAGGACTACCGACCACGAGGACCACTCCACTCAAGTGCGCATGCGCTGTTCGTCGCGCAACACTGTGTGGGGTCGCACCCGCTCCGAGTCGACAGAATCGTTTTACCCGGCGTGCCGGAGAGCTTCGCGCCGGTCAGTTCATCGTCGAGCCGATCGTCGTACTGCCCGTGGTGAGGAAGGTGGTCGCGGGCAGGGTGCCGCTCGACGAACGGGCGTTGTACGTCGAGGAGGCGTCGGTGGAGCGGAACGACGGGGTCGAGACGCCGGAGTCCCAGTTGTTGCCGGACGACACGACCGAGGAACCCTTGTTGACCAAGCCGCCGCCGTTGCTCACGGCCAGGTTCTTGCCGAGGCGGGCCGCGCCGGTGGCGAAGTAGTAGCCCCACTTGGCGTTGGCGTAGGCGGTGGTCCGGTTGATGACGATGGCGCCCTTGTTGCTGTTCTCGGTGAAGCCGTTGCCCGCGTTGTCCCAGGCCGCCGAGTTGTTGACGACATGGGCCACGGTCTCGCCGTCGCCGCCGAGCTTGTAGCCGTTGCCGTCTCCGGCGAACGCGGCATCGCCCCAGCGGTTCTTGCCGTTGCCCATCGCCCAGGTGTGCTCGACGGTGACGGGCGAGGAGAAGGACCAGAAGTCCAGGCCGTCGTCCGAGTTGTTGTAGAGACGGGCCCCGGTGATGAGGTTGCCGCTGCCGGAGCCGAACTTCACGGCGATGCCGTCGGCGTTCTCCCCGTGGTTGGCCCGGTCGTAGTGGCCGTAGGAGTCGATGTTCCGGACGGTGTTGCCGGTGGTGCCGTCGCCGGTGAGCGTGAAGCCGGAGTCGCCGCCGTTGATGGTCTTGATGTTGTCCCAGACCGTGGAGGCGCAGGACTGGCAGACCACCGCGCTGTCGGGGGAGTTCTGGAAGGTGATCCCGGAGACGGTCCAGTGGTCGGCGGTCAGCTTGAAGATCCAGTCGCCGTCGGGAAGGTTGGAGCCGTCGATCTTCACGGTCTCCGAGCCGTACGGCTGGAGGTGTATCCGGCTGGAGGAGTTGCCGTTCGCCGTCGACTGGAGGGTCGCCGTCGGGTAGTACGTGCCGCCGCGCACCTGGATGACGGTGCCGGGGGTGGCGTTCTTGATGGCGTTGGACAGGGCCGTGGTCGTGTTGACGACCACGGTCGCGGCGTGCGCCTGGGTGGGGAATGCGGCCAGGGCGCAGCCGAGGGCGAGGGCGGTGCCCAGGGCGAGAGCGGTACGACGGAACGGGCGAGACGGACGAGACATGGAGAGCGGTTCCCTTCTCGTGCGGGTGGAGTGGTTCATCGGGGTGGTTCACAGGACGGCGTCGAGCCAGTCGAAGACCTCGTCCTGCTGGGGTGCGGTGAACACATGGCCGATGCAGCCCGCCGGTTCACCGGCCGGCATACGGCCTCCAGTCACCGAGGTAGGTCCGCCGGGTGTGCTCCCTGGCCTCGGCGGCCGTCAGCCGGGGCCGGTTCTCCGGGACGGAGACGACCGCGCCCGGACCGGCGTTGGCGTACTCACGGAAGCGCATGGTCTGCCAGGGGTGGGCGTCGCGCATGTTGGTGTAGGGCGCGACGGCGTCTGTCCCGGGGCCGATCCAGGTGTCCCGCACGACCAGCGAAGGCCAGGCCGTCGTCTCGTACGAGGGCACCCAGGGCCGGGCGATCTTGTACGCGGCGTCCTCGGCGCCGGAGGTGATCCGGCCGCGCAGGGCGAGGAAGCCGTAGGGGTTGGCGCGAGCGGTGGCGGGCGCGAAGACCATGCCCTTGGGGGTGAAGGCCACGTCCCGCTGGAGGGTGCGGAAGTGACAGGAGTCGAAGACGGCACGGGCCCGCCCGAAGACGAAGTCGACGTCGCCCTCGATGTAGCAGCGGCCGTAGTACTGCCGGTCGAAGGCGTCGAGCGCGGTGGTGTCCGCGAACAGGGTGTCCTGGTGGGCGAGGAACCGGACGTTCTCGAAATGCGATCGGTCCCCGGTGACGTAGGCGGCGACCGCCTGCGTCCCGGTGATGTCGGGGTGGTCGGCGCGCAGCCAGTCGTTGGCGAGGGTCAGGTCGCGTACGGTCAGGCCGGGCGCCGCCGAGGTGAAGGTGGCGGAGCCCGCGGTGCCGTACGTGCCGCCCTCGGGCCTGGGGGTGCCGTTGGCGCGGTCGAAGACGATCACGACGGCGTGGGGGTCGCGGGACGCCCCGCGCAGTGTCAACTCCCCCTTGCCCGCTGGGATGTCGACGACCTCGCGGTACGTACCGGGGTGGACGACGATCGTCCACCCGGGCCCGGTGACGGCGTCCACGGCGGCCTGGACCGATCCGCCGGGCCGGACGTGCAGGACCCGACGGCCGCCGTGGGCGAGGGCAGGCGCCGCGCCGGAGGCCACCAGGCCGCCGGCGATTTTGCCGAGCAGGGTGCGTCGGCGCATCTCAGCACCTCTCCCACGGGGTCCAGTCGCCGAGGTACACCTCACGGGTGGCGGAGGCGGCTTCGGCGGCCGTGAGCTGGGGCCGGTTCTCGGGGACGGAGACGACGGCGCCGGGTCCGGTGTTGCGGTACTCGGCGAACCGCTGGTCCTGCCAGGGGAAGCCCGACGACATGTCGGTGTAGGGCGCGATCGCGTCGATCCCGGCACCGAGGCGGGTCTCGCGCACGGTGAGCATGGGCCGGGCGGTGGTGTCCGAGCTCGGCACCCAGGGCCGGGCCAGCTTGTAGTGGGCGTCCGGGGCCTCGCTGGTGACGCGGCTCCGGGTCACCAGGTAGCCGCGCGGGTTGGCGCCCGCGGTGGAGGGCGCGAAGACGAACCCGTACGGGGCGGAGGCCAGGTCCGTCCTGGACAGGGTGTGGAAGTGGCAGCCTTCGAAGACGGCCGTGGCCCGTCCGAAGACGAAGTCCACGTCGCCCTCGGCGTAGCAGTCGCGGAAGTACTGCCGGGCGAAGGCGCCGAGTGCCGTCGAGTCGGCATAGAGGGTGTCCTGGTGCCCCAGGAACCGGCAGCTCAGGAACGCCGACCGGTCGCCCTGCACCTTGATGGCGACGGCCTGGGTGCCGGTGATGTCGGGGTGGTCGGCGCGCAGCCAGTCGTTGGCGAAGGTGATGTCCCGGGCGGTGAACCCGGCGGCCTGCACCAGGGTGGTGGCGGACCCGGTGGTGCCGTAGGTGCCGCCGCCGGGCTTCGGGGTGCCGGCCGCGTTGTCGTACACGACCACGACGTCCCGGGCGTTCCCGGAGGCCCCGATCCAGGTCATCTCCGTACGCGCGACGCCGACGGCTACGGTCTCGCGGTACACGCCGGGCGCGACGACCAGCGTGTGTGCGGTACCGCTCGCGGCGGTGACGGCGGCCTGGACAGTGGTGAAGTCGCCGGCGCCGCCGGCGTCCACGTACAGGGTCCGCTCGTCGAGGCGAGCGGCCGGTGATCCGTAGCGCCCGAAGACCCGGCGGCCACGGGCGGCACGATCGGCCCGGGCCGCCGGTGTCGCTCGGGCCGCTCGGGCCGGGTTCGCGACGGCGAGCGTGAGCGCGGTCCCGACCCCGGCGGCCACGAACGACCGTCTGCTCGGCCCCGGGTGACGCCCGGCCATCAGCAGACCTTCCCGGCACCCGCGCGGTTCGCGACGATGCCCGGTACGGCGCGCGGCGAGTCGACCTCGGTCCGCAGGGTGGGCGTCCACCCGGCGCCCGACCGGAGGAACTCCGAGGGGATCTCGGCGTTGTGGACGGCGATCAGGTCCGTCGGCCTGCCGTTGACGTAGTTGTTCTCGGCGGTCAGCGGGGAGTCGTTCCACCTCTTCAGGGCCTTGCCGACGCTCGCGCCCGCCGGCAGCGTGATCGCGTTGTCGCTGGCGTGGAGCTGCGAGGAGAGGCCGACGCCGAAGATGTAGTAGTCGTCCTTCTGTTCCTCGGTCACCACGTAGTGGTTGTTGTAGACGTCGACCTGGCCGAACCGCACGCGCGGGGAACGCTGGAGGATCCCGTCGAAGCGGTTGTGGTGCAGGGTGACCTTGAGCTTGCCCGCGTCGAGGGCGGCGGTGCTGTCGCTGTTGCCGATCAGCATGTTCTTGTCGTGGTCCTGGAAGCGGTTCCAGGAGACGGTCACGTAGTTGGAGCCGCGCACGATGTCGGTCAGCCCGTCGTGCTGCTGGAAGACCTTGCCGAAGTAGACGGGCCGTTCGCTGTCCGGGTGGCGCCCGTCGGTGAAGGTGTTGTGGTCCAGCCAGACGTGGTCGGTGCCGAAGACGACCACGGCGTCGTACTCGGAGTTCCAGTTGCCGGTGTGGTCGTCGTCGGTCGGGTCCCACTTGGGGAAGCAGTCGAGCGGCGCCTCGATGGTGAGGTTGCGCACGATGACGTTCGAGACGCCCTTGATCTGGAGGCTGCCGCCGAGGATGCCGGAGTTCCTGCCGACGCCGACGATGGTGGTGTTGGACGGGATGCCGGCCTTGATCGCCGAGTCCTGGTTGGCCATGGACGCGACCCGCGCGTCCTCCTGCGGTCCCTTGGCGACCTGGTCGTTGCCGTAGACGGCCGGGTCGTAGTCCTTGAGGTACTGCTGGAGGTCGTAGCCCCCGGTGACGAAGGCCTCGCAGCCCTCGGCGACGGCGTCGATCATCCCCTTCACCTTGATGATCTTCGGCGCGTCACCGCCGTCTCTCAGCGCGGCCTTGAACTGCGCCCAGGTGGTGACGGTGTAGACGTGGTCGGCGTCGGCGGCGGACCCGCCGGTCGTGCCGCCCTCGGCCGACCCCCACCCGTCGCCGGCGCCGAGAACCTGCCGGCCGAGGTCGCGCCCCTGGGCCTGGGCGACTCCGGTGCCGGTGACCCCGAGCACGAGCGCGGTACAGCCGACGACGGATGTCATGACATGGACATGCCAGTAACGAGGACGCATGTGTGCGGTTCCTTTCGAAGCAAAGGGGGATGTCGCGCCCGTTCCAGGGGGCGCGGGCTGCTATCCATAGGCGGCTCCACCGCGTGGGCGCGACCAGCCACGACGGGCGGGACGCCGAAGAACCGGCCTACGGCTGCGGCGCTACGCCGGGGGCCACGTGATCCAGGAGTCGGGAACCTCCTCGTCGAGACGACGAACGTCCCTCGGCGAAAGAACCCGCCTGCGCACCAACTCACCCGCGACCAGCCGGGCCACGGCAATGGCCCCCGGCGGATTGAAGTGCGTGTTGTCCTGCTCGGTCGCGGTCCAGTTGAAGTACTTCTTGGTCTCCTCGACCCCGAGCCGCTGCCACAACGCGATCGACAGCGCCTGGATGTCGAGGAGGGCGACACCCTCCTCGGCGGCGAGAGCGGTCGCCGCTGCCGGATAGTCGCCATGGGTGGGCACGGCGTTGCCGCTCGCGTCGAACTTTCTGCGCTCGACGGAGGTGGCGAGGACGGGCCGGGCCCCCCTCGCCCGCGCACCGTCGACGTACCGGCGCAGGTGATCCTGGTACGTCGTCCACGGCTCGGTGTACCGCGCGGGATCGGCCATCTTGGAGTCGTTGTGCCCGAACTGGACGACCAGGACGTCCCCGGGCCGAAGGGCCCCGAGGATCACGTCCAGCCGGCCCTCGTCGATGAAGCTCTTCGAACTCCGCCCGTTCACGGCGTGGTTGGAGACCGCCAGCCGTTTCCGGAGGAAGAACGGCAGCGCCGTCCCCCACCCGGTCTCGGGCGCGGCGCCGACGTACTTCTGCGCGGCGGTGGAGTCGCCGGCGATGTAGAGGGTGCGCTCACGGCGGGCCCCGCCGGGCGAGGCCGCGGCGGACGCGGGCCCGGTGGCGGCCACGGCGAGCGGTACGGCGGCGAGCGCCGCGGTGGTGACCTGTCTACGGGTGAGTGACACGTGCGGGTGCCTTTCTCGACAGGGGTTCCCCCCGCGCCCCTCCAGGGGCGCGGGGCTGTCACATGTGCGGCTCCGCCGCGTGGGCGCGACCAGCCCCCGACAAGCCGTCAGCCGGCCACGAAACGAACCGGACCGAGTTCTCAGCCCTTCTGTTCCTTCCACTCGGCCTGCGCCTTGTTCAGCTGCTCGGCCAGCGTGTCCAGGAACTCCTTCGCCGTGCTCTGCCCGTCCATCACCTTCTGGAAGGCCGGCTCGTTGTCGGCCTTCGAGATCGTGTTCCAGTCCGGCAGGTAGTACGGCAGCTGCACGATCGTCGTCGACCCGTCGGTGAGCGCGGCGGCGGCCAGCTTCGTCGGCTCGGCCTCGGAGATCCACGCGTCCTTCGCGGCGTCGTTGTTCGACGGCACCTGCCCGGCCGACTTGTTGAACTTGGAGTTCTCCTCGTGCGAGGTGGCGAACTCGATGAACTTCCAGGCGGCTTCCTTGTTCTTCGAGCTCTTGAACAGACCGAGCCCGTCGACCGGGTTGGACACCTGCACCCGCTTGCCACCGGGCCCGGTCGGCTGCGGGATGCCGCGGAACTTGTCGCCGAACGCCTTCACGTGGTCCTGGTAGGAGCCCAGGTTGTGGTTCAGCATCCCGATCGTGCCGGAGTCGAACTGCGCGACCATCTTGGTGAAGTCGTTGTTGAGGTCGGCCGCGGGCGTGACCTTCTTGTAGAGGCCGACGTACTTGTCCAGGGCCTCCACGTTCTTCGGGTCGTTCACGGTGGTCTTCTCACCGCTCGCGTCCCAGAACGAGGTGATCCCCGACTGCCCGTACATCGCGTCCAGCGCCTGCGCGATGGAGCCGGCGCCGCCGCGGATGGTGTAGCCGAACTTGTTCTCGTCCTTGTCGGTGAGCTTCTCGGCGGCGTCGTAGAACGTGTCCCAGTCGGTCGGCTCGGCCAGGCCCGCCGCCTTGAACAGGTCGGTGCGGTAGTAGAGGACACCGTTGTTGGCGGAGGTCGGGATCGAGTAGAGGGCGTCGCCGCCGCCGGCGGACTTCAGCGACTCGACCATCGACTCGTTGAGCCTGCCGCTCAGGGAGGATTCGGAGAGCCGGTCGTCGAGCGGCTCCAGCGCGCCCTGCGCGGCGAATCCCGCGACCATGGCCGCGCCGACACCGCCGACGTCCGGCAGGCCGCGGCCCTGGATGGCCGTGTCCACCTTGGACTGGTACTCCGTGGAGGCGATCCCGACGTACCGGACGTCGATGTCCGGGTGGGCCTTCTCGAAGTCGGCGATGACCTCCTTCCAGATCTCGGTGCGGACACCGCCGTTGTTGTCCCAGAAGACGATCTCGCCCTTGCCGCTGCCCTCGGAGCCCTTGTCCCCGCCCGCGCCGCTGCCGTCGTCACCGCAGGCGGTGGCGGTCAGGGCGAGGACGGATCCGAGGGCGACGGCCGCGGCGGCACGCCTGCTTCTGCGATTGCTGATCTTCATCGAACGGCTCTCTCTTCTGGATACGAGGGTTGTGAAGTCGGGGGTCCTTGCTGTCTCCGGTGCGGGCTCAGTGGCCGGCGCGACCGCGATGCGGTGCCCAGCCGTCCTTCCCCGCGAGGTACTTGGCGACCGGGTGGCCCGAGGCGCCCGCGTGGTCGAGTTGCGGCCGGTCGGCGGTGGCACCGGCCCGTACGCCCGGCATTGCTGTGAACCGCGCGTCCTTGCAGGAGAAGCCGCTCATGTCGGTCCACGGCGTCGCGCTTGCCAAGGAGGTGCGTCATTGCGGCTCCAAACAGGCGTACGAGTTACGCGGAAGGGGTGATCCTGAACTGCGTGAACGTGGCCGCCCCGGCGTGCCCCCCGCCGGTGGGCGCGACCGCGAAGAGGCCGAGCAGGGCGCCGACCCAACGCCAGGGGGTGGCGGCGAAGACCTGTCCCGAGGGCTGCCACCCCTCCCCCACGTCGTAGGAGAACCGGCAGCGCGCCCCCGCCGAGGTCTCGATCCGCAGCCGGGCGCGTCCCCCGGGCGCCGGGCGCGCGTGATCGGCGTCCCGTTCCCGGTCGGCGACGGTCTCGGCGAACCGGTGGACGAGGTGCACGCTCCCGTCGGCACCCCGCTGGAGCCCGATCCAGCGGAACGCGTCCCCGAGCACGGCGAGCCCGGCACGCGCCCCCGGTTCCTCGCTGTCGAGTCTCAGTTCCACCTCGACGACGGCGGGGATCCCCGGCAGCCGCTGTGTGAGCACATTCGCCAGTTTCCGCAGGTCGTGCGCGTGCACGGAGCGCACGCACGTGAGCCGCAGCCCGTCCCCGGAGTGCTGGGTGGCCCAGCCGTCCTGAGGGTTAGCGGTCCACTGCCACTGGCGTCCGAAGCGGCCGCCGGGGAAGTCGTCGTCGGTCGCGGGCGCGGCCGGCGGCTGGGCCGGCAGCGCCGGTTTGCGGTGGACGGCGACCGGGGCGCCGTCGTCGCCGATCACCGGCCAGCCGTCCGCGTGGTCCCAGCGCATGGGCTGGAGGTGGACGACCCTGCCGTACGCGCCCCGCTGCTGGAAGTGCAGGAACCAGTCCTCGCCGGCCGCCGTGCGCACCCAGCCGCCCTGGTGCGGCCCGTTGACCCCGGTGTCCTTCTGCTCCAGGACGATCCGTTCCTCGTAGGGGCCGAAGAAGTCCCGGGAGCGGAAGGCGCCCTGCCAGCCGGTCTCCACGCCTCCGGCGGGGGCGAGGATCCAGTACCACCCGTCGTGCCGGTAGAGCTTGGGGCCCTCCAGGGTGAACCAGCCGGGAAGCCGGTCCGCGTCGACGACGACCTTGCCCTCGTCGAGCAGCCCCGTCCCGTCGGGCCGCATCCGGTGGCCGGTGAGCCGGTTCTTGACGCCGGAGCGGGACTTGGCCCAGGCGTGCACCAGATACGCCTCGCCGGTCTCCTCGTCCCACAGCGGGCAGGGGTCGATGAGTCCCTTGCCCTCCTCGACCAGGTGCGGCCGGGTCCAAGGCCCTCTGATCCCGGGGGCGTTGACCTGGAAGACGCCGCGGTCGGGGTCGCCCCAGAAGATCCAGAACCGGTCGTCGAAGTGCCGCAGCGAGGGCGCCCACACCCCGCAGTCGTGGCGCGGGGCCCTGAACTCGGATGCCGGTTCAAGGAGTTGCAGCGCGTGACCGACGAGCGTCCAGTTGACCAGGTCCCGGGAGTGCAGCAGGGGAAGGCCCGGGGCCCGGCCGAAGCTGGAGGCCGTCAGGTAGAAGTCGTCGGCCACGCACAGGACATCGGGGTCGGACCAGTCGGCGTCGAGGACCGGGTTGCGGTAGGTGCCGTCACCCAGGTCGGCGGAGAAGGCGGGCGCGCTCACCGAGGTGGTCACGGGCTCACCGCCTTGCGTACGAGGGCCGCGGCCCCGTCCCGGTCGAGGGTGCCGTCGGCGACGACGGTCACGACCCGGCGTACGGCCGTCCCGCCCGGCTCGATCGGCAGGCGGTCGGTGGGGGCGAGGGAGGAGCCGACGCCCGGGTACTCGTCGGCGCGGACGAACCAGGGATCGCGGCGGGTGGTGTCGGTGGCCCCGGCGAAGACGAGCGTCCAGGTGTCGCCGGCCAGGGCGAGCCAGTCGGCGCGGCTGCCGTGGACCCCGGTCTCGCCCTCCGCCTCGGCGGTGAAGACACGGGGGGCCGCGGCCTCCTTGCGGGCCCGCCAGAAGAAGCCGCCGTACGCGGCGCCGGGGCGGCCGTTGGTGGCGGGGCTGCCGATCGACACCGGGGCGCCGGTGATGTTGGTGAGGGAGAAGGTGAAGTCCAGCGCCCAGGCGGAGTCGGTGAGTCGGGTGGCTGCGACGGTACGCCGTTCACGCAGTAACTCGGTGCCTGAGGCCACCCAGCGCAGCTCCTCGACGAAGCCGTCGGGGTCGCGCAGCTGGAAGGCGGTGTGGCGCTGGGAGCCGTGGTTGTCGAGCTCGGTCGGTCCCAGGTCGCGGACGTAGGTGCGTCCGCCCCAGAAGTTGTGCCCCTCGACGTCGGGAACGGCGACACCGACGCCGAGGTGGTGGAGGTGGTCGGCGGGACTCAGCTCGGTGACCGCCGTACCGGACAGGGTGGTGACGGGATGCAGACAGGGGCGCGGGGAGAGCCGCTGCGGCACTTCGGGCCGGGTGAGGTAGTGGCCCACCGGGCGGCCCGCCACGCGCAGGACCAGGGAGTCGTCGGCGATCGTCACGTGCTCACCTCTTTCGCCGTTGCTTCGGGGAGCGCCCAGGGGGCGCCGAGTTCGGAGTAGAGGGCGAGGTCGTCGGCGGCGGCCGCGACCAGGCCGTCGATGCCGTCGACGACCCGGCGGTCCTCCTCGGGCAGCCGGTGCCAGGCGCCGTCCGGCAGCGCGACCGGGTCCGGGGCGACCCGGATCGCCTCGACGACCTTCATGAACGCGCCGGTCACCTCCGGCGGGGCCAGCAGGTCGGTGCCGTCGAGGAGATGGTCGACGAGGTTCTCCAGCAGGTCGGTGCGGCCGTACTCGATCTCCTCCGGGCCGTGTCCCGCGCGCTGGACGAGCACGCGGTCCTGCTTGTACCAGAAGGTGATCCGGCCGCTGGTGCCGTGGACGACGTTGTACGGGTCGTCCGGGTCCTCCGCGCACAGCGTGGCGGCGACGGTGACCCGGCCGCCGTCCGCGGTGGTGATCCTTACGCAGGAGGTGTCGTCGGACTCGATGTCGTTGGCGCGCAGCAACTCGGTCTCGATGGTGGCGACATCCTCGGCGCGGGGCGCGCCCGCGAGCGCGAGCCCGGTGGCGACGGCGTGCGCGAGGGGGTTGGTGAGCGCCCCGTCGATCACGTCCACGCCGTTCAGACGGCGCTTCCCGGCCCAGGGCGCGCGCTGGTAGTACGCCTCTGCGCGGGCCCAGGCGCCGGCTCCGCCGACGCCGACGACCTCGCCGATCAGGCCGTCGGCGACCATCGTGCGGATGGCGGGCAGGGCGTGCGAGCCCAGCGACTGGAAGCCGATCTGGCAGACCACCCCGGCCGCCGCCACCCCGTCGGCCATCCGGCGGAACTCGGCGTACGACGGGGCCGGCGGCTTCTCCAGCAGCACGTGGACGCCCCGCTCGGCGGCCGTCAGCGCCAGGTCGGTGTGGGTGGGGATGGGCGTGCAGATCACGGCGATCGCCGCGCCCGTGGAATCGAGGAGCGCCCCGAAGTCGGCGGACTGCTCGGGCGTGCCGAGTCCGTCGGGGATCTCGTCCGCGTCCAGCGGCGTCAGTTCGCAGATGCCGGCGAGCCGGACGATCCCCTTGTCCGCCAGCCGCCGGATGTTCTCCAGGTGCCAGCGGCCGTGGCCCCGGGCTCCCGCGAGGACGAGCGGAAGCGGGCTCTCGTACGTCGTGGTGTTCATCGGATCCTCCCTGTGCCCGCGCCGCGTGCCACCGCTCGGTCGGCCTGCCCGGCGCTGTCGATCTTCTGGTGCAGGGTAGGCGTCCGGCCGACGTCGGCCGCGAGCGTGTCCCGGCTGATGTCGCGGCCGGTGTCCTGCCCGGCGCCCTGGGCCTCTGCCCCGGCCGGGGTGGTGAGCGGGACGCCCTGGCGCCCGAGCACGACGACCGGTTGGACCTTCCTCATCCCTTCACCGCCCCCGCGCTGAAGCCCGTGATGAGCCACTTCTGGATGAAGGCGAAGACGACGACCACCGGGACGGCGGCGACGATGCCGCCGGCCGCCAGTGCGCCCAGGTCGACGCTGTCCGCGCTGAGCAGGGTGTTCAGGCCGACCGGGATGGTCTGCTTCTCCTGGTTGCTGAGGAACATCAGGGCGAAGAGGAAATGGTTCCAGGAGTGCACGAAGGCGAAGGAGCCGACGGCGATCAGACCGGGCCGCAGCAGCGGCAGCACGACCACCCGGAACGCGGTGAACCGGTTGCAGCCGTCGACCCAGGCCGCTTCCTCCAGCGAGTACGGCACGTTCTTGATGAAGTTGCTGATCAGGATGATCGACAGTGGCAGCTGGAAGACCGTCTCGGCGAGGATGACGCTGCCGAGCGAGTTGATCATCCGCAGCTCGGCGAAGATCTGGAACAGCGGGACCAGGAGCAGCGCGCCCGGCACGAACTGGGAGCAGAGCAGCGCCAGCATGAACCCGCGCTTGATCCTGAAGTCGAAGCGGGCGAGGGCGTAGCCGCCGGCCAGGGCGACGAGCGTGGTCATCAGCAGGGTGACGACACCGACGAGCACGCTGTTCTGGAAGTAGGTGCCGAAGCTGCGTTCGTTCCACACCTTCTCGAAGTGCTCGAAGGTGATCGGCCAGGGCACGAGCGAGGTCGAGCCGGGCTTGCGCAGCGCGAAGAGCAGGATCCAGTAGAAGGGGACGAGGGTGAAGACCAGGTAGATCGAGAGCGGGAGGTAGATCTGCCAGCGCGGTACCTCGTCCCAGGCGCGGCGAGCCCTGCCGGGCCGCTGCGGGGGCTCCTCGGCGGCGGGCGCGGACGTCACCGGTACGGTCCTCTCGGCGTCCTTGGTGATCACTTGGACTCGCCTCCGAACTTGCTCAGCCGCAGATAGACCATGGAGCAGAAGAGCAGGATCACGAACGCGACCGTGGTCAGGGCGGACGCGTAGCCGAAGTTGTGGGCGTCGACGGAGGTGTTGGCGATGTACAGCGGGAGGGTCGTGGTCACTCCGGCCGGTCCGCCGCCCGTCAGGGTGTACAGCAGGTCGACGTTGTTGAACTCCCACACCGCGCGCAGCAGCGTGGAGAGGATGATCGCGTCCTTCAGGTGCGGCAGCGTGATGTGCAGGAACTGCCGGACGCGGCCGGCGCCGTCGACCTCGGCCGCCTCGTACAGGTCCTTCGAGATGGACTGGAGGTCGGCGAGGATGAGGATCGCGAAGAAGGGGACACCGCGCCACAGGTCGGCGACGATCGCCGCCGAGAAGACGGTGGAGGTGTCGGAGAGCCAGCTGGTGCCGTACTCCCCGATGCCCATGTCCGCGAGGTAACGGGTGATGCCGGTCTGGGAGTTGTAGAGGAGCACCCAGATCGCGGAGGTCAGCACGCCGGAGACGGCCCACGGGGAGAAGACCAGGGCGCGGCCGAGGGCCCGGCCGACGAAGGTCTGGTTGACGATCAGCGCGAGGGCGAGACCGAAGAGCAGTTGCAGCGAGACCTCGACGATCACCCACTTGGCGCTGAAGACGAGGGTGTCCCAGAAGAGGGGGTCCTCGGTGAAGGCGTGGACGAAGTTCTCGAAGCCGGCGAAGCCGTTGCGCCAGGGTTTGGTGGGGTTGTAGTGCTGCAGGCTGTAGTAGAAGACGCTGATGACCGGGTAGGCGATGAAGCCCAGCATGAGCAGGGCGGCCGGGGCGATCAGCAGGTACGGCAGCCTGCGCGGGGTCGCGGAGGCACGGCGCGCACGGCTCCGCCGGGGCGGCGTGGGGGGTTTCGCCACGGCTGCGGCTTGGGCCATGACTGGGGCTCCGTTTCTGGGTACGTCGTGGTGCCTGGTCTCGCGACCTGCAGGAAGCGCTTTCTCGATGTGCAGGGTGTGCTTGGGTGCGCGGTACGGGGTGCCACTGGTCGTGCGTTGGCGGGTGCGGGTGGGTTGTGGCTGGTCGCGCCCACGCGGCGGAGCCGCATGTTCGATAGGGCCCCGCGCCCCTGAAAACCAGGGGCGCGGGCCGGTCAGGTCATTACCCCGCGTACGGGTCCGGGACCTTGCCCGGTCTGGCCAGGAACTCGAAGTCGCAGCCGGTGTCGGCCTGGGTGATCTGGTCGTTGTAGAGGGCGCCGTAGCCGCGTTCGTAGCGGGTGGGTGGTGGCGTCCACTCGGCCCGGCGGCGCTCCAACTCCTCGTCGTCCACGTTGAGTCGAAGGGTGCGGGCCTCGACGTCGAGGGTGATGGAGTCGCCGGTGCGGACCAGGGCGAGGGGCCCGCCGACGTACGACTCCGGTGCGATGTGCAGGGCGCAGGCGCCGTAGCTGGTGCCGCTCATCCGGGCGTCGGAGATCCGCACCATGTCCCGGACGCCCTGCTTCAGCAGGTGGTCGGGGATGGGCAGCATCCCGTACTCGGGCATCCCGGGACCGCCCTTGGGCCCGGAGTTGCGCAGCACCAGGACGGTGTCCGCGGTGATGCCGAGCGAGGGGTCGTTGATGGTCCGCTGCATGGTCCTGTAGTCGTCGAAGACGACGGCGGGACCGGTGTGCTTCAGCAGGTGCGGCTCGGCCGAGATGTGCTTGATGACCGCGCCGTCCGGACAGAGGTTGCCCCGCAGGACGGCGACGCCGCCCTCGGTGGCGACCGGGTTCTCGCGGGTCCGGATGACGTCGTCGTCGTGCACGAGCGCGCCGTGGAGCTGTTCGCGCATCGTGTCGTACGAGACGGTCGGCCGGTCCAGGTGCAGCAGATCGGTGATCCGGGACAGGAACCCCGGGAGGCCGCCCGCGAAGTGGAAGTCCTCCATCAGGTACGTCTGACCACCGGGCCGGACGTTGGCGAGCACCGGGACCGTGCGGGCGATGCGGTCGAAGTCGTCGAGGGTGAGCTTGACGCCCGCGCGGCCGGCCATCGCGATGAGGTGGATGACCGCGTTGGTGGAGCCGCCGAGGCCGAGGACGGTGGTGACGGCGTCCTCGAAGGCGTCGGCGGTGAGGATGTCGCTCAACTTCCTTTCCCTGTGGACCAGTTCGACGATGCGCAGTCCGGCGGCGGCCGCCATGCGGTCGTGGCCCGAGTCGACGGCCGGGATGCTGGAGGCGCCCGGGACGGTGACCCCGAGGACCTCGGCGGCGGCGGTGAGCGTGGAGGCCGTGCCCATGGTCATGCAGTGCCCCGGCGAGCGCGCGAGACCGGACTCCAGCTCGGTCATCTCGCAGTCGCCGATGAGCCCGGCGCGCTTGTCGTCCCAGTACTTCCACATGTCGGTGCCGGAGCCGAGGACCTCGCCTCGCCAGTGCCCCGGCAGCATGGGCCCGGCGGGCACGAACACGGTCGGCAGGTCGACGGATGCGGCGCCCATGAGCAGCGCGGGCGTGGACTTGTCGCAGCCGCCCATCAGCACGGCCCCGTCGACCGGGTAGGAGCGCAGCAGCTCCTCGGTCTCCATGGCGAGCATGTTGCGGTAGAGCATGGGGGTCGGCTTCTGGAAGGTCTCCGAGAGGGTCGAGACCGGGAACTCCAGCGGGAATCCGCCCGCCTGCCAGACACCCCGCTTGACCGCCTGCGCGCGATCCCTGAGGTGCACATGACAGGGATTGATGTCCGACCAGGTGTTGAGGATCGCGATGACCGGCTTGCCGAGGTGCTCCTCGGGGAGGTAGCCGAGCTGGCGGGAACGGGCCCGGTGGCTGAAGGAGCGCAGGCCGTCGGTGCCGTACCACTGGTGGCTGCGGAGGTCCTCGGGTTTCCTCATGGAGAGCGGCTCGTTCACATCGACCATCCGGCGGCTATGGCGGCGACCTCGGCGCGTTCGTCCTCGGGCAGGCGCCTGCTGGGGGGCCGGACGTCGCGGCGGCAGAGGCCGAGGGAGGCGAGGGCCTCCTTGACGACGGTGACGTTGTCGGCGGAGCCGTTGGCGGCGCGCAGCTCCTCGAAGCGGCGGATCTGCTCCCATACCTTCATGGCGGCCGGGAAGTCACCCGATCGAAGCGCTTCGATCATGTTCAGCGAGACGGCCGGGGCGACGTTCACCAGTCCGGAGGTGAAGCCGGTGGCGCCGGCCGAGAAGTAGGAGGGCGCGTACGGCTCGGCGAGTCCCGCCACCCAGACGAAGCGCTCCAGGCCGGCGTCGCGGGCGAAGGCGGCGAAGCGTGCGGCGTCCGGCACGGCGTACTTGACGCCGATCACGTTCGGGCAGTCGTCGGCGAGTTCGGCGAGGCGTTCGCCGGCGAGCCGGGCGTTGCGGATGTAGGGCACGACGCCCAGCTCGGGCACGGCCTCCGCGATCACCCGGTGGTAGTCGACCCAGCCGCTCTGCGAGACGTAGGGGTGCACCGGCTGATGGACCATCACCATCTGCGCCCCGACCGCACGGGCGTGACGGGCGGAGGCGACGGCGGTCGGCACGTCGTGCCCGACGCCGACCAGGACGACGGCGCCCCGGCCGCCGACCTCGTCCATGGTCGACTCGGTGACCAGGCGGCGTTCCTCGGGGGTGAGGGCGTAGAACTCACCGGTGTTGCCGTTCGGGGTGAGGGTGGTGATCCCGCCGTCGAGCAGGCGACGCAGCAGGGCCCGGTGGGCGCCCTGGTCGACGGTGCCGTCCTCGGCGAACGGAGTCACCGGGATCGCCACCACGTCGGCCAGAGCCGTCCGTTGGGTCTCGAACGTCTCGCTGCTCATGGATGACCTTCCTCTGCAAGGAGTTCTTGGAGGACTGCGGAGGGCGGGCGGGGCCGCCGCGTCGGGCGGCTCCGCCGTGCCTCGTGGACTCGGGGGCTTACCGGGCCGGTGGGCCCTGTGCTTCCACTCGGGCCTCCGGGAATGCCCGCTCGACGAAGGAGGCGATGTGTGCGTGCAGGGCGGCGGCGGCACCGTCGGCGTCGCCGTCGAGGGCGAGCCGCAGGATCTCCCGGTGCTCGGCCGCCTCCCGCTCCCAGGAGGGGTCGGCGGCCCAGGCGACGGCCGAGACCAGGGCGGCCTGGTCGCGCACCTCGTCGAGCATCCGGCCGAGCAGCGGATTGCCGCACGGTACGTACAGCGCACGGTGGAACTCCCGGTTGGCCAGCGAGCGTTCGGCGGTGTCCGTGGCCTCGTCGGCCCTGGTCAGCGCGGAGCTCGCCGCGTCCCACGGGGCACCGCGCCGTACCGAGCGGCGCAGCGCCTCCGGCTCCAGGAGCAGCCGTACGTCGTAGACCTCGCGCGCCATGTCCGCGTCCACCATGCGCACCGTGACGCCCTTGTACTGGCTCATCACGACGAGCCCGGTCCCGGCCAGTGTCTTCAGGGCCTCGCGCACGGGCGTCTTGGACACCCCGAACTGCGCGGCCAGTTCGGTCTCGACCAGGGCCTGACCGGGAGTCAGCTGCCCGGTGAGGATGCGGTGCTTGATCCCCTCCAGCACGAACTGCGTGCGGGACGGGATCGGCGTGGGCACAGCGGTCATGCGCGCCTCTCGGATCTCACGTATGCGAACTCACGTATGGGATCTCCCATATCGCGTCTCATATATGACGTACGAAGTACGACGCGTTGAAGGTAGGAGGACGCCCGTGTCGCCGTCAATGCTTACGACAGAACCAGATGTGCGCGCGGTCACATGATCTCGGTGTCACACCGTCACCACCGGTGTCACACGGTGTGGGTGTCCCCCACCCGCGCGCTCTCGGTGGGACCGCCGAAGACCACCGCCGCCCGCCCGGTCGCCCCCTCCGGGGTGAGCGTCGGCCCCACATGGGTGATCAGCAGCCGGCCGGCGCCCTTGGCGTACCGGCCGGCCTCCTCCGGGGTGAGATGCACCCGGGGTTCGCCTTCGCGATGCGTGTCGACGTCCGCCTCGCACAGGAACACGTCGGCGCTGCCCGCGAGCGCGCCCAGCGCGTCGCACGGCCCGCTGTCCCCCGAGTAGGCGAGGACCCGCCCCTGGCACTCGGCGCGCAGGCCGTACGCCTCCACGTCGTGGACGACGGCGCGGGCGGTGAGCGCGAGGTTCCAGTGCCGGACGGTGTGGCCGTCGTACAGGGGGCGGAAGTCGAACACCCTGTTCAGGGCGGCGGGGTCCGGCCGTCCGAGGAACCCCGCGACACGGGCGGCGCAGTCGCCGGGCGCGTAGACCGGCAGCGGCGTCGGCAGGGTGAGACCGCCGTGGGCGAACCCGTACAGCGCGGCCACCAGGTCCGCGCTGTGGTCCGCGTGCAGATGGGAGATCCAGATGGCCGTGAGCCGGGTGGGGTCCGTGTGCCGCTGCAACTCGGCGAACGTACCGAAGCCCGCGTCCACCCATATCTCGGCGCCGCCACCGCGCAGCAGATACCCGGAGGCGGGCCTGCCCGGGCCGGGGTGCGGTGAGGCGGTGCCGAGGACGGTGAGGCTCAGGGGCATGCTCGGGAGCGTACGGACGCAGGCGGGGGCGCGCGCCGCGTTTGTGCGTTCTTTCGTGGGTTGCTCATGGTGTGGTGCGCGGGGTTGCCGCTATGGCTTCCACTTCGGATCACGTCCGCTCAGACCGATCACGCGGTCGAGCAGCGGCTCGTCGTCCGGGACGGGGACCACGGGGCCGAAGATCTCGCCGCGCGAGGGGTCGTCGACCGACGCCTCCAGGAAGGCGTGCGTCGCGGCGAGGGCCGGTGGATCGGCTTCGTACGCCTGCCCGGTCGCCCGTGCCAGGTCCCAGCCGTGCACGACGAGTTCGTCCGTCGCCACGGCCCCGGCGACCGCCCCCGGCAGGGACACCCCGCCCGCCCGGGTCTCACCCGTCCACGCGGCCGGGTCCCGCCAGGCCTCCGCCAGTTCGTCGAGCACCTTCGGCAGAGCCTCGCGCCAGCCGGGCCCGATGTCGGGCAGCGCGGACTGCGGGGCGGTGTCCGTCGTCGGCCCCAGGTCCTTGCGGGCCGCGTCCCGGAAGGCGTCGGCGAGTCCGAGCAGATGCCCGAGGAGGTGGCGCACGGCGTACTCGGGGCACGGGGTGGGGCCGGCGAGCTGGTCGTCGCGGACGGCCGCGACGAGCCGGGCGACGAGCCGGGTCTGCGGGCCGAGGTCGAGGGGGATCGGGCCGTGGTCGGTCATGCGGTACTCCTTCACCGGTCTGTGCTCGTGCGTGGTGCGTGGTGCGTGGTGCGTGGTGCGTTCGTGTTCGGTAGACCGTTCCTAAAGACTGAGCGGGAGTGAGTCCTGTTGCCAGGTCTCATGCTCGGCCGAACGCCCCGGACGGTGTTGGGCGTTCTGGTTGCCCGCGTTCGCTCCGCGTCCGGGCGGCACGGATCGTGTCCGTGGTCCGGGAACGCGGCGGCGGGGTCCCTCACGCCCAGCAACACCTGGTCGGGCCTGGACGGTCCGATGCCCGTGCTCATCACTCCGGTGAACAGGGGGCGGTGCCGTCCGTCGCCGGATCGGGTGTCCCTGGGCGCGCCTTCCGATCGCCACGGCAGCAGCCTCATGGCGAGTCGTCTTACGGGTTGTCGTGGTGAGGGGCTTCTGCCAGTGCTGAGCGCCCCACCGGCTGGTGTAGGCGGGGTCGACGGCGATGACGGCGATCCCCGTGGTGTCGGCCATAGAGGCCAGTCGGGCGCGGAGTTTTCCGGTGGGCATACCGGAGATCAGCCGGCGGAAGCGGGTGCGGCGGCCGTGTTTCTCCCGGGTCTTCTCGGCGGTGAAGTCCAGGTCCTCCACCGCGACCGCCTTCACCCCGCACGTGCGGGCCCAGTGCAGGAGGCGGGTCAGGGCGTGGCGGACCTGGGCGTCACGATGGCTGGCGGTGCCGGTCAGGTCGTAGAAGAAGCGGCGCGGGCTGCCGGTGGGGTTGCCATGAATGTCCAGGCGCCAGGCGGCCAGGTGATCGGCGTTCATGTCGACGCCGATCACCCCGTGCGCGAGCGCGGCCTCGTTCGGGAGGGCGGGGGTGGGCGGGATCTGCCAGGACGCGGTCAGGTACCAGCGGTCCCGGCCGGTGTCGTAGTGAATGCGGTAGGCGATCGCCCGGTTGGTTTCGACGCGATCCGCCCAATCACCGCCCCGGTGCGCGAACGCGACCCGGCCGGCAAGGACGTACCGTCCGTGCGGGGCGTTCGCCAGATGGGCCAGCGGCGCGGGCAGCTTGATACTCACCTCACCCTCGGGGCTGACGCGGATGGTCTCGTTACCGTGGCGCTTGCCGGACTCCCCGTCCGCCTGGCAGAACCAGCGCTCCGCCTCCCACCGCCCACGCCACGCGGACTCGCTCAGCCCGGCCGCCTCCAGGTGATGCCGGGTACGGGCCAGACGCTTGCCGCCCCGCACCACGCGCACGATGCCGGCCTCGCGGTCGGCTCGCGCGGCGGTCAGCCGGTCCTGCAGCACCCGCAGGCGCCGTGCCTTCGCGTGCCATTCCCGCCGCGACCGGTAACCTCCCGGCGCCTTCTTCGTTCCCTTCTGCCCGACCGGCAGTGCCAGCCGGGCCTCGATGGTGCGGATCCCCGCTTCCAGGCTCAGTATGTGCGCCGACTGGCAGCGGCGGGCCAGTGCCCACTGGTCATGCGTGGCCTTGGTGATACTGCCCGCCCAGCGTGACGACGAGACGGGCGTCAGCTCCCGCTTCCGCACCGCCCACGCCTGACCGGAATGCTCCAGGCCGTCCCGGCAGCGCGCCTTGAGATCCCGCGAAGCCAGCGACCCCAGATGCGCCCCCACCAGCCGCAGCACCTTCTCATCACCCGGCGTCAGCTGCTTGAGACGGGTCCGGACGGCCACACCCGCCGGACCGGGCGTGACGAACGGCGCCGCGACACTCTTCAGCTCACCCACCCCGCCACCTCCAACCCCCACCCGAACCCGCCTGAAGCTCCTGTCGCCATGGCGAACGAGCACCACCGGCCAAGGTCACGCATTCGATGAGGGAACTTCAGTTCCCCACTGATACCGGTCCGCGACCCACGCACGCGACGCGACGAAGGCCAGCACCACTCGCTCCCGCTCACCCAAGCGTCCCTGAACGCACTTCAGCGGCAGCAGTTCCAACCCTCGGCGTCCCGAGAACTCATCGCCGGCGGAGCGACCACCTTTCCCGGTGACGTTTCCTAGGGCATCCGCCCGATCCGTGCGCCGGGTCCTTAGCACCACGCTCACCAGCCATGACATCCATGACATCGACGACGTGGGCGGTGGGACGGGTGCTGCGGGACCGCGACGCGGGGCTGTGTCTGGCCGCGGTGGTGGTCTCGGGCCTCGGGTCGTGCGCGCTGTGGCTGGTCGCGGGGGTCTGGGTCAAGGACCTCACCGGCTCGGACGCGCTGGCGGCGCTGTGCGCGTTCGCCCTGTGGGCCCCGCTCCTGGCCGGCCCCCTGCTGGGCGCCCTGGCGGACCGCCCGCACCGCCGCGCCCTCCTCATCACCACCGACCTCGCCCTGGCCGCCCTTCTCCTCACCCTCTTCACCGTCGACGCCCCGGGTGACCTGTGGCTCCTCTACACGGTCCTCCTCGTCTACGGCGCGGCGGGCGTCGTCCACGACGCGGCGGAGTCGGCCCTCGTCGCCACCACGGTCGCCCCCTCCCTCCTCGGCGACTTCAACGGCCTGCGCATGACGGCGAACGAGAGCATGAAGCTGCTGGCCCCCTTGGCGGGGGCGGGCCTGTACGCGGCGCACGGCGGAGCGACGGTGGCCCTGCTGGACGCGGTGACGTTCGTGGCGGCGGCGGGGTTGTACGGCTCGGTACGGGAGCGGGCCGGCCGCACCACGGCCACCGACCTCACCGCGCGAGCCGACCCCACCGCCCGAACGGCCCGAACGGCCCGAGCCAAGCTCACCACCCGAACCGCCCCCACCGAACCCAGTACCCGCACTGCCCGAACCGGCCGCACTGCCCGAACCGGCCGCGCGTCCCGAACCGGCCGCGCGTCCGAAGGTGCCCGGCACCTGCTCGCCCACGCGCGGCTGCGTCCGCTCGTCCTGGCCGGGGGTGTGACCATGCTGCTGGCCGGCATCAACGGCTCCCTCGTCTTCGCGGTGGTGGAAGCACTCGGCCGCTCCCCCGCCTATGCCGGCCTCCTCCACGTCGCCCAGGGCGCGGGGTCGATCGCCGTCGGCCTGACCTCCGGCCCCCTGCTTCGCCGCCTCGGCGAACGCCGCTTCGCCGCGTACGGGATCGCCCTGACAGGGGTGGCCGTGGCACTGCGCGCGGTACCGGACGACACCGTGGCCCTCGTGTGCGGCGCGGCGATCGGCGCCGGGCTGCCGTGCGTCCTCGTCGCCACGCTCACCGCGGTTCAGCGCGACACCCCACCGCATCTGCTGGGCCGCGCCACGGCCACCGCGCAGACCCTGCTGTTCGCCCCGACGGCGGTGGGCATGGCGATCGGCGCCGCCCTGGTGGGACCGGTCGACCTCCGGGTCCTGGCGGTGACGGTGGGGGGCGGCTGCCTGCTTCCCGCAGCCGTACTGCTGCGCCATCGCTGACCCAATCTCGGGTTGAACACCGCCGACGCCTTCGTCAGTAGGCGCTCCCGGCCCCCGGCTCGAGGCTCCCCCCACCTCGGTCAGTGCCTCCCGTACCGCCCCGTCCCGCGTCAGTCCACCGCCGTCAGTGCCTCCCGTACCGCCGTCAGATCCTGGTCCGAGGCCAGGCCCGCGTGGTACAGGCGGAGTTCCGTCGCGCCCAGCTCCGCCGCGCGGCCCGCGTCCTCGGCCAGGGTGACCGGGCTGCCGCCCATGCCCGACACGATGCCGAAGTTGGCGGCCAGGACGGCGCCCTCCGCACCGGCCTCGGCGAAGGCCGGCAACAGTCCCGGGCCGCCCGCGCACGGGACGACCACGCCGTCCGCCACGCCGAGGATGTGCGCGGGGTCGACCCCGGGGTTCGCCCCGCAGTGGTACGTCACCGGGTCCGCGTGCAGCAGGATCTGGAACCCGGCGGGCGCGGCGGCCCGTACCGCCTCGACCGCCGTCTCCTGGAGGGAGCGGGCGATCGCGTCGCGCCACACGCGCGTGGCCGCCGCCCGGTCCGCGCCGAGCAGCTTCTCCACCCCCGGCCAGCCCTCGTCGACGGCCTCCCCCCGCCACAGCGGTGCCAGCGCGTCCCGGACGGCCGCCGCCAGTTCCTCGGGGTCCTGCCCGGCGTCGGCGTAACCGGCGCGGCAGGTCACGCAGAAGCAGAGCGACATCAGGTACTGCCCGGCGTCCCCGAGCCCGACGCCGCCCGTCTTGTCGTGGGCGTGGAGGTGGGAGATCCCGTACCAGCCGAGCGACTCCAGTTCCGTGCCCCGGGCGCCCGGCCGGACCGCCGCCTCCACGGCCAGGTCGACGAGGTACTCGCGGGTCGCCTCCTGGGCGACGCACGGGGCCCACGGATACCGGTCGCCGTAGGCGTTGACCACGGAAGTCGAGGGGTGCTCGGCGCCGAGCCGGGAGTTGTGGGCGAGGACGACCCAGGTGTGCACCTCCAGCCCGGCGTGCGCGAGTGCCGTCGCGGCCTCGCCGAACGCGTCACCCGGCGCCCAGTCCCCCGCCGGGTACGGCCGCAGCGTCCGGCCCTCCCAGCGCACCCCCGGCGGGTACAGCACGGCCGCGTGCTCGGCGGTGACGATGCGCTGCCGGGGATGGCGCGGGGTGAGCGCGCGGGTGGAGTGGTACGCGGAGGCGAGCGTCACCTGTCCCACGCCCAGCCCCGCGATGCGTTCCGCGGCGGCCGGGTCCCCGTTGACGTCCCACGGGTAGACGAACGTCGACGCCTTCACATGTCCTCCCGGCACTCTTCCAGCAGCGCGTGTCCGCGCTCGATCAACTGGCCCAGTTGTTTGACGTGTTCCTCGGTCGGCTCGTGCAGCGGCGGCCGTACCCCGCCCACGTCCGGTCCCCGTAGCCGTACCCCGGCCTTGACCAGTGACACGGCATAGCCCCGGCCCTTGGCGCGGAGTTCGACGAAGGGCCGGTAGAACCCGTCGAGGAGCCGTTCCACGGTGGCGGGGTCACCGGCTTCGAGTGCCCGGTGGAAGGCGAGGGCGATCTCCGGGACGAAGCAGAAGACGGCCGACGAGTACAGGGGGACCCCGACACCCCGGTACGCGGGCTGGGTCAGCTCGGCGGTCGGCAGGCCGTTGAAGTAGAGGAAGTCGGCGGTGGCGGGGCCCTCAGCGCGTACCGCGCTGACGATCCGTGTCATCAGGTCGAGGTCGCCGACGCCGTCCTTGAGGCCGACGATCCCTTCCGTGCGGGCCAGTTCGACGACGGTCTCCGGGGTGAGGACCGCGTTGTCGCGCTGGTAGACCACGACCGGGAGGGAGGTCGCGGCGGCCAGTTCCCGGTAGTGGCGCAGCAGCCCTTCCTGGGCGGCCACGACTAGGTACGGCGGGAGGGCGAGCAGACCGTCGGCGCCCGCCTCCTCGGCGAGGCGCGCGTAGCGCACGGCGAGGGCGGTGCCGTAGCCCGTGCCGGCCACCACGGGCACTCGCCCGGCCGTCTCCGCGACGGCGGCCCGGACGCAGCTCTGGAACTCCTCGGGCGTGAGCGCGTGGAACTCGCCGGTGCCGCAGCAGACGAAGACGGCGGCCGCGCCGGCGTCGACGCCCTGGCGGACGTGCGCCCGGCAGGCGTCGAGATCGACGGCGCCGTCCGGGCCGTAGGCCGTGACGGGGAAGAACAGCGGTCCACTGGGGACCCTGAGCCGGGTGGTGAGAGGGGCTGACGTCACGGGGCGCTCCCAAGTCCGAGCCGAAGTCGAGTCCGAGCCGAAGTCGACCGTCCGCGTCGACGCCGACCATCCGCGTCGCTGCCGACCGTCCGCGTCGACGCCGACACACATGTCCATGCCACTGATCGATGTTTACATTTCTGAACAAGAGCACGCTAAAGCGCCCCCTCCGGGCCGGTCAAGCCGGGCAACCCCCACCGCACCAGCGATTTCCCGCCCTCGCGCCGCACTTGACGCGCGCGACCGCACTCCCTAGCGTGTCCATGAATGTGAATATCGGACGCCCATGTGTACGGCTGGCGATGCAAGGAGATCCACGGATGCCCGCTCCCCGCACCGTTCTGCTCACCGGCGCCGCCGGTGGACTCGGCACCCTGATGCGGGACCTGCTCCCGGCATACGGCTACGAGTTGCGCCTGATGGATCTGCGGCCCGTCGAGGGCGCGCCGGACGCGATCACGGCCGACCTCGCCGACCGGGAGGCCGTGCGCGAGGCCGTCCGTGGCGTCGACGCGATCGTCCATCTCGCGGGCATCTCGCTGGAAGCGTCCTTCGAGAAGATCCTCAAGGCCAACATCGAGGGAACCTACAACCTGTACGAGGCCGCGCGCGCGGAGGGCGTGCCCCGGATCGTGTTCGCCTCCTCCAACCACGCGGTGGGCTTCACCCCCCGCCCCCGGGACGGCGACCCGCTGATCCCGATCGACACCCCGCACCGGCCCGACACCTTCTACGGCCTGTCCAAGTCCTTCGGCGAGGACCTGGCCCAGCTCTACTGGGACAAGCACGGCCTGGAGACGGTCTCGGTGCGCATCGGCTCCTGCTTCCCCGAACCCACCAGCGTCCGCATGCTCTCCCTGTGGATGAGCCCGGCCGACGGCGCCCGCCTCTTCCACGCGGCCCTGACCGCCGAGCACGTCGGCCACACCGTCGTCTACGGCTCCTCCGCCAACACCCGCCTGTGGTGGGACCTCTCCACCGCCCGCGCCCTCGGCTACGAGCCGCAGGACGACTCCGAGCCGTACGCCGAGAAGCTCATCGCCGAACAGGGCGAGCTGTCGCCCGGCAACGAGGCCCACGCCAACCTCGGCGGCCACTTCGTCAACGACCCCCCGATCTGGCCGTACTGACCCCGACCGTACCGACGAAAGGAGCGGGCGGGCACCGAACGGGCCCGCCCGCTCCCGCATTCGGGCACGTCCGTTGCCCGATGCCACGTCCGCCCCAGGTCCGCGACGGGCAGCGGCCACGCGAAACGGTCAGGGACGGGCAGCATCGGACCCGTGACAGACCTGGTCGGCGCCGCGCACCCGCTGTAGAACTTCCCCCAAGGCCCACAGCGGGCCCGAACGGGCAGCACTACGGCGAGGAGAGCAGGTGTCGGCCATGAGCGCGGAAGAAAGGCAGCGCGAGATCGTCAGGGCCGCTCGCAGCACCGGCGCGGTCGACGTCGCCGAACTCGCGGTCGCGCTGGGCGTCGCCAAGGAGACCGTACGGCGCGATCTGCGCGCCCTGGAGGACCATGGCCTGGTCCGCCGTACGCACGGCGGCGCGTATCCCGTGGAGAGCGCCGGGTTCGAGACGACGCTCGCCTTCCGCGCCACCAGCCACGTGCCCGAGAAGCGCCGGATCGCCGCCGCGGCGGCCGAACTGCTCGGCGACGCGGAGACCGTCTTCGTCGACGAGGGCTTCACCCCGCAGCTCATCGCCGAGGCACTGCCCCGGGACCGGCCGCTGACCGTGGTCACCGCCTCGCTCGCCACTGCGGGCGCCCTCGCCGAGGCCGGCAACACCACCGTGCTGCTGCTCGGCGGCCGGGTGCGCCCCGGCACCCTCGCCACCGTCGACCACTGGACGACGAGGATGCTGGCCGGCTTCGTCATCGACCTGGCGTACATCGGCGCCAACGGCATCACCCGCGAACACGGCCTCACCACCCCCGACCCGGCCGTCAGCGAGGTCAAGGCCCAGGCGATCCGCGCCTCCCGGCGCACGGTCTTCGCGGGCGTCCACACCAAGTTCGGCGCCGTCAGCTTCTGCCGGTTCGCCGAGGTCGGCGGCCTGGACGCGATCGTCACGAGCACGCTGCTGCCGACGTCCGAGGCCCACAGGTACTCGCTGCTGGGGCCCCAGGTCATCCGCGTCTGACCCCGGCCCCTACCGACTCCACGGCCCCTGCCCTCCCTGCCCGCACACCTCCCCCTCCCCTCCCCCTGCCTCCCCTACCTCCACGTGCCCCTTATCTCCCCATACGTCCAGGAGCGATCCATGCGAATCCCGAGCCGACGGAGGCCGCGCGCACTCGCCGCGGTCGCCGCAGGGACGCTGCTCGCCCCGCTTCTCTCCGGCTGCTGGACCGGGGCGGGCGGGGCGGGATCCGGCGGCGACGCCATCAACGTACTCATGGTCAACAACCCGCAGATGCAGGAGCTGCAGAAGCTCACCGCCGCGCACTTCACCAAGGAGACCGGCATCAGGGTGAACTTCACCGTGCTGCCGGAGAACGACGTCCGCGACAAGATCAGCCAGGACTTCGCCAACCAGGCGGGCCAGTACGACGTGGCCACCCTCAGCAACTACGAGATCCCCATCTACGCCCGCAACGGCTGGCTGGAGGAGCTGGACCCGTACGTCGCGAAGGACGCGGCCTTCGACCAGCAGGACGTCCTGAAGCCGATGCGCCAGTCCCTGACCGGCGACGACGGCAAACTCTACGGAGAGCCGTTCTACGGCGAGTCGTCCTTCCTGATGTACCGCAAGGACGTCTTCGCCGAGCGAGGGCTCACCATGCCCGAGCACCCCACCTGGCAGGAGGTCGCCGACCTGGCCGCGAAGGCCGACGGGGCCGAGGACGGCATGAAGGGCATCTGTCTGCGGGGACTGCCCGGCTGGGGCGAGGTCATGGCACCCCTGACCACCGTCGTGAACACCTTCGGCGGCACCTGGTTCGACAAGGACTGGAAGGCCCGGCTCGACTCCCCCGAGTTCGAGAAGGCGACCAGGTTCTACGTCGACCTCGTGCGCGAGCACGGCGAATCCGGCGCCGCCCAGGCCGGCTTCGCCGAATGCCTCAACAACATGACCCAGGGCAAGGTCGCCATGTGGTACGACGCCACCTCCGCGGCCGGCTCCCTGGAGGCGGACGACTCCCCGGTGAAGGGCAGGATCGGCTACGTACCGGCGCCGGTCGAGAGGACCGAGTCCTCCGGCTGGCTCTACACCTGGGCCTGGGGCATCCAGCAGGCCTCCCGCAACCCGGACAAGGCATGGAAGTTCGTCTCCTGGGCGTCCAGCAAGGAGTACGAGGAACTGGTCGGCGAAGAGATCGGCTGGTCGAACGTCCCCGCCGGCAAACGGGAGTCGACGTACACGAACCCCGACTACCGCAAGGAGGCCGCCGCCTTCCAGGAGATGACCCGCGAGGCCATCGAGGGCGCCCGGCCCACCGACCCCGGGATACAGCCGCGCCCCGCGCCCGGCATCCAGTTCGTCGGCATCCCCGAGTTCACCGACCTCGGCACCAAGGTCTCCCTGGAGATCAGCGCGGCCATCGCCGGACGCCAGTCCGTCGCATCGGCCCTCAAGAAATCGCAGGCGCTCGCCGAGCAGATCTCCGAGGAGTACGAGGGACGATGACCGCGACCACGACAGCGCCGAGGGCGGCGACCCCCGTACGCACCCAGCGCACGCCGAACGCCCGGCTGCGCGCCTGGGCCACCCGCGCCCCGCTCCTGCCCGCCCTGATCTTCATGATCACCGTGACCCAACTCCCGTTCGTGGCCACGCTGGTGATCTCCTTCCTCGACTGGAACTCCCTCTACCCGGACGCCCGTTCCTTCGCCGGCTTCGCCAACTACGGCGAGGTGCTCACCGATCCCGACCTGCGCCGCTCGGTGTGGACGACGATCCTGCTGACGGTCGCCGTGGTCCTCGCCAGCCTGGTCCTCGGTCTGCTGCTCGCCCTGCTGCTGGACCGGAGGTTCCGGGGCCGGGGCATCGTCCGCACCCTCCTCATCGCCCCCTTCCTGGTGGTCCCGGTGGCGGCCGCCCTGCTCTGGAAACACGTGCTCTACAACCCCGAGTACGGCCTGTTCAACGGGCTGTTGCACTATGTGGGCGGGCCTCAGCCGGACTGGATCTCGGACACCCCGCTGCTCGCTGTCGAGGCCTCCCTGGTGTGGCAGTGGACGCCGTTCATGATGCTGATCCTGCTGGCCGGACTGCAGTCCAGGGACCACCAGCAGATCGAGGCCGCCCGGGTCGACGGGGCGAGCGACTGGCAGATCTTCCGCCATCTGACGCTCCCGCACCTGCGCCGCTACCTCGAACTGGGCGCGCTGCTGGGCTCGATCTACATCGTGCAGAACTTCGACGCGGTCTTCACGATCACCTCGGGCGGCCTGGGCACCGCGAATCTGCCGTACACCGTCTACCAGACCTTCTACCAGGCCCACGAGAACGGCCTCGCCTCGGCCGCCGGCGTCCTGGTCGTCATCGGCTCGATCATCATCGCGACGTTCGCCCTGCGCGTGGTGTCGTCGCTGTTCCGCGAGGAGGTGTCGCGCGGATGAGCGACACGACGACAGACACACGCGACACGACGGCGGCTGCGAACGGCCCGGCGGCAGCCGGGCGCCGCACGGCGAGGCAGACACGTCCGGGGCGTGTCCGCGGCGCCCGGGGCGCCGGCCTCGGGGTGGCCGCCTGGCTGCTCGGCCTCCTCTTCTTCCTGCCCATCGCCTGGATGGCCCTGACCTCGCTGCACTCGGAGCCGGACGCGGCGACCAACCCGCCGTCCTGGGCGGCCTCCCTCACCCTCGACGGCTACCGCGAGTTCTTCGGCGTGGACGGCGGCGCCAGCCCCTGGCCGGCCCTGATCAACTCGACGGTGGCGTCCCTCGCCTCGACGCTACTGGTCCTGCTGCTCGCCTTCCCGGCGGCGTACGCGCTGTCGATCCGCCCGGTGAAGAAGTGGACGGACGTCCTGTTCTTCTTCCTCTCGACGAAGATGCTGCCGGTGGTGGCGGGTCTGCTGCCCCTCTACCTCTTCGCGAAGAACACGGGGCTGCTGGACAACATCTGGCTCCTCGTCCTCCTCTACACCTCCATGAACCTGCCGATCGCCGTCTGGATGATGCAGTCCTTCCTCGCGGAGGTCCCGGTGGCGGTGATCGAGGCCGCGCAACTGGACGGCGCCCGGCTCCCCACGGTGCTGGCCCGGGTGGTGGCGCCGATAGCGGCCCCCGGCATCGCCGCGACCGCCCTGATCTGCTTCATCTTCAGCTGGAACGAGCTGCTGTTCGCACGGGTGCTGACCGGCGTCGTCGCCGAGACCGCGCCCGTCTTCCTGACCGGCTTCATCACCAGCCAGGGCCTGTTCCTGGCCAAGGTGTGCGCCGCTTCGCTCGTGATCTCCCTGCCGGTGCTCGCCGCGGGGTTCGCCGCCCAGGACAAACTGGTCCAGGGCCTCTCCTTGGGAGCCGTCAAATGAAGGCCGCCGTCATCGAGTCCGTGGGCAAGGCCGTCGTCGCCGAGGTCCCGGACCCGACACCGGGACCCCGCGAGGTCGTCGTCGAGGTCGCCGCGTGCGGACTGTGCGGCACCGATCTGCACATCCTCCAGGGCGAGTTCGCCCCGAAGCTCCCGATCGTGCCCGGGCACGAGTTCGCGGGCGAGGTGGTGGGCGTGGGCAGCCGGGTCACGGAACTCTCCGTGGGCGACCGGGTGGCCGTCGACCCGTCCCTGTACTGCCACGAGTGCCGCTACTGCCGGACCGGCCACAACAACCTCTGCGAACGGTGGGCCGCGATCGGGGTCACCACGGCCGGCGGCGCCGCGCAGTACGCGGTGGCACCGGTGGCCAACTGCGTCCGGCTCCCGGAGCACGTCCGCACCCAGGACGCGGCCCTGGTGGAGCCGCTGTCCTGCGCCGTACGGGGCTACGACGTCCTGCGCGCCCGCCTCGGCGCCCATGTCCTGATCTACGGCTCGGGCACGATGGGCCTGATGATGCTGGAGCTCGCGAAGCGGACGGGCGCGGCGAGCGTGGACGTGGTCGACGTGAACCCCTCCCGGCTGGAGACCGCCCGCCGACTGGGCGTCTCGGCGTCCGCCGCCGGCGCCGACGAACTGGACCGCCCCCAGGGCTGGGACGTGGTGATCGACGCGACGGGCAACGCCGCCGCCATCCAGGACGGCCTGGACCGGGTGGCCAAAGCCGGCACGTTCCTGCAGTTCGGAGTGGCGGACTACGCGACCCGGGTCACGATCGACCCCTACCGCATCTACAACCAGGAGATCACCGTCACCGGCTCCATGGCCGTCCTGCACAGCTTCGAACGCGCGGCGGAACTCTTCGCGGGCGGCGTCCTGGACCCGGACGTCTTCATCAGCGACCGGCTGCCGCTGGACCGCTATCCCGAGGCGCTGGAGCAGTTCGCGTCGGGAGTGGGCAGGAAGATCGTCGTGGTGCCGTAGAGCTCGGTACCGGGGAACGGCGGCGGGCGGCCGGGGCGCGCCGTGGGCGACCGAAATTCGCTGGGCCGTCGCCGCTGCCACCTCTACCATCCGGGACATGCCACGCCCCAGCGGATTCACCTACGCCGAGCATTCCGACGGCACCGTGACGATCGACCACCACGGCCGCGCGGCCACGACGCTGCGCGGCCCCCGAGCCGCCCGCTTCCTCGCCGAGGCGGCGGCGGGCGACCCGCAGCTGGTCATGGCCCGCTGGACCGGGAACTACCGGCGGGGCAACGAACGCACGGCCCGGGAACACCCCCGCAACCGCCGCTGACCCGAACGGGCGCCCGGCGCGCCTCGGTAAGGGAACGGTAAAGCGGCTTGAATCGTTCACCCGGCATGACCGCTATGACCCCCGGCTCGAACATCCCGCTGCCCGTCGCCCGCGTCGCGGTGGACGTCGCCGCGCCCGTGCGGCTCGACGTCTCGGGCCTGCTGCTCACCGCCGACGGCAAGGTGCGCTCGGACGACGACTTCATCTTCTACAACCAGCCGAGCGGCCCGGGCGTGACGTACCGCTCCGGCGGCGGCACGACCCCCGACTCGATCACGGTGGACACGACGGCCGTACCCCCGGGCATCGAGAAGATCATCGTCACGGCCAGCCCCGACGCGGCCGGCCAGACCTTCCAGGGCATCGAACCGACGGCCACGATCCGCGACGCGGCCGGCGGCGCGGTGATCGCCACGTTCACCCCGCCGCAGCTGGGCTCGGAGACGGCCCTGGTGATCGTGGAGGTCTATCTGCGCAACGGCGCGTGGAAGGCGCGCGCGGTCGGCCAGGGGTACGCGAACGGCCTCGCGGGCATCGCGACGGACTTCGGCGTCACCGTGGAGGAACCCGCCCCGGCCCCGGCCCGGCCCGTCGCCCCGGCCGCCCCCGCCATGCAGCCCCCCGCCGCCCCGCCCGCCCCGCCCGTGGACCCCCGCATCGCCGCCGCGCCCCCGGCACCCCCCGCCCCTCCGGCCCCACCCGCGCCCGGCGCCGGGAAGATCAACCTGGACAAGGGCCGCGTCAGCCTCCAGAAGAACCAGACGGTCTCCCTGGTCAAGGGCGGCCGTCCGCTCCTCTCGCAGGTCAAGATGGGCCTCGGCTGGGAGCCGGCATTCCGGGGCAAGGACATCGACCTGGACGCGTCGGTCATCGCGTACGGCCCCCAGCGCAACCACATCGACAGCTGCTACTTCGGCAAGCTGTCCATCGTGGGCGGCGCGATCAAGCACTCCGGCGACAACCTCACCGGTGAGGGCGGGGGCGACGACGAGGTGATCGTGGTCGACCTCGGCCGGCTCCCCCAGGAGGTCACCGGGCTGGTCTTCACCGTCAACTCCTTCTCCGGCCAGAAGTTCACCGAGGTCGCCAAGGCCTACTGCCGCCTCCTCGACGCCGCGACCGGCGAGGAGCTGGTCCGCTTCGACCTCACCAACGCCGAGGCCCAGACCGGCGTGATGATGGCCAAGCTGATCAAGCAGTTCTCCGGCGAGTGGGAGATGACGGCGATGGGCGACTTCGTGAAGTCCCGCACGGTCAGGGGGATGGTGAAGCCGGCGGCCCAGGCCCTCTGAGGCACGCGTACGAAACGCCGGGCGCCCCCACCCGGAGGGCGCCCGGCGCTGCATCAGAGAAAGGCCGGGCCCCGCCCGTCTACTGGATCACCCCGCTGTACGCGTTCAGCGCCGGCTGCCCGCCCAGGTGCGCGTAGAGCACGGTGGAGTTCGGGTCGATCTCGCCGCGCTCGATCAGGTCGATCATCCCCGCCATGGACTTGCCCTCGTAGACGGGGTCGGTGACCATGCCCTCGGTGCGTGCCGCGAGCTGCATGGCGACGAGGGTGGCGTCGTCCGGGACGCCGTAGATCCCGGCGTGGTACCGCTCGTCCAGTTCCACGTCGTCGACGGTCAACTTCCGCTTGAGACCGATGAGTTGTCCGGTGTTGTGCGCGATCCGGGCGATCTGCTCACGGGTGCTGTCCGGCTTGGCCGAGGCGTCGATGCCGATGACCCGGCGTGGCCGCCCGCCCGCCTCCTCCAGCGCGGCGAAACCGGCCACCATGCCGGCCTGGGTCGAGCCGGTCACCGAGCACACGATCACCGTGTCGAAGAAGACGCCCAACTCACGCTCCTGCTCGGCCACTTCGTACGCCCAGCCGGCGAAGCCCAGACCGCCGAGGGGATGGTCGGAGGCGCCGGCCGGGATGGCGTACGGCTTGCCGCCGCTCTCCTCGACCTCCCTGAGCGCCAGTTCCCAGCTCTCCTTGAAGCCGATGCCGAAGCCAGCCCGGACGAGCCGTACGTCGGCGCCCGCCAGGCGGCTGATCAGGATGTTGCCGACCTTGTCGTAGACAGCGTCGGGCCAGTCCACCCAGCTCTCCTGCACGAGTACGCACTTGAGCCCGGCGCGGGCGGCCACGGCGGCGACCTGACGGGTGTGGTTGGACTGCACACCACCGATGGAGACGAGGGTGTCGCAGCCCTGCGCGAGCGCGTCGGCGACCAGGTACTCCAGCTTGCGGGTCTTGTTGCCGCCGTAGGCGATACCGGAGTTGCAGTCCTCCCGCTTGGCCCAGACGGCGGCGCCGCCCAGATGGGCGGTCAGCCGCTCCAGCGGGTGCACCGGTGAGGGCCCGAAGAGGAGCGGATAGCGCTCGAAGGAAGAAAGGGACACGGGTCCTCCCGGGGATGTCCTTGGAGTGGGTCAGTGGTCCGCCGCGCCGGCGGCGTGCTGGTCGAGGGCCTCGGCCTGGGGTCCGCCTGCTTCCCCGGCTTCTTCAGCTCCCTCGGCTTCCTCGGCCTCCTCGGCCTTTTCGGTTTGGTCGACCTCGTCGACGAGCGCGGCCAGACCGTGCCAGATCTCCGCCGTCACACGGACCGCCTCGTCGGTCTCGCCGGCCGCGCATGCCTCGATCAGTTGCTCGTGCAGTCCGGCCGAGCGGCAGTTGCCACCCTCGCCGAAGCGCCGGCGCTCCAGTCGGCGGATGAGCGGGGTGTAGCGGGCGATGGTGGCGGCCGCGGCGCGGTTGCCGCTGACCCGGACGAGGACGTCGTGGAGCTCGTCGTCGGCGACGAGGGCGGCGTCCACGTCGCCGGTGCGGACCGCGGCGGCGAACCGCTCGTTGGCCGAGCGCATGGTCTCGACGTCCGCCGCGAACAGCCGGGGCACGGCGGTCCGGGTTACCAGTTCGTGCATGGCCCCGACGACGGCCGCGGCGTCCCGCACATCGGCGGCCACGACGGGCGTGACCCGCGTGTAGCTCTGCGGTTTGCTCTCCAGGAGCCCCTCGTCCACCAGCCGCGAGAACGCCTCCCGCACCGGGGCCCGGGACAGCCCCAGCAACTCCGCGAACTCGGCGTCGCGCACCACCGCACCGGGCTCGATCTCCCCGGCCACGATGGCGTCCCGGATGGCTTGGTACGCACGGTCCCTGAGCAGGGTCCGCCCGACCGGTCGTATGGCCTCCATGGACTGAAATGTTAGATGTCAGCGTGAAGTTCAGACAAGGACCAGTCACGTCGTGATCCCGGGCCGAAGGAGGAGCCCGAGAAACCAAGATGCGCGGATGCAGCTCTAGGCATCGTCAGGCGATATCACCAGAAACGGGTATCGGCGGTAAGCAACCCGCCAGACCTGCACGAAGGATCTCATTCTCGGGGCTGATACACGCCATTCCGCGCACCAGTCGTTACCTGGCACCTGTCACAAGGCCGTTGACCACGAACAAGCCGGAGGGAGATGCCAGTACGCCGTAAACGCTTCTGATGCCAATCGACTCAACAGTCTTCACTCGGTCCAAGACCACAGCCTCGTCGTAGCCATGCATATCGCTACCCGCCGGGGCCACATGGCCGAGCACCTGAGCCAGTCGCTCCAACTTGCGAGCCTTGTATCCGATGCGTAGCTCCAGTAGGCCAGCGAGACGGACCAGTGCCGTGGCTCGCGAGACATCGACGATGCAGATCGGCCGACGGCTCTCAATCCGATAGCCATTGATGGAATGATTCCCGCTCCGCTGCCGTTTGTCGACAGTTAACCGACTGGCAACGCCGAGACGCAACAGGGCATCGGAAACCTGAGCCGCCAGTTCTGGCGATACTGTGGCGTACTCGACAGAACCATGCAAGGCACCTCGCGGATTGGCCCTCTCCCGCACACAGCCATCGGTGTCGATGAGCCCCGAGATGCATCCGATCCAGAAATCACGACTAAACGCATCAGAAGGCAATGACTTCCGGTCACACCGCTGGCCCCATACACCATAGCGACGAAGGCATTCAGTAATGGGATTCCGGTACCCCGACCTGAAGGGGAATCGCATGCGCACGATCGAACCGTTCGGGGTCTCACGCACAACGCATCCATGATCAGCAGCAAAGTCCCGCATGAACGCTGCGGCTCCGTCGTACGGGTCACCATGGAACTCGGGAGTACACGACGTCATTCCACCATCGCCGAGCATCGCTCCGACGAAGTACCCTTCGCGAGCATCTCCCTTGTTTCCGAAGTGGGCAGCAGCCAAGGGAACCGGTACCCGGTCACCAACAGCCAGAGCGTCAGTCTGTTTCCATTCCCACGCCTGTCGCCCCTTTTCCCGCTGTGTCACCCACGGCTGATCACCACTCACTTCAATGATGCGGCCAGATACGAATCTGATGCTGTACGCCTCACGCGGAACGCTTCCGGACCAAGCACTCGGCGGCGCTCCGACAAGTTCGCCGACCGAATGGTCACGTGCCCCTTGATTGGCTCCATAACGAACCGGTCTGGTGTCCCACTCCTTGCTGTACGACAGCACAGGAAGGCGTTTCGCGACCACTTCCTCGATCGGTTTTGCCGAGCCATCTGGAAGCCACACGCGAGAGCCTTCGACAATGCCACCCCGAAGTTCCTTGTTCATGGTCCTCTCCGTCTCGAACGACCATCAGTACGACGCTCAAACGCTATGTCGAGACGGAGATGTGCACAGGGTCCTCGATTAGAGCCACTCGTTCGGGGGAGCCGGGGCAGTTACCGCTTCTGCCGCTTCCAGGGCCCCGTGATGGCGAGCAGGATTCCCGGGGCCTGGATGTTGGCGTACAGGGTCTTTCCGTCGGGCGAGAAGGTGACTCCGGCGAACTCGCTGTACTCCGGCTCCTCGTCGGTGCCGATGTTCAGGTCGTTGCGGGCGATCGGGTAGGTACGGCCGCTGTCGGTGGCGCCGAACAGGTGCTGGACGCCTTCGCCGTCCTCGGCGAGGACGATGCCGCCGTACGGGGAGACCGTGATGTTGTCGGGGCCGTCGAGGGCGCCGTCGGCGGACGGGTCCGGGTTGACGCCGAGGAGGATCTTCAGGGTGAGGGTGCGGCGCTTGGGGTCGTAGAACCAGACCTGGCCGTCGTGCGCGGCACCGGGGCTCTCGGCCCGGGCGTACGAGGAGACGACGTACGCGCCGCCGTCGCCCCACCACATGCCCTCCAGCTTGCGGGCGCGGGTGATCTCGGTGTCGGCGAACTGCTTGCGGACGGCGACGGATCGGGCGTCGCGGTCGGGGACGTCGATCCAGTCGACCCCGTACACCGTGCCGATCCGTGTGGCGCGGGAGAGGTCGTCGACGAACCGGCCGCCGGAGTCGTAGCACCGGGGGGCCTGGAGGACGCCCGCGTCGTCGGCGAGGGTACGGAACCTGCCGGGGCCGTAGGTGAAGCCCTTGGGCGGGGTCCAGCGGTAGAGGAGGCCGTTGGGGCCCGCCGCGTCCTCGGTGAGGTAGGCGTGGCCGCGCCTGGGGTCGATGACGACGGCCTCGTGGTCGTAGCGGCCGAAGAACTTCAGCGGCTTCGGGGCGCGGTTGGCGCGGCGGTCGCAGGGGTCGACCTCGAAGACGTAGCCGTGGTCCTTGGTCATGCCGTTGACGCCGGCCCGGTCGGAGTTCTCCTCGCAGGTCAGCCAGGTGTTCCACGGTGTGCTGCCGCCCGCGCAGTTGGTGGAGGTGCCCGCGATGCCGACCCACTCGGCGACCTGGCCGTCGGGCCGCACCTCCACCACGGTGCAGCCGCCGGCCGCCGCGGGGTCGTAGACCAGCCCTTCGGTGAGCGGCACCGGGAACTGCCAGTTGGCCCGGGGGCCCTTCAGCTCGTGGTTGTTGACGAGGAGGGTGGTGCCGCGCGGGCCGGGGAAGGCGGCGGTGCCGTCGTGCTTGCCGGGGGTGAACTCGCCCGACTCCAGCTTCGTCCTGCCGCTGTACGTGATGATCCGGTACGTGAACCCGGCGGGCAGCGCCAGGATGCCCTGGGGGTCGGGCAGGAGGGGGCCGTAGCCGACGCCGCCGCGGTCCGCCCCGCGCGCGGTGCCGTCGCCGTCGAGGGCCGTGTCGCCGGTCTCCGCGGCGGTGTCCGTGTCCGTCGACGCGAGGGCGTTCGGCGCGGTGGCGAGTGCGCCCACGCTGCCAGCCAGGGCGACACCGGTCGTGGTGGCCGCGGATCGTCTGGCGAAGTCCCTGCGGGTGAGCGGCATGCTGTCTCCTGCGTGGCGTGGGCTGACCGTGGGGGCGGACCCTGGGTGTCGAGCCACACGCTCGCGCTCCCGCCTGAACGTTGGTTGAACACGCCGTAGCTCGGGAGTGCCGGGGCGTGGGCGGGTGCGGGTGCGGGTGCCGGGGGGGGGCCGCGCGTTGCCGGGCATGGGATTCGGGTGCGTCGGCGGGTGCGGCTCCGGTGGGGCTTCTCGCGCAGTTCCCCGCGCCCCTGAAAAGCCGGGGCTGCGCCCCGTGCTTTTCAGGCTTCAGGCCCGCAGGGCCGTAGTGTTTCAGGCCCGCAGAACCTGGTCCTTTGGGGGCGCGGGGAACTGCGCGAGAAGCCCTACGCACCCGCACCCGCACCCGCCGACGAACCGAACCCCCGAGCTATCAGGCGCCCGCGCCCGCGCCCCCACCCCCCGGCCCCATCTGCGACCGCGCCTTGAACGCCGCCTTCCGGGCCTCCTTCGCCACCTTCTTGTCGGGGTGGATCCTCCCCATCGCCTCCAGCACATCCGGCGTCGCAGGATGGTCCACCCGCCACGCCGCCGCGAAGAACGACCCGTGCTGCGCGGCCAACCCCTCCACCAGCGCCCTCAGCTCCGCCGAGTTCCCCTCGGCGGCCAACTGCGCGGCCACCGTGTCGATCGTGAGCCAGAAGACCATCGCCTCGGACGGCGCCGGCACGTCCGCGGCACCACGCTCGGTCAGCCACACCCGCGCGAGCCCACCCAGCTCGGGGTCGTCCAGCACGTCCCGGAGGGCCGGCTCGGCCACCGCGCCCACGAGGGACAGCGCCTGCTGACAGCGCAGCCGCCGCAGCGGAGCGCCCGCGTCGGACCCACGCGCCGCGGCCAGCAGCTCCCGCGCAGCGTCCAGCGACTCACGACGGGCGAGCCACTGCTCGGTCTCGGCCTGGGCCGCCGCGGGCGGAAACGCGGCGGTGCCGTCGAGCAGCACGTCCGCGCCCTTGTCGACGAGGTCCCCCACGGCGGGCGCCACCACGCCGGCCTCCTGGAGCCGCGCCCGTACCCCGTACAGCCCGAGCGGGGTGAGGCGGACCAGGCCGTACCGGGTGACATCGGTGTCGTCGACGACGGGCGCGCCCGGCTCCTCGGCGGCGGCCACGGCCTCCTCCGCGTCCCTCATCAGCGCCTCGTCCACCGGCTGGTACTCCACCAGACCGATCGGCTCCAGCACCCTGAACTGGTCGTCGAGCCGCATCATGGCGTCGGAGACCTGTTCCAGGACGTCGTTGGTGGGTTCGCCCATGTCGTCGGGGACGATCATCGAGGCGGCGAGGGCGGGCAGCGGGACCGGCCCGTCGGGGCCGTCCTCGCTGACGGTGAGGAGGTAGAGGTTGCGGAGCACGCCGTCGAGGAAGTCCGCCTCGGCGCCGGGGTCCCAGTCCATCCGGGAGAAGTCGATCTCACCGCCGGAGTCCATGGCCTCGACGAGGCCGTCGAGGTCGGGCACGCTCGCGTCGGCGAGCGTGGTCTCCAGGGCGGTGAGCCAGATGCCGAGCACGTCCTGCGGTCCGCCCGAGGTGAGGAGTGCGAGGTCCTCGCCGACGCCGACCGTCCCGGCCTCCTCGTCCACGACCTCGACGAGCCCGGTGTCCAGGGCCACCCGCCACGCCTCGCTCGCCAGGGCCGCCGCGTCCTCACCGTCCACCCCGCCGGCGCCTCCCGCACCACCGCCGACGCCCCCGGCATCCCCGGCGCTCGCGGAACTCCCCACGCTCCCCGCCCCCTCACCCGTGAGCCCGAGCACCCCGGCGGCCTCCGGCAGCTGCTCGTCCACGAGTTCGCCCCCGGCGCCGACCCGTGTGTCCGGGCCCGCCCAGCGGGCGAGCCGTGCCGCGCGCGAGAGCAGCGGCGTGGCGAGCGCCTCCCGGGCCAGTTCCGCTTCGGGGAGGAGCCGCACCGGCGGGAGTGGCGAGCTGTCTGACATCGGCGGGGATCTCCTCGGAACATCGGAACAAGGGACGAACAGCGGCCGAGCGGTTCGGGGCCGCCGGGAGACGGCGCCCGAGGGCGATACGTGTACGAGTACGCAGCCGCTCAGCCTAGACGGATTTGAACCCATGCCGCCCGGTTCATGTACCTGCCAGGAGTTGAGTGTGGCTGAAACCTTGACAACTGGCGTGACCAGGCACGAGATTGACGCGCGTAGAAACTCACGGGTAGCTCTGCGCGGATCACAGGGCCACCCACCGGCGCGACCGCCCGGGTTCACCGAACCCCGCCGGCGCCCGTCGGGGTTCTACGCGCGTCGCACCGCCCCACCGGTCGCAGGCCACCCCCCGTCCACTCTCGTCCCGGCGCTCACGTACGTCCCCGGAGGGATCCCCTTGCCGAGCAAGAGAACCGCGCGCATCGGCGCGCTGACCGTCGCCACCATCTGCTCCACGGTGTCCGCCGTGGTCCTGACCTCGCCCGCCGAGGCCGACTCCATACGCATCCACGACATCCAGGGCACGACCCGGACGTCCCCGCTCGCCGGTCAGCAGGTGACCGGGGTGGAGGGCATCGTCACGGGCGTCCGCACCTACGGTTCGCGCGGCTTCTGGATCCAGGACACCCAGGCGGACTCGAACCCGGCCACGAGTGAGGGCGTCTTCGTCTTCACCAGCTCCCGGCCGACCGTTTCCGTGGGCGACGCGGTGTCGGTCGCGGGCACGGTCTCCGAGTTCGTGCCGGGCGGCACTTCGTCCGGAAACCAGTCCGTGACGCAGATCACCCGCCCGACGATCACGGTGGTCTCCACCGGCAACACCGTCCCCGCCCCGACCGTCGTCGACGCCAGGTCGGTGCCGAACCGGTACGCCCCGGCGGGCGACACCGCCGCCGACGGCTCGATCAACGGCCTCACCCTCGCCCCCGGCACGTACGCCCTGGACCGCTACGAGTCCCTGGAGGGCATGAACGTCCAGGTCGCCGACGCCCGAGTGGTCGGCGCCACCGACCCGTTCACCGAGCTGTGGGTCACCGTCAAGCCCTGGGAGAACGACAACCGCCGCGGCGGCACGGTATACGGCTCCTACACCTCGCAGAACACCGGCCGGCTGCAGATCCAGTCGCTGGGCGCGGTCGCCGACTTCCCGAAGGCGAACGTCGGCGACACTCTGAAGGGCGCCACCACCGGCCCGCTGGACTACAACCAGTTCGGCGGCTACACCCTGGTCGCCCACCAGCTCGGCACCCTGAAGCAGGGCGGCCTGGAGCGCGAGACGACCCGTAGGCAGGGGCGCGGCGAGCTGGCGGTGGCGACGTACAACGTCGAGAACCTGGACCCCTCGGACGCCTCCTTCGCGGACCACGCGGCGGCGATCATGCACAACCTGCAGTCGCCCGACATCCTGGCCCTGGAGGAGATCCAGGACAACAACGGCGCCACCAACGACGGTACGGTCGCCGCCGACCAGACGGTGAAGAAGCTGATCGAGGCGATCGCGGCGGCCGGTGGCCCGACGTACGACTGGCGCTCCATCGACCCGGTGAACCTCGCGGACGGCGGCGAGCCCGGCGGCAACATCCGCCAGGTGTTCCTGTTCAACCCCGAGCGGGTCTCCTTCACCGACCGTGCCGGCGGCGACGCGACGACCGCCGTCGGGGTGACGAAGGCGTACGGCAAGGCGCGGCTGACGGTCTCCCCCGGCCGTATCGACCCGGCGAACGCCGCCTGGACGAACAGCCGCAAGCCGCTGGTCGGCGAGTTCTCCTTCCGCGGCAAGCCCGTGTTCGTGATCGCGAACCACTTCGCCTCCAAGGGCGGCGACCAGTCGCTGCACTCGGCGTTCCAGCCGCCGAAGCGGAGTTCGGAGACCCAGCGTCACCTCCAGGCGACCGCCGTGAACACCTTCGTCAAGGAGGTCCTGGCGAAGGACAGGAACGCGGACGTCATCGCCCTCGGTGACATCAACGACTTCGAGTTCTCCGAGACCGCCGAGCTGCTGGAGGACGGCGGCGCCCTGTGGTCGGCGGTCAAGTCGCTGCCGCGGAGCGAGCGTTACTCGTACGTCTTCCAGGGCAACACGCAGGTCCTCGACCAGATCCTGATCAGCCCGTCGATCCGGCGCTCGTGCGACTTCACGTACGACAGCGTGCACACCAACGCGGAGTTCAACGACCAGATCAGCGACCACGACCCGCAGGTGCTGCGTTTCAGGCCGTAACGGCGCGAGGCGGGCCGTCACGGCGGCGCGCGGTTCTCAGGGCTGGCTGAACACCCCGTTCAGCCAGCCCTTCCACGCGGTCTCGCCGGCCTGCGCGTCGGCGCCCGGCGCGAAGTCGTGGACGCTCATGCCGACGCGGTGACCCCAGTGGTTGCGGCCGAAGACGCGGATGAGGGCGTCGTCGGTGCGCAGACCGATGAAGTACGGGTCGCGGTAGTCGACGACGGCCTCGAAACGCTGCCCGCCGGGCCCCTCGGCCTGGACGCGGGCGCCCTCGGCGGTGTCGTCCGCGAGGCCGAGCGCCCGTCCCACGACGGTGAGCGCGTCCGCGGCGCCGGACGCCTCGGGGCCGTCGAAGGTGGCGAACGCGGTGATCTTCCGGCCGGCGAAGCGCGTCAGGTACTGGCGCAGGGTGTGCAGGTAGAAGGCGGTGTGCTTGGCGGCGCCGTCGTACTGGTTGTCCCAGTCGTCGACGAAGACGCCGCTGTGCACGTACCGCACCCAGGCGCGTCGGCCGTCGTCGCGCGGCTCGATCGTGTAGTCGAGCTGGTTGAGGGTCTGCTCGGAGATCCCCTCCACGTCCTCGACCCGGTTGGTGTACCGGTGCGGCGGGTCCCACGCGGTGACCTCGGAGCCGAACGGCCCCTTGCCGCCGACGCGCGGCTCGGGTGCCTCCATCGGCCACAGCCAGCCGCCGGTTCCGGCGGTGACGGCCTCCCACACCTCCTCGGGGGTGGCGTCGACCTCGAACTCACGGGCGATCTCGAATTCCTTGGGCATGACGTGCTCCTCGACGGGTCTCACGGGGTGGGCGGTTCGGGCTGGACGGGGAGTGCGGGCCGCTCGGGCCGGCCGGTCTCCTCGGCGGGCTGCGGCTTGACCGTCGGGTGGACGGCGACCACGATCCGGTGGCCCCGGCCGCCCTGGGCGTCGGGGGCGTCGTACTTGCTGATGAGCGCGCTCACCCCTGCCGTCAGTTCCTGGACGAAGGCGGCGCGGTCGGCGGCCGAGGCGAAGGTGACCTCGCCGTCGAGGGCGTAGGTCGCGAGGCGCTTGCGGGCCTTGGCCGCGCCGGTGATCAGCGTGCCGACGTCCCGGACCAGCCGGGCGCCGAGTGCCAGCAGCCAGCGCGCGGAGAGCTGGTCCCGGAAACGGTCCGGATCCGGCTGTACGGCGGCGAGCGCGAGCGGCGAGATCACGTACGACGCGGCCGTGGCCCGCATCAGCCGCTCCGTGACGTTGCCCTTGCGGCGCTCCCCCGCCAGCTCGACCAGACCGTGCTTCTCCAGGGCCTTCAGGTGATAGTTCACCTTCTGCCTGGGCAGCCCGACCTTCCCGGCCAGCATGGCCGCCGACGCGGGCCCGGCCGCCAGCTCGGCGAGCAGCCGGGCGCGTATGGGGTCCAGCGAGACGGCCGCTGCCTCGGGGTCCTCGATCACGGTGACGTCCAACATGGCTCCACCGTCCCACCGAAAACTTTTTTTGTCCAGACGGTTCGAGTTTTCGGCGAGTGATGGCTCGGTGGTCCCGGTCGCGCGGTCGCTCCCGGGACCGAGAGCCCACCGGGCTCAGTCGGGGACGAGGCCGAGGGCGTACTCGTACCGCTTGACCGAGCCGGTCTCCAGCAGTCCGGGCCAGGTCTGTACGCGCTGCCAGAGCGGTGAGGGCGAGCCGATGCCTTCGCCGGGGGCCGCCATGGCGTCGATGTGGTGCCGGGCGGTTTCCCACTCGGCGTAGTTGAGGACGCGGGTGCCGTCGGTGCCGAGGTGGAAGTGGGCGGAGATGCCGCCGGGATGCGCGTCCGGCTCGGCGGCGAGCGCCTCCTCCACGGCGTCCACCCAGGCACGCTGCCGCGCCGGGTCCGGACCGTCGAACTCGACGTCGACGATCACGACGCACCCGGGCACGCGTGCGGCACGGTCCTCCCCGCCCGTGAGACTGCGGTACCGCCGATAGCGATGGAGCCCCACCCGTTCGATGCCGGGGACGGCGGTGTCGATGGCGTCGTTGCGCTCCTGCCGCCGCGTCTTGACGAAGGCCTCGTACGCCTGCTCGTCGGCCCACTGCGAATGGTGCAGCAGGCCGGAACCGTCCTCGGCGGTGTAGATGAAGTACCCCAACAGCCCTTCCGTCGGCCACGGCCGCCGCTCCCAGGTGTCGGCGATGGCCTCGACGGTCCGGCGTTGCCGTTCGGGGGTGCCCACCTCCCAGGTGCTGAAGAGGGACGCCCCGACGTCGGGGCGGTCGAGGACGGGGTGGAGGTCCGTACGACGGGTCGTGCTCATGCTGCTCTCCCATGATCGGTACTCGGTGTGCGCGCACCGACCACTCTTCGACCTCAACCAAGATTCAGGTCAAGTCCGCGATTCGGGCCCGGGTTTCGGGAGACCCGCCGGTCATGGAGCAGAGGCGGCCGGAGGCCGAGCGGGTGGGGAAGGCGTCGGGGACCGGCGGCGGGGAGGGCGTGGAGGGCGGTCCCACCGGGCTGCCGGGGCGCTCGTGGTGGGCGGTGGTACGACGCACGGTCAAGGAGTTCCAGGACGACGAACTCGCCGATCGTGCCGCCGCGTTGACGTACTACGGCGTCCTGTCGCTCTTCCCCGCGCTGCTGGTGCTGGTGTCGATGCTGGGGGTCGTCGGACAGCGCGCCACGGACCGGATCCTGGACAACATCGGCGACCTGACCCCGGGCCCCGCACGGGACATCCTGCGGGACGCGGTCGTGCAACTGGGCGACAGCGGCGGTACGGGCGGGGTGCTGGCGATCGTCGGTCTGCTGGCGGCGGTGTGGTCGGCGTCGGGCTACGTGGCGGCGTTCATCCGTACGTCCAACGCGGTGTACGACCTGCCGGAGGGCCGCCCGGTGTGGAAGCTCACGCCGCTGCGGATCGTCCTGACCCTCGTGCTGATGCTGATGCTGGCGGCGAGCGCGCTGATCGTCGTCTTCACGGGTCCGCTGGCCGAACGAGCGGGCACGACGATCGGGCTCGGCGACGCGGCCATCGCACTGTGGGACATCGCCAAGTGGCCGGTCCTGCTGGTCCTGGTGACGCTGATGATCGCGCTGCTGTACTGGGCCGCGCCCAACGTCCGCGGCCGGGGCTTCCGTTGGGTGAGCCCCGGCGGTGTCCTCGCGACGCTGATCTGGCTCGCCGCGTCCGCGGGCTTCGCCGTCTACGCGGCCAACTTCGGTTCGTACAACAAGACCTACGGCGCGCTCGCCGGCGCCGTCGTCTTCCTCATCTGGCTCTGGCTCACCAACCTGGCGATTCTCCTGGGCCTGGAATTCGACGCGGAACTCTCCCGCGAACGTGCCATCGCCGAGGGCCGCTCCCCCATGGAAGAGCCCTACGTGGAGCCCCGCGACACCCGCACCTGGCCGCCTCGCCTGCGCGCCCTGCGGGAGGCCCGCGCCCGGACCACGGGCGCTACGGGCTCGTCGGGGTGCGCCGGGTTCGCGGGGCTCGTCGGGCAGCAGGTCGGCCGAGGAGTGAGCCGACAGCCACCGCCCGACGCCCGCGCACGCCCACCACCACCGGAGTGAGCGCGCAGGCGTGAGACGACCCACCGGGTACCGTGCAGGGCGTGCCGGCGTCAGACGACCCACAGGCGTTGAGCCCACAGGGGTTGAGCCCACAGGGGGTTGAGCCGCGCAGGCGTCGGGCCCCAGCACCGTAAGCCCATGCGGCGCAGGCGTCAGCCACCCCCGCCGGAACAGCCGACCGGGAGTCAGCCGCCCCTAGTGGTAGTGGCGCCAGGCCAGCACTCCCGCCGCGGCCACCGCGACGGTCGCGCCGCCCACCACCACCGCCTCCCGCGGCACCCGCTCCCACGCGGAGTGCATCCTCGCCTTCACATCGGCCTTGGCGGCCAGCTCCTCGACCGTGTCACCGAGCTGCGCCCGGGTCTGCTCGATCTGCCGCCGCAGTTCGTCGGGCCCCTTGGCGCCCACCGAACCATTGGTCGCGCCGCCGGAAGCACCGGCCGTACCGGATGCGTGCGTCATCGCCGGGCCCTCCCCTTGATCTCGTCCACGTCGGCCTTGACGCTGTCGAGCGCCAGCTCCGGCCGCGGAGGTGTGGCCCGCCGCAACTGCGCACGCCCCATGGCGGCCAGTACACCGGCGATCACGAACAGCACGGCCATGACGATGAGCGCGGCGGCCCACACGTCCAGCACCAGCGACAGCGCCGCGACCCCCGCCGCGGCGAGGGTCATGAACCCCACGTAGGCGACGGCGCCGGCCGCGCCGAGGAGCCCACCGCCGCGCCCCGCGCGCCGTCCCTTCTCGGCCAGCTCCTCCTTCGCGAGGGCGACCTCCTGTCGTACGAGCAGGGAGAGCTGTTCGGTGGCCTGCCCCACCAGCTCGCCCACGGAGTGATGGTCGTGTTCCGCCGGCCCCGGACGCGCGGATCGCACAGAGCGCACGAATCGCGTGGGCCTGGTCTCGGTGGTCCCGGTCACGGTGTCGCCTCCTCACACATCGGGACGCCCCGAGTACCCCCACCGGCTCGCACTACCCCTGCGCTCACCAGCACATCCCCGTGGCCAGGCAGCCGACCCTTCTCTCCGTAGCAATACTTCCACATATCTTGTAGGAGAATTAAGTAGAGCTTCACAATGAGCACGCCGAAACTACCCCCATGGCTCCCTTGTCTCCCGCGGCTCCCGCGGTTCCTCTTACGCGCGTCCACCGCCCGGCCCCCTTCGGCCGCGCCCTCTGCGCGATGGTCACTCCCTTCACGACGTCCGGCGCACTCGACCTGGACGGGGCCCAGCGGCTGGCCGACCGGCTGGTACGGGAGGGGTGCGACGGGCTGGTGCTGTCCGGTACGACGGGCGAGTCGCCGACGACGACGGACACGGAGAAGGCGGAGCTGATCCGGGCGGTGCGCGCGGCGGTCGGCGAGCGGGCCGCGATCGTGGCCGGGGTGGGCACCGCCGACACCCGTCACACGGTGGAGCTGGCACTGGCGGCCGAGAAGGCGGGCGCGGACGGTCTGCTGGCCGTCACGCCGTACTACAGCAGGCCCCCGCAGGACGCCGTCGAGGCCCACTTCCGCGAACTCGCCGACGCCACGGGGCTGCCCGTGGCGCTGTACGACATCCCCGGCCGCACCGGTACCCGCATCGAACCGGAGACCATGATCCGGCTCGCGGACCACCCCCGGATCGTGGCGGTGAAGGACTGCGCGTACGACCTCCTCGGCACCCAGAAGGTGCTGGCCGAGACGAGGCTCGCGTACTACACCGGCTGCGACGAGTACGTCCTCGCGCTCTACGCGATCGGCGGGTCCGGTTACGTGGGGACGGTCGCGAACGCGGTGCCGCGCCACTTCCGCTCGATCCTCGACGCGTTCGACGCGGGCGACCCGGGCGAGGCGGCCCGCCTCCAGCGGCTGACCGTCCCGCTCACCGAGCTGATGATGGCCTCCGGCCTGCCCGGCTCCGTCACGGCCAAGGCACTCCTCGACCGACTCGGTCTCCCGTCCGGCCCGGTCCGCGCACCGCTGCGGCCCGCCGGTCAGGAGATGACCGACGGGCTGCTGGCGGCGTACGACCGGCTGGTGAACGCCTGAGATCCGATGCCGGCGGGTCAGCGGGTGGCGAAAACCGGGTTCCAGCGCCCGGGAGCCCCGTCGTTGCCCTTGCGGGCGCCGCTGAGCGGAATCGTCCTGTCGCTGCCGATGGTGACGAGGACCAGACCGTTGTGGTACTCGTTCTTCCCGCCGGCCGCGATGTCCCAGGCGATGAGCCGCTCGTTGTCGACCCAGGCGAGCAGCTGCTGACCGCGGACCTTGTGGAGCCGCTTGCCGGTGCGGGGGTCGAGGATCTCGGAGGCGGTGGTCCTGGCGCCGCCCGCGAAACCACCGGCGGCGAGCTTGCCGTTCGGGGAGAGCCGCGCCTCCACCGACCAGGTCAGGTACTTCTCGTCGGCCGGCTTGGCGACCTTGTCACCCTTCAGGTCGTAGTACTGGTCGTGCGGCTCCATGCTGAGCCCGGAGCGGACCAGCTTGCCGTCACCGCTGAAGGAGAAGTCCTGACGGGAGTTGACGAAGAGCATCTCCTCCTCCTTCTCCGGTGGGACCGCGCTCCACTCGCTGTGGCCGGAGTCGACGTCGACGATGTAGAAGCCGGTCCGGTACGACTCGGTGTGCACCGGCATGTAGTCGTTCTTCTTGCCGTCGCCGTCGGCGTCGTCGGCCGCCCTGGTCAGCGCGTCGGGGTTCTTGCTGTAGGTGGTCGCGACGAGCCTGGTGCCGTCGGACGAGAACTCCACACTGGCCACGCCCCGGTCCACCGGGATCCAGCGCTCCACCTCGCCGGTGAGCAGGTCGAGCAGCCCGATCCGCTTGGCGGGCAGTTCCGTCTCCAGGACGGCGGCGGTTCGCATGCCGGGCGCGACCGCGACCATGGACCAGCGGGAATCCGCGACGTACTTGCCGGTCTTCTGGTCGAGGATCGAGTAGGAACGCTTCCCGACGGCGGTGTCCTTCTTCTTGTTGATCCTGGTGTCCCAGGTCCAGTACGCGGCCAGTGCCACGTCCCCGGCCGCGATCAGGTCGCGCGGCGGCGACTGGTCGGGGTGGGCGATGATGTCGCTCTTGTTCATCTCGGTGGCGAGCCGTACCTGGTCCTTGCCGGAGTCCAGCAGGGGCACGGCCACCGCGACGGCGACCACGGCGGCGGTGGCCGCGGCGACCGTGGCGAGCCTGCGGGTCCGGCGGCGGCGCCGGACGGTCAGCACTCGCTCGGCGAAGTCCACCGCCAGGGGCGGCTGTTCGGCGGCCTGCTCGCGCAGCGAGTCGCGCACCAGTTCATCGACGTTCACGGACGCACCTCCACGGGCGAGAAGTCACGGGACGGCTGCTGCTCGACCGCGGCGTGTCCGAGCGCGGCGAGTTCGGGCGCGAGTTCGCGCAGTCGGGCGAGCGAGCGGTGGGTCGTGGACCGCACGGTCCCCACGGAGCACCCGAGGATCCGGGCCACCTCGCCCTCCGGCAGGTCCTCGAAGTAGCGGAGCACCAGCACGGTCCGCTGCCGGGCGGTCAGCCGGTGCCAGCGCCCCGCGCATCACCAGCCGCAGCTCCACACCGGCCACGCCGTCGACGGCACCGCCGCTCTCGGGCGGCTCGGCGACGGTCAGCTCGCGCCGCCGCCATTTCAGCCGCCAGCGGCTGACCTGCTGCCGGTAGAGGATCTGCCGTACGTACGCCTCCGGCTCGTCGATCCGCTGCCAGCGCCCGGCCGCCTTGATCAGCGCGTTCTGCAACAGGTCCTCGGCGGCGTGCCGGTCCCCGCCGCTCAGCAGCACGGCCGTCTTCAGCAGCGCCGACGACCGCCCGGCCACGAACTCCCGGAAACTCTCCTGCCCCGCGGCATCCATCGTCACCTTCTCTTCCCCCGGCGGTCCCTGTGTCCGCCCTGTGCCCCTTGAGACGCGCCGCCCCGCCCACCGCTATGCCGGGCCGGCGAAGAAAAGTACCGGGGACGGCTCGGGGCCCGCACGCGCGTGAACGCGTACGGGCCCCGGCCCCTGTGACGGCAAGGCGTGCCCTGCCGTACCCGCGTGCGGTCAGCCCCAGCGGTACCCGTCGCCGAACAGCAGGGTGTGCTCCAGCACGTCCTCCATGGGGTCGTCGACCTGCCCGACGTTGACGAGTCCGATCCGGGGACCGTTGTGCGAGGCGTGGTTGGTCTCGTCGGCGTGCGCGGCGCCGGCCGACCCCCCGCACATCAGCACCGCGGCCAGCCCTGCCGCGACCACCCGCACCACGGTCCTCGCCCGGTCGTTCCTCATCCCTCGGCCCCTCATCTCATCGGTTCGGCGACTCATCGGACACTGCGTCCGACAGTTCATCTGCCTACACCACACGAAGGTCACGCCGAGCAACCCTTACGGGGTCAGTTGTGGCTGAACCCCGTGCAGGTCTCAGGTTCCCGTTGCCCCATGAACCGTGTTCGTCAGCACAGGGGTGCGGCGTGCCGAAATCGCAGAGTCCGCGATGGCCGAATCGCACCACCGATTACGGGCCGCAGTGGTGTGCCTGCCGGGGGACGGTTCCGTGGAATGAGCCATTCGGCTTCGAGACCGCTGCTGGAATGCCGCAGCTCTGAGGCCGTGGCTACGGCCTGTCCGGCGGATCTTGATGGAGAGCTGCCAAGATGCCAGCCACCAAGGGATTTGAGTCGTTCTTGCGCCAAGCAACAGCGACTCGCGTGCGTGCGGTGTTGGGTTCGATCTTGCGGAAGGCAACGCCTTTGAGGCGGATGCGGCGGATGCTCTCCGGTGCCAGGGAGACGCCCAAGCCGGTTTCCACCAGGGCACAGACCGTCTGCCATTCCACAGCGTGCTGAGTCACTTGGGGGGTGAAGCCGGCAGCGATGCAAAGATCGACGATCTGGTCGTACAGCGGCGGGCCGACGGCACGAGGCAGGAGTACGAAGGGACAGGCCGCCAACTGCTCGACCTGGACGGCTCGTTGTGCCGCGAGTGGGTGCGAGACGGGCAATACGGCCACGAACGGTTCGGCCAGCACGGTCTCGAACCCGAGCTCCGCGTCATGGGCAGGCGGCTCCCGCAACAGGCCGATGTCGATGGCCCTTTCGCGCAGAGCGACCAGTTGCGGCGCGGTGGTCATCTCCTGGATGTCCAGATGCACAGCGGGAAACCGTTCCCGGAAGGTTCGCAGCAGGCTGGGGAGGACGGTGAGCGCGAGGGAGGCGGCGAAGCCGATCCGCAGGCGGCCGGCCCTGCCGCTGCCGACTTGTCGGGCTGCGGCCAGGCCCTCTGCGAGGTGCGTGAGGGCATGCCGGGCGGCGGGGAGGAGCTCCCTGCCTGCCGGGGTGAGGTTGATGCGTCCGGGGTCTCGGCTGAACAGCGCGTGTCCGACCTTGTCCTCCAGGCGGCGGATTTGCTGGCTCAGCGGCGGCTGGGCGATGCCCAAGCGGGTGGCGGCGTGGCCGAAGTGGAGTTCCTCGGCAAGCACGACGAAGGCGTGCAGCTGGGCAAGGGGAATTTCGGGACGCTCCATATGCCTAGAGATATCACTTCATGCTTGAGACCGTATTAGACGTATCAGTGCTGGTCACCTAGCGTTCGGCGCATGACAGAGCGACGTTCCATCCTCAGCGGCTCGACGTTCGAGGAGCAGATCGGCTATGCCCGCGCCGTGATCGACGGCGACTGGGTTCATGTGTCCGGAACGACCGGATTCGACTACACCACCATGACGATCTCCGACGACGTGGTGGAGCAGGCCGAGCAATGCCTGCGCAACATCGAGGCCGCCTTGGCCGAAGCCAAGTGCACCTTCTCCGAGGTGGTGCGGGTGCGCTACCTGCTGCCCGACCGGGCCGACTTCGAGCCCTGCTGGCCGGTACTGCGTCGCGCGTTCGGCGAGGTCCGGCCGGCGGCCACCATGCTCATGTGCGGTCTTGCCGATCCCCGCATGAAGATCGAGATCGAGGTATACGCCCGACAGATCACCGCGTGACCGTTCACAGTACGGACCATGGAAGACCGTCTACGAGCGTCACCGACATTGGTCGGCTGACGGCGCTTGGGACAAGATCCTCTCAACACCGGGAAGATTAAGGACCGGGGCGTTCGCACGGGCCGGCCTGACGAGCAAGATTCATCTGGCCGGCGAGAGCGGCCGCGGCCCCTTGGCATTTCTGACCGCCCCGGGCCAGCGGGGTGACGGTTCTAAATCCCGGGGACCAACTGCGGCAAGCTCAGGGACGCTCACTTCACATTGATGCTTTCCCTGATCAGCTTGATATCCCGCATGTCCTTTTCGCGGCTGGAGCGCGTTTTCCACTCCAACACCCAAGGAAGCGGACAAAAGGGAATACCTTCCACCATCTCCGCCGAATCGATCAATTCGTCGGCGTCTGGCGCCCCTGGGAGCCACCGGTCGAAGATCTCGATGTCGCCGTCGAAGAGCACCACCATCAGGCCGTGACCTGACGGAGGTACCGTGGCGTCGGCCAGGCTCAAAGCGATCTTCCAGGCGTCTGCTCGCGCCACGATGTCGAGGTCGTTCACATCCTGCCTGAGACCGTGTGCAAGCAAGGGGCCGCTTCCGGCCACGACATAGTCGTCAGTTGGCAGGTGCAGGGTGAGCAACTCTCGGATGAAGGGGTGCTGCAGCAGTCCCAAAAGATCCTCCTAGAGGACAGGCAGCCCCACTGCCGCGCGTGCAGCCACACTCATGGCCAATGCTGCGATGACGCTTGCCAGCGTACCGGTGAGGAAGTACTTGGACGCCTGGTTGACGTGATCGACAGGAGCCCTCGCCAACGCCTTGGCCGCCAGAACCAGGGCGGCGGCCTCGGGCTGACCAGCGGCGAGGAAGGCGAACAGCAGCCCACGCTCGATGAGTCCGATCCCTCGGCCGCCGCTTCTGATCAGCGCCAGGGCAGCGTCCCTGTTCGCCCCACTGGGCAGCCTGTAGACCTCTTCCACCACTGGGTCGGTTGCCGCCTTGACGAAGGCTCCCCCACCGAAGACCGCAATGAGCAGGGCGGAGAACATCACGGCCAACGTGTCGTTGCGCAACAGCTGATCGAGGAACGTCGAGACTGTGGCCCACGCCGTCCATGTGCCGGCCAGTACCGCCAGCAGCACCGTGACGACGCCCAGCCGTTTGGTGGTGCTCAGTCCCGTGGGCAGTGGACTCGTGATCGAGAATCCGAGAGACGGCGTGGAGGAAGACCGGTACAGCAGGATGCAGCCCAGCGCCAGCAGTACCGCGGTTGCCAACGCGCCCCAGGAGCGGGGATCGTCGATGTACGGAGCGATGGCGTAGGTGCCGTACACGAGTGTGAGCAGAGTCGTCAGCCCGGGACGAGCGGTGAACCACTTCCGCTCCCAGGACACGACCAACGGTGCCGTCAGGCCGAAGAAGACCCGCACTGCTTCCAGGTTTCCCCCAACCGGCTTGGACACAGGGCGCTTTCGCTCGCTGCGATCCTAGCCGACAGCGGGCCGGGGGCCGGCAGGTGAGCGCCCTCCCGGGCCGTCCTCGGGCCGTGGAAGGGCACTCAACGTCGGCCGACGTCGACAACTGCCGACAGCTCAGCAGCAGGTGAGGGCGTTGATCGATGAGGCGGCCGCAGGTCACGGCCGCCCATGGTCAGTTGTGGCTGTGCAGGATCTCGTTCAGGCCGCCCCAGACCGCGTTGTTCGGGCGGGCCTCGACCGTGCCGGTGACCGAGTTGCGGCGGAAGAGGATGTTCGAGGCGCCGGAGAGTTCGCGGGCCTTGACGACCTGGCCGTCGGGCATGGTGACGCGGGTGCCGGCGGTGACGTAGAGGCCGGCCTCGACGACGCACTCGTCGCCCAGCGCGATGCCGACGCCCGCCTCGGCGCCGACCAGGCAGCGCTCGCCGATGGAGATGATGACGTTGCCGCCGCCGGAGAGCGTGCCCATCGTGGAGGCGCCGCCGCCGATGTCCGAGCCGTCGCCGACGACGACACCGGCGGAGATCCGGCCCTCGACCATCGACGTGCCGAGGGTGCCGGCGTTGAAGTTGACGAAGCCCTCGTGCATGACCGTGGTGCCCTCGGCGAGGTGCGCGCCGAGCCGGACGCGGTCGGCGTCGGCGATCCGGACGCCCTTGGGAGCCACGTAGTCCGTCATCCGCGGGAACTTGTCCACGGACGTCACCTGGAGGTGCAGACCCTCGGCGCGCGCGTTGAGGCGCACCTTCTCCAGCTCGTCCACGGCGACCGGGCCGAGCGAGGTCCAGGCGACGTTGGCGAGGAGGCCGAAGATGCCGTCCAGGCTCTGGCCGTGCGGCTTGACCAGACGGTGGGAGAGCAGGTGGAGGCGCAGGTACGCGTCGTGCGTGTCGATCGGCTTCTCGTCGAGCGAGGAGATGACCGTGCGGACCGCGACGACCTCGACACCGCGGCGCGTGTCCTGCCCGATCGCGGCGGTCGCGCCGCCGCCCAGCAGCTCCGCGGCGCGCTCGGCGGTCAGCCGCTCGGTGCCGGAGGGGCCCGGCTCGGCGGCGAGCTCGGGCGCGGGGAACCAGGTGTCGAGGACGGTGCCGTCGGCGGCGATCGTGGCGAGGCCGGCGGCCACGGCGCCGGTGGTACGAGGAGCAGTCGTGTCGGTCATGAGGGCAACCTAACCGCCCGGGGCGCATCCGGGCCAACCCGCGCCGGGGGCGTCTCAGAGGCCGGGCACTTTACGGACATACGGGGCCGGTCGACTCGCCCCCCGGCGGAGCGGCCCGCCCACCCCCATGGGACGGGCCGCCCACCCCCGTGGGACGTGCCGCCCGGCCCGGGCGGCGAACGTCAGCCGCGCCCGCCCGCCGTCCGCCTGCCCGCCGTTCCGCCCGCCCCCCGCCGTTCCGCCCCCGCTTGTGGCGGCGGTCCGCTCACCGGGTTCTCCCCCGCTCGTCACAACCGCTCTCCTTCGCCGACCCTCCCGTCACCCCCTGTTCGTCGATGGGCCGGAATAGGTTCGCGGTTCAGGGAATCACCCGCGCCAACGCCTCCCGCGCGTACTCCTCGTCGTAGGGCGCCCCGGTCAGCAGGACCTGGAGGCAGATGCCGTCGACGAGGGCGACGAGGGTCCGCGCGGTGACCGGGTCGGTGCGCTCGGCGAGGCACTCGGCGAAGCCGCGGCCCCACTCGTCGGCGACGGGCCGCAGGGCGGGGCGGCGCAGGGCGGCGAGGTAGAGCTCGTACTCCACCTCCAGGCCCGTACGGTCGCCGGCGAACCACTCGCCGCCCAGCGCGGCCAGTTCGGCGGCGAGGTCGGTGCCGGGGTCCCGCAGGGCCTCGCGGGCGGCGACGGCCTTCGCGTACCGCTCGTTGGCCTGTCGCAGCGCGGCGACCATGAGGTCGTCGAGGGTCTTGAAGTGGTAGGTCGTCGAACCGAGCGGGACGTCCGCCTCGGCGGCCACGGAACGGTGGCTCAGCCCGGCGATGCCCTTCTCCCCCACGACCCGGATCGCCGCGTCGATGATCCGCTGCCGCCGCTCGGGGTCGTAGCGCCGGGCCATCAGTGGGCGCCTCCCAGGTTCAGCACCACGACCCCCGCGATGATCAGCACGATCCCGGCGATCTTGGCGAAGGTCAACCCCTCCCCGAAGAGCACCAGTCCGAGGGCGGCGACCGTCGCGGTGCCGACGCCGGACCAGATCGCGTAGGCGGTGCCGATGGACATCGACTTCAGCGCCTGGGCGAGCAGGACGAAGGAGACGAGGTAGCCCACCCCGGTCACCAGGGAGGGCCACAGCTTGCTGAAGCCCTCGCTGTACTTCATGGCGGTGGTGGCGGCCACTTCGGCGGCTATGGCCGCGGCGAGCAACAGATATCCCATGTGTACGATCGTACACATGATGCGTACGCCTGTACACATCGCGCGGCACAGACGCGCTTATGGGCGGAATTGACCGCCACGGAGGCCCAAGAGGCCCTGCATTCGGGGCCGTTCCGTTATGGAAGCGCTCTCGAAAGGGCTCCCCGTACTCCCCTTGGTCCACTACTGTTTCAACGGTCAATCTCCCGATTGTGTGACGACCGCCAGGGTTTGCACACACGGGTGACACGTACCACCCTCCCTGATCCGCATGACGATTCGCGTCCGCCTTTGGCGACGCCGAAGGAACCGCGCATGCCGCCAAAAAAGCCCGGACCTGATCCGGACCAGACCACGCCCAACCTTCCGGTGCTCAGATCCGCGAAGGTGTGGGAGACGGGTGTCGCCCCGAACGACACCCGAATACCGGGCACGCGCCGCCTCTGGCTGGCCGGCGCCCTGGCCCTCGCCGTCGTGTCGTCGTGCGTCACCGCGATCACCCTCCAGGGCAGCGGACCTGATGACTCGTCGGAGAAGAACGGGCGCACCACCGCCGCCGACGACCGGGTGCTCCCCGCCCTCTCGCTGCCGCCCACGTCGCCGCCCGCGACCTCGGCACCGGACGGCAAGAGCGGTCTGTCGGAGCCGCAGGGCTCCGAGGTGGACTCGAAGAACGGTGACGGCAAGGGCAAGGACGCCGACGGTTCCAAGGGTTCCGACGACAAGCAGCAGGGCGGCGCGAAGCCGACCTCCGGGCCGTCGAAGTCGCCCGCGCCCACGAAGAAGCCGCCGTCCAGGTCGACCACGCGCAAGTCCGTACGGTCCGTCAACTACCCGGACCGCTACTGGCATCTGCGCAACGGTGTGATCCAGCTGGACCAGGTGAGCTCGCGCAGTGGCAGCGAGACCAAGGAGGACTCCTCCTTCAAGGTGGTCTCCGGCCTCGCGAACTCCTCCTGCTACTCCTTCCGCATGGCGGACGGCCGCTACGTGCGCCACCAGAGCTTCGTGCTCCGCGCGTCCGGCAACGACGGCTCCCGCCTCTTCCAGCAGGACGCCACCTTCTGCCCCCGCTCGGGCTACTCGGGTTCGGTCATGCTGGAGTCGGTGAACTACCCCGGCCACTTCGTCCGCCACCGCAGCTTCCAGCTCCGCCTGGAACGCGCCGAACACAGCGGCTCCTTCTACGCGGACGCCACGTTCAGCCTGGTGAAGGGCTTCTCCTGACCGGAGGACACCACCGCGGACATGGGTGTGGCCCCCGGCGAATCGCCGGGGGCCACACCCATGTCACGTCTCAGACGTTGAACCCGAGCGCCCGAAGCTGCTCACGGCCGTCGTCGGTGATCTTGTCGGGGCCCCACGGGGGCATCCAGACCCAGTTGATGCGCAGCTCGTTGACGAGGCCGTCCGTGGCGGACTTGGCCTGGTCCTCGATGACGTCCGTCAGCGGACAGGCCGCCGACGTCAGGGTCATGTCGATCGTCGCGATGTTCGCGTCGTCGATGTGGATGCCGTAGATCAGGCCGAGGTTGACGACGTCGATGCCGAGTTCGGGGTCGACGACGTCGTACAGGGCCTCGCGGACCTCCTCCTCGGAGGCCGGCTTCATCTCCAGGGTCTCGCTCATGCCGTCTTCCTTTCGACGTCGGCGTCGGCGCCCAGCGCCTGGGCCGTCGCGTCCTTCCACGCCATCCAGCTCAGGAGGGCGCACTTGACCCGGGCGGGGTACTTGGAGACACCGGCGAACGCGACCGCGTCCTCCAGCACCTCCTCCATCGCGTCGTCCGGCTCGATCTTCCCCTTGGACTGCATCAGCTCCAGGAAGGTCTCCTGGATCTTCCGCGCGTCGTCAAGGTCCTTGCCGACGAGGAGGTCGTTCAGCACGGAGGCCGAGGCCTGGCTGATCGAACAGCCCTGGCCCTCGTACGACACGTCCTCGACGGTCGTGCCGTCGTACTTCACTCGCAGGGTGATCTCGTCGCCGCACGTCGGGTTCACGTGGTGTACCTCGGCGTCACCGTCCCGCAAGCCCCGCCCGTGGGGGTGCTTGTAGTGGTCCAGGATGACTTCCTGGTACATCGAGTCCAGCTTCATGCGATCGCTCGTCCCCTCAGCCGAAGAAGTTCCGTACGTGCTCCAGACCGTCGACCAGGGCGTCGATCTCGGCCGGCGTGGAGTACAGATAGAACGACGCTCGGGTGGTCGCGGGAATTCCGTACCGCAGGCAGACCGGGCGGGCGCAGTGGTGGCCGACCCGGACCGCGATGCCCTCTTCGTCGAGCACCTGGCCCACGTCGTGCGGGTGGATGTCGCCGAGGGTGAAGGAGATCGCCGCCCCCCGGTCCTCGGCCGTGGCGGGGCCGATGATCCTGAGGTCCGGAACCTCCGTCAGCCGCTTCACCGCGTACTCGGTGATCGCGTGCTCATGGGCGAGGATCTTGTCCATGCCGATGGAGTTCAGGTAGTCGATCGCCGCGCCGAGGCCGACCGCCTGCGCGATCGGCGGGGTGCCCGCCTCGAACTTGTGCGGGGCGGGAGCGTACGTCGACGAGTGCATCGACACCGTCTCGATCATCTCGCCGCCGCCGAGGAACGGGGGCAGGTCCTCCAGGAGCTCCTGACGGCCCCAGAGCACGCCGATGCCCGTCGGACCGCACATCTTGTGGCCGGTGAAGGCCACGAAGTCGGCCTGGAGCGCCTGTACGTCCAGCGGCATGTGCGGCGCGGCCTGCGAGGCGTCGACGCAGACGAGCGCACCGACCTCCTGGGCGCGGCGCACTATCGCCTCGACGGGGTTCACGGTGCCGAGGATGTTGGACACCAGCACGAAGGAGACGATCTTCGTCTTCTCCGTGATGATCTCGTCGATGTTGGAGAGGTCGAGGCGGCCGTCGTCGGTCAGCCCGAACCACTTCAGCTTCGCGCCCGTGCGCTGCGCGAGCAGCTGCCACGGAACGATGTTGGAGTGGTGCTCCATCTCCGTGATGACGATCTCGGTCTCGGAGTCCACGCGGTAGGGCTCGTCGGCCCAGCCGAGCATGTTCGCCACGAGGTTCAGCGACTCGGAGGCGTTCTTGGTGAAGATCACCTCGTCGCGGCTGGGCGCGTTGATGAAGGACGCGACCTTGTCCCGCGCGCCCTCGTACAGCGCCGTGGCCTCCTCGGCGAGCACATGCACACCGCGGTGGACGTTGGCGTTGTAGCGCTCGTAGTACTCGCTCAGGGCGTCCAGCACCTGGCGCGGCTTCTGCGAGGTCGCCGCGTTGTCCAGGTAGACGAGCTTCCGGCCGTCGTGGACCTGACGGTCCAGGATGGGGAAGTCCTTGCGGATCGCCTCGGTGTCGAGGAGGCCCGGCAGCTGTGTCACGCGGATGCGCCACCCTTCGTGTATGCCTCGTAGCCCTCGTTCTCCAGCTTGTCGGCGAGCTCGGGGCCGCCGGACTCCACGATCTTGCCGTTCGCGAAGACGTGCACGTGGTCGGGCTTGATGTAGCGCAGGATGCGCGTGTAGTGCGTGATCAGCAGGGTGCCGACCTCGCCGGTCTCGCGGACGCGGTTGACGCCCTCGGAGACGACCCGGAGCGCGTCGACGTCCAGACCGGAGTCCGTCTCGTCGAGGATCGCGACCTTCGGCTTGAGCAGCTCCAGCTGGAGGATCTCGTGGCGCTTCTTCTCACCGCCGGAGAAGCCCTCGTTGACGTTGCGCTCGGCGAAGGAGGGGTCCATGTTGAGGCGCTGCATGGCCTCCTTGACCTCCTTGACCCAGGTGCGCAGCTTGGGGGCCTCGCCGCGGATGGCCGTGGCGGAGGTGCGCAGGAAGTTGGAGACCGAGACGCCGGGGACCTCGACCGGGTACTGCATCGCCAGGAACAGGCCCGCGCGGGCGCGCTCGTCGACGGACATCTCCAGGACGTCCTCGCCGTCGAGCAGCACGGTGCCGCCGGTGATCGTGTACTTCGGGTGACCCGCGAGCGAGTAGGCGAGGGTCGACTTGCCGGAGCCGTTGGGGCCCATGATGGCGTGCGTCTCGCCCTGCTTCACGGTGAGGTCGACGCCCTTGAGGATCTCCTTCGTGGCGTTGTCGGCCTCGACGGTGACGTGCAGGTCTCGGATTTCAAGCGTTGCCATGGGTGCCTCAGGACTCCTGGGTGAGGGAGACGAGCACGTCGTCCCCTTCGATCTTTACGGGGTATACGGGGACGGGGCGCGTCGCGGGAAGGCCGGACGGCTTGCCGGTGCGGAGGTCGAAGCTGGAGCCGTGCAGCCAGCACTCGATCTGACAGTCCTCCACCTCGCCCTCGGACAGCGAGACGTTCGCGTGGGAGCAGATGTCGTGGATGGCGAACACCTCTCCCTCGGTCTGTACGACCGAGACCGGCGTGCCGTCGAGCTCCACCCGCTTCGGGGTGTCCTCCTCCAGCTCGCTCAGTCCGCAAGCGCGTACGAAGGTCATCGGCCTGATCCAGACACGGTCTCCAGCTCCTCGTCGATCTTCGTAAGGAGGCGCTCCTCGATGTCGTCGACACCGATCTGCTGGACCAGCTCGGCGAAGAAGCCGCGGACGACGAGGCGGCGGGCCTCGTCGGCCGGGATGCCGCGGGCCATCAGGTAGAAGAGCTGTTCGTCGTCGAAGCGGCCGGTCGCGGAGGCGTGGCCGGCACCGACGATCTCGCCGGTCTCGATCTCCAGGTTGGGCACCGAGTCGACCCGGGCGCCGTCCGTGAGGACCAGGTTCCGGTTCATCTCGTAGGTGTCGGTGCCCTCGGCCTTGGCCTCGATCAGCACGTCGCCGATCCAGACCGCGTGGGCGCCGTCGCCCTGGAGCGCGCCCTTGTAGACCACGTTCGACTTGCAGTGCGGGGTGTTGTGGTCGACCAGGAGGCGGTGCTCCTGGTGCTGTCCCTTGTCGGTGAAGTAGAGCCCGAACAGCTCGGCCTCGCCGCCGGTGCCGGCGTAGGCGACCCGGGGGTGGAGACGGACGACGTCGCCGCCGAAGGTCACCACGACGGACTTGAAGCTCGCGTCCCGGCCGATCAGGGCGTTGTGCTGGGCGACGTGCACGGCCTTGTCGTCCCAGTCCTGCACCGAGACGACGGTCAGCTTGGCGCCGTCGCCCAGGACATAGTCCACGTTGGCGGCGAGCACCGCGTCACCGGTGTGGTCGATGACGACGACGGCCTCGGCGAAGGCACCCAGCTCGATCACCTGGTGGGCGAAGGCGGTCCCGCCCTCACCGTGCACGGCGATCCGGATCGGCTCGGCGAGCACCGTCTCCTTGGGGACGGTGATGACGCCGGCCTTCTCGAACGCCGAGTACGCCTGGGCGGCGACCCGGTCCACCGGGGTGCCGGCCCTGCCGAGGCGCGCGTCGTCACGACCGACGGCCTCGACGGTGACGCCCTCGGGGACCTGGACGTCGACCTTCAGGCCGTCGCCGGTGGCGACGGCGGTGCCGTCGTGCAGCCCGCGCAGGCGCTCCAGCGGAGTGAACCGCCACTCCTCCTCGCGGCCGTGCGGCACGGGGAAGTCCGCCACGTCGAAGGACGGGGGCGCGCTCATGCGCGTGGCGACGGTCGACTCGGCGGCCACCGCGATCGAGCCGGCGGTGGTGGAGCCCACCGGAATGTTCTGAGCCTCAGCCATGGCTGTCGGTCTGCTCTCTTCCTACGTTTTCGATCTTCGGCCCGCCCCGGAGAGGCGGGCCGCCTGCTGCTGGACCGGAGGGCGGTGCTTAGCCGACCGCGCCTTCCATCTGCAGCTCGATCAGCCGGTTGAGCTCCAGCGCGTACTCCATCGGCAGCTCCTTCGCGATCGGCTCGACGAAGCCGCGCACGATCATCGCCATCGCCTCGAACTCGCTGAGGCCACGGCTCATCAGGTAGAAGAGCTGGTCCTCGGAGACCTTGGAGACGGTCGCCTCGTGGCCCATGGACACGTCGTCCTCGCGGACGTCGACGTACGGGTACGTGTCCGAGCGGGAGATGGTGTCGACGAGCAGGGCGTCGCACAGCACGTTCGACTTGGATCCGGCGGCGCCCTCACCGATCTCGACGAGACCGCGGTAGGACGTGCGGCCGCCGCCGCGCGCCACCGACTTCGAGACGATGTTGGAGGAGGTGTTCGGCGCCATGTGGACCATCTTGGAGCCGGCGTCCTGGTGCTGGCCCTCGCCCGCGAAGGCGATGGAGAGGGTCTCGCCCTTGGCGTGCTCGCCCATCAGGTAGACGGCCGGGTACTTCATGGTGACCTTGGAGCCGATGTTGCCGTCGATCCACTCCATGGTCGCGCCCTCGTACGCCACGGCGCGCTTGGTGACCAGGTTGTAGACGTTGTTCGACCAGTTCTGGATGGTCGTGTAGCGGCAGCGGGCGCCCTTCTTCACGATGATCTCGACGACCGCGGAGTGCAGGGAGTCCGACTTGTAGATCGGGGCCGTGCAGCCCTCGACGTAGTGGACGTAGGCGTCCTCGTCGACGATGATCAGCGTCCGCTCGAACTGGCCCATGTTCTCCGTGTTGATACGGAAGTAGGCCTGGAGCGGGATCTCCACGTGCACGCCCTTCGGCACGTAGATGAAGGAGCCGCCGGACCACACCGCGGTGTTCAGCGACGCGAACTTGTTGTCGCCGACCGGGATGACGGTGCCGAAGTACTCCTTGAAGAGCTCGGGGTGCTCCTTCAGGGCGGTGTCGGTGTCGAGGAAGATGACGCCCTGCTCCTCCAGGTCCTCGCGGATCTGGTGGTAGACGACCTCGGACTCGTACTGGGCCGCGACACCGGCGACGAGGCGCTGCTTCTCCGCCTCGGGGATGCCGAGCTTGTCGTACGTGTTCTTGATGTCCTCGGGCAGGTCCTCCCAGGACTCCGCCTGCTTCTCCGTGGAGCGCACGAAGTACTTGATGTTGTCGAAGTCGATGCCCGACAGGTCCGAGCCCCAGTTCGGCATGGGCTTCTTCTCGAACAGGCGCAGGCCCTTGAGACGGAGCTTGGTCATCCACTCCGGCTCGTTCTTCTTGGCGGAGATGTCCCGGACGACGTCCTCGTTGATGCCACGCTTGGCAGAGGCGCCGGCCTCGTCGGAGTCCGCCCAGCCGTACTCGTACTTACCCAGGCCCTCGAGCTCGGGGTGGGCTGTCTCCTCGATGGGGAGAGTCATGCGGGGTTCCTCCCGGCCGTGCTTGCGGATGCGTTGGTGGCTGTCTTGGAAATTCTGGGGATGAACGTCGTGCAGACGCCGTCGCCGTGGGCGATGGTGGCCAGCCGCTGGACGTGTGTGCCGAGCAGTTCGGCGAAGAGCTCGGTCTCGGCCTCGCAGAGCTGCGGGAACTGCTCGGCCACATGGGCCACCGGGCAGTGGTGCTGGCAGAGCTGCTCACCCTGGTGGGGGTGGGGGGCACTGCGTGCCGTAGCAGCGTACCCGTCGGCACTCAAGGCCTTGGCCAGGGCTTCGGTCTTCTCATCGGGGTCCGCGGCCTCGACGGCCTTGCGGTAGGCACCGGCCTGGGCGGCGACCCGGGCGCGGGCGAAGGCGGCGACCGCCTGCTCCCCGCCCTCCTGGTCGGCGATCCAGCGGAGCGCGTCGGTGGCGAGCTTGTCGTACGACTGGTCGAAGGCGTCCCGTCCGCAGTCCGTCAGGGCGAACACCTTGGCCGGGCGCCCGCGCGTACGCGTGCCGTAGACGCGCTGTTCACGGGGCTGCACGACATCGTCGGAGACCAGGGCGTCGAGGTGCCGGCGGACAGCCGCCTGGGTCAGCCCCAGACGCCCGGCGAGGTCGGCCACGGTGGACGGGCCGTGGGACAGGATGGACCGCGCGACCCGGTTACGGGTGGACCGCTCACCGGTCGCGAGTTCCTCCTGCGGAGCCTCGCCGACGTTTTTCACAACGCCATTGTTGCGTAATTCCGCAGAGCTGGGCAAGCCGCGTCCCGCCGGACGGGCGGTGCCGTGCATCACTTAGGCATACCTAAGCTGACCTGGGGAAACGATCACTGATCGATCAAACCGGTGGCGTCGCCGCAGCCCCTCGGGAAGACTGCCACACCATGTCGACAACCCCTCCCACCGGCCCTCTTGTCACCCGCGCCGGCCTGGCGGCGGACCTGCGCGCCGCCGGGGTCGAGCCCGGCGAGACCCTCCTCGTGCACTCCTCGCTCAGCTCGCTCGGCTGGGTCTGCGGAGGCGCCGTGACGGTCGTCCACGCGCTGCTCGACGCACTCGGTCCGGACGGCACCCTGGTCGTCCCCAGTCAGTCCGGCGACCTCTCGGACCCCGCGCTCTGGGGGCGCCCGCCGGTGCCCGAGGAGTGGTGGGAGACCATCCGCGCGACCATGCCCGGCTACGACCCGGCGACCACCCCCACCCGCGGGGTCGGGGTGATCCCCGAGACGGTACGGACCTGGCCGGGCGCCCTGCGCAGCGCGCACCCGCAGACGTCGTTCGCTGCGATCGGCCCGGGCGCGGCGGCGATCCTCGCGGACCACGCCCCCGACTGCCGCCTGGGCGAGCGCAGCCCCCTGGCCCGGCTGGAGGCGGCGGGCGCCCGGGTCCTGCTGCTCGGCGCGGGCTACGACTCCTGCACCTGCTTCCACCTGGCCGAGTACCGGATCCCCGCACCCCTGGTCGAGGTCGGCCGGCCGGGGCCGGACGGCTGGGAGGTGGTGACCGAGGTGTCCATCGACTCGGACCGCTTCGACGAGCTCGGGTACGACTTCGAACGCGACCGCGGCATCCGCCGGACCAGGGTGGGCGGGGCGGACGTACGTCTCTTCCCGGTGGCGGACGCCGTGGCGTACGCCGAGCGCTGGCTCCCGGTGCACCGTCCCCGTGAGGAGGAGATCTCCGGACCCGCCCGTCTCGGCACCCGGCCGCGTACCTAGACTCGGGCCCATGCGAAGTGACCCCGTGGTCCAGGTCCGGTCCCTGGTGAAGCGGTACGGCGACAAGACCGCGGTGGACGGCCTGGACCTGGTGGCCGGGGCGGGCGTGACCGCAGTGCTCGGCCCGAACGGCGCGGGCAAGACGACCACGATCGAGACCTGCGAGGGCTACCGCGAGCCGGACTCCGGCTCGGTCTCCGTCCTCGGCCTCGACCCGGTCCGCGAGGCCGCCGCGCTGCGCCCCCGGATAGGCGTGATGCTCCAGTCCGGCGGTGTCTACTCCGGCGCCCGCGCCGAGGAGATGCTCCGCCACGTGGCCCGGCTGCACGCCCACCCCCTCGACGTGGACGCCCTCGTCGAGCGCCTGGGCCTCGGCAGCTGCGGCCGTACGACGTACCGACGGCTCTCCGGCGGTCAGCAGCAGCGGCTCGCCCTCGCGATGGCCGTCGTCGGCCGGCCCGAGCTGGTCTTCCTCGACGAGCCGACCGCGGGCCTGGACCCGCAGGCCCGGCGGGCCACCTGGGAGCTGGTCCGGGACCTGCGCGCGGACGGCGTCTCGGTCATCCTCACCACGCACTACATGGACGAGGCCGAGCAGCTCGCGGACGATGTCGCGATCATCGACGGCGGCCGGGTCATGGCCCAGGGCTCGCCCGAGGAGCTGTGCCGGGGCGGCGCCGAGAACACCCTGCGCTTCACCGGCCGGCCCGCGCTCGACGTCGGCTCCCTGCTGAAGGCTCTCCCGGCGGACTCCACCGCCGTCGAACTGACCCCCGGTGTGTACCGGGTGACCGGCAAGGTCGATCCGCAGCTCCTGGCCACCGTCACTTCCTGGTGCGCCCAGCACGGGGTGATGCCGGACCGGATCTCGGTGGAGCGCCACACCCTCGAAGACGTCTTCCTGGAGCTCACGGGCAAGGAGCTGCGTTCATGACCGCGCGTACGGGCACGGGCTCCTACACACCGAAGCCGGGTGCCGCCCCGCTCCCCCGCATGATCGCGGCGCAGACGGCGCTGGAGACGAAGATGCTGCTGCGCAACGGCGAGCAGTTGCTCCTGACGGTCGTCATCCCGACGCTGCTGCTGGTGCTGTTCGGCTCGGTGGACATCGTCGACACCGGTGAGGGCGAGGCGGTCGACTTCCTGGCGCCCGGCGTCCTGGCGCTCGCCGTGATGTCGACGGCATTCACCGGGCAGGCCATCGCCACCGGCTTCGAACGCCGCTACGGCGTGCTGAAGCGGCTCGCGGTCTCCCCGCTCCCCCGCTGGGGCCTGATGACGGCGAAGACCCTGTCCGTGCTGGTCACGGAGATCCTCCAGGTCGCCCTGCTCACGGTGATCGCCTTCGCGATGGGCTGGGACCCGCACGGCAACCCCTTCGCCGTGGTGCTCCTGCTGGTCCTCGGCACGGCCGCCTTCTCGGGCCTCGGGCTGCTGATGGCGGGCACGCTGAAGGCGGAGGCGACGCTGGCGGCGGCGAACCTCGTCTTCCTGCTGCTGCTGGTGGGCGGTGGCGTCGTGGTCCCGTTGGAGAAGTTCCCGGACGCGGCGCAGAGCGTCCTCGGGCTGCTGCCGATCGCGGCCCTCTCGGACGGGCTGCGGGACGTCCTCCAGCACGGCGCGGGGATGCCGTGGGGCGACCTCGGGATCCTCGCCGTGTGGGCGGTGCTCGGGCTGGGCGCGGCGGCCCGCTTCTTCCGCTGGGAATAGCGGCAGGCCACCCCCGCGTGTGAAGACCGGCAGGCCACGCCTGCCGCGCCGGGGGGGGCGGTACCCCTCGTGAATGCGTGCACAAGCGGCCGCCTACGATGGGGGCGTGCCGAAAGTGACCCGCGACGACCTCGTCTCCGCAGCGCGCAACCCGCTCGCCTTCATCGCCGAACGCTGGACCCCGGACCCCAGAACGGTCCGGCGCGCGGCTCTCGCCGCCCTCGTCATGGCGGTGGTCATCGTGGTGACCGGCGGTGCCGTGCGGCTCACCGGGTCGGGCCTCGGCTGCCCGACCTGGCCCAAGTGCACCGACGACTCGCTCACCGCGACCCGTGAGATGGGCGTCCACGGCTACATCGAGTTCGGCAACCGCCTGCTGACGTACGTGCTGTGCGCGGCGGTCGGCTGGGCGATCATCGCCGCGCGCTCGCAGAAGCCGATGCGGCGCGGCCTCACCCGGCTGGGCTGGGCACAGTTCTGGGTCGTCATGAGCAACGCGGTGCTCGGCGGCATCGTGGTCCTGGTCGGTCTCAACCCCTACACGGTCGCGGCCCACTTCCTGGCCACCACCGCGCTCATCACCGTCGCCGTGGTCATGTGGCATCGCGTGCCCGAGAGCGACGCGGCACCCCGGCCGCTGGTCGGCAAGGCCGTGCAGCAGCTGGTGTGGGCCATGATCGGCGCCTGCGTGCTGCTGATCCTGGTCGGCACGGTGGTCACCGGCGCGGGCCCGCACGCGGGCGACTCCAGCGATGTGCCGCGCATGCCGGTCGACTGGGAGGCCGTCACCAAGCTGCACGCCGTACTGGCCTGGATCGTGGTGACGCTGGCGTTCGCCCTGTGGTTCGTCCTCAAGGCCGTGGACGCCCCCGCCGAACCGCTGCGCCGCACCCGAGACCTGTTCCTGATCCTCCTCGCGCAGGGCCTCCTCGGCTATGTGCAGTACTTCACCGATCTCCCCGAGGTGCTGGTCGGCGCCCACATGTTCGGCTCCTGCCTGGTGTGGATCGCGACCCTGCGGGTGCTGCTGTCGCTGCGGGAGCGGCCCGCGGACGAGGTCGACATGCCCGCCGCGGCGGCCGAGGCGCCGGTCGCGGCGCGCAGCTGAGTCAGCCGTACGTCGCCACGAGGTCGTCGATCGCGGGTCCGAGGAACTGCCTGGTCAGCTCGGCCCGGTACGGCACCTGCCCGGTCGGTGCGCCGTAGCGGCGCCGCCTGACGTCCTCGACCACCTCGGCGGGCGCGCCCAGCGTGGGCAGCAGGTCCAGGGCCTCCCGCTTGGAGATCAGACGGCCCTCGCGCAGGGTGGCCGTGGCGCGGGCGAACGTGAGCAGGCCGAGGTCGACCCAGACGTCCCGCTCCCAGAGAGGGGCCCTGTCCACGGCCGGGCGCCAGAACTCCTTCTGGTCGCGGACGACGAAGGCGTCCAGCTCGATGTCGGAGACGGGCGGCAGCAGGGCCCCCGGCGGTTCGCCGTGCAGGACGAGGCCGAAGGTGTGCAGTTCACGCCGGGTGACCGGGGTGACCGTGCGCCGGAACAGCCGCTCGTGCGCCCAGGTGAGGTGTCTGCGCTCGGCGTGGGCCGCCGTGGCCGGCGTCAGATAGGTGCAGTGCAGCAGGGCGGCGAGGCGGTCGTGGCGCAGCCGGGCATGCAGCCGGCCGGCCTGCCAGGCGGTGCGGGCGGTGACCGGGCCGTCCAGGACGGCGATCAGGTCGAGGTCGCTGCGGCCCTCCCGGTAGTCGCCGCCGCCGAGGGAGCCGTGGGCCCAGACGGCGAGCGGGGTGAGCGGGCGGAGTTCGTCGAGGAAGTGCCCGAGCAGAGCCGCGGTGTCGGTGTCGGTGACCTGGCCGGGTAAGCCGGCGGTCGCGTCGCTGCGTGTCATGTGCCCAGTCTGTACAGCCGCCCCGGGCGCCGTACACCCGATGGCCCACTCCGGCCAGGCGGAGTCCTGCACCCGTCGGCTCGCGCCGAGCGCGCGGAGCGCGCGCCCGTCGGCTCACCCCAGCCCGTAGACCCGTCGTGCGTTGTCGGCGGCGATCAGTCCCGCCACGCGCTGGGCGTCCGTCAGTGCCCAGGCACCCTCCGCCACCCACGTCCCCAGCACCCGTGCCAGCGCCTCGCGGAACAGCCGGGCCCCGACCACGTGCAGCTCGGGCAGGCCGTGGGCGCCGCTGGAGAACAGGAGCTTGCCGAAGGGCGCCAGTTCCAGGACCTCGGCGAGCACGGCGGTGGCCCGTGCGCCGGTGCGGACCAGTTCAGCGCCCAGGTCCGCGTAGACGTGCGGGAAGACGGCGGCGAGGTGGGCGGCGTGGCGGTGGTAGGGGTAGCCGTGCAGCAAGATCAGGTCGGTGCCGAGGCCCGCCGTGGCGCGGGCGAAGTCGGTGAGCAGGACGGGGTCGGTGGCGTCGATCCGCAGGCCCGGTTCGCCGAGGCCGGCGTGGAGCTGGAGGGGGCGGCCCGAGGCGACGGCGATCCACAGCAGGTGGCGCAGGAGGACGGGGTCGGTGAGCGATCCGCCGACCGGCCGGTGGGCGAGCCAGCGTCCCGCCGCGCCGCGCACCTCGCCGGGCCCGGGCGGCTCGGGCGCGAGCGCCAGGCCGTGCCGCACGCCCGCGACCGACGCGAAGGCGACGGCGTTCGCGGCGGCCGCGTGCACGGACTCGGCGAGATTGGCCAGGAACGACTCGACGGTGCCGGAGGTGTCGGCGACCTGTTCGGCGAGGAGTTCGAGGCGGACGATCTCGTGTGCGTCCGCGTCAGCGGTGGAGGCCATCTCGTGGGGGCCGGTGAGGTCGCCGGGCAGGCCCGTGTCGACGAGGTAGGTGGTGACCCCGCTGCCGCGCAGGAGTCTGCGGCCGGCTTCCAGGACGCCCAGCTCGCGGCGCCGGGCGAGATAGCGGGCCGGTGGGCAGTGCGGCTCCAGACCCAGCAGAGGCGGGCACCAGCGGCGGACGGCGAAGCCCGTCTGGGTGTCGAAGAAGGTGGTGCCGGGGGCCGGCGGGCCCTCGCTGCGGGCGAGGTGGGCCTCGAAGGTGCCGAGGCCCAGCTCCGTGCGCAGCACTCCGTGGCAGTACTGGTCCACGAGGGACGGCGTGTCGATCATCGGGCTCCCCGAGGCTGGACCTGTGAACTCCCACAGGTCCTAACGGGTGAGCCGGGCTCAGGTGTTGCTGTTGCCGGGGCCGCCGACCTGGATTCCGGCCATGCGCGACCATTCGTACGGTCCGGTCGTCACCTTGGCGGCGAACTCGCCGTCGAAGTCCTCGTGGACGGTGACGCCGGCCTTCTGTACGGCCAGTTCGGCGATGGCGTGGGTGGGGGCGACGAGGTCGCCCCAGCCGCCGTCCTCGCCGACCAGGACGATGCGCGCGCCGAGCTGGCCGATGTAGGCGACCTGGGCCTCGGCGCCGCCGTGCGCTGCCGCGAAGGAGCCGATCTGCTTGGCCAGCGTGGCCGCCTTGCGGGCGGCCTTCGCGGCGGCCTTGGCCGCCTTGGCCTCGTCTGCCTGCTTGGTGTCTGACATGGTCAGGATGCTACCGATGGGTATGCGACGAGGCGACGGGCGGGGTCAGTGGGCTTTGCCACTCGCCATCGTGCGTTGCGGCGAGTGGGTGCGTACCGGCTCATCGTGGTTGCTCGCACAGTTCCCCGCGCCCCTGACGGGGCGCGGCAGCAGCTCAGCTTCAGCGCAGGAAGGGGTCCACCGCCACCGCCACGAAGAGCAGCGAGACGTAGGTGATCGACCAGTGGAAGAGGCGCATCTCCTTCAGCTTGCCGCCGGTCGCGCCGTTCTTCGCGCGGGTCTGGAGGGCGTGCGCCTCCCAGAGCCACCAGCCGCCGGTGACCAGGGCGACCGCGGTGTAGAACCAGCCGGTGTAGCCGAGGGGGGTGAGCAGGAGCGAGACCGCGACCATCACCCAGCTGTAGAGGACGATCTGGCGGGCCACGACCTTGTTGGAGGCGATGACCGGGAGCATGGGGACGCCGACGCGGGCGTAGTCGTCCTTCACCTTCATGGAGAGGGGCCAGTAGTGCGGCGGCGTCCAGAAGAAGATGACGAGGAAGAGGATGACCGCCGCCCACGACATCGAGTTCGTCACCGCGGACCAGCCGATGAGGACCGGCATGCAGCCGGCGATGCCGCCCCAGACGATGTTCTGCGACGTACGCCGTTTGAGGATCATCGTGTAGACGACGACGTAGAAGAGGAGCGCCCCGAGCGACAGCCACGCGGACAGCCAGTTGACGAGGACGCCGAACCAGACCGTGGAGACGACCGCGAGGGTGATGCCGAAGACCAGGCCCTCACGCGGGGTGACGAGGCCGGTGACCAGCGGACGCTGGGAGGTGCGCTCCATGAGGGCGTCGATGTCGCGGTCGATGTACATGTTGAGCGCGTTGGCGCCGCCCGCCGAGAGGTAGCCGCCGACGCAGGTGGCGAGCACCAGCCAGAGGTCCGGGACGCCCTGCTCCGCCAGGAACATCACCGGAACGGTGGTGATCAGCAGCAGTTCGATGATCCGCGGCTTCGTCAGCGCCACGAACGCCTTGACGCGGGCCCCGATCGGCCGCTGACCCCGGCTGCTGCTCGTGTTGCTCGCGCCCAGCACTCCCGGTGGACGGGATTCGACGGCCGTCACGCACACCCCTGACAGAGACTCCCAGCAAGCCTTGGGATGTGAACTCCCCGTGACGGCTCGCGCGTACCACGCCACTGTAGACGTTGCCCAGAGCCAGCCTTTCAAGGGGGTGGGGTCGTGTTGGGAGGCGGCCTCCGACGAGCCGAACACACTTCGGTTGAGCAGTCGGATGAGCGGCTCCGTATTCAGATGTCGAACAACGGAACCCCCAGGTCTCACCATGCGGAACACGGGTCGGGAGGCGGACCGGACCCAGTCCCGGCAGTCTGGAATGACTCGAAAAAATGCGCGTTCCTACGGGGGTAGGCTCGACAACGGCCGGTGCCGTGAAGAACACCGGCACGAGACATGTGGAGAGGAGCCCTGACCCAGGGTGAGCACCAAGCCGACCACTACAGACCTCGCGTGGACCGAATTGGACCAGCGGGCCGTCGACACCGCCCGGATCCTGGCCGCCGACGCCGTCCAGAAGGTCGGCAACGGCCATCCGGGCACGGCGATGAGCCTCGCGCCCGCCGCGTACACCCTCTTCCAGAAGGTGATGCGCCACGACCCCGCCGACCCCGACTGGGTGGGCCGTGACCGGTTCGTCCTGTCCGCCGGCCACTCCTCCCTGACCCTCTACATCCAGCTGTACCTGGGCGGTTTCGGCCTGGAGCTGGCTGATCTGGAGGCCTTCCGGACCTGGGGCTCGAAGACCCCGGGCCACCCCGAGTACGGACACACCAAGGGCGTCGAGACGACGACCGGGCCGCTCGGCCAGGGTGTCGCCAACGCCGTGGGCATGGCGATGGCCGCCCGCTACGAGCGCGGTCTGTTCGACCCGGAGGCCGCCGTCGGCGAGTCTCCGTTCGACCACCATGTCTTCGTGATCGCCGGTGACGGCTGCCTCCAGGAGGGCATCTCCGCCGAGGCCTCCTCGCTCGCGGGTCACCAGAAGCTCGGCAACCTGGTCCTGCTGTGGGACGACAACCACATCTCGATCGAGGGTGACACCGAGACGGCCGTCTCCGAGGACGTCACCGCGCGGTACGAGGCGTACGGCTGGCACGTCCAGCGCGTCGAGCCGAAGGAGAACGGCGACCTCGACCCGGTCGCGCTGTACGCGGCGATCGAGGCCGCGAAGGCCGTCACCGACAAGCCGTCGTTCATCGCGATGCGTTCGATCATCGCCTGGCCCGCGCCGAACGCGCAGAACACCGAGGCCGCGCACGGCTCGGCGCTCGGCGCGGACGAGGTCGCGGCCACCAAGCGCGTCCTCGGCTTCGACCCCGAGAAGAGCTTCGACGTCGCCGCCGAGGTCATCGAGCACACGCGCGCGCTGGGCGAGCGTGGCCGTGAGGCACGTTCGGCCTGGGAGAAGCAACTGCAGGAGTGGCGGGACGGCAACGCCGAGCGTGCCGCCGAGTTCGACCGGATCAGCGCGGGCGAGCTGCCCGAGGGCTGGGAGTCGCACCTGCCGGAGTTCGAGACGGGCAAGGGCGTCGCGACGCGTGCCGCGTCCGGCAAGGTCCTCCAGGCGCTGGGCGCGGTGATCCCCGAGCTGTGGGGCGGCTCCGCCGACCTCGCCGGGTCGAACAACACCACGATCGACAAGACCAGTTCGTTCCTCCCGGCGGACAACCCGCTGCCGGAGGCGGACCCCTACGGCCGCACGATCCACTTCGGCATCCGCGAGCACTCCATGGCCGCGGAGATGAACGGCATCGCGCTGCACGGCAACACCCGTATCTACGGCGGCACGTTCCTCGTGTTCTCCGACTACATGCGCAACGCCGTACGCCTGTCCGCGCTGATGCACCTGCCGGTGACGTACGTCTGGACGCACGACTCCATCGGTCTCGGTGAGGACGGCCCGACGCACCAGCCGGTCGAGCACCTGGCCTCGCTGCGCGCGATCCCGGGTCTGAACGTGGTCCGCCCGGCCGACGCCAACGAGACGGCGATCGCCTGGCGCGAGATCCTCAAGCGCTGGACCAAGGAGTTCGGCAAGGGCGCCCCGCACGGTCTGGCGCTGACCCGTCAGGGCGTGCCGACGTACGAGGCCAACGAGGGCGCGGCCAAGGGCGGTTACGTGCTCTTCGAGGCGTCGAACGGCGCGCCGGAGATCATCCTCATCGCCACCGGTTCCGAGGTGCACGTGGCCGTCGAGGCCCGCGAGCGGCTGGAGGCCGACGGGGTGCCCACCCGCGTCGTGTCCATGCCGTCCGTGGAGTGGTTCGAGGAGCAGGACCAGGGGTACCGGGACAGCGTTCTGCCGCCGTCCGTCAAGGCGCGTGTCGCGGTCGAGGCCGGGATCGGACTGACCTGGCACAAGTACGTCGGTGACGCCGGCCGCATCGTTTCGCTGGAGCACTTCGGCGCTTCGGCCGACGGCAAGGTCCTCTTCCGCGAGTTCGGCTTCACTGCCGAGAACGTGGCAGCGGTCGCGCAGGAATCCCTCGCCGCCGCTCAGCGCTGACGCTCACACACGACACGTAGGAGATGTAATTCCATGACAGACGCACTCAAGCGCCTCTCCGAGGAAGGCGTGGCGATCTGGCTGGACGACCTGTCGCGCAAGCGCATCACGTCCGGCAACCTCGCCGAGCTGCTCGACCAGCAGCACGTCGTGGGCGTCACCACCAACCCGTCGATCTTCCAGAAGGCGATCAGCAGCGGTGACGGCTACGAGCAGCAGGTCTCCGACCTCGCCGCCCGCAAGGTCACCGTCGAAGAGGCCATCCGCATGATCACGACGGCGGACGTCCGTGACGCCGCCGACATCCTGCGCCCGGTCTTCGACGCGACCGGCGGCCAGGACGGCCGGGTCTCCATCGAGGTCGACCCGCGCCTGGCGCACAACACCAAGGCGACGGTCGCCGAGGCCAAGCAGCTGGCCTGGCTGGTGGACCGCCCCAACACCCTGATCAAGATCCCGGCGACGATGGGCGGCCTGCCGGCCATCACCGAGGTCATCGGCCTCGGTATCAGCGTCAACGTGACGCTGATCTTCTCGCTGGAGCGCTACCGCCAGGTCATGGACGCCTACCTGGCCGGTCTGGAGAAGGCCAAGGAGCGGGGTCTCGACCTGTCGAAGATCCACTCGGTGGCGTCCTTCTTCGTGTCCCGGGTGGACACCGAGATCGACAAGCGCCTCGACGCGCTCGGCACCGACGAGGCCAAGGCCGCGCGCGGCAAGGCCGGTGTCGCCAACGCCCGCCTCGCCTACCAGGCGTACGAGGAGGTCTTCTCGGACGGCCGCTGGGCCGCCCTGGAGAACGCGGGCGCCAACAAGCAGCGTCCGCTGTGGGCCTCGACCGGCGTCAAGGACCCGGCGTACAAGGCGACGCTGTACGTCGACGAGCTGGTCGCGCCCAACACGGTGAACACCATGCCGGAGGCCACGCTGGAGGCCACCGCGGCGGGCGGTGAGATCCGCGGCAACGCGATCGCGGGCACGTACGAGCAGTCGCGTGCCGAGCTGGACGCGGTCGAGAAGCTCGGGATCTCCTACGACGAGGTCGTGCAGCTGCTGGAGGACGAGGGCGTCGAGAAGTTCGAGGCGTCCTGGAACGACCTGCTCAAGTCGACCGAGGCGGAGCTGCAGCGCCTCGCACCCTCGGAGGGCTGAACACCTTGTCGAGCAGCAATCCGCTGCGTGACGCCGCGGACCGACGGCTCCCGCGTATCGCGGGGCCGTCGGGCCTGGTCATCTTCGGCGTCACAGGCGATTTGTCACGTAAAAAGCTGATGCCTGCCGTGTACGACCTCGCCAACCGCGGACTGCTGCCGCCGGGCTTCTCGCTCGTCGGCTTCGCGCGCCGGGAATGGGCCAACGAGGACTTCGCGCAGGAGGTGCACGACGCGGTCAAGGAGCACGCGCGGACGCCCTTCCGCGAGGAGGTCTGGCAGCAGCTCATCCAGGGCATGCGGTTCGTCCAGGGCACCTTCGACGACGACGAGTCCTTCGAGCGGCTGCGCGACACCATCGAGGAGCTGGACAAGGCCCAGGGCACCGGGGGGAACTTCGCGTTCTACCTCTCCGTGCCGCCGTCCGCCTTCCCGGTCGTCATCCAGCAGCTGAAGAAGCACGGGCTGGCGGACCAGTCGGGCGGGTCCTGGCGGCGCGCGGTCATCGAGAAGCCGTTCGGTCACGACCTGGCGTCCGCCGAGGACCTCAACACGACCGTGGAGGAGGTCTTCGCCCCGGACCAGGTCTTCCGCATCGACCACTACCTGGGCAAGGAGACCGTCCAGAACATCCTGGCGCTGCGCTTCGCCAACACGATGTTCGAGCCGATCTGGAACCGGTCCTTCGTCGACCACGTACAGATCACGATGGCCGAGGACATCGGCATCGGCGGCCGGGCGGGCTACTACGACGGCATCGGCGCGGCCCGTGACGTCATCCAGAACCACCTGCTGCAGCTGATGGCGCTGACCGCGATGGAGGAGCCCGCCTCCTTCGACGCGGACGCGCTCGCCGCCGAGAAGACCAAGGTGCTCGGCGCGGTGCGGCTGCCGAAGGACCTGGGCCGGGACACCGTGTTCGCGCAGTACGCGGCCGGCTGGCAGGGCGGCGAGAAGGTCATCGGCTACCTCGAAGAGGACGGCATCGACCGCAAGTCGAAGACCGACACCTACGCGGCGATCAAGGTCGAGGTCGACAACCGCCGCTGGGCGGGCGTCCCCTTCTACCTCAGGACGGGCAAGCGCCTGGGCCGCCGGGTCACCGAGATCGCGGTCGTCTTCCAGCGCGCCCCGCACTCCCCCTTCGACTCCACCGCCACCGAGGAGCTGGGCCAGAACGCGATCGTCATCCGCGTCCAGCCGGACGAGGGTGTCACGGTCCGCTTCGGTTCGAAGGTGCCGGGCACCTCGATGGAGATCCGGGACGTGTCGATGGACTTCGCCTACGGCGAGTCCTTCACGGAGTCCTCGCCCGAGGCGTACGAGCGGCTGATCCTCGACGTCCTCCTGGGCGACTCGAACCTCTTCCCGCGCACCGAGGAGGTCGAGCTGTCCTGGAAGATCCTCGACCCGATCGAGGAGTACTGGGACAAGCACGGCAGGCCCGCGCAGTACCAGGCGGGGACCTGGGGTCCCGTCGAGGCGGACGAGATGCTCGAGCGAGACGGACGGAGCTGGCGCCGGCCATGAAGACAGACCTCACGGACACCACGGCCAGCAAGATCAACAAGGCGCTGGTGAAAGCCCGCCGGGCGATAGGCACCCCGGCGGTCGGCATGGTGCTGACGCTGGTCATCGTGACGGACGAGGAGAACGCGTACGACGCGCTCAAGTCCGCCAACGACGCCTCCCGCGAGCACCCCTCGCGCACGATCGTGGTGATCAAGCGCGTCTCCCGCTCGCCGCGCGACCGCACGAAGTCCCGCCTCGACGCGGAGGTGCGGGTGGGCGCGGACGCGGGCACCGGTGACACGGTCGTGCTGCGGCTGTACGGCGAGGTCGCGGACCACGCCCAGTCGGTGGTGCTGCCGCTGCTGCTGCCGGACGCGCCGGTGGTGGTGTGGTGGCCGGTGAACGCGCCGCTCGACCCGGCCAGCGATCCGCTGGGCGCGCTCGGGCAGCGCCGGGTCACCGACAGCTACGCCGCCGAGAAGCCCATCGACGAGCTGCGGGCCCGAGCGGAGAACTACGAGCCCGGCGACACGGATCTGGCCTGGACCCGGATCACCCCCTGGCGCTCGATGCTGGCCGCCGCGCTCGACCAGGTGGACTGCGAGGTCATCTCCGCGGAGGTGCAGGGCGAGCAGTACAACCCGAGCGTGGAACTGCTGGCCATGTGGCTGGCGGACCGGCTCCACGTGCACGTACGGCGCGGGGTGTCGGCCGGGCCCGGCCTCAACGAGGTGCGGATGCTGACCAGCACCGGCCCCATCCGGCTCTACCGGCCGAACGGCGGGCTGGCGCTGCTCACGCTGGAGGACCAGCCGGACCGGGCCGTGGCGCTGAAGCGCCGCGAGACGTCCGAGCTGCTGGCGGAGGAACTGCGCAGGCTCGACCCCGACGACACGTACGCGTCGGCGCTGCGGTTCGGGGTGGACCGGCTGGGCGGCGGGCTGAGCGCTGCGCCGGGCAACGCGCCGACGGCGGCGACCGCGACCGGGTCCTCCGGTGGCTCGGGGTCCGCCGGTGCCGCGGCTGCGACTGGGGGCGTCGCCTCTGGTGGTGCGGCGCCCGGTGCCGCCGGTGGGGCTTCCGGAGTCACGGCTCCCGGGGGTGCCGGGGCACTGGGCTCCGGGTCGGTGTCCTCGGCCGGTGGGCCCGGTCATGCCTCGGCGTCCGTTCCGGGTGCCGTTTCCGGCTCGGGTCCCGGGCTGGGTGCGGCCGTCGCGTCGGCCGCTTCCGCGGCGCGGGCTGCCGCGGCGCTGCCGCCGGCCGCTCCGTCGTCCGCCCCTTCGGGGACGGAGGGATCGGCAGGGTCCGCCGGTGACGGTGACTCCGAGCGGCCCACTCCGGCACAGATGCCGCCCGTGAAGAAGGCGACCACGCCATGAGCACACCGCAGCTGGTCGTGCACCGCGACAAGGAGCTGATGGCGCAGGCCGCGGCCGCGCGGCTGATCACCAAGGTCGTCGACGCCCAGGCCTCGCGCGGCTACGCCTCGGTCGTGCTCACGGGTGGCCGCAACGGCAACGGCCTGCTCGCCGCGCTGGCGGCGGCGCCCGCCCGGGACGCGATCGACTGGGGCCGCCTGGACCTGTGGTGGGGCGACGAGCGGTTCCTGCCCGAGGGCGACGCCGAGCGCAATGTCACCCAGGCCCGTCAGGCGCTGCTGGACTCGGTGCCGCTGGACCCCAAGCGGGTGCACGCCATGCCTGCTTCGGACGGGCCGCGGGGTGCCGATGTGGACGCGGCGGCCTCGGCGTACGCCGAGGAGCTGGCGCGGGCGGCGGGGCCGGAGAACCACGGGTCGGTGCCGACGTTCGACGTGCTGATGCTGGGGGTCGGGCCGGACACCCATGTGGCCTCGCTCTTCCCCGAGCTGCCCGCCGTGCGGGAGACCGAGCGGACGGTGGTGGGGGTGCACGGGGCACCGAAGCCGCCGCCGACGCGGGTCACGCTGACGCTGCCTGCGATCCGGGCGGCGCGTGAGGTGTGGTTGCTCGCGGCCGGCGAGGACAAGGCGGGTGCTGCGGCGATCGCGTTGTCCGGAGCCGGGGAGATCCAGGCGCCGGCGGCCGGGGCGAGGGGGAGGGCACGGACGCTGTGGCTGCTGGACGCGGCGGCGGCGTCACGCCTGCCGCGCTCGCTGTATCCGCCGGCCTCGCCGTGAACGACTGACTCCCCCCCCCGCCGCCGCTACCCGTTCCCATCCCCAGGGGCTGCGCCCCTTCGGCCCCCATGCGCGGGCCGGTGGGGCTTCTCGCGCAGTTCCTCGCGCCCCTTGCTGGGGCGCGAGGAACTGCGTGGGGCGAGGAAACTCAGACGGCGAAGTCGTCCTCCCTGGTTTCCGGCAGTGCCCACAGACACACCAGGCTGACCAGGCACAACCCACCCGTGTAGAACCCCAGCACCAACGGCGACGACCACTGGCTGTTCAGCCACGTCGCCACGAGCGGAGCGAACCCGCCCCCGAGCGTGTTGGCCAGGATGAACGCCGCCGACGCCCCGGTGTAGCGCAGCCACGCCGGGAACAGCTCCGCCAGGAACGCCGCCATCGGCGAGAACATCAGGGCGAGCAGCCCGAGGCCCACCGTGTACGCACCGGTGATCAGGAACGCGTTGCCCGTGCTGAGCGACCCGTACATCGGCACGGCCCACATGACGGACCCGGCCGCGCCCGCCAGCATCAGCGGACGGCGCCCGACCCGGTCGGCCAGCCGGGCGACGGGCAGGGTGATCGCGATCCCCGCCGCCGCCCCCACACTCGCCGCCGTGAGCATCGTGTTCTGCGGGATGCCGAGCGACTTCGGCCCGTAGGACAGGCTGTAGACGATCGTCAGGTAGTAGACGGCGGACCCGCCGATCGCCGCGCCGGTGCCGAGCAGCAGCCGTCCGGGGTGGCGCGTGAGGAGCGTGCCGAGGGGGAAGCGCGACACCGGTGCGGCCGGGTTCCCCGACGAGGCCGGGGACGTCGCTGCCGAGGACCGTTCCTGGAAGACCGGCGACTCCGAGACCGTCGACCGCACCCACAGCCCGACCACGACGAGTACCGCGCTGAGCAGGAACGGCACCCGCCAGGCCCAGTCGGCGAAGCCGTCTCGGCCCACGATGTTCAGGGTCGGGAGGATGACGGCGCTGGAGAGCAGGAACCCGAGGGAGGGGCCGACGTTCGGGACGGCGGCGTACAGGGCCCGCCGGCCGGGCGGGGCGTGCTCGGCGGCCAGCAGGACCGCGCCGCCCCACTCGCCGCCCATGCTGACGCCCTGCAGCAGACGGAGGGTCACCAGGAGTACGGGGGCGAGGAGTCCGGCGGTCTCGTAGGTCGGGAGCAGGCCGACGCCGACCGTCGCGAGGCCCATGAGCAGGAGGGAGGCGACCAGGGCGCGCCGGCGGCCCAGCCGGTCGCCGATCGTGCCGAAGAGCACGACGCCGAGGGGGCGGGACAGGAAGGCCGCGGCGAAGGTGAGGAACGCGGCGAGGGTGGAGACGGTCGGGTTGCCGGAGGGGAAGAACGCGGGGCCGAGGACGAGCGCGGAGGCGGTGCCGTAGACGGCGAAGTCGTAGTACTCGATGGTCGTGCCGATGAGACTCGCGGCGGCGACCCGGGACGGCTTGCTCGACCCGGCCGACGGGGAGGCCGGTAAGGCGGCGGATCTGGGGGCCGCGGCCTCGGCGACGGTCCTGGACGGGGATTCGGGCATGGGGGCTCACTTCCGGTACGCCCGGAGACGAATGGTCCGGGCCCAGACGGGGACGGCCACGCATGAAACACGAACCGGAGTGCGGCTGTCACCCTAGGCCGGGAAATTCGACTCCCACAAGGAACTCCGGGAAAGAGCGCCCGCCGACTTCGTCGAATTCTTTCGAAGGTGGAATACGCGTCGATTACACGCGACAACGCCATTTAAAACATGTGATCCCGCTATGCGTGCGGACAGGTCGGCAAAATACGGCACGAACACCACCCTTGGACCCCGTCAAGCCCGAGAATCCTGTCAGGTCGCTGTCAATATTCATGCGTCGAGCCGCATAAAAATTTGCCGACGGTCACGCCTTGCCAACTGCCGATCACGCACGGAATGCTGACGTCCCGGCAGAACTTGAAAGTTCTACGACCATCGTTTTTCGGACATGGAGCGGAAGGCTTTTCCCATGCTGAAAAGTGGCAAGCCATTACGTTGGAGAAGACTTTCCCTGGCCGGCGACGACCGGCATTTGCTGATACCGCTCGACCACAGTGTCTCGGACGGTCCGGTCGCTCCGCCGGGCCAGTGGGAAGAGCTGTTGAAGGCCCTGGTGGCCGGCGGCGCCGACGGGATCGTCGTCCACAAAGGGCGGGCCCGCACCCTCGACCCCGCCCTCCTCAGGAACTGCGCGCTGGTGGTGCATCTGAGCGCCAGCACGGCCTGCTCCGCCGACGTCGACGCCAAGGTGCTGGTCGGCGACGTGGAGGAGGCGGTGGCCCTCGGCGCCGACGCGGTCAGCGTCCATGTGAACATCGGCTCGGACACCGAGGGGCGCCAGCTCGCGGACCTGGGCGCGGTGGCCCGATCCTGCGACACCTGGGGCATGCCGCTGATCGCGATGGTCTACCCCCGTGGCCCCCGGATCGAGAACCCGCACGATCCCGCGCTCCTCGCGCACATCGTGAACGTCGCCGCCGACCTGGGCGCCGACATGGTGAAGACCTCGGTGGCCCTGCCGCTCGACCGGATGGCCGAGGTGGTGGCCCACAGCCCCATCCCCGTCCTCGCCGCCGGCGGCCCGCCCGACGGCTCCGACCTCATCGAGTACGGCACCGCCGTGATGGCCGCCGGCTGCCGTGGTCTGGCGGTCGGCCGCCGCGTCTTCTCCTCCGCCTCCCCCGCCACCCTGGTGTCCCGGCTGGCCGCCGTGGTGCACGGGGAGGGGCGCGGCGATGCGGACCCCCTGGATGGCATGAGCATGGCACATACAGGAACGACCCATTCCCCCTACTCGACGATCGTGGCAGGTGTCGCATGAGGTTCGCGTGGATCGATCTCCGTGAAGTCCCCCGTCCGCAGCTCCAGGCGGTGGTGGACGCGGCCGTCCACGCCCGGATGGCGGGGGTGGTCTCCGCCGACGCCGAGCTGCTGGGGACGCTGCCGCCGACGGTGACCCGGGTGCTGGCGGGCGGAGCGCCGGCCGCCGTGCCCGCGAAGAAGCCCGCCGACAAGGGTGACAAGGAGGCCAAGGCCGACGCCAAGCCCGCGGACAAGCCCCCCACCGGCGCAGGAGTCGACCTGCTGCTGCGGAAGTTCACCGCCCAGGACGAGCTGGACGCCCTCGCCGCCGAGAACCGGGCCGCGAGCGGCACCCCGGTCGCCGGCTTCGTCGACGTACGGGACGACCGGACCCTCCAGCTGTCGTGCGTGGGCGCGATGGCACTGCCGTACACGGTGATCCACTTCGCCGATCCGACGAAGATCCCGCTGGAGATCGTGCTCGCGGCGGCCGAGTCGGCCGAGGGGAAGCTGGTGACCGTCGTCGGGGACCTGGAGGAGGCGGCCATCGTCTTCGACGTCCTCGAACGCGGTTCGGACGGCATCCTGTTCACCCCCCGGAGCGCCGACGACGTGTTCGCGCTGGCCCGGCTGCTGGAGGCGACCACCCCGCAGCTGGAGCTGTCCACGCTCACCGTCGAGAGCATCCGGCACGTCGGGCTCGGCGACCGGGTCTGCGTGGACACCTGTTCACACTTCGAGGAGGACGAGGGCATCCTCGTCGGCTCGTACTCCTCCGGGTTCGTGCTCTGCTGCAGCGAGACCCACCCGCTGCCGTACATGCCGACCCGGCCCTTCCGGGTCAACGCCGGTGCCCTGCACTCGTACACGCTGGGCCCCGACAACCGCACCAACTACCTCAGCGAGGTCGGTTCCGGCAGCGCCCTGCTGGCGGTCGGCGCCGACGGCCGCACCCGGCGGGTGGTGGTCGGGCGGGCCAAGCTGGAGTCCCGGCCGCTGCTGGAGATCCGCACCCACGCGGAGGACGGGCGGCTGGTGAGCCTGACCGTGCAGGACGACTGGCATGTGCGGGTCCTCGGGCCGGGCGGCAAGGTCCTCAACGTCACCGAGCTGCGGACCGGCGACGAGCTGCTCGGGTACCTGGCCCAGGACAAGCGCCATGTGGGCCTGCCCATCGGCGAGTTCTGCAAGGAGGTCTGAGGCCCCATGGGCGAGCTCGTGGCGGCCGCGGCCGGCGAGGACGGGATGGGTGCCCTGGTCCAGCGGCTGTTCGACGCGCGGGACGACGGTCTGCCCTATCTGACGCATCAGCGGGAGACCGTCACCCGCGGGGAGTTACGGGAGCGGGTGGCCAAGCAGGCCGCCGTCTTCGCCGGTTACGACATCGGCCCCGGCAGCACGGTGGGGCTGCGGACCCCGCCCAGTTTCACCCAGGTCGAGGTCCTGCTCGCGCTGTGGCGGCTGGGCGCGCAGGTGATGCTGTTCGACTTCCGGCTGAAGCCCGCCGAGGTCGACGCGCTGTGCGCCGTCTGCCGGCCGCAGTTCATGGTCCGGGCCGGCGCCAACGTCCGGGCGGCGTTCGGCTTCCGGTCCGAGTACGAGGTCGCCACCGAGTGCCGCAGGGCGGGGCGGGCGGCCGACGGCAGGCACCGGCTGGTCCAGTTCAGCTCGGGGTCGACCGGGCGGCCGAAGGTGATCGGCCGGAGCGCCGGGTCGATCGCCGCCGAGCTGGAGTCGTTCGCGGCGGTTGCCGGGATGCCGGTCGAGGGCGACCGGCTGCTGCTGCTCAGCTCCACCGCGCACAGCTTCGGGCTGGTCGGCGGACTGCTGCACGCGCTGGCGGCCGGGGTGTCCGTCGTCTTCGCGCCCCGGGTCTCGGCCCGCGACATCCTGCGGACCTCCCTCGACCACCGGATCACCGCCCTGTTCGGGGTGCCTATGCACTACGAACTGCTCGCTTCCGCCCTCGATCCGCCCGCGCTGCCCGCGCTGCGGACCGCCGTCTCCGGCGGCGAGCTGATGCCTCCCGAGGTCGCCGCGCGGTTCGCCGAACGGTACGGCGTCAGGGTCGGTGAGGCCTACGGCACCACCGAGACCGGCATCGTCGCCATCGACGTCGGCGGCACGCTGCGCCCCTCCGTGGGCCGGCCCGCGCCGGGGGTGGTGGTCCGCGCGCACAAGGGCGAACTGGACGTCGCGCTCGCCGAGTCGCCGTACCTCTTCGACTCCGGCGGCACCCAGTACACCGACGGCTGGCTGCACACCCGTGACCGGGCGGCGGTCGGCGCCGACGGGACGGTCACCGTGGGCGGCCGCGCCGACTCCCTCGTCGTCATCGGCGGCCTCAAGGTCGATCTCACCGAGGTCGAGCACGTGCTGCGCGCGCACCCGGCCGTCGAGCAGGCGGTCCTGGTCCACGAGGACGTCACCGAGGCGTACGTGGCCCTCGCCGCCGGGGCCGGGAGTCCGTCGGCGGAGGAGCTGCTGCGCTGGTGCCGGGAGCGGCTGGCCGACTACAAGCTGCCCCGGGTGATCCGGCTGCTGGAGGACCTGCCCCGCACGTCGAACGGGAAGCTGGTCCGCCGGGCGGCGACGCTCCAGGCGGCGGCGAGCGGCGGCGCGTGACGGCTCGGCAGACAGCCCCGGGCGAACAGCCCCGATGACTTTTCGCACGACCTTCTCACGACATTCCCCCTGGAGATGGCGATCATGAGCACGTCCACCCTGGACAACGAGATCCGCGAGTTCGTCCTGACCACGGTCATCGACGAGATGAACATCCTGCTGAGCCGGGACGGCATCACCGACGAGAGCCCGGTGACCGTCGGTGGTCTGGAGCTGGACTCCCTGAGTCTCATCGAGCTGACGTTGCGGCTGGAATCGCGGTTCGGCGTGGAGATCCCGGACACCGACATCGAGCCGCTGGCCTCGCTGACCCTCGGCGGGCTCGTCGCCGAGGTGGTCGGGCGCGGGGCGAAGGCATGAACGCGGAGACCTCGACGTCGTCCGTCACGGAAGCGGCCGTGCGGGGCGCGTCCACGTCGGCCGCCGTCGTCCCGGCCGTCCTCACCACCGGGCTCGTCCGGGAGCTGCTGTCCGACCGCAAGATCTTCCCCGGTGTGCCGGACGATCTCGACGAGGACGCCGAACTGGTCCTGGACTCGCTGGGGTTGGTGTGGCTGCTGCATGTGGTGGAGGAGCGGTACGGCCTGGTCGTGGAGCCCGCCGACGAGGACATCGCCGGCCTGACCTCGCTGCGGCGGCTCACGGAGTTCCTGGGCGCGGCGGGGAATCCGGGGGCGGGAACGCATGAGGCGGCGGACGGGGGTGAGCGCGTTGGCCGGTGAGGTGACGGTGACCGGGTTCGGCGTGCGCACCGCCTTCGGCACGGGGCCGGACGCCCTGCGGCGCGGTGTCTTCGCGGGTGTCCCCTCCTTCGCCCCCACCACCCGGTTCGACACCGGCCCGTACCGCACCCCGATGGCCGGCGCCGCCCCCGACGGCCCCGGCGGGACGGAGCACTGGGCGCTGCGTCCCGCCCTCGCCGGCTGCGGCGCGGAGGCCCTCGACATGGCGGGCCTCCCGCGGGGCACCGAGGCGGCGGTCCTCCTGGGCATCGCGGGCGACTGCACGAGCATCACGCGGTACTGGCGGGAGGCCGCGGCAGCGGGCGCGGCGGCAGCGGGGCCCGACGAGGACGGCGGCAGCGGCGCGGGCCGAGACGCGATCCGGGCCCCCGGCCTCACCGGCACCGACCCGGGGCGCGGCCTCCCCGCAGCCGGAGCCGGCACCGGGTCCGTCAAGGCGGCGGAGCTCGCCGGGGTGTCGGCCGACGCGGCGGCGGCCCGGCTCGCGGACGCCGTCCCGGCGCATCTCGCCGAGTCGCTGGCCGGGGGCCTCGGACTGACCGGGCCCCGGCTCACTTTCACCAACGCCTGTGTGGCCTCCGCCGCCGCGATCATCCACGCCTGCCGGCTGATCGCCGGCGGGCGGATCGACGTGGCGGTGTGCGCCGGCGGCTATCTGGTGGAGGAGGAGACGTTCGGGAAGTTCGACTCGGGGCGGGCGTTGTCGCGCGACGGCACGGTGCGGCCGTTCAGCGCCGACCGCACGGGACTGCTGCTCGGCGACGGGGTCGCGGCGGTCGTGCTGGAGTCCGCAGGGCACGCGCGGCGGCGCGGGGCACGGCCGCTCGCGAGCGTGGTCGGCTGGGGTGCGGCGACCGACGCCCACCACATCGCCCAGCCGCACCCGGACGGCGTCGGCCTGGCCCTCGCGACCCGCCAGGCCCTGCGGCTGGCCGGGGACCCCGACGGGGCGAGCCTCGGCTATGTCAACGCCCACGGCACCGGCACCAAGTACAACGACGGCGCCGAGACCCGGGGGCTGCGCGCCGCCCTCGGGAAGCGGGCCGAGTCGATCCCGGTCAGCTCCACCAAGAGCACCACGGGCCATCTCCTGGAGGCCGCCGGAGTCGTGGAGTTCGTGATCACGATGCTGGCACTGACGGAGGGCGTGCTGCCGCCGACCGCCAACTTCACGCGGGCGGACCCGGAGTGCGATCTGGACTACGTCCCGAACAGCCCACGCCGGGCCGACCTCCGCCGCGCCCTCACCATCAACGCCGCCTTCGGGGGCGCCAACACCGCACTCGTCCTGGAGCGACCGTGACGCATACGGACCTGGGAACGAAAGCCGAGACCCTGGCTGCCCACCGGACCGAGACCCGGGCTGCCGACCGAACCGGACCCCCGGCGGCCGGCGCGACGGCGTCGCGTCCGGCGCTCGGGGTCCTGGCCGCCGCCACCGCGACCCATGGCACCGGACGGGACGGCGACATCCCGCTGCCGCGCCTGCCCGGGTTCGTGGAGTCGGCGTTCAGCCCGCTGGTGTACGAGGTCGCCGCGCGGTGCCTGACCGAACGGCCCGCCGGAGGCACCTCCCGCTCGGACGGGGCCGGGAGCGGGGAAGGCTCCCGTACGGCCGTCGCGCTGGCGAGCCTGATGGGCGACACCACCACGGCCGATCTGGCGAGCCGGCGAGTGGTCTCGGGCCGGGTGCACAACCCGCTGCTGTTCATGCAGGCCACCGCCAACTCCGTGCTGGGGCACCTCAGCCGGGAGTTCGGGATCACCGGGCAGATGTTCAGCCTGTCCACGCTCGACGACCCGGTGACCGAGCTGCTGGCCATGGCCGACCTCCTCCTGGAGGACCCGGAGCTGGACCGGGTCCTGGTGGTGGGCGTGGAACTGGGCGGCGGCGAGCGATGGGCCGCCGTGCACCGGGAGCTGTCCGCGGACCACGGCCGCCCGGTCCCGGACCTGCCCGCCTCCGCCGCGGTGGCCGCGGCGGTCCTGCTCGGCCGCCCCGGTTCCGGCACCCCCATGACCACCGCGCCGACGCAGCCGTACGCCGGGGACAACTCGGCGACGGCTCCGCACACCGGCAGCGTGCAAGGCCTGTTCGACCTGGCCGACGCCCACTGCCGGCTCCTGCGGGACGGCGATCGAGACGAGACGGAGACCCATGCTCATCAGTAGGCAGGAGCGGGCACGGATCTGCTCCGACACGGAACTCGGCGCCGGCAACGTCCTGCACCGGCTGCGGGCGTACGAACGCCCGCTCGACGAGCCGGTGTTGCGCACCGACGGCACCTGGCGCGCACCGGACGGCAGCCGGCCCGAGACGCTGACACTCGGGCAGTTGTACGAGGTGGTGGAGACCTACGCGGGCTGGTACGCGGCCCACGGTGTACGCCACCGCGACCCGGTGGCCATCCATTCCTTCTCGGCCGCCGAGTTCGCGGTGAACTTCCTGGCGCTGACCTCGCTCGGCGCGATCCCGTCGTTCGTCAACGGCAACCTGGCGCCGGAGATCGCCCGGGAGTACGTCCGCCGCCAGGGCGCGGTGGGCGCCTTCACGGACGAGGCGCACCGGGAGGTGCTGGCCGGGGACGAGTCGGCCCTCGGTTTCCGGGTGACCGCCGACGACATCCGGCCGGAGCACCGTGCATCGCTGCCGCAGGCGTACCCGTACCGGCACGACCCCACCGACCCCGTGCTGATCTCCCACTCCTCCGGTACGACCGGTCTGCCGAAGGGGGTGCCGCACACCCACCGGACGCTGATGTACGCGCAGTTGCACCGGCTGCGGTTCTCGACCGGCGCCGACATGGAACGCACGCTGGTGGGGCTGCCGGGCGCGCACAACGCGATGGTGGCGACGCTGCTGTACTGCCTGCTGCTGCGCACGGACATCAGGCTGCTCTCCAGCCAGCGGGGCACGGACGTCCTCGACGCGATCGAGGAGTTCCGGCCGACGACCGTGCTGGCCTTCGCCGGGACCTTCGGCGAGATGGCGGCGGAGGATCTGACGGCACGCGATCTGTCCAGCGTGCAGGTGTGGTTCAACACCGGGGACGCGGCGCACGAGGCGCACATCCGGGCGCTCGTGCGGCACGGGAGCCGGATCGAGATCCGGCGCGACCTGAGCCGTGTCCGGGTCGAGGGCTCGGTCTTCGTGGACGGACTCGGTTCGTCGGAGGCCGGTTACTCCGTCTTCCACAACCGGCACACCAAGGACACCTCCGCCTACTCCCGCTGCGTCGGGAAGCCGATCAGCTTCGCCGAGGCCGCGGTCCTGTCCGAGGACGGCACTGCGCTGCCACCCGGGCAGATCGGCCGGCTGGGCCTCAAGTCGCCCACTCTGACACCCGGTTACTGGAACGATTCGCTCACCTGGAACCGGATGCGGCTCGGCGGCTACTGGCTCACCGGGGACCTCGCCCGTCAGGACGAGGCGGGCAACTTCTACCACCTCGACCGGGCCCCGGACGCCATCCGCACCCGCGCGGGGATCGTCTTCAGCACCCGCACCGAGGAACTCCTCCTGGCCGAACTGCCGGGCCTCGCCGACTGCACGGTGGTCGCGGTCGCCCCGGACGGCGTCCGCGCGGACTGGGACGGCGACGGGGAGGCCGAGGCATATGTACTGCTCCAGCCGGCCGAGGAGAACGGTGACACCGGTGACGAGGAGTGGACCGGGCGCGTCAACTCCGTGCTGACGCAGGCCGGTCTCCCGCCCGTGTCCCGGGCCCTGCGGATGAAGCCCGACGACGTGGCCAAGGGGGCCACCGGCAAGGTTCTGAAACGAGTGATGCGCGACCGGTTCGCCGCCGACATGGCCGACACCGTCGCAGCCGAGGAGCAGCACGCATGAGCACGACGACGACAGCGACCGGGGGCGCGGCCGGGGGCGACGGAGTCAACCACCGCGCCCGCGCGAGCGAGGCGTACCGGCTGTGGTGGCAGCACGACGCCAACTGGTACCAGGGCGTGGCCGCGCGGTTCGGCCAGGAGGCCGCGAACGAGATCAACGCGGAGGCGATGGGGAAGGTCGCCCTGCACGTCGGGCAGCGGGTCGCCCGGCTGTACGGGCCCCTCCCCGACACCGGTGACGTCCGCAAGGACCTGGAGGAGCTGCGCCGCCGCTACGACGACTGCGGCGACCGGATGTTCCCGCCGGAACTGCGCAACGCCGCCACCGAGGTCGAGGACGACGACCTGATCGTGCTGACGCTGAAGCGGAACTTCGCGATCACCATGGTCCGGATGGCCGGTTCCCTGGAGGGCTACCGCTGCCCGTGCACCGCCGTCCACGCCGGCTGGTCCGAAGGGCTCGGCGTGACCCTCACGGAGAACCGGGCCGAGAGCTGTCTGCGGAACGGCGACGCGGCGTGCCGTCTGCTGATGCGCGTCGCCGCTCCCGTCGCACCGGGTTCGGAGGTCTGAGGCATGCGCGTACTTGTCGCCGGGGCCACCGGAGTGGTGGGCCGTCCGCTGGTGGGCGCGCTGCGAGCGCGGGGCCACCGGGTGAGCGCGCTGGTGCGGCAGAGGTCGAGCGAGCGGGTCCCGGACGCGGACGAGGTGGTGGTCGCCGACGCCCTGGACCGTGAGGCCGTGCTGGCGGCGGTGTCGGCCGCCCGGCCCGAGGTGGTCGTCCACCAGTTGTCGGCGCTGCGACTGCTGCGCGACGACCCTCCGGGGGCCTTCGCCCTCACCGCCCGGCTGCGCACCGAGGGCACCGCCCATCTGGTCGAGGCGGCCCGCGCGGCCGGCGCACGCCGGTTCGTCGCCCAGTCCATCGCGTTCGCCGCCGCCCCGGCCGGGGACCCGGTCCTCGACGAGGACGCGCCCCTGTACGTGGACGCCCCCGACCCGGGCTGGGCCTCGACCGTGCGGGCCGTCGCCGAGCTGGAACGGCGGGTGACGGACCCGGGCAGCGGCCTGGAGGGGGTGGTGCTGCGCTACGGCACGCTGTACGGCCCCCGCACCGCGTACGCCCGTACCGGCGCGACCGCGCTCTCCGTGCAGGCCGGGCGGCTGCCGCTGCCGGGCAGCGGGGCGGGGATCATGTCGTTCCTGCACGTCGAGGACGCCGTGGGGGCGGCGGTGACGGCCGTCGAGGCCGACACGAGCGGGGTGTTCCATGTGACGGACGACGATCCGGCCCCGGCCGCGCAGTGGCTGCCCCACCTCGCCCGGATGCTCGCCGCGCCCTCCCCGCGCACGGTTCCCGCGGCCCTCGCGCCCCGTCTCCTCGGCTGGTTCATGGCCCACCAGCTCACCTCGGCGCACGGCGCCGCCAACGACCGGGCCCGCACGGCGCTCGGCTGGAAGCCGGCCAGACCGAGCTGGCGCGACGGACTGGGCCAGGAATGACAGGAATGACCGGCCCCGACGACACCATCGCGCCCGGCACTCCCCTGGCCGGCGGGACCGTCACAGCAGCCGTTCTGCCCGCCCCCGGCGCCGACGCCCCCCTCACCGTCTGTGTGGTCGGTGCCGGCCCCCGGGGGCTGTCCGTGCTGGAGCGGATCTGTGCCAACGCCGGGGGGATCGTCCGAACGGTCGAGGTGCACCTCGTGGACCCGTATCCGCCGGGCGCGGGCGCGGTCTGGCGGACGGACCAGCCGGGCGAACTGCTGATGAACACGGTCGCCTCCCAGGTGACCCTGTTCACCGACGCGAGCGTGGCCTGCGCGGGGCCGACGGTGCCGGGCCCCAGCCTGTACGAGTGGGCGTGCGCGGTCCGGGACGGGGGCGTCGACCACGATCTCCCGGCCCGCGCCCTGGTCGAGGCCCGACGGCTCGGCCCGGACACCTATCCGACCCGCGCGTTCCACGGCCACTACCTGGAGTGGGTCTTCCGCCACCTGTTACGCACGGCTCCCGCCCATGTCGCCGTCCACACGCACCGGACCACCGCGATCGGCCTGTGCGAGGACGCCCCGGACGGGCCGCAGACGGTAACCCTGGCGAACGGCGAACGGCTGACCGGGCTGGCCGGCGTGGTGCTGGCCCTCGGCCACGGCGCCCTGACCCCGTCGCCGGAGGAACGCGCGCTGCGCTCCTTCGCCGACCGCCACGGCCTCACGTACGTGGCCCCCGCCAATCCGGCCGACACCGACCTGAGCGGCATCGCCCCGGGCACCCCGGTCGCCCTGCGCGGCCTGGGCCTGAACTTCTTCGACTGTCTGGCCCTGCTCACCGAGGGCCGCGGCGGCACGTTCAAGGAGGGCGAGTCCGGTCTCGTCTACCTGCCGAGCGGCAACGAGCCCGTCCTGTACGCCGGTTCGCGGCGCGGCGTCCCCTACCACGCCCGGGGCGAGAACGAGAAGGGCGCCCTCGGCCGCCACGAGCCGCGCTTCCTGACGCCGGACGTCATCGCGGAGCTACGGCACCGGGTGACCGCCGGCCACCCCCTCGGCTTCCGCGACGCCCTCTGGCCACTCGTCGACCGCGAGGTGCGGACCGTCCACCACGAGGCCCGCATCCGCGCCGCCCGGGGGCCGGAGGCGGCCGCGGCGTTCGTACGGTCGTACCTCTCGGCCCCGGGTGACGAGGGCGCGGAGGCGGCCCTGCTCGACGAGCACGGCGTCCCGGCCGACGAGCGCTGGGACTGGACGCGGATCGAACAGCCTTACGGCGAACGGGTGTTCAGCGACCGGGCCGACTTCCGGCGCTGGCTGCTGGACCATCTGCGCCGGGATGTCGCCGAGGCCCGCCTCGGCAATGTGAACGGCCCGCTGAAGGCCGCGCTGGACGCCCTGCGGGACCTCCGCAACGAGATCCGGCTGGTCGTCGACCACGGCGGGGTCTCCGGCGACTCGTACCGCGCCGAACTCGACGACTGGTACACCCCGTTGAACGCCTTCACGTCGATCGGCCCGCCCGCCTTCCGGATCGAGCAGCTGATCGCGCTGATCGAGGCGGACGTGCTGCACGTGCTGGGCCCGGGAATGCGTGTCCGGGCCTGGTCCCCCGACGGCGGCCTCGAAGAACCCGGTCCCGAGAGGCCGGGCCCCGACGGACCCGGCCCCGACGAAGGCGGCCCCGGCCCGGGCTGCTTCCTCGTGGACGCGGAGCTGGTGGACGAACCCCCGGTCCGGGTCGCCGCGTTGATCGAGGCGCGGCTGCCCGCCGTCGATCTGCGGCGCAGCACCGACCCGCTGCTGCGGACGCTGCTGCGGGCCGGCGCGTGCGCGCCGTACCGGCTCGGCGGCGACGCCGGGTACGAGCCCGGCGGGCTGGCGGTGACCGACGGCCCGCCCCGGCTCGTGGACGCCGGGGGCCGACCGCATCCGCGCCGGTACGCCTTCGGGGTGCCGGTCGAGGGCGTGCGCTGGGTGACGGCGGTCGGCATCAGGCCCGGCGTGGGCTCGGTGACGCTGGAGGACGCGGACGCGATCGCCCGCGCGGCGCTCGGGCTCGCCCCGGCGACCGACCCGGCATCGGGTGGAGGGAGTCGAGGAGCGTGAACGCGATGTCCGTGGGCACCGACGCGGGCCTGCTCGCCCCCACCTGGGCCGGTACGCCCGCCGCGGCGGAGGTGACCGACGAGGCGTGGCTGCAGGCCATGCTGGACGCCGAGGTGGCGCTGGCCCGCGCCCAGCACGCGGTCGGGCTGACACCGGCGGCCGTGGTGGAGACGATCGCCTCGGTGGCCCGGGTGGAACGGCTCGACCTGCCCGCCCTGGCCCACGCCGCCCGGGCCGCCGCCAATCCGGTGGTCGCGCTGGTGACCGCGTTCACCGAGGTCGTCGCCGCGCGGGATCCGGGCGCCGCGGAGTATGTGCACCGGGGTTCCACGAGTCAGGACATCCTGGACTCGGCGGCGATGGTGATCGCGCGCCGGGTCCTCGGGCTGATCGACGGGGATCTGTCACGTGTCGCCGCGGCCTTCGCCGCACTGGCCGACACCCATCGGCACACCGTCCTCGCCGGGCGCACCCTGGCCCAGCACGCCGTGCCGACGACCTTCGGGCTGAAGGCCGCGGGGTGGCTGGAGCTGGTGGTCGACGCGACGGTGCGGGTCCGGTCGGTGGCGTCCGGGCTTCCGGCGCAACTGGGCGGAGCGGGTGGGACGTTGGCCGCGTACCGGGAGTACGCGGTGGTGGACCGCGCGGGCCGCCGGGAGACAGCCGGGCGCGGGCCCGTGGGAGCTGATCGCACCCCCGACCCGGGCGGTCCGGAGCTGTTGGGGCCCTTCTCCTCGGCGCTGGGCCTCGCCGAACCCACCCTTCCCTGGCACACCGTCCGCACGCCCGTCGCCGAACTCGGGGCCGTGCTGCAGCTCGTCACCGGGGCGCTCGGGAAGTTCGCGCTGGACGTGCAGACGCTGTCCCGTACCGAGATCGGTGAGCTGTCCGAGCCGGCGGCGGCCGGACGCGGGGCCTCCTCGGCCATGCCGCAGAAGCGGAATCCCGCGCTGGCCACGCTGATCGTGTCGGCCGCCCGGCAGGTACCCGCGCACGCGCTCGTGCTGGCGCAGTGTCTGCTCGCCGAGGACGAACGGCCCGCCGGGGCGTGGCACGCCGAATGGCAGCCGCTGCGGGAGGCGTTGCGGCTGGCGGGCGGGGCCGCGCACACCGCCGTCGAGCTGGCGGAGGGCCTGGTCGTCCACCCGGAGCGCATGCGGGCCAACCTCGATCTGACCGGAGGTGCCATCGTCGCCGAACGGCTGGCGGTGGCCCTGGCCCCGGCGCTCGGCAAGGCCCGCGCGAAGAAGCTGCTGACCGCCGTGTCGGCCGAGGCCGCCGACACCGGCAGGACCCTGAGCGAGCTGCTGATCGCCGACCCCGAGCTGTCCGCCCGGTTGCCCTCCGCCCAGCTGGCGGAACTGCTCGACCCGGCCCGCTACACCGGCGCGGCCGACGCCCTGATCGACCGCGCCCTGCACAGATACGACGGCGTGCGCGACCACGCCACGTCCAGCGGAGGAACCCTGTGAGCACCGTGAGCCGGACGACCGGCACCCCGGAGGTCGCCCCACCCACCCGCTCCTGGCCGGTCCTCGCGGTCGTGGTCTGCGCGCAGATGCTGATCTGGCTGGACACCTCGATCCTCAACGTCGCCGTCACGACGCTCGCCGACCCGGTGGCGGGCCTGGGCGCCACCCCCGGCGAACTGGAGTGGGTGGCGAGTGCCTACACCCTGGTGGTCGCCTGCACCCTCTTCGCGGGCGGCGCGCTCGCGGACCGTTTCGGCCCCCGGAACACCCTGCTCGCCGGGCTCGCGCTGATCGGCGTGGCCTCCGGCGCGGGCGCCTTCGTCGACAGCCCGGCGTGGCTGATCGTGGCCCGCGCCTTCATGGGCGCGGGCAGCGGCCTGTTGATGCCGGCGACGCTGACGATCATCGTGCAGAGCACCCCGGAGGAGAAGCGCACACGGGCGATCGCGATCTGGAGCTCGTCGAGCGGTCTCGGCGTGGCCGTCGGCCCGGTCGCGGGCGGGGCGCTGCTCAGCCACTTCTGGTGGGGCTCGGTGTTCCTGGTCAACGTGCCGATCGTCGCCCTGTGCCTGGCGGCGGTCCTGGCCGTCGTCCCCGACCTGGGCGGCTCCCGACGCCGTGTGCTCGACCTGCCGGGTCTCGTCCTGTCGGTGCTCGGCCTCGGCGGGGTGGTCTACGGCATCATCGAACTCGGCGGCGGCAGCGCCTGGTACGGCCCGCACGTGCTGCTGCCCCTGATGCTGGGCGGTATGGTGCTGGCCGTCTTCGTCGCAGTTCAGCGCAGGTCCAGGGCGCCCAGCCTGGATCTGCGGCTCTTCCGGCAGCCCGGCTTCACGGCCGGCAGCGTGGTCCTGCTGATCGCCTTCATGGCGCTGGCCGGTCATCTGTTCTACGCGGCCTTCTATCTCCAGGGCCCCCGGGGCCTCTCCCCCGCCGACGCCGGGACGGTCATGATCGCCGCCGCGATCGGCATCGTCCTGGGCAGCCAGGCCTCGCCGGCGCTGAGCCGTAGGCTGTCGGCCCGCTGGACCGTCGCCGCCGGGGTCCTGGCCACCGCCGTCACCTATGTCGCGTACGCCTGGCTCGACGGGCGGACCCCGCTCTGGTGGGTCGCCGCGCTGCTGTGGATCCAGGGCTTCGGCATGGGGCTGGTCGGTACCCCGGTCACGGCCGTGATGATGCGCGGGGTGCCGCCCCAGCTCGCCGGCGCCGGTTCCGCCGTCAACAGCGTCACCCGGCAGGTGGGCGGCACCCTCGGCGTGGCCATGGCCGGCTCGATCCTCTCGGCGGTCTACCGGCACCGGATGGCCGACGCCGAACTGCCCTCCCCGGCACAGGGCCTGTCACCTGCCGCCGAGGAGCAGGCCCGCGTCTCCGCCGAGGCCGCCCGCGCCCTGGCCGACTCCCTGAACCTGCCCTCCCTGGCGACCACGGCCGACCGCGCCTTCCTCGACGCCATGTACGCGGCAACGCTCTCCGTCGCCGCCCTCGCCCTGGTCGGCTGCGCGGTGGCGGTGGCCGGCCTGCGCTCCCCCACGAGCCGCTCCCGACGAGGCACCTGAGCTCCGCACGTACACGGACGAACCTGAGCAGCACACAGCAACGAACTTGAGCCCGCGCACGTACAGGAAGGGAGCATCCCATGACACGGCCCGCCCCGCGCTCGGTCTTCGTCACCGGCGGCAACAGAGGCATCGGACTCGCCATAGCCCGCCGCTTCGCCGGGGCCGGAGACCGGGTGACGGTGACCTACCGCAACGACGCGCCACCCGCCTGCGAGGGCTTCCTCTCCGTACGGTGCGACGTGACCGACGGCGGCCTGATCGACCAGGCGTTCAAGGAGGCCGAGACCGCCCACGGCCCGGTCACCGTCCTGGTCGCGAACGCGGGCGCCGCCCGTGACCGGCTGCTGGTGCGGATGTCCGAGGAGGACTTCACCTCCGTCGTCGACACCGACCTCACCGGGGCCTTCCGGGTCGCGCAGCGCGCGGTGCGCGGCATGCTGCGCGTGGGCCACGGCCGGATCGTGCTGGTCTCGTCCACGGCCGCGCTGAACGGTTCGCCGGGCCAGACCAACTACGCGGCGGCGAAGGCCGGCCTCGTCGGCTTCGCCCGCTCCCTGACGCGGGAGCTCGGTCCCCGGGACATCACCTGCAACGTCGTCGCCCCGGGGCTCACCGACACGGACATGAGCCGCGCCCTCACCCCGGAACAGCGCCGCGCACTGCTGAGCACCACCCCCGCCGGGCGCCTGGGCACCCCGGAGGAGGTCGCCGACGCGGTGGCCTTCCTGGCCGGCGCGGGGTACGTACGCGGCGCCGTGATCCCGGTCGACGGGGGCGCGGGCATGGGCCACTGAGGCCCACCGGAACCGGGTGGGGAAGCGGACGACGCGCGGCCGCCCGTTTCCCCACTCCGCATCCCGCTAGCTCCGCCCGCGCAGCCCCCGGTACTTGGCGACCAGGGCCTTCGTGGACTCGTCCAGACCCGGCACCTCGGCGCCTTCCGTGAGCGCCGGCTCGACGCGCTTGGCGAGGACCTTGCCCAGCTCGACACCCCACTGGTCGAAGGAGTCGATGTTCCAGACGGCGCCCTGGACGAACACCTTGTGCTCGTACAGCGCGATGAGCTGACCGAGGACCGACGGGGTCAGCTCCTTGGCCAGGATCGTGGTCGTCGGGTGGTCGCCCTTGAACGTCTTGTGCGGCACCAGCTCCTCCGGCACGCCCTCCGCCCGCACCTCGTCCGGCGTCTTGCCGAAGGCCAGCGCCTGCGTCTGCGCGAAGAAGTTGGCCATCAGGAGGTCGTGCTGGGCCTTGAGCGGCTCGCTGAGCTCACCGACCGGCTCGGCGAAGCCGATGAAGTCCGCCGGGATCAGCTTCGTGCCCTGGTGGATCAACTGGTAGTACGCGTGCTGCCCGTTCGTCCCGGGCGTGCCCCAGACCACCGGCCCGGTCTGCCACTCCACCGGCACCCCGTCCCGGCCCACGTACTTGCCGTTGGACTCCATGTCCAGCTGCTGGAGGTAGGCCGTGAACTTGGACAGGTAGTGGCTGTACGGCAGCACCGCGTGCGACTGGGCGTCGTGGAAGTTGCCGTACCAGATCCCCAACAGCCCCAGCAGCAGCGGCACATTGGACTCGGCGGGTGCCGTGCGGAAGTGCTCGTCGACGAGGTGGAACCCGTCGAGCATCTCCCGGAAGCGGTCGGGACCGATCGCGATCATCAGGGACAGCCCGATCGCCGAGTCGTAGGAGTACCGCCCGCCGACCCAGTCCCAGAACTCGAACATGTTGGCCGTGTCGATACCGAAGTCCGACACCTTCTGGGCGTTGGTCGAGAGCGCCACGAAGTGCTTGGCGACGGCCTCGGGGCCGGCCTTGAGCTCGGTGAGCAGCCAGTCGCGCGCGGAGGTCGCGTTGGTGATCGTCTCGATCGTGGTGAACGTCTTGGAGGCGATGATGAACAGCGTCTCCGCGGCGTCCAGCTCCCGCACCGCCTCGTGGAGGTCGGCCCCGTCCACGTTGGACACGAAACGGACCGTCAGATCGCGGTCGGTGTAGGAGCGCAGCACCTCGTACGCCATCGCCGGGCCGAGGTCGGAGCCGCCGATCCCGATGTTGACGACGTTCTTGATGCGCCTGCCCGTGTGGCCGGTCCACTCACCGGAGCGGATGCGCTCGGCGAAGCCGGCCATCTTGTCGAGCACGGCGTGCACACCGGGCACCACGTTCTCGCCGTCGACCTCGATCACCGCGTCGCGCGGGGCGCGCAGCGCGGTGTGCAGGACGGCACGGTCCTCGGTGGTGTTGATCTTCTCGCCGCGGAACATGGCGTCCCGCAGCCCGAACACGTCGGTCGCGGCGGCCAGCTCGCGCAGCAGCCGCAGTGTCTCGTCGGTGACCAGATGCTTGGAGTAGTCGACGTGCAGATCGCCAACCTCCAGTGTGTACCCGGCGCCGCGCCCCGGGTCGGCCGCGAACAGCTCGCGCAGCCGGACGTCGCCCTGCTGCTCCCGGTGCTCGGCCAGCGCGGTCCACTCGGGCGTCTGGTTGAGCCTGGTACGGCTTTCTGCGTTCATCTCGGACTTCAGCCTTCTTTCCTACCTGGTCCTGCCTGCGTACCTTGCCCCGCTGCCGTTCCAACCTAATTGATCACGACGGAACACGAGCTGTCGTACCCCGGTCGTACGGCACAACAACAGATACGTCCGCCTGGAGCACCGGTGTCAGCGCGACGACGGACAGGACGAAGAAGGCGACGGCGAGCAGGTCGACGGCGAGCAGGTCGACCGCCCCGAACGCATCCGGCCGGGCACCCTCGGTGCCCGGCCGGTGTACTGACTAGATCTCGCCCCGCAGTTTGGCGAGCGCCTCGGCGAGGATCGCCTCGCCGTCCGCGTCGCTGCGCCGCTCGCGGACGTACGCGAGGTGCGTCTTGTAGGGCTCGGTGCGCGGTGGGTCCGGCGGGTTGTCCCGGTCCTGTCCGGCCGGGAAGCCGCAGCGCGGGCAGTCCCAGGTGTCGGGGACCTGTGCGTCGCTGGCGAAGCTCGGCTGGGTCTCGTGTCCGTTGGAGCACCAGAAGGAGATGCGCAGCCGGGGTGCGGACTCGCCGCGCTCGGCTTCGCCCATCGGCCCCGCCCCGACCCGGCTTCCTCGGATCGCGTTGCCACTTGCCACGGTCGTAACTCCCTGCGTGATGGTGCGGCGAAGCGAGTCGGCGTTTCGCTTCGCTGCGAGCGCCTCAGTCTACGTAAGGCCCAACGCGCGTCCAGTGATTGGAGTTACATCCCGCCCACAGACGCAAGCCCCATGATAGGCCGCGCTCGAAGTCGCGTACCCGGCATGGGGCTTTACGTGCGGAATGGTGCGTCCATGACGCGTTGTTCGCCGGTGTCGGCCTGAGGGTCAGTTGTTGACCTTCATCAGGATGCCGAGTACGACAATGCACGCGAACCAGAGCAGACCGACCACGACGGTGATCCGGTCGAGGTTGCGCTCGGCGACCGAGGAGCCGCCGACGGAGGACTGCATACCGCCACCGAACATGTCGGAGAGGCCGCCGCCCTTGCCCTTGTGCATCAGCACCAGCAGCATCATCAGCAGGCTGAAGACGATCAGGGCGATCGAGAACCCCATAACCACGGCTGGACCAACTTCCTCGGATTCTGATGGACTGCGGGGACCGGCCGCGCGGCCGGTCCCCGCAAGAGTACGACGTTACGCCGTCAGGGCCTACTCACTGGTCGCGGAAGCGCACGATCTTGACGAACTCGTCGGCGTCCAGCGAGGCACCGCCGACGAGGGCGCCGTCGATGTCGGCCTGGGCCATGATCTCGGCGACGTTCCCGGCCTTGACGGAGCCGCCGTACTGGATGCGGACCCGGTCGGCCAGCTCCTGCCCGTACAGCTCGGCGAGCTTGCCGCGGATGGCCGCGCACACCTCCTGGGCGTCCTCGGCGCCGCAGACCTTGCCGGTGCCGATGGCCCAGACGGGCTCGTAGGCGATGACGACGGTCTCGGCGTGCTCGGCGGGGACGTCCTTCAGGCCGCCCTCGACCTGCGCGAGGGTGTGGGAGACGTGGTTGCCCGCCTCGCGCACCTCCAGCTCCTCGCCGACGCACAGGATCGGGGTGAGGCCGTGCTTGAAGGCCGCCTTGACCTTGGCATTGACGATCTCGTCGGTCTCGTCGTGGTACTGGCGGCGCTCGGAGTGGCCGACCGCCACGAACGTGCACTTGAGCTTGGCCAGCATCGGGCCGGAGATCTCGCCGGTGTAGGCGCCGGAGTCATGGGCCGAGAGGTCCTGGGCGCCGTACTTGATCTTGAGCTTGTCGCCGTCGACCAGGGTCTGGACCGAGCGCAGGTCGGTGAACGGCGGCAGGACCGCGACCTCACAGGCCTCGTAGTCCTTGTCGGCGAGGGCGAAGGCGAGCTTCTGGACGTGCGCGATGGCCTCGAGGTGGTTGAGGTTCATCTTCCAGTTGCCCGCCATCAGGGGCGTACGCGTGCTCATTGAGGTTCAGTCCTCCAGTGCGGCGAGGCCGGGGAGCGTCTTGCCCTCGAGGTATTCGAGGGAGGCGCCGCCACCGGTAGAGATGTGGCCGAATGCGTTTTCGTCGAAGCCCAGGATCCGTACGGCCGCGGCGGAGTCGCCGCCGCCGACGACCGTGAAGGCGTCCGAGTCGAGGAGCGCCTGGGCGACGGCCTTGGTGCCCTCGGCGAAATCGGGGTGCTCGAAGACGCCCATGGGGCCGTTCCAGAAGACGGTGGCGGCGTCCGCGATCTTCGAGGCGTAGAGCTTGCGGGACTCCGGACCGATGTCCAGGCCCATCTGCTCGGTGGGCATGGCGTCCGCCGCGACCGAGGTGGCGTCGGCCGGGGCCTTGCTCTTCAGGTCCGGGAAGGCGGGCGCGACGACGGCGTCGACGGGCAGGACCAGTTGGACACCGGTCTTCTCCGCCCGCTCCAGGTACTCGGTGACCGCGTCGAGCTGGTCCTCCTGCAGGAGCGAGCTGCCGATCTCGTGGCCCTTGGCCTTGAGGAAGGTGTAGGCCATGCCGCCGCCGATGAGGATGCGGTCGGCCTTGCCGAGCAGCTGGTCGATGACGGCGAGCTTGTCGGAGACCTTGGCGCCGCCGAGGGCGACCACGTAGGGCCGCTGGACGTCGTCGGTGAGCTTCCTCAGGACACCGACCTCGGTGGCGATGAGGTACCCGGCGTAGTGCGGCAGCCGGGCCGGGAGGTCGAAGACCGAGGCGTGCTTACGGTGCACCGCGCCGAAGCCGTCGCCGACGTAGACGTCCGCGAGGGCGGCCAGCTGGTCGGCGAAGGCGCCGCGCTCGGCGTCGTCCTTGCTCGTCTCGCCCGCGTTGAAGCGGAGGTTCTCGACGACCGCGACCTGACCGTCGGTCAGACCGGCGACCGTGGCGGTGGCGGACTCGCCGACCGTGTCGGTCGCGAACGCCACGTCGGCACCGAGGAGTTCACCGAGGCGGGCGGCGGCCGGGGCGAGGGAGAAGGCCGGGTCCGGGGCGCCCTTGGGGCGGCCCAGGTGGGAGGCGACGACGACGCGCGCGCCCGCCTCCGCCAGCGCCTTCACGGTGGGCAGGACGGCGCGGATCCGGCCGTCGTCGGTGATGGTGGTGCCGTCGAGCGGCACGTTGAGGTCGGCGCGGACGAAGACCCGCCGGCCGGCGACTGGCTCGGCGAGGAGCTCGTCGATCGTCTTCATGGAGAGGGCTCCCGAGGAGGACTTGTGGTGCTCGTGATCGTAGGAGGAACAGCTTGTGTACGTGAGTCAGGGCTCGGGCGACGCGTCCTTGCGCCGCCCGAGCCCTGCTCTCACACGGAAGTGCCCGCTCTGCCGATCAGAGCTGGCCGCCGACGAAGACCGTGAGGTCGACGAGGCGGTTGGAGTAGCCCCACTCGTTGTCGTACCAGCCGAGGATCTTCACCGAGTTGCCCTCCTGGACCATGGTCAGGGAGGAGTCGAAGGTGCAGGAGGCCGGGTCGCTGACGATGTCCGAGGAGACGATCGGGTCCTCGGTGTAGGCCAGGTAGCCCTTGAGGTCGCCGTCCTCGGACGCCTTCTTGAACGCGGCGTTGACCTCGTCCTTGGTGACCTCGCGCTGCAGCGTGACGACCAGGTCGGTGGCCGAGCCGGTCGGGACCGGGACGCGCATCGCGATGCCGTCGAGCTTGCCCTTGAGCTGCGGCAGGACCAGCGCGGTGGCCTTCGCGGCACCCGTGGTGGTGGGGATGATGTTCTCGGCGGCGGCGCGGGCGCGACGCAGGTCCGAGTGCGGGAAGTCCAGGATGCGCTGGTCGTTGGTGTAGGCGTGGACCGTCGTCATCAGACCCTTGACGATGCCGAAGTTCTCGTCGAGGACCTTGGCCATCGGCGCCACACAGTTGGTGGTGCAGGAGGCGTTGGAGATGACGTGGTGGTTCGCCGGGTCGTACTTGTCCTGGTTGACGCCCATCACGATGGTGATGTCCTCGTCCTTGGCCGGAGCCGAGATGAGGACCTTCTTGGCGCCGCCGGCGAGGTGCTTCTCGGCGTCGGCCTTCTTCGTGAAGATGCCGGTGGACTCGATGACGATGTCGACGCCCAGCTCGCCCCACGGGATGTCCGCGGGGTTGCGCTCGGAGAGGACCTTGATGGTGTGGCCGTCCACGGTGATCGTGTCGGCGGTGTGCGACACCTCGGCCTTGAGACGGCCCAGGATGGTGTCGTACTTCAGCAGGTGAGCGGTGGTCGCGGTGTCACCCAGGTCGTTGACAGCCACGATCTCGATGTCCGCACCCTGCTCCAGCAGCGCGCGGAAGTAGTTACGACCGATGCGGCCAAAGCCGTTGATGCCTACGCGGATCGTCACGAACCGATCTCCTCGTTGGTACGCCGGCTCAGTGCCGGCGAGCTGTATGGGATGTCCCCGACCGCCTACGACCCTACCTCCCCGACACCCGTCGAGTGACATCGAGATGCCCTATACATGCCGGTGCGGTCCGTACTCGCCGGTAGGGGTACGGACCGCCCGGGTTTTACAAGGTGATTACCTTTTGAGCGGCCCCCCGATCATCTGATTTCAGACGTCCGGAGGGCCGCCCACGAGGTCCTTCCTCAGCCGTTCGGCCCAGTCGGCAGTCAGTTCTTCAACGCCGCCAGCGCCTTGCCGAGCAGTGCCTTGCGGTCGGCCGCCGAGACGACCTGCTCCAGACCGAAGCCCAGCAGCACCGTGTCGTCCGTGGTGACCGCGCCGAAGGTCTTGAACAGTTCACCCGACAGTCCCCAGTCCTTCACGACGGCCGGGCTGCCCGCGGGCGGGCCGGGGGTGCTCCACGCGCCGAGCGAGGTCTCGAAGCCGTCCACCGCGCCGGGCGTGCCCCCGATGACGACGGCGGCGTTGTCGGCGAGGAGACCGCGACCGCCGCTGCCGGGGTCGGTGACATAGCTGAGCGACACCTCGACCTTCTTGCCGGCGTACGCCGACAGGTCGAACTCGACCTGCTGCCAGCCGTCGGAGGCCCCGGTGAAGCTGTTCCAGGCGCCGCTGGTGCCGCTGGGGGTGCAGCCCCCGGAGCCCACGGTCAGATACCGCTTCAGCGCCGGGTGCCCCTGGACGAAGAACCCGGCCTCGCACTCGGCGGGCACGGCGGTGGAGGTGGCGCCGCCGATGTCCGGCAGCGTCGTCCAGTCGTCCGCCCCGACGGTGTGCGCCTCCAGGAGGGCGTGGTCGTAGCCCTCCTCCGTGCTCCACAGCAGCTGGGTGCGCAGGGTCGGCCTGTCGGCCGCGGTGACCGAGGTGAGGTCGATGGTGCGGGTGAGACGGTTCCACGCGTAGTCGGTGTGCGTGGCGGCCGCCATGGACGCGCCCTCGTACGGGCCGTACGGGTTGACCGTCCCGGGGTACTGGCCCGCGCCGGCGCTCGCGAACTGCGGGAACGTCTCCACGGGCAGCGCGTCGGAGGTGACACCGAACGATCCGGCCGTGTTCAGCGGATTGCCGGGCGCGTCGCCGAGGGTTCCCGAGAAGCCGTCGAGCTTCGCGAGGCCGGCGAAGGCGGTGGCGTTCGGCAGGGAGGTACGGCTGTAGGCGCCCAGGTAGTACTGGCTGAAATCATTCGACAGCGTGCCGCCGCCGAGGTCGACGGATCCGCCGGCGCTCTCGCCCGCCTCGATCAGCTTGCCGCCCTCGTTGAGGTAGGCGCGCAGGGCGAGCTGGGTGGCGACGCCCGGCCGGACGGCGCCCGTGTAGTGCACGACCTGCTTGAAGTGCTTCAGTACACCGAGCGCGTCGGGCGCGCCCTGGGCCGCGACGTCCCAGACGAGCGCCTTCTTGCCGTTGGCCTTCAGTGCGTCCACGTAGACCTGCGTCTGGGTCGCGGTCGCGCCCTCCTCGGCGACGACGAGCGTGTCGGCCTTGCGGCGTTCGGCGATCGTGTAGGTGAAGCGCTTGCTCTTCGTGGGCTTGCCGCTCTTGGTCTCACCGGTGAACCAGACCTCGACCTTGTCGCCCGGCTCGCCGTCCTGCACCTTGGCCCGGTACTCGTCGAAGTACAGGTTGTCCGCGCCGCCGAACGTCTCGCCGCCCTTCCACGCCTTGAGTGTCTGGTCGTACGTGGGGCCGCGGCCGTTGATCCGGTACCTCAGCTCCTTGTCGCGCACGGACCTGCGGGCGACGACGGAGATCGTCTGGTCGGCGCCGCGCGAGTACGACGTGGTGAAGGCGGCCGGGGTGAAGTCGGGGGCGTCGATGCCGACCGAGGACTTCGGCTGGTCGGGCTTGACCGCGGACTCGGCGACGGAGAGCGCGAACGGGATGTTCTTCTCGAACTCCTGTTGGATCAGTTTCTCGTCGTCCGGGAACGTGAAGACCGAGGCGCAGTCCTCGGGCTTCCAGGCGTCGTCCGGGTCGATGTTCGACGCGGTCTGGCAGGTCGACATCTCGGGGGTGAAGAACGCCGCGCCGTTGACGTTGGAGGCGTGGCCGTTCGCCTCGCCGTTCGTCGTGTACAGCTCGGAGGAGAGCTGCGGGTGGTAGCCGGGGATCGCGGGGTTCTCCGGGGTGCCGGCCAGCGACTTGTAGAGCACGTCGTCCGGGCTGGGGCTGGCCACCTGCCAGCCGACGCCGTAGAGGATGAGTTCGGCGGCCGAGTGGTAGTTGATGCCGTACTCGAAGCCGATGCGCTTCTCGAAGGCGTCCAGGACCTTGGTCTCGGGCTCGGAGTTCGGGCCGTCGCCGCGGTAGGTCTCGCTGGTGGGGAACGGGGAGGAACCCTCGTTGTCGTAGCCCCACTTGTAGGCGAAGTTGCGGTTGAGGTCGACGCCGTCGCCGACGGTGATGGCGTTGTCGCCGTTGACGTCCCGCAGGTTCTTGCGCCACTGGCGGTTGCCGTCGGCCTGGTGCGTGAAGTCGTAGCCGTCCGGGTTGGCGGAGATCACGAACCACAGCTCGGTGGAGTCGACGATCTTCTTGATCCGCTTGTCCGTCTTGTAGTTGTCCAGGTAATGGTGCATCAGGCGCCGGGTCATCTCCGGCGTGATCCACTCACGGGCGTGCTGGTTGGACAGGTACAGCACCGACGGTTTGGCACCGTCCTTGGTCTTCTTCGCGTTCTTGGTCAGTTTGACCGCGAGGATGTCCTGGCCCCGCAGGGACTTGCCGAGGGAGACCACCTTGGTCAGGGAGGGGTGCTCCTGACCCGTGCGGAGGATCTCCTCCTTGAGGTTGCCGGCACCGCTGTAGGGGCGGTAGACCCCGTCGCCCGCGGCTTCCACGCGCGCCTCGGCCTTGCTGGTGAGGCGGTGTTCCGTCAGCTCGACGCCCTGCTCCTCCAGGGCGTCCGCCTGCTTGTCGGTGAGGTAGACCTCGACCGAGGCGGTGCCCTTTTCCGGCGCCTGCTCGCTGAGTTCGTGACCGTCCTGCCCGGCCGCGAGCAGCAGCGGTATCTGCTTCTTCGTCACCTCGGCCCGGAAGACCTTGACCTCTTCCGCGTCCGAGCCGTCGTTCTCGGCCGCCTGAGCGAGCGGTGCGAGTCCCGCACCACCGCCCAGCAGGAGCGCGCCGGCAGCGAGGATCGATCTCGCTCTTCGTCTCATGAGCCCCCCTTGCAGTGGTCCGCCCCAGCAGCGAACAGACGCCAGGCTCATGTCAGATCTGGGACAAGTCAAGGAGGCCTCACCAGCCAATCACGGAATTCACGCAGAAAGCCGGAAGCCGGTGCCGACAGCTCCAAATGAGCGTCGGCACCGGCGAGTTGAGATCTCCGGAGCTCTCCGGTCGTTCTGTCACCCCACGAGATTCTCGGCCATCTCCTCGGTGAGGCTGGCCTCGGTCCCCGGGATGCCGAGGTCCGACGCGCGCTTGTCGGCCATGGCGAGCAGCCGCCTGATCCGGCCCGCGACGGCGTCCTTGGTCAGCGGCGGGTCGGCGAGCGCACCCAGCTCCTCCAGGGAGGCCTGCTTGTGCTCCATGCGCAGCCGTCCGGCGGCCGCGAGGTGCTCGGGTACGTCGTCGGCGAGGATCTCCAGGGCGCGGCCGACCCGGGCACCGGCGGCGACGGCGGCACGGGCCGAGCGACGCAGGTTGGCGTCGTCGAAGTTGGCGAGCCGGTTCGCGGTGGCCCGGACCTCGCGGCGCATCCGCCGCTCCTCCCACGCCAGCACCGACTCGTGGGCGCCGAGCCGGGTCAGGAGCGCACCGATGGCGTCCCCGTCCCGTACGACGACCCGGTCCACGCCCCGCACCTCGCGGGCCTTCGCCCCGATCGACAGCCGGCGGGCGGCGCCGACCAGCGCGAGGGCGGCCTCCGGACCCGGGCAGGTCACCTCCAGGGAGGAGGAGCGGCCGGGCTCGGTGAGCGAGCCGTGGGCCAGGAAGGCGCCGCGCCAGGCCGCCTCCGCGTCGCAGGTGGCGCCGGAGACCACCTGGGGCGGCAGACCGCGGATCGGGCGGCCCCGGCCGTCCACCAGGCCGGTCTGGCGGGCCAGCTGGTCACCGCCGGCGACCACCCGGACGACGTAACGGGAACCGCGGCGCAGACCGCCGGGCGCCATCACGATCAGTTCGGAACCGTGGCCGAAGATCTCAGCGATGTCCCGCTTGAGGCGGCGGGCCGCCATCGCTGTGTCCAGCTCCGCCTCGATCACGATGCGGCCGCTCACCAGGTGCAGCCCGCCCGCGAACCGCAGGATCGCCGAGACCTCCGCCTTTCTGCAGCAGGTCCGGGTGACGGGTAGCCGGGAGATCTCGTCCTTCACCGCTGCCGTCATCGCCATGGGCCGATCCTTCCATGCATCCGAAAAATACGGTCGTACGCGGCGGCCAACAGCTCCGGATCATGCCGCGGAGATCCGTCGGTCCGGGCCACCGGCGCCAGCTCGACCGCGGCGCCGAACCGTTTGGCGGCGTCGGTCAGCAAGTCGCGGTCGGGCACGGCGGCCTCGTCGGCCAGCACCACGTCCAGGGCGAGTTTAGGGGCGTGTCGTGCCAAAACCTCCAAATGACGCTGCGGGGAGAAGCCATCGGTTTCTCCCGGCTGCGGGGCGAGGTTCAGCGACAGCACGAGCCGGGCCTTGGTCTCGGTGAGGGCGTCGAGCAGCTCGGGCACGAGCAGGTGCGGGATCACCGAGGAGAACCAGGAGCCGGGGCCGAGGACCACCCAGTCGGCGTCGCGGACCGCCGCCACGGCCTCGGGCACGGCGGGCGGGTCGTGCGGCACGACGTGGACCGACTGCACCTCGCCGGGGGTGAGCGCGACGGTCGCCTGCCCCCGCACGGTGTCGACCTCGTCCGGGCGAGCGGGGTCGTGGCCCTTGACCAGGGCCTGGAGCTCCAGAGGTACGGCCGACATGGGCAGGACGCGGCCCTGGGCTCCCAGCAGCCTGCCGACCAGGTCGAGGGCCTGGACGTGGTCGCCGAGCTGCTCCCACAGGGCGACGATCAGCAGATTGCCGACCGCGTGCTCGTGCAGGTCGCCCTGGGACTGGAAGCGGTGCTGGATGACGCGGGCCCAGGTCTGGCCCCAGTCGTCGTCGCCGCAGAGCGCGGCCAGCGCCTTGCGCAGATCGCCGGGAGGCAGGACGCCCAGCTCGTCCCGGAGGCGTCCGCTGGAGCCGCCGTCGTCGGCCACGGTGACGACGGCGGTGAGGTCGCCGGTGATCCGGCGCAGCGCCGCGAGCGAGGCCGACAGGCCCATGCCGCCGCCGAGCGCGACGACCTTGGGCTGGGCGCCACGGCGGCGCGGGCGGGCGCCGCGGGCCTCGACGGGCCTGCTCTCGCGGCTCTCGGGGACGACCCGGCGCAGCCTGCTCAGTCTGCTCGGCCGCGGCACGGTGGGTCCGGTCACTCGCGCCCCATGTCCCGGTGCACGACCACGGTCTCGACGCCCTGGGAGGCGAGGCGGGCGGCGAGCTTCTCCGAGGTGGCGACCGAGCGGTGCTTGCCGCCGGTGCAGCCGACCGCGATGGTCACGTACCGCTTGCCCTCGCGGCGGTAGCCGGCGGCGATCATCTGGAGCAGCTCGGTGTAGCGGTCGAGGAACTCCTTGGCGCCGGGCTGGTTGAAGACGTACGCGGAGACCTCCTCGTTGAGGCCGGTGAACGGGCGCAGCTCGGGGACCCAGTGCGGGTTGGGCAGGAAGCGCATGTCCACGACCAGGTCGGCGTCGACCGGGAGGCCGTACTTGAAGCCGAAGGACATGACGGTCGCCCGCAGCTCGGGCTCCTCCTCGCCGGCGAACTGGGCGTCCATCTTGGCGCGCAGTTCGTGCACGTTCAGGCTGGAGGTGTCGATGACCAGGTCGGCGTCGCCGCGCAGCTCGCGCAGCAGCTCCCGCTCGGCGGCGATCCCGTCGGTGATGCGGCCGTCGCCCTGGAGGGGGTGCGGGCGGCGCACCGACTCGAAGCGGCGCACCAGGGCGTCGTCGGAGGACTCCAGGAAGACGATCCGCCGGGTGACGTGCTTGGTCTCCAGGTCGGCGAGGGAGTCGCGGAGGTTGTCGAAGAAGCGGCGGCCGCGGACGTCGACGACGACCGCGATCCGGGCCACGTTCCCCTGGGAGCGCGCGCCGAGCTCCACCATGGTGGGGATCAGGGCGGGCGGCAGGTTGTCCACGACGAACCAGCCGAGGTCCTCCAGACACTTGGCGGCCGTGGACCGTCCGGCGCCGGACATGCCGGAGATGATGACCAGCTCGGGGATGGCCGCCTCGGGGACCCCGGCTGTTTCGATGCCCGTACTCACGTGTGCTCCGTCTTCCTGTGGCGCTGGGCGTTGGGGGACATCGTCGCCCACCGCGCTGTGGGCCTCCCCGCGCTCCGCTGTGTGCTCGTGGTGCTGTTGCTCCGGACGCTCTTCGTGCTCCGGGGGTTGCGCGTGCTCCGGGAGTCCCGGGCGCTCGTCGTGCTCGGTCATGTCTCCTGCCCTCGCCGCCGGTCCGGGGTGCCCGCGGCCACGGGTTCCCCAGAGGGGTCCGCCGTCGTACCGGGCTCCTCTTCCTCCATGATCTCTCCGGTCGCCGTGTTCACGGCGGGGGCGGCCGGAGCCGTCCGGGCGAGGGCCGCGGCGATCGTCTCGGCCGTCTTGCGCCCTATGCCGGGCACCTCGCAGATCTGCTCGATCGTCGCCGAACGCAGCTTCTTCAGCGAGCCGAAGTGCTTCAGCAGCGCCTGCTTGCGAGCCTCCCCGAGGCCGGGCACGTCGTCCAAGGGGCTCGCCCGGAAACGCTTGGCGCGTTTGGTCCGCTGGTAGGTGAGGGCGAAGCGGTGGGCCTCGTCGCGGACGCGCTGGAGCAGATAAAGGCCCTCGCTGGTGCGGGGCAGGACCACCGGGTCGTCCTCGCCGGGCACCCAGACCTCCTCCAGGCGCTTGGCGAGGCCGCAGACGGCGATGTCGTCGATGCCCAGTTCGTCGAGCGCCCGGCGGGCGGCGGCCACCTGCGGCCGGCCGCCGTCGACGACGACGAGCTGGGGCGGGTAGGCGAACCGCTTGGGGCGGCCGTCCTCCTCGGTGAAGGCGTTGTCGTCCTCCACCCACTCGCCGGTCTTCTCCTTCTCCGCGAGATAGCGCCTGAAGCGGCGGGCGATGACCTCGTGCATGGAGCGGACGTCGTCCTGGCCCTCGCCGTGCCAGACCTGGGTGTCCCCGACCCTGCCCTTGATCTGGAAGCGGCGGTACTCGCTCTTGCGGGCCAGCCCGTCCTCGAAGACGACCATGGAGGCCACGACGTCGTCGCCCTGGAGGTGGGAGATGTCGTAGCACTCGATCCGCAGCGGCGCACTGTCCAGGTCGAGGGCCTCGGCGATCTCCTCCAGGGCGCGGGAGCGGGTGGTCAGGTCGGAGGCGCGCTTGGTCTTGTGCAGCACGAGCGACTGCTGGGCGTTGCGCGCGACGGTCTCCATCAGCGCCTTCTTGTCACCGCGTTGCGGGATGCGCAGGGACACCTGGGCCCCGCGCCGCTCGGTGAGCCACTCCTGCACGGGTCCGACGGGGTCGGGCAGCGCCGGGACCAGGACCTCCTTGGGCACGGAGTCGCCGGTCTCCTCGCCGTACAGCTGCTGGAGCGCGTGTTCGACGAGGTCACCGGTGGTGACGGCCTCGACCTTGTCGGTGACCCAGCCGCGCTGGCCGCGCACCCGTCCGCCGCGGACGTGGAAGATCTGGACGGCGGCCTCCAGCTCGTCCTCGGCGACGGCGATCAGGTCGGCGTCGGTCGCGTCGGCGAGCACGACCGCGTTCTTCTCCATGGCCTTCTTCAGGGCCTCGATGTCGTCGCGCAGCCGGGCGGCCCGCTCGTACTCCATCTCCTCGGCCGCGTCCGTCATCCGCTTCTCCAGGCGGCGGATGTAGGTGCCCGTGCGGCCGGCCATGAAGTCGCTGAACTCGTCGGCCAGTTCGCGGTGGTCCTCGGCGGAGATCCGGTCGACGCAGGGGGCCGAGCACTTGCCGATGTAGCCGAGCAGACAGGGACGGCCGGTGCGGGCCGCGTTCTTGAACACCCCGGCGGAGCAGGTGCGCACGGGAAAGACGCGCAGCAGCAGGTCGACGGTGTCCCGGATCGCCCACGCGTGCGCGTACGGCCCGAAGTACCGCACGCCCTTCTTCTTGTGGCCGCGCATCACCTGCACGCGCGGGTACTGCTCGTTCATCGTGACCGCGAGGTACGGATAGCTCTTGTCGTCGCGGTACTTGACGTTGAACCGGGGGTCGAACTCCTTGATCCAGGAGTACTCCAGCTGAAGCGCCTCGACCTCCGTGGACACCACGGTCCACTCCACGGAGGCGGCCGTGGTGACCATCGAGCGGGTGCGCGGATGGAGGCCTGCCAGGTCCTGGAAGTAGTTGGCCAGGCGCTGGCGCAGGCTCTTCGCCTTCCCGACGTAGATCACCCGGCGGTGCTCGTCACGGAACTTGTACACCCCGGGGGAGTCCGGGATCTGCCCCGGACTGGGGCGGTAGCTGGAGGGATCGGCCATGCTCCACACCCTACTGGCGGGGAGTGACAACCCGGGCGCCCTGTGGACAAGCACCGATCCCGGCCCCAGGGGCCTGTCGGACGGGAACTGCCGGACAGACCCTAACGCGTCTCCAGGAAGGTCAGCACGGCCAGCACCCGGCGGTGGTCGTCCGGCTCCTCGGGGAGCCTCAGCTTCCCCAGGATGCTCCGCACATGCTTCTCGACCGTCCCCTCGGTGACCCACAGCCGACGGCCGATGCCGGCGTTGGACCGGCCCTCGGCCATCAGCCCGAGGACCTCCCGCTCCCGGTTGCTGAGCATCGACAGCGGGTCGTCGCGTCGCTGCGCGGCGACCAGCTCCTGCACCAGCGACGGATCCACCACCGATCCACCGCGACGGATCCGGTCGAGTGTCTCCAGGAACTCGTCCACGACGGTGATCCGGCTCTTGAGCAGGTAGCCGATGCTGCGCCCGCCGGCCAGCAGCTCCAGCGCGTCCTCGACCTCGACGAACGCCGAGAGCACCAGGATCCCGACCGACGGATACCGCTCCCGGATCTCCCGCGCGGCCTTCAGCCCCTCCGTGGACTGCGTCGGCGGCATCCGGATGTCGACGATCGCGATGTCCGGCAGCTCGTTCTCCACCAACTCCAGCAGCCCGGCGGCGTCGCCGGCCTGCCCGGCCACCTCATAGCCGACGCGCTCGCAGAGGCTCGCCAGGCCCTCCCGCAGGAGCACGTCGTCGTCCGCGAGCACCACACGCCCGCGCACCGGATGCTGATCGGCCTCCATGGTCTCGGTCTCCCCCTTGCCCGACCTGTCCCGTTCGTCCCAACAGCCTGCCTGAACTCGGTCTTACGGCTAGCCGGAAGCCTAGTTGGGGGCGGGCCGTGAAGACACCTGAACGTTCGGCCGCAATGCTCGAAGGAGCGCAACCGCGGGTGGAATCCGGCGCCTCTGACGAGAGACGGCGAGACATCCGCATGCCGTGGAGCCGGACGGCCGTCTCCGCCGTCCGATTCGACCGCCCGGAACGTACGCCCGTACCGAGACCCGGACTCCCCCCTTAGAACGGGCCTCACCGCGTACGCTTCGGGCGGTCACGGGCGCGTCGCGACGGCCGTCGCGGCCTCCTCGGGCGGGCTGAGCGGCAGCCGCACGTTCAGCGTGGTCCCGCCGCCGGGCGGGCTGGTGACCGTCAACCTGCCGCCGATCGCTTCCACCCGGTCGATGAGCCCGATCAGGCCCGACCCCTTGCCGGGTTCGGCTCCCCCGACGCCGTCGTCCCGGATGAGCAGCTCCAGCACCCCCGAGCGTTCCTCGGCCGTCACGGTCACCACGCTCGCGCGCGCGTGCTTGACGGCGTTGGTGAGGCTCTCGGAGGCGACGTAGTACGCGGCCACCTCGACCTGTTCGGGGAAGCGGGTGCGGGTGAAGCCGAGATCGAGCTCCACGGGGACGGCGGCGCGGCGGGCCAAGGCGCGCAGGGCGGGGCCCAGGCCGCCCTTGGACAGGACCGAGGGGTGGATGCCCCGGGCCACCTGGAGCAGGTCCTGGAAGGCGTCGTCCAGGCCCTTGGCCAGTTGGTCCAGGCGCCGGGCGAGTTCCGAGGAGGGGTCGTCCACCAGGGTCTGCGTCATCCGCAGCTCCAGCTGGAGCGAGACCAGGCGCTGCTGCACGCCGTCGTGCAGATCGCGTTCGATGCGGCGCCGTGAGGCGTCCCCGGCGGCCACCACGCGCGCGCGTGAGGCGGTCAGCTGGTCGCGGCTGTCGGCGTTGGCGATCGCGGTGGCGATCAGTCCGGTGAAGTCGGCGAGCCGGGCCTCCGCACCGCGGGGCAGCGGATCCACCAACGAGGCCGCCACGACCACCCCCCAGATCCGGCCGTCGACGACGATGGGGGCGCCCACGGCGGAGTCCGACCGGGCCGCGCGCCGGGTCCGGGCCACCTCGTCGATGGTCCCGCCGGCCGTGTCCCAGCGGGTCAGGCAGGCGGCCTCCACCTCGTCCGCGCGCGCGTGCGCGATCCCGAGGATCTTGACGCCGCCGTCGGGTTCGTACCGGATGACGGCCGAGGCCGTGCCCAGCAGCGACGCGACCTCCTCCGCGACCGTCGCGAACACGTCGGACGGCGGCACGCCGCGCGCGACCGCGGTGGCGACCCGGCGCAGCGCGGCCTGTTCGAGCGCGGCCCGACGGCTCTCGGTCACATCGCGGGCGGCGGCGTAGATGAGGCCCTCCTCGGGCACCGACCGGGCGCTCCACTGGAGCCAGCGTTCACTGCCGTCGGCACGGAGATACCGGTTCTCGAACTCGGCGACCTCGGCGCCGCTCGCCAGCAGCGCCACGGCCGCCCGGGTGCTGTCGCGGTCGTCCTCGTGGACGAAGTCGAGGAAGGGCCGGGAAGTCAGGGTCCGGACCGGGTAGCCCAGGGTGCGTTCGAAGGCCGGGTTGACGCGCTTGAAGTAGCCGTCGACGCCGCTGATGCAGAGCAGGTCCAGGGAGAGGTTGAAGATGCCCTCCAGTTCCCGTTCGGCCCGGCGGCGCCGGCCGTGGGCCGCGGCGAAGGACGCCATGGTGCCGTTCATCCCGCCCAGCAGCTGGGCCCAGGTGCCCTCGAAGGAGTCGACGTCGGCCCGGTGTCCGAGCCGGCCCGCGTCGATCGCCGTGTTCATGTCCCTGATCTCACCGGCCAGCCGCTCGCTGGTCACCCGCAGCTCGCGGAACGTGTCGGCGACGTCGCCGAGTTCGTCGCGTCCGGCGTAGCGGATGTCGTACGAGAGGTCGCCGTCCGACAGGGCCCGGGCGCCCTCGGAGACCTGGCCGAGGGGGCGGATGATCGAGCGGCGCAGGGCCAGCGCGAGGAAGGTGATGAGGGCCAGGACGACGCCACAGATGGTCAGTTCGGTGTAGGTCCGGGCGCGGGTGGTGCGCAGGTCGCGGTGGGCGGTGTCGTCGAGTTCCCGGGCGGCCCGGTCCCGGATGCCGCGCAGGGCGTCGGTGTACAGCGCCGACTCGCTGAGCCAGTCGTCGTAGGAGGGCCATTCGACGGGCTGGGGATCCGGGTCGGCGACCAGGTCGCGGGCGATGCGGACCGCGCGTCCGGGGGCCCGGAACCTCACCGTGTGCAGTTCGGCCTTCAGCGTGTCCGACGCGGTCTGCTGGAACGCTCTGAGCTGGGCCCTCTCCAGTTCGGTCCAGCGGCCGGCGGCGGCGGTGGCGTGTCCGTCGCCGGGCGCGTGGAAGAGGATGGCGAGCTCCGCGCGTTCGCTCTCGGCGGCGGCGACGGCCCGCAGCATCGCGATGTGGGCGTCCGCCGCCCGGCCCGAGGCCCTGGTGGGACGCCCGGCTTCGAGGTCGGCGACGATGTCGAGCACCTGGTTCTCGATGGCCTCGTACCGCTGGGCGACGGTCTGCGCCGGGAGCGACCGGGTGCCCGTCTGGACCCGCACGGCGTGCAGTTGACGGCGTACGGCGTCGAGGATCCCGGCGTCGTCGGACCGGGTCCGGCCGATGGTCTCCTCGAAGGCCCGTCGCAGCGCCCGGTCGGTGACCCGCTGGGCCTCGGCCCGCGCGCGCAGGGTGTCCGGTTCGGCGTTCAGCCGGGCTTCCACGGCCACGATCCGCTCGCGGGCGACGGCGTCGGCGGCCTCGCTGATCTCGAAGGACACCTCGATCGCGGTGTCGAAGTCGCCCAGGGTCCGCGCCTCCTGCCACTGGGCGACGGCGGCGAACGCCGTGACGGCCAGCAGGACGGTGACCGGCAGCAAGACGAGCAGCATCAGCTTGGAACCGACGCGCAGCCGGGCCAGGAACGGGACGGGGTCCACGGCCGTGGCGCGGCGGGGTGCCGGCTCGGCCGTGGGGCGCGGCACGGGGGCTGGGCGGCTGGGCGACGGGCGGAGCACGGCCGGGCCTCACGGTCCGGTCGGGGGGTAGTGGTCGTGGTCCGCCAGGTCCTTGTCGACGGCGCGCACGGCCTCGTCCAGGGCCGGCCGTACCGCCGCTCCCCGCATGATCTTCGCGAACGCCTCGGCGAAGGCGTCGGTGATCGCCGGGTAGGCGGGGGTCTGCGGCCGGGGGCGGGCGGTGCCGCCGCGCAGCTGCTCTATGTAGAGGCGGGCGGGCCCGCCCTCGGCGAACGCGTCGGTGCGCTCGATCGCGGTGCCGGTGGCGGGGATGCCGCCGTTGGCGTCCGTCATCCGCAGGACTTCGTCGGGGCTGAGCAGGAAGGACAGGAAGCGCCAGACGGCGTCGCCGTCGGCCGCGCCCGCGGGAACGCCCCACTGCCAGGAACCCATCCCGGTGGCGCTGCCCGTGCCGAAGTCGGGCAACGGCACGATCGCCACGTCGCCCGGGTGGGCCTCGGTGTAGTTCCCGTACCGCCAGTGGCCGTTCCAGGACACGGGACTGCGGCCCTTCTGAAAGGCCTCGGAGTCCTTGTTCGCGTCCACGTATCCCGCCTTCACCCATCCCTGGAGCGTCGTCAGCGCCTCGACCGTGCGCGGCCCGTTGAGCACTCCGTCGGCCGTGCGATAGGTGGAGCGTTCGATGAGGTCGCCGCCCGCCGACCAGACGGCCGGCGCGAAACCGTACGTGCCCCATTCGGTGCCGGCCCACGGCAGCTGGAGGTCGAGGGGGCTGTCGTAGCCCAGGGTGCGCAGTTTCTTCAGGATGCCGGTGAATTCGTCGGCGGTCCAGGCGTCGGAGACACCCTGCGGGATGCGTATCCCGGCCTCCTTCAGCACCGACGGCCGTACGTACAGGCCGAGCCCGGAGTCGAACGTGCCGAGGCCCCACAGCCGGCCCCGGTAGGTGCCCTGTTCGAGGACGGACGGGAGCAGGTCCGCGCGCAGGGACTTCGGGACGCAGGAGTCGATCGGCCGGAGGTGGCCGGACCAGGCGTGGCTGAACAGCTTCGGCGCGTCGAAGTCGAGCAGGTCGGGCAGTTCGCCGTCGGCGGCGGCCCTGCGGACCAGGTCTTCGTATTCGCCCCGGGGCAGGTCGACGAGGCGGACCGTCACCTCGTCCTGACTGCTGTTGAACGCCTGGACCTGGGCGCGCACGACGTCCAGTTCACCGCGCGCCGACGGCTCGTGGAACCACATCGTGATCTGCGCGGGGGCGTCGATCCGCCCGTCACAGGTCGCGTCCGCGGCCCGCCGGGGCCGCTCGCCGTCGCCACCGCCCGCCTCGCAGCCCGCGAGCAGCAGGGTCATGCAGAGCAGCAGCGCCACGCGGGCGCGGGACGCCCTCGGGACGCCGCGCCGTCCGGTGCGCCGGGGAGCACCCCGCCGGGGCCGGGCGGCGCGCGTCACGGACCGCTCTTCGGGTAACCGTCGTGGGCGGCGAGGTCCTCGTCGATGGCCTCGACCGCGTCGTCCAGCGTCTTCTCGACGGGCGCCCCGGAGAAGACGATGTCGGCGACCGCCTGCGAGAAGGCGGCGGTGACCGCCGGGTACGCCGGTGTCTGCGGCCTGGGCCGGGCGGTCCCGCCGCGCAACTGCTCGATGAACAGCCGCTCCGCGCCGTTCTCCCCGTACAGCGGGGAGCGCTTCACCGCTCCCTCGGTCCCCGGGATCGCGCCGTTGGCCCCGCTCATCCTGACCACCTGCTCGGGTCGCAGCAGGTACTCCAGGAAGCGCCACACCGCGTCGCCGTCGGCCTCCCCGGAGGGGATGCCCCACTGCCAGGACCCCATGCCGGTGACGGTGCCCGTGCCGAAGTCGGGCAGCGGCACGATCGCCACGTCGCCGGGGTGCGCCTCGCTGTACTCGCCGTACTTCCAGTGCCCCATCCAGGAGATGGGCGTGCGGCCCTTCACGAAGGCGCTCTTGTCCTTCTTGCGGTCCCTGTCGACGTACCCCCCCTCCACCCAGTGCTGCATGGTGGTGAGCGCCTCGACGGACTCGGGACCGTTGAGGAACCCGTCGGCCGTGCGGAACTCCTCGGGGTCGATGAGGTCACCGCCGGCGGACCACACGGCCGGGGCGAAGGCGTAGGTGTTCCACTCGTCGGCGGTCTTCGAGTCGACGAAGTTCAGGTCGAGCGGCGCCTCGTAGCCCGCCTTGCGCAGTGTGCGCAGGATGTCCGTCAGTTCGTCGGCGCTCCAGGCGTCGTCGACGCCCTTCGGGATGCGCACGCCCGCGTCCTTCAGCACCGACGGCCGTACGTACAGGCCGAGCCCGGAGTCGAACGTGCCGACGCCCCACAACCGCCCGTCGTACGTGCCCTGTTCCCTCAGGGAGGGCAGCAGGTCCTTCCTGGTCCTCGCGGGTACGCAGGAGTCGATCGGCCGGAGCGTGCCGGACCAGGCGTAGCTGTAGAGGTTCGGGCCGTCGAAGTCGAGCAGGTCCGGCAGATCGCCGCTGGCCGCCGCGGACAGCACCAGTTCGGTGTACGGGCGCTGCTCGGGCAGGGTGACCAGTTCGACCCGCACCTGCTCCTGGGCTCGGTTGAACTCCTTGACCTGGCTCTTCAGCGTGGTCTGCTCACCGCTCTGGCCCGCGTGGAACCACATCGTGATGTGGGCGGTGCCCTCGATCCTGCCGTCGCAGGTCGTGTCGCCCGCCGCCTTGTCCTTCTCGTCCACCCGGCCGTCGCCGTCGCTCGCGCCGCAGCCGGACAGGAGCAGCAGAGCGGCCGCCGCGCCCGACATCAGGGCACGGCGGACAGGACGTTTTCCGAGGTCCCGGCGTCGTGTCTGCATCGCATACCCCCACTCGACCGGACGGCACGGCCCCCAGGGCGACGACATGCTACTCCTCGTGTCGCGTGCGACTCCCTGAGTGAGGGTGAACCCGTCCACCCGGCGCAGGACTTCAGCACATTCCCGCCGACGGACGTCCGTCGGCGACGACACTTTACGGCTAGCCGGAATGTATGCCCCTGACCCCCTTGGGAGGCTGTGCCCATGTCCCTGCGCTGTCTCATCGTCGATGACAGTGCCCGGTTCCTGGAGGCCGCCCGTACGCTGCTGGAACACGACGGCGTGCACGTCGTCGGTGTGGCGTCCACGGGCGCGGAGGCGCTGGCACGGGCCGTGGAACTGGCCCCGGACCTGGTGCTGCTGGACGTCGACCTCGACGGCGAGAGCGGGCTGGAGCTCGCGCCGAGGATCGCGTGCTCGGCCGCCTCCGTCATCGTCCTCACCTCCACGCACCCGCTGGACGACATCCGGGAGCTCGTCGCCGCCAGTCCCGCCCGCGGTTTTGTGCACAAGTCGAAGCTCTCGGGCCAGGCGCTGCGGGACCTGTCGGGGCCCGATCCGGGGCCGTCGACGCGGTGAGGGACCCGGCGACGGTGTCCGGCCATGTCGCGCGGCAGGTGTTGTCGGGACTTGGTCAACACGCTTCAATGCGGAGGAACTCGGGGTGAGGAACGCGGCCGTACGGATGTGAAGACGGACGGCCGCCGAGGGTTCCTGGGGCCCCGGGCGTCCGCCGGACTCCCGATCGGCACGCGCGGTCCCGAGCACACGTCGCGCACAGCACTCGTCTACGGAAAGGTTCCTGCATGCGGCACGCCACAGAGCACGCGGACGTCGCGGCGGTCACGGACGCCGCAGCGGTCACGGACGTCGCCACGGCGCAGCTGGGGGCGGTCCTGAGGGGCGGCCCCTTCCATGTCGCCCTGCGCGCCGCGATCGCCGCCCGCGGACTGCCGCTGCAGCGCGTGCAGCACCATCTGACGCGGCACGGCGTCAAGGTCGGTGTCACCAGCCTCAGTTACTGGCAGCAGGGCGCCCGGCGTCCGCAGCGCCCCGAGTCGCTGCGGGCCGTGCGCGCCCTGGAGGAGATCCTCCAGCTCCCGGACGAGTCGCTGATCCGGCTGCTCGCCCGGGCGGACGAGCAGTCCGGTCCTGACCGGCCCGCCGGCCGCTCGTACCGCTCCGTCGTGGAGGCCACCGGTGTCCTCGAACAGCTGCTCGCCGAGCTGGGGGCGCCGCCCGACGGCGGGACGCACACCGTCGGCCACCACGAACGCGTCCGCATCGGCGCCCGCCGCGAGCTGATCGGCCGCGAGTCCCAGCAGATCGTGCGCGCCCACCGGGACGGGGTGGACCGCTATGTGGCCGTCCACCACGGCGACCCGGGCTGCGCACCGGAGCGGATCGCCGTCCGCGCCCTGGAGAACTGCCGCAGGGGACGGGTCCGCTGGGACCAGGACACCGGTGTCCTGGTCGCCGAGCTGCTCTTCGACACCCGGCTGCGCAGCGGCGACACCCACCTCTTCCGCTACGGCTTCGACGACGGCACGGCCGGTGTCTGCACCGAGTACGTCCGTGGGTTCCGTTCCACCGGCGGCCAGTACGCCCTCCAGGTCCGCTTCGACGAGCGTGCCCTGCCGCTGCACTGCCACCGCTTCAGCCAGCACTCCGCCGCGGCCCCGCGCGGGGGCCGGCAGAACCTCGCCCTGAGCGACCTCCACCGCTCGGTGCACCTCGTCGAACCGCGGGTACGCACGGGCGTCGTGGGGATCGGCTGGGACTGGGGGTGAGCGGGCCGACCGAGGGAGGGCCCGGCGGGCCGCCCGAGAGGAGGGCCCAGCGGGGCAGAGGACATGGCTGACCGGGTGAGCCCCGGGGGCGGGTCGGGAGCCCGGCGCCGTGCACACGCCTTTGCGATACTTTCCGGCCGAGAGCCCCCAGAGAGGATCGTCCCGTGATCGTCGTCGCCGGTGAAGCCCTGATCGACCTCGTCCCGCAGGGCGCGGGCGCGCTCGTGGATCTGCGGCCGGCCCGGGGCGGCGGCCCCTACAACACGGCCGTGGCACTCGGCCGGCTCGGCTCCCCCACCGCCTTCTGCTCCCGGGTGTCGTACGACGCCTACGGAGAGGCCCTGCTGGACGGTCTGCGCGAGGCCGGCGTGGACGTGGCCGCCGTGCAGCGGGGCTCCGAGCCCACCACCCTCGCCCTGGCCTCGATCGGCACGGACGGGTCGGCCCGGTACTCCTTCTACGTCGAGGGCAGTGCCGACCGCCTGTTCGAGACCCCCGACCGGCTACCCCGGGGGACCCGGGCGGTCTCCTTCGGCACCTGCTCGCTCGTCCTGGAGCCCGGCGCGAGCGCGTACGAGAAACTGCTGCACTCGACCGCCGCCCAGGGCGTGTTCACCGCCCTCGACCCCAACGTCCGGCCGGGGCTGATCCCGGACGCGGACGCCTATCGGGCCCGCTTCCTGAACTGGCTGCCCTCGGTGTCCTTGCTCAAGCTCTCCGAGGAGGACGCGCGGTGGCTGGGCGGGACCCCGCGTCTGTGGCTGGATTCCGGCCCCGCCGCCGTCGTCGTCACCCACGGCGGCGACGGCCTGACCGTCCACACCCGGGCCGGCGCCGAGCACTCCGTACAGGGTGAGAGGGTCGAGGTCGTCGACACCATCGGCGCCGGTGACACCGTCAACGCGGCCCTCCTGCACGGCCTGGCGGCCCAGGACGCCCTCTCCGGCTCCGCTCTCGCGAGGCTGGGCGCCGACGACTGGATCCGCCTGCTGCGCTTCGCGGCCCGCGCGGCGGCGATCACCTGCTCCCGGGCGGGCGCCGAACCGCCGTACGCGGCGGAGGTGGGCGAGCCGCGGCCCCTCGCGCCCGCGGTGCGCGAAGTGTGCGAGGTACGCGAAGTGTGCGAGGTGCGCGAGGGCTGACGGTCGCGCGGAACACGTCGGCTCGCCGCGCGAGCCGAGGAGTCGACAGGCGGCGGCCCGCGGGAGTTCCCGCGGGCCGCCGTGTTCTGCTCGACGCGACGACTGCCGTCGCCCGGCCGTCTCGGTCAGGCCTTGCGCGCCCGCGTGGCCTTCTTGGCGGGAGCGGCCTTCTTGGCGGCGGCCGCGGCAGCCTTCTTGGCGGGAACGGCGGCCTTCTTGGCGGCCGAGGTCCCGGCGGCCGTGGTCGTCCGGGCTGTCGCCGTCCTCCGCGTCGTCGAGCCGGCGGCGACGGCCTTCTTCGCCGTGGCCTTGCGCGGGGCCTTCACCGGGGCCGCGTCGCTGATCCGGTCGGCGCCGAGGATCTCCCGCAGGAACTTGCCCGTGTGGCTGGCCGGAACCCCGGCGACCTGCTCGGGCGTGCCCTCCGCGATGACGAGGCCGCCGCCGGCGCCGCCCTCGGGCCCCATGTCCACGACCCAGTCGGCGGTCTTGATGACGTCGAGGTTGTGCTCGATGACGATGACCGTGTTGCCCTTGTCGACCAGGCCGGACAGCACCTTGAGGAGCTTGCTGATGTCCTCGAAGTGCAGACCGGTGGTCGGCTCGTCCAGGACGTAGACCGTGCGACCGGTGGAGCGCTTCTGGAGCTCGCTGGCGAGCTTCACGCGCTGCGCCTCACCGCCGGACAGGGTGGTGGCGGCCTGGCCGAGGCGGACGTAGCCGAGGCCGACGTCCTTGAGCGTCCTGAGGTGGCGGGCGATCGCGGGGACGGCCTCGAAGAAGTCGGTCGCCTCCTCGATCGGCATGTTCAGCACATCGGCGATGGACTTGCCCTTGTAGTGGACCTCCAGCGTCTCCCGGTTGTACCGGGCGCCGTGGCAGACCTCGCACGGGACGTAGACGTCCGGGAGGAAGTTCATCTCGATCTTGATGGTGCCGTCGCCCGCGCAGTTCTCGCAGCGGCCGCCCTTGACGTTGAAGGAGAAGCGCCCGGGCAGATAACCGCGGACCTTCGCCTCGGTGGTCTCGGCGAACAGCTTGCGGACGTGGTCGAAGACGCCGGTGTACGTGGCCGGGTTGGACCGCGGCGTACGGCCGATCGGCGACTGGTCGACGTGCACGACCTTGTCGACGAGGTCGTCGCCGTCCACGCGGGTGTGGCGGCCGGGGACGCTGCGGGCGCCGTTCAGCTCGCGGGCCAGGTGCGTGTACAGGATGTCGTTGACCAGCGTGGACTTGCCGGAGCCGGACACGCCGGTGACGGCGGTGAAGACACCCAGCGGGAAGGACACGTCGATGTCCTGGAGGTTGTTCTCCCGGGCCCCGTGCACCGTGAGCTGCCGGGCCGGGTCGAGCGGGCGGCGGATGTCGGGCAGCGGGATGGCCTTGCGGCCCGACAGGTACTGCCCGGTCTGCGACTCGGCATTGCCCAGCAGCTCCTTCAGGGAGCCGCTGTGCACGACCTTGCCGCCGTGCTCACCCGCGCCGGGGCCGATGTCGACGATCCAGTCGGCCGTCTTGATGGTGTCCTCGTCGTGCTCGACGACGATGAGCGTGTTGCCCATGTCGCGCAGCCGGACCAGGGTCTCGATGAGCCGGTGGTTGTCCCGCTGGTGCAGACCGATGGAGGGCTCGTCGAGGACGTAGAGCACGCCGACGAGGCCGGAGCCGATCTGCGTGGCCAGGCGGATGCGCTGCGCCTCGCCGCCGGAGAGCGTGCCGGCCGCGCGGTTCAGCGACAGGTAGTCCAGGCCGACGTCGACCAGGAAGCGCAGCCGCTCGTTGACCTCCTTCAGCACCCGCTCGGCGATCTTCTTGTCGCGGGCGGTGAGCTTCAGCTCGCCCAAAAAGTCCGCGCAGTCGCTGATCGACATGGCGGAGACCTCGGCGATCGACTTCTCCATGATCGTGACCGCGAGGACGATCGGCTTCAGGCGGGTGCCCTCACAGGTGGGGCAGGGCACCTCGCGCATATAGCCCTCGAAGCGCTCACGGCTCGCGTCGCTCTCGGCCTCGCTGTGCCGGCGCTTCACGAAGGGGACGGCGCCCTCGAAGGCCGTGGTGTACACGCGCTCGCGGCCGTACCGGTTGCGGTAGCGGACCTCGATCTGGGTCTTGTGGCCTTGCAGCAGTGCCTTCTTCGCGCGCTGCGGGAGCCCGGCGAAGGGGATGTCGGTCCGGAACCCCAGGGCGTCCGCGAGGGCTCCGACGAGGCGGCCGAAGTAGTCCTTGGTGTGGCCGTGCGACCAGGGGTGGATGGCACCCTCGTCGAGCGACTTGTCCTCGTCCGGGACGATCAGCTCGGGGTCGACCTCCATGCGCGTGCCGATGCCGGAGCAGTCGGGGCAGGCGCCGAAGGGCGAGTTGAAGGAGAAGGAGCGGGGCTCCAGCTCCTCGAAGGACAGGTCGTCGTACGGGCAGTACAGGTGCTCCGAGAACATCCGCTCGCGCTCGGGGTCGTCCTCCGGGAGGTCGACGAAGTCGAGCACGACCATGCCGCCGGAGAGGCCGAGGGCGGTCTCCACGGAGTCGGTGAGGCGCCGCTTCGCGGTTTCCTTCACCGTGAGGCGGTCGACGACCACCTCGATGGTGTGCTTCTCCTGCTTCTTCAGCGTGGGCGGGTTGGCGAGCTGGACGGTCTCGCCGTCCACCCGGGCCCGGCTGTACCCCTTGGTCTGGAGGTCCGCGAAGAGGTCGACGAACTCGCCCTTGCGCTCCCGCACGAGCGGGGACAGCACCTGGAAGCGGCTGCCCTCCGGCAGCTCCAGCACCCGGTCGACGATCGCCTGGGGCGACTGGCGGGAGATGGGCCTTCTGCACTGTGGACAGTGCGGCTTGCCGATGCGCGCGAAGAGCAGACGCAGGTAGTCGTAGACCTCGGTGATGGTGCCGACCGTCGAGCGCGGGTTGCGCGAGGTCGACTTCTGGTCGATGGAGACCGCCGGGGACAGACCCTCGATGAAGTCGACGTCCGGCTTGTCCATCTGCCCGAGGAACTGCCGGGCGTAGGAGGAGAGCGACTCGACGTACCGGCGCTGCCCCTCGGCGAAGATCGTGTCGAAGGCCAGCGAGGACTTGCCCGACCCCGACAGGCCCGTGAAGACGATGAGCGAGTCGCGTGGCAGGTCGAGCGAGACGTTCTTCAGGTTGTGCTCGCGCGCGCCACGGACGATGAGACGGTCGGCCACGCCGGTCCGCACCTTTCTTGAGTGAAGTGACAGGGGCCAAAGCCCCCGTCCTCCACAGACTAGGGGGAGCCACTGACAGCGCCGGTCCTGTTTCCCCGTTCCACAACAATCCCGGGCCTTCCAGCATGCCCGACGCCGCCTCCGACCATATAGCACGTGCATTCGATTTACGGCCCTGGTTCGCCTTCTTCACCCGAAGGTGTGGCCGGGGCTAGGGTCGGCGGCATGATGGATCACGCGCGTGACCTGGCCTCTGTGTGTGACGCTACGGACCGGCTACTCAGCGCGGTCGCCGACCTGGACGACGCGGCTGTGACCGAGCCGTCACGACTGCCCGGCTGGACCCGCGGTCATGTCCTCGCCCACCTCGCCCGCAACGCGGACGCCCTGGTGAACGTCTTCGAAGGGCGGCCCATGTACGTCTCCGGCGAGGCCCGGGACGCCGACATCGAGCGGGACGCGCCGCGCCCCCTGAAGACCCACCTCGCCGACGTACGCGACAGCGCGCACCGCTTCCAGGACGCGGCCTCGCTCTCCCAGGACTGGTCCCGCACGGTCGAGCTGCGGAACGGGGTCCTCGACACCGCGGCCTGGCTGCCCTGGCGGCGCTGGATCGAGGTGGAGCTGCATCACGTGGATCTGGGGATCGGGTACGAGCTGGAGGACCTGCCGACGGAGTTCGCCCAGCGCGAGATCAACTTCCTCGCCCACCGGTTCTCGAAGCACCCCGACGTCCCCGCCCTGACGATCAAGCAGGACGACGGGCGTCTGCTCCTCACCGGAGCCGTCGAGGGCGTCACGGCCGAACAGCTCGACAGCGGCCACCGGCCACCGCTGCCGGATCTCACGATCACCGGCACCCGGGCCGACCTCCTCGGCTGGCTGTCCGGCCGTCGCGACGGCACCGGCCTGCGCGTCGCAGGAGGCGCGCTCCCCTCGCTGCCCCCGCTATAGGCTGCCCCCATGACGTACAGCGGAGCGGTGAAGGTCGGCGGTCCTGCGGATGTGCACGAGCTGCCCGGCCTGATGATCTCCAAGGTCGCGGTGGGCCCGATGGACAATAACGCGTATCTGCTGCGCTGCCGGGCCACCGACGAGCAGCTGCTGATCGACGCCGCGAACGACGCCGGCACCCTGCTCACCCTCATCGGTGACGACGGGATCGCGTCCGTCGTCACCACGCACCGGCACGGCGACCACTGGCAGGCACTCGCCGAGGTCGTGGCGGCCACCGGCGCGCGTACGTACGCCGGCCGGGAGGACGCGGAAGGCATCCCGGTGCCGACGGACGTACCGGTCGACGACGGCGACACGATCCGGGTGGGGCGCGTGGAGCTCACGGCGCGCCACCTGGTGGGACACACGCCGGGTTCGATCGCCCTGGTCTACGACGACCCGCACGGACATCCGCACGTGTTCACCGGGGACTGCCTCTTCCCGGGTGGTCCTGGTCGGACGACCCGGCCGGAGGAGTTCAACTCCCTGATGGACGGCCTGGAGACCAAGCTCTTCGACGTCCTGCCCGACGAGACGTGGATCTACCCCGGCCACGGCAACGACACCACCATCGGCACGGAACGGCCCCACCTCGCGGAGTGGCGCGCACGAGGCTGGTGACCGCCGGAGTCCTCCTCGTCTCGCCGTGACGGACGGCCCCCCGCTCGGTCGGTAGACCGGGCGGGGGGCCATCCGCGTCTCCGGCTCACAGATCCTCGGTGTCCCGCACGTCGATCTCCCACTCCAGGTCGGGAATCACACCGAGCTGCTTCTTCACCGCCTCACGGGCATCACCGGTCAGCGAGACCGATACCCCGGCGGGGACGTCGGGAGCGTCCGAGCGATTGACAGCGGCCACGATCGCATCCGGATCCACATCCTCCAGCGCCTGGAGAACGTCGTCGACACGGTCGTTCCGCACAGTCGTCGAGACGTAGGTACGGATAGTCATGGTTGTCTCCCTGGTGGTAAGCCCGCTCTTCCGGCCCGCCGCCCGCCGTCCTCGTCGGGCGGGTACGACCACCGGGCGGAAGGAAGCCATGCCGCCAGCCTCACCCCGGCAGAGGCAGAGCGCATCCGCACGGACGCCGCGCGCTGATCATGGTCAGCACCAGGCGTCCTCCGGGAAGCCGCTCGACCGGCCCCCTCGTCGGCGGCGAGGAACAGCACGGCGAACAGCAGAAGAGTCGTGCCGGTGAGGATGATCGCGTTCAGCCGCTCGCCGAAGACCAGGACACCGATGACCGCCGCGGTGAGCGGTTCCACCAGGGCGACGACGGAGGCCGTGGTCGCCCGTACTGCGCCGAGGCCGACGAAGAACATCGTGTACGCCACCACGCTACCGGGCAGGGGCAGGCGTCCCGGCAAGAGACGGGATCTGTCCACCGCTCGTGGCCAGGTCTCCTCGGGCCGGTGAACTCTCCGGTGCCGCAACGCAGTTGGTGAGACGGACGACAGGGGGGCGCGGCCGCTCCCGCACGCGCCCCGTGTGAATCGAACGCACACGCCGGTGGCCCGCGCGCGCTCCCGGCGTACGCCGTGGCGTAGTCCACTGGAAACAGGTCCGCACGGGATGACGGCTCCCGCGCGGATGGGCCGCCGGCCTCACCAACCCCGCCCTCGGCCGGCGGCCCCGCCCTTGAGGTCGCACGTGTTCACAGAACCGCAACACCCGTTCCCAGAATGCGGACAGAACCGTGGGTGACCTCGACAGACGGGATGTCTCGCTGTCAATCTCACGCCATGCGTCCTGTCCAGCGAACCGCGCGATCCCCGCGTCGTGCCACCTCCGCCGCCATAGCCGCCCTGCTCGCCGTCGTCGCGGTGGGCTGCGCCCCGCAGCCGGAGGAGGACGCCACCGGCTCGGCCTCCTCCTCGGCGTCCGGAGCGTCCTGCCCCAAGGGCGACTTGAGCACGAAGACCTCCGGCAAGCTGACGATCGCCACCGACCAACCGGCGTACGAACCCTGGTTCAAGGACGACGACCCGAAGAACGGCGAGGGCTTCGAGTCGGCGGTCGCGTACGCCGTGGCGCAGCAGCTCGGCTACGACAAGGCCGATGTCGTCTGGCAGAGCGTGCCCTTCAACAAGGCCTTCGCTCCGGGGGCGAAGGCCTTCGACTTCGACATCAACCAGGTCTCGATCAGCGACGAGCGCAAGAAGGCCGTCGACTTCTCGTCCGGCTACTACGACGTGCGCCAGGCCGTCGTCGCGCTCAAGGACTCAGCCGCCTCGAAGGCGACGAGCATCGCGGACCTCAGGAAGTTGCATCTGGGCGCCCAGGTCGGCACCACCAGCCTGAACTACATCGAGGACGTGGTGAAGCCCGCCCGTCAGGCCGCCGCGTACGCGAAGAACGACCAGGCCAAGTCCGCGCTGAAGAACGGCCAGATCGACGCGATCGTGGTCGATCTGCCGACCGCGTTCTACATCACCTCGGCCGAGGTGACGGACGCGAGGATCGTCGGCCAGTTCGAGAACCGGGGCGGTACGCCCGAGCAGTTCGGACTCGTCCTCGACAAGGGCAGCGCCCTCACCTCCTGCGTGACGAGCGCCGTGGACGCCCTGCGCGAGGACGGCACGCTGGCGAAGATCGAGCAGGAGTGGCTCTCCGACGCCGTCGACGCCCCGGTCCTCAAGTGACCGTGGTGAAGCAGGAACCCGGCCCCGAGGACGCGGACGAGCACGGTGACCCGGCCGGCGCGGACGACGGCTATGTCCCCTCGCGCCGGCGGCTGGACCGGGAGCGCTACAAGCGCGACCGGGCCCGCAGGGCCACCGCCGTCGCCGCCCTGTCGACCCTGGTCACGGCCGTCGTCCTCTACCTGGTCGTCGTGAGCGCCCCCGGCTGGCCCCGGACCAAGGAGACGTTCTTCAGCGCGGAGTACGCGCGCGAGGCGCTCCCCCGGGTCCTCGAAGGGCTCTGGCTCAACGTCCGGCTGCTGCTGGTCTGCGGCGTCGCCGTGCTCGTCCTCGGCATGCTCATCGCCGTCGCGCGGACCCTGCGGGGCCCGGTGTTCTTCCCGCTGCGGGTGCTGGCGGCCGCGTACACCGACTTCTTCCGCGGGCTGCCGCTGATCATCAACCTGATGATCGTGGTCCTGGGCGTCCCGGCGCTCCGGCTCCAGGGAGTGACGGTCGACCCGGTGCTGCTCGGCGGCACCGCGCTGACGCTCACGTACTCGGCGTACGTCGCCGAGGTGTTCCGCGCCGGCATCGAGTCCGTGCACCCCTCCCAGCGCGCGGCGGCCCGCTCGCTGGGCCTGACCAACCGGCAGGCGCTGCGGCACGTCGTGCTCCCCCAGGCGGTTCGCCGTCAGGTGCCGCCCCTGCTCAACGACCTGGTGTCGTTGCAGAAGGACACCGGCCTGGTCTCGATCGGCGGTGCGATCGACGCCGTGCGCGCCGCCGACATCATCGTGGGCCGCAGCCTCAACTACACGCCCTACATCGTCGCGGGACTGGTCTTCGTCGCCCTGACCATCCCGATGACCCGCTTCACCGACTGGGTCACGGCCCGCATGGACCGGCAGCGGGCGCAGGGAGGGACGACATGAGCGACAGCCGAGAGGCCCTGGAGCCGGTGGGACCGGTGGAGTCCGCGCGTGGCTCCGCAGGCGCCCCCGTGCTGCGGATGGAGTCCGTGCGCAAGACCTTCGGCGGCTCGGTCGTGCTGCGGGACGTCGATCTGGAGGTCGCCCCGCACACCGTGACCGCGCTGATCGGCGCCTCCGGGTCCGGCAAGTCGACGCTGCTGCGGTGCGCCAACCTCCTGGAGGACATCGACGACGGGGCGATCTGGCTGGACGGCGAGGAGATCACCGACCCGCGCGTCGACCAGGACGCGGTGCGGCGGCGGATCGGCGTGGTCTTCCAGTCGTACAACCTGTTCCCGCACATGACGGTGCTGGACAACATCACCCTCGCTCCGCGCCGGGTGCACGGTGTCCCCCGCGCGGAGGCCGAGGAACGGGCGCGGGCCCTCCTGGAGCGACTGGGGCTGGGAGGGAAGGCGGGCGCGTATCCCGACCGGCTCAGCGGCGGTCAGCAGCAGCGCGTGGCGATCGTGCGCGCCCTGGCCGTACGCCCCCGGTTGCTGCTCCTCGACGAGATCACCGCGGCCCTGGACCCGGAGCTGGTCGGCGAGGTCCTGAACGTCGTCCGTGATCTGAAGGCCGACGGGATGACGATGGTGCTGGCCACGCACGAGATGGGCTTCGCCCGTGACGTCGCCGACCAGGTCTGCTTCCTGGACGGCGGCGTCGTGCTCGAACGCGGCACCGCGGACCAGGTCTTCGGCGACCCGCAGCAGGAACGTACGCGGCGGTTCCTGCGCCGGATCGTCGAGGCGGGCCGTCTGTAAGGGGCGCCCGCCAGGAGACCGGGCATTACCCGCATGTCTCGGGCGGCGGGCTCAGGCGTCCGCCCGGCCCGCCTTGGCGAGCGCGGCGACCCGCTCCACGCCGAACACATAGCCCTGTACCCCGCACCCGGCGATCACCCCGTCGGCGCGCAGGGAGACGTACGAGTGGTGCCGGAACGTCTCGCGCTGGTGGATGTTGGAGATGTGCACCTCCAGCACCGGCAGCCCGTCGCAGGTGTTGAGCGCGTCCAGGATCGCCACGGAGGTGTGCGAGTAGGCGCCCGGGTTGATGACGATCCCGCTGTGGTGGAGCCGGGCCTCGTGGATCCAGTCGACCAGTTCGCCCTCGTGGTTGGACTGCCGGAAGTCCACCGTGCCGCCGTGCGCGGCCGCCGCCTTGGCGCACATCGCCTCGACGTCGGCGAGGGTGTCCGAGCCGTAGATCTCGGGCTGGCGCTGCCCCAGAAGGTTCAGATTGGGGCCGTTGAGAATCATGATCGGGGCGTGGGCCAGACTGCGGGGCACGGTTCCTCCGGTCCGTTCGGGGTGGGCGGCCCGTCGGGGCCGCCGCTCGCCCCCGGTTTATCACGGTGAAACCGTGCGGCAGGAGGCCGTACCCTCCCCGCATGACCACGCCCTCGTACCCTCCCAAGCCCTCCCCCGGCGACCGGGTCGCCGTCGTCTCGCCCGGCGCCGGCCTGCCCGAGCTGTTCCCACGCCCCTTCGAACTGGGCCTGGAGCGGCTGCGCGAGGAGTACGGTCTCGTGCCGGTCGAGTATCCGACGACACGGAAGATGGGCACGACGCCGAAGGAGCGGGCGGACGACCTGCACGCGGCCTTCGCCGACCCGGACGTCAAGGCGGTGCTGACGTCGATCGGAGGCGACGACCAGATCACCGTGCTGCCCTTCCTCGACCGGGAGTTGCTGCGGGCCAACCCCAAGCCGTTCTTCGGACTGAGTGACAACACCAACCTGCTGGCGTACCTGTGCAACACCGGGATCGTCGGCTACCACGGCGGCACCGTGATGACCGCGCTGGGCAGGCCGGGCGCCATGGATCCGCTGACCGCCGACTCCCTGCGCGCCGCCCTGTTCACTTCGGGACCCTACGACCTGCGGCCCGCCGAGCGTTTCAACGACATCGACCGCGACTGGGCCGACCCGGCGACCTTCGAGGCGGAGCCACCCTCCGTACCGGGCGCCGGATGGAGCTGGGTGAACGCCGACCGCGTGGTGGAGGGCCGCAGTTGGGGCGGCTGTCTGGAGATCCTCGGCTGGCTGCTGATGGCCGACCGCGAAGTGCCGCGCGATCTGTCGGTGTACGACGGCGGGGTGCTCTTCCTGGAGACCTCGGAGGAACTGCCCAGCGGCGAGGAGGTCTTCCGCACCCTGCGCAACATGGGGGAACGCGGCCTGCTGCGGCGCTTCTCCGCCCTGCTGATGGGCCGCCCCAAGACCTGGTCCTTCGACCGGCCCAACAGCCCGGCGGAGGCGGCCGGTTACGCGGCCGGGCAGCGGGAGGCCGTCCTGCGCGCCATGGGGACGTACGCCCCCGACGCCACGATCGTCTTCGACGTGGACCTCGGGCACACCGATCCTCAGGTCGTCGTGCCGTACGGGGGCGTGATCCGGGTGGACGGGCCCGCCCGGCGCATCACGGTGACCTACTGAGCTCCGTTTGACGCCTCCTGAACCACCTCGGCCTCGCACGGGCCTCCGCACGCCCCCGTAACCGCCCGTCACCGTGGGTAGTTGACGCGGCATGCAATCTGCACGCACCGTGAAACCGCCCTCCATGCTGCGCCTGGCGTCCGCCTCGCTCGCCGGGACGGCCATCGAGTTCTACGACTTCTTCATCTACGGCACGGCGGCGGCCCTCGTCCTCGGGCCGCTGTTCTTCCCGACGTTCTCGCCCCTGGCCGGGACCCTCGCGGCCTTCGCGACCTTCGGGGTCGGGTTCGTGGCGCGTCCGCTGGGCTCGGTGCTGTTCGGGCACATCGGGGACCGGCACGGGCGGCGGCCGGTCCTCGTCGCCTCGCTGCTGCTGACCGGGGGCGCGACCGTGGCCGTCGGCTGCGTCCCCACGTTCGACTCGATCGGTGTCACCGCCCCCTTCCTCCTGCTCGTGCTGCGTTTCCTGCAAGGCCTCGGGCTCGGCGGGGAGTGGGGCGGGGCGGTGCTGCTGACGGCGGAGCACGCGCCGCCCGACCGGCGCGGGCTGTGGTCGAGCTTTCCGCAGGTCGGACCGGCGGTGGGATTCCTGCTGGCCAACGGGGTCATGCTGGCGCTGTCGGCGAGCCTGACGGAAGCCCAGTTCGCCGCGTGGGGATGGCGGGTGCCGTTCTGGGCGGCGGGTGTGCTCGCCATCGCGGGCCTGTGGCTGCGCTCGTCGCTCACGGAGAGCCCGCGGTTCTTGGAGATCACCGAACCCGCGCGTGTGCCGCTCGCCGAGGTGGTGCGCGGGCACTGGCGCCTGGTCCTGCTGACGGCCGGCGCGCTCGCGATCGGGTACGCGGTGTTCTACTCGGTGACAACCTGGTCCCTCGCGTACGGCACGGAGCGGCTCGGGGTGAGCCGCACGGTCATGCTGACCTGCATCATGGGCGCCGTGGTGGTGAAGGGCGCCCTGACACCGGTGGTGGCGGTCCTCGGCGACCGGTACGGGCGGCGCCCGATGTGCCTGATCGGCTGTGGCGTCACCGTGCTGTGGATGTTCCCCATGGTCGCGCTCCTGGCGACGGGCGAACCCCTGCTGATCTTCTTCGGATTCCTCGTGGCGATGCTCGCCTTCGTCACCATGTTCGCGGTCATCGCCGCGTACCTGCCCGAGCTGTACGAGCCTCGGGTGCGCTGCACGGGAGCCGCCGTGGGCTACAACCTCGGCGGGGTGCTCGGCGGAGCCCTGACCCCCATCGTGGCCACCGCCGTGGCCCAGGGCGGACGGGTGCCCTGGGGTGTGGGCGCCTATCTCACCGGAATCGCGCTGCTGAGCCTCGGCTGCTTCGCGCTGCTGCCGGAGACCCGGCCGGTGCGCGTGGCGGCGACGACGGAGGCCGAGCCCGCCGCCGGATGAAGGACGGCGCCGCGCGTCGGGGCGGCCGAGCGGGTGCGTAGCGTTGCCGGGTGCGGGTGGGTGGGGCTTCTCGCGCAGTCCCCGCGCCCCTGAGGAGCAGGCGCTGCGCCCCATGCCCTTCATGCCACCGCCCCGTCCTGCTTCGTCCGTCCCTCCCTCGATGCCCCGGGACCGGGGTGTCTACGGGTTCACCGCCAGCTCCAGGTACGCCGCGAACAGCACCAGGTGCACTCCGCCCTGGAGCGGTGTCGCGCGTCCCGGGACCACGGTCAGCGAGGCCACCACCACGGTCAGGGCGAGCAGCACCATGTGGGTGGCGCCGAGGCCGAGGACGAGCGGCCCGGACAGCCAGACCGAGGCGAGGGCGACGGCCGGGATCGTGAGGCCGATGCTGGCCATGGCGGAGCCGAGGGCCAGGTTGAGGCTCGTCTGAACCCGGTCGCGGCGGGCGGCGCGCAGCGCGGCGATCGTCTCCGGCAACAGCACCAGCAGCGCGATGATCACACCGACCACCGCGTGCGGCAGTCCCGCCCCCTCGACGCCGGACTCGATGGTCGGCGAGACGCCCTTGGCGAGGCCGACCACGCCGACGAGTGCCAGGCCGAGCAGTCCGAGGCTGATCCCGGCGGTGCGGGCCGACGGCGCCTCGGCGTGGTCGTCCTGGGTGATCACCTCTCCCATCCTGGTGATCGGCAGGAAGTAGTCCCGGTGACGCACGGTCTGTGTCGCCACGAACAGGCCGTACAGGGCCAGTGAGGACAGGGCCGCGAAGGTGAGCTGGGCCGTGGAGAACTCGGGGCCGGGCTTGCTGGTGGTGAAGGTGGGGAGCACCAGGCTGAGCGTGGCCAGCGTCGCGACCGTGGCGAGGGCTGCGCCGGTTCCCTCGGGGTTGAAGACGGCGAGCCCGTGGCGCAGCGAGGCGACGAGCAGGCAGATGCCGACGATGCCGTTGCAGGTGATCATCACGGCGGCGAAGACGGTGTCGCGGGCGAGGGTCGAGCTCTTGTCCCCGCCGTCGGCCATCAACGTGACGATCAGGGCGACCTCGATGATCGTGACGGCGACGGCGAGGACGAGGGAGCCGAAGGGTTCACCGACCCGGTGTGCGACGACCTCGGCGTGGTGCACGGCGGCCAGGACGGCTCCCGCGAGCACCAGGGTCACCAGGGCGACGGCCGCAGGGGGCAGATCACGTCCCCAGGTGAGTGCGAGCAGGACGACCGCGGCAACCGGGACGACAGCAGTCCATCGCGTCGTGAGCGACCGGAGCCGAGCGAGCATGCGGTGATCCTTTCAGACGTGCAGGGGCCCCGCACTCCGGTGGACGCGTGGAACTGCGTCTCCGTCGTGCGGGGCCCCATCCGTGTGGTGTGCGGTGGCGGTCTCCGTCAGGCCTCGATGCTGTCCTTCTCCGCGCCTTCGGCCTTGTTCTGCTCGGCCTCGGCCTGCGCCTGCTTCTTGGACGCGATCAGACTGGTGATCGTGGTGACGATCAGCACCGCGCAGATCACGCCGAGGGACACCGGGATGGAGATCTCCGGAACGTGTACCCCGGACTCGTGCAGTGCGTGCAGCACCAGCTTCACACCGATGAAGCCGAGGATGACCGACAGACCGTAGGACAGGTGGACCAGCTTCTTCAGCAGACCGCCGATGAGGAAGTACAGCTGCCGCAGGCCCATGAGCGCGAACGCGTTGGCCGTGAACACGATGTACGGGTCCTGGGTCAGGCCGAAGATCGCGGGGATGGAGTCCAGGGCGAAGAGGACGTCGGTGGTTCCGATGGCGAGCATCACGACGAGCATCGGCGTCATGACGCGCTTGCCGTTCTCCTCGATCCAGAGCTTGGTGCCGTGGTACCGGTCGGCGACGCCGAAGCGCTTCTCGGCGGCCTTGAGGAGCTTGTTCTCCTCCCAGTCCTCATCGTCCTCCTCGGCCCTGGCCTCCTGGATGAGCTTCCAGGCGGTGTAGATCAGGAACGCGCCGAAGATGTAGAAGACCCAGGCGAAGCTGGCGAGGATGGCCGCGCCCGCAGCGATGAAGATCGCGCGGAGCACCAGGGCTATCAGCACACCGATCAGCAGCACCCGCTGCTGGTACTGCGAGGGCACCGAGAACTTCGCCATGATCAGGACGAAGACGAAGAGGTTGTCGACGCTCAGCGACTTCTCGGTGATGAAGCCCGCGAAGAACTCTCCGGCCGGCTGACCGCCGCCGAAGACGAGGAGCCCGAGTCCGAAGAGGGCGGCCAGGACGATCCAGACGATCGTCCAGATCCCGGCTTCCTTGATGGACACGTCATGGGGCTTGCGGCCGATGAAGAAGTCGACCGCGATGAGGGCGGCAAGGCCCACCACTGTGAGGACCCATAGGGTCACGGAAACATCCACTGCGCCTCCGGCAGTACGTAACGGCAAATTTCAGCGTCGTCGCTACCGGAGGTCTCTTCCACCCGGTCCTCCAGGGCGTTCCACAACGCCTGGTGCCGCCGGGCCGACGCCCCGGGATCGGATCGATCCGTATTGACGGGTACGCCGCAGCATGTAGGGAGTACTCCCCTCCGCACGAAAAGAGTACCGAATCACCAAGAGAAGGTAAAGGGCGAGGCAAAGAAAGGATCAAATTCGCAGGTCAAAGCGCTTTGCGAGAGCTTGGTGCGGGCTGCGGGGACCGAGGTCCTCAGCGGTTCCAGGAGCGGCGCGCCTCCGCGACCCGGGCGAGCACGTCGTGCATGACCCTGCTGCCGGGCGGCACGGTCGACGGCTCGTACGTCCACGCGTGCCCGACCCACGGGTCGGCCAGGTGGTCGTCGGGGGTGGGAGTGAGTCGCATCAGCGAACGCCACAGCGGATCGAGCAACGGCCCGTAGGCGGCGGCGTCCTGACGGTCGGCGACCATCATCAGGTGCACACCGACGGCGGGGCCCTCGTCCGCGAGGTAGCGGAGCTGGGTGACGGCGCGGTCGTCGAAACCGTGCGGGAAGTCGTTGACGATCAGCAGCTGTTCGGCCGTGTCGAAGCCGGGGGGCAGTGCGTCGGCCGCTCCACCGCGCACCGCCATCTGCACGAGGTCGACGCGCTGGGTGAGCCGCCCGAGCACCTCGGAGACGCCCGCCGCTCCGGCGGCGGGCGGCCCGGCGAGCACACCGGCCCGGGTCAGGGGAGTCAAGGCGGACGAGCCGGCCCCGGCCGCGTCGATGACGTGCACGGCGAACTCGCCCGGCGGGTACACCGCGAGCAGCCGCGCGGCGAGAGCCACCGCGGTGTCGAGCGCGAGGCGGCGCAGCTCGTCGGAGTCGGCGAGCGCGTCTCGGGAGCCGGAGCGGCCGCTGTCGATCCACAGGCCGCGCTCCAGCGGCAGCCGGACCAGCATCGGGATGCGCACGTCCTCGCTCTCCGGCAGATGGAGGTCGCCCAGCCGCAGGGCCATCGGGATCTCCATCGGCACCCGGTAGCCGTGCCAGACCGGGTTGTCCCAGCTCGCGTAGGCCGGGGGCAGGGCCGGCTCGACGACGTCCGCCTCGGCACCGAGCTGGGCCAGGTCCCGGTCGAGGGCGGCCCTGGCCTGGTCGACGAGCTGGGCGTGCTTGGCCCGGGCCGCCTCACGCGCGGCGTCGCCCTGCCCGCTGATGCGGCTGCGCGGGTCGGACAGGACCTTGTCCAGCTCCTGTTCCATCCGCGACTCGGCGAAGTCGACGGCACTGCGGTACGCGGCCGTGGTGCGGGCGAGGTCCTCGAACATGCCCCACACCTGGTTGTAGAGCCGCTCCTCCATGGACCAGCCGGTCGCGTCCCCGGCGACGGGCCGCGCGGGCTGTCCCGGCTCGGCCGGGGGCGCGGTCGGCGCGGGCGGGGGCGGCGCGGTGGTCTGGCGGCCGGGGTGGCTGTAGTTGACGGGGCCGCCGGCCGTGGCCGGGGCGGGCTGGCCGGTGGCCGGGTCCGCCTGCGTGGGGCCACCGTGCTGCGCCGCCGCGTGGTCGGGCAGCGTGCCGTCGTGGGGAGAGCCGTACGGGGGTGTCGTGCCGTACGGGGAGGTGGGCTGGTGGCCCGGGGACGGCGCGGTGGTGCCGGGCACGCCCTGGGGGGTCGCGCCGCCGTGGCTCCCGTCCGGGCCGGTCGCGGGGGCGGTCGTCCGACGGGGTCGTTCCGCGTCCGGCAGCCGGGGCGGAGGGGCGGCCACCGAGCGGGCGAGTCCCTGGGCCACCGCCTCGTTGATGCTGCCGGCCAGTTGCTGGGCCTCGGGCAGGCCCTGGTCGGCGAGCAGCGCCGCGAGGCCGCCCGCGTACCCCTGGCCGACCGCGCGGACCTTCCACGTCCCCTGCCTGCGGTACAGCTCCAGGGCGACGACGGCCGACTCCGGTTCGAGGTCGGTGATGGTGTAGCTGGCGACCTCGGTGCCGTCGAGGCCGGTGACCGCGACGAAGGGGGCGGCCACGGCGCCGAAGCGCGCCGGGCCGCCGGTCCCTGCGGGGAGGGCGAGCAGCACGCTCACCCGGTGCACGGACGGCGCGAGGGCCTCGAGGTCCACGGCGAGGCGGTGGTCGGCCGCCGCCTGCCTGGGGACCTCCAGGCCCGGGAGAGTGGGCGCGCCCGGGTGGGCGACCCATTCGACACCGTGCACCCGGCCGTGCTCGTCGCCGAGGGTGGCCCCGGCCACGATCGGCGTGCCGGTCGAGACGCGGATCTCCAGTCGGACCTCGGGCAGCGGATGGTTCTGCCCCCGGACCAGCTCGGCCGTCATCGACTTCGTCCCCCTGTGTCGCGTGCTCTGTGTATGCGGTGCGTGCCTACAGGACCGGCAGGATCGCCGGCATCAGATCCTGGAAGGTGCGGCCGTTGGCGGGCGAGCCGATGGCGGTCATCTGCCAGCCCGCGCCCGCGCGGTGCACCTTGGCCATGATCTGGGCGGTGTACTGGCCGCCGCCCGCGAGGGTGTAGCGCGCCAGCTCCTGGCCGTTGGTCTCGTCGACCAGTCGGCAGAACGCGTTCTGCACCTCCTGGAAGGTCTGGCCCGTGAAGGAGTTCACGGTGAAGACGATCTGGTCGATGTGGACGGGCACCCTCGCCAGGTCGACGAGGATCGCCTCGTCGTCGCCGCCCTGGCCAACGCCGCCGACCAGGTTGTCGCCGGTGTGACGGACGGAGCCGTCGTCGCTCACCAGGTGACGGAAGAAGACGACGTCGACGGGCTGCTTGTCCGCGAACAGCACGGCGGAGGCGTCGAGGTCGATCTCACGGGTGCGGGATCCGAACAGGCCGCGCCTGGGGGCAGCCTGCCAGCCGAGACCCATGCGCACCGCGGTCAGGCTGCCTCCGTCGTTCTTCTGCAGACTGATGGCCTGACCCTTGGTCATGTTGACGGTCACGCGCTGATTCCCCTCTCGACTGTCCCCTTTTTCCGCGGAGTCCGCGGATGTCCAGCACCTTACGCAGCGGCACTGACATTGCCGCAGCCTGTGTCGCACTTTGTGTCGGTCTTGCAACACAGCGCGCCGTCGCCGGGCCCCGTGCTCTCCCCCGGCGCCGGAAGGGGAAGTCAGGCCAGTCCCGCCTCCCTCATCTGCCGCAGCTCCTTCTTCATCTCGGAGACCTCGTCACGCAGCCGGGCGGCGATCTCGAACTGCAGCTCGGCGGCGGCCGCGCGCATGCGCTCCGTCATGTCCTCGATCTGCTGGGCGAGCTCGGCCGCGGGACGGTCGGTCGGGACGGTCTCCTCGGCCTTGGTCCTGCCCTTGGCGGACTTGGCCGCCTTGCCTCCGAGGGAGGGCACGGGGGCCTTGGCCGCCTTGCCGTCCTTGCCCTGGCGATAGCCCGAGCCGAGCAGCTGCTCGGTGTCGACGTCCTCGCGGGCGATCTGCGCGACGATGTCGTTGATCTTCTTGCGCAGCGGCTGCGGGTCGATGCCGTTGGCCTTGTTGTACGCGACCTGCTTCTCCCGACGCCGGTTGGTCTCGTCGATGGCCTTCGCCATCGCCGGGGTGATCTTGTCGGCGTACATGTGGACCTGCCCCGACACGTTGCGCGCCGCGCGGCCGATGGTCTGGATCAGCGAGGTCCCGGAGCGCAGGAAGCCCTCCTTGTCGGCGTCGAGGATCGCCACCAGGGAGACCTCGGGGAGGTCGAGGCCCTCGCGCAGGAGGTTGATGCCGACCAGGACGTCGTACTCGCCGGCGCGCAGCTCGCGCAGCAGTTCGACGCGGCGCAGGGTGTCGACGTCGCTGTGGAGATAACGGACCTGGATGCCCAGTTCCAGGAAGTAGTCGGTGAGGTCCTCGGCCATCTTCTTGGTGAGGGTGGTGACGAGGACGCGCTCGTCCTTCTCCGTACGCTGCCGGATCTCGTGCACCAGGTCGTCGATCTGCCCCTCGGTGGGCTTGACGACGACCTCGGGGTCGACCAGACCGGTGGGTCGGATGATCTGCTCGACGTGGCCGTCGGAGCGGGACAGCTCGTACTGGCCGGGGGTCGCCGAGAGGTACACCGTCTGGCCGACGCGCTCCTGGAACTCCTCCCACTTCAGGGGGCGGTTGTCCAGGGCGGAGGGCAGGCGGAAGCCATGGTCGACGAGGGTGCGCTTGCGGGAGGCGTCGCCCTCGTACATCGCGCCGATCTGAGGGACGGTCACATGGGACTCGTCGATGACGAGGAGGAAGTCGTCCGGGAAGTAGTCCAGCAGGGTGTTCGGCGGGGAACCGGGTTCGCGGCCGTCGAAGTGCATCGAGTAGTTCTCCACGCCGGAGCAGGAGCCGATCTGGCGGAGCATCTCGATGTCGTAGGTGGTGCGCATCCGCAGGCGCTGGGCCTCCAGGAGCTTGCCCTGCTTCTCCAGCTCCGCCAGGCGCTCCCCCAGTTCCTTCTCGATGTCGTTGACGGCCCGCTCCATGCGCTCGGGGCCGGCGACGTAGTGGGAGGCGGGGAAGACGTACAGCTGCTGGTCGTCGCTGATGATCTCGCCGGTGAGGGGGTGCAGGGTGGAGAGGGCCTCGATCTCGTCGCCGAACATCTCGATGCGGACGGCGAGCTCCTCGTAGACCGGGAAGATCTCGATGGTGTCGCCGCGGACGCGGAAGGTGCCACGGGTGAAGGCCAGGTCGTTGCGGGTGTACTGGATGTCCACGAAGCGGCGCAGCAGCGCGTCCCGGTCGAACTCCTCGCCGACCTTGAGGGGGACCATGCGGTCGACGTACTCCTGCGGTGTACCGAGACCGTAGATGCAGGAGACGGATGCGACCACGACGACGTCGCGGCGGGTGAGCAGCGAATTGGTCGCGGAGTGACGCAGGCGTTCCACCTCCTCGTTGATGGAGGAGTCCTTCTCGATGTAGGTGTCCGACTGCGGGACGTATGCCTCGGGCTGGTAGTAGTCGTAGTACGAGACGAAGTATTCGACCGCGTTGTTCGGCAGCAGTTCGCGGAATTCGTTGGCCAGCTGGGCGGCCAGGGTCTTGTTCGGCGCCATCACCAGGGTCGGGCGCTGAAGCTTCTCGATCATCCACGCGGTGGTGGCGGACTTGCCGGTGCCGGTCGCGCCGAGCAGGACGACGTCCTTCTCACCTGCTCCGATACGCCGAGCCAGGTCGGCGATGGCCGTGGGCTGGTCGCCGCTCGGCTGGTAGGGGCTGACGACCTCGAAGGGCGCCACCGTGCGTTCGATCTTGGAAACGGGCCGCATGCAATCCACCGTACGACCCCGCACTGACAACGGGTCGCGATCAGCGATTCTGCGGTGTTCGGGCACGCCGCTCGCGGTGCTGCGGAGCGGTGCGGGACTCGGGGTGCCGGCAGACGTGGGCGGTGGCCTGGGCCGGGATGCCGGGCCGACGCTCGACCTGGTTCGCGTGGAACCTGCCCATGATCATGAACGGGTCGAACATCACGACGACTCCCGCGAGCAGCAGGAACACCAGCGGGCCGATCATCAGCGGAGCCAGCAGGGCGGCGGACGACGAACCGACGGCCGGGTCGGGGCCCGCGCCGCTGTGCAGATGGACGCTGAGCGCGGCCATGCCCGTGTAGTGCATGCCGCTGACGGCGACCCCCATGACGAGGCTGGCGCCCACGCTCCACAGGAAGCCGCGGACCTGCCCGGCGGCCCAGAGGGCGGCGATCGCGGCCACCACGGCGATGACGACCGAGGCGGCCACGGTGACGGTGTTGTACTCGAACGTGCCGTTGAGCCGCATGCCCGCCATGCCCAGGTAGTGCATCGAGGCGATGCCCAGACCGGTGATCGTTCCCCCGGTGAACAGCGCGGCCCCGCCGGCCCCCTTGGAGCCGACCATGAAGATCCCGATGCCGACCATGACGATCGCCACCGCGAGGCTCGCGAACGTGGTCAGCGGGTCGTAGTGGATCGGGGTGTGCAGGACCTTGAAGCCCATCATCGCGACGAAGTGCATGGTCCAGATGCCGGAGCCGATGGCCGCCGAGCCCAGCGCGAGCCAGCCGATCCGCCAGCGGCCGTCCACGAGCATCGATCTGGTGGTGCAGCGCAGGCCGAGCGCGCCCCCGAGGCAGGCCATGAGATAGGCCACCACCGGTGTGACGAGTCCGTAGCTGAAGCCGTCGACCGTGCCCTGCATTCGCGGCTGCCTTTCCCGCCCTGTCGCGTCCCTGGAATTCCTGCAATGCCCCCAGCCCCGGCACCGCCACGACGGTCAGGGTTGTCGCAGAGAGTATGACCCCCACCGGAATGGTCGAACGATTTTCCGGCAAAGAAACACGGCCTTGCCCCACTTGTGCGGTGCCCGTGAGCGGACTTGGGCAACTGCATTCAATTCATGGCCATCCTGCGCACCTCTCCCGTTGACCCTCTGCTGTCACTCTTGAGCTGACCGTGATCGATCGACGCGAGGAGTACGCATGCACGTGCGCGCAGTTGCCGCCGCGACCACAGCGTTCTTGGGGGCCACCGTCCTCCTGCTCCCCACTTCCGCCGCTCACGCGGCCGCCGACGCCGGGAACCCGCTGGTCGTCGCGCATCGTGGAGCTTCCGCCTACGCGCCCGAGAACACCTTGGCCGCTGTCGACAAGGCCCACGAAATGGGCTTCGACTGGGTCGAGAACGACGTCCAGCGCACCAGTGACGGCAGGCTCGTCGTCCTCCACGACGCGACGCTGGCGCGGACGACCAACGTCGAGGAGCTCTATCCCGAGCGCGCCCCCTGGAACGTGGCGGACTTCACCGCCGCGGAGATCGGGCGCCTGGACGCGGGCAGCTGGTTCGGCGCCGACTACGCGGGCGCGCGCGTGCCCACCCTGGAGCAGTACATGCGGCGGGTGTCGCGCAACCACCAGAAGCTCGTCCTGGAGATCAAGAACCCGCAGCTCTACCCGGGGATCGAGCAGCAGACCCTGAAAGTGCTGAGCAACGAGGGCTGGCTCGGCCCGGCGCAGCTGGAGAAGCTGGTGATCCAGAGCTTCAGCGCCGACACCGTGCGCCGGGTCCACGAGCTGAACCCGGCCGTGAAGACCGGCCTGCTCGGCACCCCGGACATCGCCGACCTCCCCGAGTACGCGACGTTCAGCGACCAGATCAACTCCTCGTACACGACCATCTCCGAGTCGTACGTGGCCACGATCCACGCGCTCGGAGGTCCGCACGGCAAGCCGCTCGAGATCCTCACCTGGACCGTGAACGACGCCACCAACGCCCGCCGGGTGGCCGACTACGGCGTGGACGGCATCATCACCAACAAGCCGGACGTGGTCAGGGACGCCACACAGGGCTGACGCGGCGGCCCGCGGCCGGTGGTGTGCGCTGCGGGGCCGAGCGCGCACCGCGGTCGTTGTCGGTGCCGGCCCGTACGGTGGTCCCATGAACAGCCATGCGCAGGACGAGCAGCGGGTGGTCTGGGCCGTCGTCGGCTCGGACATCGGCCCGCTGCTGCTGGCCGCGACGGACGAGGGCCTCGTCAATGTCGTCTTCCACGCCACGCAGCCGGTGCGCGACCGGACCCTGGACCGGCTCGCCTCCCGCCTCGGCACCACTCCCGTGGAGGCGCCCGAAGCACCCCAGCTGGCCGAGGCCATACGTCAGTTCGAGGCCTACTTCGCGGGCGAACGGCACGACTTCGCCCTGCCGCTCGACTGGTCGCTGATATCGGGGTTCAACCGCCAGGTGCTGCGCGAACTGGCGTCGGGCGTGCCCTACGGCTCGGTCGTGGGGTACGGCGATCTCGCGCGGCGCGTGGGACAGCCCGGCGCGGCCCAGGCGGTCGGTGTCGCGATGGGGTCGAATCCGCTGCCCGTGGTGGTGCCGTGCCACCGGGTGGTGGAGAGCGACGGCGGCATCGGCGGCTTCGGCGGCGGACTGGAGACCAAGCGGAAGCTGCTGGCGCTGGAAGGGGTGCTTCCGCAGCCGTTGTTCTGAACGGGTGGCCGGAAAACGCGACGGCCGCAGGGCGGTGCGCTATTCGTAGTGGCGCGCCTCGAAGATGTTGCCGTCCGGGTCCTGGAAGTAGAAGCTGCGCCGGGCGGGTCCTCGGGCGCCGAAGGAGTCGTGGGAGATCTCCGAGACGGGGACCTTCCGCTCCTCCAGTCGGCCGCGCAGTTCGTCGAAGGCGGGGCCGGGCATGGCGAGGCACACGTGGTTGACGGGGTGCCCGGCACCGGCAGCGGCGCCCGGCACCATGCGCGTCTTCGGGGCAATGGCCAGCGGCATGAGATCGATGATGGTCTCGTCGTTGACCCGGACGGAGGGGAAGGGTGCCTGTCCCGCCGTGTACTCGTCGACCCTCACAGGTTCGAGGCCCACGGCCTTCTCGTGGAACTCGGCCGCGGCGACCGGCTCCCGCACCCAGAGGACGACGTGGTCGAGGCGTGTCGTGTTCTCCTTCATGCACCTCAGGCTGGTGTCCTGCACCACAGTGCGCAAGGGTTTGGCCGGACGCGCCGTCCGCCAGGGATGAGGGAAGAACGTCCGACAGGAGGCAAGCGCGTGCTGATGGTGTCCGAAGAGGTACGGGAAGCGGTTGACGCGCGTCGACCCGTGGTGGCGCTGGAGTCGACGATCATCGCGCACGGGCTGCCCCGCCCCCGCAATCTGCAGGTGGCGCTGGAGCTGGAAGAGGTCGTACGGCAGGAGGGCGCCGTACCGGCGACGATCGCCGTACTGGACGGGCGGCCGCACATCGGCCTCGACAAGCAGCAGTTGGACCGGGTCGCGAACGAGGACGGCATCCGCAAGCTCGGGCACCGCGATCTGCCTGCGGCGGTGGCGGCGGGCGTGAGCGGAGCGACCACCGTGTCGGCGACCGCCCAGCTGGCTGCCCTCGCGGGCGTACGGGTGTTCGCGACGGGTGGGCTCGGCGGTGTGCACCGGGAGTGGACGGTGACCCAGGACGAGTCCGCCGACCTGGGGCTCCTCGCACGTACCCGGATCACGGTGGTGTGCGCGGGCGTGAAGTCGATCCTGGACGTGCCGGCGACCTTGCAGCGGCTGGAGACCCTCGGGGTCGCGGTCGCCGGGTACGGCACGGACCGCTTCCCCGGCTTCTATCTGTCCGACTCGGGCCATCCGGTGGAGTGGACGCTCGGGTCACCGGGCGAGGTCGCGGACGTCATGCGGGCGCAGGACGCGCTCGGCGGCCCCGAGTCGGCGCTGATCGTCGCCAACCCCGTGCCGGAGGAGGAACAGCTCGATCCCGAGCTGCACGCGCGCGTGCTCGCGGAGGCGCTGGCGGTGTGCGAGGCGGAGGGCGTCACGGGCCAGGCGGTCACACCGTTCCTGCTGAGCTATCTCGTACGGCACACCGACGGCGCGTCCCTGAGCGCCAACCTCGCGGCGGTACGCGGCAACGTACGACTCGCCTCACGTATCGCGGCGGCCTGGACCGGGGCGTGAGGTGAACCACCGGCGAGGTGCGAACGGGCCCGGTGGTGCGGCGGGTGAGCCCGGTGGTGCTGCGGGTGCGGCGGGTGCGCCCGGTGATGCCGCGGGTGGTGCGCTGAGCGGGGCCGGTGACGGGCGCGGGGCGCTGCTCGTCGTGGGGGACGTCGTGACGGATGTCGTCGCCCGGCACCGCGGGCCACTCGCGGCGGGCACGGACACGGCCTCCGCGATCCGGACCCTGCCGGGCGGGGCGGGCGCCAACGTGGCCTGCTGGGCGGCTCATCGCGGCTGTGCGGACGTGCGGCTGCTCGGACGGGTGGGCACGGACGCGGCCGCGTGGCACGAGCGGGAGCTGCGGGCCTCGGGGGTGCGACCCCATCTGGTGGTCGACCCGGAGGCGGCCACGGGGACGGTGATCTGCCTGGTGGACACGGGCGCCGCGGCCGAGCGCACGTTTCTCACCGACAGCGGTGCCGCGCTGCGGCTGGACCCGGACGACTGGTCGCCGTCGCTGCTCGACGGGGTCGCGCGGCTGCATCTGTCGGGCTATCTGTTCTTCGCCGAGCCGAGTCGCGCGCTGGCCTCCGTGGCCCTTGCGTCGGCACGCGCGCGTGGAGTGCCGGTGAGCGTGGATCCCGCGTCGGCGGGGTTCCTCACGCGACTCGGCGTGGACCGTTTCCTGACGCTCGTCGAGGGGATCGATGTGCTGCTGCCCAGCCGCGACGAGGCCCGTCTGCTGACCGGGCTGCCTGATCCGGCCGACGCGGCGGCCAAGTTGAGCCGTCTCGTCCCCCTGGTGGTGGCCAAGCAGGGGGCGGACGGTGCCCTCGTCGCGCGTGGGGGTGTTGTCGTGTCACGGATCCCGGCAGCGCCCGCCACGCCCCGCGACACCACCGGCGCGGGCGACGCGTTCACAGGCGCGTTCCTGGCGGCGCTGCTCGCGGGCGCGGACGCCGAGGGGGCGGCTGTCGAGGGGTGCGGTGCGGGTGCGCTGGCAGTGGAGAAGGTGGGCGGGAGACCGCCGGGGGCCGACCCTGCCCGATGAACGGACGAACAGGCCGTTACCGGGGAATTGGGCCGGGCCGCGTGACGGGCGAGCAGGCCAGGTGACCAGTTACCCAGGCGAGCGGGGCGCGTGACTGGGCGATCGGAGCAGCAGTGGCCGCCGCCGGGGTCGCACCGCCCGTCGCCTGCTCACCGCGCCCACCACCGGATCCCGCGCCCGCCGACGGTCTTCCGCTATGCCTTTCGGCCCCAGGCCGAGATCAGGGGTGGGGCGGCGATGTCCAGCGCGCCGGAGGCCACAGCCGACAGATGCCGGTCGATCTCCTCCGCAGTGGCGAGGTTCGCCGTGATGAGCTCTTCGCGGAGCCGGTCCACGGTGGTGCACTCCAGAGCGGCACAGGCCGGTGCGGCGACGGGGAAGTACGCGTCGGCTCCCACACCGCGCAGGCCGGCGGTCCGCAGCAGGCGAGGGAGCCTGCGACCGTGCGCCGGGGCGACCCCTCGTTCGGCGAGCAGTTCACGCAGAGCCTGGCGAAGCCGGTTGGCCAACTGGTGCTCGGGGCCGGACTCCTCCAGGCAGGCCAGGGGTTGCAGGGCGGCGTCGCTGTCCTCGATCAGAAGCCGTCCACCGGGACGCAGCGCCTTGATCATCGACGCCAACGCCTGCTCCTGGTCGGGTGCGTGTGCCAGGGCCAGCCGGGCGTGCACCAGGTCGAACCCGTCCCCCGGGGGATCGTCGACGCCCACATGATGGACGAGTGCCTCGACCGGCGGGCGGGTGACCGAGGGAACGGCCCAGGAGATGTCGGTGTCCGTCGCGATGACCCTGCCCGTCGGCCCGACCTTCTTGGCCAGCCAGGAGACGACGGAGGCGCCGCCCGCGCCGACTTCCCAACAGCGCCAGCCGGACCCCAGACCGAAGGCCTCCATGTGCCGGAACGTTGTGGGGTCGAAGAGCGTGGCGAAGGCGTCGGGGCCCTGCCCCGTCTCGGTCCGCCGCTGGTCCAGGAGATACCCGTCGGTTCGCATCATGCACCGATACTCCCATTTGACCGACTTGCCCCATGCGGCGACGCTCCCGCAGCCATGGGCCAGTCCCCGCGGCGACCGGCCGGAAACAACCGGAAACAACCGGACGGGGACGGTCGGATCGGAACGGCCCCACCGCTCGGGACGTCTACAAGTGAAGCGGAACGTTCCGTTCCCACAGCCTTACCCGGCTCTCGTTCGGCCCTGGCACACTGGCGCCACAAGGCACGGAGTGCGGTGCGAGGAGATCCACGCAAGGAGAGACCAGATGTCCATGGCAGGGAATCTGCGGAAGGTCACCGGCCTCGACAGGGTTGTCGGCCTGCGCACGATGGCACGGCTGGCCCGGCGGCGTCCTCGCGTCGACCTGAGCCATCCGGCCCGCTCCCCGCTGGGCACCTCCGTGGTGAACTGCGTGACGTACCACAAGGGTGTCCGATCCCCCGCCGTCCGCGATGTCGTGGAGGCGCTCAAGCAGGTCCGCCGGCACGACCACGGTTTCGTCTGGCTGGGGCTGCACGAGCCGACGCAGCGTGAGTTCGCAGGCATCGCCGAGCTCTTCGGCCTGCACCCGCTGGCGGTGGAGGACGCGGTCGAGGCCCACCAGCGGCCGAAGCTGGAGCGCTACGACGACACACTGTTCGCGGTGTTCAAGACGGTCTGCTACGTCGAGCACACCGAACTGACCGCGACCAGCGAGGTCGTGCACACCGGCGAGATCATGGTCTTCGTCGGCGCCGACTTCGTGATCACCGTCCGCCACGGACGGCACGGCTCACTCGGTCCGCTGCGGGAGGAACTGGAGGCGAATCCCGAGCAGTTGGCCAAGGGACCTGCCGCGGTGCTGCACGCGATCGCGGACCATGTGGTCGACGACTATCTGAGCGTCACGGATTCCGTCCAGACGGACATCGACCAGGTCGAGACCGACGTCTTCGCCGCGAACGGCGCGCGGGTGGACCCCGGCCGCATCTACCAGCTCAAGCGCGAACTGCTCGAACTGAAGCGGGCGGTGGCCCCGCTCGCCCGCCCGCTCCTGGAGCTCACCTCACGACCGATCCGGGTGGTCGACCCGGAGATACAGGCCTACTTCCGCGACGTCTCGGACCACTTGCTGCGGGCCACCGACCAGATCGCCGCGTTCGACGAACTGCTGAACTCGATTCTGCAGGCGCATCTCGCACAGGTCAGCGTCGCGCAGAACGAGGACATGCGGAGGATCACGGCATGGGCCGCGCTGATCGCCGTGCCGACCATGGTGTGCGGGGTCTACGGCATGAACTTCCAGTACATGCCGGAGCTGCACTGGAAGTTCGGCTATCCCCTGGTCCTGGGAGTCATAGCCGCCGCCTGCGCCACCCTCTACCGGGGCTTCAAGCGGAACGGATGGCTGTGACTCCCGGAGCGGGAAGGTGATCGAGCGGCCGGGCGACACACCCGACGCCGACGGTCAGTGCGTCGCGCTCTTGGCGTAGACGCTCTCGACCCAGGAGGCGATCTGGTCGTCCGACAGGTGATGGGCGAGGTCGGCTTCGCTGATCATGCCGACGAGACGCTTGTTCTCGATCACCGGAAGCCGGCGGATCTGGTGCCCCTTCATCTCCTGGAGCACCTCACTGACGTCGGCGCCCGCGTCGATCCAACGCGGTGTGCCCTTGGCCATCTCGCCGGCCGTGATCGTCGACGGGTCGTGGCCCAGGGCGACACAGCCGACGACGATGTCGCGGTCGGTGAGGATGCCGCAGAGCCGTTCGTTCTGGTCGCTGATGGGCAGTGCACCGACGTTCAGCTGGCGCATCAGCTGGGCGGCGCGGTCGAGGGTCTCGTGGGCGGGGATCCACTGGGCGCCGCGGTGCATGATGTCTCCGGCGGTGGTCATGTAGTACCTCCCGTTGCCGGACGGCCGGCGCGGCGCAGGGCGCACCGCTAGTCCCGGCGCCCTTCATTCTTGCCGCGACCGGGCCGAGGCGCATGCGGAGCGACGCACGCGGCCCGCACCGCGCGGGGGCGGGGTTCGGTCGACGCGGTGGGCACTGCCCGCACCGGTCAGCCGTTCCAGGCCGGGTGGCGTGGGTCGTCGGCGCGGACCAGGACATCGGCCGTGGCAGCCGGGTCGGTCTCGGTCTCGTAGCGCTCGAAGGCGGGGAGGGTCCAGTGCTCGCCCTCGGGGGTACGGCGGCGCAGGGCGCCCGGGGAGAGGAGGACGTGGACGGTCAGGTCGAAGGGAAACCAGTGCTTCAGGAGGAGGGGGCCGTGTGTCAGCAGGATCGCACCGGGCGGGATCGTGACGTAGGGGCTGCGGGTCGCCCGGTCGGTGGTGGGGTCCCAGAGGTCGGGCAGGACCCGGCCCGTGCCGCCCGGGTCGAGCGGGCCGAAGACCTCGCGCCAGAGGGCGGCGGTGTCGAACCAGCCGTCGTAGTACGCGTCCACGTCCTCGTGGCCGTACTCGAACCGCAGCGACGCGGGCCGGAGGAAGCCCTCGGTCCCCACGACGAGCGAGGACCGGCCGCGTATGCGCAGCGCCTCGGAGACCAGGGCGGCGAGATCACCGGGGCGGGCCGCGGGGGCGCCGTCGAAGGCGATCCGCGGCCAGGGCGAGCCGTCGTCCGGCTTGAGGTCGAGGAGGCGGTCGGCGAGAAGGTCGGCGAGCCGCTCCCAGGTGATCGCTTCGAATCGCACACGGCCCATGATGCCGCGCGGCACGAGCGGTGCCCGACCCGGTCGGCGGTCCGGCCGGGGATCCGGCTGACGGTCCGGCTGGCGGTCCGGCCGGGGGTCCAGTCGGCGGACTGCGTGACCGTGCGGTCACCAGGGGGAATGAACCGCGTATGGCAGCGCTCGCTACTCCCCCGCCCCGTACCGGACTTGTCGTCGTGCAGGCACTCAGGAAGAAGCACTGCGCCGAGTGCCGGAGCGGTCCCGTGGCGCTGCTGGTCCTGGAGGAGGGAGCGCCGCGCTGCCTGGACTGCACGGACCTCGGGCACCTGGTGTTCCTGCCCCGGGGCGACACCGCGCTCACCCGCAGGGCGCGGGAGGAGAGCGCGTTGTCCGCGGTGGTCGTCCGGTTCAATCGGCGCCGCAGCCGGTACGAGCGGCAGGGCGTCCTGGTCGAGGAGGCGGGGCTCGCCCGGGCCGAGGAGCGGTGCCTGGCGGACGCGGAGGCGCGACGCCGCCGCCGGGTACGGGACGCGCGGCGCCGGGCGGCCGAGGACGTGCGCTTCACGGACGCGTTCGCCGCGGAGGTACGACGGCTGTTCCCCGACTGTCCGCCCGAACGGGCCCGGGAGATCGCCGCCCACGCCTCGCTGCGCGGCAGCGGCCGCGTCGGACGCAGCGCGGCGGGGCGCGCGCTCACGGAGTTCGCGGTGACCTCGGCGGTCGTCGCGTCGGTACGCCATGTGGACACCCCGTACGACCACCTCCTGATGAGCGGCGTTCCCCGGTACGAGGCGCGCCGACGGATCACGGCCACGGTGGAGGCGACGCTGCGGGGATGGCGGGGGGTGAGGGGAGGGGAGGGGAGGGGAGGGGGGCGGGGCCCCCGGAGCCGTGGTCGGGAGGGGCGGGGTCGGTCTCGCGCGTAGGCGGTGAGCGGCTCGGCCATGGGGCTGGGGGTTGTGCGGAGGTTCACTTGTGGGGACGTCGGGCGGTGGGCAGGATCTTCGGGGGATCCAGGTGGGAGCGGACATGATCGATGGGCCGTACTTCGTGCTGACGGTGCTGGGCCTGCTCGGGACGGCGATCGTGGCGGGCGTGTTCTGCGGGTTCTCGACGTTCGTGATGAAGGGGCTGGCATCACTGCCGCCCGCGCAGGGCGTGGCGGCGATGCAGGCGATCAACGTGAGCGCGCTGACGCCGGCGTTCATGCTCGTGTTCGTGGGTACGGCGGTGCTGTGCGCCGTGCTGGCCGTCGTGACGTTCGTGCTGTGGCCGGACGGGGGCACGATCGAACTGCTGCTGGGCAGCGCGCTGTATCTGTTCGGTTGCTTCGGGGTCACGATGGTGGCGAACGTGCCGCGCAACGAGACGCTCGCCAGGCTGGAGGCGGGCACGTCGGAGGCGGCGGCGTACTGGCGCGACTATGTGAGCCGGTGGACGACGTGGAACCACGTGCGGGCGGTCGCCGCGGCCGGCGCGGCCCTGTCGTACCTGCTCGCGCTCGCCTGAGGCGGGGGCGGCGGACGCGTCGTATCGTGGCCCGTACGCGTACCTCTCCGTGAGGGAGACGGCCATGGCCGATCCCAAGGGTTTTCTGACCACACCACGCGAGGACTGGCCCCGTCGCCCCGTGGAGGAGCGGGTCCGGGACTGGGACGAGGTGTATGTTCCCGGAGCCCTGCTGCCGATCATCAGCAAGCAGGCCGACCGCTGCATGGACTGCGGGATCCCCTTCTGTCACGACGCCTGCCCGCTGGGGAATCTGATCCCCGAGTGGAACGATCTCGTGTCGCGGGAGGACTGGCGGGCGGCGAGCGACCGGCTGCACGCCACGAACAACTTCCCCGAGTTCACGGGGCGGTTGTGTCCCGCGCCCTGCGAGGCGGGGTGCGTGCTGGCGATCAACCAGCCCGCGGTGACCATCAAGAACGTGGAGGTGGCCATCGCGGACCGGGCGTGGGAGGACGGCTTCACCCCGCCGCGTCCGCCCGACCGGCTGTCCGGGAAGACGGTGGCCGTGGTCGGCTCCGGGCCCACGGGGCTGGCGGCGGCTCAGCAGTTGACGCGGGCCGGGCACACGGTCGCGGTGTACGAGCGTGCCGACCGGATCGGGGGTCTGCTGCGGTACGGGATCCCGGCGTTCAAGATGGAGCGGCGTCATCTGGACCGACGGTTGGAGCAGATGCGGGCGGAGGGCACGAAGTTCCGGACGTCGACCGCGGTGGGGGTGGACGTCGGGGCGGCGGAGCTGCGGGGCCGGTACGACGCGGTGGTGATCGCGACGGGGGCCACGGCGTGGCGGGAACTGGACGTGCCCGGCCGGGAGTTGGCCGGCGTGCACCAGGCGATGGAGTATCTGCCGTTGGCCGACCGGGTGTGCGAGGGGGATCTGGAGGTGTCGCCGTTGTCGGCGGCCGGGAAGCATGTCGTGATCGTCGGGGGTGGCGACACGGGTGCGGACTGTCTGGGGACGGCGGTGCGGGAGGGGGCCGCGTCGGTGACCCAGCTGGACATCTATCCGCTGCCGGAGGCGGAGCGTGACGAGGACGTCGATCCGTGGCCGACGTATCCGAAGGTCTACCGACTCTCGGCGGCGCACGAGGAGGCGCGTGACTTGCGGTCCGCGCCGGCGGCGGACGCGGACGCGCGGCTCTTCGCGGCGTCCACGCTCCGCTTCACCGGGGACAGGTCGGGGCGGGTGCGAGCGTTGCACCTGGTCGAGGTGGACGAGCGGCGGCAGGCCAGGCCGGGTACCGGGCGGACGCTGCCCGCGGATCTCGTCCTGCTCGCGCTCGGGTTCTCCGGTCCGGATCGTCGTGACGGGCTCGTGGACCAGCTCGGGCTGGCCCTCGACCCGCGCGGGACGATCACACGGGGGCAGGACTTCGCGACGAACGTGCCCGGGGTGTACGCCGCCGGGGACGCGGCCCGTGGGCAGTCCCTGATCGTGTGGGCGATCGCCGAAGGGCGGGCCGTGGCCGCCGCGGTCGACCGTGGTCTGACCGGGGCGGACCGCCTGCCGGCACCGATCGGGCCGTACGACCGCCCGATGACGGTGTAGCCGTCGGCGGATACCGGAAGCCGGAAGGCTCTTGAGGCTTGAGGGCTAACGGTTGTCCGTGCCGGCCTGTTCGGCGGTGGCGAGGGCGATGCGGTTCCACGTGTTGATGGTGAGGATCAGGGCGAGGACGTGGGCCAGTTCGGTGTCGTCGAAGTGGGTGGCGGCTTCGGCGTAGACGGCGTCGGGGACACCGCCGTCGGCGACGAGGGTGACCGCTTCGGTGAGGGCCAGGGCGGCCTGTTCGCGGGCGGTGAAGAAGTGCCGGGCCTCGCGCCAGACCGGGATCATGTGCAGCCGGTCCTCGCTCTCGCCGGCCTTGCGGGCGTCATTGGTGTGCATGTGGAGGCAGTAGGCGCAGTGGTTGAGGTGGGAGGCGCGGATCTGGATCAGTTCGACCAGGGCCGGGTCGACGCCCTCGCGGGCCGCCGCGTCGAAGCCGATGAGGGCGCGGAAGGCGTTCCTGGCCGACTTCGCGAAGTCGAGCCGGGGCGCGGCGCCCGCCGTCATGTCCGTCACCGTCGCGTCCGTCGCTGCCGCCACATGCGTCGCCGTCGTGTTCGTCGTCATGACCATGAATCTATGGGGCGGAAAGACCTGTCGTAGGGTGCATTTTCATGGTGGATTCATGGGTCAATTCTGCGGAGCTGTTCGGGGCCGATCTGCATCTCGAACTGTCCGGTGGGGGCGGGCGGCGGGCGGCGTTGATCCGAGCTCTGCGGGAGGCGGTGCGAGGTGGTCGGCTGACGCCCGGCACCCGGCTGCCGCCGTACCGCTCACTCGCGGCGGACCTGGGGGTCGCCCGCAACACGGTCGCCGACGCGTACGCGGAACTGGTCGCGGAGGGCTGGCTGACCGCCCGGCAGGGGTCGGGGACGCGTGTCGCGCAGCGGGTGGAACCTCTGGGCGCCCCACGCGTGCCCCGGAAGGCGCCCCGCGCGCGGGGGCCGCGGCACGATCTGCGGCAGGGCACGCCGGACGCGTCGGCGTTCCCGCGGGTGGCCTGGGCGGCGTCGTACCGCAGGGCGTTGACGCGGGCGCCCAACGAGGCGTTCGGGCCGGGTGATCCGGCGGGCCGGGTCGAGCTGCGGGAGGCGCTCGCCGAGTATCTGGCACGCGCGCGGGGCGTGCGCACCGAGCCCTCGCGCATCGTGGTCTGCTCCGGTTTCGCGCACGCGCTGCGGCTGCTGTTCCACGGCCGGGTGCTGCGGGGGCCGCTGGCGGTGGAGTCGTACGGGCTGGACTTCCACCGCGAGTTGCTGGCGGCGGCGTCCGTACGGACCGTTCCGCTGCCGCTCGACGAGGACGGTGCCCGGGTGGACGGGCTCGGCCGGGAGAGAGCGGTGCTGCTCACGCCCGCGCACCAGTTCCCCACCGGCGGGCCGCTGCATCCCGAGCGGCGGGCCGCCGTCGTGGACTGGGCACGCGCGCGTGGCGGAGTGGTTCTGGAGGACGACTACGACGGGGAGTTCCGCTACGACCGCAAGCCTGTCGGGGCGATGCAGGGCCTGGATCCCGACCGGGTCGTCCTCATCGGCTCGGTCAGCAAGAGCCTGTCGCCCGCGCTGCGGCTGGGGTGGATGGTGCTGCCGGAACGGTTCGTGGACGCCGTGGTGGACGTCAAGGGAGAGCGGGAGGCGTGGGCGAGCGTGCCGGACCAGCTGGCGCTGGCGGACTTCGTGGTGTCCGGGGCGTACGACCGGCATGTGCGCCGTATGCGGCAGCGGTACCGGGGGCGCCGGGACCGGCTGGTGGCGGCCCTGGCCACGCACGCGCCGCACATCGAGGTCACCGGGATCGCCGCCGGGCTGCACGCGGTGCTGCGGTTGCCGCCCGGTACCGAGCGGTCCGTGGTGAAGGCGGCGGCCTGGCGGGGTGTCGCCCTGGACGGACTGGCGGGATTCCGGCATCCCGAGGCGAAGGGGGATGCCCCGGACGGGCTGGTGGTGGGGTACGCGACGCCGCCGGAGCATGCGTACTCGGCGGCGGTGGAGGCGCTGTGCGGGGTGCTCCCGCCGGGCTGAGCGGCCGGCCGTAGGGCGCGGCTGGTCGGCGGGCCGAGCGGCCAGCCATGGGGACTGCTGGCCGGCGGGTCGGTGCGTCGGTTGGTCGGTGCGCCGGTTGGTCGGTGCGTCGGTGTGGGTCGGTGGGTCGCCGGCCGAAGGGGTCCGGTCGACAGGAAAAGCAGTGCGGTGGGAACATTGAGGCCAGGAGGTACGTCACCGCTGTCGCCGCGCGGGCACCCCACAATCCGGTGGTGGCCTGCCCCCATCCTTCGTTCCGTCGTCAGGCGTAGGGTTCCTCCTTCGCGTCCCCCCTGTTGACGGCCGGTCCGGGAGGGTGCTCGATGACGGCGCTCGACGAACGTCACGGAGAACACGGAGAAGGTGCGCACGGCGGGGCGTCGCCCCGGAGCGGCGGCACCCTCGGTTCTCGCGTCGTCCCCCTGAGCCGGCCGACGGCCTCGCTGCCTCTGCTCACCGGTTCCAAGGCGGCCCACCTCGCGCGGGCGGCCCGCGCCGGGTTGCCGGTGCTGCCCGGCTTCGTGATCCCTTACGCCCCTGCGGACCCGGGCGACCTGGGGGATCCCTGCGATCTACGGGACCTGTCGCGCGCCTGGGCCGAGTTGTCCCGGCACGGGGCGCGGTCCCTGGTGGTGCGGTCCTCCTCGCCGCAGGAGGACACGGAGGAGTCCTCGTTGGCGGGACGGTTCGACTCGGTGCTCGATGTGCGGGGGTGGGAGGAGTTCCGGGCGGCTGTGCGCACGGTGCTGGGCTCGGCCCGGGGGCCCGACGGTGACAGCGCGCCGATGGCCGTGCTCGTCCAGCCGATGCTCAGGGCCCGGGTCGGGGGTGTGCTGTTCGGCGCGGACCCCGTGGCCGGGCGGACCGATCGGATGCTGGTGAGCGCGGTGCGGGGCGGGCCCGACACGTTGGTGAGCGGGGAGCAGCCCGGGACGAGTCACTGGGTGAGCCGGTGGGGGCGGCTGCTGCGGACGGAGTCGTCCGACGGCGGGGTGGTGCTCACCGGTGCCGAACTGCGTCGTCTGGCGCGACTGGCCCGGCGGGCCGCCCGGGTGTTCGGCGGGCCCCAGGACATCGAGTTCGCGTTCGACGAGGACGGACGGCTGTGGTTGCTCCAGAGCCGTCCGATCACCGCGATGGGGCCCCGTCCGCCGCGTGGTGCCCGGCTGCTCGGTCCCGGGCCGGTGGCGGAGACCCTGCCGGGGCGGTTGGAGCCGCTGGAGGAGGATCTGTGGGTGGCGCCGATGGCCCGGGGGCTCGCCGTCGCGCTCGGCCTGGGCGGGAGCGCGTCGCGTCGGCGGTTGCGGTCGGCGCCGGTGGTCGTGGCGGTCGGCGGCCGGGTCGCGGCGGACCTGCGGCTGCTGGGTGCCGTCCCGCCGAGGCATCCCTGGTTGGCGTGGCTCAATCCGGCGCCGGGGGCCCGGCGGCTGGGTGCCGCCTGGCGGGTGGGGCGGCTGACCTCGACGCTGCCGGGTCTGGCGACGGATTTGGTGGCCGACGTCGACCGGCGGCTGGTCGAGACCCCGCCGACCGGAGACCTGCCGACCGTCGAGTTGATCTCGACCCTGCGCTGGACGCGCTCGGTCCTGGTCTCGCTCCACGCCCAGGAGGCACTGGCGGGTGCCCTCCTCCCCGAGCCCCGCGTCACGGCCGCGGGTGCCGCTCTCGCGACGCTCACCGAGTCGAGGTACCGGGACCGGAGCCTGCCGGATCACCAGGTGGTGGCCGCCGAGCCCGTGGTCCTCGCCCTGACCGCTCCGAGCCTGTGGGGCGACCTGCGGCTGCCCCCGCCGGAGCCCGTCCACCGCAACGGCGCCTCCGCGACCGCCTCGGCCGGCCCCGCCCCGCACCTCTCCCCCGAAGCCGCCCTGGCACCCGCCTCCTCGCACTCCCCCTCCGCGCGCCCCGCCCCCACCGCCGACGACCGAGGCGACACCACGGCCCCCCTTCCGTCCGCGCGGCGTGCGGGGCCCGTCTCCCCGGGCGCCCTGCCACCGCGCGAGGCCCTGCGGCTGCGGGTCCGCTGGGTGCAGGAGCTGCAGGTCAGACTGGTGCGGGAGGCGGCGCGCCGGCTGCTCGTCCGGGGTGTGCTGGGTGAGGCCCGGCGGGTGGGGCTGCTGCGGTGGAAGGAGCTCGTGACCGCGCTGGAGACCGGTGGGCTGCCGGAGGACTTCGCGGAACGGCTGCCCAGGGCCGCGTCCGCTCCGCTCCCGGACCGGTTCCGGCTCGCGGAGGGCGGTGTGGTCGTCGCCGACCGCGCCTCCGGGCCGTCCGGCGCGGGAGACGGGAACGGCGGCCGGGGCGTGTCCGGCGGCCGGGGCGCGGGCACGGTGTGGGACGGCGAGGGGAGCGGTCCGCCGGACGCCGTGCTGGTGGTCCGCACGCTCGATCCGGCGCTGGCCCCGCTGCTGCCGCGCCTCACGGGGCTGGTGGCGCAGACGGGCAGCCCGTTGTCCCATCTGGCGGTGCTGGCAAGGGAGTTCGGCGTGCCGGCCGTGGTGGGCGTCGACGACGCGGTGCGCCGTTTCCCGCCGGGGACCCGGGTGACGGTCGACGGGGGCACCGGCGACGTACGGGCGGAGGGTTCGTGATGCGGCGCCTCGCCTACTTCTTCGGGGGCGCGGCGGCGGTCGGCGCGGGCGTCTACTTCGTCGTCTACCTCTACCGGTGGCAGTGGCAGCGGGCCATCCTCAGCGGGGTGCTGCTCCTGATCGTCGGGGTGCTGTTGCTGGGGCTCGTGCTGCTGGGGCGGTTGGCGCGGATCGAGAAGCGGATCAGGGAGAGCGACCGTCGGCAGCAGGACGCGCTGGCCCGGCTGCGGCAGGCGCACAGCGATGAGCGCGGCGACCGGTTCCGCTGGCTGGAGGATCCGGCGAGTCGTACGTATGTCTTCGTGCCCGTGCTGTTGATCACCGGTGTGGTGCTGTCGGGGATCGCGTGGCTGGTGCAGCGGATCGCGTCGGTCACGGCCCGGCCGACGGCGGAGCGGCACCTGGCGGGGCGGTTGGCGGTGCTCACGGCGCCCGACCCGGCGCCGGGCGTCGATCTTGAGGACTTGGCTCCGCCCGGTGGCGGCCGGGGGCGGGCGGCGCGGCTGATCACCGTGGGTGTCGGCGTCGCCCTGCTGGTCTCGCTGGTGGTCGGGCTCGCCGACCTCACGCAGACCAGGAAGGAGGAGCGGAACGGGGCGGAGGCGACGTCCGTGCTGGTGCGGGTGGACGTGCGGGGCGTTCCTCCGAGCGCCGAGCGGCAGGCCATGGCCGCGTCACAGGCCTGGGAGCGCTGCCGGAACTCGACGTCGGTGCCGCTGCGGCGGACCACGCTGGGCGAGCTCGGCGACGGGATGTTCGCGGCAGTCGTCCGACCCTCCCTGACGGATCATGACCGGCTGCGGCTGCGCGGCTGTCTGGAGGACACCGACGTGGACCGCGCGCACCTCACCGTGGTGGGCATCGGTGACGCGGACCAGCCGTGACCCTGGAGATCGACAGGTAGGACAAGATCTCCACAACTGTCATAAATGAAGTGAGGTGGCACACAAACAGACAGAACGCTTATCTCGGGCAGGCTACGATTCCGGACAGACCCCCCGTCCCCAACCCCCGGGTCATCCATGTCTGTCTCTGTCGCACCTCCGCCCGTACGCCCTGATCTCTCCGCCCCCTCCGCTCCCTCCGCCCGCCCCCGCTCACTGCGCCGCAAGGTGGTGCGCGTGCTGATCGGTGTGCTGCTCGGCTACCTCGCCTTCTGGGCGACGGGCTCCCTGGGTGTCCTGGCGATGACGTACGTGGCGCGTGAGACCACCTCGGTGCCCGAGGGGACGCGCTCGGTGAAGGGGATCCACAACTTCCAGCCCGTCGGCACGGACGGCGAGCTGTGGCGCGGGGCGGCCCCTTCCCCCGCCGGGTACCGGGCGCTCTCCGATCTCGGCTTCACCACGGTCGTCGACCTGCGCGCGGAGAAGCTGAGCGCCGCCCAGCTCGCCCTGCCGCGCGAGGCGGGCCTCGACGTCGTACGGGTGCCGATGCGGGACGGGCAGACCCCGACGCCCGAACAGGTGCGGCGTCTGCTCGACACGGTCTCCGAGAGCTCCGGGCCGGTGTTCGTGCACTGTGGCGCCGGGGTCGGCCGTACGGGGACGATGGCCGCGGCCTATCTCGTGAAGACCGGGCAGGAGGACTCGCCGGGCGCGGTCTGGCGCAACCTGTCGGTCGGACCGCCGTCGATCGAGCAGATCTACTACGGGCTGATGCTGGAGCGGGAGCGCGACACGGCGAAGCCGCCGCTGCCGGTGGTCGCGGTGAGCCGCCTCGTCGACGCGCCGCGCCGGATCTGGTCGTACGTATAGGCGGTCGCGGCAAGGCGTAGGAGTGCGCGGCGCGGGCCTCTCGGCCCGCGCCGCGCGGTCGTGCACCGGTTCCCGACGCCGCTCTACGGCTTGCGGGCCACCGCCCCGTACCCCGGGATGACCCCGTCGTCCTGGCCGGGGACGGGGTCGCCGAGGTCGGGGTGCCAGTGGTGCGGCACCTCGACGCCGGGGTCGACCAGTTCGAGGCCGTCGAAGAAGCGGGCGAACTCCTCGCGGGAGCGCAGGGCCAGGGTCACACCGGCGGCCTTGAGCTTCTCGGTGGCCGCCTTCGACTCCTCGGGGGTGAAGTCGGCGGTGGCGTGGGTGGCGACCAGATAACTGCCGGAGGGCAGTTCGGCCATCAGTCGCTGGACCAGGGCGTGCGCGCCGTCCTCGTCGGAGACGAAGTGCAGCAGCGCGATCAGCGAGAGCGCCACGGGGCTGCTGAAGTCGAGGACCTTCTCGGCGCCCTCGACGAGGGCGTGTGGGTCGCGCACGTCGGCCTGCAGATACTCGGTGCGCCCCTCCGGCGTACCGCGCAGCAGGGCCGCCGCGTGGGCCAGCACGATGGGGTCGTTGTCGCAGTAGACGACGGCGGTTTCGGGGGCGACCCGCTGGGCGATCTGGTGCAGGTTCGGCTCGGTCGGGATACCGGTGCCGATGTCGAGGAACTGGCGGACGCCGTGCTCGGCCAGCCAGCGGGTGGAGCGGTGCATGAAGGCACGGTTGACCCGCGCCATCACCGGCACGCGGGGGTCGAGGGCCAGCATCTGCCGCCCCATCGCCTCGTCGACGGGGTAGTTGTCCTTTCCGCCGAGGTACCAGTCGTACATCCGGGCGGGATGAGGTCTGCTCGTGTCGATCTCGACGGGGGGACGCCCGTTCATGACGAACTCCATAAGGTTCCGCGGCAGTAAGTGATCAATTCAGGGCCAACATAGGGGGATCGGCTGAGCAACAGGGAGGGCGCAACAGGCCTCAGGAGAGCAGGAAGTCGGCCACCCCCGCCTTGGCGCCCTGGATGAAGGCGTTCATCTCGTCGGGCGTGTAGATCAGCGCCGGTCCGTCGGGGTCGGTGGACTGCCGTACGGCGATCCGTCCGTCGGCGAGCTTCATGGCCTCCAGGCAGTTCCCTCCGTTGCCTCCGCTCCAGGGCTTGTGCCAGCCCTCGCTGCCCAGCTCCCGGGCGGGCATGCCGTTGTAGACGCGGTTGTGCGACTGCGCGCGTGTGCGCGTCTGCGACTGCGGCTTGATGAATTCCATTCGGTGTCTTCAGAGCTCCTCGCGGAGGTCCCGGAGGACCTCCTTCGTGCGTTGTGCCGTGGCGGCCTGCGCCGCCATGCGGTCCATGACCTCGAGGTGGGTCGCCACCTCGGAGCGGTCGTCCAGGTAGACGGCGCCGGTCAGGTACTCGCTGTAGACCATGTCCGGAAGCTCCGGCATGGCGAATCGGAACAGGACGAACGGCCCGTACGTGCCGGGGTGCGGTCCTGTGTCGAACGTGGCGACCTGCACCGTCACATGCGGCAGCTCCATCACCTCCAGCAGTCGGTCGATCTGGGCGCGCATGACCGCCGGGCCGCCGACGGGGCGGCGCAGGGCGGTCTCGTCCATCACGAACCACAGCCGGGGCGCACCCTCACGGGTGAGCAGTTCCTGGCGTCGCATGCGCAGGTCGACATGGCGCTCGATGTCCGCGGGCTTGGTCTGGCCGATGGCGCCCGAGGTCATGACGGAGCGCGCGTAGTCCTCGGTCTGCAGCAGCCCGGGGACGAAGTGAGGGTCGTAGCCGCGGATCAGGGAGGCCGCGCCCTCCAGGCTGACGTACATGGAGAACCAGCCCGGCAGGATGTCGTGGTAGCGCTGCCACCAGCCGGGTTTGTTGGCCTCCTCGGCGAGTTGGACGAAGGTCTCGGCCTCCTCGTCGCCGACCCCGTACGCCTTCAGCAGGAGCTGGAGGTAGGGGATCTTGAGGGCGACCTCGGCGGTCTCCATGCGGCGGACCGTGGCGGCGGTGACGTGCAGGACGCGTGCGGCGTCCTCGCGTCTGATGCCCGCGCGCTCGCGCAGGTCCAACAGACGCCGACCGAGCACGACCTGCCCGACCGTCGGCGCGGACCGCGGCTCGCTCATCTCGCCTCTCTTCCTGTGACCCTGCGCTGACCTGCGTCGATGTCCGGCCCATCCCGGTGCCGACAGATTTACGGCGCCGTTCGGAGACCTCGCGCGTCGCACGCGCCCGTGTACACATACGAACACTGTGCGTACATACGAACGTTGTGCGAGGGATTTCCAACTGGCGCCGCTACACGTGCTGTTGCGTGCAGTGTGCCACGACCGTTCAGAGAGTCACACGGCACTCTGCAATTTTCAGAGTGACACTTGCCAAGTGTTCACGGCGGGGCGATAGTGGCAAGCGTGATTCCGCCCCCTGCGCCGTTAGGAACAGACGCCGCCGGTGACCGTGTCGGTCCCGGTCCGGCCGCCGGGGCGCGCCCCGAGACAATCGCCGAGCGCCGGTTTCGATTCGAGCTGGCCGCGCACCCGGGCGCCGTGGCCCAGGCCCGGCGTGTGACCCGTACCCAGCTCACCGGCTGGGCCCTCTGCGAGGACACCTGCGACACCGCCGCCCTCGTCGTGTCCGAACTGGTGACCAACGCGATCGTGCACACCGCGAGCGCCCAGATCGTCTGCGAGCTGTCCGACGGCGACGAACTCGTGCGGATAGCGGTACGGGACGAGGGCTGTGCGCCCGGCGAGCCGCACCCCTCGCCGCAGCGGCCCGAGGAGGAACACGGCAGGGGTCTGCTCCTCATCGAGTCCCTCTGCCGCTCATGGGGTGCCCAGCCGGTCGGTCTGGGGCTCCTGGTCTGGGCGGACGTGCCGCGCGGGCTGCTCGCCCCTACGGCGGTCACGCCCGAGCCGGTCGTGGACATCACCCTGGGCGCGGGCAGGGGCCCGGACACGGCGGCCCGGTCCGATCTGGGCTGGGGCGCGAAGAAGCCGCCGGCCGAGGACCGGCCCGGTGAGGCGGAGTCCTACCGCGTCAAGGGCGTCGAGGGCCACAGGAGCGGTGCCGAGGCCGGCTGCCGCACGGGTTTCGAATGTCGTACGGAAGTCGGAGTCCGGCCCCAGGTCGGACGGCGGACGGGGGCCGAATGGGTGTGAGCGCGTCGATCGGTCCCACTCGGCCCCCCGGTGGGGGCAGAGTGGCTCGCGTGGTGAGCCTCGACACCCTGACCCGACTGCGCCGCGCCCAGCGTTCCGCCGCGCCGACCCGCCCCATCCCCCTGCCCGAGGGCATGACCGCGCCCATGGGATGCGACGCGGTCGCCGTCCCGGCCCGCTTCGGTCCGATGGTCCTGCCCCGGCTGCCCCGCGTGGGCTGCGTCTACGCCGACCGGGCGCACTGGTGGTGGATCGTGCCGGCCGACTCCGACTACGCGCTGGAGTGGCCGTCGCCGGTCCGCTACACCACCGGCGCGCTGGTCTCCGACGGTGCGGCCGCTCCCGGTCTGATCCTCAGGCCCGAGGGCACGATCCCCTATACGCCGCCGATACCGCTGTACCTGGCGCTGTGCCGGGTGACGGGGACCACGCCCACATGGTCCCGCATGACCGCGTAGGGCTCCGCCGGTCTGGGCCGCGTTCCTGGCAGGGGCTGCGCCCCTGTGCGCGGTCGGTTCGGGTGGGATCCGTCTCGGGGGCGGCTGTCCGGCTGTGGGGGCCGGTCGCGCAGTTCCCCGCGCCCCTGTGAGGGGGCCTGCGGCCCTCCACAGGGGCGCGCCGAAGGGCATCGCCCGCGCCCCTTGTGCTCCGGGTGGGTCGTGGTGGCACCGTCGTGCGCCCTGGTCGGGAGAGGAGGGTCCCGGGATAGTGGCCGTCGGCGACGACTCGGGGGAGGCCGTGAGTGCGGAAGGCGCGTGGTGGGGGCAAGCCGGAGACGTCCGAGTCGGAGAAGCTCCTCTTCGGAGGGCCGCTGCGGTACGACATGGGCTGGTCGCAGCATGCCGACGCCTTTCTGGAGCTGAACTTCCGCGCGATGATCCGGCGGCTGCCGTCGCTGCTCGCGTCGAGCTTCCGGCTGGCCTGGCAGGCGGACCGGCGGGCCGCCCGGACCGTGCTGGCCGCCGAGACGGGCCGGGGCCTCGCCCAGGCGGTGAGCCTGCTCGCGGTGAACACGATCCTGGCCCGGCTGATGGCGGACGGCACGGTCGAGGAGCGGCTGCGGGAGGCGGTCCCCGCCCTCGTCACCATCGCCGCGGTCATGCTGGTGGCCACGCTGCTGCGGGCCGCTTCGACGTACGCCACGGGCCGGCTGGAACCGAAGGTGGAGCGGGTCGCGACCGAGCTGTACCTGGAGCGGGCGGCGGCGGTGGAGCTGTCCGCGATCGAGGACGACGGCTTCCACAAGCTGCTGGACACCGCGAAGTACGGCGCCCAGTCGGCCCGCCGGATGATCAGCTACTCGGCGCGCGTGGTCAACGCGCTGATCTCGCTGATCGCGGCGGCCGGCGTGCTGACGGTGCTGCACCCGGCCCTGCTGCCGCTGCTGGTCACGATGACCCTGCCGAGCGCCTGGAGCTCCCTGACGATCGCCCGCCGCCGTTACACGTCGTTCCACGCCTGGGTGCAGCACGCGCGCGCGGGCTATCTGATCGGCTCCCTGCTGATCGAACCGGAGGCGGCCCCGGAGATCCGGGTGCACGGCGTCGGCCCGTTCCTGCTGCGCCACTACCGGTCGATGTCGGAGACCGCGGAGGCCGAGCAGGCCCGGCTGGCCCGGCTGGCGGCCCGTACGGGCCTGTACGCGGCTTTGTGGACCGGGCTGGCCACCGTGGCGACGTACGCGACGCTGGGCGGCCTGCTGCTCGCCGGCGCCATGGCCCTGTCCGTGGCGGGAACGGCGGTCCTCGCGATCCGCACGGGTTCTTCGAGCCTGGACACGCTGGTCCTCGAAGTGAACGCGCTGCACGAGGAGGCCCTCTTCGTGGGCGACATGCAGCGGCTGTACGTGGAGGCCGCCAAGCGCGCGATCCCGGAGGGCGGTGATCCGCTGCCGGAGGACCCGCGGGAGATCCGGGTGGAGAACGTGACCTTCTCCTACCCGGGGAAGGCCGGACGGCCCGCGCTCAAGGACGTCACCCTGACCGTGCCGGTCGGCAAGATCGTGGCGCTCGTCGGGGAGAACGGCTCGGGCAAGACGACCCTGGTCAAGCTGCTCGCCGGGCTGTACGCGCCCGACCAGGGCAGGATCATGTGGGACGGCGTGGACGCGGCGGGCGCCGACCGGCGGCAGCTCGCCGAGCGCATCGCGATGGTCGCGCAGGACTTCAAGCGCTGGCCCTTCACCGCCCGCGTGAACATGGCGATCGGCCGCCCGTCGGCACCGCTGACCGAGGAGCGGCTCGCGGCGTCCGTCGCGGAGGCCGGGGCGCAGGACGTGATGGACGACCTGCCGCGCGGCCTGGACACACTGCTGGGCAAGGGGTTCAGCGGCGGGCACGAGCTGTCGGGCGGGCAGTGGCAGCGTCTGGGCATCGCGCGGGCCGCGTACCGGCGCGGGCGCATCCTCATCGTGGACGAGCCGACGGCCGCCCTGGACGCGCGCGCCGAGCTGGAGGTCTTCGAGAAGATCCGCGCCCTGGCGGGCACCGGTCAGACGGTCGTCCTGATCACCCACCGGCTGGCGTCGGTCCGCCACGCCGACCTCGTGCACGTCCTCGACCAGGGGCGCCTGGTGGAGTCCGGCACCCCGGACGAACTGCTGGCCACGGGCGGGGTGTACGCCGAGCTGTACTCGCTCCAAGCCGAGCAGTTCGCGGCGCGACTGCCGGCCGAGCGTACCGCCGCGGCGAAGGTTCCCACGCCGAAGGCGGGGTGACGGTCAGGCCGACGCGGTCGCGGCGGTCTCGGCACCGCGCACGATGACCAGGAACATGTCCGTCGCGATGTCCATGACGACCTCGGCCTGCTGCCCCTCCAGGCGGGCCGCGTGCGCCAGCTCCTCCGCCGGCCACGAGCCGCGCGGTCCACCGGCGGGAAAGCGTCCCAGCACCGTTCGCCCGTTCACCCTGCACCTCCATGTCACGCTGAACCCGTGAGCCCGTAGCCCGCGGCTAGTCAGCTCGTAGATTTAAACGCCAACCATGGGGTGAACGGCTCGCGAAGTGACGGTACTGAGACGTAGTTGACACGAGGTCAACGGCGGATCGTGAGGTGCCTCTCAGAAACCACACATTCCGGTGACGGAGCGTGCCAACACTTGCACTATTTGTCACTCCTCGTAGGTGTCCCGCGTCGCGGTACGTGGTCCGCGTCGCGGTACGTGATCCGCTCGACGCCCACCGCCCGGTGACGTCGTGGTTGCGGTCCTGGTCGTGGTCGTGGTCGTGGTGGAAAGTGTTGCGGTACGACGAGTACCGGCACACCGTCCGTTTCATGCGCGCCTCGCGAGGGCGAGAATCCCGGCTACTCGGGCGGCCTGTCGTAGTCCTGGATCCGGCCCCCGTGGCTGCGGTCGGTGAGTGCGGCCAGGCGGCCCGTCATCTCCCGCACCGTCGTCGGCACGTCGACGGTGAGCAGCTCGCGGTCGCGCATCAGGACACGGCCGTCGACGATCGTGGTGGTCACGTCGGCGGAGCGGGCGCTGTGCACGAGGGTGGCGGCGAGGTCGTGCACGGGCTGGGTGTGCGGGCCGGTGAGGTCGACGAGGACGATGTCGGCCCGCCGACCGGGGGCGAGGCTGCCGATCGTCTCCCCCAGGCCCACGGCCCGGGCGCTCTGGAGCGTGGCGTGGTGCAGGGCCTGGCGGGAGGTCAGCCAGCGCGGGTCGCCCTCGGTGGCCTTCTGCACGAGGGCCGTGAGGGCCATGGCCTCCCACACGTCGAGGGAGTTGTTGGAGGCGGCGCCGTCCGTGGCGAGTCCGACGGGGACGCCGATGCGGCGCAGGGCGCGCACCGGGGTGGTGGGCCAGGCGAACTTGAGATAGCCGCGGGGCGCGGTCGCGACGGCCACCTGCCCCGTCGCCCGCTCCAGGACCGGCAGGTCGCGCTCGACGATTCCGGTGCCGTGCGCGACGAGGACGCCCGCGGGGAGGCTAAGCAGTCCGGTGCGTTCCAGGACCTCGATGGGCGTGACGCCGTGCCGGGCGAGGCTGTTGTCGGTCTGGTCGCGGCTCTCCGCGGCGTGCAGGTGCACCGGGAGGTCGTGCGCGTGGGCAAGGTCGGCGGTCGCGGCGAGGTCGGCGTCGTCGACGGTGTAGGGGGCGTGCGGGGCGAGCGCGGTGGTGATGCGACCGCTGGCCGCGCCCCGGTGCCGTAGCGCGAACTCCAGGGACTTCTCACGGCCCTCGGGCCCCTGGGAGGAGAAGAAGGCCTCCCCCAGATGCGCCCGCAGGCCGGTCTCCTCGACGACGGCGGCGACGGCGTCCATGGCGAAGTAGTGGTCGGCGAAGCAGGTCACCCCGCCGCGGATCATCTCCGCGCAGGCCAGCCGGGCCCCCAGCTCGACGTCCCGCGCCGTCAGGTTGGACTCGACGGGCCAGATGACGTCGTTGAACCACTCCTCGGCCGGCATGTCCTCCGCGATGCCGCGCAGCGCCACCATGGGCGTGTGCGTATGGCAGTTGACGAGCCCCGGCAGTGCGACCTGTCCCCGCGCGTCGATGCGTTCCGCCGTGGGGACGGGGGCCGTCTCCTCCGCCGGTCCGATGCTCGCGATCACCCCGTCCCGAACGACGATCGCGGCGTCCTCGACGAAAGCGATCCCCTCGTGCTCGTCGTGGACGAGGGCGGTGCAGCCGGTGACGACGAGATCGGCGGGGGGCGGTGCCGGGGACGAGGCCGAGGAAGGGGACGCGGAGGAGGGGGGTGAGGGCGGAGGCGGCGGCGTCATGCCGTCACCGTACGACCGGGGCGGGCTCGCCAGGAGGTGACTCGGGGATCAGGACCGGTCTTCGGGGCCGGCGCCGGGCGCCCGTCACCCCGGCCCAGACGCCACGCGGTCACGCCCTCACGCCGTCAGGCCCGGCTTCCGAATGAGGTCGGGTGCGGGCGGTGGGGCGGGGAGGCTGATGTCGACGTGCCTCCGGTGGCGGGCGAGTTCGTCGAGGAGGGCGGTGAGCCGCTCGGTGTGACGGCGGCCGAGCCGTCCCGTGTCGTCGAGGTGCACGGCACAGGCGGTGGTGGTGTCGACCAGCCGCTCGAGAACGGCGGCGATCTCGTCGGTGCCCTCGGTGTGCCGGGCCAGGGCGGGAAGTTCGGCGCCGGAGAGCGCGATCGCGGCGCGGGCCCCGGCGAGCGAGCGGTAGGCCTCGCGGCGCAGCGTCCAGCGGGCGGCCCGTTCGTCGGTCTCGCCGGGCAGGGCCGCTCCGACGGACACGGTGACACCGTTGGGCGTGGACGCGCCGCTGGACGGGGACGGCCCGCCCGCGCCAGGTCCGGCGCCCGGCGTGCGCGCCTCGTCCAGGACGTGCGCGAGATAGGCGTGCGCTGCCGTGCAAGCCTCGGTGAGCCGGGCGCGCACGCCCCCGCCGCGCTGCCCCCTCGGCATCGGCAGGTGTCCGACGATCAGGACGATGGCGCAGGCCAGCAGGGTCTCGGCGATACGGCTCCAGGAAGCCTGGGGGTCCCCGCCGACCATGACGAGGGCGAGCACCAGCACGGTGACGACCGCGGTCTGGGCGGCGAAGTGCCGGGTGGCGACGGGGATCAGCGCCCCGCTGACGGCGACCAGGGCGATCAGCCCCTCCGGCCGGGGCAGCACGGCGGCGAAGCCGGCGAAGAGCACGGCGCCGAGCACGGTCCCGGCCGCCCGGCACAGCACCCGGGACACGAGCGGCCCCAGGTCGGGCTTGACCAGGAAGACGGCGGTGGCGGGCAGCCAGTACCAGTGCTGGTGGTGCAGCGCCTGCGCCACGGCCGCGGCGGCGCCGAAGGACAGGGCGACCCGCAGCCCGTACTCGCGCCCGCCGGAGCCGAGGCCGAGCCGGACGAGCGATCCGAGAGTACGGCGGCGGGTGTGCAGGTTGTGTGGGTCGCCGCCCCGGTCGAAGGTCTCGGCGGCGCGCAGCAGCGCGTCGTCGAGGGCGCGCAGCGCGGGCGCAGAGCGTGCGGGCGCGGGCAGCGGACCGGTGGCGGTGTTGCCGCGTACGGCCGTGGCGAGCCGCCGGGGTCCTTCGGAGGCGCGGCCGACCACGGTGTCCCCGGCCCAGGCCAGCGCGGTCGCCGCCTCGGCGAGCGGGAGCGCGGCGGTGTACTGGGCGTGCAGGCGGCGTTCGGCCGACGAGCTGGCGAAGCGCCGCAGCCGGGGTCCGGCGAGGGCGTCCTGGGCGTGGTCGAGGGCGGCGGTCAGCGCGGCCCGTCGGGCGACGGCGGCGGGGGTGCCGACGGCGTCCAGGAGGGCCGCGATCGCGTCGTAGACGGCGGCCACGGCGTCCCGTTCGCCGTCGAAGCGGTAGTCGCCGGCGGTGAGGATCGCGGGGGTGGGCAGGGCGAGGCGCAGCGCGAGCAGCCATCCGGCGCCGGCGAGGTAGGCGAGCGCCCGCTCCCATCCCGGTTCCGGCAGCGGCATCCCGGCACCGATGGCGGCCGCGACCAGCAGTTGGGTGCCCGCCCCTGAGGACACGGGCCCGACCGCGCTCATCGCGCCGGCGAGCAGACCGAGCGCGGTGAGCAGCAGGGTGAGGACGACGGCTCCGGCGTACTGCCCGGCGTACGTGCCGACGAGGAGCCCCACCGCTCCGGCGAGCGCGGGCACTCCGAGCCGTTGCACGGCGGCGCGCCTGCTGCCGGGCCGGTCGTTGATGCCGGCGAGCATGGCGCCGAGTGCGGCGAGCACCCCGACGGAGGGGCGCCCCGACACCACGGCGACCAGCAGCAGCGGTCCACCGGCCAGCGCTCCCCGCAGCACCGCGTTCCAGGGAACGGGGCCCCGCTGCGCACGCAGGGCGTGGGCGAGCCAGGGCGGCAGGGCGAGGGGGGCGCGGCGGGGGCGGGACACGGGGCTCCTGTCGTCGGATGAGGGCGGGGGTGTGCCTTCGGGCGACGGTGGCCGGGGCGTTGGTGGCGTGCGTACACGTGTGCGTGTGCCCTCCACCGTAGGTCCCGGAACTGGAGGAAGTGGAACGCTCGCATTACCGCGATGTGACGATCTCTGTAGATGCCATGTTCTTTATGAACGCAATAAAGGTGGACCCGGGGGCGTAGCCGGCCCCCGGGCCCTGATATGCCGCCCCTTGGGCACGCCGCGACGGTTGAGAACCCGGGTCAGTCATCATGTCGCCGCGTCCTGCCTTTGGACCACCACGCATCGAGCTGCGCGGGCTGGACTTGAACCAGCATTTCGACGTCCGGGGCCTGGGTCCGGTCGTTGCGGCGATCGGCGGCGAATACTGAGTCTGGAGCAATAGTCTGAGATTGATCACGGCCCGTCCCTGAATTCCTGGGCGGGTACGGACCGCTCCGTCACGACAAGCCTCAGCTTCAGCTTGCGCTCCTCGCGCACCCCGCCCGGCTCACAGGCCGACCGGGGAGTTCATGAGGCTACCTGAACTATCCGAACAGGTAACCGAATACGGCGTCACCGACCCGCTGGTCGACGACGTCCACGCCGTTCGCCTCCTCCCGCGCGAACTTCACGGCCTGCTGCAACTTCTCGACGCGGTCGAGGATCTCGTTCACGCGCCGGGCGGGCAGGGCTCCGGAGAACTTCACGGTCGTCCAGTAGCCGACCGGAATGTCCTCGTAGTACACCTCCACCTGGGCGGGGTGCTTGTCGGTCGCCTCGGCCTTCACATGGTTGCGCGGTACCTTCTTCGTCCGCACCGTCCGCACGGCCTCGGTCTTCCAGGCGTCGGTGGACGGATCCTGCGCCCACGCCTCGGAGGCGTCGAGCACGGGCAGCTTCCGCACGAGCGTGTTGATCTCCCCGAGCTGCTTCTCCAGGAAGAGCAGATAGGCGACGGGCACGTCGGCGACGAGCACGCGGCCCTCGACCTTCACGTCCGCCCGCGCGGTGCAGTTGGCCCAGTCCTTGGTGGCGGTCACGTCGAACAGCCGCGTGAGAACTCCCGCCGTCTCCCGCAACACGTCCTCCGCCCGCACCTGCACCCGGGTCGACTCGGGCGGCAACTGCTCGCCCTCCTCGTCCTTCGGCTGATAGGTACGCGCGATACCGGCCAGCAACGCCGGCTTCTGCAGCCCGTGATGAGCGGCCGTCAGGTCCTGCTGGGACTTGGACTTGACGCCTTTCTCCACTGCGATGATCTGATTGAGTTTCGCCACGCGGAGGACGGTAACAGCGAAACGGGCCCCATTTCGAAGGATTATTTCGGACCGCCATTTCGCAGTGCAGTTCGACAGTGGGAGGCCTGAATGGCGGCGGAGCCCGGCGGGCGGTGGCCGAGGTGGACCCGAGGTGGAGCGGGTCCTGGGGCCGGTGTCGGTGCTGGTGGACGACGCGGGGATCGCCGAGAGGGGCTCGTGGAGCAGCGGTCCGCGTCTGCTCGGTCCACGCCGGCGCGATCCGCACCCCGACGACGGCCGGATTCGGCGACGCCCACACGGCCAGGCAGCCCTCCCCGCTTCGGGGAACCCCAGCCGGGGCCGGGGCCGGGGAGCCCGCCCTTCCGCCGAAATTCGGATGCGGCGAGGTGGACGGGAGGCGGATGATCGGCAGGTTGTCGTCCCCCGTCTTCTTCCCAGTCCTCCCGGGAGCAGTGATGATCCGGCGCACCGTCGTCCCCGGCCTCTTCTCGCCGCCCGTCTACGCGCACGCGTCCGTCGTCGAGGCCGGGACAAAGCTCGCCTTCCTCGCCGGTTCCGTCCCGCTGGACGCCGACGGGAAGCTGGTCGGGGAGGGCGATCCGGTGCGGCAGGCCGAGCAGGTGCTGGCCAACCTCGGGGAGCAACTGCGGGCGGTGGGAAGCGACTTCGAGCATGTCGCCTATACCGACGTGTACGTCGTGAGCAGCGAGCCTGCCGTCCTCGCCGCGGTCTGGGACGTCGTCGAGGCGTCCGGCCTCAGCATCGGCCCCCACTCCTCGACCCTCCTCGGTGTGGCCTGCCTCGGCTACACGGGCCAGCTGGTGGAGATCACGGCGACGGCGGTGGTCCCGGAAACCCCGGCCCCGTGAGGGGTGCGGGGAACCGCGCGACCAGCCCTCACCGAACCCGAGGCCGCCCACACGCCCGAGGAGGCACCCCCACCGAACCCAAGGCCGCCCACACGCCCGAGGAGGCACCCCCTACCGCGCCCCGGCCCCCCAGATCCTCCTCTTCGGCAGCGGCTTCGCGTAGCTCCCCGCCCGGCTGGTGGTCAGCCCCAGGGCGACCAGCGACTCGGCGAGTTTCACGGCCGCCCCCACCCCGTCGACGACCGGCACCCCCAGCTTCTCCCCCACCGTCCGCTGCAGCCCGGTCATCCCGGCGCACCCCAGGACCAGTACCTCGGCCCCGGCGTCGCGCGCCCGCCGGCCGGCCGCGAGGAAGGCCCGGGTGGTGCGGTCGGTGTCGGCGAGGTCGAGGACACCGAGCCCGGTGCCGACGATCGCGGCGCAGTTGCGGCCCACACCGGCGGTCTCCAGGCTGTCCTCGATCTGGCCGCAGGCGCGGTCCAGGGTGGTCACCACCCCGTAGCGCCGTCCGAGCAGGCAGGCGAGGTGGGCGGCGGCCTCGGTGATGTCGACGACGGGGACGTCGAGCAGTTCGCGCGCGCCCTCGCGCCCGTGTTCCCCGAAGCCGGCCATGACGACGGCGTCGTACGGCTCCTCGTGGGTCCGCAGGGTGTCGAGGACGGCGGCGGCGGAGAGGTAGCTGTCCAGCCAGCCCTCCGCGGACTCGGGACCCCAGGCGGGGGTCAGTCCGGTCACGGCGGTGCCCGGGCCTGCCGCGGCCCGGGCACCTCGCACGATCTCCTCGGTCATTCCCTGCGTCGTGTTGCAGTTCGTGACGACGATGCGCACGCTCAGCCCTCCACGGCGGAGGTCGGCGCGGACGGGACGGTCCCGGGGGAAGCGGTCGCGGAGGAGGCCGAGCCCGCGGCCCGCTCGTCCCGGCACAGCACCGCGTACAGCGCGGCGGCCAGCGCCGTGCCGATGAACCAGGAGTACGGGGCGACCGCGTGGAAGGTGCTCACCAGGGCGAGGACCGCCGAGACCGCCGCGGCCGGCAGGAACGCCCACAGTGCCTTGGGGTTGACGCCCCTGCGGTAGTAGTAGCGGGAGCCGGGTTCGGCGTTGAAGAGTTCGTCGACGTCGATGCGGCCGCGCTTGACCCAGAAGTAGTCCAGCATGATCACGCCGAACAGCGGGCCGAGGAAGGCGCCCAGACCGCCCAGGAAGTACTGGACGACGGTGGGGTTGGAGAAGAGGTTCCACGGGGTCACCACCAGCGCCGCGACCGTACTGATCATGCCGCCGACCTTGAAGGTGATCTTCTGCGGCCAGACGTTGGCGAGGTCGTAGGCCGGGGAGACGAAGTTGGCGACGATGTTGACGCCCATGGTGGCGATGGCGAAGGTCAGGGCACCCAGGACGAGGATCCAGGTGTTGCCGATCTCGGCGACGAGATGGGCCGGGTCGGTGATCGCCTTGCCGAAGACCTCGATCGAGCCGGCGGTGACGATGACGGACACCACCACGAAGGCGGTCGAGTTGATCGGCAGGCCCCAGAAGTTGCCGCGCTTGACCGTCCTGTAGTCCGGGGCGAAGCGGGAGAAGTCGCAGAAGTTCAGCATCAGCGTGCCGTAGGTGGCGAGGACCAGTCCGATCGCGCCGAACCACTGCCGCCACTGCTCGCCGACGGAGACCGGGTTCGGGGTCGAGGTGAGGGAGATGGTCCAGTCGGCCTTGGCGAGGATCCAGACGGCCAGCGCGATCATGACGACCCAGATCGCCGGGCCGCAGAAGTCCTGGAACTTGCGCACCGACTCCATGCCCTGGCTGATGATCACCGCCTGGATCAGCCAGAGGGCGATGAAGGTGATCCAGCCGAGGTGGTGCAGGCCGAGGAAGGAGTCGTGGGTCCAGGACTCCAGGCCGGGCCAGGCGGCCAGCAGCATGATGTTGACCGCGACGGACGCGAGGTAGGTCTGGATGCCGTACCACATGATGGCGATCACGGCCCGGATGACGGCCGGGATGTTGGCGCCCCAGACGCCGAAGCTGATGCGGCTGACCACGGGGAAGGGCACGCCGTGGCGCTGCCCGATCTTCCCCATCCAGTTCATCCCGACGTAGATGATCACAAAGCCGACGAGCAACGACGTGAACACCTGCCAGACGTTCATGCCGAGGACGAGCAGGCCCGCGGCGAACGTGTAGTTGCCGAGGTTGTGGACGTCGGACATCCACAGGGCGAAGAGGTCGAAGACCTTCCAGTTGCGCTTCGTCGCGGGTGCGAGGTCTTCGTTGGTGAGGCGGGGGTCGGGGACGAACGCTGTGGTGCCGGTGGCTTCGGCACTGGCTGCGAGGGACACGGGGCCTCCAGGAGCGCGGGACGGAGGATTGCTTGTGGAGGGTTGCCGCTCGATGAGGCTGCCTTTCGGTCACCCACGGCGAGCGCGTTTGGTATACCAAACTGCCGACATCGTCCTCCCGTCAACAGTTCCGACCGATGTCGCTCCCGTTAACGCTCCGTAAAACACACCCGGAGTCGGCGAAGATGACTCCATGAGCTCCACGACGAAGACCGAACCCCTGGGCGCGGTCCGCGAGCGCGTCCTGGCCACCCTGCGACAGGAGATCATCGCGGGCGGCCTCCGCCCCGGCGACCGACTGGTCGAACGGGAGCTGGCCGACCGCTTCGGCGTCTCCCGCGTGCCGGTCCGCGAGGCCATCCGCGCGCTGGTCACGGAGGGGTTCGTCCACTTCGAGACACCGCGCCGCACGGTCGTGCGGCGGCTGACCCCGAACGACGTCAAGGAGCTCTTCGAACTGCGCGAGGCCCTGGAGGTGTACGCCGCGGGGCTCGCCGCCGCCCGCGCCACCCCGGAGGATCTCGCCGAGGTCGAGCGGCTCCTCGCCGAGGCCGCCGCCGCCACCGAGGCGGAGGACGCGGAGTCGATCACGGACATCAACAGCCGGCTGCACGACCGCATCGTCGCCATGGCCGGAAACAGTCTGCTGATCGAGGCCCTCGAACCCGTCGCGGGCCGCCTGCGCTGGATGACCCGGCGCAACGAGGAGTGGCCCCAACTCCTCGTCGAGCACCGCGAGTTGTACGACGCCATCGCCTCCGGAGACCCCGGCCGCGCCCGCGCGCACGCCCTCGCCCACGTCCGGACCAACTACCGGTCGACCGTGCGGCATCTGTTCGGCGAGAACAGCGAGGACGGCCAGAACAGCGAGGACGGCGTGGACGGACGGAGGGGCGGGCCGGAATCCCGGTGAACCCCGGCCATGCCCCTGCCTACACTGCCGACCGTCAACTCGGGCATTCAGCAAGGTGGTTGGGAAGTGGGCATGGTCAGCAGACGCGGGCTGTTGGGCGGAGCGGCGTTCGTGGGCGCGGGGGTGTTCACCGGGGTGGCGCGGAGCGCGGGCACCGCGGCGGCGGACGCACCGCTCGACACTCCGTTCACCCCCGTCACCACGCCGCACCTGGTGGAGGCCGAGCGGATGGTGCACTACCAGCGGCTGCTGGCGGCGGGCCATCTGCCGGGCGGCCTCGTCGGGCACTGGCCGCTGGACGGCACGGGCGCCGACCGCTCCGGCCGCGACCACCCCCTCACCCTGGGCTCCGGCGCCTCCTGGACCACCCTCCGCGCGGGCGGCGAGCTCACCTTCGACGGCACGTCCACGGCATACGCCACGACGGCCTCCGTCCTCGACACCACGGCCCCGTTCACGGTCTCGGCCCGGGTCCGGCTCGCGGACGGCGACGCACCCGCCGATCCGGCGAACATGTACACGGCCGTCAGCCAGGACGGCACGACCGCCAGCCGTTTCCTGCTCCAGTACGACCCGGAGTTCCGGACCTGGGCGTTCAAGGTCCGCGGCGAGGACCGGAGCACCAAGGTCTCGGCCGTCGCCGGCACGGCCGCCTCGCTCGGCACGTGGACCCATCTGACCGGAGTGTGGGACGGCACCCACATCCACCTCTACGTGAACGGCGAACTCCAGGGCAGCGCCCCCACCACCCTGTCCTGGGCCTCCCCGCAGGGCTTCAACATAGGCCGGGCCAAGTGGGACGGCGCCCCGGTGAACCGCTTCAAGGGGTCGGTGGACGACGTGAGGGCGTACGGGCGGGCCCTCGACGCCGACGAGGTGTCCCTCGTCAGCGGCCGTACCGCCGCCCGGAACAACGAGTACCTGGTCGGCGCCTCGTCCACGGTCACCTGGGGCACGCCCGGCGACCTGACCGGCTGGGTGGCGCGGGCCCGCTGCTCGTCCTTCGTCACCTGGGTGCTCAGGCACACCTACGGCTGGGCCACCGCGGACTACTTCCGGCAGTACTTCGACGACGGCATCCCCGAGGCCGCCGACTACCGCGACGCCTTCGCCCGGGGCAGCGGCGGTCCCCACTTCCAGCCCGTCCGCAAGGTCGCCGACCTGCTGCCGGGCGACCTGATCGCGATCGAGTACGGCCCCGAGGTCACGGACGCCACCGGGCACATCGTGATGGTCCGCGAGGTGAAGGGCGTCTACACGGGGACCGGTGTGCAGGACGGCGAGACCCAGTACGCGATCGAGGTCATCGACATGACGTCCTCCCCGCACGGCGTGTACGGGCAGCCCAGCGCCACCACCCTCCCCGACACCCGGATGATCGGCCACGGCGAGCACCTCGAAGGCGTGGGCATCGGCCACATGATGTTCTACGCCTCGAACTCCACCGGTCTCTTCTCCCGCTACCGCTGGAGCTCCTACGGCGCCTCGTCGGACCACACCGTCGGTGCCCGGCCCGTCTCGGCGGCCCGCGTCGTCTGACGCCCGGCCGTCCCCGGCGGCCCCGGTCCCGTGGCGCTCAGCCGTTCCCGGCGTAGCGGTCCGTGGCCGCCACCAGCGTCTGCGCCATGTCCGGCGCGCCCGCGTCGTGTCCCACGTCGTCGACGAGGATCAACTCGCTGCCGGGCCAGGCGTGGTGGAGCCGCCAGACGATGCCGAGGAGGTTGCCGGGGTCGAGGCTGCCCTGGACGAGGGTGCCCGGGATGCCCTTGAGCAGCGGGGCGTCCCGCAGGACCACACCGTCCTCGCCGTCGCCGAGGAAGTGGCCGTTGCCCCAGTAGTGGGTGACGGTACGGGCGAAGCCGTAGCGGAAGACCGGGTCCTCGTATCGCGGCACGGAGCGGGGCGGCCGCGCCGCGATCGCCGTCTCCCAGTCCGTCCAGGCCCGCGCTGCCCGCGCCCGCACGGCCCCGTCGGGCGACTCGAGCAACCGGTTGTAGGCGGCCGGCAGATTCCCGTCCCGCTCCTCCTCGGGCAGCTCGGCCAGGAACCGTGCGAACGCCTCCGGGAAGAACTGCCCGAGTCCCCTGGTCAGCAGGGCGACTTCGGCGTCGGACCCGGTGGTGACACCGGTGAGGACCAGCTCCGTCACGGCCTCCGGGTGTGTCTGGGCGTACCGCAGGCCGAGCGCCGACCCCCAGGAGACACCCCACACCAGCCATCGCCCGATCCCGAGGTGCCCTCGCAGCAGCTCCAGGTCGGTGATCAGCCGATCCGTGGTGTTGACGCCCATGTCGGTCTCGTACGCGCTCGCCGGCGGTGTCGAACGCCCGCAGCCCCGCTGGTCGAGGAGCACGATCCGGTACGCCTCGGGGTCGAAGAGCCGGGGGAACCATGCGTTGGCCCCGGAGCCCGGCCCGCCGTGCAGCACGACGGCGGGCTTTCCCCGCGGGTTCCCGCAGACCTCCCAGTACACGCGGTTGCCGTCCCCGACATCGAGCATGCCGTGGTCGTACGGTTCGATCTCCGGATAGAGGGGCATTGCGTGACCCTAACCGGCGTACGCGGAGGCCGACAGCCGGTTTTCCGCAGAGGCGGGCACATCCCTCCCCCGCGCCTACGACGCGACCGCCAGCCCCGCCGACCCCGCCGCCGTCCGCAGGACGTCCCGCAGCATGGCAGGGGTCAGGCGACCGGTGAACGTGTTGCGCTGGCTGACGTGGAAGCAGCCGAAGAGGTCGAGCCCGTCGAGCGGTACGTGGGTGCCGTGCCCGAAGACGGGCCGGGGCCGGGGCACGTCCCAGCCCGCCTGGGCGAGCGCGGGCAGCGCGGCCTGCCAGCCGAAGGCACCGAGCACGACCACGGCCCGCAGCGTCGGCCGCAACAGCTCCAGCTCCCGGACCAGCCACGGCCGGCAGGTGTCGCGTTCCCCGGGCGTCGGCTTGTTGGCGGGCGGCGCGCAGTGCACGGGTGAGGTGATGCGTACGCCGTACAGCTCCAGCCCGTCGTCCACGGCGACCGCCGTGGCGCGCGAGGCCAGGCCCACGTCGTGCAGCGCCGCGTACAGCACGTCGCCCGAGCGGTCCCCGGTGAACATCCGCCCCGTCCGGTTCGCCCCGTGCGCGGCCGGCGCGAGCCCGACGATCAGCAGCGCGGCGTCGGGCGGCCCGAAGCCCGGTACCGGCCGCCCCCAGTACTCCTGGTCGGCGAACGCTGCCCGCCGGGTGCGCGCCACCTCTTCCCGCCACTCGACCAGCCGGGGACAGGCCCGGCATCCGGTGATCCGCGCGTCCAGCGCGGCCAGCCCGGTGCCCTTCCCGCCGCCCGCACCGCCTCCGCCGACCACCACGCCGCCACCATCGCTGCCGCCGCCGTCCATTCCTCCACGGTACGTCCGGTGATCGCCTCCCCCGTGCGGCGGGCCGGGAGCTAAGGTCGAGGCATGGCTTCTGAAGGTACGCAGGAGCGGGCGGAGGATCCGGCCGCGACGAGCGGGGGCTCCGACAGGTCTGCGGCGGCGTCGGCCGAGGCGGCCCGACCGGCGAGCGGCGAGAGCGTGCGCGTCGACAGCTGGATCTGGTCCGTGCGCCTGGTCAAGACCCGTTCGATGGGCGCCACCGCCTGCCGGGGCGGCCACGTCCGCGTCAACGGCGAACGCGTCAAGCCCGCGTACGCGGTGCGCGTCGGCGACGAGGTCCGACTGCGCCAGGCCGGGGGCCACGAGCGGATCGTGATCGTGCGGCGTCTGATCCGCAAGCGGGTCGGCGCGCCCGTCGCCGCCGAGTGCTACGTCGACAACTCCCCGCCGCCCCCGCCCCGCGAGGCCGTCGCCCCCGCGGGCATCCGTGACCGGGGCACGGGCCGCCCGACCAAGCGCGACCGGCGGGACATGGAGCGCCTGCGGGGCCTGGCCGAGGCGGCCAACGCCGACCGTCACCGCCGCCCCACCTGATCCGTCACGACGATCACGCCCGGCGGCCGCGCGCGAGCTTCGTCAGGCCGGTCGCGTCCTGGCGTCGCACCCAGGCGATCAGGGCGAGCGGCACGATCAGGATGAGCGGTGTCGCCGCGTACTGTCCGTCGAAGGCGGTGATCTGCGTGATGAACGCCCCCACCATCAGGGCGCTCAGCGACACCGCCGCGACCGGAGCCAGTACGGGGATCAACAGCCCGACGGCGCCCGCCAGTTCGAGCAGGCCGATGGTGTACATCCCCGCGCTGCCCCAGCCGAGCGTGTCGAAGGACTCGACGGCCGACGGGTGTGCGATCAGCTTGGGCAGCGCGCTCGCGAACCCGTAGAACAGCGCGAGCGCGATCTGCAGCGCGCGCAGCGAGATGCGCGCGCCCTTGCCGCGCGCGGTGGCCTCGGGCGCTGTGACCTCGGGCGCTGTGGCCTCGGGACGGACGACGGGAGCGGTGGTCTCGGACATGGGATCTCCTGTGTGAAGCGGTTCCGTGTGCGCTGTCACAGAGGTAGACCGGGCCCCTCCCCCGAACTCATCGCCGCCCGACCGGAATTCACGCCGAGATTCCCACCCCGGTCGGGCCGCTCACCCCACGGGCACCGCCTTCACCCAGATCCGGTCCTCCGTCAGATACCGGTCCACCGTCAGCCCCGACTCCGCCAGTGCCTGTTCGAACTGCTCCTTGGTCATGGGGCGTGAGCGGAACGTCTGGGTCCATTCGCCGTCCGGGAAGGAGTACTCCGCGAACACCGAGTGGACCCCGTCCCCGATCGGTTCGGTCGACGCTATGCGGACGGTGAAGCCTCGGGCATCGACCCGTTCCCGGGGGACGTTGGTGTGATAGTCCTCCCCCTCGCGCTGGATCAGCACGAAGCCGTCGTCCGCGAGGTGCCGCAGACAGGTCGCGAGCATCCCCCGCCGCACCTCGGGGTCCCCGGTGTGGACGAGGAAGGAGGCGAGCATCACCACGTCGAACTTCTCGCCCAGGTCGAGTTCCTCGATCGAGGCGTGCACCGTGCGGGCGCCGCGCACCCGCTCCAGCATCTCCGCCGACTCGTCGACGGCCGTGACGGTGAACCCCCGCTCGATCAGGGGGTGCGTCATCCGGCCCACCCCGCAACCCAGTTCGAGAATGCGCGCCCCCGCGGGCGCGACGCCCGCGATGACCTCCGGCTCGTCGCCCACCGGCAGCCGCGTGTACAGCTCGACCGCGCAGCCGTCCGGGGTGATCGCTCCGGAACCGGTCCCGTCGTACCCTTCACGCATCTGAATGCTCATATCCGTCCAACGGCCGGGCGCGCAGGGGCCGTTCCTGCCAGTCTTCACTCGATAGGGTGAACAGTGCCCGTTCGTGCCCCCGGGCCCCGGCTCGGACGGACGGCGCGTGCCTCACCAGGCGAACCAGCCGAGCCCGCTGTACCAGTGCTCGCCCGCGCGCAGATGGTCGCCCACGGCCCGTTCGAGACGCGTGCGGCGCGGCAGGGTCTCCACCGGCAGGTCGGGGTCCCCGAACACGAAACGGACCGGCAGCTCGTCCTCGGGTTCGCCGGTGCCGCCGGCGACCCGGAACCGCTGCTGGAACCGGACGATGTTGGAGTCCGCCGACAGGTACCGGGCCAGCTGCGGGTCGAGGAGCCAGGAGTGGCAGCAGCCCGCCGTGTACCGCTCCTCGGGGAAGTGCCGGGCGAAGAAGTCGTGGGCCGACGCCAGCGACCGGTCGCACGCCTGCGGCGTAAGGGGCCCGGCGTAGTCGGGGATGTGCAGGTCGAGGCAGGGTTCCCCGGGTCCCAGGGCGAGGCCCGCCGCCGCCAGCGCGACGCCTTCCCGTCCGCCCACCCGGGCACGCTGGTACTGCAGGCGGCCGAGCTGGAAGAGCTCCCCGTGGAAGTGCAGCGAGAACCAGCTCGGCGCGACGAGCCCGCCCACTCCGTACCGCCGGCGGTGCAGCACCAGGCCGCGGCCCAGGTCGGCGAGGGTGCGCCGGGAGACGTCGTCGAGGATCCCGCGCTCCCGGTGGTACGCGCGCACGTACGGCAGAGCCGCCACGAAGACGTACACGTGGAAGTAGCGGCCGAGCGGGCCCGCCTCCGGGGGCAGCGGCAGCAGCCTCGGCCCCTTGCCGACCTTTCCCATGTCCCGCACCAGACCCTCGACGCACCGCCCGAGCAGCCAGGTCGCCCCCTCGTCGGCCTCCAGGGTGCGGCGCAACGCGATCAGGTCGTTGACGTCCTCGTACGGCACGGCGAGATCCAGCAGCGCGTCGACCAGTTCGTCGGCGCCGTCCGGCAACCGCGCGTGCGCCGTGGACGTGCTCCCGCTCTCCTCCAGGCCCCGCACCCAGTCGGCGAGTCTCTCGTCCGCCCGCACCGCGTCCAACAGCACCATCGTCTCCCCGTTCGCTCGGCCTCCTGGTGAAAACGCGTGGGACGGGGAGTACGTTTCCGAGTAGGACGAGCAGGAGTGGCGATCCGATGCGTACCGGCAGTGAACCGACGACAGCGCGCAGTCCTCTGCGGATGCGGCTCTGGCTGAGCGTATGGGGCCTGATCTGGGCGATCGCCGGGACAGCGGCGTTCGCTCTGGCCGGCCGCCCCGGCTGGGCCGTCGCCTGCGGGGTGCTGTGGCTGATCGTCACCGTCGACCTGGTCATGGTCGTGCGCCACATCCGTCAGGGACCGCACTACCAGCCGGGCCGCGACATCCCGCCGTACGAGCCGCCGGGGCCCCGCCACCCGTAGCGACGGCGCGGCCGTAGGCACCGGCGGTGGCGGCAGCCCCCGCCGTCAGGAGTCGAACCGGGCCGCTTCCACGTACTGCGGGTTCGGGTCGAGGGCCGCGGCGAGCCGGAAGTGGCGCTTGGCCTGGTCGGGGCGGGCCTGGCGCTGATAGGTGCGGGCCAGGGCGAAGTGCGCGAACGCGTTGTCCGGTTCCCGCTCCAGGACGATCGTGAACTCCAGCTCGGCGGGCCGCAGTTGGGCCGCGGCGAAGAAGGCGCGGGCACGCAGCAGCCGGGCGGCCGTGTTCTCCGGGTGGTCGGCTATGACTCGGTCGAGCAGCTTGACCGCGCCCCGCGGGTCGTTCGCGGCGAGCAGCTGCTCGGCGGCGCGGAAGTCGATGACATGCGTCTGAGGGCTACGTCCAGTGGAACCGCTGGTCTCGGGCACGGCTGAGTCCTTCCCTTGCTGGGACGGTTCAACGCCCCCTGGGACCCCGCTATTCCTGCGTGTGTTCGGTTTGCTCGCGGGCCGCGTGGGCCCGCCGGGTGAGGTCCGCCCACACCTCCCGCACCCGTCGCCGCAGCGCTTCGAGGGGGACGTCGTTGTCGACGACGACGTCCGCGATCTCCAGCCGCTTCTCGCGGGTCGCCTGGGCGGCCATGCGCGCGCGGGCGTCCTCCTCCGTCATGCCGCGCAGCCGTACCAGGCGGTCGAGCTGGGTCTCGGGAGCCACGTCCACGACGACCACCAGGTCGTACAGCGGGGCGAGACCGTTCTCGGCGAGCAGGGGGACGTCGTGGACGACGACGGAGTCCTCGGCGGCGGCGCTCTCCAGTTCTCTGGAGCGGGCGCCCACCAGCGGGTGCACGATCGCGTTCAGCTCGGCGAGCTTCTCCGGGTCCGCGAACACGAGGGAGCCCAGCTTGGGGCGGTCCAGGCCCCCGTCGGGCGCGAGGACACCCTCGCCGAAGGTCTCGACGACCGCCGCGAGCCCGGGGGTGCCCGGTGCGACGACCTCGCGCGCGATGCGGTCGGCGTCGATCAGTACGGCGCCGCACTCCACCAGCAGCCGCGACACCTCGCTCTTGCCGGCCCCGATGCCGCCGGTCAGACCCACTTTCAGCATGCCCGGCAGCTTAGGCCCTGGCCGAGGAGGCCGGTAGGCGGGTGACGGACGGCAGGCGGGATCAGCCGTCGCCCTCCCGCTCCGCCAGGAACTTCTCGAACTCCCGCCCGATCTCGTCGGCGGAGGGGATGTCGACGGGCTCGGCGAGCATGTTGCCCCGGGTCTCGGCGCCCGCGGCTGCGTCGTACTGGTGCTCCAGGCCGTGCACGAGGGCGACCAGTTCCTCGTCGCCCTCCCGGATCTGCCGGTCGATCTCCGTCTGCGTGCGGTGCGCCTCCGTGCGCAGGGCGTGGGCGACGGAGGGCAGCACCAGGCCGGTGGCGGCCGTGACGGCCTCCAGGACGGACAGGGCGGCGTCCGGGTAGGGCGAGCGGGCGATGTAGTGCGGGACGTGCGCGGCGACGCCCAGCACGTCGTGCCCGGCCTCCATGAGGCGGTACTCCACGAGGGACTCGGCGCTGCCGGGCACCTGGGCCTCCTCGAAGGGGCTGCGGTGTCCGGGGACGAGATCGGCGCGGTTGCCGTGCGGGGTCAGGCCCACCGGGCGGGTGTGCGGGACGCCCATGGGGATGCCGTGGAAGTTCACCGACAGGCGGACGCCGAGCCGTTCCACGATCTGCTGGACGGCGGCCGCGAAACGCTCCCACTCCACGTCCGGCTCGGGGCCCGACAGCAGCAGGAACGGCGCTCCGGTGGCGTCCTGGACGAGCCGCACCTCCAGGGCCGGCACCTCGTAGTCGGTCCAGCGGTCGCGCTTGAACGTCAGCAGCGGGCGCCGCGCCCGGTAGTCCACGAGCCGGTCGTGGTCGAAGCGGGCCACCACCTGGTGGGGCAGTGAGCCGAGGAGCCGTTCGACGATCTGGTCGCCCGTCTCACCCGCGTCGATGTATCCGTCGAAGTGGTAGAGCATGACAAGTCCCGCCGACTCCTGGGCGAGCGCCATGTCGACGACTGCCAGGCCCTTCGGCTCCCATGCGTACAAACCCTGCGGATCAAGCACTGTGAACGCTCCTCCTCGTGTTCGTAGTCGACAACGCGGGAGCGGGTCCGGGCATTCCCGGAACGCTCTGCGAACACGGCCCGCCCGGGACGCACTTCGGGCCCGCATCCTTCCGGATGCGGGCCCGAGGTGCTATCGGCTAATGCTCAGCCGTGTGCGTTCAGCTCTGGCCGCCGGCCAGCTTCTCGCGGAGCGCGGCGAGGGCCTCGTCCGAGGCGAGCGCGCCGGAGGTGTCCGCACCCTCGGAGGAGTAGGAGCCACCACCCGCGGCCGGAGCCGCACCCGCGGCGTCGCCGCCCTCGGCCGCGGCAGCGGCGTCGGCCTCGCGGGACTTGATGACCTGGGCCTGGTGCTGCTCGAAGCGCTGCTGCGCCTCGGCGTACTGGCCCTCCCAAGCCTCGCGCTGGGTCTCGTAGCCCTCGAGCCAGTCGTTGGTCTCGGGGTCGAAGCCCTCGGGGTAGATGTAGTTGCCCTGGTCGTCGTAGGACGCGGCCATGCCGTACAGGGTCGGGTCGAACTCGACCGAGGCCGGGTCGGCACCGAAGGACTCGTTGGCCTGCTTGAGGGACAGCGAGATCCGGCGACGCTCCAGGTCGATGTCGATGACCTTGACGAAGATCTCGTCGTTGACCTGGACGACCTGCTCCGGGATCTCCACGTGGCGCTCGGCCAGCTCGGAGATGTGGACCAGACCCTCGATGCCCTCGTCCACGCGGACGAACGCACCGAACGGGACCAGCTTCGTGACCTTGCCGGGCACGACCTGGCCGATCTGGTGGGTCCGGGCGAACTGCTGCCACGGGTCTTCCTGGGTCGCCTTCAGCGACAGGGAGACGCGCTCGCGGTCCATGTCGACGTCGAGGACCTCGACCGTGACCTCCTGGCCGACCTCGACGACCTCGGAGGGGTGGTCGATGTGCTTCCAGGACAGCTCGGAGACGTGGACCAGACCGTCGACGCCACCCAGGTCCACGAAGGCACCGAAGTTGACGATCGAGGAGACCACACCGGAACGGACCTGACCCTTCTGGAGGGTCGTGAGGAACGTCTGGCGGACCTCGGACTGGGTCTGCTCCAGCCAGGCACGGCGGGACAGGACCACGTTGTTGCGGTTCTTGTCCAGCTCGATGATCTTCGCCTCGAGCTCCTTGCCCACGTAGGGCTGGAGGTCGCGGACACGACGCATCTCGACGAGGGAGGCCGGCAGGAAGCCACGGAGGCCGATGTCGAGGATGAGACCACCCTTGACGACCTCGATGACGGTACCGGTGACGATGCCGTCCTCTTCCTTGATCTTCTCGATGGTGCCCCAGGCACGCTCGTACTGGGCGCGCTTCTTCGAGAGGATCAGGCGGCCTTCCTTGTCCTCCTTCTGGAGAACAAGGGCTTCGATCTCGTCACCGACGGCGACGACCTCGTTGGGGTCGACGTCGTGCTTGATCGACAGCTCGCGGCTCGGGATGACACCTTCGGTCTTGTAACCGATGTCGAGCAGGACCTCGTCCCGGTCGACCTTCACGATGACGCCGTCGACGATGTCGCCGTCGTTGAAGTACTTGATCGTCTCGTCGATCGCGGCGAGGAAGGCTTCCTCGTTACCGATGTCGTTGACCGCAACCTGCGGGGTGGTGGCGGTGGTCTCGGTGCTGCTCGTCATGTGGGAAAGGGCTCCGGTACGGACATTGAAGTCGTAGGTACTGCTACGCCGGGAGCCCGTATCGCTCTGAAGAAGCCGGACAGCCAAGGAAGCGCCACATGACAAAAGCCAATGGCGCCTCGAAAACCGAGGGGACATACGACAGATGCGAGCGCAGCCTGCTACGTCTGAGGTGCGCAGGCCCGCAGCGCAACTTGTAGCATACGGGGGCAGCCAGGCAGGGTCAATGCGCGAAGGCGCACACCCGGGGCGGAACGCCGCATACCCGGCACAAAACCTGTCCCTTGAGGCCAAGCAGGCCTGGGAGACCCCTCTCGTGTCACCGCCGGAGCGGGTCGCGGCACGCAGGTTACGGAAGAGTACGACGAGGGAGCCGATCATCCAAGAGCCCGAAGTCCACGAAGCCGACGCGGCCCACGGGGCCGGCGGGACGTCCGAGGTGGACGAACCGGAGGCCACCCGCCGCGACGCCGGGGTGACGGAGAGTTCCCGGGCCAACCGGGGCTGGTGGGACCGGAACGCCGACGACTACCAGGTCGAGCACGGCACGTTCCTCGGCGACGACCGTTTCGTGTGGGGCCCGGAAGGGCTCGACGAGGTGGAGGCGGAGCTGCTGGGGCCGCCCGAGGAGCTGAAGGGCAAGGACGTCCTGGAGATCGGCGCCGGTGCCGCGCAGTGCGCGCGCTGGCTGGCCGCCCAGGGGGCCCGTCCGGTGGCCCTGGACCTCTCCCACCGCCAGCTGCAGCACGCGCTGCGCATCGGCGGGTCGTTCCCCCTGGTGTGCGCCGACGCCGGCGACCTGCCCTTCGCGGACGCCTCCTTCGACCTGGCGTGCTCGGCGTACGGGGCGCTGCCCTTCGTCGCCGACCCGGTGCGGGTGCTGCGGGAGGTCCGCCGTGTCCTGCGCCCCGGCGGCCGTTTCGTCTTCTCGGTGACCCATCCGATCCGCTGGGCCTTCCCCGACGAGCCGGGCCCCGAGGGTCTGTCCGTCTCCGGCTCCTACTTCGACCGCACGCCGTACGTCGAGCAGGACGAGCGGGGCCGGGCGGTGTACGTGGAGCACCACCGCACGATCGGCGACCGTGTCCGGGACGTCGTGGCCGCGGACTTCCGGCTGGTCGACCTGGTCGAGCCGGAGTGGCCCGCGTGGAACTCCTCCGAGTGGGGCGGCTGGTCCCCGCTGCGCGGCAACCTGATCCCGGGGACGGCGATCTTCGTGTGCGAGCGGGACTGACCCGGGCACGCGACACACTGGGGGCGTGATCCGTGACGACGCCCTGGACGCGCTGCCCGTGCGCGCCGCCCTGCCCGCTCTGGAGGAGGCCCTGGACGGGCACGGCACCGCCGTCCTCGTGGCGCCGCCCGGCACCGGGAAGACGACGCTGGTGCCGCTGGCCCTGGCGGGGCTGCTGAACGCCGACGACCGACCGGCGCGTCGGGTGGTCGTCGCCGAGCCCCGGCGGATCGCGGCGCGGGCGGCGGCCCGCCGGATGGCGTGGCTGCTGGGCGAGAAGGTCGGCGACAGCGTCGGGTACACCGTGCGCGGCGAGCGGGTCGCGGGACGGCACACGCGGGTGGAGGTCGTCACGACCGGTGTCCTGCTGCAACGGCTGCAGCGGGACCAGGAGTTGCCCGGCGTCGACGTCGTCGTGCTCGACGAGTGCCACGAACGGCATCTGGACGCGGACACGGTCGCGGCGTTCCTGCTGGACGTGCGGGCGGCGCTGCGGCCCGAGCTGCGGCTGGTGGCGGCGTCGGCGACGACCGACGCGGAGGGCTGGGCGCGGCTGCTGGGCGGGGCGCCGGTGGTCGCCGCCGAGGGCGTGACGTATCCGGTGGAGGTGGTGTGGGCGCCCCCGGCCCGTCCGGTACGACCGCCGCACGGGATGCGGGTGGACCCGGCGGCGCTGGCGCATGTCGCGTCGGTGGTGCGGCGGGCGCTGGACGAACGAGAGGGTGACGTTCTGTGTTTCCTGCCGGGCGTGGGCGAGATCGCGCGCGTGGCCGGGCAGTTGGGCGGGCTCGGTGACGTGGACGTGCTCCAGGTGCACGGCCGGGCGCCGGCCGCGGTGCAGGACGCGGTGCTGGCGGGCGGGGAGCGGCGGCGGGTGGTCCTGGCGACGTCGGTCGCGGAGTCCTCGCTGACGGTGCCCGGTGTGCGGGTGGTCGTGGACTCGGGGCTCGCGCGGGAGCCACGGGTCGACCACGCGCGCGGGCTCGGCGCGTTGACGACGCTGCGGGCCTCACGGGCGGCCGGGCGGCAGCGTGCCGGGCGGGCGGGACGCGAGGCCCCAGGCGTCGTATACCGCTGCTGGGCGGAGGCCGAGGACGCCCGTCTGCCGCGTTTCCCCGCGCCGGAGATCAAGGTGGCGGACCTGACGGCGTTCGCGTTGCAGGCGGCCTGCTGGGGCGATCCGGAGGCGACGGGGCTCGCGTTGCTGGACCCGCCGCCGAGCGGGGCGATGACGGCGGCGCGAAGCGTGCTCTCGGCGATCGGGGCGGTCGACTCCGCCGGTCACGCCACGGAACGGGGTGTACGCATGGCCCGCCTGGGCCTGCATCCCCGGCTGGCCCGGGCCCTCCTCGACGCGACGGCGCTGGTGGGCGCCGAGCTCGCGGCGGAGGTCGTGGCGCTGCTGAGCGAGGAGCCGCCGCGGGAGTACGGCGACGACCTGGCCGCCGCGTTGCGCCGCGCCCGGCGTGGGGACGACGCCTACGCGGCCCGCTGGCGCGCGGAGGCCCGGCGCCTGCGGACCGCGTCGCCGCCCGCGCCCGACTCCCCACCGGGCGAACCGCGCGGCGCCGCGAGCGGTGGGACGGCGGCGGGTGCCGGGGGCGAACACGGGGTCGGGGTGGTGGCCGCCCTGGCGTACCCGGAGCGGGTGGCCCGACGTGACGGTGGGGCGTTCCTCATGGTGTCCGGGACCCGGGCCGAGGTGCCGGAGGGGTCCGGTCTGCGAGAGGGGCCCTGGATCGCCGTGGCCGTCGCCGATCGGGCGGTGGGCGGCGGGCACGCGCGCGTGCGGCTCGGGGTCGTGATCGACGAGGGGGTCGCCCGGGAGACGGCCGGGGTTCTGTACCGGCGGGACGAGGAGGTCGTGTGGCGGGACGGGGACGTGGTGGCTCGCCGGGTGGAGCGGCTGGGGGCCGTGGAGCTGGCGGCGCGGCCGTTGCGGGAGGCCGCGCCCGCGCGCGTGCGGGAGGCGTTGCTGGCGGGGCTGCGGGACGAGGGGTTCGGGCTGTTGCGGTGGTCCGAGGACGCGGCGCGGCTGCGGGAGCGGCTGGCGTTCCTGAGGGAGCGGCTCGGTGAACCGTGGCCCGATGTGTCCGACAGTGCCCTGCACGCGCGCGTGGAGGAGTGGCTGGAGCCCGAGTTGAGCCGTGCCCGGCGGCGGGCCGACCTCGGGCGGATCGATGCCGGGCAGGGGCTGCGGCGGCTGCTGCCGTGGGCCTCGGGGGACGCCGTACGGCTGGACGAGCTGGCGCCCGAGCGGATCGAGGTGCCGAGCGGGTCCCGGATCCGGGTCGACTACGCGCGGCCCGAACAGCCGGTGCTGGCGGTGAAGTTGCAGGAGATGTTCGGGCTGCGGGAGTCGCCCGTGCTGGCCGGGGTGCCGGTGCTGGTGCATCTGCTGTCCCCCGCCGGGCGGCCCGCCGCCGTCACCGCCGATCTCGCCTCGTTCTGGCGGGACGGGTACCGGGCGGTACGAGCGGAGCTGCGGGGCCGGTATCCCAGGCATCCGTGGCCGGAGGACCCGGCGACGGCCGAGCCCACCCGGTACACCAACGCGCGGCTCAGGCGTTGACCGGCTCGGACGCCGGGGGCCTCGCGGACTCCGGTTCGCCGGGCCTGCGGCCGCGGGCCTCGACGTAGAGGGAGAGGGCGAGGAGCAGCAGGCCGAGGCCCAGGAAGCCCCAGGGGAGGTAGGAGGTCATGAGGAGGACGAGGAGGCGCTGGGACTTGACCAGGTCGACCGTGTGCTCGATGTAGTCCTCGCGCATCTTCACGTGGCCGGCGAAGGCGGTCACCTTCTCGCGGTCGCCGAGGAGCGTGCCGCCGCGCAGCTCCTCCTTGTGGATCTCCTCGCCGTAGACGGGGGCTCCGGTGACAGGTTCCACCCAGAACTTGCGGACCGTGGTGTACCAGCGGGTCGTGCCCGTCTGTGCGACCGTCTCCCGGGTGATGCCCTCCACGGGCATGGTGCGGGGGAAGGGGACCTCGGTCCAGGGGATGGTCTGTTCGAAGTAGTAGACCTCGACGCCGCGGAAGTCCTGGGTGCCCTTGTAGTGGATGGGGGCGGTGATCCGGGCCTGGGCGTCGAAGTACTCGTAATCCCGCTTCTCGGTGAGGAAGGGCCACTTGAACTCCAGGCCACGGCGCCGCACGGGGTCGCCGTCGACCGTCTCGCCCTTGGCGTGGACGGGTTCCTGGGTGTGGGCGTCGAAGATGTAGCGCTCGGGGATGCGGGAGACCATCTCGCCGTCGGGGCCCTGGACGTACGACAGACCGTCCCAGACGACGACGTCCCGGTCGGTGCTCTTCTCGATCTCCTCGGAGGCCTCCACGTTGCCCTTGAGGGTCTGCACGATGGTGACCTTCGGGACCGTGCGGGCGGTCATCGTGCCGTAGTCGAGGAGGGTTGCGTCCTTGGCCTCCAGGACCATGTCCTGGTACTGGTTCGCCGGGATCTTGGCCAGGTTCGGGAAGGCGTACCAGCGCAGCAGTGGGGACAGCGCGGTGAAGAACACGGCGAGCGCGAGCAGGATCAGACCGGCCCTACGGCGCATCTCGGGCCTCCCTCCCTGGCGGTCACGGATGTGCGGGGACCGTCGTCAGCAGCGGCTTCGGTGACGTCTTGCCCGTCGGTGAGCCCAGCGCGGTGAGCGTGAACACCAGGGCGAGAGCGAGGGCGAGACCGCTCGCGGCGGCGATCAGGGCGCGCATACGGACCTCCCGACTACGGGCCCCATGACGGGAACTGATAGGTCGTCAGCTCCGGCACCGTAGCAACGGGCGCGCCAGATGAGAACACGTCGCGCACAGACGACGGCGGCGCCCCTCGTGGAGGAGGGGCGCCGCCGTGGCCGTGCGGACGGCCGAGGGGTCTAGGACGCGCTGGGGCTCGGCGTCGCCGGCTCCGTCGCGTCCGTCGTCTCCGTGGGTTCGGCGGGCTCGGCCGGGGCCTCCACCTTCAGTTCGAGCGTGAGGGTCGCGCCGCCCTCGGTCTCGATGCGGAGCAGGAACGTGCCGGTGGCGTCGTCGGAGTAGAGCTTCGGGAGCTTGAGCGCACCGTCGGCGTCGGTCTGCAGGCCGGTCAGGGTGCGTACGGGGTTGCCCGCCGCGTCCTTGCCGAAGTAGGGGCCCTTGTCGTTCACGGTGGTGTCGAGGAGGGACTTGATCAGGGTCGCCCTGACGGCGACCTTGTCGGCGACCTCTCCCCTGTAGGTGGCCTTGAGCTCGATCTGCTCGGCGAACTCGCCGTTCGGCACGCAGGTCAGCGGGGTGGTGCCGGTGCGGGCGAGGGCGTCGGCCCGGCGGGCGGTGACGGTGACCTTGTGGTCGAGCGCGGTCACGGAGCGGCCCACGACGGTGGCCCGGACGGTGACGGTGCCGGTCTTCTCGCCGGCCACGAGCGCGGGAGCGGTGGCCTTGCCCGTGCTGTCGGTGATGACGGTGGCCACCTTCTCACCGCCGACGAACGTGGTGTCGGTGGAGCCGAGGACGGTGAACCGGACCCGGACCTTCGCGACGGCCTTGCCTGCCTTGGTCTCGGTGCGGGTGGCGAGCCTGCCGGTGAAGGTGTCCCCCGCCATGGCCGTGAGGTTCGACGCGCCCGCGTTCTCCAGGTGGTGCACCGAGTCCGTGGGCGTGCCCGGCGGTGTGGTGGGCGGCTTCGGGGTGCCGCTGCCGCCACCGCCGGGCTCGCCGGTGCCGGGCTTCCCCGGCTTGGACGGCTTGGACGGCTTGGACGGATCCGACGGCTTGGGGCTGGGGCTCGTCGTGGAGCCGCCGCCGTTGCGGCCACCGCTGTTGCCGCCGCCGGTGTTGCTGCCGTTGCCGCCGCTGGGCGTCTGCGGCAGGGAGCCGGTGCCGTCCGGGATCTCGTGGGTGCCCTTGCGGTAGTGCTCCAGCCACGTCATGACGGTGTTGTAGTACTCCGTCGAGTTGTTGTAGCTGAGGATCGCGCTGCGCAGGTTGGCGTCGTTCGACAGGTCCCAGTCGAAGCGGCACAGGTAGTGGCCGGCGGCGAGGGCGGCGTCGTAGATGTTGTTGGGGTCCTTCGCACCGTCGTCGTTGCCGTCGCGGCCCGCCCACTCCCAGGTGGAGGGGATGAACTGCATCGGGCCGACCGCGCGGTCGTGGGTGCGGTCGTCGTCGTACACGCCGTCGTCGGTGTCGCTGATGTTGGCGAAGCCGTTGCCGTTGAGCGGGGGGCCGAGGATCTTCTTGCCGGTCGTGGTGCCCTCGGAGTCGACACGGCCGCCGCTCGCCTGGCCGGACTCGACCTTGCCGATGGCGGCGAGGAGTTGCCAGGGCAGGTTGCAGCCGGGCTTGGACGCGCGCAGGGACGCCTCGGCCTTCTTGTAGGCGTCGAGGACGGTCGCGGGTATGCCGCTCTCGTTGCCGCCGGTGCCGGAGGTGTCACCCGGACCCGTCGTCGGGGTGGGGCTGTCGAGAGGCGGAAGGTCCGTGTAGTACCGCGAGTTGCCGGTGGCCGTCTCGTCGGCCTGGGTGCTCATCTCCGGAGAGGGCGAACCCGTGGTCTGTCTGCCCGCGCTGTCGGTGGTCACTCCCGGGGCCTGGGAGGCGGCGAGCGCCGCTACCGTGGCCGCGGCCAGGGCGGTCGTGGCCGCCCCCTTGCGGAGCCTCAAACCGAACTGCGCCGCCATTGAGTGAACCCCTCCCGGTGACCGAACGCCTCGGCGTTCTTCCCGTCTCGTGATGTCTCGGGCATTTCTTCCGGTTTCGCCGGACCGGCTTCCCTGCCCAGGTACACCGACTCCGGAGTTCCGGTCTTGGTTGCGCTGTTCCGGCGTTCCTTTTTCCAGAACTCCGGTGACCGCCACGCCGACCGGCACGACGGCCCAGGCGACCCTACGACAACTTCCGTCGCCCGGACACCCGTTCGTGCCCGATATTCACCGATTGGCCTTATCGGAATGCTGTCGGTGGGCGTCTTCCGGAGGGCTGTGCCCCTGTCACGCATACTGGCGACCGGTCATCGCCGGTCGATCCGTCCGGCCAAAGTCCGTCACAGGGGGACGACTTGCCTTTCACGCTCAGCCACGCGGCCGCCGTACTGCCCGCACTGCGAGGGAACGGAACCGGGCGCGGACCCCTGGTGCCCTCGGTGCTCGTGGCCGGATCGTTCGCGCCCGACATGACCTACTACGCGGCGAGTGTGCTGCCCGAGGCCATGGCGTTCGGCGATGTCACACACTCGTTCACCGGGGTCTTCACCGTCGACGTACTCGTCACCTGGGCGCTGGTCGGGCTGTGGCTGGTGCTCCGGGAGCCGTTGGTGGCGCTGCTGCCGAGAGGGCGGCAGGGGAGGGTGGCCGCGCTGGTGCGGTGCGGGACGGGGGCGCGGCGGTTCAGCCCCTCGGTCGCCCTGTGGTGGTACGTCTCGGCCGCCCTCGGTTCGCTGACCCATGTGGTGTGGGACGCGTTCACGCATCTCGACCGGTGGGGGATGCGGCTCTTCCCCGTCCTCGGCGAGGAGATCGCGGGCTCGCCGCTCTACTGGTACCTCCAGTACGGCGGCTCCGCCGTCGCGGCGGCCGTCCTCGCCGTCTTCGTCGTGCGGGCGCTGCGCCGACAGCCTGCGGACGAGCCCGTGGGCGTGCCGGTGCTCTCCTCGGCCGACCGGTGGGTGGCGGGCGTCGTCATCGGCGGGTGCGCGCTGGTGGCCGCGGTGCAGCGGGTGGCCCGGTGGTGGGCGCACTGGGGGTCGGTCGCCAAACTGTACGAGGTGATCCCGACCCTGTGCTTCGGCGCGGGCGCCGGGCTGGTGGTCGGCGTGGTCCTCTACGGCGTCGGCGTCAGGGCGCGGCGCCCGGCTCCTGCCGTTGCGGCGCCCGCCGCCGACGTGCAGGCGGAGGCGGACAGTCCGGTCCGCCGCTGAGTGCGGGGCGCCGGGGCGGGGCGCCGCTGGGGATGCGGGGCCGGGCGGCACGCGGTGCGTACGGCGGGACGTGGCCGAGGAGGGCCGCGAGGGGGTGGGTCAGCGGCCAGGGGTAGAGGCTGTGCGGCCGCCGGACGCGAGTGCGGGTCCAGGGGCCCCGGGTGAGGCGGGTCCGCACCCCTGACAGGCGGGTGGCAGCTGTCGCTGTACGACGGCGGAGCGTGCGTATGCCCATGCGGGCATCCTTACGGCTGTGCTCCGGCGGGGGCGCGGTGGTGGGGGCTGGACGGGTGACCGTGGCAGGGGGCCGGGGGTCGTTTTCGGGTGCGGTTTCGAGTGCGGGCCGTTGTGGTGTGTGTTGTCGGGTGCGGGTCCGGTGGGGGCTGGTCGCGCAGTTCCCCGCGCCCCTGAAAAGCCGGGGCTGCGCCCCGTGCTTTTCAGGGGCGCGGCCCCGTCGCCTTCAGCCTGCGGCCCGTCGTCCTTCAGCCCGTAGGGCTGTGGTCTTTTACGGGCGCGGGGAGCTGCGCGAGAAGCCCCACGCAGCCGCACCCGACAACGCACACCACAACGACCCGCCCCCAGCGGCCGCGCCGCGCCGCTAGTGCGCCGCCGACTCCCAATCCGGGCCGTAACCCACCGAGACGTCCAGCGGGGCCCTCAGGTGGACCGCGTCGGCCATCTCCCGGCGGAGGATCTGCTCCGTGCGCTCCCGTTCACCGGGGGCGATCTCCAGGACGATTTCGTCGTGGACCTGGAGGAGCATGCGGGAGGCGAGGCCCGCCTCGTCCAGGGCGCGGCCCACGTTGAGCATGGCGATCTTGACGATGTCGGCGGCGGTGCCCTGGATCGGCGCGTTCAGAGCCATCCGCTCCGCGGCCTCCCGGCGCTGCCGGTTGTCGCTGTTGAGGTCGGGCAGATAGCGCCGGCGCCCGAAGAGCGTCGCCGTGTATCCCGTCGCCCGCGCCTCGTCCACGACCCGGCGCAGATAGTCCCGTACGCCGCCGAACCGCTCGAAGTAGGCGTCCATCAGGGCCCGCGCCTCCCCCGCCTCGATGTTCAGCTGCTGGGAGAGACCGAACGCGGACAGTCCGTAGGCCAGGCCGTACGACATCGCCTTGATCTTGCGGCGCATCTCGGCGTCGACGGCGGACTGCTCGACGCCGAACACCTGCGCGGCGGCCGTGGTGTGCAGGTCCTCCCCGGAGGTGAACGCCTCGATCAGGCCCGCGTCCTCGGAGAGGTGGGCCATGACGCGCAGTTCGATCTGGCTGTAGTCCGCGGTCATCAGGGACTCGAAGCCCTCGCCGACGACGAAGCCGCGGCGGATGGCCCGGCCCTCGTCGGTGCGGACGGGGATGTTCTGCAGGTTCGGGTCGACGGAGGAGAGACGGCCCGTGGCGGCGACCGTCTGGTTGAACGTGGTGTGGATGCGGCCGTCCCCGGCGATCATCTTGATCAGGCCCTCGACGGTGACCCGCAGCCTCGCCTGCTCGCGGTGGCGGAGCATGACGACCGGCAGTTCGTTGTCCGTCTGGCCGGCCAGCCACGCGAGGGCGTCCGCGTCCGTGGTGTAACCCGTCTTGGTGCGCTTGGTCTTGGGCAGGCCCAGCTCACCGAAGAGGACCTCCTGGAGCTGCTTGGGCGAGCCCAGGTTGAACTCGTGCCCCGCCGCCGCGTGCGCCTCCTTCACCGCCTGCTGCACGGCGCCCGCGAACATCTGCTCCATGGCCTCCAGATGCGCCCGGTCCGCCGCGATGCCGTGGCGCTCCATCCGGGCCAGCAGCGCGGAGGTGGGCAGCTCCACGTCACGCAGCAGCTCCGCCGCGCCGACCTCCTCCAGCCGCTCCCCGAACGCCTCCCCCAGGTCGAGGATCGCGCGGGCCTGCACCATCAGCGCGTCGGCCTCGGCACCCTCGTCGGCTCCGAAGGCCAGCTGGCCGTCGGCGGTCGCGGCGGGCGCCAGCTCGCGGCCCAGGTACTCCAGGGAGAGCGCGTCCAGGTCGAACGAGCGGCGGCCCGGCTTGACCAGGTAGGCGGCGAGCGCCGTGTCCATGGACACGCCGTCCACGGTCCAGCCGTGCTCGGCGAAGACCCGCATCGCGCCCTTGGCGTTGTGGAACACCTTCGGCCGGGCGATGTCGGCGAGCCAGGACACCCACGCCGTCTCGTCGGTCTCGTCCAGCTGTGTCGGGTCGAACCAGGCGGCCGCTCCTCCGGCGGCGGCGAGCGCGACCTCGGCGACCGAGCCGGTGCCGAGCGCCCAGGTGTCGACGGTGGCGACGCCGAGGACGTCCGTGCCGTGCTCGGCGAGCCAGGGGGCCAGCTCGCCGGAGGCGAGGACCGTGCCGTCCACCTCGACGCCGGGGGCGGCCGGCGAGGCGGTGTCGGACTCCTCCGCTCCCGGGTCGACGGCGAACAGACGCTCGCGCAGCGAGGGGTTGCGGATCTCCAGGGTGTCCAGCACCATCGCGACGGCCTTGCGGTCGTACGCGGCGCGCTCCAGGTCGCCCACGCCCTTGGGGAGTTCGACCGTGCGGACCATCTCGGTGAGGCGGCGGTTGAGCTTGACGGCCTCCAGGTGGTCGCGGAGGTTCTGACCGGCCTTGCCCTTGACCTCCTCGACGCGCTCGACGAGGTCCGCGAACGAACCGAACTGGTTGATCCACTTCGCGGCGGTCTTCTCGCCGACACCGGGGATGCCGGGGAGGTTGTCGGACGGGTCGCCGCGCAGGGCCGCGAAGTCCGGGTACTGGGCGGGGGTGAGGCCGTACTTCTCGAACACCTTCTCCGGGGTGAACCGGGTCAGCTCCGAGACGCCCTTCGTCGGGTAGAGCACGGTGGTGTGCTCGCTGACGAGCTGGAAGGAGTCACGGTCGCCGGTGACGATGAGGACCTCGAAGCCCTCGGCCTCGGCCTGGGTGGCGAGGGTGGCGATGACGTCGTCGGCCTCGAAGCCGTCGACGGCGAAGCGGACGGCGTGCATCGCGTCGAGCAGCTCGCCGATCAGCTCGACCTGGCCCTTGAACTCGTCCGGGGTCTTCGAGCGGTTCGCCTTGTACTCGGTGAACTCCTCCGAGCGCCAGGTCTTGCGGGAGACGTCGAACGCGACCGCGAAGTGGGTGGGGGCCTCGTCGCGCAGCGTGTTCGCCAGCATCGACGCGAAGCCGTAGATCGCGTTGGTCGGCTGGCCGGTCGCCGTCGTGAAGTTCTCCGCGGGCAGCGCGAAGAACGCGCGGTAGGCCAGCGAGTGCCCGTCCATGAGCATGAGCCGGGGACGGCTGCCGCCGGGGGTGCTGTCGGTCTTCTTCGATCCTGTCTCTGCCACGCCCCCGATCCTGCCACGTACCACTGACACCCGGACCCCAGGGACGTACGGAGGCCGGGCGGGACCGGGGCGACGCTCTGATCCGGCCGCCGCTGCCCCGCCGTCCGGTCCGCCGATCGACCTCGTTCGGGGGTGATGACGCGTGCGAGGATCGGAGGCGTAGCCACCCGCCCGAAGAGCTCGTGTACGCGAATGGGGAGCAGCCATGGCCGGCAAGGCGCCGAAGAATGATCCGGTTCAGGACGCGCCCCAGGTCGCGGAACCCAAGCACGCCGCGGCGGGGCTGCCGGCGATCGGGCACACCCTGCGGATCGCGCAGCAGCAGATGGGCGTGAAGCGGACCGCGCTGACGCTGCTGCGGGTCAACCAGAAGGACGGCTTCGACTGCCCGGGCTGCGCCTGGCCGGAGCCGGACCACCGGCACGCGGCGGAGTTCTGCGAGAACGGCGCGAAGGCGGTCGCCGAGGAGGCCACGCTCCGCCGGGTCACCCCCGAGTTCTTCGCCGCCCACAGCGTGGCCGATCTCGCCACGCGCAGCGGCTACTGGCTGGGACAGCAGGGGCGGCTCACCCACCCCATGTACCTCCCCGAGGGCGGCGACCGGTACGAGCCGGTGTCCTGGGACCGCGCCTTCGACATCGTCGCCGAGGAGCTGAAGGCCCTCGCCTCCCCCGACGAGGCGCTCTTCTACACCTCCGGGCGCACCAGCAACGAGGCCGCGTTCCTGTACCAGCTGTTCGCCCGCGAGTTCGGCACGAACAACCTGCCGGACTGCTCCAACATGTGCCACGAGTCGTCGGGCTCCGCGCTCAACGAGACCATCGGCATCGGCAAGGGCAGCGTCCTGCTGGAGGACCTCTACCAGGCCGACCTGATCATCGTCGCCGGGCAGAATCCGGGGACCAACCACCCACGGATGCTCTCCGCGCTGGAGCGGGCCAAGGCCGACGGCGCGAAGATCATCACCGTGAACCCGCTGCCCGAGGCCGGGCTGGAGCGGTTCAAGAACCCGCAGACGCCGCAGGGCATGCTCAAGGGCGCCGCCCTCACCGACCTGTTCCTCCAGATCCGCATCGGCGGCGACCAGGCCCTGTTCCGGCTGTTGAACAAGCTGATCCTGGAGACGGACGGCGCGGTCGACGAGGAGTTCGTCGCCGAACACACCCACGGCTTCGAGGAGTTCACCGAGGCCGCCCGCGCCGCCGACTGGGACGCGACGCTCACCGCGACCGGCCTCACCCGCGAGAAGATCGACGAGGCGCTGCGCATGGTCCTCGCCTCGAAGCGGACCATCGTCTGCTGGGCCATGGGTCTCACCCAGCACAAGCACTCGGTGCCGACCATCCGCGAGGTGGTCAACTTCCTTCTGCTGCGCGGCAACATCGGCCGCCCCGGCGCCGGTGTCTGCCCGGTGCGCGGCCACTCCAACGTGCAGGGCGACCGCACGATGGGCATCTTCGAGCGGCCCGCCCCGGCGTTCCTGGACGCCCTGGAGAAGGAGTTCGGCTTCGCCCCGCCCCGGGAGCACGGCTACGACGTCGTACGGGCCATCAAGGCCATGCGCGACGACAAGGCGAAGGTGTTCTTCGCGATGGGCGGCAACTTCGTCTCGGCGTCCCCCGACACGGAGGTCACGGAGGCGGCGATGCGCCGGGCGCGGCTGACCGTGCACGTGTCGACGAAGCTGAACCGCTCGCACGCCGTCACGGGCGCGCGGGCGCTGATCCTGCCCACCCTGGGACGCACCGAGCGCGATCTCCAGGGCGGCGGCGAGCAGTTCGTGACCGTCGAGGACTCCATGGGCATGGTGCACGCCTCACGCGGCCGGCTGGAGCCCGCGAGCGGGCAGCTGCTGTCCGAGCCGGCCATCGTGTGCCGGCTCGCCCGCCGGGTCCTCGGCGAGGAGAGCCGCACGCCCTGGGAGGAGTTCGAGAAGGACTACGCGACCGTCCGCGACCGCATCGCGCGCGTGGTGCCCGGGTTCGAGGACTTCAACGCGCGGGTGGCCGACCCGTCCGGCTTCGCCCTCCCGCACGCCCCCCGCGACGAGCGCCGCTTCCCCACCGCCACCGGCAAGGCCAACTTCACGGCCGCGCCGGTGGAGTACCCGCGGCTGCCCGAGGGCCGTCTGCTGCTGCAGACGCTGCGCTCGCACGACCAGTACAACACCACCATCTACGGCCTGGACGACCGCTACCGGGGCATCAGGAACGGCCGCCGGGTGGTGCTGGTCAACCCCGACGACGCGCGGGAGCTGAAGCTCGCCGACGGGTCGTACGTGGACCTGGTGGGCGAGTGGAAGGACGGTGTCGAGCGGCGCGCGCCCGGCTTCCGGGTGGTGCACTACCCGACGGCGCGCGGGTGCGCGGCCGCCTACTACCCGGAGACCAACGTCCTGGTGCCGCTGGACTCCACCGCCGACACCAGCAACACCCCGGCCAGCAAGTCCGTCGTGGTCCGTCTGGAACAATCGTCCACCGACTGAGCGTTTGCTCAGCACACCGGCGCACCCTGCCGGCGGCGCACGCGATCGACGACGAACGGAGCCCCATGGGCGAGCAGCACCACGTGAAGTTCCCGCAAGAGGTCATCGACGAGTACGCGAGTCTCGGCATCGACCTGGTCGCGATGTTCTCCGCCGGACACCTGGGCACCCGGATGGGCGTACAGATCGTGGAGGCCTCGGCGGACCGGGTCGTCGGCACGATGCCGGTGGAGGGCAACACCCAGCCGTACGGACTGCTGCACGGCGGCGCGTCCGCCGTGCTGGCGGAGACGCTGGGCTCGGTCGGCTCCATGCTGCACGCCGGCAGCTCCAAGATCGCCGTCGGCGTGGACCTGAACTGCACCCACCACCGCGGCGCGCGGTCCGGGCTGGTGACCGGCGTCGCCACCCCCCTGCACCAGGGCCGCTCGACGGCGACGTACGAGATCGTCATCAGCGACGAGGCGGGCAGGAGGGTGTGCACGGCCCGGCTGACCTGTCTGCTGCGGGACGCCCCCGCCGCCCCGGACGCGAGGGCCCGGAACGCCGAGTGAGACCTGCGGACGAGGGGCGGGCCGGCGCGAGGGCCTGTTCGCCTCTGGTCCCCCGGGGCGCGCAGGCTCTAGCGTCGGGGCATGGCAACGGCAGGAGCCCTCTGGCCGGGGGCGATGCTCGGGCCGGCGCTGCTGATCGGCGTCCTGGTCACCGGGTGCGCGGGGGCGGGACCGACCGGCGGGACAGCGGGCCCCTCGACGAGCGCGCGGGACGGCGGATCGCCGTCACCGTCGGCCACCCAGCCCGAGGACCTGTGCGCGAGGCTCGTCACGTACTGGTCGCTCGAGGTGCTGGACGGCGACACCTATGGGGACTATCAGTCCATGGGACTGTCGAACGGGCAGTACGACATCCTGCGGGAGGTCGTCGACGAGGCCAGGGCCGAGAAGAAGCGCGCCGGTTCCGCCGCCGCCCGGCGGCTGATCGAACGGCGGGCCCACGCGGACTGCCAGGAGTGGTACCGCTCGGGCGGTCCGGGCGAGGGGCCCTGGAGTTGAGCGGGATCGGCCCCGTGGAGCCGGGTGAGGGCACCCGCGCGTGGGACACGACGGACGACGCGACCCCGGACACCGCGCCCCCACCCCACCCGCCGCGCGGGCGGTACGCCCAGGTGTACGCCCGGCACCGCCGGGCCGTGCTCGCGGGCGCGACGGCGGTCGTCGTACTCGCCGGCGGCGGCTACCTCTACGCGACCCGGCCCACGTCGGCACCGACGCCGGAGCCGACGCCGCGCGAGACGCCGTACCCCTCCCAGGCCGTCGTGGTCGCCTACCTCGGGCCCGTGGCGCGGTCCGAGGGGACGCCGCGCGGCCGCTTCGGCTTCGAGATGGAGCTGAGCGTGCGGTACGGCCCCGCGATCACCGTCGACCGGATGACCCAGCCCTACGCGGGACTGTCGCTGCGCACGGACCCCGGGACTCCGTTCCGGATCGGGACGAAAGAGGCGCGAAAGATCGTCGTCACCATGCGCGTCCTCGAATGCGGGAAAGCACCGGAGAACGCCGGACTTCCCTTCCTGGATGTAACTCTACGTAATACGCGCGCAATAGAAGCGCACAGTTTCATCCTGGGCGAGCGCTACGCACGAGACCTCTCCGACGCCCTTCGAGTAGCCTGCGGCAACGATTCCACGTCATCACCAAAAAGCTGAACACTCCTGAACCCACCCGCGCCGACCCTGCACTTTCTCACTATGTGGACAGGGCGAATCGGCCTTAATTCCGCGCATCCACCCACTGAGTACCGCTCTGCATTACCTCGTGTCATAACAAGAGCGTCACAGCATTCGTCAGACTCTCCTCCACGTTCCCCACACACGCTTAGAGTCACGGCCAGTCACCGCGCCACAGGAATCGAAGTCACGTCTTCGGCCCAGCGCTCGACTCGGCCACTTCCAACAGGAAGGGCCGTGCCAGGGAAAGGACTGATCGTGCGTCAACGTTCGCTCATCGCCATCACCGCCGCGCTGGCGGCGGGAGCACTCACTCTCACCGCCTGCGGTTCGCGCGACGAGGAAGGCGGCGGCTCGGACACCGGCAGCGGCACGACTGTCGTCATCGGCGTCGACGCCCCACTGACCGGTGACCTCTCCGCGCTGGGCCTCGGCATCAAGAACTCCGCCGACCTCGCCGCCAAGACCGCCAACAAGGACAAGTACGTCGAGGGCATAACCTTCAAGGTCGAGGCCCTCGACGACCAGGCGCAGCCCTCCTCGGGCCAGCAGAACGCCACCACGTTCGTCGCCAACAAGGACGTCCTCGGCGTCGTCGGCCCGCTGAACTCCTCCGTGGCCGAGTCCATGCAGAAGGTCTTCGACGACGCCAAGCTCGTCGAGGTCTCCCCGGCCAACACCGGCCCGACCCTGACCCAGGGCGCCGACTGGCAGACCAAGAAGGTCCGCCCGTACAAGTCGTACTTCCGCACCGCGACCACGGACGCCATCCAGGGCCCGTTCGCCGCGCAGTACCTCTTCAACGACGCCAAGAAGAAGAAGGTCTTCGTCATCGACGACAAGAAGACCTACGGCGCCGGCCTGGCCGCCACCTTCACCGACGAGTTCAAGAAGCTCGGCGGCAAGGTCGTCGGCACCGAGCACATCGACCCCGAGACCAAGGACTTCTCCACGGTCGCCACCAAGGTCAAGAACTCCGGCGCCGACGTCGTCTACTACGGCGGCGAGTACCCGCAGTCCGGCCCGCTGACCAAGCAGATCAAGGCCGCGGGCGCCAAGATCCCCGTCGCCGGCGGCGACGGCATGTACGACCCGACCTACATCGAGCTCGGCGGCAGCGCCAGCACCGGCGACTTCGCCACCTCCGTCGGCGCCCCGGTCGAGGAACTGCCCTCCGCCAAGTCGTTCATCGCCGACTACAAGGCCGGCGGCTACAAGGAGCCCTACGCGGCCTACGGCGGCTACTCCTACGACTCCGCCTGGGCGATCATCGAAGCCGTGAAGAAGGTCGTCGAGGACAACGACGGCAAGCTTCCCAGCGACGCCCGCGCCAAGATCACCGAGGCCATGCAGAACGTCTCCTTCGACGGCGTGACCGGCAAGGTCTCCTTCGACGAGTACGGCGACACGACCAACAAGCAGCTCACCGTCTACAAGGTCGAGGGCGGCGAGTGGAAGGCGGTCAAGTCCGGTACCTACTCCGGTTGATCCCACCCGCACACACCTGAGCCGCGCGGGGCGCTGCACCACAGCGCCCCGCGCGGACTCACATCCGGTCACATTCGTCGAACATCCGAAAGTCTCGGAGGACATGCGGTGAACGAACTGCCGCAGCAGCTGGTCAACGGCCTGCTACTAGGATCCATGTACGGGCTGGTCGCCATCGGCTACACGATGGTCTATGGCATCGTCCAGCTCATCAACTTCGCCCACGGTGAGATCTTCATGCTGGGCGGCTTCGGCGCGATCACGGTCTACCTGTACGTGCTGCCCGACGGAACGAGCATGTGGGTCGCACTCCCACTGATGCTCGTCGGAGGCATCATCGTCGCCGTGCTCGCAGCCGTCGGAGCGGAACGCCTGGCCTACCGGCCCCTGCGCACCGCCCCCCGCCTCGCCCCCCTCATCACCGCCATCGGCCTCTCCCTGGCCCTCCAGCAGGCGGTATGGGCGTGGTACCCGGACGCCAAGGAGTCCATCAACTTCCCGCACATCGAGGGCGGCCCCTTCGAGATCGGCAACGTCACCATCCAGACCGGTGACATCTTCCTACTCGTCGCCGCCCCGATCAGCATGGCGATCCTCGCGTACTTCGTCATGAAGACCCGCACCGGCCGCGGCATGCAGGCAACCGCCCAGGACCCCGACACCGCCAAGCTCATGGGCATCAACACCGACCGCATCATCGTGGTCGCCTTCGCCCTCGGCGCCGCGTTCGCCGCCGTCGGAGCCGTCGCCTACGGCCTCAAGTACGGCCAGGTCCAGTTCCGCATGGGCTTCATCCTCGGCCTCAAGGCCTTCACCGCAGCCGTCCTCGGCGGCATCGGCAACATCTACGGCGCCATGCTCGGCGGCGTCGTCCTCGGCCTCGCCGAAGCCCTCTCCACCGCCTACATCGCCGACATCCCCGGCATGGAGCAGTTCGGCAGCCAGTCCTGGGCCAACGTCTGGGCGTTCGTACTCCTCATCCTCGTCCTCCTGTTCAGGCCCCAGGGTCTGCTCGGAGAGCGCGTGGCGGACAGGGCGTGACACCGATGACCACCAACACCACCGCGGCCACCGCACCCGCCGCCAAGCACGACACCACCCCCCGGGGCCTGGTCGGCCTCCCCGAGAACATCGGCCGCGCCCTCGCCACCGGCGGCGGCGCCCTCGCCGTGATCTCCACCTTCCTCGCCTGGACCTGGACCGCCGCCTTCCCCGGCGACCTCACCGTCTACGGCTACCCCGGCGGCCTGCAGGTCCTCGTCCTCATCGGCGGCGCCCTCACCGGCCTCTTCGGCCTCGCCTCCTACGGCATCAAGGGCCTGCGCTGGCTCGTCCCCGCCGGCGCCGACAGCAGCATCAAACTCGCCGCACTCGGCACCTTCGTCACCGCCTGGTACACGATCCTCGCCATCAGCATCCAGCTCGGCGGCCTCGTCAACCTCGAACCCGGCGCCTACGTCGCGGCCATCGCCACCCTCGCCGCCCTCCTCGGCGCACTCGCCCTGCCGTTCGAACGACCGGTACCCGAGATCGCCGACCCCGAGGACACCGCCTGGGAGGAGTTCCTGCTCGGCGCACGCAACGCCCGCGCCGTCACGAAGGCCTGCTTCGCCACCGGCACCGCCGCCCCGGCCCGCAAGCTCCCCGCCTACGCCGAGATCCTGATCATCGTCGCGGCCATGGCACTGGGCCTGCTCGTCTTCACCTACGGCATCGGCACCGAGTACGACGAACTCTTCGTCGGCTTCCTCATCACCGCCGGCTTCGCCATCGGCGCCCTCTCCAAGGCCGGCCTCGTCGGCCGGGTCTCCGCCGTCACCGCCAAGCACCGCACGGTCACCATGATCGGCGCGTTCACCGCGGCCGCCGCGTTCCCCTTCACCCAGTCCGACGACCAGTACGCGACCATCGGCGTCTACATCCTGATCTTCGCCACCGTCGCCCTCGGCCTCAACATCGTCGTCGGCCTCGCCGGCCTCCTCGACCTCGGATACGTCGCCTTCCTCGGCGTCGGCGCCTACACCGCGGCCATGGTCTCCGGCTCCCCCTCCTCCCCCTTCGACATCCACCTCCCCTTCTGGGCCAGCGCCATCCTCGGCGCCGTCGTCGCCATGATCTTCGGCGTCATCATCGGCGCCCCCACCCTGCGACTGCGCGGCGACTACCTCGCCATCGTCACCCTCGGCTTCGGTGAGATCTTCCGCCTCGCCGTCCTCAACATGGACGGCACCTCCGGCCCCGACATCACCAACGGCTCCAACGGCATCTCCTCGATCCCGAACCTCAACATCCTCGGCTTCGACTTCGGCCAGGAACACACCATCGCCGGGTTCACCATCGCCCGGTTCGCCAACTACTTCTTCCTCATGCTGCTCATCACGCTCGTCGTGGTCGTCGTCTTCCGACGCAGCAGCGACTCCCGCATCGGCCGCGCCTGGATCGCCATCCGCGAGGACGAGACCGCCGCACTCGCCATGGGCATCAACGGCTTCCGCGTCAAGCTCATCGCCTTCGCCCTCGGCGCCGCACTCGCCGGCCTCGCCGGCACCGTCCAGGCACACGTCACCTACACCGTGACCCCCGAGCAGTACCAGTTCGCCCACGTGGTCCCGCCCAACTCCGCGTTCCTCCTCGCGGCCGTCGTCCTCGGCGGCATGGGCACCATCAGCGGACCCCTCGTCGGCGCCGCACTGCTCTACCTCATCCCGGCCAAGCTCCAGTTCCTCGGCGACTACCAGCTCTTCGCCTTCGGACTCGCACTCGTGCTCCTCATGCGCTTCCGCCCGGAAGGCCTCATCCCCAACCGGCGCCGCCAGCTCGAATTCCACGAAGAGGCCGAAGCACCCACAGTCCTCAGCAAGGCAGGGGCCTGACCCATGACCACCGACACCACCACCAAGGACGCCACACCCGGCGCCAACGCCCCCGGCGAGACCGTCCTCGACGCACGCGGCGTCACCATGCGCTTCGGCGGCCTCACCGCCGTACGCAACGTCAACCTCACCGTCAACAGCGGCGAGATCGTCGGACTCATCGGCCCCAACGGCGCCGGCAAGACGACCTTCTTCAACTGCCTCACCGGCCTCTACATCCCCACCGAGGGCGAAGTCCGGTACAAAGGCCAGGTCCTGCCGCCCAAGTCCTTCAAGGTCACCGCGGCCGGCATCGCCCGCACCTTCCAGAACATCCGTCTCTTCGCCAACATGACGGTCCTGGAGAACGTGCTCGTCGGACGCCACACCAGGACCAAAGAAGGCCTCTGGTCCGCCCTGCTGCGCGGCCCCGGCTTCCACAAGGCCGAAGCCGCCAGCCGCGAACGCGCCATGGAACTCCTCGCATTCGTCGGACTCGACGCCAAGGCCGAACACCTCGCCCGCAACCTCCCCTACGGCGAACAGCGCAAGCTGGAGATCGCCCGCGCCCTCGCGAGCGAGCCGGGTCTGCTCCTGCTCGACGAGCCGACGGCCGGCATGAACCCGCAGGAGACACGAGCCACCGAGGAACTCGTCTTCGCCATCCGCGACAAGGGCATCGCCGTCCTCGTCATCGAGCACGACATGCGGTTCATCTTCAACCTCTGCGACCGCGTCGCCGTCCTCGTCCAGGGCGAGAAGCTCGTCGAGGGCGACAGCGCCACCGTGCAGGGCGACGAACGCGTCGTCGCCGCCTACCTCGGCGAACCCTTCGAGGACGCACCCGGCCAGGAAGAAGTCGCCGAAGTCGAAGCCGCCGAAGCACACGCCGAGGCCCCGACCGACGCCGCGCCCGGCAAGGAGAACGACCGATGACCGCACTGCTCGAAGTAGAGGACCTCCGGGTCGCCTACGGCAAGATCGAAGCCGTCAAGGGCATCTCCTTCAAGGTCGACGCCGGCGAGGTCGTCACCCTCATCGGCACCAACGGCGCCGGCAAGACCACCACCCTGCGCACCCTCTCGGGCCTCCTCAAGCCCGTCGGCGGCCAGGTCAAGTTCAACGGCAAGTCGCTCAAGAAGATCCCCGCGCACGACATCGTCTCGCTCGGACTCGCCCACTCCCCCGAGGGGCGGCACATCTTCCCGCGCATGACCATCGAGGACAACCTCCGCCTCGGCGCCTTCCTGCGCAACGACAAGCCCGGCATCGAGAAGGACATCCAGCGCGCCTACGACCTCTTCCCCATCCTGGGCGAACGTCGCAAGCAGGCCGCCGGAACCCTCTCGGGTGGTGAACAGCAGATGCTGGCCATGGGCCGCGCGCTCATGTCCCAGCCCAAGCTGCTCATGCTGGACGAGCCCTCCATGGGCCTCTCCCCCATCATGATGCAGAAGATCATGGCCACGATCGCCGAACTGAAGTCCCAGGGCACCACCATCCTGCTCGTCGAACAGAACGCCCAGGCGGCGCTCTCCCTCGCCGACCAGGGTCACGTCATGGAGATCGGCAAGATCGTCCTCTCCGGCACGGGCTCCGACCTGCTGGTCGACGAGTCGGTCCGCAAGGCCTACCTCGGCGAGGACTAGCCTCCGGCCCACAGACGACGAGGCCCGCACCCCCTTTCAGGTGGGGGGTGCGGGCCTCGTCGTATGTTCTCTGAGGGCAGCGCGGTCAGCCCTTGGACGCCTTCTTCTCGTCCGCGTCCTGGATGACCGCCTCCGCCACCTGCTGCATCGACATCCGCCGATCCATCGACGTCTTCTGGATCCACCGGAACGCCGCCGGCTCCGTCAACCCGTACTCCGTCTGCAGAATCGACTTCGCACGGTCCACCAGCTTGCGCGTCTCCAGGCGCAGCGTGAGGTCGGCGACCTCCTTCTCCAGCTCCTTCAGCTCCGTGAACCGCGAGACAGCCATCTCGATGGCCGGCACGACATCACTCTTGCTGAACGGCTTCACGAGGTACGCCATCGCCCCCGCGTCCCGGGCACGCTCGACGAGGTCGCGCTGCGAGAACGCGGTCAGCATCAGCACGGGCGCGATGCGCTCCTCGGCGATCTTCTCGGCCGCGGAGATCCCGTCCATCTTCGGCATCTTCACGTCCAGGATCACCAGATCCGGCTGGTGCTCACGGGCCAGCTCGATGGCCTGCTCCCCGTCACCGGCCTCGCCCACGACGGAGTAGCCCTCCTCTTCGAGCATCTCCTTGAGATCGAGACGGATCAGCGCCTCGTCCTCGGCGATGACGACACGGGTCGTCAGCGGAGGCACGTGCGACTTGTCATCGTCGTCGGCGACGGGCTGGGGCGACTCGGGGGCGGTCACGGGGGCTCCTTGTTCGGGGCAGGGGTACTGCTGACATGAGGGTACCTAGCTGCGGCGCAGCACGGTGACCCGGTACACTCTCCGAAGCGCCAGCCGGGTTGGTGGAACGGTATACACGGAGGTCTCAAACACCTCTGCCCGTGAGGGCTTGCGGGTTCGAGTCCCGCACCCGGTACCGTTGAAAGCGGAGGTCCACGTTCGCGTGGACCTCCGCTTTTTGCTGCGCGCGACGGCGATCAGTAACACAGAGTGGCCGCATGAACTTCCATGGCACTGAAGTGCGACAGAAGGCCCTCACTCTCCTGCGTGGCGGCGCGAAGAACGCGGACGTGGCCCGCAGGCTCAACGTGCCGCTGGGGACGGTGAGCTACTGGAAGCATCTCGACCGGGCGAAGCGCGGCGAGTGCCCTGGACGCCACATCCCGCCGTGCCCCCGTTGCGGCAGAGGAGAACTCGATGAGTCGGCGTACAGCTACGTACTCGGGCTCTACCTCGGCGACGGTCACATCATCCAGAACCACGCGATGCGCGTGCCCAGCTTGTCCATCGCCTGCGCCGAAACCTACCCCGGGCTCATGGACGAGTGCGAGAAGGCCATGCGAGCGGTGTTCCCTGGAAACTCGGTCTGCAGAGTCCGCCGAAAAGGATACCGAGAGGTGAAGCTGTACTCCAAGCACATCTGGTGCCTCTTCCCCCAGCACGGCCCCGGTATGAAGCACGAGCGCACCATCGCCCTCGCCCCCTGGCAGCAGGCCATCGTCGATGCCCACCCATGGGAGTTCGTCCGAGGCCTGATCCACTCCGACGGCTGTCGCCTGATCAACTGGACGACCCGCCTCGTCGCCGGTGAACGCAAGCGCTACGAGTATCCGCGGTACTTCTTCACCAACAAGTCCGACGACATCCGGCAGCTCTACACCGACACCCTCGACAAGCTGGGCGTCGAGTGGACGCACTGCACCCGCGACGGCAACCCGTACAACATCTCCGTCGCCAAGAAGGCCTCCGTCGCCCTCATGGACACCCACGTAGGCCCCAAGTACTGACGCCCTACCGCGGGCCGTCGCCCTCGGCGATGTGGTGGACGTGGACCATGTTCGTCGAGCCCGCCACCCCCGGCGGTGAGCCCGCCGTGATCACCACCACGTCACCCTTCTCGCAGCGGCCGTACCGCAGCAGCAGCTCGTCCACCTGGTCGACCATCGCGTCCGTACTGTCCGCGTGCGGGCCGAGGAACGTCTCCACGCCCCAGGTCAGGCTCAGCTGCGAGCGTGTCGCCGGGTCGGGGGTGAAGGCGAGGAGCGGGATCGGGGAGCGGTAGCGGGAGAGGCGGCGGGCCGTGTCGCCGGACTGGGTGAAGGCGACCAGGAACTTCGCGTCGAGGAAGTCGCCGATCTCGGCTGCCGCGCGGGCCACGGCGCCGCCCTGGGTGCGGGGTTTGTTGTGCTCGGTGAGGGGTGGAAGGCCCTGCGCCAGCATGTCCGACTCCGCCGCCGCCGCGATGCGGCTCATCGTGCGGACCGTCCCCACCGCGTACTTGCCGACGCTGGTCTCGCCGGACAGCATCACCGCGTCCGCCCCGTCGAGGACCGCGTTGGCGACGTCGCTGACCTCGGCGCGGGTCGGCCGGGAGTTGTGGATCATCGAGTCGAGCATCTGGGTGGCGACGATGACCGGTTTGGCGTTGCGCCTGGCGAGGGTGACGGCCCGTTTCTGGACCATCGGGACCTGTTCGAGGGGCATTTCCACGCCCAGGTCGCCGCGCGCGACCATGATGCCGTCGAAGGCCGCCACGATCTCCTCGATGGCGTCGACCGCCTGCGGTTTCTCGATCTTGGCGATGACGGGGAGCCGGCGGCCTTCCTCGTCCATGATCTGGTGGACGCGCTCGATGTCCCGGGCCGAGCGGACGAAGGACAGGGCGATGATGTCGAAGCCGGTGCGCAGGGCCCAGCGGAGGTCGTCCTCGTCCTTGTCGGAGAGCGCCGGGACGGAGACCGCGACGCCCGGGAGGTTCAGGCCCTTGTGGTCGGAGACCATGCCGCCTTCGATGACCCTGGTGTGGACGCGGGGGCCGTCGACCGCCGTGACCTGCAGGGTGACCTTGCCGTCGTCGACGAGGATGTGCGCGCCGGGGGTGACGTCGGCGGCGAGGCCGGCGTAGGTGGTGCCGCAGCCCTCGCTGTCGCCGCCCGCGCCCTCCTCGACGCTGATGGTGAAGGTGTCGTCGCGTTCGAGGAGTACGGGGCCTTCGGTGAAGCGGCCGAGGCGGATCTTCGGGCCTTGGAGGTCGGCGAGGGTGCCGACGCTGCGGCCGGTCTCGTCGGCGGCCTTGCGGACGTGCCGGTACCTCTCGTCGTGTTCGGCGTGGTCGCCGTGGCTGAGGTTGAAGCGGGCGATGTCCATGCCGGCCTCGACCAGTGCGGTGATCTGGTCGTACGAGTCGGTGGCGGGCCCGAGGGTGCAGACGATCTTTGCTCGGCGCATGGTTCGAGCCTATGGCTTACCCGCTGGTAGTGATTTGGTGGGGCGTGACTACTCAACGGCGTTCGGGTGAAAGGTAATTGACAAGTAGTCACGAGCCGAGGAACGGATCGTCACAGGCGTGGCGGGTGCATCGTGAAGCGGGCGTTGACCTGTGCGTGGACGCGTTGGCGTTGGGGTTCGAGGTCGAGGGGTGGGGCGGCGCTCTCGGCCGCGGCGACCATGGAGCGCATGCGGCCGCCGGGGGCCGCGGGGCCGACGGGCTGGGGGGCTTCGGCGCCGATGTCGGCGAGTTCGACGAGGGCGGCGAGGGTGGTGCCGAGGGCTTCGGCGTATTCGCGGGCGCGCTGGACCGCTTCGGTGACGGCTTTCTGTCGGGCTTTCCTGTGGGCGGGTGAGTCGGGGCGGAGGGACCACCAGGGGCCGTCGACGCGGGTGAGGTCGAGGTCGGCGAGGCGGGTGGTGAGTTCGCCGAGGGCGGTGAAGTCGGTGAGGTCGGCGGTGATGTGGACGCGGCCGTGGTAGGCCTGGATGCGTTCGCCTCTGCCTTTCTCCTTCAGTTCGGGGGTGATGGAGAAGGCGCCGGTTTCCAGGCGGTCGACTGCTTCGCCGTAGGTCTTGACGAGGTCGAGGACGGTGGTGTTGCGGCGGGTGAGGTCGTCGAGGGCGGCGCGGCGGTCCTTGCCGCGGGCGAGGATGGTGACTCCGATGCGGGCTATCTCGGGGTCGACTTCGAGGTGGGCTTCGCCGCGTACGGCGATGCGGGGGGCGTCGGGGGTGCCGTAGGGGACGGCGGTGGGCTGGGGTTCCTCGCTGCTGGTGGTCATACGCCCCACTCTGTCACTGGTGGGCTGGTGGTGGGGGTGGGCCGGTCACCAGATCGAAACCTGTGGGGTCTGTTGCGGTGGGGGCGGGTCGGGTCAGAATCTACGCGCGTTGTGGTGTCGGCTGTCGACTCTGTCTACGCGCGTTGAGATCGTCCTTTTCTCCGAGGAGTGCCCCGAGATGCCCTTGAACCGCCGGAAGTTTCTGAAGAAGTCGGCCGTGACCGGGGCGGGCGTGGCCGTCGCCGGTACGGCGCTCGCTCCGAGTGCGCAGGCGGCCGAGGTGACGGCGGCCGGTGGGAAGGCGCCGAAGCGGTACAGCTTCACCGTGATGGGGACGACGGACCTGCACGGGAACGTCTTCAACTGGGACTACTTCACGGACAAGGAGTTCGACGACAAGGCGCACAACGACGTCGGTCTGGCGAAGATCTCCACGCTGGTCAACCGGATCCGTAAGGAGAAGGGGCGCCGGAACACGCTGCTCATCGACGCCGGTGACACCATTCAGGGCACGCAGCTGTCGTACTACTACGCGAAGGTGGACCCGATCACCGCGAAGGGTGGTCCGGTGCACCCGATGGCGCAGGCGATGAACGCGATCGACTACGACGCGGCGGCGCTGGGCAACCACGAGTTCAACTACGGCATCCCGGTGCTGCGGAAGTTCCAGGAGCAGTGTCGTTTCCCGTTGCTGGGGGCGAACGCGCTGGACGCGAAGACGCTGCGTCCGGCTTTTCCGCCGTACAGCATGCACCGGTTGCGTACGCCGTTCGGGCGTGATGTGAAGGTGGCGGTGCTCGGGCTGACGAATCCCGGTATCGCGATCTGGGACAAGGCGAACGTGCAGGGGAAGATGACGTTCCCGGGGCTGGAGGAGCAGGCGGCGAAGTGGGTGCCGAAGCTGCGGTCGATGGGGGCGGATGTCGTCATCGTGTCGGCGCACAGCGGTTCGTCGGGGACGTCGTCGTACGGTGATCAGCTGCCGTACATCGAGAACGCGGCCGGGCTGGTGGCGGAGCAGGTGCCGGGGATCGACGCGATTCTCGTGGGGCATGCGCACACGGAGATCCCGGAGTACTTCGTCACCAACAAGGAGACGGGCAAGCAGGTCGTGCTGTCGGAGCCGCTGAAGTGGGGGCAGCGGCTGACGCTGTTCGACTTCGAGCTGGTGTGGAGCAAGGGCTGCTGGAAGGTCGAGAAGGTCGCGGCGCAGGTGCTCAACTCCAACACGGTGGAGGAGGACCCGGCGATCGTGAAGATGCTGGGTGACGAGCACGAGAAGGTCGTGGCGTACGTCAACCAGGTCATCGGGACGAACGCGGCCGAGATGACGTCGGTGGAGGCGCCGTACAAGGATGTGGCGATCATCGATCTGATCAACCACATCCAGGCGGACACGGTGAGGCAGGCGCTCGCCTCGTCGGAGTACGGGTCGCTGCCGGTGCTGTCGCAGGCGGCCGCGTTCTCGCGGAGCGCGGTGATTCCGGCGGGGAACGTGACGATCCGGGATGTGGCGGGTCTGTATGTCTTCGAGAACACGCTGGAGGCGCGTCTGATGACGGGTGCGCAGATGAAGGCGTACCTGGAGTTCTCGGCGAACTACTTCGTGCAGACGGCGCCGGACGCTGCTGTCGATCCGGCGAAGCTGACGAACGCGAACGGGACGCCGGACTACAACTACGACGCGGTGAGCGGGCTGTCGTACGAGATCGACATCGCGAAGCCGGCGGGGTCGCGGATCACGAACGTGCGGTTCGAGGGTGCTCCGCTGGCGGACGATCAGAAGTTCGTGTTCGCGGTGAACAACTACCGGGCCAACGGTGGTGGCAACTTCCCGCATGTGGCCGCGTCCCCGTTGCTGTGGTCGAACTCGGACGAGATCCGTAACACGATGATCGCGTGGGTGAAGGCGAAGGGGTCGATCGACCCGGCGCAGTTCGCTTCGGTGGACTGGAAGCTGACGCGGAACGGTACGCCGGTCTTCTAGACGGTACGCCGGGTCTTCCAGGGGGAGGCGGCCGCAGCGGTTGCTGCGGCCGCCTCCCCCTGCTTCTTTGCCCGTCGGCTACCTCACGTCGACCAGGGGGGTGAGGGGGAGGGCGGAGTCGGGCCTGCGCGCGGGCGGGATCTGTGGTCGGGCGTCGAGGCCGAAGGTGGTGAAGGCGGTGCGGCCGGGCAGGGGGTAGGGCTCCTTGCCGGTGAGGGTGTTGAGGATGGTGGCGCTGCGCCAGGCGGCGAGGCCGAGGTCGGGGGCGCCGACGCCGTGGGTGTGCAGTTCGGCGTTCTGGACGTAGACGTGGCAGCCGGAGGCGGTGACGGACGGGTCGAGGATCATCCGGAAGTTCTCGTCGACGCGTGGCCTTTCGCGGCTGTCGCGCCGCATGTAGGGGTCGAGGCCGGCGAGGACGCGGTCCAGGGGGCGTTCGCGGTAGCCGGTGGCGAGGACGACGGCGTCGGTGGTGAGGCGGGAGCGGGTGCCCTGCTCGCTGTGTTCGAGGTGGAGTTCGACCTTGGTGGTGGCGAGTCGGCCCGCGGTGCGGACGTGCACGCCGGGGGTGAGGACGGCGTCGGGCCAGCCGCCGTCGAGGGTGCGGCGGTACAGCTCGTCGTGGATGGCGGCGATGGTGTCGGCGCCGATGCCCTTGTGGAGCTGCCACTGGGCGGCGACGAGCCGGTCGCGGGTGGGTTCGGCGAGGGCGTGGAAGTAGCGGGTGTAGTCCGGGGTGAAGTGTTCGAGGCCCAGTTTGGAGTACTCCATGGGTGCGAACGCCTCGGTGCGGCCGAGCCAGTGCAGGCCTTCCCGGCCGGCGAGCCGGTGCCGGAGGAGGTCGAGGAAGACCTCGGCGCCGGACTGGCCGGCGCCGATGACGGTGACGTGTCCGGCGGTCAGCAGGCGGTCGCGTTCGCCGAGGTAGTCCGCGGCGTGGACGACGGGCACGCCGGGTGCCTCGACGAGTGGCTTGAGGGGTTCGGGGACGTACGGTTCGGTGCCGACGCCGAGGACGATGTTCCGGGCGTGGGTGCGGCCGATCGTCTCGACCTCTCCGTCGGCGTCGAGTCTGCTGAAGTCGACCTCGAACAGGTCCCGTTCGGGGTTCCAGCGCACGGAGTCGACCTGGTGGCCGAACCGTAGTCCGGGCAGGTTCTCGGCGACCCAGCGGCAGTAGGCGTCGTACTCGGCGCGTTGGATGTGGAACCGCTCGGCGAAGTAGAACGGGAAGAGGCGGTCGCGGGCCCTGAGGTAGTTCAGGAACGACCAGGGGTTCACCGGGTCGGCGAGGGTGACCAGGTCGGCCAGGAACGGCACTTGGACGGTGGCGCCGTCGATGAGCAGGCCGGGGTGCCAGTCGAAGCCGGGGCGCTGTTCGTAGAAGACGGCGTCGAGTTCGGCGAGGGGGTGGGCGAGGGCGGCGAGGGAGAGGTTGGCCGGTCCGATGCCCACGCCGACGAGGTCGCGGGGTGCCTCGGGGTCGGGCCGGTCGTGGGCGGGGGTCGTGCTCATGTGGGGGTGTGTCCTTCGGCGAGGCTTGCGAGGTCTACGAGCTTCAGCAGGGCGGTGAGGTCGTCCGGCCGGGTGTGGGGGTTCAGCAGGGTGGTCTTGAGCCACAGCCGGTCGTCGAGTGAGGCGCGGCCGAGGACGGCCCGGCCGTCGTGGAGGAGCCGGCGGCGGATGCCTGCGACGGTGGTGTCGGGGGCTCCGGCGGGTCGGAAGCAGACCGTGCTGAGGGTGGGCCGGTCGTAGAGTTCGAAGCCGGGGTGTGCCTCGATGGTGGCGGCGAACTCCTGGGCGAGGGCGCAGACTTGGTCGACGAGCGCGCCGAGTCCGGTGCGTCCCAGGGTTTTCAGGGTGACGGCGGTCTTGAGGATGTCGGGCCGTCGGGTGGTGCGCAGCGACCGGCCGAGGAGGTCGGGCAGGCCGGCTTCGGTGTCGTCGTCGGCGTTGAGGTAGTCGGCGCGCTGGTCGAGGGCGGCGAGGTCGGTCGTGTCCCGTACGGCGAGGAGTCCTGCGGCGACTGGTTGCCAGCCCAGTTTGTGCAGGTCGAGGGTGACGGTGTGGGCGTGGTTGAGGCCGTCGAGGCGGGCGCGGTGCCGGTCGCTGAAGAGGAGGCCGCCGCCGTAGGCCGCGTCGACGTGGAGCCGGGCTCCGTGGTCGCGGCAGAGGTCGGCGAGGGCGGGCAGGGGGTCGATGAGTCCGGCGTCGGTGGTGCCGGCGGTGGCGGCGACGAGGAGGGGGCCCTGGAGGTGGGTGAGGGCGTCGTCCAGGGCGGCGGGGTCGAGGGTGCCGGCGGGGGTGGGGATGACGACGGGTTCGGGCAGGCCCAGCAGCCAGGCGGCGCGGACGAGGGAGTGGTGGGCGTTGGCCCCGCAGACGAGCCGTACGCCGGGGTGTGTCTCGCGGGCCAGGAGCAGGGCGAGTTGGTTGGACTCGGTGCCGCCGGTGGTGACCAGCGCGTCGGCGGCGCCGGTCTCCGCGGCCAGGGCGCGTGTCACGAGTGCTTCGAGGGCGGAGGCGGCCGGGGCCTGGTCCCAGGAGTCGAGGGAGGGGTTCAGCACGGAGACGGCGAGGTCGGCCGCGGCGGCGACGGCCAGGGGCGGGGTGTGCAGATGGGCCGCGCAGAGGGGGTCTGCCGGGTCGGCGGTGCCGGCGGCGAGGGCCCGGATCAGGCGGTGCAGGGCGTCCGGGTCGCCGTCGGCGGGCAGCGGCTCGCCGAGCGCGTCCCGTACCGCCGCCGCGACCGTCTCCGGGCCGCCGGCGGGGAGGGGGCCGCCCCGGGCCTCGGCCCCTTCTCGCAACGCGTCGAGCACGGTGTCGAGCAACGGCCGGAGCGCGTCGGGACCGTGGGGTCCCGAGGCGAGAGGCGGAGCGGTCATGGGTTCCTCCGAGCACGGGGAATCCCATTTTGTACGCCAATCGGGTGCCGGACCCGAAAAGGCCGTTGATTACAACCAAAAGAGGGTACGCGAGAACACCCTCAACGGCAGCGGCCCCAACGGCAGCGCGCCCCGAAAGGGGCGCGGGGAACTGCGCGATCGGCCACATCCGGCCTCAAGCCCGCAGAACCCCCGAGCCCCCCCGGCGGAACCCGGGCTACGCCTGCCGCACCCGCAGCGCCCGCGCCAGGTCGTCCAGCTGATCCACCAGCTTCCGACGCAGTGCGGGAATCACCTCGCCGTCCTGAAGGCACCGCTCCCCCAGCCCCAGCGTCTCGGGGTCCACCGCGTACACGGGGAACGCCCACCGTCCGGCGGCTTCCGCGATCGCCGGTCCGCGCCGGGCGGCCAGCGACACCGCGTCGGCCCAGTAGCGCTCGACGTACTCCGTGAGGAGGTCCGCCTGTTCGGGCTGCCAGAAGCCCTGGGCGGTGGCGGTGAACAGGTAGTTGGAGAGGTCGTCGGAGGTGAACATCGCCTCCCAGGCGGCCCGCTTGGCCTCGGGGTCGGGCAGCGCGGCGCGGCAGCGGGCGGCGCCCTCGCGGCCGCTGGCGCTGGGGTCGCGCTCCAGTTCCGCGTCGATGGTGGCGGTGTCGACGGCGCCGAGGAGGGCGAGTCGGCCGAGGACGCGCCAGCGCAGTTCGGGGTCGAGTTCGGGTCCGCCGGGGACGGTGCCGTCGGCGAGCCAGGCGGCGATGGTCTCGGGGTGGGCGGCGACGTCGATGAAGTGGCGTACGGCGGTGAGGCGCAGGCCGGGGTTGTCGCCGTCCTCGGTGCGGCGGATGAGGTCGCGGCACAGGGAGCCGAGGGTGGCGAGGCCGGCGGCGCGCTGTTCGGGGGCGAGGAAGCGGTCGGTGACCTGGGTGCCGGCGAAGGCGAGGACGCCCTGGACGATGGCGAGGTCGGTCTCGCGCGGGAGGTGGGTGCGGGCGGCCTCCAGGTAGGCGGTGGGCGGGAGTTCGGCGTCGCGTACGGCGTCGCGCAGGGCGTTCCAGACGACGGCGCGGGTGAGCGGGTCGGGCAGGCCGCAGAGGTGGCCGGTGACGGCGGTGAAGGAGTCGGGGTCGAAGCGGACCTTGGCGTAGGTGAGGTCGCCGTCGTTGAGGAGGAGGAGTGCGGGCCGCTTGCCGATGGGCTGGTCGGCTGCCTGGGGGAGGTCGAGTTCGATGCGGTCGCGGAGGGTGAGGTGGCCCTGGTCGTCGCCGTGGTCCCGGTCGTAGAGGCCGACGGCGATGCGGTGGGGTCGGCTGCCGGTGCGGTCGACGGTGAGGGTGTAGGTGCCGTCGGCGGCGCGGGTGACCTTGGGGGTGAGGGTGTCGACACCGGTGGTGCGGAGCCAGGCGTCGGCCCAGGCGTGGACGTCGCGTTCGGTGGCGCCGGCGAGGTTGTCGATGAAGTCGGCGAGGGTGGCGTTGCCGAAGCGGTGGCGGGTGAAGTGGGCGTTGATGCCGGCGAGGAAGTCCTTCTCGCCGAGCCAGGCGACGAGTTGGCGCAGGGCGGAGGCGCCCTTGGCGTAGGAGATGCCGTCGAAGTTGAGGAGGGCGGCGGCGGTGTCGTCGACGTGTCCGGGGGCGACGGGGTGGGTGGAGGGGCGCTGGTCGGCGTCGTAGCCCCAGGCCTTGCGGGCGACGCCGAAGTCGACCCAGGTGTCGGTGAAGCGGCTGGCTTCGGTGAGGGTCTGGTAGCCCATGTACTCGGCGAAGGACTCGTTGAGCCAGATGTCGTCCCACCATTTGAGGGTGACGAGGTCGCCGAACCACATGTGGGCCATCTCGTGGGCGATGACCATGGCGCGGGTCTGGCGTTCGGTGTCGGTGACGGCGGAGCGGTAGACGAACTCGTCGCGGAAGGTGACGAGGCCGGGGTTCTCCATGGCGCCGGCGTTGAACTCGGGGACGAACGCCTGGTCGTAGGAGTCGAAGGGGTACGGCTCCTCGAACTTCTCGTGGTAGCGGTCGAAGAGGGCGCGGGTGATGTCGAGGAGTTCTTCGGCGTCGGTGTCGAGGTGGGGGGCGAGGGAGCGGCGGCAGTGGATGCCGAAGGGCAGGCCGCGGTGTTCGGTGCGGACGGAGTGCCAGGGGCCGGCGGCGACGGCGACGAGGTAGGTGGAGATCAGCGGGGTGGTGGCGGCCCGCCAGGTGCCGTCGTCCTGTCGTTCGGTGATGCCGTTGGCGAGGACGGTCCAGCCTTCGGGGGCGGTGACGGTGAGGTCGAAGGCGGCCTTGAGGTCGGGTTGGTCGAAGGCGGCGAAGACGCGCTGTACGTCGTCCATGAAGAGCTGGGTGTAGACGTAGGTCTCGTCGTCGGTGGGGTCGGTGAAGCGGTGCATGCCCTCGCCGGTGCGGGAGTAGCGCATGGCGGCGTCGACGCGCAGTTCGTGGTCGCCCGGGGTGAGGCCCTTGAGGGGGAGGCGGTTGCCGTCGAGGGTCGCCGGGTCGAGGGGTTCGCCGTCGAGGGTGACGGAGCGCAGGTCTGCGGGCTTGAGCTCGACGAAGGTGTCCGCGGCCTTCTTCTTTCCCCGCACGGTGAAGTGGATGGCGGTACGGGAGTCGAAGGTCTCGTCGCCGCGCGTGAGGTCGAGTGCGATCTCGTAGCGGTGGACGTCGAGGAGCCGAGCACGGGCATGCGCTTCGTCGCGCGTCAGTACGGACATGAGGGACATGCTGCCTGATGCCCTTGTCGCAGGACAGGGGCGGGCCTGGTACGCGACCTTTGTCCGGTCGCATGCGCCGTGCGCCCGGCCGTATGCGGCCTATGCCCGGTCCTTCGCGCCGTCGGCTTGCGCGGGCACGCGCTCCTTGCCGCGCCGGTCGTCGCTGTGGCGCTTGGCGTCGTCGTGGTCCTTGAGGCGTGCGCGCAGGTCGCGGACTTCGCGTTCGAGGGCGTGGGAGCGTTCGTGGGCGTCGTAGAGGTAGCGGACCTTGGTGCGCAGGGCCCAGGGGTCGATGGGTTTCATGACGAGGTCGGCGACGCCGAGGCGGTAGGCGGTGGCGGTGAGTTCGGCGTCGGGGCCGAAGCCGGTGAGGAGGATGACGGGGATGTGCTGGGTCTGTTCGACGCCGCGCATGTAGCGGACGACGTCGAGGCCGCTGACGCCGGGCATGCGGACGTCGAGGAGGAGCAGGCCGACCTGGCCGCGGAGGACTTCCTTGAGTGCCGCGTCGCCGCTGGTGGCGCGCGTCAGCCGGTAGCCCAGTGGGGCCAGGGCGCTCTCCAGGGCGTACAGCGTGTCCTCATGGTCGTCGACGATGAGGATCTTGGCTTCCGACGGCATGGCCTCTCACCGTGTGTGGTCGATTCCTGACGAGGAGTGCTCAGGCAGGATGCCCTGTGGAGGCCTCGATGTCACTCCCCCGGGTCCGGTGCCTTGCCTGTGGGGGCGTCCGCGTTCGACGAGCGGGGCGTGTTCGTCGTGGCGGTCGTGTGCGTCGTGCCGTTCAGGGCGTCGTCCGCGATGCGTTCGTGGTGCCGGATGACCTCGGCGATGATGAAGTTCAGCAGTTTCTCGGCGAACGCCGGGTCGAGTTTGGCGCTTTCGGCGAGGCCGCGCAGCCGGTTGATCTGCTGGGACTCGCGGCCCGGGTCGGCGGCGGGCAGGTGGTGCTCGGCCTTGAGGTGGCCGACCCGCTGGGTGCACTTGAAGCGTTCGGCGAGCATGTGGACGACGGCCGCGTCGATGTTGTCGATGCTGTCGCGCAGCCGGGTCAGTTCGGCTCGTACCTCGGCGTCGACCTCGTCTGTGTTGCTGGTGGTCATGGTCGTCACCCTACGTCGCCGCGGTTCGGCGCCCGCACCGGCTTAGAGTGGAACGTATCGAGACGTCTTCCGGGGGTGCGGACGTGGCGAACGGCGGACCTGTCGAGCACGGCTACCCGCACCTGGACACCGTGCGGGCGTCCATCACCGCCTTGTACAAGCGGCTCTCCTACGACACGATCCAGACCTTCGCCACCAGTGTGGCCCCCGTCGACGTGGCGTTCTGCGACACCGACGATCTGCATCTGGGGGCGCAGCGGGTGGCGCGGGAGCTGGTGCGGCACTATCGGCTGCCGGACGCCCGGATGATCGTCGGGTTCCGGGAGATGACGCACGCGGCGCATGTGGAACTGGCGGCGGGGCCGGAGTACTTCGTCGAGCTCAACGACCGTTTCCGGACGCATCGGCGGGACATCGGGGCGGCCCTCGCGCACGAGGTGATGCATGTCTATCTGCACCGGCTCGGGCTGTCCTTTCCCGGGACCCGGGAGAACGAGATCCTGACGGACACGGCGGCGACGTATCTGGGGGCGGGGTGGCTGCTGCTGGACGCGTTCCGGGAGGACGGTGCGTCGTCGCAGAAGCTGGGGTATCTGACGCCGGAGGAGTTCGGGTACGTGCTGGCCAAGCGGGCCCAGGTGTTCGATGAGGATCCGTCGGTGTGGTTCACCAGCGCGCAGGCGTATTCCGCGTACGCGCAGGGGCGGGCGCGGGCGCGGAGCGACGAGCGGCAGCCGCCGCTGACGGCGGCGGGGTGGGTGGGGCGGCGGCGGTACGCGCGGGATCGGCGTCATGCGCGGGACGACCTGCGGTCGGCTTCGCCGGGGGTGCGGGCGTCCGGCGTGGAGGCGTCCGGCGTGGGGGTGCCGTATGTGTTCACGCCGGAGGGGCGGGGGGCCGCGTTGCGGGTGTCGTTTCCCTGTCCCACGTGCCAGCAGCGGATTCGGGTGCCGGTGCGGGGGCGGGTGCGGGCTCGGTGTGGGTTGTGTCGGACGGTTCTGGAGTGCGACACGTAGGGGTTGGGGACCGGAGCGCGAGAGGGGGTGGTGAGTGCGGTGCGTGGGCGGGTGCGGGTGAGTGAGGGCTTGTCGCGCAGTTCCCCGCGCCCCTTGAGAGCTTCCGGCGGGCCCTTGTTCGAGGGGCGGGGCCCACGTCAGCCGGCGCCGTACACCGGGCTCGGCTCGCGTGCCTCCGCCAGGAGTTTGCGTACGGTCTCCCCCGCCTCCTGTGGGGTGCGGCGGGCTCCCTTGTCCTCGGTGGGGCCGGGGTGCCAGCCCTCCATGACGGTGATGCGGCCGGCCTCGGTCTCGAAGACGCGGCCGGTGACGCCGTCGCTCGCGGGGGACCCCAGCCAGACCACCAGGGGGGAGACGTTCTCGGGGGCCATGGCGTCGAAGCCGGTGTCGGGGGAAGTCATGGTCTCGGCGAAGACCGTCTCGGTCATTCTGGTGCGGGCCGCGGGGGCGATCGCGTTGACCTGTACGCCGTAGCGGGCGAGTTCGGCGGCGGCGACGAGGGTGAGGCCGACGATGCCCGCCTTGGCGGCGCTGTAGTTGCCCTGGCCGAGTGAGCCCAGCAGGCCCGCTCCGCTGCTGGTGTTGATGATGCGCGCGGTCGGGGTACGGCCCGCCCTGGTCTCGGCGCGCCAGTGGGCGGCGGCGTGTTTCAGGGGGAGGAAGTGGCCCGTGAGGTGGACGCGGAGGACGGCGTCCCAGTCGTCCTCGTCGAGGTTGACGAGCATGCGGTCGCGCAGGAAGCCGGCGTTGTTGACGAGGGTGTCGAGCCGTCCGTAGGTGTCCAGGGCGGTCCGGACGAGGGAGGCGGCGCCGTCGGCCGTGGCGATGTCCCTGCCGTGCGCGACCGCGTCCCCTCCCCCGGCGCGGATCTCCTCGGCGACCCGGGCGGCGGGGCTGTCGGGGTCCGGTGTGCCGTCGAGTCCCACGCCGAGGTCGTTGACGACCACGCGGGCGCCCTCGGCGGCGTACGCGAGCGCGTGCGCGCGCCCGAGACCGCGGCCCGCGCCGGTCACGACGACCACGCGCCCTTCGCAGAGCCGCCCTTCGCGGTACGGGGGTGTGCCGCTCATCGTGGTTCTCCTTCGTCAATGACTGTGGGGGCCGTCGCCGCGTCCAGGAAGGCGGGGCGTTCGCCGCCTCCGTGGACGAGGAGGGAGGCGCCGGTGATGTAGGCGGCCGCGTCGGAGACGAGGAAGACCGCCGCGTCGCCGATGTCGGAGGGGGTGGCGAGGCGGCCGAGCGGGACGGTGCGGGCGACGGCGGCGATGCCGTGCTCGTCGCCGTAGTGGAGGTGGGAGAGCTCGGTGCGGACCATGCCGAGGACGAGGGTGTTGACGCGGATCTCCGGGGCCCACTCGACGGCCATGGAGCGCGCGAGGTGTTCCAGGCCGGCCTTGGCGGCGCCGTAGGCCGCCGAGCCGGGTGAGGGGCGGCTGCCGCTGACGCTGCCGATCATGACGATCGCGCCGCGGGTCCGCCGGAGGTGCTCGTGGGCGGCGAGGGAGACGGTCAGCGGAGCGGTGAGGTTGAGCTCGACGACGCGGGCGTGGCGACGGGCGTCGGTCGCGGTGAGCGGGCGGTGGGGTGTGCCACCCGCGTTGTTCACGAGGACGTCGACGCGGGGCAGTTCGGCGAAGAATCGGTGCACCGCGTCGGGGTCCCGGACGTCCAGCGACATGAACTCGGCGCCTTTGAGCGGTACTTCGGGTGGTCGCCGGGCGCAGGTCACGACCTCGGCGCCGGCTTCGGCGAAGGCTCGGGCGATGCCGGCGCCGACGCCGCGCGTGCCGCCGGTGACGACGGCGACCTTCCCGTTGAGCCGCATCCGCTGCTACCTTCCGCAGGAGAGACGCACCAAACAAACGTTAGGTGGAAGGTAGCTGATGCTCCGATGACTGTCTCCACCTCGTCCCCGGAAAAGGGGATTTCCGTCGTCACGGTCGACTTCCCGCCGGTGAACGCCCTGCCGGTGCGCGGGTGGTTCGAGCTGGCGGAGGCCGTGCGCGACGCGGGGCGCGATCCAGAGGTGCGGTGTGTCGTGCTGGGCGCGGAGGGGCGCGGGTTCAACGCCGGGGTGGACATCAAGGAGATCCAGGCGGCGGGGCACAGCGCGCTGATCGGTGCCAACCACGGTTGCGCGGAGGCCTTCGCCGCCGTGTACGAGTGCGAGGTGCCGGTGGTCGCCGCCGTTCAGGGGTTCTGTCTGGGCGGCGGGATCGGGCTGGTGGGGAACGCGGACGCGATCGTGGCGAGCCAGGACGCGACCTTCGGCCTGCCGGAGCTGGACCGGGGCGCGCTCGGTGCGGCGACGCATCTGGCGCGGCTGGTGCCGCGGCATCTGATGCGCGCGCTGTACTACACCTCGCGTACGGCGACCGCCGCCGAGCTACGGGCGCACGGTTCGGTGTGGCGGGTCGTGCCGCGTGCCGAACTTCCGTCCGCCGCGCTGGAGTTGGCCCGGGAGATCGCCGCGAAGGACGGTCGGCTGCTGCGGCTGGCCAAGGCTGCCATCAACGGCATCGACCCCGTCGACGTCCGCCGCAGCTACCGCTTCGAGCAGGGATTCACCTTCGAGGCGAACCTCAGCGGGGTGGCGGACGAGGTCCGCGACACCTTCGGAGTGGCGGGGAGGGCCGGAGCGGCGGTGCGGGCGGGGAGGGCCGGGACGGCGGGTGCGGCCAAGGCGGATCCGCCGGCCGAGGGAGGCGAGGCGGCCGAGGGACGCGACGCGGTGGAGGGGAGCGGCACGGCCGGGGAACGCGGCACGGCCGGGAAACGCGACGCGGTGGAGGGAAGCGACGCGGTGGAGGGGGACACGGGTGAGTGACAAGGTCATGACCGCCGACGAGGCCGTTTCGCGGCTGGCGAGCGGGATGACGCTCGGCATCGGCGGCTGGGGGTCGCGCCGCAAGCCGATGGCCCTGGTGAGGGCGGTGCTCCGGTCCGGGATCACCGATCTCACGGTGGTCTCCTGTGGCGGCCCGGACGTCGGGATGCTCGCCGCCGCCGGACGGATCCGGAAACTGGTCGCCCCCTTCGCCACCCTGGACTCCATCCCCCTCGAACCCCATTTCCGCGCGGCGCGCGAGCGGGGCGCGTTCGAGCTGATGGAGATCGACGAGGCGATGTTCCTGTGGGGCCTGCGCGCCGCCGCGCACCGGTTGCCGTTCCTCCCGGTGCGGGCGGGCATCGGCTCGGACGTGATGCGGGTCAACCCCGGGCTGCGGACGGTCACTTCACCGTACGACGACCGGGAGACCTTCGTCGCCATGCCCGCCCTGCGCCTCGACGCGGCCCTCGTGCACGTCAACCGGGCCGATCAGCGGGGCAACGGCCGGTATCTGGGCCCGGACCCGTACTTCGACGACCTGTTCTGCGAGGCGGCCGACGCCGCGTACGTCTCGTGCGAACGGATCGTGGACACGGCAGAGCTGGCGAAGGAGGGGCCGCCGCAGACGCTGCTGGTCGCCCGGCATGTGGTGACAGGGGTGGTCGAGGCCCCGAACGGCGCGCACTTCACCTCCTGCGCCCCCGATCACGGCCGGGACGAGGCCTTCCAGAAGTTGTACGCGACCACGCCCTGGGAGGACTTCGCCGAGCGGTTCCTCTCCGGCGACGAGGCCGCCTACCAGTCGGCCGTACGAGCCTGGCGGAAGGAGGGTTCGTGAACGAGGGGACGACGAACGAGCGGACGTCGAGCGAGGGGACGTCGACGGGCGGCGCGACGCGTGCCGATTACTGCGTGATCGCCTGCGCGGAGGCCTGGCGCGGGGCCGGGGAGATCCTCGCGAGCCCCATGGGGCTGATCCCGTCGCTGGGCGCGCGCCTGGCGAGGCGGACCTTCTCGCCGGACCTGTTGCTGACCGACGGCGAGGCGCTCCTGGTCGACCTCGACGGCACCGTGGAGGGATGGCTGCCCTACCGACGGCACCTGGACCTGGTCACCGGTGGCCGGCGGCACGTGATGATGGGCGCGAGCCAGATCGACCGGTACGGCAACCAGAACATCAGTTGCGTCGGCGACTGGGGGAGGCCGAGGCGACAGCTGCTGGGAGTGCGGGGCGCTCCGGTCAACACCCTGAACAACCCGACCAGTTACTGGGTTCCGAAGCATTCCCGGCGGGTCTTCGTCGAGAAGGTGGACATGGTGTGCGGGGTGGGTCACGACCGCGTGGCCGCGCATCCGGCCGCCGCCCGCTTCCACCGTCTGCCGCGGGTCGTGTCGGACCTCGGGGTGTTCGACTTCGCCACGCCCGACCGCGCGATGCGGCTGGCCTCGCTGCACCCCGGGGTCACGGTCGAGCAGGTGCGGGAGGCGACGGGCTTCGCGCTCGCCGTCCCGGACGAGGTGCCGTGCACACGGGAGCCCACGGCGGAGGAGCTGCGGTTGATCCGCGAGGTGATCGATCCGGCGGGCGCCCGTGCTCGTGAGGTCAACGGCTGATGGAGACGGCGCTCACCCGGCTCGTCGGCGTCCGGCATCCGGTCGTGCAGACCGGTATGGGGTGGGTGGCCGGCCCCCGGCTGGTCTCCGCCGCGGCGAACGCGGGGGCGCTCGGCATCCTGGCCTCCGCGACGATGACGCCCACGCGGCTCCGGGACGCCGTACGGGAGGTGAGGTCCCGCACGGACGCGCCGTTCGGGGTGAATCTGCGGGCCGACGCGGCGGACGCGCGGGAACGGGTGCGGATCGTCGTGGAGGAGGGCGTCCGGGTGGCGTCGTTCGCGCTCGCGCCGTCCAGGGAGCTGATCGCCGAGCTCAAGGACGCGGGTGTGGTGGTGATCCCGTCGGTGGGCGCCCGGCGGCACGCCGAGAAGGTGGCGGCGTGGGGTGCGGACGCGGTGGTCGTGCAGGGCGGCGAGGGCGGTGGGCACACCGGGGAGGTGGCGACGACCGTGCTGCTGCCGCAGGTCGTGGACGCCGTCGACATCCCCGTGGTCGCCGCCGGCGGATTCCACGACGGGCGGGGTCTGGTGGCCGCGCTGGCGTTCGGGGCGGCCGGGGTGGCGATGGGCACCCGGTTCCTGCTCACCTCGGACTCGACGGTGCCCGACGCGGTGAAGGCCCGCTATCTGGCGGCGACCGTCAAGGACGTCACCGTCACCCGGGCCGTGGACGGGTTGCCGCACCGCATGCTCCGCACGGAGTTCGTGAGCGCGCTGGAGGCGTCCGGCCGGGCGCGCGCCCTGCTGCGCGCCGTGCGGCACGCGGCGGCCTTCCGACGGCTGTCCGGGCTCACCTGGCGTGGCATGGTCCGCGACGGCCTCGCGCTGCGGCACGGCAAGGACCTCGCCTGGAGCCAGGTCCTGCTCGCCGCCAACACGCCCATGCTGCTCAGGTCCGCGATGGTGGACGGCCGTACGGACCTGGGGGTGATGGCGGCCGGTCAGGTCGCCGGCGTGATCGACGACCTGCCGTCCTGCGCGGAGCTGGTGGAACGGATCATGAGGGAGGCGGACGAGGTACGGGGGCGCCTCGGCGGCATCTGACCCTACGTAGGGGGCCTCTTGGCGACGCCTGCCCCTTACGTACGGGGCGTCTCGGCGGCGCCTGACCCCCTGCGCACGGACGCGCCATTCGGCACACCCCCGGTCGTCAGAGCCTCTCGATGATCGTCACGTTCGCCTGTCCGCCCCCCTCACACATGGTCTGGAGGCCGTACCGGCCGCCCGTGCGCTCCAGTTCGTGCAGGAGGGTCGTCATCAGCTTGGCGCCGGTCGCGCCCAGGGGGTGGCCGAGGGCGATGGCGCCGCCGTTGACGTTGACCTTCTCCGGGTCGGCGCCCGTCTCCTTCAGCCACGCCAGGACGACCGGTGCGAACGCCTCGTTGATCTCGACGAGGTCGATCGCGTCGAGGGTGAGGCCGGACTTCTTCAGGGCGTACGCGGTCGCCGGTATCGGCGCGGTGAGCATCCGGATGGGGTCCTCGCCGCGTACGGAGAGGTGGTGCACGCGGGCGCGCGGGGTCAGCCCGTGCTCCCGTACGGCGCGTTCGGAGGCGAGCAGCAGCGCCGCGGCGCCGTCGGAGACCTGGGAGGAGCAGGCGGCGGTGACGGTGCCGCCGTCGATGACCGGCTTCAGCGCGGCCATCTTCTCCAGCGAGGTGTCCCGGCGCGGCCCCTCGTCGACGCTCACGTCCCCGTACGGCACGGTCTCGCGCGCGAAGCGGCCCTCGTCGAGGGCCCGTACCGCCCGACGGTGGGAGGTCAGCGCGTACTCCTCCTGGTCGCGGCGGCTGATGCCCCACTTCGCGGCGATCATCTCGGCGCCGGCGAACTGGTTCACCGGCCGGTCGCCGTAACGGGCCCGCCAGCCCTCGCTGCCGGCGAAGGGGCCGTCGGTGAGTCCGAGGGGGACGGCGGCCTGGCGGGAGGCGAAGGCGATGGGGATCATCGTCATGTTCTGGACGCCGCCCGCGACCACCAGGTCCTGGGTGCCGGAGAGCACTCCCTGCGCGGCGAAGTGCACGGCCTGCTGCGAGGAGCCGCACTGCCGGTCGACGGTCGTGCCCGGTACCTCCTCGGGCAGTCCGGCGGCCAGCCAGCTGGTCCGGGCGATGTCACCGGCCTGCGGGCCGACGGTGTCCAGGCAGCCGAAGACGACGTCCTCCACGGCGGCCGGGTCCACGCCGGCGCGTGCGACGAGCGCCTTGAGTGCGTGTGCGCCGAGGTCGGCCGGGTGGATCTGGCCGAGCCCTCCCCCGCGCCGCCCGACAGGCGTCCGGACCGCTTCGACGATATAGGCCTCGGCCATGGCAACTCCCTTGACGTCAGAGGTGGTTCACCGATCGATCTCCGGGTCGTGCGTCGCGGGCCCGCTGTGGGGCCGCGCGTGTACGGCGATCCCGTCCAGGACCATCGACAGGTACTGCCGGGCGATCTCCTCCGGGCCGAGCTGTCCGCCGGGCCGGTACCAGGAGGCGGCGACCCACACCGTGTCGCGCACGAACCGGTAGGTGAGCCGGGTGTCGAGGTCGGCGCGGAACTCCTGGGCGGCCACCCCGCGTTCCAGCGTGGCCAGCCATGCCTTCTCGAACTTGCGCTGCGACGCGTCGAGAAACTGGAACCGGTCCTGCGCGACCAGCTTCTTGGCCTCGTTCTGGTAGATCGCGACGGCGGCGCGGTGCCGGTCGATGGCGCGGAACGACTCGACGACCAGGGCCTCGAAGGTCTCCCGGGGACGCAGCTCGGCGTCCAGGACGGCGTCGTAGCCCTGCCAGAGTTCGTCGAGGAAGGTCCGCAGGATCTCCTCCAGCATCGCGTCCTTGGACTCGAAGTAGTAGTAGAGGCTGCCCGCGAGCATGCCGACGTCGTCCGCGATCCTGCGGACGGTGGTGGCGTTGTACCCCAGGTCGGCGAAGACCTCCGCGGCCCGGTCGAGGAGTTCCCGGCGGCGGGCGGGCGCGGCGGGCGGCTTGTCGCCGGCGGTCGTCCGGGGCTTCTTCTTGGTCGGCACGCTGTTCCTCGTCCTCACGGGTGCTGGTCGCTCAGGGGTGCTGGTCGATCATGGGTGCTGGTCGGTCACGGGTGCTGGTTGCTGACGGAGACGATCTCACCCGTCAGGTACGAGGAGTAGCCGGACGCGAGGAAGACGATCACGTTGGCCACCTCCCAGGGCTCGGCGTACCGCCCGAGGGCCTCGCGCGCGGTGAGCTCCTCCAGCAGTTCCGGGGTGGTGACCTTCACCAGGTGCGGGTGCATGGCGAGGCTGGGCGAGACGGCGTTGACCCGGACCCCGTACGCGGCCGCCTCGATCGCCGCGCACCTGGTCAGGGCCATGACGCCGGCCTTGGCGGCGGCGTAGTGCGCCTGGCCGGCCTGGGCGCGCCAGCCGACGACGGAGGCGTTGTTGACGATGACGCCGCCGCCGCTGTCCCGCATCAGCCGCAGCGCGGTCCGGGTGCAGCGGAACGTGCCGTTCAGCGTCACGTCCAGCACCGTGGACCACTGCTCGTCGGTCATGTCGACGAGGTCGCTGGTGCCGCCGAGACCCGCGTTGTTGACCACGATGTCGAGCCGTCCGTGCAGCCGGGCGCCGGCCTCGAACAGGGCCCGCACCTGGTCCTCGTCGGTCACGTCGCACGGCACCGCCCGGACGGACTCCGCTCCGAACTCCTCGGCCAGTTCGTCCCGGTACGCCTTGAGTCTGCGCGTGTGGGCGTCGCTGATCAGTACGCGCGCACCCTCCTCCAGGAAGCGTCGCGCGGTGGCCCCGCCGATGCCCGCGCCCGCCGCGGCGGTGATCACGGCGGTGCGTCCGGCGAGCAGACCGTGGCCGGGGAGGTACGTCGGAGGGTCGACGTTCTTCATGCGGGCACGCTAACCTACCAAACACTTGTTAGGGAAGGAGCAGTGCTCCATGGACCTCGCTTGTTCCCCCGCCGACGAGGCCTTCCGCGTCGAGGCCCGTGCCTGGCTGCGCGCCCATGTCCCGTCGCGGCCGCTCCCGTCCCTGGAGACCGAGGAGGGCTTCGCCGCCCATCGGGACTGGGAGGCCGAACTCTTCGCCGACCGCTGGTCGGTGGTGAACTGGCCGACCGCGTACGGCGGCCGCGACGCCGGGCTGCTCCGCTGGCTTCTCTTCGAGGAGGAGTACTACGCGGCGGGCGCCCCGGGCCGGGTCGGCCAGAACGGCATCAACCTCCTCGCCCCGACTCTGTTCGACCACGGCACCGAGGAGCAACGGGCTCGCGTGCTGCCCCCGATGGCCTCCGGCGAGGTGGTGTGGGCCCAGGCCTGGTCGGAGCCCGGGGCCGGGTCCGACCTGGCCTCGCTCACCTCACAGGCCGTGCGCGCGGACGGCGGCTGGCTGCTGACCGGGCAGAAGACCTGGTCGTCCCGGGCGGCGTTCGCGGACCGGGCGTTCGGCCTGTTCCGCAGCGGGCGCGGCACCGACCGGCCCCACCAGGGGCTGACGTACCTCATGTTCGACCTGCGCGCCCCGGGCGTGACGGTCCGCCCGATCGGCCGCCTCGACGGCAGGCCCGCGTTCGCCGAGCTCTTCCTCGACGACGTGTTCGTGCCGGACGAGGACGTCATCGGCGAGCCCGGCCAGGGCTGGCGCATCGCGATGTCCACCGCCGGCAACGAGCGCGGTCTGACGCTGCGCTCCCCGGGCCGCTTCCTGGCCTCCGCGCACCGGCTGCTCGCCCTCTGGCACGACCGGGGCAGCCCGGCGTCGGCCCGCGAGGCGGTGGCCGACGCGCTGATCGGCGCCCGCGCCTACCAGTTGTTCACCCACGCGGCCGCCTCGCGCTTCCTGGCGGGCACGCCGATCGGCCCCGAGGCCAGCCTCAACAAGGTCTTCTGGTCCGAGTACGACATCGCCCTGCACGAGACGGCGCTCGACCTGCTCGGCGAGGAGGGCGAGTCGGCGGACACCGACTGGTCCGAGGGGTACGTCTTCTCCCTCGCCGGCCCGATCTACGCCGGCACCAACGAGATCCAACGCGACATCATCGCCGAACGCCTCCTCGGCCTGCCGAAGGGCCGCCGCTGATGCGCGGGCCGTCTTGAGAGGCCGTCGATGCGGGCCCTCCTGAGAGCCGTTGAATGCGGCCCTCCTGAAAGGCCGTCGATGCGGGCCCTCTGCCGGGGGCCGCTGATGCGCGACCCGCACCTGCAAAGGCCGCCGACGACGCGCGGCCTCCGTCCGAACGGCCGCCCCGACGCGCGGCCCCGACCTCAGGGCCTCCGCTGACGCGTGCCCCCTCCGGAAAGGCCACCCCCGATGCGTTTCCTCCTGGACACCGAGCAGCGGGCGTTCGCCGAGTCGCTGGACGCCATGTTGTCGGCCGCCGACACGCCCGCCGTCGTACGGGCTTGGGGGCGCGGGGAGCACGAGGCGGGGCGTGCGGTGTGGGCGCGCCTCGGTGACGCGGGCGTGTTCGCGCTGGCGGCGCCGGAGGCGTACGAGGGGGTGGGTCCGCTCCCCGTCGAACTGGCCGTGGCCTTCGTGGAGTTGGGTCGGCACGCGGTTCCGGGACCGCTCGTGGAGACGGTGACGGCGACGGTGCTCCTGGCGGGCCTGGACGACCCGGGCCCGGCCAAGCGGCTGCTCCCGGCGCTGGTGTCGGGCGAGGCGATGGCCACGGTGGCGCCGTCGCCGGGTTCGTACGCACTGGACGGGGACGCGGCGACGACCCGCCTCACGCTCGCCCCGGAGACGGGCGAACTGCGCCTCGCCCCCGGCCACGGCCCCGTGCGCCGCTCCCTGGACCCGGCCCGCCGCCTGACCCCGCTCTCCCCCGGCGGCGACCTCCTCGCCGCCGACCCGTCCCTGCTCTCCCACGCCCTCGTCCGGGCGCGTCTCGCGGTCGCCGCGCAGGCGCTCGGCGTCGGTCTGGCGCTGCTCGACAGGACGGTGGCGTACGTCAGGCAGCGCACCCAGTTCGGTGTGCCCGTGGGGTCGTTCCAGGCGGTGAAGCACCAGTTGGCGGACGCCAAGGTGGCCCTGGAGTTCGCGCGGCCGATGGTCTTCGGGGCGGCGGTCACCCTGGACCCGGCGGACGCGGCGGCGGCCAAGGTGACGGCGTGCGAGGCGGCGTACACGACGGCGCGCACGGCGCTCCAGGCGCACGGAGCGATCGGTTACACGGCGGAGTACGACCTGTCCCTCTGGCTGACCAAGGCGCGCGCGCTGCGGGGCGCGTGGGGCTCGCCCGACGAATGCCGGGACGTGGTCCTCAGCGCTCCTCAGTGGTGAGGACCGCCCTCGGAACCACGGGACGATGCCCTCCGCCCGCGCCGCCACCAGCCGGCCTCGACGAAGATCCCGAGGCTAGGGCACTCCCCCGCAGCGCGCTCCCGCCCAGGTTCGCTATTTTGTTCGCCGCCGTCCTCACCGGCTCGTCATCAGCCCCGCACCCACAAGGAGCCGGCCGTGGAACCCGAGTCCTCGTCGTCGTCCGAGCCCACCGTCACCACCTGCTACCGCCACCCGAACGTGGAGTCCTACGTCCGCTGCACCCGCTGCGAGCGGTTCATCTGCCCGGACTGCATGCACGACGCGGCCGTGGGCCACCAGTGCCCGGAGTGCGTGAAGGAGGGCGCGCGAACCGTCCGCCAGGCCCGCACCGTCTTCGGCGGCCGGATCTCGGCGGTCCCGCTGGTGACGTACGTCCTGATCGGCCTGAACGTCGTCGCGTACGTCGCCGAACTGCTGCGCCCGTCGGTCGTCGACGACTTCGCGATGCTGGGCCGGGGCCTCGCCGGCCCGGACGGTCTGCACTACGTCTGGCAGAGCGCCTACCCGGCCGACTTCCACCTCGAAGGCGTGATCGACGGCGAGTGGTACCGCCTGCTCACCGGCGCCTTCCTCCACATCCCGCCCACCGAGGGCACGTTCGGCATCCTCCACATCGTGATGAACATGGTCACGCTGTGGAACGTGGGCCGGGTGGTGGAGGCCCAGCTGGGCCGCGCCCGCTATCTGAGCCTGTACCTCCTCTCCGCCCTCGGCGGCTCCGTCCTGGTCCTCCTCCTGGCTCCCGACAGCAGCACGGTCGGCGCCTCCGGCGCGATCTTCGGCGTCTGCACGGCGTACTACGTCCTGGCCCGCCGCCTGGGCGCCGACCCGGCGGGCATCAACCGCTTCATGGCGGGCCTGCTGATCTGGCTGGTCATCTCGGCGGTCGTGACGTCCTGGCAGGGCCACCTCGGCGGCCTCCTCACGGGCGGACTGGTGGCCCTGGGCTTCGCGTACGCGCCCAGGGACCGGCGGAGGGTCCTGGTGCAGGCGGGGGCGTGCGTGGGGGTGCTCGCGCTGTTGGTGGTGCTGGCGGTGGCGAAGGTGGCGGCGATGACCGGCTGACCGAGCGGACATGCGACGGCGCCTGCCCGGTAGTCCGGTCGGGGACTGGTGGGCAGGCGCCGTCTGTGTTCCGTACGCCGTTGTACGGGACGTCTGTCGATCCGGTGGATCAGTGACCCGGTGGATCAGTGACCGGCGGGGCAGGACCCGGCAGGTCAGGAACCCGGTGGATCAGACCATCAGCGAGCGGTCCGTCGGGCGGATCGGCGCCGGCAGGTCGCTCGCGCCCGTGAGGAAGCGGTCGCAGCCGCGGGCGGCCGAGCGGCCCTCGGCGATCGCCCAGACGATGAGGGACTGACCGCGCCCCGCGTCGCCGGCCACGAACACACCCGGCACGTTCGTCTGGAAGTCGGCGTCACGCGCGATGTTGCCGCGCTCGTCGAGGTCCAGGCCGAACTGGTCCACGAGACCGTTCTCGCGGTCCGTGCCGGTGAAGCCCATCGCCAGCGTCACCAGCTGGGCGGGGATCTTCCGCTCCATGCCCGGCTTCTGCGTCAGCTTGCCGTCGACGAACTCGACCTCGACGAGGTGCAGCCACTGGACGTTGCCGTCCTCGTCGCCCTCGAAGTGGGTGGTGGAGACGGAGTAGACCCGCTCGCCGCCCTCCTCGTGCGCGGAGGTGACCTTGTACAGCATCGGGAAGGTCGGCCACGGCTGGTTCGGGGCCCGGTCCTCGCCCGGCTTCGGCATGATCTCCAGCTGCGTGACCGAGGCCGCGCCCTGGCGGTGGGCGGTGCCCACGCAGTCCGCGCCGGTGTCGCCACCGCCGATGACGACGACGTGCTTGCCCTCGGCCGTGATGGGGGGCGCCACGAAGTCGCCCTCCTGCACCTTGTTGGCCAGCGGCAGGTACTCCATCGCCTGGTGGATGCCGTTCAACTCGCGGCCGGGGACCGGCAGGTCACGGGCGGTGGTGGCGCCCGCGGCGATGACGACGGCGTCGTACCGCTTCTTCAGGTCCGTGGCCTTGAGGTCGCGGCCGATCTCGATGCCCGTCCGGAAGCGGGTGCCCTCCGCGCGCATCTGCTCGATACGGCGGTTGATGTGCCGCTTCTCCATCTTGAACTCGGGGATGCCGTAGCGGAGCAGACCGCCGACGCGGTCCGCGCGCTCGTACACGGCGACCGTGTGACCGGCCCGCGTCAGCTGCTGGGCGGCCGCGAGACCCGCCGGGCCCGAGCCGATGACCGCGACCGTCTTGCCGGAGAGGCGCTCCGGGGCCTGGGGCGCGACGTCGCCGCTGTCCCACGCCTTGTCGATGATCGAGACCTCGACGTTCTTGATGGTGACGGCCGGCTGGTTGATGCCGAGCACACACGCCGACTCGCAGGGAGCGGGGCACAGCCGACCCGTGAACTCCGGGAAGTTGTTCGTCGCGTGCAGACGCTCCGAAGCCGCGCTCCAGTCCTCGCGGTAGGCGTAGTCGTTCCACTCGGGGATGAGGTTCCCGAGGGGACAGCCGTTGTGGCAGAACGGGATGCCGCAGTCCATGCAGCGGGACGCCTGCTTCGAGATGATCGGGAGCAGGGAACCGGGGACGTAGACCTCGTTCCAGTCCTTCAGCCGTACGTCGACGGGGCGGGACTTGGCGACCTCGCGCCCGTGGTTGAGGAAGCCCTTCGGGTCAGCCATTGATCGCCGCCTCCATCATCTTCTCGGTGATCTCGGTCTCGGAGAGACCGGCCTGCTCGGCGGCGGCCTTGGCGGCGAGCACTGCCTTGTACGTGCTGGGGATGATCTTGCTGAAGCGCTGCACGGCCTCGTCCCAGTCGGCCAGCAGCTTCTCGGCGACCGTCGAACCCGTCTCCTCGGCGTGACGGCGCACCACGTCGTGCAGCCACTGCCTGTCGGTGTCGTCGAGGGCCTCGATGGCGCCCACGTTGCCGACGTTGACGTTGTCGCGGTCCAGGTCGATGACGTACGCGATGCCGCCCGACATACCGGCCGCGAAGTTGCGGCCCGTCTCGCCGAGGACGACCGCGTGGCCGCCGGTCATGTACTCGCAGCCGTGGTCGCCCACGCCCTCGGAGACCACCAGGGCACCGGAGTTACGGACGCAGAACCGCTCGCCCGTACGCCCCCGGAGGAACAGCTCGCCGCCGGTGGCTCCATAGGCGATGGTGTTGCCCGCGATGGTGGAGTACTCGGCGAGGTGGTCGGCGCCCCGGTCGGGACGGACGATCACCCGGCCGCCGGAGAGGCCCTTGCCGACGTAGTCGTTGGCGTCGCCCTCCAGGCGCAGCGTGACGCCGCGCGGGAGGAAGGCGCCGAAGGACTGGCCGGCCGAGCCGGTGAAGGTGATGTCGATGGTGTCGTCGGGGAGCCCTGCCCCGCCGAACTTCTTCGTCACCTCGTGGCCGAGCATCGTGCCGACGGTGCGGTTGATGTTGCGGACCTTGACCTGGGCGCGGACCGGCTGGGCGTCGGTGGCGTCGTTCGCGGCCAGCGCGTCGGCGGCGAGCTTGATCAGCTCGTTGTCGAGCGCCTTCTCCAGGCCGTGGTCCTGCTCGATCAGCTGGTGGCGGACGGCGCCCTCGGGCAGCTCGGGCACGTGGAACAGCGGCTCCAGGTCCAGGCCCTGTGCCTTCCAGTGGTCGACCGCGCGGGTCACGTCGAGCGCCTCGGCGTGGCCGACGGCCTCCTCGATGGAGCGGAAGCCCAGCTCGGCGAGGATCTCGCGGACCTCCTCGGCGATGAACTCGAAGAAGTTCACGACGTACTCGGCCTTGCCGGAGAACCGGTCGCGCAGCGTCGGGTTCTGCGTGGCGATGCCGACCGGGCAGGTGTCCAGGTGGCAGACGCGCATCATGACGCAGCCGGAGACGACGAGCGGCGCGGTCGCGAAACCGAACTCCTCGGCGCCGAGCAGCGCGGCGATGACGACGTCGCGGCCGGTCTTCAGCTGGCCGTCGGTCTGCACGACGATGCGGTCGCGCAGGCCGTTGAGCAGCAGCGTCTGCTGGGTCTCGGCGAGGCCGAGCTCCCAGGGGCCGCCCGCGTGCTTCAGCGAGGTGAGCGGGGAGGCGCCCGTTCCGCCGTCGTGGCCGGAGATGAGGACGACGTCCGCGTGCGCCTTGGACACACCGGCCGCGACCGTGCCGACGCCGACCTCGGAGACCAGCTTGACGTGGATCCGCGCCTGCGGGTTCGCGTTCTTCAGGTCGTGGATCAGCTGGGCCAGGTCCTCGATGGAGTAGATGTCGTGGTGCGGCGGCGGGGAGATGAGGCCCACGCCCGGCGTCGAGTGACGCGTCTTGGCGACCCACGGGTACACCTTGTGGCCGGGCAGCTGACCGCCCTCACCGGGCTTGGCCCCCTGGGCCATCTTGATCTGGATGTCGTCCGCGTTGACGAGGTACTCGCTCGTCACACCGAAGCGGCCGGAGGCGACCTGCTTGATCGAGGAACGCCGCGCCGGGTCGTAGAGGCGGTCCGGGTCCTCGCCGCCCTCACCGGTGTTGGACTTGCCGCCCAGCTGGTTCATGGCGATGGCGAGCGTCTCGTGCGCCTCGCGCGAGATGGAGCCGTACGACATGGCGCCGGTCGAGAAGCGCTTGACGATCTCGGAGACCGGCTCGACCTCGTCGACGGAGATCGGAGCACGGCCCTCGCCGGCCTTGAAACCGAACAGGCCGCGCAGCGTCATCAGACGCTCGGACTGCTCGTTCACGCGGCTCGTGTACTGCTTGAAGATGTCGTAGCGGCGCGTGCGGGTGGAGTGCTGGAGGCGGAAGACCGTGTCCGGGTCGAACAGGTGCGGCTCGCCCTCGCGGCGCCACTGGTACTCGCCGCCGATCTCCAGGGCGCGGTGGGCGGGCGCGATGCCGCTGGCCGGGTACGCCTTGGCGTGGCGGGCGGCGACCTCCTTGGCGATGACGTCGATGCCGACGCCGCCGATCTTGGTGGCCGTGCCGTTGAAGTACTTCTCCACGAACTCGTCCGCGAGACCGACGGCCTCGAAGACCTGGGCGCCGCGGTAGGAGGCGACCGTGGAGATGCCCATCTTGGACATGACCTTGAGGACACCCTTGCCCAGGGCGTAGATCAGGTTGCGGATCGCCTGCTCGGCCTCGATACCGGAGAGGAACGTTCCGGCACGGACGAGGTCCTCGACGGACTCCATCGCCAGGTACGGGTTGACGGCCGCGGCTCCGAAGCCGATGAGCAGGGCGACGTGGTGTACCTCGCGGACGTCACCGGCCTCGACCAGCAGGCCCACCTGGGTGCGCTGCTTGGTGCGGATGAGGTGGTGGTGGACGGCCGCGGTGAGCAGCAGCGACGGGATCGGCGCGTGCTCGGCGTCCGAGTGGCGGTCCGACAGGACGATCAGCCGGGCGCCGTTCTCGATGGCGGCGTCGGCCTCGGCGCAGATCTCCTCGATGCGCGCGGCGAGGGCGTCACCGCCGCCGGAGACCCGGTACAGGCCGGAGAGGGTCGCGGCCTTCATGCCGGGCATGTCGCCGTCGGCGTTGATGTGGATGAGCTTGGCCAGCTCGTCGTTGTCGATCACCGGGAAGGGCAGGGTGACGCTGCGGCACGACGCGGCGCTCGGCTCCAGGATGTTGCCCTCGGGACCCAGCGAGGAGCGCAGCGAGGTGACGAGCTCCTCGCGGATGGCGTCCAGCGGCGGGTTGGTGACCTGCGCGAACAGCTGGGTGAAGTAGTCGAAGAGCAGGCGCGGGCGCGAGGACAGCGCGGCGATCGGCGAGTCCGTGCCCATGGAACCGATGGGCTCGGCGCCGGCCTTGGCCATCGGCGCGAGGATGACGCGCAGCTCCTCCTCGGTGTAGCCGAAGGTCTGCTGGCGGCGGGTGACCGAGGCGTGGGTGTGCACGATGTGCTCACGCTCGGGCAGGTCGGACAGCTCGATCTCGCCGGCCTCCAGCCACTCCGCGTACGGGTTCTCCGCGGCGAGCTGGGACTTGATCTCGTCGTCCTCGATGATGCGGTGCTCGACGGTGTCGACGAGGAACATCCGGCCCGGCTGCAGGCGGCCCTTGCGGACGACCTTGGCGGGGTCGATGTCGAGGACGCCGACCTCGGAGCCGAGGACGACGAGGCCGTCGTCGGTGACCCAGTAGCGGCCGGGGCGCAGGCCGTTGCGGTCGAGGACCGCGCCGACCTGACGGCCGTCGGTGAAGGTGACACAGGCCGGGCCGTCCCAGGGCTCCATCATCGTGGAGTGGAACTGGTAGAAGGCGCGGCGGGCCGGCTCCATGGAGTCGTGGTTCTCCCACGCCTCCGGGATCATCATCAGCACGGAGTGCGGCAGGGAGCGGCCACCGAGGTGGAGCAGCTCCAGCACCTCGTCGAAGGAAGCCGAGTCGGAGGCGTCCGGCGTACAGATGGGGAAGATCCGGTCCAGCTTGTCCTGCGGGCCGAACAGGTCGGAGGCCAGCTGGGACTCGCGGGCGACCATCCAGTTGCGGTTGCCCTTGACCGTGTTGATCTCGCCGTTGTGCGCGACGAAGCGGTACGGGTGGGCGAGCGGCCACGACGGGAAGGTGTTCGTGGAGAACCGGGAGTGCACGAGCGCGATCGCGGAGGCGAAGCGGCGGTCGGACAGGTCCGGGAAGAAGGGCTCGAGCTGGCCGGTGGTCAGCATGCCCTTGTAGACGATCGTCCGCGCGGACAGCGAGGGGAAGTAGACGTCGACCTCGCGCTCGGCGCGCTTGCGCAGCACGAACGTCTTGCGGTCGAGGTCGATGTCCTTCGAGGTGCCGTCGGTGACGAAGACCTGGCGGAAGGCGGGCATCGTGGAGCGGGCCGTGGCGCCGAGCAGCTCGGGGGCGACGGGCACCTCGCGCCAGCCGAGGACGGTCAGGCCCTCCTCGGCGGCGATGGCGTCGATGCGGGCGACGGCGTCCTCGGTGCCCTCCTCGGGCAGGAAGCCGATGCCGACGGCGTAGGAGCCGGCCTCGGGCAGCTCGAATCCGGCCACCTCGCGGAAGAAGGCGTCGGGAACCTGGGAGAGGATGCCGGCGCCGTCACCCGAGTCGGGCTCCGAACCGGTCGCCCCTCGGTGCTCCAGGTTGCGCAGAACCGTGAGCGCCTGCTCGACCAGCGCATGGCTCGCCTCGCCGGTGAGGGTGGCCACGAAGCCGACGCCACAGGCGTCGCGCTCGTTGCGGGGGTCGTACATACCCTGCGCAGCAGGGCGAGCATCCATGAACGACCACTTCTGGCCATTCGTGGAGTGCTGGGACGGCTGGCGCGGCGTACGCATCGGCTCTCCCGTCGTCGTCATCTGGCATATGCGATTGCCGAGGGACGACGCTGGCCCTCTGCGTAAGGTGCAAAATTTCGTGCAGGTTACATGATGGAACGATTCTCGGGAAGCGGATACTTCGTCCCAACATGCGGACGCCACGGCGCGGAGGGGGTGGGCGCACGCGGTGGCGCGATCGAACGCGATCAGGGGGAGCCGACCGGACAGATCTTTGTCGGTCGACCGGAGGCGCAGGAGGCGTCGTCGCCCACTGCTTCAGGGTGCTTCAGGTGCTTGACGGGCGTCGTTGCCCGCGGCGCTTACGGCTCATGCCCAGCGGTTAAGCATTCGAAACCGCGTGGTAACGACTATTTATGCGGTCCCGCGCATACGTAGCCATCCGATCCATCATACGGCCGCCCCGAACAGGCTGCCCAGGGCGTACGTCACACCCGCCGCAGCACCGCCGAGGGCCAGCTGCCGCAGCCCGCTGAACCACCAGGATCTGGCCGTCACCCTGGCCACCACCGCACCGCACCCGAAGAGCCCGACGAGTGCCACCAGGACGGCGGGCCACAGCGCGCCCGCCCCGAACAGATAGGGCAGTACGGGCAGCAGGGCGCCGAGCGCGAAGGAGCCGAAACTCGACACGGCGGCCACAACGGGCGATGGCAGATCGCCGGGATCGACGCCCAACTCCTCGCGCGCGTGGATCTCCAGCGCCTGCTCGGGATCGTGCGACAACTGCCGCGCGACCTCCCGGGCGAGTCCGGCCTCGACGCCACGACTCTCGTAGAGCGCGGCGAGCTCCTCCTCCTCGTCCTTGGGGTGCTTGCGCAACTCCCGCCGCTCGACGTCGAGTTCGGCCTGGACGAGTTCACGCTGCGAGGCCACGGACGTGTACTCGCCCGCGGCCATGGAGAAGGCCCCGGCGGCGAGCCCGGCGAGCCCCGCGACGACGACCGCCTCCCGCCCGGCCGTTCCGCCGGCCACACCGGTCATCAGCGCCAGGTTGGACACGAGCCCGTCCATCGCCCCGAACACGGCGGGCCGCAGCCAGCCGCCGTTCACGTCCCGATGGGTGTGGTTGTCCCGGTGCGCCTCGTGCAACGCGGCCTCGGTGTCGATGATCGCCACGATCAAGCCCCTTTCCTCACGTCGAACGTACGCTCGGAAAATCGCTTCTGCCAGCAAGGAAGGCCGTACTTACCCGGCCTCACCCGGTCGCCGGCTGTTCGAGAAACGGCTGCCGCTCATTCGTACATGGCGATGCACAGATGTCGACCGGGTGATACCCGTGCGTTCCGCGCGCCGCCGGGGCCGCCGGTGTGGGAGAGATCTTCCCAGCGAAAGCTGGAACATCTTCAGAGCGGATCAACTGCCCACCGGGCCAGACCTGCCCACGGGCCAGAGAGGCGACCGTATGCCTTCCATCGCCTGCATTCCCTCGGTCCCGGCGCCCGGGGACGCCACCGACCTCCGCGAGCGGGCACGGGGGGCCATGCTCGGGCTCGCCGTCGGGGACGCGCTGGGGGCGCCCGCCGAGAACATGAAACCCTCCGAGATCCGCGCGCGCTGGGGGCGCATCACCGGGTATGTGGCCGAGCGCCCCTCGGGGACCGACGACACCGAGTACGCCATCTTCTCCGGGCTGCTGCTGGCCCGGCACGGCTCGGCGCTCACCGTCACCCACGTGGAGACGGCCTGGCACCAGTGGATCGCGGACCGGGACGAGGGCCCGTTCCGCGGCGCGGGCTTCAGCGAACGCGGCACCCTGGAGAACCTCCGCCGCGGCCTCGCCGCGCCGATCTCGGCCCAGCACCGGCACGCCTGGAGCGACGGCCTGGCCATGCGCGCGGCCCCCTTCGGCGTCTTCGCGGCGGGCCGCCCCGCGGAGGCCGCCCGGCTGGTCGCCATCGACGGCTCGGTCAGCCATGACGGCGAGGGCATCTACGGCGGCCAGGCGGTCGCGGCGGGCGTGGCGGCGGCGATGGCCGGCGCACCCACGATCTCCGTCGTGGCCTCCGCGCTCGCGGTGATCCCCGACGACTCGTGGACCGCGCGCTCCCTGCGCCGGGCGGTCGCCGTCGCCCACCGGGGCGAACGCGCGGTCCGCTCCGCCGTCGTCATCGGGGGCTACCCCTGGACCGACCTCGCCCCCGAGGCCGTCGCCCTCGCCTTCGGCGCCTACGCGGCGGCCGACGGCGACTTCACCGAGTCGGTGCTCACCGCGGTGAACATGGGCCGCGACGCCGACACGACCGCGGCGGTCGCCGGCGCGCTGGCCGGAGCGACCCGGGGAGCGTCGTCGATCCCGGCCGACTGGACCGCCGCCATCGGCCCGGCGAGGGGCAGTTGCCTGCCCTCCATGGCCGGCCACCACGTCCTGGACGTGGCCGAGCTCCTGGTCCCGACCGAGGGCGGCAAATGGGTCACGGGCCCAGCTCTCTTCCCGCACGGCGACCGCCCCCTCCCGCCCCCGACCACCTTCACCCTCGCCCCGGCCGACACGACGGAGACCCCCACATGACCCCACCGACCCCGTGGGACGACACGACCCCCACGGCACCCTCCACGCCGTACGAGAAGCCGCCCCGCGGCACACCGCCGGCATCGCACGACAGGCCGACGGACACGGCGAATACGGCGGACACAGCGGGCGCAGCCGACTCAGTAGACACGGCAGACACGGCAGACACGGCAGACACGGCAGACACGGCGACCATCAGCGAGCCACACCTCAAGGTGACGAACGAAGCGGCCGAAGGCGAAGCCGAGGCCGGCAGGCCCCGCCACCCGAAGGGCAGCCGCGTCGAGGGCCTCCTCCTCGGCCTCGCCGCCGGTGACGCCGCCGGCTGGCCCGCCGCCCGCCACCGCGCCGCGCGCATGCCGGAATGGACCCGCCGCCTCACCCGCGAACTGGACACCTTCGCCGAGCAGAACGCCACCACCACCCTCCCCGTCCCCATCGCCCTCAACCAGCCCCCCGAGCCCCTCCGCCTCGGCCCCTCCGACGACGCGGAATGGGCGGCCTTCGCCGCCGAGGCCCTCCTCCGCGCCGGCGACGCCGCCGCCCTGGGCGACCTGAGCCTGGAACGCCGCACCCGCGCCTCCATCGACCTGTCCTGGAACGCCGTGGCCAGCGAGATCGCCGCCGCCGCCGAACGCGCCCCCGAGGTCGAGTCCGCCGTACTCCCCCTGCGCGCCCGAATCTCCGTACGCGCCGGACTCGGCAACCTCGCCACCGGCCTCCGCCCACCCGCCACCGGCCACGACAACCCCCACTACTTCGACGACGCGGCCTGCGTCCGCGCCTGCGTCCTGGCGGTGGCCCACCCGGGCGACCCCCGCGGCGCCGCCGACCTCGCCGAGTTCGACGCCCGCTACACCCAGGACGGCGACGGCGTGCACGGCGCGCGAGCGATGGCCGCCGCGCTCGCGCTGGCGCTCACCGGCGCGGACGTCGACGACTGCGCGGCCGCGGCCCTGGCCGAACTCCCCGCCGGAACGGAGATCGGCCGCAACGCCCGCCACGCCCTCGACCTCGCCCACCGCCACAGAAAAGAAGGAACATTCGCTCTGGTACCCCTCCTGGAGCACCAGATCGTCGACCACGTCTACAGCTACGGCATCGCCGCCGCCGAGACCGTCCCCGTGGCCCTCGCCCTGGCCACCGCCGCACGCGGCCGGATCGCCGAGGCCGTCCCCGCCGCCGCCTGCCTCTCCCGCGTCGCCGACTCCGCCCCGGCCCTGGCCGGCGCCCTGACCGGCGCACTCGGCGGCGCCAGCGCCATCCCCGACACCTGGCGGGACGCCTGCCGCACCCTCTCCGGCTGCGCCCTCCCCCGCCTCACCGGCACCGACCTCGTCCACCTCGCCGAACTTCTCGACACAGCGGAACTCCCCACCACCACCGGCGTTAGCCGGTCATGACGCCCGCATCGCGACCCGCACCCGTCCCCGCCCCAGGCCCCGTCCCGGCAGCCGTCCCGGACGCCACCCTCGACGAACGCATCACCGGCGCCCTGGTCGGCGCCGCCGTGGGCGACGCCCTCGGCGGCCCGGTGGAGGGCTACTCCCCGGAGCAGATCCTCGAACGCCACGGCGGCCGCGTGCACGGCGTCGTCGGCCCCTGGAACGGCGACGACTGGCGCACCGCCCGCCCCATCGCCCCGTACCACAAGGGCGACGGCCACGTCACCGACGACACCTTGATGACGCACGCACTCGTCCGGGTGTACGACCGCGTACGCGACCACCTCGACGCGTACGCCGTCGCCGAGCACCTGGTGCCGGACATGATGACGACCCCGCGCTGGATCCCCGAGCTGGAGGCCGAGGCCCTCCCCCTCCAGCGGGTCTTCCTCGCCGAGAAGTGGCTCGTGGCCCGGATCCACTACGGCCACATCGACCCCCGTGAGGCCGGCACCGGCAACATCGTCAACTGCGGCGCCGCGATGTACATGGCGCCCGTCGGCCTGGTCAACGCGGCCGACCCGCCCGGCGCGTACGCCGAGGCCCTCGACGTCGCGAGCGCCCACCAGTCGTCGTACGGCAGGGAGGCCGCCGGTGTGTTCGCGGCGGCCGTCGCCGCGGCGTGCACGCCGGGCGCGACGGCGGAGTCGGTGGTCGAGGCCTGCCTCGCCCTGGCGAAGGACGGTACCCGCGCGGCGATCGAGTCGGTGTGCGAAGTGGCTCGCCGTCACACGGACTTCGAGTCGGCGCTACGTCCGCTCCGCGAGGCGGTGGCCCCGTTCGACACGGTCGGCCCCGACTACCGCGCCCCCTCCCTCGGCGCCCGCCGCCCCTCCCGGCTCCACGCGATCGAGGAACTCCCCATCGCGCTCGGCATGTTGCTCGTGGCCCGCGGCGACTACCGGCACGCCGTGCTGGGTTCGGTGAACTACGGCCGCGACTGCGACTCCATCGCGACGATGTCCGGCGCCCTCGCCGGCGCGCTGGGCTCCGACGTCCCCTCCGACTGGGCCAAGACGGTCGCGGAGGCCAGCCGGCTCGACCTGCACGCCCCCGCCCGGACGTTGACGGACGTCGCGCTCCAGATCCACGGCCAGGACGTCCGCCGCCGCCGCGCCCACGAGTCGGCCTTCACCGCGCTGGCCCCCGTCCGGTGACCCCCCTGCGTCTCACCTGGGTCCAGCCCGAGGACCTCATCGGCCACGAACTCCACCAGGCCCGCCAGGACGGCCGCGAGCCGTCGGCCGTAGCCGCGCGCTGGCGGGCGGCGGGCGGCCCCCCGGCCCCCAGGCGCGCCGGCGCCTCCCCCGACCGGGCCTCCCGCTACCTCCGCCAGCTCGCCGAGGACCTGCTGGACGAACTGGCGGACCTGCCGAGCGCGTTGTCGGAACACGAGCCGACGGACCTGGACAGGATCAAGGCCCTGTGCCCCAACTGGCCCGCCCCGCCCGCCCATTCTGCGGGCGATCGTGCCGCTGGGGCGATGGGGGTCCCCCCGGTCGAGCGAAGCCGAGACTGGGGGAGGGTGGGCGCAGGCGGCACCTCGCCACCGCCGAGCAGCGGACCCCACCCCACCCCAGCCACGTACACGCAGCGCCTGGAAGCCGCCTGGCTGGGCCGAGCCGCAGGCTGCCTCCTCGGCAAACCCGTCGAGAAGCTCCCCCTCGACGTCATCCGCCGCCTCGCCGCAGCCGCGGGCAACTGGCCCCTCACCACATGGTTCACCGCCCGAGGCGTCCCCCCGGAACTCCTGGCCGCCCACCCCTGGAACCGCCGCTCGGCCCCCACCTCCCTCGCCGAGAACATCGACGGCATGCCCGAGGACGACGACCTCAACTACCCCCTCCTCAACCTCCTCCTCCTGGCCCGCCACGGCCGGGACTTCACCACCGCCGACGTGGCCACCCTCTGGCTGGACGAACTCCCCGCGGGCCGCACCTTCACCGCCGAACGCGTCGCCTACCGCAACCTCCTCTGCGGCATCGACCCACCCCGCACCGCCCGCCACCGCAACCCCTTCCGCGAGTGGATCGGCGCCCTGATCCGCGCCGACGTCCACGGCTGGACCAACCCCGGCGACCCGGCCGCCGCGGCCGAACAGGCGCACCGGGACGCCACCCTCACCCACACCGCCAACGGCGTCTACGCGGCCATGTTCGTCGCGGCCACCATCGCCGAGGCGGCCACCGGCACCCGCGACGTCCACAAGTGCCTGCGCACCGGCCTGACGGTCGTCCCCCCGCACTCCCGCCTCGCGAGGGCGATCGACCACGCTCTCCGACTGACCACGGAATTCCGGGACTTCGACAGGGTCGTCGACGAACTCCACGCCACCTACGCCGACCACCACTGGGTCCACGCCGTCCCCAACACGGCCCTGCTCACCGCCGCCCTCACCCACGCGGACGGCGACTACACGGCCTCCATCTGCCGTGCCGTGTCGGGTGGTTGGGACACCGACTCCAACGGAGCCACGGCCGGCAGCATCGCGGGGCTCCTGACCGGCAGCCCGGACGCGCTGCCCGACCGCTGGACGGCCCCCCTCAAGAACCGCCTGGCCACCTCGATCGCCGACTTCAACGGCATCGGCTTCGACACCCTGGCCCACCTCACCCTCCGGGAGACTCCCCACCCATGACCCAGGCGCCACCCCCGCCCCAGGCGGACACCCCTCCGCTCAGCCACCTGCGCGTCCTCGACCTCGCCACGCTCTTCGCCGGCCCCCTCGCCGCCACGATGCTCGGTGACTTCGGCGCCGAGGTCATCAAGGTCGAGCACCCCACGAAACCGGACCCGTCCCGGGGCCACGGCCCGTCGAAGGACGGCGTGGGCCTGTGGTGGAAACTGCTGGGCCGCAACAAGCGCACCCTGACGCTGAACCTCTCCACCCCCGGCGGCCGGGACACCCTCCTGCGGCTCGCCGCCACCGCCGACGTAATCATCGAGAACTTCCGCCCCGGCACCCTGGAGAAATGGGGTCTGGGCTGGGAGGAGCTGTCGGCGGCGAACCCCGGTCTGGTCCTCGCCCGGGTCACCGGCTTCGGCCAGTTCGGCCCGTACGCGCACCGCCCCGGCTTCGGCACGCTCGCCGAGGCGATGAGCGGGTTCGCCGCGATCACCGGCGAACCCGACGCCCCGCCGGTCCTGCCGCCCTTCGGTCTCGCCGACTCCATCGCGGGCCTCGCGACGGCGTACGCGGTGATGACCGCGCTCGCGGCGCGTGACCGCACCGGACAGGGGCAGACGGTCGACATGGCGATCATCGAGCCGATCCTCACCGTTCTCGGCCCCCAGCCCCTCTGGTACGACCAGCTGGGCCACGTGCAGCCCCGTACGGGCAACCGCTCCGCGAACAACGCGCCCCGCAACACCTACCGTACGGCGGACGGTTCCTGGGTGGCCGTGTCCACCTCGGCCCAGTCGATCGCGGAGCGCGTGATGCGCCTGGTGGGACGGCCCGAGCTGATCGACGAGCCCTGGTTCGGTTCAGGGGCGGAGCGGGCCCGGCACGCGGACGTCCTGGACGAGGCGGTCGGCGCGTGGATCGCCCGTCACACCCGGGAGGAGGTCATCGGGGCGTTCGAGAAGGCGGAGGCCGCGGTGGCCCCCATCCAGGACGTACGGGAGGTGATGACCGACCCCCAGTACCGCGCCCTGGACACGATCACCACCGTCGACGACCCCGACCTCGGCCCCCTGCGCATGCAGAACGTCCTCTTCCGCCTCTCCACCACCCCCGGCGCGATCCGCTGGGCGGGCCGTGCGCACGGCGCCGACACGGACGTGATCCTGGCCGAACTGGGCCTGTCCGCACCGGAGATCGCGGCCCTTCGCCAGGAGGGCGCCCTGTGACCCCGAAGCCGCCGACGCCCTTCCCCCTGACCTGGCTGTACGTCCCCGGCGACCGCCCGGAGGTGGTCACCAAGGCCCTGGCCTCCGGCGCGGACGTGGTGATCGTGGACCTGGAGGACGCGGTGGCCCCCGACCGCAAGGCCTACGCCCGCGCGGCCACCGCCGAACTCCTCTCCGCACCGCCGCCCGTACCGGTCCACGTACGCGTCAACGCCCTGCGCACCCCGGAGGCCGAGGCGGACCTCGAAGCCCTCGCCCCGCTCCCCGGCCTGTCCGCCCTCCGCCTCCCGAAAATCACGTGCCCCGACGAGGTGGCGAGCGTCGCGGAACGGACCGCGCCGGCGGAAGGAGGAGCAATCCCTTTGTACGCCCTCCTCGAATCGGCGCTGGGGGTGGAGCGGGCGTACGACATCGCCACCGCGCACCCCGCCCTGCGGGGCATCGCCCTCGGCGAGGCCGATCTCCGCGCGGACCTGGCCGTCAGCGACGACCGGGCCCTCGACTGGCCGCGCTCCCGGGTGATCCTCGCCGCCCGGGCCGCCGGCCTTCCGTCTCCCGCCCAGTCGATCCACCCGGACACGAAGGATCTGGCGGGGCTGGCGGCCACGTCCGCGCACGGGCGCGCGCTCGGCTTCCTGGGCCGTGCCGCCATCCACCCCCGTCAGCTCCCGGTGATCGAGCGCGCCTACACCCCGACGGCCCAGGAGGTGGAGTCGGCCGAGCGCACGCTCCGCGCGGCGAGCACGACGGCCGGGGCGCAGGCCCTTCCCGACGGCCGCTTCATCGACCCGGCCGTGGTCGCCGCCGCCCGGCGAACCCTGACCCTGGCCGGCCGCCCCACCCAGCTTTGATCCGCCCCCGCCGCCCCTGCCCGTCCCTCCCCCAGGGGCTGCGCCCCTGACCCCCGAGCGTCCGTCCGGTGGGGGCTGGTCGCGCAGCTCCCCGCGCCCCTGAAAAGGCGGGGCTGCGCCCCAGCCTTTTCAGGGGCGCAGAGCCTGAAGTCTTTAGGGGCGCGGGGAGCTGCGCGAGAAGCCCCACACACCCGCACCCATCCACCAACCTCAGTCACCCCGTACAAAAACCCACCCGCCCCCGAAGGGACAGGTGGGCAGGCACCACATCGACCGAACCGACAGTTGCGTCAGCTCTTCTTCGCCGACTCGGGCTCCTTCTTCTCGCCCCCACCGCCGGAGGCGTCCGCGTCCTTCTTCTCCTCGGCGTCACCCTCGGCCTTGGCCTTGGCCTTGGCCTTGGCCTCCCCCGACGCCGACTCCGATTCCGCGTCCGAATCCGTGTCCTCGGCCGACGCGGCAGCGCCCGTGCCCTCGTCCCAGTCCCCGTCGGAGCCGCCCGGCTCGACGATCTCCTCGCGCCCCGGCCGCTTCCGGGCCGACAGGACGATGTAGATCACGGCGAGGACGAAGACGAACAGCGCGGTCCAGTTGTTGAGGCGCAGCCCGAGGATGTGGTGGGCCTCGTCGACCCGCATGTACTCGATCCAGAACCGCCCCGCGCAGTACGCCGCGACGTACAGCGCGAACGCCCGCCCGTGCCCGAGCTTGAATCGACGGTCCGCCCAGATGACGAGCAGCGCGACACCGATGCACCACAACGACTCGTAGAGGAAGGTCGGGTGGTACGTACCCGGCAGCCGGCCGTCCGTGGAGGACGTGATCTCCACGGCCCACGGCAGATCCGTCGGCTTGCCGTACAGCTCCTGGTTGAACCAGTTGCCCCAGCGTCCGATCGCCTGGGCGAGGGCGATACCGGGCGCGACGGCGTCGGCGTACGCGGGCAGCGGGATGCCCCGCCGCCGGCAGCCGATCCACGCGCCCACCGCGCCGAGGGCGATCGCGCCCCAGATGCCGAGGCCGCCCTCCCAGACCTTGAAGGCGTCCACCCAGTCACGGCCCTCGCTGAAGTACAGCTCGTAGTCCGTGATCACGTGGTAGAGCCGTCCGCCGATCAGGCCGAAGGGCACGGCCCAGACGGCGATGTCGGCGACCGTTCCGGCCCGTCCGCCCCGCGCGACCCAGCGTTTGTTGCCGAGCCAGACGGCTACGAAGACACCGATGATGATGCAGAAGGCGTAGCCGCGCAGCGGGACGGGACCGAGGTACAGCACCCCGCGCGACGGGCTGGGAATGTAGGCAAGTTCCATGGCAGGGTCGACGCTACCCTGCCGGGCCCGGCCGACGACGGGCGCCCCGGCAACGGGTCCATAACGCCGTACCCCTGGTTCCTTGACGCCCCACGGCCCCCAGTGGCCCTCGGGGCCCTCGGTTCACTCCCGAGTCACCCCTGGCTCACCCCGCGGCCTTCGCCTCCACCATCTGCTTCAGCTTGGCGGGGGTCATGGACTGGTCCGCGTAGATGTTGGTGCCGTTGAGGAAGACGCTAGGTGTGCCGGAGAAGCCGCCCTTCTGGAAGGCCTCGTTCGACTTCGCGACCCAGCTGTTGTGCTTGCCGTCCTCGACGCAGGTGCGGAAGGCGGCGGTGTCCAGGCCGTCCACCTTCTTCGCCAGGTCGAGGAGCCTCGTCTCGCTCGCGAAGGCGTCGTCCGTCTCTGGCGGCTGGTTCTCGAAGAGCACGTCGTGGTACGCGGGGAACTTGCTCTCGTTCTGTGCGCACGCCGCGGCGTTGGCGGCCGTGCGGGAGCCGCTGCCGCCCATGTTGCCGTCGATCAGGGTGGCGAGGTGGTACTCGACCTTCAGCTTCCCGGCCTCGGTCAGCTCGTGGATCGTCGAGCGGTAGGCGTCCTCGAAGGATTTGCAGGCCGGGCAGCGGAAGTCCTCCCACACGGAGAGGGTCGACCTGGCGCCGGCGTCCCCGACGGGGATCGCGAGACTGTCCTCGCCGTTCGCCCCCGAGGGTGCGACGACCGGGCCCGAGGCGCCGGCCTCGTCGTCCTTGCCCGCGTTCGCCGCCACCACGCCGATCACGGCGGCCAGCCCCAGCACGCACACCACGGAGGCGCCCACGATCAGCACCCGACGGCGCTTCTCGGCGGCCTTCTGCTTCTCGCGCTCCTCCGCCAGCCGTTCACGGGCGGTGCGCTTTCCCTCACGGTTCTTCTCGCTCACAACCCGCAGAACGAACCGGGGAGGCGCTCCGCGCCTCCCCGATCCCACTTCCACCCGTTCGAGTGAGCGGATTGCCCGTTACGTCCAGCGATCCCCGTACGACAAACGGGTGAACGTCACGGGCGCCCTCCGCGCCGGGTCACCCGCGCGGTGGCCCGGCCGCTCACACGCCCCGGCGCACGCCCTTGGCGAGGTCGCCCGCCAGTTCCCGTACGGCGTCCAGGCCGGCCGCCTCGTCGGGCGCGTCCAGCATCAGCTTCACGAACGCGGAGCCGACGATCACCCCGTCGGCGAACCCGGCGACCTCGGCGGCCTGTTCGGCGTTGGAGACCCCGAGACCGACGCAGACCGGCAGGGCGGAGCCCGTGGCCCGGGTGCGTTCCACCAGGTCCTGCGCCTGCGCGCCCACCGACTCGCGGGTGCCCGTGACGCCCATCAGCGAGGCCGCGTAGACGAAGCCGCTGCCCGCCGCGGTGATCTCGGCGAGCCGGGCGTCCTTGCTGCTGGGCGCGACCACGAAGACCGTGCCGAGCCCGTGCTTCTCCGCGTGCTCCCTCCACAGCGCCGACTCCTGGACGGGCAGGTCGGGCAGGATGCAGCCCGCGCCGCCCGCCTCCGCGAGCTCGGCCGTGAAGCGCTCGACGCCGTAGCGGTCGATGGGGTTCCAGTACGTCATGACCAGCACCGGCTTCCCGGTGGCCTCGTGCGCCTCCCGCACCGTACGCATCACGTCGGCGATCTTGACGCCGCCCCGCAGGGCGATGTCGTCGGCGGTCTGGATGACGGGGCCGTCGAGGACCGGGTCGCTGTGCGGCAGCCCGACCTCGACGACGTCGGCGCCGCCCTCGAACACGGCCTTGATCGCGGCGATACCGCCGTCGACGGTCGGGAAGCCGGCCGGCAGATAGGCGATGAGCGCGGAGCGCCCCTCCGCCTTGGCGGCGGCGAGGGTGTCACTCAACAGCTGGATGTTCCCGCTCACTTGGCGTCCCCCTCGATCTCGGCGAGATCGGCCGCGTCGGCGGCGACCTCGGCGTCGGCACCACCGTCGTACAGGCCGAAGTAACGCGCGGCCGTGTCCATGTCCTTGTCGCCGCGCCCGGACAGGTTGACGACGATCAGCCCGTCCTTGCCCAGCTCCCTGCCGACCTCCAGGGCCCCGGCGAGCGCGTGGGCGCTCTCGATCGCCGGGATGATGCCCTCGGTGCGCGACAGCAGACGCAGCGCCTGCATGGCGGCGTCGTCCGTGACGGCGCGGTACTCGCCGCGGCCGCTGTCCTTGAGGTAGGCGTGCTCCGGGCCGATGCCCGGGTAGTCGAGGCCGGCCGAGATCGAGTACGGCTCGGTGATCTGACCCTCCTCGTCCTGGAGGACGTACGAGCGCGAGCCGTGCAGGATGCCCGGCTCCCCGGCGGTCAGCGTCGCCGCGTGCTCGCCGGTCTCCACGCCGTGCCCGGCCGGCTCGCAGCCGATGAGGCGTACGCCGGCGTCGGGGATGAAGGCGTGGAAGAGGCCGATGGCGTTGGAACCGCCGCCCACGCAGGCGACGGCGGCGTCGGGCAGCCGTCCCGCGCGTTCGAGGATCTGCCGCCTGGCCTCGACACCGATGACCCGGTGGAAGTCGCGGACCATCGCGGGGAACGGGTGGGGGCCGGCCACGGTACCGAAGAGGTAGTGGGTGCGGTCGACGTTGGCGACCCAGTCCCGGAACGCCTCGTTGATGGCGTCCTTGAGGGTCCGGGAGCCGGACTTCACGGCGACGACCTCGGCGCCGAGCATGCGCATCCGGGCGACGTTCAAGGCCTGGCGCCGGGTGTCGATCTCGCCCATGTAGATGGTGCAGTCGAGGCCGAAGAGCGCGCAGGCCGTGGCGGTGGCGACGCCGTGCTGGCCCGCTCCCGTCTCGGCGATGACCCGGGTCTTGCCCATGCGCTTGGTGAGCAGGGCCTGCCCGAGCACGTTGTTGATCTTGTGGGACCCGGTGTGGTTCAGGTCCTCGCGCTTGAGGAAGACCCGCGCTCCGCCGGCGTGCTCGGCGAACCGGGGCACCTCGGTGAGCGAGCTGGGCCGCCCGGTGTAGTGGACGAGCAGGTCGTCGAGTTCGCGCGCGAACTCGGGGTCGTGCTTGGCCTTGTCGTACTCCACGGCGACCTCGTCGACGGCGGCGACCAGCGCCTCCGGGATGAACTTGCCGCCGAACGCGCCGAAATACCCCTCGGCGCTGGGAACCTGACCGTCGGGGTCGGGAATGAAGAACTCACTGGACATGCGCATACCTCGCAGGGGCGTGGCCCCGTCGTTGGTCTGACTCCGGCTGACAGCGATCACGTACGCGCCGCACACCGGGGCGGGCCCCCGGCTGGCGCACTGCCCCGCGGCACCAGGGTCCCCGCGCTCGGCCGGGATCCGGTACTCGCCCGCCGTCGCTCCGATCCACCCGCCGCGAGGGCGAGCGACCACGAAGGCGTCGATCGGCGGGGCCGAACCGGCCGTCTCCGCTCCCGCCTGCCGCCGGGGACGCGACACCCGGCGTTCAGCGAAGGGAGACGCGGCTCAGCTGCCCGCAGGGCGCCGCGTACGTGTCCTGGGCCATCGCATGCCGTTCACCTGACCCGGCTCGTCACCGATGACGTAGCGGACCCGGCGCCCGTGGACGCGGCGGGCGGGCGCCCGGCAGCCACGGGGACGGCACCCGCGCGCGAGGCGGGCGTAGGGGTCCCTGGGAGTCATGGTGATCGAGAACATCGGGGCACAGCCTACCGGCCCCGGCTCACCCGTGTGGGTGACCACGACCGGTACGGCGGATCCGCCGCGCCCCGGCGCCCCGGCCGGGACGGATCCCGGCCGGTCGGCGGCGAAGGCGCGGGCGGTCATGGCCGGTTCAGCTCCGGCCGTGCCGCAGCGCCGGGTGCTCGCCCGCGGCCACGAGGTCGGCGACGGCGGTCTTGGGGTCCTTGCCGGTGACGAGGGACTCGCCCACGAGGACCGCGTCGGCGCCGGCGTTGGCGTAGGCGATGAGGTCGTGCGGACCCCGGACGCCGGACTCGGCGATCTTGACGATGGAGTCGGGGATCTCGGGGGCGACCCGCTCGAACGTGGTGCGGTCGACCTCGAGGGTCTTGAGGTTGCGGGCGTTGACGCCGATCACCCGGGCGCCGGCGTCGACCGCGCGCTCCACCTCGTCCTCGTCGTGCACCTCGACGAGCGGGGTGAGCCCGATGGACTCGGCGCGCTCGATCAGCGACTCCAGCGCCGGCTGGTCGAGGGCCGCGACGATCAGCAGAGCCACGTCGGCGCCGTAGGCCCGTGCCTCCCACAGCTGGTACGAGGTGACGATGAAGTCCTTGCGCAGGACGGGGATGTCCACGCGGGCGCGGACGGCCTCCAGGTCGGCCAGCGAGCCGCCGAAGCGGCGCTGCTCGGTGAGGACGGAGATGACGGCCGCGCCGCCCGCCTCGTAGTCGGCGGCCAGACCGGCCGGGTCGGCGATCGCGGCGAGCGCGCCCTTGGAGGGGCTGGAGCGCTTGACCTCGCAGATCACCTTGACGCCGTCGCCGCGCAGCGCGGCCACGCCGTCCTTGGCCGCCGGAGCCTTCGCCGCGCGCTCCTTGAGCTCGTCGAGGCTGACGCGCGCCTGCCGCTCCGCGAGGTCGGCACGGACTCCGTCGATGATCTCGTCGAGCACACTCACGCGAGCGGCCCCCTTTCAGACGGTGAAACGATGGGAACGGCAAAAATCAGAGACAACGTTTGACTGTCATGTATTGACAGTCGACCGGTTCTCAGTGTTCAGGCAGTTACTGCGATGGTATCCGCAGGAGGGCGTAGGCCTCGCATCCGGTTGACGGCAGTCCCACCACCTGGACGTTCACCGATCGGTCAAGGATGGAGCCAGCCGCCGAACGGCAGGTTCCGGACAACCGTGAAGACCAGGGCCAATGCGCCGAGCGACCACGCCTGAACGGTCCCGAACCGCAGGCGCAGCGGTCGTCCGCGCGCCACCTGGACCACCCAGACGGTCCACAGCACCGCGAACCCGAAAAAGCCCGCGACGGCCAGCGCGTTGTCGGTGAGCGCGGTCGCCAGGTCGCCGTGCGCGAAGGCGTGGGCGCTGCGCAGGCCGCCGCAGCCGGGGCAGTAGAGGCCGGTGAAGCGCCACAGCGGGCAGACCGGGTAGTGGCCGGGTTCGTTGGGGTCCACGGCCGCGACGTACGCGAAGGCGCTGCCGACGGCCGTGAGCGCTGCGGCGGGCACCCAGAGGCCGCGCAGCGCGCGGCCCCGATGCGGGGTGGTCGGTGCGGTCTCGGCGTTCACACACCGCATTCTGCCCCGCGCGGGCCGTACACGCGCACGAGGGGCGGCCCGGCGGTCGTGCCGCCCGGTCGCCCCTCGTGCGACGTCAGCTCTTGGCGGCGGCCGGCTCGGGGGTTGCGGTGGTGTTGGCGCGCACCGCCGCCGTCTCGTACACGGCGTGCGCGTCCTTCGGCTGGCCCATGCCCATGGCGCGCATGACCATGCCGACGACGCCGCCGAGGACGACGATGACCATGCCGGCCCAGAATCCCAGCGGCTGGGCCATCACCATGTAGGCGCCCGAGACGCAGAAACCGATGAAGGCGATGGTGACGCCGGTCCAGGCGGCCGGGGTGTGACCGTGGCTGCTGCCCGCCATGACTTGCTCCTCGTTGTTCATTGCGTCGTGCTCGATGCGTGACGCTCGATGCCTGTGCTGAGTCGGACGCTCGCCGTCCATTGTTCCGTACGAGTACGGGTGCCATGAGCGGGGGTGTCCACTCTCACGTTCCCGACCTCGTCCGGTCCGTGGTCCGTGTCGGCCTACAGCGGATCGGGGCCCGTCGGGTCCTCGCCCCGGTCCAGGGCCTTCCACATGTCCTCGGGGCGGTCGGGGTCGACCGGCCGGGCCTTGCGGGGGCGGGGGGTGCCGTCGCGCTCGTAGCGGCCGGACATCGTGGGCCACAGCCGTCCGTAGCGCAGGGCGAGCAGCCCGGCGAGCAGGATGAGCGCGCCGCCGGCGGCCGCGACGTAGGGCCAGCCGGTGTGGCTGAGCGCGTCGACGGTCGCGGCGGTGTCGCCGGAGGCCTCGGCCGCCTTGTCGTCGAGCGCCGAGCTGTCGTTCGCGCCGAGCAGCGCGGCGGCGATGATGCCCGCGCCGGAGAGCGCGAGCAGGGCCGCGACCAGGACGCGCCCGGACCGGCGTACCGCGAAGACGGCGACGAGGGCGGCGAGGCCCACGACGGCGAGGGACGCCGGGACGCCGGTGACGTCACTGCCCTTGGCGGTCAGCGGGAAGGGGCCGCCGGCCACCGTGATGGTGCCCTCCGACCAGCGCTGCCGGGTGGCGAGCAGCACGACGGCCGCGCCGAGGGCACCGCTGAGCAGCGCCAGGGCGAGACTGCGCCGACCGGAGCGGAGGGAAGCGGGTTCGGAAGGGGGGTGCGGTGCTGCGGTCACGTACTCCACTATCGCCTGGGCCCCGGGTGGGTTGTCACCCGGGGTTCGAGTGAGAAGCGCCCTGTTGTCCGAGCCGGTTGGCCGTGTGCACCGCTCTCAGGACCGCGGCCGCCTTGTTGCGGCATTCGGTGTCCTCGGCGACCGGGTCGGAGTCGGCGACGATGCCGGCGCCTGCCTGGACGTAGGCCGTGCCGTCCCTGAGGAGGGCCGTGCGGATGGCGATGGCGGTGTCGGAGTCCCCGGCGAAGTCGAGGTAACCGACGCAGCCGCCGTACAGGCCGCGGCGGGACGGCTCCAGTTCGTCGATGATCTGCATGGCGCGCGGCTTGGGGGCGCCGGAGAGGGTGCCGGCGGGGAAGCAGGCGGTGAGGACGTCGAAGGCGGTGCGGCCCGGTGCGACCCGGCCGGTGACGGTGGACACGATGTGCATCACGTGCGAGTACCGCTCGACGGACATGAAGTCGACGACCTCGACCGAGCCCGGTTCGCAGACCCGGCCCAGGTCGTTGCGTCCCAGGTCGACGAGCATCAGGTGCTCGGCGCGCTCCTTGGGGTCGGCGAGCAGTTCGTCGGCGAGGGCCTGGTCCTCCTGGGGGGTGGCGCCCCGGTGCCGGGTGCCGGCGATGGGGTGGACCATGGCCCGTCCGTCCTCGACCTTGACCAGGGCCTCGGGGGAGGAGCCGACGACGTCGAAACCGTCGAAGCGGAACAGGTACATGTACGGGGAGGGGTTGGTGGCCCTCAGGACCCGGTAGACGTCCAACGCGCTCGCCGTGCACGGGGTTTCGAAACGCTGGGAGGGGACGACCTGGAAGGCCTCCCCGGCCCGGATGCGCTCCTTGATGTCCTCGACGGCCTCCTGGAAGTCGGGGCCGCCCCACAGCGCGGTGTACTCGGGCAGCTCGGAGGGCGGGAGGGACGCCGGGGGCTGGGCGACGGGCCTGGCGAGGTCGGCCTCCATGGCGTCGAGGCGGGCGATCGCGTCGGCGTGCGCCTCGTCGACTCCGGTGTCCAGGTCGTTGTGGTTGATGGCGTTGGCGATCAGCAGGACCGAGCCCTCCCAGTGGTCCATGACCGCCAGGTCGCTGGTCAGCAGCATGGTCAGCTCGGGGAGCTTGAGGTCGTCCCGCTCGCCGGGGCCGATCTTCTCCAGGCGGCGCACGATGTCGTAGCCGAGGTAGCCGACCATGCCGCCGGTGAAGGGCGGCATGCCTTCCTGGTGCGGAGTGTGGAGCGCCTCGATGGTGGCGCGCAGCGCGGCGAGGGGGTCGCCGTCGACGGGGACGCCGACGGGTGGGGTGCCGAGCCAGTGGGCCTCGCCGTCGCGGGCGGTGAGGGTGGCGTGGCTGCGGACGCCCACGAAGGAGTAACGAGACCACTTGAACGCCGTGCGGCCGTTCTCCGCGGACTCCAGCAGGAAGGTGCCGGGGCGCTCGGCGGCGAGCTTGCGGTAGAGCCCGACGGGGGTGTCGCCGTCGGCGAGGAGCTTGCGGCTGACGGGGATGACACGCCGGTCGGTGGCCAGCTTGCGGAACGTCTCGAGGTCCATGGCGGCTGACCTTACTGATCCAGTGACGGTACGTCGGAATCGGTGGTGCCCGGGGCGCCCTCCACGGCCTTGAGCACGGCCTCGTCGAAGCAGGTGCGGTCGCCGGTGTGGCAGGCGGCGCCGATCTGGTCGACCTTGACGAGGAGGGTGTCGGCGTCGCAGTCCAGGGCGACGGACTTCACCCACTGGAAGTGGCCGGAGGTGTCGCCCTTGACCCAGTACTCGCGGCGGCTGCGCGACCAGTAGGTGCAGCGCCCGGTGGTGAGGGTGCGGTGCAGGGCCTCGTCGTCCATCCAGCCGAGCATGAGCACCTCGCCGGTGTCGTACTGCTGGGCGATGGCGGGCAGGAGCCCGTCGGCGCCGCGCTTGAGGCGGGCGGCGATCTCGGGGTCCAGCGCGCTGGGGGTGCCCGGGCCGACGGGGGCTCCGGGAGGGAGAGGGCTGCTGGGGGACGGCGTGCTGGTCATGCGTGCCATTGTGCCGCGCCTCGCGGACCGGCCTTGCCGGTTGTCCACAGGCCGGACCCTCTTGTCGTACGAATGACCGGACCGCGTGGCGACTGACCGGACCGTGTGTGGCGACCGTCCGGGTATCCGTGGCCATGGATCGGCTGGACCTGCGCTGGGCGCAGCGCAGGCACGGTCGTAGGCTGGCTGGCATGTCGACCCATGCCAAGCGTGAACGGCTTCTCTTCGCCGACCTGTTGGAGACCGCGGGCCCCGAGGCCCCTACCCTGTGCGAGGGCTGGACGACCCGTGATCTGGCGGCGCACGTGGTGGTGCGCGAGCGCCGCCCCGACGCCGCCGGGGGCATCCTCATCAAGCAGCTCGCGTCGCGCCTGGACCGGGTGATGGAGGAGTTCGCCGCGAAGCCCTACGAGGAGCTGATCCAGCTCGTCCGTACCGGTCCGCCGCGTTTCTCGCCCTTCTCCCTGAAGCAGATCGACGAGGCCTCGAACACGATCGAGTTCTACGTGCACACCGAGGACATCCGCCGGGCCCGGCCCGAGTGGTCGCCGCGCGAGCTCGACCATGTCTTCCAGGACGCCCTGTGGTCCCGTCTGGAGCGCACCGCCCGGCTCATGGGCCGGGGCTCCCCCACCGGGCTGGTCCTGCGCCGTCCCGACGGCCGGACGGCGGTGGCCCGTCGCGGTACCCCGGTGGTCACCGTCACCGGTGAGCCGTCCGAGCTGCTGCTGTTCCTGTACGGCCGCCAGCAGGTGGCCGACGTGGAGCTGGAGGGCGACAAGGAGGCGATCACCAAGCTGCACGAGACGAAGCAGCTGGGGATCTGAGCGGAGTCGGCGCAAGCCCCGGTCGCCTGGCGGCCGGGGCACCCGGGCGCCCCGGGTCCGACGGCCTCAGCGTACGGGGTGCCCGGCCCCGCGCAGCGCGTCCTTGACCTGGCCGATGCGCAGGTCGCCGAAGTGGAAGACGGAGGCGGCGAGGACGGCGTCGGCGCCCGCCTCGATGGCCGGGGAGAAGTCGGCGAGCTTGCCGGCGCCGCCGGAGGCGATGACCGGTACGGTGACGTGCTTACGCACGGCGGCGATCATCTCCAGGTCGTAGCCGTCCTTGGTGCCGTCCGCGTCCATCGAGTTGAGCAGGATCTCGCCCGCGCCCAGCTCGGCGGCCCGGTGGGCCCACTCGACGGCGTCGATGCCGGTGCCCTTGCGGCCGCCGTGGGTGGTGACCTCGAAGGAGCCCGAATCCGTGCGGCGCGCGTCGACCGAGAGCACCAGCACCTGGCGGCCGAACCGCTCGGCGATCTCACGGATCAGGTCGGGGCGGGCGATCGCCGCCGTGTTGACGCCGACCTTGTCCGCGCCGGCCCGCAGCAGCTTGTCGACGTCCTCGGCGGTGCGGACGCCGCCGCCGACGGTCAGCGGGATGAAGACCTGCTCGGCGGTGCGGCGCACCACGTCGTAGGTGGTCTCGCGGTTGCCCGACGAGGCGGTGATGTCGAGGAACGTCAGCTCGTCGGCGCCCTCGGCGTCGTACACCTTCGCCATCTCGACGGGGTCGCCCGCGTCGCGCAGGTTCTGGAAGTTGACACCCTTGACGACCCGGCCGTTGTCCACGTCCAGGCAGGGGATGACTCGGACCGCCAGGGTCATGAATCCACGGCTCCTTAGAAAACCCAGAAATACCCAGAAAGGCTGGGCCAGGCCCGACAGCGGCCTAGCCCCGGAATGCTTCGATCTCTACTTCGACGAGGATGCGCGGGTCGACGAATCCCTCCACGACCAGCAGGGTCGAGGCCGGACGCACCGGGTCGAAGATCTCCTTGTGGGCCCGCCCCACGGCTTCCACGTCCCGCATGTGCGTCAGGTACATCCGGGTGCGGATCACGGACTCGGCCCCGAGCCCGAACTCGGCGAGGGCCCCGACCGCGCTGGTGAAGGCCACCTTGGCCTGCTCGTAGGGGTCGCCCTCCCCGTGGAGCACCTCGCCCTTGAAGGCGGTCGTGCCCGCCACCAGGACGCGGTCGCCCGCCGCGACGGCGCGCGCGAAACCGAAGGACTCCTCCCAGGGACTCCCGCTCTGCACCCGCCGTACGCCATCGGACGTCATGACTCCGTGTCCCCTCTCAGGACGTGGCCGCCAGGGCCTCTTCCAGGGTGAACGCCTTCGCGTACAGGGCCTTCCCGACGATGGCCCCCTCGACACCGAGGGGCACCAGCTCGGCGATGGCCCGCAGGTCGTCGAGGGAGGAGACTCCGCCGGAGGCGACGACCGGGCGGTCGGTGGCCGCGCAGACGTTCCTCAGCAGCTCCAGGTTCGGGCCCTGGAGGGTGCCGTCCTTGGCGATGTCCGTGACCACGTACCGCGCGCAGCCCTCCTTGTCGAGGCGCTCCAGCGTCTCGTAGAGGTCGCCGCCGTCGCGGGTCCAGCCCCGGCCCTTGAGCGTCGTACCGCGTACGTCGAGGCCCACGGCGATCCGGTCGCCGTGCTCGGCGATGACCTTGGCGACCCACTCGGGGCTCTCCAGGGCGGCGGTGCCGAGGTTGACCCGGGTGCAGCCGGTGGCCAGGGCCTTCGCCAGGGAGGCGTCGTCCCGGATGCCGCCGGACAGCTCGACCTTGATGTCCATCGCCCGGGTGACCTCGGCGACCAGGTCCCGGTTGTCGCCGGTGCCGAACGCCGCGTCGAGGTCGACCAGGTGCAGCCACTCGGCGCCCGCGCCCTGCCAGGCGAGGGCGGCCTGGAGCGGGGAGCCGTAGGAGGTCTCGGTGCCGGACTCGCCGTGGACGAGCCGGACCGCCTGGCCGTCACGGACGTCGACGGCGGGGAGGAGTTCGAGCTTTGCCATGGCTACAGGGTTCCGATCCAGTTGTTCAGCAGCTGCGCTCCGGCGTCGCCGGACTTCTCGGGGTGGAACTGCGTGGCCCACAGGGCGCCGTTCTCCACGGCCGCCACGAACGGTTTGCCGTGCGTGGACCAGGTGACCTTGGGGGTGGTCAGGGTCGGGTTGTGGGTCTCCAGGGTCCAGTCGTGGACGGCGTAGGAGTGCACGAAGTAGAAGCGGGCGTCGGCGTCGAGGCCGGCGAACAGCTCGGTGCCGGCCGGGGCGTCGACGGTGTTCCAGCCCATGTGGGGCACGATCTCGGCCTGGAGCGGTTCGACCGCTCCGGGCCACTCGTCGAGGCCCTCGGTCTCCACGCCGTGTTCGATGCCGCGTGCGAAGAGGATCTGCATGCCGACGCAGATGCCCATCACCGGGCGGCCGCCGGACAGACGCCGGTCGATGATCCAGTCGCCGCGTGCCTCCTTGAGGCCCTTCATGCAGGCGGCGAAGGCGCCGACACCGGGGACCAGCAGCCCGTCGGCGTTCATGGCCCGGTCGAAGTCACGCGTTATCTCGACCTCGGCGCCGGTGCGTGCGAGGGCGCGCTCGGCGGACCTCACGTTGCCGAAGCCGTAGTCGAAGACGACGACCTTCTTGGACGCGGTGCTCAATTCCACACCTCCAGCCGCAGGATGCCCGCGACGAGGCACATCGCGGCGCCGATCGAGAGCAGCGTGATGAGGCTCTTGGGCATCTGCTGCTTGGCGAACGAGATGATCCCGCCGACCAGGAAGAGGCCGACGACGATCAGGACGGTGGACAGACCGTTCACAGCGCGCCCTTCGTGGAGGGCAGGATGCCGGCCGCGCGCGGGTCGCGCTCGGAGGCGTAGCGCAGCGCCCGGGCCAGCGCCTTGAACTGGCATTCGACGATGTGGTGGGCGTTGCGCCCGTACGGCACGTGCACGTGCAGCGCGATCTGGGCCTGGGCGACGAAGGACTCCAGGATGTGCCGGGTCATGGTGGTGTCGTACTCGCCGATCATCGGCGCCATCTTCTCGGGCTCGGTGTGCACGAGGTACGGGCGGCCGGAGAGGTCGACGGTGACCTGGGCGAGGGACTCGTCCAGCGGGACCGTGCAGTTGCCGAAGCGGTAGATGCCCACCTTGTCGCCGAGGGCCTGCTTGAAGGCGGCGCCCAGCGCGAGGGCGGTGTCCTCGATGGTGTGGTGGGAGTCGATGTGCAGGTCGCCGTCGGTCTTCACGGTGAGGTCGAACAGACCGTGGCGGCCGAGCTGGTCGAGCATGTGGTCGTAGAAGCCGACCCCGGTGGAGATCTCCGTCTTGCCTGTGCCGTCGAGGTTGATCTCGACGAGGACCGAGGTCTCCTTCGTGGTCCGCTCAACACGTCCTACGCGGCTCATGCGCTCTGCTCCTTCTTCATTTCACGTACCGCGTCGAGGAACGCGTCGTTCTCGGCGGGGGTTCCGGCGGTGACCCGCAGCCATCCCGGCACACCGTTGTCCCGGACCAGGACGCCCCGGTCGAGGATCCTGCGCCAGACCTCGTGGGCGTCGGCGAAGCGGCCGAACTGCACGAAGTTCGCGTCGGACTCGGTCACCTCGTAGCCGATGGCGCGCAGCTCCGCGACGAGCCGGTCCCGCTCCGACTTCAGCTGTTCGACGTAGCCGAGGAGGGTGTCGGTGTGCTCCAGGGCGGCCAGCGCGGTCGCCTGGGTGACGGCGGAGAGGTGGTACGGCAGCCGGACGAGCTGGACGGCGTCGACGACCGCCGGGTGCGCGGCGAGGTAGCCGAGGCGCAGACCGGCCGCGCCGAAGGCCTTGGACATCGTGCGGGAGACGACGAGGTTCGGGCGTCCGTCGAGCAGCGGCAGCAGCGAGTCGCCGTGGCTGAACTCGATGTACGCCTCGTCGACGACGACCATCGAGGGCCGCGCGGCCTGCGCGGCCTCGTACAGCGCGAGGACGGTGTCCCGTGGGACCGCGTTGCCCGTGGGGTTGTTGGGGGTGGTGATGAAGACGACGTCGGGCCGGTGCTCGGCGACGGCCTTCTCGGCGGCGGCGAGGTCGATCGTGAAGTCGTCGTGGCGCGGGCCGGAGATCCAGCCGGTGCCGGTGCCGCGCGAGATCAGCCCGTGCATGGAGTACGAGGGCTCGAAGCCGATGGCCGTGCGGCCGGGCCCGCCGAAGGTCTGCAGCAGCTGCTGGATGACCTCGTTGGAGCCGTTGGCCGCCCACACGTTCGCCACGCCGACCTCGTACCCGGAGGTCTTCGACAGGTACTCGGCGAGCCGGGTCCGCAGCTCGACCGCGTCCCGGTCCGGGTAGCGGTTGAGGTGCCGGGCGGCCTCGCGCACCCGCTCGGTGATCCGCTCGACCAGCGGCTCGGGCAGGGGGTACGGGTTCTCGTTGGTGTTCAGGCGTACGGGGACGTCGAGCTGGGGCGCGCCGTAGGGGCTCTTGCCGCGCAGTTCGTCCCGTACGGGGAGATCGTCGATTCCGAAGCTCACTTGCCAGGTACCTTCCAGCCGAACCTTGCCTTGATCGCCGCGCCGTGCGCGGGGAGGTCCTCCGCCTCCGCCAGCGTCACCACGTGGTGCGCGACCTCGGCCAGCGCGTCCTCGGTGTAGTCGACGATGTGGATACCGCGCAGGAAGGACTGGACGGACAGACCGGAGGAGTGGCAGGCGCAGCCGCCGGTCGGCAGGACGTGGTTGGAGCCGGCCGCGTAGTCGCCCAGCGAGACCGGCGCCCAGGGGCCGATGAAGATCGCACCCGCGTTGACGACCCGCTCGGCGACCCGGGCGGCGTCGGCCGTCTGGATCTCCAGGTGCTCGGCGCCGTAGGCGTTGACGACGCGCAGGCCCTCGTCGACGCCGTCGACCAGGACGATCGCGGACTGCCGCCCGGCCAGGGCGGGCCGGATGCGGTCCTCGATGTGCTTGGTGGCCTCGACCTGCGGCTGGAGCTCCTTCTCGACGGCGTCGGCGAGCGCGACGGAGTCGGTGACGAGCACGGCGGCGGCCAGCGGGTCGTGCTCGGCCTGGCTGATCAGGTCGGCGGCGACGTGCACCGGGTCGGCGGTGTCGTCGGCGAGGACCGCGATCTCGGTCGGGCCCGCCTCGGAGTCGATGCCGATGACACCGGTGAAGTACCGCTTGGCGGCGGCCACCCAGATGTTGCCCGGGCCGGTGACCATGGGGGCGGGCGGGCAGGACTCGGTGCCGTGGGCGAACATCGCCACGGCGGTGGCGCCACCGGCCGCGTAGACCTCGTCGACGCCGAGCAGGGCGCAGGCGGCCAGGATCGTGGGGTGCGGAAGCCCGTCGAACTCGGCCTGCGCCGGCGAGGCGAGCGCGATGGAGGGGACGCCCGCCTCCTGCGCCGGGACCACGTTCATGATCACGGACGAGGGGTAGACGGACCGGCCGCCGGGGGCGTAGAGGCCGACGCGCTCGACCGGCACCCACTTCTCGGTGACGGTGCCGCCGGGGACGACCTGGGTGGTGTGGGTGGTGCGGCGCTGCGCGCGGTGGACGGTGCGGGCGCGGCGGATCGACTCCTCCAGGGCCGCGCGGACGGCCGGGTCGAGCTGCTCCAGCGCCCGCGTGAGGGCCTCGGCCGGGACCCGCACGGAGGTCAGGCGCACCCCGTCGAACTTCTCCGCGAAGTCGATCAGCGCCGCGTCGCCCCGATGATGCACGGCCTCGCAGATCGGACGCACCTTCTCCAGGGCGGCCGAGACGTCGAAGTCGGCTCGGGGCAGCAGGTCGCGCAGGGCGGGTCCCTCGGGGAGGGCGTCGCCGCGCAGATCGATTCGGGAGATCACAGGCCCAATTCTCTCAGACCCGCGCAGGCGGCCGTCCGCGCGTTCCAATGGCTGATACGCGCACGCGCGGAACCCGGAAGATCCTCTTCACGTCTAGCGTTCAGGCTGTCACTCAGCGGGCATCACCAGCGTAAACAGTTGCGCGATACACGCGAATGCGGAGGACGGGGGAAGGAAGAGTCGTGAGCGAGGGGCCCGGCATCCGGGACGACGGGGAGCTGCCGGACGACCTGACCGCCGCCGAGGCGGGGATGTGGCAGGCCTTCCGCAACGGCAGCGTGTACGACCTGCGGGACGGGGACGTCGCCGTGGACGATCCGCACGGCGGCCACCCCTGGGGTGCAGAGCGGACGGTACGGGCCCGGATCGTGGCCTGGCTGCTGCTGGACGGGCCGCCCGCGCTGGCCGGCCGGGTGTCCGCGCTGAAGCTGGTCGGTGTCCAGATCAAGGGCGTCCTGGAGCTGGCGGGCGGCCAGGTGGTGCCGTACGTGGAGCTGAAGGGCTGCCGGTTCGAGAAGGAGATCCTGCTGCCGGAGGCCCGGTTCACGACGATTCGGCTGGTGGACTGCTCGGTGCCCCGGCTGGAGGCCGCCCGGCTGCAGACGGAGGGCGATCTGCATCTGCCGCGCTGCCGGTTCCACAACGGGGTGCGGCTGGCGGATGCCCAGATCGGCACCGATCTGCTGCTCAACCAGGCGGTCGTCTACCGGGACCGGCACGGCCGCTCGCTCTCCGCCGACGGGCTGACCGTCGCGCAGGACGTGCAGGCCGAGATGCTGGAGTCGCACGGCGAGCTGAGTCTGCGCGGCGCGACGGTCGGCGCCTCGCTCAGTCTGCGCGGCAGCCGGCTCGCCAACCCCTACGGCCGCCTCGCCCTGAACGCGCCGCAGCTGACCGTGGAGCGCACCCTGTACCTGACCCCGGCCGGCCTCGGCAATCCGCTGCACACCAGCGGCAGCACTCCGGCGCGCGGCACCCGGGTGCAGCGGTTCGAGTGCCAGGGCGGGATCCGGCTCGACGACGGACGGTTCGGGGACTCCGTCGACCTGGAGCGGGCCCGGTTCACCTTCACGGACGAACAGGAGCTGTCGCTGCGCCGCGTCCAGGTGCCCGAGCTGCGGTTCCTCGGCGAGCGACCCGAGCGCGGCAAGGTCGTCCTGTCGGGGGCCCGGGTCGGTGTCCTGATCGACAAGTCGGAGAGCTGGCCGGGTCCGGGCAATCTGCGCATGGACGGCTTCCAGTACGAGAGCCTCGTGCCGCGCGACCGGTTCCCGCTGGCCGGGCGGCTGGAGTGGGTGGCGGCGGCGACCGCCGAGTACAGCCCGGAGCCGTACGAGCGCCTGGCGACCGTGCTGCGGGCAGGCGGGGACGACGAGGGCGCCCGCGAGGTGCTCCTCGCCAAGCAGCGCCACCGGCGGGAGAACCTGCCGCTGGCGGCCAAGCTCTGGGGGTACGTGCAGGACTGGACGGTCGCGTACGGGTACCGGCCGGGCCGGGCCGCGGTGTGGATGGCGGTGCTGTGGGCGCTGACCTCGTACGCCTTCTCGCACGCCGACCATCCGCCGATGAAGAGCGGCGAGCATCCGCACTGGAACCCGTCCCTGTTCGCCCTGGACCTGCTGCTGCCGGTCATCGAGCTCGGCCAGGTCGGCTACTGGCAGCTGCGGGGCGGCTGGCAGTGGCTGGCAGCGGTGGTCATCATCCTGGGCTGGATCCTGGCGACGTCGGTGGCGGCGGGCGCCACCCGCCTCCTGAGCCGGAACTGACCGGATCCGTTCAGGAGTTGACCGGCGTTTTTGGTCTGATCGCCGAATCAGACAACCTGACTCGTCCGCCCTCCGTCTTCGTACCGAAACCATCAGTTCGCACCGCCACGACGGTGCGCACCCGGTCCGCGAGAAGCGGCCCCGGGCGAGGCGCGAAGGGGGCCAGGCGCCATGGATCCGCTGCGCGCGCTCGTCCGCACCGCCCGGATGGCACGCCACACCTCACGGCTCGCCGTGGGCCTGCCCGCCGACGACGAGGTGCTGCTCGACGCCCCCGACGAGCGGCTCGGGCCCGCGCTGGTGGCGGCCGGCCGCGGTGACCACACACCCGTGGCGAAACTGCTGGCGACCACCCGGGAGGCCGCCGAGTGGGAGAACCGCGACCGGTACGCGCTGCGGCTCGCGGCCTTCGCCCACGCGCGCGACACGTGGCTGCGGAGCTGGCACCGGGCCGCACCGCACGACCCGGACGTCCTGCTGATCAGGGCGGAGCTGGCGGTGGCCCGCGGCTGGCGCTCCCCCGCCCGGGCGGAACTGCTGCGGGAGGCCGGCCCGTTGATCACGGCGGCGGCCGAGGGCGAACCGCGTGATCCGGTGCCCTGGCGGATCGCGCTCGACCACGCCCGGGGCACGGGCCTGGGCCACACCGGCTTCGAGCGGCTGTGGACGGAGGCGGTCCGCCGCTCACCGCACCACTACGGCTGTCATGTCTCGGCCCTGAAGTACCTGTCCGCCGCGTGGTACGGCTCGCCCCGCGAGTCCTTCGACTTCGCCGAGCGGGCCGCCGAGGACGCGCTCCCCGGGTCCCTCGTCCGGGCCCTGCCGGTCCGGGCGGCCTTCGCCCACCTCCTCGACGGCGGCGGGGCCGAGGTCCCGCGCGCGCGTCTGGACCGGGCGGCGGACGGCGCGATCGCGCTCTCCGCCGAGTACGGGCCCGGCGACCCCTGGCCGGCCGAGGTCCGCAACCTGCTGACCTACGTCCTCGTCAGGCTGGAGCGCTGGTCCGACGCCCTGGCCCAGTTACGCGCGATCGGCCCGTACGCCACGTCGTTCCCCTGGGACCGGGTGTCGGACGATCCGCTGGGCCAGTTCCTCCAGCTGCGGGACGGCGTACGGCTGGAGGTGGCGTGCTCGATCCCGCTGTGGGAGCGGCGGGAGAGGCCGGCGCGGGCCGAAGGGTAGCGCTCCCGGGAGGTCACCAAACGAGTACGGACGAACGCGCGCGCCCCGACGACCATTAGGCTCTGGCCTCGTGACCACCGTCCGGCTGCCGCTCTTCCCCCTGAACTCGGTGTTGTACCCGGGGCTCGTGCTTCCTCTGAACATCTTCGAGGAGCGCTATCGCGCCATGATGCGCGAGTTGCTGAAGACCCCCGAGGACCAACCCCGCCGCTTCGCCGTGGTCGCCATCCGCGACGGCCACGAGGTCGCGCCGAGCGCGCCGGGCATGCCGGATCCGACCGCGCTGCCCGAGCGGGGCCCCACGGCGGGTTTCGGCGAGGAACCGACGAAGGCGTTCCACTCCGTGGGCTGTATCGCGGACGCGGCCACCATCCGGGAGCGCGACAACGGCACCTTCGAGGTACTCGCGACCGGGACCACCCGTGTACGCCTGCTCTCGGTGGACACCACGGGGCCGTTCCTCGTGGCGGACCTGGAGGAACTGCCGGAGGACCCGGGCGACGAGGCGGGCGCCCTCGCCGAGGGTGTGCTGCGGGCGTTCCGCCAGTACCAGAAGCGGCTCGCGGGCGCCCGGGAGCGCTCCCTGTCGACCGGCGCGGACCTGCCCGACGAGCCGGCCGTCGTCTCGTACCTGGTCGCGGCGGCGATGATGCTCGACACGCCCGCCAAGCAGCGACTCCTCCAGGCCCCCGACACGGCGTCCCGGCTGCGGGACGAGCTGAAACTCCTGCGCGCCGAGTCCGCGATCATCCGTAGTCTGCCGTCGTTGCCCGCGTCGGAGCTGACGCGGGGTCCGACGAGCCTCAACTGACGCACACGAGAAGGCCGATGGCGAAGAAGTCGAAGAAGCAGCAGGCGGGTGGCACGCCGGCGACGGTGGCCCTGACGGCGGCGGGCGCGGAGTTCACCGTGCACGCCTACGAGCACGATCCGGCGCATCCCTCCTACGGCGAGGAGGCGGCCGAGGCGATGGGCGTGTCGCCCGAGCGGGTCTTCAAGACCCTGGTGGCGGATGTCGACGGCGCGCTCGTGGTGGCCGTCGTGCCGGTGTCGGGCTCGCTGGACCTGAAGGCGCTGGCGACGGCGGTCGGCGGCAAGCGGGCGACGATGGCCGATCCCACGCTCGCGGAGCGCACGACCGGCTATGTCCGTGGCGGTATCTCCCCCCTCGGCCAGCGCAAGCGGCTCCGCACGGTGCTGGACGCGTCCGCTGACGCCCACGCGACGATCTGCGTCTCGGCCGGGCGCCGGGGCCTGGAGGTCGAACTGTCCCCGGGGGACCTCGCGAAGCTCACGGAGGCGGTGTCCGCGCCGATCGCTCGCGCGTGACCCTCCGGGAGGCGGCGCGTTTTCGGCCTCGGGTGCGTGGGGGCTGGTCGCGCAGTTCCCCGCGCCCCTTGAGGGCCTACGGCCCTTTCGGGCCGAAAAGCACGGGCGCAGCCCCTGCTTTTCAGGGGCGCGGGGAACTGCGCGATAAGCCCCACCGGGCGGCAGCCGCCAACGCACGCCGAGCTATCAGGCGCCCGCGAACGTCACACCACCGGCGCGCCGTACCCGTCCTTCCCCGGCTCAGCCGCACGCGGCGGTTCAGGATCCCGCGGCCCGAACATCGCCGTCAGCCCCAGGTGCACCAACAACGCGGCGAACGGCCACACCAGCAGCGCCCCCTTCGCCCCGAGCTTCAGCGGCGCCGAGAACGTCACCCCCCGCCCGGCCTCCTTCGCCCGCGCGGCGACATCGGTCCCGGGCCCGAGCCACACCCCGAGCCGCCACGCCAGCACGGCTCCGAGCAGCCCGCCGACCATGAGCGCCACGACGAGCGGCACCCCACCGCGCCGGCGCAGCAGGAAGACGACGAGCGCGCTGAGCGCACCCGCGCCCAGGGCCAGCAGCGTGAACGTTCCGTCGACCCCCACGGCCTGCTCGCCCTCGGTCTCCTTGAAGTAGACCGCCGACCCGTCGGAGACGAGCGGCACGTGCGGCGCGAGCCACCACCACAGGATGCCCAGCAGCGCGCCGCCGAGCAGCGCCATGACCACCGTGACGACGGCGGCCTCGATCAACTCGGTCCTGAGCCCGGGGTCGGCCGGCGGTTCCTCCGGCCCGTACCAGGTTTCCGCCCCGCCCCCACCGCCGGCGGGCGGCGGAGCCCAGGGGTCGTCCGGGGACTGGTTGTGCGGCGGCGGTGGAGGAGTCAACGGTGCGGTCACCCTGCCATCGTGCCAGGCCCAGTCGTGCGCCGCGTCACCGGACGGCGGCCCGCCGGTACGCCCAGGTGGCGACGGCGAGCGAGACGACCCCGACCCCCGCGCACACGGCGAGGTCCCCGAGCACGAACGCCCAGTCGGGGTGCGGCCCGAAGGTCCGTGCGAAGGCCTCCACGCCGTACGTCGACGGCAGCAGGTCCCGGGCGAACTGGACGAACCCCGGCATCCGGTCGGCCGGCAGCACGCCCAGCAGCAGCGCCGCCGACATGCCGAGCTGTCCGAGGACGGTGGCGAGTTCCGGGCGCGGGGCGAGCAGCCCGAGCGCGGCGCCCAGTCCGGCGAGCGCGGCCCCGGCGAGCGGGATCACGGCGGCGAGCACCCAGAGGTGGGTCAGCGGCAGCCCGAAGAGCACACAGCCGAAGACGGCGGTCACGACGGCCCCCGGCACGGTGAAGGAGGCATAGGCCCCCGCCGCGCCCAGCACCACGGCCGCCGGCGGCACCGGCAGGGTCGCGTAGTGGTCGAGCCCGCCGCTGGACCGCAGCTGCCCGAAGTACTGCGCCAGCAGGTTCAGCGCGACGAAGGCGACGACGAGCACCGCCGAACCGGCGACCACGGCGTGCGCCTCGGCCCCGCCGTCCACCACTCCCCGCATCAGGATCATGATCCCGACGGACTGGAAGGTGGCGACGAACAGCAGCGGGATCCGCGCGACCCGCGCCCGGGACAGCTGCGCCCGGTACACCGCGCAGAGCGAGGGCCACAGGCGCGCGCGGGGCCCGAGCTCGGCGGCTCCGCGCTCCACGCGCTCCTCGACGGCCAGGGCCTTGCCCGGCAGGATCTCGGCGGGTACGACACTCACGTCGAGCTGCTCCTCTTCGCTTCGGCTGTCGCCCATTTTCGTACGGCTGCGGCAGCCCCGGCGTTCACCCGCGCACCGACTGCTCTCCTGCTCACGCCCGCGTCCCTCACCCCTTGACCAGCCCCTGCGCACTGCCCGCGCTGCCGCCGAGCGCCAGATAGACGTCCTCCAGACTCGGCGTGGCGAGGGTGAAGTCGTCGAGCGCCACGAAGGCGGCGCCCCCGGTCACGGTGGCCACCACGGCCCGCGCCTCCTCGGGCGCGAGCCGGAGCGTCCAACGGCGCCCGGACTCCACGGCGCGGGGGCGCAGGGCCGCGACCTCGGGCACGTCCAGCGGTGCCTTCTCGCGCCACACCAGTTCGACCCGCACCTCGCCCGCGACCCGCTCCTTCAGTCCGGCCGGCGTGTCGCAGGCGATGACCCGGCCCTTGTCGAGGACGGCGACCCGGTCGAGCACGGTCTCGGCCTCGATGACGTTGTGGGTGACCAGCAGGACGGTGGTGCCGGACTCGGCGCGCCGCCGGTCGACGGCGGCCCACACGGCGCGCCGGGCCACCGGGTCCATGCCGCTGGTCGGCTCGTCGAGCACGAGCAGCGGACGCTCCCCGACCAGCGCGGTGGCGAAGCAGGCGAGCCGCCGCTGCCCGCCGGACAGCTTCTTCAGCGGCCGCGCGGCGAGCCCGGTCAGCCCCAGCTCCTCCAGCACGGCGTCCCGCTCGGCCCGCGCCCTCCGTACGTCCAGCCCGCGCAGCCGTCCGGTGGTCTCGGCGGCGAGCGCCACGGTCAGCTCGTCGAGGGCGGTGGACTCCTGGCCCAGATAGGCGAGGATCCGGGCGGCCCGCTCCGGGTGCCGCACGATGTCGTGGCCCAGGATCTCGACGGTGCCGTCGTCGGGTCGCATCAGCCCGGTCAGCTGCCGGACGAGCGTGGTCTTGCCGGCCCCGTTGGGTCCGAGCAGCCCGAAGATCTCTCCGCGCCCGACCTCCAGGGCCACCGCGTCGTTGGCCCGCACCTCGGGGGTCCCCGGTGTCCCGCGCCGTCCCCGGGTCGCCGGATAGGTCTTGGTGAGCCCCCGCACAGCGCACACGACATCCCCGCCATGCCGGACCGCCTGTGCCGTACGCGTACTCACGAGGGACGAGCCTACGGGGTCCGGGGCGTCCTCCTGTCTCCGGGGCAGTGCAGCGCGCCCCTCCAGGGGGCGGGGCTGTCACACATGCGGCACCGCCGCGTGGGCGCGACCAGCCACAACCCGCCCGCGGTCGCCCGCGAACAGGCACTCCCGAGCTCCTGGGCGCCCTACCGCTCCCCCACCGGCGCGTGCTCGACCCCCGTCCGTACGTCGATCTCCCGCCAGAACCCGGCCCGGATCGCGTACCGGTCGTGCTCGTCGATCTGGTCGTCCTTGTGCGCCAGCAGCCCGAACCGGGCGGCGTAGCGCAGCAACTCCCCGTCCACCCGGTGCGGCACCCGGGGGTACATCCCGGACAGTTTCTGCAGGTGCGACTGGTCGGTCAGCCGGGCCATCCACCGCCGGGCGAACACCTGGCCGACCTCGAAGGGGTCGCCTCCGACGGTCGTGATGTCCTCCTCCCGGTCGGCCCACCGCTGCTCCGCCGTGGTCAGCTGCGCCAGTGTCGGCATCGCCGCGGCCTCGGGCGGCTCCGCCGCACCTCCGGGCCGGTCCACCCAGCCCTTGTCGGAGGACCACCTGAGCGTGGCGGTGGCCGGATGCTGCACGGCGTGGGCCCCCGGCCCGCGCATCGCCGCCAGGTCCTTCGGTGTCGGTACGCCCTTCGGCGCGGCCGTCCGTTCCTCGCCGCCGTTGCGCGCGGCGCCGTCCGCCGACGCGTGTTCGGGTTCTCCGGGCGCCCGTTCGGCGGCCGCCGCGAGCGCCGACTCGGGCAGCGGCGCCGACAGGATCGCGGCGATCTCCGGCCGCGGCACAGGCTGGGGCGCGCAGATCCCGCCGAGGTCCTTGGCGCGTACGGCCTTGGTGATCCACATCCGGTCGAGCACCCGCCGCTCGTCGGCCTCGGCCACCAGGTCCTCGGACTGGTTGTAGTCGCCGTCGGCGGCCTGCACGGCCCAGAGGTGGACGGCGACGCCGTGTTCCTTGGCGGCCATCATGCCCGGCAGCAGATCTCCGTCGCCGGTCACGAGGACCACGTCGGAGCAGGCGCGGTTGCGGGCCAGTTCGGTCAGTTCGGCGTGCATGGCGGCGTCCACGCCCTTCTGCGCCCAGCGCCCGTCGCTGCGGGTCAGCGCACCCAGCCGGACGGTCACCCGGGGCATCACGCGCAGCCTGCGGTGCTCGGGCTGCGGGACGCGGTCGGGGGCGCCGTCGAACCAGTAGATGCGCAGCAACGGCCGTTCCGTGTCGGCCTCGGCGCGCTCGCGCAGCCCCTGGATGAGGGCGGCGTGATCGACGGTGATGCGGGAGCGGGAGGGTTCCCCGGCAAGGAGGCTGGCGGCCGCGCCGAGCAGATACCCGGCGTCCACCAGGACGATGCAGCGGTCCACGCGATCCACCCTCTTTCCGGGAGGTTTGCTTAGGGCTTCCTTCGAGTCTGCCCGACCGCGCGGAGCTTAACGGCCGGAACTCGATCTTCGGCGTGGCGTATCCGGGCGCGCGCCCCCGTGGTCGCGGCCCGCGGTCCGACAACTCTCGTCACGGACGGTGATTTTCCGAAATGCGCGCCTTGTCATGCTATGTGAGTCTGGTCGCGGCCCTGGCCCCTAGATCCCCCACAGGAGGCAGATCACCATGGCCAAGAACAAGAAGCAGGACCGCAAGCAGCCGCAGTCCGAGCGTGGTCAGCAGCACGCCCAGCAGTCCTCGCTGGAGTCGCAGGCCGAGCAGCGCGCGACCCAGGTGACGCCGGGCGACATGGCCCGCAAGGGCCGGCAGAAGCGCTTCGGTCACAACTGACATCTGCGTTAAGGCTGTTGCAGCCCAGATACACCGAGGGGCGCGTCCGGAACTCCGGATGCGCCCCTCGCGCGTTCACGCCCGCCGGACCCCTGGTCCGCCCGGGTCCGCTCAGCCGGCCAGGCAGGACGGTCCGAGCAGTACCTTCAGGTCCCCGAAGAGGGCCGGGTCGGGCTTGACCCGGTGCCGGTCGAGACGGAGGACGGTCGTCCTGGTCGGCCCCTGGAGCCTGATCCGGACCTCGCTGTCGCCCTTGTGGTGGGTGAGGATCTCGCCCAGCCGGCTGACCATGGGCGGGGTGACCCGGGTGGCGGGGATGGTGAGGATCACCGGCGCGTTGGTGCCCGCGTTCGACAGGTCGGGGACCTGCATCTCCATGGCGACCAGCCGCGGTACGTCCTCGCGCTTGTCGAGGCGGCCCTTGACGAACACGACGGCGTCCTCGACGAGTTGCGTCGAGACCAGCTGGTAGGTCGCCGGGAAGAACATGCACTCGATGGAGCCGGCGAGGTCCTCGACGGTGGCGATGGCCCAGGCGTTGCCCTGCTTGGTCATCTTGCGCTGGAGGCCCGAGATGATGCCGCCGATGGTGACGACCGCGCCGTCCGCGTGCTCACCGCCGGTGAGCTGGGCGATGCCCGCGTCGGCCTTGTCGGAGAGCACGTGCTCCAGGCCGAAGAGGGGGTGGTCGGAGACGTAGAGACCGAGCATCTCCCGCTCCTGGGCGAGAAGATAGGTCTTGTCCCACTCCTCCGTGGTGAACTCCACGTCGAGCCCGAAGCCCGGTTCGCTGCTGTCGTCCTCGCCCATGCCGCCGAAGAGGTCGAACTGGCCCTCGGCCTCCTTGCGCTTGACCGCGACCACGTTGTCGATCATCGAGTCGAAGTGCGCGGTGAGGCCCTTGCGGGTGTGCCCCATCGTGTCGAACGCGCCCGCCTTGATCAGCGACTCCGTGGTGCGCTTGTTGCAGGCGACCGCCTCGACCTTGTCGAGGTAGTCCGGGAAGGAGGCGTACTTCCCCTTGGCCTTGCGGCTTCGGATGATCGACTCCACCACGTTCGTACCGACGTTGCGCACGGCTTCGAGGCCGAAGAGGATCACGTCGTCGCCCTGGGCGGCGAAGTTGTGCTCCGACTCGTTGACGTTCGGCGGGAGCACCTTGATCTTCATGCGCCGGCACTCGTTGAGGTAGACCGCCGACTTGTCCTTGTCGTCCTTGACGGAGGTGAGCAGCGCGGCCATGTACTCGGCCGGGTAGTTGGCCTTGAGGTACGCCGTCCAGTAGGAGACCAGGCCGTACGCGGCGGAGTGGGCCTTGTTGAAGGCGTAGCCCGCGAAGGGGACCAGCACGTCCCACAGGGCCTGGATGGCCTCGTCGCTGTAGCCGTTCTTCTGGGCGCCGGCCTGGAAGATGGTGAAGTTCTTCGCCAGTTCCTCGGGCTTCTTCTTACCCATCACGCGGCGGAGGATGTCGGCCTCGCCGAGCGAGTACCCGGCGATGATCTGGGCGGCCTTCTGCACCTGCTCCTGGTAGACGATCAGGCCGTAGGTGACCGCGAGGACCTCCTGGAGCGGCTCCTCCAGCTCCTTGTGGATCGGGGTGATCTCCTGGCGGCCGTTCTTGCGCTCGGCGTAGTTGATGTGCGAGTTCATGCCCATCGGGCCGGGCCGGTACAGGGCCGAGACGGCGGAGATGTCCTCGAAGTTGTCGGGCTGCATCTGGCGGAGCAGGGAGCGCATCGGGCCGCCGTCGAACTGGAAGACGCCGAGTGTGTCACCGCGGCAGAGCAGTTCGAAGGTCTTGGGGTCGTCCAGCGGGAGGGCGAGCATCTCCAGGTCGATGCCCTTGTTGGCCTTCACCATCTTGATGGCGTCGTCCATGATCGTGAGGTTGCGCAGGCCGAGGAAGTCCATCTTCAGCAGGCCGAGCGACTCGCACTGCGGGTAGTCCCACTGGGTGATGGTCACGCCGTCGGTGTGCCGCACCCAGATCGGGGCGTGGTCGACGATCGGCTCACTGGACATGATCACGCCGGCCGCGTGCACACCCATCTGCCGGACCAGGCCCTCGACGCCCTTGGCGGTGTCGATGACCTTCTTCACGTCCGGTTCGTTCTCGTACATCGCCCGGATCTCGCCCGCCTCCGAGTAGCGGGGGTGGGAGGGATCGGTGATGCCGTTGAGGTCGATGCCCTTGCCGAGGACGTCGGCGGGCATGGCCTTGGTGAGCCGGTCGCCCATCGCGTACGGGTAGCCCAGCACGCGCGCGGAGTCCTTGATGGCGTTCTTCGCCTTGATCTTGCCGTAGGTGCCGATCATGGCGACCTTGTCGGCGCCGTACTTCTCCGTCACGTACCGGATCACCTCGACGCGCCTGCGCTCGTCGAAGTCGATGTCGACATCGGGCATGGAGATGCGCTCGGGGTTGAGGAACCGCTCGAAGATCAGACCGTGCGGGATCGGGTCGAGGTCGGTGATACCCATGGCGTACGCGACGATCGAGCCGGCCGCGGAGCCTCGGCCGGGGCCGACCGCGATGCCCTGCTTCTTGGCCCACATGATGAAGTCGGCGACCACGAGGAAGTAGCCCGGGAAGCCCATCGAGATGATGGTGTCCATCTCGTACTCGACCTGCTTCATGCGGTCGTCCGGGATGCCGTCGGGGAAGCGGCGGTGCATGCCGCGCATGGTCTCCTCGCGGAACCAGCTGACCTCCGTGTACCCCTCGGGGATGTCGAACTTCGGCATCAGGTTCCGGGCCTCGAACATGCCCGTGGTGTCGATCTGCTCGGCGACCAGCAGGGTGTTGGCGCAGCCCTCCTGCCAGGCGTCCGAGGAGTCGATGGCGTACATCTCGTCCGTGGACTTCAGGTAGTAGCCGGTGCCGTCGAACTTGAAGCGGTCCGGGTCGGAGAGGTTCTTGCCGGTCTGGATGCACAGCAGGGCGTCGTGTGCGGTCGCCTCGTGCGCGTAGGTGTAGTGCGAGTCGTTGGTGACCAGCGGGGGGATGCCGAGCTTCTTGCCGATCTCCAGCAGGCCGTCGCGGACCCGGTGCTCGATCTCGATGCCGTGGTCCATCAGCTCCAGGAAGTAGCGGTCCTTGCCGAAGATGTCCTGGTACTCGGCGGCGGACTTCAGGGCCTCGTCGAACTGGCCGAGGCGCAGCCGGGTCTGCAGCTCTCCGGAGGGGCAGCCGGTGGAGGCGATGAGCCCCTCGGACCACTGGGAGATGGTCTCCTTGTCCATCCGGGGCCACTTCTGCAACCAGCCCTCGGCGTACGCGTCGGAGGAGAGCTTGAAGAGGTTGTGCAGACCGGTCTTGTTCGCCGCCCAGATCGTCTTGTGCGTGTAACCACCCGAACCGGACACGTCGTCCCGCTTCTGGTGCGGCTGGCCCCACTGGATCTTGCGCTTGTTGCGGCGGGACTCGGGGGCGACGTACGCCTCGATGCCGATGATCGGGGTGACACCGGCCTTCTTCGCGGAGTGGAAGAAGTCGTACGCCCCGTGCAGGTTGCCGTGGTCGGACATGGCGATGTGGGTCATGCCCATCTCGTTGCACGCGTTGAACATGTCCTTGAGCCGCGCGGCACCGTCCAGCAGCGAGTACTGGGTGTGGACGTGCAGGTGCGTGAACGGCGGCTTTGACACGGCTTCGGCCTCCAGGGGACACAGGGAAAACAGGCGTGAACGACTTCCCCACGGGCTGCGGACAGTCTGGGGGACAGCGTCGAAGTCTATGCCTCGGGACTGACACGGCGAGGGCTCTCCCCCGTACCTTTCGGGGAGGAGTCGTGGGCACTCCCGTGCGCGCTCGCACGTTGTGAGGTCGACCCACCCGTGATCCACCAGGAGGCACCCAGCGATGTCGGTTCCGCAGCTCAACGACGAGCGACGCGGTGAGGAGATCCTCGCCGTCTTCGACACCGCCTTCGGCCAGCTCCTGGCCGCCGACCCGGCCGCGTTCCGCGTGAAGTTCCGGAAGATGGCGGCCTCGGCCTTCGCGTTCTACCGGGGCACGGCGTGCCTGTTCTACAACGACCTGGAGGAGGAGAACGCCGGGCAGGGCGGTGGGAGCGAAGGTGCCGGCCCGTACCTGGACGAGCGCACCTCGCGGGTGTGGATCCACGGCGACCTGCACGCGGAGAACTTCGGCACGTACATGGACTCCACGGGCCGCCTGATCTTCAACGTGAACGACTTCGACGAGGCCTACGTCGCCCCCTTCACCTGGGACCTGAAGCGCTTCGCCGCCTCCGTGGCGCTCATCGGGTACGCGAAGGCGCTCAGCGACGAGCAGATCACGGAGCTGGTGGAGACCTACGCGGCCGCCTACCGCGAGCGGATCCACGCCATAGCGACCGGTGCCAAGCGGGACGAGGTGCCCCCGTTCACGCTGGACACCGCCCAGGGCCCGCTGCTGGACGCGCTGCGCGACGCCCGCTCGCTGACCCGCTTCGGCCTGCTGGACTCGATGACGGAGATCCGCGACTTCGAGCGCCGCTTCGCGCCGGGCGGCGGCTCCGTCGAGCTGGACGCGGCCACCCGCTACAAGGTGCTGGCCGCCTTCGACGGCTATCTGGAGACGCTCCCCGAGTCGTCCCTGACGCGCCCGGACTCCTACCGGGTGAAGGACGTCGTCGGCCGCCGGGGCATCGGCATCGGCTCGGCGGGACTGCCGTCCTACAACATCCTGCTGGAGGGGCAGAGCGACGCCCTGGAGAACGATGTCGTGATCTACATCAAGCAGGCCCAGACCCCGGCCGTCTCCCGGCACATCACCGACCAGCGCATCCGTGACTACTTCGAGCACGAGGGCCACCGCACGGTGATCTCCCAGCGGGCGCTGCAGGCGCACGCGGACCCGTGGCTGGGCTGGACCGAGCTGGACGGCGCCGGGCAACTGGTCGCCGAGGTGTCGCCGTACGCGGTCGACCTGGACTGGAGCGACATCGACGACCCGGAGGAGATCGCGGCGGTCGTCGCCGACCTCGGCCGGGCCACGGCCACGATGCACGCGGCGGCGGACGACCTGACCGGGCAGTCCCTGGTGCCGTTCTCCACGGAGCGGGCCATCGACGCGGCGATCGCGGCCGACGAGGAGGGCTTCGCGCCGCTCCTGGTGGACTTCGCCCACGCGTACGGCGCCCGGGCGCGTGCGGACCACCAGATCTTCGTCGACCTCTTCCGCAACGGCCGGATCCCCGGTCTGTAGCCGTCCGGCATCCCCGTCCGGCACTCACAGGCGCCTTTTAGCGCTCCCTTACGGGTGTCCGTGGGAGACTCTCCAACGCCATGGATATACCCGGGACCCATTTCAGAGCCGTACGCGCGGCGCTGTTCACGGCTGTCGTCGTGACGCTCGGCACCGCGTCGCACGTGCTGCTGTCCGGGGTCCCGCTCCCGCTGACCGCCGTCGCCGCGATCACCGCCGCCGTCTTCGCCGTCTCGTACGCGCTGGCCGGCCGTGAGCGCGGCTTCGGGCGGATCGCCTCCGTGCTGATTCCGCTGGAGCTGGCCGCCGACACGGTGTTCACCACGGGCCAGCACGCCTGTTACGGCGAGGCGGGCGGTCCAGTCACCGGTCCGCTGCGGCAGCTCGGGCTCGAGGTGCTGTGCGGCGGCAGTGTCGGCGCGCCGCTGGCGCGGGTCACCGGCGGCTCAGAGCGGGCGGCCGCTCTGCTGGCCGGTGCCGGTCCGAGCGCAGCCTGGCTGCTGCTCGCCGCACACGTCGGCGTGGGGCTGCTGGCCGCCGCCTGGCTGCGGCGGGGCGAGCGGGCGCTGGCCCAGCTGCTGGACGCCGCGGTCGCCGCCGGTTTCCGGCCGTTGCTGCTCGCGGTCGCCTCCGTCCTGGTGCGGCCCGCCCCCGCCGAGCACCGGCCGCGGCGGGTGGCGGACCGTACGGCCACCGCCCGCACCCTTCTCTTCGCCCATTCCCTGGGACGGCGTGGACCGCCGTGCTCGGTCACCTTCGCGTGACCGCCTTCCGAGCACGAGCACATCCCCGTCCCACCCATCCGCGCACCCCGGGTGCGCGTTTCCCAGGGAGTCACCCTTATGAGCAAGCGGAACAGCAACGCGGCGAAGTCGGCGGCCCGTGAGCGGCTGCGTCTGGAGCGCGAGCGTCAGGCCAAGCGCGCGAAGGTCAGGCGCCAGGCGATCGTGGCGTCGTCGATCGTCGCGGTTCTCGCGATAGCGGGTGGCGTCGGTTACGCCGTCGTCCAGAACAGCAAGCCCACCAAGTGGGAGGCGGCGGCCGACGCCACGGTGGTCGCCCCCGCCAACACCTCGGGCAAGAACGGCACCACCGTGCTGATCGGCGACTCCACGTCCGACAACGTGGTCCACCTGTACGAGGACCCGCGCTGCCCGGCCTGCGCCAGCTTCGAGCAGACCGTCGGCGAGACCGTCGACAAGGGCATGGAGGACGGGGACTACAAGCTCTCCTTCACCCTCGGCACCTTCCTGGACGGCAACCTCACCGGCGAGGGTTCGAAGAACGCGCTGAGCGCGCTCGGCGCCGCCCTGGACGTCAGCCCCGAGGCCTTCCTCGACTACAAGGCCGCGCTGTACTCCGCGAAGTACCACCCGTCGGAGTCGACCGACGAGTTCGCCAAGGACAGCTATCTGATCAAGGTCGCGAACACCGTCGACGCGCTGAAGAACAACAAGAAGTTCCAGGACGCGGTCGAGAAGGGCACCTACGATGCCTGGGCGATGCGGATGAGCAAGTCCTTCGACGACGCCGAGGGGGTCGAGTCGACCCCGACCATCAAGATCAATGACAAGACGATCACCAACCCCTCCTCGGTCGCGGACTGGGAGAAGGCGCTCAAGGACGCGGGCGTCACCAAGTAGGTACCGCGCCGAGCACAGGGCGGGTGGGTGCCCGGGGGACCGGCCCCCGGGCACCCACCCGCCCATATCGCGCTACAGCTACAGCTACAGCTACGGCTACGGCGCGATGTACGGCTTGATCCGCTTCCGGTAGTCCTCGGGCCGGACCTCGTTGTAGTACTTGTCGGCGTCCTCGTCGTCCGAGGAGGTGAAGATGTAGGCCGGGCACTCGTCGGACTCGGCCTTGCCGCTGTGCGCGTACTGCTCCTTGCCGGTGCGCGCCTCGACGACCCGCAGCCGGTACGAGGTGTTGTACGTCTTGATCTTCAACGGCTTGCCGTCGGCCTCCATGTCGCAGACCTTGCCGGTCGCGGTGGCCTTCGTGCGCTCGAGGCAGACGACCAGCTCCGTCTGGGCCGGCTTGTCCTCGTAGCCGAGGAACCAGCCCTTCGGGAAGTCGCCGTCGACGGGCACGCTGCTGTTCCAGCCGTCGCCGGTGCTGTTCATGAGCTGTGCCGGGTGCACCGTCTTCTTCGTACGGTCGTACGCCGGCAGTCCCGCGAAGCCGAGACCGTCCGTGCAGACCCGCTCCAGGTCCTGGGTGGTCAGCGGAACCTCCGGTTCGTCGGCGGCGGCACCGGCGGACGACCCGCCGCCACTGCCTCCCCCGCTGCTTCCGGTGCTTCCGCTGCTCCCGGTGGATGACGAGCACCCGCACAGGACCACGCCCAGCACTCCGGCGGCGACCCACACCCGGGCACGCTGCATCGACGACCTCCCTGCCGCAAAAAAGAAAAGAAGCAGGCAGGGCATGTCCCCCCGGGTCATGCCCTGTCCCCCCTGCCCTGCCGAGACATCAGCGTGCCGGACTCCGGGGCGCCGGGTATCGGGGAAGAACCCCCATGTAGTTGTGCGGCCCCTGTGAAACTGGGGGCTACTCTGTACGCGCCTCGATGACGCGTGCGAGGAATTGCCGGCGGACTGTCGTACGGGGGCGGCGCCCCCGGCGCCTGCCGGGGGGACGTACGCGAGGCGTACGGGGGCGTGCGGGGGTTGCCACGACCATCCCAACAGGGCGCAGGGGGCCTGGAGTTGTCGTCTTTCTCTTTGGAGCCGTCGTTCTCTGCGGAGCCGTCGTTCTCGTCGCTGTCCTCGCCCACACTGATCGGCCGGGAGGCGGAGCGCGAGCTTCTGGCGGCCGTCGTCCGGGCGGCCCGGGACGGGCGGGGTTCGTCGGTCTTCGTGCTGGGCGAGCCCGGCATCGGCAAGTCCCGGCTCGTCGAGGAAGCCGCGTCCGCCGCCGCGCACGCCGGGGCGCGTGTCCTGCGCGGACGAGCGGCGTCCGCCGGGCGCGCGGTGCCGCTGCGCCCTCTGGCGGAGGCCGTGTTCTCCGGGTTACGGGGCGACGGGGCCCCCTCGGACGGTGAACTGGGCCTCTACGAACCGCTGTTGACCCGGCTGTGCGGGCTGGCACCGCAGGACGGCGCGCCGCTCGTCGGATACGCCGAGGCGGTGCTGAGGCTGCTGCAGGTCCTCGGCCGGGACGGCGGCTGCGTCCTGGTGCTGGAGGACCTGCACGACGCGGACGCCGACACGCTCGCCATCGTCGACTACCTGACGGACAACCTCGCCGGGCAGCGGACGGTCCTGTTGGCGACCCTGCGCGGCGAGTCCGGCCCGGCGCTCGACCTCGCCGGGGCCGCCACGGCCCGTCGTACGGCCCGGACCGTCCGCCTCGCCCGCCTCGGGCCGGCCGGCACCGCCGAGCTGGCGGCCCGTTGTCTGGGCCACGACTGCGCCGAGGACGTCCCGACCGCGGTACTGAACCGGCTGCACACCGTGTCCGAGGGCGTCCCCTTCGTCGTGGAGGAACTGCTGCGCGCCATGGTCGACGGCGGCGGTCTCGCCCGGGGCGGGGACTCCCGCTGGACGGTGACCGGCTCCCTCGACGCCGGGGTCCCCGCCACCGTCGCAGCCGCCGTCCTGCAACGCGTGGACCAACTGCCGTCCGCCGGTGTCGCCCTCCTGGAGGCGGCGGCGGTCCTCGGCCGGCGCTTCCCCGTCGACGTCGCCGCCCGCGTCGCCGGCCTGGACCGCGCCACCGCCCTCGTCCAGCTGCGTCACGCCTCCCACGCCCACCTCGTCTCCGGCGCCACCACCCCCGCCGACCCCGGCTGGCACACCTTCCGCCACGCCCTGACGGCCGACGCCATCGCCCACCGTCTGCTCCCCGCCGAACGGGCGGCCCTGTGCCTGGCGGCGGCGGACGCGATCGAGGGGGCGTGGGGAGCGGGCGAGGAGGAACCGGGCCTCGACGGGACGCACACCGCCCCGGGCATCCCGACACGCCCGCACACCCCGGGCCCACCGGCCCCCGACACGCCCGGCCCGGGCCACGCCCCCGCCTCCACGTCACCCGACATACCCGGCCGCCGGCACCGCGTCCCCGGGCCGGCCGGTCTCCCCGACACACCGAAGCGCGCCCCCCACCGCCCCCTCGGTGAAGGCGCCGGTGACGATCTGTACCGGCTCGCCGCGGAGTTGTGTGTCGCCGGGGGACGGCCCGCGCGGGCGGCCGTGCTGCTCGCCCGGGCCGGTCGTCAGGCCGTCGCGCGGGGCGCGCTGCTGACCGCCGTCGAACTCCTCGACCGGGGCCTGGAACTGATCGCCGACACGCCGGACGCGCCGCCCGAGGCCGTGGCCAGGCTGCTGGAGGAACTGCTCGGCACGCTCGTCCTCACCGGCGACGTTCGGCGCGTACCCGAACTCGGTGACCGGCTGGACCGTGTCCTGACGGTGTCCGGCGCTCCGGCCGGCCGTCGGGCGGTGGGCTTCCTGACCCGAGCCCGGGCCGCGGCGACCGCCCAACAGTGGGAGGAGGGCCTGGCGGCCGTGCAACGGGCGAGGGACCTGCTCGGCGACACGCCCGACCCGGCGTCCCGCGCAGCCCTGGACGCGGTCGCCGCCCACCTCGTGCTCAACTCGCAGCGCCCGGACCGACTGGAGAGCGCCCGTGCGCTCGCGGAGGGTGCCGTCGCGACCGCCGAGGAGGTGGGCCTGCCGGAGGTGGCGTGCAAGGCGCTCAACATGCTCGGCTACTGCCTGCGCCCCCGGGACCTGGGCGAGGCGGAGGACGCGTTCGCCCGGCTGGTCGCCACCGCCGAGGCACACGCGCTGCCGGTGTGGCGGATCCGCGGTCTGCTGGAACTGGGCGTGCTCGACCGCGTCCGGTTCACCGGCACGGACCGGCTGCACGCCGCGCGCGGGGCCGCCGAGGACACCGGCGCGGTGCTCATGACCGCCTGGGCCGACATGCATCTGACCCTCGCCCACGTCCTGCGCGACGAACAGGACCGGGCCACGGAGGCCGCGCGTCGCCTCCGGGAGACGGCACGCCGACTGCGGTTGCGCGAGGTGGAGTTGATCGGCGCCGGCGTGGACGGCATCATCGCCGCCTCGCTCGGGGAGCGCGAGAAGCTCGACGCGACCCTGCGCACGCTGGAGCGCGCCCTCGCCGGGCGCAGCGCCGGGGCGCTCTGGGGGTACGCCGACACCTCCGTGTGGGGCTGGGCCCAGGGCATCTGCTCCCTGCTGCGGGAGGAACCCGACCGCGCGCTGGCCGAGTTCACCGAGGCGGACGCCGTCATGCGGGCCCTGCCCAGCACTCGTGGCGTCACCGGATTCCTCGGCCCGTACCTCCTGCTGCGCACCCTGCACGGCACGGCCGACTGGGACGAACTCGACGGTCCCGCCGCCGAACGACTCGCCCAGGTCCACTGGGACCGTCCCTTCGCCGGCTGGTCCCGGGCCGTCCTGCTGGGCCGCGAGGGGCGGACGGCCGAGGCCGCCAAGACGGCGGAGGAGGCCCTGACCGGCACCGCCGCGATCCCGCTGGCCGCCCACCTCTGCATGCGGCTGGGCGCCCGGGCCGCGCTCGTCGACGGCTGGGGCCGGCCCGTCGAATGGCTGCGCGCCGCCGAGCAGTTCTTCCACGAGCGGGGCACCACCCGCGTGTCCGCCGCGTGCCGGGCCCTGCTGCGCGACGCCGGCTCCCCCGTGCCGCGCCGCCGCCAGGGTCATGACACGATCCCGGGAGAACTGCGCCGTGTGGGGGTGACCGCCCGGGAGTACGAGGTGCTGCGGCTGCTCGCCGCCCGGCTCGGCAACCAGGAGATCGCCGAACACCTCTTCCTGTCCCCCCGTACGGTCGAGAAGCACCTCGCCAGCCTCCGCCACCGCACCGACAGCGCCGACCGCGCGGCCCTGATCGCCCTGGCCAGACGCTACGCCGAGGATTGGTGACCGACGCCGGGCACGGGCTCACCGGACCCCCCTGACAACCCCGCACGACGACCGCCGACTTGGGCGATGTCCGTGCGGTCGCTCCCTGCGCGATCCGACGAACAGCGCACGACCGTCTGAACATTGAGCGGATTTCGGACTTCTGTCTTACATACGGCCCTACCCATCAGTAATCTCATCGGCCGTGACCAGTCGCAGATCTCACTCCAGACCCGACTCCCCCACCCGGCCCACGAGTTCGTCCGCCCCTAGCCGCCGTACGGTGGTCAAGGCGGCCACGGCCGGAGCCGTCCTCGCGGCACCGCTGGCGGCCGCGATGCCGGCGCGCGCGGCCGAGTCCCCCGCCTTCCTGCACGGTGTCGCCTCCGGTGATCCGCTGCCCGACGGTGTCCTGCTGTGGACCCGGGTGACGCCCACCGCCGCCGCGCTGCCCGGCTCCGGTGTCGGCCCGGACGTCGAGGTCGGCTGGACCGTCGCCCGGGACAAGGCGTTCACCCAGATCGTCGCCAAGGGTTCGACGACCGCGAGCGCCTCCTCCGACCACACCGTCAAGGCGGACGTGCGCGGCCTCGCGCCCGCCACGGACTACTGGTTCCGTTTCTCGGCCGGCGGCATCGACTCCCCGGCCGCCCGCACCCGCACCGCCCCGGCCGCCGACGCCGCCGTCACCGGCCTGCGCTTCGGCGTGGTGTCCTGCGCCAACTGGGAGGGCGGCTACTTCGCGGCCTACCGGCATCTCGCCGCGCGCGGCGACCTGGACGCGTGGCTCCACCTCGGCGACTACATCTACGAGTACGGCACCGGCGAGTACGGCACCCGCGACAAGGTCGTACGACCGCACGCGCCCGCCCACGAGATCCTCTCCCTCGCCGACTACCGCGTCCGGCACGCCCGTTACAAGACCGACCCGGACCTGCAGGCCCTGCACGCGGCCGCGCCGGTCGTCGCCATCTGGGACGACCACGAGATCGCCAACGACGCCTGGTCGGGCGGCGCCGAGAACCACACCGAGGGCACGGAGGGCGCCTGGGCGGCCCGTTCGTCGGCGGCCAAGCAGGCCTACTTCGAGTGGATGCCGGTGCGCCCGGCGGTCGCGGGCACCACCTACCGGCGGCTGCGCTTCGGCAAGCTCGTCGACCTCTCCCTCCTCGACCTGCGTTCCTTCCGGTCGCAGCAGGTGGGCATAGGCGACGGCGAGGTCGACGACCCGGACCGTACGCTGACGGGCCGGGCCCAGCTCGACTGGCTGAAGGCCGGGCTCAAGTCCTCCGACACGACCTGGCGCCTGGTCGGCAACTCGGTGATGATCGCCCCGTTCGCCCTCGGCAATCTCACCGCCGACCTCTTCGAGCCCCTCGCCGAGCTGCTCGGTCTGCCGAAGGAGGGGCTCGCCCTCAACCCGGACCAGTGGGACGGCTACACCGACGACCGCCGCGAACTCCTCGCCCACCTGCGGCAGAACGCCATCCGCAACACCGTCTTCCTCACCGGTGACATCCACATGGCCTGGGCCAACGACGTGCCGGTCAACGCCGGTACGTACCCGCTGTCGGCCTCCGCCGCCACCGAGTTCGTCGTCACGTCGGTCACCTCCGACAACCTCGACGACCTCGTCAAGGTCCCCGAGGGCACCGTCTCCGCCGTGGCCTCGCCGCTGATCCGCGCCGCCAACCGGCACGTCCACTGGGTCGACACCGACCGGCACGGCTACGGCGTCCTGGACATCACCGCCGCGCGGGCGCAGATGGACTTCTACGTCCTGTCCGACCGGACCAGGGCCGACGCGACCTCGTCCTGGGCGCGGTCGTACCGGACGCGCAGCGGGACGCAGAAGGTGGAGCGGACGTACGACCCCGTGTGATCATCCGGGCGCCTCCGAGTGATCGTCCCGGCCACGTCTCACAGGGTTTCGAGGAAGCCGAGCGCCACGTGCCAGGTGGCCTCGGCGGCCTCCGCGTCGTAGTCGGGGAGGTCGGGGTCGGTGTAGAGGTGGCCGGCGCCGGCGTAGCGGTATACCTCAACGTCGGCACCGGCCTTGCGCATCTGCAGGTACCAGGCGCTCAGCCAGTCGTCGGGCTCGAAGGGATCGGGCTCGGCGACGTGCAGTTGAACGGGCAGCTCGTCCACGGAAGCGCTGGCGGCGATGTCCGACGTGCCGTGCAGGAGCAGCAGTCCGCGTGCGTTCTTGTCGCCCAGGGCGAGGGTCTGCGCGACGGCGGCACCGAGCGAGAAGCCGGCGTAGACGAGCCCCCGCTCCGAGTAGGGCGCGGCGGCCAGGACCGCCCGCTTGAGGATCTCTTCCCGGCCCAGTTCCTCGTTGAGGGCCCTGCCCTCCTCGACCGTGTCGAACGTCCGGCCGTCGAAGAGGTCGGGGGTCCACACCTCGTGACCGGCGTCACGCAGCCGGTCCGCCGCCCGCCGCACGGCGGGCCGCAGACCGTAGATCGAGTGGAAGAGCATGATGTTCATGGGGCCATGGTGCCAGCCGGGCCTGACCAGTGTCCGGCCGCCCGTTTCGCGCGCCCGTACCCAGAGCGCGGCCGAAGTCACATGTTCATCCCCCCGCGCGGCCGGTTACGTTCGAAGGCATGGAGAACCTACTCCGCCCATTGATCGTCATCGGTGGCTCGGTCGTCCTCACGCTGCTCATCGGCTGGACGACCGATCTGCTGCTGCGCAAGGCGGACCAGCGGCACCACGAAACTCCCTTGTGGGGCCTGCTGCGCCGCGGTCGCATCCCCTATCAACTGGTCCTGTGCGCGGCCTTCCTCAGAGCGTCGTACGACGAGGCGCAGCTGCTGGAGCAGCACCGCACCGCCATCGGCCGCACCCTGACGCTGGTACTGATCGGCGCCACGGCCTGGCTGGTGATCCGCATCGCGGCCGCGATAGTGGAGACGACGTACAGCCGCTACGCCCGCGCCCACCGCGATCCGGCCCGGGTACGCCGGGTGCGGACCCAGGTGACGCTCATCATGCGGGTCGTCTCGGCGATCGTCGGTGTGGTGGCGGTGGCCGCGATGCTGCTGACGTTCCCGGCGATGCGCGCGGCCGGCGCCTCACTGCTGGCCTCGGCCGGACTCCTGGGCATCGTCGCCGGTATCGCCGCGCAGTCCACGCTGAGCAACCTCTTCGCCGGGCTGCAGATCGCCTTCGGCGACATGGTCCGCCTCGGTGACGTGGTCGTGGTGGAGGGAGAGTGGGGGACGGTCGACGAGATCACCCTCACGTTCCTGACGGTCCGCACCTGGGACGAGCGCCGGATCACGATGCCGGTGTCGTACTTCACCTCGAAGCCGTTCGAGAACTGGTCCCGGGGTGGCGCGCAGATGACCGGCACGGTGTTCCTGCACGTCGACCACACCGCGCCGCTGGCCGCGATGCGCGAGCGGCTGCGCGACATCCTGCGTTCCTGCCCCGCCTGGGACGGCCGTCACTACGACCTGACGGTCACGGACTCGACGCCCTCCACCATGGAGGTCCGCGCCCTCGTCACCGCCAAGGACCCGGACGACCTGTGGACCGTCCGCGTCAGCGTCCGCGAACAGCTCATCAGCTGGCTCACCGAGACCCACCCCTACGCCCTCCCCCGCGTCAACACCGCCGACGCGGTGCTCCCCCCGACCCACCCCCACTCCCCCTCCCACAACGGGGACGCCACACCCCTCCGCACCAACCGCAGCCGCGTCCACGAGCACCCGAGGGCCCCGGACCGAGGGTGAGCACGAGCAACGTCCGTACGCCGACCTGAAAGTGGGGCGGCCCCGAGCGCCGGGGCCGCCCCGCTCCCTCAGCACCCACGTTCGGCGCCCCCGTTGACCTGAAAGGCAACCCGCTCACCCGGCGAGGCACTCCCGGACGAGCCAGCCGCCAACGGTGACCAGCCCTCACAGGAGACCCCCGCGCAAGGGAGTCACGGGCGGGCGTGACTGGGCAAAGGGGCCGCCCACCTCACCGCAGGCTCCGCACATCCAGATGCCGCAACACCCGGTCCACCACCTCGGGATTCGCACCCGGCTCACTCCGCGCGGCCAGCACCTCGTGCCGAGCCGCGCTCAACATCTCCCCCTGGATCCGCCGCATCCGGCGAAGCCGCCGCACCCGCTGCTCATGCCCCTCGCGGCGTTCCTCCTCCCCCACCTCCGGACTGATCCGCACCCCGATCTCGAAGGCCCGCCGCAACAACCGCTCGGACATCTCCTCCGGCAGCTCCTCCACCTCCTCGATCTCCTTCAGCCGCCGCTTCGCCGCTTTCGCCGCCCGCACGGCCAACACCTTCTCGAACTCCTTCTCGGCCCCCTCGTCTGCCCGCACCCCCAACCGCCGCACCAGCCACGGCAGAGTCAGCCCCTGCAGCACCAGCGTCGCCATGATCACCCCGAACGCGATGAACACGATCTCGTCCCGGTTCGGGAACGGCGCCCCGCTGTCCGTCTCCAACGGAATCGCCAGCGCCAGCGCCACGGACGCCACCCCTCGCATCCCCGACCACCACATCACCACGGTCTCGCGCCACGACATCGGGATCTCCTCGTCGTAGTCCCGCTTCGCGTGCAACCGCCGCGCCAGCCACGTGGCCGGCAGCAGCCACACCAGCCGTACGAACACGACGACGACCACGACGGCCGCCGCCCAGCCGAGCATCTCGCCCCACCGCCCCGACGCCGTACGGATAGCGTTGTGCAGCTCCAGCCCGATCAGCCCGAACGCGACACCGGTGACCAGCGTGTCCACGACGTCCCAGACCGTGTGCCCGGCGAGCCGCGTCAGGACGTCGTCCGCGCCGAGCGCGTACTCCGCGAGGAACAACGCGGTCGTGAGCACCGCGAGCACCCCGGACCCGTGGAGCTCCTCGGCCATCACGTACGACGCGTACGGCACGAGCAGGGTCAGCCCGATCTGCAGCGTCGCGTCCTCCAGGAAGTCCATCAGCTTGTTGGCCGCCCAGCCGAGCCCGATGCCCACGGCGAGAGCGACGACGGCGGACAGCACGAGCTGGAGCGCGGCGCTGGGCCACGAGAACGATCCGCTGACGACGGCGGCGATGGCCACGTGATAGAGCACGATGGCGGTGACGTCGTTGAAGAGGCCCTCGCCCTCCAGTATCGACACCAGTCGGCGCGGCAGCCCGAGTTGTCCGGCCACGGCGGTCGCCGCCACCGGGTCGGGCGGCGCGACGAGGGCGCCGAGCGCCACGGCCGCCGCGACGGGCAGCCCGGGCACGATGGCGCCGGCCACGGCCGCCACCGCGGCGGTGGTCACGAACACGAGTGCCACGGCCAGCAGGAAGATGGGCCGCCGGTTCGCCGCGAACTGCCGCCAGGAGGTCCGCCGCACCGCCGCGTACAGCAGCGGTGGCAGCAGCAACGGCAGGATGAACTCGGGCGGGAGCTCCACATTGGGCACGGACCCGGGCAGGGCCAGGGCGATGCCGAGCAGTGTCATCAGCACCGGCGCCGGCAGCTTCAGCCGCTCCCCCACCGGCACACTGACCACGGCCCCCACCAGCAGGACGAAGAACAGGGCCAACTGATCCATGGGGGTGCTCCGCTGGTGCTAGACGATCACAACCGACCGGATGCCCAGGGTGCCCCACCCGCACCGCGGAACGCCAAAGCCAGCGCGACGCCAAAGTCAGCGCGACGCCGAAGCCAGCGCGACGCCGAAGCCAGCGCCGCGTCAGAGCCTGCGCCGCGTCAGAGCCTGCGCCGCGTCAGAGCCTGCGCCGCATCGCACGATGAGGTATGCCTGCGTCCAGGAACTCCGGCCCGTACGCCGCATACCCCAGCCGCTCGTAGAAACCCAGCGCGTGTGTCTGCGCCCCCCAGGTCCACCGCGGTCAGCCCGCGCTCCCGGGCCGCCTCCTCGACGGCCCGCACCAACGCGACCCCGAGTCCGAGCCCCCGGGCCTCGGCCACGACGGCGAGCCGCCCGAGGGACCCCACGCCGGGCTCCCCGCCGGTCTTGCCGGCGGCGGCCTCCCCGTACAGCAGCCGCCCGGCCCCGAGGGGCACCCCGTCGTCCCGCACGGCCAGGACGTGCACGGCCCCGGCGTCGTACGCGTCGTACTCCAGGTCCTCCGGCACCCCCTGCTCGACGACGAAGACCTCCTTGCGCACCGCGAAGCACGCCTCGCGGTCGCCGGGATCGTCGGCGACGCGCACCACATAGGACACCGGCACCGGACTCACGCGTACGTCTCCTCGCGCACCTTGTCGAGGGCCTTCTGCAGATCCGCGGGATAGTCGCACTCGAACTCGACCCAGCTCCCGTCCCCGGGATGCTCGAAACCGAGCCGCACGGCCTGCAGCCACTGCCGCGTGATGCCGAGCCGCTTGGCGAGCGTCGGGTCGGCACCGTACGTGAGGTCGCCGACGCAGGGGTGCCGGTGGGCGGACATGTGGACGCGGATCTGGTGGGTGCGCCCGGTCTCCAGTTTGATGTCGAGCAGGGACGCCGCCCGAAACGCCTCGACCAGGTCGTAGTGCGTGACCGAGGGTTTGCCCTCGGCGATGACCGCCCACTTGTAGTCGTGGTTGGGGTGCCGTCCGATGGGCGCGTCGATGGTGCCGCTCGTGGGGTCGGGGTGGCCCTGGACCAGCGCGTGGTACCGCTTGTCGACCGTGCGCTCCTTGAACTGGCGCTTCAGGGAGGTGTACGCGTACTCCGACTTGGCGACCACCATGAGGCCCGAGGTGCCCACGTCGAGCCGGTGCACGATGCCCTGGCGCTCGGCGGCCCCGGACGTCGAGATCCGGTACCCGGCGGCCGCGAGCCCGCCGATCACGGTGGGCCCGGACCAGCCGGGGCTGGGGTGCGCGGCCACACCGACCGGCTTGACGATCACGACCACGTCGTCGTCGTCGTGCACGATCTCCATGCCCTCGACCGGCTCGGCGACGACCTGCACCGGCGCGGGCGCCTGCGGCATCTCGACCTCCAGCCAGGCCCCGCCGTGCACCCGCTCCGACTTGCCGACCACCGACCCGTCGACCGTGACCTTCCCCGCGGCGGCGAGCTCGGCCGCCTTGGTGCGGGAGAAGCCGAACATGCGGGAGATGGCGGCGTCGACACGCTCGCCCTCCAGGCCGTCGGGCACGGGCAGGGTACGGATCTCGGGAATCGTGCTCACCCGACGAGTATGCCGGACCGTCACGACACGCCCGACCGCGCCTGTGGAAAACCCGGTCGGCCCCCGCCTCGGTCCCGCCCGGGCCCCCGCACTCGCCCGCGTGGAATCAGTCCTTGTGGACGGTCCCGTCGGGGTCGAGCCCCCGGAAGGACAGCAGCACGATCAGGATGCCGCCGCACACGATGGCCGAATCCGCGAGGTTGAAGACCGCGAAGCCCTTCGGTGCGATGAAGTCGACGACCGCGCCCTCGAAGACACCCGGCGACCGGAAGATCCGGTCGGTGAGGTTGCCCAGCGCACCGCCGAGCAGCAGACCGAGCGCGATCGCCCAGGGCAGGCTGTAGAGCTTGCGGGCGAGCCGGGCGATCACGACGATCACGATCGCCGCGATCATCGTGAAGATGATCGTGAAGGCCTCGCCGAAGCCGAAGGCCGCGCCCGCGTTGCGGATCGCCTCGAACTTCAGCCAGTCACCGATGATCTCGATCGGCTCGTGGTGCTCCAGCTTCGCGACCACGATCATCTTGCTGACCAGGTCGAGCGCGTACGCCAGCGCGGCGACCCCGAACAGCACGGCGATCCGGCGCCGCCCGCGCGGCTCGGCCGCGGCCTCGGTCCGCTGCGCCGCGGCGTCGCCGCCGTCGGACTGCTCCGGGTCGGCCCCCGTCGCGTCTGGAATGTCCGGCGTACCGATGATGCGCTCCGCCTCTGCCACGTGAGTCCCTCAACCTAGGTTCCTGACTGAGGACAAAGGTACGACACGCCCGCCGCGGACCAGCGGCTCCGTCGGAGATCGCTAGCGACGTTCCTGCTTCTGCTTGCACTCGACGCACAGTGTGGCCCGGGGGAAAGCCTGCATTCGCGCCTTTCCGATCGGATTGCCGCAGTTCTCGCAGAGCCCGTAGGTGCCCGAGGCGAGCCGGTCGAGGGCGCGCTCGGTCTGGTCGAGCATCTCGCGCGCGTTGTGGGCGAGGGACAGCTCGTGCTCGCGCGTGATGTTCTTCGCCCCGGTGTCGGCCTGGTCGTCGCCCGCGCCGTCGCCGGAGTCCCGCATCAGACCCGTCAGGGCCCGCTCGGAGGCCTCCAGCTCGGTCCTCAGCCGCACCGCCTCCGACTGCAGCTCCGTCCGGGCCTCGGCCACCTCCTCGGGGCTCCAGGGGTCCTCTCCGGGGCGTACCGCGAGCTCGCCGGGCTCCACCGCGGCGGGCCGTGCCTTGGGGACGGCGGTGGGCTTCTTCTTCGCCGCCGTAGCCGTACCAGGAGTGTTCTTCGCAACCACCGTCGTGGCTCCCGTCGTCTCGGCGGCCTCGGCCGCGCCCGCCTTCTTGACCGTGCTCTTCGTCGCAGAGGTGTTCTTCTTGGCCGTCGTCTTCCTGGCCGTCGTCCTCTTGGCGGCGGTCTTCCTGACGGCCGACGCACCACCGACCGACTTCCTGCTCGCCGACTTCTCGGCACCCGACTTCCCGACGACCGCTTCGCCCGCGACCGACTTCTCGGCCACGGTCTTCCTGGTCACCGCGTTCTTCGCCCCCGCCTTCTTCGCCACCCTCTTCTTCTCGGCCGCCTTCACCGCCGAGGCCTTCCGCCCCTCGCCCCCGCCGCCGGAGGCCACCGTGGATCTGCCGGACGCCGACTGCTTTACGGCGGTCTTCTTCGCCACCATGCCGCGCCCCTTCACATATTGTGATCTTGCACGCGTATCGTGCTGGGACGATAAATCGACCCGAGTCCCGCGGCAACGGGGCAGACCACCTGTTTCACCCCGCACCGCGACCGTCGCGCGACGAGCCTGCAAGCGTTGTGCCCAGCTCCCCGCCGGGTATTCCGCCACGCCGCACGTCCCAGGATCCGGACGCCCCACCCGCTCCATTCGGGTCATCGCGCAGGTCACCCCGCTCCCGCCCGACAACCCCGGCCGAGGTCCCGCCGGGCCCCTCCCACGGCCGCCGGAAATCCGGTCGGCCGCTGTCCGTACGGCGCCGTACACTGGGCGGAGCGAGAAGCGTGGATGGGGACGAGTAGCGTCGTACGCAGCCCAGAGCGACCCGGGGACGGTGGAAGCCCGGGGGCGAGCGCGATGTGAAGATCACCCCGGAGCCGCCGGAAGAAAGCCGCACCGCATGGCGCAGTCCGAGGGACGTGGCGAGTAGACCCGGCATCGCGACCTCAATGAGGGGGCTCACCGGCGCACACGGCGCGCAGGCGGGCCAAGGAGGGTGGTACCGCGGGAGCGCGCCGCACACGGCGTACGAAGGATCGAAGCTCTCGTCCCTCCGACGGAAGGCAGCAAGTCCGTTGGAGGAAGCCCGCTCATGACAGAGCCGACGTACCGCCAGGTGCCCGCCCAGGTCGATCTGCCCGCGCTCGAGCACGCCGTGCTCGACTTCTGGCGCGATCAGAAGATCTTCGCCAAGAGCCTGGAGCAGTCCGAGGGCCGCCCCGAGTGGGTGTTCTACGAGGGTCCGCCCACCGCCAACGGCATGCCGGGTGCCCACCACATCGAGGCGCGCGTCTTCAAGGACGTCTTCCCCCGCTTCCGCACGATGCGCGGCTACCACGTGGCCCGCAAGGCCGGCTGGGACTGCCACGGCCTCCCCGTCGAGCTGGCGGTCGAGAAGGAACTCGGCTTCAACGGCAAGAAGGACATCGAGGCGTACGGCATCGCCGAGTTCAACGCCAAGTGCCGCGACTCGGTGACCCGGCACACCGACGCCTTCGCCGAGCTGACGACCCGCATGGGCTACTGGGTCGACCTCGACGACGCCTACCGGACCATGGACCCCGAGTACGTGGAGTCCGTCTGGTGGTCGCTGAAGGAGATCTTCAACAAGGGCCTGCTGGTCCAGGACCACCGCGTCGCCCCCTGGTGCCCCCGCTGCGGCACCGGCCTGTCGGACCACGAGCTGGCGCAGGGCTACGAGACGGTCGTCGACCCCTCGGTGTACGTCCGTTTCCCGCTCACCTCCGGTCCGCTCGCCGGTGAGGCAGCGCTCCTGGTGTGGACGACCACGCCATGGACGCTGGTGTCCAACACCGCGGTCGCCGCCCACCCCGAGGTCACCTACGTGGTCGCCACGGACGGCACCGAGAAGCTCGTCGTCGCCGAGCCGCTCGTCGCCAAGGCGCTCGGCGAGGGCTGGGAGACCACTGGCCAGACCTTCACCGGCGCCGAGATGGAGCGCTGGACGTATCAACGTCCGTTCGAGCTCGTGGAGTTCCCGGCCGAGGCGCACTACGTCGTCAACGCCGAGTACGTGACGACCGAGGACGGTACGGGTCTGGTCCACCAGTCCCCCGCCTTCGGTGAGGACGACCTCAAGGTCTGCCGCTCGTACGGCCTGCCCGTGGTGAACCCGGTCCGCCCCGACGGCACCTTCGAGGAGGACGTCCCCCTCGTCGGCGGCGTCTTCTTCAAGAAGGCGGACGAACAGCTCACCGAGGACCTCCAGCAGCGTGGCCTGCTCTTCAGGCACATGCCGTACGAGCACAGCTACCCGCACTGCTGGCGCTGTCACACCGCGCTCCTCTACTACGCGCAGCCGTCCTGGTACATCCGCACCACCGCCGTCAAGGACCGCCTCCTCCAGGAGAACGAGAAGACCAACTGGTTCCCGGACTCGGTCAAGCACGGCCGCTTCGGCGACTGGCTGAACAACAACATCGACTGGGCGCTCTCCCGCAGCCGCTACTGGGGCACCCCGCTGCCGATCTGGCGCTGCGAGGAGAACCACCTGAGCTGCGTCGGCTCCCGCGAGGAGCTGAGCCGGCTCTCCGGCACCGACCACTCGGAGCTGGACCCGCACCGCCCGTTCATCGACGCGGTCACCTTCCCCTGCCCCCAGGACGGCTGCGGCAGCACGGCCACGCGCGTCCCGGAGGTCATCGACGCCTGGTACGACTCGGGCTCGATGCCGTTCGCGCAGTGGGGCTACCCGTACAAGAACAAGGAACTCTTCGAGTCCCGCTACCCGGCCCAGTTCATCAGCGAGGCCATCGACCAGACCCGCGGCTGGTTCTACACGCTGATGGCGGTCGGCACCCTGGTCTTCGACAAGTCGAGTTACGAGAACGTCGTCTGCCTCGGCCACATCCTCGCCGAGGACGGCCGCAAGATGTCCAAGCACCTGGGGAACATCCTCCAGCCCATCCCGCTCATGGACCAGCACGGCGCCGACGCCGTCCGCTGGTTCATGGCGGCCGGCGGCTCCCCCTGGGCGGCCCGCCGCGTCGGCCACGGCACCATCCAGGAGGTCGTCCGCAAGACGCTCCTCACGTACTGGAACACGGTCGCCTTCCAGGCCCTCTACGCCCGCACGTCGAACTGGGCGCCCAGCGCGGCGGACCCGGCCCCGGCCGACCGCCCGGTCCTGGACCGCTGGCTGCTCTCGGAGCTCCACGCCCTCACCGACCAGGTGACGGGGGCCCTGGAGGCATACGACACCCAGCGCGCCGGAAAGCTGCTCTCGGCGTTCGTCGACGACCTTTCGAACTGGTACGTACGCCGCTCGCGCCGCCGCTTCTGGCAGGGCGACAAGGCCGCTCTGCGCACCCTGCACGAGGTCGTCGAGACGGTCACCAAGCTGATGGCCCCGCTGACCCCGTTCATCACCGAGCGGGTCTGGCAGGACCTGATCGTTCCGGTCTCCCCGGGTGCCCCCGAGTCAGTGCACCTGGCCTCCTGGCCCGAGCCGGACCTCTCCGCCATCGACCCCGAGCTGTCGAAGCAGATGGTCCTGGTCCGCCGCCTGGTGGAGCTGGGCCGGGCCACGCGTGCGGAGTCCGGAGTCAAGACCCGTCAGCCCCTGTCCCGCGCCCTGGTGGCCGCGACGGGCTTCGACGCGCTCAACCCCGAGCTGCACGCGCAGATCACGGAGGAGCTGAACGTCAGCTCGCTGGCCTCCCTCTCCGAGGTCGGCGGCTCGCTGGTGGACACGACCGCCAAGGCCAACTTCCGCGCGCTGGGCAAGCGCTTCGGCAAGCGCGTCCAGGACGTGGCCAAGGCCGTGGCGAACGCCGACGCGGCCGCCCTGTCCCTGGCCCTGCGCGAGGGCACGGCGACGGTCGAGGTCGACGGCGAGACCATCGCCCTCGCCCCCGACGAGGTCATCATCACGGAGACGCCCCGCGAGGGCTGGTCGGTGGCCTCCGACTCGGGCGCGACCGTGGCCCTGGACCTGGAGATCACGGAGGAACTCCGCCGGGCGGGCCTCGCCCGGGACGCCATCCGCCTCATCCAGGAGGCCCGCAAGAACAGCGGTCTCGACGTGGCGGACCGGATCGCACTGCGCTGGACGGCGACGGACCCGGCGGTGAGCGCGGCGCTGACCGAGCACTCGGCCCTGATCGCGGACGAGGTCCTCGCGACGGACTTCGCCTCCGGCGAGGCCGACGACACGTTCGGCAAGCCCTTCACGGACGAGGCCCTGACGCTGACCTTCCGCCTCCGCAAGGCGTAAAGTTCCGCGCCCGCCCGAGCCACGCCCTGCCCGGCAAGGCCGTCGTCGCGCTGCGGCCGAGATGTGGCTGATCGCACGGTTCCCCGCGCCCCTTTGGCTGTCCCTGGCTGCGGGCAATCGTGCCGCTGGGGCGGCACGGGTGGGCGCAGCGGCGCCCTGTCCGCGCCGGTAAGCGCCTCCTACCCCCGCCCAGCGACAGTCACCGGGCACCCCGAAGGCCTGGGGCACCGAGAATCTCGGTGCCCCAGGCCTTCGGCGTTGCGTACGTAGGACACCCGCCCCGCCCTCGAACAGGCACCCACGGACCCCAGCCGCCCACAGCACAAGGGCGGGGCCCCGGATCTAAAATCCGGGGCCCCGCCCTGAACGCTGCCGACGCCTACGGCGTACCAGTAGTCGTCAGTTGTCGTCCTCGTCGATGAGGAACCCACGCATCGGCGAGGGAGCCTGCCCCATCGGAGAGGGGCCCTGCGGCCGGACCGGAGCCATCGGCTGGGTCATGGCCGGAGACATCTGCTGCTGACCGCCGTAGGAGGGCGCGGCCGGAGCCGGGGCACCGCCCATGCCTCCACCCATGCCGCCCGGGTTGCCGCCGTACGACGGGGCGCTCGCGCCGGCCGGAGCCATGGAGGGCGCCGGGGACGGCGGCAGCGACGCGGTCGCCGGGGTGCGCGGCGGGGCCAGCGAGTCGTCCGCCTGGGTCTCCAGCTGACGCAGCTGCGACTCCAGGTAGGACTTCAGACGCGTGCGGTACTCGCGCTCGAAGCCACGCAGGTCCTCGACCTTGCGCTCCAGCGTGGCGCGGGCGGACTCCAGGGAGCCCATCGCGACGCGGTGCTTCTCCTGCGCGTCCCGCTCCAGCGCGTCGGCCTTGGCGCGGGCGTCCCGCTCCAGACCCTCGGCGCGGCTGCGGGCCTCACCGACGATCTTGTTGGCCTCGGAACGGGCCTCGGCGATCGCCTGGTCGGCGGTCTGCTGGGCCAGCGAGAGCACACGGGCGGCGCTGTCGCCGCCGGGACCCTGGCCGGGGCCGCCCATCGGACCGCCCATGGGGCCGCCCATCGGGCCTCCCATCTGCTGCATGGGAGGCTGGCCGCCCATGGGACCCTGGCCCATCTGGCCCTGGCCCATCTGCGGCTGCATCTGGCCCTGACCCATCGGGCCCTGGCCCATCGGCCCCTGACCCATCGGGCCGGGACCCTGCTGCCCACCCTGGCCACCGGGGCCGGCGGGCAGCTGCGGAGCACCGCTCGGCAGCTGGGGCGGGCCACCCATGGGGCCCCCCATCTGCTGCGGCGGGCCCGATATGCCGGCGGGTACGGGTCCACCGGGACCTCGCATACCCTGCTGCTGCATACCGCCCTGTTGCTGCATGCCACCCTGCTGCATGCCGCCCTGCTGGTCCTGCGGCTCCGGCGGCTTGCGCATGTTCTGCTGGTTCTGGGCAGCGGCGCGCGTGGCCGCGGCCAGTTTGGCGCGCAGGTCCTCGTTCTCGCGGAGCAGGCGCGTCAGTTCGGCTTCGACCTCATCGAGGAAGGCATCGACCTCGTCCTCGTCATAGCCTTCTCGGAGGCGGACGGTCGTGAACTGCTTGTTCCGCACGTCCTCGGGGGTCAACGGCATCTCTTCACCTCAACGTAGTCGTCGGCATTCGGCAAGACCGCATCTCTCACACCGCTCCCATCCCGCTGGCTACCACCGCACGCAGGATGAAAACGATGATCATCAGCACGAAGAAGGACAGGTCGAGCGCCACGCCCCCGAGACGCAGCGGCGGAATGAACCGCCGCAGAAGCTTGAGCGGTGGATCGGTGACAGTGTAGGTGGCCTCCAGAACGACCACCATCGCCTTGCCGGGTTGCCATGAGCGGGCGAACTGGAAGACGTAGTCCATGACCAACCGGAAGATCAACACGATGAAGAACACCGTCAGCGCGATGTAGAGGATCGTCAAGACCACGCTCATGTCCGGTGTTTCCCTCTCCCCAATGCCGTGTTGCTCTACCGCTGTTTTCGGTCGTACGTCTCAGCTCTGGTTGAAGAACCCGCCCTCTGCGATGCGGGCCTTGTCCTCCGCCGTGACATCGACGTTAGCAGGCGACAACAGGAACACCTTCTGCGTCACCCGCTCGATGCTGCCGTGAAGACCAAACACCAAACCGGCCGCAAAGTCGACAAGTCGCTTCGCATCTGTGTCGTCCATCTCAGTCAGATTCATGATCACCGGGGTGCCCTCACGGAAGTGTTCCCCGATGGTACGGGCCTCGTTGTAGGTCCGCGGGTGCAACGTGGTGATCCGGTAAGGCTCTCGTTCGGACACGACCTTGGGCATGATCACCGGTGCGTTCTTCTCCAGACTCGAACGTTCTTGTGTGATGGACGCCACGGGTGCGATCCGGGCGGGTCGCACCGATTCCGCGGGGAGCGAAGTGGCGTGCGACACCGGCTCGCGCTGCACCGGGGGCTGCACCACTCGCACCGATTCATCCCTTTGGGACTGGTGTGACTGGTGTGACTGGTGCACCGGCTCGTGCCGGCGGTGGTCCCGCTCGGGCTCCGGGTCGAGCTCGGGCTCGAAGTCGTCATCGGGGTCGAATCCCCTGCCGTCGTACCCATCGTCCTCCACGAGGCCGAGGTAGACCGCCATCTTGCGCATCGCGCCGGCCATGCTCTGAGTCCTCCGCTCTGTGGTGGATCGACTGACGACTTCCCAAGTGCCCGCGATCCACGAGGTCGTTGCGCCCGCCTCTCGACGGAATGACCATATTTTCTGCTGTGGTCCGACTTCTTGGCGACGTTACCCGAGCCCGGCACGGACTCCGAGTACCGCAGTGCCGACGCGTACATGTGTCGCTCCGGCCGCCACGGCATCCTCGAGGTCCGCACTCATTCCTGCGGAGACCATGTTCGCAGCCGGATGGGCTCGGCGCAGGTCGGTCGACAAATCCATCAACCGCTCGAACGCGGCCCGTTGGCGTCCGGCGTACTGCCCGGTGAGCGGCGCGACGGTCATCAGACCATCGACCCGCACCCCCGGCGACCGGGCCAGGAGGTCGGCCAGCTCTTCGATTCCGCCCGGACCGACACCTCCTCGCTCTCCCCGGCCGCTCTCGTCGGCGTCGAGGGCGACCTGGATGAGACATCCCACCTCACGTCCGGCCCTGACGGCTTCTTTCGACAGAGCCGTGACAAGCCTGGAACGATCGACGGACTGCACGAGATCCGCGTAACGCACCACAGAACGGACCTTGTTGGTCTGCAACTGCCCCACGAAGTGCCACACAAGGGGCAGATCCGAGCATTCGGTCGCCTTGGGTGCCGCGTCCTGGTCCTTGTTCTCGGCGACGTGGCGCACACCGAGCTGCGACAGGATCCGCACATCGCTCGCCGGGTAGGTCTTGGTGACCACGATCAGGGTCACCTCCTCCCGCTTGCGGCCCGCGGCCACGCAGGCCGCGGCGATGCGCTCCTCCACCTTCGCCAGGTTTTCGGCGAGTTGTGCCTTACGGTCGGTCATGCCCCTCAGCCCAGCCAGACATATCCCGCGAGTCGCCCTGTGGCGCGGTCGCGACGGTACGAGAAGTGATCGCGCGACTCCAGCGTGCACACGGGCGACTGCTCCCGGTCGCGCACTCCGAGGCGCTCCAGCTGTGCGTGCACTCCGGCGCACACATCCACGGAGGGCGTGCCCCAACTGGTCTCGGCGTACGCCGCCGGCTCGATGGTGGCCACCTCGGCGCGCATCGCCTCGGGCACTTCGTAACACCGGCCGCAGACGGCGGGTCCGGTGCGGGCGACGATCCGGTCGGGGGCGGCACCGAGTTGGGTCATGGCCCGCACGGCCGCGGGGACGACCCCGGCGATCATGCCGGGCCGGCCCGCGTGAGCGGCGGCGACGACCCCGGCGACGGGGTCGGCCAGCAGCACGGGCACGCAGTCGGCGGTGAGGACGGCGAGCGCGAGGCCGCGCCGGGTGGTGACGATCGCGTCGACGGACGGAATGCCGGCGGAGGCGGAGGCGGACCCGGGGCCGGTGCCGGACCCGGTACCGGAGTCGGAGCCCCAAGGTCCGTCGACCACGGCGACATCCGCGCCGTGCACCTGGTTCATCCAGACGACCCGGTCGGGTTCCAGACCCAGCGACTTGGCCGCCAGCTCCCGGTTGGTCGTCACGGCGGACGGGTCGTCCCCGACCGCCCCGCCGAGATTGAGCTCCTCATACGGAGCGGCGCTCACCCCGCCCCACCTGTCGGTGAAGGCGAAGTGCGCGCCGCTCACGTTCTCGCGCCGTCCTATCACTTGAGGAAGTCCGGCACGTCCAGCTCCTCCGCGGCGCTGTCCGAGTAGGACCGGGACGGCGGGACCGGCGGGGCGACCGGAACCTCGTTCACCGGTTCCGGGGCGGGCGCCGGCGGCTCCTCCTTCGGCTTGACGCTGCCGAGCGAGCCGAAGGACGGGCGGTTCTCGGCGGGCCGCGCCGGAGCGGGCTCCTCACGCTTGGCCGCGGCCGAGCCGAGGATGTTGTCCCGCTTGGCCGGGGGCTGGCCGCCGTCGAAGCCGGCCGCGATGACCGTGACCCGGACCTCGTCGCCGAGGGCGTCGTCGATGACCGCGCCGAAGATGATGTTGGCCTCGGGGTGCGCGGCCTCGCTGACCAGCTGGGCGGCCTCGTTGATCTCGAACAGACCGAGGTCCGAGCCGCCGGAGATGGAGAGCAGGACGCCGCGGGCGCCGTCGATGGAGGCTTCCAGGAGCGGCGAGGAGATCGCCATCTCGGCGGCGGCCACCGCGCGGTCGTCGCCGCGGGCCGAGCCGATGCCCATGAGCGCCGAACCGGCCTCGGACATGACGGACTTGACGTCGGCGAAGTCGAGGTTGATCAGACCGGGGGTGGTGATCAGGTCGGTGATGCCCTGGACACCGGAGAGCAGGACCTGGTCGGCCGACTTGAACGCGTCCAGCACGGAGACCTGGCGGTCCGAGATGGACAGCAGCCTGTCGTTCGGGATGACGATGAGGGTGTCGACCTCTTCGCGCAGTTCGGCGATGCCGTCCTCGGCCTGGTTGGCGCGGCGGCGGCCCTCGAAGGTGAACGGGCGGGTGACCACGCCGATGGTGAGGGCGCCGAGGGAGCGGGCGATGTTGGCCACGACGGGCGCGCCGCCGGTGCCGGTGCCGCCGCCCTCGCCGGCCGTCACGAAGACCATGTCGGCCCCCTTGAGGACCTCCTCGATCTCCTCGCGGTGGTCCTCGGCGGCCTTCCGGCCGACGGCCGGGTTGGCGCCGGCGCCGAGTCCGCGGGTGAGTTCACGGCCGACGTCGAGCTTGACGTCGGCGTCGCTCATCAACAGAGCTTGCGCGTCGGTGTTGATGGCGATGAACTCGACGCCCTTGAGACCGACCTCGATCATCCGGTTGATGGCATTGACACCACCGCCGCCGACACCGATGACTTTGATGACTGCGAGGTAGTTCTGCGGTGCTGCCACGTCGAAGGCCTCTCGCCTCGAGTTACGTGTCGCCGCTTCGCGGGGTACCCGCGAGCCGACGACTGATGCCGAAGTGGGACGGTCCGAACGCCGACCCGAACCCTAACGCTGAAGTTTAGGGTTACCAGTGTGACTGTTCCTTGGACTCTTCCGAACAGGACACTAAGTCGACAAGTGGCGCACGTTCAACGAACACGCCGAACCTCCCGTTTTTCTTTTCACCCTATGTGATCAGCCATAGCGATGCCCAACCAGGGTGCTGGCCTGCGCGGATGTGCGTCAACTCCCCGATGACGCGGGCGCGGTGGGGACACTCACGTCGAAGTGCCCCGCATCGGGCGCCGCTTTCATCAGGGCGGTGAGCGCGCGGCCCTTCGCGCGCCCCCGCTCCGCACTCCCCCAGGCGACCGTACGGTCCCCGCTCAGCTCCAGCGAGATGGCGTCGTAGGAGCGGACCTTGACGACCAGGGTCTGGTGCGCGATCGCGGCCGGAATCGCGTCGGCGACCCGCACGGCCTCCCGCACGAGCCGGTCCTCGCCGAATCTCCGCAGACTGGCGGCGGACGAACCGGACCTGGAGACCGTCAATTCCAGGAAGGGAACGCCGTCCGGGGCGCGTGAAACCGTGGCAAAACGCACACCTTTCGCGTCCACTTCGACGTACTTGCCCGAATTCCCGGCCGCTTCGACAATCAGAACCGGAGTACGTTCACTCACTTTCAGCCCGATTCCATGGGGCCAGGAACGGGTTACCTCGACCGAGTCGATTCGGGGCAATTCCGCGAGCAGTCGTGACTCGATCGCGTCGAGGTCGACGGAGATCAGCGGGTCGCCGAGCGGCACGGCGGCCACCTCGCGCACCTGGGCCTCCGTCAGCACCCGGGTGCCCGACACGGAGACCTGCTCGGCCCTCAGCCACGAGGAGCCGTAGAGGGTCCAGGCGGAGCCGCCCGCGATCAGGACCAGGGCGACCGCGGCGGCGATCAGCGCCCGGGGGCCGGGGAGTCGCCGCCTGGGCGGCGGGCCGGAGTCCAGATCCTCGTCTGCACCGCGCTCGGCGGTGCTGGTCGGTCCGGCCACACTCCCCTGCCTCCTGCCGCGCCCTTAACGGCGCGACGCGATCGCCTCGTACACCATCCCGACGAGCAGGTCGTCGGCGTCCCGGCGGCCGAACTCGCTGGCGGCGCGGGACATCTCGTACAGCCGGTGCGGGTCGGCGAGGACGGGCAGCACGTTCTGCTGCACCCACTGGGGGGTCAGTTCCGCGTCGTCGACCAGCAGTCCGCCGCCGGCCTTGACCACCGGCTGGGCGTTCAGTCGCTGTTCGCCGTTGCCGATGGGCAGCGGGACGTAGGCGGCCGGGAGCCCGACGGCAGAGAGTTCGGCGACGGTCATCGCGCCTGCGCGGCAGAGCATCATGTCGGCCGCGGCGTACGCGAGGTCCATCCGGTCCACGTACGGTACCGGGATGTAAGGGGGCATTCCCGGCATCTGGTGTACCTGCGGCAGTTCGTTCTTCGGGCCGACCGCGTGCAGGATCTGGATCCCGGCCTGCTGGAGGTAGGGCGCGACCTGCTGGACGACCTCGTTGAGCCGGCGCGCGCCCTGGGAGCCGCCGGAGACCAGGAGGGTCGGCAGGTTGGGGTCGAGGCCGAACAGCGCGCGGGCCTCGGGGCGCACGGCGGCCCGGTCGAGGGTGGCGATGGAGCGGCGCAGCGGGATGCCGATGTAGCGGGCGTCGCGGAGCTTGCTGTCCGGGGTGGAGACGGCGACCTGGGCGGCGTACCGGGAGCCGATCTTGTTGGCGAGGCCGGGGCGGGCGTTGGCCTCGTGGACGATGATCGGCACGCCGAGCCGCTTGGCGGCCAGGTAGCCGGGCAGGGCGACGTAGCCGCCGAAGCCGACGACCGCGTCCGCCTTGGTGCGCTCCAGGATCTGCTCGGTCGCCTTGATCGTGCCGCGCAGCCGGCCGGGCACGGTGATCAGCTCGGGGGTGGGCTTGCGCGGCAGGGGTACGGCGGGGATCAGCGCGAGTTCGTAGCCGCGCTCGGGGACGAGGCGTGTCTCGAGGCCGCGCTCCGTGCCCAGGGCCGTGATGCCCACGGTCGGGTCCTGCCTGCGCAGGGCGTCCGCGAGCGCGAGCGCGGGCTCGATGTGACCGGCGGTTCCGCCACCGGCGAGTACGACATGCACCGAAATTCACCGCTCTCCGGACGAACGTGCCGAGACACGCCGTCGCATCGTGTTCCATCTCCCGGGCCCCGAAGGGCCGCCGCCTCGTTTTCTACCAAAGCGAGGTTGCCGCATCGCAAGCGCCGCCCGCGCAGCGGGTTCGTCGCGCGCGAACGCGATGAGCAACCCGATGGCGAACATGGTCGGCAGCAGGGCGGATCCCCCGTAGGAGAACAGCGGGAGCGGGACTCCGGCGATCGGCAGCAGACCGAGCACCGCACCGATGTTGATCACCGCCTGAGCGGTGATCCAGGTGGTCACGCCTCCCGCGGCATACCTGACGAAGGGGTCCTCCGTGCGTCCGGCCACGCGGATACCCGCATAGCCTAGAGCCGCGAAGAGGGCGAGCACCGACAGCGTCCCCGCGAGGCCCAGTTCCTCACCGGTGACGGCGAAGATGAAGTCGGTGTGCGCTTCCGGGAGTTGGCCCCATTTTTCCACACTGGCACCGAGCCCGGAGCCGAAGATTCCGCCCGACGCCAGGGCGTAGATGCCGTGCACGGCCTGCCAGCAGTCGGCGCCGGTCCGGGGCTCGGTGGCTCCGATGCAGGCCAGGCGGCCCATCCGGTTCTCGCTGGTGGTGATCAGGACGAGCCCGAGGAGTCCGGCGACCGACAGCACGCCCGCGAAGAGCCGCGTCGGGGCGCCCGCGAGCCACAGCAGGCCGAACAGGATCGCCGTGAGAATGATCGCGGTGCCCATGTCACCCCCGAGCATGATCAGCCCGAGGAGCAGGAACGCCACCGGAACGAGCGGCACCAGCATGTGCTTCCACTGTGTGAGCAGCCGCTTGTCCTCCTTGCGGGCCAGCAGGTCGGCACCCCACAGTACGAGCGCCAGCTTCCCGAACTCGCTGGGCTGGATCTGGAAGGAGCCGCCGACGGCGATCCAGTTCTGGTTGCCGTTGACCGACTGCCCTATCCCGGGCACTTGAACCAGGGCCATCAGGAACACACAGCCGGCCAGGATCGGATACGCCAGCGCACGGTGCAGCTTGACCGGCATCCGCGAGGCCACGAGCAGCAGCAGGGCGCCGATCGAGGCCGAGAGGAACTGCTTGCGGAAGAAGAACGTCCCGGGCAGCGACTTCTGCAGGGCGGTGATCTGCGAGGCCGAGTAGACCATCACCAGCCCCAGCACGGTGATCAGCAGACTGCCGCCGAGGATCAGGTAGTACGCGGTCAGCGGCCGGTCCCAGGCCTTGCGCGCCCGGGTGTGCAGCCGCCGCAGGGGGTTCTCGCGCGGCGGCCGGGGGACGGGGGGCCGCCGGGTGACACGCTGGAGGGGCGCACGGCTCGTACGGCTACTCGGCATCGGGGGCGCCCTCGCCGCCGACCGACCAGTTCCGTGTCACGCGTCCCTCCCAGTCTCACCCGGCGCCGCCAGGCGAAGCCGGGCCGGGTCAGCCGTCCGTGGAGGCCAGTTCGCGCACAGCCTCCGCGAACGCGTCCCCACGCCTGTTGTAGTTGACGAACATGTCCATCGACGCACAGGCCGGCGCCAGCAGCACCGTGTCGCCCGTCCGTGCCAGCGTCCGCGCCTCGCGGACTGCGGCGAGCATCGCCCCAGTGTCGGTCCGGTCGAGGTCGACGACCGGCACTTCGGGCGCGTGTCGCGCGAGCGCTTCCCGGATCAGCGCGCGATCCGCGCCGATCAGCACGACGCCCCGCAGCCGCCCGGCGGCACCGGCGACGAGTTCGTCGAAGGTGGCTCCCTTGGCGAGTCCGCCGGCGATCCACACGATCGACTCGTACGCCGCCAACGAGGCCCCCGCCGCATGCGTGTTGGTGGCCTTGGAGTCGTCGACGTACGCCACGCCGTCCACGTCGGCGACATGCGCGATGCGGTGGGCGTCCGGGGTGAAGGCCCGCAGACCGTCGCGTACGGCCGCGGCGGGCACCCCGTAGGCGCGGGCGAGGGCGGCCGCCGCGAGGGCGTTGGCGATGTTGTGCGGGGCCGGCGGGTTCACGTCCGAGACCTCGGCGAGTTCCTGGGCGTTCTTCTGCCGGTTCTCGACGAAGGCACGGTCGACCAGGATGCCCTCCACCACACCGAGTTGGGACGGGCCGGGCGTGCCGAGCGTGAACCCGATGGCCCGGCAGCCCTCCTCGACATCCGCCTCGCGCACCAGATCCTCGGTGGCCTTGTCGGCGACGTTGTAGACGCAGGCGATCCGGTTGCCCTCGTAGACGCGGCCCTTGTCGGCGGCGTACGCCTCCATGGAGCCGTGCCAGTCGAGGTGGTCGGGGGCGAGGTTGAGCACGGCGGCGGAGTGGGCGCGCAGGGAGGGCGCCCAGTGCAGCTGGTAGCTGGAGAGCTCGACGGCCAGGACGTCGTACTCCTCGTCACCGAGGACCGCGTCCAGCAGCGAGACCCCGATGTTGCCGACGGCGGCCGTGCGCAGGCCCGCCGCCGTCAGGATCGAGGCGAGCATCTGGACGGTGGTGGTCTTGCCGTTGGTGCCCGTGACGGCCAGCCAGGGGGCGGCGTCGGGGCCCCGCAGCCGCCAGGCGAGTTCGACGTCGCCCCAGATCTCCAGGCCGGCCGCGCGGGCGGCCGTGAAGAGCGGCTTGTCCGGCTTCCAGCCCGGGGCGGTGACGACGAGTTCGGTGCCCTCCGGCAGGGTCGCGCCGTCGCCGAGGCGCACGGTGATGCCGAGCGCCTCCAGTTCGGCGGCCTGCGCGCGGGCGCGTTCGTCGTCGCCGTCGTTGACGACCGTGACGGCCGCGCCGAGGCCGTGCAGGACCTTGGCCGCCGGGATGCCCGAGACGCCCAGCCCGGCGACGGTGACGTGCTTGCCCTGCCAGTCGGTCACTTGTCCGCTGCCCATCCCGCGTAGAAGAGGCCCAGTCCGACGATCACACAGATGCCCTGGATGATCCAGAAGCGGACCACGACCAGGACCTCGGACCAGCCCTTGAGCTCGAAGTGGTGCTGGAGCGGGGCCATCCGGAAGACCCGCTTGCCGGTCAGCTTGAACGAGCCGACCTGGATGACGACCGACATGGTGATGAGGACGAACAGGCCGCCGAGGAGCGCGAGGAGCAGCTCGGTGCGGGAGCAGATCGCGAGACCGGCGAGCGCGCCGCCGAGGGCGAGCGAGCCGGTGTCGCCCATGAAGATCTTGGCCGGCGAGGTGTTCCACCACAGGAAGCCCAGGCAGGCGCCCATCAGCGCGGAGGCCACGATCGCCAGATCGAGCGGATCTCGTACCTCGTAACAGGCGGACGGGTTGGTCAGGGTCTGCGTGTTGGCGCAGGACTCCTGGAACTGCCAGACACCGATGAACGTGTACGCGCCGAAGACGAGCACGGAGGCGCCGGTGGCGAGGCCGTCCAGACCGTCGGTCAGGTTCACGCCGTTCGACATGGCGAGAATCATGAACAGGGCCCAGATGACGAAGAGCACCGGGCCGATCGTCCAGCCGAAGTCCTGGACGAAGGAGAGCTTGGTGGAGGCCGGGGTCTGGTCGCGGGCGTCCGGGAACTGCAGCGCGAGGACCGCGAAGGCGATGCCGACGATCAGCTGGCCGGCCATCTTCGCCTTGGCCCGCAGACCCAGCGACCGCCGCTTGACGATCTTGATGTAGTCGTCGAGGAAGCCGACGAGGCCCATGCCGCCCATCAGGCCGAGCACCAGCAGACCGGAGAAGGTCGGCGGCTGGCCCGTGATCACCTTGGCGAGGAAGTACGCGACGATCGTCGCCAGGATGAAGGCGATACCACCCATGGTCGGCGTACCGCGCTTGCTGGCGTGCTCGCGCGGGCCGTCGTCGCGGATGTACTGGCCGTAGCCCTTGCGGGCCAGCAGCTTGATCAGCAGCGGGGTGCCGACCAGGGTCAGGAAGAGGCCAATGACTCCTGCGAACAGGATCTGCTTCATCATCGGGCGGCAACCTCGCCCTCGTTGCCGCTGTCGAGCAGCGCCTGCGCCACGCTCTCGAGCCCGACCGACCGGGACGCCTTCACGAGTACGACGTCTCCCGGGCGCAACTGACTGCGCAACAGGTCGATCGCCGCCTGTGCGTCGGACACGTGCACCGACTCCTCACCCCACGAACCCTCGTTGTATGCGCCCAGTTGCAGCCAGGACGCTTCCCTGTCCCCGACCGCGACGAGCTTGCCGACATTGAGCCGGACGGCGAGCCGTCCGACCGCGTCGTGCTCGGCGAGCGATTCGTCCCCGAGCTCGGCCATCTTGCCGAGCACCGCCCAGGTCCGCCGCCCCTTGCCCATGGCCGCGAGCGCGCGCAGAGCGGCCCGCATGGACTCGGGGTTCGCGTTGTAGGCGTCGTTGACGACCGTCACGCCGTCCGGGCGCTCGGTGACCTCCATGCGCCAGCGGGAGAGGGAGCCCGCCTCGGAGAGCGCGGTGGCGATCTCACTTGCGGACATGCCCAGCTCATGGGCGACGGCGGCCGCGGCGAGCGCGTTCGACACGTGGTGCTCACCGTACAGGCGCATGGTCACATCGCTTGCACCGGAGGGTGTGTGAAGCCTGAACGAGGGCTGTCCGGCCTCGGTGAGCGTCACGTTCTCGGCGCGTACGTCCGCTTCGCCGGACTCTCCGAAGAGGATCACCCGGGCCTTCGTACGGGAGGCCATCGCGCGCACGAGGGGGTCGTCGGCGTTGAGGATCGCGGCACCGCCCTCCTCCGCGGACGGCAGCGCCTCCACCAGCTCGCCCTTGGCCTGCGCGATCTGCTCGCGACCGCCGAACTCGCCGATGTGGGCGGTGCCGACGTTGAGCACGAGACCGACCCTCGGCGGGGTCAGCTCGGTGAGGTACCGGATGTGGCCGATGCCGCGGGCGCCCATCTCCAGGACGAGGAAACGGGTCTCCTCCGTGGCGCTGAGGGCGGTGAGGGGCAGCCCGATCTCGTTGTTGAGGGAGCCGGGCGTGAACACCGTCGGCGCCTTGCGCCGGAGCACCTGGGCGATCAGGTCCTTGGTGCTGGTCTTGCCGGCGGAGCCGGTGAGGGCGACCAGGGTCGTGCCGAGCTTGCGCACGACGTGCCGGGCGAGGGCGCCGAGCGCCGCCTGCACGTCCGGCACCACGATCGCGGGCACGCCGACGGGGCGGGACGCCAGCACCGCTGCCGCGCCCGCCTCGACGACCGCGGCCGCGAAGTCGTGTCCGTCCACGCGCTCGCCCGCGAAGGCGACGAAGAGGCTGCCGGCTTCCACCTCACGGGAGTCCCGGACGACCGGTCCGGTGACCAGCGCCGACGGATCCGGTATGTCGTGCGTCTGCCCGCCGACGACTTCTGCGATCTCGGCGAGAGAGAGGGCGATCACAAGTTCATCCCTGGGTCTGCTGGATAGCTTCGCGGAGCACCTGGCGGTCGTCGAAGGGACGGACCACGCCGGCGATGTCCTGGCCCTGCTCATGGCCCTTGCCCGCGACGAGCACGGTGTCGCCCGGCCGCGCGCGGGCCACGGCCGCGGCGATCGCGGCGGCCCGGTCCTCGAAGAGGAGGACCTCGCCGCGCTCGTGGGCCGGCACGGACGCCGCGCCCTCGAGCATGGTCGCGAGGATCGCGAGGGGGTCCTCGGAGCGGGGGTTGTCGGAGGTCAGTACGGCGGTGTCGGAGAGCCGGGCCATGGCGGCACCCATCGGGCCGCGTTTGGTGGTGTCCCGGTCGCCGCCGCAGCCGAGCACGACGTGCAGCCTGCCCTCGGTGACCTTGCGCAGCGCCTTGAGGACCGACTCGACGGCGTCCGTCTTGTGGGCGTAGTCGACGACCGCGAGGTACGGCTGCCCGGCGTCCACCCGCTCCAGCCGGCCCGGCACACCCGGTACGGCCGCGATGCCGTCGGCGGCGGTCTGCGGGTCGATGCCGGCCACGGCCAGCGCGGCCACGGCCGCGAGGGTGTTGGCGACGTTGAAGGCGCCCGGCAGCGGCGACCTGGCGACGATCCGCTCGCCCTTGGGTCCGACCGCGGTGAACGTCGAGTCCAGCGGGCCGACCCGGACGTCCTCGGCGCGCCAGTCGGCGTCGGGGTGTCCCTCGGCGGAGAAGGTGACGACCGGGACGGTGGCCTCGTCGACGAGCCGACGGCCGTACTCGTCGTCGAGGTTGACGACGCCGAGCCTGCTGCGCTCCGGGGTGAAGAGCTGCGCCTTGGCCTGGAAGTAGTCCTCCATGCCGGAGTGGAACTCCATGTGCTCCGGGCTGAGGTTGTTGAAGACCGCGACGTCGAAGACACAACCGTCGACCCGGCCGAGGACCAGCGCGTGGCTGGAGACCTCCATGACGACCGAGTCCACACCACGTTCGCGCATGACGGCGAACAGGGCCTGGAGGTCGGTGGCCTCGGGGGTGGTCCGCTCGGACTTGATGCGCTCGTCGCCGATGCGCATCTCGACGGTGCCGATGAGTCCGGTGGAGCGGACGGTCCGCAGACCGCCCTCCACGAGGTAGGCGGTGGTGGTCTTGCCCGAGGTGCCGGTGATGCCGATCTGCAGCAGGTCGCCGCCCGGCCGGCCGTAGATGGTGGCCGCCAGCTCGCCCATCCGCGCCCGCGGGTTCTCGACGACGAGGGCGGGCAGCCCGGCCGCGGCGGCGCGCTCGGCACCGCCGGGGTCGGTGAGGACGGCGACGGCACCGAGGCCGACGGCCTGGTCGACGAAGTCGGCTCCGTGCAGACGGGCACCGGGCAGGGCGGCGTACAGGTCGCCGGGGCGGACGGCACGCGAGTCGTGGGTGATGCCCGTGACCTGGGTGGTGTCCGCGCTCGCCGGCTGTTCGGCACCCAGCTGACCGGCGAGTTCCGCGAGGGGTGTGGCGGAGGCGTGGGCCGGCCTGGGCGGTCCCGGATATGTCACGGGAACGTCCTTCTGGGTGGTTTGGGACTGATCAGCGTGTGGCACGGCGGTGAGCGTACCGGGCGCACCCCCGCCGGGGCGAAGCGAGGGTTTGTGCGAGCGGGGCTCAAAGGCGTGGTTCCCGGGGTCGGGAGTGATCATGGTCACGAGTCGGTTCCTGGCTGTTGCGCTGATCGGCGGGCGGATCGGGGTGGGGACGGGAGGCGGGTCAGGGGGCGAAGGTGACGGGCAGGTTCGCGGGCTTGGCCCCGGTGGGCGGCACCTGGAGGGTCTTCAGGGCGAACTCCATGACCTCCTTGTAGATGGGGCCGCAGATCTGGCCGCCGAAGTAGTTGCCCTTGGTGGCGTTCTGGATCGCGCAGTAGACGGTGATCCGTGGCTTGTCGGCGGGCGCGAACCCGGCGAACGACGAGGTGTAGCCCCGGTATCTGCCGGTGGCCGGATCCACACGGTTGGCCGTACCCGTCTTGCCCGCGACCCGGTAGCCGGGGATGCGGGCCTTGGTACCCGTGCCCTCCTCGTCGTCCACGACGGACTCCAGCATCCGGGCGAGGGTCTTCGCCGTCCTCTCGCTCACGACCCTGGTCTTCCCCGGCTTCGGTGCGGGGGTGAAGCGGCCGTCGGGCCCCTTGGTGCCCCGTACGAGGGTCGGTTCGACGCGTACGCCGCCGTTCGCGATGGTCGAGTAGACGGAGGTCGCCTGCATGGCGTTCATCGACACGCCCTGGCCGAACGGGATCGTGTACTGCTGCGAGGTCGACCAGTCGCCGGGCGCTGCGAGGATGCCCTTGGTCTCGCCGGGGAAGCCCAGACCGGTGTAGTCGCCGAGGCCGAACTTGCGCAGGTAGTCGTAGAGGATCTTGTTGGACTCCTGCTGGTTCCGGCCGAGTTCGCCGGTGGCGAGGATCGTGCCGATGTTGCTCGACTTGGCGAGGACGCCGTTGAGCGTCAGGTACCAGGTCGGGTGGTCGATGTCGTCCTTGAAGAGCCGGTCGCCCCGGTGCAGCCGGTTGGGCACGGTGACATGGGTGCCGGGGGTGGCGACGTTCTCCTCCAGCACGGCGGCCATCGACATGACCTTGGCTGTGGAGCCGGGCTCGTAGGCGTCCTGGAGGGCCGCGTTGCCGAGCGCCTCCGGGTTCGCTCTGGTGAGGTCATTGGGGTCGAAGCCGGGCGAGTTGGCCATGGCGAGGATCTCGCCGGTGCGGGTGTCCTGCACCATCACGTAACCGCGGTCCGCCTTGGACTTCTTCACCTGCTCGGTGATGGCGTTCTGCGCGGCCCACTGGATGTCGCGGTCGATGGTCAGCTCGACGTCGGAGCCGGCGACCGCCGGGGTCTCGGTGGAGCCCGCGGTGGGCACGAGACGGCCGCCCGACTGGGCGTAGCGGATCTTGCCGTCCTTGCCCGACAGACGGCTGTTCCACTGCTGCTCGATACCGCCGCCGCCCTTGCCCTCGGCGTTGACCCAGCCCAGTATCCCGGCGGCGAGGTCGCCGTTGGGGTACACGCGCTTGCTGCTGGGCTCCTGGAAGACGCCCGCCAGGACGTTGACCGTGCCCTTCTCGTCCGCGGCCCGCTTGACGAGCGCGGTCTTCAGGTCGCTGATCTGGTTCCAGACCTGGGGGGTCTGACGACGGGCGAGCAGCACATAGCGCGTGTTCTTCGTGCGGAGCTTCTCGGTGATCGTCTCCTGGTCGGCGCCGAGGATCGGCGCGAGGAGCGCGGCCGCCTGTTCGGGCCCGTCGTCGATCTTCAGCTCTTCGCGCGTGAACATCGTCGGATCGGCGGTGATGTCGTTGGCGTCGGTACTCATCGCCAGGGCGACGCCGTTGCGGTCGGTGATGCCGCCGCGCTCGGCCGCCAGCACCCGGCCGACGTAACGGTTCTGGTCGGCTTTGGCCGCGTACTCGCTCGCGTCGACGGCCTGTACCTGGAGCAGCCGCACGACGAAGGCGATCATCACCAGGGTCAGCGCGAGACTCACCATGCGCAGCCGGGGACGGGGGCTGCCCAGCCGGATGGTGCGCCCGGGCGGCTGTCGCGGTGTGGCCGGACGGCGCTGTGCGGCGGGGCGGGCGCCGGGTCCCGGTCGGCGCTGCTGGCCGCCCGGTCGTACGGGCCTGGCTGGTCCGGGTACGCGGCGGCGGGGGGGCTGCCTGCCTGAATCGGCCACTTCCGTCACCTGCCGGGGGTCGTCGGGAGTTGGGTGGGCTGTGCGGGCGGGGTCGTGGGGGTCACGGCGGGGGTGCCCGGGGGCTGCGGCGTCCGCGCGTGCGACTGCGGCTCGGGCCCGGTCGGCGTCGGCGTGGAGGGCGGCGTCGGGAAGCCGGAGGACGTCGGGCTCGCGGGGGGTGTCGGGCTCCCGGAGGGCGTGGGGCTCGCGGGCGGGCCGGGGTCGAGGATCTCGGGCGCGAGGACGAGCGGCATCCGGGCCGCGGTCTGCTGGGCGGCGCTCGGGACGCCCTTGACCGTGCCGTCGGGGTCGAGGAAGGCGGGGTCGCCGCCGGGGACCATGCCCAGCTCGCGGGCGCGGCGTTGGAGGGCGTCGGGCGCGGAGTAGGCGTCCACGTCCCGTTGGAGCGCCTGTTCCTCGTCGGTGTAGCTCTTCACGTCGTCCTGGAGGTCGTCGAGCTTGAACGACCCTTCGCTCAGCGCGGAGTTCAGCACGAGGAGGCCGATGAGGCCGCCGCCCAGGAGGAGGACGACAAGGAGCACGAAGGGGGTGCGGGCGGCGCCCTGGGTCCGCGTGGGCAGGAGCCGCGCGAGACGGGCCGCCCGGCCCCTCAGTTCGGGTTTCCTGCTCACGCGCCCTCCCTGTGGGGTCGGGTGCCGGACTCGCCCGGCGTCCCCGCGAGTTCGCTTGTCGGCCTCACTCACCGTCCCCTTCACACCGTGTGCGGTCGCCTCGTCCGCCTCGTCCGCCTTGTGCGTTGCACGCGGCCGATGCGCGTCACGCGTCTCATGCGACGTCCTCCCGTACGCGTTCCGCCCCGCGCAGACGCGCGGGGGCGGCGCGCCGGTTCTCGGCGACCTCTTCCTCGGTGGGAAGTTCGGCACCACGGGTGAGGAGCTTGAGCCTCGGCTGATAGCGCTCGGGGACGACGGGCAGTCCGGGCGGGGCGGTGGTGGCGGCTCCGGCCGCGAGGACCTGCTTCACCAGCCGGTCCTCCAGCGAGTGGTACGACAGCACGGCGATCCGGCCGCCGACCGCGAGGGCCTTCACCGCGGCGGGGATCGCCCGTTCCAGGACGGTGAGTTCGCCGTTGACTTCGATGCGCAGGGCCTGGAAGGTGCGCTTGGCGGGGTTGCCGCCGGTGCGCTTGGCGGCCTGCGGCAGGGAGTCGCGGATCAGTTCGACGAGTCGGGCGCTGTTGGCGAACGGCTCCTTCTCGCGCTCGCGCACGATCGCGGAGACGATCCGCTTGGCCTGCTTCTCCTCGCCGTACGCCCTGAGGATCCGGACGAGTTCGCCCGCCGGATAGGTGTTGAGGACCTCGGCGGCGCTGATGCCCGTCGTCTGGTCCATGCGCATGTCGAGGGGCGCGTCCTGGGCGTACGCGAAGCCCCGGTCCGCCTCGTCGAGTTGCATGGAGGAGACGCCCAGGTCGAACAGGACGCCCTGGACGCGCGGGAGGCCCAGGCGGTCGAGCACGTCGGGGAGTTCGTCGTAGACGGCGTGCACGAGGGTGGCGCGCTCGCCGAAGGGGGCGAGGCGTTCGCCGGAGAGGCGCAGGGCCTCCTTGTCCCGGTCGAGGGCGACGAGGCGAGCCTCGGGGAACCGGGTGAGGAGCGCTTCACTGTGGCCGCCGAGGCCGAGCGTGCAGTCGACCACCACCGCGCCGGGCGCCGTGAGGGCCGGGGCCAGCATGTCCAGACAACGCTGGAGCATGACGGGGACGTGGCGGCTGTTGCTCAAGGGGCCCTCTCAGGTCCGGCGCGAGCCGCACGTACGCGCCGCGCACGCGGGGAGACGCCGGGCTGTCGCCGGTTCTCCTTGGGTTTCGGTCCAGCGGGGGACGTGGGGGCCGTCGTCACCTTGCCGTCCGGCCCCGCCTCCCGCTCGGCGTCACTTTAGTCCACGGCCCCGCGCGGTCAATCAACCGGCCTGCGCGTCGCGGCGCCGGTCCGGACGAAGCCGCGAGTCCGGCGAAATCACCCGTACGGCCGCGATCCCGCCACTCCTGTGGGTTACCTCACAACAAGGCTCAATGACGTTCTTTGTCCTCTCTCACAGAGCGCCCTCAGCGGTCGTGACCAGTACCGTCTTCGCTATGACGACCTCCGCAGCAGTTCCCACCGGCCCCGAAGGCGCCATATCCGACGGCACCGTCACCGACCGCCTCGTCGAGGCGAACCAGCGCTATGCCGCCGCGTTCACCGATCCCGGGATGGACGCCCGCCCCGTCCTGCGTGTCGCGGTCGTGGCGTGCATGGACGCCCGCCTCGACCTGCACGACGCGCTCGGCCTGGAGCTGGGCGACTGTCACACCATCCGCAACGCGGGCGGCGTGGTCACCGACGACGTGATCCGCTCCCTCACCATCAGTCAGCGCAAGCTCGGCACCCGCAGCATCGTCCTCATCCACCACACCGGCTGCGGCCTGGAGTCCCTCACCGAGGACTTCCGCACCGAGCTGGAGGCGGAGGTCGGCCAGCGCCCGGCGTGGGCGGTGGAGTCCTTCCGCGACGTCGACCAGGACGTACGCCAGTCCATGCAGCGGATCCGCACCAACCCGTTCCTGCTGCACTCCGACGACGTGCGCGGTTTCGTCTTCGACGTGAAGACCGGCCTGCTCCGGGAGATCGACGCGGCGTGAGCCCTGTCGAACCGTAGGCCGGAACCGCCCTCCTACCGCCCGAGGGCGGTTCCGCGCAGCCCGGTTTTCCTGTCAATCTGCTGGCATCTCGTCCGACAGAACACCACAAACCTGACATATCGAGGACGGTTATCCACAGGCGAGTGACACGGATTGGTAACGGCAGCAAGAATGCGGGTGTGGCGTCACGCTGAGCAGTTCACGCGTGGTGTCCGTGTTTCGGGGTGGGCCGGTCCGCATCGCAGAGCGACGGCCCGGAGAAAGAACGGGCCGAGGAGGGCCGGGTGACGACCTATGACGATCGAGCGAGCCTCACTGATCTGACCAGCACTGTGGAGCGTGTCCGCAGTTCTGTCGAACAAGTGATCGAGGGCAAGCCTGAGGTCGTACGGCTTTCGCTGACAGTGCTGCTCGCCGAGGGACATCTTCTGATCGAAGACGTACCCGGCGTCGGCAAGACCATGCTGGCCAAGGCACTGGCGCGGTCCATCGACTGCTCGGTGCGGCGTATCCAGTTCACGCCGGACCTGCTGCCGTCGGACATCACGGGTGTGTCCATCTGGGATCAGCAGCGCAAGGAGTTCGAGTTCAAGCCGGGCGCGATCTTCTCGCAGATCGTGATCGGCGACGAGATCAACCGCGCCTCGCCGAAGACACAGTCCGCGCTCCTGGAGTCCCTGGAGGAGCGCCAGGTCACGATCGACGGCACCACGTACGAGCTGCCGAGCCCCTTCATGGTGGTGGCCACGCAGAACCCGGTGGAGATGGAGGGCACCTACCCGCTGCCGGAGGCCCAGCGCGACCGCTTCATGGCCCGCGTCTCCGTCGGCTACCCGAGCCCGGAGGCCGAGCTGCAGATGCTCGACGTCCACGGCGGGGTCTCGCCGCTGGAGGACATGCAGCCGGTGGCGCACGCGCACGAGATCGTGAAGCTGATCGAGGCGGTCCGGGGCGTCCACGTCGCGGAGACGGTGCGGCGGTACGCGGTGGACCTGGTCGGCGCCACCCGCACCCATCCGGACCTCAGACTCGGCGCCTCGCCGCGCGCCACGCTGCATCTGCTGCGTGCGGCGAGGGCGACCGCCGCCCTCAGCGGCCGGGAGTACGCCCTGCCGGACGACATCCAGTCGCTGGCCGTGTCCATCCTCGCCCACCGGCTGCTGCCGACCGCCCAGGCGCAGCTCAACCGGCGCACGCCGGAGCAGGTGGTCCAGGAGATCCTGCAGCGCACCCCCGTGCCGCAGGCCCCCCAGGCACAGAGCGGGTACGGCTCGATCCACGCCACGCCCGCGTATCCGCAGCAGCCGCCGCGGAGGCTTGGATGACCACCGCGGGGCCGGCGCCCGCCCCGGAACAGGACAAGGGCGGGCTGCGCACGGCCCTCGCCGGCCTCACCACGCGCGGACGCTCCTTCCTGGCGGCCGGCGTGGCGGCCGCGGTCTGCGCCTACGTCCTCGGGCAGAGCGATCTGCTCCGGGTCGGCCTGCTGCTCGCCGTCCTGCCGCTGGTCTGCGCGACCGTGCTGTACCGCACCCGGTACCGGGTCGCGGGCAGCCGCCGCCTCTCCCCCGCACGCGTGCCCGCCGGCAGCGAGGCGCGTGTCCACCTGCGGATGGACAACGTCTCGCGGCTGCCCACCGGGCTGCTGATGCTCCAGGACCGGGTGCCGTACGTGCTCGGTCCGCGCCCCCGTTTCGTGCTGGACCGGGTGGAGGCGGGCGGTCGCCGCGAGGTGTCGTACCGGGTCCGCTCCGATCTGCGCGGCCGCTACCCGCTGGGCCCGCTCCAGCTGCGCCTGACCGACCCGTTCGGCATGTGCGAGCTGACCCGGTCCTTCTCGACGTACGACACGCTGACCGTCGTCCCGCGCGTGGAGGCGCTGCCGCCGGTGCGACTCAGCGGCGAGGCCAAGGGGTACGGCGACGGGCGGCAGCGCTCGCTGGCACTGGCCGGCGACGACGACGTGATCCCGCGCGACTACCGGCACGGCGACGACCTGCGCCGGGTGCACTGGCGTTCGACCGCGCGCTACGGCGAGCTGATGGTGCGCCGCGAGGAACAGCCGCAGCGCGCCCGCTGCACGGTGCTGCTGGACACCCGGGCCGAGGCGTTCCTCGGCGCGGGCCCCGACTCCGCCTTCGAGTGGGCCGTCTCCGGCGCCGCCTCCATGCTGGTCCACATGCTCGAACGGGGCTTCTCCGTCAGGCTCTTGACGGACACCGGCAGCTCGGTGCCCGGCGAGGGCGCCGACGGGTTCGCGGGCGCCAGTCAGGAGTCGGCCGACGCGGCCGGACTGATGATGGACACCCTCGCGGTGATCGACCACTCCGCCGGCACGAGCCTGTCGCCCGCGTACGACGTGCTGCGCGGCGGCAACGAGGGGCTGCTGGTCGCCTTCCTCGGCGACCTCGACGAGGAGCAGGCGACGGTGATCGGCAAGATGCGCCAGCGCAGCGGTGGGGCGGTCGCCTTCCTGCTGGACAGCGAGGCATGGACGACCGAACCGGGTGAGGTGCCCGGTGCCGGGAGCGCGAGCGAGGAGTCGCTGCGGCTGCTGCACGAGGCGGGCTGGACGGCGCTGACCGTGCCACGCGGCGCCTCGCTGACGGACCTGTGGCGCCAGGCGGACAGACAGCGCACCGGAGTGATGTCCGGGAGCGGTACGGAGGGACGGTCATGAGCGGGCGGGCGAGACTGGCGCTGTGCGCCTGGGCCGCCACGATCATGGCGGCGTGCGCACTGCTGCCGCTGGTGGACCCGGCGACATGGATCATCCAGGCGGCGCTCATGCTGGGCGTGCAGACCGGGGTGGGAGCGCTCACCCGGCGCGTCCCGCTGGCCCGGCCGCTGACCGTGGCCGCCCAGGCCCTGGTCACCCTGATGATGCTGACGCTGGTCTTCGCCCGGGAGCGGGCGGTGGCCGGGATCGTCCCCGGCCCCGAGGCCTTCCAGTACTTCGCGACGCTGCTGCAGAGCGGCGCCGAGGACGTCGGGCGGTACGCCACCCCGGCGCCGCTGACCGACGGCATCCGGCTGATGATCATCGGCGGTGTGCTGGTGATAGGCCTGCTGGTGGACGCCCTCGCGGTGACGTTCCGCAGCGCCGCCCCCGCCGGCCTCCCCCTGCTCGCGCTGTACTCGGTCGCGGCGGGACTCTCCGACGGCGCCGCGTGGCTGTGGTTCGTGCTGGCCTCGGCCGGTTATCTGCTGCTGCTCCTGACCGAGAGCCGCGACCGGCTCTCGCAGTGGGGCAGGGTCTTCGGCGGCGCTCCCCAGGGCCACCAGCGCCCGGAGTCCGCGAGCGGCCCCGTGGCGCCCGTGCGCACCGGGCGGCGCATCGGCGCGGTCGCACTGGGCATCGCCCTGGTGGTGCCGCTCGGGCTGCCCTCCCTCGACGGGGGACTCCTGGACGGCACGGGCGCCGGTCTCGGCGGGGGCTCGGGTGGCGGCGGCACGATCGCCGCGGTGAACCCGGTGGTGCAGCTGCGCGGCAGCCTGAACGTGGACGAGGACCGCCAGGTCCTGTCGTACCGCACCAACACCGACAACGTGCAGGAGATGTATCTGCGGATCGTCTCCCTGGACAACTTCAACGGGACCTCGTGGACCCCGACCGAGCGCTCCATCACGGGGGTCCCGGACGACTTCGGCACCCCGACCGGTCTCGCCTCCGACGTCAAGCGGACGTCGATCGAGACCCGGATCGTCGCGTCGGAGGACTACGAGCAGAACTGGCTGCCGATGCCGTACCCGGTGACCAGCGTGGACATCGACGGCGACTGGCGGTACGAGCCCGTGGGGCGCACCCTCGTCGGTGACCACGGCCAGGACACCAAGGGCGCCCAGTACAAGGTCGAGAGCCTGATCGTGGAGCCCACGGCGGAGCAGCTGGCCTCGGCACCGCAGCCGCCGCCGTCGCTGCGGCGGGAGTACACCAAGGTGCCGGCCTCGCTGCCGCCGGTGGTGGCGCGGACCGCGCTGGAGGTCACCGAAGGCGCGAAGAACGACTACGAGCGCGCGGTGAAGCTCCAGGACTGGTTCGCCTTCAGCGGCGAGTTCACCTACGACACAGAGGTGCGGTCGGGCACGGGCGCCCGGGCGATAGCCCGGTTCCTTCAGGACAAGGAGGGCTTCTGCGTCCACTTCTCCTTCGCGATGGCGTCCATGGCCCGCACGCTGGGCATACCGGCCCGGGTGGCGGTGGGCTTCACCCCCGGCACCCCGCAGACGAACGGCACGATGTCGGTGGGTCTGCGCGACGCGCACGCCTGGCCCGAGCTGTACTTCGAGGGCGTGGGCTGGACTCGTTTCGAGCCCACCCCCAACCGGGGTTCGACGCCCGAGTACACGGTGCCCGAGGACACCGGTACGGGTGGTTTGCCCGAGGTGCCCCGTCCCACGTCGTCGGCGTCCACGGCGCCGTCGGCCGAGCCGTCGGCGAGCGAGAGCTGCACGCCGCAGGAGGCGAAGCTGGGGGCCTGCGGGACCGAGTCCGCGGCGGCCCTGCCGGGTTCGGACGACGAGGAGCGCTCGTTCTGGGGGCTGGTGTTCTTCTCGCCCTGGACGCTGCTGATCCTCCCGGGAGCGCTTCTGGTGTTGGCGATCCCGTTGCTGCCGATGCTGTGGCGGCTGCGGGTCCGGTCCGTGCGGCTGGGCGCGCACCAGGGCGCGGTGCCGAAGGGGGCCCAGGAGCCCGCCGTCGCGCGGGAGGTGACCCACGAGGGCAGCGAGGCGCCGGGCTCCCCAGCGCCCGACAGGGCCACCGCGTTCGGCCGTACGGAAGCCGCGGCGGCTCATGCGCTGGCCGCCTGGCAGGAGGTGGCCGACACGGCGTGGGACTACGGGATCGCGCCCGACGAGTCGCAGACGCCCCGTAAGGCCGCCGCGCGGATCGTGCGGCTCGGGGAGCTGGAACCGGCCGCCGCCGAGGCTGTGCACCGGGTGGCGGCGGCGGTGGAGCAGGTCCTCTTCGCTCCGCGTCCGCAGGTGCCGGCGGGTCTCGCCCGGGACGCGCACCAGGTCGGGGTCGGTCTCAGGGCCCACGCGGGCCGCCGCACCAGATTGCGGGCACTGCTGCTGCCGCGTTCGACCGTCCGGGTGGCGTGGGCCTTCGCGGCCCGCTGGGCGAACACCAGGGACGAGCTGCTGTCCCGGCTCCCCACGCCACGCCCGCCGTGGCGACGCCCCACACCGAGCAGGAACGGCTAGCGCCGACGCGTCACGGTCCTGTCCCCGCCGGGTTCGCCCGGCGGGGACAGGACCGTTCGCCCATCCGGGGGCGCGCCAGCGAGGCGGCGCCCGTTGTTCGAAGGCCGGTGGTCAGTGGTCGGTGGCCGAGGGTCGGTGGTCGGCGGCCGAAGGTCTGCGGTCGAGGGTCTGCGGTCGATGCCCGCAGGCGAACGCCCGCACATGCAGCCCCTGAGGCGGCGCTCTGATGCGCGGGCGTTCGCGTGCGGGCATGCTCGAAGGGTGACCGCCGCTGGGGTGGTCACCCTTCGTCCGTGTTCAGCTGTGGCTGTCGGGTCGGCGTCTCGGCCGGCTCAGTGGCCGCCCTGCTCGTCACGACGGCGCTGCCAGCGCTGTTCGATTCGGTCCATCATGGAGCGGCGCTGTCGCGTCTGCCGACGCGCACCGGCGGAGCCTGCGGCACCGGCGGGCTGCTCACCCGGCTTGGGGGCCTTGCGCCAACCGGTGACGGCGAGCACGGCGCAGCCCAGCATGACGAGGAATCCCACCACGCTGACCCAGATCTGCTGTGCGACCATTCCGGCCATGAGGAGCGCGATACCCACCAGAAAGCCCGCGACCGCCTGGTAGACCCGCCGCCGGGTGTACGTACGCAGCCCGCTTCCCTCAAGCGCTGACGCGAACTTGGGATCTTCGGCGTACAGCGCTCGCTCCATCTGCTCGAGCATGCGCTGCTCGTGCTCTGAGAGCGGCACGGAGTCCTCCTCATCGTGCGGTCGCCGGGGCGACCCGGGGGGTCCTCTTCAGGATAGGCAGGGAATCGCCCCCTTGAAACCCGCCCCTCTACGCCAATTCGCCAACCGGAACCCGCCATGGCACCCCGACTCGCTGAGGGGTGAATTCCCCAGCGAACGGCCCGTCATGCCGGAACGGTCTCCCTCGATCATACGGCTCCGAGCGCCCGATCGGGGGGCCTGTGGCGTACTCCATCCGCCGCCGAGCCCCTGATCAGCGGGGCAGGCTCGTCCGCCGCGGGAGCCGGCTCAGGACTCGGCGGCCCCTCGCGTCTCACCCAGCACATGAAGTTGGGTGGCCACGGAGTGGAAGGCGGGCAGTTCGGCGGCCGCCGCCTCCAGCTGGAGCAGGGCGTCCAGGGCGCCGGGCTCGGTGTCGACGAGCACGCCGGGGACGAGGTCGGCGAAGACCCGGACGCCGTGCACGGCGGCGACCTGGAGGCCCGCCCCCTCGACCAGGGCGGTGAGCTGTTCGGCGGTGAAGCGGTGGGGAACCGGATCACCCTCGCCCCAGCGTCCGTTCGGGTCGGCGAGCGCCTGCCGCGCCTCCTTGAAGTGCCCGGCGAGGGCGCGGGCGAGGACGGCGCCGCCGAGACCGGCGGCGAGCAGACTGAGGACGCCCTCGGGGCGCAGCGCGGCGACCGCGTTGCCGATGCCCTCGGCGGGGTCGTCCACGTACTCCAGGACGCCGTGGCAGAGCACGGCGTCGTACTCGCCGCGCCCGACGACGTCGAAGAGGCCGTGGGCGTCGCCCTGCACGCCACGGACCCGGTCGGCGACCCCGGCCTCGGCGGTCCTCCGCTCCAGCGCGAACAGCGCGTTCGGGCTGGGGTCGACGACGGTGACCCGGTGGCCCAAGCGGGCGGCGGGCACCGCGAACCTGCCGCTGCCGCCCCCGGTGTCCAGTACGTCGAGCGACTCACGCCCCGTCGCCTTCACCCGGCGGTCGAGGGCGTCCTGGAGGACCTCCCAGACCACGGCGGTACGGAGAGAGGCGCGGGGTCGCATCGGGTCCGACACGGCAGTTGACTCCTCGGCGCGGCACCGCCTGGTGTGCGGCGGAGCGATGGGCTTGCGTCTCCGTCGGGCCGGCGGCCGTGACGGAGGGTGCTGGTGCCCCCAACCCTAATGGGCGGCGCCGGGACGGTCGCTCAGCCCGCGTCCGGGACCTCCGGGCCGCTGTCCTGCCGGGGTTGGGGCAGCACCGGCTGGAGCACCAGCATCCGTTCGACCAGGCGCAGGAACATCGCCACGTCGCGTATGAGGTCGTCGGCGTCGCGGGCGCTCGCCGCGCCCTGGATGCCGGCTTCCGCGCGGGCCCGGCGGGCGGCGCCGGAGGCGAACAGCGCGCTCCACTCGGCGAGTTCGGGTGCTATCTCGGGGAGCACTTCCCAGGCGCTCCGGATCTTGGCCCGGCGCTTCGGGGTGGGTTCGGGGCGGCCCCGGGCGGCGAGCACCGCGGCGGCGGTGCGCAGGGCAGCGAGGTGGGCGGTGGCGTACCGCTCGTTGGGCATGCGGAGGCCGGACGCCTCGTCGAGTCCGGAGCGGGCCTGGGCGAGCAGGTCGAGGGCGGCGGGCGGGGCCGTCGCCCGGCGCAGCACGGGGTGCACGTCGCTCGCCGGGCCGGTCAGTGAGGGGGCAGGGCCGGTGGCGCGGCGCCGGTTGGCGGCTGCTGCGTGATAGCTGGCCATGACGAACCTCCTGTCGTCTGCGGACGGCACGCTCTGTCGCGAGGTGCCGTATGTGCCCATCGTGAGGTATGCCACTGACAATCCGTTCTGACCTGCGCTTTTGCTTCGTTCAAAGGTTCGGAGTAGTTTTTGCACTGACCAGTCAGTTCAAAGGCGGGGCAGAGGGGTTTCGGGGCATGGCTGAGGCAGGGGAAGCGGACCCCGGGCGGGGGGCGGCTCGCGCGGTCGCCCTCGGCGCGGAGGGGTGCGGGCTCAAGGCGGAGGGGTTCGGGCTGAGGGGGCCGCGCGGCTGGGCCTTCCGGGGCGTCGGGTTCGACGCGGAGGCCGGTTCGCTGGTCGCGATCGCGGGCCCCTCCGGGTCGGGGCGGACGTGTCTGCTGCTCGCGCTCACCGGCCGGATGAAGCCGAGCGAGGGCCGGGCCACGGTCGGCTCCCTGCACCTGCCGAAGCGCATGGCGGCCGTGCGCCGCGTCAGCGCCCTCGCCCACGTCCCCGGGGTGACGGACCTCGACCCGGCCCTGACCGTCGGGGAGCACCTGCGTGAACGGGCGCTGATGCAGCGGCGGTTCGACGGCACCCTGCGCGGGCTGCTGCGCTCCCGGGCCGATCGCGACGCCGAGCTGAAGGACCGGATCGCGGCGGCCACGACCGCCGCCGGGCTCGACCGCGAGGCGCTCCCCAAGGGCTCCCGGACGGCCGTGCGCGACCTCGACCGGATGGAGGCCCTGCGCCTGTCGGTCGCCCTCGCCCTCGTCGGCCGGCCCCGGCTGCTCGGCGTCGACGACACCGACCTGAAGCTCTCCGACGCCGAACGGACGGAGATGTGGGCCCTGTTGACGTCCCTCACCGAGGCCGGGCTCACGGTCGTGGCGGTGTGCAGCGAGGCCCCGAAGGGCGCGGTGGTGGTCTCGACGACGCCCGGGGAACCGGGGAGCGACGAGAGCCCCGGAGAAGAGCGCACCGACGACGAAGGCTCCCAGGACGAGCAGGACAAGCAGGACGAGCGATCCGACGGCCGGAGCGGCGGCCACGAGAACAGCGGTCGCAAGACCAACGACGACAACGAATCCGACGACGAATCCGACGACGAGGAGACGGCCGATGCGCTCGCCGAAACTGGCCGCGCTTGAGCTCAGGCGGTTCGGCCGGGGGAAGCTGCCGCGCGCCGCGCTGGTCTCGCTCCTGCTGCTGCCGCTGCTGTACGGCGCCCTGTACCTGTGGTCCTTCTGGGACCCCTACGGTCGCCTGGACCGCATCCCCGTGGCGTTGGTCAACGACGACCGGGGCGCGTCGGCCGGCAAGCAGCGGCTGACCGCGGGCGACGACATCGCCAAGGGGCTGCGGGACAGCGACACCTTCGAGTGGCACCGGGTGAGCGCCGCCGAGGCCCGGGCGGGCGTCGAGGACGGCACGTACTACCTGTCGCTGACCATGCCGAAGGACTTCAGCGAGCGGATCGCGTCCAGTTCGGGGAACGTGCCGCAGACGAGCGCCCTCCAGGTGCGGACGAACGACGCGAACAACTACATCGTCGGCCAGATCTCCCGGACGGTGTTCTCGGAGGTGCGGACGGCGGCGTCGACGAAGGCCTCGCGGTCGTTCCTGGACCGGATCTTCATCTCGTTCTCGGACATCCACGGCAAGACCGAGGAGGCGGCGGACGGCGCCGACGACCTCAAGGGCGGCATCGACAAGGCGGAGCAGGGCTCCAAGGACCTCGCGGACGGGCTGAGGACGGCCAAGGAGGGCAGCGGCAAGCTGTCCGGCGGGCTGAAGGACCTGGACGAGGGGGCGGGCGATCTGGAGGACGGTGCCCAGCAGGTCGCGGACGGCACCGGGAAGCTCGCCGACAAGGTGGGCGCCGCGGCGGACCAGGTGCGGCCCTTCCTGAACGAGAACGGCGACACGATCGCCGACACCGCCACCTTGGTCGCCGACTCGGCGGCCACGATCCGGGGGCACCTCGACGCGTTCGTGAAGACGGCGCCGGCCGCCGCCACCGGCACCCGTACCGCCTCCGACACCCTGGACGACGTCTACGAGCGCCGCTGCGAGACGGCCGTCCTGCCCGATGCGGCCTGCACGGACCTGAAGAAGGCGAAGGACGCGGCGGCGGAGGCGGCCACGCTCGCCGAGGACGTCGACACCGTGGTGAAGAACTACGACGGTGACATGAAGGCCTTCGACGAGGACCTGCGGAACCTGGAGAAGCAGGCCCGCGCCCTCGCGAAGGCGGCGCCCACCCTCTCGACCGACCTCGACAACGCCGTCGCCAAGATCGACGCGCTCGACAAGGGCGCCAGGAGGGTCGCCAAGGGTGCGAAGACGCTGCACACCGGCCTCGGCACGGCCAAGACCGGCGCGGAGCACCTCGACACCGGCATCGGCGATCTGAAGACGGGCGCGGTCGACCTCAAGGGCGGCATGTACAAGCTGGCCGACGGCTCCGGCAAGCTCGCGGGCGGTCTGCACGAGGGAGCCGAACGGATCCCCGACTACGACGAGCAGGACCGCGACCAGCGCACCGAAGTGATGGCCGATCCGGTGCAGTTGGCCACCAGGGACCTGCACAAGGCGCCCAACTACGGCACCGGCTTCGCCCCGTACTTCATCCCGCTCTCCCTGTGGGTGGGCGCGATGGTGGCGTACATGCTGATCCAGCCGCTCAACCGGCGGGCCCTCGCGGCGGGTGCCTCGGCGTGGCGGATCGCGCTGGCGGGCTGGCTGCCGGTGGCGGCGCTGGGCGTGCTGCAGACGGTCGCGCTGATGGCGGTGCTGCACTGGGCGGTCGGCCTGCAGATGGCACGGGCGGCCGGGACGGTGGGCTTCCTGTTCCTGGTGACGGCGTGCTTCGCGGCGATCGTGCAGTGGCTCAACGCGCGCTTCGGGGCGGCGGGCCGGATCCTCGTCCTCGCCTTCCTGATGCTCCAGTTGACGTCCGCGGGCGGCACCTACCCCGTGCAGACCAGCCCCGACTTCTTCAACGCGGTCCACCCCTTCCTGCCGATGAGCCATGTCGTGGACGCCCTCAGGCGGTTGATCACGGGCGGCGGTCTGGGCCCGGTGTGGCAGGCGTGCGCGGTGCTGATGGCCTTCACCGTGGGCGCCCTCGCGCTGACCGCGCTGTCGGCCCGCCGCAAGCAGGTGTGGACCCTGGACCGGCTGCACCCGGAGTTGAGTCTGTGACCCCGCACGGCAGTGTTCCCGCGCACGGCACGGTTCCTGTGACAATCAGGGCCATGGAAAGCAGCAACGCCCCCGGCGGCGCAGGCGGGGGCCGCCGCGAGGCGACCCGGCAGAAACTCTACGAAGCGGCCGTCACCCTCATCGCGGAGCAGGGGTTCTCCGCCACCACGGTGGACGAGATCGCCGAGCGCGCCGGAGTCGCCAAGGGCACGGTCTACTACAACTTCGCGAGCAAGTCGGTCCTCTTCGAGGAGCTGCTGCGGCACGGCGTGGGACTGCTCACCGCCTCCCTCCGCGAGGCGGCCGAGCGGACCGCGCAGGAGGGCGGCAGCAGGGTCGACGCCCTGGACGCGATGATCCGGGCCGGGTTGGTCTTCATCGACCGCTACCCGTCCTTCACCCAGCTGTACGTGGCCGAGCTGTGGCGCACCAACCGCGCCTGGCAGTCCACCCTGATGGTCGTCCGGCGGGAGGCGGTCGCCGTCGTCGAGGGGGTGCTCCGCGACGGTGTCGAGGGTGGCGAACTGAGCGACGAGATCGATGTCGGCCTGACGGCGTCCGCCCTGGTCGGGATGGTTCTGGTGGCCGCGCTGGACTGGAAGGCCTTCCAGCCGGAGCGCTCGCTGGACGACGTCCACGCGGCGCTGTCCCGGCTGCTGCAGGGCCGCGTGAGCGGGAACGGCTGACCGGGTCGGCGTCGCGGAAACGAGAGCGCCGGTCCGAACTGGCCGCGTCCCCCGCGGGCCACCTCGAACCGGCGCTTCCTCGTTCCCCCGTACGCCCCCGTGCCTCGCTCCCGCCGACTCGCGTCGACGGAAGGAGCGGTAAGAGCGCGAGAGCCGTTCCGCCGCCCCGTGTCGGCGGTACCGGAGCCGCGCCCCTTCCCGTGCCTCCACTCTCTCGTTCCCGCAGGTGGAAGCCCATCCGTACGGGTACTCATCTCACCGCATGGGTACGCGTACTCAGCCCTGCGCACTCACCCCCACCCCGCGCTGTTGCCGCCTGGTGACGATCACGCCCGCGCAAGTACTCCCCTCGACCGCGGGACGAGCGATGTCGGCGGCGGCCGATAAGGTCGCTCACATGGCAAGAATCGCGGTGATCGGCGCCGGTCTCGGCGCGATGGCGGCCGCTGCCCGGCTGGCCGTCGCGGGCCACCGCGTGGTGGTGCACGAGAGCACGACGACCTACGGCGGCGCCGTGGGCCGCTTCGAGCGCGACGGCTTCGCGTTCGACACGGGGCCGGGACTGCTGCCGCTCCCCGCCGTGCACCGCGACCTGTTCCTGAAGACCGGCAAGGAGTCGCTGGAGAAGTGCGTCGACCTGGTCCAGGTCGACCCTGCGGCCCGGCACGTCTTCGCGGACGGCACCGACCTCCTGCTGCCGGGCACCTCCCGCGCGGGCGTGGTCGCCGCCCTGAACTCCGCGCTCGGCCAGGGCGCCGGTGACCGCTGGGGCGACTTCCTGGTGCGGGCCCGCGAGGCCTGGGACCGCACCCGGCGGCCCCTTCTGGAGGAGCCGCTGTGGTCCGACTGGAAGGTCCTCGCCGAGCGCGAACCGTACCCCTCGGTCCCCCACCGGCGGCTGCTGCGCACCCGCCGCGCCGCCACCCTCGCCGAGGTCGGCGCGTGGGAACTGCGCGATCCCCGGCTCACGGCGCTGCTGGAGAGCCACGCCCTCGCGTACGGCCTGGACCCGAGGAGCGTACCGGCGAGCGCGGCGATCCTGCCCTACCTGGACCACGCCTTCGGGACCTGGTACGTCCGGGGCGGTCTGCGGGAGTTGGCGCGGGCGCTGTACGAGCGGTGCCTGGCCCGCCGGGTCGAGTTCGTCTTCGGGGCCGAGGTCACCGGGATCGTCGAGAAGGACGGCCGGGCGGCCGGAGTGGAGTCGGCGGACGGCGCGGTGACCGAGGCCGACTTCGTGGTCGCGGGGGTCGCGCCCGAGGTGCTGGGCCGCCTGGCGCGGCGGTCGGTCCTGCGGGGTGCCGGCGAGGTGCCGGCCCAGCGCGGAGCGACGAGCCGACTGACCGTGCTGCTGGCGCTGCGCGGCGGCCGCCCCGCGGGCGCGGCGCACCGGACGGTGGTGCACGCGGAGGATCGTGACGCCGAGCTGGACCTGCTCTTCGGCCCGTCGCACGGGATGGTCGCACGGCCCACGGTGACAGTGCTGCGGCCGGACGATCCGGCGCTGGTCCCGGACTCCGACCACGAGGCGGTCACGATCACCTGTGCGGTCCCCTGCGAACCCGACGGGAGTTGGGCGGAGTCGGAGGTCTACGCGCAGCAGGCCGAGCGTCTGATCGACGCCGCCGAGCGTGCTGTCCCCGATCTGCGCAAGCGTCTGCTGTGGAGCGAGGTGCGCACCCCGGCCGACATCGCGCGGACGACCGGTGCGGAGGGGGGCGCGGTCCCGGCGCCGGCGCTCGCCGCCGCGGACGGGCGATGGCTGCACCCGTCCAACACCACCGCGTTGCCGGGCCTGTTCACCGTGGGCGGCTGGTCCCACCCCGGCGGCGGCCTTCCGCACGCCGGGATGTCGGGCGCGCTGGTGGCTGGACTGATCGTGGAGGGACCGGACTTCCGCGGCTCCCGGTGAGGCTCACCGGGGCCGGAGCAACGGCCGGGCGGATCCTTCAGAAACGGTACTGCTGCTCGTCGTAGCCGTTCTGGCCATTGCCGTTGCCGTTGCCCTGGTACGGGTACTGCTGGTCCGACGGGAGGTCCGAGCCGAACGGGTCGTCGGTGTTGCGCTGCTGCGGGACCCAGACGCCGCCGGGCGGGGTCTCGCCGCCGTAACCGCCGTTGCCGTACTGGTCCTGGCCGTAGCCCTGTTGCCCGTACCCCTGCTGCCCGTAGGACTGGTCGTAGGAGGCCGTGGCGTCGTACGTCTGGGTGCCGATGTACGGGTCGGAGTAGGCGGCGTACTGCTGCTGCGACGCGTCGTATCCGTACTGCTGCTGGTCGTAGCCGTAGTAGGCGAAGGCCTCGTCCTGCGCGGCCTGGTCGGCGGTCGCCTGCCGCTGGCCGGTGGCGCCCGCGTAGGCGTTGTCGTCGCCGTAGATGCCGTAGGTGCTGGTGTCGTCCGGCATGGGTTCCGGGGAGTAGACGGGGGCCGGCCCGGCAGCGGAGGGCGTGGACTGCGGGCGGACGAACACGTCGTCGTCGCGGTCGTCGAGCAGGTCGTCGCCCTGCGCGTACGCACCGGCGGCGGTGGTCTCCAGGTCCGTGACCTCCAGGCTCGGGTCCTGGCGGTCCGGTTCGCCGCGCCGGCGCTTCTTGACGGCCTTCGGCAGCCGGCCGCCGTCCTCGCCCTCGCCGGAGCGCGGGCGGACGGCCCAGCCAGCCTCGAAGCCGCGCCGGAACGACAGCGTCACGTACGTCTGCCCGACCGCGAAGGCGATCGCGCCCAGCCCGATGACAATCACGTTGGGGATGAGGACACCGAGGACGACACCGAGGAAGCCCGCGAAGGCGAGCAGACGCCAGCGCAGGCGCGCCTTGTACTGCAGCAGCACCTCACCCAGCAGCCACAACGCGACGACGCCGAACGCGATGTAGAGGACCGCCCAGCCCATGTACGCCCCTCTCCCTGTAGCCGCTACGCAGTGTCTCGTACGCGAGTGCGACCGGTCTAGGCCCGTGGTGGATGGTGCAGGCCCAGGTTCTCGTAGATTTCCAGAGTCGCGGTGGAGTTGTTCAGGGTGATGAAGTGAAGCCCGGGGACTCCCTCGTCCAGCAGCCTCGCGCAGAACTCCGTGGCGAACTCGATGCCAATGGAGCGTACAGCGGCCGGATCGTCTTTGGCTGTGACGATCCGCTCTTTCAGGGCGTTCGGGATGGCGGCGTTGCTGAGTTTCGGCAACCGTTCCAGCATCTTCACGCTGGTGACGGGCATGACCTCGGGAATCACGGGGGTTTCGCAGCCTGCGCTCGCGACCGCGTCCCTCAGACGCAGGTACGAGTCGGGGTGGAAGAACATCTGCGTGATCGCGTAGTCGGCGCCCGCCCGGCACTTGTCGACGAAGCGCGCCACGTCGCTGTCCCAGTCCGGGGAGCGGGGGTGCATCTCCGGGAAGGCCGCCACGCCGACGCAGAAGTCGCCCGACTCCTTGATGAGTTGGACGAGTTCGGCGGCGTAGGTGAGCCCCTGCGGGTGCGCGATCCACTCGCCCATCGGGTCACCGGGCGGGTCGCCCCGGACGGCGAGGATGTTGCGGATGCCGGCGTCCGCGTACTGGCCGATGATGTTCCGCAGTTCGGCGACGGAATGGCTGACCGCGGTGAGGTGGGCCACCGGCGTGAGGGTGGTGTCGGAGGCGATCTGCTCGGTCGCCTTCACCGTGCCGGCCCGGGTGGAGCCGCCCGCGCCGTACGTCACGGAGACGAAGCTGGGCGCGACCGCCTCGATCCTGCGGAGGGCGGTCCACAGGTTCCGCTCGCCCTTCTCCGTCTTGGGCGCCCAGAACTCGAAGGAGTAGGTGGTCTTGCCCGTGGCGAGCATGTCGCGCACGGTCCGTGCGCGGTCCGTGCGGGTCGAAGCGGTTCCTAGGGCCATACGGGCAGGTTAGTCAGGTCGGAGCGACCCCCCAACCAAACCGGTACCTTTTGTCCCTTTTGTCGATCTCTTGTCCACGCCTTGGACAGCCGTGGACATGGGCGCGACCGACTGGAGGGCACACAGCCACTGCCGGCTAGAGGGCGCGCAGCCGCTTGGTGAACTCCGCCGCGGCGGCTCCCGGGTCGTCGGCCTCGGTGATCGCCCGGACGACCACCACCCGCCGGGCACCCGCCTCGACGACCTCGTCGAGATTGCCGAGGTCGATGCCGCCGATGGCGAACCAGGGGCGGTCGGTGGCGAGGGCGGCGGTGTACCGGACGAGATCCAGGCCGGGGGCGTGACGGCCCGGCTTGGTGGGGGTGGGCCAGCAGGGGCCCGTGCAGAAGTAGTCCACGCCCTCCTGGACGGCCGCGGCGGCGGCCTCCTCCTCGGCGTGGGTGGAACGGCCGATGAGCACGTCCGTCCCGAGGACGGCACGGGCGGCGGGAACCGGGAGGTCGCCCTGGCCGAGGTGCAGCACGTCCGCGCCGATGGCGTGGGCGACGTCCGCGCGGTCGTTGACGGCGAGCAGCTTGCCGTGCCGGCGGCAGGCGTCCGCGAAGACCTGGAGGTGCTCCAGCTCCTCGGCGGCCTCCATGCCCTTGTCGCGGAGCTGCACGATGTCCACGCCGCCCGCGAGGACCGCGTCCAGGAACCGCGGGAGGTCGCCCTGGCGCTTGCGGGCGTCCGTGCAGAGGTAGAGCCGGGCGTCGGCGAGCTGTGCGGCGGCGTCGGGCATGGGTGCGTCCCCCGTTGGCGTGCGTGATCGGTGCGGCGTACGGGACGCGACCCTCGCGGGCCCGGCTCCCGTACGCCGTACAGGCGGCTCTGCTGCGAACTTCCGGGGTGTCCCCGGTGTCTCTGATCTGTCTGGTGTGTCTGGTGCCTCAGGTGTTTTCCGGTCAGACGGCGAGCGCCTGGGCGCGGCGCTTCACCTCCGTGCCGCGATTCTCGCTCAGCGCCTGGGCCGGGGTGCCGGGCAGGCTGGGGTCCGGAGTGAAGAGCCACTCCAGCATCTCTTCGTCGGTGAAGCCGTCGTCCCTCAGCAGGGTCAGGGTGCCGGTCAGGCCCTTGACCACCTTGTCTCCGTCGATGAAGGCGGCGGGGACGTGCAGCGCGCGGTTCTCACCACGGCGTACGGCGATGAGCTGGCCTTCCTTCACCAGCTGCCGCACTCGGGTCACCTCGACGTCCAGCATCTCTGCGATGTCGGGGAGGGTAAGCCACGCGGGGACGAGAGCATCGATCTTTGCGTCAATCTCGGTCACGTCTCCAAGACTGCCATCTGGGACTGACAGTGGGTAGCCGAGCCGCGTCCGGCCTACGCCGTCGCCGCCTTCAGCGGCCTCGCCGGGTCCTCCAGCAGCAGCGGATCCATCGGGGTGCCCGCCTCGATCAGGCGGCGGCCCTGGGCCAGGTCGCGGGGGCGGCCCACGGCCAGCAGGGCGACCAGGCGGGTCTCCCGGAGCCAGCACACCGACCAGGCGGCGCCGGTCGGGTCGCCGCGCCGGACCATGGTGTCGGCGGAGGCGTGGTCCCCGGCGTACTGGACGAACCGGCCGAACTGCTCGGACCAGAAGTACGGGACGGGGTCGTAGGGCCCGGGGGTCTCGCCGACGATGTTCGCCGCGACCGTGCGGGGGCCCTGGAGGGCGTTGTCCCAGTGGTGGACGAGCAGGCGCCGGCCGTACCTGCCCGAGGGGAAGGAGGCGCAGTCGCCGACGGCGTAGACATCCGGCGCGGAGGTGCGCAGATGGTCGTCGGCCACCACCTCGCCGTGGGCGCCGAGCTCGATGCCGGAGCCCTTCAGCCAGGCCGTGGCGGGGCGCGCGCCGATGCCGACGACGACCGCGCCCGCCGGGACCAGGGTGCCGTCGTCCAGGACCACCGTCCCGGGCTCGACGCGCGCCACGCGCGCGTGGGTGCGCAGGGTGGCGCCGCTGTCGGCGTACCAGGCGGTCATCGGGGCGGCCACCTCCGCGGGGAGCGCGCCCGCGAGCGGGCGGTCCGCCGCCTCGACGACCGTGACCGCGCAGCCCGCCTCGCGCGCGGCCGTGGCGAACTCCGCGCCGATCCAGCCCGCGCCCACGACCACGATGTCGTGCTGCCGTGCCAGCACGGGCCGCAGCCGCTCGGCGTCGTCCAGGGTGCGCAGCAGATGCACCCCGGGCACCCCCTCGACGCCCGGCAGCCGGACCGGTTCGGCGCCGGTCGCGACGACGAGGACGTCGTACGGGACGGGCCCGGCGGCCGTGTCGAGTTCGTGGCCGGCGGGGCGCAGGCCGGTGACCTCGCGGCCCAGCCGGAGGTCGATGCCGAGCGCCTCGAAGTCGACGTCGAAGGCGGAGCCCTCGGCGTTGCCGAGCAGGACGGCCTTGGACAGCGGCGGCCGGTCGTACGGCTGGTGCGGCTCGGCGCCGAGCAGGATCACGTCGCCGGTGAAGCCCTGTTCCCGCAGGGCGACCGCCGTCTGCACGCCCGCCATTCCCGCGCCCACCACGACCACGCGCCGCGCCGGTGATCCGCCCCTCAGCTGCGTCTGCTCGCTCACCCGATCACCATAGACAACTGATATTCGGTCAGTCAGGGGGTGGGGTCCGTCGGCTCGTCGACCTGCTCCACCACGCTCGTCCCGCTGCCGGTCCGCGACTCCCACTCCCAGGTCTCCTCCAGCCGGACCCGCCCGTCGGGCAGTTCGACGACGAGGGACACGCAGTGCCCCGAGGCGGTCGTCCCGTCGGTCTTCAACTGCACATAGCGGAAGTCCAGCCGGTCCCCCGCCCGCGTGCCCACGAGCCGGCCGCGCACGACGTCGCCGCCCGCGTAGTCGGCCCAGACCTCGCCGTCCTCCTCGTGGTACGTGAACCGGGTGCGGGTGCCCACCTGACCTGGGGCTTGGTCGGCGACGGGGGCGAGGACGAGACCGTCGAGCGAGCGGGCCATGGGCACGGGCTCCCTTACTGAGGCGATCGGCGGGGGCTAGGGTGGGCCACCGTAGAGCACTCGCGGGAGCCCGGACGCACCGGGCTGAGAGGGAGGCTGGCGGCCTCCGACCGTACGAACCTGATCCGGGTCATGCCGGCGAAGGGAGGGGCTGGACGCCCATGTCGCGTACGCACACGTCAGACGTCCTCGTCGTGGGGGGCGGAATCATCGGTCTCGTCACGGCGTGGCGGTCCGCGCAGCGCGGGTTCGCCACGGCCGTCGTCGATCCCGAGCCCGGCGGCGGGGCCGCGCGGGTGGCGGCCGGGATGCTCGCCGCCGTGACCGAACTGCACTACGGCGAGCAGACGCTGCTGGGGCTCAACCTGGAGTCCGCGCGCCGCTATCCGGACTTCGCCGCCGAGCTCACCGAGGTCACCGGCCTCGACCTCGGCTACCGCCGCTCGGGCACCCTCGCCGTCGCGCTCGACGCCGACGACCGCGCCCATCTGCGCGAACTGCACGCCCTGCAACGCCGCTCGGGCCTCGACTCGGAGTGGCTGAGCGGACGGGAGTGCCGTCGCCTGGAACCGATGCTCGCGCCCGGCGTGCGTGGCGGGCTGCGGGTCGACGGGGACCACCAGGTCGACCCGAGGCGGCTCTCCGCGGCCCTGGTGAGGGCCTGCGAACGCGCCGGGGTGGTGTTCCACCGGAGCTGGGCCGAGGAGCTGTCGGTGGCCCGGGAGCGGGCCACGGGGGTCCGCACCGGCGCGGGCGACCGGCTGGACGCCGGGCACACCGTCCTCGCCGGGGGCAGCCTCAGCGGGCGGCTCGCCGGGGTCCCGGCCGAAGTGCGGCCGCCGGTGCGGCCGGTGAAGGGGCAGGTGCTGCGGCTGACCGTCCCGAAGCCGTACGCGCCCTTCCTGAGCCGTACCGTGCGGGCCGTGGTGCGCGGCAGCCAGGTCTATCTGGTGCCGCGCGAGAACGGCGAACTCGTCGTCGGCGCGACCAGCGAGGAACAGGGCTGGGACACGACGGTCACCGCGGGCGGGGTGTACGAACTGCTGCGGGACGCCCACGAACTCGTGCCCGGGATCACCGAACTACCGCTCACCGAGACCCGCGCGGGACTACGGCCCGCCTCCCCCGACAACGCCCCGCTCCTCGGCCCGAGCGGACTGGACGGTCTGCTCCTCGCGACGGGCCACTACCGCAACGGGGTGCTGCTCACGCCGGTCACCGGCGACGTCCTGGCCGAGGTGCTGACCACCGGTGAACTGCCGGCGGAGGCACGCGACTTCACCCCCTTGCGGTTCCGCGCCGGCGCGGCCCGCGAACTCCTGGAGCAGCCCGTATGAGCACCACCGGGACCCTGACCGTGTCCGTCAACGGGGAGCGGCGGCAGATCGCCCCCGGCACGGCCCTCGACGCGATCGTGCGGACGCTCACGCCGTCCGTCTCCGGGGTCGCCGCCGCTCTCAACGAAACCGTCGTCCCGCGCGCGCGGTGGACGACCACCGCCCTCGCCGAGGGGGACCGTGTCGAGGTCCTCACCGCCGTCCAAGGAGGCTGATCCCATGGCAGACGACCCCTTCGTCCTCGGCGGTACGACCTACGCGTCCCGTCTGATCATGGGCACCGGCGGCGCGAGCGGCCTGGACGTCCTGGAGCGCGCGCTGGTGGCCTCCGGCACGGAGCTGACCACGGTCGCGATGCGCCGGGTGAACGCCGACGTGCACGGCTCGGTGCTGTCGGTGCTCGACCGGCTCGGCATCCGGGTGCTGCCCAACACGGCCGGCTGCTTCACGGCGGGCGAGGCCGTGCTGACGGCCCGCCTCGCGCGTGAGGCGCTCGGTACGTCCCTGGTCAAGCTGGAGGTCATCGCCGACGAGCGCACCCTGCTGCCGGACCCGATCGAACTCCTCGACGCCGCCGAGACGCTCGTCGACGACGGTTTCACGGTGCTGCCGTACACGAACGACGACCCCGTGCTCGCGCGCAAGCTCCAGGACGTGGGCTGTGCCGCGATCATGCCGCTCGGGTCGCCCATCGGCTCCGGGCTCGGCATCCGCAACCCGCACAACTTCCAGCTGATCGTCGAGCACGCGCGCGTGCCGGTGATCCTGGACGCCGGCGCGGGGACGGCGTCGGACGTCGCGCTGGCGATGGAGCTGGGGTGCGCGGGCGTCATGCTCGCCTCCGCGGTGACCCGGGCGCAGGAGCCGGTCCTGATGGCCGAGGGCATGCGGCACGCGGTGGAGGCCGGACGGCTGGCGTACCGGGCGGGCCGCATCCCCCGCCGTCACTTCGCGGAGGCCTCGTCGCCCGGCGAGGGACTGGCGCGGCTGGATCCGGAACGCCCCGCGTTCTGAGGCGGAGCTCACGCCGCCCCACCCCTCACTCGAACAGTCGAACGAGTTCCGTCGGAGACCCGCTCGTCACAGCCCTCCGGTCTCGGTCACAGCTCTGCTGCAGTACGTCTCCCGGCTCCCGGGACCCGTGGGCCTGTCGGCGGCGGCTCGTACACTCACCTGCGTGGACACGACCCTTCAGGACCCGCTTGTCGGCCAGGTGCTCGACGGTCGGTATCGAGTCGAGGCGCGGATCGCCGTCGGCGGGATGGCCACGGTCTACAGGACCGTGGACACCCGCCTCGACCGCGTGCTCGCGCTCAAGGTGATGCATCCGACGCTGGCCGCGGACCGGACGTTCGTCGAGCGGTTCATCCGGGAGGCGAAGTCGGTGGCCCGGCTCTCCCACCCGAACGTGGTGGGGGTCTACGACCAGGGCACCGACGGCTCGTACGTCTACCTCGCGATGGAGTACGTCGCCGGCTGCACCCTGCGGGACGTGCTGCGCGAGCGCGGAGCGCTGCAGCCCCGCGCCGCGCTGGACATCCTGGAGCCGGTGCTCGCCGCGCTGGGCGCAGCGCACCGCGCCGGGTTCGTGCACCGGGACATGAAGCCGGAGAACGTGCTGATAGGGGACGACGGCCGGGTCAAGGTCGCCGACTTCGGGCTCGTCCGGGCCGTGGACACCGTCACCAGCACGACCGGCGCCGTCCTCGGCACCGTCTCCTACCTGGCCCCCGAGCAGCTGGAGCACGGCACGACCGACACCCGTGTCGACGTGTACGCGTGCGGCGTGATGCTCTACGAGATGCTCACCGGCGGCAAGCCGCACGCAGGCGACTCCCCCGCGCAGGTGCTCTACCACGCGCTCCACGACGACGTGCCGCCCCCCTCGGCCGCGGTGCCGGGGCTGCCCTACGACCTGGACGCGCTGGTCGCCTCGGCGACCGCCCGCAATGCGGAGCTGCGGCCGTACGACGCCGTGGCGCTGCTCGCGCAGACACTGGAGGCGCGGGCCGCGCTGAGCGCCGAGCAGCTGGACGCGGTGCCGCCGCAGGCGATAGCCGACGGCCACGACACCGCGGAGGACCGGACGAGCGTGATCCCGCGTTCCCTGTCCGTGTCGCGGTCGGTGGGGCTCGATCCCGACGAGCGGTTGCACCGCACCAGCCGGTTCGACGCGCCTGTGCCGCCGCCCCGGCGCGGCCGCGCCTCCGCCGCGCCCCGGCGCGGGCTGTGGGCGGTCGTCGTCGCCGTGGTGCTCGTCCTGGGCGTGGGCGGCGGCGTCTGGTACATCAACTCGGGTCAGTTCACACAGGTCCCGGCCGTGTTGCAGCAGAGCGAGGCGGACGCCACGAAGCGGCTGGAGGGCGCCGGGCTGGACGTCGACGTCGAGCGGGCGTTCAGTGACACCGTCAAGCGCGGCCGGGTGATCGGCACCGACCCGGCGCCCGGCGAGCGGATCCGGGACAACGACACCGTGACGGTGACGATCTCCAAGGGTCCGCAGACCGTGAAGGTGCCCGATCTCCAGGGTTACCGGCTGGATGCCGCGAAGACCGAACTGAAGGACGCCGGGCTCGAACCGGGCGTGGTGACGCGGGAGTTCAGCGACGAGGTCATCAGGGGGCAGGTGATCAGCACCCAGCCGGGGACGGGCACCGAGATCTCGTCCGGCTCGGCGGTCAGGATCGTGGTCAGCCGGGGCGCCCCGGTGGAGGTGCCCGATGTGTCGGGCTCGTCGGTCGCGGACGCCACCTCCGAGCTGGAGCAGGCGGGCCTGAAGGTGAAGTTCGCCTCCGGGCGGGTCAACTCCGAGTTCGACAAGGGGCTCGTGGCCGAGCAGGCTCCCGGGGCGGGCAAGCAGGTCGGCCAGGGCGACACCGTCACCCTGACGCTCTCCAAGGGGCCCGTGATGGTCGAGGTCCCCGACGTCGTGGGCGACAGCGTCGACGAGGCGACCCGGCGCCTCAAGGACGCCGGCTTCGAGGTCGAGGAGGACCGGGGGCTCCTCGGGCTCTTCGGCGACGAGGTCAGGAGCCAGTCCGTGGACGGCGGGGACACGGCGCCCAAGGGCTCGACCATCACCATCGAGATCCGCTGACGGACCGGCCCGGCCGTCGCCTCGAACCGGCGGCCGGGCGCCTCGGACCGCATGACACCCTGGTGCGGTGAGCACTCAGCAGTCCCCCGGACTTCCGGCCCCCGCCCCCGGACTCCCCGGCACCGCCCCCGGTCCCGTCGGCCCTTCCCGCAACCCCGTCGGCGGCCATGTGCCCGTCGCCGGCGGCCTGAACTCCGTCGGGCTGACCTACGCCCGCGATCTGAAGGCCGAGACCGTGCAGGTCTTCGTCGCCAACCCGCGCGGCTGGGCGACCCCGGCCGGCAACCCCCGGCAGGACGAGGAATTCCGCGCGGCCTGCGCCGAGGAGTCGATCCCCGCCTACGTCCACGCGCCGTACCTGATCAACTTCGGTTCGCACACCGAGGCGACGGCGGAGAGGTCCGTGGAGTCGATGCGGCACTCGCTGCGCCGGGGCCGGGAGATCGGCGCGCTCGGGGTGGTCGTGCACACGGGCAGCGCGACCGGCGGCCGGGACCGGTCGGTGGCACTCAAGCAGGTACGGGAGTATCTGCTGCCGCTGCTGGACGAGTTGACCCACGACGACGACCCGTATCTGCTGCTGGAGTCGACGGCCGGCCAGGGGGCCTCGCTCTGTTCCCGCACCTGGGACTTCGGGCCGTACTTCGAGGCGCTGGACGCCCATCCGAAGCTGGGGGTCTGCCTGGACACCTGCCACATCTTCGCCGCGGGCCACGACCTGACCGGGCCCGACGGCATGCACCGGACGCTGGACCTGCTGGTGGACACCGTGGGCGAGGGACGGCTGAAGCTGATCCACGCCAACGACTCCAAGGACGTGGTCGGCGCCCACAAGGACCGTCACGAGAACATCGGCTCCGGACACATCGGCGAGGACCCGTTCCGCGCCCTGATGACCCACCCCGCCACGCGGGGCGTCCCGCTGATCATCGAGACCCCCGGCGGCAAGGAGGGCCACGCGGCGGACGTGGAACGCCTGAAGAAACTCAGGGACGGCTGACGCCCCCGAGGCCGGATCACCGACGCCGGATCACCGCCGCCGGAGCGGGTCCGCTCCGGCGGCGGTCCCGCGCCGGCCGTCAGAGTTCGGGGCCGTCGCCCGGTTCCTCCTGGTAGGAGTAGCGCTGTTCCTGCCAGGGGTCGCCGATGTTGTGGTAGCCGCGTTCCTCCCAGAAGCCGCGACGGTCGGCGGTCATGTACTCGATGCCGCGGACCCACTTGGGGCCCTTCCAGGCGTACAGGTGGGGGACGACGAGACGGAGGGGGAAGCCGTGCTCGGCGGTGAGGAGTTCGCCGTCCTTGTGGGTGGCGAAGATCGTGCGGTCGTCGGCGAAGTCGGCGAGGCGGAGATTGGAGCTGAAGCCGTACTCGGCCCACACCATCACATGGGTGACCTCGGCGGCGGGCGGCGCGGTGTCCAGGATCGTACGGGCCGGGATGCCGCCCCACTCGGCGCCGACCATGCTGAATTTCGTCACGCAGTGCAGATCGGCCACGACCGAGGCGTACGGCAGGGCGGTGAACTCGTCGTGGGTCCAGGAGTGCTTCTCGCCGTCGGCGGTGGCGCCGAAGACCCGGAAGTCCCAGCGCTCGGGACGGAACTTGGGGACGGGCCCGTAGTGGGTGACCGGCCAGCCGCGCTGGAGCCGCTGTCCCGGCGGAAGCTGCGACGACGCGGCGTTCTCAGTTGCGCGATCTCCTGATTCGCGTTCCACCGGCTGACCCATGACTCCATCCTGACAGACCCCGAGTGGTGCACATGACCAGGGCCCACCCGACCCGGACATTTAGAACTAAGGCTGCACTTACTTACTAAGCTTGCACTTACTGGACGATCTTCGACAGCGGTGCAATCATCGCGGCGCAACCTCCCCAGTTCCCCGCTTGGAAGGAGCCTCTGCGATGCAGGGCGACCCCGAGGTCATCGAATTCCTCAACGAGCAGCTGACCGCGGAGCTCACCGCGATCAACCAGTACTTCCTGCACGCGAAGATGCAGGAGAACTTCGGCTGGACGAAGCTCGCGAAGTACACGCGTCACGAGTCGTTCGACGAGATGAAGCACGCGGAGGTGCTCACCGACCGGATCCTGTTCCTGGACGGGCTGCCGAACTACCAGCGGCTGTTCCACGTCCGGGTGGGCCAGACGGTCAAGGAGATGTTCGAGGCCGACCGGATGATCGAGGTCGAGGCGATCGACCGCCTCAAGCGCGGCATCGAGGTGATGCGCAACAAGGGCGACATCACCTCGGCGAACATCTTCGAGTCGATCCTCGCGGACGAGGAGCACCACATCGACTACCTGGACACCCAGCTGGAGCTGCTGGAGAAGCTCGGTGAGGCGCTCTACATCGCGCAGCTGATCGAACAGCCCGAGAGCTGAGCCGGGCGACAGCCCGGGAACCGGGTCAGGCCGCTTCGTCGAGCTCGGTGAAGACCGACTCGCCCTGGTCGGCCGACTCACGGCGCGGGCACGCGCCCCGGCCGAGGATCGCCTGGATCCGCCGGACGCAGGAGCCGCAGTCCGTGCCCGCCTTGCAGGCGGACGCTATCTGGCGAGGAGTGCAGGCGCCGTCCGCCGCATGCTTCTTGACCTGCTGCTCGGTGACGCCGAAGCAACTGCAGACGAACACGCGGTTCACCTCCCGCCGGGATCGATGGGTGACGCCGTCCCGATGATCGGTGAGGCTAACCTAACCTTACCCGGCGGGCCGGAACCGCAAAAGTGGAGTGGGGCGCGGATCGTATGTGATCCGCGCCCCACGTCATGCCCGTGTAACGGGCACATCCACTGTTGATCTGCTACTAGTCCCGGTACAGCTCCGCGACCAGGAAGGCCAGGTCCAGCGACTGGCTGCGGTTGAGCCGGGGGTCGCACGCGGTCTCGTAGCGCTGGTGCAGGTCGTCGACGAAGATCTCGTCGCCGCCGCCCACGCACTCGGTGACGTCGTCGCCGGTGAGCTCCACGTGGATGCCGCCCGGGTGGGTGCCCAGACCCTTGTGGACCTCGAAGAAGCCCTTGACCTCGTCGAGCACGTCGTCGAAGCGGCGGGTCTTGTGGCCGGAGGCGGCCTCGAAGGTGTTGCCGTGCATCGGGTCGGTCACCCAGGCCACGGTGGCACCGGACGCGGTGACCTTCTCGACCAGCTCGGGCAGCTTGTCGCGGACCTTGTCCGCGCCCATGCGCACGATGAAGGTGAGGCGGCCGGGCTCGCGGTCCGGGTCGAGACGCTCGATGTACTGCAGCGCCTCCTCGGCCGTGGTCGTCGGGCCGAGCTTGATCCCGATCGGGTTGCGGATCTTCGAGGCGAACTCGATGTGCGCGTGGTCCAGCTGCCGGGTGCGCTCACCGATCCACACCATGTGCGCCGAGACGTCGTACAGCCGGCCCGTCCGCGAGTCCACGCGGGTCAGCGCCGACTCGTAGTCGAGCAACAGCGCCTCGTGCGAGGAGAAGAACTCGACGGTGCGGAACTCCTCCGGATCGGCCCCGCAGGCGTGCATGAAGTTCAGCGCCTGGTCGATCTCGCGGGCGAGCTGCTCGTAGCGCTGGCCGGACGGGGACGACTTCACGAAGTCCTGGTTCCAGGCGTGCACCTGGCGCAGGTCGGCGTAGCCGCCGGTGGTGAAGGCGCGCACCAGGTTGAGCGTGGAGGCGGAGGCGTTGTACATCCGCTTCAGGCGCTCGGGGTCCGGGACGCGGGCGGCCTCGCTGAAGTCGAAGCCGTTGACGGAGTCGCCGCGGTAGGTCGGCAGGGTCACACCGTCGCGGGTCTCGGTGCCCTTGGAGCGGGGCTTGGAGTACTGCCCGGCGATGCGGCCGACCTTCACGACCGGCACGGAGGCCGCGTACGTGAGGACGGCACCCATCTGGAGCAGTGTCTTCAGCTTGTTGCGGATGTGGTCGGCCGACACGGCGTCGAAGGCCTCGGCGCAGTCGCCGCCCTGGAGGAGGAACGCCTCTCCCTTGGCGACGGACGCCATCCGGGCGCGCAGCTGGTCGCACTCGCCCGCGAAGACGAGCGGCGGATACGACTCGAGCTCCGCAACGACTGCGCGCAGAGCCTCGGTGTCGGGGTACTCGGGCTGCTGCGCCGCGGGCAGGTCTCGCCAGGTGTTGCCAGCGCTCGCGCTGGACTTAGCGTTCACGGTCACGACGTCCACATTACGGGGTCATGTCGGGCGTCCATCCCCTTGCTCATCAAGTGAGACGGACCCCGCTCGATCTGAGCGGGGTCCGCGGGCGCCTCAGTGGAGATCCATGACCGCCGGGTCGTCGAAGCCGACGGCGAAGACCGTGCGCAGGGAGAGGTTGGCCTCGCCCTGGTAGCCGTCGCAGGCGTTCCGCCGCTCGTCGGCCTCCTCGACGGCCTCGAACTCGTGGGGGAAGCTCGCCCGCAGGGCGGTGCCGGCGCAGATGTGTTCGGTGAGTCCCCACAACTCGTCCACGCGTGCCGTGCCGAGCCTCGGCCAGTGGCTCAGCGCCTGCGGTGTGCCGACCGCCCAGTTGCCGCTCGCGTGGGGCCGTCCGCCGACCGTGACGTTGCAGGCCGTCGGGGCGCGGGTGTCGCCGGCCCAGGTGCGGGAGAACACGGCGGGCTGGAGGGCGCAGCCCTTGTGGAAGGCGAAGTTCAGCAGCCCGCTGTCGTCGGTCCAGGTCATGCCGCCCTGGAGGCCGGCGTAGCGGGTAGCGGCGTACGCGTCGTGGATCACCGTTCTGCCGCCGGACATGTTCAGCAGCCCCGGATAGGCGGAGGCGCTGGTCGGATTGAGCTGGTAGCGCACGATCCTGGCGCCCGCGACGCCGCCGTACCACTCGCCGGCGACCAGCTTGTACGGGCCGCCGCCGGTCTTGTCGAGGGAGAGCCACGAGTAGCAGAGCGAGTCGGGGTCGGGGGCCCCGTCGACGGCGTCGTTGTCGCAGCCGCCGGAGGGCGGCGGGGAGGCCTGCCGGTAGTAGTGGGTCTGCGGCAGGACGTAGGGAAGGCCGCAGGCACTCGACCGGCCGGAGACGCCGTCGATGCCGTACGTGTCGAGGCCGGAGCCGTAGGTGTCGACCTTGCTCAGCTTGTTGACGTCGAAGACACGGATGCCGCCGGTGGTGTCGGTGACGTAGAGGTGGTTGGCGTACCAGACGATGCCGCCGCCGTGGCCGGTGACGAACTTGAAGTTCTGGCCGCCCGAGGTCGGCTCGACGAGCAGCACGTGGCGGTACTTGAGTGTGTCGCGGTCGATGAGGGAGAGCCTGAGCAGGTTGTTGGTGCGGCACCTGTCGGCCGCCTCGACCGTGCCCGCGGGGTCGGTCCTGAAGGTCTTGTAGTGCCAGGCGACCGCCGTGACGCTCCTGCCCTGGATCGCGCCGTCGGCGCCGTCGGCCGTGCCGGTCGTGCTCATGCCCTGGGGCCACCAGCGGGGGGTGGTGTCGTCGCCGAGCGCGGAGGACCAGCACCAGGCGATCTTGCGCTCCACCGGCGGCAGCGCCTTGGTCTCGTCGCCGGTGCAGGCGCGCATGGAGCCCAGGTTCATGCCGGGATCGGGCGCTCCGGCGGAGTCCGTCGTGTACTCGGTGGTGACGACGTCGTCGAGGTCGGCGTCGGCCAGCCGGTCGGCGAGGGTGGTGGCGGCCGTCGCGGTGCTCGTGTCGGTCATCCTGAACAGGTCGCCGGTGAGCGTCAGCCGGGTCGTGGTCGGCGTGTCCGCGGCCGTCGCGGGATGTCCGGTCAGCCCGGCGAGCAAGGCGGCCGTCGCCGTCACGAGGGCCAGGAGTCGCGTTCTCGGTATGTGGGGCACGCGTGATCCTAAGCCGACCACCAGGTGTCGATCATGTGAGTTTCCGGGTTTCTCCGGTAGGGTGCGGCGCATGTTCGCGCACTCGACCCAGAACTGGTGGTGGACCGCTCATCCGGCGGCCCACTGACTGCGCGTACGCAAGACTTCGCGAAGGCCGCCCGAGGGGCGGCCTTCGGTGTTTCCAGGGCCCGGCCGCTCCTCCCTGATCACGATCACGATCACCGCGACGACGGTGATCCCCAGGGAAGAGGAACCCATGGACCTGACCCGGCTGCTGTCCGACGACCGCCCGTTCGCCCTGCTGCGACGCCGCACCCCCGGCCTGCACGACCAGGACACGGTGGAGCTGCTGATCGGCCCGGTGACGACGTGCGAGCGTCTCGCCGACCTTCCCGACGAGGGGCTGGCCCTCGTTCCCTTCCGGCAGATCCGCGAGCGCGGTTTCGACGTCCGCGACGACGGGACGCCGCTGTCGGTGCTGGTGCCGCAGGAGTCGTACGAGCTGCCGCTGGAGCGGGCGCTCGCGGAGCTGCCCGCGCATGACGTCCGGGTCGAGGGCGGTGGCTTCGACGTGGGCGACGAGGAGTACGCGGAGATCGTCGGCCGGGTGCTGCGCGAGGAGATCGGGCGGGGCGAGGGCGCCAACTTCGTGATCCGGCGGACCTACGAGGGCACGGTCCCCGGCTTCGGCCGCGCCGACGCGCTCGCGCTGTTCCGGCGGCTGCTGGAGGGCGAGCGGGGGGCGTACTGGACGTTCGTGGTGCACACCGGGGAGCGCACGTTGGTGGGTGCCAGCCCCGAGGTGCATGTGCGGATGTCCGGCGGAACGGTGGTGATGAACCCGATCAGCGGGACCTACCGCTATCCGGCCGGGGGCCCCACCCCGGAGGACCTGCTGGCCTTCCTCGGCGACGGCAAGGAGATCGAGGAGCTGTCGATGGTCGTCGACGAGGAGCTCAAGATGATGTGCACGGTCGGCGACATGGGCGGGGTCGTGGTCGGACCCCGGCTGAAGGAGATGGCGCACCTGGCGCACACCGAGTACGAGCTGCGCGGGCGGTCCTCGCTGGATGTGCGGGAGGTGCTGCGGGAGACGATGTTCGCCGCGACGGTCACCGGCTCGCCGGTGCAGAACGCGTGCCGGGTGATCGAGCGGTACGAGCCCCTCGGGCGGGACGGTGTCGGGCGCGGGTACTACGCCGGCGCCCTGGCGCTGCTGGGGCGGGACGCGGGCGGTGCGCAGACCCTGGACTCGCCGATCCTGATCCGTACGGCCGACATCGCGGCGGACGGGCGGCTGAAGGTGCCGGTCGGGGCCACGCTGGTCCGGGGCTCGGACCCCGCGGGCGAGGTCGCCGAGACCCATGCGAAGGCGGCCGGAGTGCTGGCGGCGCTGGGGGTGCGGCCCGGCCGGCCGGAGCGGGAGCGGGTGCTGCCGGGGCTGGCCGAGGATCCCCGGGTGCGGGCCGCGCTGGACGGGCGACGTGCCTCGCTGGCGCCGTTCTGGCTGCGGATGCGGGAGCGGACGGGTGAGCTGACCGGGCACGCTCTCGTCGTCGACGCCGAGGACACCTTCACGGCGATGCTCGCGCATCTGCTGCGGTCGTCGGGGCTGGAGGTGACGGTACGGCGGTACGACGAGCCGGGACTGCGGGAGGGTGTGCTCGCGCACGAGGGCGTGGTGGTGCTGGGGCCCGGCCCCGGGGACCCGTCGGACGGGGGCGACCCCAAGATGCGGTTCCTGCGGTCGCTGACCGCCGAGGTGTTGCGGGGGCACCGGTACGGGGTCCTCGGGGTGTGCCTCGGGCACGAGCTGATCGCGGCGGAGCTGGGCCTGGGGATCGTCCGCAAGGAGGTCCCGTACCAGGGGGCGCAGACGGAGATCGATCTGTTCGGGCGGGCCGAGACCGTGGGGTTCTACAACAGCTTCGTGGCCCGGTGCGACGACGAGACCGCCGGGCAGCTGGCGGCCCGGGGGATCGAGGTCAGCTGTGGTGAGAGCGGGGAGGTGCACGCGTTGCGGGGGGCCGGGTTCGCGGGGGTGCAGTTCCATCCGGAGTCGGTGCTGACGCTGGACGGGGTGAGTGTGGTGCGGGAGCTGGTGGCAAGGGTTCAGTCGCTGCGGGCGGTTTAGGGGCCGGGGGGTGGGTGGGGTGCGGGGTGCATGGTCGGGTGCGGCCCGGTGGGGCTTCTCGCGCAGTTCCCCGCGCCCCTTGAGGGCCTACGGCCCTTTCGGGCCGAGAAAGCAGGGGCGCAGCCCCGCTTTTTCAGGGGCGCGGGGAACTGCGCGACCAGCCCCCACCCACCCGCACCCGCCGACTCGACCGCACCCCCCACCCCCCTCAGGCGAGCCCTCAGCCGAAGAAGACGCCGACCTCCTCGTACAGACTCGGATCCACCGTCTTCAACTTGGCCGTCGCGTCGGCGATCGGGACGCGGACGATGTCGGTGCCACGCAGCGCCACCATCTTGCCGAAGTCCCGGTCGCGCACGGCGTCGATCGCGTGGAGGCCGAAGCGCGTGGCGAGCCAGCGGTCGAACGCCGAGGGCGTCCCACCGCGCTGGACGTGGCCGAGGACGGTCGTGCGGGCCTCCTTGCCCGTGCGCCTCTCGATCTCCTTGGCCAGCCACTCGCCGACACCGGAGAGGCGGACGTGCCCGAAGGAGTCGAGCGAACCGTCCTTGAGGACCATCTCGCCGTCCTTCGGCATGGCCCCCTCCGCGACGACCACGATGGGCGCGTACGAAGCCTTGAAGCGGGACGTCACCCAGGCGCACACCTTGTCGACGTCGAAGCGCTGTTCGGGGATGAGGATGACGTTGGCGCCGCCCGCGAGACCGGAGTGGATGGCGATCCAGCCGGCGTGACGGCCCATCACCTCCACGACCAGGACGCGCATGTGCGACTCGGCGGTGGTGTGGAGGCGGTCGATCGCCTCCGTGGCGATGCCGACCGCCGTGTCGAAGCCGAAGGTGTAGTCCGTGGCGGAGAGGTCGTTGTCGATCGTCTTGGGGACGCCCACGCACGGCACTCCGTACTCGTCCGACAGCCGCGCGGCCACCCCGAGCGTGTCCTCGCCGCCGATGGCGACAAGGGCCTCGACCTCCTGCTTGACGAGGTTCTCCTTGATCCGGCGGATGCCGTTCTCCTCCTTGAGCGGGTTGGTGCGCGAGGAGCCGAGGATCGTGCCGCCGCGGGGCAGGATGCCGCGCACGGCGGGGATGTCGAGGCGGACGGTGTCGTTCTCGAGCGGTCCCCGCCAGCCGTCCCGGAAGCCGACGAAGTCGTAGCCGTACTCCTGCACGCCCTTGCGGACGACGCCCCGGATGACGGCGTTGAGCCCGGGGCAGTCGCCGCCTCCGGTCAGTACTCCGACGCGCATGGAAATGTCCCTTCGCCGCGGTTGCCTGGTGAAGGTCACGCTAATAGTGATCCAGGTCACTTCGGCATGCGCGGGAAGCCATTTCCGGCGAATTACGGCCGATTGAGGGGGAGTTGATCGTAGTTGATCAAATCGCCATCACTCTAAGGGGTGATTCGTGGCGTTTACTCGTCGTCGAGACCACGCTCTATGGCATAGCGGACCAGCTCCACCCGGTTGTGGAGCTGGAGCTTGCCGAGGGTGTTCTGGACGTGGTTCTGGACCGTGCGGTGCGAGATGACGAGGCGCTCGGCGATCTGCTTGTAGCTCAGCCCCTTGGCGACGAGCCGCAGCACCTCCGTCTCGCGGTCGGTGAGTTGCGGGGCCTTCGGCTCGTCGGCGCCCGGCGCGGGGGCGGGTTCGGAGGCGAGGCGGCGGTACTCGCCGAGCACCAGGCCCGCGAGACCGGGGGTGAAGACGGGATCGCCGGCGGCGGTGCGGCGTACCGCGTCGATCAGCTCCTCCGTGGACGCCGACTTCAGCAGATAGCCGGTCGCGCCGGACTTCACCGCCTCCAGGACGTCCGCGTGCTCCCCGCTCGCGGACAGCACGAGGACCCGCAGAGCGGGGTCGGCCCCCACGAGTTCCTTGCAGACCTGCACGCCCGGCTTCGCGGGCAGGTTCAGGTCCAGGACGAGGACGTCCGGTGCGGCGGCGTGCGCGCGCCGGACCGCCTGCTCGCCGTCGCCCGCCGTCGCCACCACGTCGAAGCCCGACTCGGACAGGTCACGGGCGACGGCGTCGCGCCACATGGGGTGGTCGTCGACCACCATGACCCTGATCGGGCCACCGCCATCGCCGCCGCCGGGCCGCGCCGTTCCGTCCGCCGACCCGCCGCCACCGAGGCTCGCCGCGCTTTCCACGCCCGCCGCGCTCACTGCGCCCGCCGTGCTCGCCGCGCTTTCGAGGTTCTCCGTCACCGCTTCTCCGCCTTCCCCCGTACGCCCTTCGGCCCCTCTGCGGCCTTGGGTACCTTCAGTTCGACTTCCGTGCCCTGGCCCGGGACCGAGATCAGCTCGGCCGTGCCGCCGATGTCGCGCAGCCGCCCCCGGATGGAGAGGGCCACCCCGAGCCGCCCCTCGCCCTCGGCCTGGGCGAGCCGCCCCTCGGGGATGCCGGGGCCGTCGTCCCGCACCGTCACGATGATCTCGTCCGGCCAGTCCTCGACCAGGATCCACGCCCGGGCCCCGTCGCCCGCGTGCTCGCGCACATTGTCCAGGGCGGCACCGACCGCCGCCGCCAGCTCCCGCGCCGCCGCCGGGGCGAGCGGCACCGGGCCGCCGGGCTCGGAGAAGGTGACCTTCGCGCCGGCGTACGGAGCGAGCAGGGCCCGCAGGTCCACGGGATCCCCGGCGCCGTCGGACGGGTCCGGTTCGTCCACCGCGTGTACGAGGGCTCCCTGGGCCGCGTCCTCCGAGACACGGGAGACGGGGACCAGGCCGCCGGAGACGAGAGTGCGCAGCGCGACCTCCTGCTCGCCCGCCATCCGGCCCAGCTCGGCCGCCTCGCCGCCGAGGGCGGTGCCGCGCCGCTGGACCATGGCGAGGACCTGGAGCACGCTGTCGTGGATGTCCCGGGCCAGGCGCTCCCGTTCGCGCGTGGCGGCCTCGATCTCCAGGGCGCGGGCGAGGGTGCGCTCGGAGGCGCGGGCGACCTCGACGACGTAGCCGATGGCGATGGAGGCGACCCAGACCAGCAGGACGTTGTGGATGGTGTCCCGGGTGGGGGCGCCGCGGTGGATCAGATTGGCGACGGCGACGAGCGTGGAGGCGAAGGCCGCCCAGCGCCAGCCGCCCTTGATGGCGAAGGCCAGTACGGCGCCGGCGGTCCATATCGACGGCAGCGTGGGGCCGCCGGCCTCGATCCGCGCGGTGGAGTCGGCGAGCCGGGTGAGCAGGATGCCGGTGATCGCGATGGTGAGGTCGGCCGCGAGGAACCGCTTGGTACAGCTGGCGGCGCCCGCGACCTTGGGCAGGGTGCACAGCGTCCAGCCGGCCAGCACCACGAAGTAGGCGATGGCCAACCAGGGGCGCTCGAACTTGTCGTACGCGCTGATGAACAGCCCGACGGCGTAGATCATCGTCAGGACCCGGTAGCCGGTCAGGGCACGCCACAGCGGCTGCTCCACCGACATCGCCATGACCCGCTCGAGCTTCGGCACGTCCCCCACCCCTTGCTGACCCGCCACCGGGCGCCCCGCCTACGCGTCCGGAACGCGACCGTACCCGGGGAACCCGGCGGTCACGAAGCCGGGCGGTCCTCTCCCGCGCCGCCCTTGTCCGCGCGGGCCTTCTCGGCCTGTTCCCTCAGCTCCTTGGCGGCCTGTTCCTTCTCGGCCCTGGCGAGGGCGGCCCGGGCGGCCTTGTCGGCCTCCTTCTCGGCCTTGGCCGCGTCCGCGATCTGCCGTTTGGCGGCGGTCGCGTACATGTCGACGTACTCCTGGCCGGAGAGCTTCATGATCTCGTACATGACCTCGTCGGTCAGCGCCCGCAGGACGAAGCGGTCGTGCTCCATGCCCTGGTAGCGGCTGAAGTCGAGGGGCTTGCCGATGCGGATGCCGGGGCGCATGACCTTGGGCAGGACCTTGCCCGGGGGCTGGATCTTCTCCGTGTCGATCATGGCGACGGGGATGACCGGCGCGCCGGTGGCGAGGGCCACACGGGCCAGGCCGCCTGGCTTGCCCCGGTAGAGCCGCCCGTCGGGCGAGCGGGTGCCCTCGGGGTAGATGCCGAACAGTTCGCCGCTCTCGATGACCTGTATGCCGCTCCTGATCGCGGCCTCACCCGCGCCGCGCGCGCCCGAGCGGTCCACCGGGAGCTGGCCGACGCCCTTGAAGAAGGCGGCCGTCAGCTTGCCCTTGACGCCGGGGGTGGTGAAGTACTCGGCCTTCGCGATGAACGTGACCTTGCGGTCCAGGACAGCGGGGAGGAAGAACGAGTCCGAGAAGGAGAGGTGATTGCTCGCGAGGATCGCGGCGCCCTCGGCCGGAATGTTCTCCAGGCCCTCCACCCAGGGCCTGAAGGTGACCTTGAGCGGTCCCCCGATAGCGACCTTCATCGCGCCGTACAACAACCGAGTGCCTCTCTGTGATCCGTGGATGAGACCTTAACCCGGACGCCCGGGCAAGAGTCCGACAGGTCCGCCCGGTGTCGAGCGAAGCCCCTGGTCGGTGTCAGTGCGGTCGCGTACGGTGAACCACATCCGGACTTTCACACCCTTCTCATGAACAGGAGACCGAACCGTGCCGGTCCTTCCTGGAGCCGAGCCGTACCACCACGAGGGCGGGGAGGTGGGAGTCCTCCTCTGCCACGGATTCACCGGGTCACCGCAGTCCATGCGTCCCTGGGCGGAATATCTCGCCGAGCGGGGGCTGACCGTCGCGCTGCCCCTGCTGCCGGGCCACGGCACCCGCTGGGAGGATCTGCGCCCGACGGGCTGGCAGGACTGGTACGCGGAGGTGGACCGTGAGCTGCGGACCCTGCGCGAGCGCTGTACACGGGTCTTCGTCGCGGGGCTGTCCATGGGCGGCGCCCTGGCGCTGCGGCTGGCCGCGAAGCACGGGGACACGGTCGCCGGCGTGATGGTCGTCAACCCGGCGAACAAGGTGCACGGCCCGGCGGCGCACGCCCTCCCCCTGCTCCGGCACTTCGTCCCCACCACGAAGGGCATCACCAGCGACATCGCCAAGGAGGGCGTCGAGGAGCTGGGGTACAGCCATGTGCCGCTGCACGCGGCCCACTCCCTGCGCCGTTTCCTGCGCCTCGTCGACGGGGAACTGCCCCAGGTCACCCAGCCGTTGCTGCTTCTGCACAGCCCACGGGACCATGTGGTGCCGCCCGTCGACTCCGAGCGCGTCCTCGGCCGGGTGTCGTCGACGGACGTCACGGAGATCCTGCTGGAACAGAGCCACCACGTCGCGACGTTGGACCATGACGCGGACCGGATCTTCGAGGAGAGCCACGCGTTCGTCACCCGGCTGGTGAAGGACCTCGACGGACCGGGTGCGGCGGAGTCCGAGGCGGCGGATGTGAAGAAGTCCGACGCGGAATCCGTACATCAGTCTGATTCGGGGTCCGTGGAGCAGATCGGTCCGGGATCCTTGGAGCAGAGGGAAGGGACGGCCACTGGTGGCTGAGCACGACTCCGAGCGTGAGCCGGAGGAGCAGGGAGCGCCCCTGGGCGCCTCCCCCGGTGACTCACGGGGGGACTCCTCGGGCGGCTCCGCGGGCGGCACGGCCGGAGGCGCCGGGGGCGCCCCGTCCGGCGAGGCGCCGAGCGAGGAGCAGCACGCCGGCGAGGAGCAGCACGTGCCGTTCGACGAGGACGCCGCCTGGCGGGCCATCGTCGCCGGGTTCGGCGAGGAGCCGCCGGACCCGCCGGGTGCCAAGCCGTTCCGGTCCGTGGAGGACCTGGCCCTGATGGAGGCCGAGCCGGAGGACTCCGCGGACAAGGCACCCGACGGCGCCGCGGGCCCCTCGGCCCCCAGGCCGCTCGGCAGCTCGGTCGCGTTCGCCCCCGGTGTCGGGGCGGGCCCGCGCGACTACAGCGTGCCCGACCCGGTCGGCGAGGACACGGGCGACGAGGACTCCGAGGACGACGAGGACGGCGAGGGCCACTTCGTGCCGCCCGAGCCGCCCCCGCTGCCGGAGGCCGACGCGACCGCCAAGTTCGCCTGGCTGGGCGTGATCGGCGGTCCGGTCCTGCTGCTGCTCGCGGTGCTGCTCGGCTGGGACATGACCTGGTGGCTCACCACCCTGGGCATCGGCGGCTTCCTGGGCGGCTTCGCCACGCTGGTGATGCGGATGCAGAGCGACGACGAGGACGACGACGATCCGGGCCGGGGCGCGGTCGTCTGACCCCACCACCGCCGACGTCGCGTCGCGCACGAGGGCCCGCCCGGGAACGTTCCGGGCGGGCCCTCGCCGTCGCCGGATCCCAAGACACGGACGCCAGGAGACGGGATGGAACTCGATTCCGGTGAACGGCGAAGTACGGGTGCACGCCCCGAACGGGCCCAGCCTTCTTGGAAGCGTTCGGACGAACGAGAGGAGCCCCGATGTCCGTCGGACCACCGGGACTCGGCCCCCGCGCCGGGGATCGCGAGGAGAGCGACGCCCGCGTGATCGAGCGGTCCCGGGAGGAGCCCGAGCTGTTCGCCGTCCTCTACGACCGCCATGCCGACGCCGTGCACCGCTACGCGGCGCGGCGGCTGGGTCCCGAGGCGGCGGAGGACCTGATGGCGGAGACCTTCGCCATCGCGTTCCAACGGCGGCACACGTACGACCTGCAGCGGCCCGACGCCCGCCCCTGGCTGTTCGGTGTCGCCACCAACGTCCTCGGCCGGCACCGGCGGGCGGAGGCGCGCCGGTTCAGGGCACTGGCCCGGCTGCCGGAGCCGGTGGAACACGAGGAGCCGGTCGCGGACCGGGCGGTCGCCAGGGCCGGTGCCACGGGGGTGCGCCGGGAGCTGGCGGCGGCGCTCGCCGGGCTGTCCGCCCGGCATCGCGACGTGGTGCTGCTGGTGGCCTGGGCCGGCCTCGACTACGAGGAGGCGGCCCAGGCCCTCGACGTGCCCGTCGGCACGATCAGATCGCGGCTGAACCGGGCTCGCGGCAGGCTGCGCGAAGCACTGGGCGGATCCGACCCGACCGCTTTCCGAGAGGCAGACGCCCATGCGTGACATCCACGACCCGAGGGCCCTGTGGGACCTGCGGGACCTCGCCGACTACGACGCCGGGGTGCCCCCGCTGGACGAGGAGACCCGGCGGCGCGGGCGGGCCCGGCTGCTCGCCACGATCACCGCGCCGGACGCGGACCGGGCACGGAAGCCGATCCTCCGGAACGCCTCGCCGGTACGCCGCCGCCCGGTCCTGCGGATCGCGCTGAGCGGCGTGGTGGCCGCCGCCGTCACGGCCGGCGTACTGGTCGCCGTGCAGCACGACCGCGACGACGGCCGGGGCCGGAGCGCGCAGCCGCCAGTCACCGACCTGCCGCCGATGCGGAACGTGAGCGCGCGGACGGTCCTCAACGGGGCGGCCGCGTACGCGCGACAGCACGAGAAGCCGGTCAGCCCTCGGGACGACCAGTTCGTCTACTCCAAGGAGATCATCAAGGAGACGAACCAGAAGACCGGGACGACGAAGACCCACGTCTCCGAGAACTGGCGCTCGGTGGACGGCTCACAGCGCTCGTGGGTCATGGAGATCGGCAAGGGGTGGTGGGCGCCTCCGCTGAAGGAGAACGAGAGCGTGTGGCCGCCGCAGGACTGGAGCGAACTGCGGCAGCTGCCGACCGATCCGGAACAGTTGATCCTGGCGATCGAGAAGAAGTCCTTCGGAGGCCAGGGGGAGAACGCCTCCTTGGACGACATCTCCGACGAGGAGTGGATGCACATCCACTTCAGCCTCGCCGGGCTGCTCAAGCTGGTCCCGGTGATGCCCGAAGGACTGCGCCCTGCGGCGTACGAGGCGCTCGGGATGGTGCCGGGGGTCAAGGCGGTGCCGAACCAGAAGGACGCCAAGGGACGGGTCGGCGTGGCCATCACCTACAAGGCCCCGGATCTGCCCGGGGGAACCATCGGCTACGGCAGCTTCTTCATCTTCGACCCGGTGACGTACGCCTTCCTCGGCTTCCGGGACGAGCGTTCCTCGGGCGACGGCAAGGACATGAAGGTGTACACCCAGCTCTCGTACCTGGACAGCTGGGCGATCGTCGACAGGGCCAAGCAGTACCCGTCGGCAGCGGGCTAGGGGCTTGCGACACCTCCAGGACAGGACCTAGGCCTCGGCGGGGACTCTGAGGGCGGCCAGGACCGGCAGGTGGTCCGTGGCCGCCCTCAGGTCGTCGTCGGTGACGCCGGGGAGGTCGAGGGGGACGCCGCAGCCGAGGACCTCGATGCCGGACGTGGCCAGGATCGCGTCGATGCGCTGGTGCGGGTCGGTGGGGGTGGAGGTGTGTTCGCCGCCCCACGGGGTGGTGGTCCAGCAGTCCTGGAGTTCTCCGGCGAGGCGGCGGAAGGTGCGGCCGTCCGGGCGTTCGTTGAGGTCGCCGCCCGCGACCGCGTGGGTCACGCCCAGTCCGGCCAGCCGGTCCAGGAGCATGCCGCCCTGCTCGTACCGCTCGTCCTTGTGCAGGGAGAGGTGGCAGGACAGGACGCCGAGGCGGGCGCGGCCGAAGCGGACCACCGCCGTGGCGAAGCCGCGTCGGTGCAGGCCGGGGGTGAGGGGCAGGAGGACGTCCTCGGTGCGCTCGACCGTCGCGCGCAGGCCGCACAGCAGCGCGGGCCCGGAGGCGGTCGCCCCGCCGGAGAGGGTGACCAGTCCGGAGGCGGCGGCGAGCCTGGCGAGCTTCTTGCGCCAGCGGAAGAAGCGGGGGGCTTCCTGGATCAGGACCAGGTCGGGGGCGCAGGCGGTGATCACTCGGGCGAGGGCGTCCGTGTCGTCACGCATGGAGCGGATGTTGTAGCTGAGGACGCGGATGACGGCCGAACCGTCGGGGTCGGTGCGGGAGTTGGGGAGCTGGGTGGTCACCATATGGATCAAGATACGCCCAGGAGCTCGGGGCATTTGTCCGTTTGCGACTACCGGTGCGTCATGGTTTCCCGCGCGGTTCCCCGCGCCCCTGAAGACAAGAGGGGCACGGGGCTGCCGCTGACCGGTGCCTACATGATCGGGTCGGGTTCCCTCGCCAGGTCCGCCGCGCCCACCAGGCCCGCCTCGTTGCCCAGTTGAGCGGCGATGACATCGGCGACCGGGCGCCAGTTGCCGCCCACGAGCCAGCGCTTGTAGGACTTGCGGATGGGGTCGAGGACCAGTTCGCCCTCGTCCGACAGGCCGCCGCCGACGATGAAGGCGGAGGGGTCGAAGAGAGAGGCGAGGTCGGCGAGGCCGGCGCCGGCCCAGCGGGCGAGTTCGCGGTAGGAGTCGACCGCGACGGGGTCGCCCTGGCGGGCGGCCATGGAGATGTGCTTGCCCTCGATGCCGTCGGGGGTGCCGTCGCCGAGGCCGAGGAGGAGCTCCGCGTTCTCCGGGGTGGCGTTGGCGCGCTGCTTGGCGTACCGGACGAGGGCGCGGCCGGAGGCGTACTGCTCCCAGCAGCCCTGGCTGCCGCAGCCGCAGAGCAGACCGTCGGGGACCATCCGGATGTGACCGAACTCGGCGGCCACGCCGTAGTGCCCGCGGCGCAGCTTGTTGCCGATGATGATCCCGCCGCCCAGACCGGTGCCGAGGGTGATGCAGATGACGTTGCGGTGGCCCTTGCCCGCGCCGAACTTGTACTCGCCCCAGGCGGCGGCGTTGGCGTCGTTCTCCACGACGACCGGCAGGCCCACGCGGGCCTCGACCTTCTCCTTGAGCGGCTCGTTGCGCCAGTCGATGTTGGGGGCGAAGTAGACCTGCGACCGCTGCCGGTTGACGTAACCGGCCGCGCCGATGCCGACACCGACGATCTCGTGTCCGGCTCGCGCGCCCTCGACGGCGGCGGCGATGGCGTCCACGATCCCCTCGGGCGTGCCCGGGGTCGGCACCTTGTGGGTCGAGAGGATGTTGCCTTCCTCGTCGACCACACCGGCCGCGATCTTGGTACCGCCGATGTCGACGCCGATGGTGAGTCCCATGAATCCCTCAGTTTCGGTCGAGCCCCGCTACGGCCAACCGTACCCGAGGCCCTGCCCCGGGACTCCCGGCGTCCGCCCGGCGGACGGGCCCGCCGTCAGTCCAGGTCGATGCGCTCGCCGGGGCCCTGGTCGTCCCCCTGGTCACGGCCTCCCTGGTGGCCGGTGTCCCGGTTGGTCCAGCGGCGCTCCTGGGCCTCGACGGCGGAGCGGTACGCGGCGAGGAGTTCACCGCCCGCGGCGGCGAGATGGTCGAAGACGTCCGGGTTGCGTTCGATGACGGGTTCGACGGCGGCCTTGGCCTGACGGACGACCTGGTTGACCATCTGCTGCGCCGCGCCGCCGGCGACCGCGCCGAGCAACGGCGACTGCAGTCCGGACAGCTTGTCCGCGACGGTGTCGACCAGCTTGCGCAGTTCCTCGGCGGCCGAGCCCGGGGGCGGCCCGTACCGGGCACGGCGACGGGCCTTCTCCGCGTTCAGGTCCTCCTCGCACGCCGTCGCCCAGGCGTCGGCGTCGGTGGCGCGCACACGGTCGCTCTCGCGCGCCTGCTCGGCCGTCCGCGCCTCGTCGGCCGCGTCCCTGCGTGCGGCCGCGTCCTCGCCGGCGGCGTCGGACGTGGGGCGCTCTTCGCTCATGGCGGGCTCCTGCCTACGGTTCGTACCTTCGACGTTACCCGAACGGGCGTATGCGGTTCACCGGGTCCGGGGCCACAACCGCGGGTCCGGCGCGAATCGGATGCTCAGCCGGTCGTCGCGCAGGGCCGCGCCGTCGACCGTGCAGCGGCGCAGTGCCGACGGCAGCGGAACGATACGGCGGAACTGGCCCGCCGTGACGACCAGCTCGTCGCCGCGCCGGATGAGATCCAGCTCGTCCCGTATCGCGCCGGGCAGCGGGATGTGCCACACCAGCACGCCCTCGTCCCCGAGGTTGTCGGTGACGGGCCAGGTGACCCGGGCGGGAGCGTCACCCGTACCGGGGACGCCCAGAGCGGCGAGGTCGTCGAGGCCGCGGGGGTCGCGTCCGAGGTGGGCGACTCCCCGTACGGGGCGGGTCCCGCCCCGCTCCTCCCACTCCTCCAACGCCTTGCGCTGCTGCGCGACGAGGCCGGCGAGCCAGATGTCGTGGCTGCCCTGGGGAAGGAGCCGGTTGGCGATCAGCAGGTCGACGGGGAGCGCCCGCAGGGCGAATCCGACACCCGCGAGGCGCGTGTGGTCGGCGCCGGCCGGGCCGGGCTCCGCGACCAGGCGCACGCTGGTGCCCGGGTCCTCGACGATCGCGGCGACGGCGGCCAGTTCGACGTCCCAGCGGGCGGCCGTCTCGTACAGCCACTCGGCGGGCATCGGCACTCCGGCGAGACGGCCGAGGACCGGCCGCAGCGCTCGGGCCGCCTGCCGCTCCGGCGGGAGCAGCCGGCGCAGATACCGCCGCAGTTCCTCCGGGAGGCCGAGCAGGGCGAGGGCCTGCGGGGCGGGGGGCAGATCGACGACGAGCAGGTCGTACGCCTCCGACAGCGCGGCGTCCCGCAGCGCCCGGAGCAGGGCGAGTTCCTCGGCGCCGGGCAGGGGCGTGAGTTCCTCGGCGTCCAGGCGTCCCGCGCCCAGCAGGTCGAGGACGGACGCGGCGCGCTCCTGGAACGCGACGAGGTCCTCCCGGAAGCCGGCCGCGGCGTCGGGGCGCCAGGCGGTGAGGTGCGGCGCGACGCGGACGGGCTCCGGTCCCGTGGCCGTGCCGAGGGCCGCGCCCAGCCCGTCCGTGCGGTCGGCGCTCAGGACCAGCGTGCGGGTGCCCGCGCGGGCCGCGTCCAGCGCCGTGGCCGCGGCGACCGTCGTACGGCCGCTGCCGCCTTGCCCGGTGATCAGGATGGTGCGCATGGGGGTGAACGGTAGCCCAGCGGGGCCGGGACCGGCGCCCAGCGCCGGGGGGCACTCACCGGCGCTGGCAGGGTGCCGCCTGCGCCCACCCTCCCCCGCTCTCGACTTCGCTCGAGCGGGAAGTGCCCCCATCGCCCCAGTGACGACTGCCCGCAGCTGGGGCGGACGGGGGACGGAGCGAGGAGGGAAGGAAGGCGGAGCCCGATTCCCAGGGGCGCGGGGAACTGCGCGATCAGCCACGAACGACCCGCAGTCGCGCCCCGTCCCAGCCCACCGAGCTATTGGGCGCACAGCGCTCAACGCACGCCGGCGCCCTCCACCACCAGGGCGAGTCGGGTGGGCGGGTGGGCGGGTGGGCAAAAAAACCTACGCCCCCGACTCCACCCGCTTCTTCAGGCCCGCCAGCGCCCGGTCGATGATGACCTTCTCCGCCTTGCGCTTGATCATGCCGAGCATCGGGATCTTGACGTCGACGGTGAGCTGATACGTCACCTCGGTCACCGAGTCGCTCACCGGCTTGAGGATGTAGGACCCGTCGAGGGAGCGGAGCATCTGGGACTTGACCAGCGTCCAGGACACCTCGTTCGCCCCGGTCCAGGTGTACCCCAGCGTCTGGTCGTCCTTGATCGCGCCCGCGTCCATGACCAGCCGGACCTGCTCGGCCCGCCCCTGGTCGTCCGTCCGGAGGACCTCCGCCTCCTTCACCTCACCCGTCCAGTCCGGGTAGCGGGCGAAGTCGGCGATCACTGCCATGACGTCGGCGGCCGAGGCCTCGATCGTGATGCTCGAACTGGTGAATTCCGCCATCGCCGTGGCTCCTCCAGAGACGGTCCGGTGAGGGAGGTGGGTGCGCACGTATGTGCAGCGTGAAGGCTACCGCGCGCCCGCCGAACCCTCGCCACCCCACCCGGCGTTCACCACTCCAGCGCCCACGGCTTCCCGCTGCTCGCGAAATGCCCGACGTTGACACACTCCGTCGCCCCGAGCCGCATCCGCCGGGCCAGGGGCTGGTGGACGTGCCCGAACAGCGCGTAGCGGGGCCGGGTCCTGCGGATCGCCTCCAGCAGTGCCCGGCTCCCCCGCTCGAAGCGGCGCGCCACCGTGTCGTAGACCAGTTCGGGCACCTCCGGCGGGATGTGGGTGCAGAGCACGTCCACCTCGCCCACCGCCTCGATCTTGGCCGCGTACTCCTCGTCGCTGATCTCGTACGGCGTCCGCATGGGCGTGCGCAGGCCGCCGCCCACGAAGCCGAAGACCCGGCCGCCGATCTCCACCCGTTCGCCGTCGAGCACGGTCGTCCCCGGCCCCGCGTACTCCGGCCACAGTCGCGGCATGTCGACATTGCCGTAGGTCGCGTACGTCGGGGTGGGGAAGGCCGCGAACAGTTCGGCGTACTGCTTGCGCACGGCCTTCTCGATCACGGCGGAGCGGTCCTCGCCCACGCCCGCCCAGAGCCGGGCCCCCAGTTCGCGCGCCTCCTCGAACCGCCGGGCGGTGCGCAGTTCGACGAGCCGGGACGCGTTCTCGGCGCCGAAGAGGTCGGGGAAGATGCCGCGGGAGTGGTCGGCGTAGTCGAGGAAGAGGACCAGGTCGCCCAGGCACACCAAGGCGTCGGCGCCCTCACCCGCTCCGGCCAGGTCGTGCGCGTTGCCGTGCACGTCGCTGACCACGTGAATGCGCGTTCTGCCGTTACCGCCCGGTGTGCGTGCCATGACGATCAAGCGTAGGCCTGTGCGGCATACGTGAACAGAGCCGGTCGCACGTGCGGTTACTGGCCAGTCAGTAAGTGAGGGGACTATTCTTCCCGAGGAGAGCCCCCAGGTGTGACGCGGAGAACATCTCACCGGACCCCCCTCGCGGAGAAGCCATACCGACGGGTAACGTCCGGGCAGTCCAGTTGTGCTCAGGTTTTCAACCAGTAAGGCCCAAGGAACCACGGGGGCCTGAGCGCTCGCCCAGCCTTGGACCGCACCGTCGCAGCAACACAGAGTCGTGGCGCCGGCGCCCTATGAGGAGCAGCAGTCTTGCGCGAGTTCAGCCTTCCGGCTTTGTACGAGGTCCCGACGGACGGCAATCTGACCGACATCGTCCGCAGAAACGCCGCGCAGCATCCCGATGTCGCCGTCATCGCCCGCAAGGCGGGCGGCGCCTGGCAGGACGTGAACGCGGTCCAGTTCCTCGCCGAGGTGCGGACGGCTGCGAAGGGGCTGATCGCCTCCGGTGTCCAGCCCGGCGACCGGGTCGGGCTGATGTCCCGTACCCGGTACGAGTGGACCCTGCTCGACTTCGCGATCTGGACGGCCGGCGCGGTCACCGTCCCGGTGTACGAGACCAGTTCGCCGGAACAGGTGCAGTGGATCCTCGCCGACTCGGGCGCGACCGCCATGATCGTGGAGCTGGACGCGCACACCGCCGCCGTCGAGTCGGTGCGCGACTCGCTGCCGGCGCTCAAGCACCTCTGGCAGATCGAGGGCGGCGGGGTGGAGGAGCTGGGCCGCCTCGGCCAGGACGTCACCGACGCTGCCGTCGACGAGCGCAGCTCGCTGGCGAAGGCCGACGACCCGGCGACCATCGTCTACACCTCGGGCACCACGGGCCGCCCGAAGGGGTGCGTGCTCACCCACCGCAGCTTCTTCGCCGAGTGCGGGAACGTGGTGGAGCGGCTGCGGCCCCTGTTCCGTACGGGCGAGTGCTCGGTCCTGCTCTTCCTCCCGCTCGCGCACGTCTTCGGGCGGCTGGTGCAGGTCGCGCCCATGATGGCGCCGATCAAGCTGGGCACCGTACCGGACATCAAGAACCTCACCGACGAACTGGCCTCCTTCCGGCCGACGCTGATCCTCGGTGTGCCGCGGGTGTTCGAGAAGGTCTACAACTCGGCGCGGGCCAAGGCGCAGGCGGACGGCAAGGGCAAGATCTTCGACAAGGCCGCGGACACGGCGATCGCGTACAGCAAGGCGCTGGACTCGGCGTCGGGCCCGGCCCTCGGTCTGAAGATCAAGCACAAGGTGTTCGACAAGCTCGTCTACAGCAAGCTGCGCGCGGTGCTCGGCGGCAAGGGCGAGTTCGCGATCTCGGGCGGCGCCCCGCTCGGCGAGCGCCTCGGCCACTTCTTCCGGGGCATCGGCTTCACGGTCCTGGAGGGCTACGGCCTCACCGAGTCCTGCGCGGCGACCGCGTTCAACCCCTGGGACCGGCAGAAGATCGGCACGGTCGGGCAGCCGCTGCCGGGCTCCGTCATCCGGATCGCGGACGACGGGGAGGTGCTGCTGCACGGCGAGCACCTGTTCAAGGAGTACTGGAACAACCCGGGCGCGACCGAGGAGGCGCTGGCCGACGGCTGGTTCCACACCGGTGACATCGGCACCCTCGACGAGGACGGCTACCTCAGCATCACCGGCCGCAAGAAGGAGATCATCGTCACGGCGGGCGGCAAGAACGTCGCCCCGGCCGTGATCGAGGACCGTATCCGCGCCCACGCGCTGGTCGCGGAGTGCATGGTGGTGGGTGACGGGCGGCCGTTCGTCGGCGCGCTGGTCACCATCGACGAGGAGTTCCTGGGCCGTTGGGCCGCCGAGCACGGCAAGCCGGCGGGCTCCACCGCGGCGTCGCTGAGCGCGGACGCCGATCTGAACGCGGCCGTTCAGGCCGCGATCGACGACGGCAACGCCGCGGTGTCGAAGGCGGAATCGGTGCGGAAGTTCCGCATTCTGTCCTCACAGTTCACGGAGGAGTCGGGCCACCTGACGCCGTCCCTGAAGCTCAAGCGCAACGTGGTGGCGAAGGACTACGCGGACGAGATCGAGGCGATCTACCAGAAGTAGTCAGACACGTACGACGATCATGGCGCGGTGTCCTCCACGAGGATCCGCGCCATCGTGCGTTCGGCGAGCGCGGTGATCGTGACGAACGGGTTCACCCCGATCGAGCCGGGCACCAGCGAGCCGTCGGTGACGTACAGCTTCGAGTACCCCTTCACCCTTCCGTAGCCGTCGGTCGCCTTCCCCAGCACACAGCCGCCCAGCGGGTGGTACGTGAAGTCGTCGGCGAACACCTTGCTGGGCGAGCCGAACAGGTCGTACCGGTACATCGTGGAGTTGGCGGAGTTGATCCGGTCGAAGAGCTTCTTGGCCATGGACGAGGAGACCGCGCTCTGGGCGGCGCTCCAGCCGAGTTTCGCCGTGTCGGCGGCGGCGTCGTAGGTGAAGGAGGCGCGTTCGGTGTTCTTGGTGATCGCCAGATAGAGGCTGACCCAGTGCTCGAGGCCGGTGGGCAGGGGGGCGATCTCGGCGAAGACGGGGTTGGCGGTGTTGGCCCAGTCGTCGATGCCCATGACCGGCATGGTCGACTGGTTCGCCCCGACGGTGTCCCACAGGTGGTTGGCCCGGCCGAGCATGACATTGCCGTTGGGGCCCCAGCCGGCGCCGACGCTCGCGTCCAGGGCGGGAAGGGTGTTCCTGGCCCGTGCCCGGACGAGGAGTTCGGTGGTGCCGACGCTGCCGGCGCCGAGGAACAGATAGGTGCAGCCGTACTCCTTGGTCTCGACGACCGTGCCCGTGCCGTCGAGGCGGTCGACGGTGACGACGTACGTGCCGTCGCTCAGCCGGCGGATGCCCCTGGCCCGTTCCAGGGTGTGGATGGTGACGTTGCCGGTGCCGAGGGCGGCGGCCAGGTACGTCTTGTCGAGGCTCTTCTTGCCGTGGTTGTTGCCGTAGATGACCTCCCCCGCGAGAGCCGACTTGGTCGCGGTGCCCGCCGCCTCGCGCTGCATGTAGCCGAAGTCGTAGACGCTGGGCACGAAGGTGGTCTTCAAGCCGGCCTTAGCCGCGTGGGCGCGGGAGATCCGGCTGAAGCGGTACCACTCCGTGGACTCGAACCAGGCGGGGTCGACGGTGTTGACGCCGAGCATGGCGCGGGCGCGCGGGAAGTACGTGCCGTACATCTCGGCGGTGTCGACGGTCGGGAACTGCTCGGCGAAGTACGACTGGAGGGGGGTGACGGCCATGCTGCCGTTGACCAGGGAGCCGCCGCCGACGCCCCGGCCGAGGAAGACCGACATGTTGGCGTAGCGCACCCGGTCCAGCACGCCGGGGTACAGGCTGATGTCCCTGTTGACGACGTCCAGCCAGAGGAACGTGGCGAGCGGGGCCTCGGTCCGGGTCTTGAACCACATGGAGCGCTCGTCCGGCTCCCTGGTCGAGCAGAAGATCTTGCCGTCGGAGCCGGGGGTGGTCCAGGCCTTGCCCATCTCCAGGACGAGGGTGCGGATGCCGGCCTGGCCGAGGCGGAGGGCGGCCACGGCGGCGCCGTAGCCGGAGCCGATGACGATCGCCGGGGCGTTGTCGACGGCGTCGGGCTCGGCCGCTCGGGCGGACTGGAGGCCGATGCGGGTGAGGCCGAGGGCGGCCGCGCTCTGGAGCGCGGCCATACCAAGGATATGACGTCTCGTCAGCTGACGCTGCATCAGTTTTGCTGTCATGTGCGCAGCATGTGCGGATTTCCCGGCTCCGGCTAGAGGCTTTGCCGTGCCGGGCGGCGCCTACCGGGGTGCCGGGTGCTCCCGGAAGGCGACTTCCGGTCGTCTTGTGGCTGGTCGCGCAGTTCCCCGCGCCCCTCACGGGGCTACAGCAGCGTTTTCAAAGTTTCTGCCAACAGGTCCCAGCGCCACTTCTCCTCGACCCACTCGCGGCCCCGCTGCCCCATGCGCTCCCGCAGCTCCCGGTCGCCGAGGAGGGTGGTGATGCGCTCCGCGGCCTCCGTCGGGGAACTGCCCCGCACGACCCAGCCCGTCTCACCGTCGAGCACGGCGTCGGGGGCGCCGCCCGAGTCGCCCGCGACGACGGGGAGGCCGGTGGCCGAGGCCTCCAGATAGACGATGCCGAGGCCCTCCACGTCCAGGCCGCCCCGACGGGTGCGGCACGGCATGGCGAAGACGTCACCGGCGCCGTAGTGGGCGGGCAGCTCGGACCAGGGGACGGCGCCGGTGAAGCGGACGGACCCGGCGACCCCGGTCTCCTGGGCGAGCCGGCGCAGCTCCTTCTCGTACGGTCCGCCGCCGACGATCAGCAGCACCGCCTCGGGCTCCGCCGCGAGGATGCCGGGCATCGCCCGGATCAGCGTGTCCTGCCCCTTGCGCGGCACGAGCCGGGAGACACAGACGACGACCGGGCGGTCCGTGAGGCCCAGCCGGGCGCGGACCTCGTCGCCGCCGGAGCCCGGGTGGAAGGTCTTCTCGTCGACCCCGGGCGGCAGTTGGACCATCCGCCCGGCCGCCTCGGGCGTGAGGGCCGTGGCGATCCGGGAGCGGGTGTACTCGCCCAGGTAGGTGATCGTGTCCGTGCCCTCGCCGATCCGCCGCAGCAGTTGCCGGGCGGCGGGCAGCTGCGCCCAGCCCGCCTCGTGGCCGTGCGTGGTGGCCACCAGCCGCTCGGCGCCCGCCCCGCGCAGCGCGGGGGCCATCAGGCCGAGGGGGGCCGCCGCGCCGAACCACACCGACGTGCAGCCGTGCTCGCGCAGCAGCGAGACCGCGCGGCGGGTCACGGCGGGCGTCGGCAGCAGCATGGTCGTCCGGTCGCGTACGACGGTGAAGGGCTGCTCGGCGTCGAAGGCGGCCGTCGCCTCGACGCCCTCGCGGCCGCGCTTCCACGTCGACGCGTAGACGACGAGGCGCTCGGGGTCCAGCCGCAGCGCCATGTTGTGCAGGAACGCCTGGATGCCGCCGGGCCGGGGCGGGAAGTCGTTCGTCACGATCAGGGTCTTGTGCATCGCCGCCGACCCTACCGAACGGGCCCGGCCGGGCTGCACGGCCGTCTCACAGCCCGGCGGGGGATCATGTCCCTCACCGACGAACCGGTGCGCGGACGGACAGGGACAGGGACTCACGTGGTGCGGATGGACATGACGGGCTCTCGACGGCTCCCGGTCGGGCTGCTCACGCTCTGGGGTGCGACGCGGCTGCTCCTGCTGCTGTTCGTCTTCAAGGTGTTCGTGTTCCCCGGGCCGGACGTCACCGGCGACGTCTCGGTGATCTACCAGGGTTGGTACGGGACCCTGCGCGCGGGAACGTATCCCCTGGACGACGTCACCTGGCAGTACCCGCCCGCCGCCGCCCTCGCGATCCTCTCGCCCGCGCTGCTGCCCTTCCTGGACTACGCGTCGGCCTTCTTCGTCCTCGCCTGCCTCGCCGACCTGGCGGTCCTCGCCCTGCTCCTCCACGCGGGCGCGCGTCCCGGCAGGACCTGGCGCGGGGCCCGGGTGTGGGTGGTGGGCCTGCCCCTGCTCGGTCCGACCGCGTACGCCCGGTACGACGTGATGGTGACGGCGGTGGCGGTCGCGGCCCTCCTGGCCGGCAGCCGCCATCCACGCGCGATGGGGGCGCTGACGGCCTTCGCGGCCCTGCTGAAGGTGTGGCCGGCGCTGCTGCTCCTGGGCGCCCGCCGACGCGCCGCGTGGGCCTGGGCGGCGGCCACCGGCGTCGCGCTGGCGGCCGGCCTCGCCCTGGCCATGCCCGGCGCCTTCGCCTTCCTGACCTTCCAGCGCGACCGGGGCACGGAGGTGGAGTCGCTCGGCGCCCTGGTCTTCCATGTGGCCCGGCAGTTCGGCTGGGACGGGGAGGTGCTGCTCAACTACGGCTCGGTGGAGTTCCTCGGCCCGCACGTCGACGTCGTCAGCGACGCGGCCCTGCTGCTCAGCGGAGTGGCGTTCGCCTGGCTGCTGCTGTGGCGGGTACGGGCGCGGCGGTTCGCTCCGCACACGCTCGTGGACGCGGCGTTCGTGGGGGTGCTGATGTTCACGGCCACGAGTCGGGTGATCAGCCCCCAGTACATGGTGTGGCTGGTGGGGCTGGCCGCCGTCTGTCTCTGCTTCCGGGCGAGCCGTATGGGGCTGCCGGGGGGCATGGTTCTGGGGGCGTCGTTCGTGACCGTGCTGGAGTTCCCGATCTGGTTCGGCCATGTCGTGGCGAGCGACTGGCTGGGGGTGACGCTCCTGTTCGTCCGCAACGGGCTGCTGGTCCTGGCGGCGCTGCTGGCGGCGTTCGAGCTGTGGAGCGAGACGGTGGCGCTGGGTGGTGCGTTGTCGGGTGCGCCGGGGGGTGCGTTGTCGGGTGCGGGTCCGGTGGGGGCTGGTCGCGCAGTTCCCCGCGCCCCTAAAAGACAGGGGCTGCGCCCCTGAAGGACCAGGCCACCCCTATGGGCCTGAAGGACCACAGCTCCGTGGGCCTGACAGACGACGGGGCCGCGGGCCTGAAAGACCACGGGGCCGCGGGATGAAAGCGGCCGGGCCGCGGGATGAGAAGCACGGGGCGCAGCCCCTGCTTTTCAGGGGCGCGGGGAACTGCGCGACACGCCCCTCACCGTCCCTCCAGCTGCGCCCGCACATACTCCCTCCACTCCCCCGTGAACTCCCCCACCGTCGTCCCCAGCACCTCCTCCAGCGCCCCCTCCACCGCCCCCTCCCGCTCCCCATGCGCACCGACCGCCCGGTAGAACTCGTCCAACCGCACCTCACCCCACCGGTCCGCGATCAGACGGCACGCCAGCCAACCGCTCTCGTAGGCCTGTGCGAGCCTCCCGGAGTCGTCGGCGAAGCCGAAGTCCTCGTCGGCGGGGAGCGCCGCCGGCAACCGTCCCTCCGCCACCGCCCGCTGCAGCTCGGGGGCCACGTCGGACGCCGCGCGCCCGGTGCCCCGGTAGCCGACCCAGTCCGCGTAACCCTCGGAGAGCCACAACGGCGTCGCGGCGTTGGTGTGGGCGCGCGTGGCGACGTGGGTCGTCTCGTGGGTGAGCACGACCTGTTTGCCGAAGTCGCCGAGGACGGCGTACGCGTCGGGATTGACCACGATCCGGTCCGCCGGCGCCTTCGCCGACCCCCCGGCCTCCCCGGTGGTGACCGCCGCGATCCCCCGGTACCCGGACGCGGGCGCCCCCAGCAGCCCCGCCATCTCGTCCAGCGACTCCGGTACGACGACCACGACCCGCCGCGCCCAGTCCTCCCCCCACGCCTCCGTCACGGCGGGCACGGCCCGGTCCGCCAGCGCCGCGTACCCCCGCAGGGCGTCCGCCGACCGCCCGACCCCCAGCACGAGGCTCCGCTCCCCGCGTACCGCGACGATCCGCCCCTGTTCCCAGAGCTGTTCGGTGCCCTTCTTCGCGGGCTCGTCGGCGGCCACCCGCCACGCCCCGTCGTCCCGGACGAGGGTCAGGGTCCGTACGGCGGTGACGGGCGACTCGTCGTAGCCGCGGATCCGGTAGCGCAGGGCCGCCTCGGCGCTGGCCCGGTCGCCGGAGCGGCGGAAGGAGTTGAGGTCGTAGGACCAGGAGGACAGCGGCAGGCGGCGGAGGTTGGCGAACTCGGCTGCCCCGGTGGCCAGTTGACCGGCGACCGGGGAGGTCGGCGCCTCGGTGGCGCGGTAGGCCGCGCCGTCCCGTTCCAGGACCGCCGTGGCCCGCCGGTCGAGCATCCGCTCGACGTCGGCACGGGCGGCGTCGGGTTCCGCGTCGCCGCCGCAGCCGACGAGGACGGCGAGGGCGAGGGCGAGGGCGAGGGCCGACGGAACGCCTCCGCGTCCCGGGAGCCCGTGCCGGACCCCCGACCCGGACCGGGAACGCGTCGCGCGCCTTCGACCAGCCACGTTCCCGATCGTACGGGGACCCAGGCGCCGTCCGGCAGGGTCAGCCGATCTCAGCCCGGGTACGGCGGCACGGGGGCGACCGCCGGGGCGACGTACGGCTCCCGGCCGCCGTCGCCCTGTCGCGGCCGGGGACCGGAGCGGCGCTCAGGGGCGCGTGACCGAGGCGATCGGCATCATCCCGACGGGGTCGTAGCGGACCGGGGCGCCCGGGTAGGGCGCGTGGATGACCTGCCCGTTGCCGACGTACATGCCGACATGGCTGGCGTCGGGCCGGTAGGTGACCAGGTCGCCGGGCTGTGCCTGGGAGAGCGGGACCTGGGTGCCGGCGTACCGCTGGGCCTGCGAGGTGCGCGGCAGGCCCACGCCCGCCTGGCCGTACGACCAGACCATGAGCCCGGAGCAGTCGAAGCCGTCGGGGCCGGTGGCCCCCCACACGTACGGCTTGCCGAGGGCCGAGCGGGCCGCGGCGACGGCGGCGGCGGCGCGGCCGTTGGGGGCGACGGCGCCGACGGGTTCGGGCATGTCGGTGCGGCCCGAGGCGGTGGAGCGGGAGGCTCGTTCGTACTCGGCGCGCTCCTCGTCCGGGAGGGAGTTGAGCAGCTGCCGGGCGGCCGCGAGCTTGCCCTCAACGGTCCGCTTGTGCTGGGCGACGGCCTTGCGGCTCTTCTCCAGTTCGGTCAGCTTGTCGCCGGCCTCCTCGCGGTCCTGATCGAGGTCGCGCATGGCCTGTTGGAGGTCGTGGAGTTCGCCCGCCTGGTGGGCGCTGATGCGGTCCAGGGCGGACGCCCGGTCGAGGTAGTCGTCGGGGTTCTCGGAGAACAGCAGGGCGATCGACGGGTCGAGGGCGCCGGAGCGGTACTGGGCGCCGGCGAGCGAACCCAGCGACTCCCGCATGGTGTTGATGCGGTCCTGCTGCCGGGCGATCGAGTCCTGTGCGGTGCCGATCTGCTCACGCAGCTCGTCGGCGCGCTCGTCGGCCTTGTTGTACGCCTCGGTGGCTTTCTCGGCCTCCTCGTACAACCGGTCCACTTCGGCGCGGGTGGTGTCGTGCGGCGCGGCGGCGGCCGGCTGGACGGGGATGGCGCCGAGGGCGGCGGCAGCGGCGGACAGCACGCCGAGGGCGGCGGCCGCGCCCCGGTCGAACCCGGACGGTACAAGGCGACTGTGGGACACCACGGGAAGCCGCACTCCCTTCGACGGCGGACAGGGTGCTCCCCGGGCCGGAAGTCGCACCACAGAAGGGCTGTGCTCACGGCGGGTGAGGGAAGCGCGGCCGACAGTAGCCGCGTGACGGTCTCCCAGCCAAAGACCTCCGCGGCAACACAGCGTGACGTCCGGCCTCGGGCCCAGGTCACCAGCGGGAGAAGGGGTCAGCACGAGGTGCGGGAATTCGCCCGTTCGGGCGGCTCTGTGTCCTGATCTTGAAGCAGAACAGGGCCGACCGTCACACTGTGTGACGAGCGGCCCTGTTCGAGGCGGAGCGGGTGTCAGCCGACGACGCGGACACCGAACTGGAAGCTGCCGATGGTGCTCATCGACTCGTAGCGGACGACCTTGCCCGGGTAGGGGGCGTGCAGGACCATGCCGTTGCCCGCGTAGAGGCCGACGTGTCCGAGGTCGTTGAAGAACACCAGGTCGCCGGGCTTGAGCTGGTCGCGCCCGATCTTCGTGCCGTCGTTCTGCTGCGTGTACGTGGTCCGGGAGATCGAGACACCGGCCTGGGCGTAGGCCCACTGGGTCAGTCCGGAGCAGTCGTAGGAGTTGGGGCCGCTGCCACCGGAGACGTACGGCTTGCCGACCTGGGTGTCGGCGGCGGCGAGGGCGGCGGCGCCGTAGCTGGAGGCGGGCGCCTCGTTGCCGAGTTCGACGCGGTCCCCGGCGTCGCGGCTGGCGCGGGTCTCCTGCTCGTCCAGGGCGGCCTTCTCCTCGGCCGTCAGGGTGTTGAGGAGCTTCTGCGCGGCGGCCAGCTTGCTCTGGACTTCCTTCTTCTTGTCCGCCAGGGTCTCGCGGGTGTCCGCGAGGTCCTCCAGCTTCTCCGTGGCCTCCTGGCGCTGCTGCGCGAGCGTGCGCTGCTTCTCCTGGATCTTCTTGAGCGCCTCGACCTGCTGACCGGTCAGCTGGTCGAGCGTGGCGGCCTTGTCCAGGTAGTCGTCCGGGTCGGCCGAGAGGAAGAGCTGGATCGAGGAGTCGATGCCACCCGAGCGGTACTGGGCGCTGGCCGCCAGGCCTATGCCCTCCCGGAGCTCGTTGAGCTCCTCCTGACCCTTGGCGACGTTGTCCTGGATCGTGGAGATCTCCTTCTCGAGCTTCTCCTGCTTCTCCTCGGCCCCGTTGAGCTTGTCGGTGGCCCGCCCGGCGTCCTCGTACAGCTTGTGGACCTTGGCCTGGACGTCGTCCTTGCTCGGCTTCTCGCCGGGGGTGGCGTTGGCGGCCTGCGAGGTCAGGGCCACGGCAGCGGCGGCAGCGGTGGTGAGCACGGTCACACGCGTACGGCTCGGCTGCTTGGGTCGACGGTGGGACGCCACGGTAGGTGAACTCCTTCATGTGAGCGACCGACCGGCGGGGACTCCGGCGACGATCACCCGTTGAGAGGTTTGAGCCCAGACCCTAGTGACCCAACGGTGATCACTTCAAATCCCCCACAGGAAAAATCCCGCCCCAGGGCGCACAATTTACACTCAACACACATCCAGTAGCGCCCGGTTGACGCTACGTTGCGCAACAGTTCCGTCCAATTCGGTCATAGCGCCCGTACGTTGCCCTTGGGGCCCAGGGGATCGAACGGTCAGGAAAGGCGCTTGAGGAGCACCGCGGAGGCGACCGGCCGGGCCCCCGCCTTGGCGATCCCGTCGGCCACCTCACGGTCGGTGGAGACGACGATGACCGGCCGGCCGGGGGGTTCGGCGCGCACCAGCTGGCGGATCAACTCGTCGGCGGTGACACCCGGCTTGGAGAACAGCACCCGCACTCCGCGCGGCGGCGCGAGCAGCACCGGCGCGGCCAGCTCGGCCCCGTCGAAGACACAGGTCACCTCGGCACCGGTCTGCGCGGCGAGCTGGGAGAGCTGCCCGAGGAGCCGCAGCCGCTGCTTCTCCAGCGGCATCTGCGGATAGCCGGTCTTGGTGACGTTGTAGCCGTCGACGACGAGGTGCGCCTGCGGCAGCGCCAGCAACTGGTCCAGGATCGCCGGGTCGTTCTCCGACAGCGCGCGGGCGGCGATGTCCTTCGGGGTCATCCGGCCCGGCTCGACCGCGTCGACGGTCTCGGCGGGCCGTACGGAGACCGGCGGCAGCGCCAGTTCACGTCTGAGGCCCTGGGCCGCGTCCAGCACGGTGTCCAGCAGCAGCCGTACCCGCATGTCCTCGACGCTGCGGCCCTCGCGGGCGGCCCTCCGGGTGGCCTCCAGGGCGGCCTCCGCCTCGCCGAGCCGCGCCTTGAGCCGCCGGGTCTCGCTCTCGGCGGCCGACACCTGGGCGTGGCCCTCGGCACGCAGGGTCTCCATCTCGGCGTGCAGCTTGCGCAGGGCGGCCTCGCCGCGCTTGACGTCGCTGAGGGCGGCCCGGAGCTTGCGGTGCAGCGAGTCGGCGTCCTTCTTGGCCGATTCCAGCTCCGCGCGCAGCCGTTCCGTCTCGGTCTTCGTGTGGCCGCGGGCCTCGGCGAGCTGCTCGCGCAGCCGCTCCAGCTCGGCGCGGCTCTCCTCGTCGGCGCGCTCGGCGTCGGCCCGCAGGGCCTCCTCACCGGCGGCGGCGACCAGCTTCACCCAGCCCGTGGGGCGCAGCACATAGGCCGCGGCCGCCACGTCCAGCGGATCCGCGGCCGGGGGCGGCGCACCCGTGTCGAGGGCGCCGGCCAGCTCCGGATGGGCCTCCCGGAACCGCTCCCCGATCCGCTGTCTGAAGAGCGTGTCGCTCTCCACGGCGGCCGCCATGGCGTTCCCGGCGAACTTGACCCGGCGGTTCGGGGCGAACCGGGCGTACTGTCTGAGCTGGGCGGGCAGTTCGCCGACGGTCAGTCCGCCGAACCCGTCGGAGACGATCTGCACGACGCGCTTGCGGACGCCCTCGGGCAGCGGACGGTCGAGCACCTCAGCGGCGCCGTCGCCCGGCCCCCCGCCTGAGCTCTCCACCATCCGTCACACCCCATCTCTTCGCGGGGCCGTCCCCGCTCCCGACGTCACCGGAGCAGGGGGACCCCCATCCTCAGGAGCCGGCGCCCGGCCTGTCGACGAGTTCCACCTGGTCCACGGCGTTGCACCAGCGGCAACGGACCGACTCGATGGTCTCACTGACCACGTTGCGCTCCTCGACCTCGGGCTTCCCGGCGAGATCGAGGTGAACGTACTCGACGACCTTCGACGAGCGGGTCACGTCGAACCGCGTGAGGTTGCCACAGAGCGTGCAGCGCCAGCGGGTGGTGTCCGTCGGCAGGGGAACCGTCATCGTGGCTGCTCTTCCTTCTTCCGGTCTTCCGGTCCGTGTAGCACCGGCGTCCCGGTGCGTGTGGCTCGTAACCCTACGGCCTGACCGGTCCTGGACGCCTGTTCGCCTGCGGTGGCGCCGCGGATTGCCCGCGGGGGCGGGGCCGATCGCCGTCGGCGGCGAGGCGGTCTGTGCGGGTGAGTCCCGTTACGTCATGCTCTGCTCATGATCGGCAAGTGGAGCACCTCGGCCGCCCGGGCCGTACGAAACGAGTCGGCGCCGGTGACGTACGGGCTGATCGCCGTGTGCTGTGCGCTCTTCCTGATCGGACCGGCGGCGGGCCTCAACCCCGTGTACGGCACCGGGGACGAGCTGCTCGCCGCGCAGCGGGCGTACTTCCGGCGCTGGGGTGTCGTCCCGGACGAGCTGTTCCACGGCACCGGGCGCGCGGCGCTCACGCCCCTCACGGCGCTCTTCGTCCACGGCAGCTGGCTGCATCTCCTCGGCAACATGCTCTTCCTCTTCGTCTTCGGGGCGATGGCCGAGGAGCGCATGGGCCATGTGGAGTTCGCCCTCTTCTACGTGGGCTGCGGCTATGTCGCGCTGGTGGCGTACGCGGCGGCGCACGCCGGGTCCCCGCAGTCGCTGGTCGGCGCGTCGGGGGCGATCTCCGCGGTCCTCGGCGCGTTTCTGTTCCTGTTCCCCAGGGCGCGGGTGACGAGCCTCCTGCCCTTCCTCTTCTTTCTTCCGCTGCGGTTCCCGGCGTGGGTCACCCTGCCGTTCTGGGTGAGCCTGCAGTGGCTGGCCGCGGGCCGGCAGACCTCGGGGCCGGGGGTCGCCTATCTGGCACACCTGGTGGGGTTCGGACTGGGGTTCGCCTACGCGTGGGGGCGCTACGGGCGTGGGGCTAGAGTGAAAGCGCCCGTGGATGTTCCGTCGGACGTCCCCGCTCCGGCCCCCGAGGGAGAGAAACAGCCGTGATCACCGCGATCGTGCTCATCAAGACCAGCGTGGACCGGATCCCGGAGATCGCGGAGTCGATCGCCGCCCTCGAATCCGTGAGCGAGGTGTTCTCGGTGACCGGTACCTACGACCTGGTGGCCATGGTCCGGGTGAAGGCCCACGACGACCTGGCCGACGTGATCCCCGGGTCCATCAGCAAGATCCCGGGTGTGCTGGGCACCGACACGCACGTGGCGTTCCGGACGTACTCGCAGCACGACCTGGAGGCCGCGTTCGCCATCGGACTGGACGGCTGAGACCCGCGAGCCGCCCCGAGATGAAGAAGTCCTCATCTCACCCTCATCCTCGCCGACGGGTCTCCTCCGCAGGATCGTCCCCATGGTCTTCTCCCGCCGGATCGCGGCTCTCGCCGCCGTCGTGGCGATTCCGCTCGGGATCGCCGCGACCAGTTTCGCCCTGACCGACAGCCCGCAGCCGCCGAAGGTGCCCTCCAAAGTGGAGCTGGAGAGCGGGTCGCCCAGTCCCACGCCGTCACGGCCGGAGGCAACGCCCAGTGACGAGGTCGTGTCGCGGCCCCCGGTGACCGACAGTTCCGCGAGTGACGACGATGACGACGACGCCGCCGAGCAGGACGGCCGGGACGACGCCGACGACGGCCCCGGTGACGAAGGCTGACCGACCGCGCGGGCGGGTCTCGGCCCGCGTCCGGATCCTGCTGTGGCTGCTGCTCGTGATGACCGTGGCGCTCGCCTCGGTGGCGACGACCACGCGGTCGATCCTCCTGCGGGACGTGGACCAGCGGGTCGACGAACTGCTGGTCCAGGAGGCCGGGGAGTTCACCAACCTCCAGGAGGAGGGCGTCGATCCGGAGACCGGACGGCCCTTCACCGAGCCCGCCCGGCTGCTGACCGTCTTCCTGCAACGGCAGAACGCAGACGTCCACGAGGAACTGATCGGACTCGTCGGCCGGCCCGGGCAGTCCCCCCGATGGCTCAGACAGCAACGGGAGGTCGCCGTCGCGCTGCCGTTGTACAAGGACGCCGACGCCCAGCGGAAGATCTTCGACTCTCCCCGTTCATCGGGCACCCTGGAACGGCCCACCGGCGAGATCCGCTGGGCGAAGGTGGAGGTGGCCCGGTACGGGGCCGCGGCGGACGCGGCGTTCGTGGTCGCCTTCCATCCGGCGGGCGAGCAGCGACGCGCGGACGAGGTGTTCCGGGTGCTCCTCGCCATCTCCGGGGTGGCCCTGCTGATGACGACCGGTATCGCCTGGGTGGTCGCGGGCCGGATCCTCAAGCCCGTACGGCTCGTGCGGTCCGCCGCGGCGCAGCTCACCGAGCAGGACCTCACCCGGCGCATCCCGGTGCACGGCAGGGACGACGTGGCCGCCCTCGCCGAGACGTTCAACGGGATGCTCGACCGGCTGGAACGGGCGTTCGCCGCGCAGCGGGAGTTCGTCGACGACGCGGGGCACGAGCTGCGCACCCCCATCACCATCGTGCGCGGCCATCTGGAGCTGATGGGGGACGATCCCGCCGAACGCGAGGAGACGGTCCGGCTGGTCACCGACGAACTGGACCGGATGAGCCGCATCGTCGAGGACCTGCTGCTGCTCGCCAAGGCCGAACGGCCCGACTTCGTCAGTCCCGAACCGGTCCAGCTCGCCGAACTCACCGCCGATGTCTACGTCAAGGCCCGCACTCTGGGCGACCGCGACTGGCAGCTCGCCGAAGTGGCCGACCGGCAGGTCGAGTTGGATCCCCAGCGGATCACGCAGGCGATGGTCCAGCTCGCCCAGAACGCCGTGCAGCACACCACCGCCGGCCAGAGCATCCGCATCGGTTCCCGCGCCGACGGTGCGTCGATCGAGCTGTACGTCGTCGACTCGGGGCCCGGGGTGCAACCGCAGGACACCGAGGTGATCTTCGAGAGGTTCCGGCGCGGTACGGCGAGACGCGGCGCCCGCGGCTCAGGCGCCGGGCTCGGTCTGTCGATCGTCCGCGCGATCGCCGAGGCCCACGGCGGCCGGGTCCGGCTGCACCCGACCGAGGGCGGCGGCGCGACCTTCGTCCTGACTCTGGAGGAGGCACGCGCATGAAACCGACGGACACCGAAGGAGCTCGCCCGTGAACCGCATCCTCATCGTCGAGGACGAGGAACGCATCGCCTCGTTCGTGGAGAAGGGCCTGCGCGCGGGCGGCTTCACCACGACCGTGGTCGGCGACGGCGACGCGGCCTACGACTACGCCCTCACCGGCGGTTTCGACCTGATCGTCCTCGACATCGGTCTCCCCGGCCGCGACGGCTTCACGGTCCTGCGCGAGCTGCGCGAGGCCCGGGTGACCGTCCCGGTGATCGTGCTGACCGCCCGCGACTCCGTACGCGACACCGTGGCCGGCCTGGAGGGCGGCGCCGACGACTGGATGACCAAGCCGTTCCGCTTCGAGGAACTGCTCGCGCGCGTCCGCCTCCGGCTGCGTACGGCCGCACGGGCGCCCGAGGTGACGATGCTGCGCAGCGGCGAACTGACCCTGGACCTGCGGACGCGGCGGGCGAGGGCCGGGGAGCGCCTGGTGGACCTGACGGCGCGGGAGTTCGTCCTGCTGGAACTGTTCCTGCGCCACCCCGGCCAGGTCCTGTCCCGGGAGCAGATCCTGTCCCACGTCTGGGGCTACGACTTCGACCCGGGGTCGAACATCGTGGACGTGTACGTACGGGCGCTGCGGAAGAAGCTCGGAGCCGCACAACTGGAGACGGTGCGGGGCATGGGCTACCGCTTGCCCGCAGCCGCGCCCCTCTAGGGGCACGGGGAACTGCGCGCCCCCCACAGGCCCGCGGCCGAAGACCGACGTGAAGTTCCCTTCATCAACGCCTCATCAAGGACTCACCCCCGGGTCGAACCCTTGAAGACGTGACCCTGACCCTCCGTCTCGCCGCCTCCCTCTGCGTGGCCCTCTCCCTCTGCGCCCTGCTCGCGGTACCCGGCAATTTCGTCGGCCTCGGCGGAGACGCCCGCCTCACCCTCGCGGTGTTCGCGCTGGCGACCTGCGCGTGGATCGGCACCCCGATCGACGACACCTACATCGCCCTCGGCGCCGGCCTCGCCCTCACCGTCACGGGAGTGATCAGCGACGACACCCTCTTCCGTACCCTCGGCGACGACACCGTATGGCTGCTGATCTGCGCGTTCGTCCTGGCGGCGGCGGTGACCCGGACGGGGCTCGCGGGCCGGGCCGCGGCCTTTCTCGTCAGCGGCGCGCGCACCGTACGGCAGCTGACACACCTGACGACGGCGGCGCTCGTGGTGACCGCCTTCGCCGTGCCCGCCACCTCGGGCCGCGCCGCGCTCGCGCTGCCCGTGTTCCTGGCCCTGGCGAAGGCGCTGGCCGACCGGCGACGACTGGTCGTGATGCTCGCGCTGCTGTTCCCCACCGTGATCCTGCTGTCGGCGGTGGCGACCCTGATCGGCGCGGGCGCGCATCTGATCACCGTGTCGGTGCTGTGGGAGGCGACCGGCGACCGGATCGGCTTCACCCAGTGGTTGCTGCTGGGGCTGCCGCTGGCCATCGTGTCGTCCCATCTGGCGGCCGAGGCCGTCCTGTTGACGACGACCCGCCGCGCGGACCGCCGGGGCCTCGTGCGCGTCACCGTCGAGGAGATCCAGCTCCACAGCGAGCGACCGGTGTCCGGCCCCTGGTCGGCCGCGGAGTCGCGGTGCGCCCTGCTGCTGGCCACGGTCGTGGTCCTGTGGTGCAGCGAGCCGCTGCACCGGGTGCCGCCGGCCGTGGTCGCGCTGATCGGGGCGGTCGTCGCCTGCTCGCCGGCGCTGGGCACCGTGCGGCTGAAGGACGCGCTGAGGACCGTGCCCTGGTCGATGCTGCTGTTCATGGCCGCGACGATGGCGATGGGCGTCGCGCTCAGCGACTCGGGGGCGGCGAAGTGGCTGGTCTCCGGGCTGCCCGCGGGGCTCACACCGCCGCTCTTCCTGGCCGTGGTCGTGGCGGTGAGCACGGCCGCGCATCTGGTGCTGCAGTCGCGGTCGGCACGGTCGTCGGTGCTGGTCCCGCTGGTGGTCGCGGCGGCCGTGGGTGCCGGGGTCAATCCGGTCGCCGCCGCGCTAGCCTCCACCGCCGCGGCGGGCTTCTGCCACACCCTCCCCGCCTCGGCGAAGCCGGTCGCGCTCTTCGCCGACCTCCCCGGCACTCCCACCTACACCCCCCGCGACCTGCTGCGGCTCTCCGCCGTCCTGGCCCCGCTGACCGCCGCCCTGATCGTGCTCTTCGCCCTGGCGGTCTGGCCGCTGATGGGCGTCCCGCTCGTCCCGTAACCCTTCGTCAGGAGCCCTGAGAACATGCTGAACCGAGTCGCCGTGGCCCCCAGTGGCTTCAAGGAGTCCCTGTCGGCCGAGGCCGCCGCCGAGGCCATCGCGGAAGGCGTCCGCCGGGCGGTCCCCGACGCCGAGGTGGACCTCATCCCCCTGGTGGACGGGGGCGAGGGCACGGCGGCCGCGCTGGCCGCCTCCACCGGGGGCCGCCTGGTCCCCCGGTTCGCCACCGGCCCGGTCGGCGAACCGCTCGAGACCCACTTCGCCCTCCTCGGCTCCCCAGCCTCCGAAATGACGGACACGGCCGTGGTGGAGATGGCCGCCGTCGCGGGACTCTCCCTCGTCCCCGCCGCCCTGCGCGACCCCGGCGCGACGACCACGTACGGCGTCGGCGAGCTGATCCGTGCCGCGCTCGACACCGGAGTGGGGCGGATCCTGATCGGCTGCGGCGACTCCGGTACGTCGGACGGCGGGGCCGGTGCCCTCCAGGCGCTGGGAGCGCGCCTCCTGGACGCCGCCGGTCGTGAACTACCTGTGGGAGGGCGGGAGTTGACCCGACTGGACCGGATCGACCCGTCCGGTCTCGACCCCCGTCTGAAGGACGTGGAGCTGCTGGTGGCCTGCAACCCGTTCAACGTGCTGTGCGGCGAGAGGGGCGTGGCCCGGGTCTTCGGCCCGCAGAAGGGGGCGACACCGGAGCAGGTCGAGGAGCTCTCCACGGCCCTGGAGAACTGGGCGTACGTCCTCACCCGCGACCTGCCCGACGTGCCCGCCGGCACCGATCTCCGGTACGGCCCCGGCACCGGCGCCTCCGGCGGACTCGGGGCCGGACTGGCCGCCCTGGGCGCCCGGTTGCTCCCCCGCTTCGAGGTGTTGCTGGACCACCTGGACCTCGACGCCCGGCTCGCCCGCGCCGACCTGGTCATCACCGCCGAGGGCGCCCTCGACCACCAGACACCGCGCGGCAAGGTCCCCGCCGAGGTCGCCAGGCGCGCCAAGCTGCACGGCCGCCCGGTCCTCGCCCTCGCGGGCACGCTCGGCGAGGGCGCGCACGAGGTACCCGGCGTGGACGCGTACACCGGCATCCTGCCCGCCCCGATGGCCCTGGCGGAGGCCATGCTCCGCGCGAGCGAGCTCCTCACCGACGCCACGGAACGGGCCCTGCGGATGATCGTCCTGGGCGCACGGGTGACGGCAGGCAGCCGGCCTGCCGAGCGTCAGACGGCCGAGCGTCAGACGGCCGGAACGCAACGCCCGTCCTCCGTACGGTAGTTCCACTGCGCGCCGTCCCGTACGAGCTCCTTCACCGCGCTCACGAACCGCTCCACGTGCTCGTCGGGGGTGCCCGCGCCGAAGCTCACCCGGATCGCGTTCAGGGAGCGCTCGCCGGGCGCGGCCTCGGGGGCGCCGCACTCGCCCTGGGTCTGCGGGTCGCTGCCGAGGAGGGTGCGCACGAGGGGGTGGGCGCAGAAGAGTCCGTCGCGTACGCCGATGCCGTACTCGGCGGACAGGGCGGCGGCGAAGTGGGAGCTGTTCCAGCCCTCGACGACGAAGGAGATGACGCCGACGCGCGGGGCGTCGTCCCCGAAGAGCGAGAGGATCCGCACCTCGGGCACCTCGGCGAGCCCGGCGCGCACGGTGTCGATCAGGTGCCGCTCACGGGCGACCAGGGTGTCGAACCCGGCCTCGGTGAGCGCCTTGCAGGCGGCGGCGATGGAGTAGGCGCCGATGACGTTGGGCGAACCGGCCTCGTGCCGGGCGGCGGTCTCGTGCCACTCGACGTCCACACCGCCGTCGGTGCGCCGGGTCACCTTGCGGCTGGCGCCGCCGCCCGCGAGGTACGGGTCCGCCGCGCGCAGCCAGTCGGCGCGGCCGGCGAGGACGCCCGAACCGAACGGCGCGTACAGCTTGTGGCCGGAGAAGGCGACCCAGTCCACGTCCAACTCCTGTACGGAGAGGGGGTGGTGGGGGGCCAGCTGGGCGGCGTCGAGGACGATCCGCGCGCCGTGGGCGTGCGCGGCGGCGGCCAGCTCCCGCACCGGCCAGATCTCGCCGGTGACGTTGGAGGCGCCGGTGACGCAGACCAGCGCAGGCCCGTGCGGGTCGCGTTCGGCGAGGGCGGCCTCCAGGGTGGCGACGGCCTCCCGCGGCGTGCGGGGCGCGTCCAGGTAGGTGACCCGCGCGTGCCGCCACGGCAGCAGCGAGGCGTGGTGCTCGGTCTCGAAGACGAAGACCTGGCAGTCGGCGGGGAGCGCCTGGGCCAGCAGGTTCAGCGAGTCCGTCGTCGAACGGGTGAAGATCAGCTGGTCGTCGGCACGGCAGTCGAGGAACTCCGCGACGGTCCTGCGGGCGTTCTCGAAGAGGTCGGTCGACAGCTGGGAGAGGTAGCCGGCGCCGCGGTGGACGCTGCCGTAGTAGGGCGCGTACGCCGCCACGTCGTCCCAGACGCGCTGCAGGGCCGGGGCGCTGGCCGCGTAGTCGAGCGCGGCGTAGCTGACCTCTCCGCCGGTGACGAGCGGGACGGTGACATCCCGGCCCAGAACGGGCAGCGGGGCGCAAACGGACTGGTCGGCGGCAAGGGTGGAGACAGACATGGGGTGCTCCCGTGAGGAGGCATGCCGAAGGAAGGCATGCGGAGGAGGAGAAAGAAGAGAAAGGGGTGCGCGGAGGCGGGGCTCGGCGGCCCTATCGCATTCGCTTGCTCACGGAAGACTCCCTCGAAACCGCGCTTGCCGTAGACCTCGCTGCCTACGACCCGGTCTTCACCCGGGGCACCCCGCCACGGAAGGAGGGTTGCCGGACAGCCAGCCGGGGCTATGGGCTGTCACTCATGACCTGAACCAGAACGTACGTGAAGTGATCGCCGCGCCGCAACTCGAGTCCGGATTCCGGAATGGGGCGCCTGCTAGCTCGGGGGCGGGACGGTTCGTTGGCGACCGCGGGCCCGGTGGGGCTTCTCGCGCACATCCCCGCGCCCTAGAAGACCAGGCCCTTCGGGCCTGAAAAGCGGCGGGGCCGCGAGTTGAAAGGCATGGGGCGCAGCCCATGCTTTTCAGGGGCGCGGGGAACTGCGCGCGACCAGCCCCCACGCACCCGCAGTCGGAGAACTACCGGTTCAGTCGGAGAACTACCGGTTCGTCGCCGCGACCCACCGCTCGAGGACCCGCCGCGCCGACCCGGAGTCGATCGACTCCGCCGCCTTCTCCATCCCGCCCCGCAACTGCTCCGCCAGCGGCCCGGACGTCGGCTCCAACGCCACCAGCGCCGCCGCCGAGTTCAGCAGCACCGCATCCCGCACGGGTCCCGTCTCCCCGGCCAGCAGCCGCCGCGCGACATCCGCGTTGTACGAGGCGTCGGCCCCGCGCAACGCCTCCACCGGCACCAGCTCCAACCCCACGTCACGCGGGTCGAAGCCCTCCTCGGTCACCTTGCCGTCCCGTACGACCCACACCCGCGACGTCGCCGTGGTCGTCAGCTCGTCCAGCCCGTCGTCCCCGCGGAAGACCAGCGAGGAGTTGCCGCGCTCGGCGAAGACACCGGCCATGATCGGCGCCATCCGGGGGTCGGCCACACCGACCGCCTGGGCCCGCACCTTCGCCGGGTTGGCCAGCGGCCCGAGCGCGTTGAAGACGGTTCTGATGCCCAACTGCCCACGCGCTGCGGCCACATGACGCAGCGCCGGATGGAACTTCACCGCGAAGCAGAAGGTGATCCCGGCCTCCTCGGCGACCTCGGCCACCCGCTGCGGCGTCAGCTCCAGATTGACGCCCAGCTTCTCCAGCACGTCGGACGCCCCGGACGCCGACGACGCGGCCCGGTTGCCGTGCTTGACGACCTTCGCGCCCGTACCGGCGACGACGATCGACGACATGGTGGAGATGTTGACCGTCTTGGCGCCGTCCCCGCCCGTACCGACGATGTCGACGGTCCTCCCCGACACCTCGATCACCTTGGCGTGCTCGTACAGCGCCTCGACGAGACCGGTGATCTCCTCGACGGTCTCCCCCTTGGCCCGCAGCGCGACCACGAACCCGGCGATCTGCGCGTCCGTCGCCTCACCGCGCATGATCTGGTCCATCGCCCAGAAGGTGGCACCGGCGTCCTGGTCGTGCCCGGACAGCAGCGCGTTCAGCACGGCGGGCCAGGAACGGCCCGCCGCGGTGTCGCCTCCAGCGGGGGTCACAGCGCTCATAGCCGCTCCTGGGTGTCGTAGCCGCGAGCAGGGGATGCCACGCGGACCGCGAAATCACTGATACGCCCACCCTATCCAGGTCGGGGCACGGCGAAGGGCCCCCGTCCGAAGATCGGACGGGGGCCCTTCGACCGTGTGTGGCGAAGCGAAGCGATCAGTGGTGGCCGTGGCCGCTCGTGATCTCCTTGTACTCCTCGACGGTCGGCTTGGCGATCTGGCTGTCCGGGCCGTAGTAGCCCTTGTTCAGCTTGACGCGGACCTTCTCCAGGCGCGAGACCTTGCGGGCGACACCGTTCTCGTCGACCGCGGGGCCGAGCTCGGCCGGCTTGTACTGCTCGTGCGCCGTGAGCGTGTGCAGCTGCTCCTGGCTGAGCGGCTCGTGGACCTCGATGAACTCACCGTGCGGCAGGCGCTTGATGATGCCGGTCTCGCGACCGTGCAGGATCTTGTCCTTGTCGCGGCGCTGCAGGCCGAGGCAGATGCGCTTGGTGACGACGAACGCGAGGACCGGGGCCACGAAGAACGCGATCCGGACGAACCAGGTGATCGAGTTGATCGACAGGTGGAAGTGGGTCGCCCAGAGGTCGTTTCCACCACCGATCAGCAGGACCATGTACCAGGTGATCCACGCGACGCCGAAGGCCGTACGGGTCGGCGCGTTGCGCGGGCGGTCCAGGATGTGGTGCTCGCGCTTGTCGCCGGTGACCCAGGACTCGATGAACGGGTAGACCGCGATCGCGACCAGGACCAACGGGAAGATCACCAGCGGGATGAACACGCCCAGGACGAGCGTGTGACCCCAGAAGTTGATCTCCCAGCCCGGCATGACACGGATCAGACCCTCGGAGAAGCCCATGTACCAGTCGGGCTGGGCGCCGGTGGAGACCTGGTCCGGCCGGTAGGGGCCCATGGTCCAGATCGGGTTGATCGTGGCGATCGCCGAGATGATCGCGATGACGCCGAAGACCAGGAAGAAGAAGCCGCCGGCCTTCGCCATGTACACGGGGAGCAGCGGCATGCCGACGACGTTGTTGTTCGTCTTGCCGGGACCCGCGTACTGGGTGTGCTTGTGGTAGAAGACCAGGATCAGGTGCGCCACCACGAGGCCGAGCATGATGCCCGGCAGCAGCAGGATGTGGACGGAGTAGAAGCGGGCCACGAAGTCGCCGCCCGGGAACTCCCCGCCGAAGAGGAAGAACGACAGGTACGTGCCGACGATCGGCACGGACAGGACCGCGCCCTCCATGAAGCGGACACCGGTGCCGGAGAGCAGGTCGTCCGGGAGCGAGTAACCGGTGAAGCCGGTGAACATGCCGAGGACGAACAGCAGGAAGCCGAACAGCCAGTTGACCTCACGGGGCTTGCGGAACGCACCCGTGAAGAACACGCGCATCATGTGCACGAACATGCCGGCGAGGAAGATCAACGCGGCCCAGTGGTGGATCTGCCGGATCAGCAGACCACCGCGCACCTCGAAGGAGATGTGCATGGTCGAGTTGAACGCCTCGGACATCAGCTGACCCTGCAGCGGGATGTAGCTGCCGTGGTACTCCACCTCGTTCATCGACGGGTGGAAGAAGAGAGTCAGGTACACACCCGTGAGGATGATGATGATGAAGCTGTACAGGCAGATCTCGCCCAGCATGAACGACCAGTGGTCGGGGAAGATCTTGCGCATGTTGGCCTTGGCCAGGGAGTAGACCCCGAGCCGGCCGTCGGCCCAGTCGGCGACGCGCTCGCCGGCCGGTGCCTTGGCACGCTTGTCGCGTGCGTCGGTGGTGGGCGTAGTACTCATCCGCGCTCCCAGAAGGCAGGACCGACGGGCTCTTCGAAGTCGCCGACCGCTTCGAGGTAGCCCTCTTCGCCGACGGTGATCCTCAGCTGCGGAAGGGCGTGACCCGCGGGGCCGAAGATGACCCGCCCGCCGTCGGCGAGGTCGAAGGTGGACTGGTGGCAGGGGCAGAGCACGTGGTGCGTCTGCTGCTCGTACAGCGAGATCGGGCATCCCACGTGGGTGCAGATCTTCGAGAACGCCACGATGCCCTCGTGGGACCACTCCAGCTCGCGCTTGTCCTTGATGTCGTTCGGCTGGATCCGAACGATCATCAGGGCGTCCTTGGCGATGTTCTTCTGGAAGTCGTGGTCGTGCTCGTCCAGGCCGTCCGGCATGGCGAAGGTCAGCGACCCGACCGCGACGTCCGAGGGACGCAGCGGCTCGTTGGTGTTCATGTTGACGAGCTTCTTGCCCTTGGCCCAGGTGGTGTGCCGCAGCTTGGTGCCGGGCGCGGGGCCGAGGCCGCCGAGCAGGAAGACACCGGAGAGCGGGAACAGGGCCAGCGCGCCGAACATCGTGTTGCGGATCAGCTTGCGGCGGCCGAGCGCGGACTCCTGGGCACCCTGCTTGAAGTCGGCCAGGACCTTGGCCTTGACCTCGGGCGAGGCCTCGATCGGGTGACGCTCGTCGGCGACCTCGACGTCCGACATCAGCGTGCGGGCCCAGTGGACCGCGCCGGCGCCGATACAGAACAGCGACAGACCCAGGGTCATGCCCAGCGCGAAGTTCAGCGCGCTGATGTGACCGATCGGCCAGACGTAGATCGACTTGTCGACGTCGATCACCAGGTACGAGGCGATGAAGGCGACGGTGGCCAGCATCGACACCGTGAACAGCAGGGCGACCGTGCGCTCGGACCGCTTGGCGGCCCGCTCGTCGATGTCCTGGACCCGGTGCTCGTGGGGCGGCAGGCCGGGGTCCGCGAAGGGGTTCTCCTCGTCCGCGACCGTCACCGCGCCGTGCGCGTCCTGCTCGATGGGCAGGTTCTCTTCTGGAATCTCTTGGCTACTCATGACTTCTTGGCCTTTGCGGTCCGAGCGGCGACCCAGACGGCGACGGCGATCAGCGCGCCGAGCCCGAACACCCAGCCGAAGAGGCCTTCGCTGACCGGGCCGAGCCCGCCGAGGCTGAGGCCACCGGGCTCCACGGTGTCGTCGCTGTTGACCGCGTCGAGGTACGCGATGATGTCCTTCTTGTTCTCCTCCGACAGCGTGGTGTCGGGGAAGGACGGCATGTTCTGCGGGCCCGTCTGCATGGCCTCGTAGATGTGCTTCGGGTCGACACCCTCAAGGGACGGCGCGTACTTGCCCTCGGACAGCGCACCACCCTTGCCGGTGAAGTTGTGGCACTGAGCGCAGTTGGTCCGGAAGAGTTCGCCGCCCTCGGCGATGTCCGCGCCCTCGGGGTCGTACTCGTTCTCGGTCGGGATCTCCGGGCCGGCGCCCAGGGAGGAGATGTACGCCGCGAGCTGGTCGATCTCGGCCTGCGAGTAGACGACCGGCTTCTTCGGGACCTGCGCGCCCGGCTGCTGGGCCGGCATACGGCCGGTGCCGACCTGGAAGTCGACGGCCGCCGCGCCCACACCCACGAGGCTGGGACCGTCGGAGGTGCCCTGACCGCCGGTGCCGTGGCAACTCGCGCAGCCGACGGCGTAGAGCTTCTTGCCCTCCTCGATGGTGAGGGTCTGCGCGGTTTCTTCGGCCACCGCCTTGTCCGCGGGTGCGAAGGCGGTGTACAGCCCCGCGCAGGCCGCCAGCGCGATGGTTAGGACGACGAGCGCCGCCAGCGGATGGCGTCGTCGTGCGGAGAGCTTTTTCACGGATTACCCCGGTGTCAGGATCTTCTGCGTCGGTGCTTCTGGAAGGGTCGTTCTCGGTGCGAGGCCGGCGCGTCGGTCGCCCGGCCCGGCCGCCGATCTACTTGATCATGTAGATCGTGGCGAAGAGGCCGATCCAGACGACATCGACGAAGTGCCAGTAGTAGGACACGACGATGGCCGCGGTCGCCTGCTCGTGGGTGAACCTCTTGGCCGCGTAGGTGCGTCCGAGGACCAGCAGGAAGGCGATGAGACCGCCCGTCACGTGCAGGCCGTGGAAGCCGGTGGTCAGGTAGAAGACCGAGCCGTACGGGTCGGACGAGAGCGACAGGCCCTCGTGCTTGACCAGCTCGGTGTACTCGAAGACCTGACCGCCGATGAAGATCGCACCCATCACGAACGTGACGATGAACCACATCCGGAGCTTCTTCACGTCCCCGCGCTCGGCGGCGAACACGCCGAGCTGGCAGGTGAGGGAGGAGAGCACCAGGATCGTGGTGTTCGTCGCCGAGAACGGGAAGTTCAGGGTGTCGGCCTTCTCCGACCAGAACTCCGGACCGGTCACCGATCGCAGGGTGAAGTACATCGCGAAGAGGGCCGCGAAGAACATCAGCTCGGAACTCAACCAGATGATGGTTCCGACGCTGGTGAGGTTCGGCCGGTTGACCGACGGGTGCGCGTGCCCGGTTTCTACTGTCGTTGCTGTCGCCACGACCGACATTATGTCGGTCGCTTATCCCGCCCTCACTCCGGGGGGTGCCGTTCGGAGTGTTGCTCCCTTCCGTACCGGTGCTGACGTGGGGTTCGAGGGAGTAGCATCCGCGCATCGGGCCCTGTCCTTAAGACGCTGACGTCACGGAGGAACAATGCAGCCGACCGCCACGGTGCTGGTCTACAGCGACGACTCCAACACCCGGGAGCAGGTGCGGCTCGCGACCGGGCGCCGCCCCGCTCCTGACGTGCCGGCCGTGGAGTTCATCGAGTGCGCGACCCCCGCCGCCGTCATCAAGGAACTGGACAGGGGCGGGATCGACGTCTGTGTCCTCGACGGCGAGGCCGTGCCCATGGGCGGCATGGGGGTGTGCCGGCAGATCAAGGACGAGATCTTCGAGTGCCCGCCCGCGCTGGTGCTCATCGGGCGGCCGCAGGACGCGTGGCTCGCCACGTGGAGCCGGGCGGACGCGGCGGTGACCCTGCCGGTGGAGCCGGTGGAGTTCGCGGCGGCGCTGGCCGCCCTGCTCCGCAGCCGGCAGGCGCTGAGCGCTCAAGGTCTCGTCTAGACCGACTCGGGCCTCAGGCGAGCCTGTACCTGGGGTCCGGGTACTTCCTTCGTGCCGCCCACCAGGGCGCTGCCCTCGCGCCAGTTCTTCCAGTCGAGGTTCCAGTCGCCGTAGCCGTTGCCGAAGGGGGCCATGGTGTCACCGGCGGAGTTGACGACCTCGACGATGTCGCCCTCGTTGATGGTGTCGTAGAACCACTGGGCGTTGTCCATGCTCATGCCGGTGCAGCCGTGGCTGACGTTGGCGTACCCCTGGGAGCCGGTGGACCAGGGGGCGGCGTGGACGTACTCGCCGCTGTTGGTGACCCTGACGGAGTGGTGCACGGTCAGGTCGTAGAAGTCGGACGCGCCTATGCTGGCGCTGGTCATGCGGACGGTGCCTTCCTTGGCCAGTACCACCTTGACGCCGTTGCGGGTGTCGTACCCCGGCATGCCGGTGGTGACCGGTATCCGCTTGACGACCTCGTCGTTCTTGTAGACGGTCATCTGGTGTGCGGCGGCGTCCGTGACGGCGACTATCTTGGCGCCGGTGGTCAGCTGGATCGGCTCGGCCTTCCCGCCCCAGAGCCGGTCGCCTATCTTGAGGCCCTCCAGGTTGCTGTGCACCCGGATGGTGGCCTCGGCGGGCCAGTACTCCTTGGGCCGGTAGTGCAGCTTCTTGTCGTCCACCCAGTGCCAGGCGCCCTCCGCGGCGGGCGTGGAGTCCACCTTGAGCGCCCGTTCGACGACGGACCGGGCGGCCTTGTCCTTGACCGGCCGGCTGAGCTCGGCGGTGACGGGCTGGCCGACGCCGTACCGGCCCTCCTTCGGTCCGAAGGTGACGTTCAGACGCTTCTTGGTGAGCGGGCGGCCGGTGTCGAAGGCGACGGTCTCGCGGCCGGGGGCGCCGTCCTCGTCCTCGGTGCTCACGTGGACCGTGTAACGGGCGTGGGCGGCGAGCGGTGACGTGGAGTGCCACCGGGCCCCGTCCTCGGAGAGTTCGCCCGCCACATAGCGTCCGGCGGCGTCCACGGCGGTGACGTCGGTGATGCGCCCGTCGCCCTTGGCGGTGACTTCCAGGGGCTTGTCCGGGTCGGCCTTCTCGCCGTCGCGGGTGGGGGCGTTGAAGGAGACGTGGTCGGTCGCGTCGTAGGGCGTGCCCGAGAGGGGGTGGCCACCGGAACCGCAGGCGGTGACGCCCGCTCCCAGGGCGACCACCAGCAGGGTGCAGCCGACGACTATGCGGTTACGGCGCGGGCGCGCCGGTGTCGAGAGGCTGAGCGCGCGGAGGCCCGAAGGGTCGAGCACGGTCGGGCTCTCGACACCGGCTGTGGCGCCCTTGCAAAGTTCTGAAGTGCTCATGGGTTCAACGTAGAAACGCCCGTCGGGCGCGGCGCGCCGGGTGACCCATGTGGGCTACGTACGCCGTGGCGAAAGGGGGAAGCCCGGACCTCCTGGCGGAGTGTCCGGGCTTCCGTGCGCGCGGTGCGTGCTACAGGCGCGTGCTACTGGTTCTGGTTCTCGCCGCGGTAGTACTCGAAGACCCAGCCCCACAGGCCGATCAGGATGATCGGGGTGGAGAAGTACAGCAGCCACCAGCCGAAGACGACGCCCATGAAGGCGAGCGCGCCGCCCACGCCCAGGGCGAGGGGCTGCCAGCTGTGCGGGCTGAAGAAGCCCAGCTCACCGGCGTCGTCCGCGACGTCGGCCTCCTTGTCGTCCTGCGCGCCCACGTCGACCCGCCGGGCCGTGAAGGCCAGGTAGTAGCCGACCATGATGCACAGGCCGAAGGCCAGGAAGAGCGCCGTGGTGCCGGCCGGCTCCTTCGACCACACGCCATAGACGATCGCCATGGCGAGGACGAAGACGCTCAGCCAGATGAACATCTTGCCTTGGACCTTCACTTGCCGGCCTCCTTGCCGCTGGTCGCGAGCTCGTTGGCCGCCGGACCGCCGTGCGCGAGCTGTTCGAGCGCGGCGATCTCCGGGTGGTGCAGGTCGAACGCCGGGGATTCACTGCGGATCCGCGGCAGGGTGAGGAAGTTGTGCCGCGGCGGCGGGCAGGAGGTCGCCCACTCCAGGGAGCGGCCGTAGCCCCACGGGTCGTCCACGCCGACGGGCTTGCCGTACTTGGCGGTCTTCCACACGTTGTAGAGGAACGGCAGGATCGACAGACCGAGCACGAACGAGGCGATCGTGGAGACCGTGTTGAGCGCGGTGAAGCCGTCGGCCGCGAGGTAGTCCGCGTACCGGCGCGGCATGCCCTCGGCACCCAGCCAGTGCTGGACGAGGAACGTGCCGTGGAAGCCGATGAACAGCGTCCAGAAGGTGATCTTGCCGAGGCGCTCGTCGAGCATCTTGCCCGTCATCTTCGGCCACCAGAAGTGGAAGCCGGAGAACATCGCGAACACCACGGTGCCGAAGACGACGTAGTGGAAGTGCGCCACCACGAAGTACGAGTCGGAGACGTGGAAGTCCATCGGGGGCGAGGCCAGGATGACACCGGTCAGACCACCGAAGGTGAAGGTGATCAGGAAGCCGGTCGCCCAGAGCATCGGGGTCTCGAAGGACAGCGAGCCCTTCCACATCGTGCCGATCCAGTTGAAGAACTTCACGCCGGTCGGTACGGCGATGAGGAACGTCATGAAGGAGAAGAACGGCAGCAGCACACCACCGGTGACGTACATGTGGTGCGCCCACACCGTCACCGAGAGGCCGGCGATCGCGATGGTCGCGCCGATCAGGCCCATGTAGCCGAACATCGGCTTGCGGGAGAAGACCGGGATGACCTCGGAGATGATGCCGAAGAACGGCAGGGCGATGATGTACACCTCTGGATGGCCGAAGAACCAGAAGAGGTGTTGCCAGAGCAGCGCGCCGCCGTTGGCCGGGTCGAAGATGTGGGCCCCGAACTTGCGGTCCGCCTCCAGGGCGAACAGCGCGGCCGCGAGGACCGGGAAGGCGAGCAGGACCAGGACACCGGTCAGCAGCACGTTCCAGGTGAAGATCGGCATGCGGAACATCGTCATGCCGGGCGCGCGCATGCAGATGATCGTGGTGATGAAGTTGACCGAGCCGAGGATCGTGCCGAAGCCGGAGAAGGCCAGACCCATGATCCACATGTCGGCGCCGATACCCGGGCTGCGGACCGCGTCCGACAGCGGGCTGTAGGCGAACCAGCCGAAGTCGGCCGCGCCCTGCGGGGTGAGGAAGCCACCGACCGCGATGAGCGAGCCGAAGAGGTACAGCCAGTACGCGAACATGTTCAGCCGCGGGAACGCCACGTCGGGCGCGCCGATCTGCAGCGGCATGATCCAGTTGGCGAATCCGGCGAACAGCGGCGTCGCGAACATCAGCAGCATGATCGTGCCGTGCATCGTGAACGCCTGGTTGAACTGCTCGTTCGACATGATCTGCGTGCCCGGGCGGGCGAGCTCGGCGCGCATGAAGAGCGCCATGACGCCGCCGATGCAGAAGAACGCGAACGACGTGACCAGGTACAGGGTGCCGATGGTCTTGTGGTCGGTGGTGGTCAGCCACTTGACCACCACGTTGCCGGGCTGCTTGCGCCGGACGGGCAGCTCGTCCTCGTACGAGCCCTCGTCTGCGGCGGTGCCCTGGGGTTCGTTGACGATGCTCACAGCTGGTTCACCTCCCGGTCCTTCTCGTGCTGCGTCTGCTCGATGCCCGCCGGGACATAACCGGTCTGGCCCTTCTCGGCCAGCTCCTTCAGGTGCTGCTCGTACCGCTCCTGGGAGACGACCTTCACGTTGAAGAGCATCCGGGAGTGGTCGACGCCGCACAGCTCGGCGCACTTGCCGAGGAAGGTGCCCTCCTGATTGGGCGTCACCTGGAACACGTTGGTGTGGCCCGGGATGACGTCCTGCTTCATCAGGAACGGCACGACCCAGAAGGAGTGGATGACGTCACGCGAGGTCAGCACGAAGCGGACCGTCTTGCCCTCGGGCAGCCACAGGGTGGGGCCGGGGTTGCCGGTCTGCGGGTTCTCGTCGCCGGGGATACCGCAGGTGTAGACGCCGCCCGCGTTGTCCGGGAACTGGTTCTTCCACTTGGTGGGAACCGCGTCCAGGTTCTTGTCGGTCTTCGCGTCACCGGTGACGCCGTCGACGTTCTCGATGTAGTTGAAGCACCAGCTCCACTGGAAGCCGACGACATTGACGGTGACGTCGGGCTTCTTCGACGTGTCGAGGAGCTTCGACTCGTCGCGGGCGGTGAAGTAGAAGAGCACCGAGACGATGATCAGCGGGACGACCGTGTACAGCGCCTCGATGGGCATGTTGTACCGGGTCTGTGGGGGAACTTCGACCTTGGTGCGGCTGCGCCGGTGGAAGAAAGCACTCCACAGGATCAGGCCCCACACCAGCACGCCCGTGGCGAGCGCGGCCGCCCACGACCCCTGCCACAGGGAGAGGATCCGCGGAGCCTCTTCCGTGGTCGGGGTGGGCATACCCAGGCGGGGGAAGTCCTCCCATGTGCAACCGGTTGCGGTTGCCAGGACCAGGCCTGCGGTCATTGCCTGCAGCAGCTTCCGCCGCATCGGGCGCCGCGGCGAGCGGTCGGAGCCGTTGGGACTCACGTAGCGCCTTCCCGAGAGTCTCGCCCGCGCGGTATGGCTGCGGCCTTCTCGCTGGTCGGTCGCCGCCCTGCGACGGGCAGGGGTTTGGATGTTTATGCGGACCAAACCCTACTGGACGCGTTTTGGGGTCGCGCGGGGAGGGGGGCCCAACTCGCCGGGGGTCACTTGTAGCGGCTAGCCGGGGTGGGCGGGTGCGCCTAATAGCTCGGGAGTTCGGGCGATTTGGCGGGTGCGCGCGCGTTGTGGCCGTTCGCGCACTTCCCCGCACCCCTTTGTTCCGGCCCGAGGCTCTAGCGTTGGGGTGTGGCCTACTTCGACTCTGCTTCCTCCGCTCCTCTTCATCCCGTCGCGCGGCAGGCGCTGACGGCCTCGTTGGACGAGGGGTGGGCCGACCCCGCGCGGTTGTACCGGGAGGGGCGGCGGGCCCGGCTGTTGCTCGACGCGGCCCGGGAGGCCGCGGCCGAGGCGGTCGGATGCCGGGCGGACGAACTGGTCTTCACCTCGTCGGGGACCCGGGCGGTGCACTCGGGGATCGCGGGGGTGCTGGCCGGGCGGCGGCGGGTGGGCCGCCACCTGATCGTGTCGTCCGTCGAACACTCTTCGGTGCTGCATGCGGCGGAGGCGCACGAGGCCGACGGCGGGACGGTCACCCGGGTGGCGGTGGCCCGCACGGGGGCGGTCGCCGCGTCCTCCTACGCCGAGGCCCTGCGCCCCGACACGGCACTCGCGTGTCTGCAGTCGGCCAACCACGAGGTGGGGACCGAGCAGCCGGTGGCCGAGGTGGCGGAGGTCTGCCGGGCGGCGGGCGTGCCGCTGCTGGTGGACGCGGCGCAGTCGCTCGGATGGGGGCGGGTGAACGGGGACTGGTCGGTGTTGACCGGCAGTGCCCACAAATGGGGCGGACCCTCCGGAGTCGGGCTGCTCGTCGTCCGCAAGGGGGTGCGGTTCGTGGCGCAAGGGCCCGCCGACGAGCGGGAGTCGGGGCGGGCGGCGGGCTTCGAGAACATCCCGGCGATCGTGGCGGCCGCCGCGTCGCTGCGGGCCGTACGGGCCGAGGCCGACGAGGAGGCCGTGCGGCTGCGGGAGTTGACGCAGCGGATCCGGGCGCGGGTGCCGTCACTGGTGCCGGACGTGGAGGTGGTGGGCGACCCGGAGCGCCGGCTGCCGGGGATCGTCACCTTCTCCTGTCTCTATGTCGACGGGGAGACATTGCTGCACGAGCTGGACCGCGAGGGCTTCTCCGTCTCCTCCGGGTCCTCCTGCACGAGCAGCACACTGACGCCGAGCCACGTGCTGCGCGCCATGGGGGTGCTGAGCGAGGGGAACGTCCGGGTGTCCCTGCCGGCCGGGGCGGCGGCCGAGGACGTCGAGCGGTTCCTGTCCGTGCTGCCGGGGACGGTCGCGACGGTGCGGGAGAAGCTGGGGGCGCCGGTGACCGGCACCGTCACGGCCGTCCAGGAGGACGCCCTCGTCGTGGACGCCCTCGGCAAGCGGTGCCCGATCCCCGTCATCGAGCTGGCCAGGGTGATCGGGGACGTCCCCGTCGGCGGCACCGTCCGCGTCCTGTCGGACGACGAGGCGGCCCGCCTGGACATCCCGGCGTGGTGCGAGATGCGGGGCCAGGAGTACGTGGGCGAGGAGCCGGTGGAGCGGGGGTCGGCGTACGTGGTGCGACGGGTGAGCTGACGGGCGCCCCGCGCCCCCGAGGATGAGGCCGCAGGCCTCTCCTCTGGGGCGCGGGGAAAAGGCTCGGCTCAGTTCAGGTGCTTCTTCACTTCCGCCGCCGCCTCGTCCCCGTAGGCCTTCTCGAAGCGGTCCATGAAGTGCGCCCGGCGCAACGCGTACTCCTGCGTGCCCACCGTCTCGATGACCAGCGTGGCGAGCATGCAGCCCACCTGCGCCGCCCGCTCCAGCGAGACACCCCAGGCCAGGCCGGAGAGGAACCCCGCGCGGAACGCGTCCCCGACACCCGTGGGCTCGGCCTTGCGCTCCTCCTCGGGGCAGCCGACCTCGATGGGGTCCTCGCCGTCGCGCTCGACGCGGACACCGCGCGAGCCGAGCGTGGTCACCCGGTGGCCCACCTTCGCCAGGATCTCCGCGTCCGACCAGCCGGTCTTCGACTCGATGAGGCCCTTCTCGTACTCGTTGGAGAAGAGGTACGTGGCGCCGTCCAGCAGTATCCGGATCTCGTCGCCGTCCATGCGGGCGATCTGCTGGGAGAAGTCCGCGGCGAACGGGATGTTCCGGGAGCGGCACTCCTCGGTGTGGCGGAGCATCGCCTCCGGGTCGTCCGCGCCGATCAGGACGAGGTCGAGGCCGCCGACCCGGTCGGCGACGGTCTTGAGCTCGATGAGGCGGGCCTCGCTCATCGCGCCGGTGTAGAAGGAGCCGATCTGGTTGTGGTCGGCGTCCGTGGTGCACACGAAGCGGGCCGTGTGCAGCGTCTCGGAGATGCGCACGGAGGCCGTGTCCACCCCGTGCCGGTCGAGCCACGCGCGGTACTCGTCGAAGTCGGCGCCCGCCGCGCCGACCAGGATCGGCCGCGTGCCGAGCTGTCCCATGCCGAACGCGATGTTCGCGCCGACACCGCCTCGACGTACGTCGAGCTGGTCGACGAGGAAGGAGAGGGAGACCGTGTGCAGCTGGTCCGCGACGAGTTGGTCGGCGAAGCGGCCCGGGAAGGTCATCAGATGGTCGGTGGCGATGGAGCCGGAGACTGCGATACGCACGGCGAGGACACACTCCTGCGAAGGGAGAGGGGATTGACAGTTCACGCTACCGGGTCGTCCAGCCCGCCTGAAGCAGGCAAAACTACCTGATAGTAGGTCTTTCTTCGTGAGGTTCCCGGTGCGTACGGTGCCGTTATGACGAACCCCAAGATCCACGGCACCGTTCCGCTCGACCTGGACGGCGACCTCGCGGCGCTGCGTGGCGACTGCGCCCGGATGGCTCCGCACTGGGCGGCCCCTACGAAGGTCATTACGGCTCCGGTGTCTCCTTCGCTCATTCACGGGGTGACGGTGCCGGTGACGTCCGCGCGGCTGGTGGACGCGATGCCGGTGTACGGCGACTGAGGGAACCATCGGCTCCTCCGCCGCGTCCCATCGCTGTCCCCCGTATAGGGGAGGCGGTGTACGACCTGCCGAAGGAGCGATGCGGTGAACCCCGAGCGACCCGACAACCCCGAGAACCCGGACGAGGGCCCCGAGCCCGACGCCCCGGAGGTACTCAGGGCTGCGGGCACGCCCGGGAAGACCGCGAAGCCGGAGGGGACCGAGGGGGCTGAGGAGACCGGGCAGGCCGAGGAGACCGGGCAGGCCGGGCAGGCCCAGCAGGCGTCGGCTTCCGCCTCGGATGCCAGTCCGGCTTCGGATGCCAGTCCGGCTTCGGATGCCAGTCCGGCTTCGGATGCCAGTCCGGCCTCCGCTTCCGATCCGGCTTCGGCTTCGGCTTCGGCTTCGAATCCCGGTGCCGCACGGAGTGACCCCGGCACCCGCCCTCGGCCCCCGCGTTCGCGGCTGGTCGTCGCCTCCGTCGCGGCCGCCGTGTTGGTGGTCGGCGGTGGTGGGGCGCTCCTCGCCTCGTCCTCCTCCGGTGGGTCCGGCGGTGCCGGCGGACGCTCCGGCTCGCCCGGCGGTGACGGCTCTCCCCCGCCCCTCGCACTCGACGGATACACCGGCGACGGCTCGAACGGCATCGCGCCCGGTGAACCCGATCCCCACGGGGTGACCTATCGCGCGGACGGCGACCTGCCCAAGGGGCCCGACTCCGCCGCCGTCCATGTGGTCAAGGGCGAGGTGACCGCCGCGGAGGTCGCGCGGCTGGCGAAGGCCCTCGGGGTGGAGGGCAAGCCGACCACCGAGGGCGAGGCCTGGCAGGTGGGGGCGGCCGGGGACGGTTCGGGACCGGTGTTGCGGGTGAACAAGCAGGCGCCGGGCACCTGGACCTTCAACCGGTACACGCCGGGCACCGACGACTGCCGGAAGGCCGACGTCTGCACCTCGGGCACCGCCGAGAGCGGAGACCCGGTGAGCGAGGCGGTCGCCAGAAAGGCGGCGGCACCCGTGCTCAAGGCCGTCGGCCAGGACGACGCCAAGCTCGACGCCGGTCAGCTGACGGGTGCCGTACGGGTGGTCAACGCCGATCCCGAGGTGGATGGGCTCCCCACGTACGGCTGGTCGACCGGTGTCCAGGTCGGCGCCGACGGTCAGGTGGTCGGCGGCAGCGGCAACCTGAAGTCGCCGGTGAAGAGCGACACGTATCCCGTCGTGGACGCGGAACGGGCGCTGGAGCTGTTGAACGGCTCGGGCCAGAGCGTCGGCACCGAGCGCGGCGGCATCGGCGGCTGCACCGGCCCCGTACCGCTGGAGGGCGAGAACGGGACGGCCGGGGAGAAGGGGACGGTCGTCGCGGACGAGACGCCGTGCGAGCGGATGAGCGCGCTGCCGAAACCGGAGCCGGTCACCGTCGAGAACGCGGTGTTCGGGCTCGCGTCGCATCCGGTGGACGGTCGCCCGGCGCTGGTGCCGTCGTGGATGTTCGAGGTGCGGCCGGCGGGCGCCGGGGACAGCTACACCGTGACGCACCCGGCGGTCGACCCGAAGCATCTGGCCTCCCCGGAGCCTCGCTCGGAGCCGACCGAGCGCCCCGGCGAGCCGGGTGACACCCCACCGACCGGCTCGGACTCGCACGATGTGCAGGTGCAGGGCTACACGGCCGACGGGAACGAGCTGACCGTGTCCTTCTGGGGCGGCGTCTGCAGCGACTACTCGGCCTCGGTGAGCGAGGAGTCCGGCGAGGTGAGGGTCACCGTGACCGAGACCCCGCGGGAGGGCAAGGTCTGCATCATGATCGCCAAGGTGGTGGAGCGGACGGTGCCGCTGGAGAAGCCGCTGGGCGACCGGAAGGTGGTCGGGTCGGACGGCAGTGCCATTCCTGAGGGCGGGATGGCGGAATCGCAGCCCCGGTAGGCAGCCCCGGTGGCCCCGTCAGCCGCCGGACGACGAAGGCGGCGACCCCTCGGAGGGGGTCGCCGCCTTCGTCGTACCGACTGGCGCGTGTGGCGCGCCACCGCGCGGGGCGGGGCTCAGCTGAAGGAGTCGCCGCAGGCGCAGGAACCCGTCGCGTTCGGGTTGTCGATGGTGAAGCCCTGCTTCTCGATGGTGTCGACGAAGTCGATGGTGGCGCCGCCCAGGTACGGGGCGCTCATGCGGTCGGTGACGACCTTCACACCGTCGAAGTCCTTCTCCACGTCGCCGTCGAGCGAGCGCTCGTCGAAGAAGAGCTGGTAGCGCAGGCCGGAGCAGCCGCCGGGCTGAACGGCGACGCGCAGCGCCAGGTCGTCCCGGCCTTCCTGGTCGAGCAGGGCCTTGACCTTGGCCGCGGCGGCGTCGGTCACGATGATGCCGTCGGTGACGGTGCCGGTCTCGTCCGATACGGACATCTACATCTCTCCCGGGTTGTACGGAGACTGCTTGCCGACGATTGCAACCGCCGGGGTCCCGGATTCATTCCGGGACGCGCGGATTCGTTCGCGTCTCTCTTCATGCTCGCACATGGCCGCTGGAGTGGGCACCGAGCCGCTGATGGCTGTGGACAACGCCACGCCGGGATTCATGTCACATCGACGCTATGGACATCGTCAAAGTGACGTGAAGCGGTTATGATAGATAGCGTCAATTCGACGAAAAGGATAGCCCGAATGTCCCGCCGCCCCTCCCCCGGGCGGCGAGCCGCAGAACAGAAAGGGTGCGTGTCGTGACCACCGCCCAGACCCAGGAGCTCGACGTACAGCCGACGCCCCTCGCCCTGCTGCTGCTCGGCCGCGAGGCCGACCCGAGGAGCGAGCGCGGTGTCGAGTGCCCTGGCGACCTCCCCTCCCCGTCCGACCCCGACCTGGTGGAGCGCGCCCGCGCGGCCAAGGAGAAGCTCGGGGACAAGGTCTTCGTGCTCGGCCACCACTACCAGCGCGACGAGGTCATCCAGTTCGCGGACGTCACGGGCGACTCCTTCAAGCTGGCCCGCGACGCGGCGGCCCGCCCCGAGGCCGAGTACATCGTGTTCTGCGGTGTGCACTTCATGGCCGAGTCGGCGGACATCCTCACCGGCGACGACCAGAAGGTCGTGCTGCCTGACCTGGCCGCCGGGTGCTCGATGGCCGACATGGCCACCGCCGAGCAGGTCGCCGAGTGCTGGGACGTGCTGACCGAGGCCGGCATAGCCGAACAGGTCGTGCCCGTCTCGTACATGAACTCCTCCGCCGACATCAAGGCGTTCACCGGCAAGCACGGCGGCACGATCTGCACCTCGTCGAACGCGAAGCGGGCCCTGGACTGGGCCTTCGAGCAGGGTGAGAAGGTGCTCTTCCTGCCGGACCAGCACCTAGGGCGCAACACCGCCGTGCGGGACATGGGCATGTCGCTCGACGACTGCGTCCTCTACAACCCGCACAAGCCGAACGGCGGCCTCACGGTCCAGCAGCTGCGCGACGCGAAGATGATCCTGTGGCGGGGGCACTGCTCGGTGCACGGCCGCTTCAGCCTGCAGTCCGTGAACGACGTACGGGAGCGGATCCCGGGCGTCAACGTGCTGGTCCACCCCGAGTGCAAGCACGAGGTCGTGGCGGCGGCGGACTACGTCGGGTCGACCGAGTACATCATCAAGGCGCTGGAGGCCGCGCCCGCCGGCTCCAAGTGGGCGATCGGCACCGAGCTGAACCTGGTGCGGCGGCTGGCGAACCGTCTCGCGCCCGAGGGCAAGGAGATCGTGTTCCTCGACCGCACGGTCTGCTTCTGCTCGACGATGAACCGCATCGACCTGCCCCACCTGGTGTGGACCCTGGAGTCTCTCGCCGAGGGCACCCTCGTCAACCGCATCGAGGTCGACAAGGAGACCGAGGCGTTCGCGAAGCTCGCGCTGGAGCGGATGCTGGCGCTGCCGTAACCCTGCTCCGGCGCCTGCGTACCGCGCCTTCGGCACCTCCTCGGGGGCCCCGGCTCGGCCCCGCGCTCACCCCGACACGGGCTCCCGGTCGGGATGAGCGGGGTCGAGGGAGAAGAGGGTGCCGTCGGGGACGGCCACGGCCAGTGTTCCCTTGTGGGGCAGTGCCCAGGGCTCGCCCTGGAGGGACGAGATCGGCGTGGCGCGGGGCAGCGTCTCCCAGAGCAGGGTGCCCTTGAGCCGGTCGAGCGCCGCGACCCTGCCGGTGGCACTGGCCAGGTAGAGGGTGTCCGAGGACGCGTCGTACCCGGGTGTCCCCGGCCGTTCCAGGCTGGTCCTGGTCCGCCACAGCACCTCGCCCGTGTGCGGTGACACGCCGGTCACCTGGCCGCCGGACCGGACGAACACCAGCACGCCGCCCACCAGGGCCGCCCGGCCCGTCCCGGCCTCGCCCTGCTTCGTCATCACCCTGGTCCCGGTCTCCAGGTCCAGGAGCATGATCGTCTCGTACGTCGGGTCGCCGCCGCGGGTCGCGTCGGTGTAGTCGGTGGCGTCCACGACCAGGACCAGATCTCCCTGCCTGACGCCGAGGAGGACGCTGTCCAGTGGCACCATCAGGGTCCTGGCCGAGCCGTCGGCGCGGTCCACGACCAGGACCCGGGATTCCGAGTTCGCCGCCTTGGCGTCCCGGTCCACCGGCCGGCAGTGCGCGTACGTGCCCGCTCCGGCCGTGGTGAAGGTGCAGTGGTGGCCGGCGGGCATCGGCAGGGACCAGCGCTCGGCCCCGGTGCGCGGGGACCGTGCTGTGACCGTCACACCGTCGGGTTCCGGGGTGAGGACGAGGTCACCGGTCAGGGCCGTGTCGATGTCGGTGGTGTCCACCCGCCGGGTCCACAGCTGCTCGCCGGTGTCCGCGTCGAGGGCGACGGCGTAGACCGGGTCCACCACGGGTTCGCCGCTGAAGACGGTCTGCTGCACGAGGACCGTGCCGTCCCTGACTCCGAGGACCGAGGCGTAGTACCGGTCCTGCTCGGTGGTCTCCGGCGCGGTGCCCGCGCGCCAGACCGTCCTGCCCGTACGGCCGTCGACGCGGACCGGGAGGGCTCCCGCGCCGCCGCAGTAGACGTCGCCGCCGTGCACCTGGCAGGAGGGAGCGCCGCCGGGACCGCCGTCGCCCGAGGGCAGCGGTCGGCGTGCGCCCGCCGCGGCCTTCGCGAACACCGTCGTCTGCCAGGGCTTCCAGCCGCCGGGCGGTGGCGTCCAGCGGGAGGTCGGGGTCGGCGCGGGGGCCGACGTGTCGGTCGTGTCCACGCCGCCCGGCCCCAGCAGATAGGCGGTCAGCCCGAGGACCAGCGCGCCGACGGTACCGGTCGCGGCGAGCAGGGGGCGGAGACGGCGTCGGCGGGCCGGGGATGGACCCGGCTCCGGGCCCGTTCCGATCTCCAGGTGGAACTCCGTGGCGTCGGCCGCGACCTCCTCGCGCCGGGTCACCACCGGCAGGGCCCCCGGGTCCGGCTCCGGCAGGGCGGTCTCGAACTCCCGCGCCAGTTCGTCGAGTCCGGGGCGGTCGGCGGCCTCCTTGGCCAGACAGCGTTCCAGCGCGGCCCGCAGTGGCGGGTCCACCCCGTCCAGCACGGGTTCGTCGTGGATCACCCGGTAGGCCGTCAGGTAGGGGCTGTCCGCATCGAAGGGGCCCCGGCCGGTGGCGGCGTAGACCAGCAGGGTCCCCAGCGAGAACACGTCCGAGGCGGGGCCCGCCGTGCGGGCGTCGGTGAGCTGTTCCGGGGACATGAACGGCGGGGTGCCGATCATCTGGCCGGTCTCGGTCAGGGCCAGGTTCTCCGCCGCGCGCGAGATGCCGAAATCGATCACCCGGGGGCCGTCGTCCGCCATCAGCACATTGGCCGGCTTCAGGTCCCGGTGCACCACACCGGCCCGGTGGATCTCCCGCAGCGCCTCCACCAGCCCCAGGGCCAGGACGCGCAGCTCGGTGCCGTCGAGCGGGCCGTGGTCGCGGATCCGCTGGGCGAGCGAGCGGCCGGGCACGTACTGGGTGGCCATCCAGGGGCGCTCCGCCTCCGGGTCGGCGTCCACGACCGCCGCGGTGAAGGCGCCGCTGACCTTGCGGACGGCCTCGATCTCCTGGCGGAACCGGCTGCGGAACACGGCGTCCTGCGCGTACTGGGCGTGCACCACCTTCACGGCGACCTCGCGCCCGGAGCGGGACCTCGCCCGGTAGACGACACCCATTCCGCCGGTGCCGAGCCGGTCGACCACCTTGTACCCGCCGACCGATCTGGGGTCGTCGCTGCGCAGCGGCACGCCCTGGTCCCTCCCCCCGACAAGCAACCCGACTAGCAGTTCGAGGCACAGGATACGGAAGGGCGACGCAGGGCGGCCGGGTCGCGGAACCGCGAGGTTCCACGACCCGGCCGCCCGGGACCTTCGGGGGTGTCAGACCCCGGCGGGCTCCGGCTTGCCCGCCTCCGAGTCCGAGTCCGGCTCCGGCTTCGTCGGCTCGGACGGGGTGCCGGACCGCTTCAGCGCCTTCTTCTTCGCCCGGCGCTCCTTGCGGATCTCGATCATCGTGTAGAGGGTCGGGACCAGCAGGAGCGTCAGCAGGGTCGACGTGATCAGACCACCGATGACGACCACGGCCAGGGGCTGGGCGATGAAGCCGCCCTCACCGGTGATGCCGAGGGCCATGGGCAGCAGCGCGAAGATCGTCGCCAGTGCCGTCATCAGGATCGGGCGCAGGCGGTGGCGGCCGCCCTCGATGACCGCCTCGACCGTGCCGTAGCCCTGGCGGCGGTACTGGTTGATCAGGTCGATCAGCACGATCGCGTTGGTCACCACGATGCCGATCAGCATCAGCATGCCGATCATCGCGGGGACCCCCATCGGCGTGCCGGTGACGATCAGCAGGCCGATCGCGCCGGTGGCCGCGAACGGGATCGAGACAAGCAGGATCAGCGGCTGGACCAGGGACCGGAAGGTCGCCACCAGCAGCATGAAGACGATCGCGATGGCCGCGAGCATCGCCAGGCCGAGGGAGGCGAACGCCTCGTCCTGGTCCTCGGAGACGCCGCCGATGGAGGCGGTGGCGCCCTCGGGCAGATCGAGCGCGTTCAGCTTGGCGGTGAGGTCGGTGCTGACCGCGCCGGTGTTGTCGCCCTTGGGCTTCGCCGTGATCGTCGCGGCCCGCTGGCCGTCGATCCGGGTCATGGAGACCGGGCCGTCCACCAGCTTCACGTCGGCGATGTCGCCGAGCTTCACCGCGCCCAGCGGCAGGTCCCGCAGCTCCTTCAGGGTCTCGGCGGGCTTCGCCGACTTGATGACGACGTCCCGCTCGGTGTCGTCGAGGATGGCCCGGCCGCTCGTCGTGCCCCGGACGGCCTGGGTGACGGCGGCGCCGAGGGTCTGGTCGTCGAAGCCCGCGGCGGCGGCCTTGTCGGTGGCCTTCACCGAGATGCGCGGCACGCTCTGCGCCAGGTCACTGGTGACGTCGGTGACGTTGTCCATGGTGGAGACGGCGTCACGGACCTGCTCGGCGGCCTTGCGCAGGACCTCGGCGTCGGCGGCCTTGACGACCACGCTCAGGTCCTGGCTGCCGAAGGCGTCGCCGACCGCGACGGTCGTCGTGCCGATGCCGGAGAGCCCGGCGAGGCCCTTCTCGATGGTGTCCTGGACGCCGGCGGCGTCGGCCGAGTCGTCCAGCATGACGCTGTACGAGGCCTGGTTGGTGTCGGTGCCCCCGCCGAACGCGGCCATGAAGCCGGAGGAGCCGACGGTGACCTGGTAGTCCTTGACGCCCTCGGTGTCGGCGAGCAGCTTCTCGACCTTCTTCGTCTGCTCGTCGGTCGCCGCGAGGCTGGTGCCGGGCTTCAACTCCTGCTTGAGGCTGAGGACTTCCTGGTCACCGGGGTCGAAGAAGTTCGTCTTGAGCAGCGGCGCCATGCCGAACGTGCCGATCAGGACGACGGCCGCGATGGCCAGGCTGGTCAGCCGGCGGCGGGTGGCGAAGCGCAGGACAGGGACGTAGAAGCGCTGGAGGCGGCTCTTGGCCTCCTTCTCCTCGGCCTTGCGGCGTGCCTCGTCGGCGTCCTCGGGTGTGCCCTTCGGCGCGCGCAGGAACCAGTACGACAGCACCGGGACCACGGTCAGCGAGACCACGAGGGAGGCCAGCAGGGCCGCCGTCACGGTCAGCGAGAAGCTGCCGAACAGCTCGCCGACCATGCCGCCGGTGAGGCCGATGGGGAGGAAGACGGCGACCGTCGTCAGGGTGGAGGAGGTGACCGCTCCGGCGACCTCGCGGACCGCCTTGAGGATGGCCTCCTCGCGCTCCTCGCCGTAGCCGAGGTGCCGCTTGATGTTCTCCAGCACCACGATCGAGTCGTCGACGACGCGGCCGATGGCGATGGTCAGCGCGCCGAGGGTGAGCATGTTGAGGGAGAGGTCACGGGTCCACAGCACGATCAGCGCCAGGACCACCGACAGCGGGATGGAGACCGCGGTGACGAGGGTCGAGCGGACCGACGCCAGGAAGACCAGGATGACCAGGACCGCGAAGAGCAGACCGAGGGCGCCCTCGGTGGTCAGCCCGTCGATGGACTTGGAGACCGCCGGGCCCTGGTCGCTGACCACGGTGACGGTGGCGCCGGAGCCCAGGTCGCGGCGCATGTCCGGCAGCTTCTCCTCCACGGCCTCGGAGATCGCCACCGCGCTGCCGTTACGGTCCATGGTGACCATGACCGCGAGGCTCGGCTCACCGTTGGTGCGGGTGATGGAGTCGGCCTTGGCCTGCTCCTCCTTCACCGCGGCGACGTCGGCGAGACGTACGGGCTTCTTGACGCCCTCGCCGCGCACCATCAGGTTCTCGATCTGCTCCAGCGAGGTGTAGCCGCCGCCGACCTGGACGGTGCGGTTGGCGCCGTCCTCGTCGAAGGAGCCCGCGGGGACGGTGACGCCGCCCGCCTGGAGGGCCTGGGAGAGGGCCATCGTGGTCAGGCCCGCCTTCGCCAGCTTCGCGTCGTCGGGGGTGACGGTGACCTGGAGGTCCCGTACGCCGTCGACGGTGACCTGGCCGACGCCGTCGATGCCCTCCAGCGTGGGCACGACGGTCCGGTCGAGCTCGTCGGCGAGGGCCTGCTGGTCCTGGTCCGCGGAGACGGCGAGGACGACGGTCGGCATGTCGTCCGTGGAGCCCGCGATCACCTGCGGGTCCACGGCGTCCGGCAGCTGCGCCCGGACCCGGTTGACGGCCTGCTGGACGTCGGCGACGAGCTGCTCGGTGCCGGGGCCGTAGTCGAAGGACGCCATGATCAGGGCGTTGCCCTCGCTGGCGGTGGAGGTCACGCCCGTGATGCCGTCGACGCCTTCGAGGCTGTCCTCGATGGGCTCGACGACCTGCTTCTCGACGACGTCCGGGGAGGCGCCCTGGTAGGGGGCGAGCACGGACACCACGGGCAGTTCGATGGTGGGCAGCAGCTGCTGTTTGAGCTGGGGTATCGCGATCGCCCCGAAGACGAGCGCGATGATCGACATCAGACCGACGAGGGCCCGTTGTGCGAGGCTGAACCGGGACAGCCAGGACATGGGTCAGGGTCTCTCTTCTGTGGCGTGAGCGGGTGACGAACGCCCCTGCCACATGCGGCTGTTGTCCCCCATGTGTCGCTCGTGTGAAGCGATGGTGAGCGCTCACCTCATACCCTGGGCCATGGAAGCGCCCGTTCCCTCGCTCCCCAGGGCCATTTCCTTATGCCGCGCATACTCCGAGTGGAGTAGTCCCCGGCGGCCCTCAGTCCACCCTCGGTCGTACCAGGCCCGACTCGTACGCGAAGACCACCAGCTGCGCGCGGTCCCGGGCGCCCAGCTTCGCCATGGCCCGGTTGACGTGCGTCTTCACGGTCAGCGGGCTCACCTCCAGCCGCTCGGCGATGTCGTCGTTGGAGAGCCCGGCGGCGACCTGGACGAGCACCTCCCGCTCGCGACCGGTCAGGGTGGCGAGCCGTTCCGAGCGGGCGGCGCCCCCGCCCTCGCCGCCGGCCGAGTCGTCCGGCTGGGCGAGGAAGCGGGCGATCAGGCCCTTGGTGGCGGTGGGCGACAGCAGTGCCTCTCCGCCGGCGGCCACCCGGATCGCGTTCAGCAGCTCGTCGGGCTCGGAGCCCTTGCCGAGGAAACCGGAGGCGCCGGCGCGCAGCGACTGCACGACGTAGTCGTCGACCTCGAAGGTGGTGAGGATGACGACGCGGACCTGGGCGAGCGCCGGGTCGGCGCTGATCATGCGGGTGGCGGCCAGCCCGTCCGTGCCGGGCATCCGGATGTCCATCAGCACGACGTCCGCCCGCTCCTCCTTCGCGAGCCGCACCGCCTCCGCCCCGTCCGAGGCCTCCCCGACGACCTCCATGTCCGGCTCCGAGTCGACGAGCACCCGGAAGGCGCTGCGCAGCAGGGCCTGGTCGTCGGCGAGCAGGACACGGATCGTCATACGGGGTCCCCCGGGGCGCTGGTCACGGTCGTACGGCCGCCGCCTCGACCGTGCGGCTCACGGTCGTACGTCTTCCGCGGTGGTCGTTCGGGTCTCGAGCGGCAGGATCGCATGGACCCGGAAGCCGCCGCCGTAGCGGGGGCCGGTGGTAAGGGTGCCGCCGAGCGCGGCGACGCGTTCGCGCATGCCGAGCAGGCCGTGCCCGCCGCCCTCGGGGTTCTCGGGGTTCGCGTCGTGCGCAGCGGTCCGTCCGGTGCCGTTGTCGAGAACGGTGATCTCCACGTCCGGGCCGACGCGTACGACGCTGACCTCGGCCTTCGCCGCCTCACCGGCGTGCTTGTGCACATTGGTGAGCGCCTCCTGGATGACGCGGTACGCGGCGAGGTCGACGGCGGCCGGGAGGCTCACCCCCTCGTCGGCACGGACCACCTCCACCGCGAGGCCGGCGCTGCGGAAGGTGCCGACGAGTTCGTCGAGCCGGACCAGGCCCGGGGCGGGTTCGGTGGGTGCCTCGGGGTCGCCGGACTGGCGCAGCAGCCCGACCGTGGCCCGGAGTTCGCCCAGCGCGGAGCGGCTGGCCTCGCGGACGTGGGCGAGGGCCTCCTTCGCCTGGTCGGGCCGCTTGTCCATGACGTGCGCGGCGACTCCGGCCTGCACGTTGACCAGGGCGATGTGGTGGGCTACGACGTCGTGCAGATCGCGGGCGATCCGCAGCCGTTCCTCGGCGACCCGGCGGCGGGCCTCCTCCTCGCGGGTGCGTTCCGCCCGTTCGGCGCGCTCCCTGATGGCGTGCACGAAGGCACGGCGGCTGCGGACCGCGTCCCCGGCGGTGGCGGCCATGCCGGTCCAGGCGAAGATGCCGATGTTCTCCTGGGCGTACCAGGGCAGCGGGCCGGCGAGCATGGCCGTGCCCGTCAGCACGGTCATCGTGAGCAGGCCGACGCGCCAGGTGGTGGGACGGTCGGTGGTGGAGGCGACCGTGTAGAGGGCGAGGACGGCGGACATCGCGACGGGGGCGCGCGGGTCGCCGGTCACCAGTTCGGCGAGGGTGAGGGCGCAGGTCGCCGCCAGTACGGCCATGGGGGCGCGGCGGCGGGCGACGAGGACGGCGGCGGCCGCCACCATGAGCGCGATGCTGAGGGCGTCGGGGGTGCGGGCGCCCCACTTGTCGCCGTGGTCGGCGTTGGGGTCCACGAAAGAGCCGGCGACCATCGCGACGAGGGCGCCCGCGGCGAGGGCGGCGTCCAGCGCGAGGGGGTGCGCCGTCAGCCAGGTCCTGGCTCGGTGGAGGGTGCTCACGGTTGATTACGGTACGGGGCGGTTGTGGGGGGCGGAACTGGTGGTGGCGGTACCTGTGGGGCGGGGCAGGGCTGCTCGGGACGCGTCGTCGGGTGCGGGTGGGCGGGGCTTCTCGCGCAGTTCCCCGCGCCCCTGGTAGGACACGGCCCTTCGGGGGCCTGTCCGACGGCCGTCACCCCGGGATCAGGCCGTCGTCGCTCAGCATCTGCCTGACCTCGTCCAGTGTCGCGTCCGCGGCCGGGAGGATCAGTTCCGATGGTTCCAGGGCGTCGTCGGGAAGGGGAGTGCCCAGTTCGCGGACCTTGTCCAGGAGGGCGTGGAGGGTGTGGCGGAAGCCCGGGCCGTCGCCGACCTCCATCTCCGCCAGGAGGACGTCGTCCAGCTTGTTCAGTTCGGCGAAGTGGACGTCGTCCAGCCTCACCTGCCCCTCCCCCATGATCCGTACGATCATGTCGCCCTCCTCCGGGACGGGAGTCCCCTTACTTGTCGAACCGCGGGGTGTCCTGACGCTGGGACTGCTGCTGCGCCGACTGGCCGGCGCCGCCCTCGATGGCCTGCTGCTGCGCGGACGGGCCGCCCGCCAGCTCCGCCTTCATGCGCTGGAGCTCCAGCTCGACGTCCGTACCACCGGAGAGGCGGTCCAGCTCGGCCTGGATGTCGTCCTTGTGCATCCCGGACGGGTCGTCGAGAGCGCCGGAGGCCAGCAGTTCGTCGATGGCGCCGGCCCGGGCCTGGAGCTGGGCCGTCTTGTCCTCGGCGCGCTGGATGGCGAGACCGACGTCACCCATCTCCTCGGAGATGCCGGAGAACGCCTCGCCGATCCTGGTCTGGGCCTGGGCGGCGGTGTACGTGGCCTTGATCGTCTCCTTCTTGGTGCGGAAGGCGTCGACCTTGGCCTGCAGGCGCTGAGCGGCGAGGGTGAGCTTCTCCTCCTCGCCCTGGAGCGTCGAGTGCTGCGTCTCCAGGTCCGTCACCTGCTGCTGGAGCGCGGCACGGCGCGAGAGCGCCTCGCGGGCCAGGTCCTCGCGACCGAGCGCGAGCGCCTTGCGGCCCTGGTCCTCCAGCTTCGAGGACTGGGACTGGAGCTGGTTGAGCTGGAGCTCCAGACGCTTGCGCGAGGTGGCGACGTCGGCCACGCCCCGGCGCACCTTCTGGAGCAGCTCCAGCTGCTTCTGATACGAGTAATCAAGGGTCTCGCGCGGGTCCTCGGCCCGGTCAAGGGCCTTGTTCGCCTTCGCGCGGAAGATCATCCCCATACGCTTCATGACACCGCTCATGGGCTTCGCGCGCCCCCTTCTGACGGACTCCAGCTCACAGGTCTGCGACAGAACCCACAGTACGGGCCCTGCATCCATTACCGCACTGTTCGGGGACGGATGCGGTCATCCCCAAGGACGACTGTGTGCGGCTCCGCTCCGGCGTAGGGAGTAGGTGGCACCCGGGGTTGCGTACGGGCCGCTCCCCGGAACACCTCGGCTCCGCCACGGACGAACCGTCACCGCGCTCCCCCTTTTTTCCGAACTGTCGCCCCAGCTCTGTCTCCAGTACGGACGCCGGGTGTTGCCGGATCGTTCCCCACTCGGCTGGGGTCCATGCCCCGGCACCCCGTACCCTTGGGTTTTGTGTTCCGTAGCCGCGCCAAGAGCGAGAAGGAATCGGCCGCCGACAAGGCGCTGGTGACCGACTCCAAGCAGACCCGTGACCCGCAGGCCCCCAAGGGGCGCCCCACTCCGAAACGGAGTGTGGCCCAGGGGCAGCGCCGAAGCGTCGCCAATACGCCGACGACGCGCAAGGAGGCCGCCAAGCGCTCCCGCGACGAGCGCCGTGCCGCGCTGGAGAAGCAGCGCCAGGCGCTGGCCACCGGCGACGAGCGCTATCTGCCGGCGCGGGACAAGGGCCCGGTCCGCCGGTTCGCCCGTGACTACGTGGACTCGCGGTTCCACATCGCGGAGTTCTTCCTGCCGCTGGCCGTGATCATCCTCATTCTGAGCGCGCTCCCGCAGGCCGCGCTGAAGAACATCTCGCTGCTGCTGTGGCTCTTCGTGATCGTGCTGATCGTGGTCGACTCGATCAGCCTCGGGTTCCGTCTGAAGAAGCAGCTGCGCGAGCGCTTCCCCGACGCGAACACCAAGGGCGCCGTGGCCTACGCCCTGATGCGTACGCTCCAGATGCGTCGCCTCCGGCTGCCCAAGCCGCAGGTCAAGCGCGGAGAGCGGCCCTGAGCACGACCCCTTTCTCCGAAGGTGCCGCGCAGGCATGGCTGGACCGACTGGGCACCCTGCGTGAGGTCGTACGACAGGAGCTGGTCTCGCGCCAGGTCGACGAGCAGATAGCCGGACGCTTCCCGGTCGGGCAGCGGCTCCGGGTGCTCGACGTGGGCATGGGACAGGGCACGCAGGCGCTGCGGCTGGCCCGGGCCGGACACGCGGTGACCGGGATCGAGCGCGAGTCGAAGCTGATCGCCGTCGCCCGGGAGGCGGTCGCCGCCGAGCCCGAGGGGATCCGCGGGCGGATGCGGATCGTCGAGGGCGACGGCCGGGACACGGGTGTGCACTTCCTGCCGGGCAGCTTCGACGTCGTGCTCTGTCACGGGGTGCTGATGTACGTCGAGGAGCCCGACGCCCTGCTGGCCGGGCTGGCGCGGATGCTGGCACCGGGTGGGCTGCTGTCGCTGCTCGTCCGCAACGGGGACGCCCTCGCGATGCGCGCGGGGCTCGCCGGGGACTGGGCCGGGGCGCTGGCCGCGTTCGACACCACCGCGTACCGGAACCGGCTCGGGCTGGATGTGCGGGCGGATCGGCTGGAGACCTTGACGGACGCGCTCGCGGGGATCGGGGCGCCGCTGCACGCCTGGTACGGGGTCCGGGTGTTCACGGATCTGGCGGCGGACGACGCGGGGCTGCCCGACGGGCAGGGGGACCTCGATGCGCTCCTCGCGGCGGAGGAGCGGGCCGGGCGGACGGATCCCTATCGGCAGGTGGCGGCGTTGTTGCACCTGTGTGGTGTGCGCGGCTGAGTCCTTCTCGCCCCCGCCGCCCCTACCCGCCCCTCCCCCACTCTCGGCTTCGCTCGAGCGGGAGGTGCCCCCACCAAGGGGCTGCGCCCCTTCGACCCCCAGGCGTCCGTCCGGTGGGGGCTGGTCGCGCAGTTCCCCGCGCCCCTGAAAGCAGGGCCTGGTCTTACAGGGGCGCGGGGAACTGCGCGAGAAGCCCCCCCCCGGGCCCGCGGTCGCCCACGCACCCCCTCGCACCCCATCCCTCCGCGGGATCGGGGCGGAGTCCCGTACAGGGACCCCGCCCGCCGCGGAGCGCTACGCGTCCTGCGCGTGCAGGCTCATCGGCCCGTAGATCTCCGTCGCGTCCTCGAAGAGACGGACCTGGTCCGCGCCACCCTCCAGCAGCGCTTTCCAGTGCTCGCCGACCCACGACTCGGCATCCCCCTGGGTCGTGAACTCCTCGGGCTGGACCGCGGGCTGGACCTCCGTCCCGTCGGCCTTCTCGAACCGCCACGTCCATGCCGCCATGTGAGCCTCCGTAAGTACCGGCCCGGCACCGCACCCGGCACCGAGCAAGATCCGGTTCCCTCTGAGCCTAGTCGGACGCGCAAGATCTGCGCGTACTCATCGGGACACGGGAAAATCGTCTCCGTGGAACTGACATTGCTCGGCACCGGCGCCCCCGCGGGGCTGCCCCGCCCCGACTGTCCGTGTGCGGTGTGCGCGACCGCGCTCGGTGTGGCCGCGCGCGGGGCGACCGCGCTGCTCGTGGACGGCGCACTGCTGCTCGACCTCACTCCGGGCGCCGCCCTCGCGGCCGCGCGCGCCGGGCGCACGCTCACCGGCGTGCGGCAGGTACTGCTGTCGCACCCGCACGACGGGCCCGCCGTGGAGGTGCCGGCGGGGTTGCCGCAGCCCGTGCGGGTGCCGGACGGGCGGGAGCTGGCGCTGCTGAGCGGACACCGGGTGCGGGCACGGGCCCTGGACGCACCGGGGACCGGGTACGCGGTGACCGGTGCGGGCGGCCAGCGGCTGCTGTATCTGCCGCCGGGGGCCGCGCCCGCCGGTGTCGAGGAACGGTCGGAGCCGTACGACATGGTCGTCCTCGACGTGCTGGGGCGGCCGGACGCGCTGGCGCGGCTGCGGGCGGCGGGAGCGGTGGGCCCGACGACCGATGTCGTGGCCGTGCACATCGACCACGACGTGCCGGCGGACGGCGAGTTGCCGCGCCGGCTCGCGGCGGCGGGCGCGCGCACCGTGCCGGACGGGACGACGCTGGTGGTGGGCGCCTACGAGGACGTCCCCGATGTGCCGCGGCGCACGCTGGTGCTCGGCGGGGCGCGGTCCGGGAAGTCGGTGGAGGCCGAGCGGCGGCTGGAGGCGTTCCCCGACGTGCTGTACGTGGCCACCGGCGGACTGCGGGGCGGTGACGGGGAGTGGGCCGAGCGGGTCGCCGCGCACCGCGAGCGGCGCCCCGGTTCCTGGCGCACGGTCGAGACCTGCGACCTCGTGCCGCTGCTGAAGGACGACGACGGGTCGCCGCTGCTCCTCGACTGTCTCTCGCTGTGGCTGACGGACGCCATGGACGCGGTGGGGGCGTGGGACGACGCGGAGTGGGCCGGGGGCGGGGAGCGCGCGCTCCGGGCGCATGTCACCGAGCTCACCGAGGCCGTACGGCACACGCGCCGCACGCTGGTCGCCGTCTCCAACGAGGTCGGCTCCGGCATCGTCCCCGCCACCGCCTCCGGTCGCCGCTACCGCGACGAACTCGGCCGTCTGAACGCGGCCTTCGCGCAGGAGTGCGAGCACGTGCTGCTGGTGGTGGCGGGGCAGGCGCTGTCGCTACGGGGTTGAGGGGTCCGCCCGTTCGGCCATCGGCGCCCGGGGGGCCGCGGGGGCGGCCGGTGGTGTGGCGCGGCGCGCGAGGATGCGGTGTGCGCGGGGCGGGAGTGGGGTGCACGGGCGGGCCGTGAGGACCTCGAAGCCCAGGGAGCGCAGTTCGGCGAGCAGGTTGCGCAGGGGCACGAGGTGCAGGGGGCGAGGACGGTCGCACGGCTTCCAGAGGCGCCGGTTCCTGGCGGGCAGCGCCCCCGACGGGCGTGCCGGGTCCGGGACTTCGAGAAGGAGCAGGCCGCCGGGGCGCAGCACGGCGCGGGCGGCACGGAGCTCCTCGCGGGGGTCGGCGGTGTGTTCGAGGTGGTGGAGCATGCTCACCACGTCGTAGCGGGCGCGCAGCCGTGCGCTGATCTCAGGGTCGGTGAGCAGGCCCCGGTACGCCTCCTCCACACGCCCCGCCTCCCATGCCCGGTCGACGCGCGGGGTCGGGTCGAGACCGTCGAAGGAGGTGTAGGGGTGGATCTCGCGCGCGGTCTCCGGGAAGTGGCCGTGTCCGGTTCCGACGTCGAGCCAGCTCTCCGGTTCGGGGTACCGCAGCAGCGCGCGGGCGGCGCCCCGCAGGTGCCGGCGGCGACGCCGCCCGAGGGGGTGCGGGCCGAACTCGTCCTCGTCCGCGTGCTGGTGGTACCGCAGCAGCAGTCCGTCCCTGGTGGGCCGGGGGTTCTGGAAGGCGTGCGCGCAGTCCCGGCACTCGTCCACCACGAACGTGCCCGGCGTACGCCGCCGCCCCTCCGGCGCGCGCACCCGCGTACGCAACTGCCGCGAGCCGCACCAGGGACAGTCCTCCCGGCGCGGTTCGTGGAAGGGGTCGACTCCCGGCGCGAGTGGGCCGGGCTCCGGCCGCGGGGTGGGGGACATGGCGGCTCCTGGGGGCGACGTAGGGACATTCGCCCCAAAAAGGTACGTACGTGAGCCCGGTCCCCCGTGCAATGACGTGCCGTTGGCGCGGTGGGACGTTCGTGCGTCGCGGGGTCTTGGTGTGGCGCGGTCGTGTTCGATCCCTGCCGGTACTGTTCGGCGAATGAGCTCGCTTAATCTCGACGACTTCACCGATCTGATCGAGCGCCCCGACGGTGGGGTGCGCCGCGACGCCGAGGCGCGTCGGGAGAGGCAGATCGTGCCGCCCGGGGCGCTGGGCCGCCTCGACGAACTGGGTGAGTGGCTGGCGGCGGCGCAGTCGGCCGTGCCGGTGCGGCCGATCGAACAGCCCCGGGTGCTGCTGTTCGCGGGCGACCACGGGATCGCCGAACTCGGCGTCTCCGCGCGGGCCGCGGGCACGGCGGTGGAGCTGGTGCGGGGCGTCCTTGACGGGAGCAGCCCGGTGGCGGTGCTGGCCCGGCAGCTCGGTGTACCCGTTCGCGTGGTCGACCTCGCGCTCGACTGCGACCCGGAGGCGTTGCCCGCCGAGGTCGTACGGCATCGGGTGCGGCGCGGGTCCGGGCGGATCGACGTCGAGGACGCGCTGACGATGGAGGAGGCGGAGGCCGCGTTCCGGGTGGGCGTCGCCCTCGCGGACGAGGAGGCGGACTCCGGGACCGACCTCGTCGTCCTCGGTGACGTGAGTGTCGGGGGGACCACGGCGGCGGCGGTCCTCGTCGCCGGGCTGTGCGGGACCGACGCGTCCGTCGTGACCGGGCGCGGCGGTCGGGCGATCGACGATCTGGCCTGGATGCGCAAGTGCGCGGCCGTACGGGACTCCCTGCGGCGGGCCCGGCCGGTGCTCGGGGACCAGTTGCAGTTGCTGGCGACCGTGGGTGGGGCGGATCTCGCCGCCATGACCGGGTTCCTGCTGCAGAGCGCGGTGCGCAAGACGCCGGTGATCCTGGACGGGGTGGTGTCGGCGGCGTGCGCGCTGGTCGCCCAGCGGGTTGCGTTCCGGGCGCCGGACTGGTGGCTGGCCGGGCAGGGCAGCGGGGAGCCGGCGCAGGCCAAGGCGCTGGACCGGATGGCCGTCGAGCCGCTGCTCGACCACGGAGTGAAGGTCGGCGAGGGCGCGGGCGCGCTGCTGGCGCTGCCGCTGGTGCGGGCCGCGGCGGCCTTGGCGGCGGAGCTGCCGGAGCGGGAGGCCGACGGGGTGGGGGCGGAGCCGGAGAAGACGGCGGAGGAGAAGAACGTCGCGGAGGAGTACGACGCGACTTAGGGGGCGGCCCCGGGGTGCGCTGTCGGGTGCGGCTCCGGTGGGGGCTTCTCGCGCAGTTCCCCGCGCCCCTGAAAAGCAGGGGCTGCGCCCCATGCTTTTCAGGCCCGCAGGGCCTGGTCTTTCAGGGCGCGGGGACCTGCGCGAGAAGCCCCCACCGACCCGCACCCGACAACGCACCCCACAGGAAACCGGCGAGATCGGCATCACTCCGGCCCCGCTCAACTTCACACTCCCCCGTCCCGTCTTCTGACGGCGTGAGGACGAAGCAGACGCGTACGGGCAGGGCCGCCGGATGGGCCCGCGCCGAGTGCGGGCTCCTGTACGCCACCGTGCGCCCGCCCCTCGCGCAGCGGTGGCTGCGGGCTGTCCCGATGACAGTCACGGCCGTCTGTCTCGCGGCCGTCGTCCACGTCACGCACCAGCAGTCCTGGGGCCACCGGTTCGTCGAGAACGCCGGTGCCGTACGGGCGGAGGACCCGCTGTGGACGGCCCTGGCCCGCACCCCGCTCTCCCTGTTCGTACCGGCGCTGGACCTGCCGGTGTGGGGCGCGCTGGCGCAGATCCTGATCGTGTTCGGCATCGCGGAGATCTGTCTGGGACGGCGGCGGACCCTCGCGGTCGCGTACCTGGCCACGCTGGCCGGCACGCTGTACGCGCGTGTGGGCGTCGCGCTCGGTCCGGACGTGCCCCTGCTGGGGCTGCCCGCGTCGGACGCGCGGGTCGTGGACACCGGCCCGTCGGCGGCCGTGGTCGGGCTCGCCGTGTACGTGGGCTGGCGGTACCGGGCATACATCACGGCGGGCGCGGTGATCGTGGCGATGGCCGTCGAGGTGCTGGTGAAGGAGAACCTCGCGGGCAAGGAGCATCTGGCGGCCATCGCGGCGGTGCTGGTGGTGTGCGCCGCGCAGGCCGTCCGTCAGTGGCGCTCGGGGGTCGCGTCCGGGGTGCCGCCGATCCAGTCCTGAAGCCGGCGGCTGGGGATCGCCCAGCGGCGGTCGTGGCGGTAGGCGCGCTTCCAGGCGCGGGCGCGGGCGCGCGGTCTGCGGCGGTAGAAGCGGCGGGCCCATGCGGAGGTGGGGCGGGCCAGCCGAACGGCTCCGACGACGGCGACGATCGGGATGATCACGCCGAAGATCGCGGTGCGGACCTTGCCCTTGGCGAGGGCGATCAGGGCGACGAGGAAGTTCGTCCCCATGCTGACCAGGACGGCTCCCCGGTCCTGGAGTTCCTCCTCGCTGAGGTCGTTGACGCCGAAGGGCAGGAAGCCGACCAGCATCAGCCCCACCAGGGCCGCCGTCAGTACGACCATCTCGACGCTCTTGCGGCCGGCCTCGCTCCAGTACACGTCGTCGAGGTGCAGGATCAGCGCGAACTCGTCCAGCACCAGCCCCGCGCCCATGCCGAACAGCACGGCGGAGATCAGCGCGCCGAAGCCGTGCCCGTCGCTGGCCACCGCGCCGAAGCCGCCGGCGACGGTGAGCACGACTCCGGGGACGACGTGGTGGATGTGGACGCCGCCGCTGCCGCTGATGTTGCGGAACGGTCCCTTGCCGGCGCGGATGAGCCGGGTGACGACCCGGGTGATCAGGAACGTCAGGATGAACGCGGCGAGCGCGAGCAGCAGCGGCAGTTTGCCTGGTTCGATGACGTTCCGTTCCCACCAGTGATCCATATGCGAACTTTATCCAGTTATGCACCTGGGCGCCGCCGAGCCCGTCCGCCGCGACGGGTAGCCTGCGCCGGTGTCCACGACCCCCGAGCCCCCTGTTCCCTCCCGTCCGACGCTCGCCGACGGCCTGCGGTTCGCCTTCGGCACCCTGACCGTGCTGCCGGTGACCGTGCGCCGCTGGGACCGTGAGGCGGCGCGCGCCGGGATGCTGTGCGCGCCCGTCGCCGGGCTGGTCGTCGGCCTGAGCGCGGCCCTGCTCGGCGGCCTGCTGCTGTTCCTGGGGGCCGGACCGCTGCTCGCCGCCGTGGCCTGCGTCGCCGTGCCGGCCGCCCTCACCCGGGGCCTGCACCTGGACGGACTCGCCGACACCGCCGACGGCCTCGGCAGCGGCAGGCCCGCCGAGGACGCCCTGCGGATCATGAAGCAGTCGGACATCGGGCCCTTCGGTGTCGTCACCCTCGTCCTCGTCCTGCTGGCCCAGGTCGCCGCGCTCGCCGAGGCGTACGGCGAGTCCTGGGCGCTGGGCGCCCTCGCGACGGTGGTCGGCGCGACCGCCGCCCGACTGGCCCTGACCCTGGCCGCGCGGGCCGGGGTGCCCGCCGCCCGGCCGGAGGGGCTGGGGGCGGCGGTGGCCGGGGTGGTGCCGGTGCGCGGCGCGCTGCTGGTGGCCGCCCTGACCGGGTGCGTGGCGGCGGGCACGGGCGCGTTGCTCGGGCCGTACGACATCGGACGTACGGTCCTCGCGGTCGTCGTCGCCGGTGCGGCCGCCGAGGTGCTCCTGCGGACTTGCGTCCGGCGGTTCGGGGGCGTCACCGGTGATGTGTTCGGCGGTCTCGCCGAGACGGCGGCGACGGCGGCGCTGGTGGTCCTCACCCTCGGCTGAGCCCGCCCCGCCCCCTCCCCCGGGCCGCCTGTCCTCTCCCCCGGGTCAGCAGGCCTCCCGCCACACCCCCAGCTCCCACTTCTTCAACAGCGAGCTCAGCTCCAGACGGCGGGCCTCGGGGCAGAAGTCGCCCGTCTCCATCTCGTACTCGACGTGGAAGACGGCCTTGCCCGCCTCGATGAACGGGGTGAGGTCCTCGCACTCGTCGAACTGGGCGCACTGTTCGTTGACCGCGAAGTCGAAGTCGTCGACGAGTTCGGGTATCTGGTCGAGGTCGTTCTTCAAGCCGACCGCGAGGCCCCGTTCGTGGGCGAGGCGGGCGACGAGGCGGTTGTAGCGGAGCTGGTCGGCGGCCGTGAGGGGGAAGCCGGTGTCGTTGCGGTAGCCGTCCATGTTGTCGGGCTCGACCGCGTCGAAGCCCTTCTCCGCGCACATGTCGATACGGGCGGCCATCAGCGGTTCGAGGACGTCGGTGGCGCGGATGTCGAGCCAGCGTTCGCCCTTCCAGCCGTTGCCCTTGCCTATCACCGCCTTCGGGAAGTCGTCGGCGTCCGGGCGCCAGTCCTCCCAGGCCCCGGTGGAGAGGTAGCAGATGACCTTGCGGCCGTCGTCGTGCAGCTCGGCGACGGTGTCGGCCGACTGGTCGAAGCCGTCGATGTCGTACACGGGGACGTCGACGGAGGTGTCCAGGCGCCCGCTGAGCTGCCACTGCCACTCGGTGCCCGGCTCGGGTCGCCAGCGGGCGCTCTCGCCCGTCGCGCGTCCGGTGCCCGGCCGGTCGTCGGAGGCGCTCGTGCACCCCGCCACCAGCAGGAGGAGGGGCAGCAGGGCGCTGCGGGCGAGGACACTGCTCATCGTGGGGGCTCCAAGGCGTGCGGCAACGTACCCCAGGGATGATCTCCCACCCCGGGCACCGCGCAGTGCACGGAGGCGCCCCGAGCGCGGGCGACACCCGCGACGTCGGTGCCCGGCGGCACCCCGTGCACCAGATGGCACACCCGCGCCCCGAGCCCCCCGCTGCCGCCGGGCCAGGGCTCGGACGGCAGGTCCCGGTACGTCTCCCAGCTGCCCTCGAAGGTGACGACGAGGTCGGCGATCCGGGCGTACGCGGGGTGCGGCGGGGTGCCGGGGTTGAGGGCGAGGGTGTCGGCACCGGCGCCCCAGACGGCCGCGGCGAGCCGTCGGTAGTGGTCGAACTCGCCCGGTTCGGAGGCCACTTGGTCGAGGAACGCCCCGTCGGTGCCGTACCAGGCGTGGTAGCGGATCAGCTCCCGTACGACATCGGTGACGGGTCGGCGGCCGTAGTCGGTGGCGGCGTACCCCAGGAGCCGTACGCCGGCCGCCCGAAGCCGGCCCGCGACCCGGATGAACGCCGGGTCGGGGGTGTCGCCCGGGCCGTTCGCCGGGTTGAGGACGACGCCGTAGAGGCGGGGCGCGGCGTCGACGACGGCGTGCCATTCGGCGGGGCGGTCGCAGGGGTGCTCGTAGTAGGGAACCAAGAGGGAGGGGAGCGAGGGGTGGGAGGCGCGGCCGGTCGCCGGGCGCGCCGCTGCGTGTGCGGTCATCGGTGCGCCGTCGCCCTCCCCAACAGGCCGCAGACCAGGCCCGCCTGGAGCGCGGCGGCGATGCCGTGCACCAGCAGGCCGATCCCGTGCGGGTCGCCCGGGTGGGTCGCCAGGGCGAGGGTCTGGGCGGCGGCCGCGGCGCAGCAGACGGCGGCGGCGCCCGGGACCGCGCCGAAGGACTGCAGCAGCAGGCCGGTCCAGAGCACCGCGCCCAGCAGGAGCAGGCCGGCGAGATGGACGCCGTCGAGGTCCGGGGCCGCGGGCCACAGCGCTGCGGTGGCGTGGGCCAGGACCAGCAGGGTGGCGAGGTAGCCCGCCAGGCACTGGACCACGGTCACGGCGGTGGCCCGCCAGAAGGCGCCCGGTGTGCTGGTGGAGCGCAGTCCGGCGAGGCCCTCGCTGCGGAAGCGGTACAGCAGCCATTCGGCGGGGCCCATGCTGAGGGTGAGGGCCACGGCAGCGGGTGCGGCGGCCGTGCCGCCCCCGTGGGCGACGACCTCCCCGAGCGTCGCATGGAGCACCAGCACTCCGGTGCCGAGGCCGAAGACGGCGTACGGGAGGGAGGCGGAGAGCCGGGGCGCCGCGAGGCCCTGCCCGGGGGCCCCGCCGGGCGTGCCGAGGAGGGCGGCGGGTCGGCGCCGACGGTCTGCGGCGCCGCGCTCGCGCAGGGCGGGTGCCACCTCGTGGAGGGCGAGGAGCACGACCGTCACCAGGGAGGCGGTCAGCAGGGTGAGTCCGGCCCAGTCGGGCACCGGCCGGACCAGGGCGACCAGCGCCCCCGCGGTCATGGGCAACAGGCAGTGCAGCAGGGCCCGTTCGCGGCCCAGGACCAGCAGGACGGTCGCGGCGCCCAGGTAGCAGGCCTCGCCGGCGGCGAAGGCCACCGCGCCCGGGTCGCCGTCGGCCGCCAGGCAGGCGACCGCCGTGCAGAGCAGGGCGCCCGCCGGGGCCCCGCGGGCCAGGGAGCGGCGGCAGGCGGCGCGGTCGCCCAGGGTCAGCCAGGAGTAGGCCCGGTGGGCGAGTCCCTGGTTCCACATCCAGCCGCACAGGGCGCCGGCCAGCAGCGGGACCGTGCCGGCGGGCAGACCGGAGCCGTCGCGGGGGCCGGCGAGGAGGGGCGCGCCGAGGACGTAGGCGAGACCGGGGAGGGCGAAGACGACGCCCCGCAGGAGGCAGCCGAGCAGGCCGATCCGCCAGGGGTCGTGCGCGGGTCCGGCCGGTTCGGGGTGGGCGCGCTCGACGCGTTCGAACAGCTCCTCGGCGAGGGCGAAGGAGTTGCGGCAGCCGTAGCGTGCGCGGGTCCGGGCGTCCGAGATGCCGTCGGACTCCAGCAGGGCGGCGATCTCGTCCGGGTGGACGGCGGCGGCGATGAACTCCCGGTGCCGCTCGGCCAGTCGGTCGATGGGATCGGGCTCGGCCCGGCGCGGGCGGCGCGGCCGGGGGACGGCGGGGAGCGGGGCGGGCCGTGCGCCCGGGGGCGGCGGGGTCGGGCGGCCGCTCATCGGTCGGTTCCGTCCGTCGTGCCGGTCCGGTACCAGGGGTCGCGCAGTTCGGCGGTCCAGTCGGCGACCGTGGCGGGCGCGGGCGCGTACACGATGTCGTCCCGGCCCGCGAGTTCCTGATAGATCATGCGGAAGGCGTCCACGGACCGGCGCAGGGTGAACCGGTCGATCACCCGCCGCCGCGCCGACTCACCGAGGCCGCGTCGGCGTTCGTCGTCGCGGAGCAGGGCGAGCGCGGCGTCGGCCATGGTCTCCGGCTCGCGGGGCGGTACGACGATCCCGGTGTCGCCGACCGCCTCGCGGACCCCTCCGACATCGGTCGACACGGTCGTACGGCCGCAGGACATGGCCTCGATGAGGGAGTACGGAAAGCCCTCCGAGATCGAGGACAGCATGACGACGTGTCCGGCGGCGTAGGCCCGCCACACCTCGCTGATGCGGCCCTCGAAGGTGAGCCCGTCGGTGACGCCCAGTTCGGCGGCGAGTTTCTCCAGCTCGGTGCGGTACTCCTCGCCGCCGGGCGGCACGGGCCCGAACAGCCGCAGTCTGGTCCCGGGGAGTTCGGCGCGGACCAGGGCGTACGCGTGCAGCAGCGTCTCCAGGTCCTTGATGGGGTCGACGCGTCCGCACCAGGTGAGGGTGGGCACCTCGGGTTCGGGACCGGCGTGCGGGAAGGCGGCCGGGTCGACGCCGTTGTAGACCGTGCGGATCCGGTCGGTGTCGGCGCCGCCGCGCTCCTCCCAGCGGCGGTTGTACCGGTTGCAGGGGGTGATGAGGTCGGCGGCGCGGTAGCCGGCCCTGGTCAGCTCGCGGTGGAAGCCGAGCATGAAGGCCTTCACGGGCCAGCGCTGATCGGCGGCGTGCTGGCCCAGGTAGCGCTCGCGCAGGTAGATGCCGTGCTCGGTGAGGAGGAACGGTACGCCGTCCAGCGCGCGGGCGGCGAGCGCGGGCAGGGTGGCGAGGCCGCCGCTGACGGCGTGGGCCACACAGTCCTCGGGGATCCGGGCGCCGAGCGGCCGCAGGGAGTGTTCCAGCAGGTCGGTCGCGGTGAGCGCGTCGTGGACCGTGGGGTGCGCGGCGGCCGTCGGGAGGTGGGGCATCGTCCAGATCCACATCAGCGAGCGGAGCGCGGACTCGGTGCGCAGGGCCGCCGACAGGCGTCCCTCGCGGGCGAGTCGGGCCAGCTCGTGGAGGGCCTCCTCGAAGCCCCGGGGCGCGTCGGGGTCGAGGACGGAGAGCAGCAGCCGCTCGTAGGAGTCGGTGAAGCGGCGGCGGGCCGCGCCGTACGGGGCGCGGGCGCGGCCGGGGCGCGGGCCCCAGGTCGGTACGGAGGTGTGCCGGTACACGTTCGGCGGCAGGTCCCAGGTCACGGGTTCGCGGCCGGTTCCGGTGAGCGACACGAGGTGGAACTCGACGTCGGGCATGCCTCTGACGAGCTGGTCGCACCAGGTGCTGACCCCGCCGTGGGCATGCGGATAGGTGCCTTCGGTGAGCATGGTGACATGACTGCCGGTACGCATGGCTGCGCTGCTCCCCCTGCTTGTTCGGATGATGTGCGGGGAACTGCTGCCCGGACCGCGACCGCGGGTCGCCATGGGCTGGTCGCGCAGTTCCCCGCGCCCCTTCGGGGCGCTCTACGGCAGCTTCAGTTTCAGAGCTGACTGCAGTGTCGCGGGCGTCGTCCAGGCCGAGCGGGCGCCCGCGTACGGGGTCCCGAACGTCGTGGTCCCCAGCGGTAGTTGCTGCACGGTCCCCTTCGGGGCGGTCACCGGGATCTCCGTCCCCTTGGGCGCCGTCACCGTCACCGTCGTGCCGGTCCGGTACGCCGTGACCGTGCCGTTCGCGACCGCGGTCTGCCAGGCGGCCCGGCGCCTCAGCTCGGTGCCGACCGCGCTGTGCCGGGGGTTCTCCAGCGGGGTGTCGGCGGCGAAGAGCGCCCGGTAGTCGGCGAGCACCCGGTCCAGGACCGGGTAGAGCAGCCGCTCCTCGGCCAGGTTGGACTGGTGGGCGTAGTGCGGTCGCGGATCGTTGCCGACGGCGTGCAGCAGGGCCGTGCGGACCTCCTGCGGGACGATGTGCGACGTGTACCCGGTGGCCGGGTCCAGCGGGGCGGCCAGGCAGGTGGAGGTGGCCTCGTTCTCGCAGACGCCACTGCCGCCGTCGGCCGCCGAGGTGTAGACCCAGTTGTACTCGTCGACCATCTCCGCGGCCGTGCCGACGTTGTAGTAGACGTTCATCGGGTGGCGCGGCACGGTCAGCGCGGCGCCGACCGGGCGCTGGGCCGGTTCGCGGGAGTTGTCGGAGGCGATCCACGTGACACCGTTGTCGGCGAGGGCGCCCGCGAGGTTCGGGTTGTCGTCCGGCTGTTGCGGCAGTGTCCGCAGACCCGAGTGTTCACCGGTCACCAGTTCGTCGCGCCGCACGGGCAGTCCGCGCGCGACGGCCCAGGCGTGGTTGTCGCGGATCTGCGCGGCGATGCCGGCGCGGCTCAGGTAGCGGGTGGTGCCGTCCGCGTTCTTCGCGCAGCTCCACGGGACGGTCGAGGTGTCCTGGAGGCAGCCGAGGTACTGGTGGGTGTAGGTGTGGTTGATCCAGCGGTAAGCGGCTCTGTCTGCGATCAGCCGGTCGGCGAGGGCGTCCGTGCCGCCGTTCGCCGCCTTCCACTCCTCGCCGCTGCCGCCGTTGTAGACCATGTCGAGGGTGAAGCCGCTGGACCGCTGCCACTGCTCGGCGTACTCCGCGTCGGCGGCCGTCATCCGGATGGGCTCGGCCTGCGCGCCCTCCCCGTCGCCGCAGTTGAAGCTGCCGGGCGTGCAGTTGTTCTCGGTGTCCCAGCGGCTGTCGGGTGCGAAGACGTCGTCGATGTGGACGCCGAAGTAGTTCCGGCTCCGGCCGAGGTGCACGCCGTCCGTCAGCCACTCGACGATGCCCCGGGCCAGTACCCGGAACTGCCGCTGGTGCTGGTTGTAGGCGAACGTGACCACCAGCTCGCGGCGCCCGTCGTGGGCGTACTCGCCGACCAGGCTGCCCCGGCCGCTGCCGCCGGGCACCGGGAGGTCGACATAGCTGGTGTAGCCGGTGCGGGGCCGGGCGACGAAGCCGTAACTCTCCTGCGTGGAGGGGGAGTTGTCCTCGAAGGTGAACCGCCCGTCGAGATAGCCGAAGCGGCCGGCCCGTCCGGCGTCGGTCACCGTGGCCTCGCGGCCGTCGAGGGAGCCGGCCCAGCCGCCCTCGCTGGTGTGATCGAGGCCGACCCCGGGGTGGGCCCAGGTGTAGGCGTCGACCTGCGGGATGCCGTACGTCCGCTCGTAGGTCTCCAGGGCGGTCTGCTCGGCCGAACCCGGGCCGAACGGGGCCTCGTCGGGCAGGACCACGCCCTGGTAGCGGGCGCGCGGGGTGCCGCCTGCGGTGTCGCTCAGGAAGGCCGCGTCGATGGTCGGGCGGTTCGCGTCGTTCAGGTTCACGCGGGTGTACGGGACGCCGGTGCTCCTCAGTTCGGCGGTGATGGCCTGGACGGGGCTGTCGCCGTTGTCCACCACCAGCACCCGCAGGTCGACACGCGGTGCGGCGGCGGCCGACGCTCCCGGTATGCCGAGGCCCGCCACCAGCAGGCTCGTCGTCGCCACGAAGGCTCCGGCACCTCTCCATCCGGCCACGCTGTGCGCCATGTTCGCCCTTTCCCCGAGAGGTTCCCCCGGGGCCGGACTGAACGGCCGCACCGAGGGGAAGCTGTGGAAACGATGCAGACCGATGAGATGAGTTGATCACTCGCCGGCGGGACGAGTCTCACCCAGGTCAGGCCACATGAGGGCACGAAAATGACCATGAAGCCACATAGGGGTGAACGCCCGCAGGGATGATCGAAATCGCTCTCCGACGCTACGCGCGAAGACCGTCGGCACCACGCGCGAGGACCATGGACGCGCGCCCCGCGCTGTCGCGATAAGGGATCCCCCTATCCCTCAGCCATGGGGATCTCCCTGCACGTCCGGGAGGCAAAGTCGGGGAGGCTGGTCGCAGCGGACGCCAAAGGGACGGCCCGGCGCAACCGGCCGACGCTCCAGGTCCGATGGGCCGAACAAGGGCCTAGGCTCGTTCCCGGCACGTCGACCCATCCGTTCGGCCACCGAAACTCAATCGGAAGCGAGATTTCACCACCGTGACTGCTCTCACTCTCAGCACCGCCGCCGCGTCGGGCCTCCGGGTCGACGCGCTCGTGGTCGGTGTCGCGAAGGGCCCTGCATCCCGGTCCGGGGACCTGGTCGTAGCGCCGGGTGCCGAGGCCGTGGACCAGGCGTACGACGGCAAGCTGGCCGGCCTCCTGGAGACCCTCGGCGCCGCGGGCGCCGAGGGCGAGGTGACCAAGCTGCCCGCGCCGTCCGGCTTCAAGGCGCCGCTCGTGGTGGCGGTGGGCCTGGGCGCGGTGCCCGAGAAGGACGGCTCGTTCGACGCGGAGACGCTGCGCCGCGCGGCCGGTGCCGCGGCCCGCGCCCTGACCGGCACGAAGAAGGCGGCGTTCGCGCTGCCCGTGGCCGACGCCGCCGCCGTGGCCGCCGTCGCGGAGGGTGCGCTGCTCGGCGCGTACTCCTTCGACGCATACAAGGAGCAGGGCAAGGACGCGAAGGCGAAGAACGGCAAGGCGCCGCTCGCCGATGTCGTCCTGCTCGGCGCGAAGCCCCGCGACAAGGCCCACAAGGCGGCCGTCGAGCGCGCGGTCGCGGTGACCGAGGAGCTGAACCGCGCCCGCGACCTCATCAACACCCCGCCGAACGACCTCGACCCCGAGGCCTTCGCCGCCGTCGCGCAGACCGCGGCCAAGGAGCACGGCATCAAGGTGACCGTCCTCGACGAGAAGGCGCTCGCCAAGGGCGGCTACGGCGGCATCCTCGGCGTCGGCGCGGGCTCGGCTGCCACGCCCCGGCTGGTGCAGCTGTCGTACACCAGCTCCAAGGCGAAGAAGCACCTGGCGTTCGTGGGCAAGGGCATCACCTACGACTCGGGCGGCATCTCCCTCAAGCCCGCCGGGCACAACGAGACGATGAAGTGCGACATGAGCGGTGCCGCCGCCGTGTTCGCCGCGGTCGTCGCCGCCGCCCGGCTGAGGCTGGAGGTCAACGTCACGGGCTGGCTCGCCCTCGCCGAGAACATGCCGTCCGGCTCCGCCACCCGCCCGGGTGATGTGCTGCGCATGTACAGCGGCAAGACGGTGGAGGTGCTGAACACCGACGCCGAGGGCCGCCTGGTCCTGGCCGACGCGCTCGCCAAGGCGTCCGAGGACAAGCCGGACGCGATCGTCGACGTGGCGACGCTGACCGGGGCGATGATGCTGGCGCTGGGCAACCGGACCTTCGGGATCATGGCCAACGACGACGCGTTCCGCTCCGCGGTGCACGAGGCCGCCGAGGAGTCCGGCGAGCCGGCGTGGCCGATGCCGCTGCCGGACCACCTGCGCAAGGGCATGGACTCGCCGACCGCCGACATCGCGAACATGGGCGAGCGGTACGGCGGCGGCCTGGTCGCCGGGCTGTTCCTGAAGGAGTTCGTGGGCGAGGGCATCACCTGGGCGCACCTGGACATCGCGGGGCCGGCGTTCAACGAGGGCGGCCCGTTCGGGTACACGCCGAAGGGCGGGACCGGGACCGCCGTGCGGACGCTGGTGCGGCTGGCGGAGCGGGCTGCCTCCGGCGACCTGGGGTGACATTCGCCGAAGAGCTCGACACCTGAGGGACGCGGGCGACTGCGGGCCGGCCGTGGCCGGTCGCGCAGTTCCCCGCGCCCCTGACGGGGCGCGGCCCCTCGGCCCCCCGTCACATCTGAGCGTGTGGTGTCTCACACCCCGGCCCGGCGTCTCGTTCGCCCGCGACAAGTGCGAAGATGGGGCTCGGCAGGACAGGGCCCCCACCACAGGGCCGAAGAAGAGCGGCCGGACACCAGCCGCCGCGCGGGTCTCGGACGACCGGCGTACGGCGCACATGCATGGAGGACGTGACGTGGCGAACGACGCCAGCACCGTTTTCGACCTAGTGATCCTCGGCGGTGGTAGCGGTGGTTACGCCGCGGCCCTGCGCGGGGCTCAGCTGGGCCTGGACGTCGCCCTGATCGAGAAGGACAAGGTCGGCGGCACCTGCCTGCACCGGGGATGCATTCCCACGAAGGCCCTGCTCCACGCGGGCGAGATCGCCGACCAGGCCCGCGAGAGCGAGCAGTTCGGTGTGAAGGCCACCTTCGAGGGCATCGACATCGCCGGGGTGCACAAGTACAAGGACGGCGTGATCTCCGGCCTCTACAAGGGTCTGCAGGGTCTCGTCGCCTCCCGCAAGGTCACCTACATCGAGGGTGAGGGCCGTCTGTCCTCCCCGACCTCCGTCGACGTGAACGGCCGGCGCGTCCAGGGCCGTCACGTCCTGCTGGCGACCGGCTCCATGCCGAAGTCGCTGCCGGGCCTGGAGATCGACGGCAACCGCATCATCTCCTCGGACCACGCCCTCGTCCTGGACCGCGTGCCCAAGTCCGCGATCATCCTGGGCGGCGGCGTCATCGGCGTCGAGTTCGCCTCCGCGTGGAAGTCCTTCGGCTCCGAGGTCACCGTCATCGAGGGCCTGAAGCACCTCGTCCCCGTCGAGGACGAGAACAGCTCGAAGCTTCTTGAGCGCGCCTTCCGCAAGCGCGGCATCAAGTTCAACCTGGGCACCTTCTTCTCGAAGGCCGAGTACACCCAGGACGGTGTCAAGGTCACCCTCGCCGACGGCAAGGAGTTCGAGGCCGAGGTCCTGCTCGTCGCCGTCGGCCGTGGCCCGGTCTCCGCCGGTCTCGGCTACGAGGAGCAGGGCGTCGCCATGGACCGCGGCTACGTCCTGGTCGACGAGTACATGCGCACGAACGTCCCGACCATCTCCGCCGTCGGTGACCTGGTCCCGACGCTCCAGCTCGCGCACGTCGGCTTCGCCGAGGGCATCCTGGTGGCGGAGCGTCTGGCCGGCCTGAAGACCGTTCCGATCGACTACGACGGTGTCCCGCGGGTGACGTACTGCCACCCCGAGGTCGCCTCCGTGGGCATCACCGAGGCCAAGGCCAAGGAGATCTACGGCGCGGACAAGGTCGTCGCTCTGAAGTACAACCTCGCGGGCAACGGCAAGAGCAAGATCCTGAACACCTCGGGCGAGATCAAGCTCGTCCAGGTCAAGGACGGTGCCGTGGTCGGCGTCCACATGGTCGGCGACCGCATGGGCGAGCAGGTGGGCGAGGCCCAGCTGATCTACAACTGGGAAGCCCTCCCCGCCGAGGTCGCCCAGCTGATCCACGCCCACCCGACGCAGAACGAGGCGCTCGGCGAGGCCCACCTGGCCCTCGCGGGCAAGCCGCTGCACTCGCACGACTGACCCCCTCGGTCGACGAAGCGACGATCCAGACTTCCGCAATCGTTAAGGAGCAACAGAAACCATGGCGGTTTCCGTAACCCTTCCGGCGCTCGGCGAGAGCGTCACCGAGGGCACTGTCACCCGCTGGCTGAAGGCCGAGGGTGAGCGCGTAGAGGCCGACGAGCCGCTGCTCGAGGTCTCGACCGACAAGGTCGACACCGAGATCCCCTCCCCCGCCGCAGGCATCCTGGCGTCCATCAAGGTCGCCGAGGACGAGACCGTCGAGGTCGGCGCCGAGCTGGCGCTGATCGACGACGGCACGGGCGCGCCCGCCGCCGCCCCCGCCCCGGCCGCCGAGGAGGCTCCGGCGCCGGCCCCCGAGCCCGCCGCCGCCCAGCCCTCCACCGAGCAGGAGGCCCCCGCTCCGGCCCCGACCGCCGAGGCGGCCGCCGGCGGCGGCTCCGCCGAGGGCACCGACGTGGTCCTCCCGGCGCTCGGCGAGTCCGTCACCGAGGGCACCGTCACCCGCTGGCTGAAGGAGGTCGGCGACTCCGTCGAGGCCGACGAGCCGCTGCTCGAGGTCTCCACGGACAAGGTCGACACCGAGATCCCGGCGCCCACCTCGGGTGTGCTGCTGGAGATCACGGTCGCCGAGGACGAGACCGCCGAGGTCGGCGCCAAGCTGGCCGTCATCGGCGCCCCCGGTGCCGCTCCGGCTGCTGCCCCGGCCGCTCCGGCCCCGGCGCCCGCCGCCGCTGCCCCGGCCCCGGCCGCCCCGGCGCCCGCCCCCGCCGCTCCCGCCCCGGCTCCGGCCCCCGCTCCGGCCGCTCCGGCACCGGCGCCCGCCGCCGCTGCTCCGGCCGCTCCGGCTCCTGCTCCGGCCGCCCCGGCACCGGCTCCGGCCGCCCCGGCCGCGCCTGCGTCCGCCGCCACCCAGGCCACCGACGAGGGCGCCTACGTCACCCCGCTGGTGCGCAAGCTCGCCGCCGAGAACGGTGTCGACCTGGGCTCCGTCAAGGGCACCGGCGTGGGCGGTCGTATCCGCAAGCAGGACGTCATCGCCGCCGCCGAGGCCGCGAAGGCCGCCGCCGCTGCCCCGGCTCCGGCCGCCGCCGCGCCGCAGGCCGCCGCGAAGAAGGCGCCGTCGCTGGAGGCCTCCCCCCTCCGTGGCCAGACCGTCAAGATGCCGCGCATCCGCAAGGTCATCGGCGACAACATGGTCAAGGCGCTGCACGAGCAGGCGCAGCTCTCGTCGGTCGTCGAGGTCGACGTCACGCGTCTGATGAAGCTGCGCGCCCGCGCGAAGGACTCGTTCGCGGCGCGCGAGGGGGTCAAGCTCTCCCCGATGCCGTTCTTCGTCAAGGCCGCCGCCCAGGCGCTGAAGGCGCACGCGCCCATCAACGCCAAGATCAACGAGGCCGAGGGCACGATCACCTACTTCGACACCGAGAACATCGGTATCGCGGTGGACTCCGAGAAGGGCCTGATGACCCCGGTCATCAAGCACGCCGGTGACCTCAACATCGCCGGTATCGCCAAGGCCACGGCGGAGCTGGCCGGCAAGGTCCGCGCCAACAAGATCACGCCCGACGAGCTGTCCGGCGCGACCTTCACGATCTCCAACACGGGTTCGCGCGGCGCGCTCTTCGACACGATCATCGTGCCGCCGGGCCAGGTCGCGATCCTCGGCATCGGCGCCACGGTCAAGCGCCCGGCCGTCCTGGAGACGGAGGAGGGCACGGTCATCGCCGTCCGCGACATGACCTACCTGACCCTCTCCTACGACCACCGTCTGGTCGACGGCGCCGACGCGGCCCGTTACCTGACGGCCGTCAAGGCGATCCTGGAGGCGGGCGAGTTCGAGGTCGAGCTCGGTCTGTAGCCCCCTGGGTGCACGCATGACGACGGTGCCCCGTCCGGAGTTCTCCGGGCGGGGCACCGCTGTGTTCACGCCGCGCGCCGGATGAGGCCCTTGAGCCTGGCCGGTACGGGTCTTTACAAACCGCTCCTCGGTGGGAGCGTGTAAGTCTCGTCTCACCTGCGCGAAAGCACCCCCGTGCGCCTCTCCCTCGAACGGCCGCGGCTCTATTGTCTAGAGGTCAACGCCCTTGGGGCTCTGTCCCCCGCCGAAGGAGCCCGCATGACCACCGCGCCCGTCGTCCACTCGCTGCGCGAACAGATCCGCGAGCACATCGTGGAGGGGATCGTGAGCGGACGGTGGAAGCCGGGCGAGCGGATCGTGGAGCGGCGGATCGCGACGGAGCTGGAGGTCAGCCAGACTCCCGTGCGGGAGGCACTGCGCGAGCTGGAGTCGCTGCGGTTGATCGAGTCCGCGCCGAACAAGGGCGTACGGGTGCGGAACCTGACGGCGGCCGACCTGGAGGAGAGCTACCCGGTACGGGCGGGCCTGGAGGCGATCGCGGCGGAGCTGGCGGCGGAGCGGCTGGCGGAGGACTGCTCGGCGCTGGAGCCGCACGTGGCCGCGCTGTACGAGGCCGACCGGAACGCCGACGGTACGTCCCAGGTGCGGCACACGGTGGCGTTCCACCGGGAGTTGGTGCGGGCGGCGGGCAACTCGGTGCTGCTGCACACGTGGGAGGGGCTCGGGATCGAGGTCTTCACGGCGCTGTCGATCCGGTGGCTGGGGACGGTCCAGCAGTCGTACGCCGAGGAGCACGAGGAGTTGGTGGCCGCGTTCCGTCGCCGCGATCCGCGGATCGCGGACCTGGTCAAGGCCCACGTCCTGGGCTGCGCCCCGCACACGGACGACGAGCCTTCGGCGTAGCGGTGGGGTGCGCTTTCGGCTGCGGGTGAGTGAGGGCTGGTCGCGCAGTTCCCCGCGCCCCTCGGAAGCATGGGTGAGCCCGGGTGACCAAGGGGCGCGGGGAACTGCGCGAGAAGCCCCAGGCACCCGCACCCGCCAACGCGCCGCAACCCACCCACCCCCTGAGCGAACCCCCGCTCAAACGCCGCCTCACCTGCACAAACCCGGGATCGCCAAGGCACCCGGTGTCGTCGCCGAAGGCACCCCGTGCCGACTTTCTCGTGATCAAGATATTTTGCCCGCAACCCTTTGATCGATCATCGATCAGCGGGTTACAGTCGCCGACGGGCTTCCACCGAAGCCCCAGCCCTGTCCTGCCAAAGACCAAGGGCACCCCCGAACCCTTACCGATGAGGGAACCCCCTTCGACTGAGGAAGGCGGCGCAATGACCGACTCCAACGCCATCCAGCCGAGCGCGCTCGACCAGCTCCCCGACCGCGACCCGGAGGAGACCGCCGAATGGCAGGCCTCGCTGGACGCCGTCGCCAAGGCGGCCGGGCCGCACCGCGCGGCCTACCTGATGCGCCGCACCCTGGAGCGTGCGGAGGGCAACGGCATCGCGCTGCCCAAGCTGCTCGAGACGGACTACGTCAACACCATCCCCACCGCCGCCGAGCCGGGCATCCCCGGTGACGAGGCGATGGAGCGCCGTATCACCGCGTGGAACCGCTGGAACGCGGCCGCGATGGTCACCCGTGGCTCCAAATACGGCGTCGGCGGCCACATCGCCACCTTCGCCTCCGCCGCCTGGCTCTACGAGACGGGCTTCAACCACTTCTTCAAGGGCAAGGAGGCCGACGGCTCGGGCGACCAGCTCTACATCCAGGGCCACGCCTCCCCCGGTATCTACGCCCGCGCCTTCCTCGACGGCCGGCTGAACGAGTCCCACCTGGACAACTTCCGCCGCGAGTCGGGCGGCGAGGGCCTCCCGTCGTACCCGCACCCGCGCCGGCTGCCCTGGCTGTGGGAGTTCCCGACGGTGAGCATGGGCCTCGGCCCCCTCTCCGCCATCTACCAGGCGCGCTTCAACCGCTATCTCACCAGCCGCGGTGTCAAGGACGTCTCGAACTCCCACGTCTGGGCGTTCCTCGGCGACGGCGAGATGGACGAGCCCGAGTCCACGGCGGCACTTGCCCTGGCCTCCCGTGAGGGTCTGGACAACCTCACCTTCGTCATCAACTGCAACCTGCAGCGCCTCGACGGCCCGGTCCGCGCGAACTTCAAGATCGTGCAGGAGCTGGAGGCCCAGTTCCGGGGCGCCGGCTGGAACGTCGTCAAGACGCTCTGGGGCTCGGCCTGGGACGAGCTGTTCCAGCTGGATACCACCGGCGCGCTCGTACGCCGTCTGCGCGAGGTGCCCGACGCCCAGGTGCAGACGTACCAGACCCGTGACGCCGCCTACATCCGCCAGGACTTCTTCGGCAAGGACCCGGCGCTCGTCGAGATGGCGAAGCTGCTGAGCGACGACAAGATCCTGGAGTGCTTCCACCTCTCGCGCGGTGGTCACGAGGCACGCAAGGTGTACGCCGCCTACAAGGCCGCCGTCGAGTTCAAGGGCGCGCCGACCGTCATCCTGGCCCAGACCGTCAAGGGCTTCACCCTCGGCGAGGGCTTCGCGTCGAAGAACGCCAACCACCAGATGAAGAAGCTGTCGACGGACGAGTTCAAGCAGATGCGTGATCTGCTCGAACTCCCCATCAAGGACAGCGACTTCGTCGATGGGGTCGTGCCCTACGGCCACCCGGGCGCCGACTCCCCCGAGGTCCGCTACCTCCAGGAGCGCCGCGCCGCGCTCGGCGGTCCCGCCCCGGCCCGCCGTACGCACGCGCTGGCCCCGCTGCCGGCCGCCGCCGACAAGACCTTCGCCGCCTTCGACAAGGGCTCCGGCTCGCAGAACGTGGCGACGACCATGGCCTTCGTCCGGCTCGTCAAGGATCTGGTCCGCGACAAGCAGACCGGCCGCCGCTGGGTGCCCATCGTCCCCGACGAGGCCCGCACCTTCGGTATGGAGTCGCTCTTCCCGTCGCTCGGGATCTACTCGCCCAAGGGCCAGACGTACGAGCCGGTCGACCGTGACCAGCTGATGTACTACAAGGAGGCCAAGGACGGACAGATCCTCAACGAGGGGATCACCGAGGCCGGTTCGATGGCCGACTTCATCGCCGCCTCGACGTCGTACGCGACGCACGGCGAGGCGATGATCCCGTTCTACATCTTCTACTCGATGTTCGGCTGGCAGCGCACGGCCGACCAGATGTGGCAGCTCGGCGACCAGCTCGGCCGTGGCTTCCTCGTCGGCGCGACGGCCGGCCGCACCACTCTGACGGGCGAGGGCCTGCAGCACGCCGACGGCCACTCCCCGGTGATCGCGGCGACCAACCCGGCGGCGCTGACGTACGACCCGGCGTTCGCCTACGAGGTCGCGACGATCGTCAAGGACGGTCTGCGGCGGATGTACGGCGAGGCCGCCCCGGGCGAGGACCCGAACGTCTTCTACTACCTGACCGTCTACAACGAGCCGCTGCCGCAGCCCGCGAAGCCGGCCGTGGCGGGCGTGGACGAGGGCATCGTCAAGGGCCTGTACCGCTTCAACACGGCCGAGTCGGCGGGGCTCTCCCCGGTGGCGAACGCGCCGCGCCTGCAGCTGCTCGGCTCCGGCACGGCGATCCACTGGGCCCTGGAGGCACAGAAGCTGCTCGCGGAGGAGTGGGGGGTGGCGGCCGACGTCTGGTCCGCGACCTCCTGGAGCGAGCTGCGGCGGGACGCGCTGGAGGCCGACGCCGCGCTGCTGCGCGGGGAGGAGCGGGTGCCGTTCCTGCGGCAGGCGCTGCAGGGGGCCGAGGGGCCGGTGCTGGCCGTCTCGGACTACATGCGGCAGGTCCCGGACCAGATCGCGCAGTGGGTGGAGCAGGACTACTCGTCGCTCGGGGCGGACGGCTTCGGTCTGTCCGACACGCGTGAGGCGGCGCGGCGGCACTTCGGGGTCGACGCGCAGTCGATCGTGGTGGCCGCGCTGGCTCAGCTCGCGCGTCGGGGCGACGTCAAGGCGACGGCCGTCAAGGAGGCCCGGGAGCGGTACGGGCTGTAGGGGCTGTAGGGGCGCCTGATGGCTCGGGGGCGCGGGTTTCGTCGGCGGGTGCGGGTCCGTGGGGGCTGGTCGCGCAGTTCCCCGCGCCCCTGAAGGGGCCTTCGGCCCTTCGATGAAAAGCCATGGGGCGCAGCCTCTGCTTTTCAGGGGCGCGGGGAACTGCGCGAGAAGCCCCACCGGACCCGCACCCGAAGAACGCACCCGACAACGCACCCCCTTTTGTAATCCCGGCCCGGCATCATGGCCCCATGCGTGCTGCCCGGCTGATCAAGATGGTGTTGCTGCTTCAGTCCCGGCCCTCCATGACCGCCGCCGAACTCGCGCGGGAGCTGGAGGTGTCGGAGCGGACCGTGACGAGGGACGCCCAGGCGCTGTCGGAGGCGGGCGTGCCGGTCTACGCGGACCGGGGCCGGGCCGGGGGGTACCGGCTGATCGGCGGGTACCGGACGCGGCTGACGGGACTCGCCCGCACCGAGGCCGAGGCGTTGTTCCTCAGCGGTGTGCCGGGCGCGCTGCGGGAGATGGGGTTGGAGGACGCGGCCTCCGCCGCCCGGCTGAAGGTCTCGGCCGCCCTCCTCCCCTCCCTTCGCGACGCCTCCCGTACGGCCTCCCAGCGGTTCCACCTCGACGCGCCGAGCTGGTTCAAGGAGCCGAAGACGCCCGAGCTGCTGCCCACCGTGGCGGACGCGGTCTGGGACGACCGTCGGATCGTCGCGCGGTACCGCAAGGGATCCACCGAGGTCGAGCGCGCCCTGGAGCCGTACGGTCTCGTGCTCAAGGCCGGCGTCTGGTACCTGTGCGCCAGGGTCCCCGACGCGGGCGCCCCCTCCGGCCCCGGCGCCCGGCCGGGCCCAGGGGTCTTCCGTACCTACCGCATCGACCGCTTCACCGGCGTCGACACCGGTGACGACCGCTTCACCCGTGACGAGGAGTTCGATCTGCCGGCCTACTGGGACGAGCAGGCGGAACGATTCGCCCGGTCGATCCTGCGCGCCGAGGTCGTCGTACGGCTGTCGGCGGAGGGGGTGCGGAGGCTGCCGCACGTCGTGGATCCCGTGTCGGCCCGGGACGCGTTGAGTGGCGTGGCCGACGCCCCCGACGAGCACGGCCGGGTGACCCTCGCCCTCCGTGTGGAGTCGGAGGAGGTGGCGCACACCCAGCTCACCGCGCTGGGAGCGGAGGTCGAGGTGCTGGCTCCCGAAGGGCTGCGGGAGCGATTCACCGAGGACGCGCGCCGGCTCGCCGAGCTGTACGGGGCGCCGTGAGGCAAGAATGGGTCGTTCTCCACGTGCGTCCCACCCTCCCAGGCACGATGCTGGACCAGTGATGGACGAGACGGAGTTCTGGGAGTTGGTGGACACGGCCCGGGAGGACGCCGAGGGCGATCCCGAGGACCAGGCCGACCTGCTCGTGGAACGGCTCGGCCGGCTGGACCCGGAGGCGGTGCTGGACTTCTCCCGGCACTTCGAGTCCCGCTACAACCGCGCCTACACCTGGGACCTTTGGGGCGCCGCCACAGTGCTGCTGGGCGGTGCCAGCGACGACGCGTTCGACTTCTTCCGGTGCTGGTTGATCGGCCAGGGCCGGGAGGTCTTCGAGGGGGCGGTGCACGACCCGGACGCGCTCGCCGATCTGCTGGACGACTTCGACGAGGAGATCGACGGGGACGGCGAGGAGCTGGGGTACGCCGCGGACGAGGCGTACGAACAGCTCACCGGTGTGGTCGCCCCGGACCTCGGTATCCCGCCCGCGCCCGGTGAACCCGAGGGCACCCCGCTCGACTTCGAGGAGGATTCCGCACTCGCCGAACGCCTCCCGAAGCTCTGGGAGCGTTTCCGGGCGTAGGGCCGCGGCACCCGGGCGCGGCGGGTTCAGGCGCGCAGGCCGCGGTTCGTCGGGCGCGGCAGGTAGGCCTGCTGCTCGGTGGTGTACGGCCCGCCGTGGTGGCGTCGTTCCTTGCCCGGGGCCGGGTGCGCGGGGGCGGAGGCGCCGTGCAGGGTCGCCGAGTTGGCGCGCTCCAGCGCGGACGCGGTGACGGCGGACGGGCCGAGCACGACGACGGCGGTCGCGCAGACCACCGTCCACGGGCTCCGCAGGGCCGAGGACCAGGACTTCCTCGGCGCGCGGGACGTGTGCTCCGTACGACTGCTGATCATTTCCCCACCTCCGGTCGACGTGACACGACGAAGGTAGGGCGCGGATCTTGGAGACCCCTGTCAGCCGGCGGCGCGCTGTCTGTGAACGGGTGAGCGGTCGTACGGGCTAGGCCCTGTCGTCACATTCCCGTCGTCGCCCGCGGGGCAGACGGGAAGTTGACGACAGGGCCTAGGAGCGGCCCTGGAGGCGGGCCGCCTGTTCGCGGATCGCGGGCAGGCGCTCGGCGAGGGCCGCGCCCGGACAGCTGGTCATGAAGCCGTCGCTGTGGCCCGCGAGGGTGGGCAGCAGGACGGTGGTCCCGGCGGCGTAGCGGCTGAGGCTGTTGCTGGAGGTGAGCCGGACGCTGCCCCGGGGGTCGCTGTCGGAGAGGCCCAGTTTCCAGGCGGCGAGCGCGGCGATCGCGTCGGTCATGGCCTGCGGGACGGGCACCCCGGCGGTGAAGGTGCCGAGGGCGGCGATCCCGGTGGTGCGGTGGTTGAAGCCCTGGGTGTGGGCGCCGGTGACGGCCCGGTCGACGCCGCCCGCGCGGCCCTCGTAGATGGTGCCGCAGCGGTCGACGAGGAAGTTGTAGCCGATGTCGTCCCAGTGCCTGGCACCGGTCTGGCCGGTGTAGAGGCCACGGATGATGCGGGGCGCGTCGGCGCAGTCGTAGCCGTTCGGGGAGTCCGTGTGGTGGATGAAGACGGCGGCGACCTCGTCGTCGTAGCGAGCGGGCGGCTGGGTGGGCGCGTCCTTCTCCAGCCAGCGGGACCTGGGCACGATGGGGGGCCGGGGCGCCTGGTGCGGCAGCGCGGGCCGGGTGGTGGCGGACCCGTCGGCCCGCTCGTCCGTACGGTCCGCGCCGATCGCGAACAGCACCAGGGCCAGCACGGCCGCGAGCCCCGTCAGGAGGGCCAGCAGGAGGACCGGCCGGGGCAGGTCCACGCGCTCCCTGGCCAGGCGCATACGCTCCCGCATCCGGCGCATACGCTCCCGGGCCGGGCGCCCGCGGCCCGGGGCCCGGCGCGCCCGCTGCCGGGCCCGCTCCGGGGCGCGCGGGGTCCGTGTGCGGCGGCGCCACACGCGCGGCAGCCGCCGTATTCGCGCCCCCCGCGACATCCGGAACACACGCATGGCCCCAGAGTCACCCGGATGCGCGCCGGCCGCGATGTGGAGTGGGCCACCCGGGGGAAGCGGAAGGAACCAACGCCGTGGTCCGGGACGTTTTTACTCTTCGGGGCGGGGACGGCGCGCCGATGGCCGGTTCGCGCGGGCCCTCGGGGTGCCGCGCGGGGCGGAGCTGATCACTGTCCCCGTGCCGCGCGTACTACAGGGTCCCTAGAGAGAGGCGGTCGGAGTGGACGTGCTCGACATCCTGCTGATGCTGGTGATCCTGGCCTACGCGGCGTCCGGTTACCGTCGCGGCCTGGTCGCGGGATGTGTGTCCCTCGCCGGTTTCGTCGGCGGCGCGGCGATAGGCGTCTGGGTGCTGCCCTGGATGATGGAGCTGGTGGAGGCGGGCACCCCGGCGGCGACGATCACGGCGGTGCTGACGGTCCTGGTGCCGGGTGTGATCGGGCACGAGCTGGCGGGCCGGCTGGCGCTGCGGTTGCGCCGGGAGATCGACCGCAGTCCGCTGCGGGTGGCCGACGGCGTCGGCGGGGCCGCGGCCAACACAATCGCCGTGCTGATCGTGGCCTGGGTGGCCGCGAGCGTCCTCGGGGCCTCCTCGTCGGCGGTGGTGACCAACTCGATCCGTAACTCCGCGCTGCTCGGCGCCGTGCAGGACACCATGCCGGAGACCACCCCGGCCTGGTTCTCCAACGCCACCTCGGCGCTCACCGAGGCGGGCTTCCCGCAGGTCTTCAACCCCTTCGAGAACGAGGCGACGGCCGAGGTCGCCAAGCCCTCCGGCGACAGCGTCACCGCGGCCGCGACCGGCGCCGCCAAGCGCAGCACGGTGAAGATCGAGGGCGTCGCGGGCACCCAGGGCCGCGAGGGCAGCGGCTTCGTGTACGCCACCGAGCGTGTGATGACCAACGCCCACGTGGTGGCCGGCATCGACGAGCCGACCGTGCGGGTGGGGGGCGTGGGCAAGGCGTACGAGGCGAAGGTGGTGCTGTTCGATTCGGACAAGGACGTGGCGGTGCTGTACGTGCCGGGTCTGAAGGCCCCGCTGCTGCGCTTCGACGACAGTGCCGGGCGCGGTGACGCGGCGGTGGTGGCCGGTTACCCGGAGGACGGCGGTCTGGACCTCCAGGCGGCCACGGTCGCCAGCCGTATCGACGCCACCGGCCGGAACATCTACAACACCGACTCGGTGACCCGCGACATCTACTCCATCCGTTCCACCGTCCGCCCGGGCAACTCCGGCGGCCCCCTCCTCACCACCGACGGCAAGGTCTTCGGCGTCGTCTTCGCCCGCTCCACCTCGGACGCGGAGACGGGTTACGTGCTCACCGTGGACGAGGTCGTCCCCGACGCGGAGCGGGCCGCGAACGCGACGGCCCCGGTGGACACGGGCGACCTCGTCACCTCGTGAGGCGTACGCCTCAGAGGCGACGGCCCATCATCACGTCGTCCACATAGGCCCCGTCGATCAGGAACTCCTCCGGCAGGACGCCCTCCACGACGAAGCCCTCGGACTCGTAGAGCTTCCTGGCGGGCGTGTTGTGGCCGAGGACGCGCAGGGTGAGCCGACGTGCGCCGCGCCGCCGGGCCTCGTCCTGCGCGGCGCGCAGCAGGGCGCGGGCGACGCCCGCGCCGCGTGCCTCGTCCGCGACGGCGAGACCCTGGATCTGGCGGACGTGCGCGTGACAGGCGAGGTTGGAGGGCAGGGCGAGGCGGACATAGCCGACGACTCTGCCGCCGATCTCGGCCACCAGGTGGTCGTGGGGGCCGTAACGCTCGTTGAAGAACGGCTCGTGCGGCTGCGTGGGGCGTTCCTGGACGGAGTGCAGCGTGGACCAGGTCTCGCGGTCGAGGCGCCCGAGTGTGTCCTCGTCGTCCGAGGTCGCCAGGCGTATGTGCGGAGCGGGCATGGCGGCCACTGTACGGCGGCGTACCGGCCGTCGGGCGGCCGGTACGGGCAGGTTCGCGAGCCCCGGACCACCGGTCGCTCCCTCCGCCGGGCAGGATGGTGGCATGACCCTTGAATCACCCGTTCCGCCCGGTTCCCGTATCGCGATCGCCGGTGCGTCCGGCCTGATCGGTTCGGCGCTGGCCCGTTCCCTCGCCGAGGACGGCTACGAGGTGCTCCGGCTCGTGCGGCGGGAGCCCCGGGCGCGCGGCGAGGTGCGCTGGGACCCGGACGCGGGACGGGTCGACGGGGCGGGGCTCGCGGGATGCGCGGCCGTCGTCAACCTCGCCGGCGCGGGGGTCGCGTCCCGCCGCTGGACGGAGGCGTACAAGGCGACGATCCGCGAGAGCCGGGTGCGCGGCACCCGGACGCTCGCCGAGGCCGCCGCCGCGCTCGACACCCCGCCGAGCGTGTTCGTGAACGGCAGCGCGATCGGGTTCTACGGCTACACCGGTGACCGGGTGGTGGACGAGTCGGCGGAGCCGGGGTCGGAGTTCCTGTCCGCGTTGTGCGTGGAGTGGGAGGGAGCGGCCGGGGTCGCCCGGGAGGCCGGGATCCGTACGGCGTTCGCCCGTACGGGGCTGGTGGTGGCCCGGGGCGGGGGTGCGTGGGGTCCGCTGTTCCCGCTGTTCAAGGCCGGGTTGGGCGGGCGGATGGGGGACGGCCGCCAGTACTGGAGCTTCATCTCCCTGCACGACGAGGTCGCGGCGCTGCGGCACCTGTTGTTCACGCCGTCGCTGTCCGGGCCGTTCAACCTGACGGCGCCGACCCCGCGTACCAACCGTGAGATCACGGCGGCGATGGGCCGGGTGCTGCACCGGCCCACCCTGTTCACGGTGCCCGCGCCCGCGCTGCGGCTCGCCCTCGGGGGTGTCGCCGGTGACGTCCTGGGCAGCACGCGGGCGGTACCCGCGCGGTTGCTGGAGTCGGGGTTCACGTTCAGGTATCCGGAGATCGACGACGCGATTCGGGTGGCGGCGGGGCGGTAGGTGGGGCCGGGGGTGCGTTGTCGGGTGCGGGTCCGGTGGGGCTTCTCGCGCAGTTCCTCGCGCCCCTGAAAAGCCGGGGCTGCGCCCCTGGCTTTTCGTCCCGCGCTCGCCCGTGGACCCGCACCCCCCGAACGCCCGGCGCACACGCACCCCGCCCATGCCCCCGTGCGAGGTCACACGCTCCTTCCCCAGGCCCGGCCCTCACCTTCACTCTCGTGCCGAACTCAGGTATTTCAGATGGGTGTTGGGGGCATAACGTCCCCGCAGCCGCGCGACCTCGGGAGGGGCACGTGCTTGAGTCGGTGCACCAGTCGGCGTACCAGGCGGACACGCGGGACGTGGACGTCATCGTCGTAGGAGCCGGCGTGGCCGGCCTCGCTGCGGCCGGACATCTGACCAGGGCGGGTCTCAGGACCCTCGTCCTGGAGGCCGCCCCCGCCGTCGGCGGCCGTATGTCCACCGAGAAGATCGACGGCTTCCGCCTCGACCGGACGACGCATCTGCTCTCCACGTCGTACCCGGAGCTGCGCCGCACCCCGGGCGTGGACACCCTGGCCCTGCGCCCGTTCGCCCCCGGCGTCCTGCTGCACTCCGACGGACGTCATCAACGGGCCGGCGCCACCCCGGTCCTGCGAAGCGCGAGGGGCGCACTCACAGCCGCGCGCGCCCTCGCAAGCGCCCCTCGGCTCCCCCGGAACCAGGGCCGTCCCCAGGCCCGTGCCACGGGCACCCGGCCCGGTCGGCTGGGCGCTCCCGCCGATCAGTCGCGGCTGGCCATGGCCCTGGCCAGGCTCGCCGCGACCGCGCCCGAACGGCTGCTCACCCGGGCGGAGGTCCCGGCCTCCCAGGCCCTGGCGACCCGGGGTTTCCCGCCCCGGACGATCGACGGTTTCGTCCGCCCCCTGCTGACCGCGCTGCTCGCCGACCCGGCGCTGACGACCTCCAGCCGCTGCGCCGACCTGGCCCTGCACACCTACGCGACCGGCCGGCTCTGCGTCCCGGAGGGCGGCGCCGACACCCTGCCGGAACTCCTCGCGGCAGCGCTGCCGCCGGGCTCGGTCCGTACCGGGGTACGGGTGACCGCCATCAGCACGACCTCGGTGACCACGGCGGACCACGGTGAACTCGCCGGCCGGGCCGTGGTGCTGGCCACGGACGCCCGGTCCGCCGCCGAACTGCTCCCCGGTCTGCGCGTGCCGGAGTTCCACCCGGTGACGGTCCTGCACCACGCCACGGACGAGCCTCCGTTGACCGAACCGGCGCTGCTCCTCGACGCCGACCGCAGCGGACCCGTCTCGCACACGGCGGTGATCAGCCAGGTCGACCCGAGCCGGGCACCGGCGGGCCGCGCCCTGATCACCTCCACGGTCCTCGGCACTCCCCCGGACGCCGCGCACCTCGACGCCACGGTCCGCGCCCAACTGGCCCGCCTCTACCGCACATCCACGACCCGTTGGGAACTGCTCGCCGCGTACCACGTCCCCGAGGCGGTCCCCGCGATGCCCGCGCCGCACGACCTGCGCCGCCCGGTGCGTCTGCTCGCCGGCCTCTACGTCTGCGGCGACCACCGTGACACCAGCACGGTCCAGGGCGCCCTCCACTCCGCCCGCCGAGCCGCCCACGCGGTCCTGACCGATCTGGACGCCCACCCGACGTTCCTGGAGAAGCCGCTGGAAACGGCCGCGTGAGACCCGGCGGGGCCGACCGGGAGCTGCTGGGGCACACGGGGCCCGCGAGGACTCGTGGGGGACCAGTCCGGCGGTCTCAGGGCCCTCGCGGTGCCGCGTGAACGGTGCAGGGGCGCCCGGAGTTGTTCCGGGCGCCCCTACCGTGTGCCGCGCGCCTACATCAGCGCCGCCACCTTGTCCCGGTAGCCCCGCACGGGGGCCGCGTCCCGGTACGGCTCCAGTCGGCGTTCGAAGTCGCGGACGTACTCCACGGCCCTGACCGACCGCATCTCGGCGGCCTGGCCCGCGGCCTCCGCGCCGAGCTGGCAGGCCTGGTCGAGTTCACCGAGGCCGAGACGGGCGGAGGCGAGGACGACACGGCAGAAGAGGCGGCTGCGGGCGTACGCGGGTGCCCGCAACTGCAGGGAGCGTTCCGCGTGTTGGGCGGCCGCCCGGTACTGCTGGAGGTCGCGGTGACTGTGCCCGAACTCGTCGGCGAGCTGCGCCTCGTCGAAGAACCGCGCCCAGTACGGGACTTCGTCCCCGGGGCGGGCCGTCTCCAGGGCGCGTTCGGCGCGGACCAGCGCGGCCGTGGAGGCCCGCACCTCGCCCAGCACCGCGTGCCCGCGCGCCTCGACGGAGTGCAGCAGCGACTGCACCACCGGCGGCACGGCGGACCCGACGCCCTGCTGGGCGACGCGCGCGAGTTGCACGGCCTCCCGACCGTGCCCCAGGTAGACGGCCTGACGGCTCATCGTGACCAGCACGTACGCCCCGTACGCCCGGTCCCCCGCCGCCTGCGCCAGCCTGAGCGCCTGCACGAAGTACCGCTGGGCGAGCCCGTGCGCGCCGATGTCGTACGAGGTCCAGCCGGCCAGCCGGGTCAGGTCGGCGGCGGCCGCGAACAGCCGTCGGCCGATCTGCTCGCCGTAGGCGCCGCGCAGCATGGGCTCGGCCTCGTGCTCCAGGTAGCGCACGAGGGCCTGGCGGGCGTGGCCGCCGCCGTACGCGTCGTCGAGCGCGCGGAACAGCTCCCCCACCGAGCGGAGCGCGGCGATGTCCCCGCCGGTGACCTTCTGGCCGGGGCCGCGCTCGGTCTGGCTGCGCTGCCGGGGGACGGCCGGGCGGCCCTGCGGGGGGACGCGAGTGGCTGCCGGGTCACCGCGCCCCACCCGGTCGTCGGCCCGCCCGATCAGCCAGTCGCGGCTGGGGACGACGAGTCCGGCGGGCGTGAACGCGATCTTGCGGAGTTCGGCGTGGCTGCCGGAGTCCTTGCGCCACAGGCCGCCGACGATGTCGATGGCCTCCTCGGGGGTGGCGGCGAACTCCAGGCCGGCGTAGACGGGGGCGCAGGCGTCCAGGCCTAGGTCCTGGGCGGTGAGCCGGCGGCCGAGGCGGCGGGTGAACACCTCGGCGATGAGTGCGGGAGTCGTCCCCCGGGGCTGCTGTCCGCGCAGCCAGCGGGTGACGGACGTCTTGTCGTATCTGAGGTCGAGGCCGTGTTCGAGACCGAGCTGGTCCACACGGCGCGCTAGTCCCGCGTTCGAGAACCCCGCTTCTGCGATGAGGGCGGCGAGCTGGCGGTTGGGGGTGCGCTGCGCGGGTCGTTCCGTCATCTGCGGTGCGGTCTCCTGCCTTCCGGGTGTCGGCGGGGTTTCCCGGATTGCCTGGTGAGAAGCCTTTTGCGGCCTGGTGAACGGCGCGAATGTAGCGGAGAGTAAGCGTCCGATCGCACACTTCCGCATCCATTCATCCGATCGTGTGAGGATTTGCCGCACGGCTGACGTGGGCGGTCTCCGACACGCGCCGGCTGGGCCCCTCGTACGCCCGGCGGCCGCGCCGTACGACGAGCGTCGGCCCGCACCCCCGCGCCGTGTACGACGGCCGTCGGCCGTCAGCGCTCGAGACCGCTCGAACAGTGCGCGGTCGTACGGTCGTACAGTGGCTTGGGCGCGTCACGCGCCTGACAGAGCCACAGGGCTATCGCGGTGCCGCCGCCCGGCGGCACCGCCGAGGGAGGCGCTTGCCGTGAGTGGGTTGCGGTTCGTCCGCATGGGGTTCGGCACGGAGGCCGTCGAGTACCAGGAGGCCTGGGACGAGCAGCGCCGCGTGCACGCGGCGCGGTTCGCGGACGAGGTCCCCGACACCGTGCTGCTCCTGGAGCACCCGCCGGTCTACACAGCCGGGCGGCGCACGGCCGACAACGAGCGCCCCCTCGACGGCACCCCCGTGATCGACGTCGACCGCGGCGGCAAGATCACCTGGCACGGCCCCGGCCAGCTGGTGGGTTACCCGATCCAGAAGCTGCCCCGGCCGGTCGACGTGGTGGCGCACGTACGGCGCCTGGAGGAGGCCCTCATCCGCACCTGCGCGGAGTTCGGCGTCGAGACCACCCGGGTCGAGGGCCGCAGCGGTGTGTGGGTGCTCGGCGACCCGGTCGAGCAACGGCTCGGCGGGCTGTCGCTGGACCTCGACCCCCGGATGACCGACGACGAGTTCGACCCCCGGATGAACGGGCCGGAGTACGCGCCGTCCAACGCGGGCCAGCGGCGTGAGGACCGCAAGATCGCGGCGATCGGGATCCGGGTCGCCAAGGGGGTCACCATGCACGGCTTCGCGCTGAACGTGAACCCGGACAACAAGTGGTTCGACCGGATCATCCCGTGCGGCATCCGTGACGCGGGGGTCGCCTCTCTCGCCGCCGAACTGGGCCGCGACATCACGATCGCCGAGGTGCTGCCGGTGGCCGAGCGCCACCTCCGGGATGTGCTGGAGAACGCGGACCTGCAGCCGCGGGTGGTGGAGCGGGCGTCGGCGTAGTCCGCGTCGGGGGGAATGTCGCCGCGAAGCCGAAGGTTGACCACCCCGGGGACCGAGAACCGTACGGGCGTACCCTGGTGGACGCCGAAGAATCGAAGCACAGGGAGCCGATGTGTCCGCAGTCGCACCCGACGGACGCAAGATGCTGCGCCTGGAGGTCCGCAACAGCCAGACCCCCATCGAGCGCAAGCCCGAGTGGATCAAGACCCGGGCGAAAATGGGCCCCGAGTACACGAAGATGCAGAGCCTCGTGAAGAGCGAGGGCCTGCACACCGTCTGCCAGGAAGCCGGATGCCCCAACATCTATGAGTGCTGGGAGGACCGCGAGGCCACCTTCCTCATCGGCGGCGACCAGTGCACCCGGCGTTGCGACTTCTGCCAGATCGACACCGGCAAGCCCGAGGCGCTGGACCGCGACGAACCCCGTCGCGTCGGCGAGTCCGTGGTCACCATGGACCTGAACTACGCCACCATCACCGGCGTCGCCCGTGACGACCTGGAGGACGGCGGCGCCTGGCTGTACGCCGAGACCGTGCGCCAGATCCACGAGCAGACCGCACAGCGGACGGACGGCCGGACCAAGGTCGAGCTGCTGGCGCCCGACTTCAACGCCGTCCCGGAGCTGCTGGAGGAGGTCTTCGCCTCCCGCCCCGAAGTGTTCGCGCACAACGTCGAGACGGTCCCCCGGATCTTCAAGCGCATCCGCCCCGGCTTCCGCTACGAGCGCTCCCTGAAGGTCATCACCGAGGCCCGTGACTACGGTCTGGTCACGAAGTCGAACCTGATCCTCGGCATGGGCGAGACCCGCGAGGAGGTCAGCGAGGCGCTCAAGCAGCTGCACGACGCGGGCTGCGAGCTGGTGACCATCACGCAGTACCTGCGCCCGAGCGTCCGGCACCACCCCGTGGAGCGCTGGGTCAAGCCGCAGGAGTTCGTCGAGCTGAAGCAGGAGGCCGACGAGATCGGCTTCTCCGGGGTGATGTCCGGACCGCTGGTCCGTTCCTCGTACCGTGCCGGCCGCCTGTACCAGATGGCTGTCGAGAAGCGGGGTTCCTACGTCGCCTCGCAGGCCGTCTGAGACCCGTCCCAGCCCTGCCCGAGCCCCGGCCGAGTCCCGTTCGAGCCCTCACATGACGCCGTCCGGCCGCTAGGCCGAATGGCACGGAGTGCCACCCGGTTCGTGTGAATTCAAGCACAAGAGGCTACTCGTCGGTAATGGCCGATTGACCGCGGTCCTGACCGTCCTCGCAGATGAGGGCAGCGTCAGGGCCGCGTCGGGGTTTAAAAGCCGCGTATCAAGGCTTCACTGGCGTTTGACCGGTCGGTCACGCCCTGGTAACACCAATCAGTGACCCTGGTTTCACACCCGGTACAGGGTCCTAGCCAGAGCAGCCACCTTAAGGGGACCTCCCATGCAGGCCGCGCCCGTTCGCGCCACAGCGATCCCGTCGTTCACCGATGCACTCCGTGCCGTCGAGTCGCTGCTCATGAGCAGCGGCCAGCGCACCGCCCGTCGCAACGCCTGGACCTCCGTCCTGGAGGACCGCCGCCGCGCCAAGGACCGGGTCGAGACCGAGCGCGTCCTCGAAGCGGCCGTCGCCTCGCGCACCTCGTAACACCGCAAGACGAACCACCGCACGACGAACCACCGCACGAGGAACCACCGCTCCGCATGAACGCCGCACCACGCCGGCACCGCCGCCGCCCGGCGCCGCTTCCCCAGCGCAGCCGCCGGTCTCCGGTCCCCACCGGCACCGCCGTCGTCCTCGCTTCCCCGGACACGTAGACTTCGTGCCATGGCGAGGAAGGAACCCGCAGCGGACGCTGCGAACCCCGGGCGACTCAAGCAGATCGCTCTCACGTACAAGATGACCCGCAGGGCCGACAAGAAGATCGGTCTTGTACTCGCGGCTGTCGGAATCATCACCTTCGGTGTCTTCCTCGCGATCGGTTTCTTGATCGGTCACCCCATCTATCTCGGCATCCTGGGCCTCCTGCTCGCCTTCCTCGCGACGGCGATCGTGTTCGGACGGCGTGCCGAGCGGGCCGCGTTCGGGCAGATGGAAGGCCAGCCGGGTGCCGCGGCGGCGGTCCTGGACAACGTGGGCCGTGGCTGGACCACGACGCCCGCGGTGGCGATGAACCGCAGCCAGGACGTGGTGCACCGGGCCGTCGGCAAGGCCGGCATCGTCCTGGTCGCCGAGGGCAACCCGAACCGGGTGAAGAGCCTGCTGGCCGCCGAGAAGCGGAAGATGGCCCGCATCGTGGCGGACGTCCCCGTGCACGACCTGGTCGTGGGCACGGGCGAGGGCCAGACCGAGCTGAAGAAGCTCCGCACGACCATGCTCAAGCTGCCGCGCGTCCTCTCCGGCCCCCAGGTGACCGCGACCAACGACCGGCTGCGCGCCATGGGCGACCTGATGAGCAACATGCCGCTCCCCAAGGGCCCGATGCCCAAGGGCATGCGCATGCCGAAGGGCGGCCCGAAGGCCCGCTGACGACATGCGTACGACGCGTACGACGATGGGGGCGCCCGGATCACTCCGGGCGCCCCCATCGTCGTACGCGGTTCCGGCACCGGTGCCGGCACCTCAGATCCGGACCTCGACCGTGCGCGCCAGCCGGTCGTGCAGGCCGCGGCCGTCGCGGTCCCAGACCAGGGCGGGGATGGCGAGGCAGAGCAGGGCCGAGCGGGCGGCGGCGCGCCAGGGGTTCACCGTGCCGGTGTCCTGGGAGACGACACGGAGGCCGAAGAGGCGCTTACCGGGGGTGAAGCCGACCGTGCCCAGGGTGAGGACGTGCAGCAGGAAGAAGATGAGCAGGGCCCAGTTGCTGGTGGCCTGGTCGTAGCCGTCGGTGATCAGGCCGTATGCGATCAAGAGGCAGAGGCCCCAGTCGACGGCGAGTGCGCCGAGACGGCGGCCCGGGCGCGCGATGGAGCCGGACCCCTCCTCCGGCAGACCGAGCTGTTGGCCCCTGTATCCGAAGTCGACTCCGGCCGCCTCCGCGGCTTCGCGGGGGCCGGAGAGCCACGATCCGATTGCTTGCCTCTTGTCCACCCGACCACGGTACTGCGACCGTTCTGCCATACGGACAGGTGGGGTGCGGGGCGGGATGTCCGGTTAACTTGTGCGAAACAAATGGGTCACGTACGAGAAATCACCCGTCCCTAGGGTCGAGAGCAGCGTGTGCCACCGCACTGGCCGCACGAACGAACTACCACCCCGGCAGGAGACGTCGGGAGTAGGAGGAGCTGGATGTTCCAGAACGCCGACGAGGCCAAGAAGTTCATCGCGGACGAGGACGTCAAGTTCGTCGACGTCCGTTTCTGCGACCTGCCGGGTGTGATGCAGCACTTCACGATCCCGGCCACGGCCTTCGACCCGGCCGAGGAGCTCGCGTTCGACGGCTCCTCGATCCGCGGCTTCCAGGCCATCCACGAGTCCGACATGGCGCTCCGCGCCGACCTGTCCACCGCGCGCGTCGACCCGTTCCGCCGCGACAAGACGGTCAACATCAACTTCTTCATCCACGACCCGATCACGGGCGAGCAGTACTCCCGTGACCCGCGGAACGTGGCGAAGAAGGCGGAGGCGTACCTCGCGTCCACCGGCATCGCCGACACCGCCTACTTCGGCCCCGAGGCCGAGTTCTACGTCTTCGACAGCGTGCGCTTCAAGACCTCGGAGAACGAGTCCTTCTACCACATCGACTCCGAGGCGGGCGCCTGGAACACCGGTGCGCTGGAGGACAACCGCGGGTACAAGGTCCGCTACAAGGGCGGGTACTTCCCGACCCCGCCGGTCGACCACTTCGCCGACCTGCGCGCGGAGATCTCCCTGGAGCTGGCCAAGTCGGGCCTCCAGGTCGAGCGCCAGCACCACGAGGTGGGCACCGCCGGCCAGGCCGAGATCAACTACAAGTTCAACACGCTGCTCGCCGCGGCCGACGACCTCCAGCTCTTCAAGTACATCGTGAAGAACGTGGCCTGGCGCAACGGCAAGACCGCGACCTTCATGCCGAAGCCGATCTTCGGTGACAACGGCTCGGGCATGCACGTCCACCAGTCGCTGTGGTCGGGCGGCTCCCCGCTCTTCTACGACGAGGCCGGTTACGCGGGCCTGTCGGACACCGCCCGCTACTACATCGGCGGCATCCTCAAGCACGCCCCGTCGCTGCTGGCCTTCACCAACCCGACGGTGAACTCGTACCACCGTCTGGTTCCGGGCTTCGAGGCCCCGGTGAACCTGGTCTACTCGCAGCGCAACCGTTCCGCGGCCATGCGTATCCCGATCACGGGTTCGAACCCGAAGGCCAAGCGTGTCGAGTTCCGCGCGCCCGACTCCTCCGGCAACCCGTACCTCGCCTTCTCGGCCCTGCTGCTCGCGGGCCTCGACGGCATCAAGAACAAGATCGAGCCGGCCGAGCCGATCGACAAGGACCTCTACGAGCTGGCCCCCGAGGAGCACGCGGGCGTCCCGCAGGTCCCGACCTCGCTCCCGGCCGTTCTCGACTCGCTGGAGCGCGACCACGAGTTCCTCCTCCAGGGCGACGTCTTCACGCCGGACCTGATCGAGACGTGGATCGACTACAAGCGCGCCAACGAGATCGCCCCGCTGCAGCTGCGCCCGCACCCGCACGAGTTCGAGCTGTACTTCGACGTGTGATATCGCCCCAGGTCAGAGCGGGTTTCCGCTCCCCTGGGCCGTCTGTGGGCCGTCGGCCGTGTTCTTCCTCGCCGGAAGGGCACGGCCGGCGGCCTTTTTCGGGCCCCATAGGGCGAACGGCGGACGAGAGTTACGGCCCCGGCACTCAGGTCACCGCATCGGCTTCGCCGGGCCAGCGTCCGCATCCGGTGCGCCGAACGCGGATTCGATGGCCCTGCGGGCACGGTCCTGGCTGTTCGGCATGAGGTGCGTGTACGTCCGGAGCGTGAATCCCGGGTCCGAGTGACCGAGGTACTCGGCCAACGCCTTGATGTTCTCTCCCGAGTCCAACAGCACCGACGCGTAGTAGTGCCGCAGGGCGTGCATGCCGTGCTCACGCGAGGGTTGGAACCGCTCCCCTGGCGCCTGTTCCGGGATGACGCCCGGCGTCTATGGCGTGGACTTCCCCAGGGGCATCTTTCCTACCCTTGAGCAGCCCGTCCTCGAAGACGTGGCGGTCGACCTCAGGAAGCGGCTCAAGGACGGGCACGATGTCGTGGTTGATCACGGTTTTTGAACCCCGGAGGACCGGGCGAAGTGGCGAGCGATCGCTACCGACGCTGGCGCGACTCCTGTGCTCGTCTATCTAGCAGCCAGCCATGACGAGTTGTCGGCAAGGATCAGCAAGCGAAACGAGTTCCACGCGAACGATCCCAACGCGATCTACTTCTCCGAGAATAACCTACAGCGGTGCCATAAGCGGTTCATCCCTCCACAGGCAGATGAACAGCACCTGCTGTACGAAGGCGACCCGGCAGCCGTGATCTCGGCCCTGGAAGCCTCTCGCCCCTGACTTTCAGCATGGAGGAGGTTAGGAATTTAGAGAATCGTAAACCTTGATAATCTCCTCTACGACGATGGGGTGAAGATCCGGGTTACTCACCTCTCCACGCGCGACCAAGAGCAGCCACAGATAGAAGAGCGAAATACCTGTGAACAACGAGTCGATCGGTTCCTCTCTGAATTGCTGCACCGTAGGCGAATCAACAGTCGGCTTGAAGAGTGTCGGACGTGCAGCGCCCATCCAAATGATACTGAACCGCACGACATCCGCTTCTAGCTCCTTCAGCTTTTCACGAACCTGACCAATCGTCCGGTAGCCCGCGGAAACGAGTTCCTCAACCCGAAGACTCACGTATGTGCGGTCAGATTCAAACAGAGGCAAACCGACGCCCTCTGCAATTTTTTGATCCACGCTTGAGCCAAACTGAGATCTAATGAAAACCGATAGCGAGTCCAGGTCTATGGGGACGTCTCTATAGTCTTCGAATTCTGCCTGCTCGACCTTCTCTTGATACACAGTTAGCTCGTCACGAATCCCCATGAACTCTTCATCGGCGAGTTCAAGGAGACCTGCAAGTCGCGAAAACCTACGCTTTATTTTATCCGGCACATCAACGGCCGATTTATAGCCTAGATCGTGCTCGATTTCCGCCCATGCGTGTTGAAGGATCGATCGAATCTGAATCTCAAATTTCAGATCCTTAAAGCGCCTATACTCGGCGAGCAAGCCGCGCTCCAGGCCGATTTCAGCAACGAAATGCATGGACAGATAGCCGAACCTATCCGGCGCAAGGGATTGTCGCTTATCAATGGAATTAGCCCTATCGACAGCAAACTCCCTCTCGATTAGATTCGCAACAATGTCAACATCATCCGGGAAATACGTGACGATACGCACTCCCAGCAGATCCGTTAGATCCGAAAGTCCAGTGTAATTTTTGCGCGGGTTGGCCAACTTTTTGGAAGTGCTGGATTTCGTCTTCACCCTGGCTCGCACATAGTGAAAATTCACTCCCTCTGCGATCAGAATTTCCTTCAAAAGAGACTCCAGCGCTGGAGCGAAACTACGGAGAGGCTCGGCGATCTCCTCGTAATCCTTACGCTGCTCTGCCATCTCTACCCCTCGCGACTTGGAATGTTGAGCAATATCGTCCATTATGGGCACAGCGGGGCGGGTGTCCCGGCAACCGCATGAGCGGACGCGGTGCGCTCACCAACGTGCACCAGCCTACGGATCAGATGGTCTTCCGTTCCCCGCCTTGGGTCGTCTCCGGGCCGTGGGGTGCTCAACGACGACCAACATCGACAACCGTTGACGACTAGATCCCAGGCCGCAGCGTTGAGCACTTGCGTAGCTGCAGACCAGAGACCCGCCTATTCACTTCTTCGACGTGTGATCGACGCGTAGTCCGTACGTCTTCACGGCGGCGCCCCCGTTCCTGTTTCTCGGGACGGGGGCGTCGTCGTATGGTTCTGGCACGACTGTTCGAGAGACGACGGGGAGACACGGGGATGCCCGAACAGGACGACGACGAGCGGGAGTTCGACATCAAGTGGGCGGACGGCGCCGAGCACAAGGAGCCCTCCGCGCGGGCCCGGATGCTCGCGGCCCGCTGGAAGGAGAACCCGCCCGCACCCCAGCCCTTCCGCGCCGACCCGGGACCGCGGACGCCGCGCCGGTCGTCCTGGGTGTCGACGGTGATCGTCTTCGGGTGCGTGGCAGGACTGATCGCACTCATCGGGTACGTCAACTATCGGTCTTCGTACTGAGCCTTTGCCCTGCCGAGGGCCGATCACGACCACCGCGCGACCGCTTCATGGGGATGCCCGGGCGCACAATGGAAGCGGGACGAGCCGCTGCCTGAGTGTGGGGTGGTCCGGATGTCTGAGCGGTTCCGCAGTGATCCTCGGCTGACCCTGCGGATGACGGTCACGTTGTTCCTGCTCGGGTTGCTGTACGTCGTGTTCGTGGCCGTCCTGATCGCGCTGCTGAAGTCCTGGGTGCTGGTCGTGGTGATCGCCGCCGGGCTGCTGGGGGCGCAGTACTGGTACTCCGACCGGGTCGCCCTGTACGCGATGCGCGGACGGACCGTGGAGCCGCAGGAGTACCCGCTGCTGCACGGGGTCGTGGACCGGCTGTGCGCGGTGGCGGACGTGCCGAAGCCGCGGGTCGCGGTGGCTGATATGGACATGCCGAACGCCTTCGCGACCGGGCGGAACGCCGATCACGCCGTGGTGTGCGTGACGACCGGGCTGCTGCGGCGGTTGGAGCCGGACGAGCTGGAGGGTGTGCTCGCGCACGAGCTGTCGCATGTGGCGCACCGCGACGTCGCCGTCATGACGGTCGCCTCGATCCTCGGGGTGATCGCCGGGCTCGTCGTCCGGACCGCGTTCTACTCGCACATGTTCGGCGGACGGCGGGACCAGAACACCGCCGTGGTGTTCAGTGTGATCATGGGCGTCTCCGCCGCCGTGTACGTCCTGAGCTTCCTGCTGATCAGGGTGCTGTCCCGCTATCGCGAACTGGCCGCCGACCGGGCCGGCGCACTCCTCACCGGGCGGCCCTCGGCGCTCGCCTCCGCCCTCACCAAGGTCACCGGTGACATCGCGCGCATCCCCACCCGCGACCTGCGCACCTCGCAGGCCTTCAACGCGTTCTACTTCACCCCCGCACTCGGCGACCACCCCCATCTGGCCCACTTCTTCGCCACCCACCCGCCACTGGAGCAGCGGCTCGACCAACTGGCCCGGATCTCGCAGGAGTTGGACACCACGGATCCCGGGCACGGGAAGGCGGGCTGAGCGGGCATGGGGCTGCTGGACATCCTCCTCGGCCGTACGAAGCCGGTCGCACCCGACCTGGACCGGCTCTTCGCCCTCCCCTCGGCCGCCGTCACGCTGGAGGCCGCCGCCTCCCTCACCCCGACCGGCACGGGCGCGGTGTGCTTCGCGACGGTCGAGGGCGCGGCCTTCGACGGCGTACGCCGGGAGGTGCGGGCCCTGCTCGACGCGGACGCGGGGCGGACCGGACCGCCGGTCGGGATCGAGCGGGACGAGTACGGCTACTCCTGGCTGGTCTCACGACGGGATCCGCGGGACCTGCCCGCGCTGGTGAGCGATCTGCACGCGGTCAACAGCGCCTTGGAGGGCGGCGGGTTCGGGCCGCAGCTGCTGTGCTCGGTCGTCGGGTTCCGGCGTCGGGTCGCGGGCGGGGACGCCACTGCGGCCTCCGGTGCGGGGGCGGGGGACGGTGGCGGTGACGGTGGTGGCGGCGGTGGCGGTATGCGGCTCGGGGTCGTCTATCTCTACAAGCGCGGGACGTTCTATCCGTTCGCGCCGCTGCCCGGTGGCGGGCAGCGGCGGGACAACGCGCTGGAGCTACGGGTCCGGGCCGTGCTCGGGGACGAGTTGCGGATCGAGCCCGAGCTGAGCCGGTGGTTCCCGATCTGGGGCGCCCCGGGGCTGTGACCCGACCCCGGGGACGCCGTCACTTGTTGCTCTTGTCGCGCTCCTGCCGACGGGTCTCGAAAGGCCGTTCACGGCGGTAGCGGCGCTCCCACTTCGCCTGCTGGTCACGGCGATCGCGGTACGCGCGGTAGGAGGAGGGCTGGGCCGCGCCGCTCGCCGAGGGACCCGGCGAGGACGTCGCCGAGCCTCCCCCCGTGCGGCCGTAGCGGACGTACAGGTAGAGCAGGGCGACAGCGGCCAGCCAGAGGACTTGGTTGGAGAAACCCATGACGACCAGGACCACGGTCGCCGACAGGATCAAGGTGCCCATGACGGGACTCCTCGGGGCGTGGCGTGGGTGATGACTGTGCGGGGAAGAGTGGCCCCGGGGCCGGAAAGTGGTGCCCGTCGTGCACGGGCCCGGTGTTCCGGGGGCCTTCGCTCCGCGGTTCCAGGATGCTGGTGCGACGGGTGCGGGGGCATCCCATTTATCGGGATCCTCGGAATCCTCGGGGATGCTGTCTCCATGACATTCGATGATTTCGACGGTCAGGAGTGGGCGGCGACCCGAGCATGGGTGGCCAAACAGCTCCCCGAGGGCCGCGCCGTACGGAACTGGACCGATCTGCGCGGAGGTTGGACGTCGCGGATGCGTCGGCTGACCCTCGACGACGGGACGGCTCTCGTGCTGCGGTCGTTCGTGAAACCGTTCTTCCGACTGCACGCGCCGGGGCTGTTGAGCCGCGAGGCCGAGATACTCACCCTGCTCGCCCCGTGCGACGACATCCCCACGCCCGTCCTGCACGCCGTCGACCCGACGGCCGAACTCACCGACCACCCCTCGCTGTTGATGTCCCTGCTGCCGGGGTCCGTGCGGGCCGCGGAGGACGCGGACGTCGAGGAGCGGCTGGACCTGCTCGCCGGACAGCTCGCCCGGATCCACGCGGTCGTACCCGACGAACGGCCTCGCACCTACCAGGCCTGGACCTCGCCCGACCGGGTCACCACGCCCGGGGGCCCGCTGTGGGAGCGGGCCGTGGACGTGATCCGGCGGGAGGCTCCCGGCTACGAGGGGTGTTTCCTGCACCGGGACTTCCACCCGGGGAACGTGCTGTTCACGGGTGCGGGGGCGGGTGGGCGCGGGGATCTGCGGATCAGCGGGGTCGTGGACTGGGTGGAGACCTCGTGGGGGCCCGCGGATCTGGATGTGGCGCACTGCTCGACGACCGTGGCGTTGTTGTACGGGGCCGAGTACGGACTGGGGTTCCGCGCGCGGTACGAGGCGCGCGGTGGGCGCCGGCTGTCACCGGACCCGGACCACCTGTACTGGCTGCTGCTGGACGCCCTCGGGTACGCGCCCGACGCGGAGAAGCTGGCGGGGCCCTGGCGGGAGCTGGGCCGGACGGATCTGACGCCGGAGGTGCTGGCGGCGCGGCTGGAGGCGTACGTGGGCGGGGTGCTGGAGCGGTACGCCTAGGGAGGGGGCCGGGGGCGAGCCGTGCCACACGGTCGTGCGGGGCTTTCGGGGGGCCGTGATTGTCAGTGGGGTCCGGCAGGATGGCCGGCATGGGTGACGTACGGCGGTACATCGGGGTGGGCGAGCGGCGCGTGCGGTTGGGGCTGCGGCAGCGGTTGGCCGGATCGGTGCGGTCGGCGGGCCCCGAGGAGGTCGCCGACGCGCTCGTCGCCCTGCACGGCTCGGATCCCGCGACCGTGTTCCTGGCCGTGGGCGCACGGCTCGCCGACGCCACGCGGACGGTGACCGAGACCGAGCGGGCGCTCTACACGGACCGGACGCTCGTCCGCATGCACGGCATGCGGCACACCGTCTTCGTGTTCCCCACGGAGCTGACCGCCGTGGTGCACGCCTCGACCGGTCTCACGGTCGCCGCGCGGGAGAGGGCCGCGCTGCTGAAGGACATGGCGGCGGCCGGGGCCCCCGACGCGGCCTGGCTCAAGGATGTCGAGGCATCGGCGCTGACCGCGCTGGCCCGCCGGGGCCAGTCCACGGCGTCCGAACTCGCCGAGGAGGAGCCGAGGTTGCGGGAGCGGTTCGTGTACGCGGCGGGCAAGAGCTACGAGGGGACGCACACCGTCTCGACCCGGCTGCTCAGGGTGCTGGGCGTGGAGGGCAGGGTCGTCCGGGGACGGCCACTGGGCTCCTGGACGTCGAGCCAGTTCCGTTGGGCCGTGGCCCCCGCGCACCCCGAGCTGGACGTGGCCGAGGCCCAGGCGGCCCTGCTGGGCCGGTGGTTGGCGGCCTGCGGCCCGGCGACGGAGGCGGACCTCAAGTGGTGGACGGGGTGGCGTGTCACCGAGGTGCGGCGGGCGCTGGCGGCGATCGGGGCGCGGGCCGTGACGCTGGACGAGGGCACAGGGTTCGTGACCGCCGGGGACGAGGAGCCGGTCCCCGACTCCGGCGAGCCGTGGGCCGCGCTGCTCCCGGCGCTCGACCCGACGGCCATGGGTTGGCGCGAACGCGACTGGTACCTCGACCCCGGGATGCGGCCCGCCCTCTTCGACTACAGCGGCAATGTCGGCCCGACGGTGTGGTGGAACGGCCGGGTGGTGGGCGGGTGGGCCCAGCGGGAGGACGGGGAGGTCGTGTGGCGGTTGCTGGACACGGACGGGGTGGGGCGGGAGGCCGAGGAGCGGATCCGCGAGGAGGCTGCGCGGCTTGCGGGGTGGGTGGGTGACACCCGGGTCACGCCTCGGTTCCGGACGCCCCTGGAGAAGGAGCTGGTGGGCGGCGCGTGAGGGGGTGCGTGAGGGCGCCTGATGAGTCGGGGGTGCGTGAGGGGGTGCCGAGCGCCTGAGGACTCGGGGCTGCGTGTTTCGTGGGCGGGTGCGGGTGCGGGTGCGTGGGGCTTCTCGCGCAGTTCCCCGCGCCCCTGAAAAGCCGGGGCTTCGCCCCGTGCTTTTCAGCCCTGCCCGGCCGTTCTTCTCAGCCCGCCCCGGCCGACGCTTTCAGGGGCGCGGGGAACTGCGCGAGAGGCTCCGACGGCCCGCGGACGGCAGACCGACCCGAGCGCCGGGTGCCCCTCGGAGAGAGGCGCACCCGGCAGCACGGCTCACTTGTCGGGGCACTCCTTCCAGGCCAGGTGATAGATCGTGCTGATGTCCCCGTCCGTCGAGTCCATCGTCATGAAGCTCGTGCTGCTCGCCGGCGACGTCCCCCGGTTGACCCTGAGCTCCGTGTTGATGTTGAAGTTCCGCTCGACACCACAGGGCGCCCACACCAGTTGGGCCCAGTCGGTCTCGTCCGTGGCCTGCCAGTTGTCGTCGAGCGGGCCGTTGAACGTGTGGGTCCGGGACGCCGTGTCGGGGGACCCCTGGAAGTAGTACGAGGCCTTCTCCACCCCGCTCGCGCCGCGCTGGAGCGAGGCGAAGCCGCGGTAGTCGACGCTGGCGATGGCGTAGGTGAAGCCACCGGGCACATGGACGATCAGGTTGAGCTGGCAGTTCTTGCGGAACGCGGTGGACGGCGCGCCGCCGCCCACCTGGGCCAGGTAGTCGCTGTACGTCACCGTGAACGCCGTGTTGTCCGGCGAGACGGCGACCGCGGCCGTGCCCTGGCGACAGCCGGAGCCGTTCACCGTGGCGACCTTGATGACGATCTTGTCCGGAGGCGGGTCCTCGAAGGGGGAATCGGCCTGCGCGGGCAGCGCACTGGCGAAGAGGGCGGCTACGGCGCCACCCAGGAGGAGACCACGAACCATGGGGGGTTCTCCGATCTGATGAGTCATGCTCATGTCAATAGACATGCGCGAGTCCCCCGCACTCTGTGAAACACCTGTGAAGACCGGGGGGCGACCGCATCGTATGGAGCCGGGGCGGGCAGGGCTAGGGCGATCTCCGGCCAACCCTGGCGGCCGGAGATCGCCCCTTTCCCCGACACACCGGTGCCGCCCACCCCTTGCGGAGTGGACGGCACCGTCACAGGGGCCGACCTCGGCGGCCCTACCGCGTCAGCGGCTGTAGCGCATCAGCGCCCGCACCATGTGGCACGTGGTGTCCGACGGCGGGTGCACCCCGATGACCTCCGCCGTGCTCCGGATCGTCTCGTTGCGTGCCTGGTTCGGCATGTAGACACCGGAGTCGAGCAGGGCGATCGCGAGGCGCATGGCCTTCAGGCGCCGGTTGTGGGTGATGTACCAGTCGCGCGGACGGCCCGGCGGCAGCGTGTGCTTCACCACCGGCTCGTAGGGCAGGTCGAGCAGAACGGGGTGCTGGACGGTGGACTGGGTGGGCAGCGGCTTCGACTTCAGTGCGGCAGCGGGCAAGACATCCTCCTGTCGCGGTCTGGGCGCCGCCGGAAATCCCCCGTCGGCAACCCTCGAACACTGCTTCTATTTTACTACCCCCCACTGACAATCACCCCTGGCCAGGGGGTATCTGACGGGTCCTGTGACAGAGGTGGAACACGAGTTTTCGGGCACCGTTGGCTACGGTGGGCCGCATGGAGATCTGGATCAATCCGGCCTGTTCCAAGTGCCGCAGCGCGATCAGCCTGCTCGACGCCGAGGGCGCCGACTACACCGTCCGCCGCTACCTGGAGGACGTTCCGAGCGAGGACGAGATCCGTGCCGTGCTCGACCGGCTCGGGCTCGAACCGTGGGACATCACCCGCACCCAGGAGGCCGCCGCCAAGGAGCTCGGCCTCAAGGAGTGGGCCCGGGACGCCGAGACACGTGACCGGTGGGTGAAGGCGCTCGCCGAGCACCCCAAGCTCATCCAGCGGCCGATCATCACCGCCGACGACGGCAGCGCGGTGGTGGCCCGCACGGACGACGCGGTACGGGACGCCCTGTCCAGGTAGCGGGCGGTTGTGGCAGCCGGATCGCCAACCGCCGTGTGACGTGCGTTACTTCAGAGTTCGCCGTAACCGTTGAGTAACTTCGTTCGGGATCTCGTACATAGCGGCGTACTCATCCGATCCGGTGACCCGACGACGGTCCACCGGGAACAGGAGGCGCGCATGTCGCGTAGGAGAACGCTCGGCACGAAGAAGAAGGTCGCGCTGTTCGTGACCGCGGCGGCGGTGGCGGGAGGCGGGGCCTTCGCCATGGCGGCCACGTCGAACGCGGCGCAGTCCGCGGCGGATTCCAGTGTCTGCCAGGGGCTGGCCACCGCCCTCGGCAACAACGAGCGGTTCATCGCGGACCAGAAGGCGAACCCCGACGCCCAGTCGGCGGCCCGGATCGCCAACCGTGAGGCGGTCATCGCCCAGATCAAGGTCCAGCAGGGCGCGTCGGACTGCGTCGTCGGGGAGTCGGCTCAGGGCTCCCAGGCCGCGCAACCCGCACAGCCGTCCGTGCCGGCCGCGGAGCCCGGGGGGTCGGCTCAGGACCCCCAGGGCGACGAGGCCGCAGGCAACGCCGGCGGTGCGGGCGGGGCGGACGCGGGGAACGCCGGGGCCGGCGAGCAGGTCTGCAACGGCTCCACCGTCACCCTCTCCGGCGAGGGCGGCGCCCCGGCCGCGTCCAGCAGCGAGTTCCCGGCGGGGACGAAGCTGCGGGTGACCAACCTGGACAACAACAAGTCCACCACCGTGGAGGTCACCTCGGTCTCCGGCAGTTGTGTCCTGCTGAACAACGCCGCCTTCGAACAGGTCCGGGAGCCCGGCAAGTTCCTGATCCGCCGCGCGCTGATCGAGAAGGTGGGGTGACCCGGGGCCGGATCGGCGGGGCGGACCCGCTCGTTACGGTGAGGTGAAGGGCAGGCGATCGCCGTCCGGGAGGCCGGGCACCGCGCGCAGCGGTGCCCGGCCTCCCGCCCGCGTACGAACAGCGCGTCCACCGGGACCTGTCGGGTCCGGGCCGAGCGGGCGCGGCGGGGCGTGAATCGCGCCACAGAGTCGCCAGGTAACACGGGGTTCACATTCGAGCAATGACCGGGAAATCGCAGGTTGACAGGCTGCCCGGCATCAGCGCGGCGTTTCAGTGCCGCAGCGCCGCAGCACCCGCACATGCGCCTAGTGACCCACCCCGAAGGATGTGTCCCGTGACCTTCAAGGCTGAGTACATCTGGATCGACGGCACCGAGCCGACGGCCAAGCTCCGCTCCAAGACCAAGATCATCGCGGGTGAGCCCGCCGGTCTGGACGCGCTGCCGATCTGGGGCTTCGACGGGTCCTCCACCAACCAGGCCGAGGGGCACTCCTCGGACCGTGTGCTCCAGCCGGTCTTCACCTGCCCGGACCCGATCCGCGGCGGCGACGACGTCCTCGTGCTCTGCGAGGTCCTCAACATCGACATGACGCCGCACGAGTCCAACACCCGTGCCGCGCTGCGTGAGGTCGCCGAGAAGTTCGCCGCGCAGGAGCCGATCTTCGGCATCGAGCAGGAGTACACGTTCTTCCAGGACGGCACCCCGCTCGGCTTCCCCAAGGGCGGCTTCCCGGCCCCCCAGGGCGGCTACTACTGCGGCGTCGGCGCCGACGAGATCTTCGGCCGTGACATCGTCGAGGCCCACCTGGAGAACTGCCTGACCGCCGGTCTCGGCATCTCCGGCATCAACGCCGAGGTCATGCCCGGCCAGTGGGAGTTCCAGGTCGGTCCGCTGGCGCCGCTGGACGTCGCCGACCAGCTGTGGGTGGCCCGCTGGCTGCTCTACCGCACCGCCGAGGACTTCGACGTCGCGGCCACCCTCGACCCCAAGCCGGCCAAGGGTGACTGGAACGGCGCCGGTGCGCACACCAACTTCTCCACGAAGGCGATGCGCGAGGGCTACGACGCGATCATCACCGCGTGCGAGTCGCTGGGCGAGGGCTCGAAGCCGCTCGACCACGTCAAGAACTACGGCGCCGGCATCGACGACCGTCTGACCGGTCTGCACGAGACCGCCCCGTGGAACGAGTACTCCTACGGCGTCTCCAACCGCGGTGCCTCGGTCCGTATCCCGTGGCAGGTCGAGAAGGACGGCAAGGGCTACATCGAGGACCGCCGCCCGAACGCCAACGTCGACCCGTACGTCGTGACGCGCCTGATCGTCGACACCTGCTGCACCGCGCTCGACAAGGCCGGCCAGGTCTGATCCACCCCGCTGCTCCCGGAGGGCGCCCACCGTCACGGTGGGCGCCCTCCGGCGTGCCGCCCGGACGCGGAGCGAACGCGGGCGACCAGCGCCACCGTCGGACACGGACCGACGCTGCTCCACGGCGGGTTCGACGGCTCCGCCGAGACCACGGCGGAGGTCGCTCGGGAGGTCGGTCGGGAGGTCGGTCGGGAGGTCGGTCGGGAGGTCGCTCGGGAGGTCGCTCGGGAGGTCGGTCGGGAGGTCGCTCGGGAGGTCGCTCGGGAGGTCGCTCGGGAGGTCGCTCGGGAGGTCGCTCGGGAGGTCGCTCGGGAGGTCGGTCGGTGGGAAGGTCGTCGCGGCCCTCGCGGCGCAGGGGCTGTCCGCGCAGTGCGACGGCGATCCCGGCACGGCCGTCACCGTCAGCCCCCGGACTGGCGCAAATGCCTGGTCGGTTGAGGTCACGTCACACTCCGACATGTTCAAGAAGCGTCCAAGCAGTGGGAGGAGGCTCCTGCGACGGGCGTGTGTCTGCTTCAATGGGGCCATGGCCGGCTTCCAGAACCAACGCGCGACGGGTCGCCATGACCTGGAGCCCTTCTGGCCTTCCCGTCAGCACCACGACTTCGACCGGGTGTGTTGCCGCGCGATGAACGCGCCGGCCCTCTAAAGCCGTACACCCCGGCCTTCGGTCGGCGCGGAACGACGTACGTCCCTCGGCGGGTCCCCGACCACGAACTCGGTCGCCGAGGTCTCCCGGACGAACTTCTCGCGCGAAAGAGCTGACCTCTCATGGCGAACACCCGTTCTCTGTCGACCGCCGCCCCGCTGACCGCCGCGTCGGGCTCCGCCCCCGTGGCCGTCCCCTCCCCCGGGCCCGCGCCACGCCACCGGCTGCGTGCCGTGGGCCGGGACGAGGCCCTGGACATCACCGACTTCCTGCCGCCGGGCGCCACCTGGCTGCCCGCGCCCCAGCACACCCTGCCCACGCTGCCGGGCCGGCCGCCGATGGTCGGCTACCTGGTGCTGGTGCCGGCCGACCAGCAGCCGCCGGTACTGCCGTTCGCGGTCGCGGACGACCAGCGGGGCGCCCACGCCGGCTCGGGCGCGGCCCAGGCCCCCGGCCACGCCTCAGCCGCCGCCGGTCCTGGTACCGCTTCCGCTTCCGTCGAGGTCGGAACCGAACTGGTCCACGTCGACAGCGAGCAGCGCACCGCGCGGGTCGACGGGCGGCCCCTCGACCTCACCTACCTGGAGTTCGAACTCCTCGCCCATCTGGTCGCGCACCCCAACCGGGTGCACACCCGGGACCAGTTGGTCACCACGGTGTGGGGCTACGGACATGTGGGCGACGGGCGGACCGTCGACGTCCACATCGCCCGGCTGCGCCGCAAGCTCGGCGCGGAGTTCCGCCAGGCGATCCAGACGGTCCGGCGGGTCGGGTACAAGTACACGCCGCAGCTGGGCCGTTGACGGCGGATCGGCCCCTCGGGCCCAGTGGGTCTCCTGCGTGCGGACCTTCTCGGAGCGCGTCTTCTGAGAGCGGATCTCCTGAGAGCAGATGTGCGTGCCATGGCGGCCGTCCTGCGGGCAGAGTCGGCGGTATGAGACTTCTGATGCTGGGTGGTACGGAGTTCGTGGGCCGCGCCGTCGTGGAGGCGGCGCTGGCCCGCGGCTGGGAGGTGACCGTCTTCCACCGGGGACGGCACGCACCTCCGGCCGGGGTGCGGTCGTTGCTGGGCGACCGCACCGAACCGGACGGGCTCGCGGCGCTCGTCGAGGCCTCCATCGCCGGTTCCGGTTCCGGCGGGGGCGGGTGGGATGTCGTCGTCGACACATGGTCGGCCGCGCCGCGAGCCGTCCGGGACACCGCACGGCTGCTGGCCGGCGCGGCCGAGCGGTATGTGTACGTGTCGAGTTGCTCGGTGTACGCCTGGCCCCCGGCCGCCGGCTACGACGAGGGGGCGCCCGTGGTGGAGGGCGCGTCGGCCGACGCGGGGCAGACGGACTACGCCCGCGACAAGCGGGGCGGCGAGCTCGCCGCGGTCGAGGCGTTCGGTGCCGACCGCTCGCTCCTCGTGCGCTGCGGCCTGATCCTCGGACCGTACGAGAACATCGGCCGGTTGCCCTGGTGGCTCGGTCGGGTCGCCCGGGGCGGCCCGGTCCTGGCACCCGGTCCCCGGGACCTCCCCCTGCAGTACGTCGACGTACGCGATCTCGCCGGCTGGATGCTCGGCGCGGCGGAGCAGGGCCTGAGCGGCCCCTACAACCTGGCCGGTCCCCCGGGGACGGCCACCATGGGCGCCCTGCTCGACGCATGCGTACGGGCGACCGGTGGACCGGCAGAACTCCGTTGGACAGAAACGGAGTTGATCCTCAAGGCCGGGATAGCGCCGTGGACGGCGCTGCCGGTGTGGGTGCCCGAGGGGAGCGACCTGCACGACGCGCTGCACCGGGCGGACGTGTCGCGGGCCGTGCGGGACGGGCTGTGCTGCCGGGACGTGACGGAGACCGTGCGGGACACCTGGGAGTGGCTGACGGGGCTCGGCGGTGTCGCACCGCACCGGCCCGACCGGCCTCCGGTGGGTCTGGACCCCGCGGTGGAGGCGAAGGTGCTGGGTCTCTAGGAGCGGGTGCGGTTCGGCGGCAGAACGGGCAATCGGCTCGCGGGCGGCGGTTCTCGCGTATCTTGGCCAGGGCCGCCGAAACGATCCCTTCACGGACCCCGCGAGGGGCCTTCACCGCGCACGCCGCGTAGACCGGCGACAACTCCCGGTATTTCGTGGGGCGTTGAAACCACTTTGTCCCACGGATCTCTCAGTAATTTGTGAGTCGCCTGAACACTCCTGGGACTCGCCGCGTATGTGATGGAGCCGCTTCACTCCTGTCGGGCGCCTCGATGCCCCGCAAGGAAGTCAGAGGAGTTCCATGGGACGCAACACACGCAAACGACGTTCGCCGCTGGCCGTCCGGGCCATCGCCGCTTCCGCGGCGCTCGCGGTCGCGGGCGGCGGCCTGGTCTGGGCGAACTTCTACGCCTCAGCGGGCGAGTCGAAGTCCGGGCAGAACAGCACGCTGGCCTCCGCACAGGTGGCCACGATCGACTGCCCCGACGTCGGCCAGCAGCTGACGAACGTGCCCGAGAAGGCACGCAACGGCGTCGCCAAGGAGCTGGCGCTGCTGGACCAGCAGATCACCGAGGCCTACAAGCGTCTCGCTGACACGCGCCAGGCCCAGGCGGGAGACGCCGGCTTCGTCAACAACGCCATCATCAACCCGCTCAAGTCCAAGCGAGTGGCCACCCTCGACCGGATCGGCATCAACATCCGGAACGCGGGCGGGCAGGTTCCGCAGGGCATGGACCAGCTCGCCGGCTGCAAGGGCGTCGCCGACCCGAACCAGACCAACGCGGGTGGCCAGGACCAGGGCGGCAACAACGACGGCCAGGACCAGAACCAGGACGGTCAGGACCAGGGCGGCGACGGCCAGAACCAGGGCGACGGTCAGAACCAGGGCGGCGACGGCCAGAACCAGGGCGACGGTCAGAACCAGGGCGGCGACGGCCAGGGTGGCAACGGTCCGGGCGCGGGCGACTTCATCGACATCAACCAGGTCCAGCCGAACGGCGGCCCGAAGGGCGTGGGCGGCAACGGTCTCGCTGCCAACGGCGACGGCGGTTCGACGGGTAGCTTCACCACGAACTGCGGCACCAACGAGAACGAGCTCCGCAACTCGGACAACGTGATCGTGGCCCCCGGTGTCAGCAACGGTGCCCAGCACCAGCACGACTACGTCGGCAACCAGAGCAACAACGCCTTCGCGAGCGACCAGGATCTGGCCAACGCGCAGACCACCTGCCAGAACCAGGGCGACAAGTCCTCGTACTTCTGGCCGGTCATCCGTCTGCAGGACGGCACGAACGACATCGACGCCAACGCTCCCGGCGGTGGCCAGGACGGCAACGTCGGCAAGATCGTCGAGCCGAGCCAGGCCGAGCTGAAGTTCGTCGGCAACAAGAAGGGCAACGTCGTCGCGATGCCGACCGCGCTGCGCATCATCACCGGTGACGCGAAGTCCTTCGTGAACGGTCTGAACAACGCCAACACCAACTGGAGCTGCACCGGCTTCGAGGACCGTGTGGTGACGGACAAGTACCCGATCTGCCCGCAGGGCAGCTCCGTGGTCCGGACGTCCTTCTTCCAGAGCTGCTGGGACGGCCAGAACATCGACAGCGCCAACCACCGCACGCACGTCGACTTCGTCGAGCAGGACGGCAGCTGCTCCAACGGCTTCCAGGCCATCCCGCAGCTCCAGGTCCGCCTGGTCTACGACATCCCGGCCCCGTCCATCCAGAACGGGCAGCTGCAGAACGCGTACGCGATCGACTCCTTCCCGGACCAGCTGCACAAGGCCATCACCGACCACAACGACTTCATCAACTTCTTCAACGAGAACACGATGAACCAGATGGTCGACTGCATCAACAGCGGCCAGGACTGCCAGTAGCAACCAGGCGGTAGCGCCCGCGCAGTGACGAGGAAGCCGGCGGTGGGATCTCCCACCGCCGGCTTTCGTCTTCCCTCGTGGCCGGCTGTCGTGCCCGGCACCCCGGCCGCCGCGCCCAGCCGCTCCGGCCGTCGTGCTCAGCCGTTGTGGTTGCCGTTGTTGTGGCTGCCGCCGGGGTTCATGTGCGCGGATCCCTCCTGCACCTCCCCGCCGAGCGTGGTCTGCAGCCCGCCCACCGTCTTCTTCTCCCCGACGGCGACCCACTTGCGGCCGACGAGGTAGTAGCCGCCGTAGTCCTTGGCTCCGGCGAGCCATTCCGCCTGGCCCCGGTCGGTGGCGAAGGTCGCGAGGACGAACTTGCCGTCGAAGTCGCCGTCCTTGTTGGTGCAGAGCGCCTGCCGGATGGTGTCCGCGTCCGTCTGCATGTCCGGCTTGCAGCCCACCTCGCCCGCGATGTGCTCCAGCGTCCCGGTCGCCGTCTTCGGCACGGCGGCCTCGGTGTCGTCGCCCGAGCCGCAGCCGGTCAGCAGCAGCAGAGCGGCGACCGTGCCGGCCGCGCTCCCCGCAAGGCTCTTCCTCGTCAAACTCATCCGTACCTCCGCGTCCATTCCGGCGACGTGAACTCGCCAGCTCCGTGCGCACCGTTGTTCACGGACGGTCGCCCCGTTAGCGTGCCGCCACTGTCGACACAGGGGGCACACAGACATGAACAGTCCGTCGCGACGCACGGTGCTGGGCTCGGCCGGTGTCATCGGCCTCGGAACCTACCTGCCGTGGTCGGCCCCGGCCCACGCCGCAGAGAGCCCCGGCGAGGGCCCCGCCTTCGATACGGCTCCCGCGCGCTCCGCGCTCAATCGGCTGCTGCCCGGCCACGCCGGACAGTTCCGGCTCAGTCTGCTCGACCGCAGCGGCACCGTCGACCGTTTCCGGGTCACGGGCACCACCGGGAGCATCCGGGTCCAGGCCACGACTCCCGCCACCCTGCTCATGGGCGTCCACTGGTACCTCAAGTACGTCTGCGGGGCGCACCTCGCCTGGAACGGCAGCCAGCTCGACCTTCCCAAGCGCCTTCCGGCGCCCGCCCGTCCCCTGGAGAGATCCACCGCGCTCCCCCACCGCTTCGCGCTCAACGACACCAACGACGGCTACACCGCCCCATACGCGGACTGGTCGTACTGGGAGCACCAGATCGACCTGCTGGCGGCGCACGGCTGCAACGAGGTGCTGGTCATCGCGGGGATGGAGGCCGTCTACCACCGGCTGCTGAAGGACTTCGGCTACTCCGACGAGGAGTCCCGGGCCTGGCTGCCCGCGCCCTCGCACCAGCCCTGGTGGCTGCTGCAGAACCTCTCCGGCTACGGCGGTCCCCTCTCCCCCGAGCTGATCGCCCGCCGGGCGGCCCTCGGCCGGCGGATCACCGACCGGCTGCGCGAACTGGGCATGTCACCGGTGCTGCCCGGCTACTACGGGCACGTGCCCAAGGAGTTCGTGGCACGCAACGGCGGTGACGCGCACGTCGTCCCGCAGGGCATCTGGCACGGCTTCGAACGCCCCGACTGGCTCGACCCGCGCACGGACACCTTCGCCCGGGTCGCCGCCTCCTTCTACGGCCACCTGGAGGACGTGTACGGCGAGGCGTCCCTGTTCAAGATGGACCTCCTGCACGAGGGCGGCACGGCCGGCGACGTGCCGGTGCCGGACGCCGCGCAGGGCGTGGAGAAGGCCCTCCAGAAGTCCCACCCGGGCGCCACCTGGGTGATCCTCGGCTGGCAGGAGAACCCGCTGCCCGAGCTCCTGGACGCCATCGACCGGTCGAAGATGCTGATCGTGGACGGCGTCTCCGACCGCTACTCCAGCGTCACCGACCGCGAACGCGACTGGGGCGGCACCCCGTACTGCTTCGGCACGATCCCCAACTTCGGCGGCCGTACGACCATCGGGGCCCGCGCCCACCTGTGGAACGACAAGTTCTTCGCCTGGCGGGACAAGACGGGCAGCGCGCTCGTGGGTACGGCGTTCATGCCCGAGGCCACCGACCGCGACCCCGCGGCCTTCGAGCTCTTCTCCGAACTGGCCTGGACCCCGAAGAAGATCGACCGGGCGGCCTGGTTCTCCTCGTACGCCGACTTCCGCTACGGGGGCCGCGACGCGAGCGCCCGCCGGGCGTGGCGGGCGCTGCACGACACCGCCTACCAGCAGCGGGCCGTGGAGCGCAGCGACCCGCACGACTCCCTGTTCTGCGCCCGCCCCGACCTGGCCGCGGACCGGGCCGCCGAGTACGCGCCGAGGACGCTGACGTACGACCCGGGCCGCTTCGACGCGGCCCTCGCCGGGCTGCTGGGCGTCGCGGACGGGCTGCGCCGCAACCCGGCGTACCGGTACGACGTGGTGGACGTGGCCCGGCAGGCGCTCGCGCACCGCAGCCGTCAGTACCTGCCCCAGCTGCGCGCGGCCTACCGGCGGGGCGACCTCGCGACCTTCCGCGCGCTGTCCACACTCTGGCTGCGGCTGATGCGGCTGTCGGACGAGGTGACGGGGACGAACACGGCGTTCCTGCTCGGTCCGTGGGTGACCGACGCGCGTCTGACGGCCACGAACGACGCCGAGCGGGCGGAGTTCGAGCGGACGGCGAAGGTGCTGATCACGGTGTGGGGCGGACGGGCCACGTCCGACACGGGGAATCTGCACGAGTACGGCAACCGGGAGTGGAACGGTCTCATGGCCGACTTCTACGTGCCGCGCTGGCAGAAGTGGCTGGACGCGCTGGAGGACGCGCTCGTCACGGGGACCGCTCCGGCGACCGTGGACTGGTTCGCGTTCGAGGAGCCGTGGACACGGGAGCGCAAGGACTATCCGGCGCGGCCGGTGGGGGACGCGTACCGGGCGGCGGTGCGGGTGCGGGACGTGCTGGCGCGGGCGCCGTACCAGGGGTCGCTGACCGTCACGGCCGCGCCTCCGGTGCTGCCGCCCGGCGGGAGCGCGCGGCTGTCGGCGGTCCTGCGCAACGTCAACGGGCTGCGGGCGACCGGGCGGGTGGACTTCGCCCTCAGCGGCTTCGCCGGAACGGCCGAGCCGGAGGGTCCGACATCGTTGGCGAGCGTCGCGGCGGCGGGCTCGGGGACGGTGCGCTGGCGCGCGGACGCGCCGGACGTCCCGCTCGACCGGCCGTTGCGGCCGCTGCCGTACACGGTCACGGCGAAGTACGGGCCGCGCGGCGAGAAGCGGGTCGAGGGGCGCTTCGACGGAACGCTCTTCGAGGCGGGCGCGCTGGCCGCCGGGTGGCGGACGTACACCAACAACGGGGCCGTCTTCGGGCAGTTGGGGAGCCGCTTCGGGATCGACGGGGGCGGGGCGGACCTGTGGCGGGGGACGACGGAGTTCGGCACCGTCTACCGGGCGGGGGCGCTGCGCGACGGTACGTCCGTGACGCTCCGGGTCGACTCCCAGGCGGCGACCGGGAACTGGGCGCGGGCGGGGATCGTGGTGCGCGACAGCCTCGGTACGGCGGGGGCGGCGGGGTTCCTGAACCTGGCGGTCACTCCGGCGAACGGGGTGGTGCTGTCGTACGACAGTACGGGGGACGGGACGCTCGACACGTATCGGCGGATCACGGGGGTGAAGGCCCCGGTGTTGTTGCGGTTGCGCCGGACGGGTGTGGGGGCGTACACGGGAGAGTTTTCGGTCGATGACGGGGTGAGCTGGCGGGTGGTGGCTTCGGTGGGGGTGCCGGGGGCGGGGGCCGGGAGGCAGGATGTGGGGATGTTCATGAGTGCGACGAACGGGGGGAGCGGCGTTCGGGGGTTGGTGGAGTTCAGCGGGTGGTCGCTCACCTGACCTTTTTCGCCCCCGCCGCCCCTACCCGTCCCTCCCTCACTCTCGGCTTCGCTCGAGCGGGAGGTGCCCCCACCGAGGGGCTGCGCCCCTTCGACCCCCAGGCGTCCGTCCGGTGGGGGCTGGTCGCGCAGTTCCCCGCGCCCCTGAAAAAGCGGGGCTGCGCCCCAGTTTTTCAGGCCCGCAGGGCCTGAATCCTTTGGGGGCGCGGGGAACTGCGCGAGAAGCCCCACCCACCCGCAGCCGCCGACGAAACACGCACCCCCACCCCCTGGGCGCCCCGGCCCACCCCGGTGGGACGGTGTGGTGACCATCGGACCATTCGCTCGTTCTGTTGAACGTGCAGTCACAGGATGTCGCCCCGCGCCCCGCAGCTTCCCGCGCTCAGGAGTCGGTCGTGGACGTCGAGCAGGCGGAGGCCGCGCTCGTCGAGCACTATCCGCGTCTGGTGCGGCTCGCCTACCTGACGTTGCCGTCGAGCCTGGGCCGCAACCGTCGCGTGCTGACGGCGCACGCGCTGACGCAGCGGGCGTTGCCGAGGGGACGCACGTCGGCTTCCTTGATCCCGGCCCAGGCGACGGGGACGGGATCCGTGGCGGGGCGGGAACGCAACGCCGGGTACGCCTATGTCCGGCTCCACGTGGTCCGCACCGCCCTGGAGGCCGGGCTCCCGCTGCGGCGCAGGGCGTGGCCGAAGCGGTCCCAGCTGCCGCCTCTGCTCCCGCGCGTGTGGGGGCTGCGGCTCTTCCCCCGCTCGGGCGGCGCCGACGAACTGGCCCTGGACCAAAAGCTGTCGGCGCTCTCCGGACCGGCTCGGGCCGCCTATGTCCTGCGGGGCCTGGAGAGGCTCCCGGACCCGGCGATCCGTACGCTTCTGGAAGAGGCCGGGGTCGGTGATCCGTCGGCCGCGTTGCGGGAGGCCGACTCGGTGCCGGCGCAGCAGCACGCGCTGCTCCTCTCCCCCGAGTACGACCCGTGTTCGCTGCACGCCCGCCCCACCGATCTGGTGCGCCGCCGCCAGCACACGAAGGCGGCGCTGGCCGCCACGGCCGCCGTGGTGGTGTGCGGGGCGCTCCTCGGCCTGCCCGGGGACGCGTGGGGCCCGGACGGCGCGGCGGCACCCCCGTACGCGCGCAACCCGGCGTCCCAGGCGGCCCTGGATCCGGGCAGGTTGACGACGGCGACGGCCACCGCGTGGCGGGCGACGGGGCGGACCGACTTCACCACCTGGCCCGCGCGCGGCGATCTCGTCAAGGACAAGGCGCTGTTGCGGCGGGCCCTCGCCGTGTGGGCCCGGCCCGGTGAGTCCGTGCAGGTCGCGGTCACCCTCGGCACGCAGGCCGGTCCCCCGCCGGGCCCGCCGCAGCTGCTGTACGCGGGCGAGGTCGACAACCTCCGGGTCGTCCTGCTGCACGACGGCCTGCGGATCGCCCGGTACGCGGAGCCCCTCGACGACCCGGGCACGGCGGCCCTGGACCTGACCCGGGTGGACGGGGCGACCGGCGCCGGCGCGAGCGCCCTGGTGCTGGGCCGGGTCGACGGCAACGTCCGCTATCTGACGGCGCCTTGGGTGCGTGAGGCGGCCGTACGGGATCTGGCGAAGGCCGACGGCGGGGTGCGGAGGCTGGCGCTGGCGAAGGACGGGACGACGGCCCCGTTCGCCAGTCCGGTGGTGCGTGCCGGGAAGTGCGGGTCGTGGGACGTGCTCCAGCTGACCGACGCCGAGGGTGGCACGCGGCTGCTGAGCGATCTGGCCGAGGTGGTTCCCGCACATCTCACCGTCGGCCGGCCGTCCCGCGCGCCCGCCCACGACGCGTCCGCCGCTCCCGAGGTCTGGGCGCCCTTCGCCTGTTCCCTCGCCGCCGTGCGGTCGCAGGGGGTGCGGAGCGTGAACGCCTGGCGGTTCGCGCGCCAGCCGTTGCCCGACGGCAGTGGCACGGCCGACTGGGTGTGCACCCGCACCGAGACCTGGCGGGGCGCGGGCACCCGGGCGATGACTCAGTTCGTCACCCCGGCCGGCGCGTATGTCACGGCCGCCGCCGACGAGGTCCCCGCCTGCGGGCCGGCCGACCCCCATGTCCTCGCCGGCGGTCCGTGGAAGTCCGCGACCGGTGTCTCCTATCTGCTGGCCGCCGGGAGCAAGGACACCGTCTCCGTCGATCTGGGCGGCGGGGCGAGCGGATCGGCGCAGGGCAACCTTCTCGCCGTACCGGTCGAGGAGGGCGCGCGGGCGGAGTTGACGGGCACGCTGGCGAACGGCCGGGAGATCAGCACGCTTCAGCCCGCCGGGGCCCGGTGACCGAGGCCGGTCGGCGACAGACCGGTGACCGGACGGGTCGAACACCTATACGCTATCCAGCCGATGACCGGCTGGAATCGATCGGTAAGGTGTTCGTATGCGAACCGGTGCGCGCCGCAGGATGGGTGTGGAGGAGCGGCGGCAGCAGTTGATCGGGGTCGCCCTCGAACTGTTCAGCCGGCGCTCGCCCGACGAGGTCTCCATCGACGAGATAGCCTCGGCGGCGGGTATCTCCCGACCGCTGGTCTACCACTACTTCCCCGGCAAACTCAGCCTGTACGAGGCCGCGTTGAAGCGTGCCTCCGACGATCTCGCGAACCGTTTCGTGGAACCCCGGGAGGGCCCGCTCGGCGCCCGGCTGCTCCGGGTCACACACCGGTTCTTCGACTTCGTCGACGAACACGGCCCCGGGTTCTCGGCCCTCATGCGGGGTGGCCCGGCCGTCGGCTCGTCCCGTACCAACGCCCTCGTCGACGGCGTACGGCAGGCCGCCTATGTCCAGATCCTTTCGCACCTGGACGTCGACGCACCACCGGCCCGGCTCGAACTCGTCATCCGCTCCTGGATCTCGCTGGCCGAGTCCACGGCCCTCATCTGGCTGGACGGCCGCCGTATCCCGAGACAGGAGCTGGAGATCCAACTCGTCCACGACTTCGCGGCCCTGGCGGCAGTGAGCGCGGCACAGGACGCGGAGATGGCGGACCTGCTCCGCGACATGCTCGCCGACGAGCCCACGGACGGCCCGTTCAGTGACCTCGCGGGACGCCTGGTGGCTCTGGCCCGCGGCTGAGCCCCGCTGATCCCCGGCTGGACTTCGGCTCGGCCTCGGTCAGACGTCGAACTTCCGGTACGACGGATCCAGGTCCCGTACCTCCGCCGACGCGTGGAAGGCCAGCCCCTCCCCCACCTTCACGTGCTCCCGCAGCAGTTCCAGCACGTTCTCCGTCAGCGTCACCTTGGTCTCGTCGGTCCGGCCCGCGAGCAGCCCGAGCGTGACGTGGACGATCGCGTGCCCGTCGGTGTCGGGCCCGACGACCGTGTCCTCGGTGGCCCGGAACTGGGTCTTGCAGGCCGCCGGCTTCGCGGCGGCGGTCCGCACGACCTCGTCGTGCAGGGCCTTGGCGAACGCGGGCCGGTCGAAGCCGTCCGAGAGGACGGCGGAGTAGTCAACAGTGATCTGCGGCATGAGGGTCACCCTAACCGCAGCCGCAAGGCCAGCATCGCGATGTCGTCCTCCCTGTCCCGGCCGAAGCAGTGCAGCAGGGTGTCGCACAGCGCGACCGTCCCGGACGGCGCGTCCGCGGCGGCGGCCCGCAGTTGCTCCAGGGAGAGCGACAGGTCGATGCCCCGGGTCTCGACGAGCCCGTCCGTGACCATGAGCAGCCGGTCCGTCGGCCACAGCACCGTCTCCGTGGGCTCGGGCCGGTCGAGGCCGAGCCCGAGGAGCGGACCCACGGCCTTCACATAGGCGGCCTCGCCGGAGTCGCGGACGATCAACGGCGGGATGTGGCCCGCGTTGGCGACCCGCACCCGCCCGCTGTCCGGCTCGACGAGGGCCAGGCAGACGGTGGCGGTGACGTCGGGATGGTAGTGCTGGAGCATCCGGTCGAGCCGGTGGGCGAGCGCCGCCGGGTCGGACTGCTCCACGCAGTAGGCGCGCAGGGCGTGCCGGATCTCCACCATCACGGTGGCCGCCTCCAGCGAGTGCCCGACGACGTCGCCGACGGCGGTGAGGATGCCGCCGGGGGTGGACAGGGCCGCGTAGAAGTCGCCGCCGATCTCGGTCTGCCTGGAGGCCGGCACGTACCTGACGACGACTTCCAGGCCGGGGAACTCGGGCACCCGCTTGGGCAGGAAGCTGTGCTGGAGGGTGAGCGCGACATGGCGTTCGACCTGGTACATGAGCAGGGGTTGCGCGGCCAGCGCGGTGGCCTGGGCGAGGCGGGCGACCAGGCCCGTGGTGTCGGACGCGGTGCCCCGGGTGCCGTGCACGGGTGTGGCGACACAGACGGGGGTACCGCTCTCGGTGCGGGCGAGGACGAGACGGGCGTCCTCGGTGACGCCGGGCCGGAAGAAGCCGGCGGGCCACAGCGGCGCGGGGACGACCGTGTCGTGCGGGCCGGGGTCGCCGTCGGTGACGCTGCGGATGAGCCGGGCCACGGTGTCGTGCGCGCCGATGTCGGGGAGGGTGGTGCGGGCGCGGGCTCCGGAGGTGCCGCTGTAGAGGTGGCCGTCCTCGCGGAGCACGAACACGGCGGCGGGCGACCGGGTGAGCCGGGCGGCTCCCTCGGCGGCGGCCCCGGCCAACTCCTCCAGGGTGCGGGCGGCCTGGACGTCGACGATGGTCTCGGAGAGCAGCGTGAGCCGTCGTACGAGGGCCTCGGCGCCGCTGCGCATCCGGGCGCCGCGGACGGCGGCGCGGACGACCGCCTGGATCTCCTCCGGTTCGGCGGGGACCGTCAGATAGGCCTCGCCGCCCGCGTCCAGGCCCCGGCAGCGGTCGCTGGGGGCGACGGAGGCGGCGGAGAAGTGGACGACGGGCAGGGCGGCCGTCGGGGACTGTGCCTTGAGCCGGCGGCAGAGTTCGAACCCGCTCATGTCGGGGAGGCCGACATCGACGAGGGCCACGTCCGGCAGGGCGCCCGAGCGGAGCCGCACGTCGAGTTCGGCGAGGGCCTCACCGGCGCTGGCGACGGGGACGACACTGTGTCCGGCTCTGCGCAGCACCGCGCCCATCGCGTAGCGGCTGGCGGCCGCGTCGTCGACCACCAGGACCGTCGTGCTTGCTTCGTCGGCCATCAGGCTCATGAGGCTCTCGTCGTCGCCGGCGCTCGGATGGTGCGGCCGGATCCTCGCTCCGGCCGCACCACCCAAGCTAGCGTCCTACCGGCCGGATCGTGCGAAGACCGCCACGGTCCGCCCCGGAACGACGAAGGTCCCCGATTCCGCTTCGTACGACGCCGTGCGGACGGTAGGGTCCGCCCCCGACGCCTGCGCCTGGTGCAGCGCGTACGCCGTCCCGGCCAGGTCGTCCACGGTCTGCTTCCGCTCCTCGGGGGTGGCGTTGAAGACGACGACGAGGTCACCGAGTTCCATGGTGATCACGCCCGGGGTCTCGTCCTTCCCCGACAGCGGGAACGACAGCTTCGACTGGACCTGTCCGGTCGTGTCGAGGGAGAAGACGTCCTCCGTCGTACGGATCCTCAGCAGGTCGCGGTAGGCGGCCGAGGCGCCCTCGATCTGCTCGCAGTTGACCTTCACCGTGGTCAACAGGGGCTTGGCGTAGGGCCACTTGGGCTGGTTGTCGGCCGCGAGGGGCAGACCCCGGCCGAAGCCGTTGCCGTCCCGGCAGTCCCAGTGGATGGCGTTGAACCAGTCGCCGCTGTCGTAGGAGTTGCGGTCCAGGGACTTGGACCGCAGCAGGTCGGTGCCCGCCTGGGAGAGCGCCGGGCCCTGCGAGAGGACGGCCGTCGCCATCGCAAGAACCTGCATACGGGCCCGGTCGGTGGCGTCCGTCGAGGCCGGCAGCTTGAAGGCGAGCGCGTCGAACAGTGACTCGTTGTCGTGCGCGTCGACGTAGGCGAGGGCGTCGCCGGGGGCGTCCGCGTATCCGGCGGGGGCGCCGTTGTAGTCGACCTCGGAGCCCTTGACCTCCTTGCCGTCGGTGTCGGTGAACCGGTAGTTCGCGAGGTTGCCGCTCAGGCCGACCTTGATGAGGTCCTGGTAGTGCAGCAGCCGGGCCTTCTGCTCGGCCGGGGTGCCGTTGTCCTCGGAGGTGTTGGGCTCGGTGTGCAGGCCGGACGCGAAGCCCTGGACGCCCGGGTCCTCGTCGAAGGGGCCGCCGCCGCGTACGGCGTCACGGGCCCGGTCGGAGAAGGTGGCGATGCCCGTCCCCGCCATGTTCTTCTGGGTGGCCTGGACGAAGCGGGCGTCGTCGGCGACCTCGCCGAAGTTCCAGCCCTCCCCGTAGAGGATGATCCGCTTCCCGTCGACGCCGTCCTTCTCGATCGTGAGCGCGTCGAGGGCCTTGCGCACCGCCAGGATGTTGGCCTTCGGGTGGTGCCCCATCAGGTCGAAGCGGAACCCGTCGACCTTGTACTCCTTCGCCCAGGTGACCATGGAGTCGACGACCAGCTTGCCCATCATGGTGTTCTCGGGCGCGGTGTTGGCGCAGCAGGTGGAGGTGGCGACCGAACCGTCGGCGAGCAGGCGGTGGTAGTAGCCGGGGACCACCTTGTCGAGGACGCTCTTGTCGGCCTGGCCGCTGGCCGGGGTGTGGTTGTAGACGACGTCCAGCACGACCCCGAGGCCGTCGTCGTTGAGGGCCCGCACCATCTTCCGGAACTCGATCGTGCGCCGTGTCCCGTCCGGGTCGGTGGCGTACGAGCCCTCCGGGACGGTGTAGTGGTACGGGTCGTAGCCCCAGTTGAACGCGTCCTTGGCCGCGACCTTCGCCACGCACTCCTGCTGCTTGTCGGAGTCGGCGGCGTAGGAGCCGAGGTCACAGTCGACGGTCGCCTGGTCGGCCTTCCTCTCGGGGATGGTGGCGATGTCGGCGACGGGCAGCAGGTGCACGTACGACGTCCCGGCCTTCGCCAGTTCCCGCAGGTGCCTGGAGCCGGTGCTGCCCTTGTCGGTGAAGGCGAGGTAGGTGCCCTTGTCCTTCGCGGGCACGGTGCCGTCGCCGATCGAGAAGTCCCGGACGTGCAGTTCCTGGATCTGCGCGTCCCTCAGCGGTACCGCCTTGGGCTTGGTGTACGAGGACCAGCCGCTCGGCGCCAGTGATCTGTCCGCCAGGTCGACGACGAGGCTGCGCTCGGAGTCGGCGGTCAGGGCGACGGAGTACGGGTCGGTGACCTTGTTGGTGACGACCTTGCGGACGCTGGGGGCCCACACCTTGACGACGTACCGGTAGGGCTTGTTCTTCCAGGACTTCTCACCGGTGACGGACCAGACGCCGGTGGCGTCGTCCCGCTTCATGGGGACGGTCCTCCCGTCGAGTTCGAGCTGCACCGACTGCGCCGTGGGCGCCCAGACGGCGAGTGTCGGACGGCCCTTGCGGAAGGTCGGGCCGAGGTCGGCGGCCGATCCGTCGTAGAGGTCGTCGAGCACGCCGGCGATCTGGACGCCCGTCGCCGTGAGCACCGCGCCGTTGGCCGCGCGCTGGGAGGCGACCAGCTGGCCGCGCAGGGCCTCGCGGACCCGGTCGCGGTCACGTGGGTCGACGGTCCACGCGGTGTACGCCTTCAGGTGCGGGAACTTCGCCTTCTGCGCGTCGGTGAGGGCCGACCTGTTCAGCCGCAGCCATCGCTCGTCGGTGCTGGTGAGGGCGCCGTCCTTCGCCGTGATCGAGCCGGAGCGCGAGTACAGCAGCTGGGTGGAGGCGGCGGTGTCGTCGCCGTTCCAGGCGAGGGTGTTCCGGTCGATCCAGACCGCCTTGGAGGTGGTGAGGTCGAGGGCGGCGGCGGACCCGGCCGGCTGCGGGAGCAGGTACTTCTCCTGCCCGCTCAGCAGCCACACCTCGTGCCCATGGGTCTTGAGGTCGAGTGCCTGGTCGGTGGGGAGGTCCTTCTCGTCGCCCTTGTGGAGGATGTAACTGAGGCTGGTCGCCCCGTCGGTGAGGGGCACCTCGAAGACGGCGCCGTAGGAGTCGGTCCGCACCGGCTCCAGGGGCTCGGCCCAGTCCGTGGGGTTCGCGGCACCGGACCAGACGTGCAGGCCCCAGCCGTCGTACTTCCCGTCAGCGCGGTGGTAGTGGAGGACGGCCTTGGTCTTGTCCTGCTCGGGGTAGTCGGCGGCCGGCCTCTCGGTCCGCACGGCCTCCTTGCCCTGCTCGACCCAGATCTCGCCCGTCTTCGTGACGTCGATCGAGCGGTCGGCGGAGACGTCCTTGTTCCCGTCCTTGTCGATGACGAGGTAGTTGACGCTGGTGGCGCCGGGCTTGAGCTTGACGTACGCGAAGGCTCCGTACGCGTCCCGCCCGACGAAGTCATGGCCGTCGGGCCAGGTGGTCCCCTCGCCCTCGGCGATGTCGCCCCAGGCGTACAGCCGCCAGTCGGTGTAGTCGCCGTCGGCGCGCTTGTAGTGGACGATCGCGTGGTCGCGCGAGGAGGCGGTGGGGACCTCGGGGGCGGGCGGGGTGCCCGTGGTGGAGGTCGCGGTGGCACTCGCGGTACGTCCGGTCCGGTCGATCACCACTGCTTTGTACCGCAATGCGGTACCGGCCGGAACGTCCTCGCCGATGGTCTGGGTGACCTTGTAGGGGGCGTGGTCGGCGGAGCCCAGCGTCTTCCACTTGCCGTTACCCACCTGGGCGGCGAAGACGACCCGGTTGAGCTGTCCGCCGTTCACGTCGGCGCCGATCTCGACCGTGCCGGTGGCGCCGACGGCCGGGGCGTCGAGTGTGAGGGACGGCTCGGTGGCGGGCTTCGCGAGCGGACCGGCCGCCTTGAGGACGATCGCCGAGCGGGCCGGGACGGTGACGGTGACCTTCTTGTCCGCGGCGCTCGTCACCTTGCCGCGGGTGCCGTACACGCCCTTGAAGGTCATGCGGGCGGAGCCGGTGGCGAAGGTGGCCTTCTCCGCGTCGTCCGCGTTGTTGAAGGCGACGACGTACTCGATGCCGGTCCGGGCGTCGGTCCGCGAGAAGGCGTAGACGCCCGGACCGTCGGCGGCGTAGCGCTCGGTCTGGACGCCGTCGGCGAGGGCCGGGTGGGCCCTGCGGAGCCCCGCGAGGGCGCTGATCTGCTTGTACAGCGGCGCGCTGGTGGCGTACGCGTCCGTGGCGTGCGTGCGGTCCGTGCCGAGCAGGTCGTCGTCCAGGTAGTCGGCGGTCTTCGAGGCGAACATCGTCTGGCGGGCGTCCTTGTCGCCGCCCGCGCCGGTGAAGCCCTGCTCGTCGCCGTAGTAGACGACCGGGTTGCCCCGGCTGAGGAACATCAGCTCGTTGGCGAGCCTGTCCTTGGCGAGCAGTTCGGCGTCGGAGGCCTTGGGGTCGTCCTGCTTGAGGAAGGTCCCGATGCGGCCCATGTCATGGTTGCCGAGGAAGGTGACCTGCTCGTAGGCGTTGGCCTTGTCGGTCGTGTACTTGTAGTCGTCGCCGAAGACCGAGGCCAGCCTCTTCGCGCTGCCGCCCTGGGAGGCGTACGACCGTGCCGCGTCCTGGAAGGGGAAGTCGAGCGTGGAGTCGAGGCGGCCCCGGGTGACGTACGGGGAGGTCACTGAGGTGTCGGCGGAGTACACCTCGCCGAACATGAAGAAGTCGTCGCGGCCCTTCTTCGCGGCGTACGCGTCGAGGGCGGTGGCCCACTGCGTCCAGAACTCCATGTTCACGTGCTTCACGGTGTCGATCCGGAAGCCGTCGATCCGGAAGTCCCTGACCCACTTCTCGTAGATCTTCTCCATCCCGGAGACGACCTCGGGGCGCTCGGTCCACAGGTCGTCCAGCCCGACGAAGTCGCCGTAGGTGGCGGACTCGCCGGCCCAGGTGGAGTCACCCCGGTTGTGGTACATCGTCGGGTCGTTCAGCCAGGAGGGGACCTTGGTCTTCCTCTCGGCGGCCGGGACGACGGGGGTCCTGGGGAAGGAGTCCCGGTCGACGGCCGGGAATTCCTTCCTCCCGTCCGCGTAGTCGGCGTCGTCGAAGGGCTTCCCGTCCTTGGTCAGGTAGGGGAAGGCGCCCTTGGAGAGGTAGTCGTAGGACTTCTCGTCGTAGTCGACGACGTCGGCGGTGTGGTTGGTGATGACGTCGAAGAAGACCTTCATGCCCTTGGCGTGGGCCTTGGAGATCAGGGTCTGAAGGTCCTTGTTGGTGCCGAAGTGCGGGTCGACCTGGGTGAAGTCCGTGATCCAGTAACCGTGGTAGCCGGCGGAGGCGTCGGCCCCCGTCCCCTGTACGGGCCGGTTCTTGAAGATCGGGGCCATCCAGATGGCGGTGGTGCCGAGGCCCTTGATGTAGTCGAGCTTCTTGGTCAGGCCCTTGAGGTCACCGCCCTGGTAGAAGCCCTTGTCGGTGGGGTCGTAACCGGTGGCGAGGCGCGAACCGGTCAGCCCGCCCTTGTCGTTCGCCCTGTCCCCATTGGCGAAACGATCCGGCAGGACGAAGTAGAACTGCTCGCGGGTGAGCTCGTGACGTGCGGCGCTCTTCGCCAGCTTCGCGTCAGATGGAGGTGCGGGCGGCGTGGCGGCCCCGGCGGCCAGGGGCTGGACGAGCGCCGCGGTCAGCGCGGTCACGGTGACCGCGCCGACCACGGCGGTCCGTCCGGCGTGGGCTGTTCGGCGCCTCGACGGCGTCGGCCATCTCGGTATCACAGATGGGCTCCTTGCGATGACGGCTCTGGTGGGTCCGACCCCGCGCGACCGTATCGCCGCCGAAAGCGTTTCAGCAAGAGGCTTGAAAGTAACGGTAACGGCTTACAGATGCTGTCAGCAGCTGCTCTTGCCCGCGTGGATCGCGAGAGCCGTGTTGGCGCCGAGCGTCGCGGTGAACTGGCCGGAGCCGTTCACGGTGACCGTCGTGTTGTTCTGCACGTTGCAGTAGGTGCCCGCCGCGAGGGACGTCTGGTACGTGCGGCTGAGGCTGCCCGACTCGTGGTTGATGGCCACGAAGCCCTTGTTGCCGCGGCCGAAGGCGATCGCGTCGCCCCCGTTGTCCCACCAGTTGGTGAGAGCCTCGCCGCGGGTGGCGTTGCGGAAGGGGACCATGCGCCTGATCTCCGGCCAGGCGTGCTGGCACTTCCAGCCGTCCTGCCAACAGGCGCTGACGGCACCGCCGTCCGGCGGTCCGGCGTCGTGGTCGGTGAACTCGTAGCCGGAGTTGATGTCGGGCGCGCCGTACGGGTGGGCCAGCATGAAGACGTTGGCCAGGGTGTAGTTGGCGCCGTCCTTGTAGCTGAGGGTGGAGCCGTTGCGCTCGGTGTCGTGGTTGTCGACGAAGACCCCGGCGACCGAGCTGTTCATGTACCCCCAGCCCTCCCCGTAGTTCTTCAGGTAGGCGAGGTTCTCGTTGTTGAAGACCCGCTTGAGGTCGAAGGCGTACCGGAACTCCTGCACGTCCCCGTTGCCGGTGTACTCGCTCGGCTGGACGGCCTCCCCGGAGCCGAAGATGGCCTCCTGCTTCCAGTACACGGACGGGTTCTTCAGCCGTGACTTGATGTTGGCCAGGTCGGCGGCGGGGATGTGCTTGGCGGCGTCGATCCGGAAGCCGTCGACGCCGTACCCGAGCAGGCTGTTCATGTACCCGGCGACGGCCGACCGGACGTACTCCTCACCGGTGTCCAGATCGGCGAGCCCGACGAGCTCGCAGTTCTGGACGTTGCCGCGGTTGCCGTAGTCGCTGATGGTGGCGGTGCAGTCGTCGAAGTCGAAGGAGGAGTAGAGGCCGGGGTAGGTGTACTTCGTGTACGACGAGCCCCCGGTGCCGGTGCCGCTGCCGGCCGACATGTGGTTGACGACCGTGTCGACGACGACCTTGACGCCGGCCGCGTGACACGTGTCGATCATGTTCTTGAAGGCGGTGGCGTCCCCGAGCCGTCCGGCGATCCGGTAGCTGACGGGCTGGTACGACGTCCACCACTGCGAGCCCTGTATGTGCTCGGCGGGCGGCGAGACCTGGACGTAGCCGTACCCGCCCGGGCCGAGGGTGTTGGTGCACTCCTTGGCGACGGAGGCGAAATTCCACTCGAACAGGACGGCGGTCACGTCCTTGGTGCCCGGGGGCGAGGCGTACGCGGTCGTCGTGGGCACCGCGAGCGCGATCGACGCCCCGGCCGCGAGCGCGAGCGCGCCGGAGAGGGTTCTGCTGGCCATGTGTGGGGTCCTTCTCCGTTGAAGGTTCCGAAGGGGAGAATCCGCGGGCCGTGAGGGGCCCGTGCGGCAAGATCCGTTGCCGATTCTTGCTGCAAGATGGCTGAAATTTTTCAGCCGAGAGGAAGGTACGAGTCCATTTGACGGACGGTCAACCCTCCGGACACACCTTCTTCACGCGCGCGAAATCTCTTCACAGGAAGGAGTGTTGGGCTGCGCGGTTCCCTAGGACCGGTCGCCCCGGATGCCGCCGCCACGGATGCCCCCGTCGCGGAGTGCCGTGTACGCGGCCCAGGCGTTCAGCAACGGCGGGGTCACCGAACGGCGGCGGCCGGGTCCGTGGGTGACCGCGTAGCGTACGGCCGCCGGAGTGGCCTGGGGGAACGCCGAGCGCAGGAGCGCGACCGTGCCCGTGACGAAGGGCGCGGCGGCGCTCGTACCGCTCAGGACGAGCGGAGGGCTGTCGGTGACCGGGATCTGGACGCGGTCGCCGGGGGCGCCGACTCCGTGACGGCCGGCGGACGTACCCAGGTTGGACTGGGGCATGGGGTGCCCGGCCCGGTCGTATGCGACCACCGGGATGACCCACGGGTGGTCGGTGAGGACGGAGGAGCCCAGCCTGCCCTGGTTGCCGGCGGCGACCACGAGGATCACACCGCGGGCGGCGGCGTGGGCGAGGGCCTCCTCCAACGCGTGGTCGCGGATGCCGGAGGGGGCGGGCTGGGCCATGCTCAGGTTCACGACGTGGGCGCCCGCGTCGACCATCTCCGTGAGCGCCCGGGCCAGTTCCCCGGTCGGTACGCCGGAGAGGCAGGTCGCGGGGCCGCCGTCGGCCGGGCGATCCGTGAAGAGGGGCCGTGACAGCAACGTGCAGCCGGGGGCGACGCCCCCGTCCGCGACGAGGATCCCGGCCACGGCGGTGCCGTGCGCGCAGCAGACGTCGGTGCGGCGGCAGCTCTCCGCGTCGGCGGGCGGGCCCAGTTCCCGCACGGAGTGGCCCGCGAAGGCGGGATGGCCCGGGGAGACACGGCCGTCGATCACGCCGATCACGACCGAGGGCAGGCCCGAGGTGCGCGCCATGAGCGGGGGAAGGCCCACGAGTTCCGACGGCTCCACGGCACGCACCTCTCCCATGGATCCGGGGAGGGTCAGGTCGTCTCGTAGGGGCCGAAGCAGTTCTCCGTGATGCAGTCCCGCACGCAGGCGGCGGGGTTCCAGGAGTTCCTGCACTGCATCCGGCACACCGGCCTGAGCTCCTCCTCGCAGGTGAAGAACTGGGGCACGACCCGGTCACCGACCGGGACGGGCGACTTCGTCGGGGTGAATCCTGGCAGGCCGAATCCTGGCAGGCTCATATCGGGTCACCTCTCCCACTTCTCCTCGCAGAGTGTCGCCAGGCACTTCCGCACGCACGCGGCGGGGTTGTGGGCGCGCCGGCAGTGGTGTCGGCAGACCGGCCTCAGTTCCTCCTCGCAGGTGAACTGCTGAGAAACCATCAGGTCACCGGCGCGTGCTCCGGGTGCCGTCGGTGCGACGGTGAATCCGGGGATACGCATGTCCCTTCGCCTCTTTCCTCTCTCTCGTCGCGGTGTCGTTCACCGGGGGTAGTAGCGCTGGACGGGTGTCACCCGGAAGGGGAAGAGCCCCGAGAGACCGACGCGGACGAAGAACTGCTCGGTGACATTGGTCTGGCGGTGGGTGTACGAGAAGACGACCGAGACGACGGTCTGCGAGCCCGCGCTGAGCCGGGAGGGACCCGCCTCGACCGCGGACAGGGCGAAGCCGGCGGAGCGCATCTGGCTGGTCCTGCGGTAGATCTCCTGCTCCCGCACCGTCAGATAGTTGAGGGCCCGGTGGGCCGGGTCGAGCCCCATGTTGTCGTTGAGCTGGAGCACCCGGTCGAGGACCTCCCTGGCGGTCTTCTCGAATCCCTTGCGGGAGGTGTCGTCGGGGCGGTCGATCGCCTCGATCAGCTCCCTCGTGTCGAAGGCCCAGATCTTCTCGACGTGGACGACCGGCACGGAGAGTCCCTGGCACGCGCCCGGCGGCACGAGAGGGCCGAGGGTGCCGACGACGACGGCGAGGCCGCGGTCGTCCCTGACGGGGCGCAGGGCCTCCACCAGGTCGTCCAGGTCTGCGGGGTCGACGGGCTGGAGGACGTAGGTGTCGAGTCCCTGCACGGACAGGACGTAGCACATCTGCCGGGCCAGGTAGCGGTTCTCGGGGGCGGACAGTACGCGGTGGACGGTGTCGGCGTCACTGGGGTCACGGGCTCCACCGGCGGCGGCCACCTGCGAGAACTCGTGCTGGACGGAGAGATCGGGGAAGACGGCGCGCACCTGGCCGAGGACGTACACATAGCAGGGGGTGGTGTCACGGCCGCGTTCCGTTCCGCCGCCGCCGTGGGCGCCGGACCCGGCGCAGCCGCAACAGGCCTGGGTGACACCGGACTCGGCGGGCGCAGGTCGGGCGTCGTCCGGATCGAACGACGTGGCGGGCGCCGCAGGCACGGTCCGTGTCCCGGTCCCGGTCCCGGTCCCGGTCTCCGGCGGAGGGCTCGTGTCCGTGGCACCGTCTGTGATCTCGGGGTCCATGGGTCGGTCACTCCTCACGCACGCTCTGGCTAGCGTTCTCGCCCGCCACCGATCGTCATCCAGCGGTTCAACACCTCGGCCCTGCGCCCGCAGCCGCCGCAGGGCCGGACCCCCATCGCGGTGGTCACGCGGGCGACGGCGTCGCCCAGTCCGATCTCCGCGTCGTGGGCGGCGAAGCCGGGGATACGAACCCGGTGGCGAGACCTGTCGCGTCGGCGGGAGTCACGCGCCTCTCCGCGCGCCGAGTCCCGACCGCTCGTTGCACCGTCAACCATCTAGCTCACATCCCGGTGTTGACCGATCTCGGTCGGCGCCCCCGACACGTCCCGCCCCCTTTCCACTGTCCTCCCGCGGTTGTCGGGACGCACCTCGACCGGCCCCTGCACAGGGGACACGGCAGGGCCCCGCCGCCCCGGGAGGGGGCGGCGGGCCCTGAAGGTCGAGCGCGGCCGCCTCGCGGCCGCCGCCTCGCGGAAGGTCAGCCGGTCGTCCACCACACCGTCGTGTCGCCGGGCAGCTTCGCCTCGTCGTCGGCCACCGTCACCTCGCCGCTCGCGACCAGGACCCGGCCGTACGCGGGGATCCGGACCGCCTCGCCCGTGGTGTTGGCGACGCACACGAAGTCGCCCCGGCGGAAGGCCAGGACGCCGGCGGGGGCCTTCAGCCACTCCACCGAGTCGCCCGCGCCGAGGCCGGGCTGTTCGCGGCGGACGGACAGGGCCGTGCGGTACAGCTCCAGGGTCGACTCCGCGACGCCCGTCTGTGCCTCGACGCTCAGGTCGGCCCAGGCCGCGGGCTGCGGCAGCCAGGAGCCGCCGGTGCCGAAGCCGTACGAGGAGCCGGCGCGGGTCCACGGGATCGGCACCCGGCAGCCGTCGCGGAAGCCGTCCTGGCCGGCGCCCCGGAAGTACGCGGGGTCCTGGCGGACCTCGTCCGGCAGGTCGACGACGTCGGGGAGGCCGAGTTCCTCGCCCTGGTAGACGTAGGCCGAGCCGGGCAGCGCCAGCATCAGGAGCGAGGCGGCGCGGGCTCGGCGCAGGCCCAGCGCGCGGTCGCCCGCGAGGCGGATCTGCGTGCCGAGGCCCGGTTCGTTGGCGAAGCGGGTGGCGTGACGGGTCACGTCGTGGTTCGACAGCACCCAGGTCGCGGGGGCGTTGACCGGGCGCATCGCGTCCAGCGTGCGGTCGATGACGACCTTCAGCTCGGCCGCGTCCCAGTCGGTGCCCAGGTACTGGAAGTTGAACGCCTGGTGGAGTTCGTCGGGGCGGACGTAGTTCGCGGTGCGTTCGACCGTCGGGGTCCAGGCCTCCGCGACGAAGATGCGGTCCCCCGCGTACTCGTCGAGCACCAGGCGCCATTCGCGGTAGATCGCGTGGACGCCGTCCTGGTCGAAGAAGGGCATGACATCGTTGCCCAGCAGCTTCAACTGGTCGTGGGCGCCGAGATCCGGGAGGCCGTCCGCCTTGACCAGGCCGTGGGCGACGTCGATGCGGAAGCCGTCGACGCCCATGTCCAGCCAGAAGCGGAGGATGGAGCGGAACTCGTCACCGACCGCCGGGTGGTCCCAGTTGAAGTCGGGCTGCTCCGGGGCGAAGAGGTGCAGGTACCACTCGCCGGGGGTGCCGTCGGGTTCCGTCACCCGGGTCCACGCCGGGCCGCCGAAGATGGACTCCCAGTCGTTGGGCGGGAGTTCACCGGTCGCGCCCTTGCCGGGGCGGAAGTGGTAGCGGTCGCGCAGCGGCGAACCGGGGCCCTCCGCCACCGCCCGTTTGAACCACTCGTGCTGGTCGGAGGAGTGGTTGGGGACCAGGTCGACGATGATGCGCAGGCCGAGCCCGTGGGCGTCGCGGATCAGGGCGTCGGCGTCCAGCAGCGACCCGAACATCGGGTCCACCGCCCGGTAGTCGGCGACGTCGTAGCCGGCGTCGGCCTGCGGGGAGGCGTAGAACGGGCTGAGCCACACGGCGTCGATGCCGAGGTCGCGCAGGTACGGGAGTCGGGAACGTACGCCCTCCAGGTCGCCCATGCCGTCGCCGTTGCTGTCGGCGAAGCTGCGCGGATAGACCTGGTAGATCACCGCGTCGCGCCACCAGTCCCCGCGCGGGGCGGTGGCGACGTCGGAGGTCGGGGCCGGGTCGGCGGCGGAGTGCTGCTGGCTCATGGCGTCCTTGCTACGTAACGGGTTCATCAGTTCGGAAGATCAGAAGCAACTGTGGGGCGGGGGCAGAGGCGGCCACGGTGCCGGCGGGGTCGGATGGACACCGTGGCCGCCACCCGCGCCCCGAAGGGGCGCGGGGAACTGCGCGACCGGCCACGACGAGAGCCGCAGCCGAACGACGGCCCCTCGCGGTGAGACCGGGCGGTCAGCCCTTGGTGCCGCCCGCGGTCAGTCCGGTCACCAGGTTCTTCTGCACGAGGTAGAAGAACGCGGAGACGGGGATCGCGACCAGCACGGCGGTGGCCGCCATCAGGTTGCGCTGGGCGTCGTGTTCGCTGACGAAGCTCTGCAGACCGACGGCGAAGGTGTACTTCGTGTCGGACAGCATGAACGTCGAGGCGAAGGCGACCTCCCCGAACGCGGTGATGAAGCTGTAGAACGCGGCGACCGCGAGGCCGGGCTTGGCGAGCGGCAGGATCAGCCGCGCGAAGGTGCCGAAGGGGGTGAGCCCGTCGACGCGTCCCGCCTCGTCGATCTCGAAGGGGATCGTGTCGAAGTAGCCCTTGAGCAGCCAGGCGCAGTACGGCACGGCCGTCGAGCAGTAGACGAGGATGAGGCCGAGGTAGCTGTCGACGAGCCGCAGTTCGGACAGGATCTCGTACATCGGCACCATCAGGACGGCCACCGGGAACATCTGCGTGACCAGGAGCACCCACATGAACTTCCGGTAGCCCGGGAAGCGCATGCGGGAGACGGCGTAACCGGTGGTCGCCGCGATCAGCACCCCGAGGACGGTGGTGCCGAGCGAGACGACGAGGGTGCTGATCAGCCAGTCGAAGAACGGTGTCTCCTGAAGCACGTGCGAGTAGTTGGCAAAGGTCATTTTGCCGAAGATGCGCCCGGGATGCAGGTAATCGTCCTTGTCCGGTCCGAGGGACAGGAAGACCAGCCAGGCGATCGGGAAGAGCGCGGCCAGGCTCGCCACGATGAGGATCGCGTGGGAGACGAGGGAGCCGGCGAGGCTGTTCTCGCCGCGTCGGCGGGTCCGGGGCGCCGAGGGGTTCGGCGCGGCCGACCGGTCCGCGGCGGCCGTGGCCGGGCCGGTCGTCGTGGGCGTCGTGGTGCTCATGGGGGCTCCTGCCTCAGATCGCGAGCTGCTGCTCATCGCGGTTCAGCCAGCGGCGGTAGACGGAGGTGAAGACGATCAGGATGGCCAGCAGCAGGATGCCGTAGGCCGCCGACTGCGCGAAGTCACGCGGTTGCTGACCGAAGCCGAGGTAGTAGGCCCAGGTCACGAGGATCTGCGCCTCGGGCGCGGTGTCGCCGAACAGCAGGAAGATGACGGCGAACTGGTTGAACGTCCAGATGACGCCGAGGAGGACGACGGTGGAGCTGACCGAGCGCAGGCCCGGCAGGGTGACGTAGCGGAAGCGCTGCCAGGCGCTCGCGCCGTCCATCTCCGCCGCCTCGTACAGCGAGGAGTCGATGGACTGCAGGCCGCCGAGCAGCGAGACCATCATGAACGGCACACCGCACCAGGTGTTGACCATGATCGCGGCGAACCGCTGCCAGAAGGTGTCCTCCAGCCACAGCGGTGCCGGCAGGTGCAGTGCTTCGAGGCCGGCGTTGATCACACCGCCGTCGGCGAGCATGAACCGCCAGCCGAAGACGGTGACGAAGGTCGGCACGGCCCAGGGCAGGACCAGGATCAGCCGGTAGAAGGTGCGGCCGCGCAGCTTCTGGTTGAGCAGCAGCGCGAGGCCGAGGCCGATGAAGTAGTGCAGGGCGACGCAGAGCGCCGTCCAGACGATCGTCCAGATGAAGTGCGACCAGAAGCGGTCGTACGACGTCGGGCCCCAGAGGATGTCGGCGTAGTTGTCGAAGCCGATGAACTCGTAGGTGGCCTCGATGCGGTTGGCGCCGATGGTGCGCGCCGAGTTGAGGCTGTTGGCGTTGGTGAGGGTGAGGTAGAGCCCGCGCGCCAGCGGATACAGCACCAGGACGCCGAGCACGACGACCACCGGGGCGATCATCGCGTACGCGTACCAGAACCGCTGGTACGACTGCTTCAGACGCGACAGCGGGCCCGGGCGCCCGCCCGGTTCACCTCGGCGTTTGCCGGTCGCTCGGTCGATGGCGACTGTCATCGTTCGACACCTTCTGGAAGATCACTGGAAGATCGGGGGCTGGGCTGCCCGGGGCTGGGCTGCCCGGGGAGCGGGCCGGTGGCCGCCGCGTCCGTCCCCCGGCGCGGCCGGGAGGGCGGGACACGGCGGCCACCCGGGATCACTTGCTGTAGTCCGGGACCAGCTTGGCGATCGCGGTCTCCGCGTTGCCCAGGCCCTTGTCCAGGGACTCCTTGCCGCCGGCGATCGCGAGCAGCTCGGTCTCCAGCGGACCCCACAGGGAGCTGTACTCGGGCAGCTCGGGGCGCGGCTGGGCGGCGGCGAGCACGGTCTGGTAGCCGGCGATGCCCGGGTCGGCCTTCACCTCGGCGGTGTAGGCGTCGTCGCGCGTGGGCAGCGTGGAGTTCTTCAGGGCGATGGCCTCCTGGGACTTCGCCGAGGTCATGAAGTTGATGAACTTCAGCGACGCCTCCTGGTGCGCCTTGTCCGAGCCGGCGTAGACCGAGAGGTTGTGGCCGCCGGTCGGGGCACCCGCCTTGCCGGTGGAACCGGCCGGGACGGTGGCGATGCCCAGGTTGGCCTTGTCCTTGAAGGCCGAGCCCTTGTAGAAGTTCGTGATCTCCCACGGGCCCTGGATGATCGAGGCGACCTTGCCGTTGACGAAGGCGTCCTGGATGTGGGCGTAGGCGTCGGCGGTGGTGTCCGCCTTGTGCAGGCCCTTGCCGTCGAAGAGGTCGAGCCAGGTGCCGTACGCCTTCTTGGCCTCGGCGGAGTTCACGGTGATCTTCTTCTGCGCGACGTCGACGGTGTCGGTGCCCTCGCCGTAGAGGAAGGACTGGGCGTAGTAGGCCTGGGTGGAGCCCCAGTAACCGTCGACGCCGGTCTTGCCCTTGATGGTGGCGGCGGCCTTCTTCAGGTCGTCCCAGCTCTTCGGGGCCTCGGTGATGCCGGCCTTCTCGAAGAGCTCCTTGTTGTAGACGAGCGCGAGGGTGTCGGTGACGAACGGAACGCCGTAGGTCTTGCCGTCGTACTGGGCCTGCTTGATCAGGCTGGGCTGGAACTTGTCCTGGTCCTTGAGGGCCTCGGTGCCGTCCAGCGGCAGGAAGAAGCCCTTCTTGGCGAAGGCGGGCGTCCAGCCGACCTCGGAGCGCAGGATGTCCGGCGCGCCCGTGGCGCCGGCGGCGGTGTCGAACTTGTTCTGCGCCTGGTCGAAGGGCACGTTGACGTACTTGACCTTGATGTTCTTGTTGGCGGCCTCGAACTCCTTGACCAAGGCCTTGTACGTCGGCGCCTCATTGGTGGCGTTGGAGGTGTCCCACCAGGTGATGGTGACCGGACCGTCGGCCGATTCGCCGCTGTCGCTTCCGCCGCAGGCCGTCGCCGTGAGGGCGATCGACGCCACCAGCGCGGTGGCCGCTATGCCACGCCGCATGAGATCTCCTTGAGGGTGAAAGCCCGTGTACCGGGCAGAGGGCCCCGTCTGCCGCTCCTGCCGGGTTCCGGCCGCGCCGTCGCCGCCGCCGGGCGAGGCCGAACGTAACAGCGTTGTAAGCGCGACGAAAGACCTTGCTGCAAAAAATTGCAACCACGGGGGATGGTTATCGGCCCGTAACCTGCGCTCGACTTGGCCGAAACCCGACATCAGGGCCGCTCAGCGGGGGTTCAGGTGACTGTGCAAGACTCTGCAAGCTCTTGCCACCACTGGCCTGGACGGCCATCATCACCCTGTCGACGCCTTGCGAAGGCCACCCCTTCCGCACACGGGCGCCCCCCACGGACACCGACCAGAATCACGAGGGACCGCGATGACGCAGCAGCCCGCGGTGGGCCGCCTCCCCGCCCACCCGCGACGCCGGGCCGGTGGGCAAGCGCAGGTCCGGCCGGTACAGTCCGGTGCTGTGACCACACGGCTTGCCGACATCGCAGCCCAGGCGGGGGTCAGCGAGGCGACTGTCAGCCGCGTCCTGAACGGGAAGCCGGGCGTCGCCGCGACCACTCGCCAGTCCGTTCTGGCCGCCCTCGACGTGCTGGGCTACGAGCGGCCGGTCCGGCTGCGGCAGCGCAGCGCGGGCCTGGTGGGCCTCATAACCCCGGAGCTGGAGAACCCCATATTCCCGGCCCTGGCGCAGGTCATCGGCCAGGCGCTGACCCGGCAGGGGTACACCCCGGTGCTCGCCACCCAGACCCCCGGCGGATCGACGGAGGACGAGCTGACGGAGATGCTGGTCGACCGGGGGGTCGCCGGCATCATCTTCGTCTCCGGTCTGCACGCCGATACTTCCGCCGACATGCAGCGCTACGAGCAACTGCGCGCCCAGGGCGTGCCGTTCGTCCTCGTCGACGGTTTCTCACCGAAGGTCCAGGCCCCCTTCATCTCGCCGGACGACCGGGCGGCGATGTCGCTCGCGGTGACGCACCTGGTCTCGCTCGGGCACACCCGGATAGGTCTGGCGCTGGGCCCGAAGCGGTTCGTGCCGGTGCAGCGCAAGATCGAGGGTTTCGTCCGCACGGTGCAGGACCAGCTGGGGCTCCCGGCCGCGACCGTCGAGTCCGAACTCGTCCAGCACTCCCTCTACACGCTGGAGGGAGGCCAGGCCGCGGCCATGGCACTCATCGACCGGGACTGCACGGCGGTGGTGTGCGCGAGCGACATGATGGCGCTCGGCGCGATCCGGGCGGCCCGGCAGCGGGGGCTGGAGGTTCCGGACGACATCTCGGTCGTCGGCTTCGACGACTCCCCCCTGATCGCCTTCACCGACCCACCGCTGACGACCGTCCGCAAGCCGGTGCCGGCGATGGGACAGGCGGCGGTGCGGACGTTGCTGGAGGAGATCGGGGGGACTCCGGCGCCGCACAGTGAGTTCGTGTTCATGCCGGAACTGGTGGTGCGGGGGTCGACCGCCTCGGCACCTGGGGACCGCTCTCGTACCTGAGGCGGAGACAGGGGGGAACCATGCGGTACGTACGGAGGACAAGGCCCTCGGTGCTACCCCGACGGACGTGCGTGACGAACCCGACCAGAGGATGATCGGTGGGGTACCGGATTTCTGGCAGACTCTGTGCCCATGGGTGAAACGACCGTGACGACACTGGAGGAAGGCCGGGAGCAGGCCGCTCCGCGGTCCGTCACGGGCGCGCCGGAGCAGAGGTTCCTGCACCGACTGAGGGTCCCGCGCAGGCCGCGTCTGTGGTTCGAGATCCTGCTGATCGCGGTGAGTTACTGGACGTACTCCCTGATCCGCAACGCGGTCCCCGAGCAGAAGACGCAGGCGCTGAAGAACGCCGACTGGATCTGGAAGGTGGAGCACCACCTCGGGATCGCGGTCGAGGAGACGATCAACCACTCCGTGAACTCGGTGACATGGCTGATCGTCGGCATGAACTACTACTACGCGACCTTGCACTTCATCGTCACGCTGAGTGTCCTCGTGTGGATCTACCGTAGTCATCCGGGCCGTTACGCGGCGACGCGTCTGGTCCTCTTCGCGACCACCGCCGTGGCCCTGGTCGGCTACTACTTCTACCCGCTGGCGCCGCCCAGGCTGATGACGGGCGAGAACTTCATCGACACGGTCGTCGTCCACCAGACCTGGGGCTCCATGGCCTCGGGCGACCTGAAGAACATGTCCAACCAGTACGCGGCGATGCCGTCCATGCACATCGGCTGGTCGCTGTGGTGCGGGCTGACGATCTTCGCGCTGGCGTCGGTGCCGTGGGTGCGGGTGCTGGGCCTGCTCTACCCCACGCTGACGCTCGTCGTCATCGTGGCCACCGCCAACCACTTCTGGCTGGACGCGGTCGGCGGCATGCTCTGCCTCGCCTTCGGCTACGGCGTGGCCCGCGCCTGGTACGGCACCCTGCCGTACGCGCTGCCACGCCAGGTGACGGGGAGCATCCGGGAACCGGAACTGGAACCGGTCAAGGCGTAGCCCCGAAGGGTACGCGGGGCGGGTTGGACCACGCACCCCTCAGCGATCACCCCGCGGCGGCCGTGTCGAGCCTCCGGACCAGCACGGCCACACCGACAGGCATTCCGACCACATAGCCGACCACGAGCCCGATGCCCTGGTCGGCGGTCGCGGGGAGGGCCCAGTTCGTCACCGCGGCCACCGTCAGGGCCACCGCCGCGAGCGTCAGGAACGCGGCCGCGACAGCACGCCCACGCGGGCGACGCCCCGCCCGGTACCGCTCGACCGCGGGACCGAAGCAGGCCATGCCGACCATCGTGGCCACAAGGGCGGGATCGGGCAGCCATCCGAAGGGCCACCCCACCAGCGCGCCGATCCCGGCAACGGTGAGGCCGACAACCTCCAGCCACACGGTCGTGACCACCGGGTCCGACGACAGCACGGTCCCCCATGACGGACGCCGCACGGCCCCGCCGCTGCCGTCCTCCGCGCCCTCTTCTTCACCCACACGCGCAGACTAACCGTGGTCAGGGCGGATGCGGCCGGTCCGGACGACGGCAGCGATCCGACGCCCCGGACCCGCCCCCGGCCGGACGGCGCTTCCCGCAGGCACTGCGGCTAGGCTCGTGCCCGTACGGCCTTGATCGGCGGAGTGACGGGAGGCCCGGGATGACGGCGCCGGGGCGCAGGAGCAGTACGTACTCGCGACTGCTGCGGCACGGTTTCACCGATGCCGGCGTCGCCGAGCGGCTGCTGGAGAGCGAGGAACTGTCGGCCGTACGGAGCGACCCGGTCCTGCTGGACGCGCTCGGGGCGACCGCCGACCCCGACCTCGCCCTGCTGGGCCTCGTACGGCTGCTGGAGGCGCAACCGGACCGTACGGCCCGGCGGGCGGTGCTGGACACGTTGATAGCGGCCAAGCCGCTGCGGGACCGGCTGCTGGGGGTGCTCGGCGCGTCCGCCGCGCTCGGTGACCACCTGGCCCGGCACGCGCAGGACTGGCAGGCGCTCGTGACGTACGAGCCGCGGGACCTGCACCCGGGCGTCGAGGAGTTCGAACGGGGGCTCGCGGAGGCCACCGACCCCGTCGCCCTGCGAGTCGCCTACCGCCGCTGTCTGCTCTCCATCGCCGCCCGTGACGTCTGCGGTACGACGGACGTCGCCCAGACCGCCGCCGAGCTCGCCGATCTCGCCACCGCAACGCTCCGCGCCGCCCTCGCGATCGCCAGTGCCGCCGCGCCGGAGGACGCGGAGCTGTGCCGGCTCGCGGTGATCGCGATGGGCAAGTGCGGCGGCCACGAACTCAACTACGTCTCCGACGTCGATGTCATCTTCGTCGGGGAGACGGCGGACGGGGCGGACGAGCAGAAGGCGATCCGGGCCGCGACCCGGCTCGCCTCGCACATGATGCGGATCTGCTCCGAGACGACCGTCGAGGGCAGCATCTGGCCGGTCGACGCCAACCTGCGGCCGGAGGGGCGCAACGGCCCCCTCGTCAGGACGCTCAGCAGCCATCTGGCGTACTACCAACGGTGGGCGAAGACCTGGGAGTTCCAGGCACTGCTCAAGGCCCGGCCGGTCGCGGGCGACCTCGAACTGGGCGAGGCATACGTCACCGCGCTCGAACCGCTCGTCTGGAAGGCGGCCGAGCGGGAGAACTTCGTCACCGACGTGCAGCGCATGCGGCGCCGGGTGGTGGAGAACATCCCGGCCGCAGAGGTCGAGCGGCAGCTCAAGCTCGGGCCGGGCGGGTTGCGGGACGTCGAGTTCGCCGTCCAGATGCTCCAGCTGGTGCACGGACGCGGGGACACGTCCCTGCGCAGCGGGACCACGCTCGACGCGCTGGGCGCGCTGGCCGCCGGCGGCTATGTGGGGCGGGCGGACGCGGCCCAACTCGACGCGGCCTACCGCTTCCTGCGCTCCATGGAGCACCGCATCCAGCTCTACCGGCTGCGCCGAACCCACCTCGTCCCCGAGGGCGACGACGACCTGCGGCGGATCGGCCGTTCCCTCGGCCTGCGCACCGATCCGATCGCCGAGCTGAACCGCGAGTGGCGGCGCCACGCGGCCGTAGTACGACGGCTTCACGAGAAGCTCTTCTACCGGCCGCTCCTCGACGCCGTCGCCCAACTCGCCCCCGGTGAGACCAGGTTGAGCGCCGACGCGGCCCGCGAACGCCTCGTCGCCCTCGGCTACGCCGACCCTGCCTCGGCCTTGCGCCACCTGGAGGCCCTGGCCTCCGGCGTCTCGCGCAAGGCGGCCATCCAACGCACGCTGCTGCCGGTGCTGTTGGGGTGGTTCGCCGACTCCGCCGACCCCGACGCGGGGCTGCTCAACTTCCGCAAGGTCTCCGACGCGCTCGGCCGGACCCCTTGGTACCTCCGGCTGCTGCGGGACGAGGGCGCGGCGGCGGAGAACCTGGCGCGCGTGCTGTCCGCGGGACGCCTGGCGCCCGACCTGCTCATGCGCGCCCCGGAGGCGGTCTCGCTGCTCGGTGACGGGGACGGGGTCGCCGGTGGCGCCGGCGGTCTCGAAGCCCGGGAGCGCGCCCAGCTGGAGCAGGAGATCCTCGCCGCCGTGGGCCGGGCCGACGGCGCCCAGCAGGGTGTCACGGCCGCGCGCGGCGTCCGCCGCCGGGAACTGTTCCGTACGGCCGCCATGGACATCGTCGGCTCCTACGGCACCGAGGCGGCCCCGGCGACGGCCGACCAGGGTGCCCTCGTGGACCTCGTCGGCGGCGCGGTCTCCGACCTCACGGCCGCGACCCTCGCGGGCACCCTGCGGGCCGTGGTCCGCGAGGGCTGGGGCGACACGCTCCCCACCCGTTTCGCGGTGATCGGCATGGGCCGCTTCGGCGGTCACGAACTGGGCTACGGCTCCGACGCCGACGTCCTGTTCGTCCACGAGCCGCGCGAGGGCGCCGACGAACAGGAGGCGGCCCGCGCCGCGAACGCGGTCGTCTCCGAGATGCGCCGCCTGCTCCAGCTCCCGAGCGCCGACCCGCCGCTCCTCATCGACGCGGACCTGCGCCCCGAGGGCAAGACCGGCCCGCTCGTACGGACGCTGAAGTCGTACGAGGCCTACTACCGCCGGTGGTCCCTGGTGTGGGAGTCGCAGGCCCTGCTGCGCGCCGAACCGGTGGCCGGGGACGCGGAGCTGGGCCGCCGCTTCATCGACCTCGTCGATCCGCTGCGCTACCCGGCGGACGGACTCGGCGACGACGCCGTGCGCGAGATCCGGCGCATCAAGGCCCGTATGGAGTCGGAGCGGATGCCGCGTGGTGCCGATCCGACCCTGCACACCAAGCTCGGCCGCGGCGGCCTCTCCGACGTCGAGTGGACCGTCCAGCTCCTCCAACTCCAGCACGGCCACCGCGAGCCGGGCCTGCGCACGACCCGCACCCGCGCGGCGCTGGCCGCCGCCCGCGAGGCCGGCCTGGTGGGCGCCGAGGACGCGGCCATACTGGACGAGGCCTGGGTGCTGGCCACCCGCGTCCGCAACGCCGTGATGCTCGTACGGGGCCGCGCGGGCGACACGTTCCCCTCCCACGGCCGTGAACTCGCCGCCGTGGGCCGGTACTTGGGGTACGGCCCCGGCCATGTGGGCGACATGCTCGACGACTACCGCCGCATCACACGACGGGCTCGGGCGGTGGTGGACGAGCTGTTCTACGGGGGCTGAGCCCCGCCGGAGGACCATGAGCTTTCGTGACCGTGGGCGGCGCGGCGCAGACGGGTTTTCTGGTTCTCGGTGGCGCCCGGCGCGGTTTTCGGCTTCGGTAGGGGGAGCCGTACCTCCGGACGTGGTGGCGGTACGGCAGAGGCGAAAAGTCGAAGGCGACTTGGAGGACGAGGGATGCAGTACACGCTCGAAGTGATTCCGCTGCCGGTGAGCGACATCGACCGGGCCCGGGACTTCTACCGGGACAAGGTCGGTTTCCACGTCGACATCGACCAGGAGGTCATGCCGGGCATGCGGATCGTCCAGCTGACTCCCCCGGGCTCCGGCTGTTCGATCGCCCTCGGCGACGCCATCTGGGACATGGCCCAGGGCGAGACCACGCCGACCCCCGGCTCCTACCAGGGCCTGCAGCTCTGCGTCGCCGACATCAAGGCCGCCCACGCCGAGCTCCGCGAACGCGGCCTCGACGTCTCCGAGCCCGTCCAGTACACCCCCGACGACGGCGCCACCTTCATGTACTTCAAGGACCCGGACGGCAACGGCTGGTCGATCCAGGAGTACCGGCGCAGGGCCACGGAGCCGCTGCACCAGGTGCTGGCGGAGCTCGCGGAACGGCAGTAGTCCGGCCGCGGCCGGCGGGCGGGGATATTCGCTCGCGGCCGCCGCCCGGCGGCTGGCAGGGTGCCGGGCATGGCTCCCCAGTACGAGATCCGTGCCGACTACGACGCCCGCACGATCGTGGTGTACCAGGCGTACGCACCCGCGATCGCCGACGCGGCGCTGCGGGCGGGCCGGTTCGTCGAGCCGTTCTCGTTCCGCCGGATGACGTGGATCAAGCCGTCGTTCCTGTGGCTGATGCACCGCAGCAACTGGGCCGGCAAGCCCGGTCAGGAGCGGGTGCTCGCGGTGCGGATCACCCGCGAGGGGTGGGAGGAGGCGCTGTCACGGGCGGTGCTGACGACGGCGGACCCGGCGGCGGTGGCCGGGGCCGCCGTCCATGTCCAGTGGGACCCGGAGCGCTCGGCGCGCGGGGCCGCGCTGAACCACTACAGCATCCAGGTCGGCATCGGCCGCCATCTGATCCGGACCTTCACCGACGAGTGGGTCGTCGGCCTGACGGACCTCACCCCGCGGGTCCACAAGGCCGCGGCCCTGGTGCGGTCCGGGCAGACCGCGAAGGCCCAGCGCCTGTTCCCCGCCGAACGCGTCTATCCGCTGCCCCCGGCACTGGACGGCCTGCGCACTCCGCGTTGAGCCCCCGCGTGGTACGACGACGGCCTTCGCGGTCGGCGGCCTTCGCAGTCGACGGCCTTCGCAGTCGACGGCCTTCGCGGTCGGCGGCCTTCGCGGGTTTGCATCGCGGTGGGCGTCCGGTGGCCGTACTGTCGGATCCGTCACCGAGGAGGGCTCCTGATGCGCAGCGTGACCTATTCGATGAACGTCTCCCTGGACGGCTACATCGTCGGGCCGGACGGCGGCTTCGACTGGTCCGAGCCCGAACCGGAGGTCTTCCGCTTCTGGATCGACGAGATCCGGGACGTCGGCGTCCACCTGATGGGACGACGGCTGTACGAGACGATGCTGTACTGGGAGACGGCCGAGCAGGACCCCGCGCTCGGCGACGCGGAGCGCGAATGGACCGCGCTCTGGAATCCGCTCCCGAAGGTGGTGTTCTCCACGACGCTGTCGGCGGTGGAGGGCCATGCCCGTCTGGCCTCCGGCGGTGTGGCGGAGGAGATCGAGCGGCTGCGGGCCGAGCCGGGCGACGGCGACATCGCGATCGGCGGCGCGACCCTCGCCGCCCAGGCGGCCGAGGCGGGCCTGATCGACGAGTACCGGGCCATCGTCTACCCGGTGCTGGTCGGCGGCGGCATCCCCTTCTTCCCCCGGGACGAACGCCGGGTGAACCTGGAACTCGTCGAGACCCGCCCCATCGCCACGAAGGTCGTCTACCTCCGCCACCGCGTGCTGCGCTAGAGCCGTGCCCGACACATGGGCGGAGTGGCAGGCGTCCGTTCCGGAGCGGAGAATTTTCGAAGGGACGTCCTCCCTGCCCTGCGGAGGTGCCATGTCGGATCCGCTCACCGTCCTGTCGCAGGCACGCCGGGGTCCCGTGCCGCCGGACTGGCGTGTGTTCAGCAAGAAGCGGGGCAAACTGTCCGGCTTCTTCCACGGCACGTCGGACGATCCGGACCCGCTGCTGGTGATCACACCGGACGGTGCCGTCGAGTACATCAGCGAACGCAAGCCGCTGAAGATCGTCGCCTTTCAAGACCTTGCCGACATGAGACTGCGGGTGGCCAGTTCCGATTCATCGGCCGCCGTCTCCACATGGGTCGACCTTCGCTACCTCGACGGCAACAAAGCGAAGTGGCGGTCCGCCGGGTTCGACCTGGAGGCGATCCAGGGCTTCATCGAGGCCTACGGCGTCCACAAGGCGCTCCACGGGTACGCGTGAACCTCTGGGCCGGGCGGAATCCACATGCTGGGCCCGATCCTGTCCAGCGCCGCTGGACAGGGGCAGGGCCCGCGGTCGCCGACCACGGGCCCCGTTCACACGCCGACAGGAACCTCCGACCTGCGCCTACAGCACCGGCAGGTTCTTCCGCAGCTCGAAGGCCGTGACCTCGCTGCGGTACTCCTCCCACTCCTGGCGCTTGTTGCGCAGGAAGAAGTCGAAGACGTGCTCGCCGAGGGTCTCGGCGACGAGGTCGCTGCGTTCCATGAGGGAGAGTGCCTCGCCGAGGTTCTGCGGGAGGGGCTCGATGCCCATGGCGCGGCGCTCGGCGTCCGAGAGGGCCCAGACGTCGTCCTCGGCGCCCGGCGGCAGCTCGTAGCCCTCCTCGATGCCCTTGAGGCCGGCGGCCAGGAGCATGGCGTAGGCCAGGTAGGGGTTCGCGCCGGAGTCCAGGGAGCGGACCTCGACCCGGGCCGAGCCCGTCTTGCCGGGCTTGTACATGGGGACGCGGACCAGGGCGGAGCGGTTGTTGTGGCCCCAGCAGATGTACGAGGGGGCCTCGCCGCCGGCCCCGGCGGTGCGCTCGGTGCCGCCCCAGATGCGCTTGTAGGAGTTGACCCACTGGTTGGTCACGGCGGCGATCTCGGCGGCGTGCTTCAGCAGACCCGCGATGAAGGAGCGGCCGACCTTGGAGAGCTGGTACTCCGCGCCGGACTCGTAGAACGCGTTCCGGTCGCCCTCGAAGAGGGAGAGGTGGGTGTGCATGCCCGAGCCCGGGTGCTCGGAGAACGGCTTGGGCATGAAGGTCGCCTGGACGCCCTGCTCCAGCGCCACCTGCTTCATGACCAGGCGGAACGTCATGATGTTGTCGGCCGTGGAGAGCGCGTCCGCGTACCTGAGGTCGATCTCCTGCTGGCCGGGGGCGCCCTCGTGGTGGGAGAACTCGACCGAGATGCCCATGGACTCCAGCATCGTGATCGCCTGGCGGCGGAAGTCCATGCCGACGTTCTGCGGGGTGTGGTCGAAGTACCCGGAGTTGTCGGCCGGGGTCGGGCGGGAGCCGTCCGTCGGCTTGTCCTTCAGCAGGAAGAACTCGATCTCCGGGTGGGTGTAGAAGGTGAAGCCCAGGTCGGAGGCCTTGGCCAAGGCCCGCTTCAGCACATACCGGGGGTCCGCGAAGGACGGGGAGCCGTCCGGCATGAGGATGTCGCAGAACATCCGGGCGGTGCCCGGTGCCTCCGCGCGCCACGGCAGGACCTGGAAGGTCGACGGATCCGGCTTGGCGATCATGTCGGACTCGTATACGCGCGCGAAGCCCTCGATGGCCGAGCCGTCGAAGCCGATGCCCTCGTCAAACGCCTGTTCCAGCTCGGCGGGGGCCACGGCCACGGACTTCAGGAAGCCCAGCACGTCCGTGAACCACAGGCGTACGAAACGGATGTCGCGCTCCTCCAACGTACGGAGCACGAACTCCTGCTGCTTGTCCATCTTCCGCTTCCACCCATTCCTTGCTGGTCAGGCCGCCTTGCTCCCGAGCCACGGGAGGCGGTCGGGCACCTGAGCATCCCACCACAACACCATTTCGTGCGCGTTGCGCACCTTGATCCACCGAGCGGCCTCCGGTCGAACGCCCGGCGTACGGCAGGTGTACCGCTCGCACCGCCGCTCAACCGCTCTCCCGCCCATCTTGCCTGCTCGCGCCGACATCCGTAACGCCCGAGTGGACCGACATCCGCCGGACGCCCGTCCCGCGTGCCCAGAAAACCGCGCGGCATCCGTGACCGGCGGGCAGCATGGGAGACGGGATCCCTCGTTTACGAGAGGGAGCGGATCAAATTACGATCAGTCGATCCGACCGTCCCATCCGAACCATCCCCCACTAAGGACACATCCCATGGCCGCCAAGACCAACAGCAGCGGGGACCGCAAGGCGCGCATCGAGGCGATGCGCCGTGCCGAGCGTTCCCGTGAGCGCCGGAACCGGATCCTCACGATCGGCGCCAGCGTGCTGATAGTCGCCGGCCTCGTCGTGGGCGGGACGGTCCTGATCCGCTCGCAGTCCGACGACAACGGCAGCAGCGTGGCCGGTGACTCCAAGTCGACCGGCAAGTGGGAGACCGGCTCGGACGGCGTGAAGACCTGGAGCACCAAGCTCGCCCAGAACCACGTCACCAAGACCGTGAAGTACCCGATGGAGCCCCCGGTGGGCGGCGACCACAACCCGGTCTGGCAGAACTGCAACGGCGACGTCTACGACAAGGCCATCAAGAACGAGAACGCCGTGCACTCGCTGGAGCACGGCGCGGTCTGGGTGACCTACAACAGCAAGGCCTCCGAGGCCGACGTCAAGGCGCTCGCGGAGAAGGTCAAGAAGACCCCGTACACGCTGATGAGCCCGGTCGAGGACCAGAAGGACCCGATCATGCTCAGCGCGTGGGGCCACCAGCGCACGGTGACCGGTGCGAAGGACCCGAACCTCGACAAGTTCTTCGAGACCTACGTCCAGGGCAAGCAGACGCCCGAGCCGGGTGCCGCCTGCACCAACGGCGTCTCCTGACGGCCGGCGAACGACGAGCGACGAACGACGAGTGGCGAACGACGAGTGAGTGACGACAGCGGGCCTGGCACAGTGGGAAGCATGAAGCACATCGGTTGGATCGCCTCCGGGGCCGCGGCGGTACTCGTCGCGGCCGGGGCGATCACGTACGCGGTCGCCGACGGTGACGACTCCGGGCTGAAGGCCCCCGCCGCCGACTCCGCCGACGCGGGGTTCGCCCGGGACATGGCCGTCCATCACCAGCAGGCCGTGGAGATGTCGTACATCGTGCGCGACCGGACGGACGACGAGGAGGTCCGGCGGCTCGCGTACGACATCGCGCAGACGCAGGCCAACCAGCGCGGCATGATGATCGGCTGGCTCGATCTGTGGGGCCTGCCGAAGGTGTCGTCCGAGCAGCCGATGTCCTGGATGGGCATGGGTGACATGGCCTCCGGCGAGGACGGCTCGCTGATGCCCGGGATGGCGACCGACGCCGAGATGGAGAAGCTCGGCAAGCTGAACGGCAAGCAGGCCGAGGTCTTCTTCCTCCAGTTGATGACCGACCACCACAAGGGCGGCGTCCACATGGCGGAGGGCTGTGTCTCCAAGTGCACCGTCGGTGTCGAGAAGAAGCTCGCCCAGGGCATGGTGAACGCCCAGGAGTCCGAGATCTCCTTGATGACGGGCATGTTGAAGGAGCGGGGCGCCGCGCCGCGCTCCTGACGGCCGTCCGTGCCGCGGCGGTGGTGGGGCGACCGCGAACGTGGGGCGCCCCACACCCCATTGCGTCGCTCTGACGATTACACTGGGCCGCGTGCCTCAACTTCGTCTCGCTTTGAATCAGATCGACTCGACCGTCGGCGATCTCGCCGCAAACGCCGAGGCGGTGGTCCGCTGGACCCGGCACTCAGCCGAGCAGGGAGCGCATCTGGTGGCGTTCCCGGAGATGGTGCTGACCGGGTACCCCGTCGAGGATCTGGCGTTGCGCCAGTCCTTCGTGGAGGCGTCCCGCGCCGCGCTGAAGGCGCTGGCCGCGCGGCTCGCCGACGAGGGCTTCGGGGAGCTGCCGGTGATCGTCGGCTACCTCGACCGTTCCGAGTCCGCCGCGCCGAAGTACGGCCAGCCGGCCGGGGCGCCCCGGAACGCGGGCGCGGTGCTGCACCGGGGCGAGGTGGCACTCACCTACGCCAAGCACCACCTCCCCAACTACGGCGTCTTCGACGAGTTCCGCTACTTCGTGCCCGGCGACACGATGCCGGTGCTGCGGCTGCACGGCGTCGACATCGCCCTCGCCATCTGCGAGGACCTCTGGCAGGACGGCGGCCGCGTCCCGGCCGCCCGGTCCGCCGGAGCCGGGCTGCTGCTCTCCATCAACGCCTCGCCGTACGAGCGCGACAAGGACGACACCCGGCTCGAACTGGTGCGCAAGCGCGCGCAGGAGGCCGGCTGCACGACCGCGTACCTGGCGATGATCGGCGGCCAGGACGAGCTGGTCTTCGACGGTGACTCGATCGTCGTCGACCGGCACGGCGAAGTGGTCGCGCGGGCACCGCAGTTCGCGGAGGGCTGTGTGGTCCTGGACCTGGACCTTCCGGCGGCGGCCGCCGATCCGGTCGAGGGTGTCGTCGACGACGGACTGCGCATCGACCGGCTCGTCCTCTCCGAGGAGCCGCTGCCCGCGTACGAACCGGAGCTGACCGGCGGGTACGCGGAACGCCTCGACGACGACGAGGAGGTGTACTCGGCACTGGTGGTGGGCCTGCGGGCGTACGCCGCGAAGAACGGCTTCTCGTCCGTGCTGATCGGGCTCTCCGGCGGTATCGACTCGGCGCTCGTCGCGGCGATCGCGTGCGACGCGCTGGGCGCGCAGAACGTCTACGGCGTGTCCATGCCGTCGAAGTACTCCTCGGACCACTCCAAGGGTGACGCGGCGGAGCTGGCGCGGCGGACGGGCCTGAACTTCCGCACGGTCCCGATCGAGCCCATGTTCGACGCCTACATGGCGTCGACCGAGCTGACGGGCCTGGCCGAGGAGAACCTCCAGTCGCGCCTGCGCGGCACGCTGCTGATGGCGATCTCCAACCAGGAGGGCCACATCGTGCTCGCGCCCGGCAACAAGTCGGAGCTGGCAGTGGGTTATTCGACGCTCTACGGCGACTCGGTGGGTGCGTACGGCCCCATCAAGGACGTGTACAAGACGTCGATCTTCCGCCTCGCCGAGTGGCGCAACCGGGCGGCCGCGGAGCGGGGCCAGACCCCGCCGATCCCGGAGAACTCCATCTCCAAGCCCCCGAGCGCGGAGCTCCGCCCCGGTCAGGTGGACACGGACTCCCTCCCGGACTATCCGGTCCTGGACGCGATCCTCGCGCTGTACGTCGACCGCGACCAGGGCGCCGACGCGATCGTCGCCGCCGGTTTCGACCGGGAGCTGGTCACCAGGACGCTCCGCATGGTCGACACCGCCGAGTACAAGCGGCGCCAGTACCCGCCGGGCACGAAGATCTCCCCGAAGGGCTTCGGCAAGGACCGCCGACTGCCGATCACGAACCGGTGGCGCGAGCAGGCGTAGGCACCGGGTCGCCGAGTCGCCGGGCCGAGGCCTGAGGGCGGGTCCCCTCAGGCCTCCGGGTCCGTCGAGATTTCAGGGTCCGACAAGAATTCGGGCCCGAGAAGACCTCGGGTCCGCCAAGACCTCGGGTCCCTCATACCTCCGCGTCCCTCAGGCCGACGCAGTCCAGGGCCCAGAAGGGCTCCGAGTAGACGAAGCTGCCCGTCATCCACGGCTGGTGCGCGGACAGACGGGCGACCTGGAACGCGGCTTCGGGGATGCGCAGCGACGGCGGACGGAAGCCCGCCGCGACGGCGCCCTCGAAGCCGCGCGTGCCGTAGTAGTGCGGTGACCCCTCCAGGAAGACCAGCGGCACGCCCCGGCCGTCCGCAGCCGCGAGGGCGTGCGCGACGAGCCGGGTGCCGATGCCCTGCCCCTGGAACTCCGGGAGCACGCCCAGCGGTGACAGGGTCAGGACGTCCACGATCCGCCGCGGGGCGTCCAGGCGCCCCGCGCTCAGCAGCACGTGCCCGACGACCCGGTCGTCCACGGTGGCGACGAACGACATCGGCGCCACCGCGGCCTCCGCGACGCGCAACGCCTCCACGAGCCCGGGAATCCGCTCTCCGTCACCGAACGCGCGCGCATGCACCTCACGCACGTCTCGGTGATCGCCGACGGCCTCCCGCCGGATCATCGGCCTCGCGTCCGGGGAAGCCGGCCGTACATGTCCGGGGGTGTCGTGTGCCGTCATGGTCGTGAGGGTAGATCCGAGGGCGCCTCGGGGCGAGGCGTTTACGCACCCACCCGTACCGTCTCCGCCTCCCCCGGCACGTGGGACGCCACCACGCGGCCGCGTCCGGGGGCGGGCGCGGGCGTGCGGCCGGTGTCGACGGCGTAGGCCGCCGCCGCTACCGCCAGGCCGATCAGTGCGAGGGCCGCGCCCGCGCTCGCCGGGGCCGTCGTGCCGAGGCCGGCGGTCAGGGTGAGGCCGCCGATCCAGGCGCCGCCGGCGTTGGCGAGGTTGAAGGCGGCCTGGTTGGCGGAGGAGGCGAGGGAGGGGGCACCGCCGGCCTTCTCCATGACCATCAGCTGGAGGGGCGAGCCGGTGGCGAAGGCGGCGACGCCGAGGAGGAGGACGGCCAGGGCGGCGCTCCACTGCGCGGACATGAGCACCGGGAAGAGGGCCAGCACGAGGATCAGGGACGCGAGGCCGCCGAAGAGGGTGCCGCGCAGGGAGTGGTCGGCGAGGCGGCCGCCGGCCAGGTTTCCGATGGTCGCCCCCACGCCGAACAGCGCGAGCAGCATGGTCACGCTGGTCTCGGCGTACCCGGCGGAGTCCGTGAGCATCGGCGTGATGTAGCTGTAGGCGGAGAAGAGGGCGCCGAAGCCGGCGACGGTCGTGCCGAGGGCGAGCCAGACGGGCAGGGAGCGCAGGGCGCCCAGTTCGCCGCGCAGGCCGGAGGAGGGGGCCTCCGCGGGGTCGTTCGGCAGCAGGAGCGCGAGGGAGGCGATGGCGGCCAGGCCGATCGCGCTCACGCCGAGGAAAGTGATCCGCCAGCCGAAGTGCTGGCCGACGAGGGTCGCGGCGGGGACGCCGGCGACGTTGGCGATCGTCAGGCCCAGGAACATCAGCGAGACCGAGCGGGCCTTGCGCTCCGGCGCCACGAGGCCGGTCGCGACGACGGCGCCGACGCCGAAGAAGGCACCGTGCGGCAGACCGCTGAGGAAGCGGGCGGCGAGCAGCCAGTGCTCGTCTGGGGCGAGGGCGGAGAGCGCGTTGCCGGCGACGAAGAGGAGCATCAGCCCGATCAGGACCTTGCGGCGCGGCATCCGGGCGGTGGCCGCCGCGAGCAGTGGGGCGCCGATGACGACACCGAGCGCGTACGCCGAGACGAGGTGGCCGGCGGCGGGTATCGAGATGCCGAGGTCGGCGGCGACCTCGGGGAGGAGGCCCATGATGACGAACTCGGTCGTGCCGATTCCGAAGGCGCCTACGGCGAGAGCGAGCAGGGCCAAGGGCATGGCGGAGAGACCTTTCAAAGGGTGCGGTAGGACAAGGGGAAGGAAAGGAAGGAATCGGTTCCGTTCCATCGTATGTTCATTGACGGAACAAACTCCAGCCAGACGTGTATTCCCTTGTCCCGCTCACCCGCCCGACCTGCGCCGTCAGCCTCGGGAGTGTCGATCGTCACCTGCGCCGTCAGCCTCGGAGGTGTCGATCGTCACCCGCGTCGGCAGCACACGGAGAACGCCCCGGCACCCGCGCCGTCAGCCGCCCGACGTCTCCATCGTCACCCGCGCCGCCACCGGCAGATGGTCGCTGCCGGTCTCCGGGAGGGTCCAGGACGCCTTCGGCTCCATGCCCCGGACCATGATCTGGTCGATACGGGCCATCGGGAACGACGCCGGCCAGCTGAAGCCGAAGCCGTTGCCCGCCGCGCCCTGGGTGGAGCGCATCTGGGCGGTGACGGCGTTCAGGGCACGGTCGTTCATGGTGCCGTTGAGATCGCCGAGGAGGACGACCTGCTGGATCGGCTCGTCGGCGATGGCCTCGCCGAGGGCGTTGGCGCTCTTGTCGCGCTGGCGGGCGGTGAACCCGGCCTCCAGCTTCACCCGCACCGAGGGCAGATGGGCGACGTAGACGGCGACCGGCCCGTCCGGCGCCGCCACCGTCGAGCGCATCGCGCGCTCCCAGCCGAGCTTGATGTCGACGGGCTTGGTGTCGCTCATCCGGTACTTGCTCCACAGCCCGACCGTGCCGACGACCTCGTGGTACGGGTACGTCGCCGCGAGCGCCTTCTCGTACACGGGCACCGCGTTCTCGGTGAGTTCCTCCAGCGCCACCACGTCCGCGCCGGAGGCGGCCACCTCGCGGGCCGTGCCGAACGGGTCGGCGTTGTCCGCGTTGACGTTGTGGGTGACGACGGCGAGGTCGCCGCCGGCGCCGGTCTTGCTGGTGACCAGTCCGCCGAAGATGTTCAGCCAGACGACCGTGGGCACCAGGAGCGCGATGAGCGCCGTGGCCGATTTGCGGACCAGGGCGAGGACCAGCAGCAGCGGGATCGCGAGACCGAACCAGGGCAGGAACGTCTCGGTCAGACTCCCCAGGTTGCCCACGGCGTTGGGGACCTGGGCGTGCAACACCATCACCAGGGCGACGAGAACGGCGAGGACCGCGAGGACGATACCGCGCCGCCAGATCCGCCGGTCTCCTCTCCACCCGCCGAAGAGGCGGCCGAACAGGCGCCGGAATCGGGATTGTTCGCGGCCCTGACCCGTGCCGCCGCCGCCCGTCTCCGTCATGTACGCCTGCGCCATACCGTCGCCTCACTGCCTGCCGTGCACTTCTGCCCCCGCGCTCTGAAGACCCTAGGGGATGATTGCCTTCGTTCCCGCCGTCACCGGGCGGCCGTACGGGCACAAGGACGCACAACCCGCTGTTCGGAGTTCCGAACCGGTGGACAGGCCCCGACGTCTGTAACGAAACGCGCACATCGCTGTGACTCACCTCGCAGACATCGGCGCGACTCACCGCGCAGTCGGACGCAGCCCTTCGAGCACCGTGTCGACGATGTCCTCCGCCAGGTTCTCGGGCAGCGGGGCGTCCGGGCGCATGACGGTGCGGACCAGCATGGGGCCGAAGACGAGGTCGCCGACGAGGTCGATGTCGACGTCCGGGCGGAGTTCGCCGTTGTCCCGGCCCCGGCGCAGGACGTCGGCGAGGGCCTGGCGGCGGGGGGCGACGACGTCCGCGTGGTAGGCGTCCCAGATCCTGGGGCTGCTCTTCATCTGGGCGATGACGTTGTGCAGGATCGCCGAGGGCCGGTTGAGCAGGCCTCGCCTGCGGGCCGCCTCCAGGAAGACCACCAGGTCGTCACGCATCGAGGTGCCGGGCAGCACCGGGTCCGGGGGTTCGGCGGCGCGCAGGACGTCGACGAAGAGGGCCTCCTTGCCGCTCCAGCGACGGTAGATGGCCGCTTTGCCCACGCCGGCGGTGCGGGCCACCCGCTCGATCGACAACTCGGCGAGCGGCACCCCCTCTTCGAGGAGTTTCATCACGCCCTCGATGATGGACCGCTCCACGGCCTCGCTGCGGGGCCGTCCGCGTACGGGGCCGCCGTCCCGGACCCGCCCGTCGTCGGCGTGGCTCTCGGCGAGGCTCAAGGTCGACTCCGTCTCTCGTGTGCTGGCCCGGTCCGCTCGTGAGCCGGGGCGGCTCACTCGCGCGCCGGTTCGACCCGGTCGCGCGCCGGTCCGATTCTCCGTCAGTGGTCGGCGGTCACCAACTCCGTCTCCTCCTTGCCCTCTTGGCCGCCCTTCGGCCGTCCCGGCAGGAACACCGCCATGGCCACCGCGCCGAGCAGGGCGACTCCGGCCCCGCACAGGGCGGTCACATGCATGGCGTGCAGGAACGCGTCGTGGGCCGGCGTGACCAGGGCCTCGCCCCGCTCGCCGAGCCGGGCGGCGAGAGCGAGGGTGGCCTCGATGGACTCGGCGGCGGAGTGCGGGGCGCCGGCGGGCAGTTCGTCCTCGATGCCACCGCGGTAGGCGGTGGAGAGCACCGAGCCGAGGACGGCGATGCCGAGGGCGCCGCCGACCTGTCGGAAGGTGTTGCTGAGCGCGGACGCGGAGCCCGCCTTCTCGCGCGGCAGGGCCTGCATGACGACGACACTGAGCGGGGTCATCACATGGGCCATGCCGACACCCATGAGGAAGAAGACGACTTCGAGGATCCAGATCGGGGTGTCCGCGTCCAGTACGGCGAACGCGGCCAGCATCGCGGCGATCAGCGTCATGCCCGCCGTGCACACCGCGCTGTTGCCGAACCGGTCGACGACGAGGCGTGCGCGGGGTGCGAAGACGAGCTGCGCGACGGCCAGCGGGAGCATCAGCAGGCCGGTCTGGAGCGGGCTGTAGCCGCGAACGGTCTGGGTGTAGAAGACGGAGAAGAAGGTCACGCCCATCAGCGCGAAGAAGACCAGGCCGATGACTCCGATGGAGGCCGAGAACACCTTGTTCCCGAAGAACGACATGTCGATGGACGGATGGTCGCTGCGCTTCTCGAACACCACGAAGGCGGCGAGGACCGCGAGGCCGGCCGCGCTGGTCACGAGGACCGTGGCGTCGGTGAAGTCGGCGAGCTGCCCGCCGCGGATGATGCCGTAGACCAGCAGGACGAGACCGACGACGGAGAGCAGGACGCCGACGGGATCGATCCGGCCGGGGTCGGGGTCGCGCGAGTCGGGGACCAGCCAGAGCATCAGGCCGAGGGCGAGGACGACGATCGGCACGTTGATCAGGAAGACCGAGCCCCACCAGAAGTGGTCCAGGAGGACACCGCCGGTGATCGGTCCGATGGCGATGGCGAGGCCCACGCCGCCCGCCCAGATGCCGATGGCCTTCGGCTGCTCGTCGCGCTCGAAGACGTTCATCAGGACGGCGAGGGTGGCAGGCATCACGAAGGCGGCGCCGAGGCCCATCACCGCACGGAAGGCGATCAGCTCGCCAGGGGAGCCCGACAGGGCGGCCAGCGCCGAGCCGACGCCGAAGACGACGAGTCCGCCGAGCAGCACCTTCTTGCGGCCGAGGCGGTCGCCGAGGAGACCGGCGGAGAACAGCAGCCCCGCGAAGACCAGCGTGTAGGCGTTGATCGCCCACTCCAGCTCGCTCTGGGTGGCGCCCAGCCCGGTGGGGGCCGGGGTGGAGATCGTCTTGATGGCCACGTTGAGGATCGAGTTGTCGAGCACCACGATCAGCAGGCTCAGCATCAGCACACCGAGGATCACCCAGCGGCGCCGGTGCACAGCCGCCGGTATGCGGGAGTCAGGGACTGCGGTAGTCATGTCGTCGACCCTAGACCTATTTCGATACGGGACCGTCTCGTATCGTAATTCTTTTACCCGGCTCCTGCACGCCGCCGTCGGCCGCGCCGGGTGCCTGAACGGTCACAGGTACCCGCCCTAGCCCTCCCCTGTCCTAGGTGCCACCATGGATGTGGTCCGGGGACACCGTCAGGGTGCCTCGAGATGACATGAAGGAGCTGGAGCGATGACGCAGCTTTCGGCTGCCCAGACGAAGCCCTCCGACGGCGGCAAGGCGCTGTACGGGGGCAAGGGCACACGCCGTATCACCGTCCGGGACATCGCCCTCGCCAAGGAGCGCGGCGAGAAGTGGCCCATGCTCACCGCCTACGACGCGATGACCGCGTCCGTCTTCGACGAGGCCGGCATCCCGGTGATGCTCGTCGGCGACTCGGCGGGCAACTGCCACCTGGGGTACGAGTCGACCGTGCCCGTCACCCTCGACGAGATGACCATGCTGTCCGCGGCCGTCGTACGGGGCACCAGCCGCGCTCTGATCGTGGGCGACCTGCCCTTCGGCTCCTACCAGGAGGGCCCCGTGCAGGCGCTGCGCTCGGCGACCCGGCTGGTCAAGGAGGCCGGGGTCGGCGCGGTCAAGCTGGAGGGCGGCGAGCGCTCGCACCGCCAGATCGAGCTGCTGGTCGAGTCGGGCATCCCCGTGATGGCCCACATCGGCCTCACCCCGCAGTCCGTCAACGCGATGGGCTACCGCGTGCAGGGACGCGGCGAGGAGGCCGCGCAGCAGTTGCTGCGCGACGCCAAGGCCGTCCAGGACGCGGGCGCGTTCGCGGTCGTCCTGGAGCTGGTCCCGGCGGAGCTGGCGGCGGAGGTCACCCGGGTGCTCCACATCCCGACGGTCGGCATCGGCGCCGGGCCCGAGACCGACGCGCAGGTGCTCGTGTGGACCGACATGCTCGGGCTGACGGGCGGGCGGGTACCGAAGTTCGTCAAGAAGTACGCGGACCTCCGGACGGTCATGGGCGACGCGGCGAAGGCGTTCGCGGAGGACGTCGTGGGTGGCGCGTTCCCGTCGGAGGAGCACTCCGTCCACTAGCCCGGAGACGTCACTGAGCCATAGCGGCACGACTGCGGCCCGCCGATCTTCCCCCGTCGGCGGGCCGCGGCTCTGTTCTCGGCCGGGGCGCCCAGTGGGGTGGGGGGTGCGGTTTCGTCGGCGGGTGCGGGTGAGTGGGGCTTCTCGCGCAGTTCCCCGCGCCCCTGAAAGACCAGGCCCTGCGGGCCAGGAAGACCACGGCCCTACGGGCCTGAAAGGCCACGGGGCTGCGGGATGAGAAGCACGGGGCGCAGCCCCTGCTTTTCAGGGGCGCGGGGAACTGCGCGAACGGCCCCCACTCACCCGCACCCGCCGACGAAACCCGCACCCCCACCACCTCCCGCGCCCCGGCCCCACCCCGTGTCGGTGACCTGTCGGTGGTTTGTCGGTCGGCTCTGGGACCGTCGTCCTCATGACACGAATCGACAAGAACGCCAGCGGCGCGAAGGGCGCTGTCGCCGTGCGGGGGCTGGTCAAGCACTACGGGGAGACCAGGGCGCTGGACGGTGTCGACCTGGATGTGCGGGAGGGCACGGTGATGGGCGTGCTCGGCCCGAACGGGGCCGGCAAGACCACGCTCGTACGGTGCCTGTCCACGCTGATCACGCCGGACGCGGGACAGGCGACCGTGGCCGGGTACGACGTCGTACGGCAGCCGCGCCAGCTACGCCGGGTGATCGGCCTGACCGGCCAGTACGCCTCCGTGGACGAGAAGCTGTCCGGCTTCGAGAACCTCTACATGATCGGCCGCCTGCTCGACCTGCCCCGCAAGGAGGCCAGGAGCCGCGCGACCGGTCTGCTGGAGCGGTTCTCGCTGACCGAGGCCGCCGGGCGCCCGGCGGGGACGTACTCCGGAGGAATGCGGCGGCGGCTCGACCTGGCCGCGTCCATGATCGGCCGCCCGGCCGTGCTGTACCTGGACGAGCCGACGACCGGCCTGGACCCGCACACCCGCAACGAGGTGTGGGCCGAGGTGAAGCGCATGGTCGGTGACGGCGTGACCGTGCTGCTGACCACCCAGTACATGGAGGAGGCCGAGCAGCTGGCCTCCGAGCTGACCGTGATCGACCGGGGAAAGGTGATCGCCGGCGGCCGGATCGAGGAGCTGAAGGCCCAGGTCGGCGGACGTACGCTCCGGGTCCGGACGGCCGACCCGGTGCACCTGCGTCCCCTGGCCGCGGAGCTGGACGGCCTGGGGATCACCGGGCTCGCCACCACCACCGTGGACACCGAGACCGGCACCCTCCACGTACCGATCCTCAGCGACGAGCAGCTGACCGCCGTCGTCGGCGCGATCACCGCGCGCGGCGTCACCATCGCCTCGATCAGCACCGAACTGCCCAGCCTGGACGAGGTGTTCCTGTCGCTCACCGGTCACAAGGCCAGTGCCCCGCAGGACACCACTCCGTCCCCCGCGTACGAGGAGGCCGCCGTATGAGCGCCACCACCCTGCCCACCACGGGCGAGGCCGACGGCCGGATCGGACTGCGGGCCCACGCCCGGCACACCGGGGCGCTCGTCCGGCGCAATCTGCTGTGGATCCGGCAGGACCCGGAGTCGATGTTCGACGCGGTCCTCATGCCGATCGTGTTCACCCTGCTCTTCGTCTACGTCTTCGGCGGCTCCATCGGGCAGGCACTGGGCGGCGGCCAGGAGCAGTACGTGCAGTACGTGGTGCCGGGCCTGATGGCGATGATGGGCATGAACATCGCCATGGGCGTCGGCACGGGCTTCAACGAGGACTTCCAGAAGGGCGTCATGGACCGTTTCCGGTCCCTGCCGATCGGCCGGTCCTCCGTGCTGCTCGCGAAGATCTCCGTCGAACTGCTGCGCATGCTGGTCGCCACGACGATCCTGCTGACCGTCGGTGTCCTCATCGGCTTCGACATCACCAACTGGCCGGGGCTGTTCGGCGCGGTCGGTCTGGCCGTCGTCTTCGGCTCGTCCCTGATGTGGATCTTCCTGGTGCTCGGCGTGACGATGAAGAACGCGCAGTCCGTGCAGGCCATGGGCTTCCTGGTGCTGTTCCCGCTGCAGTTCGGCTCGTCGATCTTCGCGCCGACCCAGTCCATGCCGGGCTGGCTGCAGACGTTCACCGACTACAACCCCCTGTCGTCCCTCGCGGACGCCGCGCGCGGGCTGATGACGGGCGGGCCCATCGCCCACGACCTGCTGGTCACCCTCGGCTGGTCGGTGGCGCTGACGGCGGTGATGGCACCCATCGCGATCCACAAGTTCAAGACGAAGAGCTGAGCGGACGGGGTTCATACGAGGGCGGCGGCCTCCTCCCGGGTGAGGGCGCCACCCTCGGCGTACGCCCGCTCGTAGTCGGCGTCGTCCAACAGGGCCCGGACCACGGTCTCGGCATGGGCGCGGTTCTCGACCTCCATCGGGCCGGCGAAGTGGCCGGGTGGCAGATGCGCGTCGGCGGCGCCGAGGAGGCGGGCCGCGTCCAGGGCACGGGCCCCGCCGTCGACCCCTGCGACGGAGATGGCCGCGGTGACGAAGTGGACGGCCGGCATATGGGGCGCGACCACCAACGACAGCTTGTCCATGCTGCGCTCCAGCGCCCGGCGGAGCAACACCAGCGCCTCCTCGTGGCGTCCGTCGGTCCCCTCCAGCCAGCCCTCGACACCGAGGAAGTACCCGGCGAAGAGCACGAAGTGCGCGGCCTCGAAGTCCTCCCGCAACAGGACGAGTTGTCTGCGGGCCTCGGCCTGCCGTCCGGTGCGGCCGAGTCGTACCGCGAGGAAGAGCCGGGCCGCGGGCACCGCTTCACGGGCGGCGAGTCGTCCGGCGTCCACCACGTCGAACAGCATCTTCTCGCCCCGCTCGCCCTCGCCGTCCTCCATGAGCACGCTGCCGAGCCGGACGCCGAGGACGCCCAGCTGGGCGTTGGTGCCGAGCCGTTCGGCGTAGCCGATTGCCCGCTCGTAGTCCGCCGCGGCGGAGGCGAACCGCCCCTGGCGCTCGCGGGCCTCGCCGCGCGCCGAGAGCGCCTCGGCGGCGCCCCAGGCGTCCCCGAGCCGGTCGAAGATCTCCAGCGACTCGTCGGCGTCGACGGTGGCGTCGCCCGCCCAGTCGCTGCGGTTGGCGAGGATGTTCGCCCGCAACTGCAGGGTCTGCGCCAGCTCCCAGGTGTAGCCGAGCTCACGGCAGGTACGGATGTTGGCGTCCAGGATGGCGCGCAGCCGGTCCATGTCGCCGGTGAGCAGGACGGCGTAGAACCACATGAACCCGGGGAAGCGGCAGGTCTGCGGCTGGCCCGGCCGGTAGGTCTCGCTGATGATTCTCAGCCTCTCCTGGCCGGCGGGCGTCTCCCAGGCGGACAACTCCATGTCCATGCAGGCCAGATGGACGAGGTGCACCCCGCGCCGGGCCTCGTCGAGGACGGCCGGGCTCATCGGGGGCGGCCGGTCGACGAGACGTTCCCGCAGATCCGGGACGGGCTGCGCGGGAGCGGTGAAAGGGTCCGGGCCGAGTTCCTTGACCTGGGCGGACCAGTGCCGGGCCTCGGTCTTCAGGTCGCGCATCTGCCAGTACCAGCACAGCGACAGGATCAGACAGAGCGCCTCCTGCTCGTCCCGCTCGGCGACGGCGCGCCTGAGCGCGGTACGGATGTTCTCGTACTCCAGCTCCAGCAGTTCGATCGCGGCCCGCTGGCCGGAGCCGCGCAGCAACGGGTCGGTGACGCGCACGAGTTCGCGGTAGTACGTGAGGTGCGCGCGTTCGGCGGCGGGGCGGGTGCCCGTCTCGTCGAGCCGTTCGCCGGCGTACTCGACGACGGTCTCCAGAAGGCGGTACCGCATCTCGCCGCCGGGGCCGCCCGAGCCCCCGGTGGCGCCGGTAGCGGTCGAAGGGGCTGCCACGACGAGCGACTTGTCCACGAGGGAGCCGAGCGCCTCCAGTGCGGCGGGACCGCAGACCGCCTCGGCGGCGGCCAGGTCGCAGCCGCCGGCGAACACCGACAGTCGGCGCAGGACGTCCCGTTCGTCCTCGTCGAGCAGCTCCCAGGACCAGTCGACGACCGCGCGCAGGGTCTGCTGCCGGGGCAGCACGGTACGGCTGCCGGAGGTCAGCAGCCGGAAGCGGTCGTCGAGACGGTCGGCGATCTGGCGGGGTGTCAGCATCCGCAGCCGGGCCGCCGCCAGCTCGATCGCGAGCGGCAGTCCGTCGAGGCGCCGGCAGATCTCGGCGGCGGCCTCCGGGTCGGCGTCGACGGTGAAACCGGGCCGGGCGGCCGCTCCCCGGTCGGCGAGCAGACGCAGCGCGTGGGGCTGCGTCAGCGGTTCCACCGGGCGCAGCAACTCCCCCGGTACGCCGAGGGGTTCACGGCTGGTGGCCAGGACGGTCAGCCCCGGGCACCGTTGGAGGAGCTGGTCGACGAGGTGGGCGGCGGCGTCCACGACGTGTTCGCAGTTGTCGAGGATCAGCAGCATGCGGCGGCCGGCGCAGTGCTCGGCGAGGCGGACCAGGGGGTCGTCCTGGCGGTCCGCCGCGGCGCGCATCTCCTCGGCGCCGGCGCCCCTCAGGACGGTCTCGCGGGCGCCGAGGGCGGTGAGGACGGCCTCCGGGACGTTCGCGGGGTCGTCGACGGGGGCGAGTTCGGCGAGCCAGACGCCGTCCGGCAGGGACGGGGCGACCGCCTCGCCGGCCTCCTGGGAGAGGCGGGTCTTGCCCGCGCCGCCGGGGCCGAGGAGGGTCACGAGGCGGGTGGTCGTGAGGTCGTCGCGGATCGTGTCTATGTCGGTGTCGCGGCCCACGAAGGAGGTGAGGCGGGCGCGGAGGTTGCCCGGGGGGCGGGTGGGGTGGGGGTGTCGGGGTGCGTTGACGGGTGCGTTGTCGGCTGCGGGTTCGTGGGGGTTCTCGCTCAGTTCCCCGCGCCCCTGACGGGGCTCTGCTTGGTCGAATCTCAGGAGTTCCGCGTGGAGTGTGCGCAGGGCGGGGCCGGGGGTCGTGCCCAGGCGGTCGGCCAGGAGGCGGCGTACCCGCTCGTACGCGGCCAGGGCCTCCGCGGTGCGGCCGGTGTCACGGAGGGCGCGCAGGCGCAGGGCCTGCAGGGGTTCGTCGAGGGGGTGGGTGTCGCAGAGGGCGGTGAGGTCCGGGAGGGCGGCGTCGGGGCGGCCCAGGGCCAGGGCGGCGGTGAGGCGGGTGCGCTGGGCGTCGAGGCGGCGGGTCTCCCAGCGGGCCGCCTCGGCGGCGCGGTCGGGGAGGTCGGCGAGGGGCGGGCCCTGCCAGAGGGCGAGCGCGTCGTCGAGGACGTCGGCGGCCTTGGCCGGATCACCGTCGGCGAGCGCGCGAACGCCCTCGTCCGTGAGGCGTTCGAAGCGGTGCAGGTCGACGTCGTCCCGGGTGGCGGTGAGCCGGTAGCCGCCGTTCACCGAGGCGACCGCGTCCGGGCCGAGCGCCCTGCGCAGCCGGCCGACCAGCGCCTGCAGCGCGCCGGGCGCGTCGGCGGGCGGGTCCTCGGACCACACCTCGTCGACGAGGACGGTCGCGGGCACCGTACGTCCCGGCCGCAGCGCGAGCACGGTCAGCAGGGCACGCAGGCGCGCGCCCCCGACGGGGACGGGGGTGCCGTCGGACTGCAGGGCCTGGGTGGTGCCGAGGATGCGGTAGCGCACAGAGTCATTCTCGCCCGCCCCGCAGTCCTGACGAACTTCCTTTTAGCACGCCACCAGAGATCAGACGGCTAATTCATGGAACTCTCAGCTCCTTAGATACACCCACGCTATCGTCGCCGGCATGGGAAGATCTCTGCGAGCACTCATCACCGTCCGGCTGACTGTCCGAACCGAATCGACCACCAGCCCTGAGCGGCAAATCGAAGAGTGCAGCTCCTTTTGTGCATCGCGCGGCTGGGAGGTCGTAGGGGTCGCCAGTGATCTCTCGGTCTCCGCCACCGCCGTGCCACCATGGCGGCGTCCGGAACTGTCGCACTGGCTCGACGAACGCGCTCCCGAATTCGACGTTGTCGTCTTCTGGCGACTCGATCGGTTCGTGCGTCGAGTCAGTGATCTTCACAAGATGATCGAGTGGGCAGAGAGGCACGGCGACAAGGGCCTCGTATCCGCCACCGAACCGTTCGACCTCACGAGTCCGACGGGCAAGGCGACCGCCGCCATGATCGCGACGTTCGCCCAGATGGAAGCCCGAGCCGCAGCCGAGCGGGTCGCCTCTTCGCGTGCGCACCTGCTCACCACCACACGGTGGGGCGGGAGTTCACCGCCGTTCGGCTTCAGGACGTACGCGAGAGACGGAGCCCGCTACCTGGAGATCAATCCGGAGACGGCGGCTGTCGTGCAGGAGGCGGCCCAGCGCGTCATCGGCGGCGAACCGGTCAACGCCATCTGCCGGGACTTCGAGGCGCGAGGGGTACCTGCGCCCGCGGACACGTACCAGCGCAACAAGTCGGGGAAGGACTTCGCCTGGTATCCGCGCACGCTGAAGGGAATCCTCACCTCGCCCACGCTGCTCGGCTGGAAGACACGCAGCGTGGCCGTCCCCGGCAGGAAGTACAGGAAGCGTGAACTGGTTCGCGATCAGGAGGGCGGTCCGGTCCGTGTGGCCGAAGGAGTGCTGGATCAGGAGACCTTCGACCGTCTGCAGGGCGTCCTGGCCGATTCGGCCGCCCCTTCGGGCCGCCGTCCCGTGACACCCAGGACCCCGCTCCTCAACGTGATCAAGTGCGGCGGATGCGGCAAGAACCTTCAGCTGCACACGACAAGGAAGCGGCGCAAAGACGGTACGTACCGGGTCACCGAAAAGATCCGCTGCCTTTCGCGCGTCGGCTCCCCGGCATGCCCTGGCTACGCGTTCGTTCCTGACGACGACATCGTCACCCCGATCCTGGGCATGCTCCTCAAGGCGTTCGGTGACACACCCGTCGTGCGCCGTGAATACGTCCGGCGAACCGGAAGCAGAAGTGAGGCGGACCTTCCGCCCTGCGACATCGATGAGGATCGTTGGCAGTTCGTGCCACTGGGTTCGACCTTCGCCGAGCGGTGGCTGAGCATGGGGGTCGCGGAGATCGGCGAGGACCTGATCCGCGCCGGCATCACGGTCAAATGTCATCCGCGAGAGCGCGGCGGCCATGTTCCGGACATTCCTGCAGACTTCCGGGAACGCCTTGCCAAGTTCCTGATGTGAGAGGGGTCCCACGGCAGGTGGGCAGGTGCTGAACGGAGAATCGTTCCGGGAGAGCAACCGTGTCTCAGAACGTTGTCCTCATGTTCACCATCACTGTCGATTCCCCTCGCGCACCGACGGACACATATCAGGAGCCCTGTACATGACCATCACCTCTCGCACCAGCGGCCACCGGATCAGCCCGGTCTTCCTCGGGATCGTCGCCGTCATGGCGGTCACCGGTTGGGCGGTGTGGACAGGCTTCGCATCGGCGCCGGGGCTTGCCGTCTTCCTTTTCGTCACCTCGGCCTGGGTGGTCTCCCTCTGTCTGCACGAGTACGCCCACGCCCGTACCGCGCTCCACAGCGGAGACATCACCGTCGGCACAAAAGGCTATTTGAGCCTCAACCCTCTCGCCTACACCCACGCCCTGCTCAGCATCGTGCTGCCCGTCGTCTTCGTGATCATGGGCGGGATCGGTCTGCCCGGTGGTGCCGTCTTCATCGAGCGGGGCCGGATCCAGGGCCGCTGGAAGCACAGCCTGATCTCGGCGGCGGGCCCGCTGACGAACGTGCTGTTCGCGGCCGTCTGCACCGCGCCCTTCTGGCTGGGCGTCACCGACGGCGTGCCGAGGGCCTTCCTCTTCGCGCTCGCCTTCCTGGCGATGCTCCAGGTCACGGCGGCGATCCTGAACTTCCTCCCGGTGCCCGGCCTGGACGGCTACGGCGTCGTCGAGCCCTGGCTGTCGTACAAGATCCGTCGCCAGGTGGAGCCGCTGGCGCCCTTCGGGCTGCTGCTGGTCTTCGCGGTGCTGTGGATCCCGGCGGTGAACGGCGTGTTCTGGGACGTGATCGACGCGTTCATGCGGGGCCTCGGCATCGAGGACCAGCTCTCCGACTGCGGCTACTGGCTCTACCGCTTCTGGCGCGAGGACAGCGACATCTGCCTCACCGGGATGTGACGGCCTCGCGCCCCTGCCTGGCCCTGCGGACGTAGTACCAGGTCATGTTCGACGACAGGCCGGCCATCAGCACCCACACCACACCCAGCCAGCTGCCCCGGCTGAAGGAGACCACGGCCGCGGTGATCGCGAGGAGACAGACGACGAGGGCGTAGACGGCGAGTCGCCGGGCCGGGTCGGGAGGGAGCAAGGGGGGCATGGGGGTCGCTCCTGGGAGGACGATCGGGCGAACGACGGACGAAGTGGTACGGCGTCCAGTGTCCCCCATGCCCGAGGGCCCGCGTGCGTCGGCTACACGTCCGTGAGGCGGATGCCCGCGTGGGCCTTGTACCGGCGGTTCACGGAGATCAGGTTGGCGACCAGGGACTCGACCTGGTGGGCGTTGCGCAACCGGCCGGCGAAGATGCCCCGCATCCCGGGGATGCGGCCGGCCAGCGCCTGCACGATCTCGACGTCGGCGCGCTCCTCGCCGAGGACCATCACATCGGTGTCGATCTCCTCGATCTCCGGGTCCTCCAGAAGGACGGCGGAGAGGTGGTGGAAGGCGGCGGTGACCCGCGAGTCCGGCAGCAGGGCGGCGGCCTGCTCGGCGGCGCTGCCCTCCTCCGGCTTCAGCGCGTAGGCGCCCTTCTTGTCGAAGCCGAGCGGGTTGACGCAGTCGACGACGAGCTTGCCGGCCAGCTCCTCGCGCAGCGATTCGAGGGTCTTGCCGTGACCGTCCCAGGGCACGGCGACGATCACGATGTCGCTGCGGCGGGCGGTCTCGGCGTTGTCGGCGCCCTCGACGCCGTGCCCGAGATCCCGGGCGACGCCCTGCGCGCGGTCGGCGGCCCGGGAGCCGATGATCACCTTCTGGCCGGCCTTGGCGAGACGGTAGGCGAGGCCCTTGCCCTGCGGACCGGTGCCGCCGAGCACGCCGACGACGAGCCCCGAGACGTCCGGCAGGTCCCAGGGGTCCTTGGCAGGGGCCTTCGCGGGGGTCTGCGCGGCGGACTGCTGTGCACTGTCAGTAGAGGTCATGGGCCGACTTTACGTGCGGGTCCGGCATGGACGGCGGTCAGGTGAGCGCGGTCAGGGGGATCCGGCGGAAGGTGATCGTCTCGTACGCGCCGAAGTCGCCCGTCTCGTAGAGCAGTCCGACGGTGTCCGGGTCGACGCGTACGAGATCGGAGTACGCGGCGGGCAGTCCGTCGACGGTGTGGACGGGACGCCAGGTGACGCCGCCGTCGTCGCTGGCGCGGACGGTCATCAGGGCGCGGAAGCCGGGGTCGGCGGGGCCGGAGTGGAGGAGCAGGTCGGGGTCGCGGAGCTGGAGGACGCTGCCCTCGACGACCGGGCCGACGATGCCCGCCTGCGGCCGGAACGGCTTGATGAGGCTCCCGCCGCCGTCGGCGGAGTGGGCGTCGGCTCGGGTGCCGGGGGACGGGGAGTCGTTGCGGGTGTTGAAGTAGATCCGGCCGTCGGGGAGTTCGGCGGCGGTGGTCTCGTTGGCGTTGATGTAGCCGTCGGTGTTGTCGTCGACGTATCCGATGCGCCAGGTGGCGCCCGCGTCGTCGCTCAGCAGGCAGTGTCCGCCGTTGTACTTGCCCTCCGTGCCGTTGTCCGCGCCGGCGGGTGGGAGGGAGTGGTTGGCGGGGACGACGACGCGGCCGGTGGTGAGTCGGAGGGCGTGGCCGGGGGTGGTGGCGTACCACCGCCACCCGGGCTTCTTGGTCTGCTGGGTGATCTCCCTGAGGCCGGACCACGTCTGTCCCTCGTCGTCGCTGTGCTGCACCCAGACGCGGCGGCCGTCCGCCGCGCTCACCTCGCCACGGCGGATGGCGTCCTCCGTGGCGTGGGCGGCGTTGCGGACGTGGACCAGCAGGATCCGGCCGGTGTCGAGGACGACGGGGGCGGGGTTGCCGGCAAGGGCGTCACCGTTCTTGGCGGCGACCTGGAGCGGGCCCCAGGTCCGGCCGCCGTCCGCCGACCGCTTCACCACGATGTCGATGTTCCCGAAGTCCTCCCGTCCGCCGACCCGTCCCTCGCAGAAGGCGAGCAGGGCGCCGGAGGAGGTGGCGACGACCGCTGGGATCCGGAAGCTGGCATAGCCTTCGCGGCCGGCCCGGAAGGGGACGCTGGACTGGGGTGTGGGGGTCATGAGGGGCTCCTGTGGTGGGGGCGGCTCGTGGGGTGGCGGTGCGGTGCGCCCGTGGCGGTCGTTGTTCGGCGTGCGTGCCCGGCTCGGGCCAATTCGGGGTGAACACCGGGTCACGAGTGTCCGGTTGCGGCAGGATGCGGGCGCATGGATGCCGTACGGGTCGCGTTGTTGCGTGAGGTGCTCGCCGGGACGGAGTGGCTGGGGGCCACGCGGCGGTTCGCGGGGGCGCTGCGGGGGTCCGTGGTGTCGTACGGCGGTGGCCTGCTGCTCGTCGGTACGGCCGAGTACGAGCCGTGGCACCTCGCGGCGCACCTGGTGGACGAGGCGGCCTGGTCCGGCACGCCGGAACTCGCCCCGACGCTCGTACGGCACTCCGCGCGGCCCTCGGACCGCGCGCACCTGGCAGTGGGCCTCGGCCGGGTGTCGGCGGCGCGGCGGGGCGAGACCCTGCTGGTGGTCGCGCCGTCCGCGCCGGGGGCCGCCCTGCTGGAGCGGGTGCACGACGCGCGGCGGGCCGGGGCGACGGTGCTGTCGCTGAACACCGGCGACCGGGAGCTCGACGCGCTGGCCCACGAGGCGTTGGCGGCGCCCGCCGAGCCGGTCGTGGACCTGGACATCGTGCAGCACCTGGTGAGCGCGGCCGCCGGGGAGGACGCGGTGCCGGAGCCGAGGGGGCGGCGCCGCTTCCGTGAGCGCCTGTCCCGTCTCACCGACCGGCTGACGTCGCCGCCTCCCACCCACTGGTGACGCCGGTGGCCACACGGGCCCGCCCCCGTCTCCCCCTTCTGTTACGGCGCCACGGCCCCGGACTCTGCGGGATCAGGCGTCGGGCCCCGGGGACGGGGCGTCGTGCCAGCGCGGGTCCGTCTCCCACTCCTCGTTGCGCTCCCGGGCCGTCTCCATGGCCCGGGTGGCGTCCTGGCGGGAGGCATAGGGACCCATGCGGTCCTTGCCGGGGCAGTCGGGGCCCTCCTCGACCTTCTTGTGCTCCAGGCAGTAGAACCACTCACCGGGCTTGCCGGCCGTACGCCGTTTGAACAGGGCCATGACCTGAGTTCCCTTCGCCAGTCCTCACCGACATGGTCCCCCACCACCGCTGGTTAAACTCGCTGGCATGTCTGGCCAGTCGCTGCTCGCACCGGGGAAGCTCTCCCCCGCCCGCCCCGTACCGGGGAACGTCCGCCGTCCCGAGTACGTGGGCAAGCCTGCCCCGACTCCGTACACCGGGCCGGAGGTGCAGACCCCGGAGACGATCGAGGCGATGCGGATCGCCGGCCGGATCGCGGCCCGGGCGATGGCCGAGGCCGCCAAGCACATCGCCCCCGGGGTCACCACGGACGAGCTGGACCGGGTCGCGCACGAGTACATGTGCGACCACGGGGCCTACCCCTCGACGCTCGGCTACCGCGGCTTCCCCAAGTCGCTGTGCACCTCGGTCAACGAGGTCATCTGCCACGGCATCCCCGATTCGACCGTGCTGCGCGACGGCGACATCGTGAACCTGGACGTGACGGCGTACATCGGCGGCGTCCACGGCGACAACAACGCCACCTACCTGGTCGGCGAGGTCGACGAGGAGTCGCGGCTGCTCGTCGAGCGGACCCGGGAATCGCTCGCCCGTGCCATCAAGGCCGTCAAGCCGGGCCGGCAGATCAACATCATCGGGCGCGTCATCGAGTCGTACGCGAAGCGGTTCGGATACGGGGTCGTGCGCGACTTCACCGGGCACGGGATCAACTCGTCGTTCCACTCCGGGCTGATCGTTCCGCACTACGACTCCCCGCACGCCACCACCCTGATCCAGACGGGGATGACCTTCACCATCGAGCCGATGCTGACGCTCGGGTCGTACGACTACGACATGTGGGACGACGGCTGGACGGTCGTGACCAAGGACCGCAAGCGGACCGCGCAGTTCGAGCACACGCTGGTGGTCACGGAGACCGGAGCGGAGATCCTCACGCTGCCGTAGAGCCACCGGACCCGGCTCTGCTGCGGCGCCCCGCCCCGCTTCGTCCTGCCGCAACCCGCCGTCGGCCTCCCGCCGTGCGGCGGGTTCTTTCTTGCGCGGCTTCCATGTGGGGGCGACGGGGATTCGGGGTAGCGTTTTTACCGACAGGGAGTCGGGAACCTGTTGACTTAGGTAAGCCTAACCATAGAAACTGGCCGCAGGTTCGCGTCCATCCCATCGGCACCGGAGGCCACCATGAACGCGTCGGTCACATCGGACACGGCGTTCTCCACGCTCATCCGCACCGCCTCGCACGAGCAGCACACCGAGGCGGAGAGCACGACGTTCATGGCCGACATGCTGGGCGGCAAACTCGGCGTCGAGGCGTACACGCGCTACACCGAGCAGCTGTGGTTCGTGTACGAGGCGCTCGAGAGCGCCGCTCCCGGACTGGCCCAGGACCCGGTCGCGGGACCGTTCGTGCAGCCCGAGCTGATGCGGCTGGGCGCGCTGGAGCGGGACCTGGAGCATCTGCGGGGCCCCGGCTGGCGGTCGACGCTCACGGCGCTGCCGGCGACCGAGGAGTACGCGGCGCGGGTCGCGGAGTGCGCGCGCACCTGGCCCGGGGGGTATGTGGCCCACCACTACACGCGGTATCTCGGGGACCTGTCGGGTGGGCAGATCATCCGGGACCGGGCCGAGAAGACGTGGGGGTTCGCCAAGAAGGGCGACGGGGTGCGGTTCTACGTCTTCGAGGAGATCACCAACCCGGCCGCGTTCAAGCGGGGGTACCGGGAGCTGCTGGACCGGGTGCGGGCCGACGAGCTGGAGAAGCAGCGGATCGTGGGTGAGTGCAAGCGGGCGTTCGCGCTGAACACCGCGGTCTTCCTCGCCTTGGGTGACGAGTTCCCGCTGAGTGCGTAGGCGCTGCGCCCGCTGGGGCGGGTCACCAGGGTTGTGGGTTCACCGCGGGTGGGTGAGGGCTGGTCCGCCCACGCGGCAACGCCGCATATCGGTACAGCCCCGCCCCCTTGACGGTGACCCCTTGTTGCCACAGGCGCCCTAGCGTTCCAGGAACACCCTGCCCCCGACCTCGACCCAGCCGTGCGGCTGCGGGGCCGTGAGGAGTTGGGAGCCCGTGCCCTGGGTGATGTTCAGGGCCCGGCCGAGCCGGGCGGTGAGCTGGAGGGCCGCGGCGCCGGTGGCCTCGTCCTCGTCGATGCCGTCGTCGCGGCCGGGGAAGGCGCGGGCGCGGATGCGGCCGGCGGCCTCGTCCTCCCAGGCCCAGGCGTAGACCCACTCGCCGGGCGGCGGTACTTGCAGGTCGTCGATCTCGGCGGCGGAGGCGTACTGGCGGAAGGTGCGGGGCGGGGCCCACTCCGGCAGCGCCTCGATCCAGCTGAACTCACCGTCCAGCCGGGCCCCGACGACACCGGCGGGGGTGACCAGTTCGGGCACGTCGAGCAGCCAGGCCGCGCCCACGCAGGGGTATCCGGCGAAGGGCAGCCGCAGCGAGGGGGTGTAGATGTCGATCACACCGCGCTCGGGGTCGTCCACGAACACGGTCTCGCTGAAGCCGAGTTTGGCGGCGAACTCCTGGCGCTCGGCACGGTCGGGCATGACGGAGCCCTCACGGACGACGCCCAGTTCGTTGCCGTATCCGCCGCGGGGTCCGCAGAACACCCTCAGCACATCGAAGTCGGTCACCCCCGCATTGAAACATCAACCGGGCCCCGGGTCGTACCAGGTCATCGCACCGCCGCCGGCACGGCAGAGAGCCCCGAACCCACCCGTGAGAGGACCAAGTGACCGTACTGGACAAGCCGGTTGATCCGGAGAGATCAGATGACACCGATGCCACCGATGCCGTCGACGACTCGGACGGGGCCGGCGCCGGAGGGGGCGGCGGTTCCGGCGAGGAGGTCGGGGCGGGTCGGGGCGGCGAGGTGAGCGGGGGCGTGGACGGGTTGCCGGGGACGGGCGGGCGGCCTGACCCGGGGGCCGGGCGTCGGCGGGCCCCTCTTCTCCTGACCGTCGGTCTCGTCGTCGCGCTGTTCGTTCTGGTACCGGTCGCCGGTGGGCTCGGGGCCTATCCCATCCCGACCGGTGACGTGATCTCCTCGGTCGCCCATCGGATCGGGCTCGGCGGGGCGGAGCTGGCACGCGTGCCCGAGTCGGTGCTGTGGAACGTCCGGTTCCCGAGGATCGTGCTGGCATTGCTGATCGGCGCGTCACTCGGGTGCGCGGGGGCGCTGATGCAGGGCGTCTTCGGCAACCCGCTGGCGGAGCCGAGTGTCATCGGGGTCTCGCTCGGCGCGGCGGTGGGCGCGGTCGCGACGATCGCCTTCGGGATCACGTTCCTCGGGAACTGGACGGTCTCGGTCCTCGCGTTCGCCGCCGGGCTGATCACCGTGTTCGTGGTGTACGCGATGTCGCGGTCGGGTGGCCGGACCGAGGTCGTGACACTGATCCTCACCGGTATCGCGGTGAACGCGTTCGCCGGGGCCACGATCGGGCTGTTCATCTTCCTCGCGGAGGACACGGCGGCCGTCAACCAGATCACGTTCTGGCAGTTGGGCTCGCTCGCGCAGTCGACGTGGCCGAAGGTGCTGGCCGTGCTGCCGTGCGCGGTGATCGGGCTGGCCGTGGCACCGTTCTACGCCCGCAGGCTGGACCTGCTCGCGCTCGGCGAGCGGCCGGCGCGGCATCTCGGCGTGGACGTGGAGCGGCTGCGGGTCGTGCTGATCCTGGTCGTCGCGCTGCTGACCGCCGCCGCCGTGAGCGTGTCGGGCGTCATCGGGTTCGTGGGGCTCGTCGTGCCGCATCTGCTGCGGATGGCCGCGGGGCCGGGCCACCGGTTCCTGATTCCGGGCAGCGCGCTCGCCGGGGCGGTCGTCCTGCTGGCGGCCGATCTCGCGGCCCGCACGATCGTCCAGCCGGCCGAGCTGCCCCTGGGCGTCCTCACCGCCCTGATCGGCAGCCCGTTCTTCTTCTGGCTGCTCCGCAGGACCCGTCGCAAGCAGGGAGGCTGGGCATGAGGGTGCCACCGGGCACGGGGTCCACGGCGGGCACGAGGCCCACCGCGGGCAGGCGGTCCGCGTCGGGCGCGGGGGCTTGGCGCCGGCTCCTCCAGGGGCGTTTCGGCCCGGGGGCGCCCACTCCCCCGCCCCCGTCCCGCCCCGGTGACGTCCTCGCCGAGGCCGACGGCGTCACCGTCCGTCTCGGGGCGCGCGAGGTGCTGCGCGGCGTGTCCGTCGCGGCCCGCGCGGGTGAGGTGCTGGCACTGGTCGGGCCCAACGGCGCGGGCAAGTCGACGCTGCTGGGCGCACTGGCGGCGGACGTGCCGGTGGCGGGTGGTGTCGTACGGGTGCACGGGCGGCCGGTGCGCGAGTGGTCGGCGCCCGAACTGGCCCTGCGCCGGGCCGTGTTGCCGCAGTCCGCCACCCTGTCGTTCCCCTTCGCCGTGGAGGAGGTCGTACGCATGGGCCGGGCCCCCTGGGCGCGGCAGACCGGCGGGGGCGGAGCGGAGGACTCCGACGACGTGGCCGTGGCGCAGGCGATGGCGGTGACCGAGGTCGCCGGGTTCGCGGCGCGTCCCTTCTCCGCGCTGAGCGGCGGCGAGCGCGCCCGGGTGGCGCTGGCGCGGGTGCTCGCACAGCGGGCGCCGCTGCTGATGCTGGACGAGCCGACGGCCGCGCTGGACCTCAGGCACCAGGAGTTGGTGCTGCGGGTGTGCCGGGAGCGGGCGGGGGCCGGGGACGCGGTGGTCGTCGTCCTGCACGACCTCGGGCTGGCGGCGGCGTACGCGGACCGGGTGGCCGTGCTGCGCGACGGGCGGATCGTGGCCGGCGGGCCACCGGCCGACGTCTTCGAGGAGGGCCTGCTGTCGGAGGTGTACCGGCAGCCGGTGGAGGTGTTCCCGCATCCCCGCACCGGCGATGTCCTGATCACACCGAAACGGGGTTCTTGACCGAGGAATGGGTCTCTTGACCGGCTGTTGACCGGCTGATGGCGGCCGTTTTGAGCCACCGTGATCGGGCCGTGCTCGTACGGCCCGCAGGAGCGGGCTTCACTGGGAGGACAGCATTTGGTGAGGTTAGCCTCAGATAACTTCGAGGCGGCCTCACCTTCTCTGTGTGTCCCCTGTGTCCTTCCTTGGAGCCGAAAAATGCGCCCCCTCAGACTCTCCGTCGTCACCGCCGCCACGACCGTGGCGGCCCTGACCGCCGTCACCGGCTGCACCGAGAAGAGCAGCGCGGGCGCGGACGGGGTCATCGCGGTGACCGCGACGGACACCAAGTGCGAGGTGTCGAAGAAGGAGTTCCCGGCGGGCCACGTCGAGCTGGACATCGAGAACAAGGGCTCCAAGGTCACCGAGGTCTACATCCTGTTCCCGGACGACCGGGTGGTGACCGAGCGCGAGAACATCGGCCCCGGCACCAGGCAGAAGGTCACCGCCGAGGTGAAGGCGGGCGAGTACCAGATCGCCTGCAAGCCCGGCATGAAGGGCGACGGCATACGGCAGGCCGTCACGGCCACCGGCGGCGGGAAGACCGCCGCGCGCGACCCGAGGCTCGACAAGGCGGTCGCCTCGTACCGCAAGTACGCACAGGTGCAGGCCGACGAGACCGTCCCGCTGGTGAAGGTGTTCGCCGAGGCCGTCAAGGACGGGGACGTCGAGGCCGCGAAGAAGGCGTACGCGCCCTCCCGAATCGGCTGGGAGCGCACCGAGCCGGTCGCCGAGTCCTTCGGTGACATCGACCCGAAGGTGGATGTGCGCGAGGACGGTCTGGAGGAGGGCCAGGACCCGGAGAAGGACTGGACGGGCTGGCACCGCCTCGAGCGCTCGCTGTGGAAGGACGGCAAGCTCACCGACCGCGACTCCGAGCTGGCGGATCAGCTGGTGACCGACCTGGAGGACTGGCAGAAGCGGGTCGGCAAGGCGGAGATCACCCCGACCTCCATGGCCAACGGCGCCAAGGAGCTCCTCGACGAGGTCGCCACCGGCAAGGTCACCGGCGAGGAGGAGCGCTACTCGCACACCGACCTCGTCGACTTCAAGGCCAATGTCGAGGGCGCCGAGGAGTCGTACGAGCTCCTGAAGTCCGTCGCCGCCGAGAACGACCCGGAGCTGACGAAGGAACTCGACCGGCAGTTCGCGGCGCTGAACACGCTCCTCGACAAGTACCGGGCGGACAAGACGGGTTACGACTTCGTCTCCTACGACAAGGTCGGCAAGGCGGAGCGCAAGGAGCTGTCGGACGCGGTGAACGCGCTCGCCGAGCCCCTCTCGCGGCTCGCCGCCGCCGTCGTCAAGTAACCGGCCGGGTACGGGAGTCAGCTGATGACGGAAGCGGACAGCAACGCTCAGGGGCCCAGCCGGCGCGCGCTGATCGGCTGGGGAGGTGCCGGGCTCGCGCTCGGCGCGGCCGCGGCCGGCGGCGCGGCCGCCGTGGCGCGCACCGACGACGACGCGGCCCCGGCGGCCGGTGCGGCGGTGGCCTTCCACGGCACCCACCAGGCCGGGATCGCCACGCCCGTGCAGGACCGGCTGCACTTCGCCGCGTTCGACGTGAAGACGGACGACCGCGACGCGTTCGTGGCGATGCTGAAGGACTGGACGGCCGCCGCACGCCGGATGACGGCCGGGAAGGCGGTCGGCGAGGGCGGATACGGCGGTCTGCCGGAGGCCCCGCCGGACGACACCGGCGAGGCGCTGGGGCTGAAGCCGTCCCGGCTGACGCTGACGATCGGGTTCGGGCCGTCGCTGTTCGAGAAGTTCGGTCTGGCGGGGCGGCGGCCCGAAGCCCTGGTGGACCTGCCGCAGTTCGCCGGCGACAACCTCGACCGGGCCCGCAGCGGCGGGGATCTGTGCGTGCAGGCCTGCGCGGACGATCCGCAGGTGGCCGTGCACGCCGTCCGCAACCTCGCCCGCATCGGCTTCGGCAAGGTGTCCGTCCGCTGGTCGCAGCTGGGCTTCGGCAAGACGTCCTCGACCACCCCCGAGGCGCAGACCCCGCGCAACCTCATGGGTTTCAAGGACGGCACCCGCAACATCGCGGGCACCGAGACGGACCGGCTGGAGAAGTTCGTGTGGGTGGGCGAGAACGACGTCGACGCGGACTCGGCCTGGATGACCGGCGGTTCGTATCTCGTCGCCCGTCGCATCCGGATGCACATCGAGACCTGGGACCGGACCTCGCTGCGGGAGCAGGAGGACATCTTCGGCCGTGACAAGGGCGAGGGCGCGCCCGTGGGCAAGGCCAAGGAACGGGACGAGCCGTTCCTGAAGGCGATGCTGCCGGACGCGCACGTACGGCTCGCGCACCCCGACTCCAACGACGGCGCCACGCTGCTGCGGCGCGGCTACTCCTTCACCGACGGCACGGACGGCCTCGGCCGACTGGACGCGGGCCTGTTCTTCCTCGCGTACCAGCGTGACGTGCGCAGGGGGTTCATCCCGGTGCAGCGCAATCTGGCCACGGACGCGCTCAACGAGTACATCCAGCACGTGGGTTCGGCGATCTTCGCGGTGCCGCCGGGCGTCCGGGACGCGGACGACTGGTGGGCGCGGGCGCTGTTCGCCGACCCGTCGAAGAAGGGCTGAGGCCGTGTTCGCGAACTATCTGATCGGGCTGCGCGAGGGCCTGGAGGCGAGCCTGGTCGTCTGCATCCTCATCGCCTATCTGGTGAAGACGGACCGCCGGGACGCGCTCGAACCCGTCTGGACCGGTGTCGGGGTCGCCGTCGCGCTCGCCCTCGCCTTCGGCTGCGTCCTCGAATTCGGCTCGCAGGAGCTGACGTTCCAGGCGCAGGAGGCGCTCGGTGGCTCGTTGTCGATCATCGCGGTGGGCCTGGTGACGTGGATGGTCTTCTGGATGCGGCGCACCGCCCGCCATCTCAAGGCCGACCTGCACGGCAAGCTGGACGCGGCGCTGCGGATGGGGACGGGCGCGCTGGTGGCGACCGCGTTCCTGGCGGTGGGCCGGGAGGGCCTGGAGACCTCGCTGTTCGTGTGGACGTCGGTGCGGGCGTCGAGCGACGGCACCGAGGGCCCGTTGGTCGGTGTCCTGCTGGGCCTGGCGACGGCAGTGGTGCTCGGCTGGCTGTTCTACCGGGGCGCGCTGCGCATCAACCTGGCGAAGTTCTTCACCTGGACCGGCGGCATGCTGGTCGTGGTCGCGGCCGGTGTCCTCGCGTACGGCTTCCACGACCTCCAGGAGGCCGACTTCGTACCCGGCCTGACCGACAAGGCGTTCGACATCAGCGGGACGATCCCGCCGGACAGCTGGTACGGCACGCTCCTGAAGGGTGTGTTCAACTTCCAGCCCGACCCGACGGTCCTCCAAGTCACGGTCTGGGTCCTCTATCTGGTCCCGACGCTCGCGCTGTTCCTGGCCCCGGTAGGGTTCGCCTCCGGGAAGGGGAAGGTGAAGATTCCTGATGAGCAGGGTGCGCGGGGTTCGGAGCCCACTGAGGCTTCGTGAGGTTCGTCCGGTTCGTACGGTCGGGAGGTTCCTCGGGCTTCGTCTCCGGAGCCGGCTTCGTCTCCGGGGCGGGGTTGGTCGCCGGGGCGGGCTTCGCGCGTACGGGCGTGGCGCGCTGGTGACCACGGCGGTGACCGCGCTGTCGTTGACGGCGAGCGGGTGCGTGGTGGTCCGGGGCGACCTGGAGATCCTTCCGGCCGCGACCCGGGCGGAGGCGGAGCGCGCGCTGCAGGACTTCACCACCGCGTACAACAAGGCGGACAAGGCCAACGACCAGTCCCAGGACGCCTCCCGGGTCACCGGCGCGCTCGCCGACATCGACGGCGGCAAGCTCCGTTCGGGCGCGAAGCTCAACCCGGGCGGCAACCCGAACCATGTGCCGCTGAAGCTGGCCGACGTCACGTACACGATCCCGGAGAAGGCGGCGTGGCCACGCTGGTTCGTCGTCGACGCCACCGCCAACAAGGGCAACAAGACGGACCGCTGGCTGTTCGTGTTCACCCGGGACGGGCTGACCGATCTGTGGGAGGTCTCCTTCCTCACGATCGTGCCGGCCGCCGACATGCCCGAGTTCAAGAAGGACGCGGACGGCTACGCCCAGGTGGTGCAGCCCGACGACGCCGAACTCTCCGTGGAGCCCGCGCAGTTGCCCGACCGGTACGTGACGTACCTGGAGGAGGACAGCGCGCTCTTCGCGGACGGGCCGTACACCTCCGAGGAGCGCGCGCGGCGCCAGCGGAACGCGGAGAAGCCGGGCCTGGCGCGGCAGTACATCGACGAGGCCCTCACCAACGGTGACTACGCGCCGGTGGGGCTGCGCACCACGGACGGCGGTGCGCTGGTCTTCTTCACCACGCGCACCTACCAGAAGCAGACCGCCGCGCCGGGGGTGAGCATCCCCGTCAACGACGCGGCCGTGCGCGCCCTGATGACGGGCGAGCCGAAGCAGTCCCTGACCCTGGAGTTCGTGTACAACCAGGCGGTGCTCGACCCGGCGAAGACGCAGTCCGACCAGCAGGTGCGGGTCGTGAGCCAGGTGGGCGGCCTGACGGGCGCCAAGGGCGAGTGACCGCCGGGGTGCGGTGGCGCGCGGCCGGAGGCGGAGTTCAGCCGTGGCGGACCGGGTCAGCCGCGGGAGGGCCAGGCCGTGTTCGTGTGGTCCGGCTGCTCGCCCACGTGGCGTGAGCAGGCGTCGGTGAGGATCTCCAGCAGGCTCAGCGGCTCCGGCAGCGGGTGCTCGGGGCCGCGTACCCAGTGGACGCCGAGGTCACCGGGGAGCCGGGCCGGCGGGACGAGGACGTAGGACCCCCGGCAGTGCCAGCGCAGGCCCGGGTGCTCGTCCATGGTCTCGGGGTGGCAGTCCAGCTCGCAGGGCCACCATTCGTCCTCGTCCTCGGGGGTGCCCCGGGTGAGTGTGAAGAACAGGAGCCGTCCGTCATCGGACTCGGACTCGAACTCCGCGACGGGGCCCACCTCGATCCCGGCGGCGAGCAGCCGCTCCAGGGCCTCGCGTCCGGCGGCGAGCGGGACGTCCAGCACGTCGTGGACCATGCCCGTCGCGGTGATGAAATTGGCCTCGGGCTGGTGCCGGGCCCAGCGCTCGATCTGGCCGCGGTCGGTGGTGGACTGCGTCTGCCAGGCGAACGACACCGGGTGCCGGGCGGGGGTGGGACAGCCGACGCGGTCGCACGAACACCGGTAGCCCGAGGGGTACGCGGCGGGCGCGAGCGGGAGTCCGGCGGAGGCCGCGGCGAGCAGCAGCTCCTCACGGCCGGTGTCGTCGGAGGCCGGGTCGAGCGGGCGGCCGGCACGACGGGCACGCAGCCACTCGGAGAACCTGCCCTGCCGACCGGTCCGGCCGCCGAACGTCGCGCTCATCTATCGCCTCGCCTCGCTGTGGTGCGGACAGCATGTCCCCATGGTCCCACCATCCTGCGCCGCGGGTGGCCGGAGCCCACATCCGGGGTACGTGGGGCGATGCCGGAGCGCGGACAGAGATGGCGGGTTATACCGCGCTTTGAGGTGATTTACCGTCCACGCTCCGACCCGGCCCGATCGGCACGGGGTCGCCTTGGTCACACCCGGGCGGGGCCACCGGCTCAGCGGGGCGCGAGGCCGTACAGGGCGTACTCGACGAGGGCGTCCGTGTACGCGTAGGAGATGGGGCCCGTGTACTGCAGCCAGCGCTGGGCGAGCGGGGAGACGAAGAGCTCCAGGGCGATCCGCGGGTCGATGTCGGGGCGGACGGCACCCTGTTCCTGGGCCGCGCGCAGGCGCTTCACATACAACTGGAGCTGGGGTTCGAGCAGTTTGCCGACGAACTCGACGCCGAGGTCCCGGTTGACCACCCCCTCGGCGGCCAGGGCGCGGGAGGGGACCTCGAACTTGGGGTCGAGGAGTTCGTCGACGGTCGCGCGCAGGACGGCCTTGAGGTCGGCTTCGAGGTCGCCGGTGTCCGGGATCTCGTACTCGGCGCGCTCCCCGATCACCTCGGGCCGACCGGCCGCCTCCGCCGCCTGGTTGCTCAGATCGAGGAACGCCTCCAGCAGGACCTCCGCCTTGGAGGACCACCACCGGTAGATCGTCTGCTTGCCGACGCCGGCACGGGCGGCGATGCCCTCGATGGTCGTCTTCTGGTACCCGACCTCACCGACGAGGGCGAGGGCGGCGTCGTAGATGGCGCGACGCGACTTCTCGCTGCGCCGGGCTGAATCAGGGGCGGTCTTTTTGGCCATGCCCCGAAATTTATCAGGTTGACAAGACGGTGCGTCTCGCCGCATGGTGGTGAACATCGACGAGACGAACCGTCTCGTCACTGGAAGGGAGACCGTCATGACCCGAGGTGGAGCAGGAAACATGCTGGGAGTGGGCGGCGCCCGCCGGCACCTGGGCCGCGCGGCCCTGCGCGGCGGCCCCGCGGGCGGCCGCGTCGGCGGTGGCCTCGACCCCCAGGCCCAGAAGCGGGAACTGCTGCGCAAGCTGCAGGAGAAACGGCAGGAAGGACGGGCGAATTCAGACGGTACGGCGGCGGACCGTACGGCCGGCGAGTCGTCGTGAACCGGCCGGGGCCGCGGGCTTCAGCGGTCCCCGAGTCAGTGGTGGTGGAGCGGGACCACCCGGAGGGCGAGTCCTTCCGGGCTGGTCAGCCGCAGTGCGGGGCGACCGACGTCCGCCGACGACAAGACCCGGCCATGGACCCGGGCCGCGACGGCCTCCAGGTCGTCGACACCGACCACGACGTCCCACTGCGGCGCGTCGCCCATGACGAAGTCGGCGTGGGCGAACGTCGTGCCGGTCACCACCCGGTAGAACTCCCTTGCCCTGTCCGGCTGTTGACAGGTCAGAACCATGCGCTGCGGGGTGCCGGGGGCACCCGGCGGGAACCCCCATCCGCGGAACCGGTACGGCTGCCAGAAGGAGACGGCCGCACCCACCGGGTCCACCAGCGTGGCCATGCGCCCCTGGTCACCGGCGTCGAACGGCGGGACGACGAGCCGGGCGCCGGCGGCCACCGCCGTGGCCGCACGACGGTCGACGTCGTCGACCGTCAGGTACGAGGCGATGTGGGGCGGGGTCTCCGGCGGATAGAAGGGATTCGCCAGGTCGCTCACCCCGCCGATGAGATGACCGTCCGCCGTGGTGATCTTCGTGGACCGGCGCCGGTCCTCCTCGTCCACGGCGAGGTGCCAGCCCAGAGCGGCGGCGAAGAAGGCGGTGGTGCCGGCCAGGTCGCGGGTCTTGAGGTCCATCCAGCAGAAGCCGCCGGGGGAAGCAGGGTGGGCGGTCATCCGGCCGGCTCCGATGCCATCGACTCCGATCCGGCCGACTGCGTTGCGGTCGCCTCCGACCCGGCCAACTCCAGCACGCCGACCGTCTGGCCCCCGCTGGTCTCCCCCGTCGTGCGGAAGCCGAGGCCGAGGTAGAAGCGCTCCGGGCCGTCGGGGCCGGGGTGCCAGGTGACGTGGACGCGGTCTCCGCCTCGGCGGCGTATCTCGGCGGCCACGGACTCGACGGCGAAGCGGCCGTACCCCCTCCCCTGCTCGTCAGCGGCGATGTTGAGCCGCCAGAGCCCGGAGCGGATGTCGGTGCCCGAGCCGTCACCCTTCCAGTCGATGTCGAGGAAGGCCATCAGGAAGCCCACGGCCCGGTCGCCGTCCATGATGAGCCGGGGCCAGGCGACCCCGGGGCGGACGTACGCCTCGGCCAGAGACTGCACGACCGGCTCCACCAGGTGTTCCTGGTCGGGGCGGACGCGTACGGCGAGCGCGGCGTCGAGGTTGGCGGGGGACATCTCGGCCAGATGCGGGGTGGTGGACATGATCGAAGACATAGCCGGAGACCGCGGGGGCGGCACAACTGCTTTTCGATCGCGGCGCCCCGGCGGCGGGCCTCAGGACACCAGGTCGCCGTCGCCCACGGCCGGTGGCCAGGCATCGCCCCAGTCCGCGTCGCGGGCCGCACGGTAGAGGAGGCCGTGGCGTTTGGTCACGGTGGTGCGGCTGAGGGACGGCTCGGTCTCGCAGAGGTCCAGGAGGACCTGACCCTTGCGGATCTGGGGCCTGCGGACGATACGGGAGGGTGCCGGTGCCGGCGGGAAACGGGTGGCGGCGACGTAGCTGAACTTCTCGTCCTCGTACGGCAGGGAACCGCCCTTGATCTGACGGTGCAGGGAGGAGCGGCTGACCCGGGCCGAGAAGTGGCACCAGTCCTCGCCGGGGACGATGGGGCAGGCGGCGCTGTGCGGGCAGGGCGCGGCGATGTGGAACCCGGCGGCGATCAGCCGGTCGCGGGCCTCGATGACCCGGGCGTAGCCGTCGGGGGTGCCGGGCTCGATGATCACGACGGCCCGGGCGGCGGTCGCGGCCGCCTCGACGACGGCCATGCGGTCGGCCGCGGTCAGCTCGCCCAGGACGTAGGAGACGGTGACCAGGTCGGTGTCCTCGATGGTGAGCGCCGAGCCGATGCGGGAGCGCCGCCACTCGGCGGTCTTCAGTTCCGGGTTAGCCGCGGCGATCTCCCGCCCGAGCGCGAGCGCCGGTTCCGCCCAGTCGAGCACGGTGACCGGCCGCGCGCCCTCCCAGGTCGCGTTCACCGCCCAGGTCGCCGCGCCCGTGCCCCCGCCGACGTCCACATGACCGCCGGGCGCCCACCCGGGCACCGCCGCGGCGAACTCCTCCAGCGCCGAGCACACCGCCTCGAACGTCGCCGGCATCCGGTACGCCGCGTACGCGACGACGTCCGAGCGGTCCCGCAGCACGGGCGCGTCCGTCGGCGTGCGCCCCCGGTAGTTCGCGATCAGCCGCTCCACCGCCTGCGTGGCCGACTTCGGCGGCAACCCGTCGAGCAGGCCGGCGAGGGCGGTGCGGAGGGCGTCGGCCGAGGAGGACGAGGAGGACGGGGAGGAGGGGGTGGAGGCGGGGGCGTTCACGGGGTGATTCTACGAGGGGGCGTGAGTCCGCCGGGCGCCTCGGCGAACCGCTGGCGCCCGGCCGGACCGGACCTTAGGGTGCCGGGATGATCGAGGTACCCGACGCGTTCGTACGGAGCACCGTGGAGCGGGAGGGCGAGCCAGGGGCGGTGTGGCTCGCCGAACTGCCGGGCATCGTGGCGGAGTTGCTGGACCGGTGGGAGTGCGCGCCGGACGGGAGGGTCGTGCACGGCGGGGTCGGGGTGATCGTCCCGGTGGCGAGGCGGGGGGCGGCCGGCGCCGTGCTGAAGGTGTCGTTCCCGCACCCCGGGAACGTCCATGAGCCGGACGCCTTCGAGGCGTGGGGCGGCTGTGGGGCCGTACGGCTGTACCGGCGGGACGACGAGCGGTTCGCGATGCTGTTGGAACGGGTCCGGACGTCGACCCTGGCGGAACTCGGGGACGAGGACGAGATCGTGCGGGTCGCCGGACGGCTCAGCCGGCGGCTGGCCGTGCCCGCGCCGACCGGACTGCCCCGGCTGCGGGAGCGGACCGGTGCGTGGGCGGAGGAACTGCGCGTGGACACCGGGGAGCTGTCGCACGCGCTGCCCCGCCGCACGGTCGAGGCCGCGCTGGCCACGCTGCACGAGCTGGGACCGGACCAGCCGGACACCGTCGTACACGGCGATCTCCACGCCAGGAACATCCTGCGGGCCGAGCGTGAGCCGTGGCTGGCCGTCGATCCGAAGGGGCTGGCGGGCGACCCCGCCTACGACGGCGGCACGCTGCTGAAGTCGAGGGCGCTGAGTCTGCTCGCGGCGGACGACCTCGGCGCGGCCGTCGACCGGGTGCTGGACGTCTTCGCCGAGGCCGCCGGGGTCGACGGGGAGCGGTTGCGGCGCTGGGCGCAGGTGGAGGCGGTCCGGGCCGCGTTCCACGCCCGTCGGCACGGGTTCCGGGTGGCTCGCGGCGGGCCACGCCTGGAATGGCTCATCGCGTTCGTCGACCGCCTGGCAGAACAACTGACCGCCCCCGCCCGCCTCCACTGACCCCGGCCACCCGCACGGACCCCGGGCACTCCCCAGCCGCCGTCCCGTCACATCCCCCGTACCGCCCGGGCCAGTCGGGTGCCCGCTGACGCCCGTGCCCGGTTGATCGGGTCCCGGCGGCGGGGGTGGACCGCGTTGGTGAGGAGGATGAGGAAGGTGTCCGTCGCCCGGTCCAGGACCAGGGACGTGCCCGTGAAGCCGGTGTGGCCCGCCGCTCCCCTGCCCGCCAGCTCGCCCATGAACCAGGGCTGGTCGAGGGCGAACCCGAGGCCCGGTGGGGTCAGCATCAGCTCGACGAAGTCGGGGCCGAGTATGCGGGCGGGGCCGTAGGAGCCGCCCGCGAGCAGGGTGCGGCAGAAGACGGCGAGGTCACGGGCGGTGGAGAAGAGACCCGCGTGACCGGCGACCCCGCCGAGGGACCAGGCGTTCTCGTCGTGCACCCGGCCGCGGATCATGCCCCGCTCCGCCTTCGCCCAGGGCAGGCGCTGGTCCTCCGTCGCCGCGGCGGCCGGGCAGGGGCCGAAGGTCGTCGACGCCATGCCCAGGGGGCGGGTGATGCCGTCGCGGATCAGCACGTCGAGGGTCCGGCCGGTGAGGCGTTCCAGGACGTGCTGGAGGAGCAGGAGGTTCAGGTCGGAGTAGACGTGGGTCGTGCCGGGGGCCGCCGTCGGTGCCTCCGCGCGGAGCATCGACAGGCGGGCGGCCGGTGACGGGCAGTCGTACAGCGGGAGTTCGGGGCGCAGCCCGGAGGTGTGGGTGAGGAGGTGGCGGACGGTGAGGCCGTGCGCGGCGGCGCCCGTGAAGTCGGGGAGGTACGCCGCCACCTTCGCGTCGATGCCGAGGGTGCCGCGCTCCAGCTGTTGGACGGCGGCCACGGCCGTGAAGAGCTTGGTGAGGGAGGCCAGGTCGAAGGGGGTGTCCGGCCGCGCCGGGACCCGGGAGCCGGGAGGCAGCTCCACTCCGGCGTCGGCGCGCTCGTCGTAGGCCTCGTAGCGGACGGCCCAGCCGGCGGCCTCCTCGACGGCCACGACGGGGCCGCGTCCGGCGAGGACGACGGCGGCGGGGGCCCGGGGCCTGTCGCCCTCCGTCAGCGCGCGCACCTCTCGCGTGAGATGGCGCAGTTCCTCCGGGTCGAGTCCGGCCCGTTGCGGGGTGTCCGTGCGCAGTCTCGGCGCGCTCAGCTCTCCGCTCCCTCCACCGTCGAAGCCGTCGTGTCCTTCGAAGCACCCACCGTCGTACGCCTGTTCCAAGGACGGCACAGTGTCACGAAGCAGACCGCGGCCACCAGTGCCGCGGCCACCTGGACGACGGCCATGGGGACGGCCGTGTCCTCGCCGGCGACGCCGACCAGGGGGGACGCTATCGCGCCGATCAGGAAGGACGAGGTACCCAGCAGGGCCGACGCGGAACCCGCGGCGTGGCGTACCCGCATCAGGGCGAGGGCCTGGGTGTTGGGCAGGGTGACGCCCATCGCGGACATCAGCACGAACAGGGCCGCCGCCGTGGGCGCGAGGCCGACCTCGCCGAAGACGCCCAGCGACATCAGCAGCAGCGCGGTCGCGGAGACGGCGACGACGGTCAGGCCCACCGCGAACACCTTGTCCAGGCTGACCCGGCCGACCAGGATCTTGCCGTTGATCTGGCCGACGACGACCAGGCCGACGGAGTTGACGCCGAAGAGCAGGCTGAAGGTCTGCGGTGAGGCGCCGTAGATCTCCTGGATCACGAACGGGGAGGCGCTGATGTAGGCGAAGAGGGCGGCGAAGGCGAAGCCGCCGGCGAGCGTGTAGCCCATGAAGACCCGGTCGGTGAGCAGGCCGCGCATGGCGTGCAGGGTCTCGCCGATGCCGCCGCCGTGGCGTTCGGCGGGGGTGAGTGTCTCGGGGAGCTTCGCCCAGACGATCGCGAGCAGGGCGATGCCGATGGCGGTGAGGACGACGAAGACGCCCCGCCAGTCGGTGACGCGGAGGACCTGACCGCCGATCAGCGGGGCGATGACCGGGGCCACTCCGGAGATGAGCATCAGCGTCGAGAAGAACCGGGCCATGGCGTCGCCGTCGTACAGGTCGCGGACGACCGCGCGCGCGATCACGATCCCGGCGGAGCCGGCGAGGCCCTGCACCAGGCGGAAGGCGATGAGGGTCTCGATGGTGGGGGCGAGGGCGCAGAGCGCGGTGGCGACGATGTAGACGGCGAGGCCGAGCAGGAGGGGGCGCCTGCGGCCCCAGCGGTCGCTCATCGGGCCGATGAGCAGCTGGCCGAGCGCCATGCCGGCGAGGCAGGCGGTGAGGGTGAGCTGGACGGTGGTGGCGGGGGCGTGCAGGGAGGTGGTGACCTCCGGCAGGGCCGGGAGGTACATGTCCATCGCGAGGGGCGGGGTGGCGGTGAGCCCGCCGAGGATGAGGGTGACGAGGAGACCGGTGCGGCGGAGGCCGGTGGAGGCCGGACCGGTGGGGCTCGGCTTCGGCTGCGACTGCGACTGCGACTGCGAGTGTGGCCTCGGGTGCGACTGGCGCTGTGGCTGCGGCTGTTCCGGCGAGCCGGGCCGCCCTGGTGACCCCGGCCGTCCCGCCGGTCCCGGTCGTTCTGCCGGTCCCGGGCGTCCCGCCCGCTGTTCCGTCCCCGTCCCCGTGCCCGGTCCCGCGGGCTCGTCCGTCGGCGCCGCCGTGTTCGACTCGGCCCGTGCCGAGCCCGGTATGTGCCCCTCGGGCATGTGCCCCTCCCTCTGCGTTCGCTCCGCCACCTATGCTCTCAGCTCGTACGACGTGGGCGGGGTCACATCCCGTCCCGGGGCCGAGGACAGGGGTGGCGATGTCGAACGACGGACGTGTGCGGTGGGGAATCCTGGCTACCGGAGGGATCGCCGCGGCCTTCACGGCCGACCTCGTCGACCTGCCGGACGCCGAGGTCGTGGCGGTGGCCTCACGCAGCGAGGATTCCGCGAAGGCCTTCGCGGAACGGTTCGGGATACCCCGGGCGTACGGCGACTGGCGCGCGCTCGCCGAGGACACGGATGTGGACGTGGTGTACGTCGCCACACCGCACTCGGCACACCGCACGGCCGCCGGGATGTGCCTGGAGGCCGGGCGGAACGTGCTGTGCGAGAAGCCGTTCACACTGAACGTGCGCGAGGCGGAGGAACTGGTCGCGCTGGCGCGGGAGCGCGGGCGGTTCCTGATGGAGGCCATGTGGACGTACTGCAACCCGGTGGTGCGCCGGCTCGCGGCGATGGTGCGGGACGGCGCGATCGGTGAGGTACGGACCGTGCACGCCGACTTCGGCATCCTCGGACCCCTCGCGTCGTCGCACCGGCTGCGGGACCCGGCGCAGGGCGGGGGCGCGCTGCTCGACCTGGGTGTGTACCCGGTGTCCTTCGCGCACCTGCTGCTCGGCGAACCCTCGGAGATCATGGCGAAGGCCGTGCTCTCCGAGGACGGCATCGATCTCCAGACGGGCGCCCTGCTCTCCTGGGAGAACGGCGCCCTTGCCTCGGTGCACTGCTCCATCGTCGGCGGCACCGCCACCAGCGCGTCGGTCACCGGCTCCGAGGGCCGGATCGACGTCCCGGACGGCTTCTTCTTCGCGGACCGTTTCGTCCTGCACCGCGAAGGACGCGACCCGCAGACCTTCGCGGCGGACCCGGCCGACGGTCCCCGCAACAGCTTCCGGCACGAGGCCCGGGAGGTCATGCGGGCCCTGCGGGCCGGCGAGACCGAGTCCCCGCTCGTCCCCCTCGACGGCACCCTCGCCGTGATGCGCACCCTGGACGCGATCCGCGACCGTATCGGGGTGCGCTATCCCGGCGAGGACGACCGCCGGGGCGACGCGCTCGTCACTACACCGGCGTGAGCCCCGCGGCTACACCGGCGTGAGCCCCGGCGTGCCCGCCTCCACCGCGAAGGACGCCACCGTCGAGATCCCGGCCCCCGGCGTCGTCACGTAGGGCACGGCCTTGAAGTCGGCGCGGGCGGCCTCGCGGTCGAGGGCGACCGTGAGGTAGCCCCGTCGGCCGTGGTAGAAGCGCATGTGGGGGTTGGCGGTCATGTAGGTGTCCCAGTTCGCGGGCTTGTCGGTGCCGTTGCCGCCGCTGCTGATCGAGGTGGCGACGAGTTCCGTGCCGACGGTGCGGGACGAGCGGTCGTCGAAGTCGCGCTTGATGTCGAAGGCGTAGCCGACGTGGACGTCACCGGTGAGGACCATCAGGTTCTCGACGCCGGCGGCCTCCGCGCCGGCGAGGAGGCGTTCGCGGGAGGCCCGGTAGCCGTCCCAGGCGTCCATCGCCACCCGGTAGACGTCGCCCACGGCGTTGCGGCGCTGGGAGAAGGTGACCTGCTGCGGGACGACGTTCCAGACGGCGTCGGACCGGTCCCAGCCGTCCAGGAGCCAGCGCTCCTGGGTGGCGCCCGTCATGGTGCGCGCGGGATCGGCGGACTCCGGGCCGGGGATCTGCCAGCCGTCGCCCTGCGCCTGGTTGGAGCGGTACTGGCGGGTGTCGAGTATGTCGAACTGGGCGAGGCGGCCCCACCGGAAGCGGCGGTAGAGCCGCATGTCGGGCCCGTCGGGGCGCTGGGGGCGGCGCAGCGGCTGGTTCTCCCAGTACGCGCGGTAGGCGGCGGCACGGCGCAGCAGGAACTCCTCGGAGGGCTCGCCACCGTCGGGGTGCTCGCCGGCGTAGTTGTTCTCGGTCTCGTGGTCGTCCCAGGTGACGACGAAGGGGTGCGCCGCGTGGGCGGCCCGCTGGTCGGGGTCGGTCTTGTGCAGGGCGTACCGCAGCCGGTAGTCCTCCAGGGTGACCGTCTCGTGGTTGAAGACGTCGGGCAGGACGCGGTCGGTGTAGTTGCGGGCGCCGCCCACGGAGTTCACGGCGTACTCGTAGAGGTAGTCACCCAGGTGGAGGACGACATCGATGTCCTCCTCCGCGAGGTGCCGGTAGGCGGTGTAGTAGCCCTGGTCGTAGCGCTGGCAGGAGACGGCCGCGAAGGTGAGCCCGGTGGCGCCGGTCAGGTGACCGCGGCCGGGGGCGGTGCGGGTGCGGCCGGTCTCGCTGATCCACCCGCCGGCGCGGAAGCGGTAGTGGTAGACGCGCCCGGGGGCGAGGTGGCCGACCTCCACGTGGACGGTGTGGTGGAACTCGGGGTGGGCGGTGACGGTGCCGCGTCTGACGATGCGTCGGAATCTCTCATCGAGTGCCAACTCCCATTGCACAAGGATGCGTCGGGCGGGCAGTCCGCCGTCCGGCTGGTACGGGGCCGGGGCGAGCCGGGTCCACAGGAGCACGGAGTCGGCCAGCGGGTCGCCGGAGGCCACGCCGAGGGTGAAGGGGTCCTCGCCGATCTGCGCGGGGTCCAGCGTGGCGGCGGCCGCGACGCCGGCTGCGGGGAGGTTGGTGGCGAAGGCGAGCGTGGCGGCGGCTCCCGTGAGGGTGAGGAAGCGGCGGCGGTCGAAGTGGCGTGCGGCCGCGCGGAGTTCGGCCGCGTGCGACGAACGGGGCAGGGTCGGCCCCTGGGGGTACTGGGCGCTCCGGGTGTTCCGGCTGCTGTTCTGGGCTGTGGGTGTCATCTGGCCCTCGTCTGAAGGTAGTTGTCTTTCGGCATTGGAGTGGCCAGGTTCGACGATCTTCTGTCACGTACACAACACCCAGATGGCGGACGAATGAGTTCCGGATGCCGGACGCCGCCTGCGCGGCCCGGCACGCCCCCTCCTTTACGCTGCGAGGCCATGAACGCTATGCGAACCAAGATCGCGATCGTGACGGGCGCGGGCTCCGGCATCGGCCGCGCCGTGGCCGTGGAACTGCTGCGCACCGGCTGGTCGGTGGCGCTCGCGGGCCGCCGCGAGGACAAGCTCGCCGAGACCGCGGCCGAGGCGGGCGCCACGACGGACACCGGCGCCCGGAGCGGGTCCCCGGAGGCGCTGTGCGTCCGTACGGACGTCTCACGCCCCGGTGACGTGGACGCGCTCCTCGCAGCGGTGCGCGACCGGTTCGGACGGCTGGACCTGCTGTTCAACAACGCGGGCACGTTCGGACCGGGCGGGGTGCCGGTGGAGGAGCTGGACTACGCGGCCTGGCGGCACGTCGTGGACACCAACCTCAACGGGGCGTTCCTGTGCGCGCAGGCGGCGTACCGGCAGATGAAGGAGCAGGACCCGCGGGGCGGGCGGATCATCAACAACGGCTCCATCTCGGCGCACACCCCCCGCCCGCACTCCGTCGCCTACACCGCGACCAAGCACGCCCTGACCGGCCTCACCAAGTCGCTCTCGCTGGACGGTCGGCCGTACGGCATCGCGGTCGGCCAGATCGACATCGGCAACGCGGCGACGGACATGACCGAGCGCATGCCGGCCGGCGTCCTCCAGGCGAACGGGCAGCTCGCCCCGGAGCCGGTGATGGACGTGGCCGACGTGGCCCGGACCGTGCGGCACATGGCGGAGCTGCCGCTGGAGGCGAATGTGCAGTTCGCGACGGTGATGGCGACGGCGATGCCGTACGTGGGGCGGGGCTGAGCGAGGTGACGCGGGCCCCGCGACACTCGTCCACGGCTCAACCTACACAAACGGAAGCTGATGCTCCGGTCCATAAGAGCACGTGACAGTCATATGCTCAGGACGCGTCTCCACGAGAGCTTCACACTTGGAGGCGGCGGCTTCCGTGGCCAACCCGAGGGGGAGGCGGCAGCCGTTCCGCGGTCCGGAAGGGGGCGGACCTCGCGTGGGACCGCGAGGTAAGCACCGGAGCGCGGAGCGGCTGCCCACACATGTCCGGGCCCGGTCGTGGGCCCCCGGGCGCGCGGCGGTCAGGCGCGGCGGGTGATGTCCCGGGTCGGCTTCGGCTCGACCGCCCCGGCGCACGGCCTCACAACCGGCGCCCTCACCTCCCCAGGAGCCGGTCGATCTCCGTCACCTGGTCCGCGGTGAGCGGGCCCTTCGCGAGGGCGCCCGCGTTCTCCTCGGCCTGGGCGACCGAGCGGAAGCCGGGGATGGGCACGGTCCGGGGGCTGCGGGCCCAGATCCAGGCGAGGGCACCCTGCGCGAGCGTCCGCCCCTCGCTGGTGAGGACCTCGCGCAGCGCTTCGACCCGGCCGAGCCACTCCGGGTCCGCGCCGCCGTCCGCGCTGAAGCCGGGCAGCCAGGCCGGCGGCGTACTGCGGATGTCACCGGCCTCCAGGGCACGCCCACCGGTGTGCTTGCCGGTGAGCAGCCCCATGGCCAGGGGGCTGCGGTTGACGCTCGCGAGGTCGAACTCCTCGCACAGGGCCAGGAGTTCGGGCGCGTCCTGGAGGATGTTCAGGCGGTGCTGCACGGCCGTGCAGTGCGGCCCTTCGGCGAACACGGCCGCCCGGTCCGGGTCGTCGGTGCTCCAGGCGTACGCCCGGATCAGCCCCTCCCGCACGAACTCCTCACATGTCTCGCGGAGTTCGGCGGCCCGCTCGGGGTCGGCGTCGGAGATGTGCAGCTGATACAGGTCGACATGGTCGGTGCCGAGGCGGTCGAGGGAGGCCGTGAGGGCGCGGCGGGCGTGAGCCGGGGTGTCGTCCTGGCCGGTGCGGGTGCGGGTGGCCTCGTCGAAGAGGTTGCCCCACTTGGTGGCCACGACGACGTCCGCGCGGCGCTTGCCGAGGGCCCGGCCGAGGACGCGCTCGCTGTGGCCCGCGCCGTAGGTGTCAGCCGTGTCGAAGAAGGTGACACCGAGGTCGAGGGCGCGGTGGACCGCCCGTACGGACTCCTCGTCGTCGACCTTGCCCCAGCCCAGCGGCTGCCCGTCGGTGTCCTGCCACTCTCCGCCGATCGCCCAGCAGCCGAACCCGAGGGCGCTGACCTGGATACCGCTGCGACCGAGGGAGCGGGTGTGGGGCTGCGGGTGCGAAGTCGTCTCCATGCACACGGACGTTAGAAGTTGGAGTGCACTCCAACGCAAGCCCTCTCCACGAACACGAGCCCCAACCCTCCTGGCCGTCCGGGATGTTACGCCTGACCCGTCTCGAACCGGCTGATCTTCCCGTCCTCCGACACCGTGAAGCGCCACGCGGTGCGCATCTCGCCCCAGGTGTCGTTGCGGTAGTTGGCGACCAGCGCCCGGCCGCCCGCTGATTCGCGCTGGACCTCGATGTGGCCGTGGGAGGAGAAGATCTCCCGGTCGGTCCAGTCCGCGAGGTCGCGGTCGGAGCCGTCGTCCGACATCGTCGCGTCCTCCGTGAGGAGCGCGAAGAAGGCGTCCTCGTCATGGGCGTTCACCGCGGCGACGAAGGCCCGGACGGCCGGGTCGCTGAGTTTGGCGGGTGCGATCGTCATGGCGGCCAGCCTCACACCGTTCCCGGGGGCGCGCCACCGGAGGCGCACGGCGGATCCGGGGCCACCCGAACGGCGGCTCGCCCGGGTCGCGCGGGTGTGATCGGTGCGACGGTGGATACGCGGGAGGGGACCTACGCACCGGCTGCCCGGGAGTGTTCATGACCTCATTCGACCGACGTGATCTGGGACTGCTGCTCCTGCGGCTGGGCACGGGCGGTGTGCTCGCCGCGCACGGGACGCAGAAGCTGTTCGGCTGGTTCGGCGGACACGGCATCGAGGGCACCGGCGCCTTCATGGAGTCCGTCGGGTACGCGCCCGGCAAGGCGAGCGCCACCGCCGCCGGCCTCGCCGAGACGGGCGGCGGCGCGCTGCTCGCGCTGGGGCTCGCGACGCCCGCGGCCGGTGCCGCCGCGGCGGGCGCGATGGGCGGCGCGGCCGCGATCCACACGCCCAACGGGTTCTTCAACACCGAGGGCGGCTACGAGTACGCCGCGACCCTGGGCCTGGCCGCCGCGGGCCTCGCCGTCGCCGGGCCCGGCCGGCTCTCCCTGGACCACGCGCTCCGCCATGTCGTCGACCGGGGCTGGATGGTCCCGGTGGCGCTCGCCGGCACGGCCGCGGTCACCGCGGTGGTCGTGGGCCTGCGCACCCAGCGGGTACGCAGGGAGAAGGAGGGCGAGCAGGAGGCGCTGTTCGAAGAGTGACCTCGGCTGTCAGAGGGGCGTGACAAGCTGCGGCCATGAGCGAGCATCCCCGGCGTCCCCACACCCCCGACGACCTCTGGCGGTCCGTCACCCGTCTGCACGCCTGGCTGGAGGCTGACCAGCCGTACGGCGGCCAAGAGGGCCTGCTGCTGCGGATGTTGAAGCTCCAGGAGGAGGTCGGCGAGGTCGCCCAGGCGGTGATCGGCGCGACCGGGCAGAACCCGCGCAAGGGCACCACCCACACCTGGGACGACGTCCAGTCGGAGCTGTGCGACGTCGTCATCACGGCTCTGGTGGCGCTGCGCACCCTGACCCCGGACGCCCGAGCGGTCTTCGATGCCCATCTGGCCGGGGTCACCGCACGCTCGCTGGGCCCCCGCCATGGCTGACAACGCGTTCTGGATCGCCGCGCTCACCGCCGGCACGGCCGTGCTGGCGAGTTGGGTGACGAGCCGGGGGACCGCGCGGGCGGCGCGCATCCAGGCGGACACGACGGCGGGCGCGCAGCGCGTGGAGCGGCTGCGGGAGGCGCGGCGGACGGCGTACGCCGCGTTCATCGAGCAGGCGCAGCGGCTGAACGACGTGCACTGGAAGGTGTCCGACGTGGTCCGGGGCGCCGAGGGAGTGCTCGGCCCGGAGCAGGTGGAGGAGCTGCGGCGGCTGCGGGAGCGGCAGCGGGACGAGTACGCCGCGCTGCGCAACCTCACCTGGATCGTCTCGCTGGAGGGGCCCGAGGAGGTCGCCGACCTCGCCAACGCCGTCCGGCGGACGACGAACCCCTTCCACAAGGCGATCGAGGCGATGATCGAGGGCGACACCGGTGCCGCGGCGCGCTTCGACGCCTGCTACACGCCGTTCTGGGACGCGCTGAAGGTCTTCAACAGGGCCTCCCGCGACACCCTGCACACCATGTAGGCGCACCGAGTGGGCCGACGGTACGTCCTACCCGGCAGTTCCCCGGTCATACCCCGGGGTGACCCGGTGGCGGTGTCGTACTGCGTTCTGAGTACCCGCGATTGTCGGCAGCCGCACGACGACGGGACAGGGGCCGCGAGGGGAGTCTTGGCTGACATCCGAGACCTCTGACGTGGAGACCTGCGACCCATGGCAACCTTCCTTCATCGGCTGGGCCGGCTGGCCTTCCGCAAACGCTGGTACGTCATAGTGATGTGGCTGGCGGTACTGGGCGCCGTAGGTGTCGGCGCCCTCAAGGCCCCGGGAGCCTCCGACGAGGAGTTCTCCATGCCGGGCATCGAGTCCCAGAAGGCGTTCGACCTGATGGAACAGCGTTTCCCCGGGATCACCGCGGACGGCGCCACCGCCCGGGTCGTGTTCGTCGCCCCGAGCGGCGAGAAGGTCACCGCCGCCGAGAACAAGAAGGCCGTCGAGGAGACGGTGGCGGATCTGGCCGACGGTTCCCAGGTCGCGAGCGCCGTCGACCCCTTCCGGGCGGGGGCGGTCAGCAAGGACGGCACCACGGCCTACGCGACGGTCACCTACAAGGTCACCGCGAACGACCTCACCGACGCCAGCAAGTCCCACCTGGAGGACACGCTCCACGCGGCGCAGGACTCCGGGCTGACCGTCGAGGCCGGCGGGACCGCCATGGACGAGCAGGGCGGCGCGGGCGGCGCGGCCGAGGTGATCGGTGTCGCCATCGCCTCCGTCGTGCTGCTGGTCACCTTCGGGTCGCTGGCCGCCGCCGGACTGCCGCTGCTGACCGCGCTGGTGGGCGTCGGCCTCAGCATGGCCGCGATCCTCGCGCTGTCCGACGCGTTCGGTCTGTCCACCACGACGGGCACCCTCGCGATGATGCTGGGCCTCGCGGTCGGCATCGACTACGCCCTGTTCGTGGTCTCCCGCTACCGCGAGGAGCGCGCCAAGGGCCGTTCGCCCGAGGAGGCGACCGCCCTCGCCACCGGCACGGCCGGGTCGGCGGTCGTGTTCGCCGGACTCACCGTCGTCATCGCGCTGGCCGGGCTGTCCGTGGTCGGCATCCCGATGCTGACCAAGATGGGGCTGGCGGCGGCGGGCGCGGTCGTCGTGGCCGTGCTGATCGCGCTGACCCTGGTACCGGCCGTCCTCGGCTGCTGGCCGAACGCGGTGCTGGCCCGCAAGGCCCGCAGGAGCGGCCGGATCGAGGAGAGCCCCGCGGACAACGGCGGCACCCGCTGGTCGCGGTTCGTGCTGCGCCGTCCGCTGCCCGTGCTGATCCTCGGCGTCGTCGGCCTCGGCGCGCTCGCCGTCCCGATGACCGACCTCCAGCTGGGCATGCCCGGCGACGAGGCCAAGTCGACCTCGACCACCGAGCGCCGGGCCTACGACGCGCTCGCCGAGGGTTTCGGGCCCGGCTTCAACGGGCCGCTGACGATCGTCGTTGACGCCGAGGGGACCGACGACGCCAAGGGGGCGGCCGACACGATCGCGAAGGAGATCGGCGCCACCGAGGGGATCGTGTCCGTGTCCCCCGCGCGGTTCAACGAGGCCGGTGACACGGCCGTCTTCTCGGCGGTGCCGGCCACCGCGCCGACCGACGAGAAGACCAAGAACCTGGTCACCACCATCCGCGACGAGCGGCCCGGCCTGGAGTCCGAGACGGGCGCCACGTTCGAGGTCACCGGCACCACCGCGCTGAACATCGACATCTCCGACAAGGTGCAGTCCGCGCTGGTCCCGTATCTGCTGGTCGTGGTCGGTCTGGCCGTCATCCTGCTGCTGGTCGTCTTCCGCTCCCTGCTGGTCCCGCTCAAGGCGGCCGCCGGCTTCCTGCTGTCGGTGCTCGCCTCGCTCGGTGTGGTCGTCCTGGTCTTCCAGCAGGGCCACGGCGCGGAGATCCTGGGCGTGGAGCAGACCGGCCCGATCATGAGCCTGATGCCGATCTTCCTGGTGGGCATCGTGTTCGGTCTGGCCATGGACTACGAGGTGTTCCTGGTCTCACGGATGCGCGAGGCGTACGTCCACGGCGACCGGGCCGACGAGGCGATCACCAGTGGCTTCCGGCACAGCGCCCGGGTGGTCGCGGCCGCCGCCCTGATCATGATCGCGGTGTTCGCCGGGTTCATCGGCGAGAGCGAATCCATGATCAAGATGATCGGGTTCGGGCTGGCCTCCGCGGTCCTGTTCGACGCGTTCGTCGTACGGATGGCGATCGTGCCGGCCGTGCTGGCGCTGCTCGGTGACAAGGCGTGGTGGCTGCCGAAGTGGCTGGACCGGATGCTGCCCCACGTCGATGTGGAGGGTGAGGCGCTGACCCGCCGCGCCGACGACGCGGATCCGGCGCCGGCCGAGACGGCCGAGCTGGAAGTGACCCGCGCCTGATCCGACCGCCCCACCCCCGCCGGGGGCCGTCCGTGGCGAAGGACACGGGCGGCCCTCGGGGGCGTTCCCGCCGAAGTCGGCGACCATCGAAGTCGTCGACGACCACCGAAGTCGACGACCACCGAGGTGGTCCCTGCCATGGTCCCCGCTCACCTACCGGAGCCCCGATGACCGCCCTGCGGAGTCCCGACGCGTACCACCCGGCGGAGCCCTCGACGAGCGCCGTCCCGCGGAGTCCCCGATGACCACAGCCCTGGAACGGCACGCCGCGGACCGTCTGGGGGACCTCTACGGCCGTTACGCCCACCTCGTCGACCTGGTCCTGGCCCTCGCGCTGATGGGCTGCGTCACCCTCGGCAGCGCGCTCACCCTGCCCGGCGCCAAGCCGCCGGACCAGGACGGGGTCGGGGTGGCCCTCATGGGTGTGTCCTGTCTCGCGCTGCTCAAGCACCGCACCCACCCGCGCGCCGCCCTCGTCGTGACCGCGATCTGCACCACGGTCGCCGTCGCCCTCGGCTATCTGCTCACCCCCCTGCTGCTCGCCCCGATCATGGCGGCGCTCTACTGGCTGGCCATGCTCACCGACCGCAGGACCACCCGTGTCTACGGCTGCGCCACCATCGCGGCGATGACCCTCGCGGCCGTGTTCTCCGACTCCATGGAGCACCTCTCTCTGGTGCTCAGGACGATCGGCCCGTTCTTCTGGCTGCTGCTGCCCCTCGCCGCCGGCCGGGGGACGCTGGCGCGGCGGGCGTATCTGAAGTCGATGCAGGCCCGCGCGGAGCACGCCGAGCGCACCCGGGAGGAGGAGGCCCGGCTCAGGGTCGCCGAGGAACGGATGCGCATCGCCCGCGACCTGCACGACGTGGTCGCCCATCACCTGGCCCTCGCCAACGCCCAGGCGGGCACCGCCGCGCACCTCACCCGTACCGACCCCGAGCAGGCCCACCGCATCCTCACCGAGCTGACGGCCACCACGTCGGCGGCGCTGCGCGAGCTGAAGGGCACGGTCGGGGTGCTGCGCCGGCCCGACGACCCCGAGGCGCCGCTGGCGCCCACCCCCGGGCTCCACCAGCTCCCGGAGCTGACGGCGGCCTGCGAGTCCGCCGGTCTCGCGGTCACCGTCACCACGGACGGCGTCCCGGGGCCGCTGGACCCCGGTGTGGACCTGACGGCGTACAGGATCGTGCAGGAGGCCCTCACCAACGTCAGCAAGCACGCCGCCGTGGACGCGGCGCGGGTCCGTCTCGTGTACCAGGAGACGCATCTGACGATCACGGTCTCCGACGACGGCGTGCCCCGCCCGCGGGGCACGTCACCGCGGGGCACGTCACCGCGGGGCACGTCATCGCGGGGCACGTCCGAGCCCGGCCGTGGATTCGGCCTCATCGGCATGCGGGAGCGGGCCCAGTCCGTCGGGGGCTGTCTGAGCGCCGGTCACCGGCCCGAGGGCGGCTTCGAGGTCACCACCGACCTGCCGCTGCGGCCGCACCCCTCCCGCGTCGCCGCCCCGGTGCCGGACCTGGTGCCGGACCCCGCCCCTGACCAGCGGAACTAGCCGCTCACGACCAGTGGAGGAAACACGACGCCCATGACCATTCGTGTCCTGCTCGCCGACGACCAGGCCCTGCTGCGGGCCACCTTCCGGATCCTCATCGACTCCTGCCCGGACCTGGAGGTGGTCGCCGAGGCCACCGACGGCCGGGAGGCGGTCGACCTCGTCCGGGTGCACCGCCCCGACGTGGTCCTCATGGACATCCGGATGCCCGGCACGGACGGGCTCACCGCGACCGCCGTGATCTGCGCCGACGAGGAGCTGGCCGACACCCGTGTGCTGATCCTCACGACGTTCGAGATCGACGAGTACGTGGCCCAGGCGCTGCGCTCCGGCGCCAGTGGCTTCCTCGGCAAGGACGCCACCGCCGACGCGCTCCTCGACGGCATCCGCACGGTGGCCGCCGGCGACACGCTGCTCTCCCCCGCCGCCACCCGGACCCTCATCACACGTTTCCTCGCCACCCCCACCCCCGGCAACCGCCTCGCCGCCCCCGACCGGCTGACCATCCTGACCACGCGCGAGCGGGAGGTCATGTCCCTGGCCGCCGAGGGCCACTCCAACGACGAGATCGCCGAGAAGCTGTACGTGAGCCCGCTGACGGTGCGGACCCATGTCCACCGGGCGATGACGAAGCTGGGCGCCCGCGACCGGGCCCAACTGGTCGTGATGGCGTACCAGTCGGGCCTGGTGCGGGTCGCCCCGCCGGAGTGAACCGTCTACTCCTTGTAGAAGGTGGCGTCCTGGCGGTCGAGGGTCGTGCTGACCGGCTGGGTGTGGAGCAGGTTGTCGTAGTGGCGGATGTACCGGCCGGGGAAGTTGAACGACTCGTAGGAGACCCCGGCCGCGGTGTCGGCGAGGCCGGCCCGCTGGAAGAAGGACGCGTCCGCGTCGAACAGGGCTGTGCCGTCGTCCTTCTCCACCCAGAGCTCGTTGTTCTTGTGGCGGAGGTAGTAACCGGGGAAGTTCGCCGACTCCAGCGAGACCGTGCCACTGCCCGTCAGCCCGGTGACGATCCGGAACTGCGAGTCGGCGAGGTTGGTGACGTTGCTCTCCAGCTTGGCGCGGTACTCCCAGTGCCGGATGTACTTGTCCGGGAAGTTGAACGAGGAGAGCCGGACCGGGGTCGCGCCGTCGGCGACGGGGATGCCGAAGTTGGGCGTGCCGTCGGCGTTCCAGTACAGCTTCTGGTAGCGGGTACGGCGGTTGGGGTCGTTGAGCGGGTCGCCGCTGATGTCCTTGTAGTTGCGGTCGTGGTAGACGAGGATGTCGGACTTTCCGTCCTCGGACGTGGTGAAGGTGTTGTGGCCGGGCCCGTACTGGCCGGTCCGGTCGTTGCTCCTGAAGACCGGCGCCGAACTCTTCGCCCAGGAGGCGGGGTTCATCAGATCCGCGGACGCGGAGGCGGTCAGCAGGCCCAGGCAGTAGTTGGCGTCGGTGGCGCTGGCCGAGTAGGCCATGAAGACCTTGCCGTTGCGCTGGATGACGGCCGGGCCCTCGTTCACCCGGTGCCCGACGGTCTCCCAGGAGTACTCCGGCTTGGAGATCATCACCGGACTGCCGCTGATGGTCCAGGGGTTGGACATCCTCGCCAGGTACAGGTTGGTGCCGCTGCCGACCGCGGGGTCGTTCTGCGCCCAGCTGAGGTAGCGGGTGCCGTTGTGGGTGAAGGTGGTGGCGTCCAGCGAGAAGGTGTCCAGCGGCAGCGCGATCCGGCCCTTCTCGGTCCAGGTGCCGGTGATCGGGTTGGCCGCGCTGGTCTCCAGGACGTACGGCCGGATCTTCCAGATGTCGTTCGAGGCACCGGCCGCGAAGTACACGTACCACTTGCCGTCGATGAAGTGGATCTCCGGCGCCCAGATGTGGGCGCCCATCTCACCGCTGGCGTGCTTGGTCCAGATCGTGGTCTCCGGGGCCGTTGCGAGACCCTGGAGGGTGGTGGACCGGCGCATCACGATCTTGTCGTACGCGGGGACGGTGGCCGTGAAGTAGTAGTAGCCGTCGGTGTGCTTGTAGATGTGAGGGTCGGCCCGCTGCTCGGCTATCGGGTTGGTGAAGGTGACGGCCGGGGACGCCGGGGCGGCGGCCTGGGCGGGGGTGGTCACGGTGGTGAGCACGGCGAGCGCGGCTGCGGCGGCCACCAGAACCCGTCTGACGAGTCGTCTCATGTGTTGACGCGGCCCTTCGAGGTCAAGGAGGTGGAGAGGTGGGGGATCAGGCGGTCGTCGGGACGAGCCGCCACTGCTGGCAGTTGTTGTTGAGCCAGGACCACTGGCGTACGTCGGTGCCGTTGGCGGTGCCGCAGTCGGCGACGTCCATGACCTTGCCCGTGGAGGCGTTGACGATCCGGACGTAGTCGCCGCCGAGGTAGACCATGCGGAACTTCTGGCAGTTGTTGTTCAGCCAGGACCACTGCCGGATGTCGGTGCCGTCGGCGGTCGCGCAGTCGGCGACGTCGGCGACCTTGCCGGTGGCGACGTTCACCAGCCGGCTGGTGTCGTCCGCGCGGTCCTCGATCCGCCACTTCTGGTTGGCCCCGCCGCTGCAGGTCCACTGGAAGATGTTGGTTCCGTCGGCCGTGTTGCCGCCGTTGACGTCGAGGCACTTGCCGCTGTTGCGGTTGACGATGGTGTACGCGGTCGGGGTCGTCGCGGTCTCACCGGAGGGCCCGGCGATGGTGGTCCCGAGGGCGACCGGGGTGCCGAAGTTCGGGGTGCCGTCGGCGTTCCAGGTGAACTTCTGGGCGCGGGTCGTACGGCCGTTGTCGCAGCCGTCGCTCGCGGCGTCGTTGGCGTGGTAGACGATCCAGTTCTCGGTGCCGTCGGGCGAGGTGAAGAACCCGTTGTGGCCCGGCGCGTAGACCCCGGCCGCGTCGTTGCGCTGGAAGACGGGCGTCTGCTTCTTCGTCCAGGAGGAGGCGAGCAGCGGGTCGGCCCCGGTCAGTTCCAGCTGTCCGAGCTTGTAGTCGGGGCCCCAGCAGGCGCTGGCGGAGTAGATGAGAAAGGTGCGCCCGTTGCGGTAGAGCGGCTCGGGCCCCTCGTTGACCTCACCGCTCTGGGTCTCCCAGCTCAGGGTCGGGCTGGAGATGACGGTGAAGGTGGGGCTCGCGAGGGTGTACGGGTTGCTCAGCGGCGCGATGACGAGGCTCTGCTTGCTGCCGCCCGCCGAGCCGCTGCCGACCAGGTACAGCTTGTCGTTGTGCTTGAGCACACTGACGTCGATCAGCCAGCCGCCCGGGTTGAGGTTGGACCCTGCGAGCTGGTTCTTGAAGGTGTACGGCCCCATCGGGTCGGACCCGGCGCTCTCCAGTACGTAGGTGCGCTGGTCGTCGCAGCAGGCGGAGGCGCGCGGCCCGGCGGAGTAGTAGAGGTACCACTTGCCGCCGAAGAAGTGGATCTCCGGGGCCCACATGTTCCAGTTGCGGGTGGAGGTGCTGTCCGACCACACCTGCACGCTGGGCGCGGTGCTCAACCCCGCCAGCGTGGGTGACTTGCGCATGGTCAGCTCACCGGTGAACGAGGTCGTCACCAGGTAGTAGTTGCCGTTGTAGTACTCCAGCCACGGGTCGGCGCCCTTCTGCGACTTCACCGGGTTGGTGTACGGCTTGCCGTCGGCGGCGGCGGCGGGCGGGGCCGACTGGACGGCGAGGAGTGACGCGAACAGGGCCAGCAGCGCGGCCCCCAGCGTCACCCGGTGACGGACTTGGATGCGGAACACGGCAAGTCCCTTCGGGGGCGGCTCTCGGGGAGGGGATCGAAAGAAGAATTGTTCGACATTGCGAACGTTGTGCGTAACTTCGGCCAGAAGGTAAAGGTGAGGCAGGAGGGGCGTCAATGGATGCGACACGATTTGATGCCGAGGAGGCCCTCGGAATAGATCCCGAAGGATGCCGGGTTGGCGATGGCATGGCGAAACAGAACCTGGGTCGATACGGCATCTGGAGCATCGGGCTGCGGACGGAGGACCCCGCTCGACGCGGTGAAGTCGCCGAAGCGGCAACCGAGTTGGAGGAGCTCGGCTTCGGCGCGATCTGGCTGGGCGGCAGCACGTCGGTCGACCACGCCGTCCCCCTGGTCGAGGCCACGTCCGGCATCACGGTCGCCACCGGCATCCAGAGCATCTGGCAGCACGAGGCCGCCGAAACGGCCGCGCGCTTCGCGGAGTTGGAGGCCGTCCACCCGGGGCGCTTCCTTCTCGGCCTGGGCGTGAGCCACGCGAAGCTCGTGGAGCAGTACCGGCGCCCGTACGCCGCGATGGTCGCCTACCTGGACGCCCTGGACGCGGCCGGGGTACCCGCGGACCGCCGGGTGCTGGCCGCGCTGGGCCCTCGCATGCTCCGCCTCTCCCGGGACCGGGCAGCCGGCTCACACCCGTACCTGGTGACCCCGGAACACACGGCCGAGGCGCGCGAGGCGCTGGGTTCGGGCGCGCTCCTGACCCCCGAGCTGAAGGTGATCCTGGAGCCCGACGCGGACCGCGCCCGGTCCGTCGCCCGCGCCCACCTCGCCTTCTATCTGACCCTCCCGAACTACACGAACACCTTCCTCCGCCTCGGCTACACCGAACCCGACCTCGCGGACGGGGGCAGCGACCGCCTGATCGACGCGGTGTACGCATGGGGTGACGATGATCGAATCCGGGAACGGGTGGACGAGTTCCACGCGGCCGGCGCGGACCATGTGGCTCTCCAAGTACTCGACAGGCGGGAGGACGACGCGCTGCCGCGGAAGGAGTGGGAGCGGTTGGCGGAGGTGGTGGGGGTGACCGGCTGAGGGGTGTGGTCCCTGGGCGGGGGCGGCGCACACACACCGCCCCCGCCGGATGGCTGCCCCGCCCTGCGCCCTGAATCAGCGCACGGTGCGGACGAACACATCCCCGATGAGGTTGGTGTCCTCGGGCACGAGTCCGGGATGGTACGACTCGAAGACGACCGTCGACTCGTCCCCGCTCAACGCCGCGTCCCCCACGGTGACGGGCTTGCCGTCCTGCCCCGGGGACAGCAACTGCTCCTCCCCGGTGCACAGATCGCGCAGGATCAGCCCGAAGGACGCACGGTTCGCGTCGGCCGTGTTGAGCAGGAGCTTGGAGCCGTCGCGGGACAGGTCGGACAGCAGGGTGAGGTCGGTGGGGGCGTGGCCGTCGTACCGCTGGAGGGTGCCGGTTCGCAGGTCGCGGACGAAGGCGTTCACGCCGTTGTTGGTGTCGGCCCGCGGGACGAGGTTGTCGGCCGCCGAGTTGAAGCCGACCCTGGAGCCGTCGGCGCTCAGCACGGGCGCGGCGGACGAGGTGGTGGCGGGGACTCCGTCATGGGTGGCGTCGGCGTGCACGGTACGTCCGCTCTTGCGGTCGTAGACCAGGATGTCGCCCTGATCGCCGTTGCCGGGCCCGGTGTACCCCTCCAGATAGGCGACCTTGCGCCCGTCCGCGCTGATCGCGACCTGCTCGCACCGGTAGTAGGTCTTGGAGCCGTCCGTCTCGCGGCTGACCCGCCGCACCTGCTGCGTCTTCCGGTCCAGCAGCATGACCCGACACGGGAACGAGCCCTGCGGCTCGGCGGCGTACCGGGCGACGAAGGCGACGTACCGCCCGTCGGCGCTGACGGGCGCGATGCCGTACGACAGTTGATAGCCGTCACCCACGGCGGGCGCCAGCCGCTCGACCGTCCCGGTGCTCAGATCCATGAGGTGGACGGAGGAGGTGGCGGTGGCGGTCGAGTAGGAGCCGAAGGTCAAGTACCGCCCGGACTCGGAGAGTTGGGGCGTGGAGGTCGTCTCCCCCGGCACGACGACGCGCTGCAGGGGCTCACCGGGGCCGGTCCGGTAGTAGACACTGTTCCGCACGTCGGTCGTCGGCCCCAGGTTGGTGGCGGAGGACATGAAGGCCACGACACGCCCGTCGGCGCTGACGACGGGGTCGGTGGAGTGGCCGTTGCCACCGGTGACGCCGTCCGGGGCCACGCTGATCCGCTGGGTGGTCGGCACGGCGGTCGACGGTTCGTCCTGGGCGACGGCGGACGCGGACGCGACAGACGTCGCCGCCGCAGCCACCAGAACAGAACCGACGGCATGCGCCAGCACACGTAACACAGGTCTTTTCACTGGTTCCCCCTTCAACAGGAGCACGATGAAAGCGCGCCCCCGACGAAGGGTCAATGCTTTGAACTACCTTGCGGGGGTGGACCTTTTCTCCTCTTCCTGGGCAGCGTTGCGCGCGGCGGTGGCCGACCTCACGGACAAGGATTTCGAACAGCCGTCGGGCTGCGCGGGCTGGCTGGTGAGGGACCTCGTCTGCCACCTGGTCATCGACGCGCAGGACGTACTGATCACGCTGGTGACGCCTGCCGACGCGGATGGCGGAACCACGGTCGACGCGACGACCTACTGGCAGGTCTCGAACGATCCCCCGGCCGTCGGGGACGAGGACCCCCTGGCGGCACTGACCGTCCGCCTGGCGGCGGCGTACGAGGACATGGCCCTCCTCAAGTTCCACCTGGACGACGTGGGTTCGGCGGCCGCCCGCGCGGCGGAACTCGCGGACCCCACGGCCCGGGTGACCACCCAGAACCAGACCCTCACGGTCGCGGACTACCTCACGGCATACGTCCTGGAATGGACCCTCCACCACCTGGACCTGACGGCCCACCTGCCGGGCATGACGGGGCCGTCCCCGGAAAGCCTCGCCCACTCCCGCACGGCACTGGAACGGATCGCCGGAGCGGCGTTCCCCGCGTCCTTCACCGCAGAGGACGTCCTGCTGATCGGCACGGGCCGCCGGAGACCGACGGACAGCCAGCGCGCCGACCTGGAACCGCTGGGGCTGAAGCTGCCCCTTGTGCTCGGCTGATCAACGCCGTGGACGGCCCGGCCTGAGCCGAGCCGTCCACGTACACCTGCCTGGAGCGAGCGACGCTCGACGGTCAGCCGTCGGTCAGCCCCCGACGTACCAGGTGAACCCGCCGTTGGACGCGGCCACGGCGATCAGCACCGCGAAGATGACCAGATCCACGATGCCGAGGACGATGCCGGCGATGGCCAGCCCGTTGGTGCGAGATCGGGAAGTGGCAGAAGAATGCCTGACAGACCTGCTCCCACAACAATCCGAGCCTCAGCCCCTCGTCCCCTCCTGCCGCTCGCGGATGAAAGACGTGGAGCTGATCATTGATACAGCCCGGCCCGTAAGCCGTCACGAATCCTTGTGATCCTGAGGAAGCTGCTCCGCCAGACCTGCTTCCAGAGCGCGCCAGTCATGGCTGATATCTCCGTTGACCTGCGGCTCCCCCAGAAATTCACGGAACCGAGACAATTCCGCCTGGCATCTTTCATGCATCAGTCCTCGAAGGACAGGTCCAGAGCCCTCGTCCCACAGGCCCGCCGCATTGCGTGTCCCTCCCGCCATGCCGCCTCCCACAGACCTGTCCAGCGTGTTCGGCACCAGGATCGAGAAAGAGTCGTCGATGGCTCCGGCTCCGTAGTGCGACATGAAAGCCATGCAGCCCGAGGGAACCCGCCCCCAGGCCGTTCGGAGCGCAGCCCAGTCGACGCCTTGATCCTCGCCCGGATCGGACGGCATGACGGCCAGGAGTCGGGCCATATCGTCGCCGGACTGTAGAGCGAGTTCGGCACGACCCGGTCGAAGTCGATTCCTGGCGCCCCATTCCTGTACACGCCTGAGGCTGCGATCTGTAGTGCCACCGGAACAGTCCGCGCACCGGCATACTCCCCAGAGTGCGCTCAAGAGGCTCATGCCGTATTGCAATGATGAAGCGATAATGGCCACGTCACAATTAGTGCCCAACCGCACCGCAACGGCCGGTGGTTGCCGGCAGCCGGCGTCCGGCCCTTCACGTGATGGGATGAGCGTGAGCTGCTGGCGAGATCGGCGGCGCCGGTCCGGACTCGCCCTGGACGTGCCCCGACGGCGGCAGTGGCGTCACCTGCCGGCGCGGCGGTTGGCGTCCGAAGCTGGTCAGGCCGACTGACGTGCGGAGCGGGTCAGGCCGAGACGGAGTGCGCGGGTTCCCTGGTGACGCCGGCCCCTGTCTCCAGCCGGTAGACGATCTTCCCATCGAACTCGGTGAAGCCGAGCTCCCGGTAGAACGACCGGGCCCCCTCGTTCTCACGGTCGGTCATCCACTCCAGGCGACTGCATCCCGGCCGCTCCTGGGCGATGTCGCGGAGCCTCCGCATCAGCGCCTTTCCGACTCCCTGCCGACGGAGGGAGTCCCGGACGTAGAGTTCCTTGAGGAAGAGGGAGTGGGAGGAGCCCGCGGCCGGCCAGAGAAACGAGTACGCGGCCATGCCCACGATGTCGCCCCGGCCGTCCTCGACGAGCAGGGCGGAAGCCAGTGGTGGGGAACCGAAGAGAGCCTGCCTGACTTGGGACCGGCGCTCTTCGAAAGGCTGGATCTCGGTCGCCCCGTAGAAGCGCTCGATCTCTTCGATCAGCCTGGCCAGTGCCCGGACGTCACCCACACCGGCCGGGCGAATCCTCATGCTCATGCGTGCTCTCCTTCTTTCTCGTCGTTTCGGGCGTCGACTCGGTCAACGCGCGTTGCGCCATCGCGATGCGCGTGGCAGAGCTGTGCGGGTGGCAGAGCTATGGGGGCGACGGCGCTGAAGCCGACAGTTCCCATCCGTGCCGGAGCAGCGACCTCTGAACGTGCCGGATGAGGTGCTCCAGGTCGGCGCAGTAGACCGAGGGGTTGTCATAGCCACGGGCGGAGCTGAAGCGGTGCGGAAGGTAACCGCCGCCGCAGACCTCGACCAGCGGGCAGGACCGGCATTGGTCGGCGAGCGCATCCTTGCCGTACTGCCTGTGCGAGAGCTTTGGATGGAGGGCCGCCTCGTCGAGGGTGGCGTGGAAGACGTCGAGGCCCAGCCAGGAGGCGCCTTCCTCGACGGAGCGGAGGGTGTCCACACCTTCCAGGGACCCGTCGGATTCGATCACCACGGTTGCGGGTGGGGCGAGTCCGAGCGTCTCGACGGAGCCACGTACACCCGCACTGAGAGCGGCCACATCCTCCAGCATCCGGACGGTGTGGCGGTGCTGGGGCCGGGCGAGCCAGGCGTCGTAGACACGGCTCATCCACATCCCGTACTCGGGGAGCGAAGGGTTGTTGCGAGGGGGTGGGGCGTCGTGCGTGCCGTGCGGGAGGTTGAAGTCGATGACCGGCGGATCGAAGGCGGCCAGGTAGTCGTGGACTTCTTCCGGGCTGTTGGCCAGATCGACCACGGCCAGCAGGCCTGCGAACAGGTGCGGCCGGGTTCGCAACAGTTGTACGCCGCGTTCGGCCGAGGCCGCGCTCGAACGGGACGCATGGGTCAGGCGGTGCCGGTCGTTGGCGTGCGGCGGTCCGTCGAGGCTGACGCCCACCGTGACCGCGAACTCTTCGAACAGGTCGAGCCAACTCTCCGAGAGCAGCGTGCCGTTGGTCTGCAGCTCGAAGCGGACTTCCGGGCCGTCCGCCGGGATCTCCTCACGGAGGGCGGTCAGCAGGGCATGCGTGTGCCGTCTGCCGGCCAGTAGTGGTTCGCCTCCGTGCAGTACAAGATCCACTGTCCGCAGCTGGTGCGTCGCCGCGTGCTGGCGGATTCTCCTCCCGGCCGCTCGGGCGACCTCCACGCTCATGCGGGCGGGCAGCCTTCGCCATGCCTGGTCAGGGGAGTTGAAGACGTAGCAGTAGTCGCAGTCGATGTTGCAGCGGTTCGCGGACTTGAGAACGAACGACCGGAAGGGAACGGGATAAAGCGTCACGACCGACGCCCTTACTGCGGCAGCGGCCCGATGAGGGACGCTCCGTGGCTGCCGCCGGCGACCTGCTCCGGAGCCGATCGCTCCGCCGCCAGACGTCGCCGCACGCGAGCACCTAAGCGGTCCAGCACCGCGGATCGCTCGGCCGGTTGGGACTCCTCCGCACCACGACACACCGCCGCATGAGCCGTTTCTGACACCATCCAACGCCCCCTGCTGTGCCGCGCCGAGAATCACCCCGACGATCAATGGTTGAAGGATCAAGCTTAGACAGCAAGGTAACAGTTCCCGCGCCTCCCGCGTGAGACACGAATCAGCCACACTCCGCTACATTACCCTCACGTTACGTACTCACCGTGGCCGTCGCGCCAGCAATCGCTCAACCTCCGCGACCGCGTTCCCCAGGCCCAACTGGCCGTAGACCGCGGCCGCTTCACGCAGCGGCCCCTCAGCCGCACCTCGCCCGCCGATCACCCGCTCACAGCGCCCGATCCCCTCCAGCGCCCTGGCTTCCTCAAGCGGACAGCGGACGTCGCGTGCCAGTCTCACCGCCAGCTGGAAGTACCCGCGTGCGGCAACCGGATCGCCGGACGAACGCAGCAAGGCCCCCCAGTTGTTGAGTACTTCCGCCTCGGCACACCGATCGCCCAGTTCGCGCGAGAGCTCCACACTGCGCCGGAACGCCCTCAGGGCACCGTCCCGGTCCCCGGCGGCGCCCCGCGCGGCCCCCAGTTCGCTCAGTGCCGCGGCTTCACCTCCACGACTGCCGAGGTCGCGATACACCGTCAGGGCTTCCTCCAGCCGGCGGACCGCTTCCGGGATGTCCCCTCCGACCCGGTCCAGTGCCCCGAGGTGCCGAATGCTGTTGGCACGGCCGAATCGGTCGCCGAGTTCGGTGTAGTACTCCAGTGCCCGCGTGTGGTCTTCCCGTGCCCCGGCGAGATCCCCGGTGATGCGCCGCACGACGCCGAGCTCGTTGAGGGCGTACGCCTGGTGGACCCGGTCGTCGAGCAGGCGGTAGATGTCGAACGCCTCGCGGTGCCGCCGGGCCGCTCGTTCGTACTCGCCCGTCAGACAGTGCACGACACCCAGATCACGGAGCGAGTTGGCCTCACCGTACCGGTCACCCAGTTCTCGGTAGATAGACAGCGCCTCGGTCTGGGCCTCGACGGCCGCGTCGAACCGGCTGGTCTGCCTGCGCACCATGCCGAGGTCCGCAAGCGCGTTCGCCTGCCCGAGCCGATCTCCCAACTCCCGGTAGATGAGCAGCGCTTCGCTCTGGGCGCGCTCCGCAGACTCGTTGTCGGCGGTCAGGTACCAGACGATCCCCGCCTGGTTCAGGGCATCGGCCTTGCCCTTCCGGTCACCGGCCTCGTCGTAACGTGTCGCCGCCTCGTTCAGCGCCTCGGTCGCTTCCCCGTAAACGGCCATGAAGCGCCGTACGACGCCGAGTTCGGCCAGCGCGCCGGCCAGGGCTCGTCGGTCACCCGTACGCCGGGCCGCTTCGGCGGCCGTCCGGTGCAGGCCGACGGCCTGGTCCCACGGTCCGGCCTGGCGCAGGAAGGGGGCCATCGCCGCGGCCAGACCGATCACAAGATCGTGCAAGGCCAGCCTGTTGGCCTGTTCGATGCAGGACAGGACATTGGCCCGCTCCCTCTCCAGCCACCCGACAGCGGCCGTACGGGATCCCATCGCCGGGGTCTCCACACCGGCCGCGTCATCGGGCGGCGGGAGCACGGCCGCACCGCTGCGGACGAGGTAGGTGTTGGCGACGGCGAGAGCGGCCAGGTAGTACGTGCACACACGCTGGACGGCCTGAACCTGTTCCATACTGCCTCCCTCACCCGCGAGACGACGGGCGTAGTCACGCAACAGGTCGTGAAGCCGGTAGCGGCTCCCCGGGTGTTCGTCGATCAGGTGGTCGTCGTAGAGCGCCTCCAGGTGACCGCGGGCTTCCGCCACTCCTGTCGTGGCGAGCGCGGCACCGGCATACTCCGATATGTCTGTACCCGGGTAGAAACCAAGGCTGCGGAAGAAGTCCTGTCGCCCCGGCGGAAGGTCCCGATAGGACAGCTGGAAGGCCGCGACGACCGCTCTCTCACCGGCACGGAACTCCCCGAGCCGGTCCCCGGCCGCCGCCAGCCGCTCCCGGAGATCCTCGGCGCTCCATGTCGGGTGGTGCCGCAACCGGGCGGCGAGCAGTGACACGCCCAGCGGCAGGTACCCGCACGTCCGCACCAGTTCCTCGACCACCTGACGGCCGAGCACATCGAGCGAACGACCGCTGAGACGTACGAACAGGTCCACCGCGTAGTGGGGCGGTAACTCCGCGACCGGCAGCACCACTTCCTCGTGCGCCGCCAGTCGTCTGCGGCTCGTCACCAGCACCAGACAATCGCTCCCACCGGGGAGCAGGGGCTCCAACTGCCGGTAGCTCGCCGCGTTGTCGAGGATGAGCAGCGCTCTCTTGCCCGCGAGGCGGCTCCGCCACATCGCGGCCCGGGCCTCCGTGACCGCCCCCGGATCGTCACCGACCGGTATCTGCTGCGTCGGCACTCCGGTGGCCGCCAGCAGCGAGGCCAGCGCCTCGGCGGGGTGCACCGGGCTCTGTCCCGGCGTGTGTCCGTTGAGGTTCACGAAGAGCTGCCCGTCCGGAAACCGCTCAGACAGGACGTGTCCGGCGCGCACGGCGAAGGCGGTCTTGCCGACGCCGGGCATCCCGTCGATCACATGGACCGGCAGTGACTGCCCGTTCTCCTGCGAGGCCTTCACCGACGTCACGAGGCTTTCCAGCTCGGTCGACCGGTTGGTGAACGCCGTCGTGTCCCTCGGCAGCGAACGAAGGACCAGGGCGGCGCCCAGCAGCCCCACCGCGTCGTCCGGGCGGGGTTGCGGCGGCTGGGGACCCCCGAGCGTCCGCGACTCCGACAGGGCCGCGGGCAATGCCGTCAGCCCGACCAGGGCCACGCCCAGGGCGATGAACGACGACCAGGCGTGCTCCTGGATCCAGCCGAGCACACCGGGCCAGCGCGCCTGTGCGGACACCGCGTTCGTGACGAGCCCGATCAGCACGGTGATGATCGCGACGCCGCCAGCGACGCAGGCGACGGCGAGGCCACGCCGTAACCTCATGCCCGGCCCGCCGGGCCGACGGCGGACCCAGCCGCGTCATCTCCGCGACCCTTGCCCCGACCCAGCGCACCTGGAACCAACCTGGCCACGAAGCCGCCCCCCGAATCCGACACCCCGACCCACCAAGCGGAGCAGCCCTCATGGGGCTGGTCAAGGGCGCGCTCTGGCCATGCGGTGTGCGGAGCGCGTTGTTCGGCTTCCTCCCCGAATCCCGGCCTGTGTCTCGGCATCACTCCCGAGGTGTCGGACGGCACGGTTCCGATGAAGCCGCCGGGACTCCGGTGGGCGTCGACGCCCCCGTCACGGCACCTGCTCATCAGCCGGCCGTGCTGCAGCACTTCGTCCGGCCAGGGTCACTTTGTGTTCGGCGGTGCGCGGGGCCCAGAGATTCTCGGACCTCACGCACCTGAGGGGCGCGTCAGCGCCCATTCCGCCGCCGCGAGGTCTCCGGATCGTCGTCCGCCATGCGGCGGGCGTCGGCCAGGGCAGCGGTGTGCGCGAACCACTCCAGCACCGCGCAGATCTCTTCGCCGTGCCCGGAGAAGACCTCCAGCGGAAAGGACGGACGCAGGTCCAGTTTGGCTTCGGCCAGGTCGATGCCCTCGATGCCGTTCAGCCGGATCATCAGCTCGCGACGCAGTGGCTCGTCGTCGAACGGGGGGCGTCGCTTCAAGTACTGGAAGACCACTTCGACGGTGCCCGCGACCGGATAGATCCCCGGCGGCCAGAGCGCACGGGCGGTGTCGCGCGCGGCGCCGAACCGCATCATCGGGAAGCAACTGGTCTCGTCGGCTCGGCCGTAGGCGAGGTGGCCGCCCTGACAAGTCAGTCGCAGTACTGAAAGCGTGCCGGCTCGCCGAGCACCAGGCGGGCGCTCTCGAAGTCGGCCAGGCGGACCGCCACAGTAGCCACAGCGAGGCGTTCCGGAAGGGCGGCGGAGAACTTCAGGCCGCGTACGGCCCGGCGGTCCACGTCAGGCAGGACGAGGTTCTCTCCGACGTTGTCGCGGGCCGTGCGCCAGTCGCCCGGGGTGAGATTCTCACGCAGGCGCAGCCAGCTGTCGGTGGGGCGTTGCAGAGGGTCGGTGACCGACTGCAGGGTGGCTGCCAGGGTGGCGTTGGCGCGGTAACCAGCCCAGGTCCACCAGCGGACGTCGGAGCCGACGCGCGTGATCAGTGTGCCGCCCGGGTGCACCGTGGCGGGTGCGTCGGTCTCGCGCTGTTCGGCCAAGCACGTCTCCGCACGCCGGGTGAGGGAGACGGGCGGATCCGTCCCCAGCAGCACCTCGCGCATGGCACGCGTCAGGGCGTAGGACAGTCCGACGACGCCGCCGTTCATCCACTTGGCGATGCCGCCGCCGTCGGCAGGCTCGACGAAGACGCGTTTGCGCAGCCAATCGATGTAGGTGACCTGCCAACTGCGCCCCCCGAGCAGCAGCCGCCGCGGGCCGGGCCGCTCCTCGGTGAGGACGCTCGGATCGGTACGGCCGATCTCCGTACGCCCGGACAGGACAGTGAACTGCGGCGGCGCGGTGAAGGACGCGGTGAGTTCGATGAAGTGCCGCTTACCGAAACGGCGTTCCGCCTCGGGTCCCACGAACAGCATGCCGCCGTCGCTGTCGAGGAAACCCTCCTCGGTGAGGAAGCGCAGGATCGGGGCGGCGGAGCTATCGAAGGGGGCCAGGCCGTTCCACTGGCGGTCCCACAAATGGTCGCCCAGCTTGTGCTGTTGCAGAGTGACAGCCAGTAGTTGCTGGGCCACCAGGTGGCGCGGCTCGGGTGGCGGGACGACCGGTTCCACCCAGCCCCGCGACCACAGCACCAGCAGGCCGGCCGCCTGCAGCAGCGTGTCCTTTCGGGTGGTGAGGAACAGGCAGTTGCGCACGGTACCGGGGCGCCTGCCCGTGCGACCGATGCGTTGCAGGAACGAGGCGACGGAGGCCGGCGAGTCGACCTGGATGACGCGGTCGAGGTCGCCCACGTCGATGCCCAGTTCCAGGGTCGAGGTGGAGACGATGACGCAGTCGCGCGCCTCGGCGAAGGCCCGTTCGGAACGGGTGCGTTCGTCGACGGACAGGGAGGCGTGCGACAGGAAGACGGTCACCTCCCGGGCCCGCAGCGCGGCGCCCAGCTCCTCGACCTGTCGGCGGGAGTCGCAGAAAACGAGCCTCTTCTCTCCCCGGTGCAGGGCCGCGATGAGTTTGGCGGCGTTCTCCAGGGAGCCCACGTAGTCGAGTTCCACCTCGCCCGCGGGCCCGGGGCGGTCGGCGCCCGCGTCGTCGGGCGTCCCGGCCCTGCCGGGGTCGGGCGGCGGCTCCACCCCCGGGGCGACGACCTGCCCCGTACGGCTTGCGGCGCCGGCGCCCTGCAACCAGTGCAGCAGTTGGGCGGGGTTCCCGACGGTCGCCGAAAGCCCGACGCGCTGGATGGGCCGCCCGGTGACCCTCTCCAGCCGCTCAAGCACGGCGAGCAAGTGCCATCCCCGATCATCACCGGCGAAGGCGTGCACCTCGTCGACGACCACGGCCCGCACGCTCCCCAGCAGCCGTGCATGGTCGGTCTTGACGCCGATGAGCATCGCTTCAAGTGACTCGGGCGTGGTGAGCAGGACGTCCGGCGCCTCGGTACGGATGCGCTGACGCTGCGACTCCTTGGTGTCGCCGTGCCAGAGCGCCGCGCGCCGTCCGAGCCACTGGGCGTAGGAGTCGACGCGGCCGACCAGGTTGTTGAGGAGGGCCTTGAGCGGGCACAGGTACAGGACGGAGGTGCCCGTCCACTTCTGTTCGGTCATCGCCGACAGCAGTGGAAAGCAGGCCGCCTCGGTCTTGCCGCCCGCCGTCGGCGCCAGCAGCACGGCGTCCTGCCCGTCCATGAGTGGTGTGACAGCCGACCGCTGGAGGGGGCGCAGATCGGGCCAGCCAAGGGTGTTGACGATGTGGTGGAGCACGACGGGGTCCAGCCGGTCGAGTACGTCGGCTCCGTCCCCGCTCTGGCCCGTACCGGCGGGGCTCCCCGCGTCCCACCCCATCACAGCTCCAGGTCGATGTCGTCGGCCGACGCGGAGCCGCCGGCGACCGTGGCGGCCAGGTTTCGCTCCACGTCGGTGAGTTCGCTGCCGGCGACCGTCAGCCGGTAGTGCTGCCGGGGATCGAAGTCGTCGAACTGGTCCACGCGGTCGAGCACATCCCCGACCAGCTTCTTCAGGAACAGGCGAGGAGCCACCCCGACCTTCCCGCCCAGCGCCCCGCCGACGGCCCGCGCGAGGTCCGCGACGTAGGCGTCGTCGACGACCGTACGCACGCGCTCGGGCGACGCGGCGGCCTCGGCGTACAGATCCCGGATGGTGATGCCGAGGCCGATCAGGGACTCCTGGTTGAAACCGGGGAGCCTGATCTGCACGGCCCGGGGGTTGTCGAAGCGCGGGTCGGTGGTGAAGTCGGTGGCGAGCCTCTGGGCGAGCGGTGCCAGACGCTGCACGCCTTGCTGCCCGTCGTAGAAGGCGGGCGTGCCGGTGATGACGAGGTACAGGCCGGGGAAGCGGCCGGAGTGCACCTCGTCGATGAGCTGCCGCAGCGAGTTGAGCGCCTTGTCACGGGCGTCCGACCGGACCCGCTGGAGCGTCTCCACCTCGTCGAGCACGACGAAGAGCCCGGTGTGCCCGGAGTCGCGCAGCACGGTGAGGAGCCCTTGCAGGAAACCGAGGGCACCGAAGTGGTCGAGGTCGCCGCGCACCCCGGCGGACCTGCGGGCGGAGGCCGCCACATGCGGCTGGCCGCCGAGCCATGCCAGGACGGCCGAGGCGGTCGCCTCGTCACCGTCCGCGAGGGCGACCCGGTAGCCGCGGAGTGCGGTGGCGAAGGACGGGGCGTGCCGGGACACCTCGGCGAGCCGCGCCACGAGGAGCTTCTCCACCTTGACGGGCAGCTCCTCCTCGGTCGCGCCGGCCGCGAGGGCGTCCTCCTCCAGGGCGTAGAACCAGGCGTCTACCACGGGCCGCAGGGCGCTGGGCGGGAAGCTGGACGTGGTGAGCCTCTCGGTGAGCCGCCGGTAGACCGTCTCCAGCTTGTGCAGCGGCGTCTCGTTCTCCGAGATCTGGATCTCGGCCACGGCGAAGTTGCGGCGCTTGGCCCGCTCGCCCAGCCAGCGGGTGAAGAACGTCTTGCCGGACCCGTACTCGCCTCGTACGGCCTTGAACACGGATCCCCCGGACGCCACGGCGGTCAGTTCTGCGTCCAGGGCCGTCTCGAACCGGTCGAGGCCGCTTGCGAGCAGGTCGAGCCCGCTCTCGGGTACGGCTCCACGGCGCAGGGCGTCAAGGACGGTACGGCGGCGGGCCGCGCTGACCTGGGCGTGGCGCTTGGATCCGGTGGTGCTCACGGGGACCAGTGTCCCATCTCTCCGTGCGACGGTGCCTGGAAGAAGTCCGCCGATACCCGGCTCGTGACACGGTGAGCCGGTCGTCGACCAGACTCATGGCCCCGGCCCTGCAACTGAACCGGTGGTGGTCACGGTCAACTCGTTGTTCGGTGAACCAGTTGACCGTCACCGGATCACGCTGATGAAATCACTCTCCGTACAGACAACAGGGTGGGAAGTGGAGTCACATGGCGGCCCTCGACAACGTGAAGCTGAAGGACGTTCTGGCGGATGTCGCCTCGGGCTCCTTACAGTTGCCCGACTTCCAGCGGAACTGGAAGTGGGACGACGACCGGATCCGGGCGATCATCGCGACCGTCACTCTTGACTACCCGCTCGGTGTCGTGATGACGCTGCAGACCGGCGGCGCCACCCGGTTCCGCTCCCGGACCCTCACCGGTGCACGGCCGGACGGAGATCCCGAGGCCGACCTCCTGCTGCTCGACGGACAGCAGCGCCTCACCTCCCTCTTCCAGGCCCTGTGGCTCGACGCCCCGGTGGAGACAGCGGACTCTCGGAACAAGCCCATCCAGCGGTGGTACTACGTCGACATCGCGAAGGCCGTCGGACCGTCCGCGGACCGCGACGAGGCCGTCGTGTCCGTCCCGGCCGACAAGGTGCTACGGACGGACTTCAACCGTACGGTCGTGCTGGATCTGAGCAGCACCGAGGCCGAATGCGCGGCCGGCCTCTTCCCTCTCCACTTCGTTTTCGACGCGCAGCGCGTGAACGAGTGGAAAAAGGCGTACATCAAGGCCGACGAGGACCGGAACTGGGACCTGTGGGGCCAGTTCGACGAAGCGGTCCTCCAGCAGGTCCGTGCCTTCCAGGTCCCGATGATCCGGCTGGGCGCCTCCACCTCGATGGACGCCGTCTGCGCGGTGTTCGAGCGGGTCAACACGGGCGGTGTGCCCCTGAACGTGTTCGAACTGCTCACCGCGACGTACGCCGGGGACCGCGACCATGTGGAACTGACCGGGGACTACTACCAGCTCCCCGAGGTGTGGCGGGAGATCAAGCAGACGCTGGCGAGCAAGTACCCGGTCTTCGGCCGCATCGAGAGCGGTCTGGAAAACGGGCTGAGCAGCATCGACTTCCTCCAGTCCATCGCGCTGGTGCGCACGTGGGAGCGCAAGCAGGCGGGCCTCGGGGCCACGGTGTCCTGCAAGCGCCGCGACCTGCTGGACCTCCCCCTGGCCGACTTCGTCCGCCTGGCGCCCAAGCTCGCCGACGCCTTCGCATGGGTGGGCGACTTCCTGGAACGGCAGTGCATCGTCCGCCCGGCCGACCTGCCGTACAAGACGCAGCTGGTGCCGCTCGCGGCCGTCCGCGCCATCCTCGACACGGCGATGGACGGTCTGGGGGCGGAGGAGAAGGTCGAGCAGTGGTTCTGGTGCGGGGTGCTCGGTGAGATGTACGGCGGCTCCACGGAGACGCGCTTCACCAAGGACGTCGAGCAGCTCGTCCCTTGGATCGCGCAGGAGGAGAGGGCACCCGAGACGGTCACGGAGGCGTTCTTCTTCGCCGAGCGTCTCGACACCCTCACCACCCGCAACAGCGCCGCTTACAAGGGGATCTACGCTCTGCTGATCAAGCAGGGGGCGGTGGACTGGCACCACACGGACGCCCCGCTCAGCCCCGGCAGGCTGGACGAGTACGGCGTGGACATCCGGCAGATCTTCCCGAAGACGTGGTTCCGGCGGGGCAACAGCGAGGGGCTGCCCACCGGTTCGATCGTGAACAAGACCCCCTTGTCGTACCGCGCGGCCATGGACATGACGGGGGCGCCGTCGTCGTACCTGTCCACGATGATCGCCGCGTCCGACATGCGCCGCGAGTGGTTCGACGACGTCCTGGCCACCCACCTGATCGATCCGGACGCCTTGCGCGAGAACGACTACGAGCGCTTCTACCGCGACCGCTCCAAACAGTTGCAGGACCTCGTGCACTCCGCCATGGGCAAGAAGACGATGCTCCGCGACCTGCCGGAGGACGACGCCCGATGACGACCAGGCCTCAGGAGCGGGACATGGCCTCGCTCAAGGGCAGGACCGTGTCCGTGCAGGAGATCCTCGACCTCTTCCAGGTCAGGGTCCGCGACCACCGGACGGTGCATCGGATCTCGCAGGCTCTGACGGACGCCGGGCTGACCACGCTGCCGGACTTCGCCGTCTGCGGCCTGCGCACCACCGTCGATGTCGTGCCGCTGACGGCCGTTCCCGCACAGCGCACGCCGACCGACGCGGACGACGAGGCCGACGCGGCGGACGAGGCCCTGCCTTCGCACGCCCTGCCCCAGCGGCTGCTGCTGGGCGACATCCCGTCCGCGCGGCGCGGCGTGGTGTCCGTGGGCCCCGGCACGCCCCTGTCCCAGACGACCTTTCTGATGCGTACGAAGGGCCTCTCCCAGATTCCGGTGACCACCGGTATGGCGCAGGTCCACGGTGTCGTCACCTGGGGGTCCGTGGCCAAGATGTACGAGGCGGGGAAGGCGGCCACCCTCGACAACGCGATGGAGAAGGACTCGCTGCCCGTCGCCGACGCCCGACAGGAGTTCTTCACCGCCCTCCCTGTCATCCGCGAGCACGGCTACCTTCTCGTCCGCGGCGACGACGGCTGCCTCTCGGGCGTCGTCACCGCCGCGGACGTCACGGAACGCTTCGAGGGAGCGGCGCGCCCCTTCTTCATCGTGGGCGAGATCGAGTCGCTGCTGCGCCGCTGCCTGGGCGCGGCGCTGGACGCGGAGACCATCAAGGCGGTCCAGACGAACAGGAAGCCGGAACGCCGCACCGGCCAGGTGTCGGACCTGATGTTCGGCGACTACCTGAGACTCCTGGACGGTGACCAGACGAAGCAGCCCTTCGCCGAGCAGGCCGACCGCAACTGGGAGGCCCTGAAGTGGCCCAACATGCCCCGGGAGCAGTTCATCGGCCTGCTGAAGCGGGTGAAGGACATCCGCAACCGCATCGCCCACTTCGACGAGAAGCCGCTTCCGCCGGAAATGATCGACGAGCTGACGACCTTCGCGAAGGTGCTCCGGGCGTTCGCGTCGTGAGATAGCCGCATTCACCTTCGACGCGGGTGGACCGCTCGGGGTGCCTCAGGGCCGAGGACCGAGGCACCCCGAGACACCTCCTCAGCCCGCTCCGAGAGCGAACTGCTCACGCAGCAGTGCCTCGTGGAGCCGCAGGGTACGGCCGTCCGGCAGGGTCTCCAGAACCTGTACGCCGTCGTAGTTGAGGAGTTGCCGCAGGACGGCGGCGAAACCGTCGCCTCGGGTGACGGGCAGGCCGGCGCGCTGGGCGAGCGCGGTCACGGGCAGGGTGCCGCCCGCGTCGATCAGGGCGGCGAGCGCCTTGTGGACCTGCTCCTGCTGCGGTTTGCGGGCCAGACCGCCGAGCTGGCCCTGGTACGTCTCGGAGTCGAGCAGCGCCGTCACGAGCGCCTCCGTCCGAGAGACGAGAGTCGGGGTGAGAAGGGAGTCGTCTCCCCCGGCGGTCAGCTCCACGTCGAAAAGCGCCTCGTGCGTTCGCGCGAGTTCCGCCTGCTTCTTCTGGGACTTCCCCGTCGGCTTCTTCGGCACAGAGGGAGTCGCGCCGACGAGCAGTTGCGTGGTGGCCTCACTCGGCAGTGATGCCCTCCCCACCTCCTCCGGAGCCCACCAGAGGGGCAGCTGGTCCCCCAACTCGCGCCACCCCTTGGGCGGTTCCGCCCCGAACGGCAGGAAGGCGAGCACCGGGATGGTGAACTCGGCGAGCGAGGCCCCTCCGTGGTAGCCGGCCTTGAGGGCGGTGTAGCGGGAGTCGGCGTCCCACAGCGCCACGATGGACCCGCCTGGCTCCGGCCACACCACTCGCGGTCCGGTAAGGGCGATCTCCCGGTCGGCGAGGGGACCGACGGAGGGCAGGCGGTGTCGGGCGGACGCGGGCTCGACTGCGGCGTCGACCTTCTTTCCGTGCCGGTCGACGACGTGGCCGTGGTCGCTGGTGAGGATGACGGCCATACCCTGGGCCGCCGCCACCCGCAGCAGATCCCGCAGGCCGGGCACGTCGTCGACCCGCCAGGCACCGTCGCCGAGCTTCTGTTCCTTGGCGAGGCGGTCGTCGATGGCGTTGAGGACGACGGCGACATGGGTCCGCCCGTCGGTGAGCGCTTCCGTGAGGGCCGGGCCGAAGGTGTCACCCGCGGTCTCGGTGCGCAGGTCGTCCTTATGGAAGACGGCGGCCGGCGCCCCGCCCCACAGCTTCAGCGCGGGGAAGAGCCTCTTCTCGTCAGCCTGGGTGCCCTTCATCAGCGTGCCCGCGAAGAGTGAGGTGCGGGACACGGCCGTCAGGGTGGGAAGTGCGGCGGCCATCGCCCGACGCCGTGGAGCGCCCTCGGGCAGCGGATCGAACTCCGCCCAGGAGGAACGCAGTTCCTCGCCGAGTTCGTTCGCTATGGCCACGCTCATGCCGTCGAGCACGAGCAGCAGTACCCGCCGTTCCTCCCCGCGCCGGACGACTGGTCCGACCACGCGGTCGAGGAAGGTCTCGACGGTGAGCATGCAGCCGGGATGAGTGCCGGCCTGCGTCCAGGCGGCCAGAGAGCGCGCGAAGAACGCGTCGATCTGCCGCCGCCTGTCCCGGACGCGTGAGCCGAGGGAGTCGTAGGCGGCCTTGAGGACGGAGTCGGGGTCGCCGCCGGCCTCGATGTGCTCCAGAGCCAGGTCGACCCAGCCGGTCTCGGTGACGTGCCGCTGTATGGCGTCGGCCACCGTGGGGCTCTCGGCAGGCGTGTCGGTCAGCAGCCAGCGGGCGAGGCGTTGTCCCATGCGGGCGCGTTCGATGCGGGCGGACTCCTCCGGCTCGGCGGCGAGCCGATGGTCCGCGAGGCGCCGGACGGCCTCCGCCACCATGCCCCTGTCTCCCTCTGCGAACGCCCGTCCGACAGCCGTGAAGCGGGCTTCGAGTCCGCCCCGCAGAACGGGGCTCGCCGCGACGGCCTGCTCCGCACCGAACTGGCGTGCCAGCGCGGCCGCCCGGTCGAGCACGGTGCCGCAGGTCCGGCGTGCCTCGCGGGCCTGGTCCCCGTCACCGCCACCGCCACCGCCACCGCCACCGCCACCGGTACGGTGTCCGGCTGCCAGCAGCGTGGTCAGGTACTCCTCGGCAGCGCGGCCGAAGACGCTCACCAGGGCGTCGAGTTGTTCACCGACCGCCGGGGGCTGGTCACCGAAGTAGCGTTCGCCGCGGCCCCGTGCCTGGTACGTCTCGGGGGCGGGCTCGGCGTGTTGCCACAGTGCCGCGCAGACGAGTCCGAAGGCGGCGGCGTCCGCGCCCCGCTCGGCGTCGACGAGGGCGAGCAGGGCGCGTCCGGCGAGGCCGGCCTGGTCCTCCTCGGCGAGGAAGGCCGTCAGCCCGGCACGTTCCGGGCCACGCAGCCCGAGGAGCCGCTCCGGAGCACCGGGGCGGGTCGACCAGTGCAGCAGGGTCTGGGCGTCGAGCCGGTCGTCACCGGGGCGCCGCGTGCCTCCTTCGGTGTCGTACCGGCCGAGGCGCAGGCGGCGCTGGGTGAGCGCGGTGAGGGCGTACTGACGGGACAGCCAACCGCCGGGCACGGAGGGCCAGCCACCGGGCGGCGTGGCGTCCAGCAGGGCTTCGGCGGCCCAGTTGACGTCCTTGAGGCGCGGGTCGATCTGCCGGGCACCGAACGCCTCCCGTACGACGTCCCAGCTGTCGACGGTGTCGATGCGCAGTTTGTGGACGCGGGCGAGGATGGCCGGGTCGAGTTCGTGCTGCTCGCGGTCGGTGAGGACGACCAGCACGGCGGGGCCGGGCCGGCGGCCCGCCAGGTGGTCGAGGACGAGTTCGTGGACGGCGAGCGGTGAAGGCGCCACCGCGACACCGGCCGTCCGCCCGTCCGCCCATGCGGGTTCCACGGGACCGTCCCACTGGGGGGCGGACCGCAGCAGCACGACCCGGCGCCTGCCTCCGCCGTCTCCGGTCAGCGAGGCGCCGAGAGAGGACTGCGAGGACAGGTACTGGGTGACGGTCGCGGTGTTGAGCCGGACGGCGCCCGGGGCAACGGTGGCGGTGTCCGTCATTCGACGACCTTCCAGGTGATCTCGATCGTCGCGTCGGGGTGGCGCGCGGCCAGGTCGGACAGTTCTGCCTGGAGGTCGGTGACGGCCCGGGCCACGGTGGTACGGCGTCCACCGGACGTCCGCGAGGTGCCGCTGCCCGAGGAGCCGGAAGCAGGTGTCTCCTGCGGGGCGTAGGGAATGCGCGGGTCGCTGGTCGGCGTGTCCAGGGACAGGTCGCCCGCCGTGGGCTGGGTCTGGACGACGGGTGCGGGCGGCTGGGCCGCGGCCTGGGTGCGCTTCACCAGGGCGACGACCTCGCGCTGGGTGCGGGCCAGGGCGTCGCGCAGGTCGGCGGTGCGCTGGTCGTCGCGGGCCACGTTGCGCAGCGAGTCGAGCAGGGCCGCGCCCTCGGGGCCGAGTCCGGCCGCGAGTTCCAGGGTGCTCCAAGGCGCGGAGGCGACGGCCTCCGCGACGCTGCGGGCCTGCTTGACGGAGGTGCCGTACCGGTCGGCGCTGGTCTCGCCCAGGTCGAAGGAGGCGAGGGCCTCCACGGTCTTCTTCGCCCCGGCCGCGCCCTTGCCGGCCTCCGCCGTGAGCGCGTCCAGCAGTTGCAGGCAGCGGCGGGCGAGCGGGAGCCGCCCGGTGTCGGCGGTCTGGTCGAGGCCGAGGAAGGTGCCGTGGGCCTCCAGCTGGTGCACCAGATCGGCCGCGTGGTCCCGGTGGGCGCGGGCGGCCTCGATGATCTGGCGGGCGAACTGGTTGACCATGCGGCCGCGCCGCAGGGCGGGAGCCTTCTGTCCGAAGATCGTCTCGAAGCGCTGCCGTGCCGTGTCCCAGTCCGACTCGGCGGGCAGCGGCTGGCTGCGCAGCGCGTCATGGTCCTTGATCGCGGACAGCTCGGGTGCGGGATCGAGGACGGTGCCGCCGCGCACCCACACCCGGTCGTCCGTCTCGGCGAACGCGGCGACGACGAGCCGGGCGAGGAAGTCGGGCAGGCCGCGTGGATCGGGCTTGTCCGTCCAGTCGGTCAGGGTGATCAGGGACAGGTCCCCGGTGACGCCCTGGGAGCTGGCGAGCTGCCGGAAGTGGTCGGCCCAGTAGCGGGACAGCTCGAAGTACGCCTCCTTCTGCTGTCCGAGACGCAGCGGCCCGGCGATCCGCTGCATGAGCCTGCGGTCGGCGGCGGGCACCTCCACCCGCCCGTCGCGCGCCTCGGCGGCGGCGCGGACGTGGGCGAACACCTTCTTGGTGTCGGCGGGCTTCACGGCGGTGCCGGTGGCGTCGGGATCGAGGTCGGGATGGGCCGGGTACTGGTGGGCGAGCAGCTTGCCCGCGACATGCCGGATGCCGTCGTGCAGGCTCTGCCCGAAGGACAGGGTGAGGCCGTCCACCTCCGGCAGCGGCACGAGGTGGTCGTCGAAGTCGGGCACGACGTCGGCGGCCTGCTTCTGCGCCAGCCCGTACGCCTGCTTGAAGGCCCCCTTGATCTGCTTGAGCAGAGCCTCACGCTGGGTTTCGAGGAGGCCCTTGGCACGGCTGCGGTTGTCGGCGTTGAGGTGGCCGGCGTACTGGGTGTCGAAGCGGTGCTCGTCGGCGAGGGCCTTGTCGATGACGACGAGACGCCGGAAGTCGGCGAAGCGCTGCTGGGACAGGTGGGCGGGCAGCCAGGCGACGACACGGGACCGCTCGCCCTGCTGGCGCTCACGCAGCCGCCGGATGCGGTTGACGTCCTCGACCGGGCCCCACTCGCCTTCGTCGAAGGGGAGGTCTATGGCGATGCGCCAGCGGCCCTCCTCCTGCGGCATCAGGTCGTGGTCGGGCAGTTCGTCCTCGTCGGCGACGTTCCCGAAGACGATCTCGGCGGTGCGAGCTGTGCCGCGCCAGGTGAAGCTGAGCTGGTCGCTCAACTGCCCGTGCTCGACGCCCAGTTCCTCGGACAGCAGGCGGCGGGCGAGGGCGACGCGGTTGCCGGGGTTGTCGTTGACCTGGGCGTTGGCGATGACGGAGTCCACGTCGACACCGGACAGCTCAAGGCGTACGCCGGGGTTGGCGTCGGTGCCGGTCTCCTTGATCTCGGGGAACCGGGCCGCCCACTCGGCCACCTTGTTCTTGATGATGCCGACCTCGGCACCCGGGATGGGTGCGAGGACCGACCCGTGGTTGAGGGCGCCGAGCCGCCGGATGGTCAGCTCCGCCAGGGAGGGCACGCTGGGCGCGAGCGCGGACAGCAGCAGCGTGCACACGAGCCGGTTGTCGCCGACGAACATCCGGCACCCGCCCAGCCGCTTCGGGTCGGTGAGGGATTCGGGCCGGTTGCGGTACTGCTCGACGTCGTCCTCGGTGATGTCGTACGAGCTGAGGAGGTAGGGCCGCAGCTTGGTCTTGTAGAGCTTGTCGGCGGCCTCGAAGACGACCTTCAGGCTGTCGGTGAACGGCTTGTCGCCACCCTCCGCGATCACCGGGTAGAGATCGCCGACGGGGACGAGCTGTCCGAGGCGGAGTTCGTCGCGGTGGTCGGCGAGGAGCTGCCCCATCAGCTTCAGACCGGTACGGGAGCGCTGCAGCGCGGACGAGATGTGGACGAGGGTGTCCATGAACGCCGGCGAGAACGGGTACGTCAGCCGGAACGACTCCGCGTCGGCGCCGGTCGTGCCCTTCTCCGAACCGAGGAGGGTGTCCCAGACCTGGGTGCCGACCCTCTTGGTCTGCTCGAAGGCCGCGTCGACCTGCTGGGCCGCCTCGTCGTTCTTGGGCTTGAGGAGGCGGGCATGGGCGATCTGCGGGAGGTTGCGGTCCTCCAGGGTGATCTTGTCGAACCGCCCGGAGGCCAGGTTCAGGGTGTCCTGGATGGACGACTCGGCCGCGCCGGACACCTCCTCGCCGACCAGCTCGCGCAGGTCGCGCTGGCGGGCGATGAACGACACGACGGGGATGGCGCGGCGGGCGTCGCCGCCCTCCACGAAGTTCGTGATCTTGCTGGCCTCGCGGGCGACGAACCTCTGGTCGTGGATGAGGGTGGCGAGCCAGAGGATCAGCTCGTCCATGAACAGGATGAGCCCGTCGTAGCCGAGCGACTTGGCGTGCTCGGCGATGACGGACAGGCCGGCGTCCAGGGAGATGAAGCCATGCTCGTCCTCGGCGGCGTTCCTGGTGAAGCCTGGGAGGAGCGTGGTGCCGGCGTCGTTGACCAGCTTGGCACGCAGCTCGGCCGGGGTGGAGGGGTTGGTGAGGTTGAGCGCGGTGCCCGCCTCGTGGTTCTCCTCGGCGGCGAGCGCGGTGTCCAGGAGCTGAGGCGTCCAGGCGAAGCCCTCGCCCCACTCGTCCTCGTCATCGTCGTCCACGCCGGTGCCGAGACCCCGGATGACCGCCTCGTCGCCCATGTTGGCGCGCATGGCCCGGATGTCGGCGAAGAGGGAGTCCGTCCGGTACACCTGCGGGGTCGGGGCGTCCGGGTGCAGTTTCTTGACGTGCGTGACGTACCCGCCGAGCACCCGCTGTTCGAGGGCCTTCGCGCCGAGCATGTGGTACGGCACGAGCAGGAACCTCTTGCCGTCCGTGGTCAGCCATTCGTGCTTGGTCAGCACCGGGTCGAACTCGGTGCGGGCACGGGCGGCCGGGTCGCCGCTGAGCAGCGCGTACAGCACGGCCATGAAGTGCGACTTACCGGAACCGAACGAGCCGTGCAGGTAGGCCGCCTTGGAGCGGTGCCCGTCGAGCGAGGACTTGATGAGCGCCAGCGCCTCGTCGAAGTTCTCCAGCAGCCGCTCGGTGACGACGTAGTCCTTGAGCGCGTTCCGGGCACCCTCAGGTGTCGTCGCCTCGGCGAGCGACAGCACGAAGTCGGAGGTGGAGATGTTCTCCTTGATGTCGATGACATCGCGGAGGAGGGGCGGCTGCTGGGCCATTACCGGTCACGCTCTCCATCTGGTGGCCTCCGCCACCGTTTGTACTCGATCGTATGGGATGTCTGTTGTCCGTTGGCCGGCCGATCCGACTCTCGGTATGGTCGACGGTATGGCAACCAAGAAGTACACCGTGACACTCCCGGAGGAGCTCGCCGAGGCCATCCGGTCCGAGGTCGGCCCCGGCGGCTTCAGCCGCTATGTCACGCATGCCATAGAGCGCCAGCGGGAGCGGGAGCGTCTGCACGAGGCGGTGCGGTGGTGGGAGTCCGAGTACGGGGAGATCACCGAGGCGGAACTGGCCGAGGTCGAGGCCGAGCATCGCGACCTGGAGCGGCAGCACGCCGAGCGGACCAGCGCCCGCGAGGCCGGTGAGCAGCCGCACGAGCGGAAGCGAGACGCCGCGTGACCGGAAACCGGGTCTACGTGCTCGACAGCGAAGGGCTTTCGCAGTGGGTGCGCGGGGGGCGTCGCATGGGTGCCTACCTGAGGCACGCCGATGATGCGGGTATCCCGGTCGTCACCACCTCGATGACTCTCATCGAGGCATACGACCCGACGCGCCACCTCCCCAAGTGGCACTGGGCTCTCTCCAAGATCCGCGTCGAGCCGGTGACCGAGGAGATCGCCAAGGAGGCGACCGGCCTGCTCAAGGAGACGGGTCTGCACGGCCACAAGTACGCCATCGACGCGGCCCTCGCCGCCGTCGCCCTCCGGCAGCCCGGCCCGGTCACCGTGTTCACGTCGGACGAGGACGACATACGCCAGCTGTGCGCCGACCGTGTGGTCGTCGTGAAGCTCTGAGCCGGGCACGCTCATCCCCCTTCTCGCCTCGTTCCCCGCCGCCCCGATCCGAGGCCCGCTACTGTCCAGATCGTAGGGGAGGATCCGGAAGCACGGGTGGCCCGTGAGGGGCGTAAACGTACCGATGTCCCTGGTGGCGGCGAGCCGCCGGAGCCGATCTGCCGGCCAGTCCGCCTCAGCGAGGGCCGTACCGAGACGTCCCCGAGGCCGGTCGCCTGGTCACCGTGGCCCCGAACGTGCCGCTCGCCCGCGAACACGCCGTCGCCACCAGCGACGACACAGGCTTCCGCCGCACGGCGTCCGCACCGTCGGCGAGCAGACAGTCGGGCATCCAGAAGCCGCCTTTGATCATGGCCATGGCGTTCGGCGCGCCGGCCGCGCCGGATGCCAGTGACGCGTCTCTGCAGCAAAGGCTTCGGCGTTGCAGCTTGCAGCGCGTCGATGCGATGATCGCGCGCATGTCCGATCACAGGGGAGCCGGTGGAGCGGCGGAGGGGACGCGCCGTTCCAGGATCTACGACTACCTGGAGCCGACCGCCCCGGCGGAGCCGACTGAGGCCACTCCCCCACCCCCTCGTGAACGCACTCCGGACCCCGCTCACGCGCAGCCTGCCACGGACCAGACCGCCCTCGACCGCCGCCGCCGTCGGCGCGAAGCCGCCGCACTGCTCGGTGAGTTCCGGCGTACGGCGGTGCTGGTGCCCCTGTCTGCGGACGGCGCCCCGCTCACCGGGGAGTTCGGCGGTATCCGCTGGATCTACACCTTCTCGGACGAGCCCTCCCTGGCCCGATTCGCCATCGCAAGAGGCGAAGGCGATCGGGAGCGGACGTACGACCGCGTCCTGGGCGCCCGTCTGCTGGACGTGGCGATCCCGGCGATGCCGGTGCCGTACGGAGTGGCACTGGACGTAGGCAGCGAGGGTCAGGGCGCGCTGTTCCCACCGGTCATCGGGATCGTTCCGGACGCGGCGGCACTGGACGTGGACGCTGGCACAGACCCAGATGCAGGCGCAGGCGCAGACGGAGACGCAGACGCAGTCGCAGTCGTGAACCACCGGAACAGGATCACCCCGAACGGGAAGTTGACCCGATGAACGACGGCGGAGGTGGCGGGGGCACCGGAGGTGAGGGCAAAGACCTTCAGGTGGAAGGCCTTGCCCTGATCACCGAGGGCATCAACCTGGCCATGTCGGAGCTGCGCGAACTCGGCATGGTCGGCGAGGCGAGTGTGGGCCGCGGATTCGCCGATCTGGCCCTGTCCGGCCTGGAGTTGGGGCACGGCGGACTGACGGCGGCGCTCGACACCTTCTGCGAGCGGTGGGAGTGGGGAGTCCGTGCGCTGATCCTGGAGGGCAGCAACTTCGCGGACGCCGTGGGCCTGGCGGCGGGGACGTACCACGAGACCGAGCAGTACGTCGACGGCACTTTCAAGATCGCGGCCAACTCCGTCATGGGCAACCCGCACCTCAGCGAGGACCAGGTCACCCAGAGGTCCTGGGGCGAGATCGGCGACAACCACATGTTCGCCACCTCCGACTGGAGCGCGGAATCCTGGGAGCGGGCTCAGGAGAACGTCGATCAGAGCTGGAACGACGCTCAGCGCGACGTGCTGACGTCTCCTGTCCTCCAGAACGGCCCGGTCGACCCGCAGGCGTCGACGGGTATGACCGACCAGCAGTACGAGGCGTGGCTGGACCAGCAGTACGGCCCCTCGCGCGAGGAGCGTGAACAGGCGGCCCAGGCCGGGGCGGACGAGAACCAGCGAGGCGGGGACGGGGACGCGGGCTGATGAGCGGCTGGATCCCGGACGGCGTGGGCGACAAACTCGCGGGCGCCGCCAGCACGGTCGTCGGCAAGGCCGAGGAGATCTACGACGACGGCAAGAAGCTCGTCGGCGAAGGCATCGACAAGGGCACCGACTTCGCCGGCGAACGCTTGGAGGACATCGGCCTCAAGGGCGTCGCGGACAAGGTGGAGGACTGGGGCGACGGCGCCGCGTCCGCCCTGGGCGCCACCCCCGGCGAACAGCAACTCGGCGAGACCGAGCAGGCGAACGAACTGATCCACGGCAACGTCGGCCGTATCCAGGCGAGCGCCAAGCACCTCAAGGACTTCCACGCGGCCTTCGACAAGGTCGGCGACGGTATGCGCAAGCTGGACTCCTCGCACTGGAAGGGCCAGGCCGCCGACACCTTCCGCGAGAAGTTCTCCATGCACCCCAAGAAGTGGATGCGCGCGGCGGACGCCTGCGACAAGGCCGCCAAGGCGCTCGACGCGTACGCGGACACGGTCAAGTGGGCCCAGGGCCAAGCCCAGGACGCCATCGACGCCTACAAGGCGGGCATGAAGGCGTCCAAGGCGGCGGTGGAGGCGTACAACTCCAAGGTCGACACGTACAACGCCAAGGTGAAGGCCGGTGAGGAACCCGGCCCCAAGCCACCGGAGTTCAGCGACCCCGGCAAGGCGGACATCACCCGCGCCCACGAACTCCTCACGGAGGCACGCCGCCAGCGCAACGAGGCCGCCCGCACCGCCACCACCTCGGTCAAGGCCGCTCTGGAGCACGCCCCCGCCGAACTACCACCCGCCCTCAAGCTGGCCGCCAACATCACCGACTACGGGGCAGCGCAGAGCACCGAGCTGCTCCATGTCGCCGGCGGCGTCGTCAAGGGCGGTGCGGGCATCATCACGTTCGGCCGCAGCATGAACGCCCTCGACCCGTACAACATCGCCCACCCCGCCGAGTACTACCAGAACGTCAACATGACGCTCGCGGGACTCACGTCGACGGTGGCCCATCCGGACCGCGCCCTGAAGGACGCCTGGCAGTCCGCCAAGAAGGACCCGTCCGAATTCGGGGGCCGCGTCGTCCTCGACCTGCTCGGCACCAAGGGGGCGGGGGCCGCACGCGGGGCGGCGACAGGCGGAATCAAAGGCACGCTCAGACACACCGCCGAGGACCTGCTCGACTCGGGAAAAAAACCGGACGTGTCGGCGCGAGAGAGAGTCAGCGACGGTCCCGCCCGGGACTCACGTCAGCCCGACGCGGTGGAATCGCGGGGCTCCGACCCGATCGACTTCGCCACCGGCCGGATGTACCTCCCCCAGACGGACGTGACGCTGCCCGGCGCCCTTCCGCTGGTGTTCAGACGCCGCGTCGAGTCGGGCTACCACCTGGGCAGGTGGTTCGGCCCGTCCTGGTCCTCCACCGTGGACCAACGCCTGGAGATCGACTCCGAGGGCGTCGTCTTCGTCACCGAGGACGGCCTGCTCCTCGCCTATCCCCACCCCGCGCCGGGCGCCCCGACCCTCCCGAGCCACGGCCCCCGCTGGCCCCTGGCCCGCGAGGACGGCGGCTACACGGTCACCGACCCCGCTACCCGCCGCACCTGGCACTTCACCGACCGCCGGGGCGATCTCGCCGTCCTCGAACAGATCGACGACCGCAACGGCAACTGGCTCACCTTCGAGTACGACACCGAAGGCACCCCGCTCGGCATCGTCTCCAGCGCCGGGTACGACGTACGGGTCACCACCGAAGCCGGCCGGGTCACGGCCCTCCACCTGGCCGCCACTGGCCAGGAACTGAAGCGCTACGGCTACACGGACGGCAACCTCACCGAAGTCGTCAACTCCTCCGGTCTCCCCCTCCACTTCACCTACGACGAGGCCGGCCGCGTCACGTCCTGGACGGACACCAACGGCTGCGCCTACACGTACGAATACGACGACCAGGACCGCTGTGTCGCCGAGGGCGGCACGGACGGCCACATGACCCTGCGCGTCTCGTACGACGCCACAGACCCCGACACGGGCCTGCGCGTCACGACCACGACGACCGGCGAGGGCCACACCCGCCGCTTCGTCATCAACGAGGCGTGGCAGGTGGTCGCCGACATCGACCCCTTGGGCGCGGTCACCCGCTACGAACGGGACCGCTACAACCGCCTGCTGTCGGTGACAGACCCCCTGGGTCACGCGACCACGTTCCGCTACGACGAGGCAGGCAACCCGACCGTCGTCACCCGCCCGGACGGCCGCGAGGCGAGAGCCGAGTACAACGGCCTCGGCCTGCCGACAATGGTGGTCAACCCGGACGGAACGGTGATCCGCCAGACCTACGACGAGCGCGGCAACCGCACTTCCGTAACCGCTCCCACTGGCCTCACCACCCACTTCACCCACGACGACGCGGGCCGGCTGACCGCCGTCACCGATACCCTCGGCCACACGACCACGATCCGCCGCGACCGCGCCGGCCTCCCGTCGGAGATCACGGACCCCCTCGGCGCGGTCACCCGCTACGCACGTGACCCCTTCGGCAGACCCGTCACCATCACGGACCCGACGGGTGCGGTGACGCGGCTGGAGTGGACCGTCGAGGGCCGCCTCGCCCGCCGCACGGCCGCCGACGGCACGACGGAGTCGTGGACGTACGACGGTGAGGGCAACTGCACCACCCACACCGACCCGATGGGCGGCGTCTCCCGCTTCGAATACACCCACTTCGACCTGCTGACGGCCCGCACGGGACCGGACGGCGTACGCCACGAGTTCGCGTACGACCTGGAGCTGCGGCTGACGAAGGTCACCAACCCTCAAGGCCTGACCTGGAGTTACGAGTACGACCCGGCAGGCTCGCTGATCGCCGAGACGGACTTCGACGACCGCACCCTCACCTACGAACACGACGCGGCGGGCCGCCTGGTCTCCCGCACGAACGCGCTCGGCCAGGTGGTGTCGTTCGAGCGCGACACCCTGGGGCAGGTGCTCCGCAAGGACGCGGCGGGCGACGTCACGACGTACGCGTACGACATGACGGACCAACTCGCCCAGGCCACGGGCCCGGACGGCACGACGCTGACGATCCTGCGCGACCGGTTCGGCCTGGTGCGCTCGGAAACGGTCGACGGCCGCGAACTGACGCACACGTATGACGATCTGGGCCGCCGAACAGGCCGTACGACCCCGACCGGCGTGATGACGAACTGGACGTACGACGCGGCGGGCCGCCGCACGGGGATGACAGCCTCGGGCCACGCCATCGACTTCACCTACGACGAAGCCGGCCGCGAACTGACCCGCCACATCGGCGAGACGGTCACCCTTGCGCACACGTTCGACCCCATGGGCCGCCTGACGACCCAGGACGTCAGGGCAGCGGGCGACCGCTCTGTCCAACACCGCGCGTACACCTACCGCGCCGACGGCAACCTCATCGGCATCGACGATCAACTCTCCGGCACCCGCCGCTTCGACCTCGACGCGGCAGGCCGCGTGACGGCGGTCCACGCGGCCGACTGGACGGAGAGATACGCCTACGACGAGGCGGGAAACCAGACCTCGGCGTCCTGGCCGTCGAACCACCCCGGCCAAGAGGCCACCGGCCCCCGCGCCTACACGGGCACCCGCATCACCCGCGCGGGAGGCGTCCGCTACGAACACGACACACTGGGCCGCATCACCCTCCGCCAGAAGCCCCGCCTGTCCCGCAAACCGGAAACGTGGCGGTACGAGTGGGATGTCGAGGACCGTCTGACGTCGGTGACGACCCCGGACAGCACGCGCTGGCGGTACACGTACGACCCGCTGGGCCGCCGTACGGCGAAACTCCGCCTGGCGGACGACGGCGAAACGGTGGTCGAGCGCGTCGTCTTCACCTGGGACGGCACCACCCTCTGCGAACAGACCACCACATCTGCTGCCCTGCCCAACCCGGTCACTCTCACCTGGGACCACCAGGGCCTGCGCCCCCTCACCCAGACCGAACGAATAACGGCGGCGGACGCCCCCCAGCAGGAGATCGACTCCCGCTTCTTCGCCATCATCACCGACCTGGTCGGCACGCCCACCGAACTCGTCGACGAACAGGGCGAGATCGCCTGGCGGACGCGAAGCACTCTGTGGGGGACGACAGCTTGGGCGGCCGACAGCACTGCCTACACCCCTCTGCGGTTCCCCGGCCAGTACTACGACCCCGAAACGGGCCTGCACTACAACTACTTCCGCCACTACGACCCCGAAACCGCCCGCTACATCACACGTGACCCCCTCGGCCTGACACCCGCACCCAACCCGGCAACCTACGTCAGCAACCCTCACGCGCGAACCGACTACCTCGGCCTCGCGCCGGACTACATCCCGATCTATCGGACCCCCAAGGCTGCGCATGCCCAGTATGAACTCGACAATGGACCGGACCCAGCCAATCATCAGCCCGGTGTCGATATTGGCGGCGGTGTCATATCGGATGGAATCATGTATTTTGGAGAAAGAGCCGTCGCTGCCGAATACGCAGGACCGAATGGATTGAACTTCGCGAAAGGGATGGTCAAGTACGATATGACCCCATCATTCCTTGATGAATTCGGAAGCTATGCAAAAGTTCACGACCACAACGGCCCCGGAGGGGCGCCACGAATAGAGTTCGCGATCCCGATCGACAAGCTTGACAGGTTCAATGAACTGACCCAAGGGCGTAGCTGGGTATCAATCTTTGGAGGCCCTTCATGAAGTTCCGAAACCATCAGGAACTCGACGTTACGGTGACAGCAGTCGCCCCAGTGGGCTCGCAAGTCGACGCGGATGGCGAAGTCGGCTTCATTGACCAGGTGAAACATCCCTCCTGGTGGGATGACGAAGTACCCACGCCGTGCGTGGGCGACCGACTACACGTCGTCGTGTTGGATGCCACTCGAACCCCCCCACGTCTCAGTGCACTTGAGAAGGATATCCAGACTGCTGAAGAGTTGCGTTCCCGCAACTCGTGACACCTCTCCCGGAGACGACCTCCGCTACGCCAACCAGGCACTCGTTGTCCCGCATGTTTCAACGCCGAAAAGAGGGGACTTGACTAGAACGGTCAAGTATCGCCTGCGCAGCCCCATTGGCGGACTGGCTGCCAACCTCACAGCACATGCACGACCTTCCGCCGAATCAGGCCCTCCGGACGTGCAGATCCACGGCAGCGTACGCCTTGCTCTGCCACCCGGCGGACTGCACTGGAAAGATCTCGCATGGCTATCCTTCGGCGTCGCCCTGAACGTACCGGAATTGGCCAAGAGATTCCCTCAGGGAATCACGATCCACGCCACTTCGATCGACGCGCCATTGAGCGACTACCGCTCCGAAGTTGCAGCGCTGGCGATGAACCTGTGGCTGCGCGAAGAATTCAAAATTCCCTTTAATGATGTGGCTGCGGAGTTCAATGCATCGTCCGGAGACTACGAATTCAGATGGATTGACGAGAGAGACCCCTTCTCCGACCCTTTGATTGAGCCGAAATAAACTGGCCAAGGCGGTAGACCGCCCGGGCCCAACGTCGACTTCGGCAGCTTTTGAATGGATCTCCCATGTCGACCCGAAGTGCGCGCGCGATGCAAGTGCTCAGCAGGTTTGGAGAACTTGCCTGGTTCTCCCTTCCTTCGGAGAAACATCCCGTGTACAAATACCCACAAGTACCGTATATGGGGTGGCGCTACACGTCTACCCAAGAAGACACCGCACACCCCATCGAAGAAGCCGTGGGAGCGCTTTCAACAAAAGTTGAATGGACACTCGACAGGACAAGAAAAAATTGGCTCCTGGTTCCGACGCGGATTCTGCAGGAAGCCCATGGGCTCGACAGTCCAGCATTCGCGGACGTTGTCCACTCCGTAAACACTCAGGACCACGAATTTTGCTTCAGGGCGCTATCGGATCTCGACATCATCCTCCAGCGCCTGGAGCAGGTCCCGATCCCGAAAGCGAGAGTCGAATCCGGGGCGATCACCGAGGCTGAACCGACGGAGGTCGAGGCCGAGCATCGCGGCCTGGAGCGGCGGCACGCCGGACGGGAGAGACCATCGAGAGCCCAGGATATGTGGGATGACTGAAGAAATTCCGATCCGTGTCCAGAAAGATGACCAGAAGGAACAATGGAAGATTCTGATCGAAGGGGAAGGCCCATGGACTCTTCGCCTCGAATCAGACAACGGGGTTGAGTCGACGGCGAGCAGCGACAATATCTTTGAAGCCTTGCGATCTATGCGAAGAGAACTCTCATCAAGGAAAATCTTGCTCTGCTGCAACGGAGCACGCGTAAACGTCAGGCCGTCAGGTCTCTCCGCTTCGCACGGCGCCTGGATGGTTTACGTTCTCCACATGTGGCGCCCTGCGACAGTTCGGGATCTGGTTCCGGTCTTCGGTTACGCCCAGCCTCACAAAGTTAGCACCGTGGAGGAGCAGGACGCCTATTGGGAACGCCACCTCAAGAACAGAAAGAACTGGCTCAATTTCATCAACCCGGTGTGGTGGATCTACTTTCTCACAAGTTCCTGGGGAAAGCCCAAATGGAACAATTTCTAACTCTGCCGTCCACGTGAGCGCTACGGCCGCCACCTCCCCGACCGGTAGGGGCTGTCCCGTAAGTGGGTTCCGTGGTCGGTGGGCTTCATAGGAAGACCAGCGGGACGTCCTTCTCGATGCAGAGCCGCAGGACGCCCGCCAGGTGGCGGGCGTCCTCGATGTGTTGCTGGAGGAACTGGTCGCTGCACTCCCGTGCCCACTGGTCGGTGATCGCCTCCAGCCGGATCAGAATCGACGCGCACTCGGCAGGAGAGAGTTCGTCACCGCCGTCATCCGGATGATCGAGGAGGGGTTCCAGAGCGGTGGACACCTCACTCCACGGGCGCTCGCCGCCGAAGCCCCACATCTCGGAGAGGACGAACCCTTCGGCCTCGGCCAGACGCCGCCGGAACGCGGCAAAGCCGCTGTAGGACCAGGAGACATCCGGACTGCTGGTGTCTCCGTCGCCCGGGAAAAGAACCAGCCCCATGTGCCCTCCCTGCTTTCCGAGCACACAGGATCGAGGACATGGGGCAGCGTCGGCAACTTGGATGATCTTGGTGTGGCTGGTGTGCTTACGGCGTCGGAGCCGTCCTGGATAGCCCCGTTCACCGGGCTGAGCCCGCGTGCTTTCGGGAAGCTGGTGACGGTTCTGCGGCGTGAGGGCGCGGACGCGGTCCGCAAGGGCCGACCGTGGAGCCTTCCGCTGGAGGACCGTGCACTGCTGGTCGCGACGTACTGGCGCACCAACCTGACCATGCGCCAGCTCGCCCCGCTGTTCGGGGTGTCCAAGTCATCGGCCGACCGGATCATCGACCATCTCGGGCCGATGCTCGCGCTCCAGCCCCGCAAGCGGTTCGCCAAGGACACCGTGCTCATCGTGGACGGCACCCTGGTCCCCACCCGGGATCACACCATCGCCGAGCGGTCGAAGAACTACCGGTACTCCACCAACCACCAGGTCGTCATCGACGCCGACACTCGCCTGGTCGTCGTGGTCGGCCGGCCGCTGGCCGGGAACCGCAACGACTGCAAGGCGTGGGAGGAATCCGGTGCCAAGGCCGCCGTCGGCAACACCGTCACGATCGCCGACGGCGGATACCCAGGCACCGGACTCGTCATCCCGCACCGCCGGCAGCGCGGCCAGAGCGAACTGCCGGACTGGAAGGAGGAACACAACAAGTCCCACAGGCAGGTCCGGGCCCGGGTCGAGCACGTCTTCGCCCGCATGAAGACCTGGAAGATCCTCCGCGACTGCCGCCTCAAAGGCGAGGGCGTCCACCACGCCATGCTCGGCATCGCCCGGATGCACAACCTCGCCCTCGCCGGATAGGGCGGCGGGCCGTACGGCGGCCCGCCATGCCCGAGACGGCTCGAAGATCAATTACGGGACAACCCTTAGGCGTCCAGCAGTTGTCGGCTCGCGACCGTGAAGGGGTGTTCGGGTCCCAGGCCGCGTTGCCGACGATCGACGACGTCGGTCATCAACGCGATGCCCTCGTCCACGTCTCCGAGTGCGGCTCGGGTCCGGGAGAGCAGTTGCCGGGCGGCGAGCACGGTCGGGTACTCGGGGCCGAAGCTCCGCACATACGTCTCGGCGAACCTGCGGATCTCACGTTCGTCGGGCGGCGCTCGGCGATTGGCCCCAGGAAAGGGCAGCGAGGCAGTCAGCGGCATCTACCACAGTGAACGCCCGTCCTGGAACCCGTTCCGCGCAAGGAGGTAGCCACGAGGCTGCCGGAGCATACTCCTGGTGCACGCCATCTCCTTGTGCACGCATTCCCCGTCCCGGGCGTACGCGACGGCGCGGGGCGGACCGACCGGAGGGGGACGAAATTGAACGGACGGGAACGCGGCAGATCCCGTCGTCCGGGTCAGGGCGACGGTCACGGTGACCGGGTGAGCGACAGCGGGCGCGGCACGGCCGTCGGCAAGAACAACACCATCGTCACCGGGATCCAGAACGTCCACAACGGGCTGGGGTGGCCCGCGGTTGCGGGGCTCATCCTGCTCCTGGCCTGCCTTGCCATGGCGGGGAGTTACTTCCTCCTCCCGGAGGACACCGGGCGGAACAACCAGCCCCAGGATCCCCAGAAAGCCGGGGAGGAGCCTTTCCACGTAGCCGTGCGGCAGGTCTGGGACCTCCCGCAGGACGGCACCTTCTGGGCCTTCCCGGATCGGCTGCCCGCCGGCTCGCTCCATGCCCCCTCGGACCAGGACCAACGAGCGTCCCGGCAGTACGCCTCGCTCGGCGGCATACGCGGCGGCCGGAACTGCGGCGAGGTGTGCACGTCCGTCTCCCGCTATCACGTCACCCTGACCGGGAACCGCCTGCAACCCGTGCACATCGACGCGATCAGGGCCAAGGTGCTGTCCAAGAAGGCGGCGCCGTCCGGGACGTTCGTGTGCGTCCCGCCCCAGGGCGGTGGGCCCGCCGACACGGTCTACATCGACCTCGACTCCCCCCGCAAGGACGGGATGGAGGTCGACAAGCACAACACTCCCACGACGCGGATCTTCGCCGACGGCCAGAACCGTTACGCGGCCCAGGACGAGCCCCTCGACTTCATCGTGATCGGCGGCACCGCCGAGCCGGCGTTGTACACCTGGGAGCTGGAGCTGGAACTCAGCTACGACGGAAAGCAGGAGACCCAGACGATCCGCCTCAAGGACAACAAACCGTTCCAGACCGTGGGGTGGCTCCACGTCCCTGAGTACAAAGCGGTCTACGTGCGGAACCCCACCGGCGAACTGGTCGAATCCGGCGAGAAGCAGCCCAAGTGCACGCAGCCGAGCTGATCGGAGGCCGACCGGTTGCGCCGGCCCGGCGGCTCCCGGCCGGTCAGCGCAACGGGTCCGGTCGCCCGGCGTAGTAGGCCACGGCGACGCTCTCACTCTCCAGAAGCTCACCGATGTCCTCGGACGGTTCGCCCGGGGAGGCCGGTGTCAGTGGATCGAACAGCCGGACCGTCCACAGCGGCGACCGGGTGTCGAGGAGTGGCGTCCCCGGACCTTCGACGACGATCCCCCGCTTGCCGCAGCCGTAGGCGTCACTCAACTGTCCGGGCAGCGTGGGCGCGGCCCCTCCATGCCTGCGCTGGCAGCGCGTGCCGTCGGCCAGTTCGAGCGCCCAGGGTTTGGTCTCCGCCGTGGGCGCGGTCTCCCCGGACCTCTCCGCAGCGCGCACCAGCCCTTCCAGAGTGATGTCCCAGGCGTCGAGCGTCGTGTGGTGGTAGAGCGTCTTGCTCCACGGGCTTCCGCACAGCAGTTCGCGGGGGTGCTCCGGCTTGATCCAGCACATGGCCGCCCCTGCGACGTTGGGCGGGCAGGACACGATGTCGGGGACCAGCGCACCGGGAGGGGTCGTGCACGCGCTGCCGTAGATCTCCGCGGAGCGGTCCATCTCGACGACGGTGTAGTCGGGGCGCGGGTTGCCCCGGGGGGTCACCGGGACCACTGTGACCTTGCGGGTGGCTGCCGCCCCCGCCTCCGGCTCCGGTGCCCCGATGGTCTCGGCACAGCGCTGCCGCGCCGCCTCGTCCTTGGGATCAGAGGTGCTCACACACACCCGTGCGTCGCGTGGGGGACCCGGTGATGGTGCAGGACGCGACGCCGCCCTCTTTGCCGCACCCCCAGTACAGCAACCTGACAGACGGCGGCAGCGGCTTCGCCGTGCCCGCCCGCACCTGGGCCCTGCCTCCTTCACCCGCCGGGACGATCGTCGTACACGTGGTGGCCTTTGCGGTGAAGGTGCAGCCGTCCCGGGGCGCTCCGGGCACGGTCAGCGCGACGACGTCGGAGTAGCCGGATATCCGGAGGGTGACCTCCGTCGGCCCCGAGTCCCACCGGCGAAGCGCTGCTCCGGCGAAGACGGCTCCGGCCAGGAGGGCGAGGACGGCCAGGCCGAGGACCAACCTCGCCAGCGGGCCGCGGGGTGTCCGCCGGACCGACGACCGTACGGGAGGGTTGACCGTCATGTCCCGATCGTAGGGCTTGAGGACCTCCGGACGCCGGGCCTCCGCGCAGCCACCGCTCCCCTACTGGACCTTCGAACTCCGCTGGCACAGGCCGGAGATGCGGCGCTCTGCCGGGTGCGGCCTCTTCAAGTCGCGGAGTCACGGAGCGCCGGCGCGCACGAGGAGCGTCCCGATGTGCCCGGGGTGGGGCGTGTCGAGGACCCGCGCGTCGGCCGTGGCGAACCCTGCCCCGGCCACGAGCCGTGATGCTGTTGGCGTCGGGAACGCGGCAGCCTGGTCCAGGTCGCCGGACCACTGCTCAGTCCGACGAGGAGAGGACACGTCCGTCGACGTGCTCACGCCGTGCCTTCCGCGTTTCCGTCCGCGTTTCCGTCCGCCCCGCGAAGCCGCGCCGCCTCGCGCCTGCACACGTCCTTGACGTCCTCGGGGGAATCGTCGAAATCGCCCCGGGCGATGCTGTCCAGGGTCCGCAGAATTCCGTCATCCGGGTCCGCACACCGGCAGTCGGGCTGGGCGGCGCGTGTCAGGAGCGCGCCCGTGACGCCCGCGACAGCGGCGAAGAGGGCCATCATCGCCGCGTTGGAGAAGAGTTCCCGGGCGCCGGAGGTGTCGGTCGCGGGCCAGGCCCCCACCAGCCAGGCGCCGACGACCACGGCCACGGCGGGGACACGGAGTCGTCCCGCGTAGATCGCGGCGGTGACGGCGACTCCGCACAGCGGAGGGATGACCCAGTTGGTGATCGAGGCCGCCTCGGCAGGCGGATAGGCGCGACCGACCACCACCGCGCAGATCGCGGCCACGGCCACGTCGCCGACCACCCACCGCGGGGTGAGGCGGCGCCGACGGATCGCCACCGTGAAGAGAACGGCCGACCAGATCGCGGCCAGGACATAGGTGATGAAGACCTCTGGCTGATAACGGCCAAGACCATGAGCCGCCGGAACCCAGATCCACAGGGCGAACTGTGCGCCGCGCAGCCAGGCCAGCCCGAGGACGATCATCTGGTCGGTGCGTGCGCGTTCGCTGCCCGGCGGGGCCGAGGACGTAGTCATCGGCTCAAGTTGGCACATCCACAGCCGCGCCGGAAGACTCGACCGCCGTCGCGAAGTGACGCGAACACGGTTCGTGCACAACTGGTGCATTACCAGGGCGCATCTCCACCGCCAGACGCTACCTTGTGACGAAAGCTACCTGTATGTAAGGGGCGTTGAGTATGCCGGCCTGGGTGAAATGGCTTGTCGGGGTGGTGGCGCTCGGGCTGATCGTGGCGACACCGCTGGTGTGGCTCAACGATCCGGGTGCGGGTGAATTCGTCGGTGCCTCACTGCAGGCGGGGACCGGTGTCGCCGCCCTCGCCTGGGCCTTGATCACCGGCCTCGCAGGCGACGGTCCCGGAGCCGAGGTGACCGGATCCGGCACCGCGCGCGCCACCGGCGGCGCCAAGGCTCGGACGGGGATCCGGCTACCGGGACGTGGACGTGTTCGCGGCCCACTGCGGGTGGAGAACAGCGGCGACGCCGTCGCGCACGGCAGCGGCAGTGAGGCCGATACCGGTATCACCGGCAGCAACAGCTGATCGCTGAGCGCGTCAAGACTGTGAGCGGCTGCTCCGGTCTCCGTCCCCGCCGCCCTCCGCGAGCTTGCGTTGCAGCAGATCGTGGCGGAACTGGTAGACGGCCCCGGCCTGGCGCAGCACCCCCCGCTCGTGCGCGTCGGCCAGCAGGACCCACGCCCGCCAGGGCAGTCGGCCGGTCAGTGGGAGCCATAGGCGCCCCAGGACGAGCCACCGGCCCCAGGCGTGCGCGCCGACGCCGAAGGCGAGACCGATGACAGGCCCGAACACGATGCCGCACACCGGCCCGACCAGGGCGGCGAGCACGAGGCCGTACGCGGTCCCGATGGTGATCGACTGGAAGACCGTGTAGGTGCGGTTCGACAGGAGCAGTTCGGTGGGGGTGACGACGGTCTCCTTGCGGGTCGGGGCCAGCAGCGCCGCGCCGAGGGCGAACCCCAGGCCGATGGTGCCCCCGAGTACGAGCCACCCCCCGTAGCCGCCGACGGGCGCGTCCGCCAGGAGACCGATCAGTCCCACGGCGCATCCGCCCGCGAGGCCGCCCGCGAGGCCCAGCAGAGTCTCCAGACGTACGGGTTTGGCCTCGGCCTCAGGGTCGCTGTGCCGGGCCCAGCCCGACAGACCACTTCCCAGGGCGCTGCCGATCCCGCCCGCCAGAGCGAGCGCGGGCCAGCCCCACGCGGTGACGATCGGCCACCCGATGAGACCCACGACGACTCCGCCGGTGAGTCCGGACACGAGCTGCGGCAGTGCATGCCTGGCCCGCCCGGCTATCCGTAGCTCCATGCGTGCCGGGACCGGCCCCCTGCTCCACCCGACGGCCGCGCCGAGTGTGCCGACGGCCAGGGCGCCGACCAGAGCGCCCACGGGGCCGAACACCACGAGGCCGGCGAGAGCCCCCGTCACGGCGGCCAGAACTCCGAACACCGGCATGCGCTGGGACCGGGGTACGCCGTTGCCCATGAGCCACCAGGCCAGATCGGAATCCTGGTCCGGGCGGTGCCGGGCAAGGTGGCCGAGCCAGCGACGCACATCCTCGATCTTCCACTGCGGGGCGGGCCGGACCTCGCCGGGCCGCGGGCGTCCGGCGGGCCGCCGCTCGTAGACAGCCGCAAGAAACTCTTCCAGAAGGTGGGACTTGACGGCCTCGGTCGAAGCGAACCGTTCGGGATCGAGGAGTTCGACCGGGTCGGGCCCGGCGCTGCGGCCGTTGCTGTACACCGCGCGGGCGAGCCCGACCATCAGCGGGACGGCCAGCGCCGAACCCGCCGCCGTACTCGTCAGTTCCACGGGCCCCTCCCGTAACCGCCCGAGGAACGCGTCCCACTTGTCGGCGGCCGAGGACCGCGTGGTCCGGGGCAGGTAGGGCGTCAGGTCGTCCAGGGTCAGGGCGTCGAGGACGATGGCCGCGGCGCGTCGGAGCACGCCCGCCTCCGCGACGGCCGCAGCGTACTGCTCGGGCCTGCTGGTGAGCACGAGCGGCATGTCCGTGGCGTTCAACTCCCTTAGCGCGTCCCGGTAGAGACTCGGGGCCATCTCGTCGAATCCGTCCAGGACGGGCAGTACCCGACCGGCCTCCAGGAGCCCGGCCGCCAGGCTCTGGCCATCCGGGCCGAGGGCGGTGAGACCGTGGTAGTCACGCAGGATCTGACCGGCGAGCCAGTCCACCAGCCGCTCGTCCGCCGGATTCCAGGCCCTCACGCTGAAGAGCACCGGCACCGGCACCGTCGCCGTCGCCGTCGCCGGATTCGCTTCGGTGAGCGGTGTCGCGATCAGATCGAGGACGAGCCGCTGAGCGATGACGCTCTTGCCCGAACCGGCCCCGCCCAGCACGACGAGCCGCTCGGAGGGAACAGCCCGGTACACCGTCGCGATGTCCTCGAACCGGCCGTCCAGGACGAGCGGCGGGGACTCTGCGTCGGGCCGCGTACCGCGAATGTTCGCCATGTGGTCGCTGAGGCCACCCGGTGCGGTGTGCCAGCGCAGCGGCAGGGGGTAAGGGTCACCGATCCCCCTGCGGCGCTCCTGTTCCCTGCCCTGGTTCGAGACCTGCCTCGCGAGAAGCTCCGCGGCTGCCGCCAGTTGTTCGGGCCATGGGGTGGGCGGGGCTGCCATGAAGTACTGGCGGAACTGCCGAACGATGAGAACGCCCGAGTTGGCGATCGAGTTGTCGCCCTCGGCTCGGGCATCCCCGGAGTTCGTCACCTGAGATCTCGCGTTGTCCCGCCAGGCCACGACGCACGCACCTCTGTTTCCGCCAGGACCGTACGGGGCCTGACACGGCAGGATTTTACGCAGCGGGCCCGCGTTCCCGTCCGGTTTCCCACAGGACACAGGGAGACCGCACAGCCCGGATACGCCGGATACGGGGGCCGCGAAGTTCCGTTCCGCTTCCCGGAGACGGCATCGGGCGGCGGGCGCGAACACGTCGCGTCGCGTGAACAAGGCGCCCCGGGGCTGCTGAAGGTGACCAGCCATCGCAGGCCGAAGCACGGAGACGCTGCTGACCGTGTCCCGTCACGGAGCGACCGCGCGGACGAGGAGCGTCCCGATGTGCCCGGGGTGGGGCGCGTCGAGGACCCGCGCTTCTGCCGTGGCGAACCCGGCCCGGGTGAGCAGGCGCTCCCAGACGGCCGGGCGGTAGCTGTAGCGGTAGGTGAACATCGCCTTGCCCGCGAAGCCGCCCTTGTACATGCCCTGCGGCCCGTACGCGCCGGGGATGGCCGGCGGCTGCGAGAACGCGAAGACGCCGCCGGGCCTGAGCCGCCGGCGGACCAGAGGGAAGAGACGGCTCGGGTCGGTGAACCAGGCGGCTCCGAAGATCGAGTAGATCGCGTCGTAGGTGTCCTCGTGATCGCTCAGGTACTCCAGCACCTCGGAGCACACGAACTCCGCGCCGGTGCCTGCCCACTTCGTGGTGGTCTTCTCGACCATGACGGGAGACAGGTCCACGCCGCGAACGGTGATGCCGTGCTCGGCGAGGTGGGCGAGGGCGCGGCCAGTGCCGCAGCCGATCTCCAGCACGGTGCGCGGGTCGCCCAGCAGCTCCGGGCCGGGTCCGTGACCGGCGTACTGGGTCCAGCAGAAACCGGGCTCGGCGTCGTCCTTGAAGGCGGAAGCGGCGTAGGTGTCCCACAGCTCCGTCTCGGCGGCGATGTCGTGGTGTGCGGGCAAGACGATTCCTCTTCGCAAGGGCCGGCCCCTGTCCTGCGGGGGGACCGAGGACAGGGGCCAGGGTAGGGCCGTTCAGTGGCTGTCGGGGACCTTGTTGTCGCATGGAGAGCAGTCCGTGCCGTCGATCGCCCACAGTTCCTCGTCGACGGCGAAGCCGATGGACTTCAGGAAGTCCGCCGTGCGCAGGCACAGGCCGTCGCGACGGCGCTCGATGAACGGGGCGTGGTGCTTGTAACGGCCCTCGTTGTACGCGTCGCAGAGGGCCCACCACACAGGCGTGTCGAGGATGAGCTGGTGGACTCCGATGTCGACGAGCTTGCCGACCCCGAGGTGGACCTCGGGGTGCTCCATGCAGCCGATGGTGTACATGACGGCGTTGCCGAGGATGCGTTCGGCCATGTCACGGACCATGGTGTGGTCGCGCAGCAGCAGGGCCACCTCGCGGTCCCAGAGGGTCATGCCGCCGTCCAGCACGTTGATCGTCAGGTGCTGGATGCGGGGCTGGACGGCGTTGAGGAGTTCCTTGGGATCCCGTGTGCGGGTGCTGGTGGGTCGGTCGAGGGTCGCGGTCATGGACTACTCCTTCGGAGAAAGGTCGTGCCGGACTGATGCGAGCCCGTCCCGTCTGTCGGCCCCTCGTGGGCTGGAAGCGCGGCACGGGCGTCTTGGACATCCCGCTCCGGCGAGGGCCAAGTGGAGAGCTGCCTGCCACGGCATCCGGGTTGGCGGCAGGCCGCCGTCCCCGCCGGGTCTTCCCGGGCTGCTCATTTCTCGTCGCCTTGCCGGAGCGCGTCTGCCAGTCGCATGGCCACGTCGGCGCGTACACGGCCCAGTTCCACGAGCCCGAGAGCGGGCGAGCCGACGTCGACCGCGAGCGAGGGCAGCACGATGCCTGCCTGGGAAAGTGCCGCTTTCAGGGCCTCTGCGGCCGCGAGAGGGTCGGTGTCCTGAGCCTGTGGCGCTGTAGCCATGAGCGAGACGTTAGGGATGGGCGGGGACCGGGGACAGGGAAGTTCCTCGAAGTTGCTTGACTTCGCGGGAGAGTTCCCCGAAGTTCCTCATATGACCCGTCTGAACAGCGCGCATGAGGCGACGCCCGTGGGGAGGCTTGACGCATCGGTCCCCTGCGAAAGGAACTGCTCATGGTGCGACGGCTGCGCTTCAACGGGACGGGCAGCGGCGTCAATGGGTGCCCGTCTGTCCATGAGGACCTCGACACGGGCGAGGTCATCGTGCACGGCCCGCCGCTCACCGACCCCGAGGACATCGCCCGGCTCCGACACCTGGGCGAGGGCGAGGTGCCGGTCGTGGTGCCACGCGAACTCCTCGTGGACTGGGGGCCCAAGGACATGACCCGCAAAGCGAAGGTCATCGACCTGGACGAGTTCGACCGGCTCTTCACCCGGTTCGAGCACACGGCCTGGCGGCTGGAAACCCGGCGTCGCTACGCGTCGGACCAGGTCACCGAGACCTACGCCCAGTTCACCCGAGGTGAGCCGGTGGACTGGGGCGACCAGGACTCGGAATGGTGTGCCAACCGGCGCGCACAAGCCGCGCTCGGCAAGCGGGTGGAACGGGTGCGTGTCGTCGACGACCCGCCCACGACCGGTCAGCTGTACTTGCTCGACAACGCACGTCGCAACAGCGCTGTCGGCGAGCGGATCATGAATCTCCGGCGCGTCGACGCCGACCGGCTGAACCTCCCCTCCGAAGACTTCTGGATCTTCGACTCACGGATGGTCGCGTTGCTCACGTTCGACGATGCCGACAACCTGGTAGGCGTCGAACTGATCACGGAGCCCGCCGAGGTGGTGCGGTACTGCATGGCGCGCGACGCGGCCATGCACCACGCCGTCCCGTACGAGGAGTTCGCGGCCGGCCTGGCCGTGAAGGAGTAACAGGAGCAGGTGTGTACCGGTGAGCACGGACTACCAGAAGGCGCGCGAAGCCCTCGGGATACGCCTCCGGGAGCTTCGGCTGTCAGCCCTCGGCGGCCGTCTCACCGGTACCGAGCTGGCCGACAGGTGCGGATGGCACAAGTCGAAGGTCAGCAAGCTGGAGAACGGCCGGACGACACCAACGCCCGACTGCCTACGCAGGTGGGCCGAGGCAACCGGCCGACCGGAGGCGTACGACGAACTGCTCGGACGGCTGCGGGGCTTCGAGTCGCACATCCGGTCATGGCGGCGACAGCTGGCCTCTGGGCACACGGCGGTCCAGGACACCCACCTGAGCGCCCATGCCGACGCCTCCGTATTCCGTGGCTGGGAGTCGTCCATGATCTTCGGGATTCTCCAGACGCCGGACTACGCGCAGTCGATCTTCACGAGATACGCGGAGCTACAGAGATCGCCGCGCGACACCGAGCAGGCAGTGCGCTCCCGGATGAAACGGCAAGAAGCGCTCTACGACTCGTCGAAGTGTTTCCACCTCATCCTGTGGGAAGCCGCCCTGCACGCCCGGATCTGCCCTCCTTCGGTGCTCGCCGCCCAACTCGACCGCCTCATGGGAGTCATCGGCCTCACCACGGTCGAACTGGGGATCATCCCGCTCTCCGCCGCCCTCAAGATCCCCCCGGCCACGGCCTTCTGGATCTATGACGATCGCCAGGTGATCGTAGAGAACTGGCACGCGGAGTTGTGGATCGACGACGAGACCAGTGTGGACACCTATCTGCGCACCTGGACGACGCTCCGGGAGTCCGCGGTGTACGGCGTTGACGCGCACCGTCTCATCAGTGCGGCGCGGCGGGCGTTGCCCTGACCGATCGGGACGGCGGGCCATGCGTCAGAGAAGCGACTCTCATCAGCTCGCGCACCAGCGCCTCCCCGGCGGGCAGTCGCTCATCCCCAGAGCGGACAAGGACCCCGTAGCCCTGATGCCGAACGCGGGAGGGTCTGAGCCCCGTTGAGAGACGCGCTGGGCCCTCGACACGTGCACACCCGCCGAGGCCCCAGCCCTTGTCAAAGTGCCGCGAACTCGACGAACGCGGTCCACGCCGTGGGGTCAACGGCCAGTGCGGCACGGGTGGTGTCCTTCGAGTCGCGGACGTGGACCCTGGCGGGGCGGACGGCGACCTCTACGCACTGGCCGCCATCACCCGCGCTGTAGCTGCTCTTGAACCATGCCAGGGCGTCGGTGTCCGGCCCCGCCTTTTCCCCGCTCATCTCTCTCCCAACAACTTCTCGATCAATGCCAGCGATTCTGTCGGAGTGTGGGCCTGCGCGCGAAGGATCCCGTACGTGCGTTCAAGCTCCCGCACCTTGTGACGCTCTGTGTGCACACGGCTGTCGCCTTGTACTTCCGTGTACGCGATCCTGCGCCCATCCTTGGCCTCCATCAAGGTGAACGGTCCAGCGAGTCCGGCATGTTCCTGGCGGGACAACGGCATCACCTGGATCACCACGTTGCGCTTCTCCGCGATCAGCATCAGGTGCTCCAACTGCCCTCGCCAGACCGCCTCTCCGCCGAGGGGCCGGAGCAGGACAGCCTCCTCGATCACGAAGCTCAGATGCGGCGCCGGGCGTCGAGCGAAGATCTCCTGCCTCGCGAGCCTTGCGGCGGCTCGCTGCTCCATGAGCGCTTCGTCCAACAGCGGCTGCCACATGGCGAACACCGCTCGTGCGTACTCCTCCGCCTGCAACAGGCCGTTGACCAACTGAGTGTCATACACATGCAGCTCGACCGCCTCGGCCTCCAACTTGGCCGCATCCCGGAAAAACGCCGGATACTGAGCCCGAGCCACCTCCTGCTTGCTCGCACTCAACACCCCACCCGCACCGAGGACTTCATCCGCCTGGTCGATGAACTTCGGCGGCGGGATACGCCTCGCCTGCTCGAACGACGCGATCGTCGAGGCCGAGTACCCGGTCAGCGAACCGAGCGTCGCGCGATCCATGCCCGCCCGCTCCCGGAACAGCTTCAACTGGCGCCCGAACACGGAGAGCGTGCCCGTCCCGACCTCGTACTCCGGCTGCTGAACCTCGTCGTCCACGCCGCGACTCCTCCCGTACGACCACCTCAGCCACCGGACTCCGCCCGCCCAACGCACGGCCCGGGACCCGGTCACGCCACCACCACGTACAAGCGCGCCGCCCGCGTGTACAGCCCGCACCCGTCAGCACGTCACTCCTGGTCAACGCTACGCAGAGTCCGCGACCGTTGACCCCATGAAGTCAGCAACTCCCCCGAACGGGCATATGCCACAGCGCCCCGCACCCGAACGCGAGTTCACCATGCGCTTCACCTCCACGCCGCGCGGGGCCCGCCTCGCCCGCCGGCTCGTCTCGCACCGTCTGCACGACTGGGGCCACCCGTACACGACCCCGGTCAACGAGATGCTCACCCTCATCACGGCCGAACTCAGCGCCAACGCCGTACGCCACGGCCACGTCCCCGGCCGGGACTTCCACCTCCAACTCACCCTGGCCGAGGGCACGTTCCGCGTCGAGGTGACCGACACCCGGGCCGAGAAACGGCCTCCCGCCAGTCCCCCGGCGACCGACTCGCTGTCCGAATCCGGCCGGGGGCTGCTGCTCGTCGCCGCCCTCGCGGACGACTGGGGCGTCAGCCCTCGCCTGGCCGCTCCGGGCAAGACCGTGTGGGCGAAGCTGCACGTGCGGGCCCAAGGCCACCCGCTCACACACCGGGTGGCCCCTGGGCCGACGGACCTCGATCTGCTCCTGACTACTGCTTCGCTGCTGCGCGACGACCTCGGGTCGCGGCCGGAGGACGCCAGCCACGGAGGTCGTCGTCCGTGAGGCCGTGCTCGCCCTGCTTCTGCTGGCGGTACCCGGCGAAGAAGTCCGCCGGGGAACCGCTGTAGTTCATGTCGAACTCGTTGTGCCACTGGGACAGCCACGGCTGGAGTTCCAGCAGGCCGGCGAGGAACGGGGTGATCTCCTCGGTGGACAGCGCGGTGTTGGTGAAGTACGTGGCGAGGGCCTGCGCCTGCTCCCGGTGGTCCCAGCCGGCCCAGCCGTACAGCTCAGGGGTGGCGGCGTTGGTCTGCCCGTACGAGATGAACCGCTCCTTGGGCACGTCGAGCTTGCCGCGCGCCCTCCAGTAGGAGGGGCGGAGGAAGTCGGCCGAGGTGTACTTCGGCGGCACGGGGATGGAGTCCCGGATCTTCCGCTTGGCGGGCTCGTCAGGCGCAGCGTCCTCCTTGCGCTGAAGGTCCCACACCTCTTCCCAGTCGGCGCGCTTCTTGATGCCGGAGGGTTTGTAACGCAGGGCGGAGAGGAACGGCACGTGCTCGTCGGTGATCAGCTCGGCGACGACCTTCGCAAGTTCCTTGCGGGGCGCGTAGAGCTTGGCGACGGAGACGAAGTCCTCGTCGCGGGAGAGCGCGTCGGTGAGACGGGCCAGGGTGAGGATGGCGGGCTGGCCGTTCTCATCGAACCAGTGGTCGCGGTTCTCCATCCGGTCGAGCAGCCAGGAGCGCAGAGCCTTGTCCTGGAGGGCGTCCCAACCCTCGGTGGCCCAACGACGCTTGTACTCGGGGCGCTCGACCATGCCGATGGCGCGGTTCGACTCGATGGCGTCGATGCGCTTCTGCACGACCTCACGGTAGAGGGCGGGCCAGTGAGCGGGGATCTCCGTGATGGGCGTGGAGCCGTGCCGCTTGAACCACTCTCCGCTGGCCTCGCCTGCGGCTACACGGCGTGCGAGGACGATCTCGAAGGCGCGCTCGCCGAGGGCGAGTTCGGGGATGTTGGGGTCGCCTGGGTTATCGGAAACGCGGAGGTCTTCGGCGTGAAGGCTGTAGAGGGAGTAGACCTGCCAGTCCAGCTCTTCTTGGAGGGCGATGATCCTGCCTCGGGTGGACTCCCAGCGAGCTTTGAGTTCGCGGAGAACGCTAGCAACGGGGGTGCTAGCGGCAGCAACTGTTACGGGGTTCGTTGCCATTAGCTGCTGGGCGAGAGAATCGAGGGTGGCGGCAAGAGCGACAGGACCCGAAGAAGGAATAGGGAATTCCTCCAACTTAGTACCCGTGAATTCGTAACTCCAGGACCAAGGCTGGTCGGACTGCCCGCCTCCAGACTCAGGACTACCACCCTTCTTGTGGCTCACTTGCTTAAGCCAGAACCCAGCAGTGGAGCTATTGAGCAGTCCTAGCAGCCGAATATGATCCTCCTCGTTTGCCCCCTCCCGCAGCTTAATGACCGGTGCAGACCTGTTAAAGACCCTGCCACCCCGATCCAAAACAAAATTGTTGTGCGTGGCAACGAAGGCAAACGCGATGGACAGTTCTGTCCTGTAGGCAGAGGACGTGAACTGCATATAATCCCACCATTGGAGACCCGCAGCGGCCATATCCCCTTGGAAGGTACGCCGCACTTCCAGCATGCGTCGCAGCGGCCACAGATCGACCGTCAAGTCACCAGGCTGAAGCTCTTTCGCATAAGGGAACCAAATAGCCTCCTCAGGAGTCGCGGTCCAGTCCCGTACAATTTCACCAATCATAAGAGGTTTAAGCCCCTCGCGGTCGGCCACGGTTCGGTAGGTTTCACGGAGCGGGCGAATGTACGCCTCATCGGATCCCGCACGAATGGCGCGCCCAATTGGCGGGTCAATCGCTGCCTTCATAAACCGCTGGCTAGAAGACCGAAGCTGCTCGACCATTTCAAGCCCGCCGTCTGCAAGGATCCACGGCTGCTTGCCGAAGTACCGCCCCCGCTCCAGATCATCTACGGATACCCATTGGCTCACTGAGCCAGGTTTGTCAATCTGGTCCACGATGGCACTCCATACCAAACCATCCTGGCCATTCTCTGGAGCAGCGGGTTCCCCCTCGACACTTCGAACCGTTCGAATTACCGGAGAACGCTTACTTCCCTCACGCCTCTTGCCTACCAAAATGACCGTCGGCGTCCCATGCCCGGGAATGTAGGCACCTGAAGTATCGATGACTTCCGTCAGCTCAACTCGATCACGGAAGTAGCTCTCGATGAGTTTCGTACCAAACTCTCGCTTCATAAAAGAGTTCGCCGTGATCTGCCCGACAATTCCGTACCCGCGCCCCTCGGCATCGCCACGTTTGGAGAGTTCGAAGAATCGCTGAGCAAATGGCACTGAAAGTGCATACGTTCCACCGCAAGCGTCGTACAACTCTCGGTACAGCTCGTTCAGCTTCTTGTCTTTAACGGTAATGTAGGGCGGGTTTCCCACTACCACGTGATAGCGCCCCTGCTGCAATATATCCGGGTGGTCGTGCACATCCTCCGTCGTGTACGCGAACTCCGCCAACTCATCCCCGCCGTCAACACCATCGAACAGACCAAGCTGGCGCATCTTAATCAGCGAGTCGCCCACTGCAAGGTGAATAGGCCAGTCATATTTCGCAGCCTCCGTCACCGTTTCGACACCACTCGCAGCCATCGCCGCAGTCAAGAGCCGGAATCTCGCAATAGCCACCGCGAACGGGTTAATGTCCACCCCGTGCACCGAGTCCAGCGCAGCCCTCACCCGCTCATGCACATCCCGCCCCGGCTGCCCCTCCCCCCACAACCGCACCAACCGCCGAAACGCCCCCAGCACGAAGTGCCCCGACCCGCACGTAGGGTCGATCATCTTCAGTTCCTCGTACCCGAACTCCCGTACCGCAGGATTCATCGTCCGGTCGAGGATGAACTCCTCCACGAACTCCGGTGTCTGGAGCAGCGCATACGTCTTCCGGGCGGCCTCGCTCAGGTCCTGGTACAGGTCCCCCAGGAACCGCGTGTCCCACCCCTCCGTGCCGTCCTCGTTCAGCGGGTCGGTGAAGTCGTGGACGAGGACGCCCGCCTCATCCCTCCCCCGCCAGAACTCGACCAGGTCCCGCGCACCGTCATGCGACAGCGGAACCTGGTACAGCGGGTTGTGCCGCTTGTCGAAGAGGAGCCGTCCCGCCTGCCCCTGCCCCAGTTCCTCGAATGCCTTTTCCAGCCAGCCCCGGTACGTCGGGTCCTCGTCCGACTCCACGTACGCGTCGTACCGCGACTCCGCCAGCTCGCGCCGGTCACCGTCCGGCCCCGTCAGGTACGGCTCCGGGATCAGCCGGTTGTCCTCGCAGAACCGTACGAACACGGTCCCCAGCACCCACGCCACCGCGACCTGCGTGACCCGCTCGTCCAGCCACGAGGTCCACGTCGCCGCCGTACGGCCCAGCTTGCGCGCCTGGTCGTACTCGGCCCTCAGCCGCGCACCGACGTCCCCCAGCGCCTTCACCTGTCGCCCGAGGTCGGTCTCGACCGCCTTGACCTGCTGCTTCAGGTCGTTCAACAGAGCCTTGCGGTCGATCACTTGACGTCTCCCTCGACACCACTGGCACTCGCACCGGCGCTAGCACTTGCCGCGCCCTCACCGGACCCCCGATGGGCGTTGCCCACCCACGTGTCCGGAAGCTGAATCCACTCCCCCAGGCCCGCCTGGTACGGCACGGCCACCTGCCCCAGCCGGGGCTCCCGCGACGGGTCGGGCTGCGGGACCAGGAGCCACAGCCCCCGCCCGCCCCTCCGGGCCGCCGACGCCAGCCGGTCCAGGACGCCCATCGCGTCGTACCGCGCGAACACCCCGGCCTCCGTCAGCAGCACAGGACCGACCGAGCCGACAGCACCGGCCCCGCCGCCCCCACCCCCACCACTGTCACCCAGCAACTCCGAGATCCGGGGCTCCACCGCCCCCCACGCCGTCCGCACGTACTCCGCGAACCGCACCGCCCCCTTCGAACCCGGCTCGGCCGCGTCCGCCTTGAGCAGGGTCTCCCAGGTGGGCTTGGTGCCCGGCGTGACCTGCGCGTGCAGGGCCTCCAGGAACAGCTCGGTCACCGACACCGCCTCCGTGCCCAACCGCCCGGCGCCCAGTTCCCGCACCGCGTCCCGCACCAGCTGCTGCCGTACGGTCAGCACCCGGTACCCGTCCCGGCGGGCCGACGCGAGGAGCCGTTCCTCCGCTCGCACCGCACCCGCGAGCTGCGGGTCGTCCGCGTACCGCGTCACCGCCCCCGTACGCGTCGACTGACGCCACGCCCCTGTCGTCAGATAGCTCGACGCGTCATCCACCCGCGTCGGCAAGTAGCGCAGCACGCCCTCGCGTTCGTGCATGTTGAGCGACAGGTCGAAGCCGGCGTCGCGCAACGCCTTGGTGAGCGGGCCGCCCGTCGGCAGTTCGTGGGTCGTGCCGCCGCGCCCGTCGGGAACGACCATCTCCGGGAAGCGGGCACGGACCCGCTCGTGCACGGCCTCACCCGTCAGGCCCGGCTGCTGCCCCTCCGGCATGCCAGGGATCCAGCGAACGAGCCCGGCTTGCGTGAGCCGCAGCGCCCGCACCAGCGACAGGTCACGCGGATAGATCTCCAGGCGCGGAGTGGCGGCGGCGTTCACGGACGCCGCAGCCGCCAGCTCCACCATGCGCCGCTCGTCCCAGTCCACCGCACCCGGCGGTACCGTCAGCGCGCCCAGCTCGGCCAGGACGGTCGCCGCCGTCGGCAGAGTGTCGAGCCGAGCGAGCCGGTCAGCGGTCTTGCCTAGCCGCGTCGCGTACTCCAGCAAGCCCGGCGCCGTCGGGGTGTCCGGGCCGTCGTCCTCCCGCACGTCGAGCGCGAGCAGGCCGGCGCCCAGGGACTCGTCCGTCGCCTTGCGGTTCGGCTGGTGCTGGAACTCGGCCTCCTGCGGGGCCAGTTGCTCCACCTCGACCACGGCCCGTACGGCGGCAAGCGCCATCGCGCGCCGCTGCTCGCGCCCGGCGAGATGCGTGCCGCGCCGGACCGCGAGGGCGTCCGCGATCTCCACCGCCGAGGCGACGCGCCCCATGCCCACCAGCAGGTCGATGATCTCCTCGCGCAGCGCCTGGACGGCGGGCTCCGCCTTCCAGCGCTTGCGCTCGTCCTTCAGCATCTGCGGGATACGTCCGTGGCTCAGCCCAAGGCCGTCCGCGACGTCCTTCTGCTTCGGCCAGACACCGATGTCGGGCAGCACGCCGTGCTCGTCGGGCAGGCGCAGCAACAGCCGTACCATCTCGGCCTTGTTGCGGTTGGAGCCGTTGTTGTTGACGGCGGGCACGAAGACGGTGGCGAGGGTGTCGAGGCTGACCGAGCGCAGCGTGCGCGGGGACAGGGCGCCGGCCGACGCGCCCGTCGCGAGCTGGCCCGCGACGGCCGACTCGGCGGCCGTGAGCTGCTCCAGCTCCTCCTTGGCCTCCGCGCGGCCCTTCGCCGTCAGCGGCGAGACGGGGATCTCGCGCAGCCGCTCGCCCCACTCGCGCTGCCGCTGCTGGACCTCGTTGCGGGTCTTGGCGCCCAGGCCGGGGGCGTTGACGAGCTTGCGGCGGCTGTAGTCGAGCAGTTCGCCGACCGTCGTGATGCCCAGGCCGTAGAGGAACGACTGGGCGGCGGGCGTGAGGCCGGAGACGGTCAGCGGGGTGTCCCGCGTGACCTCGGCGGCGAGGCGGTCGCGCTGCTGCTCGGCGGTCTCCGGCTCGGCGTCCGCGATCGCCACGGCGGCGGCGCCCTCGGCGGGCACCCCCTCCCCCGTGGCCGTGGCCGCCGGGGCCGGGTGGCGGGAGCGGTGGCTGGACGGGACGGTCTGCGAGGCGTCGAGGAAGACCTTGCGCCAGGCGTCCCGCATCGGTTTCAGCTCGGGGTACCGCTTGCCTGCGTCGCGGTGCAGGGCCTTCTGGAAGAAGGCGACGAGACCGTCCCGTACGGCCGGGTCGAACGCCTCGGCCGCGATGGTCGGGTACGGCCACTCCTTCGCGTCGGTCATGCGGGGCGGGAGACTGCCGTCGCCCCACTTGGGCAGTTCGCCGGAGGCCATCTGGTGCAGGGTGACGGCGACGGCGTACCTCTCGGCGTGCGAGTCGTACGAGCCGCGGGTGATGACGTCGACGAAGGGGTCGAGGTAGCCGTCGGTGCCCGCGTTGGTGCTCTTCGCCGGGTAGCCGGCGAGGGAGAAGTCGATGAGGACGAGTTCGCGGGTGCGGTTGGGGCGGATGCGGACGGCGATGTTGTCGGGCTTGATGTCGCGGTGCCAGACGCCCTCGCCCTCCAGGAAGTCCACGGCGCCGAAGAGGTAGTCGCCGTACGCCTCCAACTGGTCGACCGGGAGGCGGCCGTGCTCGCGGAGCTGGCGGGCGACGGTCTCCTCGCGGCGGCGCGGGCGTGCGCCGCCCTCGGTGCCCTGGCCGGGCTGCCCGTGCGGGCCGGTGTCGTCGCGCTCGTCGCCGACGTACTCCAGGGCCAGGACCGTACGGCCGCCGATGTGCAGCGGCTCGGGTTCGACGAGGCGGATGATGCCGGAGTGAGGGCGCAGACGGCCCATGGCCTCGGCCTCGCGGGCGAGGATCTCGCTGCGGCTGTCGGAGAGGGCGACCTTCAGCACGGCGAGCGGGCGGGTCCTGCGGGCCTCGGCCTGGAGGTCGCGGACGAGGAAGGCGCGGCTGGTGGAGCCGGTGCCGAGGCGGCGGCGGATCTCCCACCGACCGGCGAACACGTCACCGGCGACGGCCTCCAACGGATCCTTGTCGGCGGCTGCGGTGTCGTCGTCCTCGTCGGCCGACCCCTCCGCGGCGGTGGCCGCCTGGGCCGGGGCGGTGAGGGAGTCCTCGACGATCTCCAGCAGTTCCAGGAACTCGTCCACGCTGGACAGGCGCTGGCCGGGGCGGTAGGCGGTGGCGGCCTGCACCAGATCGTCCACGTCCTCCGAGAGGCCGTCCACCAGGGAGCTGGGGCGCAGGCCCTCCCCCGCCTCCAGGCGGGCCAGCAGCTCGGCCTGGCTGGCGGCCGGGGCCTTGCCGGTGACCAGGAGGTAGGTGAGGACGCCGAGGCCGTACACGTCGAGGTGGACGGGGTCAGGGTTGAGGGCGGTGAGTTCGGGGGCGAGGTAGGCGTCGGCGTCGTCGGCCACGTGCTGGGCGGACAGCGCGGTCGGCGCGAAGCGGGTCATGCCCTGGCCCTGGGAGGAGTCGCCGCTGCGCTGGGTGGCGATCTGCCAGTCGGAGATCTGGAGCTGCGGGGTGAGCCAGGCGGCCTCCTCCCCCACGGCCCGGCCCTTCCGGCCGCGCGGGCGGGGGACGACGAGCACGGAGCGGGCGGCGAGCGCCCGGTGGTGGATGCGGCTGGAGTGCGCGGAGCGCATGGTCTCGGCGAGCTGGCGGACCAGCGCCATCCGGCCGAGGATGTCCAGCTTGTCGCCGTACTGGACCAGGTACTCGTCCAGTTTCAGGGTGTCCGGGTGGTAGTCGAAGATCAGCGCGGGGCCGGCGGCGTGACCGGAGGGGAAGTACTGCTTGAGCTGGACCACGCCCGGGTGCTTGAAGCGGCCCAGCACCGCGGCCTCGCGGCGGGCTGCGTTCTCCACGGACTGGCGCAGGGAGGCGTCCGAGCCGCGCTCGCTGAGGTAGATGCGGACGCGGGCGGCCTCGGGGAGGTCGCTGTGGCGGGCGAGGTAGTCCGCCCAGGTGGGACCGGAGTCGAAGGACTTCCGCTCCAGCTCGTACGGACCGACCTTGTACTGCGCGTCGCTCTTGCGGATGCCGATGTGCTTGAGGGCCGCCTCGATCTCGCGCGAGCCGATCGCGGTGACGCGGCGCCGCTCGTCGCGCGGGGGTGCCTTGAGCATCTCGACCAGCTCGTCGACGGTGTACACACCGTTCTGGTCATGGGCGGGCAGGCGTACGCGGAGGCTGTTGTCGGTGAAGCAGACGGCCTCGGCGACCCAGACGCGCTTGTTGCCGGGCAGGGCGAGCAAGCCGGCCAGTTCCTTGGCCTTGCGGTTGACCAGGTGCAGCGGGTTGCCGTGCGTACGGCGGCGGCCACCGGGTGTGGTCTGCACCCAGGTGCCGTTCTCGGAGGCGACCGAGCCGTGCCAGTCCTTCAGCTCGATCATGCAGGCGCCGCCGGGGGCGACGACCAGCAGGTCCACCTCGCGGACGTGGCCGGTGTTCGCGGTGAAGGTGAAGTTCGACCAGGCACGCCAGGGGTCGGAGTCCGGCAGCTTCTCCCGGATCGCCTCCAGGCCGCGGCGTTCATGATCGAACTCGGACTCGGTGACCGTGACCCACCGGCCTTCCCGCATGCCGTTCCCCGCTCGTCGTGTCCTTCGAGGGCCCGCCGTTCCCCATGGTCAGACCCAGGGTCCAGATCCTAGTGGCTGGCCGTGCCCTGAAAAGAGACGGTGAAGGACGGGAGTACGGGACCTCGCACCCTTATCGTCCGGATTCGGCGACTTGGGCGTGCGGGCCACCCATATTCTGGAGCCTCGCCCATCCCGTCACGTGAAATTGCGCGAACTCCACACAGCCGAGGCCGTCGCGGTCGAAGCACTCCTCCCGTCTCGCGCCATCGCGTCCGGCGCCCGGAGCGGGACGCAGGACGCAGAGGCGTCCGAAATCGATCTGCCTCAACTGGCCCATGCACTAACGTGGTTACCCGCTGCGCACCTTCCCGGAAGGGTACGCCGGCGGTGTTCCAGGTGCCGGTCCTCGGCGCTGAGCGACGAGTGGTCTCCATCGCGTGTCTCACGCGGTGTGACTGCGGATGCCCGGTAGGGCGATCCCTGCCATTCCCAGCTCACGCTCAGGAGTGGAAACCGATGAACCCCGTTGAGTACAACCTTGCACGTCGTGACCGGATTCGTCAGATTCTGGTCGACGTCACGGTGGGAGTCATCACCAATCTGCTGGTGACGACCCTTGTCGTGGTAGCACGCCTGGTCTTCTGACCGGCAGGTGGCGGGCCCCGGGAGCCCGCCACTCCTCGTACCGGTCCGCCGTTTCAGAAAAGACGCAGCTCTCCGGGCGGAGTGTTCTTCTTCCGACGCTGCCTGCGGCGGCGGCTTCCCCGGGCGGGACGGGGCAGATGCGGCACTCGCGCCTGCTCCGGCAGGTTCTCCCAGGTGGGGCGCAGACCGTGGATCTGGACGTCGCCGACGAGCTTCTTCAGGTAGTGCCGGGTCTCCTCGTCCGTGGAGTAGAGCACCGTCGCTCGGCTCGCCCGGGTCATCAGCACGTGGTACGCGTGCCGGACGAGGCGGGCGAACTCGTCATCGTCCACGCTCTTCGGCTTCACCTTGGGATCGAACGACCCGGGAACGGCCACCCGCTTGACGCCCGCCTCCTTGTCCGCCGTCTCCTTGCCCCGGCGGAACACCCAGCGGTCGCCCCGGCGCACCATGTCCTCGCCCATGATCACACCGCACCAGTCCCACTCCAGGCCCTGCGCGGTGTACACACAGCCGATCTGGCCGAGGCCGTTCTCGTGCACGGACCAGATCTTGGACGGTGGGACGGTCTTGTTCTCGCAGAAGGATTCGCTGTCCGCGTTCCATGGCCGGTGCCATTCGCCGATCCGGACGTCGGCTTCGAGCCGCTTCTCCTTGCCCAGGGGTTTCGTCCAGGGCCAGCAGTATCCGGCGACCATGCGCGCGGACGCTCCCGCCGCGGCCTCGGAACGAATGATCCGCTCCAGTTCCTCCGGGCTGTCCACGACCTCGACGTGCATCAGTCCGTCCGGGGTCCACACCTCCGGCTCCGCGTCGGACACTCCCAGCGCGCCGCGCACCCAGCGGATGTAGCCGTCACTGCCGCCACACCGGAACTGTTCCCACAGGCTGCTACGGACCAGCTCGGCGCCGTAGCGCCGTGCCGCGTCCTCCACGAGGTCGACGGTGCCGACCTCCTGCGGACGCACGGACTGGCCTTCGTCGAGGAAGAAGATCGTCAGCCGGGAGGCGTCGAGCAGTTCGTCCACCTGAGGCTTGGTGCCCCAGTCCTCGGGTTTCCAGAAGCGGTTGGTGGAGCGGTCGCGCAGACGGTGTGCCTCGTCGCAGATCAGCACGTCCAGCGGCGGGTCGGGCGGGGTGACGAAGTTGCTGAAGTAGGTGAAGGTCTCCTTGAACTCCCGGTCGCCGAAGCCGACATGCTCCTGCAGGGCTCCGTTGAAGGCCCGGCTGCCGCTCGCGTACTTGACCGTGCGGCCGTCCGCCTCCAGTTCGGCCTTGAGCTGGAGGCCGATGGCACTCTTGCCCGTACCGGCACCGCCCGTGACGAGGAAGACCACCCGTCGCTCGTCGGGCAGGAGCGCGGGCCGCCGGGGATCGGGAAGCACCTTGGCGGCCGTCTCGAGGATGTCGTCCGCGACCTTCTTCTGACGGCCACGCAGGGTGAAGACCGTGTCCTCCCCGCTGGAGCGGATCATGGCGTCGAGCAGCGGGGTGTTGCGCAGGCCCATGCTCCGTAACAGGATCTCGGCCGCCGAGTCGGCACCGTCGGCGGCGAAGCTGCTGCGCAGGTCCGACAGCAGTCGGGCGCGGCGGTCGCGGGTGTAAACACGGGCATAGGCACCGGTCGGCGCGTCCACGCCGACCAGCGGGAGCACCGCGGCGTCCGTGGCGTTGTGCAGATAGGCGAAGCCGCCGCACTCGTAGTCCAGCCCGTGCAGCGGTCCTCTGGCACTCGTGAACGCCTCGTAGTACTCGCGCAGTTGTAGTGCCGGGTGCTTCTTCTCTCCCATACCGGGGACATGCACCAGCTCCGCGGTGGCTCGCTCCACCCGGGTCACCGTCGACCAGCGCTTCAGCTCGACGAGCTGGACGGACAGCCCCTTCTCCTCGGGATGATGGCCCACGAGGACGACGTCGATGAGGCGCGGGTCCCCGGTGCGGTCGGTCTCGTCGAGCGTGGCCGCGCACTCGACGACCATCTCCACGTTCCCACGGTCGGCGGCGACCAGATCCTCGGCGAGACGCACCAGGCTCTCCGCCCAGGCGGAACGTTCAGTCAACGAGGCGTCGGTGCTGAGGAAGTGCTTCCACCTCGCGGCGAGGTGAGGCACCATACGGCGTCTCGAGTTCAGGTTCAGCAGATCCCGCGCTGCCAGTTTCAGCAGGAGCATGGACACGAGGTGGATCCCCCAGGGCACGAGTGACTCGTGCGGGTGGGGGCATGTCCACGTGGGAAGCCCGTCGGGCCGCAATAACGCCTGGGATCTTAAGGACGTGATCGCCTTCTCCGACGCATAGGACACGTCGGTCGGCCGGAAGCACAGGCATCATGGCCGGATACCACGCGCTCACCGCCGCAGGACGGGCTCCTCGGCCTCGGCAGACCGTGGCTCCGGGCGGCCGGAGACCAGCTCCCGAAGCTTCTCCCGGGTCTCCTGATCGGTCGAGTACACGATCGTGCCGACCATGCCCCGCGTCAGCAGCACCTTGTACGTGTTGCGGATGAGACGGTCCACGTCGGTGTCCGGCGTGGACCTCTTGAACACCGGGTCCTTTGACGCGGTGCGGTCGGTGACCCAGCGGTCGCCACGCCAGACCAGGTCCGGGCCGATGATGACGCCGGACCAGTCGTACTCGAACCCCTGGGCGGTGTAGACGCAGCCGATCTGCCCGAAGCCCGCCGGGTCGGTGGCCCACAGCGCGGACGGGGGCGCACCGGAGACCGACCGGTCTCCGCGCAGGTTCCAGGGCCGGGCCCAGCTCCCGATGACGACGTCGGCAGGCAGGGGATCGCCGGGCTTGGGCTCGGGGGACCACCGCCAGCAGTAGCCCGCGGACATCCGGGCGCCGTACTTCTCGGCGCGGCGGGCGTCCAGGAACGCCTCCAGCTCCTCCGGGCTGTCCGCGACCAGCAACTGCATGCGGTCGTCGGGCTCCCACACGACCGGCCCGCCGGGTTCGAGGCCGAGGAGCCGGACCACCCAGCGCACATAGGCGTCGCTGCCCCCGCAGCGGAACTGGCTGTCCAAGGGGACGACATGGCAGGCGATGTCCCGTCTGGCCGCGGCCTCACGGATCTCCGCGACGGTGCCCATCTCACCGGGGCGCACCACCTGGTGCTCGTCGAGGAAGAAGACCGGCACATGGGCGACGTCGATGAGCTCGTCGATCTGTGCCCTGCCGGTCCGCAATGCCGCGCGGGTGTAGCGGTTCGCGGAGGTCTCCCGGATACGGTGCGCCTCGTCGCAGATCAGCGCATCCAGGCTGTTCTTCTCCGTGGTCATGAAGCTGTTGAAGTACTTGAAGAGGTCCTGGACCTCCCGTTTGCGGGAACCGGCCACCTTGCGCATCGTCTTGGTGAACGACTGCGACCCGGTCGCGTGGACCGCGGCCACACCTCTCCGGTACAGCTCGCCGAGGAGTTGGAGCGCGATCACGCTCTTCCCGGTACCGGGGCCGCCGGTGACGATAACGACCTCCTTGTGGTCGGCGCGCTTCGACCTCTCCACCGCGTTGAGCACCATGCGGTAGGCGACCTGCTGCTCGTCGAGGAGAACGAACTGCTGCCGCTCCCGCACTTCCTGGGCTGCCACGGACATCAACTGCTTCGACGGCACGGTGGCGCCGGAGAGCAGTTCGTCGGCCGCTTGGGCACCGGGGTGCCTGTCGCTCAGCTTCGACCGGAGGTGGTCCAGGAACGCACCGCGGCGCTGCCCCGTGAAGAGCAGTCCCTGCCCGTCGCGCTCGATCTCCCTCAGGCCGGCCACATCGAGCTCCGTGGCGTTGTGCAGAAACGCCACGCCGTTGACCCGATGGCCGTGCTCTGCCACCGCACCGTTGAAGTTGACCAGATAGTCGCAGTAGCGGCGTACCTGCTCGACGGGGTTGAGGACGGGGTGGGTGTAGGGGTCGACGTGACAGAGTGTGGGGTCGTCGTCGTGGGGCAGTACCTGGCTCCACTGCTTGAGCTCCACGACGACATAGGACGGTTCCCCGGTGCCCGGGTGCACACCAGCGAGGACGACATCGGCCCGCTTGCTGTTCAGCGGCAGCGCGTACTCCAGCAAGACCTCGACGTCGCCCAGGCCGGCGTCGTTGAGCGCGGCGGCCAGGACGGGGATGCTGCGCTCCCAGGAGCGCACCTCCGAGTCGCCGGGTCGATAGCCGTGCATATGGACGAACTGATCGGTGAGGTGCAGGAACAGCGAACCGTCGAGTGCCATGACGGCGACCGTCTTCGCGGACGCGCGGAACAGCAAGGACTTCCCCCAGGCAGCACGAAGAGACTCGTGCGGGTGGGGGCATGTCCTTCGAGACTCCACCGAGGTGGAGCGGAAGCCCGTCGGGCCGCGTTGACGATGTGTACGAGGGTACCTGGCGGTACACAGTCGTACCGGTGATCACCGGCAGCGGCAGCGGACGCCCTGGCGGTCTCCTCTACCACCTTCCGGAGACGCGATGACGAGAGCCCACCGCAACGGATCAGGAACCCTCCGCGGGCATCAGGCCGCCCTCCGAGTCGACCAGATCCCCGGCGGCAATCAACGCGTCTATGTCGCCTGTCAGCGCGTCGCGGATGTCGGCGCCGAGCCGAGCCCACCCGAAGAAGCGTGCGGCCTCCCGCAGCAGGTCTTCGCGATGCACGCCCGGGCCCTCTTCGACAACGTTCCGGAGCACGAGTTGCCGCTCCACCGCAGGAACCTCAGCCACGCGTCGAGCGCACCGCTCTGTCGGTGTGCGGGCGAACTCTGTCTCGTGGCCGGGCCTGTCATAGGCCGTACCGACATGCACGATCTTGCCCTGCTTGAGCAGACGGCGAAGAGCTCGGTCGATGCGGTCGCGGACCACCTGGCCGGCTCGTCCGAGACCCCACGCGAGACGGACCCGCGTGTAGATCACTTCCTTCTCGACGGGTCCTTCCACCTCGACCACGCACAGCGCCACGTCCGCCACCACGTCGAGTGCCCCAGGGTCCTGCAACTCCACGCCCCACATGCCTCGTCGGCTGCTCGACCGGTCGCGTACCTCCGCCAACAGGCGGGGGTCGACCTCCTGGTAGGGACGGCTCCAGGGTGCGGGGCCGTCATCGACGGTCACGAACTCCACTCGCGGGACTGCCGGACCACCGGCCACGTCTCCCGCTTCGCCGCCCACCACGCCCAGGGGGCCGTCCACGGCCTCCGCCGTACTGTCACCGTCGCCGAGGCCGCCGCCGCTGCCGGCCGCCCCCACGGGTGGCGCCACCCGCACCGCATGCGGATCCTCCGCACACGCCGCCTCCACGGCCGCCCGAAGCCGCGCCATCGCGTCCCGACGGTTCCGGTACCAGTCCGTGCCCCAGATCCGGTGCAGTTTCCAACCCAGGTCACGCAGAACCGCTTCCCTGAGGCGGTCACGGTCCCGAGCCGCCCGCGAGGAGTGGTACATGGCGCCGTCGCACTCGATGCCCAGCGCGTACGTGCCGGGCGCTCCCGGGTGCCTTACGGCCATGTCGATGCGGAATCCGGCGACTCCCACCTGCGGCTGGACCTCGTAGCCCCAGCCGCGGAGGACGTCGATGACCTCCTCCTCGAAGGGACTCTCCGGAGCCGCGTCCGGATCGGCGGCCTTGGTCTGGAGGATCGCGGGGCCGTGCTGGGCGTACTGCAGGTACCGCTTGAGATGCTGCACGCTCTTGTTGGCGCTGTCCGGCAGATCGCCCCCGTAGAAGGAGGCGACGACTTCCATGCGGCGCCGGGCGCGGGTCACGGCCACGTTGAGACGTCGCCAGCCACCCTCCCTGTTGATGGGGCCGAACGTCGACAGCAGCTTGCCACGGTGGTCGGGACCGTAGCCGATGGAGAGGATGATGACGTCGCGTTCGTCGCCCTGGACGGTTTCGAGGTTCTTGATGAAGAAGCCGTCGAGTCGCCCCTCCGTGAAGTGGTGGTCGAGGTCCGGGCGGGCCGCCCTCGCCTTCTGCACCGCCTCCTCGATCGCCTCCGCCTGCGCCTTGGACAGGGCGACCACGCCGAGGGTGTGTTCGGGGCGGGTGTCGAAGTGGTGGATGACGCGCTGGGCCACCTTGGCGGCCTCAAGCGGGTTATCGCTGTTCCCGCCGCGGTCGTAGACGCCGTCCGCCTTGATGAACTCCACTCCGATGTCCGGCCCCTGCTCCAGCGCCCCGGGGAACGTGACCATGGAGTTGTCGTAGAAGTCGTGGTTGCTGAAGGCGATCAGGTTCTCGTGACGGCTGCGGTAGTGCCAACGCAGGGGAAGCCCGCGCAGAACTCCACTTGCCTTGCACATGTCGAGGATGGACTCGAAGCCGTCGGTGGCGTCCTCGTCCCACTCGTCGCCGTCGTCGCTGTCGCCTGCCGCGGCGAAGAACGAAGTCGGCGGCAACTGCTTCTGGTCACCCGCCACGACGAGGGCCTTACCCCGGTAGACGGAGTTCACCGCGTCCTGGGGCAACACCTGGGACGCCTCGTCGAAGACGACGACATCGAACTCGAAGTCCGGGGGCAGAAACTGGCTGACCGTCAGCGGACTCATCATGAAGCAGGGCTTGACCAGCCGAACGACGTCGCGGGTCTGCTGCAACAAGTGCCGTACGGGCATGTGCCGACGCTGTTTCTCGGCCTCGCGACGGATCGTGGCGGCCTGGCCCACCGATGTCCGGCGAGGCCTACGGGTGTTGCACGCGGCGATGACCTCGGCGTGGGCCGCTGCCACCAGATCCTTGTCCGCGCTCTGGAAGCGCTCCACCAATTGGTCGCGTTCCACCGCGCGCATAGGCTTCAGTCTCGAGTCGTGGGTCAGTTGGTGCTCGACCCACGCGGTGAGCACCGCACGTTCCATGGCGGCGGGGAAGTCCTCCGCGGAGACGTCGCGGCGTGCGAGTTGGTCGGGCAGCCCGTCGAGGTGGTAGCCCTTCAGCAGGGTCAGTGCGTCGGCGCAACTGGTCCACGCTTCCGGGCCGAAGGGGTCGCGGTCAAGGCGCGACACGATGGCCTGGGCGGCGGTGAGGGACTCGCCGAGTTCGCGTCGCAGCTCCTCAGCCCGCCCGGCCTCGAAGTGACCGGCGAGCGCCTCGCGCTGATCGCGCCAGTCGGCGGCGCGGTCCGCGACGGACGCGTCGGCTGATGCGGTCAGCATCAGCCGGGCCGCCATCTGCGGCAGCGGCAAGGAGTGGCCGCCGTGTGCGGCACGACGGACCTTCTGTGCCCAGTCCAGGGCGTCCAGGATCGCATCGCGGTCTGTCTCGGTGCCCCGGTAGAGGGAGCCGAGAAGAGTTCGGTACGTGGCCTCGTTCTCCGCGAACGAGGCCTCGGCGGCGCGAGCCGCGACGACGGCGCCCACCGCTTCTCTGGCCCGCGACAGGGTGAGGCCCGCTGCGTCGTCCACGACCCGGGTGGTTGAGCGGATGAGGTCGGCCGCGTCCTCGAAGGGCTCCACATGCGCGCGGAGCCAGCTCGCCGCTCGTTCGAGGGGACGGACGGCCAGGGCCGTGCCGACCGTCGCGATGTGGGGCTGCCCTGTGTACTCCTGCCAGAGGTCAAGGTCACTACGGATCTGGTCGGTCTCCGTGAGGAGGTCGTGCGGTTGGGGCCGGCCATCGGCCAGTACCTCGACGAGGCTCAGCCGGCGCGCTGGCTCCGTGAGCGTGTCGGATGCGAGGCGGGCGATCAGCGTGGCGGAGTCCAGAGCAGCCTGCAGAGCTTCGGTGTGCGGGCTCCCTTCGGAGACGTACCGGCCCAGGAACTCGCGCTGCGGCTCCGTGGCGTAGGGGCCCGGTCGCTGTCGGGTCAGGTCCAGGCCACGGAGCAGAAGCTGCCCCATGGGCTCGTAGCCCGTCACACCATTCGGCGCGGCGTCGTGCAGGTCATCCGTCTGGGTGTCGAGGCCCCGGTACCAGGGGCCGAGAAGACCGCGGTCGGCCACGGCCCGAGCAGAGAAGGCGGCGGTCTCCTGCTGTGCCACGTGCGCGGCTGCGACCGCCGTACGCGCGGAGGCAAGCGTGTGCTCGGAACCGGGACCATGATCCCGGCGGCCGACAGCCGCCACGGTGTCCAACAGCGCGGCAGCCTGTTGCATGGGGACCAGGTGGGCGCGCAGCCAGCGAGCGTTGTCGTCGAGCGGCTTCTTGGTGAGGTCTGCCGCATGCGGTGCCAGCGACGGACTGCTCAAGTCCCGTCGCCACGCGCCGAGATGGCGGCGCAACGTCATCCCCTGCTCGACCAGTGCGGGTTGCGGCTCCCGGCCGTCGGCCAGGTGAATGGCGAGCAGACTCCGGCGGTAGGGGTCGGCGACCGTTTCCGGCGCGAGCGCGTGAACCGCTTCGCCGTGCGCAAGGGCCTTGCGCAATGCCGGCACGTCGGGCAACGCCGTGCCCCTGTAGCGGCCGATCAGTTCGGCGTGGGTCATGGCCAGCGACCGCAGCTTCCGATGCGCGGCGCACCACGCATCGGCGAGTGGCAACTTGTCGTAGAGCTCGCCTCGCCACGAGCCGCCGTGCGTCAGCCGGGCCACGAGTTTCCGGTCGGCCCGGATGCCGCTGGACAGCATCCCGGCGAGTCCCTGGCGGCCCTCCAGGAGGCGGTGGACCGCATCTGGCAGTTCGGGCGTGGAGACGACGTCGGGCAGGAAGGTGTCGCGCGCCGCCTCCTCGGCGGCAGCCAGGTCATCGGCGGCCGAGGAGATCTCCGCGACGGCTGCCCGGACACCGGGAAGTGCCCGGGGATCGAGCCATGCTTCGAGCGCGCGGTCGGAGGCTGTGGCCAACTCCGTGAGCGTGGCCAGGTCCTCCGCCTCCGACGTCGCCTTCGGCCGGCCGCACCCGAGGTGCTCGGCCACCGAGTCGGCGTGCTCGGCGGCCTTCTCAAGGGTGCCGGCGAGTGTGCCGAACCGCCCGGCGAGTTCCGCGGCCTCGCGGCCGGTCATCGACGCGATGTCGGCTCCCGGTGGGTCCAGTGCGGCGAGCGCCTGCTCATTGGCCGGTCGTTCCGCGCTCAGTTCCGGGCGTAGTTCAGCCCACCCCGGGCCCGCGTGGTCCGTCGCGAGGGCGTGGGCGGAGAGCAACTGGAGCCGTCGTGCGAAGAAGTCGCTCAGCGCGTCGGCAACGCTCCGGACAGCCGCTTCCTCTGCCCGTGCTGGGCCCTCAGGGACCAACCACTCCTCAAGAGGACGATGTTCGGTGCCGGCAACGGCGATCACGTCACACAGATGACGGGCTTCGTCGGGGGTGCTGGGGTTCGTGAGCCCGGCGACCTGGCTGACTCGGGCGAGGCTCTGCAGGGTCCGCTCCAGCACACCAGCGGTCGCATCGAACTCCCGGCCGAACTGTCGTGCTCGCTCCTCCGTGAGTCCGGCAAGGTCGAGGCCGCGGGGCGCCATCGCGGAGAGTTTCCTCTCGGCCTCCCCCTGCTCAGCCGTCAACCTGGTGGACAGTTCCTGCCAGCGCTCGCCCACCACGGCTCGGACCGCAGCGCTCGTGCGCTGCGCCTTGCGCAGTTCCGCGAGGAAAGCGTCGACCCGGTCATCCACCTCATCGGCGAAGGCATCCGTGGTCAGCCAGGCTTCCGGCACGGGACTCCGCACGTCGAGCAGCCGCAGAAGCAGTATCAGACGGTCGATTCCGCTCTGATCTGTGAGGGGTACTCCGTCGGGGGCGAGGTCCCGGTACCGTTCGGCCGCCGTCGTGAGCGCGGCCAACGCGGCCTGGGCCTGGTCCAGGACGGGGCGGGGATGGGGTAGGCCGGCCCGCAGGTCTCGCCAGGGGAACGACGGATCCGCGACCGCGTCCCAGGCGTCGGAGATGGCTTTCGTCGCATCGACGATCAGGCGCAGATCCTCACCGCTGAGCGTCTCGGCGCGAAACGACGCCTGCGCTCCTGTACGGGTGTCGTCACGATGGCTCAGATAGGCCACCGGCGCCTCGGACAGTCTGCCGACCCGGCCGAGCACGTCGTGCAAGGTCCACCCCAGCGGGTCGCGGACCTCGTTCATCGCTTCGGCATAGGCGCTGAGCGCGAGACGCAGTTCCCTGGCCCGGGCCAGAGTCTGCTGCGACAGCTGTGGTGCGCGCGGTTCCTCCGCGAGCACCCGTCCCAGCTCTTGGGCCACTGCTTTGCGGCTGGTGTTGTGGCTGTGGAGGGCAAGCGCGTACGAGTCGAGTCCGACCGACTTCAGCCGATCGAGAACGACATCGAGGGCCGCCGCCTTCTCGCTGACGAACAGCACACTGCGGCCCGCGTGCATCAGGCCGGCGATCATGTTCGTGATCGTCTGGCTCTTGCCCGTGCCGGGCGGGCCGTCCAGGACGAACGACCGTCCTGCCACGGCCGCGGCGACGGCCTGCCGCTGCGAGGCGTCGGCGTCGAGCACCAGCGGACTGTCCTCGGGCGGACTCAGCTCGTCGATCCGGTCGAGTTCGATCTCGTCGAAGTCGAAACGGTCGGTGGCGAGCCCGGAGTTCGGACCGAGAGCCATCGCACGTACGAGGTCGCTGCCCAGGACGCGGCCCTCGTTGTCCAGCAGGTCCTGATACATCGACTCCTTGTGGGAAGCGAAGAGCGCGAGCACCACACGGTCGGAGATCTGCCATCCGGCTTTGCCCGCCACCGCACGACCTGCGGCGGACAGCACCGCCTGTAGGTCTGAGGGGTCCTGTTCACCGACCGGAGCCCAATCGATACGGAACTGCTCCAGCTTCACTTTCAGGGCCGGGTTGAGGCGCGGCTCCTCGTCGTCGCTCGCCCTGAGGCGGATCCTGCCGTTGCGCGCACGCTCGATGACCACCGGCATCAGGACCAGAGGGGCGTCGCTGCCCGTCTCAGCCCCGTCCTCACGCCAGCGGAGCATGCCGACGCCGAGGTTGAGGGTCCACAGACCGTAGTCGTTGAAGACCTGCGTCGCTTTGGCGCGAAGGCTGTTCAACGCGCGCAGGAGGGAAGGGCCGGTGGTCTTCTGGGTGAAGATGCCGTCGGTGCGGTCGCCCTTCTTCGCGAGGACAACCTCGCCGGGTCGCGAGCCCTCATCGTCCTCCGGCTCCTCGTCCGGGAGCGGCGCGAAGTCCCAGCCGCGCGCCAGGCCCTTGATCAACTCCTGCGCAGAGGGAGTCGAGATCTCCAGAGTCGCCGACTTGGTGTGGCGGAAATTGAGCAGCCGGTTGCGGCCGCTCAGATCCACCAGCGAGGTGCGCCAGCTCTCAAGCATCACCTTGAGCCGGTCGAGGTCCTGGCTGCCCCCGAAGTCACCCGAGTTCGTCACGCTGGTCCCTGATGTCGTCGCTTCTGGGCCGACGGAGCCGTGGCGTCGACGACAGTCCCCTCCACCGCCAACGCAAAGCGCGGCCACAGACGTCCTCAGTTGTCCTGGTGGCCGCACAAGTCCCGCTGATCCCCCTGGATGCGGAATTCTACGGTCAGCTCACCAATGCGTGAAGTGTTAACTACAGAACGGTTTCCTCGGCGGTCACAAAGGCTCCTACGGCCCGTCGACGGCCCCATCAGGAAAAGCGAATGAACCACACCCTGGTTGCCGCCGGGTCCCCCAACTCGCCGGTCCGCCCGCCCCAGCGCAGGCGTCCCTTCGGGTACTAGCACGGCGTGTCCACCAGCCATCGGGTGTATCGCCAGGCCGGATGCAGCAAGCACGTCATGCCCGGAAAACACCTCCGCCCCCAGATCAGAGGCCCATTCCCAGGCAAAACCGCAGGTAGCGGCAGACGAGTCGGGCTGTACGCCGGGTATTCCTGGAGCACCTTTCTGACCTGCGGCTTTACGGGATCGGACTGGCTGTGACCTGCTAGGTCGGGTTGCAGAGGCGATCGGAGGCAGTCAGAGGAAACCGCTCTGATTCGACCCGGGTTCGACCCGAGCTGCTCGGAGCCAGTCAGAGGCAATCGCCCCTGTTTGGCTCCGAGTCGGCCGAGGTCGGGGCGGTGTCGAATCGGTCGGGACTCCTCTGGCGGCGCTCCGAGTCGATCTCGGTCGAGCCGCGATGGGGACGCCTGCCTCCGGTGCGGAGCCAGGCATACGAAGGCCTCCAGGACGGCCATCCTGGAGGCTTCGCCTGGCACCGATTGGAGGTCGGTTCCGGACACCACCCGTGGTTTTAGCGGGCCTGGGTGGTGTCCACGTCCTTGCGAGACGACCCCACAGTGCCACACCACACCCACCAGGCAGACTCACCCCGACGACCAATTCACCCGAGCGAGCGACTGGGCCTTCACAGGCTGCCCCGAGCCGCGGCTGACCTTGTCCTGCTCGGAGACCTCACCGGCCGCTACGCGGCGGGAAGCTACAGCAGGCTCGGCTCCGACGGCCGGAGCGTGGTCCTCCGTACGGACCGTCAGGGCGCGGCCGAGCACGGGCACCGGATCACCGCGGCCATCGCCTGCTACGTCGCCCGCGCCGGCGGAACCGTCGATGAGCTGACCCGGCTGCTGCTCCACCCCGACCACGAGGGCGGCCGGCACGCCCGGCACATCGCGCTGCGCTCGGGGCAGGGACGTGCCCTGGACTACATCCGCCGGGTGTGGGCCAGCGCCTCGGCCGCAGTCGCCAGCACGCGGGTCGTGGAGTCGCGTCAGCAGGCGCACGAGGTTCTCGCCGCGCTGCGGGACCGGATCGAGACGACGCCCTGGCGCGGGGAGCGGGGGCGAACCGCGCTGCGGGTGCTGCGGGCGCATCTGAACTTCGCCGAGATCGCGGGCGGGCCCCTGCACCACGCCAGTGAGCGGCAGACCGCCGAGGAGGCCGGGGTCTCCCGGACGACGCTGCGGGTGGTCTACGAGACCGTTCTCAAGCCGCGCGGCTGGCTGCGCCGCCTGCGGGTCGGCCACGGCCGGGAGGGTTCCACCTGGTACCTCGGCGACGGTAGCGCCCACCGCCATGGCGTCCCTGTTCCGTTGTCTCGTTTCCGGACCACTCAGTACCCCCCCGACCCGGCACTTGAGGAGTGGCCCACCCCTGAGACAGGGACGACGGCCGACATCGACTCAACCGTCATCGGCCGCCTGATGGGCCACGACGCCTTCGCCCACCACGGCCTCGGCAGCTCTGCCCTCATGATCATTGGCGCACTGCACGCCCGGCAGTCCCAGACCATCAGCGAGCTCGTCGGCTCAGCATCGGTGTCCCGGGCCACCGCCTACCGGACCTTGCGACGACTGGCCGACCACGGCCTCGTGCACCACAGCGGAGAGACCTGGAGCCTCGCGCCTCGCGCGCTGGAGGGCTTCGGTAACGGCCTTCCAGATGCTGTGACCGACGAGGTCGCAGAACCGGCTCAGGGCTGGGACTCGGTCGCGAAGCGGCATGGAACCACGGGCATCGCGGCCCGGCGCAAGGCGCTGCACGCGGCCGAGCGCGCTGCGTACCGGGAGCGACTGGAGCGGCTGTCGGAGCACCGCAGCAAGGCCGTGGTGATCGTCCGCGACGGCCACCAGGTCCTCGTGCCGACGCCCCGCCCCGATGAGATCCCGCCGACGTGGCACTCCCCGGATGGGCGTGTCCTCGACCCGGTCACAGGGCGTCCGGCCGCCGACTGGCGGGTCGCCACCGACGGCCGCCTGATCCTCATCACCCCTGCCGACCAGCGCAGTTACGACGAGCTGGCCGCCGCCCATGCCGAAGCCCTCAGCGAATGGGAGTCCGCAGCATGAACCCAGAGCCTCCGGTCACCTCCGATGGCAGCAAGGTGGTGACGCCCGAGTCCCTGCGCAAGCAGTACGAGTCCGGTGCAACGGTCGACGAACTCGTGGCCGCCAGTGGGCTGTGGTACGGCACGGTTCTCAACCGGCTGCACGAGGCCGGGACCGAGATGCGCACGTCGTGGCAGACCCGCCGGATGCGCCAGGATCCACAGGCGCGCCGGCGGCTCGCGGCCCACCTGCGCGCCCTCTACGAGCGGCACGGCACGACGCTCACCGAGCTCGCCGCGGCGGGGGCTGGGACGAGGCGTTCTGCCCGGCGCCTGCTGATCGAGGCCGGCGGCACCGTGCGCACCCCGCAGCAGACGCTGCGGATGCGCGCCGCAGCGCGGGCAGCCGAGCGGCAGAAGCTCGCGCTGTCCTTGCGGGCACGGTACGAGGCTGGCGCCTCCGTGCCGGAGCTTGCTGAGGACTGCAACTACTCCGTGGCCACGGTCTACCGGCTTCTGCACCAAGCGGGCACCCGCATGCGTCCCCAGCACCACCACGGTCTGGTCCGCGACACGAGGCAGCGGCCATGAGCCCCCTCACCCTCGCGAGCGTCCCCCGCCAGGCCTGGCAGATCAAGAAGCCGGCCGTGCGCCATCCCGGACGCAGCCCCGTAGCACGGGCGCCCCCGGGCAGCGGCCCCTCACTGACGCGCATAAGGCAACGCACCTTCCCCTTTCAGGAGATCAAGCACACGTGAACGAGAACACCCGTATCAAGACCCTGGCGGCGGCCACAGCCCACGCCTGGGACGCCTTCGTGATCGTTGTCGGCATGCTCAAGGGCGGCACCGGCAAGACCACCTCCGCCTGGTTCATCGCCCTCTACTACGCGGTCGTCCTGGGACTGCCGACGCTGCTCCTGGACGCCGACGCGACCAGCCAGTCCGCCTGGGACTGGTTCAAGGTCGCCCAGGCCGAGGGCTTCGAGATCCCGGAGAACCTGGTGGTCGAGCGGTACCCGTTCGACGACATCGCCGAGTACATCCGCGCCAAGCGCACCGAGTTCGGCGCGATCGTGGTCGACGCCGGGGGCGGCAGCGCCCGCATCTTCCACGAGGCTGTTACCGAGGCGAACCGGCTCATCGTGCCGGTCGCCCCCACCAAGATCGAGCGCCGCAAGCTCGTGGCCACCTTCGACGAGGCCGAGCGCGCCGCCGCCCGCAACGAGCGCGACGTCACCGCCCACGTGGTGCTGGTGAAGGCCGACGACCGCACCAGCCTGCCCCGCAACGCGAAGGACAAGCTGCTGGAGCCCGCCAAGGGCGAGGGCATCGGCCCGGACCGCGACGAGCCGTTCCCGCTCGCCGAGACGACCATCCACTCCTGGGTGCACTACATGGAGGCCTTCGGCGAGATCCCGACCGAGCTGAGCGAGTACGCCGAGCTGATGAAGGAGCTCACGGCATGAGCGAGCGCATGAAGCCCCCCACCCGACGCACCGGTCGCACCCTCGGCGGTGGAGCCAAGAAGGCCACCCCTCCTCCCCCTCCCCCGGCCGCCGAGCTCACCCCCGAGCAGTACGCCGCCGAACAGGCCGCCGCCCAGGGCGAAGACCGTCCCGCTGCGGGCGAGGCGCAGGTTCAGCCCGCTCCTTCCGCCGTTCCCGCCGAGGCATCGGCGCACGGCCGGACCGAGGCGGTGCCCGAAGTGGCGCAGACCTCCGCCCAGCCGACTGCCGAAGCGCCGAGCGGCCCAGTGCCGGAGCCGGCTGCCAGTCAGCCGGTTCGCCCGGCCGCCGTCGCCCCACAGGCGGGGACAGAGTCCGCTGGGGAGCCGGTGGAACGGCAGGTGCCGCCTGTGGTCCCGGCTCCCGAGCCCGGGGCACCTGCGGCCCAGGCCACGGCGCCAGCCGAACCTGTTGCGCAACATGGTCCGTCTCCTGTCACGTCCGCGGCTACTGGTGCGGCTCCGGCCGCCGAGGTGGCCATTCGCCCCTCAGCCCCTCCGGTCGCAGGCGGTACCGCGTTCCCGGTGAGGACCGAGGGCCCGGGGGCTCACCAGGAACAGCACACTCGATCGCAGGAGACTCCCAACGAGGGGACGCCATACGCGCACGGTCCCGGCCGTCCCAAGGACATTCCCGAGGCCGCCGTCGTTCTCAACCAGCGCATCATCGCCCGCGAGAGTCTCGACTCGTCGGTCCCCGCTGCCCTGAAGCTGAAGAAGCGGATCAAGCGCTTCGCGCTGGACAACGAACTCGATCACCTGCCCATCGGCGACATCGTCTCGGTCGCGCTGGACGAGTGGCTCACCGCTCGCGGGTTCTGAGCCCGACTGCAGTGCACGCAGGGCGGCCGCCCCGCGCCGGGGTGCGGCCGCCCCGCGTGCCGACTATTCCAATAGCCCAGTAGGCGGATAGCTATCCGCCTAGCCGGACCGACCGGAGCAGCTCTCGTGCCTGATCACTCCCCCTACGCCCGCCGACTGCGTGTAATCGCCGACGCGCTCGACGCCGAGTTCCAGCCAACCGACGACGCTCTTAGGCCGCACCCCGACACCTTGAACGTCATCAAAGACCGGCACACCAAACGAGGGCAGCTCAACCACGCCGTCCCTGAAGTTCTTCAGTTCCAGCGCCGGATCCGCCGGTGCAACGCCGACACCGACATCCCTCACGGTGACATCGTCGCTCTCGCCCTTGACGCCTGGCTCCGTGCAAAGGGCTACCCACCGGACCTCAAACCGCCGGGGACGGAAGCCCTTTAACCAGCCGTCTCACAGCGGAAGCCACTGGGGCACCGTACGTCACGGTGAGGGAGGATCTGCCAATCACTCCAGGTCCCGTTCTGTCCGCTGCGGGGTGCCCTGGCCAATCTTCATGTCCGCCCCCAGCCGGGCGATGACGCTCGATTCGACATAGGGGTGTTGGCCTTGGTGATAGTCGTCTCGTAGCTGCATTCGTTCGTACCAGTGCCACACAACCAGCTCAAGACTGTGCTCCACGAGGAAGTTCTGCAGGAAGGTCTTCCTCACCAGAAGCGCCCGGCTTTCATCCCCGGGTTCCTCGTAGTGGGTGAACACGGGTGCGCCCGCAGTATCGAGCCAGCCCGGACCTCGCATATCGAAGGTCAATCCCGCGGCCTGTTGGATGAAGGTCGCAGGCAGGAGAACACTGGCGGTGTCGCCAATGGAGCAGTCGAGAATGCTGCCTTCCCAGGTGTACTCCTCGATGGTGGGTACGACCTCGATCTCTTTGCCGCCGATCGATACCCGGCGAAGGGTGTCGTGCCGGTGCGGGCAGTTCGGTCCGATACGGCCCACTTCGCCGACATAGCAGCAGTCTGTGTGGCCGTGTGAGTCGAGGAGATCACGGGTGTCGTGGCGTGATTCGTCTCGCACAGCCTTCAGGAGGGCTTCGGCATCATCCGCCTTGACGAGCAGTGTGTGGATGGTGCTCTTCTCCTGCAGGCCGCGCCATCCCTTATCGGCCATCGGATCGACCTTGTGCACGAAGCTCTTGAGTGCCACCCAGTCGTGGCCTTCTCGGTCACGAAGGAACAGGGAGTCGGCGACGGTCGGCTCGGAGGCGGTATCGGCCAGGAACCGTCTGATGTCTCCGCGGTATCGGCTGAAGTCGAGGGGGGCTGGTGGCCACTCTTCGAGGCTGATCAGCGGCGGGCTCCACGCCGTTACGCCGTTGCCGCCTCCTTCGTTGAAGGCGTGGTAGTCGATCGGGGGCAGGCTGGGGTCGATCTCGCGGTCGCCGATGATCTGGTGCAAGCCCTCATAGGGCTCGGTATCTCCGAAGTGCCGCGATGCCTGGTAGTTGTCCGCAACCCGGGCCAGCAGCTCGTGGTAGGCCATCCACTGGTACTTCTTGCCCCAGCGTTCGGCCTTGTGTCCTTCTCTTCCACCGCGCCCACGGCCGATGCGTCGGTCTTCGTCTCCGAAGAGCTTGGGTGTCCAGCCGAGACTGAGTGTGCGGCGGAAGATCCAGCGGCACGCAATGTCTGCCGGGTAGTCGTGGTCCACCGGCTGGGGATACACAAACGAGGCGTCCCAGAGCTTTCGCTGCTCTTCGCTCAGCGGATCCTCTGCACGGCTCAGAAGGGACTTGAGTCGGCTCAGTGCTTGCTCTTCAGGGTTACGCAACTGGTCGGCCAGTGTCACCTTCTGTTCTTCACTGAGCGACGCGACGAACTTCTCCCAGCGACTCTTGATGAACCGCGGCTCCCGGGGCTTCCGTTCGGGATACGTCCGCCCGAGGCGGTAGCGCGAGAAGTGATGAATGCCAGGCTGGACGACGTAGCGGGCGAAATCACCCAAGCCCATCAGCGAGAGATAGATCGACATATAGCTCTCGTCAGCCGACTGCCCTTCGCGCCCGCCGTACTTGGCCTTGAGCGTCGCTTCCGTCGGTGGCGGACCAGGCACTGCCAGCCCGTATGGGCGCCGGGACGTATCAAGCGCCGATGCAGGCAGCAGCTGCTGCGCTACGGCCCATCGGACGACGCCGCGGGCAGCGTCGAGAAGCAGCTCGTCCGGTCGGACGGGTGGGGTGAAGACCAGGTTGTGAACCAGCTCCGCGAGAGATTTTGCCTGATCAGCTTGTTGAGGAGAGCTGCGTAGGAGTGCACCGTAGGCGATCGCGACTACACGTTGGACCACGTAAGGATCGTCGACCGCCCAAAAGCGCTCGACGAGTGCGCGCATGACGTCGAGATGCCCACGTAGCAGGTGCACCAGGGCTTTGGTGGTCCAGTCCCGCATGAATCGGTTCGGCGAAGAAAGGAGCCAGCACAGGGGGATGCAGGCAAGCTCGACTACCTTGGGGTCGTAGGCGGGATAGGGTCCCGCTGCCGCCCAGCGGGCAAGTCGGGCCGCCGTTCCCGAGGCGTCGGACAGCGCGTGATACATCGCGATACCGAAGTCGCTGTCGCGCTTGGGCATCTTCCGCTGCAGGAGATACCGGTGCAGTCCCTCGCCGTTGAGTCGGTTGTCGGGCTGCGGGGCGAGGGCGAAGAGCACCTCGTAGAGTTCCGAACGGCGCAGATAGCGCTGGGCCTCGTTCAGCAGGTCGATCGTCCGCTGAGTGATTGCTTCCGAGGCACGGTACGGCAGGGTCTCCACAAGTACCTCATAGAGCCGGCGGGCGCGCCGGTGCCGGTTCCAGGCGTCCCTGTCTTCGTGTCCGTCGGGCGCCTCAGCCATCCTGATACTCAGGAAGTCCAGCAGCTCCACACCGTAGACCTCGGGGAACAGGATGGTCGCTGCCTCGTGGATCCCCCAACTGCTCTCCTCCGTCAGCCACTGTCTGACCGCTTCGTCGTTCAGCGGGTCGTCGGACAGCGCAAGGCGGCGTCTCAGGAGCAGGAAGTCAGCGAAGGCCTGGAAGACGATGCGAACGCCTTCCCCAGACCTTCCGCTTCCCAGGTGGAGGCGCTCGCGTGTGAGCACTCCCTCCTCCTGCAGAAGGCCCATGAGCCGCACAGCGTCAACTCGGGGGTCTTCGAGCGACGAGCTGACTGTTTCATGGGCGCTGTCGGCGCTCATGCTCTCGCGGCCAAGCCGGGACAACTCGTCAAGGAGAGCGTTCAGTGCATGGCGGACATGGGCCTGTGCTGCCTTCAGTTCGTAGCTTGAGGTTGCGTCGGGGCGGAGGCGGCGAGCTACCGTGCGGATCTTTGCGTCGAGGTAGCGCTCGAAGATGGCGACGCGGCCCTGGTGGCCGGTTGGAAGCGAGTGGGTGTCGGCCTCCGAGAGACTTTCGCAGTACAGGCGGAGGAAGAGTGGCAGCGTGAACTCGGGCGTCAGGAGCGGGATTTTGGGGGCTTCAAGACCATAGTGATCGAAGTAGCGCTGTGTCGCCTCGACTTCCCGCTCAGCGAATCCCGGATGTGTGCGGTGAACGTAATGTCTGTCCTCGGTGCCCTCCAGCACGAGATCGCGGTAGGTGTCACGACAGGAAACGACGAGGGCGACGTGCGGATGCCGGGCGACGGCAGCCCGCAGCCTCGGGAGGTGCGTTCGCCAGAAGTCCGCTGGTGTCGTCTCGTTGAGCGCATCGATGAAGATCAAGAAGCGGCTACCAGACGTCGCGGCAGCTTCGCCGGCGGCATCCATGGCGCTCAGGAGCACATCGCCGCCGACCGGCTCCAGGCCGAGTTGGTCCGCGACGCTCGCCCAGAGGTCACCCCTGCCGAACTGCGCACCGGCCAGGAACACTGCGGGCCGATCAGCGAGCAGAGCACGGTGGGTGGCGTCAAGTAGCAGGTGCGTCTTGCCCGACCCTGCCTTCCCTGTCAGAAAGTAGGTGCGCCGCCGGAAAGCTCGGCCAACCGAAGACTCAAGCCACGAGTGCAGTTCGTTGATCGCTTTGTCCAGCACACCGACGCCATAACCCTCGGCGCGTTGCGGAGGGCTCTGGTTCCGCTTGGGGTCGTCGCTCGGCAGCTCCCGCCACTCGGCCTTCGCCCGTCGCTCGTAGTCCCTGGCAGATTCAATGGCTTCAGCAGTGGCCGACAATTGATCTGTGAGGTGCAGGAGGGTAGTTGGAGGGTCCCCAGCTTGTGCTGCGATGGCGCTCGCGGTCGACTTCAGGGCTGCTGCCGCGTCATGGATGGCTTGATAGGCGAAGGCGCCAGGGTCGTCCTCATCCTTGACCAGGACGTGTAGATCGTTTACAGCGGTGATGACGTCGCGGCGCAGACGATTGAAATGAGTAAGGACCGCCTGGTCGAAGCCGAGCGCGATGAGGTCTTCCTGGATGGGAATGTCGACCTGCAGGTCGGGCCGGTACTTCTCGCCGGCAGCGTCGGCCTGCTCCTTATAGCGCTGCTCCAGCCAGTCGCGCCCGAGTACGACGTGATGCCACCAGAACCAGCGCCGACCGCGGTGCTCCGGCTTGGACAGCTCGTCCAGCAGGTCGCTCTCCTGCACCAACTCGAACTGAATCCTGTCGGCACCGGAGATCGTTTCCTTCCAGGTTGCGACCTTTGCCTCGTACTTCTGCCGCTGAGACTTGCGCTCCCCACCGCGCGTTCCGGTGGCAAGGTTCCAGGAGATCGCGAACGTCAGCTTGCGGAGTTCCGGTCGCTCCTTGGCTACCCGCTTCACCGAATCCGTCATGGCGGTCAGCAGCGGATCGATGCCCTCCACATGCTTGGCCTGCCAGCCCCACTCCGTGCCGTCCTGAAGCGTGGCGTACCACTCCACGCCGCCGTCAGGGTTGCCGGTTCGGATGGCCTGAGTACCTGTTGGCACGCGGTTCTTGAGCAGTTGATACGACAGCTCTTCGAATGCCCGACTCTGCTCGCCGTTCCACGCACGTAGCGTCCTGAAGCTCAATCCGCCTCCACCCCTCGTGTTCCCTTCCGGCTTGTAGACCCAGATGCGATCGCCCCTACGCCCGTCGGGGCCGATGCCAAGTCACGGGACTGGCGGAGCAGGTGAGGAGCCATGGTAGGCCAGGCGCTGGTTGCAGCTCCTTGGCCTCGCCACTGAGCCATGACCACATGTCTGGCCTCAAGCGCACAGGGGCCGAGCCCGATCGCCAGGCGATCTTTGCACCGGAAGGAAGGGTGCGCATCATGCACGGAATATTTTAAGGTATGTTTCTGCGTATACTGCGTTGAGTTGTGTGGTGCTGCACGCTGAAGAGCCTGAGCGCGGGAGGTGGGTGTCATCTTGGATGACATCGTCGACTTGGTGGCGCAGCCCGCCATGTTGACGCTGGCCCGTGAGTCGCGTGGCTGGACACAGGCTGACCTGGCACGGGAGATGACGGGCTGCGCGGCCAACGAAACGGTGTCGCAGGGGTATGTCAGCCGAGCCGAAGCCGGTCGCCTGGCAGTGAGGGGCGAACGACTCGCCCTGTTCGCCGCAGCTCTCAGGTACACGCCGGAGATGCTATGCCGCGCCGCTGACAACGGCGGGGTTGGCGTTGGGCTCGTTCACCATCGTAAGCGCGCCTCCATGGGCGCACTGGCACTGCGACGCGTTCACGCGACGCTGGCGGTTACACGCCTCCAGGTGGAAGCCCTGACGGCCGCGAGCCACGACGACGAAAAGCATACGTTCAGGCATATCGCGGTCGACGACTTTGATACGCCGGCCGATGCCGCGGAGACCCTGCGGTTGGAGTGGGGGCTCCCGTCTGGCCCCGTCCCGAATGTGGTAGAGGTGCTCGAAGCCGCCGGCGCACTGCTCGTGGCCCGCGATCTCCAAACTCGTGAGCTGGATGCCGTGAGCCAGTGGCCGCACGGTGAACGCCCGCTCGTTCTGCTCAACTCGACTGCCCCTGCGGACCGTTATCGTTTCAGCCTGGCGCACGAACTCGGGCACATCGTGATGCACACTGAGCCTGGGGACGGACGCTTGCAGGAACAGCAAGCCGATGAATTCGCAGCCGAGTTCCTCATGCCGCACGAGAGCATCGTGGCCGAGCTCCGGCCGCGTGTGGACTTGGCGCGGTTGTTGGAACTGAAGCGTCGGTGGAGGGTCTCGATGGCAGCACTCGCCCGCCGAGCCAAGTCACTTGGCATCCTCACCGAGTGGCAGTACCGCTCGCTCATGGTGGAGATGTCCGCCCTGGGCTACCGAACCACCGAACCCGTCACCCTCGGGTTCGAGAACCCGCGCCACCTTGCCGAGGTCGTGACCCGACTGAGGCGACAGCACCACCTCGACCTGTCCCAGGCAGCCCACCTGGCCGGCCTGGAACTCGAGGAGTTCACCGAGATCTACTCGTGTCCTTCCTCCACCCCCGGTGACCCCACGGCCACCGGATTCACCAACAGGTAGGTGACAATGGCAAACTCGCCGTTCCCCGGCCGCGCCCCCGCCCTGCGGGTCCTCGATGCGTCGGTACCGGCCACACCCCTGCTGCAGGGACGTGTACTGCTGCATGAGAACGCCCGCTTCGTACCGCAGATGCGGACTCCGCTCGACGATGACCTCGGTGGCGTCGTCACGACCGGGGAGAAGGCGGGTGAACGCGCCTACCAGCTCCGGACCTCCGGCTACACAGGCGCCCTGCTGATCGACACCGCGGCCTACAAGACACACACGGCGACAGCCGATGAACCCTTTCTGCTGGACGGCAACGATCTGTTCGACACCGTCGGCACCTCGCTTCAGCTGCAGAAGGCCCGCGGTGCCAGCGCCGCTCTCACACCGACCGGATATATCCCTCCGGGGGCCTCCAGGGCGCTCAAGGCAGTCATGCGCCAGTCCGAACGCATCGAGCGGGCAGACACAATCGTCAACCTCCCGATCGACATCGCCTGGCTCACCGACGAATTCCTCAGCCAGCTGATCGCCGTCTGCAAACGCATCCCGCATCCGAAGGCTCTGACGCTGTTCCGGCAGTTCGATCCGATGAAGCAGGCCAAGAGCGTGCCCGCCAATCTGCGCCGCGTCGTAGCCGAGCTGCCTGACGTCGCCCTGCTGCGGACCGATCTGGCCGCGTTGGACGCACTCGCGCACGGTGGACTGTTCGCCGGTATCGGTGCCGACAGCGCCAGTCGGCACAGCATTCCGCCCGGCGAGCGGGCATTGTTCAACCCCAACGGCGGTGGACCCCAATATCCGTCAGTGCTGATGCCGAGCCTGATGTGCTTCAAGGGCGCTCAGTCCCTGACCCGCCTGTACGCCAATCACCCACCGGCAACGTGTAGCTGCGATGTCTGCGACGGTCGCGGCCTGGACCGATTCAACGATCCGGGCGGCGAGGCGCGACGCGAGTCGGAAGACCACAACATCAGCACCTGGAGCACCTGGGTCATCGAGATCGCCAGCAGGAAGCCCGGGCTGGAGCGTAAATCGTGGTGGCGCGACAAGTGCGCCGCAGCCATCGCGCACTACGCCCTGGAAAACCAGCGCCTGGGGCTGTCCGCAAATTCGAAGGCGGGCTTTGTAGTCCCTGACCCCCTGGAGGCCTGGGCGACGCTGCCGATCACGTGAGGCACATCACCGAGCGTAGAGCTGCTTATACGCCTCTTCCACGAACCTCCAGCCGGCCACGGTGTGCCGGCGCCGAACGAAGGGACGAGGCGGGACAACGACCTCAACGTCATTGCCGGTCGCGACGAGCAGCCCAATGCCGTAGAACTCTGCCTCCATCACGGCGTCATCTCGACGCCGCAGAGGCCGGTCGATGAAGACGGCCCGTGCGCAGAACGGCGTGAACCATTCGGCTTTTTCCTTGGCGGAGGCCCAGCCTTTGCCCGGGACAACGGCCAGATCGACTCGGATGGGGTGGGTTGCTTCGCGAACGACGACGTTGTCCTGACGGGCAACCGTTCCCGCGGGCATCCGCCGCAGGACACGCTGCTCCGAGTCGCTCAGCGAAGTCGCCGGAACAGGCTCGCCCAAGGGAAGGTTCATCAGCAGGTCCAGTGCCCGAGGATTGGTGAGCTCCCGCGTGCCGACGCGAGCACGTCGCTCGATCTCGTCCTCGTTTTCGCTGTACGCAACTACGGCATCGATACCGAACATGTTCAACACGCCGATATCCGCACCCCGAGGGAACAGAGTGCCAGGCGCCGCCGCACCGGAGATCGCTTCCGCCGGACCCCGCGCCGCCACAGCCATGCTGCTACCTCTACCCTCGCCTCGAGGAGGCTCGCCCTTCACAGACGACCGCCTACTTACCTACCGGTAGGAAACCTTTCACGGAATGGGCTGAACGCGCCAGCACTGACGGCCGCGGCTGCCGCACCCATGACGACCACGCTGCCTGCCAGGCACAACTGAGGCACTACGTCCCGGGTCACGGGCACAAGCCTCTGTCTTCAGGTCAGGCTAGTGCTGTCATGCCTGCCCCGCCGACGGAGTGACAGCGATGACCCTAGTGCGAGCCCTCAGCGGTCCACAACGGTCGTCTTACCATGCAATCCAAACGTTTCCCGCTCTTGATCGATCATACGGAATGCTCGCTCAAGTCGTTCAAGGCTGGGGCACTGAACTGATACGAAGATCCCGCTCTAGCGCAGGCTGATGTCGTGGACAGACCAGCCGCGGGCCGTCATCGCCTCGATGTGCGGTTCCGCTCTTGTGCGGTGCGCGGCGAAGGCGAGCAGGTGGGTGGGGCGGGTGGCGCCGACGAAGACGAGTTGCGCCGCGCGCTGGATCGTGACCTGGGCCTTGGAGGCGTCCTGCTGTCGGCTCAGGAGTCCGAGGACTTCGTGTACGTCGTACTTCTTGCCGCTGCGTTCCAGGCATTCGAGGATGAGTGTGGCCGCGTGTGTTTCGCCCTTGGCGCTCTGGATCGATCCCGCAACCGACGCCACCACACCCTGGTCCGCATCAGCCAGCGCATCGGGCACGGGCGCTGGCTGGGCGACGTACGGGATGTGAGCAAGGGGATCTGCGAGACGGGCGACGCCCTTCAAGGGGCTCTGGGTCAGGTCCGGCAGCAGCCGCAGCAGCCGGGCGGTGAGGACAGCCCATTCGGCGTGGCTATCGAGTGGGCTTGTCAGCAGGTCGTGCAGGAGCAGTCGTGCCCGGCCTCCGGCGGTGGCCGGGTTTCGGTCCAGTCGTCTCAGCGGGGGTAGGCCGCCGGCACTGGCGAGTCGGGCCACATTACGGATCGCGTTCCACAGGAGGGTGACGGCTGCGTGGTTGTCGCCGGATTGCCGAAGTGCCTGGGCGGTGCGGGTCGCCGTGATGAGACTGCCGGTTACTTGGACGGGCGTGCTGGTGAAGCCGGGTACGTAGCAGGAGAGGGATTGTGGAAAGGCCTTGGCGCTTCCCCGGATGAGGCGGGCGCCCAGTACGCGGGGCGGGTTGTCCAGCAGCAGCTGGCGGGGGACCGTGACCGCTGCCATCCGTTCGAAGGCCGGTACGACCTCGGTGACAGTGTCGTCATCGAAGAGCAGCAGGGCGACGGTCCCGTCGTGGCCGGCGCCGTCGATGTGTTGGCGGCGGTGGACCGTGAGGTCACTCGCGAGTGCTGCGATCTTGCTGCCGAACCTGCGGCTGACGGGGAGTTGGGCGGCGTGAGGCAGGGGGAACGACGAAGGCTGTGCGGCATCCGGTCCGTCGGCGAAGATGCGCTGGTTGACGTCACCGACTCGCTGGACGACTGTGCTCGGCGAGCCGAAGACCTTGTCGAGCAAGCGTTGTTGGAGGTCACTGGTGTCCTGCATTTCGTCCAGGAGGACGAAGGGGAAGCGGTGGGCGGCGGCCAGCGCGAGCTGGGGGTGGTGAAAGAGGTGGTGCTCGGCGAGGGCGAACATGTCGTGGTAGCGGAAGACGCCTCGCTCGGTGAGCGTTTCTTTGAGAGCGGCGAATTGTTTGCCACTGTCGCTGGATGCTTTGAAGGGCGGGGTGCCGTCGGGTCCTGTCGCGACCAGTTCTCCGGCGTCGCACACGTAGCGGGCCTCGGCGACGAGCCCGGGGCCGTTCGTGCGATGCCCGAGTGCATTGTTGAGTTTGCGGAACCGGGGGTGGCGTTCGAGCAGCCGAAGGGCTTCGTCCGCGTAGGCCAGGTCGTCCACGGTCTGGACTTCAATACCCCGGGACCGCAGGGCCGGCAGCGCCAAGAAGGTGTTCGTGAAGGCCTGGATCGTGCCAATGAAGTGCGGGTAGTTCAGTAGACGGCGTCCCGCCAGCGTGACGGCAAGGCGGTGGGTGATCTCGTCCTTGGCCGTGTTGGTGTGGGACAGGACGCAGATGCCGCGCGTGGGCGAGGCCCATCCCTGGCCCAGGAGGGCGAGCTTGAGCCCGATCAGGCTGGTCTTGCCCGAGCCGGGAGCTGCTTGGAGATCCAGGGATTCCGCGCTCTGGATGAAGTCCCACTGTTCCTGGTGCGGCAGTTCGAGGCCGAGTTGTTGGGCGAGTGCCTCGACCTTGTCCTTGATGAAGACGTCAGGGGCGTAGGGGGGTGTCATCGCTCAGACCTCGCTGCACAGGTACGTGAAGGCGGCCACGAGATAGGGCGGCAGATCGTCCTCGGTCACGGGCGTGGTATGGAGCAGCCGGGCGGCGTGGTGGGCGGCGATCGGCTTACTGGCCCGGCTCATGCGCAGGGGTTCGTAGATGTCCAAGGCCGCCTTTTCCAGGGGCACTTTGCTCTCGCGCCACTTGGTGACCTCCTCCTTGGCCAAGCGGTCCAGGTCGGCCAGCTTGTCCGCGGTGGGCCAGGTGGTCTTGGAAGCGACAGCGGCGCGGACGGCCTGGTGCATGAGGGTCGCCATGGTCCAGGAGGCGGCGGCCAGGTCGTATTCCAGCGTCCAGCGGTTGGAGACGAAGGTGCGCACGTGCCCGCTGTCCTCTTCCTTCAGCGCTGCGACGTGATCGTCGATCTGCTGCTGGGTCATCTCCGCCGAGCACTTCAGCTTCTTGCGCATCTCCTCCGAGGTGCCGGCGGGGACCAGGTCCCGGTCACGGATGCAGGCCACCGCGACCGGGATCTGCTCACCGTCGCGTTGGAAGATCCGGCTGTAGCGGAAGAGACCGACGCCGCCGACGTTGACAACGCTGACCCCGCATTCACTGAAGGACCGGCCCACCGCCTGGGCGAGTGCGGGCAGGACGATGGCTTCAGCATCGCCCTCGACAATGGCCACACTGCGGGCGAAGAACAGGTTGGCCTTGGTCACGTCGAGGAAGCGAGTGAGAAAGGCGTAGTCGCCCTCGTCGAGCCGGGTCAGTCCCGGGGCCAGGCGGTAGGTGGATCCACGGGCGACGAGGGTGAAGTGTTCGACCGGGATGGCCGAGGCCAGGTTGGGGCTGTGGGTGGTGAGGATGACCTGGACCGGCGGCGTCCCCGCGGTTTTGGCGGCCTCGGCGCGTTCGCGCAGGAGGTCCATGATGCGGGTCTGCAGCTGCGGGTGGAGGTGGGCTTCGGGTTCCTCGATCAGCAGCAGGGGCGCGAAGGCGCTGTTGCCGAGCAGGAGCAGTTCGGCTGCCATGAACAGGGCGTTGTTGTATCCCAGTCCGTGCCTGGTCCACTCCCCCGTGCCCGCGAACAGGGTGAGTTCCAGCCGTTCCAGGGCGCGGGCGAGGGTGGCGTCGCCGGCGACGCCGATCTCGGCGCGCAGGGCGTCGGAGCCGATGGAGAACTTCTGCAGGTAGCCGGTGTTGATGTCGTTCCGGGCCGCCTTCACCGCATCGTTGTCGCTGATGTGGTGTTCCGCGCGGCGCAGGATTCCGACCAGCGTGCTGGCGCTGCCGGTCTCCTCGTCGTAGTCGTCGTCGCCTTGTGCGCGCATGGCCGGGTAGCCGGCGAGGATCTGCGAGAGGCGCGATCCCCGACCGGAGCGCAGTTCGGCCTCGGCATCCCGCAACGGGCGCAGGTAGGTGGCCTTCAGTAGTTCGCGCGCGGCACCGTCCAGAGCGGGTCCCTGTCCGTCGCGTCCGGTGCGCGTGGTTACCGAGACCCTGTGGGGAGGCAGCGGCTCCATCAGCTCCGCTTTGACGGTGACGTAGAGGGCGACGTTGCCGTCGTCGTCGGTGGTGAGCAGTTCCAGGAAGACCCCTTGTTCTTCCGTCGTCAGGTCCTTGAAGCCGCAGGTGATCTTGAAGGTGCCTGCTCGGCCGTCCGGTCCTACGTGGAAGTCGTCACGCGTGATCCGGTAGAAGTCAGCTGCCGTGGTCAGCAGGCACAGGCGGATCGCGTCGATGATGGCCGTCTTGCCGCTGTCGTTCTCGCCGACGAGGACGTTCGCGGCGGGACCGAACTCCAGATTCAGACTGGCGTCCGCGTCGCCGCTCTTCTGCGGGGACGAGCCGAAGATCCTGAAGTTTTCCGCGTACAGACAAGCCAAGTACAACGACGCCCCCGAGAGCCTGAGGCCCATGCCCTCGACAGCACAGGCGGCTGCAACCGCCTCATGTGCCCCACCCGCACGCGGTTTTGACGCATCATACGATTTCTCTCGACACTTGTGCCCCAAGAACTAAATACATCCCCGGCTGCTAAAAATGGACATGCCAAAATCGTGTCGGTCGCCTCCCGGGTCGGAGCGCATCAGCCAGGTCACCCGGGCGCGCCGGAAGGGTGGCCGAAGGAGCGCCCAGGGTCGGCCCGACAACAGGCCGTCCATGCGCCGCAGTACAACAAGGGCTGGCCGCCTCGGCGGCTTCCTGTACACCACACGCGCGAGCCTCAGGACGGACCGCGAGACAGCGAGGACAGGCCACGACCCCAGCACCGCCTGACGAAATCACGATTCTCGGATTGTCACCTCGAACCATCGCGGGCGGAATTACCGGATTCTTCCTGGGCGATGTGATTGACGAGTTTCCCCGGTTCCACATCGAGTCCTGCAGCGATGTCCAGGAGCGTAAGAACGCTGGGGCTGCGCTGTCCGTGCTCGATATAGATGAGGCCGCGGAAGCTCAACCCGCTGCGTTCTGCGAGTTCTTCCAGGCTGTATCCCCGCTCCTCTCTGAGGCGACGGATTTGCATACCCAGGGACAGGAGTCGCGGGTCCGGTGACGGTTCACGTGCTGGCACACGGTGACTCGACCGTCACACCTTTGCGTACACCATGAACAGGTGTGCATAACTACTGGTTGTAGCGGACAGCATCGCCCTGACGGACAGCAGCAAGGCCGCCGCGCACGTCGCCAGGCCAGGACGGAAGGCTCGGCGACGAGTCCAGCACCCAGCTCAGTTTCGCGGGCAGGACACATGAGCAAGCCAATCGAGCCGTTCGACCGCTGGCACAAGAGATATCCAAAACCAGAACGCGGTGACACACCGTGCCAATGCGGTACGCCACAGCAGCCTCTGTACCCGTCTGCGGACCACGGCCGCGGCCATCGCTGGCAGGCCCGGTACACCGACTCCGCAGGAAAGGAGAAACGGCCGACCTTTGCCACCTGGCAGCAAGCCCGCGACTGCTTGGACAAGGTGCTCGCGGATACTGAAAGACGGACGCCGCGAGACAACAATCCAGGCAGCCTTTCGGTTGAATACTTCGCAACCGAGATGATGGAGAGGAGGCGCAAGCGGAAGAAGAACACAAATACCTGCGACACTTACGAAAGCCATCTCCGCAACCACATCCTGCCGTTCGCCGGCCACCGCACCGCAAGCAGCCTGCGCCGCCCCGATTCCATGGCCTTCGTCGACTACCTCCTCGACAAGCAAGGCATCGACTCGGCCTGCACCGTCGTCCAGATCTTCAAGACCTGGCGCATCCTCGTGCATTACATGCTGGACGAGGACGTCCCGCTCCCTCCCAACATCGTGGCGCGGATCGACCTCCCGGACGTCACCCCCCGCGTCAAAGTCGCACTGTCTCCTGGGCAGGTCGCCGCGGTCGCGGCGGCAATGCGGACGGTCGCGCCGCGCTACGAGGTCCTGATCTGGCTCGGAGCCTGCGCCGGATTACGCCAGGGCGAGGCCTTCGGGCTGAAGCGAAGCCAGGTGGCCTGGAAACACGACCTGCTGCACATCGAAGAACAACGGCAGCGCGGTAAGGCCGTACGCCTCAAGACCAAGGCCAGTTACGCGACCTTGCCGGTGGATCGCTTCCTGACTGAGCGGCTGACACACCACGTGTCACGCTTCTCCGAGCCCGAGCCCGTTTCGCCAGCCGCCCAACGCCGCCGCCAGGCACGCGGCTACGTCGAGCCGCCGGACGAGGGCTTGATCGTCACGAACCGTTATGGCCGGCCCGTACTGATCAGCGACTTCCACCAGAAATGGCGAAAGGCCGTGAAGCAAGCCGGGCTTCCGGAAAGTACCCGCTTCCACGACCTCAAGCACTTCTACACCACCACGCTCGGCGGCTCCGGCATGCACGACCCGAAAACCGTGCAAGCACTCTCCCGGCACGCCAAATTCTCCGAGACCTGGGATACCTACGCCCACCCGCCCCTCGCCGTGGAGGAGGTCATGGTCACGGTGTTCGGAACCGCGTTCTCACACATCGACGCTCCGACGACGTCGTTGCGGAACGGGTCTGCCTTCGTGGCTTGCGCGGCGTCCGCGTCCTGAGCGCCTGCCCCTCCTGCCTCCAACTCCGCGTCCAGGAGCAGTCTCAGTCCTTGCTTCGATGGCCGTCTCAGCAGATTGACCGCGCCTCCCTCTGTAGTCCTCACAGGGATCCAGCCAATTCGCAGCGGTACCCGGTTGCCCCGGTTCGAACTTTCGACCGGGGTTCGGCTCCTGGCTGGGCCCTGGCCGCGTCGAACAGCACGGCAGCAGCTCTGGCGTCCGTTTTCGGACTGTGCGCGGGTATGTCCCCTTGTGTGCGCCCGTCGTATCCGACCTAGCGTCTCGATCTTGTCGTGACGCCACCGATGCGACGTAGGGGGAACAGCCGTGGCAGAAGCAGCACAGGTGCTCAAGGAGCTCGTGCAAGCCTGGAATGTGCAGATCGACTCGACCAGCGCGTTGGCGGGAGCCGTTGCCGATGCCGCCGCGAAGGACGACAAGGAACGACGGGAGGACGGGCGCGAACCGCTTCGGCGGAAGCCGGGGTTGAGGGCGTTGCCGGCCACCGAGGTCGGCCCGTCGGTCAGGTTCACGCCCTGGGACGTGCTGCACGCGCTGGGGCGTGCCGCTGTGCTGTCCCGGCAGGGAGCCGGGCGTGGGCTGGCTGAGCACTGGGGTTGTCTGAAGTACTGCCAGGCACTGGACGGCAGCCCTGGTCGGTATATGGCGCTGTCGGAGGAAGGGTTGAACCCCAGGCGCCACTACAAGACCGTGCAGTCCGGCGAGTTGGGCATCGGATTCGCGCTCGCCGTCGCCGAGCGAGCGCTCAAGAAGCGGTACCCAGACCACTTGATCTCGGTCGTGGACGCGGACATCGCCCTGCAGGCGGGCTGGGCGTTGGTGGGCAAGGACGTCAAGCGACGGGACTGGGTGAAGCTGCGCCCCGACTTCCTCCTGGAGGCGTGGAAGCCTGGCGAGCCGTCGAAGGTCGTCCCTCTCGCGTGCAAGGGGACCCATGCGAAGGGCTCTTACGCGCACACCCAACTGGCCGCTGACTCAGCGCAGGTCGAGGCGGTACACATCGGCCCCTGGGATCAGACGCCGACCCTGGTGACGTCGACGGAGCTGCTCGGCCAGGGCGGCATCATCATCCACGTGCTACATGCCCCCGGTGACGGCTCCCTGCCCATGCCACCGGACGTCCTGGACGCGGATCGCGAGCTGGAGGACCTGAACATCTACCCCGACGTCCGCATCCCGGGCACTGACGGCGAGGACGAGCAACGCCTGAGCGGCTTCCAGGTGTTGCCGGATCAGTACCCGTGGTTCCGCCGGGCGCTCGCGCGGGCAGGGGCAGCGGGGCTGATGGGTTTCACCGGCGGCGGTGAACCAACCGCGCAGTACCTGACGGAGCGGCAGGGGAAGCGGCACTTCAAGGGCTTCACGCATGCCGGTACGGGAATCGTGCAGGACATCGATCACGAGATCGGCGGGATGACCTTTGTCGGTACAGATCACGTCTTCCGGTTGAACGGCACGCGGGTGGAGGCATTCTCCGGTCTCGAGGCAAGCCTCTTCGATCACCTGCGAGATGGGCAGGTGGAGGAGTACCGACGCCAGGCACACGCTCTGCGATCGAGGAGGAAGTCTGTCCTCCGCCAGGACGACTGGGACGGGCCCATTTCGCTGCGCGAGGACGGTTCCATCATGGCCATGCGGCTGCTGCCCGAGCCGCCCCGCAAACGCCGCAGCCTCCGCGCACTCTGATCCGAGCCGACAGCGGGTGCTGCACTCCCGGCTGGCTGAATGGTGCCCCTCCGGATACCCATCGAGCTGTTTCCAGGGGCACCTTCATGCCAAAGTCATCCCACGTGACGACCCGATAGCAGGGAGTGGTGCATGCAGGACGGGGGACGCCGGTGGCAGCTCGTGGTGCCGTCCGGCGGGGACGCTCTACGGCAGGAACGTCTCACACGCGATCTGTACGCGGCCCTGCACGAAACGGAGGGTGTGGTCGCCGGCTTCACCGAAGACGACGCGGCAGTCCAGCCCGGCCACAAGGGCGCCGGCGTCGGCGAGTTGGCATTGTGGGCTGCCACCGCAACCGCGGTCGCCCGGCCCGCTTCCCAGGTCCTGATCACCGCGATCAAGGAATGGTGCTCCAGGGACCGTCACCGCAAGGTCGAGGTCACCTACGACGGTCATTCCGTCTCCATCACGGGCCGCCCGGATGCTGCTCAGGAGCGCGTGGTCCGCGAGTTCCTGGACAAGGTGGGTGAGGCCCCGTCCAACGGACCGGAAGGTGACGGCGAGTGACCCGGCTTGTCAGGCGCCGCGCCCTGCTGATCGGCAATGAGCACTACGACGACAGCCGCTTCCCCCCGCTGCCCTCCACACGGGCCGACATCTGGGGCATGGAGCAGGTCCTCAGACACCGCAACATCGGCGGGTTCGTCTCCATCACGTCCCGGGAGAACTTGACCGCCGCCGACATGCAGGAGGCCGTCAGCGAGTTCCTGGAAGCCTGTGAGCAGGGCGAACTGGCCCTGGTGTACGTGTCCGGACATGGCGCGCGACTCGTGCGGGACGGCGGGGAGTTCCACTTCATCGCCACCGACACCGACTTCGACCGGATCGCGGAAACGGGCGTGAGCGCGGGTTTCGTCAACGAGCAGCTGGAGCAGTGCTGGGCGCCGCAGAAGGTCGTAATGATCGACTGCTGCCGCAGCGGCGGCTTCGCCGTGGGCCTGCGCACCTCTGATCGGCAGCCCGACTCGGTCGCGAAGTCCGTCGAGCAGGAGCAGCCCCTGCTCACCAGCCGCGGCGTGTACGTGCTGTCGTCGTCCCGGGCCGGTGAGGACTCGTACGCCGACACGGACAGCACAGGCGAGGCGCAGCCGTCCGCCTTCACCGCCGAGGTCATCGAAGCCCTGCGCACCGGCAAGGTGAGCAAGGACGGTAAGGGTGACGTGTCGGTGGAGGACCTCTTCCACTACGTCAACCGCCGCATGCGCGCCCAGGGTGCACGCCAGGTGCCGGTCAAGTTCGCGCATGGCGTCGACGACCGCATCGTCATCGCCGACTGCCCGTTCGGCGCGGCCCCGCTGCTCACACCGCTCACCCGTCGCCCCACCCTTTCCTCCGAGCCATCGGCCCAGGCACCTACTCGCAAATCCGCCTCGTCGCAGCCGACGTGGCACCAGCTCCTGGACTACTACCGCGAGTGCGTGCTGTCGGACGAGACCGAGACACCGCTGATGTCGGTCAGCGACCACGGCACTTCGCATATCTGCCTCTCCGGCTCGGAGCGACTTCTCTCCGGCGATGTCGACGACGACGGCTGCATCCCCGTCCCGACGGAGGCAGACGCGCTGATCGAGTCGGCCGTCGAGCAGGAGGCCGAACTGTGGGCTGGCTACCCGGCCGTGGTCCTGACCGGGCCACGCGGCGGCCGCCCCTGGTATCACCCGAAATTCGCGCCCCTGCTGATCCGCCGCGTGGAGGTCGTGTCCGAAGACGGCCGGGTACGGCTCAAGCCCTACGGTCCCGTCCAGCCGCACCCTCAACTGGCGCGGGACTGGCTGGGGGACGAAGAGGCCGCCCAGCTCGCCGACACCTTCCAGCCGACCTGGCATCGCGGCCAGCACGACCGCATGGCCGTGGAAGCGAGCAAGCTCCTCCGGGAGGAGTTCGAGATCCCCTGCGTCCAGGAACTCCTTCCCGATCAGCTCGCCGACCGCATCGACATTCACACGCCCGGCGACGGCGCGCGCAACACCGCCGTGCTCTTCACAGCACTGCCAGACACCGCCTACACGAAGAAGCTCCTGGACGACTTCGCCGGGATCACGGAGCAGACGGACCGCATCCAGACGACAGCACTCGCCGCCCTCTCGCCCCACGCGGCGGAACGCACCCGCACACTGGCCCTGTCGGAACCAGAGCCGACACGTCTGGTCACGCCACTGCCCTGCAACGAGGCCCAAGCCGCCGTGCTGCGCTCGGCCATGACCCGCCGGCTGACCGTCGCCACCGGACCGCCCGGCACCGGAAAGAGCCAGCTCGTGGCCAACCTCGTCGCCACAGCGGTGACGAGCGGCCAAACCGTTCTCGTGGCCTCCAACAACAACGAGGCGGTGGACGAGGTCTGGCGCCGCTGCGACACGCTCGTACCCGGCAGTGTCATACGCACCGGCTCGGCCAAGGCCAAGACCGGGAACTACGTCGAAACCGAGGCCACAGGCCTGGACGCTCTGCGCACCGCGCCGGAACCCGTCCCCAACGTGGCCACGGCCGCCATGGACGTCGACATCGCCCACGGCCAACTCACCCGCGTCCGGAAGGACCTCGCCCAGGTCACCACGACCGAAAAGGACCTGCTTCAAGCCGGCCAACTGCGTGAGGAACGCGCCGCCCAACTCGGCCGGGCCGTAACCGAACTGGCCGAGGTCCTGTCACAAGCAACAAGCCTCAATCAGCTGGAGGGCCGGGCACGGCGTCTGGCCCACGCCCGGTTCTTCGGCACCTGGCGGCGCGGCCGCTTCCTGAGCAAGATCGGTCTCAAGTCCTTCGAGGGGGACCGGGCAGAAGGCTGCCTCGCTCTCGCCGACTTCGCTGCTGCGGAAGGAGCCTGGCGCAACGGATACGCACAGGTCGCCCATGTCGATGACACCGCGCTGGCTACGACGGTCGGCGCTGCCGAAGCGGGCGTACAAAACGCCTCGCGCACCCTGCTGGAAAGCACCGTACGGAACAACGCGCGGACCGGCCGTCAGCGCATCCGCAATCTTCTGAGCGCCAGAGACAGCAACCGCACCGACTGGGCCGCCGTGCGTGAAGTGCTCCCTGCCGCACCCAGCTGGGCGGTCACCAGCCTTTCCGCTCGGCGCTTCCCGCTCGGTCCCGTCCTGTTCGACCTGGTCGTCATCGACGAAGCCAGCCAGTGCGCCATCCCGCACGTGCTTCCGCTGCTGTTCCGGGCGCGGCGAGCCCTGATCATCGGGGACGCCATGCAGCTCCCGCACATCGCCAAGATCAGTCCGGAACGCGAGGCTCTGATCCGCCGCAAGACCGGCCTGCGCTCCGGCTGACTGGAAAAGCACCGGCTCGCCCACCGCCGCCACTCCGCATTCCACGCCGCCGAGCGCTCCGCGGGAGGCACCCTCCTCCTAGACGAGCACTTCCGCTGCCACCCGGACATCGCTGCCGTGTCCAACGAACTCTTCTACGACCAGGGGCTGACGGTCCTCACCGACACCCGAGGCCGCCCGTCCCTGCCCAGGCAACCGATCTTCTGGTCCCACGTTCCCGGACGGGCCACCCGGCCCCCGTACGGCGGCTCCTGGGTGAACCACGACGAGATCCGGCAGGTGGACAGTTTCGTGCGTGCCCTGCTGGAGGAACTCTCCGACGAAGCCACGATCGGCGTGGTCACCCCCTTCACGCCCCAAGCCGACGAACTTCGCGCACAACTGAGGCAATACGGCCGGCAACGCGTGCGCGTCGGCACCGTGCACACCTTCCAGGGCGGTGAGCGCGACGTCATGGTCTTCTCCCTCGTCGCTGGTGAAGGCATGCACGACAGCGCGATTGGCTGGGTCCACCGCCAGCTCAACCTCTGGAACGTCGCCATCACCCGCGCCCGCAGCCACCTCATCGTGGTCGGCGACATGAACCTGTGGCGCAGGTGGGGCGGTGTCGCCAGCGAGCTCCTGAACGCCGCCACCACGACCGGGCCTCGCATCGAAGACCATGCGGGAGACGACCTGCTGCAGCGCCTCTACCAGGTCATGTCCACACAACCGGGAACAACAGCGGCGCTCGGCGAGAGCGTCCACGGCCACCCCGTCGATGTCCTGGTACGAACCCAGGACGCTGCCCGTCCACAGGCCGTCCTGCTCGACCGCGGGCCGGACGAAGGCGCTGACGAAGCCCGCCACCTGCGCCTGATGCTGCAGCGCCGTCGGCTCGTGGACAACGGCGAAAAGAGCGGTCATGCCCTGCGGTACCCGGCGTGGCGACTGTACGACACGAACTCACGCTGACCAGTGAACGGCTCTTGGACGCCGGTCAGTCACTTCCCGTAGGCCTGCTTCCAACGCGCTCGGTGACGGGAGTCTCCCTGGCCGCGACCGTTCACACGGCTCAGCGCCAGAAGCGACGCTCCGTTGTTCCACAAGCCGAGGTGATCGCGGTGCACAGCCAGAATGCCGTGCTCGACGGCAAACCTCTCGGAAGGACGGCTGAACCTGGTGGTCGTCACAAACACCGCCACGTCGGCCTGGAAGTGGACCTTGGCACCCAGCAGATCACGCAGCTCACGGCTGGCGATGGTGCTGCTGGGCACGTACCGCTTGCACTGGATCACAAACGTCCGGCCATCCGGCAAGCGACCGACGACATCAGCACCGTTGTCGTGCGAACCACCCACCCGCCGGACCTCCGTACACCCGTCCCTACGGCACAAGTCGGCGACCAGCTCCTCGAATTCGGTGCCTGTCATCGCATCCACCTCGGCCAGGGTCCGCCGACCGGCTTTCACCGCCTCGTCCTGGCGCCAACGGCGATCCCGAGCACGCACCCTCCGGTCCGTACGCCACAGCCACCAGCCCGCGGCTCCGATACCGCCAAGGACCACACTCCCAACGACGTACGGCCACACCTCCGACCAGAACACCATCAGCACGATCAGCAGCCCGCCACCACCGAGCACGATCGGCTTCGCTCCTGTCGCCCGCCCACGACGACGAGCCGGATTCCGTCTACGTTGAACAGCCATCTCGCCCTCCCCCGAACCTTCCTGAAGCGAGAGTCTCGGCAAGGCAGGACAAGCCCGGAAGAGCGCAAGCCAGCCATGGCCGATTCGACTTAGCCAGACCCAGGACTCGGACGGTCACGCTAGCGTAGAGGCGGGCCCTGGCCCCCTAACCGATCCACCCGCCCGCTCGCCACGGCTTGTGCGCCTCTTCCAGGCCACGCAGGACGCATCCATGTCGAGGCACCGCTCACCGCCTGCAGACGACAGCCCGCCGCATTGGTCCGCCAGCCCGATGCGCCCCGTAAGCCGGTTGGGCTGTCACCACACCCCCAATCTCACATGCGCCAGCCGCCCACGGCGCTGAGTGTGCGTGCTCGACCAGATGTCGGCGGCGGGAGGTCGGCGGCCGTCCAGCTCCCCGGGCTAGGGCTGACCCACACGTCCCAACCGGCCGGATATGAACTCCGCGGCCGTGTAGTCCTTCCCTCGTTCAGCAGCCTGGAGAGCATCTGCGAAAATAACCGCTTCGTCAGCGGCGAGGCGATCACCCTGGACCATGCGAGCCAGCAGCTTGTGGATGCTGAAGGGCGTGAGGTTGTGGTGGAGTGATTCAACGCGTGCGTTGTAGTCCTCGCACAGCATGTACGGGTCCATCTGCTGAAGCCGCTCGGCCATGGCCATGATCACTGACTCTGCCCAGTGCTCCGCCGGATGTCTCAGGCTCCTGCCGCTGCGCATGATGTCCTGAATCTCCACGACCCGCTCCGCCGCGACAAGTTCGTCGGTGTCTACGGGTTCGCCGAGCCAGTCGAGTTGCCCCAGCGCTGCTACCGCCAGGTCTTTGATGCCCGGCGGGCCCTGGCTTGCCAGGCGTTCCAGTTCGTCGACGACGACGTCCAGCAAGACGCGGCGCCGCGATACCAGTTCACCCTGGACCGTCTGGCGCAAGTTGTCATCAGCGGCAAGAGACAACAGCGAGGAGGTGTCGACGAACCACAGGGCAGGCTTTGCGGGCGCGGGAGTCGTCACCGCGCTGGCCGGCGTCAGACGAGCACCTCGGGGTCAGCTTCCATCACCGCATCCCACAGAGCATCGTCGTCCTCGCGTTGCAGCAAGGTCGCCACTACGCCCAGGCCCACGTGCTGGTTGCGGGCTGCGTCTACCGCGGCGCTCAAGAGACGCTCGGGCGCGCGGACTGTCTGCCGAACCGTGATCCCCGCACCAGTGGGAGCCACCGAGGCGTGGCGTGTGACGAGATCTCCCACCCTCTGGCTGCGCAGGCGCTTGCTCTGATCGTAGGTGATCAAGCCCATGACGCAGAGCTGGTAGACCAGGGCCGCCAGGGAGACACCGAACTGCTCCATGAGTGCAACCAGGCTGCGCTCGGTGACACGTCCGGCACTTAGCCATTTCAGGGTCTCGCGAATGCCCTCCTCGGGCATCAGCAAGTGGCCCGCAAAGGCGTTGACACGCCTTTCTTGCAGATTGTCCGCGAACATGTCCCGCTCGCCCTCGTTGATGACGTCTCGAGGGTCACCGAGCAGGTGATGGCCCAGTTCGTGAGCGAGTGTGAACCGCACATGACCTTGGGAGAAGTCAGTGCTGGCCACGATCAGCGCCACACCGTCACCATGGATGCATAGCCCATCCGTCTGAGTTCCGAGCGGAGACAACGCTACGTCGACCCCGAAGTGCCGCTCGATCAGTCCGGGCAGGTCACCCAGCTCGTGCGACCCCAGGCCAAGTTGGCGTCTCATTTGCTCGGCCAGGTGTTTGCCCTGGCGTTCGGCCTCGGCCTTGTTGCGCGGACGCTGGGACAGTTCCTTGCGTGCGTAGTCGAAAACCTGCTGCCCTGCTGCGGTCGGCAAGGCGGGAGGCGGCGCCGCGCGCTGAGTCAGAACGTCCTCGACCTCAAGCAACTGCAGGGCGCGGCGCTTGGCGTTGCTGTCCTCGTCCGGGCTGGTGTCGCCTGCCAGCCGGTGAGCCATGGCCAGGGTCGGCCGGGAAGGCTGCCCGAGCAGATGGGCTACCGAGACGCCCAAGGCTTCCGCGAACTTCGGCAGCTCCCGGACACCGATCTTGCGCCGACCGTTTTCGATCTTCGAGATTTGGTCCTTACCCAGCCCGACGAGGGCACCGAGGGCATCACCCGTCAGTCCACGGCGGGTACGGGCCTGTCCGACTCGGTGTCCGACGTCGGCAGGGCTTGCAGCCCGGGTCAAGGACTCCGCAGGAAGCAACGAACCCAGCGCTTCCATGCCTGTCAGTCCGCCTCGCATAGCCGCCTCCCCTCACGCCGTGAGTCTCTCCGATACCAGTGTCGCAACCAATCCCCATCATCGCAACTACTCCTATGCAATGGTTGCGAATCTGGGCGTGCTGTGACGCACTGGACGCCCGCCAGTGCGGCCACGGCCACTCCTCGCACCGAGTGAGACCACACGGCACGCCCAGGCCCAAGCCGTGCCGGCAGCATGCTCACCGCGCGCGACCCAATCGATGTGATGATCTACGTACCCGCGGATTTCGCAACCCGCGGGACAGGAGGAGCGCCAGGCCGAGACCCCTGCCCTGGATGACTCCGCTGACCAGGGCAGAGTGCAGAGGACCCTGGTGGTCTTGCTGGCGGTAGTACGAGCGGATCTCGTCGATCCGGTCGGCGCCCGGTACCTTGCGGGGTCCAGAACATGGTCCACTCGATGACGGCCTCGCCGTCGCCGTCGAGGATGTGGTCGACGACCCATACGGCGTCGATCAGACGGCGCACCTTGCGCCAGTAGTGAGCCAGGTGCTCCCCGCCGCGCACGGGCGGGGAGCCGGGGTTGGGGGCGCGAAAGAAGTGCACGACGTCGTCGGCGAGCGTGGTGCGCGTCAGGTCGGCGTCGCCGGTGCTGCAGCCGTCGTAGTAGCGGCTGATCGTCGCCAGGTGAGTGGTGGGAGTGGTGCCGCTCATCGCTGGATCGCCTTGGTCCCGGTGAAGTCGTCGATGCCGTGGGTGCCGGACTCCCCGCCCAGGCCGGACTTCTTGTAACCGCCGAAGGGCGCGGCCGGGTTGAAGGCACCGCCGTTGATGTCGACCTGCCCAGTGCAGATGCGGCGGGCCACCGCCAGGGCGCGGTCCGGGGCGCCGCTCCAGACGCCGCCGGCCAGGCCGTAGGGGCTGTCGTTCGCGATGGCCACGGCCTCGCCCTCGCTGTCGAGGGGGCTACGGCGGACGGGCGAGTCTCGGTACGACGGCCTGTTGCCAGGACGAGGGCTCTGATTGGGACGAGTGCGCCCTCAAGGGGAGCGCCGAGCTGCTCGACGCGGCCTCATGAGCAACCGGTGCGGCGACGTTGCGTTAGGTGACGAGGACGCGGTGTCGTCAGGCAGCGGGGCCACGGTACCCAGCATGGGCGGGACGCTGGTCGGATCGCCGGAGGGCTTCGTGGAGGACGTGAACTGGTGGCGACGTCAATGGTGACTCCGGCCGGCAGCAGGTTCAGCAGTCCTTCAGGTCCCGCACCAGTGGCCCACATCGCCGCCCAACAGGCCCCCTGGCCATTAGTATGTTCACGGAGTATCGAGGTGCCAGCTGCGCGCCAGCGTCCGCAATGGAAAGGATGCGACTCCCAACCCGACATACTCCGTGTACGTTTTCCACCAGGACGGAGCTGAGGACGTGGTCGAGTCGGTTTCAGCGGGAGCGGTGAGGTTCCGCGACCCTGGAGGCGCCGTCCGGCGAGCGCCCGCGCCGGTACCCGTCGTGTCGCCTACGACCGCCCCAGGGCACCTTCTGCGCCTGGCGCAGCAGGTACACACCGAGCTGTGGGGCTCACGAATCGACAGCCTCACGGGACCGCAGTACGCGACGCTGGTGGCGATCGCCGGATGGGACGACGTCGACCAGCGGCGCGCCGGGCAGCTGGCCTCGCTGGACAAGTCGACCGTCGCCGCAGTTGTGAGCCGACTTGTCGGGAAAGGGTGGGTGCGGCGGGTGCGCCATCCGGATGACGGTCGGCGCCGTCTGTTGACCCTCACCAGCGGATCATTGGATCGATTGGCCGAGGTCACCGAGATTGCGCGCTCGGTTCAACAAGACATCCTGACCCCGCTTCGTCACTCCGACCGCCGGGAGTTCATCGAACGACTGGGGCGGGTCGCACGCATCAAGGAGGCCGACATCGCCGGACAGCAGTACGAGGACGGCGTACTGCTCATGCGCACCACCCCCGGATACCTGATCCGCCGCGCCCAACAGGTGCACACCGCACTCTGGAGCGCCGCCGTCCCCGACGTGACAGGGCCGCAGTACGCCCTGCTCGCCGCGGTCGCACAGCTGGGCGCCGCCGACCAGTCCCGAATCGGCGAAGCCGCCTCTCTGGACACGTCGAGCACAGCCGACATCGTGGCCCGGCTCAGCGCCCAGGGATGGGTTACCAAGGAGACCGCAGCGAACGACCGACGAAGAACCCAGGTCCGGCTCACCGCTCCGGCGAGGACAGCGCTGCACGCCCTCGCGGAGCCGGTGAAAGCAGTCCAGTCCGACGTCCTGGCTCCGCTCGGACCCGACGAGCAATCTGTGTTCATCAGCCACCTCCAGCAAGTGGCGTTCGCCAGGCGGCACACGTAGAGCTTCGCCCCCACATTTGGACGGTCTGTCCGGACCCGTTGACACACCTTGACCATTCACAGCAAGCTAATACTACGTGTACGGAAGATTAGCGAGGTGAACGATGACCACTTCCCGGTTCAGGTCAGACGAGCCAGCACTCGACGCCTTCTACACTGAGCTATCTGACAAGCAACTTCAGCCACTTTGGGAACTACACGGACTGCTCACTCCGACACCTCGTGTGCGGGCGATCCCCTATCGTTGGTGTGCGGATGACCTTGCCAAGCTCGGCCGCCGGGCCGGTGATCTGGTACCGATCGACCGGGGCGGCGACCGGCGGGTGCTGGCGATGGCCAACCCAGGCTTGGACGGCGCGCCGTTCATCTCGTCGACGCTATGGGCGGCGGTTCAGTACCTTCAGCCCCACGAGTCGGCACCCGCGCACCGGCACACACCGGCCGCGCTACGGTTCGTCCTCGACGGGGAGGGCGTGTACACCCTCGTGAACGGCGACCCGATCGCGATGGCCCGCGGAGATCTCGTCCTGACACCGTCATGGACCTTCCACGAACACCACAACCCCGGCGACATGCCGATGATGTGGCTGGACGTGCTCGACCTTCCGGTGGTCGCGGCGCTCGACGCGGTCTTCTTCGAACCGGGCGGCGACTCCGAAGCGGACCGGACCGGCATCCCCCGTTCGACCGCCGAGCGCCGCTGGGGTGCCGGAGCCGGTCTCTCCCCCGTCGGAACACCCGATCTGCCCCCGCACTCCCCCCTGTTGGTCTACCGCTGGCAGGACACCGATGCGGCGTTGGACGACCTGCTGGAGGTCGAGGACACAAACGACGTCACCGTCCGGTTCCAGGATCCCTCCCGCGAACGCGACGTCATGCCAACGATGCGCTGTGAGATGCGGCGGGTGAATCCGGGCACGACGACGCGCCGGGAACGCCAGACCGGAACCCGCGTCACAGCGGTGCTCGACGGGTCCGGCACGGTCGTGCTCGACGGCGAGTCGTTCGACCTGTCTCCCGGTGACGTGTTCGTCGTCCCGTCCTGGTGCACCCACCAACTGCACGCGCGCACCCGCCTGGACCTGTTCACCACCAGCGACAGTCCGGTACTGGAAGCCCTGCACCTGCACCGGTCCGAGGAGGTGGACTCATGAGCGGGCACGACACACTGGTCGTCGGCGGCGGCATCGGGGGGCTCGCGGCGGCATTGGCCCTGGCCCGCGCCGGCCGTCGGACGCTGCTGACGGAACAGGCCCCGCAGTTCGCCGAGATCGGTGCCGGACTCCAGCTGGGGCCGAACGCGATGCGGGCCTTCGACCGGCTCGGCGTCCTCGGGCCGGTTCTCGAAACCGCCGTACTGCCCGCCCGCGCCGTGATCCGCGACGCCGTCACGGGCGATGAGCTCACCGTGCTCGACCTCGGGCACCCGTTCCGTGCCCGGTACGGCTACCCGTACGTCGTCGCGCACCGCCACGACGTGCTGTCCGTCCTGCTCGACGCCTGCCGGGCCGAACCCGGCATCGAGCTGCGGACCGGCCGCACCGCCGCCAGCGTGCGTGAACGGGACGAGCACGCCGACGTCACCTTCTCCGACGGCGAGGTGCTGACCACACAGCTCCTGGTCGGGGCGGACGGCCTCCGGTCCCAGGTGCGGCGCCTCATCGACACGAGCCCACCCCGGTTCAGCGGTCATGTCGCCTACCGGGGCGCGAGCGACCGGTCAGAACTCGGCAGGGGCCTGGCGCCCGACGACGTGACACTCTGGATCGGCCCAGGCATCCACCTGATGCAGTACCCCGTGCGACGCGGCGAGCTGTACAACCAGGTCGCCGTCTACGAGCGCCCCGCAGGTGCACGGGAGCCGCGTGGCGATGCGGAGGAGTTCCGCGCCGCCTTCGCCATCGCGCACCCGAGTGTCCGCGAGTACGTCGCGCTCCTCGATCCCCACCGGGACTGGCCTGTGTACGACCGGGACCCGCTGCCGACCTGGACGACGGCACACACGGCGCTACTCGGCGACGCCGCACACGCCATGCTCCAGTACCTCGGGCAGGGCGCGTGCCAGGCCCTGGAGGACGCGGTCGCGCTGGGCGACGCCGTCTCGGGCCATCAACACTCCCAGGACCGGGCGCTGAAGCAGTACGAGGAACGGCGTATCGCCCGAGCCTCCCGCTGCCAGACCGTGGCCCGGCCGTGGGGCAACCTCTGGCACACCCAGGAGCCGACACTGCTCGCCCTGCGCAACCGCGTGTTCCGGTTGCGCCGGCCCGACGACTACTCCGATCTCGACTGGCTCTACACCGCTTCCTCTGAGGACACCGCATGAAACTGCTCAGCTTCATCAGGCCGGACGGCATCGCCACGGCCGGACGGCTCGACGACGACCGCGTCGTGGACCTCGGCAGGCCGTTGCGGACGCTGCTCGGCGATCCCATACCGGAAGGAACGCCGCGTGGTGCGGACGTTTTCCACCTTGCAGAGGTCACTCTCCAGCCGGTCGTTCCCGAGCCGTCGAAAATCATCGCTGCGCCGGTCAACTACCGCGACCACCAGGCCGAGATGAACGAGGCCTACCACATCGACGCTCTCGGCATCTTCCTCAAGGCCCCGTCGTCGGTCCTCGCCCACCAGGGCACAATCCGACTGCCGTACACCGACCGGCGCTTCGACCAGGAGGGCGAGCTGGCACTCGTCATCGGCCGACCCGGACGCGACATCACCGTAGCCGACGCCCTGAAGCACGTCGCCGGATACACCTGCCTGCTCGACATCACCATGCGCGGCGGCGAGGACCGCTCCACCCGCAAGTCCTTCGACACCTTCACCCCGGTCGGCCCCTACCTGGTCACCCCGGACGAGGTCGGCCCGTTGGAGTCACTGACCCTGCGCACCTGGGTCGGCGACGAACTGCGGCAGGACGCCGACATCAAGGACCTCATCTGGAGCGTTCCCCGGCTGATCGCCTACGCGTCCTCGGTCATGACCCTCCGCACGGGCGACATCATCACCACCGGAACGCCGGCCGGCGTCGGCACCATCACCGAGGGCGACCGCATCACGGTCGATATCGGCCACGTCGGCCGCCTCGAAGCCACGGTGAGCACGCAAGGCGCCGTCCCCTGCCCCACCAAGGGCGCACACCGCGGCCCCGTACCGCCGAAGACGGTGACGCCTACACGCAGCAAATGATCGGTGCGCTTTCCAAGGCCACGACACATGGGAAGCCTGCCATCGCCGTGGCCCGGTGCGTACACGACGCCCCCGCGGCAGGGTCATCTGGGATCCGAAGCGTCAGTTCGAGGCGTTCTTCACAGCAGGGCAGGTCACCGCGGGTCGAGACGACCTCGGGGCGAGGTCGAGGGTGACGGGGGTGTCCGAGGCGTTGGAGAAGGCCACCTCGCGGGCGATGCCGGGGCCGCGAGGCCAGGTGAGGCGGCCGAAGTCCGCGGCGGTCGCGGTGACCGACACCGGCTGGTCGACGGCGCGCTCCGCGTCGACCAGGCCGGAGCCCTGGTCGTACACCGACTCACCGGCGCTGGAGACCAGGGCCTGGGCCACCTGCCGGGGCGTCCCGTCGGGGTGGGCCTGCATGACCAGGGCGGCGGCGCCGTCGACGGCGGGTGCCGCCATCGACGTACCGGACCGGCGGGTGTAGTGGTCGTCAACCGGTCCCACCGGGCCCTCGCGGTCGACAGCGTCGATCGAGGTGCCCGTGGCGCGGGCGGCCGTCTCGGCGACGCCCGGGGTCTTGATATTGGGCTTGACGGTGTAGTCGCCGAAGAGGGGGCCCCGGCTGGAGAAGGTCGCCACCCGATCGTCGCCGCCGGCCGCGCCGACCGCGAGAGCGCCCTCGGCGGCGGCCGAGGGGGGAGGCGGTGGTGCCACTCGCGGGCCCAGACCACCTCAATACCTATGTTTCCCAAGGCACAGTAAAACCAACGGAGTTCAACAATTCCGCCGGAGCCGTCGGCGCCGACCGATGCGGCCTCAGGCAGCGGCCAGGGCCAGGCGCTCGCTGATTTCCCCCGCTGTGGTCAGCAGCTTCTGGGCGACCTCGGCCTCCGCCTCGGGGTAGAGGCGGGAAGCCAAGGCCGCCACGCTCACCGCCGCCACGACCTGTCCGCCTTGACTCCGGATCGGCGCGGAGATACCCACGACGTCGAGGTCGAGTTCGCCGCGGGTGACGGAGTAGCCGAGTCTGCGGATGCGGCCCATACGTTCGATCAACGCATCGACATCGGTGAGGGTGGATGGAGTGAAACGGCGTAGCTCGGCAGCCCCCAACAGCCGGCGAGCCTCGTCCTCGGGGCTCCAGGCCAGCAGAACGAGAGCCGCAGCTCCGGCGTTGAGGGGGAGGGTGCTGCCGCGTTCGTAGGAGATGCGGACCGCGCGGGACTCGCTCTCCGCGCGGTCGACGCAGACGACGAGGTCGCCGGCGCGGCGGGTGAGCAGGACGGTCTCCTGCACCTCGGCCGCGAGTGCCTCCATCAAGGGCAGGGCGACCTCGGAGAGGCCGTAGCTGCGGCGGGCCAGCCGGGCGATCTCCAGGACCCGCAGGCCGAGCCGGAAGCCGCCCCCGGGCGCCTCTTCGAGGAAACGCCCGGCGACCAGGCTCTGGAGGTAGCGGTACGCGGTGGAGCGGGCCACACCCAGCCGCTCCGCCACGACCGTTCCGGAGACGACGAGTTGGTCGTCGTCGAACATGGTCAGGATGTCGAGGGCCCGATCGGCCGTGGAGTTACGCTCGCGGTAGGTGGGGGACACTGTTCCTGACATGCCGGACACTCTAGCGGCTGGGGGCGGGTCGGTGGGGGGCATGTCACCGATGGTCCTTGACGACGGTGTTGCGCAGTTCCCCGATGCCCTCGATGGTCGTCACGAGTTCCTGCCCGGGGCGCAGGAACACCTTGGGGTCCCGGCCCGCGCCCACGCCGCCGGGGGTGCCGGTGAGGATGAGGTCGCCGGGCAGCAGCGTGATGATGGTGCTGACGTAGGCGATGACGTCGGCGACGTCGAAGAGCAGGTCTGCGGTGTTGGACTTCTGCATGGTCTGGCCGTCGACGGCGCACTCGATGGCCAGCCCGGAGGCGCCGGAGGGGAGTTCGTCCGGCGTGACGAGGACGGGCCCTACCGGAGTGGTGCCCTCGAAGGTCTTGCCGGCGAGGAACTCCCTGGTGCGGTGCTGCCAGTCCCGGACCGTGACGTCGTTGGCGACCGTGTACCCGGCGACGTGCTCCAGTGCTTCCTCGCGCGACAGATGGCGGCCTGCCAGGCCGATGACGACGCCGAGTTCGGCCTCCCAGTCGAGGTCGTCGCTGACCGGTGGCATGTGAACGTCGTCCCGGGCGCCGATCAGGGAGCCGTCGTACTTGGCGAAGAGGGTGGGGTGCGCCGGGGTCGGGCGACCCATCTCCTTGATATGGGTGGCGTAGTTCAGCCCCAGGCAGACGATCTTGTTCGGGTGCGGGACTATCGGAGCGAGGGAGACCCTGTCCTGCGGGATCCGGTCCCCGTCCCGGGCGGCTCGTTCTCGCCAGTCGGCTCCGGAGGCGAGCAGCGTGCCGACGTCGGTGTACGGAAGCAGGACGAAATCGTCGCCGTCCTGACGAGCGGCGGTCGTGGTGCGGTACCCGTCGTGGAGACGGACCGTGCTGAGCCTCATCGGCGTACTCCTTGGAATGGCGGTCTCTCGGGGGTGGCTGGGCGGGAGGCGCGGGCGCCGGTAGAACGCCGTAGCTCCACCTCGACATGGCCCGCCTGGACGGGAGGGAAGACGGCGGCCACCACCCGGTCGGGACGTACGAGTACGAAGTGCCCGGCCAGGTCCTGAAGAAAGGACCGGGGGCCACCGTCGGCATCCGTGATCGCGGGCCGCTCGGTGGCGCGGTCGAGTGCCAGGTCACCGATGACCACATCAATCTCGGTGCCAGGCGGGAGGCCGACTTCTCCGACCGAGGTCCAGTCGGCCTCGGTGAGGCCCACGCCCAGGAGACTCCAGCCAGTGCCGAGGACATCGTCGAGGAGGACGAGTCGGTAGCTGGGACCGAGCAGTACGCGCGGCTGCGAAAGCACCGTGCCGACGAGCGGGTGAACTCGTTTGCCCGGCCGGACGACGGCTCCGCTCCGTGCCCGGGTGTCCGGACGGTAGCGCATCTCGGTGAGGTAGCGGCGTCCAGGGCCGGTCAGCAGTGCGGCGCGCACCAACAGATCCCGCAAGTGTGCACGCGGGCGGCTGGTGGTCATGACGGTCCGGCCGAGCCGGACGGACAGGTCGGTCACCGCTTGGGCGTGCGGTCGGCGTTCCACGTCGTAGGTGTCGAGGAGGGCGTCGTCAGCCCGCTCATTCAGAACCTCCGTCAGCTTCCAGCACAGATTGGCAGCGTCCCGGATGCCAGAGTTGAGGCCCTGTCCGGCGAACGGCGGCATCATGTGCGCGGCGTCGCCCAGCAGGAAGCAACGACCCACCCGCAGTCGCTCGGCGAGCAGCGCGTGGAAGCTGTAGGCGACGGCCCGCTCCATCTGCCTCGGAGTGATCTCCCGAAAGGGCTGGAGGAGCCGACGCACGAGATCGAACGGCGGCTCCTGACCGGCCGCACTCTCGCCCGGCCGCAGCAGGAACTCGTAGCGGCAGCGGCCGTCGCGGCCGGGCACGATCACTGTGGGGCGAGAGGGGTCACCGATGTGCATGCCGTATCGCTCGCGGTGCGGGTCATCCAGGGTGTCCAGCACGAGCCACACCTCGTCCGGGAAGCTGCGCCCCCGCATGGGAACGGACAGCAGCCGGCGCACTGTGCTGCGTCCACCGTCACACCCGAGTACGTAGGAGACCTCCAGGTCCTCGGCGGCACCGCCGGTGCTGAGCGAGACGCGGACATGGGTGGCGTGCTGTGCCAGCCCCACCAGCCGGGTGCCGAAGCGTGCCTCGACGTGCGGGTGACGGGCCAGTTCTGCCTGGAGCACCCGCTCCAGATCCGGCTGGGCGAACGGGTTCTTGAAGGGGTGGCCGAAGCGCCGATCACCGCTGCCTCGGGCGTGCACCAGCGGGCGGCCGCCCACGCCGAAGTACCTCGTGCCGGTACCGGGCACGATGATCGGGTACACCGCGGCGGACAGGCCCGCGGACTGCAGGGTGCGCAGCGACTCGTCGTCCAGGCTGATCGCCTTGGCCGCGTCGCTGGTGGTGGTGTTGCGCTCGACCAACAGGACCCGTACACCCAGCGAGCCGAGCAGGTGGGCCGCGGTCAGGCCGACGGGGCCCGCACCGACGATCAGCACGGCGGGGTCGGCGGTGGTCTGCGCCTGACCCGGTGGAGGGCTGGTTCCCGATGTCGGTTCACTCATCAAGTGGGCTCCGTTGTGGTCGTCGGGACGGGGCGGCGAACTCACTGGACGGGCTGATAAGCGGGCCCTCCTTCGGTCAGCAGCCGCTCGGACTCGGCGAGGATCTCCTCGGGCGGCAGGTCGAGGTCGATCGTTTTACGGAAGGGCTGGTGCACGTCCCGCTCCAGCCGCAGGTAGACCTCGTTGCGGTTGCCCTCCGGATCGAAGAAGTAGATCCCGATCGCGTTGCCGTGGGTGACCTCCTGCTGGACCTCGATGCCCTCGGCACGTAAGCGGTGGTGGAAGTCGATGACCGACTCCAGGGAGTCGACTCGCCAGGAGACCTGGTGCGTGAGTTTCGCTCCGTCGGGTGCCGTGCGACCGCGCTGGAGCACGAACTCGTGATGCTCCTCGTCGGGGCGGGCGGACAGGAAGACGATCCCCCGTTCCTCGTCCTCGTCGGTGACGGTCAACCCCATCACGCGGCTGTAGAAGTCGCGCATCAGCTCCAGGTCGTACACCCAGAAACCGGTGTGCCCGAGGCCAGTGATCACTTTCGGCATCTCCCTTTCAGGACTGGATTGTCTGTTGTCAGGACGGATTCTGGTCGAGTGGTGACAGGCTCAGGTCCACCGCGGAGACACCACAGTCCGCCATGAGCACGGCGCCGGTGACGACCGCCGAGCGCGGCCCGGCGAGGAACGCGATGACCTCGGCGATCTCCGACGGTTCCGCTGCACGGCGCAGCGGCACCAGCGATCCGGCACGTCGGTAGGCGGTATCCCGGTCCAGGCCGGACCGGGAGCCGAGCTCGTCCATCACGCGGTCGAGCATCGGGGTGCGCACGGCACCGGGACAGATCACGTTCGCGCGGACCCCGAGGGGTCCGAAGTCGGCGGCCAACGACCGAGTGAGTCCGATGAGGGCGTGTTTGGAGGTGGTGTACGCGGCGGCGGCGGGCACGGCGAGCGTCCCCGCCAGCGAGGACACGAGCACCACGGCACCGCCGGTGTCGATCAGCGCGGGCAGCGCGCTGCGGGTCGTCACGTAGGCGGTGTCCAGGTTGGCCCGCAGCGTGTCCCGCCAGCCGGGCTCCGAGTCCAGGACCGTGCCGAAGGTACCGAGGCCGGCGCAGCACACCACGGCGTCGAGTCGCCCCCCGTCCAGGAGCGCGGTGCCGACCGCGCGCCGTACGTCGTTCTCGTCGGCGGCGTCGCCCGGAACGGCTGTCGTCCGGGGCAGACCGGCGACCTTCCCGAGACCCGGATCGTCCGGCCCCAAGGCGACCACGGTGGCCCCGCGCTCGGTCAGCAGCTCCGCGGTGGCGTACCCGATTCCGCCGCCGCCCCCGGTGATCAGGACGGTACGACCGGTGAACTCTGCGGTACTCATCGGGGTTCCTCCGTGGATACCCCCCGCGTTCAGGCGGGGGAGGAAACGGACTCCTGCGGAGCAGGGCAGGGAGCGGGGTTTCGCCCCCAGGGCGAAAGACCGTTCGTCACCGAGCGTCAGGAGTAGTGCTGATCGGGTGATAAGGTCGGCAGTGCCCGGTCGGCGATAACCAAGCCGTCCGGGTCTACCGCCGGGCTGGCGGGAAGTCAGGTCTGTGGAGCTTGCGTAAGACCATGGGCGGTACACCGTCCCTTGCTGGTAACCCCAGGTGGCTGCGGGCTGTGAAGCAGAAAGCCCGACCCGCGAGGGAAGGAATCCCCTTCGTTCACGAAGGGGAGAAGGTCAAGCGAGGTCCACGGCGAGCGGCTCGGTCCCCGAAGGGACGGTTTCTTCCTCGTCACCGCGGTCGGCCGTCGGCCGACCGCTCGGGGAACGTCGGCCGAGCAGGCGTCGGGCCACCCTGCACAACATCGGCCACACGCCCTGCGGGGCGAAACGAACGATGAGGATCAGCAGGACGCCCTCGATCACCAGGGAAAGCGTCTGCTCATCCTGCAGTGCGCGGGTGAGGCCGTAATAGACGACGGTCACGCCCAGGAGCGGGCCCAGCACGGTGCCGGTTCCACCGACCACAGCCATCAGCACGGCGTTGAGGCTCCAGGACACGCCGGCCACACCGTCCGGGGAGATGACGACGAACTGGAAGGCGATCACCGCCCCGGCCAGTCCGGTGACCGCGCTGGAGGGGAGCAGCACGGCGAGCTGGTGGCGGCGGACGGCGACCCCGAGTCCGGCGGCGGCCGGTTCGTTGTCGCGGATCGCGGCCAGCCGGAGCCCGAAGTCGCTGTGCCGCGCGTGCAGGGTGAGGGCCATGGCCAACGCCGCGACGATCACGGCGAGTTGGAACAGGTTGCCGCCGCTGGGCACGGAGTCGACGGGCAGGGTGACACCACTGGCACCGCCCGCCCAGTCCCAGTTGCGGATCAGTGCCTGGAGAGCGATGGCGATGGCCAGGGTGCCGATGGCGAAGTAGTCGCCGCGCAGGCGCAGCAGCGCGGCGGACAGCACAAGGGCGAGCAGCATGGCGGCGACCGGCGCCGCCACTACGGCCAGGGGCCAGCTCAGGCCGGTGTGGACGAGCAGCAGCGCGGCTGCGTAGCTGCCGGTCGCGACGAAGGCCGCGGCGCCCAGCGAGACCAGGCCGCCGAAGCCGGCGAGTACGTTCCACGCCTGGGCGATGGCCAGGTAGCACAGCAGGGTGACGCCGAGGTCGAGGCTCCCGTGGTCGAGCACGCCGCCGAGCGCGAAGCAGACCAGGGTGGCGAGAAGCAGGGCGAGCGCGGGCCACCAGCGCCGCAGGGTGGGCGTGGGTGTCATGCGGCATGCGCCTTTCGGAACAGGCCCTGCGGGCGGACCGCGAGGACGAGGAAGAAGGCCAGGTAGACGACCACGTCGCGCCAGCCGCCGCCGAAGAGGCCGACGCTGACGGACTGGAGAACGCCCAGCGCCACGCCCGCCGCCAGTACGCCGCCCACGCTGCCGATGCCCGCGAGTGCCATCACGGCGAAGCCGGTGAGCAGCAGCGGCAGGCCGCTGCTGGGGGTGAAGCTCTGCGCGACGCCGGTGAGCACTCCGCCGGCCGCGGCGAGCGCCGTCGCACCGGCGAAGGTCATGGCGTAGACGCGGTTGACGTCGATTCCGAGTACCGCCGCGGTGCCGGGATCGGCTGAGGCCGCCCGCACCGCGCTGCCGGCCCGTGTCCTGGTGAGCACCAGGTGGGTCGCGGCGCACAGCACGACGGCGAGCCCGAAGGCGATGACGTAGACGGTCTGGACGCGTACACCGAGCACGGACAGGCCGGTGTCGGCGTAGGAGGCGGGCAGTGCCTTGGGGTGGGTGCCGAAGGCGGCCTGGAAGAGCGCCTGCCCGAGCAGTGCGAGGCCGAAGGTGGCCACCAGCGGGGCGCTCCTGCTGTCCCTGAGCAGGGGCGTGAGCAGATAGCGCTGCAGCGGGTAGGCGATCAGCGCCATGGTGGCCATGGCGAGCGGCAGCGCGGCGAGCGGATCCCAGCCGGCGTCGACCACGAGCAGCGAGGCCAGGTAGGCGCCGCCGATGACGAGTTCGCCGTGAGCGAGGTTCATCAGTCCGAGCACCCCGAAGACCAGGGAGATCCCCAGGCCGATCAGGGCGTACAGACCGCCGGCCAGAATGCCGGCGGCCAGCACGTCCAGGCTCATGTCTCGACTCCCTTCTGCCGTTTCGGCGGACGGTTCAAGTTAGGCCGGAGAGGGACTTCAGGGGGACGGCGCCCTTGGCCGGCCAGACCTGCTGGATCTTGCCGTTCTCCCACTGCCCGATGAAGGACGGTGTGGTGCTCTTGTTGTCCTTGAACTTCACGGGGCCCAGAGCGGACGACATGTCGGTGGTGGCGAGGGCTTTGTTGATGGCGGCGGGGGTGGCGTCGCCGGACCGGGAGATGGCGCTCATCAGGAGTTCGGCCTCGTGGTAGCCGAGCGCGACCGAGCCCAGATCGTTGAGGGCGGGGTACTTCGCGGCGAACTTGTCGACGATCATCCGGGTGTCCGGCAGTCCCGCGGAGTCCGTCCAGTTCAGCTGGACGAGGGTGCCGTCGCCCAGCGAGCCCAGGGAACTCCAGCCAGGGGTCTGGGCGCACTGCAGGCCGATGGCGAGCTTCGGCTTGTACGCCAGCGCCTTCATCTGCTTCCACATGGCGAAGCAGTCCGGTGGTGTCATATTCACGATAAGTATCTGGGCACCGGTGGACTTGCCGGACTGGATGACGTCGGAGAAATCCGTGGTACCGCCCGGCACCGCCTTGCTGGAGGCGACGGTGAAACCGGCCTTCTTGCCCAGCCCGCCCCACAGCTGCCCGGTGGCCTTGCCCTGGGCGTCATTGGTGTTGACCATGAGGATCTTCTTATTGGTGGACGCTGTGGCGGCGAGTTCGTAGAACTTGTCGGCGCCGTCAGCCAGGGACTGGAAGGAGTTCCAGGCATAGCCCTTGCCCTCGGGCAGCAGTTCCACCGGGAGGGCGCCCATGATCAGGGGGGTCTTCAGCGCGTCGGCCTGACCCTGCATGTCGATGTTCTGCTGACAGCAGGAGCCCAGCAGGGCGACGGCGCGGTCGCTGAGCACCAGGGAGCGGACCTGCTGCACCATCGTGTTGGTGTCGCTCCGGTTGTCCAGTACGACCAGCTTGATCTTGCGCTTGACCCCGCCCACCTCGACTCCGCCGGCCGCGTTCACCTTGTCGACGGCGAGCTGGTAGCCGTCCTTGATCGAAGTCAGCACCGTGGCGCCGGACAGGGAGATGCTGGTGCCGATCACGATGGAGCCGCTGCTGCTCGCGCTGCTCGCGCTCGATGTGTCGTTGCCGGCGCAGCCGGCGACGAGCAACGCGGCGCAGGCGGTGGCGCAGGCCAGGCGCAGGGACGGTCTGACTGTTCTCATGAGGGTTCTCCAGTGGTGCGTGCGGGCGAGCCGGAGTGCGAAGCTCCGGTGGAGACAGAGGCATCCGTGGTGTCGGTGCCGAAGTAGGCGGCGTCCAGGTCCGCGTCGTCCAGCAGGCCGGCCGATCCGCCCCGGTAGGAGACGCGTCCCCGAGAGAGGACGACCGCGTGGTCACAGATGCCCAGGGCACGCTTGACGTTCTGCTCGACGAGCAGGATCGCCACGCCCTGGGCGTTGATCTCGGCGAGTGCCCGGTACAACGCGTCGACGGCGACCGGGGCCAGGCCCAGCGAGATCTCGTCACAGATCAGCACGGACGGATCCGCCATGAGGGCGCGTCCCACGGCGAGCATCTGCTGCTGCCCGCCGGACATCGTGCCCGCGCGCTGCCCCGCGCGTTCGGCGAGCACGGGGAACACGGTATGCACCCGCTCCATCCGGCCTTGCACCTCGCCCCCGGCCAGCGAGAGCGGGGCGCCGAGTCGCAGGTTCTCGGCGACGGTCAGATCGCCGAAGACGCGGCGGCCCTCCTGGCAGTACGCGATGCCCAGGCGGGCCCGCTCGTGCACCGGCAGGCGGGTGATGTCCCGGCCGAACGCCGTGATGCGGCCGGTACGGGTGGCGACGGTGCCCATGAGGGTGCCGCAGAGCGTGGACTTCCCCGCGCCGTTCGCCCCGAGCACGGTGACGATCTGTCCGCGCCCCAGGCGCAGTGAGAAGTCCCGTAGGGCCACCATGTCGCCGTATCCGGAGGTGACTCCGTCCAGGACCAGCACGTCGTCGGTGCCACGCTGAGAGACAGTGACCGCGGCGTCCTGCTCTACACTCCACGCGTCCTGACTATCGACTTGAGAACGGGCGGTAGGGCTGCCGCCCGGTGCAGAGCTGTCGCCGAGGTAGACCGCGCGCACCTGCTCGTCGACAGCAATCTGCGCCGGAGTGCCGTGCGCTATCGGACGCCCCCAGTTGAGCACCAGAACGCGGTCGACGATCTCGCGGACGACCCGTTCGATGTGCTCTACGAGGATCACGGTGGTGCCTCGCTCATGGACCTGGCGAATCAGGTCGATCGCCTCGTCGAGTTCGCGGCCCACCAGCCCCGCGGCCACCTCGTCGAGCATGAGCACCCGCGGCCGGGTGGCCAGCGCCCGTGCGACCTCCAGTCGTTTCAGATCCAGGACGCGCAGCGAGTCCGCGGAACGGGCGGCTTTGGTGTCCAGACGGCACAGGGCCAGCAGGTCAGCGATTTCCGGCCCGCGCATGGGCGGCCCTGCAGCCATGGCCCCGATCCGCACGTTGTCGCGGACGGACAGGCCGTGGAAGGGCCTGGGGACCTGGTGGGCCAGAGCCACGCCCAGTCTGGCGATGCGGTGCGGCGGCAACCGGTCCAGCCGGTGATCTCCGAGATGGATGCTCCCCGAATCCCGCCGGTGCACCCCGGCGATCAGCTTGAGGAGGGTGCTCTTTCCGGCCCCGTTCGGCCCGATGACCGCCACGGCCTCGGCACGGCGCACGGTGAGGTCGACACCTTCGAGCGCCGTCACACCGCCGAAGTTCTTTCCCAGTCCCCGCACGGTCAGGGCGGTGTCCGAAGTACTCACCTTCGCGACTCCTTCGATGTCGTTGACCGACGTGTGGACGCAAGCTACTGTCCCCCCAATCGAAATACCAGTCCTAAATAACAGGACTTTTACGAGACTTCTAAGAGTTGAGGAGCGGCCGATATGTCCTTCGCAGGGCTGACCGGACGCGTGGCGCTGGTGACCGGCGCCGGCAGCGGGATCGGGGCGGCCACCGCGCGGCGCCTCGCCGACGAGGGCTGCTCGGTCGCCCTCGTCGACCGCGACGAGGACGCCGTGTCCGCCGTCGCCGCACAGTGCGGGCCGCAGGCGCTGGCCATCACGGCCGACGTGTCGCAGGAGCCCGACGCCGCGGTCTACCTCCGGGCCGCCGTCGACCACTTCGGCGGTGTCGATCTGTTCCACCTCAACGCGGGGATCTCCGGCCCCTTCGGATCGTTCGCCGACCTCGACGCGGCGGACTACGACCGGGTCGTCGCGGTCAACCAGCGCGGTGTCTTCCTCGGTCTGCGCGACGCGCTGCGTCACTTCCGTGCCACCGCCCGGCCCGGTGCCGTGGTGGTCACCAGTTCCCTGGCCGGGCTGCGGGCGAGCGCCGCGATCGTGGCGTACACGGCGAGCAAACACGCCGTGATCGGCCTGGCCCGCAGCGCGGCGATCGAGGGAGCCCCGCTCGGGGTACGGGTGAACGTCATCGCACCGGGTCTGATCGAGACACCGATGCAGCAGCCCCTCACGGAAGCACTGGGTGGCGAGCCGGCGCTCACCGCACTGCACAAGCACAGCCCGCTCGGGCGCATGGGCACGCCCGACGAGGTCGCCGCTCTGGTCGCCTTCCTGCTGAGCGACGAGGCGCCGTACATCACCGGCGCCGTCCACGTCATCGACGGCGGCGTCGACGCCAGCGACCCCATGCAGATCCGCCCCTGAACCACTCGGCTCGAAAGGCACCGGCATGAACGTTTTCGACGTACGCGACGTCGTCAAGGAGCCCGACGCTCTCCTCGCGGTCACGGAGAACCCGCGGCACAGGGCGATCCTGCTGAACTTCCGCAGGCACGCGCTGCTGGAGGTCTCCGGGCGCTGGCGGGAGATCCTCCAGCCGGACATGATCGTCGACGAGCCCGTCTACCGCATCAACGAGAACGGCACCTCGCTCCGTCTACGCGGCACGGCCGAGATCGCCGCGTTCTACGCGGGCCTCACCGACGCGCGCGCCAACGTCTTCGGGCCGATCACCGACCACGTGGCCGTAGCGGACTGGGGCCTGGCCATCGAGTCCTTCTTCGGCCACCACCTCCCCGGCCGTGTCCTGGCCGAGCAGGGCGAGGACATCGACGACCCGGACGCCTACTATCAACTCACCCACTACATGGCGTCGTTCTGGCCGTACGACGCGGACTGCCGCCTGATCGGCGAGCACATCTACGAGGACACCGGCAGCCGCCGCATCGAGAAGATGGACACGGCGGACGTCATCACCCCGGAACGGGCACGCGAGCTGCTGGCCCCCTTGTTCGACCGCGCCCCGGTCGGCCCCGACCCGGCCGCACACGGATGACCAGCAGGATCTCGCGGGGTGCCGTGGCCAGAGGATGATGGACTGCGGATGAGCGAGGCGAGCGAGGGGGCCGTCATGACGAGCGCGGGTGAGTGGCTGCTGGGATTGCGGCCGGACGGCGACACGCTCGGCCCGGCACCGGCCTCCTCCCCCGCGACCGTCGCCGAGGCCGAAGTCGATCTGGGCCCCGGTCCCGTGGCCTGGGCGGTGGAGACGGCCTCCGGGGCCGCTGAGAAGTTCGTCCGGCAGTCTCCCGAGATCGCCGACGGACCGGTGGGGCTGCGGACGGCACGCCGGTCGGCGGAGGCGTGCTGCATCGCGATCCTGCGGGGGCTGCTCCACGACACTCCCCCGGGCTTCATCGCCGTCCCGCCCGAGGCGGTCGACGGCAACCGTGATCTCGTGCACCGGGGCGTATCGCTGGACCGGATCCTGCGGGCCGTGTGGACGTCTCACGTGCACACCTACGAACGTCTGCTCGCCGCTCTGCGGCTCCTCGTCGAAGCCGACCGCCGGCCCGACGAGAGCGAGCGCGTCGCACGCCTGTCCTTCGCCTACGTGGAAGAGCTGACCACGGCGTTCACCACGCAGTACGCGGCGGAGCGGGAGCACTGGGCGGGCAGTCGCACGGCGGCCCGCCGCAAGCTCGTGGAGGACCTGCTCGCCGGCCGACCCGCCGACCCCACCGCCGTGGAGAACACCCTGGGCCTCGACCTCGTCCACCACCATATGGCCGCCATCCTGTGGACGGCCGACGGGGAGGAGGCGCAGGTCTCGTCCGCGCCGCTGCACCGGCTCGCCGCCGATCTCGTCGGCGCGTCACAGGCCGTACGCTCCCTCGTCCTGCCTACCGGCACGTCCGAGGTATGGGTATGGCTGAGCTGGCCCGGGCAACCGCCGGGGGATCTCGCCGTCTTGATCCGCGAAGGTACGGCGCCGACAGCACGCTGCGCCGGCGGTGTCTACACGGCGCTGGGGCCACCGGCCAGGGGCAGCCAGGGTTTCCGGGCCAGCCACCTGGCGGCCCGGGAGACCCAGCGGGTGGCACAGGCACTCGGCAACCCGGGCACGTACGCCTACGCCGACATCGCTGTGCTGTCCCTGCTGACCGCCGACGCGGAGCACGCCGAGCGCTATATGCGCGATGTCCTGGGACCGCTGGCCGTCCCCGACCCGAAGGTTGCCGTGATCCGGGAGACGCTGCGTCTGTACCTGGCGCACGGACGGAGCCGCAGCCTGGCCGCCGAGGACCTCTTCGTGGCGCCCACCACCGTCGCCTACCGGGTCAAGCGGGCCGAGGAGCTGATGGGCCGGCCCCTGCCGCAGGACCATCTGCCGTTGCTCCTGGCGCTCGAGATCAGCCGGGTCATCACCCCCTGACCGCAGGCCCCGACTGCTCCGCGACGACAAAGCCGGGGCGCGAATCTGTCGTACGGCGCCGAGGACACGCGCAGGACGACATCCGAAGATGACCGGGCCGGGCACGAAGTGGTGTCCACCGGGCAGCGGAGCGGCCCATGAGCCGAAGAGCCCCGGCGCAGAGGCTGTTCCCCGCCGAGGGGGACTTCATGAAAGGGACTTCATGAGCACCCCGTCCGTCCCCGTGGTCGCGACCACACCGATGTCCGTTGCGCCGCAGGCTCAGCCTGCCGGACCCAGCCAGAACTGGCCGACGGAGAACAAGTGGCTGAACGGCCCCTTCTCCCCGTGGGCGGAGGAGAGCGACGGCTACGACCTGCCCGTGAAGGGCACCATTCCGGAGGATCTCGCGGGCGCGCTGTTCCGCATCTCCTCCAACCCCCGTTTCCAGCCCCGCAACCTGGACCGCTACCACTGGTGGGAGGGCGACGGGATGGTGGCCGGGCTCTACCTGCGGGACGGCAAAGCGGCCTTCCGTACCGGCTGGGTGGCGACGGACTCGATGAAGTTCGAGGTCGAGCAGGGCGAGGCCGTCTACAGCGGCTTCGTCAACGGCGGCACGCCCGGGCGACTGCCCAAGGGCGCCCCGCCCGCGAAGAACGTGGCCAACACCAATGTGGGTATCTTCGACGACCACCTGCTCGTCTACTTCGAGGGCGGTCTGCCGACGGCGATGCACCCGCAGACACTGGAGACGTACGGCGCCTACGACTTCCACGGGGGCATCGACGTCCTGTGCACCGCCCACTACAAGACCGACCCGGCCACCGGCGACCTGCTGTTCTTCGCCGCCACCGGCCCCGTCATCACCTGGTACCGCGCCGATGTCCGGACCGGGCAGGTCATCGACTCCCACACCATCGACATCGGTATCCCGGCACTCATGCACGACTTCGTCGTGAGCGAGAACTACGCGATCTTCTTCGTCGCGCCCAACCTGTTCCGTCTCGACCTGATCGCTCAGGGCCGCCCCGGCGTGGTCTGGGACGAGTCGGTGCTGCCGCACGGCACCCAGATCGTGCTCATGGACCGTCGTACCCACGAGGTGAAGTGGTACGAGGCCGGCGGCATGTTCGCGCCCACCCACTTCTACAACGCCTACGAGACCGGTGACGAGGTCGTCATCGACATGCACCGGATCTCCCGCATCGGCAGCCCCGCCGACGCGCTCACCCCGCTCGGCTCCCACGAGTGGTTCCCCCCGGGCTACTCATGGCAGTGGCGGATCGACACGACGACCGGAAAGGTCAGTGACCGCCGCGTCTCCGGCGTCGCCGGCGAATTCCCGAAGATCAACGACGGTTACGTCGGCCGCCGCCACCGCTACGGCTACTTCGTCACCACCCGCGACCTGGCGCCGGAGACCATGACCGACGGCCTGGCCGTACACGACTACCTCAAGGACTCCACGACCGTCGTCGAGGGACCGCACCCGCTCACCAGCCCCAGCGAGCCGGTGTTCGTCCCCCGTGACAACCCGGCCAGTGAGAACGACGGCTATCTGCTGACCCTGTGGTGGAACCCCGAGACGGGTCTGAGCGAGTTGCTGATCCACGACGCGTCCGACCTCGTCGCAGAGCCGCTGGCCCAGGTCCGGCTGCCCGTGCGGGTGCCGTTCGGCTTCCACGGCAGCTGGGCCGACCAGGCCGTCCTCGACAAGAGCGTGTCCGCCCTCAGCGACAGGCACTGAGCCCACCCCCCTTGAGCCGCCCACCGACCCCGGAGACCACCTTGAGCACGACAGTTGAGACCTCGTCAGCCCCCGACCGCCTGCCATGGGACGGCAGGATCTTCGACGGCACCTGGATCCAGGGCCACGGCGGGACCCTCGAAGTGACGGCACCGGCCACCGGCGGGCTGCTCGCCACGGTCGGCGCCGCCTCACCCGCCGACGTCGACCGAGCCGTCGAACGCGCGGCGAAGGCCCAGCGGGACTGGGCCCGGTTGCCCTACGACCAGCGGGCGGAGGTGTTCCGCAGGGCGGCGTTCGCCCTGGAGAGCGACCCCGACCGTCTGGTGCGCTGGATCGTTCCCGAGGCCGGGTCGGGAGCGGGCAAGGCCGCCTTCGAGACAGGTCTGGTGGTCTCCGAGCTCTTCCAGGCCGCCGCCCTCGCCGCGGAGCCCTACGGCGAGCTGCTCCGCAGTACACGGCCACGGATGTCACTCGCCCGCCGGGTCCCCCTCGGGGTGGTCGGGGTCATATCGCCCTTCAACTTTCCCGCCATCCTCTCCATCCGCTCGGTGGCGCCCGCGCTCGCCCTGGGCAACGCCGTCATCCTCAAGCCCGACCCGCGCACCCCGGTCTCGGGCGGACTGGCTCTCGCCCAACTCCTGGCCGAGGCAGGGCTACCCGAAGGGCTCCTGCACGTGCTGCCGGGCGGCGCGGATGTCGGTGAGACGCTGGTGACCCATCCCGGCGTGCCCTGCATCTCCTTCACCGGCTCGACGGCCGCAGGCCGCGCGATCGGTGCCGCCGCCGGGCCCCTGCTGAAGAAGGTGCACCTGGAACTCGGCGGGAACAACGCCCTCCTCGTACTCCCCGACGCCGACCTCGACGCGGCCGCGTCGGCCGGAGCCTGGGGATCCTTCCTGCACCAGGGACAGATCTGCATGACCACGGGGCGTCACCTGGTGCACACCTCCGTCGCCGAGCAGTACGTGGCCAAGCTCGCGGAGAAGGCCAGGGCCATCACCGTCGGCGACCCGACCGATCCTCAGAACATGCTCGGCCCGATCATCGACGAGCGCCAGCGTGACAGGGTCCACGACATCGTCACCCGCAGCGTGTCCCAGGGTGCGCGTCTGGCTGCGGGCGGAAGCTACGACGGGCTGTTCTACCGGCCCACCGTCCTGGCCGACGTTCCTCACGACGCCCCCGCGTACACCGACGAGGTCTTCGGCCCGGTCGCCCCCGTCTCCGTCTACGAAACCGTCGAGGAGGCCATCGAGCTGATCAACCGCTCCGAGTACGGCCTGTCGGTCGCCATCCTCACCGAGGACGTGTTCGGCGCGTTGGAACTCGCCGAACGCATCGAGTCCGGCGCCGTCCACATCAACGACCAGACCGTGGACGACGAGGCCGTGGCACCCTTCGGCGGCGCCAAGGCGTCCGCGGCCGGCGGTCGCTTCGGAGGCGGAGCCAACCTCGACACCTTCACCGAGGTGCAGTGGGTGACCGCGCAGGCGAAGATCGAGCGGTACCCGTTCTGAGCAGAGCCGGTCGGGGCCACCGTCAAGAACGGCGACTTGGGCCATGACGCTTCTGCGGCCTCTGCGGCCCGGCCAGGAGTACTGGCCGGACCGCAGACTCTGCCCTGCTGGGCGACACGCTCTTGTTCGCCAGCGGTGCCGGACTCAACGGCCCTGGAGTCGACGGGCCGTCATGCGCCGACCGTGCGGGTGACCCAGCCAGCGCAAAGCCGCGCGGTCACTCGGTCAGCGACTTGATCGGCCGGCGATGCAGACCACCGGACTGCCGTCCTCGTCGGCCCTCACGGCGAGCACGCGCAGCACGATGATGTCGTGGTCGCCCGCCGGACACGTGTGCTCGATCGGGCACTCCAGCCCCAGACCGGAGGACCTTCTCCTCGGCACGCTCCCGCTACGCTCGGACGGCGTGCCTGGCGCTCAGCCCTGGCCCGCACCGCCGCGCTTCGCACTGATCGCCTGCGAGAGCGGCGGCGATCTGCGCTTCGCCGAGTCCATCGGTCTGGCGACAGCGATGATCCACAACGGCGCCCGACCGGTCACCGACACCCACTGGGCGCTCCCCACCAGCTTCGCCTCCCCCTGGCCGATCTGCCGGAGTCCCTACGGCCCCTCACGGAGGCCGTGGTCGCCATGGACGCGGCCCACGAGGACCACGACCCCGATCCGCCATCTCGGTGCCTGGCAGCGACAGCAGCTGCTCAGCACGTAAAACCCAGGGCATACAACGGAGGTGTCCAGCTCAGCAGGGCCTTTGAGAAGTGCCGAGGTGGGCGGTTCGCCTGCTGAGAGCCGGATGTGACGGCTTGTCGGCTTCTGCCGGAGGCACCCCTGAACGCAGAACAGGCATGGCCGCTGGTGATCATGTGGGTGTCGAGTCCGTATGAGCACCGAGCGAGTCCATGCCTGCACTGCGTCCGCCCCCGCCCGAACCGGTACGTCCCCTCGAAGGGCGGGCCAGCACGGCACTCCGGACGAAACGCGATCACGCAACGGCCCCTGCCAGGAAGAGGCGCCGTAGATGCCTGCGAGGAAGCTGCCGGCATGAGCCAGGCACCGGCATCCGCGGGTCAATGGGAGTGCCTTGACACAGCATCGGCCCACGGATGCCCGCCTTGTCAGCCGGTGTTGACGGCTGCGTCGAGTTCGGCGGCGTCCGACCAGCTGCCGTGAAATCCCATGGGAACCCGGTGGTTGAGCTTGATGCGGGCGATGGGTGCGGCCGTGAAGTCCTGGGCCTCCTGGACGATGACCTCGCTGCGGTCGGTGGCCGGGTCCCACCAGATCGACAGCAGCCAGCCGTCGTCCTCGGCCGTGGCGCCGGGACGGGGCACGAACTCGGGTTCACCGGGTGAGGTCAGCACACCGTCGAGCGTCTGGATCGACGTCTTGCCCGTGAGGTGGTCGTGCTTGGCCAGACCGTCGGTGAACCAGTCGCCGGCTCCGCGTGTCGTCGCGTAGTAGCCGTACCGGTGGGACAGGCCGGTCAGTTGATCGTTGATCCGGGGGAATTCCCCCAGTACGTCGGTGAGCTGGCTGTCCTTCGTCTTCCCTGTGGCGAGGTCGAGTTCCCAGCGCCAGGGGGTGGCGACCATGCGCTTGAACCACCAGTTCCAGTCCCCGCCCGGCGGCGGTGACTCCAGATCCTTTTGGGTGGGGCCGAATTGGTCGACGCGGTGCCCGTCGATGACGATCTTCGTGCCGTCCTGGTAGGCGTTGAGGAAGTGGGTCTGGGCGAAGGCATCAGAGGCCTCCACCCAGGTGACCTCACCAGTCCTGCGATGCAGGACAGCCCAGCGGCAGGTGTCCAGCGTCTCCGGCTCCCAGGTCGTCGCTGGCCGACCCGTGAGCATGCTCTCGAAGCGGACCATTGCCGGGCTGACCAGGAAGATCGCGTAGTCGGGGGTGACGACGTAGTCATGGGTGAAGGTGGGGACCCCCAGGTCGACCGAGTGACGGTCGACGATGTTCCCGTGGCGATCGGCTCGATACCACGTGACCGCGCCGTCCATGTTGTCGTGGGTGAGCAAGTCTCCGTTCGCCGGGTCGATCTTGAAGTGGGGACCTATGGGACCGGTGATTCCCCCGCCGAAGTCGTAGCACTGGCTGACGGTCTCCAAGGTGTCCGGCCGCAGGTCGTGCGGCGGGCCTACGGAGAAGACCAGCAGGCGTTTGTCGAAGAGGGTCACGTGCGTGTTGGCGGGGTTCTTCGGGAAAGCGCCGGGCGGAAGGGGGGTAGCACTGCCGTTCATGAAACCGCCGTAGATCGACCGGCCCAGTTCCATCTCCTCCTTCAGGCCCGCGGTCTCCACGTAGCGGTTGCGGTAGGTCGCGCGGCCGTCGCGCAGGAAGAGGGCGCTGACCATGCCGTCACCGTCGAACCAGTGGTACCGGCTCGGGTCCTCCGGGCGGTAGAACTGGCTGGTGTTCATCCGGTACAGCGCACCGTTCAGCTCGTCCGGCAGACGGCCCTCGATCTCCAGATCGAAGGCTTCGCCCTGCTCGCGCCAGGGTGCGTAGGGCCCGTTGAGAAACATGTTGTCGGAGTCCCACATGGAGGCCCCTCCTCGTGAAATGTGTCCTGTATATCGAGACATAGAGCCTGTTAATTGGGATTTTGAGCGAAGCGCAGGTTCCGAACTCAAGGTGAAGTGACGTCAAGTCCGCAGCTGTAAGGCGAATCGTGCACGACTATTGCCGCGCGTCCACTTCGAGCCTACCGTCCCTCATGGCAGGACTACAGTCCTAACTTGGAGATGCTATGACTGATACCCCTGTCCGTTCTGCTTCCGCACCTCCCGCCGGGGCCCTGTCGCCGCCCAATCCGTTCGCCGGCCTGCGGGATGTCGTGTCCGTCGAGGACAAACTGACGCAGGAGTACCACGACGCCGTCGTCGAAAAGGTCTTCCGGCCGTCGTGGCTCCTCGTCGGGAACGCCAACGACTTGCCCAAGCAGGGCAGTTACTTCGTCCTGGACGTGCCCACCTTCAACATCTCCGTACTGGTCCAGCCAGGGGCCGTTGCGTGATCGCGTTTCGTCCGGAGTGCCGTGCTGGCCCGTCATTGGAGGGGACATCCCGGTTCGGGCGGGGGCGGACGCAGTGCAGGCACGGTCTCAGTGATCATGTGAGTGTCGAAGTCCCATGAACACCTGGCGAGTCCGTGCCTGCTCCTGCATCTTCTCCCATGCCCACCGCGCTGGCCCAACTGGGCCGGACTGCCGCACCGGTCCCGCTGGCAGACGCGGTCGCACTGTCCGGCTTCCTGGATCTGGTGCCCGATCCGAGAGGCGTCCGTGGCCACCGCTACCGGTTGTCGGCTCTGGTCGCCGCGGCCGCGGCGAGTGTCCTGGCCGGTGCCCGCTCGCTCACCGCGATCACGGAATGGATCAGCGACGTCCCTGCGTGGGCCTGCCGGGTTCTCGGCTTCCCCATCGACCCGTTCTCCGGCGCCGTGTCCGTCCCGCACCCCCACACCCTGCGCCGTCTGCTCGTCCAACTCGACGGTGACGCCCTGGACCGGGCAATCGGCGACTTCCTCACCGCCCGCGCCACCCCGGCCGGCCCCGGACCGCGGGCGATCGCTGTTGACGGCAAGGCCCTGCGCGGCTCGCGTACCCACGTCACCGGGCACGTCACCCTGCTCGCCGCTATGGACCACACCGGTCACGTCCTGGCCCAGGCGGCAGGTCGCCGACAAGAGCAACGAGATACCCGCCTTCCGGCCCCTGCTGGACGGCGTCGACCTGACCGGCACGGTCATCACCGCCGACGCGCTGCACACCCAGCACGCTCACGGCACCTACCTCCGCGAGCGCGGTGCCCACTACATCGCCCAGGTCAAGGCCAACCATCCCGGTCTGTTCGACCGCATCTGCCGCCTGCCCTGGCGCGAGATCACGCTCGACCACTACGACCGCACCCGGGCCCACCACCGCCTGGAGATCCGGCGGCTGAAGACCGCCGCCTTCGCCCACCTCGACTACCCCGACGCACGCCAGGCCCTGCAAGTCGTGCGCTGGAGGAAGGACTTCACCACCGGCAAGCTCACCATCGAGCGCGTCTACCTGATCACCAGCCTGCCGCCCGACGCGGCTACCGGCGCCCAGCTCGCCGACTGGATCAGAGGGCACTGGAAGATCGAAAACCTTCTGCACCACGTCCGCGACCGCACGTTCCGCGAAGACGACTCCAAGATCCATGCCGGCAATCTCCCGCGCATCATGGCCGGCCTGCGCAACCTCGCCATCGGCGTCCACCGCCAGGACGGCCACGCCAACATCGCCGCCGCCCTCCGCCACACCGCTCGCGACTGGCGAAGGCCCCTGTCAGCCCCCGGCATCACCGGATGAACCCGGACAGACCGCATTCATGCAAAGACCCTGCCCAGCTCAGAGCCTTGTGCAACACGCTTTAGAAGACACCTCGTACATGTACTTCCGAATCTATCCGCCACCTGAATGTCCACTGCAGACCGGCGTTGGACCACCTTTAACACCCGGAATGCCCGGATCTGCCGCATAGGCGGTGGGACAGGGACGACAATACGCGGGCCCGAATTCGACCCGGGAGTTTGTTCAGCCAGGAAACATGGCCTCTGACCTGCGAAAATAAGGAGCGGCAGACGAGTCGGGCTATACGCCGGGTTCTGTCGCCCGGTCGCCTCGCGGCGGCCGGGGAGACGGCCATCCATCTAGGGCCGGCGTTGCCGCCGGCCTCGTGCGGTCTACCCGCGGACTCGGGCGGGCAGCCCTCGAACGTCCGCGCAGAGCGCTTTTCAGGGCGCTCCTCTTGACCTTGCTCCGGGTGGGGTTTACCTAGCTGCCCAGGTCACCCTGGGCACTGGTGGTCTCTTACACCACCGTTTCACCCTTACCGAGGCCCGTACGGATACGGTCCCGGCGGTTTGTTTTCTGTGGCACTGTCCCGCGGGTCACCCCGGGTGGCCGTTAGCCACCACCCTGCCCTGTGGAGCCCGGACGTTCCTCGGGAAGCTCCCCGTCAGGGGGACTCCACGCGGCCGTCCGCCCGGCTCGTCTGCCGTGTGGACCATGCTACCCGGCGGGAGCGAGGGGTCGGTCCCGCCGATGCCGTCGCCAGGAACGAGCCCGCCAGGATCAGGGCGAAGGAGGCCATGATCGCTGGGGTCAGTTGCTCGTCCAGGAAGACCGCTCCCGCCGCCACCGCCACCGCCGGGTTGACGTACGTGAAGACCGTCGCCCTCGTCGGGCCCACCTCTCGGATCAGTTCCAGGAAGGCCACGAAGGCCAACGCCGTGCAGATCACTCCCAGGGCCGCGAGGGAGATCAGGGCCGAGGTGGAGGGGAGTACCGACGGGCGGGTGACGGCCGCTGCGGGGGCGTAGACGACTGCCGCGAGGAGCAGGACCGGGGCTATCAACTGGAGTGTGGGGACCTGCTTCAGGTGGCGGGCCATGATCAAGGGGGCCGTCGCGTAGCCGATCACCGTGATCAGGACCTCGGTGAGGGAGAGGACGTTTCCGCCGGTCAGGTGGGGGATCGTAAGGACGCCTACGCCTCCCAGGCCCAGGGCCAGGCCCGTCATGCGGCGGGCTCCCAGGCGTTCCGCGTCGCCGAAGAAGCGGGCCAGGAGCACGCTCACGATCGGGACTCCCGCGATCAGGAGGCCGGCCGTGGAGCTGGAGAGGTGGCGTTCGGCGTCGGTCAGGGTCCACCACGGGCCGATGACCTCGATCACGGCGAACGCGAGCATCGGGCGCCAGTGCTGTCGGACCACGCGGGTCAGGTTCCCCTGGCGGATCGCGAAGGGGAGCAGGAGAGCCGCGCCCAGGGCACAGCGTACGAAGACGACCATGGACGGGGAGACCTCGTCCACAGCCACTTTGATCATCAGGTAGGGGATGCCCCAGAGGACTCCCATCAGGGAGAAGAGGAACCAGCCGCGAGCAGTCATGGGGGAAGTTTCGGGCAGGTCAGCGGTGTCGGTCTTGAACGCTGTTGCGGTACGCCGCGGGGGTCACTCCCAGCACCTTCCTGAACCAGCGCGTCATGTGCGCCTGGTCCGCGAAGCCCACCTGGACCGCTGCTTCCGCCGGGCGGGCGCCCGCCTCCAGCAGGCCCCGGGCCCGCGCCACCCGGTGCTGGGCCAGCCATGCGTACGGGGGCATGCCCATCGTCGTACGGAAGGCGCGGAGGAGTTGGTAGCGGGAGAGGCCCAGGTCGGTGGCGAGGTCGGCGAGGGAGGGGGGAGCCACCAGCTCATCGGCGAGGCGGTCGCGTACGGCGAGGGCGATCGTGTCGGCGCCGGGGAGCCTGTCCGAGGTGAGGCGGGACGTCGAGTGGCGGCGGGCCAGGGCCGTGAGCAGCCAGGGGAGGCGGGACTCGGATTCCAGTGGGTCGGGGCAGGTGCTCAGCTCGGTGTGGGCCGTGCTCAGGGCGGCGGCGAGCTCGGGGTCGTGGAGGAGGGGGTCGCGAAAGTGCGGGGTGCCGCCGAGGATGCCGTCGGTGAGCAGGGCGGGGACCGGGTAGAGGGCGCGGTAGGCGTAGGTGCCGAAGGCCGACTCGCCGGTGTGGACCTCGCCCGGGGCCAGGACGACGATCGTGCCCTCCCCCACCGTCAGGGCACCGCCCCGGTAGTCGATGCACGAGGCGCCCCGGACACAGATGCCGATACTGAATTCCTCGTGGGTGTGCGGGGCGTAGCGGTGGCGGTCGAAGCGGGCGGTCAGGAGGTCCAGGGGGCGGTCGGGACGGCCGAGGGTGGTGCGGGTCCAGAGGGTCTCGCCGTGTGTGCTCACCTCTGCCCCCGCTCCGCTCCGCCTCGCCCCGCCGGTCCTTCAGGCTACGCCCGGCGGGGCAGGAGGAGGGGGGCAGGAGTCAGAGGAAGTCAGCGGACGTCAGAGGAAGTCCGAGGTCTCCAGGTCGAAGGCGAACGGTTCGGGGAGGGTGAGCGGCTTACCGAAGGCGCGTGTGCAGTGTTCGCGGTAGTCGTCCTTCTCCGGGCTGCTGAAGAGCGTGACCTGGGAAGCGTCACGATCAGCCAGCAGGTAGAGAGGGATACGACTGCGGGCATAGCAGCGGCGCTTGGCCTCCCTGTCTGCTGCCGGCTTGGTGGACGTCACCTCCACCACCAGGGCGACACCGTCGCAGGGCATCCAGGATCCGGCACTCCCGAAGAGATCGAGTTCGATGGGCGCGAAAGTGGCATCCGGGACCACGTGGTTCTTGGGGCAGGCCTCCCCGCTCCTGAGGATCAGCCCCTTGTTCCCGGAGAAGTCCATGTCGGTGCGAGACAGCTTGATCACCTGCCTCACGATCCGGCTGATGTACTTCTCGTGTTCTCCGTCCGGCGGCGGTGTCACGACGATCTCCCCCTCGATCAGCTCCGCCCGGAATCCCTCCGGGGTGTCCAGGGCGAGAAAGCCCTCCAGCAGGACGTCTTCCTGCGAGAGCGGCTCGTGGGCCATGGCACTCATGTCACGCCCCTCCTTCTTCGGTCGCTCGCCAGACTGGGACATCGGCTGATCACCTGGCCCTGAGATCGGGAACCGTTCCCTCGATCGTGGCACATGATCCCGGTCACTGTCCGTCGCCGGGCCCGACGCTTGACCCTGCCGCAGCGTCAACGTTTCTACTGGTCGTATGCGGATCGGAGAACTCGCCGCGGCCGTCGGGGTCACCCCGCGTGCCGTGCGGCACTACCACCATCTCGGGCTGCTGCCGGAGCCGGATCGGCGGGCCAACGGGTATCGGGACTACACCTTGCGGCACGCGGTCGTGCTCGCGCGGATCCGGCGGCTGACGGAGCTGGGACTCGGGCTGGCCGAGGTGCGGGACGTGCTCGTGGACGACGCCGGGCGTGAACTCGTCGAGGTGCTCGCCGAGTTGGACGAGGATCTGGCGCGGCAGGAGGAGGAGATCCGGGAGCGGCGGGGGCGGTTGCGCGTGCTGATGGAGGACGCGCGTGCCGGGCGGTTACCGACCGAGGGGCCCGTTTCACCTGAACTCGCCTCTCTCTTCGGGAAGTTCGGGCCCACGCCACACTCTCCGATGGCCGCCAAGGACCGGGAGGTGTTCGCCCTCCTGGAGACGACCGCCACGCCCGAGGCTCGCGCGGAGCTGCTCGCCTCGCTGGAGAGCATGATGTCGGCCCCGGGCGCGGTGGAGCGGGTGCACGAGGCGTATGCGCTGCTCGACGCGCTCGCCGACGCCGAGCCCGACGACCCCCGGGTCGCGGAGGCCGCGCGCGTACTGGCCGGCCTCGTCCCGCCGGAGATGGTCCCGCAGGACACCGGTATCGACCTCGACGACGGCAGGGACAGTGGGGACAGCGGCGGCAACGGGACCGCCACCGGCAGCTTTCTGCGTGCCTTCTACGCCGACTTCGCACCGGCCCAGGCGGAGGCCATCCGCCGCACGCTCCGGATACTGAGGGAGGACCGCCCATGAGGACGATCGAGAGTACGTACAGTGTCGCGCGCTCTCTCGTGCGTCATGAACTTCTGCTCCTGGCCAGCCTGTTGCGCTGGGTGGCTCGCCGGCCGCACGGGGTCGGCGAGGAGGGCGCGCGGGGTTTCGGGTACGCGCGGGGGCAGGGGGCCATGATGTTCGGGTTCGGCTTCGTGTGTGTCGTCGAGACCGTGACCATGTCCGTCCTGCTGCGGGACTTTCCGCTCGTGCACTCCGCCTTCCTCGTCCTCGACCTCTATACGATCCTCATCGTCGCCGGGCTGCACGCCGCCTCCGTGACGCGCCCGCACGTCCTCACCGGCACGACCCTGCGGCTGCGGCGCTTCGCCACCGTGGATCTGTGTGTCCCGCTGAGCGCCATCGCCTCCGTCCGCCGCGAATTGCGTACGACGCACGAGAAGCGGGACGGCGAGCTCAACATGGAGGTCGGGTCGCAGACCACCGTCACCGTCGAACTGGTCGACCCCGCCGCCTACTTGACGTTCTTCGGACGTCGCAGGGAAGTGCGTCTGGTGCGCTTCCACGCCGACGATTCCGATCACCTCGTAAGCCGGATCATGGATGTGCGGATCGCGCCGGACCCCTGGCCTTCTTGAGCCCCGCTCCCCACCCCGTACGCTGTCGCGGAGCCCCGAGAACGTTGCGGAGCCCCGAGAACAAGGAGTACCCGTGCTCGTCCTGCTGCCCCCGTCCGAAGGCAAGGCACCCTCCTCGGGTGGCGCTCCCCTGAAGCTGGAGGGGCTTTCGCTGCCCGCGCTCACCGGGGCGCGGGAGGCGGTCGTCGGTGAGCTGGTGGAGCTGTGCTCCGGCGACGAGGACAAGGCGCGTGAGGTGCTCGGGCTGAGCGAGGGGCTGCGCGGCGAGGTCGCCAAGAACGCGGAGCTGCTGACGGCGGGGACGCGGCCGGCGGGGCAGGTCTACACGGGTGTGCTGTACGACGCCCTCGGGCTCGCCACCCTGGAGACCGCCGCGAAGCAGCGGGCGGCGCGTTCGCTCCTGGTCTTCTCGGGGCTGTGGGGTGCGGTCCGGGTGACGGACCGGATCCCCTCCTACCGGTGCTCGATGGGCGTGAAGCTGCCCGGCCTCGGAGCGCTCGGTACGCACTGGCGTACGCCGATGGCGACAGCGCTGCCCGAGGCCGCCGGTGACGGGCTCGTCCTCGATCTGCGGTCCTCGGCGTACACGGCCGCGTGGAAGCCGAAGGGCGAGGTGGCCGGGCGGACCGCCACCGTGCGGGTGCTGCACGCGCCGACGCGGAAGGTGGTCAGCCACTTCAACAAGGCGACCAAGGGCCGCATCGTACGGAGCCTGCTGTCCGCCGGGATCGCCCCCGCGAGCCCGGCGGAGCTGGTGGAGGCGCTGCGGGGCCTCGGGTACGTGGTGGAGGTGGAGCCGCCGGCCGGGGCCGGGAAGGCGTCGACGTTGGATGTGCTGGTGGACGAGGTCCACTGAGGCGCCCGCCAACCTGCTGCATTGCAGCATGCGCAACGGTCGTTGTGCATGCTGTTTCCCCCGGGCAGGATGACGGCATGTCCACATCGCCGCCGCCGTCGTCGTCACGGGCGTCTGCCTCCTCGCGCGTCTCCGTTCTCGACCTGGCGCCCGTCCTGCCCGTGGTCGTCGTCGACGACCCCGCCGACGCGGTGCCGCTCGCGCGGGCGCTGGTCGCCGGCGGGTTGCCCGCGATCGAGGTGACCCTGCGGACGCGGGGCGCGCTGGATGCCGTACGGGCCATCTCGGCGGAGGTTCCGGGTGCGGTGGTGGGGGTCGGCACCGTCATCACTCCCACACAGGTGAGTGAGTCCGTCGCGGCGGGCGCACGTTTTCTGGTCAGCCCGGGGTGGACGGACATGCTGCTGCGGGCGATGCGGGAGTCGGGGGTGCCGTTCCTGCCGGGGGTGTCGACCGCGTCGGAGGTCGTGGGGCTCCTGGAACGCGGGGTGCGGGAGATGAAGTTCTTCCCGGCCGACGCGGCCGGCGGTACCGCGTATCTGAAGTCGCTCGCCGGGCCGCTGCCGCAAGCGCGCTTCTGTCCGACCGGTGGGGTCGGGCCGGTCAATGCTCCGGAGTACCTCGCGCTCCCCAACGTCGGCTGCGTGGGCGGCACTTGGATGCTTCCGGCCGACGCCGTGGCCGCCCGGGACTGGGCGCGGATCGAGGGGCTGGCGCGGGAGGCGGCGGGACTCCGGAACCACCCGCCCGCCGCGAATACCTCAGCGCAGATGTGACGTGTCGTTGAGCAGGCGGAGGGTGGCGTTGCCGTCGGCGTAGTACGCCAGGGCCGACAGGGACGCCGCCGACAGCTCCATGCGGAACAGGGACTCCGGGGGTGCGCCGAGGGCCAGGCGTACGAGGGTCTTGATCGGGGTGACGTGCGTGACGAGCAGGACCGTGCGGCCCCGGTGCGTCGCGATCAGCGCGTCGCGGGTGGCGGCGACGCGGTGGGCGACGGCCGCGAAGCTCTCGCCGCCGCCGGTGGGTTCGGCGTCCGGGGAGGCCAGCCAGGCGTTCATGTCGTCCGGGTAGCGTTCCCGCACCTCGCCGAAGCTCAGGCCCTCCCACGCGCCGAAGTCCGTCTCCCGCAGCCCGTCCTCCACGGCCACCTTCAGGCCCAGTCGGGCCGCGACGATCCCGGCGGTCTCCCGGCAGCGGGCCAGTGGCGACGACACGACCTCCTGGATCGTCCCGCGAGCGGCGAGGGCCGCGGCGACCCGCTCCGCCTGATACCGGCCGACGTCGGAGAGGGACGGGTCCGAGCCCCCGCTCCCCGAGAACCGCTTCTGGGGGGTGAGGGGCGTCTCACCGTGCCGCAGCAGCACGAAGGTGGCGGGTGTCCCGAGATCGGGGGCGGCGGAGGCGACGTTCCTGGCGGCGCGGAGGTCGGCGGCGGTTTTGGCAGCCGGGTCTGCGGCGGCCTTGGCCGTCAGGTCAGCAACGGCAGCGGCGGTCGTGTCGCCGGCAGCGGTGTGGGCACCTGCCTGACTCGCCCCCGCCAGTGCAGCTCGCACCTTCGCCGCGCCCGCCGCCGCGTCCCCGGGTGGGCCCGACAGCTCAGACGCGGCAGTCGCGGCGGCCCGTGCCGCGCGCGTGTCCAGGTCCGCCGTCGACGTCGCGGCCGACCACTGTTCGCCCCGCTTGCCCGCGTCCATCGCCTCGTTGGCCAGGCGGTCGGCGTGCTTGTTCTGCTCGCGCGGGATCCACTCGTACGTCACACGGCCGGGCGGGAAGACCCGCGCGGCCTCGGCGGCCAGCGGCTTCATGTCGGGGTGCTTGATCTTCCAGCGGCCCGACATCTGCTCGACGACGAGCTTGGAGTCCATCCGGACCCGGACGGCGGCCGCCGGGTCCAGCTCGTACGCGGCCTTCAGGCCTGCGATGAGCCCGCGGTACTCGGCGACGTTGTTCGTGGCCACCCCGATGTACTCGGCGGCCTCCACCAGCGTCTCACCCGTCACCGCGTCGAGGACGACCGAGCCGTAGCCCGCGGGCCCCGGGTTGCCCCGGGAACCGCCGTCCGCCTCGACGATGAACTCCCGCATGCCGAAAGCCCTTTGCCGCTCCTACGCCCTTCCCGCTCCCGCTCCTAGAGGCCCGACTCGGACGTACGGACCAGGATGCGCCCGCAGTTCTCGCAGCGGAGAACCGTGTCGGCGGCGGCCTTGCGGACGTCGTTGAAGTCGGTGATCGACAGCTCCTGGCGGCAGCCCTGGCAGGTGCGCTGGTACAGCTTGGCCGCGCCGATGCCGCCCTGCTGGTCGCGCAGCTTGTCGTAGAGCTTGAGGAGGTCCGCGGGGACCGACGCCGCGATGACCTCGCGCTCCTTCGTCACCGTCGCCACCTCCCCGTCGATCTCCTCGAACGCGGCGTCCCGACGGGCGGTCGCGTCGTCGACCTTCCCCTGCACGGCACCGACCCGCTCGGTCAGCTCGGCGACCCGCTCCTGCACGGACTCCCGGCGCTCCATGACCTCCAGGACGATGTCCTCCAGGTCACCCTGCCGCTTGGCGAGCGAGGCGATCTCGCGCTGGAGGTTCTCCAGGTCCTTCGGGGATGTGATCGCGCCCGAGTCCAGGCGCTGCTGGTCGCGGACGGCGCGCTGGCGCACCTGGTCCACGTCCTGCTCGGCCTTGGTCTGCTCGCGGGCGGTGTCGCTCTCCTCGGTCTGCGCGGCCACGAGCAGGTCGCGCAGCTGGGTGTGGTCCTTCGTCAGCGACTCGATCTCCGCGTGCTCGGGCAGCGACCGGCGCTTGTGCGCGAGCTGCTGGAGGCGTACGTCCAGGGCCTGGACGTCGAGGAGGCGGATCTGGTCGGCGGGCGCGGCGTTCAGTTGGGGGCTCCCAGTGTTTCGGTGGCGGTGGAGGACGCCGCGTGGGCGGTCCAGGGGTCGGTGACCGTCTTGGAGACGTGGACGCGCAGGTCCCATCCCTCCCGGTCGGAGATCTCGTCGAGCTGGGCGGCGGCCAGCTCGCACCAGGGCCACTCGGTGGCCCAGTGCGCGGCGTCGAGCAGCGCGAGAGGCGCCTGTGCGGCTTCCGTGGCACGGGCGACGGCCTCGGAGGCCGGGTGGTGGCGCAGGTCCGCGGTGAGGAAGGCGTCGACACCGGCCGCGCGTACGTCGTCGAACAGGCTGTCGCCGGAGCCGCCGCTGACGGCGACCGTACGGACGAGTGCCTCGGGGTCGCCGGCCACCCGGATGCCCTGCGCGGTGGCGGGCAGCCGCTCGGCGGCCCGTGCGGCCAGTTCCCGCACGGTCAACGGGTGGTCCAGCTCGCAGACCCGGCCGAGACCGCGACGCCCCGCGGGGTCGGCGGGGTCCGGCACGAGAGGGCGTACGACCCTGAGGTCCAGCGCGCCGGCGAGGGCGTCGCTGACGCCCGGGTCGGCGGTGTCGGCGTTGGTGTGGGCGACGTGCAGCGCGATGTCGTGCTTGATGAGGGTGTGCACGACGCGGCCCTTGAAGGTGGAGGCCGCGACCGTCGTCGTCCCGCGCAGATAGAGGGGGTGGTGGGTCACCAGCAGGTCGGCGCCCAGCTTCACCGCTTCCTCGACGATCTCCTGGACCGGGTCGACGGCGAACAGGACGCGGCCGATCTCCTGGTCGGGGTCGCCGCAGACCGTGCCGACCGCGTCCCACCCCTCGGCCCTCTCGGGCGGCCAGAGGGCGTCGAGCGCGGCGATGACTTCAGACAGACGGGGCACGCACAAAGGCTACCTGCACTCCTCCTCTCCCCGACCGGCCGCGGGTCACTTGACCAGTCGCCCCTCGACGAGCACATCCGTCGCCGTTCCCTCAGGCGAATCACCGGACGAGCACCCTTATGTGTGAAGGGGGCGCGGGTTGTCCCATGTCTGTGCGTACGAAAACTAGCTTCGTCACCGGAGGTGATCGAAGGATGACGGCCTGTACACCCCCCTCCCCCACCACGGGCCACGGGAACGACGCGGGACGGGAGGACGACGCGCCGATCGCCGGCCCGGGGAGCGGAGAGCGGGCAGACAGCGGCGGCAGCAGTGGAGGCCACGGCGGTGCCAGTATCAGTACCAGTACCAGTACCAGTGAGAGCGGCAGCGGAGACGGGTACGACACCGGACGCGGGTACGGCACCGGACGCGGGTACGGCACCGGACGCGGGTACGGCACCGGAAGCGGGTACGGCACCGGAGGCGGGTACGACACCGGAAGCGGCGGGCCGGGTGGAAACGGGTACGACCGCAGGGGCGGCGGCCCGGGTGGGGGCGGTGGGGGCGTCGAGCCCGCGCCGCCCGGTTGTGTGATCACCGCCGACGGGACGTACGCGGCGCGCCTCGCGCTCGACGGTGAGTCCTGGTTCCCCGAGCGCTGGACCCTCGACGGCCACGAGCCGTACGCCGTCCCCCTGCCGGGCAACCAGCCGGAGGAGCCCGGCACCGAAGTGCTCCCCCTCACCGACGGCCGGGTCCTCATCCACCGGCTGGCCGCCGATCTGCACCTGTTCTCGCTCCTCTATCCCACCGGCCCCGGCACCGGGGAACTGCCCCTCGGCGCGGTCGAATGCGCCGACCCGGCGACCCGGGTACGGCTCCTGCCGCCCTCGCCGTGCGGGGAGCGGGCGTACGCCCTCGCCCTGGGCCGGAGTGCGACGGCCGTGTGGCTGGTGGCAGGCGGAACGTTCGGCCCGGAGCTGCTGGCGCAGGTGCCGGGCCGGTGCTCGGGCGGCGTCTGGCTGGACGCGGAGGGCCGGCTGCTCGCCCTCGACCAGGAGTCGGGCGGTCGGACGAAGTCGGTGGTCGTCGATCTGGAGCAGGGCGGCGCGGTCTCGCCGCTGTTGCAGATCGCGGACGACAGCGACGACCGGGTGCTGCTCGCCGATCCCGACAGCGGACTGCTCCTCATCCGCTCGGACGCGCCCTCCCCGGGTCGGCACCGGCTCGGCTGGGGGGTGTTGGGCAGCACGCTGCCGGTCCGCTTCCCGGAGTGCCTGCGGGTGCCGGAAGGGCATCGGGTCACCCCCTTCGCCATCCAGCCGGGGCAGATCCTCACCCCCGAGAGCTGCGCGGTGGCGTTGCGCATCGACGGCCCGCGCGGCAGCTGGGTCGGCGTCTGGCGTCCGGCCGCCCGCCGGATCCTCCATCTGCCCGCTCCCGAGGGCTGGTTGGCGGGGGCCGGGCTGTGGAGCCGGGAGGGTGTGCTGCAACTCCCTTACACCACAGGGGTGGTGCGGTGCGGGGTCGCTCGAGTGAGGGGGCCTTGGGGGGAGGAGCCGGAGGAGGTCCGGGACGAGGCCCGAGAGCGTGAGGGGGTCTCGCCGTCCGCTTGCGGGCCGGCGGGGGCGGGACCGTCGGCGGCCGGAGGGGCGGAAGCCGGAGGGGCGGGTGCCGTGCCCCTCGATACGCGAGGCGATACGCCGGTCGACACGCCGGCGCGCGGTGAACAGCTGGGCGGCGCGCAGTCGGCCGGTGCGGAACCGTCCGTGCCCGTCGTCGCCCGGCCCGTGCCGTTGCAGCAGGCGCCGCTGGAGGGGCGAGTACCCGAGGAGGTGACAGTCGGGTGAAGGTCGTGTGGGGGGAGCGCGCCAAGTGGACGCGGCGCGGGCGACACGCGCTCGGGCGGCTTCGGGGCGAGCGGGGCGGCCCGTTAAAATCACCCGCCGGTAAGAAGATCATTCGACGGGGAACACTTCCAATGAGCGACGTGCACACAACCCAGCCGCCCACCGCCGACCCCCACGAGGCGGAAGGCCACGGCAGGCACCGGGGCCAGATCTCGGCCCACGAAGCCGAGAAGACGAGCCCTCGCGGACGCCATCGCAAGCCGGCCGAACACACGGAGACGACGACGTCCGCCTGAACGGCGACGGATCCCTCCCGGTCACCTCCGGAGAAACGTCAATTCGGCACCGGAACCGACCATCACGATGGCACCGGCCTCGCCCGTCACCAACGGGCGGGGCCGGTCCTCTTGTTTCTGCCCTTGTTCTCCGCGCCGCTACGAGGCCCCGGTCCGTGTCGCTACGGGGCCCCCGGTCCGTGCCGCAGCCCCAGCACCTCCGCCGCCGCGAACGTCTCGCCCTCCGGCCGGGTCATGTAGTACGGCGTCAGCAGGCCGTCCAGCTCGTCGTACGTGAACGCGTCCTGCTTGGTGTCGAACTTGGCCTGGACGCGCGGGCGTTCGACGATCGCCACCATGCCGCCGTGGACGACGAGCAGCTGACCGTTCACCTGCGCGGCGGCGGGCGAGGCGAGGTAGCCCACGAGGGGGGCGACGTGTTCGGGGGCGAGCGGGTCGAGGCCGGCGTCGGTGCCGTCGGGCGCCCCCGGCAGGCCCGCGAAGACGTCCTCGGTCATCCGGGTGCGGGCGCGTGGGCAGATGACGTTCGCGGTGACGCCGTACTTGGCCAGCGCGAGTGCCGTGGAGGTGGTCAGCCCGACGATGCCGCCCTTCGCGGCGGCGTAGTTGGGCTGCCCGGCGGACCCGGCGAGGAACGCCTCGGAGGAGGTGTTCACCACCCGCCCGTAGACCCGGCCCCCGCCCTCGCCCGCCTTCGCCCGTGCCCGCCAGTGGGCGGCGGCGAACCGGATCGTGTTGAAGTGGCCCTTGAGGTGCACCCGGACGACCGAGTCCCACTCGTCCTCGGACATCGAGAAGACCATCCGGTCGCGCAGGATGCCCGCGTTGTTGACGAGGATGTCGAGTCTGCCGAACTCGGCGATCGCCGACTCGACCAGCTCTCGCGCCTGTTCGTGGTCGGAGACGTCGCCGATGTGCGCCACCGCCTGACCGCCCGCCGCGCGGATCGACGCCGCGACCTCCTCGGCGGGCCCGGTGGACACCTCACCGGAGCCGTCCCGTCCCGGGCGGCCGTAGTCGTTGACGATCACGGCCGCGCCCAGGCGGGCCAGTTCGAGCGCTTCCGCCCGGCCGAGCCCGCGCCCCGCGCCGGTGACGATCGCGGACAGTCCTTCCAGGGGCAGTGCCACTGCCGAGTCCCTTCCGCCGAAGCCGATTCACTCGCGAGCCGGGGCCTGTGCCGGGCCGGCCGAAGTCCCGTTGCCCGACTCCGCGACCGACCCGCCACACTCCGGAACCGTCAGATCTCGATACACGTGCGGAGCGCCACGCCCGTCCGCATCTGGTCCAGCGCCTCGTTGATGTCGGAGAGGGGCACCCGATGGGTGATCAGCCCCGCGAGGTCGATGCGGCCGGCGCGCCAGAGCGCGATGGCCCGCTCGTAGGAGCGCAGGACGTCTCCACCGCCGTACATGGAGGGCAGGATCCGCTTCTCGTCGAAGAACAGCTCGAACATGCTGAGCTGGAGGAAGTCGTCCAGCGCGCCCGCGCCCACCACGACGAGGGTGCCGCCGCGCCGGGTGGCCTCGTACGCCGTGCGAGCGGTGGCCGAACGGCCGACGACCTCGAAGACGTAGTCGAAGCCCTCGCCGCCCGTGACGGACTGCTTGGTGTCGGCCAGTTCGTCCGGCGAGATCGCCTTGGTGGCCCCGAACCTGAGCGCAGCCTCACGTCGTTGGACCACGGGGTCGACGGCGACGATCTCGGCCGCGCCCTTGAGCCGGGCGCCCTGGATCGCCGAGATGCCGACGCCGCCGCAGCCGATGACCGCGACCGACGAACCGGCTTCCACGTCAGCGGTGTTGAGGGCGGCACCGAGCCCGGTGGTGACGCCGCAGCCGATGAGGGCGGCGATGTCGAAGGGCACGTCGTCCGGTATCGGCACGGCGCAGCCCGCGTCGACCACGACCTCCTCGGCGAACGTACCGGTGCCCGCGAAGCCGAAGACGTCCCCGGCGGGCCGCTTGAAGTTGGGCGTGCCGGCGTTGAGGAATCCGGCGAGGCAGAGGTGGGTCTGGCCGCGCTTGCAGGCGGGACAGGTGCCGCAGGCCGGGAGCCAGCACACGACGACCCGGTCGCCGGGCTTCAAGTGGCCCACGCCTTCCCCGACTTCGACTATCTCGCCGGCGCCCTCGTGCCCGGGGACGAACGGTCCGGGCTGCGGCAGCACCCCGGCCATGGCGGACAGGTCCGAGTGGCACAGCCCGGTCGCCCGCACCCGGATCCTCACCCTGCCCGGTCCGAATCCCACCGCCTCGACGTCGTCGAGCACGTCCAGTTTGTCCTGTCCGATCTCGTGCAGTACGGCTGCGCGCATGGTGCGGCTCCCCTCGGAAGTATCAGAAGTACCCGTGATCCGCTGATTCGCTGCTCATGCGGGGTGGGCCGTCTCGACGAGCGTGTCCGCGAGGACCGGGGCGTCGTCCCTCTCCACGGCGGTCACCGTCACCCGCACCGCGTGGTCGTCCGGCCGCCACATCCGGATGCGGAGGGTCTCGCCCGGGAAGACGACGCCCGCGAAACGCGTCGCGTACGAGCGGACCCGGCCGACGTCCCCGCCGAGGACCGTGTCGACCACGGCCTTCAGGGTCATCCCGTAGGTGCACAGCCCGTGCAGGATCGGCCGGTCGAACCCGGCGCGCCCCGCGAACTCCGGGTCGGCGTGCAGCGGGTTCCAGTCGCCGGAGAGGCGGTAGAGCAGCGCCTGATCCTCGCGGACGGTGCGCTCCACCTCTTTGTCGGGTTCCGTCGTGGGCGGTTCCTGGCGGGCGGACGGGCCGCGGTCGCCGCCCCAGCCGCCCTCTCCGCGGACGAAGATCTGCGCCTCGTTGACCCACAGCGGGCCCTCGGCGTCGGCGACCTCGGTCCGCATCACGAGGACGGCCGCCTTGCCCTTGTCGTACACGGCCGCCACGCGTGAGGTCGCCGTGGCCCGCCCCTCGACCGGGATCGGCCGCCGGAGTTCGACGCGCTGGCCGCCGTGCAGGACCTTGGCGAGGTCGACGTCGACACCGGGCACGTTCAGGCCACCGATCACATCGGGTGAGCCGGCGCCCGCGACGGTCGCGAAGCTCGGCAGGACGTGCAGCCGCGACTCCAGCGTGTAGCGCAGTTCGTCGGGGTCGGTGGCGGGGGTGCCCGCGCCGATACCGAGGTGGTAGAGCAGGACGTCCTTCCGCGTCCACGCGATCTCAGCGGAACGGGGGTCTGCCGCGAGCGCCTTGGCTGCGTCGATGGGCATGGGGCTCCTGGGCGGTCCGGGGCGGGTTGCGTGGGCTGAGGAACCTCGGTACGACCGTCCGCACCAGCGGCCGCACCGAGGTCGTCACGGCCGACCCGGAACCCGCCCACCTAGAACGCGTTCCAGTCCGGCGACCCTCTGTATAGCCCAGCCTCGTGCACATGTGAAGGCTCCTGACAGTACGTCAGATCAGGACTTCGGGGAGGGAGGGGCGGCGGCTCACCGGGGCGGCCGCCCACTGACGGCGCGTCACTTTCCCATGAACAAGTCAAGCTTTCGTTAGTCACTCGAAACAACGGAATAGTTGCCCAGGCACACGAGGTTCAGGTGGCACACACCCTCGCCCCGGCCAGGAGGCCCCGCTCCATGACACAGCCGCACACCCCGCCGACCCCCGAGGCCCGCACCCCACACTCCGGGCGAGCGATCGTCCCGGTGCTGGCCTTCGCGGGAATCGTGGTCGCGGTGATGCAGACCCTGCTGGTGCCGGTGATCAAGGATCTCCCGCAGCTGCTGGACACCTCTCCCAGCAACGCGACCTGGGTCCTGACCTCGACGCTGCTCTCCGGTGCCGTGGCCACGCCGATCATGGGCCGTCTCGGCGACCTCTACGGCAAGCGCCGGCTGCTGATCGCCAGCCTGGCCGTGATGGTGGTCGGGGCGCTGATCAGCGGTTTCACCAGTGCGCTCGTGCCGATGATCGTCGGCCGTACCTTGCAGGGTGTAGCCATGGGCGCGATCCCGCTGGGCATCGGGCTGATGCGTGACGAGCTCCCCCGCGAACGCCTCGGCTCCGCCATGGCCCTGATGAGCTCGTCCATAGGTGTGGGCGGCGGACTCGCGCTGCCGCTGGCCGCCGCGGTCGCCCAGAACACCGACTGGCACATCCTCTTCTTCGGCGCCGCCGGCCTCGGTCTGCTCTCCATCGTCCTCACCCTGATCGCCGTACCGGAGACCAGGACGCGCGCGGCAGGCACCTTCGACCATCTCGGCGCCCTCGGCCTCTCCCTCGGTCTCGTCCTCTTCCTCCTGCCGATCACCAAGGGCAGCGACTGGGGCTGGACCTCCGCGACGACGCTCGGGATGTTCGCCGCGTCGGCCGTGGTCCTGCTGCTCTGGGGCGTTCTGGAGCTGCGTGTCGCCGCGCCCCTGGTGGATCTGCGGACCACCGTCCGCCGTGAGGTCCTGCTCACCAACCTCGCCTCGATCATGGTCGGCGTCTCCTTCTTCGTCGTCTCCCTGGTCCTGCCGCAGCTCCTCCAGCTGCCCTCCGCCACCGGTTACGGGCTCGGGCAGTCGATGATCGTCGCGGGCCTGTGCGTGGCCCCGCTCGGTCTGACGATGTTGTTCACGACGCCGCTCTACGCCCGGATCTCCGCCAAGTACGGACCCAAGAGCACCCTCATCCTGGGTCTGCTGATCATCGCGGTCGGCTACGGAGCCGGGCTCGGCCTGATGAGCGCCGCGTGGCAGACCGTGGTGGTGTCGGTGGTGCTGGGCGCGGGCATCGGGCTCGCCTACTCCTCGCTCCCGGCGCTGATCGTCGGCGCGGTCGACCCGTCCGAGACGGGGGCGGCCAACGGTCTCAACACGCTCATGCGCTCCATCGGTACGTCCGTGTCGAGCGCCGTCATCGGCATGGTGCTGGCGAACACCGCGAACGAGGTGGGTGGGGTCGAGATCCCCACGATGCACGGCTTCCGCGTGTCGTTCCTCATCGCCACGGCCGCGGTCGCGGTCGGGCTGGTGCTGGCGCTGTTCCTTCCGGGCCGCCGTCCTGAGGTGACGCTTCGGGCGAGCGGGGAGGTCGGCGAGACCGGAGCGGGCGACGTGGTCGCCGGGGAGGGCCGGGTGGTGGTCGCCTCCCGATAGGCATCCAGGAGACCGGGCATTCGGCCGCGGGTCCGGTGGGGGCTGGTCGCGCAGTTCCCCGCGCCCCTGAAAGACCAGGCCCCTGCGGGCCTGAAAAGCACGGGGCGCAGCCCCTGCTTTTCAGGGGCGCGGGGAACTGCGCGAGAAGCCCACCGGGCCCGCAGCCGAAAGCCCGGCCTCACCCGGAGGGCCCCGCATGGCAGCATGGGGCGCCCCCGCTCGTACGACCACACGGAGAATTCATGTCGGCGGCCCCGCATCCGCATCCCCATCCGACCCCCGCCCCACCGGCGCCCAAACCGGAGGTCGTCCGTTCCTTCGAGGGGGCCAAGGGGTTCATGCCGGTGGCGGAAGGGCTCGCGCTGTATGCCGCGGCCGTCGAGGCGGGCCGGCTGGGGCTGCCGCTGCTGGAGGTGGGGACGTACTGCGGCCGGTCCACGATCCTGCTGGCCGACGCCGCACGCGAGGCCGGGGTCACCGCCATCACGGTCGACCACCACCGGGGCAGTGAGGAGCAGCAGCCGGGCTGGGAGTACCACGACGAGTCCACCGTCGACCCCGAGGTGGGCCGCATGGACACGCTCCCCACCTTCCGCCGCACCCTCCACCGCGCGGGCCTGGAGGACCACGTCGTCGCGGTCGTCGGCCGTTCCCCGCAGGTCGCCGCGTTCTGGGGCACCCCCCTGGGCTTCGTGTTCATCGACGGCGGCCACACCGACGAGCACGCCAACGCCGACTACGAGGGATGGGCCCCGCACATCGCTCCGGGCGGCCTCCTCGTCATCCACGACGTCTTCCCCGACCCCGAGGACGAGTTCACCGGCCAGGCCCCGTACCGCGTCTACCTGCGCGCCCTGGCCTCCGGCGCCTTCACCGAGGTCTCGGCCACGGACTCCCTGCGGGTGCTGCGCCGGACGGGCACCGGCATCTGAGCCACTGTGCGCGGCCCGGCTAGGCCACCTCTATGCCGTAGTCCTGCACCAGTTCCTCCAGACCGCCCCCGTACCCCTTGCCGCCCACGACGAAGTCCCAGTCGCCGTTGGCGCGGCGGCGGAAGGAGCCCAGGGTCAGGGCCGTTTCGGCGGCGCGGCCGTCGGAGACTTCCAGGCGGCCCTGTTCGGCGCGGGAGGGGTCCAGGAGGCGGATGCCGGCGTCGGTGAAGCCGGAGAGGTCGGCGTCGGGGTTCGCGACCGGGTCGATGGCGGCGACCAGGACCAGACGGTCGGCCGTCGCGGGCAGCGCGTCGAAGGAGACCTGGATCGCGGCCTTGTCGGGGGCGGTCGGCGGGACGGTGCGGACCGTGCCGTCGGGGGTGCGGAGGTTGTTGTAGAAGACGAAGTGGTCGTCGCTCAGGACGCGGTTGCCGTGGCAGACGAGCGCGCAGACGTCCAGGGCTACGCCGCCCGTCCAGTACATGCCGAGCACGCTGTGGTCCCCGGGCGGAGCGTCCGGGGCGGGGCCCGCGTCCGGCGAGGTCCGCTGGGCGGGCAGCCTGGGGTCGGCCGTGGGCAGCACCACCGTCGGATCGGCCGTCGGCATCACCACCGTGGCATCGGCCGAGGGCATCATCACGGTGGGGTCGGCCGAGGGCATCACCACCGTGGCATCGGTCGACGACACCGGAGCGGGGCGCTCACCGGGGCCCAGGCGCCCCCGCAGCCCGTGCCGGTGCAGCAGGTCGACGAGTTCGCGGCCCGAGATCAGCTCCAGCGGCTTGCCGTTGGCGAAGGTGTGGGAGCCGGGGCCGAACTTGGACGTCGTCACCAGGACGCCCTTGTTGGCGCCGGCGTCCTGGACCGTGCCGTAGAGGTCGCGGACGGCACTCGGCGGGACGGTGTTGCGGTAGCGCTTGACCTGGACGACGATCTTGCCGCCGCGGATCGGGGTCGGGTCCAGGGCGTCGACGTCCACCCCGCCGTCGCCCGAGCGCTGGGTGGTGACGGCCTGCATTCCCATGGCCCGGAACAGCTCCGCGACCAGTGCCTCGAAGGCGAGGGGGTCCATCTCCAGGAGGTCCGGCTCGTCCTCGCCGCCGTGGACGACCACGCCGTCGCCCACGTCGTCGGGCCGGCGTCCGGGGCGCACGGCGGTGCGCTGGTCCGGTCGCGCGGACAGCTGTCCCCGAAGGCCGTCCGTCAGACAGTCGACGGCGCTCACCTGTTCCAGGTGCAGGGCGGCGAAGACCGGCCGGGGCACCGTGACGGTCACCAGGAAGAGCTCGGCGCGGCGCCCGGTCGCCGGGTCGTGGTCGTCCACGAACCCGTTCAGGACGACCGACTCCAGCGCACCGAACTCGTCGGCGGCGAACAGTTCGTGGAGCACCAGGAGGGTGCACTGGGCGAGGACGTCACGGTAGAGGGACCGGCGCTGGGTGACCGGGCGCGGACGCTCCTTGTCCTGGTCGACGCTCGGCATGTAGACGACGCTCTTCGTCTCGGGGACGACGTCGTACCTGGGCAGTTCCCAGTCCAGAACCAGTTGCCGTGCCGCCGGGTCGTAGGCGGCGCGGACGCCTCGGGGGAAGCCCTCGGGCCAGGCGGACGAGGCGTAGAGGGCGGCGGAGAAGTAGTCGACGGCGGCTTCCGGGTCACCGTCGCGCAGTGCGCTCGCCATCTGGGCGAGCCCGGCGTTGTGCCGCCGGATCTCCGTCCGCTGTCCTTCCGCCCACTGCTCGTACTGCCGCTGGTACTGGGCCAGTTGGTGCCGCCTCTGGGCCTCGGCGGCCTGGGCCGCGTGCCAATCGTGCTCGAAACGGGCGCGTGCCTCGGCCTGCGCCTGGGCGCGCCGCTGGGCGGACCAACCGCCTTGCGCCTGGTAGTGGTTGGGGTCCGGCATGGGGACGGGCTGCCCGAGCGGCCCCGGGGAGAACGGCTCCAGACGTTCGGAACGGGTGAGGGAGGCGGCCCTGAACGCCGGTGCCCGGCAGCCCGCGACCAACAGCCCTTCCAACGACCGTACCCACGTGTCCAGTTCCTCCGTACGCCGCCGCGCCTCCGCCTCGCGCTGCTGCCGGTACGCCATCTGCTGCTCGCGCTGGCTGCGGGCCACCTCCCGCTGGTACGCGCGTTGTTGCCGCTCGTACTCGCGCTGCTGCCGGGCCCGCTCCTCCGACTGACGCTGCTGCTGGCGTTGTGCCTCGGCCCAGATACCGGCCAACCCGTTGGAGCGACGACTCATGCGCTACAGGCCCTCCCACCGGGGCCCCCGACCGCACGAGCAGGCCCCGCCCCCACAACCAGACGTAACCGCACGACTTTATCCCGCGACGGCCCGTCCGCCTACCGCTACCGCTGTCGCTGCCGCTGGTCAGCCGCACGTCGGTCGTGGGCCCTGCCCGCGGGACCCCGCCCGTTGGGACTGCCCGTGGGACTGCCCGCGGGACCCCGCCCGTTGGGACTGCCCGTGCGACTGCCGTGGGACTGCACGTAGGACTGCACGTAGGACTGCCCGCGAGAGGTTTCCCGCCCGCCTAACCCATGTACCGGACCAGCAGATAGACGGCGGCCGCCACGACGACCACCACCGCGGCGACCGCCGCGCGGTAGGCCCGGGTGGGGAGGGGGCGGGGCGGCGCGGTCGGCGAGGTCTCCTGGCGCGGCGCACGGGCGCGGCCGGCGGGGCTGCCGCTGATCAGAGGGGCCGGCAGGGGGCCGACGATCGGTGCCACGGGCGGCTGCCAGTCCGTCCCGTCGCCGGTGCCGGTGCCGGTCCCCCATGGCTGGAGCCGGCCGGTGGCCAGACGGCGCCAGCGGTTGCCGGAGGAATCGGTGAACTCGACGGAGCAGAGCAGGGGCGAGGGTGGTGAACCGGTGGCCGAGGTCATCGGGAGGCCGACGGTGAGCCGGCCGCCGGCCGGAAGGATCTCCCGGCCGTCGAGGCGTTCGCCGTCGTAGTGGACGGTGACCTGGACGAGCGGCTGGTTGCTGGTGTTGACCGCTTCGAGGTGCCACCGCGCGTACCCGTCCGCGAGCACCGAGCGGCTGCTGCCCATGGTGACGTGCAGCAGCGACGACTGGATCAGCTTCTCCCGCTGGTCCGCCTCGCGTTCGCGGTCCTCGATACGGCGTTCCCGATCGGCCAGCCGGGCGGCCTGACGGACGTTGTGACGGTGCCCGGCGATACTCACGACGAGCGCCGACGCCCCCACCACGGCCCCGAGGACCGCGATCACCACCTCGATCATCCCCGTACTCTGACCTGCCGACGGCCGACGGGTCCAGCCGACGCCGCCGGGCCCGGCGTGATGCCGCCAGGGGTGGCCCGCCCGTGCGCCGCCCGACCCGTAAGGTGGCAGGCGTGTCGTACGTAGGCCCGGACTTCGATCCGCCCCAGCCCCGCCGTTCCCCCCTTCGCCGTCCGCTGACCGTGGCGGTGGCCGCGGTCGTGGTCGGGGCGGTGGCCGGGTGGGGGGTCTGGCAGGTCACCGGGGGTTCCGGTGGCGGGGACGGCGGGTCGGACAGCGCGAAGGTGCCGCGGACTCGGTCGGCCGCCACTCCCCCGGCGAGCGGCGATCCCACCGCATCCGCCGACGCCGGCAACGGTGACGGGGGCAAGGAGGGCAGCGACGCCGAGAAGGCGAGCCCCTCCGGTTCCGCATCCGCGCCGGCCGCGACGGGACCCCTGAAGGGCAAGGTCGTCGTCATCGACCCGGGGCACAACCCCGGCAACTTCCAGCACACGGCCGAGATCAACCGCAAGGTGAACATCGGGACGCACGCGAAGGAGTGCGACACGACGGGCACCACCACCAACGACGGTTACCTGGAGGCCGAGTTCACGCTGGACGTCTCCCGTCGGCTGCGCACGCTCCTCCAGCAGCAGGGCGCCACGGTGAAGTTCACGCAGGACGACGACCGGCCCTGGGGCCCGTGCATCGACGAGCGGGCGCGGATCGGCAACGAGGCGAAGGCGGACGCGGTGGTGTCGATCCACGCGGACGGCTCCGGGTCCGGAAACCGCGGCTTCCACGTCATCCTGCCGGGCTCGGTGGACGAGGGCGCCGCGGACACCCGGCCCATCGTCGCCCCGTCCCGTGACCTCGGCGAGCGCATCGCGGGCTACTTCGTCCGCGCCACCGGCAGCGCCCCCTCCAACTACGTCGGCGACGGCACCGGCCTCGTCACCCGCACCGACCTCGGCGGCCTCAACCTCTCCACGGTCCCGAAGGTGTTCATCGAGTGCGGCAACATGCGCGACAGCAAGGACGCGTCCCTGCTCACCAGCGGCGCCTGGCGACAGAAGGCGGCCCGGGGAATCTCGGACGGCATCGCGAGCTTCCTGAAAAATTGAACAACTTTCCTTTTCGGGAAAACAGATGGGACTGCGGCCGCCGAGCGGAAGTACCACGGAATGACGTGCGCGCGGTCTCAATCTGTCAACGGTTCCCTCCGAGTTCATCGAGTGCGCGGGGATACGCGATATCCATGACGGGGCGCCGCTGACCAGCGGTGCCCGGCGGTCAGGAAGCACGCGGGGGAACCTCTGAGGAAAACGTGAGTTTTCTGCGCGGGTAGGGGCGGGTCGTGATCGTCGCGGTCATCCCGGCGGACACCCACGTCGGTCGGACGATAAGGTCGTCCCTACGATGAGGGGCCACCCCCGCGCTTCCCACCACGGCCTGACGGCGACATGGTGTCGGCGACGCCTCCACCGATGACGAGACGACTGACGAAGGACCTGAAGTGAATATCCGCTCCCTCACCAGAGGCGACGGCGTCGTGATCGGAGCAGCGGTATTGCTGTTCATCGCGTCGTTCCTCGACACGTTCGACGGCTCCGGCGACGACATCCCCAATGCCTGGGACAACCTCGGCTTGGTGATGAGCATGTACGTCGGCGGCATCATCGGTGCGGTGCTGATCGTCATCGCCCGTGCGCTGCCGCAGCCGCCCAAGGTCGTCGGCCTCGACCTGGGTCAGCTCGGGGTGGCCCTGACGATCTTCGCCGCGTGGACCTCGTTCTGGTCGATCATCGACCCGCTGGGCGCGATGGAGGAGTTCTTCGGCAGCTTCGGCGGCTCGGAGCCCGAGTCCGGCGCCGGTCTCATCCTCGGTCTGATCGCCGCGCTGCTCCTGGCCGCCGGCGCCGTCGCCACCCCCCTCGTCCCCGCCCTCAAGGCCGCCCTCGTCGGCGCCCCGCGTCCGGCCGCCCCGCAGCCGTACGGCGCGCAGCCGCCCGGTGGGTACGGGTACCCGGGCGCCGGTGCGCCGGGTCCCTTCGGTGCCGGTCAGCCGCAGCCCGGGCAGCCGGGTCCGGGGGCGCCGTTCGGTGGCGCTCCGCAGCAGCAGGCGGCGGCGCCGCAGCCGCCCGCCAATGACTTCTCGCCGTTCTGGTTCGCGGTGCCGGTGGCCCGGCCGCTGTTCGCGGAGGACGGCTCGCAGTCGACGATCGCCGAACTGGCGCCGGGCACCTGGTACCTGGCGGTGGAGCAGCGCGGCGCCAACCTGGTCGCCCAGACGCAGGACGGCCGTCGTGGTGTCCTCCAGGACACCAGCGGCATCCAGCGCGGCTGACCCTTACGCGATCCACCTCGCCGTCCGACGGCCTGACGGCCCCTCGCCCTTCCGGGCGGGGGGCCGTTGCCGTACAGTCGCCTCCCGCCCCGTACAGCTGACGCACCGTCAGGAGGCAGGCGTATGCGGCTCGGTCTGGCACTCGGTTACTGGGGGCGCGGCCCCTCGGCGGACCATGTCCCGCTCGCCCAGGAGGCCGAGCGACTCGGGTACGACTCGGTGTGGACCGCCGAGTCGTGGGGCTCGGACGCCTTCACACCGCTCACCTGGATCGCGGCGCGGACGTCCAGGATCAAGCTGGGCACGGCCGTCGCGCAGATGGCCGCCCGGTCGCCCACCACCACCGCGATGCACGCCCTGACCCTGGACCATCTCTCCGGCGGCCGGGCCATGCTGGGGCTCGGGCTCTCCGGCCCGCAGGTCGTCGAGGGCTGGTACGGGCGGCCGTTCCCGAGTTCGCCGCTCACCGCGACCAGGGAGTACGTCGACGTCGTACGCCAAGTACTCAGGCGTGAGGCGCCAGTCGCGCTCGACGGGCGTTATCACCCCCTCCCCTACGGCGGGCCGGACGGTACCGGCACCGGCAAGGCGCTGAAGTCCATCACCCACCCGCTGCGGGCCGGTCTCCCCGTCCTGCTCGGCGCGGAGGGGCCGAAGAACATCGCGCAGACGGCCCGGATCGCGGACGGATGGCTGCCGCTGTACTGGTCGCCGTCACGGACGGAGGTCTACGAGGCCTCGCTGACCGACGCACCCGAGGGCTTCCTCATCGCGCCCATGGCACGGGCGAGGGTCTGCGACGACGTCGCCGAGGGGCTGTTGCCGGTGAAGGCCATGCTCGGCTTCTACATCGGCGGGATGGGGCACGCCCGGCGCAACTTCCACGCCGATCTCATGGCCCGTATGGGGTACGAGGAGGAGGCCCGGCGCATCCAGCGGCTCTTCCTCGACGGGCGGCGCGAGGAGGCCGTGCTCGCCGTGCCGGACGCCTTCGCGGACGAGATCTCGCTGGTCGGGCCGCGCGAACGGATCGCGGAACGGCTGGAGTCGTGGCGCAAGGGGCCGGTGACGGACCTGCTGGTGCTGGCCCCCGATCCGCATACGCTGCGGGTGCTGGCGGAGCTCAACTCCTAGGCGGTCGGGGGGCGTCGAGGGGGCTCGTGGCAGCGGGCGAGGTTTGGCCGGGGGCCGACGGGCAACCCGTCAGGCATGTCTCGATATAGCGGTTCCAATCAGGCGGGCCGGATCATCGCGATCGTCGCCGATGTCATGGCGTTCATCCTCGGCCTGTGGATCCTGATGTACCTGCTGGGCGCGAACGGCGCGAACGACTTCGTGCAGTTCGTCCATGACGCGGCCCGCTGGCTCGCCGGCTGGTCGCACGACCTGTTCACGTTCGACGAGCAGTGGGCCCGGGTGGTGGCCGGGTACGGCCTGGCGGCCGTCGTGTACCTGTTCGTGGGGCACGCGATCGCCAATCGGATGCACCGCCACTGAGCGAGTGCGGGTCCGGTGGGGGCTGGTCGCGCAGTTCCCCGCGCCCCTGAGGGGCCGTGGCTTTCAGGGGCGCGGGGAACTGCGCGAGAAGCCCCACCGGGCCGCCGGCCGACGACAGGCCCTCGGCTCAGCAGCACTCCGCGTCCAGCCCGGAGGGCAACCGCTCCCCTCCGAACACTGCGCACGTCGCCTCGTCGCCCCCCAGCGCGGCCACGGCCAGCAGCAGCGAACCCGCGGTCCAGGAGGTGAGCTCCTCGGGCCAGACCGCCCGGTCCTCGAAGACGTATCCCGTCCAGTACAGGCCGGAGTCGGCGTCGCGGAGGTGCTGGATGGACTGGAGTATCTCCAGGGCGCGGTCGGACTCGCCCATCACCCAGAGCGCCAGGGCGAGTTCGGCCGACTCGCCGCCGGTCACCCAGGGGTTGGGGACCACACAGCGGACACCGAAGCCGGGGACGACGAAACGGTCCCACCCCTCCTCGATGCGGGACTTGGCCTCGGCGCCGGTGAGCGCGCCGCCGAGCACCGGGTAGTACCAGTCCATCGAGTAGCGGTCCTTGTCGAGGAACCGCTCGGGGTGCCGGCGTATCGCGTGCCGGAGGGCGCCCACCGCCAACTCCCAGTCGGGCTGCGGCTCCTCGCGCTGCTCGGCGATCGCGAGGGCGCAGCGCAGCGCGTGGTGGATGGACGAACTGCCCGTCAGGAGGGCGTCGTTCACCGGTGTGCCGTCGTCCTCGCGCTTCCAGCCGATCTGCCCGCCGGGCTGCTGGAGCCGCAGGACGCACTCGATCGCCGCGTAGACGGCGGGCCACATGCGGTCGAGGAAGGTGTCGTCGCCGGTGGCCAGGTAGTGGTGCCAGACGCCGACGGCGATGTAGGCGACGAAGTTGGTCTCGCGGCCCCGGTCGGTGACGTCGTGGGCGTCGCCGTCGGCGTACGCGGCGTACCAGGAGCCGTCCTCGTTCTGGTGGCGGCGCAGCCACTCGTAGGCGCGCTCGGCGGCCTCGTGCTCACCGGCGGCGTCCAGGGCCATGGCCGCCTCGGTGTGGTCCCACGGGTCGAGGTGGTGTCCGCGGAACCACGGGATGGCGCCGTCCGCGCGCTGCACCGCGAGGACGCCCCGCACGGTGGCGGCGGCCTCCTCCGCGGTGAGGACCCCGGGCAGGACCAGGTGTTCTGTCCGGGGGGTCGTCACTTGGTGTCCGCCCCGGCCTCGGCGCCGCCTTCGGACCCGGCTTCCCCGGCGATCCGGGGAAGGTGCGGCTTGGTCGCGTAGGCCACGAAGCTCTTGCCGATCAGGGGGTTGAGGGCCTGCTCAGCGACCCGCGTCGCCAACGGCTTCTTCATGATGTCCCAGACCAGCAGCTTGTGGTACGCCTTCACCGGCAGCGCCTTGTCGTTGTCGACGCCGAACGCGCACTTCAGCCACCAGTAGGGCGAGTGCAGGGCGTGGGCGTGGTGGGTGCCGTACGGTTCGAGGCCCGCCTCGCGGATCCTGGCCAGCAGTTCGTCCGCCTTGTAGATGCGGATGTGGCCGCCCTCGACCTCGTGGTACGCGTCCGAGAGCGCCCAGCAGACCTTCTCCGGGCCGTAGCGCGGCACGGTGACGGCTATGCGGCCGCCGGGCCTGAGCACCCGGACCATCTCGGCGAGAACGCCCTTGTCGTCGGGGATGTGCTCCATCACCTCGGAGATGATGACGACGTCGAAGGACTCGTCGGGGAAGGGCAGCGCGAGGGCGTCACCCTCCATCGCGGTGGCGGTGGCGCCCTCGGGGGCCTCGCCCGCCTCCTTCATCGCCGCAAACCACTTGGCGACCTCGCGGATCTCCTCGGCGTTCTGGTCGAGGGCCACGACCTGGGCACCCCGCCGGTAGCACTCGAAGGCGTGCCGGCCCGCTCCACAGCCGAGATCCAGGACCCGGTCCCCCGGGGCGAGCGGGAACCGGGAGAAGTCGACGGTCAGCACGTGGCCCTGCTTTCGCGGTTGGCGCTTTCGCGGTGTGTTTCTGCTGCTTCTTCGACGGTCTCGGCGGTCTCGACCGCGTCGGCGGTCTCGACGGTCCCGCCCGCGTCGACGGTCGTGCGGGCGATCGCCTCGCGGTAGTGGGCCACCGTGCCCTCGGCGGCCTTGGCCCAGGTGAACCGCCGCAGTACGCGCTCGCGCCCCGCGTGGCCGAGCCGCTGCCGCAGGCCGGAATCGCCGAGGAGACGGCCGAGCGCGGTGGCCAGGGCACCCGGGTCGCCCGGGGGCACCGCCAGGCAGGTCTCGCCGTCGGGTCCGGCGACCTCCGGTATGGCCCCGCCGGTGGTGGCGACCAGGGGCGTACCGGTGGCCATGGCCTCGGCGGCAGGCAGCGAGAACCCCTCGTACAGCGAGGGCACGCAGGCGACCTCTGCCGAGCGGACCAGGTCGACGAGTTCGGCGTCGGAGATGCCCTTGACGAACTCGACGGCGCCTTCGAGGCCGTACCGTTCCATCGCCTGGGCGACCGGGCCCTCCGTGGGCTGCTTGCCGACGACGACCAGATGGGCGGCGGTGTGCTCGGTGCGCACCTTGGCGAGCGCCTCCACCAGGAAGACGAGCCCCTTGAGTGGCACGTCCGCGCTGGAGGTGGTGACGATCCGGCCGGACACCTGCGGCACTGCGGGATTCGGCGAGAAGAGGTCGGTGTCGGCGCCGATGTGCACGACGTGCATCCGGTCGTCGCGCACACCGAGGTGGTCGACGATCTCCTGGCGGGAGGTGCCGGAGACGGTGAGCACGGACGGCAGCCGTCGCGCGACCCGCTTCTGCATGCGCGTGAACGCGTACCAACGGCGCACCGACATCCGGCGCTGCCGGCCCTCGGCCGCGTCCAGCTCCAACTGCCGGTCGACGGTGATGGGATGGTGGATGGTGGTGACGAGCGGGGCGCCCACGTCCCCCAGCAGCCCGTACCCGAGGGTCTGGTTGTCGTGGACGACGTCGAACTCGCCGCGCCGGGCGCGCAGATGGCGGCGGGCGCGGAGCGAGAAGGTCAGTGGCTCGGGGAAACCGCCGGTCCACATCGTCGCCACTTCCAGGGCGTCGATCCAGTCGCGGTACTCGTCCCGCTTCGGGGTGCGGAAGGGGTCGGGTTGGCGGTAGAGGTCGAGGCTGGGCAGCTCGGTGAGGGAGATCCGGCCCGGTCCGTCGTCGGGGACGGCGTCCTCGTCGAGCACGGGGTAGGGCTGGGAGCCGATCACCTCGACCCGGTGGCCGAGCCGGGCCAGCTCGCGCGAGAGGTGCCGTACGTAGACGCCCTGGCCCCCGCAGAACGGGTTCCCTTTATAGGTGAGGAGCGCGATGTCGAGCGGTCGCCCGCCGTCGGCGGCAAGGTCACGTCGGGACCCCGCCCGACTGGCCTCAGCGGTCACTCCTGGCCCCCTTCTCACTGCGATTTCCCGTGAGATTACGACGAGACGGTAATCTAGAACAAGTTTCAGAGTTGATCGTTCAAGAGGCTCTGAATCTACCGGCTGGTAGAACCGCTGTGAGAGGTGGATCAGGTGATTCACGCCACGGCACACGCCCTGGCATGCTCTGTGATCCCATATCCTCACCGACCGTCACGACTGTCACGGAACGAGAACCATGCCTGCGGAAGCCAAGGTGGAGACCAAGCTGGAGGCGAAGGTGGATGCCGGCACCGCGCGACCGGACTCGCCGCCCCTCACGGAGCGCCAGGAGGCACGCCGGCGCCGCATCCTGCACACGAGTGCCCAGCTCGCCAGCCGGGGTGGCTTCGACGCCGTGCAGATGCGTGAGGTCGCGGAGTCCTCGCAGGTCGCCCTGGGGACCCTCTACCGCTATTTCCCCTCCAAGATCCATCTGCTGGTCGCCACCATGCAGGACCAGCTGGAGCACATGCACGGCACGCTCCGCAAGAAGCCCCCGACCGGCGAGACGGCCGCCGAGCGCGTCGCCGAGACCCTGATGCGGGCCTTCCGGGCCCTGCAGCGCGAGCCCCACCTCGCCGACGCGATGGTGCGCGCCCTCACCTTCGCCGACCGCAGCGTCAGCCCCGAGGTGGACCAGGTCTCCCACCAGACCACCGCGATCATCCTCGACGCCATGGGGCTGGACGACCCGACCGCCGAGCAGCTCTCCGCCGTCCGCGTCATCGAGCACACCTGGCACTCGGCCCTCATCACCTGGCTCTCCGGCCGCGCGTCCATCGCCCAGGTGAAGATCGACATCGAGACGGTGTGCCGTCTGATCGACCTGACGGCCCCGAGAACGGGCAGCACATAGAAAGACCTACGAGACGGGTTCCCTGCGCCGGTATTACCCGGATCAGGTGCTGGGGGTCGCCTTCCGGCCCTGTCCTGCTGCCTTCCGGCCTCTCAGCCCGACCGTCGACGTCGGCATCGGCGGATCTGCTACCTCTCGCCCATGTCGGCTACTCCGGTCGGCTCCCTCACTCGTCTCGTAGGCTGATTTCTACAATAGAACGCTCATACGGGAATGCAACCCCTCATATGGGATTTTTTACCCGGCAGAGCATGATCTTCGTCCCGCCCCTAGCCCATGATCTCCAGCCCGCTCCAGCTCCGCCCGATCACCTTCTCGCCCGCCCAGCGGTCCAGCAGCCGTCGGGCGTCCTCCTCCGGGGCCGCGAGGCGGAAACGCTGGGCGCCGGTGCGGGTCGGGGTGGGTTCCCTGTGGAGCGTGCCCTCGCTGCAGCAGGCGCAGTGCACGGTGACGCTGTCGGCGGTCTCCGCGCCGAAGCCGTGGTCGCCGAAGAGCGCGGCCAGCGCCTCCAGGTCGGCGCTCTCGCCGACCGCGACCGTCACTTCGAGGGTGGGCAGGTCGGACGCCTCGAAGAGCAGCAGTTCGTCGAAGACGGGGAAGGTCGAGCCGTCGACGACGCGTTCGCCGTTGGGCTGACCGTCATGCAGGACGATCTCGCCGTAGCGGCGGCCGCCCGTCACGGGGACGTTCACCACGCGGCCGCGCGTCGGGCACAGCCGCTCGATCCACACCACCTCGTGCCGGCCGTCGGTGTCCAGGCGCACACAGGCGTGACCGAAGCGGCCCTCGATCGCGCCCTCGCCGGGCGGGATCTCGATGCCGTAACCGGCCCAGGCGTCGCGCGCGACCGCCCAGTCGCGGCGGATCGTCGCCGCGATGCCCAGGTTCCAGAAGGCGGGGTCGCCCTCGCCGCGCGGCGCGCGGGCGGCGGCCTGGACGCCCAGCTCGAACGCCTTGTCCCAGTGGCGCAGGAACTTGTGGCCGAGCGCGGCGTCGTACCACCACGCCGCGCTCGGCTCCTCGTCCGGGAAATGGGCGAGCACCTGTTCGTAGAGGTCGGCGGCGCGCTGCCACTCCTCGGCGTCCCAGGCCGCGTACGCCTGCTCGATCAGCCTCTTGGCCTCGGCCTTTCGCACTTCTTGCCGCCTCGCGTGTGTGTTCGTTCGTGTGCCGACGGCAGAGCGTAGGCCCCTACTCCTCGGGCGGGAACACCGGCTCCCCGCTCCCCAGCAGGGCGATGGAGATCGCCTCCACCGGGCAGCCCTCCGCCGCCTTCAGGACGCGCTCGTGGGCGTCGGTCTCCGGTTCGACGGGGTGGGACTGCATGGCGGAGTCGAGGCGGAAGGAGTCGGGGGCGAGGTGGACGCACTGGGCCGAGCCGATGCAGAGGGACCGGTCGACCTCCACGTGCCAGCGGTCGCCCATCACCCGACGCCCTTGCCCGCCGTGACGCCGGCGGGCGGCTCGTAGCCGGGCGGCAGGTGGATCATCTTGTGCTCCAGGTACTCGCCGTAGCCCTCCGGGCCGAACTCGCGCCCCAGGCCGGAGTTCTTGTAGCCGCCGAAGGGGCCGAGCATGTCGAGGCTGAAGGTGTTGACGGAGTAGGTGCCGGTGCGGACCTGCCGGGCGACGTCGATGCCGCGTTCGTCGTCGGCGGTCCAGACGCTGCCGCTGAGCCCGTAGTCGGAGTCGTTGGCGATACGGACCGCCTCGGTCTCGTCGCCGTAGGGCAGGAGGCAGATGACGGGACCGAAGATCTCCTCCCGGGCGATGCGCATGGAGTTGTCGACGTCGCCGAAGAGGGTCGGTTCGACGTACCAGCCGCGCTCCAGGTCCGCCGGACGGCCGCCGCCGGTGAGGATCTTGGCACCCTCCTCCTGGCCGATGCGGATGTAGTCGAGGCTGCGGCGCTGCTGGCGGGCGGCGACGAGCGGGCCGAGTTCGGTGGCCGGGTCCAGGGGGTCGCCGACCTTCAGCGCGGAGGCATACGCGGCGAAGGCCTCGGCGAACTCGTCGTAGCGGGCGCGCGGGACGAGGATGCGGGTCTGGGCCACGCACGCCTGGCCGTTGATCATCCAGGCGAAGGGGGCGATGCCGTTCACGGCGGTCTGCGCGTCGGCGTCGGGGAGGATCACGGCCGCCGACTTGCCGCCCAGCTCCAGGGTGACGCGGGTGAGGTTGCGGGCGGCGACCTCCATGACGCGTTTGCCGGCGGCGACGGAGCCGGTGAAGGAGACCTTGTCGACGCCCGGGTGCCCTACCAGGTACTCGCTGACCTCCCGGTCGGCGGGAAGGATGGAGAGCACCCCCTCGGGCAGGCCGGCCTCGGCGGCGATCTCCGCCAACAGGTAGGCGTCCAGGGGGGTTTCGGGGGACACCTTGAGGATCGCCGGGCAGCCGGCGAGCAGGGCGGGGGCGAGTTTGGCGGCGGCGGTGAACTGCGGCACGTTCCAGGGGACGACCGCCGCGACCACCCCGACCGGCTCGCGCCGGACCAGGATCTGACCGAGCACGCCGCCGCGCCGCTCCTCGTACGTGAAGTCGCGGGCCGTGGTGATCGCCGCGTCCCACGCCATCATCGACGCGAGGGCCTGCACCATCACGCTGGAGGTGAAGGGGGTCCCGTTCTCGGAGCTGATGATCCGGGCGAACTCCTCGTGGCGCACGGCGAAGGCGTCCTTGATCCGGGTGACCACCTCGATCCGCTCGTCGAGGGTCGTGCGGGGCCAGGGGCCGTGGTCGAAGGCGTGGCGCGCGGCGGCCACGGCGCGGTCGACGTCCGCGCGCGAGGCGTGCGGGACGCGACCGATGACCTCCTCCGTGTGCGGCGAGACCACCTCGATGACGTCCGTGCCCAGGGGGTCGGTCAGCTCCCCGCCGATGAACAGCTGTCCGTGTTCCACGAGTTCGGTCATGGCCGTCGCCTCCCGGAGCCACTTCTCTGACATACCGTCAGTTTCGAATAGGGAACTGATACCAGTTCCAGGAGAAGGAGTCCATGTAGCGGGCGGGGCGGTGCGGACACTCATGCGTTCACGCGCCCATCCCTGGTGGAACTCGTTCTAGTTATAGTGGGCCCATGACACAGGTGACCGATCACGGCGGAGGCGTACGGTCCATCGAGGTCCCCATCCCGGACAACCCGCTCGGCCACACCCTCGTGTACGTCGTCGACACCGACCGGGGACCCGTCCTCGTCGACACCGGCTGGGACGACCCGGCGTCCTGGGACACGCTCGCGGCGGGCCTGAGCGCGTGCGGCACATCGGTCGCGGAGATCCACGGGGTCGTGATCACGCACCACCACCCCGACCACCACGGCCTCTCGGGGGCGGTGCGCGAGGCGTCGGGGGCGTGGATCGCGATGCACGCGGCGGACACGGCGATCGTCCGGCGCACACGCGGGACCGGCCCGGAGCGCTGGTACTCCTACATGACGGACAAGCTCACGGCGGCGGGCGCGCCCGAGGAGCACCTCGCGCCCCTGCGGGCCCCGCGCCGCCCGCGCGCGCTGCCCGGGTTCTCCCCGGCGCTCCCCGACCGCGAGATCGTGCCCGGTGAACTCCTCGACCTCCCCGGCCGCCGCGTCCGCGCGATCTGGACGCCGGGCCACACGCCCGGACACGTCTGCCTCCACCTGGAGGAGGCCCACCCCGCACAACTCCCCGGCCAGGGGCGCCTGTTCTCCGGCGACCACCTCCTGCCCGAGATCAGCCCGCACATCGGCCTCTACGAGGACCCGGACGACGACACCGTCACCGATCCCCTCGGCGACTACCTCGACTCCCTGGAACGCGTCGACCGCCTGGGCGCCGCCGAGATCCTGCCCGCCCATCAGTACGCGTTCACCGACGCGGCCGCGCGTGTGAGGGAGTTGCTGGCCCACCACGAGTCGCGCCTCACCGACCTGCTCACCCTGCTCTCCACCCCCCTCACCGCGTGGCAGCTCGCCGAACGCATGGAGTGGAACCGCCCCTGGCCCCAGATCCCCTTCGGCTCGCGCAACATCGCGGTCTCCGAGGCGGAGGCCCATGTGCGACGGCTGGTGAAGCTGGGCCGGGCGGAGGCGGTGGCGGGGACGGATCCGGTGCGGTACGTGGCGGTGTGAGGGGTCACAAAGGCCCGCGCCGACTCGGCTTCCCCGGGCGGCCGTTGCCTCAGGCCGTCGGCCCCGGGCCCGCGATGCGGCGGATCAACTGCTCCGCCGGTCCGACGAGTTCGACCTCGCGCGCCGACATCGTCGGGTTCGCCGCCCGGCGTCGCCTCGCCTCGGCCAGCCCGCCCTCCGTCAACGCGGCAGGTCCGTCGGGCCGCTGGGCGAGGAGGGAGACGAGGGTGTCGTGCGCCAGGTGGGCGCGCGGGTCGTCCTCGTCGACGGCCACCTGCGCGAGGATCATCGCCGAGACACCCCAGTCGAGGCCGGGCGGCCCCTCCTCGGCGTTGTTCCAGTCGATGACCTGCGGGCCGTGCGGCGCGAGGACGACGTTCTCGGGGTGCAGGTCCAGATGGAGGAGGCGGAAGGCCGGATGAGTCCGGGGCGGGACGGCGTGCAGGGCGTGCAGGAGGCGGGCCAGGGTGGCTCCGGCCGCCACCGGGTCGATCAGGCCGGCCGCGAAGGCCTCCAGCATGGTCGGGCCGGTGAGGCGCTCCAGCACCATCTCCGTCCGGGTCGCCGAGCGCACGCGCGGGACGGGATAACCATGGCTCCGTACGTACTCCATGACCTCGGCCTCGGCCACCGCGTCACCCCGTCCGTCCCGGTAGCGCCGAAGCACCCAGGCTCCGTCGCGTCCGGTACATCCGTCGGCTCCGTGTCCGGCATTTCCGTCAGCTCCACGTCCGCCGGACCTGTCGGCCCCGCGTCCGGTATGTCTGTCGGCTCCGTCACGGTCGGCCGGGCCTCCGGGAGCGGCGGTCCCGGAGGCCGCGGCGAGGCCGTCGGGACCGTGCGGTCCGGACTCGCCCTCGTCGGCGTGGAGTTCGTACACGTCGGCCGTGCGGCCCGCGGCCAGCAGTCTCCCCGTACGCATGGCCCGAACCTATCGTGGCCCACGAACGGCCCTCAGGATCCCGGCTACCGGCAGGTAGAGTGACCGCGTCGTCATCACACCCGTACAGGGGGAAGCCGGTGCAAATCCGGCGCTGACCCGCAACCGTGAGCCGCCCCCGACGGGGTGGCGAGTCGGACTGCCCTGGAGGGAATCGTGACCGGCTCGCGTCACCGGCGGCCCGCCGGTGCACGGCACCGTCGAGGAATACGGAGCCGAGCCGCCCGGCGCTCCGCCGTGCCGCCCGGCTCCCCGTCAGGGAGAGGCAGCCGCCGATCATGAATGTCCGCCGCAGCGCCGCGGTCGTCGCGGTACTGGTCGCCACAGCCGGGCTCGGCACCGGGACCGGTGCCGGTTTCGCGCCGGCCGCCTTCGCCGCCGACGCCGCGTCCGAGGCGTCCACCGCTCCCTCCGCCTCGCCCTCCCAGGCGATCCCCACCGGTCTGTACGGCCACAACGACCCCACGTACGACGGTGTCTGGCGGCAGTCGCTCACCCTGCTCGCCCTGGACACCGTGGGCGAGAAGCCCGGTGCCGCGGCCGTGCAGTGGCTGGTCGGGCAGCAGTGCGCGAGCGGGGCGTTCCCGGCGTACCGCGCCGACGCGACCGCGAAGTGCGACGCCAAGACGGCCGTCGACACCAACAGCACGGCGGCCGCGATACAGGCACTCGCCGCGGTCGGCGGGCAGGACGCCGAGGCCGGCCGGGCGGTGCGCTGGCTGAAGGACAACCAGAACGAGGACGGCGGCTGGGGCTACACCCCGGGCGGGCCCAGCGACGCGAACTCGACGTCCGTCGTGATCGGCGCGCTGGCCGCCGCCGGTGACGCCCCGGAGAAGCAGAAGAAGGACGGCAACTCCCCCTACGACGCCCTCCGCGCCCTCGCCCTCCCCTGCGGCGGCGGGGAGACGGGCGACAAGAGCGGCGCCGAGGACGGCGGCAAGAGCAAGAGCGCTGTGAAGGACGGCGGCGCCTTCGCCTACCAGCCCGACAAGAAGGGCGCTCTCGCCGCGAACGCCGACGCCACGGCCGCCGCGGTGCTCGGCATCCTGGGCGAGGGGTTCGTGGTCGGGGCGGGGAGCGGCGAGCGGAAGGGCGCGGCCTCGTTCGACGCCTGCGCCTCGGGCGACTCGCCGGAGGCCCTCGCACACAACGGGGCCGTCCACCTGGCCGGCGCCCTCACCGCCGACGGGTATCTGAAGTCGTCCCTCGCCGGTGCGAAGGACCAGCCCGACCACGGCAACACCGCCGACGCGGTCGTCGCGCTGGCCGCCGCCGGGGACGTGGACGCGACCGGGAAGCCGCTCGCCTGGCTGGAGAAGAACTACGGGGTGTGGGCGGCCAAGGCGGGGCCCGCCGCGTACGCCCAGCTCGTCTTCGCGGCGCACGCCTCCGGTGGCGACCCGCGTGACTTCGGTGGCGCGGATCTCGTGGCGCAGCTGAAGGACACCGGTCCGGCCGGTGAGGTGAGCGACTACTCCTCGGTGCCGTACGACGACACGACCGCCGGGGACGAGGCCGGCGACGGACTCGGGGCGGGCGCCTGGTGGGCGATCGGACTCGGGCTGGTCGTGGTCGCCGCCACCGCCGGGTTCGTGCTGGCGAAGGCCGGCCGGAAGCGGCTGCAGGCGTGACCGGGCGTCGCAGGGGAGCCGCACGGGGTTCGGCTGCCGTGACGTCGGGCGGCGCGCTGTCGCCGGTGCTCGTGTCGCTCGGCGCTCTGCTGCTCCTGCTGGGGAGCTCGGGGCCGGCCCACGCGGCCGCGTACCGCTACTGGTCGTTCTGGGAGCGGGACGGCTCGAAGTGGGCGTACGCCACGCAGGGGCCGTCGACCACGCGCCCGGCGGACGGGGAGGTCCAGGGCTTCCGGTTCGCCGTGAGCCGGGACTCGTCGGACGCGGTCCGGCCGCGTGGCGCCGCCGACTTCGCCGCGGTCTGCGGGGACACGGCCGCGCGGGACGGTCAGAAGCGGGTCGCGCTGGTCATCGACTTCGGTACGGCCGCCGACGCGCCGGAGGGCGAGACACCTCCGAAGGCGCGTACGGCTTGCGCGCGGGTGCCGGACGACGCGACCACGGCCGAGGCGTTGGCGTCCGTCGCCAAGCCCCTCCGGTACGACACGAACGCGCTGCTCTGCGCGATCGGGGGATATCCGGTGCGGGGCTGCGGCGAGGCGGTCGACGCAGGTGCCGGCACCGACACGGATTCCGGTGCCGAGTCCGCGTCCGGCGCCGACGGCCCGGCCGATGACCAGAGTTCGTCGGCCGACGGTGCCACCCAGGAGGGTGAAGGGCCCTCCGTCGGGCTGCTCGTGGGCGTGGGAGCCGTCGCCGTGCTGGGGGGCGCGGCGGTGTGGCGGGCGCGGCGGCGTCGGGGATAGGGCGGCGCGGTGCGAGGGTTCACGGGGCGCCCGGAGTCGGGGGCGGCCAGGCACGGGGTGCGCGGCCCGGCGGTACGAGGGGGCGGGGTGCATCCCCTCGCCTGGTGGGTCTGGGCTCTCGGGCTCGGCACCGCCGCGTCCCGCACCACCAACCCTTTGCTCCTCGCCCTGCTCGTCGCGGTGGCCGGATACGTCGTGGGCACGCACCGGACCGACGCCCCCTGGGCCCGCTCGTACACCGCGTTCGTGAAGCTCGGGCTGGTGGTGCTGGGCGTCCGGCTGGCCTTCGCGGTCGTGCTGGGGTCGCCCGTACCCGGAACCCACACCCTGGTCACGCTCCCCGAAGTGCCGCTTCCCGCCTGGGCGCAGGGGATCCGGCTGGGCGGCCGGGTCACGGCGGAGGGGTTCCTGTTCGCGCTGTACGACGGGTTGCGGCTGGCCACCTTGTTGATCTGCGTGGGTGCCGCCAACGCCCTGGCCAACCCGGCCCGCCTCCTCAAGTCCCTCCCCGGCGCCCTGTACGAGGCCGGCGTGGCCGTGGTGGTGGCGATGACGTTCGCCCCCCATCTGGTGGCGGACGTACAGCGGTTGCGGGCCGCGCGGCGGCTGCGGGGCCGGCCGGACCGGGGCGTACGGGGGCTGCTGCAGGTCGGACTGCCGGTGCTGGAGGGCGCGTTGGAGCGGTCGGTGGCGCTGGCCGCCGCGATGGACTCGCGCGGCTACGGCCGTACCACCGAGGTCCCGGCACGTGTCCGCCGTACGACCGCCGCGCTCACCCTCGGTGGACTGCTCGGCGTCTGCGCGGGAACGTACGGAGTGCTGACCGCCGAGGGTGGCGGCTACGGCCTCCCCGTGCTGCTCGCGGGAGTGGCCGCCGCGCTGGCGGGACTGCGGCTGGGCGGCCGTCGCTCACCGCGCACCCGCTACCGGCCCGACGCCTGGGGGGTACGCGCGTGGCTGGTGGCCGGGTCCGGGGTGGCCGTCGCCGCGCTGCTGATCGTCTGTGCCGCGTACGACCCCGCCGCCCTGCACCCCACCGTCGTCCCGCCGACCTCCCCCGACCTGCCCCTCCTGCCCGCCGTCGCGATCCTGCTGGGCCTGCTGCCCGCGTTCGCCGTCCCCGCGCCGACCGCCGCCCCGTCCGAGGAGGAAACCTCATGATCCGCTTCGAGGACGTGTCCGTGACGTACGACGGCGCGGCCGAACCCACCGTCCGGGGCGCGGACTTCGAGGTCCCGGAGGGTGAACTCGTGCTGCTCGTGGGGCCGTCGGGGGCGGGCAAGTCGACCGTGCTGGGGGCGGTGAGCGGGCTCGTGCCACACTTCACCGGGGGCACCCTGAGCGGCCGGGTGACGGTGGCGGGGCGGGACACCCGTACCCACAAGCCGCGTGAACTCGCCGATGTGGTCGGCACGGTGGGCCAGGATCCGCTGGCGCACTTCGTGACGGACACGGTCGAGGACGAACTCGCCTACGGGATGGAGTCGTTGGGGCTCGCTCCGGACGTCATGCGGCGCCGGGTGGAGGAGACGCTCGACCTGCTGGGTCTCGCCGACCTCCGGGACCGCCCCATCGCCACGCTCTCCGGCGGCCAGCGTCAGCGCGTCGCGATCGGCTCCGTTCTCACCCCGCACCCTCGCGTGCTGGTCCTGGACGAGCCGACCTCCGCCCTGGACCCGGCCGCCGCCGAGGAGGTCCTGGCCGTGCTGCAGCGGCTCGTCCACGACCTGGGCACGACCGTGTTCATGGCCGAGCACCGCCTGGAACGCGTCGTCCAGTACGCCGACCAGGTCGTCCTCCTGCCGACCCCGGGCACCCCGCCCGTCCTCGGCCCTCCGGCCGACATCATGGCGGTCTCCCCCGTGTTCCCCCCGGTCGTGGACCTGGGCCGAGCGGCCGGCTGGTCCCCGCTCCCCCTGACCGTCCGGGACGCCCGCCGCCGCTCGGGAGCACTGCGGGAAACCCTCGCGGCACAGACACCGGAAGCCCCGAAGGGGCGCGGGGGACTGCGCGACCAGCCACGGACCACCCGCACACCGCACACGACACGAACCCCCGAGCTCTTCCCGCCCCCACCCCTCCCCCTCCTCCGGCGCATCCTCGGCAAACGCCCCACCCCCCACACCCCCTCCCCTCACGACCACCCGGCGACGATCTCGACCCTCTCCGTCCACCACGGCCGCGTCCGCGCACTCACCCACGTCTCCCTCACCGTCACCCCCGGCGAGACGATCGCCCTCATGGGCCGCAACGGCGCCGGCAAGTCCACCCTGCTGTCCGCGCTGGTCGGCCTGGTGGAACCGGCGGCCGGTTCGGTCCGGGTGAGCGGCCTGGTCCCCCACCGCACGGCGCCCCCGGACCTCGTACGCCGCGTGGGCCTCGTACCGCAGGAACCCCGTGACCTGCTGTACACGGACACGGTCGCGGCGGAGTGCGCGGCTGCGGACCGGGACGCGGGGGCCGCCCCGGGCACGTGCCGGGCCCTGGCCTGCGAGCTGCTGCCCGGCATCGGCGACGACACGCACCCGCGCGACCTGTCGGAGGGGCAGCGGCTGGCCCTCGCGCTGGCGGTCGTCCTCACCGCCCGCCCGCCGCTGCTCCTGCTCGACGAACCGACCCGGGGCCTCGACTACGCGGCCAAGGCACGCCTGGTCACGCTGTTGCGCGGCCTCGCGGCCGACGGGCACGCGATCGTCCTGGCCACGCACGACGTGGAACTGGCCGCCGAGCTGGCCCACCGCGTGCTGATCCTCGCCGACGGGGAGGTCGTGGCCGACGGGCCGACCGCCGAGGTGGTCGTCGGCTCCCCCGCCTTCGCCCCGCAGATCACGAAGATCCTCGCCCCGGGGCCCTGGCTGACCACGGCCCAGGTACGACGCGCCCTGCGAGCGGCGGCCCCGGAGGCCACCCCGGAGGAGCACTCATGAGCAGCCCGTCGCGCGTCCGCCCCGTCCCGCTCTCCGCCCGTACCGTCGCCGCCCTCCTCCTCGTCGGTCTCGTCGGGGCCGCGGCCTTCGGCTGGCCCTTCTTCGCGGACCCCGGTTCACAGGTGACCGCCCACGCGCAGGACGCGCCCTGGCTGTTCGCCGGGCTGCTGGTGCTGCTGGTCGGGGTCGTCGGCGCGACGCTCTCCGAGGCGGGGCTCGGGGCGAAGGCGGTGGCGATGCTGGGGGTGCTCGCGGCGGTCGGCGCGGCGCTGCGCCCCATCGGGGCCGGAACCGCCGGGATCGAGCCGATGTTCTTCCTCATGGTGCTCAGCGGCCGTGTCCTCGGCCCGGGGTTCGGCTTCACCCTCGGCGCGGTGACGATGTTCTCGTCCGCGCTGCTCACCGGGGGTGTGGGCCCGTGGATGCCGTTCCAGATGCTGGCGATGGGCTGGTTCGCGATGGGTTCCGGGCTGCTCCCGGGCGCCCACCGCCTGCGCGGCCGCGCCGAACTCGTCCTGCTCGCCGGCTACGGCTTCGTCGCCGCCTTCGCGTACGGCACGGTCATGAACCTCTACGGTTGGCCCTTCATCGACACCCTGGCCTCGACCATCGCCTACGACGCGGACGCGGCCCCGGCCGCCAACCTCACGCGTTTCCTCGCGTACTGCCTGGCCACCTCACTCGGCTGGGACCTGGGCCGCGCGGTCGTCACCGCCGTCCTGACCCTCACCCTCGGTACCGCCGTCCTCAAGGCGCTGCGCCGGGCCACCCGCAGGGCCGCGTTCGAGAGCGCGGTCACATTCACTCCGCCCGCCCGGTGACGCTCGGGCGAGGCGCGCTCACCGTCCGTCGCGCGAGCCGTGAAGCACCCCACAGGACCCAGGTCACATACGAACCGGGCTCGTAGATCGAAATGCTTGGCATGCGCACGTCCTTATGGGCGCTGACCTGGGCTTTGAGAGCCACGTCACAGAAAGGGTCTTCGGCGCGGATACGACGACAACTAGCAAAAGGGATCATTGCGGACGCCCGCTCCGGCTGTTTCTCTGGATGAGTCGCAACGGCGCCGACGTGCCCACCGGGCCTCGGCGCCGACGTACGCCCCCACCGCACCTCAGGTGGTGAAGGCATGCCCGCGACGACCATGACCCCGAAGAAAAGGATCCCCGTGACCCGCTCCGCTCTCCGCCGCATCGCCTCCCCGAAGAAGGCCCTCGCCGGTGCCACCCTGGCCGTCGCCGCCACCGGTGCCCTGCTCGCCGCCGCGCCCGCCCAGGCCGCGTCGGAGGCCTCCCAGGCTCAGGCTGTCGCGAAGAAGATGATCGGGAACTCGGCCCAGTACAAGTGCTTCGCGAACATCGTCGACCACGAGAGCGACTGGGACGTCAACGCGACCAACGCGTCCTCCGGCGCCTACGGCCTGGTCCAGGCGCTCCCCGGCTCCAAGATGGCCTCCGCCGGCTCCGACTGGAAGACCAACGCCGCCACCCAGATCAAGTGGGGCGTGGACTACATGAAGGACCGCTACGGCAGCCCGTGTGGCGCGTGGAACTTCTGGCAGGCCAACAACTGGTACTGATCCGGCACCACCGGCGCGACTGAGCGCCACCGGCACCACCGGATGCCACCTGCGCGACCGAGCGCCGGCACAGACCGAAGACGGCGGCCCCCGATCCCCGGGGCCGCCGTCTTCGTCGTGTTCCAGGGGCCCTGCCGACCTCCCCCTCCTCACCCTCTCTCGTCCGGTCCGCACGCCACGCCCGGCTCCTGGTCCGGCAGGTACAGCGCCTTCTCCTGCTCGGTGAGGTCGCGGTGCACGGCTCGGCAGAGGTGGTCGATCGCCTCGGCGGGCAGCGGCAGGTCGACGTCCCACAGACGGACACGGTCGCGGTAGTCACCGACCGCGAGGGTGCGGCCGTCGGGACTGAACGCCAGCCTCGCCGCGCCACCGTCGGGGAGGGTCTCCCGGGCGTACCGGGTGGTGGTGTCCCACAGCCGTACCGTGCCGCCCCCGGCCGTGGCGAGCGTGCGCCCGTCGGGGCTGAACGCGAGCCTGACCGGGCCCTGGCTGAGGCTGACGGTCAGCGTGGCGTCGAGGTCTCCGGTGCCGGTGTCCCACAGCCGTACCGTGCCGTCGGCCTCGGCGGAGGCGAGAGTGCGGCCGTCCGGGCTGAAGGCCATCGACTCCACCTGCCGGAACATCAGGGCCGGATCGTCGCGCGCCCCCGCGGGCGCGGCGTCGGCGGCCGGTTCCGTGAGGGTGCGGCGGACGCGTCCGGTGTCGGGATCGCGCAGCCGGATCTCCGCGTTCTGGCCCCCGGTGGTGGCGAAGAACTCGCCCGTGGGGCTGAACGCCAGCGCCGATCCCTCCTCGGCCTTGGGCAGTTCGGCGCGGGGTCGCCCGGTGCGGGGGTCGTAGAGGCGGAGGCCGTCGCCCACCGTCACCAGGGTGCGGCCGTCCGGGCTGAAGACCATCGCGTTGACGAAGTGGTCGGGGAGGGTGATCCGCGGTCGGCGGGTGCGGACGTCCCACAGCTGGGCCCGGATGTCGGTGGTGAGGGCGAGCGTCCGCCCGTCGGGGCTGAAGACGACCTCCCCGACGTGGGTCAGACCCTCGTCGAGCACGGCGTGCGTGCGGCGGGTGGCCGTGTCCCAGAGCCGTACCGTGCTGCGCATGTCCCTGGGGTCGTCGGACCTCGTGCTGCTGCTGGTGACCAGGGTGTCGCCGTCGGGACTGAAGGACATCGACTGCAGATCGTCGCCGGGGACGTCCAGCGTGGCGCGGGGACGGTTCGTGCCCGCCCTCCACAGCCGGACCGCGACGTCACCGCCGCCGCCGAAGGTGTCGGCCTCGTTGCCCGCGGCCAGTTCGGTCCCGTCGGGATCGAACGCCACCGACATGACGGGGCTGGTGTGGCCGGTGAGGGTGGTGCCGGCGCGGCCGGTGGCGAGGTCCCACAGGCGTACGGTGCCGTCGTAGCTGCCGGCGGCCAGGGTCCTGCCGTCCGGGGCGAACGCCATGGACTCGACCCTGCTGCTGGCGCTGGTGAGGGTGGTCCGCTGCTCGCCGTCGGCCACGTCCCACAGATGGACGGTGCCGTCCTCGGTGCCGGTGGCCAGGGTCTTCCCGGCCGAGTCGAAGGCCAGGGAACTGACCACGCCGGTGCCGCTCTTGAGGGTGTGGAGCACCTTTCCCGTCGCCAGGTCCCACAGTTGGGCGGTGTGGTCCCGGGTGCTGGTGGCGAGGGTGCGTCCGTCGGGGCTGAACGCGACCGCCATCTCCAGCCCGGTGGGGCCCTTGAGGGTGGTCACGACCCGGCCGTCGGCCACGTCCAGCACCTGCCCGCCCTCGGCGACGGCGAGCGCGCGGCCGTCGCGGTCGAAACCGACCGCCGCCATGTTGTCGTCGTCGGGGTCGCGCAGGGCGACCGAGTCCCGTACGCGTCCGGTGTCCAGGTCCCACAGCCGCGCGTCGTCGCCATGGCTGGTGGCGAGGGTGCGGCCGTCCGGGGCGAAGGCCACGGTGCGGACGAGATCGGGGGCGTCCGCGTCCGAACGGCCGGTGAGCACCTTGCCCGTCCGTCCGGTCCTGGTGTCCCACAGCCGTACCGTGCCGTCGTAGGCGCCGCTGGCGAGTGTCTTCCCGTCGGGGCTGTAGACCAGCGCGGACACGGTCTCGGCGTGTCCGGTCAGCCGGCGTTCGAGGGGGACGGCCGCGGCGGCGTACAGACTCCGGGTGGCCTCGCGGGTGGGGCTCGTCCGGTACGCCTTGATGGCCAGCAGCGACGCGAGGTCGGTGTCGCTGTCCAGCAGGGCGGCGGACTGTGCGGCCAACTGGCGGGAGAGACCTTCGCGTTGGGCGTCCAGGGCGCTCTGGCGTTGCCAGTAGGCGACGGTGGTGGCGGTCAGGGCGAGGGCGAGCAGGCCGGCCAGGGAGGTGACGAGGACGCGCAGTCGGCGGGTGGTGCGGGCCTTGGCACGTTCCTCCTGCTCCAGCGCGCCGAGACCGGCCGCGAGGAAGGCGGCCTCCTGGTCGGTCAGGTCGTCGGTGTGCCCCGGCCCCCCGAAGTACTCGCGCGCCCTGGCGAGTCGGCTCCCCCGGTACAGCGCGCCCGCGTCATGGCCCAGTTCCTCCCAGGACCGGGCCGCCTCGGTCAGGTGCCGGTGGGCTCGCAGCCGGTCGCGGTCCTCCTCGATCCAGCCGCGCAGCCGGGGCCAGGCGGTGATGAGCGCCTCGTGCGCGAGGTCCACGGTGGGGCCGTCGAGGGTGAGGAGGCGGGCGCGGGTGAGCGCCTCCAGGACCCGGGCGACCTCCTCCCGTCCGGTGCCCGTGGTCTCCAACTCGGCCCGTTCGGCGGGCCGGCGGGTGTCGGGGGTGCCGTCACCGGGTGAGATGAGCCGCAGCAGCACCCGGCGGGCGGTGGCCGCCTCGCTGTCGGTGAACCGGCTGTAGACGTCCTCGGCGGTCTTGGCGATCGCGCCGTCCAGGCCGCCGGCCGCCTCGTAGCCGGCGAGGGTGAGGGTCTTGCCCCGGCGGCGCCGCCAGGTCTCCAGCAGGACGTGGGACAGCAGGGGCAGTCCGCCGGGCGCGTCGGTGATCTCCTCGACGAGCCGGGTGGTCAGCGCCCGCTCCACGGTCAGCCCGGCGGCAGCGGCCGGCTTGACGACGACCTCGCGCAGTTCCGCCGGAGTCATGGGCCCGGCCAGCAGGTTGGCGTCCCCGAGTGCCTCGGCCAGCGCGCGGTGCTCGGCACACCGGCCGTAGAAGTCCGCGCGCACAGCCAACAGCACCCGCAGCCCGCTGCCCGGATCGCGTGCGGTGAGCAACAGGTCGATGAACCGGGCGCGTTCGACGGGGTCGTGGCAGAGGGTGAACACCTCCTCGAACTGATCGACCACGACGAGCGTGTCACCACGCCCGGGTCCGACACCGGCACGGCCGGAGCCGGTACGGCCGGCGCCGGAGCCACGGACGGGGCCGGAGCCGGAGCCGGAGTCGGGCCCAGTGCTGAAGCCGGCGTCGGAGCCGGGGCCGACGCCGGAGCGGAGGCCAGGGCCGGAGCCGGGGCCAGACCTGGAACCGGTGCCACCGCCGACACCAGAGCCAGAGCCGGTGCCTGTGCGAGTGCCGGCGCCGGTGTCACCGCCGCCCCCCGTACCCCCGCCACCCCCGCTCGTCTCCCGCAGCAGCTCATAGGTGCGGGACAGTTGGTCGCCGGGGGTCAGGATGCGGATCGCGGAGGGCCGTAGGGCCGGGTCCTCGGATTCCCTCAGGACCGGGATCAGGCCGGCGCGCAGCAGGGACGACTTGCCGATGCCGGAGGGGCCGAAGACCGCTGCGAACCGCCGTCGGCGCATCAGGTCCACGAGGTCGGCGGTGAGGCGGTCCCGGCCGAAGAAGAGGCCGCTGTCCCCGGTCTCGAACCGGGCGAGCCCCCGGTACGGCGGCTCCGCGGCCGTCTCGTCGGCGTCCGGATCGAAGTCCGCGGCCTCCTCGACCGCTTGGTGCCACCGGGCCTCCCACTCCGCCGGGTCGCCCCCGCAGGCCCGTACGAAGGCCAGGGCCACCGGCAGCGTGGGCAACTGCTCGCCGCCCGCGGCCTGGGAGAGGGTGGTGATCGAGTAGCCCGCCCGTCCGGCCATCGCCCGGTAGGTGAGGCCGCCCGCCTCGGTCCGCAGTTTGCGCAACTCGAACGCGAACCGTTGCACCGGCCCGGCCCCCGGATCGACCGGCACCTCACGACGACCCGCCACCGCGCTGTTCCCCTCCCACCACACCCACACCGTCCGCCACCAACGTACGCATTCGGCCGCCCAAGCGGAGAGATCGCGTCCGGCCATTGTTTGGCAGCCTCGACCCCCCTGCCTGACAATGCGCGACCCGGTGAAATCAGTGGTGTGAGCGGTACGGGGGCCGCGCACACGGGGGAACGGGCGGTTCGACCGGCCGCCACGGGGGAGTACGGCGGGACGGGGGACGTGCCGCCACGGGGGAAGGCCCTGCTGGTCGCGGGACGACCAGCAGGGCCTCTTTTTTCTGCTCCCCCTCTTCCTCCTCCCCGCCCGTCAGAGCCGCTGGATGATCGTCCCGGTCGCCAGCCCGCCTCCGGCGCACATCGTCACCAGCGCGAACTCCTTGTCCGTACGCTCCAGCTCGTGCAGCGCGGTCGTGATGAGCCGCGCCCCGGTCGCGCCCACCGGGTGGCCGAGGGCGATGGCGCCGCCGTTGACGTTCACCTTCTCCAGGTCCTGGTCGAAGACCCGCGCCCAGCTCAACACCACCGACGCGAAGGCCTCGTTGATCTCGACCAGGTCGATGTCCTTCAGCGACATCCCGGCCTTGCCCAGCACGGCCTTGGTCGCGTCGATCGGCCCGTCGAGGTGGAAGTGGGGGTCGGAGCCGACCAGCGCCTGGGCGACGATCCGGGCCCGCGGCCGGAGCTTCAGCGCCCGCGCCATCCGCTTGGACGCCCACATGATCGCCGCCGCGCCGTCGCTGATCTGGGAGGAGTTGCCCGCCGTGTGGACGGCCGTCGGCATGATCGGCTTCAGTCGGGCGAGCGCCTCCGCCGAGGTGTCGCGCAGCCCCTCGTCGTGGTCGACGAGCCGCCACATGCCCTGCCCGGCGCTCTGTTCCGCCTCGGTCGTCGGCACCTGGACGGCGAACGTCTCCTTCTTGAACCGCTCCTCGGCCCACGCGGCGGCGGCCCGCTCCTGGGACCGCAGGCCCAGCGCGTCCACGTCCTCCCGGGTGAGCCCCCGGTGCCGGGCGATCCGCTCGGCGGCCTCGAACTGGTTCGGCAGATCGACGTTCCACTCCTCCGGGAACGGCTTGCCCGGCCCGTGCTTGGACCCCGACCCGAGCGGCACCCGGGACATGGCCTCCACCCCGCAGCTGACCCCGACGTCGATGACGCCGGCCGCCACCATGTTGGCCACCATGTGCGAGGCCTGCTGTGAGGAGCCGCACTGGCAGTCGACGGTGGTCGCGGCCGTCTCGTACGGCAGGCCCATGGTCAGCCAGGCCGTGCGCGCGGGGTTCATGGACTGTTCGCCGGCGTGGGTCACCGTGCCGCCGACGATCTGCTCGACGCAGTCGGCGGGGATGCCGGTGCGGCCGAGGAGTTCACGGTAGGTCTCGCCCAGCAGATAGGCGGGGTGCAGGTTGGCGAGCGCGCCGCCGCGCCTGCCGATGGGGGTGCGTACGGCTTCGACGATCACGGGTTCCGCGGCCATGGGGAATCCTCTCGACGGTTACCCGCGCGGCGCGGGGCGTCCCGGCCCGGCCCGCCACGCAGAACTAGTACGCGTTCTAGTTCTCCTCAGCAGTCTGCGGAGGGTCACTCCGGCACCGCAAGGGGCGTGCGGCAATTGGCAGCCGATTGAGGAGCCCGCACCCCTTGCCAGTTATAGAACCCGTTACTACCGTCACCGCAATTCCTTAAATCTGATACTCCGTCAGGAGTTGCCGATGCCCTGTCCAGCGCTGCCCGACGGGTTCGACCTCACCGACCCCGACCTGCTGCACCACCGTGTCCCCCTCCCGGAGTTCGCCGAACTGCGCCGCACGGAACCGGTCCACTGGATCCCGCAGGCACCCGGCATCGCGGGCTTCGCGGACGAGGGCTACTGGGCCGTCACCCGGCACGCGGACGTCAAGTACGTCTCCACGCACCCGGAGTTGTTCTCCTCGACGGTCAACACCGCGATCATCCGCTTCAACGAGCACATCGAGCGCGACGCCATCGACGCCCAGCGGCTGATCCTGCTGAACATGGACCCGCCGGAGCACACCCGGGTCCGCCAGATCGTGCAGCGCGTGTTCACCCCGAGGGCGATCCGCGCGCTGGAGGACAACCTGCGCCACCGGGCACTCACCATCGCCCGCGAGGCCGCCGCCCGTCCCGGCTCCTTCGACTTCGTCACCGAGGTCGCCTGCGAACTCCCCCTCCAGGCCATCGCCGAGCTGATCGGCATCCCGCAGGAGGACCGCATCCGGATCTTCGAGTGGTCGAACCGGATGATCTCCTACGACGACCCGGAGTACGCCATCACCGAGGAGGTCGGCCAGCAGTCGGCGATGGAACTCATCGCCTACGCCATGAACATGGCCGCCGACCGCAAGCAGTGCCCGGCGAAGGACATCGTCACCACCCTGGTGGCCGCCGAGGACGAGGGGAACCTCGCCTCCGACGAGTTCGGGTTCTTCGTGCTGATGCTGGCCGTCGCGGGCAACGAGACGACCCGCAACGCCATCACCCACGGCATGCACGCCTTCCTCACCCACCCCGACCAGTGGGAGCTGTACAAGCGCGAGCGCCCGGCGACGGCAGCCGAGGAGATCGTGCGCTGGGCGGCCCCGGTCAACGCCTTCCAGCGCACCGCCACCCAGGACGTGGAACTCGGCGGCAAGCTCATCCGGAAGGGCGACCGCGTCGGCATCTTCTACGCCTCCGCCAACCACGACCCGGACGTCTTCGAGAACCCCGACGCCTTCGACATCACCCGCGACCCCAACCCCCACCTGGGCTTCGGCGGCGGAGGCCCCCACTTCTGCCTGGGCAAGTCCCTCGCGGTCCTGGAGATCGACCTGATCTTCAACGCGATCGCCGACGCGATGCCGGGCCTCCGCCTCGCCGGCGATCCCGACCGCCTGCGCTCCGCCTGGATCAACGGGGTGAAGCACCTCCAGGTGACCACGGTCTGAGCCTCCCACCCGCAACCTTCACCCCCACCCCGACTCGGGCCGACGGCCTCCCGGCGCCGTCGGCCCGTCCGGCCCGGAGGCAGGGGCCGCGGGCAGGGGCCGCGCCCCTACGCCCCGCCCCTGTCTCCGCCGTCCCCGGTCGCTCCCCCGCCCTCTCCGGTCGCTCCTGCGCCGTTGGGCGGGACGGCCGTCGCGAGTCGGTCCGTCGTCGGTGGTTGCTCGCGCAGTTCCCCGCGCCCCTTTCGGGGCGCGGTGGTGCGCGGCCCCGTCAGGAGGTAGGTGAGGCCGAAGCCCGCACCGACCACCATCGCCCCGCCCACCGCGTCCAGCACCCAGTGGTTGCCCGTCGCCACGATGGCCAGGAGCGTGAAGAAGGGGTGCATCAGGCCGAGGATCTTCATCCACGCCTTGGGGGCGACGATCGCGATCGTGAGGCCGCACCACAGGGACCAGCCGAAGTGCAGGGACGGCATCGCCGCGTACTGGTTGGCGAGTTCGGTCAGTCTGCCGTAGTCCGGGCGGGAGAAGTCCTGGACGCCGTGGATGGTGTCGATGATGCCGAGGCCGGGCATCAGCCGCGGCGGCGCCAGTGGGTAGAAGAAGAAACCGACGAGCGCGAGGACCGTGGTGAAGCCGATGGCCGTGCGGGCCCAGCGGTAGTCGGCGGGGCGGCGCCAGTAGAGCAGGCCGAGGACGGTCAGCGGGACCACGAAGTGGAACGAGGTGTAGTAGAAGTCGAAGAAGGCCCGCAGCCAGCCGATTCCGACGACCGCGTGGTTGAACCAGTGCTCGACGTCGAGGAACAGGGCCTCCTCGACGGAGAGGATCTGCCGGGCGTGCTCCTCGGCCGAGGCCCGGCTGCCGGTGGCCTCCAGGCGGGTGCGCTGGTAGGCCGCGTACACGACGCGGATCAGCAGCAGTTCCAGGAGCAGGTTCGGCCGGGTCGCCACCCGGCGCAGCAGCGGCGCCCAGTGGAAACGGGTCTGCGCCTTCGGGGCGTACTGCGTGGGCACGGGTGCCCGGTAGTACTCCGAGGTGCGGGACAGGAAGGGCACGACGAGGGCGGCGGCGAGCGCGGCCAGCAGGACGACGTTGTCCCGGACGGGGTGCAGGACGTCCACGTTCGGGACCATCATCTTCGCCGGCAGGGTCATCACCAGGACGACGGCGACCGGCCACACGTACCGCGAGGACTGCTTCGTGCCGACCCGGCCGACGGCCGCGAGCAGCACCCACAGCAGCTGGTGCTTCCAGGACGTGGGGGAGACGGCGACCACGACACAGCCGGTGATCGCGACGGCGAGGAGCAACTGCCCGTCGCGGGCGTAGTGGACGGCCCGCCGCATGCCGAACACGGCGACGGCGGCGGCCAGCGCAAAGAAGACGACGATCTCCAGCGGGCCCGTGAGGCCCAGCCGGAGCAGGGCGCCGTGCAGGGACTGGTTGGCGAGGTCGTCCGCCCGGCCGCCCAGGCCCACGCCCGCGAGGTGGTGCACCCAGTAGGTGAACGAGTCGTGCGGCATCGCGGCCCAGGCCAGTGCGGTGGCCCCGGCGAACGTGATCCCGGTACTCGCGGCGGCCCGCCGGCGGCCGGTGAACCACAGCAGCGGCACGAACAGCAGCACAGTCGGCTGGAAGGCCGCGGCGAGCCCTATGAACGCACCGCTGGTCCGCTCGCCCCGCACCGCGAAGCAGCCCGCGAGGACGAGCAGCACGGGGATGATGCTGGTCTGGCCCAGGTACAGGGTGTTGCGCACCGGCAGCGACAGCATCAGCAGGGTCACTGCCACGGGAGCCGCGAGCAGGGTAGTGCGGCGGGTGACGGGCTGGGGCAGGGCGCGGGCGGCGACCAGGCCGAGGGCGACGACCAGCAGGAGGGTGCCGAAGGTCCAGCCCCAGCCGAGGGCCTGTTCGGCCGTCCGGGTGAGGGGCTTGAGGACGAGGCCGCCGAAGGGGGTGCCGGTGAAGCGCGTCGAGTCGTACAGCGAGCCGTTCACATGGAGCACTCCGCTGGGCCCGACCCAGGTCTCCAGGTCGGTCAGCCGCTCGCCCCTGGGCATGTGGAGCACGACCGCGATCTGACGCACCGCCAGGATGCCGGCGACCAGCCACAGCACTGCCCGCAGGGCCCCCAGGCGCGCCGCCGCCGCACCGGTACCCACGGCTCCGCCCGGTCTGCTCTGCTCCGTCGCCACGTGCTGTCGTCCTCCCGCCCCGTCGGCCGTCCCACCGAGGAGGCTCGCGCCGTCCCGTTGGTGAGACGCGGGCAACCCCGACTTCACCTGAGAGTCGCCCTCGCTTGTCCGGACGACGATAGTCCGCGCGGGACCGTCGTCCCGCTCAAGGGCACGGCACGGATCACGGATGCGCATCGCGCGCACGGTGGTGACAGACCACTGACGAACACCTGGAACCATGGCCCCGAGCGGTACGGCAGGTCAGCGGGGCAGTGGAGAGGCACGGGGGATGAAGGGTTTCGTACGGGGGCGCGCGCGTCCGGTACCGAGGGTGCGTGAGGGGCGCGGGATACGCGGACGGCTTGTGGTGGTCGTGCTGGCGCTGTTGGGGCTCCAGTTGGCCTCGCTCGTGGCACCGGCGTACGCCTGCGGCTGCGGTGCGATGGTGCCGGACGACCAGCGGAGTGTGTACGTGAGCCGCGAGCGGTCCGTGGTGCGCTGGGACGGCCGCGAGGAACAGATCGTGATGAGTCTGACGGTCTCCGGCGACGCCCGGACGGCCGCGTGGATCATGCCGGTGCCGAACCGGGCGACGGTGCAGCTGGGCGACGCGGCCCTCTTCGACCAGCTCGACGAGGAGACCGCGCCCGTGTACGAGCGGCGCGAGTACTTCTGGCCACGCTCGGACGACTGGCCCTTCGACATGTTCGAGGGCGACGGCGCGGGGGACGCGGCGGCCGGGGGCCCGCGGTCCCCGGTGGACGTCGTCGGCCGCGAGCGGCTCGGCCCGTTCGACGTGGCGCGGCTGACCGCCACCGACTCCGGAGCACTCGGTGACTGGCTGGACGAGAACGGCTTCCGGCTCCCGGACCGTCTGGACACGGCGCTGGAGCCGTACGTCCGGCAGAAGTGGGAGTACGTGGCGATCCGGCTGGCGCCGGAGGACTCGGCCGGCGGCACCCCGCTGTCCGGCACCCTCGACCCGCTTCACCTCACCTTCGCCAGCGACGAGCCGGTCTATCCGATGCGGCTGTCGCGGCTGGCCGACACGCCGCAGGCGCTCGGGCTGTACGTGCTGGCCGAGCACCGGATGGAGCCGAGCTCGGCGATCGGCGGGGACGAGCCGGAGGTGACGTTCGCCGGCCGGCTCGGCGCGCCGGTGGGCGCCCTCGGCGACCTGGCCGCGGGCGGCACGGACTTCCTCACCGCCGTCGAGCAGGACTTCCCGCGGCCGGAGCGGATCTCCGGCGACCACACGCTGCGGCGGGCCGCGGCCGACGACACCTATCGAGAGGTCATTCACGTGGACGAGATGTGGACCGTCTGGGGCATACCCGGCTGGCTGCTGTCCTTCGGCATCGGCATCGCCGTGCTGGCGATCAAGGCGGTGGCCGTCGCGATCGTGCTCAAGCGCAACGCCAAGCGGCAACTGCCGCCCGTGCCACCGCCGGGCGCCTTCATGCCGCCGGGCGCGTACCCTCCGGGCGCCTACCCGCAGGGCGCGCACATGCCGCCGGGAGCGCACATGCCGCCCGGCGCTCCGGTTCCGCCCGCCGCTGCGGTGCCTCCCGGCGCTCCCGCGCCCCCCGGGGCCGGTCCGGCGCCCGCACCGGAGGCCGCGGCCGACCCCAAGTCCGCGCCGAACGGCTGACACACCTCCGGGAACCGCTGACAGGGAGCCCACCCCGCGCCTATATTCATTAGCACATCTACTTAGCTGCTCTAAGTAAGTTCCCTGATGGAAGGCGCGGGAGGCACAGCTTCATGAGCGAGTCACGGACCTGGGACGACGTGGACGCCTACTTCTCCACCCACCTCGCCCCGAACGACGAGGCCCTGGCGGCGGCACTGCGCGACAACGAGGCGGCCGGGCTCCCGGCCATCGACGTCGCCGCGGGCCAGGGCAAGTTCCTCCACCTCCTCGCCCTGATCCAGGGCGCCCGGCGCATCCTGGAGATCGGCACCCTCGGCGGCTACAGCACCATCTGGCTGGCCCGCGCGCTGCCCGCCGACGGCCGGCTGATCTCCCTGGAGTACAGCGCCCGGCACGCGGAGGTCGCGTGCCGCAACATCGCGCGCGCCGGGCTCGACCACCTCGTCGAGGTACGGGTCGGCCCCGCCCTGGAGTCGCTGCCCAAGCTGACCGACGAGAACCCCGAACCCTTCGACCTGGTCTTCATCGACGCGGACAAGGCCAACAACCCGCACTACGTGGAGTGGGCCCTGAAGCTCACCCGGGCCGGCAGCGTCATCGTCGTCGACAACGTCGTACGCGGCGGCCGGGTCGCCGACGCCGACAGCACCGAGCCGGACATCCGCGGCACCCGGGCCGCCATCGAACTCATCGCCACGCACCCGAAGTTGTCCGGCACGGCGCTGCAGACCGTGGGCAGCAAGGGGTACGACGGCTTCGCGCTGGCCCGGGTGACGGACTGACCCACGCGAGGGAGCGTGGGTCCCGTCAGCCCTCGTGGTAGAAGCCCACGTTGACGCTGCGGGGGGCCGTGCGGTCGTGGATGACGAGTTCGCCGGAGCTGCCGTGCGGCAGCTTCGCCGTGCCGCCGTACGGCAGAGGCGAGGGCTGGTGGCCCTGCAGGGTCAGCCGCACCTCGGAGGACGGGTCGGCGTGCGAGCCGCGCAGCCACGTGACCTGCCAGGTCCCGTCGGGGCCGCACAGGAACTCCAGGTGCACACGGGAGACGAAGAGCCAGTCGTCCGGTGTGGCGAGCCGGCACACCGCCCGATCGCGGCCCACCCGGAGCACGCCGCCCGGCTCGCTGGGCGCGTCGGCCATCTGCATACCGGCCGTCGCCCCGGCGTCCGCCTCGGAGACCGAGGCCATGGTGAGTTCGAGCACGTACCGCTCCTAACGGGTCAAACTCCAATTGTCGCTGCGCACGGCACGTTTGGCACGCCGCCGCCGCATGATAAATCGCCGGATCGTCCTGTTGTGCGGGCTCCGGCACAATGGAGGCATGACCGAGCGAAAGCCACCCGGTGTCAGCTTCGAGTCCTTCGTCGACAAACAGATCCGCGACGCCGAGGCGCGCGGCGACTTCAAGAGCCTCCCCGGCGTCGGCCGGCCGCTGGAGGGCGACGACACCACGTACGACGAACTGTGGTGGATCAAACGGAAGATGGCCCGCGAGGGCCTGTCGGTCCTGCCCCCGACGCTGGCCCTGCGCAAGGAGGCCGAGGACGCGCTCGCGACGGCCGCCGAGGCCCCTTCCGAACGCGTCGTCCGCAAGATCGTCACCGAGATCAACGCCAAGATCCGCGAGATGATGTTCAAGCCCCCACCGGGACCGCCGCTCGGCCTGAAGCCGTACGACGTGGAAGAAGTCGTACGGCAGTGGCGTGAGCGCCGGGAGGGGCGGCAGCGCCAGGAGGGGTGAGCCCGACGGCCGGCCGCCCGGCACCGGTGCGGCCGACCCGGTCCCCTGACGACCCCGGCGTCCCTATGCTGAGGGACATCGGGGGAAGGGGTTGGTGTGGACGCTGCTGCCGTCGGTGCTCGCCTGGCGTCGAGCGTGGTCGCTCCGCTGGTCAAGAAACTCTTCGTGCAGCAGGGACCCGGCGCCGGTCTGGTCTCCGAGCCGATCAGGGTCTCGGGCCTGGTGTCGTTCCGGGGCGAGAAACGGACCCTCGGCGAGAAGGAACTGCAGAAGGTCGCAGCGGAGCTGGTCGCGCGGGCCGTCGGTTCGGCCGGGCCGGTCGAACGGCCGGTGACCGTCGACGAGCAGGAGGCCCTCGCCACGGCGCTGGCCCGGACCCTCGCCGCGCTCGGCGACCTGGAGATGGACGACGTCCAGGCGGTGCAGCTCGGCCACCGGGCCCTGTCCAGACGGCTGCGCGACGCCGATCCCCGGGTGACCTTCGACCTGTCCGACGACGCCGCCCGGCTGCACGACACCCTGGTGGACGTCGCCTGCCTGCACATCCTGCACTTCTTCACCCAGCGCTCGACCTTCGTCGCCCGCACCCTGGTCAGCCAGAGCAGCCAACTCGCCGAAGCCGTCACCCGGATCGACCTCCTGCTGGAACGCACCCCCTCACGGATCGGCGAGGACGCCGCCTTCGAGGCGCGGTACGCGGCCTACGTCATCGAGAAGTACGGCACGCTCACCATCTACGGCATCGACTTCACCAACTCGCCCGCTCAGTGGCCGCTGGACACGGCCTATCTCAGCCTGGAGCTGGGCGTCGGCGAGGGCACCCGTCAGCTGCCGATCCGCGCCGATCACGTACTGGACGGTCGCGACCGGGTACTGCTGCGGGGCGTCGCGGGGTCGGGCAAGACCACGCTCGTGCAGTGGCTGGCCGTCACCGCCGCCCGGGGGACCACGCTCGACGGCCATCTGGCCTCCCTCGCCGGGCGGGTCCCGTTCGTGCTGGCGCTGCGGACGCTGACGCACTCCTGGCACGACCTGCCCACACCCGGACGGTTCCTCACCGCCGCCCGCAATCCCCTCGCCGACGCCCAGCCCCACGGCTGGGCCGACCGGGTCCTCCAGGCGGGACGCGGTCTGCTGCTGGTCGACGGCGTGGACGAAGTGCCGACCGCCGTACGGGAGAAGGCCAAGGAGTGGCTGCGCGACCTGATCGCCGCCTACCCGGGCAACCTGTGGCTGATCACCTCCCGCCCCTCGGCGGTGCGTGAACACTGGCTCGACGGCCAGGGGTTCACCGAGGGCTCCCTGGCGCCCATGAGCACGGCCGACGTCAACCACTTCATCCGGCGCTGGCACTCGGCGGCACGGGCCAGCGACACCTCCGACTGGGAACTGCTGGACACCTACGAGCAGTCGCTGATGGCGGCCGTACGCACCAAGGGCGATCTCTCCCGGCTGGCCACCAACCCCCTGATGTGCGGCCTGATCTGCGCCCTGCACCGGGACCGGCGGGGGTTCCTCCCCCGGGCCCGCAAGGACCTGTACGACGCCGCCCTGTCGATGCTGCTCTCCCGCCGTGACATCGAGCGGAACATGGGGCTCACCGACAGCATCGACCTCACCGAGGAACCGAAGACCCAACTGCTGCAGAAACTCGCCTACAAGTTCCTGCTGAACGGCAAGTCGGAGATCGACAGCGACCAGGCGGAGCGGATCATCGCGCACACCCTGCCCTCGGTGTCCGCCGCCGCGAGCCAGGGCACGGCGCAGCAGGTGTTCCGGCATCTGCTGCTGCGCAGCGGGGTGCTGCGCGAACCCGCGCCCGGCACGATCGACTTCGTCCACCGCACCTTCCAGGACTACCTGGGCGCCAAGGCGGCCGTGGAGGAGGGCGATCTGTCCCTGCTGGTGCTGCGCGCCACGGACAGCCAGTGGGAGGACGTCATCCGGATGGCCATCGCGCACGCGCGGCCCAAGGAGCGCGCCGTCCTGCTGAGCGAGCTCATCACGCGCGGCGACGTCGCCGTCCCCCGCCGCCGCACCCTGCTGCACCTGCTCGCCATGGTGTCGCTGGAGCACGCGACGGAACTCGAACCCTCGATCCGCGCCCGGGTGGAGGAGCGGGCCGCCCGGCTGATCCCGCCCAGGAACAACACCGAGGCCCAGGACCTGGCCCAGGTGGGTCCCGTGGTCCTCGAACTGCTCCCCGGCCCGGAGAACCAGGAGGCCGGCACCGCCGTCCACACCGTACGGACGGCGACCCTGATCGGCGGCGACGCGGCGATCCCCGTCCTCGCCCGGTACACCGACCACCCCGACCCGGTCGTCCGCAGCCAGGTCGCACAGGCCTGGCACCGCTTCGAGACCGAGCAGTACGCCGGCGAGGTCATCGCGAGGCTCCCCGGCGACGACATCTACTTCGAGATCGTCACACGGGCCGAACTGGACGCGATCAGCCGCCTCGGCGGCCGGCCGCGGCTGCGGATCGGGGACGACCTCACCCCGGACGACCTGGTGAACGCCCTCGCCCCCGAGAGCCTCACCTGTCTGTGGCTGCGCGCCGACCGGACGCCCACCTGGGAGTGGCTCACCGCCTTCCCCCGTCTGCACACCCTGCTGCTCGACCGGAGTTCCACCGCCGTGGACCTGTCGACGCTGGCCGCGCATCCGACGCTGCGGACCGTCGGCATGGACCCCAGACAGCGCACGGCGCAAGGGGGGCGCCCCGACCCCCGCTTCGAGATCACCACCGTCGTCTGACCGGGCCCGGCGGCCGATCGGCCCACGCCCGCGCCCACGCGCCCCCGCCGGCCCCCGCACAGAAGACCGCGCCCCGGGGCACGACCCGGGGCGCGGTCTCGTCGGGTGCCGCTGTCGCCGTCAGAGGCGCAGCAGCCGTTCGGTCAGCTCCCGGTAGTCGCGCAGGGCGAGGCGGAGCTGTTCGGTGTCGGTGGAGGTGGCGCGGTCGTCGGCGCCGGTCTCCCAGGTGTTGCGGAGGGTGCGGCGCCGCTCGGTCATCGCGTCGGTGAAGCGGGCGGTGACCTCCTCCAGGACGTGATCGGCCTCCTCGACGGCGGACCGGGGCCCGTCGACGAACCCGCCGACCGCGTGCTGCAGCCGCAGCGTCAGCTTGTCGCTCTCGTCGTGGGGCAGCAGGGGGGACCCGGTGGACCGGGAACCGTTCCCGCCGGAAGCCCTGGTGGCGTCCTCGCCGCGGCCCCGGCCGAGGGTGTCCTCGCCCCGGACCCCGCCGGGCTCTTCGCGGACACCCATCGTCCTGTGCTCGGCGTGACCTCCGGTGCGGCCTTCCGCGGCGTCGTGGCCGGCCACCAGCGGAGCCCCGGTGCCGCCCGCCGCCGAGCCGGCCGCGTCCGCCGCCCGGCTGCCCGGAGGGATGCCGCTCGCCCGTGTACCGTCCCGCCTGGCGTCGGCCTCCCGCGTGTCACGCGGACCGCGTTCGCGGATGCCCTCGCCCCTCGTCATGTCGTCGGTCATCCCCCTCAACTCCCTTTCGCGTGGCGCCTGGCCGGCGCCCATGGCAGATGGGACCGGTGACGGCCGTCGGCGGCCGCACCGTCGCGCACGTCGCGTCGCGCGGAGCCGTCCCGGTGGGCCCGGCCCGCGTGCCCGGCCGAGGCGTCGCGGTCCGCTCGCGCGTCCCGGCGGCTCGGCGTCACCAGGTCCTCGAACAGGGCCCGGGCCTCGATCATGGCCTCGCGCAGATCCTCGGTACCGGTGCCGGGGCCGGGGTCGACACCGTTGGCGTCGAACGCTCCCGTGCCCGTGCGGCCCTGGGCGGTGTCGCCGGTGGTGTGCGCCGCGAGGTGCACCCGGCGGTAGCCGTGCACATGGTGGGCGTGGTGGACGGAGAGCGCCTCCAGCTGGGTCTCGTAGCGGTTCCCGTCCGGGAAGCCGCGGGCCTCGGCCACCTCGGAGATCAGCCGGTCCGCCTCGGCGACCGCCTCACGGGGCGAGTCGACGAAGCGCTCCTGGGCGGCGGCCCAGCGCGACTCGTACCGTTCGCGCTCGGCGGTCGGCAGCGGCCGCTTCTCCAGCGAGCCGTGCCGCTTGACCCGCTCCGCGAGTTCCCGGGCGGCGGCCCGCTCGTCACCGTCGTGGCGGGCCACGGTCCGGTCGTACTCGGGGCCGAAGCGCCGCTTCAGCGAGCCGCCGCCCCCCGCGCCCCTCCGGGCGCGCAGCGTCAGGACGGCGGCCACGACGACCACGAGCGCCACGATCACGATCAAAGCGATGATCAATCCTGTGGACATGTATGCCTTCCAGAGTCCTCGGCCCGGGCGTCTCGCCCCGTCGGGCCGTTTCGCACCGGGTTGCCCGAACCCGTTCGTTCAAACGGCAAGCGCGTGCGCGCGGGACGAGCGCGGGACGGCCGCGTGACACCCGGGGCGGCGGCGTAAATCGTTTGCGAGGCGCCCCGCCCCGCTCCCGACAATGACCGCCATGACCCGTTCGACACCTACCCCGGCTCCGAGGCCCCCCGCACCTCGCACCACCGGCACGCCGACCGCGGAAGGCTGGTCAGTGGCCGCCGAGCCCCACGACTCCGCCGTGGCCGCGGCCCTGTGGCGCGCGTACTACACGGAGGTCAGCGACCGCTGGTACCGGCTCCACGAAGGGCGTGCCACGGACCCGGACGAACTGGAGCGGGAGGTCGCGGCGGACACCGGTGAGTACCTCGCGCCACCGGGCGGACTGCTGCTGGTGGCACGGTACGAGGGCGAGCCCGTCGGCACGGCGGGGGTGCGGTTGGCGGACGCCACGACGGCCGAGTTGAAGCGGGTCTACCTACGGCCGCGGGCCCGGGGCCGGGGCGGCGCCGCGCTGCTCGTGACGGCGGCCGAGGACGCGGCCCGCGCGCTGGGCGCCGAGCGGATGGTGCTGGACACCCGCAACGACCTGGTGGAGGCCCGCGCGCTGTATGCCCGGCTCGGCTACGCGGAGAGCGCCCCGCACAACGACCACGCGTACGCGGACCACTGGTTCACGAAGGCACTGACGGCGACGTCGGAGCCGTCGGCGGCGCGGGTGGTGCCGGCGGTGCCCCCGAGCCCCGCCCGTCGGCCGGCCGGCGGGTGATCGCCCCCTCGGAGTGCGGCCGTTCCTCGTCGGAGCCGCACAGCTCGGCGTTGAGTTCCTCGACGAGCCGGACGAGGTCGGTGGGGCGGTCACGGCCCCACCAGTCGCCGAGAAGCTCGGCGAGGGAGTCCTCGCGGGCCTTGGCGAGCCGGTCGGCGGCCTCATGGCCGGCGTCGGTGAGGACGAGGTCGATGCCGTCGCGACGGGCGAGACGGCACTCCTCGACCTGCCGGGTCGCGGCCATGATCACGTCGAGCGGAACGGTGCTGCGCTCCGCGAGGACGGCGGGCTCGGCCCAGCCGTAGCGCCGGATCCGCAGCAGCAGCCAGCTCGTCGCGGGCAGCAGGTCGTATCCGGCCCGTGCGGTGATCTTCCGGTAGATCTCGCGGCGGCCCTCCCGGGAACCGAGCACCGACAGCGCCCGGCACACCTCGTCGTACGACGACCGCTCGACCGGGTTGCTGGCGAGTGTCTCCGTGGCGTCCGGCGCCGTCACGGACGCCCGCAGCCGGTCCTCGCGCAGGAACCAGGCGAGGACGAAGCCGAGCAGTGCGACCGGGGCCGCGTAGACGAAGACGTCGGTGATGGAGGAGGCGTACGCGTCGAGGACGGGCGGGCGCAGCGCGGCGGGGAGGTCGGCGATCTCGCGGGGGTCGGCCTTCAGTCCCTCCACGGTGACGCCGGCGGGCAGCGCGGCCCCGTCGAGCGCGTCGGTGAGCTTGTCGCCGAGGTGGCCGGCGAAGACCGTACCGAAGACGGCTACGCCGAACGAGGCACCGATGGACCGGAAGAAGGTCGCGCCGGAGGTGGCGACGCCGAGGTCCTCGTAGGAGACGGCGTTCTGCACGATGAGGACGAGGACCTGCATCACGAGGCCGAGCCCGGCGCCGAAGACGAAGAGGTACGCGCTCATCTCGCCGTCGCCGCTGTCCGCGTCCAGTTGGTGCAGGAGCAGCAGGCCCAGCGTGGTGACGGCCGTCCCGGCGAGCGGGAACACCTTCCAGCGGCCCGTACGGCTGACGATCTGCCCGGAGACCGTCGAGGAGAGCAGCAGCCCGAACACCATCGGCAGCATGTGCACACCGGACATGGTCGGCGAGACACCCTGCACGACCTGCAGGAACGTCGGCAGATAGGTCATCGCCCCGAACATCGCGAAGCCGACGACGAAGCTGATGACGGCGGAGAGGGTGAAGGTGCGGACGCGGAACAGCTTGAGCGGCAGGACAGGTTCGGCGGCCCGCCGTTCGACGGCCACGAAGACGACGACCAGCAGCACGGCCAGCACGCAGAGCCCGATGATCTGCGGGGAGTTCCAGTCCCAGGTGGTGCCGCCGAGGGAGGCGACCAGGACGAGACAGGTGGCCACGGAGGCGATGAGGAAGGTCCCGAGATAGTCGATGACATGCCGTTCGGAGCGGCGCGGGATGCGCAGCACGGCGGCGATGACGACCAACGCGACCGCTCCGACGGGCAGGTTGACGTAGAACACCCACCGCCAGCTCAGATGCTCGGTGAACAGCCCGCCCAGCAGCGGCCCGAGCACGCTCGTCGCTCCGAAGACCGCGCCGAACAGCCCCTGGTAGCGCCCGCGTTCGCGTGGTGGGACGAGGTCCCCGACGATCGCCATCGACAGCACCATCAACCCGCCGCCGCCGAGGCCCTGAAGCGCCCGGAACCCGATCAACTGGGGCATGTCCTGGGCCGCTCCGCACAGCGCCGACCCGATGAGAAAAATCACGATCGCCGTCTGGAACAGCCGCTTGCGGCCGTACTGGTCGCCCAGCTTCCCCCACAGCGGGGTCGCCGCCGTCGCGGCCAGCATGTACGCCGTGACCACCCACGACAGGTGCTCCAGCCCGCCGAGGTCGCTCACGATCGTCGGCAGCGCCGTCGACACGATCGTCTGGTCCAGCGCGGCCAGCAGCATCCCCAGCAGCAGGGCCCCGATGGAGACCATCACCCCGCCGGGCACCCGCTCCGACGTGGGGACGCCGTGGCCACGGGGGCCGTAGGGGGGTGTGCGGCCGACGACGGCGCCGGTGGGGGCGGGCCCGCGGGAGGCCCCCTGCGTGGGACCGTGGGAGGCCCCCGTCATGGGCCTGGGCGCGGGCTCGCGAGGGCCCGGCTCGTGGCTGGTGTCGTCGGTCATGCAGACCTCCTGAGGACCCGAGGGCCTCGTACAGCGCCCTCAGTCTCCTCTCCTTCTTCCTCTTCCTCCATGTCCGTTCCCATGGTGGTCGGTGTGACCGGTTATGGCCTGTCGAAGCTTTTCCGGAACCTCTGATTCCCGAGGTGTCCGGGAGATTCTGTGTCGACCGTTTGCTTAAACTCTGGAGTCTCCACGGGGAGGAACGACACATGAGTGACCCGACCAGTCACATATGCCCGGAGTGCTTCACACCCCGGGCCTCGGACGGCACGCCGTCCTGCGCGTGCGCCCGCCGCGCGTCCGAGGCCCTGCTGGAGACCCGTACGGCCGAGGCGGCGGCCGCGGAGGACTTCGACCCCCTCCGGATACGCCCGTACGTGGAACTGGGTGACGACACCGACGTCCCCCACGGCACCGCGCGGCACTACGGAACCCCCGGAGCCGCCGAAGCCCCCGGGCCGGGCCCCGACCGCACACGGACGACGGCGATGCCGCTGACCACGGCGCCGACGACCGCGCTGCCCTTGACCACGGCGCCGACGCCGACGACCACGGCGACGTCGGCCGGACGCGCCCGGGGCCGGCGCCGCCGCCGTACGGGGCTGATGGTCGCCCTCGCCGGGACGGCCGCCGTCGGAGTGATGGCCGCCGCCGGATTCGCGAGCGGGCTGTTCTCGTACGAGGCCCCCGAGCGGGACCGCGCGCTGCCGGACGACTGGCGGGCGAGCGTGCCGGACACGTCGCCCGACGGGGAGGCGTCGCCGGTGGAGCCGTCCGGCGAGGGCGGCGGGGGCGGGGGGCCCGCGCCGGCGCCGTCGAGCGGCGGCGCGGGTGCGTCGAGCCCCTCCAAGAGCCCGTCACCCTCTCCGTCTCCCTCGGAGCCGTCCGGCTCGCCGTCGCCGTCCGTGTCGTCGAGCCCCGAGCGGAGCGGACCGAGCGCGGGCGCCTCCCCCGACTCATCTGCCGCCGACGCGAACGAGGGGGACGACAGCCGGCTGACGGCCCCGAAGACGCTGCGCGCCGGCGACGACGACCCAGAGGTCACCGAACTCCAGCTCCGGCTGCGCCAGTTGGGCCTCTACACCGGTGACATCGACCGGAACTTCGACGACCAGGTCGAACAGGCCGTCATCGTCTACCAGAACACCCGAGGCATCACGAAGGACAAGGAGGAGCCGGGCGTCTACGGCCTGGTGACCCGGCAGCGCCTGGAGTCGGAGACGAAGGAGCCGTGACCGACGGAATCTCGGCGACGCCGGCCGAGGCTGATGACGCGTCGACTTGGTACCAGGCACCTCAGATTTCCCTCAAGCCTCAGAAGCCTCGCGTGCCGCTGAACTAGCGTCCCTGCGCGTAAGCACTGGCCCAGTCATTGCTCGTGCGGCTGGCCGGCGATCCTCTGGCCCCGAAGAGGCACACCGCAGATGAAGCACCGGATGAAGAGCCGTTCCAAGAAGACCGTGATCATTGCGGCGGCGGGCACCAGTGTGCTGGCCCTGACCGTGCCGATCACGGCGTTGGCGACCACCACCGAGCCCGGTTCGAAGACAGCCGGATCACATTGCACCGTCGACATATCCGGCGGCCCCGTGCGATGTTTCCCGACTTATCGGGCGGCCATCGCGGCGGCCACCGACGGCCGGGTCAAGGACGCCCCGCTGGACGTCCGCACAGCCGTCGCCGACCCGGCCTTCCGGAAGAAGATCGACGTCGCGGGCACCGCCGCCGAGCTGCGGGCCGACGCGGAGCCGGCCGCGGAGTCGTCCGTCGTCATCGGCACCGAGTACCTCGACGCGAACCACACGGGCAAGTCCATGAGTTTCACCGCCGAGAGCAAGTGCACACCCGACGGGCCGGGCTTCCAGGTCGACCAGGTGCCCGCCGAGTTCAACGACGCCATCAGCTCGTACCAGACCTTCAACGACTGCCAGGCCCGGCACTTCGCCGACCCGGAGCTGAAGGGCGACTCCACCAGCTGGCAGATCGGCAGTCAGCTCTCGGTCGGGGACGGGGTGGACGATCTGACCAGCTCCATCCAGTGGAGCTACGCGGAGTCGCCGACCGCGGCCCAGCTCTTCGCGGACTGCGACGAGAAGATCGCGACCTGCAAGTTCGAGCACAAGGGCGACGTCACCTACAGCTACGGCGGGGCCCACGAGGTGGCCCGCGCGTACAACTGCACCAGCATCGAGCAGCAGAAGAAGATGAGCTGGTGGGACACGACGGGCGGCAAGAACTCGCTCAGCGTCGAGCTGGGAGCCAGCTACAAGATCGGAAATGCCCTGGTCGGCGGGGAGTACAGCCTCAGCTTCAAGACCACGTACGGACACGAGTGGACCTGGGAGAGCAGGGTCTCCGACGAGACGGACCTCACCGTCCCGGCCGGGGAGGTCGGCTGGGTCAACCGGAACACCAAGATGCAGACCGCGGGGGGTGAGTACACGGTGACGTACAAGGACCGCAAATGGGGCCACTACATCTGGTACATCCGTGACTTCGTCGCCACCGGTCCCGTCCCGCAGGAGCTGGGTGTCGTCGACTGGGTCTCCCGCCCCATGACGGCGGCGGAGAAAGCCGATCACTGCAAGGACGGCGCTGCCGTGGTCACCGCCACTCCGAAGAAGGCCAAGGCCGCATCCGCCAAGAGCGTCCCCAGCACCGCTCACGTCCTGTCCGGCCCGCGTTGATCCGACCGGCCTGACACCCCGGCCGCTGGTCCCAGCGGTCGACGCCCGACGGGGCCACCCGGACTTCCCCGCCTTGCTGTCGTCCTCGCGTTGCCTACCCTGGCGATGTAGCTGACGGCTCGCACGTCGTCCAGGTCAGGGCGCCACTCCGGCGCCCGCTCACTCAGAGGTGTCATGTGCCTAGCGTGGTAAAGATCAATGTCCTCACGGTTCCGGCCGAGCAGCGCGAGACGCTGGAGAAGCGCTTCGCCTCCCGCGCCGGGGTGGTCGAGAACTCGGACGGCTTCGAGTGGTTCGAGCTGCTGCGCCCCGTCGACGGCACCGACAACTACCTCGTCTACACCCGCTGGCGCGACGAGGCCGCCTTCCAGGCGTGGATGGAGGGCCCGATGAAGCAGGCCCACCAGGGCGGCGGCGACCGGCCCAGGCCCGCCGCCTCCGACTCCTCCGTCTGGACCTTCGAGGTCCTCCAGCAGACGGGCCCGAAGACCGGCTCCTGACGCACGGCCCCACGTGAGGCCCCGTCGCACGCCCGCCCCACGTGAGGCCCCGCCGCACACCCGCCCCACGTGAGGCCCCGTCGCACACCCGCCCCACGCGAAGGCCCCCGCCCGCATCACCGCACCCGGGTGGGGGCCTTCGCATCGGCGATCAGGGCGCCTGGAGGTAGGGCAAGGGGATGCCGTTGGCCTCCAGGGCTGTGCCGTAGCGGGCCAACAGCTCGTCGAGGTGGGCGAGGACGAGGGCCGCGGCCTCCCTCGCCTCGCCGATGTCCCCCTAGTCGCAGGCTGCCACGATCTCTGCGACGTCGGCGCGGATGATCGACAGGGAATCGCCCTGGATCAGTACGCCCGGAAACCTGCGCGGGGGCAGACGCACGACCGCGTCGTTCCCCGGATCCGTGAACAGCTCGGCCTCTACGCGTTCCATCCGGTCATCCAACCGCAACGCGACGGCACCCTCCTGCGTACGCAACCCGCCAAGCGCGTTCGGCACCCCGAAGCACCCCGAAGTACCCACCTTTTTGTGGGTACTTGGCGGCCGGTCGAGGTCCGACGATCCTTGTGGTGAGGGAGCGGCCGACGGGGCGCGCGCCACTTGGGCAGGGACGGAAGACGAGAAGATGACGTGATGCGTGAGGCCTACGGCGACGACGTCGCCGACGGTGACGCTCCGGTGAGCCTCTCCAGGCGCCGGTACCCCCAGTCGGACAAGGGCCCCAGCACCTCGGAGAGTTCACGGCCGAACGGGGTCAGCGAGTAGACGGTCTTCAGCGGCAGCACATCGTGCACCTCCCGGTGCACGAGCCCGTCCGTCTCCATCTCGCGAAGCGCCTGTGTCAGCACCTTCTCGCTGAGCCCCGGCAGCAGCCGGCGCAACTCACCCGGACGGTGCGGGCCGGACTCCAGCAGCCAGAGCAACGACGGCTTCCACTTCCCCTCGATCACGGCGATCGCCGCGGTCACCCCGCACACGTCCGTGTCCTGGGCACGCCTGCGCCTCATTTCCGCTCCCCCGTTCCCTCAGTCGCGATCCGACGAACTCACCCATTTTCCACAGGAGTTACCGAGTCATGCCCGCACACACCGAACAGCACACGGCGACCACCACCGCCCCCGCCACCGCCGTTTCCGGCACACCCGGCGACAGCACCCCCGCTCCCGCCGTCACCGTACTGGGCCTCGGCCCGATGGGCCGGGCCCTCGCCGGTGCCTTCCTCGACGCCGGGGTGCGGACCACGGTCTGGAACCGTACGCCGGGCCGGCACGGGGAGTTGGTGGCGCGCGGCGCGATCGGCGCCGGCTCCGCCGAGGAGGCGGTGGCCGCGAGCCCGGTGACCGTCGTCTGCGTGGTCAACTACGACGCCTCGGACGCGGTCCTGCGCACCCCCGCGGTCACCGAGGCCCTCAAGGGCCGCACGGTGGTCAATCTGTCCGCCGACACCCCGCACCGGGCCCGGGACACCGCCGCGTGGGCGGCCGAGCACGGCATCGACTACCTGGACGGGGCGATCATGACGCCGACGCCGGCCATCGGCACCCCGGACGGGGTGTACATCTACAGCGGCCCCGAGGATCTCCACCGCGCGCACCGGCCCGTGCTGGACGCGCTGGGCGGCTCCCACACCCATCTGGGCGAGGACATCGGCCGGGCGGCCACGTACGACATCGCGCTGCTCGACCTCTTCTGGACCTCGATCACCGGTTACACCCATGCCCTGGCGCTGGCCCGGGCCGAGGGTGTGAGCGCGCGGGAACTGACGCCGTTCGCCCAGGGGATCGCCGCGATCCTGCCGCCGCTCTTCGAGGAGAGCGCGGCGGAGGTCGACAGCGGCCGGCACTCCGGCGAGGGCAACCCGCTCACGTCGGCGTTGTCGACCATGACCCACGTCATCGAGGTCTCCGAGTCCCACGGCATCGACGCGAGCGTCATGCGGTCGGCCGAGGGCTTCGTCCGCCGCGCCATCGCGCAGGGCCACGGCACGGACGGCCTCACCCGCCTGACGGAGGTACTCGACCTCCAGCACTGACACCACGGCCCTCGACCGGCCCGCGCTTCACCGGACCACGCCCCTCGACCGGCCGGGCTTCACCGGACCACGATCCTGGACCGGTCGAGGGCACCACCCCGCCACGGGGCCCGCCCGACGACGAATCTCAACTCCCCGCGAGCCCTCGACCCACCGCGGGACCCGCCACGAATCTCAACCCACCGTGAGCCGGACCGGTCCGCCGTCCCCCGCGACCTCGACCCGTACCGCGGTCAGGTCCGGCACCACGACGTCCGGCCCATGGGGGCGGGCCCGCTCGCCGATGCCCACGACCCGCATCCCCGCGGCGCGCCCGGCCCGGATCCCCGCCTCCGAGTCCTCGAACACGACGCAGTCCTCGGGCGCGACGCCCAGTTCGGCGGCGCCCTTCAGAAAGCCCTCGGGGTCCGGCTTGCTCGCGCCGACGGACTCGGCGGTGACGCGCACGTCCGGCAGCGTCAGCCCGGCCGCGCCCATCCGGGCCGTGGACAGCGCGACGTTCGCCGAGGTCACGAGGGCGTGCGGCACACCGCCGGCGACGAGGGAGGCGAGGAACTCGGGCGCGCCGGGTATCGGGACGACGCCGTCCACGTCGGCGGTCTCCTCGGCGAGCATCCGCGCGTTGTCCGCGAGGTTCTCCTCCAGGGGCCGGTCCGGCAGCAGGACGGCCATGGTGGCGTACCCCTGGCGGCCGTGGACGACCTTCATGATGTCGGCGCCGTCCAGCCCGTTCCGCTCGGCCCAGCGACGCCAGACACGTTCCACGGCGGCGTCCGAGTTGACGAGGGTGCCGTCCATGTCCAGCAGGAGGGCGCGGGCGGTCAGCACGGTCGTGGCCGTCATCAGCAGCTCCAAGGCGCGCAGAAGGGGGCCGCGAGCGGGGTCGCACCCGGCGAGGCGGCCCGGAGGGAACAAGGCGGCCCCGCCCACCGGTCAGGGAATGCGGACGGGAGCCACTTTGTTCCTCCACGGTACAAAACAATCCCGGCGCCCGCCACCCCTTCACCCGTACGGCTCACTCATCCCGCCACGGCCTCCCACAGACTCCACACACCGAGCCCCAGCATGAGCACGGCGGCGATCCGCGTGATCAGCGTCAATGGCACCCGCTTCATCAGCGCCCTGCCGCCGACGATGCCGAGTCCGGCCACGGCCCACAGCGCGAGGACCGCACCGAGCCCCACGGAGAGCGGGTCGTCGTACCGGGCCGCGAGGTTCGCCGTCATGATCTGGGTGAGGTCGCCGAACTCGGCGACCAGGATGAGCATGAAGCCGGCGCCCGAGACCTTCCAGAAGCTCTGGTCCTCGGGCTTGCGGATCTCCTCCTCGCCCTCGTCCTTCTTCATCAGCAGCACGGCCGCGCCGCCGAGGAAGAGCACGCCCGTGAGCGCGTGCACGATCTGCTGCGGCAGCAGCGTGAGGACGCTGCCGGCGGCCACGGCGAGCGCGACGTGCACGGCGAACGCGGCGGCGACTCCGGCGAAGACGTACGAGGCGCGGTAGCGAGTGCCGAGGACGAGTCCGGCGAGCGCGGTCTTGTCGGGGAGTTCGGCGAGAAAGACGACGCCGAAGACGAGCGCCGTGACACTGAAGCTGATCAAGGTTCCTCAATCGGTCGGGCCGCCCCACCGAGAGAAATCATCCGCTGTCGCGACACCTCGGCACGGCAGCACACGGTCGGCCCGCGCCGGGCGGCACGGACGGTGCACTGCTTGCCGAAGGTCTCGCTGGCGTGGCCCCGGTCATCGGGACCCGCCTCCGGGCGCCGGCTCAGACGAGCTGAGCAGTATGTCGACGGTCCGGCGAAGAGCTACTCCCCTTCTGCGGGGTCCATGGTACGCGGAGCGGCGTCACGGCCCGGGGGCGGGGGCCGACACGGCCCCAGGCCCTGCGGGCCTGAAAGGCGACGGGGCCGCGGCGGACGGAAAGCACGGGGCGCAGCGCCCCGGCCTCTCAGGGGCGCGGGGAACTGCGCGACCAGCCCCCACCGGACCCGCACCCGCCGACGCACGCGCACCCCCGCGTCATCAGGCGCCCGGCCGCAATCACGCCCGTACCAATCACGCCCGCACCCCTTGTCGTGTCATGCGCACGTCATTAACTTCTCACCCGACGCACATCCGCCGGTAACCCCGCGACGCGACCCTTCAAGCGCTCGCATCGCTCGCTCCCCAACACCCCCGGCTCCACAAGGAGTTCACATGCGCAAGTTCTACGCGCGTCGACGAGTCAGCATACTCGCGGCGCTCAGCGGACTGATAGCCTCCGCCGCGCTCTTCAACGCCCCCACGGCCTCCGCCGCCCTCCCCACCCCCGTCAGCGCCGCCACCGCCCGCTCCTACCTCGCCACCCTCACCGTGGCGACCGAGGACCGCACCGGTTACAACCGGGACCTGTTCAACCACTGGATCACCATCAGCGGCACCTGCAACACCCGCGAGACGGTCCTCAAGCGCGACGGCACGAACGTCGTCACCGACTCCGCCTGCGCCTCCACCAGCGGCAGTTGGTACTCCCCGTACGACGGCGCCACCTGGACGCTCGCCTCCGACCTGGACATCGACCACCTCGTGCCGCTGGCAGAGGCCTGGGACTCCGGCGCCGACAGCTGGAGCAGCGCCACCCGTCAGGCCTTCGCCAACGACCTCACCCGCCCGCAGCTCATCGCGGTCACCGACAACGTGAACCAGGCGAAGGGCGACCAGGACCCCGCCACCTGGATGCCGTCGCGCACGGCCTACCGCTGCACGTACGTCCGTGCCTGGGTCCACGTGAAGTACTACTACGACCTCTCGGTCGACTCCGCCGAGAAGAGTGCCCTGACCAACTACCTGGCGAGCTGCTGACACTCACGCGAGAAAGTGGTCCGGAACCTCCCCTTTCCCCTCCGTCGTTCCGTACCGTACGGGGCGACGGAGGAAGGTGATCGCTCATGGCGGGGCTGCGTCTGGGACCACTGCTGAGATATGTGGACGGCTCGTCCGCGACCGTCTGGGTCGAGGCGAGCCGTCCCTGCGTCGCCGAGGTGCGCTGCGCCGGCGGCGGGCGCGGCGAGGCCCGCACCTTCCAGATCGCCGGCCACCACTACGCGCTGGTCCCGGTGACAGGGCTCGCGCCGGGCACGGTCTCGGCGTACGAGGTGCTCCTCGACGGCACGCCCGTGTGGCCCCTGCCCGACTCCCCGCACCCGCCCTCCGAGATCCGCACCCCCGCCGAGGGCGACACCGTCCGGGTCGCCTTCGGCTCCTGCCGCTGGGCCGCCCCGCCCGCCGGGGAGCCGGACCCGGTGGGGCCGGACGCCCTCGACACGCTGGCCGCCCGACTGGCCGCCGAACCGGGCGCGGAGCGCCCCGACGTCCTGCTGCTCCTCGGCGACCAGGTGTACGCGGACGAGACCTCCGACGCCACCCGCCGCTGGCTCGCCGCCCGCCGCGACCTCGCCGACACGCCGGGCGACCAGGTGGCGGACTACGAGGAGTACACCCACCTCTACTACGAGTCCTGGCTCGACCCCGAGATCCGCTGGCTGCTCTCCACCGTCCCCAGCTGCATGATCTTCGACGACCACGACGTCATCGACGACTGGAACACCAGCGAGGCGTGGCTCGCCGACATGCGGGCCACGCCCTGGTGGCGCGAGCGGATCCTGAGCGGTCTGATGTCGTACTGGGTCCACCAGCACCTCGGCAACCTCTCCCCCGCCGAACTGGCCACCGACCCGGTCCACGCCGCCGTACGAGCCACCCCCGACGGTACGGACGCGCTGCGCGCCCACGCTGCCGAGGCCGACCGGGACCCGGCCTCGGTCCGTTGGAGCTACCGGCGGGACTTCGGCCGTGTACGGGTGCTGATGCTCGACTCCCGGGGGGCGCGCGTGCTCGACGAGGGCAACCGCTCGATGCTGAACCCCGGCGAGGCGCGGTGGTTGCGGGACCAGGCGCTGGACGCGCGCGGCTCGTACGACCACCTCCTCATCGGCACCTCGCTGCCCTGGCTACTGCCCCACCTCGTGCACGACGCCGAGTCCTGGAGCGCCGCGCTCTGCCGGGGCGAACGCGGGGACCGCTGGGCGCGGCTCGGGGAGAAGCTGCGCCGGGGCGCCGACCTGGAGCACTGGGCGGCCTTCCCCGCCTCCTTCGAGGCCCTGACCCGGCTGATCGCCGAGACGGGCGGCGGCGCCGACGCCCCGGCGACCGTCCTGGTGCTCTCCGGGGACGTGCACCACGCGTACATCGCCGAACCCTCGTGGCCCGAGGACGAGTCGGGCGGGGCCCGGGGCCCCGACGCCCGGGTGCTCCAGCTCACCTGCTCCCCCGTGCACAACTCCATCCCGCTCTCGATAAAGCTCGGCTTCCGCTTCGGCTGGAGCGGGACGGGGCGGGCGCTCGGCCGGTGGTTCGGGCGGCACGGGCGAGGCGAGCGGCCCTCCATCGACTGGCGCAAGGCGGGCGGCCCGTGGTTCGGCAACCACCTCATGACGCTGACTCTGGACGGCCGTTCGGCGCGTCTGCGACTGGACCGCGCACGGATCCGGCGGGGCGGCAAGGCGCACCTCGAAACGGCGTCCGAGTCGGTACTCACCCCCTAATCCACCTATTGCGCACGGTTGTTGCCCCTGTTGTCCGAGATGCTCGTGAGGCATCCCACACCTGGCGCCCCCGATGAGCCGCAAGGCCCTGTTCCCGTCGCGTACGACGGCATGATGAGGCGGACCGTCCGCTTACCGGCGGGCGGTCCGCCGCACCGCGCCCCACGATGCGCCCCACACGCACGGGAGTTAGTCCTTTGTCCGAACGGCCAGGGATCAGTGACATCGGCATCGCCCTAGTCGGAGCCGGCCCGCGCGGCACCAGCGTCCTGGAACGCCTCTGTGCCTCCGCCCCCGAACTGCTCCGCCCCGGCACCCGTCTGACCGTCCATGTCGTCGACCCCGCCCCGCCGGGCCCCGGCCAGGTCTGGCGCACCGACCAGTCCCCCCACCTGCTGATGAACACCGTGGCGTCCCAGGTCACGCTCTTCACCGACGACAGCGTGGACTGTTCGGGCCCGATACGCCGGGGCCCGAGCCTGTACGAGTGGGCGAGCGGGGGAGCCGGGGAGCCGGGCGGGGCCGGGGAGCCGGGCGGGTTGCGGCCCGGCGAATTGGGGCCGGACGACTATCCGACGCGGGCCCAGTACGGCCGCTACCTGGAGTGGGTCTTCGCCGAGGTGGTGCGTGGCGCGCCGCCCGGGATACGCGTCGAGGTCCACGGCACCCGTGCGGTCCGCCTCGACGAGACCCCCGACGGCGGCCAGCGGCTCACGCTCGCCACCGGCCGCGCCCTCACCGGCCTCGCCGCCGTGGTCCTCACCCAGGGCCACCTCCCCACCCGACCCGACCGGACCGAACGGGACCTGGCCGAGTACGCCGCCCGCCACGGCCTGCGCCACTTCCCGCCCGCCAACCCGGCCGACCTCGACCTCTCCTCGGTCGCCCCCGGCGAACCCGTCCTCCTGCGCGGTCTGGGCCTCAACTTCTTCGACCACATGGCCCTGTTGACGACCGGGCGGGGCGGTCGCTTCGTATACGACCCGGCGACGAAGGGCCTGCGGTACGAGCCGTCCGGCCGGGAGCCCCGGCTGTACGCCGGCTCCCGCCGAGGCGTCCCGTACCAGGCGCGCGGCGACAACGCGAAGGGCCCCTACGGCCGCCACACCCCGCTCGTACTGACCCCGGAAGTCATCGCGGCGTTCCGCAAACGCGCCGACTCCGGCGAGGCACCGGACTTCCTGACGGAGATATGGCCCCTGGTCGCGAAGGAGGTGGAAACGGTCTACTACGAGACCCTGCGCGGCGGTCCGGCGTACGGGCCGCTTCCCGTGCCCTGCTGCGATCTCCTCGGCGGAGCCGCCTCCTTCCGTGACCGTTTCCTCGCCGCTCCCCACCGCTCCCCCCAAGAGGCCGCCGTACTCGACGAGTTCGGGATCGCGGAGGCGGACCGGTGGTCGTGGGAGCGGGTGTCGCGGCCGTACGCGGGGCGGGAGTTCACCAGCCCGGCGGACTGGCGGGGCTGGCTGCTGGAGTATCTGCGGGAGGACGCCGCCGAGGCCGCCCTCGGGAACGTCGAGGGCCCGGTGAAGGCCGCGCTGGACGTGCTCCGGGACCTGCGCAACGAACTGCGGCTGATCGTGGACCACGGCGGACTGGCGGGCGCGTCGCGCCGGGAGCACCTGGACCGCTGGTACACGCCCCTGAACGCGTTCCTGTCGATCGGCCCGCCCCGCAGCCGTATCGAGGAGATGTCCGCGCTGATCGAGGCGGGCATCCTGACCGTGCTGGGCCCACGGTTGGAGGTGTGCCCGCAGGACGGCGTCTGGCGGGCGCACTCGCCCGACGTGCCAGGGTCGGCGGTCCGCGTCACGACGGTCGTCGAGGCGCGCCTCCCGGAGCCGGACCTGCGCAGGACCGCCGACGAGTTGCTCGCCGGCCTGCTGGCGACGGGAGCTTGCCGTCCGCACCGGGTGGACGGCTACGAGACGGGAGGGCTGGACGTCACGCCTCGCCCGTACAACCTGATCGACCGTCAGAACATGGTCCACACAAAGCGGTTCGCGTTCGGCGTCCCGACGGAGGGCGTGCACTGGGTCACGGCGGCGGGGGCCCGACCAGGAGTGGATTCGGTCACACTTTCGGATGCGGACGCCGTGGCGCGAGCGGCTCTACGTGCGACGACACCCGCGCCGGCTCCCCAAGCGCAGGTAAAGAGGTGGCCAGATGTTGAACTTGCAAGCATCGATTAGGTCTGCCTAACGTTGATGACTCACCGGTAATAACCGTCCCCATCGGTCCCACGAGGACCGGGTCACTACCGAAGGAGTCCCCCACCATGACCGGACGCCTCAACAGCGCCCAGCCATACGCCCTCGGTCTCTTCCGCATCGTCGTCGGCCTGCTCTTCGCCAGTCACGGAGCCAAATCCCTCTTCGGCATCCTGGGCGGCGCGGACGGACAGGGCGGCACAGTCGCCGCCGGCACCTGGCCCGGCTGGTACGCGGCCGTCATCCAACTCGTCGGCGGCACCCTGGTACTTCTCGGTCTCGGCACCCGCGTCGCGGCGTTCATCGCCTCGGGCTCCATGGCCTACGCGTACTTCAAGGTCCACCAGCCCGAGGCCCTGTGGCCGCTCGAGAACGGCGGCGAACTCGCGGCCTTCTTCTGCTGGGCCCTGTTCCTGCTGGTCTTCACCGGCTCCGGAGCGCTCGGCCTGGACCAGCTCTTCTCCAAGCGCCAGGCCGCGTCCGCGGACAGGACCTCCACGAACAAGGCCACTGTGACGGCCTGACACACACCGGCGGCCGGCCGCCGCCCTCCTCCTCCCCCTCCCCCGGGGCTCCCCAACAGTCCGAATGAACACGCCATGACGGACACATGAGCCCCTGTGAGCCGTCTGACATACCCGGGGCGTACGCTGTTCGGCTGTCACGGGTCGCCGTGACGCCGGGGGAAAACAGGAGAGTGCTCGGTGCTTGAGAGTCTGGGTTGGCTGGCCGCCGGCCCATGGATCTACGCCGTGGTGGGCGCGTCCATCGTGCTGGACGTGTTCCTCCCGGTCCTCCCGAGCGGTGTCCTGGTCGTCGCGGTGGCCACGGCAGCCGCGGCGGAGACGGCGGCCGGCGCGATGGCCCGCGAGGTCCCCGACATCCTGGTGCTGATGCTCTCGGCGGCGACCGCGTCCGTGCTCGGTGACCTGGTCGCCTACCGGCTCGCCTGGCGCGGCAGCGCACGCCTCGACCGCGCCATCGCCCGCTCGCGCCGTCTGACCACCGCGCAGGAACGTCTCGGCGCCGCGCTCGTCCGTGGTGGCGGGCTCCTGGTCGTCGTCGCCCGCTTCGCCCCCGCCGGCCGCTCGGTCGTCTCCCTCGGCGCGGGCGCCGCGCGCCACCGCGCCCGCGACTTCCTCCCCTGGTCCGCCCTCGCGGGCATCGCCTGGGCCGCCTACAGCGTCGCCCTCGGCTATTTCGGCGCGCAGTGGCTCGGCCCCACGTGGCTCGCGACGGCGGTGTCCCTGGCCGCGCTCTTCGGCGCGGGCGCGGCGGCGGGGTACGTCATGCGCCGCCCCGGCCGACCGGTCCGCCCGGCCCCATGATCAACCGCGGGTCCGGTGGGGGCGGGTCGCGCAGCTCCCCCGCGCCCCTGAAAAGCAGGGGCTGCGCCCCGTGCATTTCGCGCCTGAATGGCCGAAGGCCTTCAAGGGGCGCGGGGAACTGCGCGAGAAGCCCCCACCGAACGGACGCCTGGGGGTCAAAGGGGCGCAGCCCCTTGGTGGGGGCACCTCCCGCTCGCGCGCAGCCGAGAGTGGGAGAGGGACGGGTAGGGGCGGCGGGGGCGAAAAACTACCCGGCCCGCCGCGCGGCTCCCCGCACCTCCAACCCGGCCAACAACTCAGCCGTGGCCTCCGCGATCACCTCCACCGCTCGGTCGAAAACCTCACGATTGTGCGCGGCGGGCGCGCGGAACCCGGAGACCTTCCGGACGTACTGCAGGGCGGCGGCCCTGATGTCGTCCTCGGTGGCCTCTTCGGGAAGGACGGGCGGTCGAAGCGTCTTGATACTGCGGCACATGCCCCCAGTCTCCCGCGTACCCCCGCCCAACCCCAGCCCACGAAGACAGCAGGTCACCAGCGCCTTCACCCAAACCCAAGCAACTCCTTGGGCATCAGCAAGTTCCCCCGAGGATTGACTGCACCTTCCCCCCTTGTGATCATCACCGAAGCCGGCTCGACCCACCCGGCGGAAACGAGGGGACGATGACGAAGGAACGGCTCACGGTGGCGGTGCTGGGCCCCGGCGGCGTGGGCGGACTGCTCGCCGCCCTGCTGGCCCGCGCCGGCCACCGCGTGATCTGCCTGGCCGGCGAAGGGACCGCCGAGACCCTGGAGAAGGACGGCATCCAGGTCAGGAGCGGCCGCTTCGGCGACTTCACCGCCCACGTGGAGACCGCGCCCGAGCTCCACGAAGAGGTCGACGCGGCCCTGATCACCGTCAAGCACACCACCCTGGCGGCCGCACTGGACCGCCTCCCGGCAGCCTCCCTGACCCCCGACACCCTGGTCGTGCCGTTCCTGAACGGCGTGGAACACCCGGCACACCTCCGCACCCACTACGGCGACGCCGTGTCCGTCGCCCCCGCCACCATCCGCGTCGAGTCGACCCGCGTCGCCCCCGGCGTCATCGAACACGGCAGCCCGTTCGCCGAGGTCGACCTGACCGGCGACGGCGTCCCGCGCGACCGCCTCAACTCCCTTGCCGGGGCCCTGGAATGGGCGGGCGTGGGCACCCGCGTCCTCCCGGACGAGACGGCCGTGCTGTGGGCGAAGATGTCCTTCCTGGCCCCGTTCGCCCTGCTGACGACCCGCCACGCCCTGCCCCTCGGCGAGATCCGCACCCGCCACCGCGAGGAGCTGACCGCCCTGGTCGAGGAGACGGCCTCGGTCGCCACGGCGGCCGGCGCCCCCGTCGACCCGGCCGAGACCCTCCGCCGCTACGACGCCTTCCCACCCGCCACCAAGTCGTCCATGCAACGCGACGCCGAGGCCGGCCGCCCCCTCGAACTGGACGCGATCGGCGGCGCGTTGCTCCGTACGGCCGAACGCCACGGCGTACCGGTGCCGGTGGCGACGGATGTGGTGGAGGGGCTGCGGACGTCGGAGGAGCGGCGCACGGCCGGGGAACCCCGACAAGCGGGCCACTGAGCGGGCGAAGCTCCCCAGCGGACCGCTGAACAACGAAGTGCCCCGACCGGCGAACCACCGAACGGACGCCCCGCCAGCCGGAGCCCGGCCGGAACCCGAACCGGAACCCGGCCGGACCGGCGCCTCACCCCTCGACCGCCCGCACCCCGCCCCCCACCCGCACCGCGTGCCGCGCCACCGTGTCGGCGAAGGCGCGGGCCGGTGGTGACAGGGCGTCCCAGCGCCGTACGGCCCACCCGACGGTGAGCGGGGGCAGGTCGGGGACCGGGACGAAGCGGAGCCCGGGGTGGCCGGGGCCCGTCCAGCCCGGGAGCGCGGGGACCACGGCGTGGCCGACGCCGAGCTCGGCGAGCAGGATGGCGGTGTCCCAGTCGGCGACCCCGGCCCCGGAGGAGCTGACGGAGATGCCCAACTCCCGGTAGGCGGCGCTGAGATGGGCGTAGGAGGTGGAGTTCTCCGGCAGCCCGATCAGCCGCATCCCGTCCAGCTCGCGGCCCTCCACCCGCTCCCGCCCGGCGAGTTCGTCGTCGGCGCGCACGGCGAGCACCCAGGGCAGCTCCGCCACGGCCCGCTGTTCGATGCCCCGGACGGCGGGCCCCAGGGTCAGCCAGGAGAGGTCGAGGTCCCGGGAGGGGTCGGCCAGCGCGTCACAGCACCCGGCGCTCGACCGCACGGTCTGGAACTCCAGGCCCACGTCCGGGTACGAGCGCCGGAAGTCGACGATGCCCTGCGTCATGAAGTGCCGCACGGTCGTGCCGCCGGTGGCGATCCGTACGACGCCGCCGTCACCGCGCACCATCTCGGCCAGTCGGCGCAGCGCCAGGTCGAGCCCGGTGATGCCCTCGGCGGCCGCCTCCTGGAGGACCCGGCCGGCCCGGGTGGGCACGACACCGCGGGCCTGCCGCTCCACGAGACCGACCCCGACCTCCCGCTCCAGCCGTCGCACGTGCTGGCTCACCGCCGACTGGGTGCACCCGAGCTCCCGGGCCACCGCGCTGAGGCTTCCGGCCCGGCAGACGGCGACGAAGACACGCAGATCATCGAGGGTCATGACGTGGACGATACCCAAGGTCGAGCTTGGGTTCAGGGGCCCATCCCTCCCGAATCTCTCCCTCCGCAAAATGCCGGAAGGAACTCGCATCCCAAATTCGAACAGGCGTACCATTGCCGTGTGGCTAAGACCTATGACTTCCCAGACGACCTTCTCGCCGGTCAGGAGGAGCTGCATCAGGTCCGGGCCGAGCTCCTGGCACTGCTGAAGCGGCTGCCCTGGTCGGTCGAGCCCCTGGACGGTTTCAGCGACGACAACGGCTGGCGCAAGGTCGAACGCCCCGCGTCCCCGGGCTGGACGCCCGACGAGCAGGCAGAGGTCGAGAAGCTCCGCGAGCGCGAGCGGGAACTGGCGGTCTTCGTCAGCTGCCACCGCTTCTGGTCGGAGGTCGCCACGGAGGAGAGGGTCGAGGCCCGCACCCACCTCAAGCACGCACGGGACTCCTGAGGCACCCGGGCCCCGGAAAACACGAGGACCCCGGCCGTTCACGGCCGGGGTCCTCGTCTCGGTGGGCATGGACGGTTTCGAACCGCCGACATCCTGCTTGTAAGGCAGGCGCTCTACCCCTGAGCTACACGCCCGAGTACGAGTCGACAGCCTACATTGCCCAAGGGCGTGCCCAGCAAACCCGTATCGGGGCCGTCTCGGGGGTTACCCCCACCCCTCATCCGGGAGTGACCCGGATCCCCTGGAACTCCCTTGCTCCGTACGGTCGAAGGACAGCCGAGGACCAGCCCAGGGGAGATCGCCATGACACGCACCGCACGCACCGCACGCCCGGTTCGTAGGACTCGTACGGCTCGTACGGCTCGCCGGAACCATGCGGGTGTGGGGGCGGTCGCCGGTCTCGCCGTCGTGCTCATGGCGTCCGTCGCCGGGTGCGGGGCGGACGCCGGGGAGGACCGGGACCCGGAGCACCGGAGCTTCGCCCTGGCGGGCCGGACGCTCACCGTCGACTCGGACGACTCCGCGCTCGAACTCGTCGCGGCGGACGTGGACGAGGTGGAGGTGACCCGGTGGTTCGAGGGGCGGGTCATGGTCGGCGGGAAACCCCGGGTGACCTGGGAGATGGAGGACGACCGGCTGGAGCTGCGGCTGAAGTGCGACGGTCTGGTCGCCGACTGCGCGGCCAGGCACCGGATCGAGGTTCCGCGCGGGGTCGCGGTCGCCGTGCGCAGCGACGACGGGAGTGTGACCGCGAAGGGGTTCGCCGAGTCTCTGGAGGTCCGGTCGGCCGACGGTGCCGTGCGGGTCGGCGACACCTCCGGGCCGCTGGAGCTGCACACCGACGACGCCTCCGTGCGGGCGCTCGGGGTCGCGTCGCGGAGCGTCAGGGTGAGCACACAGGACGGTTCGGTCAAGCTCGAACTCGGGGTCGTACCGGACCTGGTGGAGTCCCGCAGCGACGACGGTTCGATCAGCATCGGGCTGCCGCGCGACACGTCGTACCGGATCGAGACCGGGAGCGACGACGGCTCCGTGGACGTCTCGGTGCCCCGTGACCAGGGCAGCTCTCATGTGGTGACCGCCCACACCCAGGACGGTTCCGTGACGGTCCGAGGCGTCGACTGACGGGCGGCCGTCAACCTCGAACCGCTCGGCCCGTGTTTTCGTCCTTGACCGGTGGGAGAATGGCACCGGTCAGGGTGGATGACAGCACGGGAGAGGGAAGTGACGGCGACACCAGCAGAGCCGTACACACCGTTTGTGCCGAGCGCACGACAACCCCGGAGCGGTGCACCACGACCGGCCACCGACCCGGCCGCCGCCCCCGCACCCCCACCATCGGCCCCCAGCACCGGCTCCGCCTGCGACGGGCCCGCGCCGCGTTCAACGCCCACTCCCCCGCCGCCGCCCTCCGGCAGCCCCGCACCCAGGCCCTCCGACGGCCCCCCGTCGCAGGCGACGGTCCCGGCCGGGCGGGGGCGCTCCCGGCGGCGGTCGGCCGTCCGGGACGGTGCCGTGCTGCTCGCCCTTCCCCTCGTCGCCGTCCTCGTGCTGCCCGCGGCGTTCGCCGGGGGCGGGACGCGGCGGTGGTTCGGGGGGCGGGCCGAGGGACAGCGAGCGGAGGCACAGGCGGCGAAGGACGCGGCGGCGGCCGCGTTCTACGAGCTGGACACCGCGCAGCGGGATCTGCGGATCTCCATAGAGACGATCACGGCGGTGGACGACTCCCCGGGCGCCCGCCGCGCGGCCGAGGGCTTCGAGGCGCTGGGGCGGCGGATCGACGAGGTCAGCCACCAGTACATCAACGCCGTCGACGCCCATGACCTGGACCGCGACGACCTGGAGGCGTCCGCGGCCGCCCGGGCCCGCACCGAGCTGACGGCCGCCAGGACCGAGCTGGACCGGGTCAAGCAGGAGCTGGAGCGGTTCGCCCAGGGGCTCGGGCCGCTGCTCGGCAAGGCCGAGACCCAGCTGGCCCGCCTGGCCCCGGCGGTGGAGCGCGCCCGGCAGGGTCTGCTCGCCGCCTCCAACGCGTTGGACACCGCACGGGGTTCGGGGCTGAAGGCCGACGATCTCGCCGCCCGCCTCGCGGCGCTCGCCCCCGAGCTGACCAAGCTCAACCAGGGAGCGGGGCAGCACGGCGTCCGGGAGACGCTGGAGCGGGCCGACCGGGTCGTGCGCGAGGCGGAGGCGGTGCGCGCGGAGGCCGAGCGGCTGCCGGAGAGGGCCGCCGAGATCGACCACCGGCTCGTGTCGCTGCGTACCCGCGCGGAGGCGCTGGGCACCCGGGCCGAGCAGGTGCCGCAGGTGCTGAGCGAGCTGCGGCGGCGGTTCGTGGCGGCCTGCTGGCAGGACCTCCAGCAGGTGCCGGACCAGGCCGCGCGGGACGTGGAGCAGGCCCAGCTGAGGCTGCGCGAGGCACGGGCCGCGCGGGACGCCCAGCGCTGGCCGGACGCGACCTCGCTGCTGTCGACCGTGCGGGCGCTGCTGAACCACACCGACGAGGCGGTCTCGGCCGCCGGGGACCGGTTGCGGCGGCTGAACGCCGTGCAGAAGGACTCCCAGCAGGAGATCGACCGGACCCGGTTCGCGATCCGGGACGCGCAGCGGCTGGCCATGGCCGGGCGGTCGACGCCGGATCCGCGGCACGCTCGCCCGCTGGACGACTCCGTGGCACGGCTGGACCGGGCGATCGCCACGCTGGAGGGACGGCACCCGGACTACTGGCACTTCCTGACCGAGACCGAGGCCGTGCGGCAGGCCGTGGCGCGGGTCGTGGACCAGATCCGCAAGGAGCGCGGCGCGGGCGCGATCTGAGACCCCCGCGCTGAGACTCCCGCCCCCGCCCACCCCTGCCGGGACCGAGACGACCCGGGACCGGGACGACCCGGGACCGGGACCCGAGCGGAACCGGGGACCGGGGCACTGGGTTGCCCGGCGGAGCCGCCCGGCGGATGCTGAAGGGGTACGCAGGCCTCCGCGCACGCCCGATGGGAGGCGGACATGGCCACGCACGCCACGCACACACTGCGTCCGGGCAAGGGTCGGCACGCGGGTTCCAAGCGGCGGATCAGGATCGACGAGCACCTGCCCGTCGACCACCGCCTCAGCAGGGTGTACCGGATCGGGGCGGGCCTGATGGGCCTGTTCCTGCTCGTCTTCGGCATCTTCGGGCTCATCGACAAGGTGGGCTGGTTCGACACGAACGGCGACGAGGTCGTGGGGCTGAGCACCAACGGCACGCTGAGCGTCCTGTCGATCGCCGTGGGCCTGCTGCTGCTCGTCGGCATGGTGATCGGCGGCAACTTCGCCTCCACGCTGAACATGACCCTGGGCGTCCTGTTCATCCTGAGCGGCTTCGCGAACATGGCCCTGCTGGACACCGACTCCAACTTCCTGGCGTTCCGCATCCAGAACGTGCTGTTCAGCTTTGTCGTCGGGATTCTGCTGATGACGTTCGGGATGTACGGCAGGGTCGGCACGGCGCTGCCGCACGACAACCCGTACTGGCGGGCCCGGCACCCGGAGGAGGCGGAGCGCGAGACGCGGCGGAGGGCTGGCGTGGGGATGGCCAAGCTGGAACGGGCCGACGCCCTCCCCGACGCCGCGGCGGAGACCGGATCGGACTCGGCCACGGACGGGAAGGGCGCCGGCTGAGGCACCGTGAGGGCTGGGCTCAGGTGCGGTACGCGTAGTAGTTCGCGCCCGGGTACGAGGCGATGATGCTCGCGACCGAACGGCGGTAGGTGTCCGCGTCGTGGTACGTCAGGTACGGGACACCGCTGGAGCTGCGGTAGGTCGTCATCATGGAGTGGTCCTTGGACCCGTCCCTGTTGAAGTCGACCTGGAGCACGTCGCCGATGTCCATCTGGTAGACGTTGGCGAGCGGCGTGGTGCGCTTGGCGGTCTGGGTGAACCAGGACCACTCGTTCACGCCGATCCAGGCGTCCGCGGTGCCGTTGGAGGCGTAGTACCAGGTGTCGTACTCCTCCGGCGTGACCGTGGAGATCTGCTTCCAGCCGCCCGCCAGGAGGCCCTGGCTGAGGTAGTTGGTGCAGTCGCCGCCGGCCGCGTTGTACTTGCGGTACGCCGGGTTGTAGTTCCTCCAGTACTGCTCGGTGTACGTGGCCATCGCCCTGTAGTTGTAGGCGCCGCCCGTGAGCGTCTTCGGCTTGGCCACCGGGTTGGGCGTGGTGGCCGCCTTGGGCGCCTGGATGATGGCCATCGGCGTACGGCTGAGCTTGGTGTCCGCGGTCGCGGCGGCGGGCTCGTTGATCCGCGGGGCGCCGCCGTCCGTGGAGCGCATCGCGGTGAGCTGCCAGGTGCCGTTCGCCTGGGCGGTGAAGGTGAGCACGTGGTGCGCGTCGAAGCCCGTGGAGGCGGGCTCGTCGCCGCGTATCTTCTTGTACTTCAGGGTCGTGGTCTCGGTGACCTTGACCGTAGCCTTCTTGCCCTTGACCTTGGCGCTGTCGACGGTGACCTTCGTGTCGGCCGAGGTGTAGGCCTCGCCCAGGGACGCCAGGCGGGACTTGGTGCCCTTCAGGGCGGACAGCTTGCCGTCCTCGGCCTTCTTCTGGCCGGTGGACAGCTGCACGCCGCCGGTCGGCTTCAGCGACTTGCGCGCGGCCTTGCTGCCGAGCAGCACGGCCGTACGGTCGGTGAGCACGTTGTCCGCGACGCGACCGAAGGCGTCCTTGGTCGCCTTCGTGACCTTGGGTGTCGACGCGGCGGCGTTGGCCGCGGCGACGGGCAGCAGCGCGGAGGCCACGACGGCCGCCGCGAGAGTCGAGCCTGCGAGGCTCAACGTCCTTGATCTCACTGGGAATCTCCTTGACCCCGAGTTGGTCGTACCCCGGGCTCGAATCTTTACATGCCCCCCTCAAGCAAAGTGAGGTCGGGGAGTGTAACAAGTGAGCAACATGGGTATCTGTGGGGCTATTTCACGACCGATGCCCAGTCGGCCGGGGCCTGAGCGGGGTCGAGTCCGCGCAGGTTCGCCAGGGTCTGGGGCGACTGGACGTCCATCCAGTCGGCGAGCTCGTCGAAGGACACGCACTTCACGTCCTTCTTCACGCACACGGTCTTGATGACCTCGTCCACGGCGTTCATGTAGATGCCGCCGTTCCACTGCTCGAAGTGGTTGCCGATGAGCAGGGGCGCCCGGCTGCCGTAGTACACGCGGTTGAAGCCGGCCATGTAGGTGTCGATGGTCTCCTGCTGCCAGGTCGGGTACATGGCCGGATCACCGTCGGTCTTGCCCTCGGACTGGTTGTAGAGGAAGTTGAAGTCCATCGACAGGGCCTGGTACTCGTCGTTGAACGGGAGCATCTGCAGCGGGAAGTCCCAGACGCCGTTCTTCTTGCTGGGCCACACCTGGAAGGCGCCCGGGGAGCTGGCGTCGTAGCGGTAGCCGAAGTCCTTGACGGCCTTCAGGAGGTTGTCCTGGCCCTCCAGGCAGGGCGCGCGGCCGCCCTTGACGGCGTCGACGGTGAAGGGCAGCGGGTCGAGGTCGGTGGCGCCGGTGTTGGTCTTCCAGTTGGCGAGAAAGGAGTTGAACTCCTTGATCTCCTGCTTCCACTCCGCGACGCTCCAGTCGCCGCCGCCCTTGTCCCCGCAGAAGTGGCCGTTGAAGTGGGTGCCTATCTCGTTGCCCTCCTTCCACGCCTCGCCGAGCTCCGTCAGGGTGGTGCGGATGTGCTCGTCGGTGGGGTAGCTGATCGCGGCGGCGCCCTTGTCGTGCTGGGGCGGGTCGTAGAGGTCCCGCTTCTCCTTGGGCAGCAGATAGATGCCGGTGAGGAAGAACGTCATGTGCGCGTCGTACTTCTTCGCCATCTCGCGGTAGTGCTCGAAGAGGTTGTCGTCGCCCGCCAGCGCGCCGTCCCAGGAGAAGACGACGAACTGCGGCGGCTTCTCGCCCTTCTTGAGCGGCACGGCCTTCAACCGGCCTTTCTGCGGGCCGGTGTAGGAGGTGGAGCCGTCACCGATGACCTTGGTCTTGCCGTCCCAGACGAATTCCTTCTTGGTGGCCCCCTTGTCGCTGCCGCCGCCGGCCGACGAAGCGGTCGGCGCGGTGTCGGCCGACCGGTTCAGCACCAGGTAGCCGCCGACCAGAGAGGCCACCACGAGGAGCGCCGCCACCGTCAGGAACTGCGGACGGGTGGTGCGGCGCTGCGGGCGCGCCTTGCGACGGCGGCCCTTGTGCGGCTTGCTGCCAGACTTCATGTACGGCTCATTCTGCGAGGGTGGCGGGTGCGGTTGCTCATCGGTGGTCAGCCGATCCTCATCGCACTGGACCAGATGTCGTAGGGGACCCCGGCGTTGGGTGTTCCGGCGATCCCGTCGAGCGGCAGCGGCTCCAGGCTCTTGGCCAGGTCGATGCGGTAGACGACGACGGCGGTCGACACCGCGTCGGCCGTTCCGACGTACCAGGCGGCCTTGTCGTCCTGGGTGGTCCCGCCCTTGGCGGCCACCTCGAAGGAGGCGGCACCGGGCGAGTCGGGGTGGGCGGTGCGGTAGGCGTCGGTGAGCGCCGAGGTGACCTCGGCGGCCACCTTGCCGCTCATCGCGCGCTTCGGCTTCGGTTTGTTCAGGGCGACCTTGGACCCGTTGTGCGTCACCTTCCGCACGGAGTACGGCTCGGTGTGCTTGCCCAGCGCGGCGAAGGTGCTGTAGCCGCTGGCCATACGGATCGCGCTGGGCGTGGCGCTGCCCACGGACAGCGCCGGCACCTGCGCGCCGAAGCTGGAGGAGAGCAGTCCGGCCGCCTCGGCGGTGCCGCGCACCTTGGCCAGGCCGGTGTCCATGCCGAGCTGCATGAACGGGGTGTTCACCGACCGGACGAGCGCGTCGTGCAGGGTGATCGGGCCCCAGGACTTCTTGCCGTCGTTACGGGCGGAGACCTGGTCGCCGTCGCGGTCCCAGTAGGGCCCCTCGGGGGTGGTCACCGGCACGGCGTTGTTGCCGTCGTAGATCGTCTGCGGGGTGACAGGTGTAGCCCCGCCGCCGCGCTCCTTGACGACACCGTGTTCCAGCCCCGCCGCGTAGACGAAGGGGAGGAAGGCCGAGCCGGCCGGGACGGTGGTCGCGTTCGACTCGTTGAAGCCCTGTCTGCGGTGGTCGGGGCCGCCGTAGACGGCGAGGATCCTGCCGTCGGCGGCGACCGAGGAGGCGCCGAAGTGCGCGGTCCGCGCCTTCTTCGGGTTGTCCTCGCGGACTTCCTTGCGGGCCTTGGTGACGGCGTCGGTCAGCTCGTTCTGCCGGTCCTTGTCGAAGGTGGTGTAGATCTGGTACCCACCCCGGTCGAACTCCTGATCGGTGAGGTTCGCCGCCTTCTTCGCGTACTGGGAGGCCAGCTGCACCAGGTAGTCGCTCTGCTTACCGGTGTCGTACTGGCTCGACTGTTCGATCGGCTCGGGAAACTTCGTGTACTTGGCGCGCTCGGCCTCGGAGAGCTTGCCGATGGCGACCATCCGGTCCAGGATCCACTCCCAGCGCACGACCGCCCGTTCCCGGTTGGCCTTGCTCAGGGTGGGGTCGTAGAGGCCCGCGCCCTTGAGGAGGGAGGCGAGAACCGCGGCCTCGCTGACGTTCAGCTCGCTGACGTCCTTGCCGTAGTACGCCTGGGAGGCGCGCTGGATGCCGTAGGTGCCGCGGCCGAACCAGCTGGTGTTGAGGTAACCCTCCAGGATCTCGTCCTTGCTCATCTGGTTGTCGAGCTTGAGGGCGAGCAGCGCCTCGTCGAACTTGCGGCCGAGCGAGCGGTCCTGGGTCAGATAGACGTTCTTGACGTACTGCTGGGTGATGGTCGAGCCGCCCTGGGTGTCGCCCTCGCCGACGGTGCGCACCAGGGCGCGGGTGATGCCGCTCAGGGAGATGCCGGGGTCGGAGTAGAAGCTCGCGTTCTCCGCCGCGAGGACCGCCCAGCGCACGTCCTGGGGGACGTCCTTCAGGGGCATCGCCTGGCGTCGGACCCAGCCCGTACGGGCCATGGGGGTGCCGTCGGACCAGAAGTACACGTTGTCCTGCTGGGTGGCGAAGGTGTTGAGGTCCTCCGGTATGTCCGTGGCGGCGTAGGCGACGGACAGGAACATGCCGCTGACGCCCACGGCCAGTCCCGCGGCCCCCAGCGACTGCCGCCAGGACGGCACCCAGCGGCGCCAGTCGGCACGGCCCGGACGGGGGTACTGCGGACGCATCCGGCGGGCGAAGGGCGCGAACGGGGCCAGTCGCGCGCCGGCGACCGCGGTGAATCTGGCCAGAACCGACGGCCTGGGCGCCTTGCGTCTGCCGCGTCTGCCCGACGCCGACGGCTCCTGCGGGAGGTCGAACGTCCCCGGCTCCAGCACCCGCAGCTGCATGGTCTCGTCCGCCGGGGCCGGCGGGAGCTTCAGCTGCATGGTGAGGTCGGACTCCTCCGGCACCCCCTCCTCCTGCCCCTTCCCCCTGCTAGCCACGGCGGGCTCCCGTACGCGGACGGCCCGAGCGGTGCCCAGCAATTATTCGGCGGTGCGCGGCAACCTTCCGCCCGCGCACGGCGACTATCCGACCGGGACACGTGTCTCCCGATCGACCAAGGACAGCGGTCATGACTGTCCCCCCTCCCCACTTGGCACCGCCGCGTGGATGGTCACGGCCGCCACACCCGCGGCAGTGGCCCCCTGTTCCCCCGGCCTCCCGGTCTCCACACAGCGACCACAAATTATCAGTCACTTTCACAAACGCTTCTGTCAGGAGCGTGAAAATTTGGCCAGTGTGACCGACCAGGCAGAACGCGGCCCCCTTGCCGCCCCCCGCACTCCCGTTAGCCTGACCCCATGCCTCGCTACGAATACCGCTGCCGGACCTGCGGCGACACCTTCGAACTGAGCCGCCCGATGGCCGAGTCCTCCGCCCCTGCGGACTGCCCCGAGGGCCACTCCGACACGGTCAAACTGCTGTCGACGGTCGCCGTCGGAGGGTCGGCCGCCATGTCCGCCCCTGCGCCCCGGGCGGGCGGCGGTGGTGGTGGTGGTGGTGGTGGTGGTGGCGGCGGGTGCTGCGGTGGCGGCTGCTGCGGTTGATCAACACACCTCGATCAACGGAACCCGCCCCTCGGACGTTCACCCACGCCTCAGGCTCCCTTCAGCTTCGTTCGCCTAGCGTGCCCCCATGACAGCCATGCAAGCGGAGTCGATGAGCGGCGCACCCCTGTGGATCATCGGTCTGATGGATCTGCTGGGGGCGCCGGGCGCGGGCCTCGCCGTCGCGCTGGAGAACCTCTTCCCGCCGATCCCCAGCGAGGTCATTCTCCCCCTCGCCGGCTTCGCCGCGAGCACCGGGCAGATGAACCTCTTCGCCGCCCTGCTGTGGACCACCGCGGGCTCCGTGGTCGGCGCCCTCGCCCTCTACGGCGTCGGCGCCCTGCTCGGCCGCGACCGCACGGTCGCCATCGCCGCGAAGCTCCCCCTGGTCAAGGTATCGGACATCGAGAAGACAGAAGCCTGGTTCCTGAAACACGGCACCAAGGCGATCTTCTTCGGCCGGATGATCCCGGTCTTCCGCAGCCTGATCTCGGTCCCGGCCGGCGTGGAACGCATGCCCCTGCCCGTCTTCACCCTGCTGACCACCCTGGGCAGCGCCATCTGGAACACGGTCTTCGTCCTGGCCGGCTACTTCCTGGGCGCCAACTGGACAGAGGTCACGGCGATCGTCTCGACGTACTCGAAGATCGTCCTCGCCGGAGCGGCCCTGGCCCTGCTGACCTTCATCCTCCTCCGCTTCCTGAAGAGGTCACGCAACAGCAGCCCTGAAGGGGCGCGGGGCGCTGACATATGCGGCTCCGCCGCGCGGGCGCGACAAGCCACAGCGGACCGGCAGCCAGCATCGCACCGCACCCCCACCCCCTGACCGGAACGAGCCGCTCACCCGCGCGGAGCGCCCCGCGAGGCCCGCAAGAACTCCCGAAGAATCCGCTCCCCGGCCAGCACCCCTCGCTCGGGCAGCGCACTCACCCCCGGGCCCACGAACCCCGCCTCCGCCAGCTCCCCGTGCCCGGGCCGCCAGGCCCGGTCCACCGCGAGCAACAGATCGGCGTCGAGCAGGGAGTCCCCCGCGGCCAAGGTCAGCTCGGCCCCCGTCCGCCGGGCGACCTCCCTCATCGCCGCCGACTTGGTGAGCGGCTTCGGCACGGCGTAGAGCTTGCGTCCCTGGAGCGAGACGGTCCACCCGCGGTTCTCGGCCCAGACCGCGAGCTCCTTCACCCACTCCTCGGGGAGCAGCTCACGCTCGACGACGAGATAGACGAACAGCTCCTCGGCGACGCGGTGCTTGCGCACCCACGTCGGGTGCGCCGTGGCCGCCAGATGGTCCCGCACCTCGGCGAGCGGCGCGCACTCCTCGGCGAGCCGGGCCGTCACCCGCTCGTGCCAGGCGACGTCCGTGACGCCGTCCACCAGCAGATGCCCGCCGTTGGCGCAGATCGCGTACGTCGGCTCCGGACCCGGCAGACTGATCCGCTGGTACTGCTTGCGCGTCCGGGTCGTGGTCGGCACGAACACCGCCGTGTCGCCCAGCTCGGCCAGCAGCCCCGCGGCCGTCTCCGTCATGTACGACAGCGGCTTGCTCTCGTGCACCTCGACGGTGAGCAGCCGGGGCGCCCGCGCGTCCGGCATGGTCAGCGCGAGCGCGGCGGAGGAGTAGATGAGCGTACGGTCCAGATCGCTCGCGACGAGAACCCTGGGGCCCGGCATCAGACCGCCACCGCCTTGCCGTCGGCGCCGGTGGCGCCCCGCGTGAACTTCGGGTGGATCAACCCCACGCATGTGTACGGCAGTTCGGCCACCTCTTCCACCGGTACCCCTCTCTGTTCGGCGAGCAGACGTACGTGGTCGAGGTCCGCGCCCGCCCCGGCCCGCGCGAGGATCTTCCACGGTACCCGGCGCAGCAGCACCCGAGTGGTCTCTCCGACACCGGGCTTGACCAGGTTCACGTCGTGGATCCCGTACTCCTCGCTGATCCGCTCGACGGCCGCCCAGCCCTCCCAGGTGGGGGTGCGGTCGGCGGCGAGCAGTTCCTTGGTCCGGACGTCGACCGCGTCCTCGACGTCCGGGAAGCGGGCGGCCACGGCGTCCAGGAAGTCCACCGACACATCGACGCCGGCCAGCTCCCGGTAGAACTTGGCGCCGTGGAAGTCGTCGGGCCCGACGAGGTCCGCGCGCAGCACGGTCCGTGAGATCAGCCCGGAGACGGTGGAGTTGAGGCAGGCGGAGGGGATCAGGAAGTCCTCCCGGGTGCCGTACGTCCGCACGCACGAGCCCGGGTCGGCGAGGACGGCGATCTCGGGGTCGAACCCGGTGATCCCGTCGGACGCCTCGAACTCCTCGATCGCGGCGGCGAGTTCCCGGGTGATCGCGCCCTTGCCGGTCCAGCCGTCGACGAACACGACGTCGGCGGGGTCGTGGCGGTCGGCGAGCCAGCGCAGCGCGTTGGCGTCGATACCGCGGCCCCGCACGATGGACACGGCGTAGTGCGGCACCTCGATGTCGTGGCGGTGCCGCGCCCAACGCCGCATCAGCACGCCCACGGGCGTCCCGGCACGGGCCAGCGACACCAGGACGGGCCGCGCCGACCGCTCGGCCAGCACGGTCTCGGTCACCACGCCCACCGCGACGGCGATGCGCTCGGCGGACGTGTCGAGCGCGCTGTGGAAGAGGGCCTGGTACTGCTCGCTCGGCTGGTACTCGACCGGCAGGGACTCGGCGTAGTGCGCGCCCCCGCTCTGGATGGCCTCCTCCCGCTCCTCGGTGGGCGCCTCCAGCGTCACGTCCGAGAGGTCCTGGAGCAGCCAGCCCACCTCGTCGGCGGCGTAGGAGGAGAAGTCGGGGCCGCGGAGGGGCTCGGAGAGCATGGCTGGCCTTTCGGGAAGGTGCGGGGTCGGGGGCGCCGGCACGGTCGACGGGACGTACGACGGGACCACGGCGAGGAGTACGCCGGGCACGTGGGCGGCGAGGGTGGCCAGCAGGCCGTCGTCGGCGTGCAGCGCGGCCGTGTCGGCGGCCGAGTCGACGACCGCGACCACCGTGTCGAAGCCGCCGCCGGCCACGTTGTAGGCGTACCGCTCCCCCGGCCCGTCCGCCGGGTCGTCGTGGGCCGGGAAGACGAGGCGGCTGCGTATCGCGTAGCCAGGGTCGTCGACGGCGAGGACAGGCGACCGCGTGGTGGTGGAGAAGCGTATCTCCAGCTCTTCCCCGGCCGACTTCTCCAGCTCCCGGGCGAGCGCCAGCGGGGCGTACATCAGCTCCTCGAAACCGAGCACCAGCACTCGGCGGGCCCCCGGGGGCAGGGCCTCGGCGATGCGCGCGGCCATGGCGGGCAACGCGCTCTCCAGCCGTGCGCGATGCGCGGGGGTGAAGCCGTGCCGCCCCCCGTCGGGCACCCCGGCGGGCCAGCCCAACTCGACCCGCGGGACCCCGGCCGCCGAAGTCCCGGCCGCACCGGCACCCCCCGGCGCCGATCCTTCATGTTCCGCCACGAGCGCCTGGCCCTTGGCCAGCACCCCCTCCGGCAGCCGTACGGTTCCTTTCGCCGCGGTCACCAGGTCGACGCGCGCCCCGATCTCCCGGGCGAACGCGGCCAGCCGTCCCTGGTCGTCGGCCGACCGCATGTCGACCAGCGCCACCACGACGTACCGCTCCCGCGGATACCGCTCGTGCAGTGCGCGGATGGTGTTGAGGACCGTGTTCCCGGTCGAGAACTCGTCGTCGACGAGCACCAGCGGCCCCGGCCCCGCGAGCAGGGCGGGGTCCTCCGGCAGCAGCAGGTGCGAGGTGGCGTGGGAGTGGGACTCCTCGAAGCCCCCGGCCTGGGCGACCCCCTCGACGGGACGCCGGGTGGAGTGGAGGTAGGGCGCCTCGCCCACCCCGTCCGCGACGGAGTGTCCGAGCCCGGTGGCGGTCTCGGCGTACCCGAGGACGACCGCGGCCCGCGCCCCGTCCTCCCCCAGCAGCTGTCGCACCCGGCGGCCCAGCGCGAACCCGTGCCCGTGGACGACGGCCGGGGACTGCGGCACATGCTTGCCGAGGACGTTCGACACCAGCAGATGCGCCCGCTTGGGATTGCGCCGCAACGCGAGCCCCAGGAGCCCGGTCAGCTCCTCGTCCCCGACCAGTTCGACCCCGAGCCGTTCACGGACCCAGGCCCCGGACCAGACTCCGCCACGGGCCCCGGTCGTGTCGTTCGCTGCGTTGTTCATCGATTCCTTAGTCGGTACGGCGGTCGGTACGGCGCATGGAGTGGGCGGGCGAGTGCGGGTCAGTCGGGCAGGCCCGCGGCCAGCAGGTCCACGAACCCGATGTCCTCGTTGGCGACACCGAACACCTCGGCACGCTGCAGAACCCTTTCCGCCCAGGCGCGGTGCGGCTTGACCTCGTTCATCTTGTTCCGGGAGGCCGAGCGCAGGACACCGCCGCCGCCCCGCTCGGGCCGCAGGATGTCCTGGGCGTCGCCGTACTCCTCGTGGCTGACCACGGACAGGGCGTGCACCGGCAGCACGTGCGAGGGGTGGATGCAGGTCTTGCCGAGCAACCCGTTGGCGTGGTCCAGGGAGATCTCCCGGAGCAGACCGTCCAGCGAGTGCTCGATCAGCGACTCACGCAGCTCCACGGCCCGGTTCGCCAGGAAGGGGCTGGTGCGCAGCTGCGGCTTGAACATCCGCTCCTGGACCCGGAAGTACTCCCACACCGGCCCGGTCACCGTGAACCCGGTGCCGTCGGCGCGGCCGAGCACGTTCACCACGTCGGCGATCACGGAGGCCACGATCTGGACGTCGTACGCGGTCATGTCCGGTGCCCGGCGCAGCGCGTAGGAGGAGCAGAAGTCGGTGACGCCCAGACGCAGCGCGAGGACGCGGTCGCGGTACTTGTCGACGGTGTGGGCGATGCCCTGGAGCGCCTCTACGCGCGTCTCCCGGTACATCAGCTCGGGCGATTCGAGAACCGGCATCCCGAACAGCCGCCGCCCGCTCGCGGCCTCGGCGGCGGTGAGCGCCTCCAGGAAGGCCACGCCCCGTTCCTCGGTGAACTTGGGGAACACGAAACCGGACAGCAGCCGTACGGCCGGGCCGAACCGGCTGACCAGGTCGGGTATCTGCTCGGGGAGGCGGACTCTGATGAAGAGCAGCGGAAGCTCGACGTCCGGCCGGGCGGCGAGGTCGGTGAACTGCCGGACGAGGTTCTCCTCGGCGCCCACGACCTCGGCGTCGTCGATGGAGTCCTCCAGGCAGAGCACCATGGAGACCACACCGCGCCCGGCCTGCTTGACGATGTCGTCGGCGAGCCGCTCCCGGGTCGCCGGGCTGTAGAGCGTGGCACCGAGCGCGGCGGCGAGCACCCGGGCCGGGGAGTCGGCGTCGAAGACGCCGGGCTCCCGGTAGAACAGACGCCGCCGCTCCTCAGGGGCTATGTGCCCGAAATGACGCATGTGGTTCCCCCGTGCTTGCTCGGCATCCGGTCACGATCGTGGCCGGTAATAGTACGTACAAATGTGTGACATCAGTTCCCGCCGGTCGTGAAGTTCTGGTAACCCGGCGGTGTCGGGCGCTGGACGTTCTCGTCGGCGGTTCGCCGCCCCCGCGTTGTCGTGATCAGGACCGAGAGGGCAGGATGACCGCATGACGCACGCGATGCTGAAGGGGTCGAACGTCCCCGTAGAAGCCACGGCGGTCCGCGCCGTGCTGCGCTGGGCGCCGGGGCAGGACGCCCCGGACGTCGACGCCTCGGCGCTGCTCCTCGGCCCCGACGGCCGCGTACGGTCCGACGAGGACTTCGTCTTCTACAACCAGCCACGCCATCCCTCGGGCAAGGTGTGGCGACTCGGCAAAAAGCGTGTGGCCGAAGGCCTCACCGACACCATCCAGACCGATCTGGCCGGTGTCGAGTCCGCCGTCGGCCAGATTCTCCTCGTGGCCTCCGCCGACGACGCCTCCGGGCAGCCCGTCCCCTTCGGCCGCGTACGGTCCCTGCGCATTCTGCTGTACGACGCCACCGTCGCGGACGCCGAACCGCTGGCGTATTTCGACATCAAGCCGGAGACCGGCGACGAGACCGCCCTGATCTGCGGTGAGCTCTACCGCCGGGGCGGCGGCTGGAAGTTCCGTGCCCTGGGCGAGGGCTACACCAACGGCCTCCAGGGCCTCGCCATGGACTTCGGCATCTCGGTCGACGAGTCGGAGGCGGCGGCCGCGACGGCCGACGAGGACGCCACGACCCAGACCCCGGCCCCGGAGATCTCGGCCCCGCTGCCCCCGGAGCAGCCCCCGACGGGCGTTCCGTCCCAGCCCGCGTACGGCTACCCCCCGGCGGCCCCGACCCAGCTGTCGGCCTACGGCTACCCCCACCCGCAGCCGACGCCCGCCACCACCAACGGCCCGGCCTACGGCTACCCGCAGCCCACGGCGGCGGCCCTGGACCCGAACTTCCGCCTGCCCCCGCAGGGCCCTCAGTTCATCGGCCGCTGAGGGATCACCGCCGAGGGGCGCGGGGAACTGCGCGCCTCGGCCCCCGTCAGCGCTCCGCCTTGGTCTTGTAGCCCCGCCCCCACTGCAGCCCCCACCCGTACAACCGGTCGAGCTCGGCCTGGAAGCCGTAGACGAACTTCACCTCCCGGCGCACGGTGATCTCGCCCTTGACGTTCTCGATCATCACCACCGCACAGGACCGGGCCTGCGGATGCCGCTCGTCCAGGCCTATCTCGATCCGCGGCCCGTTGCTCGGGTACAGCGTCACGATCGCGTGCGTACGGTCGAAGGCCGGCGTCTGGTCGTAGATGTAGACGAAGACCAGCATCCGCTTGAACTGGTCCCGGTGGTCCAGGTTGATGTACATCGTCTCGCCGGACCCGGAGCCGAACCGGTCGTCCCCGCTGAGCCGCATGTAGGGCGCCTCGTTGATGTCGCCGAGGAAGCCGCCCAGGGGCTGGACGACCCCCTTGGTCCCGTCGGCCAGTTCGTAGAGGCAGCCGAGGTCGAGGTCGACGTTCACCATGCTCTGGCTGTGCGCCTGCACCTCCTCCGGCCTGAGGGCCTTGAAGGGGTGCCGCAGCACGCTCTGGCGCTTGGGCGCGCCGATGTCGGAGGTCCGCATCCGCCAGGACAGGTTGACCCGCAGATGGCCGGCGGCCGCGTTCTGCTTGGAGAGGGACACCTTCTGGTGCCGCTTGGTCAGCTCGATCGCGTTGGTCGCCGCGTTGCCCGCGTCGAACTCCGAGGCCCGCCCGCGCCACAGGTTGTCCAGAAAACTCATGCCCGCCCCACACCTGCCGTGTCGTCGCGTCAACCACCGACGGGGCGGCCGACGAGGACGCATCCTCGTCGGCCGCCCCGCTCAGAGCCTGCCCTCACCGCACGGGTGATCACACCCCGGAGGAGACCTCCGCCTTGTCGGCGGCGTCAGCTTTTCCCTCTTCGGCCGCCAGCGCCTTGTTGCGGCGGACGGAGGACCAGAAGGACCAGGCGATCAGGATGACACCGACGGAACCGGTGATGAACTCGTTGATCTCGTACTGGATGGTGACGAGGAGGATCGCGGCGAGCGCGCCGATCGCGTAGTGCGCGCCGTGCTCCAGGTAGACGTAGTCGTCGAGGGTGCCCTGGCGGACCAGGTACACGGTCAGCGACCGGACGTACATCGCGCCGACACCGAGGCCCAGCGCCATCAGGACGATGTCGTTGGTGATGGCGAAGGCACCGATCACGCCGTCGAAGGAGAAGGACGCGTCCAGGACCTCCAGGTAGAGGAACATGAAGAACGCGGCCTTGCCGGCGAGGGCGACGGCCGAACGCGGCTTGCCGGTGCGGGCCGCCTCTTCCTCCTCCTCGTGCTCGCGCTCCTCGTCCTCCTCCAGCTTGTTCTCGAAGTAGCCGGAGAGACCACCGACGATCAGGTAGGTGATGAGGCCCGCGAGGCCGGAGATCAGGACCGTCTGCGCCTTGTCGGCATGGGTGCCGCCGTGCTGGTGGGCGTGGGTCGCGAAGGTCATCGAGGTGATCAGCAGGACGATCATCGCGATGCAGGCCGACAGCATGTCGATCTTGCCGAGCTTGGACAGCGGGCGCTCCAGCCAGCCCAGCCACTTGATGTCCCGGTCCTCGAAGATGAAGTCCAGGAAGATCATCAGCAGGAACATACCGCCGAAGGCCGCGATCGACGGGTGCGCGTCGGTCACGTACTGCTGGTACTGGTCCTTGTCGGTCAGCGCCAGGTCGACGGCCTCGATCGGCCCGAGCTTGGCGCTGATGGCGACGATGACGACGGGGAAGATCAGCCGCATACCGAAGACGGCGATCAGGATGCCGATGGTGAGGAAGATCTTCTGCCAGAAGGCATTCATCTTCTTCACGATCCCGGCGTTGACCACCGCGTTGTCGAACGACAGCGAGATCTCCAGGACGCAGAGGATCGCGACGAGCCCGAGAGCCGTCCATCCGTCGTAGAGAACCGCTGCGACCAAGCCGAGCGCGGTGACCGCGAACGACCAGCCGAAGGTTTTCAGAACCACTGGCTACCCAATCGTGTGTGTACGGGGTTCCCCCGCGCCGCGCGCGGCTTTACGAAACTTTGAACCCGAAGTCTAGTCGGGTACCCCTCGCACCCCACACGGCCCCGGCTTTTGCGCATATAGCGCTACGAGACGTTCACCCCGAAGTCGAGGGCGATGCCCCGCAGGCCGGACGCGTACCCCTGTCCCACCGCGCGGAACTTCCACTCGCCGCCGTAGCGGTAGACCTCGCCGAAGATCATCGCGGTCTCGGTGGAGGCGTCCTCGGAGAGGTCGTAGCGGGCGAGTTCTTGGCCGTCGGCCTGGTTGACCACGCGGATGAAGGCGTTGCTGACCTGCCCGAAGGCCTGGCCGCGGTTCTCGGCGTCATGGATGGAGACCGGGAAGACGATCTTGTCGACGCTGGCCGGCACCCGGGAGAGGTCGATGATCAGCGACTCGTCGTCACCGTCGCCCTCACCGGTGAGGTTGTCGCCGGTGTGCTCGACCGAGCCGTCCGGGCTCTTGAGGTTGTTGTAGAAGACGAACCACTCGTCCCCCAGCACCCGGCCGCCCTGGCACAGCAGCGCGCTGGCGTCGAGGTCGAAGGGGGCTCCGGTGGTGGTCCGGACGTCCCAGCCGAGCCCGACCAACACTTGTGTGAGGTTCGGCGCGGCCTTGGAGAGGGAGACATTGCCTCCCTTGGCGAGTGTGACGCCCATGGTGCTGGTCCTCCCCGATTTTCGAGCTGCAGTTGCTCAACTGTTCAGTTGTCGCGTACGCGCGGGCCGCCCGCCCTCGTCGTACGAGCGCGTCCGGCGCCGCGGTCGGTGTCGACTGCGGCGCCGGACGTGGTGAGTCTGTGGCGCACGGGGATCTTCCCCCGTGCGTCTGTGGCGCACGGGGGTCTTCCCCCGTGACTCAGACGTTCACACCGAAGTCCTGGGCGATACCGCGCAGGCCCGAGGCGTAGCCCTGGCCGATGGCACGGAACTTCCACTCGGCGCCGTGCCGGTAGAGCTCGCCGAAGACCATGGCGGTCTCGGTGGAGGCGTCCTCGGAGAGGTCGTAGCGGGCGATCTCCGCCTCGCCCGCCTGGTTCACCACGCGGATGAAGGCGTTGCGGACCTGGCCGAAGGACTGCTGACGGTTCTCGGCGTCGTAGATCGAGACCGGGAAGACGATCTTCTCGATCTCGGCCGGGACGGTCGCGAGGTTGACCTTGATCTGCTCGTCGTCGCCCTCGCCCTCACCGGTGAGGTTGTCGCCGGTGTGCTCGACCGAGCCGTCCGGGCTCTTCAGGTTGTTGAAGAAGATGAAGTTGGCGTCGCTGCTGACCTTGCCCGACGCGTCGAGCAGCAGGGCACTGGCGTCCAGGTCGAAGTCGGTGCCGGTCGTGGTACGGATGTCCCACCCCAGTCCGATGATGACCGCGGTCAGGCCCGGCGCCTCCTTGGTCAGCGATACGTTGCCGCCCTTGCTGAGGCTGACTCCCACGAAGTCCTCCGTTTGGTTTCAGGGGCGGGGAGCCCCTGCGTTGCGTCTGTGTCGGATCAACGTGTCGATCCTAGTGACGGGTTCCCGTTCCCCGCAGGGTGTGGAACCGAAGAATCACAGGGTGTCGAGGGCCGCGAGGTACTCGTTCAGGTCGCGGGCGTCGGGCAGGGCGTTGACGACCGACCAGCGGACGAGGCCCTCCTTGTCGACGATGAACGTGCCGCGCACCGCGCAGCCCTTGTCCGCGTCGAAGACGCCGTACGCCCGGGAGACCTCGCCGTGCGGCCAGAAGTCCGACAGCAGCGGGTACTCCAGGCCCTCCTGCTCGGCGAAGACCCGCAGGGTGTGGATGGAGTCGTTCGACACGGCCAGCAGCTGCACGTCGTCGTTGACGAACTTCGGCAGGTTGTCCCGCAGCTCGCACAACTCGCCCGTGCACACCCCGGTGAACGCGAACGGGTAGAAGAGCACCACCACGTTCTTCTCGCCCCGGAAGTCCGAGAGCCGCACGGTGGCGCCGTGATTGTCCTTGAGCTCGAAATCGGGGGCCTTGTCACCGACCTGGATCGCCATGATCTACCTGAGTCCCTTCATGGACTGTTCGGGTGACCCAGCCTACGCACGGGAAACGAGGCGCCCCTGGAGGGGTGGCCCCGAAGGGGCCCGCCTCCAGGGGCGCGGGGAACTGCGCGACAAGCCACGACGAACCCGCCGCCGCCGTCACACAGAACCCACCGAGCTCTCAGGCGAACCTGCCGAGCCCAAAGCGGCAGCGTCTACCTCTTGCCGGACTTCGCCGCCTTCGGCGTGACCAGCCGGCTTCCGCTCCAGTCCTTGCCCACGCTGACACTCTTCGACGCGGACAACCCCGCAGTCGTCGCGGCCTCCGAAATGTCGCTGGGCTCCACATAGCCGTCCCGCCCGGTCTTGGGCGTCAGCAGCAGGATCGAGCCACCTTCCTCGATGTACGTGGTGGCGTCCACCAGCACATCCGTCAGGTCGCCGTCGTCGTCTCGGAACCACAGCACGACGGCATCGGCCACGTCGTCGTAGTCCTCGTCGACGAGCTCACTGCCTACGACTTCCTCGATGGACTCGCGGAGCTCCTGGTCGACATCGTCGTCGTAGCCGATCTCCTGGACCACCTGCTCGGGCTGGAACCCCAGCCTCGCGGCAGGGTTCGTCCGCTCCTCCGCGTGGTCCGCGGTCGCGCTCACGGGTTGCCTCCTGATCATGTTCGGGTGGGGTCGCCCCCTGGGGAATCAGCCACGCGCGTGCGCGAAGCATTGGCCGTAGTCCACACGGGCGGGGCGGATCGCGCAAGTACCCAGCCTCGGAGACCGCCGAAACGGTGACGATCCGGGCCGTGTCACCGCAACTCTCTACGCGGATTCACGGCTTCACGTGACACACGCCACACCGTTCTGCCCTTTTTGCGCGTTCGGCAACCATCCGGGGGTACGAGCATCGAATACCTTTACTACCTTTGTCGAGCCAGTGACCGCCCTGGTTACCTCTCGGTAGAGATGACGTTTGCGTTCCCGAGGTACACGATGGGGGGCGGTGCAGGCACCTAGAGAACCCCCAGAAGAACCCCTGCGGAACCCCCAGAAGAACCATTGAAGAGCGGCCCTCTGACAGCTAAGGAACAGCGTGGCTTCCGGATCCGATCGCAATCCGATCATCATTGGCGGCCTTCCGAGTCAGGTCCCTGACTTCGATCCCGAGGAGACCCAGGAGTGGCTCGACTCGCTCGACGCCGCCGTGGACGAGCGCGGCCGTGAGCGCGCGCGCTACCTGATGCTCCGGCTCATCGAGCGGGCCCGCGAGAAGCGCGTGGCCGTGCCCGAGATGCGCAGCACGGACTACGTCAACACCATCCCGACCAAGGCCGAGCCGTTCTTCCCCGGCAACGAGGAGATCGAGCGGAAGATCCTCAACGCGACCCGCTGGAACGCCGCCGTGATGGTCTCGCGCGCCCAGCGGCCCGGGATCGGCGTCGGTGGTCACATCGCGACCTTCGCGTCCTCCGCCTCCCTCTACGACGTGGGCTTCAACCACTTCTTCCGCGGCAAGGACGAGGGCGACGGCGGCGACCAGATCTTCTTCCAGGGCCACGCCTCCCCCGGCATCTACGCCCGCGCCTATCTGCTGGACCGGCTCGACGACCAGCAGCTGGACGCGTTCCGCCAGGAGAAGTCCAAGGCGCCGTACGGCCTGTCCAGCTACCCGCACCCGCGCCTGATGCCGGACTTCTGGGAGTTCCCGACCGTGTCCATGGGCCTCGGCCCGCTGGGCGCGATCTTCCAGGCGCGGATGAACCGCTACATGGAGGCGCGCGGGATCGCGGACACCTCCAAGTCGCACGTCTGGGCCTTCCTCGGCGACGGCGAGATGGACGAGCCGGAGTCGCTCGGCCAGCTCACCCTCGCCGCGCGCGAGGGCCTCGACAACCTGACGTTCGTCGTGAACTGCAACCTCCAGCGCCTCGACGGCCCGGTGCGCGGCAACGGCAAGGTCATCCAGGAGCTGGAGTCGGTCTTCCGGGGCGCCGGCTGGAACGTGATCAAGCTCGTCTGGGACCGCTCCTGGGACCCGCTGCTCGCGCAGGACCGCGACGGTGTGCTGGTCAACCGGATGAACACCACGCCGGACGGCCAGTACCAGACGTACGCCACGGAGACCGGGGCGTACATCCGCGACCACTTCTTCGGTGACGACCACCGGCTGCGCGCGATGGTCGAGAACATGACCGACGACCAGATCCTGCACCTGGGCCGCGGCGGTCACGACCACCGCAAGATCTACGCGGCGTACAAGGCGGCCTACGAGCACAAGGGCCAGCCGACGGTCATCCTGGCGAAGACGGTCAAGGGCTGGACCCTGGGCCCGAACTTCGAGGGCCGCAACGCCACGCACCAGATGAAGAAGCTGACGGTCGACGACCTCAAGCGCTTCCGCGACCGGCTGCACCTGCCGATCTCCGACAAGGAGCTGGAGAGCGGCGCCCCGCCGTACTACCACCCCGGGCGGGACTCCGAGGAGATCCAGTACATGCACGACCGCCGCAAGGGGCTCGGCGGGTACGTCCCGACGCGCATCGTGCGGGCGAAGCCGCTGGCACTGCCGGAGGAGAAGACGTACGCGAGTGTGAAGAAGGGCTCCGGTCAGCAGTCGATCGCCACCACCATGGCGTTCGTCCGACTGCTGAAGGACCTCATGCGGGACAAGGAGATCGGCAAGCGGTTCGTACTGATCGCGCCCGACGAGTACCGCACCTTCGGTATGGACTCGTTCTTCCCGAGCGCGAAGATCTACAACCCGCTCGGCCAGCAGTACGAGGCGGTCGACCGCGATCTGCTGCTCGCGTACAAGGAGTCCCCGACCGGGCAGATGCTGCACGACGGCATCTCGGAGGCGGGCTGCACGGCCTCGCTGATCGCCGCCGGTTCGGCGTACGCCACGCACGGCGAACCGCTCATCCCGGTCTACGTCTTCTACTCGATGTTCGGTTTCCAGCGCACCGGTGACCAGTTCTGGCAGATGTCCGACCAGCTGGCCCGTGGTTTCGTCCTGGGCGCGACCGCCGGCCGTACGACCCTGACCGGTGAGGGGCTGCAGCACGCGGACGGGCACTCGCAGCTGCTGGCGTCCACCAACCCGGGCTGTGTCGCCTACGACCCGGCGTTCGGGTACGAGATCGCGCACATCGTGAAGGACGGTCTGCGCCGGATGTACGGCGAGACCGCGGACGGCAAGCCGGGCGAGGACGTCTTCTACTACCTCACCGTCTACAACGAGCCGATCCAGCACCCGGCCGAGCCGGCGGACGTGGACGTCGAGGGCATCCTCAAGGGCATCCACCGCTACCGGGCCGGCGAGGCGGGCTCGATCCCCGCGCAGATCATCGCCTCCGGTGTCGCGGTGCCGTGGGCGGTCGAGGCGCAGGCGATCCTCGCCGCCGACTGGAACGTGAAGGCGGACGTCTGGTCGGCGACCTCCTGGAACGAGCTGCGCCGTGACGCGGTCGAGGTGGAGCGGCACAACCTGCTGCACCCCGAGGAGGAGCAGCAGGTCCCGTACGTGACGCGGAAGCTGAGCGGCGCCGAGGGGCCGTTCGTGGCCGTCTCCGACTGGATGCGGTCGGTGCCGGACCAGATCTCGCGCTGGGTGCCGGGCACGTACCAGTCGCTGGGCGCGGACGGCTTCGGCTTCGCGGACACCCGGGGCGCGGCCCGGCGCTTCTTCCACATCGACGCGCAGTCGATCGTGGTCGCCGTGCTGACCGAACTGGCGCGTGAGGGCAAGGTGGACCGCTCGGTGCTGAAGCAGGCCATCGACCGCTACCAGCTGCTCGACGTGGCGGCGGCGGACCCGGGGGCCGCGGGCGGCGACGCCTAGCCGCCGCGCTCGGCCGACCTGTTCAGAACGGCCGACGGTGTCAAGGGGTGGTGAACCGGTGGGTTCACCACCCCTTCACGTTTCCTACGATGCGGACATGAAGCAGCGATCGGTCTCGGCACAGGTCCGTTGGGAACAGAACACACAGCGTCCGCTGTTCGGCCTGGCCCTGGCGTTCGCCGTCGCGTACGCCGTGCCGATCGTGCGGCCGGACGCGAGCGACCAGGTGGAGTGGTGGTGCGAGGCCGTCGAGTGGGTCGTGTGGGGCGCCTTCGCGCTCGACTACCTGATCCGGCTGACGCTCGCCGAACACCGCCGGGAGTTCGTCCGGACACGGTGGCTGGACCTGGCGGCCGTGGTGCTGCCGATGATCCAGCCGCTGCGGCTGCTGCGGGTGGTGGCGACACTGCTGCTGGTCGGGCAGCGGGCGCGGATGGCCTCGCAGATAAGGCTCACGACGTATGTCGGCGGGGCGGTCGTCGGGCTGCTGATGTTCGGGTCGCTGGCGGTGCTGTCCGTGGAACGGGAGGCGCCCGGCGGGAACATCCACACCCTGGACGACGCGGTGTGGTGGTCGTTCACGACGATGACGACCGTGGGGTACGGGGACCACGCGCCGACGACCGGGCTGGGGCGGGTGCTGGCGGTCGGGCTGATGCTGTCCGGGATCGCGCTGCTGGGTGTGGTGACCGCGAACATCGCGGCGTGGTTCATAGCTCGGTTCGAGAAGGACGACGCGGAGGAGCGGCGCCAGACGGCCGCGATAGCGGAACTGGCCGAGGAGGTTCGGCTGCTGCGGGCGGAGGTGGCGTCGTTGAAGTCTGTTGAAGGGGTGCCTGAGCAGCGCCGGTGAGAGTGGGCGGTGCCGGTTGCGTCGGCGGGTACGGGTGGGTGGGCCGCACGGTCAGACGAGACCCGTTCCCGGCCCTGTCACGCCCGCCAGCCAGATGATCGCCAGGATCGTGTCGATCGCACCCAGAACGACCGCGATGATCGCGGGAACGGGGCGGGCGCCGGACCAGGTGCGGTTCATGGCCAGCCAGCCGCAGAGGACCGCCACGGGTCCCAGGACGATGCCCAGGACGAAGAATCCGGCGACGGCGCAGATGACTCCGATGATCCCGAGGGTCGCGCGATCCGGCCCGCTCCGTGACCACGTCCGGCCACGTGAGCGAGGGTGCCTGCGCGAACTGTGTCCGAAGCCCGCCATAGTCAACAACTCCCTGAACCTCGCGGTCAGTTCGAGTACGAGATGGCGAGTACCCCGGCGGAGTGGTTGAAACCGGCGAAGTTGGCGGAGCCGCCTGCGCGCGCTGCCCCCCTCCGGCAGCGCGCCGCAGACCCCCGGATCGCTCCGCGGTCGAACGACTATGCCGTGCGGAGGACTTGACCCACTGTGACCTGCGGCGCGCACCGGGTGGAAGCGATCTTCAGCGTTGTCACCCTGATAGGCGAACGCGGGCGGAAACCCGCGCGTGAAGCAGCGGCGGAGCTGTTAGATGTGCGCCGCTCCGGCACCCGCCTCGGCGTTCGCGCCGCGCTTGGTCAGGAACGCCACGAGGACGGCGACCGCGGCCACCCCGGCGGCGACCAGGGACGCCAGGCTCATGCCGGAGATGAACGTGTCGTGCGCGACCGTGGTGATCTTCGCTGCGATCTCCGCCGGGGTGCCCTCGGCGACGGGGGCCGCGCCCTGCTGGACGGCCTGCTTGGCCTGGGCGAGCTGCGCCTCGTCGAGCGGCGGGAGCCCCGCGTCCTTCCAGTTGCCCGCGAAGTCGCTGTCCACCTTGGACGTCATCACGGCGCCCAGCACGGCCGTACCGAGGCTGCCGCCGATCTGCATCGCGGCCTGCTGGAGACCGCCGGCGACACCGGACAGCTCCAGGGGCGCGTTGCCGACGATGACCTCGGTGGCGCCGACCATCACCGGGGCGAGGCCGAGGCCGAGGAGGGCGAACCAGAGGGACATCACGGCGCTGCCGGTGTCCGTCTCCAGGGTCGACATGCCGTACATGGCGATCGCGGTGCAGGCCATACCGCCCGCCAGCGGGACACGCGGTCCCGCCCTGGTGATCAGCGCGCCGGCCAGGGGCGAGCCGACGATCATCATGCCGGTGAGCGGGAGCAGGTGCAGACCCGCGTCGATGGGGCTCATGCCATGCACGTTCTGGAGGTAGAACGTCACGAAGAACAGGCCGCCCATGAAGGCGATGGCCATCAGGACCATCAGCACGACACCCGCCGAGAGCGGTACGGAACGGAAGAGGGCCAGCGGGATGAGCGGCTCCTTCACCTTCGTCTCCCAGAGGGCGAAGAGCGCGAAGCCGACGACGGAGACGACCAGGAAGGTCCAGGTCTGGGCGTCGCCCCAGCCCCACTCCGGCGCCTTGATGAGCGCCCAGACCAGGCAGAACATGGCTCCGGACAGCAGGGCGATGCCCAGGACGTCGAAGGAGCGCGGGGCGTTCTCGGCGCGGTGGTCCAGCAGGATCCAGGCGCCCAGGGCCGCGGCGAGGACGCCGACCGGGACGTTGATCCAGAAGACCGACTGCCAGCTGACGTTCTCCACCAGGAAGCCGCCGAGGATCGGGCCGCCCGCGGTGGAGGCGCCGATGACCATGCCCCAGATGCCGATCGCCATGTTCAGCTTCTCGGCGGGGAACGTGGCGCGCAGCAGACCGAGCGCGGCGGGCATCAGCAGCGCGCCGAACAGGCCCTGGAAGACACGGAAGGTCACCACGAAGGCGACCGAGTTCGACAGGCCGATGGCGCCGGAGGCGGCGGCGAAGCCGACCACGCCTATGAGGAAGGTCTGGCGGTGGCCGAAGCGGTCGCCCAGCTTGCCCGCGGTGATGAGCGTGACGGCGAGGGCGAGGAAGTACGCGTTGGTGATCCACTGGACATCGGTCCAGGTGGCACCCAGATCCTTGGCGATGGCCGGGTTGGCGATCGCCACGATGGTGCCGTCGAGGGCGACCATCATGACGCCGACGGCCACGGTGAGGAGGGTGAACCAGGGATGGCCGCGCAGGCCCCGGCCCTGGTTCGTCGTCGGGTCCGACGGGACGTCTGGCGCCTTGTCCCCCGGGCCCGTCTTGTCGACAGTGGTCTGACTAGTCATGCGTGCGAGGCTAATGACAGCCACTGACAGTTGACAAACCAATTCACAAGTCGGTAACTGTCACGTCACTCGCCGCAGGGGCGGGTGGAGACGAGGGTTCATGGAGACTGCGGCGGCGACGGCGGACGAGCGGCCCGGGCTGCGCGAGCGGAAGAAGCAGCGCACCCATGACGCGCTGCTGCGGGCGGCTCTGGAGCTGTTCACCACGCGGGGGTACGAGGCGACGACCGTCGACGAGATCGCCGAGGCCGTCGACGTGTCGCAGCGCACCTTCTTCCGCTACTTCGCGGGCAAGGAGGAGGCCGCGCTCGCGGTCACGGGCCTCACCCACGAGCACTTCCTGGCGGCGGTGCGCGCCCGGCCGGCGCACGAGGCCCCGCTGGAGGCGATGCGCAACGCCGTCCTGGAGGGCTGGGACTCCTTCGGCGCGGCTGTCGGCCAGGTCGTTCCGCTCGACCTCCACCTGCGCGCGTACGGCATGGTCGAGTCGACCCCGGCGCTGCTGGCCGCGCATCTGCGCCGGGCGGACGAGGTGGGCCGGCAGATCGAACGGATCATCGCCGAGCGCGAGGGGCTCGATGTGGAGACCGATCCCCGGCCGCGTGTCGCGGTGGCGGTGTTCGCCGGTGTCATGCGTGTCACAGAACGGCTGTGGGCACTGGGCGGCGACCTCAGCATGGAGGCGATGCGCGAGCTGACCGCCGCGCATCTGGACGCCCTGCGCCCGTCGTTGGCCGAAAAGTGGCGTACTGACTGAAAAACGCCAGCAAGGGAATCAACGGGACCTTCTCTGCGCACCGCACGGAACGGGCGTGATCGAAACGTGATCCCCCTCACTCGGTTAACGCGAGACCCTTCCGTTCTCTTAGTGTGTCCTTTCAGTGACTTCCTTCGACTCCTCCCCGCAACTGAACGTCTGGCGCGCACTGCTGGCGCTGGCCGTGGTTTTCGTGATGCTGGCGACCACCGGCTGGACCGCGATCCGCAGCCACCGAGAGAAGTCGCCGCTCCAGGCGTCGCTCTCCGCGTGGCAGAGCGGACACCTCGACGGCCGTGAACTGCCGGACGCCGAATCGCCCCCGCACCGCCTGGCGGCCTTCTTCGCCTCGCTCACCGCACCCCAGCGCACCCGGCTCGCCCACCGCTATCCACTCGCCGTCGGCAACATGAACGGCGCACCCGTGGAACTGCGGTACCGGGCCAACCGCATCGCGCTCAAGCAGCAGAGCCGGCACGAACGGGAACGCACGCACGACAAGCGGCTCTCCGCGACCGGCCGGTACGAGGCCGGCCGCCGGATGCACCGCTTCGACATGCTGGCCGTGAAGAAACGGCACATCCTCGCGTTCGACCCCGAGGGCAACGGCCGGGTCGCCGAGGTCTTCGGCGATCTCGACAAGGCCGAGCGCGTCTCCGTCGTCGTCCCCGGCGTCGACACCAACGTGATCAACTTCCAGCGCACCAACCGCCGGTACTCCGCCCCCGTCGGCATGGCCGAGTCGCTCTACGACGCGGAGCGCGCGGCGAGCCGCGGGACGCCTGCGGCCGTCATCGCCTGGGCCGACTACACCGCACCCGACGGCCTGGGCCTGGACTCGGCGACCGCGCTGCGGGCCGAACAGGGCTCGGTCCGGCTGAACGCGCTGGTGCGGAGCCTGCCCGGCAGCTCCACCGTCGCGCTGGTGTGCCACAGCTACGGCTCCGTGGTGTGCGGGGTCGCCGCGCGCTCGCTGCCGTCGCGGGTCACCGACATCGCGGTCGCGGGCAGCCCCGGGATGCGCGCCGATTCGGTCCGGCAACTGCGGACGGAGGCCCGGGTGTGGGCCATGCGGGACGCCGACGACTGGGTCCAGGACGTGCCCTACCTGGAGGTCGGCGGGCTCGGCCACGGCGCGGACCCGGTCTCCACGGAGTTCGGGGCGCGCATCCTGTCGGCGGCCGACGCCAAGGGCCACAGCGGCTATTTCGAGCCGGGCACCGAGAGCCTGCACAACTTCGCCGAGATCGGCATCGGCGCGTACGAGTCGGTGCGGTGCGCGCCGGAGAACGACGCGTGTCTGACAGGTCTGTCCGACAGCGCTGCGGCCTGACGCGCGTAGAGGAGGGTAAAAGTGCGGTTCGCCTCGGTCGGGACTTCCCCGCGTCGCCCGCATACGATGAGCCGCATGGGTGACGTACTGGCCGGATTTCAAGCCGCCTGGGAGTTCGAGTCCGACTCCGTCCTCATCCGCTTCGAACGGGGGATTCGTACGCCGAAGCTCTTCCAGGCGCTCGGTGAACGGCGCATCCCCCTGGAGGCGATCGCGGGGGTTTCACTGACACCCGGGAAGCGGGGCACCGTCGTCCTGCGTGCCGTGCCGCGGCCGGGCGCCGATCCGCTGATGGAGGCTGCGGCGGACCAGCTCAAGGAGGGCTCCGACCCGTACCGGCTGGTGCTGCCGGCCGAGCGGGAGACGCTCGCGGAGTACTACGCCGACGAGCTGCGGTCCCGGCTGACCGAGACCGGGCCGGCGGAACGGTTCCTGGTGACCGCGCCCGAGGCGCCGTTGCAGTTCAAGGCGTACGACGGGAAGGCGTCGTTCGACGGGCGCTCGGTGTCGTTCCGGTGGTTCTGGACGGGTGCGTCGTCGGCGAAGTGGAAGGCAGGGGACCAGAGTTTCCCGGTGAGTGCGCTCGGTGGGGTCGAGTGGCGGTCGCCGGAGATCTTCGACGGATACCTGCGGCTGCTGCCGCGCGAGGCGTCCGGGGAGCGTCCGGCTCAGCCGGACCACGATCCCGCCTCGGTCGTGTTCGGGCTGGGGTACGGGCCGGTGCACGAGTCGTTGCCGTTCGCCGCGGCGGTGTTGGCGGCGGTTCGCTCCGCAGGGGGTGCGGGTTCGGGGGTGGCCCCCGCTGATGCCGGGCCTCGGCGGGATCCGGCCGACATCGCCGACCGGATCCGGCACCTCGGGGAGTTGCATGAGGCGGGGCTGGTCACTGATGAGGAGTTCAGTGTGAAGAAGGCGGAGTTGTTGGCTGAGCTTTAGCGGACCGCGGTTCGGGGAGAGCGCCGTTCGTGGGGAGCGCCGTTCGGCACTGACGGTGCGTCGTGGCTGGTCGCGCAGTTCCCCGCGCCCCTTTGGGGCGCGCTGCCCTACTCCCTGCCTGCGGAAGCGAAGCGCATGTCCGCGTAGCGGTCGCCCGCCACCTTGGCCGCTATCGGTTCCAGCAGGGCCATGTCCTCCTCGCCCAGGACGATCCTCGTCGCCGCCGTGTTCTCCTCCACCCTTGCCGGCTTGCGGGTGCCCGGGATCGGGATGACCGGGAGGCCGTGCATCGCCGACTGCTGGTGGACCCAGGCCAGGGCCGTCTGGCCGAGGGAGGCGCCGTGGGCGGCGGCGACCTCGCGGATCGGGGTCAGGAGGGCCGCGTTGGCCTCGGCGTTGTCGCCGGTGAAACGGGGCTGCTGGCGGCGGAAGTCGTCGGCGGTGAGGTCCTCCGCCTTGGCGAAGGCACCGGTGAGGAAGCCCCGGCCGAGCGGGGAGTAGGCGACGAGGGCGACATCGAGCTCGCGGGCCGTGGGGACCACGTTCGCCTCGATGTCACGGCTGAAGAGCGACCACTCGGACTGGAGAGCGGCGATGGGGTGCTCGGTGTGGGCGGTGCGCAGCTCGGCGGCCGTGACCTCGCTCAGGCCCAGCTGCTTGACCTTGCCCTCGCGGACCAGTTCGGCCATCACGCCGACGGTCTCCTCGATGGGCACGCTCACGTCGCGCCGGTGCATGTAGTAGAGGTCGATCACGTCGACGTCGAGACGGCGCAGGCTCCCCTCGACGGACTCCCGGATGTGGGCGGCGTCGTTGCGGATGATCCGCTTCGTCGGGTCGTCGGGGTCGATCGCCAGGCCGAACTTGGTGGCGACGACGACCTCGTCACGGTGTGCTTTGAAGAACGGGGAGAGGAACCTCTCGTTCTCCCCGGCGCCGTACGCGTGGGCCGTGTCGTACAGCGTGACGCCCAGTTCCAGCGCGCGCTCCAGGGTGGCCCTGGACTCCGCCGCGTCCGAGGGGCCGTACGCGAAGCTCATGCCCATGCAGCCGAGGCCCTGTACGCCGACCTCGGGGCCGCCCGCGCCCAGCCGCGCCGTCGCGATCGTGCCGTTCGTCCCGCGGTTCGTCATGAGGCCCTCTCCGACGCCAGGGCGCGCCCGGCGTCAGCGTAGAAGTTGATCTTGCGGTCGAGCACGTTCAGGGTGTCCTGGAGTTCGGCTATCCGGGACAGGACGTCGTCCCGGGTCGACTTGAGCAGGTCGAAGCGCTCGGTGTAGGTGTGGTCGCCCTCGCGCACCAGCTCGGCGTAGCGGACCATGTCGGCCACCGGCATACCGGTGAGCCGGAGCTTGCCCACGAGGTCGAGCCAGTCGAGGTCGCGGTTGCGGTAGCGGCGCTGACCGGTGTGGGAGCGGTCGATGTGCGGCATCAGCCCGATCCGCTCGTACCAGCGCAGGGTGTGCGCCGTCAGCCCGGTGAGGTCGACCACCTCGCTGATCGTGTATCTGTCCTGCCCGTCCGGCCGACGCGGCTTGAGCGGCGGACCGGCGCAACTGTCGGCACCGGCAGCACCGTCGGCACTCTCGACACTCGTCGTACTCGTGGTCTCCATCACCGTCATGACCACCACGCTAAAACCCTGGAGTGCGCTCGAAGCAAGCGAATCCGGTGAGAAAACACCGGGACATCACGTCGACCCGCTGGCTAGCGTGCGGACATGAGTCCCGTACGACGCGCCACGGCCGAGGACGCGGTCGAAGTGCTCCGGCTGCGCCAGGTGATGCTCGACTCGATGGCGCCCCCGGGAACGGGCGCGCCGACCGACTGGCACACCCAGTCCCTGCCGGTCCTGCGCCGCCGACTCGACGGCCCCGACGGGGAGTTCGCGGCCTTCGTCGTCGACCATCCGGAGCGCCCGGACGCGCTGGCGGCGCTGGTGGTGGGGACGGTCGACTACCGGATCGGAAAGCCCGGCAACCCGCGCGGCGCGGTCGGCCACGTCTTCAGCGTGGCCACCGACCCGGACTGCCGGCGCCGGGGTTACGCGCGCGCCTGCATGGAGGCCCTCGTCGAGTGGTTCCGCGAGGCCGGCGCCGGACACGTCCATCTGACGGCCTCCCCCGAGGCCGAGCCCCTGTACGCGTCGATGGGGTTCCGGCGCAGGCCCGACCCTCTGATGCAGCTGAACCTCTGAGCCGCTCCCGAACGACAGGCTCTACGCTCGTGGGCATGTCACTGCAGAGCCTCGCCCTGATCGAGAACTGGCCGGTTCCCACCGCCGCCGCCGCTGTCGTGCGGGCGGACGGCACCGTCCTCGGGACCCATGGGCCCCTCGGCCACCGCTTCACGCTGGCCTCGGTCACCAAGCCGCTCGCCGCGTACGCCGTGCTGGTCGCCTACGAGGAGGGGGCCGTCGAGCTGGACGAGCCGGCGGGCCCGGCGGGGTCCACCGTGCGGCACCTGCTGGCGCACACCTCGGGGCTGGCCTTCGACGAGCACCGGGTGACGGCGGAGCCCGGGGTGCGGCGGCTGTACTCCAACGCCGGGTTCGAGGTGCTCGGGGACCATGTGGCCAAGGCGGCGGACATCCCGTTCGCGGAGTACGCGCGGCAGGCGGTGCTGGAGCCGCTGGGTATGACGTCCACCACGCTCGACGGCTCCCCGGCGAAGGACGGCGTGTCGACCGTCGAGGACCTGGTGCGGTTCGCCGCCGAGGTCCAGGCGCCCCGGCTGCTGGACCCGCGTACGGTCGCGGCGGCGATGACCGTGCAGTACCCGGGCACGAAGGGCGTCCTGCCGGGCTACGGGCACCAGAACCCCAACGACTGGGGGCTCGGCTTCGAGATCCGGGACTCCAAGTCGCCGCACTGGACGGGCACGTCGTCGTCGCCGGGGACCTTCGGGCACTTCGGCCAGTCGGGGACGTTCCTGTGGATCGACCCGGTCGCCGGGCTGGCGTGCGTCGCGTTGACGGACCGGGCGTTCGGGCCGTGGGCGGTCGAGGCCTGGACCCCGTTCACGGACGCGGTGCTCGCGGAGGTCGGGAACGGGGTCTGATGCGCGTAGGAGGCGGCGACGGAGGAACCACCGAGAACTGACGTCCCGTCACCCGCCGAGCTCCCACACCAGCACCTCCGCCGGGGCCGCGACGGCGACCAGCTCCAGCCCCTTCTCGTCCTCGGCCCGCACCGCGTCCCCGGGCTCCAGCTCGTGCGGCCCGAGGCGCACCGAGCCCCGGACGACGTGCACGTACGTCCGCGCCGCGTCCGGCACCGCGGTCCGCTCCCCCGCCGTGCCCAGCCGCCGGACATGCAGCATGGCCCCGGCCTCGGGGACGGCGTACGGGGTGGAGTCGGCGATGCCGCGCACGATCTCGTACGCGGGGTCGCCGCCCGGGTCCAGCGGGGCCAGCCACATCTGCACGAAGGTCAGCGGCGCGGAGCCGTCGTTGCGCTCGACGTGCCGTACGCCGCCCGCCGAGCTCAGCCGCTGGACGTCACCGGGGCGCACGACCGTCTCGTGGCCCGTGGTGTCGCGGTGCGTCAGCTCGCCCTCGACGACCCAGGTGACGATCTCGGTGTGGCTGTGCGGGTGCTCGTCGAACCCGGCGCCGGGCGCGAGCCGCTCCTCGTTGCAGGCGATGACCGCGCCGAACCGCAGGTTGTCCGGGTCGTAGTGCGCCCCGAAGGAGAAGGCGTGCAGCGAGGCGATCCCCGCCTCCGGGTCACCGCCGGGGTAGCGCGTGCCGGCACGCCGTAGGTCCATCACGTACTCCACGGTAGCGACCCGCGCCGCATGCGAGTGTCCTGATGAGGCAGTCTTGTCCCGTGCCCGAACCCGAAACCAGCGAATCCGCAACCGCACCGTACGCCCATCCGCACTCCGCGACGCTGAGGCGGCTGGAGAAGTCGTCCGGAAGCCTCGCCGCGCAGGCCATCGCGCGGATGGACGAGACGTTGCCCTGGTACCGGGCGATGCCACCGGAGAACCGGTCGTGGATCGGGCTGGTCGCCCAGGCCGGTATCGCCGCCTTCACGGAGTGGTTCCGGCATCCGGACGCCCCGCAGGCCATCTCGACGGACGTCTTCGGGACCGCGCCGCGTGAACTGACCCGGGCGATCACGCTCCGGCAGACCGTGGAGATGGTGCGCACGACCATCGAGGTCATGGAGTCCGCCATCGACGAGGTGGCCGCCCCGGGCGACGAGAGCGTGCTCCGCGAGGCCCTGCTCGTCTACGCGCGGGAGATCGCCTTCGCCACCGCGCAGGTGTACGCGCAGGCCGCCGAGGCCCGCGGCGCCTGGGACGCCCGGCTGGAGTCCCTGGTGGTCAACGCGGTGCTCAGCGGCGAGGCCGACGAGGGCGCCGTGAGCAGGGCCGCCGCGCTCGGCTGGAATTCCCCCGACCATGTCTGCGTGGTACTCGGCACCGCCCCGGACGGGGACAGCGAGCTGACCGTGGAGGCCATCCGGCGTGCCGCCCGGCACGCCAAGCTCCAGGTGCTCACCGGGGTGCTGGGCGACCGCCTCGTGGTGATCGCCGGCGGGAACAACGACCCGCTGCAGGTGGCGAAGTCGCTGATCGGGCCGTACGCGGCGGGGCCCGTGGTGGCCGGGCCGATCGTGCCCGACCTGCTGGCCGCGACCCGGTCCGCGCAGGCCGCCGCCGCCGGACTCAAGGCGTGCTCGGCGTGGCAGGACGCACCGCGACCCGTTCTGGCGGACGATCTGCTTCCGGAGCGCGCGATCGCCGGTGATCCCAGTGCGCGCGAGCAACTGGTGGAGGAGATCTACAGACCGCTTGAAGAAGCCGGCTCGGCTCTCTTGGAAACGCTAAGTGTCTACCTCGAACAAGCCTCGAGCCTCGAGGGCGCGGCCCGGATGCTGTTCGTCCACCCCAACACCGTGCGCTACCGGCTCCGACGTGTGACTGACGTCACCGGTTGGTCGCCCTCCGATGTACGCTCGGCCTTCACCCTGAGGATCGCGCTGATCCTGGGGCGTCTGGTGGATGGGGATCCGCAGCTCTAGGGTTTTGTCGGAGGGCTACAAAACCCCTTCGTGTTCTTCGTCCCTGTCCCCACGGGCGGCCTGAGCCGTCCCCAAGAGAGAGTGTGAGAGTGCTCGTACTCGTCGCTCCCGGCCAGGGCGCCCAGACGCCCGGCTTCCTGACTCCTTGGCTCGACCTCCCCGGTGCCGCCGACCGCCTCGGCGCGTGGTCGGACGCCATCGGGCTGGACCTCGCCCACTACGGCACCGAGGCCGACGCCGACGCGATCCGCGACACCGCCGTGGCCCAGCCGCTGCTCGTGGCGGCCGGACTGCTGTCCGCCGCCGCCCTGGGAGAGGTGACGCCCGGCGCGGTCGCGGGCCACAGCGTCGGTGAGATCACCGCCGCCGCGTTCGCCGGTGTCCTCGACGACACCGCCGCGCTGTCCCTCGTCCGCAAGCGGGGCCTGGCCATGGCCGAGGCCGCCGCGATCACCGAGACCGGGATGTCGGCGCTGCTCGGCGGCGACCCCGAGGTGACGATCCCGCACCTGGAGAGGCTGGGCCTGACCCCGGCCAACGTGAACGGCGCGGGCCAGATCGTCGCCGCCGGCACCCTGGAGCAGCTGGCCGCGCTGACGGCCGAGAAGCCCGAGGGCGTCCGTCGCGTGGTGCCCCTGAAGGTCGCGGGCGCCTTCCACACGCACCACATGGCCCCCGCCGTGGACAGCCTCGCCAAGGCCGCCGAGGAGATCGCCCCCGGGGACCCGAAGCTCACCTACGTCTCCAACAAGGACGGGCAGACCGTCGCCACCGGCGCCGAGGTGCTCTCCCGTCTCGTCGGCCAGGTCGCCAACCCGGTCCGCTGGGACCTGTGCATGGAGACGTTCCAGGAGCTGGGCGTGACCGCGCTCATCGAGGTGTGCCCCGGCGGCACGCTCACCGGACTCGCCAAGCGCGCGCTGCCGGGTGTCGCGACGGTGGCGCTGAAGACACCGGACGACCTCGACGCCGCTCGCGCGCTCATCGCCGAGCACCAGAACTAGGAGCCCCGGAGCTATGTCGAAGATCAGGCCTGGCAAGGGCGCTCCGTACGCGCGCATCCTCGGCGTGGGTGGCTACCGCCCGGTCCGGGTGGTGCCCAACGACGTGATCCTGGAGAAGATCGACTCGTCCGACGAGTGGATCCGCTCCCGCTCCGGCATCGAGACCCGGCACTGGGCGAACGACGAGGAGACCGTCGCCGCCATGTCGGTCGAGGCGTCCGGCAAGGCGATCGCCGACGCCGGGATCTCCGCCGAGCAGATCGGCGCGGTCGTCGTCTCGACCGTCTCGCACTTCAGCCAGACCCCGGCCGTCGCCACCGAGATCGCCGACAAGCTGGGCACGGCCAAGGCCGCCGCCTTCGACATCTCGGCCGGCTGCGCGGGCTTCGGCTACGGCCTCACCCTCGCCAAGGGCATGATCGTCGAGGGTTCGGCCGAGTACGTCCTCGTCATCGGGGTCGAGCGGTTGTCCGACCTGACCGACCTGGAGGACCGGGCCACGGCCTTCCTCTTCGGTGACGGCGCCGGCGCGGTCGTCGTCGGCCCCTCCCAGGAGCCGCACATCGGCCCGACGGTGTGGGGTTCCGAGGGCGACAAGGCCGGCACGATCAAGCAGACGGTCCCGTGGAACGAGTACCGGATCGGTGACCTGGAGAAGCTCCCGCTCGACAGCGAGGGCAACGTCAAGTTCCCCGCGATCACGCAGGAGGGCCAGGCGGTGTTCCGCTGGGCCGTGTTCGAGATGGCGAAGGTCGCTCAGCAAGCGCTGGACGCGGCCGGGATCAGCTCGGACGACCTGGACGTCTTCATTCCGCACCAGGCCAACGAGCGGATCATCGACTCGATGGTGAAGACACTCAAGCTGCCGGAGCACGTCACGGTCGCGCGTGACGTGCGGACCACCGGCAACACCTCGGCCGCCTCGATCCCGCTCGCGATGGAGCGGCTCCTGGCGACCGGCGAGGCGAAGAGCGGCGACACCGCGCTCGTCATCGGCTTCGGGGCGGGTCTCGTGTACGCCGCGACGGTCGTTACCCTCCCCTAGGCACCCGAGCCGGATCTTGTGGTCCGGCGCGGGAACAGCACAACCTGCCGCTGACGCGGCGGGCCGCCCCACCCTCTCGAAACAGTCTGAAATCTACGAAGGAGCGCCTGACATGGCCGCCACCCAGGAAGAGATCGTCGCCGGTCTCGCCGACATCGTGAACGAGATCGCCGGCATCCCGGTCGAGGACGTCCAGCTGGACAAGTCCTTCACCGACGACCTGGACGTCGACTCGCTGTCCATGGTCGAGGTCGTCGTAGCCGCCGAAGAGCGCTTCGACGTCAAGATCCCGGACGACGACGTCAAGAACCTCAAGACGGTCGGCGACGCGACCGAGTACATCCTCAAGCACCAGGGCTGATCCGGCGGATCGGGTCCGCCCCGATCCCCCGCGGAGCAGTCCGATTGCCCCGCCACCCGGCGGTGGCGCCGCTGAATCCTCGTAACCGTTGGAGAACATTCCCGTGAGCTCGACCAATCGCACCGTGGTCGTCACCGGTATCGGCGCAACCACACCGCTGGGTGGCGACGCGACTTCCACCTGGGAGGGGCTGGTCGCCGGCAAGTCCGGTGTCGGTCCCCTGGAGCAGGAGTGGGCCGCCGACCAGGCGGTCCGCATCGCCGCGCAGATCGCCGTGGAGCCGACCGAGGTCATCCCCCGGCCGCAGGCCCGCCGACTGGACCGCTCGGCGCAGTTCGCGCTGATCGCGGCCAAGGAGGCGTGGGCCGATGCCGGTTACTCGGAGACCTCGGCCGACGACGGCACCGTCGACGCGGACCGCGTCGGCGCGGTCATCGCCTCCGGCATCGGTGGTGTGACGACCCTGCTGGACCAGTACGACGTGCTGAAGGAGAAGGGCGTACGCCGCGTCTCCCCGCACACCGTGCCGATGCTGATGCCCAACGGCCCGTCGGCCAACGTCGGTCTGTACGTCGGCGCGCGCGCCGGTGTGCACACCCCGGTCTCCGCCTGCGCGTCGGGCGCCGAGGCCATCGGCTACGCCATCGAGATGATCCGCACCGGCCGCGCCGACGTCGTGATCGCCGGTGGTACCGAGGCCGCCATCCACCCGCTGCCGATCGCCGCGTTCGGCAACATGATGGCGATGTCCAAGAACAACGAGGACCCGCAGGGCGCGTCCCGTCCCTACGACACCGGCCGTGACGGCTTCGTCCTCGGCGAGGGCGCCGGCGTCGTCGTCCTGGAGTCGGCGGAGCACGCGGCGGCGCGGGGCGCGCGGGTCTACGCCGAGGCCGTGGGCCAGGGCATCTCCGCCGACGGCCACGACATCGTGCAGCCGGAGCCGGAGGGGCGGGGCATCGCCCACGCCCTGCAGAACCTGCTGGACAGCACCGACCTGGACCCGGCGGAGATCGTGCACGTCAACGCGCACGGGACGTCGACGCCGGCCGGTGACATCGCGGAGCTGAAGGCGCTGCGGAAGGTGTTCGGCGACGACACCGACCACTTCGCGGTGTCGGCGACGAAGTCGATGACCGGGCATCTGCTGGGCGGCGCCGGTGGTGTCGAGACGGTGGCGACGGTGCTCGCGCTGTACCACCGGGTGGCTCCGCCGACGATCAATGTGAACGACCTGGACCCCGAGGCGGAGGCCAACGCCGACATCGTGCGGGGTGAGGCTCGCAAGCTGCCGGTCGAGGGTCGTATCGCCGCCCTCAACGACTCGTTCGGGTTCGGTGGGCACAACGTGGTGCTGGCGTTCCGGACGGTTTGATCGTTCGCTGACGCGCGTGTGGCCCGGGTCCCTTTCAGGGATTCGGGCCACTCGTCGTTGTGTTGTGCGTTGTCGGCCTGTGCGGGTCGGTGGGGCTTCTCTCGCCCGCGCGGCGGAGCCGCATATCGAAACAGCCCCGCGCCCCTGAAAGCAAAAGAACCGCGCTCGCCCCTGACGCTGGAAGGGCGCCGTTACACCACCTGGTGCAGCCAGCGGACCGGGGCGCCCTCGCCCGCGTATCTGAACGGCTCCAACTCGTCGTCCCAGGGCTTGCCGAGGAGCTTGGAGAGCTCGGCCTCCAGGTCGGTCTCGCCTCGTTGGCTGCGGAGCAGCGCCGCGCGCAGGCGGTCCTCGGGGATGAGGATGTCGCCGTGGATGCCGGTGACGGCGTGGAAGATGCCGAGATCGGGTGTGCAGCTGTAGCGCTCGCCCTCGGCGGTGGCACAGGGCTCGGCGGTGACCTCGAAGCGCAGGAGGTGCCAGCCGCGCAGTGCGGACGCCAGCTTGGAGGCGGTGCCGGCCTGGCCCTGCCAGGAGAACTCCGAGCGCCAGGTGCCCGGGGCGGCCGGCTGGCGGATCCAGTCGAGGTTCACGCGGGTCCCGAGGACACCGGCGACGGCCCACTCGACGTGCGGGCACAGCGCACGTGGCGCGGAGTGCACGTACAGGACTCCACGTGTCGTCACCGGGGCCTCCACAGAGCAGGGCATCTTGTCTTCTGACGGAACGGCAGTGGCAGGGCGGCCACGTGGCGAGGCTACCGTGCGGCGGGGCAAGGAGTGTGACGTACCGTCGGAGCCGACGCCAGGACGCGGCGGTGTTTCACCCAGGGGGACGCGTGTGCGGTACGGAACAGTTGCACCTTTCGCCGCATCGTTCACGCCGGTCTCCCGTGTCGGGAACTCCCGGGCGTTGTCATGAGTGGGAACTTGCACGTGTAGGACCGACGAGGGGACCAGGGGATGCGGAAGCGACGCCACCGATCGAGGGCGGTGTGGGGCGCGGTCTCGGTCGCGGTCCTGCTGGCCGTGACCGGGTGCGACGCCACCGGTGGCGACTCCCCCGGCCCCGAGGGGACGGGCCCGCGTGCCGCCGCGTCGCCCACGCCCACACCCGCCTGGGACAGCACCCCCGAGTCGCTGGTCGCCGTGGGGGATTCGATCACCCGGGGCTTCGACGCGTGCAAGGTGCTCTCCGACTGCCCCGAGGTGTCCTGGGCGACGGGCACCGACGTCTCCGTCGACAGTCTCGCCGTACGGCTGCTGGGGCGCTCCGGCGCGCTGGAGCGGAGCTGGAACTACGCGGTCACCGGGGCCCGGATGGCCGACCTGCCGAACCAGGTGGCCCGGGCGGTGACCCGTGAGCCCGAGCTGGTCACGGTGATGGTCGGCGCGAACGACGCGTGCCGCGCGACCGTCGACGCCATGACGCCGGTGGCCGACTTCCGCGCGGACTTCGAGGACTCGATGGCGACGCTGCGGGACGCCCTGCCCAAGGCGCAGGTGTTCGTGGCGAGCGTGCCGGACCTGAAGCGGCTGTGGTCCGAGGGCCGTACCAGCCAGGTCGGCAAGCAGGTGTGGAAGCTGGGCATCTGCCCGTCGATGCTGGCCGACCCGGACGCCCTCACCGCGGCGGCCGGGCAGCGGCGCGACGCCGTCCAGGACCGGGTGGAGGCGTACAACGACGTGCTGCGCGAGGTCTGCGCGAAGGACCGCCACTGCCGGTACGACGGGGACGCCGTCTTCGACTACCGCTTCGGGCGGGCCCAGCTCAGCCAGTGGGACTGGTTCCATCCGAGCGTGGACGGGCAGGCGCGGCTGGCGGAGATCGCGTACCGGATCGTCAGCGCCAAGGAGTCGTGACCTAGGGTTTCGCTCATGAGCGAACCTTTCGGCACACTTCCCGACGGCACGGCCGTGCAGCGGTGGACGCTGGAGCGGGGCGGGACGCGGGTGCGCGTCCTGACGTACGGCGGGATCGTGCAGTCGGTGGAGATACCCGACCGGGACGGGCGGACCGCCGACGTGGTGCTGGGGTTCGCCGGCCTCGACGGGTACCTGCGCCATCAGGGGCCGTTCTTCGGGGCGCTCATCGGCCGGTACGCCAATCGGATCGCCGGCGGGCGGTTCACCCTCGACGGGCGGGTGTACGAGCTGGCGCGCAACAACCCGCCGAACTCCCTGCACGGCGGTCCGCTCGGCTTCGACAAGCGGGTGTGGGAGGCGGAGGGCGTCGCGGGCGGGGCCGGGGTGCGGCTGTCGCGGGTGAGCCCGGACGGGGAGGAGGGGTTCCCCGGGCGGCTGGAGGTCTCCGCCACGTACACGCTGGCGGAGGACGGGAGCGCGCTGCGGATCGCCTACGAGGCGGTCACGGACGCGCCGACCGTGGTGAACCTGACCAATCACTCGTACTGGAACCTGGGCGGGGCGACGTCGGGGCCTGCCGGTGGGCATGAGCTGCGGATCGACGCTTCGCGGGTGACGCCGGTCGACGCGGACCTGATTCCGACCGGCGAGCCGGCGGACGTCGACGGGACCCGGTTCGACTTCCGGGTGGCGCGGAAGGTGGGGAGCGGGTACGACCACAACTTCGTGCTCGACAAGGGGGTCACGGAGAGCGCCGAGCCCGTCGCCGAGCTGTGGGAGCCGGGGTCGGGGCGGGTGTTGGGCGTGGCCACGACCGAGCCGGGGATGCAGCTCTACACGGCGGATCATCTGGAGGGGCCGTTCGGGCCCGGGGACGGGATCGCGCTGGAGACCCAGCACTTCCCCGACTCGCCGAACCGGCCGCGGTTCCCGAGCACGGAACTGCGGCCGGGCGGCGTCTATCGGTCGGAGACGGTTTATGGGTTCGGGGTGCGTTCGTAGTGTGTTTCGTAGTGTGTTCGGGCGCGGGTGGGTGGGGCCGGTCGCGCAGTTCCCCGGGCCCCTAGGGGGTCGCCCTACGCCTCCAGCGGAGCCGTGACGCGGCGGTCAGCCAGAGAGCGGCCTGCCGCCAGCTCGTACGAACCCCTCACATGTGTCCATGAGTCGGTCGTCTCGTCCCAGATCTCGAAGGCGCGGCGCGGGATGCGGACGACGGCTTCCGCCGTCTCGCCCGGGGCCGCCTCCACCGTCGCGAAGCCCGCCAGCCAGCGGGTCGGGCGGTTCTCGTCCGGGGTCGTGGGGGCCAGGTAGAGCTGGATGGTCTCCCGGCCCTCGCGGGTGCCCGAGTTGCGTACCCGTACCGTCGCCGTGGTGCCGCTGACGTCGAGGGACTCGTACGTCCAGTCGGTGTAGCCGAGGCCGTGGCCGAAGGGGTACGTGGGGGTCCTGTTCTCCTTGTCCCAGGCCCGGTAGCCGATGAAGACGCCCTCGTCGTAGGTGAGTTCGCCGGACGTGGGGGTGACCTGGGTGACGGGGGCCGAGGACAGGTCGCCCCAGGTGGTGGGGAGGCGGCCGCCGGGCTCGTGGGTGCCGGTGAGGACGTCGGCGAGGGCGGCGCCGCCCTCCTGGCCGGGGAACCAGGTGAGCAGGACGGCGGCCACCTCGTCGCGCCACGGGAGTTCCACCGGGGAGCCCGCGTTGACGACCACCACCGTGGCGGGGTTGGCGGCGGCCACCGCGCGGACCAGGTCGTCCTGGCGGCCGGGCAGGCGGAGGTCCTTGCGGTCGAAGCCCTCGGACTCGACGCGCTCGGTGGTGGCGACCACGACGACGGCCGTGTCGGCGGCGCGGGCGGCCCGGGCGGCCTCGGCGATCAGCTCGTCGGGGTCGCGCCGCGGGCCCTGGTGGCAGAGCGAGAAGGCGAGCATCGTGAGGGGGGCGTCGGGGGCGAGCTCCACGACGTGGGTGAGGGAGACCCGCACCGGGGCGCCCTCCGTCAGGTCGACCCGGGCCAGGGGGACGGGGGCGCCGAAGAACGACACGAAGGGGTCGTCGGTGTCGGTGGTCCGGACGCCGTCGTAGTGGGTGGTGCCGTCGACGGTGAGGGTGTAGCTGCCGAGGCCCTTGACGCCGAAGGTCTGCGTGCCGGTCTCGCGCGGGGTGAAGGTGCCGGTGACCTCGACGGTGTGCAGGGTGGTGGGGGTGACGCCGTCGGGGAGGTCCGAACCCGTCCACTGGATGTGGCCGTTGGGGACGGAGCGGGTGCCGATGACCGTGCCGGAGGCGTCACGGCAGACGGCCCGCAGGGTGAACCCCTGGTCGGCGAAGGCCAGTTCCTCGTTGGGGTCCGCGCCCACGGAGTAGGTCAGCGCACCCTCGGGGAGGGCGGCGGTGAGGCCGTCGAGCGGGGAGACGACGTGGGAGGGGAAGACGGTGGCCGAGCCGCCGCCGAGGACGCGGGCGTCACGGGCCGCGGCACCGCTGAGGGCGACCGTCGAGCCCGGCGCGAGGGGGAGGGCCGGCCGAGCGTCCGTCCGGCCGGCCGGTGCGTCGTTGCGGACGAGGACGAAGGAGCGGCGGGCGATCTCGCGGCTGAGGGCCTCGCCGTCGACGGGGGCGGGGAGTTCGGTGACCACCGGGTCGGCGCCTTCCAGGATGCCGACGCGGGCGGCCAGGCGCAGGACGCGGCGGACCGCCTCGTCGAGTGCGGCCTCCGTGGCCTCGCCGGCGCGGACGGCGGCGGCCAGGGGCGCGCCGTAGACGGTCCTCGGGCCGGGCATGGCGACGTCGAGGCCGCCGGTGAGGGCGTCGGTCGTCGAGCGTGCGGCCAGCCAGTCGGAGACGTTGAAGCCGTCGAAGCCCCACTCACCGCGCAGGACCTCGTTCACGAGGTGGCGGTGCTCGGTCATGGTGGTGCCGTTGACCTGGTTGTAGGCGGTCATGATGCCCCAGGGGCGGGCGCCCGCCACGATCGCCTCGAACGGGGCCAGGTACAGCTCGCGCAGGGCGCGTGCGGAGACCAGGTTGTCCACCGTGAAGCGGTCGGTCTCGGCGTCGTTGGCGACGAAGTGCTTGACCGTGGTGCCGACGCCGCCGGACTGCACGCCCGTCACATAGCCCGAGCCGATCTCGCCGGTGAGGTACGGGTCCTCGCTGTACGCCTCGAAGTGGCGGCCGCCCAGCGGTGAGCGGTGCAGGTTGACCGTGGGGGCGAGCAGGACGTGGACGCCCTTGCGGCGGGCCTCCTGGGCCAGCAACACACCGGCGCGGCGTGCGAGTTCGGGGTCCCAGGTGGCGGCCAGGGCGGTCGGGGAGGGCAGCGCGACGGACGGGTCGTCGGCTGTCCAGCGCACTCCTCGGACGCCGATGGGGCCGTCGGACATCACCAGCGAGGGCAGGCCGATCTCGGGGAGCGCGGGCAGTGTCCACATGTCCTGGCCGGAGAGGAGCCTCGCCTTGGCGTCCAGGTCCAGCCTGGCGAGGGCCTTCTCCACGGCCGCTTCGCGGGCCTCGTCGGCCGGGGTGGGGCGGGTGCCCGGGGTTGCCGCCATCGCGGTGCCTCCTCTTCGAGACCGGTGCTGTCCCCGCCATCGTGCACGCATCACCTGTAGATCGGTAGGTTCCGTTATTTTGCCGTTATATTCAGCCCGGTCCGGTGGGTCCTGATGCCGTACGGTGACGGCATGAGCGGCACCAGGGGAACCAGGAGCGTCAGGGGTGAGGAGCGGCGCGCGGAGATCGTGCTGGCGGCGCTGGAGGTGATCGCCGAGCGCGGCTACCGGGGCGCGAGCATGGCCGCGGTCGCCGAACGCGTCGGGCTCACCCAGCAGGGGCTGCTGCACTACTTCCCCACCAAGGAGGCGCTGCTCGTCGCCGTCCTGCGGGAGCGGGACCGGTGGGACGCCGTGCCCGACAGCCCGCTGCGCCTCGATCTGCTGGGCTCCCTGGTCGAGTACAACGCCATGCGGCCCGGGATCGTGCAGACCTTCTCCGCGCTGCTCGGCGAGAGCGTCACCGAGGGGCATCCCGCGCGTGAGTTCTTCACCGAGCGGTACGGGCGGGTGCGGGGCTCCATGGCCGAGGTGCTGCGCGCCGAGTACGGCGACCGCCTCCCGAGCGGCCTGACCCCGGAGCGTGCGGCGCCGCTGCTGGTGGCCGTGATGGACGGCCTGCAGTACCAGTGGCTGCTGGACCCGGGCACGGTGGACATGCCGGCGGCGTTCCGGGACTTCCTGGCGCTGCTGGGCGAGGACGCCGGCTGAGGCGCCCGGCGCGCCGGGCATGGCGTGCGCCCCTTCCGTCACGCGATACTTCCGCCGTCCGGAGCGACACCCCCACGGCACCGAACAGTGACGGAAGGACCCGAACTCCCTTGACTTCCCTACCGACTTACCGGCGTGCACGCGGAGCGACGACAGTGCTGGCAGCCCTGCTCGCCGGGCTGGGCGCCCCCACCGCCGCCTCCGCCTCGCCCTCGACGCCGGCAGCGGTCTCCGCGGCCTCTGCCCCCACCGTCGAGGAGCTGCGGCTCGACCGGGCAGTGCCCCAGGAGATCCTGCGGCGGTCCGGATTCGACACCGTGGCACCGGAGTTCACGCGGGCCCTGGACGGGGCTCGGTCGTACGGGCAGGCCGAGCGGATCGTCGCGCGGCAGGGCGAACGGCTGTGGACCCGGGCCGTGGAGCGGGCCCAGGGGCGGGGGCCGGCGGGCGGCGATCTGAGCCGGGACGACGACCGGCCGCTGTACTGGGCGCGGCTCGGCATGACACGGGAAGTGCGCGGCTGGGAGCCGTCGTTCGAGTTGAGTGACCGTCAGAGGGCGCGGCTGCTGGACACGTTGGAGAGGACTTCGCGCGGGCAGGACTCCCTGCGCTTTCCGCACGGCGGCAAGGGGGTGAAGCGGGTTCTCGTCACCGGATTCGATCCCTTCACCCTGGACCGGGACGTCCGCATCTCCAACCCGTCCGGGGCGACGGCGCTCGCCCTGGACGGGACGGTGATCCGGACCGCCGAGGGGCTCGCCCGCGTCGAGACGGCCGTCTTCCCCGTCCGCTGGCAGGACTTCGCGGACGGGACGGTGGAGCGCACGCTGCGGGACCGGTTGCCACGCGTGGATCTCTTCGCGACCGTCAGCCAGGGCCGGGTGGGCCGTTTCGACATCGAGCGGACCAACGGGGCCTGGCGCGGAGGCTTCGCCGACAACGACACCGTCGGCGTGACCGGAACCATCCCGGTGACCGACCCCGCCACGCAGCCCCAGTGGACGACGACGACCCTGCCGTACGCGGACATCGTCGCCGCGCGGACCGGGCGCTTCCCCGTCTACGACAACACGAGCGTGACCGAGATACCGGCCGGCGGCACGGCGGCGGTGGTCCGCCCGAACGGGCCGACGCCGGGCTCGACCGCGCGGGCCGGGGGCGGCGGCGACTACCTCTCCAACGAGATCGCCTACCGGGCGACGCTCCTGCGCGACCGGCTGGGCCTCGGCTCCTCGCTGCCGGGCGGGCATGTGCACACGCCCGTCCTGCAGTTCGGGACCGGCAACACCGACCCGGCGACCGGGACGGTGACCGATCCCGACTTCGTACGGAACCGGTTGGACATCATCGCCCAGGTGCGGGAGATCGTGCGGGTGGCCCTGGACGCCTCGGTGGATTCCGGGGCGGGTACCTCGGCGGACGCTTCCGTCGCCGACGCTTCCGTCAGTGCGACGGGGCGAACGCGAGGCTGATGCCGAGACCGGCCAGGACGGAGCCGATGGCCTTGTTCAGGACCTTCTGGCCGCGCAGCATCACGGCACGCATCCGGTCGTGCGAGAAGAACGCGGCGACGACGCCGAACCACAGCAGGTGGGCGAGGGCCATGAACAGGCCGTAGCCCGCCTGTTGGACCAGCGGTGTGCCGGGGCTGACGACCTGGGCGAACGTCGAGACGACGAAGAGGGTCGTCTTGGGGTTGAGGACGTTCGTCAGGAAGCCGGAGCGCAGGGCGGCGAGCGGGGTCACGGCCGCGGTCGGCTGTGCCAGGTCCACGGTGACCTCGTCGCGGGTGCGGAAGGTGCGGACGCCGATGTAGACGAGGTACGCCGCGCCGACCAGCTTGATCACCGTGAACAGGAAGGTGGAGGAGGCGATCAGCAGGCCCACGCCGAGCATCGTGTACGTGACGTGCACGAGAACGCCGGCCGCGACGCCGGTCGCGGAGAGCAGTCCGGTCATGCGGCCGTGGAGATAGCTGTTGCGGATGACCATGGCGAAGTCGGCGCCGGGGGCGATGACCGCGAGGACGGTGATGACGGCGACGGCGAGGATCTCGTTCACGCGCCGACCTCCGGCTTGCGGAACCCGGGCGGGGTGGCGGGGTGGCCGGCGGCGGGGACACGGTTGCGCTCGTCCTCGTCGGTCGTCTCCTCGCCCAGCAGGTCACGGGCCATGAGGGTGGCGCCCGCGACCGCGCCCGGCATCAGGAAGACGGCGACGAACGGCACCACGAAAGCCAGGCCCAGCGGGGTGCCGAAGCCCCAGATGAGGGTCTTGCGGGAGCGCAGCAGGGCGAAGCGGTCGCGGAGTTCGACGCCTCGGCGCTGGAGGGCGACGGCGGTCAGCTCCTCGGTGAGGAAGAAGCCGGTGACGAAGAAGCCGATCACCGGGACCACCGTCTGGCCGATGAACGGGACGAAGCCGAGGGCGAAGAGCAGGATCGCCCAGGCGAGCGCCCGCAGGAGGACCCGGAGGCTGTCCCGGGCCGAGATCCACAGCTCGCGCCAGAGCGGCAGGCCGGACTCCGGAGCGGTGCCGTCCGGTGAGACGTCCCGGTCGACCTTCTCCGAGAGGTTCTCGTAGAAGGGCTGGCCGATGAGGAGGGTCACGGCGGTGAAGGTGATGACCGCGAGGGCCAGGGCCAGGGCGAACAGGACGGCCGTGAGAAAGCCGCGGAAGAGCCCCGGCCAGGGGCTGGACCAGTCGTCGGCGAAGGGCGAGGCCCAGGTGACGAAGTCGGGGCCCCAGACGGCGAGTGCCACCAGGGCGGCTATGTAGAGGACCAGGGTGATGAGGCCCGGGATCAGGCCGAAGCCGTACTGCTTCCCGTGCCTGGCCACCCAGCGTTGGCCCTGGACGAGGTACTGGAAACCCACCCCTAGATCGCGCATGGGGCGAACTTTATCGTTCGGTTCGTTTGCGCAGGAGAGCAGGAGAGCTCGGGGGTGGGGTGCGTCGGCGACTGCGGGTTGTGTGTGGTTGCCCGCGCCCACGCGGCGGAGCCGCACATCGATGCAGTCCCGCGCCCCTATGAGGGCCTGCGGCCCATCAGGGCGCGAATGCACCCTTTGCCGTGAAGGCCAGGTCCGCGAAGCGTTCTCCGATCAGGTGGTGGGTCTCCGCGTCCGGGTGCAGGTCGTCCGGGAGCGGGAGCGCGGTGGCGTCCTGCTCGCCGTAGAGGGTGAGGCCGTCGAGGTAGTGGAGGTGGGGGTCCTCCGGGGTGCGGTGGGCCACGATCGCCGCGAGTTCGTCGCGGATGACGCGGAGGGTGAGCCTGCCGGGGGTGAGGTCCTCCGGGTCACCCATGGGGCGGAAGCGGAGGCGGCCCTCGGCGAGGCCGGTGAGGTCGGGGGCGCTGGGTCCGGGGGTGTCCTCGTGGATGGGGCACAGGATCGGGGAGACGACGAGGAGCGGGGTGGTGGGGTGGCCGTCGCGGATCGTGTCGAGGAAGCCGTGCACGGCCGGGGTGAAGGCGCGCAGCCGCATCACGTCGTGGTTGACCAGGTTGATGCCGATCTTGACGCTGATCAGGTCGGCCGGGGTGTCCCGGATGGCGCGGGCGACGAAGGGGTCGAGGAGGGCGCTGCCGCCGAAACCCAGGTTGACGAGTTCGACTCCGGCCAGCCGGGCGGCGTGGGCGGGCCAGATGCCGATGGGGCTCGCGGCGTCGGAGCCGTGGCTGATGGAGCTGCCGTGGTGCAGCCAGACCCGGCGGTCCGGGGCGGGGGCGGGCTCGACGGGGGCGTCGGTACGCAGGGCGACGAGTTCGGTGGTCTCGTTGTGCGGGAGCCAGATCTCGATCGTCTTGAGGCCGTCGGGGAGGCCGGAGAAGGCGACCGTGCCGGGTCGGCCCGGCCGGTGTTCTTCCGCGCCGGTGGTCATGTCGATGGTCAGGGTGTTGCCGTCCGGCACACTCCCCCGGGCCGTGGGGCGGCCGTCGACGACCAGGTCGTACAGGCCGTCCGGGCGGGGTGGGGCGCCCACGTAGGTCCGCTTGGTGCGCAGGGCGTCGAGTTCGACGGCGGTGGCGCGGGTGCGGAAGACCAGGCGTACGCCGGAGGGCTGGGCCTCGACCATGGCCAGCTGCGGATCGGCGCACTGGGCGCGGGCCCGGGCGGGCAACCGGTGCGGCAGGACGCCGTGTTCGGTGCGTTCGAGCTCCAGGGCGCCGCGCAGGAGGTCGGCGGTGACGGGGGTGGTGATCCAGGGGGAGGTCATGGCGCAACCTGACGATCGGCGGGGGGAGGGTGGGTTCGGCGGTGGTCTGCGGCGGGGCGACCGCTGTCGGGAAGGCGGGGCGCCCGGAGGTCAATCGGGCCGTGGGGGTGGCCAGTTGCGCAGCAGGGCGTCGAGGGCGTCCAGGACGCGTTCCCAGCTCTCCTGCGAGCCGGGGGCGCTGTGGCTGAAGCCGCCGGCCGCCTCCAGGCTGACGTAGCCGTGGAAGACGCTGCCGAGGAGCCGGACGGCGTGGGTCTGGTCCGGCTCGGTGAGGTCGTAGCCGCGCAGGATCGCCCTGGTCATCTGTGCGTGGCGGCCGCCTGCGCTCGCCGCGGCCGCCTCGGGGTCCAGTCGGAGTTGTGCCGCCGCGTACCGGCCGGGGTGCGCGCGGGCGTAGTCGCGGTACACGTCGCCCAGGGCCGCCAGCGCGTCCTTCCCCGCGCGGCCGGCGAGCGCGGTGGCGCCCCGGTCCGCCATCTCCTCCAGGGCGAGGAGCGCGATCCGGGTCTTGAGGTCATGGGAGTTGCGTACGTGCGAGTACAGGCTCGCGACCTTCACGTCGAAGCGGCGGGCCAACTCCGAGACGGTCACCTCGTCGAAGCCGATCTCGTCGGCCAACTCGGCGCCCGCCAGGGCGAGACGTTCCGGGCTGAGCCCCGCGCGTGCCATGCCCTGACCCCGTCCTTCCGATCCGTTCGACGGCGACGATTATGCATTTGCCTAAAGATTTTAGGCAAGCAGGAAGGATTTCTAGGTTACGAAGGTTTCCCGAGTGCCCGTGTCGCCTGTGCCCTCTTGTTGCCCGTGAGTCGAACATGTAGACCACCTGTGGTCGACCGGCCCGTGGCCGGCCGTTCGTCGTCACCCGCACCGGCACGTCGTAGGAACCGCTCCAGAAGGAACCCCACTCCAGGAGGTTGCGTGCGTCCGCCGAGACCCGGCCCGAGATCCGCACTGTTCAGCGTCGCCGCCGTCACCGTCACCGCGGGATCCCTGCTCGTCGCCCCGCATCCAGCGGGCGCCGACCCCAAGCCGCCGGTCCGCGAGGGCTCGGCCCTGTCGCCGGGCGCCGCCCAGGCCCCGGCGAGCGCGACCCTGCGGGCCCTGACCCAACCGGTCGCCGACCTAGCCGACACGGCAGGCTCCAGCCACGGTTACCCCCGCGAGCAGGTGCTCTCTCCCGACCCGGAGAACCCCTCCGACAAGTCCCTCAAGCTGGGGCTCACCCCGTACCACGCCATCGCCCCGAAGCTGAACGCCCTCCAGCGGCTCGGCGACCGGGTGAGCGTGGAGATCGCGGGCCGGTCGGCCGGCGGCCACCGGCTCTACCTCGTCACCGTGACCGCCCCCGAGACCGCGCGCCAGGCCCGCGCCCAGGCGCGGATGCGTGAACTCATCGAGTCCGCGCCCCGGTCGGCCGCCAGGAGCCCGGAGATCAGGAAGACGTACAAGGCGCCCGTCTTCTTCAACAACAACATCCACGGCAACGAGTGGGAGGGCACCGACGCGTCCCTGAAGCTCATCGAGCGGCTGGCGACCGCGACCGACGCCGGGACGAAGGACCTCCTGGCCCACTCCCGGCTGTACTTCAACATCACCGCCAACCCGGACGGCCGGATCGCGGGCACCCGCGCCAACGCCGTCGGCTTCGACATGAACCGGGACTTCGTCACCGCGTCGCAGCCCGAGGTGCGGGCGATGCGCCGGATCCAGATCGACAAGCAGCCCGTCGTCATGCTCGACGTGCACGGGTACGTCAACGGCACGCTCATCGAGCCGACCACTCCCCCGCACGGCGAGAACTACGAGTACGACCTCTTCCTGAAGAACACCTACGCGAACGCGCTCCGCATGGAGTCCGCCGTCAACGGCCTCGGCCACACCCCCGCCAAGGACGGCGTCGAACCGGTCCAGATCCCGTTCCGCGACTCGGAGGAGGGGTGGGACGACTGGCCGCCGATCTTCACCCCGCAGTACGCGGCCTTCCACGGCGCGGTCGCCGCGCACACCGTGGAGATCCCGCTCCAGGTGAACAACGCGGCGTACGAGTCGCTGCCGGTCGAGGAACTCCGCCGCAGGTCCGCGATCAACGTCGACGTGGCGGGCGCGGCGCTGCGCGCGACCCTCGACTTCGTACGGGAGCGGCGGACTTCGCTGGTCGCCGACCAGATCGAGGTGTTCCGGCGCGGTGCGACGGGCGCCGCCCAGGTCCCGGTCTCGGCGGAGACCGTCCCCGGCGTGCCCGGCATCGGCCCCGAGGACGTCTACACGACCCGCTTCCCGCGCGCCTACGTCGTCCCCGCGGGCGGCGGGCAGCGCTCCGCCACGGCCGCCGCCCGGCTCGTCGACCATCTGCTCGCCAACGACGTCCGGGTGACCCGCGCGACCCGTGCCTTCCGGCTCGACGGCCGGTCGTACGCGAAGGGGTCGTACGTCGTCGACCTGCGTCAGCCCAAGCGCGGCATGGCCAATGTGCTGCTCGCCGACGGCACCGACATCAGCGGCAAGGTCTCGGCGATGTACGACATCTCCGGCTGGAGCCTGGGACGGCTGTGGGGCGCCACCGTGGTGGCGGCGCACAGCGGTCGGCCGTCCGCCGTGCCGGACCGGCCCGTGACGTCCGCCGCCCGCGTCGGTCAGGTCGCACCACGCGGCGCCCTGCGCCTGCGGCTCGACTCCCCGCAGGAGATCGCCGCCCTCAACTCGCTTCTGCGGGACGGTGTCCCGGTACGCCGGGCGGCCGACGGCAGCGCGCTCGTGCCGTCCTCGGCGCGGCGGAAGGCCCAGGCGCTCGCCCGGTCCCACGACGTGGTCTTCGAGGCGGCCAAGGGCGCGTCGAAGGGCACGCCCCTGCGTCCGGTCCGGGTGGCCGCCGCCGTCACGGCGGGCGAGTTGTTCGCGCTGCGCGAGATGAACTTCGACGTGGTCCCGGTGTCCACGGCCGTCCTCAACGCGGGCTTCGACTGGTCCCGGGCCGACGTGCTGTTCGTGTCGTCGGGGCTGTCGTACGGCGCTCTGAACGAGTCCGCCCGTGCGGGCCTCACCGGCTTCCTCTCCGGGCACGGGCTGGTCGGCCGGGGCGCGGCCGGCGCGGCGCTCGCCACGGCCACCGGGCGGCTGAAGGCCACGGCGGTCCAGGGCAACGGGGACGCCAACGGCGTGGTGCGCGTGGTGAACACGGGCGGCGCGGTGACCGGCGGCGCCCCGGACCACAGCTTCGTCTACGCCCCCGTGTGGTTCACCGGGCTGGGCGACGGGGTGCGCGTCGAGCAGTCGTACGGCGGCGGGAACCCGCTGGTGTCCGGGCACTGGCGGCCGTCGGAGGACGGCTCCGGCGGCCCGGCGGCAGCGGCGGGCCGGGCGTCCGTGGTCAGCGGGCCGCACGCGGTCCTGTTCGGTACCGAACCACTGTTCCGCGCCCACCCGAAGGGGGAATTCCCGCAGGTGGGCCGGGCGTTGCTGACGATGAGCAAGTAGCGGGCGTCAAGGAAACGGGAGCGTGCATGACCGAGGGAACCCGGACGGCGGCCGTCCACGGCACGGCAGCGGTCCACGGCACGGTCGCCGACGGCTTCGAGGCGGTGCGCGAGGAGTTCGCCGCGTTCGTGGCCGGTGAACGGGGCGACTATGAGGGCCAGTTGACCGCGTACGTGCATGGGCGGCGGGTCGTCGACCTGTGGGCGGGTCCCGCGGAGGAGGCGACGACGGGCGGCGACACGCTGCACGGGGTGTTCTCCTCCACCAAGGGCGCCGCCCATCTGGTCGTCGCGCTCCTCGTCCAGGACGGGGTGCTGGAGCTGGACCGCGAAGTCGCCCACTACTGGCCGGAGTTCGCGGCCGAGGGCAAGGGGGCGGTGACCCTGCGGGAGCTGATCTCGCACCGGGCGGGGCTCGTCGGCACCGATGCCGGGTTCACCCTGGAGGAGCTGGCGGACGACCGTGTCGTCGCCGAGCGCCTCGCCGGGCAGCGCCCGTACTGGCGCCCCGGAGCCGCCTTCGGCTACCACGCGCTGGTCATCGGGGCGCTCACCGGCGAGGTCGTACGGCGGGCGACTGGCCGTACGCTCCAGGAGGTGTACGAGGAGCGGGTCCGTGCCCCCTACGGGCTCGATCTCTTCCTGGGGCTGCCGGCCGAGCACGAGCCCCGCTTCCGGACCGTCCTGCCGATGACGCCGACGCCCGCGCAGCAGGCCGAGCTGGACGCTGTGCCGCAGGGCCCGCACACGCTGGCGTCGATCGCGTTCAACAACCAGGTGCCGGAGCCGGGTGAGCTGACGGACTTCCCGAACGCGCGGATCGTGCGGGCGAGCGGGCAGTCGTCGGCGGGCGGTGTCGGCTCGGCTCGGGGGCTCGCCGGGATGTACGCGGCGGCCATCAGCCCGGTGGACGGCCGGCCGCCGCTGCTGAAGCCCGACACGGTCGCCGAGATCGGCCAGGTCCACTCCTTCGGCCACGACCTCGTCGCCCGCGCCCCGAAGGCGTTCGGGCTCGGCTTCCAGGCCACCGCCGAGCTGGTCCACCCGTTCCTCGGCGCGGGCACCTTCGGCCACAGCGGGGCCGGCGGCTCCCAGGCCTTCGCCGATCCCCGCAGCGGTCTCGCCTACGGCTACACCCGCCGCCGCATGGCCTTCCCGGGCGGGGCGGCGCCGGAGAACGCGGGACTGGTACGGGCGGTGCACACGGCGGCCCTGGCGCTCTGATCCCGCCCGAACCGGCGGGGCCGCACACGACGGAGTCCGCACCCCACGTCCAGGGGTGCGGACTCCGCGCTGTGCAACGACCGTGGACGGGCGACCGTCACGGGGCGGGACCTCAGAGCTTGACGATCATCTTGCCCGTGTTGTCGCCGCGCAGGACGCCGAGGAAGGCCTCCAGGTTGTTCTCGATGCCCTCGACGACCGTCTCGCGGTACTTGAGCTCGCCCGAGGCGACCCAGGGGCCGACTTCCTGGACGAACTGCGACTGGAGGTCGTAGTGGTCGCCGACGAGGACGCCCTCGACGCGGAGACGGTTCTGCAGGATCTTGACCATGTTGCGCGGGCCGGGGGTCGGCTCCGTCGAGTTGTACTGGGAGATCATGCCGCAGATCACGGCCCGGCCGCGCAGGTTGAGCGCGCCGATCGCGGCCTCCAGGTGCTCGCCGCCGACGTTGTCGAAGTACACGTCGATGCCGTCGGGGGCCGCCTCCTTGAGCTGCTCCCACACCGGGCCGTTCTTGTAGTTGAAGGCGGCGTCGAAGCCGTACTCCTCGACGAGGAGCTTGACCTTGTCGTCGGAGCCGGCCGAGCCGATGACGCGCGAGGCGCCCTTGAGCTTGGCGATCTGGCCGACCTGGCTGCCGACGGCACCGGCGGCACCGGAGACGAAGACGGCGTCGCCCTCCTTGAAGGCGCCGACCCGCAGCAGACCCGCGTAGGCGGTGAGGCCGGTCATGCCGAGGACGCCGAGGTAGGTGGAGAGCGGCGCGGCGTCCGGGTCGACCTTCACGGCCTGCTTGGCGTCGAAGGTGGCGTACTCGCGCCAGCCGCCGAAGTGCAGCACGTGGTCGCCCACGGCGATGCCGTCGGCCGCCGAGGCGACGACCTCGCCGACCGCACCGCCCTGCATGACCTTGCCCAGCTCGAACGGGGCGACGTAGGACTTCGCGTCGCTCATGCGGCCACGCATGTACGGGTCCACGGAGAGGTACTTGTTCCGCACGAGGACCTCACCCGCGCCGGGCTGCCGGATCTCCGCCTCGACCAGGGCGAAGTCCTCGTCCTTGGGCCAGCCGACGGGGCGGCTCAGCAGGTGCCATTCACGGCTGGTGGCGGGGAGGGCGGGGGTGTCGGACATGGGGGTCGGCCTTTCTGCGCTGCGAGGGGCATGCCGTGGTGCGTACATACCGTGCGGTTACTTCAGCATCTGAAACAACCATGCTCCTGGATATTTCATGTTGTCAAGTAAAGGGGTACCCTCGGCGTCATGCCCACGCAGAGGACGACCCCCCGCATCGACCCGTTGACCATGGAGGTCGTCGAGCTCATCGGCGCGGTGGTGGCCCGCTACCACGAGGAGTACGAGGACGCCGCCGCCGAACACAGCCTCACCGGCGCCCAGGCCCGTCTCCTCGGCCTGCTTTCCCTGGAGCCGCTGCCCATGCGTCGCCTCGCCCAGAAACTTCGCTGCGAGCCGTCGAACGTGACCGGCATCGTGGACCGCCTGGAGACGCGGGGCCTGGTGGAGCGCCGCCCCGACCCCCATGACCGCCGGGTGAAACTGGCGGCCGCCACCGCCGAGGGCCGCCGGGTGGCCGGCAGCCTCCGGAACTCCCTGGACTTCGCCCGCGAGCCACTGGCGGGCCTGAGCGCGACCGAGCGGGAGACGCTGCGGGAGCTGTTGCGGCGGATGCTGGAGGCGTGAACGCGCGGGCGTAGGCGTACGGTTCCGGTTCCCGCTGCGCGACGAGCGCGAAGCCGGGGCACTGTCGAACGTACGGTCGATGCGTCACCGACACCGCGCCGACCGACTGACGGTCGCTCAGCCGATCACCGTCAGCCGGCCGTCGGTCGTTCCCGGTCGTGCGGGCACGCTCGGCGTCAGGCGCACCACCACAGGAACTTCTCGCACGTCTCCGAGGGCGACGGCTCGGGGGCCGGGTCGTCGGGGGTGGGGTCGGCGGTGGGTTTCGTCGTCGGGTCGGGGCCGGCCGTGGCGGCCGGGCCGGTGGGGGACGGGGCGGGGCGGGAGCCCCCATTCGCGGACTGGCCCTCGCGGTCCTTCTCCTGCTCGGCCTCGTCCTCGTCCTTGTCGTCCTTCTCCGACTCAGAGGCGGACGGGGAGGCCGACTTGGAGGGCGAGGCGGACGGGGAGGCGTCCTCGCCCGAGCCGTCGGCCGTGCCGTCCCGCTCGGCCGACCCGCCGTCGGGAGAGGCCGAGGAACCGCCCGCGGACTCGTCGTCGGCCGCGTTGGTCGTCGTACCGGAGCCGGGGGACTCGATACCCAGCTCCGCCAGGCTCAGCGCCCCGACGGCCAGCAGCAGCCCGGAGCCGATCAGCAGGACGCGCTTGCGGCGGCGCCGGTGGGCGGCGGCCTTGCGGTCGCGGCGGTTGGAGCGTGTCCCCGAGGCGCGCTCCCGGCCGGCCCGGCGGCGCGAGGCGCGGGGGCCGGGCTCGCCCTCGGGCGCCGGGGAGGTCTCCTCAACTTCCTCGGCGTGTGCGTCGGCGTCGTCCGCGTACGCGGGGAGCTCTTCGACGGGGGTGCCGCAGCCCGGGCAGGCGAGGGCGCCGTTGAGGTGCCGTCGGCACGGGTGGCAGTAGTCCATGACGCGGGAAGACTAGATTCCGCACGGGGGGCGTTCCTAGGGTCTCCTGTGAAGGTTGTGTGCGGAACTTGTCTTTCCGGTTTGCCCAGTTGAGGTCGAGCCCCACCATTCGCCCCGATGCCGGCGCACGCCGAGTGGTCCGCCGCACGCCGGGTGCGACGGACCACAGGGCCGAGGGGCCGGGAACTGCTCGGTTCAGGTCTGTTTCCGGGCCGTCATCGCCCGCTGGATCAGGATGAACGCGCCCAGCAGCACACCCGTGGCGATCTTCGTCCACCAGGAGCTGAGCGTGCCTTCGAACTGGATGATGGTCTTGATCAGGCCCAGTACGAGGACGCCGAACAGGGTGCCCAGGACGTAACCGGAGCCGCCCGTCAGCAGCGTGCCGCCGATGACGACCGCGGCGATCGCGTCGAGTTCCATGCCGATGGCGTGCAGCGGGTCACCGGACTGGATGTACAGCATGAACAGCAGGCCGGCCAGCGCCGAGCAGAAGCCGCTCACCGTGTACACGGCGATCTTCGTGCCGCCCAGCGGAAGCCCCATCAGCAGCGTCGACTGCTCGTTGCCACCGACGGCGTACACCCGGCGGCCGAAGCGCGTGTAGTGGAGTATGTAGAAGGCGGCGGCGATGACAACCAGGGAGACGACGGCGCCTATGGACAGCTCGCCCAGTCCGAGCGGCACCCGGGTCTGGGCCAAACTGCTCACGGTGGAGTCGCTGATGGAGATGGACTCCTTGTTGATGACCAGGCAGAGGCCTCGGAAGAGGAAGAGACCGGCGAGGGTCACGATGAACGGCTGGATCTCGAAGTTGTGGATCACATAGCCCATGAGGAAGCCGCCGAAAGCGCCCACCCCGAGGGCGAGCGGGATGACCAGCAACAGCGGCAGTCCCTGACGCTCCACCATCCAGGCCGTGAACATGGTGGTGAAGCCGATCACCGAGCCCACGGACAGGTCGATGCCGCCGGACATGATGACGAAGGTGGCACCGACGGCGGCGACCAGCAGATAGCCGTTGTCGATGAACAGGTTGAGGAACACCTGCGGTTCGCCGAACCCGTAGTTCTGGTAGCGGCTCAGACCGGTGATGTACATCGCCAGGAACAGGGCGGCCGTGACCAGGACCGGCAGCCGCCGGTCGCCGAGCAGGCGGGTGACCAGGGACGCCTGGGAGGCGGTACGGCCTTCCGGCACCGTGGGGGTCTTGGTGGTCGCGCTCATCGCGACACCTCCATCTTCGGGGCGGCGTCGGCGGCGGGAGTGGCCGGGGCCGGGGTGGCGGCCGGTCCGCGTCCCTTGGCGCCGAAGACCTTGGCCCGGAACTTCGGGGACTGCAGCAGGCAGACGACGATGACGACGGCGGCCTTGAAGACCAGGTTGGTCTGGGTGGGCATGCCGATGGTGTAGATCGTGGTGGTCAGGGTCTGGATGACGAGGGCGCCGACGACGGTGCCGCCGATGGAGAACCGGCCGCCCAGCAGCGAGGTGCCGCCGATGACGACCGCGAGGATCGCGTCCAGCTCGATCCACAGACCGGCGTTGTTGCCGTCCGCGGCCGAGGTGTTGGAGCTGATCATCAGGCCGGCGATGCCCGCGCACAGGGCGCAGAACATGTACACCATGATCTTGATGCGCCGGGAGCGGATGCCGACCAGACGGCTGGCCTCGGCGTTGCCGCCGACCGACTCGACGAGCAGGCCGAGCGCCGTACGGCGGGTCAGGGCCACGGTGACGGCCACGACGGCGGCGACGACGAAGATGGAGAAGGGCAGGGTCAGCCAGTAGCCGCCGCCGATCAGCTTGTACGGCTCGCTGTTGATGGTGATGATCTGGCCGTCGGTGATCAGCTGGGCGATACCGCGTCCGGCGACCATGATGATGAGGGTCGCGATGATGGGCTGGATGCCCATCCGGGCGACCAGGAAGCCGTTCCACAGGCCGCAGACCACGGCCGCCACCAGGCCGATGCCCATGGCGAGGAAGACCCCCGCCAGCGCGTTCTGGTCGGCCTGGTCGCTGATGTACGAACAGCTCAGGGCGGCGGTGATGGCGACCACGGCGCCGACGGAGAGGTCGATGCCGCCGGTGGCGATGACCAGGGTCATGCCGACCGCCACCAGGATCAGCGGCGAGGCGAACAGCACGATCGAGACGAGGCTGCCGTAGAGGTGGCCGTCGGTCATCCTGATCGCGAAGAAGTCGGGTGTGAAGGGGACGTTGACGAGCAGCAGGGCGATCAGGACCGCGACCGGCCAGAACAGGTGGTGGTGCGTCAGTGCTCGCCAGCGGGAGGGGGTGGTCACTGCCGGGGTACTCACTGGTGCTCTCCGCTCGCGATGGTCTCCAGGATCTTGCTGGTGGTGATCTCCGGCCCGTTGGTCAGTTGTGCCACGAGCTTGCGGTCGCGCAGCACCCCGATGGTGTGGCTGAGCCGGAGCACCTCCTCCAGTTCGGCGGCGATGTACAGCACGGACATGCCGTCCTCGGAGAGCGAGACCACGAGCTTCTGGATCTCCGCCTTGGCGCCGACGTCGATGCCGCGCGTCGGCTCGTCGAGGATCAGCAGCTTCGGCTGGGTGATCAGCCAGCGTGCGAGCAGCACCTTCTGCTGGTTGCCGCCGCTCAGCTGGCCGACGCGGGCCTCGGGGTTGGCGGGGCGGATGTCGAGGGCCTTGATGTACTTGGCGACGAGTTCGTCGCGCTGGGAGGCCGGGATGGGCCGGGTCCAGCCGCGGGATGCCTGGAGGGCGAGGATGATGTTCTCGCGCACCGTGAGGTCGGGGACGAGACCCTCGGTCTTGCGGTTCTCCGAGCAGAACGCGACACCGGCGTCGATGGCGTCGTTGGGGGCGCTCATCGAGATCTGCTTGCCGGCGACGGTCACCTTGCCGCTGTCGGGCTGGTCGGCGCCGAACAGCAGCCGGGCCAGTTCGGTGCGGCCCGAGCCGAGCAGTCCGGCGAGGCCGAGCACCTCGCCCTTCTTGATCTCCAGGTCGAAGGGGGCGATACCGCCGGTGCGGCCGAGGCCCTCGGCCTTGACGAGCGTCTCGCCGACGTCGGAGCGCAGCTGGTGCTCGTGGAGCTCCTCCAGCTGGTCCAGGGCCTTGCCGATCATCAGCTCGATCAGCCCGACCTGGTCGAGGTCGGCCACCATGTGCTCGCCGACCAGGGTGCCGTTGCGCAGCACCGTCATCCGGTCGCAGATCTCGTAGATCTGGTCGAGGAAGTGCGACACGAAGAGGATCGCGACGCCCTCGTCCCGCAGCCGCCGCATCAGGCGGAACAGTTCGAGGACCTCGTCGCGGTCGAGGCTGGAGGTGGGCTCGTCCAGGACGAGCACCTTGGTGCCGGAGCCCTGGCCGTCGCTGTCGCCGTGGCCCACCGACCGTACGATCGCGACCAGTTGCTGCACGGCCAGCGGGTACGAGGACAGCGGTGCCGTCACGTCGATGTCGAGGCCGAGCCGGTCGACCATCTCCGCGGCCTGCTTGCGTATCTGCTTCCACTGGATGCGGCCCGCGCGGGTGGGTTCACGGCCGATGAAGATGTTCTCCGCCACCGAGAGGTTGGGGCAGAGGTTGACCTCCTGGTAGACCGTGCTGATGCCGGCGTGCTGGGCCTCCAGCGGGCTGCCGATCCGCACGGCCTTGCCGTCGAGGGTGATGGTCCCGCCGTCGAGGGGGTGGACCCCGGTCAGCACCTTGATGAGGGTGGACTTCCCGGCCCCGTTCTCGCCCATGAGGGCGTGGATCTCGCCGGGGAAGAGCCGGAAGTCGACGCCCGACAGAGCCCGTACCCCCGGAAACTCTTTGACAATGCCCGTCATCTCCAGGACGGGCCGCGGCTCTGCCATGAGCAGCGCTCCTCTTGACATGGGTTCAGGCCCGCGGGGAGCCTCCGGGACCTGGGCGAACCCGGGTCCCCTGGAGGCTCCCTGCCGGTGCGGAAGGGTCAGTACTTACGGGTGGGGAGCGCGTCCTTGGCCTGGTCCTGCATGAAGTCGCTCTCCTTGGTCTTGATCCAGCGCTCGACCTTCTCGCCGGCGGCGACCTTCTTCACGACATCCATCAGCTGGGGGCCGAGCAGCGGGTTGCACTCGACGATCGCGTTGATCTTGCCTTCGGACATGGCGATGAAGCCGTCCTTCACACCGTCGACCGTGACGATGAGAATGTCCTTGCCGGGCTTCTTGCCGGCCGCCTCGATGGCCTGGATGGCGCCGAGACCCATGTCGTCGTTGTGCGCGTAGAGGACGTTGATGTCCGGGTTGGACTGCAGGAAGGCCTCCATGACCTGCTTGCCGCCGTCCCGCGTGAAGTTGCCGGTCTGGCTGGCGACGATCTCCCAGTCGCCCTTGTGCTCGGCGTCCATGACCTCCTTGAAGCCCTTGGCGCGCTCGATCGCGGGGGCGGCACCGGCGGTGCCCTCCAGCTGGGCGATCTTCACCTTGCCCTTGTGGCCGGCCTTCTCCAGAACCTTCTCAAGGATCTTGGCGGCGCGGCGGCCCTCGTCCGTGAAGTCGGAGCCCACGAGGGTCACAAAGAGGGACTCGTCGGAGGTCTCGATGGAGCGGTCGGTGAGGACCACGGGGATCTTCTTGGCCTTGGCCTCCTTCAGCACCGCGTCCCAGCCCTTGACGACGATCGGCGAGAAGGCTATGACGTCGACACCCTGGGCGATGTAGCTGCGGACCGCGGAGATCTGGTTCTCCGGCTTCCCCTGGGCGTCGGAGAACTTGAGGTTGATACCGGCCTCCGGCGCGGACGCCTTCACCGATTCGGTGTTGGCGGTGCGCCAGCCGCTCTCGGAGCCGGTCTGGGCGAAGCCGAGGGTGATCTTCTTGTCGCCGCCGCCGGAGTTGCCGCCGGAGCCCTCGTCCTCCTTGGCACAGGCCGCCAGGGTGCCCGCAGCCGCCACGCCGATCGCCGCGGTCAGGAAGTTCCGTCTGTTGAGCATGTTTCTTCTCCTTTGAAGGGCCGGTCCGGGAAAGGACCGTTGGTACTCAGGGGCGGCCGCACCGCGTCCAACCTGTCGATCATTGTTCGAAATGTCGGCCATGCTGATGAAGGAATGACGTTTGCTTGTTCGGTGCCGCGTCAGCCCGGAGCGGTCCCCGCCAGGGGGACGTACGGGAAGGTGCTGGCGCGGACGACGAGCTGGGGTTCGATGGCGACCCGGGAGACCGTGGGGGTCCGGCCCTCGATGAGGTCCAGCAGGAGAGCGATGCTCCGCTGCCCCACCGTGGCGAAGTCCTGTCGGACGGTGGTGAGCGGCGGGGCGAAGAACTCCGACTCCGGGATGTCGTCGAAGCCGACCACCGCCACGTCCTGGGGGGTCCGGACGCCTGCCTCGCGCAGGGCTCGCAACACCCCCAGCGCCATCTGGTCGTTGGCGACGAAGACAGCGGTCAGACCGCGGCCCACCCAGCCGGCCAGTTCCTGGCCCGCGCGGTAGCCCGAGAGCGGACTCCAGTCCCCCCGCAGCGGCTGCGGCGGTTCGACGCCGGCCTCCTCCAGGGTGGCCCGCCAGCCGGCGATCCGGTCGGCGGCCTCCTGCCAGTACTCGGGTCCGGCGAGGTGCCAGACCTTGCGGTGACCGGCGGCGAGCAGATGGCCGGTGGCCAGCCGCGCACCCAGGTGCTGGTCGACGTTGACGCTGGGGATCTCCGCGCCGGAGCCGGTGCCCACGGCCACCACCGGGAAGGGGTGGCGCAGTTCGCCGAGGGCGGCGACCGCCGAGCGCTGCGGAGCGAGGGCGATCACTCCCTCCACCCCGCCATCGCTGAGACGGTCCAGGGCCTCGGAGAGTGCCTCCACGGTCAGCTCCCGCAGACTGACCGTCGAGACGAGGTATCCCTCGGCCCGTGCCGCCTCCTCCAGTGCGAAGAGGGTGCTGGCCGGGCCGTAGAGCGTGGTGTTGGAGGCGACCACGCCCAGGGTCTGGGTGCGCCTGGTCGCCAGGGCCCGAGCGGAGAAGTTTCGGCGGTAGCCCATCTCCTCGATCGCGCGGAGCACCTTGGCCCGGGTCTCGTCCCGCACGTTGGGGTGGTCCCCCAGCACCCGGGAGACGGTCTGGTGGGAGACCCCGGCCTGGCGGGCGACGTCGGCCATGGTGGGCGGTCGCAGCTGCGAGGACGTCACGGCCGCACCTCCTTGGCGGTCGTTTGCCGATAAGACCCGTCGTACGGGAGCGGGCTCCCGCGTCGGCGGTTTCATACCAAAATTCCGGAACGCTCCAGGACATCCGACGGTAAGGCGAGTTGGCGCGAGTCCGACACGACGCTCACACCTCCTTGGATGTTGCCGGGTGATGAATGGTGCGTTGCGGAGGTCATTGTGAGCGCTAACAATTCCCGCCGGTCAAGAGGGCTGCAGCAGGGAAGGCGGTCACGTTTGAGTAACGCGGCGGGCGGCGCGGGTCACGACGAGGACGTTCGGTGGCGCCGACCGGCCGTCAACGGCCTTGCGGCCCGAAGGTGTTGACGCGAGCCACCTCGCGGCTCCGCGTCGACTTCGGCGCTCGATGCGATTCTCCCTGGCGGGGGCCACCTTCCGGCACGACGACCGGGTCGACAGCGGGCCGGCCCCGCCGTCCCCGGCAAGTCCGGAACTCGCCGCACGGCGCCCAACTCACCCTGGACGCAACGGACATCACGCCCGCCACCAGGGGCCTCTTGGACATCCGCACCCTCGCCAAGGACATCGCTCACATCCGTGCGCCGCGGGCCGCGTTCGCCCTCGCCCGAATCACCACGTACCGTTCCCGGGACGCGGGCCGCGCGGGTCGCTCTGGACACTTGTGTGTTCGACCCATTGACACTCAGACCGGGTCGTCCTTACTGTCGCGACCAGCATTTCGAACGAGCGACGAAATTTCGAACAGACTACAGAGGGCAGGGAGTACCGTGCGCATCACGGGAATCAGCACGCACGTGGTCGGGACGCCGTGGCGAAACCTGACCTACGTCCTCGTGCACACCGACGAGGGTCTCACCGGCGTCGGCGAGACCCGCATGCTGGGCCACACCGACGCGCTGCTCGGCTATCTGCACGAGGCGAAGACCAACCACATTCTCGGCTCCGACCCGTTCGCTGTCGAGGATCTGGTCAAGCGCATGAAGTACGGCGACTACGGGCGCGCCGGCGAGATCGTGATGTCCGGCATCGCCGTCATCGAGATGGCCTGCTGGGACATCAAGGGCAAGGCCCTCGGCGTGCCGGTCTGGCAGCTGCTGGGCGGCAAGGTCACCGACAAGGTCAAGGCGTACGCCAACGGCTGGTACACCACCGAGCGCACGCCCGAGGCGTACCACAAGGCGGCGCGCGGGGTGATGGAGCGCGGGTACAAGGCGCTCAAGATCGACCCCTTCGGGACCGGCCACTTCGAGCTGGACCACCAGCAGAGCCTGTACGCCGTCTCGCTGATCGAGGCCGTGCGTGACGCCATCGGACCGGACGCCGAGCTGATGCTGGAGATGCACGGCCGGTTCTCGCCCTCGACCGCCGTGCGGCTCGCCAAGGACCTGGCACCCTTCAAGCCCGCGTGGCTGGAGGAGCCGGTGCCGCCGGAGAACCTGAAGGCGCTGGAGAAGGTGGCCGCCAAGGTCGACATGCCGGTGGCCACGGGTGAGCGCATCCACGACCGGATCGAGTTCCGGGAGCTCTTCGAGAGCCAGGCCGTGGACATCATCCAGCCGGACGTCGGCCACATCGGCGGCATCTGGGAGACCCGCAAGCTGGCCGCGACCGCCGAGACCCACTACATGCTGGTCGCACCGCACAACGTGGGCGGCCCGGTGCTGACGGCGGCCTCCCTCCAGGTCGGCTTCACCGCCCCGAACTTCAAGATCCTCGAGCACTTCAACGACTTCGCGGACGCGGACATCAAGAAGGTCGTCTCGGGCGCCCCGGAGGTCGTGGACGGCTACTTCCACCTCTCCGACAAGCCCGGCCTCGGGGTCGAGCTGGACGTGGACGCGGCGGCGGAGTTCCCGCAGCAGCAGGCGCGCTTCGACCTGTGGGCCGAGGGCTGGGAGCAGCGCAAGCCCAAGGGGACCAAGTGAGTTCTTCCCCCGACGCGGCAGCCGCCGTCGTCATCGAGGCGCCGGGCGAGCACCGTCTCGTCCCGCACGAGGCCAGGCCGCCGGAGGCCGGCGAGGCCCTGGTCCGGGTGCACGCCTCCGGGATCTGCGGCAGCGACCGCGAAGTCTTCCAGGGCAACCGGCCGGAGGGGTACGTCCGCTACCCGCTCACCCCGGGCCACGAGTGGTCCGGGACGGTCGTCGAGGTCGGCGCCGGGGTTCCTTCAACTCTTGTAGGGCGCAAGGTAGTTGGCGAGGGTTTCCGTAACTGCCAGGTGTGCGACCGCTGCCACGCGGGCGAGACCACACTGTGCTCCGCGGGGTACGAGGAGACCGGGTTCACCCAGCCCGGCGCGATGGCCACGACCCTCACCCTGCCCGCCCGTCTGCTGCACGTCCTGCCGGACGACGCGGATCTGTCGGCGGCGGCGCTGCTGGAGCCGGCCGCGTGCATCGCGGCAGCCGCGCTCAAGGCGAACGCCGTTCCGGGTGAGCGGGTCGCCGTGGTGGGGACCGGGACGCTCGGGATGTTCGCCGTTCAGTTCTTGAAGGCGGCCTCCCCTGCCGAGCTGCTCGTCGTGGGCACCCGGCCGGACCGCGCGGAGCTGTCGAAGCGCTTCGGCGCGACCGACTTCCGCACCAAGGACCAGGACTTGCCGGGCGACTTCGACGTGGTCATCGAGACCGCCGGATCGGCCGACGCGGCGCGCACGGCCGCCGCCCTGCTGCGGCGCGGCGGCCGGCTGGTCCTGACGGGCATCCCTGCGCCGGGCGCCGACGGGCTCGACCCGACGGACCTCGTCGTACGGCAGCTGGAGGTGCACACGGTGTTCGGCGCGGCGCCGGACGCGTGGGCGCACACGGTGCGGGTCTTCGGAGCCGGGCTCCTGGACCCGCTGCCGCTCGTCACGCACGAGCTTCCACTGGCGGAGTTCTCGCAGGCCATCGAGTTGGTGGGGTCCGGCGACCCGACGGTCGGAAAGGTCCTGCTGCGGCCATGACACACCCCTGAGCCGTACGCCGGTACGGGGTACCTGATGACTTCGTACCGGCGTACACCCAAGAGTTTTGTGCACCAAGAGCCGCGAACCTCGTCCGAAATACCGAACATGAAGGACAGCTTGTGACCGACACCACCGCTCCGGCCCCGCGCCGACCCGGCGAGCAGGCCCTCGCCGCGCTCGGGCTCGACGCCCCCGCCCTCGACCCGTCCGACGCCTCACCGCACACCTTCCCCGGTGGCGGCCGCTGGCGCACCGAGGTGCCCTCCGTGGAGGGGCCCGAGGCGCTCGCCGTGGTCCTCAAGGAGGCCTCGCGGCTCGACGTCCCGATCCACCGGATCAGCCAGGGCAGCGGTGTGTGGATGCTCACCGACGCCGAGATCACCGAGATGGTGGAGGCGACGGCCGAGCGCGACATCGAGCTGTGCCTGTTCACCGGCCCGCGCGGCACCTGGGACATCGGCGGCTCCACCCGCACCGACTCCAAGGGCGGCGGTCTGCGCGCCCGGGGCCACGACGCGGTCGCCGGCTGCGTGGAGGACGCCGTGCGCGCGACCGAGCTGGGCGTGAAATGCCTGCTGGTCGCCGACGAGGGCGTGCTGTGGACGCTGCACAAGGCGCGGGTGGCGGGGATCCTGCCGGCCGACACGACGTTCAAGGTGTCGGCGCTGATCGGACCGGTGAACCCGACCGCGTACGCCGTGTACGAGAACCTCGGCGGCGACTCGATCAACGTGCCGAGCGACCTCACGCTCGACCACCTCACGGAGATCCGGCGGGTGTCCGGCGCCCCCATGGACATGTACATCGAGGCGCCCGACGACCTCGGCGGCTACGTCCGGATGTACGAGGTCGCCGAACTGATCCGGCGCGGCGCGCCGATCTATCTGAAGTTCGGCCTGTCGAAGGCCCCCGGGATCTACCCCTACGGGCACCACATGCGGGACCTCACGCTGTCCACGGCCAAGGAACGCGTACGGCGCGGCCGACTGGCCCTGGATCTGCTCGCACGGCACGGAGCGGACGGCGACATGGCCGCGCTCGGCTCCCGCCTGCCGGGCGAACTGAAGCGGTTCGGAATTCCCTCATAACGAACCGGACAACTGTCTTCACAGAAGAAGACGCGGTCACACAGAATCCCCCACATCCTCTCCGGCAGCGTTCGGCTCATGAAGCGCCGACCCCGCCAGAACGATCCAGGCCTTCAAGACATCAAGGATGATGATCATGCGCACTCGCCGAGCCGCACTCGCCGCCATAGCCTCCGCCGCCTCGCTGGCCCTCACCCTCTCCGCCTGTGGCCAGAGCGGCGAGGGTGGCAGCAAGGACGAGGGCGGCAGCACGAAGGGCGCCACCATCGGCATCTCGATGCCGACCAAGTCCTCCGAGCGCTGGATCGCCGACGGCGACAACGTGGTCAAGGACCTCAAGTCCAAGGGCTACAAGACCCAGCTGGTCTTCGGCGAGGACGACCCCGCCAAGCAGGTCTCCCAGATCGAGAACATGATCACGCAGGGCGTGAAGGCCCTGATCGTCGCGGCGATCGACAACAAGTCGATGAACAACGTGCTCCAGCAGGCCAAGGACGCGAACATCCCGGTCATCTCCTACGACCGCCTGATCCTCGGCACCGAGAACGTCGACTACTACGCCTCCTTCGACAACGAGAAGGTCGGCGAGCTCCAGGCCAACTACATCGTCGAGAAGCTCGGCCTCAAGGACGGCTCCAAGAAGGGCCCGTTCAACATCGAGCTCTTCGCCGGCTCCAACGACGACAACAACACCCGCTACTTCTTCAACGGTGCGATGAACGTCCTCAAGCCGTACATCGACAAGAAGCAGCTGGTCGTGAAGTCCGGCGAGACCGACATCACCAAGGTCACCACGCTGCGCTGGGACGGCGCCACCGCCCAGCGCCGTATGGACGACATCCTCACCAAGGACTACAAGAGCGGCAAGGTCGACGCCGTCCTCTCGCCCTACGACGGCATCTCCATCGGCATCCTCTCGGCGCTGAAGTCCGACGGCTACGGCTCCAAGGACAAGCCGCTGCCGATCGTCACCGGCCAGGACGCCGAGGTCGCCTCGGTGAAGTCGATCATCGCGGACGAGCAGTCGATGACCGTCTACAAGGACACCCGCGAGCTCGCCAAGGTCGCCTCGAACATGGTCGACGCGCTGCTGAACGACAAGAAGCCCGAGACCAACGACACCGAGACCTACGACAACGGGTCCAAGGTCGTCCCGGCCTACCTGCTTGAGCCGGTCGCCGTCGACAAGACCAACTACCAGAAGGTCGTCGTCGACTCCGGCTACATCAAGGCCGGCGACCTCAAGTAACCGCCGGCACCAACGGATTGGAAGGCACGACCATGGCGGGACCCGTCCTGGAAATGCGCTCGATCGTCAAGACCTTTCCCGGCGTCAAAGCGCTGTCGGACGTCACCCTGACCGTCCGCCAGGGCGAGGTCCACGCCATCTGCGGTGAGAACGGCGCCGGAAAGTCCACCTTGATGAAGGTGCTCTCCGGCGTCCATCCGCACGGCAGCTACGAGGGCGAGATCCTCTTCGAGGGAGAGGTCTGCGAGTTCAAGGACATCCGCGCGAGCGAGCAGCGCGGCATCGTCATCATCCACCAGGAGCTGGCGCTCTCGCCGTACCTCTCCCTGGCGGAGAACATCTTCCTCGGCAACGAGCACGCCAAGGGCGGGTTCATCGACTGGCGGGAGACCCTGCGGCACGCCAGCCAACTGCTGCGCAGGGTCGGCCTCGACGACCACCCGGAGACCCGGGTCACCGACATCGGTGTGGGCAAGCAGCAGCTGGTGGAGATCGCCAAGGCGCTGTCCAAGAAGGTGAAGCTGCTCATCCTGGACGAGCCGACCGCCGCCCTGAACGACGAGGACAGCGGCAAACTCCTCGATCTCATCCTGGAGTTGAAGAAGCAGGGCATCACCTCGATCATCATCTCCCACAAGCTCAACGAGATCCGCAAGGTCGCCGACTCGGTGACGATCATCCGCGACGGGAAGTCGATCGAGACCCTCGACGTCAAGGCCGAGGAGACCACCGAGGACCGGATCATCAGCGGCATGGTGGGCCGCGACCTCGACAACCGCTTCCCCGACCGCACCCCGCACGAGCCGGAGGTGGGCGCGGCACCGGCCCTGGAGATCCGGGACTGGACCGTGCTCCACCCCATCGACCAGCAGCGCAAGGTCGTCGACAACGTGTCGATCAGCGTGCGGCGCGGGGAGATCGTCGGGATCGCGGGCCTCATGGGCGCCGGCCGCACGGAGCTCGCGATGAGCGTCTTCGGCCGGACCTACGGCCGTTACGCGGGCGGCACGGTCCTCAAGGACGGCACCGAGATCCGTACGAAGTCGGTCGCCGAGGCGGTCAAGCACGGCATCGCGTACGTGACCGAGGACCGCAAGCACTACGGCCTCAACCTGATCGACACGATCAACCGGAACATCTCGCTGACCGCCCTGAACAAGGTCGCCAAGCGGGGCGTCGTCGACGAGCACGAGGAACGCCAGGTCGCCGAGCGCTACCGCAAGACCATGAACATCAAGGCCCCGACGGTGTTCGAGCCGGTGGGCAAGCTGTCCGGCGGCAACCAGCAGAAGGTCGTCCTCAGCAAGTGGATCTTCGCCGGTCCGGACGTGCTGATCCTGGACGAGCCGACGCGCGGCATCGACGTCGGCGCGAAGTACGAGATCTACACGGTGATCGACAAGCTGGCCGCCGAGGGCAAGGCGGTCGTCTTCATCTCCTCCGAGCTGCCGGAGCTCCTCGGGATGTGCGACCGCATCTACACGATGGCCGCGGGCCGGCTGACAGGCGAGTTCTCGCGTGCCGAGGCCACGCAGGAATCGCTGATGCGCCAGATGACGAAGGACAAAGAGGTAACCCGATGAGCACGGATGTGACCGCCAAGAGCCCGGCCCCGGCGCCGCCGGGCGGCACCGGATCGGCCACGGGCGGCAACCTGTTGCAGCTGATGCTGGACGGTATGCGCCGCAACATGCGGCAGTACGGCATGCTGATCGCCCTCGGCCTGATCGTCGCCTTCTTCGCGATCCTGACCGGTGGCGACCTGCTGCTGCCGCGCAACGTCTCCAACCTGGTCCTGCAGAACAGCTACATCCTGATCCTCGCGATCGGCATGATGCTGGTGATCGTCGCGGGCCACATCGACCTGTCGGTCGGTTCGCTCACGGCCTTCGTGGGCGCCTTCGCGGCGGTGCTGACGGTGCAGCACGACATACCGTGGCCGCTCGCCGTGGTGCTCTGCCTGATGGCGGGCGCGGCCGCGGGCGCGGCCCAAGGGTTCTTCATCGCGTATTTGGGCATACCGTCGTTCATCGTCACTCTCGCCGGCATGCTCGTCTTCCGCGGTGTCACGGAGATCCTGCTGGAGGGCCAGACCCTCGGACCCTTCCCCAAGGGTCTGGAGAAGATGGGCAACGGCTTCCTGCCCGAGGTCGGCCCCACCACGAACTACCACAACATCACGCTGCTGCTGGGCTTCACGCTGATCGCCTTCGTGGTCCTCCAGGAGGTGCGTGACCGCAAGCGCCAGCAGGAGTTCGCCCTGGAGGTCGCTCCGCGCAACATCTTCGTGCTCAAGCTGGTCGCCATCTCGGCCGCGCTGCTCACGGTCACGCTGCTGCTCGCCAGCTTCCGCGGCGCGCCGATCATCCTGCTGGTCCTGGGCGCGCTGGTGGTCGGCTACGGCTATGTGATGCGCAACTCCGTCTTCGGCCGGCACATCTACGCGATCGGCGGCAACCTGCCGGCCGCGAAGCTCTCCGGTGTCAAGGACAAGAAGGTCACCTTCCTGGTCTTCGTCAACATGGGCGTGCTCGCGGCCCTGGCGGGTCTGGCGATCGCCGCCCGGCTCAACGCGGCCTCGCCGAAGGCGGGTCTGAGCTACGAACTGGAGGCCATCGCCTCGGCGTTCATCGGCGGCGCGTCCATGAGCGGCGGTGTCGGCACCGTCCTCGGCGCGATCATCGGCGGTCTCGTCCTCGGCGTGCTGAACAACGGCATGAACCTCCTGAGCATCGGCACCGACTGGCAGCAGGTCATCAAGGGCCTGGCCCTGCTGGCGGCCGTCGGCTTCGACGTGTGGAACAAGCGCAAGAGCGGTTCCTGACACAGCGTGAGGGGGCCTCGCCGAAAGGCGGGGCCCCTTTTTTTCATGGACAGACATGAACAGGCATGAACAGGAAAGTGGGGCGTCACCCGTGAAGGAAGTCTTCGGCAAGCTCGCCGACGGGACCGAGATCCACCGCTGGTCGCTGGAGAACGGCGGGACGAGGCTGAAGGTCCTGTCGTACGGCGGGATCGTGCAGTCGCTGGAGGTCCCTGACGCCGAGGGCCGGTACGCGAACGTCTCCCTCGGGTTCGCCACCGTCGAGGAGTACGCCGCCGACTCCCCGTACTTCGGCGCGCTGATCGGCCGGTACGGCAACCGTCTCGGCGAGGGCCGCTTCACGCTGGACGGCACGACGTACGAGCTGTCCGTCAACGACGGTGCCAACAGCCTGCACGGCGGTGCCGGGGGCTTCGACAAGGTCGTGTGGGACGTCGAGCCGTTCGAGCGGGACTCGGAGGTCGGGCTGTACCTGACCCACACGAGCGCGGACGGCGACATGGGCTACCCGGGCACGCTCGACGTGAAGGTGACGTACACGCTCACGGCGCGGGGCGAGTGGCGTATCGACTACGAGGCCACCACCGACCGGGCCACCGTCGTCAACCTCACCAACCACGTGTACTGGAACCTCTCCGGCGAGGGCAGCGGCTCGGTCGGCGACCACCGGCTGACCATCGCCGCCGGTCGCTACACGCCCGTCGACCCCGGTCTGATCCCCACCGGTGAGCCTGCGGCGGTCGAGGGCACCCCCTTCGACTTCCGGACGGGCAAGACGATCGCCGAGGACCTCCGCGCGGCCGACCCCCAGCTGCTGTACGCCAAGGGCTTCGACCACAACTGGGTGCTCGACAAGGGCGTCACGGCGGAGCCGGAGTGGGCCGCCACCCTCACCGACCCGGCGTCCGGCCGCACCCTGACGGTCTCCACGACCGAGCCGGGGCTGCAGTTCTACTCCGGGAACTTCCTCGACGGCACGCTCGTCGGCCCCTCCGGGAGGATCTACCGGCAAGGGGACGCACTGTGCCTGGAGACGCAGCACTTCCCCGACTCGCCGAACAAGCCCTCGTACCCGTCGACGGTGCTGCGGCCCGGTGAGACCTACCGGTCGACGACCGTGCACGCATTTTCGTGACGCGAACATGACGCAGATTCTTCGGTAAGATCTTCACAGCGCGCTCACAATTTCCCACGGGGCTCCCTGTGGTTGAACAGCGCCACCCCAGCACGCGTATGTAGGGGCGGCCCGTGCTCCCCCGCGCGGGCCGCCCTTAGTCGTCGGGCCCGGTCGTCCCCAACGGGTCCGCCCCCTACGGAGGTTCCATGGCCGACAACGTCACCTCGTTGTTCCGCAGCACTGCGGCGCACAGCCCCTCGATGGCTGCGCTGACACGTGAGGGCGGCGACGGGGTGGGTCCGGTGGACTTCTGTATCCCCTGCAACCCCTACTTCCCCACCCCGGCCATGTTCGACGACATGGCCGGCAAGCTGCGCGACATCATCACGTACTACCCGAGCAGCGCCGACACCATCACGGCCGAGCTGTGCAACCTGCTCCAACTGCCGCCGCAGTGCGTGGCGATGGGCAACGGGTCGACCGAACTCATCACCTGGATCGACCATCTGCTCGTCCGGGAGTCCCTCGCCGTCCCCGTCCCCACCTTCGGCCGCTGGACCGACCAGCCCATGGAGACCGGCAAGCGGGTCGACATGTTCCCGCTCCAGGAGTCCAGCGGCTTCGCCCTCGACCTCGCGCAGTACGCCGAGTTCATCCGGGCCCGGGGCACCAGGGTCGCCGTCATCTGCAACCCCAACAACCCCGACGGCGGCTTCCTCCACCGGCACGCGCTGGTGCAGTTCATGGACGCGATGGCCGACCTGGACCTGATCGTCATCGACGAGTCGTTCCTGGAGTTCGCCGACGCCGAGTCCGAGCCGTCCACGGTCCAGGACGCGGTCATGCGGCCCAACGTGGTCGTGCTGCGCAGCCTCGGCAAGAACTTCGGCCTGCACGGCATCCGCTTCGGCTACCTGGTCGCCAACCCGGCGCTCGCCGGGAAGATCCGTTCGATGCTGCCGAAGTGGAACCTCAACTCCTTCGCCGAGCACGTGGTGTTCATGCTGAAGAACCACGGCGCCGAGTACATGGAGAGCCTGCACCAGGTCCGCCGGGACCGGCTGGACATGGCCCGCCAGCTCTCCGCCCTCCCCGGGCTGACGGTCTACCCGTCGCAGGGGAACTTCCTCTTCGTGCGTCTGCCCGTGGGCGCCGAGGGCACCGTGGTCCGCGACCGGCTGCTCACCGAGCACCGGATCCTGGTCCGCGAGTGCGGCAACAAGGTCGGCTCGTCCAGTCGCTTCCTGCGACTCGTGGTCCGGCCCCAGGTCGACGTGCGTCGCCTGGTGTCCGGCCTGGAGTCGGTTCTCTACGGGTCCAGGAGGGGAGCCGCCGTACCCGAGCTGAGCACCGGGACCAGCTACAGCTCGGGTACGGCGGCCGTGGACCGGCTGATGGGCGAGACCAGCGGGACCGGCATGCAGAACCTCGCCGCGCAGGCCATGAGCATGCCGACCCCGGCCCCCGCGTCCTCCATGCAGTTCGCGTCCCCGGCGCCCGCACCCGCACCCGCACCCGCACCCGCACCGGCGCCGATACCTGCACCGGCGCCGATACCCGCCGCCTCCCCGCAGTTCCCGTCCCCGGCGCCCGCCCCCATGCAGTTCCCGTCCCCGGTGCCCGCGCCGGCTCCCATGCCGACGCCGGTGCCCGCGCCGGCCCCGATGCCCGCCGCACCGGCGGCCTCCATGCCGGCCCCCGGGCTCCAGCCCGTCGCCCAGACCGGTATGCCGGGTCTCGCGACCGCCGCGCAGGGCCGCCGCAGCATGGGCGCGGCCCAGGGCCTCACCGCCGCCCAGGTACGCGGCCGCACCCAGCCGGAGCCCCTGGAGGAGCCGCAGGGGTGGCCGGCGGCGGGAGCGGTCTACAACCAGGTGGGGTGAGGCTCTCCCCTCCGCCGCTCGGCGCGGATCAGCACAGCCCAGCGCATCGCAGGAGCCGACGCCCCCAACGGGCCCCGCACGGGCCGCCGTTGGGGGCGTCGGCCTGTCGTGGCGTGCCCAGTGAACGGCCATGGCGCCGATTCCGTACTTCCTGTCGGCGAGAGGACATCTCGGTCGTTCCTGGTCGCCGTCACGCCGTCGGAATCAAAACGCAACGCCCTCGGCCCCGTACACACCGGTACGCACCATACGATCAAGCCCGATCACGACTCCTGTAGGAAGCTGGAAGTGGGTGGACCGTGCGCCACAACGCCCGGACGATCGTGGCGGTCACGGCCGCACTGGGACTCGCGGCCGGGCTGTCCGGCTGCGGCGGCGACGCGGGCGCGGAGTCGGGGACGGTCTCCCTGACGGTCGTCGCGACCAACTACGGCGACAGCGTGCGCAAGAACTCCGAGGGCTACTGGGACCGGGTGGCCCTCGCCTTCGGCGCCGAGCACCCGGGCATCGAGGTGGACGTCAAGGTCTACGAACCGGACGAGGTCGACGAGAAGGTCGCGGAACTCGTCGAGCGCGGCGAGGCACCGGACATCGTGCAGACGGACAGCTACTCCGAGTACGCCTCGCGCGACCTCCTCTACAGCGCCGACGAGGTGCTCTCGGTCCCGGTCCAGGCGTCCTTCGTACGGAGCCTCGCGAACGCCGGGGAGATGGACCGCGCCCAGTACGGCATGCCCTTCACGGCGAGCACCCGGCTGCTCTACTACAACAAGGACCTGTTCGCGGCGGCGGGCCTGGAGCCGCCGACGACGTGGGACGAACTCGTCGACGCCGCACGGGTGTTGAAGGCGCGGGGCGTGAAGTACCCGATCGCCGTGCCGCTCGGCCCGGAGGAGGCGGAGGCCGAGACGCTGACGTGGCTGCTGGCCGGCGACGGCGGCTACACCGATTCCACCAACCGCTACGACATCGCGTCCGCCGCCAATGTGGCGACGCTGACCTGGCTGAAGGAGAACCTGATCGGCGAGGGCCTCACCGGCCCGGTCCCGCCCGGCGAACTGAACCGGGCCGAGGCGGCCGACGCGTTCCTCACCGGAGAGGCGGCCATGGTCAACGCGCCGCTGTCGCTGATCCGCCAGATCGAGGACTCCTCCGACTCCGTCCCCTACGGTGCCGTACCGCCGCCGAGCCGTGACGGCGCCACGACGCCGACCATGGGCACGGCGGACTGGGTCGTCGCCTTCCGCAACGACGACCACCGGGCCGCCATCGGCGAGTTCCTCGACTTCCTCTACTCCGACAAGTACGTGATCGAACAGGCCGCCCAGTACGAACTGCTGCCCGTCACCACGTCCGCCGCCGACGCGATGCGCGCCGACAAGGCCCACAAGCCCCTGTGGAACGGCCTGGACACCCTCCAGAACCTCCGCCTCTACCCCGTCGCCGAGACCAACTGGTCCGAGGTGGCCACGGAGATCCGCCGCCGCATCGGCAAGGCGGTGGCCCCGGGCGGTAACCCCCGGGAGGCCCTGGAGTCGATCGCGCAGACGGCACGATGAGGGACCACGGGCGGTGATCGAAGCCGTGGGCCCGTACGTCGGCGCTGCCAGAAGGGGGCGCGAGTCGTCCTGGTGGAGAGGCGGTTCATCACATGGCACCCGGTGCAGTGACGCGGGAGCGGTTGGCTGGTGCGGCGCGGGCCGCGCTCGGCGGCGGACGGCGGCTGGAGGGGGTCGAGCGCGTCGCGGGCGGCAGCAAGAAAGGCGTGTACCGCCTGGTGATGGACGACTCGACGACCGCGATCGCCTACCTGTGGGACGACGCCGAGAACTACTGGCCGGCGGCCGAGGGGGACGAGGACCTCGCCGACCCGTTCTCCCCCGGCCTCGGGCTCGATCTGTTCGAGGCCGCTCACACCCGGCTGGACGCACTCGGCGTCCGCGTTCCGGCGATCCGTCTCCTCGACCGTGAGGGCGTCCACCGCCCGGCCGACCTCGCGATCGTCGAGGACCTCCGGGGCGAGACCCTGGAGGAGTTGCTCGCGCGCGACCGGCACGCGGCGGCCCCGGTCATGGCCCGGCTGGCGGAGTCGCTGGAGGCGATGCGGGACCACCGGGCGCCGACGTACGGCAAGGTCGCCGTGGTCGACGAGGGCGGGACCTCGCGGGGCACGTCGTGCGAGGGCGTGGTGCTCGACCGTGCGCTGCGGGACCTCTCCGAGGCGGCCTCGCGCGATAGGCGGATGGCGGCCGCCCGCGACCGGCTGGAGGAGCGGCTGCTGGGCCTGGCGGCGGCGGTGCGGCCGCGCGCGGAGTACGCGGTCGTGCACGGCGAACTCGGGCCCGACCATGTGCGGGTGGACGCGGACGGGAACCCCGTGGTGATCGACATCGAGGGCACGATGTACTTCGACGTCGAGTGGGAGCACGTGTTCCTGCGGATCCGCCTGCACGACGCCTACCGGCCGCTGAGGGTGGCCGGGCTGGACGAGGACCGGCTCGCGCTGTACATGCTCGCGCAGCGGCTCTCGCTGACGGCGGGGCCGCTGCGGCTGCTCGACGGGGACTTCCCCGACCGGGCCTTCATGGCGGGCATCGCCGAGCACAACCTGCGGCAGGCGCTGAAACTGGTCCGCGTCTGAATCCCCGGCCCGACCGTTCACGAGGGAAGCAGGCGATCCGGGTACGCGTTGCACTGTCGCATGAGCCTGCGATTTTCGCTGACGGGTCCGGTGCGAGCATGGCGCGACGAGAAGGAGATCGAACTGGGGCCACGCCAACAGCGGGCGGTGCTGGCGGCGTTGCTGCTGAACAACGGTGTCCGGGTGAGTATCGACCAGCTGATCGACATGGTCTGGGACGACCCGACGCCGAGCGCGGTCATGGCGTTGCGGACGTACGTGTACAAGATCCGCAAGATGCTCCCGGAGCTGGACCTGACGTCGCGGGACGGCGGGTACACCGCCCGCGCGGAGATCGTCGACGACTGCGGCGGCGAGCCGCTGGAGGGCCTCCGGGGCACCTACTTCGACGCCCAGCGGGCACGGCTCGGCGACCACCGGCTCAAGTTGCGCGAGGACTGCCTCGAACGCGAACTGGACGCGCTGAAACTGCAGGCCCACGTCGCCGCCTTCCCCCTCAGGGAGCGTCCCCGCGCCCTTCTGATGAGCGCGCTCTACCTGGAGGGCAGGCAGGGCGAAGCGCTCGACCACTATCACCGGGCGCGCGCCCTCCTCGGCGAGGAACTCGGCCTGGAACCGGGGCCGGAGCTGCGCAGGGTCCACGCGCAGATCCTCAGCGGCGACCTCACCGCGCCGCGCAGGCCGGAGCAGCTGCCTCCGGACCTCATCGACTTCACCGGCCGCGCCGAGGAGATCGCGCAGGCGCTGCGGACGCTGCCGGGCACCGTGGGCATCACCGGTATGCGGGGCAGCGGCAAGACCGTGCTGGCCACCCGGGTCGGCCACCTCGTCAAGGGCCGCTTCCCGGACGGGCAGATCGTCGTCAGGGGCCGGGACGTCGCCGGTGAGCTGTTGCGGGCGGTCGGGGTGGAGAACCCTGTGGGCGACAAGGCCGCGCTGTGGAGGGAGAAGGCGCGCGGCAAGCGCTTCCTCGTCGTGGTCGACAACGTGCGGGACGCGGCCTCCGTACGCGATCTGGCCACGCCCGGCTCGGCGATGATCCTCACGAGTGTCCGCCGGTTGCACGAGCTGCCCGGCGTGACCTGGGTAGCGGTCGCCGGGCTGACCGAGGGGGAGGCGCGGGAGTTCTTGCGCCGGAGCATCGGACCGGCACGCGCGGACGCGGAACCCGAGCAGGTCGGGGCGCTGCTGGAACACTTCTCGCGGCTGCCGGCCCCGATCAGGGTGGTCGCCGGCACGCTCGACTCACGCCCCGACTGGACGATCGGGATGTTCCTGTCGCAGTTGGAGCGGGAGAAGAAGCCCACCGGCGCTCTCCCCTCCGACTGCGTCGCGATGCTGGCACCGATGATCGCCGCCGATCAGGAGCTGAGCGACCCGGAGCGGCACCTGCTCCTCTGCTTCGCGCGCCAGGACGCCGAGGTGATCGACTCCCATGAGGCGGCGCGGATGTCCGGGGCCGACCCCGGCGAGATCGAGCGGATGCTGGAGTCGCTCGCGGGGGTCCATCTCATCGAGCCGCTCGTGCTCGGCCGCTACCGGCTGCCGCGGTTCGTGCGCCTCTACTTCATGCTGCGCACGCCGACGCTGACCGGCTGAGGTTCGTGCTGACGCCCTTGACCAGGCGGTATATACGGAATTTATGCGCCGACGATCCGGCGGAGCCACCGTTGCGGGCATGTCGACCAACGAACTTCAGGGCAAGAAGGCACTCGTCACCGGCGCCACGTCGGGCATCGGCCGCGCGATCGCGGTCAAGCTCGCGGAGGCGGGTGCCACCGTCTACGGGACCGGGCGCAGGGCCGAACTGGGCAAGGAGACAGTCGAGCTGATCGAGCGGGCAGGCGGCACGGGCCACTTCGTCGTCGCGGACGTCGCGAACCTCGACGAGGTCCGCAGGCTCGCCGAGGAGGTCGGCGACGTGGACGTGCTCGTGAACAACGCGGGCGTCTTCCCGTTCTCGCCGACCCCTGAGCAGTCGCTCCACGAATACGAGAAGATATTCGACGTCAACGTCCGCGCGACCTATTTCCTGACGGCCGCGCTCGTGCCGGCCATGGTGGCGAGGAAGAAGGGCGCGATCGTCAACGTGTCGTCGATCGCCGGGCAGGTCGGCACCGCGGTGGGCTCCGTGTACAACGCCTCCAAGGCCGCGATGGACGCGCTGACCCGGTCGTGGGCCGTCGAGTTCGGCGCGGCGGGTGTGCGCGTCAACTCCGTGGCACCCGGTCCGATCCGTACCGACATGGCCGTCGACACGGTGGGCGAGATCTTCGAGGCGTTCAGCCAGAACACTCCGCTCACCCGGGCCGGCGAGCCCGAGGAGATCGCCGAGGCGGTGGCGTTCCTGGCCTCCGACAGGGCCGCGTACATCACCGGTGCGGTGCTCGCCGCCGACGGCGGCTACGTCGCGACCTGACGGTCGACCGGATCGGCGGCTCAGCCGTCGTAGACATCGTCGCCCTCGTCGTCTCGTCGCCCTCGTCGTCTCGTCGGCCCCCTCCCGGAACGTGCGGGAGGGGGCCGACGAACGTGCGGGAAGGCCGACGCCGCGTCGCAGGCTCCCTCGACCGATCGAGGGACGGAAAGCGATCAACCGAGGTCGGGCGAGTTCGATCACCATCCGATCGAATTCACACGGTTATGACCTGGCGTGATGTCCTCTCGATCCACTGGGTACTCATCGGGCGAGCACGGCTAGCGTGGGCGATGTGCGGCAGTTCGCCTTTGACTCCCGGCGCCCCGTGCCCGTACCCATCGACACCCATCGAGAGGAGGCGGCCGTGATGCCGGGCGGGAAGAGAAACGGCGGAGCCCTCACGACGGGCGGAGCGAGCGGCGACGCCCCCGCCCTTCCTCGCGCGACGCCGCTGTTGAAACGCCATTTCACCGGAGAGAACCTGCCCCAGGTGCGGGCCCAGGTCGAGGACACGGCCGCTGCGGCCGGCCTGGGCGGCGTACGGCTCGGCGAGTTCACCCTCGCGGTCAGCGAGATCGCGGCCAACGCGGTCGAGCACGCCGGCGGTCAGGGTCGCCTCGAACTGCGCCTGCTCCCACACGAGTTGGAGTGCCGCATCACCGACGACGGCCCCGGCTTCACCCCCGCCATCCCGGAACTCCCCGGCCTCACCGGCACCTGCCCCGGCCGCGGCCTCTGGCTCGCCCACCTGGTCACCGACCGCCTGACGGTCAGGACGGACACGACGGGGGCGGGGGCGGGGGCCGAGGTGACACTGGCTATGCGGCTGGGTTGAGTGCCGACAGGCCTCCTCCAGCCTGCGGACCGTGTGAACCGTGTGCACCACCGACGGTGGATACGGTCGGTCCATGCAGTGGATCACCCTGATCAGCACGATGGTCGGCGCGGCGATCGCCACGGGATCCGCCCTGCTCCTGGACCGTCAACGCTGGAAACGAGAGAGCTCGGAACGAGAGACGCAAGCGCGTCGCGCTCTGTACGGGGAGTACCTGGCCACCCTGTCCGAGGCCCGGCACGCGTGCGGGAACGTGGCCCGGGACCCCGACATGGAATCGCCGGCGCGCCGCACCACCGCCCGCCAGGCCTTCGGGCCGTGCATCGGGCTCAGGTACCAGATGACCATCAGTGCGCCCGGCCGCGTCGTGGACGCCTCTGAGGACGCCTTCCGCCGCCTGCGCGACCTCCGCGACCTCGTGATGGAGGGAGTACTCGCCGACGAGCCCGTGTACGTGGCGGGGCGCCTGGCCTACGACGACGCCCTTGCCGTACTCCGCAGGCGCATGCGAGGGGACCTGCACGTCGACGGGGCGGACGCCGGGCCCTGAGCTTGTGCCGCACGCCGGAACCCATCCGTCACTCGGCCTCCCCGGCAGGCCCGCCGAGGGTTCCTGCCGGGGATGCGACCGAGATACGGCCCTACGTCCAGGAGCCGGGCGCTACGCCCGCCCGATGATGTGTGCCGATCCGGGCGAGGCCTGGACCGACTGGCGGCAGTCGGGCGCTGCCGGAGGCGTCGGCTCACCGTCGAGCGCGCGGCACAGTGCGGCGTGCAGGTGTTCGGCCTCGGCGAGGGTGAGGGTCAGTTCGGTGTCCGTGGCGTGGCCGTCGGTGAGGGACAGGCGTAGGGGTACGGCGAGGCGATTGCAGCGGTTCGGCGTACGGGCCGACCCGGTGGGCGTTCGATGGTCCAGGTCATGGCGCCGTCTCCTTTCCGATGCGTGCGAGGCGGTACGCACCCCAGAGTCGCCGTCCGTCCTCGCAACCGTCCTGGGCCTTGGGCGTGCCCTTGCAGCCGACGCCGCACGTACGGGTGTGCTCGAACCGGCCGACGGTTCTGTACGTCGGTCACAGGCTCGCCTCCTCCGCCAACCGTGCTGCGGCGCGCGCGTGTTGGTGCACTTCGGGTGGAAGGAGGTAGAGGCCGACGAGGCGGCTGGTGATGTCGGCGGCGGTGATCGCGGGCAGTTGACCGGACGGCCAGAGGTGTGGGGCTCTGCGGCGGCGGGCGCTGGCGAGGATCGCGGCCCAGATCTCGGGGGATGCAGGGGGCGCGGGTGGACTTGCCGCAGGTTGCCAAGTCGCGACACAGGAGGTGCGGCTGGTTTCGGGTGGGCCGAAGGGCCGCGCCCTCACCCATGTGAGTACGCGTGTGACGAGGTGCATCGTCGGTCTCCTAGCAGGTCGGTCGAGCCACGCAGTCGTTCCGCGCTCGCCACGTCGTGCGTGCCCGGTCGGCTTGTCGCGTCACCGTCCAGGCAACCAGCAGCCGAAGAGCGACTGCGATGCAGGAGCAATGCAAGAACGATGAAAGTCGTCCGGGAGGGGGTGAATCGACGCCAAGGGCGGGGCAGACCTGACGTGGGAGCAGTACTGTCGCCGGATTCGTCGCCTCGGACCCCGCCCGGAGCCTGTATGGCTGATCGCCGCAAGATTCCCAACCCGCGACTGCGCGCAGTACGCGAGGGCGACTTCCAGATGTCGCGCCAGGAGTTCGCACACCTGATCGTCGCTACCGGCGAGGAGGTCGGGGAGGTGGTCGCCTGCAGTTCACGCCTGGTGGCAGCGTGGGAGGACGGCGAGGTCCGACTGCCGCGAGGGGTCTACCGACGCATCCTCACCCGGCTGACCGGGCGTACCATGCAGGACTTGGGATTCCGCCTCGAGGACTCGACACAGCGCGTCGCATCGCCTGTCGCAGTCACGGGGGCGACACGGCAAAGCCTGGTGGACCGCCGCGAATTCCTCACCGACAGTGCTGGGGCAGCGCTGTCACTCCTCCCCCTCGCCTTCGCCGACAGTCTCAAGAATCCCCAGGGGAGGATCGGGGAAGGTGACGTCCAGCGCCTCCACCGAACAGTCGCCACGATCTATGCGCACGATCACGACCACGGCTCCTCCGCCCGGCCGCGCGGTGACGCCGGTACAGCACTGGACACGGCCTACAACTGGCTGCAGAGCGGATCGTTCACCGAGACGACGGGGCGGAGGTTGCGCTCCACCAGCGGGCACCTGTCCATCGCCGCCGGGTGGCTCAGCTACGACTCCGGTCGTGCCGCTGACGCCCGCTCGCTCTACAGCGAAGCCCTGGCCGCCGCGAGGCTGGCGGACGACCCAGCTCTGGAAGGACATGCGTTCGGTTGCCTTTCCCTGCTCGCCAAGGCCAGCGGGCGACCCAGGGAAGCCGTATCCGCCGCTCAGGGCGCGCAGAACGCGGTCCGTACGTACGGCTCTGCCCGGATTCTCAGCCTTTTCTCGATGCGCGAAGCAGGTGGCTGGGCCCTCCTCGGCGACGCCGGAGCAGCAGATCGGGCCATTGTCCGCGCCCACGATCTCTACGCCAAGGGGCCTGCCGAGGCGGACCCGGACTGGCTGGAGTTCTACACCCCGGCCGAACTCGCCGGACTGGAGGCACTTGCCCGTGCCGACCTCGATCAGCACGAACGGGCTGCTGCCGGAGCCGAACAGGCCGTCATACTGCACGGCGACCGGTTCACCCGGAACAAGGCCCTGTACACAGCCGACGTCGCGGTCCAACACGCAGTGGGCAACCGGCCGGAGCCAGAGGCCGTGGCCGAAGCAGCCCAGCGAGTGCTCGCATATGTGCCCCAGGTACGTTCCGACCGTCTGCTCCAGCAGTTGCACACCGTCGAGAGCGCGCTCCAGCGGCACTCGAAACTACCTGCGGTCGCCGAGTGGCTGGAGGAGTACCGCACCATCGCTCGCACTGGCTGAGGAGGAGACGGTGAGCACCCCAAGCATGGACCGGCCGCCCCGCACCGAGGTGGTGATCCGGCCCTACGGCCCGGGTCAGGTCCCACCCCTGGTGGACGTCGTCGCCGACATCTGGGCCGACGCACACCCGGAGTTGGTCGACAAACCAGGTGCCGAAGCCCTCGGGCTTTCCGTCCCCGCGCTTCACCACCAGCTCTCCGGGCACCTCAAACACGCCGGCTTCACTCTGGTCGTCGCCTACGCCGCCGGCACGGCGGTCGGGTTCGGATACGCCTTCCCGTGTGACGCGGAGTACTGGTTCGGCGCAGACCTGATCGATCAAGTGCCCGAGGGCGCGCGGACCGAGCGGCTGATGGGACTGTGCGAACTCGCCGTACGTCCGCCCTGGCAGTCCCGGGGCATCGGCTCCCAACTCCACGCCGAACTCGTCAAGGCCATCGCTCCGGCCTGGTCGTCCCTCCTCGCTCTGCCCACCAACAGTCGCGGTCAGGACCTGTACAGCCGACTCGGCTACGAGTACGCGGGCCCGTACCGCAACACCCCTGACGGCCCCGAGTTCGACCTGCTGCTCCTGCACGTGGGACACGACTGGACCCATGACACTCGGTTCCGGCTCCAGAACCGGGGGGTCAAAATGAGGGTCCGAATACCTTCCTTGGGAGCGAATGTGACGGTGTATCTGGCCGAGGACGACGGGCGATGGGTCACACACTCCGGAGAAGCGGGGCACTACGGAACGGAATGGGGCCCTGCGGACCTGGAACGCGCCGCCGTCTTTCTGAGTGAAGTGGCTCCGCAGGCTCTGCATGTGTTCGAGTATCTGCTGCGCAACCCCGGCCGGAAGATCCACTGCACAGAACTCGTGGACAAGGCTCTGGGTGGAGCTGACGGTGTCGATCCGGCGCGCCGGATCGCGGGTGTGCTGTCCGGGATGAGCAAGGCCCATGACAACAGCGAACGGCGCTATCCGTTCGTGTGGTGGGAGGCCTCTCAGGGGCGTGCGGGTGCGACCTACGCGGTCAGGCCCTCGGTGGCGGCGGTGTTCCTGGCCGCTCGGCTCCGTCTGTGACACCAATGGGCTGCCGGCCTTGACCGCGCTGGGGAGCAGCATGTCCCCGCGAACTTGATGCAGGGAGGGTGTATGGAGCCATCGGAGCTCCGCCGCGCGGTCGATGTGGGACGGGTGACCGCTTCGGGCCTGGGACTTCAGGTCGACGACGTGGTCGTCGTCCACGACTCGGACCGCGTCGCGCTGCGTCTGACTCCTTGCGATGTGCTGGTTCGGATCGCGCCTGTGGGGCAGCTGGCCGATTCCGAGTTCGAAGTGGAGGTTGCTCGCCGTCTCACCGACGCCGGAGCGCCGGTGGCGGAGCTCGAGCCCAGGGTCGAGCCACGGGTCCATGTGCGTGAGGCCTTCGCCATCTCGCTCTGGACCTACTACGAACCGGTGGGACCGGAGATCGCTTCGGCCGACTACGCAGACGCGTTCCTGCGGCATCATGCCGCCCTGCGCCGGATCGCTCTGGACGCGCCGCATGTCACTGATCGAGTCGCCGCAGCGCTCAGAGAGGTGAACGACCGGGAGCGTTCCCCCGAGCTGCCCGATTCCGGCCGGGAACTCCTCAGCGACACACTCAGGGGGTTGAGTACCGCGATCAGCGTCGAGAAGGCCGGCGAACAGCTCCTGCACGGCGAGCCTCATCCGGGCAACATCCTCAACACGAGGCAAGGCCCGCTCTTCGTGGACCTCGCCACGTGTTGCCGTGGGCCGGTCGAGTTCGACCTCGCCCACGCGCCCGAGGACGTGGCGCAGCACTACCCAGGGGCCGACCATGACCTGATCCACCGGTGCCGCGCCCTGAACTGGGCGATGTTCTCGGCCTGGCGATGGCGCCGGGACGACCAGATGCCCGACCGGGGCCACTGGAGGGTTGAGGGCCTCAGCCGGCTTCGCGCCGCACTCGGTCGCTGCGGTTAAGGGTTCTCCCACGCCGTCGGCTCGGCCGCCAGGTCCTTGACCGGGCCGGGGAGCGCGCCGGACGCGAGGTCGGCCATGGTGACGCCCTCCAGGATGCGGCGGCCGTTGGCCCGCAGCGCGATCCACAGCGGCAGCAGCGGCTCTGCCGACCCGGTCTAGGTCAGACCGGTCGGCCGCTCCCCCGGACCGCGACCTCCGGTACCGCGCGTACGGCGTAGTCCGCCCGTGCCGAGATCCTCAAGGACACATGGTGGGCCACCGGACACCCGGTGGCCACGCGGCCCCTCAGCCGAGCCGGATCACATTCCACGACAGGGGTTCGAGGACGACGCTCAGCACGCCGTCCTCCAGCGACGCCCCCTCCACCGTCCGCGGAGCGACCCGCTCGGGCTCCGCCAGCGTGTTGCGCGCGTCCGGGTCCGCGTCGGCCAGCACGCTGTGCTCGACGACCCGGGTCAGGTCCAGCCCGTTCAGGGCGACTTCCAGCGGCAGCGCCGCCGTACGGCCCCGGTTGACCGCGAACACGGTCACCGACCCGTCCTCGGCCCGCACCGCCGTCGCGTGCAGCAGATCCGCCTCGCCGTACTTCTTCGTCTCGTACGTCGGCGAGTCCACCCGTACGTCGAGCACCTCGCCCCGCCCGTACTTGGAGGCCTGGGCGAACGGGAAGAACGTCGTCTGCCGCCAGGCCGGTCCGCCGGGCTCGGTCATGATCGGGGCGATGACGTTGACGAGTTGGGCGAGGCAGGCGACGGTGACCCGGTCGGCGTGCCGGAGGAGGGCGATGAGGAGGGAGCCGAAGACGACCGCGTCGGTGACGCTGTAGTTGTCCTCCAGCAGGCGGGGGGCCACCGCCCAGTCCCGTGCGCCGGAGTTCTCGATCGCGTGCCACTCCGAGATGTACCAGACGTTCCACTCGTCGAAGGAGAGATTGATCTTCTTCTTGGACTTGAGCTTCGCGCCCACGTGGTCGGCGGTGGCGACCACGTTCTCGATGAAGGACTCCATGTCGACCGCGGAGGCCAGGAAGGAGTCGATGTCGCCGTTCTCCGGCTGGTAGTAGGCGTGCAGGGAGATGTGGTCGACGAGGTCGTACGTCTCCGTCAGGACCGTCGCCTCCCACTCGGCGAACGTCGGCATGGACTGGCTGGAGGAGCCGCAGGCGACGAGTTCGACGTTCGGGTCGATCTGGCGCATCGCGCGAGCCGTCTCGGCGGCGACACGGCCGTACTCCGTCGCCGTCTTGTGGCCGGTCTGCCAGGGGCCGTCCATCTCGTTGCCGAGGCACCACAGCTTGATGCCGAAGGGGTCCTTGTCGCCGTGGGCGGCGCGGAGGTCGGAGAGGGCGGTGCCGGCGGGGTGGTTGGCGTACTCCTGGAGTTCGAGGGCCTCGGCGACGCCGCGGGTGCCGAGGTTGAGGGCCATCATCGGCTCGGCCTGGGGCCCGATCTTCTTCAGGAAGGCAATGTACTCGGACAGGCCGAAGCGGTTGGTCTCGGTGGAGCGCCAGGCGAGGTCGAGGCGGGTGGGGCGGTCCTCGGCGGGGCCGACGGAGTCCTCCCACTTGTAGCCGGAGACGAAGTTGCCGCCGGGGTAGCGGATGGTGGTGACGCCGAGTTCGCGGACCAGGTCCAGGACGTCGGTGCGCAGGCCCGCCTCGTCGGCGGCGGGGTGATCCGGTTCGAAGATGCCGGTGTAGACGCAGCGGCCGAGGTGTTCGACGAAAGAGCCGAAGAGGCGGGGGTTGACCTCGCCGACCTTGAAAGCGGGGTCGAGGGTGAAACGGGCGGTGCGGGTCATCGAGGGCGGCCCCTTCGGTGTTCGGTATTACGGATGGTGATCGTCGAGCCGAACGGGACGCTATGGTCGAAGGAGGGGCAAGTCAATGGGGCGGGGTGACTGCGCCGGGGGCTCCGCTGTCCGCCGGGGGAGCCCTGCGCCTCACCGTCTGCCGCGGTGGGCCCTGCGCCTCACCGTCCGCCGGGGTGGGCCCTGCGCCTCACCGTCCGCCGGGCGCGCCCGTCGGGCGGGGGCGGGTGGTTTGTGGTTGCTCGCGCAGTTCCCCGCGCCCCTGGTGGGGCTGCCCCTGCGCCCCTGGCGGACAGTGCAACCATCGTTCTGTCGAAATTCAACGATCGTTGGAAGTTGATGGTGCCGACGGTCGGGGCCACGTAGGGTCGGCGCGTGCCTTCGCTGCCCGATGCCCTTGCCGAGACCCTGACCCGACTCGACGTCCGCATCGCGGAGACCCGTGCCGACCGGGACCGACTGCTCGACGCGGCGGCCCTGGCGGACCGTACGGCCCTCGCCGAGGACGAGGTGCGGGCCCTGCTCGACGGGGGCGCGCGGGAGACGGACCGGGTCGACGACCGGGTGCGCCGACGGGTGCGGGCGGTGCACGAGGCGTATGTCGCGCGGAGCGGGAAGCGGGCCGGGGAGGTCGGCAGAGAGGTCGCGGAGCGGCTCTCGATCAGTCCCGAGTGGGCCCGGCAGCTGCTGCTCGGCAGAAAGATGCCGAACGTGCCCGATCTGACCGAACTCGCGGATTTCTTCGGGATCGAGGAGGGCGTCCGGTTCTTCACCGACCCGGCGGCGACCGTGCTGAACCGGGAGCTCGGCCGTGTCCTGGCGGGACTTGAGGAGGACGGGGACGCCGAGGGCCCGTTGGTCGATTTCGCCACCCGGCACGGGGTCGTCACGCTCGCGCTGCGCGGGCAACGGCTCACCCGTCGCCAGCAGGAGGCGCTCGCCGTCATGCTCGAAGGACTGCTCGGCATCGACGACGAGGAGACCCGGCGATGAGCCGGGGCGAACGCAGCGGAGCCGGTGGGCTGCGCGGAGTCCTCGGCAGGGTGCGGGGCGCGCTGGTGCCGTCGCGGTCCGCCGCCGAGATGCGGAAGCTGACGGCCGGACTCAGCAAGGCGGTGCGGAGCAGGCTCGACGCGCCCGTCGACGTACGGGAGTTGGGTGCGGCGCTCTGTGCGGAGATGAGCGCGCGGCGCGGCGGGCGGCCCGTGAACCTGCGGTTCGAGCGGTTCCCGGACGGGATCGGGGTGACCGGACTGTGGATGGAGTTCCCCGACTTCGACCTGGTGATCGTCGAGGAGCGGGCCGAGACCGTGCAGCAACTGGTCATCCTGGGACATGAGTTGTGGCACATGCACGCCGGGCACTGCCATCACCATCTGCCGGGGACGGACGCCGCGGCACTCGCGTCAGCGGAGCCGGGCGGAACAGGCAGGCCGGGCGGACCGGGCGGGCACGCGTCCGCCTTGCCGCCGCTCTCCCCCGAGTTGTCGGCCGCCCTGGGGCAGGGCGGTACCCCCATCGCGGCCCGCAACGGCTCGCACGAGTCGGACGAGCAGGAGGCCGAGGACTTCGGCCACCGGCTGGCGACCGCCTTCCGCTCCTGGGTGGACACCGGGCCGAGCGGATCGGCCGGGGCCGCCGGGCCGGCCGGCGCCGACGACCCCGTCGGGCGGGCCATCCAGGCCTCCCTGGGCTATCGCCGGCACGGGAGATGAGGGGGACGGCCGTGCCCGCGACAACCGGGACCCTCCACTCCACCGGCCCCGCCGACTTCTTCGGCGAGCTGTACATCTCGTTCTGGATCCCCACGGCCGTCCTGACCGCCGCCCTGGTGATCAAACTGCCCAGCATCGTCAAGCTCTGGCGGGACTCGCTGCTGCGCGCGGTCGGCGGACTGCTGCTGCTCGCCTGCTGCGTGTTCGTGTTCGCGGTGCCCTCGGTCATCGCCTGGACCAACCGGGTCGTGGGCGTGCCGAACGTCGCCGCGCCCTGGGTGTACTCCCTGATCACCGCGTTCTGCGCGTGCTGTCTGCTGATGATCGTCGCCTTGCGCAACGGCCCCGCCGACCGCTCCCCGGCGACCCGTCGGCTCACACGGTGGGTGGTCGCCGTCTACGCGGCGGTGATCGTCGTCCTGTGGGTGCTGTTCGCGCTGGCGGACGTCCCCCGCGAGCGGCTGCGCGACCTGGACACGTACTACGCCACCACGCCCTTCATGCGCGAGGAGATCCTGCTCTACCTCGTCGCGCACACGGCGGCCTGTCTGATCACCTACCGGCTGATCCGGAACTGGGTCCGCGCGGAGAGCCTGGACGTGTGGCTGCGCGGCGGTCTGCAGGCGCTGGTCCTGGGCTGCGCTCTCAACCTGGTGTTCGACGCCGCGAAGCTCACGGCGGTGGTCGCGCGCTGGACCGGGCACGACCTGGACTGGCTGAGCACGGACGTGGCGCCGCCGGCCGCCGCCCTGGCGGCCATCTGCATAGCGGTGGGCTTCATCCTGCCGCACAGCGGTCAGTATCTGCAGGACCGCTGGCGGGTGCGCACCAGCCATCGGCGGCTGCGGCCGCTGTATCTGCTGACCCGGACCGTCGACGACTCCCGCGTCCCCTTCGCGCTGCGCGCCACACCGGAGTTGCGGCTCACCCGCCGGGAGACGTTCATCCGGGACGCCCTGCTCCGGCTCACCCGTCACCTCGACGAGGATCTGCGGCGCCGCGCGTACGACGCAGCGCTGGACCTCGGGCACGAGGCCGACCGGGCGAAGGCCCTCGCGGCCGCCGTGGCGATCCAGGACGCGGTGGCGACGCGGCGGAGGTCGCCGGAGAGCCGCGTGACGGCCACGCTCGTCACGGGCCCGCTGGTCTTCCCCGGCCTCGGCACCGGCACGGGCTCGGCCGGGGGCTCAGGTGGGGGCTCAGGATCGGGTGTGGGTGTGGGTGCGGGTTCGGGTGCGGGTGACACGACGGGGGCGCCCGCGCGGACGGCCTACCCCGCGTTCACGGTCTCCTCCGATCCCACCGATCTGCTGAAGGACATCGAGGCCGTGTCACTGGCGCTGCGCGAGCCGACCGAGATCGAGGCCGTACGGGCACTCGCCGCCTCCCCGGCCAGGAGCGGCTCACCCGCGCAGGAGTGAGCCACTGGCGTCGAGGACCCGGCCCGTGGGCTCAGCCGGCGAACGGAGGCTGGGCGAGGCCCTTGCCCGCGCCCGGGATCACCAGCAGGGAGCCCGAGAGGGGGTGCGGGGTGTCCGTTCCCGTACGGGCCGTGGTGACGTAGAGATCGGTGAGGTCGGGGCCGGCGAAGGCACAGGCCGTGGGGCGGGGGGTGGGCAGGGTGATGACGCGGTCGAGGGTGCCGGCCGGGGTGTAGCGGCGGACCGCGCTCCCTTCCCAGAGGGCGACCCAGACACAGCCCTCGGCGTCGACGGTGAGGCCGTCGGGGAAGCCGCCGCCGTCCTCGATGGTGACGAACGGGCGCCGGTCGACGGGCAGGGGGACGCCGTCACCGGTCTCCACGTAGTCGAAGACGTCGATCCGGCGGGTCGGCGAGTCGATGTAGTACATGAGCCGGCCGTCCGGGCTCCAGCCCGTGCCGTTGCTCACGGCGACGTCGTCGAGGACGGTCGTGGTGAGGCCCTCGGCGGTGAAGCGGGCCAGGGTGCCGCCGCCCGGGGCCTCGTCGTAGCGCATGGTGCCGGCGAAGAGGGAGCCGTCGGGGGCGACGGCGGCGTCGTTGGCGCGTCGGCCGGGGACCGGCTCGTGGTGCAGCCACCGGAAGGTGCCGTCGGGGTCGGTCAGGCCGACGCCGTCCCGCAGGTTCAGCACGAGGCCGCCGCCGACGCGGGGCTTGACCGCGCCGACGTGCTGCTCGGTGGCGAGGACCGAGCGGCGGCCGGAGGCCGGGTCGTAGGTGTGGACCCGGGAGCCGAGGATGTCGATCCAGATCAGGCGCTGGGCGGCGGGGTCCCAGGTGGGGCCCTCACCGAGGGCCGCGTACTCGCGGACCGCGACCTCGTACCCCGATTGACTTGCGTGACTCGTGTGACTCGGGTGGGCGCTCATGCCACGCTCCGGTGGCCGAGGCGCTCGGACAGTTCCGCGGCACCCTTGGCGGCGAGCTGCTCCAGCTCGATCCGGCGCTCTTCGCTCCAGCGGATCATGGGGACGGAGATGGAGAGCGCGGCGACGACCTTGCCCGCGCGGTCGCGGACCGGCGCGGCGACGCAGGAGACGTCCGGGTTGGACTCGCGGTTCTCCACGGCGAGACCCCGCTCACGGATCCGGGCCAGGGCCTCGCGCAGAGCGGCCGGGTCGGTGATGCTGTTGGGGGTCATGGCGAGCAGGTCGGCGTCGTCCGGGATGCGGGCGTTCAGCTCGGCCTCGGGAAGGGAGGCGAGGAGCATCTTGCCGACGGAGGTGCAGTGCGCCGGGAGGCGGCGGCCCGCGGCGGAGACCATGCGCACGGCGTGCGTGGAGTCGACCTTGGCGATGTAGATGACGTCGGTGTACTCCAGGATCGCCACGTGCACCGTCTCGTCGCAGGTCTCGGCGACGGACCGGGCCACCTGCTGGCCCTCGGCGGCGAGGTCCAGCTGCTCGGCGTAGCGGCTGCCGAGCTGGTACGGGCGGACGCCGAGGCGGTAGCGGCCGGGCTGGCCCTGCACCTGGACGATGTAGCCGCGGGCGGCGAGCGTGGTGACCAGCTCGTGCACCGTGGTGCGGGGCAGCTGGAGTCTGCGCACGATGTCGGGGGCGGACAGCGTGCCGTCCCCGTCCAGGAAGAGCTCCAATATGTCGAGCGCCCGGGTCACGGCAGGTACGAGGCGTCCCACGGCCGGCCCCCTTCCTCTGTCAGTCGGTTCGTGTCTGCGGCGGAGTGTTCGAAATTTCAACGGTCGATCGGCATGACGAACACAGGCTAGTCATAGTGCGTTGACCGGGCAATAACCGCGGACGATCGAGCGAGGGGGAGGGGCGGGGGTGCGGCCGGGGGTACGTCGTCGGGTGCGGGTGAGTGGGGGTTGCTCGCGCAGTTCCCCGCGCCCCTGAAAAGCCGGGGCTGCGCCCCGTGCTTTTCAGGCCCGCAGGGCCTGTCTTTCAGGGGCGCGGGAAACTGCGCGAGAAGCCCCACCGAGCCCGCACCCCCGAGCCATCAGGCGCCCCCGCTCACCTCCGCCCGCGCGGATCCCCCAGCTCCCCCCGCAACCTCTGCGCCCGAAGCACCAGCTCCAGCTCGAAGCGGCGGTCGGGATCATCGATCTCGTCACCCCAGAGCTCACGTATCTGCCGAAGGCGATACCGTACGGTTTGCGGATGCACACCAAGCCGCGTAGCGATCTCCGGGGCCCCGCCCCGGGTCTCCAGCCACGCCAGCAACGTCTCCGCGAGCCGGCGGCCGTGCGTGGGACCGCAGTGCGCCAGCGGCGCCAGGCACCGCAGCGCGAGGTCGTCGATCAGCTCCTCGGGCTGGAGGAGGACGAGGGCCTCGGTGTGCTCGGTGCAGTGCAGCACCTCGCCGGCGGGCAGCAGCCGGCGTTCCATCAACCGCACCGCCGCCTCCGCCCAACGCAGCGACTTCGCGGCGTCGGCCAGCGGCACCGGCGGGCCGATCGCGCCGGACCAGCCGGTCAGCGCGCGGTGCAGCAGCTCGGGGCGGCCGGCCGCATCCGGTTCGGGGACGACCATGCGCGGCTGCTCGTACTCCATGTCGAGCAGGACGCTCTGGCCGACGGCGGGCGCCATGGCCTCGCGGGCCGGGCGTAACAGGACCCCGACCGCGACCTTCTCCGGGAGGCTCCAGCCGATCCGGGCCGCGCGTTCGGCGAGCGCGTCGGCCGGGTCACCCCGATGGTGCTCGGCGAGCAGCAACTCCATCAACCGGCGTTGCAGTCGCAGACGCTCGCCCGCCTGCCGGGCCGCCGCCTCCGCGTAGCCGCGCACCGACTGGTCCACCAGGCCGTCCAGATACTCGTACCCGGCGTCGACGAGCTCGTACATCGCGGGCGGCGGGATCTGTACGCGCTGGCCGATCTCCGCGAAGCGCCGCCAGGCGAGGCGTACGCCGAGGCGGTAGATCGCCTGGAGCGAGTCGAGGCTGCGGCCGTGCAGGCCCTCGCCGCGACCGAACTCCTGGAAGACGCCGGGAGGGACGCGCGGGCGGCCCTCGGCGGTCTCCAGGTGCTGCACGAAGACCTCGATCGCGCGGCGGATGCCGATGAGGGCCATCGGTTCGCCGGAGTCGTCGAGGACGACGGGCAGATGCGGGTACTCGCGGCGGATCTCGCCCAGGATCTCCTCGGCGAGGGCGGGGGCCTCGGCCATGGCGATCGCGGCGAACTCGCGCACCTGGAGCCTCGGCACGTCGTGCCAGGCGGAGCGGACGGTGACGGTTCCCGGGGTTCCGGTCACCCCTCAGCGCTCCCGACCGGCGTTCTCATAGGTGATGAGTGGCGTGTTCGGCTGGTCCGGCGTCGCGTCGAGCAGCGCGACGACGCCGAGCGCGGCCCCCACGGCGAGAGCGGCGGCGGCCGCCATGGTCAGCACGGCGGCGAGCAGTCTGGACATCGCAGGGCAGCCTCTCGGTCGACAGGTCGTCCCCACCCAGGGCACCCCGCACGCGCACGTCGACGGGACCGACGGGCGGTCCCACGGCCGACACCCCGTCCAGGCCGTCGGCTCCGGCCCAGTGTCAGCAATGCATTGACACTGCGTCAAGACTCCGCCTACGGTTCCCGGCCCATACGCAACCCGTCGGTAGCACGATGCGCAGCCCATGCCCCGCCCTCTGCTCCGCCCCCTCTCCGCACGCGCACGTTCCCCGGGCGTGGCCTCCGCCCCGCGCCTGCCCGAGCCGCACCTCCCAACGCCAACTGGAGTGCCCGGATGCGCCGTACAGCCTCACCATCGTCCCTGGTCCTGCTGGGCCTCGGCACCTTCCTGCTGGTACTCGCGCCGCTGCTCGCGTGGTACGTGCAGCCGCGGGCCGCCGTGAATCCGATCGACATCGACACGACCGCCGTCTACACCGGCACGGGCAGCGTGTTCGACGTGGAGCAGGTGAAGACCGTGCCGGACCAGAAGATCACCGTGACCCAGCGGGTACGCGGCGATGTGGCCGAAAGCGAGCGCAGCGGGGCCGCGGTGTGGGACGTGATCACCTCGGTCGACACCGACAAGTCACTGCCGGCGGCCGACCCGCACGACGCGCTGGACTTCACCCCGCACCGCTGGGTCAGCGACCGGAAGACCAACCGGCCGGTGCACTGCTGCGACGAGAAGCCGTACATCGAGGGCGAGGCGTACCTGAAGTTCCCCTTCGACGTGCAGGAACGCTCCTACCGCTGGTGGGACAACACCCTCGGCGCGACGGTGACCCTCCACTACGAGGGCCGGAAGAAGATCCGGGGCTACGAGGGGCTGCGCTTCACGGCGAAGGTTCCGGCCACCAGGACCGGCACGCGGCTGGTCCCCGGCGCCCTCGTCGACGAGCCGAGCCGGCCGCAGGTGCTCGCCGAGGAGTGGTACGCCAACCACGGTCTCGAACTCGTCGTCGACCAGAGCACGGGCCGTGTGCTCTACGCGCAGACCGGGCCGCGCCGGACCCTGCGGGCACCCGGCGGCGACGAGGACGCGGCGGTGCTGCTCGACAGCCGGAAGCTCGCGTTCACCCCGGCGACGCAGAAGTTCGCGGTGGACCAGGCGGAGAAGGACAGCGGACTGCTGCGACTGGTGGGGCGCACGGTGCCGATCGGTACCGCTGTGCTCGGTTTCGTCCTCGCCGCGACGGGTGCCGTTTTGGTCGTCCGCGGCAGGCGGCGCCCCGATACGCCCGAGTCGCCCCAGGCTCCGATCACGATGTGACAGGGCGTCAGTTCAATAAACCCCGGAAATTGTCACGCCGGTGAGTAGCAGCTTCGTACCGCTGGGCGAAAACTGTCCAACCCACCCGAGCACAGCCCACCCACATCCCGCGTACAAGCAACATCCCGCCTACAAGCCCCGCCCCGCGAACAAGCGACGTCCGACATCTCCACCGGACAAGAGACCCGCCCGACCCGCCCGACCCATCCGGACCCCCCGCCCACCGGAACATCCCCCACAGCGAACGTCCTTCTCCCCGCTGAGTTCCGCACCCCGAGACGAGTTGGAGCACCCATGCCCCAGCACGTGCCGTTCTCGCTGGTCGAGGTGTTTCCGCGCCTGGACCAGCACCGTTCGGCAGGCTCCCCACAGCCGCGCCGGATCGTCTTTCTCGCCCGCCGTGACCTCGGCAATCCAGCGGCGGGGGGCTCCGAGCTCCTCGTCGACCGGCTCGCCGACGGACTGACCAGACTCGGCCACCAGGTCACCCTGCTGTGCGGCGGCCCCGCCGCCTACCGCGGCTACCGGGTCGTCTCCGCCGGGGGCGACCTGAGCCACCATCTGCGCGCCCGGTCGACCTTCGCCCGTCAGGTCGGCGACTGCGACCTCCTCGTCGAGGTCTGCAACGGCATGCCCTACCTCGCGCCGCTCTGGCACCACGGGCCGACGATGTGCCTGGTCAACCATGTGCACACGGATCTGTGGAAGCAGCGGTTCGGCGGCCCGCTGGCGCCCGCCGCCCGGCTCGGCCGAAGACTGGAACACTGGTCGCTGACGGCCGCGCAACGCCGGAACCTGCTGGTCGCCGTCTCCTCGTCCACGGCCACCGCGCTCCGCTCGATCGGCGTGGAGCGGGAGCGGATACGGGTCGTGCACAACGGCGTCGAGGAACCCGGGCCGCGTGCCGACCGCTCGCCCGAACCGCTGTTCGTGGCGGTGGGCAGGCTGGTCGAGTACAAGCGGATCGACCTGCTGCTGCGGCTCTGGGAACGGGTGCGGCCGGTCACGGGCGGACGGCTCGTGATCGTCGGCGACGGACCCGAACGGGCGCGGCTGGAGGCGATGGCCGGAGCCGGTGTCGAGTTCGCCGGACACGTCACCGAGGAGGAGAAGCACCGGTTGCTGTGCGCGGCCTGGCTGCTGCTGCATCCGTCGTCGGTGGAGGGGTGGGGGCTGGTCGTCACGGAGGCCGCCGTGCGGGAGACCCCCTCGGTCGCCTTCGACGTGCCCGGGCTGCGGGACTCCGTGGTGGACGGGCAGACCGGGGTGCTCGCCCGGGGGGAGTCGTCGTTCGCGGCGGCCTGGTGCGCGCTGGCGCTGTCGACCGATCGGCGGGTGCTGATGGGGAAGGCGGCGCGGGAGCGCGCCGCGCATTTTCGGTGGGATCGCACGGTGCGGCAGTTCAGGGCGGTGGCCTCCGAGGCGGTGAGGGGTTGGGCCCCGTGAAGGCGGAAGGCGGCGCCAAATGGGTTGCGTCGACCGGCCGTTGGCGACTGCGGAGTCGTCGTGGCTGGTCGGGCGGTTCCCCGCGCCCCTATCGGGGCGCGGCAGTCGAGCGACCTTTCAAGGACCCCTCCTTTCGGCGCTCCCTCACCCTCTTCCGGGCCTTCATGCGGGAGCAGGACGATCCCGAGTACTGCTACTCCCTGCTCGCCCGGGATGCCGTCGACCAGGTGGAGGCGTACGGCGGGAGGGCCGTCGACGGGCTCACCGTGGTCGATGTCGGCGGTGGGAGCGGGTACTTCACCGAGGAGTTCCGGCGGCGCGGCGCGCAGGCGTATCTCTTCGAGCCGGATCTGCGGGAGCTGGGGACGAAGCCGCCCGACGGGGCGGTCGTCGCCGACGGGTATCTGCTGCCGCTGGCCGACGGGGTCGCGGACGTCACCTTCACCTCCAACGTGCTGGAGCACGTCGCCGATCCGCCGACCTTCGTCAGCGAGCTCGTCCGGGTCACCCGGCCCGGCGGGCTGATCTACGTGTCGTTCACGAACTGGCTGTCCCCGTGGGGCGGTCACGAGTGGGCGCCCTGGCACTACCTGGGGGCGGAGCGGGCACGGGCCCGCTATCGGCGCCGTACGGGTAAGGACGCCAAGCACACCCTCGGCGAGAACCTCTTCGCCGTGCACATCGGACGCACTCTGCGGCAGGTGCGCGGCCGGGACGACGTGACGGTCGTGTCGGCGCGCTCCCGCTACTGGCCGTTCCTCGCGGAGACCGTCGTGAAGGCGCCGGGCCTGCGTGAGTTCGCCACCTGGAACCTTCTCCTCATCCTCCGGCGGTGTCCACCATGACGAGCACGGTCCAGGCTCCACCTCCCGCGCCGGTACGGCCGCCGGGCACGACCGAGGGGCCCCCTCCCGGGGGACCTCGGTCGCGGCGCTGGCTGCTGGGGTTCTGGGCCGTGGTGTTCGTGCTGCTGGTCGCGGCGCAGCCGGGGCGGCAGACCTTCGACACCAAGCTCGGGGTCACCACCGATCCCTGGCAGTTCGTCTCCGACCTGGGCCAGTTGTGGCACGACCGGGGCGGGTTCGGCGGGATCCAGGACCAGTACGTCGGTTACCTGTGGCCGATGCTGCCGTACTACGGGCTGACCGATGTGGTCGGCCTGCCGGTGTGGCTGGCGGAGCGGCTGTGGCTGTCGCTCATCGTGTCGGTGGCCTTCTGGGGTGCGCTGCGGCTGGCCGAACGGCTGGATGTCGGCAGTTCCGCGTCCCGTCTCCTGGCCGCCGGCGCCTATGCGCTGTGGCCGGTGTTCACCACGGTCGTGGGGTCGACCTCGGCCGCCGCGCTGCCCGGGGCCTTCCTGCCGTGGGTTCTGCTGCCGCTGACGGACGAGCGGTACAGCCCACGGGTGGCGGCGCTGCGGTCGGCGCTGGTCATCCCCTTCATGGGCGGCGTCAACGCCTCGGCGACCCTGGCCTCGCTGCTGCCCGTCGGCCTGTATCTGCTCACCCGGACACCGGGGCCCAGACAGCGCGGGCTCATCGCCTGGTGGGTGCCGGGGGTGATCCTGGCGACCGCCTGGTGGGTGGTGCCGTTGCTGCTGCTCGGCTTCTACGGGGAGAACTTCCTTCCGTACGTCGAGAGTTCGCAGACCACGACGGCCACGATGTCCGCCACCGAGGCGCTGCGGGGTGCCGGGAACTGGGTGGCGTATCTGAACTTCGGTGAGCCCTGGCTGCCGGCCGGCTGGTCGGTCGCCGCCTCCGTGCTGGTGATCCTGTCGTCGGCGCTGGCGGCCGGGCTGGGTCTGGCCGGGCTCGCCCGGCGGGACATGCCGGAGCGGCGCTGGCTGGTGCTGACCGTGCTGGTGGTCGCGCTGGTCACGCTCGCCGGGTACGGCGGCGCCTTCGGGGCGCCGTTCCACGGGGTGGTGCAGGACTGGCTGAACGGGGGCCTCGCGCCCTTCCGGAACATCTACAAGTTCCAGACCGGGCTGGCGCTGGCGCTGGTGCTCGGGCTAGCGCACCTCGTGGGAGTGGCCACGCAGGCGCGCGGGGCCCGCCCGGTGCGGGGGCGGCGGTTCGCACCTCTGGTCGCGACCGTGCTCGTCGTACCCGGTCTGCTGTGGCCGTACCTCAACGGGACCGTGCTGCAGCCCGGTTCGTTCCAGGAGCTGCCCAAGTACTGGCAGGCGACCGCCGATTGGCTGGAGAAGTACTCACCGGACTCGCGGGCACTGGTGGTGCCGGCCACCGCGCACGGCATCCACACCTGGGGCACCACCGTCGACCAGCCCCTGGACGTGCTCGCCGAGTCCCGCTGGGCGCAGCGCGACTACGTGCCGTTCGGCACCCCCGGCAACCGGCGCGCGATGGACGCGGTCGAGCAGGCTCTGCTGACGGGCGCCGAAGTGCCCGGTCTCGCGGACTACTTGAGCCGGGCGGGCCTGTACTACGTCGTCGTCCGCAACGACCTGGACCCCGACCAGATCGGTGCCGTGCCGACCACGACCGTGAAGCGGACCCTGGAGCAGTCGGGGTACGAGCGGGTCACCGGGCTCGGGCCGGTCATGACCGGCGGGCGGATCGCCGAGGGCACCCCGCTCCAGGTCGAGGGCCTGTACGCGCGGCAGCGGGCCGTGGAGATCTACCGGCCCGCCGAGGACGTGCCGCGTCCCGGGCAGGCCGGGCTGAAGGCGATCGCGGACACCGCCGTCGTCTCCGGCGGCCCTGAGTCGCTGCTGCCGCTGGCCGCCGACCCGGAGCTGCGCGACCGGGCCACCGTGCTGACCGGCGACAACCATCCCGGTCTCGGCACCCCGGCCGTCCAGGTGGTCGGGGACGGGCTGCGCCGGGCGGACACCCGGTTCGGCCTGGTCAACGCCAACACGTCGTACACGTACACGGCGGACGAGCGGAACCCGAGCGGGAGCGTGCAGGACGCCGGTGAGCAGCCGAAGCAGATCCTGCCGGTGTCGGGGCTCGACCGTCAGACGGTGGCCGAGCTGCGCGGCGCCAAGTCCGTGACCGCCTCGACCAGCGGCAACTGGCTGTTCCACCTGCCGCAGTACGACCCGGTGAACGCCTTCGACGGCGACCGGGACACCGCCTGGGCGGAGGGCGCGGCCGGTTCGGCGAACGGGCAGTGGCTGCGGATCGACTTCGAGGAGGCCCAGGACATCCCGGAGACCTTCGAGGTCACCCCGCTGCCGCAGGACGGGGTGCGGTCGGCGCCGACCCGGATCAAGGTGGAGACCGAGCGGGGCTCACGCTCCACCAACCTCCAGGCCGACGGATCCACCCAGAGCGTCAACGCCCGCCCCGGCGAGACACGTTGGCTGAAGATCACGATTCTCGACTCGGCGGAGCGGCACACCGGCCTGGTCGGCGCGGGCTTCGCCGAGGTCGACATCCCGGGCGTCAAGGTCACCCGCATGCTGCGGCTGCCGACCGACGCCCAGGCCGCCGAGGGCACGGCCGCCTCCGCCGAGGTGGTCTCGCTCCAGCGGGCCGCCGACCCGACGGGCCTCTCCCCCACGGGCACCGAGCCCGGCCTGCACCGCACCTTCGCCACCGGCACGGCGGGGACGTACGAGCTGAAGGCGACGGCCGTGCCCGTGCCGGGTGACGAGCTGGACAAGCTGCTGTACGAGGTCGCCCCCGACCAGCAGACCCGGATGACCGCGACGGCCGACTCCACCGCCTCGCTCGGGGCAGGACTGTCACCCCGTAACCTCACCGACGGCGACCTGACCACGGCGTGGATCGCGGGCGACGAGCCGACGATCCATCTGAGCTGGAAGGACAAGTGGCCGGTCGGCTCGCTCGTCCTGGCCCCGGCGGGCGGGCTGTCGGCCCGGCCCACCCAGGTCGAGATCAGCTCCCCGGACGGCGCGGTCGTCGCCGGGGTCGACGAGAACGGCTGGGTGCGCTTCGACCCGATCAACACCGACCAGCTCGACATCACCGTCACCGAGACGGCCCCGATGACCGTCCACAACCCCGTCGCCGACGACGACCTGCAACTCCCGGTCGGGCTCACCGAGGCCTACGTCCCGGCCCTCGACCAGTACCGCACCCCGCAGCCCGCCCCGACCCGCGACTTCGAGCTGCCGTGCGGCGAGGGACCGACGCTCGACGTCGACGGGACCCTGTACGAGACGAGCGCGCGGGTGACCGTACGGGACCTGGTGGAGCGCCGCCCGGTCGACCTGACGCTCTGCCAGAACAGCCGCGCAGGCGGCGGGTTGGAGCTCGACGCCGCCGACCGGCACACCTTCGAGTCCGAGGACACGGGCGCGCTGGCCGTCACGACCGTCACGCTCACCCGGGGCACGGTCACCGAACCGGCCTCCGCCGGACGGGAGTTGGACATCAAGGACTGGCTCGGCGACCGCCGCGCGGTCTCGGTCGGCGACGGTGCGGCCTCCTACCTGACGACGTACGAGAACTTCAACGACGGGTGGAAGGCCACGCTGAACGGCCGCGAGCTGACCCCGGTCAGGCTCGACGGCTGGCAGCAGGGCTGGCGCGTCCCCGGCGGCGCGGGCGGCACGGTCAAGCTGTCGTACGAGCCGTCCGTGACGTACGAGGCGGGGCTGATCGGGGCGGGGGTCGGCCTCGCGGCCCTCGTCGGGCTGGCCCTCTGGCGCCGGCGGGAGCCCAACCCGGACGCACCGCAGCCGACGCCGCCGGGCCCCGGCCTCTGGCTCGGCACGGTCGCGCTCACCCTCGTCGGCATCGTCATCGCGGGCTTCTTCGCCCTCCTCGTGCCGCTGCTGGCCCTGCTCGCCTGGAAACGGCACACCCTGCTTGTGCCGATCGCCTTCCTGGCGCTGGCGGGTGCGGGGATCGCGGCCGCGTTCGGGGCGGGCGAGCCGGTGGCGGCCGACACGGGCGCGTTCGGTCCGGTGGCCCAACTCCTCGCCCTCATCGGCCTGTTCGCGGCGCTGGTGAGTGTGGGCGCGGATGTCGCGACCGCGCCGGAACGGCCCGGCGCCACGCGGGAGTTCGAGCGTCCGCCGGGGGCGGAGGCGGCGACGGAGCCGTTGCCGCAGCGGCGAAGGATCGGCAAGACGCTGAACGGCGGGCCGGCCGGCGAAGGGGGCGGCGCGGAAAGCGGAGGCGGAGGCGGCGGACCCGTCGCGAGCCCGACGATCTCCGCACGCGGCCCTGCCGCCCTGCAGGGAGACCCCGACACCCCGACCCGTCGCATCCCCTTCACGAAGCGGAGGCCGAGCACGACACCGGCGGAGGACGGGGACGGCGGGGGTGCCGGCGGTGCGGGAAAGGGGGAGCCGGGATGACGGCGTTGGACCGGCCCGCACGGGACGAGGCCGCGCCGGGGCCCGTGCGGATCCCCTTCCCGGTGGTGGACGAGGTGTCCCGCCACTGCCTCCAGGAAGCGGAGCCCGAGACCGTCCACATCGAGGTCCACCTCCCGGGCCGGCTCGACCCCGACCGCCTCCGCACCGCCTTCCTCGCCGCGCTCCACCGCCACCCCCGCATCCTCATGCGCGAGGCCCCGGGCCCCTGGTACCGGCGCCGCTACGAGTGGGAGCTGACGGAGGAGCCGGAGGTCGAGGTGGTGACCTTCCTGCCGGCCGGACCGCACGCGTTGCGGGACGCCCGGACCAGGGCCCTGATGGAGGCACCCCCGCTGACCCTCTCCCCACCGATCCGCCTGGAGGTGGTGGAGGGCGCGGGCCCAGCAGTGGGCAGCGAGGCGTCGGACGCGGTAGGCCTGGCCACGGGCAGTCACGCCCCGACATCCCCCCGCCCACCCGGGGCCGCCTCCCTCGCCCACTCAGCTGCGGGCAATCGTGCCGCTGGGGCGATGGGGGTCCCCCCGCTCGAGCGAAGCCGAGAGTGGGGGAGGGCGGGCGCAGCGGCACCTCGCGCCGCCGAGCAGCGGACCCGACCTCCGGCCGACACCACCCCCGGGCACCCCGAAAACTCCGGCACCGACACCGCCCCCACCTCCACCCCCAGCGGCACAAAAGACCCCGGCACCGTCCTCTTCCTCACCATCAACCACACCGCCCTGGACGGCCCCGCCTGCCTCCGTATCCTCGCCACCGCCGCGCAGCTCTACGGCGGACAGGACAACGCCCCCACCGCCCCACCCGTCCGCCCCACCCCCGCCCAGGACGAACCACCCCAGGCCGAGACGACGCCCCCCTCCAACTGGGCCCGCCCCGCCCGCGTGGCCCCCGGCGCCCCCGAACCCTCCCCCGGCAACGGCCTGCTCGTCACCGAGCTGCCCGTCCCCCGCCGCCCCAAGTCCGCCCCCTACACCGTGAACGACCAGCTCATGGTCACCACGGCCCTGATGCTCGCCCACTGGAACCGGGAGCACGGCGCCCACCCCCGCCCCCTGCGCATCACCATGCCGGTGGACGACCGCCCCAGGGACACGGACATGCCGATAGGCAACGGCACCCGCCTGGTCGAAGTCACCTTCTCCCCTGATGAGTTGAGCCGGAACCACACCCCGCTCGCCACTCTCCTGCGCCGCACGGCGGACCGCACCCGCGCCCTGAAGTCCCTCCCGTGCCCCCAACTGGGCCACGGCGCATCTCTGTTGACGGCGCCGGTGGTCCCCGTGTCCTGGCGCGCCGCCCTCACCAAGGGCCTGCGCCGGGCCGCCGCGCCCTGGACGTCCACCACCCTGCTCAGCAACATCGGCCGCGTCCCGTACGCGCTGGACTTCGGCGAGGAGGCGGGGCGCGCCCACGCGGTCTGGTTCTCGGCCCCCGCCCGTATGCCGCGCGGCCTCACCGTCACGACCGCCTCCACGGCGGGCCGCCTCCACCTGGCCCTGCGCTGGTCCCGGTCCCTGCTCAGCCACGGCGACGGCGCCCACCTCCGCGACCTCTTCGAGCACTACCTGCACGCGACGGAAGAGGACATCGAGTGATGCCGACCACCTCACCCACCACCACGACAACAGCGCACCGGGTCAAGGGACTTCGCGACTTCTACGAGGACCCGTCCGTCCCGGTCGCCTCCGGCACCCCCCGCAGCCTCGCCCAGGCCCGCATGCTGGCGGCCGCCCTGGGCCCGGCGGCCCGTACCGGCCCCCGCACGATCCTCGACATCGGCTGCGGCGACGGCACGGCCGCGGCCACCGCCGCGCCCCTCCTCCCGGGTCACCGCATCATCGGCGTCGACTGGTCCCAGGACGCCCTCCGCCGCGCCCGCACCCGCGTCCCGTACGCGATCCGGGGCGAACTGGCCGACGGCGGCCTGCCGTTGCGTTCGGAGTCCGCCGACGCCGTCCTGTTCAGCGAGGTCATCGAGCACCTCGTCGACCCGGACGCGGCCCTCGACGAGATCCGCCGCGTCCTGCGACCGGGCGGCCATCTGATGCTGTCGACCCCCAACCTGGCCGCCTGGTACAACCGCGCCCTGCTCCTCGCGGGCGTGCAGCCGGTGTTCTCCGAGGTGAGCCTGCGCGGCATCCACGGCCGCCCGGGGACGGAGGTCGTGGGCCATCTGCGGCTCTACACCGCCCGCGCGCTCAGGGAGTTCGTGGCCGCGTCCGGATTCGAGGTGGTCCGGCTGCGCGGGGCGCCCTTCCACGGCGTACCGCGTCCGCTGCGTCCACTGGACCGGCTGGCCTGCGCGGCCCCTTCGGCGGCGTCGATCCTGCTGCTGCACGCGCGAAGGACGTAGGCGATGTGGTGGGGAGTGGCCGCGGCCCTGTTGGCGAACGCGCTGTACAGCACGGGATTCGTCCTGGAGAAACGGGCCCTCACCGCGATGCCCCAGGTGACGGTCCGCGAGCCGTTCAAACTGCTGCGTCTGGTCGTCGGCAGTCCGCTGTGGATCGCGGGCTCCCTGTCGCTGGCCGCCGGGTTCGCCGCCCAGCTCGTCGTCTACCGGACCCTGCCGATCGCCGCAGCCCAGGGCATCTTCGTCTCGGGCCTGGTGCTGCTGGTCCTGCTGTCGGCGCGGCTGCTCGGGGAGGAGACGAGCAGCCGGGAGCGGTACGCCCTCGGGGCCATCCTCGCCGCCCTGCTGATGGTGGTGCTGTCCCTGGACGAGGGCACCGACACGGTCAGCCGCGAGGCGCCGTACGCGCTGGTCCTCACGATCTGTCTGCCCGCGCTGGCGGCGGGCGTCGGGCTGTACCGGTCCGCCGAGCGGCGCGCCCGGCACCGGCACCGACTGCCGACCACGGGCGTCGAGTACGGCGTGGCCGTGGGCCTGCTGTACGGCGTCAGCTCGCTCGCGATCAAGGGCGTGTCGAGCTACCTGACGACCGGTGCTCTCGGCGAGGCGGTCGTCGGCCTGCTGCGCTCCCCGTACCCGTACCTCCTGCTGTTCACCGGCGCGTTCGGCCTGGTGCTGTCGCAGGCGGCGCTCCAGCGCTGCCGGGCCTCGCTGATCGTGCCGGTCTGTACGACGGTGACCTGTCTGTTCACGGCCGTGCTCGGCACGCTGTCGTTCGGCGAGTCGCTGCCCGACGATCCGCTGCGGCTGACGCTGCGGCTCTCGGGCACGGTCCTCGCGGTCGGTGTGCTGCTGAGCATGCCCAAGCACGACAGTCCCCCGCCGACGTCCCCATCCCCCGCACCTGCCAAGGAGTTGACCCCGCCTTGAACCCCGACGACCCGTTGCTCCAGATCCTGGCGTGCCCGCTGGACAAGGGGCCGCTGCATCTGGTGGTCCACGAGGAGGAGCGCCCCGGCGGCTCCGGTGCCGAGGCCGATGCCGATGCCGGCTCCGACGCCTCCCGGGCCCCGGAGTCGCTCTACAACCCCCGGCTGCACCGCCGTTACCCGATCGTCGATGGCATTCCGCAACTGCTGCCGTCGTCGGGCGAGCAGGTGACGGAGGACGAACACGAGGCATTGCTCCGAAAGCTGGACTCATGACCACACTGGCCGCGCGGCTCGCGCCGCTCCTCCCGGACCCGTTGGTCGCCGCGACCGCCCGGCTCGTCTACCCGCGCTTCGAGCCGGAGCTGGCCCGGCTCGACGAGCTGTGCCCGCCGGGGTGCGGCACGGCCGTGGACGTGGGCGGCTGGTACGGCCCCTGGACGCGCCGGCTGGCGGCACGCGCCGGGCGGGTGGTGACCGTGGAGCCGGTGCCCCGGCTGGCCCGGCTGCTCGTCTCGTCGGCCCCCGCCAACGTCCGTGTCGTCCAGGCCGCCGCCTCGGACCGGCCGGGCACGGCCCGGCTCTGGCTGCCGCCGGGCGACGACGGGGAGCGCGGCGTGTCCTCGCTGGTCCGCCGGGACATCCACGGCCGTGCCCTGGACGTCCGCTGTGTGACCCTCGACGATCTCGGTCTGACCGACGTCGGCTTCGTCAAGATCGACGTCGACGGAAACGAACTGGCCGTCCTGCGCGGCGCGACCGGCCTCCTCGTCCGCGACCGCCCGGCGCTCTTCGTCGAGCTGGAGTGCCGTATCCAGCCGATCACCCCGGTCGTCGACCTGCTCGCGGGCCTCGGCTACGCCGGCTGGGTCCTGCCCGCGAAGACGTGGCGTCGGCTGGACCCGGCCACCCTGGAGGCCCACCAGGCGCGTACGTCGCACCGGGCGTCCAGGGGGCTGCTGCGGCGGGTCCTGCCGTTCGCCGGGCGGTACGTCAACTCGGTGCTGTTCCTGCCGGACGGGCGCCGCCCGGGTGAGGCGCCCGTCGCGTCCGGCGCCGTACGCGACCATGGGGCGCATGTCCTCCGCGAAGCGCCCCGGGCCGGATAGGCCCTCCGGTCCATTCACCCCGCTCGACTTCCAGCTCGTGCTGCTGCGCCGGATGGCCGACCACAACCCGGGGCTCGTCGAGGACGCCCGGCGCGAGCTGGGCGTCTCGATCACCGAGATGCGTGAGGCGAACCGACGGTGGCAGGCCATGGTGCGCTCGCCCCGGGCCCGGGGGTCGGCGTCGCGGTACCGGTCGGTCCTGGGCGCGCCCGAGTCCGTGACCGTGCGCCGTATCGGGGACCTGGAGTGCGAGGCGTGGCTGTGGCCGGTGCCGCTGTGGGACGACCTCCGGTTCGAGGTGCTGCTGGCGCCGAACGGAGCGGTGTGGAACGAGTGGCTGGTGCGCGCGCCCGGGGCGGCCGGGCCCGAGCTGCGCGCTCTGGAGGATCTGGTGCCGTGGTCCTGCACGGTGGACGAGGTGGCACGGGCGTTCGCGCCGGCCAGGCCGCTGGAGGGGACGGCGCCCACGCGGTGGGGGCTGCGCTTCGTCGCGCCGGGCGGGGACGGGGCGCGGCGGGAGTGTGTCGCGGAGTTCACGTGGGGGTTGTTGCAGAGGGTGGCCTGAGCGGAAACACCCGGTCACCCCCGGTCGGGTGGCGCACACTCTCGATCGGACTTCTCTCCGAACCGCCCTGAAATCCTCCCAAGCAGAAGATTGGCGATCATCCGGACGTCTCAGGCGCCGGTGGGCCTACTGTCCGTGCAGAGTTCTGATCCTCACGGGAAGGCGCCCCCATGACGACCCAGCACCCCGCGGAGCGAACCGTGCCCGTCGAGCGGCTGCGGCTGGGGGATCACGCGTGCATGGGGCCGAGGGACCTGGAGGGGGCCGACGAGTCACCGTGGAAGGTCTTCACCGCGTACACCCGGACGAGTCTGGCGCGCGGCGAGAAGGTCCTGCTGGTCATGGACCCGGACGATCTGAGCGACGACGAGGTGGTCGCGCTGCTGGACCGGGGCAGCGGGCAGGTGGCGGCGGCGCGGGACGCCGGGCAGCTGTCGCTCAGGCGCAACACCGAGATGTACGTGCCCGACGGCCGCTTCCAGGAGCGGCGCACGATCGACACGTACGCCGCCGAGGTCGACCGCGCCTGCGACGAGGGCTGGGCGGGGCTGCGGGTCACCGCCGACATGAGCTGGGCGCCCCGGGTCAACCTCGGCCACGACCGGCTGCTCGACTACGAGGCCTCGGTGGCACCGCTCTTCGCGGACCCGCTGTTCACGGCGATCTGCTGGTACGACCGCCAGCGCTTCGACGACGAGCTGACCTCCCGCGTCGGCAAGGTCCATCCGCTGCGGGTCTTGGAACGCCTGGACTCCCTGGACGTCACCGGCACACCGGACGGCGGCCGGATGGCCGGCACCGCCGAGCTGAGCACCCGCAGCGAGTTCGTCGAGGCGCTGCGCGAGGCACTGGAACACCGTGACGACTCGGGACCCGGTCATTTCGTCCTCGACCTCCGCGACCTGTGCTTCATGGAGGCCCACTGCGCCTGGCAGCTGATCAGCCTCGCCGCCTCGCTCCCGGCCGGCAGCGAGGTCACCGTGCGCTGCGGGGAACTGCTGGGGCTGGTGCTGGAGCAACTGGGCGCCGACGAGGTGCCCCAGCTCGTGGTCCGGGTGGAGGGCGAAGGAGACGAGGGGGACGCCGGGTGAGCGAGGGCCTGCGGCTGCGGATGGAGTTCCGTGGTCCCGAACTCCCCCTGGTGCGCGCCCTGCTGGAGGAGGCGTCCCTGCGCGCCCGTCTCCCGGCCTCCGCCAGGGGTGCCTTCCTGCAGGCCGCGGTGGAGATCGCCACGGACGCCGCCACCCGGGGCGCCGACCCGCAAGTCGTCGAACTCCGCGTAGAAGAGGGCGAGTTGCTCTGCGAGGTGGGGTACGGCGGTGCTGTCCCCCCGCCGGACCGGGCCGAGGGGCACGGCGCGGAGCTCGCGGAGTCGCTGATCGCCGGTATCGGCGCTCCCGCCCGGATCGACGTCCGCGACACGCCTCACGGCACCACGGTCACCCTGTCCGCCCCGCTCCCCGCCCCGCTGTCGGCTCCGTCGCCCGGCCCGGTGCCGGCTCTGTCGCCCGGCCCCGTGCGTACGCCGCCGGCTACAGCCCCGCCCGCGCGCTGAACCAGGCCGCCACCTGACTGCGGTTGTGGAACCCCAGCTTCACCAGGATGCGTTCGACATGGCCCTCGGCGGTACGGCGGGCGATGACGAGGTGATCGGCGATCTGCTTGTTGGTGCGGCCCTGGGCGACGAGGGCCGCGACCTGCAGTTCACGGCGGGTCAGCGGGACCGGGTCGACCACGGGCGCGGTGACGGGGGCCGGGGCCTTCGTCGACGCCAGGGCGCGGGCCGGACCCCCGGCCGCGAGGGCGTCCTCCCGGGGGCCCGGGGAGAAGTTCCGCACGTTCCGGCGTACGGCGGAGGCCTCCCCCGCACGCGAGCCGGGGCCCGAGGCGTCCCGCCCGTCGTCCACGCTCGGCCCGAAGGCCGCGCCGTCACGCCGTCCGCCGGTGCGGGAGGCCGGCCCGGCGCCGTCCCGTCGTCCGCCCGTCCGCGCGGCGGCCGTGCCCTCCCCCGGCTCGCCCAGGGCGTAGGCCACCGCCTGCTCGGGTGTGAGCCGGCCGCCCCGGCGGTGGGCCAGGGCGTAGGCGTGGTCGCCGAGGACGCGGCGGGCGTGGTGTTCGGCGGCGCGGGCGCGGCCGGGCTGGAGGGCCTCCATGGGGTTGCCGCCGATGTCGTGCCAGATCCGGTCGACGGCACCGCGCAGCACACCGGCCCGCTCGGCGTCACCCGCCAGCGCCTCGGCGGCGGCGAGCAGATCGAGGGTGCGGGCGAGACTCTGGTGCTGGCTGACGGTGTACGGCAGCCGCAGACAGGCGCGGGCGTGCTCGGCGGCCCGGTCGTACTGCCCGGCCGACCAGTGCGCGAGGGCGAGGGTGCGCAGCGCCCAGGAGCGGGCCCACTGTTCCCCGTGGGCCTCGCAGAGGGCGACGGCCTCGGCGCACAGCGGGATCGCCTCGTCGGCGCGGCCCCGGCTGACGAGGGTGCAGGCCAGTTCGACGCGGGTGAGGACGACGAAGGCGGTGGAGGCGCGCGCCCGGCCCGGGGCGAGGGCACCGGCCGGCACGGGCGGGGGCGCCGGCACCGGGAGTTCCTCGTCGGCCTCGGCCGCGGTCCGCACCGGGTCGAGGCCGGCCAGGACGGCGGCGGAGCGGCTGTGCACCAAGGAGGTCAGGGCGCCCGCCCACATGGCGCGGGTCAGGGCCACATCGGGCCGGGCACCGGCGCGCAGGGCCCCGTCCATCCAGTGCCGTCCCTCGCCCCAGATGCCGCCCGCGACCCAGTGGAACCACAGCCGGGCGGCGAGCCGCAGCCCGGCTTGCGCCTCGCCGGGGGTGGTGAGGCAGAAGTCCAGGGCGGCCCGGAAGTTGTCCTGGTCGATCCGGATGCGTTCGGTGATCTCCGTCTGGTCGGGGCCGAACCACGCCTGCTCGTACTCGGCCCCCAGGCGCGCGAAGTGGTCCCGGTGCCGTCGCCGGGTCTCGGTCGCCTCGCCCAGGGCGTGCAGTTTCTCCAGCCCGTAGTCGCGCAGCGACACCAGCAGCCGGTAGCGGACCTGACCGGCGTGCTCCTCGCGGACGAGGACCGACTTGTCGACGAGTCCGGCGACGGCGTCCAGCACCGCGCCCGGGGCGATCCGCTCCCCGCTCCTGCCGTCCTCCCCGGTCCCGGCGTCCTCGCCGGCGCAGACGGCCTCGGCGGCCGCCAGGTCGAAGCCGCCGACGAACACCGACAGCCACGCCCACACCAACTGCTCCTGCGGGGTGCACAGTTCGTGGCTCCAGTCGACGGCGGAGCGCAGGGTGCGATGGCGGGGCGCGGAGGTCGGGCTGCCACAGGTCAGGAGCTGGTAGCGGTCGTCGAGGCGTTCGACGAGCTGGTCCACGCCGAGGGCGCGCACCCGGACCGCCGCCAGTTCGATGGCGAGCGGCAACCCGTCGAGGCGGCGGCAGAGCCGGGCCACGGCCTGCTGGTTCGCCTCGCCGACAGTGAAGCCGGGGACCACGGCCGCCGCCCGGTCGGCGAACAGCCGCAGCGCGGGGAAGGACTCCACCGCCGACGAACTCGTGGGCGGGCTCAGCTCCTCCGGCGCGGGCGCGGGCAGCGGCGGCACCTCGAACAGCTGCTCCCCGGCCAGCCCCAGCCGATGCCTGCTGGTGGCGAGGATCCGTACGCCCTCCGTGGCCGCCAGCACCGTCCCCGCGAGGACCGCGCAACTACGCAACAGATGTTCGCAGTTGTCCAGGACGATGAGTAAGCGCCGCTCGCGCAGATGGTCGACGAGGATTTCCAGCGGGGGCCGCACGGTCTCGTTGCGGACGCCGAGCGCGTCGCCCACGGCGTGCGGGACGAACGCCTCGTCGCTCAGCGCGGCCAGTGGCACGAGCCACACGCCGTCCGGGAAGGCCCGTGCGACCTGTCCCGCCACATGCCCGGCGAGCCGGGTCTTGCCCACCCCGCCGGGTCCCGTCAGCGTCAGCAGTCTGCCTGCCGACAACAGCCGCCTGACATCGGCCGCCTCGTCCCGTCGCCCCACGAAGCTCGTCAGCTCCGCCGGGAAACCGGAAGTGCGCCGCGACTCCGATCCGCCCACGATGCTGGTCACGCCCTCAGTTGTGGTTCCCGTACGCGCTGTTGTAACCCCGAAGGGTAGGCAGCGGGCACGGGCGGGACGCCCGCTTCGTGGATTTCCCGCCTCTTCGGGTGAGGCGGCTCACGCGTGCGCGGGACGCGGGTCAGGCGGTCGCGGCGGCCAGGATCGCGTCCACGGCCCGGGGCAGCGAGTCCGGGTGCAGCCACAGGAAGAGGTTGGGCTCGACGAGCTCCAGCTCCATCACACACGGCTGCCCGTCGGCCCCGGTGACCAGGTCGACCCGCGCGTACAGCAGCTCGGGCCGGTCCGGTACGGCGGCCAACGCCCGCTCGGCCACGGCGAGTTCGGACTCTGTCGGGGTCCAGGGCACCAGGTCGGGGTGGGCGGTCTTCTCGGCGTCGTACGCCGTGTCGGGCGCGAGCACCGCGCCCTTGCGGCTGGCGTGCAGCAGTCGGCCGCCGAAGAACTGCAGGGCCCGCTCGCCCTCGGTGTCGATGCTGGTCACGAACGGCTGCACCATCGCGGTGAGCCCCTCGCCGTGCATCCGCTCGACATGTGCCGCCGCGGTCTCCCGCTGGTCGGGGGTGTAGCGGGCGGCGTACCGGGCGCCCGCGCCGGAGGTGGGCTTCACGACGTACGGGTGCGCCTCGGGCAGCCGCAGGGGGTCACCGGGTGCGAGATAGTCCGTCGGCACGACCGGCACCCCGGCCCGCGCGAGATCGCCGATGTACCGCTTGTCGGTGTTCCAGCGCACGACCTCGGCCGGGTTGGCGAGCCGGGTGGCCTCGCCGGTCTTCCCCGCCCAGGCCACGAACTCGGCCGCGCGCCAGCTGTAGTCCCAGGTGGACCGGATGACGACCAGGTCGTGTGCGGCCCAGTCGACCGCCGGATCGTCCCAGTGCACGGCCCCCGCGCCGGCCCCGGCCGCCCGCAGCGCCTCCACCAGCACCGGCAGATCCCGGTCGTGGTTGATCCCGGGCCCGGGATCGTAGGTGGCGAGGGCGATACGGGGAGCGGCTGTGCGGGCCACGGGAACTCCGATCTCGTACGTCTGGCTGCGCCCCGACGAGGGGCCCGGAAGGCGGATGTCCGCCGAGGCTAACAACCTCGGACACCATGCGGGGAAGGGGTTTCCGCGGGGCTCCGGGAACACGACCGGAGGATCTCCCGATCGAGGCGTGCACGGGGCCGCGGCAGCGCGGCGCCGTGCGTCGGCTCACCGTGTCGCGAGGGCCGGCCCTGCGTCCGCTCACCGTGGCGCGGCGCGGGTCACGGCACCGCCGGTCCCGTGATGAGGCGGCCGTCGCGGTCGTAGGGCCAGACGTTGGGGACGCAGCCCTTCATGCCCTTGATCTGCTGCATCATCGCCGGAGCGGGCTTGCCCTTGCCGGGGCACGTGACGTGGCCGTGGTCGAGGAAGTGGCCGACCTCGTGGTTGATGATCAGGGCTCGGTAGGCCTTGACGTCGTCGGCGTAGACGGGAGTCGCCAGCTCCCAGCGCTCCAGGTTGACCATGACGTCGTCACCGGCCCGGCAGTTGTACTCGCCCCGGGTGTTCAGCCCGGCCCGGCCGCAGACGTCGTCGACGGTACCCGGGGTCGCGACCTTGACGACGAAGTCGGCGGGACCGTCGGAGACCCGTCGGAAAGCCGACTTTCCGTCGGCGGTCCAGCCGCGCGGGTCGGCGAGGACGGCCTCCACCTCCTCGGCGACGGCGGCGGCCGACAGCGACAGCCCCTTCTCGACGTCGACCCGGTAGCGCAGCGGCGTCCCCTTCCCCACCTTGTCGCTGCCCCCGGACGCCGTGGTGAACGTGCCGGGCCCGGTTGCGGGGATGGTGATCGGCCCCGAACCGCTCGGGGAGGGCGACCCGGACGCGCTCGGTGAGGAATTCGACGGGGAACTGCGCGAGGAGCTCGGGGACGAGCTGGGTGAGGAACTGGGCGAGGAACGGCTTCCGGAAGGAGGGCCGTCCGCCTGGGCGCTCGGCCCGGACGAGCGCCCAGGCCGCTCGGCCGAGGACTCGGCGGACGCGTTGCTGCCGCGCTCGCCCGCCGACTCGCCCGTCCCGCCGTTCATCCACCCCACCGCGGCGAACCCGGCGACACCGACGACCGCCACCGCCCCGAGGCCGCTCCACAGAGGCGCCCTCGCGCGCGACGCGGGAGCCTTCCGCCGGCGGCTACGGGTTCGACTGCGGCTGCGAGAACGTGGTGCCTTGTGCGCGCTCATATTCCCTCAGAGTGTGATCAGCATGTGATCGGATGTGGCCGACTCGATCACGAAAAGATAACGGATGATCGACTGAACTCCGTACGACCGCTTGACCTTCACCTTCGGTGAAGCCCCAGCATCGATCGCGGAACGAGGACCGCCGGGACCGACCGGACCGACAGACCCGACGGACCCGACGGACCCGACGGACCCGACAGGAAGCCAGGGGGAACCATGCGGATGCTGACGATCGGGGCCTTCGCCAAGGCGTGCCGGCTGTCACCGAAGGCACTGCGGCTCTACGACGAGCTGGAGTTGCTGCGGCCCGCCCGGGTCGACCCCGACACCGGCTACCGCTACTACGCCGCCGAGCAGTTGGAGCAGGCCCGGCTGGTGGCCTGGCTCCGCCGGCTCGGGATGCCGCTGGCCCGCATCCGTACGGTGTGCGCGCTGGAGCCGGGCGCCGCGGCCCGGGAGATCCGGGCGTACTGGGCCGGGGTCGAGGCCGAGACGGCGACCCGACGCGACCTGGCGGCCTTCCTCGTGGACCACCTCACCCACACGTCCGAGGAGGACACCGCGATGCTCGAACTCCGTTACGCCGCCCTTTCCGACACCGGCCTCGTCCGCGCCGCCAACCAGGACACCGCCTACGCCGGCGCCCGCGTCCTCGCCGTCGCCGACGGCTTCGGCCCCGCCGGGGCCCCCGCGAGCACGGCCGCCGTGGAGGCACTGAAGACCCTGGACCGCGAGACCCTCCCGGCGGGCAGCGTGCTGAACCTGCTGGAGGACGCGGTACGGGGCGCGAGCGACGCCGTACGGGACGTCGCGGGGACCGGGGACGACGGCACGACCCTGACGGCGATGCTCTGGACCGGCTCGCAGCTCGCCCTCGTCCACATCGGCGACTCACGCGCGTATCTGCTGCGCGACGGCGAACTGTTCCGGATCACCCATGACCACACGGTCGTCCAGTCGATGATCGACGAGGGCCGGCTCACCCCGGAGGAGGCCACCGCACACCCCCAACCCGCCCTGCTCCTCAAGGCGTTGACCAACGGTGAGGCCACCGCGACACCAGACCTGCGCCTCCATGACGCCCACCCCGGCGACCGCTACCTCCTCTGCTCCGACGGCCTCTGTTCGGTCGTCGCCGACCCGGCCATCCGGCACACCCTGTCCTCGGCCACCGACCCCGACACCGCCGTACGCGCCCTCGTCACCGAGGCGAACGAGGCGGGCGGCCCCGACAACGTGAGCTGCGTGGTGGCGGACGTGGTGGGCCGGCGGAGCGGGGAGCGGTAGGGGCCAGAGGGCCGGGAGGGCTCCGGTGGACGCCCCGGGGGGCTCAGGGACTCCTCAGGAAGGCGATTCGCCTGGGTCCCAGTCCAGCAGGCGGACCTTGGCGACCGTGCGGACATGGCGGCGCATCGCGGCGGCCGCCTGCTGGGGCTGCCGGGCGGCGATGGCGTCGAGGATCGCCTGGTGCTGGGCGAGGGAACGGTCGGGGCGGCCGGGCTGGCGCAGCGACTCGGTGCGGCTCTCGGCGATCTGGTCTGCGATGGAGCGCATGAACTCGGCGAGCAGGCTGCTGTGCGCGGCCGCCGTGACCGCCGCGTGGAAGAGCCGGTCGCCCTCGACGCCGTGCCCGTCCCGCTCGATCTCCCCGACCATGTGCGTGAGCGCGTCCCGCATGGCCGCCAGGTCGTCCTCCGTACGGCGCTCGGCGGCCAGTTCGGCGAGCTTCGTCTCCAAGGCCTCGCGGGCCTCCAGCACATCGGGCAGCCGCCGACGCCGTTCGACCATCCGCTCGACCGGCTCGACGTCCAGGCTGTCCCGGACGAGATACGTGCCGCCACCGTGCCGGGCCTCCACCAGCCCCTGGACCTCCAGCACCACGATGGCCTGCTTGACCGAGGCCCGGCTCACCCCGAGCCGCTGGGCCAGGTCCCGCTCGGGCGGCAGCCGGTCACCGGCCCGCAGCCCGCCCTCGACGACGTACTGGCGCAGCCGGTCGAGGACCTGCTCGTAGAGCCGCTGCTTGGCCATGGGGCGCAGGGCGTCGCTCACGATTCCCCCTCGTGCTGCTCACGGCGCGTCGTCTCGTCCGACGTCGACGTCCGGAGCGTAACACCGGGGGTGCCGGTGGACCGGTGGTCGAGTGGCTGAACCAATTTCCGCACACCCTCTTGACGCCAGCGCCGTACGCCCCCACGCTGACGACCCGTAAGTGGCTCATCCACTCGACCACTCAACCACTCGGCACTCAACCCTCGCCTCAGCGCCTCCCCTGCCGTTCCGGGACCCAACGACGGGAGCCCGTATGTCCCCCGAACTGATCTCGATCCTCGTCCTCGCCGTGGTGTTCGTCATCGCCACGACCCGTTCCGTGAACATGGGCGCGCTCGCCTTCGCCGCCGCCTTCGGGGTGGGCGAACTCGTCGCCGACCTCGACGCGGACGGCATCTTCGCCGGCTTCCCCGGTGACCTGTTCGTCGTCCTCGTCGGCGTCACCTATCTCTTCGCGATCGCCCGCGCCAACGGCACGACCGACTGGCTGGTGCATGCCGCGATACGCCTGGTGCGGGGGCGGGTGGTGCTGATCCCCTGGGTGATGTTCTTCCTCACGGGCGCGCTCACGGCGATCGGTGCGGTGAGTCCGGCGGCGGTCGCGATCGTCGCCCCCATCGCCCTCAGCTTCGCCTCGCGCTACGGCATCAGTCCCCTGCTGATGGGCGCGATGGTGGTCCACGGCGCGCAGGGCGGCGGCTTCTCCCCCATCAGCATCTACGGCACGATCGTCAACGGCATCGTCGAACGCGAGAACCTCCCCGGCAACGAACTGGCCCTGTTCCTGACGTCCCTGATCGCCAACCTCGTGATCGCGGCCGTGGTATTCGTACTGTTCGGGGGCTTGAAGCTGAGGCCCGGCCCAGCTGCGGGCAGTCGTACCGCTGGGCCGGCACCGGTGGGCGCAGCCGCACCTCGCACCGACGAGCAGCGAACCCACTCCCCGGCCGACCCCACCCCCGGGCACCCGAAAGCCACCGACGCCGACACATCCACCGGCACCGGCACCACCCTCGCCGACACCGACACCGACACCGACGCCGACACCGCCCCCACGCTCACCCCCGCCCGCACGGCCACCCTCGCCTCCCTCGCCGCCCTGGTCATCGCGGTCCTCGCCCTCGACCTGGACGCCGGTCTCACCGCCGTCACCCTCGCCGCCCTCCTCAGCGCCCTCTGGCCGGACGACAGCCGCAAGGCCGTGACCCAGATCGCCTGGTCCACGGTCCTCCTCATCTGCGGCGTTCTGACCTACGTGGGCGTGCTCGACGAGATGGGCACCATCACCTGGGCCGGCGAGGGTGTCGGCGACATCGGCATCCCCCTCCTCGCCGCCGTACTCCTCTGCTACATCGGTGCCGTGATCTCGGCCTTCGCCTCCTCCGTCGGCATCATGGGCGCCCTGATCCCCCTGGCCGTACCGTTCCTGGCCCAGGGCGAGATCGGCGCGGTCGGCATGGTCGCGGCGCTCGCCGTCTCCGCGACGGTCGTGGACGTCAGCCCCTTCTCCACCAACGGCGCCCTGGTCCTGGCCGCCGCACCGGACGTCGACCGCGAGCGTTTCTTCCGACAGCTGATGATCTACGGAGGGATCGTGGTGGCCGTGGTACCCGCCGTGGTGTGGCTGGTGCTGGTGGTCCCGGGATTCGGGTAACCCCATCGGGAGCCCCGCCGATCGGGGCGCCCGAGGGCAGTGCGGTACCTCGAACGGCGAGGACCGAGGCGACGACCAAGGAGTGCAGAACGTGTCCTCTCTCTTCCCGGCCCTCACCGGCGAAGCCCGAACCCCCGGCCACCCCGCCCTGCGCTTCGGTGACCGCTCCCTGACGTACGCGGAACTCTCGGCGGTGACCGACGCGCTCGCCGCCCGAATCCGCGACGCGGGCCGCGTGGCCGTCTGGGCGACACCGACGCTGGAGACGGCGGTGGGCGTCGTGGCCGCGCTACGGGCCGGCGTCCCCGCCGTACCGCTCAACCCGAAGTCGGGCCAGAGCGAGCTGGGACACATCCTGAAGGACAGCGCCCCCACACTGATCCTCACCGCTCCCGACGTCGAACTCCCGTCCGCGCTGGCCGACTTGGAGCGTGTGGACGTCGACGTACGGGACCGCCCGACCTCGCGCCCGGCACTCTCGGACGAACCGGCTCCCACGGCCCCCGCCCTCATCGTCTACACCTCCGGAACGACCGGCCCGCCGAAGGGCGCCGTCATCCCCCGCCGCGCCGTCGCGACCACCCTGGACGCGCTGGCCGACGCCTGGCGGTGGACCGCCGACGACGTACTGGTCCACGCCCTGCCCCTCTTCCACGTGCACGGTCTGATCCTGGGCATCCTGGGCCCGCTGCGGCGCGGCGGCGCGGTCCGCCACCTCGGCAGGTTCGACACGGGTGCCGTCGCCCGGGAGCTGTCGTCGGGCGCGACGATGCTGTTCGGCGTCCCGACGATGTACCACCGCATCGCCGAGACCCTCCCCACCGACCCGGACCTGGCGAAGGCGCTCGGCCGCGCCCGCCTCCTCGTCTCCGGCTCGGCCGCGCTGCCGGTGCACGACCACGAGCGGATCGCGGCGGCGACCGGCCGCCGGGTCATCGAGCGGTACGGCATGACGGAGACGCTCATGAACACCAGCGTCCGCGCCGACGGCGAGCCCCGCGCCGGCACGGTCGGGGTCCCGCTGCCCGGCGTGGAGTTGAGGCTGGTCGAGGAGGACGGGACGCCCCTGACCGCGTACGACGGCGAGTCGGTCGGCGAGATCCAGGTGCGTGGTCCGAACCTCTTCACCGAGTACCTCAACCGGCCCGACGCCACCGCCGCCGCGTTCACCGCCGACGGCTGGTTCCGCACCGGCGACATGGCCGTCCGCGACCCCGACGGCTACGTCCGCATCGTCGGCCGGAAGGCCACCGACCTCATCAAGAGCGGCGGCTACAAGATCGGTGCGGGCGAGATCGAGAACGCGCTCCTGGAACACCCGGGCGTCCGGGAAGCGGCCGTCACCGGCGCACCGGACCCCGACCTCGGCGAACGCGTGGTCGCCTGGATCGTCCCGCAGGATCCCCAATCCCCGCCGCCAGCAGCAGAGTTGGCGTCCCACGTCGCCGCTCTCCTCTCCCCCCACAAGCGCCCCCGCACCGTTCACTACCTCGCCTCCCTCCCCCGCAACGACATGGGCAAGATCATGAAGCGCGCGCTGAAGACGGACGAAGCCGGATGACCGGCCGCCACTCGGCCCGCGAGGCCCTCGCCCTCCTGACCGACGACTTCGCCGAACTCCCCACACCCCAGCGGGAGTACGCCCCCGACGGGCCCCTGGCCTGGCCCGGTTACGACGCCTCCCACGCCCGCGCCGCCGAGCGCACCGGGGAGGAGGAGTCGGTGGTGTGGGGGCGAGCGACCGTCGGAACCGCCCAAGCGGTCCTGATCTCCTTCGAGTTCGGCTTCCTGGGCGGCTCCCTCGGCGAACGCACCGGCGACCGCCTGGAAGCCGCCCACGTATATGCCCGCGAGCACCGCCTCCCGGTCGTCTCCCTGATCGCGACCGGTGGCAGCCGTATGCAGGAGGGCATGCGCGCCCTCACCCAACTCCAGCGCGTGGCACGCCAGTCGGCGCTGACGGGCGAGGCCGGGCTGCCGCAGATCGCGGTCCTCCGCGACCCCACGACGGGCGGCGGCTGGGCCGCCCTCGGCGCCGCCGCCGACATCGTCCTGGCCCTCCCGGACGCCCAGGTGGGCTTCGCCGGCTCCCGCGTCCGCCCCCCGGACGCGGACCCGACGGCGTACACGGCGGAGTCGCAACTCGCGGCGGGCTCGATCGACGCGGTGGTCTCCCCGACCGACCTGCGCGACACACTGGCCCTCTGGCTGAGCCTCCTGACCACCCCGTCCACAGAACCGGCACCCCCACCCCACGCCCTCCCAACCCATGCCCTGCCACCCGACGCGGCCCTTCACGAAGGCCGCAGGCCCGCAAGGGGCGCGAGGAACTGCGCGCCCAGCCCTCACGAGCCGGCAGCCGCCGGGCAACCGAACCCCCCACCCCAACAGGCGCCCCTCCCCGCCCTCCCCACCACCGGCTGGGACGCCGTACAACGCGCCCGCTCCTCCCACCGCCCCCGAGCCGAGGCCTATCTGGACGCCTACTTCACCCGCCGAGCCCCCCTGCGAGGGGACCGCGCCGGCGGCACCGACCCCGGCATGCTCTGCGGCTTCGGTGAACACGGGGGCCGGACCGTCGCCTACGCGGCCCAGTGCGGCACCCCGACCCGCCCGGCGGGCTACCGCACCGCCGCCCGCCTCGTCCGCCTCGCCGACCGCCTCGGCATCCCCGTCCTGACCCTGATCGACACCCCCGGCGCCGCGAACGACGCCGACGCCGAACGCCAGGGCGCGGGCCCCGCCATCGCCGCCCTCTTCACCACCGTCGCCACCGCCCGCACCCCCGTCACCACCCTCCTCATCGGCGAGGGCGGCTCGGGCGGCGCCCTCGCTCTCGCCGCCCCCGCCCACACCTGGGCCACCCCCGACTCCTACTTCTCGGTGATCGCCCCGGAACTGGCGGCCGCGATCCTCAAACGCCCGGGGGACCAGGTGCGGGCGACGGCCGACGAACTCCGCCTACGACCGCAGGACCTGGTCGAGCTGGGCGTCGTACGCGGAATCGTCACCCCCGCGACGACCCCCACGACGACCCTCGCGACAACACCCCCACCCGACTGAAGCGAAGAGGCGCGGCCGTCCCGCCCCACCGAACCACCCGTCCAGCCGCACCCCCACCCGGCCCACCCCAACAGGCACCCCACCCCCGCCCCCCGCACGATGCAAAGGGAACCCGGAACCGCCGACCGGCGGCGGTCCGTACGGTCCGTGCTCTCGGGAGGATCCGCAATGACCGCGATGACCGCCAGTCTGGAGCAGCTGCGCCGCTGCCACTTCGGCGTCGACCTCGGGGCCGCGCGGACCCGGGTGTATGTGAAGGGGGCGGGCCTGGTCGTGGACCAGCCGAGCGTCGCCGCCGTGAACACCCGGACGGGCGCGCTGATCGCGGTCGGGGAGTTCGCGGAGAAGATGACGGGCCGCACGCCCGACTACATCCGCGTCGTCCGGCCCGTCTCCGGCGGTACGGTCGTCGACATCGAGATGGCCCAGCGGATGCTGCGTCAGCTGCTGGGCGACCGGGTGCGCCGCACCCTGCGCCGCAAGCCCGTGCTGCGCGCCGCCGCCTGCACCCCGCACGGCGCGGACCCGCTCGCCCAACGCGCCACGATCGAGACCCTGGTGGGCCTCGGCGCCCGCCGGGTGGAACTCGTGGACACCCTCATCGCGGCGGCGGTCGGCTGCGGCCTGCCGGTGGAGCAGCCCGAGGCCACCATGATCATGGTGTGTGGCGCGGGTGCCACCGAACTCGCCGTCCTCTCCCTCGGCTCGGTCGTCAGCGCGGTGCGCATCCCCGTCGGCGGCGAGACCATCGACCACGCGATCGTGCAGCACCTGCGCCTGCGCCACGAACTGACGCTGCCGAGCCAGTCCGTACGGCCGCTCCAGCTGGCCCTCTCCGGCAACGGCCTCACCCCGCACGGGCCCACCTCCACCGAGATCCACGGCCTGGACGTGGCGACGGGGCTGGCCCGTTCCGTCCAGGTGGACACCGCGGCCGTACGGGACGCCATCCAGACCCCCCTCACCGCCGTGGTCGACGGCATCGGCAAGGTGCTCCGCGACTGCCCGCCCGACCTGGTGGCCGACCTCGCCGACCGGGGCATCATGATGGTCGGCGGCAGCGCCCTGCTCCCCGGTTTCGACCAGATGCTGCGCCACGCCACCGGCATGCCGGTCCACATCGCCGAACGCCCCGACGTCTGCGCCGCGCTCGGTGTCGGCGCGATGCTCGACGGCCGGATCGAACCCATCAGCCTGGACCCGGTGGGAGACTGACCGACGCGCCCCGGCCGCCGCGCCCGCACCCCACCCCACCACACCACACCGCGCCGGACCGCACCGCACCGGACCGCACCGGCACCGGCACCGGCACCGGCACCGGCCCACTCCGGAGGCCGCCCCACCCGGCCCTCGCTCCTCCTCCTACGAACAGTTCTCCGAACATGCCCACGAGCGGCAGCACCCGGGGCACACGAGGGCGGTCGGCACCACGTCGGTCACCCGATCGTCGCCCCCGTGAGCCCGTGACGCCCCACCGAACGCCCGTACGTGTCGTTCTCGCCGAAGTCCCCCGACGCTAGGGTTACTTGGAGGAACACGGTCAGGGAGGTGAGCGTGCGGATGCCAGGGCCCGTGACCCGGATCGGTATCACCGGACACCGGGAGATCCCGGAGGCCGCCCTGTCCGCCGTCCGCTCGGGCATCCGGGCGGAGTTACGCGGCCGCCCCTCCACCACCCGGGCCCTCAGCAGTCTCGCCGCCGGCGCCGATCAGCTCTTCGCGGAGATCGCCCTGGAGAGCGGACTCCAGCTCACGGCGGTGATCCCCGGCATGGACTACGAGACCCACCTCGGCGACGACCAGGTCCGCGGCGCCTACCGCCGCCTCCTCAAATGCTGCACCGAACGCGAGCAACTGCCGTACGAACGCACCCACGAGGAGGCGTACTACGCGGCCGGGCGCTACATCGTCGACCACACCGACCGCATGATCGCCGTCTGGGACGGCGCCCCGGCCCGCGGCCTGGGCGGCACGGCCGACATCGTCGACTACGCACACCACACGGGCGTCCCGGTGACGGTCCTGTGGAGTCCGGGCGTACGCCGCGCCTGACCCCCGCCCCGTCAGGACCCGAACCGCACCAGCCAGTCCGTGTGCTGCGGCGACACCAGCCGCTCCGCCTCCGCGACCGCGTCGGCCCACCCGTCCTCCGTGACGGTCGTGACCATGGTGACACGGTGCGTGTCGAGGTCCTGCTCCACCAGCTTGTGGGCGTACGTGAGCGGGCGGTGCCGTCGCATCTCCTGCCAGGCGACGCCGGCCGCGGCGGCGGCACTGAGGACACCGGTCGGGTCCCAGCGGCTGCCGATCACCCCGGTGGCCCGCGCGACGGCGGTGGCCAGGGCCAGCGCCGTCAGGGTGGTGGTGACGCCCGACCAGCGCACGGACGCTTGGTGCGCCTCCCCGGCCTTGCCGCGATACCAGGCCAGTTGTTGCAGGACCCGGTCACGGAGATAGATGTCACGCCGCGTGGCGAACGCCTTGGCGCGCACCGCACGCATCATCGGCGTGATCTGCCCGAGTCCGAGTTCGGTGACGGTCTCGCGCGGGTCCTGCCACCCCACCTTGCGCAGCTCGCTGAGCCGTAGCTCCAGCCGTTCGGCGAACAGCGCCTCAGGGTTGACGAGCCGTGAGTGGAAGGGCCCGCCGTGCACCATGAACTGCCAGGCCAGCGACTTGACCACCTCGGCCGCCGCCCGATGGGCCTGCCACTGTGCCCGCGCCCGCCGACGGGACACGTACAGACCGATCCCGAACGTCAGGGCGTACAGCACGGCCGCGACGGCCGAGGGCACCCGGCTCCCGACCCGCTCGGCCAGCGAAGCGGTCGCGGTCGCGAGCAGCAGGACGACGAGTTGCCACCGGACGACCTTGAAGCTTTCACCCTGATGGGTCACCGCCTTCTCATCGCACACCTGGAACAACGGGGACAGATCACGATCACTCACCGTAGTACTGGGGCCGGGCGTCACAGCCATGCAGACCTCATACGGATACCGGGAAGCAGACGGAACGGTCATGCTCTCGTCAATTTTGAATTCGCGCCAGGCCGCCTGCCGGAGAACACGGCCGAGCACAGGCACCCTTTACCGTCGGAGGCGTGCGTGGTAAAGGGCGTGCATGATAGAACCATGCCCTACAGTGTCGTCCGAACCTCAATGACCAGGCCCTTGCCACGGGATCTCGTCGGCCAGGGGCTGATGACGCATTGGTCTCCTGAGGAGGACGAGAAATCCATGAACGTTCCGGGCACGAAGCCGATCCGCCGACCGGGCGCGACTCGACCGGCCACCAAGCGGACGGCCACACTCGCGACGATCGACACGCGTGAGCCCCGCGTCCAGCGGTTCACCGGTCGTGTGACCGAGGTTCGCGAGTCGCGCCCCGCAGGAGCGGGCGAGTTCAACTCGTCCATCTGACTCCCGAGCACGACATCCGAGACCCCAACCTTCTTGATCAACAAGGGCGTTGGGGTCTCGCGCCGCCTCCACGGGGACGCCTCGGCGCGTACACTTCCGGAAAGTGACGGACTTCCGCGGCCAGCGACCGATCCAGCAACTGGTCCTCAAGGTGCACAGCCGCTGCGACCTGGCATGCGACCACTGCTATGTGTACGAACACGCCGACCAGAGCTGGCGTGGGCGGCCGGTGGTGATCGCCGAGGAGACCCTCGGCCAAGTGGCTCGCCGCCTCGCCGAATACGCGGTCGAGAGCGAACTGGAATCCGTCGCCGTGATTCTGCACGGTGGAGAACCGCTCCTCGCCGGACCTGCCCGGCTACGGAACATGTGCGCGGAACTCACCCGCGTATTGGCGCCGGTCACGACATTGGACCTGCGCATTCATACGAATGGCGTACAGCTGAACAAGCGGCACCTGGAAGTGTTCCGGGAATTCGGTGTGAAGGTCGGAATTTCACTCGACGGTGATCGGGTGGCCAACGATCGGCATCGACTGGACCGCCGAGGTCGCAGCAGCTACGACCGGGTGTTGCGGGCGATCGGGCTCCTCCGCCTGCCGGAGTACCGGGACCTGTTCCAGGGCCTGCTGTGCACGGTGGACGTGGCCAACGACCCGGTCGCGGTGCACGACGCCCTGACCGCCCTGGAACCTCCCCGCGTCGACTACCTCCTCCCCCATTCGACGTGGGACAGCCCCCCTCCCGGACACGGCACGGGAACGCCCTACGCCGACTGGCTGCTGAAGGTCTTCGACCGCTGGGAGGAACAGGGGCGCCCCATGCCGGTCAGAACCTTCGACTCGGTGCTCAGCACCCTGCGCGGCGGCCCCAGCCTGACCGAGGCGCTGGGCCTCGCCCCGTCCGACCTGGCGGTGATCGAGACCGACGGCACCTTCGAGCAGGCCGACAGCCTCAAGACCGCCTACGAGGGCGCACCCGCCACCGGCTACGACGTCTTCCGGCACGGCTTCGCGGAGTTCGCCGAGCACCCCGGCGTCCGGGCCCGTCAGCTCGGCATCGCCGGCGTCAGCGAGACCTGCCGCCGCTGCCCGGTCGTCACGTCCTGCGGCGGCGGCCTCTACGCCCACCGGTACAGCGGCGAGCGAGGCTTCGACAACCCCTCCGTGTTCTGCTCCGACCTGCGGGGCCTGGTCGAGGGCATCGCCGAGCGGATCACCGAGCGCGCACTGCACCCGGCGGTCGCGGACACCGGCAGCCTCAAGCTGGCCCAACTGGAGCTCAACCGGACCCTGTTGGCCCGGCTGAACACCGAGCTGTCCGGTCACCCCGACTGGGCCGAGACCTGGGACCTGCTGGTCGAGCTGGACTCCGACGCCGCCACCGCGCCCCACCTCGACACCGTCCTCGCTCACCCGTATCTGCGTACCGTGCTGCTGCGCGCCCTGGAGGGGCACGCCGACCTCGCGCGGCTGGCGGCGACCGCCTCGGCGGCCGCCGTGCTCGCGGAGAGGGAAGCCACCCGCACCTGGTGGCAGCAGGACCGGGACCTGTACCTCCCGACCCTCGGGACCCTGCGCCTCTCGGCACCCGGACGGGTCGAGTGCGCGATCACGGCGGACGGCCTGAAAGTGACCGGAAGGGACCAGGACGGCGGCGAACTGCACGTCGAATGGCGCCCGTTGAAGTCGCTGAAGCCCACCGGCGGACCGACGCTCCTCATCGACGACGCCGACCCGTACCGCGACGGCTACCCGGCACCGGCCGCGGCCCCGCTGAACCCCAGCGACCTGGCGCTCTTCACCAAACGGCTGCGCGCCGCGTACGACGCGCCGGACGCACACGAACCGAGCCCGCGGCCCGGCCCGGACGTCTCCCTCTGCACCACCATCACCCCTCTCGCGGCCGGCACCGGCCTGCTGCCGGGAACGGACACACCGGGCGCGCTGGGGGTGGCCGTCGACTTCGAGCCCGAGGAACTGGCCCGCGAACTTCCCCTGCTGCTGCGACGGTCCAGGCTCGCCGCTCTGCGGCAGGTCGCGGACCTGAACGTGCCCGGCACCGGCGCCGGACGGCTCCTCGACGAGGCGAGCGATGCCATCGGCCGGGCCACCGTGTCGGCCGACCGGGCGGCCCGCACCGAGGAACTGCTCCGCGCCGGACACACCCTGGACCGGATCGGCGCCCTACCCGATGCCCAACTCACCGAGAGTGGAGTTCACTTGGCAGAGGAACTACGAAGAGAATGGGTGACGCTGCATGGCTGACGCCACTCGACCGCAGGGCCCGGCGGCCCGTCTCCACGACGACCTGGCCGAGTGGGGTGTCCGCCCCGGAGGCGTCCTGATGGTGCACTCCTCACTGAGCGGCACCGGCCTCGCCCCCGTCGCCGTACGCGACGCGCTGCTGAGCGCTCTGGGCCCCGACGGCACCCTCGTCGTCCCCGCCTTCACCCCGGAGAACTCCGACACCTCCCGCGAGTACCAGGCGTTCACGGAGGGCATGTCCGAGCGGGAGAAGGCCGAGTTCCGGGCGGGGATGCTGCCGTTCGAGAAGGACGCCACGCCCTGTCCGTCCATGGGCGCGCTCGCCGAGTGCGTGCGGAGCACACCGGGGGCCGTGCGCAGCGCCCACCCCCAGACCTCCTTCGCCGCCCTCGGTCCGCGCGCGGCGGAACTGCTCGCCGACCACGATCCACGCTGCCATCTCGGTGAGCGGTCCCCGATGGCGGCGCTCTACGCGGCCAACGCCCAGGTACTCCTGCTGCGCGTGGGGTTCGAGGTGTGCACCGCGTTCCACCTCGCCGAGTACCGGACGAGTCCGCCGCCGCCGACGCGGACGTACCGCTGCGTGCTGGAGGAGAAGGGCAACTGGTTCGCGTACGAGGATCTCGCCCTGTTCGACGGGGACTTCGGGGTGATCGGGGCACAGCTGCCGAGTGAGCTCATCAGCGTGCGGGAATGGGCGGGGAAGCCCGTCCTCCTCCTGGACATGCGGGCCGCTGTCGACACCGCAGCTCTGGTCATGTCCGGATATCGCTGACAAATGACGTGAAACAAGCCATGCGGTCACGGGGGTGGTCGGGCACATTGTTGGTTCCGGCCAGATGACTCTCCGGCGGGGGAACAGAGGGCATCGACAGGCGGGGGGCGCGTGAACAGACATGTACGAGGGCGAGGCGCACCGGACAACCGGCCCTACTTCTTTCTGAGCTATGCCCACACTCCGTCCGGCCCCGACAGCGGGGACCCGGACCACTGGGTGTACACGCTCTACAAGGACCTGTGCGCCGACATCCTGGCCATCACCGATCTGCCGGCGGGCACGCCCCCGGGCTTCATGGACCGGGAGATGCGCTCGGGAGAGGGCTGGCCCGTCCGGCTCAGCGACAACCTGGCGCACTGCCGGGTGTTCGTGCCGCTGTACTCCCCGCGGTACTTCAGCAGCGAGGCCTGCGGTCGGGAGTGGTTCGCGTTCAGCGACCGCATACGTCAGGCCAGGGACGCCGGGGCCGGCGACATCCCGGCGATCGTGCCGGTGCTGTGGAGTCGCGTCGGCATGGACCGGCTGCCCGAGTCCGTGCGCCACCTCCAGGTGGAGCGGAACGCGTTCGGGGAGCGCTATCTGGACCACGGGATCTACGGGTTGATCAAACTCAAGCGGCTGCGGGACGAGTACGACGAGACGGTGTTCACGCTCGCCCAGCGCATCGTGCAGGTAGCCGAGGAGTCGCCCCTGCCGTCGAGCACCCCGAGGCCCTTCGAGTCCACACCGAGTGCCTTCGCTCCGCCGGGCGACGGGCCGCGCCGTATCCATCTGACCGTGGCGGCACCCGCCCGTCACATGGTCCCGGAGTCCCGCAAGAACGGCCGCTATGGCGAGAGTTCCCTGCAGTGGAACCCCTACGGCGACGAGACTCCCCGGCCCATCGCCACGCTGGCGGAGGAACTGATCCGGTCGCTGGACTACCGGATCACCGTGTCCGACTTCGACAACGAGGATCCGACCACCGAGGACCTCGTGGCCGGCGGTTCCGACGAAGACCCCGAGGCCGAGGAGCCCGACCCCGGCCACCCGGCGATCCTGCTGGTCGACTGCTGGGCGGTCCTCGACGAGGACCGGCGGCGCAGACTCAAGGCGTTCGACGCCAACGCCCGCCCCTGGGTCGGCGCGATCGTCCCCTGGAACCACAACGACGAGGAGTGTCACGGCGCGGAAGGACGACAGGTCAAGGCGAAGCTGGAACGCACCCTCCCCCTGATCCTGGAGCGGGGGCGCCGGACCGACTGCCGGATCGCGGCCAACGGCGTGCCCTCGCTCCAGGTGTTCGCCGACGTGCTGCCGGCTCTGGCGGCGCACACGACCCGGCAGTACCTCAGGCACGCGCAGGCGCATCCGCCCGAGGGCCCACAGTTGCCACAGCCCCGTCTCATGGGCCCCACCTACCCGCAGCAGCCCGCCGCGGGTTCCGATCACGGAGGAGAAGCATGACGGCCGGGGAGCGTGGACGGATCATCACCTTCTATTCGTACAAGGGTGGTACGGGCCGCACGATGGCCCTGGCCAACACGGCGTGGATCCTCGCCGCGAACGGCAAACGGGTCCTGACGGTCGACTGGGACCTGGAGGCCCCGGGTCTGCACCGCTTCTTCGAGCCGTTCCTGGACCCGAACGTGCTCGCCGCCACCTCCGGCGTGATCGACATCATCACCGAGTACTGCTGGGCCGCGACCACCGGCGGGCCCCGGTCCGGGGCCTGGCACCGGGAGTACGCCCGTGTCGAGGACCACGCCATCTCGCTCGCGCCCGAGCGCCTCAACCTGGCTTTCCCGAAAGGCGGTTCGCTCGACTTCCTGTCGGCCGGGCGGCAGAACCGCGAGTACTCGGCGACCGTGTCGTCCTTCGAGTGGGACAACTTCTACGAGCGGCTGGGCGGGGGCCTGTTCCTGGACACGCTCCGCGAGGACATGAAGGCGTCCTACGACTACGTCCTCATCGACAGCCGGACGGGACTGTCCGACAACGCGGACATCTGCACCATCCAGATGCCCGACGTGCTGGTCGACTGCTTCACCCTCAGCGGCCAGGCGCTGGACGGCGCGGCCGCCGTGGCGCACAGCGCCGAGAAGGGGTACGGCAAGCGGTGGATCCGGGTGCTGCCCGTCCCGATGCGGGTCGACGAGGCCGAGAAGGAGAAGGCCGACGCGGGACGGGCCCTGGCCCGGCTGAAGTTCGAGGGGTTACCCAAAGGGGCCGACCGCCAGGACCTGGCGCCCGAGGAACTGAACACGTACTGGGGCAAGGTCGAGATCCCCTACCGCCCTTATTACGCCTACGAGGAGACCCTCGCTACCGTCGGCGACAAGAGCGGCAACGCGAACTCCCTGCTGTCCGCCTTCGAACGGCTGACCTCGGTGCTCTCCGACGACGAGGTCACCACACTGCCGCCCGTACCGGAACAGGCGCGGCTGCGCTGTCTGGAGGCGTTCACCCGGCAGTTGCCGCAGACCCAGGCCGTGGAGGTCCTGGTGGTCCACGCGGCGGAGAACCGTATGTGGGCCGAGTGGGTGGAGGGGGTGCTCAAGCGGTCCGGCTGCCGTGTCACCCTGCACGACGTGGCCCTCGGCCCTCCGGAGCCCCCGGACCCGGACACCCGCGTCCTGCTGCTGCTGTCGCACGCCTTCGACAAGTCCCGGCACGCGGGCAGAGTCCGCCAGGCCCTCACCACCGCCGCACCGAACGCCCCGACCGCCCTGCCGGCCCTGGCCCGCGTCGAGGAGGTCCGGCCGACCGGCGCCTACACCGAGGTGGTGGACCTGCACCGGCTCGGCGAGGCGGACGGCGCCGACGGACTCCACGAGATCCTGCGGCTGCGGGCAGAGCCCGGGGCCCCCGCCGGGTCGGACCCCAGGTTCCCGGGCCGGGCACCCGACATCTGGGACGCGCCCCAGCGCAACACCACCTTCACCGGCCGGAGCGTGATCCTCGACCAGCTCCGTGAACAGCTGCGCGGCGGCATCTCCGTCGTACTGCCGCGCCCCCAGGCGCTCTTCGGGCTCGGCGGTGTCGGCAAGACCCAGGTGGCGCTGGAGTACGTGCACCGCTTCATGGCCGACTACGACCTGGTGTGGTGGATCTCCGCCGAGCACATCGACAACGTCGTGGCCTCGCTCGCCGAACTCGGCGCCCGGATCGGCGCCCCCGGTGGCGAGGACATGGCGCTGGCCTGCCAGGAGGCCGTACGCATGCTGGGCCGGGGGGTACCCACCAAGCGCTGGCTGCTGGTCTTCGACAACGCGGACACCCCCGAGGAGCTCACCCGCTTCTTCCCCACCGGCGGCGGCGGGCACATCCTCGTCACCTCCCGGAACCAGGCCTGGGCGCAGCAGGGCGCGTCACTGCCCGTCGACGTGTTCCTCCGCCAGGAGAGCGTGGAGCACCTCTCCCTGCGGGCACCCGGCCTCAGCCCCGAGGAGGCCGACCGGGTGGCGGAGGCCGTGGGCGATCTCCCGCTCGCCGTGGAACAGGCGGCGGCCTGGCTCGCCGAGACGGCCACACCGGTCGAGGAGTACCTCAGCGAACTCGCCGAACAGACCACCCATGTGCTCGACCTCAACCAGCCCCCCGACTACCCCACCACGGTGGCCGCGACCTGGAACATCTCCATCACGCGGCTGCAGGAACGTTCTCCTGCCTCGGTGCGGCTGCTGCAGCTGTGCGCGTTCATGGCGCCCGAGCCGATATCGTCCCGCCTGCTCTACAGCAAGGAGATGCGGGACGAGCTGCGCAAGGTGGACCCCGCTTTCCAGGAGAGCCTGATGGTGGGCCGGGCCATCAGCGAGATCGCCCGGCTCGCCCTCGCGAAGGTCGACCAGGTCAGCAACAGTGTCCAGATCCACCGGCTGGTGCAGGCCGTCATCCGCTCCCAGCTCAGCGAGGAGGAGCAGCGGCACGCCCGGCATGTCGTCCACACCGTGCTCGCGGGTGCGCGGCCCGACGACGACGAACCCACGGACAATCCCGAGGACTGGCCGCGGTTCGAGGTGATATGGCCCCATCTGCGCGCCTCGGACATCCGTAACTGCGTGGAGGCGGAGCCCCGTCGGCTCCTCATCGACCGCGTCCGGTACATGTGGAAGCGCGGGGACTTCCCCGGCGCCCAGCGCCTCGCCGACGATCTGCTGGCGCACTGGAAGCCCGAACTGGGCGAGAACCACCGGCAGTACCTGTATCTGCGCTGCCAGCTCGCCAACGTGCTCCGTTCGCAGGGGCGTTACGTCGAGGCCGAGGAGATCGACCGGGATCTGCTGGACCGTCAGCGCCGCGTGCTGGGGCCCTCGGACGCCCATACGTACATCACCACGTCGTCCCTCGCCAGTGACTACGCGGCCCTGGGCGAGTACAGCAAGGCTGAGAAGCTGGCCCGCGAGGCACGGGAGGGCTTCAGCCGCACCTTCTACCCCTCGCACCCCCGGACCCTGAGCGCGGCGAACAACCTGGCGCTGGCCCTGCGCATGGTCGGGCGTTACGACGACGCGCGGGACATCGACCAGGACACCTACTTCCGCCGCAAGGACGTTCTCGGACCCGACCACCCCTACACCCTGTCGTCGGCCTCCAGCCTCGGCCGGGACCTGCGCGAGGTGGGCCGCTACACCGAGTCGGTCACGCTGCTGTCGGGGGCGTACGAGGCGCACAAGCGGGTGCTCGGCAAGGATTTCCCCGGCACGCTCAGCTGCGCGAAGTCGCTGGCCGTGTCGCTGAGGCGGGCGGGCGAGTTCAAGGACGCGCACCGCCTGACGCAGGCGACCCGGGACCAGTACCACGCGCAGTACGACGCCCACACCCCCGACTCGCTCGCCTGCGACCTGAACCTGGCCGCCGACCTGTATGCCGCCGACAAACGGGAGGAGGCGCGCCGGATCGCGCTGGAGGCGCTGGCCGAGTACCGCAAGGTACCGGGCGAGGAGCATCCGTACACCCAGGCCGCGCTGAACAACCTGGGCGTCTACCACTGGGGCTGCGGCGACGCGGAGGAGGCGGAGAAGGTGTTCCTGCGGGTGATGCTCCGCATGGTCGAGGTGCTGGGCGACCACCATCCCCACACGCTCTTCTGCCGCACCAACTACGCCAACGTACTGGCCGAGCAGGGCCGCGCGGAGGAGGCGTGGGTGCTGGAGGAGCCCGCCCGCGAGGCCCTGACGGAGGTGCTCGGTGAACACCATCCGGAGGCCCTCGCCGTGGTCGCCAACTCCACGCTGACGCTGCGCGCGCTGGGCCGGGTGACAGAGGCGGACCGGCTGCGCGAGCAAGTGGTAGCCGAACTGGCCAAGCTCAGGCGGCAGTTGGGCGAAGGCAGCGGTGTCACCCAGCTGGTGGCACAGGGTCGGCGGGTCTACCGCGACCTGGAACCCCTGGCGGTGTGACGGCCCCGTGCACGGGGCCGCGCGCAGGTCGGACCGGCGGGGCCAGGGACAGCAGCGTGCCCCGCTGGAGCCAGCTGAGGACCTCCGGCAGGGCGCGGAGCGAGGCGAAGTGGGCGGCGGCGGGTTCGAGGACGGCGGTGGCGCGGGGGACGCGGTCGGCCAGCCAGGAGGAGTGGGCGGCCGGGGAGAAGACGTCCTTCGCGCCGTACCAGAACAGCACCGGCACCCGTATCTCGCCGGGCTCGAACCCCCAGGGGGAGGTCAGCGCGAGGGCGTCGTCGATCCATCCGTAGGGTGAAGTCCGCACCGCCTCCTGATAGTTGCGCAGCAGCATCGCCCGGATGCCGTTGTCGGAGACGATCAGCCGGTCCTCGTCGGTGAGGTCGTCGCGCAGTTGCTCCAGCAGCCGCGCGGGGTCGGAGCGGATCGCCGCGGAGCGTGGGATCAGCCGGGCGGTGAAGCCCTGGGGGTCGGTGTGCGCGGATTGGAACTCATGGACGTTGGAGGGGGCCATCCCGGCGTACCAGTCGAGTCCGGCGGCGTCCTGCGGCGCCAACGTCACCAGCGCCGCCGCTCGCGTCACCCGGTGCGGCAGCAGTGCCGCGCAGGCCAGGGCGTGCGGGGCGCCGCCGGAGCGGCCCACCACGGCGAAGCGGTCCACACCCAGCGCGTCGGCGACGACGGTCACGTCCTCGACGGCGTCGACGACCCGGCGGCCGGGTCTGCGGTCGGAGCCCCCGTACCCCGGTCGGTCGTAGCTGATGAGCCGGGTCCCCCGCTGGTAGAGGAACATCGGCCGCGGCCGGGGGCCGACCCGGCTGCCGGGCATGCCGTGGAACAGGAAGACGGGCCGCCCGGCCGGATCCCCCGAACACTCGACCCTCAGCAACCGCCCGTCGGGCGCCCGGACATGGGTCGGTGCCCGTGCCAGGTCATACACAGCGCTCCCCTCCCTCGGCCCGCGGGCCGAGAACACGCTGCCGGAAGATTTCCCGGCCGCCCACCCCACGAAACGAACCGCGCCGGCGCTCCTCTCCCCCGGGGACGGGCACGCGTGCGTGCGGCTCGCACCCCACAAGCACCATGCCCGACGCGTGTCTTGACTTCACCATGCCTTCACGTCAGATTCGAGGCTTCGCACACAGCCCGGGGGCGTACGGGAGCGTTGCCGCCGGGGGATCAGCACCGCCACCCGTCCCTTCGCGAGGCTGGAGCGTCCCGCATGTCCATGAGCGCGGATCCTGAGAGACGTACGGGGGCCGAGGGGGGCCCGAGTCGGCGGCGGGTGCTGGGGACGGCCGCGGGCGCGGGGGCCGCGATCGCCGCGGGCGGGGGGCTCGCGGGGACCGCCGTCGCCGCAGCGCCGCCCCTGCTCGGCACCTACGACGTGGTCGTCGTCGGTTCCGGCGCGGCCGGGATGACCGCCGCGCTCACGGCGGCGAAGCAGGGGCTGAGTTGTGTCGTCGTGGAGAAGGCGCCGACCTTCGGCGGGTCGGCGGCGCGCTCGGGCGCCGGTATCTGGCTGCCGAACAACAGCGTGATCAAGGCGGCGGGGGTGCCGGACACCCCGGCCAAGGCGGCGCAGTACCTCGCGGCCGTGGTCGGGGACGACGTGCCCGCCGACCGGCAGAAGGCGTTCCTCGACCACGGGCCCGCGATGCTGTCGTTCGTCATGGCGAACAGCCCGCTGAGGTTCCGCTGGATGGAGGGGTACAGCGACTACTACCCCGAGCTGCCGGGCGGGCTGCCGAACGGACGGTCCATCGAACCGGACCAGTTCGACGGCAATCTGCTGGGGGCCGAGCTCGCGCGGCTGAATCCCGCCTATCTGGCGACCCCCGCCGGGATGGTGGTGTTCAGCGCCGACTACAAATGGCTCGCGCTGACCGCCGTGAGTGCGAAGGGGCTGGCCGTCGCCACCGAGTGCCTCGCCCGGGGCACGAAGGCCGCCCTGCTCGGGCAGAAGCCGCTCACCATGGGGCAGGCGCTGGCGGGCGGGCTGCGGGCCGGGCTGCTCGGCGCCGACGTCCCCGTGTGGCTCGACACCCCGCTGACCGACCTGTACACGGAGAGCGGGGCGGTGGAGGGAGTGGTCGTCAGCAGGAACGGCTCCCCCGGGCTCGTCCGCGCCCGCCGCGGCGTCGTCGTCGGCTCCGGCGGCTTCGAGCACAACGCGGCCATGCGGGCGCAGTACCAGGAGCAGCCCGTCGGGACACGGTGGACGGTGGGGGCCAAGGAGAACACCGGCGACGGGATACGGGCCGGTCAGCGGGCCGGTGCCGACGTCGCGCTGATGGACGACGCCTGGTGGGGACCGGCCGTCGACACCCCGGGCCAGGCCTGGTTCTGTCTCGCCGAACGCACGCTGCCCGGTGGGCTGTTGGTCAACGGGTCCGGTGCGCGGTTCGTCAACGAGGCCGGCCCGTACAGCGACGTCGTCCACACGATGTACGAGAAGGACACCTCGTCCGCCTCCCACATCCCGGCCTGGCTGATCGTCGACCAGAACTACCGCAACCGGTACCTGTTCAAGGACATCGCGCCGACCTTCCCGTTCCCCGACGAGTGGTACGACGCCGGGGCCGTCCACAAGGCGTGGACGCTCGACGCGCTGGCCGGCGCGATCGGCGTACCGGCCGCCGCCCTCCGCTCCACCGTCGACCGCTTCAACTCCCTCGCCCGGCAAGGGGACGACAGCGACTTCGGGCGCGGCGACAGCGTGTACGACCATTACTACACGGACCCGTCCGTGCGCCCCAACTCCTGCCTGGCACCCCTGTGGTTGCCGCCCTACTACGCCCTGCGCATCGTCCCGGGCGACCTCGGCACCAAGGGCGGGCTGCTTACCGACGCCCGCGCCCGCGTCCTGCGCCCGGACGGCACGGTGATCCGCGGCCTCTACGCGGCGGGCAACGCCAGCGCGGCCGTGATGGGCCGCAGTTACGCGGGCGCCGGGTCGACGATCGGACCGGCGATGACCTTCGGGTACGTGGCCGCACTGGACCTCGCCGGGAAGCTGTAGCCGCGCACTAGCCGAGGGCGGCGTCGAGCCTGAGGTCGATCCACGGGATCGTGTCGCCGTCCAGCAGATAGCGCTCGGTCTCCACGAAACCGTGGTCGAGCGCGAACCGCAGGCCGTCCTCGTTCGAGGAGAGGACGCAGGTCTCGATCGTCCGGGCGCCCAGTTCCCGCGCCCGCCGCACGGCCCGACCGTACAGCTGCTCGCCGAACCCCCGGCGCCGGTGTTCGGCGAGCACGCGCGCGATCACTGTGGCCGTGGCGCCGTCCCCCTCGGGCGGCCGGACGGTGGAGTTGCCGACGAGGACGCCGTCGACGTACGCGAGTTCGAGATGGTTGCGTACGGCGCGCTCCCGGACGTCGTCGAGGGAGAGGATGTGGGCCGGGATGATCGTGTTGTGGACGTGCCGCCAGGCTTCGAGTTCCTCGTCCCCGGCCGCACCGTCCACGCGCTTGATGTCGAGGTCGGTCACGGCGTCAGCCTAGACAGAGTCCTGGGTCGGGGACATCGGCTTTGTTCGCTCGTCTTCGCCCGCTCGTCTCCGCCTACTCGTCGAGGAGTGCGTACGCACGTACCGGGAAGGTACCCATGCCCTCGACCGCCGGGGGCGCGGCGAAGAAACGGAAGCCCTGCGGGGGCAGTTGCTCCAGGCCCCGCAGGTGTTCGACGACGGCAACGCCGGCGGCGAGGAGACCGGTGTGGGCCGGGCGGGTGCCGTCGTCGGTGTCGTCGATGTTGAGGGTGTCCATCCCGACGAGGACGGCGCCCTGCTCCACCAGCCAGGCCACGGCGTCGGCGGTGAGGTAGGGGTGGCCGTGGCCGTACCGGTCGGTGCCCCAGTGCCGGTCCCAACCCGTATGGATCAGCACCGCCCGGCCGCTCACCTCGTACGGCAGCAGCGCCGCCCGGTCCACGGCCCGGCCGCGGTCGGCGACACCCTCGACGCGCACGACGACTGCGTCGAGGTCGATCAGCCGGTCGAGCGGCAGGCCCGCGAGGTCCTGACCGTCGTCGAAGCGGTGGTGAGGGCTGTCCACGTACGTGCCGGTGTTCGACACCATCGAGATGCGGCCCATGGCGAACTCGGTGCCGGGCGCGTAGATCTCCCGTGACGCCTCACGGGTGAGGTGCTCGCCGATCTCGGGGCCGGGGAGCCCGGGATAGGTGATCATCCCGTGTCTGATGGGGTGGCTGAGATCGACGATCCGCCGTTGCCTGTTGCTCATGCCACGCATCTTCCCTGTAGCGCCACTTCACCACAAGCAAGAGTTACTGAAGCAGTACTACAGTGAGGCTTATGGAACTGGATCCCCGTCGGCTGCGTGTCCTGCGCGCGGTGGCGATGCGCGGCGGTGTGGTGGACGCGGCGAAGGTGCTGCATCTGACGCCGTCGGCTGTGTCGCAGCATCTGGCGCAGCTGGAGCGGGAGGTGGGGCAGCCCCTGGTGGACCGGTCGCGGCGCCGGGCGGGGCTGACCCCGGCGGGGCGGTTGCTGGCGGCGCGGGCCGAGCGGATCGAGCGGGAGCTGGCGGAGGCCCGCCGTGAACTCAGCGAACTGACCGGGCGTTCGACGGGGCCGGTGACGGTCGCCGCGTTCTCGTCGGCGGTGTGCCATCTGCTCGTCCCGGCCCTCACCGCCCTCGCCCGGACCCACCCGGAGCTGGCGCCGAGAGTGGTGGAGGCGGAGGGCCCGGACGCCCTGCGCGAGCTGCGCACCGGCGGCCTGGACCTGCTGGTCGTCGAGTACGACGGCGACGACCCCGACCCGCACGAGCAGTGGCCCGACCTCGCGTCCGCGGCGGTCGCCGACGACGAGTACCGCGTGGTCACCCCGGCCGACTGGTCACCACCGCCCCGCTCGGTCAGGGACCTGGCCGAGCGGCCCTGGGTCACCGCCCCGCCCGGCACGGCGTGCGGCAGGGCACTCGCGCGCATCTCCGCGCAGTACGCCTTCACTCCGCGCCACGCCCACACCGCCCTGGAGTTCCCGACCTCACTGGCCCTGGTGCGGGCGGGCCTCGGCGCGGCGGTGGTCCCCACCCTCGCCCTCACCGACGCCCCTCCCGCGACCGTGGCCCTGCCCATGGTCCCGGTAGCGGGCCACCGCCGCATCGCCGCCGTCTGGCCCGCCTCCCCCTCCGGCCCGCAGCCCCGGACCTCGGCCGTGGTCGAGGCCCTCCGCAGGTCGGCCGAGAACTTGGGGCTCACACCTGCGCCGTGACGGGGTGTGGGGTCGGGAGGGGCGCGATTTTCGCGAGGGGCGTGGGGCGCGACTGGGGCAGCTTCGGGCACAGCCGCCCGGCAGCTCGGCAACGCCCTTGAGCACAACGCCTAGCGGGTGGACCCGGCGTGCTCCCGTACGCCCGCCTCGCTCGCCGTCCCGGCCTCGCGCTCGGTCCGCTCGGCGTCCTTCCTGGCGAACCCCCACCGGCCCGGCAGGACCGCGAAGACGATCAGCGTTCCGACGGCCATGATGACGCCGCCGACGAGGCTGGTCTGGGCGACGCCGTGGGCGAACGCCTGGTGGACGGCGTCCACGACGGCCTGGGCCTGCTGAGGTCCCGCGGACGGTTCCTGGGCGATGCGCTCGGCGACGGCCAGGCCACCACCCACCGAGTCCTTGGCCGTCTCCATCGCCTCGGCCGGGAGCCGGTTGCCGACCAGGTCGGTCAGCTCGTCCCGGTAGGCCGTGCCCAGCAGCGAGCCCAGGACCGCGATACCGAGCGCACCGCCCAGCTCCAGCGCGGTGTCGTTGGCACCGCCGCCGACGCCCAGCTCGGACTCGGGGAAGGAGTCCATGATCGTGTCGGTCGCCGGGGAGACGCTCAGTCCGATCGCGAAGCCCAGCATCATCATCGGCGCCAGGAAGTCGCCGTACGTCGAACCCTTGTCGATCTGGGTCAGCAGGAAGACCCCCGCCGTACCGATGACCATGCCGGTCACGACCATCGCTTTCACGCCCAGCCGCGGGGTCAGCTTCCCGGTCACCACGGCCCCGAGGAACACCGCTCCGGCCAGCGGCAGCAGCCGTACACCCGTGTCGAGCGCGTCGTAGCCGAGGACGAACTGCAGGAACTGGGTCGAGTAGTAGATCGCGCCGAACGTACCGAAGAAGAAGAACAGCACCGCGAGCATCGAGCCGCTGAAGGGCCGCAGCGTGAACTTGCGGACGTCCAGCATCGGGTGCGGGTGCCGCAGCTCCCAGGCGACGAACGCGACCAGTCCGACACCGGCGACCACGGCCGCGGTGACGGGGCCGGCACCCCAGCCGAAGTGCGGGCCCTCGATGGCCGCGTAGACCAGGGAGCCGACGGAGACGATCGACAGCAGACCACCGACGTAGTCGATGCGGCCCATGCCCTCCGCCTTCGACGGCGGCACCAGGGCGAGCGCGCCGATGACGGCGACGAGGGCGATCGGCACGTTGATCAGGAAGGTCGAGCCCCAGGCGTGGTCCTCCAGCAGCCGGCCGGCGACCAGCGGTCCGACGGCTATCGCCAGGCCGGAGGTCGCTGTCCAGGCGGTGATGGCCTTGACGCGCTCGCTCCGGGGGAAGGTCGCGACCAGCAGGGACAGCGTGGCCGGCATCACGACCGCGGCACCGACGCCCATGATCGCGCGGGCCGCGATGACCAGCGAGGTCTCGTCGACCATGCTCCCCATCACCGAACCACCCGCGAAGACGAGCAGCCCCAGGACCAGCGCACCACGCCGGCTGTACTTGTCGCCGATCGAGCCCAGCACCAGCATCAGCGCCGCGTACGGGACGGTGTAGCCGTCGACGACCCACTGCAGATCGCTGCTGCTCAGACCCAGGTCGGTGGTCATGTCGGGGGCGGCGACGATCAGCGACGTGTTCGCCATCACCACGATCAGCAGGCTCAGGCACAGCACGAGCAGCGCCCACCAGCGCCGCGCGTACGGCCCGGTCATCTTCTCCACGGGGGTGTTCGCGAGGAAGGGCATCGGAAGCTCCTAAGAGGACGGGGCGACGAGCGGAAGCACTTAATTGCTCATCGATGTGCATGTTATTTTATTGCCCGTCGATGAGCAAATATCGCGTCGCCCCTTCTCCCGCCCGCCCCGAGGTACCGCTGTGACCACCCACCGAGCACCGCCACCACCGACGCCGACGCCGTCGCCGTCGCCACCCGCATCGATACGCCGCCGTGCTCACGCCCCGGCCCGGGCTCCCGCCCCACAGCGTCGTGACGCGCGCGCCACTCGGGCACGGGTGTACGTCCACTTCGCCGGCCGCGCCGCGCTCGTGGAGGGCCTGGCCATCGAGTCCCAACTGCTGACCCTGCTCGACTGCGTGAGCCGTGGCATCTGGTCCGACGACGGCACCGGTGCCGCCACCGCCGCCCTCATCACCGCCGGAGTCGCCCCCGACACCGCCGCCGCGAAGGTCGCCCACGTACGCGGGACCGGGTCGCCCCCGAGCCCTTTCTGAAACCCCGGGTCCGTGCCCTACTCACACGTCGGGGCCGACCGGGTAGTCGCGCAGGTACACGGCCCCCGTGATCGCGCCGCGGAACATCCCGGCCGGGTACGTCGGGTCAGGCCTCGTCGGCCGGGGCCGCGCGCATCGCCGACGCGACCTCCTCGACCACGGCACTCGCCCGCTTCTCCGGTACGCCGGCCGCGATGAGGATGGCCGTGGCGATACGGTGCCCGGCGTCCTCCAGCGCACCGGTGTTGACGGACTCCAGCAGGGAGACGTGCATCGCTTCCAGTCCGGCGCTCAGCACAGCGGGGGGCAGATGGGAGTGGAAGACACCGTCGCGCTGCCCGCGCTCCAGGATCCCGGTGGTGGCCTCACGGGCCGGGGCGAGCACTTCGGCGACGCGTTCGGAGCCGAGGTCCCGCCGGGCGAGTGCCAGCAGCATCCGGTAACGGTCGCCCACGGGCCACATCCGGAACACGAACCGCGCCAGTGCCCGCTCGGCCGATTCCTCCGGCTCCTCCGCCCCTGCCGCCGCTCCCTCCCCGGCCCCGGCCTCCACCGTGCTCCGCAACGTCTCGGCGGCTTCCTCCGCGAGCGCCTCCAACAGGGCCGCCCGCCCCGGAAAGTGACCGAAGAGCGTGCGCCGGACGACTCCTGCGGCCCGCGCCAGCTCCTCCAGCGTGACATCGGGGTTCCGCCCCAGCTCCTCACGGGCCGTGGCCAGAATGCGCGCCCGGTTGGACCGCGCGTTACGACGCAGCGGCTCGCGGGCCACGGGCTTGGTCACAGAGAACCTCGAAGGACTCGAAGGAAGCGAAGGACTCGATGGAATCGGAAGGTGGACCGAGTTGACGGAGGTGACGGAGGCGAAGGAGGTGACGGAGTTGAAGGGATCGTCGGGTGCCGAGGAAGGGGCAGGGCGACCCATTTTGTCACGCTGAGCCGGAGTCCCCACCCCGTCTCCCGCCTGTCTGGCTCGCAGGCCGCAAGTGCCCCCGGCCGGAGGGCATTTCGTGAGATCTACGGGCGAGCCGGTCCAGGCTCTGGCAGGCAGCCCCCACCGCCCACTGAGGCCACCCGCTACAACGGGTCACAACATGGCGACACAGGGGTTGCCCCACCACCGCCACGCGCATGATGCTGCCCTGACAACCGCCTCACAGGGAGCCCCATGCGCCGCACCGCAAACGTCCTGATCGCCGCCAGCCTGCTCCTCGTCGCCTGCGGCACCAGCGACGACACGACCGCCTCGACCCCCAGCAGCACCGCTCCCACAGGGGACGAGGCACGCTACGACGAGATCTGGAACGCCCGGAGCCCCGGGATGCAGGCAACGGTGTGCAAGCTGCTGGTGGCGGACGACGCGAAGGGCGCCGGCGATCTGCTGCGCGAAACCCTCGACGACGCGTCGGTGGACCTGGATGCGCTGACCGCGTACATAGGCGACAAGAAGTGCTGAGAAGGGACGGCCGCACGCTTCGGCGCCCGAGCCTCCGTCATGTAACCGTATCCGCCGTGCAGTTGTAGGCACGGAGCACCGAGTTGCTGCTGGCGTTCGCACCGCTCAGGAAGACTCGAGAAGCGCCGTCTCCAGCAGTTCGGCGGCCACCCGCCGAGCGGGCTCCCCCGTCTGCTCGGCCATGCGCCGGAAAATCCCTTCTGCCGAGCGGGCGGGCCAGTTCGGGGGCAGGTGCCGGGCGGGCAGCCGGGGATCCGTGCGAATGATCCCCAGCCACTCGGCCACCAGACGCAGGTGGGTGGCCAGCGGGTCGCCGGAGTGATCTCCGAGGTGGGTGATCCAGCGCTTCTCGAAGGCGGCATAGCGAGCCGCGACGGTTTCCAGGTCCCACGTGTCGCGGATCATCACGTCGATGTCGGTGGCGGCGTCGGCGCGCGCGTGGAAGATCTTGACGTGGGCGGCGATGCCCAGCTCGTTGACGATCTCGGAGATGTCGACGTCACCCGGGGCGATCCACAGCCCGCTGTAGAGGGGGCCGAAACCGGCCCAGGTGAGCCGGGAGCGCAGGTCGTGCCGCCGGTGCCGCCAGGCTTCGGGCAGCGAGAAGCCGAGCAGGGTCCAGGTGCCGTCCCAGTCGTCGTTGACCGCGCTGGTGTGCCAGAGTCGCTTCCGCCCTTCGTGAAGGATCTGCGCAGCGTGCGGGGTCAGACCGAAGTACATGCGGCGCCCCTGCCGCCGACGCTGGAGCAGGCCGCGGTTCACCATGCGGGTGAGGGTGGAGCGGACGGCGTGCTCGCCGACTCCCACACGTCCGAGGACGTCGATGATGCTGCCCGAGTACACGCACAGCGGGCCCTCTTCCAGGACATGGTCGCCGAAGAAGGCGAGTAGCAGCGACTGCGGGCGCAGTTGTGGACTGCCGGGCGCGGTCGGCGCGACACCGAGGTACCCGTCATACGGGTCGGAAGAGTTCATCTCGGAGAGTGTCACGTCGGCAAGGGTAAGGCCGCCCACCGTGGGCATAGCGGGCGGCATGGCGTGGTGTCAGGACCGGTACCGGTCGGGGTGGACGATGCGTCCACGGCGCCGAGGCGACGGTCCGATGCCGAGCGGGTGTGCTGAGCGGCTACCGCGGCGGCGACGGGGCGACGGGGCGACGGGGCAGGAAATTGTCATCAGAACAGGCTGAAATGCCGTACTTTGCCGTTCGGTGCGCGCCGCCACGCCGTCCGTCGATAATGGGGTGCCAACGCCTGCGGCACTCGCGGTGTTCTGACCGGAGTCGGCCGGCGCGTCGGCCGTCGGGGGCGTCGCGGCCGACCTGAGGGGTGGCAAGTGATTCGGGTGCTCGTGGCCGACGACGAGGCATTGATCCGCGCCGGGGTCCGGTTCGTGCTCGATGTCGCCGATGACATCGAGATCGTGGCCGAGGCGGACAACGGTGCCGGCGCCGTCGAACTCGCTCGCAAGCACCTCGTCGACGTGGCACTGCTCGACATTCGCATGCCCGGCGTCGACGGGCTGGCCGCGGCCGCCGAGATGAGAACGGTGGCACCTCGGACAAGCGTGGTCATGCTGACCACCTTCGGCGAGGAGGAGTACGTCACCCGGGCCCTGCGCTGCGGCGCTGCGGGGTTTCTGCTCAAGGACACCCCGCCCGACGACCTGATCAGGGCTGTCCGGGCGGCGGCCGCCGGTGAGCCCGTCCTGTCGCCCCGGGTCACCAAGCAGTTGATCGATCGCCACGTCAACCGCGACGTGAGCCAGGCCGACGAGGCGCGGCGCCGTGTCGCGGCTCTGACCGACCGCGAGCGCGACGTGCTGTGCCTGCTGCGTGAGGGCTGCTCGAACGCTGAGATCGCCAAGGCGCTGCTGATGAGCGAAGGCACCGCCAAGTCTCACGTCAGCCGCATCCTCTCCGTCCTTGGCTGCACCAACCGGGTCCAGGCGGCGATCCTTGCGCACGACGCCGGAGTTCTTCCGCCCAGCAGCCGTTCCTGATCCGCCTCGTCGAGCCCACGCCAAGCATCGGCTTGCCGGGTTCCGCCTACGACCTCCCCAGCTCGTCCTTCTGTGCGAGCCTGCCGTGTTGGAAGCAGAACCGGAACACGTGCCCGAAGCCCTCGGCCAGCGCGTACTCGCACGTGGTGCCGGCCGGCGCCGCCGGTTGCTCTGCCTGGCTCACTGTGCGGGCGGTCATGTTGTCGCCGCCGGTCAGCTCGCGCACTCTGTGCTGGGTGTCGCCGATCTTGATCTGCCGGTAGGTGTGCGGCGCGACGGCGGACTGGAGGTAGTCGTAGACGCTGAAGCCGAGGCCGCCGCAGACCGCAACGGCCGCTCCAGTGAGGGCGAGGAAGGCCTTCTTGGTCTTCCGTCGTGATGCGTCGTGGTGGGGCCCGTCCTCGGCCCCGGTACGGGAGGGGAGCATCTGCCGGTCCGCGGGGGCGGATCGATCGATGGTCGGGCTCATGGTGCCGGGGCTTTTATGGCGCAAGGGGAGGGTGGCGGTGAGGGCGTGGTTGCCGGTGATCGGGTCTGTGCCGGCGGTGAAGTCGCCGCCGGCCAGGCGGGCGCGTTCGCGCAGGCCGGCCAGTCCCAGGCCGCTGCTGGGCGGTGGGACGGCGGGCGGGCGTGCGACGTTGCGTACGTTGATGGTGAGTTGTTCGGTGTCGACGGTGACGGTCAGCCGTGTGGGCGCGCCCGGGGCGTGTTTGTGCACGTTGGTGAGGGCTTCGCGCACGATGCGGTTGACCGCTCGGCGGATGCCGATGTCGGCGTCGGTGAGGTCGTCGCCGCGCCAGGACAGGGTGATGGGCAGGCCCGCATGCTGGGCTTCGGCGACCAGGTTGCTGACATCCTCGCGTGTGCCGACCGCCGATTCGGTGCCGTCCGGTGGTTCGGCGCCGTCGAGGCGCAGGATGCCCAGCACGGTGCGGAGCTCGTCGAGTGCGGTCCGGGAGGTGGTCCGTAGCAGGTCGGCCTGCTCGTTGACCTCGGGGGCCGCGGTGCGGGTGCGCATCTCCAGGGCCCCGGCGTACATGACGATCAGGCTGAGCCGGTGCCCGAGCAGATCGTGCATCTCGCCGGCGATGCGCGCCCTTTCCTGCATCCGGGCCTGCGACTCGCCGAGCAGGTTGGCGCGTTCCAGCAGGGCGTTGCGTTCGTGCAGGGCATCCATGGCCAGGGCTCGCTCCCCCTGCCGCATGCCGATGGCGCCCGGCAGTACCACCAGCAGCACATTGCTGACGACGATGCGGCCGACATCCTCCGGGTCAACCGTCAGCCCGGCGAGGTCGACGAGGTCGGCCGCGGATTGCACGCCGGTGGCGAGCGCCAAGGCGGCCACGGCGAGGCGGGTTTCCGCGACCTGGCGGCCCACCGCATAGGCGAGCATCACGCTCACCGGCCAGATAAAAGCCGACAGGGTCGTGCTCTGCAAGATCAACGCCACTGTCGCGACGCCGGTCCCGGCCAGCAGTGAGGTGATCGGCCAGGTGAATCGGCAGAGCAGGGCGACCGCGGCGGTCAGCAGGCCGATCGCTGTTGCGGGCTGCCCGGGCACGTTGATGACGGCCGTGACGATCGCCGTGGCGGGCAGGAACAACCACCACGCCAACAGCAACCGTCCCTGTCGTGTCAGGTGTTGCCAGGTCGTCACCGCCTCGGCGGTGACGACCTCGGCGAGTTTCGCCCAACCAGCCACGACACCTCCACGACGACGGCGGTGGCCGCCGAGCCGGGCGGTCGACCGACCGATGAGCGCAGCCGTGTCCGGGCCACGCCGGCCGGGGTCACCAGCCACAGCAGTGGAGCGGTGATGACCGGCAGCAGGTGATCGGCGCCGACCGTACCCGAGGACGGGGGCCGTGGTCATCGTATCCGGGCCCGGCCAGGGCCGACCTCGTTCGGGCGAAGGGCGAACGGGCCCTGACACGCCGCGTCTCACCGGACGAACTTCGCCAGTTTGGTGGTGCTGTTGAGCAGGTACTCCAGCGGTCCGCGGCGGAAGAAGCGCGACCAGACGGTGGCGAACAGGATGGCCCCGGCGATGAACCCGAGCAGCGTCGCCAAGGTGTATCTGGCGCCTTCGGGCAGCATGGCGTAGGCAGCGACGTGGGCGACGTAGAGCGTCAGGGACATGGTGCCCACGGCGATGAGCGGGCTCGCCAGCCGACGCAGCCACGCCAACCGGGCCATGGCCACGGTCGCGCAGACGAGCACGGTGATCGCCACGCCGAGGCCGCCGATGATCTCGAAGGTCGTACCGCTGTGCGGCTCGGCTCCCAGCAGCGACACGGCCATTTCCGCGCTGTCCGTAACCTTGTTGTTGATGTAGTCGAAGGCCGGCGATCCCGGTCGCAGGGATTCGATGGACTTCGGATCCAGGTTCGCGAAGGCTTCCTTCAGAGCGCCCTTGTTTGCCTGAATGGGCGGGTACAGCTTTGCTGCCAGCCAGGCGGTGCCGTACCCGAGCGCGATCAGCGCGGGGCCGAGCGCGGCCAGCCGGCGTTGCACTGCGCCGGCGGCCAGGTCGAGCCTGGCCAGCGCCATGCCGGCGATCACGAACGGCATCCAGGTGATCGCGGGGTAGTTACCGTGGAGCAGCAGGCCCAACAGTCCGTCGCCGCCGAGCCGGGCGATCGGGTCGTACGCGTCGATGCTCTTCGCCCCCGACTCCCCCAGCAGCCACTTCAGGCCGAACGCCGCCTGCGGGCCAACGACCGCGAGCACGGCCGCGATGATCGCGAGGGTCCTGGCCCGCAGCCGTATCAGGGGCAGCGCCAGCAGGAAGTACACCCCGTAGAAGGCGAGAATCACCAGGATCCCGGTCTTGAGCATCGTCAGCGCGGTGCCCAGTGCCAGCAGGACCAGGGCACGGATCACGATCCGGACCTTCGCCTGCCGGCCGGCCAGGCCGGTCTTCGGCTCCCGGCGGCCGGCGATCAGCATCAGTGAGAACCCGGCGAGGGTGGCGAACAGGATCGACGACCGGCCCTCGGTCAGTTCCAGCAGCCAGCCGCCGAAGCCACCCACGTCCTCGGCAGGTGGGGCGACGTGGACCGCGAACATGCCGAACACGGCCAGCGCGCGGGCCAGGTCCACGCCGACCAACCGCCCCGCCGACGGCTGCTGTTCGACCACACCGGCGGGTTCAGCCGGTGCCCCGTGCCGCGGGGGTGGCGTTTCGTGCGAGATCTCTGTCTGAGTCATGCGCCCAACGTCGCCGGTCCGGTCCCCCCGACGCGTCTGCCGAGCTTCCGAACCACGCCCGCCGAATGGCAGAGGTCGCCGAGCCGATCGGCCATCACCAAGCACCTGTGAATCGGCCTCGCCCGGCGGGCCCGCCCAGGGTTCCCACACTCTGATCACGGCGGTGCTCTTCCAGGCTCTGCCGGCGGCATCGTCGCCGCCATCGCCGTCGAGGCCGGTGTCCGGTGCGGTACTCGTGCTCTGGATCGCCGTCGTTCTGATCGACCGTCATGCCAGGTGTGCGCGCCGACCACGACCCATGCCTCTCGCACGGGGCGGGCTACCGGCCCGGACGGAGGGGCTGCGAGGGCACGCTGCAGGCGCGTCTCGGCTCCTGCTGCGGCACCGGAGTCGCCCCCGGTGATGGCCGATCGGCTCGGCGTCCTCCGCCGTTCGTCGGGGCGTGGTCCGGAAGCTCGGCAGACGCGTCAGGGCGTCCGGACCGGCGACGTTGGGCGCATGATCAGAACATACGCGACCGCGTCGGTCGCCGCCCTGCTGGCCGCCCTCCTCACCCCGGCGGCGGCCCAGGCCGCCCCCGCCCCGAAGGAGAGCCGACCGGTCTACTCCTACGCCCATGCCGTCCGTAAGTCCGTCTGGGTGGACACCGGCCTCGACGGCGACGGCGACGGCAGGAACGACCGCGTCGCCGCCGACATCGTCCGGCCCCGCGAACCCGCCCGGCAGGGCCGCAAGGTCCCCGTCATCATGGACGCCAGCCCTTACTACGCGTGTTGCGGGCGCGGCAACGAGAGCCAGAAGAAGACGTACGACAAACGCGGGCGCGTCGACCGGATGCCGCTGTTCTACGACAACTACTTCGTTCCCCGCGGCTACGCCTTCGTCGGCGTCGACCTCGCCGGCACCAACCGCTCCGACGGCTGCGTCGACGTCGGCGGCCGCAGCGACATCCGGTCCGCGAAGGCCGTCATCGACTGGCTGAACGGCCGCGCAAAGGCCTACTCCAGCCGCCGCGGCGGCACCGCCGTCGAGGCGACCTGGACCAACGGCCGCACGGGCATGATCGGCAAGAGCTGGGACGGCACCATCGCGGGCGGCGTCGCCGCCACCGGCGTCAAGGGCCTGAAGACCATCGTTCCCATAGCCGCGATCTCCTCCTGGTACGACTACTACTTCGCCAAGGGGGCCCCGTTCTCCGAGTTCGGCCCCGACTGGCTGTCCTTCGCAGTGCAGAGCGACGACGCCTCCAGGCACTGTGCGGCCATGGAACGCAAGCTCATCGACGGGGCCCCGCGCAGCGGTGACTGGACGCCCCTGTGGACTGAGCGCGACTACGTCAAGGACGCGGCGAAGGTACGCGCGAGCGTGTTCCTCGTGCACGGGACGCAGGACCTCAACGTCCGCGCCCAGCACTTCGGGCAGTGGTGGGACGCCCTCGCGAAGAACGGCGTCGAGCGCAAGATCTGGCTCTCCCAGACCGGTCACGTCGACCCCTTCGACTTCCGGCGCGCCGACTGGCTACGTACCCTGCACCGCTGGTTCGACCACGAACTCCTCGGCTACGACAACGGCGTCGACCGTGAGCCCATGGCCGACATCGAGAGCCACCCCGACCGCTGGGCCACCTCGAAGCTCTGGCCGCCGCGCGCCACGCGCACCACCACCCTGTACCCGGCCACCGGCAGCCGGCCGGGCGTGGGGACCCTCGGCCTGAGCAAGGGCACCGGCACGGAGAGGTTCACCGACAACCGGGCGCGCGGCGAGACCGACTGGGCGGCACGGATCGGCAGCACGACGCCCGAGAAGGCCGGCTTCGTGACCACACCGCTCACCCGTGACCTGCGACTGTCCGGCTCCTCCAAGGTCACCGTCACCGCCACCCCGACCACGTCGACGGCCCACCTGTCCGCCGTCCTCGTCGACCTCGGCCCCGCCACCATCCGGGACTACGCCGACAAGGCCGAGGGCATCACCACCCTCACCAACCGCACCTGCTGGGGCAGCAGCACCAAGCAGGACAGCGCCTGCTTCAAGGCAACGCGGGCGAAGAAGAAGTCCGTCGACCACACCGTGTTCAGCCGCGGGTGGGCCGACCTCGGCAACCACGCCTCCGACCGCAAGGGCGTCCCGCTCACCCCGGGCAAGGCCCACACCATCACGCTCGACCTCGCGGCCACCGACCACGTCGTCCCCAAGGGCCACCGCCTGGCCCTGATCCTCGCTGGCACGGACAAGAACCTCATCGAACCGCCGTCCACCACCCCGACGCTCACCCTGGACCTGGCCCGTACATCGGTTCACGTCCCGCTCCTCGGCGGCGCCACCGCGTTCGCCCGCGCCACCTCGGGCGGCACCTCCGCTCCACCCGAGGCCACGGTCCTGGACGGCGTCCGGGCACCGCACACCGCCCAGCGCATCCCCGCCAACTGACCGGCTCGGGCGCCGACACCCACCGAGCCTTCCAGGGCCGCGGTGCTTGTTCTGAGAGGAAGCGCCGTCTGGCGCTGGGACGTTCGCTGATCACCATGGGGTCCCGGAAGGGGGCTGCCGGCTGCGGGCCTGCCGCGGGGGCTTGCGGCGGGTCAGTGCCGAGCCCAGTGCGCGGGCCGGCTCACGGCGCAGTACACCGCGGCCCTGGACGCAGAGGGTCTGGTCGACCGTCACGCGGGCCACATGCATCTCCGGCCGGTCGTCTCGCAGAACCACCGGTCATCCAGCGCATCCTCATACGCCTCGGGCCGGCCACCTCCACGGCGATCGCAACGTCCTCGGGCACACGGCTCGCCGAGGGTGCTGATTGCTGGAATTCCTGAGGGGAAGGCTCATTCTCCTCGCCCTCGCCCGTGTCCTCGTCAGGCTGCCACGGCAGCCAGGTAAAGGGATCGTCGGTGGCGAGCGGTCCGGACAGGTCGCGTCCGGACGTGATGCGGCGTGAGGTAGTGACGATTGCCTGCGGCATCGCCAAGGCATCGTTGTTTTTCTGCGCGACCTGCTCGGATCTCTTGAACAAAGGCGATTCACCGCCGATTCCTGTATCCCATCGAGGCTCCGAACGAAGGTATGCGCCACGCATTTCAGGGGACTGACTTCGCGCCACCTCACCATGCCGGATTCGGCTCGATGCATCATTTAGCAGTGATGAACAGGTTAAGGCAGCCTCTAGGTCGAGACAAGCGACAGCTGCAGGAGAGAAATGATTGACCAGAATCGGCCGAGTTCCAATGACCGCTGCCGGGCATCTTTCCGTTCATTGCCCGCACGTTGAAGACGCAGGGTATTCGCGGGTTTGTGGTGCTGTCTCTTCGGACGGTCACGCCTCCCTGGGGTGCCGGGGTGCCCGTATGGGGTGATGTGGCGGACCGGTTCAGGTCCGTTTCGGCTTCCTGGCGGGTCACCGACGGCGATATCCACTCCGCCCGGTGTCGGGGGTGCAGCGCAGGAGCCGCGGGCGATGCCCGCACAGTGGACGTCCGTCACCGCTCGTCGGCTCCGACGGTCAACGGGCCACGGTCAACGGGCCACGGCGGCGGGCTACGGCGGCGGGCCTGGCCGGACTCAGCGGGACCGGGAAAGCGTGTCCGCCGTAACGCGGTCGACCGGGAACAGGCTGCAGTTCACGGCCCGCGCCGCCCGGATGGTGACACCCACCTCCAGGGGGACGTCCGGCGGTGGCTCGGTGAAGCGGTACCGCTGAAGCAGCGTCGCCACGGCGAGTTTCATCTGCAGCATGGCGAAGTGGTTGCCGATGCAGGAGCGCGGGCCGCCGCCGAGCGGGAACCACGCGTAGCGCGGCCTGCTGCTCTCCTCCTCCGGGTGGAAGCGGTCGGGGGCGAACCGCTCGGGGTCCGGCCAGTAGGAGGGATGGCGGTGCGTCACCCAGGGCGACACGTACACGTAGGCGCCGGCCGGTATCGCGTACCCGTCGATGACCGTCGACCGCACCGCCCGGCGGATGAGGACCGGTGCCGCCGGATAGAGGCGCATGGCCTCCTTCAGTACCCGCTCCACGGAGGGCAGGGCGTCCAGGTCGGCCGGGGCGGGCCGGCGTCCGCCGAGGACGGAACGCACCTCGTTGCGGACGGAGTCCTGGACGTCCTGGTGCTGCGCCAGCAGGTACATGGTGAACGTGAGTGACGTGGCCGTCGTGTCCGAACCTGCCAGCAGGAAGACCAGCACCTGGTCGCGCAGCTCCTCGTCGGTGAGCGGAGTGTCCTCCGCGCTGCGCGCGTTGATGAGCAGGGTCAGCAGATCGGTCCCCGCCGCGTTGCCCGAGGTTCCGCTGCGCCGACGTTGTTCGATCAGGCGGTCACACAGTGCGTGCAGTTCCCCCTGCGCCGCACGTGCCCGGCGGTTGGCGGGTGTGGGGCAGGACCGGGGCAGGTTCACGGGCATGAGGCCGCGCCGGAGGGTGTACGTGCTGAGGGCGGGCATGCAGCGCCGCACCACCTCCGCCGCCTGCTCGGCATCCGAGCCGAACAGGATGCGGGTGATCATCCTTACGGTGAGTCGGCTCATGTCCTCGTTCAGATCGGGACGCCCGCTGTGATCGGCCTCCCACTCCGCGCACAGGATGTCGGCCTCGTCGCACACGGCCGTGGCGTAGTCCGCCACCCGCTTCTTGGTGAACAGCGGGGAGAGAAGTCGCCGTTGCCTGATGTGGTCGTCGTCGAGGCTGCTGAGCAGGCCGTTCCCGAAGGTCTGCCGCATCTCCTGCGAGAAGCGGTCGTCCTTGCGGAAGTTGGCCGACTGGCCCGCCAGCACCTGCTGGGCGCCGGCGGCAGAGAAGACGAAGTGGATCGTCGTACGCAGCCCGGGTGGCCCGGACACGATCCGCACCACGTCACCGTGCTCCCCGCGGGCCCGCTCGTACATGCCCAACGGGTCTCGCCGCAGGTCCAACAGAGAGCCCAGAAGGGGCAGTCCGCCGACAGTGGGCACCTCGGCCGGGTTCGTCTCCATCCCTGGCATCCCTTTCCGTGATTCGGCGTGGCAGGCGGCGAGCGGCCTGGCCCCGCGGGGCGTCGGCCCGCCGACCTCTCCTTCCATTGCATGCGGACCGCTCGCCGTCCGGCAGGGGTGCCCGGCTCGTAGGTGTCCTCCGCGGCTCACGCTTGTGACCTTGTGTGCCGTGATGCGGTCGGACAGACGGCGACGGTGCCGCACGTGCCCGTCCGCCACGGGGTCGTCGGGGCACCGTTCATGCCGCGAGGCGCTCAGGGGAGCTCTGGTAGGTGGTGTAGTCGCTCAAGCGGCCGAGGGTCGACCGTACCGACGGCCGCCGTGCGTAGGGCAGCAACCGAGCGCGCAGATCCTCGAGTCGGCCGGCGGTGCGCGGGCAGCGGATCCACCCGTAGTGGTCGAGCAGCTGGTCGGTGACGGCGCAGGCCTGGTCCAGCCGTCCCTCCAGCAGATGGATCTCCCCGAGCCTGGCGAGCGTCAGGGCGCGGGCGCGGTGTGCGCGCGGCGGCCGGTGCCGCAGGGACGCGGAGAGCGCCTGAGCGGCCCGGCCGTAGTCGCCGAGGCTCTGGTGCACATGGCCCCGCTGGTAGTGCAGGGCGGCCACGGGATAGCCGCTGAAGGGGGAGGAGGGGTCGTCCTGCCCGCCGTGCAGCGTCATCGCGTCCGAGAGCTCCGAGAGCGACCGGTGTTCCTCCCCCGCCGTCGCGTGCACCACGGCGAGATGACTCATCAGGTACGCCCGGATGGGCGGCGGGGCGTCCTCGGGCGCGGCCGACCACGCCGAGCCGGCGAGCACCGTGTCCCGATGCCCGAGCTGACTCGACAGCGCACTTATCGCCCGCAGGGTCACGGCGTACTGCGTGCGGTCCCCGGCCTCGATCGCCAGCTGCGCGGCCACGTGGAAATACTGCTGGGCCACCCCGCTCTGACGGCAGTCCGCGCACATACGGGCCAGCAGGTGGGTCAGCCGGGACAGCTTTCCGAGGAGCAGCGAGTGGGTCCGCCGGTCGGTTCGGGCAGCGAGGAAGGCGGCACCGTCCGTGGCCAGATAGGTGGCCAGCGCGGTGCGGCCGTGGGCGCCGCCGTAGGTGTCGATGGTCTCCGCGTAGTGCGTGATGGTGTGCGTCAAGGCTGCCAGGTCGCCCGGCCCCAATCGCCAGTCGCCCACGGCGGGACGGGGCTCGGTCTCGGTCCAGGCCGGAGGAGTGCTGCCCAGCCGAAAGGGAAGGGCGCGAAACGTCGCCCGGGTTTCCGAACCCGTGTCGGCCGTGGTCAGCATCGCCAGTGCTTCCCGGCCCCTGCCGCCGGTCGCGCGTAATGCGTCCGCCGGTTCGTCCGGCACCCGCGCCAGTCCGGTCTCCTGGACGCTGACGTGCCGGCCGAGCCGCCGGGTCAGGATCTCGGCCACCAGTACGGGTACCGGGGCAGGAGGGCGGGAGCCGGCCAGCCAGCCGGCCACCGCCTTGCGGTTGTACTGAAGCACCCGCTTGTTCTCCGCGGCGGCGAGATTGACGGCCCGGGCAAGAGCCTCGCCCGACAATCCCGCCTCCCCTATGAGCCGCTTCAGCTGCTGATTCGGATGGCTGCGTGCCACGAAAACTCCTTGAACGTTTTTTGTGACAGAAACGGAAACCCGCCGTGCCGGTGGCTGCCGTCACGCTGTGACTGCCTGCTGATCCCGTCTCACGATCAGAACACCTTTATCGGTTGACCGCGTCGACCGAATGTTTAACGGGTGTTTCTAGCCACTTCCCGTGGGTGACGGCTGCCGCCGGAGCGGTGGCGGACAGAATTTTCGATCACGAGTTCACAACTTCACAAGTGGGCGACCCGTGGGACACCGGCATGTCGGGAATCCCTTGGAATTGTGCAGGAGCGGCTGCTTGACTTCAGGTGTCGGCAGATCAGTGAATTCGGTTCTCGAATTGCGCGCCGTTTCTCGCTCAGGATCGCGCGGTGCGCCTCTCGGACCACCGGCACGGACAAGCTCAGAGAAGAACGCGGCGCCCGCGAGGAACGGGTGCGCCGCCGGCACCGGAGCCGGGCCGAGCGCGCCGTGCGACCGCGCGAGCCGGTCCTGAGCGCGTCGGTGCCCGCGGTCACCGCACGACGCGCCGCCCCCTCGAAGATCGGCCCGGCGAGTCCGCGGGCCTCGCGGCGCACCGCCATGACCTGACCAGTGGGAGTGGAGACGACGTCCATGAACCAGACAGAGGTCCTCAGCGCCCCGGCTGCGGACACCGTCGGGAAGACGCTGGCCGAGTGCAGGGCTGCCACGCTTCCCGCCCTGCGCACCGTGGTGGGGGGCCTGCATCCCCAGCTGGCTCGCATCAGCGCCTATCACCTGGGATGGTGCCGTCCCGACGGCACACCCACCGACGGCCACACGGGCAAGATGCTGCGCGCCGCTCTGGCCGTGCTCGCGGCGCGGGCGTTCGGCGGGAGCACCGCTTGCGCGGTGCCCGGCGCGGTCGCCGCCGAACTGGTGCACAACTTCTCCCTGTTGCACGACGACCTGATGGACGCCGACGAACTACGGCGGGGCCGCCCCACCGCCTGGGTGGTCTTCGGGCGGGGGCCCGCCGTACTGGCGGGAGACGCGCTGCTGGGCCAGGCGCTGCGGGTCGTCACCGAAGTCCGGGGGACCGCAGGGCGGCCGGCGACCGGGGCGATGACGTCGGCGGTGGACGCCATCATCCAGGGACAGGCCGCCGACCTGGAACTGGACGGCGGCCCGGTGGACGCGGTGGACACCGATGGCTATCTGGCCGCGTGCGCCAAGACCAGCGGTCTCCTCGGCGGCTGCCTCGAAGTAGGAGCGGTTCTCGCTCACGCCCCCGCGACGGCGGCCCGCATGCTCCGCTCCGCCGCCTGGGACCTGGGCGTGGCGTGGCAGATCGCCGACGACATCGAGAGTCTGTGGGGTGATCCCGCCGCCAGCGGCAAGGACGCCTACGGCGACCTGCGCAGGGGCAAGAGGACGTACCCCGTCATTGCTGCGCTGCGCTCCGAAACCGCAGCCGGCTCCCGGCTTGCCGCTCGGCTGAGCGCCACCGAGACCCCCGCGGAGGCCGAACTGGCCGCTCTGGCCCGCCTCGTCGAGGAGGCGGGTGGTCGCGCGGCGGCCGAGCGGACCGCCCGCCGCTACCTCGACCAGGCCCTGCACACGCTGAGCCGGGCGGGAGGAGAAGCCGGCCCTGTCGACACCCTGTCCGCCCTGTTCCGCCACGTGCTGGCCCGCCACGAACAGTGGACCACCCGGGTCCCGACCGCCCCCGCCCCGAAGGGAGCAGCCCTGTGAACGCGGCTGAGGCCACAGACGCGAGCACCAGCACCGCCCCCGTCGGTGATGCCGGTCCCGAGGCATGGCTCCGCCACGCCAGGGAGGTGACCGACCCGCTGCTGCGCGAAGCGGTCGGCTCCCTGCACCCGCAGGCACGGATCGTCGTCGGCTACCACCTGGGATGGTGGGACGCACACGGCCGGCCCGTCACCGACGGCTGGGGCAAGGCGGTACGCCCCGCTCTCGCCCTGCTCTCCGCACGGGCCCTCGGCGCCCTTCCCGGAACCGGCGCGCACTGCGCCGCGGCCGTGCAACTCGCCCACGACTCCTCGCTGGTGCACGACGACATCATCGACGGAGACGACACGCGCCGGCACCGGCCCGCCGCCTGGCGTGCCTTCGGCGTCGCCGGCGCACTGCTGGCCGGGGACGCCATGCTCGCCCTGGCGATCTCCCTGGTCCAGCACGACGGCCGGGGCGCATCGGCCACCACGGCGCTGAACGAGGCCGTGCAGCAGTTCATCGGCGGACAGTTCGAGGACATCGGCTTCGAGGAACGGGCCGACGTCTCCCTCGCCGAGTGCACCACCATGGCAACGCGGAAGACCGGTGCGCTCATGGGCGCCGCGTGCCGTCTGGGCGCCCTGGCCGGCGGGGCGGACGAGGGGCAGGCGGCGGAACTGGACGCCTTCGGCCGCTCCCTCGGCCTGGCCTTCCAGCACGTGGACGACCTGCTCGGCATCTGGGGCGACCCCCGCGCGACGGGCAAACCGGCCGGCGCCGACCTCCACGCACGCAAGAAGAGCCTGCCCGTGGTGGCCGCCCTCGGCTCGGACGCTCCCGAGACCGCCGAGCTGGCCGAGCTCTACGCCCGCGACCCCGCCCTGGACGACGCCGACACCCTCCGGCGTGCCGCTTCTCTCGTCGAGCGCGCGGGAGGACGGCAGCGGACCAGCGGCCTCGCGCACCGACACCTGACCGAGGCGCTGGACCATCTCGACGCCATCCGCCTGCCCGCCGACGACACCCGGCCGCTGCGCACGCTCGCCGCGTGGCTGGCCCTCCGAGATCACTGACACGGATGCCCGGATGCCCGGACGCTTCGGCGGACCTCTAGACCGCACCACCACAGCTGGGCACACGCGGACGCGTATCACCGCAGGCCGCTCGGCGGTGCGCCGTGCGTCCCTCCGCCCGACAGGACCGGCCCCGGTCGTCCACCACGGTCCGGTCGACATCCCGACCGTTCTCCCAGTCCCTGCCGCGCCCGCTCGCGGGCCGGCGCCCAGCCCGGCCGACGGCCGGGAAAGGAGAGACATCGTGCACAGCCCGGTCTCCGATCCGGTCCTCGACACCGTCCTGCCCCGCTGGCCCTTCCCTGCCGCACCCACCCGCGAACCCGACGACATCGCCGCCGTCGAGACCGGCGGCGCGGAATGGGCCAGGCGCCTGGGGCTGATCGACTCCGGCGACCCCCGGCATCCGCTGCGCCGCCTGTGCGCGGGTGAGCTGGTCAGCCACGGCTATCCGCGGGCGGACACCGGTATCCGCGTACTGATCACCCAGTGGACGATGTGGTACTTCAACCTCGACGACCACTTCGAGGACGGAGCCGCCGGCGCCGGCGCCGCCGCAGCCGACCGGGCGGCGGCCCCGCTCAGGCGCCTGGTGGACGCCGCCAGGCGCCGCGAGCCGCTGCCCGTCCCCGAGGACGCCCTCCAGCGCGCGCTGGCGGACCTGCTCGAGCGGACCGCGCAGCACATGGCGCCGGTGCAGTTCGGGGAACTCCTCGCGCACCTGGACGACTACTTCACCTCCCTCGTCGTGGAGTCCGACTACCGGGCGCGCGGTGTCCTGCCCGGTGTCGACTCCTACATCGCCCTGCGCCGTGACACCGGACCGGTGCTGCCCTTGCTGGACTTCGTGGAGCAGGCCGAGTCGGTACGGCTGCCGGCGCGCTTCTACGGCACCCCCGAGTACACCGAGATGATCGGCTGCGCGGCCGACATCGCCTCCTGGATCAACGACCTGTGCTCGGTGTCGAAGGAACTGGACCGGCCGGATGCCTACAACCTCGTGGTCCTGCTGCACCGCCTGGAGAACATGTCGCTGCAGGACGCCGCCACCGAGACACTGGACCGCATCGAGCAGCGGGTGAGGTCACTGAAACGGGCGCTCGAGCAGGCCGGTGGCCCCGCCGGAACAGGTGGCCCCTACACCGCCGGCGAGAAGGCGGCACTGGAGACCTGGGCCGACGGACTGCTCAGCTTCCAGAACCACGTCGAGTGGTATCTGCGGCACAGCCGCTACGACCGGGACGAGCTCCGCTCGGAGGTCCCCGCGTGACCGGCGGCCGGCCCGCACCGAACGGTCCGTCCTCCGCGGCATCCCCAAAGGCCGGGCCCCAGCTGCCCGGACGCCCCCACGTCGTCGTGGTCGGCGCGGGCATCGCCGGGCTCACCAGCGCATTCCTCCTGCAGCGGCGCGGCTGCCGGGTCACCGTGCTGGAAAGCTCCGGACCCGAGTACGTCGGCGGCCGGATGGGTTCGGTGCGGCGCGGCGGGTTCTTCGTCGACACCGGTGCCTCCCTGCTGTCGCGGCGCTACCACGCGATGCTGCGGCTCGCGGAGCTGGCCGGCGTCGGCGACCGGCTGCTGCCGTCCTCCGACGTCATCGGACTCATGCGCGAGCGCCGGGTGCACCACGTACGGGTCGGCTCCCTCCCGCGTATGGCGGCCGGGCTGATGCGGTTCGCGCCGTTCCCGTCCGACCTGCCCAAGCTGATGCTGGACCACCTGCGCGTCCGGCGCTCGCTGGACTGGTACGACATGTCCGCGGCGGCCCGCCACGACGGCGAGTCCGTCGCCGGCTACGCGGTCCGCCGCGGGCTGAGGCCGGGCACGGTCGACCACCTGCTGGACCCCCTGTGCATGCTCGCCTCGCTCCAGGACGTCGAACGCACCTCGTCCGTCGCACCGTTCATGCTGCTCAACTCCCTGCTGGGCGGCGGCGGCCTGTTCACCTTCCGTGACGGGGTCGGGGTGCTGCCGCGGCTCCTCGCCGCCCAACTGCCCGTCACCTACCACGCCACGGTGCGCCAGGTCGAGGAGAGCGCCGGCGGGGTCGCGGTCACCTGGCAGGCACAGGACGGCACGGGAGAGCACACCGAGCGGGCCGACGGCTGCGTGCTGGCCGTGCCCGCGTCCCGGGCACCGGATCTCTACGGCCAGATGCAGGCGCCGTTCAGCGAGTTCTTCCGGCGCGTCGAGTACACCGGCAGCGTCCACGTGGCCTTCGGCCTGGACCGGCCCACCGCTGAGCAGGCCGTGATGGTCAACGTCCCGCGGTCCGAGCACCCCGCTCTGGTGGGCGTGATCCTGCCGCACAACACCGCTCCCGGCCGGGTGCCGCAGGGACGGGGGCTGGTGATGGCGCACTTCCGAGGCTCCTGGTCGGGCCGCCACCGTGACCAGTCCGAGGAGCAGCTCGTCGATCACGCGCGGTCGGCTCTGCGGACCGTGGGGCTGACGCCCGAGACCGAGAACCACACCGTCATGACGCACGTCATGCGTCCCGGTCACTGCGTGGTCTTCCGTCGTCCCGGCGACTACCGGGAGATCGCACGCCTCAGCTCGGCATGGCCGGCCACCTCCCGGGTGCGGCTGGTCGGCGGTGACTTCTTCACCCAGTCCAGCACGCATCACAGCATCTGCTCGGCCGTGCGGGCGTCCCGCCAGCTGTGGGAGCGGCTGGAGGCAGCACCCCCGCCGGCCCCGTCCCACCTCCGCGTACCCGTCTCCGCTCGGACGAAAGGAACACAGTGAACGCCACGGGCATCAAGGAACCGATCATCGTTGTGGGGGCCGGCATCGCCGGTATGACCGCGGCCTTCCGCCTCCAGCAGGCCGGGCACCCGGTGCGCGTCCTGGAGGCCGAGGACCGTGCCGGCGGCCGGATGCGCACGGTGGAACGCCGTGGCTACCACATGGACCTGGCCGCGATCCTGCTGATCGAGAACTACACGCAGATGCGCGACCTCGTCCGCGACCTCGGCATCGAGGACACCACCCTGCGGACCAACAACCTCGTCGGGATCCGCCGCGAGGGCCGCGTCCACCGGCTGCGGGCGAACCGGCCCACCGATCTCAAGCGCTCGGGCCTGCTCCCCTGGACCTCGCTGCCCGCCATGGTGCGGCTGCAGTCGGACCTCAACAAGTACGCGAGCCGGTTGCGCTGGGACAGCGACATGGGCGAGGCGGCCGCCCTCGACACCGAGACGGCCGCCGCCTACGCGGAACGCCGGCTCGACACCCGGTTCCGTGACTGGGTCGTGGACCCGATGAGCGCCATGTTCTTCAACTCGCCCCCCGACCTGTCGGTGGTCAACTTCCTGTTCTCGATGCCGGCCGTGAACTCCACCTGGTTCAACTTCCACGACCGGGTGGACACCCTCACGACGACACTCGCCTCCCGGCTGGACGTGGAAACCCGCGCCGAGGTCACCCAGGTGGAGGAGACCTCGGACGGAGTCCGGGTGCACTGGCAGCGGGAGGGCGAACCGGAGCACACCGAGGAGGCCGCCGCCGCGGTGGTAGCCCTGCCGGGGCCGGTCGCCGCGCGGCTGTGCCCTGGACTGGCCCCGACGACACGGGACTACCTGGCGAACGTGCCGTACGTACCGGACATCCACGTGTACTTCGGTGTCGACCGCGTCCCGGACGAGACGGCCACCTGCGTGCTCTTCCCGCAACGTGAGCACCCCGACCTGGGGGTCATCACCTTCAACCACAACTTCGCCCCCGGCCGCGCCCCGCAGGGCCACGCGCTGCTGACCAGCTACTACCGCTATCCGTGGGCGATGCGGCACTGGGAGGCCGACGACGAGGAGATCGAGGCGCGCACCCACGAGGTGCACCGGCAGGCGTGGCCGGAGATGGCCCGGCACATCGAGGACCACCAGGACATGGCGTACGTGCAGCGGTGGAAGAACGCGGTCATCCTGCGCAAGCCCGGTGACTACGCACGGCTGCGTGACTTCAACCGTGGCCTCGACTCCCGCTCGCGCATTCAGCTCGCCGGGGACTACCTCGCCTTCAGCGCGACCAACTCCAGCCTCGTCACGGGCGAACGCGCTGCCGAGCGGGTGAGCGAGGTCGTCACGAGGGGCGCGGTCGCCGCCGGCCGCCCTTAGGGCTCGCCCCGTCGACCGCGGGCGAGTGGGAGAAGCGCGTCGCAGGCCTCGTCCCTGGGCGGCCGAAGCGACAACACCGGCCGTCGCACGGTGTGAGGGACCGCCGCCCCGACCAGTCGCCTGCCGGAAGAAAGGAATGCGGATCATGTCCACGCACTGCACGTCCACGACCGGCGTTCAGCGGGTCGCGACGGGCGAGGCGCACGGCAAGGCCATCCTGCTCGGCGAGCACGCGGTGGTCTACGGCGCCCCGGCACTGGCACTCCCGCTGCCGACGCTGACATGCCGGGCCACCCTGCGCCGTACGCCAGGACCCGGCACCGGTGTCTCCCGCCTGCGACTTCTCGCACCCGGCCCGCACGGCACCCCCCAGGAGGCGGAAGGACCCGAGGAACTCCGGCTGCTCCTCGACGCCTTCGCCGAACGGGCGGGCCTGGCCGCACTCCCTGCGCTGGAGATACGCCTCCACAGCCGCGTCCCGCCGTCCCGCGGCCTGGGATCCAGCGCCGCGAACGCCCGCGCGCTGGTGCGCGCGCTCGACGCCTTCTTCGGGACCGGCCTGGACGAACAGGAGACCTTCGACCTCGTGCAGGTGTCCGAGCGGTCGACGCACGGTCTGGCCAGCGGCATCGACGCGCTGGCCACCGGCCGCGAGCGGCCCGTACTCCTCGACGACGGGCGGCCCCGTACCCCGTCGGTCGGCGCCGGATTCCACGTCGTCGTGGCTGACAGCGGCAGCGGCGGAGGTACCGGGAAAGCCGTCAGGATGCTGCGGGACGCCTTCGCACGGAACCCGGACCACCGGACGCGGTTCGTCCACCGGTCGACCGGGTTCACCCGAGCCGCACTCGACGACCTGGCGGCCGGTCGCCTCCCCGCGCTGGGCCGGCATCTCACCGACTGTCACCGGCTCCTCGCCGACCTCGGTCTGACCACCGGCCGTACCGACGCGCTGGTCCGTGCCGCCCTCGACGCGGGCGCGCTCGGAGCCAAGATGAGCGGCGGCGGACTCGGCGGCTGCATCGTGGCCCTGACCACGACCGTCGAGCACGCCGGGGCGGTGTCCACCGCACTCGCCGACCGTACGGGCGCCCGTACGTGGACCACCGCCATCGAAAAGGGAGAGGGACATGACAGCCCGTGAGACAGCGGTGGCCGTGGCCCATCCCAACATCGCCCTGATCAAGTACTGGGGCAAACGTGACGAACGTCTGGTCCTGCCCTTCACTGACAGTCTGTCGATGACGCTGGACGTGTTCCCCACGACGACCGCGGTCCGGCTCGCCCCGGACGCGGCGACGGATCACGTCGTCATGGACGGCGCGCCCGCCGAAGGCGAGGTACTGCGCCGCGCCACCACCTTCCTGGACCTGGTGCGCGAGCGTGCCGGGCGCCGGGAACCGGCCGTCGTCGACACCCGCAACACGGTGCCGGTGGGAGCCGGACTCGCCTCCTCCGCCGGCGGATTCGCCGCGCTGGCCCTGGCAGCCGCACGCGCCTACGGCCTGCCCGGCGACGCCGAGCAGCTGTCCCGGCTGGCGCGCCGCGGATCCGGATCGGCCGCACGATCCGTCTTCGGCGGCTTCGTCGTCTGGCACGCCGGCGATCCCGACGCACCCGATCCCGACCGTGCCTCCTACGCGGAACCGGTCGCGGACGCCCGCCTGGACGCCGCGCTGGTCGCCGTCGTCCTGGAGGAGGGCCCGAAACCCGTGTCGAGCAGGGAGGCCATGCGGCGCACGGTCGCCACCTCGCCGCTGTACCGAGACTGGGTGTCGGGCAGCCGCGCCGACCTCGCCCGCATGTACACGGCGCTGCACGACGGCGACATGACAGCCGTCGGTACGATCACCGAGCGCAACGCCCTCGCCATGCACACCACCATGGAGGCCGCGCGACCCCCCGTCCGCTACCGCACCACCGCCACGGACGCGGTCCTGGGCCACGTCCGCCGTCTGCGCGCGGAAGGCATCGGCGCCTGGGCGACGATGGACGCCGGGCCCAACGTCAAAGTTCTGTGCGCTCCCGCCGACGCGCGACGGATCGCCGACCGGATGCGAGAGGTCACCGACGCCCGGGTGGTCGTGGCGCACCGCGGCCCCGGTGCCCGGCTCCAGCAGGTGACGGCCTGATGGCGGCCCCGACCACTCGCCGCGCACCCGGAAAGCTCATGGTGGCGGGGGAATACGCGGTCCTCGAACCGGGACGGCCCGCCATCGTCGCCGCGATGGACCGGTACGTCACCGTCACCGCCTCGGCAGCCGCCGAGGAAGCGGACGTCGTGATCGGCTCGGACCTGCTCGAGCACGAGGTGCGGCTCCGCCGCGGCCCACAAGGGCTCGAGGCACTCCCGGGACAGGATCCGGCGCCCGTGCGCGGTGTGCTGGCCCACGTCGTGTCGGCCGTGGAGACGATCGAGCAACTGCGGACCGAACGAGGGCTCGGCCTCGCGCCGGTACGGCTCTCGGTGCGCAGCGACCTGCACCGCGCAGGCGTCAAGACCGGCCTGGGATCCAGCGCGGCGGTCACCGTCGCGTCCATCCGGGCCCTGGCGGACCACTACGGAATGCGGCTGTCCACCGACGACCGCTTCCGGCTCGCGTTGCTGGCCGGCGTCCGGGTCGACGCGAGACCTTCCGGCGCCGATCTCGCGGCCTCGACCTGGCAGGGGTGGGTGTCCTACCGGTCACCCGACCGGCAGGCCCTGTTGAACGACCTGCACCGGCACGGCGTCACCCACACCCTGGAGCGGCCCTGGGCGCACGTCGCCGTCCGGCCGCTGCCGCCTCCCACCGGACTCACCCTGCACGTGGGCTGGAGCGGCAGCCCGGCGTCCACCACCGCCCTCGTCGCCGACCTCGCCACCCGGCCGGAGTGGCACGGCGCTCCCCGTACCCGCTTCCTCGACGACAGCGAGCAGTGTGTGTCGGCCGCCGAGCGGGCTCTGCGGGACGAAGAGACGCAAGCGCTCCTCGACGCCGTGCGCACCGCCCGGAGTCTGCTGACCCGGCTCGACGCGGAGACCTCCCTCGGCATCGTCACCGCACCCCTGCACCGCCTCTGCGAGGTGGCCGAATCCTGCGGCGCCGCCGCCAAGCCCTCCGGCGCGGGCGGCGGCGACTGCGGCATCGCCCTGCTTCCCGCCGGCCGCTCCGCCGAACTGCTGCGACGGCGCTGGACGGCGGCCGGCATCACCCCCCTGCCGCTGCGGGTGACCGCGGACGTCGCCGACGACGCCGGTCGCGAAGCGCGTGCCGTCCCAGGCCGCACGACAGGCACGTCCCCCCTTCCCCACGAGGACACATCCGATGACCGCACACCACCGCAAGGATGACCACGTACGGCTCGCCCACGCCCAGCACACCAGCGAGGGCGAGCCGCCACCCGGCAGGCCACCGAGGCCGAACCAGTTCGACGAGGTGTGCTTCGTCCACCACGCTCTCGCCGGCACCGACCGCGAGAAGGTCTCACTGGCGACCCACTTCGCCGGAGTCGGCTGGCCGGTACCGCTGTACATCAACGCCATGACCGGCGGCAGCCCGCGCACCGGTGAGATCAACCGCGATCTGGCCATCGCCGCCCGCGAGACCGGACTGCCCATCGCCACCGGCTCCATGAGCCCCTTCCTCAAGGACCCCGGCACGGCGTCCACCTTCACCCCCGTGCGTCGCGAACACCCCGACGGCTTCGTCCTGGCCAACCTCAACGCCGAGGCCACCCCCGAGCAGGCCCGCCGGGCCGTCGGCCTGCTGGACGCCGACGCCTTGCAGATACACATCAACCCGGTGCAGGAGACCGTCATGCCCGAGGGCGACCGGTCCTTCGCGCACTGGGCCACCGGTATCGAACGCATCGCTGCCGCCGTCGACGTGCCCGTCGTCGTCAAGGAGGTCGGCTTCGGGCTGAGCGGGCGCACCGTGCGCGAACTGGCTTCGCTCGGAGTGCGTGCCGCCGACGTGGCCGGCAGCGGCGGAACCGACTTCGCCCGCATCGAGAACGGCCGCCGGGACCGGCCCGACTACGCCTATCTGGAGGGCTGGGGCCTGAGCACCCCGGCCGCGCTCCTCGACGCCCGTGACTGTGGCCTGCCGCTGCTCGCCTCCGGAGGCGTACGCAACCCCCTGGACGTCGCCCGGGCACTCGCTCTGGGCGCACGCGCGGTCGGTGCCTCCGGTCCCTTCCTCACCACACTCCTCGACGGTGGTGTGGACGCCCTCGTGCGGCACATCACCACCTGGCTGGACCACCTCACCGCCCTCATGACCCTGCTCGGCGCGCACAGCCCGGACGCCCTCGCCGACTGCGACGTGCTGCTGACCGGATCGCTGCGCACCTTCAGCCTCGACCGCGGCCTGACGACCGCGGAGAAAGGAGTCACCTCATGACCCTCACGGCAGAACCGTCCACCGACCTCACGGCGGCGGGAGTCCCCCTGCGCTGGGTCGGCCCCCTGCGCATCTCCGGCAACGTCACCGTCACCGAGGCCGAGGTGCCCCTGGCCACCTACGAATCGCCGCTGTGGCCGTCCGTCGGCCGTGGCGCGAAGATCTCCCGGCTGGTCGAGGGCGGCATCCGCACCACGCTCGTCGACGAGCGGATGACGCGGTCGGTCCTGGTGGAGGCCGACGACGCGGCCGCCGCGTACGCCGCCGCCCGCGCCGTCCAGGAGGACCTTCCGCGGCTGCGGGAGATCACCCGCGCAAGCAGCCGCTTCGCCCGGCTCCTCGACGTCCGCCATGAGATCACCGGGCCGCTGCTGTTCATCCGCTTCGAGTTCGCCACGGGCGACGCTTCCGGCCACAACATGGCCACCCTCGCCTCCGACGCCCTGCTGGCGCATCTCCTCGCCACCGTCCCGGGCATCCGCTACGGCTCCATCTCCGCGAACTACTGCACCGACAAGAAGGCCACCGCCATCAACGGCATCCTCGGCCGCGGAAAGAACGTAGTCGCCGAGATCCTCGTGCCCCGGCACATCGTGCAGGCGCGCCTGCACACCACCGCCGACCGGATCACCGCCCTCAACATCAACAAGAACCTCGTCGGCACCCTGCTGGCCGGCGGCATCCGCTCGGCCAACGCCCACTACGCCAACATGCTCCTCGCCTTCTACCTGGCCACCGGTCAGGACGCGGCGAACATCGTGGAGGGCTCTCAGGGCGTCACCTACACCCAGGACCGCGACGGGGATCTCTACTTCTCCTGCACCCTTCCCAACCTGATCCTCGGCACGGTCGGCAACGGCAAGGGCCTCGGCTTCGTCGACGCCCACCTCACCCGGCTCGGCTGCCGCGAGGACCGGCCCGCCGGCGAGAACGCGCGACAGCTCGCCGTACTCGCCGCCGCCACCGTCCTGTGCGGCGAACTGTCCCTCCTCGCCGCCCAGACCAACCCCGGCGAACTGATGAAGGCCCACAACCGATTCGAACGCGCCACGGGAGACGCCCATGTCCGCTGAGACCGCCATCGGCATCCACGACCTGTCCTTCCGCACCACCAGCCTCGTCCTGAACCACACCGAACTGGCCCGCTCCAACGGCACCGACGTCGCCAAGTACCACAAGGGACTCGGCCAGCGCGCGATGAGCGTTCCCACCGCCGACGAGGACATCGTCACCATGGCCGCAGCCGCCGCGCTGCCGCTGGTGCAACGGCACGGCCCCGACCGCATCCGCACCGTCGTCCTCGCCACCGAGAGTTCCATCGACCAGTCCAAGGCGGCGGGCGTGTACGTCCACTCCCTGCTGGCCCTGCCGCCGCACGTCCGCGTCGTCGAGGTCAAGCAGGCCTGCTACGGCGCCACCGCCGCACTGCAGTTCGCGGCCGGCCTGGTCCAGCGGGACCCCGATCAGCAGGTCCTCGTCATCGCCAGTGACATCTCCCGCTACGACCTCGACAGCCCCGGCGAGGCCACCCAGGGCGCGGCGGCCGCCGCCATGCTCGTCTCGGCCGACCCCGCCCTGCTCGAACTCACCGGCTCCTCAGGCCTGTTCACCGCGGACGTGATGGACTTCTGGCGCCCCAACTACCGCGCCACCGCACTGGTCAACGGCAAGGAGTCGGTCACGGCCTACCTCGACGCGGTCGAGGGCGCCTGGCGCGACTACCGCGACCGCGGCGGCCTGCCGCTGGAGGAGTTCCGGGCCTTCTGCTACCACCAGCCCTACACACGGCTGGCCTTCAAGGCGCACCGGGCGCTGCTGGAGACGTGCGGAGCACGCACGGACGAGGAGACCCTCCACGCCGCCGTGGCCCCCACCACCGGCTACAACGAGACCGTGGGCAACAGCTACACCGCCTCCGTGTACCTGGCCCTCACCGCCGCCCTGGAGAACTGCCCCGACCTGGAGGGCCGGGCGCTGGGCCTGTTCAGCTACGGCTCCGGCAGCGTCGCCGAGTTCTTCGCCGCCCGGGTGCGCCCCGGCTATCGGTCGCATCTGCGTGCCGACGCGCACCGGGAGGCCGTCGGCGCCCGGCAGGCCATCGACTACGAGACCTACCGCGGGCTGCGCCGGCAGAGTCTGCCCACCGACGGCAGCTGGTACGAACTGCCGCACCAGACCCGCGGCCCGTTCCGGCTGGCGGCCCTCCGCGACCACCAGCGCATCTACGAGGCCGCCTGACGGCAGCGGCTCTCCGGCACTGGCGGCGCGGGCTCCGGCACCGGCACCGGCACCGGCACCGGACGTGCGACGCGCCGCGGCACAGCCCGTCCCCCACCCATCCGGACCGATCGGAAACGAGTCGACATGACACGTCCCTCAGCCGCTGTCCCCACCGCGGGAGCCATCGGAGTGCTCGGCACCGGCTCCTGCCTGCCCGGCAACGTCGTCACCAACGAGGAGGTGGGAGCGCCGGCCGGGGTGACGCCGGAGTGGATCGTGGAGCGGACCGGCATCCGGGCACGCCGCTGGGCCAAGCCCGACGACGTCACCTCCGATCTCGCCGCGACCGCCGCCCGCAGCGCACTCACCGACGCCGGCATCGGCGTCGGTGACCTCTCCCTGATCGTCGTGGCGACCTCCACCCCGGACTCGCCGCAACCCCCCACCGCCGCCGCGGTCGCCGCCGAACTCGGCGTCCCGCCCGGCACGCCCGCCTACGACCTCAACGCCGTGTGCAGCGGCTTCGTGTTCGCCCTGACCACGGCTGAGCGGATGCTGCACGGCACCGCGGGACACGCCCTGGTCGTCGGCGCAGACATCTACTCCCGCATCCTCGACCCGGCCGACCGCCGCACCGCGGTCCTGTTCGGTGACGGCGCGGGCGCCGTCGTCCTGGGCCCCGTCCGCGGAAGGGGCGTGATCGCCACCCGCCTGGCCTCGTTCCCCGACCACCGTGACCTGATCCGCGTCCCAGCCGGCGGCAGCCGCATTCCGGCCACGCCGGAGTCCCTCGCGGACGGTCTGCACTACTTCACGATGGACGGCCGGGCCGTCCGTGCCTTCGTCGAGGACCATGTCGGACCGATGATCGACGGTTTCCTCCACGAGCACGGTGCTCCGGCGTCCGGCGAGCGCGCACCCCGAGTCCACTTCGTGCCGCACCAGGCCAACGGCCGCATGCTCGAGAAACTCGTGGCCGACCTCGGCTTCCCGCCGGAACGAGCCCATACGACGGTACGCGAGTACGGCAACACCGGAGCGGCGTCGGTGCCCGTGACCCTTGACCACACGGCGAGCCGTCTGGCCCCGGGCGACCTCGTCCTCCTGGCCGGCTTCGGCGGAGGCATGGCCGCCGGACTCGCCCTGTTGGAATGGGAACCCCCGCGCCCACGCCACGCCTGACACTCCCGGACGGGGACGCGATCCCCCTCCCACCAGCCGGCGTTCCCGGGCCGGGGCCTTCGCGGTGATGGTGCTCGCCGCGTAGCGGGCCCCGTGGAGGGCGGCAGGTCAGTCCGACGCGCGTGCGTACGCCTCCCGGTCATTGCTTCTGGCGAGCGTCTCGGGGCGCAGAGCGTGACGGAGTTCGTCGGCGGTGAGCAGTTCCCGCGCCAGGACCACGTCGGCCACGGGCAGGCTTCTGGCCAGTGCCTCCTGTGCGGCGGCACTGGCCTGCGCGTAGCCGATGACGGGGGTGAGGGCGGTGACGATCCCGATGGTGTTGTGCACGACCGCGCTCAGGTGCTCGCGGTTGGCGGTGATGCCGTTCACGCAGCGGTCGGCCAGCGTCAGGCATCCGGCCTCCAGCTGCCCCAGGCTCTCGAACAGGCAGTGGGCGATGACCGGTTCGAAGGCGTTGAGCTGGAGCTGGCCCGCTTCGGCGGCCATGGTGATGGTGATGTCGTTGCCGATGGCCCTGAAGGCGATCTGGTTGACGACCTCGGGGATCACCGGGTTGACCTTGCCGGGCATGATGCTGGAGCCGGCCTGTACGGCGGGGAGATTGATCTCGCCGAGGCCCGCCCGCGGCCCGGAGGACAGCAGACGCAGGTCGTTGCAGGTCTTGGAGAGCTTGACGGCGATGCGCTTGAGCACCCCGGAGAGCTGGACGAACGCTCCGGCGTCCTGGGTGGCCTCCACCAGGTCGGCGGCGGTGGACAGGGGCACACCGGTGATGGTGCCGAGGTGTGCGCAGGCCAGTGCCGCGTAGCGGGGGTGGGAGTTGAGGCCGGTACCGATCGCCGTACCTCCGAGGTTGATCTCCCGGACGAGGGCGGTCGCCTCGGCCAGGCGCTGTTCGTCCTCGGCCAGCATCACCGCGTACGCGCCGAACTCCTGGCCGAGGGTCATGGGTACCGCGTCCTGGAGTTGTGTGCGGCCGGTCTTGACGACGTCGGCGAACTCGTCGGCCTTGGCCCGGAAGGCTTGCCGCAGCGTGGCCATGGCCTGTTGGAGACGGTGAGTGCCTGCTTGCAGGGCCACCTTGACCGCCGTCGGGTACGCGTCGTTGGTGCTCTGCCCGGCGTTCACGTCGTCGAGGGGGTGCAGGTGGTGGTAGTCGCCGCGGTGGTGACCGAGCAGTTCCAGGGCCCTGTTGGCTATGACCTCGTTCGCGTTCATGTTGGTGGAGGTGCCCGCGCCACCCTGGATGACGTCCACGACGAACTGGTCGTGAAGCTTGCCGGAGCGGATCTCCTCGCAGGCGGCGACGATGGCCTCGGCCTTGTCGGCGTCCAGGAGTCCCAGGTCGCGGTTGGCCAGCGCCGCGGCCTGCTTGACGGCCGCCAGCCCGTTGACCAGGTCGGGGTGGGTGGAGATACGGACACCGGTGATGGGAAAGTTGTGCACCGCCCGGAGGGTGTGAATGCCGAAGTAGGCGTAGCGGGGCACCGGAAGGTCGCCGAGGAGGTCGTGTTCGTAGCGGAACTGCTCGTCCATGAGGGGTTGTACTCCTGATCTGGGCGGATCACCGCTGGTCCCGCCGCCGGCCTCGGAACGGGCCGGCTTCGGGACATGCCTGCGGCGCGGTGGTTGGGTCGGGGCCCCCGTCCCCGTGGTCCGGTGGACTGCGGCGGGCCCCGGGGCCGGGGTTCCGCGCCCGCGCCGGTGTCAGAGCTGTTTGGCGAGCGGGCTGTCCTCGGCAGCGGGGGGCGGCGGTGCGGCCGTGCCTCTGCCGGGCTCGCGCGTCACCTTTCTGCCCCTGCCGGCCCCGACCCGCCGCTGCAGCCAGTGCGCCAACGCGTCGAGCGCCGTGTTGATCGCGATGAATATCGCCGCGACGAGCAGGGCGGCCGGGATCACGTTGGAGAAGTTGGCGGCGATGCCGTTCAGGCCACGGTCGACGAGTTCGTCGTAGCCGACGATGAACCCCAGGGCGGAGTCCTTCAGCAGGACGACGAACTGGCTGACGATGGCCGGCATCATGGCCACGATCGCCTGGGGCATCAGGACGAGCAGCATCGTCTGGCTCTTGCGCATGCCGAGCGCCCGTGCGGCCTCCGCCTGACCCTTGGGAAGGCTGTTCACTCCGGCCCGGAGCGTCTCCGCGATGACCGACCCGTTGTAGAGGGTGAGGCCGAGGACCACGGCGGCGAACGGCGACATGGTCGTCCCGGTGATCGCGAAGGATCCGAAGAACGCGCAGAAGATGAGCAGCAGGAGGGGAACGGCCCGGAAGAACTCGACGACCGCTGCGGCCGGCACACGGATCCAGGCGTGCTCGGACATCCGCGCTGTCGCGAAGACGAGCCCGAAGGCGCCCGCGAGCACGATCCCCAGCCCTGCGGCCTTGAGCGTGCCTTCCAGGCCCGGCAGGATGAACGTCGTCCAGACGTCGGCGCGCAGCAGGGGCTGCCATTTCTCCGCCGCCCACTGGTCGCGTTCGTCGAACCGCGCGTACACCATGTATCCGAGCCAGCCGAAGACGACGGTGATCACCGCCGCCAGCATCCGGTTGCGGATGGTTCCCCGGCGGCCGGGGACCTCGTACAGGTTCGAGTATCCGCTCATCGGGCCACCGCCAGGCGACGTGAGAGCCAGCCGAACAGCAGGCCGGTCGGCAGGCACAGCACCACGAAGCCCGCCGCGAAGCCGAGGAAGATCTGGATCACTTGGTCGCCGTAGATCTCGATCATCTCCCGCATCCGGACGGAGGCTTCCGCCACCCCTGCCACGAGGGCGACGGTGGTGTTCTTGGTCAGCGCGATCAGAATGCTTCCGAGCGGCGGGATCACCGCCCGGAACGCCTGGGGCAGAACGACGGAGCCCAGGGTCCGACCGAACCCGAGCCCCACCGCCCGGGCCGCCTCCGCCTGCCCGACGGGGACGGTGTTGATGCCGGACCGCAGGGCCTCGCACACGAACGCCGACGTGTACGCGGTCAGCCCGAGGACGGCGAGCCAGTAGTTGTTGACGCTGATCCGTGCGGAGAACTCCACACCGAGATTGGCGCCCACGCCCAGGCTGGTGAAGAGCAGGACCAGGGTGAGCGGGGTGTTGCGGGCCACCGTCACGTAGACCTGGGAGGCGGTGCGCAGCACCGGGAGGGGCGAGACGCGCATCCCGGTCAGTACGGTGCCCAGCACGAGTGAGCCGAGCGCGCTGACGGCGGTGAGCCGCAGGGTCATCCAGAACGCGGCGAGGATCGTTGCTCGCTCGGTGAACAGTGCGTCCATCAGTACCTTCAATCGAGGCGGGGCCGGGCGGTGGGGTGAACCCGCTGCCCGGAGGCCCGCGGTTCGGCGTCGTCGTCAGTACCGCTCAAGGTTCGGGACGGTGAATCCGGAGGCGGAGAGGTTGGCCTTCAGCGCGGCCTTCCAGGAGCCGTCGGACATCATCTTGGCCAGTGCGTCGTTGACCGCCTCCCGGCCCTTCTTGTCGTCCTTCTTCAGCCCGATGCCGTACTTCTCCTCGCTGAAGGGCGAGTCGAGCACCTTCAGCTTGCCGGGGTGCTGGGCCGCGTACCCGTAGAGGATGGAGTTGTCGGTGGTGACCGCGTCCAACTGGCCGCTGAGCACCCGGTCCACGCATGCGGAGTAGGTCCGTTCCTCCTGCAGCTGGACGTCCTTGGCGTACTTGTCCTTGATCAGTTGCGCGGAGGTCGAGCCCGCGACCGAGCACAGCTTCTTGCCGTCCAGCGACTCGGGACCGGTGATGTCCTTGTCGTCCTCGCGGACCAGCAGGTCCTGGCCGGCGACGAGGTAGGGCCCGGCGAAGGAGACCTTCTGCTTGCGGGCGTCGTTGATGGAGTAGGTGGCGACGACCATGTCGACCTGGCCCTGCTGGAGGAACGCCTCCCTGTTGGCCGACACGGCCTCCTTGAAGGTGATGTCCTTCTCGTCGACTCCGAGCTCCTTGGCGACGTACGTGGCGACGTCGATGTCGAAGCCGGTGAAGGTCCCGTCCGGGGTGCGCAGGCCGAGGCCCGGCTGGTCGGCCTTCACCCCGATGACGAGCTTCTTGTCCTTCGCGGCCCGGTCGACGACGGACGATCCGGTGTCGTCGCCGCCGTTTCCGCAGGCGCCGACGCTCAGTGCGACGATCACGGAGGTGAGGGCGACGCTGATCAGTCTCTTGGACATGCTGAATCCTTCGATGCAGGCGGGAGGAGGGTCTGGATGCGCGGGTGCGCCCGGCCCGTGGACGGCCGGCGGATCCCGGTGTCAGTGGGTGAGGATCTTGGCGAGGAACGACTGGGCGCGTTCGCTGCGCGGGTGGTCGAAGAACTCGTGGGGGGTGTTCTCCTCGACGATCTGACCGTCGGCCATGAACACGACGCGATCGGCGGCCCGGCGGGCGAAGCCCATCTCGTGCGTCACCACGACCATCGTCATGCCGTCCCGGGCGAGCGCCGTCATCACGTCCAGTACCTCGTTGACCATCTCCGGGTCGAGGGCGGAGGTCGGCTCGTCGAAGAGGATCACCTTCGGGTCCATGGCCAGGGCCCGCGCGATGGCCACCCGCTGCTGCTGTCCTCCGGACAGCTGGGCCGGGTACTTGTGGGCCTGGGCCCCGATACCGACCCGGTCGAGGAGTTCGTGGGCACGCTGCTCGGCGGCCCTCCGGTTCTGCTTCAGCACCTTGACCGGCGCGAGGGTGACGTTGTCCAGGACGGTCTTGTGGGCGAAGAGGTTGAAGCTCTGGAAGACCATGCCGACTTCGGCGCGCAGTCGTGCCAGCTGCCTGCCTTCGGAGGGCAACGGCGTTCCGTCGACGGTGATGGTGCCGGAGTCGATCGTCTCCAGCCGGTTGATGGTGCGGCAGAGCGTGGACTTGCCGGACCCGGAGGGACCGATCAGCACGACGACCTCACCGCGGCTCACGGCCAGGTCGATGTCCTTCAGCACATGCAGGTGCCCGTAGTGCTTGTTGACCTTGTCGAGCACCACCAGGTGGGTGCCCGGCACCGCCCGCTGATGCGTCGCGGAGATGACCTCGATCATGGGAACACGTCCCTCCCTTCCTCGGATTCGCCGGCCGCAGTGCCGTTCCCGGCGGCGATGGCGAAACCGTAGGAGGAGTGCGCTGCCGCGAAGGGCTTGTGCGCTTTGTGCTCAGCGGGACGGTGAGGAAGTGGGGGACGAGGAGGCGGACAGGGGCGGCTTGGCCGTCTTCGCGGACACGCTCATCACGCCGATGGTGTCCCGGAACGCCTCGTCCCAGCGGCCGTCGTTCACGTACTCCCGGATGAGCCCGTCGAGATGGTCGCGGAAGTGGGTGTCACCCCGGCGCACACCGATGGCGTACGGCTCCCTGCCGAACGGCCTGCCGACGAGTCGGACCGTGTCCGGATACTGGCTCATCAGGCCCAGCAGGATGGACTCGTCCGTGCTGATCGCGTCGATCCGCCCGTCGACCAGCGCCGACATGCACTCGCTGTAGGTGTCGACGATCAGCAGCCGGGCCCGCGAGACCTCGTCCCGCAACCGCTGCGCGGACGTGGAGCCCGCCGCCGTGCACACCTCCCGGCCGGCCAGGTCGGCGAGTTCGCGGATGCCCCGCTCGTCGCTGCGGACCAGCACGTCCTGCCGGGAGTAGTAGTACGGGTCGGTGAAGTCCACCAGCTTGCGGCGCTCGTCGCTGATGGAGTACGTCGCCACGACGATGTCCACGACACCGCGGCGGAGGAAGTCCTCGCGGTTGCGCGGCATGGTCTCGATGAACCGGATGTTGCTCTCGCTGCCGGTGAGGTCCTTCGCCACCATGCGGGCGATCTCCGCGTCGAATCCGGTGATCCGGCCGGTGGCGGGATCTTTGTAGCCGAAGAGCGGATGGTCGAACTTGATGCCGACGGTGAACACGCCCCGGTCCTCGATGCGGGCCATGGTCGAGCCGTCGGGGAAGCGTGCCCCGGAGTCCGGCCCCGGCAGGCCGCAGGCGCCGAGCACCAGACAGGCCAGCGCGGCCAGTACCGAGCGACGGGAGGTCATGAATCGCAGAAGCGGTAGCGGTGCTGCGGCCGCCCCGCCGACCCGTAGCGCAGGTTCGCCACCACGTCCCCGCGGTCGGCGAGGTACTCGAGGTACCGCCTGGCGGTGGCCCTGCTGATACCGACCGCCTCGGCGGTCTCGTGCGCCGACAGGTCCCGTCCCGCGGCGGCCAGCGCGTCCAGCACCACCTGCTCGGTGGCGGGCGAGATGCCGGCGGGACGGACCACCGCGTCGAGGTGCAGGGAACGGAAGACCCGGTCGATCGCGCGCTGCTCCACCATCTGGCCGCCGGCCGACAGCTGGGCCGACGCTGCCGCGTATCTGAGGAGGGTCTGCTCCACGGTGCCTGTCCGGGCCGGCTTGATCAGGTAGTAGAGGGCGCCGCGCTGCATCGCCGCCTGTACCGCGGCGGACTCCCTCCTGCCCGAGATCACGATGACGTCCGTCGGCGGGTAGTCGGGACGCCGGAGCTGGTGGGCCACGTCCAGGCCGGGTATGTCGGGCAGATGCAGATCAAGGAGCACCAGACGCGGCGCGAACCGGCGCGTGGCAGCCAGCGCCTCGCGTCCGGTGTGGGCGACGGCCACGACCCGGAACCCGGAGATCCGGTTGACCTGCGCCCGTAGGGCAGTGGTGACGACAGGGTCGTCGTCCACAATCAGAAGGGTTATCTCCTTCGACGCCATCGCCACGCTCCTCGTTTCGGCGACCGTCCAGACGACCCCATAGATTCCCAATCAACGTGGTGTCCCCTCGGCATTTTGTGCATTGTGCTCACCACATATGTCTCTTTCAACCGCTCGACCTACTATTTTCCCTTCCGGCAACCACTCTGTACTGCGGCGGCATCTCGTCGACTCGCCTGATCACCTGGAGGTGAGCGCACTGGGAGGGCGACTCTCCAGGACCGGACGGCGTTCCTGGCGATCCCCGGGCCGCGGTGACAGCGACCGGGGATGGTTGTTCGCGGTGGCCGCGCTGTGGGCCCTGCTCGGCCTGCTGCCGCTCGGGCTGCTGACCTCGACGAGTGTGACGCTGTCCGACCAAGCCGTCCGCAGCGAGGTCCGGGACCGGGTGGAGACGACCGCCGCGGTGAGCCGGGTGGTCGTGGAGCAGCAGATGGGCACGCTGAAGCAGCTCGTCAGCGCCTACGCCCAGCGGCCCGACATCCGCTCCCTGGTCACATCGGGCAACCGGGCGGCCGCGTCCGATCTGCCCGACGCACTGGCGGAACTGGCCCGGATGCGGCCCGGGATCAGCGGAGTGATCATGGCCGGGCCCGACGGCCGGCTGATCGACGCCCAGCCCTCGGTCGAGCTGTTCCAGGACGTCAGCGGAACCGACTGGTACCGCGCGGTGCGCGACGGCATGCAGCCGTACGTGTCGCAGGCGTACACCCCCACCATGCGGGGCGTCTCCCGGGCCGTGGCCGTCGCGGCGCCGATCCCGGGCGAGGACGGCCAGGGACTGCTGGGCATCCTGACCGCCGTCTACAGCCTGGACGCGATCCAGGCGTACGCTTCGGAGGCCGCCGAGGCGCAAGGGATCCGGTTGCTGATCACGGACCGGGCCGGGGTTCTGGTGGCGGACCCGGCGGGCCGACTGTTCGCGCTCACCTCCCTGCGGGAGGACGCGCGGGTGGACGCGGCACTGGCCGGCCGCAGGGTTTTCACCAACTGGCGGGGGGACGAGGGGCCGGTGCTCTCGGCCTCCGAGCCCATCCCGGGCATCGGATGGACGGTCACCGCCGAGGTGCCCGCCGCCGAGGCACTGGCCTCCGCGGCGCATCTGCGCAACCGGGTGCTGTTCATAGCCGCCCTGCTCACCGCCCTGATCCTGGCCGGGCTCGGCTTCCAGATCCACACCAGCCGCAGCCGCCGACGGGCGAGGCGGACCCTGGCGCGCTACGCGGACGCGCTCGCCACGGCGCGGGACGAGGCGGTGCGGGCCTCGGCCGCCAAGTCCGAGTTCCTGGCCAAGGTCAGCCACGAGATCCGCACGCCGATCAACGGCGTACTGGGCATGAACACCCTCCTTCTCGACACCCGCATGGACGACGAGCAGCGGCACTACGCGAGCACCGTGCAGGAATCCGCACAGAACCTGCTCCGCCTGCTGGACGACTTCCTCGATCTGTCGAAGGTCGAGGCGGGCCACCTGAGGATCGAGAAGGTGGCCTTCGACCTGCCCCGGCTGTGCGACGAGGTCGTGGCCCTGTTCGCCCCGCACGCCTACCGGCAGGGCCTGTGGCTGGCGCTCCACCTGGCCGAGGACCTGCCGCAGCACGTGGTCGGCGATCCCGTCCGGCTCCGGCAGGTGCTGACCAACATCCTCGGCAACGCCATGAAGTTCACCGTCCAGGGCGGGATCGACCTGGAGGTGACCCTGGAACCCGAACGCGATCAGGTCGGCCCGGCCACCGTCGACCGGGCGACCCTGCGGTTCACCGTCCGCGACACCGGCATCGGCGTCGGCCCCGAGGACCGGGACCGGGTCTTCGAGACCTTCCGCCGGCTCGACTCCCCCATCACGCGCCGCACCGGCGGCAGCGGACTGGGGCTGGCCATCAGCCGGCAGCTGGTCGAGCTCATGGGCGGCAGGATCGGGCTGGACAGCGTGAAGGGTGTCGGCAGCCGCTTCTGGGTGACCCTGCCCATGGGCGTCCTCGCCCGGACCGCCCCCGCCCACGAGGAACTGAACGGTCGCCGCGTCCTCATCGCCTGCGCGGACGAGGAGAACCGGGAGCCGGCGAGCCGCATTCTGTCCGGAGCGGGTCTGGTGGTGGAAGAGACCGCGGACGCCGCCGCGGCCACGGCCGCGCTACAGGCCGCTGCAGCCGGTCAGTCGCCGTTCGACCTGGCCGTCATCGATCTCCACATGCCACTCGCCGGGAACGGTACGCGTCCGGCCCGGTCGGACGACGAGGAGAACGGGTCGCTCGCCGACGCCGTCCTCGCCGATCCCCGGCTCCACGCGACCAACGTCATCGTGCTGATCACTCCGGGACGTACCGGTGCCGCATGGCCTGCCGCTTCCCGGACCAAGGACCGGACCGTCCAGTCGGTGACCCTGCCACTGAGCAGGCGCCGTCTGCTGGCGGCGGCGCAGAACGCGCTCGGCACGGCGGGAGCCCCCGAGCCCCCGGCACCGCTCCCCCACCCGTACGACGGCGGAGCAAAGGATCATGCCGACATCGCGGCACGCCCGGCCCGTGTCCTCGTCGTCGAGGACGACGACGTCAGTTCCCAGGTCGCACGGCTCGTCCTGCAGAAGGCGGGTCACCATGTCGACGTGGTCGACGACGGGCACCGCGCGGTTCGGGCCGTGCTCCGCGACCGGTACGACCTCGTCCTCATGGACTGCCAGCTGCCGGGGCTCGACGGCCTCGCCGCGACGGCCGAGATCAGACGGCGCCAGGCCGGATCCGAGCGCGTCCCGATCATCGCCATGACGGCGGCGGCGATGCCGGACGACCGGATCCGGTGCATCGAGGCGGGCATGGACGACCACCTCACCAAACCGGTGGACTGGACGCAGGTGCTCGCCCGCATCGCCGTCTGGACGGCGGCGGAACCGCCCACCGAGTCCGCGGCTCCGAACACCTGGAAGCTACCGGCGGAGCTCGACGGTCTGCCCGCCGACGACATCGCGGACATCGTGGACGCGTTCGCGGCCTCGACCCCCGAGGTCCTCGGGCGGCTGCGGGAGGCCCTGGAGACCGGGGACTTCGATGCGGCGCGCCTGTGGGCGCACCGTCTCAAAGGCAGTTGCGGGACCGTGGGAGCCACCCGCGCGGCGGAACTCTGCCAGGACCTCGAGGCCGCCGCCGAGGCACGGCAGCCGTGGACGGCCCACGACGACGCTCCGCTCCCCGCGGTCCTGAGCCGACTGGCGGACGAGATGCGCCGGACCACGCAGGAGTTGCGCAGCCGCTGCTGAGGCTGACAGAGATTCCTACACGTCTGCCCCCACACCGCACCGGCCCCACGCCCACAGCCCACGGCCCACGGCCCACGGCCGGATCAACGTAGGCGAAGGTCGCCAGGGAGCCACTGCCGCTGACCTGCGTCCCATCAGCGTCCGACTTCGGCGTCCACCAGTGGACTGATACGTCCATGCAGGTCGGAGCGGCTCCAACCAACGCCGAGCACAACGCCCTTGAACTCACGAGCAGCGGATTCAGGCCGATGGTCCAAAACCTTGAATCCGCACGCCCGCTGAGACGTTTCCGCAGGTCACGGATGTGACTGGTGGGGCGGGTGGGACTCGAACCCACGGCCGACGGATTATGAGTCCTTTGAGGATCTTGGCGGTCCTTGTCGATCAGTGCACATCCTTGCCGTTTCCCTAGGTCAGACGCTGTTTGGCGCCGCGTTCCTTCTCGGCCCTTGTCAGTCTTTTCCGATCCTTGTGTCCAACCTGCGTCCAGAACGCGTCCCGGAAGGACAAGCCCAACCAGCTTCCGAGACGATCGCCCCAGCCCGGGGGTGCGCCTCAAACTCGCCCGCAGCGGATTTCTCTACAGCGACCCGAAGGCAGGCGGAGCGCCCCCAAATACGCGGACCCTCATTTCGGTCGCCTCAGACGATCACCGTACGGGCTATCCCCGCGTGCGGGGGGGGCGACATCCCCGGAGTTCGGCCCGGCACAGATGAGCGGCGGAGCATCCCTGCGGGCGTGGAGCCGACGAGAACTTCGTGAAGTCGTGGATGACGCCCAGGCAGCTATCCCCACGTGCACTGGGCCGACAACGGGCAGCGGTACGCCCGGATCCTCGCCTACGAGGTATCCGCGCGTGCGCGGGACCGACGCGACTCACCTGGCGGCCGCGGCCTGGGGGGTAGAACTCTCCCTGCGAGCGTGGGCCGACATCGCCAAGCCGCTGACGCCTCTCTACGTCCAGGAGTTATTCCCGCGTAAGCGGAGCCGACGAATCCGCGGCCACCTGGAAGGTGTACTCCGTGGAGCTATCCCCGCCTGCGCGGGGCCGACCCGAACTCTGCGAAACACCAGGGCGTGGCCACAGAGCTATCCCTGCGTGCGCAGGGCCGACCGGTCACAGTTGCTCGGCCCGAAGTCGTGGTCGGAGGTATCCCCGGCAGTGCCATTCCCTCCGTGCCCGGGGCCGACGTCTACGTGATGCCGATCCCGGCCGCTACCTCTGGATCTATGCTCGCATGGGCGGGCCGACATGAGCACTACTCGGCCAACCTGCCAGGACTGGGGCGTGCGGGGCCGAAGTCGGAACGAGATCATGCTTGGTCCACAGACGGGAGCTATCCCGCATGGCGGGGCCGACCCGCCGGGCTCGCCAATTGTGCAGGTGAACTGCGAGCTATACCCGCCTGTGACGGACCGACGACGGCGGCCCCTCGTTAAGGGTCTTCGGCACGGGGCTATCCCGCAGGCGCGGGGCCGACGTCGGGAGTTCTACGACTCCCTTGACGCCGGTGTGGTTTTGTCGACGGGATCCGACATCACTTGTCGCTCAGGGCCGAGAACGCCTCCTTTCACCGGAGGGCGATGTCTGTGAGTTCTGGCAACGCCCGGGGGCTTGCGGCGGGAGCATGGACGTGCTCTGCGGGATGAGGCTGCGATGGCGCCGCCGAAGTCCAAGGTCGATTTGTACGCGGCGATCCGCCGTGACGCCCCGGCAGGAATGTCGTACCGGGTCTTGATGCGCGAGCACGGTGTCAAATTCCGTACGCAAGGCGACCTTGGAGTGGGTGTGGCCGGAGGGCCGAGCACTTCTAGACGGAAGTCATGCGCTTGTGGACGAAAGACGGATGCCCGGCCGTCGGCGATCTCTCTACTGTCGACCGGACCGATGACGCCCCGGCCTCCCTGAACCACCATGCAGAGGATTCTCATGCCCGCATTGTCCAAGCCTGCCGCACTGCCGCGGCCGCGGCACCGCTGGGCGGCCGTGGCCGGCCTGCTGGTGCTGTCCCCGATCAGCGCGGAGTACCTCATCGGCTACGGCGAAAGCACTGGCCGCCCGTTGGAGCTCCTCGCGGGCCTGCTCATCCTCGCGCCGCTCTACGGAACCGTCGCGGTGCTCATCCGCGAGATCACCCGGCACACCGGTCGCGGCTGGCCGACGATCCTGCTGTTGAGCGCGGCCTTCGGGGTGATCCAGGCCGGCTTGATCGACCAGACCCTGTTCGACAACGAGGTCGACGCCGATGGCCCCGACTGGGCGACCCAGGCGCGGGTCACCCTCATCCCGGGCCTGGGGGTCGACGCGGCGAGCCTGCTCAACTACGTCGGGGGACATGTGATCTGGAGTTTCGCCGCTCCGATCGCGGTGGTCGAATCCTGTGCCCCTCGGATCGCGGACCGGCGGTGGCTGGGCCCGGTCGGCGTCGGCGTCATGGTGCTGCTGTGGGCGCTGAGCGCCGCGCTTGTCCACAACGACACGGCAGCGGACTCCACCGCCGGCCCGGCGCAGCTGATCGGCGCCGCAGTCGTCGCCGCTGCCTTGATCGCCACCGCGTTCACCGTCAGGCCTGCGAAGACCCAGCCGTCTGCGAAGGCGCCGTCATGGTGGCTGGTCGGCGGTGTCACCGGAGTCGCATGGAGTGCCAGTCAGTTGCTGCCGGCGACCTGGGCGGGCGTTGCGGTGAACATTGTCGCCATGGTCGTACTGGGCTGGCTGCTGCTGCGCTGGTCGCGCCGCCAGGGCTGGAGCCGTCGGCATGTACTGGCCGCCGCGGGCAGTGCCCTCGTCGTCCGCGCCGGGCTGTCCTTCCTGGTGGAACCACTCGGCGACAACGTGGATTTCACGGTGAAGTACGCGGTCAACGCCGCGATGCTCAGTGGTGTCACCGCCCTTCTCCTCATGGCCGCCCACCGTCTGCGTCGACAGGAGCCGAGCGCATGCTGACCGTCCGCGGCATCTCCTACCTGATCGGCGAGGCGAGCACCGATGACATGCGGCGGGACCTGGAGGTCATCGCCCGGGATCTGCACTGCACCACGGTGATGCTCATCGGGGACGGGAAGCGATTGATCGATGCCGCCCGTACCGCCCTCGAGGCCGGTCTCGGCGTCTACATCCGGCCCAGCGTTCCCGAGCTGCCCGAGCCGAAGCTGCTGGAGCACCTGGGAACCGTCGCCGATGCGGCCGAAGAACTTCGCCGGGAACACCCGGACCAGGTGACGCTCCTGGTCGGCAGCGAGTTCTCCCACACCGTGCCCGGCATCGTCCCCGGACCTCGCTCGTTCCTACGCCTGAAGCTCATCGTGCGTTTCCACCGCATGCTGCGGCGCAGGATCGACAGGCGGCTCCACCGGCTGCTAACCACCGCCGTGACCACCGCGCGGCGCCGCTTTGGCGGGCCGGTCACCTACTCCGCGGCCGGGTGGGAACATGTCGACTGGTCGCTGTTCGACGTGGTCGGCGTCAGCCTCTACCGCTCCGGCCGCAACCACACCACCTACGCAGACCGCCTGCGTACCTTGGTTCGCGACCACGACAAGCCCGTCGTCATCACCGAGTTCGGGTGCGGTGCCTTCACTGGAGCCGACCAGCGGGGAGCCGGTTCCTTCTGGATCGTCAACTGGTTCGCCATGCCCCCGCGCATCCGTGGCGACCACCCCCGCGACGAGGCCGTCCAGGCCCGCTACCTCGGTGAACTCATCGACCAGTACGACGCGGAGGGCGTGCACGGCTGCTTCGTGTTCACCTTCGCCATGCCCGACTTTCCGCATCACGACGATCCTCGTCTCGACCTCGACAAGGCCGGTTTCGGGCTCGTGGCGGTGACCGGTGACGGTGCGTGCAGACCCAAGGAGGCGTTCCATGAGGTCGCGCGGCGCTACGGCGGCACAGCCGTAGAGCACTGACCGAGTGAGATGAGCAGCCAGGCATCCAACACCGAACCCCCGACTCAGCGACGCCAACACTACGCTTGAACCACCGACGCGGATCCGCAACCAACCCCGCAAGGGCATATGGAAGACGAGCGTTGCTGCTTCTCATCGACACTTCTTGGGTCCTGTGATCGCCAAGTGTTGCCCAAAACCGTCTACGAACGTTGCCCGCTCCCACTTACAGAGCCACCGGTGGAGCTATCCCCGCATGCACAGGGCCGACGGGTAGCCCGCCTCCCACTTGGAATCCCACTTGGAGCTATCCCCGCGTGTGCGCGGGGCCGACGCCCGGCTTTGAGCGCGGAAGACCCGTGGGGCAGAGCTATCCCTGCGTGCGCGGGGCCGACACCTCCTTCGCCGACGGCATCGGCTTGCCCAGGGAGCTATCCCCGCGTGCGCGGGGCGGAAGTGCTGTCCGCGCACCGTAACCCCAGCTCGTGGAGCTCTCCCCGCGAGCGCGGGGTCGTCCCTTTCGGGCACACGACCGACGACGGTGTGACGGAGCTATCCCGCGGGCGCGGGGTTGGTGCCTCGTGGACCTCGACCCTATACACGTTGTGGGAGGTATCCCCACGTAGGCGGGGATAGCTCCATGTTCTGCCGCCTCCGAATGCCCGCCAGTCGGCCCCGCGCACGTGGGGATAGCTCGAAGGTGGTGGGCTCGTTCGGTGCGCCGAAGCTGTCGGCCTCGCGCATGCGGGGATAGGTCGTAGTGATGCGCCCGGAGACATCGATCACCGAGGTTAGAAGCCGACAGACGTGTTCCTGCCTCCGGAGATCAGGCTCGTGCGTCTCGCTGCTGGACTTCCTTGAGGACTCCGGCCACCGTCGCGAAGTCATGGTCCACGTGGAGGACGGTGTGCCCATGGTGTACGGCTGTCGCACACACCAACAGGTCGATCGCTCCCGCCGCCCGGTGCTGGCCCCTCTGGGTCAGTTTGTACTGGGCGGTGTCGACCCACCGCCAGGCGTTCTTCGGAACCGGAGAGAGCAGACAGAGCGCGTCCAACTCCTCGGCCAGCTCATCTCGGTGAGACGGGCTGGTCGCCGAGTAGAGGAATTCGGCTCGTGTCGGCTCGCAGAGGTGGAATACCCCGGCGGCGATGTGTCCCTCCCAGGGACGCAGTGCGCCTGGGGTGCGGAAAAGGTGCCACAGAGCCGAGGTGTCGACCAGATACGTGATCACTCGAAGGCCTCGCGCCGCGCACGCTTCTCGGCTTCATGCGCCGCTGCGGCCTGCTCGAACTCGCCGCGCTCACCTCGCGCGGCCAGCTTCTCCGCGGCCTCAAGCCTCCTGATCCGCGCCACGTAGTCCCGAAGAGCCGCGTTGACGGTCTCCTTCTTCGTCGTGGCACCCATGAGCCGCATGGCCTCAGCCAGCGCCTCGTCGTCGAGATCAATCTGAGTAACGGACATCGCACACCCCCATTGTCCACGATGTATGCACTCACGATACATCACCAACATCGAGCGCGGCCACCAATCACAAACAGACCACGCAGGGGAGGCGCGCCGGCGTCAAGGCGTTCACATGGACCCACTTCTCGCTGCGGGACGAGCCAGCGGAGGCTTGTCCGAGCCGACGCGAAACACCCCATAAGCGCCATATCCGACTTAACCGGAATCGACGTCCAGACTTTGTCCAGACGATCATGAAATCATGATCACCACAGGGCCGCCAGGACCCTCACACTCTCGCCCTGACCAGGGAAGCGCCTGGTCAGAAGGTTTCTCCTCGCGTAGCGAGTGGTGGGGCGGGTGGGACTCGAACCCACGGCCGACGGATTATGAGTCCGCTGCTCTAACCGGCTGAGCTACCGCCCCGTACGGCGTGTCGCGTACATGTGTGCGCGCCGTCTGCCGCAGCATAGCCGCTCATACGATCTCCTGCTTCGGATGGTCGGCCTTCGCATGCGCTTCTTGACCTTGAAGACCTCGGCGCGGCGCACGCGGTTCCCCCGAACACGAAAAAGGACCCCCAAGGGGCCCTTCCTCGCTGCTCTCCCGACTGGACTCGAACCAGTAACCTGCCGGTTAACAGCCGGCTGCTCTGCCAATTGAGCTACGGAAGATCGAAGCTCCCCCGACTGGACTCGAACCAGTAACCTGCCGGTTAACAGCCGGCTGCTCTGCCAATTGAGCTACGGAGGATCGCCTCGCTGCATCGAACGTACCTCCCTGGGTATTCGCCAGGGGGCGTGCGCTCGCTGCGACACATACATTAGCGCAAGCAGGGGGGTGCTCCGCCAATCGGTATCCCCCGCGCCCGTCGCCCGCGCAGGGCACGCAAGGGACCGACGCAGACGTAAGGGAAGGGTGGTCACCATGCGGTATCGGCTCACGTTCTTTGCCGGACTGGCCCTGGGGTACGTGCTCGGCACGAAGGCCGGTCGCGAACGCTACGAACAGTTGAAGAAGTCCGCCCGACAGGTCGCACAGAACCCCGCCGTGCGGAACACCGCCGAGTCGGCCGCCCAGCAGGGGCGGGTCTACGCGGGCAAGGCGTACCACGTGGTCAGCGAGAAGGTCGGCGACCGCATGCCGGACCTGGTCGCCGAGCGGGTCCGCTCCCTGCGGGAACGCAACGCCAACGGCTCCGCCGGGGACGACTGGGGCACCAGCAATACCTAGGGACCACATCGCGCCGAACAGACCGACGCGCGGCGCTCCCACCCCTTCCCGTGCGGCAGAATTTCTGCCATGGGGATAGTCGCCGGGCTGGACAGTTCGCCCGATTTTACGCGCATTGTCGTCTGTGACTCGGACACAGGGGCCGTGCTCAGGCAGGGGTATGCCCCGCACCCGTTGGAGCCGGCGGAGAGCGGGGGGCGTCCCGCGGACGTCGACCCGCAGGCCTGGCTGCTGTCCCTGGGCGAGGCGGCCGGCGGCGGGCTGCTGGAGGGCGTGCAGGCGATCGGCGTCTCGTCCCAGCAGAACGGGCTGATCGCGCTGGACGCACAGGGCAACACCGTGCGTCCGGCGATGGTCGGCGGCGACAGGCGGACCCAGGTCGCGGCGGCCGACCTCGTCGACGCGCTCGGCGGGCGAGGCGCGTGGGCGGAGGCCGTCGGCTGTGTGCCGGGGGCCGCGCAGCCGGTGACCAAGCTGCGCTGGATGAGCCGTACGGAACCGGACGCCGCGATGCGGACGGCCGTACTGCTCCAGGCGCACGACTGGCTGGTCTGGCAGTTGCTGGGGCGGCCGGTCAGGAGGACCACGGACCGGGGCGGGGCGTCCGGGACCGGGTACTGGAACGCGGCGACCGGGCAGTACCGCACGGACCTCGTCGAGATGGCGCTCGGGCATCAGGTGATGCTTCCCGAGGTGCTGGGCCCCTCGGACGCCGCCGGTACGACGCCGGAAGGGCTCCTCATCTCCGCCGGCACCGGCGAGACCATGGCCGCCGCGTTCGGGCTCGGTATCGGCCTCGGTGACGCGGTGGTGTCGCTGGGGGCCTCCGGGTCCGTCATGGCCGTGCACACCCAGGCGCTCGTCGACTCCTCCGGGATGATCACCTCGCTGGCCGACGCCACCGGGATGCATCTGCCGGTCGTCACCACGCTCAACGCCGTACGGACCCTGCGCGGGGCCGCCGAACTGCTGGGCGTGGCCGATCTGGAGGCGCTGTCCGACCTGGCGATGAAGTCCACCCCCGGGTCGCACGGGCTGGTCATGCTGCCCTACCTGGAGGGCGAGCGGACGCCGAACCTGCCGCACACGGCGGGGACGCTGGCCGGGCTGCGGCGGGAGTCGATGAGGCCGGAGCACCTCGCGCGGGCCGCGTTCGAGGGCATGCTGTGCGGGCTCGCGGACGCGCTGGACGTGCTGCGGGGCCGGGGCGTGGACGTACGGCGGATCTTTTTGCTGGGTGCGGCGGCGGAGCTGTCGGCCGTACAGGCGGCGGCGCCGGCGCTCTTCGGGGTGCCCGTGGTGGTGCCGCAGCCGGCGGACTACGCGGCGGTGGGCGCGGCACGGCAGGCCGCGTGGGCGCTCGGGGTCTCGCAGGGGGCGCTCGATCCGCGTACGCCTCCGATGTGGCCGGGGGCGGCGGCGCAGGTGCTGGAGCCGGGTGACGAGCTGGCGGTGGGGCAGGCGGTTCGGCAGCAGTACGTGGCGGTTCGGGAGCAGACCCACCCCGGGGCGTTCCGTGCCTGAATGTCTCGGCTCGCCTGCAAGGTTCGGCCATGGATTCCTCACCGTCGGGTTAATTCGGTTGAGGTAACGCGGGTGGAGTGTTCGACGATGGGGGGTGGTGCGTCCCGAACCCCGTCTTCGACTCCGAGAGATCTCGCGTGCTCATACGTTTGCTGAGAAGTCATCTCCGTCCCTACCGGACACCGATCACCCTGCTGGTGCTGCTGCAGTTCGTGCAGACGTGCGCCACGCTCTACCTGCCCACACTGAACGCGGACATCATCGACGAGGGCGTGGTCAAGGGGGACACGGGTTACATCCTGTCCTTCGGCGCGGTGATGATCGGTATCTCGCTGGTGCAGGTCGTCTGCAACATCGGGGCCGTGTACTACGGCGCCCGCACCGCGTCTGCGGTCGGCCGGGACATCCGGGCCGCCGTGTTCGACCGGGTGCAGTCGTTCTCGGCGCGTGAGGTCGGTCACTTCGGGGCCCCGTCGCTGATCACGCGGACGACGAACGACGTCCAGCAGGTGCAGATGCTGGCGCTCATGACGTTCACGCTGGTGGTGTCGGCGCCGATCATGTGTGTCGGCGGCATCGTGCTGGCGCTCGGCCTGGATGTGCCGCTGTCGGGGGTGCTCCTGGCGGTCGTACCGGTGCTCGGGATCTCCGTCAGCCTGATCGTGCGCCGGCTGCGCCCCCTGTTCCGCACCATGCAGGAGCGGCTGGACACCGTGAACCGGGTGCTGCGGGAGCAGATCACCGGCAACCGGGTGATCCGGGCCTTCGTGCGGGACGACTACGAGAAGGAGCGGTTCCGGAAGGCGAACGTCGAGCTGACGGACGTGTCACTGGGCACCGGCCGGATGCTCGCGCTGATGTTCCCGATCGTGATGACGGTCATCAACCTCTCGTCGATCGCGGTGGTGTGGTTCGGCGCCCATCGGATCGACAGCGGTGGCATGGAGATCGGCGCGCTCACGGCCTTCCTCGCCTATCTGATGCAGATCGTCATGGCAGTGATGATGGCCACGTTCATGTTCATGATGATGCCGCGCGCCGAGGTGTGCGCCGAGCGCATCCAGGAGGTGCTGGAGACCGACACGAGCGTGGTGCCGCCGGTCGTGGCCGTACGGGAGCTGCGGCGTCACGGGTTCCTGGAGGTCCGGGGTGCGGGGTTCCGCTATCCGGGTGCCGAGGAGCCGGTGCTCAGGTCGATCGAGGTCGTGGCCCGGCCGGGTGAGACCACCGCGGTCATCGGGTCCACGGGCAGCGGGAAGTCGACGCTGCTCGGGCTGGTGCCCCGGCTGTTCGACGCCACCGAGGGCGAGGTCCTGGTGGACGGCGTCGACGTACGGGCGCTCGACCCGAAGCTGCTGGCCAGGACGGTGAGTCTGGTGCCGCAGAAGCCGTACCTGTTCTCCGGGACCGTGGCGACGAATCTGCGGTACGGCAATCCGGACGCCACCGACGAGGAGTTGTGGCACGCGCTGGAGGTGGCGCAGGCCAAGGAGTTCGTCGAGCGGCTGGAGAACGGGCTGGACTCCCCCATCGCGCAGGGCGGGACGAATGTGTCCGGCGGTCAGCGGCAGCGGCTCGCGATCGCGCGGACGCTGGTGCAGCGGCCGGAGATCTATCTGTTCGACGACTCCTTCTCCGCGCTCGACTACGCGACCGACGCCGCGCTGCGGGCGGCGCTGGCGCGGGAGACCGCCGACGCGACCGTGGTGATCGTGGCCCAGCGGGTGGCGACCATCCGGGACGCCGACCGGATCGTCGTCCTCGACGAGGGCCGCGTCGTCGGCACCGGACGCCACCACGAGCTGATGGCGCAGAACGAGACCTACCGGGAGATCGTCCTCTCCCAGCTCACGGAAGCGGAGGCAGCCTGATGGCCGGGCCGTTGGCACGGATGGCGGGGGCCGGGGCTCCCGATCAGCACTCCATGGACTTCAAGGGGTCCGGGAAACGGCTGCTCGCGCAGTTCAGGCCCGAGCGGTTCACGATGTACGCGATGGTCCTGTGCGCGGTGATCAGCGTCGGACTGTCCGTGCTGGGGCCGTGGATCCTCGGCAAGGCGACCGACCTGGTGTTCGCGGGTGTCGTCGGGCGGGAGATGCCGGCGGGCGCGACCAAGGCCGAGGTCCTTGAGTCCATGCGCGAGCGCGGGGACGGCGCGGTCGCCGACATGCTGTCGGGCACGGACTTCACGCCGGGCGAGGGCATCGATTTCGAGGCCGTCGGCACCGTTCTTCTGGTTGCCCTCGGCATCTTCCTGATCGCGGGGCTGCTGATGGCGGTGGCCACCCGGCTCTCCAACCGGGCCATCAACCGGACCGTCTACCACATGCGCGAACAGCTCCAGGCGAAGCTGTCGCGGCTGCCGCTGTCGTACTTCGACAAGCGGCAGCGCGGTGAGGTGCTGAGCCGGGCGACCAACGACATCGACAACATCGGGCAGACGCTGCAGCAGTCGATGGGGCAGCTGATCAACTCGTTGCTCACCATCATCGGTGTGCTGGCGATGATGTTCTGGGTGTCGCCGCTGCTGGCGCTGGTCGCGCTGGTGACCGTGCCGGTGTCGTTCCTGGTGGCCACGCGGGTCGGCAAGCGGTCGCAGCCGCACTTCGTCGCGCAGTGGCGGGTGACGGGCAGGCTCAACGCCCACATCGAGGAGATGTACACCGGGCACACGCTGGTGAAGGTGTTCGGGCGTCAGGAGGAGTCGGCGAAGCAGTTCGCCGAGGAGAACGAGCGGCTGTACGAGGCCGGGTTCAAGGCCCAGTTCAACAGCGGGATCATGCAGCCGCTGATGTTGTTCGTATCGAACATCAACTATGTGCTCGTCGCCGTGGTGGGCGGGCTTCGGGTCGCGACCGGTGCGCTGTCGATCGGTGACGTGCAGGCCTTCATCCAGTACTCGCGGCAGTTCTCGATGCCGCTGACGCAGGTTGCGTCCATGGCCAACCTCGTGCAGTCGGGGGTCGCCTCCGCCGAGCGGATCTTCGAACTGCTCGACGCGGAGGAGCAGGAGGCCGACGCGGTGCCCGGGGTGCGGCCCGAGGAGCTGCGGGGGCGGGTGGCGCTGGAGGGGGTCTCCTTCCGGTACGAGGCCGACAAGCCGCTGATCGAGGATCTGTCGCTGGTCGTCGAGCCGGGGCACACGGTGGCGATCGTGGGGCCGACGGGCGCGGGCAAGACCACGCTGGTGAACCTGCTGATGCGGTTCTACGAGGTCACCGGCGGGCGGATCACGCTCGACGGGGTCGATGTCGCGTCCATGTCGCGGGACGAACTGCGCGACGGGATAGGGATGGTGCTCCAGGACACCTGGCTGTTCGGCGGGACCATCGCGGAGAACATCGCGTACGGGGCGTCCGCGTCGCGGAAGGTGACGCGGGGTGAGGTCGAGGAGGCGGCTCGGGCGGCGCACGCGGATCGGTTCATCCGGACGCTGCCGGACGGGTACGACACCGTCATCGACGACGAGGGGACCGGGGTGAGCGCGGGTGAGAAGCAGCTCATCACGATCGCTCGGGCGTTCCTGTCGGATCCGGTGATCCTGGTGCTGGACGAGGCGACGTCCTCGGTGGACACGCGGACCGAGGTGTTGATCCAGAAGGCGATGGCGAAGCTGGCGCACGGGCGGACGTCGTTCGTGATCGCGCACCGGCTGTCGACGATTCGGGACGCGGACACGATTCTGGTGATGGAGAACGGTTCCATCGTGGAGCAGGGGGCGCACGCGGAGTTGTTGGCCGCGGACGGTGCTTATGCGCGGTTGTACAAGGCGCAGTTCGCGGAGGCGGTCGCGGAGGTGGACTGAGGGGCTGGCCGGGGGTGCGTTGTCGGGTGCGGGTGGGTGGGGCTGGTCGCGCAGTTCCCCGCGCCCCTGAAAAAGCGAGGCTGCGCCCCTGCTTTTTCGGCCCGAAAGGCCGGAGGCCTTTCAGGGGCGCGGGGAACTGCGCGAGAAGCCCCACCGGGCCCGCGGCCGACGACGCGCCCCCTCAGTCCAAGTACCCCCGCAGCTGGTCCGCGAAGGCGTGGTCCCTGAGTTTGTTCAGGGTCTTGGACTCGATCTGGCGTATCCGTTCCCGGGTGACGCCGAAGATGCGGCCTATCTCCTCCAGCGTGCGGGGGCGGCCGTCGGCGAGGCCGTAGCGGAGTTGGACCACCTTGCGTTCCCGCTCGCCCAGGGTGGAGAGGACCGCCTCCAGGTGCTCGCGCAGCAGCAGGAACGCGGCCGACTCCACGGGGCTCGCCGCGTCGCCGTCCTCGATGAGGTCGCCGAGGGCCACGTCGTCCTCCTCGCCGACCGGGGCGTGGAGGGAGACCGGTTCCTGGGCGAGCCGGAGAACCTCGCTGACGCGTTCGGGGGCGAGGTCGAGGTGGGCGGCCACTTCCTCCGGCGTGGGCTCGTACCCCCGCTCCTGCAGCATGCGCCGCTGGACGCGGACGACCCGGTTGATCAGCTCGACCACGTGGACCGGGACCCGGATGGTGCGGGCCTGGTCGGCCAGCGCGCGGGACATGGCCTGGCGGATCCACCAGGTCGCGTAGGTCGAGAACTTGTAGCCGCGCGCGTAGTCGAACTTCTCGACGGCCCGGATGAGGCCCAGGTTTCCTTCCTGCACCAGGTCCAGCATGGTCAGACCGCGGCCGACGTACCGCTTCGCCACGGAGACGACGAGCCGCAGGTTCGCCTCGATCAGGCGGCGCTTGGCCACGCGGCCCATGACGACCAGCTTGTCGAGGTCGAGGGCCAGCTCCGTGTCGAGGTCGGGGGCGTTGCCCAGCCGTTCCTCGGCGAAGAGGCCGGCCTCGACGCGGCGGGCCAGTTCCACTTCCTCCGCTGCCGTCAGGAGGGGGACGCGGCCGATCTCGCGCAGGTACTGGCGGAAGAGGTCGGAGGACGGGCCGCTGGTGTCCGCGCGGGCGCGCGGCAGTTCCACGGGCTCGGGCTCCGGGGTGTCGGCCGTCTCCAGGGCCTCGACCGCGGCGGCGGGCGGTTCGTCCAGGTCGGGCGGGCCGTCCGGGACCGCCTCGGGGTGGTGCGCGGCGCGACTCTGGGCGGGCACCGCGGTGATGACATCGGTCTCCGCGGCCGGCTCCGAGCCGTCGGTACCGATGGCCGTACTGGTGTCGTTCTGTATGAGGGTCTGGGTCTGCACGGGGGCGACCTCCAGGAATGTCGCTGCCCGGGCGTGCGGCAGCGGTACGTCTGGGATGGCGCGGGCGGCCTCGCCGCCGTCCATCCCGTACTCATCGAGCGGAACCGCGGGGATCTCGGACCCGTGGGGGACGGGCCGGCCGCGCTCCGAGGACTCAGGCACCGCAACCCAGTGTGGAGTACGACACACAGCCGCCACGAGGGGCGTGCGGTGACTTTTTGCGGTCGGCCCGTGACCGCGCGGTTACCGTGCTGCACGAGTGCGCTGCTGGACGGGCCGCAAACAGCTTGAAGGCCGTACGGAGCGGGGTGGCTCCGGCGCGGATTGGCATGTGCTGCGGGGACGTGCGCGGCCGGGGGGCGCGAACCGTCGCGGGGTCAGAGCGCCTCCGCGCCCCGCTCCCGCAATGCCTGGTCGTACTGCTGGAGGACCCACAACTCGTTCTGGACGGCGGCCAGCTGGGCGGGGTCGCCCTGGGCGGCCGCCCTCGCCAGGCTGCCCTGGACGTCGCGGACCCGGCGTTCGACGGCCCGGCGGCGCACGGTGACCAGTTGTGCGCCCGCGTAGACGTCGTCGACCGTCTTGCGCATGATCGCCTCGACCGCCAGCTCCGTCACCATGGCCCGCACCGTGTCGTCGGGTGCCGCCTCGCGGACACGGACCAGGTACTCCTGCGGGTCCTCGGCGCCGTACTCCACGCCGCCCGCCTCGATGATCGCCTCACGGACGGCCGCGTAGGGGGCGGCGGTGAACTCGTCGACGCCGTACGCGTCGAACGCGGGAGCGACCAACTCGGGGCGCTGGAGGGCGAGTTTGAGGAGTTCCCGCTCGGTGGCGAAGACCGGGTTGCGGAGGGTGAGGGCGGGGCCGGACGGGGGCCGGGAGGTGGACTCGTACGGCTGGGCGGTCGGGGCCGGGCCCTGGCCGCCGCGCTCGCGGGCCCAGCGGGCCAGCTGGGCGACGCGCTTGACGACGAACTGGGTGTCGAGGATGCCGAGCATGCCGGCGAGTTCCACGGCGACCTCGTGCTGGGCGCCGCTGTTCTTGATGCGGGCCACGATCGGCGCGGCCTCGTCGAGGGCGGCGGCCCGTCCGGCGGGGGTCTCCAGGTCGTAGCGGGCGACGATCTGGCGGAGGGCGAACTCGAAGAGCGGGGTGCGGGGTTCGGCCAGTTCGGCGACCGCCTCGTCGCCCTTCGCCAGGCGCAGTTCGCAGGGGTCCATGCCGTCGGGGGCGATCGCGATGTACGTCTCGGCGGCGAACTTCTGGTCGTCCTCGAAGGCGCGCAGGGCCGCCTTCTGGCCGGCCGCGTCGCCGTCGAAGGTGAAGATCACACGGGCCGAGCCGTTGTCCATCAGCAGCCGGCGGAGGATCTTGATGTGCTCGCCGCCGAAGGCCGTGCCGCAGGTGGCGATGGCCGTGGTGACGCCGGCGAGGTGGCAGGCCATGACGTCGGTGTAGCCCTCGACGACGACGGCGCGGCTGGCCTTGGCGATGTCCTTCTTGGCGAGGTCGATGCCGTAGAGAACCTGGGACTTGCGGTAGATAGCGGTATCGGGGGTGTTGAGGTACTTCGGGCCGTTGTCCGCCTCGTAGAGCTTGCGGGCGCCGAAGCCGACCACGTCCCCGCCGATGTCGCGGATGGGCCACATCAGGCGGCCCCGGAAGCGGTCGATCGGGCCCCGGCGGCCCTCCTGGGAGAGGCCGGACAGGAGCAGTTCCTTGTCGGTAAAACCCTTGCCGCGCAGGAAGCGGGTGAGGTGGTCCCAGCCCTGGGGGCTGTAGCCGACGCCGAAGTGGACGGCGGCGGACTGGTCGAAGCCGCGCTCGGCGAGGAAGATCCGGCCGGTGTCGGCCTCGGGGCTGGTGGCGAGCTGTTCCGCGTACCACTCGGCGGCGATCTTGTGGGCCTCGACCAGGCGGATCCGCTCGCCGCGCTGGTGGGAGGGGTTGTACCCGCCCTCCTCGTACCTGAGGGTGATGCCGGCCTGGCCGGCGAGGCGCTCGACGGCCTCCGAGAAGGACAGGTGGTCGACCTTCATCACGAACGTGATGGTGTCGCCGCCCTCCTGGCAGCCGAAGCAGTGGAAGAGGCCCTTGCTCGGGCTGACCTGGAAGGACGGCGACTTCTCGTCGTGGAACGGGCAGAGTCCCTTGAGGTTCCCGCCGCCCGCGTTGCGCAGCTGGAGGTACTCGGACACCACGGCGTCGATCGGGACCGCGTCCCGTACCGCCTTCACGTCCTCGTCGTTGATCCGTCCTGCCACGCGGAGATTCTACGGTGGTCCACTGACAACGACGGAGCACGGGCGGCGCCCCCTGAGGGGCGCGGGGAACTGCGCGGGCAACCACATACCACCCGCACCCGCCCTCACGCCCAGCCTCGCAGATGCCTAGGCGACCAGACTCTCCAACGGAACCTGGGGATTCGACAGCGCGTCCACATCCACCCGTTCCCGGGACCGGATCAGCTTCTGGATCGGCTCAGTGACATCCCACACGTTCACATTCATCCCGGCCAGCACCCGTCCCTCCTTCAGCCAGAACGCGATGAACTCCCGCTTCCCGGCGTCCCCCCGGATCACCACCTGGTCGTAGGACCCCGGCGGCGCCCATCCCGAGTACTCCATCCCGAGGTCGTACTGGTCGGAGAAGAAGTAGGGCACCCGGTCGTAGGTGACGTCCTTGCCGAGCATCGAGCGGGCGGCGGCCGGGCCGCCGTTGAGCGCGTTGGCCCAGTGCTCCACCCGCAGCCGGGTGTCGAACAGGGCGTGCGGGAAGGAGACGACGTCACCGGCGGCGTAGATGGAGGGATCGGACGTACGGAGCCCCGCGTCCACCAAGATGCCGCCGCCCTGTGACCGGTCGGCCACCTCCAGCCCCGCCGCTTCGGCCAGGCCCGTGCGCGGACCCGCGCCGATGGCCGCGAGGACGTCGTGCGCCGGGTGCTCCTCCCCCGTGTCCGTGCGGGCCGCCAGGACCATCCCGTCCTGGCCGACGATCTCCGTGAGCCTCGCGCCGAAGTGGAAGCGGACGCCGTGCTCGCGGTGCAGCTCGGCGAAGAGGTTGCCCAGCTCGGGGCCGAGGACGCCGTGCAGGGGCGTCGGCTCCGGCTCGACGACGGTGACCTCCGCGCCGTACTCGCGGGCCGCCGCCGCCACTTCCAGGCCGATCCAGCCGGCACCGGCGATGACGAGGTGGCCGTTGTCCCGGCCGAGGGCCCCGAGAACTCCCTTCAGGCGCTCGGCGTGGGCGAGGCGGCGCAGATGGTGGACGCCCGCGAGATCGGTGCCCGGGATGTCCAGGCGGCGGGGCTCGGCGCCGGTCGCGAGCAGCAGTTTGTCGTAGTGGACGAGGGTGCCGTCGTCCCCGAAGCGGACGGTCCTGGCCGTACGGTCGACGGCGTCGACGGTCTGGCCGAGGTGGAGCTCGATGTCGTGGCGCGCGTACCAGGACGGCTCGTGGACGAAGACGCTGTCGCGCTCCTCCTTGCCGAGCAGATACCCCTTGGAGAGCGGCGGACGCTCGTAGGGGTGGTCGCGCTCGTCGCAGATCAGTATCACGCGGCCGGTGAAGCCCTCCGCTCGGAGCGTCTCGGCCGCCTTCGCGCCGGCGAGACCGCCTCCGACGATGACGAATGTCTGATCCGCGTCGACCACTTGATGCCTCCTCTTAAGGGTGCGTCCACATGCGAGCGTCCCGCACGGAGCGTGATGCGGGAAGAGGTAGTGACCCGATCAGGCCACGCAGGGTCACGTTTTCGTCACTTCCGCCCCGTCAGTCTCGCGTGCAACGCGCGGGCGGAGGTGTCGGTGAGGGAAGCGATCTGGTCGACGATCACCCGCTTGCGGGCGCGGTCGTCCGGGGCCGAGTCGAACAGCGCGCGGAACTGGGGTTCGAGTCCCTCCGGCGCGCGGGCGGTGAGCGCCTCGGCCAGTTCGGCGACGACGATCCGCTGGTCGGCGCGGAGCCGTTCCTGCTCGGCGCGCTGCATCACGTACCGGTCGGCGACGGCCTTCAGCACGGCGCACTCCAGCCGCGTCCCGTGCGGGACGACCAGTTCGGCGGCGTACCGGGTGAGGGGGCCGCGTCCGTACGTCTGCCGGGTGGCGCCCTCGGCGGCAAGGCAGAAGCGGCCGATGAGCTGGCTGGTGGCGTCCTTCAACCGGGCCTGGGCGACGGCCGTTCCGTCGTACCCGTGCGGCCACCACTCCTGGTCGAGGAGGCGGTCTAGGGCGGCGGCGAGCTCGGCCGGGTCGGTGTCCGCGGGGACGTACCGGCCGCGGGCGACCTCGAAGACCGCTCGGCGTTCGGGCTCCGCGTGCAGGCAGGACGGATCGATGTGGCCCGCGTGCAGGCCGTCCTCGACGTCGTGCACGGAGTACGCCACGTCGTCGGCCCAGTCCATGACCTGGGCCTCGAAGGTCGTGCTCGTGCTGGGGGCGTCCTTGCGGACCCAGTCGAAGACGAGCCGGTCGTCGTCGTACACACCGAACTTGGGCGACTTGGGGTCGGTGGGGTGACCGCCGCGCGGCCAGGGGTACTTGGTGGCGGCGTCCAGGGCGGCGCGGGTGAGGTTGAGGCCGACGCTGACGAGGTCGCCGGACTCGGGGGACCGCACGAAGCGCTTGGGCTCGATGCGGGTCAGCAGGCGCAAGGACTGGGCGTTGCCCTCGAAACCGCCGCAGTCCTCGGCGAATTCGTTGAGTGCCTGTTCGCCGTTGTGACCGAAGGGGGGATGGCCGAGGTCGTGCGAGAGGCAGGCGGCCTCCACGAGGTCTGGGTCGCAGCCGAGGGCGGCGCCCAGCTCGCGGCCCACCTGGGCGCACTCCAGGGAGTGGGTGAGGCGGGTGCGGGGGCTGGCGTCCCAGGCGGGGGTGCGGGTGCCGGGGGTGACGACCTGGGTCTTGCCGGCCAGCCTTCTGAGTGCGGCCGAGTGCAGGATGCGGGCGCGGTCGCGTTGGAAGGCGGTGCGGCCGGGGCGTTTGTCGGGCTCCGGGGCGTAGCGCTCCGCGGAGGGCGGGTCGTAGTCGGCCGGGGTGTCGTGGCTCGCGGGGGTGTTGCGGGTGGGGGGTGCGGTGCCTTCCATGATTCGACAGTACGGGGCGGGTGTGACAAATGGGTGCCTACTCGTCTGCCGGGTCCTGCCGTTTGGCGGGTACGGGTCGGTGGTGGCTGGTCGCGCCCACGCGGCGGAGCCGCACATTCCGACACAGCCCCGCGCCCCTGACGGGGCGCTGCCGTCGGCCCGCGGTTCTACGTCTCCCTATGCCGATGCGAGCGCCGGCAGGGGCCTCGTCCCGGTCAGTGCCTCGTCGTAGCGGTGCAGCACCAGGCTTGCCATCGCGGGGTGGGTGCCCAGCGGGGCCGTGGCGATCCACGGGGCCGCCTGCGCGCATTCCGTCGCGAAGCGGCCCGGGGCCGTGAAGTAGGACGCGACCGCCACATGGGTGTGGCCCGCGGCGGTGAGGGTGCGGACGGCCTCGGGGACGGTGGGGGACGCCGCGGAGGCGTAGGCGGGGAGGACCGGGACGCCCAGGCGGTCGGCGAGGAGGCGGGCCGTGCGGCCGGTGTCCAGGGCGGCCTCGGGGTCGCGGGAGCCGGCTGCGGCGAGGACGACCGCGCTCCTCCGGCGCCGGGCCGCGCTCATGCGGGTGCGCCAGCCGGCCTCGACGAGGCGGGCGTGCAGGGCGTCGACGAGGAGGGGGTGCGGGCCGAGGGGGGCGGCCAGGCGGGTGCGGGCCTCGGCGGCCGCGGCCATCTCCGGGATGTCCTGCTTGACGTGGTAGCCGCGGCTCAGGAGGAGGGGGACGAGGACCGCTTCGCGGTCGCCGAGGGCGGCGAGCGTGTCGGGGAGCAGGGGCTCGTTCAGCTCGATGTGGCCGAGGTGCACGGCGAGGCCGGGGCGCTGCTCGCGGACGCGCTCCATGAGGGTGCGAACGGTCGCCAGTGCGCGCGGGTCGCGGCTGCCGTGCGCAACCAGGACGAGCGCCGGTGGGGCGGGGCGCCGCGTTCCGTCGCGGGAGACGAGGCTGAGTTGGATGGCCAGCTGGTCACTGATCAGGTTCATGATGTGCGCCGTACTGTCGAGGTCCGCGTTCGACTTGCTCGTCGTCGCCGTCATGCACCGATGGTGTCGGGAGGACGTTGCCTCCCCGTTGCGCGGTGGTGACGGGTGTTTTCCGGCGCTTCACCGCGCGCGGTACGGCGGTGTGAACCTCCGTGACCTGGCCTTTCCGCTCGTTCGGGTGAAGCTCGTCACGCTGAGCGGTGAACCGGATCTCCGTGACTGACGTCTTCGTTGGTCGAGTGGGCGGGATCCGGCGGGCCCGCCGGAGACGACCGGAAACAAGCAGGACACACGAGGGGTCCGAGGGGACGGGGGCGCAGTGAGGCGTATCGGGGGGATCGCGCGCGCCGTTCGGCTGCCGCGTACGCGGACGGGGCGGCGGCGGGCCGTGCAGGCGGTGATGCTGCTGTGCGTGCTGGCGCTGCTGCCCTCGACCTGGATGTACACGGCGGCCGCCGACCGGCTGCGGACCACGGCCGACGCGCCGCGCACCGAGGTCGGGGTGGTCTTCGGCGCCGGGCTCTGGCAGGGCGAGCCGTCCCCGTATCTCGCGCGTCGGCTGGACGCGGCGGCCGAGCTGTACCGGTCGGGCCGGATCAAGGTGGTCCTGGTCACCGGGGACAACAGCCGCGTGGAGTACGACGAGCCGGACGCGATGCGCGGCTATCTCACCGAGCACGGCGTGCCGGACGACCGGATCGTCAGCGACTACGCCGGGTTCGACACCTGGGACTCCTGTGTCCGCGCCAAGAAGATCTTCGGTGTGGACCGGGCGGTGCTCATCAGCCAGGGCTTCCACATACGCCGGGCGGTCGCGCTGTGCGAGGAGGCGGGCGTCGAGTCGTACGGCGTCGGCGTGCAGGACCGGCACGACGGGACCTGGTACTACGGGGCCACCCGGGAGCTGTTCGCGGCGGGCAAGGCCTCGCTGGACGCCCTGTTCGAGCCGGACCCCCGCTTCCTCGGACCGGAGGAGACGGGGGTCGAGAAGGCGCTCGCGTCGGCGGGGCGGGGGTCCGCGGAGGAGCAGTAGAGGGAGCAGTGGAGGGTGCGCCGAAGGCCCTGTGCGGGCTGTCGCGGCCTCCCGGCCTCCCCGGCGGACGGCTAGTGCTTGATGTTGCCCCACCAGCCCTGGTCCACCGCGCAGCCCCACTGCTTGCCGGCGGCGGTCTTGCCGCGGACGGTGAATCGGACCTCGTAGGGCTTCTTGCTGTTGGTCATGTAGGCGCTGATGCGCAGACCGGTGGTGCCCTTCTCCTTCAGAGTCTTGGTGCGGACGGTGGCGACCTTCGAGGTGCGCTTGGTGATCTTGCTGCCCTTGGTGGGCGAGGCGTAGGTGAAGGTCAGGTTGACGGGCTCGCTGACGGTCAGGCTGACGTCCTTGAAGCTCGCGGTCCTGCTCTTGTTCCTGAGAGCGAAGTAGAGGCCACCCTGCACCCGGTTCTTCGCGTCCAGGGTGAAGCTCTTGGGCGAACGGAGTTCGATCGGGCAGCCGGCGGCCTGGGGCGCGGCCGAGGCGGCTCCGGCGAGGCCGAGCTGAGTGGCGGTCAGGGCGCCGACGGCACCCAGGACGGCGGCGGTGGTGCGCATACGGTTCACGTGGTGGTCCTCTTCCCCCTGCGGCCCGCGTGCGGGCCGGGTGACAGGTCGTGCGCCACACGGGGCTCACGGCACGACCCCCGTGTCTGTGGCGCCCGTAGTTCTTAGCACGCGAGGCCCGAAGGATTGGACGGAAAGCAGCGAGGTGAACACGTATGGTGACAGAATCGCGACACCCGGCGGCTCTCCCTTCCTCACGCCGGGCCCCACGCCGCCGGGAGGTCCCCGTGCCGGTCGTGTAACGAGGGGCGTCCCGGCGCGTAACACGTGCGACGCACGCTGAGCGGTATGCCGAACTCCGCGACGCCCACCCACTGCCCGTACTGCGCCCTGCAGTGCGGGATGAACCTGACGCCCGGTGCGGACGGGACCGAAGGGGTCGTAGTGGTCACGGAGCGCGCGGACTTCCCGGTGAACCGGGGAGCACTGTGCGGCAAGGGTCGTACGGCCCCGGCTGTGCTCTCGTCCCGGGTCAGGCTGACCAGTCCTCTGGTCAGAAGGGCGGGCAACCTGGAACCCGCCTCCTGGGACGAGGCACTCGACCGGATCGCCGAGGGACTCACCCGCACGCGGACGGAACATGGCCCGGACGCGTGCGGAGTGTTCGGCGGCGGCGGGCTGACGAACGAGAAGGCTTATCTGCTCGGCAAGTTCGCGCGGATCGTCCTCGGCACCTCGCAGATCGACTACAACGGCCGCTTCTGCATGTCCTCCGCCGCTGCCGCCGGGACGAAGGCCTTCGGCCTGGACCGGGGGCTGCCGTTCCCGCTGGAGGACATCCCGAGGACGGGGTGTGTCGTCCTCGTCGGGTCCAACCTCGCCGAGACCATGCCGCCGGCGCTGCGCTATCTCACCGAGCTGAAGGAGAACGGCGGCAAACTGATCGTCATCGATCCGCGCCGCACGCGTACGGCCGAGCAGGCCGATCTGCATCTGTCGCCGCGCCCCGGCACCGATCTGGCCCTCGCGCTCGGTCTGCTGCATCTGATCGTGGCCGAGGGCCGGGTGGACGAGGAGTACATCCGTGAGCGGACCAGCGGCTGGGAGGAGGCGCGGGCCGCCGCCATGGCGCACTGGCCGGAGTACGTGGAACGGATCACGGGGGTGTCCGTTCCCCAACTCCGCGAAGCCGTAAGGCTGTTCTGCGAGCCCGAGCACGCGATGGTGCTCACGGCACGCGGGCCCGAGCAGCAGTCCAAGGGCACCGACACGGTCGGCGCGTGGATCAACCTCACGCTGGCGACGGGGCGGGCCGGGCGGCCGCTGTCCGGCTACGGCTGCCTCACCGGGCAGGGCAACGGGCAGGGCGGGCGCGAGCACGGCCAGAAGGCCGACCAGCTGCCGGGTTACCGCAAGCTGGTCGACCCCGAGGCGCGGCGGCACGTCGCCGAGGTCTGGGGCGTGGACCCCGACAGCCTGCCCGGTCCGGGGCGCAGCGCGTACGAGCTGCTGGACGCGCTCGGCGGTGACATCAAGTCGCTGCTGCTGATGGGCTCCAACCCGGTGGTGTCGGCGCCGCGCGCCGCGCACATCGAGGAGCGGATCAGGTCGCTGGACTTCCTCGCGGTGTGCGATGTCGTGCTGTCGGAGACGGCGGCGCTGGCGGACGTGGTACTGCCGGTGACGCAGTGGGCCGAGGAGACCGGCACGACGACCAATCTGGAGGGCCGGGTACTGCTGCGGCGGCGCGCGATCACGCCTCCCGAGGGGGTCCGCAGCGACCTGGAGGTCATGCACGAGCTGGCGGCCCGGCTGGGTGTCGAGAAGGGGTTCCCGACCGACGCCGAGGAGGTCTTCGAGGAGCTGCGCCGGGCGAGCGCGGGCGGGCTCGCCGACTATTCGGGCATCACCTACCGCCGACTGGCCGAGGAGAACGGGGTGTTCTGGCCCTGCCCGGCGCCGGTGAACGACGGGGAGGCCGTGTCGGGCGCGGGGCTCGAGCCGGTGACGGGCACCGGAGGGGGCCCGGTCGCGGGCGCAGGAGGGGGCCCGGTCGCGGAGCAGGTGGCAGGCGGGGGCGGAAGCCCCGTGGAGTCCGCCGAGGCGCATCCCGGGACGCCACGGCTCTTCCTCGACCGGTTCGCCACCGAGGACGGACGGGCCCGGTTCGTGCCCGTCTCGCACCGGGCGTCGGCCGAGGAACCGGACGCCGAGTACCCGGTGCTGCTCACCACCGGACGCGTGGTCGCGCAGTACCAGTCGGGCGCCCAGACCCGGCGGGTCGAGGAGCTCAACTCCGCCGCGCCCGGACCCTTCGTGGAACTGCACCCCCGGCTGGCCGAGCGGCTCGGCGCGGCGGAGGGCGACCCGGTGGCCGTGGTCTCCCGCCGGGGTCGGGCCGTCGCCCCGGCCCGCATCACGACCACCATCCGCCCGGACACGGTCTTCATGCCGTTCCACTGGCCGGGCGAGGGCCGCGCCAACACCCTGACCAACCCCGCCCTCGACCCCACCTCCCGCATGCCGGAGTTCAAGACGTGCGCGGTGCGGTTGGAGACGGTGGGGAAGTAGGGGCGGCGGGGCGGCGGGTCGGGGCCCGCTCCCGAGATGGACCGGCACGCGGACAGCCCGCCTCCTCCCGACTCGCGGAGCAGCTCGCACGTCGGGCGCGGACGGGTGCATGCGGCTGGAGGGCGGGCCTTTCGGGCGACACGAGTCAGCCCGCGCGACGGCACGGGCCCGTGAGTCGGTCGCAAGCCGGCCCCGTGAGCCGGCCACGAGACGGGTCGGGGTCGGGGTCGGGGTCGGCCGCATGAGAGCCCGTGGAACTGACCGTGACCCACCTCGCGCAAGCCGGCCCGGGAGCAGCCCGTGAGCCGGCCCACCGCTGACCGACCCGTGCAGCCTTGCATCGATACCTGGCCCGCTTGAACGTTCATGCTTTCGGATACGTAGATCCTGTGTGGTTGACCCGCCGCTTCGCACACGATGGGGAACGGCGGACGCACAGCTCGCCGTGAACACTTGGGAGCACAGCCGACCCGGGGGGATCACATGCCGCAGCACGACAGTCACCAGTGGACCGACGCGTTCCCGTGGAGCCTCTCCTACCGTTGGGGCCACTCCGCACTGACCGCCGATTTCGACCTCAGCGGAGAGACTCCCCGACTGCTGCGCGTCCGTCGCCCCGACGACCCCGAGCCCGGCCCCGAGGAGACCGAGGCCGCCCCCTCGCTTCCCCTGGTGGACCTGGTCCTGCTCGGCGACGACGCCGACTGGGCCGGCCCCCGCTTCACCGGCACGGCGATCGGCGCCCGTCTGAAGTACCGCGCCCATCACTCCACTTGTGACCCCGGTCCCGACAACGCGACTGCGGAGCGGAGTGGTTCGGCTGCGAGTTCGGCCGAGCACGGGCGCTGGCACCGGCTGACCTTCGAACTCCACGACCCGGCGACCGGGTTGACCGCCTTCGTCGAGTACGCCTCACCGGACGGCACCTCCGTGCTGCGCTCCCGGGTCCGGCTGCGCAACGACGGGCCCGGGTCGCTCACCGTACGCTCCCTCGGCAGCCTCCTCCTCGGCGGACTTCCCTCCCCCGACGACCTGTCCGTCCTCCGCGCACGCAACGACGGTCTCGCGGAGGGCCGTTGGTACACCGAGCCGTTGCGGGACTCCGTCCCCGACGTCAACCACGAGGTGCACGGCGGCACCGGGCACGCGGAGGCCCTGCTCGCCGGACGCGCCGGCCGGCCCACGGACGGGCACCTTGCGATGGGCGCGCTCCAGCACCGTACGGACGACCGCTGCTGGCTGTGGCAGATCGAGTCGGCGTCCAGCTGGGTCTGGGAGGTCGGTGAGTCGGCGGGGCAGACGTATCTGGCTCTCGGCGGCCCTACCCACGACGATCACCAGTGGCGCCAAGTCCTGCCACCCGGTGCCGAGTTCACCACCGAGTGGGCGGCCCTCGCCCTCGGCGACCGCTTCGGCGGCGCCCTGGCCGCGCTGACCTCCTACCGCCGCGTCGTACGTCGCCCGCACCCGGACCACACCCGACTGCCGGTGATCTTCAACGGCTGCAACAACGCGTGAGCGCGGCATGGTGCCGGGGCCTGAGGCTGACCTCGGATGGTGGAGCTACCCCCGCAGGCGCCAGTCCCCGCTCTCGATCAGCTTTCCCCTGGCCCTGAGTCCGGCCGCGACGGTCGGGGCGGCGACGTAGACCCAGGCCCGTACGACCGTGCCGTCGGCGAGGACAGCCAGGCGTTCCACCCGTTCGTAGTGGTTCGCGGGGTCGCCCGGGACGTACTCCTCCAACTGGTCCAGGACGCGCAGCAGTTCGGCGTAGTCCTCAGGGAGCGCCGTGACGACCTCACCGCTCACCTCGCCCGCTCCCCCGCGCCTTTCCCCGATCCCGGTCGCAATCCCGGCCCCGGTCGCAATCCCGGCCCCGGCTTCGGTCCAGGCTCCGGTCCCGGCTTCGGTTCCGGCTTCGGTCCGGGCTCCGGTCCCGGCTTCGGTTCCGGTTTCTGTCGCGGCTTCCGTCGCGTCCGCGGCTCCGTCGCCGAGGAGTTCGACCGCGTACGGGTAGCCAGGGCCGTCGTAGAGCGCCATGCCGCGCATCCGGGCCGGGGCCTCCGCGATGGTGCGGCCGCGCAGGAAGAGGTCGTGGTTGGGCTCGCCGGGGCGGAGGGTGCCGTAGACGAATATGGGGAGCACCGTTCTCGTCTCTCCTCTGCAGGGGGAGTCGGGACTCTTTGCAGAAACGATTCTCACCCCTCACACATCCCCCAGCCGACGCCCTGGACTGCGCCTGTCATGCCCACTTAAATCTGACAGATCCATGGTCGGGCCGACGACCACCGTCACCCCTCGCCCCTCGCCCCTCGTTCCTGGGAGACAGATGCGCCGAGTACGGCATCTCCGACGTCCGCGCCTCGCCACCACCGGCATCGCCGCCACGGCCGCCGCGCTGTTGGCCGCGACGCTCACCCCCACCGCAGGGGCCGCCGACAGACCGACTCGGAGCACCGCGATCGCCCGAGCCGCCGAGGTCCTGCGGGACCGCGCGACGAGCCTGGGGCTCACCGCCGCCCAGGGGACCACCGTACGGGACGTGATCGTGGACGCGGACGGCGCGCAGCACGTGCGCTACGACCGGACCTACCGCGGACTCCCGGTGCTCGGCGGCGACTTCGTCGTCCATCTCGCTCCCGGCGGCGCGTTCCGCGGTGCGGACCGGGCGTCGACCCGCGCCCTCGACCTGCCCGGCGTCACTCCCACGGTCAAGGCGCCCCGGGCGGCCGACCTCGCCGCCGCCGCGCTGCGCGCCGCGAACGTCGGCGAGACGCTGCGCGGGCTGACGTCAGAGCCCCGGCTGGTCGTCGACGCCCTGCACGGCACCCCCCGGCTGGCCTGGCGGACGGAGTCGCTCGCCCAGGACGAGGCGGGCAACCCGGTGGCCCGTACGGTTCTCACGGATGCCACGACGGGCAGGCAGATCGACGCCTGGGACGTGCTGGAGAGCGCCGCGGGCGACGGTGAGTCGCTCTACGGCGGCACGGTCCCGCTGGAGACGACCGCCTCGGGCTCGACGTTCCAGCTCAAGGATCCCACCCGCGGCGGCACATACACCGGTGACGCCGCGAACCGGACCGACCTGTGCCTCCTCGGGATCTGTGTCCGGCGCGCCCCCGCGACGCTCTTCACCGACGCCGACAACCACTGGGGCACGGGCACGGCCGCGGACCGCGCATCGGCGGCCGTCGACGCGCAGTACGGCACCGACACCACCTGGGACTATTACAAGGACGTCCACGGCCGGAACGGCATCGCCGGCGACGGCCGGGGCTCGTACAACCGCGTCCACTACGGCAACGGCTACAACAACGCCTTCTGGGACGACAGTTGCTTCTGCATGACGTACGGCGACGGCGACGGGAACCTGCTCGGGCCGCTCGTCTCACTGGACGTGGCCGGTCATGAGATGACCCACGGTGTCACCTCGGCGACGGCCGACCTGACGTACTCGGGCGAGCCGGGCGGCCTCAACGAGGCCACCTCGGACATATTCGGCACGCTCGTCGAGTTCCACGCGGACAACGCCGCCGACCCCGGGGACTGGCTCGTCGGCGAGAAGATCGTCCGCCCGGGCTTCGGGAAGCCGGCACTCCGTTTCATGGACCGGCCGAGCAAGGACGGCTCGTCGGCGGACTGCTGGAGTCCGGCGGTACGGAACCTGGACGTCCACTACTCCTCCGGCGTCGCCAACCACTTCGCCTACCTCCTCGCGGAGGGCAGCGGCACCCGGACCATCGGCGGGGTCGCGCACTCCGGCACCACCTGCGACGGCTCGACGGTGACCGGCATCGGCAAGGAGAAGCTGGGAGCGATCTGGTACCGGGCACTGACCGTCTACATGACCTCGTCCACGGACTACGCAGGGGCGCGTACGGCCACGCTGAACGCGGCCCGCGACCTGTACGGGGCGGGAAGCGCGGAGCACTCCGCGGTGGCGGCGGCTTGGAGCGCGGTCTCGGTGGCGGCGACCTGAGGGGCGGTCAGGCTGTAGGTCCCCGGGGGTTGGGTCAGCGGGTGGGGGTGAGGGCGTCGGCGTATGCGTTGGGGGGACGGGGGACCTTCTTGACCGCGTCGGCGTCGACGGCCGCCTCGGCGGAGCTCGTGCCGAGGGTGCCGGAGGAGTGCCAGGTGCCGGTGAGGGTGACCCAGGTGTCGGCGGGCGGGGGCGGGGCGCCGTGGACGCGCACCTTCACGAACTGGGCGTCGGCCGCGCAGCAGCTGAAGATGGCGCGGGTCAGGTACCAGGTGTCCGTCCCGTCGTCTCGGCTGTCCCCGCCACTCCCGCCACTCCCGCCGTTCCCGGCGTTCCCGGCGGACGTGCCCTTGTCAGGGGTGACGAAGCCCGTCATCTCGACGGTGCGGCCGTCGATGGCCCGGTCGCGGTCCTGCTGCACCCGGCGGGTGAAATCGGTGAGGGTGATCGGGAGCGGTGAGGTCTTCGGCAGCGGGTCGAAGTCGTCCTGGTCCGTGACCGCCACCGCCTTGGGTGCCTCCCTGGACGCGGTGTACGCGCCGATGGCCGGCGGGGCGTAGAAGAGCAGGCTCAGCGCGGGGAGGAGCAGGAGCCAGGCGACCCGGGGTGGGGTGGAGTGGTCGTGGTCGTGGTCGTCCGGGGTGGTATCTGTGTCGGCGTCTGCGTGGGGGTCGGGTCCGGCGTGGGTGCCGGTGGCTGTATCGGCGTCACCGCGTATGCCTGTGCCTATTGCGGTGACGGTGCCCACACCGGGGTCGGTGGCTGTGCCGGTGCCGGCTTTCCGTTCGTCCTTTTCTCGCGGTCTCCACAGTGACCAGGCCTCCGCCGTGCCCAGGGCGAGGAGCAGTGCGCCCGAGGCCACGAGGAGGGGGTACATGCCCTGCTTCACGTATCTCAGGTAGTCGTCGGTGACGAGGGTCGCGTGCAGGAGGCCGAGGCCGCTGAGGAGGAGCAGGAGCGCCTGGAGGGGTCGTTTCACAGGAGTACGGCTCCGATCAGCGCGCTGCACAGGATCGCGACGACGACCGTCGCGGCGGAGAAGCGGACCGCGAAGGCCCGGCCGAAGGTGCCCGTCTGCAGGGCGATCAGCTTCAGGTCGACCATGGGGCCCACCACCATGAAGGTCAGCCGCGCGGTGGGTGAGAAGCCGGTGAGGGACGCGGCGACGAAGGCGTCCGCCTCGGAGCACACCGAGAGGAGGATGGCGAGCCCGGCGAGGAACAGCACCGACAACCACGGCGAATCGGCGAAGGTGTCGAGCACGGTGCGCGGGACGAGCACATTGAACGTGGCCGCCGCCATCGCGCCGACGACGAGGAAGCCGCCCGCGTGCAGGAAGTCGTGCTGAAAGCCGGTGCGGAACTCGTTCCAGCGGCTCCCCCCGGGGCGGTGTCCCGTGTGCCGCGCGACCGGCTTGAGCCACTCCGCGCGCCCCAGCCAGAGCCACAGCCAGCCCATCGCGGCGGCGGTGACGAGGGAGGCGAGCAACCGGGCCAGCACCATGGCGGGGCTGCCGGGGAAGGCGATGGCCGTGGCGATGAGGACGATCGGGTTGATGGCCGGGGCGGAGAGGAGGAACGCGAAGGCCGCGGCCGGGTCGACGCCCCGGCGGATCAGGCTCTGCGCGACCGGCACCGAGGCGCACTCGCAGCCGGGCAGCACGACCCCGGCGGCACCGGCGACCGGGACCGCGAGCGCCGTCCTCTTCGGCAGCACCCGGGTGAACACGCGCGCCGGGACGAATGCGTTGATGGCACCCGACAGGGCCGTCCCGAGCAGCAGGAACGGCAGCGCCTGCACGGTGATGGAGAGGCACACGGTCCGCCACGCCTGTACCGCCGGCTGCTCCATCCCCCGCCCCACCACGAACAGCACGACACCGGGGACGAGGGCCGCGCCGAGGAGCAGCAGGGGCCAGTGACGGGGCCAGGGGTTCTCGGCGTTATCGGGGTTCTCGACGTTATCGGGGTGGTGGGCGTGTTCGGGGTTCTCTGAGTTCCCGGGGTTGTCGGAGTTCTCGGGGCGCTCGGAGTTCTCGGGGCGCTCGGAGGTGGCGGGGCGCTCGGAGGTGGCGGCGTTCAGGTGTGTGCCGGCGTCGGTGTCATCGGCCTCCGCCCCGGCGAAGGCCGCTTCCGCGGTGGTGCTGTTCGAGGTCCTGCTCACGCCCTCGGTCACGGTCTTTCCCCCAGCCCTGTCCGACCGGCCGGTTCTGCTGTCGTCTGCATGTGCCCACTCCGAATATCCGGACGATCGGATCGAACATAGCGGGCGCTCCGGGTCGACGCGTCAGACCCCACCCAGCAGAGACGTCAGACCGTCGTCGAGCGCCGGTTCCAGGTCCTCGCCGCCGAGCGCGACGACGGCGTACGAGCGGTGCAGGAAGCGACGGAGCGAGGGGGTGTCGAAACGGATCATCGCCATGCCGTGCGGTGAGTGGAGTTCCACGACGGTGTGCGACGGGCCGCAGGGCCACAGGTGCACGTCGCCGATCCCGGCCGGGCCGGTCAGCCCCTCCGCGAGAAGCGTGCGGGCGAACGCCCACGTCACGTCGGCGCCGTCGGCGGAGGAGCCGGACGGGAAGTCGATGTGCACGGCGAAGGGGTCGTCGGGGGTGTAGCGCAGGGTGGTGCGTACCGGGATCTCGTCGTAGCCCGGGGTGATCAGGCGGGCGCGGGCGCTCTGTTCCAGGGCGGGGGGCGTCGGGCGGGCGGGCCGGGCGGGGGGCATGGGCGGTCTCCAGTTCGGGCGCTTCAGGTGGGTCGTCAGGCATGTCGGCACTGCGGAAGCCGCGGATGCTTCAGCGGCCGCGGGTACTTCGGATGCTCGGATGTCGTGGGTTCATGCGTTCGTCAGATGCTTCTTCGGGCGATACGCCCTGTCGACCGCGCCAAGCCCCCATGTATTACGCCGCTTTCGAAGTTACCCGCTGTGACGCGCGTCACTTTGCGTGATTGCTTGAGATTTTTGTCATCTCCACATACAAAATCGTCGTCATTCCATCCATAGGCGACTGGAGAGCGTTTCCCGCCATGACCGACGGCCTGTCCGGGTCCGCGACCGCCGCGTACACCCGCATCTACGAGGAACAGCATCCGCGCCTGGTCGCGTACGCGCGCTCCCTCACCCGCAACTCCTGGACCGCCGAGGATCTCGTCGCCGAGGCCCACTTCCGTGTGTGGCGGCGGCTCTCCGGAGGGCACGAGATCGACAACGTGCCCGCCTATCTGATGACGACGGTGCGGCATCTCGCGGCGGCCGTCGGCTCCACCGCGACGCGGGAGACGCCGCTGGATCCGACGGCTCCCGAGCGGGCCGAGGCCGACGTCCGGGTGGCCGACGCCACCGACCCCGCCGAACAGGTCTCCTCCGTCGATCTGTTGGTACGGGTGCTGGGCCAGCTGCCAGAGCGGTGGGTGCAGGCGTTGTGGCTGGCCGAGGCGGAGGGCCAGCCGCTGGAGACGGTCGGACAGCGCATCGGCGCGAAGCAGGGCGCGACGGCGGTGCTGCTGCATCGGGCGCGCGAGGGGATGCGCCAGGCGTTCCTGCGCGAGCAGCCCGGTGCGCCGATCGATCCGGCGTGCCAGGTGCGTTGGGGGCGCATGCCGGCGTATGTGCGCGGTACGGCGACCGCCCGGCAGTCCGAGCAACTGCTCAGCCATGTGGACGTGTGCGACGACTGCCGGGCGCGGCTCGCCGTGCTGATGCGCACGAACGACCGGCTGCCCGCGTTCGTCGGTCCCGCGCTGCTGGTGTTCGTCGTGGGTGGAGGTGGGGGCAAGGTGCTGATGGCCCTCACGGGTGGCTCCGCCGGTACGGCCGCGGTGCTCGGCTCCGCGGGTGGGCACGGGGGTGGCCAGTTGCTGCACGCCGTGCGGCAGGCGGCGAGTGGGGCGCGTGGCACGGGAGGCGTGGGTGGGGTGAAGGTGCCCACCGTCGCGGCGGTCGGAGCGGCCGCCGCTGCCGCGGCGGTCGTGGCCGGCATCGTGCTCGGGCCCCTCGACTCGGGGGCGGGACCCGAGCGCCGCGCGCCGGTCGCGCAGGCGCCCGCGCCGCATCGGCCCGAGGTGGCGTCTCCCGATGTCGTCGAGCACCGGGGAGCGGTTACGGATGCGGTGGTCTCGCCTCGTGTGGAGGGCGCGGGGGGCGGCGGTGGGGGCGTGGGTTCCGGTGAGGAGGAGGGCGGGCTGGAGGTAAGGGCGCCTGAATCGCCGGGGGGTGAGGGATCTGAGGGCGAGAAGCCGAGGGTTGCCGGGCCTGGCGGCGAGAAGCCGAGGGTTGGCGGGCCTGAGGGCGAGGAGCCGGGGGTTGACGAGCCGAGGGTCGAGGGACCGGGAGTTGAACAACCGAGGGTCGAGGAGCCGGCTGGGGCTGGGGTGGAGCCGCCTGCAGAGGAGGCACCGCCTGTGGTGGAACCGCCCGCGGAGGAGGCACCGCCTGCCGTCGAGCCGCCCGCCGAGGAAGCCCCACCCGTCGTCGAACCGCCCGCCGAGGAAGCCCCACCCGTCGTCGAACCGCCCGCCGAGGAAGCCCCACCCGTCGTCGAGCCACCTGCCGAGGAAGCCCCACCCGTCGTCGAACCGCCCGCCGAAGAAGCCCCACCCGTCGTCGAACCGCCCGCCGAAGAAGCCCCACCCGTCGTCGAGCCACCTGCCGAAGAAGCCCCACCCGTCGTCGAACCGCCCGCCGAAGAAGCCCCACCCGTCGTCGAACCGCCCGCCGAGGAGACCCCGCCCTTCCAGGAGCCCGTCGAGCCGTCGCCGGAGGATCCGGAAGGTGGGGGCGGGGGGCCTGGAGGCGGTTGTGGATGACGAGGGGGTGGCGGTGGGGCACGTGGATTCTCGCCCCCGCCGCCCCCACTGTCCCCCCGCCGCCCCCACCCGTCACATCCCGAGAGGCTGCGCCCCTTCGCCTCCCCCGGGCGCCTGTCGTTCGTCCGCGGGTCGGCTGGGGTCCTCGCGTAGTTCCCGGCTCCCCTTTCGGGGCGCGGGCCGTCCTCCCCGGCCCTCAACCCCCGTACGGTCGCCTCTCCTTCGCTTCGCGTAGCGCGTGGCCCCACCAGGAGAGGTGGTTCAGCATCGTCCGGGCCGCCGCGTTCGGGGCGGTCGGCTCATGGAGGCCGCCGGTTTCGTCGAAGGCGGCGTGGGCGTTGTGGAAGGAGACCGTGTCCCGGATCGTGGTCGCGTGGAGTTCCGCGAAGACCTGACGGAGGTGCTCCACCGCGCGGAGGCCTCCTGAGACGCCACCGTAGGAGACCAGGGCCACCGGCTTGGCCCGCCATTCCTCGTAGTGCCAGTCGATGAGGTTCTTCAGGGCCGCCGGGTACGAGTGGTTGTACTCGGGGGTCAGGACGATGAACGCCTCCGCCTCCGCCAGCTTCGGGGTGATCTCGGCCAGTCGCGCCGTGGCCTCGGCGGTCGGCGCGAACGTCGTCGGCAGGTCGGCCTCGGCGACGTCCACCACGTCGACCTCGAAGCCGCCGTGCTCCCGGACCCGGCTCAGCAGCCAGTCGGCGATCACCGATCCGAAGCGGCCGGTGCGGTTGCTGCCGATGACCAGCGTCACCCGCACCGGCGCGGTGGAGAAGGGAACGGGAGGAGGAACGGGCGCGGGCGAGCGCGCGGAGGCGGGAGTCCGGGCGGAAACGGCGTGGGTGGTGTGCGTCGCGGTTTTCATGGGCCTCAGCGTGATACCTCAATGTTGCTTGAGGTCAAGCGGCGCCGGATCGCGCGGCGTTCCCGTACCGGAGGACGGCTCCGCACCCCCGCCCCCAACCCCTCCCCGATCCCCTCGGTCACCCGTTCACACCCCCACCGGTCACCCGGCGCGTTCCTTTTCGGCGCACCCACCGTGCGCACCCCCATGACCTGCCCAAACATCCACCGGTCCGGCTTTCACCGCCCACCCCCTGACACCCATTCACCTCATTTCTGACGCACCATCAGCAAGCGCGCGGGGCGGAGAGCCACTTACCTCGGAAGGGAACGGAGGACTCTCGGAGGAGGCAGCACGATGCGACGTACCGCCCGGCCGCTGGCCACGACCGCGCTCGCCCTCGCCTTCGCGGCCCTCGCCGGCACACCCGCGTACGGCGGTGCGGGCACCGGGCGGCTCGAACTGTCCCCCGCCGGTGTCGTCCCCGGCGACGAGGTCACCGTGCGCACGGCGGCCTGCGGTGCGGACGGTTCCGCCACGGGGGACGCCAGCGCGGTCGGCGCCGGCTCCTTCTCGCTCACCCCGGGCGCGGGGCAGGGGCGGCTCGACGGGCGGTTCGAGGTGCCGCCGAGCGCGCAGCCGGGAACGTACGAGATCATCGCGACCTGCGCGGACGGGACCTCTAGGGTCACCGGCGACCTGGTCGTCTCGCTCACCGGCACGCGGACCGGACAGCCCGCGTATCCGAGGGGAAGTGTGAAGACGGGGGTCGGTGGCGCACTCGGTCCCGACCCCGTGCAGACCGCGGCGGGTGTGGCGGCCCTGGCCGTCGCCGCCGCGGGCGGTACCTGGCTCCTGCATCGCCGGGCGAGAGGCGACGGGATCTGACGGACACCCTCCGCCGTCCGTCCGCCGGTACCGCCGTCCCCTCCTCCCCTCCGGGTCCGACGCCCCTCGACCCGGAGGGGAGGAACAAGGGGCACCAGCCTGCGGCGCGCCCGACGGGGTGCCCGTCGGCCCATGAGGAGGTTGAGGAGGTCGAGGAGGTTTCTGTGCGTCGGCTCGCCAATGCCGTCATAGCCGGGGTCACCGTGGTGGCCCTCTGTTCGGGCGCGTGGTTGCTGCGCAGCGGGACCGCGTCGCACGCGCCGCCGCAGCCGTCGGCCGCGCAGGCCCACAGCCGGTCGAGCGGTGCGTCGGGCACGTCGAGCGGACGGGGCCACGACGGGTCCGCGGCCGCCGCGCTTCCGGCCTCCCCACCCGTCCGGATCCGCGTCCCCTCCCTCCGCGTCGACGCGCCGCTCATGGGACTCGGCCTGACGCCCACCGGCAGCCTCGACGTCCCGCCCGCCGAGAAGGAGAACCTGGCGGGCTGGTACGAGGCCGGTACGACACCGGGTGAGCGGGGCACCGCGATCGTCGCCGGGCACGTGGACAACGCCGATGGGGCCGCCGTGTTCTACCGCCTCGGCGCGCTGCGGCGGGGTGCCACCATCGAGGTGGACCGGCAGGACGGCGGCACCGCACTGTTCACGGTGGACGCGGTGGAGGTGTACGACGCGAGCGACTTCCCCGACGAGAAGGTGTACGGGGCCGCGCCGAGGCCCGAACTGCGGGTCATCACCTGCGGCGGCGGATACTCACGGGCGACCGGTTACCGCGGGAACGTGGTCGTCTTCGCCCACCTCACCGGCAGCCGAGACGCCCACCTCACCGGCAGCCGCGACGGAGACCGCGCCGGCTGATCACCGGCGCCCGCCCTTCCCCCGCAGGTCGGCCTTTCACGCCACCCACTGCTCGTACCCCATCTTCGCCACCAGGGTGAACACGACCGTCAGCAGGACGACACGGACGAAGCCGCTGCCCTTCTTGAGGGCGGTGTGGGCGCCCACGGTCCCGCCGACGAGGTTGAAGACCGCCATCAGGGCCGCCAGTTGCCAGTACACCGTGCCCTTCCAGGCGAAGGTGGCAAGGGCGCCCGCGTTGGTGCAGCAGTTGACGATCTTGGCGGTGGCGGAGGCGCTGACCAGGTCGAGGTGGAGGACGGCGGTCAGGGCGAGGACCAGGAACGTGCCGGTGCCGGGGCCGACGAGGCCGTCGTAGAAGCCGATGCCGACGCCCGCGAGGCCGATCGCGGCGAGGACGCGGCGCGCGGAGACCGGGCCGGTGCCGGGGGCCGTGCCGAAGGAGGGGCGCAGGATCACGAAGGCGCCCACGCCGAGCAGGACCACCATCACGACGGGCTTCAGGACCTCGGTGCTCATGCCGGCGGCCACGAAGGCGCCGGCCGTCGAGCCCGCGAGTGCCGCGAGGCCGATGCGTACGGCGGTTTTCACGTCGACGGGGGTGCGCCGGGCGTACGTCACCGCGGCGCCCGTGGTCCCGACGATGGCGACGGCCTTGTTGGTGCCCAGCGCGTACTGCGCGGCCGAGGCGCCGTTCGGCAGGCCGAGGAGCAGGGCGGGCAGGAGCAGGAGACCGCCGCCGCCCACCACGGCGTCGATCCAGCCGGCCGCGAGGGCGGCCACGCACAGGACGACGACCGTGGTCAGCGATATGTCAGGCATGATCGCGACCCTATGCGGCGAGATGGGTGTGCCGTCCATCGACCTGAGGAACTTCTGAGCTCGGGCGCCCCTCCCCCGCTCCGCCACGGGTCCGTCCCCGGTCCACCGCCGGTCCACCGCCGGTCCACCGCCGGTCCACCGCCGGACCGTCCTCGCTCCACCCCCGGCCCACCGCCAGTCCGCCGCCAGTCCGCCCGGGAATGTTTCGCCGCGGCCCCCGCGCCACGTGACCTACGGCACCGCCCGACGTGACCTACGGCACCGCGGCCCGGGGCGCCCGCGTTCGCCCGCGCCCCGGCCCAGGCTCCCGTATACGCCCGCATGACTCTCGTATCACCAGGTCAGCGCAGTGATCCCGGGTGTCCTCACACCCCACCCGGGCCTTTCGGAAACCCCTCACACACCGCTCGGGGCCATGGGGAGGGCAGCGTTCCTCGCGGGAAACAGATGTGATGCGGTCGGGTAACACCGGCACCGCACGCTCAAGGACATGACCTCGAATGAGCGTGTGGTGGTGATCGGCTCCGGCCTCGCGGGTGTACGTCTCGCCCGGCGGCTGGGAGAGCTCGGCATGCCCGCCACGCTGGTGGGCGAGGAGGAGCACACACCCTACAACCGGGTGCTGCTCGCCGAGGTGCTGGCCGGTCGGTACGCACCCGAGGTCATCGCGTTGCCCGCCCCCGCCGAGCTGACGCGCGGCCGGGTGGTCCGTATCGACCGCGAGATGCGAGCCGTACATCTCGCGGACGGTGCGGAGATCGCGTACGACAGGCTGGTCCTCGCGACCGGTTCGAACCCGGTGCTGCCGCCGCTGCGCGGCCTCTGGGACCCGGAGCGGCACGAGTTCCCCGACGGGGTGCACGCCTTTCGGACCATGGACGACTGCATGCGGCTGTCCGAGGCCGTACGGCCGGGGGCGCGCGCCGTCGTCATCGGGGGCGGGCTCCTCGGGGTCTCCGCCTCCCGCGCGCTCGCCCTGCGCGGCGCCCAGGTCGTTCTCGCCCAGCAGGGCGAGCGACTGATGGAACGTCAACTCGACCCGTCCGCATCCAAGTTGGTGCGCCGACACCTGACCGACCTCGGTGTCGAGGTGCACACCGAGACGCGTGTGCGTGCCGTGCGCAGCGTCGGCGGGACCGTGCGGTCGGTCTCGATGGCCGACGGGTACGCCCTCGACGCGGACCTCGTGGTCATCGCCTGCGGGGTCCACCCCCGAGTGGGTCTCGCCCAGGAGGCGGGGCTCGCGGTGCACAAGGGCGTCATCGTCGACGAGGAGCTGCGCAGCTCCGACCCGCGCATCCACGCCATCGGCGACTGCGCCCAGTTCGAGGGCACGGTGTACGGACTCGCGACCCCCGCGCTCGAACAGGCCGATGTCCTGGCCGAGTTGCTCGCGGGGAACCCGGCCGCCCGGTACACCGGCACCCGCGCCCTGACCCGGCTGACGCTCGCCGGAGCGGACTTCCTCGACCTCGCCGCGTTCGGGGAGCCCGACCCCCTGCCCGGTGACGACGTCATCCAGCTGGCCGACGCCACGCGCGGCACGTACCGCAAGGTCGTCGTCCGCGACGACCGCCTGGTCGGTGGGGTGCTCGTCGGCGAACTCGGCACCGTCGGCGCGCTCGCCCGCGCCTGGGAGGGAGCGGAGCCGCTCCCCGGAAACGGCGCTCCCCTGCTCCACCTGCTCACCAACGATGGAGGCTCCTGAATGTCCGCCACCCTGGGGGCCACCCCCACGATCGTGCTCGTCGGCCACGGCATGGTCGGCCAGCGCTTCCTCGAAGCGCTCGCCGAGCGCGGCCTGACCGCCACGCACCGCGTGGTCGTGCTCTGCGAGGAGCCGCGCCCGGCGTACGACCGGGTGGCGCTCACCTCGTACTTCGCGGGCAAGACGCCCGAGGACCTGTCGATGACCGACATGGAGTTCATCGAGACGCACGGCATCGAGCTGTTCGTCGGCGACCCGGCCGAGACGATCGACCGTGAGTCGAAGAAGGTCACCGCACGCTCCGGGCAGGTCTTCGAGTACGACATCCTCGTCCTCGCCACCGGTTCGTTCCCGTTCGTGCCGCCCGTCCCGGGCAAGGACGCCACGGGCTGCTTCGTCTACCGCACGATCGAGGACCTCCTCGCGATCGAGGAGTACGCGAAGACGGCCGAGACCGGTGCCGTGGTCGGCGGCGGTCTGCTCGGTCTGGAGGCGGCCGGTGCGCTGAAGGGTCTCGGACTCACCTCGCACATCGTGGAGTTCGCGCCCCGGCTGATGCCGGTGCAGGTGGACGACGGCGGTGGCGCCGCGCTGCTGCGCACCATCCAGGACATGGGTCTGTCGGTCCACACCGGTGTGGGCACGCAGGAGATCGTCGTCGACGAGTCCGGCGCGGTCACCGGCATGAAGCTGTCAGACGGCTCCGAACTCGCCACCGACCTGGTGGTGTTCTCCGCCGGCGTCCGCCCCCGTGACCAGCTGGCCCGCGACTGCGGTCTGACGGTCGGCGAGCGCGGCGGCATCACCGTGGACGAGCAGTGCCGGACCGTCGACGACCCGCACGTGTTCGCGATCGGCGAGTGCGCGCTGGCCTCCGACGGGCGGGTGTACGGCCTGGTGGCCCCCGGTTACGAGCAGGCCGAGACGGCCGCCGCGACCATCGCCGCCGACGAGGCCGCCTTCACCGGCGCCGACCTGTCCACCAAGCTGAAGCTCCTCGGCGTCGACGTGGCCTCCTTCGGTGACGCGCACGGCGCGACCGCCGACTGCCTGGACGTCGTGTACTCCGACTCCCGCTCCGGCATCTACAAGAAGCTGGTCATCGGCCGGGACGGCGAGCTGCTCGGCGGCATCCTGGTCGGTGACGCGGACGCGTACGGCACGCTGAAGGCCTTCACCGGATCGGTCCCGCCGGTCTCGCCCGAGTCGCTGGTGCTCCCGGCGGGCTCCGGCGGCGGCGCCCAGCTCGGCCCGTCCGCGCTGCCGGACGACGCGATCATCTGCTCCTGCCACAACGTGTCCAAGGGCGCGATCCGGGGCGCGGTCACCGACCACCAGTGCACGACCGTCCCCGAGGTCAAGAAGTGCACCAAGGCCGGTACGGGCTGCGGCAGTTGCGTCAAGGTCCTCGGCCAGCTCGTCACCGCCGAGCTGGAGGCCGGCGGTGTCGTCGTCGACAAGGGCCTGTGCGGCTGCTTCTCGCAGACCCGCGAGGAGCTGTACGAGATCGTCCTCGCCCTGCGCATCAACACCTACCAGGATCTGCTGGACCGGTACGGCCGCGACGGGGCCAAGGGCGGCGACGGCTGCGAGATCTGCAAGCCGGCCGTCGGCTCGATCATCGCCTCCCTCGCCCCGACCATCGGCGCCAGCGGCTACGTCCTGGACGGTGAGCAGGCCGCGCTCCAGGACAGCAACGACCACTTCCTGGCCAACCTGCAGAAGAACGGCTCGTACTCGGTCGTCCCGCGCATCCCCGGCGGTGAGATCACCCCCGAGGGCCTGATCGTGATCGGTGAGATCGCCCGCGACTTCGGTCTCTACACGAAGATCACGGGAGGTCAGCGGATCGACATGTTCGGCGCCCGCGTCGAGCAACTGCCCGTCATCTGGACCCGTTTGGTGGACGCCGGCTTCGAGTCGGGCCACGCCTACGGCAAGTCGCTGCGCACGGTGAAGTCCTGCGTCGGCCAGACCTGGTGCCGCTACGGCGTCCAGGACTCGGTCCGCATGGCGATCGACCTGGAGCTGCGCTACCGGGGACTCAGGTCCCCCCACAAGCTGAAGTCGGCGGTCTCGGGCTGCGCCCGCGAGTGCGCGGAGGCCCAGTCGAAGGACTTCGGCGTCATCGCGACGTCGAACGGCTGGAACCTCTACGTCGGCGGCAACGGCGGCGCCACCCCGCGCCACGCGGACCTGCTGGCCCAGGACCTCTCCGACGCCGAACTGATCAGGCTGATCGACCGGTTCCTGATGTTCTACATCCGCACCGCCGACCGCCTGGAGCGCACCTCGACGTGGCTGGAGCGGATCTCCGGCGGCCTGGACCACGTCCGGGACGTGGTCGTGGAGGACTCCCTCGGCATCTGCGAGGAGCTGGAGTCCCTGATGGCGGACCACGTCTCGCACTACGCCGACGAGTGGGCCTCCACCATCAACGACCCCGAGAAGCTCGCCCGGTTCGTGTCCTTCGTCAACGCCCCGGACACCCCGGACCCGGTCGTCGGCTTCGTCCCCGAGCGCGGCCAGATCAAGCCCGACCTGCCCCTGCTGTCCATCGGCCTGCGGCCCGCCGATGTCCTGGAAGGAAGCGCCCGATGACCCTCGCCCCCGAGAAGATCGACGTCAAGGTCCAACTGCGGCTGGCGGACGGCTGGTTCACGGTCTGCGACCTGGCCCTGCTGATCCCGGGCCGCGGTGTGGCGGCCCTGCTCCCCGACGGCGAACAGGCCGCGCTGTTCCTCGACCGCGCGGGCAAGCTGTACGCCATCGACAACCGCGACCCTTTCAGCGGCGCCGCCGTCCTCTCCCGGGGCCTGACCGGCAGCCACCAGGGCCGCCCCTTCGTGGCCTCCCCGCTCCTGAAGCAGCGCTTCGACCTGGAGACCGGGCAGTGCCTGGACGACGAGGACGTACGGATCACGGCGTACGAGGTGCGGGCCGCGTAACGCCCCACGGACGGGCCCCGTCCGACCTGGCATCCGCGCGCCGCGCGCGTCGTCGTGCCGGTGGGGGCGGGTTCGCGCGGGCCGCTCCCGGTCGGCGCCTCAGTGGCTGTACCCCTGCACCTCGGCGTAGGAGGGGATGCGGGAGGGGATCTTCGGCTCCGTCGGGCGGCCGTCCCGCACGGCGGTCGCGGTGGTGACGGCCGCGGCGAGGGCGGTGCGGTAGAGCAGCGAGCCGAGGCTGACCCGGCGCACGCCCAGGGCGGTCAGCTCCGGGAGTGTGGGGCCGGTGGGTGTGTACAGGATGTTGAGCGGCACCACGAGGGTGGCGGTCAGCGCGGCGATGGCCTCCGGGTCGGCGAGTCCCGGCACGAACGCCCCGCCCGCACCGGCCCGTTCGTAGACCGCGAGCCGCGTGGCGGTCTCCTCCCGTGCGCGGCCCAGCCAGTGGGTGTCGGTGCGGGCGTTCACGAACAGCCCCGGTACGGCGGCCTTGACGGCGGTGATCTTCGCGGCGTGCGCCTCCACGGGGGTGAGCGTGCCGTCGGGGCGGCCGTCCTCCAGGTTGATCCCGGCCGCGCCCGCCTCGTACAACTCGACGGCCAGGGCGGCCACTTCCTCCGGGTCGTCGCTGAAGCCGCCCTCCGCGTCGACGCTGAGCAGGAACGGGCCCGACCCGAGACGGCGGGTCAGCGCCACGGTCGCGCCGACGGTGGCGGCGGCCCCGTCCGGCAGCCCGAGTGCGGCGGCCACGCCCAGGCTGGTGGTGCCGACGGCCGGGAATCCCGCGGCCGCGAGGGCCGCCGCCGAGGCGTGGTCCCAGGCGTTGGGCAGCAGCAGCGGGACGGATTCGTGATGCAGCCGGGCGAAGGGCGAGAGCGCGGTGTGCGTCCCGGGCGACGCGGCCGTGGGTGGCTGAGGTGCGGGGGGCATGTGTGGTGTGCGGGGTGCGGAGGTCATGGTCCCATGGTGGGGGCGGGACGGTTCGGCGATGGCCGAACCGTCCCCCGCGGCATCGTGAGGGGTACGCGGCACGCGGCCATGGCGAGCCGGGCTGCGGGATCGAGCCGTGGGATCGAGCCGTGGGATCGAGCTGTCGGATCAGGCCGTGGGATCAAGCTGGTGGATCAAGCCGTCGGGTCAGGCCTTCAGCTCGTCGTACGTGATGCCGGTGAGCTGCTCGGACGCGGTCCAGAGGCGTTCGCTCATCCGGTCGTCCGAGGTCCAGGGGGCACGCGGGGACGGGGACGGGGCGCCGCGCCACATCGCGAACGACGGGCCGACGAAGGAGTCGGGGCGTACGGCGGGGGCGGTCGCCGCGTAGAGGGTGGGCAGGGCGCCGTCCTCCGCCGACTGGGCGAAGAAGCGGTTGCCGACCCGCATGAAGCGTTCGACCCCCCTGCGGCCCTCGGCGCTGGGTCCGGCCGTCTGGAGGTTGGTCGACGCGTAACCGGGGTGCGCGGCCGCGGCGATGACCTCCGAGCCGCTTGCCGCCAGGCGCCGGGCCAGCTCGTGGGTGAACAGCAGGTTGGCGGTCTTGGAGCGGCCGTAGGCGAGCCAACGCCCGTACTTGCGCTCGCTGTTGAGGTCGTTCATGTCGATGTTGGCCCGTAGGTGCATCATGCTGGAGACGGTCACGACACGGGCGCCCGGCGTGGCGAGGAGGGCCGGCAGGAGCAGGCCGGTGAGGGCGAAGTGGCCGAGGTGGTTCGTCCCGAACTGCGTCTCGAAGCCGTCGGCCGTACGGCTCCGCGCCACGGCCATCACACCCGCGTTGTTGACGAGCAGATCCAGCCGGTCGCTCGCCTGCGCATAGGCCTCCGCGAACTCCCGCACGGAGCCGAGGTCGCCGAGGTCGAGCCGCATCAACTCGACGCTGCCGTCCGGCACTTCGGAGCTCATCCGCTCCAGGGCGGCGGCGCCGCGCTCCGCGCTCCGACAGGCGAGGACGACATGCGCGCCACGGCGGGCGAGCTCCCTGGCGGCGGCGTATCCGATACCACTGTTGGCACCGGTGACGACGGCGGAACGGCCGCGCTGATCGGGGATGTCACGCACGCTCCAGCCGGTCATGACGCCGCCTTCCCGAGGGCTTCTGGGGCGTTTCCAGCGTAGACCGGGTGGGGGTGTTGCGGGAGGTGCGGCGACGGAGGCTCCGGTGGGTCACTCGGCCTGGCTGAAAGCGAAGCCGGGCGTAGCCCCGGCTTCGCTTTTCAGGGGCGCGGGGAACTGCGCGGCCCGCCCCCACCGGACCCGCACCCGCACCCGCACCCGCACCCGCACCCGCACCCGCACCCGCCAACGAGCCCTCCGCTCACTCCCCCCAATCGCGACCCCGGCGCAACAACGACGGCCGGTCCTCCGGCACCCCCGGCATCGGCCGGGTGTCGAGATAGAACCACTCGGCGTCGGGCCCCGGCCCACCCCCAGCCAGGGCACCGCCCCCCGCCCCGGTCGGCATCGGCCGCCCCGTACCGCCCACCGCCGCCGTACCGACCGTCGCGTAGTCCCACACCTCCGTCGGCACTGGCTCCGGCTCCGGCTGCGCCGCCCCCGTGAACGCCCGCTCCTCGGCCATCGCCCCGTTCGGCTCGGCGGCCGCAGGCGACTTCGTGAGGTCCGGCATCAGCAGTTCCACCCGCAGGCCCGCCCCCCGCTGCTGCGCCACGAACTCCTCGATCTGGCTGCGGCAGGCATGGTCGAGGTGGGTCACCCCGAGCAGGTCCAGCCGGATGCGCGGCTTGCCGGAGGCGGCAGCGCCCTCCAGCGCGTCGATCAGCTTCGGCAACCGCAGGAACGTCGCGTTGCCCGCCATGACGACCTTCGCCGTGTCGTCCTCGATGTGCTGCCGGATCACCGTCTGCGACATCCGCAGCGCGGCCAGCACCACCCCCGCGGCCAGCCCGAACAGCACCCCTTCGAGCAGTGCCGTCGCCGTGATGACCAGCGTGGTCAGCGTCATCACCGCGAACTCGCCCCGGTCCTGCCGCCACATCTTCGGGAACTGCTCCGGCGCGAACAGCTTCCACCCGCTGTGCACGAGGACACCCGCGAGCACCGAGATCGGGATCAGCGCGAGCACCTGCGGCAGCAGCAGCGCGAAGGCGAGCAGCCAGAGGCCGTGCAGCGTACGGGAGAGACGGGTCTTGGCACCGGCCTGAACGTTCGCCGAGCTCCGCGCCACGACCGCCGTGATGGGCAGCGCGCCGAGGAGGCCGGCGACGGTGTTGCCCGCGCCCTGGGCGATGAGCTCGGTGTTGTACCGGGTGCGCGGACCGTCGTGCATCCGGTCCACGGCGGCGGCGGTGAACAGACTCTCCGCCGACGCGATCACGGTGAAGGTGAGGATCGCCGTGATGACCCCGGCGCCGGCCAACCCGGACAGCTGCTCCGGCCCCGGCACGTCCACGGACGCCAGCAGATTGCCGACCTGGAGAGTCTTCACCTCGACGCCCGGCAACGAGGCGACCGCGATACCGATACCGACGGCCACGAGCGCGGCCGGGATCTTCCTGACCGGCCCCGGCACCTGCTTCCAGACGAAGCTCAGCACGATCGTGACGATCCCGAGCCCGGCCGCGATCAGGGCCTGCGGGTTCGTCACGGTGTCGGCGATCAGTCCGGGGACGCCCGCCATGTTGTCCAAGGGAGTCCCCGGCGCCTTGGCGTCGGACATCGGGTAGAGCTGGCTGAACATCAGCGGCAGTCCGATGCCTGCGAGCATGCCCTGCACGACGGCGATGGAGATCGCCTGGAACATCCGGCCCAGTTTCACCAGGCCCAGCACGATCTGGAGGAGGCCGGAGAAGAGGACGATCACGCCGAGCATCGCGACGCCGAACTCCATGACGGTCTCCGCGACGAGCGCCGCGAGCCCGGCCGCCGGGCCGCTGACCTGGAGGGTGCTGCCCCTCACCGCGCCGACCACCAGACCGCCGATCACCCCCGAGATGATGCCCAGCTCGGCGGGTACGCCGGAGGCCACGGCCACGCCGATGCACAGCGGCAGCGCGACCAGGAAGACGACTAGGGACGCGGTGATCTCCGTACCGAAGTCGATGCGCCCGGCGGAGGCCCTGGTGCGGGAACGCTCGGGCCCGGAGGGCGGATGGTTCTGGCCCGCATGATCCCGGCCAAGGGGGTCCCGGCCCAAGGGCTCGGGGGCGGTCCACTCCGTCGGTGCACCGTTGTCCGGAGCGAACTCCGGGGCGTAGTCCGGGGCGTAGGGGGGCGGGTCAGGTACGTATCCGGGTAACCCGGGTCCGCCGCTTCGGCCGTTCCTGTGGGACCGGTGGGCGCCGCCTCCCGCCCCGGTCCGGCGTCCGTGCGCCCCGCTCATGAACCGTGCACCTGGAAGTCGCCGTCCGCGTCGAGTTCGTGCACCTGGCCGGTGTCGATCTCGTAGTACCAGCCGTGCAACCGCAGCCGTCCGGCGTCGAGTTGCTGCCGGGCGACCGGGTAGTCCCGCAGGACGGCCAGCTGATTGCGGATGTTGAGCTGGACGACCTCACGCAGGGAGGGATCCTCGGACGAGGCACTGTCCCTGCCGGCGCCGTCGCTACTGGTGCCGTCCCTTCCGGTGCTTTCGCTGCCGGTGGCATCCCCCAGGACCGGTTCGAGCGCGGGCCGGGCGTAGTCGAGCCAGGCGTCCACCCGGGGCAGCCCGGACAGGTCGGCGCCGTACTTCAGCGCGCCCATCGCACCGCAGTGGGAATGGCCACACACCACGATGTCCTGAACGCCGAGCACCTCCAGCGCGTACTCGATGGTGGCGGCCTCGCCGGAGGCGGCCCCGTACGCGTCGTGCGGCGGCACGATGTTGCCCGCATTTCGCAGCTCGAATATCTCACCGGGCCGCGCCCCGGTGATCAGCGCGGGAATCACCCGCGAGTCCGAGCAGGTGATGAACAGCGCCTCGGGAAATTGCCCTACGGCGAGTTTTCGGTATTCGTCGCTCTCGAAGTCGACCCGCCGTTTGAACGACCGGGCGCGATCCAGCAACGCCTTCATCGTGCCTCCCTGTACTGGTTCCGAGCTGTTCCAGCCTGCTCTGACCTGTCCTGACCTGGACTGACCTGCCTTGACGACCGTAGAGGGGCGATGACCAGAGGAAGGTTAAGCGAACACTAAAACGACGCCAGATTTTCCACAGATTTCAGCCAGGAAGCCCTCCGCCGCAGGTCGGGCGACCGAATACAAGCGGTTTCTGAGGGCCATTTCACAATGCTCTGGATTCCCTGCACAGAGCTGTTCGTACTCTTGTAGCGTTGCGCCCCACAGCACGGCTCTCGTGTTGTCCCGACTTTCTGGAGAGACAGGCGGCCATGGGCGTACGAGTGCTGCTCATCGAGGACGACGAGACGATCGCCGAACCGCTCGCCGACGGGCTGCGGCACTTCGGCCTGACGGTCCACCACGTGGCCACCGGCACGGACGGGTTGAGAGGTCCGCACGGCGATGTCGTCCTACTGGACCTCGGACTGCCCGACATGGACGGCATCGACGTCTGCCGCGGGATCCGCCGGACCTCCGACGTCCCCATCATCATCCTCAGCGCGCGCGGCGAGGAGGCCGACCGTGTGCTGGGCCTGGAACTCGGCGCCGACGACTACCTGGCGAAACCATTCAGCATCCGGGAACTGGTCGCCCGGATACGGGCGGTGTCCCGCCGCCACCAGCGCCCGAGTGGCGGAGCGACGGGCGGGGGCGCGGGCGGGACCATGGGCCGCGAGGTGGTGGCCGGGGTCGTGGTGGCCGAGGCGGGGGTCGGGAGGCCGGCCGGGCCGGAGGAACCAGCCGGGGTCGGGTCCGGGACCGGGCTCGGGCTCGGGCTCGGGCGGGGAGCCGGGCCCGGGGGTGCGGCCGAGTTCGAGTCCATGGCCGGGAGTTCGACTTACGGCAGTTGGTCGGCGCCCGCACCAGAGCCCGGGGCGCACGGGGAGTCGGCGGCGGACGGAGAGTCGGCAGCCGGGGACGGCTACGGGGGCAGGCGCCGGGCCGGGAGCCGTTTCGGGGCGGACAACGACTTCGCGTCCGTCGGGGACTCCGAAGCCGACACCCCCTATCGGGCAGGGGTCGGCGGAACAGGCGGAACAGAAGGAACAGCCGCTGTCGGAGCCCCAGGTGGAGCCGGAGGAACGGGGGGAGTCGGAGCCGGAGGAGCGGACGGCATCCGAGGAGCGGGCGGGGTCGGAGGAACTGGCGGCTTCGGAGGAGCGGGTGGCGTCGGTGAAGGCGGTGGCGCCCAGTACGACTGGTCGGCCCCGTACGAGACGCCGGCGCACGGGACGCCCACGTACGCCGACCGGACGCAGAACGCGCCCACCGTCGGGAGCCCCGCGACCGGCGCTTCCGCCCTGGGCGGCCCGGCGTACCGCACTCCGGCGTACGGCAGCCCGGTCCACGAGCCCCCGGTCTACGAGCCCCCGGTCTTGGCGCCCTACGAGCCCCCCATGTACGAGCAGGCGCCGCCCGCACCCCGTGCCCCTTCCGGCGGCGCGGCGGCCGACGTCGGTGCGGCCCCGCCGCCCGGCCCCCTCGTCGTGGACCGGCGGACCCGGCAGGTGTGGGTGGGCGAGGTCCCGGTCGCGCTGACGCCCAAGGAGTTCGAACTGCTGGCGCTGCTCACCGAGGACCCGGGCGCGGTGTACTCCCGGCAGCAGATCCTCAACCGCGTCTGGGACGACCACTACCAGGGCCCGACCAAGACACTGGACGTCCATGTGGCCACCCTGCGGCGCAAGTTGGGCGACCCGGCGTGGATCCAGACCCTGCGCGGGGTGGGCTTCCGGCTCGCCGTTCGCGCCCCGGGGCCGGGACAGGCGAACGGTGGCGGGCGCGGACCGGGGACGAGGTCCGCGACGGAGTCGAGGGCGGGCACGGGGAGGCATCGCACACCGGAGGCCAGGGCGTCATGACCCGACGTCTGCTGCTGAGTTACCTCAGTCTCGCCGCCCTGGTCCTGCTCGGTCTGGAGATCCCGCTGGGCTTCGTCTACTCCCGGGCCGAGCGCGAGCGGATCGTCAACTCGGCCAACGACGAGGCCGAGTCGGTGGCCGCGTTCGCCGCGCTGTCGCTCGCCGCGCACCGCCCGGACGAACTCGCCGAGCGGGCCAGACACTGCGCCCAGCGCATCGGCGGGAAGGTCGTCATCGTCGACGCGGACGGTGAACTGCTGGCTTCCTCCCACTCCTTGTCCGCCGAGGAGAAGCGGTCCCTCGCCTCACTCCCCGAGATCTCCGCCGCACTGCGGGGCCGCGCCACCACGGACGTACGGACCACGACGACGGGCGGTGTCCACCACCTGTCCGTGGCGGCCCCGGTGGGCCACGCGACGGCGGACAGCGACTCCGGCACCGACTCCGACACGGATCCCGACCGGGACCCCGACTCCGGCCCGGGAGGCGACGCGGGCTCGGAGAGCGACTCGGGTATCGCCTCGGTCTCGTACACGCGGCCCGTCTCGGAGCCCGGTCGGGAAACGGGCGCGTCGGCGCAGGGTGCCGTGCGCATCACGCTCCCGACCACGATGGTGCACGCCCGCGTGTTCGCGGTCTGGCTGCTGCTGGCGCTCGCCGGACTCGCCGTGCTCACCGGCGTCGCCGCCGTGGCGTTCGCGTTCGCGCGCTGGACGGGGCGCCCCATCCGGCAGTTGGAGGAGGCCACGCACCGGCTGGCCGAGGGCGGTACGGCGACCAGCGTGGTGGTCACCTCGGGTCCGCCGGAGGTACGGAGTCTCGCGGCGGCCTTCAACACGACCGCGGCCCGCCTCGAACATCTGCTGGCCTCGCAGCGGGCGTTCGCCGGTGAGGCGTCGCACCAGCTGAAGACCCCGCTCGCGGCCCTGCGGCTACGGCTGGAGAACCTGGAACCGGACATCGCCCGACGCGCCCGGCCGAGCCTCGACGCCGCCGTCACCGAGACCGACCGGCTGGCCCGGATGGTCGAGGGGCTGCTGGCGATGGCCCGCCTGGAGGAGTCGGCGGCCATCCCGGCCCCGGTCGACCTGGGGGCGATCTGCGTGGAACGGCACCGTACGTGGGGGCCGTTGTTCGAGCGCGAGGGGGTCTCCCTGGTCCTCTTCGCGGGTGTGGTGGGTCCGGTGACGGCCGTTCCCGGAGCCGTGGAGCAGATCCTCGACAACCTCCTCTCCAACGCCCTGCGCGCCTCCCCGGCGGGCAGCACGGTCACCATCGAGCTACGGCTCCTCGTCCCCGCCCGCCGGGCACTGCGCGACGCCCGGCCCCACTGGGTCGACCTGCATGTCACCGACGAGGGTCCCGGTATGACGGCGGAGCAGCGCGCCCGCGCGTTCGACCGCTTCTGGCGCGCCCCCGGCGCGCCCAAGGGCGGCACCGGGCTGGGCCTCTCCCTGGTCCAGCGGCTCGCCCACGCCAGTGGCGGTGAGGTGACGCTGCGGGAGGCGGCCACGGGCGGCCTGGACGCGGTCGTCCGCCTGCCGTCGGCCGAGCCGCCGGGACCGGTCCACGGCCACGGCCACGGCCACGGGTTCGGCGGCCGTCCCGGGCAACGGCGCCGCGAGGCACCGCCGCTACCGGCCTGAGCGAAGGCCACGCAGGAGCCGGGAACCCGTCAACGAACACCCGGCTTCCAGACACACTGCCTCAGACACCCGGCGTTCAGACACCCGGCGTTCAGACACCCGGCGTTCAGACACCCGGCCGCACGGACTCGCGGACACCGGCCGCACGGACTCGGGGGACACCGGCCACACGGACTCGGGGACACCGGCCACACTCGCTCACGGACACCCTGACGCACTCGCTCGCGGACCCGTGTCGTCACGTGTTGTCCATGCACCGTCAATTCCGCTCCTCTAGGTTCCATCAGCGCGCGACCCCGCCGCCGACCGTGCGGCGGGCCGGCTAAGGCATCCCTTGGAGCGACTGTGGAACGTCGTACTCTCCTGCGCGCGGCCGTACTCGGCGGCACGTCGACCGTCCTCGGCGGCACCCTGTGGCGTGGCGCCGCGTACGCCGCGCCCGCCCAGCCCAGTCCCGGCCCCTACGGGGCGCTCGGCTCGCCGGACGCCAACGGCATCCGGTTGCCGAGCGGGTTCACGAGCCGGGTGATCGCCCGCTCCGGCCAGAGGGTCCCCGGTACGTCGTACACCTGGCACAACGCCCCCGACGGCGGCGCCTGTTACGCGGACGGCAGCGGGTGGATCTACGTCTCCAACTCGGAGATCAATCCGTCCGGGGGTGCGAGCGCGGTGCGCTTCTCGTCGACGGGCGCGGTGACGTCGGCGTACCGGATCCTGTCCGGCACACGCCAGAACTGCGCCGGCGGGCGGACGCCCTGGAACACCTGGCTGTCCTGCGAGGAGGTGGACCGGGGCTATGTCTACGAGACGGACCCGTGGGGCACCAGGGCGGCGGTCCGCCGGGACGCGATGGGCCGTTTCAAGCACGAGGCGGCGGCCGCCGACCCCATCCGGGGTGTCGTCTACCTGACCGAGGACGTCTCCGACGGCTGCTTCTACCGCTTCCGGCCCACGACCTGGGGCGACCTGTCGTCGGGCACGCTGGAGGTGCTGGTGGCCGGTACCGCCACCAGCGGGCCGGTGACCTGGTCCCGGGTCCCGGACCCCACCGGCGCCACCGCCACCCGTAACCAGGTGTCCGGCGCCAAGCGCTTCAACGGCGGCGAGGGCTGCCACTACGCCGACGGCACCTGCTGGTTCACGACCAAGGGCGACAACCGCGTCTGGCAGTACGACGCCGCCGCGCAGACCATCGAACTCGCCTACGACGACTCGCTGGTCACCGGCGGAACGGCACCGCTGACCGGGGTCGACAACATCACGAGCACCAGCTCGGGAGACCTCTATGTCGCCGAGGACGGCGGCAGCATGGAGATCTGCCTCATCACCCCGAACGACACCATCGCCCCCTTCCTCCGCGTGGACGGCCAGTCCGCCTCCGAGATCACCGGCCCCGCCTTCTCCCCCGACGGCCGCCGTCTCTACTTCTCCAGCCAGCGCGGGACCAGCGGCAGTTCATCGGGCGGGATCACCTACGAGGTGACGGGCCCTTTCCGGTCCGCGTAAACGGAAATCGTCGCCGCCGGAAATATCGAACTCATTACCACACCAGACTAGTTCGATTTTCCTTCTGCTAGGTTCAGCGCGTGGTCATGCCCAATGAATGGGAGCCGGAGAGCCTCGCGGTCGGCACCCGCCCCCGCAAGGTACTTCTGGCGGCATGCGGTACCCGCGGGGATGTACAGCCTTTTCTCGCATTGGCCGTGGCGCTGCGCCGCCACGGCCAACAGCCGTTATTGGCGGCCCCTTCCGCTTATGCGGCCGAAGCAGCCGCGTACGGCGTCGATTTCGCCGCGATCGACGACGGGCCGACCCGCATCCTCGACGAGACGACGACCCGGAGAATCATCGACGGCGGCCTCATGGGCGTGCGGGGAAAGATCGCGGCCGCGCGGACCGTGGCCCGGCTGAGACAGCTGATGGTCGCCCCGCTGCGCGACGTGGCGGCCATCGCGCACGACCACGGGGACGTGGCGGCGGTGGTGCATTCGGCGGCGTTCCCCGTCCAGCACGTCGCCGACATGCTGGACGTACCCGCCGTCGTGGTGGCGCTCCAGCCGGGCTGGATCCCCACCGCCGCCTTTCCCTGCCCGCTGCTGCCGCTCCCCCGGGTGCCGCGCTTCCTGAACCGGAGCACGTACGCCCTGGTCACGGCTGCCCAGCGGTCCCGTGAGGTGGAGCGCTGGCGGAGGAGCGAACTGGGGCTGGCCCCCCGTCGGCACGGTGCCCGGCGGTGGCTGCGGGACCCCGAGGGCCGTCGGCGCCCGGTGCTCCAGCCGTTCAGCCGGCACATCACCCCGGTCGACCCGGCGTGGGGCGACGCCGTACGCACCACGGGTTTCTGGTACCTGCCCGCACGCCCCGACTGGACGCCGCCGAGGGAGTTGAGCCGGTTCCTGGACGAGGGTCCGCCCCCCGTCTACATCGGTTTCGGCAGCATGGCCGGCACCCGGGCCCGCCGGAACCACGCCCTGGTCACCGAGGCGATCCGCCGCACCGGTGTACGTGCCGTCGTCGCGACCGGCTGGGGCGGCATCGGCGCGCCGGGCAGGAACTCCGCCCCCCTGCCACCGAACATGCTGGTGATCGAAGAGGCCCCGCACGACTGGCTCTTCCCGCGCACGGCCGCGATCGTCCACCACGGCGGCCAGGGCACGGTCGGGGCCGCCCTCGCCGCGGGCCGCCCTCAAATCCTGTGCCCGCACATGGGCGACCAGACCCACTGGTCCGCCCGTATGCGAGCACTGGGCGTCGCCCCCGCCCCCCTCACCGCCCGCACCCTCACCGCGCCCCGGCTCGCGGAGGCGATCACGACGGCGGTGACGGACCGTCACCTGGCGCACAGGGCGACCGAGATCGCCCGCCTCGTCCGGGCCGAGGAGGGTGTGGACGCGGCGGTGAATTCCCTGCTGACACACGTCATTTGATCCGGACCGCCATTGACTTGACCAAGAAATCCGACACCCAACGCTCACCCCCCTTCATTTACCTCCCCCACCCCTGATCCACCCCCCACCTGATTCACCGCTCGAATACTCCCTCGACTTCCCCCCCCCACAAGTCATGAACAGAAAGCCCCCGAGTGCTGCAGATCCCCTTCTCCGACGCCACCATCGAGCCCGGCACCGTCATCTCCTGGTCCCTCCATACGAAGCGCGCCGCAGCAATTTCACTCACATCGGCCTCGTTCAACCAGGACAAGCACCACTCGTCGTCCGAGGCCACCCGGAGCACGAGCGACGGAATCGCCAGCTCGATCACGGTCACCTTCGAGATCACGGGTGAGCTGGACACCAAGGCCCTCGCAGCGGCGCTCCTGCTGCTCGTACGGCGCCACGAGGTGCTCCGCTGCGAGTTCCAGCGGCTCGCCGGCGACCTGAACTGCACGGCGCTGGCGCCCGATTCCATCACCCTGGAGGCGGAAGAGGTCGGCCGGTTCCACAACGGGGACGATCTGCACACCCACCTCGACAAGACGTTCAAGAGCATCGACACGCTCTCCTGGCCGCTGTTCCTCATGGGCGCGGTGGTCCGGGACAACGGCGCGACGGTCTACCTCTGCTTCGACCACATCGTGTGCGACGGCCTGTCCATGCCCGTCGTCGTGAACGAACTCCAGACCTCGTACGCCGCTCTGTCGGCGGACCGCACCCCCGAACTCCCGGCGGCCGCGAGCTACTTGACCTTCGGTGACGACCAGCGACGCCGCTACGCCGCACTCCGCCCCGACGACGACCGCCTGCGCTACTGGAAGGACTTCATCCGCGGCAACGGCGGGTTCTTCCCCCGCTTCCCCTTCGACCTGGGCGTACCGGAGGGTCACCTGTACCCGCTGGTGAACCGGGCCCTCCCCCTGCTCGACCCGCACCGCACCGACGCCCTGGCGGCGGGCGCCCGCGCCTCGGGCGGCAGCGTCTTCACCGCCGTACTGGCGGCCGCGGCGACGGCCCAGCACCGCTTCGGGGGGCCGGGGGTCTACCGGGGCCTGCTCCCCATCAGCGAACGGACGGACGAGGGCCGGGGCGAGCATGGCGGGGTGAACGCGGGGGAGGCCGACGGTGCTGCCGACGAGGCGGCCGGCGGGGCTTCGAACCCTTGGCAGCACTCGGTCGGCTGGTTCGTGAACACGATGCCGATCGAGTTCCGGGTGGGCGAGGGCGGCACGGACCACGCCACCACGATCGCGCGGGCGCGCACGGCGTACGGCGCGTTGCAGCGGCACACGGACATCCCCTTCGTGCGGGCGTGGGAGCTGTTGGCACCGGAGACCTTCGCGTTGCACCACTGGCCGTTCCCGGTGAACTTCTTCTCCTACATCGACTTCCGCAGAACTCCCGGCGGCCTCCAACACCCGCTCTGGAAGCCCAAGTTGCACGTGTGGGCCGCCCGGGGCAACGGCATCAGCCACTGGTTCCACCGCACGGCCACCGGGCTCCACGTCAACATGCTGCACGTGGACACACCCCAGGCACACGAGATCGGCGACGCCCTCCACGAGGAACTCGTACGCGTCCTACGGGAGATCGCGGGCGAGCGGGACAGCGTGCCGGTCCCCATCCCCCGCCCCTCACGGGCAAGGCCCGCCGTGCGGAGCTGACCGACGACGAGGGACTGATCGTCGTCGAAGGACTGGTCGTCGTCGAGGGGCAACGGGGGCACTGCTGGGCCCCCCGCCGCCCCTCGACGGCAGTCACCGCGACTGCCGGGGCCGCCGCGCACGGGCCTCGCGGCGGCCGCGCTCAGTGGAACTCGTGCACGACCTCGATCTCACCCACGAGGTGCGCGTTGAACTCCTCCAGCTCCTCCGCCGGCACCCAGAGTTCGAGGATCGTCCTCCCGCCGGCCTGCCGCACCGGGTACCGCCGCAGGAAGTCGGTCTCGACCTCGAACCGGGTGACGTAACCCGCCCCGTCGTGCTTCACGTTCCAGTCCCGCGCGATCTTGACGGCGTACTCCTCGTCGAGCACCGGGTAGAAGATCGGCTGCTCAGGAAGCCGGGGCGGCCAGGCGCGCCATCCCGCCTCCCGCACCAGCCGCAGCTCCACGGGGCCGGTCGGCCGCCACAGGGTCGTCGTCTCTCGCTGCCCGCTCACGGAACGCATCACTCTCCGAACACGGCGACCGCGGTTCGGCCCGCCGGGCGGCGACACTACCGACCCCCCGGTGGGCGAGGCACGCGAAATAATCCCCGCGCCTCTCCCGGACTCACCGACGCACCGCGCCTCCGTGATCCACGTCACACCTGACTCCTGTCAGGAATCGGGGCGCCATCCCGTTCAGGAGGCACGCGAACGAGACAGGAGCATCGACATGAAGCACCGCATCGTCGTCCTCGGCGCCGGATACGCCGGGGCCTTCGCCGCCGGGAACCTGGCCCGTCGGCTCTCCCCCGCCGACACCGAGATCACCGTGGTCAACGCCGCGCCCGACTTCGTCGAGCGAATGCGGCTCCACCAGCTCGCCAGCGGCCAGGAACTCACACCCCGCCCGCTCGCCGACGTGTTCGCCGGCACCGGGGTGAGGCTGCGCGTGGCGCGCGTCACCGGCATCGATCCGGAGCGGCGGACGGTCACCGTGACGGAGGAGACCGGCGCGACGGGGACGATCGGGGCGGGCCGGGCGCTCAGCGAGGCGGGGTCGGAGGCAGGGTCGGAGGCGGAGGCAGCCGGCGAGGCCGGGGACCGCGAACTCCCGTACGACACCCTGCTCTACGCGCTCGGCAGTTCCGTGTCCCACCATGGCGTCCCGGGTGTGGCCGAGCACGCCTACGACGTGGCCGGCCGGTCCTCGGCGTTGCGGCTGCGTCAGCGCCTGGCCGGGTTGGGCGAGGGCGGCACGGTGCTGGTCGTCGGCGAGGGGCTGACCGGCATCGAGACCGCCACCGAGTTCGCCGAGTCCCGGCCCGACCTCTCGGTCGCGCTCGTCGCCCGCGGGGAGCTGGGCGCCTGGCTGTCCCCGAAGGCCCGCCGGCATCTGCGCCGGGCGTTCGACCGGCTCGGTGTCACCATCCACGAGCACACCACGGTCGAAGCCGTCGAGCCGACACGGGTGATCACCGCCGGCGGTACGCCCATCCCGGCCGACGTGACGGTCTGGTCGGCGGGGTTCGCCGTGCACCCGCTCGCGGCCGCCGCCGGCCTGCGGGTCGCCGAGACCGGTCAGATACTCGTCGACCGCACCATGCGCTCGGTGTCGCACCCGGACGTCTATGCCGCCGGTGACTGCGCCTACGCGATCGGGGACAACGGCCGCCCGCTGCCGATGTCCTGCGCCTCGGCCGGCTACACCAACATGCAGGCGACCGCCGCGATCATCGCGCGTCTGACGGGCCGCGAGATCCCGACGGTCGGGCTGAAGTACCACGGCAACCACATCAGTCTCGGACGGCGGGACGCGATCTTCCAGATGGTGGACGAGAAGGTCAGGTCGAAGTCCTGGTACCTGGGCGGCCGAACCGCCGCGCGCCTCAAGGCGGGCGTGCTCAACGGGGCGGCGCTGGGCATCGCCCACCCGACCTTCGGAGTACCGAAGCGACGGCAGCGGTTGGCCGCCGGGGCCGAACGGGGTGGAGTGAGTGCGGCGGGGGTGGGCGTGGAGGCCGCCGGTGCGAACTCCGCGGCGTGAGGACCCTGGTGCAGAGGTCCTCCTGCGAAAGCCCTGCTGAGGCCCTGTTGTGCAGGCTTGTTCGTAAGTCCCTGTCCTGGAGGCGCTGTTGTGAAGGCCCTGTTGTGAAGACCGCCGCATAGGCTCCTGTGCATGGACACCGCAGCCATCGACCGATTCGAGGCCGGCCGGGGACGGCTGGCCTCGCTCGCGTACCGTCTGCTCGGTTCGGCGGCCGACGCCGAGGACGCCGTGCAGGACGCGTTCCTGCGCTGGCAGGCCGCGGACCGGGACCACATCGAGGTACCGGAGGCATGGCTGACGAAGGTCGTCACCCATCTCTGCCTCGACCGTCTCCGCTCGGCGCAGGCCCGCCACGAGCGGGCGGCCGGGGACTGGCTGCCCGAGCCGCTCCTCGAAGGCGACCCCATGCTCGGCCCCGCCGAGACCGTGGAGCAGCGCGAATCGGTGTCCTTGGCCGTACTGACCCTCATGGAGCGCCTCTCACCGGTCGAGCGAGCCGCCTACGTCCTGCGCGAGGCGTTCACGTATCCCCACGCCGAGATCGCCGGGATCCTCGACATCACCGAGTCCGCGAGCCAGCAGCATGTGCACCGGGCCCGGCGCCGGGTCGCCGCCGAGCGCCGCGGCGGCGTCCCTGCGGATCCGGCGACCGCGCGCAAGGTCGTGGAGGAGTTTCTCGCCGCGGCCACGTCGGGGCGCACCGAACGGCTGGTGGAGCTGCTCACCGCCGACGCGGTCGCGGTCTCGGACGGGGCCGGGCTGGCCAGGCGGCTGCTGCGCTACCGGACGCCCGAGCGCATCGCGTCCCTCGTGCGGGCCGGCTTCACACCGAGTGCGGCGAAGCGGCGGATGGCGGGTGGCAACCCCACGATGCACCTCACGCTGCTCAACGGTTCCCCGGCCGTCGTCGCCGTGGTCGAGGGGCGGGTCGTGGGGGCGGTGGCGTTCGACGTCGCAGGCGGCAAGGTCGCGTCCATGTGCGGGATCGCCGCCGCGCACCGGCTGGGTCGCCTGAACGAGGAGTGGCAGCGGTACGAGCCGGGGGCGCCGATCGCCAGCGCGTGGTGATCGGGGGTGCGGCGCGCCGGGGCCGCCGACTCGGGCCGGGACGGGCCACAGCGGGCAGGCGGCGCTCCCTTCGGCGCGCCGCCTGCCCGCTGTGGCCCGTCGCTTCGCTCAGTCCCGCCGGATCAGCTCCGGATCGATACGACGCCCGACGAGCGGCAGCGCACCGACCGCTGCCACGGCGACCGCGCCGAGGGCGCAGGCCAGCAGCAGGGGGATGCCGGCGCCGTCCCAGTAGACGGCGCCGCCGCCGGTCACGAGGTAGCTGGACTCGGCGAGCTTGCCCAGCACCACGGCGAGGGCGAGCCCGACGGCCAACGGCACGACCACCTGGGCGACTTGCACGGCCCGGAGCGTACGGGGCCGGGCCCCGAGCAGCGAGAGCGCGGTGACCTGGGGTTTGCGCTCGACGGCGCGGTCGGTGGCGGCTACGAGGTACGCGGCAACACCGATGACGAGGCCCAACACCATGCCGATGCCCAACAGGCTCTTCACCACGGTGATCTGCTGCAACGAGGTGACGACGACCCCCGGCGTCCCGACCTTCGTGGTGGGGTCCACGCCGCCGATGCCGTCGAGTACGGCTCGGACGGTGTCGGGGGACGAACTGCTGAGGAGGATGAGGGTGGCGACGTCGGGGCGGTGGTGAGCGGGGACGGCGGAGGGGGGGAGCAGGACGGAACCGCTGTGGAAGACCGTGAGACCTACGTCGTCGCTGTACCGGAGGACCTCACGCGGCACCTGCACATGCATGACACGGCGCTGCCCGTCGCGCCGGAGGTCGAACGGGAAGCGGGCGCCCTTCTCGGGCAGCTCGGTCGCGACCTGCTGCGGGTCCCACAACAGCAGGGGCCGGCCGTCCACGCAGCCCTCTGCTTTCCGCACCATGCTGCGCAGTTGCTCGCATGTGGCGACCACCGCTTCGAGGGTCGGACTCCAGCGGCCGACATCGGAACTCGACCGCGACTGCATGATGACCGCGTGCCCTCGGACACCCTTCACCTCCTCGTATGCTCGCTGGCGCTCGGCCGTGGTGCCCGCGAGCGAGATGTCGTACGTCTGGACGGGGGATGTGTTCTTCGAGACCTGGTCCAACTCAATCAGCACCCCCTGCACCAGCGACGCCGCGAAGACCAGGACCACCAGCCCGGTCGCCACCCGCAACGCGCCGCCGGGTTCCACCTCGTTGCGCCGCATGGCCAGGCCGAGGGAGACCGAGCCGGTGGCGCGGGCCACCCTCTGCGAAATGGTCCGGGAGAAGACCGGCAGCATCATCACGAGCCCGATGCCGACCAGAACGACGGCGAGGGGCATGAGGATCGAAGAAAGTGAGGTGTCCCGGGGAGCGTTGTCCGTCACTCCGGCAACGCAGTACGCGATCACGATGCCCATACCCGGGACCAGGGGAAGCAGCCCCCACTTGCCGGGCGCCCTCTCGGCGGCACTCCGCCGCACGGCCAGCGGGTTCGCCGCCGCTTTGCGTGCACTGGCGCGGCCGACGAACCAGGCGAGGGCTGGGCAGCCGACGAGGCAGATCAGGGCTGTGGACAAGGACAGCGCGCCATCGGAGGGGTACCACTTGAAGCCCGGCACACCCACCCGAGAAATGAGCTGATTGGCGACCTCGTAGAGACCCAGGCCAAGCATGGCCCCCAGCAAGGCTGCCGCCACAGTTTCGGCGGCGTTGACTCTCTGCGTGCCTTTCCTGCTCAGCCCCAGCAGCCGCAGCGCCGCCAGCCGCCGGGTACGCGCGGCGGCGGAGAGCCGGGCGCAGACGGAAAGAAAGACAGCCAGCGGCAAGAGGACGACGCCCGCGAGGGTGAAGCGGACGATGTCGAGCGTCGAGGGCTCCACTGTCGGCCAGTCGGCTTCCTTCCTGCCGAAGAACGCCACGGGATCGCTGCCGCCCTCCAGCTCGTCGTGGTCGACACCGACGTACGCGTACAACTCGTCAGGATGAGCCAGCCCTTGAGCACCGATGGCCCCTCGCTCGTCACCTGGAAGGAGTTGGGCCAGACCTGGCTCTTGCTGCAGTACCTCACGCAGTCGTGGCGAGAGGTACAGCTCACCCGGAGCGGGGAGTTCGCTCAGACCCGGGGGCGGCTCGACGGACTTGCCGCCTCGGGCGAGGAAGACCCGGGTCAAGGGTTCCGAACCGTACGGGTCCGTTCTGATCAGTTCGAAGGAGCTACCTTCAGGCACGAGGCAGGCGAATCGCTTCGGATCCTTGAGGCAACCCGGTTCGCGCGCCGCCTTACGCCCGTCCTGCGCCGCCAGAATCCCAGGGATCGCAAGAACTATGGCCAGGCAGCCTACTCCGACGGCACTACCCGCGACCATGAGCAGGAAGCGCACACGACTCCCCCTACCGGCACCCATCAACAGCCGCAGCCCCAGGGCCAGTTCTTTCACGAGACTTCCCTCACCTGAGCCGAGAGAACTCCGTCGCGCATCGTGTAGCGACTGTCCGCACGGGCCGCCACCTCGCAGTCGTGCGTCACCAGTACCACTGCCGTTCCCTGCGAACGGGCGAGAGCCAGGAACTCCTCGAGTACCGCGGCGGCATTGACACTGTCCAACGAACCGGTCGGCTCGTCGGCGAATACCACGGCGGGGCGATGCACCAGAGCGCGGGCCACCGCAATGCGCTGGCTCTGCCCTCCTGACACCTGTGAGGGTCGACGCTCTCGCAGGTCCGCGAGACCGAGGCGGCCCAACACCTCTCCGGCTGCGGCCAGGGCCTCCTTCTTACGCTGTCCGGCAAGCCGCAACGGAAGCGCGGTGTTCTCCTCAACCGTCAACTCGGGCAGGAGTTCGCCGTATTGGAAAACGAATCCGAACCGTTCCCGGCGAAGCTCGCTGAGCGCCTCGTCGTCGAGATCGCCGAGAGAGCGCCCCTCGAAGCGGACTTCCCCCCTGGCCACCGGCAACACTCCGGCCAAGCAGTACAACAGCGAGGACTTACCCGAACCGCTCTGTCCGGCGATCGCCGCGACCTCCCCCCGGCCCAGGACGATGTCGGCGTTGCGGACTGCGGGAGTCTCACCATAGAGAAGGTCGACTCCCTTGGCGCACAGTACTTCTGACATCTTGATCTCAATCCCTCAGAAGAGCACGAGCCCAGGCGAAGACGCCTGGGCTGTGGATGCCGGGTGGGCTCAGTCGAGTACGTACGAGAAGCTCTCGGTGGGCGAACAGTTGTCCGGCCTCAAGGAGCCCCGGTCTCGACATACACGGAGTTCCGCGTTGTCCGTGTACTGCTGCGCGCCGCTCCAGTCGGAGTGGTGCACGCGCACCGTGCGCCGCTGCTTCCCGTAGTACCGGGCCCAGCCATGCCCCTCGACCCTGACCTGCACATATACGTTGTGGCCGTCATCGGCGTCGTCGTCCTTCAGCAGCCCGGACCACTCGAAAGACCCGTGATTGGTCCCAGGCGGGTTGAACTTGTAGTGGCCCTGCAGGAATTCGACGCCTCGTGTATCGAGATGCGGAATGGATCCCTTCTGCGCCGCAAGCGCCACCCCCGCCCCCGTGAGAAGCAGCCCCGCAGCCACAACCCCGGCCATCGCCCTCTTCATGTGAACCTCCGTGTCATCGGCAGCCCCAACAACCACCGTGAATCACGGACTGTAATGGTGCGAGCACACAAAGAAACGATCGATCAACCCCACCACCACCGAATCAGGTGATCTTGAAGCGCAAGAGGCTCCGAAGGATGCACAACCCACCCAAAACCAAACCCAGAAGGCGGCACCCCCCGCACGGGGTGCCGCCTTCTGTTTCGTGGGCCGGAACCGCCGCCCATCGGTGAGGGTCGGTCGGGGACGAGCGGCGGTTCCGGGGTCTGGACGCGGCGTGGCCGCCGGAGGCTACCGGTGGTCACTCCCCGTCGACTGCGAGGCCGCGCGGCCCGCCTCCAGGCGGGCGACCGGAATACGGAACGGGGAGCAGGAGACGTAGTCGAGTCCGACCTCGTGGAAGAAGTGGACGGACTCCGGGTCACCGCCGTGCTCACCGCAGACGCCGAGCTTGAGGTCGGGGCGGGTCGCCCGGCCCGCCTCCGCCGCCAGCTTCACCAGGGAGCCCACGCCGTCCTTGTCGATCGTCTCGAACGGCGACACCCCGAAGATGCCCTTCTCCAGGTACGCCGTGAAGAAGGACGCCTCCACGTCGTCGCGGCTGAAGCCCCACACCGTCTGGGTCAGGTCGTTCGTGCCGAAGGAGAAGAACTCCGCCGCCTCCGCGATCTGACCGGCGGTCAGCGCGGCCCGCGGCAGTTCGATCATCGTGCCGATCGACAGCTTCAGCGTCACGCCCGTCGCCGCCTCGACCTCCGCGATCACCGCGTCCGCCTCCTCGCGGACGATCTCCAGCTCCTGGACCGTGCCCACGAGCGGGATCATGATCTCGGCGCGCGGGTCGCCCTTCGCGTTCTTGCGCTCGGCGGCCGCCTCCGCGATGGCGCGGACCTGCATCGTGAACAGACCCGGGATCACCAGGCCCAGGCGTACGCCGCGCAGACCCAGCATCGGGTTCTGCTCGTGCAGGCGGTGGACGGCCTGGAGGAGACGCAGTTCGTTCTCGTGCGGCTCCTGGCGGGACTCCGCGAGGGCCACGCGGACCGACAGCTCCGTGATGTCGGGGAGGAACTCGTGCAGCGGCGGGTCCAGGAGACGGATCGTGACCGGGAGGCCGTCCATCGCGGAGAAGAGTTCGACGAAGTCCTGCTTCTGCAGCGGGAGCAGGGCCCTCAGGGACTCCTCGCGCTCCGCCTCCGTGTCGGCCAGGATCAGGCGCTCGACCAGCTCTCGGCGGTCGCCGAGGAACATGTGCTCCGTACGGCACAGGCCGATGCCCTGGGCGCCGAAGCGGCGGGCGCGCAGCGCGTCCTCGGCGTTGTCGGCGTTGGCGCGCACGCGGAGTCGGCGCTTGCGGTCGGCGAAGGCCATGATCCGGTGGACGGCCTCGACCAGTTCGTCGGCGTCGTTGGCGCCGGCGTGCATCCGGCCCTCGAAGTACTCCACGACCGGGGAGGGGACCACGGGCACCTCGCCCAGGTACACCTTGCCGCTCGAACCGTCGATGGAGATGAGATCGCCCTCCTCCACCACGTGCCCGCCCGGCACCGTCATCCGGCGACGCTTGGTGTCGACCTCCAGTTCCTCCGCGCCGCACACGCACGTCTTGCCCATGCCGCGCGCGACGACGGCCGCGTGGGAGGTCTTGCCGCCGCGCGAGGTCAGGATGCCCTCGGCCGCGATCATGCCGTCGAGGTCGTCGGGGTTGGTCTCACGGCGGACCAGGATGACCTTCTCGCCCGAGCGCGACCACTTCACGGCCGTGTACGAGTCGAAGACCGCCTTGCCGACCGCCGCGCCCGGGGAGGCGGCGATGCCGCGGCCGACCTGGGCGACCTTCGCGTCCTCGTCGAAGCGGGGGAACATCAGCTGGGCGAGCTGGGCGCCGGTGACCCGCTGGAGGGCCTCCGCCTCGTCGATCAGGCCCTGGTCCACCAGCTGCGTCGCGATGCGGAAGGCCGCACCCGCGGTGCGCTTGCCGACGCGGGTCTGCAGCATCCACAGCTGGCCGCGCTCGATGGTGAACTCGATGTCGCAGAGATCCTTGTAGTGGTTCTCCAGGGTCTCCATGATCTGCATCAGCTGGTCGTACGACTTCTTGTCGATCGACTCCAGCTCGGCCAGGGGGACGGTGTTGCGGATGCCCGCGACGACGTCCTCGCCCTGGGCGTTCTGCAGGTAGTCGCCGTACACGCCCTGGTGGCCGGAGGCGGGGTCACGGGTGAAGGCGACACCGGTGCCGGAGTCGGGGCCCAGGTTGCCGAAGACCATGGAACAGACGTTGACCGCCGTGCCGAGGTCGCCGGGGATGCGCTCCTGGCGGCGGTAGAGCTTGGCGCGGTCGCCGTTCCAGGAGTCGAAGACGGCCTTGATGGCGAGGTCCATCTGCTCGCGCGGGTCCTGGGGGAAGTCCCGGCCGGCCTCGGTCTTGACGATCTTCTTGAACTTGGTGACGAGCTTCTTGAGGTCGGCCGCCTCCAGCTCGGTGTCGACCGTGACCTTCTTGGCCGCCTTCGCCGCCTCCAGCGCCTCCTCGAAGAGGTCGCCGTCGACGCCGAGCACCGTCTTGCCGAACATCTGGATGAGGCGGCGGTAGGAGTCCCAGGCGAAGCGGTCGTCGCCGGCCTGCTTGGCCAGGCCCTGGACCGACTTGTCGGAGAGGCCGATGTTGAGGACCGTGTCCATCATTCCGGGCATCGAGAACTTCGCACCGGAGCGGACCGAGACGAGGAGCGGGTCGTCGGCCTGGCCGAGCTTCTTGCCCACCTTCTCTTCGAGGGCGACGAGATGGGCGGTGACCTCGTCACGGAGTGCCGCGGGCTCGTCGCCGCTGTCGAGGTAGACCTTGCAGGCCTCGGTGGTGATGGTGAAGCCGGGAGGCACGGGGAGCCCGAGGTTGGTCATCTCGGCGAGGTTCGCGCCCTTGCCGCCGAGGAGGTCCTTGAGGTCCTTGTTGCCTTCGGTGAAGTCATAAACAAACTTCACGCCCTCAACGCTCTGAGCTACGTGGCCTACGTGGGGATCTTTGTTTTCCGACACAGGTCCCAACTCCTTGAGGACGCGGTGGCTGCCCTGACGGCCAGGAACATACCCAGATCGAAGGCACCTGGGTACGTCCACTTGCGCGTCATGCGCCTGTAACCACCCGTCCGCCAAGAGATCGAAAGTCAAAGCTTGGCAAGGAAGACGGCCGGAATGTGTTCACCTCTTGAAGGGGGCAAGTCCCACCTGCCCCTCATTTCGCTCACATGAGCGGCTATCGACACGCCTGAGTTCGCTCGATGAACGATCAAAGGGTGGCACCCAGTGCCACCCCTTGAAGTCGCAGAACCGCCCGCGATTCGCTCATCTGAGCGGAACACCTATCAGGGGTGGCGAGAATCACGCAGTTCGAGGGGGCCCGATTTCACCATGCGGACCGCTCCACGGGACGGAAACGCCTCCGTCACACCCCGAGCGCCACCAGCCGCTGCTCGGCCCGCTCCGGCGCGTAGAGGTGCTCGACGACCAGCGCACCCGCCCCCACCAGCCCCGCCCGCTCCCCCAGCTTCGAGGTGACCACGTCCAGATGGGCCGTGGAGCGGGGCAGCGCGCGCTGGTAGAGCAGCTCGCGGACGCCCGTGAGGAAGGGGGTTCCGGCCAAATCGCCGGCGATCATCAGGACACCGGGGTTCAGCAGGGTCACGACCGTCGCCAGGACGTCCCCGACGGCCCGGCCGGCCTCCCGCGCGAGGGCCGTCGCCCCCGGGTGGCCGGCGACCAGCAGATCCCGCACATCCGAGCCGGAGGCCGCCGGAACCCCCGTTTCCGCCAGCCGTCGGGCCACGGCTCCGCCGCTCGCGATCGCCGCCAGACACCCGTACGAGCCGCACTTGCACAGCGCCTCCGCGCCCTGCGGGACCCGGATGTGGCCGATGTCCCCGGCACCGCCGTCCACGCCCCGGAATATCGAGCCGCCGACCACGACGCCGGCGCCGATACCCGTGGAGACCTTGACCAGCGCGAACGCCGCGCAGTCGGCGTATCCCGCGCGCTGTTCCCCGTACGCCATGAGGTTGGCGTCGTTGTCGACGAGGACCGGTGTCCCGGCGGGGCCGTTCGCGTGGTCGGCGAAGGCGCGGGCCAGGCGGCCTCGTATGTCGTAGCCGTCCCAGCCGGGCATGATCGGCGGCTGCACCACGCGGCCTGTGTCGATGTCGACCGGGCCGGGGACCGCGAGGCCGATCCCGCAGACGGCGTCGGCAGGGCGGCCCGCCTTCTCCAGCAACTCGGCGAACCAGCGCCCGAGTTCGTCCAGGACGGCGTCGGGGCCCTCCTCGACGAGCAGGACACCGGCGTGCTCGGCCTGGATCTCGCCGGTCAGGGAGAGCACGGCGGCGCGGGCATGGCGGGTGTCGAGGTCGGCGGCGAGGACGACCGCGTGCTCGTCGTCGAACTCCAGGGTGATGGAGGGGCGGCCGCCGAGCGGCGAGCCGACCGGGCCGCCGGCGCCCTCGCGCAGCCAGCCCGCGCGGAAGAGCCGGTCCAGGCGCTGGCCGACGGTCGCCCGGGAGAGGCCCGTGGCCTGCTGGAGCGCGCCCCGGGTGGTGGCCCGGCCGCTGCGGACCAGCTCCAGCAGATCTCCTGCCCCCGCGTGACTGCCCACCTTCACGGCCCTTCGCTCATGTCGTCCTCGATGCCGCCATTGTCGTCGGCCCTGTCGGAATTACTTCCCCCGCACCCTCTTGCGCTCACCAACTCTGCATTACATATTGAGTTTTGCGTGTTAAGTAGACGTAACCCTACGGTAGCTACTGCCGAACCGGTCGGCACCTTGTCCTCAGGGAGCCCTGCGTGGACCGCACTACCCAGCTCACCGCCCGTCGACCAGGCATGACAGCCCGTGCCTGGGATCACGTATACGATCCGCCGGGTTCACCGCACCGCGCGGCGGCCGAGGTGCTGGCGGCCAACTGGACCGGGCGGTCCACCGTGCCGTCGCGGACGCTGTATCCGCACCAGTGGTCCTGGGACTCGGCGTTCATCGCGATCGGCCTGCGGCACGTCTCGCCGCTGCGGGCGCAGACCGAGCTGGAGACGCTGCTCGCCGCGCAGTGGGGGGACGGGCGGATCCCGCACATCGTCTTCAACCCCTCGGTGCCGCTGGACGCCTACTTCCCGAGCCCCGACTTCTGGCGCTCCTCGACCGCGGGACGCGCCGCCGGCGCCCCACGCGCCACCGAGACCTCGGGCATCGTGCAGCCGCCGGTGCACGCGCTGGCGGCGTGGCTGGTGCACCGGGCCGACCCGGAGCTCTCCAGGGCGCGCGGCTTCCTGGCCCGGGTCTATCCGGGGCTCGCTGCCTGGCACCGCTATCTGCTGGACCGCCGTGACCTCGGTGGTGGCGGGCTCGCCTCGGTCGTCCACCCCTGGGAGCAGGGCATGGACAACAGCCCCGCCTGGGACGCGCCCCTCGCCCGGATCACCCCGGCCCCCGCGCGCTCCTTCCGCCGCGCCGACCTCGACCACGGCGCGGCCGAGGACCGGCCGACGGATCTGGACTACGGGCGGTACGTGCGACTGGCGGTGGACTACCGCGACGCCGGCTACCGGGACCGGGTGGGTGAGCGTGCGGGCGAGCGGCTCGGGGGGAGGAGCGGGGCCGGAGAGGCGGAGTTCGCCGTCGAGGACCCGGCGTTCAACGCGCTGCTCATCGCCTCCGAGCACGCCCTCGCCCGGATCGCGAAGGAGTTGGGCGCATCGGGGACGGCCCGGCACACGCGCGCCGAACGGCTGACGGCGGCCCTGGTGGAGCGGCTGTGGGACCCGGCGGAGGGCATGTTCCTCTGCCGCGACGTCACCACCGGCGCCCTCATCCCCGAGCGCGGCGTCTCCGGCCTCGTCCCGCTGCTGCTCCCGGGTCTGCCCCGGGACATCGCCGCCGCCCTCGTCCGCACGATGCACGGCCCGCACTTCGGGCTCGGCGACACCACCCTGCTGGTGCCGTCGTACGACCTGACCGGCGAGGCCTTCGATCCGCACCGCTACTGGCGCGGGCCCGCCTGGTTCAACACCAACTGGATGCTGGAGCGGGGACTCAGGCTGCACGGCGAGGGAGGGCGGGCCGACGCGCTGCGTACGGCGCTGCTGGAGACGGCGGTGGCGTCCGGGTTCGCCGAGTACGTCGATCCGTACACCGGCGAGGCGTGCGGAGCGGCCGGCTTCGGCTGGACGGCCGCGCTCGCCCTCGACCTGCTGCACCGGGACGACCACGGCCACCCGCCCGCCCGCGAGCGGCCCGCCCGGGAACGGCACCACGCGCGGCACCACGCCACCGGCGAACTCGGGATCGGCAGGGAGGCGGCCGGGTTCGGCACGAGTGGGGACAGGTCCGGCACGGGCGGGACCGTGTTCGGCACGGGCGAGGCCAAGTTCGGTTTGAGTGACCAGGGAGGGGAACGGGGATGACGGACCGGCATCACCTGCTCGTGCGCGGCGGGACGTTCGCCGCCGTGGGCGACGGCGGCGACATCAGCGGGGTGCGGGGCGGCAGTTCACCGGACGGGCTGTTCGTCCGGGACGCCCGGCATCTCAGCAGGTGGCAGCTGACCGTCGACGGCGCGGTTCCCGAGACGCTCACACCCGTCGCGGACGGTGACGTCGCCCGCTGCGTGCTCGTGCCCCGGGGCGGACGCCGGGAGCCACCCGCGTACACGCTCTTCCGTGAACAGGCCGTCTCCGACAGCGCGTTCGTGGAGACGCTGCGCGTCACCAGCAACCGGCCGGTGGCCACGACGGTCCGGATCGCGATCACCGTCGACGCCGACTTCACCGACCAGTTCGAGCTGCGCTCCGACTTCCGTACGTACGCCAAGATCGGTGTCGTCCGCAGGCGCGAAGTCCTGGACGACGGGGTGGAGTTCAGCTACCGGCGCGGCGAGTGGCGGTCCTGCACGACGGTGACGACCGAGCCCGCCCCGGACGGTGTGGAGGAGACCGGGACGGGGGCGCGGCGCCTCGTCTGGGCGCTCGATGTCGCGCCGCACGGCTCGGCGGAGCTGACCTGCCGGGTGATGGCGCGGACGCACGGTGACCGCCGGGCCCTGCGGGTGCCGAGCTCCCCTGCCGCCGTGCACGAACAACTCCGTCGCCTGGAGGACGAGTTCGTGGAGGGCGTGGCCTTCCCCACGGGTTGGCCGGAGCTGGCGGCCGCGTGCGAGCGCGGTCTCGCCGATCTCGCCGCGCTCCAGGTCCCGGCGATCGGCCCGGACGGGGAGACCCTGCGGGTGCCCGCCGCCGGGGCGCCCTGGTTCCTCACCCTCCTCGGCCGGGACGCCCTGCTCACCTCTCTCTTCACGCTCCCCTACCGGCCGGAGCCGGCGGCCGCCACCCTGCTCGCGCTCGCCGCCGCCCAGGCGACCGAGGTCGGCGTCGACTCGGTGGCCCAGCCCGGCAAGATCGTGCACGAGGTGCGGCACGGCGAGCTGGCGCACTTCGGGCAGGTCCCGTACGGCCGCTACTACGGCTCGGTGGACGCGACCCCACTCTTCCTCGTGCTGCTCGGCACCTACGTCGAGCAGACCGGGGACGTCACCCTGGCCCGCCGCCTCGAACGCCACGCGCGGGCCGCGATCGGCTGGATGCTCGACCACGGCGGCCTCACCTCGCGCGGCTACCTCGTCTACCGCGCCGACCAGGGCGGCCTCGCCAACCAGAACTGGAAGGACTCCCCCGGCGCGATCTGCTCCGCCGACGGCGGCCGGCCCGCCGGCGGGCCGGTGATGGCGGCGGGCGCGCAGGGCTACGCGTACGACGCGCTGCGCCGCACCGCCGTGCTGGCCCGCACGGTCTGGGAGGACGAGGTGTACGCGGCGCTCCTGGAACAGGCCGCGGGTGACCTGCGCGACCGGTTCCAGCGGGACTTCTGGATGCCCGGGCACGAGTTCCCCGCGCTGGCGCTGGACGGCGAGGGAGCGCAGGTGGACGCCCTCGCCTCGGACGCGGGGCACCTGCTGTGGTCGGGGCTGCTGGACAAGGAGTACGGGAAGCTGGTCGGGCGGCGGTTGCTGGAGCCGGACTTCTTCTCCGGGTGGGGCGTGCGGACGCTGGCCGCCGGGCAGCCGGCGTACCACCCGTTGTCGTACCACCGGGGGTCGGTCTGGCCGCACGACAACGCGCTGATCACCTTGGGTCTGGCGCGGTACGGGCTGCACGACGAGGCGCGGGCGGTGGCCGCCGGCATGGTGGACGCGGCGTCGACCGCCGGGCACCGGCTGCCGGAGGTGCTGGCCGGGTACGGGAGGGAGACGCATCCGGTGCCGGTGCCGTACCCGCACGCGTGCGTGCGGGAGGCGCGGTCCGCGGCGGCGCCACTGGCACTGCTGACCGCGGTGGGGGGTGCCTAGTACCTCGGGGGCGCCTGGTGGCTCAGGGGCGCCCACTGGTTCGGGACTTCGGGTGCGTCGGCGGGTGCGGGTGCGTGGGGCTTCTCGCGCCGTTCCCCCCGCCCCTCACGAGTCGCTGAGGCCCGCCAGCAGTCGTCCCGCCCTCTGCCTCGCCTCCGCCTCCGTCCACGCCCACTCCGTGGTCGGGGGGCGGTGGGTCGTCCAGGTGTCCCAGTAGCTGCGGGCCTTGCCGTAGCGGTCGGCGAGCAGGACGTGGGGGAGGCCCAGGAGGAGGGCCAGGACGTGGCCGTGGAGGCGGTCGGTGACCGTGATCCGGCCGGCGGTCAACAGGCGGCAGCCGCGCGTGAGTTGGAGGCGGGCGAGGCCGTCGTAGGCAGCGAGGAGAGCGGGGACGGCACCGGGCGGGTCGCCCGAGGCGGCGCGGCACAGGGCGCGGGCTCTGCTCCGCCACAGCGCCTCCTTGGCCCTTCGCCAGTCGGTGTCCTCGCCTTCCCGGGTCCAGTCGAAGACGTACGGGCCGCCGCGCTCCTTGCGTGCCGTGCCGCGCCCGGCGGGTGGGCCCTTCGCCGACTCCTTGTCCTCCCTGGCCAGCCAGACGACGTCATGGGCGACCGCGCCGCCGGTGAGCGCGTCCGGCGGCACGGCGAAGGCCAGGTCGGGGGCGAGCAGCGAGGGGGCCTCGAAGACGGCACGGCAGCGGTGCAGGCTGTGCCGGTCGCGCAGCAGCAGGGTCAGGTCGGGGTGTGCGTCGAAGACACGGCGGGCGCGGGTGAGGTTGGCGTGGTCCGTGAAGTGCACGGACTGGGGCAGTTGGACGATCCGGCGGTCCGGGAAGTCACGCAGGACCTGTTCGCGCAGGAGCTGGCTGTCCTCCCACAGGTCACCGAGGGTGCCGCCGCCCGTCAGCATGATCGGGCCGTCCGGGAGGCAGGCCGCCAACTGCCCGGCGTCGTACGACATCAGGTCGCAGGCGTAGCGCACGTCGGCGCCGAGCGCGGCCAGCAGGGCGCGCTGGCCGAGCCAGATCGCGCTGTCGCCGACGTTGGAGTTGAGCGGGGCGCCGATGAGCGCGCACCTGGTGCCGGCCGGGACCAGCCGGTCCAGGACGGTCAGGACGTACGAGACGTAGTGGGCGCAGTGCGGGACGTAGGACGGGGGCGCCGGGGGTTTCCGCGTCGGCCGCTTCGAGGGCGTCTTCGTCGGCTTCTTCGGGGTCTCATCGGCTCCGCACACCAAAAGGCGCTACCCGGACATTTCCACACTCATTCCGAGATGACGGAAACCGGCCGCACAACGACCGGAACGCCGACAGAAGCGGGCAACTACCCCCCGGACGTGTCCAGTTCGGCGTCCTCGCCCACACCCGCACAGTCGTAGGGGTCCTTGAGCCAGCCGTCGGGCAGGACGACGCGGTTGTTGCCGGAGGTGCGGCCGCGCGGCCCGTCGGCACCGACGGGCCAGGGCTGGTCGAGGTCCAACTCGTCGAGTCCCGAGCGGAGTTCGGCGAGGGAGGAGGTGATGGCGAGCCGCCCCCGCATCTCGGAGCCGACGGCGAAGCCCTTCAGGTACCAGGCGACATGCTTGCGGAAGTCGACGACTCCCTTGGACTCGTCCCCGATCCACTCGCCGAGCAGGGTGGCGTGCCGGACCATGACGTCGGCCACCTCGCGCAGCGACGGACGCGCGATGTCCTCGGTACGCCCCTCGAAGGCCGCGACCAGGTCGGCGAACAGCCACGGCCGGCCCAGGCAGCCGCGCCCCACGACCACTCCGTCGCAGCCGGTCTCGCGGACCATGCGCAGCGCGTCCTGGGCGGACCAGATGTCGCCGTTGCCGAGGACGGGGATCTCGGGGACGTGCTCCTTGAGGCGGGCGATGGCGTCCCAGTCGGCGGTGCCGCCGTAGTGCTGGGAGGCGGTGCGACCGTGCAGGGCGATCGCGGTGACGCCCTCCTCGACGGCGATCCGGCCGGCGTCGAGGTAAGTGATGTGGTCGTCGTCGATGCCCTTGCGCATCTTCATGGTGACCGGGAGGTCGCCTGCGCCGCTCACGGCCTCGCGGAGGATGGCGCGCAGCAGGTTCCGCTTGTACGGGAGGGCCGAGCCGCCGCCCTTGCGGGTCACCTTGGGGACCGGGCAGCCGAAGTTGAGGTCGATGTGGTCGGCGAGGCCCTCCTCCGCGATCATGCGGACGGCCTTGCCGACGGTCACCGGATCCACGCCGTACAGCTGGATCGAGCGCGGCTTCTCCGTCGCGTCGAAGTGGATCAGCTGCATGGTCTTCTCGTTGCGCTCGACCAAGGCCCGCGTGGTGATCATCTCGCTGACGAACAGCCCCTTGCCGCCGCTGAACTCCCTGCACAGGGTGCGGAAGGGCGCGTTGGTGATCCCGGCCATCGGGGCCAGGACTACGGGCGGGGTGACGGTGTGCGGGCCGATCCGCAGGGGGGCCGGGGCGAGGGACACGGGCGTGGACATTCCCCCATTGTCACGCACCCGGACGCATGCTCGCCGCGCGCCGCCGCGCCTCGCCATTCATTAGTTAGGCGCACTATTGAATCGGGCGTACGATGGGGCGCATGCCCGAGCTCAGTCGCCGTCACCGTCTGCTGGTGCTCGCGATCTGCTGCACCAGCCTCCTGATCGTGAGCCTGGACAACACCGTCCTGAACGTCGCCCTGCCCTCCATGCAGCGCGACCTGAACGCGAGCCTCGCGGGGCTCCAGTGGACCATCGACGCCTACACCCTGGTACTGGCCGCGCTGCTGATGCTGGCCGGCTCCACCGCGGACCGGATCGGCCGCAAACGGGTCTTCATGGCCGGGCTGGTCGTCTTCGCCGTCGGCTCCCTGCTGTGCTCGCTCGCCCCGAACCTCGAATCGCTGGTCGCCTTCCGGATGGTGCAGGCGGTCGGCGGCTCCATGCTCAACCCGGTCGCGATGTCGATCATCACCAACACGTTCACGGACCCGCGCGAGCGGGCCCGGGCGATCGGTATCTGGGGTGCGGTGGTGGGCATCTCGATGGCCGCCGGGCCCATCGTCGGCGGACTGCTCGTAGAGTCGGTCGGGTGGCGCTCGATCTTCTGGATCAACCTGCCGGTCGGTCTGGCCGCACTGCTGCTGACCTGGCGATACGTCCCCGAGTCCCGCGCCCCCAAGGCGCGCCGCCCCGACCCCGTCGGCCAGCTGCTCGTCATCGCGCTGCTCGGCTCCCTCACCTACGCGATCATCGAGGCACCGACCGCGCCGGTCGCCGAGACCCTCGCCCTCGGCGGTGTCGCGCTCGCCGCGTTCCTCGGCCTCCTCCGCTACGAGCCCCGCCGCACGGAACCCCTCATCGACCTGCGCTTCTTCCGTTCGGCACCGTTCAGCGGGGCGACGGTGACCGCGATCAGCGCGTTCGCCGCGCTCGGCGGCTTCCTGTTCCTGTCGACGCTGTACCTGCAGAACGTCCGGGGCCTCGACGCCCTGCACGCCGGCCTGTGGATGCTTCCCATGGCGCTGCTGTGCTTCGTCTGCGCGCCGATCTCCGGGCGGCTGGTCGGCAGCCGGGGCCCGCGTCTGCCGCTCCTGATCGCCGGGGTCGCGATGACCGCGAGCGGGGTGCTCTTCGCCGCGTTCGAGGCCGAGACCGGCGACGTCACCCTCGTCATCGGCTACGTCCTGTTCGGCCTCGGCTTCGGCTTCGTCAACGCGCCCATCACCAACACGGCCGTCTCCGGCATGCCGCGCGCCCAGGCCGGGGTCGCCGCCGCGGTCGCCTCCACCAGCCGCCAGATCGGCCAGACGCTGGGCGTCGCGGTGATAGGCGCGGTGCTGGCGGCGGGCATCGGCTCCTCCTCGTACACCGCCTCCTTCGTCGCGGCGGCCCGCCCCGCCTGGTGGATCGTCGCGGTGTGCGGCTTCGCCGTCCTCGTCCTGGGCGCGCTCACCACGGGCGCGTGGGCACGGGAGACCGCGGCGCGGACGGCGAAGCGGCTGGAGTCCCCCGAGGTGAGGGATGCGGCGGGAGTGGGGTCGTAGGGGCGCGGGGAACTGCGCGAGAAGCCCCACCGGGCCGCACCTTGTTCTCTAGCAGTCCCCGGTCCTCCCCCACTCCTTCTCCTTGTTCCTCTCCCTCTCCCTCTCCTTCTCCCTCTCCAGGGCCATCGCGTGCAGTTTCTCCATGCGGTCGCGGGTCTCGTCGTCGACCGGTACGTACGTCACCATGCGCGGGCCGGGGCGGGGGCCGAGCCAGAGGTCGGTGTGGTCCACGTCGAGGAGGCCGACGTGGGCGTTGCGGTACTGCTTGCGCTTGTTGAAGGTCTCGACCACCTCGTGCCGCTCCCACGCCGCGCGGAACTCCGCGGACTCGGCACGCAGCCGCTTGAGCAGGGTCTTCCAGGCCGGGTCGGTGAGATGGTCGGCCATCGCGGCGCGCAGCTTGCCCGCGAGGAAGCGGGTGGTCTCCTCCAACTGCACCATGGAGGCGCGCCATTGTGGATTGGTGTAGGCGAGGATCATGAAGTTCATGTCCTCGGGCGGCACCTCGGACAGGTCGCAGAAGAGCAGTCCGAAGGTGCGGTTGTGGGCCAGGAGGTCGTAGCGGCTGTTCTGGATGGACGCCGGGATCGGTTCCAGTTGTTCCAGCAGGGCGTACTGGGCGTCGGTGATCGTGTGGCACCGCGTCCCCGGCGCCGGGTCGGCGGCCCCGGCCAGGTTGAAGAGGTGGGCGCGCTCGCCGGGGTCCAGGAGCAGGGCGCGGGCCAGGGCGTCGAGGACCTGGCCGGAGACATGGATGTCGCGGGCCTGCTCCAGCCAGGTGTACCAGGTGACACCCACCGCGGAGAGCTGGGCGACCTCCTCGCGGCGCAGCCCCGGTGTACGCCTGCGGCGCCCCCGGGGCAGGCCGACCTGCTCGGGGGCGATGTGCTCGCGCCGGTGGCGCAGGAAGGCGGCGAGTTCGTGCCGCCGGATCACCGACTCGGGTGCGGCGGGCGGACGTTCGGGCGTCCCGGTCCGGGGGTGCGCCGTCGTCTCCGGTGCGGACGTGGTCGTCATGCCTCCAGGGTGCCGCCGCGCGGATCCTGTTGCCAGGTAGCGCCAGTACCAGGATGAAGAGACTCTGGTACCAGTCTGAGCGGCGCGCGAACCTTGCCCATGTGACCGAGAGCCTTGCGACACCGACACCGACACCGACACCGACACCGACACCGACCTCGACCTCGACCCAGTCCGGCACCCCTTCCCCCGGCTCCCCCGTCGCCCTGAGCGACCTCGGGCTCTTCACCGTCCTGCTCGGCGCGGCGCTGCCCCTCATCGACTTCTTCATCGTCAACGTCGCCCTGCCGACGATCGGCCGGGACCTCGCCGCGAGCGAGGCCGTGCTGGAGCTCGTCGTCGCCGGGTACGGCGTCTCGTACGCCGTGCTGCTGGTGCTCGGAGGCCGACTGGGCGATCTGTTCGGTCGGCGGCGGCTGTTCCTGTGGGGCATGGCCGCCTTCGGGGTGACCTCGCTGGCGTGCGGGCTCGCGCCGGACGCCTGGACGCTGGTCGCCGCGCGGGTCGCGCAGGGCGCCGCGTCCGCCGCGATGCTCCCGCAGGTGCTCGCCACCATCCAGTCGGCGACGGCCGGCGCCCGCCGGGCCCGTGCGATGAGCCTGTACGGCGCCACGGCGGGGCTCTCCATGGTGGCCGGGCAGATCCTGGGCGGGGTGCTGGTCTCGGCCGACCTCGCCGGCACCGGCTGGCGGTCCGTCTTCCTGGTGAACGTGCCGGTGGTCGTCCTCGGTCTGCTCCTGACCGCCCGCGCGGTGCCCGAGACCCGCTCGGCCCGCCCCGAGCCGGTGGACGGCCCCGGCACGGTCCTGCTGGCGGTCTCCCTCCTGACACTGCTGGTCCCGCTGACCGAGGGCCGGGCGGCCGGCTGGCCCCTGTGGACCTGGCTGGGGCTGGCCGCGTTCCCGTTCGCCGCGACCGCCTTCTACCTCGTCGAGCGGCGCGCCGACCGTCTCGGCCGTACGCCGCTGGTCCCGCCGAGCCTGTTCCGGCTGCTCTCGCTGCGGCGGGGGCTGGTGATGATCCTGCCGTTCTCGATCGGGTTCAGCGGGTTCATGTTCGTGATCGCGGTGGCACTGCAGGAGGGTGCCCGGCTCGGGCCGACGGCGGCAGGGCTGGCGCTCTCCCCCATGGCGGTGGTGTTCTTCGTTCTCTCGCTGGCCGGGCCGCGACTGGTGACGCGGTACGGCACCCGCGTGGTGACGGCGGGCGGTCTGGTCCAGGGCGTGGGTCTCGCCCTGGTCGCCCTCGCCGTGGGGCGGGCCTGGCCCGAGCCGGACTGGCCGCTGCTGCTCAGTGGCGTGGCGGTCGCGGGCGGCGGTCAGGCGCTCCAACTCCCCATCGTCTTCCGGATCATCCTCTCCGAGGTCCCGCCGACGCGGGCCGGTGTCGGCAGCGGCGTGATGATCACCACCCAGCAGTCGGCGCTGGCGCTGGGCGTGGCGACGCTCGGCTCGCTGTTCCTCGGGCTGGTGCCGGGGATGGGGATGCGGGACGCACTGGTGACGACCCTGCTGGTCCAACTGGCCGGAGTGGCCCTGACAGTGGGCCTGAGTCTGCGGTTGCCGCGTGCGGTGGGGTGACCCCGGGCAACGGGGAGTCGTCGCCGAGTGGCTGAGGTAACGCCTGGGACAACTCCGCGGTCGATCCCCCCTGTTGATGTTGGTCTTGCAGCACACTCCTCACGGGCCTCACGAACCTCGCGGACCGTACGGCTGGAGACGTCATGCAGCAGATCAACACGAGCAAGGTGACCCGCTGGGACCAGCACGGCCGGGAACACACCGTGCGGGTCCAGCGCTCGGGAGTGCAGCGCACGATCAGATGCGACACGTGCGGCTGGCGGCGGGGCGCGCAGTTCCTGCCGTGGCTGAAGGCCGAGGAACACCTCGCCGAGGCCCACCAGGCGACGGTGGACCCGACGGACTCGTGACCGCCGAAGGTCCCACGGGCGACCGCGGTTCCTGAGGCCCCTGCCCGTCAAGCCAGTTGGTCGAGTGCCTCCGCGACCCGGTCCATCACATGCTGCCAGTGGGCCCGTTGGCGTTCCCGTTCCTCCGGGCCCGCCATGTGCTCCTGGTGGAAGACGAGCACCGATCTGCCGCCACCGGCCGCCGAGACGGCGACCTGGACGGTCGTGTCGCCGTAGGTGACGCGGATACGGTCGCCGGGGCGGTAGCCGCGCACCTCGCCCGTGGCGCCCGCGTCGGTCTCGTACCCGGCGCCGCGCTCGGGAGTGAGCCGCGCCCCGGCCCCGAGCCACAGCTCCAGCCCGCGCGGCCCGCTGATGAACTCCCATACGGTGGCGGGCGATTGGGGCAGGGTGCGGGAGACACCGACCTGCCATCCGGCGTCCTTGGTGAGTCCGGTGGATCGAGCGGACATGGGGATCACCCTCTCTGGGACTTCTGCCGTTTGCCGTTTCTCTAGGACTTCTGCCGTACGCGGTGGGCGCGGACCTTGTGGCGGTTGCCGCAGTGCTCCATCGAGCACCAGCGGCGGCGGCCGGGGCGTGAGGTGTCGACGTAGAGGAGATAGCAGCGGTCGCCGGCGCACATCCGGACGCGTTCCGCGTACGGACCGGTGAGGAGGTCGACGGCGTCGCGGGCGACGGTGGACAGGAGCTGCGCGCCGGTCGCCGGGCCGGTGGCCCAGCCCCGGGTGCCGTCGGCACGGATCGCCGGGGCCAGCGGGGGGCGGGCCGCGGCCTCGTTGACGAGGTCCAGGTCGGTGGTGTCCGCCGGGGCGATGCCCAGCTCCGGGAGTCCGGCGCCGCCGACGACGTGGGAGACGACCGTTCGGGTCAGCGCGTCGCGCAGCCGGCGGGCGTACGCCACGTCGTCCGCCGTGACGTGGAGGGTGGGGGGCGTGGGGGTGAGCCGGGACTGCTCGACCCATGTGAGCAGGTCACCGGGGGTGTGCAGCACCTCGTGGCGGGTCAGGGCGCCGGGGCCGCCGGTGACGAGCAGTTCCAGGCACAGGGCGCCCGGATCGAACCGGTAGACGTTCCCGGAGTAGGAGCGGAGGCGGATGCCACGCGCTGCCGAATCTCCCGACACTCCCGACACCCCCTGCGCGGCCGATGCCCTGGACGTCGTACCCATGTAACCAATATAACCGGTTACATGGCTTCGACCACCGCACTGAACTGGAAACTGGTCATCGACACCCGGGACGCCCAGCCCCTGGCCGACTTCTGGGCCGCGGCGCTCGGCTACGAGGTGGAGGACCCGAGCACCCTGATCACCCATCTCCTCTCCACGGGCGACCTCCCCGAGGCGGCGGTGGCCGAGCACCACGGCCACCGCGTCTTCCGCGGCTACGCCGCCGTGCGTCACCCCGACGACCCGTACGACCCCTTCACCGGCATCGGCAAGGGCCGCCGTCTCCTCTTCCAGGACGTCCCCGAGCCCAAGACGGTCAAGAACCGCCTCCACATCGACGTGCACGCGGGCCCCGACGGCCTGGAGGCCCTGGCCACCCGTCTGGAGACCCTGGGCGCCACCCGCGTCGAGGAGTTCGACCGGGGCCCGGCGGGTCACTGGTGGGTCATGCGCGACCCGGAGGGCAACGAGTTCTGCGTGGCGTAGGCCGCGCCGGCACGGCGCCCCGGGCAGGACAGCGGCGTCAGCGGGCGCGCAGCCCCCGCGTCACGAGGTCCACGACCGCCTCGAACTGGGCCTCGATGTCCGGCTGGAGCCAGGTGGGGGCGTACGACGGGTCGTGGAAGCGGGCGGTGGCGTGGAAGACGGCCCGCGCGGTACGGGCCGGGTCGGTGGGCGCGAACGTCGAGGCGTCCACACCGGCGCGGACGATGTGCGCCAACTGGCCCGTCAGCTCGGCGATGTGGGCGCCCACCGCCTCGCCGTTCTCCTCGGTCAGGACCTGGTACGTGGCGAACAGCTCCGGGTCGTCGCCCGCCTTGCGGCGCTTGGCCTCGAAGAGCGCGGCCAGCCAGGCGCGCAGCCGGGCCTCCGGGTCGCGGTCCTCGGCGGCGAGGGCGGTCAGGGTGGCCGTTGTACGGTCCAGCCAGCGCTTGGTCACCGCCTCTCGCAGCAGCGCCTTCGTCCGGAAGTGGCGGTAGACGCTGCCGTGGCTGACGCCGAGCGCGCGGGCCACGTCGACCACGGTGGCCTTGGCGGGCCCGTGGCGGCGCAGGACCTCCTCGGTCGCTTCGAGGATGCGCTCGGCGGTCAGGATCTCGGAGGTCGGTGCCATGGTGGGAACCGTACCCGGCGGCGGGATCAGTGCTCGCTGTCGAGGTGTGCCATCTGGGCGGCGGGGTAGCGGTCGCCGGCCGCCGCGTCGGCCGGTACGGCGCCCTCGATCGCGGCGAGGTCGGCCGCGTCCAGGGTCACCTCCAGCGCGCCCAGCGCCTCCGCGAGACGGTCCCGACGGCGGGCCCCGACGAGCGGGACGATGTCCTCCCCGCGCGAGAGCACCCAGGCGATCGCGATCTGGGCCACCGACGCCCCCTTCTGCTCGGCGACCTTTCGCAGGGCGTCGACCAGGTCCAGGTTGTGCTGGAGGTTCTCCCCCTGGAAGCGGGGCGAAAGGGCCCGGAAGTCCCCCGGCTCCAGCCGGCGCTCGCGGGTGAAGTGGCCGGAGATCAGGCCACGGGACAGGACGCCGTACGCCGTGACCGCGATGCCCAGTTCGCGTGTGGTCGGCAGGATCTCCCGCTCGATGCCGCGCGAGATGAGGGAGTACTCGATCTGGAGGTCCGCGATCGGGGCCGTGGCGGCCGCGCGGCGGATCGTGTCCGCGCCCACCTCGCTCAGGCCGATGTGGCGGACGTGCCCCTTCTCGACCAGCTCCGCGATCGCGCCGACCGTCTCCTCGATCGGCACGTCGGGGTCGACCCGCGCGATCCGGTAGACGTCGATGTGGTCGGTGCCGAGGCGCTGGAGGGAGTAGGCGGCGAAGTTGCGCACCGCCGCCGGGCGGCCGTCGTATCCGGACCAGCCGCCGTCCGCGTCCCGCAGCGCGCCGAACTTGACGCTGGTCAGGGCCTGCTCCCGGCGGGCCGCGGGCGCGGTGCGCAGGGCTTCGCCGATCAGGAGTTCGTTGTGGCCCATGCCGTAGAAGTCGCCGGTGTCCAGCAGGGTGACCCCGGCTTCGAGGGCCGCGTGGATCGTCGCGAGGGATTCGGCCCGGTCGGCGCCCGCGTACAGCGCGGACATGCCCATGCAGCCGAGGCCGAGGGCGGAGACGTGGGGGCCGGTGGTTCCGAGGGTGCGGGTCTGCATCGTCGTCGTCATGGCACCCACGATGACATGACAGCTGACAGATTTCAATATCTGTCAGCTGTCATGCGTCAGTCGCTGGCTCTCATGGGTCGGCCACTCGTCGCCCGGCGCTCACGGCCGGGCGCCCGTCAGCCCTGCCGCAGCGGTATCGCCAGGTCCACCACCTGGCGGCCCTCCGGGAAGGCCCCGGCCGAACTCGCCTTCCCCGTCAGCAGGTTGACGGCGAACAGCCGCGCCCCCGTGACCGCGTACCCGGCGTTCACCCCGCTTCCCGCCGAGCTGTAGATGTCGAACCCGGCGTTCAGCGGGGCATCGACGCCGAGCTTGCCCGTGGGGGCGAGGTTGCCCGCGTTGGCCGGGGACTGGACGGAGACCTGGTCCTGGGCGGTGTCCAGGTCGAAGAGGGTGGTCGCGGTGGTGGCGTCGAGGTCGTTGTTCGTGTACGCGGCCCCGGTCACCCCCCGCGCGGTGACACCGGCCGTGGCGGGCGGGACCGGCGGGTTGACGAGGGTGCCGTCGACGGCCGTGGTGCCGGCGGCCGGGGCGCCCTGGGGGTCGTCGAGGTTGTGGCGGAGGTTCTGGCCGGTGTCGCTGATCACCCTCAGGCGGTTCGCGGCGGGGTTGAAGTCGACGCCGTAGGCCGAGCCCTGGAGGGCGACGGTGAGCTGGGAGACCTTGGTGGCCTTGGCGCCCACCTCGCGCAGGGTGTAGACACCGCCCTTGTCGCCGACGCCGTACAACTTGCCGTTCTGGACGCGGTAGTCGATGCCGACGAGCCGGGTATCCCCCTTGAGGCCGCGGACCTTGCCGAGCTGCACGGCGGCGGCGGGCTTGTCGACGCGGAAGACGAGGAGCCGCTGGTCGGCGGTGAGACCGACGGCCTTCAGCCCGCCGGGCACCTTCGCCCCGCCGCCGAGGACACCGCCCTTGGACTCGAGACCGGCCCCGGTGCCGGTCCCGGAGGAACCGCTCGCCGCGACCTCCGTCGACGCCGCCGGCCCGTCCGACGCCCCGGACCCGCCCATGGCCCCGGTGCCGACGGCACCGACCGTCCCGATCGCCACCGCCATGGTCAGTACGCCGATGACCGCTTGCTTGCGCATGAACGCCCCCGTGAAGATGCGCGGCCCGCCCTCTGCGGGCCGTGTGCCCTCTCCTTCGGAACCGACGGCGGGTCCGGATTGGTGGGTCGTAGGAGATTTTTTCCGGAACTTCGGATGTTCCCCCGACGCTCCGTTGGACACCATTCATCCGCTCTCGGAGAATTCGAGGTGTCTGCCGTCGGCCCCCTCAGCGGCCGCGCGACCCTCAAGGAGGGCGTATGACGATCCGTATCGCCACCTTCAACGCCGAGAACCTCTTCCGCCGGCCGACCGTGTTCGGCCTCGACGACGACGAACGGCGCAAGGAGATCCTGGACGACTTCAACGAACTGGTCGGCCTCCTCGACAAGGAGATCTACCAGGACTCGGACAAGGAGCGGATCACCGAACTGATCGTGAAGCACGACGCGCACAACTCACAGGCGGGCGACCACCGGCCGTTCTTCATCAACCAGCCCCGCGGTGGCGCCAAGCTCTTCACTGTCCCCCAGTCGGGCAGCCCGGCCGTCAAGATCGTCGCCAAGGGGCGCCCCAAGTGGTCGGGTTGGGCCGAGATGCGGCGGGACGACATCAGGTGGGAGGCGGTGGAGAACACCGCCCGGGTGATAGCCGAGGTGAACGCGGACATCCTGCTCACCGTCGAGGTCGAGGACCGGCTGACACTGGACCGCTTCAACACCCAGGTCCTGGGCGGCGCGGTGGGAGGCACGCCGTATCCGTTCAACCTGCTCGTCGACGGCAACGACAGCCGTGGCATCGACGTCGGCATACTCAGCCGGTTCCCGATCACGTCCGTGCGGTCGCACATCTTCGACCTCGGCGCGAACGGCCGGCCCGTGTTCAGCCGGGACTGCCCCGAGTTCGAGGTCGAGGTCGCCGGTGAACCGCTGTGGATCCTCGGCAACCACTTCAAGAGCAAGGGTTTCGGCAGGGCCTCCGAGAACGACGCACGCCGCAAGGCCCAGGCCACCCGGGTCAGGGAGATCTACGAGGCAGCGCTCGCCCACTCCTCACGGGTCGTCGTGGCCGGCGACCTCAACGACTCCCTCGCGAGTCCCCCCATCAAGCTCCTCCTCGACGCGGGCCTGCGCGAGGCCATGACCCACGAGAGCTACGGCACCCAGCCCCCGGGCACCCACGGCACCGGCAAGCGTGACGAGCAGAAGCTCGACTACCTCATGTTCAGCCCGGAGTTGTGGGACCGGGTCACGCACGTGGGCGTGGAACGCCGGGGCATATGGGCCCCGAAGACCTTCCCGTCCTTCGCGACGGTCACCTCGAAGGTCGACCAGGCCTCCGACCACGCGGCCGTCTTCGCCGACCTGGACCTGTAGAAAGCCGAGTTCCCCGCACCCCGAGGGGCCGAAGGCCCTGAAGGGGCGCGGGGAACTGCGCGACCAGCCACGAACGACGCCGCGGCCGCTCAATCACTCAAGCCAGGCAGACGCTCACGCGCCCACGAGCCGAGCCGCCAGGTACCCCTCGATCTGGTCGAGAGACACCCGCTCCTGCTTCATCGAGTCCCGCTCGCGCACGGTCACCGCGTTGTCCTCGAGCGTGTCGAAGTCGACGGTCACGCAGTACGGGGTACCGATCTCGTCCTGACGGCGGTAGCGCCGCCCGATCGCGCCCGCGTCGTCGAACTCGATGTTCCAGTTCTGCCGCAGCGCCGACGCGAGCCCCTTCGCCTTCGGGGACAGCTCGGGGTTGCGGGACAGCGGGAGGACCGCCACCTTCACCGGGGCGATCCGGTGGTCGAGGCGCAGCACCGTCCGCTTCTCCAGCTTGCCCTTGGCGTTGGGCGCCTCGTCCTCGGTGTAGGCGTCGAGGAGGAACGCCAGCATCGTGCGGCCGACACCGGCCGCCGGCTCGATGACGTACGGCGTGTAGCGCTCGCCCGCCTCCTGGTCGTAGTATGACAGGTCCTGGCCGGAGGCCTTGGAGTGCGCGCCGAGGTCGTAGTCGGTGCGGTTGGCGACGCCCTCCAGCTCGCCCCACTCGCTGCCGCCGAACTGGAAGCGGTACTCGATGTCGGCGGTGCGCTTGGAGTAGTGGGAGAGCTTCTCCTGCGGGTGCTCGTACCAGCGCATGTTCTCTTCACGCAGACCCAGGCCGGTGTACCAGTTCCACCGCTCCTGCATCCAGTACTCCTGCCACTTCTCGTCCTCGCCCGGCTTGACGAAGAACTCCATCTCCATCTGCTCGAACTCGCGGGTGCGGAAGATGAAGTTGCCGGGCGTGATCTCGTTGCGGAAGGACTTGCCCATCTGGGCGATGCCGAACGGGGGCTTGCGGCGCGAAGTGGTCTGCACCTGGGCGAAGTTGGTGAAGATGCCCTGGGCGGTCTCGGGACGCAGGTAGGCGATGGAGCCGGTGTCCTGGGTGGGGCCGAGGTGGGTGGAGAGCAGACCCGAGAACTGCTTGGGCTCGGTGAACTGGCCCTTGTTGCCGCAGTTGGGGCAGTTGATGTCGGCCAGGCCGTTCGCCGGGGCGTAGCCCTTCTTCTCCTCGTACCCCTCTTCCAGGTGGTCCGCGCGGTACCGCTTGTGGCACGCGGTGCACTCGGTGAGCGGGTCGGAGAAGGTGGCGACGTGGCCGGAGGCCACCCAGACCTCGGAGGCCAGGATGACGGACGAGTCGAGTCCGACCACGTCCTCGCGCGACGTCACCATGTAGCGCCACCACTGGCGCTTGATGTTCTCCTTGAGCTCGACACCCAGCGGTCCGTAGTCCCAGGCGGCACGCTGGCCGCCGTAGATCTCGCTGCACGGGAATACGAAGCCACGGCGCTTGCTCAGGCTGACGATGGTGTCGATCTTGTCGGCGGCCACGGTGCTCTCTTCATTACGACGACGGGCGACGAAGCGATGCGCTCCTGGAGGAAGCGGACGCGCTTCAGAGCGAATGCTTCAGGTTACCGGCGGGGGCTGCCCTCGGATCAAATCGGTTCGGAGAAGGAGACGGTCGATGCCGGACAAACGCCTTACCAAGGGCTTACCACCAGGCTTGTTGACAATCGTTTCCAGACAAGATGAAAATGACTGTCATGAACGTAGTACGACGACGCCTTCTGATACCCGCGGCGGCGACCGCGGCCGCCGCTCTCGGCCTCACCACTCTCACCGCATGCGGCGGCGACAGCGCCGCCGCGGGCAACACCGACAAGTTCGACGTCGTCGCGTCGTTCTACCCGATGGCCTTCCTCGCCGAGCAGATCGGCGGGAAGCACGTGAACGTCACCAGTCTGACCCAGCCCGGCCAGGAACCGCACGACCTGGAGATCAGCGCCAAGCAGACCGCCGCGCTCCAGGAGTCGGACGCCGTGCTCTACCTCAAGGGCCTGCAGCCCTCCGTCGACGAGGCGGTCGCGCAGTCCGGCCACGAGACGAAGATCGACGCGGCCACGCTGACCGACCTGGAGCACCACGGCAACGAGGTCGGCGGCCACTCGGCCGAGCACGACGAGCACGAGAACGAGGAGCTGGAGGGCAAGGACCCGCACATCTGGCTCGACCCCGTGAAGTACGCCGAGGTCGCCAAGGGGGTCGGCGCCGCCTTCGAGAAGGCCGACCCGGACCACGCGGACACCTACAAGACCAACACCGAGGCCCTGGTCGAGAAGCTGGGCGCCCTGAACGACCAGTTCGTCAATGGACTGAAGGACACGAGGACCAAGGTCTTCATCACCACCCACGCCGCCTTCGGCTACCTCGCCGAGCGCTACGGCCTCACCGAGGAGGCCATCACCGGTCTCGACCCCGAGTCCGAGCCGAGTGCCGCCCGGGTCAAGGACCTTGAGAAGATGGCGAAGGCCGACGGCGTGACCACGGTGTTCTACGAGACACTGGTCAGCGACAAGACCGCGAAGACCATCGCCGCCGACGCGAACCTGAAGACCGACGTCCTCGACCCGATCGAGGGCATCACGGAGAAGTCGCGCGGCAAGGACTACTTCGCGGTCCAGGAAGCCAACCTCAAGGCCCTCCAGACGGCCCTGGGAGCCAAGTGACCTTGTTGATCATCCGGAGGCAGCAGGCATGACCGAGCCCGTCATCGCGTTGCGCGGCGTCCGCGCCGAACTGGGCTCGCGCACCGTCCTGCGCGGCATCGACCTCACTGTGCGCCGCGGTGAGGTCGTCGCGCTGCTCGGCGCCAACGGCTCCGGCAAGTCCACCGCCGTCCGCACGGTGATCGGGCAGGTACCGGTCGCCGCCGGCGAGATCGAGCTGTTCGGCACCCCCCGGCGCCGCTTCCGCGACTGGCGTCGCGTCGGGTACGTGCCGCAGCGCACCACGGCCGCCGGCGGTGTCCCGGCGACGGTCACCGAGGTCGTGGCCTCCGGCCGGCTCTCCCGCACCCGCCTCGGCATCCTGCGCAAGGCCGACCGCGAGGCGATCCGGCACGCCCTGGACATGGTCGGTATGGCGGACCGCGCCAAGGACTCGGTGAACGCCCTCTCCGGCGGCCAGCACCAGCGCGTCCTCATCGCCCGTGCCCTCGCCTCCGAACCCGAGCTGCTGATCATGGACGAGCCGATGGCGGGCGTCGACCTGGCCAGCCAGGAGGTGCTGGCCGCGACCCTGCGCGAGCAGGTCGCCCAGGGCACGACCGTGCTGCTGGTCCTGCACGAACTCGGCCCGCTGGAGCCGCTGATCGACCGCGCGGTCGTCCTGCGCGACGGCTGTGTCACCCACGACGGCCCGCCCCCGAAGGCGGTCGGCCAGCACGCGCTGCCCGGCCACGACCACGTCCACCCGCACGCGGCACCGGGCGCCGAGCCCGTCCGTACGGGTCTGCTGAGCTGAGAAGGCACCCACGATGGAATTCCTCGACTACGCCTTCATGCAGCGGGCCCTGCTCGCCGCCGTCCTCGTCGGCATCACCGCGCCGGCGATCGGCATCTACCTCGTCCAGCGCCGTCAGGCCCTCATGGGCGACGGCATCGGCCATGTCGCGATGACCGGCGTCGGCCTCGGCTTCATGCTCTCCTGGTCACCGGTGTGGATGGCGACGCTGGTGTCCGTGGTGGGCGCGGTGCTCATGGAGCTGATCCGCTGGTACGGCAAAACGCGCGGCGACATCGCGCTCGCGATGCTGTTCTACGGCGGCATGGCCGGCGGTGTGATGCTCATCAACCTCGCGCCCGGCGGAACCAACGCCAATCTGATGTCGTTCCTCTTCGGCTCGCTGTCGACCGTGTCGCAGGAGGACATCACCGCGATCTGCGTGCTCGCCGCGTTCGTGATCGTGATGACGCTGGCGCTGCGCCGGCAGCTGTTCGCGGTCAGCCAGGACGAGGAGTTCGCCCGCGTCACCGGCCTGCCGGTGCGGGCGCTGAACCTGCTGACGGCGGTCACGGCAGCGGTGACCGTGACGGTCGCCATGCGCGTCGTCGGACTGCTGCTGGTGTCCGCGCTGATGGTCGTGCCCGTCGCCGCCGCACAGCAGCTCACCCGCAGTTTCGCGGCGACCTTCGCGATCGCCGTGGCCCTCGGGGTGACCGTGACGATCGGCGGCACGATCACCTCGTACTACCAGGACGTGCCGCCCGGCGCGACGATCGTGCTGCTCGCCATCGCCGCGTTCATGGTGCTGACCGCGCTGGCGACCCCGCTGGCCAGGCGCCGCGCGCGGGCCTTGGAGACAGCCCTCGGGGACCCGGCGGAGTGCGGGGTCCCCGAGGCCCCGGAGGCCGCCGGGACGGCTGTGGCGAAGGACACGGTTCCGGCCGCCCGCGGCTCCGTCGAGGGGTCCGCGGGATGACCGGCGGCTGAACGGGGTCGGCGGGGGCTGGCACAATGGCCCGCGAGACCGCTACGTGAGGAGGCAACGGTGACGACCGCCGGACCTGTACGAGGTCGTTCCACCCGGCAGCGGGCGGCCGTGGCCGCGGCACTGGACGAGGTCGACGAGTTCCGCAGCGCGCAGGAACTCCACGACATGCTCAAGCACAAGGGCGACTCGGTCGGGCTCACCACCGTGTACCGCACGTTGCAGTCCCTCGCCGACGCGGGCGAGGTCGATGTCCTGCGCACCTCCGACGGCGAGTCCGTGTACCGCCGCTGCTCGACCGGCGAGCACCACCACCACCTGGTCTGCCGGATCTGCGGCGCGGCCGTGGAGGTGGAGGGCCCCGCGGTCGAGAAGTGGGCCGACGCGATCGCCGCCGAGCACGGCTTCGTGAACGTCGCCCACACGGTGGAGATCTTCGGCACCTGCGCGGACTGCGCGGCCAAGACGTCGTAGGGGGCGCGGTGCCCACCGGGTCCGCCTCCCACGCGCCCACGGTGCGTCGGCGGGGGCGGGTGCGTGGGGCTTCTCGCGCCCGCGCGGCGGAGCCGCATGTCGATACAGCCCCGCGCCCCTGGAAGGCCGGGGCTCCGCCCCGTGCCTTCATCCCGCCCCTCTACAGCCGCGTCAGGCCCTCGCGGGTCAGGACGGCGCGGAGTCGGTCGGCGTCGGCGGGGGTCGCCAGGCCGCGCTTCGGGAGCACGGTGAGACGGGGCGCGTGGGCGCCACTGAGCAGCACGAAGGTGTGCGGGGTCTCCGCGTACCGGGAGACCTGGGACCAGCGGGCCGGGCGCTCGGTGCCCCGGTCGTGCGCGACCGTCACGCCCCACGGGTCCAGCACGGCGCGGTGCAGCCCGAGGGCCGCCGCCCGCCGGTGCAGGAGGCGGGCCTGGAGCCGCGGCAGCAGGACGAGGCCGCCCGCCGCCGCCACCGGCATGACCAGGGACCGCGCGTCGGGCACGGCGCCCAGGGCGAGCGTCACGACCGTGACGAACAGGCCCGCCCCGGCGGCGAACAGCAGCAGCGCCCGGCCCCACCGGCCGACGGCCGAGGCGCGCGAGGACACGCGTACCGCCTCGCGGAAGTCCCCGACCGCCGCCCGGTACACCAGCTCCACGTTCTCCCCGCCGGCCCGCGTCACGGTCAGTCCTCCGTCCGGCCCTCCATCGCGGCTTCCATCGCGAGGAGTTCCTCGTTCGGGACGGCGCCGCCGAAGCGGCGGTCGCGGGAGGCGAACTCCACACACGCCCGCCACAGGTCACGGCGGTCGAAGTCCGGCCAGAGCACGTCCTGGAAGACCATCTCGGCGTAGGCGCTCTGCCAGAGCAGGTAGTTGGAGGTGCGCTGCTCGCCGCTGGGGCGCAGGAAGAGGTCGACGTCCGGCATGTCCGGGTAGTAGAGGTACTTCGCGAACGTCTTCTCGGTGACCTTGGAGGGGTCTAGGCGGCCCGCGCGGACGTCCTCGGCGAGGGCCTGGGCCGCGTCGGCGATCTCGGCCCGGCCGCCGTAGTTCATGCAGAAGTACAGCGTCAGCAGGTCGTTGTCCTTGGTCTGCTCCTGCGCGACCTGCAGTTCCTTGGCGACCGACTTCCACAGCTTCGGCATCCGGCCCACCCAGCGGACCCGGATGCCGAGTTCGTCGAGCTGGTCGCGGGTCTTGCGGATGAAGTCGCGGTTGAAGTTCATCAGGAAGCGGACCTCGTCGGGCGAGCGCTTCCAGTTCTCGGTGGAGAAGGCGTAGAGGGAGATGTTGCGGACACCGACCTCGATCGAGCCCTGGAGGACGTCGAGCACGCGCTCGGCGCCGACCTTGTGGCCCTCGGTGCGCGGCAGCCCGCGCTCCTTGGCCCAGCGGCCGTTGCCGTCCATGACGATCGCCACGTGCTCGGGGACCAGCTCGCCGGGGAGCTTGGGCGCGCGGGCGCCGGACGGGTGCGGCGTCGGCGCCTTGTACTCGCGGCGCTGACGCCCGAGGAACCCGCGTACCACCATGTGCTTCTCGTCTCCTTAGGGGTGCCGGTGGGTCGGTCGTGCCTACGACTTCTCCACGTACCGAAGGGAGCGCAGGCCGCGCTCCAGATGCCAGTGCAGATAGGCGGACACCAGCCCGCTGCCCTCCCTGACGTGCCGCGGTTCGCTCGCGTCCGCGGTCTCCCAGTCTCCCGTGAGGAGCGCGGCGAGCAGTTCCAGCGTCTGTGGCGAGGGTACGACGCTGCCGGGCACCCGGCAGTCCACGCAGACGGAGCCTCCGGAGGCGACGGAGAAGAAACGGTTCGGGCCGGGCATGCCGCACTTGGCGCAGTCGCTGAAGGTGGGGGCGTAGCCGTTGACGGCGAGGGAGCGCAGCAGGAAGGCGTCGAGGACCAGGTGCGGGGCGTGTTCGCCGCGGGCGAGGGTGCGCAGCCCGCCGACGAGCAGCAGGTACTGCTGCACGGCGGGCTCGCCCTCGTGGTCCGTGAACCGCTCGGCGGTCTCCAGCATGGCCGTTCCGGCGGTGTAGCGGGCGTAGTCGCTCACGATGCCGCCGCCGTAGGGAGCGATGGTCTCGCTCTGGGTGCACAGGGGCAGCCCGCGTCCGACCAGTTCGCTGCCCCGCGCGAAGAACTGCACGTCCACGTGGGAGAAGGGTTCGAGCCGCGCGCCGAACTTGGACTTGGTCCGCCGGACCCCGCGCGCCACGGCCCGCACCCGCCCGTGCCCACGGGTGAGCAGCGTGATGATCCGGTCCGCTTCACCCAGCTTCTGGGTGCGCAGCACGACACCGTCGTCCCGGAATAGGCTCATGGCGCCCATTCTCGCCTACGGCCGGTGCGCGGCGGGACCTCGTCCGGCGCTCACCCCTTCAAGGGACCTCGCCCCGGCTGCGTGCGTTCTCGTAGGCCGTCGCGGCCCGCAGTCGCTCTATGGTCGTCGCGGCCCGTACGACCTCGGGGGCGCAGTCCCACTCCCTTCCGCCGCCGACCGGCCGGAGCTGTACGTAGGGCCCCTCGTGGCCCATGACGCGGCCGACCTGCCCGGTGCGGGTGTCCACCGCGTAGGTGCCGATCGCCGGTTTCCTCCCGTTGCCGTTCACCGCAGGGCCGCCGCCGAGAGGCCCGGTGACGGCAGAACAATTCCCGCCCTTTCGGCCGTCCGCCGCAATTCCTCCACCGATTCCTCCGCCTCTTCGACGCGCCCGCCGAGTACCGTCCCCCGAGCCTTCTCCACCTGCTTTCACGGTGCTCCCCCGCATCACCGAATTTCACTCTTCGCATCTCCTCGATGACCCACTGTGTCTAAACTCGGCCGGAGTCTGTCCCGCACAACTCCGGGTCCGCGCGGATGTGTTGAATTAACCCGACGGCCCCCTCGGACCGGTAGTTCGCGGCCACGCACGCGGCATGGGCGGAGCCCGGCGTCGGGATGGAGGACCTGCTGGTCTCCCTGGCCGACAAGGTGTGGAAGAACAAGCGGGTGCGGGAGCTGGAGGACCTCGTCGTCGGCCGGCTCGCGGAGGTGGGCGGCCGGCCCGTCTGGGAGGAGTTCCTCGCCCTCGACGACCTCCTTGACCCGCTGGGCGCCGGTGCGGACCGCCGGCTGGCCTTCCAGGCGGCGTACCCCGTACACCCGTAGCCCGGCGGTTCTCACAGCATCGTCACAGGTGGTCCGCACACACGTGGGGAATCTCCGCGTCGTCCACCTAAGATTCCCTTCGGTTGCCCCGTTTTCCGACAACTCCGCGGCGCATCATGCGTCCTGGGAAACCACTCGCCGTACATGAGCGTCGAACGGTGCGTGAGCAACCGCTGTCCCGGCGGTCCGACAGCACGGAAGATGGGACCCGTGGAGCTGGAATTCCGACTGCTCGGCCCGGTCGAGGCATGGCACGGTGACAGACCCCTGCGACTGGGCGGCCCGAAACCGCGCGCACTGCTGGCCGTGCTGCTACTGCGGGCGGGACAGGTGGTGCCCGCCGACTCGCTCGTGGACGTGATCTGGGGGGACGATCCCCCGGACACCGCGCGGGCGCTGGTGCAGACGTACGTGTCGGCCCTGCGCCGGGCGCTGCCCCCGCAGGCGGCGGAGGCGATCGAGACCCGGCCGCCGGGATATGTGATGCGGCCCGGCGTCGGCCGGGTCGATCTGGCGGAGTTCGAGGCCCGCACGGCCGACGGGCGGCGGGCCGCCGCCGAAGGCGACCCCATGGAGGCCGCGCGGCTGCTGCGCCAGGCGCTGGAGCTGTGGCGGGGCCCGGCGCTCGGCGGGGTCGGGGAGGCGCTGCGGGGTGAGGCCGGGCGGCTGGAGGAGGCCCGGCAGGCGGCCCTGGAGGAACGGATCGCCGCCGAGCTGGAGACCGGCGGGCACGAGGCGGAACTGGTCACCGAACTGACCGCGCTGGTCGGCGCGCATCCGGCCCGGGAACGGCTGCGCGGGCAGCTGATGCTGGGCCTCTACCGGCTCGGGCGGCAGGCCGACGCGCTGGCCGTCCACGCGGAGGGGCGGGCCGTGCTCGCCGAGGAGCTGGGCCTCGACCCGGGTCCGGAGCTGAACCGCCTGTACGAGGCCATCCTGCGGGCCGATCCGGCCCTGCTCACCGGGACGGCGGCGCCCCCGGCTCCGGGCCCGGTCGGCGCGGCCGCGCCCCGGGCGGTGTCGCTCCTGCCGCCCGCCATCGGCGACTTCACCGGCCGGGAGGAGGAGCTGGCCGGGGTCGTCGAGGGGCTGACCGCCGCCCGGGAGGCGATGCCCGTCGTCGTGGTCTCGGGGGCCGCCGGGGTCGGCAAGTCCGCGCTCGCCGTGCAGGCCGCGCACCGGGTCGCCGGTGCGTACCCCGACGGGCAGCTCTACGCCGAACTGCACGGCTTCAGCGAACCCGTGCCACCCGCCGAGGTCCTGGGCCGGCTGCTGCGGGCGCTCGGCGCCGACCCGCCGGAGGACACGGCCGAACGCGGCGACCTGTTCCGCAGCCTGGTCGCCGGACGCCGGATCCTGCTGGTCCTCGACGACGCGAACGGCGAGGCCCAGGTACGGCCACTGCTGCCGGGCAGCGCCAGCTGCGGAGTCCTGGTGACCTCACGGGCCCGGCTCGGCGGACTCGTCGGGGCGCGGCGCACCGACCTGGACGTCCTGGACGACGCCCGCGGACTCGAACTGCTCACCAGGGTCACCGGCCCGGAGCGCACCCCGGACGACCCGCGCGAACAGGCCGCGGCCCGCCGGATCGTCGAGCTGTGCGGCGGGCTGCCGCTGGCCCTGCGGATCGCCGGCGCCCGCCTCGCGACCCGGCGGCACTGGACGCCCAGCGTGCTCGCCGAGCGGCTCGCCGACGAACACCGTCGCCTCGACGAGCTGTCCGTGGGCGACCTGGAGGTCCGGGCCGGGCTCGGCCTCAGCTACCAGGCGCTCGACGAGTGCGCCCGCCGCGTCCTGCGCCGTATCGCCACGCTCGGTTCGGCCGACGTGGCCGTGTGGGCGGTGGCCGCGCTCGCCGGCATGACCGAGGACGAGGCGGAGGAGATCCTCGAACGACTCCTGGACGCCCAGCTGATCACCTGCCCCGGCACCGACCAGATCGGCCAGCCCCGCTACCGGCTGCACGACCTGGTCCGCGTCTACGCCGCCGAACGCGCCGAGGCCGAGGACCCCGCAGAGGACCGCACGGCGGCGGTGGGCCGCGCCCTGACGGCAGGCCTGTGGCTGATGGACCGGGTGACGGAACAATCCCCCTCAGGCGCGGTGACTTTGAGACAGAGGCTCACCCCCAAGGGGCGCGGGGAACTGCGCGCTCAACCACCCCCGACCGAAAGCCGCGGCACAACAGAACCCCCCACCCCCGTAGGCGCACACACCACCCGCCGAGCCCTCGAAGACCCCTTCGCCTGGTTCGACGTCGAAGCCGACACCCTCACCACGGCCGTCGAACGGGCGGCAGCCCTCGGCCTGCACACCCTCGCCTGCGAAGCGGCAGCGGCCCTGTGCTCCTCCTCGTTCGCCATCAAGAACCGCTTCGACGCCTGGTGGCGCAGCCACGACGCCGCCCTCGCGGCGGCGCGCCGGGCCGAGGACCGCTCGGGCGAGGCCCTGCTGATCATCGGCCTCGGACAGCTCCGCTACGAACAGGACCGCATCGCCGAGTCCCAGGAGTACTTCCGCACCGCCGAGCGCATCTGCACCGAACTGGGCGACGTACGCGGCCGCTCCGCCGCCCTCGCGGGCCTCGGCAGCGCCTGCCGTGAGGTAGGCGAACTCCGCGACGCGGAAAGGGCGTTGACCGACGCCGCCGAGGGGTTCCGGCGGGTCGGCGACGACACGGGCGTCGGGGTCGCCTGCCGGTACGGCGGTTCCGTACGCCTCGAACTCGGCGACCAGAAGGGCGCGTTCCCGTTGCTCGACGAGTCGCTGCGGGCCTACCGGCGGCTCGGCAGCCGACGCGGCGAGGCGCTGGCGCTGCGCACGCTCAGCCTGGTGCACCGCTCGCTGGACGCGTACGAGGAGGCCGCGCGCGTGGCGGAGCAGGCGCTCAAGATCCTGCGCGACCTCGGCGACCCGCACATGGCGGCGTACGCGCTGCGGGCCCGCGCCAAGGCGCGGCTGCGGCTCGGGCACGTGCGGGAGGCGGAGACGGAGCTGCACGAGATCCTGGAGGTCTGCCGGACCCACGAGGACCGTTTCGGCGAGGCCCTGACACTGCGCACGCTCGGCGAGTGCGCGCTGGCCGACGGGCGGCTGACGGACGCGGAGGGGCTGCTGACGGCCTCCGCCGCGCTCTGGGGCGTCCTCGCCCTGCCGCTCCCCCGGGCCCGCGCCCTGCGCAACCTGTCGGTGGTCCGGGCCGCCCTCGGGGACCGGTCCGGCGCGGAGGAGCTGCGGGCCGAGGCCATGGCGGTGTTCAACGCCTGCGAGGCCCGCGAGCGGCACGAGCCGTGGCCGTGGGTGTGACTCCCTTGACGCGGGACCGCAGGGTGCGGACGGGGCCGGTGGCCGGGCGTCCGGCCCGCAGCTGTCGCCAGGTCGGCTTCGGGCAGCGGCCCTTGGGCCGGGTCCTGGTGAAGTTCTCGTAGGGCACGAGCCGGGGCGGCAGGCCGATCTCGACCCAGTGGGCCTTGCCGGAGGAGGAGTCCCAGCCGTCGTTGGGGATCCGGACGAAGTCGGCGCGGTGGTCCTTGTCCTGGCTGGTGATCTGCAGGACCTCGACATGGCGGAGGCGGGGCCGCATCACCACGCAGTAGTGCGGCTTCTCGCCGGCGGACTCCCGGAACGGCACCGAGGCGTGCCAGATCTCGCCCGGCGCCGGACGGCGCCGCCCTCCGTTCAGTCCCCCGTCGTCCCACCAGCGCACCCCACGGTGACAGAGGTAGGCGGCGAGGGCGGCTGCCCCGGTCTGGGCCAGGCCTGGAGAGTCAGACTCCGAGGTGGAATTGCTTACGCGGATACGTAAACACGCCGTGCCGAGGGCGCGTTCCGGACAGTCGGCCCGGCCGAAACCCGCTTGCGGCGGACTTGCAGAGAACTTCCAGCGGAGTCCGCCATTCTCGTTGTTCTCGGGGGAACAACGGATCGGCCGGGCGACCACCGCCCGGCCGGTCGGCCCACCGGAGCGCACAGGGGACGGACCGGTGGGAACGTGACAACAGTGGAATCGCACGAGCAGGACGGGCTGGGGGGAGGCCCGGAGCCAGGCCACGAACCACCACTCAAGGGGGGAAGCCCCCGGGGAGGGACATCAGGGGATCAAGTCCCTCCCCGGGGTGCTGCCGCACACCCCGACGCATCGCACCTCCCGCCCGGTGGAAGACGACGCATGCCTTCGATCATCCTCATGAGCGACCCCGAGGTCGCCGGTGTCCCGGTCCAGGAGTGCGGTGAGCCCCTCGTCGATCTGAGGGAGCTGCCCTTCGTGGTGGTCGACTCCCGTCAGGCCGATCCGGAGGGGGCGTACGCGCACCTCCGTGAGGGCGTCGCCTGGCGTCTCGCGCGGGCCGCCCGGCTGCTGCCCGACGGGCTGCGGCTGCTGGTCACCGAGGGGTACCGGCCACTGGCCCTGCAGATCGAGTACTTCGAGCGGTACGCCGCCGAGCTGCGGCTCGCCAACCCCGACTGGACGGAGGAGCACCTCCGCGTGCAGACCAGCCGTTCGCTCTCCCCACCGGAGATCGGGCCGCATGTCGCCGGCGCCGCGGTCGACCTCACCCTGTGCACGGCCGCCGGGGAGGAACTCGACATGGGCACGCGCCTGGACGCCAGCCCCGAGGAGTGCGACGACGCCTGCTACACCGACGCGCCCAACATCTCCGACACGGCCCGCCGCAACCGGCGCACGCTCTCGGCCGCGCTCACCACGGCCGGGCTGGTCAACTACCCCACCGAGTGGTGGCACTGGTCGTACGGGGACAGGTACTGGGCGTTGATGACGGGCGCGCCGAACGCGCTGTACGGGCCCGCGAGCACCGGCCCCTAGCCGGACCCGGCCCGGGGCCCTCCGTCCCGCCGCCCCTACCCGTCCCATCCCCGAGGGCTGCACCCCGCCCCCGTTGCCGCCTCGGCGGCGAACCCCGTAGCGGGGCCAGGGGCAGCACCCTGCGGATGGGACGGGCAGGGGTGGCGGGGAGGAGGGGCCGCCGTCCTCAACGGACCTTCGCCAGAACGGCGTTCACCGACTGCTCGGAGCCGTCGACCTTGGCGCCCGTGTAGGCGAAGTCCAGCGTGCCGTCCGACAGCGGGGTGAGGGTGATCCGCCCACCCTTCACACAGTTGCCGGTCTGGATGTACTCGCCGAGGGAGAGTGCCTCGCTGACCGGGTCCACCTCCAGCAGGGTCAGGTCGCCCTGGCATCGGGAGTCCCGCATCTCGTAGTGGACCTCGCCGATGTCCCCGCCGACGGCGCCATCGGTCAGTTCCAGCCGCACGCGGTAGGAGTCGGTCGAGTCGCTGTTGGACTCCGTGGCGGTGCCCACCCAGGTTCCGGCCAACTCCGGTGCCGGACGCTCCGCCTGGGCGACGGGCTGCGTGGGGGCGGGTGTGGGGACAGGGGGCGGGGTCGAGGGTGGTGTCGTGGGCGGGGTCGATATCACGGAAGGGGTGGGTGTGGGGTCGGCGGCCGGGGTGGGCGACTCCACCGGTGCCGTCGCCTGGACGGACGAACGCCCGGCCTCGGACTCGGACTTCCCGGAACCGGTCGTCGTCATCACCCCGACCGTGATGCTCGCGGCGGCCGTGATGACGGCCGCGATGATCATCCCCCTGTTGTGCCCTCGGGGGTCGGACGGGGTGGGCGGGGCGGGCGGTGCGGGCGGAGAAGGTGGTGTCGTCACTGACGGCCTCAGGGGTGAGTTCGACGGGCGTGTTCGGGCCGGATCAGCAGAGTGATCTCCTGCCTCATGGTGCCGCCCGGACCTCCCTCATGGACCGCTTTCCTCGGATTACCTGCCGAATATCCGGAAAGGATCATGAGGAAACGATTTGCCCGTCTTCGGCTCCTCCTCCCCGAGCCTCCCCGAGCCTCCCCCGGCGCTCAGCCGAATCTCCGCACGTACCTCCGCTGCCAAGGCGTCTCCACCGCGTGCCGGTCGTAGTGCCGGCGCACGTACGCCACGGCCTCCTCGGGCGGTACGCCGTCGAGGACGGCGAGACAGGCCAGCGCCGTGCCCGTGCGGCCCTTGCCGCCACCGCACGCGAGCTCGACCCGGTCGACGGCGGCCCGTTCCCAGGCGTCCCGCAGCACCCGGTCCGCCTCCGCCCGGTCGCCGGGCAGCCGGAAGTCGGGCCAGCGCAACCAGCGGGACTCCCAGGGGACTTCGGGCGGCTCCTTGCCGAGGAGGTACACGGCGTAGGTGGGGACCGTGCCGTCGGGCAGCGGCCGGCGCAGCCCCCGGCCGCGCACCAGCCGCCCGGAGGGCAGCCGCAGCACACCGGCGTCGGCGGGGTCCCACGGCTCGGTCGGCCCGGTCGGCCCGGTCAGGTTCTCCCCCATGGCCTAGCCCACCCCTCGCGAGGCCTGCGCCGCCCTCGCCTCGATGCCTCTGAAGTGGTCGGACATCGCCCGCTGGGCACCCTCGACATCGCGGGCGCGCAGGGCGGCCACGATGTCCCGGTGGCGGCGGACCGTCAGCTCGGGGGTGGGGTCGTCGGTCCAGCCGCGGGCGCCCGCGACCCGCAGGAAGACGGTCCAGAAGGCGCCGAGGAGCTGCGGGATGAGCGCGTTGCCGAGGGAGGCGTAGAGGAGTTCGTGGAAGTCGCGGTCGAGTTCGGCGACGGGTTCGCCCGCCTCCCCGGCCGCCTCCATCCGGTCGACGACGGCCGCGAGCGCGTCCAGTTCGTCGTCCGTGAGGGTGCCCGCGACCCGTCGTACGAGACCGTCCTCCAGCACCTCGCGAACCTGGAGGATCTCGGCGAGCGCGGCGGTGTCGCCGTCGGGCCGGGCCAGGGTGCGGAAGGTCAGGCCGTCGACGAGGGGGGTGAGGGACGCCTCGCCGACGTAGGTGCCGTAGCCGTGCCGGATGTCGACTATGTCGAGGGCCTGGAGGGCCTTGAGGGCCTCGCGGACGGAGTTGCGGCTGACGCCGAGGTCCTCCATCAGCTCCGTCTCGGTGGGCAGGGGCGCGCCCGCCTGCAGACCGCGGTCGAGGATGAGCTGCATGACCTCACGCTGGATCTGGCTGCCCACCCGCCGTTCGGGCCGGCGCCGGCTCCCGCTCTCCTGAGACATGCGCCGCATCGTACGCTCGCCGGACATCCGACGTCCCACCTCCGGACGGGAACCACATGAAAGGGCCAGGGGAACGCCAGGTTAACGTCCCGTGATCACCCCGGGAAACCCTCTCCTAACGGGCCCTCAACTGTCGTTATTTCACACCGGCGTTGATCCGTCATTGGTCGCACCTCTGGCACGTACGCCATTCGTGTGCGATCTCTTGACCGCCCCCACGGGCGCTCCTAGGGTCACGCTGCTCCCTGTAGGACGTAGGACGTCGTATCTCCTCTCCCTCCCTGGAGGAACCGTGCGCGACGTGATCCGTGACGCCCCGGCGCCGAGCCGCCGGTCGCTCCTGAAGTACTCCGGCGCGCTGGGCGCGGCCGCCGCCGTCTCCTCGTCGCTGGCCGCCTGCTCGGCGGGCCCGGAGTCCACCAACGACACCGGCGACCGAGGCGGCGGGAACGGTACGCTGACGGCCGTCATCGGCTACGGCAACGACGGCAGCTGGGACCCGACCCAGACCGCGTCCGCCTTCTGCATGGCCGCCAACAACCACATCTACGAGGGCCTCCTCGACACCGACCCCCTCTCGCGCGAGCCGTACGCGGCGCTCGCGACGGCCGTACCGGGCGACCTCGACGGCACGTCCTGGACCTTCGAGCTGCGGCCCGGCGCCACCTTCCACGACGGTCGGCCGGTCACCGCCGACGACGTCGTCTTCGTGTACGAGCGCATCCTCGACCCCGGCACCCAGACCCTCGCCAAGGGCTTCTTCGCGAGCTGGCTGAAGGAGGTCAGGAAGATCGACGCGCGCAATGTCGAGCTGGTGCTCAAGTTCCCCTTCCCGGACGGCATCGCCCGGCTGACGCTGGCGAAGATCATGCCGAAGCACGTGTTCTCCCGGCCGGGCGCCTGGGAGGAAGCCATCAAGGGCAAGGCGATCGGCTCGGGGCCCTACCGCCAGACCGCGCACCACCCGAAGTCCAACACCACCTTCGAGGCGTACGCCGACTACAACGGCCCCCGCCCGGCCGCCTTCAAGAAGATGAACTGGCTGACCATCGTGGACGCGGCCCCGCGCGTGGCGAAGATCTCCGGGGCGAGCGCGGGCGCGCAGATCGCCGACAACATCCCCTACGCCAACATCGGGCAGCTGGAGAAGGGCGGGATGTCCGTCCAGGGCGGCTCCGGGATGAACAACCTCTTCCTGATGTTCAACACCCGGCGCGAGCCCTTCGACGACGTACGGGTCCGGCAGGCGCTGCACCACGCGATCGACCGGGACAAGATGATCGAGGTCGCGCTCAAGGGTCACGGGAAACCGGCGAGTTCCTTCCTCGACGAGGGGAATCCGAGTTACCGGCCGGCGAAGAGCGTCTACGCCTACGACCCCGACAAGGCCAGGGCGCTGCTCGCCGAGGCCGGGGTGAAGGGGCTGAGCATCGAGATCCTGGCGGTGAACGTCAGCTGGATCGTGGACTGTCTGCCGACGATCAAGGCGTCCTGGGACGCGATCGGGGTCGAGACGACGCTCTCGCCGCAGGAGACCACCGCCGTCTTCACGAAGATGGACCAGAAGCGGGACTACCAGGTGGTCGCCGCCGCCTCGAACCCCAACCAGTTCGGGCTCGACGCGGATCTCATCATGCGGTACAACTACGGCCCGCAGAACCTGTGGATGCAGTACGCGCGGTGGGCCGACGATCCGGTGGCCAAGGCGCTGTTCAAGGACATGGACCGGGCGACACGGGAACCGGACGCCGACCGCAAGAGGACGATGGTCCAGGACTACATCGACATCGTCGCCGAACAGGCCGTGCTCTACCCGGTGGTGCACAACGAGCTGATGACCGCGTGGAACCCGAAGCGGCTGTCGGGGATAAGGGCACAGCCGTATCCGGGGATCAACCTGCTCCAGGCCAAGTGGGTCTAGCGTGATCGCCGTCCTGCGCATCCTGCTGCGGCGGATCGCCCTGCTCGTTCCGCTGCTGCTCGGGATCATCCTGTTCGTCTTCGTCGTCATGCGGTTCTCGGACGTCGACCCGGCGTCCGCGTTCTTCCAGGGGGCCAATCCCACGCCGGAACAGCTGCACGAGTTCCGGGCGGAGAACGGGCTGCTGGATCCCCTGCCGGTCCGCTACGCCGGCTTCGTCGGCGATCTGCTGCACGGGGACCTGGGGATCAGCGCGCTCACCCGGGCACCCGTGGTCGACCAGGTGGCGACCGCGCTGCCGCTCACGCTCCAGCTGACCTTCCTCGGACTGGGGATCGCGGTCGTGCTGGCGCTGCTCGGCGGGGTGACGGCGGCGATCCACCGGGACCGGCTGCCGGACCAGTTCATCCGGGTGGTGTCGCTGACCGGGGTGGCGGCGCCCGGGTTCTGGCTGGCGCTGCTGATGATCCAGTACCTGGCGGTGGACCTGGGCTGGTTCCCGACGGGCGGTTACATCAACCCGGCTGACTCCTTCACGGGGTGGCTGCGGACGATGACCCTGCCGGCGCTCGCGCTGTCGCTGCCGGTGGCGGCGCAGCTCACCCGGATCGTGCGGACGGCGGTCGTCGAGGAGCTGGACAAGGACTACGTGCGGACGGCGATCGGCAGCGGTCTGCCGCCCCGGGTGGTGGTGGGCCGGAACGTGCTGCGGAACGCGCTGATCAATCCGCTGACCGTGCTGGGGCTGCGCGTCGGCTATCTGCTCGGCGGCGCGGTCGTCATCGAGACGATCTTCTCGCTGCCGGGCATGGGCAAGCTGATGATCGACGCCGTGAAGAACGGCGATCCGGCGGTCGTCCAGGGGGTCGTCCTGACCACGGCGGTCGGGTTCGTGGTCGTCAACCTCGTGATCGACGTCCTCTATCTGCTGGTGAACCCCCGTATCAGGGAGGCGAGTTGACGCCGTCCGAGGGGCGTGGACCCCTGTACGGGCGTTCGGGGCGGGAGCTGATGCCCTGATGTTCGGTCTGATCGTGACCACGCGCAGGCGCCTGACCGAGGCCCTGTCCCGGCCCGGTGTCCGGCCGCGCTCCTGGCGCGGCCTGCCGCCGCTGTCCCGGATCGCGGTCTGCTTCCTGGCGGTCGTGGTCCTCACCGCGCTCCTCGCACCGTGGCTCGCCCCGTACGACCCGCTCGACCAGCGGAGCCTGGTCGGCGGCACGGGCGCACCCTGCGCCGACCACTGGATGGGCCAGGACAGCCTCGGCCGGGACATCCTGAGCCGGCTGATGTACGGGGCCCGCTGGTCGCTGGCGATCGGACTCGGCGCGACCGCGCTGGCCCTCGTCGTGGGCGCGGTCGTCGGCGCCGTCGCGGCGACCTCGCGCAAGGCGGTCGACGAGACGCTGATGCGCTGCCTGGACGTGGTCATGGCGTTCCCCGGCATCGCGCTGGCCGCCGTCCTGGTCGCCGTCTTCGGCGGTGGGATCACCGTGCTGATCTGCGCGATCGCGTTCCTGTTCACCCCGCCGGTCGCCCGGGTCGTCCGGGCCAACGTCCTCGACCAGTACGGCGAGGACTATGTGACCGCCGAGCGGGTGATAGGGGCCCGCACCCCGCACATCGTGGTCCGGCACGTGGCGATCAACTGCGCGGCCCCGGTGCTCGTGTTCTGCACCGTCCAGGTCGCCGAGGCGATCGTCTTCGAGGCGTCGCTGTCCTTCATCGGCGCGGGCGTACGGCCGCCGGACCCGTCCTGGGGCAGTGTCATCGCGGACGGCAAGAACATGGTGCTGACCGGCGGCTGGTGGGCGACCGTCTTCCCCGGCCTGCTGATGCTGGTCACGGTCCTCTGCCTGAACATGCTCTCCGAGGGCGTCTCCGACGCGTGGGCGGCGCCGGCCGCGCGGAGCACGGAGCCGCCAGGGCGGCCGGAGCCGCTGCAGGGGACGGACCGGGAGGAGCCACAGGAGCGGGGCGGCCGGCCGGAGCCGCAGGAGCAGGGCGGCCGGCTGGAGGTCACCGGGATCGGTGGTGGTGCGGAGGAGGCGGGCGGCGAGGCGGTGGGCGGAGAGGCTGCGGGCGGCGGCGAGGTCGCGGAGTTGCCCGGTCTGGCCGAGGCGGCCGCGCGGCTGCGCTCCCGGGCCCGCCCCCTCCCCGAGGGCCGGCCCGTGCTGTCGGTTCGGGACCTGGCGATCGGCTTCGACGAACGGCACCGGGGCGTGGACATCGTCGACGGCATCAGCTTCGAGGTCCGCCCCGGTGAAGTGCTGGGCCTGGTCGGCGAGTCGGGCTGCGGCAAGTCGCTGACCGCGCTGACGGTGATGGGCCTGCAACCGAGGGGCGCCCGGGTGCGCGGACAGGTCCTCTTCGGCGAGCGGCAGTTGGTGGGCGAGCCGATGCGGGCCCGACGCCGGCTGCTCGGCCACGAGATGGCGATGGTCCACCAGGACGCCCTGTCCTCGCTGAACCCGGCGATGACCGTCCGTGCCCAGCTGAAGCAGGTGGTGCGCAGGGGCGGCAGACGCCCCGCGCCCGAACTGCTGCGCCTGGTCGGCCTGGACCCCGACCGCACCCTGCGCAGCTATCCGCACGAACTCTCCGGCGGCCAGCGCCAACGCGTCCTCATCGCGATGGCCCTGTCCCGCGACCCCCGGCTGATCGTTGCCGACGAGCCGACGACCGCGCTCGACGTCACCGTGCAGGCGCAGATCATCGAACTGCTGCTGCGGCTGCGCGCGGAACTCGGCTTCGCGCTGATCCTCGTCTCCCACGACCTGGCCCTGGTCGCGGACGTGACCGACCGGGTGGTGGTGATGTACGGCGGGCAGATCGTCGAGACGGGCATCACGGCGGACCTGGTCGAGCGGCCCTCCCACCCCTACACGCGCGGGCTGCTGGGCAGCGTCCTCTCCTTGGAGTCGGCGGCCGAGCGGATGACCCAGATCAGGGGTGTCGTCCCCGCGCCCGCCGACTTCCCGGCGGGCTGCCGCTTCGCCGACCGCTGCCCGAGGGCGAGCGGGGTCTGCCGCACGACGGCCCCGGCCCTGCTGGGCGGCCGTGCGCACACGGTGGCCTGCCACCACCCGGTGGTGGACCTCAGGGACGGGAGGGAGACGGTCAGGTGAACGCGCTCGTGGAGGTCTCCGGCGCCCATGTCGTCCACCGGGCGCGCGGCGGCGGGTTGTTCACCCGGGACCGGGTGTACGCCCTGACCGGCGCCGACCTGGTGATCGCGCCCGGTGAGACGGTGGGCGTGGTGGGCGAGTCGGGGTGCGGCAAGTCGACGCTGGCGAAGCTGCTGGTGGGGGTGGACCGGCCGACGGCCGGGACGGTGGCGTACCGGGGGCGGGACCTGTGGTCGATGGAGCCGGGTGAGCGCCGGGCGACCGTCGGCGGCGGCACGGGCATGATCTTCCAGGACCCGTCGACGGCCCTGAACCGCCGGCTGACGGTCCGCCGGATCCTGAGGGACCCGCTGGACGTGCACCGGCGCGGCACCCCGGCCGAACGGGAGGACCGGGTGCGGGAGTTGATGTCGCTGGTCGGCCTGCCCCCGGCGCTCGCGGACGGTCTGCCCGGACAGCTCTCCGGCGGTCAGCGGCAACGCGTGGCGATCGCACGGGCGTTGGCGCTCGACCCTGAACTGGTGGTCGCGGACGAGCCGACGAGCGCGCTGGACGTCTCGGTCCGCGCCCAGATCCTCAACCTGCTCCTGGACCTCAGGGAACGCCTGGGTCTGGCGCTGGTCTTCGTCTCGCACGACATCCAGACGGTACGGCGGATGAGCGACCGGGTGGTCACCATGTATCTGGGCCGGATCGTGGAGGAGACCCCCGCGGCCCTGGTCACCGGCCGCGCCCGGCACCCCTACACCCGCGCGCTGTTCTCGGCGACGCCGGGCCTGCTGGACCCGATCGACCCGATCCCCCTGGTGGGCCCCGTCCCGTCGGCGACGCGCCCGCCGAGCGGCTGCCCGTTCCGTACCCGGTGCTGGAAGGCGGACGACGTCTGCGCGGAGATCATGCCGGACTTCGCGGCCGCGTCGGCCCCCGGACACCGCTTCCGCTGCCACCATCCTGTGCAGGAGACGGACTCGACGCGGGACCTGGTCGCCCAGGCGGTGGCCGCGCCCGCGCCGGACGCCGTCCACGATGCCCAGTGACGTCCAGCGAAGTCCAGCACCAGGGAGCCGCCATGTCCTTCCCCGCCCCGCTGACCGGTGTCATCCCGCCCGTCTGCACGCCTCTGACACCGGACCGCGAGGTGGACGTCCCCTCGCTGGTCCGGCTGGTCGACCATCTCGTGGCGGGCGGGGTGGACGCGCTGTTCGTGCTCGGTTCGTCGTCGGAGGCTGCTTTCCTGACGGACGCGCAGCGGCGGCGGGTCGTGGAGACCGTGGTCGCTCACGTCGGCGGCCAACTCCCGGTCCTCGCGGGGGCGATCGACATGACCACACCGCGCGTCCTGGACCACGTCCGCGCCGTGACCGCCGCCGGGGCGGAGGCCGTCGTGGCGACCGCCCCGTTCTACGCGCGCACCCACCCGGCGGAGATCTCCCGCCACTACCGGCTGCTCGCCGCCGGTTCCCCCGTCCCGGTCTTCGCCTACGACATCCCGGTCGCCGTCCACTGCACGCTGCCCGCCGAGGTGGTCCTGGAGCTGGCGGCGGACGGGGTCCTCGCCGGCCTGAAGGACTCCAGCGGAGACCTGGCCGCGTTCCGCAGGGTGGTCACGGGCGCCCGCACCGATCCCGCCCGCACCGGTTTCAGCTGCCTCACCGGCTCCGAACTCCTCGTGGACTCCGCGCTCGCCCTGGGCGCCGACGGCGCGGTGCCGGGGCTGGCAAATGTCGATCCCGTCGGGTACGTCCGCCTCCACCGCCTCTTCCGGGCCGGCGACCTGGACCGGGCCCGCGCCGAGCAGGAGCGCCTGTGCGCCCTCTTCGGCATGGTCGGCGCCGGGGACCCGGCCCGCATGGGCGGCTCGTCCTCCGCCCTCGGCGCCTTCAAGGCCGCCCTGCACCTGCGCGGCGTCATCGCCTGCCCCGCCACGGCGGAACCCCAGGTCCCCCTGTCGGAGGCGGAGACCGAGCGGGTCGGCAAGTACCTGGCGGCGGCGGGCCTGCTCTGAAGAGCCCTCGGGAGCCAGGACCAGGAGCCGGGGGGTGCTCAGATCGCTCCCGGGGTCACCCTCCCCGACCGGCCCGGGCGGGTGTCCTGCTGGTACGGGGTCCCGCTGAGACGCGGCCCGGGTCCGGTCAGGACGGGGTCCGGGCCGCCGTGAGGAGGCGGGTCACGTCGTCGGCGCAGATCGTGAGCGCCGCCCCCACCGTGGCCAGCGCGTCCCGTTCCGCCGGGGTGTACGGCCCGTCCGCCAGCGCGATCCGCGCGCCCTGGAGCAGGATCGCCTCGCGCCCGGTCGGGGCGAGGTGGGGCGCCAGCGGGTCGAGGGCCTCGTGGAGCTCTATGGCCAGACCGGGGCCGCACGGTTCGCCGTGGACGCGGCCCGTGTCCGCAGCCAGGGCCTCGACCAGGGCGCCGAGTTGGTCCTCCGTGCAGTCGTCGAACCCGGCGGAGCGGACGGCGCCCGCGGCGACGGTCAGCGAGGTGCGCGAGCAGGTGCCGCCGGCCGCGAGCACGGCGAGGGCGACGGTGTGGACGGCGTCGCGGAGCATCGCGGAGAAGCGGGTGGTGGTGGGGTGGTCGAGGACGTCGAGGGTGTAGTGGTGGCGGCAGGCCGCGCATTCGACGACGGGCCCGGTCTCGCCGCGGGGCAGGACGGGGACGCCGAGGAGGGTGAAGCGGCGGCGGCCGGTGAGGCGCTGGTAGTTGCGGTCGCCTCCGCAGCAGGGGCAGAAGAACTCGCCGTCACCGACGCCCGTCCACGCGATCCGGGTCCCCAGCACACGCGAGAACCCGGTGGCACGGCTGGTCCGCCCGTCGCGGGCGAGCGCGGCGGCACGGCCGATCGGGTCCCGTCCTGGCAGCACGTCGCACCTCCGTAACTCCCCCACACACGGCCCCTCGGGCGCGGGAAGTGCCCCCTCGGCAACATTGCCGCGCTTGCGTGATGTTAGCCACATCGATGAGGCGCAGTCAGTACTCCGGACGAGGCCTTCCCGCGACCTGCACACGGTTTGGCCGGTTAACGACGGGCCCCGTCCGCCGGAATCCGGCGAACGGGACCTTCAAACCGCCGGTCAGGCTGGTCGGCGGGCCGCTCGGTTGACGGCGGAGACGACCGCCTTCAGCGAGGCACGCGTCGTGTTCGCGTCGATCCCGATGCCCCACAGGACCTTGTCCTCGATGGCGACCTCGATGTACGAGGCGGCCTGCGCGGAGGCGCCCTCGCTCATCGTGTGCTCCTGGTAGTCCAGCAGCCGCGCGTCGATGCCGATGCCCTGCAGCGCGTGGAAGAACGCCGAGATCGGGCCGTTGCCGGTGCCGACCAGGGTGGTCTCCACACCGTCGACCTCGGCCTCCACGGTCAGCGTGTCCACGCCGTCCTTGTCGGTGGTCGACTGGTTGTTGCGGACCTGGACGCGGCCCCACGGGTTGTCGGGGTTGGGCAGGTACTCGTCCTGGAAGACGGCCCAGATGTCGGCGCCGGTGACCTCGCCGCCCTCGGCGTCCGTCTTCGCCTGGATCAGCTTGGAGAACTCGATCTGCATCCGGCGCGGCAGGTCCAGCTTGTGGTCGTTCTTCAGGACGTACGCGATACCGCCCTTGCCGGACTGCGAGTTGACCCGGATGACGGCCTCGTAGGACCGGCCGACGTCCTTGGGGTCGATCGGCAGGTACGGGACGGCCCACTCGATGTCGTCGACCGTCTTGCCCTGTTCCTTCGCGGACGCCTCCATGGCGTCGAAGCCCTTCTTGATGGCGTCCTGGTGGGAGCCGGAGAAGGACGTGTAGACCAGGTCGCCCACGTAGGGGTGGCGCGGGTGGACCTCCATCTGGTTGCAGTACTCCCACGTGCGACGGATCTCGTCGATGTCGGAGAAGTCGATCTGCGGGTCGACGCCCTGCGAGAACAGGTTCATGCCCAGGGTGACCAGGTCGACGTTGCCGGTGCGCTCGCCCTGCCCGAACAGACAGCCCTCGACGCGGTCGGCGCCGGCCATCAGCGCCAGCTCGGCCGCCGCGACGGCGGTGCCGCGGTCGTTGTGCGGGTGGACGGAGATGCAGACGTGCTCGCGGCGGGAGATGTTGCGCCCCATCCACTCGAAGCGGTCCGCGTGCGTCGACGGCGTCGAACGCTCCACCGTGGCGGGCAGGTTGAGGATGATCTCGCGGCCCGGACCGGGCTGCCAGACGTCCATGACCGCCTCGCAGACCTCCAGGGCGAAGTCCAGCTCGGTGTCGGTGAAGATCTCCGGGCTGTACTGGTACCCGAACTCCGTCTCCGGGCCCAGCAGCTTCTCCGCGTACTCCATCACCAGCCGCGTACCGTCCACGGCGATCTGCTTGATGTCGTCCTTGGAGCCGCGGAAGACGACCCGGCGGAAGACGGGCGCGGTGGCGTTGTACAGATGGACGGTGGCCCGCTTGGCGCCCTTCAGGGACTCCACGGTCCGCTCGATCAGGTCCTCACGGGCCTGGGTCAGTACGGAGATGGTGACGTCGTCCGGGATGACGCCCGGCTCCTCGATGATCGACCGTACGAAGTCGAAGTCCGTCTGTCCGGACGCGGGGAAGCCGACCTCGATCTCCTTGTAGCCCATCTTGACCAGCTGGTCGAACATCCGGCGCTTGCGCTCGGGCGACATCGGGTCGATCAGGGACTGGTTGCCGTCGCGCAGGTCGGTGGAGAGCCAGCGGGGGGCGACGGTGATCCGGTTGTCGGGCCACGTGCGGTCGGGGATGTCGACCTGCTCGTACTGCCCGTACTTGTGGATCGGCATGGACGTGGGCTGCTGGCGGTTCGCCATGGTGCGTGGGCTCCTCGATGGTCCGGAAAGGACGGCCGACGACGCAACGCCAAAGCACCGCGGGGAGGGGGTCGGCCTCGACTACAGGCCCTCGCCGCGGCAGCTAAGGAGAAGCAGCCCGAAACGCATGATGCGGAGCAGCCTAGCCGAGCCGTTTCTGCCGTGCGGGGTCGTATCAGTATGCGGGACCGAGGCCGAATAGGGGGCAAAAGGTGCGCAAGCCCACATGGGGCGCGACAACGCACCCTTCCAGGGGCGCGGGGAGCTGCGCGAGAACCCCCCACCCACTGCAAGTCCGACCTCAACCCTCAGTAACACGACGGTGACGAATCGCAACCCATACAGCCACATTTCACCAATCATGGTTGCCCCCAGTGACAGTCCCCGAACGGAGTGCAATCGTGCGGGACATGACCACCAACGGGGGCCACGAGCCCGTCTTCTGCACAGTCGTCCCACCCCACGTCCTCGACAAGCTCTCCCAGGCCGAGGACCCGGTGCTCGCCGGCGCCGCGCGCAAGACCCTGGAGCGCGACGCCCTCGAACGCACCCACCGCCGCCTGACCACGGTCATCGGCGCCCCGTCCGTCACCGCGCCCGTCGGCGCCGAGGCCGGCACCCCGCACCGCACGATCCACGACGCCCGCCACGGCACGGACCTGCCCGGCAGGAAGGTGCGCGGCGAGGGGGACGTGCCCGGCAAGGACGCCACGGTCAACCGCGCGTACGCGGGCCTGGGGGCGACCTACGAACTGTTCTGGAAGTCCTTCGCCCGCGACTCCATCGACGGAGGCGGGCTGCCGCTGGACGCGACCGTGCACTACGAGCGCGACTACAACAACGCCTTCTGGAACGGCGAGCAGATGGTGTTCGGCGACGGGGACGGGGAGATCTTCCTCGACTTCACCATCCCGATCGACGTCATCGGCCACGAACTCAGCCACGGCGTCACCCAGTACACGGCGAACCTCACGTACTTCGGCCAGCCGGGCGCGCTCAACGAGTCGATGTCGGACGTCTTCGGCGCCCTCATCAAGCAGTACACGCTCGGCCAGACCGCCGCCGAGGCGGACTGGCTGATCGGCGCCGGCCTGCTGGCACCCCGCGTCACCGGGGTCGCGCTCCGGTCGATGAAGGCCCCGGGCACGGCGTACGACGACGACGTCCTCGGCAAGGACCCGCAGCCGGCGACCATGGACGACTTCGTCCGCACGGGCCGCGACAACGGCGGCGTGCACATCAACTCCGGGATCCCCAACCACGCGTTCTACCTCGTGGCCACCGCGCTCGGCGGCCACGCCTGGGAGCGGGCCGGACAGATCTGGTACGACGTCCTGACCGGCGGCGCACTGGACAAGCAGGCCCTCTTCGTCGACTTCGCCACGCTCACGGTCAAGGCGGCGAAGGACCGCTACGGACAGGGCGACGAACTGACGGCGGTGCTGAAGGCCTGGGAGCAGGTGGGTGTGCGCACCCTGTAGGGCGCGGCGGGCGGCGGCGGTGCTGCGCCGCGGCCCCGATCCGTACTAGACAGGACCCATGCGGATTGAAGTGCGGCGCACGGGCGGTTTCGCGGGCATCGAGCGGCACGCGGTGGTGGACACCGCCGGGCGGCCCGATGCCCCCGACTGGCACGCCCTCGCCGAACGGGCCCTCACCACCGGCCGGGCTTCGCCGGGGCTCGGGGTGCCGGACGGTTTCTCGTACGAGATCACGGTGGACGGCAGGGTCGTGCGCTGCGCGGACCCCACGCTGTCGGAGGAGCAGCGGGAGCTGATCAGAAGGGTGCTCAAGGAGGGTGCGTGAGCGCCCCGTCGGCGGTGCTCCGGGTGCGTAACGGGCACTTCACCCGCGGGCGTTGACTTCCGTTACCCGTGGTACGGATGATCCGCCCATGGCGACGAACGCGACCAACCCGATACCCCAGTTCCCGGCAGGCTTCCTGTGGGGCGTCTCGACCTCCGCGCATCAGATCGAGGGGGCCGCGGGCGAGCGCGAGCCATCCGTGTGGGACACCTTCTCGGCCGAGCCGGGCCGGATCAAGGACGGCTCGACGGCGGCGGTGGCCTGCGACCACTTCCACCGCTACCCGGAGGACGTGGCCCTCCTGCGCGACCTGGGCGTCGGCGCGTACCGCTTCTCCGTCTCCTGGCCCCGGGTGAACACCCCGAAGGGCCTGGACTTCTACGACCGGCTGGTGGACGAGCTGGTGGGCGCCGGCGTACGCCCCGTGCCGACCCTCTTCCACTGGGACCTGCCGTCGTCGCTGGCGGAGACCGGCGGCTGGCTGAACCGGGACACGGCCGAGCGGTTCGCCGAGTACGTCGCCGTCGTGGCCGCCCGGCTCGGCGACCGCGTCGGCAAGTGGATCACTCTCAACGAGCCCGCCGAGCACACGCTGCTGGGCCACGCCCTCGGCACCCACGCGCCCGGCAAGCAGCTGATGTTCGACGCGCTCCCGGCCGCCCACCACCAGCTGCTGGGCCACGGTCTGGCCGTACGGGCGCTGCGCGCGGCCGGTGCCACGGACATCGGCATCGCCAACTCGCACGGACCGACCTGGCCCGCGTCGCAGGAGCAGGCGGACGTCGAGGCCGCCGGCTTCTACGACCTGCTTCTCAACCGCCTGTTCGCGGAGCCGGTCCTGCTGGGCGAATACCCGGAGGGGATCGGTGAGTTGATGCCGGGCACGGACATCGACTCCGACCTGAAGACCATCTCCGAGCCGATCGACTGGTACGGCGTCAACTACTACGCCCCGACCCGTGTCGGCGCCCCCGAGGGTGAGGACATCGAGTTCGGCGGCATCTCCATCCCGGCCGAGCTGCCCTTCACCGTCAAGCAGATCGATAACGTCCCCACCACCGACTTCGGCTGGCCGGTCGTCCCCGAGGGCCTCACCGAGCTCCTCACCGGCTTCCGCGACCGCTACGGCGACCGGCTGCCGCCCGTCGTCATCACCGAGAACGGCTGCTCCTACGAGGGCGTCGACGACCAGGAGCGCATCGCTTACCTGGACGGCCATGTGCGCGCGCTGCACGCGGCGTCCGAGGCGGGCGTCGACCTCCGCGGCTACTTCGTGTGGTCCCTACTCGACAACTTCGAGTGGGCCGAGGGGTACGCGCGGCGGTTCGGCCTGGTCCACGTGGACTTCGACACGCAGGAGCGGACCCCGAAGGCGTCGTACGCCTGGTACCGGGACCTGCTGCGGGCCCAGAGCAGAGCATGACGACCACACGGCCGACGGAGGCCCTCGCCGAGCCCGTCGAGCGGGTCGGCGGGGGCTGGACCTCGGCCCTGGCGCTGGCCAACGCGGCGATCTGGGTGGGCTGGTACGGCCCGCTGCAGATCCTGCTGGCCTCCCAGGCGGAGGACTTCGCCCCCGGCGCGAGCATGTCGAAGGAGTCGGTGCTGGCGTGGGTCACCGGGGCCGGGGCGGTCGTCTCGCTGCTGGCCACGCCGCTGTTCGGGGCGCTGTCGGACCGTACGACGTCCCGCCGGGGCCGCCGTACGCCGTGGATCGTGGCGGGTTCGGCGGGCGGGGCGGTCGCGCTGCTGCTGCTCGCGGGCGCGGGCGGGCTGTGGACCATGGTGGCCGGCTGGTGTCTGGTGCAGCTCACGCTGAACGCGTCCTGGGCGGCGGTCACCGCGGCGGTCCCGGATCAGGTACCGCGGCTCCAACGGGGCTCCGTGGGAGGCTGGTTGGGGGCGGCACAGATCCTGGGCGTGGTCGGCGGCACCGGGCTGGCGACACTGGGCGGCGGCGTGGGCGCGGGCTATGCGGCGTGTGCGGTGTTCACGCTGGTGGGCGTGTTGCCGTACGTGCTGGCACACCGGGATGCCCCGTTGCCGGCGGTGGCCCGCCCGGAGTGGTCGTGGCGGGGGTTCCTGGCGGGCTTCTGGCTGAGCCCGCGGCGCCACCCGGACTTCGCGTGGGCCTGGCTGACGCGCTTCCTCATCAATCTGAGCAACGCGGTCGGCCTGCTCTACCTGCTGTTCTACCTGCGGGACCGGGTCGGGTACCCGGATCCCGAGGAGGGCGTGCTGATCCTCACGGTGGTGAACGCCGCGACGCTGCTGGCGACCGTGGTGGTGTCCGGGGTGTGGTCGGACCGGGTGGGGCGGCGCAAGCCGTTCGTGTACTGGTCGGGGCTGCTGATGGCGGCTGCAACCGGACTCATCGCCCTCTGGCCGACCTGGACCGGCGCGCTCGTCGCCTCGGCCCTGCTGGGCCTCGGCTTCGGTGTGTTCACCTCGGTCGACTTCGCCCTCATGACCGACGTCCTGCCGAAGGCCCTCGACCGGGGCAAGGACCTGGGCGTCATCAACGTGGCCAACTCCCTGCCCCAGGTGGCCGCTCCGGTGCTGGCGGCGCCGATCGTGTCGCATCTCGGCGGCTACCGGACGCTGTACCTGGTGGCGGCGGTGATCGGACTGGCGGGGGCGGTGCTCGTGGGACGGATTCGCGGCGTGGAGTAGGTGGGGGTGGAGCGCGCCCTACCGTGACGTGCGGTCGGGCCCGCCTCTGACGCACGGGACGCGCCCGAGCGTGGCGTACAGATCGCGCCCGGCCGTCGCCGTTCACAGCCGGAGTGCGGCAGATCACTGTTTCACAGGCGCCGCACAGACAACGGAATCGCGCTCTCGTCCGTCTTCACTGCTGACCACGCTCGCCGCCGAAGGGACGCTCTGTGCCTACGCGTTCAACCAGACCCACCCGAACCCGCCCCGCACGGCAGGCGATAGCCGTGCTGGCGGTGTCCGGGACGCTCCTCGCGACGCCCTCGCTGGCGGTGCCCTCGGCGTTCGCCGCCGGGGCGCCCCCGACCGATCTGCGCGTGGACACCAACCGCGACGGCACGGTCGACGTCACCGGCACCACCGACACCTCCGGCGAGAACGGCTGGACCGTCGCCCGCGGCGCCCTGATGCTGCCCAACATCGACGACGACACCCGCCGCTGCCCGGCGACCGGCCCGAAGGGCAAGCCCCTCTCGGACGCCAAACTGGCCGCCTGCAACGACGCCTCCGACACCAAGGTGAACGGCACCGCCGACACCGCCGACCTGGCCCGCGTCCGGTCCGTGCCGATGCGCGGCGTGCCGGCCGGGGCACAGGGCACCGTGAAGGTGACGGCGGGCGCCACGCAGACCCGGGTGTTCGTCAAGCGGGGCAAGAAGTGGGAGCCGGTCACGGCCAAGACCCGCCTTTCGCGGGCCGAGTTGAAGGCCGGCGTGGAGTTCGGCGTCGAGGCCAGGGACGTCATCCGGGACACCGCCAAGTGGGACGGCCTCGCCCGGATCCGGCTGACGGTGAAGTCCTCGGCCGGCACCTCCGCCGACTCGGTCACCCTGCGTGTGGCCCCGCTCCTCACCCACCACCACCTGCAGAACGCCCAGCGGTTGCTGGTCACCAAGATCTCCGGCGGCAACTACGGCAAGCTCAACGCCGCCTTCCGCAAGGGCCTGGACAAGGCGGCCAAGGACGCCGGCATCACCCAGCCGACGGTGAACTTCACCGAGTACGGGGACATCTGGGCGCAGGACTTCGTCGAGCCCGCGTACGTCAGCATGACCGGCCCGGACGGCAAGCGGCAGTCGATGCGCGTGATGCTGCGCTCCGCCCAGTTGGACCGCGAGTCCGGCCGGGAGCTGTTCGAGAAGATGCGCGGCCCGAACATCGGTGCCGTACAGGTGACGGGCGCCAAGGACTCGGAGGAGTGGACGCTCAACTCCATGGGCAACCTGGAGACCATTCCGCCGTACGCCCACGGCGACCGTTCCTTCCCGGCCGGCCGGATCATCATGGGCCAGCGCCCGGACGTCGGCTCCAAGCCGGCGAAGGTGATGCGGACCTTCCTGAAGTCCCAGGGCATGCAGGACCCGCTGTTCCTCGACACGTCATGGCTGCACGTGGGCCATGTCGACGAGTTCGTGCAGTTCCTGCCCGCCGACACCCCGCGCGGCTGGAAGATCGCGGTCGCCGACCCCGAGGCGGGGCTCAAGCTGCTGCGCGACGCGAAGGCCGCCGGTCACGGCTCGACGAAGATGTTCTCCCTGAAGCTCGGCCCCACGGAGACCATCGACAAGGCCCTCGCCTCGAAGCACCTGGTCTCCGACAACAACCTCGCCACCCGCAAGATCGAGGCCAACCTCGCGGTGCTCAAGCGCGAGACGGGCGTCACGGACGCCGAGGTCGTCCGTGTCCCGGCCCTCTACACCCAGGGCACGGAGATGGTGGGCGAGACGCAGTCGGGCGACGCCAAGACCCGTCTGCCCCGGCTGACCCGCCTCGGCGCCGGCGCCGAACTCCCGGACGTGGCACGGGACTACGGCCAGCAGCGCCGTCTCGACGAGACGACGGCGGACCAGGGCGCGAAGGGCCGGGAAGGCTTCGGTGCCGCCTCCCCCGCGGCGCCCGCGCCGTCGGTGATGACCAGCGCGTATGTTCCCGGCGCGGTCAACGGCATCGTCCTCAGCCGCACGAACTACCTGGCGCCGCGCCAGTGGGGCCCGGTCATCGGCGGCAAGGACATCTTCACCGAGGCGGTGACGGCCGCGTACACGAGCGCCGGCATGAAGGTGTCGTACCTGGACGACTGGGAGACGTACCACCTCGGCATGGGCGAGATCCACTGCGGCACGAACACCCTGCGGAGCACCTCCGCCGCCTGGTGGACGCGCTGACACCGGCCACCGCCGGACCTCGCACGACCTGACGGCCGCCGCCCCGGAGAACCGGGGCGGCGGCTCTTTTCACGTCTGCTCCCGCTCCCGCAGGTCCTCCAGCCGCACCAGGGCGTCGTGCGCCGTGTGCCGTTCCTCGTCGGTGAGTTCGACGTCCGCCGCCCGCGCCGGCGCGCCCGTCGCCGTCTCCTCGTCGCCGAGCCGGAGGGCCACGTCCGCACGCAGCACGAGGAGGTGCAGCAGCTCCGCCCCGGACGGCCGCACGGCGCCCTCCCGCAGCGCCCGGTCGACGGGCTCCTCACCCAAGTCAAACTTGACCAGAGAGCGCGACGGAACAGACACCGCCCTCAGCGAGTCACGCCGCCCCTCAGAACCCCAGCTTCCGCAGCTGTCGGGGGTCGCGCTGCCAGTCCTTGGCCACCTTCACATGGAGGTCGAGGAAGACCGGCGTGCCCAGCAGGGCCTCGATCTGCTTCCTCGACTTGATGCCGACCTCCTTCAGGCGCTTGCCCTTGGGGCCGATGATGATGCCCTTCTGGCTGGGGCGCTCGATGTAGACGAAGGCGTGGATGTCGAGGAGGGGCTTGTCGGCGGGGCGGTCCTCGCGGGGGAGCATCTCCTCCACGACGACGGCGATGGAGTGCGGGAGCTCGTCCCGGACGCCCTCCAGGGCCGCCTCACGGATCAGCTCGGCGATCATGACCTGCTCGGGCTCGTCGGTGAGGTCGCCCTCGGGGTAGAGGGCGGGGCCCTCCGGGAGGAGGGGGACGAGCAGGTCGGCGAGCAGGTCCACCTGCTTGTCGGCGACCGCCGAGACGGGCACGATCTCGGCCCACTCGAAGCCCAGCTCCTTGCCGAGCTGGTCGATGGCGATGAGCTGCTCGGCGAGCGCCTTGCTGTCCACCAGGTCGGTCTTGGTGACGATCGCGATCTTCGGCGTCTTCTTGATGGACGCCAGTTCCTTCGCGATGAACCGGTCACCCGGACCGAGCTTCTCGTTCGCGGGCAGACAGAAGCCGATCACGTCGACCTCGGCCCAGGTCGTGCGGACCACGTCGTTGAGGCGCTCCCCGAGCAGGGTGCGCGGCTTGTGCAGCCCCGGGGTGTCGACCAGGATCAGCTGCGCGTCAGGCCGGTGCACGATGCCCCGGACCGTGTGCCGCGTGGTCTGGGGCTGGTTCGCCGTGATCGCCACCTTCTGGCCGACCAGAGCGTTCGTGAGAGTGGACTTGCCCGCGTTGGGGCGGCCCACGAAGCAGGCGAAGCCGGCGCGGTGGGCGGCCTCGGCCGGCTGCTCGGATGACTGGGTACGGACGCTCATGGCGCCCATTCTCCCTGATCCCCGGAGCCCCGCCGCACCCACCACGGACCGTGAGCTTTCCGAAACCCCCACGCAACGAAACGTCACGGAAACACACCCGTACGCGTCCGGAAACCCACGCCGATCACCCTCTGACGAGCCCCCGTACCCGTTGGAGACCACCGTGCCCCTCGCCTCCCAGGCCATCGACACCGGCGACACCGCCTGGCTGCTCGCCGCCACCGCCCTGGTCCTGCTGATGACCCCGGGCCTCGCGCTCTTCTACGGCGGCATGGTCAGGACCAAGAGCGTCCTCAACATGCTGATGATGAGCTTCGTCTCGATCGCGCTGGTCACCGTGGTGTGGCTGACCGCCGGATACTCGCTCGCCTTCGGCGACGACGCCTTCGGCGGGCTGATCGGCGGCCTGGAGCACCTCGCCATGAGCGGTGTCGGTCCCGCGAGCGTCCACGGCACCGTGCCCACCGTCCTCTTCGCCACCTTCCAGCTGACCTTCGCGATCATCACGGCCGCGCTGATCAGCGGCGCCATCGCCGACCGGGCGAAGTTCGGGGCATGGCTGGTCTTCGTGCCGGTGTGGGCGCTGCTCGTATACGTTCCGGTCGCCCACTGGGTGTGGGGTCCGGGCGGCTGGATCCTCGACGACCTCGGCGCCCTGGACTTCGCGGGCGGCCTGCCGGTCGAGGTGACCTCGGGCGCCTCCGGACTGGCCCTCTGCCTGGTCCTCGGACCCCGGCTGGGCTTCAAGAAGGAGGCCATGCGCCCGCACAACCTCCCCATGGTCATGCTGGGCGCGGGTCTGCTCTGGTTCGGCTGGTTCGGCTTCAACGCCGGCTCCGCGCTCGGCGCCAACGGTCTGGCCGCCGCCGCGTTCCTCAACACCCTGGCCGCCGGCTGCACCGGGCTGCTCGGCTGGCTCTTCGTCGAGCAGAAGCGCGACGGCCACCCCACGACGCTGGGCGCGGCCTCCGGCGCGGTCGCCGGCCTGGTGGCCATCACCCCGTCCTGCGGCTCGGTCTCACTGCTGGGCGCGCTGGTCATCGGCCTCGCCGCGGGTGTCGTCTGCTCCTACGCGGTGGGCTGGAAGTTCAGGCTGAACTACGACGACTCGCTCGACGTCGTCGGTGTCCACCTGGTCGGCGGGATCATCGGCACGGTCCTGATCGGCGTCTTCGCCGCCCGGTCGATGACCGGCGGGGCCGAGGGGCTGCTGTACGGCGGCGGGCTCGCGCAGCTCGGCAAGCAGGTGGTGGCCGTGGTCGCCGTCGGGGCGTACGCGTTCCTGGTGACGTACGGCATCGGCAAGCTGATCGACAAGGTGCTGGGCTTCCGCGCGGAGGAGGAGCACGAGCACACCGGTCTCGACCTTACGGTGCACGCCGAGACGGCATACGATCACGGCGTCCTGGGCCACGGCGCCCCGGTCACCTCGTCCGCTCCCTCCCCCCAGAAGGCCAAGGCATGAGACTCATCACCGCGATCGTCAAGCCGTACCGCCTCGACGCGGTCAAGACCGCACTCCAGGAGATGGGTGTGCACGGTCTGACCGTCAGCGAGGCCAGCGGTTACGGTCGGCAGCGCGGCCACACCGAGGTGTACCGGGGCGCCGAGTACCAGGTGGACCTCGTCCGCAAGGTCCGGATCGAGATCGTCGTCGAGGACGCCGTGTCCGACGACGTCATCGACGCGATCGTGAAGGCGGCCCAGACCGGGAAGATCGGCGACGGCAAGGTGTGGGCGCTGCCGGTCGAGACGGTCGTACGGGTGCGGACGGGCGAGCGGGGTCCCGACGCGCTGTAGACGGGAGCGGGGGGAGGGGTGGTACCGCCGGGTGCGGTACCACCCCTCCCCCGTTCACTCAGGCGCGGCGAGGGGTCACTCGAAGACGAACGGGCCCGGCGACTGCGGTCCGCTCGCCGTGCAGGTCACGGGGAAGCCGAAGACCACCATCTGCAGGGAGCCGCCGAACGCCTCCAGGCTGTCGCCGGGGGCGACGGTGCCGGTGAGCGGGCCCACCACCATGCCGTCGCCGGCGGCCAGGGCCGGGTTCTCGGTGCCGGTGAAGGCCGTCGTGCCGCCGCCCGCCTTGACGAAGGTGAGCGTGGACTGGATGGAGTCCTCGGCGAGGGCGATCGGTGCGGTGATCCCCTCGGAGGAGAGGGTGACCGTGGCGGACGTACCGCTCTGGGTGGCCGTGAGCGTGGCCTCGCCGGAGCCGCCGATCGTGCAACTGGCGTTGATGGTCGCGGTCTGCGGGGTGACCGCGAGGGCGGTCGGCGCGAACGCGAGTCCGGTGACGGCCAGCGTCCCTGCCGCGAGCGCCGAGCCGACTCCGAGTCGTATGCGTCTCATCGTGCGAATTCCCTTCCCTGGTACGGGAGGCGCACGGGGCCTGGGGGAGCCCTGTGCGTCCCGGTACGGGCGTTGCCATGTGGGGGCGGTGCAATGCGCGGCCGCGCGGCGGAATGTGACGGTCCGCCAAGAGAACGGCTCCATTGAGACGTGCGCGGGCCGAGATTGCAAGAGATGCTCCGGCGGCTGCGCCAAGGGTCGGCGAAAGTGGCCGAAGCCGTTCGCCGACCCCCCGGCGAACTCCCCGGCACGGCCGGGGCGGTGAGCCGATCTGTCCCGCGCCGCACGGTTTCGCCGGTGGCACGGCCCGGGTGTCCACTCGCCGACGCAAGATTCTCACGCAGCTCGGAGGACTGTTACCGGCCGTAACACTACGCCGTGAGCGCCCACCGGTCCCCCGGGAATCCGAAGATCACTACCCTGTACCGGTGCTCACCTACGAGGAGTTGACGGGGCCGGAACGTGAGCTGTGGGACGCGTTCCCGGAGGGGCGACGGGTCGATCTGCGGACGGGGGTGGCGGAGGAGGACCTGGTCACCGAGGGCGCGGGCTGGGGGCCCGAGCGCACGGTGCGGGCGGCGGTGATCGCGGCGCTGTTGCTGGGCGCCAACGCCGCCCAGCGGCCGGGCGCCGTCGGCTCGCTCTCCCTCGCCGGGGCCCGGATCTCGGGCCATGTCGACCTGGCCGGCGCCCGGATCGAGCATCCCCTGTGGCTGGAGGGGTGCTGGTTCGAGCAGGAGGTGAACCTGTACGGAGCGGAGACCCGGACCGTCGCGATCATGGGCAGCCGGGTGCCCCGCCTGGAGGCCGGGGCGAGCCGGATCGGCGGACGCCTCGACCTGCACGGCACCCAGGTGGAGGCGGGGCCGCCCTCCTCGCCCTTCCACCGCAGGAGCACGGCCCTGTCGCTCGTCAACGCCCATGTGGCGGGCGGCATCATGCTGAACAGGGCCCGGCTGATCGCCCCCGGCGGATGGGCGATGGCCGCCGGTGGCCTGGTGGCCGAAGGTGGCCTCTTCTGCCGGCGCGGCTTCGTCGCCGAGGGCGAGATCCGGCTGCTGGGTGCCCAGTTGCCCGGCGGCCTGTTCCTCCAGGGGGCCCGCCTGGAGCGGCCCGGGCCGCACGGGGTGACCCTCGCCCTGGACAACGCGGTCGCCCAGATCGTCGACTGCTCCGACGGGTTCGTCTCCCACGGCACCGTCCGCATGCGGGGTACCCAGATCATGGACAACCTGTCCTTCGAGGGCGCCGTCCTGAACGGAGCACCCGCCGACGGCGAGAGCACCGGACCGGCCCTGGTGGCCATGCTCATGCAGGCCGCCGACTTCGACTTCGCCCTGGCCCGGAGACCGGCGGGAGCGGTGGACCTGCGGGGCGCCCAGGTGTCCTACCTCCACGAGAGCGCGCACAGCTGGCCGGAGATCGTGGAACTGGACGGCTTCGTCTACGGCTCGATCAAGTCCGCCGAAGCGGACGGCGGGCGACGGGAGGCGGTGAGCGGTCCGGCGGCCGTGGCCCGCCGCGTGGAGTGGATACGCCGCAGCCCGGGCTACAGCCCGCAGCCGTACGAGCAACTGGCGGCCTGGTACCGCAAGGTGGGGCACGACGACGACGCCCGCCGGGTGCTGCTGGCCAAGCAGCGCCACCGGCGGCGCACCCTCTCACCGGCGGCCCGCGCCTGGGGCCACCTCCTCGACGCGACGGTCGGCTACGGCTACCGCCCCTGGCTGGCCGGCGTCTGGCTCCTCGCCCTGGTCCTGCTGGGGACGACGGCGTTCGACGCGGGCTCCCCCACTCCGGTGAAACGCGGCGAGGGCGCACCGTTCCAACCGCTCGTCTACACCCTGGACCTGCTGATCCCCATCGGCGGTCTGGGCCAGCGAACGGCCTGGTACTGGACGAACGACATCCTCCAGTGGCTGGCCTACGCCCTGATCGCCGTCGGCTGGATCCTCACGACGGCCGTCATCGCGGGGGTGACCCGCACTCTGCAGAAGAACTAGGGGCTCGACAACTGCGGCCGGGCGGACGTGCGTCCGTCGCGGTCTCGGTCCGGACGGACCGCCGTGCCCTCAGCCCGCCGTCACCGTCGTGCGCACCGATCCGTCCGGCCCCGCCAGCAGGACCGGGGTCTGCGGGCCGCCGAGGTCCCGCACGGCCGCCCGGTCCTCGTCGGAGACGGTCTCGGCGGCGGTCACCACGGCCGCCGCCTCCAGGGACTTCGCGCCGGAGGCCACCGCCATGGCGACGGCCGTGCGCAGCGCGCTGAGCCGCAGGGATTCCAGGGCCACGGTCCCGGCGACATACGTACGGCCGGTCTCGTCACGTACGGCCGCCCCCTCGGGCACACCGTTGCGGGCCCGCGCGGAACGGGCGAGGGTGACGATCTTCCGGTCCTCGGGATCGAGGTCGAGCGCGCTGCTGTCGGTCATGAGCCGAGCATACGTTTCACGCCCGGTCGAGCCGGAGCCGGTCCCCGCGCGGCAGACCGGCCACCACCAGGTCGTACGAGTCCTCGATCAGCTCCTCGACCAGCCGGTCCGGAAGGCCGGCGTCGAGGGTCACCGTGTTCCAGTGGCGCTTGTTCATGTGATAGCCGGGGGCGATGAGACCGGGGTGCTCGGTGCGCAGCCGGACCGCGTCCTCGGGGTCGCACTTGAGGTTGACCTTCAGGGGCTGCCGCTCCGCCCAGCTCAGGGCGAACATCTTGCCGAGGACCTTGTAGACGGAGATCTCGGGACTGAAGGGGAAGTCCTCGACGGCCTCGTCGAACGAGAGGCAGAAGGCACGCAACTCCTGTGGCGTCACTCGGACTTCTTCTCCTCCTCCGGCACCTCGGCGGGGCCGATCGGCTCCACCAGCACCGTGACGATCTTGTTCCGGCGGCCGGCGGCGGCCTCCGCCGTGAGCCGCAGTTCGCGCTCGTCGGGGAGGGCGACGACCGACGAGGCACCGGCGATGGGGACGCGCCCCAGCGCCTTGGCGAGGAGGCCGCCCACGGTCTCCACGTCCTCGTCGTCGTAGGCGTCGAGCCCGTACAGCTCGCCGAGGTCGGTGATGTCGAGGCGGGCGGTGACGCGGTAGCGGTCGTCGCCGAGCTCCTCCACCGGCGGCAGCTCCCGGTCGTACTCGTCGGTGATCTCGCCGACGATCTCCTCCAGGATGTCCTCGATGGTGACGATGCCCGCGGTGCCGCCGTACTCGTCGATGACGACGGCGACGTGGTTGCGCTCCTGCTGCATCTCGCGCAGCAGGTCACCGGCGTTCTTGGTGTCGGGGACGAAGACGGCCGGGCGCATGGCCGTGGACACCAGTTCGCTCTCGGCGTCCCGGTTGATGTGCGTCTTGCGGGCCAGGTCCTTCAGGTACACGATCCCGACGATGTCGTCCTCGTTCTCCCCCGTGACCGGTATGCGAGAGAAACCGGAGCGCAGGGCGAGGGTGAGGGCCTGGCGGATGGTCTTGTACCGCTCGATGGCGACCAGGTCGGTGCGCGGGACCATCACCTCGCGGACGAGGGTGTCGCCCAGCTCGAAGACCGAGTGCACCATCCGGCGCTCCTCGGCCTCGATCAGGGACTCCTTCTCCGCGAGGTCGACCAGCGCGCGCAGCTCGGCCTCGGAGGCGAACGGGCCCCGCCGGAAGCCCTTGCCGGGGGTCAGCGCGTTGCCGATGAGGATCAGCAGGTTCGGGATCGGGCCCATGATCCGGGCCAGCGGCAGCAGGACGTACGCCGCCGCCGTGGCCGTGTTCAGGGGGTGCTGACGGCCGATGGTGCGCGGGGAGACTCCGACGGCCACGTACGACACGAGGACCATCACGCCGATGGCGACGACCAGGGCCTCCCAGGTCGCGTCGAACTCCTTCAGGCAGGCATAGGTGACGAGCGTGGCAGCGGCCATCTCGCAGGCCACACGCACCAGGAGTGCGACGTTCAGGTACCGGGTCGGATCGGCCGCGATCTGGGCGAGCTTCGCGCCGCCGCGCCGCCCGGCCCGTACGGCCTCCTCGGCGCGGAAGCTGGAGACGCGCGCGAGGCCCGCCTCCGCGCAGGCGGCGAGCCAGGCGACGACGACCAGGGCGACGGCACCGCCGATGAGAGTCGCGCTCATGACACGGTCGGCGCCGGCGAGGGGCCGGTGAGGCCCTTCTCCGCGCGCCAGCCGTCCACGATGGCGGCCTGGAGGCCGAACATCTCGGCCTTCTCGTCCGGCTCCTCGTGGTCGTAGCCCAGCAGGTGCAGCACCCCGTGGACGGTGAGGAGCTGGAGCTCCTCGTCCATGGAGTGCTGCGTGTCGGCTTCCTTGCCCTGCTTCTCGGCGACCTCGGGGCACAGCACGATGTCGCCGAGCAGGCCCTGCGGCGGCTCGTCGTCGTCCTTCGACGGCGGACGCAGCTCGTCCATCGGGAAGGACATGACATCCGTCGGACCGGGGAGGTCCATCCACTGGATGTGCAGCTGCTCCATGGCGTCGGCGTCCACCACGATCACCGAGAGCTCGGAGAGGGGGTGGATGCGCATCCGCGTCAGCGCGTAGCGGGCGATGTCGAGGATCGCCTGCTCGTCGACCTCGGTTCCGGACTCGTTGTTGACGTCGATCGACATGGTGCTGTGCTTGTCTACTTCCCCTTGTGCCCGGCCTTGCCCCGGCCGCCCTTGTGCGTGCCGTTCTCCGTGCCGTGCGTGGTGTCGTACTTCTCGTACGCGTCGACGATACGGCCGACGAGCTTGTGCCGTACGACATCCTGGGACGACAGCCGGGAGAAGTGCACGTCGTCCAGGCCCTCCAGGATGTCCTGCACCTGGCGCAGACCCGACTTCGTGCCGTTCGGCAGGTCGACCTGCGTCACGTCACCCGTGATCACGATCTTCGAGTCGAAGCCGAGGCGGGTGAGGAACATCTTCATCTGCTCGGGCGAGGTGTTCTGGGCCTCGTCGAGGATGATGAAGGCGTCGTTGAGCGTGCGCCCGCGCATGTACGCCAGGGGCGCGACCTCGATGGTCCCGGCGGCCATCAGCCGGGGGATCGAGTCGGGGTCGAGCATGTCGTGCAGCGCGTCGTAGAGCGGGCGCAGATAGGGGTCGATCTTCTCGTAGAGGGTGCCGGGCAGGAAGCCCAGGCGCTCTCCGGCCTCGACCGCCGGGCGGGTCAGGATGATGCGGTTGACCTGCTTGGACTGCAGGGCCTGGACGGCCTTGGCCATGGCGAGATAGGTCTTGCCGGTGCCGGCCGGGCCGATGCCGAAGACGATCGTGTGCTTGTCGATGGCGTCGACGTACCGCTTCTGGTTGAGCGTCTTGGGGCGGATCGTGCGGCCACGCGAGGACAGGATGTTCTGTGTGAGCACCTCGGCCGGGGTCTCCTGGCCTTCGCTCTTCCCGTTCTCGCTCGCCCTCAGCATGGCGATCGAGCGTTCCACCGCGTCCTCCGTCATCGGCTGTCCGGTGCGGAGCACCAGCATCATCTCGTCGAACAGGCGCTGGACGAGAGCGACTTCGGGGGCGTCGCCGACCGCGCTGATCTCATTGCCCCGGACATGGATGTCGACCGCCGGGAAGGCCTTCTCGATCACGCGCAGGAGGGAGTCGCCGGAACCCAGCACGGTCACCATGGGGTGCGCCGCGGGGACGGTGAACTGCGCTCTCGCCTTGCCCTGCGCGGGGGTGTGAGCTGTGCGTGTCTGAGTCATGGGCCGGCTCTGTAGGCCGCGGTTCCTCCTCTTGGCCGTGGGGCTCGTGTCGCCCTTTTCCAGAGTACGACGCGGCGGTGACAGTGCCGTAGGGCTTTTACCCGGGGAGAGCTCGGGGGGTGCCTGCGAGCGCGGGGGCGGCTGCCGTGCGGGCCGGTCGCCGCGCGCGGCCGGCAGTTCCAGCAGGTCGACCGTGCGCGCCGCCGACCTCACCTCACGGACGCCGCACTCCGTCTCCGCCGTGCGCGTTTCCGGCAGCGTTTACGACATGCGCCGATCGCCGGAGACGACGCGGCGCCGTTGACCCGCCTTGTTCGCCTATCTAACCTCCATCTCTATACGTAGATGACCTGATCCGTGGATGACATAGGACACGACCTCGCGTCGACGACCGTAGGAGCCGCCCCGTGAGCGCGACCCGTGACCTGACCATCGCCGAGGTCCGGCTGACACCGATCCTGGTCGCCGACCCGCCGCTGCTGAACACGCAGGGGGTGCACCAGCCGTACACACCGCGGCTGATCGTGGAGGTGGTGACCGCCGACGGGATCACGGGGGCGGGCGAGACGTACGGCGACACCAAGTACCTGGAACTGGCGAGGCCTTTCGCAGCGAAGCTCGTGGGCCGCCGGGTCAGCGATCTGAACGGGCTGTCCGTACTCGCCGACGAGGTGGCCGTCGACGGGGCGCGGATCTCCGGGCAGGTCGACGTGGGCGGGCTGCGCGGTGTCCAGACGGCCGACAAGCTGCGGCTGTCGGTCGTGTCGGGGTTCGAGGTCGCCTGTCTCGACGCGCTCGGCAAGGCGCTGGGGCTGCCCGTGCACGCGTTGCTCGGCGGGAAGGTGCGGGACACCGTGGAGTACAGCGCGTACCTCTTCTACAAGTGGGCCGATCACCCCGAGGGCGTGGTGGGCGAGCGGGACGACTGGGGGGCCGCCGTGGACCCGGCCGGGATCGTGGCGCAGGCCAGGCGCTTCAAGGAGCGGTACGGGTTCACGTCGTTCAAGCTCAAGGGGGGCGTCTTCCCGCCGGACGAGGAGATCGCGGCGATCCGCGCGCTGGCCGAGGCGTTCCCCGGGCATCCGCTGCGGCTGGACCCGAACGGGGCCTGGTCCGTGGAGACCTCGCTGAAGGTCGCGGACGCGCTCGGGGACGTGCTCGAATACCTGGAGGACCCGGCGCTCGGGACGCCCGCGATGGCCGAGGTGGCGTCGCGGACGTCCGTACCGCTGGCCACCAACATGTGTGTGACGACCTTCGCGGAGATCGAGGAGGCGTTCACGAAGGGAGCCGTGCAGGTCGTCCTCTCCGACCACCACTACTGGGGCGGGCTGCGCGCCACGCGTGAACTGGCCGCGATCTGCCGGACGTTCGGGGTCGGGGTGTCCATGCACTCCAACACGCACCTGGGGATCAGCCTCGCCGCGATGACGCAGGTGGCGGCCACGGTGCCCGGGCTCCACCACGCCTGCGACTCCCACTACCCCTGGCAGTCCGAGGACGTCCTCACCTCGCGGCTCACCTTCGAGAACGGGGCGGTACGGGTGTCGGACGCACCGGGCCTCGGGGTCGAACTGGACCGGGACAGGCTGGAGTTCCTGCACCGCCGGTGGCTGGACGACGACGGCTCCTCGAGGGACCGAGACGACGCGGCGGCGATGAGGGTGGCGGAGCCGGGGTGGGTGACACCGGTCGTGCCTCGCTGGTAGCGGTGGGGGGTGAAAAGCAGGGGGCGCAGTCCCTGCTTTTCAGGGGCGCGGGGAACTGTGCGAGAAGCCCCACCGGGCCGCACCCGACAACGCACCCTCACGCCCCCACAACGACGTGACCGGCACCCCCAAGCGGTGCGCGTGGTGCAAACTGGCTGGATCCGCACCACGCCAGGGAGCACATCGTGACCGCGTTCAAGGGAGAGCGACCGCACCGGCCCCAGGTAGACCCGCTGAGGGCCCTGCGCGCACCGGATGACCCGCCCTGGGACGTCTATCTGACCGGCACCGTCTTCCTCGACATCATCTTCACCGGCCTGGACTCCGCCCCGGTGCGCGGGACGGAGTCCTGGGCACGCGGCATGGGGTCCAGCCCCGGCGGCGTGGCGAACATGGCCACGGCCCTGGCCCGGCTCGGCCTGAAGACCTCCCTCGCGGCGGCCTTCGGCGACGACCACTACGGCGAGTACTGCTGGGACGCCCTGGAGCAGGGCGAGGGCATCGACCTCTCCTCCTCCCGCACGGTCCTCGGCTGGCACTCCCCGGTCACGGTCTCCATGGCGTACGAGGGCGAGCGCACGATGGTCTCCCACGGCCACGAGGCACCCCCGGAGGAGTCCGCGCCCGAGTGCCCGCCCCACGCGCGCGCCGCCGTCGCCTCGCTCACGCCCGGCGTACGCGCCCCCTGGATCGCGCAGGCCGCGAGCAAGGGCACCCGGATCTTCGCGGACGTCGGCTGGGACGACACCGGCTCGTGGGACCTGGCGGGGCTCGCCGACCTCGCCCATTGCGAGGCGTTCCTGCCCAACGCGGCGGAGGCGATGCGGTACACCGGCGCCGAGTGCCCCCGGGCAGCCGCCCGCGCCCTCACCGAGCATGTCCCGGTGGCCGTGGTGACGCTGGGCGCGGAGGGCGCGTACGCCGTGGACGGGCGGACCGGTGAGACGGCGGAGGTACCGGCCATCGCGGTGGAGGCGTTGGACCCCACGGGCGCGGGAGACGTGTTCGTCGCCGGGTTCGTCACCGGCACGCTGGCGGACTGGCCGCTGGCGGACCGGCTGGCCTTCGCGGGGCTGACGGCGGCGCTGTCGGTGCAGGAGTTCGGCGGGTCGCTGTCCGCGCCCGGGTGGTCGGAGATCGCGGCGTGGTGGCGTCGGGTGCAGTCGGTGGACCGCCAGGAGCCTGCGGCGCTGCGGCGGTACGCGTTCCTGGAGGAGTTCCTGCCGAAGGACCACGTCAGCCCGTGGCCGCTGCGGCGGGCGGTCCCGACGATCGGCTTCCGCCGGTCGGCGTGAGGCCGGGCGCCTGATGACTCGGGGGTGCGGGTAGTTCGGCGACCGCGGGCTCGGTGGGGCTTCTCGCGCAGTTCCCCGCGCCCCTGAAAAGCACGGGCTGCGCCCCGTGCTTTTCATCCGCCGCAACCACGTCGCCTTCCAGACCCGCAGGCCCGTGGTCTTCATGCCCGCAGGGCCGTGATCTTCAGACCGGCAGGGCCTGGTCTTCAGATTGGCAGGGCCTGGTCTTTCAGAGGCGCGGGGAACTGCGCGAGAAGCCCCACCGGAGCCGCACCCGACGACGCACCCGACCACGCACCCGACCACGCACCCGCACCCCCAAAGCCTCCTCTGTTACCCACTAATCCCCACCCCAAACGCGCCGTGATACAAATTCTCCGCGCGTCCCTGTCCGTCGACAGCCAGCCGCCCAATCCCCTCATCGAGCCGCACCTTCGCACGTCCAGGAACGCCCGTGTCCCCCCGCACCACCACCCCGCCCTGGCCCCTCGTCGCCCTTTTCACGGCCGGGTATCTCGCCGCGTACCTCCTGCCCACCACCGTGGGCAGACTGGACGCCGCGCTCCCCCTCACCACCACCGAGGCCGGCGCCGTCGGCAGCGCGCTGCTGCTGGGCTCGGCCACGGCCGGCTTCACGCTCGCCGCCCACGTGGAACGCCTCGGCCCCCGCCGCGTCGCCCGCGTGGGCCTGCTGCTGGCCGCCGCCGGCTACGGCACCGCCGCGCTGACCACCGCCCTCCCCGCCGTGGTCGTGGGCGCGGTCCTCGGCGGCTTCGGTTCCGGTACGGCGACCGCCGTGGCCGCGACCGGCATCGCCGCGCAGCGCGACCCGCACCGGGTGTCCACGACGGGCCTGTTGAGCGTCTCGGCGCTGGCCGGCGCGCTGTATCTGACGATCCCCCGCCTGGGGCCGGGCCACGGCCTGCCGCTCGCCGCCCTCGCCCTCACCGCCCTGCTCACCCTCCCGGCCACCACCCGGCTCGCCACCCCGGCGGCCACCGCCCAGATCCCCCGGGAACGGGGCCCGCTCCCCCACCCGCGCCACGGTCTGACCCTCGCCGTCACCCTCCTGCTGTGGTCCCTGGCGCAGAATTCCCTGTGGGGCGTCAGCGGCCGGATCGGCACCACGCAGGCCGGGCTCTCCGAGGTCACCGTCGGCGCCGTCTTCGCGACGGCGCTCGGCGCGGGCCTGCTCGGGGTCATCGGGGCGGGCGCGCTCGGCGTGCGCTTCGGCCGCGCGCTCCCGATCGGCGCCGGCACGGCGGTCATCGCCGGCTGTATCGCGCTCAGCGCCACCGCGACCGACCTGCCGACCTTCGCCACGGGCGAGATCGCCTGGAACGCGCTCTACCCGGTCGTCCTGTCGTACCTCATCGGCCTCGCCGCGTCCCTCGACCCGCGTGGCCGCTGGGCGGTCCTGATCGGCTCGGCGTCCTCGCTCGGCACGGCCGCCGGTCCCCTCGTCGGCAGCCTGCTCTCCGCCCACGCCGGCTACCCGGCGATGGGCGCGATCCTGGCCGTCGGCCTGCTCCTGATCACGGCCCCCATGACCTGGGTGGCCCTGCGCACCACCGCGCCCACGACGGAACACGCCCGCTACCAGGAGCAGACGACCGCTGGGCAGCCGGAGTACCGCCCGGCGGCCTGACCCCGCTCACCCGCCCACACCAGGCACAGCCGCCTCACCCGAAGTCGTACGCCTCCACCTCGGCGAGATACCGGGCCCGCCGCTCCTCGTCGTGCTCCAGGAAGGACGCGGTGAAGGAGTTGCGGGCCAGCTCCCGCAGCCGGTCCTCGCTCAGGCCGAACGTCCGACGCACGGCGTCGAAGTTGTCGCCGGCGTACCCGCCGAAGTAGGCCGGGTCGTCGGAGTTGACCGTGCAGAGCAGCCCCGCGTCGAGCATGGCGGGCAGGGGGTGGTCGGCGAGGGTGTCGACGGTGCGCAGCCGGACGTTGGAGAGCGGGCAGAGCGTCAGCGGGATGCGCTCGCGCACCAGCCGTTCGACGAGCGCCGGGTCCTCCATGCAGCGCAGCCCGTGGTCGACCCGCTCGACCCCGAGGACGTCGAGGGCCTCGGTGATGTACTCCGGCGGGCCCTCCTCGCCGGCGTGCGCGACGCGCCGCAGCCCGAGCGCGGCGGCCGCCTCGTACACCTCACGGAACTTGACCGGCGGGTGCCCGACCTCGGCGGAGTCCAGCCCGATCCCGACGATCCGGTCGAGGTACGGCTGCGCGGCCTCCAGGGTGGAGAGGGCGGACTCGGCGGACTCGTCCCTCAGGAAGCACATGATCAACTGGGTGGAGACGCCGTGCGTCTCCTCGCTCCTGCCCAGCGCCCGCCACAGTCCCTCGACGACCGTCCCCATCCCGACGCCCCGCGCGATGTGGGCCTGCGGGTCGAAGAAGATCTCGGCGTGGCGTACGCCCTGGGCGGCGGCGCGGGCGAGATAGGCGTCGGCCAGGTCGGCGAAGTCCTGCTCGGTGCGCAGGACCGCCATCAGCTCGTAGTACAGGTTCAGGAAGGACTGGAGGTCCTCGAACTCGTAGGCCTTGCGGAGCGCTTCCGTGTCCGCGTACGGCAGCGCGACCCCGTTCCGGGCGGCCAGCGCGAAAGCCAGCTCCGGCTCCAGGGCGCCTTCGATGTGCAGGTGCAGTTCAGCTTTGGGGAGGGACATCAAAGCATCGTACGGCCGCTCTAGCGCCGTTTCGGAAGCGCCACCCGCAGCAGGTCGTGCGCCACCGTCAGCTCTCCCTCGAACCCGGCGGCCCGCGCCTGCCGTTCGAACTCCTCGGGTTCGGTGTACCGCTGGCTGAAGTGGGTGAGGACGAGATGCCGTACCCCGCAGTCCCGGGCGACGGAGGCGGCCTGACCAGCCGTCAGATGACCGTGCTCGACGGCTAGTTCGATGTCCTCATTGAGGAAGGTGGACTCGATGACGAGCATGTCGGCCGCGTCGGCGAGGGCGTAGACCCCGTCGCACAACCGGGTGTCCATGACGAACGCGAACCGCTGTCCGCGCCGCAGTTCGCTGACGTCCTCCAGGCGGACGCCGCCGATCTCGCCCTCCCGCTGGATCCGTCCGATGTCCGGCCCCTTGATGCCGTGCGCGGCGAGCCGCTCGGGCAGCATCCGGCGCCCGTCGGGTTCGACGAGGCGGTACCCGTAGGACTCGACGGGGTGCGAGAGCTTGTGCGCGTCGAGGGTGTAGCCGGGGGTGACGGCCAGCACTCCGCCCTCGCCCTCGACCGGCGCCTCGGTCAGCTGGACCGTCTCCCGGTACGCGGTGGCGTACCGCAGCCGGTCGAAGAACCGCTGCCCGGAGCGCGGGTAGTGGGCGGTGATGTCGTGCGGGACCCGGTCGAGGTTGATCCGCTGGATCACCCCGGCCAGCCCCAGCGAGTGATCGCCGTGGAAGTGGGTGACGCAGATGCGGTTGAGGTCGTGGGCGGCGACCCCGGCGCGCAGCATCTGCCGCTGGGTGCCCTCGCCGGGGTCGAAGAGGAGCCCCTCGGCGTCCCAGCGGAGCAGATAACCGTTGTGGTTGCGGTGCCGGGTCGGGACCTGGCTGGCGGTGCCGAGGACCACCAGTTCACGTACGGACACGGCTCGTCACCCGGGGGGCCACTGCAGGCCGCGACCGCCGACGACGTGCGCGTGCGCGTGGAAGACGGTCTGGCCGGCGCCGGTGCCGGTGTTGAAGACGATGCGGTAGCTCTCCAGCTTGTCCTCGTCCGCGACGGCCCGGGTCTCGCGCAGGACGTCCGCGGCGAGGTCGGGGGCGGCGGCGGCGAGTGTCGCGGCGTCCGCGTAGTGCGCCTTCGGGATGACCAGGACGTGGGTCGGTGCCTGGGGGTTGATGTCCCTGAACGCGACCGTCGTGTCCGTCTCCCTCACGATCGTCGCGGGGACGTGGCCCGCGACGATCTTGCAGAACAGACAGTCGTCCTGCGGCTCCCCAGCCATACGTTCCCTCCAGCCACCGGTGATCTTCTTCTACCCGGGCATGCTATCGAGCGAATTCCGCCCCCGCCGCCCTTACCCGTTCCCGTCCCAGGGGCTGCGCCCCTTCGACCCCGCTCGCAGGTGGTTCGTCCGCGGCCCGGTGGGGCTTCTCGCGCAGTTCCCCCGCGCCCCTGAAAGACCAGGCCCCGTGGCCTGCGAGGCGCCCGACGGCGCCCCTGAAAAGCAGCGGGCGCAGCCCCTGCTTTTCAGGGGCGCGGGGAACTGCGCGACCAGCCCCCACGCACCCGCACCCGCACCCGCACCCGCACCCGGCAGCGCACCCCCGCGGCCTCACGCCTCCGGCAGCGCGGGCGGCGTCTTCGCCGGCGTCGACTCCAACCCCTCCAACGCGATCCGGATCGCCTCGTCGAGCTGGGGGTCTCGGCCGGCCGCGTGGTCCTGGGGCGCCTGCACGACCTCGACGTCGGGATCGACGCCGTGGTTCTCGACCCCCCACCCGTACCCCTCCAGCCAGAACGCGTACTTCGGCTGGGTCACCAACGTCCCGTCGACCAGCCGGTACCGGCTGTCGATCCCGACGACCCCGCCCCACGTCCGCGTACCGACCACCGGACCGATCCCGAGCGCCTTGATCGCCGCGTTGACGATGTCCCCGTCCGACCCGGAGAACTCGTTGGCGACGGCGACGACGGGCCCCCGGGGCGCGTCGTCGGGGTAGCTGCTCGCCCGCATCCCCCGCGGCAGGTCCCACCCGACGATCCGCCGGGCCAGCTTCTCCACCACGAGCTGGGAGGTGTGCCCGCCCCGGTTCTCCCGGACGTCCACGACCAGCCCCTCCCGCGCGACCTCGATCCGCAGGTCGCGGTGGAGCTGGGCCCAGCCGGAGCCGACCATGTCGGGGACGTGCAGGTACCCGAGGCGGCCGCCGGACTTCTCGTGGACGTAGGCCCGCCGGTCCGCCACCCACGCGTGGTAGCGCAACGGCTCCTCGTCGGAGATCGGCACCACCACCGGATGCCGGAGATCGCCGCCCCCGGCCGGCAGCACGGTCAGCTCCACCGCCTTGCCCGCCGTGCCGACGAGCAGTGGCCCGGGCCCGGTCAGCGGGTCGACCGGCTGCCCGCCGACCGCGATGATCGCGTCCCCGGCCCGTACGGCGACCCCGGGCGCGGCGAGCGGCGAGTGCGCGTCCGGGTCGGAGGTCTCCGACGGCAGCACCCGGTCGATGCGCCACAGCGGAGTCCCCTGGGGCCCGTCCTCGTGCCGGGAGATGTCCGCCCCGAGCAGCCCCTGCCGCCGGTCGCCGGAGCCGCCCCGGCCGCGCGGGGTGACGTACGCGTGGGAGGTGCCCAACTCGCCCTGTACCTCCCAGAGCAGGTCCACGAGGTCGTCGTGGGTGGCCACCCGCTCCAGGACGGGCCGGTACCGGTCGAGGACGCCGGACCAGTCGACGCCGCCCAGGTCGGGCCGCCAGAAGTTGTCCCGCATCAGCCGGCCGGTCTCGTCGAACATCTGGCGCCACTCGGCGGCCGGGTCGACGGTCCGCCGGACCCGGGACAGGTCGACCGTGATGTTGCTGTCGCTGTCGTCGTCGCCCGAGGCGCGCCGGTCGCTGGGGACGACCTTGAGCTTGCCGTCGGTCCACAGCAGGACCCGCTTGCCGTCGCCGCTGACGGCGAAGTGGTCGGCGTCGGAGGCCAGGTACTCCAGGCGCCGCTGGGCGAGGTCGTACCGCTCCAGGGAGGTCTTCGGGTCCGGGTCGTCGGGAGTGGCCCGCAGATGGCCGAGGACGCCGGTGACGGGGTGGCGCAGCCACAGCACGCCGTCCTTGGCGGCGCGCAGCGTGGAGTAGCGGGCGGCCTCGACCGGGAAGGGGACGATCCGGTCGGCGAGCCCTTCGAGGTCGATCCGGGTGGCGGGGGCGCCCTCGCTGTCCGGTGTCTCGTCCTTGTCGGGCGCATCGAACGGCCGGCCGTGGCGCTGCGGTCCGAAGGGGGACGGGGTGGTCGCCGCGAGCGTGATGAGGTGCGGGCGGGCGCCGCTGACGAAGTGCAGGTCGAAGACGTGTTCGTCGTAGACCGGGTCGAAGGCGCGTGCGGAGAGGAAGGCGAGGTGCTTGCCGTCGAGCGTGAACGTCGGCGAGAAGTCCTGGAAGCGCAGCGGGGTCGCCTCGGTGACGGACAGGTCGGCGGTGTTGGCGAGCTTGAGCTGGCGCAACGGGCGCGGACCCGGGTGCGACCAGGCCAGCCAGGCCGAGTCGGGCGAGAAGACGAGCCCGGTCACCTCGCCGTCCTCGCTGCGGTCGACCTCCCGTACCTCGCCGGTCTCCCGTTCGACGAGCAGCACCCGGCCGTCGTCCGCGGAGACGGCGACCCGGCTGCCGTCGGGGGCGACGGCGAGCCCGAGGACGCGGCCCAGCTGTCCGGCGGCGAGCCGGCGCGGGGTGGCGCCGGGGCCGACGCCGGTCGACGGGGCGAACTCCAGGGCGTCGTCGCCCTCCGCGTCCGTCACCCACACCACCCATTCCTCGCCCTCCACGCGGAAGGTGCGGGGCAGCCGGGCCCGTACGCCGTCCTCGGCGGCGAGCGCGCGGGCGGGGCCGGAGCGGTGGGTGATCCAGTGGATCGAGCCGCGCACGGAGACGGCGCTGCCGCGGGCGGTGTGGTCGGGCGAGGCGGAGCCGAACCAGCGGGAGGCGTTCACCGGGAAGGGCTGGAGGTCGACGCGCTGCCCGCCCAGCCGGATGTCGAGCTTGCGCGGCTCGGCGCCGTCCAGGTCGTCCAGCAGCCACAGTTCACCGGCGGACGAGTACACGACACGGGTGCCGTCGGTGGCCGCGTGCCGGGCGTAGAACCCGTCGACGGGGGTGTGACGGCGCAGGTCGGAGCCGTCGGCGAGGGAGGAGTAGAGCGCTCCGACGCCCTCGTGGTCGGAGAGGAACGCGATCCGCTCACCGACCCACATCGGGTATTCGAGGTTGCCGTCCAGCTCGCTGTGGAGGCGTTCGAACTCCCCGGCCGCCCCGGCGCCGTCACCGCCGTCACCGCCGTCCTCGGACCGGTCGATCCACAGCTTGCCCGCGGTGCCGCCCCGGTACCGCTTCCACCATGCGGCCTCGCGGCCCATCGGCGCGGACAGCAGCACGGTGGCGGGCCCGTGGGCGACATCGCCGACGGGCCCGTAGGGGAGGGTGGTGGCCGGTCCGCCGTCGAGCGGCACGGCGCGCGCCCAGCTCCGCCGGAGGCTGGCCTGGCCGTGGGTGGTGAGCGCGAGAACCTGACCGTCGGGTGTCCAGCCGCGCACCTGGGTGCGCCAACTCCCCCAGTACGTCAGGCGCTTGGCGGACCCTCCGTCGACGGGCGCGATGTGCACCTCGGGCGCCCCGTCCCGGGTGGAGGTCCACGCGACGGTGGTGCCGTCCGGAGAGATCCGCGGATGGTTGACGGGTACGTTGTCCGCGCTGACCCGCCAGGCACGGCCGCCGTCCAGAGGCGCGACCCACACGTCGTCCTCGGCGGTGAAGGCGACCAGGTCGCCGTGCAGGTGCGGATACCGGAAATACGCGAGCTGAGTCACCCAGTCACTTTAAGCAGCGTCCGGTCTGATGGGGAGGGGTTTGGATCATGTCCCTCGCACCGGGCCCCAGTTGCCGGCGGGCGGGCCCGGTCCGCTCCGGACGCTGTTGGTAAATCCGCCCCGCTGGATCTCATTCAGCGGGGCGGAGTGCTGCGAAGGGTGAGGTGCGGGTGCGGGCGAGCGGTCTGCCGGTGAGCCAGGCATCGATGCGGGCGAGGTTGATGGCGGCGCCGGTGAAGTGGTGTTGCAGCCGGGTTTTGGCGAGGCCGCGGTAGCGGGATCTGCGCAGGCCGAATGCCTGGACGCCTTGGGAGATGGTGCCCTCGACGCCGGCGCGGTGTCCGTAGCGGCGGCGCCAGTGGTGGGTGTCCTGCTCGGTGCGGGCCTGCTGGAGGATCTCGTGTTCGGCTTTGGGGCGCAGGGTCAGATTGCGGCCGGTTTCGGCGGTGGTGCAGGAAGTCCGCAGTTCACAGGGGGTGCAGTGGCGTTCGGCGAAGCGGACGCGGGTGACCGGGGTGCCGCGGTGGCTCTGGGCGTCTCTCCACTGGACGCTGGTGTGGCCGCCGGGGCAGACGGCCTGGCGTTGCTCCCAGTCGACGGTGAAGCGCGTGCTGTCGAAGACGTCGCCGGTTGCCTGTTGCCGGATGGTGTTCTTCCCGACCGGTCCGACGAGGGTGATGCTGTGATCGCGGCGGGCGTGGTGGATCTGCTCGGCGTCGACGTATCCGGCGTCCAGCAGGTGTTCGTCCGGCACCAGTTGGCGGTCGGCAAGGGCGGTGTGGATGTCCTCCAGCACGGCGTTGTCGGTCACCGGTGCCGGGGTGGTGTGGATGTGGGTGATCAGGTGCGGGGCGTCGGGCTCGCAGGTCTCGCTGAGGTGGACCTTGTATCCGGACCAGGCCAGATCGCGCTTCGCTCCGGTCCTGGCCCCGGGCTCGTGCGGGGTGCGTAAGCGGATCAGGCCGGGCGGGGTGTTCTTCGGCTCCCGCCAGCGCACGGTGCCGTCGACGCGGTGAAACTGCTGCACCCAGGTCTGGCGGAGGAACTCCACCGCGGGAAGACGCTGCAGGCCGGGCGGTGCCGATGTCGACCAGACCGCTTCCAGCAGCACCGTGCCGTCGGCCCCGCACTGGTCGCCGTGCTCGATCCGGGCGGCCCACCGGGACGGGAAACGGCTGTCCTCCGGACGCGCCGAGTACCGGTCGAACCACTCCGGCGCAGCCAACCCCATCAGCCAGTCCCCGGCCGCCTCGGCGATCTGGTTCAAAGCCGCCCGCAGTGTCTCGACCACGAACTCCAGCCGGCTCAGATCCCTGGTCACGGCCAGTACATGGGTGGCGTCCGTGCGCTGCCGGTTACCCGCCTTGACCAGCCCGGCCTCCCCGGCGGCCGTCAGCACCGCGTCGAACACCGCCCGGCCCGCATCCGACTCGGTCAGCCGGGCCCGGAACTCGCTGAGCACGGAGAAGTCGAACCCCACGTCGGCCAGCTCCAGCGACAGGGCGTACTTCCAGTCCAGACGCGAACGGACCGCGTGCGCAGCCTGCCGGTCGGTCAGACCCTCGGCGAACTGCAACACCGACACCAGCGCCAGCCGCGCCGGCGAGACCACCGGCCGCCCCCGCGCCGAGAACAACTCCTCGAAGTCGGCATCGGCGAAGACCGGCCCGAGCGCATCCCGAACCCGCATCACCAGACACCCCTTCGGAAACACCGCACGCGCCAGCCGCGCGGTCTCCTCCGGAATCTCCGCCAGATCCACCCCACGCAACGACACGAACCCACCCCACGAACATGACGACGGCCTGCACAACCCCAACGGGGTCGTGCAGGCCGTCGTCACGCAGGCCCCCGGATTTACCAACAGCGTCCGCTCCGGGCGTGGCCTCACTTGCCCTCGGGCACGCACGCCGGGTCCTTCTGGCACCAGATGGTCTGGGTGACGGTGACCGTCGCGGTCGGTCCCGGCTGACCGGGTCGGCCGGGCCGGTCGGACTCCGGGGCGTCGCAGTTGCCGAGCCCCTCGACGTGGAACCACTCCTTGCCGCCGAGCTTCGCGGTCAGATCGCCGCGTACGCACCTGCCGTTGACCTCTTTGGTCACCTTCCCGGTGACGGTGATCTCCCGGCCTTCCTTGTCCTCGCCGGTGCAGTCGACCTTCGCGACGGTGGCGACCGAGGAGGACGGCGACGCGGATTTCCCGCCGCCCTCCCCGCCCTTGCCGTCACTGTCGTACGACGCCGTGCAGGTGAGCCACCGGACGTCGAGGCCCTCCCGCTCCAGCTCCTCGGTGGCGAGCTGGTCCGTGGTGAACGCGACCGCGCCGGTGTTGAGCCCGCCGCCCTCGCAGGCCACCAGACCCACGACCGCGCAGACACCGAGGCCGGCTCCCAGCAGGAGCCGACGCCCGCCCGACCGGTACGCCCTGACACGCCTCCATGCCCCCATGTCCGGCAGCCTGCCACCGCCCGCGGCGGTGCGGAAGACCGCATGCGGACAAGCCGCCGGGACCTGGGGCGCGGGCGAGGCGTGTCAGCCGCTCATCAGCAGCCATTCCTGCAGCTCGACCAAGTTCCCCTCGGGGTCCTTGAGATGGGCCACCCGCATACGGTCGGTCATACGTGCGGGACCGGGCAGGAGCCGTACGCCGAACGAGGTGATCCGTTCGCAGTAGGCGTCGAGGTCGTCGACCCGTAGGACGACCAGCGACCGGTGGCCGTTCGCCTCGTCGGCCAGCTCCCCGAGCACCTCGGCCATCATCGCCCGGTCCTGCAGGGCGATCCCCGCGGACCCGACGGCCGGACTGAACCTCTCGTACGGCCCGTCGACCGCCCCGGACTGGGGCTTCAACCCGAGCACATCGGCGTAGAAGCGGTAACACACGGCGAAGTCGGTGACGAGCAGCCTTACTTGGGCGAGTTCCACGATGCTCCCAGAGGGTTCGGGGACACCGGTCGGGACCGGGTGGCGGTCAGGACCAGCGTCCGGTTCGGCCCAGCAGCAACGCCCCGGCCGCCGTCCCGGCGGTCGACGTGCGCAGCACACTGGGCCCGAGTCGGTACGCCCCCGCGCCCGCCTCGCCGAAGAGTGCCAGCTCCTCCGGCGACACGCCCCCCTCGGGCCCCACGACGAGCACGATCTCCCCGGCCGTCGGCAGCTCGGCCGTGGCCAGTGTCTCGTCGCCGCTCTCGTGCAGGACCGCGGCGAAGTCGGCCTTCGCCAGCAGCTCCGCGACCTGCTTGCCCGTGGCCGCGTCCGCGACCTCGGGGAACCGTGTCCGGCGGGACTGCTTGCCCGCCTCCCGGGCGGTGGCCCGCCACTTGGCGAGGGCTTTCAGCCCCCGGTCGCCCCTCCACTGGGTGATGCAGCGGGCGGCCGCCCAGGGCACGATCGCGTCGATCCCGACCTCGGTCATGGTCTCGACGGCCAGTTCGCCCCGGTCGCCCTTGGGCAGCGCCTGGACGACGGTGATCCGGGGCTGCGCCGGGGGCTCCTCGTGCACGGTCTCCAGGTCCATGACCACGAGCCGGTCCTTGCCCTCGGCGGCCTTGACGATCCCCTCCGCCCAGCGTCCGCGCCCGTCCGTGAGGACGACGTCCTCACCGGCCCGCAGCCGCTTCACGGAGACGGCGTGCCGCCCCTCGGGGCCGTCGAGGACGAGCTCGCCGCCACTGCCGTCCGGCAGGTCCAGCGAGTCGACCACGAACACCGGTGCGGTCATCGTCCCTCGTTCCCGACCTGGGCGGAAGCCTGCGCCGCCTGCGCGGCGGCGATCTCGGCGGCCAGCACCTGGACCAGTTCACCGGCCGGCAGTTCCCGGGCCATCCGGTGCCCCTGCCCGGCCCAGAGCGCCATGCCCTGCGCGTCCCCGGCCTTGGCGGCGGCCTTGCGCAGCGGCGAGGTCAGGTGGTGGACCTCCGGGTAGGCGGCGGGAGCGTAGGGGCCGTGCTCGCGCAGGAACCGGTTGACCAGGCCGCGGGCCGGACGGCCGGAGAAGGCCCGGGTCAGCTCGGTGCGGACGAAGAGGGGGTCGGTCAGGGCCTGCTTGTGCACGGCGTGCGCGCCGGACTCGGCGGTCGCGAGGAAGGCCGTGCCGAGCTGGGCCGCGCTCACGCCCGCCGTCAGGAGGGCGGCGATCTGACTGCCGCGCATGATGCCGCCGGCCGCGACCATCGGCAGCGCCACGGCCTCGCGGACCTGGGCGACGAGCGACAGCAGCCCGATGCCCGCCCGGTCCCGCTCGGGGTCGTCGCGGTGGGTGCCCTGGTGGCCGCCGGCCTCGACGCCCTGCACGATCACGGCGTGGGCCCCGGACCGCTCCACGGCCTGCGCCTCCTCCGCCGAGGTCGCGGTGACCAGGGTGAGGGTGCCCTTGCGGGCGAACGACTCGATGACCTCGGGCGTCGGGCAGCCGAAGTGGAACGACACCACGGGCACCGGATTGTCGAGCAGCACGGCGAGCTTGGCCTCGTAGCCGTCGTCGCGTCCGCTGTCCGGGTCGCCCAGCTCTGCGTCGTACCAGGTGGCCTCACCGGCGAGCTGCTCCGCGTAGACCTCGACGGCGGCCGCAGCAGGGGGCGCGGCGTCAGCCGCTCCGGTGGAGCCGGTGCTTGCACCGGGGTACTCCGGCTGCGGCATGAACAGGTTCACGCCGAAGGGGCGGGAGGTGAGCGCCCGGAGCGCCTTGATCTCCTGGTACATCCCGTCGGCCGTCTTGTACCCGGCGGCGAGGAACCCCAGCCCGCCGGCCTCGGACACGGCGGCGGCCAACCGCGGCACGGACACACCGCCCGCCATCGGGGCCTGCACGATCGGGAGCGGGACGAGATCGGTCAGTGCGGAGGACATGACGGCATGGTGCCATGCGCTCTGGGCGCAGCCGAATCGGGGGCGGGGGGGGTGTTCGTCGGGTGCGGGTAGGTGGGGGCTGGTCGCGCAGTTCCCCGCGCCCCTAAAGGACCAGGCCCTGCGGGCCTGAAAAGCACGGGGCGCAGCCCGTGCTTTTCAGGGGCGCGGGGAACTGCGCGAGAAGTCCCACCGGGCCGCGCCCGACAACGCACCCCGCTCAGCGCCCGTTGAACGCGTCCTTCAGCCGGGAGAACAGTCCCTGCTGACCGGGCTGGAACTGCCCCGTCGGCCGCTCCTCACCCCGCAGCGCGGCCAGCTGCCGCAGCAACGCCTCCTGCTCGGGATCCAGCTTCGTCGGCGTCTGCACCTCGACGTGGACGATCAGGTCGCCCCGCCCACCACCGCGCAGATGCGTGACACCACGGCCGTGCAGCGGGATCGACTGCCCGGACTGCGTGCCGGGGCGGATGTCGACCTCCTCCAGCCCGTCCAGCGTCTCCAGCGGCACCTTCGTACCGAGGGACGCCGCCGTCATCGGGATCGTCACCGTGCAGTGCAGGTCGTCGCCGCGCCGCTGGAACGTCGGGTGCGGCAGCTCGTGGATCTCGACGTAGAGGTCACCGGCGGGACCGCCACCGGGCCCGACCTCGCCCTCACCGGCCAGCTGGATGCGCGTGCCGTTGTCGACACCGGCCGGGATCTTGACCGTCAGCGTCCGACGCGACCGCACCCGCCCGTCGCCCGCGCACTCGGGGCACGGGTTCGGGACGATCGTGCCGAAGCCCTGGCACTGCGGGCACGGCCGGGAGGTCATGACCTGGCCGAGGAAGGACCGCGTGACCTGCGAGACCTCACCGCGCCCACGGCACATGTCACAGGTCTGGGCGGTGGTGCCGGGAGCGGCCCCCTCGCCACTGCACGTCGTACAGACGACGGCCGTGTCGACCTGGATGTCCTTCGTCGTGCCGAAGGCCGCCTCGTCGAGGTCGACCTCCAGCCGGATCATCGCGTCTTGGCCCCGGCGCGTACGCGACCGCGGACCCCGCTGGGACGCCGTGCCGAAGAACGCGTCCATGATGTCCGAGAAGTTCCCGAAGCCACCGGCGCCGAAGCCGCCCGCGCCTCCGCCGCCCGCCTGGGACAGCGGGTCGCCGCCGAGGTCGTAGACCTGCTTCTTCTGCGGGTCCGACAACACCTCGTAGGCGGCGTTGATCTCCTTGAACCGCTCCTGGGTCTTCGGATCGGGATTGACGTCCGGGTGCAGCTCGCGCGCGAGCCTCCGGAACGCCTTCTTGATCTCGTCCTGGGACGCGTCGCGGCGCACGCCGAGCACGGCGTAGTAGTCCGTGGCCACTTAAGACTCCGCCAGGATCTGTCCGACGTACCGTGCCACCGCTCGTACCGCTCCCATCGTTCCCGGATAGTCCATGCGCGTAGGTCCGACCACGCCCAGCTTCGCTACTGCCTCGCCGCCCGAACCGTAGCCGACGGAGACGACGGACGTGGAGTTGAGTCCCTCATACGCGTTCTCATGACCGATGCGTACGGTCATGCCCGAATCCCCGGCCTCGCCAAGCAACTTGAGGAGGACGACCTGCTCCTCCAAGGCTTCCAGAACGGGCCGGATGGTGAGGGGGAAGTCATGTCCGAAGCGGGTGAGATTGGCGGTTCCGCCGATCATCAGCCGCTCCTCGCTCTCCTCGACGAGTGCTTCGAGGAGGGTGGAGAGCACGGTCGCGACCGTCCCCCGGTCCTCGACGTCGAACGCCTCCGGCAGGTCCTCGACCAGCCGGGGCACGTCGGTGAACCGGCGGCCCGCGACCTTGCTGTTCAGCCGGGCGCGAAGATCCGCGAGTGACGTTTCTCCGAACGGCGCCGGGCAGTCCACCAGCCGCTGTTCCACCCGTCCGGTGTCCGTGATCAGCACGAGCATCAGCCGGGCGGGGGCCAGCGACAGCAGCTCCACGTGCCGCACCGTCGACCGTGTGAGCGACGGATACTGCACGACGGCGACCTGCCGCGTCAGCTGCGCCAGCAGCCGCACGGTCCGCGCCACCACGTCGTCGAGGTCGACCGCGCCGTCCAGGAAGTTCTGGATGGCGCGCCGTTCGGGCGGGGTCATCGGCTTGACGCCGGCCAGCTTGTCGACGAAGAGCCGGTACCCCTTGTCCGTGGGGATGCGGCCCGCGCTGGTGTGGGGTTGGGCGATGAAGCCCTCGTCCTCCAGCGCCGCCATGTCGTTGCGGACGGTCGCCGGGGAGACCCCCAGGTTGTGCCGCTCCGTGAGCGCCTTGGAACCGACCGGCTCCTCGGTGCCCACGTAGTCCTGGACGATGGCGCGCAGCACCTGGAGCCTGCGTTCACTGAGCATCGCGCACACCTCCAGCTCGCTCTTGTGTGACTCCCCTTTGGCACTCACCCCGGGCGAGTGCCAACACTCCCCGCCCAGTGTACGGCGGTGGGGTACGCCCCCGGCAAGGCCGGTCCAGCCATGTGATGCCGACGTGTACCGACCTGTCCTGCGATGTCGGGCCCCGGTCCGGCCACCACCGGGGCGCGTGTCGGCGCACTTCCTACCGACGGGTACGACCACCCGTGGTCGACTCCGAACCGCCCACGGCGATCAACCTCGGTGGCCCTTGCCACAGCCCGTCGCCCCGTCTGTGCGACGGCTCACGACCGCTGCTCGACGACCTCCCCGGCACCCTCCTTCACCGGTCCGTGCGGTGCTACAGCTAGCGTCGGCGCATGACGGTGACTTGGGAAGAGTGCGGGTGGCAGGGATTGACGCCACGGGTCGGACGGTGCCGCCTTCCCGGCTGGGACTGCACGGTCGGACTGGTGGCCGGGGACGGTGCGGCCCTCATGATCGACGCGGGTTCCAGCGTGCGGGAGGGCGCACGGCTGCGTACCGAGGCGTGCCGACTGCTCGGTGGCGCCCGTGTGACACATCTCGCGCTCACCCACCCCCATTTCGACCATGTCTTCGGGGCGGCCGCGTTCGCCGGGGTGGAGGTCTTCGGCGCGGTGGGCATCGACGGCGTCCTGACCCGTGACCGCGACGCCCTCCGCGCGGACGCCGTGCACCACGGTCTGCCCCCGTCGGACGCCACCGAGGCCGCCGACCTCCTCGTCCTCCCCCGCCACGTGGTCTCCGGCGAGTGGACGCTCGACCTGGGCGGCGGCGTCCGGGTGCTGCTGGCGAACGTGGGCCCCGGCCATACCGGCCACGACCTCGCGGTCCTGGTGTCGGAGGGCGCTCGGGAGGTGGTGTTCTGCGGGGACCTGGTCGAGGAGTCCGGCGAACCGCAGGCGGGCCCGGACGCGATCCCGTCCCGCTGGCCGGCCGCCCTGGACCGGCTCCTGGCCCTCGGCGGCGAGGACGCGCTGTACGTCCCCGGGCACGGGGCGGTGGTGGACGCGGCGTTCGTCCGGGCCCAACGCGACGCGCTGGCACGTCGCTTCGGCGTGTCGGACTGAGTGCGGGGGCATCCGGGCGCGGCTTCTCCTATCGTCACTCGAATGCGCCAGTACTCACCCGACCTGACCCCGCCCTGGAAGAAGCCGAAGCCGGCCCCCGAGGTCCCGGCCGATCCGGGTCTGGTCGTCGAGGAGCCCACCACCGGGTTCTGCGGGGCGGTCATCCGCTGCGAGGCGGGCACGGTGACGCTGGAGGACCGCTTCGGCAAGCACCGGGTGTTCCCGCTGGAGCCGCGGGGGTTCCTGCTGGAGGGCCGGGTGGTGACCCTGGTCCGCCCCGCCGCCTCGGCCCCGGCGCGGCCGAGTCGTACGGCATCCGGCTCGGTGGCCGTCCCGGGCGCCCGCGCGCGTGTCGCCCGCGCCGGGCGCATCTACGTCGAGGGCCGCCACGACGCCGAGCTCGTCGAGAAGGTGTGGGGCGACGATCTGCGCATCGAGGGCGTGGTGGTGGAGTACCTGGAGGGCGTCGACGACCTCCCCGCGATCGTCGAGGAGTTCGCACCGGGGCCGGACGCGCGGCTCGGCGTCCTGGTCGACCACCTGGTCCCGGGGAGCAAGGAGTCACGCATCGCCGCGTCGGTGACCAGCGAGCACGCGCTCGTCGTGGGCCACCCGTACATCGACATCTGGGAGGCCGTGAAGCCGTCCTCGGTGGGCATCGAGGCATGGCCGCGCGTGCCGCGGGGGCAGGACTGGAAGACGGGGGTGTGCCGGGCGCTGGGGTGGCCGTCGGACAACACGGGAGCGGTGTGGCAGGCGATTCTGGGGCGGGTGGGGTCCTACAAGGACCTGGAGCCGGAGCTGCTGGGCCGGGTGGAGGAACTGATCGACTTCGTCACGGGTAGCGGTGAGGCCTGACGTTCTCGTAAACGGCGAACTCGCTCGTGTCCAGCTCGATGCCGATGGGCTCCAGCGGAGTGAGATCGCCGAACTTGGTGATGCGCTGGCACCTGTAGTCCGCGTCCTCGCCCTGGCCAGTCGGTTCAGTAAGCAGTACGCACTGGGCCATGACGGGATCGATGATGAAATAGGCGGGCACCCCTGCCGCCGCGTAGATCGACCGTTTGACGCCATAGTCGCGAGCCACGCTCGTCTTGGAGACGACCTCCAGGAGCAAGGTGATGACCTCGGACGGCATCAGCCTCCCGTGGCCTGGTCCAGCGCCGCGTTCAATCACCACCAGGTCCGGCTGCGGCTCGCTGGTCTCTTCGAGCATCGCGATGTCCTGGGTTTGCAGTCGCCGCCACTGCTGGCGGGGGATCTGGTCCACAACCGCCTCCAGGATGTCGTTGTGGGCCACGTCCGGCCCCGCCATCATCACAATTTCCCCCCGGAGGAGCTCGACCTTGAATCCTTCGGGAAACTCAAAGCTCTCGAAGAACTTCACGATGTCGGTGGTCATCGGTCGGTCGTCCACAGCGGTCATCTCCGCAGCCCTCCGGTTTCCGCCACCGTGCAATTACGGCGGCAGCCTACGAACCAGGTTAGGTACCGAACCCCCGTTCCGCACCGATTCACCCACGCGAGTGATCAGTCCACCAGGTCCCGCACCACCGCGTCCGCCAGCAAGCGCCCCCGCAGCGTGAGCACCGCGCGCCCCTCCTCGTACGGCCCCGCCTCCAGCAATCCGTCGGCGAGTGCCCGCCCCGCCGCGGCCAGCCCCTCCTCCCGCAGCAGCGACAACGGGCACCCCTCCCGCAGCCGCAGTTCCAGCAGGATGCGCTCGACCCGGCGGTCCTCGTCCGACAGCAGCTCACGCCCCGCGCCAGGGGAGCGCCCGGCCGCCAGCGCGCCCGCGTACGCGCCGGGGTGCTTGACGTTCCACCAGCGGACGCCGCCGACGTGGCTGTGGGCGCCCGGTCCCGCGCCCCACCAGTCGGCGCCCCGCCAGTACAGCTCGTTGTGGAGGCATCGCCCGGCCTCGGACGTGGCCCAGTTGGAGACCTCGTACCAGTCGAACCCGGCGGCCGAGAGCGTCTCCTCGGCGATCAGATACCGGTCGGCGTGCACGTCGTCGTCCGTCATCGGGACCTCGCCCCGGCGGATGCGCCGAGCGAGCTGCGTGCCCTCCTCCACGATCAGGGCGTACGCCGAGATGTGGTCCGGCCCGGCACCGAGCGCGGCGTCCAGGGAGGCCCGCCAGTCGTCGTCGGACTCGCCGGGCGTGCCGTAGATCAGGTCGAGGTTGACGTGGTCGAAGCCAGCGGCGCGCGCCTCCGCCACGCACGCCTCGGGGCGCCCCGGTGTGTGCGTACGGTCGAGGATCTTCAGCACGTGCTGGCGCGCGCTCTGCATCCCGAACGAGAGCCGGTTGAAGCCGCCCGCGCGCAGGGTCTCCAGATACGCCGGGTCGACCGACTCCGGGTTCGCCTCCGTCGTCACCTCCGCGTCTTCCGCGAGCCCGAACTCCTCCCGGATCGCCCCCAGCATCCGTACGAGGTCGTCGGCGGCCAGCAGCGTGGGCGTGCCTCCGCCGACGAAGACCGTACGGACGGGACGCGGGTCGTCGCCGAGGACCTTGCGGGCGAGGCGGATCTCGTCGACGACCGTGTCCGCGTAGTTGTCGCGGGAGGCGAGGACGCCGCCGGTGCCGCGCAGCTCGGTGGCGGTGTAGGTGTTGAAGTCGCAGTAGCCGCAGCGGGTCGCGCAGTACGGGACGTGGAGATAGAACCCGAGGGGCCGCTCGGCCGCGTCGGCCAGGGCGTGCGCGGGCAGCGCCCCGTCGTCGGGGACGGGCTCACCGTCGGGGAGTGCGGAAGGCATGTCCTCCATTGTCCAGCACGGCCCGGCCGACGGTTCCCGTCGCCGGCTGCGGCGGTCGTCACTCCGCCCGCAGCACCAGGAGCGCCAGGTCGTCGTCCGGTGGCCGTTCGCCGAACTCGTGCACGAGGCGGCGGATGCGTTCGGCGATCAGCTGGGCGTCGAGGCCGGCGCAGCCGGAGAGCGCCGTGGCGAGGCCGTCGCCGTCGTCGAACATGCGCGGGCCGCTGCGCCGCTCGGTGACCCCGTCGGTCACACAGAGCAGCGTGTCGCCGCAGCGCAGCTCGAACGTCTCGGAGACGTACTCGGTGTCCTCGATCACGCCCAGCAGCGTCTGTGGCTCGGCCACGGTGCGGACGTCGCCGTCCGGGCCGAGGAGCAGCGGCAGCGGGTGCCCGGCGGAGGCGAGGGTGCAGCGGACGCCGCCGGGGACGGGGACCAGCTCGCCGTAGAGGAGGGAGAGGAATCGGGTCTGGGAGGCGTCGGGGTCGACGAGGCCGGGGTCGCCTGCGGTGACCAGGGCGCGGGCGGCGGCGTCGGCGGCCTCGGTCGCGTCGTCGAGGAGGAGCTGGTTGAGGCGGTCGAGCACGTCGGCCACGCCGTAGCCCTCGCGGGCGAGCAGCCGCAGCCAGGGCCGGGCGAGACCGATGACCACGGCGGCCTCCGGGCCCTTGCCCTGGACGTCGCCGATCGCGAAGCACCAGCGGCCCCGGCCGGCGGGGAACAGGTCGTAGAAGTCGCCGCTGGGTCCGCCCTTGTCGCACGGCTCGTACACCAGGGCGCTCGACACCCCGGGGATCTCGGCGACCGCGCCCGGCAGCAGGCCGCGCTGGAGCACCCGGCTGATGGTCACCTGGCGTGCGTACTGGCGGGCCGCGCCGATGGACAGCGCGATGCGTCGGCTGAGGTCCTCGACCAGCCCGGTCACCTCGTCGGGGAACCGGAGCAGCCCGGCCCGCCCGATGACGAGCGTCCCGAGCGGCCGCCCTCCGGCGATCAGCCGATAGGCAAGCGCGGCCCCACCTTCGCACTCCCGCACGGGCCCGTCGTCGCACTCCCGCACGGGCCCGTCGTCGCACTCCCGCACGTGCCCGTCGTCACGCACCCGCACGTGCCCGCCTTCACGCTCCCGCGCGGGTCCGGCGTCACGCTCCCGCAAGGCGCCGCCGTCACGCTCTCTCTCCGCCCCGCAGTCAGGCTCCTGCACCGGCCCGCCCGTACCCGCCCCCGACGCCCCTTCGGCACCAGCCCTGGACGCCCCGCCCGCACTCGCCCCCACCGGCCGATCCTCCCCGTCCGGCTCCGGCCACGGGACGGGGACCGCCCTCGACCGCACGGAATCGGGCAGTCTCGGCGGGTTCCTCTCCAGGGCCCGGCGCAGTTCCTCGATGCGGTTCTCGCTGCCGTGCCAGACGCGGGCGAGCCGCGGCGCGGGGCCCAGCGACCCGTCGCCGCCGCGCCAGCCCAGCCCCTCGTCCTCCAGCCACACCGCGCACCAGTCGGCCAGCCTCGGCACCAGCAGCTGCCCGGCGAGCGCGGCGACCAGATCCTCGTCGAGCTGCCCGGCGAGCAGGTCGGACGCCTCGGCCAGGAAGGAGAGCGCGCCCCGGTTCAACCACTCCCGGTCGCGCTCCCCACCACCCGGGGGTGCGGGCGCGATCAGATCGACCGGGTCCGGGCCCTGCTCACCGGCGCCCTCGACGCCGTCTCCGACGCGACCGGAGTACGCCCGCGCACCGCCGGGCTCTCGCGCGTCTTCCGCGCCGGCGTACGCCGGCGCATCGTCGATCCGCCGCACATCCGCGGCACCGGCGTACGCCTGCGCGGCCTCTGCCCCCATCCCGGACCCGTCACCGGCGTACGCCTCGAACGCGTCCTCCACCGCCATCGCCCCGTCGACCGACAGCCGGGCCCAGACGGTCTTCGTGCCGGTCCGGTAGGTGATCCCCCAGGCTTCGGAGAGCGCCGCGACGAGGCGCAGGCCGCGTCCGTACTCGGCGGCCCCGTAAGGCCGTTCGACGAGGTAGGGGCGTTCGGCGCCCTCGTCCCGTACCGCCCGGGAGGGATGGTGGTCCGAGACCTCGACGAGCAGCCACCCGGCGGAGGCCGGGTCGTCACGCCCCAGACGGCAGAACAGCTCGACATCCGTGCCCGCGTGGACGACCGCGTTGGTGACCAGCTCACTGACCACGACGAGGGCGTCCTCGACGAGGCGGGCGGAGAGGGCCGCGGCGCCCGGCAGGTCGAGTTCGGCCCACTCCGCGAACGTGCTGCCGACGAAGCGCCGGGCGGCTCCCGGCGCGAGCGGTCCGCCGGGCAGAGACACGTGCACCACCGTGCGCCGGTCCGCGCCCGCGTACGCGGATCCGGCAGACAGCGCCTCCGCCCCGACGCGCGCGGGCGCATCGGGCGCGCAGGACGCGGTCTCCCGTTGCGTCGGAATGGCCCCCACTGAGCGGCTCCCTGAGAAAGTTCGGACGAATAGGCCTCAGGCGGCACGGACAGAGTGACAGACTGACCACGCCCATAAGCGCCGAGTTACCGAAGTGGGCCACCATGAGTGAGAACAGTGCTACGCGGGTGCTCCGAGACGGTCAAAAAGACATCCAAACGGACGTTCTGATCCGGGCATCCGATCTCCGCGCGCTGACCGCGGCCATGACCGCCGCCCGCGACGGCAGCTTCACGAAAGTCGCGGAGGCGGGCCCCGCCCCGGTGGCGGAGCTGTGCGCCCTCTTCAACCAGATCATCGACCGCAGCACCCACTTCGGCACCGAAGTGCAGCGTGTGCGGCGGGAGTTGGTCCGGCACGGGCGTCTGGACGAGCGGCTGTCGGCCAGCCCGGGCCAGGGCGCCTGGGCGACCCGCGTCGACGACGTGAACCAGACGCTCGACGCCCTGGTCGCCCCCGCCGCCAACGCCACCCGCGTACTGGACGCGGTGGCCGGCGGCGACCTCACCCAGCGGGTCGACCTGCACGACGGCAACCGTCAACTCAGGGGTGACCTGCGGCGGTTGGGTCGGGCCGTGAACAAGATGGTCGACCAGCTGTCCCTGTTCACCGGTGAGGTGACCCGGGTCGCCCGCGAGGTCGGTACGGAGGGCCGGCTCGGCGGCCGGGCCAAGGTGCGCGGCCTGTCCGGGAGTTGGCGGGACGTGACCGAGGCGGTCAACACCATGGCCGCCAGACTGACCGCGCAGGTGCGGGACATCGCCCTGGTGACCACCTCGGTGGCGCGCGGCGACCTCACCCGTACGGTGACGGTCGAGGCGACCGGCGAGTTGCTCGAACTGAAGCTCACCGTGAACACGATGGTCGATCAGCTGTCCGCCTTCGCCGACGAGGTCACCCGCGTGGCCCGCGAGGTCGGCACCGAGGGGCAGCTCGGCGGCCGCGCGCAGGTCCGGGGCGTCTCCGGCGTCTGGAAGGACCTCACCGACAACGTCAACTTCATGGCGGACAACCTGACCTCCCAGGTCCGCAACATCGCCCTCGTCTCCACGGCCGTCGCACAGGGCGACCTCGGCAAGAAGATCACCGTCGAGGCCAAGGGCGAGATCCTGGAGCTGAAGTCGACCATCAACACCATGGTCGACCAGCTCTCCGCCTTCGCCGACGAGGTCACCCGCGTCGCCCGCGAGGTCGGCACCGAGGGCAACCTCGGCGGCCGCGCGCAGGTCCGGGGCGTCTCCGGCGTCTGGAAGGACCTCACCGACAACGTCAACTTCATGGCGGACAACCTGACCTCCCAGGTCCGCAACATCGCCCTCGTCTCCACGGCCGTCGCACAGGGCGACCTCGGCAAGAAGATCACCGTCGAGGCCAAGGGCGAGATCCTGGAGCTGAAGTCGACCATCAACACCATGGTCGACCAGCTCTCCGCCTTCGCCGACGAGGTCACCCGCGTCGCCCGCGAGGTCGGCACCGAGGGCAACCTCGGCGGTCAGGCGCAGGTGCGGGGCGTGTCGGGCGTCTGGAAGGACCTCACCGACAACGTCAACTTCATGGCGCTGAACCTGACCTCCCAGGTCCGCAACATCGCCCAGGTCACCACAGCCGTCGCCAACGGCGACCTCTCCAAGAAGATCACCGTCGACGCGCGCGGCGAGATCCTGGAACTGAAGGACACCGTCAACACGATGGTGGAACAGCTGCGGGCCTTCGCCGACGAGGTGACGAGGGTGGCCCGCGAGGTCGGCACCGACGGCGCGCTCGGCGGCCGGGCCCAGGTGCTGGGCGTGTCCGGTGTCTGGCGGGACCTCACCGACAACGTCAACTACATGGCGGACAACCTGACCTCCCAGGTCCGCAACATCGCCCAGGTCACCACAGCCGTCGCCAACGGCGACCTCTCCAAGAAGATCGACGTGGACGCGCGCGGCGAGATCCTGGAGCTGAAGACCGCCATCAACACGATGGTCGACACCCTCTCCTCCTTCTCCTCCGAGGTCACCCGGGTCGCCCGCGAGGTCGGCTCGGAGGGGCAACTCGGCGGTCAGGCACGGGTGGAGGGCGTCTACGGCACCTGGAAGCGGCTGACGACGAACGTCAACGAGCTCGCCCTGAACCTGACCACCCAGGTGCGCGCGATCGCCGAGGTCGCCTCGGCCGTGGCCCAGGGCGACATGTCCCGCTCCATCACGGTGGAGGCGCGCGGCGAGGTCGCCGAGCTCAAGGACAACATCAACCTGATGGTGGCGAACCTCCGCGAGACCACCCGCGCGAAGGACTGGCTGGAGTCCAACCTCGCCCGGCTCGCCGCCCTGATGCAGGGCCACCGCGACCTGATGGAGGTCGCCGACCTGATCCTGCGCGAGCTGACCCCGTTGGTGAACGCCCAGTACGGCGCCTTCTACCTGGCCGACCCCGACGAGGACGGCGCGGCCCCGCTCCCGGTGGCGCCCACCAAGGGCCTCGCCTTCATCGCGGGCTACGGCGCGGCGCAGGGCGCGACCGTCGAGACCGGTGGTCTGCCCGTGCACGGTCTGGTCGCGCAGGCGGCCCGCGAGAAGAAGCGGATCCTGGTGGACGAGGCCCCGCCGGGGTACATCAAGATCAACAGCGGCCTCGGCGAGGCCTCCCCGTCCAGCGTCGTCATCATCCCGATCCTCTTCGAGGACAAGCTCCTCGGCGTGATCGAGCTGGCGTCCTTCTCCCGCTTCTCCGACGTCCACCTGGCGTTCTTCGACCAGTTCGTGAACACCATCGGTGTCGCCATCAACACCATCATCGCCAACTCCCGTACGGAGTCCCTCCTCGGCGAGTCCCAGCGCCTGGCCATGCAACTCCAGGAACGCTCGGACGAACTGCAGATGCAGCAGGCGGAGTTGCAGCGCTCCAACGCCGAACTGGAGGAGAAGGCCGCGCTGCTGGCGACCTCCTCGCAGTACAAGTCCGAGTTCCTGGCGAACATGTCGCACGAGCTGCGCACCCCGCTGAACTCCCTGCTGATCCTGGCGCGACTGCTCTCCGACAACCCGGACGGCCATCTCACCGACCAGGAGGTCCAGTTCGCCACCACGATCCACCGCTCCGGCTCGGACCTCCTCCAGCTGATCAACGACATCCTCGACCTGTCGAAGATCGAGGCGGGCCGGATGGACGTACGCCCGAAGCGCCTGCCGCTGATCAAGCTCCTGGACTACGTCCACGCGACGTTCCGGCCGCTCACCCTCGACCGGGGCCTGGCCTTCGAGGTGACGGTCGGCGAGGACGTCCCCCGCGAGATGTACTCGGACGAGCAGCGCCTCCAGCAGATCCTGCGCAACCTCCTCTCCAACGCGATCAAGTTCACCGCGTCCGGCCGGGTCGAGCTGACCGTCAGCCGCGTCAAGGACCCCGACCACCGCTACACCCGCGAGGACCACGACGAGGTGATCGCCTTCGCCGTATCGGACACCGGCATCGGCATCGCGGCAGAGAAACTCCCGGTGATCTTCGAGGCGTTCCAGCAGGCCGACGGCACCACCAACCGCAAGTACGGCGGCACGGGCCTCGGTCTGTCCATCAGCCGCGAGATCGCCGGCCTGCTCGGCGGTCGCATCATCGCGGAGAGCGTCCCCGGCAGGGGCTCGACCTTCACCCTGTACGTCCCGGTCTTCAGCCCGGGGCACGGGGTGACGGGCCCGGTGGTCGAGGAGCACGGCAGCCTCGTCCCCGAGCAGCTGGCCGCAGATCCCTTCCTGGCCGCGCACGACGGGGAGGTGCACGACGGCGACGACTCCTGGCCGGCCCCCACCAAGCTGGAGGCGTGGAAAGTGGGGCGCGCGGGCCAGGTGCTGCCCGGCCGCCGGGTGCTGATCGTCGACGACGACATCCGCAACGTCTTCGCGCTCACCCATGTCCTGGGCCGGGTCGGCATGCCCGTCCTGTACGCGGAGAACGGACGCGAGGGCATCGAGACCCTGGAACGCAACCCGGACGTCGAACTCGTCCTGATGGACATCATGATGCCGGAGATGGACGGCTACGAGACGATCTCCGCCATCCGTCGCACCCCGCGCTGGGCGGGTCTGCCCATCGTCGCCCTCACCGCCAAGGCGATGCCCGGCGACCGCGAGAAGTCCATCGCCCGTGGCGCCAACGACTACGTACCGAAGCCGGTGGACGTCGACCAGCTGCTCACGGTCGTCTGCGCGGTCCTCGACCCGGAGACCCCCCAGGGTCCGCAGAGCGCCGAGCCGTCCCCCGGGAAACGCACCGAAGAGAACGAGGCACCTTCACCATGACCCCTCAGGACCGGACCGACCAAAGCGCGGGCATCCTCCTCGTCGACGACATGGAGGACAACCTGCTCGCCCTGGAGGCCGTCCTGGCATCCCTCAACGAGCCGCTCGTCCGCGCCCGTTCGGGCGAGGAGGCGATGAAGGCCCTCCTGCGGCACCGGTTCGCCGTCGTCCTCCTCGACATCCGGATGCCCGGCATGGACGGCTTCGAGACCGCCGCCCACATCAAGCGCCTCGACCAGACGAAGGACGTCCCGATCATCTTCCTCACCGGCACGGACGCCGACACCGGCTACGCCTTCCGCGGCTACGCCACCGGCGCCGCCGACTACCTCACCAAACCCTTCGACCCCTGGGTGTTACGGGCGAAGGTCAGCGTCTTCCTGGACCTGCATCGCAAGACCCGGGAACTGGAGACCCTGCGGGCGATCCGACGGGAGGAGGCGGAGGAACTCGACACCCGCCTGGCGACACTGGAAAAACAACTGGCCACACCCACACCGGACGTGACCGAGATACGAGCACAGATACGCGACCTGCGAACCCTGGTGAAGACCGACAGCGCCCCTTGGGGGCGCGGGGAACCGCGCGACCAGCCACCACGAACGCGCAGCTGAAGGACGGCCCGCAGTTCCCCGGCTTTCCCGGCTTTCCCGGCTTTCCCGGAGAGCGCTACGCCTCGCGCGCCCCCGCGTACATGTCCTCGATCAGGTGCCGGTACTCCTTCTCCACCACCGGCCGCTTCAGCTTCAGGCTCGGCGTCAGCTCACCGTGCTCCACATCGAGATCCCGCGGCAGCAGGCGGAACTTCTTGATCGTCTGCCACCGCTGCAAGCCCTCGTTGAGCTGCTTGACGTACCCGTCGACCATCTCGACCGTGGCCGGCGCCGCGATGATCTCCTCGTACGACTTCCCGGCCAGCCCGTTCTCCGCGGCCCACCCCTGGAGGGACGGCTCGTCGAGGGCGATGAGGGCCGTGCAGAAGTTCCGGTCCGCGCCGATCACCATCACGTTGGAGGTGAAGGGGCACAGCGACTTGAACTGCCCCTCGATCTCGGTCGGCGCGATGTACTTGCCGCCGGAGGTCTTGAACAGGTCCTTCTTCCGGTCGGTGATGCGCAGGTAGCCGTCGGGCGAGAGCTCCCCGATGTCGCCGGTGTGGAACCACCCGTCGGCCTCCAGCACCTCCGCCGTCTTCTCCGGCAGGCCGTGGTAGCCCTCCATCACACCGGGGCCGCGCAGCAGGATCTCGCCGTCGTCGGCGATCCGCACCTCGCAGCCGGGCAGCGGCTTGCCGACCGTACCGGTGCGGTACGCCTCGCCGGGGTTGACGAAGGACGCCGCCGAGGTCTCGGTCAGGCCGTAGCCCTCCAGGATGTGGATGCCGGCGCCGGCGAAGAAGAAGCCGATGTCGGGCGCGAGCGCGACCGAACCGGAGACACAGGCCCGCAGCCGGCCGCCGAACGCCTCGCGGAGCTTGGCGTACACCAGCGTGTCGGCGATCTTGTGCTTCGCGCCGAGCGCGAACGGCACCGAGGCGGTGCCGGTACGGCGGAAGTTGTCCTGGCTGACCTTGGCGTACTCGCGGGAGACCCCGGCCGCCCACTGGAAGATCTTGTACTTGGCCGGGCCGCCCGCGCGGGCCTTGGCGACGACGCCGTTGTAGACCTTCTCGAAGATGCGGGGCACGGCCGCCATGTACGTCGGCTGCACCACCGGAAGGTTCTCAATGATCTTGTCGATCCGGCCGTCCACGGCGGTGACGTGCCCGACCTCGATCTGACCGCTGGTGAGCACCTTGCCGAACACGTGCGCGAGCGGCAGCCACAGGTACTGCACGTCCTCGGCGCTGACCAACCCGGTCGCGGCGATCGCCTTCGCCATGTACGACCAGTTGTCGTGCGGCAGCCGGACACCCTTGGGGCGCCCGGTGGTACCGGAGGTGTAGATGAGGGTGGCGAGCTGGTCCTTGGTGATCGCGCCGACCTTCTCCTTGATCAGGTCGGGATTCTTCTCCAGGTACGCGGCGCCGCGCTTCTCCAGCTCGGCCAGGGAGAGGACCCAGTCCTCCGAAAGGTCCGCCCCCTCGATGTCGATGACGACGACATGCGTCAGGTCGGGCAGCTCGGCCTTCTTCTCCCGGGCCTTGGCGAGCTGAGCCGCGTCCTCGGCGATGAGGACCCGACTGGCGGAGTCCGCGAGGATGTACGCCGACTCCTCGGCGTTGGTCTGCGGATAGACGGTCGTGGTGGCGGCGCCGGCGCACATGATGCCGAGGTCGGCGAGGATCCACTCGATGCGCGTCGACGAGGCGAGGGCTACGCGCTGCTCCGGCTGCACGCCCAGCTCGATCAGTCCGGCCGCGACGGCGTACACCCGTTCGGCCGACTGCGCCCAGCTCAGCGACTTCCAGTCGGAGGGCCCCTCCCCGGAGGCCGGTGGCACCGGGTAGCGGTAGGCCTCGCCGTCGGGCGTGGCCGCCACGCGCTCGAGGAAGAGGGCCGCCACCGAGGGCGGACGGTTCTCGATCAGGGTCTGTGTGTCGCTCACGACATCCTCCGGGGCACGCGACAGTACAGCTGACTCACGGACTGTGCGGCTGGCTCAAAGCGGCTGTTGTTTAACTCGCGAGTAACCATCGAGTGGTGATCAGGGTAGAGCGAGGTCGGCCGGTTGGTAAGGGGCGGCGGGCAGTCACTTTCCACCGAGAACTACCGTACGAACACGCCCCGACGCCTCTGGGAAGACCTACGGGCCCGCCGCGCCGAAACGCGACGGGCCCGCATTGTGCCCGAGTTTCCGGGGGTAACAGTGGTCACCCCGCGGTCGGCGACCACCGGTCGCCGTTGGCTACTTCTTGCCCTTGCCGCCGCCGGCGCTGTCATCGCTGGACAGAACGGCGATGAAGGCCTCCTGCGGAACCTCCACGGAGCCCACCATCTTCATCCGCTTCTTGCCTTCCTTCTGCTTCTCCAGCAGCTTCCGCTTCCGGGAGATGTCACCGCCGTAGCACTTGGCGAGGACGTCCTTGCGGATGGCGCGGATGGTCTCGCGGGCGATGACACGCGAGCCGATGGCCGCCTGGATGGGCACCTCGAAGGCCTGCCGCGGGATGAGCTCGCGCAGCTTGGCGACGAGCCGCACCCCGTAGGCGTACGCCGCGTCCTTGTGCGTGATCGCGGAGAAGGCGTCGACCTTGTCACCGTGCAGCAGGATGTCGACCTTGACGAGGCTGGAGGTCTGCTCGCCCGTGGGCTCGTAGTCCAGCGACGCGTACCCGCGCGTCTTCGACTTCAGCTGGTCGAAGAAGTCGAAGACGATCTCCGCGAGCGGCAGCGTGTACCGGATCTCGACCCGGTCCTCCGACAGGTAGTCCATGCCGAGCAGGGTGCCGCGCCGGGTCTGGCACAGCTCCATGATCGAGCCGATGAACTCGGTCGGCGCGAGGATCGTGGCCCGCACGACGGGCTCGTACACCTCGTTGATCTTGCCTTCGGGGAACTCGCTCGGGTTGGTGACCGTGTGCTCGGTGCCGTCCTCCATGACGACGCGGTACACGACGTTCGGCGCGGTGGCGATGAGGTCGAGCCCGAACTCGCGCTCCAGCCGCTCCCGGATCACGTCGAGGTGCAGCAGCCCGAGGAAACCGACGCGGAAACCGAAGCCCAGCGCGGCGGACGTCTCCGGCTCGTACACGAGCGCGGCGTCGTTGAGCTGGAGCTTGTCGAGCGCGTCACGCAGCTCGGGGTAGTCGGACCCGTCCAGCGGATACAGGCCGGAGAAGACCATCGGCTTGGGGTCCTTGTACCCCCCGAGCGCCTCGGTCGCCCCCTTCGCCTGGCTGGTGATCGTGTCACCGACCTTGGACTGCCGGACGTCCTTCACGCCGGTGATGAGGTAGCCCACCTCACCGACGGCCAGCCCGTCGGCGGGCAGCATCTCGGGCGAGTTGGTCCCGATCTCCAGCAGCTCGTGCGTGGCGCCGGTGGACATCATCCGGATCCGCTCGCGCTTGTTGAGCTGCCCGTCGATCACACGGACGTACGTGACCACGCCCCGGTACGAGTCATATACCGAGTCGAAGATCATCGCGCGGGCGGGCGCGTCCTTGACGCCGACCGGCGCCGGAACCTCGGCCACGACCCGGTCGAGCAGCGCGTCGACCCCCACACCCGTCTTCGCGGAGACCTTCAGCACGTCCTCGGGATCGCACCCGATGAGGTTCGCCAGTTCCTCGGAGAACTTCTCCGGCTGCGCGGCCGGCAGGTCGATCTTGTTCAGCACGGGGATGATCTTGAGGTCGTTCTCCATCGCCAGGTAGAGGTTGGCGAGGGTCTGGGCCTCGATCCCCTGGGCCGCGTCGACGAGGAGGACGGTCCCCTCACAGGCCGCCAGCGACCGCGACACCTCGTACGTGAAGTCGACGTGCCCGGGGGTGTCGATCATGTTGAGGATGTGCGTGTTGCCCGGATCGCCGGTCGGCGCCCAGGGCAGACGGACCGCCTGGGACTTGATCGTGATTCCGCGCTCACGCTCGATGTCCATGCGGTCGAGGTACTGAGCACGCATCTGCCGCTGCTCGACCACGCCGGTCAGCTGGAGCATCCGGTCGGCGAGCGTGGACTTGCCGTGGTCGATGTGCGCGATGATGCAGAAATTGCGGATCAGAGCCGGGTCGGTACGGCTCGGCTCGGGCACATGGCTAGGGATCGCGGGCACGCAGGGTCCTGATTCTTGAGGCGTCCGCAGCCGTCTGCGGTCTCGGGTCGGATCGGGTCTGGCGGGGCTGTACGTAGGCACCATGGTCCCACGGGTGGAGGGCTGGGACCGGTTTGGGCCGACGCGAGAGCTGCTGGTAACGTGGGCGGCTGTGTCTCATGCCCTCTCTGCAGGAGGCACATCCCAAGGAAAACCAAGCTGAAAAGGCTCTTTCGTGGCGAACATCAAGTCCCAGATCAAGCGGAACAAGACCAACGAGAAGGCGCGCCTTCGCAACAAGGCCGTCAAGTCGTCGCTCAAGACCGCGATCCGCAAGGCCCGTGAGGCCGCTGCCGCGGGTGACGTCGAGAAGGCCACCGAGTACCAGCGCGCTGCCGCGCGTCAGCTCGACAAGGCCGTCTCGAAGGGCGTCATCCACAAGAACCAGGCCGCCAACAAGAAGTCGGCGCTTGCTTCCAAGGTCGCCACCCTCCAGGGCTGAGCTTCACCTTTGATCTGATCGTCGGCTGGTCCCAAGGGCGGGCCCTCTCTCATCCGCTCCCACCCGACACCCCGGATCCGCACGCGGCCTGCGTTCGCCACGCGGGTGCGGATCCACCGTCTTGAACCGAAGGCCCCGTCGCCGCCCCTTCCCCGGGAGGGCCGACGGTGCCTTCGGCATGCCACAGGTGAGCACGCCGGAGGCCGAAGTCGCTCACGGGCGCCGGGCGATCGCGGGCTTCTCAGGGCCGCAGGGAACCGCAGCCGTTCAAGGGGCGCGGGGAACTGCGCGAGAACCCCCACGCACCCGCACCTACCCACTCACCGCCCCTCCCCCTCGGCCCGGCGTCGAAGGGGCGGCGCCCCTGGGACGGGACGGGTAGGGGCGCCGGGGGCGGAAAGTCACCCCCGACGCGACCGCGCCGCCCGCGCGATCACCACAACCGCCTTCTCCAACGCGTACTCGGGATCATCTCCGCCACCCTTGACCCCCGCATCCGCCTCAGCCACCGCCCGCAAGGCGACAGCCACCCCGTCCGGCGTCCACCCGCGCATCTGCTGCCGCACCCGATCGATCTTCCACGGCGGCATCCCCAACTCCCGCGCGAGATCCGCGGGCCGCCCACCCCGCGCCGACGACAGCTTCCCGATCGCCCGCACGCCCTGGGCCAGCGCACTGGTGATCAACACCGGCGCCACCCCCGTCGCCAGCGACCACCGCAGCGCCTCCAAGGCTTCCGCCGCCCGTCCCTCGACGGCCCGGTCGGCCACCTCGAAACTCGACGCCTCGGCCCGCCCTGTGTAGTACCGCCCGACCACCGCCTCGTCGATGGTCCCCTCGACGTCCGCCACCAACTGCGACGCCGCCGACGCCAACTCCCGCAGATCGCTCCCGATCGCGTCGACGAGCGCCTGGCACGCCTCGGGCGTCGCGGACCGCCCGAGCGTCCGGAACTCCCCCCGCACGAACGCCAGCCGATCCCCCGGCTTCGTCATCTTGGGGCACGCCACCTCCCGCGCCCCCGCCTTGCGCGCCGCGTCCAGCAGCCCCTTGCCCTTGGCGCCGCCCGCGTGCAGCAGCACCAGGGTGATCTCCTCGGCGGGAGCCCCCAGGTACGCCTTCACGTCCTTGACCGTGTCGGCCGACAGATCCTGCGCGTTGCGCACGACCACGACCTTGCGCTCCGCGAAGAGCGACGGACTCGTCAGCTCGGCGAGAGTGCCGGGCTGCAACTGGTCCGAGGTCAGATCCCGCACGTCCGTGTCGGCGTCCGAGGCCTTCGCGGCGGCCACCACCACCTGCACAGCCCGGTCGAGCAGCAGCTCCTCCTGCCCCACGGCCAACGTCACGGGGGCGAGAGGATCATCGTTCACAGTCTTCTTGGCCATCCCGGACAGCATCCCACGGCCCACTGACAACCCGACCGCCCCAAGCCCTGGCCTCCCCCTCAGCGCACGGACCGCCGCGCGGAACGACTACGGCTCCTCTCGCCATCCCTCCCACTCCCCCGCGAACTCGTCCAACGCCACCGGATCGAGCCGCTCCCGCTCGTCCCGCAGCACCACCAGCCACTGCGCGTCCTCGGCGTCGTCCTCCCCGGCCAACGCGTCCCGCACCAGCTGCGGCTCCTCATCCAGCCCGAACCGCTCCCTCAGCGCCTCGACCACTTCCTCCGCGGCATCCCGATCCGGCAACACCAACACATGCCTCACATCACTCACACCCCCATCTTCCGCCACCCCACCCCGCCCCCTCCCCTCCCCTCCCCTCCCCTCCCCTCCGGCCAAAGGCTCTACGACCCGGCGATCTCCTGTCGGAGCCGGTGGGTGAAGCGGCGCAGGAGATCCAACGTCTCCCGGAACTCGGCCCGGCGGTCGTCCCTGCCGTCGGTGGGCCGCGTGCTCCAGACCCTGACCGCGAGAGCGTCGGCGAGATCGACGGTGTCGCTGGAACAGAGCAGGTAGAGGGCCGAGCGTGCCTCCTGCATCCGGTTCACCAACTCGTCGGCCCCGGGGCCGTCGTCACTCAGCCGCGTCTCCTTCAGGTGGTCCAGAAGCTGCACGACGGCCGTGTTGAAGCCGATCCCGGCTTTGAGCTTCTGCTCGCGGAGCCACATACGGTCCTGCCGGCGCGCGGTGAACCACGATCCGAACACCACCCCCATGAGGCCGATGGCGGCCCCTATGGCCACGGGCAGGACGTTCTCCACGGTCAGCTCCCCCCTCGTAAGGTGCCGTCAGGCTACAAGCCCTCCGTACCCCCTCGACGAGCTCGCCCTCACGCGCCTCACGTCACCTTCCCCACCTCCGGCACCCGGTTCAACTCCAGCCCGAAGCGGTTCCTGTACGTCGCCAGCACCTCCGTGTCCGTGCCCAGCTCGGTCACCTCACGGGCGCCCTCCGCCGAGGTGACGGTGAGCGTACGGCCGCTGAGGGTGATGCGGCCGCCGTCCTCCGTGAGCAGGGAGCAGACGAGCGAGCGGGTGAAGTGGGAGGCCGGCGAGGTGCTGTGCCACCACGCCCCCGCCACGAAGTCCCCGAGCACCCTCGGTCGCGTCTCCAGCCGGTACTGCGGCTCGCCGTTGCGGAACACGTCCAGGTCTCCGTACTCCCGGCCCCCGCTCTCCCGGTCCACCTCCGCCACCCGGAACATGCCGCCCGGATCCTCCTGCTCCGTCCGGCTCCCGAACTCCAGCGGATAGTGGCTGTTCGCCCCGAACCCGACATCGGCCAGCCAATCTCCCCCGTCCACCGTCCGCACCCGCAGCACGAGATGGTCGTACGGGATGCCGACCTGCCCCTCATCCCCGTACACCCGCGCCGCGAGCAGTGTCACGTCGAACCCGAGCTTCGAGAGCAACGCCCCGAACGAGCCGTTCAGTTCGTAGCAGAACCCGCCCCTGCGCCGCCCGACCACCTTGTCCAGCAGCCGCCTCTCCTCCAGGACGATCTCCTCACCGAGGTGGATCGACAGGTTCTCGAACGGCACCGCCCGCAGATGGCGCAGGTGCAGTTCGCGCAGTACGTCGACGGTGGGCCAGGCCTGCTGCTCGGCCCCGAGGCGGCGCAGGTAGGCGTCAAGCTCTGCGGTGTCCATGCCCTCAGTCTCGCGCCACGAGCAACTCCTTCGCCGTACCCGCGACGGCGACCGCGCCGTCCTCGTCCGTACGCAGCACCGTGGCACCCCCGGCCTGCAGCGCCGCGACCGTACTGGGCGCCGGATGGCCGTACGGGTTGTCCGCGCCCACGGAGATGAGCGCCAGTCTGGGGGCCATGGCCCGTATCAGTCCCGGATCCTGGTAGGCCGAGCCGTGGTGGGCGACCTTCACCACGTCCACGGCTCCCAGCGCGGCCGCCTCCGGAGACCTCGCCAGCTCACGCTGGCCGGGCGGTTCCAGATCGCCGAGGAGCAGCAGGGTCAGCCCTCCCGAGCGGACGAGCATGGTCACACTGGCGTCGTTCGGGCCGTCCGGCGTGACCGCGTCCCCCGGCGGCCATAGCACCCGCCAGGCGAGACCACCCGTGCGCCGCTCCTCCCCGGCCACTGCCCGTGTCAACGGGATCCCCCGAGCCGCCGCCTCCCCGCGCACGAACGCGGCCTGCTCCACGGGCTCCTCGAACCCCGTCGTCGCGATCGCCCCCACCGAGCGCCCCCGCAGCACCCCCGGCAGCCCCACGACATGGTCGGCGTGGAAGTGGGTGAGGACCACGAGCGGGACCTCGGTGACGCCCAGCGAGGTCAGACAGCGGTCGACCAGCACCGGATCGGGACCCGCGTCCACGACCACCCCGGCTCCGTCTCCCGCCGCGAGGACAGTCGCGTCCCCCTGGCCCACGTCGCACATCACGAAGCGCCAGCCCGGCGGCGGCCACCCCGTGATCACCCTGGTCAGCGGCGGTGGCTGCACCACGACCAGCAGGAACGCCATCAGGCAGGCTCCCACCAGCCACGGATGGCTCACCAGCCGCCGGCCGACGAGGACGACGACCACGGTGACCAGGGCGAGCAGCAGCGCGCCGGTCCAGCTGCCCGGCCAGTCCACGCCCGCGCCCGGCATCGAGGCCCCGGTACGGGCGATGTCCGCGATCCAACCGGCCGGCCAACTCGCGCACCAGGCAAGGCCCTCGGCCACGGGCATCGCCACCGGCGCCGTCGCCAGGGTGGCGAACCCGAGCACCGTCGCCGGGGCCACCGCGAACTCCGCCAGCAGATTGCACGGCACCGCCACCAGGCTCACCTTCGCCGACAGCACGGCCACGACCGGCGCGCACACCGCCTGCGCGGCTCCCGCCGCCGCCAGTGCCTCGGCCGGACGCGGTGGCACCCGGCGCCGCTGGAGCGCCGCACTCCAGCGCGGAGCGAGGGTGAGCAGGGCACCGGTAGCGAGGACGGAGAGCAGAAAGCCGTAACTGCGGGCCAGCCAAGGGTCGTAGAGCACCAGCAGCAGTACCGCCGTCGCCAGGGCCGGGATCAGGGATCTGCGGCGCCCGGTCGCGAGGGCCAGCAGCGCGATCGAACCGCAGGCCGCCGCCCGCACCACGCTCGGGTCCGGTCGGCACACGATCACGAAGCCCAGGGTCAGCGCCCCACCGGCCAGCGCGGTCGCCCGCAACGGGATCCCGAGCCGGGGAGCCAGCCCCCTCCGCTCGGCCCGTTGCGCCAGCCCCGGCGGGCCGATGAACAGGGCCAGCAGGATCGTGAAGTTCGCACCGCTGACAGCCAGGAGATGGGTGAGATCGGTCGCCTTGAACGCCTCGTCCAACTCCGCCGGAACCCGTGAGGTGTCCCCGACGACGAACCCGGGCAGCAAGGCCCGCGCGTCCGGGTCCAGGCCGTCGGTCGCCTCCCGCAGCCCCGCGCGCAACCGCCCCGCGGCCCGCTGCACGGCGCTCGCCTCCTCCACCACGATCGGCGCCCCACCGCCCCGCACCCGCAGCACGCCCGCCACCCGGTCTCCCCCGGCCATGGCCGGCACGGCCTGCGCCACCACCCGCACCCGCGTGGACGGCAACAGCGAGAGCCAGGCCGCCCGACCGGCCCCCGCCTCCACGTCGACGACGACCAGCACCGGGGTCCTCGTGTCGGCGACCGACCCGTCCGGGCTCCGCACACGCCGCACCTCGGCCTGGAGGAGCACCCCTGCGGGGGCCGCGCGATGGCCCTGGATCCGGGGGCGGGTGAGGCGCGGGTCGGAGGTGAGCTCCACCTCCGCCGTCACACGGGCGTACCCCTCGGCCAGGCCGGGCACCGGCCCCCGCCGTAGATCCGCCCCGTGCAGCCCGGCCGAGGCGGCAGCCGCGCCCGCACAGAGCAGCACGGCGGCGACGGACACCTTCGTCCACGCAACGCCCCCACACCCCCGGCGATACCGGAGCCCCTGCCCCCGCACCCGCCCTTGCCCTTGCCCTTGCCCTTGCCCTTGCCCTTGCCCTTGCCCTTGCCCTTGCCCTTGCCCTTGCCCTTGCCAGGCGAGCAGAGCCGCGCCCGCCACCGCACAGACCACAGCCACTCCTGTGACCCACCCCGGCGAGGCGTGCACCGTCAGCGCCGCCGTCACCCACGCGGCCAGCGCCGGTGGCACGAGGCGCAGGTCCGTGGGCCCCTCCTGCCTGGGATGCGGGTCACCGAGCCGACTGCCGGAGGCCACGTGCACGGCGGGGCGCGGCGGACCACCCTGGGCCCCGGCCCCCGCCGGCGCCCTCTCCTCCTCGTCCCCCGCCGGCACCCTCTCCTCCTCTCCCGTCACCCTCATGGCCGTACGAGATTCCGTAGGTCGGCGAAGCGGCGGTCGCCGATGCCGTTCACCTCGCGGAGCTCGTCCACCGAGCGGAAGCCGCCGTGCTGAGTGCGGTAGTCGATGATGTGCTGGGCGAGGACCGGGCCCACTCCGGGCAGGGTGTCCAGTTGGTCGGCGGTGGCCGTATTGAGCGACACGGGGGTCGTGGGCGCCGATCCGGCGACGCCTCCGCCTAACCCGCCCGCACCACCGCCACCCGCGCCCGCTCCCGTCCCCGGCGGCGCACCCGGTGCGGCCACCGGCGCCGGAGTGCCCACCAGGACCTGTTCGCCGTCCACGAGGAGCCGGGCGCGGTTGAGCCCGTCGGTGTCGGCCCCCGGCCGCACCCCGCCCGCCGCCCGAAGCGCGTCGGCGACCCGCGAACCGGCCGGCAACTGCTGGACGCCCGGTCTGCGCACCTTGCCACTGACGTCGACCACGATCGTGGGTACGGCCGACGGAGCCCCCAGCCCGGGCGAGGCGCCCGACGCGGCCGCAGCGCCGTGCCCGGGCTCACCGAACGGTGCTTCCCCAGCCCCTGGCATCGGCGAGGCACCCGGAGCTCCCGCCCGCACCACCTCGGGCGCGGTCACCGGCCGGGGCCGGCCCGCCCAGAAGTGCTGTGCCGCGAACACCGCCGCGACGACCAGCACCACGCTCAGCGCGATCACGCTCTTCCGCTCGATGCCGCACCGCGCCTGCAACCACAGCGGCAGCCGCTCCCGGACGGCCGGTCCCACCCGCTCACGCCACGCTGGACGCACGTCACGACCACGGGACCCGTCCTCGTCCTCGGAAGGCTCCGGCGGCGGCCCATGCCCCAACTCACGGGGCTCCTTGGTCCTTTCGGGAAAGAGCGCCTCCGCGCGCAGACGGAGCGTCTCCGCCGACGCCTGGTGGCGGCGGCCGACCCTGCCCCTCCGCCGCCGAGGACGAGGGTGACGGGCGCGCCCGTCGGAGGAGGGACCCCTGCCGGGGCCGCTGGTGACCGTCGCTGTGCGTGAACGTGATCGAAGTGCCATGCGACGAGGATCAGGCAGACACATCCACTCGCGATGATCTTGCTCAATTCCCGTGGATTACTACCCAGTTGTGGATAACTCCGTCACCCGCACGAGCGAACAAACCGAGCCGCCCACAGCCGAGCTGAGCCGTGCCGCGCGGCGCCCGCCGCAACAAGCCGAGCCGACCCAGCCGCCAAGCCGAGCCAACCCCGGCCGCCAAACCGGGCCAGACCGAGCCGAGGCAAACCCGCCTCGCCTCCTCACCGAAGCGACGCACGCCTCACCGAGGCGACACGATCACGCCCAGCAACCCGGGCCCCGTGTGCGCCCCGATCACCGCCCCGACCTCGCTCACATGCAGATCGGCCAGCCCGGACACCCGGCCCCGCAGCCGCTCCGCGAGCGCGGAGGCCCGCTCGGGCGCCGCGAGATGGTGGACGGCGATGTCGACCGGGGCGCCGCCCGCCCGCTCGGCGACGATCTCCTCCAGGCGGGCGATCGCCCTGGAGGCCGTGCGGACCTTCTCCAGCATCTCGATACGGCCGCCGTCCAGCCGCAGCAGCGGCTTGACCGCCAGCGCGGACCCGAACAGCGCCTGTGCCGCACCGATCCGTCCGCCCCGGCGGAGGTAGTCCAGGGTGTCGACGTAGAAGAACGCGGACGTCCCGGCGGCCCGCTTCTCGGCGGCTGTGACGGCTTCGTCCACTGTGCCGCCCGCCTCCGCGGACTCGGCGGCGGCCAGCGCGCAGAACCCGAGCGCCATCGCGACCATCCCGGTGTCCACGACGCGCACCGGCACGGGTGCCTCGCGGGCCGCGAGCACGGCCGCGTCGTACGTGCCCGAGAACTCGGCGGAGAGGTGGAGCGAGACGATGCCGGTGGCGCCCGACTCCGCGACCCTGCGGTAGGTCTCGGCGAACAGCTCGGGGCTGGGGCGGGAGGTGGTGACGGACCGTCGTTTCTGCAGCGCCTGGGCCAGGGAGCGGGCCGAGATCTCGGTCCCTTCCTCGAGCGCCTGGTCGCCGAGAACCACGGTCAACGGCACCGAGGTGATGTGGTGACGCTCCATCGCCGGCGGCGGCAGGTAGGCCGTGGAATCGGTGACGATCGCGACATGGCGGGACATGAGCTGGAGGTTACCCGCCGAGCCGCTCCGACGGCAGCCCGGCCCCTGTCACCCGCGACCGCGCGGAGCGGTCCGACCGGGCCGAGTGGCTCAAGTGGTGCTCTCCGGGCGGTGCTTCTTCTGCCACGGGTAGGTCGGCCGCGCACTCGGCGGCGTGATCGCGGGCCTGGGCGGCTCCTGACCCCGGGACTCCCCGTCACGGGACGTGCCCGCACCGGACTCGGCACCGCGCGACGCGCCCCCGCCCGAGTCAGGAGCCTGCCAGGTCTGCCCCGTGGAGGCGGTCGGCTCGGGCTTGGGCGCCTCGGGCCACACCGCGGCGGGTTCCGTCGTCCAGTGCCGCAGCGCGCCCGCCTCGACGTCGATCTGCGCGCTGAGCGTGTCCAGGTCGTCCTCCGCGAACTTGCGGGCCCGGTCGTGCGCCGCCCAGCGCAGCGAGTCGGAGGACTCGATGATCCGCTCCGCGCGCTCGCGCAGCGCGGGCAGCCGCTGGGCCAGCTTGGCGCGGTCGGGCTCGGGCTCCAGGCGCCGCAGCTCGTCGTCCAGCTCACGGCCGTGCTTGCTCAGCTGCTCGAAGAGGGCCAGGGACTCCTTGAGCGACTCGTCCTCGCCCACGCCCGCGTGCAACGCCTCCTGGGTGGCCCGCATGGAGGTGCGCAACTTGAGCCGCAGGTCGGCCAGTTGCCCGGCCGGGCCCGGCTGGGCCAGGCTTCTGGCGCGCAGGGTGGTGTCCTCGACGGTCCGCTTGGCCTGCGTGATCGTGCGGTCCACGCCGCGCTTGGCCGCGCCGACCGCCTTCACCGTGGCGTACGCGCCCAGCACCACGAACAGCACGAAGAACAGGGCGACGACTGCGATGACGGCTTCCACGACGCGCTCCTTCTCCGACCGGCACGGGCATGTGCTGCGGCGCTCTTCCACGGTAAACGCAACAGGCAGGTCCCAGGTTCCATCGGAACCCGGAACCTGCCCGTAGGGGACGCCCCCGAACCACGACAGCGACAGCGACAGCGGTGCGCCTACCGGCGGCTACCCCAGGTCACCGCAGAGCCCACCGCGCTCCGCCACATTCACGACGCGGCACGCCGCCGCACTCACGTGACGATGTTCACCAGCTTCGGCGCCCGCACGATCACCTTCCGGATCGGCGCCCCGGCCAGCGCCGCGACCACCTTCTCGTCGCCCAGGGCCACCTTCTCCAGCTCCTCCTCGGAGATGGTCGGCGGCACCTCCAGCCGGGCCTTGACCTTGCCCTTGATCTGGACGACACAGGTGACGGCCTCGTCGACGACGTACGCGGGGTCGGCGTCGGGGAAGTCCTGGTGCACGACCGAGTCGCCGTGCCCCAGCTTGCGCCACAGTTCCTCGGCGATGTGCGGGGCCAGCGGCGCGACCAGCAGGACCAGGGACTCGGCGACGGAGCGGGAGACCGGGCCGCCCACCTTGGTCAGATGGTTGTTCAGCTCGGTGACCTTGGCGATCGCGGTGTTGAACCGCAGACCCTCCAGGTCCTGGCGGACACCGTCGATGGCCTTGTGCAGCACCCGCAGGGTGTCCTCGCCGGGCTCGGTGTCGACGACCGTCACCTCGCCGGTGGCCTCGTCGACGACGTTGCGCCACAGCCGCTGCAGCAGCCGGAACTGGCCCACCACCGCGCGCGTGTCCCACGGCCGGGAGACGTCCAGCGGGCCCATCGCCATCTCGTACAGGCGCAGCGTGTCGGCGCCGTACTCCGCGCAGATGGACTCGGGAGTGACCGCGTTCTTCAGGGACTTGCCCATCTTGCCCAGCAGGCGGCTGACCTTCTCGCCCTGGTAGTAGTAGGCGCCGTCGCGCTCCTCCACCTCGGCGGCCGGCACCGCGAAGCCACGGCTGTCGCGGTAGACGAAGGCCTGGATCATGCCCTGGTTGAACAGCTTGTGGAACGGCTCGGCCGACGAGACGTGCCCCAGGTCGAACAGGACCTTGGACCAGAAGCGCGCGTACAGCAGGTGCAGCACGGCGTGCTCGGCGCCGCCGACGTACAGGTCGACACCGCCGTGCGGCTGGCCCTCGCGCGGACCCATCCAGTACCGCTCGATCTCCGGGTCGACCAGCTTCTCGGAGTTGTGCGGGTCCAGATAGCGCAGCTCGTACCAGCAGGAACCGGCCCAGTTGGGCATGGTGTTGGTCTCACGGCGGTACGGGCGCGGGCCCCGGCCGTCGCCCAGGTCCAGTGTGACGTTCACCCAGTCGGCGTTGCGCGACAGCGGTGTCTCGGGCTGGGTGTCGGCGTCGTCCGGGTCGAAGGTGCGCGGGCTGTAGTCCTCGACCTCGGGCAGCTCCAGCGGCAGCATCGACTCGGGCAGCGAGTGGGCGACGCCGTCCTCGTCGTAGACGATCGGGAAGGGCTCGCCCCAGTACCGCTGGCGGCTGAACAGCCAGTCGCGCAGCCGGAAGTTGACGGTGCCCTCACCGATGCCGGTCCGCTCCAGCCACTCGGTGATGCGCGCCTTCGCCTCGACGACGCCCAGGCCGTCCAGCGAGACGCCCTCACCGGCCGAGTTGACGATCTTCGCGTCGTACGAGACGAAGGCCTCGTCCCACGTCGAGGTGTCGGTGCCCCGGCCGTCCGTGGGCTCGACCACGCAGACGATCGGCAGTTCGAAGGCGCGGGCGAAGTCGAAGTCGCGCGTGTCGTGCGCCGGGACGGCCATGATCGCGCCGGTGCCGTAGCCCATCAGGACGTAGTCGGCGATGAAGACCGGGATCCGCTTCCCGTTGACCGGGTTGGTGGCGAACGAGCCGGTGAAGACGCCTGTCTTGTCCTTCGCCTCGGCCTGCCGCTCGACGTCGGACTTGGAGGCGGCCTGCGCGCGGTAGGCGGCGACGGCCTCGGCGGGGGTCGCGTGCCCGCCGGTCCACACGTCGTGGGTGCCCTCGGGCCAGGCGTCCGGGGTGAACTTGTCGACCAGCGGGTGCTCGGGGGCCAGCACCATGTAGGTCGCGCCGAACAGGGTGTCGGGGCGGGTGGTGAAGACGGTGATGCGCTCCCCGTCGATCGGGAAGTCGACGCGGGCGCCCTCGGAGCGGCCGATCCAGTTGCGCTGCTGCAGCTTGATGGCCTCGGGCCAGTCCAGCTCGTTCAGGTCGTCCAGCAGACGGTCGGCGTACGCCGTGATCCGCATGTTCCACTGGCGCAGCTTGGCCTTGAAGACGGGGAAGTTGCCCCGCTCGGAGCGGCCGTCGGCGGTGACCTCCTCGTTGGCCAGCACGGTGCCCAGGCCGGGGCACCAGTTGACCGGCGCGTCGGAGGCGTACGCCAGGCGGTACTCGCCCAGGACGTCGGCGCGTTCGACGGCGCTCAGCGCGCTCCAGGAGCCGCCGCCGGGCAGCGCGCGCTCACCGGACTCGAACTGGGCGACCAGCTCGGCGATCGGGCGGGCCTTCCTCGCCTCGTCGTCGTACCAGGAGTTGAAGATCTGCAGGAAGATCCACTGGGTCCACTTGTAGTAGTCCGGGTCGATCGTGGCGAACGACCGGCGCTTGTCGTGGCCCAGACCCAGCCTGCGCAGCTGGGACTTCATGTTGTTGATGGCGGCCTCGGTGGTGACCCTGGGGTGCTCGCCGGTGGCCACGGCGTGCTGCTCGGCGGGCAGGCCGAAGGCGTCGAAGCCCAGGGTGTGCAGGACGTTGTGGCCGGTCATCCGCTGGTAGCGGGCGAAGACGTCGGTGGCGATGTAACCCAGGGGGTGGCCGACGTGCAGGCCCGCACCGGACGGGTACGGGAACATGTCCATGATGAACTTCTTGGGACGGGCGGCCAGTTCCGCGTCGCCCGCCAGGTCGCCCGTGGGGTTGGGCGCCGCGTACGTGCCGTCGGCGTCCCAGAAGTCCTGCCAGCGTGCCTCGATCTCGGCCGCGACGGCTGCCGTGTAGCGGTGCGCGGCCACTTCGGCGGCAGCGGGGTTCGTCTCGCTCATGATCCTCAAAGCTCCATCGATCGTCTCTGCCAGCGGGCTGTTCGTCCAGGAAACGAAAAATCCCCTCGCACAGGAGGGGACGCCGCGCTGATGCCGACCACGCCGTCAACGGCGGTCGGGACTGATCAGCGCGGCTCGCTAAGCAGAAGGCGTACGGCACGCATGCGATCAGGGTACCGCAGCCCCGATGGACAGGGACCCGCCGTGTGTCGGCCACAAGATCCGGCCAAAAAAGTTGAACTTTATTCAAATCTTACTTCGCGTAACAGCCGCTAAGGGACATCAGCGATGTGAGATTGGCCCTTGATAACAGCGCAATAACTCAAACCTCGTACCGCCCGGTATTGGCACCACTTACAGTTCGACGACGGGACCGCTTTCCCGAACTGTTCGGAGTTGCCCCCATGAACCCTCGTCGCAGTAACAGCTCGCTGCCCCAGACAGGCCGCTCGGCCTATGGGATAGCCACGGCTGCCGCTCTGCTGCTGATACCCGTAAGTGTGCTGGTCGGAGGTGACGCGTATCGGGAGTTCCTCGACTTCGGCGCGGGCGTTCTCTCACTCGTCTCGCTGACGTGCTCGGTGCTCTGGGGGCTCGTCGCCCAGGACCGGACCCTGCTCACGGTCCGTCAGCGGATCATCGGCCAAGCCGTCCACCGGACGACCGCCATCGCGTCGGTCGCGTTCCTCGTGCTGCATGTGTCGGTCAAGCTGGCGCTGAACCACGTCTCCGCGTTCGCCCTGTTCCCCTTCGCCCTCGGCGTGACGGGATCGGGAGCGCTGATCGGCTTCGGCGCGACCGCAGGCTCCCTGATGATCTTCGTCGCGATCACCGGCGCGCTCCGCAGCAACTTCGCCTCCCCGGCGCCGGTCGCGGCACGCTGGCGCGCGATGCACATGATGGCCTACCCAGCCTGGTGTTTCGCGCTCGTGCACGGACTCTACGCGGGTCGCGAAGCCAAGCCGATCTTCGTGATCCTCTACTCCGCGGGCCTCATCGCCGTCGCCGCCGCCCTGCTGCTGCGCGCCGCGCCGCGCGAGGTCAAGCGCCAGGTGGTCGAGCGTGTCGCCGCCCTCCTGGGCACCGACGGCCAGCGGCCCCCCGAGGTCGACGAACTCGTGAAGTCCCGTTCGGCGCTGCAGGGCATGGACGAGACCGGCGGACGCCGGGAGGGCGGCCGGCGCGAGCAGATGCGGGACACCGGCCAGTTCCCGCTCCCCGGCTTCGGCGGCGGACAGGGCAACCCCCCGCTCGGCGACCCGCTGGTGCCCCCGCAGCGCGGGGCGGCCGCTTCCGCCGACAGCGGCCCCGGTTTCGCGGCCGCGTACCGCGCGGTGTCGATGACCCCGCGCGCCCAGGAGCCCACGGCCCCCTATCTCACCCAGCAGCAGCCGCCGCTGGACATGCAGCCCACGCAGGCCATGCCCCGCATGGACGACGGTTCGACCACGGGCAGCACCCGCTGGCCGGCCCCGTCCCCGCCGCCGGTCGGCGAGGCGCCCCCGTCCTCGTACGACCCGATGCAGGACACCTTCGCCGGGCAGCCGCTGGGCGGGCAGTCGTACCAGGGCCAGGCGTACCCGGGCCAGACCTACCAGGGCGAGACGTACAACACGGGGGCCAATCCCGTGGTCTCCGAAACTTCCTACGGAACGGCTGAGACGAACGCCCCCTACGGCACGTACAACCCGAACGACACGTACAACAGCGGTCCCGCCACTGAAACGCTGTCCGGCTACGACGACTACAACCAGCCGGGCTCCGGCGAACCCTGGAACGCGCCTTCCGGAGGCTTTAAGTGAACGAGGCCCTTCCCGACGTCCCCGAAGTCCGAGTGGTGGGTCTCCCCCAGCTCACCTCGGGCTTCGACCTCGTCGAGAGACTCGACCTCCCCATGCACCTGAAGGTGCACGGTCCGCTCGAACCGATGGGCGGCGAGCAACTCGCCCAGCTGTCCGAGCGGATCAACCTGAAGGGCAGGGGCGGCGCGGGCTTCCCGTTCCACAAGAAACTGCGCTCGGTCGCCGAGTCGGCGATCAAGCGTGGCATCCGGCCCGTCGTGGTCGTCAACGGCAGCGAGGACGAACCCGCCTGCCGCAAGGACACGGTGCTGATCAACCGTGCCCCGCACCTCATCCTCGACGGCGCCCTGCTGGTCGCGGAGGCCCTCGGCGCCCGCCAGCTCGTCATCGGGGTGACACGTGAATCCACTCAGCGTTCGATGGAGGCCGCCCTCTCCGAGCGCGGGCTGAGCAACCGCCGCGGCGCCGCCATCCGCGCGAGCGTGCAGCGCAACCCGGTCCGCATGGTCACCGGCGCCGCCGGCTCGCTGATCCGCTCCATCGACGGTGGGCCGCCCATCCCGCCCGGCCGCAAGACCAGCGCGTCCAAGAGCGGTGTCGGCGGCGCGCCGACACTGCTCTCCAACGCCGAGACGTTCGCCCAGCTCGCCATCGGCGCCCGCATCGGCTCCGAGCGGTACGGCAACACCGGCCTGTACGACGAGCCGGGCACCGTCATGCTCACCGTCTCCGGCGCGGTCGCCCGCCCCATGGTGATCGAGGCGCCCACCGGTGTGCCGCTGCGCTACATCCTTCAGCTCGCCGGCGCGCCGCCCGTCCCGCAGGGCGTGCTGACCGGCGGCTACCACGGCAAGTGGATCGACGCGGCGACGGTCAACGAGGCGGTCGTCTCGCGCAACTCGCTGGACGCGGTGGGCGGTGCGCTCGGCGCGGGCGCGATCCTGCCCATCAGCCAGGAGACCTGCCCGCTCGGCGAGTCGCTGCAGGTCGCCAAGTGGCTCGCCGAGGAGAGCGCCGGCCAGTGCGGCCCCTGCTACCTCGGACTGCCGGCCGCGGCGCGCGGTATGGAGGACATCCTCAACGGCGGCGGTCCGGCCGCCCTGGAGGCCCTCAAGCAGGTCGCGAAGAACGTCAAGCGGCGTGGCGCCTGCTCGCACCCGGACGGCTCCGCGATGTTCCTGGAATCGACCATCAAGGCGTTCACGGACGACCTCGCCGCGCATGTTCTCGGCAACGGCTGCGGTCGTCCCGTCGAGGGCGTGCTGCCCCTCTTCGAGGGCGGCAGGATGCCCACCGGCATCCCGGGCGGCTCCGGCGAGGAGGAGAGCGGCGCGAGCCGCCAGAAGATCTTCGTCGACTGGACGCTCTGCCGGGGCCACGGCCTGTGCGCCGACATCCTCCCGGAGGTCTTCCAGCTCGGTGCCGACGGCTTCCCCACCGTCGCCCAGGCCAAGGTCCCGCAGTACGCCGAGGCGAAGGCGCTGCGCGCGGTGCGCCGCTGCCCCGCGCTCGCCCTGCGCATCGAGGAGGACAACCGTCCTTCCGCCCCCTCCCGCAACCTCCCGGTCCTCTCCCAGGGCCGCGGCCGCCGGGCCCTGGGCAGCGGTCGCTGACGCACGGACGCACATGTGGAAGGGCGGGCCACACCCGAGTGGGGTGGCCCGCCCTTCCACATGTGCGTCGTCGCCAACAACGCGAAGACCCCGTCCACTTGGACGGGGTCTTTTCTGTGGAGCTAAGGAGAATTGAACTCCTGACCTCCTGCATGCCATGCAGGCGCTCTACCAACTGAGCTATAGCCCCTTGCGGTGTTGTCCGCCGGGTTTCCCTGGCGACGACGCCAACATTACCGGTCTCCCACGCACACCACCAAATCGTTTCCGTCGGCCGCGAACCATGGGTGGATCAGCACCCATTTGTCGGATTTCCAAGAGGTCGCCGTCCAGCCGCTGTTCACTCACTCCCCCGACGGCCGTCACGAGGCCGCTGGGGCGTCCGTGGCGGCCCGGGACGGACGACGGTCAGGGAGGGGCGCCGAGTTGACGCTCAGGCCGTCACGAACGAGTAGAAGCGTTTGAGCGTGCAGTGCTCTTCGAGGAGCCGGCCGTAGATCGGCTCGCCCTCCAGCTCGCGGTACGTCTCGATCGGGTCGCCTTTTATGATCAGCGCCCGGGCGCATTCCTCGCACCAGTACTGGTAGTCGGCGTTGACGGGCTCCATGTCGCGGACGATGGGGGTGCCGCTGCCGCACCAGTCGCACTTCCTCCTGTGTGCACCCATCGATCAGCTCCAGCTGTGGCCGCAGGCCGTGCACACGTAGGAGATCCCTCCGTTGTCACCGAGGACTTGGGCAACGTGGAGCGAGCCGCAGGAAGGGCAGAGGAGGGTGGTCTTGCTCCGCATCACCACCGCTGCGGGAAGGTCGTGGACCCTCCCGCGGATGCTCGCAGGCATCGCTTCTCCCTCCCGTCGGGCCGCGCCCCCTTCCGGCCGTTTGATTCTGCCACGGCCGGACCAATACGGTCAGCGACGCCTTCGTACCAGTCCCAGCACGGAGCGGGAAAGAAGGCCGTCCGCAGAGGTATACGCCTCCGGGGCCGCACCTGCTCAAGAAGGGACGCAGGTCACACACGAAAAATCCCGCTCCCTCGCGGGAACGGGATCTTCTGTACCAATCTGTGGAGCTAAGGAGAATTGAACTCCTGACCTCCTGCATGCCATGCAGGCGCTCTACCAACTGAGCTATAGCCCCTCGCACCACACGGACGGTGGTCGCTCGGTGTTTCGCCCCGCTCGGCGGGGCGAACAAGAAGAACTCTAGCCTGCGACCAGCCGGAAAGTGAAATCCGGGTCCCGAGCGGTGTGACCAGGCCTCTTACGGGGCTCAGTCGTCGTCGCCGAGCACCGGCTCGGGGAGCGTGCCGGCGTTGTGCTCCAGCAGCCGCCAGCCGCGGGCGCCCTCGCCGAGGACGGACCAGCAGCAGTTGGAGAGGCCGCCGAGGCTCTCCCAGTGACGGGGCTCCAGACCGAGCAGGCGTCCGATGGTGGTGCGGATGGTGCCGCCGTGGCTGACCACCACCAGGGTGCCGTTCTCCGGGAGCTTGTCGGCGTGCCGGAGCACCACGGGGGCCGCGCGGTCGGCGACCTCGGTCTCCAGCTCGCCGCCGCCCCTGCGGACCGGCTCGCCCCGCTTCCACGCGGCGTACTCCTCACCGTGCCGGGCGATGATCTCGTCGTGCGTGAGGCCCTGCCAGACACCGGCGTAGGTCTCGCGCAGGCTCTCGTCGTGGCTGACCTCCAGCCCGGTGAGCGCGGCCAGCTCGGCGGCCGTGTTCGCGGCGCGCATGAGATCGGAGGCGACGATCGCGTCGGGCTTGAGGGAGGCCAGCAGCCTGGCGGCGCGACGGGCCTGGCCGAGGCCGGTCTCGGTCAGCTCGACGTCCGTGGTGCCCTGGAAGCGGCGCTCCACGTTCCACGAGGTCTGGCCGTGCCGCCACAGGATGATGCGGCGGCCCCGGCCCTTGCGATCCGCGGAGTCGATGCCGGCCGTCACCGCAGGTCCCCGCCCAGCTCGGCCTCTTCCTCCGCGGCCCGCAGCTTGGCGTGCTCCTCGCCCTTGCCGCGGGTGGCCTTGGCGTCGGCGGGCAGCTCCAGCTCGGGGCAGTCCTTCCAGAGCCGCTCCAGGGCGTAGAAGACCCGCTCCTCGCTGTGCTGGACGTGCACGACGATGTCGACGTAGTCGAGCAGCACCCAGCGGGCCTCGCGGTCCCCCTCGCGGCGGACGGGCTTGGCGCCCAGCTCCTTGTTCAGCCGCTCCTCGATCTCGTCGACGATGGACTTGACCTGACGGTCGTTGGGCGCGGAGGCGAGCAGGAAGGCGTCCGTGATGGACAGCACGTCGCTGACGTCGTACGCGATGACGTCGTGCGCGAGCTTGTCGGCGGCCGCCTGCGCGGCGGTGTGGAGGAGCTCCAGGGAACGGTCGGTGGCGGTCACTGCACGGCTTTCGGTCGTCGGTCAGGAACCCTCGCGGGCTACTGCAAGGATCTCACGCCCCACCGACACCGCCCCACGGGTTGACGGATCAGGCCCCGGAGCAGCGCCGGCACGGCGGCTCCGGGGCCTGCTGACGGCCGCGCGCGGTCGGTCAGCCGGTGGTGCCGGTCGTCCCCGTGCCGGTGGCCCCGGTCGCGCCGGTCGTTCCCGTCGTCCCTGTCGTGCCGGTCGTGTCGGTCGTCTCGTAGTCCTGGCCGAGGACGACGGAGACATCGGCGTTGGACGTGGTCTCGCCCTTCTTGACGGCGCCGGTCGGCAGGCCGAGGGTCTTGGCGACCTCGATGGCGTCCTGCTTGCGTGCCGCGTCGGAGTAGGTGACCCGGGAGGTCGCCTGGGCGGTGGCGGTGGCGCCGGCGTCGAGGAACGTGAAGCCGCCGTTGAGGACGACCACGCGGGCCTGCTCGGTGGCGTCCTTCTCACCGGTGGCGTTGCGGATGCCGACCCGGACCGCGTCCCCGGCGTCGGGGCTCTTCGCGGCGCCGCCGAGCAGGTTCTTGACCACGCTGTCGGAGTCCTCGGCGCTGAGCGTGCCGTCCTGCTGGACGGGCAGCAGCTCGGTCTCGTAGTCGCCGCCCTTGGCGTGGTCGGCGAGCTTGGCCAGGAAGGTGCCGAGGTCCTTGTCGCTGAGCGAGGGGTCGAGGATCTGGGCCAGCGTCTGCACGGTGACGGTGGCGGCCTGGGCGTCGGAGGACAGCTTGCGCAGCACGCCCTGCATCACCTGGCCGAACCGCTTCAGCTGCGCGTCCTGCGACTCGCCGGAGGCCCGGTAGGCGGCGTAGGCGACGGCCATCTTGCCGCTGAGGGTCTGCGCCTTGCCCTTGGTGACGAGGGGGGCGGTGCCCTTCTTCTTCGCCTCGGGGTCGGGCACGGCCGTGTTCGTGTCGACGTCGATGTTGCCGACGAGGCCGACGAGGTTGTTCAGATAGGGGGTGTCGAGCCGCCAGGTGCCCTCGATGTCGGTGCCGAGGACGGTGTCGAGGGCGTCGCGGGTGCCGGAGGAGCCGTCGTCGTCGACGGACTTGGCAAGGGTGGTCGTGGTGCCGTCGTCGCCGGTGAGCGCGAGGGCGTTGGGGATCAGGACGGTGGCGCCCCGCTCGGTGGTGGTGTTGTTCACGAGCAGCGCCGTGGAGGTGCCGCCGCCCTTGGTGTCGTGCAGGTGGACGACGATCACGTCCCGCTTCTGGGCGGCCGCCGAGGTGGTGGTGCCGGTCCGCTCGTCCGAGGACGCGCCGGGCAGCATGCCCGCCCACCAGAGGTAGCCGACGCCGCCGACCGCGACCAGGGCGAGGACCACCACCAGGGCGACCATCCGGCTCTTGGCCCGCCGTTTGGCCTCCTCGCGGCGTTCGGTGCGGTTCTCGGTGAAGTTCAGCCAGTCGATGACGTCCTCGGAGTCACCGTCGGGTTCCTCGACGAAGGCGAACTGCTCGGTGCGGTACTCCCGTTCCCCGGAGCCGCTCTCCGGGGGGCCCTCGTCGGCGAGGTGCCCGCTCTCCCCGGCGGCCGTCGACGGTGCCGACTGCTGCGGGATGTAGGCGGTCTGCTCCGTGACGGGGGTCTGCAGGCCGGTGGCGGCCGTCTGCCCGTAGGGGTCGTACGGGTCGTAGCCGGGCACCGTCGCCTGGTGACCCGGGTCGTAGCCCGCGCCGCCCGTGCCGTACCCCTGCGGGTACTGCTGCTGGGTCTGGCCGTTCGCATACGGGTCGTAGCCGTAGCCCTGGCCATAGTCCTGCCCCTGGGGCTGCTGCGTCCCGTAGGGGTCGTACGCCTGTTGCTGAGGCACCTGCTGGGCGGGCGGCTGTCGGTACACCGGCTGCCCGTACTCGTCGTAGCCGACGAGTTCGTAACTCTGGTCGCCGCCCCCGTAGCCGGCGTCGTATCGGTCGTTCACCGGTGCCCCTCTCGGCTCACTCGCCGCGGTACAGCTGCCGCTTGTCGATGTAGCGCACGACGCCGTCCGGCACCAGGTACCAGACGGGGTCGCCCTTGGCGACTCTCGCACGACAGTCCGTGGAGGAGATGGCGAGCGCCGGGACCTCGACCAGGGAGACCCCGCCCGCGGGCAGGCCCGGGTCGGCCAGGGTGTGCCCCGGACGGGTGACCCCGATGAAGTGCGCGAGGGAGAACAGCTCCTCCGCGTCGCGCCAGGTGAGGATCTGGCCGAGCGCGTCGGCGCCGGTGATGAAGAACAGGTCCGACTCGGGGTTGAGCTCGTGCAGTTCGCGCAGCGTGTCGATCGTGTAGGTGAGACCCTTGCGATCGATGTCGATGCGGCTCACCGAGAAATGGGGGTTCTCGGCCGTGGCGATGACCGTCATCAGATAGCGGTCCTCGGCCGCCGAGACCGAGCGGTGGGACTTCTGCCAGGGCTGCCCGGTCGGCACGAAGACGACCTCGTCGAGACCGAACTGGGCGGCGACCTCCTGGGCCGCCACGAGGTGCCCGTGGTGGATGGGGTCGAACGTGCCGCCCATCACGCCGAGGCGGCGCCTACCGGGCTCCGACGGGCGGTTTCCCGGTGCGCCGGTGGCGCTGTCGGCCCGGCCGTCCGTCGTGTCGTTCGCCTGGTCCGCCGCCTTGTCGGGCTCCGGACCGGTAGGCATTTCCTGCTCTCCCATGCGTGGAGAGCCTACCGGCCCGGCAGGCGCACACCGTTCGAACGTCCTTTTGCGCGGATTAGCGATCGCGGTTGAAGCGGGTGGTGATCCACAGCAGCAGCATCAGGGCGACGAAGGCTCCGCCGCCGGTCAGGTAGGGGCTCAGGCTCTCGTGGTTGCCGCCGTGCTCCCCGCCGCCCTCGGCGGCGAGAGTGACCAAGTCGGCAGCGGTGCTGTGGAAGCTCATCGTCGGCGTGACCTATCCGGGTGTGGGATCGGGATGAAGACCCGCCCATCGTAAGCGGGGGGTCTGTCGGCGATCACGCCGACTCCGCCCAGGAGTGAACGGGGGCGCCGCCCGGCGCGTACTTCACCGACGAGCAACCGTTCACGCGCGCCGCACGTCCTTCCCGTCGGCGGGCGTCAGTCGTCCCGCTTGTAGCCACGCAGCAGGAACCACGCCATCAGGACGGAGCCCAGGACCATCACGATCAGCACCACACGCAGCAGATTGCCCGCTCCCTGTTCCTTCGCGGCGACGTCCGCGGCCTCGGTGAGCCAGGCGGACGCGGGCGGGTGCGGGAGATGTCCCATGGAGATCGCTCCTTACGGTTGATGCCCTGCCACGGTAACTCCGCCTAGGCTGGACCCCGCTTCGGGGGCAACATGGGCAAACAGAGCATGGGGGAAACATGCCGGACGACAGCCACGAGCAGAACGGGCACGAGAACGTGCCGAGCAGGCAGCGCAGGCGCTTCGAGGGGATCTCCTCCCGGGCGTACGAACACCCCGCGGACCGCTCGGCGCTGGTGGCGCTGCGCAAGCTCAGCGGCTTCGACACGGTGTTCAAGGCGCTCAGCGGTCTGCTGCCGGAGCGCAGCCTCAGGCTGCTGTTCCTGTCCGACTCCGTACGGGTCTCGGACCAGCAGTTCGCCCACCTCAACGACATGCTGCGGGACGCGTGCTACATCCTGGACCTGGAGAAGGTCCCGCCGATGTACGTGAACCAGGACCCGCAGCCGAACGCGATGTGCATCGGTCTGGACGAGCCGATCATCGTCGTCACCACCGGGCTCGTCGAGCTGCTCGACGAGGAGGAGATGCGGGCCGTCATCGGTCACGAGGTGGGCCACGCGCTCTCCGGCCACTCGGTGTACCGGACGATACTGCTGTTCCTGACGAGCCTCGCCCTGAAGGTCGCGTGGATCCCGCTGGGGAACCTCGCGATCATGGCGATCGTGACCGCACTGCGCGAGTGGTTCCGCAAGTCGGAGCTGTCCGCCGACCGCGCGGGCCTCCTGGTCGGCCAGGACGTCCAGGCCTCGATGCGCGGCCTGATGAAGATCGCGGGCGGCAACCACCTGCACGAGATGAACGTGGACGCGTTCCTCGCGCAGGCCGAGGAGTACGAGGCCGGGGGCGACCTGCGCGACTCCGTCCTGAAGATCCTCAACGTGCTGCCGCGCTCGCACCCCTTCACCACGGTCCGCGCGGCCGAGCTGAAGAAGTGGGCCGAGTCCCGTGACTTCCAGCGGATCATGGACGGGCACTACCCGCGGCGCAGCGAGGACAAGGACGCCTCGGTGACCGACTCCTTCCGCGAGTCCGCCTCGCACTACACGAGCAACGTGAAGAACTCCAAGGACCCGCTGATGAAGCTGGTCACCGACATCGCGGGCGGCGCGGGCGACCTCGGCAGCCGGGTCCGCCGCGGCTTCGGCGGCGGTGCGGCCACCGCGCAGGAGGACCGGCCGCGCGACGACGAGTAGTCCTTCGGCTGCGGGTGCGTGGGGCGTGGGCCGAAAAGCACGGGGCGCAGCCCCTGCTTTTCAGGGGCGCGGGGAACTGCGCGAGAAGCCCCACCCACCCGCACCCGACGCAGGCCGCGCGCCCCACGCACCCCCGGCCTCACACCTTCGGCTGCGCACTCCCCGCCAGGGTCCCGCACAGCGCCGTCGCGGCGCCCGTGCCGTACGGGTCGGTCCCTGCGGCCGGCCCGCCCGCCTTCGCCGTCTGCCCGGCCAGCAGCGGCCGCAGATGGTTGCTGGCGTCGTCGGCGCAGGCCAGCGGTCCGGCCTGGACGTAGGAGACGACGACCTCGACCTGGTGGGTGCGCAGGTCGTCCTGGTCGAAGCGGAAGTGCAGCTCCCGCCGGACGGTGAACAGCGAGGCCTCGGCGTCGGTCTCCCCGCCGGCCGGCCGCAGCGCGTACACGAGGGTGTGGGCGGCGACGACCTCCAGCGTGCCGGAGTCGAATTCGGCGGCCTGGAGAGTGCCCTGGACGCGGATCCGGCGGTCGGCGAGTTCCGCCCGGGAGGGGTCGAAGCGGACCAGCCAGCCCGTGGGAGCGTGACGCCCGTCCGCCGTCGGCTGATCGAAACTCTGCTCGAACTGGTCGAGCTGCTCGGAGTCGATCAGCCGACGCACGGGCTGGACGGTGCCGCCGCCGAGGACCTCCGGGTCGAGCGCGGAGGCCACCAGGTACTCCTTGGCGATGGTCAGCGCGGACACGACCTGACTGTCGGTGAAGTGCGCGGTACGTCGCGTGGCCGGCATCGTGATGCCCTCGGCGCCGATCCGGAACTGCGCGGCGGGACTGTGCGCGTACAGCGTCTCCGCGTTCTCCGCGCCGGGCACCGCGGACTGCGGGGACAGCGGGATCACGGTCATCCTGAGCGGTTCGGTGGGCTTGGCCGTCGGGGAGCGGGACGGGTGGCGGAGGCCCATGTAGATCGCGGTGCCGAAGGCGAGGGCGATCAGCAGGACGAGGACCAGCGCCTGCCGGGAGAGGCCGCGGCGCACGGGCGGGCGGCGGCGTACGGCCGGGGCGTGGTCGGAGAGGCGCTCGTGGGCGGAGAATTCCTGGAGGCGGGCAGCGCGGACGAACGATTCGTCGAAGACGACGGATCGGTATTCGTCCTCTCCACCGCCGGGGGCACCCTCGGGAGTCCCCTCAGGTGGGTTTCCTGGCCCGCCCATACTTGGAGAGTAGGTCTTACGGAGCCTCGATAAACGCCGTGGTACACGACAAGTTCTGACAGGTCCTCACCAGGTTCGCGCGGCGTCGCCCAGCGGCCGGGCCGGGACCGTACGGGGCCCGGTCAGGGCATGCGGGGGTCGGCGGAGACCGCCGGCCGGGAGTAGTCCGCGGAGGCGGAGGGCCCGGTCGGGGGGTTCTGTTCGACGCCGCTGGTGGCGGGCGGCAGGGTGTCGCCCCGGCCGGAGGAGGCGCCCCGGTAGACCGCGGTGAAGGCCAGCGCGACCATGCCGATGCCCATCACGAGGGCGAGGATCCAGGCGACGGGCCGGTGCCAGCGGGTCTGTTTGCCGTACGGCCGGCCGTAGGGCCCGCCGGGGCCGTAGCGGCCCTCCAGGATCTCGGTGTCGTCGTAGTCGTCCAGGTCGTCGTCGCGACCGTGGCCGAAACGGGGGCCGTCGGGGCCGAAGCCGTCGTCGTAACGGTCGTCGTCGCCGCGTACGCCTCTGCGGTGGGCCCGGCGGGCCTCGGCCTCCTGGGCGGCGGCCCGGGCCTCCGCCGCTGCGAGCAGACGTTCGACCGCGGTCGGCTCGTGGACCACGGCCGCCCGGATGAAGTCCTCGTCGAAGACCACGGAGGCGAACTCTTCGTCCATACCCCCGCGGTCGCGGTCGTCGTCGGGCTCCCAGCCGTCAGGGAACGGCGTGCCCCCCACGTCCTCCGGCACGGATCCAGAGTAGACCGGGGTGGTCAATTTGGGCAGACGGTAAGGAAATTCATCCGTTGGGCCGACCGGGCGCCAGGCTGTTCACAGGAACGGACCGGCGCCCCACGGGCCCGCCCGCGTCTAGCGTCGGACGTGTCCGTCACCAGTGACGATGTACTTCGTGCTGGTCAGCTCGGGCAGGCCCATCGGGCCGCGGGCGTGCAGCTTCTGCGTGGAGATGCCGATCTCGGCGCCGAATCCGAACTGACCGCCGTCGGTGAAGCGCGTCGAGGCGTTGACGGCGACCGTCGTGGAGTCGACCAGCTGGGTGAAGCGGCGGGCGGCCTGCTGGGAGGTCGTCACGATGGCCTCGGTGTGGCCGGAGCTCCACAGCCGGATGTGCTCCACGGCCCGGTCGAGCGAGTCGACCACGGCGGCGGCGATGTCGTACGACAGGTACTCGGTCTCCCAGTCCTCCGTGGTGGCCTCGACGACCGTGGCCTTGGAGTCCTTGGCGTAGGCCAGGACGCGGTCGTCGGCGTGGACGGTGACCCCGGCGTCGGCGAGCGCGTCGAGGGCGCGGGGCAGGAACTCGGGGGCGATGTCCTGGTGGACGAGGAGGGTCTCGGCGGCGTTGCAGACGCTGACGCGGTGGGCCTTGGAGTTGATCAGGATCTCGATCGCGGTGTCGAGGTCGGCGTTGGCGTCGACGTAGACGTGGCAGTTGCCGGTGCCGGTCTCGATCACCGGGACGGTGGACTCCTCGACGACCGTGCGGATCAGGGAGGCGCCGCCGCGCGGGATGAGCACGTCGACCAGGCCGCGGGCGCGCATCAGTTCCCGTACCGACTCGCGGCTCTCGCCGGGGACGAGCTGGACGGCGTCGGCGGGCAGCCCCGCGCCGCCGACGGCGTCCCGCAGGACCCGTACGAGGGCGGTGTTGGACTCGAAGGCGGAGGAGGAGCCGCGCAGCAGGACCGCGTTGCCGGACTTCAGGCACAGTGCCGCCGCGTCCACGGTCACGTTCGGGCGGGCCTCGTAGATGATGCCGACGACGCCGAGCGGGACACGGACCTGACGCAGGTCGATGCCGTTGGGGAGGGTGGAGCCGCGCACGACCTCGCCGACCGGGTCGGGCAGCGCGGCGACGTCGCGGACATCGGCGGCGATGGCTCGGATCCGCTCCGGGGTGAGCGTCAGCCGGTCGATGATCGCCTCGCTGGTGCCGGCCTGCCGGGCCTTGTCGATGTCCTTGGCATTGGCCTCGACGACGTCACTCGTACGGACTTCCAGCGCGTCGGCGACGGCGAGCAGCGCGTCGTCCTTGTCGGCGCGCGGGAGCGGCGCGAGGTCTGCGGCGGCGGCCTTGGCACGGTAGGCGGCCCGGGTGACCGGCGTCATGGAGTCGTACGGCGAGAGCGAGGTCATACAGGAAGGGTAGTCCGCCCGGCGGAGGCGCCCTTCGCATGTTCCACAGCGCGAGACACCCGCGCGGGGGACGCGCTCGCCGAGGGACGGGCCGGGCGGGACGGTCGGTGGACGGTCAGTACCAACAACCACCGACACATACAGCACCCCACAACAACCCACACAACACTGAACCCAGCACAACAACACGAACGAAAACACCCACAACCACCCCCAAACGCCACCGCCACCCAGACAATCAACACCACAACCCCGACCCAAACCCACAACCCCCCGAACAACCCAAGCCAGGAGCCCAGATGCTGGTGACGATCAGAAATCACCCTTGCCGCTACGAGACGAGTTCATAGAAGCCGCCGACGTGGGCGGCGAACAGCAAGCACACGGCGAAGCCGTCGAGGACGAGCACGTCGGGCCACAGGCTTTCGGCGGGGTCGAGGCAACGGTGACCTGGGCGGTCCACGACCCGGGTTCTCGGAGCGGATCCCAGGTCACGTCGACGCGTACTTCGTGGAAGTCGTGTGCAAGTCCCACCACCATGGCCGCCGCGGCGGCCCGTGCCTCGGCTGGGTCGGCGTTGACCGGGACGTCGGCGAGGCGCCCGCAGAGCATTCCGCCTTCCACGGTGAGGACACTGTGGTGCCAGCCTTCCGGCGTCGCGAGCAGGACGATGCCCTTCGGCATGCCGAAGGGAGGTCGCCTCTTCTTCTCCCGCTCTCGTCTCACCATGGAGCCATCCAACTTCGTCGGCTTCCGGACGGTTCAGGCGGGCGGAGCTTCAGGTGCCACGGCGGGGCTTGGTGCCGACTTTGTGGTGCGCGGAACGGCTGGACGCCTCGCCGGTGGCGAGGACCCGCCCGACGTCGTACGGCGGGATTCCCCTCGAAATACAACAGCAAGTGGTACATGCTGACCGCGGGCCACTGCACCACCGGCAACGGGGCCATTCACCGAGTCGCTCCTCGATAGGCGTGCGGCTTGTCGCGGCGCGTGGCTTGGGCGTGTGTGTGGCAGTAGCGGGTGTTCGGCGGCGTTCGGGATATCGGTTTCGTTCCGCCCATTGACGACGTCCCTGAGCCGCCTTTACGTTTCGTCCGCAGTTCCGCACATTGTTCGTAGTATCGAACGCGGTCGGCGTGATCCACCTCGGCGGTGACTACCCCCGTACCGTCAACGCCTCCACCGGCGAGGTCGTGGACGTCGCCAACCGTGTCCGACGCACGTCGGTGGAGCTGGCTCAGCACCAACTGTCGGCCGTGGCAGCTCGTCCCACGGCCGTCTGATCCCGAAGGGCCGCAACCGAACATGAGACATCTCGCCAGACGGGTTCTGGTGGCTGCGGCGGCCGCGCTCGCCGTGCTCACCTCCGTGACGACCCCCGCCCAGGCCGCCGCGCCCGCCTCCCCCGCCGTGGCCTTCACCAACCCGATCGCGCTCCAGCGGGCCGACCCGCACATCTTCAAGCACACGGACGGCTACTACTACTTCACCGCCACCGTCCCCGCCTACGACAAGATCGTGATGCGCCGGGCCACCACCCTCCAGGGCCTCGCCACGGCCCCGGAGACGACGATCTGGACCAAGCACGCCACCGGGGAGATGGGCGCCCACATCTGGGCCCCGGAGATCCACTTCATCGACGGCAAGTGGTACATCTACTTCACGGCCGGCTGGTCCAATGACATCTGGCGGATCCGCCCGTACGTCCTGGAGACCAGCGCCGCCAACCCGATCACCGGCACCTGGACCGAGAAGGGCAGGATCAGCCTGCCCATGGACACCTTCTCGCTGGACGCCACCACGTTCACGCACAACGGCACCCGTTACCTGAGCTGGGCCCAGGAGGACCCGGCGCTCGGCAAGGGCACGCAGATCTACCTGGCGAAGATGGCCAACCCGTGGACCATCGAGGGCACCCCGGCCATGATCTCCAAGCCCCAGTACGCCTGGGAGACCGTCGGCGCCCGCGTCAACGAGGGCCCGGCCTTCATCCAGAAGAACGGCAAGGTCTTCATGACCTTCTCGGCCAGCCGCACCGACGCCAACTACTGCCTCGGCCTGCTGACCGCCGACGCCACCGCCGACCTGATGAACCCGGCCTCCTGGAGCAAGACGCCCACGCCGGTCCTCAAGAGCAACGACAAGACCAGCCAGTACGGCCCCGGCCACAACACCTTCACGGTCTCCGAGGACGGCAAGTCGGACATCCTCGTCTACCACTCCCGTAACTACAGGGACATCGTCGGCGACCCGCTCAAGGACCCCAACCGCCGCACCCGCTTCCAGAAGATCTACTGGAACGCCGACGGCACGCCCAACTTCGGCATCCCTGTCGCCGACGGTGTCACCCCCGTCCGCTTCTCCTCGTACAACTACCCGGACAAGTACATCCGGCACTGGGAGTTCCGGGCCAGGACCGAGGCCAACGTCACCGAACTCGCCGACTCGCAGTTCCGCATCGTCCCCGGCCTGGCCGGCGACGGCACCGTCTCCCTCGAATCGGCCAACTTCCCCGGCTACTACCTGCGCCACAAGTTCAACGAGGTGTGGGTGGAGAAGGACGACGGCACCACCCTGTTCGACAAGGACGCCTCGTTCCACGAGCGGCCCGGCCTCGCCGACCCCGCGGCGGTGTCGTACGAGTCGTTCAACTTCCCCGGCCGGTACATCCGGCACTACAACCATCTGCTCTACACCCAGCCGGTGACCACCACGCTGGGCCAACAGGACGCCACCTTCTACAAGGAGTAGGACCGGCCGGACGCGACCCGGAAGGCCGCGACAGCGGACGAAAGCGGGACTGGACGCCCCCTCCAGTCCCGCTTCTCCCGTTCTCCCCCGTCGTGACCCCCTGTCCCCCGTGACCCCGTCGGTTCCCCCGTTTGTCGCGGCGGCGAACGACAGCGCGTCGAAGTGGCCCGAGCGCCTGATCTGAGCCTCCTGGTCTCGGCGTTCAGCGATCTGGTGGACTCGTCGGCGAGGAGAAGCTCGGACGGTCGGCGGAGGCCGCTGGGCGCGCACCTCCCCGGGACACCCTGCCCAGCAGGGACCAGCAGCGCATTGACGTCGCCGCCCTACGGTGTGGGGGCCTTGCAGGTCACGTCCTTCGCCGGCAGCTTGCCGGTGGTCAGGTAGGCCGTGGCCGTCTTGTCGGCGCACGTGAAGGAGCCGAAGACACCGTGTCCGACACCGCCGGCAACCGTGACCATCTTCGCCCCCTTCATGACACGGCGCAGGCCCCGGGCGCCGGCAAGCGGCGTCTGGGGATCCCACTCGTACTGCAGGATCAGCGCGCCGACCTTGTTGTCGACCCTGGTGGCGGGCTCACTGCCTTCCGTCTTCCAGAAGGCGCACGGCTTGATGCTGGACGTGAAGTCGCCGTACAGCGGGTAGGTGGCCTTGTCCCGGATCGCGTCACGGCGGTACTGCTCCGGATCACGCGCCCAGTCGCGCGTGTCGGCACAGGCGATGGACCAGAATGCAGCCCCATCGTTGTCCGAGGGAACGGCACGGCCGAACGACGGCGAAGCCTGCGGGGATGATGTCCTGAGGTCCTGGCCGGCGGACGGAGCGCTGCTCCCGGCTGTCTTCCTCACCTTGGCGATCCACTCGGCGGCGTCGCGCAGGTAGAAGAACCTCATGCGGCTCTCGGAGCGGATGTCGGCGCCGGTCAGTGAGGTGCCGTCGAAGTCGATCGGCTCGCGGTCGGCCCGGGCGACCAGGTCGTAGAACGTCTTGCGGACCGCCTCGGGCGTCTCACCCAGCTCGTACGTGGAGTTCCGCTCGGCGGTCCACTTCGTCCACCTGGTGAAGGCGGGCTCAGCGCCCTCCGCCCAGCCCTGCATGATGCCGCGCCAGACCCGGCCCGGGTCGGCGGCGCTGTCCAGCACGAAGCGGTCGGACCGCCTGGGGAACATCTGCGTGTAGACCGCACCGAGGTAGGTGCCGTACGAGATCCCGAGATAGGAGATCTTCTTCTCACCGAGCACGGCCCGGATCACGTCCATGTCCCGAGCCGTGTTGCGGGTGGTGATGTGCCGCAACTTGTCGCCCTGCTCGGCGTAGCACTTCTCGGCGACGGTCCGGGCCCACTTGACGTCCTTGGCGAACGTCTCGGCCTTGTAGGGCCGCTCCCGGTTCTGCTCCTTGGACGTCAGGCCGCAGCCGACGGGGGAGCTCTCAGCGACGCCCCGCGGGTCGAAGCTCACGAGATCGTACTTCCTCGTCACGGACTTCGGCATGATCTTCGCCATCTCCGCCGACAGGTCGAGGCCCTCAGTGCCCGGGCCGCCCGGGTTGAACAGGAGCACACCGCGGCGCTCCTTCTTGGTGCTCGTCTTCATCCTCGATATCGCGAGGTCGAGCTTCTTGCCGCCCGGGCGGCTGTAGTCGAGCGGAACCTTGATCCTGGCACACTGGTAGGCGGCAGGCAGCGTCTTGGCGCAACGGTGCCAGGACGGCTTCTGCCGGTGGTACTGGCCGAGGGGATCGTTGCCCGTGGCGGGCGCCGTGGTGGGGGCGAGCACGGGAACCAAGGTGCCGACGACACCGGCAGCCAGGAGGATGGCCATTCGACTTCTTCGCACAGGGACGGTCCTCGGGGTCAGGGTTCTCGTAAGCGCTGACCCTGCCGTGAAAAGGAGTTGAGCGCGTCCATCACATGGCCAGAGCTGCTCCGCCTTTGGATGGAGGGAGCTTCTCCACCCGTGGATGGAGGGGCCGGTGTGGCAGATGGGCCTTTCCTTGCGTCGCACAACCGCGACCCTTCTCACCACGTATTCCTCAACTGGTCCTGATGAGCTCGTGCACGGTAAGCGGCGAGACGTCGCAGTCATCAGGCTCGGCTGACAGCTCGGCCGCGGCGGCGGGCTGCAGGAGCCGGAGCAAAGCACAAGTTCGTCTTCGTCGACCGCCTGCCGGCCACCTTGGTGGGCCTGCGCCATGGTGCCGGGCATCCGCCTGTGCACTCTCGCCCAAGTCATCGAGCACCTGGGTGCTGGTAGCCCTCGTCGTCGGTGTTGTGCCTGGGCATGAGTCGGTATCCGCGGCGGGCAGCGGTGAGCCGGGCCCATGTCTCGCCCGTATCAGCAGTCACATGACGATCACCACATGGTCGATCGACAGAACCGAGTCGAGGCGCGGAGCGTCCGGGAACGGCCGGGAGGGCGGGCGAGAAAACGCGGTCAGGGCCTGCGACCTCCGTCCTCGGCCATGGGAGGACGTGGGCCGAGCCCGGGCGGCGGGTAGTCCACGCATGCAGCCGGCGGTGCCGTCGGGCGGAAGAAGCGCGCCGTGGCCACCAGGGCCACGGCGAGGGCAGCGGGTATCGCGTAGGCGATGCGGAAGTGGCCGGTAGCCCCCAGACCCCCGCTCGCGCCGGCTCCGACGAGCACGCCGACGTAGTTGAAGACGTTGAGTCGGGCCAGCACCGTCTCGGGGGCACCGGGGCGCAGCCGGCCGGCCGCGGCGACGCACAACGGGATCAGGGCGGCGACTCCGAGGCCCGCGCAGCATGCCGCGACAACCGCGTACGGCCAGCTCGGGGCCACCGCCAGACCGGCCAGGGCGACGGCTGTGAGCAGGGCCGCCGCGCGGACCACCGCCACCGGCCCGACCCTGCGCACCATGGCGTCGGCGCCCGCCCGGCCGGTCACCGTGCCCGCCTGGTAGGCCGCGTACGCGAGCGGCGCGGTGGCCATGGACGCGGCGAGCGTCTGGTGAAGGTAGGCCGTCGACCAGGCCGAGACCGCGGAGTCGACGACGTAGGCGACGAGCAGAACGACACCGAAGGGGACGAGCCGCGCCCACACCCGCCGCCCCGGGATCTCGTCGTCCGGCGCCGGTCGGTCGCTGGGCGAGGAGGGCACGGGCGTGAGGGCGTGGGGCCGGACGGTCAGCGCCAGGAGGGCCACGAGTACGGCGTGCGCGGTCAGGACGTACTGGACAGGCCAGCCCAGCCGGGAGGCGCCCGCCGTCAGCAGCGCGGCTGCCACGCCCGCGGCGCTCCAGGCGGCGTAGAAGGAGGAGAGGATGCTGCGCCCGTAGTGGCGTTCGACAGTGGCCGCGCGGGTGTTGACGGACACGTCGATGGCGCCCAGCGCCAGCCCGAAGAGGACGTAGGCCGCCGAGGCCGTGGCCGGGCCGGGTGCCCACGCCACGGACAGCAGGGTCGCGGCCGCGGTCAGCACCGCCGCGCGCATGACGGTGACCGGACCCGAGCGGCGTACGGCGGCCAGACCCGCGAAGCTGCCGGCGCCCGCAGCCAGGGTCAGGGCGATCGTGAGGGCGGTCATCGCCAGGGACGACAGCCCCAGACGGCTCGCCACGGCGGGCACGGTGGTGGACACGGCGGCCACCGCCACGCCCTGGGCGGCGAACACGGTGGCCGTGACCCGACGGGCTCCCGCGAGCGAGCCGCCGCTCGCGGACCGGGGCGGAGCCGTCGCTCCGACGGATACGTTCACGGGGAACCCTCTTCCTGTCACGGACCATGGATGGGCCGACGTGCGCGAATGGGAGCAACCGTAGAAATCCGGACCGACCCGCCGGAGGACACCGGCGGCCACATAGGGGGCCCTGGCGGCCGCAGTGGTCGGCCCGGGCCGGTAGTCGATGACTTCGGGGTCGAGAGCCCACGTCGGCTGGTGCCGAGGAGCCGACGGTTCGGGTGGCCGGGAGCCGATGGCACGGGTGCCGGGAGCCGATGGCACGGGTGCCGGAAGTCGACAGCCCAGGAGCCAGAGCGAAGGGCCCGGCCAAGGAACCGACGGCCGGGCGACCAGGAGCCAACAGCAACAGCCCAATTGCCAAGAGCGAGAGGCCCAGGTCAGGGACCAAGGGCGCGCGGCCGGAAACGGACGACCAGAGGCTGGGGCCGACAGCCCGGCACTCCGGCACCCCGGCAGTCACAAAGCGGACGGGCTGGGGGTGTCTCACCGGGCGGGTTCGCCGTCCGCCGGGGTGGCAGGGGCATCGGTCTGTGGCGCGCCGGGGCGGTCAGTGGGCTGGCCGCTGCGGCCCCCTTTGTGGCCGCACGGGCCAGTCCGCCGGTGCTTGCGTGCTGCCTAAGTTCCTCCCACGCCAATAGTGGCGACGAGAGGAGGTGGACTCGTGAAGGAGTCCGAATTCGACACGTGTGTCATCGGTGCCGGACCCGCGGGGCTGGCGGTTGCACGGGCGCTCGGTGAGCGAGGGCTTCCCTACACGCACATCGAGCGGCACACCGGTCCGGGCGGCCTGTGGGACATCGACAATCCGGGCAGTCCGATGTACGAGTCGGCCCATTTCGTCTCCAGCAAGACCCTCTCGGGCTACGGCGGCTGGCCGATGCCCGACCACTTCGCCGACTACCCGCCGCGGCGGCAGATCCTGTCGTATCTGACGTCGTTCGCCGACGCGTACGGGCTCTCGGAACGCATCGAGTTCGGCACCGCGGTGCGCAACGTGGCGAAGAACGCGGACGGCACCTGGACGGTCACCCGTGCCGACGGGCGCTCCAGTCGGCACGCGCAGGTGGTGGTCTGCACCGGCTCGCAGTGGCACCCCAACATCCCCGAGATCCCGGGTGACTTCAGCGGCGAGATCCGGCACACGGTCGGCTACCGCAGCAGCGACGAACTGCGCGGCAAGCGGGTTCTGGTGGTCGGCGCGGGCAACTCCGGCTGCGACATCGCCTGCGACGCGGCCCGTGCCGCCGACCATGCGGAGATCAGCATGCGCCGCGGTTACTGGTTCATCCCCAAGCACCTGTTCGGCAGGCCCGTGGACACCATAGAAGGTGTCGGTCCCCGGATGCCGAAGTGGCTGGAGCAGAGGCTGTTCGGCGCGCTCCTGCGGATCGTCAACGGCGATCCGACCCGCCTCGGCCTGCAGAAGCCGGACCACAAGCTCTTCGAGGCCCACCCCACGGTCAACTCGATGCTCCTGCACCACCTGCAGCACGGCGACATCACCGCGCGGCCGGGCGTCCTCCGCGCCGAGGGCCGCACCGTCCACTTCACCGACGGCAGCAGCAACGACTTCGACCTGATCCTGCTGGCGACCGGCTATGTGCACAAAGTGCCTGTCGCGCAGGCCTATTTCGGCGACGAGCAGCACCCCGACCTGTACTTGTCGTCGTTCTCCCGCGAGCACAAGGGGCTGTTCGGCGTCGGCTTCATCGAGACCAACTCCGGCGCCTACCAACTCTTCGACGCCCAGGCCCAGTTGATCGCCGGCTTCATCCAGGACACCCGCCGGGACCGGCCGAACGCCGCGCGGTTCGCCCGCATGATCCGCAGCGACCGCCCGGACCTGACCGGCGGTCTGCGGTTCGTGGACTCCCCGCGCCACACCGGCTACGTCGACAGCGCCGCGTACACCAAGTACCTGACCAAGGTCGCCGCGGCCATGGGCTGGCCCACCGAGGGACGCGCTCCGGCGGTGCCGGTGGTCCGCAGCAAGGAGACGGTGGTATGAGCGGCTACGACTACACCGGCAAGGTGATGCTGGTGACCGGCGGCGCGGGTGGCATCGGCAGCGCGCTGTGCCGGCGGTTCGCGAGCGGCGGCGCGGTGTGCGTCGTCGTCGACATCGACGGTGAGCGTGCGCGGCGGGTCGCGGACAGCCTGCCCGGCGCCGGTCACCTGGGCCTCGGCTGCGATCTGCTGGACCGGGCCGGGGTCGCGGACCTCTTCGAACAGGTCGTCGCCGCCTTCGGCCGCCTCGATGTGCTGGTCAACAACGTCGGTATGACCAGCACCGAGCGGTTCGACGTGCGCGCGGTGGAGACCATCGAGCGGGAGATCGACCTCAACATGACCTCCCCGCTGGTGGCCACCCGGCTGGCCGTTCCCCTGCTGAAGGCCTCCGCCGACCCCCGCGTCGTCACCACAGTGTCCCTCGCCGGCATCTTCCCTCAGGGGGAGACTCCGATCTACGCAGCGTCGAAGTTCGGGCTGCGCGGCGCGATGCTGTCCATCGCCCTCGATCTGGGTGCCAAGGGCATTCGCGTCGGCTCGGTGCTGCCGTCGGCCACCGACACCCCGATGCTGCGCCGGGAGGCCGTCGACGGCGGCAACTCCCTGCAGTTCCAGGACCCGCCCCAGCAACCGTCCGATGTCGTCGCCGCGGTGGTGAGCCTGCTCGACCGGCCGCGGCTCGAGGCGTATCCACGCGTCGGTGAATCGCTCCTGGTCCGCTTCTCCATGCTGGTGCCGAACCTTCTCCCCAGCCTTCTTCCGCTCTTCCGCAAGCGCGGTGAACGCGGCCTGGCCCGGTACTTGGAGGACCTGCGCCGCAGAGGACTGGCCCGGCAGGTCGACGGGCGCTGGGAACTCGTGAAGGAGGCATGATCATGACCACGGAAGCGAACGACCGCCTGCTCCGGGTCGTCAACCCGGCCACCGGGGAGACCCTCGACACCCTGCACGCCGCCTCCGCGGGCGAGGTGGACACGGCCGTGGACCAGGCGCACCGCGTCTTCGACAGCGGCGTGTGGGCGGCTCGGCCGCCCCGGGAGCGGGCCGCGGTCCTGTTGCGCCTCGCCGAGCTGATGGAGCGCGACGCCGAGATCCTGGCTCGCCTGGACTGCGAGGACGCGGGCAAACCCATCACCGAGTGCCGTACCGGTGATGTGCCGGGCGCGATCGAGTCGATCCGCTGGTTCGCGGAGGCGGCCGACAAGGTCTTCGGCCGCACCGCCCCCACCAGCCACGACCACCTGGGGCTGATGAGCCGGGAACCCGTCGGAGCGGTCGCCGCCGTCCTCCCCTGGAACTACCCGCTCGCCATGGCCGCCTGGAAGATCGGGCCCGCCCTCGCCGCGGGCAACAGCCTGCTGCTCAAGCCTGCCGAGGCGACCCCGCGCTCGGCCCTCCACGTGGCCCGGCTCGCGGCGGAGGCGGGACTGCCGGACGGCACCCTCGCCGTGCTGCCCGGCTACGGCGCGGAAGCCGGCCGGGCGCTCGCCCGCCACCCCGGGATCGGCGCGCTCTCGTTCACCGGCTCGACGGCGACGGGACGGCGGATCCTGGCCGACGCCGCGGAGACCAACTTCAAGCGGGTCTCCCTGGAGATGGGCGGCAAGAGCCCCCAGGTGCTGATGCCGGACGCGCTCGACTTCGGCGTCGACCTCATCGACGACATGATCGAGGCCGCGTTCCTGACGATGGGACAGAACTGCACGGCCGGCTCCCGGATCCTGGTCCACGAGGACATCGCCGCCCAGGTCGTCGCACGGTTCACAGCCGCCGCCGGGGCCCTGGTGATCGGCGACCCGGCGAAGCCGGACACCCGCATCGGACCGCTGATCAGCAGCGCGGCGCGAGACCGGGTCGCCCGCGCCGTGGACGAGGCGGTCGCCGCCGGAGCCGTGGCCCACACCGCCGGGTTGCCGACGGGCCTGCACCCGTACGGGGCCTACTACCCGCCCACCGTCGTCGTCGGCGCCCCCGACGACAGTCGGGTCCTCACCGAGGAACTGTTCGGCCCCGTGGTCACCGTCCAGACCTTCACCTCCGAGCAGGAGGCGATCCGGACGGCGAACGCCACCCCATACGGCCTCGCCGCCTCACTGTGGACCCAGGACCTCGACACCGCCTTCCGCCTCGCTCGCGGCATCCAGGCCGGAGTGGTCTCCGTCAACTCCTACAGCGAGGGCGACATCACCGCCCCCTTCGGCGGCTGGAAACAGTCCGGATTCGGCGGGGCGGAGCGGTCCACCGACGCCTTCGCGCAGTGGACCAGGGAGAAGACGGTCTGGATCCGTACCCGCTGACGCGGCCGAAACCGGACGCAGATGCCTAAAGTGGTCGCGAGTACGGCCCTGGAGAGAAGCCATGACCGAGGCAACCCGTCCGGAGAACGGCACCACCCGCAGCACGTCGGCGACGATCTCCCCGAACATCCTGCGCTACCTGGACCAGATCACCGAGGAGTACGGAGTCGACCTGGAGCCGGAACTGGCCCAGGTCGGTCTCACCGAGACCCTGATGCGCTCGGCGGCCCTGCGCGTCTCCTACCGCCAGGGCAGTGCCGTCATCCGGCGTGCTGTCGAACTCACCGGGGACGAGAACCTGGGCCTGCGGGTCGGAGCGGCGCAGCACCTCACCGCCTGGGGGCTGGTGGGCTTCGCCATGCTCGCCAGCGACACCCTCCAGGTCGCCATCGAGGCGGGGGTCCGCTTCCAGAACGTGTCCGGGGCGATGACGGTCTGGTCGGCGGGCCGGGAGGGCTCCGACTACGTGATCCGAGCCGACCTCCCGGACCCGATGATCGACCCGAACGTCGCCGTCTTCCTTGTCGAGGAGGCGTTCTCCAGCGTCGTCACCCTGGGCCGCCTCGCCGCCGACCCCGGCCTCACACCCCAGGAGGTGCACTTCGCCTTCGCCGCCCCGCGCGACGTCCAGCCCTTCCGCGACCTCTTCCGCTGCCCCCTGCACTTCAGCGCCTCCGGCAACCGGCTGGTGGTACCGCAGACATGGATCAACCGGACGATGCCGGGCCGCGATCCGGTCACCTACGCCGCCACCCTCGAACTCCTCGAAGGGCAGATGGCCTCCCGCCGTCGTCAGCAGGACCTGCTGGAGATCCTGGAGATCTCCGTCGCGCAGAGCCTCCCGGTCGTCCCCTCCTTCTCCGAGCAGGCCCGCAGACACGCGTCGAGCGAGCGGACACTGCGGCGCCGTCTGGCCGACTGCGGCACCTCCTACGAGGCGATCGTCGAGGGCGTACGCCGTGAGCGCGTCGAACTGCTCCTGCACCGCCCTCACCTCACCCTCCGTGAGGTGGCCCGCCAGGCGGGCTTCTCCGACGAACGCGCCCTGCGCCGAGCTGTCCGCCGCTGGCACGGCATGGCACCGTTGCAGCTGCGCGAGGGCTTCTCTTCGGAGACGGCGGGAACAACCCCGAGTCAGGGGCCCGGGGAACCACGCGACCAGGCGTAACCGGGTCCCTGGCCGCCACCACACCAGCGCCCCCCGTGCTTGACGGCGGTCTCGGCCGTGGCCGACCAGAGTCGTGCTGGCTTCGAATCCGGTTGATCCTTCGCGGCCTGTCAAACATCCTGCTGGGATGCGCTTCTCCATCAACATCCCCAACTTCGGTGACTTCGCCGACCCCCGCAACGTCGCGACTGTCGCGGCCGCCGCCGAACAGGCCGGCTGGGACGGACTCTTCGTCTGGGACCACGTACTGCACCGACAACACCAAGGGCGTCCCTTCGCGGATCCCTGGATGCTGCTGACCGCGGCCGCGCTCGCGACCTCACGGATCCGGCTGGGCACCTTACTGACACCGGTCCCCCGTTATCGCCCGCAGCAACTTGCCCGACAAGTGGCCACCCTGGACAACCTCAGCGGCGGCCGGGTGATCTTCGCAGCCGGCCTGGGCGGTCCGGTCGAGGACGAGTACCGCAGTTTCGGCGACACCGCTGAGCCGCAGGTCCTCGCCGAGCGGCTGGACGAGGGGCTGGAGCTGCTGAGGCGCTGGTGGTCCGGCGAGACGGTGGACCACAACGGCCGCCACTACGAAGCGCGGGACGTGACGCTGCTGCCCGCAACCGTGCAACGGCCCGGTCCGCCGGTGTGGATCGGCGGGTTCTGGCCTCATCGTCCGCCGATGCGGCGGGCAGCGCGGTGGGACGGAGCGGTGCCACTCTTCGAGACGGCCCGGCACGGGCATGTGCCCGATGTGGCAGAGGTTCGCGATCTCGCCGGTTATGTGCGCAAGCACCGCACAGGCGGTGCCGAGCGGCCATTCGAGCTCGTGCTCGGCGGTGCCACGCCCTCGAACGCCGCGAAGGCGAAGGACGTCATCGGTCCGCTGCGTGACGCCGGCGCGACGTGGTGGGACGAACGGCAGGTTCAGACCGGCCCCGATCTGGACCGCCTGCCCCCGGTGATGCACCGGATCGAGACGGGGCCACCGGAGATCTGATCACCCTTTCGAGGGCGTACGGGGCTTGCCTTTTGTCGGGGGCGCCGGTACCGGTGACCTTGACGCCGCGGACGGTGACGGAGGTGCCGCCGCCGAAAGCCGAAGCTGCCGTGGCGGCGGATCCGGTCTCCGGTGAGCGTGCGGCTGTCGACCGCAGACACGCCACGGCGGCGGCCTGGGCTCCGAGCGCTGGGGTGCCGCCGCGCCGACGGTTCGTAGGGGAGTCACGGCCCCGCACTCGACAGGCCGCGTGCTCAGAATCCCTCGGCGATCGTCTTCTCTCGCATCATCTTTTCCAACTCGTCGTCGGACAGCGGATGCAGTGTGTCGAGGAGGTGACGAAGACCCGGCTCGTCGAGGACCTGGCTGGAGACTTCGACCTCCGCGCCGTGGTGGCGACGGATCAGTCTGATGTCGCTGCGACCGCCGGGGAGATCGCTGACGATCCGCATCTCTCCCCGCTCGTCCACAGTGCAGGCCACGCCCTTCTGTACATACAGAGAGCAGCGCGCTTTCGGCGAGAGCGGCGAGCGGACCGTCAGGCCCACGTGCCCGAGCTCGTCCGGCCGGGCAGGGCCGTAGTCGACCTGGAACTGGCCGGGCCCGACCACAGCGCGGGAGACCTGCATCCCCGGCGGGGTGTCCCCCAGATACAGCAGTTCCGGCCTTTCCCGGTACCGCGCGATCTCGGCGGTGTACCGACGCTGCTGCGCCTGCTCGGGGCCGACGAAGCCCCCGTAGACCACGCCTGCGCCCAGCACGGCCATCCCCCCGAGCCGCACCCACCGGCTCGGTACGAAGAACGCCGCGGCGACGGCGTACGGCACCCCGGTCAGCGCGACCCGTGTGCCGGCGCTCCCCAGGGCGACTTCACTGCCGTAGGCGACCAGGCCGGCAAGGACGCCTAGCGTGCCGAGGACGAACACCAGGGTCGCCCAGCCGTACCGACGCGACGTGGAGGCGCACAACGGCACCACCGACCCCGCGGGTAAGCCCGCCGTGGCCAGCAGGACCACCGTCAGCGGCACCCCCAGCACGAAGAACCACGCGGCCGCACCGGTGCCGCCGCCCCAGCCCGACATCACCAGCCCGAAGCCGAGTATCGGCACCGCGGCCGTCATCGTCGCCCAGACCAGCAGAAGATGAAATGCCGTCAGTGCCCCTCTGCCACACGTCATGCACGCAGGCTGCCAGCCCGGGTTCCGGCGGACATGAGTATGCGTACTCAGTACGTCGCCCTCGTTCAGCGGCGCGGGCTCTCTGGGCCGGGAGTTGGAGACGTCGTTGCGGCCTCGCACGGCAGTGCCGGGTGACCACCGTCGCGAACGCCATCGCCGTGACCGAGCCGCTCGCCCTGTTGCGTCCGTCCGTTCCGGACTCCCCCGCGCGGCGGTTGCGACGATCAACAGGAGAGAATGACATGTGAGGGGGATGTGAAGAGAAAGGGCAACTGTGAGAGCTGACACGGCAGTTGGGGCGGGCGGGAACGGAACTCCCTTGCTGGGCCGTTCCTCCGAGCTCGCCCGGTTCGACGTGCTGCTCGACCGTGCGGCGGCGGGGGTGCGCCGAGCGGCGAAGGGCGAGGAGTTCTGCGACGACGCGCGTTCCCGGATCGTCGACATCACCGGCGAGGCGGGGATCGGCAAGAGCCGACTGCTGGGCGAGGTCTGCGCACGGGCGCGCCGGCGCGGGATGACGGTCCTGCGCGGCAGGGCCACGGAGTACGAACGGCGGGTGCCCTTCCAGGTGTTCGCCGACGCACTGGCCCACCTCGACCTGCGCGCCCCGGACGGCCTCCGGGAGACCGAAGAGGTGGCGCCCCTCCTCGGGCGGAGCGGCGCGGTCGACCGTTTCGGACTGCACCGTTCCACGGCCGCCCTGCTCGCCCGGCTCGCCGCCCCGTCCGGGCTGCTGCTGGCTCTCGACGACCTGCACTGGGCGGACCCTGCGTCACTGGAGCTGCTGGATCATCTCGTACGGCATCCTCCGCACGCCCCCGTCGTCCTGGCCCTGACACGCCGGGACCGGCAAGGGCCCGAGTCCCTCGCCGCAGGGCTCACCCGGGGAGTCGACACCGGCACGGTCGTCAGGCTCGGCCTGCGACCGCTGAGTGCGGGCGACTGTGCCGAACTGGCCGGTCCCGGTCTGCCGCCGGCCGAGACCGCCGCGCTGCACGCCGCGAGCGAAGGCAATCCGTTCTACTTTCTGACCCTCCTCCAGGCCCGCCGGGACGGCACGACGACCGAGTCCTCGGCACCGCCGGGGCTCGGCACCCTGCTCCTGGACGAGCTGACCGTGCTAGTCCCCGCCCGGCGCGACATCGTCGAGGCCGTGGCGGTCCTGGGCGAGCACGCCACCCCCACGATGGTGAGCCATGTGACGGGCCGGCCCGGCACCGCGTTCGCCGACGACGTCCACGCGCTCACCCGCCGCGACCTGCTGCGCACCACCCCACAGGGCCTGCTGACCCTGCGGCATCCGGTCGTACGCACCCTCGTCCACGAGAACACGCCCTTCCTGAGGCGCGCCGAGATCCACCGGCTCGCCGCGCGGGAACTGGCCCGCGTCGGCGCCTCGGCCGCCGAGCGGGCCCATCACGTGGAACGGTCGCTGACCGCCTGGGACCCGGCTGCGGTGGCCGTACTCGACGAGGCCGCCGCGCAGACGGCCCGGACGGCCCCGGCGAGCTCGGCCCACTGGCTCGACGTGGCACTCCGCCACCTTCCGCACACCCCCGAACACACACTCCAACGACGGGAGTTGATCCTGAGACGGGCCCGCGCGCTGGCGGCGTGCGGTGGCCTGCGCGAGAGCCGCGACCTGCTCCAGGAGCTGATCGCCACCCCACGGCGGTCCCCCGACGGGCCGACGGCCGACGAGGACCAGGGCCTCAGAGTGCGCGCGGTCGTCCTGTGCGCGGTGGTGGAGCGTCATCTGGGGCGTTCCACCGAGGCTGTCGCGGTGTTGCGCCGCGAGCTGGCCCGCAACCCCGCGCCGTCCCACGTCGTACGGCTCGGCCTGGAGCTGGGCTCGGCCGCGCCGCTGGACAGCGAGACCTCCTACGCCCGGGTGCGCACCGAGGTCGAGGCGGCCCTAGCGGCGGCCAGGTCCACAGGGGACGAGGTGGGGGAGGCCGGCGTCCTCGCCGTCGCGGCCCTGGGAGAGGCGTACGAGGGCAGCATGACCGCGGCGCACCAACTCGCCCGGGAGGCCGCCGCCCTGGTCGACTCGCTGCCGGACAACGACCTCACCGCGCTGTGCGAACCGCTGGCCCGGCTCGGCTGGGCGGAGGCGTTTCTGGAGCACTACCCGGACGCGGAGCGGCACGCCGAGCGCGGCCTGGACATCGCCCGCCGCAGCGGCCAGCTCTATGTCGTGCCCCATCTGCTGCTGTGCCTGTCCCATGTCCGGGTCCAGACCTGCCGGATCCCCGCCGCGCTGGAACTCGCCGACCGGGCCGAGGACATCGCGCGTGGGATCGGCAGCGACCAGTTGCTCGCGTTCGTCCTGGCGAGCAGGGCCGCGGCGCTGGTCGCCGGCTGTCCGCCGGGCGATCCACGCCCCCTCGCCGTCGCCGAGGAGGCGGTGGCCGCGGCCGGCAGCGGGGTGGACTGGTGGGCCTCCACGGCCTGGTGCATCTTCGGCTGGGCAGCGCTCATGGCCGGCGATCCGGTCCGGGCCCGGGACGCGATGCTCCAGGCGGGCGGTCCCGAACTGCAGCGGATCCAGCCCTCGATGCGGCCTCTCTACCTGGAGATCCTGGTCACGGCGGCCCTGTTGACGGGGATGCCGGAGGAGGCCCGCACCTGGGCCGAGCGGGCCCGGAAGGAGGCGGAACAGCTGGGGCTGCCGATGCAGCGGGCGTCCGCGCTGCGCAGCGCCGCCCATCTGCCGCTGGCGCAGGGGGACACCGCTGCGGCGGCGGACCTGTTCGCGGAGGCCGCGGCGGAGAGCGCCCGCTGCGGCGCGGTCTTCTGGGAGGCCCACTCCCTGCTGCTCGGCGCCCCGCTGGACGCGGCGGCGGGCCGCGGCCGGGCCCGCACGCACGCCTGGCTCAGAGGGCGCCGGCTCGCCGAGGCGGGCGGCAGCGGCATGCTCGTCGGCCTCGCCGACGCCACCCGCCCGCCCGAGGGCGGCCCGGAGACGCCGTACGGCTCCCCGGACCGCGCCGGACTCACCGAGCGGCTGGCCACCCTGACCGTCCGGGAGCTGGAGGTAGCCGAACTGGTGGCGCAGGGGCTCACCAGTCAGGCCATCGCGGACCGGCTGTTCGTCAGCCGGCGTACCGTGGAGACGCATGTCTCCCGCACGTTCCGCAAGACCGGGGTCTCCTCCCGTACGGCCCTGGCCGCGCTGATGGCCCGCCGCCGCGCCGGGGGCCGGTTCGGGGACGCCGGGCCGGCTACCTGACGTCGACGTAGTCGCCGGGGGCGGTCGCGGAGCCGGTCGTGGTGGTGCCGGCGAAGACGAAGCGGAAGTAGCCGTCGGAGCGGGCCCGGGTGGTGGTGCTCAGGGTGCCGCTGCTGCTGGTCCTGACCGTCTTGAGGGTGGTGTAGTTGCTGGTGCCCCGCTTGCGGAACTGCAGCTGCACCGGCTGGTCCGTGTATCCCGCGTTCTTGCCCGTGGCCCAGTTGGCGCGGCTCAGCTTGCCGGTGACCTTGATGTTCCTGCCTGCCGTCACCGGCTCCGGGGAGGCGTCCGTGGTCAGTTTCGCCGCACGCTTGATCCTGCCGCGGGCGACGTCGTCGTCGACGCTGACGTTCGCGTAGAGGTCGTAGGCGCCCAGGAAGAGCTTCCAGGTACCGGCGGTGCCGTTGCCGTCCTTGAAGTCGACGGCCGGGTCGATGGTGAAGACCGTCCGACAGCTGTAGCGGTAGCCGCCCTGGACCGTTGTCTCGGTGCAGGCGGGGTCGTCGTCCGACCCCAGGGCGCCGGTGATGGTGTCCGTGTCCGAACTGTCCGTGCCCTGCCACAGGAAAGCCTGAGTGAGGGCCAGTCCCTCCTCGTCGAAGGCGGTGAAGGTGACGGGAACAGCCTTCTTGCCGGTGACGCCGAGCACGACGTCCTTGCCCTTGTTGACGACACCGTTGGTGAAGGTGGTGCCGCCGACCGCGTCCTGCGGCCGGACGTGCTCGGAGGTGAGGCCTCTGAGACCCTTCGCCGCCCCGGAGTGTCCCGCCGCCTGGGCGGTGCCCGGAAGAACAAGGGTCGAGAGGACGGCCGCGCCGGAAAGGACAGACGCCGCGATGCTGTGTACGCGCATGTGATTCCCCCAGGATGAGGTCGGGCGCCCCGCCGGACTGCCTTGGTGGCGGGGCATGTTGATGTGACGCGCGGGTGATGGTGATTTGACGCGTGGACCGGTACGCAGCCGGGGCGCTGTCGAGGGCGATGGCCGGGCGCCGGGTGGAGGTCCGTGGGCCGGGGCCCGGTGCGGGTTCACCGCCTCACCGGTCGAACGGGTCCACCGCCCTCAAGGCCGGCAGGCCCACCCCCTGTGCCCGCCACCGCCCGCCCGCTCCCGCCGCTCCCGCCGCTCCCGGCACCTGCGCTTCCCCGCCCGCTGTCGTCATGCACGCAAGGAAACGGCACGGCTGTCAGGGACGCGTCGGTAGGAGTACGTATTCCATATACGTACCTGTTGTCGACGATCCCGTGGGCGGGCGTGCCGTATGGCGATGGCGCCATCGCGTGGACGACGACTTGACCGCCCTCGTCCGGAGCCTCCTGGCAAAGGACATCGAGACCGCGCGCCTCCGCGAACAACTCCTGCCGATGGAGGCGGCCTTGTGCCGCCTTGATGTCACACGCAGTCAGGTAGCCAGCAGATAACGCACCGCCGCCTCAGCCAGATCGGCGACGAAGGCGTCGTCCTCCACCGGTACCGCCCTGCCGAATCCCGGACCGTAGGCGACACGGACAACCGACGCGGCGAAGACGGTGTGGAAGCAGTGCCGAACCGCGGCCTCGGTGTCCGGGAGCGTGATGGCGTCCGCCGTCCTCAGGACCACACCGGCGAACCCGTCCCCCAACTCCTGGCTGTAGCGGGAACCTCGGCGCCGGACTTCCGCATGTGACGCGGAGAGCAGGACGACGGCCCGCAAGAACCGCTCGTGGCGAAAGAACATGCCGACCGTTTCGGCCACTGCCGCGCGCACGAGTTCGGCCGGGGCCAGGTCTGCCCACCGGCTGGTGTCGGCGAAGACCCGCTGCTCCGCGCGCAGGCGCTGGATGCCGTGCTCGTAGACGGCAAGGAAGAGGGCGTCCTTGTTGGTGGTGCGTGCGTAGATGGCCGGCGGCGCGACCTCGGCCCGCTCGCACACGGCCGCGATGGTGAACGCCTCGTACCCGCCGTCCTCCAGGATCGACACACCGGCATCGAGCACCCGGTTCCATGCCTCGCGACTGCGCCGCTGCTTGGGCGGCCGGATCTCCAGGTCGGCCGTCGGCAGCCTCTCGGCCTCGCCCATGATCTTCAGTCTCCCGTTCCGCCCGACGTACGTGCACAGGTCTTGACCGAACCGTAAGACACACTACAGTCTGACGCTAATAGTAGCGCTCGCTACTGTTTCCCTCCGGTACCTGAGGTGATCCCGTGCCCGAAGCACTCTCGAACACCCCCGTCAGCCGCGTCGCCGTCCTCGGCGCCGGGCCGGCGGGCATGGCCGCGGCGTTGTCCATCGCCCAGGCGGGTCACGACGTCACCGTCTACGAGCGCTACCGCGAGGCCCGGCCGGCCGGCAACATCCTCAACCTGTGGCCGCCGCCGGTGAAGGCGCTGCGCGCTCTCGGCGTGGACACCGACGACCTCGGGGCACCCACGGACCCGGAGTTCCGCAATCTCTCCGGTCACGTGCGCGCACGCGTCAAGCAGGATCCCGAAACCAAGCGCGCCTACGGCGGAGGGTTCATCGGACTGCTGCGCCCGCAACTCTACGAGCGGATGCTCGCCGCCATCCCGCCGGACACTCTGCGGTTCAACCAGCACGTCACACGTATCGAGCAGGACGATCTGGCAGTCACTCTGCACTTCGCCGACGGCACCACCGCTCAGCACGAGGTGCTCGTCGGCGCTGACGGCATCGACTCGCTGGTCCGACGCACGCTGTGGGGAGATGCCCCCAAGCGGGAGCATCGGCTGCACATCTTCGGTGGCTTCACCTTCACCGATGTCCCGGGCACCGAACCGAACATGAGTGTTCTGACACACAGCAGAACGGTGCAAGGAAGCTGGACGTCGATCCGGCACAAGGGCCACGACGGCTTCCAGTGGTGGGTGCTCACCGCCACCGACCCCGACGCCCCGGCGCCGGCAGACCTCAAGGCCGCGGCCGCCGCTTTGGCCGTGGAGTTCCCGCCACCGCTAGCCGGTCTGATCGCCCGGACGGAGCCCGAGAACGTACAACGGTGGGTGCTGCGCGACCGGCCCCGTCTGAAGCAGTGGTCCAAGGGGCGCGCCACCCTCGTGGGCGACGCGGCCCACCCGACCTCGCCCTACGCCGCGTACGGAGCCGGCATGTCCATCGAGGACGGCTACTTCCTCGGCCGGGCACTGCGCGGCGTCGACCTCACCGACCTCACCGCCCTGCAGCGAGCCCTGGGAATCTACGAGGGCCCACGCAAGCCCCACACCGCCCGGCAAGTCCAACAGGCCTACATCCTCGGAAAAGTGTTCCACCACGCTCCGGCACCACTGCAGCCGGTCCGGGACTTCATCCTCGACCACACCCCGCTCCTGCAGAAGGTCGCCGGCGACAGCAATCCCCGAGAGATCAATAAGCAGTTGAAGCTCATCAAGGACTGACGACACTGCCACGGGCGACGAAGCGCCCCGGCAGGCCGGGACTCCGGTCAACGGGCCGAACTGGTCTCGCCGCCGCTGACGTGCAAGGTGGTGCCCAGCACGAAGCTGCCAAGGCGACGGCCGGTCAGACGTTGGGGACCCGCAGCTTGTCCCAACTGGTCCTGCCAGGGATGCCGTTGGCGTCGTCACCCACGAAGCCGAGCTTCCGCTGCCAGGCCGCATAGGACCTCACGTCGCCCGGACCCCATGTGTCGGCGTCGGCACTCGACTGGTACCGGTTGCAGTCCTCCGCGACGAGCCGCTGGTGCGATGCGGCGACGATCGGCGATTTCCGCCCGGAGTGGAAGAACGAGGCACCAGGGAACGGCTCCGTGTCCGGCCGAGGGCTGGGGCGGGAATCCTTGAAATGGTCGTACGCCGCCTGAGCCTCCGCCAGCACCTTGTCGTAGATGTCGTCCATGTGCGGGCCGGCGCAGACGGTCGAGGACCAGCGGTGATGGTAGAAGAGGTTGCTCTTGCTGGGACGCTCGCCGATCACCTTGGCGAAGTTCCAGCCGGCGAGACGTGCGGCGCTCCTCCAGGTGGCCTCGCCGACCGTCCAACTCGGCGCGAGCGTCTCGTTCGCCATTTCGATGCTGATCGAGCGCTGGTTGCCGGTTACGTTGCCGACAGCCCAGGCGTACTCGTTCACCTTGACGTACTGCGCGACCTCACCTGCGGCGTCGACGTCGAAGTGGGCCGAGGCGGGACGCGTCCTCCAGACCTCGAGCAGACCCTGGTGCGAGAACCGGCCGGCGTTGTGGTGCAGCGTGACCGACGTCTTCCTGTAGGACTTGTGGGTGACGTGGCCTGTCGCGCTCAGCTTGTCGATGAAGTTCGAGACGTCACGGTCGTAGGCGATGGTGGCAGTCACTTGGAGGCCTCCGTGTCGTTCTCGACGCCGTCCTCGGCGAAAGCGACGAAGTCGCTCGCGGGAAGGTCGTCGAGGTTGTCGGTTCCGGGTCCATCGCTGAGGTCTGTTCTCGCGAGAGCCGTCTTCAGATCCTCGTCGTCGAAGTTCTTCTCGGGCTTGACGCCGTTCTCGGGCATGACGCCATCCTTTCCGGCCGGGACGTGAGATGCGGATGTGGATGTGGGTACGTTGGCCGAAGCTCCGCTCGCTTCCGGTGCGTGGCCTCAGCCTTCAGACGTTGGGGACCCGCAGCTTGTCCCAACTGGTCCTGCCGGGGATGCCGTCGGCGTCGTCGCCTGAGAAGCCGAGCTTGCGCTGCCAGGCGGCAAAGGACTTCACATCGCCCGGGCCCCATGTGTCGGCTCCGGCACTCGACTCGTACCGGTTGCAGTCCTCGGCGACGAGCCGCTGGTGCATCGCGGCGACGATCGGTGATTTCCGTCCGGCTTTGAAGAACGACGCACCAGGGAACGGCTCGAAGCGGGACGGGGCCGCAGGCCCGCCGTCCATGTACTGCTTGTAGGCCCCGTTCACGAACGTGGACCATTGCTTCCAGTTGTGCGCGTGCTTGATGGCCTTCGCCGTCTTGGCGTTGTAGAGCGGGTTCTTGAGCTTTCCCTCGATCCTCAGCGTGTCCGGCGGGGAGAACTGCGCCGGGTGCTTGAGGGAGCGAATCTGGAAGAGACCGATGGAGGGCCCCCACTTGTTGTCGACCAGGTGCTGGTCGCCGACGGCGCCCGTGTCGCCTTTGGATTCTGCCATGGCGACGGCGGCCGCGATGTTGATGTCATTGCCGGTGAACCCTGCCTCTGCGGCAAGGGCACGCAGCTGGGTCAGACTCATTCTCATGCGCGACGCCTCCGATTTGTTGACCGGGCGACATTCTCAATCCAGGTAATGGGAGACGATGTCGCCGATGCCGATGACGAAAGGCGGATTCGCGAGGCGTGAAATTGCTTATTGCCACTCTATGACGGTGCCAGGCAACAGGCAAACAGAGCGCCAAGGGCCAGGGGAACGCCATCGTTCGGGGTCCAGGATCTGAACTTCGCCGGCTTGGACGCAAATCTGGAAAGTGGCGCCGGCCTCCCGCCCGAACAGGCCGGCCCGGCACAGCTCGCCGAACTCATCCAGAGTCACTGGCCAGTTGAGGCCCTGCACCACATCAGAGACGAAACCTTCGGCGAGGACGCCTCGCGAGTACGCGCACCGGCGCCGCACCCCGCGCCATGGCCACCCTGCGTAGCCTCGCCATCGGACATGCGCCAAGCAGGCTGGACCAACATCGGCGCCGCAACCGATCACTACCGGTCATGCCCCAGCACGCAACCGCCATGCTCCGGCGACAGCCTGAGAACGCATCGCTACTGTTCCACCCGGTCCCGCGTTACCAGAGCTCAAGATCCCAGAATTCGCAGTCAGATTTTTCTACTGCGGAGAGCGTGCTCCCGTCGGGCTGGTAGACGACGAGTCGCCCACAAGCAGATCCGCAGTCATGCGTGCAGTCGCCGATCGCAACGCTCGTCGAGAACTCCATGGCCAGCGCTGCTGCGAGCAAGCCGAGCTTCTCGCCATGAACAATCAGCGGGGAAGCGCCTTCGACGAGCGTCCGGTACCCACCTTCCTGCCGGATGATGTTCAGGCTCGTCGTTTCGCCCTGCCTCTTCGGCGGTAGATCCAGCCAATCGCCCAACATAACCACGTTTTCGATCGGCGTCCGCAAATGCCTCGACAGCGCCGTGCGCAGTTCATCCCACGACAGGCTGTCCATGAAAGAGATCTCGAAGCTCTCAAGCATCTGGTGCCGCCACGATCTTCCCCGGGTCGGCGTTCAACAGCCATTCCGAATCAGCCGATCGCCCTCCCACCGCCGCACCTGCACGGCACGGGCCACCGCCTTGGGAATCACCAGACATGACCAGGAAGGTACCCGCTCCCACCCACTCGCCCCACACCAGCCCCAGGCAAGAGCACCGAAATACGTACTTTCACGCACACCCGGAACCCGGCCTCTCGGTAGTGATCGATGGTGTCCCACTACGTGGTGTAGCAGCGATCTCTGCATAGCCCCTGGTCATGAAGCGGCCATCGCGCAACTCTCCGAGTAGCGAAGCTCGTTGAAGCGAGAGGTGACGCGATGGCCTTGTCCCAGCATGACTTACTCCGCCTGATGGAGTCACTGCGTACGGCAGACGGAATCGAGATGATCAGGGTCCTGGCCCAGCGGATCCTGCAGGAACTCATCGAGGCCGAGGCCACCGCCCACATCGGAGCCGAGCCCGGCGAGCACAGCGAGACCCGCACGACGATGCGCAACGGGCACCGGGAGAAGGTGCTGACCACGCAGGCCGGGGACCTGGACCTGGCGATCCCCAAGGTCCGCACCGGCAGCTTCTTCCCCAGCCTGCTGGAACGCCGGCGACGCATCGACCGGGCTCTCTACGCGGTCATCATGGAGGCATACGTGCAGGGTGTGTCCACCCGCAGCGTGGACGACCTGGTCAAGGCCCTCGGCGGAGACACCGGGATCTCCAAGAGCGAGGTCTCCAGGATCTGCGGCGACCTCGACGCGGAACTGAGCGTGTTCCGCACCCGGCCCCTGGACCACACCCGCTTCCCCTACATCTACCTCGACGCCACCTACTGCAAGGCCCGGGTGAACCACAGAATCGTCTCCCAGGCCGTGGTCGTCGCCACCGGCATCACCGAGGACGGCGGACGCGAAGTCCTCGGGCTGATGGTCGGCGACAGCGAGACCGAAGTCTTCTGGAGCGAGTTCCTGCGTTCCCTGCGCGAGCGCGGTCTGACCGGGGTCCGCCTGGTCATCGCCGACCACCACTCCGGCCTGGTCAAGGCCGTCCGCAAGGTTATGCTCGGCGCCGCCTACCAGCGCTGTCGCGTTCATTTCCTGCGCAACGTCTTCGCGGTGATCCCGAAGGACTCCGCAGAGATGGTGGCGGCGACCATCCGCACGGTCTTCGCCCAGCACACCGCCGAGGCCGTCCGCGCTCAGCTCGACACCGTCGCCGACATGCTCGGACGCCAGTTCCCCAAGGTGAAGACGATGCTCCTGGAGGCCAAGGTCGACCTGACCGCCTTCGCTGACTTCCCCGAGCGACATTGGAAGAAGATCCAGTCGACCAACCCCCTGGAACGGGTCAACCGGGAGATCAAGCGCCGTGTCGACGTCGTCCAGATCTTCCCCAACCCCGACGCCCTCGAACGCCTCACCACCGCCGTCCTCATCGAAATGCACGATGAATGGATCGCTTTCCCCCGCCGCTACCTCCCCGAAGGCAGCATGGACAAGATCTATCCCCCCGACGATCAACCCGGCACGGTTACACCACTTCAGGGGGCATGACCTAGTGATCGGCTGCCGTGGTGATGTCGATCCAGGGCTGGCCATCTCGCTACCTGAGAACGCATCGGCCCTGGCGGCCTGGTGTTCCGGTGGCAACGATTGCACCGAATGCACCCACGGCACCCACCGCCGACGATTCACGAGACTTGGGCGCGGTGCTGACCGTGCTCACCCTTGCTGATCGCGCAGCCAGTCGGGTACGCCGCCGGTGAGTTCGCGGACCAGATCGGCCACAGTGGGATCAGCCCGGTGCGCGTCGACCAGGGCCGCCGCCAGTCGTAGACCCGTCTCCCGGTCCTCGGCCTGCTGGGCTCTGCCCAGTCCCTCCAGCAGCGGCCGTACGCTCTCCCGTGGGCGCAGTGTGGCCAGCACCATGCCGTGGAGCAGCAGGGCCTCCACCTCCTCGTAGGCGAAGGCTCCGTCGTCGGTGGCGAGTTCCCGGCACAGTGCGAGGGATCGCGCCGCGAACGGTTCGGCTTCGGCCGCCCGCCCCTGCTCCAGGAGTACCGCCGCGTGGTTGCGGGACGCGTCGGCCAGCGCGCTCCGCGTTCCGGGGTCGCCGTGGGTGTGCAGTTCCTCCAGTGCTTCGACGGCGCCGCGGCCCACCTCCACGGCCTGCCGGTCGTGACCGCACTCCGAGAGGGCGACGGCCCAGCCGTCGGCGGCCCGGGCCCAGGCGAAGGCATGAGTGCGCGGCGCGGCCAGCCGCAGCGCGCCGTAGAGTTCGACGGCTTCCCGGGAGCGCTGCTCCGCCTCCTCCCAGCGGCCGAGAGGTCCCAGACAGCGGGCGAGGCAGTGCAGTGTGGCGGCACGTTCACCGGCGTAGGGGTCGGCCGGCCCCGCGGCCAGGCTCTGGTATGCCTTGTGCGCCTCCCCCGCGTCGTCGAGGGCGCGCTCGTAGGAGCCGGTGTCCACCAGGAGATCGGCGCGGGTCGCCAACGCGGCGGCGAGCGGGCGTAGATGGGCATCGGGGTACCGGCCGGCCAGTCGGCGGTAGTGGTCGACCGCCCGGTCGACCACGTCGATGGCGGCGTCGTATTCGGCGAGTTCCGCGAGGCACCCGGCGTGGGCCAGCAGAGCCGCGGCGTACTCGTCCTCATGGGCCGACACCGTCTGCGGGGGGAGTTCCGCGTAGAGGGCCACGGATTCGGCGCTCGCCTCGGCCGCGTCCACGGCCTGTCCGAGGCTGGACAGATGGTGGGCGTATCCGGTGAGGGCCACCGCGAGCGCGGCGCGGGCGACGGGCCCGTCGGCGAGTTCGCGCCGCAGGTCGACCGCGCGCTCGGCGGATGCCAAGGCGTCCTCCCGACGGCTCTGCAGATGGAGCTGGTGAGCGTATCCCTCGTGCGCGGTGGCCAGATCGCGCGCGTAGCGGCCGGGTTCCTGACCGGCGATGCCCTCGTAGAGCCGGACCGCCATCGCGCCGCGTTCCAGTGCCTCGTCGTGCATGTGGACGGCGGTCAGCCAGTGGGCGTGGTCGTTGAAGGCGGCCGCCAGCCGCGCCCAGGCGGTGTGGTCCGGCTGTTCGCCGAGTGCCTCTCCGGCCAGGGTGACCAACGCCCCGGCGAGTTCGGCGCCCCACTGTGACAGGTTGCGGGAGTGGGCGGGCAGCCTGGTGAACATGCTCCGCAGGAGCGTGCCGTCGTCGGGGTGGTCGCGCACGACCTCGGCAAGGGCGGTGTGCAGGGGGCCCGGTTCGGGCCCGCTGCTGGTCGCCGCCGTGACGGCCGGTCCGGCAAGCCGCTGAGGGTGGCGGACCACGACGGAGTGCAGGGAGCCGCCGAGCCGGTCGTGCCGGGGAGCGGCCCGGGCGGCCACCCGTAGGGCGTCGGTGGCCTGGGCGGTCGGCGCCGTGGCGAGCAGCTCGTCCAGCAGTGCCGGGCGGTGTCCGACGGCGAGTCCTACGAGGTGCTCCCCGATGCGGTCCGGGCGCAGTGGCCCCCAGAAGGTGTGCGGGTCGGCATAGAGAGTGGCGAGCCAGTCCGCGGCGGGGTCGAGGTCGGATGGCGTGCTCGGGTCGGGGACGTCCGGTGTCCCGGTCGTGACGGCGGACAGGCGCCCGAGGATGTCCCGGGCCTCGTCCCGGTCGGCGGGTGAGCCGCAGAGGGTGGCCGCGGCGACCAGCTCTCGCCTGGCGCTCAGGGTCAGGGCCCCCAGCCCGTGGCTGTGTGCGGTGTGCCGCCAGATCTTCTGCTCATGGCGCAGCAGTACACCCTCGTACGGTTCGTCCGCCGGTGCGTCCTCGGGGTCGAGTGCCTGCAACAGCGCGACCAGGGCCGCCATCTGCAGGTCCAGGGCCCGATGGTGACGGGGGTCGCTCAGGTCGGGCACCGGCAGGGTGCGCAGGACGGCGGGGTCCACGGGCGCGGTGACGCCGGGCAGTCCGGTCAGCGCCGCGGCGAGGTTCTCACCGATCTCGCGGAAGGCGGTGTCGTCCAGGGGCTCTTCGCCGTCGCCGTAGAGGTCGGGCAGCTCGAGCTCCGTCCCGGGCGGTGGGTCGCGCAGGGGCAGGGCCTCGCTGCACAGTTTCTCCCACCAGTCGCCGGATTCCTTGTCACGGGCGAGCAGCAGCAGCCGCAGGGGTGTGGTGCCGGTGTGTTCGTACCGGTCGACGAGGTCGAGGAGGGTCTGGAGTTGCTCGACCCTCGCGTCGGCGTAGTCGACGACGAGCAGCAGCGGGGTGCGGGTCCCGGTGGCCAGGTGCAGGAGGTCCGGGGGCGCTCCGGCGGCCAGGAAGCCCGCGCTCCAGTTCCGCGGCCGCAGACGGCGGACGAGTTCCGCGGCGAGTCGGGTCTTGCCCTGGCCGCCGGGTCCGGTGACCAGCCGTACGGAGAACCGGCCGGGCTGTTCGCACCAGGCGCCGAGCCTGGCCAGGACGTCCTCGCGTCCGGTGAACGGCACGACGGTCGCGTCCGGCCTGAGCAGGGAGACGGGGGTGTTGGCCGGCCGGGACGACTCCCGTTCCAGCAGCGGCTGGAGTTCGGCCGGTTCGGTGACGGCGTTCGGGAACAGCGCACGGAAACCGGGGTCGGCCAGGAGTTCTTCGGCCGGGATGGCACGGGCCCTGCCATGTCCGGGTTCGTCCTTCGCCGTGACGACGACGCCGCACAACAGGTCGTGGCTGAGCAGCGCCGCTCCGGAGGCCCCCTCCCAGCGGGACACGGCGGCGGCCGGCGAGTGGGGGATCGGCTGCCCGAGGACGATGTGGTAGCGCCTGGCCTTGACGGCTGTTCCCGAGTTCACGGTTCCCCGGACCCTGACGGTGTCGCGCAGCACGAGCCTTCCCGTGGCGTCGTCGCGTCGGACGCCCATGCCGGACGGGTAGCCGACGAGGTCGGCCGGAACCTCCGGCAGCCCGGTGACCAGCCGGCCCCAGCGCAGCGGCGGCAGACCGTCCGGAGACGGCACCGCCGTCGGCGAGGAGAGCCGCAGGACGGCTGCGTCCATGCGGGTGTCGGCGGGCTCATGTGCCTCGTAGCGGAACCACTCCACGTCGCACGGCAGGTAGTCCCGCGAGCCGGGCAGCCGCACCGTGACCTCGGCCTGTGCGGGGTCGCCGCGGCTGACGACGTGACCGGCGGTCAGCACGAGGCCGCCGTCGAGGAGATACCCGGTGCCGCTGCCCCGGCCTTCGGGTCTGCTGCTGTAGACCTCGACGACGCGGGGGTCCGTACGGTGGTCGACGGGTGCCGGGCCGGGTCGTGTCACCGCTCGGGCAGCTCGTCTTCCTCGTCGCCCACTTCGGAGAAGGTGGACCATGTCTCGCCGTTCAGCTCGTCGAGATCCACGTCCTGGAGGGTGGGGCCGGCGGCATTCTGTGCGGGCGCGGCGGGCGTGGCCGTCGACGGCTGCGATGCGGGAGCGGCTTGGGCGGCCTGCTCCGAAGTCTTGGGCTTCTTGGGCACGTTCGAACTCCCTTGGCGGGGTGGCCGTCCACCGGGGATGCGTTTCACCGGGGGTGCGTCGGCCTCAGCCTAGCGGCGGTATGCCGGAATGGTCTCCGCCCGGAAGACGCGGTGATCGCCTCTTTACCCGGGTGATCCGACAGTGACGATTTCAGTCCCCACTCGATCCCACAAAGGCAGTTGACGGTCAGGAACGCGCGCGTAGCTTGTCGATTTCCGTCAGACACCATCGGAGCAGCGTGGCGTGCCGCCCGGTCCTGGCCGCGTCCGCGGCCTCCTCCAGGACCTTCACAGCTCGCGCGGGGTCCCTGGGACCGAGTGCCAGACCGTGGACGCACAGGATGCGGGCCCATTCGTCGTCTCCCGGCGAAGCACCACGTCCGGTCGAGCCGCGCAGGGCCTGGACCGCTTCCTCCGAGGCCGCCGTCGCCGACTCGTCGTCGCCCACGCGCCGCGACGCCAGCGCCAGATCGGCGAGTGCGCGAGCCAACTCGCCCACGGCACGGGGATCTTGGCCCCGGGCCAGCTCACGCCGCAGGCGCACCGATTCCTGCGCGACCTCCCATGCGTCGGACAGGCGACGCACCGCGGTCATCCGCATGCTCAGCCCGCCCAACAGTCTTGCCAGAAGGGCCAGTTGGGCGGGGGCGGGGTCGTCGTCAAGCAGGCCCCGCTGGATGGCTACGGCCTCCTCGGCCAGGTCCAGCGCCGCCCCGTGCTCGCGCAGCAGCGCGCTCAGGCGGGCCTGGTTGTGCAGAGCTTCCGCCAGCCGTCTCAGGTAGGCGTCGGGGTGATCCTCCGCCAGCCCGCGCAGGATCGCCACAGCTCGCGCGGTCTCCTCGGCCGCCTCCGTGGTACGACCGTCGTGCTGGAGGTAGAGCGCGAGCTGCAGGCGTGCGTCCGCCATCTCCACCTGGGGCCGCCGCGGGTCCCGGTGAAGCAGCCGTTCCCGCAACCCTACGCATGCGGCGCCCAGGGCCAGAGCCTCGTCGTGCCGGCCCGCGCGGTGCAGCCACAGGGCCTGTTGGTGCAGCACGGTCGCCCGGCGCCCCTGAGCCTCGGGGGTCTCCGACGGGTGGCCCGGGCCGAGCGCGGCCAGCAGGCGCTCGCCGACATCGACCGCCTCGCGCGGGCGGCCGACCTCGTCCAACCGGGCGCCGTACCCCAGCAGGGCGTCCATGAGCTCCGGGTCCGCCGCCGCGCCGAGGGTGTCGCCTCCCCGTACGCGGATGCCCTCCTCGCAGGCCTGAAGTGCCTCGGCGTCCCGTCCCGCCCGGGCGAGCCGATAGGCCAGGGCGTGGAGCGCCAAGGCCAGTTCACGGGGTGCGTCGGTCGCGGTGCGGGCGTCCGCCACGACCTGTTCGGCCATCCGCACCGCCCGGCCGGCGAGCACCACGGTGTGGTGAGGTACCGCCGCGAGCAGTTCGGCGCAGAGCGGGCCATGCCCGTGCGGCCCGTCCAGCACCGCGTCCAACGCGCGGCCGAGGGCGTCGTACCCCTCCCGGGCGAGCACGTCGACCGCGGCGGGTGCCAGCGGCCGGGGCCGGCCGACGACCAGGCCGACGATCCGCTCGTCGAGTTCCGGGAAGCTCCGTCCGGTTCTGCACAGGACGCGCAGCAGGTGGCCCGCGTGCTCGGCGTCGGGCAGTTCGGCGAGAGCGGGCAGCAGTTCGGGGACGTCCCGCGCGGTCGTGCCGACCAGGTGCTCGCCCAGCAGGTCCGGGACCAGCCCCACCCAGTGGCCGTCGCGGCCGCCGTAGAGTTCGTTCAGCCACATCGCCGCGCCGAGGACCGTGTTGGATGTCTCCCCGCGCAGGATCCCGCTTCTCTCCAGCAGTCTTCTTGCCTCGTCCGAGGTGCGGGCCCGGCACAGTGTCGCGGTGACGACCAGCTGCCGCAGGGTCTGCGTGTGCAGATGCCCGATCTGATGTGCGGGCGTGGTGCGGGTCCAGTACGCCTCCTCGTGCCGCATGAGCAGTTCCATGCCCGGCGTGCGAGAGGCGTCGGGTACCGGGAACAGGTGTTGCAACAGGGCGGCCAGCGCGGTGCTGTGCAGTTCCAGGGCCCTGCCGAACCGCGCGTCCGACAGCTGCGGAGGTACGACCGCCTCGGGACGGAAGCCGGGTGGCGTCGCGGGGAGGCCGGGCAGCCGGGCCAGAGCGTGCGCCAGGCCCTCGACCGCGTGGCGGAACGCCTCGGGCCGTGTCGCGGGATCGTCGGCGAGCGGACCCAGCTCCGCCACGGTTCCCGGTGGCGGTTCCCGCAGCTGGCGGCTCTTGCGCCGCAGGTCCTGCCACCATTCCCCGGCACTTCTGGCGAGCATCAGCAGACGCACCGGCGGTCCCGTCCCCCTGGCGGCCGACGTCTCGAACAGCCGGAGCAGTTCGATCAGTTGGTCGTGCCGAGCCTCCGCGTAGTCCACGACCAGCAGCAGGGGCGCGGACAGCTCACCGAGTGCGGCCAGGTCGGTGTCGGGGGCGAAGTCCAGGAAGCCGGCGTTCCAGTTCAGGCCGGACATCCTGTCCACCAGCTCGGCCGCCAGCCGCGTCTTGCCCTGGCCCCCCGGCCCGGTCAGCAGCTTGGGCGACCACGGGGACGGATCCAGGCACCACCGGACGAACTCCTCCATCAGCGGTTCCCGGCCGTGGAAACCGACCGGGCTGACCTCGGCCCGCAGCAGGCCGACAGGTGACCGGGCAGGCGACGGCGGGGGCTCCAGGACGGACGGCAGTCCGACGTCGTAGGCACGCGGCCTCCCCAGCAGCTCCATCACCCGCTCGTCCGCCAGCAACGACACCGACGGAACGGCGGTCAGCGCTCCTCCGGGCCCGCCCCGGTCGGGGTCGACCGCCACCACCCCCACGACCAGCCCCCCGGAGGTCACCGCGGCGCCCGACATCCCGCGCCAGCGGGACACGTTGTCGGTGCCCTGCCCGGTGTGACCCGTGCGGACGACGGCGGGTACGGGGTTGTCCACCTTGATCTCGTGACGCCCGGCCTTGAGCCTGCTGCCCGGCGCGATGGAGCCGGTGATGTGCGCGGTGTCCCTGAAGGCCGGCGCGCCCTCTTCTCGTATCCGCATGGCGGCCGGGAATCCCACCGCCTCGACGGGGCAGCGGGATTGCGTACCCAACCGTCCCCAGAGCAGCGGTGGCAGCCCCTCGGGCTCCCGGAAGGAGTCGTCGTCGATCCGGAGCAACGCCGCGTCGATCCCGGTCCCGGCCGCGCTGTCGTAGCGCCACCAGACCACCGAGCAGCCCCACACCGAGCCGTCGTCGAGCAACCGGACGCTGACCGTGGCCGCTCCGCCGACGGCATGACCGGCCGTCAACACCAGCCGGTCGTCGAGCAGATAGCCCGTGGCGATCCGGTGCCGACCGTCACGGCTCCGGTAGACCTCCACCACGCGCCGGGCGACCGGTGGGATCCTCGGGCTCACCTCTCCGGCAACTCCTCGGCCGCATCCGAGACTTCGAGCGGTCCGCCGTCCGGTCCCCGGGGTGTCAGGGTGAGCCGGATGGTGTGGGTGGACGTCCGCTCCCGGCGCTTGGACCCTCCGCCCGACAGGACGTAGAAGCGGGCACCCCCGGTGACCTCGCTGCCGCTCAGCAGGGCCACCTGGAACTCCAGTTCCACCGGGCCGACCTCGAAGGAGAGACCCCCCTCCGGTGCCAGCCGCCGGGCCGTGTCCAGTTGGTCGCGCAACGACCCGATGGCCTGTGCGAGTTCGACGACGTTCTCCGCGGAGTCCTGGTCGGACATGTGATCCCCCTGTCGTACGGCGTCGGTCAAGCCATCGTTACCCACCGGAAGTACCCCGTCACCCTGTCCCGTACGGTCTGCCACCCTGCCGCACACACTGTCTGTCAGGATGGGACGCCGTAGCGTGCGCGGAACCGGCGGGGCGGGAGAGCGGATGAGCGAGCGTGCCGCGGGGGCGGACCCGCGTGTGGTCGAGCTGGCGTCACTGAGAGCCGGTGCGAAAGCCCACACCGCCGGGTCCGGTTACCTGCTGCACGACGGGCTGGTGATCACGGCCGCGCACACCGTGCCTCCGCCCGGAACCGGTGGGGTGCGGGTCCGCCCCGGTGGGACCGGCCCGTGGCTACCCGCCCGGGTCCTGCTGCGCCGCTACCGGGAGCCGGCCGCGCCCGAGGGTCAAGAACCCCGCGGAGCACAGGACTTCGCCGTACTGCGCGTCGAGGACGAGTCCGGGTTGCCCACCGAGCTGCCGCCGGTCCGCTGGGGGCGGTTGGCCGGCCGGCCGTGTTCGGCCCGGATCGAAGCCACGGGCTTTCCCGCGGGTCTCAAGGTCTACGAGGACCGGGGCGGCCCCCGACTGTCCACCGTGCTGCGGGACACGGCTCACATCAGCGGCACCATCGTCTCCTCGGACGGACACAGCTCACGGCATGTCGTCCATGTCGTCCATCCCGTCCCGTCACCGCCCGACGGGGCCGCCGGGACGAGCGGGAAGCGGAGAACGCGCTGGGACGGCATGTCCGGCTCCGCCGTCTTGTGCGAGGGGATGCTCGTCGGTGTCGTGGTGCGCGCCGACACGCTCGCCGGTGTGGAGATCGAGGAGACGGCAGCGCTGTGGGACGACCCCGAGGCCCGCGCCCTGCTGGGTCTCCGGGGGCTGCGCCCCCGACCGGCCGAACTCTCGCGGGTGCTGCACCGGCCCACCGCGCGCCCGGCCCTCTCCCCCATCTCGCTGCTCAGGCCGGAAGCGGCCGCCGTCCGCTTCCACGGCCGCGAGACCACCCTCCGCGATCTCGCCGACTGGCGGAACAGCGCTGCCGACGCCTCGGTGCGCCTGCTCACCGGTCCTGGCGGCCAGGGCAAGACGAGGGTGGGCCTGGAAGCGGTGCGCGAGGCGGAGAGGGCAGGCTGGACGGCCGGTTTCCTCGCCGACCGCGCTGATCCCCGGGCATTGTCCGGCCTGTCCGCGCTCGACACACCGTTGCTCCTCGTCGTGGACTACGCCGAGACCCGCCGCTCACAACTCGACGAACTGCTGGATGTGTTGGGACCGTCCGGCCCGGCGCACCAGCGCCATCCGGTCAGGCTCCTCTTCCTGGCCCGCAAGGCCGGCCCATGGTGGAGCCGTCTCCAGGCGCACGAGCACTTCCCTCGTGACGCCGGCGTGAGTCCGCTGCCTCCCCTGGAGCCGACCGCCGCACTGCGTGCTGTCGCCGTCAGCGACGCCATGGCCGGCCTCGGGGAAAGACTGGCCGCCCTGTATCCGGGGCAGTCGGCACGGAAGGCGATGCGGGCGGCGGTGCCGCCGTCCGTCGCCGAGGACCGCTACTCCGGTGCCCTCAACCTCCAGATGGCCGTCCTCGTCGCCCTGTTGCAGGCCGTCGACCCGGTGCGTGTCACGAGCGGCGAACGCGATGAGGCGGTTCTCCTCCGTCACGAGCAGAAGGTCTGGTGGCGCACGGCGGGCAGCCATGGCATCGGCGGCCTGTCCTTGTTCGAGTACCGGCGGATGGTCGCCGCGGCCACCCTGTGCCCGGCCGACGACGAACAGCAGGCGCTGGACATCCTCAGCCGACTCCGGCCGAAGGGTCCCACCCGGGAACCTGCGGCACCCCCGCCGGACTCGGCCGCTTGCGGACGGTGGCTGTCCGGTCTCTATCCGTCCGAGGACGACTACTGGGGCCCGCTCCAGCCCGACCGGCTGGGCGAGTACCTCCTCGGAGACGTCCTCGCGGAGGACCCGGAGTTGCTGGGACGCCTCCTGCCCACCACCACCGAACGCCAGACCTCGGCCGCGTTCCATCTGCTGTCCCGGGCCCAGCCCCACCAGCCGCACATCTCCGAACCTCTCCGCATCGTCGTCACCGCCCATCCCGATCCGCTCGCCCTGCGGGCCGTCGACGCCGTGGTGGCGGTGGAGAACCCGGCCGCGCTCCGACAGGCCCTGGCCGCAGTCCTGGAGAAGATCAGAGGCGCGGCGGGCCGGTACGCGTCACTCGCGGAGCGGTTGTACGAGGCCGTGCCCCTGCCCTCACTGGCGCTCGACGAGTGGGCGGCCGATCTCGCGGGCCTGCTGGCCCGGCAACCACCGAACGCGACGACAACAGACCCTCACGAGGCGTCGGCCGAACACGCCCGGCGGCTGCACCGGCACGCCGTCCGGCTGGTCGAGATCGGACAGCTCACGGCGGCCCGCACCGCTGCCGAGAAGTCCGTCGCCCTGTGGCACGTCCTCGCCGCACACGGCTGGCCAGGTGCCGAGAGCGGTCTCGGCCTGGCCCTCAACACCCTGGCGCTGGCGAGCGACCACGGCCGTTCCCGCCCGAAGGCGCTGTCGCTCTCCCAGGACGTACTGCGCCATTACCAGGAGCTGGCGGAACGGGATCCCGACACCTACACCGCCGATCTCGCGATGGCCTGGTACAACCACGCGAACCGGCTCGCCGACGCGGACCGGCTCGACGATGCCTTGCGAGGGGCTCTGACCGCCCGTGATCTCTACCGCGATCTCGCCCACGACGATCCGGAACACCTGCCCGATGTGGCCCTGGCCGAGTACGGCCTCACCCGGATCCACAGCGCGCTCGGGCAGTTCGGAGCCGCGACAGCCGACGCCCGCAGGGCAGCGGACCTCTACCGGGATCTCGCCGCCCGGTGGCCGGACCGGTACCGTCCGCGCGTGCCGGAGGTCGTCGGCTCCCTCGCCGAACTCCTCCGTACGGCGGGCCTGTTCACGGAGGCCCTGGAGGTGGCCGAGGAAAGCCTGACCGAGTTCCGGCGCCTCGCCGCACTCGACCCGAAACGCTTCGCGCAGGACCTCGCCGAGGGGCTCTCCGACGCCACGGCCGTCTTCGACGACCACGGGGACGAGGAACGGGCCCGAGCGGCGGCCGAGGAGGCCGTGGAACTACTGCGGCCCCTGGCCGAAGCCGACGCGAACGTGGCGCCGTCGTTCGCCAACGCCCTGATCGCGCTCTCCCACCATGTCCCGGAGCAGAGCATCGACCTACGACGTGAGGCGGTCGCGATCTACGAACGGGCGGAGGCGGCCGCACCGGGCGTCCACGGCTCCGCCCCGGCCGTCGTTCGTAGCGCACTCGGCGAGGCACTCACCGATGCCGGCCACTACCCCGAAGGTCTACGCGCCTTCGACGAATCGATCGCCGCCCTGCGCCCCTACGCGGACCGGCTGCCCGCCGCGCACGGCCCGGAGCTCGCCAATGCGCTCGATCTCCAGTCCTACGCCCTGTTCGACGCGGGGGACCCCGAGGGCGCCCTGCGCACGGCGACCGAGGCATTCGAAGTGTTCGCGGTCGCGGTCGCCGAGGAACCCGGGGCCTTCCTGGACGAGTTCGCCCGTGTCTCGGGGAACTTGGTGTTCCACCTGGCACGGCGGGACCGCTGGTCGGAGATCCTCACCCTAACCGGGCGGGCACTGGCCCTGTGCGGCCTGCCTGCCGCCGAAGGGCTCCCCCGGCGATTCGACGCCGTGCTGGAGCTCCTGAACCATCGAAGCCTGGCGCTCGGGGAACTCGGCCGTCACGAGGAGGCCGCGGACTGCGTACGGGACATGGTCGCCCTGCGCCGCCGGATCGTGGACGCCGATCCCGACGACGTCGGCCACCGCCTCGCCCTGGCCGGTGATCTGTCGCGCCTCTCCGACACGCTGGCCGAGGCGGGGCGACCGTGCGATGCCGTCGCCCCCGTACGCGAGGCCCTCGCCCTGAGACGGGGCGTGTCCGCGGACGTGGACGCGTACGCGGACAGTGAGGAGGACGCAGACGCGGACAGCGAGGAGGACGGCGACGAAGGGGCCGACGGAGACGACGAATCCGAAGACGGTGCGGCCGAAGGAGGTACGGCCGTAGAGGGCGAGGCCGAGATCGACGAGGAGGTGAGCGAGGGCGCACTGCTCGTCCAGCTGGCCGCGGCGCTGCAGCGGGCGGGCGACACAGGGGCACCGGCCGCCGCTGTGGAGGCTCTTCGTCACCACGAGGATCCAGCAGGTCTGCCCATGCAGGGGCGCGAGGACGGCTACTGCCAGGCACTGCACCTGTACGCCGCCGCACAGTCGGCCGCCGGGCACTTCGAAGCGGCGGTGGACGCCTGCCAGCACCTGGTCGTGCTGCGCGCCCAGGAAACGGCCGGTGCGGCGGCCTCCGGTCTGGAAGGCAGCCGTCTGGATCTGGACGAGGCCCTGACCTCGCTGGCCTGGGCACTGCTGGACGCCGGCTCGTGGCCCCGGGCGCTGAGCCTGTCCCGCGGCGTACTCAGGTCACTCACCGCGCCCGAGGCTCGACCTGCGGACACCACACCGCAACACCGCGTCGCACTCGGCGGCGCCCTGCACGTCCTGGCCCTGGCCCTCACCGCGGCGGGCCACCACCGCGAGGCCGTGCGCACTGCACGGCGGGCGCTCGCCGTCCGTCGCCGCCTGGCTGCCCGGTTCCCCGGAACACACATGCCCGAGCTGGCGGAGACGATGGGCGTTCTCGCGCTCACTCTCCACGCCGCCGGCCTCGCCACAGAGGCCACGACCGTGATCCGTCGGGCCGTCGCCCTTGGCACCCGCCTCGCGACCACCGCCCCAGCCGCCCACCGGGACGGCCTCCGCCAACTGCTCCGACATCAGGCACGCATCGAGTCACCACCCCCTCGAAACCGCTCGGCCGGAGCGGATTCCACGGGCACGTGTCCCAAGGCCGCCGGTGAGGGTCCGGAGAACGCCCTGGAGTGATCGAGTCGGTCAGCACCGAGATCTCGGCGTTCACCTCCCCCCAGCGCATGCTCGGCGTTCGTTTGAGGAGGAGGGTGCGGGATCGTTCCAGGCGCCATGGCACGACGGGCGTCTGTCGATGGCGGGTGTCATCCGATGGCGGGTGTCAACGAATCTCCAAGCCAAGCGGCGGCGCGCAGCAGGCCCGGGTCTCCGCTACGAAGATCGTGGCTTAGGCGACACGACTCCCCCCGCATCAGAGGAACGGACCTCCCTCGTCGTCGCCCGGATGACCCCCACCGTGCGCGCCAGATGCGGCTCGGCGCGGTCGGCGCGATGGGCGACCGCCAGCTCCACTCGCGCGGCGGACCCGGCCAGTGGCAGGTAGGCCACGCCGTCGAGGGCCAGCGCGGTGACCGGCTCCGGTACGACGGCGACGCCGAGGCCTCCGGCCACGAGTGTGACGAGGGTCGAGGTCTCGCCGACCTCGTGGCGGATGTGCGGCTCGATGCCGGCGTCGCGCAGCAGGCCCAGGACCACGTCGTACATCACCGACCTGCGGTCGGCCGAGTGCACGATCAGGTCGGCGCCGGCGAGGTCCGTGACCCGCAGCCGTTTCCGGCGGGCGAGCGGGTGGTCGACCGGCACGGCGACGACGAGCGGGTCGCGGCGCAGGGTGTGCACCGTGAGGGAGAGGTCGGCCGCGGGCGGGCGCAGCAGCGCCACGTCGATCGCGCCGGCGCGCAGTGCCTCGACCTGGTCGGGCGCGAGCATCTCGCCGCGGAAGGAGAAGTCCACGCCCGGGAGCTCCTCCGTGAGCCGGCGCGAGAGCGCGGGCAGGAGACTGTACGTCGCCGAGCCGACACACCCGATCGCGAGGTGGCCCACCGAGCCGGCCGCGACCAGCCGTGCGTGCTGGGCGGCCTCGTCGACCTGGGCGAGGATCGCGCGCGCCCGCTCCAGGTAGGCCAGACCCGCCTCGGTCAGGTCGACGCGCCGGGTGGTGCGGTACAGCAGTTCCACGCCGAGTTCCGTCTCCAGTTGACGGATCTGCTGGGACAGCGGCGGCTGCGCCATGTGCAGCCGCTCGGCGGCGCGGCCGAAATGGCGCTCCTCGGCCACCGCGACGAAGTACCGCAGGTGCCGTAGATCCATATCCTGTCCATATCAATCGGCTGCCATATGCGTACTTCAGAATATCGCGGCCGACATTTAACGTCGTTGCCATGAGCGCTTTCCTCTATGCCGCGACACGGACACCGTTCGGCCGCTTCAACGGCGCGCTGGCCGGCGTCCGCCCCGATGACCTCGCCGCCGCCGCGATCACCTCGACGCTCGCGGCGGTGCCGGGCCTCGACCCCACCGCCATCGACGACGTGGTGTGGGGCAACGCCAACGGCGCCGGGGAGGAGAACCGCAACGTCGGCCGTATGGCGGCGCTGCTCGCCGGCCTCCCGGTGAGCGTGCCCGGCACCACGGTGAACCGCCTGTGCGGCTCCAGCCTCGACGCGGCGATGACGGCCAGCCGGACCATCGAGTCCGGCGACGCGGAGGTGGTGCTGACCGGCGGCGTCGAGTCGATGACACGGGCGCCGTGGGTGCTGCCCAAGCCGGCGAAGCCGTTCCCGGCCGGCGACGTCACCGCGGTCTCCACGACCCTGGGCTGGCGGCTGGTCAACCCGAGGATGCCGAAGGAGTGGACGGTCAGCCTCGGCGAGGCCAACGAGCAGTTGCAGGAGCGCTTCGGCATCTCCCGGGAGCGGCAGGACGAGTTCGCCGCCCGCTCCCACCGACTCGCCCACGCCGCCTGGGAGTCGGGCTTCTACGACGACCTGGTGGCGCCGGTCGAAGGAGTCGACCTGACCCGCGACGAGGGCATCCGGCCCGGATCCACACCGGAGGTGCTGGCCGGCCTCAAGCCGGTCTTCCGTACCCCGGAGCAGGGCGGCACCATCACCGCGGGCAACGCCAGCCCGCTCAACGACGGTGCCTCCGCAGTGCTGTTGGGCAGTGAGGCGGCCGCCGCCACGATCGGGGCCGACCCGATCGCCCGTATCGCCGGCCGCGGCGTGATGGCCCTGGAGCCGCAGGCTTTCGGCTACGCCCCCGTGGAGGCGGCGAACCGGGCGCTGGCCCGGGCCGGGATCGGCTGGGACCAGGTGGGCGCGGTCGAGCTCAACGAGGCCTTCGCAGTGCAGTCGCTCGCCTGCGTCGACGCGTGGAAGATCGACCCCAACCTCGTCAATCAGAAGGGCGGCGCCATCGCGATCGGTCACCCGCTCGGCGCCTCGGGCGGACGCGTCCTCGCCACGCTGGCCAAGGTGCTGCGCGAGACGAGGCAGCGGTACGGCGTCGCCGCGATCTGCATCGGCGTCGGCCAGGGGCTGGCCGTCGTACTGGAGAACTGCGACACCACGGAGGCGTCCCGATGAGCCGGGCGGAGATCGTCGAGAGCGCCGATGCCGCGGTCGCCGGGATCGAGGACGGCTCCACCGTCCTGGTCGGCGGGTTCGGCCTGGCCGGAATGCCGTTCGACCTGATCGACGCGCTCATCCGGCAGGGCGCCAAGGACCTCACCATCGTGTCGAACAACGCCGGCAACGGCGACGTCGGGCTGGCGGCGCTGCTGGCCGCCGGCCGCGTGCGCAAGGTGCTGTGCTCCTTTCCGCGCCAGGCCGACTCCTGGGTCTTCGACGACCTCTACCGCGCGGGCAAGATCGAACTGGAGGTCGTGCCGCAGGGCAACCTCGCCGAGCGGATGCGCGCGGCAGGTGCCGGCATCGGCGCCTTCTACTGCCCGACGGCGGTCGGCACACCGCTGGCCGAGGGCAAGGAGGTCCGGGAGATCGACGGCCGCACGTACCTGCTGGAGTACCCGATCAAGGGTGACTACGCGTTGATCGGCGCCCATGTCGCGGACACGCTGGGCAACCTGGTCTACCGCAAGACGGCACGCAACTTCGGACCGGTCATGGCCACGGCCGCGACGACGACCATCGTCCAGGTCGACCAGGTCGTCGAGGCCGGCAAGCTGGACCCCGAGGCCGTTGTCACCCCGTCCATCTACGTCGACCGGATCGTCCAGGTGACGGCCCGTCACTACACCGTGCAGGGGGCACGATGACCACGACCTCAAGCGCCCAGCCGTCCGCCGACCACCGGCTCTCCATGGACGAGCTGGCCGCCGTCATCGCCCGCGACATCCCGGCCGGCTCCTTCGTCAACCTCGGTATCGGGCAGCCCACCAAGATCGCCGACCATCTGCCGGCCGACTCCGGAGTGGTGCTGCACACCGAGAACGGCATGCTCAACATGGGCCCGAAGGCGGAGGCCGACGCGATCGACCCCGACCTCACCAACGCCGGCAAGGTCCCGGTGACCGAACTGCCGGGGGCGGCGTACTTCCACCACGCCGACTCCTTCGCGATGATGCGCGGCGGCCATCTCGACGTCTGTGTCCTCGGCGCCTACCAGGTCGCCTTCGACGGCGACCTCGCCAACTGGCACACCGGCAGACCTGACGACATCCCCGCGGTGGGCGGCGCCATGGACCTCGCCATCGGTGCCAAGGACGTCTACGTGATGATGACCCTCTTCACCCGCTCCGGCGAACCCAAGCTCGTGCCGCGGTGCACCTACCCGCTCACCGGGGTCGGCTGTGTCAGCCGCGTGTACACGGACCACGGCGTCTTCGACGTCGGCCCACAGGGGGTACGGATCCGGGAGACGTACGGCATCGACGCCGTCGAACTCGCCCAGCTCCTCGGCACAGGCGTCGGCATCACGCCGTAGGAGGATGTGCGGCGACCCCGACCATGTCGTCGCGCCTGGATGGCCGACTGCTCGGCCATCCAGGCGGCGACGGAGGGATGGCTGCAACGGGACGCCGTCGTCCACGAGTTGCAGGTCGGCGGCTCCGCCGACTACCAGGTGGGGTTCACGTCCGATCCGAAGCCGCCTCCAGCCGGACGCTCCTCGAAGTGCAGATGAGGGCCGGTGGCATTTCCGGTGGAGCCGACCTCTCCGATCTTGTCGCCGGCTTTCACGGAACCCCTGGTCACCGTCCGTTCGGAGAGGTGGCAGTACCAGAAGTCGAATCCTCCGACGCGTAGCACGAGGAAGAGACCGAAACTGCCGTCGTTCCCGCTGCGGACAATGGAACCGCTGCGCACCGCGACGCATGGTGCGCCCTTTGGAGCGGCGTAGTCCGCGCCGGTGTGGTAGCCAAGGCTCCAATGGGGCCCTTTCTTCCGGTAGGCGGTGGTGACGCCCTTTCCCGGCACGGGGGATGCGACGCGGCCACCGGAAGCTGCGGGCGTTGGAGCCGCTGGAGCCTTCGGGACGCGGAACCGGTCCCAGGAGGTCTTTCCTGGAATGCCGTTGGCATCGGCACCTGCGAATTTGAGCTTGCGCTGCCAGGCAGCGTACGACTGTTGATCGACCTCGGTCCACACGGGACCAGGGCCCTCCCGGTATTTCCCGCACCCTTCCGCTACCAGGCGTTTACCCATCGCGCTGATCACGGGACTGCGTTGTCCCTTGTGGAAGAATGCCGTTCCTGGGAAGGGCGCCAACGCAGACATGGCGCTCCCTCCTTTCAGAGAGAGACCGGCTCGGTGCCATGGGTCGCGTCGCATGCCTGCTCGGCAGGCGCGCGGGTCGCGGCTTCGCCGACGGGCAGTCCCGAACCAAAGTCAACTCGGGGTTTTTCGTTGCGGCTGCTATCAGCGCCGTCTGAGGCGTCCTCGATTTCGAAATCGATGGAGGCCGTCAAGGAGTGATCCTGCCGGGAAGATGCACGGGCTCTGGGGTGTGCGCTGCTTTCCGACACACTCGCTCTGTCTCCATCATGGGCCCCCTAGGAAGCGTGCGCAATCTGGTGAAGTGCAGCTCCTGTCGTCATCGTCGTCGCCGAACGCGAGGCCCGGGGGCAGCAATTGCGGGGGGTTTCTCGTGCAGTGCTTCGAGTTCGTCGTAGACGCGGTACCGGTCGGCAGTCTCGAAGAGCTCGGCAGTGCCCACGTGCGCCTCCACACTGACGACGCCGAGGATCGTCCGACCTCCCGGCTCGGTTCCGCCATCTCAGCCCTGCTGCTCGGCGAGTCCGACGATGATGCCTTCCGGGCCGCGGACGTAGCAGAGCAGATAGCTGTCCTCGAACCGGGCGATCTCACCCACGAGTTCGGCGCCGTGAGGGCGCAGGCGGGCAACCGTGTCCTCGATGTCGTCGACGGCGAACATGACGCGGTGCGTGCCCAGAACGTTGTGCGGCCGGTCGCGCGGCTCGGCGCCGATGGCTTCCGGGCTGCGGTACTTCGCCAGCTCAAGTCGACCGTGGCCGTCCGGGGTCCGGACCATCGCGATGTCACAGCGAACGCCGTCGAGTCCGGTGCACTGGTCTGCCACCGGGCCCTCGACCTGCGCCCTGCCTTCCAGCTCCATACCGAGTTCCAGGAAGAACGCGATGGCGGCATCCAAGTCCTCGACGACGATGCCGACGTTGTCCATCCGCTGAATGGCCATGCTGGTTGCTCCGTCTTCCACGTGCGGCCGGCGGTGGCTGGTGATGTGTACCCGGGACGGCGCCGTTTGCGCCCCCTCGACATCTTCAGACCGGCCGACGCCGAAAGCGTCCACTGACACGCGCCCTTCAGCACCTGCACGCTGATGGAGAACTAGTGGTGCGGTTCGCCGATCCACTCGCTGCCGTCAGAGGGGCGAGCGGAGCCGTTGATCGATGACCGCGCCGGTTGCCGGATTCGCTGCTGTCGTCCGGTTGCCGGGGTTCGCAATGGCTGAACGTCGGGTCGCCCGAGCCGCGCAACTGCAGTCTGCCGCAATCCGCCCCATGGCACAGGAACTGCCGCTTCGGCGCCTCGACCCGGGTCCGGAGGCGGAGCGGGCTCCCCGGTGGCGGTGTTTTCGGCTCCGAGGGCGCGGACCAGCTGCCCGCGCCCTCGGATCACCGCCTACGGCACCGCTCCGGGCTGTTTCAGACCTGGACGAGAACGGTGCACCAGACCTCGTTGTTGTCACCGATGCCGCAGTCGGCGATCTCCCCGCTGCGGATCTTCGTCCAGACACCCTTCTTTCGCCAGTGCCACGTCCCGACACGGGAGAACCGCTCGTGGTAGCCGTGGGAGGCGAAGGTGAAGGCATCGACGTCCCGGCCGGTGCCGTTGCCGCCTATCGTCCCCCTGTTGAACGTCTGGTGCTCGCACTCGGTCTGGTCCCACTTGCTCGTGGTGCCCCCGTCGATGTTCCACACGTCGCACAGGTGCGGGCCGCTCCCCAGCCTCATCGTGTAGTGCATCGGCTTGCCGGTCCTGTTCTTCACCGCACCACAGAGGTACTTGCCGGGACCTCCGCACGCGTCGGCGGAGGCGGTCGTAGCCCCCGCGACGACCATGCCGGCCGCCATGAGGACGGCGGTGCCGAAGGCCAAAGCGGTCCGGTTCGTTCGGGACTTCATCATGCGTATGCAGTTCCATTCCTGTGTACGTGCCGACGCGGTCCGCCCCCGGCGTGACCGTCGGCAGGGAGCGGGAGCGGCACCGCGCCGCTCCCCGACTGCCCTACGCGGGTCAGCATCGGGGTCCACTCCGAAGGACGGCAAGCGCACCGGCGTCTCCTGGGACGCTGAGATGCGCCACCCACTGCGACCTGGGCGTTTCTCCGCCCAATGGGACGCTGCCGGCATGCGGGCGAGCGGGCAGGCGGACTTTCCTCGGGCCGGGCCCGCCGCCGCGGCAGCCTCCGCGGCCACCGTCAGACCACAACGAGGCGGACGCGTGACGTCACGGACGCCCTTTCGAAAGTGACGGTCACACGCCCCGCACGGGTGAGCGGTGTCTCACCGACACGACGTTGCTATGCAACGAGGTGCATAGCAGGATCATGGACATGGCGCTCGAGCACGCGATTCTCGTCTCCCTGCTGGAGAAGCCGGGCTCCGGCTATGAGCTGGCCCGGCGGTTCGAGCGGTCCATCGGGTACTTCTGGACCGCCACCCACCAGCAGATCTACCGCGTACTGAAGCGGATGGAGAGCGACGGCTGGGTCGACGTCCGGGAGGTCCCGCAGTACGGGCGTCCGGACAAGAAGGAGTACTCCGTCGCGGAGCCCGGCCGGGACGCGCTCTCCGGGTGGCTCCACGAACCGACCGAGCCCGACAGCGTCCGCCACGACCTCGCGGTGAAGATCCGCGGCGCCGCCTTCGACGATCCGGCCGCCCTGATCAGCGAGGTCGAGCGGCACCGGCAGGCACACACGGACCGCCTGGACCACTACCTCGCGGGCGCGGCCCGCGACTTCGCAGACCCCCCGGAGGACGGCCCGCTCGACGCCGAACGGGAACTCCAGCACGTCGTGCTGCGCGGCGGCATCGCGTACGAGCGCATGATGATCGCCTGGCTCGACGACGTACTCGCCACACTCGCCGGCTTCGCCTCCGGTCACTGACCGGCCGGCCCGAGCGAACCGGCCGCCAGGACGCAGCCCAATGACTCGACCCAGGACACGACCCGAGCTCATGGCCCCGGACATGACCGGGGCCATGAGCCGGAAATCGTGTCCGAATCCACCCTCACCTCTCAGCCGAAAGGCGGCATCCATGGCCGACGCGCTGCTCTTCAACCCGCGGACCTACGACCCCGCGCACTTCGACCCGGAGACCCGCAGGCTGCTGCGCGCCACCGTCGACTGGTTCGAGGAACGGGGCAAGCGCCGACTGATCGAGGACTACCGGACCCGTGCCTGGCTCGGCGACTTCCTCGCCTTCGCCGCCAAGGAAGGGCTCTTCGCGACGTTCCTCACGCCCGCCTCCGCCGCCGCGGCGGGCGAGGACGACAAGCGCTGGGACACCGCCCGCATCGCCGCCCTCAACGAGATACTCGGCTTCTACGGCCTCGACTACTGGTACGCCTGGCAGGTCACCATCCTCGGGCTCGGCCCGGTCTGGCAGAGCGACAACCCCGCCGCCCGTGCCCGCGCCGCCGAACTGCTCTCCCAGGGCGAGGTGTTCGCGTTCGGCCTGTCCGAGAAGGCGCACGGCGCCGACATCTACTCCACCGACATGCTCCTGGAGTCCGACGGCTCGGGCGGTTTCCGGGCCACCGGCTCCAAGTACTACATCGGCAACGGCAACGCCGCCGGGCTCGTCTCGGTCTTCGGCCGCCGTACCGACATCGAGGGCGCCGACGGTTACGTCTTCTTCGCCGCCGACAGCCGTCACCCGGCGTACCACCTGGTCAAGAACGTCGTCGACTCGTCGAAGTTCGTCAGCGAGTTCCGCCTGGAGGACTACCCCGTAGCCCCGGACGACGTCCTGCACACCGGCCGCGCCGCCTTCGACGCCGCCCTCAACACCGTCAACGTGGGCAAGTTCAACCTCTGCACCGCCTCGATCGGCATCTGCGAGCACGCGATGTACGAGGCCGTCACCCACGCGCAGAACCGCATCCTGTACGGCCGCCCCGTCACCGCCTTCCCGCACGTGCGGCGGAAGTTGACCGACGCGTACGTCCGGCTCGTCGGGATGAAGCTGTTCAGCGACCGCGCCGTCGACTACTTCCGCACCGCCGGCCCCGACGACCGCCGCTACCTCCTCTTCAACCCGATGACGAAGATGAAGGTGACCACCGAGGGCGAGAAGGTCATCGACCTGATGTGGGACGTCATCGCCGCCAAGGGTTTCGAGAAGGACAACTACTTCGCCCAGGCCGCCGTCGAGATCCGCGGCCTGCCGAAGCTGGAGGGCACCGTCCACGTCAATCTGGCGCTGATCCTCAAGTTCATGCGCAACCACCTCCTCGACCCGGTGGCGTACGAGCCCGTCCCGACCCGCCTCGACTCGGCCGACGACGTCTTCCTCTTCCGGCAGGGTCCGGCCCGTGGTCTCGGCTCGGTGCGCTTCCACGACTGGCGGCCGGCCTTCGACACCTACGCCCACCTGCCCAACGTCGCCCGATTCCGCGAACAGGCCGACGCGCTCTGCGAGTTCGTCCTCACGGCCGCGCCCGACGAGAAGCAGAGCCGCGATCTCGACCTGCTCCTCGCCGTCGGACACCTCTTCGCGCTCGTCGTGCACGGGCAGCTGGTCCTGGAGCAGGCGGCCCTGTCGGATCTCGACACGGACGTACTCGACGAGCTGTTCGCCGTCCTCGTGCGGGACTTCTCCGCCCACGCCGTCGAACTGCACGGCAAGGACTCCGCGACCGAGGAGCAGCAGCGCTGGGCGCTCGGCGCGGTCCGACGACCGGTCGTCGACGGGGCGCGTTCGGACCGGGTCTGGCAGCGCGTGGAGGCTCTGTCGGCGGCTTACGAGATGATGCCGTGACGCCTTGACGGACATGCCGGCGGAGGACGGGGTGGCCGCACCCCTCCTCCGCGACGCGTGCGCGTGACCGAACTGACGTGGCGCCGCGCGAGCTGGTCCCCGAACGCGGCGCGGGCCCTGCGTCGACCGCCGGATCAACCCGCTTTCGGGCAATGTAGGTCGTCAAGCATGATGACGGGATGAACCACAGCGACCAGCGCTTCCACGTCATCGTGCTGTCGAACTTCGCGAAGGGCTTCGACAAGTACGCGTTCGCCTACGGCAAGGCGGGGATCCCGGAAAGTACCTATCCCGACCGGTTTCATCTGCTGACGCGTACGGAGTTGGGAATCGGCATAAGCAAGGCGCGACGCCTGCTGGACCGTCTGGCCATCCCCGGTGACCGGCTGCTGGTGCTGGAAACCATGGTGGACCCCGACGAGCTGGTGCCCAACGCCTCGACCGGCCTCGGCATGGAACTGCACGAGGCTCGTATCCGGCTGTCGGCGGTCCACGAACTCGACGAGGCCGGCGACGCAGGCGCGGCAAGCGACGAGTTCGCCCTGCGCCCGACCACCGTCGAGGATGCGATGGCCGCCTCCCTGCACCTACAGGGAGCGGCGCTGCATCGCTATGTCGACACGCGACCTCGCTCGGTGTCGATTCTGCCGGTCGCCTCCGCATGCCAGGCACGGTGTTCGTTCTGCTTCTCCTCCGCCTCGATCTCCAGCGACCAGGCGCCGGCGCGGGTCCCGTGGGACGCGGTCGCCCTCTGGCTGGAGCGCGCCCGTGCGGCAGGTGCCGAGCGCGCGGTGATCACCGGTGGCGGGGAGCCCACGCTCATACCGTTCGAACAGCAGGTGCGGCTGGTGTCCGCCTGTTCGGCGGCCTTCCCGAAGGTCGTCCTGATCACCAACGCTCACACCCTCGCGAAAGCCGAGGACGCCGACCGGGCCGGCCGCCTCGCAGCCCTGAGCAGCGCGGGGCTGAGCGTGCTCGCCGTCTCCCGGCACCATCACGACGACACCGCCAACGAGCGGCTCATGATGCTGCGCACGCCGGTGAGCTCCGTCATCGACGCCTGGCGCGTGGAACGGGGCCGCTGGCCGGGGCTGCGAATGAGACTGATCTGTGTGCTCCAGCACGGCGGCGTCGCCGACGAGGCCGGGGTCGCCGACTACCTTTCGTGGGCCGCGGCTCTCGGTGTGGAGGAAGTCTGCTTCAAGGAACTCTACGTATCCACCAGCACCGAGTCGCTGTACTTCGACCGTACGGCCAACGTCTGGAGCCGAGACCACCAGGTTTCGCTGTCCGTCGTCACCGGGTTCGCCGAGCGGCACGGCTTCGAACTGGCGAGCCGCCTGCCCTGGGGCGCGCCGGTCTACCAGGGCAGCTGGGACGGACGGCCGATTCGGATCGCCGCCTACACCGAGCCCAGCCTGCTCTGGGAACGCACCCACGGCATCGCACGAAGCTGGAACGTCATGGCAGACGGACGCTGCTACGCCTCCCTGGAGGACCGTGCGAGCGAGATCGTGCGGGAAGGTGCGGCGGCGTGAGGTTCGATGCATTCCAGGAGTTCCGGCAGCGGCAGCTCGGTGCCTCTTCGGCGCTGCTGGACGCCGCCGAGACCAACGTGTACCGGGCGCTCGCTCCCTTGCGGCCGGAGGCGCCGACCGACGAGCGCACGGTGCACCGGTGTGATCTCGCCCGTGCCTGGCTGCGGCGCTTCGAACTGCCGGAAGAGTGGTCCGGCCACGCCATGGTCTGCCGAGGGGTCCGGCACGGCCTCGGTGTGGTGTTCCCCTGGCTGCGCGCCGTGCGAGCGCGGTTGTGGCTGCCCGGCGACGTGTACCCGGTCTACTTCGAGCTGGCTCGCGCCGCCGGCCTCGCCCCCCTGTCCTACCCGACGCTGCCGACGCCGATCCTGCCGACGTCGCCGCCGCCGGACCACCACCCCGAGTACCTGCTGATCGCCAACCCCAGTAAGCCGCTGGGCCGTTACCTGTCCGATGCGGAGTGCGCGGCGGTGACCTCGTGGTTGCAGGAATCACCGAACCGCCGCTTGCTGATCGACGGCGTCTACGATCTGGGAGTCCCGTTCGCCGCCGGCACACGACGGCTGCTGGACACCGGTCGTGCGGTCCTGCTGCATTCGGTGACCAAGGGATGGCTGTGGCCGCGCACGTTCGGCGTGGTCCTGCTGGGCAGGGGGCGGACCGAACTGGCGGAGGCGTTTCGGGCGGATCCGCCGACGCCGGCGCAGCTGAGGCTCGCCGACCGTCTGCTGACCGAACACGGCGACGTGCCCCGGCAGGTCGCCGACGAACTGACCGCACGGGCGGAGCAGTTGTTCGAACGGCTGCCGGACGTGGTGCTCGGTGCGATTCCCGAGACGAGCCGGGCCTGTCCCGGCAACTACTTCTTCCCCGTCGAGATCCCCGCGGAGACGCTCCGGCGCGAGTACGGCGTGCTCGCCGTGCCGGTCAGCGTGTTCGGGGAGAGCGACTGGTCCGGCTCGATCCTGACCAGCCTCGCCGACGCCTTCGCTGCCAGGCGAGGCCGGGCCAACTCCCCCTCCAGCTGACGAGGTTGACCTCGGCACGCCATCACGCGTGACCGCGTGCCCAGCCCTGGCCGGTGAACGTACGTAGGGGATTACGTAGTTCTACTGGCGCCTCCGGAATGCAGCGTTGGGAGACTCGACCGTGGTCGGCGGTCCAACCGGTAGCGAACGCTGTCCAGTCAATGAGCCCAGCTGAACAGGGGAGAGTCCTGCGTTGGTTTCCAAGCTTCGGGTACTTGTAGGCATGCTCGTGCTCCTGGTGCTGGCCGTCGGCGCCATCGCCCTGCTCGCGGCCGCGAAGGCCGACGCCACCTGGTTCACGATCGTTCCGCTCGGCATCCTCTTCATCGGCGCGTCCGTCGTCCAGTCGCTCGGTTGGTTCAACAAGAAGGGCCAGTGACTGGCCTGCTGCCACGGCGACTCGCTGTACGGCAGGGCTCGTCCTTCGGGACAAGAGCTGAGACGCAGCGCCAAGCGTCGCGCGTGTGGGGTTCCCACCACCGTCGGAACCCCACACCGCGAGCCGTACATCAGGGGACTCCCGCGGTCATGCGAGTTGCCGCGACTCCCCATGGGACACCACTCGGGGCTCCCTCCCTACCACCTCGGACGCCACGGTTGACTCGGGCGCCTCGGACGACTCGGACGCCTCGGACACGAGCGGTTCCGCCGCCCGGCCCTCCGCCGCCCGGCCCTCCGCCTCCCGCTCTCTGGCTGCCAGCGCCCTCGCCAACATCTTCGCCCGGTAGGGGTTCGACGTATCGAGGGCCTTAGCCACCTCCACGGCCTCGTCCAACAGGGCCAGACGTCGCTCAGGCAACTCCCGCAGCAGCGGCGACGCGCTTGCCTCCACGAGGACGTACGCCAGCTTCGACCCGTACGTCTCCGGCTCGACCTGCGTCAGCAGGCGGTAGATCCACAGCCCCTGTGCCCCACGCACCACCCGCCGGTTGGCGCTCAGCAGCTTGACCCTCGCCAGCACGACCATGTCCTGATCCATCGATCCCCCTCCATCACGCCACCCCCCTGCCCATGCACGTCCCGCGGTGGGACAGCACGCCGACCGCGCCGACAACCGAGCATGGTTGCCGACACGTTGGCCGGTGAGTGGATGACGACGAGTCTGACGCGCGGCACCGACTGCGACAAGAACAAACGGACGTGCGCTGTGTCCTACCGAAAACCACCTCCGTACAGGCATGATGGACCTGACACTCACTCAAGATCCGTCTCGACGTAGCCGTATGCGTTGCGTGAAGGGCTACCACCACAGCCCCCGGACCTCAGCGCCTGCTCTGTCGCCTCGTACATGCGACTGCGCGTGAACGACGGTCGGCCCCTCCCCCACCGGGCTCCGTGTCCCGCCGGACCGACCAGCGGCTGGCGTTCACCGCGCCACCCCGGTGACGGCCGCCCGCAGCGCCCCACGCTCACGCCAAGCCTTGGCGCCGAGGAAGACCAAGTAAGCGGCACCCGTCAGCTTGAGCAGCGTAAAAACGAGAACCGAGCGTTCCACGACCGCCCCGACTCCCAGAGCCACGGCCACGATCAGCACGTAGGCGCCGACCGTGTTTCCCACGACCGTGGTCAGCGCGGCGCGACGTCCCTGCGCCAGCGCCCGCCCGATCACGAACAGCACGCTCGGTCCGGGAATGACGATCAGCAGGAACGACATGGCCGCGAAGACGAGCAGACGGTCAGCAGACACCCTGAGGGTCATGGAAGCACGGGGAGGCTCACCCTTTCAGCCGTATTCTCCGTACGGGCCAGTGCACGTGCGGGCCGGGCCACTTCACGTTCCGTCGGCCGCGTCGGCTGCCGTGGCCAGGATCCGGGCCAGCTCGGCAGGCTGGGTGATCATGGGCCAGTGGCCCGAGTCGATGTCGGCGAAGTCGACGTGTTTGGCCCGGGCCAGCTCCGGGACGTCGCCGGCGTCGATGCACTCCTGAGCCTGAGCGGGCGTGAACTCCGGGCATACGACCACGACCGGGACGTCGAACCGCCGTTCGTCCGCCAGCCGCACCACGCCCTGGGCCACGCCTCGGGGTACGGGAATCGCGGCAGCCGCCAGCTCCCGCCGGGCCTCGTCGTCGAGGTCGGCGGCGTCCGGTCCCTCGAACGGGCCCCAGCCCGGGAAGGGCATGACGCCATCCCGAACCTCGAAGAAGTCGGCGTACAACTGGCCGTGGGAGGACGGGAAACCGCCGATCAGGACGACCTTGGCCAGCCGCCCCGGTCGTCGGTCGGCAGCCAGCCAGGCCAGCGAGCAGGCGGCGGAATGCCCCACCACCATGAGCCTGCCGGGCACGGCGTCCACCGCAGCGAGCAGCGACTCCAGCTGGTCGTCGAGCGTGGCGGACGTGGAGCCGTCCCCCTGGCCCGGGAGGGTGAGGGACACCGGGCGATGGCCGAGCGCCTCCAGCGCGGAGGCGACACGGCTCCACACGGTTCCGTCCAGCCACAGGCCGCCGATGAGCAGGATGTTCATGGTCAGTTCCCCTTCTTCCGCCGCACTCCTGTGCCGCACGAAGGTCACCGTAGGGGGAGATCCGGACGATCCACTGCCGGTTTGTACGGCGATCACCCGAGCGCCCGGCGAAGTCCCGGGCGAGCCAAGGGGGAACGAACCGTCCTGGGCGCGCGCCCTCGCCCACGGGCCGGGGATTCCCACGGACTCTTCCGCCCGGGCTCAGCGGAGCGGACTAGCCTGCCTGCGTGCCGAACGATCTCAGCCCCACCGCACGAGCCCTGCGCGCCCTGGAGATCATCCAGACCCGACCCGGTACGACGGCCGGTGAACTCGCCGAACGGCTGGGCGTCACGGAGCGGGCCGCGCGCCGCTACGTCGGGATCCTCCGGGAGGCCGACATCCCCGTGGAGTCGTCCCGGGGGCCGCACGGCGGCTACCGGCTGGGGCGCGGAACTCGGTTGCCCCCCGTGCATTTCACGCAGGCGGAGGCCCTCGGCCTGGTGATGGCCGTACTCAGCGGCCAGCCGGGCGCGGCCGACGCCGACGACCTGGTCAGCACCGCCCTGGGCAAGGTCGTCAAGGCACTGCCGGAGAGCGTCGGCCACCACGCGGCGATGCTGCGGGAGTACGCGTCGGCCGCACCGGACCCGTACTCGGCCCGCCCGGATCCGGCCGTCACCGGCGAGCTCGTCGATGCCGTCGCCGCCCGGGAACGCGTGTCGGTCACGTACCGCAGCGAGGCGGGCGACGAGTGGGAGGCGGAGGTCGATCCCTGGTCCCTCGTCGTCCGTTACGGACGCTGGTACCTGCTGTGCCACTCCCACCGCGCGAACGCGATCCGCACGTACCGGGTCGACCGGGTCCACGCCGTCCGGAGGACGGGGCACCCGTTCGAACCACCAGAAGGGCTCGATCCGGTGGCGGTGTTGGAGGAGAACCTGGGCCTCGGATGGGAGTTCTCCACGCGGGTGCGGTTCGACCTCCCCGTGACCGAGGTGGCCCCCTGGATCCAGCCGCCGATGGGCCGGCTCGAACCCTTGGGGGACGGCTGTGTGCTGGTCGGCAGCACGCGCAACCCGGCCATGTACGCGCAGGAATGGCTCGCGAGGCTGCCGTTCGCGTTCCGGGTCGAGGGCGGCGAAGAACTGCGTGCGGCGGTCGCGGCGCTCGTGACGCGGTTCACGGCAGCCGTTGCCGACCCTTCACGGCCCGCAACGTGCCGGAGCCAACCTCACACGGACTGCTCATGAGGTCGTCCATGCCTCCTAGGAGCTGTCCGGCCGATCCTGCTGCTCGTTAGGGTGCTCGCGTGGCGAAGACGAGCGTGAGTAACGAGACGGACAGCATGCTCTGCCTGTGGGTCGAGCCGTGGGGAACCGATCACTGGATGCGTCCGGGTGAGGAGTTCACCGTCGTGACACAGACAGCACCCGAGGAGTCCCCGTTCAATGTCGTCGTTCACAGCCAGGGCATCACGGTGTGGGTGAATTCGGCCAACGAGTCCGAGGTCTTCGACAAGAAAGGCAATCCGGCTCCATGTGGGCACCAGCGTCCCGCCGATGCAGGCTTCTGAGGATCCACTCCGGCTCAGGCACGAAGCCAGATGCCAAGGGCTGCCGCTGTGGCCGTGCCGAGGTAGACGTACCCGCGCTTGTCGTAACGGGTGGCGACCGCTCGAGACTGCTTCAGCCGGTTGATGGCCCGCTCGACAGTGTTGCGCTTCTTGTAGCGCTCCTCGTCGAAGGCTGGTGTCCGCCCGCCACGTGAGCCTTTGCGCAGGCGGGCGGCCTGGCTGTCGACTTTCTCCGGGATCGTGTGCCGGATGCCCCGCCGTCGCAGGTAACCGCGGCAGGGGCCGTTGCTGTAAGCCTTGTCCGCCGCCAGGCTGTCCGGCTTCCTGCGGGGCCTGCCCGACCCGACGCGGGGAACGCGGATCTTCTCCAGGACGGGAATGAACTGGGTGCAGTCCGCCCATTGACCTGCAGTGACGATCAAAGACAGCGGGCGACAGCGGCCGTCCGCGCTCAGATGGAGGTTGCTGGTGAACCCGCCCCGCGAGCGGCCCAGGCCCTCGCCTCCCGCACCACCTCCACCAGGCGGGCGACCAAGCTCTGCCACGACGTCTCGTCCTGGCGTTCTACCTCTGAGGCCCCCTTTGATCCAGGGGCCGGAGGTGGGTCGGTGCGGGCGCCAGCCGCATGCTGATGCGCGCGGACGATGGTGGAGTCGACAGAGATGTCCCAGTCGATCTCACCGGCTGCGTCGGCTGCGGCCTGGACCTGCTGCAGCAGACGCTCCCACGTGCCGTCGGCCGACCACAGGCGGTGCCGCTCATAGACGGTCTTCCACGGCCCGAAACGTTCGGGTAGATCACGCCACTGCACGCCGGTCCCCACCCGATGTAGGATCCCGTCGATCACCTGTCGGTGATCCCGCCACCTGCCACAACGCCCGTTACTGACTGGCAGGAACGGCCGCAGCCGTTCTACTGGTGAAGAGGCAGTGTCCCGATCCTGCGCTATTCGGTGTCCTGCGGCGCGCACTTGTTCCGTTGCTGTCGTATTTCTGTGGCCAACGGTCACGGCCAGACAGGGTTCGCTGAACTGCTAGGCCAGGTAAGCAAATTGGGGCCCTGGGACCTTGGGGCATAGGTTGACGGCATGGTGGAGGGGGCGAACTCCGCGGCGCAGACCATGCCGCAGGAGCAGCATACGAGGGGGCGGCATGCCGCCCGGCGGAAGAAGGACAAGGGCGGGCTGGCTCGTTCGTCTTTGCTGATGGCTGTTGGCACGGTGGTGTCACGGGCGACGGGGCTGATCCGTCAGGTGCTGCAGGCCGCGGCGCTGGGAACGGGCCTGCTGGCCAGTACATACAACACTGCGAACACCGTGCCGACGAGCCTGTACACGCTGCTGATCGGGGGTGCGCTTAATGCTGTGCTGGTGCCACAGCTGGTGCGGGCTCGGACGACGGAGCCCGACGGCGGACGGGCCTACGAGCAGCGTCTGGTCACGCTCGTGGTGTGCGTGCTGGGCGTGGGGACGGCGCTGGCAGTGTGGGCGGCGCCGCAGATCGTGGGCCTGTATATGCGGGACACTCCTGACAGTCATGAGGCGTTTCAACTGACGGTGACGTTCGCCCGGTTCCTGCTTCCGCAGATCTTCTTCTACGGCCTGTTCAGCATCTATGGGCAGGTGTTGAACGCCCGCGAGAGGTTCGGCGCGATGATGTGGACGCCAGTGCTGAACAATGTGGTGCTGGTCGGCATGTTCGCCGCCTACCTGGGGCTGATGGCGGTGCCCGACCGGGTTGAGGACATCACCGCCAGCCAGGTGCGGCTGCTGGGGATCGGGACGACGGCCGGCATCGCCGTGCAGGCCCTGGCTCTGATCCCATTCGCGCGGGCGGCGGGTTTCCGGTTCCGGCCGCGGTTCGACTGGCGGGGCACCGGCCTGGGCAAGAGCGTGCACGCGGCGAAGTGGACGCTGCTGTTCGTCCTGGCCAACCAGGTCTCCCTGACCGTGGTCACGAACTACGCCAACGCTGCCGACCAGGAACTGCCCCAGGCCGGCGCGGGCTACTCGGCGTACACCTACGCGCAGACCATTTGGATGCTGCCGCAGTCGATCGTGACCGTGTCCCTGGTTACGGCCCTGTTGCCACGCATGAGCCGGGCTGTCGCCGAGGGACGTATCCCGGATCTGCGCGCGGATTTGTCCCGAGCGCTGCGGATCAGCGGGGTGGTCATCGTGCCTGCTGCCTTCCTCTTCCTCGCCCTGGGCCCGCAGATCTCCTCGCTGCTGTTCGCCCACGGTGCGGCCGACGCCGCCTCGGTCCGCCCGCTGGGCTACATGCTGCAGGCTTTCGGGCTCGGGCTTATCCCGTTCTCTGCCCAGTACCTTCTGCTGCGCGGCTTCTACGCCTTCGAGGACACACGCACGCCGTTCTTCATGGCGGCGTGGATCGCGGCCGTGAACATCGCCCTGGCCACGGCCTGTCATCTGCTGCTGCCTGCCCGCTGGGCGGTGGTGGGCATGGCCGGGGCCTACACCCTCTCCTATGTGGCCGGCCTCGCACTCACCGCGTTTTTGCTACGCAGGCGGCTCGGGGGCCGTATCGACGACGAGGGCCTGCGCCGCACTTACCTGAAACTGTTTTGCGCTGCGGGTCTGGCTGCTGGGCTGGGCTGGGCCGCAGCGCGTGCATGCGCTGGACTGGGAGGTGGAACGTGGCCTACTGCTGCCGCATTGGCTGCCGGGGCGCTCGCGACAGCCCTGGCATACCTCCTTCTTGCCCGTCTGATGAAGGTCAACGAGCTGCGTCGCCTGCCCGGGATGCGTTGAGTCCAGGCAAGCGACGCAAGGGAGCGTGTCTAATGGACGGCCCTGCGCGCGGCTGGCGATGTAGTCGGTCCAGTTGCGCTTGACGAAGTTCCTCCACTCCGGCAAGAGCCCCAGTCCGAGAAACCGAGCTTTCCGGCGAACAGCCATGGGATTGTGCGTGGTTGCTACTGAGACCCATGGACTTGGGCAAGGCAGCCGCGTCTCACAAACTGACGTGCGTTGCACATTGCCGTCCGTGCACACTCCACGCATGGGTGCTGACATCGTCGTATCGCTTCAGGAGAAGGCTCTGCTGCATGTCGCGGCTTCATGTGGAGGAGGGCCGCTCGCTGGGGATCTCCGGGTGACGATGCATTTTCATCCCGATCGTCCCGCAGGAGATCGTCCGATCCTGGCCCAGATGGTGGAAGACGGTGTTTACCGGTCGCAGTTCGTGACAGGCACAAGCAACGGTGGTCTGACCGCTCACCCTGGTGGAGACCGGTGGCGTTGGGAGAGTCGTATCTTCGGCGGTGCGTACGACGAGGCCCCGGCTGACCAGCGCCCCGTATACGGGGCGCTGAACTACCGCCGCGATCCGGTCGGTGGTGCTCCGCGGTTCGGCTCTTCGTACTTCAGACTCAACACCGAGACCCTGAGACGCACCACGTTCTGCTATCCCGACAGTTCGACCGAGCCTTCCGACTTCGGCATAGCAGACCGCTGCTCGCTCATCGAGCTGGCACAGGCGGGCAAGTTGGATGCCCTGGACTGTCACATTGAGGCGCAGATTCACGGACGGGTCAGGTTCGACTGTGACGTCGAGGCGCTGGTGTTGGACCCGAGCTATCGGTTGCGTCCAGGGAAGTGGTGTACGGGTTCGACCTGATCCGGGGGTTTGCTCCGGCATCGGGGTGGTGCCCGCATAGACGAACGGCCACCGGCTGATCTTCGAAGTGTCGAAGCCTCGAAGGAGATCAGCACGATGACCGCACCTGACAGTGTGCCCTTGCACGCCCTCGCCGAGGACAACCTCGCCGCGGCGAGTCCCGATCTGCTGCGCGCGATGGTCAAGACGTTTGCCGACGCGCTCATGTCCGCAGAGGCCGATGCCCTCTGCAACGCCGAATACGGGCAGGTCAGCGACGAACGCGTCAACCACCGCAACGGATACCGCCCACGCGAGTGGGACACCAGGGCCGGCACCGTCGAACTCGCCGTCCCCAAGCTGCGCCAGGGCAGTTACTTCCCGCACTGGCTCCTGGAACGCAGGCGGCGGGCCGAGCAGGCCCTCATCTCGGTCGTCGCCACTGCCTACCTGCTGGGCGTCTCCACCCGCAGGGTCGAGAAACTCGCCGAGTCTCTCGGTGTCACCCAGCTGTCGAAGTCCCAGGTCAGCGCGATGGCCAAGCACCTGGACGAGCAGGTCGCCGCGTTCCGCAACCGGCCTCTGGACGCTGACCCCTATACGTTCGTCTGGGTCGACGCACTGACCCAGAAGATCCGCGAGGGCGGCCGCATCATCAACGTCCACGCGCTGATCGCGGTCGGCGTCAATGCGGACGGACACCGCGAGATCCTCGGCATCGACGTCGCCACGGCCGAGGACGGTGCGGGCTGGCTCGCCTTCCTGCGCTCGCTCGTCGCCCGCGGCCTGTCCGGCGTCCAACTGGTCGTCTCCGACGCCCACGCCGGCCTGGTGAACGCGATCGGCGCGGTCCTGCCGGGCGCATCATGGCAGCGATGTCGCACGCATTACGCCCGGAATCTGCTGAGCCAGGTCCCCAAGTCCGCCCAGCCATGGGTGGCCACCCTGCTGCGAACCGTCTTCGAACAGCCCGACACCGACGCCGTGAGGGCCCAGATGCGACACGTCCTGGACGCCCTGGAAGCCAAGTTCCCCAAGGCAGCAGCCCACTTGGACGCCGCTCAGCACGACCTGCTGGCCTTCACCGCGTTCCCGCGCGAGTTCTGGCGGCAGATCTGGTCGAACAACCCGCAGGAGCGACTGAACAAGGAGATCCGCCGCCGCACCGACGTGGTCGGCATCTTCCCCGACCGCACAGCAGTCATCCGGCTCGTCGGCGCGGTCCTGGCCGAGCAGAACGACGAGTGGACCGAGGCCCGCCGTTACATGGGCCGTGAACTCCTCGCCAAGGCCCGCCTCCACCCGATCGAGTCAGAAAACGACGAGACCACCCTGCCCACCGAACTCACCGCATAGCCTCAAAACGAGATCACCGAGTGGCCGTCGATACACCACTCCAGCGGACGTGACCGAGCTATCGCGGCACAGAGGTTGAAGTTGCAGCTCATCGCCTCCCGTGCCCAATCGAATGGCATCCAGGTTTCCGGCTCAGCGTGGCTCGACTACGGCGTCACTCAAGCTACCGAGGACAGGAATACGTTGACCTGGGTGCTGAGATCGCCGTCGATGGCCTGCTCAACCCGAAGGTCATCGGGGATGCCGCCCGCACTGGCCGATACGGCCTTCAGGACCTCAAGAAGGTCTGGCACTGCCTGGCGCGCTTCGGAGTACGCACACCGCCTGCTGAGTAGTAGCGCCCCCTCGGAGCTGGCCAAACAGGCTCGTTGCCGCGGGATTACCTGATAGAGCGTTACTCGGTAGCTCTGAGGGCCGCGAGGTAGCCGGCCCAGCTGTCCTGGGCCAGGGCTGCCCACTGAGTGGCAGTGTTCCTGTGTATCCCGAACAGGTCGCACATGATGATCGGCGGAAGTTCACCGGCCATGCCGAACAAGGCCGTGTTGCGGGCCGCTAGGGTGGGCAGACCGTGCTTCGCGTGTCTCGCACGCGGTCGACCTTGCCACCCTTGTGACAAGAGTGACATATCGCCCCGCGCGCAACCCTGGACAGCGATGCGCGACAGCCGCGAAGCAGCTGATCAAGGCGAGGGCTGGCAAACTCATCACCGCACTGGTCGATCAGGACCGGGGCCGAGGGACAGTCGTATGGCTGCCGCATGCCGAGGTGCCCCAGAACTCGGATGTCCTGGGGCACCTCGGGGATCGCGGGTGCCCGATGATGCCTTCACCGGCGCCGCCCTGGAAGAGCTGGCGGCGCGAGTGCATCCGAACGGGGTCGCGGTCGTGCCCGGACCTGGTAGTCCGACACCTGGGCCTCCCCACTGCCCGCCGCGCCGTGCTCGACCGGTTGGCCCGCGGGCCAACGGGGGTTCGGAGTGCCGTCATCGTTCATGTGCGCCCGCCGCCACAGTGCCTTCCAGCTGTACGGGGTCTCCGGCACGAGCTGGTGCCGGCGCCCGCACGGACACTGCGTCGGCGCCCACGCGCAGCGGCCGCACAGCTCCACCCATCCGTGCCCGGTCGAATGCGGCTCCAGCGGTTCCTCGTCCCCGCACGCAGGGCAGCCCGGCAGCTCGGCGCCGTCGAGAAGCGCGTTCTGCCGCCGGACGTACTCGGGCAGCCGCAGAGGCGGGTGGCGGAACGGCTCGTCGTACCAGGCGCGCTCCGATCCCTCCCACCAGCTCCGCAGCCACCACGGCCGAGGGTCCGGCACAGCCCGCCGCCCGGAACCCTTCTCCGCCCGGCACTGCCCGGCATACTCCCTGGCCCGTACGAGCCACAGCACCCGCGCCTCGTGCAGTTCCTCCACGGCCCGCACCAGCGCGTCCGGATCGGCTTCCAGCCGCCGGGGAATCGCGGCGCTGAGCGTGAGGTGGTGGTACGTGGCCCGCAGGCCGTAGGGCGCGAAGACGGTGAGGCAGGTCCGCAGCGCGCTGTGCCTGCGGTGCAGGGGGACGTCGGCGTCGTGCACGCGCGCCCGGTGGGTCAGGAAGCTGGTCACTGGGTGAGTTCCAGGTCCAATGCCCGGGCCAGGGCTGCGGTGACGGCGTTGGCGTGCGGTGGCAGATGGTCCGCGGCCCAGCTTCCGGCGAGGTCGTGGAAGTCCCGCAAGTCCTGCTGAGCACCGATGACCAGTGCGCGCACCTCGTCCACCGGCAGCTCGATCACCGGGCTGCCGTCCCCCGCGTGGACGTCGAGCGTCAACCGGACGGTGTCGCCGACGCGTTCGGCCATCGAGGACGGGTCGTGGCCGAAGGAGGCCCAGCCGGTGCCGTCGCACACCTCCAGCAATTCCCGCCAGGTCTCCAGGCCGTTGCAGCAGCCCGGGTCGATGAAGACGGTACCGGTGGCGTCGTCGGTCACCCGGAATCCGCCGGCGGCGAACAGGTCGGGCATGGTGAGCATCCCGTGCAGGAACGCGCCGATCGGGTCGCTGGGGCACGGCCCGTGCCCCTCCTCCGGCTCGAAGTCGTTGCACTCGGCGATCCGCATGATCGCCGTCCCGACCTGCTCCGGAGTCAGCTGCCCGTGCAGCGCGAGACAGCCGTACGACTCGTGCTCGCCGGTCGGCCAGAGCGCGAAGCCGTCGGCGGCGACGATCTCCAGGACGGGCTGCATCACGATCACACGGCGATGATGCCGGACCCACTGCCGCACCGCCACGGGCTTTCGCTGCGGCACCGGGCTCACGGCGGGCTCTGACCCCACGGGGCCCAGGGGTCGTTCAGGCTGTGGCGGCGGGGCGTACGCCCTCAGCGGATGCCCTTCTTGCTTCGGGATGCGGGCACGTTCTCTGCCCTGGGAGGACCATCCTGCGCTCCCTGTTTTTCTTCGCCCTCAGGATCGACCGGTCAGGAATTCGCGGATGGCGGGAGCCGTGGCGCGGGCGAGGTCTTCGGCGGTGATGAGGTCGTCGCCGATCGGGATCATGGCCGGCCGTCCGTTGGGGAGGGGCTCGGCGGCTCCTTCGGCGAGAGCGGTGGGGTGGCGCGGGTCGGTGCCCGGGAAGACGAGGGTCGGTGCGGTGATCGTCGCGAGTTCGTCCATGCTCCGGAAGGAACGGTCGTGGCCGATGGCAGCCGCGGCCACGATGCTGGCGGGGTCCGACCGGGGGATGGCGTCGCGCACCATGGCACCGACCACGGGAGGGAATCCGGCGAGGATGAGCTCCCAGCCCGCCTCGATGCCGTCAGCCTCGACGCGGGCGGCGAACTCGTCGAGGAAGCGGATCTCGGCCTGCTCGGCCTCGTCGTCCTCGATGTCCTCAACCCCGATGAGCACGGCCGCCAGGACCCGCTCCGGGTACCCGGCGGCCGTCCGAAGCGTGATCGTGGAGCCCAGGCCCGCGCCGGCCAGTGCGGCACGGGCGATGCCGAGGTGGTCCAGGAGCCGCATGACGTCGTCGACGTACCGGGCCCAGGTATGGCGGGCCGGGTCCGTGCAGACCGACCAGCCGTAGCCTCGCAGGGTCGGGCCGTACCACCGTGCAGCGATCGGCAAGACGTTCGGCCAGCGGGAGCATGCTCTTGTGGGCAGGGCCGCCGGCATGCAGGAGAACCAGGGCCTGCCCTTTTCCGGTGACGGTGGCGTACAGGGTGCAGTCGTCGACCGCCTGGTAGCTGATCTCTTCCATGAGGTGAATCCAGAGCGGCCACAACAGTGTTCGGTACGGCCGTCAGTTGAAGGCGTCGGTCATGCAGTCCGCACGACAGTCGGCGGCCTCATACCGCTGACGGAGGGCGGCGGCCACCTCTTCGCGCTCCTCGAAGAGATACCCGTAGTGCTGGTACGCCACCCTGGTCACGTCTCCGACCGTGACGATGGCCGGTTCGCCGCGGGCGGCCCGGCGGCGCGCTTCAGCGATGGCCATGTCCGCAGAACACAGCAGATTCCTCGAACGGTCCCGGCGCACGGCCGCCTGGGCCCGCTTGGCCGAGAGGGGGCGCAGGACACCTCCCCTCCAGACGCAACCGACAGCGACAAGGACGAGACCGAGCACTATGAACAGGAGTCCGCCGAGGTCGAATTGCATCTGTCCAGTCTTCACCATGCGCGTGAGAATCGTCATGCCCGCGTCGGCGTGACCTCGCCGATTTTCGCGGCACCTCGGTGTCCGTGGGGCTGAATGTCGTCGATCGCCGCAGGACACACCGCCTGGCGGCCCTACCAGCGCTCAAGGACGAAGCGCGCATTCATCGGCTGGAGTGCGAGAGCCGGTCGCGGACGAACGGCGGCGGGATCGTTCAGGCGCAACCGGTATGCGGACCAGATGGCGGCCAGCAGGAGTACGCTCTCCACGGTCGACAGGGCGGCCCCCACGCAGGTACGTGGACCGAGCCCGAAAGGAAAGTAAGAGCCCCGGGGGACTTCGGACGTCTCTTTCCCGAGCCAGCGTTCAGGAATGAAGGAATCGGCATCGCGCCAGTACCGCGAGTCGCGGTGATTGATCCACTGACTCACGGTGACCGTAGTGCCTGCGGGGATGAGGTAATCAGCGAAGTCGACATCCACCCGGGCGTCCCGGCTGGTGATCCAGACGGGCGAATACAGGCGGAGAGATTCCCTCAGCACCGCGTCAGTGAAAGGTAGAGCATTCAGCATTGCCATTCCGTCGGCATCTCCCGCGTACGCCTTTTCCGCTTCACTGTGCACGCGTTCCGCCGCTTCCGGATGCCGGGCGAGCAGAACACTGGCCCACACGACGGCGTCGTTGGTGGTTTCGAATCCAGCCATCAGCAGGGTGGCCAGTTCGTCACGGATCTCGGCCTCGCTCGGCGCCGGGGTGTCGTGCAGCAGCGCGTGCAGGACGGGCGCCGCCTCGGGGTCCGCGGCCTTCGGGGAGGCCGCGACTCGCTCCAAGGTCCGCAGGACACGCTTGAGGTGACGGCGGATCCGTAGCTTGGGCGGTGTGGGCACCCACTCCGGCAGGACCACCGGGGATGTGGACAGGTCCATGATGGGGGCGACGAGTCCGGCGACATCGGCGATCTCCTCGTCCGTGTACTCCTCGCCGAACATCAGCCGCGTGACCAGGCGCAACGTGACCACGGAGACGTCCTGCTGGAGATCGCGCACCTGACCGGGGCGCCACGGCGCGAGCATCCGGTCGGCCTGCTCGCGCATCGCGGCAGCGGCGTCGGCCGACAGTTCGCGACCGAAGGCGCCGTGGATGCGCCTGCGGCGCACCTTCCATTCCTCGCCGTCGCTGCTCATGGTGGACAGCGGCAGTGACTGTCGGCGTCCCGCGCTCCGCGTCCCCGGACCTTGCTTGACGAAATCCGATCCTCGGTCGACCAGCATGCGCACGGCGTGCTCGGGCGACACCAGGAGGACGTTCTTGGGGCTGATCCGGACCACGTCGCCGTACTCGTCGGCGCAGTGGGTGAGAAATCCCAGCGGGTCCTCCGAGAAATCCGTCAGATTCCCGAGAACCCGGCCGCCGTCCGGTCCCGGCATCTCGGCCGTCGTGCGCACCGCCATACGCTCCCGCCCATGAGGAAATCACCCCGCCGCCATCACAGAGAAATACCGGGGTGCGAGCTTCTCCGCACCCCGGCCGCTCACATCGTCGTGATGGTCAGTAGTAGTTGTACGGAGCGGTGAGTCGGTCCTTGCGAGCAAGTCGCGCGAACACCGCGCCCGCGAGAAGCAGCTTACGCATGATGATGCACCTCCTGGTTTACCGCCCAGCGAAGTGGAACTCAGACACGGCGAGACTATGTATCGTGCACGCATCGGTCAAGGGTGCTAAATCGCCACAAACAGGGGAATCGGCCGGTGAATCGAAGGTTCCCTTTATGGAAATCAATAGCTTTACTGCACACCATCGCTGTCGCTGTATATGAGGTGATGCGCTGACACACACTGGTGGATCACGACGCCGCGAGGCACCCTCGGGCCGGCCCCAGCCCCGGCCCCTCCGCCAACCCCAACCCCAACCCCAACCCCAACCCCGGCCCCGGGGAGGGGCGGCCTGGCTCGTGCGCGGTCCTGTGGTCGTACGGGCACACGGGACGAAACTCGCGGTGCGTCAGGTCGCGTTGACCTGGCGGTCATCCGCACACAACCCTTCGTCCACCTCACGAGTCACATCCGCGTACACCATCGCCCTCCTTTCTCCTCCTTCGACTCCGGGAGTTCACCGTGCGCGCTCGCACCCTGGCCGCCACCGCCGTCGTGGCGGCACTCACCGCAGCCGGCCTCACCCTGCCGCTCGCCGGGAGCGCCGCGGCCGCGTCGGCCGCGCGGTTCGACTTCAACGGTGACGGATACACCGACATCGCGGTCGGCATGCCTGACGCCACGGTGGGCGGGAAGGCCAAGGCCGGTTACGTCAGCGTCATCTACGGCGGCCCGCAGAGCCCGAGTCAGTCCACCGGGGTCATCAGCCAGGCCGAGACCGGTGTACCCGGTACGCCCGAGGCGGGCGACCGCTTCGGTTCCTCCGTGGTACCCGTCGATGTCAACGGCGACGGCGTCTTCGAGCTCGCCGTCGGCGCGAGCGGCGAATCACTCACCTCCGACCAGCTCAAGGACGAGGGCACCATCACCGTCCTGGACGGCTCGGGGTGGAACGTCCAGGGCACCACGGTGGCCAGGGGGACCTCGGAGTACAGCAGCATCGGCCGCACCATCGCCACGGGCGACTACGACGGCGACGGCGACGCCGACCTCGCGTACGGCGAGAACAGCGAGGAGGACGGCGCGCTCCGCTTCCGCCCGGGCCCACTCACCGGCGCCCCCGTGACCACCACGACCTTGCGCCGGTACAGCATGGGCGGCCGCACCCTCGACCTGGCCACCGGCGACTTCGACGGCGACGGCCGGGACGACCTCGCCACGACCTGGCGGGCGCTGGAGGACTCCGGCACCTTCATCACGCGCTGGGACGACCAGGCCGAACCCCGCCAGTGGTGGACCGACGCCGACCGCGGCAGCGCGCTCGCCGCCGCGGACTTCGACCAGGACGGCACCGACGACCTCGCGGTCGGCCTCGTGCAGCCCAATCCCGAGTCCGGGACGACGCATTGCCAGGACCGTCTCGGCGGTGCGCTGCTGCTCTTCAACGGCTCGAAGACCGCGGCCTTCGGTACCGAGAGCGACTGCGTCACCCAGTCGAGCCCCGAGGTCGGCGGCAGTGCGGAGGACGGCGACGACTTCGGCGCCGCGCTCTCCGCCGGCGATCTGGACGGCGACCACCGCCCGGAACTGGTGGTCGGCGTCCCCGGTGAGGACGTGGGCACCGTGAAGGACGCGGGCGGATACGTCGTCATGAACGGCGCGGAGAACGGCCTCCACGGTGGTCTGGCCCGCAGCCAGAGCACGCCGAACATGCCCGGCGCTGCCGAGGCCGGCGATCGCTTCGGCGCCCAGGTCACCGTCGGCGACTACAACCGCGACGGCCTGTGGGACACGGCGGTGAGCGCGCCCGGGGAGAACGCCGGTGAGCCGAAGTCGGGTGGCGTCTGGTTCGTGCCGACCAGTGCCGAGGAGACCTACCCGCCGGGCAAGTCACTCACCCCGTTCGGCTTCGCGCTGCCCAACGGTGCCATCAAGTACGGCGAAGTGCTGGGGCACTAGGCCATCACGTGCGATGCCCGGTCCCTGCCCGAACACGGTCAGGGACCGCACGACCACGGAGTCACGCATCAGGAGCCACTCGCCCGGGCGAGGCGGGAGGGCACGGACCGGTCGATCCGCAAACGGCTTCCGGTGACGGACGTACTCGTTCTGCCGCCGTAACCCCACGCTCCCGTACAGACCGTACGACCGGTGTGGATCTGCCGTGCCCGTGAACAGTCGGGCGGTCGTCGCTCCCCGCCTCCCCTGGACTGCTTGGTCCAGTACGTGGTGACTCGCTGCACGACGATCATCCGGTCAGTGTCGCTGCCGGGGCGGGAGATCGCCGAACGGATTCCGATCGGAACGCAGCCGACTCCGGGACGGCCGTCCCGGCCGCAGAGGGAGAGGGTCACGCAGCCTGGCCACGTACCGCCGGTACGCACGCGCCTCGGGCGAGGTGTCCGCTACGGCCGCGAGGCGGTCGGGGAACAGGGGGCCTCCCGCGTGCGGTTGGGCGGGCTTGCCGAACTGGTTGCCATGCAAGCGGCCGGTGACCAGGCGGGCCCGGTTCCAGACCGACCGGGACCGTCCGGTCGGCAACCGGGTGCCTGGACCTCCGCGGAACCAGTCATTGCGGTGGTTACTGACCTGGAACCAGACCTCCCGGTTGTTCCCGAACAGCACGACACTCTCGCGCAGATCACGCACATCGGTGAACACGTCGAAGTCCCAGTCCCCCGGCATTCCTCCCCAGGCGTGCCGCCCACGGAGATGGCCCAAGAAGCGGGGTAGGTCGATCGTCGCGCCGAAGGGGACCAGCGCGTCGGCGTAAGGCTCGCCCGCGACGAAGTGGATCCTGAACTCCAAGCCGTACAGCCGCCCGCTGACCTTGTTCCTGATGTGGATCGAGAACGTGTGCGCGTCGCCATGGCTGGAGCGATGCGCGGCAGGGACGCGCCGACTCAGGTGTTCGAACGTCAGCGTTTCCCGGTCAGCGCACAGACCTGGGATCCGGTCGACCGATCCGTGCAGCAGATAGAGACACATCAGGTCCACCGGATGCGCCTCGTGCGCCAGCCGCGTGAAGAATCCCTCGGAAAAACCGTCCCGCACAGGTGTCTCCAGCCGTTCCGTCCTCTGCCACGTCGAGGACACGGGGCAAATCTACGGTCCGCACGGAGGTGACCCCCAGGCGGGCGTCGATCTGTGCGGCCTGACTGACATCATCGACCTGCGAGAGGCCACGGTGAGGCGCGCTCGGCCCTTCGACAACCGCGAACTGCGTTGCCACGGGGAGCTGTTCGAAGGTCTGATCGCCGGCGCATCTGTCCGGCCGGGGTACGCGGCCACGGAGCCGGGACCGCGGAAGCCGCTGGGATCCGACGAGGCCGGGCTTGCTGATCTCATAGAGGTCCGGGCTTGCTGATCTCATACTCGGATGGAGAAGATCCTGGACGTGGAAGCCTCACTCTCCGACCCATGGCTCGCGTACTTCGCCGACCGCGGGCACACCGGTGTCCGCCGTATCGGTGCTGGTGTCGAGGGAGTCGTCTACGCGCTGGGCCAGGGCCGGGCGGCCAAGGTGTGGATCGGTCGGCCAAAGGTCGACCTCGACCTGACCCGCCAGGTGTACGCGGACATCGCGCGGCACTCCCTGCCGTTCGCCACCCCGGAGATCTTCGGCGTCGAGGACCACGAGGGTGTCCTGGTGACGTACGAGCGTGAACTGCCCGGGGGCCCGTTGCGGGTCGACTCCGCGCACGCCGTCTACGAGCGCGGCCTGCCCACCCGGCACAAGGACGCACTCCTCGCCGTGCTTCGAGGCCTGGCCTCCGTGCCCGGCACCGACGCCATGCGTGCGTTGACGGTCCAGGGTGACGACCGTCCGCTATGGCAGGGCCACGACAGTTTCCGCGACGCCCTCGCGGCTTTGGTCGCCCGGGCCGCGGCCCGGCACGATGCTGCCCTGGCCGCCCACGTGCCGGACTTCGACAGGGGACTCGAACGCACACTGGAGGCGCTGCTCTCGCTCCCCGACGCCCCGGTGACAGTGATCCACGGCGACCTCGTCCCGCCCAACATCCACGTCGACGCGACCGGGCGGCCCGTCGCCCTGCTCGACTTCGGCTTCTGCACGACCGCAGGCGACCCAGCCTTCGAGGCCGGCGTAACCGCCGCCGTCCATGACATGTACGGGCCGTACGCCGCAGAGCACACCGCTGAGCTGACGGCGCTCTTCGCCCACGAGCTGGGCTATCCGTCGGCGACGCTCACCACCTATCAGGCCGCGTACGCGCTCATCACCTATGACCTCTTCGGCCTGGACGACCGCGACGGGCACTTCCGGTGGTGCGCACGTCAGCTCCACCGCAACACCGTGTTCAGCGCCTGAAGCGGACCTCTGTCACCGCTGATGGACCTGCTCAAGCGGAGTTCGCGGTGGTGGCCGAGCGAGCAGCGCCTTCGGATTCTAGGTGTTCGCGCAGCCACTGTTCCGTGCTGCTCACATGCAGGAGCGCGGCCGCCTGGCTGAGTGTGGCGTCTCGGGCGGCCAGCGCCTCGTAGATCGCCTCGTGCTCCATGACGGTCCTGGCCGCGACCTGCGCGTCGACCCGGCCTCGCCAGATGCGGGCGCGCAGCGTGCGGCCGGAGACGCCTTCGAGCAGTGCCAGCAGGGACTCGTTGCCCGTGGCCTCGACGACGGCGCGGTGGAAAGCCGCGTCGTGCGCGTTGAGCAGTTCGACGTCGTCGCGGGCCTCCCGCATCGCGTCGAGATGGGTCTTGACACCTGCCAGTTGCTCGCCGGTGATGCGGGTGGCGGCGACCCCGGTGGCGGCGGGTTCGAGCAGCCGCCGTACTTCCATCAGGTCCAGCAGCGCGCCTGCGTCGGCCTGGAGCAGTTCCACGGCACCGCCGAGGCCCTCCAGCAGGACGCTCGCCTGCAGACTGGTGACATAGGTGCCGTCGCCCCGCTTGACCTCCAGCACACGGGCGACCGCCAGCGCCTTGACCGCCTCGCGCGCCAGGTTGCGGGACAGCCCCAGCTGAGCCGCGAGATCCGGCTCGGGAGGGAGCTTCGACCCGGGCGGCAGCTCGCCGGTCCGGATCAGCTCACGAATCCGCTCGATGGCCTTGTCCGTGAGGGACACCGTGCCCCCTCTTGGTGCGTGTACGTTCCGGTACCTCTGGTCCGGTGAGACCCTCGAGGACGCGTCGACTGTGCGGTCCGGCCGCTCCGAGGGACCTGGTCACCGTCACGCCTGCCGAGCGCGCAGTTGATGATACTGGGACATGTGAACGGGAACCCCTCCCTGACGTGGGCAGGGGCCGACTCGACCTCGCCGGTGCCGCGCGGCGTGCTGAGCCGGACCGCAGCCGGCAGAGCGCGCCTGCGGGGGCCCGCTCGGCAGGCGGATCTGTCGTTCCGACCAGGAGTGGTCGCTGTCCAGCGGAGGCCTTCGGGCCGGTCTGCGTGGTGGAGACGTTCGGCGACGACGCGGACGCCGTGGCCGTCGCCAACGACACCGACAACGGTCTGAGCTGCGGCGTCATCACCGAGAACGCCACACATGGTCTGGCTGTCGCCCGCCGGATCCGTACCGGCATCGTGCACGTGAACGACCAGTCGGTGGCGGACGAGCCGATGGCCCCCTTCGGCGAGGTCAAGGCCTCAGGCTACGGGCGCTTCGGCGGCCGCCGGGGCATTGAGGCGTTCTCCACACCCGCTGGGTGACCATCGCGACCCAGCAGGCCCACTATCCGTTCTGATCCGTCCGCCCGTCGACGCCCCGGCCGGGGGCCGTCGACGGCTCCGAGCCCGCGGCACGCCCCCGTACCCCGATGCGAAAGTCGATCGGGGTACGGCCCGTGCGCTGTGTGAAGAACTTGCTGAACTGGGAGGGCGTGACAAAGCCGAGGCGGTCCGAGATCTGCGCCGCACTCTCGTCACTGTGCGCCAGCAGACGCTTCGCCTCCAGTACGACCCTGCGGTCGATGAACTCCTTCGCGCTGAGCCCGGCGCCCGACAGGGTCGCCCGGGCCAGCGTGCGCCCCGAGTAGCCGAGCATCTGGGCGTAGTCCTCCACCCGCCGGGTGACGGTGAAGTGCCGCTCGACCGTGTCCCGGAAGCGCACATAGGTCTCGTCGGGCTCCGGAGCGGGACCGTCGACCGGGCCGGTGAGGTGGGCCAGCCGCAGCAGGAGGACGGCGAGCAGGTGCCGCAGAGCCGCGATGTGCATGTCGAGAGGCAGGCGGCCGAGGGACCGGAACTCGTGGCTCAGGTGGTCCGCGGCCATGGCCACCGCCTCGGCGTCGGCCGCGCCGGGAGTGGTGACGACCGGTGCGTGCGGATCGTCGACCCTCGCCGCCGTCGCCGTGGCCGGGTCCAGCACGTCCTGCTGGAAAAGGATGAGGGTGCCCTCGGCGTGAGCGAGGTCGCGCGGCGCCCGACGCCACCTTCACCCTTGCGCGCGACCACTTCCACACCGAGCGGCACATCCGCGCGAGCGGGCTGGCTCACACCTTCCTCCGGGACAACCTCTACGCAGAGTTCGTCCCCGACCTCGTCGGCGCGGACGGTGCGATCCGCGGCCCGGCCGGCAGCGGGCGCGCCGCGTTCGTCGCCCAGGACGACATCGCCGACGCGGCCGCCGCGGTACTGTCCCGGCCGGACGACCACGCGGGCGTGACGTACGACCTGACCGGACCCGAGTCGCTCTCGCTGGACGACGCGGCGGCCGTCCTGTCCGAGCAACTCCGACGCGCCGTCACCTACCGGGAGGAGACCGTCGAGGAGGCCTACGCCTCCCGTGCCTCCTCCGGTGCTCCGGGCTGGCAGCTGGACGCCTGGGTGTCCACCTACACGGCCATCGCCTCCGGCGAACTGGACGGCGTCAGTGATGCCGTACCCCGCCTCACCGGCCGTCCCGCCACTCCCCTCGCCGACGTGGTCCGCGCCATGGCCCGCTGACGCACACAGCCACGATCATGTCGTGTTTTGAACATCAATGGTCGCCATAGTTCCGGGGACACCCCATGCCGTCGGCATAGTTTGAACACATCCCCCGCCGGGCCTTCGAACCGTCCCGGCCAGGTCCCCGGGGTGCTGGTGGTAGGTCTCGGTGGAGATGTGGTCGGTGAGTACCGAGGAGCGGCCGGAGACGGTGTTCTCGACCAGCGGGGTCAGGGCGTCCCGGTGCTGCAAGGAAGCCAGTCATGAGCAACGCGAAGAACACCGTCCCGCAGGCCGCCACCGAGCTCTTCGGGCCAAGGAACCTCGACCGTGGACCGCTGGGTAGCCGCGGACTACAGACAACATCGACGCCGCCGACGGCCTCGACGGCTTCGGGGCGGCCGCGGCAAGTGGGCCGAGCAGGGCAAGAACCTCGTCGACAAAAAGGTCCACCGACAAGGCTGCCGCGGCCGAGTCCCGGTCAGCGGTCCACCGCGGGCAGGTGGGCCAGGCCGGTGTCGGTCATGATGCGGTCGACGGTCTGCCCCAGGGCGCTGTCCGCGCCGATGACGGTCTCGATCCCGCCGGGCAGCAGGTCCCGGGGCCGGTACCACTCCCGCAACCGGGCTTCCTCGACGACATCGGCGATCGGTTTGGTGGCGTGCCGGGCGAGGGTCTCGTCGTACGGGACGTCCAGGTAGTAGCCGTGAGTCGGTCCCCGATGGTCGGCCCGGAGACGGGCGAGCATGTCGCCGTAACGGTCGGCGTACAGAATGCCCTCGACGACGACGTGGAAGCCCGCGTCGAGGGCGTAACGAGCCGTCAGGTCGATCAGGCCGATGTTCGCCGCGCCCGGCCGGTCGTGTTCGCGGAGCACGGTGCGACGGAGGTTGTCCTGGCCGACCAGCGCCAGGCCGCGACCGAACCTCTCCCGCAGGGCCTCCGCCACGGACGACTTCCCCGAGGCGCTGTTGCCGCGCAGCACGACCAGCCGGGTTTCCTCAGTGCCCACCATCACGACGATCACGCTACCGACGGCCGGCGACTCGGTGGAGACGATTTCCCACGCCGCTTCATCAGCCGCCATCCGGAGGGATCGCCACCGCACTCGAACAGTTTGCGCGCCCGGTGAGTTGACGCCTTGTCCGGCGTCCGCGTAGTCCGTCACACGGCACTGCCCGTCACCGCCGTCGTCGCGGTGGTGCCGACACCGGGGGCGGTGAGCCCTTCGGCCGGCAGTGCGGCCACGCTGTCCGCCGGGCGAGGCAGCCGGTGACGTCGGCTTCGGGGACGGGTGGGACGAGGGGGCGGGAGTCGGTGGCGAGGCGCGGGTGGTCGTAGTCGATGATGCGGCCGGTGGCCGTGGTGACGTGGCGCCGGCGGCGGTCGATCGCGACGGCGGGGTCCCGGGGCGGATACGGAGCCCGCGCGGTCGGCGAAGCCGTGCTCGTCGAGGAGCAGACCCGGGGGCTCGGTCCGGACGGCTGCGGGCTCCCGCTGTGTGAGGCCTCGTCACCGGATGCGGTGGCTCTCCCAGAACGGGCCGAGGTCCGCGTCCGTCGCCGCCTGGGCGGCCTTCTTGAAGGCGGCCGTGGTGGAGACGCCGTACCAGTGGTCCTCGGCGTACCGCTTGAGGAGCCGGGCCATGGTGTCGGCGCCGAGCGTGCGTTCCAGGTCTGCCAGGGCGCAGGATCCGGCGAAGTAGACGAGGTGGTACTCACCACGGTGCTCGGACCAGTACGCCATCGAGTTGGTCAACGCGGCCGTGTCGCTCGGCCAGGAGACCTCCGACCAGCAGTCACGGGTCTCCCACCCGTAGAAGCGGGCGTTGGCGTACTGGGCGAAGCTCTCGTCCAGCCAAGGTGAGGTGTACTCGTCGTTGCCGACGATGCCGTACCACCACTGGTGCGCCACCTCGTGGACGACGGCGCCGCCCTCCTCGGTGGTGCCGACCAGGACCAGGCCCGGGTACTCCATGCCGCCCCCGAAACCGCTGGTCATCACGAGGTCGATCTCGCCGTACGGGTAGCGGCCGAACTCCCCGCCGAAGCGGTCGATCGCGGCGACCGCGTCCGCGCGGTTGAGGCGTACTCCCTCGGCCGGGGTGTCGCCGGCCCAGTACGACTTCACGCGTACGCCCCCGGGCGTGGTCTCGGTGGCCGTGCGGAAAGGGCCCGCCGCCCACGCGAAGTCCCGCACCCGGTGTGCGACGCTCAGCGTGACCGTACGGCCGCTGCCGCCGGGGAGGGCCCGGGTGCGGCCGGTCGCGGGCACCTTCAGGGCCGTGGGGTGGTCGAGCCGGACCCGGAAGTCGCTCGCCAGGGCGTAGAAGCTTTCGCCGAGGGCCACGTACGGGTCGAGGTGCCATCCCCGCGCGTCGCGTACGGCGAGCACCGGGAGGGCGTTGCCGAGGAAGCGGTGGGCGCCCTCGCGGCCGAAGCGGGCGTTGCGGTCGGGCACGGTGAGGGAGACGTCGAAGGCCACCGAGGTGCGCTGCCCGTGCCCGAGCGGCCTGGGGAGGGCGATGCGCAGGGCCGTGCACCGCACGGTGAGCCGGCCCGGCGTGCCGCCGACGACGTTCGACACGGTGACGGGCGGTGGCGTTCCGGGCGTCCCGCACTGGTCCTCGCCGTTGCCCCACAGACGGAGGTACACCTCCCGCAGCGGCTGCCGGGCGGCGTTCCGGAACGACACCCGCTGCCGCCCCTTCCAGTGACTGCCGTCGCTGTCGGAGCGCAGGGACACGTCGTAGCGGGCGCGATCCGGCGTCGCGGCTGCGCCCGCCCCCGACCCGGCGGCCGCGCCGGCGTCCCGCGCACCGGGACCGACCACGAAGAGTTGCACCAGCAGAACGAGCAGGACACTCAACAGGCGGCGACCGGACGTGTCCGACCATGTGATCGACGGCGACATGCCATCGGATCCTGCCACAACTCGGCCTGAGGGGAAGCGACTTGGAGGCCGTGTCCGCGGCGCGTGTCAGTGCCGGATGCTTCCATGACCCCATGACCCCATGACCCCATGACCGCAAGATCTGGAAGAGGAGAAAGTCATGACACGTACGACGCCGCCGCGCCCCTTGGATGTGACCACGCTCTTTCCCGAGTTGGCCACCCTGTCCAGGAACGTCACTCGGCTGCATCCGCGTTCGGGTTCGCCGACGGTCGAGGACAGTTCGGTGGGCGGTCCGTTGCTGTGGCCTCGGGAGGAGCCGTGGCCGACGTGCACGCGGTCGCACGAGGTGTACGAGGTGGTGGAGCTGGAGGCGGTCCGCGCCGCCCATCACGTCACGGTCGCCTGGTGGTCCCGTCCGGAGGACGTGCCCCACACGCCCGAGGAGCAAGCGATCTTCGACCGGAACAGACCGAAGAAGGCCGACGGTCCCCATACGGATCCGGTGCCCCTGCTGCCGATCGCCCAGCTCTACACGCGGGACGTCCCCGGTCTGGACGGCCCCGACGGCACGGATCTGCTTCAGATCCTGTGGTGCCCGTTCATGGATCACGACGACGACATTCCGGCCGTCCATGTGCGCTGGCGCCGCGCCGACCAGGTCACCGCGGTTCTGTCGCCACCGCCGGAGCCGGCCGTGATCGAAATGGAGGACTACTGGCCCGCGCCTTGCGTCCTGCATCCGGAACAGGTGATCGAGTATCCGGCATTCGCCCAGCTCCCCGACGACGTACGCGCTCGGGTGCGCGCCTGGCAGGAGGAAACCGGGCACGACTACACCGAGTTCGCGGTGGCTCCGGGATGGAAAACGGGCGGCTGGGGGGCCGTCCACTCGGACGAGCGCGACGGTGGCCGGCCGGAACGCTGCGTGTGCGGGGCGACGGCCGAACCCCTGCTCACCGTAGGTCTCAGCGAATGGAACGGGAACAACAGGGGCGGCTGGCGCCCGATCGAGGACACCGATGCCGCCGACCGGCCGTGCTACCCGCCGGTGGGCGATCCGACCACGATCGACCTCGGCGACGAGCAACTGCAGATCTACCGTTGCCCGGAATCCTCCGAACACCCGCCTGTGACAGCTCGGGTGTACCAGACGCTGTATTACTGATGGTTTCAGAATGAGCCACAGTCGTCTGAACTGGTGGAGCCAGGCCAGGCCCGCTCGACGACCCTGGTCATGGACCGCCTTGGTCGTCGGCGGTGAGCCGCTGTTCCAGGTGGCTGAGCAGGTGGGTGCATTTCCGGACCGTGTCGAGGTCGTCGCCCAGGATAACGGCGAGCTCCTGTGCCCAGGCGGCGCGCAGCACCCGGAGGTTGGCCGCCGCGCGCTCGGTCGGGCGCACGGCGATGCCGCGGCCGTTGGTGGCGGCGCGGGAAACCATCCCCTTGCCCTCGAGGCTGCGCAGCGCCGTGCTGACGTTGGTGCGCTGCAGCCGGGTGCGGCGGGCGATCTCGCTCGGCGCGGCCCCGGGGTACAGGTCGACGACCCGCATCACCTGCCGCTCGGTCTCGGTCAGCGTCACCACCTGCGGGCCTTCCGGGGTCCGGGCACGCACCAGCCGGCCGACGTTGAGGATCAGGTCGGCGAGGTCGGCGAGCGGGCCACCGGCGTCCGCGCCGACGGCGTCTTTTGTGTCGCGGGGCATGGCACCATCCTACTGAGTTATGTCACCATAATTATATGCCCATAACTCATGATGATGCGCAAGATCGGCAGACGGTCGCGACGGCGGAGAGCACCGACGTCCCGAAGCCGGTGAACCTGGGGCGCCGGGCGCGGCTGGCACTGCTGCTCGGCTCGCTGAGCGCCTTCGGTGCGCTCACGATCGACATGTACCTACCCGCCATGCCGAGCATGGCCCACCAGCTGCACACCAGCGCGCCGCTGGTTCAGATGACCCTCACGGCGTTCGTCGTCGGCCTGGCCCTCTTCCAAGTAATCGTCGGTCCACTGTCGGACGCATGGGGCCGGCGCCGCCCGCTGCTTGCCGGTATGGCGCTGTACCTGGCGGGGTCGCTGTGGTGCGCGCTGGCGCCCACCGTCGGCTACCTGATCGCCGGCCGGATACTGCAGTCGCTGGGTGCGGCCGCGGGCACGGTCCTGGCGCGGGCCATCGTGCGGGACCTGTTCTCCGGCACCGCCATGACCCGGTTCTTCTCCACCCTCATGGTCGTCAACGGCGTCGCCCCGGTCGTGGCGCCCGTCATCGGCGGCCAACTGCTGACGCTCACCACCTGGCGCGCGGTGTTCCTGGTGCTCGCCGCCGTCGGCGCCGTCCTGCTGCTTGCGGTCGTCTTCGCGCTGCCCGAGTCGCTGCCGGACGCTAAGCGGGCGCCGGCCCACCTGCGCGCGACGCTGCGGACCTTCCGGACGCTGGTCACCGACCTCCATTACCTGCGGTACGTGCTCGCCGCGGCACTGATGTTCGCCGCCGTGTTCGCTTACATCTCCGGATCGTCGTTCGTCCTGCAAGACGCCTACGGGCTCACGGCCCAGCAGTTCAGCCTCGTCTTCGGCCTCAACGGTCTGGGCATCGTGCTGCTCGGGCAGGTCAGCGGCTGGCTCGTCGGCCGCGCCGCCGACGAGCACACCCTGCTGCGCGTCAGTCTGACCGTGGCAACCCTCGGCTCCGCCGGCGTCCTGACCTGCGCCGTGCTAGGCCTCCCGCTACCGCTGCTGCTGACCTGCCTTTTCCTGGTGGTGTCCATGCTCGGCATCGTGCTGGCCAACGCCACATCCCTGGCACTGAGCGGCCACGGCTCCGCCGCCGGAGCCGCCTCCTCCCTGCAAGGACTACTGCAATTCCTCGTCGGCGGCCTCGCCGCCTCCGCCATGAGCCTGCCCGGCCAGGTCACCGCAGTCGCCATGGGCACCACCATGGCCATCTGCGCCGCAGCCGCGCTGGCCGTTCTCAATGCCCGCCGTACGTGAAACACATGCTCATTTCCGGAGTTCCGGGGCTAGATGTCGGTGCGTTCGGGACCAGCGAGCGCGGGCTGATCTCGACATTCGTGAGTTCCGGTGCCGCCGGAATCAGCACGGACAGCCAACTGATCATTTCAGGATGAGGCACGTAGGCGGCGCAGGCATATGAGGCTGCAGGCCAGTTCGAGCAGGCCCTGGTGGAGATCGGCGCGTCGTTCGTATCGGGTGCGGAGCCGTTTGAACTGGTGCAGCCAGGCGAAGGCACGCTCGACCACCCAGCGCACCTTGCCCAGTCCGGAACCGTGGGCGACGCCGCGTCGTGCGATCAACGGCTTGATGCCGCGCCTCCACAGCAGGCGGCGGTACCTGTCGAAGTCGTAGCCCCGGTCGGCATACAGGCGCCGGGGCCTGCGGCGGGGGCGGCCCCGCAGTCCCCGAATCGGCGGAACGGCGTCCAGCAGCGGCAGGAGCTGGGTGATGTCGTGCCGGTTGCCGCCGGTGAGCGTGACAGCAAGCGGGGTTCCGTGGCGGTCGACGATCAGGTGGTGCTTGGAGCCGGGGCGGGCGCGGTCGACGGGTGAGGGGCCGATGTGGTCCCCCCTTTGAGTGCCCGGACGTGCGACCCGTCTACGGAGCAGTCATCCAGGTCCAGCAGGCCGGCACGGCGCAGCTCGGTCAGCAGGGCCGCGTGCAGGCGCGGCCATACACCCGCCTCGGTCCAGTCCCGCAGCCGGCGCCAGGCCGTCACCCCGGAGCAGCCCACCGTCTCCGCGGGGACGTCACGCCATGCGACACCGGTCCGCAGCACATACATCACACCAGCGAGTGCCACTCGGTCGGGAATGCGCAACCGCCCGGGGTAGCGATGGCGCCGCTCGGGAGCGGGCGGCAGGAGCGGGGCCACCCGTTCCCACAGGTCGTCAGGAACAAGATCAGCACGCACTCCGGACACCCTGCCGACCAAGATCGGCGAGCACAAGACCCGCGACTCAACTCATTCTGAAACGACCAGTTAGCCGGGCCCGGCGTGCAGGGACCGACTTCCGGCCCCGCCCGGCGGATTGCTTGACTCTCCCACGGAGGGAGAGTCAAGAGTGGAGCACATGCACAGGGACGTCGCCTCGCGGCCCACGTGGAGCATCGGGGCCGTGGCACGGCAGGTCGGTCTGCCCGTGAAAGTGGTACGGCACTGGTCGGACGTGGGCGTCGTGACACCGGTCGGCCGGACCGGCGGCGGCTACCGCCGCTACGACACCGCCGGCGTGGCCAGGCTGCACCTGGCCCGCACACTGCGGTACTTGGGGATGGGACTCGGGGACATCCGGGCCGCCCTCGACCGCGAGGACGGGCTCACGGAGGTGGCCGCCGCACACGTCGAGGCACTGGAGGCTCAGATCCGCCGCCTGCGGACCCACCAGGCCGTCCTGCGCACCGTCACCCGACGTACGACCCACGAAGGACTCGCTCTGATGACGCGCACCGCCCACCTGTCCCCCGACGAACGCCGCGCGCTGGTCCACGACTTCCTCACCGACACCCTCGGCGATCTCGAGGTGCCCGAGTTCCGCGAGGGGCTCCTCGCAGCCGGGTCCGGCATCCCGGACGATCCCACCGACGAGCAGGTGGAAGCGTGGCTGGAGCTGGGCGAACTCATCGCCGACGGGGACCTGCGTCCCGCCGTGCGGCGCATGGCCGAGTACGCCTCCCGTCAGAAGCAGGGAGTGCGGGACACCTCCGTCGCGGAGGAGATGCGCGCCCTCACCGACACCTGGACCGCGCGCGTCCGCGAGGCGATGCTGGCCGGCACCGCGGCGGACTCACCGGCCGCGGACCCGGTCGTCGCCGACGTCGTCGCCGCCTGGCTGCCCAGCCGCGCGAACACCGATAGAGCCGTGCACGCCGACGGTACCGAGGCCCGCGCACGGTTGTGCGAGCAGCTCACCGCCGCGGCCGAACCCGCCGTCGAGCGTCTCTGGCAACTGCTGTGCGTCCTGGGCGGCCGACCCGCACCCGCCGGCATCGCGGAGGAGGGCCGGTGGCTCGTCACCGCGCTGCGCGCCAACCCCGCGCCCGGTGCCCGCGACGCCGCACTCGAAGCCCTCTACGCGGACGACACCGACCCTTGGCCGGGCGGTGTCCTGAACGCCTTCACGCGTGTCCAGGACACCGTGCACACGCTCGTGCGCGCGGCGACGCCGGACCGGTTCGACCGGCCGACCCCCTGCGAGGCGTGGACCGTACGGGACCTGCTCGGACACCTCGTGTGGGAGAACATCATCTGGGGCGGCCTGGCCCAGGGCACGCCCCCCACCGCCGGTCACACCGAGGACCACCTCGGCGACGACCACATCGCGGCCTTCGAGACGGCCGCCGCCGGGGCCCGCGAGGCGTTCCTGCGACCGGGCCTGCTGGGCCGCTCCTTCGGACCCGCTCCCGGCCGTCGCGTGGTCGAGCAACTCCTCGTCGAACTGCTCGTCCACGGCTGGGACCTCGCGACCGCGCTCGGCCTCGACCGTGACCTGGAGCCCGACATCGCGCGCGCCGCCCTCCCGGTCGTCCGGGAGATCTACGGCGCCCTGCCCCGCACGGCAGGCGGCTCCATCGCCCCGGCGCGGCCCACCCCCGAGCACGCCCCGGCCCTCGACCGGGTGGCCGCTTTCCTCGGCCGCAGGATCCCCGGGTAGCGGCACGCCGGCGGTGGTCTAAACCAGGCCGGAGGTGACCCTGTCGAGGGCCGCCCGGCCTGCGGGACCCCAGGTCGGCTTGCCGCCGGGAAGCCCCCGGTCTCCGTTCAGGCCCATGAGCATGAGGAACAGGCACTTCATGGCGGCGAGTCCGCGGGCGCGGCGGATCGTCGCCTCGTCCGCACGCGCGTACACGTCGAAGAACCGTGCGGCGGCGCCCTCGGGAAGGACGACCCACGCGGCCGCGAGGTCCCATGCCGGATCGCCGGCGAACATGTCACCGAAGTCGACGACGCCCGCCAGCGTGCCGTCCTCGACGACGACGTTCGCGGGATGCAGGTCACCGTGCACCCACAGCGGCGGCCCCTCCCAGCCTGGGGCCGCGACGGCGTCGTTCCAGACTGCCCGGACCTCATCGGCCGTGTCGCCGAGGTCTACGGCGTGGAAGAAGTGGTCGAAGCCGCCGGTGTGCTCCCCGGGGTGACCACCGCGGTCCGTACTGATCGGCGCATCGGCGGGCGCCTCCGCGTGAAGCGCCCTGAGGAAGTGCGCCAACTCGTCAGCCGCGTGGTCCCCGCGGCTGATGGCGCTGTGGTCCAAGGGCTCGCCCCGGACCCAGGTCATGACGGTCCAGGGTCTGGGAAAGCGCGCGGACGGTTCGCCGGTGCGTACGGGCCTCGGCACCGGGAGCGGCAGGCGCGGGGCCAGGACGGGGAGCCAACGACGCTCCCGGCGCTGGACATCCGGTGCTCGTTGCGTGCGCGGCATGCGCGCGGCCAACTCGTCCCCGAGACGCCACATCTGGTTGTCCCAGCCGCCCGCCACCTCACGGATGGGCAGCTCCGCGAGGTCCGGATGCTGGTCCTGGAGAAGATCGCGCACCAGCTCCGCGGTGATCTCGATCTCGACATCGGTCATGCGGAGCCACGGTACGAGATCCGTCAACTCCACCAATTGACCGGTCAATTGATGGATTGTATGGTCAATGTGTCGGGGTATGGCTGGGCACCATGTCGCCAGCCGGCGGATTCGAGGAACGGACTGGTCAGTTGGCCGCGCCGCTCTACGTTCAGATCAGACGACAGATCGAAGCAAGGATCCGGGCCGGGGAACTGCCGCCCGGCACCCGGTTGCCGACCGAGAAGGATCTCTCCGTCGAACACGGCGTCAGTCGTGCCACGGCACAGCGGGTCCTCAACGACCTCGCGGAGGCGGGGTTGGCGATCCGCCGACGGCGGCACGGTACGTTCGTCGCGGACGTGGCGCGGCAGATCAACCTGCTCAACTTCGTCACCCCGGCGGCAGCCGCCAAGGGCACACCGGGCCGCCACGAGGTCGTCTCCGCACGGATCGTCCGGGCCGCCGACGCGGTCCTGACCCTCCCCGGCGCCACCGCGGACACGGCCGTGGTGGAGCTGGTCCGCCGCAAGCTGAACGTGCGCGAGGAGCCGCAGTCGGTCGAACGGCACGTGGTGCTCTTCGCGGCCGCCCCCGACCTGCTGAACGAGAACCTCGAAGACCTCGTCACCCTCCCCTATCTGCGGCGCAGGGGTGTGCCGGTCGACGCGATCCGGCTCTACCTCGACCCCGTGGTCCTCGGAGAGCGGGACGCCGCGCTGCTGAACAGCGAGGTCGGGACACCGGCGTTGATGCGGCGCAGGGAACTGCGCGCCGAGGACGCCACCACCGTCGAGGTCGTCACGACCCTCGTCCGTCCGGGAACCGCCGAGTTCTTCCTGGAGCTGCCGGTCCCGGCCATGTGAGCACCAGTCGCCTCGGAAAGGGGATGCGCGAACCATGAAGGTCATCATCATCGGTGCCGGCGTCCTGGGTGTGAGCGTCGCGAGGCAGCTCGCCGTCGCCGGCCAGGACGTTCTCCTCCTCGATCAGCGGGGAGCGGGCACGGGGACGAGCGCGACCACCTTCGCCTGGACCAATTCCAGCAGGAAGCCCGACCCGGCCTACCACCGGCTGAACCTCGCGGGCATGGAGGAGCACGCCAGGCTCGCCGAGCGACTGCCCGGTGCGCCGTCCTACTTCCCCAGCGGGGCACTGCAGTGGGCGGACGCCGCGAACGAGCAGCGGCTCGCCGACAACGTGGCACGACTGCGGTCCCTCGGCTACCCCGTGCGCTGGGTCACGGCCGACGAGGCCACACGGACGGCGGGCGAACTCCGCGTCCCGGCGACGATCACCTCCATCGCGCACTTCCCCGGCGAGGGGTACGTCCTGCCGGAGCTCTTCGTACGAAACCTGTTGACGGACGCGGAGCGGCACGGCGCCCGGTACCTGATCGGTGAGGTCGAGGCCGTCGACGACGGGCCGGACGCGGTCGCCGTCACCCTGGTCGGGGGCCGGGTCCACACGGGCGATCGCGTCGTCCTGGCGGCGGGCCGCTGGACCGGGCGGCTCGCCGCACGGGCCGGCATCGACATCCCGATGGTGACGGACACCGGTCGTGGAGCCCAGACGGTCGGCCTCCTCGGGTACGCCACGTCCCCCGCCCTGGACCTGCGCTGCGTGGTGCACAGCCCGGGTCTCAACCTCCGCCCCGCCGCCGACGGGGGCACCGTCCTGCAAGCCCTGGACCTGAACGCGGACGTCGACCCGGCGCAACCGCCGGCCGTCGACGGGGACCTCGCGCGCATTCTCGCCCGGCGGTTCACCGCGCTGCTGCCCGGCCCCCGCCGGGAGCCGCGGATCGACCTGCGGGTGGGCCTGAGGTCGCTGCCGGCGGACGGCCACACCGTCGCCGGCTACGCCTCCGAGCGGTCCCGCGTCTACTGCCTCGTCTCGCACAGCGGCGTCACTCTGGCACCGATCCTGGGGCGGCTGGTCGCGGCCGAGCTCACCACCGATCACGAGCAGAGCCTGCTCGGGTCCTTCCGGCCCACTCGGTTCCGGGGCGTGGCCCGCTCGGACGTCGAGGTGGATCAGCGGGCCGTCGGGCTGGGCGAGCAGTAGGGGCGCGTGCCGTACGGGTTCTGTCGTGTCCGGCGTCTCCCGCGTACAACCCTTTGCGCACATGGAGGGTCGTACGGTCGTAAGATCATCAGACAGGAGCATCACGTTGCGCGCACGCACCCTGCCGGTGGCCACGGCCGTCGTCCTCGCCCTCGCCGTCACGGTGCTCGGAGCGCCCTCGGCCGGTGCGGCACCCTCCGGCCTGGCGGACGACTTCAACGGCGACGGCTACCGCGATCTCGCCATCGGCACGCCCAAGGCGAGCGGCGGTACGGTCACCGTCCTCCTCGGGTCCTCCTCCGGCGTCAGCCGGACCCGGTTCGTGAACGTCACCCAGAACACCCCCGGCGTGCCAGGCACCTCGGAGAGCGTGGACAGGTTCGGCGAGAACGTCACCAGCGGCGACGTGAACCACGACGGCTATGCCGACCTGATCGTCGGTGCGCCCGGCGAGGAGGTCACCGGCAAGCCGCGCGGCTCGGTGACGATCGTCTGGGGCGGCGCGAACCCCTTCACCTCCGGCGGGATCGCACTCACCGCCCCGACCTCCGAGGCTACCGGGTTCGGCGAGGGGGCGGCCTTCGCCGACCTCGACGGGGACGGCACCGCCCAGCTGGCCGTCGTCGGTGACGACACGTTCTGGTGGTACGGCGACCAGGGCCCCACGCAGGACGGCGCGCTCGCCCCCGAAGTCGATTTCCTTCCGGACGGCGTACGGCTCGACGGCATCGTGGCCGGCCACTTCTCCTCCAAGGACGGCGGCAACGGTTACGAGTACGTCCTGCACGGCACCCGGACCGAGCCCGACGGCTCCCCCGCCCCCGGGTACGTCGGTGTGCTGCGCGGCGGGCCCGGCGACATCGGCTCCGCGCACACGGTCCTGACCGACGACGGGACGACCGGCTCGGTGGCATGGTGGTCGTCGGCGGTCGCGACGGGCGACATCGACGGCAACGGGTACGAGGACCTGGTCGTCGCCGACTCCGCGGGCGTCGAGGGCGGTTCGTTCGTGGTGCGGTACGGGTCGGCGTCCGGTCTGCCGCTCAAGGGCCGCACGTACCACCAGGACAGCCCCGGGGTGCCGGGCACCGACGAGGCGTACGACGCCTTCGGCTCCGCGCTGGCCCTGGGCGACGTGACCGGCGACGGGCACGCGGACCTCGCGATCGGCGCCCCCGGCGAGGACGTCGACGGAAAGCGCGGCGTGGGCAACGTCGTCCTGCTCAAGGGGAGTTCGAGCGGACTGACCACGACCGGCGCCCAGTCCTTCCACCAGGCCACCGCGGGTGTGCCCGGAGCGGCCGAGGCCGGCGACCACTTCGGCTCCTCGCTGCGGCTGCGGGACATCAACGGCAACGGCAAGGCCGACCTCACGATCGGCGCGTACGGCGAGGACGTCGTGCCGAACGGTTACGACGACGGCGCGGCATGGGTACTGCGGGGCGCGGCCGCCGGCCTGACGACCACGTCGGCGACCTCCTTCAACGCGACGGACTTCGGCTATCCGGTGGTGGCGGGCCGGAAGTTCGCGAGCGTCCTCGCCCGCTGAGGCCGTCGGGCACGGCCGGGGCCGCTCAGGTAGTGGAGCGGGAGTGCACGCTGACGGCGTACCCGGAGCCCTCCTCGTAGGGCTCGCCGCTCCACGTGGCGTACCGCTGACGGAGAGTCAGTCCGGCCTCGGCGCACCACTGGTCGAACTCGGTGAGGGTCACCGTCGGTTCCGGCAGCGGAAGATGGGCCGCGTCCAGGCCCATGCCCGTGACCAGCAGCCCGCCGGGGCGCAGTACGGCGGCGAGCTGCCGGACGACCGTCGCCTCGGTGCCGGGGGCCAGGAGAGGGATGACGTTCCCGGCGGCGATCGTCAGGTCGAACCCCGGTTCCAGGCCCAAGGTGTCCAGCCGGGTGAGGTCCCCGAGGAGCCACTCCTGCCCGGGGGCCTCCCGGCGGGCGACGGCGAGCATCGAGGCGTCGATGTCCACGCCGGTGCAGGAGTGCCCCAGTTCGGCGAGCCGGATCGCGATCCGGCCGGTGCCGCAGCCGGCGTCGAGGACCCGGGCGGCAGGCTCTGGCAGCAGCGTCGCGCAGAAATGAGCCTCGCCGTGGACGTCGTGCCCCGACGCGGCGAGCCGCGCGAAACGCCGGGCGTACTCCTCCCCGGCCTGTCCACCGGTCAGCTCGGCCCAACGATCGCGTTCTCCGGTCATGCCGGGATCTTAGCGGTGGGCTCCCGGCCGGGCCGGGGCACGCCGGCGGGCTCCCGGCCGGGCTCAGCTCTGGTCGACCACCGCGCGCAGCCGCTCGGGCGACCCGACCGGGGTGGCGGAGCGCGTGTTCACGGTCTGAGGGGATTGAAGAGCTCGATGCGTACAGCGGTGCAGGTCGGTGTGGCGAGCGTGGCGTTGGGGGCGGCGGCCTCATCACCATGGACTACACGTCCACCGCGAGGACGTTCCTGGACGGCCAGGGCGGGGACGACACCGTCTTCGGCGGTGCCGGCATCGACACCGTCCCCGGGCCGGTGCAGCGGCGGGAACCCGGTGCCTCGGACTTTCGGGGCCGAGGGATGGTTCCCGCCGCTTCGTGGTGCCGTTCGAGCGGCAACCGCGGGCTGCGGCTCAGGGGCGCGGGGCCACCGGCGCGAGCTTCGCGCGGAACTGGCGCAGCAGCGGCGGCTGTTCGGTGATGCGGAGGCCGGGGACGAGATGCGCGTCGCGGACCGTGCGGGCCAGCGTGCGGCCGATGTGGTCGAAGTGGCCGCGGGTGTAGGTCCTGCGGGGAATGGCCAGCCGCAGCAGTTCGTACGGGGCGCTGGTCAGAGGGGCGCCGGACTCGTCCTCGGTGCCCAGGTACAGGGAGCCGAGTTCCACGGAACGGATGCCGCCCTCCAGATACAGCCGGCAGGCCAGTGCCTGTCCGGGGAACTGGTGCGGCGGGATGTGCGGCAGCAGCCGGCCGGCGTTGAGGTAGAGCGCGTGCAGCCCGGGCGGCTCGACGATGTCGGCGCCGGCCGACCGCACCACGTCCGCCAGATAGGCGGTGTCCTCGGCCCGGGCCCGGAGGTACCCCGGGTCGGTGACCTCGCGCAGCCCCTGGGCGACCATGTCCAGGTCACGGCCCGCCAGGCCGCCGTAGGTGGGGAACCCCTCCGTCGCGATGAGCAGCAGCTCGCAGCGCCGGGCCAGCTCGCCGTCGTTCAGGCCGAGGAAGCCGCCGATGTGGGCGATGCCGTCCTTCTTCGCGCTCATCGTGCAGCCGTCGGCGAGCCGGAAGGCCTCCTCGGCGACCTGCCGGGGGCTGTGGCCGCGGTAGCCGGGTTCCCGCTGGGTGACCAGCCAGGCGTTCTCCGCGAACCGTGCCGCGTCCAGGATCAGGGGCACGCGGTGTTCCCGGCAGAGTGCTGAGGTGAGGGTCAGGTTGGCCATGGACACCGGCTGCCCGCCGCCGCCGTTGTTGGTGAGCGTCATGATCACCGCCGCGACGCGGCCGCCGTCGGGTCCGTCCAGGACCTCCTTGAGACGGGCGGTGTCGATGTTCCCCTTGAACGGCTCGGCGCTGTCCAGGTCCTCGGCCTCGGGGCAGGGCAGGTCCCAGGCCTCTCCCCCGGCCAGGGCGATGTTGGCCCGCAGGGTGTCGAAGTGCGTGTTGCTCAGGGAGATCCTGCCGGGGCCGAGGAGCGTTGAGGCCAGGAGCCGTTCGGCGGCGCGTCCCTGGTGCACGGGCAGGATGTGCGGGTGGCCGGTGAGTGCGCGGACGGTGTCGTGGAAACGGTGGAAGGAGCGTGAGCCCGCGTAGGACTCGTCGCCGTCCATGGCGGCGGCGAGCTGGGCGGCGGACAGGGCTCCGGTCCCCGAGTCGGTGAGCAGGTCGACGGTGACCTCGTCGGCCCGCAGGTCGAAGAGGTTGTACTGGACACGGGCGAGGGCGGCCTGACGCTGTTCGCGGGTGGTGACGGCGATCGGCTCCACTACCTTGATCCGGTACGGCTCCATGGTCGGTCTTCCCTTCGGTGTGCTGTCGGACGGGTGGGCGG
>NZ_JAAVVL010000001.1:8064097-8262299 GCF_018728545.1 Streptomyces sp. ATCC 21386
AGATGTGTAATAAGAGACAGCCGTAGCCCTCGGCGATGCGCTGGTGGTACGTCTGGCGGTCGATGACCTCCAGGCCGACGATCTCCCAGGGCGGCAGCCCGGCCGTCCGGCGGTGTTCCCCCCACAGCCGCAGGGCGACGGCGGCCGCGTCGTGGAGGTCGCGGGCCTCCTCCCAGTAGCGGATCTCGGCGTGGTCGTGGGCGTAGCGGCTGGTCAGCAGGAAGGGGTGGTCGTGGGCGAGCTGTTCGAGTCCGCGCCGCACCTCCTTGAGGGGGGCCTCGGGTCCGGAGAGGCTCAGCGTGACGTGCCACAGCCGGGGCAGATCCTGCGGCTCCTCGACGCTGTCGCCCTCGTACGTGTCCGAGGAGGCGACGCTGGTCAGCGTCCGCTCCTCGCCGGCCGCACGGGAGGAACCACCACCACGGGACGCCGCGGCCCCGGGGCGCACTCGTCTCACGACGGCCTCCTTCGCAACGATGTCGTGCCTCGTCAATAGGTCGTGCAAGGGTTCCTGCGGAATCTCCCTGAGACAAAGTTGAGCAGGCTCAGGAGCTTCGCGTGGCGGTTTTACGGAACGCGCACCGCCGGGGCCCGTGCTCCGGCCCTCCCGGGGGGCCGCTGGTCAGGGACGCAGGAGAACGAGGTCGTCCCTGTGTACGACCTCTCGTTCGTACGCGGGACCCAGCTCGCGCGCCAGTTCCCGGGTCGAGCGGCCGATCAGCTGGGGGATCTCCTTGGCGTCGAAGTTCACCAGTCCGCGCGCGACCGCCCGGCCCGTGCCGTCGCGCAGCTCTACGGGGTCGCCGGCGGTGAAGTCGCCCTCGACGGCCGCGATGCCGGCCGGCAGCAGTGACGTACGCCGCTCGACGACCGCGCGGACGGCGCCCTCGTCGAGGACGAGCGCGCCCTGCGGGGTGGAGGCGTGCTGGAGCCACAGCAGCCGGTCGGCGGACCGCTTGCCGGTGGGGTGGAAGTACGTGCCGGTGTCGCCGCCGGAGAGGGCGTCCGCCGCGTGGACGGCGCTGGTCAGGACCACGGGGACGCCCGCGCCGGTGGCGATCCCGGCCGCCTCGACCTTGGTGACCATGCCGCCGGTGCCGACGCCCGCCTTGCCGGCGCTGCCGATCTCCACGTGCGCGAGGTCCTCGGGACCCCGTACCTCCGCTATCCGCGACGTACCGGGCTTGCTGGGGTCGCCGTCGTACACGCCGTCCACGTCCGAGAGCAGGACCAGCAGGTCCGCCCGGACGAGGTGGGCGACGAGGGCGGCGAGGCGGTCGTTGTCGCCGAAGCGGATCTCGTCCGTGGCGACGGTGTCGTTCTCGTTGACGACGGGCAGCGCGCCCATCGCGAGGAGCTTGTCGAGGGTGCGGGAGGCGTTGCGGTGGTGGGCCCGGCGGCTCATGTCGTCAGAGGTGAGGAGCACCTGGCCGACCCGGATGCCGTAGCGGGCGCAGGAGGCCGTGTAGCGGGCCACCAGCAGGCCCTGGCCGACGCTGGCGGCGGCCTGCTGCCGGGCAAGGTCCTTGGGACGGCGGCGCAGGCCCAGGGGCGCGAGCCCGGCGGCGATGGCACCGGACGAGACGAGCACGATCTCCCGCTCGCCGCCGCTGCGGGCCTTGGCGAGGACGTCCACGAGGGCGTCCACCCGGTCCGCGTCGAGGCCCCCGGAGGCCGTCGTCAGCGACGAGGAGCCCACCTTGACCACGATCCGGTGCGCGTCCCGCACGCCCTGCCTTGCCGCTGACACCTGTATCCCCAATGTTCCGAACCAGCCCGGTGTGTGCACTGCGCAATCTACGGGAGCGGGCGGTCCGGACGCGTTCTCATTTCGAGGGGCGGACGGCGGGGGTCGCCGGGGCGGAAGGAACGCTCCGGCTCGGAGCCCTTTATGAGGAGATGCTGTGACGTCCCTCAAGGTTCCATGGCGTTTTGCCCGACTGGCGGCAATTGCCCTCGCGGGAGATTGCTCCTCGGCCTGCCTAGGTCATACGGTCAGGGATCGGCCTCCTCAGGCCACCCCCAAGACTCACCTTCCCCCCTTCGTCCGTCGCACCCTCCGCAGGAGCCCAGCCCGTGCCCTCCGCAGGCCTCGCACCCCGCCGCATCGCGCAGCTGTCAGCGCTGTTCGCGATGTTCGCGCTCTTCACGGCCCAGATCGTCTCCGCGCTGCTGCCGAACATCCCGGTGTTCGTCGCCGCCGGCGCGGCGGGCCTCGTCCTGGACACGTTCCTCCAGTACCGGGATCCCGGACTGCTCGCACTGTTGGGCAAGGTCCGCTTCGACGCGCTGGTGCGCCAGCTGCTGCGCGACATGCTGATCCTGGTGGGGCTGCTGCGCATCGACGGCATCGATCCGCTGCGTGAGCAGGCGCCCCTCCTGGTCGCCCTGATCGCCTTCTACGCGGTGCACTTCGCCTGCCAGGCCGTCTCGGTGCTGGTCCGCCGCACCCGGACCCTGCCGATCGTCACCCGCAACATCGACGCCTCCGAGCTGCGTCTGACGGCCGCCCCGCCGCGCATCCTGGCCCGCCGCCAGGCCCACCGGCTGCTGACCTTCTCGCTGCCCGTCACGGCCGGTCTGATGCTGACCGCGGCCACGCAGGACGCCCTCTGGGGCTTCGCCGGCGTGGGCGCCGGGCTCGCCCTGCTCGTCGTGGGCACCGCCCACCTCGCGACCTGGCTGCTGCCGAAGAAGCGCGCGAAGAGCGAGCAGCAGGTCATGGAGTGGCTGGACCGGTGGCTCGCCGACTACCGGCCGACCACCGCGATGTACTTCTCCGGCGGTACGACGTCCGCCTACCAGGCGAACATGTGGCTCTCCACGCTCTCCCAGCTGGAGAAGCCGCTGATCGTGCTGCGTGAACGTTTCATGGTGCAGAAGATCGACGCGACGGACGTGCCGATCATCTGCTTCCCGAAGGTATCGACGATGTTCTCCCTGGAGAACTCGACGCTGAAGATGATGCTGCACCCGGCCAACGCCGCGAAGACCTCCCAGGTGCTGCGCATCCCCACGATCAAGCACGCCTTCATCAACCACGGCGAGAGCGACAAGCTCTCCTCCTGCAACCCGTACGCCAAGGCGTACGACGAGGTGTGGGTCGCCGGTCCCGCGGCGCGGGAGCGGTACGCGCTCGCCGAGGTCGGCGTGGAGGACAAGGACATCGTCGAGGTCGGCCGCCCGCAGCTGGCGCCGATCCGCCCGTACGCGGGCCCACCGACCGGCACGTACACCACTGTCCTGTACGCCCCCACCTGGGAGGGCTGGGACGGCAACCCCGGCAACACGTCCGTGGTCCTGGCCGGCGAGAACATCGTCCGGCAGCTCCTCGCCGACGACAAGGTCCGGCTGCTGTACAAGCCGCACCCGATGACCGGCTCGGTCGACCCGCGCGCGGGCGCCGCGAACGAGCGGATCAAGGCGATGATCCGGGAGGCCAACACCAAGCGGTCCGGGGCTCGCCCCGGCCCCGAGGCCGCCACCGAACTCGCTCGCCGTACGGCCGAGTTGGACGAGCTCACCTCGACGTCGTTCCGGTCCAGCGCGGACGAGATGGAGCGGATGCTGCTGCAGGGCACGCCGAGCGGGGACCGTGAGGCGGCCATCGCGGAGGCGACGCTGGCCTGGGAGAAGGCGTACTGGGCGTCGTTCCCGGAGTGGGAGCACCGGATCATCACCGAGGCGCGGCCCGCGATCTTCGCCTGCTTCAACGCGTCGGACCTGCTGATCAGCGATGTCTCGTCGGTGGTCTCCGACTGGCTGTCGAGCGAGAAGCCGTACTCGGTCGCCAACACGTCCGGGCTGCCGGAGGTGGCGTTCCGGGCGGCGTTCCCGACGGTCTCGGCGGGTGTCGTGCTGACGCCCAAGGCGGACGGGGTGCCGGCGCTGCTGGAGTCGGTGCGCAACCCCGAGAAGGACCGTTTCACGCAGGCCCGCGCCGAGCTCAAGGAGCAGCTGCTCGGCCCCTCGGACCCGCCCTCGCTGGTCCGCTTCGGCCTCGCGGTGAAGGCGCTCTGCGCCAAGGCCGACGACCGTCGCGCCCGCATGGAGTCGCGCCTCGCCGACGAGGTTCCCGCGCCCCGCAAGGCGCAGGAGTCGAGCGACGAACTCGCGGAGGGCGAGCCGACGGAGGCGCTGGCCTGACGCAGACCCACAGCGACGAAGGGCCCCTGCCCCGGTTCATCACCGGGGCAGGGGCCCTTCGTCGTGTGCGCGTCGTCCGGGGCCGCCCAATGGCTCGGGGGCTGAGCCTGTGCGGCGACTGCGGCGGGTACGTGGTTGCTCGCGCAGTTCCCCGCACCCCCCACGGGGCTGCTCGTCATTGTCTCGTCCTGGCTGCGGGCCGTCATGCCGCTGGGGGCGGCACGGGAGCGAAACCCCGCCCTCGCGCCCGGCACCGGCTGAGGGCGCCGAGGGCAGGCCGGGCGCGGCAGAGCCCTGCGGCAGCCCTAGAACGGCTCGAAGTCGTCGTACTCCTTCTGGAGCTCGTCCCGCTCCGCCTGCCGGTCACGGCGGCGCTGGACGGCCGGTCGGGGCGCCTCGAAGCGGTGGTCCTCACCACGCCGTCCCAGCATCTCCGCACCGGCCATGACGGTCGGCTCCCAGTCGAAGACGACCGCGTTGTCCTCGGGCCCGATGGCGACGCCGTCGCCGGAGCGGGCGCCCGCCTTCATCAGCTCCTCCTCGACACCGAGGCGGTTGAGCCGGTCGGCGAGATAGCCGACCGCCTCGTCGTTGTTGAAGTCGGTCTGCCGCACCCAGCGCTCCGGCTTCTCGCCCCGCACGCGGTAGAGACCGTCCTCCTCCCGCACGACCGTGAAGCCCGCGTCGTCGACGGCCTTGGGCCGGATGACGATCCGCGTCGCCTCCTCCTTGGGCCTCGCGGCACGCGCCCGGCCGACGAGGTCGGCGAGTGCGAAGGACAGTTCCCGCAGGCCGGTGTGGGCGACGGCGGACACCTCGAAGACCCGGTAACCGCGGGCCTCCAGGTCCGGCCGCACCATTTCGGCGAGGTCCTTGCCGTCGGGCACGTCGATCTTGTTGAGGACGACGATCCGGGGCCGGTCGCCGAGCCCGCCGTACTGCGTCAGCTCCTCCTCGATGATGTCGAGGTCGGAGACGGGGTCACGGTCCGACTCCAGTGTCGCGGTGTCGAGGACGTGGACGAGGACGCTGCACCGCTCGACGTGGCGGAGGAATTCGAGCCCGAGGCCCTTGCCCTGACTGGCGCCGGGGATCAGGCCCGGCACGTCGGCGATCGTGTAGACCGTCTCGCCGGCGGTGACCACGCCCAGGTTCGGGACGAGGGTCGTGAAGGGGTAGTCCGCGATCTTCGGCTTGGCGGCGGACAGGACCGAGATCAGCGAGGACTTCCCGGCGCTGGGGTAGCCGACCAGCGCCACGTCGGCGACGGTCTTGAGCTCCAGGACGATGTCGCCCGTGTCCCCGGGGACGCCGAGCAGCGCGAAGCCGGGCGCCTTGCGGCGGGCGGAGGCGAGGGCCGCGTTGCCGAGGCCGCCCCGGCCGCCCTGTGCGGCGACGAATGAGGTGCCGTGGCCGACGAGGTCGGCGAGGACGTTCCCCTGGCGGTCGAGCACGACCGTGCCGTCCGGGACCGGCAGGACCAGGTCCTGTCCGTCCTTGCCGGAACGGTTGCCGCCCTCGCCGGGCTTGCCGTTGGTGGCCTTGCGGTGCGGGGAGTGGTGGTACTCCAGGAGGGTCGTCACCGACTGGTCGACGGTCAGGATGACGTCGCCGCCGCGCCCGCCGTTGCCGCCGTCGGGTCCGCCGAGCGGCTTGAACTTCTCCCGGTGGACGGAGGCACAGCCGTGACCTCCGTTACCCGCGGCGACATGCAGTTCGACGCGGTCCACGAAGGTGGTCATGGTGGGGTGCCTCCTGGGGGTCCCCCCGGCCGGGCGGCCAGGGGTGGTACGGGTTCAGTTATTGGTTAACACGCGAAAGGCGGACCCGCCTTCCCGCACGGGAAGTGAGGTCCGCCTCGCGAAAGACTGTCCGAAGACTTTTCCGATCAGCCGACCGGAACGATGTTCACGACCTTGCGGCCACGGGCGGTGCCGAACTCGACCGCACCGGCGTTCAGCGCGAACAGCGTGTCGTCCTTGCCGCGACCCACACCCGAACCCGGGTGGAAGTGCGTGCCACGCTGGCGGACCAGGATCTCACCGGCGTTGACGACCTGACCGCCGAAGCGCTTCACGCCGAGCCGCTGAGCGTTGGAGTCGCGACCGTTCCGGGTGGACGATGCGCCCTTCTTGTGTGCCATCTCTCCTCAGTCCCTTACTTCGCAGCCGCGGGGATCTCAGTGACCTTGATCGCCGTGTACTGCTGGCGGTGGCCCTGACGACGGCGGTAGCCGGTCTTGTTCTTGTAGCGCAGAATGTCGATCTTCTGCCCCTTGTGGTGGTCCACGACCTCGGCCTGGACCTTGATGCCGGCAAGGACCCACGGGTCACTGGTCACGGCGTCACCGTCGACGACGAGCAGGGTCGAGAGCTCGACCGTGTCGCCGACATTGGCGGTGGAAATCTTGTCAACCTCAACGATGTCGCCGACAGCAACCTTGTGCTGGCGACCACCGCTGCGCACGATGGCGTACACGCGGATCTCACTCTCTCGCTCCGGAACGGCACCCCCGCAGTCCAGCCGCCCGACGTGCGGACGGCCTCTCCCACGGCGCCCGGCGCGCGGAAGGAATGAGGTTTACGGGGATGTGACGCGTCACTACCTACGGACACGCCGACGGTCAAGGTTACGGGGCGGTGCCCGAAGGGGTCAAACCGAGCCCCTTCCCGCTACGGGACCGAGCCCCTCCCCCGCTACGGGGCGGGCTTCTCGCCGTCCGCCGGCAGCGGCTTCACGCCCTTGCACAGGTCGGTGGTGTCGGCCTTGCCCGGGTAGGCGACACCGATCACCCTGTCGAAGTGCGTCCGGTACATGTCGTGCACCGCGTCGTCGTCGACCTTGACGATCGCCTCGTCGTTCTCGCGCAACGCGGGCCCGGTGTAGTTGCCCGACCCGGTGAAGCTGATCTTGTTGCGCACGCCGTCGTACTGGCCGTCCACGAGGATGTACTTGGTGTGGATGATGTACGGCGTGGTCAGCTTCTTCCCGGGGTTCAGCGGGTCCCGGTCGTCGTTGTAGCACCGCACCGTCGGGCCGCCGGACGTGTGCATCTTCTCCCACGTCCCCTGGGTCCCGCCGCTGCTCTTGGCGCTGTCGGACTCGGCGTACACGATGCTCACGTTGCAGCCGGCCTTCTTCAGGGCCACCAGTTTCTCGGCGATCGCCAGCCGCGTGATCTTGAAGATCGCGACCCGCACCCAGGTCTTCCGCGCCACCCCGGCGCTGTCCTTGTACGAGCACTGCACGTTGTTCAGCACCGAGTACACGGTGTCGGTGGCCCGGGTGTTCCCGGCCCGGGGGAAGAAGTACGCCTTGTAGAGGCCGTTGCTGACGGTCCGGTACTCCCATGCCGCCCAGTCCCGGCCCACCATCGTGTCGAAGTAGTCCGCGTACGCGTCGTACATCGTCGGGTTGTCCGGCAGCAGCAGCGCGTCGTTGAAGAACTTGGTGTGCGCGGAGGGGGTGGAGTTCGACGTGGTCTGCACAACCACGTTGGTGGCGCCCTCGACCGCCGAGAACAGCCAGAACTTGTTGTGCATGATCGACTGCCCGTACTTCGGGTCGCCGAGGCAGGACCGGTCGACGGCGCAGGTCGCTATGTACGACCCCTTCGTCCGGTCGGTGCCGAGCGCCGCGACCAGGCTGCCGTACGCGGTGTTCGTGGGGCGGTCGCTGACGCTCGACTCGTCCAGCAGGACCTGGACGCGCACGCCCCGGTCCTTGGCGGCCACGAGCGCGTTGACGACGGACGCCTCCCACACGTGGTAGACGGCGACCTTGATGGTGGAGCCGGGGAGCGCGGCGTCCGTCAGCTCGACGAGCCGGGTACGTATCGCGAGTTGCGCGCCCTCGTCGCCCAACGGGTCGTTGAAGAGCGGGCCTTCGGTCCAGGTCGGCGCGGCCTGCGCGACATCCGCGGCCGTCACCTGCGCACCGGCCGCCGCCAGCACGGTGGCCAGCGCCACCGCCCCCCGCACACGCACGCGCGCCATGCGATCCCTCCCCGTTCCCGCCCTGCCCGTATGTCCACGACAGCGCTCACACCAACGCACACGCCATCGCTCACGACCGCGTATACGACTGCGAATTCGACTACGTGAGTGTTACAGGCGCCCGAGGGTGCTCAAGGGGGGAGGGGGTACCGAGGAGACGGCAGAGGAGCAAAACCGCTCAAATCTTCCCAGCCGGTGTGAAGTTACTCTCCCGGGACGGACCGGTGCCCCCACCGGATGGTCAAACCACCCGGTGGGGGCACCAGTTGGAGCGGATCGAGGTCCGCCCCGTGGGGCTCAGCTCTCGTCGGTCGAGGCCGTCACCGTGGCCGAGGACTGCTCGGCGGCCACCGTGGTCTTCTTCGCGGCCGACTTCTTCGTGGCCGCCTTCTTGGCCGTGGCCTTCTTCGCGACCGTCTTCTTGGCGGCCGCCGTCTTCTTCGTGGCGGCCTTCTTCGCCGTGGCCTTCTTGGCCGTCTTGCGCGCCGCCGCCTTCTTGGCGGGCGCCTCGGCCTCGGTCTCCTCGGCCGCCGGAGCGGTCTCCTCGACCGGGGCCTCGACCGCGTCCTCGGCCGCAGCCGACGGGACCACGACCACGGCCGCCTCCTCGGACGCGGTGGGCGCGGTCGCCTTGCGCACGGCACGCCGACGCGGACGGGCCGGAGCCGCGCTCTCGGCGACGGCCGCCGCCTCGGGCTGCGTGGCCTCCTCGGCCGCGGACTCGCCGACCGGCTCGGCCACGGGCTCCGGTGCCGGCTCGGCGGCCGCCACCGTGACCACGGTCTCCTCAGCCTCCGCGCCTGCCGGAGCGCCCGCCGGAGCGGACACCTTCCGGGTCGCGCGACGACGTGTGCGGCCCTTGGGAGCGGCCTCCTCGGTGCTCGGCTCGGCGGCCGGCGGCGTCTCGACGACCGGGTCCTCCACCGCGACCGGCTCCGCCTCGGCGGCCTCCCGCGACTTCGGGGCACGGTCCTCGGAGACGGTGGTGACGGCCACGGCATCACGCGACTCACGAGTTTCGCGGGACTTCGGGGCCCCGGAGGGCGCGGACGCCCGACGGGTGGCCCGACGACGCGAACGGCCGCGCCCGACCGCCGCCTCGGCCTCGGCGACGCTGCTGTACAGCTCCTCGTCCGGCTCGAACTCGGGGGACGGCAGCGCCACGGGCTCGGCGACCTCGGCGGCGACCTCGGCAGCCGCCTCGGTCTCGACCTGCTCGGCCGACTCCGCGGGCTCGACGGCCTCGGGAGCGGACACGTGCTCGTGGTCGTGCTCGGCACCCCCACGCCCGCGCTTGCGGCGCTTGCCGCCACCGCCGGGAGCGGTCGGCTGGTCCATGTGCACGATCACGCCGCGCCCGTTGCAGTGGACACAGGTCTCGGAGAAGGACTCCAGCAGGCCCTGGCCGACCCGCTTCCGGGTCATCTGCACCAGGCCCAGCGAGGTGACCTCGGCGACCTGGTGCTTCGTACGGTCGCGCCCCAGGCACTCCAGCAGGCGCCGCAGCACCAGGTCCCGGTTGGACTCCAGGACCATGTCGATGAAGTCGATCACGACGATGCCGCCGAGGTCGCGCAGCCGCAGCTGACGCACGATCTCCTCGGCCGCCTCCAGGTTGTTCCTGGTGACCGTCTCCTCCAGGTTGCCGCCCTGGCCGGTGAACTTGCCGGTGTTGACGTCGACCACGATCATGGCCTCGGTCTTGTCGATCACCAGCGAACCACCGCTGGGCAGCCAGACCTTGCGGTCCAGCGCCTTCATCAGCTGCTCGTCGATGCGGTACGTCGCGAAGACGTCGACCTCGGAGGTCCACTTCTGCAGACGCTCCGCCAGGTCGGGCGCGACGTGCGAGACATACCCGTGGATGGTCTCCCAGGCGTCCTCGCCGCTCACGATGACCTTGGAGAAGTCCTCGTTGAAGATGTCGCGGACGACCCGGACGGTCATGTCCGGCTCGCCGTACAGCAGCGTCGGCGCGTTGCCGTTCTTGGCCTTCTTCTGGATGTCCTCCCACTGCGCCTGCAGTCGCTCGACGTCGCGGCGCAGCTCGTCCTCGCTCGCGCCCTCGGCGGCGGTGCGCACGATGACGCCCGCGTCCTCGGGGACGATCTTCTTGAGGATGGTCTTCAGCCGGGCCCGCTCGGTGTCGGGCAGCTTGCGGCTGATACCGGTCATCGACCCCTCGGGGACGTAGACCAGGTAGCGGCCCGGCAGGGAGACCTGGCTGGTCAGACGCGCGCCCTTGTGCCCGATCGGGTCCTTGGTGACCTGGACGAGCACGGACTGGCCGGACTTCAGGGCTGACTCGATCCGGCGCGGCCCGTTGGCCATGCCGAGCGCCTCGAAGTTGACCTCACCGGCGTACAGGACCGCGTTGCGGCCCTTGCCGATGTCGATGAAGGCGGCCTCCATCGACGGCAGCACGTTCTGCACCTTGCCGAGGTAGACGTTGCCGACGTACGAGGTCGACTGCTCCTTGTTGACGTAGTGCTCGACGAGCACGTTGTCTTCCAGGACGCCGATCTGGGTGCGCTCGCCGCTCTGGCGGACGACCATGACGCGCTCGACGGCCTCGCGGCGGGCGAGGAACTCGGCCTCGGTGATGATCGGGACGCGCCGGCGCCCCTGCTCACGGCCTTCCCGGCGGCGCTGCTTCTTGGCCTCCAGCCGGGTGGAGCCCTTGATGGACTGCACCTCGTCGGACGGCTCGGTGTCCTTGGCGCGCCGCTCGCGCGGCTCGCGGACCTTGACGACCGTCCGCTCGGGGTCGTCGGACGCCGCCTCGGCCTCGGTGCCGGAGTCCCCGGCGCGGCGACGGCGGCGACGGCGGCGACGGCTGCTGCTGGAGCCCGAACCGGACTCCTCGCGCTCGTCGCCCTCGTCCTCGGCGTCCTCGTCCAGCTGCTCGGCGGTGTCCTCGGCGTCCTGCTCGGCCTGCTCGGCGGCGAGCTCGTCGCCCTCGGCGGCGTCCTCGGCCTCGGCCGACTCGCCCCGGCGACGACGGCGGCCACCCCGGCGACGGCGGCGCCGCGACCCGGTGGACTCCTCCTCGCCGTACTCGTCGCCCTCGGCGGCGTCCTCGGCGGACTCCTCGGGCTCCTCAGGCTCCTCCGGCTCGTCGGCCGCCACGGTGGCGGCCGCGGGCTGCTGCTCGGCCTCGGCCGAATCGCCCCGGCGACGACGGCGACGCCGCGACCCACCGGTGGGCTCCTCCTCGCCGAACCCGCCCGCGCCGGTGGTCCCGGCGCTCTCGGCAACGTCGGCCGGCTCCGCCGTCACGGTCTCGGCCTCCGCCTCGGCGGCGGCCTGCGCGGCGGCCCGCTCCGGCGTCTGGAACATCGGCTCGGTGAACACCGGCGCCTGGAACACGGCCACGGCAGGCCGGGACGGACGCGACGGCGCGTCCTCCGCGACCGGCGCCGCCGGCTCGGAGAAACCAACGGCCGCCTTCCGGGTGGCCCGACGACGGGCCCGACGCGGACCCGCGTCCTCGGCCTCCGCCTGGGCGGCCGCACGCGGCGCCCTGACCGGCTCGGGCTCGGCGACGGCGGTCGTGGGGGCGGCCTCGGCGGCGGGCGCCTGCTCGGCAGGAGCCGACACGGTCTCGGCGGCCACGGCCTCGCTCACACGCTCGTCGGCGGACTCGCCCTCGGGCGCCCCGGCGGGCGCGGCGGCCCGGCGCGTGGCACGCCGACGGGTGCGCCGAGGCGCGGCCTCCTCGGCCGCCGCCTCCACCGGCGCGCTCTCCTGAACAGCGGCGGGCGCGGCTTCCCCGGCCTCCGCCGGGGCCTCGACGGTCTCGGCGGCCTTCGGCTCACCGGCGGGCGCGGACGCCCGGCGCGTGGCACGACGGCGCGGACGCGGCGCGGCCTCTTCGGCGGCGGGCGCCTCAACGACGGCGGCGGCCTCGGACTCGGCGGCCTTCGCGGTCTCGGCGGGGGTCTCCTCGGCGGCCTGAGGGGCGCTCGTGGGCGCGGAGGCTCGACGGGTGGCGCGACGGCGTGTACGCCCGGCGGGCGCGGCCTCCTCGGCGGCGGGCGCCTCGGCGACGGCGGCGGGCGCGGCTGTTGCCTCGGCGGAGGCGGCCGGCGCCACGGTCTCGACGACTTCGACGACCTCGGCGTCCTTGGGCGCACCGGCGGGCGCGGAGGCGCGGCGGGTGGCGCGACGGCGCGTACGCCCGGCGGGCGCGGCCTCCTCGGCAGCGGGCGCCTCGGCGACGGCGGCGGGCTCGGCCACTTCCGTGGCCTCGGCCTCGGTGACCTGCGCGTCCTCACCGGTCAGGCCGTCCTCGACGGTCTCGGTGGTCTCGTCCGCCTCGGTCGGCTCGACGGCCGCGAGGTCCTCGGACTCGGTGGCCGGTATGGCCGGCGCGGTGGTCTCCGCGGCCTCTTCGGCGGCGGACGGCGGGCCCGCGGGGCGGGACGCGGCGCGGCGGCGACGGCGCGGCGGCAGGGTGTCGCTCGGCGTGTTGCGGTCGGAGCCCTGCGCGGGCTCGGCGGGTTCGATCGGTTCGGGCATGCGGGCGTTTCTCCCGTCAGGCTCCCGGGCGCCGCACCCGGTCCGGCGTGGCCGGTGACGTCCGCGGCTCGCGTCGTACGCGACTGCCGCCGTCCGGGGCGCGGGCGCCGCACGGGAGCTCTCTGTGTCCTGTCTCGCCGGTTCCGTACGCCATGTTGCGTACGGCCTGGCGAAAGTCTTGTGGTCGGTGCGCTGCCCGACCCAGGTGGCTCCCGGATCAGAGGGCGGCGCTACGACGTCCGTCCTACGCGGGGCCTACCGGCGCCGACGCCTTCGCGGCGGCAGCGGGTTCGGCCGTTGAGGGGGCCGGCGCTGCCTCGCGGTCGGGCGCGAGCGGGTCGGTCACCGTGCCGGTCTCTTCATCGAAAAGCCCCTGCGCCAGCCTGGTCACCGCTGCGGGGACCGGCGGCGCCAGGTCGGCCACGGCGCGGAGACCGGACAGGACGTCGTCGGGTCGTACGGCAGGCGTCACGTGCCGAACAACCAGCCGCAGTATCGCACAGGGCTGGTCCGTCGGCCCAGCAAGGGGCCCGGCGCCGGCCGCTCCGGTGGAGCCGACGCTTGCGGCCGGCTGTGGACCGGCCGTCTCAGAACCGTTCGCTCCGGCGCCTGCGTCACGTCCATCACGCGCGTCGTGGCCGTCACGGCTGTCGAGGTCGACGACGGCGGCACGGGCGTCGAAGGTCCGTACGCCGTTCTTGGTCCTGCGCTGGACCTCGACGAGGTCCGACGCCTTGAAGGCCTCGACCGCGCGCGCGGCGTCCTCGGGGTCCACGCCGTCCAGGCGCAGCTCCCATTCGGAGGCCGTGAGCCGGTCGGCGAGCCCGGAGGTGCGGGCCTCGACCGCGTCGACGATGTCGAGGCCGGTGGGCAGCGACTCGTCGAGCAGGATCCTGAGCTTCTCCGGATCACGCGCCTCGGTGAGCGCGATCTCCAGATACTCCGCCTCACTGCCCGTGCCGGTGGGTGCGGCATTGGCGTACGACACCTTCGGATGCGGCGTGAACCCCGCCGAGTACGCCATCGGCACCTCGGCGCGGCGCAGCGCACGCTCGAAGGCGCGCTGGAAGTCACGGTGGCTGGTGAACCGGAGGCGGCCGCGCTTGGTGTAGCGCAGTCGGATGCGCTGCACCGCGGGTGCGGGCGGCGGGCCTTCGGGCTGTCGCTTGCCCAGTGTCGTTCAGTCCTTCGTGAGAGCGGTCGTACTGCTACCAAGAGTACGTGTCTCGGCGGCTCCCGGTTCCCGCCTGGGGACGGGCTTCGGTTCCGTCTGTTGTCCGAAGAGGGCCGAGCGTACGCTCGCGCGGGCCTGGCGGACGGTCTCGCGGGCGGTGCTCAGCGCCTGCCGGGTGGTGCGGCCCACGGCGCGGCCGGCCGCCGCGACCGGCTTCCACACCGCGTCCCGCACGAAATGACCGGCCGGTGTGAGGACGGTCCGGTACACCCACCGAGTCGGCTCGACCAGGAGCCACCGGAACAGGTTCGCCAGGAACCGCCCGACGGCGAGCGAGATCCACCCGGCCACCCGCCACGCGTGCCCGAGCGCCTCCCCGATCTCCCGGCCGACGACTGCGAGGAACCGTCCGACGGGCGCGAGCACCCAGCGCCACACGGCGAGCGCGGGCAGCACCAGCAGCACGCGCAGGGTCCAGTACACACCGAGCCAGAGCCCGGTGAAGATCATCCGTACGAGCCACACGGCGCCCATGGCCACCCACGCGATCGCGTGCCCCACGGGCGTCAGCATGTACCGGTACAGCCAACCGGCCGGCACGACGAGGAGGTGGACGACCAGCCAGGCGATGCCCTGCCCGACCGGCAGCACGGTCCACCGGTACAGCCACAGGAGCCCGGCCAGGACGCCTCGGGCGACCCAGCCGCACCCGGCCCCGACACCGGCCGCCAGCCAGGAGATCGCGTGCCCCAGGGGCGTCAGCACATACCGGTACGTCCACACCGCCGGTACGACCAGCAGCCGGTGCCCGAGCCATCCGAGCCCCTGGGCGAGCGGCACGACGGCGTACCGCCACAGCGCCACACAGGGCCGAACGAGGACGATCCGGCCGAGCCACAGCGCCGCACGGCCGGCCGGCCGCAGCACGGTGTCCGTCAACAGCCGCCCGCCCGCCACCAGCGCGTCCCACACCATGCGCACGGGCACGACCAGCACGAGCACCACGATCCGCACCGGAATCCGGATCGCGACGACGAGACACCCCTCGGGCGCCGGCTGTGCCTGCTGGGCGGGCCTTTTCTCCAGGTCCATGACGACGTAGACGCCTCAGCGTGTCGCCCGGATCCAGGCATCACCGACGAGTTCCCACCGCTCCGGGCTCGGCGGCCCCTGCGCCAGCGGCAGCCCGCGCCCTGGCCGCCCGGGGCCGCTACCGCTTGCGCCCGGAGGCCCTCGCGGACTTCGCGGACTTCGCCGACCCGGCCGTCCTGCCGTTCGGGGCGGCCTTGGGGCGCCGCACCACCGCGGACAGGTCCGAGGCGACAGCGTGCGGCGCGGAGAACTCCCGGTTGATCTCGACCTGGCGGCGGACGCGTTCGGGCAGGTCCCGCATGGCCAGCAGGCGGTCGCACGCCCCGAGCGCGGCGGCGTGGTCACCCACCCAGTGGGCGGTGATGGAGAACTCGAACAGCAGGCCCCAGCGGTACACCCAGGGCTTGGTGAAGAGCAGGTCGTCCGGCGCGGGCCGGTCGACAACGTCGACGAGAAGGGCGTGCGCGGTGTGGTGGCGGCGCCGGAGCCGGAGGCGGGAGGCCAGCTCGTAGCAGGCCTCGAGCCGGGTGGGGCGTGACTCCCAGGCGCGGGAGAACGTGTCCATGGCTCCCGGCCAGTCCCCCTCCTCGTCCGCCCGGAGGATTCCCGCCTCCAGGAGCGAGCAGTAGACCTCCTCGCCCCAGCCGCCCATCGCCGCACGTCGCTCGTACAGGTCGATCGCCTCCCGGGCGTGGCCGAGGTCACGTTCGGTGTTGGCCAGGTAGAAGACGGTGCGGGGGTTGGTGGGGTCGCGTTCCAGTTCACGTCTGAGCAGACCCGCGTCGCGCTCGAACTTGTCGCTGCGGCAACCGCCGTCCGCGTGGTCCTCGATGACGAGGGCGTCCAGGTTCTCCTGGACGTCGAGCCCGTCGGTGCACGGGTACTCGTGGGTGACCCCTTCGTAGCGCCAGAGCCGGTCCCCGCGCATCAGGTGCTTGAAGCGGTGCTGGGTACCCGGTGTGTCGTAGCGCAGCATGTACGAGGTCGCCGTGAGCCGGGGCAGTGGCGCGTCCTGACGCAGTACGTGGTCGGCGTCGACGGTGAGCACGAAATCGGCCTTTCCCCGGGCGTGTTGGATGTTCCGCGTGCGGTTGTGGCCGAAGTCGACCCAGGGCTCCTCGCGCAGTTCGCCCGGGACGCCGTCCAGCGCCGCGCGGATCAGGTCCTGCGTGCCGTCCGTGGAGCCGGTGTCGGTGATGACCCACGTATCGATCAGCGGCCGGACGGAGGCGAGGCAGCGCTCGATCACCCGCGCCTCGTTCTTGACGATCATGCAGAGGCAGATGGTCTGCGGCTTCACGGCTCACCGGTCCAGAGGTGTGGGAACGCCGCCCCGACGGCCGCGTGACGTATCACCTCATATCGCACAAATACATTCCACCGGCGCCGAATTAGCCCAGCCGTGAGACCTGTTTAGGCTGATTTGATGATCTCCATCCCCGTCCGGTCCCGCTCGCTGGTCGAGTCGGTTGACAGGGACGAGGCTCACGATCGAGTGCGGGGAAAAGCCCCGAACCGGTCGAAACAAGGAGCACATAGATGAGTCCTGAGCGCAGGACGATCTCGCTGATAGGCCCGCTGGCACGCCACAGAATCACCAAGGCCGGCACGTATGCCTCGCTCGCACTGGCGGTGACCGCAGGACTGGCCGGCCCCGCCGCGGCGGCAACGCTGAGCGTGTCCGAGCACTCCACCGTGGCGAGGGGCGGCAACGACGAGTGCCCGCCCGCCGACGATCACGGTGATCAGCACCACACCGACGCCGGACAACATCAGGACCAGTACGACGGATCCGCGCCCGACTGGTACGACGATCAGGACCAGAACCGCACGGCGGCACTCGGTGGCAACGACGACCACTGCGAGGTGGGCCCCGCCGGCCCGACCGGACCTCAGGGCCCGACCGGCCCCAGGGGCGACACCGGTCCTCAGGGCGAAGTCGGCCCCGAGGGCCCCGCAGGTGACACCGGCGAAACGGGCCCCACCGGTCCCACCGGACCCACTGGCGCAACCGGCGCGGACGGGCCCGCCGGACTCACCGGGGCGACGGGCCCCACCGGTCCCACCGGAGCGGACGGCTCCGTCGGGCCCCAGGGCCCCACCGGCCCCACCGGCCCCACCGGAGCGGACGGGTTGACGGGAGCCACCGGTGCCACGGGCGCCACGGGGCCCGCCGGCCCCTGCGCCGACATCGACGCGGTACAGGACTCCAAGAAGCGCGAGTTCCGGGTCGTACTGAGCGACGGACGGGTCTTCGCGGGCATCCGCGACCTCCAGGGCGAGGTCGCCCACCCGTTCCTGTGGACCGACCTCAGCGCCCACCCCAACTTCCCGGCAGGCGGCCGTGATTCACAGGACCGCTACGTCGGCTTCGCCTGCGGTGTCTCCGTCAACACGAGCGGCCACGGCCACGGGCACGGGCAGAAGGAAACCGGCACGGAGACGGGCAAGGAGCACGGCCAGAGCCAGGGCCACAGCCAGGGCCACAGCCAGCAGACCGGCCAGAGCCACGCCCAGCAGACCGGCCAGAGCCAGAGCCAGGGGCACAGCCAGAACACGGGGCAGAGCCACGGCCAGGGCACGAGCAGCGGGCAGGCCGAGCAGACCGGGCAGAGCCACAGCCAGGGATCGAGCAGCGGTCACAGCCAGGACACCGGCAAGGACCATGGCGGCGGCTCCGGCACGGACCACGGCGAGGACAAGGGCCAGCCCAAGGATGACCAGGCCGGCGCCTCGAAGGGGCTCGTCAAGTTCAATGTCGTCACCACCGTGGGCCAGGTCTGGGAGACCACCTGTGTGCCGGTGGACACGCGGCCCCACGCCACCCTGAACTGCGACGACGAACAGGGCGACCCGCGGCCGTGGTACCGGGTCGAACTCCAGCCGGCGGACAACATCGTCAACGGCGGTTCGACCGTCACGCCCCGCGTGACCGGCCGGTAGTAAGTGAGAAGGGGTGCCCGGAGACCGGCCGAACGGCCCTCCGGACACCCCTCTACGACCTGTCGGCCGCGGCCGGGTCAGTGACTGTGACTGTGCGGCGCACTCCCCACCGGCTGCTTGACCGACAACGGCAGCAGCTTCTTGCCCGTCGGGCCGATCTGGATGTGGGTGTCCATCTGCGGACACACCCCGAGACACAACTCCGAGCGCAGCCCCAGAGGAAGGCTGAAGCCTTCAAGAGCAGGACAACAGATGGTCGTTCTACTCGGGGCACCACCAACCGCTTGCAGCGTGCCAGTCCTTCACCCAGTTCGCGAAGCCGTGTTCCGGCTGCCCAGTGAGAGAACCGGTGTAAGGCGTGGCGCAGCCGTCACGGAGCCACCACACGCGCCCACGCTGCGGCCCGGCCACCACCAACGTCCAGTACTCACCAACTCCGTCGGCCCCCAGCAGCACTGAACCGTCCTGGTACGTCCAGTGCAGCAGGGACGAGTGGAGCGCGTGATCGTAGTAGTCGTATTCCCACTGCCACTCCTCCTCCAGGGGGAAGGGCCGGCCGGGCACTCGTTCGGCGGTACCGTCGAACGGCTCCGGGCTCATCCAGCAGTCCGCCTCCCAGGAAACCCAGCTGATCGGCTTCTCTCCCAGGGGCAACAATCCACCCACCGCAGGGGGGCCTTCGTTCGTCCCGTTCGCGATCTCGGCCACAAAGGTGCGATACGGCTCAGGCAACACCACGCCGTGCCTGCTCTCCCAGGCCCCGAGCGCTTCCCAGCCCAGAGGACGACAGCGACACTCCGCCGGAAAGGCTTCACTCAGCAGGGCCATCACACCCGAGGGTCGCGTCATCCATGCGCCAACAGTTACCACCAGGCACCGACACTCCGCCCTGGCCATCCGGCGGGCAACTGGTCAGCCAACAGACTCAGACCCTGAATGCCATCAGCCCCACTCCACCCCGGAGTAGGGCTGCAGGCAGTCTCCAGGAGGCGGCAATGGCGAGTACACCAGGCCAGCGGCGCCGGCGCCGCGCTCAAGGCGTGATGTAGTCTCCCCAGCCGAACGTCGCCACGTACGCGCGTCGCACGGCGTTCCATCCACGCCAATCGCGCAGACGCGCAACCAACAACGCCATGGAGTACCAGGCACCGAAACAGCCTGCGATTGTCCATGCCCATCCGAGGCTTCCCAGGGTGGCGACGACCACCACCGCCATGGCGGTCGCCACCAAGCCGATGTGAGCGCCGCGCACATCCACACTCATGGCGCGGCGCACCGACCGGCGGTCCGCAGGTGCATCCCGCGCAGGCCGATGCTCCGCAGCCGCACCTTCACCGTCGAAGTCAGCGCCGCCCGTCACGGGCACCTCCGAAGCGCTCGGTCACCCGCACCATGTCAGACCCACTGCACCTCGGACAGAACCCGCGAAGAGCCCCCGGGAGGCGGCAGCGGCGTCCTAGGCGCATCCCGTGAGGTCCGCTGCCGCCCGCCGCGAGCACCGAGCCCACGAAGCATGGCGGCAGCCTCCTCCTCCGTCACGTCTGACAACGCATCCGCGATGCGCCGCAGCGCCTCACTCACCTCAGTGCCCGTGCCCGTGTCCGCTGGTCGCAGCGTCCTTCTTGACCGTCAGCGGCAGCAGCTTCTTGCCCGTCGGGCCGATCTGGATGTGGGTGTCCATCTGCGGACACACGCCGCAGTCGAAGCACGGTGTCCAGCGGCAGTCCTCGACCTCGGTCTCGTCGAGGGCGTCCTGCCAGTCCTCCCAGAGCCAGTCCTTGTCGAGGCCGGAGTCCAGGTGGTCCCAGGGCAGGACCTCCTCGTAGGCGCGCTCGCGGGTCGTGTACCAGTCGACGTCGAGGCCGAAGTCCGCGAGGGCCTTGTCCGCGCAGCTCATCCAGCGGTCGTAGGAGAAGTGCTCGCGCCAGCCGTCGAAGCGGCCGCCGTCCTCGTAGACCGCGCGGATGACGGCACCGATGCGGCGGTCGCCGCGCGACAGCAGGCCCTCGACGATGCCCGGCTTGCCGTCGTGGTAGCGGAAGCCGATGGAACGGCCGTACTTCTTGTCGCCGCGGATCTTGTCGCGGAGCTTTTCGAGCCGGGCGTCGGTCTCCTCGGCGGAGAGCTGCGGCGCCCACTGGAACGGCGTGTGCGGCTTGGGAACGAAGCCGCCGATCGACACCGTGCAGCGGATGTCGTTCGAGCCGGAGACCTCGCGGCCCTTCTGGATGACGCGGGTCGCCATGTCGGCGATCTGGAGGACGTCCTCGTCGGTCTCCGTGGGCAGGCCGCACATGAAGTACAGCTTCACCTGGCGCCAGCCGTTGCCGTACGCCGTGGAGACCGTGCGGATCAGGTCCTCCTCCGAGACCATCTTGTTGATGACCTTGCGCATGCGCTCGGAGCCGCCCTCGGGCGCGAAGGTCAGACCCGAGCGCCGGCCGTTGCGGGTCAGCTCGTTCGCGAGGTCGACGTTGAAGGCGTCCACACGGGTCGAGGGGAGGGACAGGCCGATCTTGTCCTCCTCGTACCGGTCCGCCAGGCCCTTGGCGATGTCGCCGATCTCACTGTGGTCGGCGGAGGAGAGGGAGAGCAGGCCGACCTCCTCGAAGCCGGTCGCCTTGAGGCCCTTCTCGACCATCTCGCCGATGCCCGTGATGGAACGCTCCCGGACCGGGCGGGTGATCATCCCCGCCTGGCAGAAGCGGCAGCCACGCGTGCAGCCGCGGAAGATCTCCACCGACATCCGCTCGTGCACCGTCTCGGCGAGCGGCACGAGGGGCTGCTTGGGGTAGGGCCACTCGTCCAGGTCCATGACGGTGTGCTTGGACACCCGCCACGGGACGCCCGACCTGTTCGGCACGACGCGGCCGATGCGGCCGTCCGCGAGGTACTCGACGTCGTAGAACGCGGGGATGTACACCGAGCCCGTCTTCGCGAGGCGGAAGAGGACCTCCTCGCGGCCGCCGGGCCTGCCCTCCGCCTTCCAGGCGCGGATGATCTCGGTCATGTCCAGCACGGCCTGCTCGCCGTCGCCGATGATCGCCGCGTCGATGAAGTCGGCGATGGGCTCCGGGTTGAAGGCCGCGTGGCCGCCCGCCAGCACGATCGGGTCGTCGAGCGTGCGGTCCTTGGACTCCAGGGGGATCCCGGCGAGGTCCAGGGCGGTCAGCATGTTGGTGTAGCCCAGCTCCGTGGAGAAGGACAGACCGAACACATCGAACGCCTTCACCGGGCGGTGGCTGTCGACGGTGAACTGCGGGACGCCGTGCTCCCGCATCAGCGCCTCCAGGTCCGGCCACACGCTGTACGTGCGCTCGGCGAGGACGCCCTCGCGCTCGTTCAGCACCTCGTAGAGGATCATGACGCCCTGGTTGGGCAGACCGACCTCGTACGCGTCCGGGTACATGAGCGCCCAGCGGACGTCCGCGGACTCCCAGGGCTTGACGGTGGAGTTGAGCTCACCACCGACGTACTGGATCGGCTTCTGCACATGCGGGAGCAGGGCCTCTAGCTGTGGGAAGACCGACTCGACAGACATCGCGGGGGTTACCTTCGTGAGCTGACTGGGGGCACCCCCGGCCGGAGGCTGGGGGGGGAGGGTGACCATCTAGCGTAACGCCCCCGGAGACACACCTCGCACGCCCGTCGGGCGACGGAGCTCAGAAGGGCATGTCCGCGCTGATCCTCTTCCACTCCCCGGGCAGCTCCGCCTCCGCCAGCTCCGCCCGGCGCTCCTCCCTGCCGTACAGCAGCCCGTACGTGAAGGCGCTCTCCCCCGGTGCCGCGTGGGCCTGGTGGGCGAGGTCGCGCAGGGCCTCGCGGGCCATCACGCTGTCCTGGTGCTCGCCGAGGACGCTCTGCAGGGACTTCATGTCCTTGACGAGCGCCTTGGCCGCTTTACCCAGGAGGGGACGTGCCGCCTCGGCCGCGTACCGGGTCCGCTTGGTCTTCTTGCGGGCCTCGTGCATGGCGAGGTCGCGGTCGGCGCCGGGCGGCTGGGCCAGGGCCTCCTCGACGAGGGCCGCCACCTTGGCGAAGTCCTTCCTGATCGCCTTGGTGATCACTTTCTCGGGATCGCCGTGGGCGGCCTTGAGCAGCGGCGGGTCCGCGATCACGGCGTCGAGGGTTTCCAGCAGCTCCAGATAGCGCGGTCCGTCCAGGGCCTCGATCAGTTCGGTCCGGGGGCCGGTACCTCCGTCCTTCCGCGACCAGGCGCGCAGCCGTGCGTGGACCGGGCCCGTCACCAGGCTCTCGGGGAGGGCGTCCAGTGCCTCGGTGAGCCGGTCTGTCAGAACCTCCTGGTCACGGTCGACACCCAGCTCCCCAGCGAGCCATTTCAGCTCCTCGCCGATCGGGTCCGTGATCGACCGGTCCAGGACCTTGCCGAACGACTTGAAGGTGCTGCGCAGGCGACGCGTGGCGACCCGCATGCTGTGGACGGAGTCGGAGACGTCCCGGCGGACGGCGGGGTCCAGCTCGACGATCGCGTCCCGCTGGGCCCGGACGTACACGAGGACGTGGTCCACGGGCGTGACCGGCTCTCCGGGCCCCTCGGCCTCCGCCGGCTTCCCGCCCTTCCCGCCTTTGTCGCTCTTCCCGCCTTTGTCGCTCTTCCCGTCCTTCTTGGCCTTCTTCCCCTTCGCGGGTGCCGTCTCCTGGAGGGCCCTGGCGAGCTTGGACGGCGAGTCCGACGGCCGTACGCCCGCCTTGCGGAGCTTCTTCTCCACCTTGTCGAGGAACGCGGGGTCGCCGTCGTCGGCGAGTTCGACCTCGATCTCGGACCACTGCGCGGTCCGGCCCTTCTCGGTGAGCCGCTCGGCGACCACGGCGTCCACGCTGGCCTCGGCGAGGAGCCTGCCGTCGGCGTCGAGCAGCTCGCTGACGGCGCGGGTGGACAGGAGACGGACCAGCGGGACCAGCTCCGCCGCCCGTACCCGGGAGCGGACCAGTCCGGCGAGTTCGTCGGGCAGCGTGTCGGACAGCGGGGCCCGGATCTCGTCCCGTACGCCCGAGGAGACGGGGAACTTCAGATGCCAGCCCGCGTCACTGCCGCCCGTACGGCGGCGCAGGGTGATGGACGCGGCGGCGAGTCGTTCGTCGAGGGTGTCGTAGTAGACGGCATCCAGCTCCGCCACGCCCTTGTCTATGACGGTCGCGACCCCGGCCACACCGGTGAGGTCCGGCAGGCCGCTCTCGTCGGACTCGTACTTCCGCTCGATCTCGCGCTTCGTGTCCGCCATGAAATGAATCTAGTCGCATATGCGGCGAAGGGGCAGACCATCGCGCCCGTAAAGGGAGCGGAGGCCTGCCCCTGAGGGGCCCCGTGCCCTACGCAGACATGGGTCGCTGCACTCTGATGGACTGCAGCAACCCCACCGCCACCCACACCGCGAACATCGACGAACCGCCGTACGACACGAACGGCAGCGGCAGTCCCGCCACCGGCATGATGCCGAGGGTCATGCCGATGTTCTCGAAGGACTGGAAGGCGAACCAGGCGATGATGCCGCCGGCGACGATCGTGCCGTACAGCTCGGTGGTCTCACGGGCGATCCGGCAGGCCCGCCACAGGACGACACCGAGCAGCACGATGATCAGCCCGGCGCCCACGAAGCCGAGCTCCTCCCCCGCCACCGTGAACACGAAGTCGGTCTGCTGCTCGGGCACGAACTGTCCCGTGGTCTGCGAGCCCTTGAACAGCCCGGTACCGAGCAGCCCGCCGGAGCCGATGGCGATCCGGGCCTGGTTGGTGTTGTAACCCACGCCGGCCGGGTCGAGTTCGGGGTTGGCGAAGGCCGCGAAGCGGTTGATCTGGTACTCGTCGAGCACCCCGAGCTGCCAGACGGCGATCGCGCCCACCGCGCCCGTGCCGATGAGGCCGAAGACCCACCGGTTGGAGGCGCCGGAGGTGAGCAGGACGCCGAGCACGATCACCACCATGACCATGACCGAGCCGAGGTCGGGCATGAGCAGCACGATCAGTATCGGGACAGCGGCGAGCCCGAGGGCCTGGACGACCGTGCGGTGGTCGGGGTGGGGTTTGTCGCCCGCGTCCACCCGGGCCGCCAGCAGCATCGCCATCCCCAGGATGATCGTGACCTTCACGAACTCGGAGGGCTGGAGCGAGAAGCCGCCGCCGATGACGATCCACGCGTGCGCGCCGTTGATGGTCGCGCCCATCGGGGTGAGCACCAGCAGGATGAGCAGCACCGAGATGCCGTACAGGATGGGCACGGCCGTGCGCAGGGTGCGGTGGCCGAGCCAGACCGTGCCGATCATCAGGGCGAAGCCGATGCCGGTGTTGAGCAGGTGCCGGAGCAGGAAGTAGTACGGGTCGCCCTGGTTGAGCTCGGTGCGGTTGCGGGTCGCCGAGTAGACGAGGGCCGCACCGATCAGGGAGAGCGCGATGGCCGAGAACAGTATCGGCCAGTCGAGCCGGCGGGCGAGCGAGTCACGGGCGAACAGCCGGGTCCAGCCGGTGCGTTCGGGCCCGTACCCGGAGACGGAGAAACTGTTGCCGGTCATCCGGACCTCCTCCGTCCCCGACCACCGCGACTGCCACCGCCGCCTTCACCTCGACAGCCACCGCGACTGCCACCGCCGCTGCCGCTGCCGCAACGGCCTCCGCCGCCGCCCCTGCGCCGTCGACCGCGATCGTCGCGTCGGCGGGCGGCGCGGTTGCTGCCGCCGCCCCTCGTGTCGAGGATCGCCGCCGGGACGTCGAAGGAGACCGGCCGGGCGCCGGGCCCCGCGGCGACCGCCTGGGTGCCGTCCTCGGCGGCCTCCTTCTTCGACTTCTTCGGCGGGTAGGACTCCAGCTTCGGGGAGTCGATCGAACCGTCGGACTCGATCTTCGGCAGGCCCTTCTGCGGGGTGGGCAGCAGTGCCTTCTTCCTGTCGATCTTTCCGTCCTCGGAGACGCCGTAGAGCGCGTTGTAGAGCTTGCGCACGGCGGGTGCCGAGGCGCCGGAGCCCGTACCACCCTGGGAGATCGTCATGACGATCGAGTAGTCCTTGGTGTACGTGGTGAACCAGGAGGTCGTCTGCTTGCCGTAGACCTCGGCCGTACCCGTCTTGGCGTGGATCGGGATCTCGTCCTGCGGCCAGCCCTGGAAACGCCAGGCTGCCGTGCCTCGGGTCGCGACTCCGGCAAGGGCTTCGTCTATCTCGTCGCGGGTCTTCTTCGTCATCGGCAGTTTGCCGTGCGACTTGGGCGCGATCTCCTGCACGTTCTTGCCGTCGGCGCTGATGATCGCCTTGCCGACGGTGGGGTCGTAGAGGGTGCCGCCGTTGGAGATGGCCGCGTAGATGGTGGCCATCTGGATCGGGGTGACGAGGGTGTCGCCCTGGCCGATGGAGTAGTTGACGGAGTCACCGGCGCGCAGGCGGTTGCCTTCGAGGCAGTTCTCGTACGCGATCTGCTCGGCGTACGAGCCGCCCTTCTTGCCGTACTTGCACCAGGCGTCCTTGTTGTCCTCCCAGTACTTCTGCTTCCACTGGCGGTCCGGGATGCGGCCGGTGACCTCGTTCGGCAGGTCGATGCCGGTCTCGGCGCCGAGGCCGAACTGGTGCGCGGTCTTGTAGAACCAGTCGTTGGCGCCCTTCTTGGGCTTGATGCCTCCGTCGCGCTTCCACTCCTCGTGGGACAGGCGGTAGAAGACGGTGTCGCAGGAGACCTCCAGCGCCTTGCCGAGGCTGATCGCGCCATGGCTCTGGGACTCGAAGTTCTTGAAGACCTGGCCGCCGATCGAGTACGAACTGGAGCATTGGTACGGGCCGTTGAAGGAGTAGCCGGCGTTCACCGCGGCGGCCGTCGGGATCACCTTGAAGACGGAGCCGGGGGCCGACTGGCCCTGGATCGCACGGTTCAGCAGCGGGTAGTTGGACTTCTTGCCGGTGAGCTTGGCGTAGTCCTTGGCGGAGATGCCGCCGACCCAGGCGTTGGGGTCGTAGTCCGGGTTGGAGGCCATGGCGACCACACGGCCGGTCTTGGCCTCCATGACGACGACCGCGCCGGAGTCCGCCTTGTAGTTGGTCCCGGTGTTGCGGTCGTTCTGCTTGCGGGCTTCCTTCATCGCCTCGTTGAGTTCGTACTCGGCGATGCGCTGCACCCGGGCGTCGATGCTGGTGACGAGGTTGGCGCCGGGCTGGGCGGGGTCGGCCTCGGCCTCGCCGATGACCCGGCCGAGGTTGTCGACCTCGTACCGGGTGACGCCGGCCTTGCCGCGCAGCTCCTTGTCGTACTGGCGCTCCAGGCCGGAGCGGCCGACCTGGTCGGAGCGCAGATACGGCGAGTCGGTGTCCTGGGCCTTGGTGATCTCCTCGTCGGTGACCGGGGAGAGGTATCCGAGGACCTGGGAGGTCTTGGAGCCGCCCGGGCTGGCGTAGCGGCGGACGGCCTGGGGTTCGGCGGTGATGCCGGGGAAGTCCTCGGAGCGCTCGCGGATCTGCAGGGCCTGCTTGGCGGTGGCCTCGTCGGTGATGGGAATCGGCTGGTAGGGCGAGCCGTTCCAGCAGGGCTGGGGGGTCTCCGCGTCGCAGAGGCGGACCTTGTCCATGACGTCCTTGGGCTTCATGTCCAGGACGCCGGCGAGCTTGGTGAGGACGGCCTTGCCGTCGTCGTCCATCTTCAGCAGGTCGGTGCGGGAGGCGGAGACGACGAGACGGGTCTCGTTGTCCGCGATCGGCACTCCGCGTGCGTCCAGGATCGAGCCGCGCACGGCGGGTTGGACGACCTGCTGGACGTGGTTGCCCGAGGCCTCCTTGGCGTAGGCGTCGCCCTCGCGGATCTGGAGGTACCAGAGGCGGCCGCCGAGGGTGCCGAGGAGGGAGAAGACGAGGATCTGGATGATGACGAGCCGGATCTGGACCCGTGGGGTCCGCCCGGTCTCCGGGATGTTGGTCACTGCCTGTCTCCCCCTCTCAGTGCGTGTGCGGGCCGTGCGGGTGCGAGTCGTGAGTGTGCGGGTGGTGCGCGTGGTGCCGGTACATGGGGTACACCGCTCGGCGGTGATCGGTTCCCACGTCCGTTCCCGCGCCCGCCCCGGGTGTCATGTGCCGTGCCGTCACAGCCGCTTGACCCCCTTGATGCGTCCCGCCCTGGCCATCCGTGAACGTGCGGCCTTCATACGGAGTCCGCCACGCTGATTGCCGATGCGCAGGCCGGTGCCGGAGGAGAGCCAGCCGGAGGCGACGTCGGTCGCCTTGGCGGCGCTGCCCGTCTCGCCGAGCGGGTCGTTCTCGGCGCGCCGGGCGAGCGCGATGACGCCGGGGACGACGAAGGGCGCGAGCAGCAGGTCGTAGAGCGCGGCGGTGAACAGCAGGCTGGGCAGGCCGACGTGGCGGGCCGCGTCGTCGCCGACGAGAGCGCCGACACCGGCGTACAGGAGGGTGGAGCCGAGGGCGGCGACGACGACCACGACCATCGGTCCGGTCGCCGACTTCAGGCGGCCCGTCTCGGGCTTCGCCAGTCCCGCGAGGTAGCCGATGACGCAGAGGACCAGGGCGTACCGCCCGGCCGCGTGGTCGGCGGGTGGCGCGAGGTCGGACAGCAGCCCGGCGCCGAAGCCGATCAGGGCGCCGCCGACATGGCCGTAGACCAGGGCGAGGCCGAGCACGGTGAGGAGCACCAGGTCCGGTACGGCGCCCGGGAGATGGAGTCTGGCGAGGACGCTCACCTGGATCACCAGGGCGACGATCACCAGGGTGGTGGAGAGCAGCATCCGGTTGAAGCGCATCAGGGGGTCAGCTCCTACTGTCCAACGTCTACTGCTCTTGCGACTGTCCGTCGGCGCCGTCGCCCGGTTCGTCCGCGCCCGGTGTGACCGTGACCGTCACGGTGGGGGTGGGGGTGGCCTTCGGCTTGGCCGGCAGGACGGTGTCGCGCGGGTCCTTGCGGGGCGGCTGGACGACGACGCCGACGATGTCCAACTGGGTGAAGGCCACGAACGGCTTGACGTAGATCGTGCGGGTGAGGTCGCCGCCGGAGGGGTCGACGCGGGAGACGACACCGACCGGGACGCCCGGGACGAACGGCTTGTCGGCCTGGGAGCCGAAGGTGACGAGGCGGTCGCCCTCCTTCACCTTGGCCTTGCCGTTGAGCAGTTCGACGCGCAGCGGCCGGTCGCCCTGGCCGGAGGCGAAGCCGAGTTCGTCGGTGGCCTCCATCCGGGTGCCGACGGTGAAGTCGGGGTCGTTGGCGAGGAGGACGGTCGCGGTGTTCGGCCCGACGGTGGTGACGCGGCCGACCAGCCCGTTGCCGTTGAGGACGGTCATGTCGCGGGTGATGCCGTCCTCGGTGCCGATGTCGATGGTGACGGTCCAGGAGAAGCCCTGGGCCGCTCCTATGGCGATGACCTCGGCGCCCTTGATGCCGTACCGCCCGTTCGCGGCGGTCTTCAGCATCTTGTCGAGCTGTTCGACCCTGCTGTTGTTGCGGTCGTCACTGCCGAGGGCCGCCTTCAGTTCGGCGTTCTCCTTCTCCAGCGCGGCAAGGCGGTCGTGGCGGGAGCCGGAGTCGCGGACGGCGCTTATGGCGTTGCCGATGGGGTCGACGGCGGTCGACACACCGTCCTCGATCGGGCCGAAGACGGTGGCGGCGGCACGTCGGGCACCGTCGACCGGTGAGTCCTTTCCGCCGCGGATGTCCACCGTGATCAGCGCGAACGCGACGGCGATCAGCAGCACCAGGAGCAGCCGGCTCTCTCGTGTGTCCCTCACGTGCGGCGGCCGTGCCTTCCTCATAGGAATTCGACAGGAATTGGGGAATTCGGGTAGCCCCTGGGAATCCCGGCACGGGAACGACAGGGGCGCTTTGTGGAGCTTATGCCTCGATATCAACGATCCGCCGCACGAGAGGAGAACGTCCCGTACGGCGGAATCGAAGGGTTACGTCATCTGCGGGGCTGGGCGTCGAGCACCTGCTGCAACGCCTCGAACTCCTCGACACACTTGCCGGAGCCGAGCGCCACACTGTCGAGCGGGTCCTCGGCGATATGGATCGGCATTCCGGTCTCCCGGCGCAGCCGTTCGTCGAGACCGCGCAGCAGGGCGCCGCCGCCGGTGAGGACGATGCCACGGTCCATGATGTCGCCGGAGAGTTCCGGGGGGCACTTGTCGAGGGTCGTCTTGACGGCATCGACGATGGCGTTGACGGGTTCCTCGATCGCCTTCCGCACTTCCCCGGCGGAGATGACGACGGTCTTGGGCAGCCCGGACACCAGGTCCCGGCCGCGGATTTCGGTGTGCTCGTCAGCGTCGAGGTCGTACGCCGAACCGATCGTGATCTTGATCTGTTCGGCCGTCCGCTCACCGAGGAGGAGGGAGTACTCCTTCTTGATGTGCTGGATGATCGCGTTGTCCAACTCGTCGCCCGCGACGCGGATGGACTGGGCGGTGACGATGCCGCCGAGGGAGATGACCGCGACCTCCGTGGTGCCGCCGCCGATGTCCACCACCATGTTGCCCGTGGCCTCGTGGACCGGCAGGCCGGAGCCGATGGCCGCTGCCATGGGTTCCTCGATGATGTGCACCTGACGGGCGCCTGCCTGGGAGGACGCCTCGATGACGGCGCGACGCTCGACACCGGTGATGCCGGACGGCACGCAGACGACGACCCGAGGACGGGCGAGATAGCGCCGCTTGTGGATCTTCAGGATGAAGTAGCGGAGCATCCGCTCGGTGATCTCGAAGTCGGCGATGACGCCGTCCTTCAGCGGACGTACGGCAACGATGTTGCCGGGGGTCCGCCCGATCATCTTCTTCGCCTCCGCGCCGACCGCGAGAATGCCACCGGTGTTGGTGTTGATCGCGACGACGGACGGCTCGTTCAGTACGATCCCGCGACCCCTGACGTACACCAGCGTGTTGGCGGTCCCGAGGTCGACAGCCATGTCACGGCCGATGAACGACATTGAGTTCCCCATCAGGATTCGTGTGGCCTTCCCAAGCGGAGCACTGACGGCTTTTGAGGGCTTTTCAGGGCTTTTTCGGGTCGGCGAAGTGGGTGCTGTGACGTGAAGGCTTACATCGTAGTCTCGCCCGCACGAACACTGCGCGAGGGTCTTCGCCATTGTGGGCATGCGATGCGCCGCCTCGCCTCTGGAGACGGTCCATCGGGGGTGCACGTTCCCCCGATCGCCGCGCATATGCCGTTGTACGGCGCAATTCTAGGCGGGGTTGGCTGGTCAGCCGGGGTGTAGGCCGTGTGGGTGGTGGCCGGGTGTGGTGGAAGTGTCCCGGGGGGTTCCGGAGGCTTTTCCGGTCCGCCAGGGGTGGTTCGCGGGTCTTCCAGAGGTGGCTGCCGGAGTTCCAGCGGTGTTCGCGCGGCGGGAGCGAGCGACTCGCAGGCCCCCGCCGTCGCGAACGCTACTACGCGCGCCCGGGGAAGAAGATCTTGACCTCGCGCTCGGCCGACTCCTCGGAGTCCGACGCGTGGATGAGGTTCTCACGCACGATCACGCCGTAGTCACCACGGATGGAGCCGGGCGCGGCGGCGATCGGGTCGGTCGGTCCGGCCAGCGCGCGGACACCTTCGATGACCCGCTCGCCCTCGACGATCAGGGCGACGACCGGACCGGAGGCCATGAACGCGACGAGCGGCTCGTAGAACGGCTTGCCCTTGTGTTCGCCGTAGTGCTGCTCCAGCGTCTCCTGGTCCAGGGTCCGCAGCTCCAGCGCGGTGATCTGCCAGCCGGCCTTGCGCTCGATACGGCTGATGATCTCGCCGGTCAGGCCCCGCCGGACGGCGTCGGGCTTGAGCAGGACGAGGGTGCGCTGGCTCACTGTGGTGACTCCTTCGTTTCACGCGGGTGCGGAGCTCAGAGGCTACAGGGCGCGCCCGGCACCTTGTTACGCAGCGTCAGGACGCACCGGAGGACGCACCGGCCCCGGTGGCGGCCTGCGCGGCGAACCGGGCCTTGGCCTCGTCGATCTTCCGTCCGTAGTGGATCGAGGCCCACCACAGGGCGGCGAAGACCGCGCCCAGGAAGAACATCGTCGGGACGAAGAACCCGGAGAGGATCAGCGCGATCTGGAGCGCCCAGCCGAGCTGGATCCCACCGGGCCTGGTGACGAGGCCGCACAGCAGGACGCAGAGGAACATGGCGATGCCGCTGACCGTCCAGACCGTGGTCATGGTCAGGTCGGGGTCCTTCATGGCGACCAGCCCGGCGAAGCCGATGACGAAGAACTCGCCGATGAGCGTCGAAGCACAGAGAGTACGCATGTCGTGGAACTCAGCCCTTCCCCAGCAGCAGCCGGGCCTCGCCGACGGTGATGACGGAACCGGTGACGAGGACGCCACCGCCCGCGAACTCGCCCTCCTCCTCGGCGAGCGTGATCGCTGCCTCCAGGGCGTCGGGCAGCCGGGGCTCGACCTGCACACGCTCCTCGCCGAAGACCTCCACCGCGATACCGGCCAGTTCGTCGGCGTCCATCGCCCGATGGCTGGAGTTCTGCGTGATCACGACCTCGGCGAAGATCGGTTCGAACGCCTCCAGGACGCCCCGCACGTTCTTGTCGCCGCTCGCGCCGACCACACCGATCAGTCGGCTGAAATCGAACGCCTCACCGACGGCCTCGGCCGTGGCCCGGGCGCCCGCCGGATTGTGCGCGGCGTCCAGCACGACGGTCGGGGACCGCCGCACGACCTCCAGCCGGCCCGGCGAGGAGACGGTCGCGAAGGCCTTGCGGACCGTGTCGATGTCGAGCGGCTCGGGCCGCTGCGAGCCGACGCCGAAGAACGCCTCCACCGCGGCGAGCGCGACGGCCGCGTTGTGCGCCTGGTACGGGCCGTGCAGCGGGAGGTAGACCTCGGGGTACTCGCCGCCCAGGCCGCGCAGGGTCAGCATCTGTCCGCCGACGGCGACCTGACGCGAGACGACACCGAACTCCAGACCCTCGCGGGCCACGGTCGCGTCGACTTCCACGGCCTTCTTCAGCAGCACCTGCGCCGCGTCGACCGGCTGCTGAGCCAGGATCACCGTCGCGTCCTGCTTGACGATCCCGGACTTCTCGACGGCGATCTCGGCGGGCGTCGTCCCCAGCCGGTCGGTGTGGTCGAGGTCGATGGGGGTGACGACGGCGACGTCCCCGTCGATGACGTTGGTGGCGTCCCAGGTGCCGCCCATGCCGACCTCGACGACCGCCACGTCCACGGGCGCGTCGGCGAAGGCGGCGTACGCCATCCCCGTGAGCACCTCGAAGAAGGAGAGCCGGTACTCCTGGGCCGCGTCCACCATCTCGATGTACGGCTTGATGTCCTCGTACGTCTCGATGAACCGCTCGGCGGAGATGGGGGCGCCGTCGAGGCTGATGCGCTCGGTGATCGACTGGACGTGCGGAGAGGTGTAGCGGCCGGTGCGCAGTTCGAAGGCGCCGAGGAGGGCCTCGATCATGCGGGCGGTGGAGGTCTTGCCGTTGGTGCCGGTGATGTGGAGGGAGGGGTACGAGCGCTGGGGCTCGCCCAGGACGTCCATCAGCGCGGCGATCCGCGTGACCGACGGCTCCAGCTTGGTCTCGCCCCAGCGGGTCGCAAGCTCGGCCTCGACGTCGCGCAGGGCCTTGTCGACGGCCGGGTCGGCGGGCCTGGCCGGCACGTCGGCCTGCGGTGCGCCGCCCTGGGCACGCAGGGTTCGGCTGCCGGCCTCGATCACCGCGAGGTCCGGATCCCGGTCGGTCTCCGCGGCGATGATCTCCTCGAACGGGTCGGTCGGGTCGATCGGGTCGGGCTGCTGGTCACTGCGTTCGCTCACGGGGCCCAGTCTACGGGTGGGGCTTCGCCGGGCCGGGGCGCCTCATGACTCGGGGGTACGGGTTGTGTGGCGGTCGCGGGTGGGTCGTGGTTGCTCGCGGAGTTCCCCGCGCCCCTTTGATGTCCGGCGGCTTCAAGTGGCCCACTTCCCACCCGCGCCCAGCGGAAGGCCCCGGTGCTGGAAAAGCACCGGGGCCGCCGTATGAGCTGCGAGGAGTTACGCCTTCGGGAGGCGGTCCAGTTGGGCGGTGATGCGGGCGATGTCCTCGTCCGCCTTGGCGAGGCGGCCCCGGATCTTGTCGACGACCTGGTCCGGCGCCTTCGCGAGGAACGCCTCGTTGCCGAGCTTGGCCGTGGCCTGGGCCTTCTCCTTCTCCGCGACCGCGAGGTCCTTCGCGAGGCGCTTGCGCTCGGCGGCGACGTCGATGACACCGGAGAGGTCGAGGGCGACCTCGGCCCCGGCCACCGGCAGGGTCGCGGTGGCCGCGAAGCCCTCGCCCTCCGGCTGGAGCCGCAGCAGCTGACGGATCGCGGCCTCGTGCGGGGCCAGGACCGTTCCGTCGAGGGTCAGCCGGGCCGGGACGCGCTGGCCCGGCTGGAGGCCCTGGTCGGCGCGGAACCGGCGGACCTCGGTGACGACCTGCTGGACCAGCTCGATCTCGCGCTCGGCGGCGTCGTCGCGGAACCCGCTGTCCTTGGGCCAGTCGGCGATGACGAGGGACTCTCCGCCCGTCAGCGTGGTCCACAGGGTGTCCGTGACGAACGGGACGACGGGGTGCAGCAGCTTCAGGGTGACGTCGAGGACCTCGCCCAGGACCCGCTTGCTGACCTCGGCCGGCTCGCCGCCCGCCTGGAACGTGGTCTTGGACAGCTCCACGTACCAGTCGAAGACCTCGTCCCACGCGAAGTGGAACAGGGCGTCGCTGAGCTTGGCGAACTGGAAGTCCTCGTAGTGGGCGTCGACCTGCTCGACCGTCTCGCCCAGGCGGGCCAGGATCCAGCGGTCGGTCGCCGACATGCGGGACGGGTCCGGCAGGGGGCCCTCGACCGTCGCGCCGTTCATCAGCGCGAAGCGCGTCGCGTTCCAGATCTTGTTGGCGAAGTTGCGGGAGGCCTGGACCCAGTCCTCGCCGATCGGGACGTCGGTGCCCGGGTTGGCGCCGCGCGCGAGGGTGAAGCGGAGCGCGTCGGAGCCGTACTTGTCCATCCAGTCGAGCGGGTCGACGACGTTGCCGAAGGACTTCGACATCTTCTTGCCGCGCTCGTCGCGGACCAGGCCGGTCAGCGCGATGGTCCTGAACGGGACCTCGCCGTCCATCGCGTACAGGCCGAACATCATCATCCGGGCGACCCAGAAGAAGATGATGTCGTGGCCGGTGAGCAGGACGTCGGTCGAGTAGAACTTCCGCAGGTCCTCGGTCTGTTCGGGCCAGCCGAGCGTGGAGAACGGCCACAGGCCGGAGGAGAACCAGGTGTCCAGGACGTCGGTGTCCTGGGTCCAGCCCTCGCCGGTGGGCGGCTCCTCGTCGGGGCCGACGCAGACCGTCTCGCCGTTCGGGCCGTACCAGACGGGGATGCGGTGGCCCCACCAGAGCTGGCGCGAGATGCACCAGTCGAACATGTTGTCCACCCAGTCGAAGTAACGCTTCGACATGTCCTCGGGGTGGATCTTGACCCGGCCGTCCCGGACCGCGTCACCGGCAGCCTTGGCCAGGGGCGCGACCTTGACCCACCACTGCATGGACAGACGCGGCTCGACGGTGGTCTTGCAGCGCGAGCAGTGGCCGACGGAGTGGACGTACGGACGCTTCTCGGCGACGATCCGGCCCTGCGAGCGCAGCGCGCCGACGACGGCGGAGCGGGCCTCGAAGCGGTCCTGGCCGAGGAAGGGGCCGTGGACGGTGATGACGCCGTGCTCGTCCATGATCGTCATGGACGGCAGGTCGTGGCGCTGGCCGATCGCGAAGTCGTTCGGGTCGTGGGCCGGCGTCACCTTGACGGCGCCCGTGCCGAACTCCGGGTCGACATGGGTGTCGGCGACGACCGGGATGGAGCGGTCGGTCAGCGGCAGCTTGATCTGCTTGCCGATGAGGTGCTTGTACCGCTCGTCGTCCGGGTGGACGGCGACGGCCGTGTCACCGAGCATCGTCTCGGCGCGGGTGGTGGCGACGACAAGGCTGTCCTCGCCCTCGCCGTACCGGATGGAGACCAGCTCGCCGGCGTCCTCCTGGTGCTCGACCTCGATGTCGGAGATGGCCGTCAGGCACCGCGGGCACCAGTTGATGATGCGCTCGGCGCGGTAGATCAGCTCGTCGTCGTAGAGCCGCTTGAAGATGGTCTGGACGGCCTTGGACAGGCCCTCGTCCATGGTGAACCGCTCGCGGTCCCAGTCGACTCCGTCGCCGAGCCGGCGCATCTGCCCGAGGATCTTGCCGCCGTACTCCTCCTTCCACTGCCAGACGCGCTCGACGAACTCCTCGCGCCCCAGGTCGTGGCGGGACTTGCCCTCTTCGGCGAGCTGCTGCTCGACCTTGTTCTGCGTCGCGATACCGGCGTGGTCCATGCCGGGGAGCCACAGGGATTCGTACCCCTGCATGCGCTTACGGCGCGTCAGGGCGTCCATGAGGGTGTGCTGGAAGGCGTGCCCGAGGTGCAGGCTGCCGGTGACGTTCGGCGGAGGGATGACGATGGTGTACGCGGGCTTGTCACTCTTGGCGTCGGCCGCGAAGTAACCACGCTCTACCCAACGCTCGTACAGCGTCCCCTCTACATCGGCCGGCGCGTACTGGGTCGGCAGATCGGTGGCGGGCGCTGGAGGCTGCTGCTGAGCGTTCTCGGTCACCCGCTCAGTTTAGAGGTGTCACGGGGTCGTCCCGAAACCGGATTCTTCCGTAACGGTGTGCCCCCCGGTGCGTGGGACCCATCGCGTTTGCGCCAGGATGTCAGGAACACATAAGCATCTGGAGGGGAACCCAGAACATGAGTCACAACCAGCCGGGCCCGTACGGCGGGCAGCCCCAGCAGCCCGGACCGTACGGTCAGCCGGGCGGCCAGCCGGGCCCCTACGGCCAGCAGCCGCCGCAGGCAGCCCCCCAGCCCGGCTACGGCTACCCGCAGCAGGCGCCGCCGCAGCAGCCGGGTTACGGGTACCCCCAGCAGGCCCCCCAGGGCGTGCCGCCCCAGACCCCGCCGTACGGCCAGCAGGCCCCGTACGGCGGCCAGCCGGGCTACCCGACCGTGCCCCAGCCGCCGGCCGCACCCGGCGGTGGCGGCAAGAAGGTCGGCATCATCCTCGGCGCGGTCGCCGTGGTCGCGGCGGTCGCGGTCGGCGCGTACTTCGTCTTCGGCGCGAGCGGCGGCGGGGACATCGCGGACGACGGCCCGCACAAGCTGACCACGCCGGCGGCCGTCATCGACGGCCAGTACAAGAAGGGCGAGGGCGGCGGCAGCAGCGGGATGTCCGACAAGGAGATGAAGCAGACGGAGGACTGGGGTGTGCAGGACCCCAAGGACGTCACTGCGACCTACTCGTCGGGTGAGGGCATCACCGCCAAGAACCTGACCTTCTCCGGGGTGTACGGCACGGTCGAGGACCCTGAGAAGGTCATCGACGCGATGTTCGCCAGCATGAAGGAGGAGTCCGAGAAGGGATCCGACTCCGACGGCAAGCTCGTGGGCAGCCCTCAGGAAGTCACGCCCGACGGCTTCGAGAACGGCATCATGAAGTGCCAGGAGAGCGAGGGCACCGAGGGCGGCAAGACCATGACGCTGCCGGTGTGCATCTGGGGTGACCACAGCACGGTCGCGTACGTGATCTCCATCGACATGGCCTCGATGGCCGCCGGCAAGAGCACGACGATCGACGAGGCGGCCGAGTTGGCGGCCAAGCTGCGCAACGACGTGCGCGTCAAGGCCTGACACTCCGCTCGGATCACGAAGGGGCCCCGGTCGGTCGACCGGGGCCCCTTCGATGTCTGTGTACCGCTGAGGAGTTACGCCGTCTTCTGCTCCCCCGGCCCCCGGCCGCGGGCGTCGCGCGGGATCAGGGTCGGGTTCACGTTCGAGTGGACGACGTCCGCCGTGATGACGACCCGGGCCACGTCCTTGCGGGACGGGACCTCGTACATCACGGACATCAGGACTTCCTCCATGATGGCGCGCAGGCCGCGCGCGCCGGTCTGGCGGAGGATGGCCTGGTCGGCGATGGCTTCGAGGGCCTCGCGCTCGAAGTCCAGCTCCACGCCGTCGAGTTCGAAGAGGCGCTGGTACTGCTTCACCAGCGCGTTGCGGGGCTCGACCAGGATCTGCAGGAGGGCCTCGCGGTCCAGGTTGTGGACCGAGGTGATGACCGGGAGGCGGCCGATGAACTCCGGGATCATCCCGAACTTGACCAGGTCCTCCGGCATGACGTCCTCGAACTGGTCCTTGGACTCGAGTTCGCGCTTCGAGCGGATCGTGGCGCCGAAGCCGATGCCCTTGGCGCCGGCGCGGGACTCGATGATCTTCTCCAGGCCCGCGAAGGCACCGCCGACGATGAACAGGACGTTCGTCGTGTCGATCTGGATGAACTCCTGGTGCGGGTGCTTGCGGCCGCCCTGCGGGGGGACCGAGGCCGTGGTGCCTTCCAGGATCTTCAGGAGCGCCTGCTGCACACCTTCACCCGACACGTCGCGGGTGATGGACGGGTTCTCGCTCTTTCGGGCCACCTTGTCGATCTCGTCGATGTAGATGATCCCGGTCTCGGCTTTCTTGACGTCGTAGTCGGCGGCCTGGATGAGCTTCAGCAGGATGTTCTCGACGTCCTCGCCGACGTAGCCCGCCTCCGTCAGCGCCGTCGCGTCCGCGATCGCGAACGGGACGTTCAGCATGCGCGCGAGGGTCTGGGCGAGGAGCGTCTTGCCGGAGCCCGTGGGGCCCAGCAGGAGGATGTTGGACTTCGCCAACTCGATGGCGTCCTCGCGGCTTTGGCCGCCGCCGTTCTCACCGGCCTGGACGCGCTTGTAGTGGTTGTAGACCGCCACGGAGAGCGCCTTCTTGGCCGCCTCCTGGCCGACCACGTACCCCTCGAGGAACTCGTAGATCTCGCGGGGCTTCGGGAGCTCCTCCCAGCGCACCTCGCTGGTCTCGGCGAGCTCCTCCTCGATGATCTCGTTGCAGAGGTCGATGCACTCGTCGCAGATGTACACACCGGGCCCTGCGATGAGCTTCTTGACCTGCTTCTGGCTCTTGCCGCAGAACGAGCACTTGAGCAGATCGCCGCCGTCACCGATGCGTGCCACGGTGTGCTTCCCCTTCGCCTGGGAGACGCCTGGACGATTGGAATCCAGCGGCTCCTGGTGCTGCCTTATGTCGACGGTACCTTGCCGGGCCCCCCGTTCGGGCCCCCCTTGGCACGGTTCGCTTTGACGTGCACCTTGTCGTGCACTGGGTCAAACGGTGCCAACCATGCCAAGGGGCGGCAGACATTACAGCCTTTTCGCGGTCAGCGGACGCTGTTGTTGTTCATCTTCCGCGTGGAGATGATCTGGTCGATCAGGCCGTACGACAGCGCGTCCTCGGCCGTGAGGATCTTGTCGCGCTCGATGTCCTCGCGGATCTTCTCGATCGGCGTGGTCGAGTGCTTGGCCAGCATCTCCTCCAGCTGCGCACGCATACGGAGGATCTCGTTGGCGGCGATCTCCAGGTCGGAGACCTGACCGCGGCCCGTCTCGCTGTACGGCTGGTGGATCAGGACGCGGGCGTTCGGCAGCGCCATGCGCTTGCCCGGCGTACCGGCGGCCAGCAGGATCGCGGCGGCGGAGGCCGCCTGGCCCATGCAGACCGTCTGGATGTCGGGCTTCACGAACTGCATCGTGTCGTAGATCGCGGTGAGCGCCGTGAAGGAGCCGCCGGGGCTGTTGATGTAGACCGAGATGTCCCGGTCGGGGTCCATCGACTCCAGGCACAGCAGCTGCGCCATGACGTCGTTGGCGGAGGCGTCGTCGATCTGCACGCCGAGGAAGATCACCCGCTCCTCGAAGAGCTTCGCGTACGGGTCGTACTCGCGGATGCCCTGGGAGGTGCGCTCGACGAAGCGCGGGATGACGTAACGGGACTCGGCCGTCGGACCCGAGTACTGGGAGCGTGCGCCGTCGTGGAGGCCGCTGCCGGGGAAGTCGTTCACTTGTGTCTCCTGGGAGCCTGAGAGGGGCTGAGGCGGTCGGCTGGGGGCGTTGCGGGGGTGTGCGTGCCGGCGGGTGCCGTCACGCCTGCCCGGCCCCGGTGCCGCCGCCGCCCGGCATGCCCGCGGCGGTGGCGATGACGTCGTCGATGAGGCCGTAGTCCTTGGCCTCGAAGGCGTCGAACCAGCGGTCGCGGTCCGAGTCACGGGTGATCTGCTCGACCGACTGGCCCGTGTGCTGGGAGGTGAGCTCGGCCATGCGCTTCTTGGTGTGCAGCAGCCGCTCGGCGTGGATCTTGATGTCCGAGGCGGAGCCCGCCAGGCCCGCGGAGGGCTGGTGGATCAGGATCTCGGCGTTCGGCAGCGCGAAGCGCTTGCCCGGGGTGCCCGCGCTGAGCAGGAACTGCCCCATCGAGGCCGCCAGACCCATGGCGATGGTCACCACGTCGTTCTTGATGTACTGCATCGTGTCGTAGATCGCCATGCCGGCCGTGATCGAGCCGCCCGGGCTGTTGATGTAGAGGTAAATGTCCTTGTCCGGGTCGGCGGCAAGGAGCAGCAGCTGTGCGGTGATCTTGTTCGCGATGTCGTCGTCGACCGGCTGGCCGAGGAAGATGATCCGCTCGTTGAGCAGCCGGTTGTAGACATGGTCGCCGAGGCCACCGCCGATGGAAGGCTCGCCGGCGGCGGAGGGCATCAGATTCGTCACGTATCCACCTGCTCGTCTTACGACGGCGCCGGGCCGTCTTCACGTTTCCCTTCCGGGGGCCGAGCCGTTTTCCCGACGGCTCCGCCCTCGTATTCATGGACCCTAACGCGGTGGCTCCGCCGGTGAATCCCGCAGAGGGAACTGTTCGCTGTCAGCGCATGCGTGTGCGCTCCGCTGGTGGGGCGGGCACTGGTGGCCCCCGCGCCCCTGGGTAGGCCGACGGGCCCCCGGGTCATGAGTGACCCGGGGGCCCGTCTTCGAGCCTGCTGTTCGCGGGGTGATCAGGCCTCGGGGGCCTTCTCCTCCGCCTCGGCCGCAGCGGGGGCCTCTTCGGCGGAGCCCTCGGCGGAAGCGTCCTCGTCCTCGTCGTCGTCCAGGTCGACGATCTCGCCGTTGGTGTCCTTCACCGTGGAGGACTCGACGACCAGGGCCAGGGCCTTGCCGCGGGCGACCTCGCCGACGAGGAGCTGGACCTGGTTGTTCTGGACGACGGCCTGGGCGAACTGGTCCGGGGACATGCCGGAGGAGGCCGCACGGCGCATGAGGTGCTCGGTGAGCTCCTCCTGGTTGACGTTGAGCTTCTCCTTGGCGACCAGCTCGTCGAGGACGAACTGGGTCTTGATGCCCTTGACGGCCGCTTCCTTGGTCTCGGCGTCGAACTCCTCGACCGTCTTGCCCTGGATCTCGAGGTACTTCTCGAGGTCGAGACCCATCTGGCCGAGCTGGTGGTGCTCCAGGTTGTGCTTGCGGGTGTTGATCTCGTCCTCGAGCAGCTTCTCGGGGACGGGCACCTCGACGAGCTCCAGCAGCTTCTCCAGGACGCGCTCCTGGGCCTGCGTGGCCTGGTCGTACTGCTTCATGTTCTCCAGGCGCTTGCGGCTGTCGGCGCGCAGCTCCTCGAGGGTGTCGAACTCGGAGGCGAGCTGGGCGAACTCGTCGTCCAGGGCCGGGAGTTCACGGGCGGCGACCTGGGAGACCTTGACGGTCACCTCGGCCTCCTTGCCGGCCGCCGAGCCGCCCTTGAGCTCGGAGGTGAAGGTGGCCTCGCCACCGGCCTCCAGGCCCTTCACGGCGTCGTCGATGCCGTCCAGCAGCTCGCCGGAGCCGATGGTGTAGGACACACCCTCGGCGACGCCGTCCTCGAGGACCTCGCCGTCGACCTTGGCCTCCAGGTCGAGCGTCACGACGTCGCCGTCCTCGGCGGCGCGCTCGACCGGGGAGGTGGAGGCGAAGCGCTCACGGAGCTGCTCCACCGCCTTCTCGACGTCCTCCTCGGTGACCTCGACGGCGTCGACCTCGACCTCGATGCCGGAGTAGTCCGGGATCTCGATGGTCGGGCGGACGTCGACCTCGGCGGTGAAGTTCAGCGTCTCGCCGTCCTTCAGCTCCGTGATGTCGACCTCGGGCTGGCCCAGGACGTTGAGCTCGGCCTCGTTGACCGCGTCGGTGTAGAACTTCGGAAGCGCGTCGTTGACCGCCTCCTCCAGGACCGCACCGCGGCCGAACCGCTGGTCGATGACGCGGGCCGGGATCTTGCCCTTGCGAAAGCCCTTCACCGTGACCTGCTGGTTGATCTTCTTGTACGCCGCGTCGAGGCTGTCCTTGAGCTCCTCGAAGGGCACCTCGATGCTGAGCCGAACCCGGGTCGGGTTCAGGGTCTCCACGGCGCTCTTCACGGTTCGGTCTCCTTGGGGGCTGACTTCTTGGGGTTCTGCTGATGTCCCCCGCCGGTGCGGCGGGGCTTCAGCGGATTAGCGGCCCTTGAGAGACGTGAGAGTGCAGACACACGGGCGCGCAGCTTGCATAGTAACCGCAGGCGGTACACGCCCCAAAAGGTGATCTTGCCGGTGGCGGGCGGCGCCGTACCGGCGCGGTGGTCGGGGTGGCGGGATTTGAACCCACGGCCTTCCGCTCCCAAAGCGGACGCGCTACCAAGCTGCGCCACACCCCGTCTGGTGCGACACGTAGGGTACATGCCCGCAGGCCATACGGTTGCCGGATTAACCGAGTGCGCGGGCGCGTGCGACGGCGGGCGCGGGGCGCGGCCGGGAAGGGGTGTGCGGCGGAGCCGCCCGACCCGCTACGATGCCTTCTGTGCCGCGGTCCTCCGACCTGCGGCGCACGCTGTGCGGGCGTAGCTCAATGGTAGAGCCCTAGTCTTCCAAACTAGCTACGCGGGTTCGATTCCCGTCGCCCGCTCCATACGGCTCAGGGCCAGGCCGGAGGATCTTCTCTCCGCCTGGCCCTGATCGTTTCCCCTCACGGTCGGAGTGAGGACCGAGGAGGTTCCCTGCCGTGCACCGCTCCCGCTCGGTCACCGTGGCGGTCGGGGTCGTGACCGCCGCCCTGCTGGTCGGCTGTGGCTCCGGAAGTGCCGGGGAGGCATCCGCGCCGACATCGAGGAGCGGAGTGTCCGCCTCGCCGGGGGCCGACGGCTCGTTCGACGTCGAGGCGGCGCTCGAGAACGCGGATCCGGCGCCCTACTCGGCCGAGGTGCGGACGGAGACCTATGCGGGCTCCACGCTGACGGTGGTCATGACCGGCCGGATGAACTTCAACGCGTCGAGCCCTACGGGCCGGCTGACCGTGGCGACCTCCGACAGCGTCCCGAAGGACCGGGCGTTCGAGGCGGAAACGATCCTGCTGGAGGACGCGACCTACACGCGCACCGTGGACGGCGACGGAGCGGCCGGTGAGTGGCGCCGTACGGGACCGGGCTCCTCGGGTGCGGACGTGGCCGACTACGGCGCTTACGCACAACTCCTCCTGGATCTCGGGCCGAAGGCTCGCCGTGGCCCGGAAGAGGTGGACGGGATCCGGACGTATCGACTCTCCGGCGAGGTCACCCAGGACCGGCTCCGGACCGTGGACCGTCGGCTGTACGACAGGATGCGCGCCACGGGCACCGAGGAGTTCGCCTGCGAGGTGTGGGTCGACGAGGCCGGCCGGGTCGTACGGTTCGAGCAGCGGCTCGAGGTGTCCGGCAACGCGACGCGCAACGTCGTGACCCTCAAGGGCTTCAAGGGCCCGGTGACCGTGAGCGCGCCCGAGTAGCTCCGGGCGATCACCGCGCCTCTCCTGGGCCGCACATGGCGCCCGAGGCGGCCCATGACGGCTGACGACATCGCGCGAAGAGGCCGAATCGCGACCTACTGGGATCCGGTCGCATGCGCTCACACTCGGCTTTATGGGGGCGATTCGGGATGGCGACCGGTCGGCATGCGATGAATGCGGCGAGACCGGTGTCAGCGTGGGCGAGCGCGGTCGGTTCCGGCTGCTGGCGCGGCTCTGCGAGAAGTGCTGGAACACCTTCGCCAACGAGATGGCCGCGACCGAGGGAGCCACGGCCGCGCCGAGACCCGACCCCGGCCCCGATGACGTGACGTGGTTCGAACCGCCGGTTTGCCCCGAATGCGGCGCCTTGGTCCGCACATACCCGACGAACTACGACCGTTGGGTCAGCCTCGCCATGGTGGAACTGCCCGCCAAGGACGTGCCGGAGGCCTTCCGGTGGCGTCTGACGAGGGTTCCGGACCTCTCACCCGTCCCCACGGACGTCGTGGCCGTACGGGTGCGCGGGATCGATCCGCTGCCGGGCGAACCCGTCGTGCCCGCCCACCGCATGATGTGTGCCGACGGCCCGGGTTCACCGTCTCGCGGCGCGCGGCCCGGCGGGCGTTAGAACTGGATCGAGTTGATCGTGTCCGCTATCGAGTTCAGGAAGCGTTGGATGTCGTCCGCCATGCCCGTCGAGGCGAGGAAGAAGCCGAAGAGGATGGCGACGACGGCCGGGCCGGCCTTGATCGTCCCCCCTCGCATCAGAACCACCAGGATGATCCCCAGCAAGAGCACCACTGACAGCGAAATGGCCACACAGATCACACCCTCGGTCGGTCCGCACTCCCGGCCCGGGGCGCCGACCCCACGCGCACCCCGCCAGAACCATCGTGCCACCAACCAGGCCGTCATATGCAGCGGCTGAGACAACGTCGACCACGGCACCGCACCCGCGCCACCCCCGTCCCCGGCCAACGGGGGGACCGCGAAGGCGAATTCGACGTGATCGTTTCCGTGCACACACAACCCGAGCGCAGGGAATTCGAATTGTTGCCACAGACACACCAAGAGGCTCGCCCAGGGCGGTAATTAACCGGACATTTCACCGGAATCGCCTGCGCACGTTATGCACCATTTAGTCGGGATGAATGCGGACAGACCGGCGCAGGCCATGCACCTTGGGGTGTACGGACGGTGATGTTCTACGTGAGGCACACTTCACCGAATCCGGGGTACCCGTGAGTGACACGTACCCCTCAATACAGGATTCACGTCGGTGGTTTTACGAAATCGCACGGACACCGCTAGGGTGCCTCAGATGTTCACCGCTGCCTCGTCCCCCGCTTGCGCAGCGAGTGCTCGGACCGTCCCCCGGAGTTCCCGGCGGGAGGGTCTGTGACGAACTCGCTGCGACCGCACGACCGGTCCAGGGCGCCGCTCCCGCCGGCACAGTCACCACAGTCGCCGGCCGACGGAGTGCCGAGTCCGCGCTCGCTCAAGTCCTCGTCCCCTCACCCGCTGCCGGGTGGCGCCTCCCCGGAGGCCAGACCGGCCAAACAGCGTGACGCGTTCTTCGACAACGCGAAGTACCTCGCCATCGTGCTCGTCGCGATGGGGCACGCGTGGGAGCCGCTGACCGATCACAGCCGCGCCGCCGAGGCGCTGTACATGTTCGTGTACACGTTCCACATGCCGGCCTTCATCATCATCTCCGGCTACTTCTCGCGCAGTTTCGACATGCGCCCCGACCGGCTACGCCGGCTGATCACCGGCATCGCCGTGCCGTACGTCCTCTTCGAGATCGCGTACTCCTTCTTCAAGCGGTACGGCAACGACGACCCCTCGCACCCGATCAGCCTGCTCGACCCGTGGTACCTCACCTGGTTCCTGATCGCGCTGTTCGTGTGGCGGCTGACGACCCCGCTGTGGAAGGTGGTGCGCTGGCCGATCCCGGTGGCGCTCGGCATCGGGGCGCTCGCCTCCGTCTCGCCCGACATCGGCGACGACCTGGACCTGCAACGCGTCCTGCAGTTCCTGCCCTTCTTCGTCGTCGGTCTCTTCATGAAGCCCGCGCACTTCCAGTTCATGCGGCGCCGTGAGGTGCGGATCCTGTCCGTACCGGTGGCGGCCTCCGCGCTGGCGATGGCGTACTGGGTGGGCCCGCACATGAACTCGGCGTGGTTCTATCACCGGGACAGCGCACAGGAGCTGGGTGCGCCGTGGTGGGCCGGGGTCGTCATGACCTTCGCGCTCTTCGGCTGCTCCATGGTGCTCACCACCTGCTTCTTCGCCTGGGTGCCCCGGCGGAAGATGTGGTTCACCGTGCTGGGCGCGGGCACGCTCTACGGCTACCTGCTGCACGGGTTCCTCGCGAAGGGCTCGCGCTTCTGGGACTGGTACGACGCCAACGCGTGGGTGTACCAGCCGCTCGGCGAGCTGTTGGTCACGGTCTTCGCCGCGGCCGTCATCACCGTGCTGTGCACGCCGCCGGTGCAGCGGATGTTCCGGTTCGCCATGGAGCCGAAGATGGAGTGGGCGTTCAAGAGGGACGCCGCCGAGTTGGCTCGGGAGCGCGGGAAGGCCGGGGCCAAGGTCTAGCTTCCGCCGGCCGTCTCGCCTTCATGCCCGCTTTCGCCGGGTGCGTCACGTCGCCTCCTCGGCCGTCGGTTCGTCCGGCAGGCCGAGGAGGTTTCGCATGTGGGCGTACTTGGCGGTCAGACGGGTTCGGGTGGGGGCGTCGAGGGCTGCCAAGCGGGCGGGGTTCGCGTTGTGCGCCAGGTCGGACTGTTTGACCAGGAGGGCGCCGGGGGTGGTGAGGATGCGGGCGGCGTAGGCCTCCGGGGATTCGCCGGGGTGCTTGGTGAGGGCCCGGATGATGGCCTTCGTGCGGGGGGTCAGGGGGGCGGTGGTCAGCCATTCCTCGGTGAGGGCGTGGTCCTCGATGGCGTCGTGCAGCCAGGCTGCGGCGATCTGGTCGGGGTCGCCGCCGTGGGTGGCTACGCCGTGGGCGACCGCTTGGAGGTGCTCGGTGTAGGGGTGGCCTGCCTTGTCGGTCTGGGTGGCGTGGGCGGTGCGGGCGAGGGTCTCCACTTCGGGGAGGGTGAGGTGGGTCGGGGGCATCGGGGGCTCCTTTGCGGGTTCGCGGGTTCGTCGGTTGCGGTCTTGGGGTCGACCCCGCCGCCCCTACTCGTCCCGTCCTCCAGGGGCTGTGCCCCTTCGGCCCCCTGGGGGCGTGAGGGTTCGGGGGCGGGGGACGGGGCCGGGTGGGTGGGTGAGATTTGGGTGGGGAGGGATGGGTTGTCGGGTGCGGGTTCGTCGTGGTTGCTCGCGCGGTTCCCCGCGCCCCTGAAGGGCGCGGGGGTCCCCGCGGGCCGATCGGCGAAGGTCCAACCCTCGCGCCCGCGCCGATCGACCACGCTCAAGCTCCCGCCTCCGCGTCCATCAAGCACGCTCAAACCCTCGCCTCCGCGCTCGCGCTGATCGACCACGCCCAAGCCCCCGCGTCCGTGCCCATCGAGCACGTTCAAACCGCCGGCTCCGCGCCTGCGACGGTTGGTGACGGCGAGATCCCTGTGGGGCGATGTGCGGTGGTCGAAGCGGGGCTACCTCGTCGGGGTGGGGGCTTCTCGGCAGATCAGCAGGAGGGCTCGGTCGTCGTTGACGTCCTTGGCGACCGCTTCGATCAGGTGCCAGGCCGCGCCGTGGAAGCCGCCGGCGACGTAGCGGTCGGCCTCGCCCGTGAGGCGGTCGATGCCTTCGACGATGTCGCGGTCGGACGTCTCGACGAGGCCGTCGGTGAAGAGCATCAGGACGTCGCCGGGGCGCAGGGAGCCCTTGACGGGGTCGAACTGGGCGCCGTCGTAGACGCCGAGGAGGGGGCCCTCGGCGGCCTTCTCCTCCCAGCGGCCGGTGCCGGCGCTGAGCTGGAGGCCCGGCGGGTGGCCGGCGGAGAAGAGTTCGTAGTCGCCGGAGTCGAGGTCGAGGACGAGGTGGATGGAGGTCGCGAAGCCCTCGTCCCAGTCCTGGCGCAGGAGGTAGCCGTTGGCCGCCGGGAGGAACGCGTGCGGTGGGAGCGATCCCAGCAGACCGCCGAAGGCGCCGGAGAGGAGCAGGGCTCGGGAGCCCGCGTCCATGCCCTTGCCGGAGACGTCGGTGAGGACGACTTCCAGGGTGCGGCCGCCGTTCGTCCGGGCGGCCACGACGAAGTCGCCCGAGAACGACTGGCCGCCCGCGGGGCGCAGTGCCATCTCGCGGTGCCAACCGGACGGCAGCTGCGGCAGCTTGCTCTGCACCCGGATGCGTTCGCGCAGGTCGAAGAGCATGGTGCCGCCGCGCCGCCAGGGGACGCCGACGCGGCTGCGGAACTGGGCGATGAGCAGACCGAAGAAACCGCAGGCGGCGACCACGAGCACTATGCCGGGCGTCACCCGGGCCGGACCGTCGGTGTACGGGCCGAGCTTGACGGACTCCACGATGAGGGCGGTCGCGGCGGCGGCGTAGAGGCCGAGGAGGCTGGCGGGCCGGAGCAGCAGACCGCCGGCGACGATGGGGAGGACGAGGGCGGCGGGTGAGAACCACACCTCGTTGATCATCGTGAAGCAGGCGATCAGCGGGATCATCAGCAGCAGACCGGCCAGGGCGATCCAGTCGGAGCCGTCCCCGCGGAAGTAGTCGACGGCAGATTTGCGCACGCCGGTGCGGGCCCGGTGAACCAGCTTCTTCATCCGGGCCGTGAGCGTATCGGCCGCCGCGCGCCGCTCTCGTCCTGCTGCCATTGTTCGGGACCTTATCCATCGGACCAGCCCCTGTGCACAGGAGGTCCTACTTGTCCCCCTTCCGAGGGCCGGTTCACGACGAATCTCACACAGAACTCACACCGGAACGCGTTCATCGGCCCCCGTGCGCCCTCCGTGCGGCACCTGGGAAGGATCCCACGTCGAACGGCGACGCGCGGGCAAATTCGTTCGCTCGTACCGGATCGCCCTGCTAGGCATGGCGTATGACGACTGAGCTGCGGGCGCTGCGCAAGGAAGACTGGAACGTCTGGTACGACAACCTCGTCCGCGCCTTCGGCGGCGCTCCCGAACCCGTCGAGGAACGGGAGTTGTGGAAGGCGCTCACCCCGTACGACCGCTCGATCGGTGTGTGGGACGGCGACCAATGCGTGGGCACGGCCGGGGCGTTCGACTTCCGGATGACGGTGCCCGGGGGCGCGGTCGTCCCGACGGCGGGCGTCACGATGGTCGGCGTCGCGGCCACGCACCGGCGGCGCGGGGTGCTGACGTCCATGATGCGGCGGCAGTTGGACGACATCCGCTCCTGGGGCGAGCCGCTGGCCGTGCTGACCGCGTCCGAGCCGGTGATCTACGGCCGCTTCGGGTACGGCCAGGCCACACATCGGATCACCGCCGACATCGACACCACCCGGGTACGGCTGTCCGTGCCGCCCGGCACCGACGACGTACGACTGCGGTACGCGGACGCGGCCGAGGTGCTCGACGTGTGCGAGGAGGTGTACGCCCGTCTGGTGCCGGAGCGGCCGGGGATGATGGAGCGGCGGCCCGGCTGGGAGCGCGTGGACCTGCTCGACACGGAGCGCCACCGGGAAGGTGCCTCGCCGTTGCAGTGCGTGGTGGCCGAGCGGGCGGGTGAGGGGGCCGGTTCCGGGGTCGTGGGGTACGCCCGTTTCCGGATCAAGTCCGACTGGGGGCACGCCGGGCCGGAGGGGGTCGTCCAGGTGAGTTCGCTGGAGGCCGTGGACCCCGCCGCGCGGGCCGCGTTGTGGCGGTTCCTCTTCGACATCGACCTGACGCGGTGCGTGGTGGCCCACCGGCTGCCGGTGGACGAGCCGGTGCTGCACCTGGTGTCGGACGTCCGCCGGTGCGGGCTGCGGGTCAAGGACGATCTGTACGTGCGGCTCGTGGACGTCGGTGCCGCGCTGCGGGCGCGGACCTATCAGGCGCCGCTGGACGTCGTGTTCGAGGTCGAGGACGCCTTCTGCCCCTGGAACGAGGGGCGTTGGCGGCTCACCGGCGACGCCAAGGGAGCGACCTGCGAGCGGACCGCCGACGCCGCCGATCTCTCCCTCTCCGTACGGGAGTTGGGGGCGGCCTATCTGGGCGGTGTGAGCCTGGCCTCGCTGGGCGCGGCCGGGCGGGTGCGGGAACTGCGGGAGGGGGCGCTGGCGGAGGCGTCCACCGGCTTCCTGTCCTCGGGGCTCGCACCCTGGCTCCCGCACGGGTTCTAGGGGGCCGGGGCAACAGCGTCCGGTATCAGCGGTGTTGGCAGGACGGGCACCAGAAGAGGTTGCGGGCGGCGAGATCGGCGGTGCGGATCTCGCCGCCGCAGATGTGACAGGGCAGGGTCGCCCTGCGGTACACGTACACCTCACCCCCGTGGTCGTCGACGCGCGGCGGACGGCCCATCGCCTCCGGGAGGTGCTCGGGGCGGACCGTGTCGATGCGGTTGTGGCGTACGCCCTCGCGCATCAGAGCGACGAGGTCGGCCCAGATCGCGTCCCACTCCGCCGGGGTGATGTCCCTGCCCGCGCGGTACGGGTCGATGCCGTGCCGGAAGAGGACTTCCGCGCGGTAGACGTTGCCGACGCCCGCGATCACCTTCTGGTCCAGGAGGAGCGCGGCGATCGTCGTCCGGCTGCGGGAGATCCGGGCGTACGCGCGGGCCTGGTCGGCGTCGGGGCGGAGCGGGTCCGGGCCGAGGCGGGCGTGCACGGCCTGCTTCTCGGCGTCCGTGATGAGGGCGCAGGTGGTGGGGCCCCGGAGGTCCATGTACGACGTGTCGTTGCGCAGCCGGAGGCGGACGGTGTCCGTGGGCGGGGGCGCGGGGGCCGGGCCGAAGGTGACCTTGCCGAAGAGGCCGAGGTGGATGTGGACGCGTTCCTCGGCGGCCGCGTCGCCGAAGTGCAGGAAGAGGTGCTTGCCGTGGGCCTCGGCCGCGTGGAGGGGGGTGCCGGTGAGGAGGGCTGCGGCGTCGGCGAACTTGCCCTGGGGGCTGGTGACGTGGACGTTCCGGCCGACGCCGTCGCCGACGCCTTCGGGGGCGAAGTGGGTGCGGCAGTCTTCGGCGAGGCGGTGGATGGTGTGCCCCTCCGGCACGTTGTCCTCCGGGGTTCGGCAGGGTGGGTGGGGGGAGGTTGGGGGTGCGTTGTCGGGTGCGTTGTCGGGTGCGTTGTCGGGTGCGTTGTCGGGTGCGTTGTCGGGTGCGTTGTCGGGTGCGGGTGGGTGGGGGTTGCTCGCGCAGTTCCCCGCGCCCCTGAGAAGCAGGGGCTGCGCCCCCTGCTTCTCAGCCCACAGCCCCGTCGGCTTCACCGCCGACAGCCTCGTCGGCTTCACCATTGACAGCCCCGTCGGCCGCGCGGCCGACGGGGTCTGCGAGGTCGGTGACTACGCCTGGGGGTGGTGCGGCGGGATCGGCGGGAGGTCGCCTGTCGTCTCGTATGTCGCCAGCATGTCGATGCGGCGGATGTGACGCTCGTCACCGGAGAACGGCGTGTTGAGGAAGGTCTCGACGAACTTGGTCGCGTCCTCCTCGGAGTGCATCCGGGCGCCGACGGCGACGACGTTCGCGTTGTTGTGCTCACGGCCCAGCGCGGCCGTCTCGGCGCTCCACGCGAGGGCCGCGCGGACGCCGGCCACCTTGTTCGCGGCGATCTGCTCGCCGTTGCCCGAGCCGCCGATGACGACGCCGAGGGACTCGGGGTCCGCGGCCGTGCGCTCCGCCGCGCGGAGGCAGAACGGCGGGTAGTCGTCCTGGGCGTCGTAGATGTGGGGCCCACAGTCGACGGGCTCGTGGCCGGCGGCCTTCAGCCACTCGACGAGGTGGTTCTTGAGTTCGTATCCGGCGTGATCCGAGCCGAGGTAGACGCGCATGGTCCGAGTGTGACACGCGTGTTTCGGCGCGGCACGACGGGGTGCGGAACCAGGAAACTGTGAGCTGAACCACGGAACCTCAAGTAAACCTCAAGTAACGATCTGGATTCAAAGGTTCAGGATTCCTTTCACCTCCGATTCACTGGACCGATCTTTACAGCCGGCCCATCCGGCCCCCAGCTGTGCACTCTCGTCTCCCGCTCTGACGAGAGTCGATCGGGGGGTCCTTGGGCAGACGCACGGAAGTCCCCACAACGGCGCAAAGGAAACCTCCCCCCATGACCTCCCAGCCGACCCTGCCGGACCAGGCAGACACCCCAGGCTCTTCCTCTCCCCCCTCCCCCGGTCTGCACGCGGGCCTCAAGAACCGGCATCTGTCGATGATCGCCATCGGTGGTGTGATCGGCGCCGGTCTGTTCGTCGGGTCCAGTTCCGGCATCGCCACGGCCGGCCCCGGCATCCTGCTGTCGTACGCGCTCGTCGGCACGATGGTGGTGCTGGTGATGCGGATGCTCGGTGAGATGTCCGCCGCCAACCCGACCTCGGGTTCGTTCTCCGCCCACGCCGACCGCGCGCTCGGGCGCTGGGCCGGGTTCTCGATCGGCTGGCTGTACTGGTTCTTCTGGGTCGTCGTGCTCGCGGTCGAGGCGACCGCGGGTGCGGTGATCCTGGAGGGCTGGATCCCGGCCGTACCCCAGTGGGGCTGGGCGCTGATCGTGATGATCGTGCTGACCGCCACGAACCTGGTGTCGGTCGGCTCCTACGGTGAGTTCGAGTTCTGGTTCGCCGGGATCAAGGTCGTCGCGATCGCCGCGTTCATCGTGGTGGGCGGACTGGCGGTCTTCGGGGTGCTGCCGGGCGTCGACTCCGAGAAGGCCGGGCTGGCCAACCTCACCGACCACGGCGGCTTCCTGCCCAATGGCGCGGGCGCCATCCTCATCGGTGTGCTGCTGGTCGTCTTCTCCTTCATGGGCAGCGAGATCGCCACCCTGGCCGCCGGGGAGACGGAGAACCCGCAGAAGGCGGTGACCAAGTCCACCAACAGCATCATCTGGCGGATCGGCGTCTTCTACCTCGGCTCGATCTTCGTCGTGGTGGCCCTGCTGCCGTGGAACGACCCGTCGATCAAGGAGAAGGGCTCCTACGTGGCCGCCCTGGACTCCCTCGGCATCGCGCACGCCGGGCAGATCATGAACTTCATCGTGCTGACCTCGGTGCTGTCCTGTCTCAACTCCGGTCTCTACACCGCGTCGCGGATGGCGTTCTCGCTGGGGACGCGCGGGGACGCGCCGCGCGCGTTCGGCCGTACGAACACGCGGGGTGTGCCGATGGCGGCCATCCTGTCCTCGGTGGTCTTCGGGTTCGTCGCCGTCGTCTTCAACTACTTCTTCCCCGAGGGCGTCTTCCTCTTCCTGGTCAACTCCTCCGGTGCGGTCGCCCTGTTCGTGTGGCTCGTCATCTGCTTCTCCCAGCTGCGGATGCGGCGGATCATCGAGCGGGAGACGCCGGAGAAGCTCGTCGTGAAGATGTGGCTGTACCCGTATCTGACGTGGGCCACCATCGGACTGATCCTCTTCGTCCTCGGCTACATGCTCACCGACACCGAACACGGCAACCGCGAGATCCTGTTGCTGTCGCTGCTGGTCGCGGCGGTCGTCGTCGCCATCGCGCTCGTGAAGGAGAAGGTCGGTGGCGGGAAGCCCGCCGCCGAGTCCGCCGACAAGGTGTCCGACACCGTGCGCTGACCGACTCGTAGGTCGGATGAGGGGTCCGGTGGTGGTTCTTCCTCCGCCGGGCCTCTTCTTCTATGCCCAGGGCCTCCACGAGGCCCTCATGCGGCCCGTATGCGGCCCGCATGAGGCCTACAGCGGGGTGAAGCTCTCCTCGACCTTCTCGTAGACCGGGAGGGCGCGGTCCTCGATGTCGGGGTGGTACCAGGTGGTCAGCTGGTAGGACTTGCCGCCGGTGTTGAAGCCGAGGGAGCGGACGTGCCAGGGCAGTTCCTGGGCGGTGACGGTGTACTCCCACACGACGGCGGGCCTGCCACGGAACTCTGTCTCCTCCAGGCGGATCCGCTGGTATCCCGGCCCCTCGCTGGTGCTCTTCTCCTTCTTCCGCCACTGCTCCAGCAGGTCACCGCGCGCGAGCGAGGCCTTGCCGACGATCTCCTGCCGGGCGTCCGGCGAGGTGTAGTGCACCTCCGCGCCGGCGTGCACCTCCCGGGAGAAGCCGTCGGGCGGGACCCAGGCGAACACACCTGCCTCCGTACGGGCGCCCGGCGGCAGCTTCGGTGGCCGGGACGTGCCGGCGACGGTGGGGGACGGGGAGGAGCCGGAGGGCGAGGCCGTCGTCGACGACGCCTTGTCGTCCTTGCCGCCCTTGTCGTCGGGCGAGCCGTTCACCGCCGGTACGAGGACCGCGGCCACGGCGGCGGTCACGGCCACGGCGGCGGCCGCGACGAGGCCGATACGGCGGTTGCGCCGCCGGCGGCCCTCGGGGCCCGTGGGACCGTCCGGCTCCGTACGCCGGGACGGCACGGGCGGGCCGGGCAGTTCGCCTGGCGGCATGGGGGTGGGAGTGGGCGTTGGCGTGGGGTGGGCTGCGGGAGGGGGCGTCGAGGTGGTCCGGGGCCTGGTCGGCAGGTCGCTGTGGGTGGAGTGCTCGGGCGCCGGATCGGGGTCGGGGTCGGGGAGGCGGGGGTCTGCCGGAGGGTGAGACGCGGGAGGGGAAGAAGAGGTGGAGGGAGGGGTGCGGCGGAGGACGGGCGTGGTGGCTCGGTCGGGTTCCGGGGTGGAACGGACCGTGGGGGTGCGGTGTGCTGGTGGAGTCGGGTGGGGTGCGGGAGCGGGGTGTCGTGCGGGAGAAGGGGGCGTCGCCTCCGCCTCCGCTTCCGGGGCGGGGCCGGTCGGCGGTCGCCCGTTTCCGTCCGGTGGCCCCGGCCTCTCCTCCGGCTCCGGCATCGGCATCGGCGTCGGAGGGCTCGCGGTCGGCTGATCGAGGCCGGCTCCAGGGTCCCCCTGGCCCGGTTCGCTCGGCTCGCCGGTGGGCCGGGCTTCCGTCGACTCCGGCGGAACGGGTTCGGTCGGCCCCCTTGCCGCCTGTGGGGCGGCCGCCGGGGGTGTGGTGGCGGCGCGTAGTGCCTCGATGAGGTGGGGCAGGGCCGGCCGGGCCTCGGGGTCCTTGTCGAGGAGGGCGGCCAGGAGGTGTTGGAGGGAGCCCGCGGCGGCGGGGAGTTCGGGCTCCTCGTAGAGGACGGCGTGGAGGGTGGCGAGAGTGGTGGAGCGCGAGAAGGGGGAACGGCCGCCGAGGGCCGCGCAGAGCGTGGCGCCGAGGGACCAGAGGTCGGAGGGCGGGCCCTGGGGGCGGCCGGAGATCCGCTCGGGGGCCATGTAGTCGGGGGAGCCGACGAGCATGCCGGCCATGGTGAGGGCCTCGGCGTTCTGGATGGCGGCGATACCGAAGTCGGTGAGGACGGCCCGGTGGATGCCCGTACGCCTGATCAGGACGTTGGCCGGTTTGATGTCGCGGTGCAGGACGCCCTGGGCGTGCACCTGGCCCAGCGCGTCGACCAGTTCGAGGCCGATCCGGGCCGTGTCGTGCGCGTCCAAGGGGCCGTCCTCCGCCAACAACCGTTCCAGGGAGCGGCCGTCGACCAGTTCCATGACGATCCAGAGCCGCTCGCCGGCGTCGACGACGTCGTAGACGCGTACGACGTTGGGGTGGTCGATCCGGGCCGTGGCCCTGGCCTCGCGCAGGGTCCGCTCGCGTCGGGTGCGGCTGTCCTCCGGGTCCTGACCGTCGATACGCATTTCCTTGACGGCGACCTGCCGGTCGAGTATTTCGTCGCCGGCCCGCCAGACCCGACCCATTCCGCCTTGGCCGATGCATTCGACCAGCCGATAACGGTCGGCCACGACAAGACCCGGAACACCGCCCCGCGTTATTTCCGGCACCCCCATGCCCCCCTTCGGCAACGCTTTCCCAACCGACCGCACACGCCACAGATGAACCACATCGTCGCGCATTGGTCACACTTCGTGCCGCACCAGCATAGTGCTGGGAAATTTTGTGGTACCTCTTCATAGGCCGTGAATTCAGGCACGGCCAGGGGGACGCAAGGGGGATGGAACATGAGTTCTCATCGTAAGACTGCCATCGCCGGATCGCTGCTCACCGCGTCGTTCACGGCGGTGATGATTCTCGGCTTCACGGCCTCGGCGGACGACGAGGGGGGATTGAGCAATCATGGCGGAAAGACCGTGGACGCGGCACCGGCGGACGTGAAGCTCTCGACGCTGCTGTCCAAGGAGATCAAGGTCGACAACAAGTCCGGGGAAACCGATATCACCGGCGTCGTGAAGAACGAGGGCAGCAAGGCCAGCGGCAAAATCCGATTGCTCGTGGTCGGTTTCGACGGCATGACGGTCAAAAACGTGAAGGGTTGTTCGGCAATTCCGGAGGGGGATCTTCCCGACGGCGCGAACAGTGGTTTCGCGTGCACGATCGACGATCTGGCGGCCGGAAAGTCGAAGACCTATGCGATCGACGCCACGTACGACCTGAGCAAGCAGGGCAAGATCTGTCTGCCGGTGCAGAACGCCGACGGTTCGAAGACGTACTGGCAGCAGGGGCCTGTCCCGTTCGGCACGACCAACCAGGCACCGAACGAGCCCGCGACCCCGCTGCTCCTCGGCACCGACAACAGTCCCGTCACCCCCGGCGGCGGAGGCGGCGACGGTGACGGCGACGGCGACGGCGACGGGGGCAGCGATGGCGGTAGCGGTGGCGGCGGGAAGGACGACAAGCCGGACGAGCTGCCGCAGACCGGTCCGGCCGACCGGGTCCTGCCGCTGGGCCTGGCCGGCGCCGCGCTCGTCTCCGCCGGTGCGGCAGGCCTGTGGTGGAACCAGCGGCGGGCCCGACAGGAGTCCTGACCCGGGGGCCCGAACGTGGGAAGCGCGCACGCATGAACACACGTGACGGGCTCGCATGAACGCCGGAGAGGCTCGCCGTGGTGCGGTCGGTGGACGACCCGGCGAGCCTCTTCGGGGGCGACGCCCGCTCAGTGGCGGGGCGTCACCCGCGTCACTTCTTGAGCAGCTTCCACGCCGTCGGCAGCAGCCCCATGGCCAGTGCGACCTTGAGAGCGTCGCCGATCAGGAAGGGGGTGAGGCCGAGCGCGACGGCGGACGAGAGGCTGATGCCGGCGGCGGCCGCGAGGTACGGGACGCCGACGGCGTAGATGATCGCCTCGCCCACGAGCATCGTGCCGGCCATCCGCAGCGTGGAGCGGTCGCCGCCCCGACGGGCCAGGGCGCCCACGGCGGCGACCGCCAGGACCATTCCGAGGATGTAGCCGAAGGAGACGCCGACGCCGGACGTGCCGTTGGCGAACCACGGCACGCCGGCCAGGCCGGCCAGCGCGTACAGGGCGAGGGCGGCGACACCCCGGCCCGCGCCGAGGGTGGTGCCGACGAGCAGGGCCGCGAAGGTCTGGCCGGTGACCGGGACCGGCGAACCCGGCACGGGCACCGCGATCTGGGCGGCGAGGCCGGTCAGCGCGGCACCGCCCACCACGAGCGCGATGTCGCGGGCGCGGGCGCCGGTGAAGGGCAGACGGTCGGCGAGGACCTCGCCGGGGCGGGCTGTCGTGGCGACGGCGGTGCTCATGTTCGGGCTCACTCCGGCGGGTGACGGGGGCGGGGACACGGTGACGCTATCCCAGCCGACTCGGGCCGGACATCATCAGCGCTCGACAAAGGCATGAACGACGGCTTGGTTGACTTCGAACAAAGGATGCTGGTTACACCCGGTACGGCGTGACACCGGTCACTGAGGTGGAACCACTTGGGGCCTGACGGGGCATCGACTCACATCTGTAGGGTTTCGCCAATCGGGTCGACGGGGTGGACAGGTGCCGTCTCGCCCGTCGGTCGCCGTCTGGGCAGCGGTGGGCCGGTTTGCTAGCTTCGGACGCATGGTTGCCCAGGCCCGGTACTTCTCGTCGCGTCGCTACGTCGACCTGCGACGCGTGGGCGCGGCCACCTGTCGCCGACCCGGGTGAGGCGGCTCCGGCACGCCTCGCCCTCCGAGGCGCAGTGTCGGACCCGTTCCCGAGGATGATCGCCATGCCGCGTGCCGCGACAGCACCCACCCCTCACGCTCCCCCTCCCCCAACTTCCGCTTCTCCGGCTGCCCTTCGGGCCGCTCCCCCGTCGGCCCCCTCCGCCGCCGGGTCCGCCGTACCGCGTGCCGCCGACAGCGACCGGCGGCGGACCAGTGCCAGCGTGGTCCTGCGGTCCGTGCTGGAGCACGGCCCCGTCGCACGCAGCGTCATCGCCCGGGTGACCGGGCTGTCGCCGGCCTCGGTGACCGACTACTGCGCCCGCTTCACCGGGCTCGGTCTCATCCGTGAGGCCGAACCTCCCCGGCGCTCCAAGGGGGCGGGCCGTCCGCATGTGCCCCTGGACCTGGACGACTCGCGGTTCGTGGTGGGCGGGGTGCATGTGGCCGTTCCGTACACGACGGTCGCCCTGCTCGATCTGCGCGGACGGGTGCTCGTGGAGCGGCGGTCCAAGCACGCGTCCACCGAGCCCGGACCGGTCCTTGCGAGGGCGGCCGACGAACTCCGGGCCCTGCTGGAGAAGATGCCGGGCTGCCGACCCCTGGCCGTCGGTTTCGCGGCAGGCGGCCGGGTGGACCGCGAGAGCGGGACCGTCGTCGAGCATCCGCTGCTCGGCTGGCGCGAGGTGCCGGTGCGGGAGGTGCTCGGCGGCCTCACCGGCCTGCCGGTCCATGTGGACGGGCACGCGCGGGCGTTGGTGGCCGCCGAGCAGCTGTTCGGGCGGGCGCGGGGCAGCCGGAGCGTGCTGCACCTGTTCGTCGGCAACATGGTCGACGCGGCGTTCGCCACCAACGACGAGGTGCACCACGGGCCGCGCTCGCAGGCCGGTTCGGTCGCGCATCTGCCGTTGCCCGGGGGCACCGAGCCCTGCGACTGCGGGCGGGTCGGCTGCCTCCAGGTCGAGTTGAGCGAACTGACCCTGTGCCGGCGGGCCCGGGAGGCGGGGGTCGTCGAGGGGGCGAACCCGATGCGGGTGCTGGCCGCCGCGGCGGACGGCGACGCGACGGCCGTACGGCTGCTGGTGGAGCGGGCCCGGATGGTGGGGCGGGCGGCGGAGTTGCTGCTCGACGTGCTGAACCCGGAGACCGTGGTCGTCACCGAGATCGGGGTGATCGGCCGGGCGGACTGTCTCGCCGCGTTGCACGAGGCGGTCGGGGCGGGCCGGGCGGCGGCCGTGAGGCCGACGAGCTTCCCCGACTCCGTGCTGGCCACGGCGGGCGGGGCGGTGGCCCTGGACGTGCTGTTCCGGGATCCGATGGGGTCCGTGGAGCGTCTGGCGCACGCCTCGGCCGGGATCGGTTAATTCAGAAAGTCCGAATGTTGACAGGCCTTGTCCAAGACCGGGAACATCGTATTCATGCTGCTCACGAGTTGTCGCACCTTCTGTTGCTGACACGATGACGTCCCGGGGTGCCCACCGCGCCCCGGCCTACGCGGCACTTCTTCCTGCGTGAATTCACTTCCGCGGTTCCCTGCTTTTCTCGTCCGCTTCCGCGGGTCCTCCATGCGCGCTTCCGTGCGCGGTCCCACCGTTTCCCTCTGGGGGTTCTCCATGCCTTCTTCCGCCGCGTCCGGTTTCGACCGGCGACTCTTCCTCACCTCTCTGCTCGGCGTCACAGCCGCGGCGGCCGGGCTCAGCGGCTGCGCCGACAGCAGCGCGGCGACCGCCCGCACGGCGGCCGACGCGCCACTGCCCACCAAGGTCCCCACGGGTACGAGCCTGAAGATCTCCTCGTTCCAGAATCAACAGGAGTTGCAGCTCAAGCTCGCGAAACTCGACGATCTGCCTTTCCGGGTGAGCAGTTGGGCGAACATCGGCGCCGGCCCCGATGTCATCAACGCTTTCCGGTCAGGGTCGCTGGACGTCGCCAACAATGCGGGGATCCCGCCGATCCAGGCGCATTTCCAGGGATACGACGCGAAGATCGTCGCCATCAACATCACCCGGAAACCGAACTATCTCTTCGCCACCAAGCCCGGCAGCGACATCACCTCCGTCAAGGATTTCCGGGGCAAGAAGCTCGCCTTCTCCCAGGGGCAGGCGCAGGGTGTCGTCCTCCTGCGGGCGTTGAAGGAGGCGGGACTCGCCTACGACGAGGCCGAGCTGGTTCCGCTGACCAGCAACCAGTTCCTGACGGCCCTCCAGTCGGGCCAGGTGGACGTCGCGCCGCTCGCCAACCAGCAGGCGCCCGCCTATCTCCAGCAGTACGAGTCCAAGGGCGCCCGCACGATCCCCACGGATGTGGTGGACCTGCTCAGCCTGCTGTGGGCGCCGGCCTCCGTGCTGGCCGACTCCGCGAAGGCCGCCGCCGTCGCCGCGTACATCCCGTTCTGGGCGAAGGGCGCGGTCTGGCAGTACGAGAACCCGGACATCTGGAACGAGGAGTTCTACGTGAAGACCCAGAACCTGACGACCGCCCAGGCCGAGTCGATCAGCGAGCTCGCCAACAAGCCGCTTTTCCCGTCGAGTTGGGACGAGGCGATCAAGTGGGAGCAGGAGACCGCCGATCTGCTGGCCGAGGGCGGCTTCGTGAAGAAGTTCGACGTCGGCACGCTCTTCGACCGGCGGTTCGAGGGGATCGCCGCGAAGGCCGTGCCCGCGGAGTACCGGAAGTGAGCGCCGTGACCACGGGCGCGGCCACCACGGCAGGCGCGGCCACCACGGCAGGCGCGGCCACCACGGAGGGCACGGCCACCACGGAAGACGCGGCCACCGCGGCGAGCGCGACCACGGTCGACACGCCCCGCTCCGACGTCCTCGCGTCCGGCTCCGGCACGGCCGGGGAGGAGGTCGTCCCGGTCCGCAGGCGTCGTCGGCTCTCCCCCGGCAAGCGGCTGCCCGCCTCCCGGCTGGTCGGGCCGGCGCTGGTCCTCGCCCTCTGGGCCGTGGCCTCCGCCGCCGGCCAGCTCGACCCGGCGGCGATCCCGGCGCCCTGGACCGTGCTGGAGACCGGGGTCCGGCTGTGGACCGACGGGACGCTTCCGACGGACATCGTCACCTCGTTGCAGCGGGCCGGGTACGGATTCTCGATCGGGCTGACCGCCGGTGTCCTGCTCGCCCTGGCCTCCGGACTCAGCCGGACCGGCGAGGCGCTGATCGACGGAACCGTGCAGCTCAACCGGGCGATCCCGACGCTGGGTCTGATCCCGCTGTTCATCCTCTGGCTGGGCATCGGCGAGACCTTCAAGATCGCGATCATCGCCATCGTCGTCTACATCCCGATCTACCTCAACACCCATGCCGCGCTGGCCGGGATCGACAGCCGTTTCGTCGAACTCGCCGAGGTGCAGGGCCTGTCGAGGTTCCAGTTCGTCCGGCAGATCGTCATCCCCGGCGCGCTGCCCGGCTTCTTCGTGGGTCTGCGGCTCGGGGTGACCGGCTCCTGGCTGGGCCTGGTCGTCCTGGAGCAGATCAATGCCACCAACGGACTCGGCTACATGATGTTCCAGGCCACGAACTACGGCCAGAGCGACGTCATCCTCGTCGGCCTGGCCGTCTACGGAATCTTCGGCCTGGCCTCCGACAGCGCGGTCCGTCTCATCGAACGGAGGGTGCTGTCATGGCGACGCACACTGAGCAGCTGACGCCCGCGGGCCCCGAATCGCCGACGGCCACGGCCACCGTCGACCGCCCCGCCGTCCAGCTCCGGGACCTGACCAGGTCCTTCGACGGGCGCAAGGTCCTCGACGGTGTCGACCTGGACATCCCCGCCGGGCAGTTCGTCGCCCTGCTCGGGCACAGCGGCTCCGGCAAGAGCACGCTGCTGCGGGCGGTCGCCGGGCTGGACCACGAGGTGGCGGGCAGTGGTCGGCTCACCGCCCCGGCCAGGGTGTCCGTCGTCTTCCAGGACTCCCGGCTGCTGCCCTGGCGGCGGGTGCTGGACAACGTACTGCTCGGCACGGAGGGCAAGGAGGCCGTCGGCCGGGGCCGTGAGGCGCTCGCCGAGGTGGGCCTGAAAGGCCGCGAGCGTGCCTGGCCGAACGAGCTGTCCGGCGGTGAGGCCCAGCGCGCGGCGCTGGCCCGCTCGCTGGTCCGCGAACCCGAACTCCTGCTGGCCGACGAGCCGTTCGGCGCCCTGGACGCGCTCACCCGGATCAAGATGCACACCCTGCTCCGGCAGCTGTGGGAACGCCACCGCCCGTCCGTCCTGCTCGTCACGCACGACGTGGACGAGGCGATCGTGCTCGCCGACCGGGTGCTCGTGCTCGAAGAGGGCCGCATCGGCCTGGACCTGACCATCGACCGCCCGCACCCGCGCTCGTACCGGGACCCCCTGCTGGGCGAGTACCGCGAGCGGCTGCTGGCCGCGCTCGGTGTGAGAGAGGACCACCAATGACGTCAAGACAGCTCCATCTCAACGCCTTCCTGATGAACACCGGGCACCACGAGGCCTCGTGGCGGCTGCCCGAGTCCGACCCGTTCGCGCACGTCGAGCTGGACCACTACGTGCGGCTGGCCCGGATCGCGGAGCGCGGCACGTTCGACTCGCTGTTCCTGGCCGACGGGCCGCAGTTGTGGGGCAGCGTGGGCCAGCGTCCGGCGGGCGCCCTGGAGCCGCTGACCCTGCTGACCGCGCTGGCGACGGCCACCGAGCACATCGGTCTGATCGCCACCGCCTCCACCTCCTACAACTCCCCGTACAACCTCGCCCGCAAGTTCGCCTCGCTCGACATCCTCAGCGGCGGCCGGGCCGGCTGGAACATCGTCACCACCGCCGGTGCCGAGGCCGCCCGCAACTTCGGTCTGGAGGCCGAGCCCGCGCACGCCCGGCGGTACGCCCGGGCGGCCGAGTTCCTCGACGTGGCCCTGAAGCTCTGGGACAGCTGGGAGGACGACGCGATCGTCGCCGACAAGGAGACCGGCGTCTGGGGCGACGACACGAAGATCCATCCGCCCCGGCACAAGGGCACGTACTTCAGTGTCGAAGGGCCGCTCAACGTGCCGCGCTCACCGCAGGGGTATCCGCTGCTGGTGCAGGCCGGGTCCAGCGAGGACGGCAAGGAGTTCGCCGCGCGGTACGCGGAGGCCGTGTTCACCGCCCAGCAGACGATCGAGGACGCGCAGGCCTTCTACGCCGACCTCAAGTCCCGTACGGCCGCCGCCGGCCGGGACCCCGAGCGCATCAAGGTGCTGCCCGGAATCGTCCCCGTCCTCGGGTCGACGGAGGCCGAGGCGCGGGCTGCCGAGCGGGTCCTGGAGGACCACATCGTGTACACGCACGGGGTGGGCAATCTGGAACGGCTGCTGCAACTGCCCGCCGGTTCCCTGGAGCTGGACGCGCCGCTGCCCGCCGATCTGCCGCCGGAGAGCGCGATCGAGGGGGCCAGGAGCCGCTACACGCTCGTCGTCGAGCTGGCCCGGCGCGACCGGCTCACCGTACGGGAGCTGATCGGGCGGCTGGGCGGCGGGCGCGGGCACCTCACCTTCGCCGGGACGCCCGAGCAGGTCGCCGACACGATCGAGAGCTGGTTCACGCAGGGTGCCGCCGACGGCTTCAACATCATGCCCGCGGTGCTGCCGTCCGGCCTCGACGCCTTCGTCGAGCACGTCGTCCCGATCCTGCGCGCCCGCGGTCTGCTGCGGACGGAGTACGGCCCACGCCGGACCCTACGGGACCGCTACGGCCTGCCCCGCCCCGCCAACCAGCACGTCGGCACACCTGAATCCGCACCCGCACCCGCCCTCGTCTGATCCGCGAAAGGAACCAACGCCATGAGCATCGACATCGACATCCAGAAGGTCACCGGGAACATCGGCGCCCGGGTCTCCGGCGTGGACGTCTCCCAGCCCCTCGGCGAGGAGACGGTCGCCGCGCTGCGTGCGGCGCTCAACGTCCACAAGGCGCTCGTGTTCGACGACGTGCACCTCGACGACCACGGCCATCAGGCCTTCGTGCGCCACTTCGGTGACATCACCACCGCCCACCCGACGGTGTCGGCCGTCGCGGGCGCCGCGAACGTCCTGCCCGTGGACAGCGAGCGAGGACGCGCCAACCACTGGCACACCGACGTCACGTTCGTCCTCAACCCGCCGCAGGCCACCACCCTGCGCAGCATCACGATCCCGCCGTACGGCGGCGAGACGCTGATCGCGAACGCGGCGGCGGCCTACCGGGACCTGCCCGAGCCGCTGCGACGGCTGGCCGACGGTCTGTGGGCCGAACACACCAACGACTACGACTACGCGGTGCCGGACGAGGAGATCGACGCGGAGAAGGCGGCGCAGCGCGCCCAGTTCACCTCGATCAAGTACCGCACGGCCCACCCGGTGGTGCGGGTGCACCCGCTGACCGGTGAACGGGGCCTGTTCATCGGCGGGTTCGCGCAGCGGATCGTGGGCCTGTCGCTCGGCGAGTCCCGCAAGGTCCTGGACCTGCTCCAGTCGTATGTGACCCGGCCGGAGAACGTGCTGCGCCACCGCTGGTCGGAGAACCAGCTGGTCGTCTTCGACAACCGCATCACCCAGCACTACGCCGTCGACAACTACGACGGTCTGCCGCGCCGGCTGCACCGGGTGACCGTCGCCGGTGACGTCCCGGTGGGTGTCGAGGGCAAGGAGAGCTACTCGATCGAGGGGGACGCCTCGCACTACACGTCCGTCGCCGCCCGGGAGGGGGTCGCCGTAGCCGCGTAGTCGCGTAGCGGCGGAGTCACGATCCGTGACGGTCGCGTCCGGATAGCGGACGGCCCCTCCACGCGCCTGGAGGGGCTGTCCAGACTGTCGGCGTTTTTGCCGTCTCACGCATTGGACGAACCGCGCCCATGCCCAGCACCTCCGTCAAGGCTCCACAAGAGTCCGACGCGTCCCTGTCCCACGGCCTCAAGCAGCGTCACCTGTCGATGATCGCCCTCGGCGGTGTGATCGGCGCGGGTCTCTTCGTCGGGTCGGGGGCGGGCATCGCCGCCGCCGGTCCCTCGATCGTCCTCGCGTACGCGCTCTCCGGGCTCCTCGTCATGCTGGTGATGCGGATGCTCGGCGAGATGTCCGCCGCGTATCCCTCCTCGGGTTCCTTCTCCGCGCACGCCGAACGCGCCATCGGTCCGTGGGCGGGCTTCACGGCCGGCTGGTCGTTCTGGGTGCTGCTCTGCACGGCCGTGGGCCTGGAGGGCATCGGCGCCGCGAAGATCGTGACGGGGTGGCTGCCCGGGACGCCAGAGTGGGCCTGGGTGGCACTGTTCATGCTGGTGTTCCTGGGCACCAATCTGGCCGCCGTGAAGAACTTCGGCGAGTTCGAGTTCTGGTTCGCCGCGCTGAAGGTCGGCGCGATCTCCCTGTTCCTGGTGCTGGGCGTGCTGGCCGTCGCCGGTGTCCTGCCCGGCACCGACGCGCCCGGCCTCACCAACCTCACCGGCGAGGGCGGCCTGCTGCCGGGCGGCACGGACGGTCTGGTCATCGGCCTGCTGGCGTCGATCTTCGCGTACGGCGGTCTGGAGACCGTGACGATCGCGGCGGCCGAGTCCGAGGACCCGGTGAAGGGCGTGGCCACGGCGGTCCGTACGGCGATGTGGCGCATCGCCCTCTTCTACATCGGCTCCATGGCGGTCATCGTCACCCTCGTCCCGTGGGACTCCGAGGAGGTCGTGGAGAAGGGCCCGTACGTCGCCGCCCTCGACCACCTGGGGATCCCCGGCGCCGGTCAGGTGATGAACGTGGTCGTGCTGGTGGCCCTGCTGAGCGCGATGAACGCCAACATCTACGGCTCGTCCCGGATCGCGTACTCCCTGGTGGCGCGCGGGCAGGGCCCGAAGGCGATCGGCCGGGTGTCGGGCGGGGTCCCCCGGGTCGCGGTCCTGGCCTCCAGCGTCTTCGGCTTCCTCTGCGTCCTGCTCAGCTACTGGCGCCCCGACGACGTCTTCCCGTGGCTGCTGAACATGATCGGGGCGGTCGTCCTCGTCGTCTGGATCCTCATCGCCGTCTCCCAGTTGCTCCTGCGCCGCCGTATCGAGCGGGAGGCCCCGGAGCGGCTGGTCGTGCGGATGTGGGCGTTCCCGTGGCTGACCTGGGTGGCGCTCGCGGGGATGGCCGCCGTGTTCGTCCTCATGGCCCGGGAGCCGGGGACGCGGACGCAGTTGTACTGGACCGGCGGGATGACTCTGATCCTGGCGGCGATCGGGTACGCCCGGCAGCGGGTGCGCGCCGAGCGCTGATCCCGCTCGCACTTCAGGGCCCTCGCGCGGAGGACGGACGGTCGGTCCGCGCGAGGGCCCTTTGGCGTGCCCGGGCACACCCCCACAGTCTCTTGCTGCTAGCGTGCACTTGCAAGTACTTTGCAATAAGAGGTCGGAGGGGACCCCCATGCCCGTCTACACGCTTCCTGAACTGCCGTACGACTACGCGGCACTGGCACCCGTGATCAGCCCCGAGATCATCGAGCTGCACCACGACAAGCACCACGCGGCGTACGTCAAGGGAGCCAACGACACCCTGGAGCAGCTGGCCGAGGCGCGGGACAAGGAGAGCTGGGGGGCGATCAACGGCCTGGAGAAGAACCTGGCCTTCCACCTCTCCGGCCACATCCTGCACTCGATCTACTGGCAGAACATGACCGGCGACGGCGGCGGCGAGCCCTTGGAGAAGGACGGCGTCGGTGAGCTGGCGGACGCCATCGCCGAGTCCTTCGGCTCCTTCGCGGGCTTCAAGGCCCAGTTGACCAAGGCCGCCGCCACCACCCAGGGCTCGGGCTGGGGCGTCCTTGCGTACGAGCCGCTGAGCGGGCGGCTGGTCGTCGAGCAGGTCTACGACCACCAGGGCAACGTCGGCCAGGGCTCGACCCCGATCCTGGTCTTCGACGCCTGGGAGCACGCCTTCTACCTGCAGTACAAGAACCAGAAGGTCGACTTCATCGACGCCATGTGGGCGGTCGTGAACTGGCAGGACGTGGCCCGCCGTTACGCGGCGGCCCGATCCCGCGCGGATGTGCTGCTGCTGGCCCCCTGAGCCGGTGGCCGAGACGTCCTGCTCGTGATCGTCTTCTCAACCTTCACCGGGCAGGCGGGAAAAGGGAGAACCCCCGCGAGGACGTGACTCGCGGGGGTTCTCGTTCTCCGGGCCGCCGGAACACGCCACGGCGGGACGCATTCCGGTCTGACCGCTTCCTCATTTTTCGCCCTATGCTCCCGTTTCCGGCCGGATTCCCGATCCGGCGGACCGGACCGACGGGAGGTCGCGTGGACACGAGCTACAAGCACTGCCCACCGTGCGGCGGCGGTAAGCCCCTGCCGTTCTACAAGGCGGACAAGGAGGTACGGCAGTACCTGGAGTCCCTGGGCAAGAACCCGGCCGGCTGGTGGCGCTGCGGCAACCGCGGAGAGAAGGGCCGCTGCCTCTTCGTCCAGCCGTACGGCAGGCAGAGCGAGGGCCTGACCCTCCCCGAGTCCTTCCGGTGAGCTTTTCCCCGTGCGACGACCGCCGGCCACCGACGGGCGAGTGAGCCGACGGTCACCTACGGCGAGTGAGCCGAAGGGGCGCGCCTGTGTCGAGAGGCCGAACGCGCGCAGGCCCGACGAAGGAGGGCCGAGCACGATCGGCCTCTCGACACGGGCACCAGCGCCCCGGAGGCGAACCGAGCCTCAAGAAATGAGGTGGGCCGAGCACGATCGGCCTCTCGACACAGGCACCAGCGCCCCGGAGGCGAACCGAGCCCTAGGAAACCAAGTTGCTGAAGTCCGGGCCCTTGGTGCGGGTGCGCTTGATCTCGTAGAAGCCGGGGACCGACGCGACGAGGAGGGTGCCGTCCCAGAGCCGGGCGGCCTCCTCGCCCTTCGGGGCGGGGGTGACGACCGGGCCGAAGAAGGCGATCTGCTCGCCGTCGGCGCCGGGGACGGCGATCACGGGGGTGCCGACGTCCTGGCCGACCTTGTCGATGCCTTCCTTGTGGGAGGCGCGCAGCTCGGCCTCGTACGGGGTGTCGTCCCAGTGGTCCATCAGGGACTCGGGCAGGCCGACGTCCTTCAGCGCGGCGGCGACCGTCTCCTTCTCGGGGCCCTCGCCCTGGTTGTGGATCCGGGTGCCGAGCGCGGTGTAGAGGTCGCCGAGGATCTCGGGGCCGTGCTCCTGCCGGGCGGCTATGACGATCCGCACCGGGCCCCAGGCCTTGGTGGCCAGCAGCTCGCGGTACTCCTCGGGCAGCTCGTCGATCTTGGGCTCGTTGAGGACCGCGAGGCTCATCACGTGCCAGCGGACCTCGATGTCCCGGACCTGCTCCACCTCCAGAACCCAGCGCGAGGTCATCCAGGCCCAGGGGCACAGCGGATCGAACCAGAAGTCGACAGGGGTCTTGCCGGAGGTCTGCTCGGACATGGTTCTCCTCGAAAGGGATACGAAGCGGAGTCGTGCGGGCTCGGTTTACCGGGCAACAAACCCGGCAACACCGAGGACCGCCCCGGCCATTCCCGCGGTGCATGGCAGGATCGGGCTGTCCGCATACTGAACACCACCCCGAGGGAGTGCCGCCCGTGCCCGGTGAGAATCTGACCCGTGACGAGGCCCAGGAGCGGGCCGCGCTGTTGTCCGTCGACGGTTACGAGGTCTCCCTCGACCTGCGGTCCGCCGTCGGGGACTCCGGTGACCTCGCCGGTGAACCGCGCACGTTCCGGTCGGTGACGACCATCCGCTTCCGGTGCGCCGACCCGGGCGCCACGAGCTTCGCCGATCTGGTCGCCCCGCGGGTGACGGCCGTCTCCCTCAACGGCAAGGACCTCGACCCGAGCGAGGTCTTCGACGGCTCCCGGATCACCCTCGACGACCTGGCCGCCGAGAACGAGCTGGTGGTCGACGCCCAGTGCGCCTACTCCCGCACCGGCGAGGGCATGCACCGCTTCGTCGACCCCGAGGACGGCGAGGTCTACCTCTACACGCAGTACGAGCCGGCCGACTCACGCCGCGTCTTCGCCAATTTCGAGCAGCCCGACCTCAAGGCCCCGTACCGCTTCGAGGTGCGCGCGCCCGAGGACTGGGTCGTGTGGAGCAACGGGGTCGGCGAGCGCACGGACGGGGTGTGGCGGTTCGCGGAGACGAAGCCGATCTCGACGTACATCACGGCGGTCGTCGCCGGCCCGTACCACTATGTGACGGACACCTACGAGCGGACCTTCGAGGACGGTACGCGGGTGGAGATCCCCCTCGGCGCGATGTGCCGCAAGGGTCTCGCCCCCTACTTCGACTCCGACGACGTCTTCGAGATCACCAAGCAGGGCCTGGACTTCTTCCACGACCACTTCGACTACCCGTACCCGTTCGGGAAGTACGACCAGGCGTTCGTGCCCGAGTACAACCTCGGCGCGATGGAGAACCCGGGGCTGGTCACCTTCCGCGAGGAGTTCATCTTCCGGGGCAAGGTCACCCGGGCGTCGTACGAGCGGCGGGCCAACGTCATCCTGCACGAGATGGCGCACATGTGGTTCGGCGACCTGGTGACCATGGTCTGGTGGGACGACCTGTGGCTGAAGGAGTCCTTCGCGGACTTCATGGGCTCCTTCTCGATGGTCGAGGCGACCCGCTTCACAGGCGGCTGGGTCACGTTCGCCAACAACCGCAAGTCCTGGGCGTACCGCGCCGACCAGCTGCCCTCCACCCACCCGATCACGGCCGACATCCGTGACCTGGAGGACGCCAAGCTCAACTTCGACGGGATCACCTACGCCAAGGGCGCGTCCGTGCTGAAGCAGCTGGTGGCGTACGTGGGGCGCGAGGCGTTCCTGGAGGGCGCCCGGCGCTACTTCAAGCGGAACGCGTACGGCAACACCAAGCTGGGCGATCTGCTGTCGGTCCTGGAGGAGACCAGCGGCCGGGACATGGCGTCCTGGTCGCGGGCCTGGCTGCAGACGGCGGGGGTCAACTCCCTGACGCCGCAGGTGCTCCTGGATGCCGAGGGCCGGATCGACGAGCTGGCGGTGGTGCAGGAGGCCGCGGAGTCGCATCCCGAACTGCGGCCGCACCGGGTGGCGATCGGTCTGTACCGGCGCGCGGACGCCGACGGGGAGGGCGGCTCCGGAGCGCTGGAGCGGTACGCGCGCGCCGAAGTCGATGTCGACGGGCCTCGTACGGTCGTCGCCGAGCTGGCGGGGGCCGAGGCGCCCGCACTGGTGCTGGTCAACGACGACGACCTGACCTACTGCAAGATCCGCTTCGACGCGGCGTCGCTGGACACGCTGCGGGCCGGGCTCGGGGACGTCACCGACCCGCTGGCGCGGGCGCTGTGCTGGTCGGCGCTGTGGAACCTGACGCGGGACGCGCTGCTGCCGGCGCGGGACTTCGTCGACCTGGTGCTGCGTTTCGCCGGGCGGGAGTCCGACATCGGGGTGCTGCAGATGCTGCACGCGTGGGCCGGTTCGGCGCTGACGCACTACGCGGCGCCCCAGTGGCGGGAGACCGGGGGCAGGCTGCTCGCGGAGGGTGCGCTGCGGGAGCTGCGGGCCGCCGAGGCGGGGAGCCAGCACCAGCTGACGTGGGCCCGGTTCTTCGCTTCGGTGGCCTCGGGCGAGTCCGAACTGGCTTTGCTGCAGGAGCTGTTGAACGGGACCGAGAAGGTCGACGGGCTGGAGGTCGACCAGGAGCTGCGGTGGGCCTTCCTGGAGCCGCTGGCGACGCACGGGGTCGCCGACGAGGGCGCCCTGGCCGCCGAGTTGGCGCGGGACGACACGGCCTCCGGGAAGCGGCATCAGGTGCGGTGCCTGGCGGCGCGGCCGTCCGCCGCGGTCAAGGCGCAGGCGTGGGCGTCGGTCGTGGAGTCGGACAAGCTGTCCAACGCGCTGGTCGAGGCGACGATCGCGGGGTTCGCGCGGCCGTCGCAGCGGGAGTTGACGGCTCCGTACGCGGTGAAGTACTTCGAAGTGATCGAGCGGTTGTGGGCCGAGCGATCCATCCAGATCGGGATGGACGTGGTGCGGGGGCTGTTCCCCTCGCTCCAGGACTCGCCGGGGACGCTGGAGGCGACGGACGCGTGGCTCGCCTCGCACGAGTCGGCGCCGCCGGCGCTGCGGAGGCTGGTGATCGAGGCCCGGGACGACCTGGCCCGGGGGCTGCGGGGTCAGGAGTGTGACGCGGCGGCGGAGTAACTGCCGCGAGGGCGCGGCCCTTTGAGAGCCGCGGGGACTGCGCGAGCAGCCCCCGCGGCCCGCGGCCGCCCGAGCGGGACGCGCCCCCCGAGCTCATGGACGCCGGGGCCGGTTCAGGGTTACGAAATTCGGGTAATCAGAGCCGTAACCTTTTTCGGCCCCCGTCCGGACCAGCGGATATCGGCAGTCGAACGCACGTACTTTAGTGCGGTCTTGTCCGGATTTGTCGACGGGCGTGTAACAGAGGTTCATGAGCGGGCCCGACACGGGAACCTCCGGGTCATGACGCACAACACCCCGCTCTCCCCCCGCCCCCTCCGTCGCCTCTCGGACGTCACGCGCCGGGTGCTGACGGCCGCGCAGCTGCGCGCGCAGGGTGTCACCGCCGCCGAGACGAACGAGCAGTGCCGGCCCGGTGGCTCCTGGCAGCAGATCCTGCCGGGTGTGTTCCTGCTGCACCCGGGCCCGCCCACCTCGGAGGAGCGCCTGCACGCGGTGCTCTCGTACGCGGCCCGCTCCCCGTTCCGCGAGTCCTCCACCGGGGCCGGCGGCATCGCCGGGGTACCCGCGCAGCCCAACGCCGACGAGCCCCGCCCGGCGCCGGTGCCCCGCTACCCGGACGCGGTGATCACGGGGCTCGCCGCCCTGACACTGCACGGCTTCGCGTCCGCTCCCCCGCTCCCCTCCCTCGACACGATCGACGTCCTGGTCCCGCGGCTGCGCCGGCTGCGGACCGTGGGATGCGCGCGGATCGTGCGCACCCCGGCCGTGCCCACCCCGTCGTACGTGACCGGCTTGCCCGTCGCCCCCGTGCCGCGCGCCCTCGCGGACGCGGTCGGGGAGCTCTCCGACGTGGCCACCGTGCGCCGACTGCTCACGGAGGCGGTACGCGGCGGGCACACCGAACCCGCCGCCGTTATCCGGGAGCTGACCGAGGCGCGGCTGCTGAACCGCCCGCACGTGGCCGACGCGGTGGAGTCGCTGCTCGCGGAGGGGCGGGCCGTCGCGGAGGACCACCTGTACCGGATGGTCCGCGAGCACGCCCTCCCGGACCCCGTCTGGAACGTGGACCTGCGCCTCCCCGGCGGGCCGCACCTCGGCGGCCTCGACGCGTACTGGCCGGAGCAGGCCGTCGCGGTCGAGCTGGACACGCGGGCCCCGCGGCAGGAGGACGACGCGCTGTGGTCGGAGTACGCCCGCAAGCGCGAGGTGTTGGAGCGGCTCGGCATCACGGTCGTCCACATCACGCCCCGCAAACTGCGTGACTCGCTGGAACAGCAGGCGGCCGTCGTCCGCACCGCGTTGATGGCGTCGTGCGACCGGGATCCGGCGGCGTACGTCGTGGTGCTTCCCCGGTAACCGGGAACCCGGACCACCAGGAGGGGAGGGGAAGGGCCGCCGATCGCTTCGGCGGCCCTTCCTCATGTCCCCGGCCGGGGGCGGGACGCCGCTCACGCCACCCGGCAGGATCCAGCGCCTACTTCGTGCAGAACTCCGCCTCCACGATCGGCAGACTGTCGCCCGCCCAGTCGCTGTTGAAGTTGTAGGTGAGGGTGTGGCGGCCGTCGGCGGTGGTGGCGGTCTCGGAGAGGGAGCCGTGGATGCCGCCGCTGTGGCCCCAGAGCCGGACACCGCAGGAGAGTTCGTAGGTGATGAGGCCGAGGCCGTAGCCGCCGCGGTCGCCGTCGACGGGGACGGTGGTCTTCATCTCGGCGAGCTGTTTCCTCGGCAGGAGCTTGCCGCGCAGCAGGGCTGAGTAGAAGCGGTTCAGGTCGTCGGCATCGGAGATCATCTCGCCCGCCGCGCCGGCGATCGAGGGGTTGAGCTTCGTCGCGTCGTACGTCTTCCCGTTCGTGGTCTCCGCGAGCTTGGAGTAGGCGCGGCTGTGCGGCTTCGGGAGGGTGGGGTCGGTGCCGGGGACCCTCGTGTCGGTCAGGCCCAGGGGTTTGATGATGCGGGCGCGGATCTCGTCGCCGTACGAGCGGCCCGTGGCCTTCTCGATCACCAGGCCGGCGAGGACGTAGTTGGTGTTGGAGTAGCTCCAGTCGGTGCCCGGGGCGAAGGTCGGCTCGTGCTTCATGGCGATGCCGACCAGTTGGCGCGGGGTCCAGGTGCGGTAGCGGTTCTTGAGGAACCCCTCGGCGAGGAACACGTCCTTCACGAACTGCTCGTCCGAGGTGTACTCGGCGATTCCGCTGGTGTGGTTGAGGAGTTGGCGGAGCGTCACCTTGCGCCCGTCGTGGCCCTTGCCGCGGACGACGCCCGGCAGCCACTTCTCCACCGTGTCGTCCAGGGACAGCCTGCCTTCGGCCGCCAGTTGCAGCAGCACGGTGGCGGTGAAGGTCTTGGTGATGCTGCCGACGCGGAAGTGGTCGTGGGCCGAGCGCGGCTTGCCCGTCCTGAGGTCGCCCACGCCGGACGTCGCCTTCCAGACGCCGCGTTCGTCCTTCGCCTGGACCGCGATGCCGACGACACCGTCCTCGACATTGGCGTCCATGGCCTTCCGCGTCGCGCGGTGGTCGCCCCCGGCCGACGCGGCGGCGGGTGCCGCCGCGACCGTCGGAGCGGCGAGCGCGAGCGCGGCGACGACGGCCGTGGCCGCCACGAGACCCGCGCGTGCCGCACGGGCCCTGCGTCCCGCGCGGGCTGTGCGGACCGCGTGAGCTGTGCGTGTCGTACCTGCTGACATGTGGTTCTCCCCCTTCGCCCGGTCCTCTCGGTGACTCCGAGAACGTCCGGTCGCGAAGGGGGACACGGCATCGCACACCCGGGTTGACCGGGTCGACACCGGTTGAGCGCTTTTCAGCCTTTGCGGAGGACCAGCTCGGTGTTGCGGTCGCCGGCCTTGCCCGTGAGGGTGTCGCGGCGGCCCGGGGCATTGTAGGAAAGCTCTCGGTAGAGGGCGGCGAGGCCGGTCTGCGAGAGGTCCGTGAAGTCGGTGGCGTGCGGGGCGGCCGATTCGATCAGGGTGGTGAAGACGGAGAGCGTGCCGTCCTTGTTGTCCACCAGCTCGATGACGCGGGCGAGTTGGGGGAAGTCGATGTGGGAGGCCGTGGAGATCTCCCAGAAGGAACCGCCGCCCGAGGACGCGTGCGGGGTGATGCGGTTGCGGTGGCTGTGGCCGTTCACCCAGGCCAGGACATTGCGGTGGCGGCCGAGCAGTGCCAGCACCTCGTCGCCGCCGTGGCGGGCCTCGGTGGGACGGGCGGGGTCCTTGCGCAGGTTCCGCATGGACTTGCTGGTGTGGTGGCTGAAGACGACGGCGTACGAACCGTCCTTGGCGGCCTCCTTCAACGTACGGTCCAGCCACTTGAGCTGGGCCGTGCCGAGCGAGCCCTCGTAGTGCCCGCCCGGGTCGGTGGAGTCGAGGCTGATGCCGATGACGTCGTCCGCGACGCGGAAGGCGTAGTACTGGGTGCGGGCGTCGAGGTTGGCCTGTGAGTAGCCGTGGCCGACCGGGCCGGGGCCGGTGTGGGCCGGGTCCAGGTGGGCCCTGAGGTACTCCTGCGGGGTGAAGGGCGCGCGGTTCTCGTCCGGGGTGACCGAACGCATCTTCTTCGCCTGGGCCTTCATGATGGCTTTCCACTCGGCGCCCTTGGGGTCGCCGCCGCTCTTGACGTTGTCCCAGATGGCCTTGCCGATCTTCTCGTCCAGCGTCATCAGCTTCTTGCCGCCGACCGCGAAGTCGGCGAACCAGGAGTCGCCGGGGGCGTAGCAGCCGCCGGGGAGGGAGTCGTGGTTGCCGACCGTGGAGTACCAGGGGACGTTCAGGCCGGGGCTGTTGACCTCGCGGATCGCGGCGGCGAGGAAGCCGTTCAGGCGCGGGAAGCCGAGCTGCTTGTCGGCGTCGCGGAGGGCCGCGTCCGGCTGCCAGTAGAGCTTCAGGCCGCTGTTCTGGACGCCCTCGTAGCGGCGCGGGTCACCGGAGTTGGGGGTGACCCGGCCGCCGCTCATCACCTTCAGGAACCAGTCCAGTTCCGTCCGGGAGTTGTTGTCGGTGTTGTCGCCGGTCGTCATCACGAAGTGGAGCGGGGAGCCCGTCACCGGGGCGCCGCGCAGCGCGTTCACGCGCTCGACGAGCGAGACGGCGCCGGCCACGGACAGCGCCTCCTGGGGCCGCCACGCGCTGGCGGTCTGGGCGCGCAGGTACTCGTAGCGCAGCGGGTGCTGGACGTCGACCACGTGCAGGTCGGTGAACTGCACGAAGGACGCCAGAGCCGTACGGCGCTTCTCGCGGCCGGACTTGGGGGTGGCGAGGTCGCCGCGCACGACCCGCGCCCAGGCCGGACCGGAGCCGAGGCGGCGGTAGCCGGAGGAGCCGCGGGGCGTGGCGACCGAGGCGAGGGTGGTGCCCCGGGTGTACGGCGCGAGGGGGGCGGCCGGGGCCTCTCTGTTGGAGAGGTTGGCCAAGGGGACCTCGGTGGCCGCGGCGCGGTCGGCGGCGGAGGCGGCGGCGTGGGCTTCGGTCTCCGGCCGCAGGGCGAAGCCCACGCCCGCGGCGAGGCCGACCGCGCCGGTGGCGGCGAGGAAGGCCCGGCGGTCAGGGTTGGTGGCGGCAGCAGCGACTGAGCGTATGCGCGACATGGCGCGGTCTCCCCGAGTGCGAACGCGTCGGAAGTGGTCGCGGGGCCGCTCCGCGGTGGGGGCCGGAGTGGGGTTCCCGCTCTTCCTTGATGCTTGGCAGCGGGGGTGGCCTGGACGTTAACGACGTCGCAACGGGTGGCGCCGATCACCGTACGTCGATCTTCGGGGACGGGGCGCGTTCACTGGGGGTTCCCTAATGTGAGGGGGAGGGACGGGAAGGAGTCACTCCCTGTTCATCTGACGGGGTACAGCACCTATTCGCCGTGGGGGCGCCGGTGATGGTGTGTCCGGGGCGCGTGGTGGCTCGCGCGGTTCCCCGCGCTCCTAAAGCGTCGCCGGTGGTTCCAGGTGGCCGTCGGCCGGGCGCTCGCGCCACAGACGTAGGCCCACGTCCACCAGGCCCACCCGTTCCAGGGTCGGAACCTCGTCCAGGGGGTGCCAGGCGGCCATGTCCGTGGAGCCGTTGGTCTCGTGGCGGAGGTCGCCGCCGGTGACGCGGGCCTCGTAGACGATGCGGAGGGCCTGGTGGTCGGCGCGGGTGCCGAGGCGGCGGGGGTAGGTGCGCCGACCGGTGTCGATGCCGAGGAGGGCCGTGGGCTCGACGGTGTAGCCGGTCTCCTCGGCGGCCTCCCGGACGACCGTGGCGTAGGGGTCCTCGCCGTGATCCATGCCGCCGCCGGGCAGGGTCCACCGCTTCTCTCCGGTGTCCTTGGCGACCCAGCGGGCCAGCAGCAGATGTCCGTCGCGTACACAGACGGCGTAGGCCGCCACCCTCAACTCCTCGCGCATGCACAGACGTTAGCCAAAATGTCCGCTCATGGACGGTCATCGACCCTATACCCGGTGGCGGGTTTACGCCATGACACAATCCCGCCGCGGTCAACCCTCCCCAAACATGTGTCACTTCGGTAAGGCTGAGCGATCATCCGGCACCGCATAACGGACCGGACCGATCCGAACCCGCCGCTCGGATCATCAATGTTCGTTCTCACCTGAATTCCTTACCTACAGGGATGCTGATGACCCTCACCCCCCACCCCGGCTCTGGCCCGGGTGCGAGACGCGTGGCCCGGATAGCCGTGGCCGCGGGACTGGTCGCCGCGCTCTCCGCGGCCGGGCCGATACCCATGGCCTTCTCGGCGGACGACCCGTCCGCCGCCGTCCCGGCGGACGGCGGCGTCAAGTCCGCGCACGACAAGCTCGGTTCGACCGACGCCGATCTGCTCGCCGAGGCCAAGGCCGACGGCGACAAGAACGTCACGATGATGATCGCCACCACGCCCGGCAAGACCGAACAGGTCGCCGAGCAGCTGGACGCGGTCAAGGGCGGCTCCGTGGGCCGTACCTACGACAAGCTCGGCTACGTCCGCGCCACGGTCCCGACCAAGGGCGCCGACTCGGCCATCTCGGCCGCCGCGAAGCTCTCCTCCGTCCAGGGCATCGACCTGCGCCAGGAGATCGTCCTCGACGACCCCTCGCCGGTCTCGGACAAGGACGCGAAGTCGCAGGCCAAGGCCGCGAAGAGCTATCCGGCCCCGGGCAAGAAGACCCCGGCCGAGAACCCGTACAACCCGTCCTTCGAGACGGGCGCCGTCGACTTCGTGAAGCAGAACCCGAAGGCGGACGGCCGGGGCATCACCATCGGCGTCCTGGACTCCGGCGTCGACCTCGCGCACCCCGCGCTGCAGAAGACCACCACCGGCAAGCGCAAGATCGTCGACTGGGTGACGTCCACCGACCCGATCGTCGACGGCGACGGCAGCTGGCGCCCGATGACGAACTCGGTCGCCGGTCCCACCTTCACCTACGGCGGCGGGACCTGGACCGCGCCCGCGGGCTCGTACTCCGTCAACCTCTTCCGTGAGTCGATCACGGCGGCCGGTGACGCGGCGGGCGACGTGAACCGCGACGGCGACACCACCGACGCGTGGGGCGTGCTGTACGACGCGGCGGCCGGCACGGTCACCGTCGACGTCAACCAGAACTTCGACTTCACCGACGACAAGCCGATGAAGCCGTACAAGGACGGCTACCAGATCGGCTACTTCGGCACCGACAACCCGGCGACCGACGTCGCCGAGCGTCAGCCGTTCGTCGTGGAGTACCGCAAGGACGTCCCGATGGACCCCTTCGGGGGCGACTGGGTCGGCAAGAAGGCCGACTTCGTCAACATCGGTCTCATCTCCAGCGAGCACGGCACCCACGTCGCCGGCATCACCGCCGCGAAGGGCCTGTTCGGCGGCAAGATGAACGGCGCCGCTCCCGGCGCACAGATCGTCTCCTCCCGCGCCTGCGAGTTCGGCCCCGGCTGCACCAACGTGGCGCTCACCGAGGGCATGATCGACCTCGTCGTCAACCGCGGTGTCGACATCGTCAACATGTCGATCGGCGGCCTCCCCGCGCTGAACGACGGCAACAACGCGCGCGCCGAGCTCTACACGCGTCTCATCGACACCTACGGCGTCCAGCTGGTCATCTCGGCCGGCAACTCGGGCCCGGGTGCCAACACGATCGGCGACCCCGGCCTGGCCGACAAGGTCATCTCGGTCGGCGCGTCCATCTCCAAGGAGACCTGGGCCTCCAACTACGGCTCGCGGGTCGCCAAGGACTACCAGCTGTTCAACTTCTCCTCGCGCGGCCCGCGCGAGGACGGCGGCTTCACGCCGACCCTGGTGGCGCCCGGTGCCGCGGTCAACACCGCGCAGACCTGGCTGCCGGGCGTCATCGCCCCCGAGGCGGGCTACACGCTCCCGGCCGGCTACCAGATGCTCAACGGCACCTCGATGTCCTCCCCGCAGGCGGCCGGCTCCTCCGCGCTGCTGCTCAGCGCCGCGAAGCAGAAGGGCATCGACCTGACGCCCGCGAAGCTGCGCACCGCGCTGACCTCGACGGCCGACCACATCAGCGGTGTCCAGGCGTACGCCGAGGGCGCGGGCCTGATGAACATCGTCGACGCGTGGAAGTCGATCAAGAAGGGCGCGACCGCGCACGAGTACTCGGTCAAGGCACCCGTCGACACCGCGATCGACTTCGCGCTGAAGACGCCGGGCTTCGGCACCGGCATCTACGACCGTGAGGGCGGCCTGAAGGTCGGGCAGAAGAAGACGTACGAGGTGACCGTCACCCGTACCACGGGCGCCGCCAAGGCGATCCGCCACGAGCTGCACCTGGAGAACAACCGGGACAAGACATTCCGGATCGTCGGCGACGACGTGGTCTCCCTGCCGCTGAACAAGCCGGTCACCGTGAAGATCGCCGCCAAGCCGGCGAACTCCGGCATCAGCAGCGCGATCCTGGAGATCGACGACCCGAAGACCGTCGGCATCGACCGGCAGGTCCTCAACACGGTGGTCGCGTCCGCGCCGCTGAAGTACACCCACTCGGCGTCCGGCACGGTCCAGCGCAACTCCTTCAAGTCGTACTTCATCACCGTCCCCGAGGGTGCCAAGACCCTCGAGGTCGCGATGAGCGGGCTGAAGGGCAAGAGCCAGACCCGGTTCATCGCCAACCACCCGTACGGCCTGGCGGTCGAGAGCACCAGCTCGCTGACCTGCTACAGCAACTTCCAGGACGGCGGAGGCTGCAAGCCGGACGTGCGCTCGTACGCCAACCCGACGCCCGGTGTCTGGGAGATCGAGGTCGAGTCGCGCCGTACGTCGCCGCTGCTCGACAACCCCTACAAGCTGAACTTCGCGGTCTACGGCGCGAGCTTCGACCCGGAGGTCGTCACCGTCCCCGAGGCCAAGGTCGGCACCCCGACCGCCGCCACCTGGAAGGTGACCAACGCTCTCGCCCCCGTCGACGGCAAGCTGGCGGGCGGCCCGCTGGGCTCGGCCAAGACCGACCGGCCGACCATCGCGACCGGTGTCACCCAGACCACCACGGTCGAGGTGCCCGCGGGCGCCGAGTCCCTGGACGTGGCCATCGGCAACACCGCCGACACGGGTGCGGACCTCGACCTGTACGTCCGCGACGCCGCGGGCAACGAGGTCGCGAGCTCCGCGGACGGCGACTCCGAGGAGTCCGTCTCCGTCCCCAAGCCGGCCGCCGGCACGTACACCATCGAGGTCGTCGGCTACGCGGTGCCCTCCGGGTCGACCGCGTACGACTACCGCGACGTGTTCTTCTCCTCCGCCCTCGGCGAGGTGAAGGTCGCGGACACCGCCGTCAAGCTCGGCACGGGCGCGTCGGCCACCGTCTCCGGTGACGTCGTCGCGGCCGCCGAGGCCCCGGCCGGCCGGGAGTTCTTCGGCCAGGTGCAGCTGGTGAACGCGCGGGGCACCGCCGCGGGCACCGGCAGTGTGCGGATCGAGAAGGTCACGCCGTAGTGCGCCGGCAGTGAGTGAGCCGTACTGAGGCGAACGGAGGGGCGGGTGTCCGGATGGACACCCGCCCCTTCGTCTCGCTCCCCTTCCGGCTTCCCCGGTCGTTCAGCGGGTCAGCCGCACTTGATCCGCTTCGACTCCGGCAGCGCCGCCTCGATCCAGGCCCGCTCGCGGGCGATCTCCGCCTCCTTCGTGGTCCAGATGTCCGGCTGCGCGCTGTCCCGGGGGAAGCCGAGGAGGACGTGGTCGCCCTCCTTCAGCCGGGGGTCGACGTCCTGGCTCATCGGGAAGACGATCCGGTCCTCCCCCTTGTCGGGCTTGATCCAGTGGTCCACCTCCACCGTGATCCGGTCCTGCTCGGCTCCTGGCACGGGTTCGACCTCGGTGACGGTGCCCTCCACGATCGTGCGGGCACAGGCGACGTACCCCTCCCGGCTGAGCGAGGCGGACCCGTCCCCCCGGTCGGGGGCCGTCTTCCCGGTGTCCCCGCTCGACTGCTCGGAGACACTGCCGCCGCGGGCGTCCTTGCTGCTCGCCCCGCCACCGGGCTGCATGACCCCCCAGCCGATGACGAGGACCACGGAGGCGGCGGCCGCGGCGGCGAGGGTGCGGCCGGTGATCCGCAGGGCGCGCCGGGCGCGGGACGGCCGCGACGGCAGGGGGGTCACCGACGCGGTGGGGGCCGACGCGGGCCCGGACACCGGCCCGGGGTCCGTCTCGGCACCGGCCGTGTCCCCCGGCCGCGCGGCCCCCACTCGCCCCGGCGCGACCCCGGTCGCGGCGTCCTCGCCCGGCGCCGCCAGCGCCTCGCCGATCAGCCCCAGCTGCTCCCGCAGCAGCGCGAGGTCGGCGACGGCCGCCTCGTGGGACGCCATGTACTCGGCGTCCCGCAGGGCGTCCTCGGGCACCGGTTCGTCGAGAAGGGCCGCCATCAGCGCGTCCATGCCGGCGTAGGCGGTGTCGGCGTAGGCGGTGTCGGCGTAGGCGGTGCCGCCGTACGCGGGCCCGTCGTACGGGTGCTCGTCGTGCGTGGCGCCGTCGCGAGCAGCGGAGCCGTCGTGTCCGGGGCCGTCGGGCGCAGGGCCCTCGTGGCCGTGGAGCGCCTCCTGCTCGGTGTCGCGTCGGCTGTCGTCCCGGGCGGTCATGTCACACCACCTCGTCCTCGTGCAGGCGGGTGCGCAGGGCGCGGACCGCCGAGTGGAGCCTGCTCTTGACCGTGCCCTCGGGGATGCCGAGCTCGTCGGCGATCCCGCGTACCGGCAGGTCGGCGTAGAAGCGCAGGACGAGGACCTGGCGCAGGGCGTCGGGCAGCTCGTCCAGGCCTCGGGCGACGGCGAGCGAGAGCACGCTGGAGTCCTCGCCCGAGGGGTGCTCGTGCTGGCGCAGCGAGGCGAGCCGCTCCCCCAGGCGCTCCTGGCGGCGCTTGGCGCGGTGCCAGTCCATCGCCAGGTTGGAGGCGACCACCGCCGCCCACGCGGACACGTCCCGCGGCGCCTCCCGGCCGCTCGCGGCCCGCTCCAGCAGCCGCAGCCGTACCTGCTGTACCCCGTCCAGCAGGTCCGACTGCGGCACACCGCCGAGCGCGAGCACGGCCCGCACCCGCCGCTCCTGGGCCGCGTCCAGTGGGTCGTCCGGCTCCTGGACCCCCTCGACGTGGCGCGCCTTTCTGCGCAGCACAGCCACCCCTCCCCTCCCGCGTTTCCCCTACGACGCCGCCGCGGGCCGAAACGTTCGGCGGGTTCGGCACGACTTTGACGGTCCGGCGCAGAGGCGTACGTCACACCTTCGCGTGCACCCGGTCGGCGTGGGCAGGGTCGAGGCAGTACAGCTTGCGGCACGGAGCCGCCGTAGGGCGAATTTCTCCAGCTCAGCAGGGGTGCCTCCCGAAGAAGCGGCTCCCCTGCCGGGGGCGGGGCCGTCCCGTCCCTCGGGCGTTCCGGTCAAAGGATTGGACAGGCGGACCCGGGCTGACCGCATGATGGAAAGGCCTCGGCCATGCCGCAGACACACACAAGCCACGTCAAAGGAGTCGCCGTGAGGGTCGGAATCGTCGGAGCCACCGGTCAGGTCGGCACGGTCATGCGCAAGATCCTCAAGGACCGCGACTTCCCGACGCGCGAGCTGCGCCTGTTCGCGTCCGCCCGCTCGGCCGGTTCGGTCATCGACGGCGTGACGGTGGAGGACGCGGCGACCGCCGACTACTCCGGCCTCGACATCGTCCTGTTCTCCGCGGGCGGCGCGACCTCGAAGGCGCTGGCCGAGAAGGTGGCCTCGCAGGGCGCGGTCGTGATCGACAACTCCTCGGCGTGGCGCCGCGACCCCGAGGTGCCCCTCGTGGTCTCCGAGGTGAACCCGCACGCGATCGCGGACCGCCCCAAGGGCATCATCGCCAACCCGAACTGCACGACGATGGCCGCGATGCCGGTCCTGCGTCCGCTGCACGAGGAGGCGGGCCTCGAAGCGCTGGTCGTCGCCACCTACCAGGCGGTCTCCGGTTCCGGTCTGGCCGGCGTCGCGGAGCTGCACGGCCAGGTCCAGAAGGTCGCGGCCGACGCGGACAAGCTGACGCACGACGGCTCGGCGGTGGACTTCCCCGAGCCCGGGGTGTACAAGCGGCCCATCGCCTTCAACGTGCTCCCGCTCGCGGGTTCGATCGTCGACGACGGTCTGCACGAGACGGACGAGGAGCAGAAGCTCCGCCACGAGTCCCGCAAGATCCTGGAGATCCCCGGTCTCAAGGTCTCCGGCACCTGCGTCCGCGTCCCGGTCTTCTCCGGGCACTCCCTCCAGGTCAACGCCCGCTTCGCCCGCCCGATCAGCGTGGAGCGCGCCACCGAGCTGCTGGCCGGCGCCCCGGGCGTGGCCCTCTCCGACATCCCGACCCCCCTCCAGGCCGCCGGCCAGGACCCCTCCTTCGTCGGCCGTATCCGCGCCGACGAGACCGTGGACAACGGCCTCGCCCTGTTCGTCTCCAACGACAACCTCCGCAAGGGCGCCGCGCTGAACGCGGTCCAGATCGCGGAGCTGGTGGCGGCGGAGCTGAACGAGAAGTAGGCGCACGACACGCGGAAGGGGCGCCCACCGGATGCCGGGGGCGCCCCTTTTTTGCCTGCCCGGTGGCGCATACCCGCACACCCCCACCCCATGGAAGGATGGCGCAACCCACACATACCGAGGAGATGACCGCGTGCCTGGCACAAACCTGACCCGCGACGAGGCTCAGCAGCGGGCGGCGCTGCTGAGCGTCGACTCGTACGAGATCGATCTCGACCTCTCCGGCGCGCAGGAGGGCGGCACCTACCGGTCCGTCACCACGGTGCGCTTCGACGTCGCGGAGAACGGCGCGACGTCCTTCATCGACCTGGTGGCCCCGGCCGTCCACGAGGTGACCCTCAACGGCGACGCGCTGGACCCGGCGGAGCTCTTCGCCGACTCCCGGATCGCACTGCCCGGCCTGCTCGAGGGCCGCAACATCCTGCGGGTCGTGGCCGACTGCGCCTACACCAACACGGGTGAGGGGCTGCACCGGTTCGTGGACCCGGTCGACGAACAGGCCTACCTGTACACCCAGTTCGAGGTCCCGGACGCGCGCCGGGTCTTCGCGTCGTTCGAGCAGCCGGACCTGAAGGCCACCTTCCAGTTCACCGTGAAGGCCCCGGCCGGCTGGACCGTCATCTCCAACTCGCCGACGCCGGAGCCCAAGGACGACGTCTGGGTCTTCGAGCCGACGCCCCGGATCTCTACGTACATCACGGCGCTGATCGTCGGCCCGTACCACTCGGTGCACAGCGTGTACGAGAAGGACGGGCAGAGCGTGCCGCTCGGCATCTACTGCCGCCCGTCGCTCGCCGAGTACCTGGACTCCGACGCGATCTTCGAGGTCACCCGGCAGGGCTTCGACTGGTTCCAGGAGAAGTTCGACTACGCCTACCCGTTCGAAAAGTACGACCAGCTGTTCGTGCCGGAGTTCAACGCGGGCGCGATGGAGAACGCGGGCGCGGTGACCATCCGCGACCAGTACGTCTTCCGCTCGAAGGTGACGGACGCCGCGTACGAGGTCCGCGCCGAGACCATCCTCCACGAACTGGCCCACATGTGGTTCGGCGACCTGGTGACGATGGAGTGGTGGAACGACCTGTGGCTGAACGAGTCGTTCGCCACCTACACGTCGATCGCCTGCCAGGCGGACGCCCCCGGCTCGCGCTGGCCGCACTCCTGGACCACGTTCGCCAACTCCATGAAGACCTGGGCGTACCGGCAGGACCAGCTGCCGTCCACGCACCCGATCATGGCGGAGATCAACGACCTGGACGACGTGCTCGTCAACTTCGACGGCATCACCTACGCGAAGGGGGCTTCCGTACTGAAGCAGCTCGTCGCGTACGTCGGCCAGGAGGAGTTCTTCCGGGGCGTGCAGGCGTACTTCAAGGCGCACGCGTTCGGCAACACGCGCCTGTCCGATCTGCTGGGCGCCCTGGAGGAGACCTCCGGCCGTGATCTGAAGGCCTGGTCGAAGGCGTGGCTGGAGACGGCCGGCATCAACGTCCTGCGCCCGGAGATCGAGACCGACGAGCACGGCGTCATCACCTCCTTCGCGATCCGTCAGGAGGCCCCGGCGCTGCCGACGGGCGCGAAGGGCGAGCCGACGCTGCGCCCGCACCGCATCGCGGTCGGCCTGTACGAACTGGACGACGACAGCGGCAAGCTGGTCCGTGACGAGCGCGTCGAGCTGGACGTCGACGGGGAACTGACCGCCGTGCCGCAGCTGGTGGGCAGGCGCCGCCCGGCCGTGGTCCTCCTCAACGACGACGACCTGTCGTACGCGAAGGTCCGCCTCGACGAGCAGTCCCTCGCCTTCGTCACCGAGCACCTCGGCGACTTCGAGTCCTCCCTGCCGCGCGCCCTGTGCTGGGCCTCGGCCTGGGACATGACCCGCGACGCCGAGCTCGCGACCCGCGACTACCTGTCCCTGGTGCTCTCCGGCATCGGCAAGGAGTCCGACATCGGTGTCGTGCAGTCGCTGCACCGTCAGGTGAAGCTGGCGATCGAGCTGTACGCCGACCCGACGGCCCGCGAGGCGCTGCTGACCCGCTGGACGGACGCCACGCTCGCGCACCTGCGCGCGGCCGAGGCCGCCTCCGACCACCAGCTGGCGTGGGCCCGCGCGTTCGCCGCGACCGCCCGCACCCCCGAGCAGCTGGACCTCCTGGAGGCCCTGCTGGAGGGGACGCAGACGATCGAGGGGCTGGCCGTCGACACCGAGCTGCGCTGGTCGTTCGTGCAGCGGCTCGCGGCGGTGGGCCGCTACGACGAGGCGGAGATCGCCGGCGAGTACGAGCGCGACAGGACGGCCGCCGGTGAGCGTCACGCGGCCACCGCCCGTGCCTCCCGCCCGACGCCCGAGGCCAAGGCCGAGGCCTGGTCGCAGGTCGTCGAGTCGGACAAGCTCCCCAACGCGGTCCAGGAAGCGGTCATCGGCGGCTTCGTCCAGACCGACCAGCGTGACCTCCTCGCCCCGTACACCGACAAGTACTTCGAGGTGGTCAAGTCCATCTGGGACTCCCGCTCCCACGAGATCGCCCAGCAGATCGCGGTCGGCCTCTACCCGACCGTCCAGGTCTCGGCCGACACCCTGCACAAGACGGACACCTGGCTCGCCACCGCCGAGCCGAACGCGGCCCTGCGCCGCCTGGTGTCGGAGTCCCGCTCGGGCGTCGAACGCGCCCTGAGGGCCCAGGCCGCGGACGCGGCGGCGCCCGCGGAGTGACGAGGCCGCCGCCATGACGATGGGGGGCGCCCGGTGACTTCACCGGGCGCCCCCCGCCGTCGTCCGGGCGCCACCCGCCGCCGTCGTCGGGCGCGGTGAGCGGCGCGGTGAGCGGCCGTCCGTGGCGGGGCCGGTCCTGGGCGCGGTCGGGCCGGGGCGGAGCTGGCCCAGGACGGTCGCGCCGAAGGCGATGGCCATGCCCAGGAGCTGGAGGGGCGTGAGGGCCTGCCCGAGCGCCGCCCAGCCGACCACGGCCGCCGTCAGGGGGGAGAGGGGGCCGAGGAAGGTGACCTGGGTGGCGGAGAGGCGGCCGATGCCCCGGAACCAGAGCCAGTAGGAGACGGCGGTGTTGGCGAGGGCGAGGTAGAGGTACCCGCCGATCGCCCGGCCGTCCAGGGCCGGGGGCGCGCCCTCGACGAGCAGGGCGAGCGGGGCGATCAGCAGGCCGCCCGCGGTCAGCTGCCACCCGGTGAGGGCGCGCGGCCCCACACCGGCCGGGCGGCCCCAGCGCTTGGTGAGGACCGTGCCGGTGGACATGGAGGCCGTGGAGGCCAGCGCCGCCACCAAGCCGACCGGGTCCAGCGCGCCCGCCGCCTTCAGGACGACCAGGCTGACGCCGAGGGCGGCGGCGATCCCGGTGAGGAGGGTGCGCAGGGTCGGCCGCTCCCCCAGGAGCACGGTCGCCAGACCCGCGACGAAGAGCGGGCCGACCGAGCCGACGACCGCCGCCATTCCGCCGGGCAGCCGGTAGGCGGAGAGGAAGAGCAGCGGGAAGAAGACGCCGATGTTCAGCGCGCCCAGCACCGCGGCCTTCCCCCACCAGATCCCGCGCGGCAGCGTGCGGGAGATCGCCAGGAGCAGCAGACCCGCCGGGAGCGCCCGCACCAGGCCCGTGAACAGGGGACGGTCGGCCGGCAGGAACTCCGTCGTCACGGCGTAGGTGGTGCCCCAGGAGATGGGGGCCAGCGCGGTCAGGGCGATGAGGGGGAGCCGGCTCGCGGCGGGTGCGGCGTACGCGGTGTGCGCGGTCATGGGACGCGTCCTTCCCGAGGGTTTAGCTTACTTTCCATTAGCTTAGCGCTAAGCAACTTTCCGTCAAGCTACTTTCTTGCGGCCGACCCATCGGCGTCCGATACTCACCTCATGAACCCGCGTTCCGAGCCCGACCAGCCGCTCCGCGACCCCGTCGACGCGATCATCGACCAGTGGGCGGCCGCCCGGCCCGACCTCGACACCACCGCGATGGCGGTCTTCGGCCGCGTCAACCGGCTCTCCCGGACCCTCGGCGACCTGATGGAGAAGACCTACGGGCGGTTCGGGATCTCGCGCGGCGAGTTCGACGTGCTCGCGACCCTGCGGCGCTCCGGCGAGCCGTTCACGCTCTCGCCGCGCCAGCTCTCCGCCACGCTCATGCTCACCACCGGCGGCATGACCGGCCGCCTCGACAAGCTCGAACGCGCGGGTCTGCTGCGCCGCTCCCCCGACCCGCACGACCGCCGCGCCCTCCAGGTCACCCTCACCGAGCAGGGCCTGCGCCTGATCGACGAAGCCGTCGCGGCTGGCGTCGCCGTCCAGACCGAGGCGCTCGCCCACCTGAACGAGGAACAGGCCGGCCAACTGGCCGACCTGTTGAGGCTGCTGGTGGTGGGGGCGGGGTCCTGAGCGGTGACGGGGGGCGGGCCCTGAGCGATGACGGGGACGGGGTCCTGATCGGGTCCTGAGGCGCCGCCTGTGCGGCCGCCCGCCCGAGCCGCCCGCATGAGCCGCCCGCATGAGCCGCCCCGCCCGAGCCACCAGTCCGGCGAAACCCGTCAGGCTGCCGCGCCCACCCACTGCGCGAGCGCCCCCTCGACCGCCGCGTCGTCCGCGTCCTCCGCCGCCCAGGCCACATAGCCGTCCGGGCGGACGAGGACGGTGGTGCGGCGGTCGCTCGTCCAGGTCGCCGCGGCGAGGCGGTCCTTGCGTGCGCCGAGAACGAGGGACCTGTCCGCACCCCGCGGGCCGTCGAGGGCGGTGGTCCGGTCCGCGCCGCGCGGGCCGACGAGGACGAAGCGGCCGCCGCGCAGGGCCTCGTAGAGGCGGCCGGTGGAGAGGGCGACGTCCGGTACGCGGGTGCCGACCAGGCGGTGGGCGCCGCGTGGCGCGGGGTACTGGTAACCGATGCCCGTGATCTGGCCGACCGCGCGGGTACGGGCCGGGGGGACGTGGTTGACGAAGGTGGTCAGGGCGGTGCGGAGCGCCAGCATCCAGGGGGACTTGGCCATGGCGAGACGGACGATGCCGCCGCTGCTGCGGAGCACGGCCCTGCCGACGGGGTGGCGTTCGGCCTGGTAGCTGTCGAGGAGGGCGGGGTCCGCGTGGCCGCCCAGGACAGCGGCCAGCTTCCAACCCAGGTTGGCGGCGTCCTGGAGCCCGGTGTTCATGCCCTGCCCGCCGGCCGGGGTGTGCACATGGGCGGCGTCACCGGCGAGGAAGACCCGGCCGACCCGGTACGCGGGGGCCTGGCGCTCGTCGCAGTGGAAACGGGACATCCAGCGGGCGTCCCGCATGCCGTAGTCGCGGCCGAGCGCGAGCCGGGTGATCTCCCTGACCTCGTCGAGGTCGAGCGGCTCGCTGTCCGGGACGTCACGGCCCCGGTGCCAGCCGATGACCCGGTGGTAGCCGTCGCCGAAGGGCGCGATGAAGGCGAAGGCGTCGCCGACGGCGTTGGCGGTCAGCACCTCCTCCGGCTGTTCGTCGAGCCGTACGTCCGCGAGGACCACGGAACGGATGACGGACTTCCCCGGGAACGGCAGCCCCACCGCCTCGCGGACCGCGCTGCGGTGCCCGTCCGCCCCGACGACGTACGCGGCGGTCAGTCGGCCGGTGCCCCCGTCCGCCGTCCGTACGTCGACCGCGACACCGTGCGCGCCCCCGGCGCCGCCCACGCCCTCGCCCTGCTGGATCGCCGTCACCTCCGTCTCGTACCGGAACCGCACCCCGGCCTCCACCGCCCGCCGCTGCAGAACCTCCTCGACCTCGTACTGCGGGATCACCAGGAGGTGGTTGAAGCGCGAGGGAAGGGTGTCGAGACGAACGGAGAGGCGCCCGAAGAGGGCGATGCGGTCGAGGCGCCGGCCCCTGGCCTCCAGCTCGTCGGCGAGGCCCCGGGCGTCGAGCTGCTCCAGGGTGCGGGCGTGTGCGACGAAGGCCCGGGAGAGGTTGCTGATCCGGTGCTCGCGCTTCTCGACGAGGGTGACGGGGACACCGGCGGCGGCGAGGTCGCCGGCGAGCAGCAGCCCGGTGGGCCCAGCGCCCACCACGACGACACCGTGGGGGTCGTCAGCGTCCTGGGCGTTGTCCTGGGCGTTCTGGGGGCGAGGGGTGCGGGTGGTGTCGTCGTCGCGCTTGCCGTTCATGGCGGCCTCCTGCCAACACATGTTGGTCAACGGTTGTTGGCCAACGCCTGTTGTCAAACGTAGAGACGCAGCCCTGGACTGTCAACAGCTGTTGGCCTACGTTTGTTGGCATGAACGAAACGGCAGCACCCACACCCCGCCGGTCCGACGCGACCCGGCACGCGATCCTCCGGGCGGCGCGCGAGCGGTTCGCGGCCGACGGGTACGACGGGGCCACCATCCGGGCGATCGCCAAGGACGCCCGGATCGATCCGTCGATGGTCATGCGGTACTACGGCTCGAAGGAGGGGCTGTACGCCGCCGCGCTCGACGTCGACCTGCGGCTGCCGGACCCGGGCGCGATCGACGCGCGGGAGGTGGGCCGGGTGCTGGTGAGCCATTTCCTCGACCTCTGGGAGGAGAACGAGATGCTCACCGCGATGCTCCGGGTCGGCACCACGAACCAGGCGGGCGCCGAACGGATGCAGGGGGTCTTCCGGGACCAGTTGCTGCCGCTCGCCCGGCAGGTGTGCCCGCACCCCGAGGAGGCGGGGACCCGGGCCGCGCTCTGCGCGTCACAGGTGCTGGGGCTGGCTCTGACGCGTTACGTCCTGCGGTTCCCGCCGACCGTGGCGCTGAGCCGCGAGGAGATCGTGGAGTGGATGGGGCCGACGGTGCAGCGGTATCTCACGGCGCACCGGGCGTAGCACGCGACGAGGGCACCCTCGGCGCACTGGTGTGCGGAGGGTGCCCTCGGCCGAACGTGTTGAGGAAGGTGTGGCGCCAGGCGGTCAGGCCTTCGCCTTGGCCTTGGCCTTCGGCTGACGGTCCGTGGAGCCGTCCAGGACCATGACGAGGCCGGTGATCACCGCGAACAGGGCGAGCGGCGCGACGACGAAGAGGCCGAGCGTCTCGATCACGCTGAGGCCCGGGCCCGGGTCGTCGCCGTCGTCGGGCGTCAGCGCGAGGGCGGGGGACGACATGAGCAGCATCATCAGCGTCGTACCGGCAGCCAGGGCGCCGGCGCGCAGGGCGTTCTTCTTGTCCACGCGCTAAAGGTAACGAACGTGGGTGGGGCGCGCGCGGGCGGGGGGGCGCCTTGCGGGATGCGGGAGCGCCCAACAGCTCGGGAGGTGCCGGTTTCGCGGGCGGGTGCGGGTGCGTCGTGGTTGCTCGCGCAGTTCCCCGCGCCCTGGAAAAGCAGGGGGCTGCGCCCCGCGCTTTCCCCCCACGGACCCACCGCCTTCCAGGCCCGCAGGGCCTGGTCCTTCAGGGGCGCGGGGAACTGCGCGAGAAGCCCCACCGGAGGGCACCCGCCGACGCACCCGGCCCTCCGAGCTATGAGGCGCCCCCACCCACCCCCCGCAGCACATCCACCAACGCGTGCAACCGGGGCGACGCGGCCAGTTCCTCCAGCGTCACCGCCCGCCCCTCCGCGTCAGCGATCGGCAGACGCCAGTTCGGGTACTGATCCCACGTCCCCGGCAGATTCTGCGGTCGCCGGTCACCGAGCGCGTCGGGGAGCCAGAGGCCGATCATGCGCGCGGGGGTCCGGAGCAGAAAGCGGTGGAGCGCCTGGATCTGCGCCTCCTCGGAGGTCGTGGAGATCCCCCCGCCGGCCCCGTCGAGCAGCCCCAGCCGGGCGAGGACGGCCAGCCACTCCCCCGCGTCGGCGGCCGCCTCCGCCCGTTCCTCCTCCAGGGAGCGGGTCAGCAGACCCAGACCGTGGCGGAGGTCGACGTGGTCGCAGGTCAGCCGGGAGGCGGTGGGCGGCAGGTCGTGCGTGGTGGCGGTGGCGAGACAGTTCGCGCGCCAGCGTTCGGGCGGGAGCGGGCGGCCCGTGCCCTCCCAGTCCCGTTCGAACCAGAGCACGGACGTGCCCAGCACCCCGCGGGCGTCGAGGGCCTCGCGGACGCCGGGTTCGACCGTGCCCAGGTCCTCGCCGATCACCAGGGCGCCGGCCCGCCCCGCCTCCAGGACCAGGATCGCGAGCATGGCGTCGGCGTCGTAGCGGACGTACGTGCCCTCGGTCGGGGCCTCGCCCTGCGGGACCCACCAGAGGCGGAACAGACCCATGACGTGGTCGATGCGGAGGGCGCCCGCGTGGCGCAGCAGGGCGCGCAGGAGGTGCCGGTAGGGGGCGTACCCGGATTCGGCGAGACGATCGGGGCGCCAGGGCGGCAGGCCCCAGTCCTGGCCCCGTGAGTTGAAGGCGTCGGGGGGCGCGCCGACGGACATGCCGGCCGCGAAGTACTCCTGCTGGGCCCAGGCGTCGGCGCCGCCGGGGTGGACCCCGACCGCCAGGTCGTGCACCAGGCCGATGGGCATGCCGGCGTCGCGCGCGGAGCGCTGCGCGGTGCCGAGCTGCGCGTCGGTGAGCCAGGCGAGGCGGGTGTGGAAGTCGACGCGGTCCATCAACTCGCCGCGGGCGCGGGCGGTTTCGGCGGAGCGCGGGTCGCGCAGGCCGGCGGGCCAGCGCGACCAGTCGGAGCCGTGGACCTCGGCGAGCGCGCACCAGGTGGCGTGGTCCTCCAGCGCCTGGCCCTCCTCGGCGAGGAAGTCCCAGTACGCGGCTCGCCGCCCGGGACCGAGCGGGACGGCGCGCACCAGCTCCAGGGCCTCCCGTTTGAGGTCCCACACCGCGTCCCGGTCGATCAGCTCACCCTTGGCGAGCACGGAGTCCCGCAGGCGCGCGGCCCGCTCCGACAGCGCGCCGAGGCGGTCGCGGTCGTCGGGGGACGAGGCAGCGGCCTCCGCGAGGGCGTAGGCGTACTCCGGGACGTCCTCCACACGCAGGTGGACGGGGTCCGGGTAGCGGCGGGAGGAGGGGCGGTACGGGGAGGGGTCGGTGGGGGCGCCGGGTACGGCCGCGTGCAGCGGGTTGACCTGGACGAAGCCGGCGCCGAGGGCGCGGCCGGCCCAGGCGGACAGCTCGGCGAGGTCCCCGAGGTCGCCCATGCCCCAGCTGCGCCGCGAGAGGAGGGAGTAGAGCTGGACGAGGAGGCCGTAGGTGCGGCCGGGCGGGGCGGGCAGCCGAGCCGGGGCCACGACGAGGTGGGCCTCGGCGGTGCGGCCGTCGGGGGTGGTGGCGCGCAGGGCGTGCACGCCCGGGGGCAGCTGCTCGGTCGTCGAGCGGAGTTCGCCCTGCTCGGTCTCGACGCGCAGCCGGGTGCCCTCGGGGAGGGAGGCCAGCGCGGCCGGGGGTCCGCCGTCGGTCCACTGGACCAGGGTCGGCGGCAACAGCCGTGCGGAGATCTGGCGTTCGCGGGCGGCGAGGGCGGTGCACACGGCCTCGGGGGTGCTCGCGTCGACGTCGAGCGCGGCGAGGACGGCCACGACCGCACCGTCCGAGGCCGCGACCGTTCGGTCCGGTGAGGGGCTGTAGGAGGTGGCCACGCCGTGCAGGGCGGCGAGCCGGGCCAGCGGGGTCTCGGGCGCCGGGCCCGAACCCCCTGGGTCTTCTGTCATCTAGACCCCCGATGCGGCGCCGTGGGACGTGGGTTCACTGGTGAGGGGAGCCGCGTCGGCGAGGGGCGGCTCACTGGTGAGGGGGGCCGCGTCCGGGAGCGGCGGTTCGCTGGTGAGCGGGACGTCGGCGCAGGGCCCTTCGGCGCTGAACACGCAGACGTGCGGCTCGTGGAGCTCGTAGGGCTCCGCCTCGCGTTTGGAGCGGGCCTGGGTCGGCAGGGGGGTGGTCGTGGCCACGGGGGCCTCCTAGTCGTCGTACGGCGATGGGGTGCGGGTCCGGGGTACTCCAGCCCTACCCAGCGCGCGCCGCCGCAGACGTGGGCGGGCGGACATCGTGGGCTTGTTCACTTCCTCGCCGGATCCGGAACACACGCCGGGGTCGCTCCGGGGCCGCTCCGGGGCCAGCTATTCACTCAGTACATATACTCAGTGCATACTGAGGGGCATGAGCACCCGTCACATCCTGTTGGGGCTGCTCGCCAGAGGGCCGAGCCATGGCTACGACCTCAAGCGACGGCACGACGAACGCTTCCCGCAGGCCCGTCCGCTGGCCTACGGGCAGGTCTACACGACCCTGCAGCGGCTGGTCCGCGACGGGCTCGCCGAGGTCGACGGCACCGAGGCGGACAGCGGCCCGGAACGGACGATGTACCGCTCGACGGACGAGGGGGCGCGCGAGCTGGCCAGGTGGGCCGGGGAGATCACCGCGCCGGCGCCGTTCGTGACGAACGAGATCTTCGCCAAGCTCGTCGTCTCGATCCTCACCGACGGCGACCCGGCCGCCTACCTACGGGGGCAACGCACCGCGCACATGGCGCGCATGCGGGAGCTGACCGCCGTGAAGACCGCGCCGGGCGCCGACCTCTCGACCGTGCTCGCGGCCGACTACGCCCTCAACCACCTCGACGCCGACCTCCGCTGGATGAACACCACGGCGGCCCGGCTGATCACCCTGACCGCGGAGGTCGACGCAGCATGACCGAGAAGAACACCCGTCCCTCGCCGGTGCTCACGGCCCGCGGACTGGTCAAGGAGCACGGCAGGACACGGGCGCTGCGGGGCGCCTCGCTGGAGCTCCGGGAGGCCGAGATCCTCGCCGTCACGGGGGCCAGCGGCAGCGGGAAGTCCACGCTGCTGCACTGCATGGCGGGCATCGTCCGGCCGGACGAGGGCTCGGTCGCGTACGCCGGGAAGCGGCTCGACCAGCTCCCCGAGAAGGACCTGAGCGAGCTGCGCCGGACGGACTTCGGGGTCGTCTTCCAGTTCGGCCAGCTCATACCCGAGCTCACGGCCGTCGACAACGTCGCGCTGCCGCTGCTGCTGGCCGGCACGGACCGCGGCACCGCGCGGGAGCGGGCCGGCGAGTGGCTGGAGCGGTTCGGGGTGCGGGGGCAGGAGGAGCAGCGGCCCGGGGAGATGAGCGGCGGCCAGGCGCAGCGGGTGTCGCTGGCGCGGGCGCTGGTGACCGGGCCGAGGGTGGTGTTCGCGGACGAGCCGACCGGGGCGCTGGACTCGCTGGCGAGCGAGCAGGTGATGGCGGCGCTGACACACGCGGCCCGGGAGTCCCGCACTGCGGTGCTGCTGATCACGCACGACGCGCAGACCGCGGCGTACGCGGACCGCGAGGTCACGCTGCGGGACGGGGTCGTTGTCTCCGAGGCCGACGCCTCCCTGGAGGTGTCCCGGTGAGCACCCTGGCGAACGATGCGCGCCTCGCCCTGCTGCTGACGCAGGGCTCGGACCGGCGCGAGTGGTGGCGGGTGTCGCTGACAGGCCTGGGCGCCGCGCTGGCGACTGCCCTCGGACTGGCGGCGGGCGTGCTGGCCTCGTTGGAGGGCCGGTACCGGGTGGGCATGGCCAACGGTCTGCTGGACAACCCTGGTCAGCGCTCCGGGGTGATCGCCACCCTGCTGCTCCTGCTCGTTCCGGTGCTCGGGTTCCTCGGCCAGTGCACGCGGGTGGGCGCCGTCCACCGGAACCGGCGCCTGGCCGGACTGCGGCTGGCGGGCGCCTCGGCGGGACAGGTACGCCGGATCGCGGCGTTGGAGACAGGGTTGGCCTGCCTGGCCGGTTCCCTGGTCACGACCGTCGCCTTCGTGGTGTTCCTGCTCAGCGAGTGGCGAAGCCCGAGCGTGGTGGCCTGGATCGTGATCGCGCTGATGGCCCTGGGTGTGCCGGTGGCGGGCGCGGGCGTGAGCGTGCTGGCCCTGCGCCGGGTGGTTGCCTCGCCGCTGGGCTGGGTGCGCCGGGTCACGCCGAGCACGGGCCGGCGACCCGGGTGGGTGTTCCTGGGGGCGGTGGGACTGCTGGTGCTCACGACGCTGGTCGCCGTCGCCAACACCAACCGGGACATGCCCGACTACAAGTCCGGCCAGTCTGCGCTGCTCTTCTGCGGCGCGCTGCTCGCGGTGGGCGCGGGCGTGGTGCTGCTCTCGGGCACCGTCTCCAGGCTCACCGGGCAACTGCTCGCCAGGCGCACCGGGAATCCGGCGGTGCTGATCGCCGCCGAGCGGCTGCGTGACGACCCCTGGGCCTCGGCCCGCATCCACGCGGCCGTCGTCATGGGGACCGTGGTCGGCAGCGGGTACGTCGGCGTACGGCAGGGGATGCTCTCGGACATCCGCAGGCACGACTACCTGCTCGATCGGGCGGACTTCTACTACACCGGCCTGAACTTCACCGCCGCCGCCATCATCGTCGGCTTCGCCGTCACGCTGTTCGGACTGGCCGTGGGCACCGCCGAGTCGCTCGCCACGCGCCGTCAGGGGCTGGCCGCGCAGGTCGCCGCCGGGGTGCCGCACGAGACGCTGGGCCGGGCACTGCTCCTGGAGACCGCGCTGCCACTGGCGCCCACGGTGCTGTTGGCAGGGGCCGGGGGCACGGTGATCGCCTTCGGGTACGCACTGGGCATGAGCGACTTCTCGGTCATGCCGTACGGGGCGCTGCTGGTGCCCGTCGCCGTGTACGGCGTCTGTCTGCTGGCGGCGGCCACGTCGCTGCCGCTGCTGCGCCGGACGGTCCGTCCCACCGAGCTGCGGTACGCATAGGGTCCCCGTCCGGTGTCCCAGGGGAAACGGGGGTGCTCCTGGGGCACGGAACAGGGGTCGGAAAAGAAAAGGGGGCGCCTGGAGAGATCCAGGCGCCCCCACGGGCGTACACACCATGGCGCACGCCTCTACGCGCTACTTCGGCACGCCCGAGGGCGCGATCGGTGTCGCCCGCTCCGACTGCGGCGATGTGGTGGACGCGTAGGCCGACGGGGGCGCCACACCGGCCGCCGGGTCGGCGTCCTCGTCGGCCGCGAGGGCCGGGGCACCGCCCACGATGCGGATGTCGGCGGCGTCGAAGGCCTTCTTGATGCGCCAGCGCAGCTCCCGCTCGACCGTGAGGGCCTTGCCCGGCATGGTCTTGGCGGAGACGCGGACGACCATCGAGTCCAGGAGCACGTCGTCGAGGCCGAGGACCTCGATGGGGCCCCACAGGAGCTCGTTCCAGGGCTCCTCCTTGCTCATCGCCTCGCCGACCTCCGCGAGGGTGCGGCGGACCTTGTCGAGGTCCTCGTCGTAGCGGACGGTGACGTCGACGCCGGCCGTGGCCCAGCCCTGCGACAGGTTGCCGATGCGCTTGACCTCGCCGTTGCGGACGTACCAGATCTCGCCGTTGTCGCCGCGCAGCTTGGTGACGCGCAGGCCGACCTCGATGACCTCGCCGGACGCGACGCCCGCGTCGACGGTGTCACCGACGCCGTACTGGTCCTCAAGGATCATGAAGACACCGGAGAGGAAGTCCGTGACCAGGTTCCGGGCGCCGAAACCGATGGCGACGCCGGCGACACCGGCGGAGGCCAGCAGCGGGGCGAGGTTGATCTCGAAGGTGGCGAGGACCATCAGGGCGGCCGTGCCCAGGATCAGGAACGACGCGACCGAGCGCAGCACCGAGCCGATGGCCTGGGAGCGCTGGCGGCGGCGCTCGACGTTGACCAGCAGACCACCGAGGGTGCCCCCCTCGACGCCCGGCACCGAGCGGTTCATCCGGTCTATGAGCTTGGTGATGGCCCGCCGGACCACCACTCTCAGCACCGCCGCTATCACCACGATCAGCAGGACGCGGAGACCGATGGCCAGCCATGTGGACCAGTTCTCCTCCACCCAGCTGGCGGCGTTGGTCGCGCTCTCCTGTGCGTCCTCCAGCGACGGCACGGCCGGTGTCGTCGCCGTCTCCGAGGGGGACGGCGACGGCGCGGCGGCGGCCAGGAGGAGGGACAGGGAAGAAACGGACGGCACGGCGGGAACCTCCAAGGTGCGTTATCTGCCTTCCGGCACGGCGGTCAAGATCCATCGGGTCACGGAAAGGTCACCGGACGGGCAGGCCCACCACACTAACGGGGCATTGTGTGGAGGTCGCCGCCATGTTCGAGGGAGACAGGGCGCTCACCAGGGAGTGAAGGGCGCACACGACGGGGGATGAATGAGGTGTGGTCGAAAACACTCCCAGCCCGTTACCGGGACATGGTGGCGCTTTCACCAGGCCTGAGGGGAGACTGACTACGGATCGTCCACGGCGCGAGCCACGCGCCGCCGGCGTACAAGGAGGCATCCGTGCCGCACGTCCTGGTCCTCAACGCGTCGTACGAGCCGCTCGGCGTCGTACCGCTCCGCCGCGCGCTCGTCCTCGTCCTGGAGAACAAGGCCGTCTCCCTGGAAGAATCCGGCGCCTATCTGCACAGCGCGACCGTCACAGTCCCCGCACCCAGCGTGGTCCGGCTCAAGCGATTCGTCCGGGTTCCCTATCGGGGGCCCGTTCCTCTGACCCGTCGGGCGCTGTTCGCCCGCGACGGGGGCCGGTGCATGTACTGCGGTGGCGTCGCAACCAGCGTCGACCACGTCATCCCACGCAGTCGCGGGGGCAAGCACGTCTGGGACAACGTCGTCGCGTCGTGCCGCCGCTGCAACCACGTCAAGGCCGACCGCCATCTCGTCGAGATCGGCTGGCGGCTCCGCCACAAACCCGCACCGCCCACCGGGCTGGCCTGGCGCATCATCGGCACGGGGCACAGGGACCCGCGCTGGCTGCCGTACCTGCAGCCGTTCGGCGCGGACGACGCGTTGGCCCGGATCGACGGCATCTCCGCCTGACGGTCCGGGTTTTTGCATGGCCGGGTGCCCTCGCCGCAGGGGCACCCGGTACCCATCGCGGGGGTCACCTGGAACGCTCGCATCCGCTTGACCTGCGCCTTCGGAACCGTCTTCACAGGTACCCCGCATTCCCTTCGCATGCATGATCGCCTAGTGTCACCCCCACAGCGGGCCCTTGTTCTGGAGCTCAACGCCCAGGGGCCCGCCACGAATGTGGGGACTCATGCACAAGCTCGCCATAGGCGCCGTCGTGTCCGGCGCCCTGGCTCTCACCGGCGTCGCCGCGCCCGCCGCGCTGGCCGACTCGCCGGCTCTGGCCTTCGGCGCCATCACGGTCAACAGCGGCAAGCCGATCGCGGTCGGCACCAGGGCCGAGGTGACCGTGCCGGTCACGTACAGCTTCACCCGGCCGGACGACTTCGTCATCGACTACAAGAACACCTTCCTGGGCGTCGCCCTCTACCGGGGCAGGCTCGCGGATCCCGCCAACGTCGTCGAGGACTCCTCCCGGAAGCCCGTCTGCACGACGACGGCGACGACCGACACCACGGTGACCGAGTCCTGCTCGACGAAGCTCACCATCGACCCCCGCCAGCTCTACACGGCCGCTGACGCCACCGAGTGGAAGGCCGCCGCCCTCTACATGGAGTCCGCGATCGACGAGGACGACTCCGACGGACACATCGGTTTCCACAGCGGCACCGACGTCTGGGGCAACCTCGGCACCGCCAGGCTCCAGCGCATCTCCAAGGTCACGGTGAACGCCACCCCGGAGCCGGTCGTCAAGGGCAGGACCCTGACCGTCAAGGGCGCGCTCACCCGTGCCGACTGGAACACCGGCAGGTACGCCGGCTACAAGGGCCAGAAGGTCACCCTCCAGTTCAAGGCGAAGGGCGCCGCCGCCTACACCGACGTCAAGACGGTGACCTCCGGGACGGGCGGGGCCCTGTCCACCACCGTGAAGGCGTCGAAGGACGGCTCGTACCGCTACAAGTTCGCGGGTACGTCCACCACCGCGGCGAAGACGTCCGCGGCGGACTTCGTCGACGTGAAGTAGTCGACGTGGAGTAAGGGCACCGCACCCCGGCCCCCGGACGGCGACCGCGCCACCCGGGGGCTTTTTCATGGCCGGATATTGACGCTCGCCTGGTCTAGTCCTATCGTCCTGGCATCCGATAGGAAACTTTCCTAACAGTTGGGCAGGTGGCGGACCCATGGCAGGAACCCCTCGTGTACTGCGCGCCATGAACGACCGCGCCGCACTCGATCTGCTGCTGGAGCACGGCCCGCTCTCCCGGACCCGGCTCGGCAGGCTGACGGGACTGTCCAAGCCGACCGCCTCCCAGCTCCTGGCCCGCCTCGAAGCCGCCGGCCTCGTGGTCGCCACCGGCACCGGCGCGGACCGACCCCGCGACGGCGGCCCCGGCACCGGCGGGTCCGGCGCCGACGGGACCGGCACGGGCCGACCCGGCCCCAACGCCCAGCTCTACGCGGTCGATCCGACCGCCGCGTACGCCGCAGGCCTCGACGTCACCCCCGAACGGGTCCTGGCCGCCGTCGCCGACATCACCGGCCGCACGGTCGGCGAGCACGCCGTCCCCACCCCCGGACGCCGTGCCGCCCAGCCGGTCGTACGGCAGGTCACCGCCGCCCTCGACGGGGCGGCCAAGGCCGCCGGACTCACCCGGTCCGACGTGCACCGGCTGGTCATCGGCACACCGGGCGCCTTCGACCCCACCACCGGACGGCTGCGGTACGCCTCGCACCTGCCCGGCTGGCACTCCCCCACCCTCCTCGACGAACTCGCCGCCGCGCTGCCGATGCCGGTGGAGTACGAGAACGACGTGAACCTCGCCGCCCTCGCCGAACAGCGGCTGGGCGCGGCCAAGGGCCACGACGACTTCGTTCTGCTGTGGAACGAGGGCGGCCTCGGCGCCGCGGTCGTCCTCGGCGGACGGCTGCACCGGGGGTTCACCGGGGGCGCCGGCGAGGTCGGCTTCCTGCCGGTCCCGGGCGTGCCCCTGGTCCGCCATGTCACCAAGGCGAACAGCGGCGGCTTCCAGGAGCTCGCCGGTTCGCAGATCATCCCCCGGCTCGCCCGTGAGCTGGGGATCTCTCCGGTGCCGGAGGGGCCGTACGCCGAGGTCGCGGCGGCGCTCGTGGCCCGGGCGGCCGAGGTCGACTCCGGGGCCCACCGGCAGCTTCTGTCCACGTACGCCACGGGGCTCGCGACAGGTATCGCGTCCCTCGTGGCCGTGCTCGATCCCGAACTCGTCGTCCTCAGCGGCACGGCACTGACCGCCGGCGGCGAGCCGCTGCGGGCGCTCGTCGAGGCCGAGCTGGCGGAGCTGGCGGCTTCCCGGCCGCGGCTCGTGCTCGGTGACGTACGTGAACACCCCGTGCTGCGGGGCGCGTTGGAGAGCGCGCTCGCGGCGACGCGTGACGAGGTCTTCGACACGTTGACGCTCCGCTGAGTCGGCCGCCTTTCAGGTCGCTCGAACACTGCCGGTCCGCCGTGGCTGGTCGCGCAGTTCCCCGCGCCCCTGGGGTTTCCCGGGCGCGCCCCGTTCCTCTCAGATCCCCCTTCCTTCCCCAGGAGACTCCGCCATGTCCGGAATATCCAAGAACGCGGCGGTCGCCCTCGCCGCCACCGCCTCCCTCGCCCTGCTCGCCACCGCCTGTACGGGGCAGTCCGGGGCCACCGCCTCCGACGACCCGAACGCCAAGACGACGATCACCTTCTGGCACGGGTGGAGCGCCCCCGGCGAGGTGAAGGCGATCCAGGCGAACGTGGACCAGTTCGAGAAGGAGCACCCGAACATCACGGTGAAGGTCGTCGGGAACATCAACGACGACAAGCTCAACCAGGCGCTGCGGGCGGGCGGTTCGAAGGGGCCGGACGTGGTGTCCTCGTTCACCACGTCCAACATCGGCAAGTTCTGCTCCTCCGGGGCCTTCGCCGATCTGAAGCCCTTCATCGAGAAGTCCAAGCTCGACCTCGACAAGATCATCCCGAAGCCGATGCTGGACTACACACAGTTCGAGGGCACCCGGTGCGCGCTGCCGCTGCTGGGGGACGCGTACGGGCTGTACTACAACAAGGACGCGTATCGGAAGGCCGGCATCGAGGCGCCGCCGAAGACGTGGTCCCAGTTCGCCGAGGTCGCGAAGAAGCTGACCAAGTCGAAGGGCGACAGCTACTCCCAGCTGGGCTTCATGCCGAACTACCACGGCTACGAGACGGTCGTGGACCACTACATGTCGCAGTGGGACCACGCCTACTTCGACGCGGACGGCAAGTCGAACATCGCCAAGGACCCGGCGTTCGCGGAGATGTTCACGTACCAGAAGAAGCTGGTGGACTCCCTCGGCGGCTTCGAGAAGCTGGAGAGGTACCGCAACACCTTCGGTGACGAGTGGGGGGCCAAGCACCCGTTCCAGACGGGGCAGGTGGCCATGCAGCTGGACGGCGAGTGGCGGCTCGGGATGGCGAAGGCCGCCGGGACCGACTTCGAGATCGGCACCGCGCCGATGCCCGTGGCCGACGACGAGGTGGACGAGTACGGCAAGGGCTTCCTCTCCGGCACGATCATCGGCATCGCCCCGCAGAGCGACAAGCAGAACGCGGCCTGGGAGCTGGTGAAGTACCTGACGACCGACACCGAGGCCGTCGTGTCCTTCGCCAACGCCATCCACAACGTGCCGTCCACGTTCGCGGCGCTGAAGTCGCCCGACCTGAAGGTGGACGAGGGCTTCCAGACGTTCCTGGACATCGCCCAGAACAAGCACTCGAACACCCCGCCGGCCTCGGTCAACGGCTCCACCTACCAGACGACGCTGCAGGACTTCGGCTACCAGTACGAGTCCGGCAAGGTGACGGACCTGCAAAAGGGGCTGGAGAAGACCGCCCAGCAGATCGACACCGACATCGCGCAGGCGAAGTAGCGGCAGCGGTATCCGTCGGATGTCCACGCACTCGCTGCGCGTGTCCTCGCACACGCTCCGTTCGAAGCGCCGCAGGTCGGCGCTTCGGACGGTGGCCTTCCTGTCACCGTGGCTCATCGGGTTCGGCGTCTTCTTCGCCTATCCGCTGGTGTCCACCGTGTACTTCTCGCTGATGAAGTACGACGGATTCGGCACCCCGGTCTTCCGCGGCCTGGGCAACTGGTCCTACGTCTTCTCCGACTACCCGATGTTCTGGCCGGCCCTGCGCAACACCCTCTGGCTGGTGCTGGCCATGGTCACCTGCCGGGTGCTCTTCGGGCTCGGTGTCGGCCTGCTGATCACCAGGATCAGGACCGGGGCGGGTGTCTTCCGCACCCTCTTCTATCTGCCGTACCTCGCCCCGCCGGTCGCCGCGACCCTGGCCTTCGTCTTCCTCCTCAACCCCGGGACCGGGCCGGTCAACGCGATCCTGGGCGACCTCGGTCTGCCGACACCCGGCTGGTTCACCGACCCCACGTGGTCCAAGCCGGCGCTGACCGCGCTCGCGCTGTGGGGTGTGGGCGACCTGATGGTGATCTTCATGGCCGCCCTGCTCGACGTGCCGAAGGAGCAGTACGAGGCCGCGGAACTGGACGGGGCATCGGCCTGGCAGCGGTTCCGGTACGTGACCCTGCCGAGCATCTCGCCGATCGTGATGTTCGCCGTGGTCACTGGCGTGATCCAGACCATGCAGTACTACACGCAGCCCCTGGTGGCCGGGAAGGTCGCCTCCGGCATCATCGGCGGCTCCGGGCAGCAGTTCGAGCCGGGCTACCCGGACAAGTCGACCCTGACCTTGCCCCAGCTCGTCTACAACCTGGGCTTCCAGCGCTTCGACTACGGCTCCGCCTGTGTGGTCGCCCTCGTGCTGTTCGCCCTGTCGATGGTGTTCACGGCGCTGCTGATGCGACGCCGGGGCGGACTGATCGGAGCAGGTGGCTGATGACCCAGGTACTGGACGTACGCGAGGAACCCCTCGTGACGGTGGCCGCCCCGGACAGCCGGCGGGCCGCCCGCCGCCGGGCCCTGCTGGAGTGGATCGCCGTCCACTCGCTGGGCGTCGCCGCCGCGCTGTTCTTCACGCTGCCCTTCGTCTTCGTCGTGCTGACCTCGTTGATGAGCGACCAGCAGGCACTCACCCGCGATCTGCTCCCGGACACCTGGGAGTGGGGCAACTACCGCCAGGTCCTCGACACCCCCGGCTTCCTGACCTGGTGGCGCAACACCCTGGTCTACGCGGGACTCGGCACGGTCCTCACCGTCGTGTCGTCCGTCCCCGTGGCGTACGCGCTCGCCAAGTTCCGCTTCCGCGGCCGTAATCTGGCGCTGATGCTGGTCATCTCGATGATGATGCTGCCGCCGCAGGTCGTGGTGATCCCGATGTACCTGTTCTGGGCCAAGCAGCTGGACCTGTCCGGTTCGCTGTGGCCGCTGATCATCCCGATGGCGTTCGGTGACGCGTTCTCCATCTTCCTGCTGCGGCAGTTCCTGACGACCATCCCCGACGAGTACCTGGACGCGGCCCGGGTCGACGGCTGCGGCGAACTGCGCACCCTGCTGCGGGTCGTCCTGCCGATGGCGAAGCCCGGCATCGCTGCCGTCGCGCTCTTCCAGTTCTTCTACGCCTGGAACGACTACTTCGGACCCCAGATCTACGCCTCCGAGAACCCGGCCGCCTGGACGCTCAGTTACGGCCTGGAGTCCTTCAAGGGCGCGCACCACACCGACTGGAACCTGACCATGGCCGCGACCGTGCTGGTCATGGCCCCGGTGATCCTCGTGTTCTTCTTCGCCCAGAAGGCGTTCGTCGAAGGCGTCACCCTGACCGGAGTAAAGGGTTGATACAGCTATGAAGCTCACCGTGGTCGGCGGAGGGTCGACCTACACTCCCGAACTCGTCGACGGGTTCGCCCGGCTCAGGGACACGCTGCCGATCGAGGAGCTGGTGCTCGTCGACCCGGCCGCCGACCGGCTGGAGCTGGTCGGCGGCCTGGCCCGGCGCATCTTCGCCCGGCAGGGGCACCCGGGCCGGATCGTCACCACCGGTGACCTGGACCGGGGCGTCGAGGGCGCGGACGCCGTGCTCCTCCAGCTCCGCGTCGGCGGCCAGGCCGCCCGTGAGCGCGACGAGACCTGGCCGCTGGAGTGCGGCTGCGTCGGACAGGAGACCACCGGCGCGGGCGGCCTGGCCAAGGCGCTGCGCACGGTCCCGGTCGTCCTGGACATCGCCGAGCGGGTGCGCCGGACCAACCCGGACGCCTGGATCATCGACTTCACCAATCCGGTGGGGATCGTGACCCGCGCCCTGCTCCGGGCCGGTCACAAGGCGGTCGGCCTGTGCAACGTGGCGATCGGCCTCCAGCGGAAGTTCGCCGCGCACCTCGGCGTGGCCCCGGCCGAGGTCCACCTGGACCACGTGGGCCTCAACCACCTCACCTGGGAGACCGGGGTCCGCCTCGGCGGCCCCGCGGGCGAGGACGTCCTGCCGAAGCTGCTGGCCGACCACGGCGAGCGGATCGCGGCCGACCTGCGCCTGCCCCGCCCGGTCCTGGACCGCCTCGGCGTGGTCCCGTCCTACTACCTGCGCTACTACTACGCCCACGACGAGGTCGTACGGGAGCTGGGGACCAAGCCCTCCCGCGCCGCCGAAGTGGCCGCGATGGAGCGGGAGTTGCTGGAGATGTACGCCGACCCGGCGCTCGACGAGAAGCCCGCGCTGCTCGCCAGGCGGGGCGGGGCCTTCTACTCGGAGGCGGCCGTCGACCTCGCCGCGTCGCTCCTGGGCGACGGGGGCAGCCCGCACCAGGTGGTGAACACCCTCAACGGCGGCACGCTGCCGTTCCTGCCCGCCGACTCGGTGATCGAGGTGCAGGCGGCCGTGGGTCCGCACGGCGCGGCCCCGCTGCCGGTCCCGACCGTGGACCCGCTGTACGCGGGCCTGATGGCGAACGTGACCGCGTACGAGGACCTGGCCCTCGACGCGGCCCTGCGCGGCGGCCGGGACCGGGTGTTCCGAGCCCTGCTCTCCCATCCCCTGATCGGCCAGTACGAGTACGCCGAGGCCCTGACCGACCGGCTCCTCGCCCACAACCGGGAGCACCTCGCGTGGGCATGAGCGACGGCGTACGCGAGGGTTCGACCGCGGGTGCCCGGGCCGATTCGGCCTCGGGCGTGCGCGGGCCCGACGCCGGGTCCGGCAGTGTGCTCGCCGTCGACGCGGGCAACAGCAAGACCGACGTCGCGGTGATCGCGCCCGACGGGGAAGTGCTGGGCGCGGCGCGCGGCGGGGGGTTCCAGCCGCCGACGGTCGGGGTGACCACGGCGGTCGACGGCCTCGCGGAGGTCGTACGACGGGCCTTCGCCGAGGCCCGGGTCGCCTCGGTCGACCATGTCTCGGCCTGTCTCGCGAACGCCGACTTCCCCGTGGAGGAACAGCGCCTGGCGGCGGCGTTGCGCACGCGCGCCTGGGGCACGACCGTCGAGGTCCGCAACGACACCTTCGCGATCCTGCGGGCCGGGGTGGCCGAGCCCCGGGGCGTGGCGGTGGTGTGCGGCGCCGGCGTGAACTGCGTCGGCATGCGCCCCGACGGCCGCACCGCCCGCTTCCCCGCGCTGGGGCGCGTCTCCGGTGACTGGGGCGGCGGTTGGGGCCTCGCGGAGGAGGCGATGTGGCACGCGGCGCGCGCCGAGGACGGGCGGGGCGGCCCCACGGCACTCGCCCGGACACTGCCCGCGCACTTCGGCCTGGACTCCGTGTACGCCCTGATCGAGGCCCTGCACCTGGGACACCTCCCGGCCGTCCGCCGCCACGAGCTGACCCCGGTCCTCTTCGCCACGGCGACCGGCGGCGACCCGGTGGCCCGTGCACTGGTGGACCGGATGGCCGAGGAGGTGGTGGCCATGGCGACGGTCGCCCTGACCCGCCTGGACCTCCTCGGCGAGGAGACCCCCGTCCTCCTCGGCGGCGGGGTCCTCGCCGCCCGGCATCCCCTGCTCGACGCCCGGATCCGCGAGGCGCTGGCCGCCGCCGCACCCAAGGCCGTCCCCCGGGTGGTCACGGCCGCCCCGGTGCTGGGCGCGGCGCTGCTCGGCCTCGACCACGTGGGCGCGCCGCGCGGCGCGCACGCCCGCGTGCGGGCGCACTACGAAAGAGGCTGACCGCGCCCCCCGCACCACCCCCGATCTCCCCCTCGAACGTGTTCGAACCCCCAGGGAACCGAACCCGAACCCACCGCGTATTCATGGGCAGGGGGTGGTGCGGGAAGCCTTGTGCTGCGCCGGAATTCGACACGCACGGTGCCTACGGACACGATCGGGGAACAAGATCGAGTCAAGGTCTGTGCGTCGTCAGTCCCGACGGCGATACTTGCGGCCGTGCACCTCTGTCCGCGCGAGCGGGCGGAAGCGATGGACGGATGACCAGGGGGAGGTCAGGTGACATTCACGCCGGAGGGCAGCGCGGCACCGACGGCACCACCCACGGGCCCGGGCCCCGCCGTGCCGTCGCAGGCCGCACCCGTACCGAGGTCCCCCGCGCCGGCCCCGGACGGCGGGCCGCCGCGCCGGACGGCGTTCGCCGAGGGCGTCGACCAACTGCGCGCGGCCGCAACGACGGAGCCCGGCCGGCTGCGCATCATCGGCGCCGTCCTCGCCCTCCTCGTCATCGCGTTCGGCTCGGTCACCGCCTGGCAGATGAACGACCGCGCGGCCGCCGCCGACGACGTCCTCCACGGCAGCCAGCCGCTCAGCTCGGCGGCGGCGGAGATCTACAGTTCCCTGGCCGCCGCCAACACGGCCGCCTCCAGCGGCTTTCTCGCGGGTGGGCAGGAGACCCCGGAGTCACGCGAGGTGTACGAGCGGGAGATGGGGAACGCCGCGCGGAACCTGGCCTTCGCCGCGACCGCGTCCAAGTCCGGCTCCGACTCCGAGCAGCGCATCGCCAAGCTGAACGCCCTGCTGCCCGAGTACAAGGGTCTGGTGGAGCGGGCCCGCGCCAACAACCGGCTGGGCTACCCGCTGGGCGGCGCCTATCTGCGTTACGCGAACGACAAGATGCAGAACATGCTCGGCGAGGCACAGAGCATCTACGACAACGAGAACGAGCGGCTCCGCGACGACTACGCGGACGCCACGGCGTATCCCTGGGCCGCGCTCGGCCTCGGCGCCCTCGCCATCGGCGGCCTCGTCTGGGCGCAGCGGCGCAACTACCGGCGCACCAACCGGGTGCTGAACCACGGCCTGGTCGCGGCGACGGCCGCCTCCACCGTGGTCCTGCTGTGGCTGGCCGGGGGCCACACCCTCGCCCGTGCGGGGCTGAACGACTCCTACGAACACGGCGTACGGTCGCTGACCGTCCTCAACGACGCCCGCATCGCCTCCCTCACCGCCCGGGGCAACGAGAACCTGACGCTGATCAGCCGGGGTGCGCAGTCGATCAAGATCACGGTCGACGGCGAGGAGACGACCGTGGACGAGTTCGACCACAACTTCAAGAAGGAAATGCGCAACCTCGAGGACCGGTTGGCCGCCGCCGAGCGACTGGCCGACGACAGCGGCGGCGCGAAGCCCGTGCGGGCCGCGGGCCTCGCCATGGAGGAGTGGAAGGCGCGGCACGGCAAGGCCCGCAAAGCCGACGACAGGGGCGACTACCAGTGCGCTCGGGACCAGGTGATCGGCGGCAAGGCCACGGACGACTGCCCGGACGGTGACAGGCCGACAGGGCAGTGCTTCGACCAGGTCGACACGAATCTGGGCCTCGCGAGCACCTACGAGAAGGACGAGTTCAAGGCTGCTGCCCGAAGTGGCCGTGCCGCCATGCTCGGGCTCCCGGTGGGCGCCGCCGTACTGGCCGTCCTGGGCGCGGCGGGCGCGGTGCTGGGCATCGGGCGCAGGCTTTCGGAGTACCGGTGACGGCGGCGGGAGGAGGCACGGTGGAAGGGCTCGCGACACGTGCGGTACGGCGCCTGCGGGCCGGCCTCAGTGGTTGGGGCGGCGTGGGCGCGATGGCGGTCCTCTGCGCCCTGACCCTGGTCTTCGCCCTGGTGCTGCCGGTGAAGAGCACCCGCGGCGACGGCGGAACGGGCGCCGGGGGCCAGGGCACGGCCCGGGGCACACAGGTGCGGGCCGACGACTGCAAGACCATGAAGGACCCGCAGAACAAGAGCCTGCGGCCCTCCTCCGACGCGTCCGACAAGGCGATCGAGCGCATCGAGAAGAACGACCACATCACGGTCGGCGTCGACCAGAACAGCTACCGCTGGGGCTACCGCGACCCGAACAGCACGAACGACGACGCCCAACTGGAGGGCTTCGACATCGACATCGCGCACCGCATCGCCGAGGAGATACTCGGCGACCGGGAGAAGGTGCGCTTCAAGGCGATTCCCACCAGCCGACGGATCCCCGCGCTCCAGGAGGGGGAGGTCGACATGGTGGTCCGCACGATGACGATCAGCTGCGACCGCATGCAGGATGTCGCCTTCTCCCAGCCGTACTTCAAGACCGGGCAGCAGATCCTGGCCCCCAAGTCCTCGACGATCAAGGGCTACGGCGAGACGCTGGCGGACAAGAAGGTCTGCACGGCGGACACTTCCACCGCCTGGTCCACCCTGGAGGCGGGGAAGAAGTCGGGCAAGCTGCCCGACTCCACCGACATCTCCCTGACCGTTCCCAACCAACTCGACTGCCTGGTGAGGCTCCAGCTCGGCCAGGTCGACGCCGTGGTCACCGACGGCGCCCTCGCCGCGAGCCAGGCGGCGCAGGACCCGACCGTGAAGCTGGTGGGCGAGCCGTTCACCACCGAGTACTACGGCGTGGCGATGAACCAGGAGGACAGGGATCTGGTACGCCGGGTCAATCAGGTGCTGGTGGACTACCTCAAGGACGGCTGGCAGGACTCCTACGACAAGTGGTTGTCCGAGACCCTCGGGCCGGACTTGGCGCGGTCCAAGCCACCCGCCCCCCAGCAGTACCGAGACTGACGTACCAGGACCGACGTACGAGGACCGCATTCAACTGACGGACACCGACAGCAGCGAGAGGTGATCGATGGGCGTCGCGGGATCCACCGGGCCGGTGATGGACCGGGACGAGGTGGACCGTGCGCTCGCGCGGCTCGGCGCGGAGCACGAGGCCATCGAGACCTCGCTGCTCGCCCTCCAGGACCACGCGGGCCGCAGGCTGCTCGAAGGCGCCGAGCTGACCGGCGTCACCAAGGAGCGCTGGACCGCCGCGGACGCGTCGATCACGCTGCTGTGGGCGTACTTCGACGCGTACACGGACGCGTTGCACAGCGCCCGGCAGATCCGTTCGCGGCGCCGCTGGTCCAGCCGTGAGGACCTGGTGGAGCTGACCGAACTGCTGCGCGGCGAGGCGGTCACGGTCGCCGGCTCCGCGACGGCGATGGCGAACGCGCCGACGCTGCAGGGCACGACCCGGCTCAGCGAACAGTTCTCGCTGGTCACACTCGTGGACCGCATGAACGACCTGTACGCGTCCTCGCTGGACATGGTCGTGGCCGCCGACGCGGTGTGGTCCGCGCTGCCCGCCAGGATCGATCTACTGGCCGCCGAGCTCCAGCGCACCCGTCAGCTCGCGCACTCCGTGGGCGTACGCCCCGGCGAGCATCCGGCCGGCGACGACCTGGAGCGGATCACCCGCACCCTGACCCGGCTCCGTGAGCAGGTCGTCTCGGACCCGCTGGCCTTCTGGGTGCCCGCGCCGGGCAGTTCGGCGCCCGGTGGCGGCCGCCCGGACACCTCGACGTACGACCGCGAGGCACGCGCCCTGGAGGACGTGCGGCGGGAGATCGACGCCGTGCTGACGGTCCGGCAGGACGCGGAGGCCCGGCTGGTGAAGCTGCGGGACGTCCTCAGCCGCGCGGACCGCACGCTCGCCGAGGCGCGCAGCGCGCGCGGTGAGGTGCTGGCGAAGATCGCCGCGACGGAGGTGCCCGTGGTGAGCGGCCCGCCGACGGTGCTGCAGGAGCAGTTGGCGATGGCGGCGGAGTACCGCAGACACGCGCAGTGGCACCGGCTCTCCCCGCTCCTGGAGTCGTTGGAGCAGAAGGCGGACGACGAACTGCTGCGGGCCCGCGAGTCGTTGACGGCGGTCACCGCGCCGCTGGCGGTCCGCGCGGAGCTGCGCGGCCGCCTCGACGCGTACAAGGCGAAGGTCGCGCGGCACGGCTTCGCGGAGGACTCGCTGCTGGTGGAGCGGTACGACGCGGCGCGCCGCATGCTGTGGAGCGCCCCGTGCGACCTGCGGGTCGCCGAGATGGCGGTGCTCCGCTACCAGCAGGCGGCGGCCGAGCTGCTGGGCCAGTCGGTGCCGGTCCAACGCGCGCCGCAGGACCGGAGGGAGGAGCAGTCGTGAGTCAGACGCAGGAGAGCCCGGCGGGTGAGGAGACACCGCGGCAGTCGTGCCAGCGGCCCGGTTGCTCGGGTGCGTACGAGGACGTGGGCGGCGGCGAGCTGTACTGCGACGAGTGCGGTCTCGCGCCGGTCGTCTCGGCGAGCGGCATGGTCAACTCCCCGCCCACCGGCATCACCGGGGGTGGGCGGGGCTCGCGCGGCTCCGGTTCCGGCAGCTCGCGCTCCGCGCGCACCTCCGGGCGCTCCTCTCAGTCCCGGCGCTCGGTCTCCGGGCGGCTCTCCCGCGCCCTGTCGGGGCGGTCGACGGGCCGTTCGGTGTCGGTGCGCAGCTCCGGCAAGACCTCCGGCACCTCGGGGCGGGCACGGCTCGGCGTGGGTCTCGTCCAGGTCCCGGACGTGCCGCGTCCCGACCCGCGTTCGATGGTGCTGGAGACCGCCGAGGTGCCCGAGCGGAAGCGGTTCTGCTCGCGCTCCGACTGCGGGGCCCCGGTCGGCCGGGCGCGCGGTGACCGGCCCGGCCGCACGGAGGGCTTCTGCACCAAGTGCGGCCACCCGTACTCCTTCGTGCCGAAACTGCACTCGGGCGACATCGTGCGCGGCCAGTACGAGGTGGTGGGCTGTCTCGCGCACGGCGGTCTGGGCTGGATCTATCTGGCCATAGACCGGGCGGTGTCGGACCGCTGGGTCGTGCTGAAGGGCCTGCTGGACACCGGCGACCAGGACGCGATGGCCGCCGCGATCTCCGAGCGTCGCTTCCTCGCCGAGATCGAGCACTCCAACATCGTCCGGATCTACAACTTCGTCGAGCACCTCGACCAGCGCACCGGTTCGCTGGACGGGTACATCGTCATGGAGTACGTGGGCGGCAAGTCGCTGAAGGAGATCGCCAACGACCGCCGCACGGCGGACGGGCGCCGCGATCCGCTGCCGGTGGAGCAGGCGTGCGCGTACGGCATCGAGGCCCTGGAGGCGCTCGGTCACCTGCACAGCCGGAACCTGCTGTACTGCGACTTCAAGGTCGACAACGCGATCCAGACCGAGGACCAGCTCAAGCTGATCGACATGGGCGCGGTGCGCCGGATGGACGACGACGAGTCGGCCATCTACGGCACGGTCGGCTACCAGGCTCCCGAGGTCGCCGACGTGGGCCCGTCGGTCGCCTCCGACCTGTACACGGTCGCCCGCACGCTGGCGGTGCTCACCTTCGACTTCCAGGGCTACACGAACGTGTTCGTGGACTCCCTGCCCGACCCCGACAACATCGAGGTCTTCCGTCAGTACGAGTCGTTCTACCGGCTGCTGGTACGTGCCACCGACCCCGACCCGGCCCGCCGGTTCGCCTCCGCGCAGGAGATGTCGGAGCAGCTGACAGGTGTGCTGCGGGAGGTCGTCTCCCTCCAGACGGGCCGCGCCCGGCCCGCCCTGTCGACGATCTTCGGGCCCGAGGTGAAGGTCACGGACACGGAGCTGTTCGCGAAGCTGGACGGGGACGTGTCCCGGCTGGGGGTGCGGCGCGACAAGGTGACCGGGAAGAACGGCGGTTCGCCCTCCGGTTCCCTCGCCGGGAACGGCGGTTCGCCTTCCGTCTTGCTGGCCGGGAACGGCAGTTCGCCTTCCGGTACGCCCATCCTGCTGACCGGCGGCGCGGCCGTCCCCGCCCGGCTCACCCGGCAGCTCGACACCGCCGCCGCGGCCCTCGCGCTGCCGGTGCCGCGCGTGGACCCGGGGGACCCGAACGCCGGGTTCCTGGCGGGGCTGATGACCTCCGCGCCGACCGAGCTGATCACGGCACTGCACGCGGCCCCCAGCGGCTCGCTGGAGCTGCGGCTGCGAGAGCTGCGGGCCCGGCTGGAGATGGCCGAGTTCACCATCGCCCTGGCCACCCTGGACGCCCTGGAGCGGGACCACCCCGACGACTGGCGGGTGGTCTGGTACCGGGGCGTGGCCGCGCTCGCCACCGGCGACCACGAGAACGCCGCGCTGTCCTTCGACGCGATCTACGACGCCTTCCCGGGCGAGCCGGCCCCCAAGCTGGCCCTCGGCCTGTGCGCCGAGGTGCTGGGGCAGCTGGACAACGCCGCCGAGTACTACCGCCTGGTGTGGACGACCGACCCCAGCTTCGTGAGCGCCGCGTTCGGGCTCGCCCGGGTGCGGCTGACCGCCGGGGACCGGCAGAACGCCGTGCGGACCCTGGAGTCCGTACCGGAGGCCTCGATCCACTACACCGCCGCCCGGGTCGCCGCCGTACGGGCGCGCCTCAGACACCGCGCCGAGGCGACGCTCGGAGCGGGGGCCTTGGCGGGCGGAACCGGGTCGGCGGGGACGGTGACTCCGGGGACCGCGACCGCCGGGACCACACCTCCCGGGACCACACCTCCCGGGGCCGACCCGTCCGCAACCGTCCCGTCTGCGTCCGGAGCGTCCGGAGCCGTCCCGACCGGGGCCGGACTGTCCGGAACCATCCCCTCCGCGGCCGCGCCGACCGGAGCCTCCCCCGAGACGCCCCTCCTGGACGACCTGACCGCGGCCGCCGGGCAGATCGAGGCGCTCGCCGGATACGGTCTGGACGCGGTGCGCCGCGAGCAGTTGTCCACAGAGGTCCTCGGCTGCGCCCTGGACTGGGTACTCTCCGGAGGCCAGGGCGCCGCGCCCCCGGCCGGCGAGCGGGTGCTGCTGGGCAGCACGCTGGACGAGCGCGGCCTCCGCTTCGGACTGGAGCGGGCGTACCGCACACTGGCCCGGCTCGCCCAAGGCGGCGAGGAGAGGATCGACCTGGTGGAACGTGCCAACCGTTACCGCCCCCGGACGTGGGTGTAGTTGATGTCGCAGATGCCCCAGCCGACCGCGCTGACGAAGTGCCCGATCTGCGAGTGGCCCCTCGCATCGGACGACCGCTTCTGCGGTGCGTGCGGCCATGACCTCTCGGCGGCCCCCGCACGGCCGCAGGACCAGCCGACCCTCACCATGAACGGGACGCCGGGCGCCGCGCCCGACGAGGCGGCGCCCGTGGACTGGCCCGTCGCCTCCGAACCCAGCACCGACACACCCCCGCCGGTGGTCCGCCCCTCCGACATCCAGGGCACCGACTCCGGCGGCGGCGAACTGTCCGGACCGGGACGGGGCGTACGGTTCGACCGGCCCCGCGAGCCCGACGAGTACCCGCTGGCCGCGCCCCGGCCGCCGGACCCGCGCACCACCGACCTCGACACCCCGCCGGCCGGCATGAAGGTGTGCGTGGCCTGCCGCGCGGGCCACGTCGACCGGGACGGCTACTGCGAGAACTGCGGACACGCCCAGCCCCGCGAACGCGATCACATGGAACTGGAGTTGGGCGCGGTCGCCGCCGTCAGCGACCGGGGCCTGCGCCACCACCGCAACGAGGACGCGTTCGCCATCTCCTCGACCGCCCTGCCCGACGGCTCCCCCGCGGTCGTCGCGATCGTCTGCGACGGCGTGTCCTCCGCGACCCGCCCCGACGACGCCTCGCTCGCCGCGGCCCGCGCAGCCAACGAGACGGTCCTGGAGTCGCTGCCGCGCGGCACCCACCCGCAGCAGGCCATGCACGACGCGATCGTCGCCGCCGCGAGCGCCGTCAACGCGCTCGCCGAGGAGCCGGAGACGGCCCAGGAGCACGCCCCGCACCAGAACGCGCCGGCCTGCACCATCGTCGGCTCGATCGTCACCCCGAACCTGCTCGTCGTCGGCTGGGTCGGCGACAGCCGCGCCTACTGGGTGCCGGTGGACCGCAGCGCGCCCCCGGCCCGGCTCACCGAGGACGACTCGTGGGCGGCACAGATGGTGTCCGCGGGGCTGATGAGCGAGGCCGAGGCGTACGCCGACGAGCGCGCGCACGCGATCACCGGCTGGCTCGGCGCGGACGCCTACGAACTGGAGCCGCACACCGCTTCCTTCAAACCGGACCGGCCGGGTGTAGTCGTGGTGTGCACCGACGGCCTGTGGAACTACGCGGAGGCCGCCGAAGAAATGGCCGAGGCCGTGCCGCTGGACGCGGCCGAGCGTCCGTTGCGCTGTGCGCAGGTTCTGGTGGGCCGCGCACTCGACGGAGGTGGCCACGACAACGTAACAGTGGCGATCCTGCCGTTCCCGGCCCCTCCTCAGGGGGCAGGATCGGCCTGAGGGTGCTCGCGGGCCGGATGTTCGCGGGCGCCCCGGCGGCCGGACGGGAACGGCCGACGGACCGGAGGGGACCGGTCCGGGTACGGGCACGCACGATCATCACCCCACGTCCTGTGGGGCCGCTAGGGGGATCAGAGTAGGCATGGCCAATTTCTCGAAGTCGAACGTGCCGCAGTTCTCGGTCGAGGTGTACCAGAACGAGTACCTGCCCGAGGGCGGCCGCGAGGTGAACGCCATCGTGACGGTCAGCGCGACCGGCGGCGGCACCATCGGCAGCGCGGTCGCCGCGCCGCACCTGTACTCGCCCGGACAGGGGCCCTCCGCCGCCGTGGCGCTCATGGTCGACTGCTCGGGGTCGATGGACTACCCGCCGACCAAGATGCGCAACGCCCGGGACGCCACGGCCGCCGCGATCGACACGCTGCGCGACGGCGTCCACTTCGCGGTGATCGACGGCACCCACGTGGCCCGGGAGGTCTACCCCGGCGGCGGCAGGCTCGCGATCGCCGACTCCGCCACCCGGGACCAGGCCAAGCAGGCCCTGCGCAGGCTCAGCGCGGGCGGCGGCACCGCCATCGGCACCTGGCTGAAGCTCGCCGACCGGCTGCTCGCCTCGGCGGACGTCGCCATCCGTCACGGCATCCTGCTCACCGACGGCCGCAACGAGCACGAGTCGGCCGAGGATCTGAAGGCCGCGTTGGACGCCTGTGCCGGACGGTTCACGTGTGACGCGCGTGGAGTGGGCACCGACTGGGAAGTGAAAGAGGTCACGGGCATCGCCTCCGCGCTGCTCGGCACCGCCGACATCGTGGCCGACCCGGCCGCCCTGGCCGCGGACTTCACACAGATGATGGAGGCGGCCATGGGCAAGGAGGTCGCCGATGTCGCCCTCCGGGTCTGGACCCCGGTCGGCACGAAGATCAAGTTCGTGAAGCAAGTGGCGCCCACGGTCGAGGAGTTGACCGACCGTCGCACCGAGGCGGGACCGCGCGCCGGGGACTACCCGACCGGCTCGTGGGGGGACGAGTCCCGCGACTACCACGTGTGCGTCGAGGTCCCGGCCGCCGACCTGGGCCAGGAGATGCTGGCCGCCCGGGTCTCCCTCGTCATTCCCCAGCCCGACGGAAGCGCGCAGAACCTCGGCGCCCAGGGTCTGGTGAAGGCCGTGTGGACCGACGACATGGTCGCGTCCACGTCGATCAACCCCCAGGTCGCGCACTACACGGGCCAGGCCGAACTGGCACAAGTCATCCAGCAGGGTCTGGATGCCCGTAAATCCGGTGATTTCGACGGAGCAACGGCCAAGCTGGGACGGGCCGTTCAGCTCGCCAGCGCCTCGGGGAACGCGGATACTGCGAAACTGCTTGCGAAGGTGGTGGACGTGGTCGACGCGGCGACAGGTACTGTGCGACTGAAGGCGAAGGTCACAGAGGCCGACGAGATGACTCTCGAGACACGGTCCACAAAGACTGTTCGTGTAAAGAAGTAGCTGCAAGCAAACTGGAAACACCCGGAAACACCGCTGCACTGAGCCTGGCTCCCCCACCGGGGATCCGGACGGAAGCGGCCACACCGGCCCGTCGCGGCCACAGGAACCGGCCGTGAGGCCGGAAAGGAGAGGGGGAAGCGCCGACATGCCGACCTGCCCGAACGGACACCAGTCGGGTTCCGACGACTGGTGCGAGGTCTGCGGTCACCGTATGGCCGGTGCCGTGCCCCCGCCGCCTCCACCGCCGCCTCCGGGCGCCGGTTACGGTTACCCGCCGCCCGGCTCCCCTCCCCCGCCTCCCGGCGCGGGCGGCCCGGGGGGTCCCGGAGGCCCGGGACCTGGAGGTCCAGGGGGCCCAGGGGGTCCCGGTGGACGCCCGCACCTCGCCGCCGAGCCGGAACTCTGCCCGCAGTGCCGCACGCCCCGCGAGGGCGGCGCGCCCTTCTGCGAGGAGTGCCGGTGGAACTTCCTGACCAACACGGCGACGACGTACACGCCTGCCGCGCCGAGGCCCCCGGCTCCCGGGCCGGGTCCCGGTCCGGGTGGACCCGGCGGCCCCGGCGGCCCCGGTCCGTCGGGTGCCGGTCCCGGCGGTCCCGGCGCCGGCGGGAACCCGGCGCTCCGCTTCCAGCAGCCGCCTCCGCCGTCCTACGGCGGCGGTGACGGGTACGACTACCAGAGTTCCCGCCCCTCCCAGGTGAACCGTCCCGCCGAGCCGATCCCGCCGGGACCGCCGTTCGGCGGCGAGCCGTCGGGCCCGGGTGGGCCCGGCGGGCACGCCGGTCAGGGTCCCGGTGGCTCCGGACGCCCGGGGGGTCCCGGTGGCCCGTCGGGGCCGGGAGGCCCCTCCGGGTTCGGCGGCGGGCCTTCGGGCCAGCCGGGCCCCGGCCAGGGCGGTCCGTCCGCGTTCGGCGGAGACCCCTCACGCCCCGGGGCCTCGGCCTTCGGTGGTGACCCCTCGCGACCCGGCCCCTCGGGCTTCGGCGGCGACCCCTCACGCCCCGGGCCCTCGGGCTTCGGCGGTGAACCCTCACGTCCCGGGCCCTCCGGCTTCGGCGGCGACCCCTCGCGACCGGTTCCGCCGCCGCCCGGCCCTACGCCGGGTGGTCCGGGCGGCCCCGGCGGACCTGGCGCTTCCGGTTTCCCCGGCGGCCCGGGTGGTCAGGGTCCCGGCGGCGGTCAGGGCCCCGGTGGCGGTCCCGGCGGTGGCGCGCCGCAGGCGTTCCAGCAGGCAGGAGCCACCGCTCCGCCCGCCTTCCCGCAGGAGACCCGGCGCCCGCAGCCCGGCGGCCCCGGTTCCGGTGGCGGCCCCTCGTTCGGCGGTGACGACGACTGGGTGATCTCCCCGCCATCGACCGGCCCGGGCGGATCCGGCGGCCCCGGCGGTGCGGGTGGACCCGGCGGTCCCGGCGGCGCGGGTGCCCGTCCGGGTGGCTACGGCTATCCGCAGCCCGGTGCCACCCAGGCCCCGCCCGGCCCCGCGTACCCGCAGGCGCCGACGACCTGGAGCGCGACCATCGGCCCCGACCGCGACTACTTCATGGCGATGATGCAGCGCTCGGGCCCGGAGGCCGCGGGCCTGAACCTGCCCGCGTACTCCCCGGAGCAGCGGCGCGCCCTCACCGGCAACCAGATCACCATCGGACGGCGCCGCCACTCCACCGGCGACACCCCCGACATCGATCTCTCGGTGCCACCGGAGGACCCGGGCGTCTCCCACCAGCACGCGGTACTGGTGCAGCAGCCCGACGGCAGCTGGGCTGTCGTCGACCAGAACTCCACGAACGGCACCACGGTCAACGGTTCCGAGGACCCCATCCAGCCCTTCGTCCCGATCCCCCTCCAGGACGGGGACCGGGTCCACGTGGGCGCGTGGACGACGATCACGATCCGCCGGGGCTGACCCGCCCCGACGGCAGTGCGACACGGCTCAGGGCCGACCGGACACCTCGGTCGGCCCTGAGGCCGTTGCGCGGCACGGCAACGGGCACCGGCCGTCGCCGCCACCCCGGGGCCCCGGTCAGGGCAGTGGCCAGGCGTACGGGCCCTCCGGGTCGTCCAGCCAGGCCCAGGCACGGTCGCCGCGCACCGTGATGCCGTACCGCTCGCGGGACGGCATCCCCTCGCGCTGCCACAGGGCGAGTGCCTCGTGCGGGTCGAGACTGGCCGCCGTGAGGGCCAGCAGGAACCGGAAAAGTTCGTGATCCCTGGCCCGGTGCGGCAGGCCGCCCAGATGCGGATGGGCCGCTTCCGGCCCATTGCTTCCGCGCAGGGGCACGAAGTACGCGGAGGTGTGCAGGAAACGCCCCTCCGCGGTCTCGGCGTCCTCGACCCGAAGCCGCACCAGCCCCGTGGCCAGCGGCGTCAGGATGCGTGCGCCGGGGGTGCACTGGGCGAGCCAGGCGCGCGGGATCGAGTGCAGCGTGCAGGTCGCGATGATCCGGTCGTACGGCGCCCGCTCGGGCACCCCGCGCGCCCCGTCCCCGGTGACGACGGTCGGGTGGTACCCGGCGGCGTCCAGGTGCCTGCGCGCCGCCTCGGTGATGTCGGCGTCCAGATCGACGGTGGTCACCCGGTCGTCCCCGAGCCGGTGCGCGAGCAGGGCGGCGTTGTAACCGGTGCCGGCGCCGATCTCCAGCACCCGGTCGCCGTCCTCCACCTCCAGCTCGGCCAGCATCTTCGCCATCAGCGAGGGCTGACTGCTGGAGGAGATCAGCTCCCCGTCCCGCACGCGCGTGGCGAGCGGCGTGTCCGCGTACGCGCCCCGCACCCAGCGCTCCCGCCGCCTGGGGTCGCGTTCCTCGCCCCACAGCCGCTCGAAGCCGCCCAGGACGCCCACGTAGTAGTACGGGACGAAGAGATGCCTGGGGACGCTCTCGAACGCCTTCCGCCACTGGGGGTCGGCGTCCCACGCCCCGCTCGCCTCGATCTCCCGCACCAGCGCCGACCGGGCCTCGGCGGCGAGGCGTTCCACGTCGTGGTCCACAGTGTGCGTGCCCATACCTCCACTGTGCGGCCGGACGCCCCCGGAGGCGAGCACCCCGGCGCTTCGGTCCGGAATCAGCCGGTCCGCGCCTTTCGGAAGAGTCCTAAGCCTCAAGACCTCCGTCGCCGCGTCTGAGACCATGGGGAGCGTGAATGAGATTCGGCGCGGCACGCTTCAGGAGCAGACCTTTTACGAGCAGGTCGGTGGCGAGGAGACCTTCCGGCGCCTCGTGCGCCGTTTCTACGAGGGTGTCGCCGAGGACCCGATCCTGCGGCCCATGTACCCCGAGGAGGACCTTGGCCCCGCCGAGGACCGCCTCACCCTGTTCCTGATCCAGTACTGGGGCGGTCCCACCACCTACAGCGAGAACCGGGGCCACCCCCGGCTCCGCATGCGTCACGCCCCCTTCACCGTCGACCGCGCCGCCCACGACGCCTGGCTGAAGCACATGCGCGACGCCGTCGACGACCTCGACCTCTCCGAGGAACACGAGCGCACCCTGTGGAACTACCTCACCTACGCGGCCGCCTCGATGGTGAACGCCCCGGGCTGAGCGGTTCAGCGGACGCTGACGCCCAGGGTTCCCAGTCCCGCCCTGCGTACGGCGATCGACCCGTACGGTGTGCGCAGGCGGAGCCACGCGCCCGACGAGAACAGTCCCGGTGTCGCCGTCCCGGACGTGCCCCCCGCGCGCGGGGGGCGGAGGAAGCCGAGTGACTGTGCCGCGTGCACGGCCCGCACCGGCAGCGGCGTGTCCCCGACCGTCCGGGACCAGATCTCCCGCCCGATGGCGTCCAGCTCGGCCCGTGTACGGCGCTCGGGCGGCAACTCCTCGGTGCGGGAGCGGAATTCACGTACCGCCGCGGAGACCATCGCCGCCAGCGCGTCCGGTGCGGGCAGGCCCGCCTCCGGCCGCCAGCCGCCGCGCGGGGGCAGCACCCCGGCCCACGGCGGTCCGGTCACCGCTGCCGGGACGACCGCCGTGGCGCCCGGCTCGTCGATGGACTCCAGGAGTTCACCGGCCGACACGGTCACGTCGAGAGTGACGTCGAGTCCGCTCTCGTAGGGCTTGGCGAGGCGCACGGCCCGGATCGCCAGGACCTCGAAGGACGGTGGCCGGCCGAAGACGGCCAGGGCGGTGCCGGCCGCCTGGAGGCGCACCGCGGCTCCACGGTCGTAGTGGAGCAGCCGGGAGAGGAAGGCCGCGAGATCCGCCGCCTCCCCCTCGTCGGCGAGGTGGAGCACCGTCATGCGGCGACGGCCTCCTCCTCGTCGTCCCTGTACCCCTCCAGGAACTCGCGTTCCTCGGAGGTGATCCGGCGGGGCCGTTGCGTCGCGAAGTCGAACGGCACGATCACCGTGGAGGCCCGGACGTAGACCTGGTCCGGGTCCTTGACCTCGTAGGTGATCGTGAACGACGCCGCTCTTATCTCCGTGACCCACAGCTCGACGTCCACGGGCTGGTGCCGGTGGACCAACTGCCGCTTGTAGTCGATCTCATGGCGTGCCACCACGGACCCCTGCTTGAAGTCCTTCTCCGGGCGGAACAGGAAGTCGATACGGGCTTCCTCCAGGTAGCGGAGGAAGACCACGTTGTTGACGTGGCCGTACGCGTCCATGTCCGCCCAGCGCAGTGGGCAGCGGTAGATGTGCCGCAAGATCGATCAGCCCCGGGTCAGCTTCTTGTAGGTGGCGCGGTGCGGACGCGCGGCGTCGGCTCCGAGCCGCTCGATCTTGTTCTTCTCGTACGACTCGAAGTTGCCCTCGAACCAGAACCACTTGGACTCGCCCTCGTAGGCGAGGATGTGCGTGGCCACCCGGTCCAGGAACCAGCGGTCGTGGGAGACGACCACGGCGCAGCCCGGGAACTCCAGGAGCGCGTTCTCCAGCGACGACAGGGTCTCGACGTCGAGGTCGTTGGTCGGCTCGTCGAGGAGCAGCAGGTTGCCGCCCAGCTTGAGGGTGAGCGCCAGGTTGAGGCGGTTGCGCTCACCGCCGGAGAGCACCCCGGCCGGCTTCTGCTGGTCCGGGCCCTTGAAGCCGAACGCGGAGACATAGGCGCGGGAGGGCATCTCGACCTGGCCGACGTTGATGTAGTCCAGCTCGTCGGAGACGACGGCCCACAGCGTCTTCTTGGGGTCGATGTTCTCGCGGCTCTGGTCGACGTAGGAGATCTTGACGGTGTCGCCGACCTTGATCGAACCGGAGTCGGGCTGCTCCAGCCCCTGGATCATCTTGAAGAGGGTCGTCTTGCCGGCGCCGTTCGGGCCGATGATGCCCACGATGCCGTTGCGCGGCAGCGTGAAGGAGAGGTCGTCGATGAGGACCTTCTCGCCGAAGGCCTTGCTGAGGTTGTTGACCTCGACGACCACGTTGCCCAGACGGGGGCCCGGCGGGATCTGGATCTCCTCGAAGTCCAGCTTCCGCATCTTGTCGGCCTCGGCCGCCATCTCCTCGTAGCGGGCCAGACGCGCCTTGGACTTGGCCTGGCGGCCCTTGGCGTTGGAGCGGACCCACTCCAGCTCTTCCTTGAGCCGCTTGGCGCGCTTGGCGTCCTTCTGGCCCTCGACCTTGAGACGGGTCTGCTTGGTCTCCAGGTACGTGGAGTAGTTGCCCTCGTAGCCGATCGCGCGGCCGCGGTCGAGCTCCAGGATCCAGCCCGCGACGTTGTCGAGGAAGTACCGGTCGTGGGTGACGGCGACGACGGTGCCGGGGTACTTCGCGAGGTGCTGCTCGAGCCACTGCACGGACTCGGCGTCCAGGTGGTTGGTGGGCTCGTCGAGCAGCAGCAGGTCGGGGGCCTCCAGCAGAAGCTTGCACAGGGCGACGCGGCGGCGCTCACCACCGGACAGGTTGGTGACGGGCCAGTCGCCGGGCGGGCAGCCCAGGGCGTCCATGGCCTGCTCCAGCTGGGTGTCCAGGTCCCAGGCGTTCGCGTGGTCCAGGTCCTCCTGGAGCTTGCCCATCTCGTCGAGGAGCGCGTCCGAGTAGTCGGTCGCCATGAGCTCCGCGACCTCGTTGAAGCGCTTGAGCTTGCCCATGATCTCGGCGGCGCCGTCCTGCACGTTCTGCAGGACCGTCTTGGACTCGTCCAGCGGGGGCTCCTGGAGGAGCATGCCGACGGTGTAGCCGGGCGACAGGAACGCGTCACCGTTGGACGGCTGCTCCAGGCCCGCCATGATCTTGAGGACGGTGGACTTACCGGCACCGTTCGGGCCGACCACACCGATCTTCGCGCCGGGCAGGAAGCTCAGCGTGACGTCGTCAAGGATGACCTTGTCGCCGTGCGCCTTGCGTGTCTTGCGCATCGTGTAGATGTACTCAGCCAAGAGAAACCGTCCGGCAACTTGAGATCTGGCAGTGGGCAGTACCACCCATCTTGCCGCACTGCCAGCCCTCGACGGAAACCGGATGGTGAGCCCCCCTCACGAACGACGCGGCCCCGGCGCCTGGGAGGCGTACCGGGGCCGCGTAGAACGCACGTGTCACCGCGCGGTCACTCACTGTTGAGTTGCCAAGGAAGCTCACTTTCCGACGATCCGGCGGCCGTTCCTCGGCGGTCCCGCCGCCGTTGCGCGTCCGGCGATGCCTCAGGGGTTCCGCTTGCGGATGAGGATCATCACCGCGCCGCCGATCACGACCAGCCCGATCGCGATGCCGCCGATCACCGGCGTCGCGCCGGAGCTGCCGGTCTCGGCGAGATCGTTACCGGCGTCGGTCACCGTGCCTCCCCCGACCGTCGCCGGGCTCGGTTCGCTCAGCGTCCGGACCGAGTCGCCGCCCGCCCCGGCCTCGGTCTCGGTGCGGCAGTCGAGCACGCCCCGGAACTGCTTCGCGTAGCCGTTGGGGCCCTTGATCGTGAAGTCGTACGCCTGGTCCTCCTGCAGCGGGATCGTCACCGTCCGGGTGCCGCCCGCCTCGATGGTGTACGTGATTCCCATCAGGTCGAAGGCGAAAGGCTTGTCACCCTCGTTGGCGGCCGTGATGTCCAGGCCGCCCTCGGCGCAGTTCTTCTCGGCGGACAGTGCGGGTATCGCGCCCTTCTCGGCCCAGTGCGCGGTCGCCGTCGCGGAGACCGTGGACTCGCTGGAGCCCGCGAGGATCTGGGTCTGGCTGCGGGTCTCGGAGGCGAACGCACGGCCGACCGGGACGGTCGTCGAAGCCTCCACGGTCAGCTCCGCCGTGCCGTCCGCGGTGTCCTCGGGCACCTCGAAGTACAGCTCGCTGCCGTCCCCGGCCGAGGTCACGGCCTCACCCTCGGCGTCGACGACCTTCACGCCGTCCGCCGTCGCGTCCGAGGGCGGGGTCACGGTCACGCCGTCGGCGTTGGTGTGCACCGTGACCGGGCCGAGCCGCTCGCCGGCCCGACCGGAGACCGCCGACGGGTCGAGGGTGAGGGAGGCGCTCGGCTCCGCCAGGTTCCGCGCGTTCTTCTGCAGATAGTCCGCGAGCTTCTCCGCCTCCGGGTCCAGGGCCGTCACATCGGCTCCGTCGGAGTACCGCCAGATCGCCACCTGGGTACCGGTCGCGGCGTCCTGTTCCGTGAGGCCCTTGGCCCCCGCCTTGTCGGCGAGTGCCGCGAGGTCGTTCACCTGCGGGTAGGAGTTCTGCAGAATCCAGCGGATTCTGCCCGCGTCCTTGTTGGCCCCGAGCGAGGTGCCGCTCCAGGGGGTCTCCTGGTACTCGGCGTCCTTCTGTGTCGGGTTCTGGACGTCGACGCAATAGGTCTGCAGGGTGCCGCCGCCGTCGACGAACATCTCGAACAGCCCTGCGGGGAGCTGCTGTTCCTGGCCTTCGTCGGTACGGAGCACAGCCGTCCCGTACGTCTTCAGGCCGCCTATGGTCGCGGTCGCCCCGCCGGAACTCTGCGGAGTCTCGTCGGCGACGGACGGGCTCGCGGTGGCGATTCCGCCCGCGACGACGAGGCCGGACACGAGCGACACGGCGGCGAGCCGGCCGGCCTTGCGCCTGCGTGCGGCCCGCCCGAACCCACCGGAGATCGACGCCGAGAACCAAGAAACCACAGAAATTCCCTTCGAGCAGGACCCGTTGACGTGGGGGGTGGTCCCACCAGCAGAATCAGAAGCCCCGTGAGCTATGCCCGGCATCCTAGGGATGCGGTGCACCACTCTTCCCAGTCGTATCGTCGGACAACCGATCCGAATCGGAATCGTTATCGGTCGCACAGCTCGCGAACAGCACTTATCGACAAGTCGATGAGATGTGTACACAGGCTCTTCACGGTGTGTCCGTCGATGGACCACGGACCGATGAGCCGAAACGCCACGCCCGTTCCGCGGAGCACGATCCGACGTCACGTCACCCCCGCGGGTTCCGGGCGCAGTTCGGTGGACGCGTCGAGCAGGCTGCCGGGCGGCGGGGCCTCCCAGGCCGGCTCCGGCCGGGAGGCAGACTGGGCCGCGATCGCCGCCTCACCCCTGGCCGTCCGCCGGAACGCGGACGTCCCCCGCGACAGATCGTGGCCGACGGCGACCGCGTCGACATCCGCCGAGACCCGACTCTGCCCGTCGCGCTGTTCGGTGCGCACCTTCAACCGCCCGTGCACCACGACCGGATCACCCAGCGCGACGGACGACGCCACGTTCGCGGCGAGCGCGCGCCGGGCCCACACCGTGAAGAAGTTGGTGTGCCCGTCGGTCCACTCGTTCTTCTCCCGGTCCCAGTAGCGCGAGGTCACCGCGAGTCGGAAGCGGGCCGACGAACCCGTCGCCAGCTCCTTGCAGACCGGCTGGGTCGCCACATTCCCCACCACACACACCATCGTCTCGTTCATCTCGCGAACCCCTCCTTCACACCGGCGTCGGACGCCGTCGGCATCGGACACGCGTACGGGCCCGTCCCGTACGACTGCTGCGTCCTTCGGGCGGCGGTCCCTGCGATCGCCGCGAATCCAGACTGCCGCCGCCGGGCCGAGCCCGCTGAGCCCTGTGTACTACCCGCCGGTTGTGGACAACTCCGTCACCCGAGGGGGTGAAAGGCCGACCTCACCTCACCGGTGCCGCCCCCAACACCCGCCCGTACTGCTCCCGCACCTCCCGGTACCGCAGCAGTTCGGCGGCCACCGGATCCAGCACCCGGGCCCGGCCGCACCCGGCGGCGGCCTCCCGCAGCCGCCGTTCCGCCTCATGGCCGTAACGCCTTGCCGGACCGCGTGCCGCCAGCCGGCATCCCCACTCGACGGCCGGACCGCCGACGATGCCGATCACCATCAGCAGCACCGGCACCCCGAGATTCGGTGCCATGAACCCGATGATCTGCCCCAACAACCACAGCCCTCCGACGACTTGGACCAACGTCATGGAGGCCTGTGCGAGCACCGCCGCCGGCCACCAGCTCGGCCGCGGCGGCCGCCCCGTCGGAGCCCCGGCCCGCACCGCCAGCTCGTCCAGCGCCTCGGGCAGCCCCTGCGCGCCTCGTACGGCCGCCTCACGCACCGCCTGGGCCCAGGGCTGGGGCAACCCCCTCGCCGCGCGCTCCGACAACGTACGTACGGCCTGTTCGACGCGCTGCCGGGCGGTGGCCTCCTCGTCCACAGGCGTCTTCAGGGCGAGCCGCCCGGTCGGGGGTTCGCTCCGGTCCTGGTACCAGCGCCACAGCCGCAGCCACGGCGTCCCGCACGCGCGGTTGGCGTTGCGCAGCCAGGCACGCTCGGCGGCCTCGCCCGCGGCGGTGGCGCCGACGGCGTCCGCGAGGCGCGCAGCGAACTCGTCGCGCGCCCTCTCGCTGAGCCCCGCGCGCCGCTGATTGGCGTACACCGGCCACAGCCGCGCGGCCGCCGCGTCCAGATCGGCGCGGACCCGGCGGGCGGGGGCACCCCGCTCGGCCACGAACTGCTCCAGCGCTTCCCGCAGTTCGCCCACGCCGTCCCCGGTGAGCGCGGACAGCGCGAGCACGGTGGCCCCGGGTTCGCCGTGTTCCCCCAGCGCGACGCCGTCCTCGTCGAGCAGGCGGCGCAGATCGTCGAGCACCTGGTGGGAGGCCTCCCCGGGAAGCCGGTCCACCTGGTTGAGGACGACGAACATGACCTCCGCGTGCCCGGCCAGGGGCCGCAGATAGCGCTCGTGGAGGACGGCGTCGGCGTACTTCTCCGGGTCGACGACCCAGATGACCGCGTCCACCAACGCCAGGATTCGGTCGACCTGCTCACGGTGCTGCACGGCCGCCGAGTCGTGGTCGGGCAGATCCACGAGGACGAGACCGCGCAACTGGGCCTCCGCCTCAGCGCTCTGCAACGGCCGCCGCCGCAGCCGTCCCGGAATCCCCAGCCGGTCGATGAGGCTCGCCGCTCCGTCGCTCCAACTGCACGCGATGGGTGCGGCCGTGGTGGGCCGACGGACACCCGTCTCCGAGATCGCCACCCCCGCGAGCGCGTTGAACAGCGTCGACTTGCCGCTGCCGGTGGCACCCGCGATGGCGACGACCGTGTGCTGCCCGGAGAGCCTGCGCCGCGCCGCCGCCTCGTCCAGCACCCGCCCCGCCTCCGCGAGGGTCGCGCTGTCCAGCCGGGTGCGGGACTGTCCCACCAGCTCGCGCAGCGCGTCGAGCCGCGAGCGCAGTTGCCCGTCGTAGGCGAGCGGGACGACCGACTGCGCGACCGGGGCCCTGGTCTCCACGGCCGGCACCCGCTCGGCGGGACCCGCCTCGGTGGCACGCCGGGCGATGAGCCCGTCGTCCCAGGGGTCACCGGCCTCCGCGCCGGCCTCCGCGGCCACGGCGCCCGATTCCGTACGCGCAGCTCCCGGATCCGTACGCGCGGGACTCGACTCCGTACGCGCGGGACCCGACCCCGTACGCGCGGGACCCGATTCCGTACGCGCGGGACCCGATTCCGTACGTGCCGAGGCGCCCCGGAACCCCTCACCGGGGGTTCCGGCGAGTTCGTGGCGGGACACGCCTCCACCGGAACGGTCGTCCACGCGCGCGAAGAGGTCGTTCTCGCCGCCCTCCGTACGCGGCTCACGGCGCGGGCGCGCCGACGGACCGGCGACGGTCCTGTCCCGGCCGCCGATCGCGCCCCGACCCCCGGTCCCCTCCGAACGCTCGGCCCCGGCGGCAAGGCCGTTGGTCCGGCCCTCGCCCTTCTCATCGACCATCTTGCCGACCTTCTCGCCGAACTCCGCGCCGACGTCGTAGCCGAAGTCCTTGCCGAACTTCCCGTCGGACTCCTTGCCGAACGCCCTGCCAAACTCTCTGCCGAATTCCTGGCCGAAGTCCCTGCCGGGCTCCTGACGGGCCGGCCTGGGCCTGGCCTCGCCCTTCTCAGGGAGGTCGTCCCCGGTCTGATCCGTGTGATCAGTGACGGCGGTCACGACGGTCACCTCTCCTTCTGCAGTACGGACAGGGCGGCGATGAGTTCGGCCTGCGGGTCGGGGTGCACCTCGAGGGCGTCGAGCGGGGCGAGCCGGCGGTCGCGCTCGGCGTCGAGCGCCCGTTCGAGGTAGTCGGTGAGCAGCCGTCCACCGCGGTCGCGCAGCCGCAGCGCGCCGTGCGCCCCGATCCGTTGTGCGAGCCCCTCCCCGGCGGACCGGGCCCGTCGGCCGCCCAGCAGGGCCGTGGCACCCAGTGCGGCCACCACCTCCGTGTCCGGAGCGACGCTCCGGTCGAGGTCGCGCACCTCTTCCTCGGCGTACTCCTCCAGGACGCGCCGCCAACGCCGCACGGTCATCCCGATGCGGTGTTCGACGCTCTCCCCCGTCGTGTCACGCTCCGTCAGCCCCGCCGCCACGGCGGCCGGTTCCCGGCTCCAGGCCTCGCCGATGCGCTCGTCGGCGGCGGTGACCGCGCACAGCAACAGGGTGCCGAGGCTCTCGACGAGGGCGTCGAGCAGTTCGCCGGCGGTGCAGTCGAGGGGGTAGCTGCGCCACCGCTTGAGGGCGTCACCCGCGAGCACGGCCCCCGCCTGCAGCCGGCCCTTCACGCGCGCGTGCTCGCTGTCGTACGCGGAGTCGACGGCGGCGGTGAGCCGGAGTGCGGTGGAGTACTGCTGGGCCGCCGCACTCGCCAGCTCGGGCATCCGGGACCGCAGCGAGTCGAGGACCCCGTGCGCGGTGCGGGCCATGGCCTGGTGACGGGCCTCCGGATCGGTCGCCTGCTGGATGAGCCAGGTCCGCAGCGGCGCGACGGCGGTGCCCGGCAGCAGCCCGCCGCCCCAGGCGGACTCGGGGAGTTCGGGGACGGTGAAGCGGGGTACGTCGCCGAGTCCGGCCTTGGTCAGCAGCGCCCCGTACTGCCGGGAGACCTCGGAGACGACCTGGTGGGGCACCCGGTCGAGCACGGTGACCAGGGTCGCCCGGTGTTCCTTCGCGGACCGCAGCAGATGCCACGGCACGGCGTCGGCGTAGCGGGAAGCCGTGGTGACCATCACCCAGATGTCGGCGGCGCAGATGAGTTCGGCGGCGAGGACCCGGTTGTCGGCGTCCAGGGAGTCGATGTCGGGGGCGTCGAGGAGGGCTAGGCCGGGCGGCAGGCTGTCGGCTGTCTCGATGCGCAGGAAGCGCTCGCCTCTCCTGCCGCCGCCACCGTCGCCTTCGCCGTCCGGCGGGAACGCGTCGTCGTCCGGATCCTGACCGGGGTCCCGCGGCGGCGCCCAGGCGCGCGTGAGGTTGGGCAGGACCCGCATGCCGCTGAACCAGTGATGGTCCTCGGGGTGGCAGATCAGGACGGGCGTGCGGGTCGTCGGCCGCAGCACGCCGGCCTCGCTGACCTTCCGTCCCACGAGGGAGTTCACCAGCGTGGACTTGCCGGCGCCGGTGGACCCGCCGACCACCGCCAGCAACGGTGCCTCGGGTTGTCGCAACCGGGGCACCAAGTAGTCGTCGAGTTGCGCGAGCAGTTCGTCGCGGTTGGCACGCGCGCGCGGGGCCCCTGCCAGGGGCAGCGGGAAGCGCGCGGCGGCGACACGGTCGCGCAGGGCGGAGAGCGCGTCGAGCAGCTGAGGCCGTACGTCCAAGGTCACCACATGCGAAGAATGCCCAATTTTGTGGACTTTCTGAAGCATATAAGTACGTCTGCGCGCCGACAGGACACACGGGACGGAGGGGACGAGAGGGGCACAGGCATAACGAGTGCACAACACCCGGGGTCCGAGGCGGCAAAAGAGGTGCACGATTCGTACCTGCCTGCGATTATCAGGACCGCTTCACCGAACCTCCACATTGAGCCACGGAGGCGAAGCAACAGGGACAAGGACTCGGGAGCCCTATCCTTGTCCCCGGCGACGTCACGGATCAGCCCACACCCGGGCACCAAGACAGAGGCCACCACACCCGGCCCCCGTAGCTCAGTGGATAGAGCAGGCGCCTTCTAAGCGCTTGGCCGCAGGTTCGAGTCCTGCCGGGGGCGCCCACACCCCGCCCTCCCTCCGGGAGGGCATTTTTGCTGTTCGAGGGCCACCGCACCCCGCCGACGGAATCACGCCAAGCGATCAAGCTGTGACGCAACGCGACGCGGAGTCGGGGCCCGACGAGATGTACTACACATTCAAGCCTTGATCACACTTGATGGTGAACCTACCAAGATCACGCAACTGGCAGCGGTGAAGGACGGTTGTCCCAGGTGCTCATCTGAAGATCACCACAAGGGGAAATCTTGACCACGCCGCACATCGCACGCCTTCTCGCGTCACTGGTAGCCGCCGGAGCACTCGTTCTCACGACGCCGTCCGGAGCGCAGGCCACCGCGGTCGGATCAACTCCCGTGCGCACCTTCGAGTACACCTTGGGCGGCGTGACCGTGAAGGTGCCAACGGGGTGCATGTTCACCCACATCATCCGCGGAAGCGGGAAGAAGGTCACCTATCAGAACGCGGGTGTGGACTGCGCCTTCGTGGGGGCGATGAGCAGTGGGTTCTGCAACTGGCGCATCGACTTCACCTACGCGGACGTGAACAACCGCGTCTATCGCACCTCGCGGGGCAAAACGCACAGCGAATGCAAGACCGACCCGATGAGGAACAACTCTCCCCAGACGCTGCCTCGTTATGGGAAGGCGTGCGCCCACCTTCATGTCAACGGTGTGCGGCGTGTGAGCCAATGCCACCACATCACGAAGTGAGTCGTTCATGGTCGACCAGCAAGGCGGGCAGAGCGCACCGCGTGTGCACGAAGCGCGGCGTCGGCGAGTCGAGATCGTCGCGTTCCTCTCAGGGATGGGCCTCGTACTCGCCTTCTTCGCGTTTTTTCCCGGGCTGCCGCATGTCATCGACTGGGGAGCGATCCTCGTGTCCCTGGCCGGGGGCGGGCTCGCCCGGTGGGGGTGTCGGGCCTGGATGGCCAGGGGAGCCAAGGAGTAGGCACCTGCCGTCGCGGGGGACTCGGTAGGGAGGTGGTGTCAGGCCACGGACGTGGCGTCGGGGACCCAGTAGGAGCCGTGGTGGCGGTGGAGGTGGCCCAGGTCGACCAGGTAGCGGCGGAGGGTCACATGGTCCACCGGGGCGTCCTCGCACCAGGGGCGCAGCTTCTCGTTGACGGTGCGCTCGGGGTACTCGATGCCCGGCTCGAAGGTGCGTTCCGCCACGTACCGCAGCACGACCAGCTTCCGCTGCCACCGGGCCGGGAGCCGCACGAGGCGCCCGTCGCGCACGAAGGTCCGCAGCACCGGATCGGTCCGTTCCGGCTCTCCGGCTCGCCCGGCCGCGGGCATCCGTCCAGTCGCCTCGGCCCCCTCCGCCCACCTGGCGCCCAAGTTCGGTGTCGCCGTCTGCTCCTCCGCGCCGTTCACTCTTCCGCCCCTCTGTCCGGCTGTCGTCCCGTCGCCCGGAGGTTAGCCGCGCGGCTCCCGGAGCCGCACCGGAATTCCAGTCGGCGCGGGGCGTCCGAAGGTGCCGCTCCCACACTCGCGTTCGGAACGGGTGATCCCCCGATGAACGCCGTGACCACCGGTGCGCGGGCGCGTTGAAGGGGCGTGCGGCCACGAAGAAGCGGTCGCGCTCACCGATCAAGAAGGAGAACGTGATGTCTCGCATCGCGAAGGCAGCCGTCGTCACGCTCGGCACGTCCGCCGTCGTGCTCAGCGGCGCCGGCCTGGCCTCGGCGGACGCGGGCGCCGAGGCCAAGGCCGTCGGCTCCCCGGGTGTCCTGTCGGGCAACGTCGTCCAGGTCCCCGTCAACGTGCCGATCAACCTGTGCGGGAACACGATCGACGTCATCGGCCTGCTGAACCCGGCCTTCGGCAACGTCTGCGTCAACAAGAGCGACGACAACCACAAGGGCAACCCCGGCAGCCCCGGCCCGTCCGGCTACGGCCACTGACGGGGCCGACGCCCCGAGCGGCACGGCTGTTCCGGCAGGCCAGGAACTGCACGGCAGTACCAGGAAGCCCCCGACGGTGTCCGACCGTCGGGGGCTTCTCGCCACTCCAGGAGCCCGTTCCCGGAGCCCATTCACGCCGCCCGGTCACGCGGCCCCACCGGTCACGCGTACCGGTACACGCTCCCGATCTCCTCCATCTGCCCCGGCGTCACGTTCCACGGCGGCATCCGCTCGTCGCGGGCGAGGATCCGGCCGCGCTGGGCGTCGCCCCGGGCCGGCGGCTTGGCCGGGAGGTAGCGCGCGCCCTTGTGCCGGCGCTGCCAGCGCGTCCACTGCAGGTCGATGAAGGCGTGATGCAGCCAGAAGACGGGGTCGTTGACGGAGGCGCCGCCGACCATGTGCCCGCCGACCCACCGGTGCACCCGGTTGTGGTTGAGCCACGAGCCGTTGCCGGTCCCCTGCCCCCACCCTTCGAGCCGGTTGCGGAACCCCCCGCGGGTGACCGAGTTCCAGGGGGCCTTGTCGTAGACCGGCTCGGCGAGGGCCGCGTCCAGGTCACGGGCCGTGGGAAGACCGACGGGGTTGCGGGGGTAACCGAAGTCCCGGGTGAGGTACTCGACGTCCGTGAGCCCCTCCGTGATGGTCCACCTGCCCGTGCCGTACGCGAAGGGGCCGGTCATCACCCGCTTGTCGGAGCGTCGGCCGTTGCCGCCGAGCAGATCCGCCGTCCAGGGCACCGAGGTCGTCGTACGGTCCCGGGTCCAGTCCCAGTAGGGCACCGTCACCGAGTCGTCGATCCGGCGCAGCGCCTTCTCCAGCTCCAGCACGAACCGGCGGTGCCACGGGAGGAAGGAGGGCGCCATGTGGGCCGTCCGCAGACCGCCGTCGCCGTCGGAGACGTAGTGGTCGATGTGCATGCGCACGAACTCGTCGTACTCACCGCGCTGTTTGAGCTGCAGCAGCGCTCCGACGAACCGCCGCCGCTCGCTGCGGGTGAGGGTGCTGACGTCCTTACGCGTGTAGGCCATGGCCGACCGCTCCCTCCATGGTCGCCGACACGCGCAGGCGCTGGGCCGTGCCCAGCTCGTCGACCGCCGCGCGGGTCGCGTCCAGGGCCGTCGGGTACGAGCGGTAGTGGTCGATCATGCTCAGGTACGTGCCGTCGGCGCGCCGCATCAGGTGGAGCGGACGTCCGTCGACGGTGATGTCCCAGGTGTCGCGGCCGGGTGTCCGGGCGGCCAGATAGGCGGCCTGGCCCGTGTCGGCCCTGGCGCCGCGGATGCGGTGGCCCCGATAGATCTCGTCGAAGTCGGCCTCCTCGGGGCGCGCCGACGGGCGTGGCCACGCGGCGGCGACGACGGGGGCCACGGCCAGGGCGAGGGCGGAGACGCCCAGCGCGCGCAGCGCGTTGCGGCGCGTTCTGCTCCGGCCGGCGTCGGGGTCCGCCGTCACTCTGCTCGTCACTCTGCCGACGAACAACACTCTCTCCTCGTCGTGTTCGGTAGCGGTGACCCCCGGGCGGCCGGCCCGGGCGCGTGCGGCCCGGGCCTCGTCCTCCGTGTCGCCGCGGGCTCAGACGAGCCCGAGGTTCGCGGTCGGCGCCGTCCGCAGCACCGGGGTGAGGACGGCCGCCTGGGGGTCCTTGAGGCTGGGCAGGCCCAGCGCGTCGGGGTTGGGCGCGGTCAGCGGGGTGTCCACGTTCAGCCCGGGGGTGAGGGTCCGCAGGTCGGCGGCGGGGGCGTCGACGCCCACACGCTCGAAGCCCTCCCCGACGATCCGGGGCAGCGGCGTCTCGGCCTGCAGCCCCGGCAGCGCGGCGCCGAGCGGCACCTGCGGAAGGGCACTGGCGGGCAGCAGTCGGCCCTCGACATACTTCGGTCCCTCGGGAGCGCCCGGCGACAGCAGCGGCAGTTCCCCGCCCAGCCTGGGCATCTTCACGTTCAGGGAGTGCTCCACCCCTTCGAGCGGTACGGGGACGGGCACCGTCTCGGCCGCGACGGCGGGGGCTGCGGAGGCGCCCACCGCGGCCGCCACACCGGTGACGACGGCGGCAAGGGTTCCTCGTGTGGTCGGCTTCATCTCGGTACGGTCCCTTTCAGGAATGGGCGGATCCGGGGCTCGGCGTCCGTATCTGGTGAACGATCCGGAGATCTCCCTCAGCGGAAGATTCGCCCGACTGCCGCAATAGTCCGAGAGGCCTATCGGCCCACTGGTCGTCTGCTCGTTTCGTCGCCTGGTCGTCAGGTCGTTTAGTCGCCTGGTCGTTTGGTCGGCCGGTCGGACGGTCCGGTGGTCAGCTGGTCCAGAAATCCCACCAGCGGGTCAGGACGAGCATCCCGATCACTCCGAGGTGCACCACCGGGAACACCCAGGTGAACTCGCCCAGGAAGCTCCGCAGCCCGGCGGGCGCGGGCAGGAGACCCTCGCGGACGACGAACGAGGTCAGGTACCAGAAGAGGACGACCGTGGCGATCCAGGCCAGGCAGCACCACAGACAGAGCGAGTTGATCCGGTACAGCGACTCGAACTGGAGCCAGGTCACGAAGCCGACCCCGAACAGCGCGCCCGCCTCGAAGGTCAGCCAGTACCAGCGCGGGAAGGCCGCCCCGGCCAGCAGGCTCATGCCGACGCAGATGACGATGCCGTAGGCCACCAGGCCGATCATCGGATTGGGAAACCCGAAAGCGGAAGCCTGGTCGCTCTTCATGATGTTGCCGCAGGAGACGACCGGGTTGAGGCTGCACCCGGGGGTGAAGTTCGGGTCCTCCAGCAGCTTGAACTTGTCGAGCGTGATGACCCAGGAGGCGAGCAGTCCGGCCGCTCCGGTGATCAGCAGCAGGATCGCGAAGGCACGACTGCCGCCGGCCGCACGGTGCGTGCCCCTCACACCCGCGCCCGCCGCACCAGCGGAACCAGAGGAACCCTCGGCACCCGCCGTACCGGCCCGGCTCTCCGACCACCCTGCCGGGGCGGCCATCAGTCGCGCAGGCTGCGGGCCGGCAGGAGGACGTGGGCCGCGCTGGTCAGCGTCTCGGTGTCACCGGCGAAGGCGGCGAGGGCCTCGGGCTCGACGGGCGTGCCGGGCCGGGCCTCGGGCCAGGGGCGGGTCGCGAAGAGCAGGTAGGCGAAGCCCCGCCGGTCGACGGCGGCGAGCCACTCCGGCGGCGCGGGGCACTGGGCGTTGAGCTGCGGCATCGTGACGACGGCCTGACCCGCCTCGACGAGCAGGGTGACCGGCAGGCTGGGGTGGGCGGCGCCGTCGACGACCTTCTCGCCGATGGACAGGCCGAGGCTCGTCAGCAGATCCGCGACGGCGGCCGTGGAGCCCTCCGGACCGCTCTGCCCGTCGCCCAGGGTGTAGGCGAGCAGGTAGGGCATGTCCCCGTCGGGGGCTTCACCGCTCCATGCCATGACGACGAGCGTGCCGAGGTCTGCGGGGCGGAAAGGGCGGGTTTCAGCGGAAGTTGAAGTCACCGCGGAACCCTATCCACGCCCGCCAAACGACCCTGCCGCCTTTTCACCCGACCGGGCGACAGCCGACGACCGACCACACGAACGAGGGACACGCCTCGAACATCGCGGACGTCCGTCATGGCGGACGTCCGTCATGGCGGACGTCCCTCTCCGGGGCGGGCGAACGAGCGGGGCCGGTCCCGCGGCTGCGCGGAACCGGCCCCGTGGGGCCGCGAGGGGAACGGTCAGCGCTGGAGGGGCAGACCACCGAGGAGCTGGCCGGGGCCTCCGGAGGAGTTGAGGGTCTTGGTCGCGCCGTTCACCGTGTGGAGCACGGAGTCCTTGTTCTCGGTGTCGAGCGCGTTCGACTGCTGCTGCAGGGGTGCGGGTGAGATGGGCTCCTTGAAGAGGGTGTTCACCGCGCCGTTGAGGCTGGTGGGCGTGACGTCCGTGGCGTCGTAGGCGGAGGCCGGCGCGGCGGCGCCAGCGATGGCCATGGTCCCGGCAACGACAGCGGCGGCCTTCAGGGACTTCATCGTGTTCCTCTCCTCGGAATACTGGAAGCACTGCGCCGTGTCCAACGAGCCCTCGCGTCGGCGGAAACCCCGTACCGGACAGGTCATATCTGACGCCGAACGACAGGTCATACGAACCAGCCGGTCCAGCAGGTCCAGCAGGTCTAGCGCACGGGCAGCGTGCCCGTGGGCGGCGTCGCGGGCAGTTCCGCCGGCGGCTGGACCGGTGGCAGGTCGGCGGGGACAGGCAGTCCGCTGCCGACCAGGATGGCCGCGATGAGCTTGACCAGGCTGGTCACCACACCGGTGACGGCGGGCACCACCTGGGCCAGTTCGCCGGAGGTGACCGCCTTGAGCAGGGCGTCGACGGCGGCCTGGAGGGCGGTGAGCGCGTCGGTCACCGGGTCCGCCGCGGTTCTGCCGACCGGCAGCGCGAGGCCTCGGTCGAACGCCGGCAGCGTGACGGCCTGCTGCGGCGCGGGCGGCACCGACGGCGCCGCGGGGACGACGGGCGCGTTCACGGCGGGCGGCGCCGGGGGCACGGCGGGCGCGGGCGGCGTGACGGGCGCCGCGGGCACGGCGGGCGCGGGCGGAGTCACGGGGACGGCGGGTGCCGCCGGGTCGACCGGCAGGGCGGCCGGCGGGGTCGCCGGTGCCGCCGCCTTGGCCTTGTCGATGGCCTCCTGCACGGCCTTGCCCAGCGAGGCCGCCTGTTCGGCGGAGAGCTGACCGTTGTCCGCCTTGAGTACGGCGTCGAGCAGATCGGTCACCGGCTTCAGTACGCCACCGAGGTCGCCCAGGCCCTTGAGCTGGGTGAGGAGCGCGTCCGCGCCGGGGACGGGGGCGGCCGCCGACCGGGCGCGGTCACGCGTCGTCTCGGCGTCGGCCGCCAGGGCGGCGGGGGCGGTGACGCCGAGCAGGAGCGTGGCGCAGAGGGCGGGGACCGCGAGACGCCGTGCGGGCAGAGCACGCATGGATGTTCCTTTCACCGGTGCGACGGATTGGCTTTTCACCTTGTCTTTTCACCGTGAAATCGGTGTCCTCCGTCTGCAACCGAGGGACCCCATTCGGGGCAACACGAACCGGCCGCCCTCCCTGCGGGGAGGACGGCCGGTTCGTGTGTGAACGTGCGAACGTCAGTCCGAGGACGTCAGTTTTCGAACGTCAGTCGTTGAAGCACTTGTTGCCGAACGCCGGGTTCAGCAGACCGATGATGTTGACGGTGTTACCGCACACGTTGACCGGCACGTGAACCGGAACCTGAACGACGTTGCCCGACAGCACGCCCGGGGAGTGGGCGGCGAAGCCCTTCGCCTCGCTGTCGGCGGTGGCGACGCCGGCGGTGCCCGCCACGGCCGCGGCAGCAACGGAGGTCAGGGCCAGGCCCTTCGCGATACGCGACATGGAGAGGTGCTCCTTGGAGTTGATGCAAAAACACTCGGGCGGGGATGCCCGGCGCTGGAGTCAACGCGCGGCACGGGCCGGGGGTTGTGCCTCCAAAGGGGTGATCTCCCAAATCGCCTGCTTCACCATTCCGACACAGTTGGCATGTTCCGCGAATACCTGGGCGGGGCGGGCTAGAGTTGCGCACCTCCCCAGCCCGCCGCTGCCTTTATCAGATCCGCAGATATTCGACACGTAGACGGTCTGCGGAATTACCCCGACAAGCACCCGAACGAGCTCCCGAAAGGGCACCGACGGTCATGCGAATTCATCCGGGTCCTTCGCTGCGCCGCGCATGGGTGGGCTGCTGCGCCCTCATGGTCCTCCTGGGGCCCGGCGCTCCCGCGACGGCCGCACCGACCGCCCCCTCCCCCGAGGCCGAGCGCCTGGCCTTCGTCCAGCGCTACCGGGCGTCGCAGCACGGCGGGATCGTCCGCGCGGCCAACTCCTCCATCACCTGCCGCACATCGAACACCTCGACCACACCGACCACACCGACCACGCCGTCGTGCGCCGACGCGCGCGGGGGGCGGACCGCCGCGAACGACGACTTCGACATGTTCTACATCGACGTCGACCGGGACCCGAACACCTACAACTCCAGCCGGGGCGAGGTCCGCCTGCCGCCCGGCGCACGCGTGTCGTACGCGCGGCTGTACTGGGGCGGGAACCTGCGGGTCGGCGAGCAGAAGCCGCCGAAGGACAACGGGCGGGTGCTGATCGCGGAGCCGGGCGGGGCGTACAAGGAGGTCCTCGCGGACTCGGTGGTGGGTCACCGGGTGACGCGGGACGCGGACGCGTTCCAGGCCTCGGCGGACGTCACGGAGCTGGTGCGGTCGAGCGGTTCGGGGCTGTACACGGTGGCGCAGGTCAATGTGGCCATGGGCCGTTCGGCTGCCGGGGCGTGGGGCGGCTGGACGCTGATGGTGGCCTACGAGAACCCGGCGGAGCCGCTGCGGCATCTGGCGATGTGGGACGGGTTCGACACGCTGTCGACGGGCCTCGACACACTCCTGACGGGCGGTGGGCAGCGGATCCGGCTGACCGGGGCGGCGCTGCCGGAGCGGGCGCGCGGGACCGTCGGGCTGGTCGCCTACGACGGGGATCGCGGGAGCCCGGGCGACTCGCTCACTGTTTCGACCGGGCGGGGCCCGGCCGTAGTGCTCGGGGACGCCGCCAACCCGCGTGACGACGTTCTGAATTCGACGATCAGCCAGCCGGGATCGGTCGTCGCGGGGCGTACGCCGGCGTACACGAACACTCTCGGATACGACTCGGACGTTCTCGAACTGGACGACGAAATCGGGCGCGGCGGTGACCAGTTGGCCTTCCGGCTCGTTTCGCAGCGGGACGCGGCTTGGGTCGGAGCGCTCTTCGTCGCCGTCGACGCCAAGCCGTGACGCGCGCCGCCCGGCGCCGCCCTTGAGCGAGGAACCCGCATGCAACTGTCACCATCCGACCCTCCGTCGCGGGTCCTGCACCTCACCCAGCCGGTCGACGGCGGCGTGGCCCGTGTCGTGACGGACCTGGTGCGCGCCCAGCTCGCCGAGGGCCTGTGCGTCGCGGTGGCCTGCCCCGACGGTCCGCTCGCCCGCGAGCTGCGCGCGCTCGGCGCCGACGTACGGCACTGGGCGGCCACCCGGTCGCCAGGGCCGTCGCTCGTGTCCGAGGTGCGCGGGGTGCGCCGGATCCTCGACGACGTACGGCCCGACCTGGTGCACGCGCACAGCGCGAAGGCCGGGCTGGCGGGCCGGCTCGCCGTACGGGGGCGCGTGCCGACGGTGTTCCAGCCGCACGCCTGGTCGTTCGAGGCGGTGGACGGCGCGATGGCGGCGCTGGCGCTCGGATGGGAGCGAACGGGGGCGCGTTGGGCCTCGCGGGTGGTGTGCGTCAGCGAGGCCGAGCGGATCACCGGCGAGCGGGCCGGGGTGCGGGCGCGCTGGACGGTGATCCCGAACGGGGTCGACGCCGGGCGCTTCCGTCCCGCCGCCGTCGACGCGGTGCGCGCTCAACTGCCGCTGCTCTCCGGGATCGATCCGGCCACGCCGCTGGTCGTGTGCGTGGGGCGGTTGTGCCGGCAGAAGGGGCAGGACGTGCTCCTCGCGGCGTGGGACGAGGTGCTGCGGCGGGTGCCGGGGGCGCGTCTGGTGCTGGTCGGGGACGGACCGGACGACGAGCGGCTGCGGACCCTGGCTCCCGAGGGCGTGCTGTTCGCCGGGGCGGTCGCGAACGCGGTGCCCTGGTACCAGGCGGCCGATCTGGTCGTCCTGCCGTCGCGGTGGGAGGGCATGGCGCTGGCTCCGCTGGAGGCCATGGCCTGTGGACGGCCGGTCGTGCTCACCGAGGTGGACGGGGCCCGCGAGAGTCTGCCGCCCGGGCAGGAGCCGGTGCCCGTCGAGGACCCCGCGGCGCTCGCCGGAGCCGTCGCCGGTCTGCTGCTCGACCCGCTGCTGCGGGAGTCGCTCGGCCACCAGGGGCGCCACCACGTACTGACCACGCACGACGTACGGCACACCAACGAGGCCGTCGCGGGCGTGTACCGCGAACTGCTCGGCGGTGCGGACGGCCGGCGCGGGGAAGCCACCGAGTGCAGGGAGTCCATCCACACGTGACTGCGGAACGTACGGAAAGCACCGTCCCCTCCTCCCATGGGCAGCGACGCGAGTTCGGCGGCGCGTCCGTCTCGGTAGCGCCGCCGCGCGAGACCGTCGGCGGCCTGACCTTCCCGGCCGGCAGGCGGCCCGTCGCGCGGCCTCCCTCAGGACTGCCGCTGCTCGCCGTGGACGGCGGCGCGGCCCTGCTCGCGGTGCTGGCGCTCACCGGCGACACCACTCCCGGGCGCCCCCTGATGGCGGCCGCGCTGGCCCTCGCCGTGGCCTGGCTGAACACCCGGGCCCGCCTCTACCGGCCGCCCGCCGTGCCCGCCGTGCTCGACGAACTGCCCGCCGTGTGCGGACGGATCGTGCTGGGCTGGTGCGTGCTCGGCGCCGGTGTGGCCGCGCACTCCCCCGATCACGCCCTCACCGCCCACGAGCTGGCCCTCGGCTGCGCGCTGCAGTCGGCGGCGGCCTGTCTCGGCCGGGGCACCGTGCACCTGTACCGCCGCCGGGCCCTCGTGCGGCGTCCCGGGACGGCTCTGGTGGTGGGCCCGGCGGCGACCGCGCAGCGCGTCGCCGCCGCGTTCCTGCGTCACCCGGGATGCGGCATCCGGCCCGTCGGGGTCGTCGCCGACCAGGTCGGCGGGACCGAGGGCCTGCCCGTGCTGACCACCGCCGAGGAGGTGCGGCGGGCCGTCCTGCAGAACGGTGTGCAGACCGTGCTCGTCGTCGGCTCGCGCATCGATCGCGCCCCGTTGCTGCGGACCTTGCAGGACGGCGGCTGCGCGCTGTGGGAGGTGGACGCCGAGTCCCCCTCGTACGACCGGGACGGCTCGACCGAACTGCTCGCCGGGTTCGCCTGCCGACGGCTGGAACTGACCGGCGGTCATGAGCCCGTCGGGAAGCGACTGGTGGACGTGCTGGTGTCCGGGGTGCTGTTGCTGCTGGTGAGTCCACTGCTGCTGGTGTGCGCGGTGGTGCTGCGGCTGAGCGACGGACCCGGCGTGGTGTTCCGGCAGGAGCGGATCGGGCGGGACGGACTGCCGTTCACGCTGCTGAAGTTCCGCACCCACCGGCCGGCCGACGCGCACGAGGCGGCGACCCGGTGGAGCGTGGCGAACGAGCAGGAGATGGGCTGGTTCTGCCGCTTCCTGCGCCGCACCTCGCTGGACGAGCTGCTCCAGCTGTGGAACGTGCTGCGCGGCGACATGAGCCTGGTCGGCCCACGCCCCGAACGGCCCTACTTCGTGGCCAAGTTCGGGCAGACCTACCCGGGCTACGCGGCCCGGCACCGGATGCGGACCGGCATCACCGGACTGGCCCAGGTCACCGGCCTGCGCGGGGACACCTCCATCGAGGACCGGGCCCGCTTCGACAACGCGTACATCGACAACTGGTCGCTGTGGCAGGACGTCTGCATCCTGGTCCGCACGGCCGCCGCGCTCGTCCGTCCGACGGGGAGCTGACCGTGACCTCTGCGCGCGCTGCGGCGCCCGTCCTGCCCGTCGTCGCCGTGGTCGCCGCGCTCGCGCTGCCGATCACGCCGGACGCCAAGGGCGGCGCGACCCCGGCCGACGCCGTCTCCGGCCTCCTCGTGCTGTGGTGCGCCGTACGGCTGCTGCGGGACCGGCGGCGCCCCCTGACCCCTGCGGCCGCGGTGGTCCTCGGCCTGCCGGTGGCCGGTCTGGCGCTGGCCGCGGCCGGGGCGGGCGACCCGGGGGCCGGGCTCGCCGGGCTGGGCCGCTACCTCCAGGTGTTCGTGCTGGTCCCGGTGGCGGTCCTGCTCAGTGTCCGGAGCCGGTCCGACTTCCGGGTGCTGGCCTGGTCGTTCGTGGGGCTCGCGCTGTGGCAGGGCGCGGTCGGGGTGCACCAGTTCGCCACCGGGACCGGGGCCAGTTACGCCGGTGAGGACATCCGGGCCGTGGGGACCTTCGGGGCCGGCGACGTCATGGGGATGGCGACCGTGGTGTCGTTCGGGCTGGTGTGCGCGGTGGGTCTCGCGCTGGCGCCCGCCACGGCGCAGCAGCGGGCCTGGGCACTGGTCTGCTCGGCGCTGCTGGTGCTGCCGCTCGCGGTGTCGTTCAGCCGGGGCGCGTGGATCGCCACGGCCGTGGCGTGCGGGCTGCAGGTGGTGCTGGCCGGGCTGCGGCGGGCGGTGGTGGTCTTCGCCGCCGTGGCCGCCGTGGGGGTCGTCCTCGTCGGCGGGCTCGGCATCGGGTCGGCAATGCTGCAGGAGCGGATCAGCAGCATCACCCGGGTCGCCGACGCGCCGGACCAGTCGGTCACCGACCGGTACACCATGTGGGCCGCGGCCGTCGGCATGTGGCGCGAACAGCCGCTGACCGGCGTCGGGTTGAAGGGCTTCCCCGAGCACCGCGACAGCCACGCCTCGCTGGCGCTCTCCTCCGGCAGCGACATCGCCGGCGCCGGCACGGCCTACCAGAAGCAGCCGTTGCTCTCCCCGCACAACATGTACCTCCTGGTCCTGAGCGAGCAGGGGCTGATCGGCCTGCTCACGCTCGGGGGGAGTTGGCTGGCCCTCGGGGTGTGCGGTGCCCGGGGTCTGGCGCGGGCTCGCCGCGAACCCGGGCCGGGCGGACACGCACGGGGTGCCGGCGGGCGCGGAGGCGGCCCGGGTGGTGTCGACTGCGGGCTCGTCGCCTGTGGGCTGGTCGCCTGGGTGCTGGTCGACTTCGTGTACGCGGACATCGGCGGGCCGACGACCGTGCTGACCGCCGTGTGCTTCGGGCTGGTGGCGTGGTGGGCCCTGGCGGACCGGACGGCCACGGACGCCGCTCCGGTCGGGGCCGTCTCGGCCGGCGTTCCGGAGGAGGCCGGTGCACGATGACCTCGACGCCTCCTCGCGCACCGCGCGGAACACCTCCGCAGCCGCCGCGGCCGCCGCACCGAGCGCCCGCGGCGCACGCCTCCGCGGGCCACGCGGCGGCGACTTCCGCCCCTGCCGACCCTGCGCCGACGGCTTCCGGCCCGGCCGGACCGGCGTCGCCGACTGCGGGCCCCACCACCCACGGGTCGCCGACTGCCGGTCCCTCCGGCCCCGTGTCACCGACTGCCGGTCCCTCCGACCTCGTGTCGGCGGCTTCCGTCGCTTCCGACCCCACCCGCACCACCGTGCCGTCCGTCTCCGACCCCGTCACCCCAGGGCCGTCGGCCTCCCCGTCCGTCGGCGCCTCGGTGCCAGGGGCCCGCGCCGCCGATCTCTCGGAGGTCGCGCCCCCCACCGGCCGGTTCCTCGCCAAGGCCACGCTCGTCACGGCGGCGCTCACCGCGGCGGCGGCCCTGCTGGGGCTGGGCCGTGACCAGGCACTGTCGTATCTGTTCGGGGCCGGCAGCGAGACGGACGCCTTCCTGGTCGCCTGGACGGTGCCGGAGTTCGCGGCGACGCTGTTGATCGAGGACGGCATGGCGTTCGTGCTGGTCCCGGCGTTCAGCGTGGCCGTGGCCCACCGTGCCCGGGGCGGCGTGGGCGACCCCGTCCGCTCCCTGGTCGCCTCGACGCTGCCCCGGCTGACGCTGGCCTTCGTCGCCGCGGCCCTGCTGCTGATCGTCGGAGCGCCCTACCTGGTCGAGGCGCTCGCACCCGGCCTCCCCAACCCCCGACTGGCCGTCGACTGCACCCGGTTGACCGGCACCTGCGCCCTCTCCTTCGGCCTCGCCGGCTACTGCAGCGCGGCCCTGCGCGCCCACCGCCGGTTCGTGGCCCCCGCGGCGATCTACGTGGCCTACAACGTCGGGATCATCACGGCGATGTTCATGCTCGGCGGCCGCTGGGGGGTGCGGGCGGCGGCCGTCGGTGTCGCGGTGGGCGGCGTACTGATGATCCTCACCCAACTTCCCGCGCTGTTGCGCCAGTTGCGACGCAAGGAGCGGGCCCCGCAGGAGCCGGGCACCCTGGCGGGGGCCGACGGCGACGGCGCCCGTCCCGTCGAGTTCGCCCTCATCAGCACCGTCCTGCTCTTCGCGCTCTGCCGTCAGTCCCAGGTCCTCATCGAGCGTTTCCTCGGCTCGACGCTGCCCGCCGGAGCCATCTCGCACCTCAACTACGCGCAGAAGGTGGCCCAGATCCCGATGACGTTCTCGCTGATGCTGTGCACCGTCACCCTCCCGGTGGTGGCGCAGGCGATGGCGGAGGGCGACACCGAGCGGGCCCGCAGCCGGGTGGAGAAGGACCTCGCGCTGGTGTCGTGCATCGTGCTGCTCGGCGCGGCGGCGATCTTCGCGTGCGGGCCGCAGATCATCGAACTGCTCTTCCAGCGGGGCGCGTTCACCGCACAGGACACGGCGGCCACCGCCTCGGTGATGCGCGTGTACGCGCTCGGGCTGCTCGGGCACGCCCTGGTGAGCGCGCTGGTGCGCTCCTACTTCTCGGCCGGCCGGCCCACCTGGTACCCGCTGGTCGCCATGGTCGCCGGGATCGTCGCGACCTCGTGGATCGGCGCGGCCACCGTCGGTTCGTGGGGCGTCCTCGGCATCGCCGCCGCCAACGCCGTCGGCATCACCCTGACCGCCCTGCTCCTGCTGTACGGCATGGGCGGCCGGGCGGTGCCGATCCGCACCCGGCAGGTGGTGACCGAGATGAGCCGGCCGGTACGGGCGGCGGTGGCCGCGGGCGCGGTGGGGATGTACTGCGCCGACCGGATCGATTCGCCCGTCCTCGGCCTCGCCGCCGGCGGCGCGGTCGTCGCCTTCGTCTTCGTCCTGCTGGCCTGGGCCATGGGCGCCTCCGGCGTCACGCCCGCACTCCGTTCCGTCACACGAAGGCTCGCCCATGTCCGTATCCGCTGATCGTCCGTCCGTGCCCGCTGATCGCGTGCCCGTCCCCGCCGGACGCCCGTCCGCGTCCGATCACCCGGCCGTGCCCACCGCCCGTCCGCGCGTCTCCCTCGGTCGTGACCAGGCGAGGGCCGCCGCGCCCCTCTGGGTGGCCATGTACCACTCCGTGGGCGACTGCTCCGACGACCCGTACCGCATCACCGTCTCGCCGGACCGCCTCGACGCGCAGCTCGGCTGGCTGCGGCGGCGGGGGCTGCGCGGGGTCGGCATGGCCGAGCTGCTCGCCGCCCGGGCCCGGGGCGAGGGCCGGGATCTGGTGGGGCTCACCTTCGACGACGGGTACGCCGACTTCGTCGACGGCGCGCTGCCGCGTCTGCGGGCGCACGGCTGCGGGGCCACCCTCTTCGTGCTGCCGGGACGGCTCGGCGGCGAGAACGACTGGGACCCGCTGGGCCCGCGCAAGCCACTGCTCGACAAACAGGGCATCCGGGTGGCCGCCGCCACCGAGGGCATCGAGATCGGCTCGCACGGCCTGACCCATGTCGACCTCACGCGGGCGGACGACGAGACCCTGCGCGCCGAGACCGCCGACAGCAGAACCCTGCTCGCGGAGTTGACCGGTGCTCCGGTCCAGGGGTTCTGCTATCCGTACGGCACCCTCGACAGTCGCGCCGCCGACGCCGTACGGGACGCCGGGTACGCCTACGCCTGCGCCATCGACCCCGGCCCGCTGAACGGCCCGTACGCGCTGCCGCGGGTGCACATCGGCGAGGAGGACACGGCCCTGCGGCTGCTGCTGAAGCGGAAGCTGCACCGGCTGCGCCGGCGTCCCGTCGAGGGGGTCTGAGGCCGACGTGAAGGCGCTGCACATCATCACCGGTCTCGGCGTCGGCGGTGCGGAACAGCAACTGCGGCTGCTGCTGCGTCACCTCCCGGTCGACTGCGACGTGGTGACGCTGACCAACCCGGGCCCGGTCGCCGACGGGCTCACCGCCGACGGCGTCCGCGTCACTCACCTCGGCATGGCCGGCAACCGTGATCTCGCCGCGCTCCCCCGGCTGGTGCGGGTGATCCGCGCGGGCGGCTACGACCTCGTCCACACCCATCTCTACCGGGCCTGTGTCTACGGCCGGATCGCCGCCCGGCTGGCGGGGGTCCGCGCGGTCGTCGCCACCGAGCACTCCCTCGGCGACTCGCAGATGGAGGGCAGAAGGCTCTCCGCCGGGGTGCGTGCCCTGTACCTCGCCAGTGAGCGGCTCGGCCGGTCCACGGTCGCCGTCTCGCCGAGCGTCGCCGACCGGCTGAAGCGCTGGGGCGTGCCGGCGCCTCGGATCGAGGTCGTGCCCAACGGCATCGACCTCGCGGGTTTCCGCTTCGACGGGGACCTGCGGGAGCTGACCCGGCGGCGGCTCGGGCTGCCGGAGGACGCCTACGTCGTCGGGGGCGTCGGCCGGCTCACGGCGAGCAAGCGGTTCGACGTGCTGATCCGTGCCCTCGGCCGGCTGCCGGACGACTGCTGGCTGTTGGTGGTCGGCGGCGGCGCCGAGGAGAGCGTGCTGCGGCGGGCCGCCCAGCGGGCCGGGGTCGCCGACCGGGTGCTGCTCACCGGGGAACGCCCGGCCGCCGGGGCCCCCGGCGCCGATCTGCCCTCCCTGATGAACGCCATGGACGTGCTCGCCTCGCCCAGCGCCGAGGAGGCCTTCGGGCTCGCGGTGGTGGAGGCGATGGCGTCCGGGCTGCCCGTGCTCTATGTCTCCTGCCCGGCGATCGAGGACCTGCCACCGGACGCGACCGTCGGCGCCCGACGTGTCCAGGGGGGCGCGGAGTCGTTCGTACGCGCCCTGCTGGACGTCCGCGCGCAGGGCGCGCGCTCCCGTGCCGTCCCCGCCGCCGCCCAGCACTACTGCATCACCCGCAGCGCCGCCCAGCTCATGGACGTGTACGCGGCCGCCGTCTCCCCTACGCCCTCGCCGACCCCGCCCCTGGGAGTGAGTTCCGTATGACCGACCGTACGCCCGAACGCCCGTCCGACAGCCCGGCCCGTGGGTCGGCACCCCTCTCCCGCGTCAGGTCCCTGCCCACCTGGTCCCTGCTCGCCGCCGGCGCGCTGCTCGGGGGCCTGGCCGGGGGCGCGTACGGCGTGGTGAAGGCTCCCGTGTACACCGCCACCAGCTATGTCGTCGCCGTGCCCGCCGAGGGGTCGGATCCCCAGTCGGCGCTCGGTTTCGCGCAGGCGTACGGGCGGGTCGCCACCCAGGTCGCGGTGCTCGGGGACGCCCAGGTGTGGGCGGGGGTGCCGGTCGGGACGCTCAGGAAGAACGTGCGGACGGCGACGTCACCGGACGCGCCGATGGTCGCCGTGTCGGCCACCTCGGCACGGCCGGACCTCGCCGCCGACATGGCCAACGCCGTCTCACGGGCACTGACCCGGCACGCGAACGACTCCGAACGGTTGACGCGCGTCGAGCTGCAGGAGTTCGCCCGCGCGACCAGGCCGACCGAGGCGTCCTCGGCGTCGTCGACGGTGACCGGCCTGGTGGGCACCGCCGCCGGCGGGCTGCTCGGCGGGCTCGCCCTGCTGTGCCGGCCCCGGCGCACCCCAGGGACCCCACCCGCCGCTTCCGTACCGGGCCCCGCGCTCGCCGCCGACACTCACGGACAGCTGTGACCAGCACCCTGCACACGGCGGCGAGCACCACCCTGCGCGCCGAACTCTGCACCGACGAGGGCGAGTTCGGCGAGCTGACCGGGGCCTGGGACCGGCTGTACCGGCGCTGCGGCGCGGCCACCCCGTTCCAGAACCACGCCTGGCTGCACTCCTGGTGGCTGTCGTACGGCACCCCCGGCAGACTCCGGCTGGTGCTGGTCCGCGACGGGGCCGAGTTGCGCGCGGTCGCCCCGCTGATGCTCGTACGGCGTCCGCTGCCGACCCTCGTACCGCTCGGTTGCCCCATCTCCGACTTCGCGGACGTGCTCCTCGACGACGAGTACGCCGAGCAGGCGTCGGCCGCGCTCGCCGAGGGGTTGTCGGCGGTGGCCCGGACCGCGTTGATCGACTTCCGCGAGGTACGACCGGGCGCCGCCGTCGAACGGATCTACGACCGCTGGCGGGGCCCGCGCCGCAAGGTGGCCGACTCGGTCTGTCTGGAGCTGCCCGCCCAACCCATGGACGAGCTGCTCAAGCGGCTGCCCAACTCCCGGGCCCAGCGGGTGCGCGCCAAGCTGCGCAAGCTCGGTGACCTCGGCATCCAGCCGCGTGCCGTGCGCCCCGACGAGGTGGACGCGGCGCTGCGGACGATGCTGGACCTGCACCGGCTCCAGTGGCAGGACCGCAAGGTGACGACTGAGCACATGCGGCCCCGTTTCTCCGAGCATCTGGTCCGCTCGGTCGGGCCGATGGTGCGCTCGGGGGACGCCGTGGTGACGGAGTTCCGGCTGGGCGGCGACGTCCTGGCCGTCGACGTCACCCTGCTGTCGCGGCGGCTGGCGGGCGGCTACCTCTACGGCGCCCACCCGCGGCTGCGCGAACGCAAGGCGGACGTCGCCACGATGCTGCTCGACGCCTGCGCCGGGCAGGTGGGCCCCGGCGCCCAGCAGGTGCTGAGCCTGCTGCGGGGCGCCGAGCCGTACAAACTCCGCTGGCGCCCGGAGACCGTCGTCAACCAGCGGCTGCTGCTCGCCCGCCGCCGCACCGCACCGCTGTTGTCCGCGGCGGCCTGCGACGCGGCGGCCCGCGACCAGGGCAGGGAGCTGGTCCGCCGCTGGCGCGCGCGGAAGGAGGCGAAGGGCCCGGAGGGCGCCAAGGCCCCGACGGGGACGAAGGTCCCCGGCGGCGCGAAGGCCCCGAAGGGCGCGGGGAACCCGGAGGGTGCCAGGAACCCGTCCCGGAAGGACCGTGGTGGCGGCGGGCGGTGAGGCGCCCGCCGCCGGCCGCGGGTCACCGGTAGCGCGCCCACCAGTCCGTGCGGATGCAGAGCTTCCCGCCGATCCAGTACTCCACCCAGTCGCCCAGCTCCAGCGGCGAGCAGTTCGGCGGGCGTACGGGCGTGGTGGGGGCCGGCTTCGGCGTGGGAGTCGGCGTCGGGGTGGGCGTGGGAGTCGGCTTCGGGGTGGCGGTCGCGGGCGTGTCACGGCCGAAGAGCATCGACCGGTACACCTGGGCCGCCTTCGGGTTGCTCGCGCACTGCCAGACACCGTGCGGGCAGTAGTCGGTGAGCGTGTTGTAGAGCGGCTTGTGCTCGTCCATCCAGGCGAGCATGCGCCGCATGTACTCCGGGTTGTCGCCGTTGCGGAAGAGTCCCCATTCCGCGTAGGAGATGGGCTTCTTGTGCTCCTTCGCGAAATCGACGTGTGCCTGCAGACCGTACGGTTCGCTGATCTGTTCGTCGAAGGTGATGCCGCGCGGCTGGTCGTAGGAGTCCATGCCGATGATGTCGACGGTGTCGTCCCCCGGATAGCACTGCGTCCAGGGAATGGCGTCGCGGCCGCGGTTCGGGGTCCAGTCGAATTTGAACTTCTGGCCCGGCACCGCCCGCATCGTGGTGACGATCCTGTTCCAGTACTTCTTCCAGCTCTCCGGGTCGGGCCCGCAGCGATGGGTGTACGTGATGCCGTTCATCTCCCAGCCGAGCACGATCACCGTGTCCGGGATCTTCAACTCGACCAGCCGCTCCGCGAGTCGGCGGTAGTGGTGGTCGAACGCACCGGCCGCGGCGCGGCGCAGCAGCGCGCGGACCTCCCCGTCGGAGACGCCCTCCTCGTTGCGCTCCATCATGGGCACGTTGAGGACGAACATCCTGTCGTCCTCATCGCGCCGCCACTCCGCCCAGGAGTCCAGGAAGCCGGGCAGTCCCTCGATGTTGGACCAGCGGTCGCCCGGCAGATAGGTGTGCGCCACCCGCAGGTCGGAGCCGCCCAGCCAGTCGCTCAGCTCGGCGATCCGGGCGACTCCGCGGGGCCCGTAGTGCAGATAGGCGCCCATGGCCGGCAGCAGCTCCGGAGACTTCGGGGTCTCGGAGGGAGTGGCCGGCAGGGGCGAGGGGCTCTGCGGCAGGGCGGACGCGTTCGGGACGAGGGGTGCCGTCGGCGCGGCGGGGGCCGTGGGGACGGGCGTCGCCGAGGCGGCCGGGGCCGTGGTGCCGGCCGGAGTCGTGGAGGCGGCCGGGGCCGCCGGTGCCGGTGGGTCGGTCACCCGGACCACCATCTGCGTGCCGGCGTACACCGGCACGGACGCGAGGGCGAACGACGCGACCACGCCGGCCGCGACGAGCGCCAGCCGTCTGCCGCGCGGCCTCCTGTGCCGATGCCGCCGCTGTTGTGGAGCCATGTCCGCTCCCCTCTCCGCTTTCTTCACTTCACTGCTTTCCGCCGCCGATTTCCACCTACTGACAATCAGTCACACGAATATGAATTCCGCCAACTGGGGCTCCGGCCTTCGGGTGCCCGAATCGCCCGCACGGGTGACCCGACGTCAAAGAAATGTGCGAGGACCCCGACGAAATGAATGTGTCGCCGCTCGACACCCGCGTTCCGGCCGTCCTGTTGCGGACGGACCGCAATCCCTTCCACCACGGAACCCTCGGAGCCGTACGGTCCTTGGGCCGGGCGGGGGTCGAGGTGCATCTGGTCGCCGACTGCGCGGCGAGCCCCGTGCGCAGCTCACGGTTCCTCCGCGCGATCCACGCCCCGCCCCGCCCTGGCGCCCGCCTCGACGAGTTCGCGGGCGTCCTCGACCGGGTGGCGGACCGGGTCGGCCGCCCGGCCGTCCTGGTGGCCCTGGACGACGCGAGCGCCGTGGCCGTCGCCCGGCTGCGCGCGGATCTGACGGGCCGTTTCCTGCTGCCGGCCGGCCCTCCCGACCTCGCCGAGCAGGTGGCCGACAAGGCCGAACTCGCCGCGCTGTGCGGGCGTCTGGGCCTCCCGCACCCCGCGACCACGGTCCCCGACAGCGCGGCGGAGGCGGAGGCCGCCGCCCGCGAGCTGGGTCTGCCCGTGGTCGCCAAGTGGAGCCGCCCATGGCTGCTGCCCGCCGGGGCGGGACTGCGCAGCACGGTGGTGGTGCGCTCGGCCGGGGAGGCCGCGGCCCTGTACCGGCGCTCGGAGCAGGCGGGCAGCCGGCTGATCCTCCAGGCCTTCCTGCCCCCGGGGCTGGACCGTGACTGGTTCTTCCACGGCTACGTGGATCACGCCGGGGTCGTACGCTGCGGCGGGCCCGGCCGTAAGTTGGGCGCCTGGCCGCCCGGCGCGGGTCTGACCACCGTCGGCCGCTGGACCCCGAACCCGCAGGTCCAGGCCCTGGCCGAGCGGTTGACCGCAACCCTCGGCTACCGGGGCGTGTTCGACCTCGACTTCCGCCGCGAGGGCCGGACCGACGTCTACCACCTGCTCGACTTCAACCCGCGTCCCGGCGCCCAGTTCCGGCTGTTCACGGACACGGCCGGGGTCGACGTCGTCCGCGCCCTGCACCTGGACCTGACCGGCCGTCGGGTGCCGGACGGGACGCCGGTGCCGGGCCGGACGTTCGTGGTCGAGAACTACGCGCCGCTGACCGCGCTGCGCCCGCACCCCCTCCCCTGCCCACCGTCCCGGCCGGGCCTGCGCGAGCTGGCCTGGTACGCGCGGGACGACCGCGCTCCCGGCCTCGCGCTGTGGTCCCTGTGGCCCCGGCACGCGCTCGGCCGATTGCTGGCACCCCGCACCTCCCCTCCCGGACGGCACGACCGCACCCCCGACGAGCACCACCCGGCCGGGCACGCTCCCGACCCCCGCACCCCCGGCCCCCGAGCCGGGAGCCGCACCGAGAACGAGAACGAGAAAGCGAGCAGCGCCTGATGTACGACCTGCTGGTGGTGGGCGCCGGCCCGTACGGCCTGTCCATCGCGTCCCACGCCGCGGCCGCCGGGCTCAGCCTGCGCGTGGTCGGCCGCCCCATGGCGTCCTGGCGCGACCACATGCCGCCCGGCATGTTCCTCAAGTCCGAGCCGTGGGCCTCCAACCTCTCCGACCCCGAGGGCCGCCTGCGCCTGGACGTGTACTGCGCGCAGCGGGGCGTCGAGTCCCGTCACGGCCTGCCGATCCCGGTCGGCACCTTCGCCTCGTACGGCCTGTGGTTCGCGCGCAACGCCGTTCCGCCCGTCGACGAACGGATGGTGACGCGCGTTCAGCGGCGCTGCGGGGGCTTCGAGGCGGTTCTGTCCGACGGCGAGGTGGTCCGCGCCCGTACGGTGGTCCTCGCCGTCGGCGTGATCCCCTTCGTCGAAGTCCCGCCCGTGCTGCGGGAGTTGTCCACCGACCGGGTCTCCCACAGCAGTCACCACCACGACCTCGGCCGGTTCCGCGGGATGGACGTCACCGTGATCGGCGGCGGTCAGGCGGCCCTGGAGACAGCCGCGCTCCTCGCCGAACAGGGCACCCGGGCCAGGGTGCTGGCCCGCTCCCCCCTGCTCCGCTGGAACGACGTCCCACCCCCGCTGACGCGCCCCTTGCGGCACTCGGTCCGCTCCCCGCACAGCGGTCTGGGCTGCGGCTGGCGCAACTGGTTCTACGCGCGGCGGCCCGACTGGTACCGCTGCCTGCCGGAGGCGAGACGCGTACGGATCGCCGCCGAGGCGCTGGGGCCGGCGGGCGCCTGGTGGGTGCGCGACCGCGTCGAGCGCACCGTCGAGGTACGGCTCGGCCTGGAGGTCGCGGTGGCGTACGAGACGGGCGACGCTGTACGCCTGGAGACGGTGGGCCGGGACGGTGGGCTGACCTCGCTGGACACCGAACACGTCATCGCGGCCACGGGGTTCCGGGCCGGCTGCGACCGGCTGGACCTGCTGGCGCCGGAGGTGCGCGCGGACCTCCGGCCCCTGTACGACGGCTCGCCCGCGGTCGGGCGGGACTTCGAGTCCACGGTCCCCGGTCTGTTCTTCGCGGGCCTGACCACCGCCGCGGGTTTCGGCCCCGCGATGCGCTTCGTGCACGGCGCGTCGTTCACGGCGCCCACGCTCGTACGAGGGGTACGGCGGCGGCTGCGCGCGGGGGTGCCCGGCGGACGGGTCCCGGTGCCGGGGGCACGGGCCGACCTGGCCTCCGCCGCCGGGCCGTGACGGGCTCGGGTGCCGGGCGGCGCGGCGCGCCCCCGGCACCCGGAACGGATCACCGTCGTGTCATCGGCCGGACGCGGCCCGGCCCCGCCGGTACACGATCGCCCCACCCGCGATCAGCGCGAAGCTCGCGACCCCGGCGGCGATCAGCGCCTCACGGTCGCTGCCGGTCTCGGGCAGCGTGGGCGGCTTGGTGGGCGGCGAAGTCGACGGGTGCGTCGTGTGCGGGGGCATGGTCGGCGGGTGGGTCGAGTGCGGGGGCTTCGTCGGGGGATGCGTCGTGTGCGGCGGGTGCGTGGGGTGCGGGGGCTTGGTCGGCGGGTGCGTCGAGTGCGGAGGCTTCGTGGGATGCGGCGTCTGCGTGGGGGGCTTCGTGGGGTGCGGCGGCTTGGTCGGCGGGTGCGTCGAGTGCGGAGGTTTGGTCGGCGGGTTCGTCGGCGGTTTGGTCGGGTGCGGGGGTTTGGTGGGCGGGTTCGTCGGCGGGTGGTCGCCGTAACCGCCCTCGGGCTCCTCGTCGTTCGGCTGGTCGTCGCCGTAGCCGCCCGGGGAGTCGTCGTGGTGTCCGTAACCCCCGTCGTGACCGCCGTCGTCCCAGTCCTGGGTGAACTCCTCGTACGCCGCCGGACCCTCGTCGTACGTCTCGTGTCCGTCGGGGCCCTGGTACGCCTCGGGTTTCTGCGGCGCGTCGGGCTCCACGTACTCCTCGTACGACGGCGCCGCCCAGGAGTCCTCGGGTTCCGGCGCCGAGGAGACCGACTCCTCGGGCGCGGACCTGGGGGCCGGCGTGTACACGGGCTCGGCGACCGGGGCGGTATGACGATCCGGGACGCTCTCGAGGCTTTCCGTGCTCTTGGCGCTCTTGGTGCTCTTGGCGCTCTCGTGGCTCTTGGCGCTCTCCGGAGCGTGGTCGCCGGCGTTGCCGCACGCGTTGCCGACGGACGGGTTGCCGATGGCGGCGGGATCTACGGTGTTGCCGCAGATGTTCACCGGAACGGTGACCGGCACCTCGACCGCGTTGCCCGAAGCTACGCCGGGCGAGTTCGCGGCGGCCCCGTGCGCGCCCGTGTCCGCGAGGGCCGACGTGCCGTAGAGGGACAGCAGGCCTGTCGTCGCGGCGGCCACGACCATTCTCTTGCGCAGGGTCTGTCGCATCTCGTGTTCTTCCTGCTCGAAGAAGTGGGAAAAGCCGGCCTTGGAGCCGTTGAGGACGCTCCAAGACCGGCTGAGGCACAGCCGAGCGGCTGGTGCGAGGCGTTACGACGTCAGTCGTTGACGCACACGTTGCCGGCTGCCGGGTTGAGCAGGCCGACGACGTTGACGGTGTTACCGCACACGTTGATCGGGATGTGGATCGGGACCTGCACCACGTTCCCCGAGAGGACACCCGGGGACCCGATGGCGGCACCCTTGGCCTCGGCGTCGGCGAAGGCCGGGGTGGCCATGCTCACGGCCATGATCGCGCCGGCGACGACGGCAGCGCTCTTCTTGAGCTTCACGTCATTTCCCTTCTCTGCGGTCATGCCCTGATTGACGGCCGAAACCGAGCGAGCACAGCATGGACGGCTCGCATCATGACCTGCAGCCTGTGAAACGAGGAATAGACACCGGAGGAAACTTCCGAACGCGGCGCGCGGGGCAATTCACCCAATCGCCCCGCGAGATTATCGGAAAGGCATATCGGCATCACCCGAATGGCATGGACGGAGACAGACGAAACTCGGGCCGGACGCACCGCGCGCGACCCGAGTTGTCCGATGTTCTTCCGATCAGTTCTTGCCGCCGCCGTTGCCGTTGTCCGAGAGGATCGGGATGTCGGACAGGATGTGCGACAGCGGCTCGTCACCCTTGGCCTGGGTGGAGTTCTCGGTGCACTGCTGGTTCTGCGGGGCCGACAGGATCGGGACGTCCTGCAGCACGGAGACTCCGGCGAGGAGTCCGAGGCCACCGAGGTTGCCCTTGACCGGCAGGCCGACACAGGGCTTGTTCAGCGAGCCCTGGACCAGCGAGAGCTGCGGGCTCATGTCGCCCTTGGTCACCGAGTTGCCGAACGCCTGGCTGGCGTGGTTGCCGCTGAACGACGTGGTCCCACCGTCGTCGGCGAGAGCCTGGGGGGCGGCGGCGGCCGCGAGGCCGGTGATGGAAGCGGCGACCGAGACCGCGGCCATTGCCTTCTTGAGCATTTCGCATTCCTTTCCTGGCGGACCCTCAGGTCCCTGCCCTGGCAGCAACGGTCACGCGCCTGATCCGGTTTCGCCACATCACCCGTTCGGCCCGCTCGCACCGGCGATTTCCGGAGCATATGCAAAACCTCGCACGCCCCACTCTCACTCCGTCGCATGGGCCGACGGAGTGAATCGGAGCAACCGGGAAGTCGGGCGGAAGTTGTCCATGGCGCTCCGGTGGAAACGGGGTTCTTCCAGAAGGGAATCGCAAGTGATCAAGAAGATGATGACCGCAGCGACGATCGCCGCCTCCGTCGTCGGAGCCTCGGCCGCCGCAGCGCCCCAGGCGCTCGCCGACGACGGTGGCACCACCACCTTCAGCGGGAACGACGCCCATCAGGTCTACGGCAACTCGGCCACGTACGGGAACATGAGCCCGCAGATGGCTCTGATCCAGGGCTCGTTCAACAAGCCCTGCATCGGCCTGCCCGCGAAGCTCAACCTCGGCGGCATCGGACTCATCGGGATCTCCGCGCTGCAGGACGTCCCGATCCTGTCGGCCCCGCAGAACCAGCAGTGCACCGAGAACTCCACCCAGGCCAAGGGTGACGAGCCGCTGTCGCACATCCTGTCCGACATCCCGATCCTCTCGGACAACGGCAACGGCAAGAACTGACGATAAGACGCCTATTGCGCCAAAAGACGCAATCAACGCAACCGTTGGCCGGATGCCCTGTTGATCAGGGCGCAACTCCGCAACGGAGTCCGCTTTCCGAAGGGATCCAACATGAACAAGCTGTGGGCCACCGCGGCTGTTGCTGCTTCCATCGCCGGCCTCGGTGCCGCGACCGCACCCCAGGCGCTCGCCGACGACGGTGGGACCACGTCCTTCAGCGGCAACGGCGCCAGCCAGGCGTTCGGCAACTCGGTGACCAAGGGCGACATGAGCCCGCAGCTCTCGCTGGTCCAGGGCTCGCTCAACAAGCCCTGCATCGGTCTGCCCGCCAAGCTCAACGTCGGGGGCATCGGAGCCCTCGGGATCTCCGCGCTGCAGGACGTCCCGATCCTGTCGGCCCCGCAGAACCAGCAGTGCACCGAGAACTCCACCCAGGCCAAGGGTGACGAGCCGCTGTCGCACATCCTGTCCGACATCCCGATCCTCTCGGACAACGGCAACGGCGGCGGCAAGTAGCACCGACGCCACCACCGGACAGCAGGAAGCGGGTCGCCGAGTCGTCGGCGGCCCGCTTTCCCGTGTGCGCACGCGCCTCCCGCGCGTGGCTCACTTCTTCGCGTACAGCGACTCGATCGCCGCCGCGTACGCCGCCGTGACCGCGTGGCGCTTGACCTTCATCGACGGGGTGAGCAGGCCGTTCTCCTCGGTGAACTCGCCTTCCACCAGCTTGAACTCGCGGATGGACTCGGCGCGGGAGACCGTCTGGTTGGCGTAGTCGACGGCCTGCTGGACGTCGGCGCGCATCCGGGGGTCGGCGACGATCTCGGAGAGCGGGGTGTCCGGGGACATGCCGCGGACGTGCAGCCAGTGGGTGACGTCCTCGGGGTCGAGGGTGATGAGGGCGGCGACGAAGGGGCGGTTGTCGCCGACGACGATGCACTGTCCGACCGGGGGGCGGCTGCGCAGCCGGTCCTCCAGGACGGCCGGGGAGACGTTCTTGCCGCCGGAGGTGACGAGGATGTCCTTCTTGCGGCCGGTGATGGTGAGGTAGCCGTCGTCGTCGAGCGCTCCGAGGTCCCCCGTGGCGAACCAGTCGTCGGTGAGGGCGGCGTCGGTGGCGACCGGGTTGTTCCAGTAGGTGCCGAAGACGATGGGGCCCTTGATGAGGACCTCCCCGTCGTCGGCGATGCGGATGGTGGTGCCGGGGACGGGCTGGCCGACCGTGCCGGGGCGGGGCTTCAGCGGCGGGACGATGGTGGCGGCGGCGGTGGTCTCGGTGAGGCCGTAGCCCTCGTAGACGATGATCCCGGCGGCGTAGAAGAAGAGGTTGAGGTCGCGGTCGAGGGGGGAGCCGCCGCTGATGGCGTAGCGCATGCGGCCGCCGAGCTCCTTGCGGACGCGGCGGTAGACCAGCAGGTCGTACAGGGCCCAGGCGGCGTACAGACCCGGGGTCGGGCCGGGGCCCCGGTCCAGGAACTTGTCCAGGTAGGCGCGGGCGAAGCGGACGCCGAGGCGGTGGGCGCGGTCGAAGGAGGCGCCCCGGCCGAGGCGTTCGGCGGTGGCGCGGCCGGTGGCGTGGATCCGCTCGAAGAGGTACGGGACGCCGACCAGGAAGGTGGGGCGGAACTTCTTGAGGGCGGGCCGGAGTTCGTCGGGCTTGATGCTCGGGCAGTGGCCGATCTCGATGCGGGCCATGAGGCAGGCGATCTGGATCGTGCGGCCGAGGATGTGGGCGAGCGGGAGGAAGAGGAGGGTGGCGGCGACCTGGCCGGTGACCTCCTGGAAGACGGGGTGGAGCAGTTGGACCGTGTTGGCGGCCTCCGCGTGGAGGTTGGCGTGGGTGAGGACGCAGCCCTTGGGGCGGCCGGTGGTGCCGGATGTGTAGCAGATGGTCGCGGCCGTGTCGGGGGTGAGAGCGGCGCGGCGCTTGGTGACCTCGTCGTCGGGGACGCCCCGGCCCAGGTCGGCGAGGTGGGCGAGGGCCTCCCGGTCGATCTGCCAGACGTGCGGGGGCTGGGAGTGGCCGGCGGTGGCGGTGGCGACGGCCTCCGCGTTGTCGGGGGTCTCCACGACGACGAAACGGCAGCCGGAGTCGCGGACGATCCACTCGATCTGGTCGGGCGAGGAGGTGGCGTAGACGGGGACGGACTGGCCGCCGGCGGCCCAGACGGCGAAGTCGAGGACCGTCCACTCGTAGCGGGTGCGGGACATGATCGCGACCCGGCCGCCGGGTTCGAGCCCGGCGGCGATCAACCCCTTGGCGGTGGCGGTGACTTCGCGGGCGAAGGCGGAGGCCGTGACCGGGTGGAAGGTGCCGTGGTGGTCGGCGCGGCGCAGGACCACCGCGTCCGGGGCCTCGGTCGCGTTGACGTACGGGAGGTCGGCGATGCTGCCGCCGCTCAGCGAGGGCGCGAGGGCTGGAGTGCGTGCTTCACGCACCACGCCCCGCTCGTCCCTGACGACCTCGACCTTGACGCGGTCGCCGAGGCCGCCGCGCGCCTTCGCCTGGTTCAGGTCCTTGCGTACGCCCATCACGGCTCCCGAGCCCGACTCTTACATTACCGGCGAGTCAACTTACCGGTAGGTAAGAAATTTTCAAGGGTTTCGGCCGACACCGGGAGCGCGGGTGGGGCGCGTGATAGGCGTGGATCATGCGCCCCCCTCGCCTCAGGTCCGTCCTGGTCTCCGTCTGTGTCTCCTCCGCCGTGGTGCTGACCGGTGTAGCACCGGCAGCGGGCGCCGAGTCGTCCTCCGCTCCCTCCCGTACGGTTGTGGGCACCCGGTCGCTCACCGGGCTGACGGATCTGTTCGCCGAGCGGCTGCTCGTGGCGGACAAGGTCGCGGCGGCCAAGTACGGCACGACCGCACCGATCGACGATCCCGTCCGGGAGAAGGCGATCCTGGACGATGTGGCCGCGCGTGCGGTGGGGCTCGGGCTCGATCCGGACGAGGTGACCGCCGTGTTCCGTGACCAGATCGAAGCGAACAAGCTGGTGCAGCGGGGGCTTTACGCCCGGTGGGACGCCCACCCGGAGGAGCGGCCCGTGGAGCGGCCCGATCTGGTGACGGAGGTGCGACCGGTGCTGGACCGGATCACCACGCGGTTGCTGAACGCGCTGCAGGAGACGGAAGGGGCGCGGGACGGGGTGTCCTGCGAGCCGCGGCTGCGGGTGGCGGCTCTGCGGTCGGCGTACGAGCACCGGCTGGACCGGCTGCACGGGGAGGGACTGGGGCGGGCGTTGCCCTCGGTGTGCGCGGACACCCCGTAGGGCTTCAGCCCAGCATCGCGTCCGCCGTCTCGATCGCCTCGGCCAGGTCGTACAGCTCCTTGTCCTCGCGGTCCCTCGCCAAGTCGTCCGCCCGACGGTTCAGTTCGCCGAGGGACGGACGGCCGGGGAGGTCGGACCAGCGCGTGTCGCCCTGGCGCAGGCAGTCGGCGAAGTAGGCGGCCACGGCGGCGACCCGCAGTCCGTACGGTGAAGACGCCCACAGGTCGCGATGGAGGTCCGTGGCCTCCAGCTCGGCCGATTCCTCGTGCGGGGTGCGGGTGTCGGGGTCGAGCCAGCGGACGGTGGCGGTGGCGAGGTGCCCGCCTCCTTCGCCTCCCTCGGTCCGGACGGCGTAGAGGGCGGTGACGGTGTGGCCGGGGCCGACCTCGCCGCCGTCGACACGGTCGTCGCGGAAGTCCTCGTCGGCGACCTGCCGGTTGTCGTAGCCGATCAGGCGGAACTCCTCGACCGTCGCCGGGTCGAAGGAGACCTGGACCTTGGCGTCGCGGGCGGTGAGGTCGACGTGGCGCGGGAGTTCCTCGCAGAAGACCTCCTCGGCCTCCTCCTCGGTGGAGACGTAGGTGGTGTGGCCGTCGCCCCGGTCGGCGAGCTGTTCCATCAGCTCGTCGCCGTAGTCGCTGCCGACACCGACGCCGAAGAGGGTGATGCCGTGCTCGCGGCGTTCGCCGGCGATGCGTTCGAGGATGGTGTCGGCGTCGGTGGCACCGGTGTTGGCGAGGGCGTCGGACAGCAGCACGACCCGGTTGGTGGCGCCCTTGCGCAGGCCGTCCACAGCGGTCTCGTAGCCGGTCTCGACGCCCGCCGCGAGGTTGGTGGAGTCGGTGGGCTCCAGACCGTCGACCGCGTCCAGGACCCGGTCCCGGTCGTCGTCGAGGCGGGTCATCGGCAGGACGGTCTCGGCCTCGTCGCTGAAGGTGACGATGGCGACCGAGTCGTCGTCGCGCAGCCGGTTCGTCATCGTGCGCAGGGCGTCCTGGGCGAGGTCGAGGCGGCCCGGTTCGGCCATGGAACCGGAGACGTCGATGACGAAGGTGAGGGCGGCGGGCGGGCGTTCGCTGTCGCCGTCCGCGGCCCGGGTGGCGAGTCCGACGCGGACCAGGGACCATCCGTCGTCGCCGGTGCGGGCGCCGTCGACGGACACCGAGAAGCCGTCGCCGTCCGGGCGTTCGTAGTCCTGGCGGAAGCTGTTGACGAACTCCTCCGGCCGGACGGTCGACGGGTCGGGCAGGCCGCCGTCGTCCAGGGTGCGGCGGGCGTAGCCGTAGGAGGCGGTGTCTACGTCGAGGGCGAAGGTCGACAGGAAGTCGTCGGGCGTCGGGGCGATGTCCCGGGACTCCTCGTCCGTCTGCCCCTCGCGCTGCTCGCGCGGGCCGGTGCCCTCGGGTGCGGGGGCCGGGAAGCCGTCCTGGGAGCGGCTCTCGCCCTTGCCCCGGTCGTACGAGGAGGAGTCGCCCTGTCCGTCGGCGCCGCCGCTGCATCCGGTGAGGAGGAGGGCGCCGGCCGTGCCCAGGGCCAGGAGGGCGGTGCCGAGTCGGCGCCCTCGTCGTGGTGTCGCCGGCCTCGGCCTCGTCGTCGGACTGGTCCTGCGATACGTGTGCATCCGGGCCCCCTAGCCACGTCATACGTCGCCTTTCGTGGGCGACTGTTGTGACTGTGACGGCGATGGGGGCCCGGACGTGCGCCACGGGGTGTTGCGGATCCGTCTCGAAGCGGCCACGGCGGGGGCCCGTCGAGACCGGTGGGTGATCTTCCGTTGACCTAGGAGACGACGTCCTTGCGGCCGAAACCCCGGAAGGCCAGCGCGAACAGGACCAGGGCGTACGTTATGGAAATCGAGACCCCCTGGATCATGTCGGTGTACTCGGGCTGCGGGCGGACGACGTCGAGCCAGGCGTACTGCCAGTGCGTGGGCAGGAAGTGGCGCCAGTCGCCGAGGGCGGTCACCTCGTCGAGGACACTGCCGACGATGGTGAGGCCGACGGCGCCGCCGACCGCGCCGAGCGGCGCGTCGGTCCTCGTCGACAGCCAGAACGCCATGCCGGCGGTGACCAGTTGGGACACGAAGATGTACGCCACGGTGATCACCAGGGCCTGCGCGGCGGCACCGGCGGCGAGTTCGCCGCCGGTCGGCAGCTCCAGCGGGCCCCAGCCGTAGGCGGCCGTGCCGACGGCGAGGGCGACGACCGGCAGCAGCACCAGCGCGGCGAGGCTGAGGGTGAGGCCGACGACGAGCTTGGACCACAGCAGCCGGGCGCGGGGGACGGGCGCGGCGAGGAGGTAGCGCAGGGAGGACCAGCTGGCCTCCGAGGCGACCGTGTCGCCGCAGAACAGCGCGATGGGGATGACCAGGAGGAAGCCCGCCGCGGCGAAGAGGTTCACCGCGGCGAAGTTCGCGCCGGACGCCGTCGCCGTGTCCATCAGGTTGACCCGGTTGTTGCCCTCGCCCGGTGTGCCGCCGACCTGGAAGGCGATCAGCAGCACCAGCGGCAGAGCGAACAGGATGCCGAACATGACCATCGTGCGGCGGCGCTTCAGCTGACGGAGCAGCTCGACCCTCAGGGGGAGGGTGCGGCCGGCGCGGTAGCCGTCGGCGACCTCGACGGGCCGCGTGGTCCCGGGTTCTGCGTGCTCGGCACGCTCGGCCAGCGTGCTCATGCGGACTCTCCGATCAGGGTGAGGAAGGCGTCTTCGAGGCGGCGGTGGGGGCCGACCGACGCCACGGGGACCTCCAGCCGTACGAGTTCGGCGACCAGGCGCCGGGCGCTGCCGTCGGCGTCGAGGCGGACCACCAGGCCCTCGTCGGTACGGACGGCCGAGTCGACGCCCGGCAGGGCGGCGATCTTCTCGACGACCGGCTCGTCCACGGGCTCGTCCGTGCCGACCAGTAGCGTGTCCCCGGAGCCGACGATCTCGCTCACGAGGCCCGCCTGGACGAGCTGTCCCTTGTCCATGACGACCAGATGCGTACAGGTCTGCTCGACCTCCGCCAGCAGGTGGCTGGAGACGATGACCGTGCGGCCGGCAGCCGCGTACCGGATCATGACCTCGCGCATCTCGCGGATCTGTGGCGGGTCGAGTCCGTTCGTCGGCTCGTCGAGGATCAGCAGGTCGGGCAGGCCCAGCATGGCCTGGGCGATGGCCAGGCGCTGGCGCATGCCCTGGGAGTAGGTGCGGACCGCGCGGGCCAGGGCGTCGCCGAGACCGGCGATCTCCAGGGCCTCGTCCAGGTGCGCGTCCTCGGCGGGGCGGCCGGTGGCGGCCCAGTACAGCTCCAGGTTCTCGCGGCCGGACAGGTGCGGGAGGAAGCCCGCGCCCTCGACGAAGGCGCCGACCCGGGAGAGGACCGGGGCGCCGGGAACGATCGCGTGGCCGAAGACCCGGATCTGGCCGCCGTCCGGCTGGATGAGGCCCATCAGCATGCGCAGGGTCGTCGTCTTGCCCGCGCCGTTGGGTCCGAGCAGGCCGAGAACCTGGCCCTTCTCCACGCGGAAGGAGAGGTCGCGGACGCTGTAACGGTCGCCGTTCTTGTACTTCTTGCTCAGGCCGGTGATCTGGAGGGGGACCTCGGCGAGCGCCGGGTCGGGGGCCGGGGTGACGATCCGGCGGCGGCCGGTGACCAGCAGGATCGCCGCGATCACGGCGCCGGCGATCGGCAGGTACCAGACCCAGGCGGGCAGTACGTCGCCGCGGTCGGCCCGGCCCAGCGGCGTGGGCACCTCCAGGTCGCCCTTGAGGGAGACGGTGTACGTCGCCGGGGTCGTCGGGGAGGCGTAGCCGAGGTCGGTGGAGGCGAGGACCAGGCGGAGGCTGTGGCCGTCGTCGAGTTCGTGGTCGATGGCGGGGAGGGTGAGATGCACGTCCTTGCCGGACTCGGCGCCCTCGACGCGGAGGGGTTCGACCAGCTGGGACGGGAGGACCTGGGACCTGCCGTCCGGGCCGACGTCGTAGACCTTCGCGAAGAGCACGGCGTCCTCGCTGGTCGACTTCACATGGACCGTCGCCGTGGGCGAGCCGGTGATCTGGAGGTCGTCGGTGACGGGCTTCGACTGGAACGCGGCGAACTGGCCGGGGAAGTCCAGGGAGATGCTGACGCCGAGGGAGGAGAGCTGGGCGAGGCCGCCGGCCGCGCCGAGCCCGGGCAGGGCCGAGATGCCGGGCGGGTTGGCGCCGGCCGGGTTCTCGAAGCTCTGCTCCCGGCCGGCGAGGGCGATCTTCGTGGGGTCGCCCTCCAGGCCCGGGTAGGTGTCGTCGGTGGTGCCGGCGAGACGGGGCTCGCCGTCGCCGGAGCCGGTGCCGAGGGTGCGGGTGACGCGGAACGCGGAGCCGGTGTCGGCGCCCTTGTCGTCCTTGAGGTAGCGGTCGAACCAGGCCTCCGTCCGGGCCTGGATCCGGCTCGTCTCCATGTCGCCGCCGTCGTGGCCGCCGGCGATCCAGTCGACGTCCACGGGCGCGCCGTTGGCTTTGATCGCCTTCGCGGCGGCGTCGGCCTGGCCGAGCGGGAAGAGGGAGTCGGTCTGGCCCTGGCTCAGCAGGGTGGGCACCTTGATGCGGTCGCCGACGGCCTCGGGGCTGCGGGCGTCCAGCAGCTTCACGGCCTCCGCGTCGGGCGTACCCGACTCGGCGACCCGCTGGTACATCTCGCACAGCTGGGTCTCGAACTTCTCGCAGCCGCCGCCGGTGTTGACGAAGAGCCCGGCCCAGAGCTTCTTGAAGACGCCGTTCGGGAAGAGGGCGTCCGCCAGGTTCCAGTACGTGATCGCGGGCGCGATGGCGTCGACGCGGTCGTCGTACCCGGCGGTCAGCAGCGCGATCGCCCCGCCGTAGGAGGCGCCGGCCATGCCCAGGCGCGGGTCGCCCTTCTTGTCGAGCTGTACCTCGGGGCGGGTCGCGAGCCAGTCGATCAGCTTCGAGACGTCGGCGACCTCGCCCTCGGGGTCGTTCAGACCGATCTTGCCGGTCGACCTGCCGAAGCCGCGGGCGGACCAGGTCAGCACCGCGTAGCCGTCGCGGGCGAGGTCCTCGGCCTGTGCGCGGACGTCGTTCTTGCTGCCGCCGAAACCGTGGCCGAGCAGGACGGCCGGGCGGCGGCCGTCACCGCCGGAGGTGAAGTACGAGGTGTCGATGCGTACGCCCTCGGCCGTCCCTATGGCACGGTCGGTGCGTTTCACCGGCGCCGCTTCGTCCGAGGCGGTGGCCGTCCAGGTGCCGGCCCCGGCGAGAACGACGACGGCGGCCGCGGCGGCGACGGTCCGCCGCGGCCGCCGCCGCAGCGCTCCGCGCAGGCGCGGGCCGGTCAGTCGAAGATCCATGCGTCAACGGTACGGGGCGGTGCCGGTACGCCAGGGCCCCCTCAGGGGGGAAGAGTGGGACATCCCACGGTCGTACGGGGGGAATTCGGCATACAGCGGGTGCGGTACGTCGTCGGCTGACAGCAACCTGATAAGTCGCCCCCGCCGCCCCTACCCGTCCCTTCCCCCAGGGGCTGCGCCCCTTCGACCCGCTTTCGCGCTCCGCGCGGGGGTGGGTGGGTATGTGCCGGCTCGGTGGGGCTTCTCGCGCAGTTCCCCGCGCCCCTTGCGGGGCGCGGGGTGACTCGGTCAGTGGTTGCGCGGGAAGCCCAGGTCCACGGCGGACGGGCCGTCGGCCGGGTCGGGCCAGCGGGTGGTGACGACCTTGCCGCGGGTGTAGAAGTGGGTGCCGTCGTTGCCGTAGATGTGGTGGTCTCCGAAGAGGGAGTCCTTCCAGCCGCCGAAGGAGTGGTAGCCGACGGGGACCGGGATCGGGACGTTGACGCCGACCATGCCCGCCTCGACCTCCATCTGGAAGCGCCGGGCGGCGCCGCCGTCGCGGGTGAAGATCGCGGTGCCGTTGCCGAACGGGGAGGCGTTGATGAGGGCGATGCCCTCGTCGTAGGTGTCGACGCGCAGGACGGTCAGCACCGGGCCGAAGATCTCGTCCTGGTACGCCTTCGCCGTGGTCGGCACCTTGTCCAGCAGCGAGATGCCGATCCAGTGGCCGTCCTCGTAGCCGTCGACCGTGAAGCCGGTGCCGTCGAGGACGACCTCGCAGCCCTCGGCCGCCGCGCCCGTGACGTACGACGCCACCTTGTCGCGGTGGACGGCCGTGATCAGCGGGCCCATCTCGGAGGTCGGGTCGTTGCCGGGGCCGATCTTGATCTTCTCGGCGCGCTCGCGGATCTTCTCGACGAGTTCGTCGCCGATCGCGCCGACGGCGACCACGGCGGAGATCGCCATGCAGCGCTCGCCCGCCGAGCCGTACGCGGCGGAGACGGCGGCGTCTGCGGCCGCGTCCAGGTCCGCGTCGGGCAGGACCAGCATGTGGTTCTTGGCGCCGCCGAGGGCCTGGACGCGCTTGCCGTTCGCCGAGGCCGTGGTGTGGATGTAGCGGGCGATCGGCGTCGAGCCGACGAAGGAGACCGCCTTGACGTCCGGGTGCTCCAGGAGGCGGTCGACGGCCACCTTGTCACCGTGGACGACGTTGAAGACACCGTCCGGCAGGCCCGCTTCCGCGAGCAGCTCGGCGATCTTGATGGAGGCCGAGGGGTCCTTCTCGGACGGCTTCAGCACGAACGTGTTGCCGGTCGCGATGGCGATCGGGAACATCCACATCGGGACCATCGCCGGGAAGTTGAACGGCGTGATGCCGGCGACGACACCGAGCGGCTGGCGGATCGAGGCGACGTCCACACGGCTCGCGACCTGTGTGGACAGCTCGCCCTTCAGCTGCACGTTGATGCCGCAGGCCAGGTCCACGATCTCCAGGCCGCGCGCGACCTCGCCGAGCGCGTCGGAGTGCACCTTGCCGTGCTCGGCGGTGATCAGCTCCGCGATCGCGTCACGGTTGGCGTCGAGCAGCGCGCGGAACTTGAAGAGGATCGAGGTGCGCTGCGCCAGGGACGACTGGCCCCACGAGGCGAACGCCTCCTTGGCGGTGCGGACCGCCGCGTCGACCTCGTCGACGGTCGCGAAGGCGACCTTGGTGGTGACCGCGCCGGTCGCCGGGTCCGTGACCGGCCCGAACGTACCCGACGCGCCTTCGACGGTCTTGCCGCCGATCCAGTGGTTGACGATCTTCGTCATTCCAGAAACTCCTTGCTCACAGATGGCGGCGTCGGGTTGAGACGTGCCGGTCGTACTCCTCGCGTGCCTTGACCGCCGACGCGCGGGTCGCCGTCTCGGCCACAGGTACATCCCACCAGGCCTGCGCGGGAGGCGGGCCCGACACTGTGTCTGCGGTTTCGGTCTCCACGTAGACACAAGTGGGAGTGTCGGCCGCCCGTGCCTCGGCGAGCGCGGCGCGCAGGTCACGGACCGTCTTGGCGCGCAGGACGCGCATGCCGAGACTGGCCGCGTTGGCGGCGAGGTCCACGGGCAGCGGGGTGCCCGTGAACGTGCCGTCGGTGGGGTTGCGGTGCCGGTAGGCGGTGCCGAACCGCTCGCCGCCCACCGACTCCGAGAGACCGCCGATGGAGGCGTACCCGTGGTTCTGCACCAGCAGCACCTTGATCGGGACGTTCTCCTGGACGGCCGTGACGATCTCGGTCGGCATCATCAGATACGTGCCGTCGCCGACCAGCGCCCACACCGGGCGCCCGGGGGCGGCCATCCGGACACCGATCGCGGCCGGGATCTCGTACCCCATGCAGGAGTAGCCGTACTCCAGGTGGTACTGGTCCCGCGACCGGGTCCGCCACAGTTTGTGCAGGTCACCGGGGAGGGACCCGGCGGCGTTGATCAGGATGTCGGACTCGTCGACGAGTTCGTCGAGGAGTCCGAGGACCTGCGCCTGGGTGGGCCGGGTGTCCGGCTCGTCGGCCTCGTAGCAGGCGTCGACGCGGTGCTCCCAGCGCTGCTTGTCCTCCGCGTACTCGGCGACGTAGGCGTCCGCGACCCGGTGGCCGTGCACCTCCAGCGCCTCGGCGAGCGCCTCCAGACCCGAGCGCGCGTCAGCGATCAGCGGCAGGCCGGAGAGCTTGTGGCCGTCGTAGGGCGCGATGTTGAGGTTGAGGAAGCGGACACCGTCGGCGGCGAAGAGGGTGTTCGAGGCCGTGGTGAAGTCCGTGTACCGGGTACCGACGCCGATCACCAGGTCGGCGGTGCGGGCCAGTTCGTTGGCGGTCGCGGTGCCGGTGTGGCCGACGCCGCCCACGTCCTGCGGGTGGTCGAAGCGGAGGGAGCCCTTGCCGGCCTGGGTGGAGGCGACGGGAATGCCGGTGGCGTGGGCGAGTTCGGCGAGCGCCTCCTCCGCGCGGGCGTGGTGGACGCCGCCACCGGCCACGATCAGCGGGCGGCGGGCCGCGCGGATCGCGTCGAGCGCACCGGCCAGTTCGGCGACGTCGGCCGCCGGGCGGCGGACGTTCCAGGTCCGCTCGGCGAAGAACTCCTCCGGCCAGTCGTACGCCTCCGCCTGCACGTCCTGCGGCAGGGCGAGGGTCACGGCGCCCGTCTCCACCGGGTCGGTGAGGACGCGCATCGCCTGGAGCGCGGCCGGGATCAGCGCCTCGGGGCGCGTGATCCGGTCGAAGTACCTCGACACCGGGCGCAGGGTGTCGTTGACACTGATGTCGCCCGCGTACGGCACTTCGAGCTGCTGGAGGACCGGGTCGGCCGGCCGGGTGGCGAAGATGTCGCCGGGGAGCAGCAGGACCGGCAGGTGGTTGATGGTGGCGAGGGCCGCGCCGGTGACCAGGTTGGTCGCGCCGGGACCGATGGACGTCGTCACGGCGTGCGTGGACAGCCGGTTCGACTGCCGGGCGTAGCCGACGGCCGCGTGCACCATCGACTGCTCGTTGCGGCCCTGGAGGTAGGGCATGTCGTCGGCGTACTCGACCAGCGCCTGTCCGAGTCCCGCGACGTTGCCGTGGCCGAAGATGCCCCAGGTGGCGCCGATCAGCCGCCGCCGCTCGCCGTCGCGCTCGGTGTACTGGGCGGAGAGGAAGCGGACCAGCGCCTGGGCGACCGTGAGCCGGGTCGTGGCCGGGGTCCTGTTCGTGGCCGGGGCCTTGTTCGTGGCCGGGGTCGGGTTCGAGGTCGGGCTCATCGGTACCCCTCCGTGTGGTCGGGGTGGAAGCAGATCTGCCACTTCCGCTCGGGGCCGGGGCCCGCCATCACGTTCAGGTAGTACATGCTGTGGCCGGGCTGCGCGATGGACGGGCCGTGCCAGCCGTCGGGTACGAGCACCGTGTCACCGGAACGGACCTCGGCGAGCACCTCGGAGCCGCCCTCGCGGGAGGGCGACACGCGCTGGTAGCCGAAGCCGTTCGGGCCGTCGATCTCGAAGTAGTAGATCTCCTCCAGCTCGGTCTCCTCCCCCGGCCGGTTCTCGTCGTGCTTGTGCGGCGGGTAGGAGGACCAGTTGCCGCCGGGGGTGATGACCTCGACGGTGATCAGCTTGTCGCACTCGAAGGCGTCGGCGGAGGCGAAGTTGCGCACCTGGCGGGCGCAGGTGCCGCTGCCCCGGTCCTCGACGGGGACCTCCGGCGCGGGGCCGTAACGAGCGGGGAGTCGTCGCTCGCACTTCGCTCCTGCCAAAGCGAAGCGGCCTCCCGCGCCGGAGGCGATCTGTACCCGGGCGTCGCGGGGCGCGTACACGAAGTCGGAGACTCCGGCGAACACGCTCTCCCTGCCCAGGATCTGGAACTCCGCGCTGCCGCCACCGTCTGAATTGCCCGGTTCCTCCGACACCTGAACCGTACAACCGCCGCCCAGGGACAGCACGATCCACTCACTGTCCCCGGTCGTGAACGTGTGCGAGCCGCCCGGCTCCAACTCCACGATCCTGAGGCTGCTGTGGGTCCATCCGGCCCGTTTCGGGTCGATGTCGACGGTGTACTGGGCGTTCGCGGTGGCGCCCCTGGGTACGTACAGCTCGGTCTTCTGTGTCATGCGGCCCTCACAGCAGTCCTACGGCGGTGTCCACGGCGGCGGTCACGTCGTCGTCCGCCGGGTAGAGCAACGAGCGGCCGACCACCAGGCCCTGCACGGTGGGCAGTTGCAGCGCGCCGCGCCACTTCTCGTACGCGCCCTCCTGGTCCTCGCCGACGTCTCCGCCGAGCAGGACGGCGGGCAGCGTCGAGGTCTCCATCACGTGGGCCATGTCGTCGGGGTTCTCGGTGACGGGCACCTTCAGCCAGGTGTACGCCGAACTGCCGCCCAGCCCGGCGGCTATGGCGATCGACTTGGTGACCGCCTCGGCGCTCAGGTCGTTCTTGACCTTGCCCGTGGCCGGGTCGCGGTGGCTGATGAACGGCTCGACGAACACGGGGAGTCGGCGCTCGGCCATGGCGTCCACGGCGCGGGCGGTGGACTCCAGGGTGGTGAGGGAGCCCGGGTCGTCGTAGTCGACGCGGAGCAGGAGCTTGCCGGCGTCGAAGCCGAGGCGCTCCATGTCCTCGGGGCGGTGGCCGGTGAAGCGGTCGTCCAGTTCGAAGCTGGCGCCCGCGAGGCCGCCCCGGTTCATCGAGCCCATGACGACCTTGCCGTCGAGCGCGCCGAGGAGCAGCAGGTCGTCCAGGATGTCGGCGGTCGCGAGGACGCCGTCCACACCGGGACGGGACAACGCCAGGCACAGCCGTTCGAGGAGGTCGACGCGGTTCGCCATGGCGAGTTTGCGGTCGCCGACGGAGAGGGCGCCGCGGGCCGGGTGGTCGGCGGCGACGATCATCAGCCGGCCGGAGTCACCGATCAGGGGGCGCCGGGTACGGCGGGCGGCGGCCTCGGCGATGGCCTCGGGGTGGTGGACCCGGGTGCGGACGAGGGCGGAGACGTCGATGGGGCCGAGAGGGCCCACGGGGCGGGCGGGGGTCACTGCACCGCTCCCGCCGCGACCGCGGTCTCGATCTCGTCGACGGTCGGCATCGCGGAGGAGCACTCCAGGCGGGAGGCGACGATCGCGCCGGCGGCGTTGGCGTACCGCATGATCTTCTCCAGGTCCCAGCCTTCGAGCAGGCCGTGGCAGAGGGAGCCGCCGAAGGCGTCACCGGCGCCGAGGCCGTTGAGGACGTCGACGGGCAGGGGCGGGACCTCGGCGGACTCGCCCTTGGCGCTGACCGCGAGGACGCCCTTCGGGCCCTGCTTGACGACCGCCAGTTCCACGCCGGCGTCGAGCAGCGCGCGGGCCGCGGCCTGCGGTTCGCGGACGCCGGTGGCGACCTCGACCTCGTCCAGGTTGCCGACGGCGACGGTGGTGTGCCGCAGGGCCTCCGCGTAGAACGGGCGGGCCTCGGCCGGGTCGTTCCAGAACATGGGGCGCCAGTCGAGGTCGAAGACCGTCGTGCCGGCCTTGGACCGGTGGGCGAGCGCCGCGAGCGTCGCCGTACGGCTGGGCTCCTCGCTCAGACCCGTGCCGGTCACCCAGAAGATCCGGGTCGCGGCGATGGCGTCGAGGTCCAGCTCATGGGCGTCGATCTCCAGGTCGGGCGCCTTGGGCCTGCGGTAGAAGTACAGCGGGAAGTCGTCCGGCGGGAACACCTCGCAGAACGTGATCGGGGTCGCGAGGCCCGGAACCGGGGTCACCCAGCGGTCGTCCACCCCGAAGTCGCGCAGCGCCTGGTGCAGATAGTCGCCGAAGGGGTCCTCGCCGGTGCGGGTGATGACGGCGGTGGAACGGCCGAGTCGGGCCGCGGCCACCGCGACGTTCGTCGCCGATCCGCCGAGGAACTTGCCGAAGGACGTCACCTGCGGCAGCGGGACCCCCGTCTGCAACGGGTAGAGGTCCACACCGATCCGCCCCATGGTGATCAGGTCGTACGCCATCGAGTTCCCTTCACGCGCCGGTTCCCGTCAAGGTCTAGTCCCGTCGGAGCGACCCTGTCAATACTTTGTCCAGACATTCGGACTACCTATTGACACCCTCAGCTCCGGGGCGGAAGCTGACTCGCATGACGTCGTTGTCACCTCAGTCCTCACTTTCGCGCATCCGGGTCGGCTCGGCGCCCGACTCCTGGGGCGTCTGGTTCCCCGACGACCCCCAGCAGGTCCCCTGGCAGCGCTTCCTCGACGAGGTCGCCGCTTCCGGCTACGAGTGGATCGAACTGGGCCCTTACGGCTATCTGCCCACCGACCCGGCCGTCCTCGCCGAGGAGACGGCCAAACGTGGCCTGAAAGTGTCGGCCGGCACCGTCTTCACCGGCTTGCACCACGGTCCGGACATCTGGGAGAAGACCTGGGCGCACGTGGCCGACAACGCGGTCCTCGCGCAGGCCATGGGCGCCAAGCACCTCGTCGTCATCCCGTCGTTCTGGCGGGACGACAAGACGGGCAAGGTGCTGGAGCCCAGCGAACTGACCGTCGAGCAGTGGCGTCACCTCACGCAGCTGACCGAGCGGCTGGGGCGGGAGGTGCGGGAGAAGTACGGCCTCCAGATCGTCGTCCATCCGCACGCCGACACCCACATCGACAGCGAGGAGAACGTCGTCCGCTTCCTGGACGGCACGGACTCCTCGGTGGTCTCGCTCTGCCTCGACACCGGGCACTACGCCTACTGCGGCGGCGACAGCGTCAAGCTGATCGAGACCTACGGCGAGCGCATCGGCTATCTGCACCTCAAGCAGGTCGACCCCGAGATCCTGGCCGACGTCCGCGCGAACGAGATCCCGTTCGGGCCCGCCGTGGCCAAGGGCGTCATGTGCGAGCCGCCGAAGGGCGTGCCCGAGCTGGGGCCGGTGCTGGCCGCAGCCGCGAAGCTGGACGTGGATCTGTTCGCGATCGTCGAGCAGGACATGTATCCCTGCGAGCCGGACGCTCCGCTGCCGATCGCCCAACGGACGCGTGCGTTTCTGAGGTCCTGCGGGGCGTAGCCGCTCCGCCGAGGGCCGGGCGCCGGGAAGCGTCGGGGAACTGCGAGTCGCCGGCGGGCCACAGGTGGTCCGCGGCTGGTCGCGCGGTTCCCCGCACCCCTTTCGGGGCACGGCTGCCCGCCCACGGTCGCGAGGCGCTCCCATTCATCACCAGTGTCACAAAAGTCACCTTTCTGTCACGTGCGTCACGCGTACGCGGACCTTCCGTCACACGTGATCCACGGGACCTCGCGGCGGTCACCAAGGGTCGTTGACCGGTCACAGCTTTGTGATCGCCAGCGCAGTGCCCGGCTCCCCCCGCGGTCGTCCCGGCCGCCGCCGTGGTGCGCGCGCAGGGAGGTGCCACAGATGACGACCGACCGGCTTCTCTGGTCGTACAAGGACATCGCGGCGCACATCCGTGTGCAGCCCGACACCGTCCGCTCGTACCGCAAACACGGGCTGCTGCCGCCGCCCGACCACGTCGAGAGCGGCAAGCCCTACTGGTACGCCGACACCATCCGCACCTGGGTCGCCTCCAGACCGGGCAACCGGGGGCGAAAGGTGGAGTGATCCGCCCCTCGTCACTTATTCGTTTGTCCCCGGGTCCGTGCCTTGTCCAGGATCCGGGGATGAGCCTTTTCGAGAATCCCGTCCTCACCGGTGAGAAGGCCCTGCTGCGGCCGTTCACCGAGGACGACGCGCCCGTGATGGCGCGCATCCTGGCCGAGCCGGACGTGGTCCGGCTCACCGGCAGCCCGACCGAGAGCTTCGGGCTGGACCGGCTGCGTTCCTGGTACGGCAGCCGCAACGACCAGACCGACCGTCTCGACCTCGGCATCGTGGACCGGGCGAGCGGTGAGCTGGTGGGTGAGGCCGTCCTCAACGAGGTCGACGAGGCCAACCGAGGCTGTTGCTTCCGGATCCTGATCGGCGCGAGCGGGCAGGGCCGGGGACTGGGCACGGAGGCCGTGCGGCTGACCGTCGGCCATGCCTTCGAGCACATCGGACTGCACCGCGTCTCGTTGTCCGTCTTCACCCACAACCCCAGGGCGCGGCGCACCTACGAGAAGGTCGGTTTCGTGGCCGAGGGGATCGAGCGACAGACGTTGTGGCAGGGCGGGGAGTGGATCGATGCCCTGCGGATGTCGATTCTCGCCCCGGAGTGGGCCGCCCATCGGGGACGGCCCGAGCGGGAGCGGGTCAGCTCCACGGTTCGATGACCGTCACCCCGCCTCCCGGGGCCGTGCCCAGCGCCGCGAGTGCGGACGGGGCCGCGTCCAGCCCGATCGTCGAGGTCACCAGGAGGTCGGGGCGCAGGACACCCGCCTCGACCAGCTTCAGCATCGCGGGGTAGGCGTGGGCCGCCATGCCGTGGCTGCCCAGGAGTTCGAGTTCGAGGGCGATCGCCCGGGCCATGGGGACGGGGGTGGTGCCCGTCCCGGAAGGAAGCAGGCCCACCTGGATGTGGCGGCCTCGGCGGCGGAGGCCGTTGACGGAGGCCGCGCAGGTGGCCGGGGAGCCGAGCGCGTCGAGGGAGAGGTGGGCGCCGCCGCCGGTGAGGTCGCGGACCGCTTCGGCCGTGTCCTGGACCGCCGAGGCGTCCACACACTCCGCCGCCCCGAACTTCCGGGCCAGGTCCAGGGCCGGGGAGGATACGTCGACGGCGATCACCCGGGCCCCGGAGGCCGCCGCCACCATCACCGCGGACAGGCCCACACCGCCGCAACCGTGGACGGCGACCCACTCCCCCGCCGCGACCCGGCCCTGCGCGACCACCGCGCGGAACGCCGTGGCGAAGCGGCAGCCGAGCGAGGCCGCCGTGCCGTACGACAGCTCGTCGGGCAGCGCCACCAGGTTCACATCGGCGTGATCCAGCGCGACGTACTCGGCGAACGAGCCCCAGTGTGTGAAGCCCGGCTGGGTCTGCCGCTCGCACACCTGCTGGTCACCGGCCGCGCAGGCGGCACAGGTACCGCAGGCACAGACGAACGGGACGGTGACACGGTCGCCGGGGCGCCAGCCCGTCACCGCCGCGCCGGTGGCCTCCACGACCCCGGCCAGTTCATGGCCGGGGACGTGCGGGAGTGTGATGTCGGGGTCGTGGCCCTGCCAGCCGTGCCAGTCGCTGCGGCACAGGCCGGTCGCCTCGACGCGGACGACGACACCGTGGGGAGCGGGGGTGGGTGCGGGAAGCTCCTTCACCGTGGCCGGCTCACCGAACCGCTCGAACACCACCGCGCGCATGTGCCGTCCTCCACTCATCGACTACGGCCCACCGACCGTCTTCTGCCTACGGCCTGCCGATCATCTCTTCGGAGCGAACGTTAGCCAGAGATCTCCACCTTGTCGTCGTCGCGCTGCTTGCCCGGGGCAGGCACGTCGGGTGTGGCGGTCTCGGCGTCCGTCGTCCCCGTCGCCTTGGCAGTCGCCTTCGCCGCGGGCGCCGGCTCCCCCTCGCTCAGGCCGAACCTCTCGTGGAACCTCCTCAGCGGAGCCGGGGCCCACCACGTCGCGCGGCCCGTCAGGCGCATGACCGCCGGGACCAGGAGACTCCGGATGACCATGGCGTCCATGAGGACGGCGAGGGCTATGCCGAGGCCCAGCATCTTCGTGTTGGTGACCCGGGAGGTACCTATGGCGATCATGACGACGGCGAGGATGACGGCGGCGGCGGTGATCAGGCCACCGGTGCGCTGGAGCCCGAAGCGGACCGAGGCGGTGTGGTCGCCGGTGTGGTCGTACTCCTCCTTGATGCGGGAGAGCAGGAACACGCCGTAGTCCATGGAGAGCCCGAAGGCCACGCAGAACATCAGGACCGGAAGGGTCGTCTCGATGGAGCCGGGGCTGGTGAAGGCGAGCAGGCCCGAGAGGTGACCGTCCTGGAAGACCCACACCAGGGCGCCGAACATCGCCGTCAGGCTGAGGGCGTTCAGCAGGACCGCCTGGAGCGGGATCAGCACACTGCCGGTGAGGAGGAAGACCAGGATCAGGGTGACGATCGCGATGAACGCGAGGGCCCAGGGAAGGCCCCCTCCTATCGCCGCCTTGGTGTCCACCAGGACCGCCGCCGTGCCCGTCACCGAGGTGTCGAACGGGGCGTCCGCCGCCCGGATCTCCTTCACCAGGCGTTGCGCGCCCTCGTCGACCGCCTCGCCCTTCGGCTGCACCGTGAAGTAGGCCCAGTCACCCTTGACCAGGGGCCCCTCCACCCGGAGCACCTCGGGGAGGTCCGCCAGCCGCTCCTTGTAGGCGGCGTACTCCGCCTTCGTCGCCTCGCCCTCCGCCAGGACCTCGAGGCCGCCTCCGGGAGTGCCCGGGAAGCCCTCGCGCAGGTGCTGTTGCACCACGTGGGACTCGGCACCGGCCGGGAGTTGGCGGTCGTCGGCCGTACCGAACTTCACCCCCAGGAAGGGGAGGCCGAGCAGGAGCAGACCGGCGGTCGTGGCGACGGCGAAGAAGGGGGCGCGGCGCATGACGAGGGTCGCCATACGGCCCCAGGCCGCGCCTTCCTCCACGGCCGGGGTGCCGTCGCCCGTGGTCTTCGCCTTGCGGCGCTTGAACAGTTTGCGCAGGTCCAGGGCGTTGACGCGGTCGCCCAGCAGGACGAGCGCGGCCGGGAGGAGGATCAGGGCGGCTGCCGCCGCCAGGAGGACCACGGCGATGCCCGCGTAGGCGAAGGACTTCAGGAAGTACTGCGGGAAGACCATCATCGCGGCCAGGGAGACGGCGACCGTCAGGGCGGAGAAGAGGACCGTGCGGCCGGCCGTGCGCAGGGTGGTGGCGACGGCTGTCAGCGAGTCGGCTCCGGTGGACAGCTCCTCGCGGAAGCGGCGCACGATGAACAGGGCGTAGTCGATCGCGAGACCCAGACCCATGGCCGTGGTGAGGTTCAGGGCGAAGACCGAGACGTCGGTGACCTCGGTGAGGCCGCGCAGGATCGCGTTGGTGCCGAGGATCGCGACGACGCCGACACCGAGCGGCAGCAGGGCGGCGACCGCGCTGCCGAAGACCATGACCAGCAGCACGAGGGTCACCGGCAGGGCGATCATCTCGGCCCGCAGCAGGTCCTCCTGGATGATCGTCTGCATCTCGTGGCGCACGGCGAGGATGCCGCCGACCTTGACCTCGACCGGACCGTGCGTGCCGCGCAGTTCGGGGGCGATGCGGTCCAGGGTCTTGTTCACGGCCGTGTCGTCGCCGGTGAGGCGGGCCGCTATCAGCGCCTCGCTGCCGTCCTCCGAGCGCAGGGTCGGTGCTCCGGTCCGCCAGTAGGAGCCGACGCCCGTGACGCCCTTCTCGGCGGCCAGCCGCTCGGTCAGCTTCTTCGCCTCCGCGGCGACGGCCGGGTCGTCGACCGAGGCCTCGCCCGCGTCGACCAGCAGCAGGAAGTTGGGCTGGGAGTCGGGGAACTCGCGCTCCAGGGCCTTGGTCGCGTAGGTGGACTGGGCGGCCGGATCCTCCCAGCCGCCGCTGCCGAGACGGTCGGCCACATCGCTGCCCGCGACGACCGCCAGGGCGGTGAGCACCAGAGCGACGAGCAGGGTGAGCCGGGGGCGGGCGGTCACGAACCGGGTCCAGCCTCCCCGGCGGGGTGGCCGGTTGACTTCGGTCATGGTGCGGTGTCCCCTTCACTCTGATCACTGCGGTCCGTGCTGTGCGCAGCCGGGCAGCATGGAAGCGCCAAGCCATACACTGGCAAACACGAGAGATCGCTCGCGTTTCTCCAGAATGCGAGCGACCACTCGTGTTTGTCAATCACGTCCGGAAAGCTGGGGATAACCGCGTGCCCACCCACCAGGAGAAGGAACAGCCCCAGGCCACAGAGCAGCCCCAGGCCACAGAGCAGTCCCGGGCCCCGGAGCAGCCCCCCGCCGGTGAGCGACCCCAGGCCAAGGAGCAGCCGCGCCGCCGCCAGGCCCGTGGCGAGCGCCGCATCGCCCAGCTGCTCGAAGCGGCGGCCTCCGTGTTCTGCTCGACCGGGTACACCGCGGCCAGCACCAACGCCATCGCCCGCGAGGCGGGGGTCTCGCCGGGCACGCTCTACCAGTTCTTCCCGAACAAGGAAGCGATCGCGATCGAGCTGAGCGAGCGGCTCATGCTGGAGATGCGCGAGACGTACGGCGAGGCGCTCGCCCCGGTGGACCCGGCGACCCCGCTGGAGGCGGCCGTGGCCACCGCCGTCGACCGCTTCATCGACTTCAACTGCCGCCACCCCGTGGTCTACACGCTGATGCACGGCCCGGACGCCCCCGGCCGGATCGCCGAGCAGCACGACGCCCTGCAGGCGGCCCTGGTGGCGCGGATCGAGGCTCTGCTCACCCCGCTCCTGCCCGGCGCACCGGCCGCCGACATCACGCGCACCGCGCACGTCTGCATGGCCATGTACAAGGCCGGCCTGGAGCTGGTGATCGGCCGCGAGGGCGAGGAGCGCGAGGCCTACGTCCAGGAGCTGAAGAACGTCCTGTTCCGTTACCTGGAACCCTTGGTGGGCGAACGCCCGCCGGTCGACCCCTAGCACCCCCGGCGCCTCACCGCCCCGCGGGGACCCCTCTTGGATTCATACCCCTAGGGGGTATAAAGTGGATGCCCTGAAGGGTTACCCGACCCCGACGCAGTCCCCCACACGCCCCGATGAGGAGTAACGACATGGCCACCGACACCGACACCCAGGGCTCCGTCACCGCCGTCTACAAGGTGAGCGGCATGAGCTGCGGGCACTGCGAGGGCGCCGTCTCGGGCGAGATCAACCAGCTCGACGGCGTGTCCTCGGTCAAGGCCGTCGCCTCCACCGGCGAGGTCACCGTGGTCTCGGCCGCCCCGCTCGACGAGGAGGCCGTCCGCGCCGCCGTCGACGAGGCCGGTTTCGAGCTGGTCGGCAGGGCCTGAGACCGGGCACGGCCACGGACGTACGGGCACGGACATGACGAGCACCACCGCGGCAGCCTCCCCGAGCGAGACCGTCCACGAGGTCGAACTGACCATCGGCGGGATGACCTGCGCCTCCTGCGCGGCCCGCGTCGAGAAGAAGCTCAACCGCATGGACGGGGTCACCGCCTCGGTGAACTACGCGACGGAGAAGGCGAAGGTCACCTACCCCTCGGGGACGGAGATCGCCGACCTCATCGCCACCGTGGTGAAGACCGGCTACACGGCCGAGGAGCCACCGCCGCCGGCCCCGCCGCGGTCCGAGCAGGCAGCAGCCGTCCCCGCGGAGGAGGCGGACCCCGAACTCGCCTCGCTGCGGCAACGGCTCACCGTCTCGGCGCTGCTCGCGGTGCCCGTCGTCCTCATGGCCATGATCCCCGCCCTCCAGTTCGACAACTGGCAGTGGCTCTCGCTGACACTGGCCGCGCCGGTCGTCGCCTGGGGCGGGCTGCCCTTCCACCGGGCCGCGTTCACCAACCTCCGGCACGGCGCGGCCACGATGGACACCCTCGTCTCCGTCGGCACGCTCGCCGCCTTCGGCTGGTCCCTGTGGGCCCTCTTCTTCGGGCACGCGGGCATGCCGGGCATGCGGCACGGCTTCGAGTTCACCGTCTCCCGCACGGCGGGCTCGTCGACGATCTATCTCGAAGTGGCCGCCGGGGTGGTCACGTTCATCCTGCTCGGCCGCTATCTGGAGGCCCGTTCCAAGCGCCGCGCCGGCGCCGCGCTCAAGGCGCTGCTGAGGCTCGGCGCCAAGGACGTCTCGGTGCTCCGGCAGGGGCGGGAGGTGCGCGTCCCGGTCGGGCAGCTGGCCGTGGGTGACCGTTTCGTCGTGCGCCCCGGCGAGAAGTTCGCCACCGACGGCACCGTCGTGGAGGGCGCCTCCGCCGTCGACGCGTCGATGCTGACCGGCGAGTCGGTACCGGTGGACGTGACCGTCGGCGACGCCGTCACGGGCGCGACCGTGAACGCCGGCGGGCGGCTGGTCGTCGAGGCCACCCGGATCGGCGCGGACACCCAGCTGGCGCGGATGGCGCGGCTGGTGGAGGACGCGCAGAACGGCAAGGCGGAGGTGCAGCGGCTCGCCGACCGGATCTCGGCGGTGTTCGTGCCGGTCGTCATCCTGATCGCGGTGGCCACCTTCGGCGCCTGGCTCGGCGCCACGGGCGACGCCACCGCCGCGTTCACGGCGGCCGTCGCGGTGCTGATCATCGCCTGCCCGTGCGCCCTCGGCCTCGCCACCCCGACCGCCCTGCTGGTCGGCACCGGTCGCGGCGCCCAGCTCGGCATCCTCATCAAGGGCCCCGAGGTCCTGGAGTCCACCCGCCGCGTCGACACCGTCGTCCTCGACAAGACCGGCACCGTCACCACCGGACGGATGACGCTCCAGCGGGTGTACGTCGCCGGGGCCACCCCCGACACCGAGGACCAGGGCGCCGAGGACCGAGACATCGACGCCGAGGCCGAGGCCGACCTCCTGCGACTCGCAGGTGCCGTCGAACACGCCTCCGAACACCCGGTGGGCCGGGCCATCGCCGCGGGCGCCGAGGAGCGCGTGGGCGCCCTGCCGCCCGTGGAGCGCTTCGAGAACGTGCCCGGGAGGGGCGTGCGCGGCCTCGTGAAGGGCTACGACGTCCGAGTGGGCCGATTCCACGACGAGCCGCTCCCCGAGGCCCTGCGGCGCGCCAAGGAGGCCGCCGAGGACGAGGGGCACACGGCGGTCGTCGTCCTCCGCGACGGTGTGGCACTCGGTGTCCTCACCGTCGCCGACGCGATCAAGGAGACCAGCGCCGAGGCGGTACGGCGGCTGCGGGCGCTCGGCCTCACCCCGATGCTGCTGACCGGGGACAACGAGCGCGTGGCCCGGTCCGTGGCCGCGACGGTCGGCGTCGCTCCCGAGCACGTGATCGCCGAGGTGCTGCCCGAGGACAAGGTCGATGTCGTCCAGCGCCTCCAGAGCGAAGGCCGTACGGTCGCGATGGTCGGCGACGGCGTCAACGACGCCGCCGCGCTGGCCGTGGCCGATCTGGGGCTCGCCCTGGGCACGGGGACGGACGCGGCGATCGAGGCGGGCGACCTGACGCTGGTGCGCGGGGACCTGCGAGTGGCCGCCGACGCCATCCGGCTGTCGCGGCGGACCCTGTCCACGATCAAGGGCAATCTGGCCTGGGCGTTCGGATACAACGTGGCCGCGCTGCCGCTGGCCGCCGCCGGATTGCTCAATCCGATGATCGCGGGGGCGACTATGGCCTTTTCGTCCGTTTTCGTGGTAACGAACAGCTTGCGACTCAGGACATTTTCGTGACCGCCGGGCAAAAGTCCCTCTAGAGTCCGGGAGTAGCCTCACATAAGCTCTTCACAAGGCTCGCGCATCATCCTTACGCTGGGGCCTCGATCGCTGAATCAGGTCTCTTGCGCATCTTCAGGACATTTCGCAGGAGACGCAGATCACAGTGATGTGAACGTAACCACTGAAGGGGTTCGTGAGTCTAAGTTGGCGATGTCAGAAGCGTCTTGGGGGGCGTGACTGGCATCTGGGGATGTCTTGGGGGACGTTCCCGGAATTGCGTTGCCGGGGCACGTGCACCGGGGAGCTTTGAGCGGCCCTCCCGTACGTACGCGTCCCGGCAGACCGCACACCGCCGCTCTTCAACCGCATACAGGTAGGACGACGAGTTCTGCTCGTCGAGCTCAGCGATTCAGGCGCTGTGCCCACCAGACGCCCGGCCGGATCCCGTGGGGGGAATCCGCACCGGGACATGGGAAGGCGCCCTGCTCGCCGGCCCGTGGGGGGACCAGCGGCGCAGGGCGCCTTCTCGCTATTTTTTGGGGCTCGGTTCGCCTCCGGGCGCCTGCGCCTGTGTCGAGAGCCCGACCGTGCTCGACCCTTCGGGCCTCCGCGCGCTCGGGCTCTCGACACAGGCGCGCCCCTTCGGCTCACTCGCCGTAGGGCGCCCTCTTCTGCAGCCGGCCAAGTAGTGGGCCCGTGCGGTCTGCGGCCGGGTAAACAGCGGGCCCGTACGGACGGCTCTCCGTACGGGCCCCTTGCTACAAGTGATCGGCGGCTCAGCGTGCCTCGACCGGGACGAAGTCGCGCTCGACGACGCCCGTGTAGATCTGGCGGGGGCGGCCGATGCGGGAGCCCGGCTCCTTGATCATCTCGTGCCACTGGGCGATCCAGCCCGGAAGGCGGCCGAGGGCGAAGAGGACCGTGAACATCTCGGTCGGGAAGCCCATGGCGCGGTAGATCAGACCCGTGTAGAAGTCCACGTTCGGGTAGAGGTTGCGCGAGACGAAGTAGTCGTCGGAGAGCGCGTGCTCCTCCAGCTTCAGCGCGATGTCCAGCAGCTCGTCGGACTTGCCGAGGGCCGAGAGGACGTCGTGCGCGGCGGCCTTGATGATCTTGGCGCGCGGGTCGAAGGACTTGTAGACCCGGTGGCCGAAGCCCATCAGACGGACGCCGTCCTCCTTGTTCTTCACCTTGCGGATGAAGGAGTCGACGTCACCGCCGTTCGCCTGGATGCCCTCCAGCATCTCGAGGACGGACTGGTTGGCGCCGCCGTGCAGCGGGCCCCAGAGCGCGGAGATACCGGCGGAGATCGACGCGAACATGTTCGCCTGGGACGAGCCGACCAGGCGGACCGTCGACGTCGAACAGTTCTGCTCGTGGTCGGCGTGCAGGATGAGGAGCTTGTCGAGCGCCGAGACGACGACCGGGTCGAGGTCGTACTCCTGGGCCGGGACCGAGAAGGTCATGCGCAGGAAGTTCTCGACGTAACCGAGGTCGTTGCGCGGGTAGACGAACGGGTGACCGATCGACTTCTTGTACGCGTACGCCGCGATGGTCGGCAGCTTGGCGAGCAGGCGGATCGTGGAGAGGTTGCGCTGCCGCTCGTCGAACGGGTTGTGGCTGTCCTGGTAGAACGTCGACAGGGCGCTGACCACGGAGGAGAGCATCGCCATCGGGTGGGCGTCCCGGGGGAAGCCCCGGTAGAAGTTCTTGACGTCCTCGTGCAGCAGGGTGTGCTGCGTGATCTCGTTCTGGAACGTGGAGAGCTCGTCGACGGTCGGAAGCTCACCGTTGATCAGCAGGTACGCCACCTCGAGGAAGGTGGAGCGCTCGGCCAGCTGCTCGATCGGGTATCCGCGGTACCGAAGGATGCCCTGCTCACCGTCGAGATAGGTGATGGCGGATTTATAGGCAGCGGTGTTCCCGTAGCCGCTGTCCAGGGTGACCAGACCGGTCTGGGCCCGGAGCTTCCCGATGTCGAAGCCCTTGTCGCCGACGGTGCTGTCGATCACCGGGTAGGTGTACTCGCCGTCGCCGTACCGCAGTACTACAGAGTTGTCGCTCACGTCATCCCTCACCGACGTAGTGCCTCTTCTTCGAGGTGCCCTGACTGTCTCTACCATCCCCCAATTGGCTCTGGAGAGTGCACTCGGGGTCGACCATCGGGCCCATCGGCGGCACTCAGTGCCGCCAACTTGCTCATCCTGCCCCTTCCGTCCGACATCTGGAAGGGCTGTGTGACCTTTACGACTCGTTTGATCGATCAAATTTCACTCACGAGCCGCCGGAGCGGCACGAGAGGTTCTCCCGAAGCGGGCCCCGCACTACAAAACCCGTGGTGCGAGGCGGAAGTCGAGGGCCGTGCACCGGCGGCCGGCAGAGACCGTGCGGACCGCCTGGCCGATCGCCTTGCGGGAGCCGACCAGGACCACCAGTTTCTTCGCCCTGGTCACGGCCGTGTAGAGGAGATTGCGCTGGAGCATCATCCAGGCTCCGGTGGTGACCGGGATCACCACGGCCGGGTACTCGCTGCCCTGGGACCGGTGGATCGTCACCGCGTAGGCGTGCGCCAGCTCGTCCAGTTCGTCGAACTCGTACGCCACCTCCTCGTCCTCGTCGGTGAGGACCGTCAGCCGCTGGTCGACCGGGTCGAGCGCGGTGACCACGCCGACGGTGCCGTTGAAGACGCCGTTCTCGCCCTTCTCGTAATTGTTGCGAATCTGGGTGACCTTGTCGCCGACGCGGAAGACCCGGCCGCCGAACCGCTTCTCGGCCAGGTCGGGGCGGGCGGGGGTGATGGCCTGCTGGAGCAGACCGTTGAGGGTGCCGGCGCCGGCCGGACCCCGGTGCATGGGCGCCAGCACCTGGACGTCCCGGCGCGGGTCGAGCCCGAACTTGGCCGGAATGCGACGGGCCGCGACGTCGACCGTGAGCCGCCCGGCCTCCTCCGTGTCGTCCTCGACGAAGAGGAAGAAGTCCTTCATGCCGTCGGTGACCGGGTGCTGCCCGGAGTTGATCCGGTGCGCGTTGGTCACCACGCCGGACTGTTGCGCCTGGCGGAACACCTTGGTGAGGCGGACGGCCGGGATCGGGCTGCCGTCGGCCAGGAGATCGCGGAGGACCTCGCCGGCGCCGACACTGGGGAGCTGGTCGACGTCCCCGACGAAGAGGAGGTGCGCGCCCGGCGGCACGGCCTTCACCAGTTTGTTGGCGAGGAGGAGGTCCAGCATGGAGGCCTCGTCGACGACCACCAGATCGGCGTCCAGCGGGCGGTCCTTGTCGTAGGCCGCGTCGCCGCCGGGCTTCAGCTCCAGGAGGCGGTGGACGGTGGAGGCCTCGGCGCCGGTCAGTTCGGCGAGACGCTTGGCGGCCCGGCCGGTGGGAGCGGCGAGCACGACCTTCGCCTTCTTGGCGCGGGCCAGCTCCACGATCGAGCGGACCGTGAACGACTTGCCGCATCCCGGGCCACCGGTCAGCACGGCCACCTTCTCGGTCAGCGCGAGGCGGACGGCCGCCTCCTGCTCCGGGGCCAACTCCGCGCCCGTACGCCCCCGCAGCCATGCCAGCGCCTTGTCCCAGGCCACGTCACGGAAGCCGGGCATACGGTCGCCGTCGGTACGCAGGAGGCGCAACAGCTGGGCGGAGAGGGAGAGTTCGGCGCGGTGGAAGGGGACGAGGTAGATGGCGGTGACCGGGTCGCCACCGTCCTGCCCCGGTACCTTCTCGCGCACGACGCCGGGTTCGCCGGACTCCTCGTCGGGCAGGGCGAGTTCGGCGAGGCATTCGATGACCAGGCCGGTGTCGACCTGGAGGAGCTTGACCGCGTCGGCGATCAGGCGCTCCTCCGGGAGGTAGCAGTTGCCCTGGTCGGTGGCCTGCGAAAGGGCGTACTGCAGGCCCGCCTTGACGCGCTCCGGGCTGTCGTGGGGGATGCCGACGGACTGGGCGATCTTGTCGGCGGTGAGGAAGCCGATGCCCCAGACGTCGGCGGCGAGCCGGTACGGCTGGTTCTTCACGACGCCGATCGAGGCGTCGCCGTACTTCTTGTAGATGCGGACCGCGATGGACGTGGACACCTCGACCGTCTGGAGGAAGAGCATGACCTCCTTGATCGCCTTCTGCTCCTCCCAGGCGTCGGCGATCTTCTTGGTGCGCTTGGGGCCGAGGCCCGGGACCTCGATGAGGCGCTCGGGCTCCTCCTCGATGATCTGGAGGGTGTCCAGGCCGAAGTGCTGGGTGATGCGGTCGGCGAAGACCGGGCCGATGCCCTTGACCAGGCCGGAGCCGAGGTAACGGCGGATGCCCTGGACGGTGGCCGGGAGGACGGTGGTGTAGTTCTCCACGGTGAACTGCTTGCCGTACTGGGGGTGCGAGCCCCAACGGCCCTCCATGCGCAGGGACTCGCCGACCTGGGCTCCGAGGAGCGCGCCGACGACGGTGAGCAGGTCACCGGCGCCGCGGCCGGTGTCCACGCGGGCGACTGTGTAGCCGTTGTCCTCGTTGGCGTACGTGATGCGTTCCAGCACGCCTTCGAGCACGGCGAGACGCCGTTCGCCCGGGGGGTTCCCCGCCTGTTGAGCCATGATCCGACGGTACCGCCGGGATCTGACACCGAGGATCACCCTTCGGCAACTCCGCGCCGTTGCCGGACGGGAATGGCAGGTGCGGCGACGCGAAGCGCACAGCATCGACGGACGCGCATAACTGGGGGCTCGCCCCCCATGCCCCTTCACCGCCTGGCGCGGACTCTGAACCCATGCGCCGCCGCTTCGACCAGCGGTCGGCACGAGCGTGTCCAACGACAGGAGCAGCATGGCTATGTCAACCCGCAGGGGATTACAGGCGGCAGCGGCGGCAGCGGGTGCCGCGCTGCTGGTCTCCACCGGCCCGGCGTCCGCCGCGACGGGGGCGGTGCAGGCAGGCGCGACGGTGGTGCAGGCCAACGACGCGTTCATCTTCGTCAACGCGGCGGCCGGGGAGAGGAACAGGATCTTCATCAACCCGTCCGGCAGCACCGTCACCGTCATCGACACCGGGGCGTCCACTTCCGCGGGAGTGGGGTGCACGCCCAACAGTGACGGTTCCGTCTCCTGCCCGGCCGGCACCCGGACGATCCTCGTCGTGGCCGGCGACCAGCAGGACACCATCGCCCAGAGAACCGGCCTGCGTGCCTCGCTCGACGCCGGACCGGGCAACGACACGGTGTACGCCCAGGACGCCACCGGCCGTCAGTCCATCGCGGGCGGAGAAGGACGGGACACCCTGTTGAGCGGCAGCGGCGCCGACGTCCTCGTCGGGGGGCCGGGCGTCGACTCGCTGAGCGGCGGAGCGGGCAACGACATCCTGGACAACGTCGATCAGGCTCCGGGCGACTCCGCCCTGGGAGGGGACGGCAGCGACAACTGCACGTCGGACTCCGGAGACCAGGAGATCGGCTGCGAGTCCTGACCTGGCCTCCAGCCGGTCCGGGCCCGCGCCCGCGCCTTGTGCCTGTGCCTGTGACAGCGCCTGTGCCTGTGACAGCGCCTGACGGCACTCGCTGAGCCCGCCGTCATGCCTCAAGTCCTGCCCGATGGGCCGTCCGCTCCGGCTGGCGGCCCATCTCGTTCGGGCGCCTGCGGGGCTGCGCGCCGCGGTACGACGGCCCCGTGGCGGTGGATCGCACCGCTGGATCCCCTAAGGCATCGGCGGCGAAGGTGTCGTCCGCGACGACTTGAGGGCACTGATGAACGCGGTGAAGGAGGGGGCGAGGAAGGTGAGGGTGCGGGTGGTGGGGGTCTTTGAATCGCGGACTGCTATGTGGGTGGGGCTCGTCGCGATCTCCACGCACTCGTTGCCGTCTCCGGGACCCGAGTAGGACGACTTCCGCCAGTTGCCCATGGGGTTCTTCACAGCTCCTTCGCCAGTCTGTGAATGAACTCACGCGACCCTCCAGGGTCGAGTGACGCGTCCTCCACCTTACGAAAGCTCGTTCGGTAGATGTTGAGCTGGGCGTCGGAATCGATGAAGGCCGAGCCGTGAAGCGCATCGCGGACCACCGTGTCCAGCTTGGGCAGGGGCCCGCCCACGTACGTCATCGTGCCCGCGGCACTGGCAAAGCCGTCCAGATCGAAGGGGATGACGCGCATGGTGACGTGATCCGCTTCGGAGAGCTCGACGAGCCGGGCCAGCTGGGCCCGCGATGTGCCACGGTCGCCGACTCTGATCCGGAGTGCCGCCTCATGGATCACCGCCTCGTACGGGATCGTGGACTGCTGGCGCGCCTTTCGATGCTGGATGCGCAACTCGATCTCTTCTTCGGTGAGTTCGGGCAGCCTGGACGAGAAAACGGCACGCGAGTAGTCCTCGGTCTGCAACAGGCCCGGTACGTAAAGGATCGCCACGTGGCGTTGGAACCGGGCGTGATGTTCCAGCTCGGAGAGGTCCAGGAACGGCGTGGGCAGCAGGCCCCGGTACTCCTCCCACCAGCCCCGTGTGCGATCGGTGGCCATCGCGACCAAGGCATCGATGAATTCCTCGTCCGCGCAGGCGTAATGGGACGCAAGACGGCGGAGCCTCAGCTCGCTCACTCCCGCGAGCGCGGACTCGATATGAGTGATCTGGGCAGGGCTCACTCCGAGCAGTGAGGCCGCCTCGCGCGAGGAAAGCCCTGCCCCCTCGCGCAGCCTAGGATCGGGGCGTGGGACGCCGATCCCGAACCGCCGCAACCGCCACAGCCGCTGGAGCGGGTGGGCGAGCAGGAGGACGGACGCGGGCTGGGGCTTGTCGTGGCCTGCACGAAGTACTGGGGGTGGATGCCGTCGGCCAGGTTCGGCGAACGGGGCAAGTACGTGTGGTGCGAGCTGGCGGCGGCGTAGGGGCCCTTGGACGACGGGAAGCAGTTCGACTCACCGATAGGCTGCCTCACCATGATGCGCGCCTGGATCCTGCCGATGCTGCTCGCGCTCTGCGGCATAGCCCTCGCGACCGCGCAGATCGTCGACGGGAACCCCGGCACAGCCGCAGCGCTCCTGCCGGCGTTCCTGGTGCTCGCAGGGGTGAACTCGCCCCTGATCTTCCCGAAGTCCATCACCGCGCAAGAGGCGCAACGCCGCAGCGCGGTCGACGGCCGACCTGTCGTCTTCTGGCGGCCGGGCTGCCCGTACTGCATGCGACTGCGCCTCCGGCTGGGCCGCGGCGCCCGCCAAGCGCACTGGGTCAACATCTGGCGTGACCCGGCAGGAGCCGCCGTGGTGAGGGCGGCCAATGACGGCAACGAGACCGTGCCGACCGTCGTCGTGGCGGGGCGGCCGCACACCAACCCCGATCCCGGATGGGTGCGCGAACAGCTCTCCCGGTCCGCTCGATCAGAAACCGCGCCCGAGTCGGAGCCGGGTGAAGACGGGCTTCGCGGTGTCACACCTTGATCACGCGGACGCCGGGGCCGCACAGCACGAGGAGGTCCTCGGGATCCGAGGTCAGGATGGTGACCGGGGCGGGTGAGGCGAGTGCGGTGGCGGCGACGATGGCGTCCAGGGCGTACTTGTGGCCATGGAGTCCGGCGGCGGCCAGCAGCTTGCTCGCGTGGCGGGCGATCGCTTCGGTGGGCGGGGCGATGTTCACGCGGGAGGCCGCGTAGTCGAAGCGGGCCTGGTTGGTTCTGGGGTCGCGGGCTTCGACGAGGGTGACGGAGCTGGCGATGACCCGGATGTCCTCGGCCTCCGCGGCGGCGAGCCATTCGGTGAGCTCGGGTGTGCGGCGTACAAGCTTGGACAGACCTTCGCAGTCCAGAACGAGCGTGCCGCTCACGCGGCGTCCGCCGAGCCGGCCGCGTCACCGCGCAGGAGCGCCCTCTTGGCCTCGACCGCTGCCTGGTCCACCGGCCCGTGCTCGGCCTCCGCGTCCTCGATGAGTTCGCGCAGGCGCTCCCGTTCGAGTTGGCGTTGGATGAGGGCTTCGACGTAGGCGGACATGCCTCGCTTGCCGGTGCGCGCCTTGAGAGCGGCGATCGTGCCTTCATGGAGGGAGACGGAGACCGGACGGACCGGGCCCTCTCCGGGGGCCGGGTCGGGGTCGGGAGTGGCAGCCATGGGGCCACTTTAACAAAAGTCTTGTTATTGGAGGGTTGCCCGCAATAGCCCCTCCGTCACCGGATCTGGCCGGGCGCGCCGCTCGCACGCCCGGCCACACCCCCTGGATCACGATTGAATTTCGGCCACATCCACACCCTTGCCTCATGGCCATGTAATCGATTCCAATCCTCCGTGACGTCGGTGTAATCGATTCCACGAGGAGGTGGGCCGGCGATGGCGAGCATCAAGGATGTCGCGGCCGAGGCGGGGGTGTCCGTCGCCACCGTGTCCCGGGTGCTCAACGACCATCCGTCGGTCAGCGCGGAGGCGCGAGCGCGGGTGATGGCCGCCGTCGCGGCACTGGGGTATCGGCCCAACGCCGTCGCCCGGTCCCTGCGCACCGACCAGACCCACACCCTCGGGCTCGTCATCAGTGACGTGATGAACCCGTACTTCACCGAGCTGGCGCGGGCCGTCGAGGAAGAGGCGCGGGCGCTCGGGTACAGCGTGATCATCGGGAACGCCGACGAGCGGCCCGAGCTTCAGGATCACCATGTGCGGAATCTGCTCGACCGGCGGATCGACGGGCTGCTCGTGTCGCCGACCGACGGTGGTTCGCCGTTGATGCTGGACACCGTGCGGGCCGGGACGCCGATGGTGTTCGTGGACCGGTGGATCCCGGGCGTGGATGTGCCCGTGGTGCGCGCGGACGGGCGGGACGCCGTCAGGGAGCTCGTCGCTCATCTGTACGGGCTCGGGCACCGGCGGCTCGCGATCATCGCCGGGCCGGCCGCGACCACGACCGGCCGGGAGCGGGTCGAGGTCTTCCGGAAGGCCCTGGGTGAGCATGGGCTGGCGTTGCCCGACGCGTACATAGGGCAGGGCGACTTCCAGGCCGCGAGCGGGCGACGGGTGATGGAGAGGTTCCTCGATCTGGCCGAGCCGCCGCAGGTCGTCTTCGCCGCCGACAACCTGATGGCGCTGGGCGCCCTCGACGCCGTGCGCGCGCGTGGGATGCGGGTTCCGGAGGATGTCGGACTCGCCGCCTTCGACGACATCCCCTGGTTCGTGCACACCGATCCGCCGATCACCGCGGTGGCCCAGCCGACGGGCGAGCTGGGGCGGGCCGCCGTGCGCGCGCTGATCGACCGTATCGAGGGGCGGCCCCCGCAGTCCGTCACCCTCCCCGCCCGTCTCGTCGTGCGCCTCTCGTGCGGCGAGGAACACGCACAGAACAGGAGCACGTCGTGAGCGACCCGGACGAGTTGCTGCGCATCGAAGGCATACGGAAAACCTTTCCCGGTGTGGTCGCGCTGGACGGCGTCGACTTCGATCTGCGCCGGGGCGAGGTGCACGTCCTGCTCGGTGAGAACGGCGCGGGCAAGAGCACGCTGATCAAGATGCTCTCCGGTGCCTACACGCCCGACGCGGGGCGGATCCTGGCCGCCGGCGAGGAGGTGCGCATCCATGGTGCGCAGGACTCCGAGCGGCTCGGGATCGCCACCATCTACCAGGAGTTCAACCTGGTTCCCGATCTGACCGTCGCCGAGAACATCTTCCTGGGGCGGCAGCCACGCCGCTTCGGGATGATCGACCGGAAGCGGATGGAGGCCGACGCCGCCGAGCTGCTGGCGCGGGTGGGGGTCGACGTCTCGCCACGCGCGCGCGTGCGTGAACTCGGGATCGCCCGGCTCCAGATGGTCGAGATCGCCAAGGCGCTGAGCCTCGACGCGCGTGTGCTGATCATGGACGAGCCGACCGCCGTGCTGACGACCGAGGAGGTCGAGAGGCTTTTCGCCATCGTGCGACGGCTTCGCGAGGACGGGGTGGGCGTCGTCTTCATCACCCATCACCTGGAGGAGATCGCCGCCCTGGGGGATCGGGTGACCGTCATCCGGGACGGCAAGAGCGTCGGGCAGGTGCCCGCCACCACCCCGCAGGACGAGCTCGTACGCCTCATGGTCGGGCGGTCCATCGAACAGCAGTACCCGAGGGAGCGGGGGGACTCCGGCGAGGCGTTGCTCGTCGTCGAGGGACTCACGCGGGACGGCGTCTTCCACGACGTCAGCTTCGAGGTGCGGGCCGGTGAGGTCGTCGGGATCGCGGGGCTCGTCGGGGCCGGCCGTACGGAGGTCGTGCGGGCCGTGTTCGGCGCCGACCCGTACGACGCGGGGGCCGTGCGGGTCGACGGCTCCGCCGTGCCCAAGGACGACGTGGTCGCCGCCATGGCCGCCGGGATCGGGCTCGTGCCCGAGGACCGCAAGGGCCAGGGGCTGGTGCTGGACGCGTCCGTGGAGGAGAACCTCGGCCTGGTGACCCTGCGGGGCGCGACCCGGGGCGGGTTCGTCGACCTCAAGGGGCAGCGGGCGAACGCGGCCGGGGTCGCCGAGCGGCTCGGGGTGCGGATGGCCGGGCTGCACCAGCACGTCCGCACCCTCTCGGGCGGCAACCAGCAGAAGGTCGTCATCGGCAAGTGGCTGCTGGCGAACACCAAGGTGCTGATCCTCGACGAGCCGACCCGTGGCATCGACGTCGGCGCGAAGGTCGAGATCTACGAACTGATCAACGAGCTGACGGCCGCCGGTGCAGCCGTGCTGATGATCTCCAGTGACCTGCCCGAGGTGCTCGGTATGAGCGATCGGGTGCTGGTCATGGCCCAGGGGCGGATCGCGGGTGAACTGCCCGCCGCCGAGGCCACCCAGGACGCGGTGATGGCGCTCGCCGTCTCGCACCCCACCACCCTTGCGACGGAAACGGAGGCCCCCGATGGCCGCTGACACGCTCAAGAGCACGACGGGCGCGAGTGGCGCCTCGGGAGCATCGGGGCTGCGCCGGCTCCTGCTCGACAACGGCGCGCTGACCGCGCTGATCGTCCTCGTCGTCGGGATGTCGGTGCTGTCCGGCGACTTCCTGACGGCCGACAACCTGCTCAACATCGGTGTCCAGGCCGCCGTCACCGCGATCCTCGCGTTCGGTGTGACCTTCGTGATCGTCTCGGCGGGCATCGACCTGTCGGTCGGTTCGGTGGCGGCGCTGTCGGCCACCGTCCTGGCCTGGAGCGCGACCTCGGAGGGCGTGCCGGTCCCGATAGCCGTGCTCCTCGCCGTCGTCACCGGCATCGCGTGCGGTCTCGTCAACGGCTTCCTCATCTCGTACGGGAAGCTGCCGCCGTTCATCGCGACGCTCGCCATGCTGTCGGTGGGGCGTGGTCTGTCGCTGGTGATCTCGCAGGGCAGCCCGATCGCGTTCCCGGAGTCGGTGTCGCACCTCGGTGACAACCTGGGCGGCTGGCTGCCGGTGCCGGTCCTGGTGATGGTCGTCCTGGGCATCGTCACGGCCGTGGTCCTCGGGCGTACGTACATCGGGCGTGCCATGTACGCGATCGGTGGCAACGAGGAGGCGGCCCGGCTCTCCGGGCTGCGGGTGAAGCGGCAGAAGCTCGTCATCTACGCGCTGTCCGGGCTGTTCGCCGCCGCCGCGGGCATCGTGCTCGCCTCCCGGCTCTCCTCCGCGCAGCCGCAGGCCGCGCAGGGCTACGAGCTGGACGCCATCGCGGCGGTCGTCATCGGCGGTGCCTCGCTGGCCGGTGGTACGGGCAAGGCGTCGGGGACGCTGATCGGCGCGCTGATCCTGGCGGTGCTCAGGAACGGCCTCAACCTGCTGTCCGTGTCCGCCTTCTGGCAGCAGGTCGTCATCGGTGTCGTGATCGCGCTGGCGGTGCTGCTGGACACGGTGCGACGGAAGGCGGGGGCGACGCCGGTGGCGGCCGGTGCCGGTGGCTCCGGGGACCGGAAGAAGCAGGCGCTGACGTACGTGCTGGCCGCGGTGGTCGCGGCGGCGGTCGTGGGCGCGACCTCCTTCCTGCACACCGGCTCGTCGGCGGCGAAGAGCGAGAAGATCGGGCTGTCGCTGTCGACGCTCAACAACCCGTTCTTCGTGCAGATCCGGGCGGGCGCCCAGGACGAGGCGAAGAAGCTGGGCGTCGACCTGTCCGTCACGGACGCGCAGAACGACGCCTCTCAGCAGGCCAACCAGCTGCAGAACTTCACCAGTGAGGGCCTCGGCACGATCATCGTGAACCCGGTGGACTCCGACGCGGTGACCCCGGCGGCCAAGGCCGTCAACAAGGCGGACATCCCGCTGGTGGCCGTCGACCGCGCGGTCAACGGCGCGAACACGGCCGCGCTCGTGGCCTCCGACAACGTCAGCGGCGGAAAGCTTGCCGCCAAGTCGCTCGCCGAGAAGCTGGGCGGCAAGGGCGAGATCGTCATCCTCCAGGGTCAGGCGGGCACCTCCGCCAGCCGGGAGCGCGGTGCCGGCTTCGCCGAGGGGCTGAAGGCCTACCCGGGCATCAAGGTCCTCGCCAAGCAGCCCGCCGACTGGGACCGCACCAAGGGCCTCGACGTGATGACGAACCTGCTCCAGGCCAACCCCGACGTCGACGGTGTCTTCGCGGAGAACGACGAGATGGCGCTCGGCGCGATCAAGGCGCTCGGCGCCAAGGCCGGGAAGTCGGTCCAGGTCATCGGTTTCGACGGCACCGCCGACGGGCTGAAGGCCGTCGAAGCGGGCACGCTGTACGCGTCGGTGGCGCAGCAGCCCGCGGAACTCGGCAGGATCGCGGTGCGCAACGCCGTCGAGGCCGCCAAGGGCGAGAAGGTCGAGCAGTCGGTGATGGTGCCGGTGAAGGTGGTCACGTCCGAGAACGTGGCCGAGTTCAGCGGCTGACGGCGAGGGCGCGGTCAGCGGCTGACGGCTGGGGCCGGTTCGGCCGTTGTCGGCGGCGGCCGGTTTCAGCGGTTGACCTCGAAGGACGCACGAAGGAGCACGCATGTACGACTACGACCTCCTGGTCGTGGGATCGGCCAACGCCGACCTGGTGATCGGTGTCGAGCGGCGGCCGGGGGCCGGGGAGACCGTGCTCGGCTCCGACCTGGCCGTCCACCCCGGCGGCAAGGGCGCCAACCAGGCGGTGGCGGCGGCCCGGCTCGGGGCGCGTACGGCGCTGCTGGCGCGGGTCGGCGACGACGGCAACGGCCGCCTGCTGCTGGACTCGCAGCGGGCGGCCGGGGTCGACACGGCCGGGGTGCTGGTCGGCGGGGCGCCCACCGGGGTCGCGCTGATCACGGTGGACCCGTCGGGCGACAACAGCATCGTGGTGTCGCCGGGCGCCAACGGGAAGCTGACCCCCGGGGACGTGCGCGCGGCGGAGGGCCTGCTGCGCGCGTCCCGGGTGGTCTCCGCGCAGTTGGAGATCCCGTTGGAGACGGTGGTGGAGGTCGTCCGGCGGCTGCCTGAGGGGGCCCGTTTCGTCCTGAACCCGTCGCCGCCGCGGGAGTTGCCTGCGGAGGTGCTGGCCGCCTGTGATCCGCTGATCGTCAACGAGCACGAGGCCCGGGTCATCGTCGGGGGCGAGCTCGCGGGGTCGCCCCCGCCGGAGGACTGGGCGCGGGCGCTGCTGGCGCTCGGGCCGCGGTCGGTGGTCGTGACGCTGGGCGCGGAGGGGGCGTTGGTCGCGACCGCCGAGCGGAGTGCGCGGGTGGCGGCCGTGAAGGTGGACGCCGTGGACACCACGGGTGCCGGGGACGCGTTCACGGCGGCGCTGGCGTGGCGGCTGGGTGCGGGCGCGGAGCCCGCCGAGGCCGCCGCGTACGCGGCCCGGGTGGGGGCCGCCGCCGTCACGAAAGCCGGGGCGCAGGTGTCGTTCCCGACCGCCGAGGAGGTCGCGGCGCTGTGAAGCGGGCCGGGATACTCAACCGTCATCTGGCGGGCGCCATCGCCGAGTTGGGGCACGGGCACGGGGTGCTGGTGTGCGACGCGGGAATGCCGGTGCCCGAGGGGCCGCGCGTGGTCGACCTGGCGTTCCGGGCGGGGGTGCCGTCCTTCGCGGAGGTGCTGGACGGGCTGCTCGACGAGATCGTGGTCGAGGGGGCGACGGCCGCGTACGAGGTGCGTGAGGCGAATCTGGAGGCGACGGCGCTGCTGGAGGACCGCTTCCCCGAGCTGGAGCTGGTCTCCCACGAGGAGTTGAAGGGGATGTCGGCGGGCGCGCGGCTGGTCGTACGGACCGGGGAGGCGCGGCCGTACGCGAATGTGCTGCTGCGGTGCGGGGTGTTCTTCTAGCGACCCTGCGGGCGAGCACGGCGGAATGCGCGGAATGTTTCGAGGGGCCCGGTCCATTGGACCGGGCCCCTCGGGTTTTCCCCTCCGTATCAGAACCTCTAGTACGGTCTCGTGGGCTCGGAGATGGGTATAAGGTACAGGCAGACCCCGCTGCACGCCCCCGACTCCGTGCCCACCATCGATCCTCGGCTGGCCCATGCGCTCGGGCGGCCTCAGCACGGGGAGTCCGTGGCTCGGCGGACGGGGCGGTCCATCCGGAAGCTGGCCGGGTCGGCCGCGCAGGACGTCGCCGAGGAGACGCGGATCGCGCGGGAGTTGCAGCAGCCGGTGACCACCGGACGGGTCATCGCGGTGACGTCCATCCGGGGCGGCGTCGGGAAGTCGACGATGGCCGCGCTGCTGGGGCGGACGTTCAACCACTACCGGCACGACCCGGTGCTGACGCTGGAGGCCGACGCCGCGCTGGGCACCCTGCCGGTGCGGATGGGCGCCGACTCGGTGCGCTGGGCGGCGGCCGACCTCGCGCGGATCCTCAACCCGGCCATGCAGCTCACCGACGTCACCGGCTACCTCGTGCCCGTCTCGGACGGCGGCTGGCTGCTGCCCGCCAGCCAGGGCCGGGTCGGGGCCCCGCTGGACATCCGCACGTACCGCACGGTCACCCTCGCGCTGCGGCGCTACTTCGCGGTGACCGTGGTGGACTGCGAGACCCTGCCGGGCGAGGTGGCCCGTACGGCGATGGACACCGCCCACGCGCGCGTGGTCGTGGCGCCGATGACCGCCGAGGGTGTCAACGGCACCCGCCAGGTCCTGGACTGGCTGGGCCAGTTGCCGCACTCCGCGCTCTCCTCGACCGTCGTCGCGCTGACCGCCAACTCCCCGGACGTCACGCTGGACCGTGCCACGGCCGTCGCCCACCTCAAGGAGTCCGGCGTCCATGTCGTCACCGTCCCCTACGACCGTCACCTCGCCCAGGGCGGCCCCATCCGCACCGCCCTGCTGGGCCAGGAGACCCGCGCGGCGGCGATCACCCTGGCGGCGGAGGCGATGACCCGCGCGGTGAGGATGCGATGAACGACCAGTCGTGTGCGGAAGGGGTCCGTCCGTGACCCAGGAGTTGATTCACCGGCCCGCTCGCAGCACCCGGCCGCAGGGGGCCGCCGGTGCGCGCACCATCGAGCCGCCGCCGAACCTCCCGGAGGGCAAGGCGGGGACGGCCGCCACGGCGCTGCTGCCGATGGCGGGGGTGATGGGCTCGGTCGTGATGATGACCGTGATCCGCAACAGCCAGTTCGCGGCCATCGGCGCGATGGTGCTGGTCATCGCGCTGCTCGGCGCGGTAGCCCTGTTCCTCTCCCAGCGCGGCAAGGCCCAGCGCACCCGGCGCACCCAGCGCGAGCGGTACCTGGAGTATCTGGAGGAGCTGCGCGAGGAGTTCGGCGCCGAGGAACGGGAGCGGCGGGCACTCGCGCGGGTGCTGAATCCGCCGCCGGAGGCGCTGTACGACCTGGTGCGCGACCCCGCCCGGCTCTGGGAGCGGCGGCGGCAGGACGTGGACTTCCTGCGGGTGCGCGTCGGCACCGGTGACGTACCCGTGGCGGGTCTGGCCATCGGGCAGAACCAGGGCGGGGTGATGACCCCGCCGGACCCGTTCATGCTGAACGAGGCACGGGCGCTGCTGGCTCGCTACTCGGTCGCGGGCGGCTGCCCGATCACCGTGCCCTTGGACCGCGCGGGCAACGTCAGCGTGGTCGGCGACCGGGAGGGCGTGCTGCGGGTGGCCCGCGCGCTCCTCGTCCAGGTCGCCGTCTCGCACGCGCCCGACGACGTGGCGGTGGCGCTCGGTGTGCCGGGTGAGCGGCTGGCGGACTGGGAGTGGGCCAAGTGGCTCCCGCACGTGCTGGACGCGCAGGAGCACGACGGCCCGGTGGCGGCCCGCCGGATCGCGCCGAGCCTGCCGCAGCTGGCCCGGCACTTCCGGCACGAGCTGGGCCGGCGCGCGTCGTACGCGGCGGAGGTGCGCCGGGGGCTCGCCGACCGCAAGGCGCTCGGGCTGGCGTCCCGGATGCTCGTCGTGAGCGACGAGTACGGGGAGACGGCCGTCGAACTGCCGCGTCCGGACACGGCGGTGGGGCTCGCGGACATGGGCGTCACCGTGCTGCACCTGCTTCAGGAGCAGGTGCACGAGCCCGATCAGGTGTCGGTGCGGATCACCGTGCGGGGCGACCGGGTCGTGGTGGAGGACCTGCGCGTCCCGGACCCCTTCGCGACAGCCGAACCGCACGCCGTCCCGGCCGCGCACGGTACCTCCGACCAGGTCACCGCCGCCGGAGCCGAGGGGATCGCCCGGCTGCTCGCGCCGCTGCGGCTGTCCGCCGAGTCGGCCGCCGAGGGCACCCCGGTCACCGGGCCCGTCGACTTCCCGGGCCTGCTCGGCATCGACGACCCGGCCCTGCTGAACCTGCACGACCTGTGGGCGCCGCGCGGCGAGCGGGAGTTCCTGCGGGTGCCCATCGGGGTGACGGACCGTCATGATCCGGTGCTGCTGGACCTCAAGGAGTCCTCGGAGCTGGGTATGGGCCCGCACGGCCTGTGCGTCGGTGCGACCGGCTCCGGCAAGAGCGAGCTGCTGCGGACCCTCGTGCTGGCGCTGGCCGCGACCCACTCCCCCGAGGACCTGGCCCTGGTCCTGGTCGACTACAAGGGCGGCGCTACCTTCGCCCCGTTCACCGAACTCCCGCACGTGGCCGGTGTGATCACCAACCTGGAGAACCAGGCGGGGCTCGTCGAGCGCGTGCACTCCAGCCTCGCGGGCGAGGTCAAGCGGCGCCAGCAGGTACTGAAGGACGCGGGCAACGTGGCCGACATCGGCCACTACGCCGCCCTGCGCGCCACCCGGCGGCCCGATCTCGAACCGCTCCCCCACCTCTTCGTGGTGATCGACGAGTTCGGTGAACTCCTCACCGCCAAGCCGGACTTCATCGACCTGTTCCTCTCCATCGGGCGTATCGGCCGGTCCATCGGCGTGCACCTGCTGCTGTCCAGCCAGCGCATCGAGGGCGGCAAGCTGAAGGGGCTCGACACCTATCTCTCGTACCGGCTGGGGCTGCGCACCTTCTCCGCCGACGAGTCGCGGACCGTCCTCGACACCACGGACGCCTTTCATCTGCCGCCGCTGCCGGGCTTCGGCTATCTGAAGGTGGACACCTCGACGTACGAGCGGTTCAAGGCGGGGTACGTGTCGGGCGCGTACCGGGGTCCGGCGCTGGTGGCGCAGGAGGAGGACACGCCGCTCGCCTGGCCGTATCCGACGTACAACACGCTGGAGAGCGCGCCTGCCGCCGGTGAGGCCGCCGACGAGCCGAAGGCGACGAAGCGGGAGACCGGGCCGACCGTGATGTCGGTGATGGTGGACCAACTGGCCGCCGCCGCACGCCCGGTGCGGCGGATCTGGCTGCCGCCGCTGCCGGACGCGATCACGCTGGACGCGGCGGCGGGCCCCGTGCGGGTGGACGAGCGGGGGCTGCGGCTGGCCACCACCACCGGCCCGATGCGGGTGCCGCTCGGCGTGCTGGACGACCCGGCGAAGCAGTGGCAGGGGCACTGGGTGCTCGATCTGACGGTCGCGGGCGGGCACGCGGCGGTGATCGGCGGCCCGCAGTCCGGCAAGACGACGCTGCTGCGGACGCTCGCGCTGTCCCTGGCGACGACGCACACCCCCGCCGAGGTCGGCATCTACGGCCTCGACCTGGTCGGTGGCGGGCTCTCGGCCCTCTCCGGGCTGCCGCACGTCGGCGGCATCGCGGGGCGGGCGGACCGGGAGCGGGCCGCGCGCACGGTCGCCGAGGTGCGGACCATGCTGATCGAGCGGGAGGAGCTCTTCCGCGAGCACGGCATCGACTCCGTCGACCAGCTGCGGCAACTGCGCCGGCAGGGCCGGCTGCGGGAGCTGGGGTCGACGGACATCGTCCTGCTCATCGACGGATTCGGCGCGCTGCGCGACGAGTTCGCCGAGCTGGACGACACCGTCGTGGAGCTGCTCAAGCGCGGCGGCGGGTACGGCATCCATGTCGTCGGGGGCATGCTGCGCTGGAACGACGTGCGGATCGCGACACAGTCGATGTTCGGGACACGGGTGGAACTGCGGCTCAACGACCCGAGCGATTCGAGCGTGGACCGCAAGCTCTCCGAGACGCTGTCGCCGGACACCCCGGGGCGCGTCCTCACCGACGGCAAACTGTTCGCGCAGGCGGCCCTCCCCCGCATCGACGGGCGGCCCTCGACGGGGGATCTCGCGCCGGCGCTGGAGGACGCGGCCCGCACGATCCGCTCCACCTGGCACGGTGAACTGGCCGCCCCAGTAAGGGTGTTGCCGACCCGGCTGTCGTCGGACCGGCTGCCGTCGGTGGTCGCCGAGCCGCACCGGGTGCCGATCGGGGTGGACCAGGACGCCCTCGCGCCGACGCTGCTCGACCTGTTCGGCTCGGACCAGCACCTGCTGATCCTCGGCGACAACGAGTGCGGCAAGACGAACCTGCTGAAGCTGGTCGCGGCGCGACTCGTCGAGCGGTACTCGGACGAGGAGCTGGTCTTCGGCGTGTTCGACCCGAGGCGCGGACTGCGGGGAGTGATCCCGGAGCCGTACCGGGGCGGGTACGCGCACAACGCGAAGCTCGCGGCGGGGCTGTCGAGCGGGATCGCGAGCGAGCTGGAGAAGCGGATGCCGGAGAGCGCCGACCCGGACGCGCTGACCGACGAGCCCGCGTTCCAGGGCCCGCGGATCGTGATCCTGGTCGACGACTACGACATCCTGACCACCGCCGGGCAGCAGCCGCTGGCCCCGTTCCTGCCGTACGTCTCGTCGGCGCAGGACATCGGGCTGCACTTCGTGATCACGCGCCGGGTGGCGGGCGCCTCCCGGGCGATGTACGAGCCGCTGCTGCAGACCCTGCGCGAGACCGGTACGGCCGCGCTGCTGATGACCGGCGAGCGCAGCGAGGGCCAGCTCTTCCCCGGCCTGTACGCGTCGGCGCAGCCGGCCGGGCGGGGCACGCTGGTCCGCCGGGGCCGGCCCCACCAGCTCATCCAGACCGCGCTCGACGACAGCGCACTCGACAGCGAGGAGGGCCACCGCCCGTGACCAAGGACGTCATCGCCCTCACCCCGAAGATGCCCGATGTCTGGGCCCTCATGGCGAGCCTGTACGCCGGCGGCTCCGACCTGGACCTGTCGGCGGCGGCCGAGGGCGCGGTCGTCCAGTTGCACGGGCCCGGGGGCCGCCCGCTGGTGTCCGTGGAGTCGCCGGTGCTGGTCCAGGTCCCCGGTGAGGCGGAGCGGCTGCTCGGGCAGGGCGCGGCGACCCCGTACTGGTGGACGGAGGCGCGCGCCTCCACGGCCGTCCCGGAGGCGGAGCGGCTCGCGGGAGTGGTGTGCGGGCGGCTCAACGCCCTGCTGGGCGGCTCGACCTGGCCGCCCGGGGCGGCGAGCACGCAGGTGGTCGACGTGTCCGCCGTGCCGTCGGCGGGGTCGGGGCAGCCCGCCGTGGACGTGGTGACGGAGAACGCGGCGGTCGTCCTCATCGACCGGCCGGTGGTGGCGCTGACCAGCTGGCTCGCGGAGATCATGCGGACGGCCGCGGTGTCCCGGCGGTCGCTCCAGATCGTCACCCCGGCCGGCGTGCGGCTGACCCCGGCCGCCCGGTCGACGCTCGCGCGCGTCCCCAACCGGTGGGTCGTCCAGGACCCGGAGTGCGGCTACTACGACGGGCTGTCGGGGGCGGTGCTGCGCTGGCAGGACGGCGCGTTCTCACCCGCGCTCGCGGAGGACGGGACGGCGGCGGTGGCGGCGGCGTTCACGCGCGGGGTGCGGGGCACGGCACCTGCCCCGGCGGACGTTCCGGCGCAGGGGAGGGTGGACGGGACGGCGGACGGGACGGCGAACGGCTCCCACGGCGGCCCGGCGGACGGGGACGTTCCCGGCCGGCAGTTGATCGTGGCCCTGCGTACCGTGCACCGGGCCGACGAGCACCTCCTGCTGGGCGGCGGCCTGGAGGCGGCCTGGAAGGCGTTGACCGGCACGGCACCGGCGGGCTGGGGTACGGCCGAGCCGGTCAACCTCCCTTGGTCGCCAAGGCAGTTGACGGATCTGGCCCGGGAGCGGGCGCCCGAGCCCTCGCAGTTGATCGTGGTCGGCACCCCGGAGCGACCGGCCATGGCCACGGTCCGGGTGACCCGGACGACGAAGGGCGTGGAGGAGGACGCGGTCCTCACGCTCGGGTACACGGCCGGCGAGGACCCGCCGCTGGACCGGATCGAGGCACTGGCCGACACCCTGGTCCGGGAGCACGGGCTGCGGACCATGCTGACCTCGGTGCGCCTGGCCCGCGCCGACCTGACGACCGCGCCCCGGCTGGAGGGCCCGCCGATCCCGTACGCCTTCACGCTCGGCCCCGACGACGTCCACACCATCGGCCTGGACCACGCC
>NZ_JAAVVL010000001.1:8262399-8289379 GCF_018728545.1 Streptomyces sp. ATCC 21386
TCGTCGGCAGCGTCAGATGGGTATAAGAGACAGGCCCTGCACTACCCCCTCGGGGACGGGACGGACCCCGGGGCCTGGGAGCGGCTCCAGCAGCTCACGGCACACCTCAAGGGCGATCGTTCTCGGCCAGTCACCCCCGCTCAGCGAGGGTGACTCGCGTCACTAACTCAACGACCAATACGAGCAGTAAGAGCTCTGACGGGTGAAGGATTTACCGGCCTGACCTGGGTCCCTAACCTCCCGGCAACAGCTGCCACACGGCACGCGCCAGGAGGAGAACCATGGCCAGATCCAGCCAGACCAGCACTCGACGCATCGTCGTCACCGCGTGCGCCGCGACGCTCGCCCTCGGCACCCTGGCCGCCTGCGGCGGTGGTGAGACCGACGCGCCGAAGGTGGCGGAGAACAAGATCTCGGCGGGCAAGGTGCCGGACTACTACCCGGCGGACTACGCCGACCTGATCGCGGCCGCGGAGAAGGAGGGCGGCAAACTCACCGTCTACTCCAACCTCGGCGACGAGAACATGGCGCCGATCGTCCGGGACTTCAAGAAGAAGTACGACTTCATCAAGACCGTCTCCGTCAACGAGCTGGACAGCGACGAGCTGTTCCAGAAGACCCTGTCGGAGAACGCGGCCGGTTCCTCCCCGGCGGACGTGCTGATCTCCAGCGCGGCCACCGCGTGGTCGGACTTCTCGGCCCGCAAGGACACGGTCCTCACGTACAAGTCGCCGGAGCTGAAGGAGCTGGGCGCGGACGCCGAGCTGCTGCCGAGCGTGTACTCGCTGTCGCAGGACCCGATGACGATCGCGTACAACACCTCGCTGATGGAGACCCCGCCGACCACCCTCACGGACTTCGCCGAGATCGTGACGGGGGACGAGGCCAAGTACAAGGACAAGGTGACGGTCCGCGACCCGGAGGGCTCGTTCGGCTTCACCGTCACGCGGGCGCTCACCGAGGGCAACCCGGAGGCGTGGAAGGACCTGGAGAAGATCCTTCCGCTGACCCGCCCGGAGACGTCCTCCGGCACCCAGCTGGAGAAGATCGTCGCCGGTGAGTACACGGCCGGCTTCCTGATCAGCGCCTCCCCCGCCTACCCGGTCGTCGAGGACAGCGCGGGCCTGGTGAAGATCGTCTTCCCGAAGGACGGCACGGTCGTCCTGCCGCGCGGCATGGGCATCGCCGCCGAGGCGCCGCACCCGGCCACCTCGAAGCTCTTCATGGACTTCGCCCTCTCCGAGGAGGGTCAGCGCGCGGTCGCCGAGGGCGGTCTGGCCTCGTACCGCGACGGCGTGAAGGGCGAGGGCCTGCACACCTACCAGGAGGTCGTGGACGCCGTCGGCGAGGAGAACATCATCCACGTCAAGTACGAGCAGGTCTCCAAGGACGACTCCGCGGCCTGGCTGGAGCGCTTCGACGGACTCCGTAAGTAGACGGACTCCGTAGGCAGGCAGCTTTCAAGGACGATCGGAGTCAGCTCAGATGTCAACCCTCACCCAGCCTCCCCGCACACCGGCGGACGAGTCACCCACGGACACGTTCCAACCCCCGCGCTACCGCCGCCCCTTCGGCATCGGACGGGACACGGTCGTCCAGTACGCGGTCCTGGCGTTCCTCGCCGTGCTGGTGCTGGCCCCGATCGTCCCGACCCTCTACCAGAGCATCCGCAACCGCCCGCTCTACGAGGCGGGCGGGGCGTTCACCCTCAGCGGCTACACCGACCTCTTCACCAAGGCCGGCTTCGGCGAAGTCGCCCTGAACACCCTGCTGTTCGCGTCGCTGACGACGGTCCTCAGCCTGGCGATCGCCATCCCGATGGCGATCGTGGTGGTCCGCACGAAGCTGCCGGGCGGGCGGCTGATCGCCCTCGCCATGCAGTGGCCGTTCTTCATCTCGTCGCTGATCCTCGGCTTCGGCTGGATCATCATGTACGGCCCGGCGGGCTTCGTCAGCGTCAAGGTTCAGCAGCTCTTCGGCTCGGTGCCGTGGAACCTGTACTCGATCCCCGGTATGGCGCTCACGGAGGCCGTGGCGCTCGCCCCGATCGCGTACGTCTTCTGCGCCAACGCGCTCAGGCAGTCCGACGCCTCGCTCGAATCGGCCGCGCAGGTCTGCGGGGCCGGGCCCTTCCGGATCCTCGCCCAGGTGATCGTGCCGCTGCTGCGGCCCCCGATCGTCTACTCGGCGATCCTCGTCTTCTCCGTCTCCATCGAGACGCTGAGCGTGCCGCTGCTGTACGGCCAGCCGGTCAGCATCGACGTCTTCTCGACTTTCCTCTACCACAACGGACTTCAGTCCGTGGACCCCGACTACACCATGCTGGGCGCCGCCTCGACCGTGATCCTCGTGGTCACCCTGAGCCTGGTCGCCGTGCAGGCGAAGCTGCTGAAGGACGCGGCCCGGTTCGTGTCCGTGCGCGGCAAGGTCACCCGGCCGCGCAAGCTGGACCTGGGCTGGCTGAAGTGGGTCAGCATCGCGTGCATCTGGTTCTACGTGATCGTGGGCGCCCTCGTGCCGATCGCCGGCCTGGTGATGCGGTCCTTCACACTCGTCTTCACCCCGCTCCAGTCCCCGTTCCGGACGGTGACGACGAAGAACTACGAGATCGTCTTCGACTCCGACAACTACGTGCAGTCGCTCTACAACAGCATGATCGTGGCCGGTGTCGGCTCGGTCGTCGTCTCCGCCCTGGCCGTGTTCGCGGTGATGGTGGCCCGGCGCTCGACGTTCCGCTTCGGCCGTGCGGTGGAGTACCTGGCCCTGATCCCGCAGTCCCTGCCCGGCATCATCATCGGTATCGGCTTCTTCTGGGCCTTCGCGCTGGCGCCCTTCGGGATGGGATCGGTCCTCCAGGGCACGATCTACGCCGTCATCATCGCCTTCGGCATGCGGGCGCTGCCCAGCGCGTTCGGCTCGGTAGCCCCGGCGATCATGCAGATCGGCGGTGAACTCGACAACGCCGCCCGCGTCTCCGGCGCCGACTGGCTGATGACGTTCTTCCGCGTCCTGCGGGCCCTGATCACACCGGCGTTCGCGGGCGCGCTGATCCTCACCTTCGTGATCATGCTCAAGGAGTACTCCCCGGCCGTCTTCCTCTCCTCGGCCGACAACAACATCCTCGGCACCACCATGCTCAGTCTCTGGACTCAGGGCAGGGCCGGATCCGTCGCCGCGCTGGCCACCCTCCAGATCGGCATCACCGCGGTCTTCGTCGCACTCGCTGGACTGCTCATGAAGGGAAAGCACCATGCCTGAGGTGACCGTCAAGAACCTCGCCAAGACGTTCGGCGACAACTCCGTCCTGCGGGACGTCACCTTCACCATCAGGGACGGTGAGTTCTTCACCCTCCTTGGCGCGAGCGGCTGCGGCAAGTCGACGACGCTGAACTGCATAGCGGGCCTGGAGCAGCCGACGGAGGGCTCGATCGCGGTCGGCGGCCGGCCGTTCGTGGACGCCGCCGCGGGGGTCTTCCTGCCGCCCGAGGAGCGCAACCTCGGCATGGTCTTCCAGTCGTACGCGCTGTGGCCGCACATGACCATCGCGAAGAACCTGGCCCTGCCCCTCAACATCCGCAAGGTGCCCAAGGAGAAGCAGAGGACGCTGATCCACGACGCCCTCGACAAGGTGGGCCTCGCCGCGCTCAGCGGCCGCTACCCCCACCAGCTCTCCGGCGGCCAGCAGCAACGCGTCGCCCTGGCACGGGCGTTGGTGTACTCCCCGACGGTCCTGCTCCTCGACGAGCCCCTCTCCAACCTGGACGCGAAACTCCGTGAGCAGGCCCGCGCCTGGCTGAAGCGGCTCCAGGAGGAGCTGGGCATCACCACCGTCTACGTCACCCACGACCAGGACGAGGCGCTCGCCCTCAGCGACCGGATCGCCGTGATGGAGGGCGGCAACATGATCCAGATCGGCACGCCGCACGAGATCTACGAGAAGCCCGCGGCGCCGGCGGTGGCCGCCTTCGTCGGCCGCTGCAACTTCCTCACCGGCAAGGTCGTGAGCGTCGACGGCACCCGGCACACCGTGCTCCTCGACGCCGGCGGGGAGGTCGTACGGGTCGACAGCGAGCGGCGCGTCCCGACGGGCGACTCGGTCACGGTCGCGGTCCGCCCCGAGCGCCTGGAGGTCGTGGCCTCGGCGGAGACCCCGGCGGGCATGAACCGCCTCGACACCCAGGTCATCACCAGCTCCTACGTCGGCTCCCGCTACGAGTACGACGTCCGCCTCGGCGCCCAGGTCGTCCAGGTACTCAGCGCCAACGGCGGCCTGGCGGGCGAGGTGGCCCTGGTCTTCGACCCCGGGCACGCGCTGCTGTACGCGGACCGGGTCGAACTGCCGCAGGAACAGCGGGACTTGCTGACGGTCGCCACGTGACAGTCAGCGCCTGACGACGCGTGAGCTCAGCGGTGGAGAGGCGAATCGGCGAGATGAGCCGCCCCAGATCCGCGACTTCTCATCGAATTCGCTGAACATAACAGTTGAAATCAAAAACATCTGCGACCTAGGATCAGCTCAAGATCGTCGTGTACAGCGTGGACTCCGCTGTACACGACGACTTTTCCTCCCATCTGGACCAATGGGGGGAATGGGTGCCACTCGGGAACGGACCCGAGGGCACCTACGGGGGGTCCTAGGTCCTCCCGTGAACACGTTCTGCCTCACCGGGAGTGAGCCTGTGCGTTCAGCAAGCAGAATACAGAAGGCTGCCGTAGTCACGTCGTGCGTGGCATCACTGGTGCTCACCATGGCGCCGACAGCCCTCGCGGAAGGCTACTTCGACAGCAGCATCGGCGGTGCCGCCCCGGGGTTCCAGTCCCGCTGGTGGACCAAGCACAACAACTATGACGCGGACACCGTGATCCAGTTCACCGGCTGCTCGACACTGGGTGCGAGCAACAGCACCGAGGTGCAGCTCACCAAGTACAAGTCTGGCCCGCTGCCGGACGAGAACCGTGGACGCAAGACCTTCACCGCGTGCTTCGACAGCAGCAACCATGTCTCCAGGGGGAATTGGGGCGAGCAACGTGGCGGTGGCGACGAGTATCGCTTCGCGATCATCAAAATCGACGGAGTCGACTACCAGGGCCGTCTGAACGTCAGGGACGTTGACGTCTGGTACTGATCAAGCATGTGCGGCGGGCCCCGAGTGGACGTCACCGGGGCCCGTCCCCTCCCTCAACTCCCCTGCAAGGAAACACACTATGAGCGCAGCGTCGGTCCGCTTTGAGGGGTGCAGCTTCGCGTACCGTCGGAACAGGACGGTACTCAAGGACCTCAGCTTCGACTTTCCCACGGGGCGGACTGTGTTCCTCGGCCCCAACGGTGCGGGTAAGAGCACTGTTCTTGGTCTTGCCGCAACGGCCTTGCGACCCGGATCGGGTGCGGTGCGTCTCGGAGATCTCGTGCCGCGGCACGGGAGAGATCTCAAGGCGTACCGCCAGAAGGTCGCCTGGATGCCGCAACAGATCGACTGCGTACCCGGGTTGACCGCGCGCGAGCAGGTGGCCTACGTCGGTTGGCTCAAGGGGCTGTCGCGCTCCGGGGCATGGGTACGCGCAGTTGAAGCGCTACGCCGGGTCGAGATGCAGGATCATCAGGACCGGAAGGTATCCGAACTGTCCGGCGGGCAGATGCGCCGGGTCGGAGTGGCACAGTCACTCGTGCACGGTGCGGAGGTGCTCCTGCTCGACGAGCCGACCGCCGGCATGGATCCTCGACAGCGCCGGGTTTTCCATGAGGTGCTCGGCGGGCTGCCGCAGGACGTGTCCGTGGTGCTGTCCACCCATGATGTCGCGGATCTCGACGAGATCTACGACAACGTCGTGGTCCTGAACGCGGGAGTGATCAGGTTCTGCGGACCCGTCGAGCAGTTCCTGGCACACGCCTCGGTCGACGCGGCGCCCGGCCGCCGGGCCGAGAGCGCGTACGACGCCGTCGTGGGTGGAGTCTCCGCATGCTGATGAAGACCATGCTGCGCTCATCGTCCGTGCCTTGGGCCGCCGGGCTGCTGCTCCTGCTTGTCTGGTACATGTCGGATGATCTGGGCATGCGAGTCGTCCCTGCCTACTGGGAGTCCGCGAGTGCCATCCCGGCGTACTGCCTGTTCGCCATCGCGCCGGTCTGCGCGGCGTGCGCCGCGTGGGAAGCGGGACGGCTGAAGCGGGCAAAGGTTGCCCAACTGGGGGTCGCCCGAGCACAGACGGCGGTGATCGCACAAGCCCTGGCTCCGGTCGCCCTCTTGGGGCTGGCCGCGGTGGTCTGGTCGCTTCTCGTCGTACGCGTCTCCATGGGATCGGCCCTCGACTGGCCCTCGACGCCGGTGATCGCGATGATCACAGGTGTCCTCATCGCGCACATGCTGCTCGGCTTCGCCGTGGGAAGCATGCTGCCCAGACTGCTGGCTCCGGCGCTGATTCTGGTGCTGGACTACCTGTGGATGACGCTGCCGCCCACCTTCGACACGATGTGGGTGCGACACCTCACCGGTCATCTGGAGACCGGCCTGCCGGTGACCGACCGGATCAATCCGGACTCGGTCATCGCTCCGCTCATTCTCGCTGCGGGAGTCGCGGCCGCAGGGCTCCTCGTGGCCGTCGCCAACGGAAGAGCCCGAGTCGTCGCAGCGCTGGCCGGTGTGCTCTGCGTCGGGCTCGGAGGATTCTTCAGTCACCATCTGGTCGCCGGCTGGGGGCCGTCCGCGCCGGCCCTCGCCCGCACGGACAAGCCCGCATGTGCCGGACAGAAGCCCGAGATCTGCGTCCCGAGAGAACTCGCCTCCGTGGTACCTGAGTTGGCAGAGGCTTCGACGGCAGTGCTTCCCCGGCTCGCCGATGCGGGCATCTCCGTCCCGGAGCGGCTGAGTAGCACCTCGACTGCGGAGCGCGCGGCTCCGGGCACATGGCGTGTCTATGTGAATCCGTATCTGACGGAGGACGACGCCCAGGCCGAAATCGCCGAGGCCGCCCTGCCCGACCTTCCGGACTGCCTGGCCCACACGGACGCCTACGTGGGTGATCCTCGCCCCCTTCGGGTCTGGCTCCTGCTGACGGGGGGCGTGCCCGACGACGTGGTCACCGAGCACTACGGCCCTGACGCGGTGCCCGCGCTGGCCAAGGTCCGTTCTCTGTCGTCACAGAAGCAACTGGACTGGTATCAGCGGAACCTGAGCCTACTGAAGCACTGTGAGCCTTCGCCGGAAACGCAGGCGATCGTCCGATGACCTTGTGGGTGAAGGCCCGCCGCCCCCTCGCCCTGGCGGTTGGACTCCTGGTGTTCACAGCGCTTTGCACAGCAGTCGGCGGGCGTCTTGTAGGGCTGCCTTCGTTGAGCGGTACCGGGACCACCACAGTTCCGCTACTGCTGTTCGTCCCGCTCGCGGTCTGTGCGGGACTGCTGCTGTCTCTCGACGGCGGCGCACGGGCTGCGGAGATCACCGCGGCTCGACACATCGCCACCTACGACCGGCACCTGACCGCGGTCACCGGGGCCACGGCGGTCGGTGCCAGCGCCCTGGCGGCTGCACTTCGAGACGCGCCGGTGGCTTTGGCGTCCGGACGCAACACACTGTTCCTCATCGGACTGACGCTCTGTGTCCGTGCGCTCTGGGGCAGTGGCGTAGGAATGCTGGCAGCCGCCGGATGGGTCGTGGTGGTCACCCTCGTCGGCTACGACGCCTACCGCACCCCGCGCACGTGGGCCGTCCTCGGGCTCGCGCCAGGAGACCTGGTCGGTGTCGCATTGGCCGGGCTCTGTTTCGCTGGAGGACTAGGCGTGCTGGGTCGGGTATCCCTCGGAAGGAGACCTCAGTAGCACCGGGGCGGCCTTCGCCGGCGACGTGGTTCTGACGCGGCTCATCCCGGGATGCGCCTGACCACGGACAGCCAGCGAGGCAGATCGATTTCGGCCAGTACTGTCTTGCCGGGCGGGTTCCGATGCAGCACCTCCCAGCGGTCGACCACGGCCTCCACGAGGGCAAGGCCACGGCCGCGTTCGTCGAGTGGCCGGGCCGGGACCACGCCACCCGGGCCCGGCGGCAGCCGTTCGGCGCGGGTGTCGGTGACCTCGATGCGGAGGGAGCCGGTGGGGAGCGAGAGACGCAACTCGAAGTCCCGGCCCGGGACCCGGCCGTGCGTCACCGCGTTGGCCGCCAGCTCCGCGACCACGACCGCCGTCCTGTCGGAGGCGTCGGAGCCGTGCGGGATGCCCCACGCGTGCAGTTGGATGAGGGCGAGCTGTCTCGCGAGGCGGGCCCCCAACGGTGTCGAGCTGAACCGCTGGGTGAACGCGTGCACGGTGGCGAGCTGTCGAGCGGCGGGCGGTGCGGTCATGCCGCCAATGTGACCTGCGACGACGCCCGTTCGCCAGCTCCGCGCCGCGTACGCTGCGCGAGCGTACGCGGTTACGCACTGGACGGTACTGGTTACGTGTCGTAATCATGAGCGTTGAACGGTGTGGTCCGGTGGGCGGGTGCGCGGGAGGTGGCCGATGGTGGCCGACAGCGGCGGCGTGGTGGGGATCGGCGGGGGCGGCGAGCCGGAGTCGTCCGACAGCCTGCGGACTTTCGGGGCGATGGTCCAGGCGTTACGCGAGCACGCGGGGCTGAGCCGGGAGGAGTTGGCCGAGACCATCGGCTACAGCAAGCACATGGTGGCGTCGGTGGAGCTGGGGAGGAGGATGCCGGACGCGGCGTTCGTGGAGGGGGTCGACCGGGCGCTGGGGAATACGGGTGCGCTGATCAGGGCGGCTCGGCATCTGGGGCGCCAGCCGGGGTTGGCGGCTTGGTTCAGGAAGTGGGCCAAGTTGGAAGCGGGGGCGATCACGCTCTATACGTACGAGTGCCGGTTGGTCCCGGGGCTGTTGCAGACGGAGGCTTATGCGCGGCAGCTGTTCCACGACGAGTTGCCGCCCTTGAAGGACGACCAGATCGAGGCCCAGTGGGCGGCACGCTCCGAGCGGCAACGGCTGCTACGAGAACGCCCGAACACCGCGTTCAGCTTCATCGTCGAGGAGCAACTGCTGCTGCGTCGCACGGGTGGAGCTGCGACCACACGAGAGCTCATCGATCACCTGTTGGACGTCTCCGAACTAAGGAACGTCGAAATCCAGGTGATGCCACTGGTGCGCGAATCCCATGCCGGGCTACACGGTCCCATGCAACTGCTGGAGACCTCAGAGAACAAGTGGTTCGCTTACACGGAGGCCCCCGAGAGCGGCCAGCTGCTCGCCGACCGGAAAGTGGTCAGTGTGCTCCAGGGGCGATATGCCAGGATGCGCTCACAGGCTCTCACTATCCCGGACTCTGTGGGCCTGTTGCAGCGGATGCGAGGGGACCTATGAGCGAGACCCAGCTGGCCTGGTTCAAGAGCAGCTACAGCAGCAGCGGGAGCGGCGACTGCGTCGAGGTTGCCTGGTTCAAGTCCAGCTACAGCAGCGGCGGGGACGGCGACTGTGTCGAAGTAGCCGCCGCCCCCTCTGCCATCCACGTCCGCGATTCGAAGAACGCGGACGGGCCTCAGCTCATCCTCTCCTCCGGCGCTTGGGCCGAGTTCATCCCGTACGCCTCCCGGGGCTGATCCCGCGCCGGCGCATCCACCACACCAGCCCGCCGCCCACGGCGGCCAGCGCTGCCGCGAGTGCCGCGAAGAGGCCCACCGGGGTGTCAGAGCCGGTGTCGGCGAGGTCGCCGCCCGGAGGCTTCGGCTTGTCGCCGGGGGCACCCGGGGTCGGCTCGTCCGCTCCGTCCGTGGGGTTGTCGCTCGGGGTCGGGTCGGGCTTGCCCGTACCGTCGTCCGACGGCGTCGGCGTGGGCGTCGGCGGCTTGGGGGTGTCACCGCCACCATCGGAGTCGGTCACCTTGCCGCCACCGAAGTAGAGCGTGTCGGTGTCCCGGTAGGACGTGTCGTCGGACTTGCGGGAGTTGACGGTGGTGTTGTCGAGGTCCCGGTTCTCGACGTTGAACTGCGTGCGGGTGATGTTCCGCTTGGGCTGCTTGGAGAAGTCCACGCCGCCGACGATGTAGACCCGGACGCCCTGCGCGGTGTCCACGTCGTACGTGAACTCGCCCTCGGTGTAGATCTTCCGGTACTTGCGGAACAGCTCGTCCTTGTCCCAGTTCTGGTGGGGCTCGCGCAGCGGCCACGCCTTGACGTCGTCGCTGTTGATGATCGACCGGAAGTCGGTCGGGTTCTTCGCGTCCTGCTGCCGGATGTACTCGGCGGCGACCCGTGAGGTGTAGACACGGCGCAGGTCGGCGTACTGCGGGGCCGTGTTGATCTGCTTCTCGACCTCGGGGACGATCATCGAGTCGATGACCGCCTGGGCGGCGGCGATCTCGGCGTCGTTCGGGTCGCAGATCGGCTCGCCCGGCCCCTCGGTGACGGTCTCCTGCGCGGTCGACTTCAGGGCGAGGGGGGCGTCGAGGATGTAGATGCCGCCGTCCTGCTCGCGCACCTGCGCGGGCTTGGGCTCGATCCAGTTGCGCAGGCCCGGCATGCACGGGTTGCCGTTCTGCTTGGGCAGGGCCGCCCAGTACCGCCTGCCGAGGTCGGTCTTGGGGTCCATGGCCTTGTAGAAGTCGTGCTTCATCTGAAGGTCGGCTTCGAGCAGGATGCGCCCGGCGTCGGTGGAGGCGAACTTGGAGTCCATGACGCGGTCGGGCTCGTCCGGGTTGAGGTTCACCCAGAACTTGTCCGGCGTCAGCGCGAGCCAGGTGAACATGGCGTCGGAGGCGAGCTGCATCTTGGCCTCGCCGCCCCAGCCGGGGTTGGTGTCCGGGTCGGGCATCTGGTCGGCACGCATGCTGTACTGCATGCCCTTGCCCTTGCCCAGGCCGCCGACGTAGCGCAGTTCGAGGCTGGTGAAGTCGATGCCGCCGGGGCCTCCCCTGGGGAGGGTGCCGCGGGTGTCGAGGCGGCGGGCCTCGGCCTGGATCTGCTTGGCCTCCGCGGGTGTGCGGCCTGATTCCAGGGCCCGCTGGTTGGCCGGGCCCCGGGTGCCGCAGCTGTTGGCGGCGGCGGCCATGGTCTGCGCGCCGCCGCCTGTCTGGCAGCCGGGGGCGAACCAGCGCTGGTGGTCGGAGTACCCCTTGATGGGAGTGGTCCTACCGACCGGGTTGTAGATGCGCTGGTTGCCGCGCACCTGGTTGGGCTTGCCCCGCTCGCGTTCGAGTTCGCGGTTGAAGTCGTCGACCAGCCCCTGCTGGCCGGTGGTGAACTTCTTCGCGCCGGTGAAGCGGAAGGTGTGGTCCGGCATGGAGCGGGCGACGACCCGGTCCTTGGCGATCTGGTCCGCCCTCGGCTTGGAGTTCGACTTGAACTCGTTGAACTCCTTGGTGCGCTTGTTGTAGGCGTCGTAGCGGCGCTCGCCGACCTTGTTGCCCTCGGCGTCGAAGAGCTCGACGTAGACCTCGCACAACCAGTCGGGGCCGACGAGCTTGTAGTCCCGCACGAGCTGGCGCTCGAACCCGGCGCCCTTGTTCACGTTGGTCTGGTTGCGGATGTAGACCTTGTCGAACCACGTCTTGAAGGGCCGCTTCTTGCCGGTGTTCAGCCAGCGGGCGTAGATCTCCATCGCCCGGTCGGCGGGCTTGCCGGAGGCGTCGGCGATCTTTCGCCAGGCAGTGACGTTCTTCTCCGTGTCCCCCGGAACCTGGGAGAGGGCCTTCTTCTCCTCGGCCGCCGTGGGGGCCTGAAGTCCGTCGTACGCCAGACCAGGAAGGTCGAACTCGTAGTTCCTGGGCAGGTCGTCGGCCTTGTGGAAGTTGCCGAGCGGGCTGTTGGGGAAGCCGGAGTTCGCCGGAGTCCTGCCGGCGGCGGGCAGCTTGTTGCGGACGTCGCAGCGGCGGTCGCGCTTGTCCCAGCCGGGCTTGAGTTTGGCCGACACCGCCGGACCGGCGGAGGCGGTGTCGACGGGTATGCCGGGCAGGCCGGTCAGGGTGACGGCGGCGGCCAGACCCGCGGCGGCCGTGAAACGCGCAGTGAGCCGCCACCGTCTGGGCATCTGGAGAGCTCGATTAAGGATGACGTCTTCCCTCGTTGTGGGGGGCACTGAGGGGGTGTGGGTGGCGCGCGAGGCCCCCGTGACGTGTACGCGCCGGGGCTCACGATAGGACCCGAAGTCGGCGTAATCAGGGGTTTGTTGGCGTTGACGGCGTTGATGATGTTGTCAGCGGAGCATCAATTGTGTGTGAAAGGTGGGGAGTTGACTTCACCGGACGGTTCCGTCCGGCGAGAGGTGCCTAGTCAGGGCCGTCGGCCCGGTGCACCGAGCGAATACACCGGGCACCACAGCTGTCACACAAGACCCTCACGGGGCCCTAGCCGTCGACGAAGTACAGCTCTTCCATCCTGGACGTGGCGGACTCGCTGTGCCGTACGCGGAAGGCCGTGATCCCCAGGTGCTTCTTGCCCCAGGGGTCGGCCTTGCCCAGGGCCAGGGCGGCGAAGGCGGACCATTCGATGTCGGCCGGGTCCTCCTCGTCCAGGCCGAGTTCCTCCAGCGCCTCGACGGGGATGCCGAGGGCGGCGGCGATCACGGCCGGGTCGCCCGTCACCTCGAACGGATCGTCCCCGGGCCAGCCGGTGGCGTGGAACAAGGCCCCGTCCGGCAGCCAGACGAGGTCCTCGGTGTGGTCCGCGCCGCCGTGGAAGTGGGCGCGGCCGACGATACGGGCGTCGGGATGGCGCTCACGCAGGCGGCGGGCCTCGCTCAGGACGGGGGTGTCGTTGCCGTTGTCGGCCAGCGCCGGGCCGCTGAAGCCGAGGACGTGGCCCCACGCGCCGGCGTGGACGATGTCCAGGTCGGCCCGGGTGTCCGTATAGGGCGGCACTTCGATGACGGGCCGGGGCCCGATCTCCTCCACCACCTCGTCGACGGCGCCGAGGGACGCGGCGAACTCGGCTGCCCGGACAGGGTCGTTGACGGGCAGCGTGCGCGCGTCCACGTCGAACGGCGGGAGCAGGACGGTGATGTCGCAGTGGCCCATGGATCCGCGCACCACGCGGTCGGGCGGGAGGGTCCAGAAGCTGTCGTCGGTCATGCGGGCCACCGTAGAGGGTGTACCGGGGGTTCCTCGGGGGCGATATGCCGGTTGCGGTGATCCGGCAGAACTCGCACGACCCGGAACCGACGCCGCCCCCTTTCGACGACAGCACGTTCTAATAGAACTTTTGCTAGATTGGGTGGGTGAGTGAACCTGCCTACGGGCCCGGCGAGGGCCCGACCAAGTCCGTCTCGGTTTCCGTACATGAGGGCACCATCGCGGCCCTCCGTTCACGCGTCGGCAAGCGCGGCATCTCCGCCTACGTGGAGGCCGCGATCCAGCGGCAGATCGAGCGGGACCAGCTCGACGAACTCATCGCCGCGAACGAGGAGCTGCACGGACCTCTCACCCAGGAGGAGATCGACGCGGCCGAGCGCGAGATGTTCGGCAGCGGCCGCGGCGACCAGGCGGTGGCGTGAGCGGCACCTGGGTACTCGGCAGTGAAGCCCTGTCCCTGTACCTGCGTGGCGATCGCACCATGACCGCCAGGCTCGCCGTCGCTCGCAAGCGGGACGTCAGGGTCATCACCAGCGCGGCCACGATCGTGGAGGCCGATCCTCAAGGAGCACACGCCGCCCGCCTCGCCTGGGCACTCTCCCGACTCGTGGTGGAGCCGGTCACCAAGGACACCGCCAGGGAGGCCGTGGCCCGGATGAGGGACAGCGGCAGGACCGGCGGCCACAAGTACGCCTTGGACGCGATCGTCGCCGCCACCGCTCGCGCGGCGCAGCCGCCGACCACGGTCCTCACCTCCGACCTCGACGACCTCAAGCCGCTCTGCGGCAAGCAGGTCGAGGTCAGACAGGTCTCACCCGGGCGGTGGGCCGAAATTACGTATCCGGCCCCCGCTCCGCCGGTCAGCGTCTCAGGTCCATGACCCCGACGCCGAGTCCGTCGTAGGCACGCGGTTCCACGGTGGCGATCAACGCCCCCGTCGGAATCATCTGGTTCGGCCTCGCGGCGTGAACGGCGGCCGAGGCGTCCTGGGCGACCCCTGTTCGCCCCAGTTCGGCGACCGTCACGGCCATCGCGTAGTCGTCGTCGATCACGGACAGCACGTCCACCAGGACACCCACGTGGTCGACCATGCCCGGACGACGGCGCTCGGCCTCCAGCAGACACAGGACGGGCACCCACAGACGGACGTCGTCGCTCGCCGCCGCGGCGTGGATGAGGCCGGAGACCTGCTTGTCACCGCCCAGCGCCACCAGAGTGGGCGCGTCGAGGACATAGTGCTCGATCTGGCTCAAGGCAACAGCTCCACCTGCGCGAGGGCGGCCCTGTGGGCGGCCGTGGCCTCCCGCATCTTGCGCCGCATCTCCGCCGACTCCTCCTCGGACACCTCGTGCCCGAAACGTTCGGCGAGCACGGCCCGCGTGCGATCGGCGCGCTCCTTGATCTGCTCGGGTGTCAGTGTCTGAGCCGCTATGTCCTGCATGAGAGCACGAAGGCTCGTCCCCCGGGCCTCGGCCACGGCGGCGAGCTGGTCACGGACTTCGGCGGGCACACGGATCATGACGTCGGACATGAGCCAAGTATACGTGACGTATACGCCCACGTCCGTCGGCGGCGAGCCGGGCGCCGACCTCCCACCCGGCCCGCCGCCCGGGTGTCAGGCCGCGTGTTCCACGAACCGCTGGGCCGTCTGTGCGAGCAGCGCGCGGCCGTCGCCCGCCCACAGCTCGTCATTGAACAGCTCCACCTCGATGGGGCCCGTGTAGCCGGCCGCCTCGACGTACGCCTTCCACTCGCGCATGTCGATCGCGCCGTCGCCGATCTGGCCCCGGCCGGTCAGGACGCCCTGGGGCAACGGGGTGATCCAGTCGGCGAGTTGGAAGGTGTGGATGCGGCCGGAGGCGCCCGCGCGGGCGATCGCGGCCGGGGCCGTGTCGTCCCACCAGATGTGGTAGGTGTCCACGGTCACGCCCACCTGCTCCGCCGGGAAGCGTTCCGCGATGTCCAGCGCCTGGGAGAGCGTCGACACCACGCAGCGGTCCGAGGCGAACATGGGGTGGAGGGGTTCGATGGCGAGGCGGACGCCGTTCGCGGCCGCGTACGGGCCCAGCTCCGACAGGGCGTCCGCGATGCGCTCCCGCGCGCCGTGCAGATCCTTCGAGCCGGACGGCAGGCCGCCCGAGACCAGGACCAGGGTGTCCGTGCCGAGCGTCGCCGCCTCGTCGATCGCCTTGCGGTTGTCGGCCAGGGCCGCTGCCCGCTCGGTCGGGTCGATCGCCGTGAAGAAGCCACCGCGGCAGAGGGTGGTGACCGCGAGGCCCGCGTCGCGGACCAGCTTGGCCGTCGCCTCCAGGCCGTGCTCGGCCACCGGCTCGCGCCAGAGTCCCACGCCCGGGATGCCCAACTCCCCGCAGCCGAAGACCAGTTCGGGGATCGACAGCTGCTTGACCGTCATCTGGTTGATGGAGAAACGCTCAAGTCCGGTACTCGTACCGGTACTGGTGCTCACTGGGCCACTCCGTACAGCGAGAGGAGGTTCTTCATACGGGCCTGGGCCAGCGCCGGGTCCGGGAACAGGCCGAGGTCGTCGGCCAGTTCGTACGCCCGCGCGAAGTGCGGCAGGGAGCGGGCCGACTGCAGGCCGCCGACCATCGTGAAGTGCGACTGGTGGCCGGCCAGCCATGCCAGGAAGACCACACCCGTCTTGTAGAAGCGGGTGGGGGTCTGGAACAGGTGGCGGGACAACTCGACGGTCGGGTCCAGGAGCTCCCGGAAGCCCTTCACGTCACCCGTGTCCAGGACCCGGACCGCCTGGGCCGCCAGCGGGCCCAGCGGGTCGAAGATGCCGAGCAGCGCGTGGCTGAAGCCCTTGTCGTCGCCGGCGATCAGCTCGGGATAGTTGAAGTCGTCACCCGTGTAGCAGCGGACGCCCTGCGGGAGCCGACGCCGGATGTCGATCTCCCGCTGGGCGTCCAGCAGGGAGACCTTGATGCCGTCGACCTTGTCGGGATGCGCGGCGATCACGGCGAGGAAGGTCTCCGTCGCCGCGTCCAGGTCCGACGAGCCCCAGTAGCCGTCGAGGGCCGGGTCGAACATGGGGCCGAGCCAGTGCAGCACGACCGGCTCGGCAGCCTGGCGCAGCAGGTGGCCGTAGACCTCCAGGTAGTCCTCGGGGCCCCGCGCGGCGGCGGCCAGCGCGCGCGAGGCCATCAGGATCGCCTGGGCGCCCGACTCCTCGACGAGCGCCAGCTGCTCCTCGTACGCCTTGCGGATGTCCGGCAGGGAGGCGGTCGCCGGGTCAGTGAGCTGGTCGGTGCCCACACCGCAGGCGATCAGGCCGCCGACCGACTTCGCCTCGGCGGCGCTGCGGCGGATCAGCTCCGCCGCGCCCGCCCAGTCGAGGCCCATGCCGCGCTGCGCGGTGTCCATCGCCTCCGCGACGCCCAGGCCGTGCGACCACAGGTGGCGGCGGAAGGCGAGGGTGGCGTCCCAGTCGACGGCGGCCGGCGAGTCCGGGGACACGTCGGCGAAGGGGTCGGCGACGACGTGCGCCGCCGAGAAGACCGTACGGGAGGTCAGGGGGGTGCCCGCGGACACCACCAGCGGCGCGGTGCGCGGGGTGTAGGTGCGCAGCTGCCCGTCGGCGCCGGGCAGCCGGATGGTTCCGTTCGTCACAGCTGGATCTCCGGTACGTCGAGGCGGACGCCCTCGGCGGAGGACTTCAGGCCCAGTTCGGCGAGCTGGACGCCGCGCGCGCCGGCCAGCAGGTCCCAGTGGTAGGGCGCGTCGGCGTAGACGTGCTTGAAGAACAGCTCCCACTGCGCCTTGAATCCGTTGTCGAACTCGGCGTTGTCCGGCACCTCCTGCCACTGGTCGCGGAAGGAGTAGGTGGCGGGGATGTCGGGGTTCCACACCGGCTTGGGGGTGGCGGAGCGGTGCTGGACGCGGCAGTTGCGCAGGCCGGCCACCGCCGAGCCCTCGGTGCCGTCGACCTGGAACTCCACCAGCTCGTCGCGGTTGACGCGGACGGCCCAGGAGGAGTTGATCTGGGCGATCGCGCCGCCGTCCAGCTCGAAGATGCCGTACGCGGCGTCGTCGGCCGTGGCGTCGTACGGCTTGTCCTGCTCGTCCCAGCGCTGCGGGATGTGCGTGGCGGTGAGCGCCTGCACGGACTTCACGCGGCCGAACAGCTCGTGCAGGACGTACTCCCAGTGCGGGAACATGTCGACGACGATGCCGCCGCCGTCCTCCGCGCGGTAGTTCCAGGAGGGGCGCTGGGCCTCCTGCCAGTCCCCCTCGAAGACCCAGTAGCCGAACTCGCCCCGGACGGAGAGGATGCGGCCGAAGAAGCCGCCGTCGATGAGGCGCTTGAGCTTCAGCAGGCCCGGCAGGAACAGCTTGTCCTGGACGACGCCGTGCTTGATGCCGGCGGCGTTCGCCAGCCGGGCCAGCTCCAGGGCGCCGTCGAGACCGGTGGCGGTCGGCTTCTCGGTGTAGATGTGCTTGCCGGCTGCGATGGCCTTCTTGATCGCCTCCTCGCGGGCCGAGGTGACCTGGGCGTCGAAGTAGATCTCGACGGTCGGGTCCGCGAGGACCGCGTCGACGTCGGTGGAGACGTTCGCCGGGTCCAGGCCGTGCTGCTGGGCGAGCGCCTTGAGCGCGTGCTCGCGGCGGCCGACGAGGATCGGCTCCGGCCACAGCACGGTGCCGTCGCCGAGGTCGAGACCGCCCTGCTCGCGGATGGCGAGAATCGAGCGGACGAGGTGCTGGCGGTAGCCCATGCGCCCCGTCACGCCGTTCATGGCGATCCGAACGGTTTTGCGTGTCACGACCGGTCCCTTCGTTGGTGTGCGTTCGTTTGTGCGTACGCGTCGGGCGCCGCGTACGCCCGACGAAAGGGTGAGCGTCACAGCAAGCGCTTTCTATTCGATAAGAAGCTAGCCTCTGAGCAGCGGTCTGGACAAGACCGCGAGGGGGTCGAGTTGTTCGAGGGGGCGAACGGCGATCGCGGTCGTATGGTTCCCCGACAGCCCGAACGAGACGCGCACCGGAGGACGAGAAAACGATGACTGTGACCCTGGCGGACGTGGCGGCCCGTGCGCAGGTGTCGCCGGCGACCGTCTCCCGGGTGCTCAACGGGAACTACCCGGTGGCCGCATCCACGCGCGAGCGCGTGCTGAAGGCCGTCGACGAGCTGGACTACGTCCTCAACGGTCCCGCGAGCGCGCTCGCCGCCGCCACCTCGGACCTGGTCGGCATCCTGGTGAACGACATCGCCGACCCCTTCTTCGGGATCATGGCCGCGGCCATCCAGTCCGAGATCGGCGGGCCGGGCGGGCGCGCGGGCGGGGAACGGCTGGGTGTGGTGTGCAACACGGGCGGCTCCCCGGAGCGCGAGCTGACCTACCTCACGCTGCTGCAGCGGCAGCGGGCCGCGGCCGTGGTGCTGACCGGCGGGGCCATCGAGGACCCGGCGCATCTGACCGCCGTCGGCAACAAGCTGCGGAAGCTGGCGGAGGCCGGGACGCGGGTGGTGCTGTGCGGGCGGCCGCCGACGCCGGAGGCGATCGCGATCACCTTCGACAACCGGGGCGGCGGTCAGCTGCTGACCGAGCACCTGATCGGGCTGGGGCACCGGCGGCTCGGGTACATCGCCGGGCCGGAGGAGCGGACGACGACGCGGCACCGGCTGGAGGGGCACCGGGCGGCGCTGGCCGCCGCCGGGATCGAGGACGATCCCAGACGGACCGTGTACGGCCGCTACGACCGGCTCTCCGGGTACGAGGCGACGCTGGAGCTGTTGCGCCGTGACCCCTCGCTGACGGCCGTGGTCGCCGCCAACGACACCGTGGCGCTGGGGGCGTGTGCGGCGCTGCGGGACTCGGGGCTGCGGATTCCGGACGACGTGTCCGTGGCCGGGTTCGACGACCTGCCGTTCAGCATCGACGCGGTGCCGGCGCTGACGACGGTGCGGTTGCCGCTGTCGGACGCGGGGGCCCGGGCCGGGCGGATCGCGATGGGGCGCGAGGAGCCGCCGCCGGGTGGGATCGCCACGGTGAGGGGTGGGGGGCGGACTGTCCGGGCCGGGCCGGACCGGGCGGGTCGAACCAGGCGTCCCACATGGCCAAAACCCTACGGTGTACGAGCGTGGATCTTCTCAACTTCGGCGTGAAGAAGGCGAGTTGACCTACGTTGGTGCCTGATCATCAGCACCGAGACATCGGAACACCGGAGGCATCCCGTGGTGAACGACGACCCCTCGACCGAAACCGGAACGGGAACCGGCACCGGCACCGGCTCCGGCACCGGTAGGGGTGCCCGGCCCCGCCCCCGTATCGACACCAGCAAGCCGCACTCGGCCCGCTTCTGGAACTACTTCGTCGGCGGCAAGGACTACTACGAGGTCGACCGGGAGATCGGGGACCACATCAAGGAGATCTTCCCCGGTCTCGTCGACGTGGCGGTCACGAGCCGGCACTTCTTAGGACGTGCGGTCCGCCACCTGGCCGACGAGCAGGGCGTACGTCAGTTCCTGGACGTCGGCACCGGGCTGCCGACCGCCGACAACACCCACGAGGTCGCCCAGCGCGCCGCCCCCGACGCCCGCATCGTGTACGTCGACAACGACCCGATCGTGCTGGCCCACGCGGACGCCCTGCTCAGCGGCACCCCCGAGGGCCGGACCGTCTATCTGAACGCCGACCTGTACGCCCCCGAGACCATTCTGGAAGCGGCGGCCGACACCCTCGACCTCTCCCGGCCGGTCGCCCTGATGATCCTCAACACCCTCGGCCATGTCGCCGACCACGACCAGGCACGCGACCTGGTGAGCCGCCTGATGGCGGGCCTGCCGTCGGGGAGCCACCTGGTGATCAGCGACAGCACCGCCACCAGCGAGGGCATGATCGCCGCGTCGGAGGCGTACAACGCGAGCGGCGCGGTGCCGTACTACGTACGCAGCGTCGGGGAAATCGCCGCGTTCTTCGATGGCCTCGACCTGGTGGCCCCGGGCGTCGTCCGGGTGCCCGAGTGGCGCCCCGACCACAGGAACCCGGCCTACGCCGCCTCGGCCGTCGACGCGTACTGCGGGGTGGGGCGCAAGCCCTGAGGGCCGGCCGCTCACGGGCACACGGGCTCGAACGGGACGGGTACGGGCTGGCCCTCGCGTTCCTCCGGGGTGAGGTCGCTGTCGCCGAGGACCCGGCAGAGCGCTTCGGCCCAGCTGTCGGGTCGCAGTGACAGGGGGCGGATGATCTGGGAGGAGCCGGCCTGGTAGAAGAGCAGGGTCTGGCCGTCCCTGGATGCGTGCGTGAATTTGTAGGCCGGTGGATCGTGACTCGACTCGCTGTAGGCCCCGAGGTCGAGCGACACCTCGTAGTCCCGCTCACCGACGCGGTAGATGCGGATCCTGTTGTTGGTGGCCATCAGGAAGCGCCCCGTGCCCTCGACGTAGCTCATGACGGCGGGGATGCCGAAGGCCGGGAGCGGGCCGAGTTCCTTGCGCAGCGGGTCGGTACGCCACAACTCGACGACCTGGCTCCGGCGCAGCAGTGTGAGGTAGCGGCCACTCGGGTCGAACGCGGCGCCCATGAGGTCGTCATGGTCCGTCCGGTAGCGCGCTGTCTGTCGTCCACCCGGAAGCTCGACGACCCGGACGTACGGGTCGCCCCGGACGACGACGGTCACCCGGTCGGGGTCGGGATGGCTGATGACGAAGACGCCCTCGTAGTCCGGGTCGTTCCGTTTCGCGGCCACGCTCCCGAGGGCTTCGAGGTCGTGGTCGTCGACGGCGCGCCCCGTTCTGCCGTTCCAGCGCTGGATCAGCGTTCCCGCGACCGTGACAAGGCGGGCGGAGCGGTCGAAGAAGTAGTCGAGGTACGGGTTCGTCCCCTCGCGCGCGGGGGTGGGAGGCATGGCGGTGGTGATCACCGACAGCCGTCGCAGCGACTTCGTGTCCCGCACCACCACCTTGTTCACGCCCTCACGATGGGCAAGGAGTCGGCCGTCCCGGGTGAAGGCGATCGGGTCGTCACCCGTCCAGTAGGGCTCGAGACGCGGTTGCCGGGCGAGTACGCGCATGTCGGTGGTCGCCGTACGGAGCTGGATCGTCGCCCCGTTGGCCGGGACGCCGACGGTCCTTCGGCCGTCAGGGGTCAGTTCGACCAGTTTCATGTCCTCCGCCGGGGAGGTGGACGTCTCGGTGCCGTAGATCCCCGTGCTGTCGGCGGTGATCAGCGACAGGCGCGAGCCCTCGCCCACGAGGCGCGCGTGCGAGACCAGCCCCGCCGAGCTCTCCTGCGGTTCCTGGAAAGTCGTCAGAGCCTTGGCCCGTGGGAGGTCGACGAGTGTCTTGGTGATGAGTCCGATGACGAGGTGACGGCCGCCCTGGCCGAGGGCGACGGGGTCGCACGCGGAGTTCTCCTTGTCCACGTACCGTCCGAACACGCTTCCGTCGGACATCCGCAGCCCCGTGTAGACGGCGCTGTCCGACTCGTCGCCGTCCTGCAGGAACCCCTTGCAGGTCACCACCGAACCGCCGTCTCCCGCGACCACGGTCTCGTCGGCGCCGTTGGCGAGGACGCGTACGGCGCCGGTGCGGCGGTCCACGAGCATCAGCCGCTGGTTGTAGTCGGCGGTCATCCCGGCGAGCACGATGAGCGTGTTGTCGTCCGGGCCGAACCACACGCCCAGCAGCCGGCCACCGCGTGCCTGGGGCAGCTGGATCCGGCCGCCGAACTCACGACGGTCCAGATCCCACCAGGCCAGGCTCGACCCGCTTCCCGCCGCGAACAGCCGACCGTCGCGGGACAGTTGGGCGAAGGAGAACCCGTTCAACCCGTTCGTGATCTCCGGATCCGTGCTGGCCAGCTGCTGGGGCTCGCCCGCCGGTGAGTCGTCGTCCGGCCGTACGTCGTACCAGACAAGGCCGCCTCCCCTGACGTAGCCGACGCGGCTGCCGTCCCCCGAGACCAGCGGATACATGGCGTACGGCGGCCCGTTCAGCTGCTGTGTGCGTACCGTCCCGTCGAGCGCGTGAACGAAGAGCGTGGCCCGGCCCATGCTGGTGCGGGCCAGCATCACGTTCCCGTCCTCGCTCGCCCGGAAGTCCTCCAGCGTGCCCAGGAAGCCGGACAGGATCCGGGAGGCGGAGCCGTACTGGGCGTAGTAGCGGAGGAGGGTGTTCTTGGCCTCGTCCGTCGGAGACGTACGGTACGCCGCGAGCGCCAGCTTGATCGCCAGTGCCGGATCCTGGAGCCGTTGGTCGGTCGACGTGCTCGCCAGCGCACGGGAGTTGGCTTCGGCCTGCCGCTCCTCGCTGACCTCGCGTTGGTAGTCGAACAGCACCCCGAGGACGAGCGCCAGGACCGAGACCAGTCCGATCGTCGAGAACAGACCGCGACGGCGCCGGGCGACCGACCTGCGACGGCGTCGGCCCCGCTCCAGGAACTCCCGTTCGGGACCCCCGAGGTCGGCCTCGCGCTCGGTGAGCCAGCGTTGGGCCGAGGCCAGGACCAGGGCGCTGGGCAGCAGTTCGACGGGCTCACCGGCGCCGCGCCACCGGCTCAGATCGAGTCGCAGGTTCTCCCGCCAGGCGAGGAACTCGTGATCCTCGGTCACCCAGGCGGCCAGCTTCGGCCAGGCGGTGATCAGTGCCTCGTGGGCCAGCTCGACGGTCTCCGCGCCGCCGGTGACCAGCAGCCGGGTGGCGGCGAGTCGCTGGGCGATCTCCCATTCGGCGGGGGCGAGTTCGGCGCGCGCGGCCGGTCGGCGGGCCACCGCGCCGGTGCCCGCCACCGGCACCTGCACCAGGCGGGTGAACAGCCGCCGGGCGGCGGGCTCGTCGGCGTCGGCCACGGTCTCCGTCCAGGCCCGGTCCGCCTCCCTGCGCAGGGCGCCCGTCACTCCCCCGATCCGCTCGTACGCCTCGTAGGTCAGCCGTCCGTCCCCGGTCTGCTCGCGCCACAGCAGGTCGAGGGCCATGACGAGCAGGGGCAGGGCGCCCGGCGCGTCACCGGTGTCCCTGAGGATCCGGTCGTCCAGCCCCTTCTCGTACGACACCTGCGGGGTCCCGGCGACCGGCCGGGTGATCACTTCGCGCAGCTGGTCGTGGTCCATCGGGCGGAGGGCGTGGATGCGGTGACCGGCCAGCGGGCCCAGGGAGGGGGTGGCCAGCACCGGGTCCAGGAAGTCGGCGCGCAGGGTGATGAGGACGCGTACGGTGTCGGGCAGACTGCCGACGGCGAGGAGATCCGCCAGCGCCGTGACCTCCTCGGCCGGTGCGGCGAGGGCTTCCTCGCACTGGTCGACGACCAGCAGCAGACGCCGGGCGCCCGTCCTGTTGAGGACGCTGGTCACGGTGGAGTGGAGGCCGGGTCCGGAGTCTCCCCGTAGGACGGCGGCCAGTTTCTGGGTCTTCTCCAGGCTGTCCACCTCGGACAGGCCCGGTTCGAGCAGCGGGAGCAGGGCGGCGGCGAGCGCGGCCGGCGGGCTGCCGTGGGAGGAGGCCGGGCGCAGGACGACAGCCTCGTAGCCCTCCCTGCGCAGTAGGGGCACCACACCCGCCATGGCCAGCGAGGACTTGCCGGAGCCCGAAGGCCCGACCAGCGCCACCGCCTTGTTCCCGCGCACCAGTTCGGCTACTTCGGAGGTCTCCCGCTCCCGGCCGAAGAAGAACCGCGCGGCGGTCTCGTCGAAGGCCGCCAGAGGACGGAACGGTGACTCCGGTACGGCGGGCAGCGCCAACTCGGGCCAGGCGGAGAGGAGTTCGTCGGCCGGTATGAGGTAGGCGGCGGCGGGCTCCTTGGACTCGGCCGCCACCACCATCCCGACCACGCCCGCCAGGTGCTCGTCCCAGACGGGACCGCCGCTGAACCCGCCCGTGACGCGGTAGCCGTTGGCGGAGGTCATCTCGGTCTGGATCCAGCCACCGCCCTGCCGGTCGAGCAGCCGCCCCGAGTGCCACACCCCGTGCTCCCGCCCGACGGGGAAGCCGAAGGCCCGTATCGGGTGGTGCCACACCTCGTCCGCCCGGACGAGCCGTACCGGCCCGGCGTCGGGCAACGGCTCGTCCAGCCGGAGTACCGCGATGTCCCGGTCGCCGGACCACTCCTCGACGGACGCGGTGACCGACTCCCGCGAGCCGCTCAGCGGCAGATCGAGGCCGACCCGGGCGTCCTGGCCGGGCCGCTCGCCCTTCGGTGTGCCGAGCGCGGCCGTGACCACATGGGCGCAGGTGAAGGCCAGTTCACCGGTCACCAGGAAGCCGGCCCCGACGGGTGTGCCGCGCCCGTCCCGGATACGCAGGACGGCGGCGTCGAGCGTCCGGGGGCCTAAGCCGTCTCCCCGCGGGCTCACGCCTGAGCCGCCTCACCGGCCGGGGTGCGCCGCCACACCAGGGAGACCGAGAAGTTGGCCGTCGCCGAAGTGCTGGTGATCAACGCGTCGGCCTCGGCGGTCAGTGACACCCCGAACGACAGGGTGAGTTCGTCCGGAGCCTGCGCGAGTCCCCGGAAGTTCTCGACGAACGTCTCCGCCACGGGCCGTACGGAGCCCAGCATCTCGCCGAGCGACCGCGACGCCCGTGCCACCACCTGCCCCGGCCGGGCCACCTGCTGGATTCCCTCGTCAACTTCACGGATCTCGACCTTGACCACATCCGCCCCGCCGGGGCCGACGGGCAGTTCCACCACATACACGCCGTGAATCCCTCTTATCTCATACGACGTCAAAGGCTTCGGGCGAGTGATGCTAGCGCCGTTCGAAGGCCGAACATGACACCGACGGGGACCGGAACGGCGTGGAACCGGCCATCGGGGGCCGCTCCGGATGAGCTGGGGAGGGCAGCCCGCGCCCCTTCAGGGCGCGACTCCCTCACGGAGCGTGACCGTTCGACGCGCGAGGGTCACCGGTCCGCCGTACGTTGGGCGGGCAAGGCAGTACACCACCCCACCAAGGAGTAACCATGGCCGCCAAGGACAAGGGCAGCATGGACAAGATCAAGGGCAAGGCCAAGGAGATGACCGGGAAGGTCACCGGCGATCGCGCGCAGCAGGCCGAGGGCAAGATGCAGCAGGCGCGCGGCGAGGCGAAGAAGATGAAGGGCAAGGCGCAGGAGCGCGTGCAGGCGCCTACGCGGGAGCCGCAGCGCCCGGCGCGACGCACCGGCATCTGACGCCGGCGCGCGAGCTCGCCACGCCGCCGCCGCGTGGGCTTGTGCGCCGACGCGCGAGCGTCTGACGCCGACGCGCGAGCGTCTGACGCCGACGCGTGGGCGCGGCTGACGGCAGTGGAAGGGGGCTCCCCGTGCGGGGAGCCCCCTTCGCTTGGTCGCCGGTGAGTAGCTCGTGGTTCACGGGTACTCGGCGCGCATGGAGACCCAGGTGGCAGGGCCGGTGTTGCCGGAGAGCAGGGGGACGGTCTCGGCTGCCGTCACGCGGTTCCTGCGGGGTGAGGGGGCGCCGCCCCCGAGCCGGGAGATCGCCGGCGCCGACCCCTTCGGCGACGACCTCCAGCTCGCCCTCTACCTCTGCTACGAACTGCACTACCGGGGCTTCGCCGACGTCGACGCCGACCCCGAATGGGACCCGGATTTGCTGCGCTGCCGGGCGGCCCTGGAGTGGCCGTTCCTCGAAAGCCTGCGCGACCGGGCCACCCGGCACGTGAGTGCCCGGGAAGCCCTGGACGACCTGCTCGTGGAACCGGCGGGCGGCGACGGCGGCGGGGTCGGCGACTTCCTCCAGGACGAGGGCGAACTGTGGCAGGTGCGCGAGTACGCGGCGCAGCGGTCGCTGTACCACCTCAAGGAGGCCGACCCGCACGCCTGGGTGCTGCCCCGGCTGTGGGGACGGGCCAAGGCGGGCATGGCCGCCGTCGAGTTCGACGAGTTCGGCGGGGGCCGCGCGGAACGGGTGCACGCGCGCCTCTTCGCCGACCTCATGACCGATCTCGGGCTCGACCCGACGTACGGCCGCTATGTGGACGCCGCCGGGGCCGAGGCGCTCGCCCTGGTGAACCTCATGTCCCTCTTCGGCCTGCACCGGGCCCTGCGCGGCGCCCTGGTGGGTCACTTCGCGACGGTCGAGATCACCTCCTCCCCCGGCTCCCGCCGGCTCGCCCGCGCCATGCGGCGGACCGGGGCCGGCGCCGCCGCCGAGCACTTCTACGACGAGCACGTCGAGGCCGACGCCGTGCACGAGCAGGTCGTACGGCGGGAGGTCGTCGCCGGGCTGCTGGAGGAGGAGCCACAGCTGGACGCCGACGTCGCCTTCGGCGTCGACGCCACCAACCACCTGGAGGACGCCCTGACCGACCGTCTCCTCGGAGCCTGGCGAGCGGGCCGGTCGTCACTCCGTACACCGGTCTGAGGAGGACGGATCCACCCCCCGGGGGCGGAGGGCCGCGTCGACGCCACGACGGTCGACGGTACGGCGGTCGACCGTCGAGGTCGGCGGTCGAGGTCGGCGGTCGGCGGCTGGCGGCTGGCGGCTGGCGGCTGGCGGCTGGCGGCCGGCGGCTGGCGGCTGGCGGCCGGGTCTCCTGGAGTCGTCCGCGAGAAGGAAGAGCTGGTGATCATCCGTGTCGAACGTTCCCACCGGACGCCGCCGCGTCACCCTGCAGCGTCGCCCCGGTCCGCTTCTCGTCGAAGGGCCGGTCGAGGTCACGCTGGAGGACGGGACGACCGTGTCGTCCGACCGCTTCTGCGTGGCCCTGTGCACCTGCCGCCGCAGCCGTATCTACCCGTGGTGCGACACCAGCCACCGCCGCCGGTCCACCGCGGCCGCCACCGACGACCAGCGCCATACCCAGCCGCCGTCCACCTGAAGGGACCCCCGAGTCATGCAGCACAAGCAGCCGGAGCAGAAGTCGTACTGGATCGAGAGCGCCCCGCAGGCGGGCGCGTACCCGGCACTGGACGGGGACCTGGTCGTCGACGTGGCGGTGGTGGGGGCGGGGATCGCGGGGATCAGTACGGCGTGGGAGCT
>NZ_JAAVVL010000001.1:8289479-8312355 GCF_018728545.1 Streptomyces sp. ATCC 21386
GCCCACCCCCGGCGGGGTTGCCGCACCGTACCGGTCGGCGTGTACGGTCCGAAGGCATGAAACTCGCGTTTTCCACCCTCGGTGTTCCCGGTCTTCCCATCGCCGACGTCGTGCGGCTCGCCACGACGCACGGCTATCACGGCGTCGAACTGCGTGCCCATCCCGAGGAGCCGGTACACCCGGGCATCGGGGCCGGCGAACGGGCCGAGGTGGTGGCCGAGTTCAAGGCGGCGGGCGTGGAGATCCTCGGGGTCGCCGGATACACGCGGGTCGCCGCGCCCGGCGAGGACGGTCCCGTGCTGGACGAGATCCGCGCCCTCCTCGACCTGGCCCGGGACCTGGGCGCCCCCTTCGTCCGCGTCTTCCCCGGCGCCGACCTGGACGGCGGCCAGAGCACGGAGGAGGCGGACGCGATCGCGGCGCGGCGGCTCGGCACGGCGGCGGAGGACGCCGCCGACCGGGGCGTACGCGTCCTGCTGGAGACCCACGACTCGCACCGCACCGGCGCCGACGCCATCCGGGTGCTCGGTCCGGTCGGCCACGGCAGCGTCGGCTCGCTCTGGGACGTGATGCACACCTGGCTCGGCGGCGAACAGCCCGCCGAGTCCTATGCCGCCCTCTCCCCCTTCCTCGGCTACGTCCAGGTCAAGGACATCGCCTCCGCCGACGACACCACCCCGCTGGCGCTCGGCGCGGGCGTCCTCCCGCTCGGCGAGTGCGTGGAACTCCTCTCCCGCAAGGAGTGGGACGGCTGGCTCTGCTGGGAGTACGAGAAGCGGTGGCACGAGGCGGCCGCGCCGCTGCCGGAGCTGCTCGCGGCGGGACGGGAGCACCTCGGGCGGCTCCTCAACGACGCGGCGTAACACCGACCACCTGCCGTAAACCCAAGGCCTGAGCTTGAAAACTCAAGCTCAGGCCTTGTGCGTCGCGGATTTTGACCACGAATCAGTATCGAGTCACCCAAATCCGATCACCCGTCGAGCAGATACCGACAGTAACTCTTGGAAAACGGAGCGCTCCGGTACGCGCTTGCACCAGACTTGCCACCCGCAACCAGCCACTGCGCAACTGGCCACGTATCGGGGGGATTTGGCATATGCAAGGCACGGTCGACGGTTTCAGCTACGGTGCGGTCACCCCGGTGGCCGCCTACGTCATGGCCTGCCTGGGCGCCGCGCTCGGACTGCGCTGTGTGGTCAGGTCGGTCTACAACGAGCGCTCCTGGAAGCCCGGTTGGCTGGCCCTGGGGGCCGCCAGCATCGGCTGCGGCATCTGGACGATGCACTTCATCGCGATGGTCGGCTTCCGCGTGAAGGAGAGCCCCATCCACTACGACGTCGGGCTGACGGTGCTCAGCCTCGCCGTCGCCATCACCGTCGTCGGCATCGGGGTCTTCGCCGTGGGCTACCGCGGCGTCAGCAGGTCCACGCTCTGCACGGCGGGATCCGTCACGGGCCTCGGCGTGGCAGCCATGCACTATCTGGGCATGGCCGCCATCCAGTTGAACGGCTACATCCAGTACGACATCGCCGTCGTGGCCCTCTCCGTGGGCATCGCCATCGTCGCCGCGACCGCCGCGCTCTGGGCGGCCGTGTCGATCCGCGGCTTCCTGACCAGCCTGGGGGCCAGCCTGGTGATGGGGGTGGCCGTGTCCGGCATGCACTACACCGGGATGGCCGCGGTCGGGGTGCACCTGCACGGCACCACCGGCGGCACGTTCACCGGCGAATCACCCACGACGATCCTCCTGCCCATGCTCATCGGCCCCGTCATCTTCCTGCTCCTCGCGGGCGTCGTCGTGATGTTCGACCCGCTGCTCGTGCTGGGCGAGGGCGAGTGGGCCCGCACGGCCGGCCGGCAGCGGGAACGGGAGCACGAGCGGCCGGAGCCCCGGCGATCCCGGCAACCCCGGCAGTCCTGGCGGGCCGACCGCCCGGACGTTCCGCTCCAGCACCCCGACGACTCCGCCCCCGCGTCCCTCTTCGAACCGCAGCCCCGCCACTCCCGAGAGCAGCCGCAGGGCGCGGGGCGCCGGGTGCGGGAGTGGTGAGGCGGTTCATCACCGGGTGGGCCGAACTTCGGCCTCCAGGGCGAGAAGCACGTCAACACCGACGCGGCTCGGGCAGGAGCCGGGGCGTCACTCGTTCCTCCACCGCCGTGTCGCCCTCGCGTCGCACCATGTACGCCCCCTTGCCCGGGAGTTCGGCGACCGCCTCCACCAGCCGCGTGCCCCGGTAGACGAGCCCCACCCCGTCGTCCGTGCAATGGGTCTCCGGCAGCGTGCCGTCGGCGACGAGGCGGTGCACCAGGGGCCGTCGGCCCTCGTCGCTGTCGTAGTGCACGCCGTTGCCGTACGGGAGGTACGCCAACGCGTCCGTCACCGGGCGGAGTCGGGGACCGAAGGAGTCCGTCGTCCCGCCCCGGAACCAGCAGATGGAGCCCGCGCTGACGCCGCTCAGGACGACACCCGACCGCCAGGCCCGGCGGAGTATCCGGTCGAGGCCGTGCACACGCCAGACGGCCAGCAGGTTGGCCACCGAGCCGCCCATGACCCAGACCACGTCCTGTTCGAGCACGGCCGACTCGATGTCCTCGATGTTGGGCATCGGGAAGAGCGCGAGCGGGGTCAGGTCGAAGCCCGCGACCCGCGCGGCCTCGCTCATGCGCGCGGTCATGTGCTCGGAGTCGCCGACCGCCGTACCGACGTACATGACCTTCGGCCGCCGCCCGTTCACCCCCGACAGTTCCACGGCGTGGTGCACGAGCGAATGGAAGGTCACCCGGGTGCGGTCACCGATGCGGTGGCCGCCCGAGGTCGCGACGATGGTGGGCTCGGGTGCGGTCATGGTCGGGAGGGTAGCGGCAGGGCCGCGAAAGCCTCGTGGAAGGCCGGGAACGTCTTGCGCACGCAGCCCGCGTCGTCGAACGTGATGCCGGGGGTGCGCAGGCCGGTCACGGCGAAGGACATGACGACGCGGTGGTCGCCGTGGGTCCTGATCTCCGTTCCCCGGGGAGTGCCGGGGTGGATCTCGATCCGGTCGGGGCCGGTCGTCACCTCGACGCCCGGCCGGCGGAGGTTCTCCGCGCAGGCCTCCACGCGGTCGCACTCCTTCACCCGGGTGTTGGCCACGTCCTCGATCCGCACCGGGCCCGAGGCGAACGGGGCGATCGCGGCGAGGGCCGGCACGGTCGCCTCGCCACCGGTGAGGGCGGCGGCCGCGAAGAAGTAACTGGCGGTGGAGGCGTCGGGTTCGATCGGGTAGGCGTCGCGCGGTAGCCGCCCGGCGGGACGACGTAGGTGTCGCCCTCGCGGCCGACCTCCACCCCGAACGCCCGCATCATCGCGATCGTGATCTCCACGTACGGCACGGCGACCAGGTCGGTGACGGTGGCGGCGAGGGTGAAGGACGGCGGACGGGCAGGGGAAAGCACGGGGCGCAGCCCCTGCTTTTCAGGGGCGCGGGGAACTGCGCGAGAAGCCCCACCGGAGCCGCACTCGCCGACGCACCCGAACCCCCCGAGCCCACCCTGGGGTTCGCCGGCAGCGTCAGATGTGTATAAGAGCCAGGCAGTGCGGTGTCGGCCTCGCTGCTGGCTGCGAACGCTGACCTACCCTCTCCGCCGCCTGCGGCCGGCCGCACGCCGTCACCGGCGCGCCCCCCTCCACAGCGCCGGTGACGGCCCCTCAGTCCCGCCACTCGCCCGCGTCGCGTTCCCTTGACCGGAAGAAACTTTCCGGATAATCGTGACTCCTTGGCAGTTTCCTTCAGTCCTCCGGATCTCCGGAAGGAGCGACGCACGTGCCCTCCAGACGTACCGTTCTCGCCGCCACCGCAGGCGTCACCTCGGCCCTGGCCCTCGGCACCGACGCACAGGCCGCCCCCGCCCCCCACCGCCACGACAAGAGACTCCGCGCCCTCGTCGCGCGCATGAGCCTGGAGGAGAAGGTCGGCCAGCTCTTCGTGATGCGGGTCTACGGGCACTCAGCCACCGCGCCGGACCAGGCCGACATCGATGCCAACCTCCAGGAACTGGGCGTCCGCACGGCGGCCGAGCTGCTGGAGAGGTACCGGGTCGGCGGGATCATCTACTTCTCCTGGGCGCACAACACCCGTGACCCGCACCAGATCGCCGCCCTCTCCAACGGCATCCAGCGTGCCTCGCTCGCCCTCCCCCGGGGCCTGCCCGTCCTCGTCTCCACCGACCAGGAACACGGCATCGTGGCCCGCGTCGGCAAGCCCGCCACCCTGCTGCCGGGCGCGATGGCCCTCGGCGCGGGCGGCTCCCGCGCGGACGCCCGCGAGGCCGGGCACATCGGCGGGGCCGAGCTGCGGGCGCTCGGCATCCGGCAGGACTACGCCCCGGTCGCCGACGTGAACGTCAACCCGGCCAACCCCGTCATCGGCGTCCGCTCCTTCGGCGCCGACCCACAGGCGGTCGCGGGGCTGGTCGCCGCGCAGGTGACGGGGTACCAGGGGGCTGGGGTCGCGGCGACCGCCAAGCACTTCCCGGGCCACGGGGACACGGCCGTCGACAGTCACTACGGCTTCCCGGTCATCGAACACACCCGGGAGCAGTGGACCACCCTGGACGCCCCGCCGTTCCGGGCCGCGATCCGCGCCGGCATCGACTCGATCATGACCGCGCACATCATGGTCCCCGCGCTGGACCCCTCCGGCGACCCGGCCACCCTCTCCCGTCCGATCCTCACCGGCATCCTGCGCGAACAGCTGGGCTACGACGGGGTCGTGGTCACCGACTCGCTCGGCATGCAGGGCGTACGGGAGAAGTACGGGGACGACCAGGTGCCGGTGCTGGCGCTGCAGGCGGGCGTGGACCAGCTCCTCAACCCGCCCTCGATCGACGTGGCGTGGAACGCGGTCCTGGCCGCCGTACGCTCCGGCGAGCTGACCGAGGCTCGGCTCGATCAGTCGATCCTGCGGATCCTGCGGCTCAAGGCGAAGCTCGGGCTGTTCGAACGGCCCTACGTGAGTGAGGCCGGGGTCGACCGGGTCGTGGGGATCCGGCGGCATCTCGACGCCGCCGACCGGATCGCCGAACGGACCACCACGCTCCTGGTCAACGAGGGCTCGCTGCTGCCGCTGTCCCGGCGTACGCACCGCAATGTGCTGGTGGTGGGCGCCGACCCGGCCTCCCCCTCGGGCACCACGGGACCGCCGACGGCCGTCCTCGCCGCCGAACTCACCTCCCTGGGCTTCTCGGCCACCAGCCTGTCCACCGGTACGGCCCCCACCCCGGCCCTCATCGACCAGGCCGTGGCGGCGGCCCGGGGCAAGGACGCCGTGGTGGTGGGGACGTACAACGTGACGGCGGACAGCACCCAGCGGACCCTGGTCGCGCGGCTGCTGGCCACCGGGGTGCCGGTGGTGGCCGTCGCGATCCGCAACCCGTACGACGTGGCCCACCTGCGGGACGTGAAGGGCTACCTGGCCTCGTACTCCTGGACGGACGTCGAGGTCCGGGCGGCCGCGCGCGTGCTGGCCGGGCGGGTGGCGCCGCGCGGGAAGCTGCCGGTGCCGGTGCAGCGGGCCGACAAGCCGACGACGGTGCTCTACCCGGTCGGACACGGCCTGACGTACGGCTCCTGACGTACGGGGCCTACGTCGCACTTCCTGCGCACCACCCCCAAGTGGCGCAAAGCGCACGGTATGTCTGGCGTGGCCCTCGGCTCGGGGTCACGCTGGACGGGGGTTCATCGGGGGGTGCTGATGCGGCGTGTGTGTCTCGTTCGACAGGTGTGCACAGGGGTGCTCGCCGCTGCCGTCCTGCTCGCCGTCGCGGCGCTCACCGGCTGTCAGGCCTGGTCGGGCGGGTTCGACGAGGAGTCCGGGGAGCGGGCGGCCGCGACGGCGACGGCCGCGCCGACCCGACCGGCCGGGTACGGGACGGTGTTCCTCGGGGTGGACGAGTGCAGTTCGTTCGGGACGACCAGCTTCAGCGAGGTGCCCTGTGCGAGCGAGCGGGCCGCCGCCCGGGTCGTGGCCCGGCACGACGGCCGGGTCGGGCAGGGGCCGTTGTGCCCGCCGACCACCGACTTCGTCCTCCACATCAGCGAGTCCGCCGACGAGCGGAACGGTCACGACGAGGACGGCGACGGTTCCGTCGCGCAGGGCTACGCCTGTATGCGGAAGCTCCAGCCGCCGCACCCGGGCGATCCCGGCGGCGGGGGCGGGCCCCGCACGATCGTCGGCGACTGCGTCTACGGCGCCGGCCGGGGCGAGGTCCGGGAGACCGCCTGCGACGGCGGGGGCAAGCACGCTCCGGAGTACGAGGTGACGACGGCCGTCGACAGCGAGGCACGCTGTCCGGCCACGACCGACCTGTACGTGCGGCTGGGTGGCAGCCGACCGGTGGGGTGCGCGGTGCCGGTGTGACAGGGGTCGAGCCCCGGTGCCGCTGTTCGGCGGCCCCGGGGCTCGACTCGCTGTGACGCTCGCGCGCCCGGCGTACTACGGCCGCAGCGCGGGCTCCCGCTCGACGTCACGCTTGTCGAGCTTGGAGTCGAACTTCGCCAGCGGCTTCGCCTTGCTCGGGTCCGCCTGGACGGCGGCCGGGGCGACACCCGCCCACTTCAGGATCCGGGCCGTGGCCAGGTCCTTCTGCGCCTCGACGAGACCGGCGACGTTGGCACCGTGGTTGGCGCCGGGGGCCGTGAACACGTACGAGTCACGGGCCTTCTTGCCCAGGTGGAACGGCTCGGCGCCCCACGGGTCGTTCTGCCCGTAGACGAAGAGCATCTGCTTGGCGTTGTTGCGGACCCAGGTGTCGACGTCCCGCATCGCCTGCGGCTGGAACTTCATCTTGATGTCCCGGGGGACGAAGTTCCGGGGCGGCAGGTAGCCGTAGCGGATGTACTTCTTCTCGATGTGCGGGAACTTGATCGTGGGCGCGCCCAGCTGCGTACCGGCCTGGTAGAAGTACGGCGTGTACGGCGCGAGTCCCTGGTCGGTGTAGAAGGAGAAGCCGGAGATCGTGTCGATCGACGTCCAGATCTCGTCGTCCGTGGCCTTCTTGGCGTCCTTCGGGATGACGTCGCTGTCGCAGTCGGCGAGCGTGCTGTACTGCCAGAAGCCCCAGACGTAGTCGAGGACGACCGCCTCGTACGCCTTGTCGAGGCTGCCGACCGTCTTGAAGGTGTAGCCCTCGGCGGCGGCGACCTCCGCGTACTTCTTCTCCAGCGGCTCACGACGGACGAGGGCCTCGCGCTGCACGGCGTTCAGCCGGTCGCGGCACTCCTTGGTGCCGACCTTCGCGAAGAAGCGGTCGTACGCCGAGTCCTCCTTGTTGACGACGTCGTTGGGGGCGACGTACGCGACGACGCCGTCCATGTCCTTCGGGTAGAAGCGCTCGTAGTAGGTGGCCGTCATGCCGCCCTTGGAGCCACCCGTGGAGATCCACTTCTTGCCGTAGATCTTCTTCAGCGCCTTGAAGATGCGGTGCTGGTCGCTGGCCGCCTGCCAGATGTCGAGCTTGGACCAGTCGGCCGGGTCGGGCCGGGACGGGCTGAAGAAGCGGTACTCCATGGAGACCTGGTTGCCGTCCACGATCTGCGTGGGCTCACGGCGGCCGGGGTTGGTGGAGACGTTGTAACCGCCGGTGTAGAAGACCGTCGGGCGGGCCGTGTCCTTGTGCAGCACGGTGATCCGCTGCTTGAACGTGCCCTTCTTCGGGTTCCTGTGGTCCACCGGCTGGGTGAAGCCCAGGACGAAGAAGCGGTAACCCGGGTACGGCTTCTCCTCGATCAGGCTCACCCCCGGTATCGCGAGCAGCCGGTCCTTGATGTCACCGGCGTCCGACCCCGCGGCGTGGGCCGTCCCCGCCGTGCTCAACGTGCCTATGAGCACGACGAACGACAGCACCCATCCGAGTGCTTTGCGCATGCGTTCTCTCCCCTATGCAGCGGCTGTGCGCCGGAAGCTATCGGAGCGACCGCCGGGGCACCAGGGAAGAAAGGGGCCAACTGGACTGCTTTCGGCCGCAGATGGGAGCGATAGGGAAAACCCTGTGCGGCGGGGGAGGTTCAGCGTGATCTCGCGAGGAACCCCAGGGCTCCGCTCCTGGGCCTTCGCCCGACTCGGAGAGCCGGAACCGCGGGGTCGTCGCCCACGCCGACCGGAACGCTTTCCCACAGCATCGCCCGACGCGGCGCCGTCAGGTTGACCGCAGGATCCAGCCCGAGTCGTAGGTCTCGCCGCCGACGCGGGCCTTGATCCACACGGCGCGGCGGCCGGCGTGAACCGTCACGGGGCCGGCGGGGCGCTTCTTGTTGAGGACCCACTGGCCGCCCCGGGCCCGGATGCGGACGGTGCCCTTGCGGGCCTGCTTCCCGGGCACGAGGACGGCACAGACGTAACGGCGGCCCTTGCGGTAGACCTTCACGGTGCCGTTGTCGAAGGTCAGCGTCCGCACCTTGCGCCCGGGGCACGACGCGGCGGCCTCCGCGCTCGCCGCCGGGCCCGCCAGGGTCAGCAGACCGGCGATCGTCAGCACGGCCAGCACGAGCGCCGCCGGCCGGCACGTCCCCCGTCTGCTCACCCGCTGCCCCTCCCGTCACGTGGCCGTACTGATGTACGGACGCACGACCCCCGTCGAACGGTTGCGCGCTCGGGGCGAATCACCCCGAAGGTCCCCTACGGCCGCGGTTATGAGCGCAGTGCCGGTTCGCCCACGAAGGTGTGCCAGAGGGCGGCGTACCGGCCGTCGCGGGCCAGCAGTTCGTCGTGGGTGCCGTCCTCGACGACCCGGCCGTGGTCCATCACGACGACGCGGTCGGCGCGGGCGGCCGTGGTGAGGCGGTGGGCCACGACCAGGGTCGTACGGCGGCCGGCGAGGCGGTCGGTGGCCTGGTTGACCTGCGCCTCGGTGGCCAGGTCCAGGGCCGCCGTCGCCTCGTCGAGGAGCAGGATGTCGGGGTTCACCAGCTCAGCGCGGGCCAGCGCGATCAGCTGGCGCTGTCCGGCCGAGAGGTTGCGGCCGCGTTCGGCGACCTCGTGCAGATAGCCGCCGTCGAGCGTGGCGATCATGTTGTGGGCGCCCACGGCACGGGCGGCGGCCTCCACCTCGGCGTCGGTGGCCTCGGGGCGGCCGTAGGCGATGGCGTCCCGGATCGTGCCCTGGAAGAGGTACGCCTCCTGCGGGACGACGCCGAGCCGGTGCCGGTACGAGGTGAGGTCGAGGTCGCGCAGGTCGGTGCCGTCGACCGTGACCCGGCCGCCCGTGGGGTCGTAGAAGCGGGCGACGAGCTTGACCAGCGTGGACTTGCCGGCGCCGGTCTCGCCGACGAAGGCGACGGTCTGTCCGGCGGGGATGGTGAGCCCCACACCGCTGAGGGCCGCTTCCCCGTCGCCGGCGGCCCCGTACGCGAAGTCCACGTCCTCGAAGGCGATCTCGCCGCGCAGGGAGAGCACCTCCAGGGGTTCGGGGGCCGCCTTGGTCGAGGTCGGCTCCTGGAGGAGTTCCTGGATGCGGCCCAGGGAGACGGTGGCCTGCTGGTAGCCGTCGAAGACCTGGGAGAGCTGCTGGACAGGGGCGAAGAAGAGGTCGATGTAGAGCAGGTAGGCGACCAGGGCGCCGGTGGTGAGGGTGCCCGCGTCGACCCGGTGGGCGCCGACGATCAGGACGGCCGCCGCGGCGGCCGAGGACAGGAACTGCACGAACGGGAAGTAGACCGAGATCAGCCACTGGCCGTGGACACGGGCCCGGCGGTAGCTGTCGCTGCCGGCCGCGAACCGCTCGCCGCCCTCGCGCTCCCCCCGGAACGCCTGCACGATCCGCAGCCCGGCCACCGACTCCTGGAGGTCCGCGTTGACCACGGACACCCGCTCGCGGGCCAGCTCGTACGCCTTCACGCTCGCCCGGCGGAAGTAGACCGTGCCGACGATCAGCGGCGGAAGCGTGGCGAAGACGACGAGGGCGAGCTGTACGTCGATCACGACCAGGGCGACCATGATCCCGAAGAAGGTGACGACGGAGACGAACGCGGTGACCAGTCCGGTCTGCAGGAAGGTCGAGAGGGCGTCGACGTCGGTCGTCATCCGCGTCATGATCCGGCCGGTCAACTCCCGCTCGTAGTAGTCGAGTCCGAGGCGCTGGAGCTGGGCGAAGATCTTCAGACGGAGGGAGTAGAGGACGCGTTCGCCGGTGCGGCCGGTCATCCGCATCTCGCCGATCTGCGCCGCCCACTGGGCGCCGACCGCGAGCAGCCCGAGCAGGGACGCGGCCCAGACCGCGCCGAGGGCCGCCTGCGAGACCCCGTCGTCGATGCCGTGCCGGATCAGCACCGGCAGCAGCAGGCCCATGCCGGCGTCGACGGCGACCAGGGCGAGACTGAGGGCGAGGGCCGCGCCGAAGCCGCGCAACAGCCGCTTCAGGCCGTACGACTCCTCCGGTGCGACCGCGCGGGCCTCGTCGATGCCGGGGGTGTCGGTCGCCGGGGGCAGCGCCTCCACCTGGGCGAGGAGTTCGGGGGGAGACAGGCCGTCGAAGGCGGTGTCGCGGGGCTCCCGGTCGCCCGTCCACAGCCGGGGGGTGATGCCGCGCTCGGCGTCGAACTCGGCGTCCAGCTCGTCCCGTATCGAGTCGCGGACGGTGGTGTCCTCGGCCTTGGTGAGCGAGGTCGGCGGGGTGTGGCCGGGTGAGACGCCGCCCAGCTCGTCGGGGTCGGTGAGCAGCCTGCGGTAGAGGGCGGAGCGGCGCTCCAGCTCCTCGTGGGTGCCCAGGTCGGCGAGGCGGCCGTCGTCGAGGACGGCGATGCGGTCGGCGAGCCCGAGGGTGGAGCGGCGGTGGGCGATGAGGAGGGTGGTGCGGCCCTCCATGACGTGCTTGAGCGCCTCATGGATCTCGTGCTCCACGCGGGCGTCGACCGCCGAGGTCGCGTCGTCGAGGACGAGCAGGCGCGGGTCGGTGAGGATGGCGCGGGCGAGCGCGATGCGCTGGCGCTGGCCGCCGGAGAGGGTGAGGCCGTGCTCGCCGACCTTGGTGGCGTAGCCGTCGGGGAGCTCGTCGATGAAACGGTCCGCCTGGGCGGCGCGGGCGGCCGTCCGGATCTGCTCGTCGGTGGCGTCCGGGCGGCCGTACGCGATGTTGGCGCGGACCGTGTCGGAGAAGAGGAAGGAGTCCTCGGGGACCAGGCCGATCGCGGCGCGCAGCGAGTCGAGGGTGAGTTCGCGGACGTCGTGGCCGCCGATGAGGACGGCGCCGCGCGTCACGTCGTAGAAGCGCGGCAGGAGGAGCGAGACGGTCGACTTGCCGGAGCCGGAGGAGCCGACGACGGCGAGGGTCTCGCCGGGCCGGATCTCGAAGCTGAGGCCGTCGAGGACGGGGCTGGTCTTGCCGTCGGCGCCCTCATAGCCGAAGGACACGTCGTCGAACTCGACGGTCGCGGGCGCGTCGGCGGGGAGGGTCTTCGTGCCGTCGGCGAGGGTCGGCTCGGTGTCGATCAGCTCCAGGACGCGTTCGGTGCCGGCGCGGGCCTGCTGGCCGACGGTGAGGACCATGGCGAGCATGCGGACCGGGCCGACCAGCTGGGCGAGGTACGTGGAGAAGGCGACGAACGTGCCGAGCGTGATGTGGCCCCCGACGGCCAGCCAGCCGCCGAGCGCCAGCATGGCGACCTGGCCGAGGGCGGGGACGGCCTGGAGGGCGGGGGTGTACCGGGAATTGAACCGGATGGTGCGAAGGCGGCCGGCGAAGAGCCTGCGTCCCACCTCCCTGAGCTTCCCGGTCTCCTGCTCCTCCTGCCCGAACCCCTTCACCACGCGTACGCCGCTGACGGCGCCGTCGACCACGCCCGCGACGGCTGCGGCCTGCGCCTGGGCGTACCAGGTGGCGGGGTGCAGCTTGGTGCGGCTGCGCCGGGCGATCCACCACAGGGCGGGGGCGACGGCGATCGCGACCAGGGTGAGCGGGACGGACAGCCACGCCATGATCACGAGGGAGATCAGGAACAGCAGGAGGTTGCCGATGGTCATCGGCAGCATGAAGAGCAGGCCCTGGATCAGCTGGAGGTCGCTGGTGGCGCGGCCGACGACCTGGCCGGTGGACAGCTCGTCCTGGCGGCGGCCGTCGAGGCGCGTGATCGTGCCGTACATCTCGGTCCGCAGGTCGTGCTGGACGTCGAGGGCGAGGCGGCCGCCGTAGTAGCGGCGGATGTAGGTGAACACGTACACGAGGAGGGCGGCGCCGATCAGGGACGCCGCCCAGGGGGCCATGTCCCGGGTCTTGTCCCCGATCACGTCATCGATGATCACCTTGGTGACCAGGGGGACCAGCGCCATCACGGCCATGCCGGCCAGGGACGAGCCGAGGGCGAGGATCACGTCCTTGGGGTACCGCCAGGCGTATCCGGCCAGTCTGCGCGCCCAACCTCGGTCGCCCCCCTGTTGCGCTGCCACGCCGGTGCCCTCCTGTTCGTCCTGGTCTCCGCAAGGGACCAACACGGCGGGAGAGGGATTTCATCCCGCCGCGATATTTGGGGGCGCCTAGTAGCTCGGGGACCACTGTGATCGGGCGACTGCGGCTCCGGTGGGGCTTCTCGCGCAGTTCCCCGCGCCCCTGAAAAGCAGGGGCTGCGCCCCGTGCTTTTCAGGCCCGCAGGGCCGTGGTCTTTCAGGCCCGCAGGGGCCTGGTCCTTTAGGGGCGCGGGGAACTGCGCGAGAAGCCCCACGCAGCCGCACCCGCCGACGAAACAGGCACCCCCGAGCCATGAGGCGCCCTATGCCGCCGCCCCCTCCCGCTCCTCCTCCTCGGTCTCGGCGGCGGCGGCAGCCGCACCCTCGTCCCCGCTGAACAGACAGATCGCGGCGCACCCGGCTGCGATCAGCGCGGCGATGTACCAGTTCGCGCCCGGGACGTCCCAGGACAGCGCCAGGTCGAAGAGGATGCCCGCCAGCAGGGAGCCGATCATGTTGCCGGCGCTGCGGAAGAAGTGCATCGCGCCCATGGCCTTGGCCAGGCGGTCCGCCGGGACCTTGCGGGCGACCCAGATGTCGAAGGAGGGGACGAACAGGATCTCGCCCAGCACCACGGTGAGGCAGCCCACGACCACCCAGGGGACGGTGCGGCCCGCGCCGAACGCGGTGAAGGCGACCGTCATGCCCGCCAGACCGAGCGCCATCACGGCCCCCGGGCGCAGGTGCTTGATCAGGAACTTGAACAGCGGGTACTGAAGCACCAGCACCGTCAGCCCCGTGATCCAGAAGGGGGCCGACGGGGCCCATCCCGACGCGTACTCCTCCATGTGCAGCGGGATGCCGACCATGAAGCCGATGGAGAGGAACCAGAAGACGGCGGAGAGGAGGAAGTAGCGGGTGGCACCGCGCACCTCGATGCCCTTGAAGACGGCCGTGCTCAGCAGCGGAGGCTTGACCTGGTCCGTCGCGGGGGCCTCACCGAACCCGTCCCTCGGGATGAACGCCGAGGACGCCAGGCAGAAGCCGATGAAGATGGCGAAGACGACGGAGAAGAGGGTGCGCAGGTCGACGTCCGCCAGCAGACCACCGACCAGCGCGCCGCCGAAGAGACCCACCTGCGCCGACATCTGGAAGGTCGAGAATGCCTTCGGGCGCTCGTCGTCGGGGTACGAGACGAGGATGTTCTTCAGGCCGGGGAAGGCCGTACCGGAGCCGAGGCCGATGAGGAAGGCGAGCACCGAGTAGACGACGACGCCGTCGCCGAAGCCCATCAGGAACAGGGCCACCGCTTCCGTCGCGGTGCCCGCGAACACCGCGCCCCGGATGCCGATCCGGGCCGCGACCCCCTCGTAGAAGAACGTCGCGGCGAGGCGGCCCACGTAGGTCATGCACATCACGACGCCGGCCCAGAAGCCGCTGTCGGTGCCGCCGAGGGAGGCGACGAGGACGGGGAACCAGATGAAGTTCCCGATGTGGGCGAGGAAGATGCCGGCGTTCACGCCGATCAGCGCCCGCCTGCGTTCGATGGTCACGCGGCCGTTCCCTTCAGGTCGGTGGTGGCGGTGCCCGCCCGGAGATCCGCGATCTCGCGGGCCAGCGCCGGGCGGTCGATCTCCGTGCCCCGGACGACCGTGCGGACGGGCAGGGCCGAGAGCGGGCGGTCGGGGGCGGAGGGGTGGAGGAGGTTGTAGGGGCGGGTAGGGGCGGCGAGGGCGAAAAAGAACCCGCTAAACAGCGACCGCGGTCAGCGACACCTGCTCGGCCACGTACGCCGCGTACAACCCCGCCACATCCACCCCATGCTCCGCGGACGATTTGGCGAACTCAGGATTCGCGTTGACCTCAAGGACCAACAGCTCCCCCGCGGCCCGGTCCTCCACCAGGTCGACCCCGTAGAACCCCGGCCCCAGCACATCCACCACCTGCTGACACAGCTTGTCGATCTCGGCGGTCACCTCGACCCGCTGAACCCGTGCCCCCAGATGAGTGTTCGTCCGCCAGTCCTCCGAGACCCGCTGGATCGCCACCACGGGAGTCCGCCCCACCACGACGACCCGCAGATCGTGCCCCGGCTTGTCGACGTACTCCTGGACGACCACGGGAAACAGCTTCCCGCCCGCGTCGGCGGACTCCCGACCCCCGGCCCACGCCTCGACACACTCCGCGTTGGCCATCCTGGTGACGCCCCGCCCCCACGAGCCGCTCACCGGCTTGACGACGGCCGGCATCCCCAACTCGTCGACGGCGGAACGCACTTGGTCGTAGCTGAAGGCATGCCGGGTGACCGGGTGCGGGATGCCGTGGCGGGCGAACAGCAGTGACTGCAGCCCCTTGTCGTTGCAGGCCTCGATGACGGAGGACCGGTTGAGGGTGGTCACCCCGGCGTACTCCAGCCGCCGGGAGACGCTGATGGCGTCCCGGTGGGACAGGTTGCGGATCACGGCGAGCGCGGGCGGGCCGCCGGTGCGGCCCGCCACGACCTCCGCCAGATCCTCCATCAGCAACGGCCGGGCCGTCAGCCCCTCGGCCCGCAGCGCCCCGAGGAGCAGTTTCTCCTCGGGCCGCAGCATCGTCACCGAGAGCAGGACCTGATCGGCGGTCGTCACTCGCCCCAGTCCTCTTCCACCTCGGGAGCGAGGTCGAGACGGGCGCCGGCGGCGGACCGCTCGACCACCTCGTGCTCCTGGCCGCAGGCCGTGCACTCGGTGATCTCCCCCTTTTCCCAGTCCTCCTGGACCTCGAATTCGGTGTCGCACACCAAGCACTTCGGTGCGGCAATGGCGGTGGTCATTTCCTTGGACTCCCTCGTTCGTTTACTGTGAAACCAACTGCCGGAAGCCGTGAACCGGCAGCCTGAATTCACCGGACATCGTGTGGATCCCGGCAGGACCCCGGATTAGGTCCTGCCCCGCCCGGACGCTCCCCCCGTCAACCGCGTGCTTTGCTAACTCACACAGCAAGCACGTCATTTGACGCCTCGTCAGGGACGTTTGAGCGCACCGGTGTCACGCGAACACTGCGTGAGCACCGGGTGAGCGCTGTGCGATCGCCACGGGCGCCTTACGCGCGGTTTGCGTGCGCTTTACGCGCGTTGCGGCGCCGGTGCGACCCGCTCAGGGCCAGCCGGGGTCGCCCGGCGCGTTGGACGCCTGGGCGCTCGCGACCGTGGTGCGTTCGGCCGTCTCGGCGGTGGCAGAAAGGGTCAGTACCGCGGCGGCGACAAACGCGAGCGCCCCGGCCATTCTGCGCATGTACTTCATTTCTCGTTCCCCCCAGAAGAATTCTCGGACTCGCGGCTCTTCGCCGGTGTCCACACGAAGAGCATGCCGTGGGCAGCCGGTTGCCGGAAGCGATTGAAGGGGTCATGATCGTGCACTGCAGGATTCTGAAGGGGGATGGCATGTGCGAGGAGTCGGACATACCCGGGGGCGACGACTCCCCCGCGGAGGTGTGCGGTGCGGGCCTCGAGTTCTATCGCACCGCGCTGCTGGCGGGAAGGGCCGCGCGCGCGGACGCTCCCCGCTGTGTGAGCGCGTTCGGTCTCGTGGCCCCGGCGGTGGACGACCCGGAGGCGCTGGTGCCGATCCCGCCCTCGGTGGCGACGGCGGCGCTGGCCCACCCGAGGGAACGGGTGATCCTGGAACAGCAGCAGGCCCTGGCCGCCGTACGGGCTTCGATGTCACAGGCGGAGAGCGTCTACCGCACCGCCCGCCGCAAGGAGAGCGAGTCCTCCCAGCGGCTCACCCCCGCGCCGGCGATCACCGCCGCGCTGGACGAGGCGATCCGGGGCACGCGGATCGAGCTGCTGACCGCGCACCCGGGCGGCAGGCGCCCTGAGGAGGTCCTGGTCAAGGCCCTGCCGCGCACCCTGGAGGCACACCGCAAGGGCGTCAAGCAGCGCACGCTCTACCAGCACACCGTCCGCGCCCACGGACCGACCCTCGACTACATCAAGCAGGTCACCGACCTGGGCGTCGAAGTACGCACGGTGGACGAGGTGTTCGACCGGATGATCATCTGCGACCGGTCGGTCGCGTTCATCCCCGACATGGGCAAGGACCACGGCACCCACGCCCTGAAGGTCACCGACCCGGGCGTCGTGCACTTCCTCGTCTCCGCCTTCGAGTACGCCTGGGAACGGGCGAGGCCGGTCGTGTACGAGCAGGACCAGCAGCGCCCCGCGCTCCTGACCGACGAGACCCGGCTGCATGTGCTGCGCCTCATGGTCGACGGCTACACCGACGCCGCCATCGCCAGCCGGCTGGGCATCAGCCCCCGTACCGTCGCCAGCCACCTCAAGAAGGTGGGCGACCTGCTCGGCAGCAACAGCCGTGCCCAGCTCGCCTATCTCACGGCCAAGAGCGGTTTGCTGGAGGACGGGGCGACGACCGACTGCGGCTGCGAACAGCGGAGTTGACGGCCCTACGTCGGCGGCGGAGCCGAGCGGCCGACCGCCGGCGGGGTTGCCCCGCGCCGGCGGTTCGGGCGTGGCTCAGGCGGTCCGGGTCAGGGTCCGGAGGGAGAGGGAGAGGGAGTAGAAGCGGGTGGTCTGGACGGTGTTCTGGTTGTCGTCGCTGACCAGCAGCACGTCCAGCCGCCCGCCGGGCCGCGCGGCACCGGTGACGGTCATGCCCTCGATGTTGTCGAGCAGCGGGTTCGGCTGGGGCTGCTTTGCCGTCGCGCCGAGGCTGGGGCAGTCCACCAGGTCGGCGAGCAGCGTCTTGCGGACGAGCCGCACGCCGTCGGTGCCGGTCGCACGAGGAGTGCTGCCCGGCTGACCGGCGGCGGTCGCGCGGCGGAGGTCGGCGGCGTAGAGGCGGACCGTGTTGCCGACCCCGGCGGTGAATCCGCGCTCCAGGACGAGCAGCCGCCCGCCCGGGAGGCCGGCCACCTCGACGACACCGAGACCGGTGTCCACGCGGTAGCCGTACTGCGTGGACAGCCTGAACTCCCCCGCGCCGCCGTGTCGTTGCCATGTCTGCAGGCGGACCACCCCTGCGGTGTCCCCGGCGAGGGTGCCCTCCATCGAGGCGAGCAGGGTGCGTCCGCCGGGCAGGAGGGTGAGCCCCTCGAAGGTCTGGTTGGCGACCGCCCGGCCGGCCGGGGCGACCGCCAGCTCGTCGGGCACGGGCAGGCCGCCCAGGATCCGCCCCCGCCGGTCGTGACGCCGTACGGTCGGCTCGGTCTCGGAGGCGACGAGCAGGGTGCCGTCCCGGTCGACGGCGACCGCCTCGGAGTCGAGCGCGGCGCCGCTCTGCGTGGCGAGCGGCAGGACGCCCTCGGGCGCGAGGGTGCGGCGGTCGAGGGTGAAGAGGGCCGACCGGTCGGAGACGGCGAGCAGCGAGCCGTCGCGGTCGACGGCGAGGCCGGAGAGGTTCCCGACGAAGGTGCCCGCGTACGTCGTCTTGTCGAGGGCGTCGGAGTACTTCTCGATCGACACGGACGGCGAACAGGCGTGGCCGCGCGCCGAGTCGGCGTGGACGGGTCCGGCGGCGGCGAGCGTGGCCGCCGCCAGACCGGCGGTGAGGGTCGCGACGAGGCTTCTCAGAGGCATGGCGTCACGGTAGGGCGCCGCCGGTGAGCCGCGGATGGCCTCGCCGTGAACGTCCGGATGTCATCGGGAGCCGCCCCCTGGGGAGGCAGCGGGCGCAGCCCCTGCCTCCCCAGGGCCGCGGGGAACTGCGCGAGAAGCCCCACCGGGCCCGCAGCCGCCGACGCGCCCGCGACCCCGGGCTATGAGGCGCCGTCCGGCACCGGCACCGTCGCTTCCTGCGGCCGGTCCGTGGGCTCGTACCGCTCCACGCTCGCCGTGCCCGAGGAGCTCTTCGGGACGGGCACGAGATCCTTGTGGATGGCCTTGGCCACACCCTGGATGGTGTTCACGCCGTACCGCATGTCGGGGTTGCCGTGGGTGAGGACGGTGATCGTGTAGTCCCGCCCGCCGCCCTTGAACGTGCCGACACTGTGCACCCGCCAGCCGTGCGTGGCGCGGGACAGCCACCCGTTCTTGACGTGCACCTTCACGGTGGAGGGCGCCCCGGCCGGGGTGCCCCAGCGCTGATCGGCGACGACCTTGTTCATCAGCTTGAGGACGTACGCGCGCGCGTTGTCGCTCAGGACCGTGTTCTTCGCGGTGAGCAGTGCGAGCAGCCGCTGCTCGTCGCGGACGGTGATCTGGGTGAGGCCCCAGTAGTTGTTCGCGCCGGGCTTCGTCTGCGTCATCTTGGCGGCCGTGAGGAACGCCTGGATCTTCTTGACGCCGAGCTGCTTCCACAGGCTGCTGGTGGAGGCGTTGTCCGACTTGGTGATCATGGCGGTGGCGAGCTTGGTCTCACGGTCGGTGAGATAGCGGTTCGTCTTCTTGGCGTCGTACAGCAGCGCGGCGAGCACGGTCACCTTCACAACGCTGGCCGAGTCGAAGGCGGTGTCCCCGCGCAGCGTGCAGGTGGTGTCGGTGGCGCGGTCGTACAGGCCGACCGCCACCGTGCCCTTCCGCTTCGCGAGCGCCGCCGTGATGTCCTTCTGCAACTTCTCGGCCAGTCCGGCCTGTTTCGACGTACACGTGACCTGCGGCGCGGCGACCGCGGACGGCGCGAACACCGCCGCCGCCGACGTGAGGACCATGCCGGCCCCGATTCCCGCCGCGACCACCCGCGTCCGTCTGGACGCCGGCGACACCCGGGATACCCCCGATATTCGGTGAGTCATCAAACCTGTCCCATCCCCCTGTGCGACTGGAACCCGCCTTTCGCGGATTCACCACAGTCGACTCGCCACGACGATCGATAGTTGCACATCAGTTCCCTTGACCCTGGTTCCCCCGCCCCCAGTTCGCTTGCCCCCGGGGCGGGGTAGGGAGGGAGGCAGAAGCCCGTCGGGCCCGATGGAGAAGGAGAGCCGGATTGGCCGACACACAGCCCTCCCCCGCTTACCTGTGCGGTCAGCTCTACGCGACGCTGCACACGCTGCAGGCCATCGGCAAGCGCGACCGGCGGCTGGGGAACGACAGCTTCCTGAGCCGGGCCAAGCGGCATCCGGGCTCGCTGTTGCGGGACCAGCTCAAGAATGCGGGTGAGCACTTGCTCGCCGCGCGCACCCGTGGTCCCAAGCACGGGAAGGCCGCCGTCGAGGTGTTCCGCGCGATAACGGACTTCGTTCCGCCCAGCGGCAGGTTCCCCGACTATCTGGACACGAGTTCCCAGCTCGATTTCCTCTCGGGGTACCACACCCAGTCCGCCGCGTACGCCGCCCACGACACTCTGATGAAGTGACAGTAGCCTCGCCTCCATGACCACCACGCTGCAGACGATCCACGACGTGCCCGTGCTGATGTGTGACGCCGAGGGCGGGGTGCGGGCGGACGGACAAGTCGACGGGCAGGTGGGCGTACACATGGACGGGCCGGTCGCCGGACCGGATCACGTCAGACGTCACCCCCCTGAAGAAGACCGTTCATCCCCCGTTGAGGTTGCTCTGCACCCGACAACTACGCAAGACCGCCCACGGGCCCAGCACGCCGAAATCCGCACGTCAATGAGGGTCTCCCCTTGAATCGAGGCAGGTGAAGGGGAGTTGAGGCACGAGGGTTGCCCTGTTGGCCGAATCGTCACCGGATCGCCTTCCAGCTGTAACACCTCGACTGACCCGTCCATGCCAATCTCTCGGTTACCCACACAGTCAACCCGCGTAGAACGAGACTCCCCGAAGCAACTCCTCGTCCTGCGCGGCCCTCTGGGAAGGGACACCCCTCATGCCCGCTGCGCGGATACGCAGTTGGAAGTCGGTCGCTCTCGCGACGTCGGCCGTGCTCGTCGGTATCGTCCTCCCGGCGGCCACCGCCACCCCCGCCTCGGCGACGACGACCGCGTACGACGACACGTACTACGCGAGCGCGATCGGCAAGACCGGTACGGCCCTGAAGTCCTCGCTGCACTCGATCATCGACGGTCACACGACCATCTCGTACTCGGCGGTCTGGAACGCGCTGAAGGTCACCGACCAGGACCCCAACAACAGCAACAACGTGAAACTGCTCTACAGCGGCATCTCGCGCAGCAAGTCCCTCAACGGCGGCAACTCCGGCAACTGGAACCGCGAGCACGTGTGGGCCCAGTCGCACGGCGACTTCGGGACCTCCGCCGGCCCCGGCACCGACCTGCACCACCTGCGCCCCGAGGACGTCACGGTCAACGCCATCCGCGGCAACCTCGACTTCGACACCGGCGGCAGCAGCTTCACCAACAGCGGCGGCAGCCTCGTCGACTCGAACTCCTTCGAGCCCCGGGCCGCGGTCAAGGGCGACGTGGCCCGCATGATCCTCTACATGGCCGTGCGGTACGAGGGCGACGACGGTTGGCCCAACCTGGAGCCCAACGACTCCGTCAACAACGGCGGCACCCGCTTCCACGGTCGCCTGTCCGTCCTGAAGGCCTGGAACGAGGCGGACCCGCCGGACTCCTTCGAGGAGCGCCGCAACAACCTCATCCACAGCGACTACCAGGGCAACCGGAACCCGTTCATCGACCACCCGGAGTGGGTCGAGGCGACCTGGTAGTCCGCGCTTCACCGAGCGCGGTGCACCCCCGGCCCTCTTGCGGGCCGGGGGTGCACCGTTCTCACAGCCAGCCCGGTGGAGGTGAGGCCCGGGACCCGTCGGACGTGACGTACGGCCGTTCGTCGGTCGGTGTGGAGCAACTCAGTTACGCACCCATGACATTCGGACGTACAACCGACGAACAGTCAATCGAGTCGGACTACATGGACGCGGCGGTTCCGCCCGCCGGACCAGGATCTCCACCGACCCGAAAGGCACGTGCATGTCACGAGCACGAGCAGCACGACGCAGCACCCGTACGGCGCGCGTGAGCGCCCCCCTGGCAGCGGTGGTACTGCTGGCCGGCGGGCTGACCGCCCTGTCGATGGGCCCGGCCGCGGCCGCCCCCGCGGAGGTGGGCGTGGCGGACGACTTCAACGGTGACGGGTACGCCGACCTGGTCGTCGGCGCCCCGAACGCCACGGTGTCCTCGAAGGCCAAGGCGGGCTACGTGGCCGTCCTGTACGGCTCGAAGAGCGGCGTCTCCCCCACCAAGAAGAAACTGATCAGCCGCTCGACGAGCGGTGTGCCCGGCTCCGCCGCCGCCAACCAGCGCTTCGGCTCGACCTTCACCAAGGGCGACCTGGACGGGGACGGCTACGGCGACCTGGTGATCGCGGGCGGCACGGCGGGCTCGGTGATCCTCTGGGGTTCGGCGACCGGACTGACCGGCGGGACGAGCATCGCCCAGTACGGGGCGGCCCCGCAGGCGGGCGACTTCGACGGCGACGGCAAGACCGACCTCGCGCTGTTCTCCGCGCAGTCCGTCGGCGGCGACGACCCCGAGGGCGCGCCGGCGGCCCTGTGGAAGGGCCCGATCTCCCGCGCGGGCAAGCCCGCCGCCGTACTCCCCCTCCTCGACAAGTCCCTGTGGTGGGGCTGGGAGGAGGACGACGCGTCCTGCGCGACCGGCGGGGGCTGCGAGAACGGCCCGTCCTCCATCACCGGCCCGGTCGTCTCCGGCCAGGTCGGCGACGTCAACGGCGACGGCCGGGACGACATCGTCCAGTGGCACTACACGGGCGACGGCACGTGGGGCAACCGCCTCCTCCTCGGCGGCGCTTCGGGCTTCACCCGGGGCTTCGTGCCCGGGGACGACACGAGCCGCGACCCGGCCGGCACGGGCATCGGCGACGTGAACGGTGACGGCTACGACGACGTGGTCGTGGGCGCGGAGGGCTGGTCCGACCAGGTCCGCGTGGCCTACGGCTCGTCCACCGGCACGTCCGAGTCGAACGTCCAGACCTTCGACCAGAACCTGCCCGGCTTCCCCGGCGCGCAGGAGGACGGCGACCTGGTCGGCTCGGCGGTCTCGGTCGCCGACGTCACCGGCGACGGGTACGCCGACATCGCGCTCGGCATCGCGTACGAGGACGTCGACGGCATCGTGAACACCGGCTCGGTCGCCCTCGTCCCCGGCACCGCCTCCGGTGTCACGGGCGCCGGCACCAAGGTCTTCCACCAGAACACCGCCGGGGTCCCCGGGGTCGCCGAGGCGGAGGACAAGTTCGGCACCACGACGGCCCTGCTGGACTTCAACGGCAACGGTCACCCCGACCTGGCCGTGGGCGCCCCCGCCGAGAACAGCGACAACGGCGCCGTCTGGGTCCTCCCCGGCACCACCACGGGCCTGACCACCACGTCGGCCCTGGCCTTCGGCCCCGGCGACGTGGCGGGCCCGGCCACGGACGCGATGTTCGGAGCGACGCTGCGCTGAGCGCGCGGCTCGGCGCGGGGACCGGTCGCCATGCGCTGAGCCTGCCGCTCGGCGCGGGGACCGGTCGCCATGCGCTGGCCCTGCCGCTCGGCGCGGGGACCGGTCGCCATGCGCTGGCCCTGCCGCTCGGCGCGG
>NZ_JAAVVL010000001.1:8312455-8808767 GCF_018728545.1 Streptomyces sp. ATCC 21386
GACCGGTCGCCATGCGCTGGCCCTGCCGCTCGGCGCGGGGACCGGTCGCCATGCGCTGGCCCTGCCGCTCGGCGCGGGGACCGGTCGCCATGCGCTGGCCCTGCCGCTCGGCGCGGAGACCGACAGCGGCGCGCGTGCCCGGCGGTGCCGGGTGCGCGCGCCGCACCACGTCGGCGAGCGGCCGTCGGGCCGTGTGCCGGGCCTCCTGTCAGGCCAGGTGTCAGGCCGCGTGTCAGGCCAGGTGTCGGGCCGCCTGTCAGCTCAGGTGTCAGGCCGCGTGTCAGGCCGCGTGTCAGGCCGTGTGCCGCAGGATCTCCTCGGCCAGGCGGGCGTCCATCGCCCTCGGCAGGCTGTGCCCCAGCCCCTCGATCATGACCAGCCGGGCGCCCGGCACGGCGGCGGCCGTCGCCTCCGCGTGCGCCGGCGGGAACATCGGGTCCTCGGTGCCGTGCAGGACGAGCGTCGGCGCGGTGACCGAGGCCAGGGCCGCCGTGTCGTCCCCGCCGGCGGCCCCGGCGAGCGTGTGGTTGACCCCGGCCGCCAGATCGCGCGCCCGCTCGAACACCCGCCGCTCCATGGCCCGGTACTCCTCCTCGTCGAACGGCAGCACCGACCCGTGCAGCACCCGCCACAGCGGCAGCCGCAGGGCGAGGTGCTCCTCCGGGCCGGCCTTCGGGTCGGGGAAGGTGGTCGCGAGCGCGGCCAGCAACTCGGCGCTGGGCGGAGGCAGTTGACTGGGCGCCGGGGGCTCCCCCGCCATGGCCCGGGTCACCGCGGCCGCCGTGTCCGTACCCAGGGGCTGTGACGACAGGCTCGTCAAGGTCAGCACCCGTTCCGGATCGGTGACGGCGATCCGCTGCGCGATGATCCCGCCCAGCGAGACCCCGACCAGATGTGCCTTCTCCACGCCGAACGCGTCCAGCACGGCGAGCGCGTCCGAGGCCAGGTCGGCGACGGTGTACGGCCGTACGGCGAAGTCGACGACGGAGGACCGCCCGGTGTCGCGGTGGTCGTACCGGATGACCCGGCGCCCGCCCTCGACGAGCCGCCGCACGATCCCGTCGTTCCACTGGACGCCCTGCGCCTGGGCGCCCATCACCAACAGCACGACCGGATGCTCGGGACCGCCGAACTCCTCGGCCCACAACTCGATGCCGTCCACGGGAACGATCCGCTCGCGGCCGACCAGGACGACATCGTCCTTCTCTCTATTTTCCTGCATGGTCGTTCAAGATAATGATCGGACACGGATCCCGCACACCCTTTTTCGAAGTGGACGCCCCCGCACCCCACCCGGCACCCTGATGACCATGGCCGGAGTCAAGGGACAGGTGCAGAGGCGGGGCGTGGAACGCCGCCGCGCGATGGTGGACGCGGCGATCACGCTCTTCTCCCAGCAGGGCGTACGCGGCACGGGCGTCGCCGCGATCGCCGAACGGGCAGGCGTCACCCCGTCCGCCCTCATCCACCACTTCGGCAGCAAGGAGGGCCTGGTCCAGGCGGTCCTGGAGGAGGCCGACCGCCGCGCGCTGGCCCGTCTGTCGGCCACCCCGACCTCGGAACCCACCCTCGCCGAGGCCTTCGCCTGGTTCGTCCGCGACGCCGAGCACACGGCGGCCGCCGAACGCGAACTGACGGCCCTGCACACCACGTTGACGGCCGAGAACCTGGACCCGGGCACCGCCCTCCACACCTGGTTCCGCGACCGGGGCCGCGCCCTACGCGCCCACCTGACGGCCCTCTTCACCCGCGCGACGAAGGACGGCACGGCCCGCCCGGACGTCAACCCGACGACACTGGCCACGGAGGTCGCCGCCTTCCTGGAGGGCGCCCACCTCCTCTGGCTCCTGGACCCGGACGAGGTGGACCTACCAGGCGTACACCGCAGCTATTTCGAGGGCTTGACGACCCGCCTCCGGCCGTGACACACACCTGACCCGCTCCATCCATCCACAACGCTTCCCCCTTCTGTGCCGACACTCCGTTTTCGAGCCGTACAAAACGAGAAGGGTGCCCTCGCGCTCGCGCGGCACCGCCTGAAAATGGGGCCTCGCCGGAATCCGACCGGCGAGGCCCCTCTGCCACCACTGAAGCACGGCGAACGGGATGGAGGGTGGCAGCCCAACCCCTTCTCGACTATTCGATCCGGGCGCGTACGAGGGAGTCGATGGCCCTGGACAGGGCCTTCTTCAGCCTCTCCCGCTCGTCGCGTACCTGGTCGACCTTCTTACCGGCCGCCTGGTAGGCGGTTTCGAACGCGATCCACGCCTCGTAGACCACAAGCAGCGCCTCGGAAGAGGACCGGCCTCGCTCGAACTGCTGCTGAAATCCCAGAGGCGGTTCATGACCGCCGATCCACAGTTCGAGCCGAGCGTGTTCGGCCATGTATTGCGCGGCCAGTTCGACCACATCATTACCGACGATGTTGCTGCCGATCACCCGCACACCGAGGTTGAGTGCAGGCGATGCCGTCGGAGCGCGCAACTCTTCAGGCACGTCGCTGGACGCCTGCAGACCTCGCAGCCACTCCCAGTCACCCGCCATCACAACTTCCTTCGCGCAAAGCTGTTTGGAAAATGGGCCGATCCCCTTGAGTGTGTGCGGCCAGTCGAGTGCGGCAGAATACTGGACCAACAGGACTCCTGAGCATGAGAGTCGAGACCTAGAAACCTTTCTCAACGGCCCGGGGGCTCTGTCCGTCGCCTACGGTCCCGCCGTCACCCATCCGGAGGCCACCCTGAAAACCCTCCGTGAGCGCTCGTGTCGCCCAGCGCCTCGTCGTGCTGTCCGGTGACGTTCATGCCGGTCAGAGCATGTGCGGCGAGCTATCCCCTCCCACGTGGTGATGTACTGTCCACACGCGTCTCTCCACCGGCTGCCCACCGGCGAAACTGAAGAGCTACAGAAACAGCGCCCAGAGGCGCATGGTTCTCCCGTCCTCAGCTCGCTCGTCCAGCAGCAGGTCGACGTTTCAACGATCTCCGGAAAGCGCGTCGCGCACGCTCCCCCGGCGATCGCCGTTTGTCCGGAAGGTCAGGAGGATGGATCTCGTCGCTCCTCGGCCCTGCGTAGGTGTTCAGCGACAGGTACCTGACCCGGCGGCCTCAGAATGAATTTGCGCTTCTTCTCGTCGAAGCACTCCAGATAGCAGCACACCTGGTCTCCCACGTGGTAGTTGTCGTCATCCTCGATGTAAAGGACATCGATGAGGCCCACCCATGACAGCCCCAGGTCAACGATTACGCCCCAGCGAAAGACTGCGATGGCCTCCCCTTCAATGATGCTCCCCATGAGGCCCGCCTCGACCTCCGTCACCAGACCATCGGTCACTGTTTCATCACTCTCAAGGGATACGAATTGAGGACGCCGAACAGCTCCTTGGGAATCGCAACTTCGGCATCCTCCACACCGTTGCGCGAATATACATGCTTCCTGAAGTACTGTTCGAAGTCAGCCTTGGGAATTGTGATCTCCACGACCGCCCCATCGTAGCCAACCCACCCCGCGTAGTCCTGGGCGATTTCGAGTCCCTCATCACCCAGACCGAAGTAGGCATGGCCGTCCGGGAATTCGAACTCACGGCCCGGGAAGTCCTCGGGCTGGAAGCCCTGGTCCTCGAGCTTCTTGACCATTCCCTTGCCAGGTGCCGCGTAGATGTAGACGTTGTCCGGATCGTCCGCCTTCTTCTTCGCCGGCTTTTCACCGTCCGCCTTCTCTTTCACGGCGACGACTGGAGGCGCGGGGTCCCGTGAGGTGCGGGCATGCCGTCTAAAACCCAGCGGCCCCACCGGAAACAGATCCGGCGGGGCCGCTGGGGCACTGTGAGGTTCCTACCTGCAGTGTTACTCCGAACCGACGATGGCGTCACCTTCGGAGGAGGTGCCGAATCCCATGCAGGCGACCACTTTGAGCGGGTTCGGCTCCAGGTAGAGAGGAAAGAGGTATCCGGCTCTTTCGCGATCGTCCACGTAGGCCACGAGAAGGCCCTGCTCACCCTTTTCGGCAAGACTCGCAAGACATTCTGCGACCCCGACAACCGGCTTGCCACGCCGCTGCAGGCTCCTTAGCCTCCTACGAAGGATGCCCCGAAGCATCGACGCCGGGAGGGGCTCGAGCCAGATCTCGTAACGCGCCCCAGAGAGCAGCGCGTTCTTGGCCTGAACGCCAGCCGGAGAGTCGGACACGAATGCGGCGATCATTTCACTCGCGGATACTTCGTTCACCTCATCGCCGCCCGACGGATGACCAGGTTTCCCCGAAGTCGAAGCTGATGTCGTCGGCCCAGATTTCACCGACGATGAAATGCTCATCTTCGAAGAATGTCTCCCACTGGGAGCCGTGGATCTGAATATTTCTCGACGGCCCTATGGCGGGATCAATATTTGCCACCTTGATGCGCAGCATCACACCTTCGCCAACCCATTTGTCGGACAGGTTCTGAGCACCCTCCACGGCAACGTCGGCGTCATCCGACCACGACGTGAAGTTGGTGTCCGTTGCGTTTCCACCCGTGTGAGCGCGGATGTCCGTGCTGGTTCCGCGGGGCACCGCACGGCCTGCCGCAGCAGCGTCATATTGGTGGTGGCCCTTGGCGAGACCGCGATACAGATACCCATCCTCGTTCGATCCACAGTTGTGGACCAACACCGGGACGCTGCCGGTCACCACATAGTACGTATGGGCGTCGTCAACCGTCAGGTTGTGGACAGTGGCCGACCCGCTGGTCCTGTGTTCCACCGCTGTGATCTGGACCAGGGTGCCCGCGCTGGTGCGCAGCCACTGGCCATTCTTCAGGTCGGTGGCGTCGATCCACTCGCCGAGTTCGGGGACCCAGAAGGGGTGGCCGTCGGTCGAGGTGATCGTGTTTGTGGCGCTGCCCGTGTCGCCATCGGTGTCGACGGTGAGCTCGACCAGGTGCTTGAGGCCCTCGCCCTTGATCTCGGCGGTGACCGTCTCCGTGGTCGTCTCGCCGGTCTCGGGGTCCGTGGCGAGGACCTTGTCGCCGGTCTCGACGTCCTCGATCGGCTTGGTGGAGCCGTCGGCCATCAGGACGAGCGTGCCGGGGACGAAGCTATTGCTCGTCTTGCAGGATCCTCCCGCAGCGGGTGCGTCGGAGTCTTTGCCCCCACCACCGGTCTCGGACTTCTTTCCCGCGCCGTCGCCCTGCTTGCCGCCGGAGTCGCCCTTCTTGGCCTCGGGCGCCTCCTTGGCCTTGGCGGGAGGTGCCGGGGCGGGCTTCTCCTTCGGCTTCGGGGTGACTGGCGGGGTGACCTTGTCGGCCGCGTCGACTGCGTCCTCGGTCTTCTTGGTCGCCGTGGTGGCGTCCTTCGTGGTGTCGGCCGCGTCGACCGCCTTGTTGACGTACCGCGCGCCCTTCCCTGCCGTGGCCGCGTAGCCCGCGAGCGGGATGGCGGAGGCGTAGGACAGGCCCGCGTCGATGTAGTTGCCTTCGGCTGTGTACCAGAGGCCGTTGAGGAGGTCGGCAGGCTCTCCGAAGACCGGGACAAGGCCCAGGACATCGAGGGCTCCGTGACCGATCGGGCTGATCCAGGACTCACCCCAGTACAGGCCCGTCGGGTCAGGGAAGGCGAGCGGGTTGTTGCGGCCGTACGCGTAGGCGTTGAGGTGCTGTGGGTCGCCCGCGTTCAGAACGGGGTCGGCGGAGACGAACCGTCCCGTCGCCGGGTCGTACGCGCGGGCGCCGAGTTGGATCATGCCCGTCGTCGCGTCCGCCGTGCCGCCCACGAAGGACCTGTCGCCCGGCCACGCGTCCGCAGCCGGCTTGGCACCGCGCACCTCACCGAAGGGAAGCGTGCGACGCTGCGTGATCGCCGAGTCCACGGCCTTGATCGCGATCTCGGCCGTGCCGTTCTGGCCTCCGACCAGCCAGGTCACCCCGGCCGTCGTCCGCACGGCGATCTTCTTGCCAGCGTGGGAGTAGTAGCGCGTGCCCGACAGGGAGTTCTTGGCCGTGTCGAGGCGGATCTCCTGGGCGCCCAGGTACAGCGTGACCGCGCCCTTCTCCTTGCGGAGCAGGCGTCCGCCCGAGGCGTCGTACACGTACGAGGTCTTGTTGGCCTCGTCGAGGTCGTCGCCGGACAGGTACGGGGTGACCGCGCTCAGGCGGCCCTGTTCGTCCCAGTCCAGCTTCTGGTCGACCGCCGGGGAGAGGTCCGTGGCCGCCTTGGTGCGGCGGACGGTGTTGCCCGTCTCGTCGTACTGGAAGCTCTGGGCCGCCGTCACTTCCTTGGCCGCCGTCGCGGTGCGCACCTCGGCGGATTTCAGGGCGTGCGCGTGCGTGCCGCCCTTGGTGTCCTGGGCCTTCGGCACGTATGTCGTCGTCTGCGTGATCGCCGCGTCGCCGGTCGTGCCGGTCGCGTGGCGGACCTCGCTCGTACGGTTGCCCGCGGCGTCGTAGGTGTAGGAGTGCCGGTACGGTGCCGGGCCGCCGACCGCCGCCTCACCGGCGCTCGGGGCGCAGGCGGTCGCGGTCTGGGTCCATGCCTCGCTCAGGCGGCGCAGGTAGTCGTACGTGAAGCACTGGACGTCCGCCGTCGTGCCCTCGGGCGTGTCCGCGATCTTCTGGATGTTCCCGGCGGCGTCGTAGCCGTAGGTGATGTCGGAGTCCGGGGTCTTGACGATCTCCCGGTCGATCCGGGCGCGCTCCAGGCGCCGGGTGCCCTCCTCGTAGGTGTTGGTGAGCCAGGTGTACTTGTCCGCGCTGGCGGTGCCCAGCGTGAGCTGGAGCATCTCGCCGTAGTTGGAGTAGCGGGTCTCGCGGGCGTAGTCGGTCGTGTCGCCCAGGGTGAAGGACGGCAGACCTGCCGCCGTATAGCCCGTGGTGATCTTCTCCGCCGGGAGACCGCCGACGGCCGGGAGACCGACGTCGTCGATCGAGCCGTCCGGCTTGTACGACGCTGTGGCCGTGTACGTCCCAGCCAGTTTGCCCTCGGAGGCCGGGATGGTCACCGAGGTCTTCGTCGGGCGGCCCGCCACGTCGTACGCGTCGACCGAAGAGGTGTAGCCGTCGTCCCCCACCCACTTGGTGGCTGAGGTCAGACGCCCCTTGCCGTTCGGCACGGTGGCGCTGTCGTACTCCCAGGTCGTCAGCTTCTTGTCGCCGTTGTACAGCGAGCGCTGACGGCCCAGCTTGTCGTAGGTGAAGGTGAGGGTGATCTCACGCTGGTTGCGGACCGTCTTCAGCTGGTCCAGGTCGTTGTACGTCATATACGTCGTACCCGCGTCCGGGTCGACGGACCTGGTCTGGCGGCCACGCACGTCGTACTCGGACGACCAGACGTTGCCCGACGTGTCCTTCACCGCGGTGAGGCGGCCCGCCGCGTCGTAGTCGTACGACGTCGTGTCCGCCGCTCCCGTGGGCGAGGATGCCTTGAACTCCAGGACCTTGGTCGTCTGACCCTGCGCGTTGGTGTACGTCGCGGTCGGCGTGGCTCCCGCCGGTGGGTCGACCGTCGTGTGGTCGCCGTGGTACGCGGTCTTCGTGCGCCACTTCTCGGTGCCGGCCACGCGGAAGATCGAGTCCGTGGCGCGGCCGGCCGCGTCGTAGACCGTCTCCGTCTCGCGAGGGGTGCCCTCGGAGGCGTCGACGACGTTCACGAAGGTCGTACCGACGGCCGCCGTGTTGTAGAACGGGCCGATCTCCTTCACCGCCAGGCCCCGGCTGTCGTACTCGGTGGTCGTGATGACCCGACCCGAGTTCGCCGCCGGCGTCTGCGTCTGACGCGGGCGCAACAAACCATCGCTGAGCTGATGGCTGGTGGCCACCGAACCGTTGGGAAGGAGCGACTTCGTCGTGGTGACCACCGGCGCGTTGTTGCGGATCAGGTACGCGTACTCCAGGCTCGGCGTGTCCGAGGCCTTGGCGCGGCCCGGGAGCCAGACCTTCAGCAGGCGGCCGAGGGCGTCGTACTCCAGGTCGGTGCGCTGCTTGTTGGGGTCGACCGTGGCGGCGACCAGGCCCCAGCGGCGGTCGACGGTGGAGGTGGTGGTGTTGCCGAGCGGGTCCTCGACCTTCATGCCGGTGACCGGCCCGCCCGTGGCGGGGGTGTAGGTCGTCTTCGTCGCGTTGCCCGCCTGGTCGGCGGACTCCACGACACGACCATGGACGTCGTACTTGGCCGTCGACGTCGTCACGTACTGCGGGGTGCCGTCGGCCGTGTAGCCCTTGAGCTTCTCACTGCGCACCACGTCACCCTTGGTGGGCGTGGCGCCGTAGGTGTCACGGTCGTCGTACCAGGTGCGGACGTCGGAGATCGCCTCGCCCTTGAAGGACGTGGGCGCGCCGTCGTCGCAGTTCACGGGGAGGACGGTCACCCGCTTCAGCAGGGTCAGCAGGTTCGCGTCCGTGTTGCGGTTGTACGTGTTCGTCGTGCAGGTGTCGTCGTCCTCGACCGCCAGGTCGCCGGAGTCGGAGGAGCGGGACAGCATGCCGTACGAGTCGTAGAAGTGCTCGATGGCGGCCCGGCGGACCTTGCCCTCGTCGAGGGCCGTGCGGGTCTTCGTCGACTTGACGGCCGCGTACGACGCCTCGTCCTTGCCCTCCGTCGCCGTGGGCTCGGACTTCCACGGAGTGCTGACCGAACCGGTCACCTCGGCAGCCCCGTTGAAGCTGCGCTGCTCCACGACGAAGCCCTGGTGGCGGGCGTCGTCACGGATCTTCGTGCCGTCGGAGGCGGTGACCGTGACCGACTTGGTGCCGCCGGACTCCTTCTCCCGGTCGCCGTCCATGCCCTGGAGGTAGGTGGTCTCCGTGCGGAGTTGCTTGCTGCCCGCCTCACCCGTCTTCATGGTGACCGTGCGGTAGCCGCGCCACTGGTTCCAGGTCTTCTTCTTGGTCTTGACCAGCTCGCTGTCGTCGAAGGCCCAGGCGGCGCCCTCGTAGTCGTAGGAGGTGACCTTGTTGGGGCCGGTGATGGTGACCTCGTCCTCGATCACCGTGTCGACGACGAACTTGTGGAACCAGTCCTCCTTCTCTCCGACCGTGCCCTCCTTCGACCAGAAGGACGGCATGCACCGCTTGGTGTTGGTCTCGGGGGTGGGGAGGTTCGTCGGCGTGCACTCGTTCGGCTTGTAGTTGACCGAGATCGTGCCGCCCGTCTCCGACTGGATCGCCCGGATGCGCCACTTGTACATGGGCAGGCGGTCGTCGGAGCCGGTGTCGACGCGGTTGGCGTCCTGGCGCTCGTAGAAGGTGACCTTCGGGAGCTTGTTCGCGCCGTCCTTGCCGGAGTGGGTGACCGACTCCAGCCACAGGGCCGGGGCGTGCGTGGTGTCGGCGCTCTGGTACTTGTGCGCCAGGTCCCACTCGTCGACGTCCGAGTAGGTCTTGCCGTCGGACCCCAGGACCTGTGTGGTGACCTTCGCGAGGCGCTTGCGGGAGAAGAAGGTCGGGGACCACTGGTCCTTGCACTCGGTGTCGGAGGTGCAGATCTGCTCGAACGGCACGTCCGGCCAGCGCTTGGCGGTGGACTCCTTCAGGTCGCCCGGCTCGCAGTCGGCGGCGGCGCCGGTGCAGCGCTCGGCGACGTCGAAGACGACCTGGGAGGGCGCGGCGGTGGTGTTCTCCTTGCCCTGCTGCTCGCCGTACTCGATCCGCTTGAGGTAGCCGCCGCGGTCGTAGGAGACGACCTTGTCGCCGCGCACGCTGTCGTACTTGTTGGTCTCGGTGCCGTAGTAGTACGTCATCGTGTTGCCGTGCACGTCGACGACGTAGTCGAGGTTCCAGCGCCACGACTGCTGGCAGCGGGACCCCTTGAAGGTGTCCGCGTGACAGGGCTCGTCCTTGTCGTCACCGAAGACCGGGACCTCCCACGAGGAGCCGGTCAGCTCGGTGTCGGCCGCCTCGCGCTTGCCCTTGCCGAAGTGGTAACGGGTACCGTCGGTGGTGGTGACCACCCAGTACTCGTTGTTGTTGTCGGCGTTGGAACCCTCGTACTTGCGCTCGATGACGGTGCCGTCGTCCTGCTTCAGACGCCACTCGTCCTTGCCCTTCTTGACCAGCTCACCGGCCCGGCCCCCGAAGTTCATGGTGGCGTTGTCGGAGTGCCAGCACAGGTCGTACTTCTGCGACCCGGCCTCGTCGTGGCCGTCCTCCGTGCACGAGCGGTACGAGCGCTCGATGTAGCCGGCGCTCAGGTCGAAACCCTCGCCGATCCAGGAGGTCTGGTTGTTGCTGGAAGCCGTCCGGCCGTCCGTGGAGGCCGAGTTGTAGCCGAGCCCGAGCTGCGGGGAGGGACCGGCGATCGCGGGCGGCACGCGCAGCGGCTACTGCCAGGTGAAGCTGCCGGTCTGCCCGGCGACCTGCCACGACGCGGAGGGCGCCAGCGAGGTCGCGGCGTACGAGCCCGAACCGCCCGCAGGTCCTGCCGCGACCGCGAGCAGCGGGGCCTTGGCGGAGGGCAGTGCGGCCACGTCGGCGGTGAGCTTCTGCTCGCGGACGTCGTTGTCGGTCTTCAGCGGGGTGACGGTCTGGCACTTGACCGCCTTGGGCGTGGTCAGCGCACAGGCGGGCAGTTCGACCAGACGCAGCCGCTGGGCCCAGTCACCGCCGTAGGCCTGCGCGAAGGCCGCGTAGTCGACCTCGACTGACACCTTGCCGTTCGTGGTACGGCTGTCGGTCCGGGTCACCTTGAGCAGGAGACCGTCGATGCCGGCCTTCTGCGCGGCGGCGTGACTGAGGACGTCCACCTTGGCGCGGGCGGGCGTGGCGGCGGCCATCGTGGAGCGGGTCATGCCCTCGGGCGGACCGACACGGACCGGCAGTGAACCGGCCTTGGTGCTCGACAGCGCGCCGCGCTTCTTGGCGTTGGCACCGGCGAGGTCGACCGTCGCGGAACCCGCCTTCGGCCAGGTGGCCTTGGGGTTCAGCGGCTTTCCGTACCTCTTGGTGTGCTTGAGCGGGGTGGCGGCGGTGCCGTCCTGTTCGACGACCGGCGTCGAGGCGACGTCCTGGGTCTTAGGGCGCCGCTTCTCCCGTGCCTCGTCGGGGTCGTCGCCCAGGGCCGGGGTGCCCTGGAGCAGGGTGATCGTCAGGGCTGAAGTAAGGGTGACACCAAGGGCTTTGGCCCAGGCGTGTGTTCTGTGTCTGCGAGATGCGCGCACGCGCGCTCCCCCTCCCGTATGGGTGTGGAAGTGCCCCGGGTGCCCGAGGAGTTCGGGCACCCAGGTGGACGGCTCTGGTCGGGAGTCGTCAGTGATCGTCAGCGGTCATCAGTGGTGGACAGCGGTCGACAGCAGCGGTCAGTTGTTCGCGAGCCGGAAGATCTCCGTCCCCGACAGCAGGCCGGGAACGAGGCGCACGTCGTCGATGTCACCGGCGAAGGGGTCGGACCAGTCGGCGCCATACTGGGCACGGCCGATGTTGAGACCCTTGGAGGCGTTCCAGACGTCGGTCACGGTGGCGCTGCCCTGCTCCTCACCGTCGACGAAGAGCGTGAACTTCCGGGCCACCGGGTCGTACGAACCGGCCAGGTGAACCCACTTGTTCACGGTCGCGGGGCGCTCGCTGCTCGCCATGGCGCGGACGATGTCGGAGTCCGCCGTGTCGCTGATGTGCCGGCCGAAGATCCAGCGCTTGTAGGCGGTGGAGTAGTAGAGGTTGAAGCCGTTGCCCTGGCTGCCCGCCTGGCTGACCACCGAGATGTTCTTGGCCAGCGACGTGGGCCGCACCCAGGCCGACACGGTGAACGCCTGCCCGGTGTGCACAGCTGACACGGCGGTGGCGTGGTCGGTGGTGCCGTTGAAACGCAGCGCCTTATCAGCCGGGTCGCTCGCGGAGTTGTTGCCCGCGACCCAGTCGGCACCCTTCACCGTCAGATCGCGGTCGTGGCCGGAGCTGTCGGGGGCCGTGGTGCCGGAGGTCTGGTCGAGGCCGTAGACGGCGGCGGCGCAGGTGTCCGCGAGGACGTCGGCGCAGGCGCGGTCGACGGTGAAGAAGTACTTCTCCAACGGGCCCCGATTGCCGGCCCGGTCGACACTGCGGACGTAGAGCACGTTCGGACCGAAGGTGCTGGTCGGCACCTCGATCGTGGCGTTGCCGCCGAGAGCGGCCGGGTCAGCCTTGCGGGCGGGCGTGTCGTTGCCGAGGTCCCACTCGTAGAACTCGACGTCGTTCTTGAAGACCGAGTCGGAGTTGCCGTTCGCGGAGAGGGTGAAGTGCCGCCTGGCGCCCGCCGGGAGGTCCGCCTCATCCGCCACCGGTTCCACGCGCGGCTTGGTGTCGGGCTTCTCCACGTCCACCACGAACTCGCACCAGTCGGACCACTCGGAGTACCCGGAGTCCTTGAGCTTGCCGGTGGAGCCGTCGTAGGTCTGGGCGTGCCACCTGTAGCCGTGGCCGTGCTTCAGCTCCCTGACCGGGATCCCCCGCTCGAACCTGCCCTCGTTCTGCGGCCCGTCCTTGCCCTCGTAGACCATGGGCCTGCCGTCGACCTGGTCCCAGACCCGGAAGGTCGCGGTGAGGTTCTGGCCGGTGCCGTCGGTGTGCGAGTCGGCGTCGGTGCCGGTGACGGACATGGCCGGGGTCGCGTCCCGGATCCACGGCCGCTTGGTGTTGTCGGTGGTGCAGGTCTTCTCCTCCGGGTTGCTCAGCTTCTCCCCGGTGGGCTTGTTCGGACGCGTGTTGTACGTGACGACGAGCTTGGCGTTGTCGCCCTGGAACCGCTTCCAGGAGTTGGGGTCGCCCTCGTCGGCAGCCCGCAGCGAGAACGCAATCGGGTCCTCACCAGCTGCCTTCTTACGGACGGAGGAGGTCAGGTTCTCATTGCTCTCATCGGCGTTGTCCGCGAAGTCGACCCAACTGGGCGGCGCGTCCGGGCTACAGCTGTCGCCCCGGCCGTACGCGACGGTCTTGTCGACCAACAGGTCGCCGTCCTTGGGCTTGTTGTTCCAGTTGGTGGCGGAGTCGACACCGCCCTCGGCGACCATGTGCAGGTTGACGGTGCTCTTGGTGCAGGAGAACGAGAACGTCTCGTAGACCTCGAAGACCGCCCTGGAGATGGTGCGGTTCTTCCAGCCGTCGGTGGAGAACTGGAAGTACATCCGGTTCGTGTACGGCGAGCCGCTGCACACGTAGTAGATGCCACCGATGGTGTCGGCCGAGCACCGGCCGACGCCCTCGTCCTTCTTGAACTTGTGGAACTCCGTGCTCGGGTTGGCGCTGGACACGTACAGCCACTCGCTCTTGGACATACCGGCCTCGGGGTCGATGTAGACCGGGAAGTCGGTGTCGGCGGCGGTGAGCAGGGCGCGGTCGGGCTCGACGGTGACGGCGGACGCGGAGACGTCGAGGGCCATGTCGGCGACCTTGGCGCCGGCGTCGGGAGCCTCCTGGGCGGGCGTGTCCGTGCCCGATGCGGGAACGGCGCCGGCGGGAACCCCGGCGGCGGCGGAGTCCCACATCTTGGGCGCCTGCCCGCCGAAGACGCGCTCGCCGGAGGCGTCCACGGCCTGGAGACCACCGGTCGGTCCGGTGCCGAGGTCCAGGCCCTGCGACCGTACGGGCAGCCGCAGTTCGGCCAGCTCGGAGCTGTCGGCCGCCTCGGGGGTCTTCACCTCCAGGACGTACGAGTAGCCCGTGACCGAGGCGGTGGCCAGCAGGTCCACGCCGGGGAGCACCTCGCGGTACTCGGCGGTGTCCCCGGAGAGGACCGGCTCGGGCAGCGGCGTGGGCCAGCTGAGCGTGAAGGACTTGCCCTCCTCGCCGAGTGTGACGAAGTCGGACGAGCCGGCCTTCGCGAAGGTGAGGTCGACGACGGCGGCCTTGGGGCCGACCGTGCCGTCCGGTCGGCGTTCCAGGGTCGCGTCGGCCTTCACCCACGTGCCGTCGGGACGCCGCACCCGCTGCGGCTGGACACTGGTCTCACTGGTCAGCGAGCCGTCCGGATTGGCGAAGACGAGTTCGTCCTCGGCCCGCCGGTCGACGATCTCCACCGGCTCACCGGTCGCGGCGGCCTTCGCGAAGGCGGACGCCTCGGCGGCGTCGACGGGTGCGCCGTTCACGGCCGGTTCTGTTGTGGAAGTGGTCGTGGAAGTGGAAGTGGTCGTGTTCGCGGTCGCACCGACAGCCGGTGTTCCCACTGTCGCGGTGAGTACGACGGCGGTGCCGAGCAGCACGCCGAGTTTTCGGGCAGCACGAGGCCGCCTGTACCAACGGGCGGTCATTCCCGTTGCTCCTTCCCCCGTGAGCTCCTCCGGAGCCCTTATGAAGTTTGTGTGTCCGAACTGTGTGACAGTTGCGGTCCATTGCAACCTAAAGTGGCGCCTGCGAATCCGGGAAGGAGGATTAAGTCGGACACATGGGCGATTCCCCGGGGGAATCATCACCTCTCAGGAAGTGATCTGCATCACATACGCGTCAGGGGCGCGTCAGAGATGCGTCGGTGCGAACATCCTCAGCACCGCCGGCAGGACGACCACCGAAGGGCCCGGCGCGGCAAGGGACTTGGCCAGGTCCGTGGTGAGGGTCTCGGGGGTCGTCCGCACCCCCGGCACCCCGAACGACTCCGCCAGGGCGACGTAGTCCGGCCGGGTCAGTTCCGTGCCGGTGGCCTCCCCGAACGTGTCCGTCATGTACTCGCGCAGGATCCCGTAACCGCCGTCGTCGACGATCAGCCAGGTGACGTCGAGGTCGTACTGCCGGGCCGTGGCCAGTTCCGCGATCGAGTACAGCGCGCCGCCGTCGCCGGAGACGGCCAGCACCGGCTGGGTCGGGTCGGCCGCCGCCGCGCCGAGGGCCGCGGGGAACGCGTAGCCGAGGCCGCCCGAACCCTGCGCGGAGTGCATGGTGTTGGGGCCCTTCGGGTCGAACGCCGACCAGGCCCAGTACGCCAGGATCGTCATGTCCCAGAAGGAAGGCGCGCGGGGCGGAAGTGCCCGCCGGATGGACGCCAACAGGTCTTCTTCGAGGGTGAGTTGCTGGCCGTCGATGCGTTCCCGCACCCGTGCGAGCACGTCCCGCACCCGCTCCGGCGCCGACTCGTCCTCCCGTGTCCCCTCGATCGTCTCCAGCAGCGCGGTCAGCGCCAGGCGCGCGTCCGCGTGGATGCCCAGCGCGGGATGGTTGGACTCCAGCTTCCCGAGGTCCGCCTCGATCTGGATCACCCGGCCCCGGGGCTTGAACGTGTGGTAGTTGGAGGAGAGTTCACCGAGGCCCGAGCCGACCACCAGCAGGACGTCCGCGTCCTCCAGGAAGTCCGTCGTGTGCCGGTCCTCCAGCCACGACTGGAGCGACAGCGGGTGCGTCCACGGGAAGGCGCCCTTCCCCCCGAACGTCGTCACGACCGGCGCCGACAGCCGCTCCGCCAGCTGCCGCAGCTTGCCGGACGCGTCCGCCCGGACGACGCCGCCGCCCGCGATGATCGCCGGGCGGGAGGCGGACGACAGCAGGTGGGCGGCCACGGCGGTCAGTTCGGGGCGCGGGGGCAGTTCCTCCGGGAAGGCGTCGCCGCCCGTCACCACCGGGATCGGCGTCTCGGCGAGCAGCACGTCCTGCGGGATCTCCACCCACACCGGGCCGTGCGGGGCCGAGAGCGCCGACTTCCAGGCCGCCTCGATCGCGGACGGGATCTGGGACTGGGTGCGGACGGTGTGGACGGACTTCACCACACCCCGGAACGAGGCCGACTGGTCGGGGAGTTCGTGGAGGTAGCCGTGGCGGCCGCCGCCCAGGCCCGCCGTGGGGACCTGGCTGCTGATCGCCAGGACGGGGGCCGAGGCCGCCGCGGCCTCCTGGAGCGCGGCCAGTGAGGTCAGCGCGCCCGGCCCGGTCGACAGCAGCAGCGGCGCCGCCTCCCCGGTGATCCGGCCGTACGCGTCCGCCGCGAACCCGGCGTTGTTCTCGACGCGCAGGCCGATGTAGCGCAGATCCGACCTCCGCAGCGCGTCGAACATGCCGAGCGCGTGCTGGCCGGGCAGCCCGAAGACCGTCGTCGCGCCGAGCCCGGCCAGCGTCTCCACGACCAGGTCCCCGCCGTTGCGGCCGGGGGGAGGGTTCAGCGCGGCCTCCGTCTGGGCGGCCGACGGGCGGAGTACCAGGTCGTGGTCGTGGGTCACTGCGCTGCCTTCTCCTTCTTCTCCCTGTCGCGGATCACCGGCCCGCGGTCTCCGCACGGGCCGCGGCGATCTGCCGGGACATGATGGTGGTGAGTTCGTACGCCGTGTGCGAGGCGGCCACCGCGGTGATCTCGGCGTGATCGTACGCGGGCGCCACCTCGACGACGTCGGCGGAGACCAGGTGGCAGGAGGCGAGGCCCCGCAGGATCTCAAGGAGTTCGCGGGAGGTCATGCCGCCCGCCTCCGGGGTCCCCGTGCCCGGCGCGTGGGCCGGGTCGAGACAGTCGATGTCGATGGAGATGTAGAGGGGGCGGTCCCCGATCCGCTGCCTCAGCTGGTCGGCGATCTCGTCCACCCCGCGCCGCATCACGTCCGCCGACGTGACGATGCCGAAGCCCATCTTCTCGTCGTCGGTGAGGTCCTGCTTGCCGTACAGCGGTCCGCGCGTGCCCACGTGGGAGAGGGCGGACGTGTCCAGGATCCCCTCCTCGACCGCCCGCCGGAACGGGGTGCCATGCGTGTACTCGGCGCCGAAGTACGTGTCCCAGGTGTCGAGGTGCGCGTCGAAGTGGAGCAGTGCCACCGGGCCGTGCTTCTTGGCGACCGACCGCAGCAGCGGCAGGGCGATGGTGTGATCCCCGCCGAGGGTCATCAGCCGGGCCCCGGTCCCGAGCAGCTCGTCCGCGGCCGCCTCGACCGTCTCCACCGCCTCGTTGATGTTGAACGGGTTGGCGGCGATGTCACCGGCGTCCGCGACCTGCGCGAGGGCGAAGGGGGAGGCGTCCTGGGCCGGGTTGTAGGGGCGCAGCAGCCGGGACGCCTCACGGATCGCGTTGCCGCCGAAGCGGGCGCCCGGCCGGTAGGAGACCCCCGAGTCGAAGGGCACGCCCACGACCGCGACGTCGGCCCGGCCCACCTCGTCCAGGCGCGGCAGCCGGGCGTAGGTCGCGGGCCCGGCGTACCGGGGGACACGGGAGGAGTCGACGGGCCCGCGGGGCGTCTCGGTGCTGCTCATGGGGTGAAGCCTTCTTTCCTACGCTTCGTCGCGTATGTGCTGCTTGCTGACGACTCTACTGGTGAGTCGGTACGGGTTCGGTCACGAGTTCGGGGGTCCGCCCGGCCAGACGCTCGCGCCAGGCGTCGAGCACGGCGGCGTCGGTCGCCGGGGTCGCCAGGGAGACGGCGACGTACGCGACCAGGGAGGAGAGCAGGCCGTAGTAGACGGGCTCGTTGGCGAGGATGCCGTAGGACGCCATCAGGCCGACGACCGCGAGGCCGCCGACGAGCACCGAGGCCAGGGCGCCCTGAGCGGTGCCGCGCCGCCACAGCAGCCCGCCGAGGATCGGCACGAGGAGTCCGCCGACGAGGAGGTTGTACGCCACCGTCAGCGCCTCGACGACGTTGTTGAGGGCGATCGCCGTACCGATGACGGCGAGCCCCATGACGAGGATGAAGGCACGGTTGCCCCGTACCTCGTCGTGGTCGCCGTCGGTGGACCGCCCCCGCAGCCGCGACCAGATGTCGTTGTTGGCGACGGTGGCGCAGGCGATGAGGGCGCCGGAGGAGGTCGACATCACGGCGGCCAGGGCGGCGGCGAGCACCAGCCCCCGCACGCCGAGCGGCAGTTCCTCCTTCACGACGGTCGCGAAGGCGTCGTCGGCGTTGGCCAGGTCGGGGAACAGCACCTTGGCCGCCGTGCCGATGACGGCGCCGGCGAGGGCGTACGCCAGGCAGTAGGTGCCCGCGACCGTGCCGCCCCACTTGGCGGTCCGGTCGCTGCGGGCGGTGAACACGCGCTGCCAGATGTCCTGTCCGATGAGCATGCCGAACGTGTAGATCAGGACGTAGGTGAAGATCGTCTCGCCGCCGATGCCCAGCGGGTCGAAGTACGACGTGGGGAGCGCGTCCCTCATCTCACCGAAGCCGCCGGCCTTGACGACCGCGATGGGGAGCAGGAGCAGCAGCACCCCGACCGTCTTCACCACGAACTGGACCATGTCCGTCAGCGTGATCGACCACATCCCGCCGAGCGTCGAGTAGGCGACGACGATGGAGCCGCCGAGGACGATCGCGAGCGTGCGGTTCATGTCGAACAGGACGTCGAAGATCGTGGCGTAGGCGATGGTGGAGGTGACGGCCAGCATGAGGGTGTACGCCCACATGACGAGCCCGGAGATCACGCCCGCCCGGCCGCCGTAGCGCAGGTCGAGCATCTCGGAGACGGTGTAGACCTTCAGCCGGGCGATCCGGGCCGAGAAGAAGACGGAGAGGGCGAGCAGCCCCAGCCCGATGGTGAACACCATCCACGCGCCGGACAGCCCGTACCGGTAGCCCAGCCCGACCCCGCCGATGGTGGAGGCGCCGCCGAGGACGATGGCCGCCATGGTGCCGGAGTACATCGTCGGGCCGAGCCGGCGCCCGGCGACCAGGAACTCGCTCTTCGACCTGGCGCGGCGCATGCCCCACCAGCCCATGGCCAGCATCCCGGCCAGATAGAGGACGATCACGGTGTAGTCGACGGCCATGGTGAGAGGCCTCCTTCGCGCACACTCGGTGGCGGGTGATGGGCACTGACACTAGGTGGCCGGAAAGCGACTGCGAAGTGTACGTTTCATCCATTCGATCCGCGCCGGATGGAAGGAACGCACACCATGCCGGACCCGTCCGCCCCACCGGCCCCGGCGGTCCCGCCCACCCCGCCCGTCCTCCTCTCGGCGCTGCTGGCCCGCGACGACCTGGGCCTGCGGCAGATCGCCGGGCCGGTGGACGCGGGCACGGCGGTCCACTGGGCGCACACCTCGGAGATGTCGGACCCGTATCCGTATCTGCTCGGCGGCGAGCTGCTGCTCACGGCCGGCGTCCACATCCCGGAGGCGGCCGGCTCGGGCACCTACTTCGACGACTACGTCTCGCGCATCGTCGCGGCGGGCGGCGCGGCCCTCGGCTTCGGCGTCGCACCCGTCCACGACAGCGTCCCCAGGGCCCTGGTCGCGTCCTGCGACTCCTACGGCCTGCCCCTGATCGAGGTCCCGCCCCGGACGACCTTCTCGGGCGTGGCCCGCGCGGTCTGGCAGCTGATGGCCCTCGCCCGCCACACCGAGCTCCGCCGCGTGACAGAGGCCCAGCAGGCCCTGGCGGCAGCCGCGTCCCGCCCGGACCCAGTCCACGCGGTCCTGCGCCAACTGGCCCGCCGGGTCTCGGGCCGAACGGTCCTGTACGGCCCGGAGGGCACGGAAGTGGCAGCGGCGGGCCGGGGCCCGACACCGGCCGCGCTGGCCGACCTGGCGGCAGTTGTACGGCCGGACGCCACGCCGAGTACCGCTCCGACCCCCGGCCGCTTCCTCAGGGGCGCGGGGAACTGCGCGACCAGCCACGACGAACCCGAGCCCGCCAAGGCACCCCCACCCCTCACCCCCTCCCCGCGCACCCCACCCCCCACCTCCGCGACCGACACGGTCAACGGCACCCACCTCGCCGCCTACACCCTCACCACCGGAGGCAACGGCTTCACCCTCGGCGTCGCCACCCCCCACCGCACCCCCGGCGACCACACCATCGCCTCGGTCGCCGCCGTGCTCCTCTCCCTCCTCACCGGCGAACGCCAGATCGGCACCGGCGCGGCCCGCACCTCGGCCCTGGTCCGACTCCTGCTCGGCGCCGAACCACAGGAGGCCGCGCCCCTCCTGGGCCCAGGCACCCACTGGCACGTCGTCCACGCCCGCCCCACCGACGGCACCCCCCGGCCGGAGGCCCTCGCCGCGGCCTCGCTCGGCGCCGCCCTCGGCTCGCCCCTGGTCGACGCCCACGGCGACGTCGTACGCGTCCTCGTCCCCGCCGACCGCGAGATCTCCGAGCAGCCGGGCTGGACCTGCGGCGTCAGCGCCCCCGCCGAGCCGCACGCGTGGCCCGTCGCCGACGTGCAGGCGGCCCGCGCGCTGGCCCGCGCCAGGGCCACCCGGACGGCACTGGTCCGGCACGGGCTCCCCACGACGCTGGCCCAACTCGTGCCGCCGGACGAGGCGACCGCCCACGCCGAGGCCCTGCTGGCCCCGGTCACCGCCGCGCCCGGCGCCGCCGCACTCACCGAGACCCTGCGCACCTGGCTGTCCCTGCACGGCAGTTGGGACCGCACGGCCGTCGCCCTGTCCGTCCACCGCAACACCGTCCGCCAACGCGTCGCCCGCTGCGCCACGTTGCTGGCGGCGGACCTCGACGACCCGGACGTCCGCATGGAGTTGTGGTTCGCGCTGCGCGACGGGTGAGACGAGAGCCGCGAGCGGCGAGCAGGCGCGGCCGAGGGGAACCTAGCGTGGGCGGCATGCGCAGATACGTACTCACCGGCACCCCCGGCGCGGGCAAGACGACCCTCCTGCAGGGCCTCGCCGCACGCGGTCACACGGTCGTCGAGGAGGCCGCCACCGAGGTCATCGCGCGGGCCCAGGCGCGCGGTGAGGACGAGCCGTGGACCCGGGAGTCGTTCGTCGACGAGATCGTCGCGCTGCAGAGGGAGCGGCAGTTGGCGGCCCCGCCGGCCGACCACGTCCAGCTGTACGACCGTTCGCCGCTGTGCACGCTCGCGCTCGCCACCTACCAGGGCCGCGTGCCGTCCCCGGCGCTGACCGCCGAGGTCGAACGGGTCACGGCGCAGAACGTCTACGAGCGGCAGGTGTTCTTCGTCCGCAACCTGGGGTTCTGCGAGCCCACCGCCGCACGCCGCATCAGTTTCCGGCAGTCGCTGGAGTTCGAGCGGATCCACGAGGAGACCTACCGCGCCTTCGGCTACGAGCTGGTCGACGTTCCCGCCGGTGACCTCGCCCGACGGATCGCCGTGGTCGAGGCGATGCTCCCCGAACGCCGTGCGGAGTGACGCGGGTCGCAGCGGGCGGGACGCCCGCGACTCCCGCTGTCGTCTGCCTCACAATGGACGCATGCCGATATCCGGGACTCCCAGCCGCGCCGAGCTCGTCGAGCACCTCGTACGGACGCGTATCGCGGGCGACGTCGCCACGCCGCGCGAGAACAACCTCTCCCACTACCGCGAACTGGCCAACGGCAACCGCCACTACTGGCTCGGCCTGGAGCTCGGGGACCGGTGGAGCGACGAGCAGGACGTGCTGGCCGTGATGGCGGAGCGCGTCGGCGTGAACGACGACCCGGGGTACCGCTACGGCCAGGACACCATCGACCCGGATCTGACGGTCGACGCGCTGGAGCGCATGGCGGCGCGGCTGCGCAAGGCGGCGGAGGGCGGGCAGCGCGTGCTGCTGGCCACCGGGCACCCCGGCGGCCTGCTGCAGGTGCACAACGAGACCGCGCGGGCGCTGCGCGCGGCAGGCTGCGAGATCGTCGTCATCCCGGACGGCCTGCAGACGGAGGAGGGGTACGTCATGCAGTTCGCGGACGTGGCCGTCCTCGAACACGGCGCCACCCTGTGGCACACCCACTCCCCCGAGCCGATGCGCGCCATCCTGCGGGGCCTGGAGGGCGCCGGGCGGCCGCTGCCCGACCTGGTCGTCGCCGACCACGGCTGGGCGGGCTGCGCCGGCCAGCTCGGCATCGACTCCGTCGGGTACGCGGACTCCAACGACCCGGCCCTCTTCCTCGGCGAGTCCGAGGGCACCCTCCAGGTCGTGGTGCCCCTGGACGACCACGTGGTCAGCCCGCGCCACTACGACCCGATGTCGGCGTACCTGCTGGAGCAGGCGGGGCTCAGCGGGCAGTAGCCCCGGGCTCCCCCGGCCGCACCGGCTGCCTCGGCTCCGCCGGCTCGTTCGGCCGCCCCCTCGGGACGCGGACGACGCCCTCCTGGATCACGGAGATCGCGAGCCGGCCGTCCTGGGTGTAGATCCGGCCCTGGCCGAGGCCCCGGCCGGCCGCCGCCGACGGTGACTCCTGGTCGTACAGGAGCCATTCGTCGGCGCGGAAGGGCCGGTGGAACCACATGGCGTGGTCGAGCGAGGCGCCGACGACGTCCCCGACGGCCCAGCCGCCGCGTCCGTGCGCGAGCAGGATCGAGTCGAGCAGCGTCATGTCGGAGACGTAGGTGGCGAGCACGACGTGCAGCAGGGGTTCGTCGACAGCACCGTCGAGCTTGCCGTTGGCGCGGAACCAGACCTGGGAGCGGGGTTCGCGGGGCTCGCCGTAGCGGCCGTAGGGCGGGTCGTCGACGTAGCGGAGGTCTACGGCGGCGCGGGCCTCCAGCGTCTTCTCCACGACGGCCGGGTCCAGGCCGTACGCCGGGAGGCGTTCCTCGGCGGTGGGGAGGGTCTCGGGGTCGGGTGCGGCGGGCATCGGGGCCTGGTGGTCGAGGCCGTCCTCGTACCGCTGGAAGGACGCGGAGAGGGCGAAGATCGGCTGGCCGTGCTGGACGGCGACGACACGGCGCGCGGTGAAGGAGCGGCCGTCGTTCATCCGCTCCACGGTGTAGACGATGGGCGCGCCGGCGTCGCCGATGCGCAGGAAGTACGCGTGGAGGGAGTGCGGCAGCCGGTCCGCGGGGACCGTCCGCCCGGCGGCGACCAGCGCCTGGGCCGCGACCTGCCCGCCGAAGACCCGGGGGACGATGGCGGGCCGGGACTGGCCGCGGAAGATGTTCTCCTCGATCTGCTCGAGGTCGAGCAGATCGAGGAGAGACTGAAGTGCGGGCTGACTCATGGGGTCAGTTGTACTGTGCAGTCGTTTCCGGTGCCTTACGGACCCAGTCCCTACAGACCCATGTCCTTGGCGATGATCGTCTTCATGATCTCGCTGGTGCCGCCGTAGATGCGGTTGACGCGGTTGTCCGCGTACAGGCGGGCGATCGGGTACTCGTTCATGAAGCCGTAGCCGCCGTGCAGCTGGAGGCAGCGGTCGATGACGCGGTGGGCGACCTCGGTGCAGAACAGCTTGGCGCTGGCGGCCTCGGCGGGCGTCAGCTCGCCGGCGTCGAGGGCCTCCGTGGCGCGGTCGGCGACGGCCTCGGCCGCGTCGACCTCGGCCTGGCAGGCGGCCAGCTCGAACTTGGTGTTCTGGAAGGCGGCGACGGGCTGGCCGAAGACGACGCGCTCCTGCACGTACTGCTTGGCGAACCGTATGGCGGCCTTGGCCTGCGCGTAGGCGCCGTAGGCGATGCCCCAGCGCTCGGAGGCGAGGTTGTGGCCGAGGTAGTAGAAGCCCTTGTTCTCCTCGCCGAGGAGGTTCTCGACGGGCACCTTGACGTCGACGAACGCCAGCTCGGCGGTGTCGGAGGTCTTCAGGCCGAGCTTGTCGAGCTTGCGGCCGACCGAGTAGCCCTCGGACTTGGTGTCCACCACGAGGAGGGAGATGCCGTGGCGGCGGTCCTCCTTGGTCGGGGCGGCCGTACGGGCGCAGACGATCATGCGGTCGGCGTGGACGCCGCCGGTGATGAAGGTCTTGGCGCCGTTGAGGACGTAGTGCGTGCCGTCCTCGGAGAGCTTGGCGGTGGTGCGCATGCCCGCGAGGTCGGAGCCGGTGCCCGGCTCGGTCATCGCGATGGCCCACATCTCCTCGCCGGAGCAGAACTTCGGCAGGAAGCGCTTCTTCTGCTCGTCGGTGGCGAGCAGCTTGATGTAGGGCAGGCCGAGCAGCACGTGCACGCCGGAGCCGCCGAAGGTGATGCCCGCGCGGGCGGTCTCCTCGTACAGGACGGCCTCGAACTTGTAGGAGTCGATGCCGGCGCCGCCGTACTCCTCGTCGACACGGATACCGAAGACGCCGAGCTCGGCGAGCTTGTAGTAGAACTCGCGCGGCGCCTGGCCGGCGGCGAGCCACTCGTCGTAGACGGGCACGACCTCGGCCTCGATGAAGGCACGGAGGGTCTCCCGGAACGCCTCGTGATCCTCGTTGAACACCGTACGGCGCACGCCGTCACCTCCACCTGAGTGCTTTCGGATGTGCCCAGCGCCCCACCGGACGCATCCGAGTCGGCTAAGCGCTTGCTCAGGCAACCGTACCGGCGGGTAGGGAAGCCCGTCCAGACCCCTCCCTCCGTAACGCTCGTCACTCCTGCGCAGCAGCGGCCCCGAACGCCCCCCGCGCCATCCGGTGCAGCAGCTCTGCGGTGGCCGTGCGACCCGGGAGGGAGCCGGGGCGGCCCAGGTGCGGCGTGGAGTTCAGCAGGCCGAAGACCGAGTGCACGGCGGAGCGGGCGGCGGGCTCCGCGAGGCCCGGGTGGACCTCGCGCACCACCTGCACCCACAGCTCGACGTACTGGCGCTGGAGCTGGCGGACCAGCTTGCGCTCGCTGTCGCGCAGGCGGTCCAGCTCACGGTCGTGCAGGGTGATCAGAGGGCGGTCGTCCAGGGCGAAGTCGATGTGCCCCTCGATGAGCGAGTCGAGGACCGCCTCGGCCGACCCCCCGTCGGCCTCCGCCAGCCGCCGCTTGGCACCCGTCAGGAGCTGCCCGCTGATGCCGACCAGCAGCTCCGCGAGCATCGCGTCCTTGCCGGCGAAGTGCCGGTAGAGACCGGGACCGCTGATCCCCACGGCGGCGCCTATCTCGTCGACGCCGACGCCGTGGAAGCCGCGTTCGGCGAAGAGCCGCGCGGCCTCCTTGAGGATCTGTTCGCGACGGGTGGGGGCGTCGGTTCTGGTGGCCATGGGAGCAATTCTAGACAGGGAGGTTAGCGGTCGTTAACCTGAAGGAAATGCGTTAACGCTCATTAACAAGGTGAGGGGTTCGCAGGATGCACGAGGCACCGGAGCTTCACAGCGCGGCCGATCCCGCGTCGGAAGCCTGGCGGGCCAACGAGGAGGCCCACCGCGCGCTGGTGGACGAGCTGCGCGGCAAGCTCGCCGCCGCCCGGCTCGGCGGCGGCGAGAAGGCGCGCGCCCGGCACACCGCGCGCGGCAAGCTGCTGCCGCGCGACCGGGTCGACACCCTCCTCGACCCCGGCTCCCCCTTCCTGGAGCTGGCGCCCCTGGCCGCCGACGGGATGTACGAGGGGCAGGCACCGGCGGCGGGGGTGATCGCCGGGATCGGCCGGGTCGGCGGCCGCGACTGCGTGGTCGTCGCCAACGACGCCACCGTCAAGGGCGGCACGTACTACCCGATGACGGTGAAGAAGCACCTGCGCGCGCAGGAGGTGGCCCTGGAGAACCGCCTGCCCTGCCTCTACCTGGTCGACTCCGGCGGCGCCTTCCTGCCCATGCAGGACGAGGTCTTCCCCGACCGGGAGCACTTCGGCCGGATCTTCTACAACCAGGCGCGGATGTCGGGGGCGGGCATCCCGCAGATCGCCGCCGTGCTGGGGTCGTGCACGGCGGGCGGCGCGTACGTCCCCGCCATGAGCGACGAGGCCGTGATCGTCCGGGGGCAGGGGACCATCTTTCTCGGCGGCCCGCCCCTTGTGAAGGCCGCCACCGGTGAGGTCGTCACCGCCGAGGAGCTGGGCGGTGGCGAGGTGCACTCGCGGATCTCCGGGGTCACCGACCACCTCGCGGAGAGCGACGCCCACGCCCTGCGCATCGTGCGCACCATCGTCTCCACCCTGCCCGCCCGGGGCCCGCTGCCCTGGTCGGTCGAACCGGCCGTCGAGCCCAAGGTCGACCCGTACACGCTGTACGGCGCGGTGCCGGTCGACTCCCGCACCCCGTACGACGTCCGCGAGGTCATCGCGCGTGTCGTCGACGGTTCGCGGTTCGCGGAGTTCAAGGCGGAGTTCGGGCAGACCCTGGTCACCGGTTTCGCGCGGATCCACGGGCACCCGGTCGGGATCGTCGCCAACAACGGCATCCTGTTCTCCGAGTCCGCGCAGAAGGGCGCCCACTTCATCGAGCTGTGCGACCAGCGCGGCATCCCGCTGGTCTTCCTGCAGAACATCTCCGGCTTCATGGTCGGCCGGGACTACGAGGCCGGGGGCATCGCCAAGCACGGCGCCAAGATGGTCACGGCGGTGGCCTGCACCCGCGTCCCCAAGCTGACGGTCGTCATCGGCGGCTCGTACGGCGCGGGCAACTACTCGATGTGCGGCCGGGCCTATTCGCCGCGCTTCCTGTGGATGTGGCCGAACGCCAAGATCTCCGTGATGGGCGGCGAGCAGGCCGCGTCCGTCCTCGCGACCGTGAAGCGGGACCAGCTGGAGGCGCGCGGCGAGGAGTGGGCGGCCGAGGACGAGGAGTCCTTCAAGGACCCGATCCGCGCCCAGTACGAGCGCCAGGGCAACGCCTACTACGCCACCGCCCGGCTCTGGGACGACGGGGTCATCGACCCCCTCGACACCCGCCAGGTCCTGGGCCTCGCCCTGACCGCCTGTGCCAACGCGCCCCTGGGTGACCCCCAGTTCGGCGTCTTCCGGATGTGAGGGGGAACCCATGAAGCCGACCATGTTCGACACCGTGCTGGTGGCCAACCGGGGCGAGATCGCCGTCCGAGTCATCCGCACCCTCCGCGCGCTCGGCGTCCGCTCCGTCGCCGTGTACTCCGACGCGGACGCCGACGCCCGGCACGTCCTGGAGGCCGACACGGCGGTACGGATCGGCCCCGCGCCGGCCGCCGAGAGCTATCTGTCGGCGGAGCGGCTGCTGGAGGCCGCCGCCCGCACCGGCGCCCAAGCCGTCCACCCCGGGTACGGCTTCCTCGCCGAGAACGCCGCGTTCGCGCGGGCGTGCGCCGACGCCGGCCTGGTCTTCATCGGCCCTCCCGCCGACGCCATCTCCCTCATGGGCGACAAGATCCGCGCCAAGGAGACGGTCCGGGCGGCCGGCGTGCCGGTGGTTCCGGGCTCCAGCGGCAGCGGCCTGACCGACGGCCAACTCGCCGACGCAGCACGGGAGATCGGCATGCCGGTGCTGCTGAAGCCCAGCGCGGGCGGCGGCGGCAAGGGCATGCGGCTGGTCCGGGACACGGCCGTGCTGGCCGACGAGATCGCCGCGGCCCGGCGCGAGGCCCGCGCCTCCTTCGGCGACGACACCCTGCTCGTGGAGCGGTGGATCGACCGCCCCCGGCACATCGAGATCCAGGTCCTCGCCGACGGCCACGGCCATGTGGTCCACCTCGGCGAGCGCGAGTGCTCCCTCCAGCGCCGCCACCAGAAGATCATCGAGGAGGCGCCGAGCGTCCTGCTCGACGAGGCGACCCGTGCGGCGATGGGCGAGGCGGCCGTCCAGGCGGCCCGCTCCTGCGGGTACTCGGGCGCGGGCACGGTCGAGTTCATCGTCCCCGGCGGCGACCCGTCCTCGTACTACTTCATGGAGATGAACACCCGGCTCCAGGTCGAGCACCCGGTGACCGAGCTGATCACCGGTGTCGACCTGGTGGAGTGGCAGCTGCGGGTCGCGGCGGGCGAGCGGCTCGCCCTCGCGCAGGAGGACGTGACGCTGACGGGGCACGCGGTCGAGGCCCGCCTCTGCGCCGAGGACCCGGCGCGCGGCTTCCTCCCCTCCGGCGGCACGATCCTGCGGCTGCGCGAGCCCCAGGGCGACGGCGTCCGCACGGACTCCGGCCTCAGCGAGGGCACGGAGGTCGGCTCACTGTACGACCCGATGCTCTCCAAGGTCATCGCGTACGGCCCCGACCGCGCCACCGCCCTGCGCCGGCTCCGGGCGGCCCTCGCGGAGACGGTCACCCTCGGCGTCCAGACGAACGCGGGGTTCCTGCGGCGGCTGCTGGCCCACCCGGCGGTGGTGGCGGGCGAGTTGGACACGGGGCTGGTGGAGCGCGAGGTGGAGGGGCTGGTCTCCACGGAGGTCCCGGAGGCGGTGTACGAGGCGGCGGCGGCCGTACGGCTCGACACGCTGCGGCCTCGCGCGAGCGGCTGGACCGACCCCTTCTCCGTCCCGAACGGATGGCGTCTCGGTGGTGAACCCCTGCCGCCGGCCTTCGACCTGCGCGTGAGCGGACTCGACCCCGTCACCCACCGCCCGCGCGGCACCCACACCGTCACCGACGACCGGGTCGCCGTGACGCTGGACGGTGTCCGCCACACCTTCCACCGCGCCGCCGACTGGATCGGCCGGGACGGCGACGCCTGGCACGTGCGCGACCACGACCCCGTGGCGGCGTCCCTGAGCCGGTCCGCGCACGCCGGCGCCGACTCGCTCACCGCCCCCATGCCCGGCACCGTCACCGTGGTGAAGGTGGCCGTCGGGGACGAGGTGACCGCCGGTCAGAGCCTGCTGGTGGTGGAGGCGATGAAGATGGAGCACGTCGTCTCCGCGCCGCACGCCGGGACGGTCGCCGAGCTGGACGTCACCCCGGGCACGACCGTCGCCATGGACCAGGTGCTGGCCGTCGTCGCGCCCCACGAGGAGCCCGAGGAGCATGAGGGGGTGGCGCGGTGACCCTGCCCATGACGGTCCCCGAGGCCGGACTGCCGGCCCGGGTCCGGATCCACGAGGTCGGCGCCCGGGACGGCCTGCAGAACGAGAAGTCGACCGTGCCCACCGAGGTCAAGGCGGAGTTCGTCCGCCGCCTGGCCGACGCGGGACTCACCACGATCGAGGCCACCAGCTTCGTCCACCCCAAGTGGGTGCCCCAACTGGCGGACGCGGAGCAGCTGTTCCCACTGGTGAGCGACCTGCCGGTGGCCCTGCCCGTCCTCGTCCCCAACGAGCGCGGCCTCGACCGCGCCCTCGCGCTCGGCGCCCGCCGCGTCGCCGTCTTCGCGAGCGCCACCGAGTCCTTCGCCAAGGCCAACCTCAACCGCACGGTCGACGAGGCACTGGCGATGTTCGCGCCGGTGGTGGCGCGGGCGAAGGCCGAGGGGGTCCACGTCCGCGGCTACCTCTCCATGTGCTTCGGCGACCCCTGGGAGGGCGCGGTCCCGGTCCCCCAGGTCACCCGGGTCTGCCGCGCCCTGCTCGACCTGGGCTGCGACGAGCTCAGCCTCGGCGACACGATCGGGGTGGCGACCCCGGGCCATGTCCGGGCACTGCTGACCGAACTCACCGCGGAAGTCCCCGTCGACAGGCTCGGCGTGCACTTCCACGACACGTACGGCCAGGCCCTCGCCAACACCTACGCGGCGCTCCAGCACGGCGTCACCACCGTGGACGCCTCCGCGGGCGGCCTCGGCGGCTGCCCGTACGCGAAGTCCGCCACCGGAAACCTCGCCACCGAAGACCTCATGTGGATGCTGCACGGACTCGGCATCGACACCGGCGTCGACCTCGGCCGTCTCGTCGCCACCAGCGCGTGGATGGCCGAACACCTGGGCCGACCCAGCCCGTCCCGCATCGTACGCGCCCTGTCCCACGAGGACGACAAGGGCCACGAGGACCCAAGGAGCACTGACGTCTCATGAACCACCGCCTCTCCCCCGAGCTGGAAGAACTCCGCCGCACGGTCGAGGAGTTCGCGCACGAGGTCGTCGCGCCCAAGATCGGCGACTTCTACGAGCGGCACGAGTTCCCGTACGAGATCGTGCGCGAGATGGGCCGCATGGGGCTGTTCGGGCTGCCGTTCCCCGAGGAGTACGGCGGCATGGGCGGCGACTACCTGGCGCTGGGCATCGCGCTGGAGGAGCTGGCCCGGGTGGACTCCTCCGTGGCGATCACTCTCGAAGCCGGGGTGTCGCTGGGCGCGATGCCGATCCACCTCTTCGGCACGCCGGCGCAGAAGGAGGAGTGGCTGCCGCGGCTCTGCTCCGGCGAGATGCTGGGCGCGTTCGGCCTGACCGAGCCCGACGGCGGCTCGGACGCGGGAGCGACCCGGACGACGGCCCGCCTGGACGAGTCGACGAACGAATGGATCATCAACGGCAGCAAGTGCTTCATCACCAACTCGGGCACGGACATCACGGGGTTGGTCACGGTCACGGCGGTCACCGGCCGCACCCCGGAGGGCAAGCCCCTGATCTCCTCGATCATCGTCCCGTCCGGCACCCCGGGCTTCACGGTGGCCGCCCCGTACTCCAAGGTCGGCTGGAACGCCTCGGACACACGTGAACTGTCCTTCTCCGACGTCCGGGTCCCGGCGGAGAACCTCCTCGGCGAACAGGGCCGCGGCTACGCCCAGTTCCTGCGCATCCTCGACGAGGGCCGGATCGCCATCTCGGCGCTCGCGACGGGCCTCGCCCAGGGCTGTGTGGACGAGTCGGTGAAGTACGCGAAGGAGCGGCACGCCTTCGGCCGGCCGATCGGCGCCAACCAGGCGATCCAGTTCAAGATCGCCGACATGGAGATGAAGGCGCACACGGCCCGCCTCTCCTGGCGGGACGCCGCCTACCGCCTCGTCGCCGGTGAACCCTTCAAGAAGGAGGCGGCCCTGGCGAAGCTGTACTCCTCCACCGTCGCCGTCGACAACGCCCGCGACGCCACGCAGATCCACGGCGGCTACGGCTTCATGAACGAGTACCCCGTCGCCCGTATGTGGCGCGACTCCAAGATCCTGGAGATCGGCGAGGGCACGAGCGAGGTGCAACGCATGCTGATCGCGCGGGAGTTGGGGTTGGTGGGCTGAGCGCCGCCGATCGACAGCATATGTTCGAATGATGGCCGGAATCAGCGATGACAGCGCGGCTCCGGCACTCTCTCACCCGGCTCGCCCCTCGCGAGCCGGGTGCCCCTTTGTCCCTTTCGCGGGGCCCGTGAGGCCAGTTGGGGCACCCTGCGCATGGACGACTCGACCCACATGTTTAGGTCTCAACAATTCCCATGGCGGTCGACAAACCTTCGATTCACAGGAAAGTCAAAGATTGAAGCCGAGGTGGACCCGGGCATTCCGCTACCTGGAACCACCCCCTGGACAACCGATGAGGTTAGGCTAACCTACCTTCGAACTCACCCTCGGGCGGCACCCCGCCCCGTTCGAAAGTAGCCATACACATGTCCAACGCCAGAGCCGCTCACCTCACCCGCCGTGGCATCCTCGCCGCCGGTGGCGCACTCGGTCTCGGTGCCGTGCTCGCCGCCTGCGGGGACGAGAGTTCGACGAGCAGCGGCACTGGCTCCGACAAGGAGACGGCCGCCGCGAAGTCCGGCCCCTGGTCGTTCAAGGACGACCGCGGCGTGACCGCCAAGACCGACAAGACCCCGGCGAACATCGTCGCGTTCGTGGGGGTCGCCGCCGCGCTCCACGACTACGGCATCGGCGTCAAGGGCGTCTTCGGCCCGACGAAGACGACGGACGGCAAGGCCGACGTCCAGGCCGGCGACCTCGACATCAGCAAGGTCGAGATCCTCGGCAACGTCTGGGACGAGTTCAGCGTCGAGAAGTACGCGGCCCTCGCCCCCGACGTCCTCATCACCACGATGTTCGACGACGCCGGCACCCTCTGGTACGTGCCCGAGGCCTCCAAGGACAAGATCGCCAAGCTCGCGCCGAGCGTCGGCATCTCCGCGTACGACCGCCAGCTGACCGAGCCGCTGCAGCGCGTGCTGGAGCTGGCCAAGTCCCTCGGCGCGGACACGGAGTCCGAGAAGGTCACCGCCGCCAAGAAGCGGTTCGAGGACGCGGCCGCCCGGCTGCGCGCGGCCACCAAGGCCAAGCCCGACATCAAGGTGCTCGCCGGCTCCGCCAGCCAGGACATCTTCTACGTCTCCGGCTCGAACCTCTCCATCGACCTGGAGTACTTCAAGGCCCTCGGCGTGAACTTCGTCGAGCCGAGCGCCGCCGCGCTGAAGGCCAGCGGGGGCTGGTTCGAGAACCTCAGCTGGGAGAACGTCGACAAGTACGACGCGGACGTCATCATCATGGACAACCGCACCTCCGCGATCCAGCCGGACGCGATCGAGGAGGCGACGTGGAAGAAGCTTCCCGCGGTGAAGGCCGGCCAGGTCATCGGGCGTAACCCCGAGCCGATCCTGTCCTACGACAAGTGCGCGCCGCTTCTCGAGGAGCTGGCCGAGGCGATCGAGAAGGCGAAGAAGGTCAGCTGAGGCTGAGGCTGGGGCCGTGGGTCGACTGCGGGTTCGGTGGGGGCTTCTCGCGCAGTTCCCCGCGCCCCTAGAAGCCCAGGCCCTGCGGGCCTGTGAAAAGCACGGGGCGCAGCCCCTGCTTTTCAGGGGCGCGGGGAACTGCGCGACCAGCCCCCACCGAACCCGCGCCCGCCGACGCACCCGCAACCCCGAGTCCCCCGCGCACACGCTCCCGCCCCCTATCCAGGAGCCCCCATGACGACGGCCGTAGCCGCCCCCTTCCGTTTCTTCTCTCTTCAGGTCGTGCGGACGGAGCGGCTGGGGCCGTCCTACGTGCGCATCACGTTCGCGGGGGACGATCTGCGGCTCTTCCACTCCGACGGCAGGGACCAGTCGCTGTCGTTGTTCCTGCCGCATCCCGGGCAGCAAGTCCCGGCCGTCCCCTACGAGTTGGGCGACGGCTGGTGGCAGGCATGGCGGGAGCTGCCGGACGACGTGCGGGCTGTGATGCGCTCGTACACCCTGCGGGGACTGCGGCGCGACCCGCGCGGCGACACCGTCGAGATCGACATCGACTTCGTGCTGCACGGCGTGGAGCCGGGGGCCGCCGTGCCCGCCGGACCGGCCTCCCGGTGGGCCGCGCAGGCCGCCCCCGGCCACCGGGTCGTGCTGCTCGGGCCCGCGGTCGCCGACAATCGCGCGATCCGCTTCCGGCCGCCCGCGGACGCCGACCTGGTGCTGATCTGGGCCGACGACACGGCGCTACCGGCCGCCTCGGCGATCCTGGAGTCACTGCCGGCCGGCACCCCGGCCCGGGTGTGGCTGGAGGTCCACCACGCCGGGGACATCCAGGACCTGACGACCGCGGCCGACGCCGAGATCACCTGGCTGGTGCGGAGCGAGGGGGCGCCGCCCGCCCTCGACACCATCCGAGCCGCCCAACTCCCCTCCGCCGAGCTGCCGTACGCCTGGATCGCCGGCGAGTCCGGCCGCGTGAAGGAGCTGCGCCGCCATCTCGTGCGGGAGCGCGGGCTCGACAAGCGGCGCGTCACCTTCGTCGGGTACTGGCGTGAGGGCCTGACGGAGGAGCAGTTGCGGGAGCGCGGCGAGTAGTCGGCTTGTCGCGAGAGATCGGAACCAGAGTCGCCGACGTGACCACAGTCACGGAAGGGGCTGGATTTCCCGCAAGTTAATTAGGTTAGGCTTACCTAAGTTGGACGACGTGATGTCACCCCCCACGCACCTCTCCGTCCCACCCGGACCGCCCCGCTCGGAGGACCTCCCCATGCGCTCGCACCTGCTCAATGACACGACCGCGGAGCGGTACCGCCGCACCGTGACCGAAGGCGTGGAGCGGGTGGCGGCCAAACTCGCCACCACCGAACGACCGTTCACCGGTGTCACCGTCGACGCCCTCTCTCCCCTCATCGAGAAGATCGACCTCGACAAGCCACTGCACGACACGGCCGCCGTCCTCGACGAGCTGGAGGACGTCTACCTGCGCGACGCGGTCTACTTCCACCACCCGCGCTACCTCGCCCACCTCAACTGCCCGGTCGTCATCCCGGCCGTGCTCGGCGAGGCCGTCCTCTCCGCCGTCAACTCCTCCCTGGACACCTGGGACCAGTCGGCCGGCGGCACCCTGATCGAGCGCAAACTGATCGACTGGACCAACGAACGCATCGGCTTCGGTCCCGCCGCCGACGGCGTCTTCACCTCCGGCGGCTCACAGTCCAACCTCCAGGCCCTGCTCCTGGCCCGGGAGGAGGCCAAGACCGACAGCACCGCCAAACTGCGGATCTTCGCCTCCGAGGTCAGCCACTTCAGCGTGAAGAAGTCCGCGAAACTGCTGGGCCTGGACCAGGACGCGGTCGTCTCCATCCCGGTCGACGGCGACAAGCGCATGCAGACCCTGGCGCTCGCGCGGGAGCTGGAGCGCTGCAAGAACGACGGCCTCGTCCCCATGGCCGTCGTCGCCACCTCCGGCACCACCGACTTCGGCTCCATAGACCCGCTGCCCGAGATAGCCGAGCTGTGCGCCCAGTACGACACCTGGATGCACGTCGACGCGGCCTACGGCTGCGGCCTCCTCGTCTCCCGCAAGCGCCGCGACCTGCTGAACGGCATCGAGCGCGCCGACTCCGTCACCGTGGACTACCACAAGTCCTTCTTCCAGCCGGTGAGTTCGTCCGCCCTCTTGGTCCGCGACGGGGCCACCCTGCGCCACGCCACCTACCACGCGGAGTACCTCAACCCGCGCCGCATGGTCACCGAGCGCATCCCCAACCAGGTCGACAAGTCCCTGCAGACCACGCGCCGCTTCGACGCGCTCAAGCTGTGGATGACGCTGCGCACGATGGGCGCCGACGGCATCGGCCAGCTCTTCGACGAGGTCTGCGACCTGGCGGAGGAGGGCTGGAAACTGCTCGCCGCCGACCCGCGCTACGACGTCGTCGTGCGGCCCCGGCTCTCCACGCTGGTCTACCGCTACATCCCCGAGGCCGTCACCGACCCGGCGGAGATCGACCGCGCCAACCTGTACGCCCGCAAGGCCCTGTTCGCCTCCGGCGACGCCGTGGTCGCCGGCACCAAGGTCGGCGGTCGCCACTACCTGAAGTTCACCCTGCTCAACCCCGAGACCACGGCCGAGGACATCGCGACCGTGCTCGATCTGATCGCCGGCCATGCCGAGCAGTACCTGGGAGAATCCCTTGACCGCGTCGCTTCCTGAACCCGCCGTGAAGACCTACGACTTCATCGGCATCGGACTGGGACCCTTCAACCTCGGCCTCGCCTGCCTCACCGAGCCCATCGCCGAACTCGACGGACTCTTCCTGGACTCGAAGCCCGACTTCGAGTGGCACTCCGGGATGTTCCTCGACGGCGCCCACCTCCAGACCCCGTTCATGTCGGACCTGGTCACCCTCGCCGACCCGACCTCCCCGTACTCCTTCCTGAACTACCTGAAGGACTCGGGCCGTCTGTACTCGTTCTACATCCGCGAGAACTTCTACCCGCTGCGGGTCGAGTACGACGACTACTGCCGCTGGGCCGCGGGCCGGCTGAGCAACGTCCGCTTCGGCACCACGGTGACGGAGGTGACGTACGAGGACGACGTCTACGCCGTGCGCACGGCCGACGGGGACGTCCTGCGCGCCCGGCGGCTGGTCCTGGGCACCGGCACCGTCCCGTACATCCCCGAGGCCTGCCAGGACCTGGGCGGCGACTTCTTCCACAACGCGCAGTACATGCACCGCAAGGCGGAGCTGCGGTCGAAGAAGTCGATCACGATCGTCGGCAGCGGCCAGAGCGCCGCGGAGATCTACCACGAACTCCTCTCCGAGATCGACGACCACGGCTACCAGCTCAACTGGGTCACCCGCTCCCCGCGGTTCTTCCCCCTCGAATACACCAAGCTGACGCTGGAGATGACGTCCCCGGACTACATCGACTACTTCCGCGCGCTGCCCGAGGACACCCGCTACCGGCTGGAGAAGCAGCAGAAGGGCCTGTTCAAGGGCATCAACGGCGACCTGATCGACTCGATCTTCGATCTGCTCTACCAGAAGAACGTCACCGCAGGCGGCCGCCCGGTGCCGACCCGGCTGCTCACCAACTCGTCCCTCAACAGCGCCACCTACGAGGACGGGCGGTACACCCTCGGGCTGCGCCAGGACGAGCAGGGCAAGGACTTCGAGATCGAGACCGAGGGCCTGGTGCTGGCCACCGGCTACCACTACCGGCCGCCGGCCTTCCTCTCCCCGATCAACGACCGGCTCGTCTTCGACGGCCACGGCCGCTTCGACGTGGCCCGCAACTACGCGATCGACACCACCGGGCGCGGGATCTTCCTGCAGAACGCCGGCGTCCACACCCACAGCATCACCTCACCCGACCTGGGCATGGGCGCGTACCGCAACGCGTACATCATCCGTGAGCTGCTCGGCACCGAGTACTACCCGGTCGAGAAGACCATCGCCTTCCAGGAGTTCGCGGTATGACCTTCACCTTCCGCCCCCTGGACCCGCTGAGCGACGCCGAGCTGCTGCACCGCTGGGTCACGCACCCCAAGGCTGCGTACTGGATGATGCAGGACGCCAGGCTGGAGGAGGTCGAGCGGGCCTACATGGAGATCGCGGCCGACCCCTACCACCACGCCCTGCTGGGGCTGCTGGACGGCGAACCCGCGTTCCTCATGGAGAAGTACGACCCCGCCCACCGTGAACTCGTCGGCCTGTACGAGCCCGAGCCGGGCGACGTCGGCATGCACTTCCTGGTGCCGCCGACCGACACCCCGGTGCACGGCTTCACCCGGTCCGTCATCACCGCCGTGATGGCGCACCTCTTCGCGGACCCCGCCACCCATCGGGTCGTCGTCGAGCCGGACGTGTCCAACAAGGCGGTCCACGCCCTCAACGAAGTCGTCGGTTTCGTCCCCGACCGCGAGATCGACAAGCCGGAGAAGCGCGCACTGCTGAGCTTCTGCACGCGAGAGCAGTTCTTTCGCAGCCAGAGCCTGGCTGCCCGAGGAGTAGCCGTATGACCCTGTCCGACGCCGTAGCGCATCTGTCCCCCCACCGCTGGGCACGGGCCAACCGCCTGCTCATCCGCAAGGTCCTCGCCGAGTTCGCCCACGAGCGGCTCATCACGCCGGAGGCCACCGCCGACAGCCGCTTCGAGGTCCGCAGCGACGACGGTGCGACCCGCTACGGGTTCACCGCCGTCCGGCGTGCCCTCGACCACTGGCAGGTCGACGCCGACTCGATCACCCGTCGACGGGACGGCGTCGACCTCCCACTGGCCGCCCTGGACTTCTTCATCGAGCTGAAGCGGTCCCTCGGCCTGAGCGACGAGATCCTCCCGGTGTACCTGGAGGAGATCTCCTCCACCCTGGCCGGCACCTGCTACAAGCTCACCAAGCCGCAGACTCCGGTCGCCGAGCTGGTGGACGCCGGGTTCCAGGCCATCGAGACCGGGATGACCGAGGGCCACCCCTGCTTCGTCGCCAACAACGGCCGCCTCGGCTTCGGCGTCCACGAGTACCTGTCGTACGCCCCCGAGACGGCGAGCCCCGTCCGCCTGGTCTGGCTGGCCGCGCACCGCTCGCGGGCGGCGTTCACGGCGGGCGTCGGCATCGAGTACGAGGCGTTCCTCCGGGACGAGCTGGGCGCGGAGACGGTCGACCGCTTCCACTCGGTCCTCACGGAGCTGGGGCTGGACCCCGCCGACTACCTCTTCATCCCGGTCCACCCGTGGCAGTGGTGGAACAAGCTCAGCGTCACCTTCGCCGCCGAGGTCGCCCAGCAGCACCTGGTCTGCCTCGGCGAGGGCGACGACGAGTACCTGGCCCAGCAGTCGATCCGGACGTTCTTCAACAGCTCCGCCCCCGGGAAGCACTACGTCAAGACGGCGCTCTCCGTCCTCAACATGGGCTTCATGCGCGGCCTGTCGGCGGCGTACATGGAGGCCACCCCGGCGATCAACGACTGGCTGGCCGGTCTCATCGACAACGACCCGGTCCTGAAGTCCACCGGCCTGTCGATCATCCGCGAGCGGGCGGCCGTCGGCTACCGGCACCTGGAGTACGAGGCCGCCACGGACAAGTTCTCCCCGTACCGCAAGATGCTGGCCGCGCTGTGGCGCGAGAGCCCGGTGTCGTCCCTCCAGGAGGGCGAGTCCCTGGCGACGATGGCCTCCCTGGTCCACGTCGACCACGAGGGCAAGGGCTTCGCGGCGGCGCTGATCGCCCGCTCGGGCCTGACCCCCACGGAGTGGCTGCGCCGCTACCTGAAGGCGTACTTCACCCCGCTCCTGCACAGCTTCTACGCCTACGACCTGGTCTTCATGCCGCACGGCGAGAACGTCGTCCTCGTCCTGAAGGACGGTGCCGTCGAGCGGGCGATCTACAAGGACATCGCCGAGGAGATCGCGGTCATGGACCCGGACGCGGTGCTCCCGCCGACGGTCGAACGCCTCCGCGTGGACGTCCCCGAGGACAAGAAGCTCCTCTCGATCTTCACGGACGTCTTCGACTGCTTCTTCCGCTTCCTGGCCGCGAACCTCGCCGAGGAGGGCGTCCTGGACGAGGAGGACTTCTGGCGCACGGTCGCCGAGACCGTCCGCGACTACCAGCACACGATGCCCGAACTCGCCGACAAGTTCGCCCAGTACGACATGTTCGCCCCCGAGTTCGCGCTGTCCTGTCTCAACCGTCTGCAGCTGCGCAACAACAAGCAGATGGTCGACCTCGCGGACCCGGCGGGCGCACTGCAGCTCGTCGGCAACCTGAAGAACCCCATCGCGGGCCTGTAGCCCCGGCACGGCACGGGCCCCCACGGACAGACGGGCACCTCGGAGTACGGTCCTCCGAGGTGCCCGTCGTCTTTCCCCTGCTCGTCGTACGGGGCGGGCCTCGCCGTCAGTATCCGCGGGGAGGTCTGGTGGGGTCGAACTGCTGGACCCGCTTGGCGAGATTGGCCCCGTCGGCGGTGACGCCGTACCGGCTGCGGACGTACCGCATCGCGGCGGCGATGCACGCCACCGGGTCGTAGATGTTCACCGAGGTACCGGGGGCGTGGCGCTGGGCGAAGGTCTGCGGGATGCACTGCACGATGCCCCGGGAGCACTGGAAATGCGTGAGCGCGCCGTTCAGCCGCACGATTCCCCCGGTGTTGCGGTAGCCGTCCCCGAAGTCCTTGACCTTGCTGAAGCCGGCAGGGGTCCTGGCGTTGGAGTCCCACAGATTGCAGGCGTTGGGGTTGCCCGACGACTCGCGCGCGACAGCCGTCCTGAAGCCCTTCACCCAGTAGGGGCTCGCCTGGACTCCGGCCGCCGTGGCCGCCTGGTCGATCCACTCCTCCAGCGTGCCGTCGCCTGTGAAGCGGTGGAACGTCACCTGTTTCGGGTCGATCTGCCCCAGGCCCTCGACACCGCCCCCGCTCGACGGCCCGCCCGACGGGAACGCGGCACGCACCCGGAACAGCCCGGCCCGCTGCCCGAGTTCCGTCAGCGACTGCATGCCCGGCGTGCCGACGGCGTCACTGCCGGAGAAGTGCAGCACCGTCCGGCGGAACTCGTCGTAGAGGGCCTGGGTCCCGGTCTCGAAGAGCCCTCGCTCGTCGGCCGCGACGGTGTGCATGACCTTCTCCAGCCCGTCCTGCACCAGAGCCACATCGGCCTTCGTGCTTGCCTCCCCGCCCGGCTGCGTCCGTTCCTCCTCGGCACTGTGCGTCGAGGCCCAGACCACCTGGTTCAGGCTGACCCAGGGCTGCTCCGCGGCCGGGGAGGAGCCGGCCCGGACGTTGAACAGGTCCGACCGCCTGCCCAGTTCGGCCAGTTCCCCGGCCTGGGGAACGCCGTGGCCGTCCGGCCCGTAGTGGCCCAGTTTCTCCGTGCGGAACCGCTCGAAGAGTTCCTGGGTCTCCGCCTCGAACACGGAGCGCGGGTCGTCCGGGGCTACGCCCATGACCTTCTCCAACGCGTCCTGGACGAGGGCGACGTCGTCCGCCGTCGTGCCGTGGCCGTTGCCCGCGACCTGGTCCTCGGCCGTGGGGTGGGTGGCCGCCCAGGTGATCTGGTGCGTGGAGACCCAGGGCAGCGCCTCCTCGGCCTCGGCCTCCGCCTCGGAAAGGCCGTCGGACTCACGGGAGACGGCGGTGGCCATGTACGTGAATCCGGGTTTGTTCTTCAGCCCCGGATCGGCCGTGACGACGCCCTCCTCGAATTGCGGCAGCCCGTATCCATAGAGATAGGCGTCCCGGCGGGCACGCTTTTTGAGGTACACCCCGTTGCCCTCGGCCGAACCGTTGGCGTTGGTGTTCCCCTCGATGGTGTACGTGTAGTCCGCGTCGTACTTGTGGACGAGCCCGACGTGCTGCCCGCCCGAAGAACCGAAGAACACCATCGCCCCGATCGCGGGATAGTACGAGAACCTGCCTCGGCTCTTGTACCAGTCGACCGCCGCGATGCACGAGGCGGTCACCGGAGCCAGGCTCTTCACACCGGCCTGCTGGAAGGCCCAGGACTGGAAGGTCTGGCACCAGGCCTGGTTCTGCGACCATTCCAGTCCGGGAACTGCGGGGGAAAACTTCTGACGGTTGTTGTAGCGGCCGTTCGAGAAACCTTCGCGGTATCCCACTTCGGTCTTCTCGATGGCGATGAGGGTGTCCGTCTGGCCCATCGTGCCCCATCTCCTTTTCCGCGGTGCGCGGGCCCAGGAAACGGTGCGGCACGAAGGCGTGCGAAGAACACGAGGAATGCGAGAAACGCGAAGAACGCGAGGAACACGAGGAACGCCAGGCGACGTCGCGGGAATTCGGCATCCGGCCACCGGTCACTGGGCTCGCGCGGCCCTTTCATTTCATGCTAGCGCCGGGCCCTGGACGTCGCATCCCACCCATACGGGGCACCGGAAGAACACCCCGTGACCTACCGCGCGGGCCACGGCACCTGTGGCGCCCGGAAGTACCCGATCCCGAGCGCGTCCCACCGCGGCCCCTGCGCGGCCAGTCGGCCCCGGTACCCGTCCCAGTCGAGCGCGGACGCGGGCGACCACCCCAACTCGGCGACCCCCGGCAGCCTCGGGAACACCATGAGGTCCATGTCGGCCGGGGTCACGATCGTCTCGGTCCACAACGGCGCCTCGACGCCCCGCAGGGCCGCCGCCTGCACCCCCTGCAGATAGCTCCCCGGATCCCAGTCGTACGACCGCCGCACATCCACGTACCCGGCCCAGTCGAGTCCCAGCGGAGTGTCCTTGTCGTACTTCATGTCGAGGTAGATCCGGTCGGCGGGCGAGAGAACGATGCCGGTCCCGTTCCGCGCGGCGGCCGCGACCTGCTCCTTCTCCGCGGCCTCCGTACCGTCCAGCCCCCAGTACTGCGCGAGCGCGCCGCGCGCCGGCGTCGCCCCGGTCAACTGGTGCCAGCCGACCACGGTCTTCCCGTACCGCTCGACGACCGGCTGCACCCGGTCCATGAACTTCACATAGTCCTCGTGGCTGGTGGAGTGCGCCTCGTCCCCGCCGATGTGCAGATACCGCCCCGGGGTCAGCGCGGCCAGCTCCCGTACGACGTCGTCGACGAAGTCGTACGTGACCTCCTTGTCGACGCACAGGGAGCTGAAGCCGACCTCGGTGCCGGTGTAGAGCGGGGGCGCGACGCCGTCGCAGTTCAGTTCGGCGTAGGAGGCGAGCGCCGCGTTGGTGTGGCCCGGCATGTCGATCTCGGGGACGACTTCGAGGTGGCGCGAGGCCGCGTGGCGGACGATCTCGCGGTAGTCGGCCTTGCTGTAGTGGCCGCCGGGGCCGCCGCCGACCTGTGTGGAGCCGCCGTACGAGGCGAGACGCGGCCAGGAGTCGATCGCGATGCGCCAGCCCTGGTCGTCGGAGAGGTGCAGATGCAGCTTGTTGAACTTGTAGAGCGCCAACTGGTCGATGTAGCGCTTGACCTGGTCGACGGTGAAGAAGTGACGGGAGACGTCCAGCATCGCGCCGCGCCAGCCGTAGCGCGGGGTGTCCTCGATCGTGCCGCCCGCGATCAGCCAGGGGCCCGGCCGCACGGAGTCCTCCTCGACGGCGGCGGGCAGCAGTTGGCGCAGGGTCTGGACGGCGTGGAACAGCCCGGCGGGCGCGCGGGCGGTGAGGGTGACGCCGGACCTCCCGCTCCGCAGCCGGTAGCCCTCCTGGCCGAGACCCGTCTCCCCCGGGGCCAACCGGAGACGGATTCCGGCCTCCTGACGTTCGGTGACCGGCAGCCGGTACCCCGTCGAGGGCCGCAGGATCCCGGCGAGGTACTCCCCCACCCGACGGGCCTCGGGCCCACCGTCCACGACGATGCGCGTACCGCTCGTCAGCCGGTACGGCGATCCGTCGGCCCGGACCGAGGCGGGCGCCGGGACCACCTGCCCGAGCGGGACCGGGGCGGCGTCGGCAGGGGCGTTCTCGGACACGGGTGCGGCTCCCACGGCGAAGATCCCGGCCGCCACCACCAGCAGCAGCGAGCCGAGAAGGCGGGTCGATCTGTGGTGCGATCTCACGACGAGCTCCCTCCACGTATCGAACGGTGCGCTCCCCACCATCGCCCCTCCACCCCCTCCAGGTCTAGACCACCTCCCCCCGCGGCCGGTGAAAGAATCCCCGCATGGCGGAAATCCTCCAGCGGGACGGCACGTGGACCTTCGACGGCGACACACTGCGGCTGGCCCCCGGCCGCGACAAGAGCGTGAGCCTGCTCCGCAAGACCCTCGGTGAACTAACCGTCCCGCTGGGCGCGTTGGCGGGCATCTCCTTCGAGCAGGGCAGGAGGTCCGGGCGGCTGCGGCTACGGCTGCGCGACGGCTCCGACCCGCTCCTCCAGGCGACCGGCGGACGGCTCACCGACACCAACGACCCGTACCAGCTGAGCGTCGACGCCGACCGGTACGGCGTCGCCGAGTACTTCGTGCACGAGATCCGGGGCGCGCTGCTCCTGGACGAGGTTCCGACCGACGCTGTCGACTCCTACCTCCTCGCCGGTCCGGCCGTCCCGCTCTCCGTCTCCGCCGGGGACGGCACCGCGAGCTTCGACGGCGAGCACGTACGGCTGGAGTGGAACTGGAAGACGGAGGACGCCAAGGCCGCCGCCGGGGCACGCACGCTCGCCCTGGCGGACATAGCGGGCGTCGAGTGGCACCCCTCGGTCGGCCTGGAGAACGGCCACCTCCGCTTCACCGTGCGGAACGCTCCCACCAAGGCCCCGCCCAAGTACGACCCCAACTCCGTGGAGCTGTGGGGCTTCAAGAAGGACCCGTTGATGGCCCTGGTCGCGGCGGCCGTGCAGGCGCGGCTCCCGCACCCGGCGGCCCCGGCACCGAAACAGCTGACCCCGTCCCCGCCTTCGGACCGGCCCGCCCCCGAGGAGGACCACGACGCCCTGCTGCGCCGCCTGCGTGAACTGGGCGACCTCCACCGGTCCGGAGTGCTCACGGACGAGGAGTTCACCCTGGCCAAGCAGGCGGTCCTCAGACGCCTGTGACGCGCGTGAGGACCGCCCGCGACGATCAGCCGGGTAAGTGATGTGAGCCGCCGGTCATTTCGCCCTGCGGGCCACCGTGAAGTGGTCGACCTGGTCACCGGTCTCCGCGATCCCGCGCACGGTCAGCGTGGCGTGGTGCCCCTTCGGCGCGGGCCGCACGTCCACCCGCAGGAAGGAGTAGTCGAGGTACCGCACCCGCGACCAGGTGACGGTCTCGTTCTGCTTGCCGCCCTGCACGTTGAGGTACGAGGAGACCGACTCGACCTCGTTCTCGTGCCCCTCGTACGACAGCGGGGCGGTGAAGGAGTAGAGGCTGCGACCGGCCGCGCCCGCCGTGACGTACACCACGCCCTCGCTCTCCGGGTAGGCCGTGCCGCCGATCGGCAGCTTCTTGGCGACCTCGCCGCCCTTGATGACGTCGGTGCGCTCGTACTGGTGGTTGTGGCCGTTGATGACGAGGTCCACCGAGTACTTCTCGAACAGCGGCACCCACTCCTGTCGCACGCCGCCTTCCGAGGCGTGCGCCGCGGAGGTGCAGTACGCGCAGTGGTGGAAGAAGACCACGACGAAGTCGATGTCACGGGAGGCGCGGAACTTCTTGAGCCGGGCCTCCAGCCACTTGGTCTGGGTACCGCCGGAGAGGCCGAGGTTGGCCGGGATCTCGTACGAGATGTCGTTGGCGTCGAGCGAGATGACGGCCGTGTTGCCGTAGACGAAGGAGTAGACGCCCGGCAGGTTCTTGCTGTCGGGGCCGTTGTCGGGCAGGTTCCAGCGGGCCTCCTCGCCGCCGTAGCCGTTCGGCGAGTACCAGGCCTCCATGTCGTGGTTGCCGTAGGCCGGCATCCACGGCACGGACTTGGCGACGGACTCGGTCTGCGCCAGGAACTGGTCCCACACCCGGGAGTCGAAGCCGTTGTCGGCGGCCTTGCCCTGGCCCGCCGGGTCGGCGTAGGCGATGTCGCCGGCGTGCAGGTGGAACGCCGGGTTCTGACCGAGCAGCAGGCTGTTGTTGGCGAGGCCGTGGTAGCCCACACCCTCGTCGCCGAAGGCCGTGAAGGTGAAGGGCGCCTTGTGCGCGGGGGCCGTGGTGAAGGTGCCCAGGGTGCCCAGCAGGTGCGGCTCGGCCGGGTCGAAGCCGGCGTGGCCGACGCCGTAGTAGTAGGTGCGGCCGGGCTTGAGGTGGGTGAGCTTCGCGTGCACGTAGTACTGCGTGTGGTCGCCGCTCGCGCCGACACCGGCCGGCGTGAAGAGGGTGCGGACCTCGGCGTCGATACGACGGGAGAGGTCCTGGGGGTGGGCGCCGATCCGGATGAACGGCTTTCGGACGGCGACCGGGACCTGCCACGAGACGGTGATCTCGGTGCGCGGGTCGGCGCCGAAGGCCAGGTGGCGGCCGAAGGGGGCGACGAGGGAGCCGTCGACGCGCTCGGCGCCCCGGCCCGCCAGGGTCGGAACGGCGGTACGAGGGGCGGCCGGAGCCGAGGCCGGGGAGGCGGCGTGCGCGGCCGGGACGAACGCGCCGCCCGCGACGGCGCCGAGCGTGACCGCGCCACCTCTGACGATCGAGCGGCGGGAGAACCTGGAGCGCAGGTACTCGTGCTGCTCGGCCATGCTCATGCGCTCGGCCAGCCGCTCGGGTACGCCCATGCGAGGAATGTCCATGGCGTCCGAAAGTCGTCGCCTCAGGCGACGGGCTGTCGGACGCCGGATGGACAGCTCACGAACAGGCCCTCATGACAGATCCAATGTTTCCCCAAGGAGATTCAACACACCCCTGCCCGATTTCGGGCAGATTTCTTGCACATCACTCTCTGGTGCCCCAGGATCTACCGAGTGCACGACGAACTCGTTGATCACCTGACGCGATCCTCGCCCCTCAACCGGGGCGAGGCGCTGCGTGTGATCCAGGACGTGCTCGCCTACTTCGACGAGACGACCGAGGAGTACGTCCGTCGCCGCCACCGCGAGCTCCAGGCCCAGGGCCTGGTCAACGCGACGATCTTCGAACAGATCGAGGCGGACCTGAAATACCGGGCGGTCGCACCACCGGAGCTCACGCTCAGGCAGCTGCGCCGCATCGTCTACGGCTAGGGGATACGTATATATGTGCGGGATTGTCGGTTACATCGGCAAGCGCGATGTGGCGCCGCTGCTCCTGGAGGGCCTGCAGCGCCTGGAGTACCGGGGCTACGACTCCGCGGGCATAGTCGTCACCTCGCCCAAGACGGCCGGCCTGAAGATGGTCAAGGCCAAGGGCCGGGTCCGTGACCTGGAGGCCAAGGTCCCCGCGCGCTTCAAGGGCACCACCGGCATCGCCCACACCCGCTGGGCCACCCACGGCGCCCCGTCCGACGTGAACGCCCACCCGCACATGTCGACCGACAACAAGGTCGCCGTCGTCCACAACGGCATCATCGACAACGCCTCCGACCTGCGCAGGAAGCTGGAGGCGGACGGCGTCGAGTTCCTCTCCGAGACCGACACCGAGGTCCTCACCCACCTCATCGCCCGCTCCCAGGCCACCACCCTGGAGGAGAAGGTCCGCCAGGCGGTGCGGATCGTCGAGGGCACCTACGGCATCGCCGTCATGCACGCCGACTTCAACGACCGGATCGTCGTCGCCCGCAACGGCTCCCCCGTCGTGCTCGGCATCGGCGAGAAGGAGATGTTCGTCGCCTCGGACATAGCCGCTCTGGTCGCCCACACCCGCCAGATCGTCACCCTCGACGACGGCGAGATGGCCACCCTCAAGGCCGACGACTTCCGCACCTACACCACGGAGGGCACCCGCACCACGGCCGAGCCCACCACCGTGGAGTGGGAGGCCGCCTCGTACGACATGGGCGGCCACGACACCTACATGCACAAGGAGATCCACGAGCAGGCCGACGCCGTGGACCGCGTGCTGCGCGGCCGCATCGACGACCGCTTCTCCACCGTGCACCTCGGCGGCCTCAACCTGGACGCCCGCGAGGCGCGCCAGATCCGCCGCGTCAAGATCCTCGGCTGCGGCACCTCGTACCACGCGGGCATGATCGGCGCCCAGATGATCGAGGAGCTGGCCCGTATCCCCGCGGACGCCGAGCCGGCCTCCGAGTTCCGCTACCGCAACGCGGTCGTCGACCCCGACACCCTCTACATCGCCGTCTCCCAGTCCGGCGAGACCTACGACGTGCTGGCAGCCGTCCAGGAGCTGAAGCGCAAGGGCGCGCGGGTGCTGGGTGTGGTGAACGTCGTCGGTTCGGCGATCGCCCGTGAGGCGGACGGCGGCATCTACGTCCACGCGGGCCCCGAGGTCTGCGTCGTCTCCACCAAGTGCTTCACCAACACCACCGTCGCCTTCGCCCTGTTGGCACTGCACCTCGGCCGCACCCGCGACCTCTCCGTCCGCGACGGCAAGCGGATCATCGCGGGCCTGCGCAAGCTCCCCGCCCAGATCTCCGAGATGCTGGAGCAGGAGAAGGAGATCAAGAAGCTGGCCGAGCAGTACGCCGAGGCCCGCTCGATGCTCTTCATCGGCCGCGTCCGGGGCTACCCGGTCGCCCGTGAGGCCTCGCTGAAGCTCAAGGAGGTCTCCTACATCCACGCGGAGGCCTACCCCGCCTCCGAGCTCAAGCACGGCCCGCTGGCGCTCATCGAGCCCGCCCTCCCGACGGTCGCCATCGTCCCCGACGACGACCTGCTGGAGAAGAACCGCGCCGCCCTGGAGGAGATCAAGGCCCGCAGCGGCCAGATCCTCGCCGTCGCCCACCAGGAGCAGGAGAAGGCCGACCAGACGATCGTCGTCCCCAAGAACGAGGACGAGCTCGACCCGATCCTGATGGGCATCCCTCTCCAACTTCTCGCCTACCACACGGCGTTGGCCCTGGGCCGCGACATCGACAAGCCGCGTAACCTGGCCAAGTCGGTCACGGTGGAGTAGGGAGCCCTTCCCCGAGGGGGCGCACCCGGAGCATTCATGGGCGCGGGAAACTGCGCGAGCAACGCCACTCACCCGCAGAGGCCCCACAACGAAGACGGACCCCCACGTGATGCCACCCATCACAAGGGGGTCCGTTCCATGACACCGGGGTCGCCCAACATCCCGGCGCCGCTGCCAACTACCGTGGCCGTCACACCACTCGGTCCGGCATCACGCGGGTTATGCCCTTCACAAGGCCACAAACACCCCTACGCGTCAGTAGACTTGCGCGTTCTCGAACGCGTCAGGGAATGACGATGACCGGCCGTTGCGCCCGCTTGGCGAGCCGCCCGGCGACAGACCCGAAGAGCCGCCCGACGATCCCGTGCGTCGACCCGACGACGATCGCGTCGGCCTCGTACTCCCGCCCCACCTCTTCGAGTTCGTGGCAGATGTCGCCACCGCGCTCGACGAGTATCCAGGGCACTTCGACGAGATAGTCGGCGCAGGCGAGCTCCAGCCCGAGGACCTCGGTCCGGTGATCGGGTACGTCGACGAAGACGGGGGGCTCGCAGCCGGCCCACACGGTCGTGGGCAGCCGGTTGGCGACGTGCACGATGATCAGGCCCGAACCGGAGCGGCGGGCCATGCCGATGGCGTACGCGAGGGCACGCTCACTGGACGTCGAACCGTCGAAGCCGACGACGACGCCGTGCTTGAAGGCGGGGTCGCAGGAAGGACGCGCCTCTTCCGCCGCAAGGGGCTCTGCCGCCGTGGGATCGGCGACGGGCCGCCGCTTGCGGTCCGCGGAGTCGAAGAATTCGTGACCGGCCATGGGTGTCTCGGCGTTCGGATCCTCGTGGATGGGACGACGTGGATGGGACGTCGGTGCGCGGCGGAGCCGTGTCCGGGAAACATCTTCCCAACCCCATACCCCCAAGGGTACGACCGCACGCCTCCTCCGCCCAGATCCCGCACCGGCTGCGCGGGGTTCCAGGGAGCATGCACGAGCACCGCCCCGTAACGCAATGGTTGCTGCCACGTACAGCCGGTTTGGCCGGGAAGGCGGCGGCCGGGCGCGGGCGGCACCGTCGGCAACCCGATCGGACAGCACCAGTGACCGACGGGTCGAACACGCGTTGAACCCCCGTAAGCCGACCCCGAGGGAGCCAGGAGGGAGCCCGCAGTGCCCGCCCACCGCACAGCACACCGGACCGCACCCCGCACAGCACCCCGCAGCACCGCGCCCCCGTCCGCCCGCACCCCTGCACCCGCCCCCGAAGCCGAAGCCGCTCCCGAGGACACCCCCCAGGGCCCGATCCCGGCGCCGCCGTCCTCCCCCGCCCCCGCCGACACCGCCACGGACGTGGTCCGCTGGGCGGCGTTCAGCTGCGTCCTCGTCCCGGTCGTCCTCGTCTGGTACGGCACCTCGCTCGCCGGTGCGACGGGCGCGGCCCTCGGCCTCGCCGCGGTCACCGGCGTCTGCCGCGTCCTGCTCCGCCAGTCCGAGCGCGGTGCGGCCCGCGCGGCCCGCACCACCGCCCCCCGTTCGATGGCCGAAGATCGCACCTCCGCGTGCGGCCTACGCGGACGCTCGACCTCAGGGGCGCATGGGGGCGGACGGAACCCCGGCACGAGTACGCCGGTCGACTGACCGGTTTCCGCGCACACCCCCGTATCTTTTCAGCCAACTTCGGCCACCTGCGCGTTCCTTGGTCGAACACCCCTCCACCCCCCGTTCGACCTGCACTGAAAGGGGTCCAGGGGCCTCGCGCACCCTACGCGGACCGGCCACTGGGACAAGGCGCACTTCCCTGCACGGCCCACGAGTGCAACGCTTCGTGATCGAATGCTTTACGCCAAGTTGCCATGTCGACAATGTGCCGGTTGGCGATCTGGTCACGCCGGCACCACGGGACACAGTAGATTCGATCATGACTGTCTTACGGCGGGGGACTCGTGCAGGACCAAGGGGAAACGTGCAGGAGCGACACAACCGAGGAGCCGCGACCACCGAGGGGGGCTTAGCAGTATGAGCCACGACTCCACCGCCGCGCCGGAAGCCGCGGCCCGGAAGCTGTCCGGGCGACGCCGCAAGGAGATCGTCGCGGTGCTGCTGTTCAGCGGCGGTCCCATCTTCGAGAGTTCCATACCACTGTCGGTGTTCGGGATCGACCGCCAGGACGCCGGCGTACCGCGCTACCGCTTGTTGGTGTGCGCGGGCGAGGAAGGCCCGCTGCGGACCACAGGGGGCCTGGAACTCACCGCACCGAACGGCCTGGAGGCGATCGCGCGGGCGGGCACGGTGGTCGTGCCCGCATGGCGTTCGATCACCTCACCGCCGCCGGAGGAGGCGCTCGACGCACTGCGCCGAGCGCACGAAGAGGGGGCCCGCATCGTCGGCCTGTGCACCGGCGCATTCGTGCTGGCCGCGGCCGGCCTGCTGGACGGCAGGCCCGCGACGACGCACTGGATGTACGCGCCGACGCTGGCCAAGCGCTATCCGTCCGTCCACGTCGACCCACGAGAGCTCTTCGTGGACGACGGGGACGTACTCACCTCGGCCGGTACCGCGGCCGGAATCGATCTCTGTCTGCACATCGTGCGGACGGATCACGGCAACGAGGCGGCAGGGGCCCTGGCCCGGCGTCTCGTCGTGCCACCCCGTCGATCGGGCGGCCAGGAGCGCTACCTCGATCGATCTTTACCCGAGGAGATCGGCGCCGACCCGCTCGCCGAGGTCGTCGCCTGGGCGCTGGAGCACCTCCACGAGCAGTTCGACGTGGAGACGCTCGCGGCACGGGCGTACATGAGCCGTCGTACGTTCGACCGCCGGTTCCGCTCGCTCACCGGGAGCGCTCCCCTGCAGTGGCTGATCACTCAGCGCGTACTGCAGGCGCAGCGTCTGCTGGAGACATCGGACTACTCGGTGGACGAGGTCGCGGGCCGGTGCGGCTTCCGTTCGCCGGTGGCGCTGCGCGGGCACTTCCGGAGGCAGCTGGGTTCGTCCCCGGCGGCGTACCGGGCGGCGTACCGGGCCCGGCGGCCGCAGGGCGACAAGCCCGGCGACCACCACGACGGACCGCACGGCGTCCCGGGGCCGTCCCCGATGGCGCCGGAGCACGCGCCGGTGCCGCTGCAGGCGCGGCGCACGGCCGCGGCGAGCGCCCTGGCGCCGTCGGCGTCCATGTCCACGGAGGGCGCGAAGCCGGAGCTGTACGCGACGGGCCGCCTGCCGGGCCAGCGCAGCGCGCCCTAGCCCTCTCCGGCGTATGCCGTACGGCCCGGTCCCGCACCTGATCACGTCGTGATCACCCTGGTGCAGGACCGGGCCGTACGGCTGTCACGGGCCGTAAGGTGAGACACATGAACGATCGCATGGTGTGGATCGACTGCGAGATGACCGGCCTCTCGCTGTCGGACGACGCGCTCATCGAGGTGGCCGCCCTCGTCACCGACTCCGAGCTGAACGTGCTCGGCGACGGAGTCGACATCGTCGTCCGCCCGCCGGACTCGGCGCTGGAGACGATGCCGGAGGTGGTGCGCGAGATGCACACCGCGTCCGGCCTGCTGGACGCCCTGGCCGGCGGCACGACGCTCGCCGACGCCGAGGAGCAGGTCCTGGCGTACGTACGGGAACACGTGAAGGAACCGCGCAAGGCACCGCTGTGCGGCAACTCGGTCGGCACGGACCGGGGCTTCCTCCTGCGGGACATGCCGACGCTGGAGGAGTACCTGCACTACCGCATCGTGGACGTCTCCTCGATCAAGGAGCTGGCCCGGCGCTGGTACCCGAGGGCGTACTTCAACAGCCCGGAGAAGAACGGCAACCACCGGGCCCTCGCCGACATCCGCGAATCCATCGCCGAGCTCCGCTACTACCGCGAGGCGATCTTCGTCCCGCAGCCCGGCCCCGACTCGGACACGGCCCGCACGATCGCCGCGAAGCACGTCCTGCCCGGCCTGTAGCCCCGTCCCGCCCCCCACGGAAACGCGTGCACGGGCACCCCTGAACACCCTGTACACTTTTTCTCGGCCGGTCGGTGAAACCTTCGGATGAACCGCCGGTCATGGTGGGTGTAGCTCAGCTGGTAGAGCACCTGGTTGTGGTCCAGGATGTCGCGGGTTCGAGTCCCGTCACTCACCCTGAACAACGAGCCCTCCGATCTGGGAACAGGTCGGAGGGCTCGTTCGTGTGCGCTGCACCACCGTCGATGAGCACTGCGCGGCCGCTGACCTCCTGTCACAGATCATCCCTTCACTCTTCAAGCGGCTGACCGAGCGCGGAATCCCGCCCCTCCCGAAAGCGCGAAACACGCAACTCACGCACCGCCTCTCAGCGCCTGAACTGCGTCGATGACACCGTCCACCACCTCGGTCACCGGCTTCGACGCATCGATGATCGTCGCGCCACGGCTTTCGTAGATCGCTCGCATCCGAGGATTCCACCGGAGAGCCGCTGCGAGCTCTTCGGGATGTTGACCGAATGCGTTCGTAGTGCGGGTCGCGAGCCGGTGGCGAAGGGTGTCCTCGTCGATCACCAGGCACACGATGACGTCGAAAAGATCGCGGACGTCTGCCTCGTTCTCCACCGACCCACACAAGAACGCGATGCGGAAACGAGACTCCTCGACGAGGGTCTCAACACGCTCGCGGACGATCGCCCAACCGTATCGATCGAGCCAGCCCTCGGGAACTGGATACGGAGGATGCGTCACGACCTCACCCTTGGCCCGGTCGATCCAGCGACTGAAGCCGTCCTCGTCGGCGTCGAGCGCCACGTAACCACGCGCTCGCAGCATCCCGCAGACCGTGGACTTACCCGTCCCTGAATTTCCCGTCACCCACACCACCGTCACGCCGCCAGCCTAGACATGACCACCCCGGGCAAACGACGCCATCGCCGCGATCAGGCAAGGTGCGGCTTCGGCCGAGTGACTGCTCCGGCACAGCCGACGGACGGCCAAAGCCTCAGATCAGCTGCCGATGCCACGTGCGTCCAGCACGCCGTCGCGACCGTCGCTCAGCCTGAGCTGCACCCAAGCCGAAACAGGCATGGAGTCGGATACCGCCCTCTTCGAAGGGATACCAAGCAAAGGCAGCAAAGGAGGCCGGCATCTTCACGTTCTGGGCACCGTCCCCGACATTGATCTTGTGGGGGGCGAGGCGAGCTGACGGAAGGACCTCAGCTGCTCAGCCAGGCTTCCCTGAATTCCTGCACGCCCGCGAAGCGTTCACCGGGATCGGGGTGCGTGGCCTGCTCCAGTACGCCCAATTGAGCCGCCGTGCCCCGCCAGGCACGTTCCTCGTCCCCCGCGTCCAACAACAGGCGGGCAGTGCGGCCCAGTGCGTGGACCGTGGTGCGGATGTCGATCGTCGCGCCGCGCTCATACTCCTCCGGCGCCATGAAACGGGTGGACCCCGGTAGCCGTTCGGCGTCCAGCACGAAGGGCCCCGGCCGGTACTCGTCGAGGTCGATCAGCCGCATTTTCCCCGCCGCGAAGTCGTACAACAGGGCCCCGTCGTAGAGATCCACGGCGACGTACCCGGCGGCCTCGACGGCGAGATGCGCGTCGAGGACGCCGGCCAAGGCCGCCTCGATCCGGTGCGGCGGGAGGGAGCGGAAGCGCGCCATCGGGCCGTCTGGGTTCGTGCGGTCTCCTCTGCCCCGCTCGGCGGGGTCGTAGAGCACCTCCCCGTCCAGCCAGGGCATGACCACGGCCGACCCGTGCGGCAACGCAATCCGATGCACCTGCGGGACGATGACCGGGTGCCGTACGGCCCGGTGGAAACCCCACGCCCGCTCCAGCGACCGTCGGCCCACGGCAGTGACCGCCGTCTTCACGAACCACCGCTCATCGCGGTCCGGCAGATGAACTCCATAGGCCACGCACCCCGAGTCCTGCTTCCCGAACACCCGGAAGACGTCGCCGGTCCGGGACAGGTAGGCCGCGAGAGGGCCATCGACCCGGTTGACGTCCAGCAGCGGATGATTCCCCGTGCTTCCCCCGTCGCCGCCAAGCCTCTGCATGAGGGCCAGGCTGCCAGCAGCACGCCCCAGCCGCAGCCGAGCGTGCTGCTGCGCACGTATGACCGTCAGACCCGCCGCTACAAGGTCTCCCCTCTCGACCGCGCATTGCTCCTGGCGACGCTTTCACTCAGCGCCTCGGACCGAGTCGCCAGCCTGAGGTCCTCCAGCCGGGCGTCCCACTCCCGGCCGCCGCCGACCGGCCGGAGTTGAACGTATGGACCGACGAACCCCATCACCTTCCCGATCCGCCCGCTTCCCGCGTCCCTGACGGTGTCACCTCGGCGCGCCCGCGGCGGGTCTGGGCGGCGGGGAGGTTCACACATGCTCATCACGCCACCGCCTTCGCACCGATCACATGCTCATCGAGATCGATACCGAAATCCGCCGCGAGCACCAAGGCGAGTCGCCGCCGGGACTGGCACGCCTGTTCCCGCTCGGACTCGATGACGTAGGGCCGGACCATGGCGGTGGCGGCTCCGTCGAGCGGTCCGTGCAAACCATAGGGGGATCGCGTGGCCGGAAGCGCCTGCGGCAGCACTCGGGTCCGACGCCGGGGAATTACGAGGGGCAGCGCGGCGACGCGGGAAGCGGCCGCCCGGCGGCGCCTCCCGGTGCCGGGGACGAGTACGCCCAGGGCCCACCGCAGGACCGCGTGGATAATGCTCACTGTCGTCAGCTCCTTCGAAGCTGTTGGCCATGCCCCGGGAGGTCGCACAACCTCGCCGGGGTCTTTCCATGTCGAGAGATTACGCCACTTGTAAGGTGTTGTCAGGTGATGTCATGTGACTCCACATATCGATAGGCATCGTCGCAGGTCAAATAGGGTTGACATATGACTGTCGACCTTGAAGGACCTGAGCCGCTTTACGAACAGATCGCCGTCATACTCAGCGCGCGTATCGCGGATGGCACCTACCCTCCCCGCCGCCGGGTCCCGTCCGAGGCGGCCATCTGCGACGAGTTCAACGTCTCCCGTCCGACCGCGCGTTCTGCTCTTCAGCTCCTGGGTCAGCGGGGCCTGATCGTCACCGTGCGCGGGAAGGGGTCGTTCGTCCTCGAACAGGCGAACCCGGACTCGGCCACGGACGACTCCACCGGCTGACACCTGGCGGCGCGCTGCGCAATCACCGCACGCGTCGGAGTCGGAGCAAATCGGAGCAACCTTCGGACCAGTTCCCTGTGCACCGAGCATCCTGGTGCTTCAACCAGCGCGGACGGAGGGCCAGATGACTCTGAGGTTCATCGGAACCACATCGGACAACGGCAACTGCCCAACACTTTACGAAGTTGTGGAGACGGGCGAGATCCTCGTGCAGGGCGAGCGGGAAACCGACCCGGCACACCTCGCACAGCTGCGAGACGTCAAAGACTCCGAGACGTTCGTCCGGGTCCCCCGCGAACTGCTCGCACGCTTCGCTCCGAAGGAGTAGGCCGAGTGCCGGAGCTGATCCCCTTCGACGAGATCACCCATCTGTTCACCGACTTCGAGCACACCGCTTGGCGCCTGGAAACCCAGCGCGGTTACGCCTCGGATCGCCGGGGTCCCAAGTGGCAGCGGTGGCAGGCGGGCGAGGACATCGCGAACGAGCCCTTCGACTCGTGGCGACAGAGCATCCGGGCCCAGACCTCGACCGGCAAACGGTTCGAGCGGGTGCGCCTGGTCGACGATCCCCCGACGGAGGGCCAGCGGTTCCTGCTCGCCAGCGGCCTGGGCAACGTGGCCGCGGGCGAGGACATCCGCAACATGTACCGGGCGGACGCCGTACGTCTCGGGCTACCGGAGTTCGACTTCTGGCTGTTCGACTCCCGGACGGTCGTGAAGTTCCTCTTCGACGGCGACGGCGAGACATCCGGGGTGTATGTCCTGGAGGACGCCGAGAGCGTCGTACATGCCTGCCAGGTCCGTGATGCCGCGTGGCATCACGCCGTGCCTACCAGGGAGTTCCAGGCGCAGGTACCGTCTGCCGGGTGAGCACGGATCTCCAGCACGGCAGGGAGGCTCTCGGTGTGCGGTTGCGTGAACTGCGCACCGGGGCCGGTCTCCTGGGAAAGGACCTCGCGGATCGGCTGGGATGGCAACGGTCGAAGGTGTCGCGGTTGGAGAACGGCAAGCAGACCGCCACCGCTGAGGACCTGGAAGCGTGGGCGAACGCGATCGGGGCCCCGGCCGAGGCAGCCGATCTCAGGAGCCGACTGCAGGGGTTGGAGTCGCAACAACGCTCCTGGCGCCGTCAGCTCACTACCGGGCACCGTGCCGTGCAGGACCGGTACGTCGCCGCGTACCGCCGCACCTCCAGCGTCCGAGGCTACGAGGCAACGGTCATTCCCGGACTGTTCCAGACTCCGGGCTACGCCCGGCATCTCCTCATCCACAACGCCGAGTTGATGCGGTCTCCTCGCGACACGGAAGACGCGGTGCGCGCTCGGATGAAGAGACAGGAGGTGCTGTACGAGCCTGGCAGAACCTTTCGTGTCCTGATCTGGGAGGGAGCGCTCCACGCCCTGGTGTGTCCCGGCGAAGTGATGGCCGGCCAACTGGACCGACTCGTCGGGCTGATCGGCATGGACGGCGTCTCCCTCGGCATAGTGCCGCTGGGCGCACGACTGCGGCTCACCCCGAAACACGGATTCTGGATCTTCGACGAGCAACGGGTCGTCGTCGAGACGATCAGCACGGAATTCACGCTTGAGTCGGCTGAGGATGTCGCCCTGTACACCCGCGTGTGGGAGCGCCTCGACGAAGGAGCGGCCTACGGCGCTCAGGCGCACCGTTTGATCATGCGAGCCCGGGCCCGACTCAGCTCGCCATGAGCAACTTGGTCGAACCGCCTCGGCAGCGGACGCAACCCGGCGCGATCGGCAGGCGCGAGCAGGATCGGCCTCCCTACGGTCCTGCGCATGAGCACGCAAACCCCCCTCGCGCTACGGCAGTCGGGCCAGGACTGGCTCCTCTCCTGCACGGACCGCCCCACCGACGTGCGACGCGCGTGGCAGAACGAGCAACTGGCTCCGTTCTCCACCGGCCGATGCTGGAACGTGGTGGAGGCGCCTCTGCTGAGGTCGATGAAGGCACTGCGGTTGATCGGGACGGAGAGACTCGGACCGGTTCTCGCGGACGTGGAGTCTGGCGTGGCCTGGTGGCTCGTTCCCTCGGGTGCGGGCCGGGAGCTGGACGGGGTCGGGCAGGCGTGACTCCGTCCTCCTGGTTGGGTCCTGCGGTGCCCACCCGTCCTGTACTCCCTTGGTGAACGGGTCTGGGTGGAGCACCCCGACGGGTCCGGTCGGCTCACCGATCCCGTTCTGTTCGGCGCGGCCTTCGCGCCCGGCGGCATCGCCTCCCCCTCGGGAGCCCTCGGATGAGGAAGACGACCATGGACCCACCCATCACGCTCGGCCTCCCTCTCCGCCAGCCCGCTCCGGTCCCCGGATGTGACGTGTGCGGCAGGCTGGCCGATCAGCGGGGAAACGCATCGAGGGCCGGAGACGTCTCTCGGGTCTCGGACATCAACATCGCTATCCGCGATCACCAGGGATCGCCACCCCACGGGTGCGAACGGTGATGAGCGGTACCTACGGGCGGGATCGCGGCGAGGGCGGCGACCGACCCGGACGGCTTCCGACCGTCGCGCCCGGCGGCGTGTACGTCACCTACCGGGCCTTCACGAGCCCCTCCTACGGCTGCGACGAATGCGAGTACGGGGACCCCCTGTGCCCGGAGGTCAAGAGGCTGTGGGCCGCGTACGTCCGGGCTCGCGAGCTGGTCTCGCGGGCTGCCGCCGACCCGACGACGAACCCATGACCAGACAGTCGCGTGATCAGCCGAAGATGACGCGGCGCATTCGCTTGACGTCGCTGTGGGCCTTTGCCATCGCATCGAACTCGCCACGCGCACAGCCCCTGAGTGGGGCCGCGTCCCGCTCTCACGAAGAAGCCCGCGCCACCAACTCCGTAGGCAGCACCACCTGGCGCCGCTCCAACCCCCGGGACACCGCCGGGCGGCGGTCCGCGATCTCGTCGAGGAGGAGGTCGATCATGGCTCGGCCCATCTCCTCGATGGGCTGGCGGACGCTCGTCAGCGGGGGATCCATGTGGCGGGCGATCGCCGAGTCGTCGTAGCCGACGAGGGCGACGTCGTCCGGTATGCGGCGGCCCGCCTCACGCAGCACCTGGCGGGCGCCCGAGGCCATCACGTCGGACTCGACGAAGACCGCGTCGAGGTCGGGGCGGCGGGCCAGCAGTTCCTGCATCGCCCTGCGGCCGCCCTCCTCCGTGAAGTCACCGGGGACGATCAGCCGCTCGTCGACCTCGCGTCCGGCGTCGACGAGGGCCTCGCGGTAGCCGACGACTCGGCGCTGGGCACCGTAGACGTCGAGGCGCCCGGTGATCGTGGCGATCCGGGTGCGGCCCCGCGCGATCAGGTGCTCCACCGCCGAGCGGCCGCCGCCGTAGTTGTCGGAGTCGACGGACGGGAGCGTCTCGTGCTCCGAGCGGGGGCCGCTGATCACCGCCGGGATCTCCAGTTGCGACAGCAGGTCGGGGAGCGGGTCGTCCGCGTGCACGGAGACCAGGAGGACCCCGTCGACGCGGTGCGCGGCCAGGTACTGGGCCAGCCGGCGGCGTTCCCGGTCGCTGCCCGCGAAGATCAGCAGGAGCTGCATCTCCGTGTCGGAGAGCTGGGCGCCGACGCCCTTGAGGATGTCGGAGAAGTACGGTTCCGCGAAGAAGCGGGTCTCCGGCTCGGGCACGACCATCGCGATCGCGTCCGTGCGGTTCGCCGCGAGTGCGCGGGCCGCCGTGTTCGGGACGTAGCCGAGTTCCGCGACGGCCGCCTCGACCGCCGCGCGGGTCGCGTCACTGACCCGGGGCGAGCCGTTGATCACCCGGGACACCGTCCCCCGGCCCACACCGGCCCGTGCGGCGACCTCTTCCAACGTCGGCCGCCCACCGCTCCGGCCCCGTGCTCCGTGGCCTGCCACCATGGTCGCCTCCCGTTCACACCGCGCTGGCGTGGAATCTAACAGTCCTGATCCTCGTACGACGTCCGGAAGGTGGCCCTCGGGCTTTCGGCGCGACCGGCGAGACGACTGGTTACACGAGTCCAACGGTCCCACAGTCCTTCACGTCGCCCCCCGGCCCCACTCCCGTGGGCCCCCGCCCTCACTCCCGTCAGCCCCTGCGGCCGCACCGCGTCGCGACCGGCCGCGTCAGCGCGGGGACGACGCCTGCGCCCCCGCGCACGGGCCGTCGGCCGGTTCCGGACATGCCCGACCCTCGGCCCTCAGGTTAGTTAACAGCCCGATAACCGAAGACATCTCTCCGCGCTCGCTCCCTTGACACCCCCGCAGGAACCGACGACTCTTCAACACATCACTTGTGGGAGCGCTCCCACAGTACCTGGCACTTACACAACCCGCACGTTCCCCGCCCGAGCCGCTGTATGAGATAACGGGCCCAACAACGCCGTTGGCCGGGGGGTCGGCACGTCAGGGCATCAGGAGGACGCAATGCGAGCACGTACCCGAACCGCCCGCAAGACGGTGGTCCTGGCAGCCGTCGCCGCCCTGGGCGCGGGGCTGCTGGCCGGCTGTGCCGAGGACTCGGACGGCGGCTCGTCGAACGAGAGCGACGGCGACACCGGGGGCAAGACCACACTGACGGTCGGCACCTTCGGCGTCTTCGGCTACAAGCAGGCCGGCCTGTACGACGAGTACATGAAGCAGAACCCGGACATCGTCATCAAGGAGAACGTCACCACCAAGACCTCGGTCTACTGGCCCAAGACGCTCACCCGGCTGCAGGCGGGCTCCGGCACCGACGACATCCAGGCGATCGAGATCGGCAATGTGGCCGAGGCCGTCCAGACGCAGGGCGACAAGTTCGTCGACCTCGGCAAGGAGGTCGACAAGTCGCAGTGGCTGGACTGGAAGAACCAGCAGGCCACGACCAAGGACGGCAAGCTCATCGGGCTCGGCACCGACATCGGCCCGATGGCGATCTGCTACCGCAAGGACCTCTTCGAGAAGGCCGGCCTCGAAACCGACCGCGCCAAGCTCGCCGAGCAGTGGAAGGGCGACTGGGGCAAGTACGTCGACCTCGGCAAGGAGTACATGAAGAAGGCGCCGAAGGGCACCAAGTTCGTGGACTCGGCGTCCTCCGTCTACAACGCGGCCCTCGGCGGCGCGGCCGAGCGCTACTACGACGAGGACGGCAACCCGATCTGGGACAAGTCCAAGGGCGTGAAGGACGCCTGGGACGCGGCCATGTCCGTGGCGACCAGCGACATGTCGGCGAAGCTGAAGCAGTTCGAGACGCCCTGGGACCAGGGGTACGCCAACGGCACCTTCGCCACGGTGGCCTGCCCGGCCTGGATGATCGGCTACATCCAGGAGAAGTCCGGTGACTCGGGCAAGGGCAAGTGGGACGTGGCGGCGGCGCCGACCGCGGCCAACTGGGGCGGCGCGTTCATCGGTGTGCCGACGGCGAGCAAGCACCAGAAGGAGGCCGTCGCGCTGGCGAAGTGGCTGACCGCTCCCGAGCAGCAGGCCAAGGTCTTCGCCAAGCAGGCCAGCTTCCCGTCGACCCCGTCGGCGTACGCGACCCTGAAGCCGAGCCCCGACACCACCGCGTACTTCTCCGACGCTCCGCTGACGCAGATCTTCTCCGACTCGGCGAAGACGATCCCGGTGCAGTACTTCGGCACCAAGGACCAGCCGATCGGCACCGCGATCGCCGACATCGGCATCGTGCAGGTCGAGCAGAAGGGCAAGAGCCCTGAGGAGGGCTGGGAGGCCGCCAGCAACGAGATCAAGGACGTGCTCGGCCAGTGACCAGCTCCAAAGAGGCACTCGCGCACCCCGCGGCGAGCGCCGAGACCGCGCCCGGCGATGAGCCGGGCGCGGCCCGGGGCGCTCAGGGTCGTGGTACGCCGCCGCCCGGCACCGACTCGTGGCGCAGCCGGCTGTACCGCTGGGACATGAAGGCCTCCCCGTACGTCTTCATCTCCCCCTTCTTCCTGATCTTCGGGGCGTTCTCGCTCGTCCCGCTGCTGTACACGGGCTGGTACTCGCTGCACAACGTGCAGCTGGCCGACCTGGACAACCAGACCTGGGTGGGCCTGGACAACTACGAGAACCTGCTGTCCTCGGACTTCTTCTGGAACTCCCTCTGGGTCACCTTCTCCATCGGTGTGATCGCGACGGTGCCCCAGCTGCTGGTGGCGATCGGCATCGCCCACCTGCTCAACTACCGGCTGCGCGGCTCGACGGTGTGGCGGGTCATCATGCTCACCCCGTACGCCACGTCGGTGGCGGCGGCCACCCTGGTCTTCGTGCTGCTGTTCTCCTGGGACGGCGGCATGGTCAACTGGCTGCTGGACTTCGTCGGGATCGACCCCGTCAACTGGCGTGAGTCCAACTGGGGTTCGAAGTTCGCCGTCTCCACGATCGTGATCTGGCGATGGACCGGCTACAACGCGCTGATCTACCTCGCGGCGATGCAGGCGATCCCCGGTGACCTGTACGAGTCGGCGTCCCTCGACGGGGCGAACCGCTGGCAGCAGTTCATCCATGTGACGATCCCGCAGCTGCGGCCGACCATCCTGTTCACGGCGGTCGTCTCCACGATCGGCGCGACCCAGCTCTTCGGTGAGCCCCTGCTGTTCGGCGGGGCCGACGGTTCCAAGGGCGGCTCCGAGCACCAGTACCAGACGCTCGGCCTGTACATGTACGACCAGGGCTTCATGATCGGCAACCTAGGCAAGGCGTCCGCCATCGCCTGGACGATGTTCCTGATCCTGCTGGTCGTGGCCGCGATCAACCTGCTGCTCACCCGACGGCTGAGGAAGACCCCATGACCACGAGCGAACTGACCCGTCCCCGGGCGCCGCGGCCGGCGCCGGCGACGAAGGCATCCCGCCGCCGGGTGATGGGCGCGGGCAAGCAGATGCACGCTGGGCCGCTCACCTATGTCGTCCTGACCGTCTTCGCCGTGGGCTCGCTCGCGCCGCTGCTGTGGACGGCGATCGCGGCCTCGCGCACCAGCCAGCGGCTCGCCGAGGCGCCGCCGCCGCTGTGGTTCGGCGGCAACCTGTTCAAGAACCTGGAGACCGCCTGGGAGCAGGCCGGGCTCGGCACCGCGATGCTCAACACGACGCTCGTGGCCGGGACGATCACCCTCGGTACGGTGCTGTTCTCCACGCTCGCCGGGTTCGCCTTCGCCAAGCTGCGCTTCCGTTTCTCCAGCGTCCTGCTGCTGCTGACCATCGGCACGATGATGATCCCGCCGCAGCTGGCCGTCGTCCCGCTGTACCTGTGGATGAGCGACCTGAACTGGTCCAACCAGCTGCAGGCGGTCATCCTGCCCACGCTGGTCAGCGCGTTCGGCACGTTCTTCATGCGGCAGTACCTGGTCCAGGCGCTGCCCACCGAGCTGATCGAGGCGGCGCGCGTCGACGGCGCGAGCAGCCTGCGGATCGTGTGGCACGTCGTGTTCCCGGCCGCGCGGCCGGCGATGGCGGTGCTCGGACTGCTGACGTTCGTGATGGCCTGGAACGACTTCCTGTGGCCGATCCTCGCGCTGAACCAACAGAACCCCACGGTCCAGGTGGCCCTCAACGCCCTCGGCACCGGCTACATCCCCGACCAGTCGGTGATCATGGCGGGTGCGCTGCTCGGCACGCTACCGCTGCTGATCGCCTTCCTCCTGTTCGGCAAGCAGATCGTCGGCGGCATCATGCAGGGCGCCGTCAAGGGGTGACCCGGCCCACCACCGGGCACGCACCTCACAACCCCTTCGGGGGCTGGGCCACCGCCGTCCCGGCCCCCTGTTCTCTCCTCCCCCCACCCGCCACTGTCGGTCTCCACGACCACTATGGGAGCGCTTCCATGCCTGAACCCGTGAACCCGGCCACCCCGGTGACCTTTCCTCCCGCCTTCCTCTGGGGCGCGGCCACCTCCGCCTACCAGATCGAGGGAGCGGTGCGGGAGGACGGCCGTACGCCCTCCATCTGGGACACCTTCAGCCACACCCCGGGCAAGACCGCTGGCGGCGAGACCGGTGACATCGCTGTCGACCACTACCACCGCTACCGCGACGACGTGGCGATGATGGCCGACCTGGGCCTCAACTCGTACCGCTTCTCCATCTCCTGGTCGCGGGTGCAGCCGACGGGCCGGGGCCCGGCGATCCAGCGCGGCCTGGACTTCTACCGGCGGCTGGTCGACGAGCTGCTGGAGAAGGGCATCAAGCCGGCCGTGACCCTCTACCACTGGGACCTGCCCCAGGAGTTGGAGGACGCGGGCGGCTGGCCCGAGCGGGACATCGTGCACCGGTTCGCCGATTACGCGCGGATCGTGGGCGAGGCGCTGGGCGACCGCGTCGAGCAGTGGATCACGCTCAACGAGCCGTGGTGCACGGCGTTCCTGGGCTACGGCTCCGGGGTGCACGCGCCGGGCCGTACGGACCCGGTGGCGTCGCTGCGCGCGGCCCACCATCTGAACGTGGCGCACGGGCTGGGTGTCGCGGCCCTCCGCTCGGTGATGCCGGCCCGCAACGCGATCGCGGTGAGCCTGAACTCGTCGGTGGTACGGCCGATCACGAACTCCCCCGAGGACGTGGCGGCGGCGCGGAAGATCGACGACCTGGCCAACGGTGTCTTCCACGGGCCGATGCTGCACGGCGCGTACCCGGAGACCCTGTTCGCCGCGACCTCGTCGCTGACGGACTGGTCGTTCGTGCAGGACGGTGACGTGGCGACGGCCCACCAGCCGTTGGACGCGCTGGGGTTGAACTACTACACCCCCACGCTGGTGGGCGCGGCGGACAAGGACATGAAGGGCCCGCGGGCGGACGGACACGGGGCGAGCGCGCACTCGCCGTGGCCGGGCGCGGACGACGTCCTGTTCCACCAGACCCCGGGCGAGCGTACGGAGATGGGCTGGACCATCGACCCGACGGGCCTGCACGAGCTGATCATGCGGTACGCGCGGGAGGCTCCGGGGCTGCCGATGTACGTGACGGAGAACGGGGCCGCGTACGACGACAAGATGGACTCCGACGGCCGCGTCCACGACCCCGAGCGCATCGCCTACCTCCACGGCCACCTGCGCGCGGTCCGCCGCGCGATCGCCGAGGGGGCGGACGTCCGCGGCTACTACCTCTGGTCCCTCATGGACAACTTCGAGTGGGCGTACGGGTACGGGAAGCGGTTCGGTGCCGTGTACGTCGACTACGCGACCCTCACCCGTACGCCGAAGTCGAGCGCGTACTGGTACAGCCAGGCGGCGAAGACGGGCGCCCTGCCGCCGCTGGTGCCGACCTCGGCGTAACGGGCACAGGGCCGGGGGCGGTTCGGGGGGGCGCCCCTGGTCGTCGTGGTCGCTCGGCATGGTGACGCGGCGGGGACCCTCCACGGGGTCCCCGCCGCGTTCATGGCCGAGAGAGCGAAGCGCTCAGCGCTCGCAGCTGTCCTCGCGGTCGCTGATGTCCCCGATGCAGGTGTCGCTGCCGGAGTCCCCGAAGGAGCGGTCGTTGCCCTGGGAGGAGTCGAGGGCGTCCAGGCGGTCGTCGCCGTTCCTGCCGAACATGACGTCGTCTCCGAAGCCACCGGTGATTCGGTCGACCCCGCCACCGCCGAAGATGGTGTCGTGCCCGCCCTGAGCGTCCACGGTTGTCCCCGCGGTGGCGGCGGGGTCGAGCGTGATGACGTCGTCGCCCGCGCCGGCGGTGATGTTGGCGGGCACGCTGCCCGTGATGGTGACTATGTCCGCGCGGTCCCCCGAGTCGAGGGTCAGGGTCCGACCGTCGAACGGGCACCGGACCGTGTCGACATCGACCTGGGTGCAGCCGGATCCCGCGGTGACGGTGTCTCCGTCGTCGCTGATCAGGACGGAGTTGTTGGAGCGGGTGATGGAAAGCGTGTTCGCCTTCCCCGCTACGGCGTTGACGTAGATGCGAACCGTGTCCGACCTCACGCCGGTCGCCGCGTGCGCCTGTCCGGCCGACAGCACCGTCGCCGCTCCCAGCACCATGGTCGTCACGCCGGCCTGTACCGCTCTGCGCATTGACGTCTTCACTGCTCCTCCTCTTCCCCCTGATGAACACTGGCTGGTCTTGCCGTGATCCACCGTAGGGGCCGGGGAAGTGACAGGGCATGGGGGGCGGACCCCCAATTACCTTCTACGTTGTGGGAGTTGGGGGTGATGGTGCCGTCACGCCGCCTGCCCGCGTCCGTCACAGAAAGCTGCGGCGTGATCACCGAAGCGCTCCATGCACGGCATGCTAGCGGCCTACGAAAGGACAGGTCATATGACTTTGCTGGTCGCCGCCGTCATCGTCCACGACCGGGACGCGGGGCGGGTCGCGCTCCTCCGGCGGGGCGAGAACGCCAGGTTCGCGCGGGGGAGATGGCATCTGCCGGTCGGCAAGAGCGAGCCCGGGGAGCCGATCACCCGGACCGCCGTGCGCGAGCTGTACGAGGAGACCGGGCTGACCGTGAAACCCGAGGCGCTGGAGGTCGTGCACCTCGTCCACGCGGCCCGGGGCGTCGACGCACCGGACGGCTTCCTCACCGTCGTCTTCGCCACCCACGAGTGGAGCGGGGAACTGGAGAACCGGGAACCGGACAAGCACGCCCAGGTCCGCTGGACCGACACCGGCGCTCTCCCCGACGACTTCGTGGAGGGCGACGCGGCCGCACTGCACGGCTATCTCGCCGGCGGCCCACGGCTGTCCCTGCACGACTGGGAGTGATGCACGCGCAGGGCCGTGGCCCCCGGAAGGGGCCACGGCCCTGCGTGTCTGCGCATGCCCGGTGGAGACGGGTCGCGTGTGACGGGTCGGTGTGACGGTCGGTCCGGCGTCAGCGTGGTTCGCGTACGACCGCCACGTCCCCGGGCTCCACCCGTACCGTCGTCGAGTCGGCGTTCGTGGCGATGCCCTTGCCCGTCAGCAGTTCGGACGCGTCCGGGGCGATCGCGACCTCGGCCGCCGTCCCGCCGTGGTTGATCAGGAAGAGGTAGTCGGCGTCGGGGCCCCGGCGCACCGCCGCCTCCACACCTTCCGGGGTCGTCCGGACCGGCTCCACACCCGCCTCGGCGCGGATCCGGTCGAGCAGGGACGTCAGGGTCGTCGGGTCCGGGCTGGTGGCCAGGTACCAGGCCGTGCCCGAACCGTGGGCGTGGCGGGTGACCGCCGGGACGCCGGTCAGCGGGCCGGAGGTGTACGTCGTGATCGGCTCGGCTCCCGCCAGGGCGACCCGTTCCGACCAGAGGGAAGCCGTACCGCCGTCGCTCAGGTCCACCGACTCCCCCGGCAGCAGCGGGAAGAGCTCGTCCGTGCGGACGCCCAGGGCCTCCCGGAACGCGCCCGGGTAACCGCCCAGCCGGACATGGCAGTTCTCGTCCACCGCGCCGCTGTGGAAGCCGACCGCGAGGGTGCCCCCGGCCGCCGCGAAGGCGGTGAGGTTCGCCGCGCCCTCGTCGCCCACCAGGTACAGGCTGGGGGCCAGCACCAGCCTGTACGAGGAGAGGTCCGCGTCGGGACCGACGAAGTCCACCGCCACGCCGGCCCGCCACAGCGGCTCGTACCAGGCGCGGACCAGGTCCTGGAAGCGGAGTTCGCCGCTCGGCTGGGATGGGAGTTCCACCGCCCACCAGGCGCTCCAGTCCCAGACGATCGCGACCTCGGCGACACCCGTGCTGCCCCGCACCTCCGCCAACGACCGCAGGTCCGCGCCCAGTCGGACCACGTCCCGCCAGATCTGGCTGTCCGTGCCCGCGTGCGGCAGCATCGCCGAGTGCCACTGCTCGGCACCGGCCTTGGCGGCCCGCCACTGGAAGTACGCGATGCCGTCGGCGCCCCGGGCCACATGGGAGAGCGCGTTGCGGCGCAGCTCCCCCGCTGTCTTGGCCCGGTTGACCGGCTGCCAGTTGACCGCGCCGGTGGAGTGTTCCATCAGCAGCCACGGGCTGCCGCCCGCCAGGGAGCGCACCAGGTCGCCGCTGAGCGCGATGTCGATCTCGGACTCGGGGTCCGTCGACTGGAGGTAGTGGTCGTTGGAGACGATGTCCAACTCCGGCGCCCAGCGCCAGTAGTCGAGCTTGTCGAAGTTGAACATCACCATGAAGTTGGTGGTGGCGGGGATGGCGGGGGCCGCCTCCAGCAGCACCTCACGCTCCGCCTTGCACAGCGACAGCAGTGCGTCGCTGCAGAAGCGGCGCCAGTCCAGCTGGTGGGTCGGGTTCGGGACGGCGCCCGTCGCACGGGGCGGGATGATCTCGTCCCAGTCGTAGTACCACTGGCTCCAGAACGTCGTGCCCCAGGCGTGGTTGAGCGCCGCCAGGTCGTCGCCGTACTTCTCCCGCAGCCAGACCCGGAACGCCGCCGCGCTCGTGTCGCAGTGGCACTCGCCGTTGTGGCAGCCGTACTCGTTGTGGACGTGCCACATGACGACGGCCGGATGGTCGGCGTACCGCTCGCCCAGGACGCGGGCGATCCGCAGCGCGGCCTCCCGGTAGGCGGGGCTCGACGGGCAGAACGTCTGCCGGCTGCCGTACGAGAGGGTGCGGCCGTCCCGGTCGACGGGCAGCGCCTCCGGGTGCTTGACGAAGAACCAGGCCGGTGGGGCCGCCGTCGGGGTCGCCAGGTCGGCGGCGATGCCGTTCTCGTGGAGCAGGGCGAGGACCTTGTCGAGGCGGGTGAAGTCGTACTCGCCCTCGCGGGGCTCGATGAGCGCCCACGCGAAGATGTTGACGCTCACCATGTTCACGCCCGCCTCGCGCATGAGGCGTACGTCCTCGGCCCAGACCTCCTCGGGCCACTGCTCGGGGTTGTAGTCACCGCCGTAGGCGATGCCGGGCACCTTCAGTTCGCGCTTCATTCAGCGGCCTCCAGGCCCTTGGTCAGCAGTCGGCGGGTCGTGTCCACGCCCCAGGTGTCGAGCGACAGAAGTCGGTCACTGGACGCCATCAGGCCGCCCGTCGCCTCGACGTGGGCCGCCCAGCGCTCGCGGGTCTCCACGGCGGGGCGGGCCATCAGGCAGTCGGGGTCGTTCACCCAGAGGCGGCCGTGCTGCCACTGGCGGCCGGCGCCGGTGAACTCGGCGGGGTCCTGGCCGGGCTGGCTGTAGTCGTCCGCCTCGGGGCGCCGGTGCGGAGCCGTGTCGGGGCTGACCCGCATCGCGTCGAACAGGCCGAGGGAGGGGAGGATCGGCGCGCCGCAGCCCAGGAGGTAGGCGTCGGGGCCGATGGCGGCGCGGATCAGTTCGATCCCGGAGCGGTACGCGGTGAGCGCGTCCACATCGGCGTGGCGTACGCCGTCCAGCGCGCCCGCGTACAGGAAGTCGACCTTGAAGTAGTCGTAGCCCTCGGCGCGCAGGGTGGTGAAGACCTCGGTGAGGTACGCCGCCGCCTCGGGGTGGGTGGTGTCGAGGGCGTACAGGTCGTGGCCCCAGTTGCGGCCGGCGTGGGCGAAGCCGCCGTTGTCGTCGCGCACCAGCCACTCGGGGTGCTCGGCGGCCAGGGTGCACGCCGGGTCGACGAGGAAGGGGGCCGTCCAGATGCCCGCGCGGCGGCCCCTGGCCCGGATCGCCTCGGCGATGCCCGCGCGGGAGCGGAAGCGGCCGGAGAGGGTCAGCCAGTCGCCCAGGGCCTTCTGGTAGCCGTCGTCGATCTGGACGACGTCGATGGGCAGGTCGAGGGTGTCCATCGCACGGAGGTTCTCGTGGATGTCGTCCTCGGTGACGGAGGTGAAGTACTCGTACCAGGAGCACCAGACGGTGGGGGCCGGGCGGGGGGCCGGGAGGCCGAGGCCCGCCGCCCACTCGCCCAGCACCGCCTGGATGTCCGTGCCGGTCCACTCCTTCACCGGGCCGTCGGCGCTGATCTCGGCGATCCCGTCCCGGACCGCCAGGCGGACGGACGGGACCTCGCGCACGGGGTCGGGGGCGGCCCACAGGCGGACCGGTGAGCCGTCGCCCGGGTCGAGGGCCAGCAGGCCCTCGCCCTGGAAGGTTCCGGCGGGGGCGGTGACCCCGGGGCGGTAGCAGACGGTCGCCCAGTTGTCGTCGGTCGGACGGTACGGGGTCGCGTCGAGGGCGTAGGAGCCGCTGGGGCTCCAGGACTGCCAGCCCTCCTCGTGGACCCGTGCCGTACTGGTGTCCACGGGCAGGGAGACCACGTGGGTGAAGGGGTGGTGCACGAAAGGATCTCTCTGACGAAGTGGCCGGTCAGCCCTTGTTGGCGCCGAGGGTGAGGCCGCTGACGAACTGGCGCTGGAGTGCGAAGTACACGATCAGCGTGGGGATGGCGGTGAGCAGGGCGCCGGCGGCGACGAGGTTGGGGTCGGTGAAGTACTGGCCGGAGAGGTTGTTCAGGGCGGAGGTGATCGGCATGTTCTCGCCGGTGGAGATCAGGACCAGGGCCCAGAAGAAGTCGTTGTAGATCCAGATCGAGAGCAGCGTCGCCAGGGCGGCCATCGCGGGCTTGCACAGTGGCAGCACGATCTGCCAGTACAGCCGCCACACCGACGCCCCGTCGACCAGCGCCGCCTCGGTCAGTTCGTGCGGCAGGGAGCGCATGTAGTTGCTGAGCACGAAGGCGCAGAACCCGGACTGGAAGGCCACGTGGATGAGGACCAGGCCGAGGGCCGAGTCGTACAGTTTGCCGCTCATGGTGATGCCGGGCAGGTCGATGAGCAGGTACATGCGGTACAGCGGGGTGATGATGACCTGCTGCGGCAGGAGGTTGCCGGCGGTGAAGACCAGCAGCAGGAAGAGGTTGACGCGGAAGTCGAAGCGGCTGACGTAGAAGGCCACCATCGACGACAGGAACAGCGTGAGCAGCACCGCGGGGACGGCGATGATCAGGGTGTTCACGAAGTAGTGCGTCATCTCCGACTGGGTGAACGCGTTCGTGAAGTTGTCGAAGCTGAGGCTGTCGGGCCAGGAGACGTAGCCCTTCTCGCTGGTTTCGCCGTAGGGGCGCATGGCCGCGTACAGCGCCCACAGCAGCGGCGCGAGCCAGGCCAGGGCCATGCCGGCCAGGAACAGGTGCAGCAGGATCCGGGCGGGGCGGACGGGCGTGCGCTCCTTGCGGGCCCCGGCGGCGGGCGCGGTGGTGGTCTGGACGGTGGTGCTCATGCGCGCCGCTCCTTGCGGAAGGTCGCGATCAGGTACGGGATGATCACGGCGAGGGAGATGACCAGCAGGACGACGGCGATGGCCGAGCCGTAGCCGATACGGCTGGACTCTCCGATGATGTTGTTGGTGACCAGGATCGACAGCAGCTCCGTGCCCTCGGCGCCCTTGTTGAAGACGAAGACGAGGTCGAAGGCGCGCAGTGCCTCGATGATGGTGACGACCAGGACGACCGTGTTGGTCGGGCGCAGGGTGGGGAAGATGACGTTCTTGAACGTCTGCCACTCGTTCGCGCCGTCCAGGGCGGAGGCCTCGCGCAGCGAGGGGTCGACGCCCTTGAGGCCGGCCAGGTACAGGATCATCATGTAGCCGGTGTGGCGCCACGACGCGGCGACGAGGATGGCCCACAGGTTCAGGTCCGGGTCGCCGATCCAGTCGATGTAGTGGCCGGGCTTGTTGGCGCCGATGAGGCTGTTGATCAGGCCGGTGTCGGGGTTGTAGATCAGCTGCCAGACGAAGCCGATGACCGCCAGCGACATCACCACCGGCAGGAAGAACGCGGTCTGGTAGACGCGGCTGAAGCGGATCTGCTTGTCCAACTGCACGGCCAGGAACAGGCCCAGCGGTGTGGGGATCAGGATCAGCGCCACGAACCAGACGATGTTGTGCTCGACGGCGGGCCAGAACTGCGGGTTGTTGGTGAACAGTTCCTCGAAGTTGTGCAGCCCGACCCACTGGATGGAGTCGAAGCCGATGCCGTCCCAGGTGGTGAAGGCCAGCGCGATCGAGGCCAGGGCCGTCACCCACACCAGGGCGACATGCAGGAAGGTCGGCAGACCCGCCATCAGCCCCAGCGTGAGCCGGTCACGGCGGGTCAGGAGCCGCCGATGCCCCTGGGGCACCTTCGTGGCGGTCGTTGCGGTCTTTGCGGCAGGGCCGGAGCCCGGAGGCGGCGTGGCCGCCTCCGGGCTCTCGGTGGGGGTGGTCGTCATGTCAGGAGGTCATCCAGTCGTGAGGACGTCGGTCGTCTGGACGGTCGGTCGTGAGGACGGTCTGTCGTCAGGACGCGAAGATCGTCTTCTTCTGCCGCTCGATGGACGAGAGCAGGCTGTCGACGCCCTTGGGGTCGCGGATGAACTTCTGCAGCGCCGGCTGCATCACCGTGGAGGTGAAGTCCGGGCGGCTGTCACGGTCCATGAACTGGGTGAGGCTCTTGGCGCCCGAGATCATCTCGTACGCCTTCTTCTGCAGCGGCGTGTAGGAGGAGGTGTCGGCCTTGGTGGAGGCGGCCACCACGTTCGGGTCGGCCTTGAGGTAGATCTGCTCCGCCTCGGGGGTGCCGAGGAACTCCATGAGCTTGACGGCGCCGGACTTGTTCTTCGGGGCCTTGCTCATCATGAAGCCGTCGGTGGGGGCCTCGACGGTGTCCTGGCCGTACGCCGGGTCGATCTCCGGGAAGGCGAAGAAGTCGAGGTCGTCCAGGTCCGCCTTGTTGGTGAACTGCTGGCCCACGAACGAGCCCAGCAGGTACATGCCCGCCTTCTTCGACACCAGGGTCTGCGCGGCGTCCTGCCAGGTGCGGCCGACCGCGCCCTCCTGGTGGTACGGCAGCAGCTCGGCCCACAGGTCGAACGTCTTGCGGACCTTGGCGTCCGTCCAGGAGGCCTTGCCCGCCATCAGCTCGACGTGGAAGTCGTAGCCGTTGTTACGGAAGTTGAGCTGGTCGAAGGTGCCCATCGCCGGCCAGGCGTCCTTGTCACCGAAGGCGATCGGGACGAGCTTGTCCTTCTGCATCTGCTTGCACAGGGCGATCAGCTGGTCCCACGTGGTGGGAACCTCGTAGCCCTTCTCCTGGAAGACGCTCTTGCGGTAGAAGAGCGCCCAGGGGTAGGTGTACAGCGGCACGAAGTAGGACTTGCCGTCCTCGCCCTGGCTGAGCTTCTTCATCGCCTCGGGGAAGTTGCCCCCGATCTTGTCCCACACGTCGTCGATCGGGGTGGCGAGGCCCTTGGCCGCGAAGAACTGCATGCGGTAGCCGGCGAACCAGTGGAACACGTCGTCCGGCGTGCCCTGCAGATAGGAGTTGATCTGCTCCTGGAACGTGTTGTGGTCCTTGGTGTTCACGTCGACCGTGATCCCGGACTGCTTCTTGAAGGCCGCGTAGATCTCGGCGAACGCCTTCTTCGGCACCGCGTCCGACGCGTTGGAGCCGACGGTGACGGTCTTCGGGTCGGCAGCCGTACCGCTGCCGCCGCAGGCGCTGAGCAGGGGGACTCCAGCGCCGAGTACCGCGGCCCCGCCTATGCCGCGCAGCAGGGTGCGGCGGCTCGTGCCGGGGACGGAGAGACCGGAAGGTGTGAGGTGCATGTACGGCTCCCTGGGGACAGATGGTTCGGTCTCAATGGCCCTCGCCGGCTACTGATCGAAAACAATCAGAAACCAACTCGACCGAACACGGTGGCCGCCATAACAGCTCTATGTCATGTCATGCGTCAAGACCTCTTGTCCCCCTTTGTTGAAACGTAATCCCTGGTTGTCGAAACGTGACCGTCACACACGTGAGCCACATCACTCACGGACATGCACCCCATACCGGAACACAGTGGCCACACGGGCGATCGCACAGGCCCGATCACGACGAGACACGCGACCGCCCGGGGGTGAACAGCGCCCTGGTGTGTTTGCGCCGGCGTATGGACGCGCCCCGGTGTCCCTTGCGCCCCGCCGCCCCACCGTCCCGTGTGCCGCCCCCGGTCAGCTGGATCCAGATCCGCACCTCGGTCCCGCCCAGCACCGACGACCCGATCCGCACATCGCCGCCGGTCGACTCGGCGAGGCGGCGCACGATGTCGAGACCCAGACCGGTCGAGCCGTCGCTGCCGGAGCCCCTTCCCCGGGCCATCGCGGCCTCCGGATCGGCGATCCCCGGACCGGCGTCGGAGACCAGAACGATCACCGCGTCCTCGCCGTTGTGAACGTCGACCGCGAACGCCGTGCCCTCCGCCGTGTGCCGGAAGACATTGCCGAGCAGGGCGTCCAGGGCGGCGGCCAGGTCCGCCCGGGCCACGGGTATGCGCACCGGGCGCTCGACCCCGGCCACCCGCCACTTGCGCCCCTCGTCCTCGGCGAGCGCCGACCAGAACGCCATCCGCTCCCGGACCACCTCGGCCGCGTCGCACCCGGCACCCGGCCCCGCCGCGGCCGTCTGCGGCTTGGCCTCCCGTGCCGTGCGGATGATCGTGTCGACCTCCCGCTCCAGCTGCTCGACCGCCGCCCGTGTCTGCTCGGCGGCCGGCCCGTCGCCGAGGGAGGCCGCGTTGAGCCGGAGCACCGTCAGCGGGGTGCGCAGCCGGTGCGACAGGTCCGCCGCCAGCTCCCGCTCGTTCGCCAGCAGCTGGACCACCTGGTCCGCCATGGCGTTGAACGCCACCGCGGCCAGCCGCAGCTCCTTCGGCCCCTTCTCCGGGACCCGCGCCCCCAGCTGCCCCTCCCCCAGCTCGTGCGCGCTCTCCACCAGCCGCCGCGCGGGCCGGACCATCCGCACCCCGAGCCGGTCGGCCACCGCGACCGAGCCGACGATCAGCAGCACGCCCACCCCGGCGAGCACCGCCCACGCCGTGGCCACCCCGTTGCTCACCTCCGACTCGGGCACGTACACCTCGACGACGGCTATCTCGCCGGAGCTGAGCGCGGTGGGCTGCAGCAGCGTGGACCCGCCGGGCACCTCGGTGGTGGAGGCACGGCCCAGCTTCCGCACGGTCGCTATGTCCTCGTCGGAGGCCCGCTGCCGGCCCAGGTCGAGCGCGGCGGTCCCCGCGCCGTCCGCCGGTAGGTGCACCGCCATCCCGTCGTCCGACCCGGCCGAGGCGACGACCCGCTCCAGCTGCTCGCGGTCGGTGGTGATGGAGAGCGCCGGGGCGATCGCGGCGGCCTCCCGCTCGGCGCCCGAGAAGGCCCGGTCCCGCGCCATCTCCTTGATGACCAGCCCCAGCGGCACCGCGAAGGCCACCACGACCATCGCCGTCACCGCCAGGCACACCTTGACCAGCGCCCACCTCATGGCCGCACCACCCCGCACGTCCCGACCGGCGCCCGCCTCATGGCCGCACCACCGTCCCGACCGGCGCCCGCCTCATGGCCGCGCCCCCGGCGGCTCCAGCTTCACGCCGACGCCCCGCAGCGTGTGCAGATAGCGGGGCCGCGCCGCCGTCTCCCCCAGCTTCCGGCGCAGCCAGGACAGATGCACGTCGATGGTCTGGTCGTCGCCGTAGGACTGCTGCCACACCTCCGCCAGCAGCTCCCTGCGGGCGACGACGACACCGGGGCGGCCGGCGAGGAACGCGAGCAGGTCGAACTCGCGCCGGGTGAGGTCGAGCCGTACGCCGTCCAACTCGGCCTGGCGGCGCAGCGGGTCGATCGCGAGGCCGCCGACCCGGATCACGGTGGACGGTGGCACCTCGCCGGCCAGGGCCCGGGAGCGGCGCAGCACGGCCGACATCCGGGCCGACAGGTGCTCGACCGAGAACGGCTTGGTCAAGTAGTCGTCCGCGCCCGCGTTCAGCAGCCGGACGATCTCCGACTCGTCGTCCCGCGCGGTCGCGATGATCACGGGGACGTCCGTGATGCCGCGCAGCATCTTCAGTGCCTCCGAGCCGTCGAGGTCGGGCAGCCCGAGGTCGAGGATGACCACGTCGAAGCGGACGTGCGCGACCTCGCGCAGCGCCTCCAGTGCCGTACCGACGCTGCGCACGGTGTGGGCGGCGTCCGTCAGATGCCTGATCAGCGCCGAGCGTACGAACTGGTCGTCCTCGACCACGAGCACACTTGCCATGCGCCGCACCGTACGCCAAAGGGGCCGGGCCGGTCGGGGCCTGTGGACAACTCACGCGACCCCGGCTCGGCCACGACACCACCGGGGCTGGTGGGGCAGTATGGCCGCGATGCGCAGAGGACTCCTACACGTACTGGCCTGGCTGCTCGCCACGGGCGCGGCGGTCACGCTGACGTGGTGGGGCGTCCACACGGTGATGGCCGGCACCGCCTACGACCCGCCCCGCGCCCTGCCCATCACGGCCGCCGACACCCAGGGCCGGGGCGCGCCCTCGCCGATCACGCCGACCGCGCCCCCGGAACCGTCGCGCAGGGCCGACGAGCAACCGGGGGGCGAAGGCGACGAGCCGTCCCCGCCCCCCTCCGAACCGTCGAAGTCCGCGAAGCCCGGCCCCCGTCCGGGCACCGCAGACGCGACCGGTTCGGGCGGCCCGGCCGACCCGGGTGACGTCAGGTCCTACGACACCGAGGGCGGCCGGGTGGTGTTCTCGCTCGGCGAGGAGTACGCGACCCTCGTGTCGGCGACGCCCGGCTCCGGTTGGTCGATGCAGGTGTGGAAGACGGAGACGTGGATCCGGGTCGACTTCGCCGCCGGTGCGGACCGGGTGTCGGTGTTCTGCACCTGGCACGACAGCGCGCCGCGGGTGGACGTCCAGAACTTCTGAGGACCGTCGGGGCGGTGGCTCAGCGGAACACCGACGGCGGCGGCGCCGGTGAGCCCGTCGCCGCCGCGTCCGTCACCGGCACCGCCCCGCCCGTGAAGTCGGTGAGCGCGCGGCCGTGTTCGACGCGGCCGGGGTGCGGGTCGGAGGCGGCGCGGCGGGTCAGTTCGGCGATCGGGAGCGGTTGGTCGGAGGCGACGAGGACCGCGTTGCCGAATCGTTTGCCCCGCAGCACGGTCGGATCGGCGACCAGCGCCAGTTCGGGGAAGACGACGGCCGCGGTGGCGATCTGCGCGCGCAGATGGGCCAGCGGCGGGCCGTCGGCGAGGTTTGCGGCGTAGCAGCCGCCGGGCTTCACCACCCGCCGTACGTCCGTGAGGAACTCCGTCGACGTCAGGTGCGCCGGGGTGCGTGCCGCGCTGAACACGTCCGCGATCACCAGGTCCGCCCATCCGTCGGGCACTTTCGCGAGCCCTTCGCGTGCGTCCGTCGACCGCACCCGCACCCGCGCATTGGGGTCCAACGGCAGCTCCCGCCGGACGAGTTGCACGAGAGCCGCGTCGCGCTCGACGACCTGCTGGGTGGAGCGGGGCCGGGTGGCGGCGACGTACCGGGCGAGGGTGAAGGCGCCTCCGCCGAGGTGCACGGCGTGCACGGGCCGTCCGGCCGGGGCGACCAGGTCGATCACATGCCCGAGCCGCCGCTGGTACTCGAAGGACAGATGGGCGGGATCGTCGAGATCGACGTGCGACTGGGGCGCCCCGTCCACCAGCAACGTCCAGGCCCGGGCACGCTCCCGGTCGGGGAGCAGCTCGGCGAGCCCCCCGTCGACCTCCTCGACCACGGCGTCGGCATCCTGCCCCCGCCGCCCGCGCCCCTTCTTCGACCTGCCCATTCACCCATTATCGGCCTGGATACGGACAGCCGCGCCGCAGGGTGGGCGCACCCTTCGGGCCGCAGGCCCCTTCCAGGGGCGCGGGGAACTGCGCGATCAGCCACGGCGAACCGCAGCCGCCGGTGAACGAGACCCCCACGGCGACTGGGCGCACCATCTCACCGACAGTTGTCCGCGGCCTCGATCAACCGCGCCGCCTCACCCAGCGCCGCGCGCAGCACCGCCGGATCCGTCGCGAGGTCCACCTCACCCGGCGGCAACAACCACCCCGCCCCCTCCGGAGGGGCCAGCACGGCCCCCCGCCCGTCGCTCTGCGTGCACGTGCTCCCGGGCACGTCCCACGCGTCCGCCGTACCGGGCGGCACCAGGAACCCGAGGGTGTCGCACGTGTCGTCGTGCAGCACGGGCCCGACGGTCATGACGGGCCCCACCGCGTCGAGGGCGCCACGGCGGAGGATGTCGACCGCCTCCAGGCCCTGCCGCGCGGGCACGGTCACCAGGTCGCAATCGGAACGGGGTTCGAGGTTCTTCATCCGGGCCTCCCACGCCTACCAGCGCCCTGCCCAACGCGCCTCCCCGTCAACGGCTACGGCGGAACTGCGCCGCAAAGGATGGCAGTTCATGGCAGATCGTGGATGAGATATCCGGTTTGTAGCCAAACCTCGCGTGGGGGCCCCGATGGGGCGGGTACGTTCTTGCCCCGCCGGACACAGCGGAACCAACCGTGCACCACGCATACAAGTCCTACTGAATCCGGCATGGTTCGACGGTTCGCGAGAGAGGGCCCGGCCATGACGTCGTCATCGGTGACCTCGTCCCAGTCCCCCCGTCCACAACGACCGAATCTCGTCTTCAGGCAGCTGCGCGGGCAGCGTTCGCCGGGCGAGTTCGCCGCTGCGGTACGACGGGCCGCGCGTGAGATCGGCGAGCGGGTGAGCTGTGACGCTCGGTACGTCGGACGGGTCGAGGCGGGCGAGATCCGCTGCCCCAACTACGCGTACGAACGGGTGTTCCTGCATATGTTTCCCGGCCGAACGCTGACCGACCTGGGTTTCGCGCCCCGCGCGGAGGTACGCGGTCGGGGGGCGCGCCCCGCCGACGAGGCGCCCTCCCCTCGCAACAAGAGCCGCTCGCACTCCTCATACGGAACGGGGGGTGAGACGGAAGGTGCGTACGAGCCGTATGACACGCAAGAGATGTACGACATGCAGGACCCGCGGGGCGACACGGGCTACGTGCGCGGCCTGCGGGGCACGCAGCAGGCGTACCAGAACGACGAGGAGAGCGACGTGCAGCGTCGCGCGTTCATGACCGGAGGTACCGCCGCGATGGCGGCCGCCTCCTTCGGCCCCTTCACCCTCGGCGGCGCGGCCTCGGCCGCGACCCGGCCCGTGCACCGGGCGGGCACGGGGGAGGCGGGGGCCCTCGAAGCGGCCGTGCGCAAGATCCGGCTGCTCGACGACCGGCACGGGGCGGACGGGCTGTACCGCAGGGCCTCGGCGCCACTGCGGGCCGCGTACGCGCTGCTCGACGCGGGCACCACCCGGCAGACCACGGCCGACCGGCTCTACGCGGGGGCGGGCGAACTCGCCATCTCCGTGGGCTGGCTGGCGCATGACTCGGGGCGGTTCGACGACGCCCGCTCGCACTACGCGGAGGCGCTCGCCACGGCCCGGATGTCCGGGGACCCGGGTCTCGAGGCGCACGCGTTCTGCAACACGGCGTTCCTGGCGCGTGACGCGGGCCGCCCGCGTGAGGCGGTGCGGGCGGCGCAGGCCGCGCAGCGGGTGGCCCGCCCGCTGGGATCCCCCCGGCTGATGTCCCTGCTGGCGCTGCGGGAGGCGGGCGGCTGGGCCGGGCTCGCCGACCGCACCGGGTGCGAGCAGGCGCTGGCCCGTGCGCACGCCCTGTTCGGGCGGGGGGCCGCCGAGGCCGACCCGGAGTGGATGAGCTTCTACGGGGAGGCCGAGCTGGAGGGCCTGGAGGCGCAGTGCTGGTCCACGCTGGGCGACTGGCCCCGGGCGGCCCGGCACGCGCGCCGGGCGGCCGGTCTGCAGAACCCGCACTTCACACGCAACATCGCGCTCTACACCGCCGAGCTCGCGGACGACCTCGCGCGCGGGGGGCGTCCCGACGAGGCGGCGGCCGCCGGTATGCGGGTCCTCGACCTCCTCGACGAGGTCCAGTCCTCCCGTGTCCAGCAGATGCTGGCCGGCACGGCACGGGTGCTGCTGCCGCACCGGCGGGCGTCGGGGGTGTCGGCGTTCCTGGAGCGCCACGCGGGGGTCGCGCGCACGGCCTAGGGCCGGCCGACGATCAGCCCGCCAGGTGCCCCGTGTCGTTCCAGGACTCGATCGCCGGGTCTCCGTAGGCCCAGCCGAGGACCGACAGGGACGTCGGATTGAGGCGGACGCGGGCGGCGAAGTCGAGGTCCAGGCCGAGCCAGCGGGCGGCTATGGAGCGCAGGACGTGGCCGTGGGCGAAGACGAGCACGTCACGCTCGGCGGACCGCGCCCACGCGACCACCTCGTCCGCGCGCGCGGAGAGCTGCCGCAGGGTCTCCCCCTCGGGAACACCGTCGCGCCACATCAGCCAACCCGGCCGGAAGGCCTGGATCTCGGCGGGGGTGAGCCCCTCGTACGCCCCGTAGTCCACCTCCATGAGCGTGTCCCACTCGGTGGCGCGGTCGCCGAAGCCGGCCAGTTCGCAGGTCTCACGCGCGCGAGAGAGGGGACTCGTACGGACATCGACACCGGGCAACCCGTTCAGGGGCGCCCGGTGCAGACGCTCCCCGAGGAGCTTGGCGCCGCGCCGGCCCTCTTCGAGGAGCGGGATGTCCGTCCTGCCGGTGTGCTTGCCGAGCAGGGACCATTCCGTCTGTCCGTGCCGGGCCAGCAGGATGCGCGGTGCCATGAGCGACCTTTCCGGGGACCTTCTGCGAGAAGGGAGAAATGGGAGGCGGATGCTTCCATCATCGCTCACGCTGTCGTGGGGCAACCCAACAGGCGATCCCAGCGTCTTGGACATCGTCTTGCTCAAGGGCCACACCAGCACCACACACAGATGAACATCGACGCGTCGACGCGCACAGACGGGGGAGGACGTTCGGATGCCGCAGACCGAGGCGACCGAGGCACCGGTTACCAGAAGGACCGGTGCACCGGTTACCGAGGCGACGCCGGACACGCGGCTCCGCTGGTGGACCGAGCTACCGCTGATCCTGCTGGTGTACGGGGCGTACTCGGCCGGCCGGCTGCTCGCCCGCGGCGACACCTCCCACGCCGTCGACCACGGTCTGGCGATCCTGCGGATCGAGAAGGCGTTCCGGCTCAACGCCGAGCATCCGCTGAACCGGCTGTTCACCCGTGAACCCTGGATCGGGATACCCGCCGACTTCTGGTACGCCTCGCTGCACTACCTGGTCACCCCCGCGCTCCTGGTGTGGCTCTTCCGGTCGCACGCCGTGCGCTACCGCGCGGCCCGCACCTGGCTGCTGACCTCCACCTTCATCGGCCTCATCGGCTTCACCCTGCTGCCCACCTGCCCGCCCCGGCTGCTGAACCCGGCCCACGGCTTCGTCGACACCATGGCGCACTACAGCTCATGGGGCTGGTGGGGCGGCGAGGCCAGCGCGCCCCGGGGCCTGGGCGGCATGACGAACCAGTACGCGGCCATGCCGAGCCTGCACGTCGGCTGGGCCCTGTGGTGCGGGGTGATCCTGTGGCGCTTCGCGGGCGGCTCCCGGCTCGTGCGGACCGCGGCCGTCGCATATCCGCTGATCACCACGATCGTCGTGATGGGCACCGCGAACCACTACTTCCTCGACGCGGTGGCGGGCGCCGCCGTGATGGGGGCGGGCCTGCTGCTGACCCCGCTGGTGCTGCGGCTCGCGGACCAGTGGCGGGACTCGCTCGGCCTCTCCGCCGCGGCCGCGAGCCGGTTCGACGGCGGCGGCCCGCGGCCCGTGACGGAGCCTGCGGTTCCCGCCACCGTCGCCTCTCGGCCCTCGATTTCCCCAATTGTCAGTGGTGAGTGCCAGACTTCCCCGGGTGAGCGAATTCCACGGCAGCGGATCACCGACCCCGAGCCGGGTGCCACCCCCTCGCAGACAGGGGACGGCGCTGCGGCAGCGGCTCGCTGAGCTGCGCGGACCCGAGGTTCCCCCGAAGGCGCTGGACGCGCGCGCCCTGGCCGCGCTCGCGGCCAACCCGGGCTGTGAGCGCCGCGCGCTGCTGGACGGCGCGGGGGTGAACAAGGCGGTGCTGGCGGGCGCGCTCGGCTCACCCTCCGCCTTCGGCCAGTCCCAGTTCGCCTTCATGCGGGGCAACGCCTTCGAGGCCCGGGTCAAGGCCGACGGCGGCGCCGAACTGCTGCGGCTGGTGCACGAGAGACTGGACCCCGGTGCCGAGCCGCCGGTCTCGGCCTCGGTCCCCGACCTCGCCGCCGTCGGCCCCGAGGGCCGCGCCGCCCGTACGGCACTGGCGTTGCGCGAGGCCACGGACGCCGGCGGCTGGACGCTGCTGGACCACCCCATGCTCGCGCTCGACGTCGCGGGCTCCCCCGCGTTCCTGGAACCGGACGCGGTGGTGGTCCACCCGGACGGCACCTGGTCGGTCGTCGAGATCAAGTCCTTCCCGATGCTGGACGGTTCGGCCGACCCGGCGAAGGTGGGCGCCGCCGCCCGCCAGTCCGCGGTGTACGTGCTGGCGCTGGAAGAGGTCGCCGCCCGGCTCGGCGGCGAGGCGCGCGGCGGCGCCCCCGCGCCCGAGGTGCGCCACCGGGTGCTGCTGGTGTGCCCCAAGGACTTCACCAACCTCCCCACGGGCGCGGCGGTGGACATCCGCAAGCAACGGGCGGTAACCCGCCGCCAGTTGACCCGGCTGACCCGCATCGAGGAGATCGCGGACGACCTCCCCGAGGGCACCTGTTTCGCCCCCGACCTGCCCCGGGAGCAGCTGACCACGGCCGTCGAGGCACTGTCCGCGACCTACGCGCCCGAGTGCCTCGCCGCCTGTGAGCTGGCCTTCCACTGCCGGGGCCGCTCCCGTGCCGAGGGCGCGGTGACGTCCCTGGGCCGTGCGGCGCGCGCGGAGCTGGGCGGCCTCACCACCGTCGACGACGTCCTGGCGGCGGCCCACGGCCTCGCCGGCGACCCGGACGACCCGGCCGTGGCGGCGCTGCGCAGAGCGGCGGAGCTGCGGGCCGAGGCGCTGAGGGCCGCGGCCGCGCGCGGGTCCGCCGCCTCGCTTCCCGGCCCGGCGCCGGAGGGGGTTCCGTGTCGCTGATCGCCACCCTCGCCCGTCTCGAAGCCGTCAGCTCGGGCCGCGCCCAGCCCGCCGCCACCGTCCTGCACCGGCATCTCTCCGCCCGCCCCCTCGTCCTCGTGCCGCTGACCACCGCCGGTGAGGCCGGGGCCCCGCTCGGCGCGCTCGTCGGCACCGACCGGGACGCGCCCCGCCTGCTGGTGGTGCCCCAGCCCCGCGACCGTGACCTGCGCTTCGCGTTCCTCGCCGAGCTGGCGGACATCGTCCTGCCGTACGTGGACGGCTACGCGGACGTGGTGGAGGCCGCCGAGCGGAGCGAGACCGACCCGGAGACCGGCAAACGGGTCAAGGTCGAGGTCGAACTGTGCGCGGACGCGCCGCAGTTGATCCTGCCCAGCCGGACGGGCATCGACTTCGTGCGGCTCCTCGGCCGTTCCATGCGGTTCCGTCGCACCGCCGAGCAGGACCCGGAAGCGCCCCATCCGGCGCCGCCGCGCGTGCCGTTGCTCGGGCGGTGGCTCACGCACTTCGGGGAGCGGGCGCGGGTGCCGGGCTCCTCGCTGCTGCTCGCGCTCACGGATCTGCTGTCGAAGCACTGGGCCACCGGCCAGTCCGGGGTGGAGGACCAGCACCTGGCCTCGCTGCTCGCCTGGATCGACCCGCCGGAGGGGGAGTCGGGCGAGGCGGCGGCGCGGCGGGCCGAACTGGCGCGGGACGCCGAGGGCCAGTTGCTGTGCCCGCCCGCCGGGCCCGCGACCGACCCCGCGTTCGACAACAAGCTGCTGGCCCCGGCCATCGAGCGGTACGACCGGGCGCGGCTCGCGCTGGCCGCCGCCGAGGACGGCCTGGAGGCCGACGACCGGCTGGGGGCGCTGACCGCAGCCGAGCGGGAGATCCGCGCCCTGGTCGAGAGCCGCACCCGGCCCACCTGGGACGCGGTCTGGCACGGGCTGGATCTGTTGCGCGCCCTGCCGGAGGGCGCCCACGCGGCCGACCGGTGGACCCGCGACCGCTGGTCCTTCACCGGCCACCGCGACCGGATCGTCGCCGGGGAGCCCCCGCAGCCGCGCGTCGACGACGCGGTCACCGCCGCGAACAAGCTGGCCGCGCGCGAGCGCGAACAGGCCCGGCTCGACGCCCAGGAGGCCCTGGACGACCCCCTCGTGATGGCCGGGCGCCGGCTGTCCGGGGAGGCGTTCGCCGGCGAGGTCGTGGACGTGGTGATGGCGTACAGCGAGGGCAAGCGCCCGAGCCCGCGGCCACTGGTCACGGTACGGACGCGGGACCGGCCGCATCTGGGGGAGCGCGCGAAGGTGTACCGCTCGCTGGGCGGGAAGCCGCAGACGGCGGAGTTCGTCGGGCAGGAGCCGGGCGGGCCCGACGGGGCGACCGACGCGGGCGAGACCCTGCTGGTGCTGCGGATCATGGACAAGATGGGCCGCGGCAAGGAGCCGGAGGTGGGGTCCGTCCCCGAGAAGGGGGACCAGCTCTGCTTCACCCTCTTCGAACACGACCAGCGGGGTGGGGCGAAGCTGCCGGACCCGGAGGAGACACCGTGGACGCACGGCGGGCCACCGGGTGAGCCGGACGCCGTACCGCTGCCGGACCCGGTGACCGAGGAGGACGTCCTGTGACCCCCACCGAGGCCGTGCTCGATCCCGGGGCGGCGGCCGGCCGCGCCACCGACGCGATCCTGCGCGACACGCTGCACGGCGACGCGCGCGGTGTAGTCGTGGACTCGCCGCCCGGCGCCGGGAAGTCGACGCTCGTCGTCCGCGCCGCGCTCGAACTCGCCTCGGCCGGGCGTCCCCTGATGGTCATCGCGCAGACGAACGCGCAGGTCGACGACCTGGTGCTCCGGCTCGCCGAGAAGGACCCGGAGCTCCCGGTCGGCCGGCTGCACAGCAGCGACAGCGATCCGTACGACAAGGCGCTGGACGCCCTTCCGAACGTACGCAAGTCGACGAAGGCCGCCGAGCTGGCCGGGCTGGACGTGGTGATCTCCACGGCCGCGAAGTGGGCGCACGTCAAGGGCGTCGAGCCCTGGCGGCACGCGATCGTCGACGAGGCGTACCAGATGCGGTCGGACGCGCTGCTGGCGGTGGCCGGGCTCTTCGAGCGGGCGCTGTTCGTGGGCGACCCGGGGCAGCTGGACCCTTTCGCGATCGTGGGCAGCGAGCAGTGGGCGGGGCTGTCGTACGACCCGTCGGCCTCGGCGGTGACGACGCTGCTGGCCCACAACCCGGACCTGCCGCAGCACCGGCTGCCGGTGTCGTGGCGGCTCCCGGCGTCGGCGGCGCCGCTGGTCTCCGACGCGTTCTACCCCTTCACGCCCTTCCGCAGCGGCACCGGGCACGGGGACCGGCGGCTCGGGTTCGCGGTGCCGTCGGACGGCTCCGGCCCGGACCGGGTGATCGACGAGGCCGCCGAGTCGGGGTGGGGGCTGCTGGAGCTGCCGGCCCGGCACACCCCACGGACCGACCCCGAGGCGGTTCGGGCCGTCGCGCTGGTCGTCCGGCGGCTTCTCGACCGGGGCGGGGCGGCGACCTCGGAGCGGTCCGAGGAACCCGTGCCGCTGACCGCCGACCGGATCGCCGTCGGCACCGCCCACCGCGACCAGGCCGCCGCCGTGCGCTCGGCGCTGGCCGAGCTGGGGATCGCGGACGTGGTCGTGGATACGGCGAACCGGCTCCAGGGCCGGGAGTACGACGTCACGGTCGTCCTCCATCCCCTCTCCGGACGCCCCGACGCGACGGCGTTCCACCTGGAGACCGGGCGCCTGTGCGTCCTCGCCTCCCGGCACCGGCACGCCTGCATCGTGGTGTGCCGGGCGGGCGTGACCGACCTGCTCGACGACCACCCGTCCACCGAGCCGGTCCAGCTGGGGGTGACCGTGAAGTTCCCGGACGGCTGGGAGGCGAACCACGCGGTGCTGGCGACGCTCGCGGAGCATCGGGTGAGCTGGCAGCCCTAGGGCCCTGAGGACGCGGGGCGGTCGGCGTGGGCCGGGACGTCGCGGGGGCGTGCGCGCGCGACGCCCGGCGTGTGGGGCACCGGTCGGACTCGATGCCCACTTGCGCGGTCACGAGAGAATGGACGGTGGCCCTCCCCGGGACGCCCCGGGGGCCGGCCGACTGAACCGTCGTACGAGGAGGAGAAGACATGGCGGAGCCCACGTCGCGTCGGAACGAACCGCGGCTGCGGCCCGCGCCCCTGCTCTTCGAGCCGGCGGAGGCGGCCGGCGACCCCGAGCACTTCTTCGATCTGGAGTCGATCGACGATCCGCGGGCGTTGCTGTCGCGGGCGACGGAGTTGGCGCAGGCGTTCCGGGCGGCGGCGGACCGGGCCGTGGAGTTCCAGGCGATCGCCGCGGCCCAGCTCGCCGATCCTCGGCGGTTCGACCGGCTGACCTCGGCGGACATCGCGGAGCGGGCGGAGTGGACCGAGGACTACGCCAAGAAGATGGTGGAGTTCGGGCGGGATCTGTTGCGGGGGCGGGATGTGAGCGGGCCGGAGTCCATCTGAGGGCACGTGCGGCGGCCGAGCCTCGGTGACTCGGGGTTGCGGCTCAGCTGGGTGGGCTGGGGTGGGGTGGCTTGTGCGTTGCCCGGGTCGGGGCTGGACTGGGGCGGTTTCGCTCACCGGCGCTTGGCGGGTGCCGCTGCGCCCACCCTCCCCCACTCTCGGCTTCGCTCGAGCGGGAGGTACCCCATCGCCCCAGCGGCACGATTGCCCGCAGCCGGGTACGGCCCGAAACACCGTCTGGCATATGCCGAGTGGGCAAGATACCCCACTTGCCCACCTCGCGTACCAGTTTCCGGTAACTGCTCGGGGGCGCGCGGTCACGGGCGGTAGATCTAGACGCATGAGCGGTGGAGCGAGGACGGGCAGGTATCCGGAGGACGGGGTCGATGTCGCCGGGGTCACGGCGGAGGGGGCCGCTTGGCTCGCCTCGGCAGGAACGTATCCGCGGAGCACGCTGACGCTGTGGGAGGAGAGACCGACCACCCCGGTGGCGCTGCCGTGCGGCTCCGTCTTCGACGTCGTCAGCGTGCCGGCGCTCTTCGGGCGGCGCATGCTCGACCGGTTATGGACCGAGGGCCCCGGCTCCGGACCGGTCGCCGTCTACCGCGGGCGAGTGCTCCTGTTCGCCGCACCCGGCACCGCCCAACGGCTGCCCACCCTGCTGGAGTGGGAGGAGTGGGGCTCCCCCGGCCGCACCGGCGCGGTCCCGCCCCTGCTCTGTCACGGCACCGGTGACGCGGTCACCGTCCCGGCCGTGCTCACCCCCGAAGGCTCCCGAGACATCGACGGTTCCGGGGCCTCCGGGACCTCCGGCGCCCCCGGTGTCAGCCGCCTCGGCTCCCGTTGGCTCGTCGCCCCGGACACCCGGCGACCTTGGCTTCCGGGGCCCGACGTACTGCTCTGGGCGGCGGTGCGGGCGGCCCGGTCGGGCGCCTCCGCGACCGTGCGCGTATCGATTTTTCCTCCCGCCGATCAGGGTGCTAAGGTCTACGACGTCAGCAGGCGCCGCTAGCTCAGTTGGTTAGAGCAGCTGACTCTTAATCAGCGGGTCCGGGGTTCGAGTCCCTGGCGGCGCACGACACGAAAGAAGCCCTTCGCGGAAGCGAGGGGCTTCTTTCGTATGCCGCCACACGGGCCACCCACCCCCTTGCACAGCGCCCCTCAACACACGGCGCCACTCACCACACCGCGCCCCTCACCACACCGCGCCCCTCACCGCCCCGTCGTGATCCGCACGGTCCACGCGCCGGAGGCCGTACGCCCCTCCACGTCCACCCGCACGGACTCCCCCGGCACCGTGAAGCTCTCGCCCACACCGACCGGCGCGTCCGCGAGGGGCGGGTAGACGGACTCCTCCCAGCAGGCCTCGGTGCGCGGGTGGGCGTCGAGGACCTCCATGGGGCCGCCGCCGGACTCGGCCCCGCTGCGGATGCGGTAGACGAGGACGCCCTGCGTGCAGACGGAGGCGTCGTTCCCGACCGCGCCCCGCGCCTCGATACCGAGCGCGCTGTCGGGCCCCGTACGGACGACCACCAGTTTCGTACCCCGGCCGACACCGAACCCCCGCACCCCGGGCGCCACGCCGGCGACACCTCCACGAGCGGTGCCACCACCGGCACCGACACTGGCGTCGGCGTCGGCGCCCCCGACGCGCCGCCCCCCGCCGCCCGCGTACCCCACCTCACCGGCGCCGGGCTCCGCGCCCTCCTCCGTCTCCCCCTCGTACGCCCCCCGAGGGCCCGCCCCCACCGCCTCCAGCGTCAAACGGGTCGTCCCGGCGCCGCGTACGCACGTCACCTGGTGGGCCTCCAGCCAGCCCAGCTTCCACTTGTGCCAGGCGAACAGGTCCGGGGCCAGGGCGAACTGGCTGCCCATGAGGTCCCAGTCGCCGACGTGGGTGTCCCAGTCACCCTTGCCGTCGGCGGGGCGGTGGTAGAGGTCGGGGAGGTCGAAGACATGGCCGGTCTCATGGGCGAGGACGAGGCGGTCCGGCGGATGCCGTTCGAACACCGTGACCACCCGGCGCAGACCCGTGCCGTCGACCTTCAGCGGGGTCTGGAGGTTCACCACCTTCGTCGCGTCCGAGTCGACACCGGGCGCGTGCGGATCGGCCACGAAGTACACGATGTCGTAGCGGGAGAAGTCGACGTGCGGGTCGGCCGTGGCGAGGGCGTCCCTGAGGTAGGCGGCCCGGTGCGTCGCATTCCAGTCACGGCGTATGGCGTACGCCGTCGACGGCTGCGGCATCTCCAGCCACTCGCGGCGCGGATGGGAACGGAGGGCGAACTTGCCGTACGACGCGCGTTCGAAGAACTCGCTGGTGGCCGGAAAGTGATCCGCGGTCAGCTCGGCCGGTGTGGTGAGAGGGGCCGCGTCCGGGAATGACAAGAATACGAGTACGGCGTCGAGGTCGCGGGTGGGGCGTGGATACGCGGAATTCCAGGTGTCGAGGCCCTCCGAGTGGTGCGCCTGGGTGCGCCGCAGGGTGCACGGCTCCGACAGCGGTACCGCGGAAGGGGCCGCGATCAGGGAGGTCGCGGCTAGTGCGGTGAGGGAGGTGAGCATGGCCGCTGTGCTGCGCAGCACGGGCGCCCGGTCGCCGAGGAGTTCCTTCCAGGGGAGCGGACGCTGCACGGAGACCTCCGGATACGGATCTTGGGGACACCGCGTCCAGATTTTCGGAATTTGTAGTACTACGCCCTGTTTGCCTGCACCAGAAGGGTGAGGAACGGTCACTCGACCCCGCCCGCCCGCACCTCGCGGCACGGCCGTCGACACCCCGGGTGCTCACGGAACGTCACAAGCGATCCACGGAACGGGGAAGCCGATCAGCTCGGGGCAGAAACGATCTGTCAGATCAGGTCGTTGTTCAGGGAGACTGGAGAGTGGCTAGAAGGCCCTGGGGTCAGCCTCTATGATCGGCACACTTTCCTGCACGGACACGGCTTGAGCGCCCCTACGTACCAGGTTCGGCCGCTCCGACGAGACATATGAGATCCGTACGAAAACGAGTGCACTGCGGGAGCGAACGGTGAGCGGAACGTCCCAAGGGCCGGCGCCCGCGGCAGATCTCGTCGGGCCGGCGATTACAGAGCGTCACGCCAATGCCTCAGTTCAGTCGTCTGAGCCGTCGCAGCCGCCTCAATCGCCCCAGCCATCTCAGCCGCCTCCGTCGTCGGAGGAGAGTCCCACGACACCCGCCGCTTTCTCCCTCGCGCCGCTCGCCATGGCCGTCGTCGACCGGGACGGGCTGGTCGTCACCGCCAACGGGGCGATGGAGACCCTGCTCGGGACGGCCTCCGAACCGCTCGTCGGGCGGGTGGCCGCCGACCTGGTGGACCTGGCCTCGGACACCCGCACCTGGCACGCGTACCGCGAGGTGCTGCGCGGACGGCAGGCCCGGCTGCGCTGTACGCGACGGCTGAAACAGCCGGACGGGGCCTGGTTGTGGGTACAGGTCTCGGTGGCGCCGCTGCCCGAGGAGGAGCGGGCGGTCCTGCTCTCGGTCGCCGACATCAGCGCGAACCGTCAGCTTCAGGCCAGGCTCCGCCACTTGCAGATGCACGACCCGGTGACCCGTCTCCCCAACCGCACCCTGTTCTTCGAACAGCTCTCCGCCGCCCTCGAACGGGAGGCGTACGACGAGGCCGGCACCGGCCGTATCGGCCTGGTCTACCTGGACCTGGACGGGTTCAAGGCGGTCAACGACACCCTCGGCCACCGCGTCGGCGACCGGCTCCTCACGGCCGTCGCCGAGCGCCTCACCCGCTGCGCCGACGAGGCCGCGCTGCTGCGCACGGCCGGAACGGCGGCCGGGGCACCGCTGGTGGCCCGGCTCGGCGGTGACGAGTTCGCGCTGCTCGTGGAGGACTCCACCGGCACGGAGCAACTCGCCGATCTGGCCGACTCGGTCCTCAAGGCGCTGCAGGCGCCCTTCGACCTGGCCGGTCAACGGCTGTCCGTCTCCGCCTCGATCGGGGTCGTCGAACGGCAGTCGGCGAGCACCACGGCGACGGGGCTGATGCAGGCCGCCGACACGACGCTGTACTGGGCGAAGGCCGACGGCAAGGCCCGCTGGACGCTGTTCGACCCGGAGCGCAACGCCCACCGGATGACCCGTCAGGCCCTGTCGTCCACACTGCGGGCGGCCGTCGGACGGGGCGAGTTCTTCCTGGAGTACCAGCCGTTGGTGGGCATGGCGCAGGGCGAGGTGCGCGGGGTCGAGGCGCTGGTGCGCTGGCACCACCCGCAGTTCGGCCTGTTGACGCCGAATCGGTTCATCTCACTGGCCGAGGAGGACGGTTCGATCGTCCAGCTCGGACGGTGGATTCTGGCCACCGCATGTCGGCAGGCCCGCCGCTGGCAGACGGACCATCCCGACCGGGCCCCGATCTTCGTCAGTGTGAACGTCGCCGTCCGCCAGGTCTGGGACTCCGATCTGGTCGCCGATGTCGCCGAGATCCTCGCGGAGACCGGTCTCGCCCCGCACCTGCTCCAGCTGGAGCTCACCGAGTCCGCGCTCATGGGCTCGGCCGGCCGCCCCCTCCAGGCGCTCAAGGCCCTCAGCGACATGGGCGTCCGCATCGCCATCGACGACTTCGGCACCGGGTACTCCAACCTCGCCTACCTCAGCCGCCTGCCCGTGTCGGTGCTGAAGCTGGACGGCGCGTTCGTCCGGGGGTTCCAGTACGAGGACGGCGAGGAGGGCGGGAGCCCCGGCGGGACCGGGGCTCCCGCCACCGCCGGTGACGTCGGGGACGCCGGACAGCCCAACCCCGCCGACGAGATCATCGTCGAGGCGCTCGTGCAGCTCGCCCACCGGCTCGGGCTGTCCGTCACGGCGGAGGGGGTGGAGACCGACGCGCAGGCCTCACGGCTGCGCCGGCTCGGCTGCGACACCGGGCAGGGGTGGCTGTACTCCCGCGCGGTGCCGCCGGAGCGGATCGCGGAACTGCTGGGGGCGGCGGCCTGCCCTCAGGCCTGAGCGCCGCCCTCCGCCGGCGGCACGTGCGGCAGGTCGTAGGCGTCCGCGATCAGCTCGTACGAGCGCAGGCGGATGTCGGCGCTGTGGGCGTGGGTGGTGAGCATCAGCTCGTCGGCACCCGTGCGCTTGTGCAGGTCGTCGAGGCGGGTGCGGACCTCGTCGACGGTGCCGTGGACGACGTCCGCGTTCCAGGAGTCGATGAAGTCCTGTTCGACCACGCTGAACGGGTACGCCTCCGCCTCCTCCGGCGTCGGGACGAGACCGGGGCGGCCGGTGCGCAGCCGGACCATGTTGAGCGCGGCGGCCCTGACCTGACGGCGGGCCTCCTTCTCCTCGTCGGCGGCGAGGGCGGAGACGCCGATCAGCGCGTACGGGGCGTCAAGGACCGGTGAGGGGCGGAACGACTCGCGGTACAGGTCGAGCGCCGGGATCGTGTTGCGCGCGGAGAAGTGGTGCGCGAAGGCGAAGGGGAGACCGAGGGAACCGGCGAGGCGGGCGCTGAAGCCGGAGGAGCCGAGCAGCCAGACCGGGGGGCGGTGCGGGGACTGGACGCCGCCGGGTGAGCTGGACTGGATCGGGCCGGGGACCGCGTGGATACGGCGGTAGGGGTGGCCGTCGGGGAAGTCGTCGTCCAGGAAGCGGGTGAGCTCCGCCAGCTGCTCGGGGAAATCGTCGGCGCCCTCATTGAGACGGGCCGAGCGGCGGAGGGCGGCGGCGGTCGCGCCGTCCGTGCCGGGGGCGCGGCCGAGGCCGAGGTCGATACGGCCGGGGGCCATGGCTTCCAGCGTGCCGAACTGCTCCGCGATCACCAGGGGGGCGTGGTTGGGGAGCATCACGCCGCCCGAGCCGAGGCGGATGCGGGTGGTGTGGGCGGCGAGGTGGGCGAGGATCACGGCCGGGGAGGACGAGGCCACGCCGGGCATGGAGTGGTGTTCGGCGACCCAGTAGCGGTGGAAGCCTCGGCGCTCCGCTTGGCGGGCGAGGGCGACGCTGGTGCGCAGAGCGTCCGTGGCGGTGCGGCCGGCGCCGACGGTGACCAGGTCGAGGACGGAGAGGGGGAACTGGGCCGTGCCCTTGGTTTCGCCTCGTATCTCGTCTGTGGTCACGGTGGGGCCTCCTGGGGGCGGGCGGGGTCGCGGGGTGCGCAGGCGCGTACGGGGTGGGTAACAGGAGGGTGGCTCCGGTTATTCCTCGCCCCCGCCGCCCCTACCCGTCCCGTCCTCAAGGGGCTGCGCCCCTTTGACCCCCTTTCGCGCTCCACCCGGGGTAGGTGGGTACGCGCGGGTTCGGTGGGGGCTGGTCGCGCAGTTCCCCGCGCCCCTGGGAATCGGCCCTGCGGGCCTCTTCCTCAGGGGCCTCAGGGGCGCTTGTCCGGCTGCTACGCCTGCACGATCGGTTCGCGCGTGAACAAGGTGCCCAGTTCGGGGGCGTTGACCCTTCTGTCGGCCAGCCTCAGAGCCTCCCAGACCGTGACCTGGTTGGCGGTGAGGACCGGCTTGCCGAGTTCCTTCTCCAGGGTCGGGATGTGGGAGGCGGTGTGCAGGGCCGTGTCCGGCAGGAGCAGGGCGTCCGCGTCGGGGTGGTCGGCCGCGCGGGCGAGGGCGAGGACGTCGTCCAGGGTCCACGTGCCCACCTCCGCCGCCGTGATGATGCCCGCGCCCCGGACGGAGAGGACCTCGATGCCGGCCGCCGCGAGGAAGTCGACGAAGAGGCGGGCCACGTCGTCGGGGTAGGTCGCCGCGACCGCGACCCTGGTGGCGCCCACCTCCCGGGCCGCGTGGGCGAAGGCGAACGAGGTGGAGGAGGCGGGGAGGCCCGCGGTGCGGGCGAGGGTGCGGATCTGGTCGTGCGCGCCCTCGTAGCCGTGGACGAAGCTGCCGCTGGTGCATGCCCAGACGACGGCCTCCGCGCCGGACAGACGGAGGGCCTCGCAGCCGGCGGCGAGCCGTTCGGGGGCGCCCATCTCCCGCAGGGCGTCGACGCGGTGGGCGTCCTCGCCGATGTCGGTGTGCACCACGTCCACCCGGATGTCGCTGCCGAGCAGTTGCTCCATGCGCGGATAGTCGTCCTCGGCGGAGTGGCCCGGATAGAGGAAACCGAGTGCGGTCATGCCCAACCTTCCTGTTCTTCCGGCAGTACCGGCGGTGGCGGAACAGGTCCCGCACCGAACGTCTGCCTGGCCGACTCGTCGAGCAGAGCCTGGTACGGACCCACCGCCCGAGTACCCAGCTGACGCAGTGCCGCCCATATCGTCACCTGGTTGGCCGAGATCACCGGCATCCGCAGTTCCGCTTCCAGCTGGGGGATGACGTCGTAGGTGGGGAGGTTGGTGCAGGAGATGAAGAGGGCGTCCGGTGCGGTCGCCCGTACCGCGCGACGGGCCATGGCGACCACGTCGTGGTACGGGACCTTCCAGATGTGCCGGACGAGGCCGAGCGAGGCGCGGCCGGTGACCAGGATGCCCGCCTCGGCGAGGTAGTCCTCCAGGGACTGGGTGACCGAGACGGTGTACGGGGTGACCAGGGCGATACGGTGCGCGTTCAGCTCGGCCAGGGCGGCGAGCAGCGCGCCGGAGGTGGTGACGGCGTGCGCGGCGCCCGCGCGGATCATCGCCTCGCCCATCGCACGCTCCCCCGCCACCCCGCCGACGAAGCTGCCACTGGTGCAGGCGTAGGCCACGACCTCGGGCGCGACCTCGTTCAGCGCCCGGACCGCCTCGTGCAGCGTCTCGTGCTCGGAGACCAGCCGGGCCAGGTCGAGGCTCACCTCGACGGGGACGTACGGGGTGCGGGTGAGGTGCAGGGAGACGTCGTCCGGGACCCAGCGCCAGAGCTCGCGGTCGAGGGCGAAGTCGAACGGAGCGATGACACCGACGCCGCGCTGCGGACGGGGTCCACCGAGGAAGGAGACGTTCATGACAGCCACCGGCCTCACGGAGAGAGATGTGCGGACGACGGAACGTGCACAAGTCCGTGTTGACGAAGGTAGGTTCGAGTGCGAGCGTGGTCAATCAGTGCATGTCACACGCATCTCCACCGCCCACGTCTCGCCCCGGGGGCCTCGCCCATGACCTCGTCCCAGCGTCCGCGTCTCCTCGTCCTCGACGCCGAACCGCGTCCCCGGCTCGGGCGGCTCACCGGGCGGGCGACGGTCGAGTACGCCGACGCCTCGACGCTGGCCGAGCGGCTGCCGTACGCCGATGTGCTGCTGGTGTGGGACTTCACCTCGCACGCGGTGCGCGGCGCCTGGCCCGGTGGCGGGCCCCGGCCGCGCTGGGTGCACACGGCCAGCGCGGGCGTCGACCATCTGCTCTGTCCCGAACTGGTCGCCGCCGAGGACACGGTGGTGACCAACGCGCGCGGCGTGTTCGAGGCACCGATCGCCGAGTACGTGGCCGCGCTCGTGCTTGCCATGGCCAAGGATCTGCCGCGCAGCTGGGAGTTGCAGGGGCGGCGGGAGTGGCGGCACCGGGAGGCGCTGCGGGTGGCGGGCGGCCGGGCGTGCGTGGTGGGGTCCGGGCCGATCGGGCGGGCGATCGAGCGTCACCTCAAGCTCCTCGGTCTCCACACGGCCCTGGTCGGGCGGGTCGCGCGGCCCGGTGTCCACGGTCCCGAGGAGCTGGACCGGTTGCTGACCCGCGCCGACTGGGTGATCGCGGCGGCGCCGCTGACGGAGGCGACGACCGGCATGTTCGACGCCCGGAGGTTCGGGGTCATGCAGCCGTCCGCGCGGTTCGTGAACGTGGGGCGCGGGCAGCTTGTGGTGGAGGACGCGCTCGTCGAGGCGCTGCGCAAGCGGTGGATCGCGGGGGCGGCGCTGGATGTCTTCGAGCGCGAGCCGCTGGGCCCGGACGACCCGCTGTGGGAGGTCCCAGGGCTGATCGTCTCGCCCCACATGAGCGGGGACACGGTGGGGTGGCGGGACGAACTCGGCGCCCAGTTCGTGGAGTTGTTCGAGCTGTGGGAGGCGGGAAAGCCGCTGCCCAACGTGGTCGACAAGCAGCGCGGGTACGTGCCCGGGCAGTGAACTCCCCTGGGAGGGGCCGGATGTCGGAACCGACACGACTGACGCAACCGACGCAACCGACGCAACCGACGCAACTGAGCGAACTGTCCGCCGTGCGGCTGGTCGAGGGGTACCGCAAGGGCGAGTTCAGTCCCGTGGAGGTGGCGCGGGCGGCGCTGGAGCGGGCCGAGCTCGTGCAGCCGGACGTCAACGCCTTCGTGCGGATCGACACCGAGGCGGCGCTCGCGCAGGCGCGGGAGTCGGAGGGGCGCTGGCGGCGCGGGGAGCCAGCCGGAGCGGTGGACGGGGTGCCGGTCACCGTGAAGGACATCCTGCTGATGCGCGGCGGGCCGACGCTGAGGGGCTCCAGGACCATTGCGGAGAAGGGGAGTTGGGACGAGGACGCGCCCTCCGTGGCCCGGCTGCGGGAGCAGGGGGCCGTCTTCCTGGGGAAGACCACGACGCCCGAGTTCGGCTGGAAGGGCGTCACGGACTCGCCGCTCAGCGGGGTGACGCGCAATCCGTACGACCTCTCGCGTACGGCCGGGGGGTCCAGCGGGGGTGCGGCGGCGGCCGTCGCGCTCGGGGCGGGGCCACTGGCGCTGGGCACGGACGGGGGTGGCAGCGTGCGGATTCCGGCCGCCTTCTGCGGGGTGTTCGGGCTGAAGCCGACGTACGGGCGGGTGCCGCTGTATCCCGCGAGCGCGTTCGGCACGCTGTCGCACGTGGGGCCGTTGACCCGGGACGCGGCCGACGCGGCGCTGCTACTGGACGTGATCTCCGGTCCCGACGCGCGGGACTGGTCGGGGCTGGGGCCGACCCCGGGGTCCTTCGTGGACGCGCTCGCGGGCGGGGTGCGGGGGTTGCGGGTCGCGTACTCCGCCTCGCTGGGCGGGCAGGTCGCCGTACAGCCGGGTGTCGCTCGCGCGGTGCGGCGGGCGGTGGAGGGGCTCGCCGGGCTCGGGGCGTACGTGAGTGAGGCCGACCCGGACTTCTGTGATCCCGTGGAGGCGTTCCACACGCTGTGGTTCAGCGGGGCGGCGCGGGTGACGCAGCGGATGGGGGCGGGGCAGCGGGCGCTGCTGGACCCCGGGTTGCGGGAGATCCGGGACGCCGGGGCCCGGCTGTCCGCGTTGGACTATCTGGCCGCGGTGGATGTGCGGATGGATCTCGGGCGGCGGATGGGGGCGTTCCATGAGCGGTACGACGTGCTGGTCACGCCCGCGTTGCCGGTGACGGCGTTCGAGGCGGGGGTGGAGGTGCCGGGGGGTTCGGGGCATCGGCGGTGGACGGGGTGGACGCCGTTCACGTACCCGTTCAACCTGACGCAGCAGCCGGCGGCGAGTGTGCCGGTGGGGGTGGACGGGGCCGGGCTGCCGGTGGGGCTTCAGGTGGTGGCGGCCCGGCATCGGGATGATCTGGTGTTGCGGGTGGGGCATGCGTTGTACGAGGCGGGGGTGGCGGGTGTGCCTGCGCCTGCCGGCGGTGGCTCCCGCGGCTGATTCGCCCCCGCCGCCCCTACCCGTCCCTCCCCCAGGGGCGCTGCCCCTTCGACCCCGAGGGGGTGGGTGGGGGCGGGTGGGTTGTCGGAGGGGATGGGGGGCTGGGGTGGCCGGGGCGTGTGCGGGTGGGTGGGGGTTGCTCGCGCAGTTCCCCGCGCCCCTGAAAAGCAGGGGCTGCGCCCCGTGCTTTTCATCCGCCAGCCCCGTCGCCCTTCAGGGCCCGCAGGGGGCCTGATCTTTCAGGGGCGCGGGGAACTGCGCGAGGAGCCCCACCGGGCCGGCAGTCGCCCACGCACCCGAACCCCCGAGCCATGAGGCGCCCCTACGCCCTGCTGAACCGTAGCGTCTCCCCCGCCGCCCCCGTTCTCCACAGGTCGTTGCACGCGGCCGCCATCTCCTCCAGGCCCTCGACCACCTGGCCCCACACGATCCCCGGTACCCAGCCCACGTCACCGTTGAGGAGCAGGTTGTTGCGTTCGTAGAAGAGGGCCAGGTCCACCAGGGTGGTGTCGGGGCGGACCTGTTCGTCGTAGCCGTACGCGTGCGTGGCGAGTTCCGTGCCGGCGAAGGAGAAGTAGCAGAGGTCGCCGGGGATGGGTGTGACGGTGGGGTTCTCGAGGGGTGGCTCGTGGGGGGCGAAGGGCGGGAAGAGCGCGTAGATCTCGTTGCGGGCGTATTTGGCGTGGTAGACGTCTCCGGACAGCGGCAGGGCGTCCCAGACGGCGGCGCACGTGCGCGGCGCGCGATCGTCGAGGAGCTTCGCCCGGCACACGACCTGACGCTTGAGCAGGGAGATCTCTATGTAGCGGTCGGTCATGTCTTCCATGGTGCGGGCGGGGTCAAGGGCGCCTGAGGGACACGGTCGATGCCGGACGGCTGTGTGGAAGGGGCGTGAAGGCACCGGCGGTGGCGTGAATACATCGCATCGGGTCGGGTAGCCGCGCGCCCATGGCTCCAGCAACGAAGACCTCCGGGAGAACCGGGAAGACACGCGACCCCAGCCGCCGGTCCCTGCTCGTCGGCGCCTCCGCGCTCGCCACGGCGGGCGCGCTGGGCGCCGCCGGGTGCAGCAGGGTGGCCACGGCCTCCGGTACGGAGGGGGGTGAGCTGCTGGACCGGCTGCGGGCACAGGGCGTCGTCAGGCTCGGTATCGCGGGCGAGATCCCGTTCGGCTACATCGACACCGACGGAGAGCTGACCGGCGAGGGGCCGGAAGTGGCCAGGGTCATCTTCAAGCGGCTCGGTGTGGAGCGCGTGCAACCCGTGCCCACCGAGTTCGGGTCGCTCATACCCGGGCTGAACTCCCAGCAGTTCGACGTCGTGTCGGCCGGGATGTACATCAACCCCGAGCGCTGCGCGGAGGTCATCTTCTCCGAGCCCGACCACCAGATGCTGGACGCGTTCGTGGTGAAGAAGGGCAACCCGAAGGGGCTCAACGACTACGCGGACGTGATCCGGGCCAAGGCGAAGTTCGCCACGGGCTCGGGGTACGCGCAGATCGCGCACGCCGTCGAGGCGGGGTACTCCGAGAGCGACATCGTCATCGTGCCCGACCAGGTGGCCGGGCTGAACGCCGTGGAGGCGGGCCGGGTCGACGTGTTCGCGGGGACCTCGCTGACCACACGCGAGGTGGTCAAGAAGTCCCGCACGACGGAGGCCACGAAGCCGTTCGCCGCGCTCGTCGACGGCAAGCCGCGGGTGGACGGCGCGGGCTTCGCGTTCCGGCCGGCCGAGACCCGGCTGCGGGACGCCTTCAACGTCGAGCTGCGGAAGATGAAGGAGAGCGGCGAACTGCTGCGGGTGCTGCGGCCCTTCGGGTTCACCAAGGTCGAGATGACCGACCTGACCACGAAGGAGCTCTGTCGCGCATGACACCGGGACTCTGGGAACTGGTACTGCGCGGCGTCTGGGTCACCCTCCAGCTGCTGGTGTTCGGCGCGCTGTTGGCCACGGTCGTCTCGTTCGTGGTCGGGATCGCGCGCACCCACCGGCGGTGGATCGTCCGCTTCGTCGCGGGCCTCTACACCGAGGTGTTCCGCGGTACTTCCGCGCTGATCATGATCTTCTGGGTGTACTTCGTGCTGCCGCTGGCCTTCGGCTGGCAGCTCGTCCCGATGTGGGCGGGCGTCCTCGCCCTCGGACTGACGTACGGGGCGTACGGCGCCGAGATCGTGCGCGGTGCCCTGACCGCCGTGGATCCGGCGCAGCGTGAGGGCGGTATCGCGCTGAGCTTCACCCCGTGGCAGCGGATGCGGCTGATCCTGCTGCCGCAGGCGGTCCCCGAGATGATCCCGCCCTTCGCCAACCTGGTGGTCGAACTCCTCAAGGGCACGGCGCTGGTGTCGGTCATGGGCATGGGCGACCTGGCGTTCAGCGGCAGCCTGGTGCGGCTGGCGCTCCAGGAGAGCGTGGAGATCTACGCGTACCTCCTGCTCATCTACTTCGTGATCGCCTTCCTGCTGACCCGGGCCATGCGGGTGCTGGAGCGGCGGTTGAAGGCCGGGGTGGGCAAGGCCCCGGTGAAGAAGGCGGCTGTGCCGTCGGCGCGTGTCCCCGAGGGCGCGGGAGCGGGAGGTGGTGCCTGATGAACTGGGACTGGAACGCGGTCACCGACTTCCTGCCGCACTTCTGGGACGGGCTGCTGGTGACGCTCCAGGCGCTCGCCCTGGGTTCGGTCGTCTCCTTCCTGCTCGGCCTGGTGTGGGCGCTGCTCGTGCGGACGCCGACCCGCTGGGTGAGCTGGCCGGTGGGCGTGGTCACGGAGTTCATCCGGAACACTCCCCTGCTGGTCCAGCTGTTCTTCCTCTTCTATGTGCTGCCGGAGTGGGGGCTGACCTTCTCGGCGCTGACCACGGGCGTCTTCGCGATCGGCCTGCACTACTCGACGTACACGATGCAGGTCTACCGGGCCGGTATCGAGGCGGTGCCGGCGGGCCAGTGGGAGGCGGCCACGGCGTTGAACCTGCCGATGCGGCGCACCTGGACGGTGGTGATCCTGCCGCAGGCGGTCCGCCGGGTGGTGCCCGCACTGGGCAACTACGTGATCTCGATGCTCAAGGACACTCCGATCCTGATGGTGATCACCGTCCCGGAGATGCTGAGCGAGGCACGGCTCTACGCCCAGGAGACCTTCCGTTTCACCGAGCCCCTGACCGTCATCGGGGTGGCCTTCATCCTCATCTCCTACACGGCCTCCCTGCTTCTGCGAACCCTGGAGCGACGCCTTGTCCGCTGACACCCCGCTGATGAAAGAACCCGAGTCGCCCGGCGAGCGCGTGGCGGACACGAGCGAGCTGATCCGCTTCGAGAACGTGACCAAACGATTCGGCAGCAACACCGTCCTCGACCGGCTGGACTTCTCCGTCGACGCGGGCAAGCACGTCACGCTGATCGGCCCCTCCGGCTCCGGCAAGACGACGATCCTGCGCCTGCTGATGACTCTGACCAAGCCCGACGAGGGCACGATCACCGTCGGCGGGCAGCGGCTGTTCCCGGCGAGCGAGAAGCAGTGCCGTGAGGTCCGCAAGAACATCGGGATGGTGTTCCAGCAGTTCAACCTCTTCCCCAACATGAAGGTGCTGCGGAACATCACCGAGGCGCCCGTCACCGTCCTCGGGCTCTCCAAGGACGAGGCCGAGGCGCGGGCCCGGGAACTGCTCGACATGGTCGGGCTCGCCGACAAGTGCGACGCCTACCCGACCCAGCTCTCCGGCGGGCAGCAGCAGCGGGTGGCCATCGCGCGGGCCCTGGCGATGCGGCCGCAGGTGCTGCTCCTCGACGAGGTGACGTCCGCGCTCGACCCCGAGCTGGTCGCGGGCGTGCTCGACCTGCTCAGGGACATCGCCCGCACCACCGACATCACGATGCTCTGCGTGACCCACGAGATGAACTTCGCCCGGGACATCTCGGATCAAGTTCTGATGTTCGATTCTGGCCAGGTGATCGAGTCGGGCAGCCCCGAGAAGATCTTCGGCGATCCGTCGCACGAACGTACGCGGGAATTCCTCGGTGCGGTCCTCTGACTACGGTACGTGAGCGGCTGATCACACGGGAGCATTCGAGGTCCATCCGCCGGGCCATACCTCTGGCATATGCCAGAGTGCTGGTCCGGCAGTTGGGAGGCCCGGTGGTACCGGCATTTTCTCGCGAACAACCCCTCCACGTACGCTTCTTGGCCCGTATCGTGGGACACGGCAAGCTGTCCGAAAAACGGCCCGAGAAGCGCAGGGGGAAACCGTGGCGCTCAAGCACGAGCCGACCGCGCCGTACCACTCGGCCCAGGACGCGCTACGCGTCCTGGAGACGGTGGCCCGGCACGCAGGTGGCGTCACCGACGCCGAGATCGCCCGTCGCACCGGCGTCGACAGTGAGCGGTTGACCGCGCTCCTGCGGATGCTGCGTCGCGAGGGGTACGTGGAACAGACCACCGACGGCGCCTATGTCGCCGGTGCCGCACTCGCCCGGCTGGGCTCCACGCAGGGTCATGACCAGGCCCTGCGCGAGCAGCTCCAGCACACCCTCGACCGGCTGCGCGACTCCGTGGGCGCGGCCGTCTACGTCACCCGCTATCTGGACGGGGAGATCCAGGTCACCGGGTGGGCCGACAGCCCGGCCATGCCCGCCGTCCACGAGTGGGTCGACTTCCGCTCCTCCGCCCACGCCACCGCGTTCGGCAAGGGCCTGCTGGGCCAGCTCGACCTCAACGGCCGCCGCGACCACCTCTCGCGGCACCGCCCGGCCCGGCTCACCGCCCGCACGATCACCAACGAGAAGGTGCTGCTGAGCAAACTCGACGCCCAGACCCCCACGGTCCCGGTCCTCGACCTCCAGGAGTACGCGCCGGGCACGGTCTGCGCGGCCGTCCCCCTCACCGCGGGCTCCGCCGTCGGCTGCCTCGCCCTGTCCCTGCCGCTGCGGCACGCGCACCGGCTGCGGGCGGCGGCGCACACACTGAACCGGGAGGCCGCTCCGGTGCTGCTGTCGTTGGCGATCTAGAGGACGCCTGTTCCGCAGAGATCCAGCTCACGTTTAAGTGGTCGAAGGCACCCCTGCGGACCAGGTAGTATTTTCTCTGTCGCCAGCCGCGAAAGTGGAAGAGCGACGGAGTCTGCGCCGCTAGCTCAGTTGGTTAGAGCAGCTGACTCTTAATCAGCGGGTCCGGGGTTCGAGTCCCTGGCGGCGCACGATGACGATGGCGAGGTATGTTCGCGAAAAGCGCGAACATACCTCGCCATCGTCGTTCTTGCGCGGCTCCGCCGCGCGTTGTGAGGGCTCCGCCACCCACACCCCCTCGCGCCGTGCGGGCCTCAGCCTCGCAGGTACGCCAAGACCGCCAGCACCCGTCGGTGGGTGTCCTCCGCCGGCGGCAGGTCCAGCTTGCCCAGGATGTTGCCGATGTGTTTGCCGACGGCCGCCTCGGTGACGACCAGCTCCCGGGCGACGGCCCCGTTCGACTTCCCCTCGGCGACCAGCGCGAGCACCTCCCGCTCGCGCGGGGTGAGCGCCGCCAGCGGATCACGCCGGCGCCGCAGCAGCTGCCGTACGACCTCGGGGTCGACGACCGTACCGCCGGCCGCGACCCGCTCCACCGCCTCCGCGAACTGTTCGACCTGCCCGATGCGGTCCTTGAGCAGATAGCCGACGCCGGTGCCGTCCCCGGTGTCCAACAGGTCGGCGGCGTAGGTACGTTGGACGTACTGGCTGAGGACGAGGACGGGCAGGGCGGGGTTCGCCGCGCGAAGTGCGAGCGCGGCGCGCAGGCCCTCGTCGGTGAGGCCGGGCGGCATGCGGACGTCGGTGACGACCAGGTCGGGGGCGTACGAGGACACGGCCGTGAGCAGCGCGTCCGCGTCCCCGACCGCCGCGACGACCTCGTGTCCGAAGCGGGTCAGGACACCGACCAGCTCTTCCCGCAGCAGCACGCTGTCCTCGGCGAGCACGATCTTCAGCGCTGCGGGCACGGGATCTCCAGGGACAGGACGGTCGGGCCGCCGGCGGGGCTGTGGACGGTCAGTGTCCCATCGAGCACCGCGAGCCGGTCGGCGAGCCCGGTGAGCCCCGTGCCCCGTGCGGGGTCGGCGCCGCCCGTGCCGTCGTCGCGCACCTCCACCCGCAGCCGTCCGTCGGTGTGCCGTCCGGTGATCCACGCGCGCTCCGCCCCGCTGTGGCGGCCGATGTTGGCGAGCGCCTCGCGGACGGCGAAGTAGGCGGCCGACTCCACGGACTCGGCGAAGCGGGGCAGGTCCACGTCCAGTTCCACGGGGACGACGGACCGGTCGGCCGCGTCGGCGAGGGCGTCCGGGAGGCCGTAGTCGGCCAGCACCTGGGGATGGATGCCGTGGATCAACTCCCGCAGTTCGCCGAGGACCCGGTCGGCCTCCCGGTGGGCGGTGGCGAGCCGGTCGGCCAGTTCCGGCGGGGCGTCGAGGCGGGCCAGGCCCAGGGTCATGCTCAGGGACACCAGCCGCTGCTGGGCCCCGTCGTGCAGATCGCGCTCGATACGGCGCCGCTCGGCCTCGAAGGCGGCCACCAGCCGGGCACGCGACCGGGTCACCTCACCCAGGCGCCGTTCCGCCTCCGCCTCGCTCGGCGCGAGCAGCAGCCGGGCGAGCGCGGCCCTCAGTCGCGCGTAGCGGACCAGGGGCCACAGCAGCGCGAGGAGGAGGACGGCGCCTGCGGCCGTGCACAGCAGGGCCTGGCCGTAGGAGTCGATCAGCCAGAGCTTGGCGATGCGCGCGTCACCGCTGACGCTGCTGGTCGTCGCCAGCTGCGCGGGCGCCGCGATCATCGCCGCGGGCACGGCCAGCGCGACGAACAGCACGACCACGTCCAGCGGCCACAGCACGAACGCGAGCAGGGCGGTGTACGCCAGTTCACGCCAGGTCGACCGCTCGGTCAGCCGCAGCCGGGCCCAGGCGGCTGGACCGGGTTCGGCCGGGGTGGCGTGCGGGTCGGGCGGCGGCGGCGTGCGGGTGAGGGCGAGCCGTCGTCGTTCGAGGGCGCCGACGGGGATGCCCGACAGGACGGCCACGGCGAGCAGCGGCAGGCCCACGAGGAAGGGGGCCAGGGCGAGGCCGAGGGTGCCCAGGACCAGGAGCACCACCAGCAGTGTGGCACCGAGGAGGACACCGCTCAGCAGGTAGGCCACCGCGCGCGGCACATCCCGTACGACCGTTCGGATCATGGGGCCACGGTAGGCGGGGGCGACGGGCGGCGGCCATACGCCCAGGTGGTGTTCGGGAGGTAGGGCCGGCCCTACCTCGTCAGCAGTTCCTCCCGTCCGCGCGCCCGGTACTCCGTCACCAGTCGCGCGAGGTCCACCGCCGAGAACTTGCGGTACGCCCACTTCCCGGGCGGGCGCCACCAGACCGGGTCGGGGCAGCGGAAGCCCTCGCGGCGGAGGGCGGCACGCTGGATCTTGTTGGTGGCGGTGACCGGCATGGACCGGACGACCCGGACGAAGCGCGGCGTCATCTTCGTGCCCAGGTCGGGCTGGGACAGCAGGAACTCGGCGAAGCGGCAGGGGTCGAAGGTGCCCGCGACGGTCGCCATGACCTGGTCCCCGGCGACCGGGTCGGGCACCGCGTACACGGCGACGGCCTCGGCACCCTCGTAGCGGGCGAGGATGTTCTCGATGACGGCGGCGGCGAGGTTCTCGCTGTCGACGCGGAGGCGGTCGTCGGTGCGGCCGGCGAAGTAGAGGAAGCCGTCGGTGTCGCGGTAGAAGAGGTCGCCGGTCCAGTACCAGCCGTCGCGGCGGCGGGCGGCGTCCGCCTCCGGGTTGCGCCAGTAGCCCTCGAAGGGGTTGGGTCCCCGGTTGACCAGCTCCCCTATCGCATCGGTGCCGTTGAGCAGCCCGCCGTCGTCGCCGAAGAGAGCCGGCGGGCACTCCTTCCGGGTCTCGGGGTCCACCACCGCGAGGTCGTCATCGGGTGCCGCCCGTCCGATCGCGCCCGGTGGCGCCCCGGGCGTGCGCTGGATCGCCGCCCCGCCCTCGGACGACCCGTACCCCTCCACCAGCCGCACCCCGAACCGTTCCTCGAACGCCGCCGCGTCCACCGCCCCCGCCTCCGTGCCGAAGCCCATGCGCAGCGGGGTGTCCCGGTCGTCGGGGCGGGGCTCGGTGGCGAGCAGGTACTGCACGGCCCGGCCGACGTAGGTGAAGTACGTGGCCCGGTAGGCCCGTACGTCGTCCAGGAACGCGGAGGCGGAGAACCGGCGGCGCAGGGCGACGCCGGCCCCGGCGACCAGGGCGGGGGCCCAGTCGGCGATGACCGCGTTGCCGTGGAACATCGGCATGCAGACGTAGTGCACGTCGTCCCCTCGCACCCCGAAGCGGTCCACCAGTGCCCGGCCGGCCGCCGCGAGCCGCCCCTGGGAGCAGATCGCGGCCTTGGGCGCGCCGGTGGAACCTGAGGTGAAGTAGAGGAGGAGACGGTCGGCGGGGGTGGCCCGGGTGGCATCGGGCTCGGCGCCCGCGTACGGGGCGAGGAGGTCGGCGTAGGACTCGGTGTCCGTCACCAGGACGCGTACGCCGGGGAGTTCGAGTCCGTCGAGGAGCGGGAGGTGGGCCCGTTCGGTGATCAGCAGGCGGCACTCGGTGTGCAGGATGTCGCGGGCCAGTTCGGGGCCCCGTCGGGTGGGGTTGACCCCGGCGACGGCGGCGCCCGCGAGGGCCGCCGCGCTCAACCAGAGGGGGAACTCCGGGGTGTTGTCGAGGAGGACGCCGATGTGCGGATGGGCGTGCGGTGGCAGGAGGTCGGCGAGCAGGGCCGCGCGGGCGGCGGCCGCGGCGGCGACCTCGTGGTGGGTCAGGACCTGTTCCTCGAACCACAGCCCGGGCCGGTGGTCGCCCCACCGGTCGGCGACGAGCTGTGCGACCGTACGCCTTGTGGACTCCATGTCGGCGCACGGTAGTTGACATACCGTCAGTTGAGGAGGGTCACGGCGTCGGGAACGAGGGGTCTGTCGAGAACTGGTGGTAGGTGACCATGAAGAAGACGCAGAACGCGAAGGCCACCCCGAGGAAGGCGAGGATGCCGACACCGGCGGCCGCCTGCTTGACCCGCTCGCCGGGGGCGTGGGCGGTGGCCACCACGTTCGGGCCGTCGGTGTAGTGGACGGTGACGAAGTCGCCCTCGATCGTCGTCGTGGGACCGCCCTCCTCCTCGAACCGGATGGGGCGTCCGTCATGGGTGGTGAACTCGTAGACGTGGTGGATCGTGGTGTGCACCGAGCTGTGGTCCCCCGCGCCCCCGCTGACCGCCGTGAACGCCTTCAGACAGCGCGCCTCGGCCGTCAGTCCGCTGCTCCAGGCCCTTCTGACGCGCAGCCAGCGGATGAGCAGCCGGTACGCCATGAAGGCGATGAAGGCCATCATGACCGCAGGGATGAGGTAGAAGAAGACATCCATGGTGTTCCCCCGAAGTCCGGCCGCCGCCCTGGTCGGCGACGTGAGGGGAACGTACCCGCACGACGGCCCCGCGCAGCTCAAGGGATCCTCAGAACTGGCGGGGCCGCTGCGGGAGTTGCTCAGAAGGTGACGTCCGAGCAGGCGTAGAACGCGTTGGTGGTGTCGGCGATCGTCCAGACGGCGACGATCACATGGTGGCCGCTCAGCCCGGAGGGCAGGCGTCCCGTGTGGGAGAGCGTGGACGGGGGGCGCTGACCGTTGTAGGGGACGGTGAAGAACGGGGTCAGGTTGAGGTCGGAGCGGGCCAGGGCGTGGTTCTGGTTCCAGCCCGCCCTGGTGACGTAGTACTTGAAGTCGGTGGTGGCGTGCATGGCGGTGAACTGCCACCGGAACGTGTAGTTCTGACCTCCCGTCACCCTGGTGGTGGGCCAGGCGCCGCCGCCCGGCTTCGTGGACGCGTTGAGCTGGTTGAACCTGCTGTTGCCGCCGGAGCAGATCTGGCCGTCAGCCGGCCCTGAGCCCGGGAAGCCCTTCGGCCCCTCGACGCTCTGCGGTTCCCACTGGATGTCGCCGCAGTTGGTCACGGTGCCGTTCTGACAGAGCTTCTGCCGGCTGACGGGAAGGTCGGTGTAGCCGTGGCCGGTGGCGCCACCACTGGAGAGGACGAGCGCTCCGGTGGTGGCGAGGCCGACCCCGACGGCGTACCACTTGGTCCTGCTGTGCGTGCGTGTGCGCATGCTGCCGCTCCCTGGAGTACGTGGGGGTGTTTCCAGGTCTAGACCAAGTCCCAGATTATGGGTGCGGATTGAACATGTCCATACCAATTCCGGGGTTCACGGGGACACTTCGCGGCGCCCTGTATAGAACGCCACCGTCAGGTCCTTCACCAGCGCCTTGCGCTCGTAGTCGTCGAGTTCGACCAGGCCGCGCACGGTCAGCCGGGTCACCGTGTCCTCGACGGAGTCGACGACGGAGGTGAGCACGGTGTCCCGGTGCTGGGCGTCGAGTGCGGCGATCCGGCGGCGCTGCATCACGGCGGCCACCTCGGGCGCGTACTCGATCCGGACCGGCTGGACCGAGAACACCTCCATCCCGACCGGCGCCGTGTCCGCCGCCACCAGCCGGGTCAGCGCCTCCCCCACCGCCTCCGTGTTGCGCAGCGTCGAGTCGCGCACCAGCGCGCCCGGCGCCACGTCCGCCGGCAGCTGCGACAGCACCCGGGAGACCGCCGCCTCCACGCACTCGCGCAGATACCGCTCGTGGTCCTCGATCCCGAGCAGGGCCCGCGCGGTGTCCCTCACCCGCCACGCCACGAGGACGACGACCCGCAGCGCCACCCCGTTCGCGTCGACGGCCGCCATGGGCTCGCTCCGCCAGTGCCGCAGCCGCACGTCGACGCGACGGCGCAGCACCAACGGGTTCACCCAGAGCAGTCCGGTACGCCGGACCGTCCCCCGGTACCGGCCGAACAGCCCCAGCACCCAGGCCCGTCCGGTCCGCCCCCGGGCCAGCCCGCCGAAGCCGAACATCGTCAGCGCCCCGGCGCCCGCGTACGCGGCCCACTGCGCCGGCCCTGGTCCGGCGCCCGCGTACGCGGCCGGCAGCCCGAGCGCCCGTACCGCGAGGCCCGGCAGCACCCCGGCCCACCAGGAGGTGAGCACGCACCCGGCCAGCCCGCAGGCCCCGCCCAGCACTCCCACCATCCCGGGCACCACCCGCGCCGGGCGCTCGACCAGTTCGGGGTCGACCTCGACGGTGGGACGCGGCTTCATCGACGCGGGCCCCTGCCGCACTCTCGGCTGCTCGCCGGTGCCGCGCCGGCGGCCCACGACGGCGGGGGTGACCGGTACGGAGACCGGGGCGGGGTCGTCGCGGAAGAGCAGATGGACCGGGATCTCGGTGGTCGTCTCGTTCTGGATGAGCCGGGCGGGCCGCGCGGCCCCCTCGGGCTCCGGGGTGTGTGAGGTGGTCGTACTCATACGTGCCTCCATGCCTCCGCGCAGGAAGAGCCGTGGTGAGAGCCGGTGAGGGGGATGGGATGAGGGGTGAAGGGTGAGGGGTGAGCGGGCTGGAACGGCCGTCAGGAGAACAGGCGGCGCCAGGTTTCCGGTCCCGGATAGCCGTCCGCCGCGCCGCCCCGCCAGCCCTGGGCCCGCTGGAACGCCTCCACGTTCCGCCGGTCCGCCTCGCCCCAACGCGGCCCCGGGCCCGAGGTGTAGTACTTGCCGAACCCCTTCTCGACCAGCCGCTTCCCCAGCCGCGTGACGAACGCGTTGTCCGCGCCCGGCCGGAACATGCCGCGCCCCGGATAGCCGCGGACACCGTGCGAGGCGGGTGTCAGGGGGGTGCCCACGTCGTCGGGGGCATCGGACTCGACGGGCAACCCGGACGACCCGGGTCCGACGGACGAGCCGGGCCTGACGGACGACCCGGGCTTGAGAGGGGAGCTGGGCCTGAGGGGGGAGCCGGGATCGTGGAGGGAGCCGGGCTCGGGGGGTGAACCGGGCCTGGCGGACGGGCCAGGCCTGTCGGGTGTTCCCGGATTCCCCGTCGGGCGGTGCACCGCGGGGGGCCTGGGCCGGCCGGCCGGTGCGCCCTGGGGGCCGGAGCTTCCGGCCGAGGCCGGCGGGATGTCCCTGCCCCTCCCGGTGACCAGGTACGACCAGGTCAGCGGCCCCGGAATCCCGTCGGCGTGCCGGCCGGACCAGCCCTGCGCCCGCTGGAACGCCCGGGTGGCCCTGCGGTCGCTGTCCGACCAGATCGGTCCCGGGCCACCGGTGTAGAAGCGGGCCCCGCCGCGCGCCACCAGCATCTGGCCCAGCCGGGCGACGTGCTTGTTCCGCGCGCCGGGCCCGAAGGCGGCGGCGCCGGGGAAGCGATCCCCGGCGGACGGCCCGGCAGCCCCCTTCGCGCCGGTCTCGCCCCCCGGGGCGGCGGGTGCCTTGGCGCCCTCGATGCCGCCGGGGCCACTGCCGGAGACGCCGCCGGTGGACCCGTCGGAGCCGCCTGAGCCGTTGAGGGCGTCCGTCTCGTCGTCCGGAGAACCCGCGCCGTCGGAGACCAATCCCTTGTAGCGGTACGGCACATAGCGGGCCGCGTTGTTCCAGTACCCGTACGGCGTGGTCTGCCTGCGGGCGTACGGGCGGGCCGACTCGTAGGCGATGTAGTGGGTCCGCGCACGGTCCGTCCAGCCGCCGAAGATCACGACGTGCGAGCCCTGCTGCGGGTCCTTCGGATTGTGGAAGAGCAGAATGTCGCCGGGTTCCAGCCGGTCCTTGGAAATACGCTGCGCGAACTTGTCGAGGCTGCCCGTCCATTCGTTTCCGGGGAGATTCCAGGCCATGGAAACGAACCCCGAACAGTCCTGGCGATAACCGTCGGACCAGTACTCGCGCATGCTGTACGGCACCTCGTCCGCGATCCACTTCTTGGCCCGTTCGATGATCTCGGCGCGTGTGGTGGGAGGTGTCCTCACCCCCTTCAGCGGCTTGCCCCCGCCCGTCGGACGCCCGCCGGGACCGTGCAGCGGCGCCTTCTTCCCCTGCGGGGTCTTCGGGTCCTCACCTGCGGGAACGACGCTGGGGACGGTCGGACCGTGGGCCGCCGCGACCGCCGGCACGGCGTGCCCCGCGCCGAGTGCGGCGCCGGCGGCGGTGGCCACGACGAGGGCGTTCCGGGCTGTCCTGGCCGCCGGATGACTCAGATGGGCGTACCGGGTCGAGTGCGGCATGACCCGCCGCCAGTGGACACAGCCGGGGCATTCGCAATCGGCCCCCGGATCGATCTCCTCGAATGCCGGAGTCCCCATACGATTCCCCTCGCGAACCGACCCAAGAATTCCACGCTTCTGCACGCCCGTCAGTTTCGCAACTGTCATCCGCTGTCGCATGTTGACGGTCCAAATGATGTACCCGGCCGCCTTTGGCGGGAGCGCCGAGCGCCGGCGTCGTGCGTCGGCGCCGTGCGTCGGAACCTGGCGACACCTCGACCGGCCACCGCGGACGACGCCCTGCGCGGGGCCCCGGGGAGGTCGAAGGCCCGCGCCCAGGCCGTCCAGCCGGAGTGCGCGTGGTCGGGAGCACCCCTGCCCCTCCGGTAAAGTTCTTCTCGCGCGCCGCTAGCTCAGTTGGTTAGAGCAGCTGACTCTTAATCAGCGGGTCCGGGGTTCGAGTCCCTGGCGGCGCACAGACCGGAGAGGCCCCTCGCGAGTGATTCGCGAGGGGCCTCTCCGCATGTGCACATCACCCCGGGCCCTCCCCCCGCCCCCTCGCACTCCCCTCCCACTCCCCACAGATCCTCCATCAATGCACTCATATCCGCGTATGACCGGTAAACGCCGTGTTTCGCATCTTGCGATCAAGATGAACACCATAGAACCCTGGGCCGTAAGAGACTGCGGATACACGGCGGTTGGGGAGCCTTGGGCGGTTTGCGCCCTGGGATGGGGATCTGGGGCCCTCGACAAGGTGCGTGCCGTACGCGCTCAGGCACAAAAGATGCCGAGGGGGCATCAATGCAACCGGATGGTCTTCGTCCCGTGTCTCCATGGTGTAGATCACATGGTGACGATGACCCACTGATGCGTCCGTAACGGTCGAGGGGGACCGATTCGGACGAAAGACCGACGAACACACACTCGACGTGTGTGCGGGGGGATGACTCATGACGTCGACGCCGACGGGCGCCCGGCACAACCACGACCCATCCGATACGACCCGGCTCAAGGTGCCGTCGCACCGCACCGGAGCCCTGCGCAAGCTCAGGAAGGCCCTTCCGAGATACGACTACGAGCACTACAGCCGGCTCGCCGGCCCGCTCACCCAGCCCGACCCGACCAAGCCCTACAAGGTGCAGTACCGGTCGCTGATCTCCCAGGAGCCGCACCGCCTCAGGGTCGCCCTGATGCTGGCCGCCGCGCCGCTGCTCTCCCTGGTCCTGCTGGCCTGGCTGTTGCAGCAGGAGCACTGGACCAAGCGCGACTACGTCGAGTACGAGTTCCTGCCCGCCCTCGACCTGGTCATGCTGGTCTCGATCGGCCTGATCGAGTTCTTCCGCTGCATGAACGTGCTGTCCAACGCGCATGCCACCCTGGTCGCCCGCGACCCGATCCCGGTGGTGCCCGAGACCGGCACCAGAGTCGCCTTCCTCACCTCCTTCGTGCCCGGCAAGGAGCCGCTGGAGATGGTGACGAAGACCCTGGAGGCCGCGGTGCGGCTGCGCCACCGCGGACTGCTGCACGTGTGGCTGCTCGACGAGGGCGACGACCCGGATGTGAAGGCGGTCTGCGCGCGCCTGGGCGTGCACCACTTCTCCCGCAAGGGCATCGCGAAGTGGAACCAGCCCAAGGGTCCGCACCGCGCCAAGACCAAGCACGGCAACTACAACGCCTGGCTCGACGCGCACGGCGACGACTACGACTTCTTCGCCTCGGTCGACACCGACCACATCCCGCTGCCCAACTACCTGGAGCGGATGCTCGGTTTCTTCCGGGACCCGGACATCGGCTTCGTCATCGGCCCCCAGGTGTACGGCAACTACGACAACTTCGTCACCAAGGCGGCCGAGTCCCAGCAGTTCCTGTTCCACGCGCTGATCCAGCGCGCCGGCAACAAGTACGGGGCACCCATGTTCGTCGGCACCTCAAACGCCGTACGGATCAAGGCGCTCAAGCAGATCGGCGGGCTGTACGACTCGATCACCGAGGACATGGCCACCGGTTTCGAGATCCACCGGCACAAGAACCCGGCGACGGGCCGCAAGTGGCGCTCGGTGTACACCCCGGACGTCCTCGCGGTGGGTGAGGGGCCCAGCGCCTGGACGGACTTCTTCACCCAGCAGATGCGCTGGTCGCGCGGGACGTACGAGACGATCCTCAAGCAGTACTGGAAGGGCTGGTACTCGCTGCCGCCGACCAAGCTCTTCAACTACACGATGATGATCATCTTCTACCCGATGTCGGCGCTCAACTGGATCCTGGCGGCGCTTAGTTGTGCCCTGTTCCTGGGCCTCGGCGCCTCGGGCGTGAACATCGACCCGGTGGTGTGGCTGATGCTCTACGGCAACGCCTCCGCGCTCCAGATAGGCCTGTACGTCTGGAACCGCCGGCACAACGTCTCCCCGCACGAGCCGGAGGGCTCCGGCGGTGTGGCGGGCATGGTGATGTCCGCGCTGTCCGCTCCGCTCTACGCGAAGGCGCTGATCGATTCGGCGCTGCGCCGCAAGAGCAAGTTCGTGGTCACGCCCAAGGGGGACTCGGCGAGCCCGGACCGCTGGTTCGGCACTTTCCGGTACCACTGGTACTTCATCGTCATCTTCGGTGCCTCGATCGCCGCCGGGTTCGCTTTCGGCAACGCGCACCCCGCGATGATCATCTGGGCCACCTTCGCCATGATGATCACCGCCCTCCCCATCTTCGCCTGGCGCTACATGCTGCGCCAGGACCGGAAGAAGGCCGCCGCCGCGGCCGAACTGCAGGGGTCCATGGTGGCGCCGCCCGAGGCGGCTCCCGCACCGTTCGCGCCACCCCGCGCACCGCACGCCCCACACGCGCCGCACGCTCCCCAGCACAAGCCGAGCTGGGCGGCGTCCGGGTCGGGCAGCGGGGGTAGCGACCAGACCATGCAGATCGCCCTGGGCGGACTTGGGGGACGTAAGGAATGAAGGACCGTGCAGGCCGCCGCCGTGCCCGTCGCCTCGCGATCGGCGCGGCGGTGGTCCTCGCGCTCGCCGGGATGAACGGGCCGTGGGTGTACCGCTTCAGTACCGAGAAGTACCACGAGTACAAGATCAACAGACCCGAGTACAAGGCCGACAACGGGCACTGGCAGATCGTGGAGTTCCCGGAGAAGTACCGTCAGAACACCATCCACGCCGCCCTGTTGCACACCGGCAAGATCCTGCTGATCGCCGGCTCGGGCAACGACGCGGAGAACTTCGACAAGAAGAAGTTCGACACCCGTGTCTGGGACCCGGTCAAGCAGACGATCAAGCGGGTGCCGACCCCGGCCGACCTGTTCTGCACGGGTCACACCCAGCTGTCCAACGGCAATCTGCTGATCGCGGGCGGCACCAAGCGCTACGAGAAGCTGAAGGGCGACGTCACCAAGGCCGGCGGCCTGATGATCATCCACAACGAGAATCCCGACAAGGGGATGAGGCTGAAGGCGGGGACCCGGTTCGTCGGCAAGGCGAACGGCAAGACCTTCGTCCTCAAGGACACCGTCGAGCTGAAGAAGGCCGTCAAGACCTTCGATCCGGACACGGGCAAGTTCACCGGCAACAAGCCGGGGATCGCCCGCGCCTACGTCGAGGCCGAGCGCAGCGGCAAGCGGTACGAGACGGGGACGGAGGACAACTACAAGGTCGTCGGCCTGAAGGGCGAGGACGCGCGGAACACGTACGGCATCGCGCAGAAACTCGCCCTCGACAAGAAGGACTTCCAAGGGATCAAGGACGCCTACGAGTTCGATCCGGTCGCCGAGAAGTACATCAAGGTCGACCCGATGAACGAGGCGCGCTGGTACCCCACGCTGACGACCCTGTCGGACGGCACCGTGCTGTCGCTGTCCGGCCTCGACGAGATCGGACAGCTGGTCCCGGGCAAGAACGAGATCTACGACCCCGGGACGAAGAAGTGGACCTACACGAAGGAGGAACAACAGTTCCCGACCTACCCGGCGATCTCCCTGATGCAGAACGGCAAGCTGTTCTACTCGGGCGCCAACGCGGGGTACGGGCCGGACGACATCGGGCGCGACCCCGGGATCTGGGACCTCAAGACCAACAAGTTCACCAAGGTCCCCGGCATGAGCGACAGCAAGCTGCTGGAGACCGCCGGGACCGTGCTGCTGCCCCCGGCGCAGGACGAGAAGTACATGGTCATCGGCGGGGGCGGGGTCGGTGAGTCGGAGCGGTCCAGCAAGCGGACCCGGGTGATCGATCTGCTGGCCGACCGGCCGCGGTTCGTGGACGGGCCGCGGCTGGCGAAGGGCACGCGGTACCCGCAGGCCTCGATCCTGCCCGACGACACCGTCCTCATCTCCGGCGGCTCGGAGGACTATCGGGGGCGCGGCGACTCCAACATCCTCGAAGCGCGGCTGTACGACGCGCGGACGGGCCAGATGCAGCGGGTCGCCGACCCCCTGGTGGGCCGGAACTACCACTCCGGGTCGATCCTGCTGCCGGACGGACGGGTCGTGTTCTTCGGATCCGACTCCCTGTACGCCGACAAGGCCAACACCAAGCCGGGAGAGTTCGAGCAGCGGATCGAGATCTACACGCCGCCGTACCTCTTCCAGGACGCGCAGCCGACATTGACGGGTGGGCCGAAGACGGTGGCGCGCGGCGGGAAGGCGACGTTCGGGACGCGGCACGGGTCGTCCATCGAGTCGGCGCGGTTGATCCGGCCCAGCGCGTCGACGCATGTGACCGATGTGGACCAGAAGTCGATCGAGGTGGACTTCGAGGTGACCGGGGACGAGATCACGGTGACCGTGCCGAAGAACCGGAATCTGGTGCAGTCGGGCTGGTACATGCTCTTCGTCACGGATGATGCGGGGGTGCCGAGCAAGGCGCGGTGGGTGAAGGTGCCGTAGCGCTCCGCTGGGTTTCGCCGTGTTCGGGTGCGGGGGAAGTGAGGGCTGGTCGCGCAGTTCCCCCGCGCCCCTGAAAGCGAAAAGCACGGGCTCAGCCCGTGCTTTTCAGGGGGCGCGGGGGCTGCGCGAGCAACCACAACCGCCCGCAGTCGCCCGACCACCGCAGCCCACCCCGTGGGGCGCCCCGACCGTCAGTCGGACGCCTTCGCCAGATCCAGCGCGTACTCGGGCCACCACTCGCCCGCCTTGGGCCCGCCCTTGCACTCCCCGTCCGACTCCCCCGGGCGCTTGACCCAGAGGTACGCGTCCACGAGAGGGTCCGCGGTCTTCGTCGTCGGGGACTCCCCGAGCGCCCGCCCCGGCGGATTGCACCAGCGCTCGTCCTCGTCGCCCTCGTTCCAGGGGCCGTTGCCGTTGCGGCTGGTGTCGATGACGAAGGGCTTGTCCCCGATCTTCGCGGAGAGTTGCCTGCCGTACTCGATGGAGTCCTCGGTGGTGTAGAAGTTCGAGACGTTGACGGCGAAGCCGTCGGCCTGTTCGACACCGGCCCACTTGAGAGGGTCGTAGATCTGCTCGGGGTCGCCCCAGCCCGCGTTGCCCGCGTCCAGGTACACCTTCGTGTTCTTCAGCGCGCCCAGCGTCTCGATCGCGCCCTTCAGCAGGTCGTACCGCTCCGCGTGGAACTCCTCCGGCGTACAGCCGTCCACCACGTGCAGCACCGCGTCCGGCTCCAGCACGATCGTGGCCGGACGGTCCCCGATGCCCCGGGCCACGCCGTCGATCCACGCCCGGTACGCGTCACCGTCGGCGGCGCCCCCGCCGGAGTACTGGCCGCAGTCGCGGTGCGGGATGTTGTAGAGGACGAGCACGGCGTCCCGGTCGGCCTCCTCGGCGGCGACGGTGAAGCCCTTGGCCTCCCGCTCCGGGTTCTCCGGGCCGATCCACTCGCCGGTCGGCTGCTCGGCGATCCTGCGGATCAGCTTGGCGTCCTTGTCCTTGCCGGCCTTCTCGTAGGCGACGACCTGCGCCGCCGCGTTCCCCTTCGGGTTGACCCAGAACGGGTCCGTGCCGTCCGGCTGTTGGGTGATGCCGGAACCGGAGGCCCGGCCCTTCCCGCCGCCACCGCCGTCGTCTCCCCCGGAACAGCCTGCGAGGAGTAACGCGACCCCCATCACCGCCCCGCACGCCCGAACCCCGGCCCCCCTACCGCCGTACATCCAACTCCCCCTTGGGTGCACCGTGTCGTAAGCCCCAATCCTGACATAAGTCCCGCCTCGCCCACGAGGTCGTCACCATCCGCCCGGCGGCACCGACGGGACCACGCGCCCCGGAACGCGCCCGCACCGCCGCCACCTGCCTCCATGACGGAGCGCCACGATCCGTCGACTTGGCGTCAAACAGTCTCTGGCCGGTGCCGCCCCCACGCCCTGAAGTCGCGGTCGAACGGCCCCCGGTCGGCGGCGCCGGCGGGAGCGGGTCGCCGACGGGGCCGGGAGCACAGTGTCTTCGCAGGTGTCGGGGTTCCGTAGCACCGAGGGCTGTGCACTGATCGCTTTCCGGTCAAAGTCCCGCCCGTCACAGCGTCGTGCGGGCCAGGCGCTGTGACCGTCACGGCCTCGTTCCGCTGAGGTACGCGTTGACGACCACGTTCGCCGTGTAGGTGCGGCTCGCCTTGTCGAACGTGCCGCCGCAGGTGACGAGCCGGAGTTCGGCCCGCCCGGACTGCCGTACGCCGTAGGCCTGTCGGGCGTCGAACTCGTCGCGGCCGATGACCCGCACGTCGTCCACGGTGAACTCGGCCATCCGCCCGTCGCTGCGGGCCACCCGGATCTTCTCGCCGACGCGCAGCGCGCTCAGCTTGTAGAAGACGGCCGGCCGGGTCTCGGTGTCGACATGCCCGACGAACAGCGCGGCCCCCGTCGCGCCGGGCCGCGCGCCACCCGCGTACCAGCCGACGACGCCCGGCTGACCGTACGACGGCGGCTCGACCGCCCCGTCCCGGTCGAGGCCGCGCGCCACGACCGGCGCCTGCACCCCCATCGAGGGGATGTCCAGCCGCTGCGGTCGCGCGCCTTTCAACGGCTCGGCAGCGGGCGGCAGTTCGGCCTGGGCAGGCCGTCCCACGGCGGCCACGTCCCCGGTCGTCGGCGCGGCGCCGCCCTGCCGTACGTCGGTGACCTCGCGGCCCCACAGCCACAGCCCTAGCAGCAGTACGGCCCACGCGACACCGGTGACGACCCGGCCGGTCCCGCCGCCGGACCCACCGCCGGAACCGCGTTCGCCGACGCCGCCGTAGTCGTAGCCGTTGTCGGAATAGTCCCGTCCGGACACGACGGCCCCCTATTCCGTACGGCGGTCGCGGCCCCGGCGCGCACCACGCGCCACGACCGCCACCGCCGCCACCCCGGCGAGGACCAGGCCGACCACCGCGTGGCGGGCGCCGGGGCCGGTGTGCCGGGCGTCGTCCATGGAGTTGGCCGGGTCGGCCGAGCCACGCGCGTCCGCCGGGTCGGCCGCCGCGAGCTGGGCGGCCGCTCCGCCACCGCCCGCGCGGACGGGGGCGATCGGGGAGGAGGGCGACGAGGGCTGCCGGTCGGCGGGGCGCTCGCCGGCGGGCCGCTCGGCCGACGGCGGCGCTTCGGTCGCGGTCGGCCCGGTCACGGGCGGCTTGATCCCGGACGGCTCGATGCCTGGCGGCTCCGTCGACGGGAGGGTGATGCCGGCCGGGGGCCTGAGCCCCGTCGGCGGTCTGAGACCTGTCGGGGGCCTGAGGCCGGTCGTGGACTTGAGGCCCGTTGTGGGTTCGAGGCCGGTCGTGGGCTCTCCTTCGCCGCCGACCTTGATCGTCCCCGTGACCTTGTCCTCCCTGCCGTCGCAGGTGATCCGTACCGCGTAGGTGCCGGGATCGAGCGAGGAGCGGACGCGGGTCTCCCCGGCGAGCGTGCCGGGGCTCCAGCCGGTGAGCTGGGTGAGCCGCGCGTCCGCGACGAACGCGGCCGAGACGGCCGTTCCCGTCTTCCCGCCGCAGCCCGCGGCCCGCACCCGGACGTCGGTGCCCGGGACCGGTGAGGCCGGCACCACCGAGACGTTCCGCGGGTCGGTCGCGTGGGCCGAGGGTGCCGATGCGGCGAGCGCCGCCGCGACCACCACCCCGGCACAGAGAGTGACTCGCACTGAGCCCATGGTGAACCTCCAGACACCCCAGAGACTCCCCCGCCGGGCGGCGGGACGCATCCGGGGAGGCGCCCCGACTGCTCCGTACGGGTGTCAGGAGGTTTATCCGGGGCCGGGCACTCGGCGACCTCGCCGGGCGGGCGACCGACCGGCCGGACTCAGAGACGGTCCACGAGGTCCGCGATCGAGTTCACGACCTTCGAGGGGCGGTAGGGGAACTTCTCGATCTGCTCGGGGGCGGTCAGACCGGTGAGGACGAGGAAGGTCTCCATCCCCGCCTCGATGCCCGCGAGCACGTCGGTGTCCATACGGTCGCCGATCATCGCGCTGGTCTCCGAGTGCGCGCCGATCGCGTTGAGCCCGGTGCGCATCATCAGCGGGTTCGGCTTGCCCGCGAAGTACGGCTTCTGCCCGGTCGCCTGGGTGATCAGCGCGGCCACGGCCCCCGTCGCGGGCAGCGGACCCTCGGTGGAGGGGCCGGTCTCGTCCGGGTTGGTGGCGATGAACCGGGCGCCGCCGTTGATCAGGCGGACCGCCTTCGTCATGGCCTCGAACGAGTAGGTGCGGGTCTCGCCCAGGACGACGTAGTCGGGCTCGTGGTCGGTGAGGACGTACCCGATGTCGTGCAGCGCGGTCGTCAGCCCCGCCTCGCCGATGACGTACGCCGTGCCGCCGGGCCGCTGGTCGTCCAGGAACTGGGCGGTCGCCAGGGCGGACGTCCAGATGTTCTCCACGGGCACGTCCAGGCCCATGCGGGAGAGCCGGGCGTGCAGGTCGCGCGGGGTGTAGATCGAGTTGTTGGTGAGCACCAGGAAGGGGCGGCCGGAGTCACGGAGCTTCTTTATGAAGGCGTCGGCGCCGGGGATCGGCACGCCCTCATGGATGAGCACCCCGTCCATGTCGGTGAGCCACGACTCGATGGGCTTGCGCTCTGCCATGTGCGATCTCCTGCCGGCGGCTGTCGATATCTGCCGTACGTCCGCACGTCCGTACGCCTGTACATCCGTCGTCCGTACGTCCGGGTCCGCCCCAACCCTAGTGAGCCCTGGCAGAAAAGAGGAGGCCGATCTTGGGGGCTGAGACCGGGGTCGCTTCAGGTCAGCGGGGGTGTGGGGGCCATGGCCCCCGGCACCGGCACCGGCGTGGGAATCAGCGCCGACGTCACCATCTGCACGGGTGCCGGCGTCGAGCGTCGGGGCGGGTGCCGGTCTCGTGCCGTCAGCGGGTCCGTCTGCGGACCGTTGCCGTCAGAAGGCCGCCGGCGGCCAGCAGCAGGAGGCCGGTGACGTACGGGAGGGCCTCGCGCATGCCCGAGGCGGCCAGTTCGTCGGGGTACGGCCGCCGCTCGTCCGGTACGGCCGTCGTGCCGTCCCTCTCCTTCGCCGCCCCACCGCTGTCCTGGTCGGCCTCCGTCCCGCCCTCCTCCTCCTCGTCGTCGGTGATGCGGAAGCGGTAGTCGTTGGACTCCCCCACCCACGTGCCGTCGTCGCCGCGCCGCTCGACGACGGCCGCGTTCGCCACGACCTCGTTCGGCACGGTCGCGTCGGAGGTGAGGGAGAGGCGGACCTTGACGGCGAGGGTGCGGCCGGGGAGCACGGTGAAGCCGGTTCCGCCGCCGTTCCCGTCCCCGCCGAGAACGCCGACCAGTTCGTCCGCGTCGGTCCGTTCGAAGGTCACCGGCCGGGGGGTGGTGTCGTCGGCGTCGTCGTAGAACTCCAGCTGCGGCTGGCTCCGCTGCAGCGTGCGCGCGCTGTCGGCCAGCACGACGACCGGGTGGATGTTGCCGCAGGTCCGGGAGGTGGTGTTGGTGAGCTCCACGGCCCAGGTGCGGAAGCCGCCGCCGGCGACGTAGGTGGTGGGGCCGCCGCGGATCCGGGTCCGGATGGGAAAGGCGCCGCTGTCGTCACCGACGCAGCCGATCCGCAGGGCGTCCGACGCGGGCGCGGGCACGGTGGCCGCCGCCGCGGGACCACTGGCGAGCGCGGCTGCGGCGGCGAGGGCAAGGGTCAGGCACGTACACAGTCGCATGAACACATGACCATGCCACCCACCCGCCCCGACAAGCCCCGCCACGCCCCGGGGCCCGGGGATCACACCCGAATATCCGCTCGATCAGCGGAGTCACCGGCTCCCTTCGAGAGCCGCGGGCACGAGAAACTGCGGGCCATCGAGACGGCGCGAGAAGCCGCGGGCCACTTTCAAACGCCGGCTGCGCATACCCCCGGTCGCTTTTCAGGGGCGCGGGGAACTGCGCGAACAACCCCACACCACCCGCAGCCGCCCGCCAACCGCACCCCCACGGCACCCCGGCGCATCGCCCCCCACCCGCACGGCGCCCCGGCGCATCCCCGTCACCCCTCACCCGCTCCCCGTCACCCGTCCTCCCGCCCGAACAACGGCGCGAGCAGCAGCTGAGCCGCCCCCTCCGCAACCGCCGACACCCCACCCCCGGCAACCCGCACCGGCACGGCCGGATCCTCCCCCTGCAACCGGGCCCACTCGTCGAGCACGAACCCGACCCCCCGCACGAACTCCTCCGGCCAGGCCTCGACCGTACGCCCGCCCAACAGCACCACCTCGATGTCGAGGAGCCCCACGAGGTTGGCGGCCCCCGTCCCGAGCACCCGCGCCGCCTCCGCCACGTCCCCCCGCGCCACCGCCGCGAGGCACAGTGCCTCGACGCACCCCCGGTTCCCGCACTCGCACCTCGGCCCGTCCAACTGAACGACCTGGTGCCCGAACTCCCCGGCCCGGGTCCGGGCACCCCGGTGGACGGATCCGTCGATCACGAGTCCGGCACCCAGCCCCGTACCGAGGTGGAGGTAGGCGAAGGACCCGTGCGCCCCCGCGGCCGCCGCGAGCCTCAGGGCCGCCGCGTTGGTGTCCTTGTCCACGACCACCGGCACCCCCAACCGCCGCGCCAGCGCCGCCCGCAACGGAAACCCGTCCCACTCCGGAAACCCGGTGACCCGGTGCAACACACCGTGCAGATGATCGAGGGGCCCGGGCAGAGCGACTCCGACGCCGAGCACGGGGAGGAGAGGGGGACCATGAGGAACGGAGCCGGACCCCACGGCGACCACGGACGCGGCATCGGTGTCTGTTTCTGTGCCGGTGGCCGTTTCTGTGTCGGTGTCGGTGTCGATCTCGGTCTCGGTGTCGGTGTCGATGTCGGAACCCGGACCGGACCCGAGCCGCGAAGCCGCGTCACCGACCCCGTCGTCACCGCCCCGATAACCCCCGGTCCCCACCCCCCGCTCCTCACTCGCCTGCGCCAGCAACGCCTCCACCTCACGCGCCGCGCCCTCGACCACGTTCTCCGCCCCCGCGCCCAGATCCAGCGGCGCCTGTCGCAGCGCGACCACCGCCCCGGTCAGATCGCAGAGCACGGCCGTCAGCTCGTCGCGGTCGAGGTGGAGGCCGACGGCGTGCCCGGCGTCGGGCACGAGCCGCAGTACGGTGCGCGGCTTGCCACCGGTGGACGCCCGGTACCCCGCCTCCGTCGCCAACCCGTCCGCCCGCAACCGTGCGGTGATCTTGCTGACGGCCTGCGGGGTGAGCCCGGTCCGTTCCGCCAGCTCCAGCCGGCTTATCCCGGCGGCGCCCGCCCTGCGCAGCAGATCCAGCACCAGCGCCCCGTTGTGACTACGCAACGCGAGCAGGTTCACTCCCGCGACACCACCGGTCCGCCCGCGACCACCCCCGTTGCCGTCGCCGATCCCGTCGCCGAACCCGTCACCGATCCCGTTGCCGTCCACACCCCCATTGTCCCTCGCGCTTGCACTTTGGCAACAGCGTTGCTTAAGTGGGTGGTATGACAGGCACCAGCACAGACAGGCCCTGGCGTGTCGCCCTCGTCGGCTACGGCCTCGCCGGCTCCGTCTTCCACGCCCCGCTGATCGCCGCGACGGAGGGTCTGACTCTCGACACGGTCGTCACGTCGAACGCGGAACGCCAGGCGCAGGCCCGCGCCGAGTTCCCGGACGTACGGTTCGCGGCCACGGCGGACGAGCTCTGGTCGCGGGCAGGCGAGCTGGACCTGGTCGTCGTGGCCTCGCCGAACAAGACGCACGTCCCGATCGCCACCGCCGCCCTGGAGGCGGGCCTCGCGGTCGTCGTCGACAAGCCGGTGGCCGGTACGGCGGCCGAGGCGCGCGAGCTGGCCGCCCTCGCGGACGCGCGCGGCCTGTTGCTCTCCGTCTTCCAGAACCGCCGCTGGGACAACGACTTCCTGACCCTGCGCCGCCTCCTCGCCGCCGGCGAACTGGGCGAGATCCGCCGCTTCGAGTCCCGCTTCGAACGCTGGCGCCCCCAGCTGAAGGGCGGCTGGCGCGAGTCCGGCGACCCCGCGGAGATCGGAGGTCTCCTCTACGACCTGGGCAGCCATGTCGTGGACCAGGCCCTCACCCTCTTCGGCCCCGCCACCCTGGTGTACGCGGAGTCCGACCTGCGCCGCCCCGGCGCCGAGGCGGACGACGACACGTTCATCGCCGTGACGCACGCGAACGGCGTCCGTTCCCACTTCTACGCCTCCGCCGTCACCCCCCAACTCGGCCCGCGCTTCCGTGTGCTGGGCTCCGAGGCGGGTTACGTCAAGTACGGCCTCGACCCCCAGGAGGCGGCCCTCCGCGAGGGCGAGCGCCCCACCCCCGGCGCCGCCTGGGGCCAGGAGCCCGAGGACCTCTGGGGCCGCGTCGGCGCCGGCGACTCCCCGCTGACCGACGGCGGCCGCCCCGTCCCCACCGTCCCCGGCGACTACCCCGCGTACTACGCGGCCGTGGCCGCGGCGCTGCACGGCACCGGCGACAACCCGGTCACGGCGTACGAGGCCGCCGCCGCGCTCGACGTACTGGAGGCGGCCCGCACGTCCGCGAGCGAGGGCGTGGCGGTGAAGCTGTGACGACCCACGACATCCCAACCATCGAGGAACTGGAAGCGCAGGAGCGCCAGTTGGTGCTCCCCCGCTTCACCCACGAGGACGCCTGGGCCCTGGGCTCCCTGCTGGTGGAGCTGGCCCGCGTGCGGAACGCACCCGTCGCCATCGACATCCGCCGCGGCCCCCAGCAGCTCTTCCACGCGGCCCTGCCCGGCTCGTCGGCGGACAACGACGCCTGGATCGACCGCAAACGCCGGGTCGTGGAGCGCTACGCGAGCTCCTCCTACCTCGTCGGCGCCCGCTTCCGCGCCAAGGGCACGACCTTCGAGGAGTCCTCCCGCCTGGACCCCGACCAGTACGCCGCACACGGCGGTTCCTTCCCCCTGACGGTGGAGGGAACAGGCGTGATCGGCACGGTGACGGTCTCGGGCCTCCCCCAACTGGAGGACCACGCGATGGTGGTGGAGGCCCTGCAACACTTCAAGAGCACCCTGTAACCACCGCCCCCAAGGGGCGCGGGGAACTGCGCGACAAGCCCCAACGCACCCGCAGCCGCCACCGATCAGCAGCCCCCAGCCCCTTGGGCACCCGGCGCCCCAAGCGGAGCGCCTACGCGTCGACGAACTCCTGCCGCTGCCGCCCCAGCCCGTCGATCTCCAGCTCCACGACATCCCGGCCCGCAGGAACGGCTTCGGCTCGGGCTCCCCCAGAGCCACCCCCGCCGGCGTCCCCGTATTGATGACGTCCCCGGGGTACAGCGTCATGAACTGGCTGACGTACCGCACGACTTCACTCACCGCGAAGATCTGCTCCCCGGTCGTGCCGTCCTGCTTCAGCTCCCCGTTGACCCACAGCCGGAGCGCCAGCTTCTGCGGGTCCGGTACCTCGTCGGCGGTGACCAGCCACGGCCCCAACGGGTTGAACGTCTCGCAGTTCTTGCCCTTGTCCCACGTCCCGCCGCGCTCCAGCTGGAACTCCCGCTCGGACACGTCGTGCGAGACGGCGTACCCGGCGACATGCTCCAGCGCGGCCTCGCGCGACTCGACGTACCGGGCGGTCCGCCCGATGACGACGGCGAGCTCGACCTCCCAGTCGGTCTTGGTCGACCCGCGCGGCACGAGCACCGTGTCGTGCGGCCCGACGACCGTGTCCGCCGCCTTGAAGAAGATCACCGGCTCGGCGGGCGGCTCGGCCCCCGTCTCGCGCGCGTGGTCGTGGTAGTTGAGCCCGATACAGACGATCTTGCCGATCCGGGCGACCGGCGGTCCGATGCGCAGCCCCGCCGCGTCCAGCACGGGCAGCGCACCGCTCTCGGCCGCCTCGCGGACCCGCCCGAGCGCCGCCTCGTCCGCGAGGAGCGCACCGTCGATGTCCGGCACGACCTCCGAGAGGTCCCGCAGGACCCCCTCGGCGTCGAGCAGCGCGGGCCGCTCCGCGCCCGCCGTACCGACTCGCAGCAGCTTCATGGTCGCCAACTCCCTCGATCGTCCACCGCCCGACCGATGGGCGCGGCCATCGGAGGACTGGTCGATCGTCCAAGGTCATGGTCCACTCCGCAAGACCCGGTTCACGGACTGGACCACTCGCCCCGGGCCTCGGACCGACTACCGCTTGGTAGCAGCCGCCGACCTGCCCGTCCTCCCCGAACCCGCCGAACCCGCTCGCGACCTACCCGACCTCGCCCTGCGCGGCCCCGACGTACGAGGCGCACCCGATCCGGACTCACCGGAAGCGACCGCAGCGGCCTTCCTGCTCTTGGCAGTCCCGTCGGCCTTGGCAGCCCCAGTCTTGGCGGCCTTGGCGGCCTTGGTGGTCTGGGCGGTCTTGGTGGTCTGGGCGGTCTTGGTGGTCTTGCTGGCCTTGGCAGTCCCGTCGGCCCCGGCGGTCTCGGCGGTCTCGGCAGTCCCGTCGGTCTCGGCCTCCGGGAGCGGGTACAGCACCGCCCGCTCCACCGCCGTCCACGTCGTGCTGGTCACCACGTACAACGCGGCCGCCAGCGGCACCACCGCCACGGTGACCAGTGTGAAGAAGGACAGGAACGGCATGAACTTGCTGACGGCCCCCATGCTCGCCGCCATCCCGGGCAGCTGCTCGTCCGACACGGCCGGCACCCCGGCCGTACCGGCGGCCATCATCCGCTTCGTACGCCGGAAGTTGAAGACCGCGACCCCCGTGACGATCACGAACAGCCCGACGTAGACGAGCCCCTGCGCCCCGAAGACGCCGCCGTGGGCGAGCGCGTCGGCCCAGCGGTCGCCGAGCGGGGCGGCGAAGAGCCGGTGGGTGAGGAGGGCGTTGGCCTCGCCGCCGATCGTGGTGTTGGAGAACAGGTGGTAGAGCAGGAAGAAGGCCGGCAGCTGGCACAGGCTCGGCAGGCAGCCGGACAGCGGCGACACCTTCTCCTTCGTGTGCAGCTCCAGCAGTGCCTTCTGCAGCTTCTCGGGGTTCTTCGCGTGCTTCTTCCGCAGCTCCGCGATCTGCGGCTGCAACGCGATCCGCGCCCGCTGCCCCCGCGCCGCCGCCCGCGACAGGGGGTGCACGAGCAGTCGTACGAGCGCCGTGAACAGGACGATCGCGACGGCGGTCGCGGAGGCGTGGAACAGCGGCTGGAGCAGATCGGCGAGATGCTCGACAAGGTCAGCGAAAACGGACATGGGTGTGAGCCCTCCAGGGGTCTCGTCGTGCCGGTGAGAAGTGGTCGGACAGACCGAACTCGGCGCGACGGCCCACGTGCGGAGCACAGACCTCAGCCAGGACAGCGGGGAGCTGAGGCGAGGTGAGGGGGGTGGAGCGGGTGCGGTGTGCCCTACGCGGTGGCCGTCAGGAGGGCACGTCCGGGCGCGCGGGGGCGCGTACGCCCGCGTGCGTCGGGATCGCGTTGGGGCAGGAACGCCGTACGGCGTTCACGGTCCCGGATCGCCGTACGGACGCGCGTACGGGGTACGACGGGCGCGCAGCGCGAGGTGATCAGCGCGCAGGCGGCGAACGCGGAGCCGGCCGCGGCGGTGGCGGCGAAGGCGACGGCGGCGGAGAGCGTGCCGGTGTCTAGGACGGCGACCTCGAAGAGGAGCAGCAGCAACATCGCGGCGGGGCGAAGACTGGCCCAGCTACGGATCACGGCTCCCCCTCTCAAACAACTCACGGAACTCACGGAACTCCCGCAACTCTCGGAGCTCCCGAACGACTCTCGCACACATGCTCTCATCTGAGGCGTACCGAGCGCAGCTTCCCCCAGACGACGAGCCGGTACGTGGAGGTGTACGCGGGCGTGCAGGTGGTGAGCGTGAGGTAGTGGCCGGGCTCGCGATACCCGTAGGACGGCCGCACGTCGCTGCGCGGGACTGGCCGCAGGACCCCGCCGTCGCCGGGCGCGGTCTGCGGGAGCGTGCTGTCGACGACGTACGTGAGGACGGCGTCCCGCGTCTCGACGCGCACCTCGTCACCGGTTTCGAGCCGGTCGAGGTGGCGGAAGGGCTCGCCGTGGGTGGTGCGGTGCCCGGCGAGGGCGAGGTTCCCGGGCCGCCCCGGCTGCGCGGTCCCCGGGTAGTGCCCGACGAACCCCTTGTCGAGGACCTCTGCCCTCCCGACTCCTTCGGCGACGGGGGCTCGTAGATGGAGCCGGGGGATGACGAGCACGGCGTAGGCCTGAACGGCCTGAACGGACCCCGGGCCCACGCTCCCCTGAGTCCGGTGGGTCCGTACCGTCCACGCCCTCTCCGTCCGTGCCGCCTCCGCCCATGCCCGCTCCAGCGCGGCCACCTCCCGGGCCGCCCCTTCCTGGGCCTGCCGGTTGGTCCACCACAGCTGATGGGCGACGAAGAGCAGCAGAACGAGCCCGAGGGTGACGGCACACTCCGCGGCGACCCAGAGCGGGCGGGCCCGACCCGACAACGACCCCGGGACTTTCATCTCCCCTTCTCACAACCCTTGGAAGAAATCGGAGAAAGCGCTGTCACACCTCTCGACAACCTCACCACTCACCCCTGACTCTTCCGATGTCCCCACTCAGCAGTCCGGAAGGCGACGGATCCCTGTCCGCTCTCCTTCCCTCTCCTCGGCACCCGCACCCCCCGGAGCTGACATGACCGCATCCCCCGACCCCACGAACGACAGGCAGAGACGGACGGCGGAGTCCTCGACCCCCGACAGGACCGCGGGGCACTCGCCCTCCTTCGGCCGCAGGGCGCTCCTGGCGGCGGCCGGCGGCGCGGTCGTCGGCACCGCGCTCGGCACGGGCACGGCGAGCGCGGACGCGACGATCGCCGTCAACCCGGCCACGAAGTACGGCACTTGGGAGGGCTGGGGCACATCCCTCGCCTGGTGGGCCAATGTGTTCGGTGCCCGGGACGACTTCGCCGACCTGTGGTTCACCACGAAGACGACGACGTACAACGGCACGGCGCTGCCCGGCCTGGGCATGAACATCGCCCGCTACAACCTCGGCGCGTGCAGCTGGAACACGGTGGATGGCTCGGCCATGGTCAAGTCCCCGAACATCCCCGCCTTCAAGCAGATCGAGGGCTTCTGGCAGAACTGGAACAACGAGGACCCGGCGTCCTCGGCCTGGAACTGGAACGCGGACGGCAACCAGCGCGCGGCCCTGACGAAGGCGGTGGCGCGCGGCGCGACCACCGAACTCTTCGCGAACTCCCCGATGTGGTGGATGTGCCTGAACCACAACCCCTCGGGCGCCTCCGGCGGCGGCAACAACCTCCAGTCCTGGAACTACCGCCAGCACGCCTCCCACCTGGCGGCGACGGCTCTGCGCGCCAAGAACAACTGGGGCGTGAACTTCGCGACGGTCGACCCCTTCAACGAGCCGGCGTCGTCGTGGTGGACGGCGACCGGCACCCAGGAGGGCTGCCACATGGACCCGGCGGTCCAGGCCGCCGTACTCCCCCACATGCGCAGCGAGCTGGACAAGCGGGGCCTGACGAACATCCGTATCACCGCCTCCGACGAGACGAACTACGACACGGCCCGCTCCACGTGGAACTCCTTCAACGCCTCCACGAAGTCCCTGGTCAGCCAGGTGAACGTGCACGGCTACCAGGGCGCGGACGGCCGCCGGGACCTCCTCTACACGGACGTGGTGACGACGTCCGGAAAGAAGCTGTGGAACTCGGAGACGGGCGACAGCGACGGCTCGGGCTGGACCCTCGCCCGCAACCTCTGTTACGACTTCCGCTGGCTGCACCCCACCGCCTGGGTCTACTGGCAGGTGATGGACCCGACGGCGGGCTGGGGCATGATCAAGTACGACGCGAACACGCTCCAGCCGGGCGCGATCGAGACGAAGTACTACGTGATGGCGCAGTTCAGCCGCCACATCCGCCCGGGGATGACGATCCTGGACGCGGGCTCCAGCTACACGGCGGCGGCGTACGACGCGGCGGCGCGGCGCCTGGTGATCGTGGCGATCAACACCGCGTCCTCGGCCCAGACCTTCACCTTCAACCTGTCGGGCTTCACGACGGTGACGGGCGGCTCGGGCGGCCTGGTCCCCCGCTGGAACACCCACACCTCGGGCGGCTCCGACCGCTACCGCGCGTACTCGGACACGTTCCTGAACGGCAAGTCGGTGGCGGTCCCGTTCGCGGCGGGCGCGGTACAGACGTTGCAGATCGACGGCGTGACGATCTAGCGGGGGTGGAGGTGGGAGCGTGCGCGCCCCGGCAGTGGCACCCTCCCACCTCCCCGCCTCCACCCACACCTCGCCTCCGCCCCCTTCGGTCCCCCATCGGCAGTACGGTGTCGTCCATGCGCCCCGACACGCCTGCCGAGAACGTCGACCACACCGCCGAAGCGGCACGCCTGGAGCGGACCGCCGACCTCTACCCGGAGGACGCCGAGCACCTGCTGCTGCAGGCCGCGGCCCACCGGGAACTGGCCGGCGACCGCCCCACCGCGACAGCCCTCTACGACCGCCTGCTGTCGTCGTCCGCCCCTCTCGACAACCCCCACCTGGTACGCGCCCTCAAGGCCTCCAACCTCTGGGAGTACGGTCACGAGGCCGAGGCCCGCGCGATCATCGACGGAGTCCGCGCGGCCGCTCCGCGCGACCCGGCCCCGTGGGTGATCGTCGCCGAGGCCCTGGAGGCCCACGACGAACTCGAAGCGGCCCAGGACACCTTCACCGCGGCCGTGACCCTCCTCCTGACGGACGTGGCGGAGCCCCCGTACGCCACCCGCCCCCTCCTCTTCGGCCGCCACCGGGTCCGCCGCATGCTGGGCGCGACGCACGACAACTGGGACGCCGTGGCGGACACCCTCCACTCGTCCTCGATCTCCCTGGACGAACTCCACGACCCGAAACGCGTCTGGTCCCTGGGCTCGGACAACCCGGCGGAACTCCAGGCCGAGATCTCCCGCCTACGAGCAGAACTGGGCGCCTACCGCGAAGCCCTGTCCCGCCCGTTCCCGGTGGCGGTCCTGCACTGGCCGGCCCCGGAACTCGCGGAACTGGTGGGCGCGTACCCGGGCCTGACCGCGGAGTACCCCTCGCACGAGGAGCACCTGGCGACGATAGAGGCGTCGCTGCGGGAGCTGGCGACCTCCGGCACGCCGAACCTCGGCATCGTGACGGGCACGGTCCCGTCGTACGAGGCGTTCGCGGCGTCGGAGGGCACGTCCCCGGACGACACGACGCTGCTGCCGCAGTACGCCACGACGCTGGCGGCGCGGGGGTTGGCGGTGTCTTGGCCACCGCAGAGGGGGAGCGCTTGCTGGTGCGGCTCGGGGCGGGCGTACGAGACGTGCCACGGGGCGTAGCCGTTGAGGCATGGGCCGCACCCCATCCACTCCCTGTGAGCCGCTAAGCAAACCCGGCGTGCTTGCGAGACGCGACCGCGCCCCGAACCCCGCTCAGCAGCCCAGCCACCGCCCACCTGAACCCGGCCGGGCCACCCGCCCTCCCGGGCCGCTCGCTCGCTTCTCTCCCAGTGATTCCGCGGCCCGGGTCAAGGGTGGCCCGAAGGGCCATCGCCGAAGGCGACGCGCAGCGCCCTTGAGGCGGGCCGCGGAAGCGCGACACTGCAAAGAAGCGAGTGGCCCTACGGCAGCACCGAACCGCATCGCCGCCATCTCGATCACCAAGCCCCGGAGCGGCTGACCGCTCCGCTGTGATGGAATCGAACTGCAACCGACCGGACCGAGCCGCGATCGTGAGGCACAGCCGCCTTGAGCACGATGAAGCCGTTGTCGCCCGCCGTCTCCGCGCGCATGAGCAGACAGGTCAGCAAGGACACGGCCGCCGAACTGGCCGTTCGTCGCTTGCTCCACGCCGCCGGATTGCGCTACCGCGTCGAGTACCCGGTACCAGGCATGGCCCGACGACGCATCGACGTGGCGTTCACCCGAGCCAAGGTGGCCGTCCTGATCGACGGGTGCTTCTGGCACGGATGCCCGGAGCACGCCACGCAGCCGAAGTCGAACGCAGAGTGGTGGCGCAACAAGCTGGACCGGAACATGGCCCGCGATAAGGAGACGACGGATCACCTGACCGCCGCAGGGTGGATGGTGTTGCGGTTCTGGGAACATGAAGCCCCTGAGGAAGTGGCCGTGCGAGTGGCCGCAACAGTGGAACGACGTCTGGCAGAGGGAACGAAGGGACGTGAAGCGTGGGGGGACTGACGTTCGTGGATGTCTGCTCTGGAGCGGGCGGCCTGGCTCTGGGACTGGAACAGGCGGGGTTCGAACCGCGCCTGCTGCTGGACGAGGACGAGGTGGCCGTCAGAACCCTCAAGACCAACCGGCCACAGTGGAACGTACTCTGCGCTGATCTACTGGACTTCGACCCGGCCGAGCACCCCGTGAGTTACGACGTCGATCTCCTCGCGGCAGGTCTGCCGCGGGTGAAGTCGAGCGCGACCGTCGAACGGGCTGATTCGAACGAGGAGGAAGAACTGCTGAGGGCGACTGTCCTGCTCGCCCATGCGATCAAGCCTCGGGCCATCCTCATCGAGAACGTCCCTGGGCTCGCCGATTCTGACGCGTACCAGCCCTTCCGCGACTTCGCCCGGGCCGAACTCGCGCACCTGGGATACGAGTTCAGTTGGTTCGTCGTGAACGCCGTCGACTTCGGCGTACCGCAGAACCGAAAGCAAGGCGTCCTTGTAGCAGTCAAACAGTCGCTCGCCGAAGCGTTCCGCCCGCCGACGCCCACTGTGAGCGAACCGGCTACGGTCGGCGTCGTTCTGGGGCCGTCCATGGCCTCACACGGCTGGCAGGATGCCGCACGCTGGGCCGCTCAAGCCGATCAACCGGCTCCGACATTGGTCGGAGGCTCTAAGAACCGAGGCGGCGCGGATCTGGGGCCGACCGGGGCCAAACGGAAGTGGGCGACCATGGGCGTCAACGCACACACGGTGGGCGACCGAATTCCCGGTCAGGACTTCGTATGGGATCCCGAGCTGGGCAGGGACAACATGGTGAAGATCACGACTGAGCAGGCCGCGCTTTTGCAGGGTTTTCCCGAATCGTGGGAGATCGCCGGACTCAAGACCGCACGATATCGCCAGGTCGGCCACGCGACACCGCCGCCCGTCGGAGAAGCCTTGGGGCAAGCCATCGCCGAAGCGTTGAACCGGGATCCAGCAGTCTCCCCGGCCGGCTAGACTTCCGCCACATGACCAGCTCGGCGCCACACCAGCCCATCCTCGACAAGCCCTTTGTCCTGGATCTCTTCGCGGGACCCGGAGGGCTGGATGTCGCGGGTCACACGCTCGACATCCCCAGTCTCGGCATCGAGTGGGACAAGGACGCCTGTCTCACTCGGTACGCGGCCGGATTGGAGACCCTGCACGCCGATGTGAGCGCAGTCCGCAGGGACTCCTTCGAGTCGCTGCCCCCGGAGATCAATGTGCTAGCCGGCGGGCCTCCCTGCCAAACCTATTCCGTGGCTGGGCACGGTGCCGGCCGAAAGAACCTGAACAAGGTCAAGGAGTACATCGAGCGACTGACTGCAGGCGATTCCGACGAGGCAATCGACGAGGATCTGAAGACTCTCAGCGATCCGCGCACCGCCCTGGTCCTCGAACCGCTCCGATACGCCCTCCAGGCGACCAGGAGTCCGAACCGCGGAAAGCGCCCGTACGACGTGATCGTCCTGGAGCAGGTCCCGGCGGTCGAGGAACTCTGGCACCACTACGCCAAGGTGTTGCATGAGACGGGCCTTCCCGACGGCACCAAGTACAAGGTCGTCGTAGGCCTCCTCGACACCGAGACGTACGGGGTCCCTCAGAAGCGATCCCGCGCGGTACTGATCGCTCGTCGTGAAGGGCTCGATACACCGTCGCTTCCCGCACCGACCCACCATTCCTACGAGGCCAAGGCATGGAACCGTAGGAACAACGACGACCAGGCACCCGCATCGAGCCAGGTTCATCAGCCGACCTTCGACGAAGACCCGGCGACCGTGGCCGATGAACACGAAGAAGTCAATGGCGAGGGCCTGCAGCCCTGGAGGTCGATGGGTGAGGTGCTCGCCGACCCGGTGGGCACACATCCGGGCCGCGAAACTCCTTTCCTGGTCCGCTCGAACTACGGCAGTTCCGGCATCCCCGGAAGGCGCGGAGTGCGGAGCGATCAACAGCCCGCGTTCACCGTCACCGGTCGTATCTCTCGCTTCGTGGTCTTCCAGCACCTCGACGCGGACATCGTCTATGAGGGCCCACGGTTCAGCATGAACGAGGCGGGGATGCTGCAGAGCTTCCCGCCGGACTATCCGTGGTCTGGTAGGGCGCAGGCCCAGCAGGTGGGCAACGCCGTGCCGCCCCTGTTCGGGGCACACCTGCTGAGCGCCGCGCTCGGTCTTCCCGCGCCGGACACGGATGCCCTGAGCAAGCCGTGGCCGTCAGCCACGGATGAGGAGCAGGCCAAGCTCCGCAGCCACGGCTGCGGAGCGGCGGACGACTGCACCGCCAGGTGCCCGCGCCCGGAGGACCAGGCTCCGGCACGTTCGTCCGTGCGCCCGCCCAGGCAGTAGTCCGCAGGTCGCCGTTGGGGTGGGGTCAGTCCGCATTCCTCCTGCCCCTGACCGGCGCAGTCTCGAACAAGACCGCGAAGTAGTCCGCCAGCGCAGCCACCGACTCCTCCGGGACGGAGTCTTCGTCGGGCCCTATCGGGAGTACGTGCCGTGCGACCGGTGGGGCCGTGTTCGCCTCAGTGATCCACTCCCGCAACCGGGTGGGATCCTTGGGCTCGTCCGGGGCGAGGACGTCGTAGATCAAGGTCGCTCCGGCTGTGCTGATCGCCGTGGTGAGTCCGTTGAGTTCTCGTCCGGTCGTGATGTGGCCGCTCTTGAGGAGTCGGACCAGGGCCTGGGCCGTGGGACGGTGGTCGATCACGTCCATCCGCAGCACGGTGTGGATGAGGTCCTGGTTTCCGCAGGCGACCTCGACGGGCTCATAGTCCTGCCCGTTCCGGAAGAGTTCAGCCGCCCACCACAGACGGGAGAAGCACTGACGGTCCGCCGGGCCCCGGAAGCGGTCCGCAGCGACAGGCCGGTTCGACCGGTTCGCCGTTGCCTCCGGCAAGTGACGCCACACGACGTAGTCAGGGGCCACCGACAGAGCGAGGTGGTTCCACAGACGCTTGTCCGCCGCCTCCCGTCGCGTCAGCCGCAGCGTGGCGTGCAGGCGCGGCGCGAGCCACGCGTCGGCTCGGGTGCGATCTGCCCGAAACTCGAACATGGCGTCCTCCACCAAGCTCCGGATCGGCTCGACCGACCACCTGGCGTCGTCCTCCGGAAGCGGCTCGACCACTTTGGCCAGGTCGATGCCGCCGTGCACGTGTTCACCCTTGAGTAGTTCTTCGGTGAGGAACGGGTCGACGGCCGAGGTGGAGAGCAGCGCCAAGCGCTCGGGTACATGGCTCGGTGCTGTGATCACGTCTCACTCTCCCGGTTCATCTGTTCCAGACTGCGGATGGCGTAGGCGAGCGCCTTGGTGGCGTCCGCGCGGCGGACCGCCGCGTAGTGGATGCGGGTCTGGAGTTCCACCCAGCCCGAGTCTCCGGTGCGGCGGCGATGGACCTGTCGTAGGGCCTCTTCGACCTGCACGCCAGGCACCACGTCCGGGAGCATCTCCCGCAGCACCTCGCCCTGCCAGTCGGTCGGGAAGACAGGGCCGCCCCCGGGTTCCACCTCCAGGTCCCCGATGGCGCCGTGGAACACCGCGGTCCAGATGTCGGTGGCCATCTGGGCCACCAGGAGGTCACGCACCTTGCTGTCCACTCCGGAACCGCTGCTGTCCAACAGCCCGATGACCCCCTCGACATCCGTGTTCACGAACACGGTAGGGACTCTGGCCGAGGTGTCCACGATCCAGGGCGCGTCCGCGTACGCCTGCAACCATGCCCGTGAGCTCTTCCTGAACGACGCTTTCTGAACGTCCAGTTGGAGTCCACGAACGGGCTCGTCGGAGACCGTGTCGACGATCCAGTTCCGATCGGTCTCCGCGATCGACCGACCACGCACTTCGTCCACCGTCCCGACGGCGTACACGGCGAGGGAGGCCCGACCCGCGTGATCGTCACGAAGCACTTCCAGGGAGCCGGACCAGTCACGGCCGTCCTCGGCATCACGCGTGAGGTCCGTGGAGGTACGGACATTGGTCTCGCCATCGGTCAGAACGGCGAGGACGCGGAGGTCGGACCAGGCCGCATCCGGCGTGTTCGCCCCGGGCGGCAGTGTCGCAGAGAGACCGATCGTGGCACTCACCCAGTCGGCGTGGCCGGCGACACCGAGTGCGACCGTCTGCTGCTGGGTGGAGTACGCAGTGGTCTCCAGTTGGTCGCGGGTGCCGTCGAGGAGCTTGAGGGAGACCGAGGTCACCCTGAGAGCGACCGGCCGGTTGAGTCGCTTGTACGGGTAGATCTTCACGTCTCATTCCCCCTTGCCGGCGCGGAGTTCGAGAACGAGGCGGGTGAGAGTGGTCCTGACCGGGTGGCTGGTGACATCGGTGGCCCCTCGGAACTTCGCGCGACGGGTGCCGGGCGGGAAGATCAGGGTGCCGTCCTCCACCTCACAGCCTTCGACGGCCACCAGTTCCGCCCAGTCCAGTTTCGGGCGGCCACCGGAGCGCACGTCGAGCTGGGCGACCGGCACCATCGGGACGATCTCGTCACCACGTGCGATACTCACTTCCGCGGTGATCTGCCACTCCCCGTCGTCTCCGACCGTCGCGTCGAGCCCGGCCAGGACAGGAACCACCGGCCCAGACGGCGCTTTGGCCTTGGGCCTCGTCTTCACTGTCAACGCCTTGCGCAGGGCCTCACCGCCTTCGCGGCTGCCGCGTTTGGGGCGCGCGACGATTTCTCTGACCGCGCTGTTGACCTCGGTGGTGAGCGCGTTGATCCGCCGGTACGCGGCAGGCGACCAGCGCAGGGTCAACTCCTCCGTCTGTCCCCAGCGATCGTGCTCAGGTGGTTCCGCCGCGCGCAGGAAGTCCTCTGCCTCCTTCGCGAAGGGGGCGGTTTCACCGGCGGCCTCGCCCACCAGCAGTACGGCCTGGAACGGGTTCGTGCCGAGCGGCAGGTTCGGAACGCCAGCGGTCTTGACGGTCATACGGTTGCCCCGTAGCGAATGCACCTGGTTCTGCGCTCCCTTCCCGCTGTCGGCGTCGGTGGCCAGGTCGGTGACCAGCAACACAGCTTGGTGGGTGCCGAGGGTGCCTCGGGCACCTCCGGACAGTGGCAGCTTCAAAGGCACACTTCGCGCCGCCACCTGGCCGGCCTCGATGAGCCGGTCCACGGTGGTGCCCTCGTAGTGGGCTCGCAGGGCACGGGTTCGGGCGGGCTGCTCGACGGACGGGTCCACCTGCTCCTCAGGTACGACAACTTCACCGTTGCGAAGGGCACGGACGGAGGCCTCAAGGAGGGGGAGCCGGTTCCCCCCACCGGTCATCGCGGCCCAGAAGTCGCGCCCCAGCGCCTCCACAAGACGACGGTGCATCCTGCGGATGTCGCGGGTGTCCTCGGCACTCTCCTCGTCCATGGTGTCGTCGTCGACGTCCGACCCGTTCTCCTCCAGGCTGGCCACGTCATGCGCACCGACGATGAGGAAGGAGGTGCCGGGTTCGTCGCTCTCCCGGGCGAGATGCAGTCGAGCCACGGTCTCCTCGTCCGCCCACCAGGAACGGGCGACCATCGCGCCGGGAGAATCGGGATCGGGGCGTCCGAACCAGGCGGGGCCCGCGTACGACTGGCCGTCCACCTTCCGCCAGGGAAGTTCGAGACGGCCGATGACTCGTCGCTCCGTACGCCCCTCATGGGGCTCGGACAGAGTGGAGTTGATGAGCACGAGCCCCAAGGCGCTGGTGGCCCAAAGGGTCGCCTTTCCCAGGCCGTACGAACCACCCGCGCTGTGCCCCGACTTGAGGCTCTCCAACTGCCGCCTGACCACGGCAGCGAACTTGCCGTCCTCGTAGTCGTCGCCGACGAGCCCCGACGCGTTGTAGTCGTCGACACGCAGCAGGACCAGGCGGCCCTTCTCGTACATGTCCCGCACCCCGGCGTCCACGACCCGGCCGACCTTCTGGGTTCCCGCGCCCTCCGAGACGGCGGAGTAGTGGGGGAAGAGGTCGTTCCAGAGGATCGCCTCACGGAACGCGTCGAGTGCGTCTCCGGTCAGCTCGTGCAACGTATAGCGAACCTTGACAGGTCGCCCGGACTCGATGCGCCGTTCGTCGAGACTGTTCTGACAGGTCTCTCGGGCGAGTACCTGCACGTCGGCGTCGAACGCGAAGGCCGCGGCGTTGCCCAGTTCACGGCCGCCGTCCGGATACCCAGGGCGGTGGTACCAGGTGATCGGCAGACCGGCCTGGGTGTCAGTGGTGCGGGTGTGCACCGTGCCGACGTCCGTGCCGAGCGCCTTGGCGATCTCCACCATGACGGTCGGGCGAGGCGTCGACCTCCCGGTGATCCACGCGGAAATCGCGGCCCGCGTCAGCTTGAGTTCCTGGGCCAGTTCGGCCTGCGTCTTCCCCGCGAGCTTGAGCTGTCGGGCCAACCAGGGCCCGAACTCCTCACCTGTGTCCAACCGTGCCACCTGCGCTTCCCTCGGAGTCGTCTGCGAGCCGCAGGCGACTGACCTGCGAGGCTAATTTGACGCGGTGAACACTGTCAACCAACAGTTGATCGAACATGGACGACCGGAACACTTAGATCGATGGATAGGTTTGCCCGACCTTGGCACTCTATCGACCGATTTCCACATGCAGAGTCCCCAACTCCTCACCAGCGAGGGGCTGTTGGATTGACCAGTCCGATCAGCATCCGGTATTATTAGTGGCAGCGAAGCTTTCGCTCTGCCTGCAGGCTCGAACGCAAGTCGAGAAGTCGGGCAGCCTGCGATAGCTATATCCAAAAGCAGATGCAAGGCACAGGTTCGTAGGTGCGGACGAGTTCGGCATGGACACCTTCTCGTTCACATGTAACGACTAGTCAGACAGCCCCACGGCACGCTAAGCTGAATTTCCAGACAAACGTTTCACCCGAGATGCTTGCACCCATTTCTCACGAGGGGTCAATTGTGCCTTCACGCCCCCTGTGCGACCAAATGTGACAGGGGGACCTGACTATGGACGAGTACGACAGCCACGACCTGGATTCTCAGCGCGGCCTGAGTGCATTCAATAGCGCCATTACAATGGGAAGCATCGAGCCCAAGGCGGCAGCGGACCTGCTGAGGGGTCACCCGTGCGAGGATGAGTTCCTGGAAAGGTTCCCCCATCTGCGGGACTGTACAGAACCGCCCGATGACGACGACACCTGCCCTTCGGACTGACCACCTCCACAACTCTGTGCCGGGCATAGCCCGGGGTGCGTTCATGCCGCTTCACCAGCACAAACACGTGAAGGCGGATATTTTTGCGCACCCTTTGGCACCCCTCGAACGCCCATGGGCCGGCTGTACAAATTCGGCAGCCGGCCCGTCACGCACACCTTCATTCGAATCCGTGACACCTCAGGAGTACAGGACCAGTGTCGTCTTCGTTGTCTCCGGTAATTGAAACCGTTGTCGAACAGTCTTCCCGTGTCCTCAAGACCTATTCTGTGGACCCTGGTCTCGTAGCCGAGCATGCTAACGGAGAGCGTCGCATCACCCAGGGTGGATACGGCGATCGTCAGCTATTCGAGCTTGTCCAGAACGCGGCCGACGAAATTTCCGACGAGCCCGGTGGAAAGATCCACGTAGTCCTCACGGGAACCCATCTGTACTGCGCTAACGAAGGAAATCCTGTCACCCCCGATGGTGCTGAGACAATTCTTCGAATGAGTATGTCGAAAAAGCGCGGAGGACAGATCGGAAGGTTCGGCGTGGGCGTGAAATCGGTCCTCGTCGTGACCGATGCGCCGGAATTTTTCAGCAGCACCGGAAATTTCGGATTCGACCGCGCCTGGTCGTACGAGCAAATCAAGAAGGTGCCCGGCGTGACAGCTCGATACGGACAGGAATTCGACGCCCCTGTGCTGCGGATGGCCCGTCCTCTCGACGCGCAGGCCGAGCGCACAGCCGACCCCATCCTTGATGAGTTGCTGACCTGGGCCACCACCGTAGTACGCCTGCCCCTGTTGCCGAAGGCGGACCGTCGACTGGGCCTGGACATGCACGGCGGGCGCGCCAAGGAACACGGCGAGCCTCGCGACGAGTTCCCCGTGGGCTTCCAGCTCTTCTCCCCGCACGTGGCCAACGTCGTTCTGGAGGACCGCCGTCCCCGCCCCGCGGCCCTCCGCATGCTGACCACGAAGCAGGCCGGGGACCTGCACACCGTGATCGAGGAACGCAGCGGAAAGACCGCAACCACCATCCACTGGCGCGTGTTCACCACCTCGCACACGCCCGGCCCTGCGGCCCGCGCGGACGCCGGCGAACTCCATGACCGTGTCTCCCTCGACCTCTCCTGGGGCGTTCCCGCCCTGGAAAAGGACCCGTCCTCCGGCCTGTACGTCAACTCGCGGATCCGCGGCCGCGGCCGCTTCTGGTCCTTCTTCCCCACCAAGTACGAAATGTCCTTGAGCGGCATCCTCAACGGGGCGTGGAAGACCAACGAGGATCGGCAGAACCTGCTCGACTCCTCACCGTTCAACCAAGAGATGATCAGGGTGTCGGCGGCGTTGGTCGTCGACTCGCTTCCCGCTCTGTCGCCCGCCGAGGACCCGGCCGCCTACCTCCCCTTGCTTCCCGGACGAGTCAAGGAGGCGATCAGTTGGGCCGACGAGTTCCTGACTCGGGAGATCTGGGCCCGGACCGCGGCCCGTCCGTCGCTGCCCGACCAGGACGGTGTGCTGCGCGCCCCCGCCGAATTGCGCGTCCACCCCCGGTTCGACAAGAAGGACCTGAAGCGGTTGGCCGGGTGGCTGCGGATGTGGCACGAATGCCCAGGTCGTCCCTCGGACTGGCTCCACCCGAGCGTCGAAGCCGATGCCCTGCGTTCCGGAAAGGTCGAGCACATCCTCGACGCGGCCAGGCACGAACGAGCGGATGTCCGCGCGTGGTTGGAGGCCTTGGTCGGGAGCGGTACCGCCGAGGCCTCGGCCGTGGCCGTCCGAATCCTCGCAGACATGATCGAGGTCGGCTCCCCCTTCGCGGACGAGGCCCGCAAGGCACGCATCGTGCTCACCGAGGAGCACGGCCTCGTCTCACCCGTGCCGGGCCGGGTGTTCCGCCGCGCGGACCAGGGTGGGCTGCGTGAATCCCTTGTCTATGTAGACGACGCGCTAGCACAGGACCCTTCGCTGGCCCACGCGCTCAACGTACTCGGCATCCGCGAGGCAGACATCGAAGGGCGTTTCGTCAGCGTCCTCGATCAGGGCTTCGACAGATACCGCGACGCCGAGTGGCAGCGATTCTGGGAGCTGTTCCGCAAGGCCGGGATCCGCCAGTTGACGCACAAGGTGTTGGAGCGGGTTGCAACTCCCACTTCCACTCTGCGTGTGCGGACCGCCGATGGCAGGTTCCGGCCGATCCAGGACTGCATGCTTCCGGGCAGGGTGGTCGACACGCGACGTGACCCGAGCATCGCCGTCGACATGGCGTTCCACTCCGACGACGTCGTCTTCTTCGCACAAGTCGGTCTACGGGACCGGCCCACCACAGGAGTGCGCCCGAAGGAGGGCGAGGCCTGGTTCGAGGAGTACCGGGAAGCCATGCACTCTGCCTATCTGCATACTTTGGACGAGCGCGCGCAGCGCCCCGCGCTCAGCCGCGTGAAGGTCGAGGGAGCCGCCATAGGCGGCCCGCTTCACCTGTTCCGCCTGCTCTCCGAAGAGTCCCGTGCCGCGTTCCTCAAGGCGCTTCCAGACGACGCCGTGGTGGACAACTGGACCCGTCAGATCGGTGCGCAGAGCAGCACCCGACAAGCTGTGGAATCCCCGATCCGCTGGATGCTGTGGAACTACGGCACAGCCGCCACTTCCCAGGGCGTCAAGCCGCTGAAGGAGGCCGTGGGCCCTCAACTGGCTGCCTATCGTGATGTGTTGCCGGTCGCCGACCTGTCGGCGGAAAAGGCCCGCAAGTTGCGGCTTCCTTCGACGGTCGACGAAGTTCCGGCAGATCGCTGGGCCACGCTCCTCGACGAGGTCTCCCGGAGCGAGGACGACTCCTTCGTGGGCGCCACCTACGTGATGCTGACCCGGTTCGGCGCTGACTTCCCCGAGGACGCCCTCACCCGCTGTCGTATCGGGGACACCTGGGGAACCCGTCCCGACGACGAGATCACGCTCGCCGTCGGTCCTGCCGAATACGGGGTGCTCCGCGCCGAGCAGCTCCCCGCGTTGCTCGTGCCGACCGCCGGGGACGCCGAGCTGATGGTCGAGAAGTGGGGCATGCTCCGCTACGCCGACATGATCAGCCGGGAGACCCGTGAGGTCGTCGAGGGCGATCCGGTGCCCTTGGTCGAGCTGTATCCCGGCCTGCGCAGGCACCTCAACAGCTCCAACAGGAACAGTCTGGTGCAGCGGTGCACCGAACTGGAAGAGGTCACCCGCACGCCCAACGGAACCCAGGCCACCCCCGTGGACGCCGTACGTCAGGACGGCACCGTCAAAGTCCGTGTCCCTCTGGATCCCGAACCGATGCTCCGGCTGATCGACCGCGAACTGGGTCTGGGCCTGGGCGCATCCGGCTGCCGGGCCGTGCTCGAACATCAAGACCGGATGGCTCGGGACAGCGCGATGCAGGAGGCCCGGAAGGCCGTGCGCGACACCGACGACGTGGTCACCAAGATCGAGCTGCTGGTCGGGGCGGAGGCGCTCCGGATCGGTCTCCCCGAGGGGTTGATGGAGGCGGAGCTGCAGGCGACCGACGGCGTACAGCCCTCGGGGCGGAGGATCGCGCAGATGGCCTTCAACGCGCACGGCGACGGTGTCCTCCATCAGCACGCCCGCGACATCCAGGCGCGGTTCCCCGACGCTCCCGTCGCCTACACCGGCTCCTCGTCCGCCGTCTCATTCGTGTCGGACCTGCAGCTTCCTGTGTCCTTCGCGGGCTCCCGCACCCCCTCCCGACCGGCGTTCGAGATCATCGAGGGCCCTCGGGACTTCCCGAGCCTCCACGCGTACCAGGAGGATCTGGTCCGCAACATCACCACCATGCTCGACCGCCTCGCTCCCCAGCGCGGCATGCTCTCGCTGCCGACCGGCGCGGGCAAGACTCGGGTCACCGCCGAGGCCGTGATCCGTTGGGTCAAACGCGTCGGCGACCTGAGCGGACCGCTGCTGTGGATCGCGCAGAGCGACGAACTGTGCGAACAGGCCGTGCAGAGCTGGAAGTTCGTCTGGAGCAAGGTCGGTGCGGAGCGTCCGCTCACCGTCAGCCGGCTCTGGGGCAGCAACGAGGTCGGGAACGTCGTCGATCACCCCCACCTGGTGGTCGCCACCGACGCGAAACTGGATCGCTGCCTGGACACCGAACCGTACGCATGGCTGCGTCAGGCCTCACTGGTGATTGTGGACGAGGCCCACACCGCCGTCTCCCCGCGGTACACCGCACTCCTGCGGCAGTTGGGGCTCACCCAGTACGAAACCGGTCGGCACCTGCTCGGTCTGACGGCCACGCCCTTCCGCAACACCAACGAGGAGGAGACGCGCCGTCTGGTCGGGCGCTTCGGGAACCGTCGTCTCGACGAGGGTGTCTTCCCGTCCGGTGATCCGTACCGGGACCTCCAGGAATGGGGGATGCTCGCGCAGGTGGAACACCGCACCCTGGAAGGCGGTCGGATCGAACTGACCCGTGACGAAAAGGCTCAGGCCGAACGAATGGCGATGCTGTCCCGTGCCGCCGAGCAGCGGCTCGCCGACGACCACGCGCGCAGCAGGCGCATCGTCGACTCAGTGGTCGATGTGGTCGACGACGGGCCGACGCTGATCTTCGCCACCTCCGTCGACCATGCCAAGTACTTGTCGGCCATGCTCAACGACCGGGGCATCCGGTCCGCAGCCGTGGACGCGACAACGAGCGACCAGGACCGCCGCACACGCGTAGAGCAGTTCCGCGAGGGACGCATCCAGGTGCTCACCAACTACGGCGTGCTCGCCCAGGGATTCGATGCCCCGGCCACCCGTACCGTGGTGGTGGCCCGCCCCGTCTACAGCACCAACGTCTATCAGCAGATGATCGGTCGCGGCCTGCGTGGTCCGCTCAACGGCGGTAAGCCCACCTGTCTGATCCTCAACGTCAGCGACAACATCGCGAACTTCGACACCCGACTCGCTTTCACCGAGTTCGAGCACCTGTGGAGCAGAACGTGACCGACGCCTACCTCGACAGCCCACCGCTCACCGACGAGCAGCGGGCCGTGGTCGAGCAGCCCTGGGACGCCCGTGTTCTCGTCACCGCGGGCGCCGGGGCGGGCAAGACGCACACGCTGGTGCGCCGGCTGGACGCGCTGTGCGGCCACGAGGACCCCGACGAGGCGTTGGAGGCCGCCGAGATCCTGGTCCTCACTTTCTCCCGGGCCGCCGCCCGCGAGTTGCGCGAGCGCATCGCCCGGCACGGGGAGCGGGCCGGGCGGGTGCGGGCACAGACCTTCGACGCCTGGGCGTACGGGGTGCTCCTTCAGTGGCAGCCGGACGGCGAGTGGGGTGCGGTCGGCTTCGACGAGCGGATCGGGGCTGCCGCGCGGGCGGTCGAAGAGGGCGCGCTGGAAACCGGCGACGCCGTCCCGCCTGCCCATGTCGTGATCGACGAGGTCCAGGACCTGGTGGGCGGGCGTCGAGAGCTGGTGGAGACGCTGCTCGACCGGTACCAAGACAGCTGCGGTTTCACCGTCGTCGGTGACGCCGCCCAGTCTGTCTACGGCTTCCAGATCGAGGACTCGACCGAACGCGCCGACGAGACCGGTCGGTTCTTCGACTGGCTGCGCGGCTCGTACCCCGACGAACTCGTGGAGCTGCGCCTCACACGGAACTTCCGCGCCGTCACCCCCGAGGCCCGGATCGCGTTGACGCACGGTCCCCGGCTTCAGCGGGTCACCGACGCGGACGAGGCGGCGACCGCGTACGAGGAACTGCGCGAACTACTCCTTGATCCGGCGAACGACCTGGGCGACCTTGCCGATCCCTTCGCCCTGGAGGGATTGCGGACCTTCCCCGACACCTGCGCGATCCTCACCCGCGACAATCGACAGGCCTTGGTGGTCTCCGAGCTGCTCCATCGGCACGGCGTCGAGCACCGCCTGCGGCGCTCCCTCGAAGAGCGGCCGGTGCCGTACTGGGTGGCCGAGTTGCTGCGCTGCACGGAGGCGACCGGCCTCACCGAGGACCGGTTCCGCTCGCTGCTCTCGAAGATCCCCCTGCCGTACGAGCCTGACGTGACCGTCCTGTGGACAGTGCTGCGGCGGACCGCCCGCTCGGCCGGACGTGGTGTGCTCGATCTGGAGCGACTGCGTCGCGCGGTCGCCGACGGCAGGTTCCCCGACGAGGCCGCCGACCCGGAGACCTCACGCCTCGTCGTCTCCACCGTGCATCGGGCCAAGGGGCTCGAATTCGACCGGGTGATCGTTCTAGCCCCACCGACCATCGCCGAGCTGCGCAAGCAGCACAAGGACGACCTGGACCTCCCTGCCGAGGCCCGAGCCCTGTACGTGGCGATGACTCGCGCCCGCGAGGACCTGTACTACGCGCTGTCACCCAAGTTGCCGATTCTCAAGCGGGCCGGCGGACGAAAGAACGGCCGCCGATACATCGGCGGATGGCGGTCGTACGACAGATTCGGCCTAGTGGCCGAAGCGGGGGACGTCTGCCAGGACAACCCACCCGGCCACGAGAGCGACGCCGTGGCGACCCAGGCGTACCTTTTGACACGGGTAGGGCCCGGGCAGGAGGTCGTTCTGCGCAAGCGGCACGATGTACCGATGGGTGAATACCAGAGCCCGCCGTACGCCTTGCTGCACGACGGTCGGGAGATCGGAGAGGCGTCGGAGCGGTTCCGCGAGGAGCTGTTCCAGGTGCAGAAGGTGAACCGGTCATGGGACCCCTGGTGGCCCGACGAGATTCATGGTGCCCGGATCGACACCCTGGAGACGGTGACGGGCAGCGCCGCCGCCGGCGCCAACGCCGGTCTTGGTGATCGGGGAGCGTGGATCGCTCCCCGGATCACCGGCATCGGAAAGTACCGACGGGCTGACGAGAACGAGGAGCAGCGCGCATGACGCAGGTGGCAGGCCGGCACGCCGAGCACTATCGGGTCAGGGACGAGGATCTGCTGGTCGGGCTCCGCCGCGAGCTTCTCGGTCCCGCCGCGAACGCCTCGGCGGAGGATCAGGACGAGATCCTCACCCAGGACGCGCCGATCGATAGATACCTGACCGGGGTCCTCTACCCGCGACCGGCCGACCCGACGTCGGAGCAGCGGATCCGTGAGGACGACGCCGAGCAGGACGGCCTGGACATCGCTCCGCTGCGCACGGGTGACAGCGTCGAGGAGTCCGGTACCGCGCAGGAGGTGGGCGCTGCGGGCTCCCGCCGTCCGTCGTCGATGGGGTTGACCTTCGCGGTGGACCCGGCCATAAGCGACGCGATCGTCGTCTCGGCACGAGCCGCCCTCTACGAACCCACTGATCCGGAGGGCAAGCCGATCGAGGCTCGGCGTGCCGAGGCTCGGACCACGTCCGACCAGCGGGAGCAGTGGCGGCGCAGGGAGCTGGAGCTGCCGGACACCGAGGTGGACGTGACCACTCCAGCCCCCGACATGAAGTTCGAACTCGGCGCGGGGGCCCGATTGCGGGTCAACGTCCGCCGTCCCCATCCGACCACCGGCACGGTCACCGTCACCGTCACGCTCGTCAACACCCACCAGGTCGGCGAACGCGAACTCCAGGACGCGTTCTCCCTTTTCCAGTGCGGTCTCACAGTCCGCGCGGTCAACGGCTCCACCGCGTTCGTCGAGCGCCCAGCCCCGGCCTTCGCCCATGACAAGGAGGTCGCCACCAGCAGGCTGCTGCACCGCCACGCCCCGACCTTCGCCGTCGGCCACGGCTGTGCCGCCGAATGGGACTGGACACCACCACCGGTCGGCATGACGGACACCCGAAGGGCCGCCGTCGCCGAGGTGCGGAGCGAGTTCGTGCCTTCCGTGGAAGTACTGCTCACCGACTCCAATCCGGAGATCGACAGCTCGGCGCTGTCCATGCTGGGGCTCGCTGAGAAGCCCGAGATCGACGTCCTGAGTGCTCTGGAGGATCTCGCCACCGGATACGAGACCTGGATCGGCCGGAAGGCGGCGGAAGCGGACGCGTTGGCGGGCGATCCTCACGAGCAGCCCGCGCGGGACCAGGTGGATGCCTGCCGTGAGGCGCTCGACCGAATCCGCGAGGGCATCGAGCTGCTGCGGACCGAGCCCGACCTGATGAGGGCGTTCCGGCTCGCCAACCGGGCCATGGCCGACCAGCGCGCCCGCAGTGCCTGGGTGAAGAGCGGACGCGTCGGCGACCCCGACCCGGCCGCCGGTCGCTGGCGCCCCTTCCAGATCGCGTTCGTGCTGCTCTGCCTGGCAGGCATCCACGACCCCCACCACCGAGACCGCGAAGTCTCCGATCTGCTGTGGTTCCCCACCGGTGGTGGCAAGACCGAGGCCTACCTCGGTCTCATCGCCCTCACGTCGTTCCTGCGTCGTCTCCGTAAGGGCGCGGACGGCGGTGGCGTCACCGTCCTCATGCGCTACACGCTGCGGCTGCTCACGCTCCAGCAGTTCGAGCGGGCGGCGATCCTGCTCTGCGCCATGGAGAAAATGCGGCGCCGCACGCCCGAGTTGGGGCACGAGGAGTTCTCCATCGGCATGTGGGTGGGACGCTCGGCGACCCCCAACAAGCTGGCCGTGGCGGACCAGAAGCTCGACGAGCTGCGCAGGAACCTCGACAAGCGCCTCGCCACCGAGAACCCCGTCCAGTTGCACGCCTGCCCTTGGTGCGGGACCCGCCTGGACGCCCGGAACTACGAGGCCGACGTGGACGCCAAGCGGATGCACGTCCGCTGTCCCAACACGGACTGCGAGTTCACCCACGGTCTCCCCGTCCACCTGATCGACGAGGCGGTGTACGACGCACGGCCGACACTGGTGATCGCCACCGTCGACAAGTTCGCATCGATGCCGTGGCGTCCGGAGACAGCGGCACTCTTCAACCTCGACGACCTGGACGGCGCCACTCCACCCCCTGAGCTGATCATTCAGGACGAACTCCACCTGATCTCGGGCCCGTTGGGCACCCTCACCGGCTTGTACGAAACCGCCGTTGACGCGCTGGCGCGCCGCCCCAAGGTGATCGCCTCCACCGCGACGATCCGTCGCGCCGCCGACCAGGGACGCCACCTCTTCGCACGCGGCGTGCGCCAGTTCCCGCCCGCTGGCCTTGACGCTCGCGACTCGTGGTTCGCCGTGGAGACACCCCGCGAGGACAAGGCGAGCCGCCGCTACGTCGGCCTCCTGGCACCCGGCACCAGCCAGTCCACCCTGCTGATCCGCACGTACGCCACTCTGCTGCACCGAGCCAAGAACGCAGAGACCACCGACGAGGTGCGCGACGCGTACTGGAGCCTTGTCGGCTACTTCAACAGCCTCAGGCTGCTCTCCGCGGCCGAACTCCAGGTCCACGACGATGTGGTGGCCTATCTGGAACTGCTCGGCGCGCGCGAGGGGGTAGAGGTCCGCCCGGTCACCAACTATTCGGAGCTGACCAGCCGGGTCGACGCCAGCGAGATTCCGACCCGTCTCAAAGGCATCGAGAAGAGATTCCCCGACGACGACGCGGTGGACGTCCTCCTGGCCACCAACATGATCGCGGTGGGCGTGGACGTGGACCGCCTCGGTCTCATGGCCGTGATGGGCCAGCCGCAGACGACTGCCGAGTACATCCAGGCGACCAGCCGTGTCGGCCGCGCACACCCCGGCCTGGTGACGGTCATGCTCAACTCGACTCGGTCCCGGGACCGTTCCCACTACGAGAGCTTCCAGCACTTCCACTCGGCGCTCTACCGGGAGGTCGAGTCCACCTCGGTGACACCGTTCTCCGCTCGCGCCCGCGATCGGGGCCTGCACGCGGTGATCGTCGCTCTGGCCCGCATCCTGATCGAGGACGCCCGCCCCAACCCCGGCGCGGGCAAGGTCGAGTCCTACGAGCACATCCTCCGAGGCCGCATCAAGTCCGTGCTCCTGAAGCGCGTGGAAGCGGTGAGCCCCGAGGAGGTCGAAGCCTCGTCCCATGCCTTCGACGAATTCGTCGAGTGGTGGTGCAAGGAGGCCAGCAATCACAGTGACCTGCTTTTCGAGCCGAAACGGGGCAGCCGCGCTCCCTCGCTGCTGAAGGCGTACGACGACGAGTCCGAGGACGCCGAGGCCTGGGCCACGCTGTGGAGCCTGCGCGATGTCGACGCCGAGTCCGCCCTGTTCATGGAGGGAACCCGATGACCCCGCCCCCCGCCCGCCGCCGTCGGACCGACGCGAACGGCTCGGTGCCCGCCCACAGCCTCCCGCGACGCGGTGCGGTCCGCCGCGCCCAGGCGATCACCACGTACGGCATCGGTTCGCTCATCGCCGTCGACGCCGAGTCCTTCGTCGTCTCCGGCCTGGACGACGCCGATCGGAGCTGGAGCGTCGACGAGTCGCCTCGGATCCACGAACGACGACTGGCCCGCCTGCTCGGCGTGGACTACTTCCGGTTGCCGCCCGCGTCTGGCGACAGCAGCAAGGACGGACTCAGAGTCCGGCGCTTCCCCTTGATGCATTCCTGCCCCGAATGCGACGACCTGCAGCGGCACCGTGACTTCAACCCGCCGGCCGGTCGTAGCGTCTGCGGCACGTGTGGCGCCGACCTCGTCCCCTCCCGTTTCGTCGTCGCGTGCGAGGCCGGGCACCTCGGGGAGTTCCCGTACTGGCAGTGGGTGCACCGTTCCAAGGATCGGGGTGCCTCGACGACCGGGCAGTGCGGGGGGAGACTCAAGCTGCGTACGTCCGGGCGTACGTCCTCGCTCCGTTCGATCCTCGTCTCCTGCACCTGCGGAAAGGCTCCCGAGGTCTCGATGGAGGGCTCATTCCGCAGAAACGCTCTGAAAGATCTGGGCCTCAAGTGCTTCGGACCCCGCCCGTGGCTCGGCACGGGCGCTCTCGCCCAGGAGTGCGGGCTCCCGTTGCGCACACTTCAGCGTGGCTCCTCGGCGGTGTGGCAGCCGGTGCTGAAGTCCGCGCTCTCCATCCCGCCGTGGAGCAACGGTCGCGCGGATCCGCTGGCCGAGCACTGGGACGCGCTCCGCGTGTACGACAGCCGCGAGCACGTCGAGATCTATCTGAAGGGTGTTTTCAAGGGCAGCTGTCCCGTATCCCTGGACGAGGTGATGGACCTGCTCGACGCGGAACGCGAGGAGGACTCCGACGGCGAGGCGGGCCCCACGTTCGACCATCGCTATCTCGCCCTCCGCAACAAGGAGTACGAGCGTCTCCGCTCGGGCAACGACGAGGGTGAGGACTCCCACGAGGAGCAGTTCGTCTGTGAGAGCCCGCTGGGCGACCAGAGCATTCTCGGCCCGCTCGGCGTCACGGGGCCGATGCTGGTGAAGAAGCTCCGCGAGGTACGCGCCCTGAAAGCGTTCACCCGACTCGCCGATCCCGACTCCACGACCGAGTCGAAGGAGATGCCGCTCTCCAGCTCCCCCTTGCGCTGGCTCCCGGCCATGGAGGTACGCGGCGAAGGAGTCTTCCTCCGCCTGGACGAGGACCGGCTCGGCACCTGGGAGAGAGCCACGGCGGTGGCCGCGCGGGTCGAGCGGATGCGCACCGCTCACCAGCGGGTGCTGGAGCAGCGGGCCGAAGACCCGAGCAGCGTCGTTCCCTCCCCGGCCACCCCTCGCATGGTGCTGCTGCACACCCTGGCCCACGTCCTCATCAACGAGTGGAGCTTGGACGCGGGCTATCCGGCCGCTTCCCTGCGCGAGCGCCTGTACACCGCTGACGACATGGCGGGAGTGCTCATCTACACTGCGACGAGCGACTCGGCGGGCAGTCTCGGCGGGCTCGTCGCACAGGGCGAGCCGAAACGTCTCGACCAGGCGATCCGCTCGGCCGTCCACCGTGCCGCCTGGTGCTCCTCCGACCCGCTCTGTGTCGAGTCCGAGGCGTCCGGCACGGGCGGAACCAATCTCGCCGCGTGCCACGCCTGTGTGTTGCTCCCCGAGACGAGTTGCGAGCAGAACAACATCCTGCTCGATCGCGCACTGCTCGTCGGGACACCGGAGGATCCTCATCTGGGCTTCTTCGCAGGCCTGTTGGATCAGTGACGTCAGTGCCACAAGGGCGGGCCGGCAGAAGGAAGAGGCTGATCCTCCTGCCGGTCCGCAGCACAACGCTCCGCGCCCGTCTGTCAACTCCGCCTCTTTGCCGGGCGCTTCCGGGCAGCGCACCTTGTCTCCTCGTTCGCTTGGATCTGTGACTCGAACCTGGTCTGGGCGTGGTCCAGAACCTGGTCCGGGTCTTTGCCGTGCGCCCGGAGCCAGTGCAGGAAGTCAGTGATCACTCCGATCACCGTCTCTTCGGCCAAGGCCGTGCTCATCCTGTTGTCGACGGCCGAAGCAGGCGGCGACTTCGTCGTGGCGTACACGTCGAGCAATGTCTCGGCCCTCGACACACCTGGGTCGTCGAAGCGACCGATCCGCGGCATGGCACCGGTGTTCAACTCGCACCAAGTGACCTTCCGGCCGTCGTGGAGCTGAACACCCCAGCGGTCGGCGACGGCATCGACGAGCGCCATGCCGCGCCCGCCCTCCGCATCGGCGTCCACGTCCATGAGCGTGGGCAGGGCCCGGGTGTCGGGATCATGCACCTCGATGCGCAGGTGCGTGCCACTCATCGAGACCGCGAGGGTGGCCGGGGTGCCGGGACCGACGTGCGTGATGACGTTCGACACCAGTTCGCTGACGCAGAGTTGAGCCTCATCCACGACCTCTCGCAGGCCCCAGAGTCCCAGGTGCAAGCTCATCAGGTGCCTCAGGGCAGCGACCTCCTCGGGGTCCGCCGTGAAGGTCAAGTCCCACGGCTGCCGGGACGCACACGGTTTCTGGATCACTCGGACCTCTTTCGTCGTATGCCGACTCCACCCCGACCTCACCCGCTCGACGGAGTGTCCACGCCCACTCACACTGAGTAGCGCCGACAGTCAGAATGCAGCCGGCACATCCCTGCGTGCAATGTGCACAGCGGGATTCCCACTTCCGAGTGATTGGCAGGCGGCGCCCTTGGCGCGAGACTGAATGCCGCTATTCGACGGATGGTTGAGAAGGTTTCGAGATGGCCGGTTCACCGACGGCACGGCGTCGTCGTCTCTCGATCGAGCTGAAGAAGCTGCGCGAGACAAGCGGGCTGACGTGCGCTCAGGTCGGAGCAGCGCTGGACTGGAGCGGCTCCAAGGTCAACCGGATGGAGACGGGCAGCGGACGGGTACAACCGTCGGACGTCGATGCCCTGTGCCGGTTTCACAGTACGAGCGACGAGCTGCGCGAATTTCTCAAGTCCCTTGCCCGGCAGGCCAAGACGCGCGGCTGGTGGCAGGTGCACGGCGCCGGCGTTCCCGAATGGTTCAACATCTACATCGGGTTGGAGCAGGACGCCTCGGTGCTCCGCCAGTATCAGTGCGAGTTGCTGCCGGGCCTCATGCAGACCGAGGAGTACGCCCGCGAACTCCACACGACGGGTGCTCACATGTCCGTCCAGGACATCGACAGGGCCGTACGCGTTCGCATGGAGCGGCAGGCCATGCTCGCTCGACCCGACGCGCCCGACGCCTGGTTCGTCGTGAACGAAGGGGCCGTGCGCAACGTCGTCGGGGACCGGGCGCTGATGCGGGAACAGCTGGAACGCGTCCTGGAGTCCGCCGAACTGCCGTCCGTGACCTTGCAGGTCCTCCCCTTCGACTCAGGGACCTGCCCGGCGACAGGCTCGTTCACGATGCTCGGCTTTCCGGCCCCGGAAGACCCGGATCTGGTCTACCGGGACGGCATCACCGATGCCGTCTACCTCGAAGGCGAGCATCATGTTCGTGAGTACACGAGGGCGTTCGACGGTCTGCGAGCCGCGGCTCTGAGCCCTCGACGGTCAGCCCAGTTGATCAAGTCCGTCCTGAAGGAATGCGCCAGATGAACATCGCAGAGGCCGGCGACGACCACCGTCCGAGGTGGTTCACGTCCTCGTACAGCAACGGCGCGGGAGGCGAGTGCGTCGAGTGCGTGATATCCGACGACCACGCACTCATACGTGACTCCAAAAACCCGAACGGCCGCGTCGTCGCCGTCGGCAGCAGTGCTTGGCGCCCCTTCATCCATGCCCTGAAACACAGGAGGCCGACACACTCGTAAATTCAGTCCGGGCCGTCCGGAACGAGCCCATCCACCGCTGGACCAGTGGAGCACGCTTCACGGCAACGCCCGTCTTCCTTGCACAGCCTTTCCCGGACTGTGTTGCGGGAGCCGCGTGACGCCTTGGGGTTCGAGGAGGTTCACCTGACCGGCGGTTCTTCGCGCGGTCGTGGTGTCCCTCGCAGGTCGTGTCGCTTCAGTTGCGTGCGGAGAGGCCCGGCCGTGTTGCCATGACGCCCGCTGTCCGCCGACCGCACGCGGATTCCCTGGGACGTCAGCTGCAGGAGCCGATTGTCTGTTCTTCGTCTTGTGGCGGCGGGTGGTGTAGCGGGCTGCGTCGGCGGTGATCGCCGTGGCGGTCACGCGTCGGCCTCGCGGCGTCCCACAGCGGCCGCATCGGGTATGACGAGCAGCTTGCCAGTGGTACGCCGAGCCTCCAGATCGCTGTGGGCCTGGGCAGCCTCGGACAATGTGTAGCGGCCCGTTACGGTGACCTCAAGCGCCTTGGAGCGCACCCACTCGAACACATCGGCGGCTCGTCGGAGCAGTTCGGACCGATCGGCGATGAAGTCCCCGAGGCTGGGCCGGATCAGGGTCAGCGAACCGCCGTGGGCGAGCCGAATCGGATCAAACGACGGCACGGCACCACTTGCCGCGCCGAAGAGCACGAGATGGCCGCGGGTTCGCAGGCTGGCGAGGCTCGCCTCGAAGGTGTGCGCGCCGACGCCGTCGAAGACGACCGGCAGTCCCTGACCGCCGTTGAGCCGTCTCACCTCGGCTGCGAGATCGTCGACCGCCGAGGAAAGGATCACCTCGGCGGCCCCGGCACGCTTGGCCAGCTCGGCCTTCGCCGTGGTCGACGTCGTGCCGATCACCCTGCCGCCGAGATGGGTGATGAGCTGGGTCAAGAGCAGCCCCATGCCACCGGCAGCCGCATGCACGAGCACCGTGTCGCCCACCTGAACCGGGTAGGCGTCCTTGACGAGATAGTGCGCGGTCATGCCTTGGAGGAGCACGGCGGCGGCTGTCTCGAAGCCGATATCGTCGGGCAGCGGCACCAGCCGGGAGGAGTCCACGACGGCCCGCTCGGCATACGTGCCGGGAATCTCCACCCAACCGACCCGGTCCCCGACTGCGACGTCAGCGACGCCGGGTCCGACTTCGACGACCGTGCCGGCGCCCTCAGCACCCGGGGTGAAGGGCAGCGGGAGGCTGTACCGACCTTCGCGGTGGTAGACGTCGAGGAAGTTGACCCCGGACGCGGCGACCTCCACGACCGCCTCGCCCGGACCCGGCCGCGGCTGGTCCACCTCGGCCACCTGCAGCACCTCGGGACCGCCCACTTCGTACACCTGAATCGCTCGCATGACCCTCCAATGATCGGCTTCTCCCCACCAACCCCGTTGACGGCGATCCGATTCCCGGCAAGCAGACCAGCCCGCCGCCCCCGCCGAGAGCTGAGACGCCTGCATTGCACCCAGGTCTGGGACAGGAGACCGAGGCTGTGTGTATGGCGGGTGCCTGACCCCGCAGTCCGTCAGGTTGGATGGCACCGTGGTGAGACGACCCATGACGAAGAAGAAGCAGCCCCCTTCGGCATACCGAAGGAGATCATCCTGCTGACTGGGCAAGACGTGTGGCCCTACGCGTTCATCGCCGACGACTCGGGTGGCGGATGCGGCAAGGTCCCGATGCCCGCCGACGCCGCCTCCGAGGAGGTACAGACGGCGATCTTCACACACCTTGCGGGCCTTACCCGCATATTCCACGGCGTTGAGATCGACGTTGAGTGGTCCTCCCTGACGCCGGACTCGTGGGTAGGCCACATCCGGCGTGTCACCGCGGAGGAGCCTGCTCCGCCTGGCGCGTTACCTGAAGTCGGCTGACCACGGATCGGCTCACCGGGCACCGAAAGCGTCCAGACCAACACGTCGACGAGCCTGCAGACCGCCAGCAAACCGTCCTCGTCGCTGATGTCGTACCCGTCGTGAGCCGCGGGGACCAACCGGTGTACTCAGCTCCTACATCATTCGGGATGACACGCACGGTAGGTGTTCTCGCGGGCCTGCCGGGCGAGGCTCTCCCAGCCCTTGGCCGAAGCCGCGTCCGCGAAGCGGACTTCCCAGTGGCCGTGTGGCGCCGGTGGGGCGGCGCGGTCTCCGCGGCGCCCGGTCATGCGATGTTCCTGGGGTCGGGTACCGGGCCGTAGTCCTCGGAGTGGTGCCGGGTCAGCGCGGCCAGGAGTTCCGGGTCGGAGTAGACCTCCGCGGTGTGCTGCCAGGCGATGAGCAGTTGGGCGACGGAGGCGGTGTTGCCGACCGAGTCGGCGGCACGCATGGTGTCGACCAGTTCGACGGCGAAGGCGTGGAGATCGGGCTCGGGCAGGAAACGGACCCAGGGGAACGCCTCCGGCAGTATGTCGAGGAGTAGTTCCATGCTGCCGGGCTCCCGGCGAGCCATCGCGGCCAACATCCGAGTGGCCGCGGACACCACCGTCTGGTCCTGCTCGGCCCGCGCCGCGGTGGTCAGGACCAGATCCTCTCCGTCCCGGCGGTGCAGCAGCAGTCTCGGCGATTCCTGTAGCCGAGCGAGTGTCTGCTTGTTCTTGTTCACCAGCTCGGAGAAGTTCACGGCGGCGCTCTCGGTACCCATAACTTTGAAAGTACTTCGAAGCTCGTGCGGTCGCCATCGCTCGGAGGAGTGATGGCGCAAGGTGCGGCCACGAGTAGGGCCCCGTCAACCGGCGTGGAGTATGCGTGTCTCCGCCGTGGCCGGGAGCGGCTTCGTCCACCAGTGGTCGTGGCGGCGGTACGGGGTGGGGTCCGAGCGGGCGGTGAGGAGGGTGTGCAGGGCCGTGGCCTCCTCCGTGAGGGCGTTCCAGACGGCGGTGGGGAGGGGGTGGAAGGCCGTGGCCTCGATGGAGTCGGGCAGGGGGCGCCAGATGCCGGCCACCTTGCCGTCCACCAGGAGGGTCGGGAGTACGTCTCCGTTCATGCGGGTCACGTACGGGCGGTACTCGGGTGGGAGGAGGCGGCCCCGGTCCGCGTAGGCCAGGAGCGTGCTGTCCCACATGGCCAGCAGGCGGGGTGGGGCGGGGGTGTCCTCCGGGGGGCGTGGGGCGCCCGGGATGTCGTACAGGGTTTGGCCGGTGTCCGTGGCGTGCAGGGTTTCGAGTTCCTCCGGCATGGCGGACAAGGCCGTTTTGATGCGGCGCTGTTGGATCAGTGCGAACTGGGCCATGTCCGCGACCGTCGCCGGGCCGAAGCCCTGGAGATAGCGGCGGATGAGGGTACGGAGGCCTTCGGCGGCCGCTTCCGGATCCGTGAGGGACGGTCGCGGGGAGGCCGCCACGTAGGACTGGCGGGTGTCGAAGGACCAGGGGCCGCCGGTCGGGGCGTGCCACAGGGGCGCGTAGTGGCGAAGCATGCGATGGGCGGCGGTGTCCGCCGGGGTGGCGGTAGCGGCAGTGCCCAGGTGGTCTTCCAGCCAGGTTCTGAGTTCGGCTGCCGTGCGCGGGCGGGCTTCGGCGTACGTCAGGAGGTGCGGGAGGAAGGCGTCGGCGTCGGCGGCTGTCAGGCCGCAGGCGCGGTAGCGGGGGTCGCCCAGGCGGGAGCCTCGGAGGGTCGGTTCCATCGCCTCGCGGAACGGGGTGTAGTCGTCCGCGTGGACCGTGTGGACGGTGACGCGCATCAAGGTCGCTCGGACGAGGCGGTGGTCGGCGAGCGCCGCGTCCAGCGTGGTGGGGTCGAAGGGGGACAGGCGGTTCCACAGGGCGATGTACGGGGACGCCGGGTGCTGCGCTTGGAGGGCCACGATGCGTCGTATCGCCGTCGGCACGTTCAACTCCGCGCGGGCGAGGAGGAGTTGGCGGGCGAGGGTCGCGCGGTTGAGGGCGCGGGCGGTGAGTTTCGTGGTCCCCATGGGGGGATTCTCTCCCGTCACCCACCGCGGTTCCTTCGCCCTCTTCGGTCTGTGCCGCAGGCCCTGCCCTTCCCCGTCGGGGGGAGGGCAGGGCCTGCGGTACGCAGGGGGCCGGGTGCGGCCTATGGCGTCTTCGCCTCGCCCTTCGTCAGGAGCCACTCCTCGTGCAGGGCTCCCAGGGGGATCTTCGTCTGGAAGATCGGGGTGCCGAAGACGGAGAGCTGGAGGTTCAGGGTTCCGGTGAGGTCGATGCCGCCGTACAGGGCCCAGGAGCCCTTCGCCGAACCTGTGCCGTTCGCCGAGCCTTCGGCGGTCGCGTCGGCCTCGGCGCGGAGGTACGGGGCGATGTCGGCGGTGACGCCGACCGTGCCGTAGAGGCCGACCGTCGCCTCCGCGCCCATCGCGGCCTTGACGTCGCCGACGGCCGTGACCGTCGTCTTCAGGGGCTCTCCGGTCATGTTCGACTCGCTCACGCCCTGCCAGCCCTTGGCCCAGGTGAAGTTGCCGCCGACGCGGAAGTCGCCCTTGAGGTCCTGCTCGACGTCGACCGTGACGCGGCCGTCGGCCTCGACCTGGAAATAGCAGACGAGGTCGAGGTTGACGACGATCGGGACCGGGCCGACCTGGATCACGGGGTCGGCGTGAAGTTCGGCGAAGGGGATGCGGATCGGCTTGCCGTCGGTCGAGCCCGCCGCGCGGCCCTTCAGCGACCACTGCGATGCCCAGTCGCCGGTCAGGCCCAGGAACGCGCCGCCCGGCGATGAGCCCGTGCCGGCGCCGGAGCCGTCGTACGAGAAGGCGACCTCGGGGGCGAGTTGGACGAAGCCCTCGACCGAGGCCGCTGCCGAGGCGGGGGCGCCCGGCGCGGTCTCCACCGCCGCGCCCACGTCGATGCGCAGGCTGCCGAGTGGGAGCTTCGCGCCCTCGGGGCCGAAGGTGAGGTCGCCGGTCTTCGCCCAGGAGACCTTCACGCCCTGGACGAGCGGGTCGACGTCCAGGGTGGAGGGGTCGACAGGGACCGTGCCGTCCGCCTTGCCCTCGCCCAGGACGGAGTTGAGCTCGGCCGGCTCCGTCTCGACGGTCGTGCCGCCGTCCGCCGCCGTGCCGACGATCTCCGTCACCTCGGCCAGCACGCCGTCGGGGGCGCCGGGGGCGGGGGCGCTGGCTATGACGTCGCCGACGGCCACGGCGGGCTTCGGCTTCGGTTTCGGTTTCGGCTTCGCACCTGTTCCGGTGCCGGGGTCGGTTCCGGTTCCGGGGTCGGTGGCGGTTCCAGGGTCGGTGGCGGCGTCGCCCTCGTCGGAGCCCTGGGAGGCGGAGGCGGTCCTCGACGGAGTCGCGGACGGTTCGGCGTCCGGCTCGGACGCCGGTGCCGTGATCACCGCCCGGCCGCTCTTTCTGTCGTACGACGCGACCTTGAGCGCGGATTTCTCGGCCTTGCCCAGCCGGTCGGCCGCGTTCGTGTCGGCCACGGCGGTGGGGGTGGCGTCGCCGGTCGAGGCGGACACGACGGCGAGTTGCTCCTCGGCCGCGCCGGACGCGGGAGACTCGGCCGTCGTGGCGGCCGCCTTGTCTGCGGTGGCGGGGGAGTCGGTGGAGCAGCCGGTGATCAGCAGGGTCGCGACGGTGATCGCCGACAGTACCGACAGTTGGGTGTGTCTTCTGAGTTTGTGCACGCGTGAGTCCTCGGGAGCGGTGACAGGGGGGTGCGCTTCAGGAGGGAGAGAGAACGAGGCGGCGCAGGGCGGGCATGGCGGCACACATGCCCTCACGGCCGTGCGCACGCGGCGGTTACCCCCCAGTAGCCACGCATGAGCATGCCAGGCCCAGGGGATGCCGTGGACCACTTCTCCCGCAGCCGGCCTGTGACCTGACTCACGCCACTTGCCCTTGTCGCCCGCCCCAACTTCCTTTTCGGTGAGGAGAGTTGAGATATCAGGGCACTGCCGCATGCAGTCGGCGCGGCCGGTCCAGATGTGCGTCGCGACCCTCAGGATCAGGGAGTCCGGGCCGGAGCGAGCCGTTCCGGTTACCCGTGGTTCCGTTCGCGAAACGGGTGCATGGTGTGTACATCCGCTGAAGGCGCGCTGGAGGCGGGCGTGTTGGGCGCCACTCGGGGTAGCGGACCAGCAACGCGTGATCACGAGAGGGGGTCCGGGTCGGCGTCGCCGTCGCCACGGGTCCGGCTGTGAGCGTGCGAAGGGGACCCGTACTGGAGATGGATGAGACGCATGCTCGATGTCTTTGGGATTGACGCCCGCACCGAATCCGTCTACCGGGGGATGTTGGCCCATCCCGAAGCCGGAGTCACCGGTCTGAGCGACGCGTTAGGCCTCTCCCGGGACGAGATACGTACCGCTCTCGACAGACTCAGCGAAATGGCGCTCATACGACCGTCCGCCGAGGATCCACAGCGTATGCACGCCCTCAATCCCCAACTGGGGATGGAAATGCTGATAGCCCGGCAGCAGGCCGAACTCGCCGTTCAGCAGCAGCGGGTGGAGGAGGGCCGCGCGGCGGCTGCGCGCATTCTCTCGGAATTCGCGCTCGACGATTCCGCGACCGTGAAGGGCGACGCGGAACACGTCGAGGGCCTCGACAATATCCGGGACCATCTGGCCGCGATGAACAACGAGGTCGAGGACGAGTTCCTGACCTTCGCGCCCGGCGGCGCCCAGACCGAGGCGAACATGCGCAACTCGCGGCCGTTGAACCGTCGGCTGCTGGACCGGGGTGTACGGATGCGGACCGTCTATCTCGACAGCATCCGCAACGACTCGGCCTCCGTGGCGCACGCGGAGTGGCTCACCTCCCACGGGGCGCAGGTACGGACGGCGCCCTCGCTGCCCAACCGCATGATCATCTGGGACCGGCGGGTCGCGTTGATCGCCGCGAACAGCGACGACACGGGGGCCGGGGTCACGATCCATCGGGCGCAGGGCACGGTGGCCGCGCTGGCGGCGCTGTTCGAGAACGTGTGGCGGACGGCCGAACCGTTCGGGGTGGACGGGCAGCAGCCGGAGCCGGACGGGTTGAGCGCCCAGCAGCTGGAGGCACTGCGGCTGCTGGCGCTGGGGCACACGGACGAGATGGTCGCCAAGCGGCTCGGGGTCTCGGCGCGCACCGCCCGCCGCATCGCCACCGCCCTGATGGAGCACTTCGACTCCCGCAGCCGCTTCCAGGCGGGGGTGCGGGCGGCCCAACAGGGCTTCATCCAGGGCTGAGGCCGACGCGACACGACGCGACGGGTGCCTGACGGCTGTTCGGACGGGTGCCTGACGACTGCCGACAGCAGGCCGGTGGGCGCGGTTCGTGCGAGTCGTTGAGCGAGTCAGGTGTGACCGGTCGGGTCGTATCGAGCGCGATCGCTCGAGTGCGTGAGGTGTGGCCGGTCCCGGCCATGGCCCGAACCGTCCAGCGACCGTCGGCAGGGCATATGCGGCGAGCGCCCCAAGCTAGGGGGATGTATCTCGTTCACCTTGCCCTGGAGCCGTCCGGTCGGGGGGCCGGCGGTGTTTCCCTGCCCGCGGACACCGGGCCGGCGATCGCCGCGAGCGCCGGTGAGTCCGACGGGCTCGAACATGTCACCGTGCACCGGGACGATCCCACGCGGCCGGTGGTGGGGTTCTTCCTGCGCGCGGCCTGCCTCGAAGAAGCGGAGAGCAGGGCGGTACGGCTCTGGCGGCGGACGGTCGCGTGTCGGCCCGACCTGCGGAGCTGGCAGGTGCGGTGCTCTGAATCGCCCCTCCTCGTGCCGGACGAGGGATGGCCCTGGTGGCCCAGGACTGAATAGGCCACGGCCAGTTTGGGCCATCGGTATCCACTTCCCACGGCATCTCCGAGCCGCAAAACTCTTGCTTGTCGGAAGCACCCCATCACCCTCACAGGAATGGGCACGGAGTTCATGGAATTCATGGAGTTCATGGCACGCGAGGCGGTCATGGCGTTCGCGACATCCCAGGGACCTGTTCGTCATACACAGGACGACGACTCCGGCTGGCAGTGAACCGCACCAGCGGGGGCCGGAAAACCCAGGAAGGGAATTTCGTGAGTGCAGTGAGTGCAGTGCGTACAGTGAGTGCACAGCGCGTCCAAGTACAGGGAAAATCGTTCGGAGAGCTGGCCGAGGAATTCGGTACGCCGTTGTTCGTCTACGACGCGGACGTGCTGGAGGGGACCTTTCGCGAACTGCGCGGTCTCCTGCCCGAGTCCGTCGACATCTTCTTCTCGCTCAAGGCCAACCCGAACATCAGCGTGTGCGCCTTCCTCGGCGCGCGGGGAGCGGGCGCCGAGGTCTCCTCGTACGCCGAACTCGTCACCGCGCTGCGGGCCGGCGTGGCGCCGGAGGACATCATCTTCCTCGGGCCGGGGAAGGACCTGCGGGAGCTGACGGCCTGTGTCGAGGCCGGGATCCACGCGGTGGTGTGTGAATCGCTGGAGGAGCTACGGCAGTTGGACCGGCTCGCGGCCGAAGCCGACGCCGAAGCCGAGGCTGTCGCCGACGCCCGAGCGTTCGCCGACCGCAGGGTTCCCGTGGTGCTGCGGGTGAATCCCGCCTTCAGCGCCAAGGGGTCCGGGCTCGCCATGGGTGGCAAACCCCGGCAGTTCGGCATCGACGAGGAGGAACTGCGCGGCGCCAAGAGCGAGTTGGCGGAGTTGCGCAACGTCCGGGTGCGGGGCGTCCACGCGTACATGGGGACCCGGTTCCTGCACCACGAGGACGTGGTCCGCAACACCCGCGAGGTGCTGGCCGCCGCCGAGGATCTGGCGGGGCTGCTCGGATTCCCGCTGGAGACCGTGGACTTCGGCGGTGGTCTGGGGGTCGCCTACTTCGACAACGAGGACGACCTCGACCTGACCGCCCTCGGCGCGGGCATGCGTGCCGCGATCGCGCCGTTCGCCGCGCGCAACCCCGGGTGCCGACTGATCATCGAGCTGGGACGCTTCCTCACCGCGACGGCCGGCACGTACGTCGTACGCGCCCGGTACGTGAAGGAGTCCAGGGGTGAGACGTTCGTCGTCGCGGACGGCGGGACGAATCACCACATGGCGGCCGTCGGGGTCGGAAGCTTCGTCAAACGGAACTTTCCCGTCGTCCATCTGGGACCGGTACAGGGACAGGGACAGGGACAGACAGAGGGACCGGAACAGGGACAGGCACCGGGTCCGGCGTCCGAGGCGCCTCTGCGGCGCTACACCCTCACCGGCCCCCTCTGTACGCCGAACGACGTGGTCGCCAAGAAGGTGGAGCTGCCCGAGGTGCGGCCCGGGGACCTGTTGGGGGTCCAGCGTTCGGGGGCGTACGGGCCGACCGCGTCACCGGGGCTCTTCCTGAGCCACGGCTATCCGGCCGAGGTACTCGTCCACCGCGGCCGCGCGCATCTGGTCCGGGAGCGGGACACCACCGAGGACCTGCTCGCCAAGCAGCGGCTCGTCGACTTCGACGGGATGCCTTGAGCCTGCGGATCGGCGTCGACGTCCTCGACCGTGAGGAGCTCCGCGCCTTGCTCGGCCGACCGTGGTTCCTGCGGTTCGCCTACGCCCCCGAGGAGACCGCGCTCGCCGACGCGATGGGGGCCGAGCGGCGGCTGGAGTTCCTGGCCGGGCGGTTCGCCGCCAAGGAGGCGGTGCTCAAGGTGCTGGGCACCGGGATGCTCCAAGGCGTCGCGCCGTACGAGATCTGCGTGGACCGGGACACCGACGGGGCGCCCTTCGTCCGGTTCCGGGGGCGGGCGGCGCGGTGGGGGCCGCCGGAGATCTCCCTGTCCATCACGCACAAGCAGAACGTCGTCGCGGCGGTCGCCATCGCCCTGCCCGGCGCGGCCTGCGGATGCGACGACTACCCCACCGAAAGTGCCATCGACAGAGAGGAGTTCGCCATCATGTCGCCCACGGCGGACAGCGACGAGGACCACCACCGCAGCGCGGAGCGGCACTCGGAGCACCACACCACGGCCTTCCTGCGCGTACGGATCGGGCAGGAGGAGGCCCACTACGGCGGCGGGCTGGTCGACGGCGCCCGGATCCTGCGGCTCTTCGGGGATCTGGTCACCGAGATCACCGTACGGACGGACAGCGACGAGGGGTTGCTCTCCGAGTACTCGGAGATCCGCTTCACCGCGCCCGTGCACCCCGGCGACTACATCGAGGCGAGCGGCCGTCTCGTGCGCAGCACCCGGTTGCGTCGGATCGTCGAGCTACAGGCCCACAAGGTGATCGCCGCGAAACCCGGTGCCGGTGCCGGTGCCGGTGACAGCTCGGCCGAGGTTCTCGACGAACCCCAGCTCGTCTGCGCGGCCACGGCCACGACGGTGGTGCCGATGAGAAGGGCCGCGAGGAGGCGTGGGAGGGGCGTGGTCATGGCCGCGAGCGCCCCCAGCGCAGAGACCGGCCCCGCCACCGCAGCCACGGCCGACACCTCCGCCGCCGGCGCCACCACCACAGCCGCCGCGGCCACCGCGACGAGGGAGCAGTGATGCCCGCAGAGTCCCAGCAGTTCCCGGCCCCGCCGACGCACTTCCCCCACCCCCTCCCCCATCACCTCCCCAACGCCCTCCCCCACCACCTCCACCAGCTCCTCGATCTGGCCGCCGAGCGGGACCCCCGGGCCGCCGCCCTGAGCACGAGCGGCGGTGGTGTTCTCTCCTACGGCGAACTGGCTAAGGCCAGTGCGCGGTTGGCCGGGCGGCTTCGGCGGGAGGGTGTGCGCCGGGGTGACCGCCTGGTCGTGAAGGCGGCGGACGGGCTCGGCGTGGCGACGCTGGTGTACGCGGCGTCCCGCATCGGGGCGGTGTTCAGCGTGCTGCACGAGGAGGTGCGCGGCGGCCCGTTGGAGCACGTGCTCGGCGACTGCGAGCCTCGTGTCCTCGTCTCCGACGACCCGAAGGCCCTCCGCACCGCGGCCGGGGCCGGCGTGACGGCCGTACGGATCGAGGATCTCGTACGGTCGGCTCGGGACCCGCAGTCGCCCTGCGCCGACGCCACCGGCACGCCGCACACCCCCACGTCACACCCCTCCGACGGCCCTCTTCCCCTCACGACCGACGGCCCCACCACCGACGACCCCGCTCCCCTCACGACCGACCCCGTGAGCCTCATCTACACCTCAGGCACCACCGCGCTGCCGAAGGCCGTCGTGAGCACCCACCAGCAGGTGTTGTTCGCGGTGTCGGCGATCCAGTCGTGCCTCGGATACCGGGCCGACGACGTCGTGTACTGCCCGCTGCCCCTCTCCTTCGACTACGGCCTCTACCAGCTCTACCTCTGCGCGCTGAGCGGCGCCCGACTGCATCTCGGCACCGTCGCGGAGTCGGGCCCGCCGCTGCTGCGGAGTCTGGAGGAGAGCGGGGCCACCGTGCTGCCGGGGGTGCCGTCCGTGGCCGACCGGCTGGCGTGGCTGTTGCGGCGCGGCTCCGGCGGGGCGGCGGGCGGCCGGCTGCCGAGGCTACGGCTGCTCACCAACACCGGGGCGGCACTGTCGGAGACCACCATGGCCGCACTGCGCGGCGCCCTGCCGGGGCTGCGGATCCAGGTGATGTACGGCCTCACGGAGTGCAAGCGCACCGCGATCATGCCACCCGACGGCGATCTCGCCCGGCCCGGCTCGTGCGGTCTGCCGCTTCCCGGCACCGAGGTGTTCGTCGTCGGGGACGACGGCGAACGGTTGCCGGCCGGGGAGATCGGTCAGTTCGTGGTGCGCGGACCGCATGTGATGGCCGGCTACTGGCGGCGCCCCGACCTGACCGCCGAGCGCTTCCCGCGCGCGGAGGGGCTCTTCCCCGAACTGCGCACCGGCGACTACGGCAGGCAGGACGAGGAGGGCTACCTGTACTTCTCCGGGCGCCGCGACGACCTCTACAAGGAGCGTGGCTTCCGGCTCAGCGCCACCGAGGTCGAGGCCGCGGCGTCCCGTGTCGAGGGCGTCGTGTCGGCCGCCGTCCTGCCTCCCGACGGGCAGCGGTCCGCCGTGCTCGCCGTGGTCGCTGACCTGCCGGCCGAGGCCGTGCGCGAGCGCATGCGCGACCTGATCGAGCCCTTCAAGATCCCGCGTCGCTGCGTACGCCTCGACGCGCTCCCCGTGAACGGGAACGGAAAGGTCGACCGGAAGGCCCTGGCCACCCTGGTCGCCTCGCCCGACCCGTTCACCACCCCGGCGCCGACTCCGGCCCCCGCCACGCCCACGGCCCCGGTTCCCTGAGCGCCCTCTCCCCCGCCTACGCCCCCGACCCCAGCAACCGACCAACCCGCCAACCCCACCAACCCCACCCCGAAGGACTCGCAATGGATCGTCAGAACGTCGTCGCCGCGCTGGAAAACGCCCTCACCCACGTCCTCGAACGCCCCGTCACCGGTCTCCACGGCGACATCCGGCTCTTCGACGACCTGCACCTGGACTCCACGACGATGCTGGAGATGCTGATGGCCCTGGAGGACTCCCTGGGGCTGGTCGTCGACCCGGAGGAGCTGGACGCGGACGACTTCGTCTCCGTGGACACCTTCACCGACTTCGTCCTCGCCTCAAATGTCACCTCGGACGTCACCTCGGGCGTCACGTCGGGCATCCCCGAGCAGGCCGCCGTATGACCATCGCCCCGCCCGACCTGAGCGTCTTCGAGACCCTGGAGTCGGAGGTCCGAAGCTACTGCCGGGGCTGGCCCACCGTCTTCGACCGGGCCCGGGGCAGCCGGCTGTACGACGAGGACGGCCACCCGTACCTGGACTTCTTCGCGGGCGCCGGTTCCCTCAACTACGGGCACAACAACCCCGTACTGAAGCGGGCTCTGCTCGACCACCTGGAGCGGGACGGGGTCACCCAGGGCCTCGACATGGCGACCACCGCCAAGCGGACGTTCCTGGAGACGTTCCAGCACCTCGTACTCCGGCCGCGCGACCTGCCGTACAAGGTCATGTTCCCGGGGCCGACCGGCACCAACGCGGTGGAGGCCGCGCTGAAGCTGGCGCGGAAGGTGAAGGGCCGTGAGGCGGTCGTCTCCTTCACCAACGCCTTCCACGGCATGTCGCTCGGCGCACTCGCCGTCACCGGCAACGCCTTCAAGCGGGCGGGAGCGGGAGTGCCCCTGGCGCACGCCGTGCGGCTGCCGTACGACAGTTACCTCGACGGCTCCACGGATGGCGCTCCCGAACTCCGCTGGTTCGAGCGGCTGTTGGCGGACCGGGGCTCGGGGCTGGACGTGCCCGCCGCCGTGATCGTCGAGACCGTGCAGGGCGAGGGCGGGGTCAACGTCGCCCGTCCCGAGTGGCTGCGCGCGCTGGCCGCACTGTGCGAGCGGCACGACATGCTGCTCGTCGTCGACGACATCCAGATGGGCTGCGGACGGACCGGTGCCTTCTTCTCGTTCGAGGAGGCGGGCATCACGCCCGACATCGTCACCCTCTCCAAGTCCATCAGCGGGTACGGCCTGCCGATGTCGCTGACGCTGTGCAGGCCGGAGCTGGACGTCTGGGAGCCGGGCGAGCACAACGGCACCTTCCGCGGCAACAACCCCGCGTTCGTCACCGCGTCCGCCGCGCTCGCCGCGTACTGGGCCGACGACCAGACCGAGAAGCAGACCCTCGCCCGCGGCGAACAGGTCGAGCGGGCGCTGCTCGCCCTCGTCGAGGAGCACCCGGACGCCGTCCACCGGGGGCGCGGTCTGGTCTGGGGCGTCGAGTTCACCGACCGGGGCCGGGCCTCGGCCGTCTGCCGCCGTGCTTTCGAACTCGGGCTGCTATTGGAGACCTCGGGCCCCGAGGACGAGGTCGTGAAGCTGCTGCCGCCCCTGACCGTCACCGCCGACGAACTGGACGAGGGCCTGCGCGTCCTGGCCCGAGCCGTCCGCGAGACCGCCTGACCACGGCGACCCACCTTCCACACCGACCACGAACCCGCCTCATCACCAACCCGCCTGACCACCAACCCGCCTGACCACCAACCTGCCTGACCACCAACCCGCCTGACCACCGAAAGGGCTGAACTCACCGTGATCGTCCGATCGTTCAAGGACATCGAGAACACCGACCGTCATGTGAAGGCGAAGTCGGGCACCTGGGAGAGCAAACGCATCGTGCTCGCCAAGGAGCGGGTCGGCTTCTCCCTGCACGAGACCACCGTCTACGCCGGCACCGAGACGACCATGTGGTACGCCCACCACATCGAGGCCGTGCTGTGCGTGGCGGGCGAGTCCGAGCTCACCAACGAGGAGACCGGCGAGAAGCACTGGATCACTCCGGGCACGATGTACCTCCTCGACGGCCATGAGCGGCACACGCTCCGGCCGCGGACGGACTCCCGATACGTCTGTGTCTTCAACCCGCCGGTGACCGGCGCCGAGGACCACGACGCGACCGGCGCGTACCCGCTGCCGACCGAGGCACCCGCCCTGACCGCCGAGGGGGTGGGCCGGCCGTGACCAGCTCCATCGCCCCCCGGACCGACGCGGAGAACGCCACCCGGACCGACGCGCAGAACACCGACCGGGCTCCCGCCGAGAAGTCCGCCCCGGCCACCACCACCCCCGAACCGACCCGCCGGGCCGTCTTCCGCGAGCCCCGCCCCGAAGACGGCTTCGCAGTCTGGGAGTTGGTGAAGAACACGCCCGGGCTGGACACCAACAGCCCCTACTCCTACGTCCTGTGGTTCCGGGACTACGCCGACTGCTCGCTGCTCGCCACCGTGAACGGTGAGATCGTCGGCTTCCTCACCGGCTACCGGCGTCCGGACGAGCCCGATACGTACTTCGTCTGGCAGACGGCCGTCAGCCCCCGGCACGGCGTCCCGTTCCTGGGCGTACGGCTCTTCGAGGCCGCGGCCGAGCGACAGCGCGAGCGCGGTGCACGCCATGTCGAGGCCACCGTGTCCGCCGACAACAAGGCCATCCTCATGGTCCTCAAGCAGTACGCCCGCAAGCGGTCGGCCGAGGTCACCGAACGCGTGCTGTTCCCGGCCGCGTGGCTCGGCGAGGGCCACCACGACGAGGTCCTGCACCGCATCGGCCCCCTCACCCCCCTCACAACCGAAACCACCGGTACCACCGGCACCTCCGACACCACCGACACCACCACCCACCCCTCGCACCGTTCGAAGGAGCAGGCATGACGACCGCCCTCACCCGCACCGACCGCTACCCGACCCGTGTCACCGGCGAGGCCGTCACCCAGCCGCGCGTCGACCCGACCGTGTGGGGCACCCGGGAGGGGCCGCTGACCCGGCGCGAACTGGAGCGCTACGAGGCCGACGGCTTCCACGTCTTCGACAACCTGCTGAGCGAGCAGGAGGTCCAGCTCTACCGTGCGGAACTCCGGCGGCTGAGCGAGGACCCGGCGATCCTGGCGGGCGACCGCGTGGTGCTGGAGCCGGACTCCGACCGCCTCCGTTCCGTGTTCGAGGTGGAGAAGGTCAGCGAGGTCTTCGCCGATCTGCTCGCCTCGCCCCGGCTGACGGACGTGGCCCGGCAGGTGCTGGGCTCGGAGGTGTACGTCCACCAGAGCCGCGTCAACTACAAGCCCGGCTTCGGCGGCGCCCAGTTCGACTGGCACTCGGACTTCGAGACCTGGCACGCCGAGGACGGTATGCCGAGGCCGCGCGCCTTCAGCGTGTCGATCGCGCTGAGCGAGAACTACGAGTTCAACGGGCCGCTCATGGTCATGCCGGGGACGCACCGCACGTTCGTGCCCTCGGTCGGCGAGACACCCCCCGACTTCCACAAGGAGTCGCTGCGGGTGCACCGGATCACCGTGGGCTCCCCCGGCCCCGAGCACCTGACGCGGATGGCCCAGGAGCACGGGATCCGGCAGATCGCCGGGCCCGCCGGGTCCGCGGTGATGTTCGACTCCAACCTGATGCACGGCTCGAACGGCAACATCACCCCGTTCGCGCGGTCCAACATCTTCATCGTCTACAACAGCGTGGAGAACACCCTGGAGGAGCCGTACGCGGCCCCCGTGCCCCGCCCGCAGCACCTGGGCAACCGGGAGTTCCCGCGCGGCATGTGACCGACGGCGCGACCGTACGGCGGCGGCACGACCGTACGACCATGGGGCGGCCCCTCCTCGAAGGGGCCGCCCCCTCGGCGTCACGTCGCCCGGAACGTCGTCCGGTACGCGCTCGGGGACGTGCCCAGCGTCTCCTGGAAGTGCCGGCGCAGGTTGGCCGCCGTGCCGAGGCCCGTGCGGGCCGCGATCTGGTCGACCGGCAGGTCCGACTCTTCCAGCAACTCCCTTGCCCGCTCGACGCGTTGCTGGGTCAGCCAGTTCATGGGGGTCGTCCCCACCTCGTCGCGGAACCGCCGGTTGAAGTTGCGCACGCTCATCGCCTCCCGTGCCGCCAACTGCCCCAGGGTCACGGGTTCGTGGAGGTGCCGCAGCGCCCACTCCCGGGCTGCGGAGGTGGCGGGCGCCGCGAGGGCGGGCACGGGGCGGCGTACGTACTGGACCTGGCCGCCCTCGCGGTGCAGCGGCACGACCGTACGGCGGGCCACGTCACCCGCGACGGTCGTGCCGTGGTCGCGGCGGATCATGTGCAGGCACAGGTCGATGCCGGAGGCGCAGCCGGCGGAGGTCAGGACGTCACCGCCGTCGGTGTAGAGGACGTCCGGGTCCAGCTCGACCCGGGGGAACAGGCGGGCGAACAGGTCGGTGTACCGCCAGTGCGTGGTGGCCGTGTGGCCGTCGAGCAGTCCGGCGGAGGCGAGGACGAAGGCTCCGGTGCAGATGGAGGCGATCCGGGTGCCGGGGCGGATCCGGGCGAGGGCGTCCGCGAGCGGCGCGGTGAGGTCTGGGGTGTCCTGGACGTAGTCGTCGTGGGAGGACAGGACGATGACGGTGTCCGCCTCGGCCAACGCCTCCGGGCCGTACGGGACGTTGACCGTGAAGTCACCGTCCGTACGGGTGGCACCGGCTCGCAGCCCGCACGTGACGACCTCGTACAGCGGCTCGCCCTCCGCCGTCGCCCCCTCCCGGGCCTGCCCGAACAGCTGGTGCACGATTCCCAGTTCGATGGGCAGGAGCATCTGACGAGCCAGTACGGCGACACGATGGCGTCCCGGATGGGCGAAGACAGGCATGGCCATAGTCATGGCCACATTCTTGCGCACCTGGTCCATCTGGCCACTCGCAGGGGCGGGTCCCGGCCGACAGGCTGGGCATATGGCTGAGCTGACGACCCCCCGGAACCGCCAGGACGACGACGGCACCACGCCCCGCGACCACGACGACGGCACCACGCCCCGCGCGCACGACGACAGCACCACGCCCCGCGACCACCATGACGGCAACGCCCCCCGCCTCCACCGCGCCTGGGCCGTGGCCCTCGCCGCCGGGGCCGCCATCGTCACCGCCGGGGCCTTCACCACCGTTCCCGGGCTGCTGGTGACCCCGCTGCACGAGAGCTACGGCTGGGACCGGGGCCAGATCGCCCTCGCCGCCTCGGTGAACATGGTGCTGTTCGGCCTCACGGCCCCCTTCGCCGCCGCGCTGATGGACCGGGTCGGCATCCGGCGCGTGGTCGTCGGCGCCCTGCTGCTCGTCACGGCGGGCGCGCTGCTCACCAGCGTGATGGCCCAGCCCTGGCAACTGACCGCGTACTGGGGCGTGTTGATCGGCCTGGGCAGCGGATGCCTCACCATGACGTTCGCGGCGAGCATCACGGGCAACTGGTTCGAGCGGCGGCGCGGCCTGGTCACCGGAGTGCTCAGTTCCTCCAGCCACCTGGGGCAGCTCCTCTTCCTGCCGCTGCTCGCCTGGGGGGTCGACCGGCACGGCTGGCGCCCGCCGGTGGTGACGCTCGCGTTCGTCGCCCTCGCGGTGGCCGCCCTCGTCCTCCTGCTGCTACGCGACCACCCGGCGGACGTGCGCGCGAAGCCGTACGGGGCGACGGAGTTCGTACCGAAGCCGCCGCCGGCGTCGGGGGCGGCACAGCGCGCCCTGAAGGTGCTGTTCGACGCCGCACGGACCGGGCCGTTCTGGGTCCTGGCCGGGATGTTCGTCATCTGCGGCGCCTCCACCAACGGGATCATGTGGAGCAACTGGGCCCCGGCCGCCCACGACCACGGCATGCGCGCCACGGCCGCCGCGTCGCTGCTCTCCCTGATCGGCGTGTTCTCCGCGCTGGGCGCGGTCTTCTCCGGCTGGCTCACCGACCGCTTCGACCCGAGCCGCCTGCTGTCCGCGTACTTCGCGGTCCGCGCGCTGACCCTGCTGGCGCTGCCGATGGTGTTCTCGTCCACCGTCACCCCCACCATGGTCGCCTTCGTCGTCATCTACGGCCTCGTCGACGTCGCCACCGTCCCGCCGGTCATCGCCCTCAGCGACCGCGTCTACGGCGAGGACGGCCCGATCGTCTTCGGCTGGGTCAACTCCGCCCACCAACTCGGCGCGGGTGCCTCCGCGTTCCTCGGCGCCACGGCCCGTGATCTCTTCGGCGCGTACGACATCGTCTGGACCGGCCTCAGCGCGGTCTGTCTGGCCGCAGCCCTGCTGGCCGTGGCCGTACGGGGGCCTCGGGGCGCCCGGCGGTCGGCGGCGCAGTAGCCTCGGGCGCGACGGACCTGGCACAGGACGCGGGAGGCAGTGATGGCGAGGGTTCCGACGGCGGCGGTGGCCGCGAGCGGGCTCATCGGCGGGTACGGGGTGGCTCGCTGGACGAAGAAGCGGCCGCTGGGCGGGGCGGTGCTCGCGGTGGCGGGCGCCGCGGCGGCCCAGCAGTGGCAGAAGGCGGCGGGCGGCAAGGCCGCGGGGGCGCTGACCGCCGGGTACGTGGCCGCGTTCGCCGGGTCACATCCGCTGGCGAAGAAGGTGGGGGCCTGGCCGGCGGTGTTCGGGGTCGCCGGGGTGGTGGCGCTGGCGTCCTGGGCGGTGGCCGACCGGAAGGGGTAGCCGCCCCCGGAAGGGTAGCCGTGCCCGGAAGAGGGGTGGGGAGTCCGGCCGGTCGGGGGCTGCGGGTCGTCCGTGGTTGCTCGCGCGGTTCCCCGCGCCCCTTACGGGGCGCTCACGAACGCTCCCCCCGGAACGCCCTCCGGTACGCGTACGGGCTCGTTCCCACCACCCGCTTGAAGCGGTCGCGGAAGGCCGTCGGGGAGCCGAAGCCCGCCTGGGTCGCGATGCGGTCGACGGTGTGGTCGGTGGACTCCAGCAGGTACTGGGCCCGACGAACCCTCGCCCGGTGCAGCCACTGCAAGGGCGTCGTGCCCGTCTGTTCGCGGAAGCGGCGGTTCAGCGTGCGGGTGCTGGTGCCGGCGTGGAGGGCGATGTCGTCCAGGGTCAGATCCCGCTCCACGTTCTGCTCCAGCCAGCGCAGCAGGGGCTCCATGGCGGCGCCGGCGGGCGCCGGGGGCTGGTCCTGCACGATGAACTGCGCCTGGCCGCCCTCCCGTTCGAGGGGCATCACACACATCCGCGCGGTGAACGCGGCGACCGCCGAGCCGTGGTCCTTGCGGATCATGTGCAGGCACATGTCCATGGCCGCGGCGGCGCCCGCCGAGGTGAGGAACTGGCCGTTGTCGACGTAGAGGACGTTCGGGTCGACGGTGACCTCCGGGTGACGGGCCGCCAGGTCGGGGGCCGCGATCCAGTGCGTGGTGGCGCGCAGCCCGTCCAGCAGCCCCGTCGCGGCGAAGAGGAACGCGCCCACGCAGATCGACGCGATCCGCGTCCCGCTCGCCGCCGCGGCGTGCAGCGCCTCCGTGACCCCCGGCGGCAACGGCAGGGTCGGGTCGGCCGTCCCCGGCAGGATGATGGTGTCCGCCTCGGCCAGCGCCTCCAGCCCGTACGGCGCGCGGACGCTGAACGGCCCCGCCCGCACCACCCCGTCCCCCGCCGCCGAACAGACCCGCACCCGGTAGGCCTCCCGCCCGTCCGGCAGCCGCGCCCAGCCGAAGGTGTCGACGGGAGCCGACATGTCGAAGGGGATCACGTCGTCGAGCGCCAGTACGGCCACGGTGTGCATGGCGGGAGCGTAGGCCCGCACCGGGTTCCGGCCAACAGATCCCGGACTTCTCCCACGCTGCCGTGCCGTCCTTGGCGGGAATCCGTTGAGGCATGGCAATCCAGCCACTCCTCCGCGATCTTTCCCCGCCCTACCGTTCCCCTGTGACCAAGTTCCTTCTCTCCCTCCACGTGCTCGCCGCGATCATCGCCGTCGGGCCCGTCACCGTCGCGGCCAGCATGTTCCCGCCGAGCGCCCGCAAGGCGCTGGCCGAACCCGACAGCGAGCGGGCGGTGTCGGCCGTACGGCTGCTGCACCGGATCTGCCGGGTGTACGGCGGCGTTGGCATCGCGGTGCCCGTGCTCGGGTTCGCCACGGCGCTGAGCATGGGGGTGCTGAAAGACGCCTGGCTGATCGTGTCGATGCTGCTGACCGCCCTCGCGGCGATGGTCCTGCTGGCGCTGGTGCTGCCCCGGCAGGAGGAGATCCTGGAGGGACTCGGCGGCACCGCCGTCGGCACCGGCACCGTCACCGGACCCGCGGCCGGAACCGGCACCGTCACCGGACCCGCGGCCGGAACCGGCACCGTCACCGGACCCGCGGCCACCGCCCGACTCGCCATGTTCACCGGCGTGTTCAACCTGCTCTGGGCGACCGTCACGGTCCTCATGATCGTGCGACCCGGTTCGACCACCGGAGCCTGACGTCCCGGAGCCTGACGTCCCGAAGCCGCCCCCGCTTCACACGCGCCCACCGGCGGGTGCATGATCCGGCCATGCATCCTCAGCAGACGCCCTCCCAGACCTACCTCGCCTCCGTGGCCGCCCGTCTCGCCGCCGACGGGTGCCGTACCTGGTGGGAGGAGTGGGCCGGGGTGCCCGTGCTCGTCGGGCGCCGGGCCGACTTCCGGTGGAGCTGGATGGGGACGAAGCTGCACCTGTTCACGGTCGCGGCGGCCGTCCAGGAGATAACCATCCCGACCATCGAGACCTTCACCGACCAGGTGCTGACGTACGCGAAGAAGACCAAGGGCGGTCTGCCGGCCGGGATCCAGAACGGCATCGGCGCGTTCCCGGTCCTGGTCAGCGACCGGGTGGACCCGGCGGCCGTCCGCTGGGCCGAGGCCCAGCAGCGCAACAAGTGGGCGTGCATGGCCCGCCCCGTGGTGGTCGACAGCACCCAGCAGTACGTGGGCTCGTACCGCGGCACCCCGGCCATCGGCCTCGCCTACTCGTCGTTCTTCGAGCAGAAGGCCCGGCAGTACTTCTACGGCTGACGGGCGCCCGGACGGCGGCCCGGCGGTACTCCTACGGCTGACGGGCGCCCGGGCGGCGGCTGCTCGGCGAACCGGGCGGTGACCGGACCGTCCTGGGACCGGCTGTGGATCAGCCACCGCTCGTCCACCGGATCCGTCCGGAACCGGCGTGCCACCGAGGACGCGACCAGCACCCACGCACCGAGCACCAGCGTGAAGAAGGCCCAGGACAGAGGCCATACGTCCGCGTCAGGAGGCTCGGGAGGTGCGTGGAAGGCCACGTACATCAGGGCCGACGGCGGCACGGCGACCAGGAGCAGCGGCCAGGCCAGGGCGTCCCGGTGGCCGAAGTAGGCCGCGAGGAGCAGCAGGACGAGGGCGAGGACGGCGACGCCCGTGACGGTCACGGGCGTCGTCTCCGTGAGGGAGCCCTCCAGTTCGGGGCGGTCGCGAAGATCCCAGGGCAGGCACAGGCGGTACGCGGCCGCGGCGAGCGCGGCGCCGAGCAGGCGGGTCAGCCAGCGTTCCGGCCAGGGGCGCGTGCGCAGGGGGCGGAGCAGCTTCTCGGTCATGCGTACGAGGTTTCCCGGCCGACCGCCCGCCCCGACAGAGTACGGATACTCAGTCCGCCTGAGCCACACAGCCGACCGCGCCCCCGAAAGGGGCGCGGGGAACTGCGCGACCAGCCACGACGGCGCGGCAGACGACCGACCGCCTGGCCGACCCCGACTCCCCCTGCCTCTCAGCGGAGCGCTTTCGCCGACAACGGCTCCGCGACGTCCTCCAGCGACCGTCGCTCCGCCCGCACCGCGAGGAACGCCGCCACCAGGCCCGCCGCACACATCAGGGCCGCGCCGATCTGGAACGCGAGGACCGTGTCGGCGACGACACCGGACTCCGTCAGCTCGGCGAAGAGCAGCGGCCCGCTGATACCGCCGGCCGCCGTGCCGATGGCGTAGAAGAAGGCGATGGCCATGGCCCTGGTCTCCATGGGGAAGACCTCGGAGACGGTGAGATAGGCACTGCTCGCCCCCGCCGAGGCGAAGAACAGCACCACGCACCAGCAGGCCGTCAGGGTCACCGCGTCGAGCGAACCCCGGTCGAAGAGCCAGGCCGTGCCGAAGAGCAGCACCCCGGAGAGCAGATACGTCCCGGAGATCATGATCCGGCGGCCGACCGTGTCGAACAGTTTGCCGAGCAGCAGCGGGCCCATGAAGTTGCCGGCGGCGATGCAGGCGAAGTAGTAGCCGGTGTCGGAGGTCGGGACGTCGAAGAACGTCGTGAGGATCGCACCGAAACCGAAGGTGATCGCGTTGTAGAGGAACGCCTGTCCGATGAAGAGGGAGAAGCCGAGGACGGCACGGCGGCGATAGCGGGAGAAGACCGTACGGGCGATCAGGCCGAAGCCGACACCGCCGCGCTGATGGATCGTCATCTCCCGGTCGGCCGACGGCAGCGGGCGCCCCTTCTCCTCCTCCACCTGTCCCTCCACCTCCGCGACCAGCCGTTCGGCCTCCTGTTCCCGGCCGTGGATCAGCAGCCACCGCGGACTCTCGGGGACGTTCCGGCGCACCAGCAGGATCACCAGACCCAGCACCACACCGAGGGCGAAGGTCAGCCGCCAGCCGACGTTCGCCGGGAAGAGGTCGGTGTTCAGCGCGACGATCGACAGCAGCGACCCGCCGATCGCGCCGAGCCAGAAGCTGCCGTTGATGACGATGTCGACGCGGCCCCGGTACTTGGACGGGATCAGCTCGTCGATCGCCGAGTTGATGGCCGCGTACTCGCCGCCGATGCCGAAGCCGGTGAGGAAGCGGAAGAGGAAGAACCACCAGGTGGAGAAGGAGACCGCCGTCAGCGCGGTCGCCGCCAGATAGACCACCAGCGTCACCATGAACAGCTTCTTGCGGCCGAACCGGTCGGTCATGTGGCCGAAGAAAAGAGCGCCCGCACAGGCGCCCGCGACATACAGGGCAGCCGCTATGCCCGTGACCTGCGCGGACGTGATCGGCAGCCCGCTGCCCTCCTCGGAGAGCCGGCCCGCGATATTGCCGACGACGGTCACTTCCAGACCGTCGAGGATCCACACGGTGCCGAGTCCGATCACGATCGTCCAGTGCCAGCGCGACCAGGGCAGCCGGTCCAGGCGCGCCGGAACGGAGGTGGTGATCACTCCCGGTGATCCCGGTGATGCCGGTGATCCCGGTGACTTCGGGGCGGTGACGGACATGGGTGCGGGCTCCCTCCACATCGAGCGAACTCGCCCCGAGTGCCCTGCCGGAGAGCGGTTACGCCCCCAGCGCCCGCGACACCGTGTAGATCAGCAGCCCGGCCAGCGAACCGACCACCGTGCCGTTGATCCGGATGAACTGCAGGTCACGGCCGATGTTGGCCTCGATCTTCTTCGTGGTGTGCTCGGCGTCCCAGCTCGCGACGGTCTCGGTGATCAGGGAGGTGATCTCGGCGCGGTAGGTGGTGACGACGTGCACGGCCGCGCCCTCGACCCACTTGTCCACCTTCGCCTGCGCGCTCGGCTCGGTGGCCATCCGCGTCCCCAGCGACAGCAGGGACGCGCGCACCCGCAGCCGCAGCTCGCTGCGCTCGTCCTCGGCGGCGGACACGATCATCGCCCGTACGGCCGTCCACGCGGAGGCGATCAGATCCTGGACCTCGCCCCGGCCCAGCACCTCGCCCTTCAGCCGCTCCACCCGCGCCCGGGTCTCCGTGTCGGACTGCAGGTCGGTGGCGAAGTCGGTGAGGAAACGGTCCAGGGCGCCGCGCGCCGGGTGCGTGGGCGAGTCGCGCATCTCGGTGGCGAAGCGCAGCAGTTCCTTGTAGACGCGCTCGCCGACCTTGCGGTCCACGAACCGGGGGGTCCAGCCCGGGGCGCCGCCCTCGACGGCGTCCATGACCTGGGTGTCGTGCAGGACCAGCCAGTCGTGGGCGCGGGTGCAGATCAGGTCGACGACCCGGCGGTGGCCGCCGTCGGTGACGACCCGCTCCAGCATCTTGCCGATGCCGGGCGCGATCTCCTGGGCGCCCGCCCGCCGGGTGATCGCCTCCCCGACCACGGCCTGGACGTCCGAGTCGCGCAGCACGGTCAGCGCGCCACGCAGGGCGGTCGCCAGTTCGGCCGTCACCCGGTCGGCGTTCTGCGGCTCGGCGAGCCACGCGCCGAGCCGGCTGCCGATGCCGACGGCCCGCAGCCGCTGCCGTACGACGTCCTGGGAGAGGAAGTTCTCGCCGACGAACTCACCCAGGGACACGCCCAGTTGGTCCTTCTTGGTGGGGATGATCGCGGTGTGCGGGATGGGCAGCCCGAGCGGATGCCGGAACAGCGCGGTCACGGCGAACCAGTCGGCCAGCGCGCCCACCATGCCCGCCTCGGCCGCCGCCGCGACATAGCCGGCCCAGGCGCCCGCGCCCTCGTGCGCGGCCCACTTGGCCAGCACGTAGACCAGCGCCACGAAGAGCAGCAGTCCGGCCGCGATGAGCTTCATCTGCCGGACGCCGCGCTGCTTCTCCTCGTCGGCGGCGCTGAACGTGGTCATGGTGCGGTGCGAGGCGCGCGGCCCGGCGCCCGCCGCCGCCCCGGGTCGCGCTTCTTCCGCTTTCGTACGGTCCATTCACTCCACCCGTTCCCTGTCCCCCGTACACATTGTCCCGTTTCCCGTCTCTTCACCGCTCGGTGACGTGACGTGGACTACTCCAAGACCGACTCCCGGAACGGAACAGGAGTTCCCCGCGTCTGTCCGGGCGGGGGAACCGATGGGGGTTCTCGCAAGCAGCCCCCATCCCATGACGCATCATGGGGTGATCACATCGGAGCCCTGGGGCTCCACAGCCCGAGGAGTCACACACCGCATGACCAAGCAGCACGGTTATGCACTTCTGGCGGCCATCGCCGCCCTGATCGTGGCCGTCTCGGCCGCGATATACGTCGGCGTCGGCATCGACGACGGCACCCCGCGGCAGGAGACCTTCGCCCGCGCGCCCCACAACAGCGCCGCCCCCGCCTCCACCGGCGTCTGGGTCGGCGCCTGGGCCGCGTCGCCGAGCGGGTCGGAGCCGGGCACCGAGCGGGACGGACTCGCCGGCCGCTCGGTGCGCAACGTGGTGCACACGACCGCCGCCGGTACGAGTGCCCGCGTCACCCTGTCCAATCTCTACAGCCAGCAGCCGCTGACCATCAGTCACGCCTCGCTCGCCGTCGCCGCTTCGAGCGACACCCCGGCCGCGGCGGCCGAGACCATGCGCCGCCTCACCTTCGCCGGCAACCCGACGGTCGTCATCGCGGCCGGCCGGCAGGTGGTGAGCGACGCCGTACGGGTGCCGATCCCGCACGACAGCGACGTACTGATCACCACCTACTCCCCGACCCCCTCCGGCCCGGCGACCTACCACGCGCACGCGCGGCAGATCTCCTACACCGCCGAGGGCGACCAGGTCGCGGACGTCACCGGTGAGCCGTACACCACACAGACACTGCACTGGCGGTACGTCACCGCCCTGGACGTGCTGAGCAACGAGTCCGAGGGCACGGTCGTGGTCCTCGGCGACTCGCTCACCGACGGGGTCAGCTCCACCGTCAACGAGAACCGGCGCTGGACGGACGTCCTCTCCGGACGGATCCGCGCGGCCGCCGGCTCCTCCGACACGCCCCGCTACAGCGTCGTCAACGAGGGCATCAGCGGCAACCGCGTCCTGACCGACGGCAACGGACGGCCCGCCGAGAACCCCAGCGGCCTCTCCCGCTTCCAGCGCGACGTGCTCGGCCGTACGGGTGTCAGGGCCGTCGTCATCGACCTCGGCGTCAACGACATCCTGAGGAACCCCGGCCGGGCCGACCCCGTGGCCATCACCGACGGCCTCCGCCGGCTCGTCGAGCAGGCGCACGCGCGGGGCCTGCGCGTCGTCGGCGCCACCCTCATGCCGTTCCACGGCCACCGCGGCTACACCGACCAGCGCGAGTCCGTCCGCCAGGCCGTCAACGCCACCATCCGCTCCGGCGACGTGTACGACGCCTACGTCGACTTCGACAAGGCCCTGCGCGACCCGTACGACCCCCGCAGCCTGCGCCCCGACTACGACTCGGGCGACCACCTGCACCCCAGCGACAAGGGCTACGAGCGCATGGCGGAGGTCTTCGACCTGGAACAACTGAAGGGGTCGGCACCGGCGAAGCTGTGACTGTCACAGCGATACGGGAGGGGGCGCCCCGTCAGGGGCGCGGGGAACTGCGCGAGCGGCCACGGCGCGCCCGCACCCGGCAGGCGGCCTAGTCCCGTCTGCCCCGCCGCCGCTCCCGCTCCGCGTCCCGACGGTCTCGCAGGGCGTCCCGCACCTGCTCCATCGCCTCCCGATGCGCCTCACGCATCGCATGCGTGTGATCGTGATGCGACGCGTGCAACTCCCGGCGCGCCTCCCGGCGTTCCAGCCGCTCCTGCCGCCGCGCCTCCTTCAACCGCTGGCGCTCGGCCTTGGGCACCTTGCGTTCCACCCCCCTCCGTCCCCTTCCCCACCCGCTCCGCCTGCTGCGCGTACATCTGGGCGATGACCGCCTCGATGTCCGGCTCCCGCACGGAGAGATCCACCAGCGGATACGCGGACGCTATCCGGGCCACCAGCGGGGCCGCCGACTCCGAGGCCGGGAACGCCAGCCACTGCCGGGGCCCCTCCACCCGGACGACCCGGGCGGGCGCGGCCTCGATCGGCGGCAGCTCCCTCTCCAGGTCCACGACGAGCGTCCGCTCGCTCTCGCCCACCTCGTGCAGCCCGGTCAGCGGGCCGTCGTACATCAGACGCCCGTGGTCGATGACCATCACCCGGCGGCACAGCTGCTCGATGTCCTGGAGGTCGTGCGTGGTGAGCAGCACGGTCGTGCCCCGCTCGGTGTTGAGGTCCTTGAGGAACTCGCGGACCTTGGCCTTGCTGATGACGTCGAGCCCGATCGTCGGCTCGTCCAGGTACAGCACCTCCGGGTCGTGCAGCAGGGCCGCCGCGATGTCCCCGCGCATCCGCTGCCCGAGCGAGAGCTGCCGTACGGGCACGTCGAGGAGCTCGCCCAGTTCGAGGAGTTCGACACACCGGTCGAGGTTCTCGCGGTAACGGGCGTCCGGGATGCGGTACATGCGGTGCATCAGCGCGTACGAGTCGATGAGGGGCAGGTCCCACCACAGGGTCGTCCGCTGCCCGAACACCACCCCGATCCGCCGGGCCAGCCGCGTCCGTTCCCGGGACGGGTCGATCCCGGCGACCCGCAGCCGCCCCCCGCTCGGCGTCAGGATCCCCGTCAGCATCTTGATGGTGGTGGACTTCCCGGCACCGTTCGGCCCGATGTAGCCGACCATCTCGCCGCGCGCCACCGTGAACGAGATCGAGTCGACCGCCCGCACCTCACGCCGCTCCCGGCGCAGGAACCCGGTTTTCCGGCGGACGTCGAAGACCTTCTCGACGCGGTCGAGTTCGATGAACGCGCTGTCCGCCGCGAACGCGCCGTCCGTCACCAACGCACTGTCTGCCACGCTCAGCTCCCTGTACTTCGATACGAACGCAGCCCCGCCCGCCAGGCGACCCCCGCCAGGGCGCAGCAGGCCACGCCGACCAGCGGGGGCGCGAAGGCCAGCCAGGCCGGCAGGTCGAGGGGGTAGGGGCGGCCCAGGACGTACAGTCCGGGCACCCAGTTGACGAAGGCGAGCGGCAGGACGAAGGTCACCCCGCGCACCAGGTCCTTGGCGAAGAGCGTCGGCGGGTACTGCAGGAGGGTCACGCCCCCGTACGTGAAGGCGTTCTGCACCTCGGAGGCGTCCTGTGCGACGAACTGGAAGGCCGCGCCCGCGACGAACACCGCGCCGAAGATCAGCCCGCCGCTGGCCACCATCAGCGGGATCATCAGCACCTTGGCCGGGGTCCAGGCGATGTCGAGCGTGGTCAGTGCGTAGCCGAGGACGAACAGGCCCTGGGTGATCCGGCCGAGGCGGCGCAGCGCGAACTTGTCGGCAGCGACCTGGGCGAGCACGGGCACGGGGCGGACGAGCAGGGTGTCCAGCGTGCCGTCGCGGACCCGGCGCCCGAGCCGGTCCATCGAGCCGATCATCAGATCCGCGAGGCCGAACGCGACGGCGGAGGTGCCGTACAGCAGGGCGATCTCGGGCAGGCTGAACCCGCCCAGCTCGTCGACCTGGGAGAACATCAGCAGGATCGCGACGAAGTCGAAGGAGGTCGCCGCGAAGTTCCCGAAGGTCGTCATGGCGAAGGACGCGCGGTAGGCCATCGTGGAGCGGATCCACATGGCGGCGATCATGCGGTAGGCCCGCAGCCCGTCGCGGACGCGGCTGTACGTGCCGTACTCGGCGAACGGGTGCTCCCGCTCGGCGCCCGTGACGGGGCGCTCGTCCAGGTCAGCCACCCTGGACCACCACCTTCCGGGTCGCCGCCGACTGGATCAGCCGGCCGACCGCGAGCAGGGCCGCGGCCCAGGCGAGCTGGAAGGCGTACGTCCCCAGCGGGTCGGCCTCGCCGAGAAGGACGTCCGCCGGGGCCTGGAGCAGCGCGGACCAGGGCAGGACGCGGGCGAGGTCGCCGAGCGCGCCGGGGAAGACGTTCAGCGGGAGGAGCATCCCGGAGAAGAAGACTCCGGTGAGCCAGGTGATCTGCATCGCTCCGGCGCCGTCGAGGAGCCAGAAGGCCCACAGCGCGACGATGTAACGGATCGCGAAGCTGACCAGAGCGCCGAGGGCGACCGCGACGAGACAGGCCACCCACGGCAGCGGGCCGGAGGGCAGGGCCAGGTCGAAGAAGAGGGCGCCGCACAGCATGGGCACGACACCGCGTCCCAGCAGCTGGAACAGGGCGCGGCCCATGTCGGCGGCGAGCCACCACAGCTGGAGGTCGACGGGCCGGTACAGGTCGACCGCGATGTCACCCGTCCGGATCCGCTCGATCAACTCCTCCTCGAAGCCGACGCTTCCCAGCACCATGACCGCGAACATCGCCTGGCCGACCCATACATAGGTGAGGGCCTGTGCTTGGTCGTAGCCGCCGAGGTCGGGCTTCTCCTGCCAGAGGGCCAGGTAGGTGTATGCGAGGATGAAGCCGAAGACGGTGTTGGTGAACACCCCCGCGGCGGTGGCCACCCGATATGTCGCGTACCGCCTGAAACCACCGGCGGCGACGGCGGCGTACAACCGCCCTGTGCCCACGAGGAAACCCCCATCCGCTGCGAAGAGTTAGGCGAAAGGCCGAGGCCTGGACCGATTCGGGCCGAAGCGAAGAAGCCTAGTCCGCGGCCGGAGGGTCCTGCTACGCGTTTTCGGGGCGGACAGCGGGGCGGACGGTGGCGCTCATGAGGCGTGCGGGGCACGTGCCGGGATCCGGGAACGGATCGCATGGTGCGAGAGTCTTCACTCAGGGGCACAGAACCGGCCCGGAGTGGGCGCAAAGCGTACGAGTCCGTACGGAAATGAACGTACGACGCGGAAACAGGAGCACGGCAGCACGATGAGCGACGAGCCGCAGCCGAAGCGGAACGGCCCGGGCTGGGCACCGAGAGACCCGGAGCCACGCACTCCGGGCACACCTCAGGGACCCGGTGCCGACGCCGACGCCGCCAGGAAAACGCCCACCGGCGACGCCGGCCCGGCCTCCGGCAAGGGAGCCGCGTCCGACGGACAACCGAACGGCCGTCCTCCGGCGACCGGCGTTTGCGGTCCCGATCTTCCTCCAGGCCAAGAACGGCACCGATACCGGTTCCGGCCCGCGGAACACCCAGGGCCACCCTGGGGATCACACCGGCCGCCCGGAAGCCGGCCCCCGCGCCCTCCCGGCCCGGCGCCGACACGCCCACCCAGGCGCTCGGCGTCATCTCCGCCGAGAAGGCGGGCCCCAGGACCGGCCCCACGGCCGCGACCGCTCCCGCCGCCGCGACCGCGTCCGCCGCCGCACCCGCCGCCGTGCCCGACATCACCCCGGCCCCCGCGGGCGACGGCAAGGGCAAGAAGCCCAAGCGGCCCAAGCGCACCGGCTTCAGGCGCCTGATCCCGACCTGGCGCATGGTGCTCGGCGCCTTCGTGGTCGGCGTCATGCTGATCGTCGGCGCCTTCGTGCTGGGCTACAACATGGTCCACATCCCCAAGCCGCAGGACGCCGCGACCAAGCAGAGCAACGTCTACCTCTACGCGGACGGCACCCAGATCGCCCGCGACGGTGAGGTCAACCGCGAGAACGTCCCGCTGTCGAAGGTCTCCAAGGCCGCCCAGCACGCCGTACTGGCCGCCGAGGACCGCGACTTCTACTCCGAGCCGGCCATCGACCTCAAGGCGATGGTCCGCGCGGCCTGGAACACCGCGACCGGCAAGGGCAAGCAGTCCGGCTCCACCATCACCCAGCAGTACGTGAAGAACTACTACCTGGCCCAGGACCAGACCGTCACCCGCAAGGTGAAGGAGTTCTTCATCGCGATCAAGCTGGACCGCGAGGTCACCAAGGACGAGATCCTGGAGGGCTACCTCAACACCAGCTTCTTCGGCCGCAACGCCTACGGCATCCAGGCCGCCGCCCAGGCCTACTACGGCGTCGACGCCGACGAACTCACCGCCGAGCAGGGCGCGTACCTCGCCGCGCTCGTCAACGCGCCGAGCATGTACGACGTCGTCGCCCACCCGGAGAACAAGGACGCGGCGGTCGCCCGCTGGAACTACGTCCTCGACGGCATGGTGAAGGAAGGCTGGCTCAAGCAGTCCGAGCGCACCGGCGCGAAGTTCCCGATGCCGAAGCAGGCCACCACCTCCACCGCCTTCTCCGGCCAGCGCGGCTACCTCGTCGAGGCCATCAAGTCGTACCTCTACGACCACAAGATCATCGACGAGGAGGCGCTGGAGAACGGCGGTGGCTACCGCATCACCACCACCATCCAGCCCAAGATGCAGAACGCCTTCATCAAGGCCGTCGACGACCAGCTGATGGACAAGCTCGACAAGAAGAACCGCAAGGTCGACAACTACGTCCGCGCCGGCGGTGTCTCCATCGACCCGAAGACCGGCAAGGTCATCGCGATGTACGGCGGCATCGACTACACCAAGCAGTACGTCAACAACGCGACCCGCCGTGACTTCCAGGTCGGCTCCACCTTCAAGCCGTTCGTGTTCACCGCCGCCGTGGAGAACGCCTCCAACACCCAGAGCGGCCAGGCGATCACCCCGAACACCGTCTACGACGGCACCAACAAGCGCCCCGTGACGGGCTGGCCCGGCCCGGCGTACGCCCCCGAGAACGAGGACTACGTCAACTACGGCAACATCTCCGTCCGTCAGGCCACCGAGAGTTCCGTGAACTCGGTGTACGCGCAGATGGCCGTGGACGTCGGCCCCGAGAAGATCGAGAAGACCGCGATCGACCTCGGGCTGCCCAAGAACACGCCGGACATGAACCCGTACCCGTCCATCGCCCTGGGCACCGCCACCGCGAGCATCCTCGACATGACGGAGGCGTACGCCACGCTCGCCAACCACGGCAAGCACGGCACGTACACGATGATCGAGAAGATCAGCAAGGACGGCGAGGTGATCAAGCTCCCGACCACGGAGTCCACCCAGGCCGTCAGCCGCAAGGCCGCCGACACCACGACCTCCGTCCTGCAGAGCGTCGTCCAGAACGGCACCGCCACCGCCGCGCAGGCCTCCGGGCACCCGGTCGCCGGCAAGACGGGCACCGCCGAGGAGGACAAGGCGGCCTGGTTCGCGGGCTACACCCCCGATCTCGCCACCGTCGTCTCCGTGATGGGCCAGGACCCCAAGACGGGCGTCCACAAGCCGCTCTACGGCGCGATGGGCCTGCCCCGCATCAACGGCGGTGGGGCGCCCACCCAGATCTGGGCGCAGTTCACCAAGGCCGCCCTGAAGGGCAAGAAGGTCAAGGAGTTCGACCTCGACCTCCAGGTCGGCGCGGACGTCGTGATCACCCCGCCCAGCACCCCGGCCGACGAGCCCGGCGCCACCGGCGACGAGGAGACCGGCGGCCCCACGGGCGAGGAGGAGACCGGCGGCCCGACGGACGACAGCACCGACACCGGCACCACCACCGGCGGTGGCGGCACCCCGACGACCGACGGCGGCGCGAGTTCCACGGGCGGGGCGACGACGGACGGAGGCACAGCCACCACCGGCGGCACCTCGACCGACGGCGGAGCGACCTCCACCGGCGGAGGGACGGCCGACGGAGGAGCCTCCTCCACCGGCGGAGCCACAGCCGACGGAGGAACGGGCGACGGCGGAGCGAACTCGGGAGGCGATACCTCGGTGGGACCGTTCGGGTAGCGCCGGCCGCGCGTAGGACAACGGCACCAAGCCGGCGACGGTGCCGGCGCAAGCAGAAGGCGGTGGGGGCTGGTGACCATGGTCACCAGCCCCCACCGCCTGTCACAGCAGGCGAATCAGAGACGTATCTCAGAGATACAGGCCCGTGGAGTCCTCCGACCCCTCGAACCGGTCCGCGGCCACGGCGTGCAGATCGCGCTCCCGCATCAGGACGTACGCCACGCCCCGCACCTCCACCTCGGCACGGTCCTCGGGGTCGTAGAGGACCCGGTCGCCGGGCTCGACGGTCCGGACGTTCTGGCCGACCGCGACGACCTCGGCCCAGGCGAGACGCCGGCCGACGGCCGCCGTCGCGGGGATCAGGATGCCGCCTCCGGAACGCCGCTCGCCCTCGGCGGTGTCCTGCCGCACGAGCACACGGTCGTGCAGCATCCGAATGGGCAACTTGTCGTCGTGCTGGGTCTTCTCGCTCACACCCCGAACCTACCTGTCCCCGTCAGACCCGACGACGCCGAGTGCCGAGGGCGAGGAGCCCCACCACCGCGACGACCACGAGGGCGACGGGCACGATGCGCTCGACCCGGGGCGCGCCGTCCTCGTCGACGAACTGGCCCCTGACGTCACCGACCACACGGTTGACCGAGACGTACGCCGCGCCGAGGGTGTGGTCGATGTTGGAGACGACCTTGGCCTTGGCGTCGCCCACGATGGTCCTGGGATGCACCCGCACGCCGATCTCGTCGAGCGTCTCGGCGAGGTTCTCGCGGCGGCGCTTGATGTCCGCCTCGATCTCGGCCGGGGTCCTGATGTCCGAGCTCTCCGCCACCGCGCGGCCTCCCGTAGTCGGTTGTCCCTGAAATCCCTTGGTTCCGCACAGTCTGTCAGCTCCACCCGGCACGGGACCGGCAGGGCCCGCCATTACGCTGGACCGATGAGCGAGCGACTCCAGCCCGGGGACGTGGCCCCCGCCTTCACCCTCCCGGACGCCGACGGCAACGAGGTGTCCCTGTCCGACCACAAGGGCCGCAAGGTCATCGTCTACTTCTACCCGGCCGCCCTGACCCCGGGCTGCACCAAGCAGGCCTGTGACTTCACCGACAACCTGGAGCTCCTCGCGGACGCCGGGTACGACGTGATCGGCATCTCCCCCGACAAGCCCGAGAAACTCGCCAAGTTCCGCGAGAAGGAGTCCCTGAAGGTCACCCTTCTCGGCGACCCCGACAAGACGGTGCTGGAGGCGTACGCGGCCTTCGGCGAGAAGAAGAACTACGGCAAGACCTACATGGGCGTCATCCGCTCCACGATCATCGTCGACGAGGAGGGCAAGGTGGCCCACGCCCTCTACAACGTCCGGGCGACGGGCCACGTGGCCAAACTCATCAAGGACCTGGGCATCTGACCCCGCCCCCCTCTCCACCCGAGAACGGCCCGCACCGCTTCCCCGGTACGGGCCGTTCCGCATTCCGGGCGTGACTGTCCGACTATCGGCTCGTTACTCCGTACGAGGGCACGAACGGATGACCGGAACGGAGGGGTTCGATGGGGGCCAGCGTGTACACAAAGGAGCGCCTGGAGGAGGCGGCTCGGGGGGCACGGACACTGTCGGAGGCCCTGGGGAGGCTGAGGGTGGATCCGAGAGGCTGGAAGCGCCGATACATCCACGAGCGGATGAAGAAGCTCGGAGTGGACGTCTCGCACTTCGAGCGCGAGGGCGCCAAGTGGACACGGGACATCCTTGAGCCGGTGGTCGCCCGCTCAACGAGCGTCAACGATGTGCTGCGGCAGTTGGGGCTCGACCCGGTAGGCGGCCACCACACGAACATCTCCCGCCGCATCAAGGCGTACGGACTGGACACCTCGCACTTCACACCGGTGGCCCGGACGGAGCGGCAGCGGTACAACCAGCGACGCCGCACAGCCGAGGAGATCCTCGTCGAGGACACCTCGGCGCATGCCAGGCGGGTACCGGGCAGCCGTCTCAAGCGGGCGCTGCGCGAGCAGGGCGTGGAGGAGCGTTGCGCCCTGTGCGGTATCGAACCGGTGTGGCTCGGAGAAGCGCTCCCCATCGAGGTCGACCACATCGACGGCGATTGGCGGAACAACCGGATCGAGAACCTGAGACTGCTATGCCCCAACTGCCACTCGACGACCGACAGTTACCGGGGACGCGGCAAACGGCACGGCACGGGCCGAGTGTCATGACCAAGGGCACGCGGTATACCAGGGAGCGGCTAGCGGAAGCAGCCCGTCTATGCGCCGACATCGACGAGGTCATCGCCTTTCTCGGCACACAGCCGTACGAGCGACTCCGAAGCTACCTCACCGGACGGTTCGCTCACTTCGGCATCGACATCTCGCACTTCCGTCCTCACGGCAGACGTCCCCGCCCCACCGAGAGCGAACTGCGAGCGGCGGTAGCGGAGTCGGCATCCCTCGCAGAGGTGCTGCGCCGCTTGGACCGCCCGGGCAACGGCTCGCAGCGCACTCAACTGCGCGGATGGATTGCTGAGCACAAGATCGCCACCTCACACTTTCTAGGGCAGGCCCATCAACGGGGCAAACCCGCCGCCAACGCCAGGCGCCCCGAGGAAGTGCTGGTGCGGCAGAGCGGAACACACCGGACGCAGACCAGGCGCATACGACGCGCCCTTCTAGCAGTCGGCGCACCCGAGGAATGCGCACGATGCGGAGTCGGGCCCGAGTGGCTCGGCAAGCCGATGACACTGGAGGTCGATCACATCAACGGGGACTGGAGCGATAACCGGCGCGAGAACCTGCGGTTGCTGTGCCCCAACTGCCACGCGATCACGAGCACGTGGTGCAGGGGAGGCGGCCGACGCAGTCGCGATGCCCAGTAGAGTAGGCACCGCGTTGCGGGCCCGTATCCCAGCAGGCTAGAGGACGCCGCCTTAGAAGCGGTGCGTCGTGGGTTCAAGTCCCACCGGGCCCACAGAAAAAGGAAGCCCCGCACCTTCGATTCAAAGGTGCGGGGCTCTTCCGTGAAGTCAGCCCAACAGCTCCCGCAGCACCGGCACCAACCCCCGGAACGCCTTGCCCCGGTGGCTGATCGCGTTCTTCTCCTCCGCCGTCAGCTGGGCGCAGCTCCTCGTGTCGCCGTCCGGCTGGAGGATCGGGTCGTAGCCGAAGCCGTTCGTGCCGACGGGGGCATGGCGCAGGGTGCCCCGCAGCTGCCCCTCGACCACCCGCTCCGTGCCGTCCGGCAGGGCCAGGGCCGCCGCGCAGTTGAAGTGGGCGCCGCGGTGTTCGTCGGCGATGTCGCCGAGCTGGGCGAGGAGCAGTTCCAGGTTGGCCTTGTCGTCGCCGTGGCGGCCGGCCCAGCGGGCGGAGAAGATTCCGGGGGCGCCGCCCAGGACGTCGACGCAGAGGCCGGAGTCGTCGGCGATGGCGGGGAAGCCGGTGGCGCGGGCGAGGGCGTGGGCCTTCAGCAGGGCGTTCTCGGCGAAGGTGACGCCGGTCTCCTTGACGTCGGGGACGTCAGGGTAGGCGTCCGCGCCGACGAGGTCGTGGGTCAGACCGGCGTCGGCGAGGATGGCCTTCAGTTCGGTGAGCTTGCCGGCATTGCGGGTGGCGAGGATCAGGCGGGTCATGCCCACCAGTATCGCGATCCCCGCCGCCCGGCTCCGCCGAGTTCGGCCGAGCCCGCCTCCACCGAGTTCCGTGGGGTTACGACGTGCAGACCTTCGTCAGTTCGCCCGCCGCGTCGGTGATGCCGCTGATGTCGGGGGTGGTGTCCCCGTTCTCCACGGCGGTCTGGGTGTCGGTGACGGCCTTCTGGAGCGAGTCGACGGCCTTGTTGACGTCGGCGTTGTCGGTCTTGTCGCCGATGTCGTCGAGGTTCTTGTCGATCGAGGCGAGGGACTCCTCCAGCTGCGTGGGGTCGTCCGCCGCGGTCTGGACGGCCTGCTGGAGGTCGTCCACGCTCTGGGCGATGGCCTCGGCGGTCTGGACGCAGTCCAGGGCCTTGTTCACGGCGTCGCAGCCGGTGGTGAGCCCTACCGTCAGGGCGACGGCGGCTATGGCTCCGGCGATGGTGGTCGTACGACGTCGGCGACTCGCGGCCATGGAACGGTCCTCCCGAGGAACTGGGTGCAGGCCTGACGGCCCCCTGTGTGGTGCATGTACGGCTACTGCTGTGTGGCCGGGTGCACGGTGGTGTGCCGTGCACCCGTATGTGCAAGGACGCCGGCGGGGCCGCCACGGTTGCCGGCGGCGGCTCTCGCTCTTGGCGCGTCCTTTACTTTTCGAGGACCGTATCAAGCGCCTTGCGCTGCAGGAGCGCCAGCTCCGTGCAGCCGGAGACGGCGAGGTCCAGCAAGGAGTTGAGCTCCTCGCGGGCGAACGGCTCGGCCTCGGCGGTGCCCTGGACCTCGACGAAGCGGCCGTCGCCGGTGCAGACGACGTTCATGTCGGTGTCGGCCTTCACGTCCTCCTCGTAGCGGAGGTCGAGGAGGGGGACGCCGCCGACGATGCCGACGGAGACGGCCGAGACGGTGCCGGTGAGCGGCTGGCGGTTGGCCTTGATCAGCTTCTTGCCCTGGGCCCAGGACACGGCGTCGGCCAGTGCGACGTACGCGCCGGTGATGGCCGCCGTGCGGGTGCCGCCGTCGGCCTGGAGGACGTCGCAGTCGAGGACGATGGTGTTCTCGCCGAGCGCCTTGTAGTCGATGACGGCGCGCAGGGAGCGTCCGATGAGGCGGGAGATCTCGTGGGTGCGGCCGCCGATCCTGCCGCGTACGGACTCACGGTCGCCGCGGGTGTTGGTGGCGCGGGGGAGCATCGAGTACTCGGCGGTCACCCAGCCCTCGCCGCTGCCCTTGCGCCAGCGGGGGACGCCTTCGGTGACGGAGGCGGTGCAGAAGACCTTCGTGTCGCCGAAGGAGATGAGGACGGAGCCCTCGGCATGCTTGCTCCACCCGCGTTCGATGGTGACCGGGCGGAGCTGTTCGGGCGTGCGGCCGTCGATTCGAGACATGCCGCTGAGCTTAGGGGGTGTCGTGCGACACCCCCTCATCGCGTTCGGGGCCTCGGGGCCCTACATCATGTCCTCGATCTCCGCGGCGATGGGGTCGGCGTCGGTGCCGATGACGACCTGGATGGCGGTGCCCATCTTGACGACGCCGTGGGCGCCGGCGGCCTTGAGGGCGGCCTCGTCGACGAGGGAGGCGTCATGGACCTCGGTGCGCAGGCGGGTGATGCAGCCCTCGACCTCGTCGATGTTGTCGAGGCCGCCGAGCCCGGCGACGATCTTCTCAGCCTTGGTGGCCATGGCGTCTCTCCCTGATGACCGTGTGGAGCGTGGAGTGCGGAGCGCTTGCGAAGCGTTGCGAATCGTTCGCGACTGGTCTACACCACGCGGGGCATGCCCGCCAAGCGGGCCGGGGAACGCGGTGCGAAGTCCCGGCGACATCACGAAGGCATAAAACGGGAATCGCGGGTTCCTTGGCCGCCCTCCGCCGTGCTACAACAGGTCTACACCACTGAATGGTGTAGACCTCTCCGTGCTGCCCCTCCCCCACACTCCCGTCCCCGGGCGGCGCCCTGCCTTATGGAGGAAGTTGTGACCACGGCCAGCGCCGCTCCCGCGGCCGCAGACAACAAGGGCCCCGGCTGGGGCTCCCGCACGATGGCTGTCATGCAGCGTATCGGCCGCAGCCTGATGCTGCCGGTCGCCGTCCTGCCGGCCGCAGCCCTGCTCGTCCGACTCGGCAGCGCGGACACGTTCGGCAGCGACTCGTTCCCCGGGTTCGTCACCAAGTTCGCGAGCTTCATGGCGGCCGGCGGCGGTGCCATCCTCGACAACATGCCGCTGCTGTTCGCCGTCGGCATCGCGATCGGCTTCGCGAAGAAGTCGGACGGCTCGACCGCCCTGGCCGCGGTCGTCGGTTACCTCGTCTTCCAGAAGGTGCTGGGCACCTTCACCGACTCCAACCTCCCTCAGAAGGCCACGGTCGTCGACGGCAAGGTCGTGATGGTGGACGCGGCGGTCAACGCCGGTGTCCTCGGCGGTGTCGTGATGGGCCTGGTCGTCGCCCTGCTCTACCAGCGCTTCTACCGCACCAAGCTGCCCGACTGGGCCGGCTTCTTCGGCGGTCGCCGCCTCGTGCCGATCCTGGCTGCCCTCGCGGGCCTGTTCATCGGCATCGTCTTCGGGTACATCTGGCCGGTCCTCGGCGCGGGTCTGCACAACTTCGGCGAGTGGCTGGTCGGCTCCGGCGCGGTCGGCGCGGGCATCTTCGGTGTCGCCAACCGCGCGCTGATCCCGGTCGGCATGCACCACCTGCTGAACTCGTTCCCGTGGTTCCAGGCCGGTTCGTACGAGGGCAAGAGCGGTGACATCGCGCGCTTCCTGGCCGGTGACCCGACCGCCGGACAGTTCATGACCGGCTTCTTCCCGATCATGATGTTCGGCCTGCCGGCCGTCTGTCTCGCGATCTACCACGCGGCCCGCCCGGAGCGCCGCGCGGTGGTCGGCGGCATGATGTTCTCCATGGCGCTGACCTCGTTCGTCACCGGTGTCACCGAGCCGATCGAGTTCACGTTCATGTTCATCGCCCCGGTCCTGTACGCCATCCACGCCGTGCTCACCGGTGTCTCCATGGCCCTGACCTGGGCGCTCGGCATGAAGGACGGCTTCGGCTTCTCGGCCGGCGTGATCGACTTCGGCCTCAACCTGGGCATCGCCACCAAGCCCTGGGCCCTGCTCCTGGTGGGTCTGTGCTTCGGCGTCCTCTACTACGTGATCTTCCGGTTCGCGATCGTCCGCTTCAACCTGCCGACCCCCGGCCGGGAGTCGGACGAGGAGCTCGCCGAGCTCCAGAAGGCGGAGGCCAAGTAGCCGCCACGGCTCCCCCTCAGCACGAGGAAGGCCCCCGGAGTCCGCTCCGGGGGCCTTCGCGTACGTCGTGCCGGGCGCCTCGCGGCTCCTCGCGTACGTCGTGCTCGGATCACGCGTATCGCCTACGGCGTACCTCAGACCTCGTACGACACCCTGGGCACCGCCAGCTCCACCGGGCCGTCGTACACCGCGCGGGCGTCGACGAGGTTGACCTGGGGGTCCGTCCACGGCGGGACGTGGGTGAGGACGAGACGGCGGGCGCCCGCCCGTGCGGCCGTCTCACCGGCCTCGCGGCCGTTGAGATGGAGGTCCGGGATGTTCTCCTTGCCGTGTGTGAAGGCGGCCTCGCACAGGAACAGGTCGGCGTCGCGTGCCAGTTCGTCCAGGGTGTCGGTGACGCCGGTGTCCCCGGAGTACGTCAGGACCCGGCCGCCGTGTTCGATGCGGATGCCGTACGCCTCGACGGGGTGGGCGACCCGTTCCGTGTGGACGGTGAACGGGCCGATCTCGAACGTGCTCGGCTTGACCGTGTGGAAGTCGAAGACCTCGCTCATGGAGGAGGCGGACGGGGTGTCGGCGTAGGCCGTGGTCAGGCGCTGCTCGGTGCCTTCGGGTCCGTAGACCGGGATGGGGTCGCAGCGGCCGCCGTCGTGGCGGTAGTACCGTGCGACGAAATACGCGCACATGTCGATGCAGTGGTCGGCGTGCAGATGGCTGAGGAAGATCGCGTCGAGGTCGTAGAGACCGCAGTGGCGCTGCAGCTCGCCCAGGGCACCGTTGCCCATGTCGAGGAGCAGCCGGAAGCCGTCGGCCTCTACGAGGTAGCTCGAACAGGCCGATTCCGCGGAAGGGAACGACCCCGAGCAGCCGACGACGGTGAGCTTCATGAGAGCTGGAACCTCCGCGCTGGCGTGAAGTCGTGACAGTCGTGTCAGTCGTGACGTGCAGACGGGTTGCGTATTGCGGGTGGCGGGGTTGCGAAGGACGGACATGGGTGCAACACGGTTGGTGCGGTCCGTTGAGCGTAAGGCGCAAAAGGGCCGGTCGCTCCTCCGCCAGGGGCCGTTGTGGGCGAACTCACCTGTGCTGTCACCGGTTCGGCTGGTGGTGGGGCCGTCCCGGGGGAGCGGAAGGGGGCGCGTTGTCGGGTGCGGGGGCGTGGGGGCTTGTCGCGCAGTTCCCCACGCCCCGGAAAAGCAGGGGCTGCGCCCCGTGCTTTTCATCCAGCCGCCCCATCGCCTTTCGGGCCCGCAGCCCCGTGGTCTTTCAGGCCCGCAGGGCCTGATCTTTTAGGGGCGCGGGGAACTGCGCGAGAAGCCCCACCGGAGCCGCACCCGCCGACGCACCCCGCGCCCCCACCCGGGAACGCTCCCCTACGCCCAGAGCTGGCCCTGCAGCGTCTCGATGGCCTCTTCCGTCGTCGCGGCGGTGTAGACGCCCGTCGACAGGTACTTCCAGCCGCCGTCGGCGACCACGAAGACGATGTCGGCCGGCTCGCCGGACCTGACCGCCTTGTTGCCGACTCCGATGGCGGCGTGCAGCGCGGCCCCCGTGGAGACGCCCGCGAAGATGCCCTCCTGCTGGAGCAGTTCCCGTGTGCGCGTCACCGCGTCGGCGGAGCCGACGGAGAAGCGGGTGGTGAGGACCGACGCGTCGTAGAGCTCCGGCACGAACCCCTCGTCGAGGTTGCGCAGGCCGTAGACGAGGTCGTCGTAGCGCGGCTCGGCTGCGACGATCCGCACCTCCGGCTTGTGCTCGCGCAGGAAACGGCCCACGCCCATCAGCGTCCCCGTCGTACCGAGGCCGGCGACGAAATGGGTGATGGAGGGGAGGTCCGCCAGGATCTCCGGGCCCGTCGTCGCGTAGTGGGCGCCCGCGTTGTCGGGGTTGCCGTACTGGTAGAGCATCACCCAGTCGGGGTGCTCGGCGGAGAGTTCCTTGGCGACGCGTACGGCCGTGTTGGAGCCGCCTGCGGCCGGGGACGAGATGATCTCGGCGCCCCACATGCCGAGCAGGTCACGCCGTTCCTGCGAGGTGTTCTCGGGCATGACGCAGACCATGCGGTAGCCCTTGAGCTTGGCCGCCATGGCGAGGGAGATGCCCGTGTTGCCCGAGGTGGGCTCCAGGATCGTGCAGCCGGGGGTCAGCCGCCCGTCCTTCTCCGCCTGTTCGATCATGTACAGGGCGGGCCGGTCCTTGACCGAACCCGTCGGGTTGCGGTCCTCCAGCTTCGCCCAGATCCGGACGTCGGCGGACGGCGACAGCCGCGGCAGGCACACCAGAGGGGTGTTGCCCACCGCGGCCAGCGGGGAGTCGTAGCGCATGGGTGATCAGGCCATGCCGCCGGCCACGGCCGGCAGGATCGTCACGTTGTCGCCGTCGGACAGCTTGGTGTTGATGCCCTCCAGGAAGCGGACGTCCTCGTCGTTCAGGTAGACGTTGACGAAGCGGCGCAGTTCACCGCCGTCCACGATGCGCGCCTGGATGCCCGCGTGACGGCTCTCGAGGTCGGTGAACAGCTCGGCGAGGGTGGCACCGGCCCCCTCCACCGCCTTCTGACCGTCGGTGTACTGGCGGAGGATCGTGGGGATGCGGACCTCGATGGCCATGGTGTGCGGCTCCTGTCGGGAGTGGTGGGTCGGTGGCGCGCGGCAGCGCGGAGTGCGTGGTCACACAGGTGTCGGCGCCGCGGCTCACGGCCGTACGGCGGCAGGGGTCGGCGTCAACAGATGGCGCTGGCAAGCCTGCACAGGTCGACGTGCAGCCGCGCCACGAGCAGTGCGCCCGGCGTCTTCTCGCTCACGTCGTCAAAAACCATGCGCTCATCGTATCGATTCCCGGTCCGGGTCCCGGAATGTGATCCCACATTCCGGACGGTTTCGGGCCGGGGAGTGAGACCACGCACCTCAGCGACGGTCCGGTCACCCGCTCGCCCCACCGCTCGGCGACTGTTCGAACGCCGCTCGACCACTGCTCGCCGCCTCCCCTGCGCCGCCCGTACGCCTGTCAGGCGGACTGCCGTACGACGAGTCTCCGGGGCGTTCGACTGAGCATGAGACCTGGCAACAGGACTCACTCCCGCCCAGTCCCTGGGGAACGGTCGATGAAGAGCCGCTTCTGCGGCCGGCCGGCGACGACCGCGATGACGTTGTTGCGGCGGGTGACCAGCTGGCGGGCGGCGGAGTTCGGGACGTAGCCGGGTTCGGCGATGACCTCCCGGACCGCGCGCCTGTTGTGTCAACACCGTCTCCGTCACGGGCAGTTGGTGCGTGCGCGTGCCTACGCCTGGTCAGCACCACCGTAGCCGCGATCGTGCCCGCCGACGGTTCAGTACGCGTCGACGATCCGCACGTCCTCCTCGGTGACCTCGCCCTCGACGATCCGGTACGAGCGGAACTGGAAGTCGCCGAGGCCGTCGGTGTCGGCGGTGGAGACGAGGACGTAGTGGGCGCCGGGCTCGTTCGCGTAGGAGATGTCGGTGCGCGAGGGGAAGGCCTCGGTGGCGGTGTGGGAGTGGTAGATGACCACGGGCTCCTCGTCGCGGTCGTCCATCTCGCGGTAGAGCTTGAGCAGGTCGCCGGAGTCGAACTCGTAGAACGTGGGCGACATGGCCGCGTTCAGCATCGGGATGAAGCGCTCGGGGCGGTCCGAGCCCGCCGGTCCGGCGACGACGCCGCACGCCTCGTCGGGGTGGTCCTTGCGCGCGTGGGCGACGATCTGGTCGACGAGGGCCTGGGTGATGGTCAGCATGTTCGTCAGGATAAGCAGAGGGCCGTCCCGTACCGAAGAGTGGTACGGGACGGCCCACATGCTGGGCGGGGAGGCTCAGTCGAGCGCCTTGACGGCTTCCTGGGCCTCGTCGGCTTCCGGCAAGCCGGCCTTGCGGCGGTTGACGAACTCCAGGAAGGAGTTCAGCTCGCGCTTGACGACCGGGGCCAGCAGATACAGGCCGATGATGTTGAAGACCGAGAGCAGGAACAGGGCCGAGTCGGCCAGGCTGATCAGCGAGTCGAGGGACATCAGGGCGCCGAGGACGACGAACGCGCTCCACAGCGCCTTGAAGGTGACCTCGCTGGCCTTGCTCCGGCCGAAGAGGTACGACCATGCCTTGAGGCCGTAGTAGCCCCAGGTCAGGATCGTGGAGAAGGCGAACAGCAGCACAGCGACGGTCAGCAGGTGCGGGAACCAGGGCAGCACGGTCGCGAAGGCGTCGGAGGTGATGGTGACGCCGCCGATGTCCCCGTTGCCCGCGGCGCGCTCGGCCCAGCTGTCCGGCTTGGCGATGACGATGGTCAGCGCGGTCATGGTGCAGATGACGACCGTGTCGATGAACGGCTCCAGCAGCGCGACCAGGCCCTCGCTCGCGGGGTGCTTGGTCTTGACCGCGGAGTGGGCGATCGGGGCGGAGCCGAGGCCGGCCTCGTTGGAGAAGGCGGCTCGCTGGAAGCCGACGATCAGGGCGCCGATCACACCACCGACGACACCTTCGGGCTCGAACGCACGCCGGAAGATCTCCATGACGGCGTCCGGCACCGCGGTGACGTTGCCGATGATGACGACCAGGCAGGCCACGATGTACATGGCGGCCATCGCCGGGACCAGCTTGCTGGTGACGGAGCCGATGGAGCGGATGCCGCCGAGCAGCACCAGGCCGACCAACGCGGCGACGACCAGACCGAAGAGGACGGCACCGGCGGAGGAGGCCATGAAGCCGTCCTCGCCGCCGAGGGTCCCGGCGACCTGGGCGTAGCTCTGGTTGGCCTGGAAGAGGTTGCCGCCGAACAGGCCGAAGAAGAGGATCATGACCGAGGCGAGGATGGCGAGCACCTTGCCGAGCTTGGCGCCGCCGCTGCCGAAGCGCTCGGCGAGGCCCTTGGGCAGGTAGTGCATCGGACCGCCGGAGACGGTGCCGTCGGCGTGCTCCTCGCGGTACTTCACACCGAGGGTGACCTCGACGAACTTGCTGGCCATGCCGAGCAGACCGCACAGGATCATCCAGAACGTGGCGCCGGCGCCGCCGATGGAGACGGCGATGGCGACACCGGCGATGTTACCGAGGCCGACGGTGCCGGAGACGGCGGCGGTCAGGGCCTGGAAGTGGTTGATCTCGCCGGGCGAGCCGTCCTCGTCATACTTGCCTCGTACGACGTCCACGGCGAGCTTGAACTTACGTACCTGGACCAGCCCGAACCAGGCGGTGAAGATCAGGCCCGCGATCACGAGCCAGCCGACGATGAGCGGGAGCTCGGTGTCCCCTACGGGAACGGTGTAGAAGACGACCTCGCCGACTTCTCTCGCTACCGGTTCGAAGAAATCACTGACGGCGTCGTCAATGGAGTTGGTGATCGAGTCGAGTGACATCTAGCTACCTCGGTGGCGCGGGGACGCGCTGGCGGGTTCGCGCAGCGGTACAGGTGCGGTCGTGAAGCGGACGCCGTTGTCCGCTCGGCGACCGCGGAGTGGTACGGCCCGCGGACCGGGGCCGGGCTTACTCCTGGTCATGCACACCGGCTGTGGCCGGACGATCCGGACGGGGCAGGGGTGTCGTCGCGTCCGGATCCGGGAAGTCTTATCAGGGTTTTACTGATTCTTGGGTGACCCGCATCACGCAGAACGGCCCCAGGAGGCGAAGCCCCTGGGGCGGTGACAGGATCGTTATCCGGTTTTGAGCGTCCTCTGAGCGAACACAGAATCCGCACAATACGGCGGATCTCCGGGCAGCGATGTGCCGGTATCGGCGGCTCGCCGACTCACGCCGTCACCGACATGGCATCCCGGTGTCACGTCACGGCATCAACGTCTCGACGAGCGAGTCCTGGAGACCGCCCAGCCACAGGTACGCCATCACCATCGGCTTGCGCGGGTCCTCGTCCGGGAGCCGGTAGAGGAGGTCGGTGTCCTCCTCGTCGACGACGTCGAGGCGGGAGCCGATGGCCAGCCGCAGGTCGTTGAGGCAGCCGAGCCACTGCCGGGACTCCTGGGTCGACAGCTTGAGCACGGCCCCGCCCTCACCGGTCGCGGCCAGCGCGTCCAGGGAGTGGATCACCGCGAGGGCGTTGTCGCGCTTGCCGGCCCGCAGATCGTTCTCGGTGAAGCGGCGGAACTCCGAGGAGTACGCCCGCTGTTCCTCTGCCTCCCGGGCCGTCGGGGTGCCCTCGGGGTCGCTGTAGGCGTCCGGGAACAGTCGGAGCAGGACGGGGTCCTTGGGCGGTTCGCTCGGGCCCTCGGCGAAGAGTTCGGCGAGCGGGTCGTCGGGTGCGTCCTCGGCGGGCCCCGGCCCGATCAGCTCCAGGAGCTGCACCGCCAGCGAGCGGATGATGGAGATCTCGACCTCGTCGAGCGCGACGGCCGCGCCGCCGCCGGGGAGCGATTCGAATTGTCCTGGCATCAGGTGCGTCGCTACTTCCGGTCCTGCTGGAGGGTGGCCCACAGACCGTAGCCGTGCATGGCCTGCACGTCGCGTTCCATCTCCTCGCGTGTTCCGCTGGAGACGACCGCGCGGCCCTTGTGGTGGACGTCGAGCATGAGCTTGGTGGCCTTGTCCTTCGGGTACCCGAAGTACGTCTGGAAGACATAGGTGACGTAGCTCATGAGGTTCACCGGGTCGTTGTGGACGATCGTCACCCACGGCACGTCGGGTTCAGGTACGGCGAAGACCTCCTCCGCCGACTCGGTCTTCTCGATCTCCATGGGTACGGCTGCCGTCACACGGCCCATGCTGCCACCACAGGGGGGTGCCCGCACAAATGCGGCCCTCCGACCTGGGGCTACGAGAAACGATCCGGCGCGGATCGGCCGGAGACCGACCGGAGACCGACCGGAGAGCGACTGGAAATCGTCAGACTGACGAAATGGGAGTACGATCCCTTGCCATGAACACAGCGGACCTTGGTTTGCCGGTCGACGTCCCCTCGACCGCGCTCTTCACGGACCACTACGAACTCACGATGCTGCAGGCCGCCCTGAAGGCGGGCACGGCCGAGCGGCGATCGGTGTTCGAGGTCTTCACCAGGCGGCTTCCGGAGGGACGCCGGTACGGCGTGGTCGCCGGCACCGGACGGGTGCTGGACGCCGTGGAGAACTTCCGTTTCGACCCGGGCGTCCTCGGCTTCCTGCGCGAGCGCTCCATCGTCAACGCCGAGACCCTCGACTGGCTCGCCGGCTACCGCTTCGGCGGGGACGTGTGGGGCTACCAGGAGGGCGAGGTCTACTTCCCTGGCTCGCCGATCATGCGGGTCGAGGGCACCTTCGCGGAGTGCGTGCTTCTGGAGACCGTGGTCCTGTCCATCCTCAACCACGACTCGGCGATCGCGGCCGCCGCGTCCCGGATGTCCAGCGCCGCAGGCGGGCGCCCGCTGATCGAGATGGGCGCCCGGCGCACGCACGAGCTGGCCGCCGTGGCCGCCTCGCGCGCGGCGTACGTCGGCGGTTTCACCTCCACGTCGGACCTGGCCGCCGGCTTCCGCTACGGCATCCCGACGGTGGGCACCAGCGCCCACGCCTTCACCCTGCTGCACGACCGCGAGCGGGACGCCTTCCAGGCCCAGGTGGACTCGCTGGGCCGGAACACCACGCTGCTCGTCGACACCTACGACGTCACCGAGGCCGTACGGACCGCCGTGGAGATCGCCGGGCCCGAGCTCGGCGCCGTGCGCATCGACTCCGGCGACCTGCTGCTCGTCGCCCACCGGGTGCGGCAGCAGCTGGACGAGCTGGGCGCGACGGACACCCGGATCATCGTGACCTCGGACCTCGACGAGTACGCCATCGCCTCGCTGGCCGCGGCGCCCGTGGACGCGTACGGCGTCGGGACGCAGCTGGTGACCGGCTCGGGGCACCCCACCTGCTCGATGGTCTACAAGCTCGTCGCCCGGGCGGACTCGGCGGACCCCACGGACCCGCTGGTGCCGGTGGCGAAGAAGTCCAGCGGCGGGAAGACCTCCGTCGGGGGCCGCAAGTGGGCGGCCCGGCGGCTGGACGAGCACGGGGTGGCGGAGGCCGAGGTGATCGGCACCGGGCCGGTGCCGGACGACCTCCAGGACCGTCAGCTGCTGGTCCCGCTGGTCAAGGACGGGCGGGTGCTCTCCCGGGAGCCCCTGGACGTCGTCCGCGAACGGCACGTGACCGCGCGGGCCAATCTGCCCCTGTCGGCGACGCAGCTGTCGCGCGGCGAGCCGGTCATCCCGACGGAGTACGTCTGAGGCGCTCGGGTACGTGAGGGGCGGCGGGCGGGCGCACGCTGGGGGTGGGCCGGAGTGAACGTGTCCGGTGCGCTCTCTTGCGAGCCCCCTGGCGCCCGCGTAGTGGGCCCGTGCTCCGGCCCACGCATCGGGCGAGCGCCGGATGCCCCCTCCCGAACAGCTCTCGAAGTCTCTAGGCTCGGAAGTTCGCAGTTTCCCATCGCACCCGTACCCGCGCTCACACCCACACCCGAGAACCGAAGAGTCGTAAGGACACCGACACCATGCGCCGCGCCTTGATCGTCGTCGACGTGCAGAACGACTTCTGCGAGGGGGGCAGCCTCGCGGTGGCCGGCGGTGCCGATGTGGCCGCCGCCATCACCGAGCTGATCGGCCAGGCGGCCGGCCCCGGCTACCAGCACGTGGTGGCCACCCGTGACCACCACATCGCCCCCGGTGGCCACTTCTCCGACAACCCCGACTACGCGCACTCCTGGCCGGCGCACTGTGTCGCCGGCACGGAGGGGGTGGGCTTCCACCCGAACTTCGCCCCGGCGATCGCCTCCGGCGCGGTGGACGCCGTGTTCGACAAGGGGGCGTACGCGGCGGCGTACAGCGGTTTCGAGGGCGCCGACGAGAACGGCGCGTCCCTCGCCGACTGGCTCCGGGCCCGTGACATCACCGAGGTCGACGTCGTCGGCATCGCCACGGACCACTGCGTGCGCGCGACCGCCCTGGACGCCGCCCGCGAGGGCTTCCGCACCCAGGTCCTCCTGGACCTGACGGCAGGAGTCGCCGAGGAGACGACCGAGCGCGCCCTGGAGGAACTCCGCGAGGCGGGCGTGGAACTGTCGGGCAAGCCGGTGGTGTAGCGGCCGGTCCGCTCTGCGGGGCCGGGGCGCACCCCGGCCGCCGGGTGACTCCGCGGCCGCCGGGTGACTCCGCGGCCACAGGCCGGCCCGGCACCGCCGAGATACACCATCGTGGCTGATCACCGCTGCGGCGGACAGGAGTGGCCGAGGAACCCGCTGGAACGACGGTGGCCGTGGTGCCCCGTCGGCAGAGCGTGGCCGTGAGATGCCGCTGGCCGCGCTTCGCGCTGCGGTCGGCGGCGGCGACGGCGACGGCGGTCACACCCGTACCGTCGGCCTCCTCAGGAGCGCTCTGATCGGGTGCCACAGCTCCGGGGTCGTGGAGGCCGGGCACACCGGGGACGTGCGCCATATGAGGCCGTCCGGGTGGTGCAGGACGGCCGTGATCTCGTCCAGGGTCGGAGGCGCCGCGTTGCCGCGGAGGTAGACCGCTCGCATGCCCAGATTGCGGAGCCGGGTCAGGGCCCGGGCCCGGTTCGCGGCGAGGACCAGGACCCGTACGGAGCCGTCGTCCGCCGGGGCCCAGCTGGTGCCCGGAGTGTCCGGCGCCGTCGCCCCCGGCAGGTTCAGGGCGACGACGACATTGCCGTCCGGCAGTTTGCAGAAACCTCCTGCGGCCATGCAGGTCACACCCCCGTGAGCGTCAGAGTCGATGTCGGTGTCAATAAGAAGACCACACCCCGCACCTAAACACGTCCGGCCGCGACCCGCCAAGAGGGTCACGGCCGAACATGCTCTGACCTGCGCAAATGCTGTTTACTTCACCGCGGGGCCCACCTGGACCGAGATCGTGGAGCCATCCTTGGCCTCCTTGACGATCTTGATCTTGGTGTTGGTGTCAGTGATCTTGACACCGGCGAGCGGGGCCGCCTCGTCGTAGTAGGTGTTGGTCCGGTCGTTGAACGTGGACACACCCTTCGACGACGGGATCTTCGTCAGCACGTCCGCGTTGTGCAGCTTCAGACCGTCCGTGCGGTAGAGGCTGAAGGGCGAGTCGTAGGACTGGATCCGGCTGCGCATCACCGTGCCGTCGGCCCACTTCAGCGCCGCCGGGTGCGAGTCGACCGGCAGGAGCAGACCCGTACCGGGGTGCACGCTGGTGTTGTTGTCCGCCTGCGAGGTGTCCCACTTCCAGATCAACAGGCCGTTCTGGTACGGGAAGTGCTCCACCCAGGACGGACGCGTGGTCGAGAAGCCGAAGTTGTACGGGCCGACCTTCAGCGTCTTGTCGTACGACACGTACTGACGGTTCTCGGCGATGTAGTACTGCGCGTAGTCGTCCGTGATCGACGCGCCGATGCGGGAGAAGCCCTTGGCGGTCCAGCCGGCGTCCGCGCTCTCCGCGTCGTCCGAGAAGACGGCGGAACCGTCGGCGGTCACCGTGATCGAGTCGGCCGCGAAGCCCTTCGGGGCCACACCGCCGTCGGTCTGGTAGCGGAAGCGGAGGTCGAACTTCTTGCCCGCGTAGGCGTCCAGGGAGTACGACAGCTTCTTGTACGCGGCCGAGGAGCCGGTCAGTGCGGGCTTGCCGCTGGCGTCGCGCGGGATCGCCGTGCCGTCCACCGTGCCGTCGACGGCGGTCCAGTTGGCGCCGCCGTCGGTCGACACCTCGGTGTAGAGGTAGTCGTACTCGGCCTCGATGTCGTACCAGCCGTCCAGGGTCAGCGCGGCCGAGGACTTGCCCGTGAGGTCCACGGAACGGGTCAGCGTGTTGGCGAGGTTGTCACCGCTGCCGCTCCACCACTGGGTCGAACCCTGCGCGGGCTCGACGATCTCGGTGGTGACCTTCTTCTTCGGCAGCTCGACCACGAGGGCCTGCTTGTCCTTGGTGTTGTACTCCGCCACACCCAGCTTGTGCTTCGACTTCGTCGCGGCCTTCGCCGTGTCGTAGTTGAGCCAGCCGAGCTGGAGCTTGTCCCAGGCGGTCATGTCGCCGGGGAGGTCGCCGATGGCGTCCTTGCCGGTGCCGAGCCAGGAACCGGAGGACATCAGGGTCCAGAAGCCGGTGGAGTTGTCGCCGCCCTGGGTGTCGTAGTGGTCCGGCAGACCGAGGTCGTGGCCGTACTCGTGGGCGAAGACACCGAGTCCGCCGTTCTCCGGCTGGATGGTGTAGTCGCCGACCCAGATGCCGGTGTCACCGATCTTGGCGCCGCCGAGCTTGTTGCCCTCGGGGCCCGTCGCGCCGGCGTCCGAGCCGAACGCGTACCAGCGGTGCGCCCAGATGGCGTCCTCGCCCTGCGCGCCGCCGCCCGCGGACTCGTCCTCACCGGCGTGCACGATCTGGAAGTGGTCGATGTAGCCGTCGGACTCGTTGAAGTCGCCGTCGCCGTCGAAGTCGTAACGGTCCCACTGGTCGAACTCGGCGACGTCCGCCTTGATCTCCGCGTCGGTGCGCCCCGCTGCCTTCTGCTGGGCGACCCAGGACGTGAGACCGTCGCTGACCACGTTCCACACGCTGGAGCAGGTGCTCTGGCCGCAGGCGTTGTTGCCGTAGCGGGCCTCGTTGTAGGGGACCTTGACCCAGTCCGAGACCTCGCCCTCGATCGAGTAGCGGCCCGAGGACTGCTTCTCGTAGTACTTCTTCATCGACTCGGTCTTCTTGCCGGTGCCGAAGTACAGGTCCTGGAAGTGCTTCTGGTCGTAGTCCGCCTGCCAGGCCGTGGAGTTGTCCTGGTTGCGGTCCGGCTTGGCTATCTGGTTGTGCAGCGGGCCGGGGGTGCCGCCGTAGCGGCTGTCGATCTCGTCGCCGAACTCGACCAGGATCGTGAAGATCTTGTCGGTCTTCTCGCGGCCGAGCTCGACGTACTTGCTCTTGCCCTTCTTGCTCTTCAGCTGCACGACCTGCGAGCCCTCGCGGTCCTTGACCGTGGCGTCGCCGGATATGACCTGCTGCAGGGCCTCCTCGCGCTGGGCCTCCTGGGTCTTGCTCAGGGGGCCTTCGAGGTCGTGGTCGTCGGCGTGCTCGTGGTCCGCCGGGTCGTGCCGGTCGACGGACGCCGCCGGAGCGGTGTCCGCGGCCTGCGCCACGGTGAACGCGGACATGGTCGCCGCCGCCGTGGCGACCGCGACGCCGATCGCCGCCGCTCTGTACGTCCAGGGTCTACTGGTCACTTGAGTTCCTCCCCCGCGTACCGTTCGCGCGGAAGGGGGATGGCCCCGATCGTGGAGGAGTCCGCGCGCGGTATACGCGTGTAGTCAAGTGGCGCCATTCGACCGGAGTTTCGACTTAAAAAACAGATCTTGACTTGGTCAGGTCAAGTGGATTATCGGCGTCCAGGGGAAGCGCTTGTTCGTTATCCGGTCGTTACGCGTGCGGCCGTCCGTCGCTCGTCCACCGCTCGCCCGCGCTCTCGTCGGCCTCTCGAACCGGCGCGCATATGCGTCCACTTGCCGGACCCCATGAACCCGTGCGCCCCCTGTGCACCCGGCACCGTGTGTCAGGTCACGCTTACCCGTCGTTCCACTCGGGCACCCTGGCGAATAGAGTCGATTGGCGGAACGCCGGAGGTCGGCAGAAGCCAAGCCGACTGCACCGCTTCGCCTTTGATTCCCACCCGAGGACACGATTGCCATGCCTCGTCCGACGACCGCACAGCTCGCCTACGGCTCCTGCACCGTGATCTTGTCCACCCTCGCCATGCTGCTGCTGTCACAGACGAGTTCCGGCGCGGGCATCACGGTGATCGCCCTGTCCGCCCTGGCCCTGGGCCTGCTCGTCGCGCTGACGGTGCCGTTGCCCAAGTCCGCGCCAGGCGCCTCCGTCCGCCCTGCGGCACGCTCCAGGGCCTCCGCCGCCGCCCCGGCCCGAAGCCGGGTGACCGCGCGGTCCGAGGCCGTACGGGAGCCCGTGCACGAACGGATGGGTTCCTGAACCGGCACTCGGTGACAGCTTGATGAAACGCTTCGGCGGGCCCGTGGTCCACGGACCCGCCGTCGTCGTGCGCCCTCCGTGCCCGCTCGCGCCGCTCAACCGGTGCTGACCACCACCGTCTTGGCCGCCTTGTCGTGCAGGCCCTGCTTGTAGGGCTTGTCGAAGAAGCTCCAGCCGCCCGCGATCGCCGTCCAGATGCAGGCGCAGCAGAAGGCGAAGGGGATCCACAGCACGGCAGCGCGCGTCAGCGCGGTCTGCACGGAGGGCGTGGAGCCGTCGTCGAGGTTCGCCACCCGCAGGCGCAGCAGCTTCTTGCCGAGGGTCTGGCCGTTCCGGACGGTGAAGTACGTGTCGTAGGCGATGTAGAGGACCGCCGCCAGCGCCTCCTGGGCCAGGGACTTGCCGAACTCGAAGTCGTCCGAGTCCACGGTGTACTGGCTGATCCTGAACGCCCAGGCGAGCAGCCCCACCACGATGCCCACCAGGATCATGTCGAGGATGCGCGCGAGCACCCGCTTCCCGCCGTCGGCGAGCGGCGGCATGCCGGAGAGCGGGTCGTTGGAGTACGGCCCGCCGCCATAGGGGTCACCGCCGTACGGACCGCCGCCGTAGGGGGGCGGCTGACTGCCGTACGGCGGTTGCCCGGCGCCTCCCCCGGACGGCGGCTGCTGGGGCGGCGGGTCGTACGGGGAGCCGCCGCCCTGCCGCGGCGGGGGCTGCTGCTTCCTGAACGGGTCGTCGTCCGGGGACTGACCGGAGCCGAAGGGCGGCGGTTCGGTACTCATAGCCCGAGTCGACCGCGAACCCCCCGCCTCCGCATCCGGCACGGGGCCGTCCGGAGTACGGCTCCGGCGAGGAGGTCGGGGGGCGGAGAGGCAGGCGGTGGAGTGGCCGGGGTGCCGGGGTGGAGTGGCCCGGCTAGTCGCCAGCCACGAACGTGTGGGCCGCCTTGTCGTGCCAGCACTGGCGCCACGGCTTGTCCCACACGCACCACAGCAGACCGATCACACCGATGCCCAGCAACCCGGAGACGGTGTGGACGAGCCAGCGCCGCAGTGAGCCCATGAAGGACGGTGGCTCGTGGCCCTCGATGTCCCGGACCTCGATGCCGAACACCCTCTTGCCGAGGGTGCGGCCCCACTTGGCGGTGGGCAGCACCTCGTAGAGGGCGCTGACGAGGAACAGGACGCCCAGGACGATGCCCAGGTAGACGGAGGTCGTGCCGTCGACCAGCCAGACGGTGACCCTCTCGCCGGAGAGCCGGGCCGCGTCGATCTTCTCGTCGATGTGGTCGACCGCCTTGGTGCCGAACGGCACGGCGGCCACGGCCGTGACACCGCCGACGACCAGGCTGTCCACCAGCCGGGCGGCCAGCCGTCTGCCGAGCCCCGCCGGTCTGGCCTCGGCCTGCCGCCGCGCGGCCGCCTGGAAGGGGTCCTCGACGACCGGCTTCCACGGCGCGACCGGCTGCTCCGCGTCGCCCCCGGCCAGCTGGTGCACCTGCTGGGCCCAGGAGGGCTGCCCGCCGCCGAGGCCCACGGCCATCGGGGTGTCGGCGGACTGGGGGGCGGTGGACTGCGGGGGCACACCCGGCGCGAGGTTCGGGGCCGGGGCCGCCTGCGGGGACTGCGGGGCCGGGGGGAAGGCGCCGCCGAACGGGGGATGCTGCGGACCCGGGACGGCAGGGGCGGCCGGGGCCGCCGGAGCGGTCGCCGAGGGAGCCGGGGCCGGGGCGGAGGCCGCTGCCGCCGGGACCGCGGGACCCGACCGCGGACCTTGCGGCGGCACCGACGGGTCCTGCGCGGCGGGCGGCGTCTGCGGGCCCTGCTGAGGACCGGTCGGTGCCGGCGAGGGCGACGAGGACTGCGGGGCGAGGCCCAGGGCCTGCTGGGCGGCGACCTGCGCCGGGGTCAGGGGCGCGCCGAAGGCGGCGGGGGCCACGGGGGCGGCCCCGTCCTGCTGACCCGCGGGCGAGGACGGACGGATCGTCATGGTCCCCTCCGACAGCGCGGATTCCGCGCTGTCCGCCGGATCCGGACGCCCGGGGCCGTTCGGGCGCCGGAAGACCACCGTGCCCGGTGTGGCCCCGGCCTCGTCGTCGTCCGCCGGCGGGATGGTCGCCGTGCCGTCCGTGCTCGCCGTCCGCCCGGGGTCGCCGAAGCCCGGGGAGACGGCGGGCGCGGCCGAGCCGTCGGCGGCGCCGTCCGTGTCCCCCGTGCCGGCCGTACCACCCGCGCCGGCCGAGAGGGAGAGACGGGGGTCGGCGCCGCGGGCGGAACCCCAGGACACCCGACGGTCGTTGTCGCCGCCGAAGCCGGTCTGGCGGGAGCGGTCGGCGCCCCACGCGGAGGCGGGCTCGGGGCGGGAGCCGTGCAGGGCGTTGGGGTCGGCGGCCGCCCTGGCCGCGTCGCCGTCGCCCGCGGGGTCCTCGTCGAAGAAGTGCGGGCCCGTCTCCTCCACGGCGCCGGACGAGCCGGAGCCGGGCGGCGGGGCGAGTGGCTCACCGCCCGAGGGCGCCGGACGGCTCGTACCCGGCACCCAGGCCGCGCCGTTCCAGTACCGGACATATCCAGGAATGGACGGGTCCGGGTAATACCCTTCGCGGGGCCTGTCGTCGCCGGGGGCCGGGGTTGGGGCGCTCATGTCCGTCGTCCCGTATCTGCTCGTGGGTCGGGTGGAGGCATCCAGATCTACCAGACGCCGGCCCGGTCCATGACCGCTGCCTCCGGACCCGCCCCATTCGCCCACGGATCTGCTACGGGCGGAGCGGGAGGCACGGGCGTCCGCGGGCGGTCGGTGGAGTCGTCGGAAAAAAGTTTCGCGAACCCGCGTAATGCCTGGGGGTCCACGCCCCTCTCACTCGTACGGGCCCGCCCACGGGCCCTCCGACGAGAGAGGAACGATCACCATGCGGCACACCGTCGTGGAGCGCGAACTGGAGCTCAGACTCGTCCTGTCGCCCGAGCGCAGCATCCCCGTGCCGGCCAAGCTGGCCTACCGTGGCGACGACCCGTACGCCGTCCACATCACCTTCCACGTCAACTCCGACCGGCCGGTGCACTGGACGTTCGCGCGGGAGCTGCTGGTCGAGGGGGTGTTCCGGCCGTGCGGGCACGGGGACGTGCGGGTGTGGCCGACGAAGGTGTCGGGCCGCAGCGTCGTCCTGATGGCGCTCAGTTCGCCGGACGGGGACGCCCTGCTCGAAGCGCCGGCCGCCGCGGTGTCGGCCTGGCTGGAGCGGACCCTGCGGATGGTCCCGCCGGGCTCGGAGTTCGACATGCTGGGCATCGACGACGGCCTGGCCGAACTCCTCGCCCAGTGAGGCGTGGACCCGAGGAGGGAGAGCGGCGTCAGAACAGCTTGCCCGGGTTGAGGATGTTCAGCGGGTCGAAGACGGACTTCACCGCCCGCTGCATCTCCATGCCCACCGGGCCGATCTCCCGGGCCAGCCACTCCTTCTTGAGGATGCCCACGCCGTGCTCGCCGGTGATCGTGCCACCGAGTTCCAGGCCGAGGGCCATGATCTCGTCGAAGGACTCGCGGGCGCGCCGGGACTCGTCGGGGTCCCCCGCGTCGAAGCAGACGGTGGGGTGCGTGTTGCCGTCGCCGGCGTGTGCGCAGACCCCGATGGTCAGGTCGTACTTCTCGGCGATGCGGTCGACGCCGTCGAGCAGCTCGCCGAGCCTGGAGCGCGGCACGCACACGTCGTCGATCATCGTCGTGCCCTTCACCGCCTCCAGCGCGGTGAGCGACAACCGCCGTGCCTGGAGCAGCAGTTCGGACTCCGCCGCGTCGTCCGCCGGGACGACCTGGGTGGCACCGGCGGCCTCGCACAGCGCGCCGACGGCGGCGAGGTCGGCGGTCGGGTCCGGGGTGTCGAAGGCGGCGAGCAGCAGCGCCTCGGTGGTCTCCGGCAGTCCCATGTGCGCCAGGTCGTTGACGGCCTTCACCGTCGTACGGTCCATGAGTTCGAGCAGTGAGGGGACGTGCCCGCCGGCCATGATCCGGCACACCGCGTCGCAGGCGGCGGCCGCCGACGCGAACTCCGCCGCCAGCACCAGCTGCCGGGGCGGGCGGGGCTTGAGGGCGAGGGTCGCGCGCACGACGATGCCGAGCGAGCCCTCCGAGCCGACGAAGAGCCGCGTGAGGTCGTAACCGGCGACGCCCTTCGCGGTGCGCCTGCCGGTGGACATCAGCCGGCCGTCGGCGAGCACCACGTCCAGGCCGAGGACGTACTCGGCGGTCACCCCGTACTTCACACAGCACAGGCCGCCGGAGGCCGTGCCGATGTTGCCGCCGATGGTGCACATCTCCCAGCTGGAGGGGTCCGGCGGGTAGGAGAGTCCGTGCTCGTCGACCGCGCGGGAGAGGGCCGCGTTGATGACACCGGGTTCGACGACGGCGATGCGGTCGACCGGGTTGATCTCCAGGATGCGGTCCATCTTCGTCAGGGACAGCACGATGCAGCCCTCGGAGGCGTTGGCGCCGCCGGACAGGCCGGTACGGGCGCCCTGCGGGACCACCGGGACGCGCAGTTCGGTGGCGGTGCGCATGACGTGCTGCACCTGTTCGACGGTCCGGGGCAGGACGACGACCGCCGGGGCACCGGCCTCGCAGAAGCTCGCCATGTCGTGTCCGTAGGACGTGGTGACGTCCGGGTCGACGAGGACCGCCTCCGGCGGCAGGCCTCTGAGCAGTCGGTCGACGAGGTTGCCGGTCGTCTCGTCGGGCGGGGCTTGGATACGGCTCATGATCACAGGTTCGCACTCGCGGCCATCGGTGTGAACCCGTCGGCGCGAGCGTTCGGGTGCGGGATGTGGTCGTCGTATTGACGCACAGTGACGGCATGTCTGTGGAGAACGAGGAGCGGGCGGGCCGGGCTGGTGGTGCGTGGCGGGCGGTGCGTGCGGTGCCGTGGCCGGGGTGGGTGTCCGACCGGGGGCAGGCGTGGGGGCGGGCCCGGGGGCGGGGTGGAGGCGTGGTGGGGGCCGTCGTCGGGTGTTTCGTGCTCGGGGGTGTGCTGATGGTGGTGCCGCCGGACGGGGGTGACCGGCGTGACGGGGGCGGCGGCCGGGAGGCGCGGGTCGTGGGCGCGGCCGGGGCCGAGGGCCGGCGGGCCGGGGCCGGCGCGGCTGCCGGGGTGCCCGCCGCGCTGCCCGACGTGGTCGCGACCGTGCGGGAGCGGGAGGCCCGGGTGCGGGCCCGTCCGGGGGACCACGTCTCCTGGGCGATGCTCGGCGTGGCGTACGTCGAGCGGGCGCGCCGGACCGGTGGCGTCACCGACTACCCCCGCGCCGAACGCGCCCTGCGCACCTCGTTGCGGCTCCGGCCGGACGGCAACGCGGACGCCCTCGAAGGTCTCGCCGCCCTCGCGGTGGCCCGGCGTGACTTCCGGGCGGCGGAGCGGTGGGGCGAGGAGGCCGTACGGGTGGCGCCGGGGCGCTGGACCTCGTACGCCCTGCTCATCGACGCGTACGACGGCCTCGGCCGGTACAAGGCGGCCCGTGCGACCCGGGACAGGATGCTCGCCGTCGACTCCGGGCCGGCGGCCAGGGTGCGGGCCGCGAGGGTCTCCTGGGATCAGGGGGCGCGTGAGGACGCGGCGGCGGCGCTCTCGGACGCGGCGGCCGCCGAGACCTCGGCGGCGGGCCCGTCGGCCGCGGGGGCGGCGTGGTGGGTACGGGCCGGGGAACTGGCCTGGGAGCGGGGGGACGCGGAGCATTCCTTGCGCTACTGCGAGGCCGGCGGGTCCGCCGTCGCGGGAAGGGAGCGCGATCCCGTCCCGGAGGCCGGGGCGTGCCGGGCGCGGGCGCTGGCCGCGCTGGGGCGTACGGCGGAGGGGCTACGCGCGTACCGGGCGTCGCTGGCGCGGCGGCCGTCCGCCGAGGTCGCGCTGCGGCTGGGGAAGTTGTACGAGTCGCTGGGGCGGCCGAGGGAGGCGCGGAAGCAGTGGGGCGTGGTGCGGGCGCTGGTGGCGCGGTCCGCCGCGGCCGGGGTCAACGAATCGCTCGTCCTCGGGGCGCTGGAGGCGGATCACGGGGATCCGGCGGAGGCGGTGCGGGTGCTGCGGACGGAGTGGGAGCGACAGCCGGGGTTGCGGGTGGCCGACGCGCTGGGGTGGGCGTTGCACCGGGCCGGGCGGGACGGGGAGGCGCTGGGGTTCGCGCGGCGGGCGACGGACCGGGCGCGGGGTGGGGAGGTGCGGAGTGCGGCCTACGCGTATCACCGGGGGGTGATCGAGCGGGCGGTGGGGTTGGAGGCGGCGGGGCGGCGGCATCTGGAGGAGGCGCGGCGGTTGAATCCGTATGTCGGGGAGGGGGGGAGGTTCGCGTAACGGGGCGGGGGGGCGGGTTCGTTGGCGGGTGCGGGTGCGGGTGCGTGGGGCTTCTCGCGCAGTTCCCCGCGCCCCTGAAAAGCACGGGCTGCGCCCGGTGCTTTTCATCCCGCGGCCCCGTCGCCTTTCAGGCCCGCAGGGCCTGATCTCTTGGGGGCGCGGGGAACTGCGCGAGAAGCCCCACCGGAGCCGCACCCGCCTCGAACCCGTACCCCCGAGCCACCAGGCGCCCCGCCCTACAAGTTGCCCCTCTTCTCCTGCTCCCTCTCGATCGCCTCGAACAGCGCCTTGAAGTTGCCCTTGCCGAACCCCATCGACCCGTGCCGCTCGATGATCTCGAAGAAGACCGTCGGCCGGTCCTGGACCGGCTTGGTGAAGATCTGCAGCAGGTACCCGTCCTCGTCCCGGTCCGCCAGGATCCTGAGTTCGCGCAGGGTGTCGACGGGCACCCTGGTGTCCCCGACCCACTCCCCCAGCGTGTCGTAGTACGAGTCGGGCGTGGCGAGGAACTCGACCCCCGCCGCCCGCATGGTCCGTACCGTCCGCACGATGTCGTTCGTGTTGAGCGCGATGTGCTGGACCCCCGCGCCGCCGTAGAACTCCAGGTACTCGTCGATCTGGGACTTCTTCTTGGCGATGGCGGGTTCGTTGATGGGGAACTTGACCTTGAGCGTGCCGTCCGCCACGACCTTCGACATCAGCGCGCTGTACTCGGTGGCGATGTCGTCCCCCACGAACTCCTTCATGTTGGTGAAGCCCATGACCCGGTTGTAGAACTCCACCCAGTCGTTCATGCGCCCGAGCTCGACGTTGCCCACGCAGTGGTCGATGGCCTGGAACGTGCGCTGGGCGGGCGGCTCGACGAGAGGCTCGGCGGCGACGTACCCGGGGAGGTACGGCCCGTCGTAGCCGGTGCGCTCGACGAGGGTGTGCCGGGTCGTGCCGTACGTGGCGATCGCGGCCAGCACGACCGTGCCGTGCTCGTCCTCCAGCTCGTACGGCTCGGCGACGGAACGGGCGCCGTGTTCGACGGCGTAGGCGTACGCACGGCGGGCGTCCGGGACCTCGATGGCGAGGTCGACCACACCGTCGCCGTGTTCGGCGACGTGCTCGGCGAGGAAGTGGCCCCAGGTGGTGGCGGGTTTGACGACCGAGGTGAGGACGAACCGGGCCGAGCCGTTCTTGAGGACGTAGCTCGCCGTCTCGCGGCTGCCGGTCTCGGGGCCGGCGTAGGCGACCAGGCGCATGCCGAAGGCCGTGGAGTAGTAGTGGGCGGCCTGCTTGGCGTTGCCCACCGCGAAGACGACCGCGTCCATTCCCTCGACCGGGAAGGGATCAGCCTGCCGTGCGGTGCGCGGGACGTCGTGCGTGCCGTGGGTGTGCGCGGAGGTGGCCATGACCGCAGCGTCCTCCGCGCCCACAAGGTGTGCAACAGTTGGCGGATCCGTTGGGCAATCTGTTCAGCGGCAGGCGCGTCGGGCGGCGTGTTCCGCACAGCATGACCACCCCGGGAGGTCTGGTGGCGATCGATCATCTGGACGGGCGGTTGATCGTCCTGCTCGCGCGCGAGCCCCGGATCGGGGTGCTGGAGATGTCGCGGCGGCTGGGGGTCGCGCGGGGCACGGTGCAGGCGCGGCTCGACCGGCTCCAGTCGACCGGCGTCATCCGCGGCTTCGGCCCCGAGGTGGATCCGGCGGCGCTCGGCTACCCGGTCACGGCGTTCGCGACCCTCCAGATCCGGCAGGGACAGGGCGCGGACGTACGGGCGCACCTGGCGACCGTGCCGGAGGTGCTGGAACTGCACACGACCACCGGCAGCGGGGACATGCTGTGCCGGCTGGTGGCCCGTTCGAACGCCGATCTCCAGCGGGTGATCGACCGGGTCGTCGGGATCGACGGCATCGTGCGGGCCGCCACGGCGATCGTGATGGAGAACCCCGTTCCGCTGCGGATCATCCCGCTGGTGGAGCAGGAGGCGCTCCGCGAACGCGCCGACGGACCTCGGGAGACGACGACCTGAAAGCTTGACCGGCCTGAGCGCCTGACTGGCTGGCCTGGCCGGCTCGGCCGGTCTGAAGGGACCGCCGTCAGCAGCTGGGCACCGACCCCTTGCCCGTCTCCAGCGCTACGAGGGAGCCGACCGCGCCCTTCAGGGTCGTCACCGGGATGAGCCGCAGCCCCTTGGGCAGTTCGGCCTTCGCGTCGGCGCACTCGGCCTTGGGGACCAGGAACACGGTGGCGCCGTCACGCCGGGCGGCCTGGGTCTTGAGGGCGACCCCGCCGACCGCGCCCACCTTGCCGGCGGCGTCGATGGTCCCCGTACCGGCGATGACCCGGCCACCCGTGAGGTCGCCGCCGCTGCCGTCGCCGTCGAGCTTGTCGACGATGCCGAGGGAGAAGAGCAGCCCCGCGCTGGGGCCGCCGACGTCGGCGAGCCGCAGGGTGACCTCGATGTCACCGGAGTCCTCGCCGAGGTAGGCGAGCGCGGCCTCGGTGGCTGTGTCCTGGGACTCCTTCATCTCGGCCTCGTTGTGCTCCTGGATCTCCTCGGTGGTGTCACCACTGGGGTAGACCGCTTCGCGGGGCATGACGGCCTGGTCGCTGCGGAACCAGCCGTCGAGCACGTCGCCGAGGCCGACCCGGGCGTCCGGTCCCGTCGCCTCGATCGTCGTCATCCGCAGCTGCCCGCTGGTCTTCCGGGCCTGGGCGCCGCTGATCGTGATCACCGGCTCGCCCTTGTTCTCACCGAGGACGTTCGCCGTCATCCCCGGCTGCGCCACGGAGAACGGCAACGGCGCGAGCGCCACCGTGACGAGCAGCCCCACCACCGGCAGGGAGCTCACGGCTACGGCGACGGGACGCGAAAAGCTGGAGAGACGAGAGAGCACGGAGTCAATCTAACGTGAGGGGTGATTCCGGCCAGGGGGCGGTGGTCCCCCTCGGGCCCGCGACGGGCGCCCACGTGGTTCCGGGCGGGCGCCGAGCCCAGCTGTCAGTTGACGTCCACGTCCTCGAAGAGTTCGAGGAGCTGCGTCAGGACTCGTACGCAGGAGTCGACGTCGGCCGCCGTCAGATCGCCTCCGGCCTGCTTCAGCAGCGCGCTCTCCCGGGCGACCAACGCGTCGATGGCCGTGCGGCCGGTGTCGGTCAGACGGATCAGGGAGGAGCGCTGGTGGGCGGGGTTGGGGATGGCCTCGACGAGGTCCCGCCCGGCCGCCTCGTTGACCATCCGCTGCACGAACTGCCTGCTCAGCGCCAGTGTCCGCCCCATCTGCGGCACGGTCATCGGCTGCTCGGCCATGCGCAACAGCTCCAGGACCGCGCGCACGCCGACAGGGAACCCCTCCTTCCGTTCCTTCAGCTCCAGCGCGCGGGTGGTCCGACGGTAGAGGGGCCCCAGGACGGCGAACACCTCGGACAGCCGCCCGGCGAGCGCGTCGGGCGGCAGCGGCTCATTGGTCTCTGTCACGGGCTCATTGTCTTCCACACCTCCACCGCACCACAGAATGACAACTGGGTTGTCATCTTCTCGGCAACATGACACCTTGGTTGTCATGACTGATGCCTCGCAGGTCCGCACGCACACGTTCCCGTCCGACGACGGTCCCCTCGCCTACCTGGACACCGGCTCCGGCACCCCGCTCGTACTGCTGCACGGCGGCTTCACGGACCACACCATGTGGCGGGACCTGGTACCCGCGCTGACGGCGACCGGTCACCGGGTCATCGCCCCGGACGCGCGAGGGCACGGCGCCTCGGCCAACGCGAGCAAGCCGTTCCGCTTCACCGACGACCTCGCCGCGCTGCTGCGCCACCTGGACACGGGACCGGCGATCCTGGTCGGCATGTCGATGGGCGGCGGCACGGCGGTCGACACGGCGCTGGAACATCCCGACCTGGTACGCGCCCTCGTCGTCAGCGGAGTCGGCACCAGCGAGCCGGAGTACACGGATCCCTGGACCAAGGACAGCGTCGCCCGGTACTACGGCACGCTGATGTCAGGCGACCTGGAGGGCTGGCTCGACGTGGTCGCCGAGGCGGTCGCCGGTCCGCACCGCGAGGTCGACGACCTGGACCCCGACATCGTCCGGCGGGTACGGGAGATGAGCCGGGCCACCGCCCTGAAGCACACCGTCGGCGAGCGGGACTGGCACGTGCCGGTCACGGACACCTGGGCCCGCACCGCCACCCTCACGGTCCCCACCCTCGCCGTCAACGGCGCCCTGGACGCCCCCGACCTCATCGCCATGGCCGAGCGTCTGGTCAAAACGGTCGCCGCGAAGGGCCACACCGTCACCGTCGAGGGCGCCGGGCACTACGTGAACATGGAGCAGCCGGACACCTTCACCGCACACATGCTGGACTGGCTGAGGCGACTGCCCTGACAGGGGGCGTCCGCGTCACCGGAGCGCGTCGGCCACTTCCCGTGCCGCGTCCATCACCCGCGGGCCGACCCGCTCCGGCACCGCGTCCGCCAGCATCACCACGCCCACGCTGCCCTCGACGCCCGTCACCCCGAGCAGCGGTGCGGCGGCCCCGCTCGCCCCGGCCTCCAGCTCGCCGTGCGTGAGCGTGTACCCCGGCCAGTCCCCCGGCTGATCCCGCCCCGACAGGATGGCCCGACCCGCGGCCCCCCGGTCCAGTGAGTGCCGGAAGCCGGCCCGGTACGCCACGTGGTAGTCCGTCCACGTCGGCTCGACGACGGCCACGGCCAGCGCCTCGGTGCCGTCGACGAGTGTGAGGTGGGCGGTCGCCCCTATGTCCTCGGCCAGCGACCGCAGCGCGGGCAGCGCGGCCTCCCGCACCAACGGGTGCACCTGCCGCCCGAGCCGCAGCACCCCCAGCCCCACCCGGGCACGTCCGCCCAGGTCACGGCGGACGAGAGAGTGCTGCTCCAGGGTGGCGAGCAGGCGGTAGACGACGGTCCGGTTGACCCCGAGCTTGTTGGACAGTTCGGTGACGGTCAGCCCGTGGTCGGTGTCGGCGAGCAGCTTGAGGACGCGCAGTCCCCGATCAAGCGTCTGAGAGGTCTCCGCGGTCACGACGCCCACTCCTTCTTGGTGAGGGCGGCGACCCCTGTCACGGCTGATGCGTCACCGGTCCCGTTCGGCGACGCGCTACAGAGGCCGCCGATCGGCTGAACCCGGATGATCCGGGCGGAGTCGCTTCACGGCTGCGCTCCGCGGCGGCGCTGCCACGGGGCGTGTGCGTAGCGGGACAGTAGACGAGCGGGTTCGCTGAGCGGAAGACTCCGTCCAGAATCCGGTCAGTGACCGGTACGGACTACTTCGCTTTGTCGTGAAATATACGGGCGCACGACGCCCGCCACGCACCCCGCAGGACAGGCGCACGCCTCCCTGGAGCGCCCGTTCGGCACGCAATCCGGGGCGCCCACTCGCTACGCGCCCCGGTACGCACCCCTCACTTCATCCGGGTCGCCCACTCCTGCACCTTGGCGATCCGCTGGCGCAGCTGCCCGGCCGTGGCCTCGGCGCTCGGCGGTCCGCCGCACACCCGCCGTACCTCGGTGTGGATGACCCCGTGCGGCTTGCCGCTCTGGTGGGAGTACGCGCCGACCATGCCGTTGAGCTGTTTTCGCAGCTCGAGGAGTTCCTTGTGGGTGACCACGGGCCGCCGGTCGGCGGGCAGCTCCACGAGGTCGGCCTCGGCGTCCGGCTTCTTGCGGCTGTGCGCGATCTGCCGCGCCTGGCGCTTCTGGAGCAGCAGCTGCACCTGGTCGGGTTCGAGGAGCCCCGGGATCCCGAGGTAGTCCTGCTCCTCCTCGCTCCCCGGGTGGGCCTGCATACCGAACTCGGCGCCGTTGTACATGACCCGGTCGAACACGGCGTCGGATTCCAGCGCCTCGAACGGCAGCATGTCCTGCTCGCCGGTGTCCTCGTCCTGCTGCTTCTCCGCCTCCGCGAGGAGCTTGTCCTCCTCGGCGTACGGGTCCTCCTCGCCGGCCTTCTTCGGCTTGTCGAGGGCGTGGTCCCGCTCGACCTCCATCTCGTTGGCGAAGGTGAGCAGGTCGGGCACGGTCGGCAGGAACACGGACGCGGTCTCGCCGCGCCGCCGGGACCGTACGAACCGGCCCACGGCCTGGGCGAAGAACAGTGGGGTGGAGATGGTGGTGGCGTAGACCCCGACGGCCAGCCGGGGCACGTCGACGCCCTCGGACACCATGCGCACGGCCACCATCCACCGGTCGGTGTTGCGGCTGAACTCGTCGATACGGTCCGAGGCACCGGAATCGTCGGACAGGACGACCGTCGCGCTCGTCCCCGTGATCTCCCGGATCAGCTTGGCGTAGGCGCGGGCGGAGTCCTGGTCGGTGGCGATGACGAGGGCGCCGGCGTCCGGGATGGCCTTCCTGACCTCGGTGAGCCGCTGGTCGGCGGCGCGCAGCACGCTCAGCATCCACTCGCCGCGCGGATCGAGCGCCGTCCGCCAGGCCTGGCTGACCGCGTCCTTGGTCATGGGCTCGCCGAGGCGCGCGGCGATCTCGTCGCCCGCCTTGGTGCGCCAGCGCATGTTGCCGCTGTAGGAGAGGAAGATGACGGGCCGCACGACGTTGTCGGCGAGGGCGTTGCCGTAGCCGTAGGTGTAGTCGGCGGAGGACCGCCGGATGCCGTCCGCCCCCTCCTCGTACGTGACGAAGGGGATGGGGTTGGTGTCGGACCGGAAGGGCGTACCGGTGAGCGCGAGCCGACGGGTGGCCGGCTCGAACGCCTCCAGGCAGGCCTCGCCCCAGGACTTGCTGTCACCGGCGTGGTGGATCTCGTCGAGGATCACCAGGGTCTTGCGCTGCTCGCTGCGGTTGCGGTGCAGCATGGGCCGTACGCCCACACCCGCGTAGGTGACCGCGACCCCGTCGTACTCCTTGCTGAGCGGCCCCGCGCTGTACTCGGGGTCGAGCTTGATCCCTATCCGCGCCGCGGCCTCGGCCCACTGCTTCTTCAGGTGCTCGGTGGGCGCCACGACCGTCACCTGCTGCACGACGTGGTGGTGTAGCAGCCAGGACGCGAGCGTCAGCGCGAAGGTCGTCTTTCCGGCGCCCGGGGTCGCGACCGCGAGGAAGTCCCGCGGCTGCTCCTGGATGTACTTCTCCATCGCCCCCTGCTGCCAGGCACGCAGCTTGCTGGCGGTACCCCAGGGGGCACGGCCGGGAAAGGCGGGCGAGAGGTGGTGGTTCGAGGAGGAGGTGGCGGTGGTAGTCACGGTCTCCGGTCTGGGGGTCGAGCGGCTCGGCGGGCAGCCCGGGCGACTCGCGCAGCGACGCGGACACCTCGGCTACGTATGACAACCGGGCCACCCTACCGGCGGGGTGGTCACGCCGACGCGCTCATTCCGCCGGGCCGCCCGAGGATGGGACCGAGGTCACATCGCTACTCGGCGAGGTCGCGCAGCGCCTCGGAAATGACCTTCACCTCGTCGAGAGCGCCGGTCGAAACGGCGATGACCAGGCGCTCCGCCGCGTCGATGTCCGGCCGCAACTGCACCTCGTTCATCGCGAGGAACACGACGCAGGACACCCAGGCCGTGCGCTTGTTCCCGTCGAGGAAGGGGTGGTTGATCGCCAGCGACTGCAACAGCGCGGCCGCCTTGTCGAACAGGTCGGTGTAGGCCTCCTGTCCGAACATCGCGGCCGAGGGGCGGTGCACGGCGGATTCCAGCAGACCGGCATCGCGCACGACGACGGCCTGGTCGTCCACCGCGTGCCCGGCGATGGCCAGCACGTCCTCGGCCGAGAGGTAGACACAGCTCACTTCAGCCGCTCCAGCAGCTCGGCCCACTTGACGGTCTGCTCCTTGGCGGCCTTGCGGACCAGAGCCTCGTGAGCCGTCCTGGCCAGGTAGTCGTCCACGGCCCGCAGCAGTATGGCGTGCATGCTCGTCCCCTCCTCCTCGGCGCGCAGCTTCAGAGCTTCCGTCTGGTCGTCGCGGAGACGCAGGTTCATAGCCATACCAAAACGGTACCACCGGGTGGGGTCACATCGGTACCAGATTCAGCTAGCGGGCCCGCAACCGCGTGGTCACCCAGGCCCCCACCAGCGCCACCCCCGCCATCGGCAGGAACACGGCGACGAAGGCGGCCGGGTGGGACGCGGCTTCGGTGGCCGTGGTGGCCGTGTGCCCCACCGCTCCCCCGCCCAGCGCGGCGAACGCCGCGCCGCCCGCCGCGAGGAGCAGCGCGTTGGTGAGACCGTCGGAGATCTGGAGCGAGGCGGAGTTGGTGCCGGCCTCCTCCGGGGCGGAGAGCTGGAGCAACAGCACGCTGGTGGAGGAGATCACGAGCCCCATCCCGAAGCACCCGAACGCCCAGGCGACGGCCACGGTCCACACCGGGACGGAGTCGACCAGCACCCCCGGCAGCGTGGTGATCGCCGCCGCCACCAGCACCATCCCCACCGTCATCAGCCGCTCCCGGTACGGCTCCACCCGCGCCCGGGCCTGCACCCACGACCCCAGCGCCCAGGTCGCCCCGCCGGCCGCCAGCGAGAACCCGGCGAGCGTCGGCGACAGCCCCCGCTGGGTCACCAGCATCAACGGCACGAACGACTCGGCCGCCACGAACGAGCCCGCCGCCACCCCGCGCAGCAGCACCACCGACGGCAGCCCCCGCACCGCCCGGTACGTCCCCCTCGGCAGCAGCCCCGCCACGGCCGGCACGAGGAGCGCGACCCCCACGACCGCCGGCCCCAGCGACCACCACCGCGGATCCTGAGCCGCGTACTGCAGCAGCCCGGCCCCGAGCGAGATACCGAAGGCGAGCCGGATACGCCGGCGGTCGGAGGAGGGGGCGGCGGTGGCGGAGGCCACCCGGCCGGACGCGGCGGTGACCGGCCCTGACGCGCGCCGTCGTATCTGCGGCAGCGCCAGCCCCAACGGCAGGACCACCAGCGCCGGGATCCCCAGGAACACCCACCGCCAGCCCAGTTGCTCCGTCACCGCGCCTGACGCGAGCGGGCCGACCACGGAGGGGATGACCCAACTGGCCGCGAAGGCCGCCATGATCGAGGGCTGGAGCCGCTCCGGGTACGCGCGCCCGACCACGACGTACAGCGCGACGATCACCAGCCCGCCGCCGAGGCCCTGGACGGCCCGCCCGAGGATGAAGAGCCACATCGCACCGGCCGTCCCCGACAGCACGAGCCCGGTCGCGAAGGCACCGATCCCCGCCGTCAGCGCCCCCAACGGCCCCCGCCGGTCCGCCCACTGACCCGCCAGCACCATCCCGAACAGGCTGGTCGTGAAGTACGCCGAGAACGCGAACCCGTACACCGGGATCCCGTCCAGCTCACGGGCCGCGACCGGCATCGCCGTACCGACCGCCATGGCTTCGAACGCGATCAGCAGCACGACCGAGACGATCCCGACACTGAGCCCTCGGTAGGAGCGGCTCAGCACGCTCTCCTCCCCGTCGGTGACCGGCATCGGGACAGGGCTCTGCGTGACACCAGCGCCACGCGGTTCGGAAGCGGCCATGCGAGCCAGCGTAAGGGGCACAACAGACTTTCGCCCCTGTCCAAAGCCCCCCGTCCCCCAGGACCTTGGTCGTACGACCCCCGGTGCGCCCGCCCGTACGCCCGCCCAGCACCCCCTTCATGAACGGCGTATGGCAGTCCCGTTGCAGCACCCCCGCCGCTCTTGAGCCCCCGCCCACCCCCCCGCCTACGGTCGACACATCGAGTTCGGAGCGACAGGGCCCCACGGGCCCCCGCCCCCAACCCGGCCGTGTGCCCGAGTGGCTTACTGGTCGTTTCAGAATGAGTTGAGTCGCGGGTCTTGTGCTCGCCGATCTTGGTCGGCAGGGTGTCCGGAGTGCGTGCTGATCTTGTTCCTGACGACCTGTGGGAACGGGTGGCCCCGCTCCTGCCGCCCGCTCCCGAGCGGCGCCATCGCTACCCCGGGCGGTTGCGCATTCCCGACCGAGTGGCACTCGCTGGTGTGATGTATGTGCTGCGGACCGGTGTCGCATGGCGTGACGTCCCCGCGGAGACGGTGGGCTGCTCCGGGGTGACGGCCTGGCGCCGGCTGCGGGACTGGACCGAGGCGGGTGTATGGCCGCGCCTGCACGCGGCCCTGCTGACCGAGCTGCGCCGTGCCGGCCTGCTGGACCTGGATGACTGCTCCGTAGACGGGTCGCACGTCCGGGCACTCAAAGGGGGGACCACATCGGCCCCTCACCCGTCGACCGCGCCCGCCCCGGCTCCAAGCACCACCTGATCGTCGACCGCCACGGAACCCCGCTTGCTGTCACGCTCACCGGCGGCAACCGGCACGACATCACCCAGCTCCTGCCGCTGCTGGACGCCGTTCCGCCGATTCGGGGACTGCGGGGCCGCCCCCGCCGCAGGCCCCGGCGCCTGTATGCCGACCGGGGCTACGACTTCGACAGGTACCGCCGCCTGCTGTGGAGGCGCGGCATCAAGCCGTTGATCGCACGACGCGGCGTCGCCCACGGTTCCGGACTGGGCAAGGTGCGCTGGGTGGTCGAGCGTGCCTTCGCCTGGCTGCACCAGTTCAAACGGCTCCGCACCCGATACGAACGACGCGCCGATCTCCACCAGGGCCTGCTCGAACTGGCCTGCAGCCTCATATGCCTGCGCCGCCTACGTGCCTCATCCTGAAATGATCAGTTGGCTGTCCGTGCTGATTCCGGCGGCACCGGAACTCACGAATGTCGAGATCAGCCCGCGCTCGCTGGTCCCGAACGCACCGACATCTAGCCCCGGAACTCCGGAAATGAGCATGTGTTTCACGTACGGCGGGCATTGAGAACGGCCAGCGCGGCTGCGGCGCAGATGGCCATGGTGGTGCCCATGGCGACTGCGGTGACCTGGCCGGGCAGGCTCATGGCGGAGGCGGCGAGGCCGCCGACGAGGAATTGCAGTAGTCCTTGCAGGGAGGAGGCGGCTCCGGCGGCGGAGCCGTGGCCGCTCAGTGCCAGGGATGTGGCGTTGGCCAGCACGATGCCGAGCATGGACACCACCAGGAAAAGGCAGGTCAGCAGCAGCGGTAGCGGGAGGCCTAGCACGGCGCAGGTCAGGACGCCGGCGGAGCCGAGGGTTGCCACGGTCAGACTGACGCGCAGCAGGGTGTGCTCGTCGGCGGCGCGGCCGACGAGCCAGCCGCTGACCTGCCCGAGCAGCACGATGCCCAGACCGTTGAGGCCGAAGACGAGGCTGAACTGCTGGGCCGTGAGCCCGTAGGCGTCTTGCAGGACGAACGACGATCCGGAGATGTAAGCGAACACGGCGGCGAACATCAGTGCCGCGGCGAGCACGTACCGCAGGTAATGGAGGTCGGTGACCAGCGTCCGGAAGGTCCGCAGCGTCGCGCGCAGGTGGGCCGGCGCCCGCTTAGCGTCCGGCAGCGACTCGGGCAGCGCGAAGACGACCGCAAGCAGCAGGACGGCGCCGACGGCGGCGAGCACCAGGAACACCGCGCGCCAGGTGGTGAGCGTCAGCAGTTGGCCGCCGATGACGGGCGCCACGACCGGGGCGACGCCGTTGACGACCATGAGGGTGGAGAAGAACCGGGTCATGGCGGTGCCGGAGAACAGGTCCCGCACGATGGCCCGCGCCAGGACCGTGCCCGCGGCCGCACCCAGCGACTGCAGTATCCGGCCGGCGATCAGGTAGCCGACGGTGGGCGCCAGCGCGCACCACAGCGACCCCGCCAGGTACAGCGCCATACCGGCAAGCAGCGGGCGGCGCCGGCCCCATGCGTCCGACAGTGGACCGACGATTACTTGGAAGAGGGCCAGGCCGACGACGAACGCCGTGAGGGTCATCTGAACCAGCGGCGCGCTGGTGTGCAGCTGGTGGGCCATGCTCGGCATGGCGGGTAGGTACATGTCGATCGTGAGCGCACCGAAGGCGCTCAGCGAGCCGAGCAGCAGTGCCAGCCGCGCCCGGCGCCCCAGGTTCACCGGCTTCGGGACGTCGGTGCTCTCCGCCGTCGCGACCGTCTGCCGATCTTGCGCATCATCATGAGTTATGGGCATATAATTATGGTGACATAACTCAGTAGGATGGTGCCATGCCCCGCGACACAAAAGACGCCGTCGGCGCGGACGCCGGTGGCCCGCTCGCCGACCTCGCCGACCTGATCCTCAACGTCGGCCGGCTGGTGCGTGCCCGGACCCCGGAAGGCCCGCAGGTGGTGACGCTGACCGAGACCGAGCGGCAGGTGATGCGGGTCGTCGACCTGTACCCCGGGGCCGCGCCGAGCGAGATCGCCCGCCGCACCCGGCTGCAGCGCACCAACGTCAGCACGGCGCTGCGCAGCCTCGAGGGCAAGGGGATGGTTTCCCGCGCCGCCACCAACGGCCGCGGCATCGCCGTGCGCCCGACCGAGCGCGCGGCGGCCAACCTCCGGGTGCTGCGCGCCGCCTGGGCACAGGAGCTCGCCGTTATCCTGGGCGACGACCTCGACACGGTCCGGAAATGCACCCACCTGCTCAGCCACCTGGAACAGCGGCTCACCGCCGACGACCAAGGCGGTCCATGACCAGGGTCGTCGAGCGGGCCTGGCCTGGCTCCACCAGTTCAGACGACTGTGGCTCATTCTGAAACCATCAGTTAGGGACTCGCCTGCAAAGCGAGTTACGCGGGTTCGATTCCCGCCACGGCCTCTGACGTCTGACCAGGAAAAACAGAAGGGCGGCACCCATCGAGGTTGCCGCCCTTCTGATCCGTCCGTCTCATTTCTCGTCTCAGTTGCTTCCTGCAGATACGACTCAGCCGCACGAGGGAGCCAACTGATGGTGACCTCATACCTGCAGCCGCCACATCAAGGGTCGTGGGGTCATGAGGCAGCCCCTCCCGCTTGGCCACTTGGGGTCGGTCCGCCAGGTTGCTGGGACTGCTGCACCATGCTGTCTCTAGACGAGCGCATCAGGGAACGATGGCTGAACCCTAGGCTCTTGCTGCCCCAGAGGGCAGCTGGGCCGATGAGAAATACCAGTGCGGCGGGGACTGTCGCAGTGGGAGGGACCCCAAGGCTCGTCGCGATAACGACGAATGCTGCCGCGACTGACGCACCGACGATAACGATCCATGCGTCTTTGCGGCGACTTTCAGGGATCGAGTGCGCCAAGACGGCATCATTCACCACGAGTTGATCTTCGTCAAGCAAACCCTGCCACCGCTGTTCGGCAAGTCGAGCTACGAGGACTCCGACGATTTGCGCAAGCTCTTGACAGGCAGGCGCACCTCGCTTAAGAACTTCCGCACTAGCCGAATGGAGCGCCTGCTGCACTTGCAAGACATGCTGTTGCACGTCCTTCTTTCGCTGGTCCGTCATTCCCGGATAGCCCGCGAGCGCAAAGCTTCCAAGCGCCTTACTGAGAACTGCCACCTCTTGATCCAAGACCAGCGGGGTCGACCGGCCCCTGGGCAGTTCGGCGCACAGAGCGAGGCAGCGAACAGCGAGAACGTACGCCCACGCGAAGCCTTCCTCTCGCATAAAAACGAGAGAAGCGGAACGCGTCATAAAGAAAAAGATCAGAAAAGAAATAAACCCTCCGATAGAGATGGGGGCCATCCCCCAAGGGTCACTCTCCTCGACCGCAGACAAAGAGAAGAGCGAAAACTCAAGAAGAATCACCGAGAAAAGCGCGGAACCTTGTACCCATATCATTACCCTATCGCGCGCTTTTGCTTGCGACTTATACAACCGCTGCACTTCTTGCAGATTCAGAGTGGGCCGAACCTCAAAGTATCTTGCAGCAGCTACAGCTTTTCTCGGATTTCCTTGCAATGCACTCTTGAGCCTGAGTGACTTAGCCAGAGTATGTGGCTGATTCTTCTTACGCCACGGCCGATACAGGCGACCCATGCGGATCGCAATGAACGCAAAACTCCACGCTCCTGCCGGCAGAAACACTAGCCCGAGAATGAAGCGTGTAGCCGTTTCCTTCCACTCCAACTTTCTACCCCCTTGCCCAACTAGCCCTGCTCCACGACATCCTAGCTAGAAGACCGCCGCAGAAAGGACATGTGGCTCAGTGCGCCAAACTTGGTGCACTGAGCCACGTCTTCACTCCCAGATAAGCCCATCTAGTGCCGCATCAGGCAACGTTTGCCCTGTCGACGACCTCGCGGAGGCGTTCGTCGGCGGCGTGCCTGTTCCGCCAGATGATGTAGCGGCGGATCATGCTGCCCTGCTCCTTATGGTTGGCGTGGTCGGTGCCGTCGAGGGTGAAGTAACGCAGGGCGGTGAACTGGGCCTCGATCCGGTTCAGCCACGAGCTGTTGGTGGGGGTGTAGGCGAGCTCGACATTGTTCGTGGTAGCCCAGGTGCCGACTCGCTGGCACTTCTTCGTGGTCAGGTGCGGGGAGAAGTTGTCACAGACGATCGCGATACGGACCTCGGGCGGGTAGAGGGTGCGCAGGTAGCGGCAGAACTCCAGGAATTGGGTGCGCTTCTTGACCGGCTTGATGTGGCCGTAGAGCTTGTCCTTGGCCAGGTCCAGGGCGGCGAACAGGTGCCGCACTCCGCCGTAGCGGTTGTAGGTCGCCCGCCGCCTGCGGCGGGGTTCGCGGTCGGGGTCCTTGTGCCTGCCGCCGCGTTCGGCCCACTGCCGGCCCGGGTGGGGCATCAGGTTGAGCGGGCCGAACTCGTCCATGCAGAAGACGACTTCGGGCTCGCCCGCCTCCGGTATCACCTCGCCGTCGGCGATCGCGTAGAGGTGTTCGACACGGGCCTTCTTGGCCGCGTAGTCGGGGTCGCGGGAAGCCTTCCAGGTCTTCAGGCGTTGAAAGGAGACGCCTTCCTCGCGGAGCACGATGCGCAGGCCCTCGTGGCTGATGTCGTCGACCACCCCCTCAGCAACCAGGAAGTCCGCCAACTTGGTCAGGCTCCAGGTCGAGAACGGAAGGCCGTGCTCGGCCGGCCTGGACTTGGCGATCTTCTTGATCTCGCGACGCTCGGGCAGGGTGAAGGTCTTCGGCCGGCCGCCCTTGTACTTCGGATACAGGGAGTCAAAGCCGTCGGTGTTGAAGTTGTGGATCACATCCCGGACCCGGTCCGCGCTGGTGAACGTCACTTCGGCGATCTTCGCCACCGGCAGGCCCTGGGCGGACAGCAGCACCATCTGGGCCCGCCGCCAGGTCACCACAGACCCGCTGCCACGGCGGATGATCCGCAGAAGCCGCCTGCCCTCGTCATCGTCGATCTCGCGCACGCGTACTCGCTCAGCCACCAGCACAGCTTCCCTGCCGAGCACTGCCGGCGAGGGTCATTCCGTCGGCGTGCCGATCCGAAGCCGGTTGCCGTCAGGGTCGCGCAGCTCAATCTCGCGCGCCCACGGAGCGTCCTTCGCCTGCACACCGAACTCGGAGGCGATGGCCTCGACATCACGAACGCGGAGGTAGACCAACGTGTCGGGGCGGGCGTCTCCCTTGTGCTCCGACAAGAACAACCGCACCCCGCCCCGGGCGACCTCGACGAACGCGGGAAGTCCCGGTTCGAAGCGGTGTTCCCACTGCTTGGCGAAGCCCAGTCGCTCATACCACGCGACCGCCGCAGCAGCGTCCTCGACGCGAAGAATGGGAATGACTTCCTCGTCCATGGCGCCATCGTCGCAGACCGCCCAGGGCGAACGTTGCCTGATGCGGCACTAGCAACGGACAGACGCTCACGTCTCAGTGACGCCTCCGCCCGGCCGTCTCAGTTTCCGTCTCGTTCATCCTCGTACACGACCATCCGGAGGCGTTCGTCACGCTGCCACAGCCCCAACGCCCGGACGGCAATGAACGGCAATGAACGCGTCCGGATCACGCTCTGACCAGCACGGACAAACCTGCAAAGCGAGGTACGTGGGTTCGATTCCCGCCACGGCCTCCCTACGGCGACGGGCCGACCGCTTCTCCAGCGGTCGGCCCGTCGTCGTGTGGCACGGCGGCCTCGCGGCCCGGCCCGGCAGGGTCAGAACTCCGCGCACGCCTCGTTGCGCAGGCGGTCCACCCAGCAACCCGTGGCCGTTTTCTCGTGCTTCTCGCGGTTGAGGAGCCAGAGGGTGAAGGCGAGGGTGGAGAGGTCGGCATCGAGGGGGCAGAGGGCCGACTCGGGTTCGCTCCAGTTGAGGACCGCGCCGGTGGTGCCGTCCACCACGACGCTGTTGCCCTCGACGAAGTGACCGAGGCGGATCAAGTGGGCCGCTCTGGAGGGGAGTCGGTCGGGGGTGAGCGCGTCGGCGCGCTCGTGCGCGTAGTACTCGGCGAGGGTCGGCAGCGGGATGTCCGTGTCGAGGTGGAAGAAGCCGTGGTCCTCGGGCAGACCCATGTTCCGCAGGAAACGGCGGGTCGGCTCGTGGGTGAGCGTGGCCGGGAAGTCGAAGTCCTCGAAGCGCCACACCCTGCTCTGGCCGAACTCCTCGTCCAGCAGCCGGGCCGGCAGGTCCAGCGCCAGTCCGGAGCGGGTGACCGGGCCTCCGGTCAGCACCGCCATGTCGTTGGAAAGGGTCGGATCGCGCAGGTCGTTCAGGTCCGTCAGGCCCATTGTCCCCATCGTCATTGTGTTCATGGCTCCCCCCGGCACGTGGTTCTCGGCGTGCGTCCCCCAGCGGCGGGGACCACCGCACCGCCGAACGGTCGCCGAACGGTCGTCGTCCCCACTTCCAAGAACCTTACGCCGCCCCACTGACAACACCGGCCGTACGCGCGAACACGCACCTCAAGGGCGGTGCAGGAGGCGGCTCGCAGCCGCCTCGCCCGGCCCTACGCCCCCGTCACCACCGCCGCCTGCGGGCGGATCGGCAGCCGGTTCACGGGGCGTCCCGTGGCCGCCCGTACCGCCGCCGCGATGGCCGCCGGCGAGGTCACCACCGGCACCGCGCTGGCCGCCTTCGCGCCGAAGGGGGCGACGACGTCGCGTTCCTCCACCAGCTTGACGAGCCGGATGTCGGGGACGTCGAGGGCGGTGGGCAGGGCGTATCCGGTCAGGTCGGGGTGGCGGACCAGGCCCCGGGGGGTGCGCAGGTTCTCGGTCAGCGCGATGCCGACCCCCTGGGTGACACCCGCCTCGATGCGCGCGGCGAGCTGGTCCGGGTTGAGGATCCGGCCCACGTCCTGGGCGACCGCCAGCTCCACGACCCGTACGGAACCGAGTTCGATGTCGACGTCGACGACCGCGCGGACCGCGCAGAACGCGAGCCCCACGAACGCGTCGCCCTGCCCGGCCTCGTCCAGCGGTTCGGTGGGGTGGGGGCGGCACTGGGCGGTGGCCCAGAGCTCCTTGCCGTCCATCGCCTCCGCGACCGTGGTGGACAACACACCGTCGTACGACGTGATCTTGCCGTCGGTGATCTGCAGCAGCTCCGTGGACATGCCGAATTTGTGGGCGAGGGGTTGCAGCAGTTGCGTGCGGACCATCTTCGCCGCCCGCTCCACCGCGCCGCCCGAGACCCACGTGTGGCGGCCCCGGCAGCTCGGACCGGCCGGCGGCTGGTCGGTGTCGACCTGGGCGATGTGCACCTCGTCGATGCCGAGGGTCTCCTGGACGATCTGCCGGGCGAGGGTGGAGAAGCCCTGGCCGGTGTCGACGGCGGCACACAGCACGGTCGCGATGCCGTCGTGGACCTTCACGGTGGCCGTGGAGACCTCGTCCGCGCCCTCGGCGCCGAGCATGTGGACCATGCCGAGGCCGTAGCCGACGCCGCGCCGGACGGCTCCCGGCTCGCCCGCGCCCTCGGGGCCGCCCGGGAGCAGCCACTCCTCCTCGGGGGTGTCCTTGGGCAGGGCGGGCAGCGGGAACTCCTGGACGGCCTGAAGGAGTTCGGCGACCGGCGCCGGGCAGGTCACCGACTGGCCCGTCGGCAGCATGTCGCCCGTGGACATCACATTGCGCATGCGCAGGTCCGCCGGGTCGATGCCCAGCTTCTTCGCCAGCTTGTCCATCTGCGCCTCGTACGCGGCGCAGACCTGCATCGCACCCTCGCCGCGCACATGGCCGGAGGGCGGGTTGTTGGTGCGGACCGCCCAGCCCTCGATGAAGGCGTTGGGGACGACGTACGGGCCGCAGGCGAAGGAGACGGCGGCGGCCAGCGCCTCCGAGGAGGTGTCGGCGTACGCGCCGGCGTCGAGCAGGATCTGTGCCTCGACCTTGACGAGCTTGCCCTCGGCGTCCGCGTGGTGGCGGTAGCGCAGCAGGGTGGGGTGGCGGTGCGCGTGGCCGAGGAAGGACTCCTCGCGGGTGGCCGTCAGCTTCACCGGGCACCCGGTCTTCAGGGCGAGCAGTCCGAGCGGGAGCTGGAAGCCCTGGTCCTCGCGGTCGGCGGTGGCGCCGGGGACACCGGTGACGACGATCTTGACGCGGTCGGGCGGCAGGCCGTAGCAGGCGGCGGCCGCGTCGCGGTCGGTGTGCGGGTCGGTGGAGGCCACGTACAGCTCGACGCCGCCGTCGGGGCGGGGCACGGCCAGGCCGGCCTCGGCGCCGACGGGGGCCGGGTCCGCGCGGCCGATGCGGTACTGCCCCTCGACGACGACCTCGCCCGCCGCGTTCGGGTCGCCGTGGCGCAGCGGGATGTGGCGGATGAGGTTGCCGTCGGGGTGCAGGGGCTCGGCCTCGAAGGCCTGCTCCGGGTCGATCACCGGGTCGAGGACCTCGTACTCGACGATGACGGCGGCGGCGGCCATCCGCGCGGTGTCGGGGTGGTCGGCGGCGACGGCCGCGATGGGCTCGCCGTGGTGGCGTACGACGTCGGAGGCGAACAGGGGCCGGTCGGCCTTGCCGCGGCCGTGCAGGGCGACGCCCGGCACGTCCTCGTGGGTGACGACGGCCCGTACGCCGGGCATCTCGCGGGCGTGGGTCGTGTCGATGGACACGATGCGCGCGTGCGGGTGGGGCGAGCGGAGCACGGCGGCCCACAGCAGGCCCTCGGCCCACAGGTCGGCCGCGTACGGGAAGGTGCCCTCCGACTTGGCCCGGGAGTCGGCGGACGGCAGGGACGCGCCCAGGCCGTGCGGCAACTGCTCGGGGGCGGGCGCGGTCTCGCCGGGGCCCGTGGGCGTCGCGATGACGGTTTCGTTGCTCACGCCTGGCCTCCGTCCTGGCCGAACGACCGGCCCTGACCGTCGTACGAGTCGTCCTGACCGCCGTACGAGTCGTCCTGACCGCCGAAGGACTGCCCTTGGCCGCCGTAGGTGTCGCCCTGCCCGGCGAAGGACTGGCCCTGACCGCCGTAGGTGTCGCCGCCACCGCCGTACGACTGGTCCTGACCGAAGGACTGGTCCTGCCCGCCGTACGACTGGTCCTGGCCGCCGAACGACTGGCCCTGACCGCCGTAGGTGTCGCCGCCACCGCCGAACGACTGGTCCTGCCCGCCGTACGAGTCGTCCGGGCCGGTGAACGACAGCCCCTGGCCGCCGTAGGACCGGTCGGCGTCGTGCGGGGCCGGTGCGGGTGTCTGCTGGGCGTCGTACGCGGCCGGGTTGACGCCGCCCGCGCCGGGGCCCGCCTGATGCGGGATGCGGGCCTCTTCGGTGTCCGCGGCGGCCTCGTTCTCGGCGGCCGTGTGCGCCTCGCGCTCGGCGACGACGTCACGGACGGCCGCGAGGACGCCCCGGTAGCCGGAGCAGCGGCAGAGGTTGCCGCAGAGCGCCTGGCGGGTCTCCAGGTCGGTGGGGGCGGGGTTGCCCTCCAGGAGGTCGTGCACGGTCATCGCCATGCCGGGCACGCAGAAACCGCACTGCACGGCACCGCACTTGGCGAGGGCCCGCTGCACGTCGGAGGGCCGACCGTCGGCGGCGAGGCCCTCCACGGTGCGCACCTCGCTGCCGGCGGAGGTGACCGCGGGCACCAGGCAGGACGCCACGAGGCGGCCGTCGACCTGCACGTTGCAGGCGCCGCACTCGCCCTGCGAGCAGCCGTCCTTGGCGCCGGCCAGGCCGAGCCGCTCGCGCAGCACGTAGAGCAGCGACTCGCCGATCCAGGCGTCGCTGACGGGCCGCTCCGTGCCGTTGACGCGCAGGACGTAGGAGGCGAGGGGGTGGTCGTCGTGCGGGGGCGGCGTCGGGGCGGCTTCCTCGGCCGCTGCCGGGTCGCCCTCGGTCCCCGAGGCCTCGGCGGACCGGGCGCGGTCCGTGGGCTCGGCGGCCCCGGTGGCCCCCGGCGCGTCGGCGCCCGTCTCCGGCTTCTCGGTCCGCTCGGGGCCCGAGGTCTCCGCGTCGGCCCCGGCGGCCGGCCCAGCGGGCTCCTGGGCGCCTTCCGGGGCCTCCTCGGCGCTCTCCGAACCCTGACCGGCGTACGCGCCCCCGGAGCCCTCAGAAGCCCCGGAAGCCGCGGCGGTCGCCGCAGTCGCGGAGGGCTCACCGGACGCGTCCGGGGCCGCGCCTGGCGCGCTCCCGCCCGTCGCGGGCCCTTCGGGCCGGCGTTCCTCGGCCGGGTGCTCCTCGGCCGGGTGCCCCTCGGTCCGGGCGGGGGGCGGCGGCGCGGTCCACGCCGTGCCGATCTCCTCCGTCGCCCAGGGCGCGGGCGCACCGCCCGGGAGCGTGGCGGGCGGGGTGCCGCCCCACTGCTCGACCAGGGCCGAGGTGCTGAACTCACCGGATTCGTCCGGAAGATCGCCACCAGCGACCGGAATCGACCACTCACCGGTCACATCGTGACCGGGAGCGGTGCCCTCCGGGGCGGCCGGCTCCTCGAACGTCCACTGCCCGGTCGAGCCGGGGTTGTACGTGAACCCGTGCTGCGTGGGCGGCGAGGGCTGCCCGGCGTTCGGGTCGTGCCACTCGGCGCCCCCGGCCGGCATCGTCCAGGTGCCCGGGACGGACGGGTCGGTACCGGCGGTGTGGGCCGTGTCACCGACCTGCCCGGGGTGCACCGGAACCGGGTTGACGGAGTTCGTCGCTATCTGCGGCGGCACGTAGCCGTGGCCGGGCGCGGCCAGCGGGCTGTCGGCGGCGAGCAGCGCGTCGATGCCCCCTTCGGGGAGCTGGACGAACGTGGTGGCGCCGTCGTCGTAGTCGCCCTGCGGCAGCCGCTCCCAGCCGCCCTGGCCCCCCTGCTGCGGGGTGCCCTCTCCGTGCTGGTCGTCGGTCACGACAGTGCCCTCCCCAGTGCTCGTCGGGCCAGCGCGGCGACGGTGCGCCGCAGGTGCAGTACGGCGGGCGGAAGCGGTGCCACGGATCCGTCCACCTCGGGGGCCGGGTCCGGGATGCAGGCGGCGGCCACGTACTCGCCGAAGGCCTGGAGCGCCTCGGGCACCAGGGTGCGCTCGCCGTCCCAGTCGATCAGTTGGCCGACCCACGCCTCCGCGTCCAGCGGGCGCAGCGGCATCGGCGCTATGGCTCCGACGGCGCACCGCACCCCGCGCCGGGCGGGGTCGAGGACGAGGGCGACGGAGGCGACCGCGCGGCCGGGGCCGGTGCGTCCGGTGGCTTTCAGGAAGACCTGGGGGGCGTGCAGCAGCGGCACGCGCACGAAGCCGATGAGTTCACCGGGTCGCAGCATCTCCATGCCGGCCAGCAGGTGCGAAACGGGCATCTCGCGGCGGGCCCCGCCCGGCCCCGCGATGATCAGCGTGGCCTCCAGGGCGGCGAGCACGGGCAGCGCGTCCCCCGTGGGGGCGGCCGTCGCGATGTTGCCGCCAAGGGTGCCGGCGTTGCGGATCTGCGGTGGTCCGGCGGCGCGCGCGGCTGCGGCGAGCGCCGGAATGAGCGCCGCGAAGTCCGGGCGCCCCATCCGGGCGTGCGTCAGTCCCGCCCCCAGGAGGGCATGCCCGTCCTGGTACTGCCAGCCGCGGATCTCGCTGATCCGGCCGAGGCCGACCAGCGCCGCGGGCCTGAGCTGCCCGGAGTTGACCGCGGCCATGAGGTCCGTGCCGCCCGCCACCGGAACCGCCCAGGGCATGGCGGCGAGGGCCGCCACGGCCTCGTCCAGCGAGCCGGGCAGGGTCACGGCCTGCGCCGCCTGCGGTGCGTGCGTGGTCAAACCGGCTGCCCCTTCCCGCTGCCCCACCTGGTCCCCGCCTGTGTTGCCGTACGGTACGTGCTGACAGGGCGGACGTGGCAACTCTGGCACATTCTCGCGAGGCCCGAACGCGGGGGTCCGCTAGGAGGCATTCGCCCGCCTCACCCGAGAGATGGTCCGATTTGATACGGAACCACCCATAGGTGCGCATCGACTCCTTCCGTCAACTCGAGCACCTCTTGTCCCACTCGTATCCCGAGCGGCCACCGTCGCAGGGCATGCGCTTTCGGTCCTACGTCTTCGCCCCCGCCTCACACGTTCGGGGGCGCCCCCTCGATCGGACGTCCGAGCACCCCGGGTCGCCGCTGCCACGGCCGCGGCCCCGAAGGCGGCCGATAACCGACCCCCAGGGCGTCAAGTCGGGCGTAGTGCGCCGTCATCCGCCGCTCGAAGTCGCCGAAGTCACGCTCGGCGGGGGCCGGCAGCCGACTCCAGACCACCTCGGCGAAGGCCGCGAGGCGCGGGAACGTCTGGTAGTCCACGCGCCCCCGGTCCTCCATCACCTCGGTCCACACGTTGGCCTGGGCGCCCAGCACGTGCCGGGCCTCGTCGGCCGTCAACTCCGGTGGGACCGGCTCGAACCGGAAGACGTCCTCCAGGGTGCGGACCCAGCCGATGGGCACCGGCTCCTCGGGGCCGCCGTCCTGACGGTGGTCCAGGTACACCTGCTGCTCGGGGCACATGACCACGTCGTGGCCCATGCGGGCCGCCGCGATTCCGCCCGCGTACCCCCGCCAGGACGACACGGCGGCACCCGGTGCGAGGCTGAATTGTGCCGCCTCACCTCCGGGCGCTCTGCCCCCCTGTCGGCCCTCCTCGTCGAGCGGTCGCTTCGCTCCCTCCTCCTCGTCGCTTCCGACAGGGGCGCGCCCTTCGGTTCGGCTCCCGCCCTGAAGGATCTCGTCCCATCCGATCAGGCGACGCCCGCGCGCGGTCAGCCAGTTGTCGAAGTGCCGGACGAACCAGGACTGCAGTGCGTCCTCGTCCGCGAGCCCCAGCTCCCGCATCCGGGCCCGCGCGGCAGCGGATTCCCGCCACTGGTCCTTGGGGCACTCGTCGCCGCCGATGTGCACGAAGGCCGAGAACGGGGCGACGTCGGCCGGGAACAGCTCCAGGAGCTCCTCGAACACCCCCTCGTAGAAGCGCAGGGTGTGATCGGTGGGGGCGAGGACGTTCTTGTTGACGCCCCAGGTGTCCCACACGCCGAGGGAGGCCGTGTCGACGACATCGGTGTTGCCGAGTTCCGGGTACGCGGCGATGGCGGCCTGGCTGTGCCCCGGGACGTCGATCTCGGGGACCACGGTGATGTGCCGCCGCGCCGCGTACGCGACGATCTCCCGGAGGTCGTCCTGGGTGTAGTAGCCCCCGTGCGGTTTGTCCTCCCACAGCGGTGACGCCCGGTGGCCGAATTTCGTACGCGCCCGCCAGGCGCCCACCTCGGTCAGCCGGGGGTACCTCTCGATCTCGACCCGCCAGCCCTGGTCGTCCGTCAGGTGCAGATGGAGGACGTTGAGTTTGTGCGCGGCCATCAGGTCCAGGTAGCGCAGGACCCCGTCCTTGGGCAGGAAGTGCCGGGCCACGTCGAGCATGAGACCGCGCCAGCGGAAGCGGGGCGCGTCCTCGACGGTGACGTACGGCACGGTCCAGACCCGGTCGCGGGCGGCCGGAGCCCTGCGGTACGCCTCGGGGCCGAGGAGCTGACGCAGCGTCTGGGCGCCCCAGAAGACACCGGCCGCGCCACCGCCCTCGACGAGGACTCCGGAGGCGTCGCTGACGAGGCGGTACTCCTCGGGGCCGAGTCGGGGGTCGAGCCGGAGTTCGATGCCGTCCCCGTCCGTGTCGTCGAGCTCCCGCCCCTCACGCAGCGGCAGGCCGGTGGCCTCCCGCAGGACGGTGAGCAGCCAGTGGCCGACGCCCTCGGTCCCCTCGTCGGCGTGGAGGCGGGAGCGCTCCGTGAGCCGTACGCCGCCGGAAGCGGAGCAGCGGGTGCGGGGCGCCGGGATCAGGTCCGCGTGCATCGCGTCAGTCCTTCACCGCGCCGCCCAGGCCGGAGACCAGGCGCCGCTGTACGAGTACGAAGAAGATCAGCACCGGCACGGTCATCACCGTGGAGGCGGCCATCACACCGCCCCAGTCCGGCTCTTCCGGCTTGTAGAAGACCAGCAGGGCCATCGGCAGGGTCGACTGGGAGGTGTCGCTGATGATGAACGACTTGGCGAACAGGAAGTCGTTCCAGGTCGAGATGAAGGAGAAGACGCTGGTGGCGACCAGGCCGGGGAGCACGAGCGGGAAAAGGATCTGCCAGAGGAATCGGGAACGGCTCGCCCCGTCGAGATACGCGGCCTCCTCCAGCGCTTCCGGTACGGCCTTCACGAAACCCCTCAGCATCCAGATCGCGAACGGCAGGGAGAAGGCGATGTGGGGCAGGATCAGCGCGCCCAGGGTGTTGAGTTGACCGAAGTCCCGCATCTGGAAGAAGAGGGGGATGGTCAGCGCCTCCACCGGAACCATCTGGGCCACCAGGAACATGATCAGCAAGGTGGTCCGGAATCGGAAGCGGAATCGGCTGACCGCCGTCGCGGCGAGAAACGCGATGAGCGCGGAGGCGACGACCACCGCGCAGGCGACGATCAGGCTGTTGGCGAAGTACCGGCCGAATTCCTGCTGCCCGAAGACACGGCGGAAGGAATCCAGGGTCGGCGCGAGGGTCCACGGCCGGGGCTCGGACGACTCGATCTCGCCCGCGGGCTTGAAGGCGCTCAACGCCATCCAGTACAGCGGGAACGCCACCACGACCGCGATGACCAGGGCCGACGCCTCCGCGGCGAGCCGCCAGGGCCGCCGTGTGAAACCCGGTGAATTCACAGCTCCTCCCCTTGCCTGCGCAGCAGTCGCAAATACACCAGGGTGATCGCCAGCAGAATCACCAGCATCACCACGCCGATCGCCGAACCGAGGCTGTACTGGGAGGACGCGAAGGCCTTCTGGTAGGCGTACACGTTCAGTACGAGGTTCTGGCCCGCGATTCCGCCGCCGCCCGTCATCACATAGATCTGCGTGAAGACCTTGAAGTCCCAGATGATCGACTGAATGGTGACGACGACGAGAATCGGGCGGAGCATCGGCGCGAGCACCGACCGCCAGATCCGCCACTGCGAGGCCCCGTCCAGGGCAGCTGCCTCCAGCACCTCCGACGGTACGGAGCGGATGCCCGCGTAGACGGTCACCATCACGAACGGGAAGGAGCACCAGACCACTTCGAGCAGGACGAGGAGGAAGGCGCTGTACCGCCCGTACGTCCAGGAATGGTCTCCGAGGCCCAGAACGCGGTTGACCGGCCCGAAGTCCGGGTCGAACAGCAGCAGCCACACCGTGGACCCGGTGACGGCCGGGGTCGCCCACGCGCCGAGCGCCGCCAGCATCAGCGCGAGCCGCGGCACGGCCCGTACTCGTGTCAGCAGCACGGCGAGCGCGCACCCGACGGCGAGCGTGGACACCACGCACGCCGCCGCGAACACGACCGTGGCCAGCAGCACCTGCCAGAACTGCCCGTCCCCGAACAACTCGGCGTAGTTCCCGAACCCCTGGAACGTGGCCGGTTCCCCACCGCTGACCTGCGCCTGCGTGTACTCGAAGAACGAAATCAGCCCGAGCTGGTAGACGGGATAAACCAGCAGCCCACCGAGAACGACCAGCGCCGGGCCGAGATAGAGCCAGGGGGTGACTGCGGCGCCCCCATAGGGGCGCGAGGAACTGCGCGACAAGCCACGACGAACCCGAGCCCGCCCACGCTCCTCACCCGCCACCCCACTGGGCGCCCCCCGCTCAACCGGCGGAGCCGAACGCATCGTTCATCTGCTTCGCCGCGTCCTGCGACGCCTCCGCCACGTCCTTCTTGCCGCTGACGACCTCCTGGAACATCGTCGGCAGCACCAGAGACGCGTCGATCTGCGCCCACGCCGGGGAGGCGGGCACGAACTTCGTGCCGGAGGCCAGCGTCTTCACGAACGGCTCGATGAAGGGCTCCTCCTTCGCCGCCTCCGCCCGCACGTCCGTGTACGTGGGCAGGAAGCCCATGGCGTCGAAGAGTTCGCCCTGGGTCTTCTTGGACGCCAGTCGCTTCATCAGGTCGACGGCGAGGGTGCGGTGCGTGGTGCTCTTCAGGACGCCGACGTTGTTGCCGCCCGCGAACGCCGGGGCCACCGAGCCGGACTTCACCCCCGGCAGCGGTACGACCGCGTACTTGCCCTTGACCTTGCCGGCTTCCACGGCCGCGTGGCTGAAGTCACCGCCGATCGCCATGCCCGCCTTGCCGGCGGCGAACGCGGTGACCGTGTCGTTGCCGCCCATGCTCGCGCACTTGGCGGCGGGGCAGTTGTCGTCGCCGAAGAGCGAGGTGTAGGCCTTGATGCCCTTCTGGGCGGCCGCGCTGTCGATGGTCGAGGTGTACGAGCCGCCCTTGCCCTCGGCTATCTCGCCGCCGTTGGCCCAGACGAAGGGCATGGCGCCGTAGGTGTAGGCGCCGCCGACGACGAGCCCGTACAGGTCGGGCTCGGCGGCGCGGATCTGCTTGGCGGTGGCGGCCAGCTCGTCCAAGGTCTTCGGGGGTTCGAGGCCGAGCTCGTCGAAGACATCGGTGCGGTAGTAGAGCGCGCGCACACCCACGAAGAAGGGCGCCCCGTAGACCTTGCCCTCGACCGTCACGGACGTCTTGGCGGTCGGGTCGGAGTCCTTGGCCTCGGACCAGCCGTTGAACTCCGCGGTGACGTCGGCGAGTCCGCCGTCCTTCACGTAGCCGGCGGTGTCCGTGTTGCCGTACTCGATGACGTCGGGGGCGCTCTTGGGGTCGTTGAAGGCGGCCTTGATGCGCTGGGCGCGGGTCTCGACGGGGATGTACTCGACCTTGACCTTCGCGCCGTCGTGCGCCTTCTCGAAGGCGGCGACCACCTTGTCGACGACCTTCTGCTTCGGCTCGTTGCTCACCTCCTGGAAGAGCCACACCCGCAGGGTGCCGGTCTTCTCGTCCTCCCCGGTGGAGGAGTTGTCGGAGGTCTGGGGGGCACAGGCGGTCAGCCCGGCGAGGGCCAGCGCCGCTACGGGCGCGGCGAGTCGGGCGGCGAGCTTCATCGAGCGAATCCTCCGGAGGGGGGAGCGGAGCGTTGCATTCTCTGCAACGGGCGTTCTGCTCTACACAACACACCGGAGGTTATGGACTACATGAACATGACCACAAGAGGTCTCGACCACCTTGTGATCCAAAGAAGCGCGCGACAAAGCTCGGGAGCACCGGTTCGTGGGCGGTGCGGGTGAGTGGGGGCTGCGCGAGCAACCACACACTCACCCGAACCCGCCCACGAACGGAATGCTCCCGAGCCGGAGCGCGCCCGCTCTACTTCTTGCCGTCGCCCTGGTCGTCGCCGCCCGCGCCGAGGGACTCGAAGATCTCCTTGCACATGGGGCACACGGGGTACTTCTTCGGGTCGCGGCCCGGGACCCACACCTTGCCGCACAACGCCACGACGGGCGTGCCGTCGAGGGCGCTCGCCATGATCTTGTCCTTCTGGACATAGTGGGCGAAGCGCTCGTGGTCACCATCGCCGTGCGACGTCTGCGGCGTCGGCTCGACGAGGGTCCCCGTACCAGTACCGCGCTCGGGCTCAAGAGTGCTCATGACGCCAAGGGTAATCAACCGCCGGGAACTGTGGGTCCCGGGCTTGCACAACGGGCGCCACTGGCCGTGACGCTTCGTTTGCGTCCAGTTCCACCCCGCTGCGCGGCGGTGGAGCAGGGACCGTCGACTGGGCCCCGCGTCGCCACAACTCCCACGCACGAGCGCGGATGTTGCGGGAGCTGTTCCGGTCCGCGTGATCAACGAATCCGCAGGACCGGCACGCGAACCGTGCTTGGGACACCCGGTTCGCCTGGTGAATGTGGCCGCATTCGGCGCAGGTGCGCGAAGTGCAGGCCGGATCGACGTACACCACGGGCACCCCGGCCCTACGGGCCTCCCCGCAGATTCGTCCGCAACGTCGCATACGCATCGCAGGTCTTCTTGATCACATGCTGGGCAGCCTGCGCCCCCAGGTTCCACCGGTCCTTGACCTGCCCATAGGTGTGCCTGCGCAGCGCGAAGTTCGTGAACACACCACGTTCGAAGGCCACCTCAGCCACCCAGCCGGCGGCCTCGTTGCAGGCGCGCAGGGTCTTCTCCAGCGCCGACGCCTGTACAGGCGTCGGCAGCAGCCTGACCTCCACCACCAGCTTCATGCCTGAGACGCCATGTCGCGCCCGACAGCATTCGACCCGAACTTGATCTCGAACACTCGAAAGAGTGATCCATGGAGATGTGCACCCTCCACACCTGCCCGACGTCAGTTGAGCGAAGGGTCGTCCGGATACGTGGCCACCATCGCGAGTTCGTTGCGCTGGCGGCGCAGGACCTCGCGCCAGAGCCGTTCCGGGCAGGGCGAGGAGACGTCGCCGGGTTCCGACTCGACGACGTACCAGGCGCCCTCCGCCAGTTCGTCCTCCAACTGGCCGGGGCCCCAGCCCGCGTACCCGGCGAAGATGCGCAGCGAGCCGAGCGCGGAGGCCAGCAGCTCCGGCGGGGCCTCCAGATCGACCAGGCCGATCGCCCCGTGCACGCGCCGCCAGCCGAGTGGCGCCCGGTCCACGGAGCCCCCGCCGGGGATCACCGCGACCCCCAGGGCCGAGTCCAGTTGCACGGGGCCGCCCTGGAAGACCACCCCGGGTTCGCCGGCGAGGTCCGCCCAGCCCTCCAGGATGTCGCCGACGTCCACCGGGGTGGGCCTGTTGAGGACCACGCCGAGCGAGCCCTTCTCGTCGTGGTCGAGAAGGAGCACGACTGCGCGGTCGAAGTTCGGGTCCGCCAGGGCGGGCGTGGCCACGAGCAGCCGCCCTGTGAGCGAGGACACCTCGGTCATGCCAGACATGATCCCGCATCCCGCCCGGGTACGGGGAGCCAATCCCCCCAGCAGTGTGCGCGCGGCCATGAATCCAGGCCAGCGGCCCGCAGGGGTCTCCGACAGGCCGGTGGCGGGAGACGGACGGGCACAGGGAAGCGGCCGGGGCGCACGGCCGGTCCGGTGACCCCCCGTGGCCGGTGGTGAACGGTTCGTGTTGTGGCCAATCCATGACGTGGCTGAGAGGCACTTGGGCTTACGGAAGGGGGGTGTGCGGCGATTACGCTAGCTCTCCGGCTCGCGCCGCGCCGGCCCCCGCACAACGGGTCCGTCGGCCGTCCGCCTACGCCGCACACGCCTCTGCCCAACTCCACGGAACGCGAGATCCATGACCGTCAACGGCTCTGACGACGTACTGCTTGTACACGGCGGCACCCCGCTCAGTGGCGAGATCCGTGTCCGCGGTGCGAAGAACCTCGTACCCAAGGCCATGGTCGCCGCGCTGCTCGGCAGCGGTCCGAGCCGGCTGCGCAACGTGCCCGACATCCGCGACGTACGCGTCGTGCGCGGGCTGCTGCAGCTGCATGGCGTAACGGTCCGCCCGGGCGACGAGCCGGGCGAGCTGGTGATGGACCCGACGAACGTGGAGAGCGCGAACGTCGCCGACATCGACGCCCACGCGGGCTCCTCCCGCATCCCGATCCTCTTCTGCGGCCCCCTGCTGCACCGCCTCGGCCACGCCTTCATCCCCGGTCTCGGCGGCTGCGACATCGGCGGCCGGCCGATCGACTTCCACTTCGAGGTGCTGCGGCAGTTCGGCGCGAAGATCGAGAAGCGGGAGGACGGCCAGTACCTGGAGGCGCCGCGGCGGCTGCGGGGCACGAAGATCCAGCTGCCGTACCCGTCCGTGGGCGCCACGGAGCAGGTGCTGCTGACCGCCGTCCTCGCGGAGGGCGTGACGGAACTCTCGAACGCGGCGATCGAGCCGGAGATCGAGGACCTGATCTGCGTCCTGCAGAAGATGGGCGCCATCATCGCGATGGACACCGACCGCACGATCCGCATCACCGGTGTGGACTCGCTCGGCGGCTACAACCACAAGGCGCTCCCGGACCGCCTGGAGGCCGCCTCCTGGGCGTCCGCCGCGCTGGCGACCGAGGGCGACATCTACGTCCGGGGCGCCCAGCAGCGCTCGATGATGACGTTCCTGAACACCTACCGGAAGGTGGGCGGCGCCTTCGAGATCGACGACGAGGGCATCCGCTTCTGGCACCCGGGCGGCCAGCTGAAGTCGATCGCGCTGGAGACGGACGTCCACCCGGGCTTCCAGACCGACTGGCAGCAGCCCCTGGTCGTCGCGCTGACGCAGGCCACCGGCCTCTCGATCGTCCACGAGACGGTCTACGAGTCCCGGCTGGGCTTCACCTCCGCGCTGAACCAGATGGGTGCGCACATCCAGCTCTACCGCGAGTGCCTCGGCGGCTCCGACTGCCGCTTCGGCCAGCGCAACTTCCTGCACTCGGCGGTCGTCTCCGGCCCCACCCGTCTGCAGGGCGCCGACCTGGTCATCCCCGACCTGCGCGGCGGCTTCTCGTACCTCATCGCCGCCCTCGCGGCCCAGGGCACCTCCCGGGTCCACGGCATCGACCTGATCAACCGCGGCTACGAGAACTTCATGGAGAAGCTCATGGAGCTCGGCGCGAAGGTGGAACTGCCGGGCAAGGCACTGGGCTAGGACCGCGCCTGGGAGAAGCAGGGGCGCAGCCCCGCTTCTCCCAGGGGCCCGGGGGACCGCGCGGCGGGCCCCGACGGACCCGCAGCCGACATCCCTACGACGATGGGGGCGGCACCCGGAAGACCAGGTGCCGCCCCCATCAGGCGTCCTACGTGCGCCCCATCGTCCCGTGAGAGACAGATGGCAAGGTTACTTGCCCTTGGCCGCTTCCTTGAGCTTGCTGCCCGCGGAGACCTTCACGCTGTAGCCGGCGGGGATCTGGATCGGGTCGCCGGTCTGCGGGTTGCGAGCGGTGCGAGCGGCACGGTGGGTGCGCTCGAAGGTCAGGAAGCCGGGGATGGTGACCTTCTCGTCGCCCTTGGAGACGATGTCGCCGACAGTCTCAGCGAACGCGGCCAGCACGGCGTCGGCGTCCTTGCGGGTCACCTCGGCGCGGTCGGCCAGCGCGGCCACCAGCTCACTGCGGTTCATGTTGTTACTCCCGTGTTCTTCTTGCCGTTGAGGCGGACCCGGGTCCGTCGTCAGACCCTCGCGCCCAGAAACGCATCCTGCACTCACCTGCGGCGGGAAAGCCAATCCAGCACCCCTGGGAGTCACACGAACACCCCTGGGAGTCATATGAACACCCTTGGGAGTCGTGGCAGGCCTGAGCTTGGCCGCCACACTAAAGGGCGGCGCAAGCCCTCCGGCCCCGCGACGCGCCGATGGGGCGGGCCGTGGCCACCGTCACAGCGGGCCTCAGGCCGACGCCGCCGCCTTCGCGGCCTCGCGCACCGCGCCGGCGACCGCGCCCGCGACCTTGTCGTTGAAGACGCTCGGGATGATGTAGTTCGGGTTCAGCTCGTCCTCGGTGACGACGTTCGCGAGCGCGGTGGCCGCGGCGAGCATCATCTCCGTGTTGACGGTCCGGGACTGGGCGTCGAGGAGACCGCGGAAGACACCCGGGAAGACCAGCACGTTGTTGATCTGGTTCGGGAAGTCGGAGCGGCCGGTGGCCACGACGGCCGCCGTCTGCCGGGCGACCGCGGGGTCGACCTCGGGGTCGGGGTTCGCGAGCGCGAACACAATGGCGTTGTCGGCCATGGCGGCCACGTCGTCGCCGTCGAGGACGTTCGGGGCCGAGACGCCGATGAACACGTCGGCGCCGCGCACGGCCTCCTTGAGGGTGCCCGTGAGGCCCTCGGGGTTGGTGTTGTCGGCGATCCAGCGCAGCGGCGAGTCGCCGGCGGCGTCGACGAGGTCGGCGCGGTCGCAGTGCACGACACCGTGGATGTCGGCCACGACGGCGTTCTTCACACCGGCGGCGATCAGCAGCTTGAGGATGGCCGTACCGGCCGCGCCGGCGCCCGACATGACCACGCGGATGTCCCCGATCGCCTTGCCCGCCACACGAAGTGCGTTGGTGAGGGCGGCGAGGACGACGATCGCGGTGCCGTGCTGGTCGTCGTGGAAGACGGGGATGTCGAGGGCCTCGCGCAGGCGGGCCTCGATCTCGAAGCAGCGGGGCGCGGAGATGTCCTCCAGGTTGATGCCCGCGAAGCCGGGGGCGATCGCCTTGACGATCTCGACGATCGCGTCGGTGTCCTGGGTGTCCAGGCAGATCGGCCAGGCGTCGATGCCGGCGAACCGCTTGAAGAGGGCCGCCTTGCCCTCCATGACGGGCAGTGCGGCCTTGGGGCCGATGTTGCCGAGGCCCAGCACGGCGGAGCCGTCCGTCACGACCGCAACGGAGTTGCGCTTGATGGTGAGGCGGCGGGCGTCCTCGGGGTTCTCGGCGATCGCCATGCAGACGCGGGCCACGCCCGGCGTGTAGATCATCGAGAGGTCGTCACGGTTGCGGATGGGGTGCTTGGACGCCATCTCGATCTTGCCGCCGAGGTGCATGAGGAACGTACGGTCGGACACCTTGCCGAGCGTCACGCCCTCGATGTGGCGCAGCTGCTCGACGATCTCGTCGGCGTGCGCCGTGGAGGTGGCGGCGATGGTGACGTCGATGCGGAGCTTCTCGTGGCCGGACGCGGTCACGTCGAGGCCGGTCACCGAGCCTCCGTGGGACTCGACGGCTCCGGTGAGCTGGGACACCGCGGTTCCGCTCGCGGGCACCTCCAGCCGGACCGTCATCGAGTAGGAGACGCTGGGCGCCGTTGCCATGGCCGACTTCCTCTGCTTTCGCGTACTTCTGCTACTGCGTTTGCTGCGTTTTGCCGTCCGATCGTCGCACCTACCGTCGAGTAGGCGTTAGCCGTCCGGGGTTGAGAACGTTTTGTTCTCAACGAGAAGAGGTCCACGTCACATTCGACGTGGACCTCTTCGTACGGTCAGTGGCACCGACCCGCCATGCTCGCCTCGCGGCAAGTGGTCGCTCGTAGCGACGAAGGTTGGGCCCGGGGGCTTGGATCGAGCCGGTGCCACCACCCAGGCTAACAGGCGCGTTGGCGTTCTGGGAGTTGACGGTGCGTCGGCGGGTGCGGGTGGTGTGTGGTTGATCGCGCCCGCAGGCGACCGACCGCCCCCTCAGTCCCGCAGCAGGTCGGGGACCCCGTCGGCGTCCGGATCGTCCCGTTCCGCCGAGACGACCGTCAGCTGCTGTGTCGCCCGGGTGAGTGCGACGTACAACACACGCAGCCCCGCGGGGGACTCGTCCGCGATCTCCGCCGGGGAGACGACCACCGTGGCGTCGTACTCCAGGCCCTTGGCCTCCAGGCTGCCGAGGGCCACCACGCGGTCGCCGAGGCCGGCCAGCCAGCGGGCGGCCTCGTCCCGGCGGTTCATGGCGACCACGACGCCCACGGTGCCGTCCACGAGGTCCAGCAGACGGGCGGCCTCCGCGCGGACCGTGCGGGCCAGGGTGTCGCGGGCGGCCGTGACGAAGCGGGGCCGCACTCCGGTGGAGCGGACCGCCGACGGGGACTCGGACCCCGGCATGGCCAGGGCCAGCACCTTCGCCGCCAGCTCGGCGATCTCGGCCGGGTTGCGGTAGTTGACGGTGAGGGTGAAGCGGCGGCGCGGGCGGGTGCCCAGGGCCTCGTCGCGGGCCTCGGCCGCCTCGTCCGGGTCGGACCAGGACGACTGGGCAGGGTCGCCGACGACCGTCCAGGTGGCGTGGCGGCCGCGGCGGCCCACCATCCGCCACTGCATCGGCGTCAGGTCCTGCGCCTCGTCGACGATGACGTGCGCGTACTCGGTCCGCTCCTGCGCCAGCCGCTCGGCCCGCTCCCGCTGGGTCTCCTCGCGTACGGGCATCAGCTCCTCCAGGCCCGTGAGCTGGTCCAGCGGGTCGAGTTCGCGCTTCTTGCGGGGGCGGGCTGGGAGGCCGAGGATCGCCTGGAGTTCGTCGAGCACCGCGACGTCGTGGACGGACAGCCCGTCCCGTTTCAGGGAGCGGGCGACACGGCGGATCTCCCCCGGATTGAGGATGCGGCGGGCCCAGCGGCCGAGGCGGCGCTCGTCGGCCATGGCGGTGAGCACCGCGCGCGGGGTCAGTTCGGGCCACCAGGCGTCGAGGAAGGCGATGAACTCGTCCTCGCTGGTGATGTCCTCGTCGAAGGAGGAGCGCAGTTCGGCGGCCAGCTCGGGGTCGCTGTGGCGGCCCGCCGCGCCCGACCGGTCCCACAGGGCGTCCAGCAGCAGCTTGCGCGCGCGGGGGCGCAGCAGGTTGACCGGGGCCGTGCCGCTGAGCGCGGTGCGGCGGACGCGGTCCAGGTCGGGGGCCTCCAGCTCCAGGCGGCGGCCGAAGGCGACGACCCGCAGGCGGGTGGGCGCGTCGCTCGACTCCAGGGCGCCCCGGGCGGCCTTCCGCAGCACCTTGAGCATGCGGTACGAGCCCTTGGCGCGGGCCACGGCCGGGGAGTCGTACAGCGTGGCCTCGGCGCCGTCGACGAGTGAGCCGATGGCGCGGATGGCGACCTGGCCCTCCTCGCCGAGGGAGGGCAGGACACCCTCGGTGTAGGCGACGAGCAGCGGGGTCGGGGAGACGATGAGGATGCCGCCCGCGTACCGGCGCCGGTCCTGGTAGAGGAGGTAGGCGGCGCGGTGCAGGGCGACGGCCGTCTTGCCGGTGCCGGGGCCGCCCTCGACGTAGGTCACGGAGGCGGCGGGGGCACGGATCACCAGGTCCTGTTCGGCCTGGATGGAGGCGACGATGTCACGCATGGTGTGGCTGCGGGCCTGGCCGAGGGCGGCCATGAGGGCTCCGTCGCCGATGACGGGCAGTTCGCCGCCGTCGAGGCGGGCCGTCAGCTCGGGGCGCATCAGGTCGTCCTCGACGCCGAGCACCTTGCGGCCCTTGGAGCGGATGACGCGGCGGCGGACGACGCGGCCGGGGTCGACCGGCGTCGAACGGTAGAAGGGGGCGGCCGCCGGGGCCCGCCAGTCGATGACCAGCGGCGCGTACTCGGAGTCCAGGACGCCGATCCGGCCGATGTGCAGGGTCTCGGCGATGTCGGCGGTGTTGTCGGGGCGCACCGCGCCCTCGGCGGGTTCGACTGCGGTGTACGCCCCGTCCGGGCCCTTCTTGCCGTCCTTGCCCTGCAGCAGGTCGATCCGGCCGAAGAGGAAGTCCTCGAACTCGTTGTTCAGACGGTTCAGGTGGACGCCCGCCCGGAAGACCTGGGCGTCCCGCTCGGCGAGTGCGCCGGGGGTGCCGACCTGACCGCGCTTGGCCGCGTCGTTCATCAGGAACTCGGCCTCGTGGATCTTCTCCTCGAGGCGCCGGTAGACCCGGTCCAGATGTGCCTGTTCGACGCCGATCTCCTTCTCACGCACCGAGTCGTGAGCGGAGTCGAGCGTTTCCTGCTGAACCTGAGCGGCCACCCGGGCCCCCTTCTGACGTGCTGGGCAGCCGTCCACCGTACGCGAAAAGGACCCCGACAGGCTATGTGCCCGACCGAGGTCCGTCCGCTGTTCGCCGCGAGCGTGTCCGTTTCGCCTGGACGCGTTACGCCTTGACCGAGACGAGCTTCTTGCCGCTGAAGGTCAGGATCTCGAAATGGTCGATCTCGTCGGGGGTGAAGGCCGCGCCGCCGTGGACGTAGAGCGGGTTCTTCGCCTGCTCGGTCGTGGCGTTCTTGATGCCGTAGCCCCACTTCGGGACGGACCAGGAGGTGACCGTCTCACGCTCGCCGTTCTTGCCGACGGCGATGAGCGAGCACTTCTCCGGACCCTTGACGTTCTTCAGCTCCAGCACCGCGTGCGTGCCCCAGGCCTTGGTCTCCATGCCGACCGTGGCGGTGACCTGGGTGGACGCGTCGGTGGACGAGACCTTGTCCGATGCCTTCATACCCATGAAAGCGTCCTTGGCCGGGCTGGCGACCACGGTCCGGTTCTGCGGTTCGTCGTCCCCGCCGCCCGTCGTCGCGAACACCGCTGTCGGGCCGCCGACGATCAGGGCCACGCCTGCCGCCAGCATGAAGAAGTTCCGTCGGCTCTTCTTCGCCCGGTGCTGGACCACCTCGCCGACGAGCCGGTCCGCGAGACCGGTGGTCGGTTTCACGGACAGGGACTCGCCGATCGCGGGCGTTCCCTGGGCCGCGGGCAGGTCCGCGAGCGCGGCAAGCATCGGTTCCATGCCGGCCAGCTCGTCGAGCTGCTGTCCGCACCACTCGCACGTGGCGAGATGCATCTCGAACTGTGTGGCCTCGGCGTCGTCCAGTATCCCGAGGGCGTACGCGCCGACGGTCTCGTGGATGTTGTCGCCGGAACCTTGGGCTCCTTGCACAGATCCGGGCATTCCCGGTCCATACCCCCCGTAGATGTTGCTCATGCCGTCACCCCGCGCTCCTCTAGAGCCAGCTTCATCGACCGCAGGGCGTAGAACACCCGGGAGCGGACGGTGCCACTGGGGATGCCAAGCGTCTCGGCCGCCTCATTGACCGTACGCCCTTTGAAATAGGTCTCGACCAGGACCTCCCTGTGGGCAGGGGTCAGGTCGTCCAGCGCGTCCGACAGTGTCATCAGCCACAACGCCTTGTCGATCTCGTCCTCCGCGGGGATGACCTCCAGCGGCGACGGGTCGACCTCCTGCGGCCGGGCCTGCCGGCTGCGGTGGCCGTCGATGACGATGCGGCGTGCGACCGTCACCAGCCAGGGGCGTACCGATCCGGTCGCTCGATTGAGCTGACCGGCGTTCTTCCAGGCCCTGATGAGAGTTTCCTGCACAACGTCCTCGGCACGCTGGCGGTCGCCCGCGACCAGACGCAGCACGTACGCGAGCAAGGGTCCAGCGTGCTCGCGGTACAGCGCGCGCATCAGCTCCTCGTCTGGCTCTGAGGGCTGTGATGCGCGATGTCGTGCCCTGTGCGGGCGTTCATCGGCCACAGCGGAATCCTTGCGCACGGCTACCTCCGGTGTCCGGGGGTTCCCCCAGTCGGTCGCTCACATCGGGATACGTAGGTAACCAGTTGTGTGTTCAGAGTTGAGCCACAACTTTCTCGATTAAACGCGGGAAGGATGAGGCAGGTGAGGGACAAGTACGGCCATATCCGCGCTTAAACCGGCACGCGGGGGCGGGAATTGTGAAGACATCCGCATTGCGATGTGAAAAACAGCACTGCTGCTTCTTTACGGCCACCCGGGGTTTGCCCAACCACCGTGCCGGGTAGGGCGGGTGGGCATTTCGGTCCCAACTACGCGCGGGCGCGGGCCAGGTCGGCTCGGCGGCGGTGTCGGGCCACGCGTTCGCGGTTGCCGCAGATCTCGCTGGAGCACCAGCGGCGGCGCCGACCGCGGGAGGTGTCGACGTACACCACGGGGCAGTTGTCGCCGGCGCACTGGCGCAGGCTCGCGCAGGCGACCGGGTCCGTGAGCAGCTCCACGGTGTCGCGGGCCAGCACCGCGAGCAGTGCGGCGCACTCGGGGACGCGGTCCAGCGCGCGGGTGAGGGTGCCGTCGGGGGCGCGGACGGCGCGGAGGGCCGGAGTCGCCGCGCGGGCCAGGTCGTTGACCCTGGCCAGGGAGATGTCGACGGCGCGGGGGTCCGGGGCGCGGTCGGGGATGGGGCGCACCAACTGGTCGATGTGGCCGCGGAGTTCCCTGAAGCCGACCAGCCAGTGGGGGGTGATGTGGTCGAGGGGGGTGGCCTCGGGGACCAGGTGGGCGGCGCTGATCCAGGTGCGCAGGCCGGTGGGGGTGTCGAGTTGTTCCTCGGGGTGGGTGGTGGTGAGGAAGTCCAGGCAGAGGTGGCCGCAGTCGAAGCGAGGGGGTTGGGGGTGTGCCATGTACCTGTCACCGCCCTGGGGTTGTCGGCCGGCAGGGGTGCGTTTGAGGGGTACGTACCCCTTACAGTGCCTGGGCGCACGTGGTGGGGGAAGCCTCCGGTCCTTGGCCGGTTCCTTCGCCCCCGCCGCCCCTACCCGTCCCATCCCCAGGGGCTGCGCCCCTTCGACCCCCGGACGTCCGCCCGGTGGGGGCTGGTCGCGCAGTTCCCCGCGCCCCTGAAAAGCGGGGCTGCGCCCCACGCTTTTCAGGCCCGCAGGGCCTGGAACTGCGCGACCAGCCCCCCGTACCCGCAGTCGAAGTCCCTGCCGCGCCGTTCCCGCCTACGCGTCGTACTTCGCGTCCGCCGCCGGGTCCAGAGCCAGGCGGTAGCCGCGTTTGACCACTGTCTGGATCAGTTTGGGCGTGCCGAGGGCCGTGCGGAGGCGGGCCATCGCCGTCTCCACGGCGTGTTCGTCGCGGCCGGCGCCGGGCAGGGCGCGCAGCAGGTCGGAGCGGGGGACGACCCAGCCCGGCCTGCGGCCGAGCGCGCGGAGCAGGGACATGCCGGCCGGGGGGACGGGGCGCAGGGCGCCGTCGACGAGAACCGCGTGGCCGCGGATCTCGACCCGGTGGCCGGCGATGGGCAGCGTACGGGCGCGGCCGGGCAGTTCCTGGCAGAGGAGTTGGACCAGGGGCCCGAGGCGGAAGCGTTCGGGCTGGACCGTGTCCACGCCGTGGGCCTGGAGGGGGAGCGCCGTCACCGGGCCCACGCAGGCGGGCAGGACGTCGTGGTTCAGGGCGTTGAGCAACTCCGGGAGCATGCCCCGCTCTTCGGCTCGGGAGAGCAGGGACGCCGCCGCGGGGGCGCTGGTGAACGTGAGGGCGTCGAGGCCACGGGCGACCGTGGAGTCGAGGAGGCGGTCGACCGGGGTGATGTCCTCGGGGGGCATCCAGCGGTAGACGGGGACGCCGACGACTTCCGCGCCCCCGGCGCGCAGGGACTCCACGAAACCGGGGAGCGGTTCGCCGTGCAGCTGGACGGCGATCCGGCGGCCGTCGACGCCGTGCTCCAGCAGCCGGTCGAGCACCTCGGCCATGGACTCGGAGGAGGGGGACCACTCCTCCGTGAGGCCGGCGGCGCGGATCGCGCCCTTGACCTTCGGTCCGCGGGCCAGGACCTCGACACCGCGCAGGCGGTCGAGCAGGGCCTCGCCCAGGCCCCAGCCGTCCGCGGCCTCGATCCAGCCGCGGAAGCCGATGGCCGTCGTCGCCACCACGATGTCGGGGGCCTGGTCGAGCAGGTCCTTCGTCGCGGCGAGCAGTTCGCTGTCGTCCGCGAGCGGCACGATGCGCAGGGCGGGGGCGTGCAGGACCGCGGCTCCGCGGCGCTGGAGCAGCGCCCCGAGTTCGTCGGCCCTGCGGGCGGCGGTGACGCCCACGGTGAACCCCGCGAGCGGCCCGTGTTCGGTCCGCGACTCCCGGTCCGTGCGGTCCATCCGATCCATCAGAACCGTCCTGTCTGGTCGATCGGCTCGATCTGATCGCTCGGGTCGCTCGGGTCGCTGCTGTTCGTCGTACATGGCTCTCGTCCCGCAGTCGAGTCGTTGCACTCAGTCGAAGTTCCGTGCGTGCGGGTGCACCGGTTGGTGGACCCACATGCCGAACGAGCCTGTCAACGGCGCGTGACAGGCTCGGTTCGGCTTGATGTCGCTGGTGTTACGCCGCACGTGTCACGGCATGGGCGATGTCACACCTCGGCGTAGCTGAGCTGCGGCTTCGATTCCGTCGTGGCGGTGGCCGCAACCGTGTTCGAGGCCGTTCGGCGAAGGTATACGGCCCAGGTCACCGCGAAGCAGAGCCCGTAAAAGGCGAGGAAGGCGACGAAGGCGCCGGTGCCGGAGCCCACGGAGAGGAAGGACTGCCGGAAGGCCAGGTTGATGCCGAGGCCGCCGAGGGCACCCACCGCGCCGATGATGCCCATGGAGGCGCCGGAGAGACGGCGTCCGTAGGCCGCGGCCTCCTCGCCCTGAAGTCCCTTGGCGAGGGCCTTGGCCTGGAAGATGCCCGGGATCATCTTGAAGGTGGAGCCGTTGCCGACGCCGGTGAGGACGAAGAGCGCGATGAACGCCGTGGTGAAGAGCGGCAGCGACTTCTGCATGGAGGCGATGACGATGACCCCGGTGGCGGCGGCCATGCCGACGTAGTTCCACAGGGTGATCTTGGCGCCGCCGTACTTGTCGGCGAGTGCGCCGCCCACCGGCCGGATCAGCGAGCCGAGCAGCGGGCCGATGAAGGTGACGTAGGCGGACTCCAGGGGCGTACGGCCGAACTGGGTCTGCAGGACGAGGCCGAAGGCGAAGCTGTAGCCGATGAAGGAGCCGAAGGTGCCGATGTAGAGGAAGGACATGATCCAGGTGTGGGCCTCCCTCACGGAGTCCTTCGCGGCACCGGTGTCGTTCTTCACGGACGCGATGTTGTCCATGTAGACGGCGGCGAGGACCGCGGCGATGACGATGAAGGGGATGTAGATCCCGAGCAGGACGCGGGGGCCGCCGGCGGCGCCGATGACGGCCAGACCGATGAGCTGCACGACCGGGACACCGATGTTGCCGCCACCCGCGTTGAGGCCGAGCGCCCAGCCCTTCTTCCGCAGCGGGAAGAAGGCGTTGATGTTCGTCATGGAGGAGGCGAAGTTGCCGCCGCCGATGCCGGCGAGCATCGCGCAGATCAGGAACGTGTTGAACGAGGTCCCCGGCTCCATCACGATGAAGGCCGCGATGGTCGGGATCAGCAGCAGGCTCGCGGAGACCACCGTCCAGTTGCGTCCGCCGAAGATCGCCACCGCGAAGGTGTACGGGATGCGGACGATGGCGCCGACCAGCGTGGCCATGGAGACGAGGAAGAACTTGTCGGCCGGGGTGAGCCCGTACTCGGGGCCCATGAAGAGCACCATCACCGACCAGACGGTCCAGATGGAGAAGCCGATGTGCTCCGAGAGCACCGAGAAGAAGAGGTTGCGGCGGGCGACCTTCTCGCCGGTCTCGTTCCAGAACGCCTCGTTCTCGGGGTCCCAGTGCTGAATCCAGCGGCCTCCCCTGCTCGATGCGGGGGCAGTGCTCGGGGCTGTCATGACGCCTCCACGTTCTCCGGGCTCCGGTGTCGCGATGCGGTGATGAGGGGTGATGAGTCCCGAAGGTAGGGAGAGCGCGTTTCCTGGCTGTGGCACCGGGTGACCGGAAAGGAACTTTGCTCTCACGAGCGGGCGGACCGGGCGGTGAGGAATCGGTGAGCGGGGCGTCATACCGGGTCGACACCTGGCGGATACCCGGTGGTCACACCACCTTCGGCGCCGCCCTCATGCCAATGTAGGCGCACCGCGTGCCGTCGCTCAGCGTGGCGAAGACCACAGGCATCCAGTCCTCCGCGAACGAGGCGCCGCCGCCCGCTCCGGCGAACACCGTCTCCGACAAGGGCACGAGTTCCATCTCCAGGTCCGGCGAGTAGCCGACCATGCCGTCCACGAAGGCGTACGTGAGGTGCGGTGTGCCGTTCCTCTCGCTGATCGTGATGACGACTCCCTCCCTCTTGTACGTACCGGTCCAGGGCGTGAGGTCGACGGTGGGCGGCTCGGCGGGCGGGGCGAACGGGGCGGGCAGGGTGATTCCGGCCAGCTCCGCCAGCAGCTCGCGCAGCAGGTCGGCGTAGAGGAGGCGGGAGGAACCGCCGTTGGTGAGCAGCGCGACGGCGACACCCCGGGTGGGCACCACGCGGAGGAAGGCGTACTGGCCGGTCGCGGCGCCGTCGTGTCCGTAGCCCGGGACGCCGTCCCAGTCGTAGAGCGTCCAGCCGAGGCCCCAGCCGTCGGCGCTGACCGTCCACTTGTCGGGGACGTCGGTCTCGCGGGTCTGCATGGCCGTCACCGTCTCGGGGCGCAGGACGCCGGCGCCGCCGTCGAGGTGGGCCTTGGCGTACCGGACGACGTCTCCGGCGGTGGCGAGCACCCGGGCACCCGGGCCGGCCGCGCGCGGCATCATGTCCCAGACCGGGGCCGGGACCTGCGTCCCGTCCTCGCCCGCGAGGTGGCCCATCGCCGCGCGGAACGGCAGCGCCTCCTCCGGCAGCGTCATGGAGTGCGTCAGGCCGAGCGGCGCGAAGATGCGCTCCTTGAGGGCCTGGTCCCAGGTCAGCCCGGTCAGGACCTCGACCATCCGGCCGAGGACGACGTACCCGATACCGCTGTACGACACCGCCGTGGCCGGCGGGCAGTCCATCGCCACGCCCTTCGCGGCCTCGACGTACTTGGCGATCGCGTCGTCGCCGCGCCCGGTGTCGATGTGGAAGTCGCAGGTCAGGCCGCTGGTGTGGGAGAGCAGCATGCGGGGCGTGATGACGTCCGTGGCGGCCGGGTCCACGGTCGCGAACTCCGGCAGCACCTTCACCACCGGGACGTCCAGGTCGAGTTCGCCGGACTCCACCAGCTGCATGACCAGGGCGGCGGTGTAGACCTTCGCGATCGAGCCGAGCTGGAAGACGGAGTCGGTGGTGGCCTCCACTCCGGTGGCACGGCTCAGCACCCCGCTCGCGAGTTCGTGGACCTCACCGTCCACGACGAACGCGAGGCTCGCGCCGGGCACGTCGTGGGTGGCGCGAAGGGTGTCGAGGCGGCGCTGCCAGTGGGCGAGGTCGAGGGCGGGGGCGGTGGTCTGGAACATGGCGAAACCTCCGGGAAGCGTGGGTGGGGGCCGCCGCCGCGTCCTGCGCGGCGACATGGAACACTGTACGCAGTGCGAACAGTGTGCGCAAGAGAGGACGGTGTACCCCCGTGGGCACGCAGAAGGCCGCGCACGGCGACGGCCGGGCGCGGCCTCGGGGGTTGGGGGAGGGCTCAGAAGCGTGGAGGCTTCGGGGCGGAGATCTCGGAGCGCGGACCGATCAGCGGGCTCAGCGATCAGCTGTCAGCGGTCAGCGGCCAGCGGCCAGCGGCCAGCGATCACAGCGGTTTTCGACGCCTGGGGCGGCGGCGGTCAGTCACCGGCCCGGCGTTGCGCGTCCGGCTCCAGGCCGTGTCTGAGTTGCTCGGTGATCCGGACGAACGCCGCCCGGAGGTGCTCCGGGATGCCCAGCGCGGTCGCCGCCTGCTCGGCGGAGAGGGGGTGACCGCCGGGTGCCGTGCCGGGCACGGGTGGCGTCGAGGGCTTCGGCAGGTCCTGTTCGGTCAGCTTGCCCGAGCGGATCAGGACATCACGCACCGGGACACCCAGAGCCCGGGACAGCCCGCGCATCGTCTCCAGATCGGGCATGCTCCGCCGCTGCAGCAGCCGCGTGATGGCGGCCCGGTGCACCCCCGCGTCCTCGGCCAGCCTGGTCTTCCCACCGCCCCGCGGGCTGTCGATGTCGTACCCGCGCGCCCGCATCACGTCCTCCATCCAGGCCGCGAACGCGTCGATGCGTCCGGCATCGCTCTTCATGGTCGACGCTCCTCCTCCGCCCGGAAAGGACCTGAGCCGGCCTCCGGTCGATGTAGTCGTCACCGCGCCGCCGCTCGGTTGCCCCGGGACACGGCGGTGGGGGTGGGCCGCCGACCGCGGCCCACCCCCACCGGCGTACCCGGGCGCGTCAGCTCGACGACTCGCCCACGTAGCTGAGTCTGTCCGTGCCGCCCTTCTCCCAGGTGATGATCACGTCGTCGCCGGAGCGGCGGACCGTGGCGAAGGTGACGTCCTCGTCGCCGACGTCCTTGGAGGCCATCGGGGTCAGGGCCATGCGGAAGTTGTTGTCGTCGCGGTAGGCGCCGACGCCGGTCAGGATGCCCTTGCCGCCGACCATGTCTATGTAGGAGAGCGGGTGCTGGCCCTTGCCGTCACCGCTGGTCTGCTCGGCGCCGATGGTGAGGGTCCGGGCGTCGTCGTCCTGCCACTGGCCCTCGACACCCTTGGCGGGCGCGGTGGTCGAACCGCCGTCGTCCAGACCGCCGTCGGGCGTTCCGAGGCCCTCGTCGGTGGCGTCGTCGGTGGCCTCCTCCGTCGGGCTCGCGGAGTCGGTCGCCGAGGCCGAGACGCTCTGCCGGGGCTTGGCCGTGGTGTCGTCGTCCCCGTCGCCGGTGAGGAGGAAGATGCCCCCGCCGATCACCGCGAGCGCCGCCACGGCGGCCACGACGATCATCGCGACTTTGCCACCGCTACCGCCGGAGGGCGGGGGCGGAGGCGGATATCCCCCGTACTGCGGGCCGTAGTTGGGCGCTCCCGGCGCCCCGTACGGCGGCTGCCCGCCGGCCCCGTACGGCTGCTGCGGAGCCGTCGCGTACGGGTTCGGCGGCTGACCGGGCACCTGGCCCGGGGGCGGGTACGCCCCCGGGTACGGCTGCTGCGGCGGCGGGGCTCCGTAGCCGTCGTACGGCGGCTGGCCGGGAGGCTGGGTCATCGGCGGGCGTCACTCCTTGAGTCGCTTCGGCGAGGCGAGCAGTGCGCGGAACACCTGCCTCAAGCGAGCCCAACATCCAACACCCGGTCAGTCGTACGCAAGTGCGTATCCCGGTTGGTTACCGGGTCAGTACACGGCGGCTCGGCCACCATCGTGGCCTGCGCCGGGCCGCCAGATCCTCCGCCCAGCCGAAGGCGACGACGCAGACGGCGATCAGCAGCCAGGTCACGACCAGCACGGGCCAGACGCTCTCCAGCAGCCAGGGCACGTGTCGTTCGAGGAAGACCACGCTCCACAGCCGGTCCCACTGGGTCGCGGCGATCAGGACACAGGTGTTGTGCCAGAGATAGATCGTCACCGCACGGGCGTTGAGCAGGGTGATCAGCCCGTCCCAGCGGCGCAGCCGGTCCGGCCACTCCTGCCACGACGGGCTGATGTGCAGCAGCAGCGCCACCGTGCCGACGGACCAGAGCGCCTGGGCGAACGGCATGCTGTCCAGGTCGTTGCCGGTGCCGAAGTCGTGGTTCAGGGCGTACCAGAGGCCGGTCAGGGCGACCACCGGGGCCACGGAGGGGACGAGGTAGCGCGGCAGGCGCGCGAGGATGCCCTCCTGGTGGGCCATGCCGAGGATCCAGCAGGCGCCGAAGGTGCTGAAGTCCGTCAGCCCCGACGCGAACCGCTCGCCCGGTAGCTGGAGCAGGCCCAGCTCGAACACTCCGGCCAGCGCGATCGGCGCGAGGACCGTCACCGCCGGCACCGCCCGCAGCGCGCGGAGCAGCAGCGGGGAGAGGACCACGTACCAGACGTAGGCGCGGACGTACCAGAGCGGCCCGGCGAGCTCCGCGGCCCAGTCGGCGCCGATGAGGCCGTGCACCGCGGGCAGACCCTCGGCGTACGGCGGATCGCTGATCGGGAGGATCCAGAACGTGAGGTGGAACCACCACCAGGCGGGGTGTCCGTCCGCGTCCGGCCCCCATCCCTGGACCACCATCGCGGTCACGCCGACGACGCCGAGCAGCCACACGGGCGGCAGCAGTCGGCGCAGGCGGCCGCGGACGACGCCCAGGGCCGGGCGCTTCAGCGAGCGCGCCATGAGGTGGCCGGCGAGGGCGAACATCACGCCCATGGAGGGGAAGAGGAGCGGCAGCCAGGCCCAGCCGGTGAGGTGGTAGAGCACCACCCGGAAGAGGGCGAGGGCCCTGAGAAGGTCGAAGTACCGGTTCCGGCCGGGAGCGCGGGCGGGCGGGTCCTGCGGTCCGGCGCCGGCCTGCGGGGGCACGCCCGGCGCGGTGGAACCGGACCGCGCGGGGTCGGTCTGCGCGGGGTCGGACTGCGCGGCGTCCGGCGGCGTGGAGTCCGGTGGTGTGGAGCCGTGTGCGAGGGTGCTCATCCCACGGGCCTCCGCTCGGCCGACTTCTGCTGGGGCACGGCCCCTTCCGGGGAGCCGCCGGGCAGCCCCACGGCCCCCGTCCGCCGCAGCTTCTGCCAGCGCAGCCGGCCGCCGGTCAGCGCCGTGATCCACGACTGGAGCAGGACGACGTACATCAGCTGGCGGTAGAGGAGTTGCTGCAGCGGGAGGGAGATCAGATGGGTCATGCGCTCCTTGTCGAGGTGGAACGCGAGGGCCGCGCAGACCACTTGGACGGCCAGGACGCCCAGCCAGGCGCCGATGGTCTTCTCCGTGGGCCCGAAGATCAGCCCGTAGAGCAGGAAGACGTCGATGAGCGGGGCCAGCAGGGGCGCGACGACCATGAAGAGGGACACCAGCGGCAGGCCCACGCGCCCGAAGCGGCCGGAGGGGCCCCGGTCGAAGAGTGAGCCCCGGTGCTTCCAGATCGCCTGCATGGTGCCGTACGACCAGCGGTAACGCTGGGACCACAGCTGCTGGACGGATTCCGGGGCCTCGGTCCAGGCGCGCGCGTTCTCGGCGTAGACGACGTGCCAGCCGTCGCGGTGCATGGCCATGGTGATGTCGGTGTCCTCGGCGAGGGTGTCCTCGCTCATCCCGCCGACGCGTTCGAGGGCCGTGCGGCGGAACGCCCCGACCGCTCCGGGGATGGTCGGCATGCAGCGCAGGATGTCGTACATCCGGCGGTCGAGGTTGAAGCCCATCACGTACTCGATGTGCTGCCAGGCCCCGATGAGGGTGTCCCGGTTGCCGACCTTGGCGTTGCCCGCGACCGCGCCGACACGGGGGTCGGCGAAGGGCTGGACCAGCTCACGGACGGTGGACGGTTCGAAGACCGTGTCGCCGTCCATCATGACGATGATCTCGTGCCGGGCGTTGGCGATGCCCCGGTTGAGGGCGGCCGGCTTGCCCGCGTTGAGCTGCCGTACGACACGGACGCCCGGCAGGTCCTTGCCGAGCTCCTCGACGATGCCGGCCGTGCCGTCGCTGGAGCCGTCGTCGATGACGAGCACCTCGATGGGGTGGTCGCTCGCCACCAGGGAACGGACCGTCTTCTCGATGCACTTGGCCTCGTTGTACGCGGGGACGAGCACCGAGACGGGTTCCGTGACCGGCCCGTCCGGGCCCCAGCGGAAGTTCCGGCGGCGGACCCGGCGGGCGTGCACGAGGGACAGGACCAGCATCAGGCCGAAGCGGGCGAGGACGAGGACGCCGACGACCGCGAGGGCGACGACGAGGACGCTGGTGGTGCTCTCCGAGACCTGCACCAGGGTGACCCAGACCTTGCCCTTCACCAGGCCGAGGCCGGTGACCGGGGTGTGCGCGCTGGGTGCCTTCAGAGCTCCGGTCAGGGTGTCGAACTTGTAGCCCTTGACCTGGAGTTGGGGGATGTAGCGGTCCAGCGCGGCGACGGTCTGCGAGCGGTCGCCGCCGGAGTCGTGCATCAGCACGACCGCGCCCTCGCCGCGCTCGGGCGTGGACCGGCGGATGATCTCGGCGACGCCCGGCCGCTGCCAGTCCTGGCTGTCGGTGTCGCTGACGACGGTGATGTAACCGCGGCTGCCGATGTACTGCGTCACCGGCCAGGTCCGGTTGTCCATGCGCTCCGAGAACGACGAGTACGGCGGCCGGAACAGCGAGGTGCGGATGCCCGCGGCGCCCGCGAGCGCCAGCTGGTTCTGGGAGAGCTCCCAGTCGATGCGGTCCTTGCTCTGGAGCGAGAGGTCCGGGTGGTTGAAGGTGTGCAGACCGATCTCGTGGCCCTCGTCGACCATCCGCTGGACCAGGTCCGGGTAGCGGGAGGCCATGGTGCCGGTGATGAAGAAGACGGCCTTGGCGTCGTGCTTCCTCAGCATGTCGAGGACCTTGGGGGTCCACCGGGGGTCCGGCCCGTCGTCGAACGTCAGGACCAGCTCGTAGTCGGGGACCTTTAGGCTGCGCCGGTTCTCCGAGCGGGTGTCGATCACGGGCCCGCCCTTCAGTATGTCCTTCGGTACCTGGTCGTTGGAGACGGGCGGGCGGACCCGGTGGTCCGCGAGGATCTCGCTGTGCACGTATCCGCGCAGCATGAGCATGGCCATCAGGGCGAGGAGCAGCACACAGGGCAGCAGGTAGCGCAGCGGCAGGCGGCGCCCGGAACGCTTCTTCGGGCTCTTGCGCGACCGCTTGGCCTTCGCGGAGCCGTTCCCCGGGCTGTCGGCGGCGCTGCCCGCACTTGTGTTCGAGGAGCGCGACGGGTGGGAGGGGCGCTTGGCGGCACGCGAAGGCGTGCCGCCGCGCTGGGAGCGGGTCATCAGGCGGGTGTCTCCGGGTTCTGCGGGTCCTGCGGGCCCGTCGGCTCCTGCGGGCTCTGCGAGCTGTCCGAGGTCGCCGGGGCCGGCTCGACGGGCGCCGGGGAGGCGGGACCGCCGGCGACGGTGTCCGTGCCGCCACCGTCCGGAGCGGGTCCGGGGTCGGTGGTGTCCGAGGGCGCGGGCGAGGGCGAGTCCGAGGGGGTCGGGTCGACCTTCGGCGGCTCGGACGCGGAGGCGGACGGCTCGGGGTCCTTGGCGCTGGTGCTCGGCTTCGGCTGCGGCACCACTCCGGCGCTGGGCGCGGCCGAGGGTTCGGCACCGGAGGACTCCTCCGGTTGCCTGGCCCGGCCCGACGCACCGGTGGGCGACTTGCCGCCGGGCGAGACCGTGGCGCCCGCGCGACCGCCGCCCGGACCGGCGTCCGGGACGAAACCGTCCGCCGTGTCGGACCGGTCGTCCGACTCGGCCGGCTCCGGAGGTGTGTCCACCCTGCCCGCCGGCTTGTCGTCCTTCTGCATCGGCACCGGCAGCCAGGGCGCGTCGGAGTTGCCCGACACCAGGGTGCCGACGATGACCACGGCGTACGCCGCGCAGGCGGTGCCGACGGCGATGCCGAGCCGCCGGTAGAGGTTGCGGCGCCGTCCCGACTCGTCGACGAAGACCGGCCCGTCGGAGTCCTGACCGGCGCCGGCCGGGTCCCCGTTCTTGCCGGCGTGCCTGCCGGTCCCTTCCTCCACCTCACGCCCGACGCCGTCGAGCTGCACGGTCACCTCGTGCGGGTCGTGGTTGCGCCCGGGCTGGTCGGGCTGTTCCCAGGGCCTCGCCTCCACCTGGGAGACTGCTCCCGTTCTGCCGGCGGCGTCGGGCCAGACCACCCCGTCCGACGCACCGCTGCCGCTGCCACCACCACTGCCACCACGGCCCGGACCCGGGCCCTCGCCCTCGGTCCGCTTCGGCTGAATGCCCTTGGGCCAGTTGTCGACGTGCACGCACTTCCCCCCACGGGATCGTTCCGAGCGCGTGGTCGATGCCGGACGGTCGCACTTTCCTGTACCGGACCGGGCCCCCACCCGATCCGGGGCGCCCCACCCATCACACGCACCCGGGCCAACGAATGTATGGGCGGGAAAGATGTGTATGTGTGTGACGTCAGGTGAAGGTCATCATGATGAGTGCATCTGTGGGCGGAATCCACCCGTCCTCCGGATGTGACAGCCATACTTCCGCCCGCGCCAGCTCGGCGGCGGCCCGCCGCAACGCGTCGAGCCCCGGATGGCTGAAACCCTTCCGCCACACCAGCGAGACCGGGGACAGCGGCACGGGGTCGACGAGCGGCCGCGCCACCGTGCCCGGCATGGGCGGGAAGTCCACCACCGCGAGCACCGGTGACCTCCTCTTGGCCATGATCCGCTGGAACTCCTCCTCCCCCACGGCCAGCGGGGCGGGTGCCGCGATCTCGATGCCCCGCCCCGCGAAGAGCCGCGCCGCCAGGTCCGTCCACTCCGGCGTACGCGGGTTCCCGGCCCCGGCGTACACCCGCTCGCCCGCGAGTTCCGCCAGCGGTACGGCGTCCAGCGCGGCCAGCCGGTGGTCCTCGGGCAGGATCACCGTCATCGGCGCGTACCGCACCGGCTGCTGCGCGAGCCGTGCCCGCACCGCCGGTTCGAGCCCGGCGAACCTCCCGAACGACACGTCCAGCCGCCCGGCGAGGATCTCGGCGGCCGCGTGGGTCAGCCCGCTCTCGTAGCGGGCCATCAACTCCAGCTCCGGCGCGAGTTCCCGGGCCCGCCGCAGCACGCGGGCCCCGGTGTCCAGTCCCGGTGAGTTCAGGTCCACCAGCAGGGGCCGCACCTGCCGGAACGCGGCCATCAGCTCCTCGTGCGCGTCCAGCACCCGCCGCGCGTGGGGTACCAGCCGCTCCCCGTCCCCCGTCAGGACCACCTGCCGGGTGCTGCGCACGAACAGCTCCACCCCCAACTCCCGCTCCAGCCGCCGCACATCCCGGCTGAGCGCCTGCTGGGCGACGTAGAGCCGGGCGGCGGCCCGGGTGAAGTGCAGTTCTTCGGCGACGGCGAGAAACCCCCGCAGCAACCGGGGCTCGACGGCATGGGGCAGGGAGGACATCCGCCGAATTTACAACCAGGATGCGTGAATCACCACGGATCAGGTGTTGGACGGTGGATCACGACCGGGGCGAGGGTTGCGCCATGCCGCACCACGAACCCGCCGAGCAACACAGCCCGTTGCTGACTGTCACCGCCGACACGCTCGTGGCAGCCGACTTCCGCCCCCGCCGGCCCAAGGGGCGCGGGGAACTGCGCGAGAAGCCCGACCGAACCCGCACCCGCCGACGCAGGGGCGCAGCCCCTGCTTCTCAGGGGCGCGGGGAACTGCGCGACCAGCCACAACGCGCCAGCACCCGAGGAAGGCGACGCACCACCACCCCCACCCCATCAGGCGCCATCACCCCCTACCGCACCCTCTTCCGCATCCCCGGCACCCTCCGCTTCACCGCCGGAGGCATCCTCGCCCGCCTCCCCATGGGCATGTTCAGCATCAGCGCGATCCTCATGATCGCCGGCTCCCGCGGCTCCTACGCCCTCGCCGGCGCCGTCGTCGCCACGGGCCTCGCCGCGACCGCCCTGGTCGCCCCCTGGACCGCCCGGCTGGTGGACCGCCACGGCCAGGCCAGGGTCGCCGTCCCCGCCACCGCCGTCGCCCTCCTCGGCGGCCTCGGCCTGATCGCCTGTGTCCACTGGAACGCCCCCGACTGGACCCTGTTCGCCTCCTACGCGGCCACCGCCACGGCCCCCAACACCGGCGGCATGGCCCGCGCCCGCTGGGCCCACCTGCTGAAGGACGACCCGGCCGCCCTGCACACCGCCAACTCCTTCGAACAGGCGGCGGACGAGCTCTGCTTCATGCTCGGTCCGGTCGTCGCCGCCTTCCTCTGCACCACCCTGTTCCCCGAGGCCGGCACCCTGATAGGCGGCCTGCTCTTCATGACGGGCGTCCTGGTGCTCGCCGCCCAGCGCGCCACGGAGCCGCCGCCCACGGGCCGTACGGCCGCGAAGTCTCCCCTCAGGACCCCCGGGATCCCCCGACTCCTCGCCGTCTTCTTCGCCGCCGGCGCGGTCTTCGGCTCCCTGGAGGTCGTGACCATCGCCTACGCGGACGCCCGGGGTCACGCCTCCGCGGCGGGCGTGATCCTCGGCCTCCAGGCGGCCGGCTCCTGCGTGGCGGGCCTGGCGTACGGCGCGCTGCGGGTGACGGGCCCCGCGGAACCCCGCTTCCGCCGGTGCCTGGCCGCGATGGCCGCCCTGATGGCGCTGCCCTGGCTCACCGCCGCCACCACCGGCTCCCTCCTGTTCCTCGCCCCGGCCCTCCTCCTCGCCGGCATGGCCACCGCCCCCACGATGGTCACCGCCATGGCGCTGGTCCAGCACCGCACTCCGCCGGGCCAGTCGAACGAGGGCATGACCCTCGCCGTCACCGGTCTGCTCGGCGGGATAGCGGGTGGCTCGGCCCTCGGCGGCTGGGTCGTGGAGCACGACCCGGCGGGGGGCGCCGGCCCCGCCGTCGGCACCACAGGCTTCGCGGTGCCGGTGGCCGCGGCGGCCTCGGCCCTGCTGATCGCCGCGATCCGGACGAATTCGCGCTCGCCCATTGACGCGCCCTGAACCCACCCCTACCTTCCGTCGAAGCGCTTCGACATCATTCGTCGAAGCGATTCGACCACCACCGTTCGACGATCCATCCGACTCCCCCGGAGGCACAGGATGTCAACGGCACGAAGGCGTATGACGGCGGTCGCCGCGGCGGCCCTGGGCGGAGCCCTGCTCCTGACCTCCTGCGGCGGCTCGGACGGCGGCGGGAGCGGGGACGGCAGGACACTCCGCCTCTGGCACTACGAGGGCCCCGACAGCGCGATGGGCGTGGCCTGGAGCGCGGCGATCGAGGAGTTCGAGAAGACCCATCCGGGCGTGGAGGTCGAGTTCGAGGAGAAGGGCTTCGAGCAGATCCGCAAGACGGCCCCGATGGTCCTCAACTCCTCCGACGCGCCCGACCTCATGGAGTACAACAAGGGCAACGCGACGGCCGGGCTCCTCTCCAGGCAGGGCCTGCTCACCGACCTCACCCCGGAGGTCACCGCGCGCGGCTGGGACAAGAAGATCGGCGCGGGTGTCCGGACCACCAGTCAGTACGACACGGACGGGGTCATGGGCTCCGGCAAGTGGTACGGCGTGCCCAACTACGCCGAGTACACGATGGTCTTCTACAACAAGGACCTCTTCGCGAAGCACGGCATCACCGAGCCCACCACCCTCGGCGAACTCACCGCCGCCATGGACGAGTTCGTCGACGCGGGCATCACCCCGCTGGCCAACGCCGGCGCCGAGTACATGGCACAGCAGTACCTCTACCAGCTGGCGCTGAGCCGGGCGGACCGCTCCTGGGTCGATGCCTACCAGCTGTACGAGGGCGAGGCCGACTTCCACGACGCCGCGTGGACGTACGGGGCCGAGACCTTCGCCGACTGGGTGGAGAAGGGGTACTTCAGCGAGAGGTCGACGGGGACGAAGTCCGAGGACGCGGGCGTCTCGTTCATCCAGGGCAAGGCACCGATCCTGTTCTCGGGAAGCTGGTGGTTCGGCCGCTTCGAGGCGGAGAACCAGTTCGACTGGGGCACCTTCCCGTGGCCCGACACCGACCTCACCCTCGGCTCGGGCGGCAACCTCTGGGTCGTCCCGAAGGGCGCGGAGAACAAGGAACTCGCCTACGACTTCATCGACATCACCATGTCGGAGAAGATCCAGAACCTGCTGGGCAACGAGGGCGGCGTCCCGGTGGCCGCCGACCCTGACGCCGTCACCGACCCCCGGGCGAAGGAGCTGATCGCCGACTTCAACGCCCTGGCCGAGAAGGACGGCCTGGCCTTCTATCCCGACTGGCCCGTCCCCGGCTTCTACGACGTCCTCGTCTCCGAGACCCAGAAACTGATCACCGGCGGCGCGGACCCGGACGCCTTCCTGGACGCGATCGGGGAGGCGTACGAGAAGGACGCGCCGAAGCGATGACGGTGACCGTCGCGCGGCGGCCGGCCGCAGGTGAGGAGCGCCATGCCCCGCACCGCCCCCGCCGCCCGGGTGACTCCTACGCCCTGTACCTCCTCCCTGGCGCCCTCGCCTTCCTCGCCGTCGTCGTCGTCCCGTTCCTGATGAACACGGGGGTGAGCTTCACCGACTGGCAGGGGGTGGGCAGCCCCGAGTGGTCCGGTCTCGCCAACTACCGGGAGCTGTTCGGCGACGAGGACTTCTGGGCGTCGTTCCGGCACAGCCTGTTCATGGTGGTCGCCATGGCCGCCGTGCCGACCGCGCTCGGGCTGGTCCTGGCCGCCGCCCTGTTCGACTTCGTCGGCAAGCACTTCGGCGACCGGGTCACCGCCGTGCTGCGCGCCTGCTTCTACCTGCCCCAGGTGCTGCCGATCGCGGTCGCCGGCATCGTCTGGAGCTGGATCCTCGCGCCGGAGAACGGGTCCCTGAACGAGGTGCTGAAGGCGGTCGGGCTGGGCGGCTGGCAGCAGGACTGGCTGGGCGACCCTGATCTCGCCCTCTACACCGTCATGGCCGTGATGGTGTGGGTGCAGCTCGGTTTCCCGCTGGTGGTCTTCATGGCGGGCCTGCAGCGCGTCGACCCGGCGCTGTACGAGGCGGCCGAGCTTGACGGCGCCGGCTGGTGGCGCCGCTTCCTGCACATCACGCTGCCGCAGATCCGCCCCGAGATCCACGTCGTCCTCCTGTGGTGCACGATCGCCGCGCTCAAGGTGTTCGGCGCGGTGTACGTCCTGACCAAGGGCGGCCCCGGCGGTGCCACGGACGTGCCGTCCTACTTCTCCTTCACCACGTTCTTCGAGAAGACGCAGGTCGGCTACGGCGCGGCGATCTCCACCGTGCTGACCGTGCTGGTCCTCGCCCTGGCCCTGGTCGGCCTGAGGCTCCAGGAGAGGGCCGAGCGATGACCGCCGCCCTGCGCCGCTACCCGGTGCTGATCGCCCTGTGCGTCGCGGCCCTCTTCATGATCGTGCCGTTCCTGATCGTCGCGCTCAACGCGGTCAAGTCCCCCGCCGAGTACGCCCAGAACGGCCCGCTCAGCCTCCCCGAGGGGTTCTACACGGACGGCGTCAGGGACTTCTGGGAACGCGTCGACTTCGGCGGCAAGCTCATCAACTCGGTACTGATCAGCGGCTCGGTGGCGGTGCTCGCCGTGGTCCTGTCCGTCCTGAACGCGTACGCGATCGGCATCGGCCGGATCAGGGGCCGGACCTGGGTCCTCGCCTTCTTCGTCCTCGCGAACGTGCTCCCGCAGGAAGCGCTGGTCTATCCCGTCTACTACTTGAGCAAGGAGGTCGGCCTCTACGACACCAGGCTCAGCGTGATCATCGTCTTCACGGTGATCCAGGCGGCCTTCGGCACCTATCTCCTCGCCTCCGTCCTCGCCGGGTTCCCCCGCGAGATCCTCGAGGCGGCCCGGATCGACGGCGCGAGCAAGTGGCAGGTGCTGTGGCGGATCGTCGTCCCCGTCAGCCGCCCCACCCTCGGTGTGCTCCTGGTCTTCTTCTTCATCTGGACCTGGAACGAGTTCCTGCTCCCGCTGGTCATGCTGATCTCCAACGACAACCAGACCGTGTCCGTGGCCCTCGGTGTCCTCCAGGGCCAGCGTCTGATGGACGCCACGATGACCAACGCGGCCGCCCTCCTCGGTCTGCTCCCCGCCCTCGTGTTCTTCCTCCTCTTCCAGCGCACGCTCACCCGTGGCATCGCCGTGGGAGCCGTGAAGTAGGCCGTGACGTAAGGAGATCCCCCCATGAAGTTCACCGACGGCTACTGGCTGCTGCGCGAAGGTGTCACCGCCGCGTACCCGGTCGAAGTGCTCGACGTCACCGCGACGGAGGGCGGCGCCCTGAAGGTGCACGCCCCGACCCAGCCGATCCGCCACCGCGGCGACCTGCTGAAGGGACCGGTCGTGACGATCAGCGCCCACGCCCCGATGGCCGACGTCATCGGTGTCACGTTCACCCACTTCGAGGGCGAACGGCCTCGCGGCCCGCACTTCGAGCTGACGAGCGAGGAGTTCACCCCGCACACCTCCTACGACGACGAGCACGCCACGCTCACCGCCGGAGAGCTGTCGGTCCGGGTCTCCCGCGGCGGCCCCTGGCAGGTCGACTTCCTCGCGCACGGCCGCACGCTCACCTCCAGCGGCCCCAAGTCGATGGGCATCATGCGCGAGGCGTCCGGCGCCCACTACCTGCGCGAACAGCTCAACCTGGGCGTCGGCACCTCCGTGTACGGCCTCGGCGAACGCTTCGGCCCGCTGGTCAAGAACGGCCAGGTGGTGGACATCTGGAACGCCGACGGCGGCACGGCCACCGAACAGGCCTACAAGAACGTGCCGTTCTACCTCACCGACGCGGGTTACGGCGTCTTCGTCGACCACCCCGGCAAGGTGTCCTTCGAGGTCGCCTCGGAGGTCGTGTCCAGGGTCCAGTTCAGCGCGGAGACCCAGCAGCTCACGTACTACGTCATCTACGGCCCCACCCCGAAGGACATCCTCCGCAAGTACACGGCCCTCACCGGGCGTCCGGCCCTCCCGCCCGCCTGGTCTTTCGGCCTGTGGCTGTCGACGTCCTTCACCACCTCCTACGACGAGGAGACGGTGACCTCCTTCATCGAGGGCATGCGGGAGCGCCGGCTGCCCCTGTCCGTCTTCCACTTCGACTGCTTCTGGATGCGCGAGTTCCAGTGGTGCGACTTCGAGTGGGATCCCCGGGTCTTCCCCGACCCGGAGGGGATGCTGGCCCGGCTCAAACGCCGGGGCCTGAGGATCAGCGTCTGGATCAACCCGTACATCGCCCAGCGCTCCCCGCTCTTCGCGGAGGGCAAGGCCCTCGGCCATCTCCTGCGCCGGCCGGACGGCAGTGTCTGGCAGTGGGACCTGTGGCAGCCCGGCATGGCGCTGGTCGACTTCACCAGCGCGGCGGCCCGCGAGTGGTACGCGTCGAAGCTGGAGAGGCTGCTCGCCCAGGGCGTCGACTGCTTCAAGACCGACTTCGGCGAGCGGGTGCCCCTGGACGTGGCGTGGTCCGACGGCACGGACCCGGAGCGGATGCACAACTACTACACCTACCTCTACAACCGCACCGTCTTCGACGTCCTGCGCAAACACCGGGGCGAGGGCGAGGCGGTCCTCTTCGCCCGCTCGGCGACGGTCGGCGGCCAGCGCTTCCCCGTGCACTGGGGCGGCGACTGCGAGTCCACGTACGAGTCGATGGCCGAGTCCCTGCGGGGCGGCCTGTCGCTGGGCCTGTCGGGCTTCGGCTACTGGAGCCACGACATCGGCGGCTTCGAGGGCACTCCCTCGCCCGGCCTCTTCAAACGCTGGATCGCCTTCGGCATGCTCTCCTCCCACAGCCGGCTGCACGGCTCGTCGTCGTACCGGGTCCCCTGGCTCTTCGACGACGAATCGGTCGACGTGCTGCGGAAGTTCACCCACCTCAAGCTGAGCCTCATGCCCTACCTCTACGAGGCCGCGCGCACCGCCCACACCGAGGGGGTGCCGATGATGCGGGCGATGGTGCTGGAGTTCCCGGACGACCCGGGCTGCGCGCACCTCGAACGCCAGTACATGCTGGGCCCCGACCTCCTCGTGGCGCCCGTCTTCAACGACGAGGGGGACGTCACGTACTACGTCCCCGAGGGCACCTGGACCCGCTTCCCGGACGGCGGCACGGTCACCGGACCCCGCTGGGTCCGCGAGCGCCACGACTTCAGAAGCGTGCCGCTGCTGGTCCGGCCGGGCGCGGTCGTTCCGGTCGGCGCGGCGGTCGACCGCCCGGATCACGACCACGCCGACGGGGTCACCCTGCACGCGTACGGCCTCGAACACGGCGCCCAGGTGACGGTCCCGGTGGGCGGGGTGACGTTCACCGTGGTACGGGAGGGGAACGTGCTGCGGGCCTCCTGCGGCGACCCGGCGGCGCCCTGGGGGCTGGCGGCGGACGGGCGTGAGGTCCGGGCGGAGGCGGGCACGGGATTCCTGACGATGGATCTGGACGAGGAGTCCACTCACGCGGAGACGAGGTCGCAGTGACGGTGAAGATCACGGACGTGGCCCGGCACGCGGGCGTCTCCCCGAGCACCGTCTCGTACGCGCTGAGCGGCAAGCGCCCGATCTCGGCGGAGACGCGGGCGCGGGTCGAGGCGTCCATCCGCGAGCTGGGGTACCGTCCGCACGCGGGCGCCCGCGCCCTGGCCAGCAGCAAGTCCAACGTGCTGGCGATGGTGGTGCCGTTACGGGCCGGGATCCATGTGCCGGTGGTCATGCGGTTCGCGGTCTCGGCGGTCACGACGGCCCGCGCGCACGACCACGACGTCCTGCTGTTGACGCAGGAGGAGGGCGACGAGGGCCTGCGGCGGGTGGCGGACTCGGCCCTGGTGGACGCGTTGATCGTGATGGACGTCCAACTCCACGATCCGAGGCTGCCGTTGCTGCGCGCGCTGGACCGCCCCTCGGTCCTGATCGGCTTTCCCGCCGACCCCTCCGGTCTGACCTGCATCGACCTGGACTTCAGGACGGCGGGCGAGCTGTGTGTGGAGCATCTGGCCGGTCTGGGTCATCGGGTGGTGGCGCTGATCGGCTCCCCGCCCGAGGTCTACGTCCGCCAGACGTCCTTCGCCCAGCGAGTCGTCCAGGGCTTCACCTCCGCCGCCACCCGCAACGGCATGGCCTCCACCGTCCACCCCTGCGAGGCCAGTCCGGCGGCGGCCCGCGCGGTCGCGGAACGGCTCCTGCGCGAACAACCGGCCCTCACGGGCTTGGTGATCCACAACGAGGCCGTCCTGGAGCCTCTCGTCGACGCCTTCGAGCATCTGGGCCTGCGCGTCCCCGCCGATCTCTCGATCACGGCCCTGTGCCCGGACGACCTCGCCACCGCCCTCCCCGTCCCCGCCACCTCGATCGGGATCCCGGCGGCGGAGGTGGGCGAACAGGCGGTGGCACTGCTGATGAGGAAGCTCTCCGGCACGCCCGTCCCCGAGGCCACCCTGCTCGCGCCCCGGCTGACCGTGCGCGCGAGCACGGCCCGCCGGGTGACGGGATGACCGGGCGTCGGCCGCTGTGAAATGACGAAAGCCCCGCTGCCGTTACGGCAGCGGGGCCTCGCCCACATGGGAATTGTGGAGATGGCGGGAATCGAACCCGCGTCCAACGGTGTAGAACCAGGGCTTCTCCGTGTGCAGTTCGCTGTGATTTTCTCGGCCCCGGCGATCACGCGAACAAGTCGCCGACGGGCCCAGTCACTGTTTGATTTCCCATTGAACCCCGTGACCGGGCTCAATGGTTTAGTTCCCTAGATTATGCCAGGATCCGGGCCGGGAACGCTCCCGGGCTGACACCCATTAGGGACCTTCAGTCACTGCTTATTAGGCAGCGAGGGCGAAGGTCTGGGAATCGCGCTTGGTGTTGGCGATTATTTGGTGCGACATATGGTTAACGAGATCATTGCCGCTTCCTCGACACGCTTCCCCTGCCTCAACATCCGCTGTCGAAACCGATCATCCCCATGTTGTTTTTTCAACGCCCTCCGGAGAGAGCCGGCGCACCCGCTGTGAGGTGCAGAGCCATCGTACGTGACCAACGCGAGCGCGTGCCACCGTATTCCCGGCGGCCTCGCCCTACTGGCCCCGCTGCCTCCGCTTCGCCGCCGCGATCGCCCGGTCCGACTCCCGCCGGTCCTGCTTCTCCCGCAGCGTCTGCCGCTTGTCGTACTCCTTCTTGCCTCGCGCGAGAGCGATCTCGGCCTTGGCCCGGCCGTCCTTGAAGTACAGGGCGAGGGGCACGATCGTGTGACCCGTCTCCTGCGCCTTGGACTCCAGCTTGTCGATCTCCTCGCGGTGCAGCAGCAGCTTCCGCTTGCGGCGCGCGGAGTGGTTGGTCCAGCTGCCCTGGTGGTACTCGGGGATGTGGGCGTTGTGCAGCCACGCCTCGCCCCGGTCGATCTGGACGAAGCCGTCGGTCAGCGAGGTCCGGCCCTCGCGCAGCGACTTGACCTCGGTCCCCATGAGGACGAGACCGGCCTCGTAGGTGTCGATGATCGCGTAGTCGTGCCGGGCCTTCTTGTTCTGGGCGACGATCTTCTTCCTGCCGCCCTTCTCGCCGTCCCTGGCCTTGGCGGCCGCCCCGCCCTGCTTGGGCTGGGACTCCTTCGGTACGTACATTCCCTTGCTCATAGTGCCGTCCATTTTGGCACCACGGAGGGGGTGCGGGGGAAGCCGATTAACGGGCGCGGTCCGCGCGCACGGTCACACGTGCACGATCAACGGGTGTGGCTCACCGCCCGAGGCCGCTCAGCACCGTCTCGGCCCGCGGGAGGGCGTCCTCGTCCGCCTCGAGGTCGGGGGTGATGCCCCGGCCGTCGACGCCCCGGCCGGAGGGGGTGCGGTAGTGGCCGACGGTCAGCTCGGCGACGGAGCCGTCGGGGAGGCGGCTCGGCATCTGCACCGAGCCCTTGCCGAAGGTGCGGGAGCCCACGACCACCGCGCGGCCCCGGTCCTGGAGGGCTCCGGTGAGCAGCTCGGCCGCGCTCATCGTGCCGCCGTCGACCAGCGTGACCAGGGGTCTGGTGGTGTCGCCGCCGGGTTCGGCGTGCAGGGCCCGCTCCCTGCCCTTGACGTCGTACGTGGCGACGAGGCCCCCGTCGAGGAAGGCGGAGGCGGCGGTGACGGCCTCGGAGACCAGACCGCCGGCGTTGCCACGGAGGTCGAGGACGAAGCCGGAGGCGTCGGCGGACTGCCGGGCGGCGGCTCGTACGAGATCGCCGGAGCCCTTGGTGAACGCGTCGACCGTGATGACGCTGACCCCGCCCGCGGTACGGCTCACGGTCACGTCCTCGGTGGAGAGGCGGGCCCGGCGCAGGGTCGCGGACCAGGTCCGGCCGGCGCGCTCCAGCTCCAGCCGCACCTTCGTACCGGCGGCCGCGCTCTTCGGGGTCCCGGTGCTCCCGGTGCCCTCGTCGATCGCGTCGCCGCGGAGTAAGGAGACGACCTCGGTGACCGGGCGGCCGTCGACCTTCTCACCGTCGACGCCGACGAGGCGGTCGCCCGCGCGGATCCCGGCACGGGCGGCGGGCGAGCCGTCCTGCACCCGGGTCACCTCGATCCGGCCGTCGCGCTCCAGCCGGGTCCAGAGGCCGACGCCGGTGTACTCGCCGTCGAGGGCCTCCTCGAACTGCTCGTACTCGCCCTCGGAGTAGACCGCGCCCCACCGGTCGCCGCTGCGGCTGACGGCCCGTTCGGCGGCCTCCACGGGGGACTTGCCCTCGGCCATGGCCTCGGCCGCGGCGTCGGCGACGTCCTGCTCCTTGTCGGCCGGGGTGGAGCGGGAGGGGTGCGCGACGGCCGTGGCCTCCCGGCGCGGGTCGTCGAAGGAGCCGGTCGCGGCGCCGGTGGCGAGCACGCTCGCGAAGACCAATGTCAGGGCGGCCCCGCGGCGGATGCGGCGGGGCGGTGAGAACAGGTCGCGGCCTGACATGTCGGCGAGTCTAGGACAACGCGAAGGGCCGTACCGGCCCTTGCCCGGTACGGCCCCAGGGGCATGCGTCACACCTTCAGGTACTTGCGCAGTGCGACGAACGCGGCCAACGCCGGCATCAGGAAGCTCACCGTGAGGATGAGCGGCAGCTTGATGAGGACCGCGTCCCAGCCGACGAAATTGATCAGGGGCAGGTTCTGGGACAGCGACACCCCGTTGTCGATCACGAAGTACTGGCCGAGTCCCAGGAAGACGCAGGCGATCACTCCGCCGATGACACCGGCGACCGCCGCCTCCATGATGAACGGCGCCTGGATGTAGAAGCCCGACGCGCCCACCAGCCGCATGATCCCGATCTCACGACGACGGCTGAACGCGGAGACACGCACCGTGTTGACGATCAGCAGCAGCGCGACGACCAGCATGACCGCCATCACACCGCGCGCCGCGAGGTTCAGGTAGCCGAGGAGCTTGAAGAGGTTGTCCAGGATGCCCTTCTGGTCCTGCACCGACTGCACACCGTCCCGGCCGTTGAAGGCGCTCGCGATGACCTGGTACTTCTCCGGGTCCTTCAGCTTGATGCGGTACGACTCCTGCATCTGGTCCGGGGTGAGGCTGCTGGCCAGCGGGGAGTCGCCGAACTGCTCCTTGTAGTGCTTGTACGCCTCGTCCTGCGACTCGTGGGCGACGTCGGCGACGACCGCCATCTTGTCCAGGTCGGACCTGATCTGCTTCTTCTGCTCGGTCGTGACGGCGCCCTTGGCGCAGTTCGGGTCGGACTCCGCGTCGCTCTTGTTGCAGAGGAAGATCGACACGTTGACCTTGTCGTACCAGTAGCCCTTCATCTGGCTGACCTGGTCGCTCATCAGCAGCGAGCCGCCGAACAGGGCGAGGGAGAGGGCGACGGAGACGATGACCGCGAAGGTCATCGTGAGGTTGCGGCGGAGACCGACACCGATCTCCGACAGGACGAACTGGGCGCGCATGGCGACTCGATAGGCCTTTCCGTGGACGGGGCGGTCAGTGCTGGTAGCCGTAGACGCCGCGCGCCTGGTCGCGGACGAGGCGGCCCTTCTCCAGCTCGATGACGCGCTTGCGCATCTGGTCCACGATGTTCTGGTCGTGGGTCGCCATCACCACGGTGGTGCCGGTGCGGTTGATGCGGTCGAGCAGCTTCATGATGCCGACGGAGGTCTGCGGGTCGAGGTTGCCGGTGGGCTCGTCCGCGATCAGGAGCTTGGGCCGGTTCACGAAGGCCCGCGCGATGGCCACCCGCTGCTGCTCACCACCCGACAGCTCGCCCGGCATCCGCTCCTCCTTGCCGCCGAGGCCGACCAGTTCCAGCACCTGCGGCACGGACTTGCGGATCTCACCGCGCGACTTGCCGATGACCTCCTGCGCGAAGGCGACGTTCTCGCCGACCGTCTTGTTGGGCAGCAGCCGGAAGTCCTGGAAGACCGTCCCCAGCTGGCGCCGCATCTGCGGCACCTTCCAGTTGGACAGCCGCGCGAGATCCTTGCCCAGGACGTGCACCTGTCCCTGGCTGCACCGCTCCTCCCGGAGGATCAGCCGCAGGAACGTGGACTTTCCGGAGCCGGAGGAGCCCACGAGGAACACGAACTCGCCCTTCTCCACCTCCAGGGAGACATCCCTGAGTGCGGGGCGGGTCTGCTTGGGGTAGACCTTGGACACGTTGTCGAATCGGATCACGGATGCACCACAAGCCGTCGGGGATGGATGGACGAGACTGTACCGCGCCGTGAGCGGGCCCTCGTGAGGGCGCAGCCCGAACAAAGGGGCGCAGGGCTGTGACACATGCGGCCTCGCTGCGTGGGCGCGACCAGCCCCCACCCACGCGCGGCCCTCCGACACCTGCGCCCACCCCTTTCCGAGGCCCCCGCGCAACCTCCGGCGGAACCTGGCACAGTGGTGTAGAGGAACGGTCCGGTTCCGCGAAGCGTTGAGGTATGTGTGAGGCCATTGCAAGGAGGGCGAGGCGCATGACGTACGACCGGTTGGTGTGCGCGAACTGCGCGTCCCCCGTCGCCGAGGGCCGCTGCCATGTGTGCCGGGCCAGCCGCGAGCGACTCCAGCAGGAGAACCCCTTCGCGGGCCTGAGTCCCATGACCCTGATCGCCCTGCTGGCGATCCTCATAGCGGCTGTGGCCCTGCTGGCACACCAGACGGCATAGGGGCGGGCGCCGCACCGACACGGGGCGGGCGCGGGACGGACGGGTACGTACGACGAGGGCCCGGGGCTGGCTGCCCCGGGCCCTCGTCGTACGTGTGCGGTGCTGTGCCCGACCGCCTGGGATCAGGCGGCCGCGCCGCGGCCGGCCATCAGGCGCGGCAGCAGACGGAAGCCGATACCGCCGGCGATCATCGTGGCGGCGCCGACCAGCAGGAACGTGGTCTCGGCGGCACCCGTCTCGGCCAGCTCGCCGGTGCCGGCGCCCTGGGCCTCGGCCTCCGAGCCGGTGTCGGTGAGGGCCGAGGAGCCCTCCTGCTGCACGGACTCGTCGTTGCCGCCGTCGGTGTCGGTCCCACCGGAGGTGGAGCCGCCGTCGGAGGAACCACCGGAGGTTGAGGAACCGGAGGTGGAGGAACCGCCGTCGGTGCCGCCGTCGGACGAACCGCCGGAGGTGGAGCCGCCGTCGGTGGAGCCGCCGGAGGTCCCGTTGGAGGTGGAACCGCCCGAGGTGCCGTTGGAGGTTCCGTTGGAGGTGGAACCGCCGGAGGTTCCGTTGGACGTGCCGTTGGACGTACCGTTCGAGCTGGAGCCGGTGGTACCGGTGGTGCCCGTGGTACCCGTGGTGCCCGTGGTACCGGTCGTGCCGGTGGTACCGGTCGTGCCCGTGGTGCCGGTCGTGCCGGTGTCGCCGCCCGTGGTCCCCGTCGTACCGACGCTGCCCGTCGTGCTGACGCTGCCGGTCGTGCTGACGCTGCCGGTCGTGCTGACACTGCCGGTGGTCTCACCGGTCGTGGTCTCACCGGTCGTGGTCTCACCGGTGGTCTCACCCGTGGTCGCGCCCACGTTGGTGTTGCCCTCGGTGTCGTTGCCGGTCTGGACCGAGACGCCGGCCCCGATGGAACCGTCGTCGGTGCTGACACCGACGCCGACTCCGAGGTCCAGCGCGGAAGCGGCGCCCGCGGCGGTCAGCGACGCGCCGGCGGCGATCACGGCACCCGCGGCTATTCGCGCCACACGGATCCGCGTCTTCTTCGTCATATGGCTGCTACCCCCAGTAGCTATCAGTAAATGGAGCAGCGCCCGGGGCCGCGATCAACGGGAGCAGTCGGTTGGGTCGAAGTCCCCCGGTTCACATGCGCCCCAGTAATGCGCATGCCATACGCCAACCTTCCCAGTTTTCCCAGTAACGTCAAGGTCGTTGCGTACGCGATGTCCCGTTCACCGCTTTTGACCTCGTCACCAACATGTGAGTGTGACGTAAGACCCAGACATCCCCCCACAGACAAGGCAACTGCCCTCCAGTGGAGGGCAGTTGCCTTGTCGACAAAGCGCTGAATTTTGAGGCCTTACTTCTCCTGCTGCTTGCGCCAGCGAATTCCGGCCTCCAGGAACCCCTCGATCTCGCCATTGAACACGGCCTCGGGGTTACCGACTTCGTACTCGGTGCGGAGGTCCTTGACCATCTGGTACGGGTGCAGGACGTACGAACGCATCTGGTTGCCCCAGGAACTGCCGCCGTCCTTGAGGGCGTCCATCTTGGCCCGCTCCTCCTGGCGCTGCCGCTCCAGGAGCTTCGCCTGGAGGACGTTCATGGCGGTGGCCTTGTTCTGGATCTGGGACCGCTCGTTCTGGCAGGAGACGACGATGCCGGTGGGGAGGTGGGTCAACCGCACCGCCGAGTCGGTGGTGTTGACGCCCTGGCCGCCGGGCCCGGAGGACCGGTAGACGTCGACGCGCAGCTCGGATTCGTCGATCTCGATGTGGTCGGTCTGCTCGACCACGGGCAGCACCTCGACACCGGCGAAGGAGGTCTGGCGCCGGCCCTGGTTGTCGAAGGGCGAGATGCGGACGAGCCGGTGGGTGCCCTGCTCGACGGAGAGCGTGCCGTAGGCGTACGGCACCTGCACGGCGAAGGTGGTGGACTTGATGCCCGCCTCCTCCGCGTACGAGGTCTCGTACACCTCGGTCTTGTAGCCCTTCTGCTCCGCCCAGCGCAGGTACATCCGCTGCAACTTCTCGGCGAAGTCGGCGGCGTCGACGCCACCGGCCTCGGCGCGGATGTTGACGAGGGCCTCGCGGGAGTCGTACTCGCCGGACAGGAGCGTACGGACCTCCATCTCGTCCAGCGCCTTGCGGACGAGCACCAGCTCCGACTCGGCCTCGGCACGGGTGTCCGGGTCGTCCTCCTCCTCGGCCATCTCGAAGAGGACGGCGAGGTCGTCGATGCGACCGCGCAGCGCCTCGGCCTTCCTGACCTCGGCCTGGAGGTGGGAGAGCTTGCTGGTGATCTTCTGCGCCTCGTCCGGGTTGTCCCACAGGGACGGCGCGGCCGCCTGCTCCTCGAGCACGGCGATGTCTGCCCTCAGCTTGTCGAGGTCCAAAACGGCCTCGATCGACTCCATGGTCGAGGAGAGGGACTTCAGCTCTTCGGATACATCGACGACTGCCACACCCCCAGCCTAACGGCTCCGCCGGGTGACGATGGTGGGACGCCCTCGGCCCCGGGGCGGCAGCCGGCGGTGACCTCCTCCCTCACCCTCCGACCACGACTGCCTCGTCGCCGGTCCTGGTCGGGTTGACGGTGTCGAAGAGGATCCTGTTCGAGGCGGGGTCGAAGTAGAACGCCGCGGTGTACAGGCCCTGCGTGATCTCCTCGTCCACGTCGGAGCTGGTGAGCCACTCGTGGTTCTCCGGCATCGAGGCACTGAGGGCATCAGGGATGTCCTCGGGCTCGTCCTTCTCGAACGTCCTGCCAGGGGCGTCGAGGACGGCTTTCATGTCCTCGGCCGTGGTCTCGAAAGAGCCGACCATTCTGATGTCGGTCGGGCCGGGGACGCGGGACGAGCCGCCCGAGAGGTCCATCGCGCACCACTCGGCGGTGACGACCCTGCCCAGCGCGGAGAAGCGGTCGGCGACCTGCTGGGTGGTGTCACGGATCTCGCAGCCTCCCGGGGCGCTGTCCGGCCCCGGGGAGGACCCCCGCGGTTCCGGAGAACCGCAGGAGCCGACCGAGACGATGGCAGCGAGGACGAGTGCGCCCCTGAACGCGACGCCGGCTCGTGGGCCGCGGGCGACGAGGAGTTCGGCCCGGCCGGGGGCGCGGCTTCCGCCGTTGACCTCGTCGGGGGTTTCGCTCGCGATGTCGTTCATCCCCTTGTCGCGGGTCGCACGGCGCCGGTGTTCCTGTCAGGCGTGGAATGCGCGATGTTCACGTCACATCACGGCGATGTCGGCGTGGAGTTGTTGGTGTCCTTGGACCCGCCGCCCGAGTCGCCTCCCGATGTCGCCGCCCAGGTGCCCACACCCGCCGCGACCACCAGCGCCACCGCCGCGGCCCCGAGGGTGATCCGTCGGCGACGGGCCATCGCCCGACGGCGGGCCGAGCCCGGCCGGGGCGCCCCCGAGGCCCTGGGCACCCGCGCCGTCCCCCGGGCCCCGCCCGCCAGCTCGTCCGGCCCGGGCACCCTCATCGACGTGTGCGTGTCCCGGTTGGAGTCCGGCTTCGCCCCGGGCACCAGCGGTACGGCCCCTCGCCGCACCCGCTCCCCGGGCACCACCGGCACGGTCTGCTCCTCGGCCGCCTCCTCCGTCTCCGCCCCGGGCTCGTCGACGTCCAACGGCGGCATCCCCGCCAGCAGCGGCAGCTGCTCGCGCAGTCGCGTCGCCAGTTCCGAGGCGCGCAGGCGGGAGGCCGGGGCCTTCGCCAGGCACTGGACGAGGAGCTGCCACAGTTCCTCGGGGATGCCGGGGAGGGGGACCACGGTCTCGGTGACATGGCGGCGCAGGACCGCGCCGGGGTGGCCGCCGCCGAACGGGGTGAATCCGGCCAGCAGCTCGTAGAGCACGGTCGCCAGGGCGTAGATGTCCACGGCCGCGCGGGGCGGCAGGCCCTCGACGATCTCAGGGGCGAGATAGTCCGGTGTTCCGATGATCTTCGTGGCGCGGGTGCGCCGAGGGGAATCGATCAGCTTGGCGACGCCGAAGTCGGTGAGGAGGGCCGGGTGCGCGCCGCCGGGGCCCAGCGGGCCCTGCATGTCCAGCAGCACGTTCTCCGGTTTCACGTCCCGGTGGACGACCCCGGCCGCGTGCGCCGCCGCCAGACCGTCGGCGATGTCGGCCACTATCGCGACCGCCGCCTCGGGGGCCATGCGGCGCTCCCGGTCGAGGCGGGTGCGCAGGTCCGTGCCCCGGACGAGGTCCATGACGAGGGCGAGGTCGTTGCCGTCGACGACGAGGTCGCGTACGGAGACCACGTTCGGGTGGTCGAGGCCCAGCAGGGCGGTGCGCTCCTGGACGAAGCGTCCGACCAGTTCCTCGTCGGACGAGAGGTCCTCGCGCAGCAGCTTGATGGCGACGGGGCCCTCCGGGCCCTCCCCCAGCCACACCGTGCCGGCGCTGCCCCGCCCCAGAATCTGGTTCGCGGTGTACCGGCTTCCGATCTTCCGTCCCAAGACTGCTCCTACAGGCCGCGTGTTGGCGACAAAGCTACGCGCCCGGGGACCCAAGGTTCACCGCCGAGGCGGAAATCACCCCTCGGATGTCGACAAGTCCCCAACGTGGGACTCCGTCTTGGGGCGGGGTGCGCGGAGGGGGTGGGTGGATCGGTGCGTCGGCGGGTGCCGGTGAGTGGGGCTTCTCGCGCAGTTCCCCGCGCCCCCGAAAAGCAGGGGCTGCGCCCCGTTGCTGTTCAACCGCCGCGGCCCCGTCGACTTCCGGCCGCAGGGCGTGGGCTTTTCCGGCCCGCAGGGCGTGGGCTTTTCCGGCCCGCAGGGCGTGGGCTTTTCCGGCCCGCAGGGCCGTGGTCTCTCAGGCCCGCAGGGCCTGGGTTTTTGGGGGCGCGGGGAACTGCGCGAGAAGCCCCACCGGGCCGCACCCGCCACGGGACCCCGCCCGCCGAGCCATCAGGCGCTCTACTGCCCGGAGCCCCCCGAACCGGAGCCGCTGCCCAGTTCGTCGATCCACTTCCCCACCTGGCCGACCCAGTCGGCCAGCTGGCCCCACCAGCTCTTCCCCGTGTCGAACCACTCCTGCAGCGGCGTGAACTCCCAGATCAGCCAGCCGCCGACGACGAACAGGACGATCATGAACAGGCACCCCTTGAGGCACCCGAGCCCGGGGATCCGCATGGGATTGGCGCTGCGCTGACGCGGCGGCCGGGGCTCCCGCTGAGGCCGCGGCGCCGGCTGCTGCGGCTGCGGCGCGGGCGCGTACCGCTCCGGCTGCCGCCGCTGCGGCTGCTGCTGCGGTTGCCGCGCGGGCGCCGGCGCCGGGGCGTACGGCTGTTGCTGCTGCGGGTGGCCGTACCCGGGTCCCGGCCCGCCCTGCGGCGGCCGCTGCTGCTGCCGACGCGGCGGCTGCTGCGGCTGCTGCGGACGGGCCGCCTGCCGCTGGGGCCGGCGCCGCAGCGGATCCTCGTTGGGGTCGAGGTACTGGACCTGCGTCTGCTCGTTGCGGTCGCGGGCCGCACGGAGCTGGTTCTGCCAGGGGTGCGGCTGCTCGGGCGGCTGCCCACCGGGGTCGTGCGACGGCACCGGCGGCATGACGGACGTCGGGTCGGCGCCGGAGGTGTGCGGGAGCACGGTCGTGGGGTCGCCCGAGCCCGCGGGTCCGGAGGTGTGCGGCAGAACGCTGGTCGCGGCGTTCGGGTCGTACGCGCCCGCGCCGTGCGGCAGCACCTGCGTCGGGTCGGCCGAGCCGAACGGCTCCGGGGAGCCCGGCACCTGCGCGGGCGCCGGGTCGGGGGCGAGGATGTGGCCCACGCCCTCGGCGGCGGCGATCTGCATGGAGTTCGCGTGGACGCCGACGCCCTCGGCGACGATGCGCAGCGCCCGGGCGAGGTTGACGGCGCTGGGCCGCTCGCGCGGGTTCTTGCGCAGACAGCGCTCGATGACCGTCCACAGCGGGTCGGGGACGGTGGAGGGGCGGCGCGGTTCGGCGCTGAGGTGCTGGTGCAGGACTTCGAGCGCGGACTGGCCGTTGAACGGCGGGCGCCCGGTGACCAGTTCGTACATCAGGATGCCGGCGCCGTAGATGTCGACGGCGGAGGTCTGCGGCTGGCCCTCGGCGGACTCGGGGGCGACGTACGCGGGCGTGCCGACGAACTCGCTGGTCCGGGTCAGCCCCGGGGAGTCGGCGAGGCGGGCGATGCCGAAGTCCGTCAGCATCGGGTGCATCTCGCCGCCGCCCTGCTTGAGCAGGACGTTCGCGGGCTTCAGGTCGCGGTGGACGACGCCGTCGGCGTGGCTGGCGGCGAGCGCGTCGGCGATCTGGGCGGTCATCAGGGCCGCGCCGACCGGCGAGAGGGGGCCGCTCTCCCGGAGGTAGCGGTGCAGGTCCGGGCCCTCGACCAGGTCCATGACCAGGGCGAGCAGATCGCCCTCGACGACGAGGTCCCTCACGCGCACGATGTTCGGGTGGGTGAGCCGGAGCAGGACGGAGCGCTCCCGCAGGAACCGCATCACGATGTCCGCGTCGCTCGCGAGCTCCTCCTTCAGGACCTTGATCGCGACGGTCTCGCCGGGGTGGCCCGGCACGGCCGCCTCGGCGCCGGCCGTCTCCCGCTGGCGGGCGCGCCAGACAGTGCCTGTGGCGCCGCGTCCAATCGGCTCCTCAAGGAGGTACTTACTGCCTACCGGCCGCACGTCATGCGCTCCCTGTTGCTTGCTTGCCTGGTCACGCCCTGGACTCACGCGGACGTTCCGACCACTGTAGTGCGGCCGTCCCCGGGACCGGGCTGTTCGCTTCCCGACTCTTCCTGCCCACTCTGTCCGTTCGCTGTGGGTCGAGTACGTACGGGTACCCGTGTGCGTTCGATGGAAAGACGCTCCCTCGCGGGCCTTGGTTGCCGTGCGGGGGTATGTCGGGTTCCGGATGCGGACGTGACCGATCCCGAATGCGGCCCCGTTGCGGACGTGACCGATCTCAAGTGATCAACTGGCGGGCACTGGTCAGGCATTTTTGTGGGCAGAGCCGACCAATCAAGATCACTTGATGCCGGGCGGCGGGCGAGTTGTCAGTGGCAGGTGCGAGGATGCCTCCAGTACTGGCCGACGTGCCCGTGAAGCGGTGGGGGAAGTCTGCGGTGGGGACCGCGCAGTCTCGTCCTCGTCGTCGCGGGTGCCCGCGCGGAAGGGACCGCTGACGGCGATGCAGATCCGGCTGACCGTCGTAGACCCGCTGGGACCGCCCTCCGAGCCGCGAGGACGTGCCACGGCCTGCGACGTGCTGGTCACGGCGCCCGCCGGGACGGCTCTCGCCGCCGTGGCCTCGGGCCTCGCCTCCGCCGTCGGGGAGGGCGGTGCGGAGCGGCTGGAGCGCAGCCGGGAGGTCGGCGGCGGACAGGTCGTGCTGTACGCCGGTGCCGAGCGCCTCGACGTCCAGCGGTGCACCCTCGGCGAGCCGCCCCTCATCGACGGCGCCGTGCTGTCCCTGGGCGCCCCCTCCGAGCCGGGCCCCGAGGTCGACGAGGCCGCCGCGCAGCTGCACGTGGTGGCGGGCCCCGACGCGGGCGGCGTCCATCTGCTGCACGGGGGCAAGATCCACATCGGCCGCTCCGCCGACGCCGACGTCCCGCTCGACGACCCGGACGTCTCCCGCCTGCACTGCGCGGTCACCCTCTCCGCCGACGGCCGTGTCTCCGTCGTCGACCTCGGCTCCACCAACGGCACCACCCTCGACGGCACCCGCGTCGGCGACCGCCCGGTCCGTCTGGCCCCGGGCGCGCTGCTGCGCATCGGCGAGTCCGCGCTCCGGCTGGCCTCGTCGTCGGGAGCGCGCGGGGTCGGCACGACACCCGACGGCGAGGGACACGTCCGGGTCGCGGCGGGGGCCGGGGCAGCGCCGGCAGGTGACAGCGGGTCCGGCGGCGGGTCCGGTGGCGGGTCCGGGTCCGGGTCCGGTGGCGGGTCCGGGTCCGCTTCCGGTGGAGTGGCTCGGGGGAGTGGGCGTACGGGAGCGCCGGGGGCCGGGGGTTCCGGGCACGGGAGTGCCGAGCGGCGGACGGTGCCGGGGCAGGGCGGGATGCCCGGCATCGAGCGGACGACGGGAAGCACCCGGCCCGGCGCGACCGGGGGCACCGGCCGCGGGGCCGCGCCGAGTGCCGGCCAGGGGCCGGTGCCGCAGGTGCCGCCGGTGCCCGAGGGTGCCGGTGAGGGCGGCGGGAGCGGTGTGGGGGCGCAGAGCCACGGCCGTCCCCGCGACGGCCACGATCCCCTCGGCGGTGCCGGGGGCTCCCGCGACACCGCCGTCCCGCACGGATTCGAGGACCCGCGCGCCGGTGAGGCCCGCGGCCACGGCGCCTCCCGCCGGTCCCCCGACCCCCGCGCCGCCGGTGAGCCCGGCGGGCCGGGTGCCGGTGCCGGCGGACCCGGTGAGGGCGGTCTCGGGCACGGCGGTGAGGCCCCCGGGCCCGGGACCCGCAAAGGCACGCCCCTCCGGGGCACGGAGGTGCCGCGCGGGGTGCGCAAACGGGGTGGGCTCGGCGCCTGGGCCCGGCGGCTGACCGGCGGGCGGGCACAGTCGGGGGCCGAGTACGACCCGTACGAGTACGACGCGGAGTACGACGAGGACGAGCGCGGGGCGTCGGCCTCGGTGCTCCCGGCGGCCGGAGAGCGGCTGCCGGAGACCTGGCCGGACCTCGCCGCGCTGCTGCTCACCGCGCTCGGGCCCGGCACCCGGCTGTGGGAGCGCGGGCCCGAGCACCCGGAGGCGCTGACGGTGCGGCTGGGCACGACGGACCGTCCCGCGCCGGACGGATCGGGTCTGCTGCCCGCCGTGCCGGTGACCACCGGGCTGCGGGAGGTCGGCGCGCTGGGGCTCGCCGGACCGCGCCCCCGGCTGATGGGGCTGACCCGCGCGGTCGTGGCCCAGCTCGCCGCGCTGCACTCCCCCGACACCCTGGAACTGGTGCTGATCAGCGCGGACCGCGCCCGGCCCGTCGAGGAGCGCACCACCGACTGGTCCTGGCTCGGCTGGCTCCCGCATCTGCGCCCGGCGCACGGCCAGGACTGCCGTCTTCTCCTGGCCTACGACCGTGAGCAGACGACGGCCCGGCTGGACGAGCTTCTGCGGCGCGTGGAGGACCACGCGGCGGACACGGCGGGCCACGCGCCCGGGAGCACGCCGGGCGCCGACGGCGGACGTACGACGACGGGCAGGGCCACGGCCTCGGTCGACCCTGCCGATCGGGGTACCGGGGCGGCCGAGAGCGGCTCGGCCCGGCGGAGCGCGCGGCGGCCGTCGTGGGCGCGGGAGGACGAACCGGCGGGCGGCGGCTTCGCGGGGCCGTACACGGTGGTGATCGTGGACGGGGATCCCGGGGGCGCGGATGTGCGTGAGGCCGTGGTGCGGCTGGCGCAGGAGGGGCCCGTCGCCGGGATCCACGTCGTGTGCCTCGCCGAGACGGAGTCCGCGTCGCCCGCCTCCCCGGTGACCGAGACATACACGGCGGCCTGCGAGGTCTCCCCCGCGTTCCGCGCGTGCGGGGCCGTCGCCCTGCTCAGCGGTGACGTCGCCACGGCGCTGCGGCTGCTGCGTGTCACCTCCGCCGGGTACGCCGGGGGCAAGGGCTCCGGGGCGGCCGGCACGACGAACGCCATGAGCGTGACAGGCACGACGAGTACGGCTGGTACGGCGTCCACGGCGGGTGGCGCCGGGCGGGCCGGGGCGTCCGGTCTTCCGTCGCGGGAGCCTCGGGAGCCCTCGGAACACGCGCGCGGTACGGCCTCCGACGCCTCGCCGGGCCGCCCTCGCCCCGACCACACGGAGCCCGTGCGGCCCGACCGGGCCCCTGGCTCCGCTCAGGCGGACCCCGCCGTGGTGAGCCGTACGCATACCGCCCTCGACCTCTCGGAGGGCGCGCTCTCGGGTGCCGACGAGCGGACGCACCCCGGCACCCGGGACATCCCCTCGATCGACGCACGGGAAGCGCCCGGCCTGCTGAACCACGGCACGGTGGCCACGCTGGACGCGGTCTCGGCGGCGTGGGCGGAGCGGTTCGCGCGGGCGCTGGCGCCGTTGCGGACGGACGGGGCGGTCGGCGACCGGCAGGCGCGGGTCTCGGCGCCGTTGCCGCAGTCGGCGCGGCTGCTGGACGAGTTGGGCCTCGCGCGGGCCACACCGGCGTCGCTGATGGCGCGCTGGGCGGACGCGGGCGACGACACGACGGCGCTCGGTGGGCGCGCCTGGGCCGTGCTCGGCGCCGGTCCGCGCGGGCCCGTCTCCGTGGACCTCGTCGCCGAGGGCCCACACCTGTTGATCGAGGGGCCGGTCGGCAGTGGCCGTACGGAGCTGTTGCGGGCCGTCGCCGCGTCGCTGGCCGCCGCCGAGCGGCCCGACCGGCTGGGCATCGTCCTCGTCGACGGGCGGGACGGCGGCGCGGGTGGCGCCGCCGGCAGCGGCGGCGCGGGCCGTGCGGGAGAAGGGCTCGGCGTCTGTACCGACCTGCCCCATGTGGGGACCCATCTGACGGCCAACGACCCCGTCCGGATGCGGGAGTTCGCCCAGTCACTGATCGCCGAGCTGAAGCGTCGGTACGAACTGCTCGACGGGCTCGGGTTCGTGGAGTGGCACACGCGGCGCGAGGTGTCGGGCCGTATCGTCCCGCAGCGCTCCGCGACCTCGGCGACCTCGGGGTCCGGTGCGGCGAAGCCGGCCGCTCCGGGGGTGGGGTTCTCCGGGCCGGGCGGGTCGGGGGCCGGGGCCGGGCAGGCCGCGGCGACGGCGGGGGCCGCCGATCTCGACTCGTCGTCCAGCTCCACGCTGCGGCTGCGGCCGAGCCGGCGCAACACCGAGCAGGACGGCAGGGGTGGGGCCGGACAGGGCCTCGCCTCGGAACTGCCCAGGCTCGTCGTGATCGTCGACGACCTCGACGCGCTGCTGTCACCGCCCCTGGGCTCCACGGGGCGGCCGGCGGCGGGGTCGGTCGTCCGGGCCCTGGAGGCGGTGGCCCGGGAGGGCGAGCGGCTCGGGGTGCATCTCGTGGCCACGACCGGCGGGGGCGGGCGGAAGAGCGAGAGCGAGCTGGGGCGGGCGGCAGGGGGGCGGGTCGTCCTGAGCGCGCCGGTGCCGGGTCCCGACGAACCTGCGCCAGGGCGCGGCGAGTTGCTGGGCGAGAGGGGTCGTACGACCGCGTTCCAGGCGGGACGGGTGACGGGCCGCATTCCGCGTACGGCCACCCTCCGGCCGACCGTCGTCCCGCTCGACTGGACGCGGATGGGCGACCCGCCCGCGCGGCGCCCGGTGAGGGAGTTGGGCAACGGCCCCACGGACCTGGCCCTCCTGGCCAGCGCCCTGGACCGAGCGGCCCGCGAGGTCTCGGCGACGGCGGCCCCGTCCCTACTCTGAGGGACGGAGCCGCAGGCCCCTCCCAGGGCCGCGGGGAACTGCGCGAGCAACCACGACGAACCAGCCACCCGCCAACGCCTCCTCACTGACCCATCGCTCCGAGGGACGGGGCCGCAGGCCCCTCCCAGGGGCGCGGGGAACTGCGCGAGCAACCACGACGAACCGACCACCCGCCGACGACGAACTCCCCCACGGCTCATGGGCACCCCACACCCGGCACCCCGCACCCCGCACCCCGCAACCGGCACCCGGCACCCGGCACCCGGCAGCGCCTCCCCGCCGAGTCATGGTCACGACGCGGTCACGATCAAGACGTTGACACGGCAGGCGCTCTTGCCGCCCCCGAGCACCCGGCGTAGACCAGAGCCCACGGGACAGCGCTCTACGTTCGACGACGCACGGAGAACGGGGTCAGAGATGCGCAACATCCACCGCATGGGTCGCATGCTTCGCACACGCAAGCCCACTTCCCTTGGCAAGCCCACCCATCCCCCCACATTCAGGGCCACCACACACAATGCCCCCGCCGCCAGGGCCGTCGCGGCCCTCGCCGCCGGCGTCCTCGCCCTCTCCCTCACCGCGTGCGGCGGTGACGACGACAAGGGCGACGGCGCCGACAACGGCAACGGCGGCGGCAGCGAGGCCACCGTTCAACTCCCCAAGCTGGACGGCCAGAAGCTGGAGGTCGCGGCCGTCTTCACCGGCCCGGAGCTGGACAACTTCCAGAAGGTGCTGGACGAGTTCGAGAAACGCACCGGCGCCTCGGTGACGTTCGTGCCGACCGGCAACAACACGTCCACCTTCCTCGGTACGAAGATCGAGGGCGGCAAACCGCCGGACGTGGCGTTCCTGCCGCAGGTCGGCGTGTTGCACCAGTTCGCCGAGAAGGGCTGGGTGAAACCGCTCGGCAGCGAGGCACAGGCGCAGTTGGACAAGAACTTCTCGGACGGCTGGAAGGACCTCGGCGCGTACGAGGGCAAGCAGTACGGCGTCTACGCGAAGGCCGCCAACAAGTCCCTGGTCTGGTACAACACCGCCGCCTTCGAGGCGGCCGGGATCACCGAGGAGCCGGGGACCTGGGACGAGTTCCTGCAGACGGCGCAGACGCTCTCCGACGCGGGTTCGCCCGCCGTCTCCATCGGCGGCGCCGACGGCTGGACGCTCACCGACTGGTTCGAGAACGTCTATCTGTCGCAGGCCGGCCCGGAGAAGTACGACCAGCTCGCCAAGCACGAACTCAAGTGGACCGACCCGTCCGTGAAGGACGCCCTCACGACGCTCGCCGAACTGTGGGGCAAGGACGAGCTGATCGCGGGCGGGGCCGCCGGCGCCCTGCGGACCGAGTACCCGAAGTCGATCACGCAGACCTTCAGCGGGGACGCCCCGGCCGGCATGGTCTTCGAGGGCGACTTCGTGGCCGTCACCATCAACGGGGACACAGACGCCGAGATCGGCGCGGACGCCAAGGTCTTCCCGTTCCCGGCGGTGGGCGACGACTCCCCCGTGGTCACCGGCGGCGACGCGGCCGTGGCGCTGAAGGACAGCAAGGGCGCGCAGGCGCTGCTCACCTTCCTCGCCTCGACCGACGCGGCGGAGATCTGGGCGGCCCAGGGCGGCTTCCTCTCCCCCAACAAGGAGATGGAACAGGGCAGTTACAAGGACGACGTGACCCGGGAGATCGCCAAGGCGCTGCTCGCGGCGGGTGACGACTTCCGCTTCGACATGTCCGACCAGGCCCCGGCGGCGTTCGGCGGCACCCAGGGCGTCGGCGAGTGGAAGGACCTCCAGGACTTCCTGAAGGATCCCGATGACGTGGCCGGTGCCCAGAAGCAGCTGGAGACCGACGCGGCCAAGGCCTACGGGAACGGCTGACGGCGACTCATGTCGTCCGCCGTGACGAAGACGGTGGGGGGCGCCGGCGAGCTGCCGACGCCCCCCGCCGCACCGCGCAAGAGCGTGACGGGCACCCGGCTGTGGGTGGCGGTGCTGTTCCTGCTGCCCGCGCTGGCGCTGCTCGGCGCGCTCGTGGTCTACCCCATCGGGTACTCGGTCTGGCGGAGCCTGTTCGACGCGGACGGCTCGGGCTTCGTCGGCCTCGACAACTACGCGGAGATCTTCACCGACGACGCGACCCTCGTCGCCGTACGCAACACCGCGATCTGGGTCGCGGTGGCGCCGGCGGTCGTCACCGCGCTCGGGCTGATCTTCGCGGTACTGACCGAACGGGTGCGCTGGGGAACGGCGTTCAAGCTGATCGTCTTCATGCCGATGGCGATCTCGATGCTGGCCGCGGGCATCATCTTCCGGCTGGTGTACGAACAGGATCCGGACCAGGGCGTGGCGAACGCGGTCGTGACGTCCGTGCACGACATCTTCGTGGACGAGTCCGTGTACCCGAAGGCCCGGCCCAACGCGCAGGTGAGCGATCTGAAGGCGTCCGGCGGCGGGGCGTTCACCACGGAGGGGACGGTCCGGGCGGGCACCCCGGCGCTCCTCCCGCTGGTCGGAATCGCGCCGGGCAGCCTGCCCGGTGACGCGCGGGACGCGAAGGCCCCCGGCGCCGGCACCGGGGGCGGTGTCACCGGCACCGTCTGGCTGGACTTCCGGCTCGGTGGCGGCGGTGAGAAGGGCGTCGTCGACCCGGGTGAGAAGGCGCTGGAGGGCGTCGAGGTCGAAGCGGTGAAGAACGGCACGGTCGTCGCCACCGCGACCAGCGGCTCCGACGGCACCTTCAGCCTGCCGGAGTCCGCCGACGGGTCCCGGCTCCGGCTGCCCGGCTCGAACTTCGCCGCGCCCTACAACGGCATCGACTGGCTCGGCCCGACCCTGGTCACCCCGGCCGTCATCGGCTCGTACGTCTGGATGTGGGCCGGCTTCGCGATGGTGCTGATCGCGGCCGGACTGGCCGGGGTGGACCGCAATCTGCTCGAAGCGGCCCGGGTCGACGGCGCGAACGAGTGGCAGGTGTTCCGGAAGGTCACCGTGCCGCTGCTCGCGCCGGTCCTGGTCGTCGTCCTCGTCACGCTGATGATCAATGTGATGAAGGTGTTCGACCTCGTCTACATCATCGCGCCCCAGCCCACCCAGGACGAGGCCAACGTCCTCGCCCTGCAGCTCTATCTGGTGTCGTACGGCGGTGGCGGCGACTTCGGTCTCGGCAGTGCGATCGGTGTGGTCCTGCTGCTGCTCGTGCTGCCGGTGATGTGGGTCAACATCCGTCGCCTCAGGAAGGAGCGCCAGCGGTGACGACTGTCGAGGAACGCTCCACACCTGTCGAGAAACGCTCCGTAGCCGCCCGGCTCGCGAGCGGCGCGGCAGGGGGCGCGTTGCGCGTGTTCCTGCTGCTGGTGGCGCTGTTCTGGCTGGTGCCGACCTTCGGACTGCTGGTCTCGTCGTTCCGCGACCCGACCGACATCTCCACCTCCGGGTGGTGGAAGGTGTTCTCGGCTCCGGCCCAACTCACCACCAGGAGCTATGAGTCGCTGCTGGAGAACGACGGCATCACGGACGCCCTGTTCAACACGGTCTGGATCACGGTGCCGGCGACGCTGCTGGTCGTCCTGATCGGCGCGATGGCCGGATACGCCTTCGCCTGGCTGGACTTCAAGGGCCGCGACTGGTGGTTCATGGGCGTGGTGGGGCTGCTGGTGGTGCCGGTGCAGGTGGCGCTGATCCCGCTGTCCGGGCTCTTCCGGGATCTCGGGATCTTCGGGGACATCATCGGCGTGGTGCTCTTCCACGTCGGCTTCGGACTGCCGTTCGCGATCTTCCTGTTGCGGAACTTCTTCGCCGAGATCCCGCGGGAGTTGCTGGAGGCGGCGCGGCTGGACGGGGCGGGCGAGGTACGGCTGTTCGCGACGGTCGTCCTGCCGCTGGCCGCACCGGCGCTCGCGTCCCTCGGGATCTTCCAGTTCCTGTGGGTGTGGAACGACATGCTGGTCGCGCTGGTCTTCTCCAGCTCCGACTCCCAGCCGCTGACGGTCGCGCTCCAGCAGCAGGTAAGGCAGTTCGGCAGCAACATCGAGGTCCTGGCGCCGGGCGCGTTCATCTCGATGGTGATCCCGCTGGCCGTGTTCTTCGCGTTCCAACGGCAGTTCGTGTCGGGGGTGATGGCCGGGGCGGTGAAGTAGCGGCCGCCAACTGGGGGCGCACGCACCGCGAAACACACCCGTGCGCCCCCAACTCCCTTGAGAATCCCCCGTATGGAACACGCACCGTAACCAAATCATCCCATCGGCCGTTTCCGGGCAGTATGCCCGCGCCGACCCATGGATGTCCTCCTTGCCCAGGTTCAGTGTCATCGTTCCCGCGTACAAGGTTCAGGCGTACCTGCACGAATGCCTGGATTCTGTGCTGTCCCAGTCCTTCACCGACCTCGAACTGATCGTCGTCGACGACGCCTCGCCCGACAACTGCGGCGCGATCGCCGACGAGTTCGCCGCCCGCGACCCCCGAGTGCGCCGCACCGTGCGCCTGCGGGAGAACGCGGGGCCCGGCGCCGCCCGCAACACGGGGATGGAGCACGCCAGGGGCGACTACCTCCTCTTCCTCGACGGTGACGACACGTTCACGCCGGGCGCGCTCCAGGCGATCGCCGACCGCGTCAAGGAGACCGGCGAACCGGACGTCCTCGTCCATGACTTCGCGCGTGTCGCGTGGACGGGCGAGCCGGTCCACGACGCGCGTGACCGCCGGCTCACCGAGCAGGGCCCGGCCCCGTACCGGCTCGACGACCGCCCCGGCCTGCTCACCGTCCGCCCTGCGGCGTGGAACAAGGCGTACAAAAGAGAGTTCGTCGAGGACCACGACTTCCGGTTCCCGTCCGGCATCTACGAGGACACGGCCTGGACGTACCCCGTCCTGATGACGGCCGAGTCCGTCGCCACCCTCGACCGGGTCTGCGTCCACCACCGCCTGCGCCGCCACGGCAGCCTCCTCGGGGCGACCACGTACGGTCACTTCGACGTGTTCGGGCAGTACGACCGGGTGTTCGCGTACGTCGACGAGCGGCCGGAGCTCGCGCAGTGGCGGCCGGTGCTGTTCCGGCGCATGCTCGACCACCTCACCTCCGTGTACTCCCGGCGCCACCGGCTGCCGCGCGAGGCGCGCGCCGAGTTCCTGCGGACGGTCCGCGCGCACTGCGCCCGCTACCGCACCCCCGGCGTGCCCCTCCGCGCCCGCGCCCGGTTCCGGCACGCGCTCCTGCGGCTGGGCAGCCCGCGCCTCTACCGCGCCCTGTGGGCCGGAGCGCGGCTGGGCCGGGGGGCCGGGCGCCTGGTGCGGGGCGTGGCCGGGCTGTTCCGCTCCGCCGGTCTGCGCCTCCACTACCGCGTCCAACGGCTGCTCCCGCTGCGCGCGGACCGGGCGGTGTTCGCCGCGTACGGAGGCCGGGGCTACGAGTGCAGCCCGGCCGCGCTGGAGAACGCGTTCCGGACGTCCGTCCCCACGATGCGCACCTCGTGGGTCGCGCGCCCGGAGCACCACCACACGTTGCCGGTGGCGACCCGGCGCGTGCTGCCCGACTCGATGGCGTACTGGACGGCGCTCGCCCGCTCCAAATACCTGGTGAACAACGTCGGCTTCGACAGCCGGCTGGTCAAACGGCGCGGTCAGGTGCTGCTGCAGACCCAGCACGGCACCCCGCTCAAGCACATGGGGCTCGATCTGCGGGACCGGCCGGCGGCGGCGCGCGGCACGGACTTCGAGGACGTCCTGCGCGGCAGCGACCAGTGGGACTACGTCCTGTCCGGCAACCGCCACTCCACGCTCGTCTGGGAGCGGGTCTACCCCTCCCCGTTCACCACCCTCGAATACGGCTCGCCGCGCAACGACGTCCTGCTGAGGGCGAACTCGACGGACGTGGCCCGGGTGCGCGAGCACCTCGGGGTGCCCGAGGGCGCGGTCGCCGTCCTGTACGCCCCGACGCACCGCGACTACCGGCACTCGCAGCGCGCCCACCTGGATCTGGAGCGGGTGCTGCGCAAACTCGGGCCGCGCTTCGTCGTCCTGGCCCGCGCGCACCACGCGTACGACTCCCCGCTGACCGACCTGGCGCACGGCCGGCTGCTGGACGTCACCGGGTACCCGAGCGTGGAGAACCTCTGCCTGGCCTCGGACGCCCTGATCACGGACTACTCGTCCCTGATGTTCGACTACGCCAACCTCGACCGGCCCATCGTGATCCACGCGGAGGACTGGGAGGCGTACGAGGCGGCGCGCGGCACGTACTTCGATCTGCGGGCGTGTGCGCCGGGCGCGGTCGCGCGCAGCGAGGACGAGCTGATCGACATCTTCGCGACCGGGCACTGGCGGGGGTCGCGGTCGGCGCAGTTGCGGGCGGCGTTCCGGGAGCGGTTCTGTCCGTACGACGACGGGCGGGCGGCGGAGCGGGTGGTGCGGCGGGTGGTGCTGGGTGAGTGTGTGCCGCCGGGAGATGTGGTGCCGCTGGGGGAGCGGCGGCCGGTTCCGTCGGCGTCGGGGGTGCGGGCGGGGGCGGATGACTTGTTGGGCACGTAGGCGGTTTTCTCGCCCCCGCCGCCCCTACCCGTCCCGTCCTCAAGGGGCTGCGCCCCTTCGACCCCCAGGCGTCCGTCCGGTGGGGGCTGGTCGCGCAGTTCCCCGCGCCCCTGAAAAGACGGGCTGCGCCCCAGCCTTTTCAGGCCCGCAGGGCCTGAAGCCTTCAGGGGCGCGGGGAACTGCGCGAGAAGCCCCACCGGACCCGCACCCGACCACGCACCCCCGACAACGCACCCCCAGAAAGGAAAGAATGCCCCGCTTCAGCATCATCGTCCCCACCTACGGCGTGGAAGGGCGGCTGCCACTCGCTCTGGAGTCGGTCCTCGGTCAGCCGTTCGGTGATTTCGAGCTGATTCCGGTGCACGAGGCTGCGGTGGACTCACCGGCCGGGGCGATCAGCGCCGCGTACGCCGTCAGGGACACCCGCGTCACCCCGGTCGAGTCGCCGCCGACGGGCGGCCTGAGCGCTGCCCGCAACGCGGGACTGGCCGCGGCGCACGGGACGTACGTCCTCTTCCTGGACGGGGACGACACGCTCACGCCGGGCGCGCTGCGGGCGATCGCGGACCGGCTGGACGAGACGGACGACCCGGACGTCCTGCGCTTCGCGCACGAGCGGGCGCACTGGTGGGAGGGCGGCACGACCGTCGTGCGCCCGGTCGGCCCGGACGCCCCGGCGTGGAGTGCGGCCTACCGCCGGGACTTCCTCAACACGCGCCAACTCACCTTCCCCATCGGCCACTTCACCGATGTCGGCTGGAACGGCCTGGTCGCCCTCGCCGCCGACCGCACGGCCGAACTGCCGGACACGGTCTGCGTGCGCCATCTGCTGCGCCGACAGGGCAGCCGACTGTACGCGCCCGGCGCCCACCACCTCGAACTCCTCGACCAGGTGGAGCTGGTGCTCGCCCGGGCCGCGGCCGGGCAGGCGCTGACGGAGGCGTTGTTCGGGCGGCTCTTCGCGATCGTGCTGCGGAGTCTCGCGCACCCGGAGCGGCTGCCCGCCCACCACCGCCGTGACTTCTTCCGCCGCGCGACCCACCTCTACGGCCTCCACCGCCCGACCGGCTTCCAGGTGCCCACCGGCCACCTCGGACTCCAGCACCGACTGCTCGCGCGCGGCTCGTACGGCGGATTCCGGGTCCTGCACGCCGCCCGCCGCGCCGCCGTCGGCGCCCCGGCTGCGCTCCCCCGCCCGCGCACGCCCCTGGCCCGCGCCGTCCGCGCCGTGCGGCGGCGTCTGCCGCTGGACCCGAATCTCGCCGTGTACCGCGCGCACCGGGTGCGCGGTGTCGGCGGCGACCTCGCCGCACTCCACGCGAAGGCCCGCGAACTCGCGCCCCGGGTCCGCTCGGTGTTTCTCGTCGCGGCGGAGGCAGTGGACCAGGTCCCGCACGGCGCGGAGCACGCCGTGCTCGGCAGTCCGCGCGCCGGGCGGCTGCTGGCCCGCGCCAAGTACCTCGTCGACGACGCCGATCTCGACGACCTCACCGACCTCACCGACCTCAGCGAGCTCGGCGATCTCGGCCACACCGTCGTCGAGCGTCCCGGAGGTGTCCACGTCCGGACCTCGCCCGGCACCCCGCTGAAGGCGACGGGCCTGGACCGTTCCGCGTATCCGGCGGTGACCGCCGCGTCAGGCGGGCCCGCCGCTTCGGCCGCTCTCCTCGGGCGCGTGGACCGCTGGGACTTCGGCCTCTCCGCCAACCGGCACTCCACCGAGACCTGGGAGCGGGCCTTCCCCGGGCGGTACGAACAGCTGGAGTACGGCTGCCCGCGCAACGACGTCCTGTACACGTCGACGGCCGAGGACGTGGCGCGCGCCCGGCGCACGCTGGGTGTACCCGAGGGCAGGAAGGCCCTCCTCTACGCCCCGACCCACCGCGACCACTCGCCCGGCCACGAGCCCCGGCTCGACCTGGAGGCGTTCTGCGAGGCGGTGGGCGAGGAGTTCGTGGTGCTGCTGCGGGCACACCACCGCTCCGCCGCCCCTTCCCCGCGCGCGAGCGGCGGACGGATCATCGACGTCACCGCGCACCCCCGCGTCGAGGAGGTGTGCCTCGCCGCCGACGCGCTGATCACCGACTACTCGTCGCTGATGTTCGACTACGCCCACCTCGACCGGCCCGTCGTGATCCTCGCGGAGGACTGGGAGGTGTTCCGGGAGACCCGGGGCGTCTGCCTCGATCTGCCGGCCGCGCCGCCCGGTCATGTGGCGCGCACCGGGCGGGAGTTGGCGGAGCTGTTCCGGGACGGCTCGTACGCGGACGTGGAGGCCGACGCGCTGCGGGCCGTCTTCCGGGAGCGGTTCTGCCAGTTCGACGACGGGCGGGCGGCGGAGCGGGTCGTCCGGCGTGTGTTCCTCGGCGAGCGGCCGGAGGCGCTGCCGCCGGTCCTGCCGCTCGCCGAGCGCGCCCCCGCCCCGCCCTTCACCCCTCCGGCACCCGCCGCCCCGGCACCCGCCGCCGCGACCCTTGTGAGGAGCTGAGGACATGCCCCGTTTCAGTGTCGTCGTCCCCGTCTTCGAGGTCCGGGCGTATGTCCGCGACTGCCTGGACTCGGTCCTGGAGCAGTCGTACGGGGACGTGGAGGTGATCGCCGTCGACGACTGCTCGCCGGACGGAAGCGGCGAGGTGCTCGACGCGTACGCCGCCCGCGAGCCGCGGGTGCGGGTGCTGCACCTGCCCGCGAACGTGGGCCCGGGCCGCGCCCGCAACGCCGGACTGCCGTACGCCACCGGCGACTTCGTCCTCTTCCTCGACGGCGACGACACGCTGGTCCCGGGCGCCCTGCGCGCGCTGGCGGACCGGCTGGCGGAGGCCGGGGACCCCGATGTGCTGGTCTTCGACCACGCCCGGACGTACTGGTGGGGCGAGACGCGGCGCGACACCCACGCGCACCTCCTGGGCGCGGCGGGCGAGGGCACGTTCACGGTGGCCGAGCGCCCGGAGTTCCTCGGCCTGCCGAGGGTCGCGTGGAACAAGGCGTACCGGCGGGAGTTCCTGGAGGCGCACGGCTTCCGGTTCCCGCCGGGGCACTACGAGGACACGCCATGGACGTTCCCGGTGCTGCTCGGCGCCGGGCGGATCGCCACGCTGGACCGGATCTGTGTGTCCAACCGGCAGCGGCCGCGGGGCACCCTGCTGTCGACCACCGGCCGGGGGCACTTCGATGTGCACGACCAGTACGAGCGGGTCTTCGCCCATCTGAACTCCCGTCCGGAACTGACGCGTTGGCGGGACCGGGTGCGGGAGGCGATGGCGGACCACTGTCTGGAGATCCTCGCCGCACCGGACCGGGTGCCGTCCGGGGACCGGGCCGAGTTCTTCCGGCGGACGGCGGGGCTGTACCGCAAGCACCGGTCGGGCGACGACTCCCCGGTCCCTGCCCACCAGGTGCTGGAGGGCGGCTGGGCCGCCTACCGGGCGCGGCAGTGCGCGGCCCGCGCCCGTAACGCGCTCGGCGTGCGCGGGGAGCGCCTGCGGGCCGTCGGCACCGAGTGGATCGGCCGGGGCTGGTCGCTGGCCCACGAGCGGCTGCCGCTGGACCCGCATCTGGCCCTGTACTCGGCGTTCTCCCATCGTGGGGTGCTGGGGGACCCGGCGGCCGTGTACCAGGCCGCTCGTGAGTTCGCGCCGCACATCCGGGGGGTGTGGGTGGTGCGCCCGGAGCGGGTGCCGGCGCTGCCGCCGGGCGTGGAGTACGTGACGCCGGGCTCGGCCGAGTACCGGCGGCTGGCCGCGCGGGCGACGTACTTCGTCGGCAACGCCGACTGGCCCGGCGCCCTCACCAAGCGGCCGGGCAGCGTGCACGTGCACACCCACCAGGGAACGCCGCTGAAGTTCATGGGCGCCGACCTGCTGCACAAGCCGGGTGCCCGGCTCGGCGTGGACGTGCCGGGCGTGCTGCGGGGGGCCGACCGCTGGGACCACAGCCTCGTCGCCAACCGCCACTCCGAGCTGGTGTGGAGCAGGGCGTACCCGTGCGGCTTCGCCTCGCTGCGGACCGGCAGCCCGCGCAACGACGTGCTCGTGAACGCCGGGCCGGAGAGCGGCGCGGCGGTCCGTGAACGGCTGGGCGTCCCGGCCGGGCACACGGTCGTGCTGTACGCGCCCACGCCCCGCGACCACCGGCGCGGCGGCCACGCCGAACGCTTCGACCTCGCCCGGTTCGCCGCCGATCTGCGGCGCAGCCTGGGCGAGGCGCTCACCCTCGTCGTACGGCTGCATCCCGCGCTCGCGGACGGGCCGGCGCGCGGGTTCGGGCCGTCCGAGCTGCACCGGCGGGGTGTCGTGGTGGACGCGACCGAGGAACCGCATGTGGAGGAGCTGATGCTCGCCTCCGACGTCCTGGTCACGGACTACTCGGCCCTGATGGTCGACTACGCCAACCTGGACCGGCCGATCGTCGTCCACGCCGACGACCTCGACGCCTTCACCGCGAGCCGGGGCATGTACCTCGACATCACCGCCGACCCGCCCGGCCATGTCTCCCGGTCCTACCGGGAGCTGGCCTGGCTGTTCGACTCCGGGCAGTGGCGGGACAGGGAGTCGGCGCGGCTGCGGGCGGGGTTCCGGGAGCGGTACTGCGAGTTCGACGACGGGCGGGCGTCGGAGCGGGTCGTCCGGACGCTGATGCTGGGTGAGGCGGCGGGGGCGGTGCCCGCGCCCCGGCCGGCCCCGTCCCCGGCGGCCGCCAACGCTTTCCCGTCGTCGGCCGCTTTCCCGTCGTCGTCATGAGGGCGCCCACGGCCGACGGGCGGGCGCGGATCCTCGCGACGCGCGCGCGGGCGTGGGTGCTGCTGTTCGCCACCGTCTTCGCGCTGCTCCAACTGGCGAGCGTCACCGGGCGCGCCACCCCCGACACCAAGAACTACGTCTCGTACGCCCTCACGCTGGGCGGTGCGAGCGTGCGGGAGTCCGCGGCCGGGACCATCGACCACTACTGCGGGAGCCGGGCGGCGACGGCCGAGCGGAAGCGGCGCGTGGACGTGGTGCGGTTCCGGGCGCCGTCCCCGGCCGCGCGGGTCGCCGAGGAGTGTCGGCGGGAGCTGTGGCGGAAGGTGGACCGGCGGCTGGCGGCCGGGCAGTCGGGCGTCCCCGTCGCGCCGTTCACCTCGGAGCGGTTCCTGCGGATCTTCGAGGTGCGGCCCGGCTACCCGGTGCTGCTGGCCCCGTTCGTCGCGGTGTTCGGGGTCCTGTGGGGGGTGTGGCTGGCGAGCGTGCTGATCGCGGCGGCGGGGGGCGTCCTGGCCTTCCTCGTCCTGCGCGCCGTCCACGCCCCGGTCCCCGTCGCCCTCACCGGCCAGGCCCTCTACTACGTGCTGCCGTGCGGCGCGACCGCCATGCGGCCCATGACCGAGGGGGTGCTGCTGGCCCTGACGCTGGCGGCGCTCTGGGGGTGCGCTCTGGCGCGGGAGGGCCGGGTGCGGGCGGGGGCGCTGCTGGTCGGCGGTGCCCTGGCGGCGCTCTTCACGGTGAAGCACTCACAGGCGCTGTTCCTGGGGGTGTGCCTGGTGGGAGCGTGCGCGGTGGTCGCCGCACGGCGCGCACCCGGGGGCGCACGAACGGGGGGCGGGCGCGGGCGCGGGCCGGTCGGGGCCCGGGTGCGGGCGGTCGAGCCATGGGTGCTGGCGGTCGGAGCCGTGTCCGCAGGCGCGGCGGTGTGCACGCCGGCGCTCGCCTCGCTCCTGCACTACCCGGCGGCCTCGGAGAGCCTCCAGGATCTGCTGACCGATCACTTCACGCGCCCCGACCGGGCCCGGCCCTGGGCGGAGTTCCTGCGTCTGGAAGTGAACTTCTGGGCGGAGTGGGGGCGTCGGCAGCTGATCCAGCCGCTGTTCCTCGCCGCGTCGGCGGCGGGTGCGTGGGGCGCTCTGCGGCAGCGGCCGGTGTTCGGCTGGTTTGTGCTGGCCGCCGCGTGCACAGGGATCCTCAACCAGGCCGGGCATCCGGACATCACCATCTGGGGCGACCGGCTGATCGTCGCGGCGTGGCTGCTGCCCGTGCTGGGGCTGCCGTTGCTGCTGGAGCGGATCACCGCAACCCGCGACTCACTCGATGTGGTGACCGCGAGCTGAGCCGTTGACCGGTCCCGCCATACCGGGAATACACGGCAGATGCCCCGTACAGCCCAGAATCTTCCCGGTTCCGGCCCGGATCCGCGCGTCCGGCCCGACCCCGGTCCCGATCCGCGCGCCCGGCGCCGCCGGCGTGGCGCGCTCGGGGTCACCGCGCTGCGCGGCGGCCGTACCCGGCTGTCCCGGCGGCCGACGCCGTACGTCGTCATGGGTGCGCTGTTCTGGCTGGTCATCACGTTGGCCTACTGGCGGGTGCCGCTGTGCTGCGATGCCGGTCAGCACGCGGCGGTCGTCGAACGGCTGCGCTGGAACCTGCTGCACCCGGCCCACCCGACCGCCGATCTGCCGGGCGCGGGCAGCCCGTACTACTCCCCCTACACCGTCGCGCAGGGCGCGCTCGCACGGCTGACCGGGCTGAGCGGCTGGTCCCTGGTGAAACTGGCCGGACCGGTGAACCTGCTGGTGCTGCTCACCGGGATCGGCCGCTTCGTGCGCGTGCTGACGCCCCGGCCGTGGGCCCCGGTCCTCGCGGTGCTGTTCATGACGCTGCTGTGGGGCACCGAGCGGATCCTGTGGAGCGGTTTCCTCGGGCTGATGTCGCTGACCGTGAACCTCGGCTATCCATCGGCGTTCGCCACCGGGCTGACGTTCTGGGCCTGGGCGTGGACGGGGGCACGCGCGCGAGGCGGCGGCTGCGCCGGACGGGTTCGGTACGTCGGGCCGAGCGGTCTGGGCGGCGCCTGGGCGTACGCCGGACTCGGAGCCCTGTACGGGCTGATCACGCTGGCACATCCGATCACGGCGGTGGCCTCGCTGGCCGGGGCCGTGGCGATCGTGGCGGCCTGGCAGCGGGGATGGTCGCGCCCGGTGGTGGCCCGCTGGGCGCTGGCAGGCGCGAGCGCCCTCGCGGTGGCGGTGTCCTGGCCGTACTACGCCGTCCTGTCGCTGGCGGGGCACTCGGGCGTGGACGGGATGCACCGCCTTCTGTACGAGAGCGCACCGGGGAACCTCTGGCTGGCGCTGCTCGGGCTGCCGGCTCTGTGGGCGCGGGGCCGCCGGTCGCGGAGGGACCCGTTGGTGCTGATGTGGTCGGCGGAGTGCCTGGTGGTGGCGTACGGCTGGGTCAGCGGGCACTACACCTACGGGCGGGTGCTGGCGCTCGCGGCGGTGCCGGCGCAGTTCGCGCTGGCGGTGGAGCTGGCGGCGCCCCGGCCGTGGGGATGGGCCCGGCGCGCGCTGGGCGGGGCCGCCGCCGCCGGCGTCTGCGTGGGTTTCCTGACCGCCCAGGCGGGCGCGGTCGTACCCCGGGCGCTGGACCCCGTCGGCTTCGAGCAGCCGCCGCGCTGGCCTTCGTACGACTGGGCCGCGCGGCACGTGCGGGCGGGCGAGGTACTGATCACCGACGGGTACTCCGCGATGCGTGCGCTCGTCGGACACGGGGTGAACATGGCGGCGCCCACCTGGCCCGATCCCGCGCTGGAGGAGGGGGAGCGGCTCCGTCGGCACGCCGATGTGCGGGCGTACCTGGATCCGGCGTCGACGCGCGACCGGCGTGCGGTCCTCGCGCGGCGCTACCGGGTGCGCTGGCTGCTGCTGACGCGGTGGCAGAAGGTGCCGGAGGAGGCGGTGGTCGTGGACTGGAGTCCGCGGACCGGGGAGGTGCTGGCGCGGATCGCTCCGTGAGGGGGTGGTACGGAGCGATCCGCGGGACGGCCCGGGGGGCCTGTCGCGTCCCCTGCGGCGGGGACGCGCGGAGGTACTACTCGACGACCAGCTCGACCGGCATGTTGCCGCGGGTGGCGTTGGAGTAGGGGCAGACCTGGTGGGCCTGCTCGACGAGCTTGCGGCCGGTGGCCTCGTCGACGGTGTCGGGGAGTTCGACGCGGAGGGTGGCCTTCAGGGCGAAGCCCTCGCCCTCCTTGCCTATGCCGACCTCGGCGGTCACGGCGGCGTCGCTGACGTCGACCTTGGCGGCGCGGCCGACGAGGCCGAGCGCGCTGGCGAAACAGGCGGCGTAGCCGGCGGCGAAGAGCTGCTCCGGGTTGGTGCCCTGGCCGTTGCCGCCGAGCTCCACCGGGAGGGCCAGGTCGAGGTCGAGCTTTCCGTCGTTGCTGACGGCGCGACCGTCGCGGCCGTGGGTGGCGGTGGCGACAGCGGTGTAGAGCGCGTCCATGGGAGAACCATCCCTTTCACAGGTCAAGTCAGGTCGAGTCAGGTCGAGCCGTGTCCGGCGGTCCGGTCCGACCGCCGTTCACGGGCTCCAGTAGAGCACACAATTCAATTGCCCACAACTAAATGGCGGGCAGGGGTTACCCTGGAGTCATGAGCACGAGTGCCGCACCGACGCCCGAGGGGATCTCCCAGGAGATCTCCGGGCAGGTCTCCGGACAGGTCTCGGAGGAGGACTTCCTCCGCCTCGACCGGCAGATCTGCTTCTCCCTGCACGCCGCCTCGCGCGCCTTCAACGGCGTCTATCGCGTGGTCCTCAAGGACCTCGGCATCACCTATCCGCAGTACCTGGTGATGCTGGTTCTCTGGGAGCGCGGCGAACTGCCCGTGAAGAAGCTGGGCGAGCACCTCCGGCTCGACTCCGGGACGCTCTCACCGCTGCTCAAGCGCCTGGAGACGGCCGGCCTCGTCCGGCGCGAGCGCAGCGCGCGCGACGAGCGCTCGGTGGTGGTGCGACCGACCGAGGAGGGCGCGGCCCTGCGGGAACGCGCGCTGGCGGTGCCGCGCCGGATCGTCTCCGCGACCACCTTCGACCTCGACGAGATCCGCGATCTGCGCGACCGCCTGGACCGTCTGACGGCAGCGCTGGACGAGGCTGCGCTCGCGGAACCGGCCGGGTAGCCGTCGGCGCCCGCACAGAATCCGACAACTCCATACGGAACCCGAGCCTCCCGCCCGCCATCTTCCCCACGGGGCCGCGAAGCCGCCCGTAAGGGAAGATTTGCACACATACCTCTCACAGGTGCGGGGCAACCATGGCTCTTCAGCAGGCGCAGGTCTCCGTCGTCGTCATCGGGTACGACGACGCGGCTCATGTGGCGGACGCCGTGCGCTCGGCGCTCGCGCAGGGACCGGCCGTCCGTGAGGTGATCGCCGTCGACGACTGCTCCACCGACGGCAGCGCGGACCTGCTGGAGCGGCTCGCCGAGGACGAGCCCCGGCTGCGGGTGGTCCGGCGCCCGGTCAACAGCGGCGGCTGCGGCACCCCGCGCAACACCGGGCTGGACGTCGTGACCTCGCCGTACGTCATGTTCCTGGACAGCGACGACGTGCTGCCGCCCGGTGCCGTGGACGCGCTGCTGGGGGCGGCCCTGGAGCACGACGCGCCGGTCGCCTCCGGGCTGTGCGTGCGCAAGGAGCTGCCGTCCGGCCGCGAGACCCCTTGGCAACCCGAGCTGTACGCCCGGCGCGCGCTGCTGGAGCACTCCTCCCAACGCGCACGCCTGGTGCACGACACCCTCTGCGTCAACAAGCTCTACCGGACCTCCTTCCTGCGCGAGCGCGCCATCCGTTTCCCCGAGGGCCGCTTCCCGTACGAGGACTTCGTCTTCGGCGCGCGCGTCCTGGCCGCCGCGCCGCGCGTGGCGCTCGTCCCCGACCCGGTGTACGTCTGGCACGTGCGCCGCGCGGCGGCCCGGCTGTCCATCTCCCTGGACCGCTCCGACATCAGCAACTGGCGGGCCCGCCTGGACGCCGACCGGCTGTCGTACGACATCCTGCTGGGCGCCGGCGAGAAGGGCCCGGCACGGGCCACCCGGACGCGCTTCCTCGACCACTCGCTGCGGATGTACGCCCGCGAGCTGGGCCTGCGCGGCACCGAGTACCAGCGCGAGTGGTGGACGCTGACGCGCGCGTACCTCGCCACGTTCGACGAGGGCGACTTCGCGCCGGCGCCCGCGCCCGGCCGGGTCGTCGCCCGGGTGATCCTCGCCGCCGAGGAGCCGCGCGACCTGCCCCGCCTCCGGGAGATGTCGGCTCGCCCGGCCCGGCTGACCCCGCCGTACGCGCGCGGGGCCGACGGCTCGCCCGTCTGGTCGGCCGAGCTGCCGCAGGTGGAGCTGGACCACCTCCTCGTCCGCCCCGTGGAGCTGCTGCCCGCCGCCGTCGACGCGGAACTGCGGCCCCGCGCACGGGGGACGGTACTGCGACTGCGGCTCCACGAGCTGTACGGGCGGATGGCGGAGGCGGGGCCGCTGACCGTGCGGGCGGAGTTCACAGAACGCAACGACGGACGGGTGGGCTTCGCCGGCACGGCGCCGCTCCTGGCCGACGCGGAGGGCGACAGCGGCGCGGACGCGCCGGACGTCGACAGCTGGACGGCGGAGGTACCCCTGGACCTGACCGCGTTGGGCAGCGGCACGTGGGACCTCCGGCTACGGCTGCGCTTCGCGGACGGCAGCAGTCGGGAGACCACCGCGCACGCCGTCGCGGGCGCCGGGCTCCTCCGCCGGAGCGCACTGTTCAGCGCACGCCATGGAGTGCTCCTGGTGCAGCCGTACGCGACCCACGCGGGGGCGCTCGCGGTGCGACTCGCGCCCGGTTGGCGAGGATTGACCGAGGTCGTCCGCCGACGCCTCAAACGCCTGCTTCACTGAGACCCGACGCGGGCGCGGCCCCGCCACCACGACTACGACTGACTACAACTACGACTACGACTACGACTACGACTACGACTACGACTACGACTACGACGGGACGGTCGTCCATGACCTGGCTGATCACCGGTGGCGCCGGATACATCGGGGCGCACGTGGTGCGCGCGATGCTCGACGCGGGCGAGGAGGCCGTCGTGTACGACGACCTGTCCACCGGCGTCGCCGAACGGGTACCCGCCGGCGTCCCGTTGGAGGTCGGCTCCACCCTCGACGGGGACCGGCTGGCCCGCGTGATCCGGGAGCGGCACGTCACCGGCGTCGTGCACCTCGCGGCGAAGAAGCAGGTCGCCGAGTCCGTCGAACTGCCCCTGCACTACTACCGGGAGAACGTCGAGGGCCTGCGCACCCTGCTGTCCGCCGTCACGGACGCCGGGGTCGCGTCCTTCGTCCTCTCGTCCTCCGCCGCCGTGTACGGCATGCCCGACGTGGACCTCGTCACCGAGGAGACGCCGTGCCTGCCGATGAGCCCGTACGGCGAGACCAAGCTGGTCGGGGAGTGGCTGGTCCGGGCCACGGGCCGGGCCACCGGGCTGTCGACGGCTTCCCTGCGCTACTTCAACGTGGCCGGCGCGGCGACCCCCGAACTGGCCGACACCGGCGTCTTCAATCTCGTCCCCATGGTCTTCGAGAAGCTCTCCGAGGGCGCCCCGCCCCGGATCTTCGGCGCCGACTACCCGACCCCCGACGGCACCTGCGTCCGGGACTACATCCATGTCGTCGACCTCGCGGAGGCCCACGTGGCGACCGCGCGGCGGCTGCGCGAGGCGCCGGGCACGGACCTCACCCTCAACATCGGGCGCGGGGAGGGCGTATCGGTGCGCGAGATGGTCGACCGGATCACCGCGCTCACCGGTCACGACCTGCCGCCCGTGGTCGTCGACCGGCGGCCCGGCGACCCCGCGCGCGTGGTCGCCTCGGCGAACCGGATCGCCGCCGAACTGGGCTGGAAGGCGCGGTACGGCGTCGAGGACATGATCGCGTCGGCGTGGGCGGGGTGGACGGCGCGGCAGTAGTACCTGTGACGGAATCGACGAGCAGTGGGAACTGTTCGGTGCCGTTTGCTCGTGTGTACTAGGGGAAGCGAACGACGAGCAGACCATGAGTACGAGTACGACAGGGCGTTACGGGGGTAGCGACGGTGCCGGCTTGGGACATCGATCCGATCAACGTGCAGACCACGCTGAAGTCGACCGGTGAGGCGGCCGGCGGTCTGGAGAAGGCCGCCAACTCGCTGGTGTCGAACATGGCGAGCGCGGCCGAGTCGGCCGGTACGGCCGTACCGGGTGGGCAGTTCAACGGACCGATGATCGGGCCGGTGGCCGCGGGCACGCCACGGGTGCCGGTCGGTCCGGTCGCGGCGGCGCTGAGCCAGTACCTCCAGGAGCGGCAGCAGAAGCTGGCGTACATGGCGCAGCGGACCATCGACTCCGTGCAGGGCGCTGCCGATGCCACCAACGCCTACGTCACCGGCGACCTGGACATGGCCGCCACGCACCAGGCCAACGCGCTCAAGGCGACGGTCGTACCGCCACCGCCGGGTGTCGACGGGAACGGCGGGCAGGGGCCGAAGTGAGCGACGACATCCCCGTCATCCCGGAGGAGGTCCCCGAGTTCACCGGCAACCTGGAGCTGCTCGACCAGCACATCGCGGGCGTCCGTTCGGCCGGTACCTCCCTGAAGGACTCGGGCTCGGCGATCCACACCCGCTTCGGCGGCCTCTCCGCGTACTACAAGGCGCCCGAGGCGGAGGCGTTGTTCGCGACGACCGCGCCGGTGGCGGCCAAGGGCGCTGAGTTCGCGACCGAGTTGGAGACCGTGGCCTCGGCGCTGGACACGTACGCCGCCGCCGTCGGCCCGCTCAAGCAGAAGTTCGACCAGCTCCGCCGGGACGCGATCGCCTTCCGCGCGAAGATCGAGGGCGACGACGAGTGGCGCGCCGACGGCGACCTCGTCGAGGAGAACAACAACCGCCGCTCCGACATCAACGCCGCGTACGCCGCGTTCCAGGCCGCCGAACGCGACTGCTACAACAAGATCGTCGGGCTGGTCGGCGGCGAGGCGCTCGTCGTCAACGACGGTTCGAACAAAGAGAACATGTACGGCTACCGGGGTGAGGACCTCGACAACGCCGGTGGTCTGCCCTGGGGCGACCCGGTGGAGGAGTCCAACCCCTGGTACTACATCCACGAGCACGCCTGGGACTTCACGGTCGGCTTCGTCGTGGACGGCGTGTGGGGCACGATCAAGGGCCTCGGCACCCTGGTCGGCTTCAACGGCTGGGACGCGGCGGGCCAGGCCTGGGTCGGCCTCGGCAAGCTCGCCACCGGCATCCTCATCACCGCCGTACCGGTGGTGGGCACCGCGTACTGGCTGGCGCCCGACGACAAGCTGCCCTCCTGGCTGCGTGACTCCCGCACGGCGGTCGTGGAGACCGGCAAGGCGCTGATCGCGTACGACGAGTGGGGCAAGAACCCCTCCCGGGCGGCCGGGGCGGTCACCTTCAACGTCCTGACCACGATCTTCACGGGCGGCGCGGGCGGGGCGGTCTCCGGCGCGGGCAAGGCGGGTGCCATCGCCAAGGCGATCTCCTTCGCGGGCAAGGCCGGCAAGATCGTCGACCCGATGACGTACCTCACCAAGGGCGTCGGCGCGACGGCGGTGAAGATCAGCGACGTCATGGCGAGCCTGCGCGGCATCACCGACGGCACGCACATCCGGCTCGGCGAGGGCACGTACCAGATCGCCGACCCGCCGAACATCGCCGACGAGCTGCCGGCCGGTCTCACCCCCGAGAACAGTGTCCGGATGGAGACGCCGCAGGGCGAGGTCGTCTACCTCGACACCCAGACCCTCGTCGTCCACAACGCGGACGGCACGGTACGGGAGTCCCTGGACGCCATCAGGCACGAGGGCACGGCGGCCGAGCGTGGCGTCGACGCCACGCGACCCGAGACCGAGCTGGTGGGCGCGGGGGCGAAGGTGGGCGAGGGCGGCACCGCTGTGGGGCGCGTCGGCGACGACCGCCTGCCGTCGGCGAACCACGAGACGCCGGGTGGCAACGGAGGGCACGGCGGCGACGGCCGGACCGGTGCCACCGGAGGCGGCCGTACGGAGACCCCGCCCGGCGGACGTACGGAGCACCCGACCGGCGGCCACACCGAGACCTCGGGCGGCGGCCACACCGGGAATCCCTCCGGCGGTGGGCACGGCGGGACACCGGGCGGCGGCCACACCGAGCCCCCCACCGGCGGGCACGGCGGCACCCCGGGCGACGACGGCACAGGCGCCCCGCGCGAGCCGTCGGAGGGGCCCACGCCCCCCGAACGCGGCAACGAGCCGCCGCCGGAGCTCACCCCGCAGCAGAAGGCGGACCACTGGGACCACCTCGACGAGGTCGAGTCCCGCAGTCCCGATGAGTTCGACCAGCTCCAGCGCGACCCCGACAAGAACGGCGGTATCTCCGAGCCCTCCAAGGACGAGGCGAGGGTCGGCCTGGACCTGGCCGAGCAGGGGCGTCTCCCGGACGACATCCAGCGCCCCACGGAGGCGGACCGCGGGGAGTTCTACTCACCGAGCACCGGACGCTACTACGACATCAAGGGCGTCCATTCCGACTGGCCTCCCTTCAACAATGTCCGGGACAAGTCCCTGCCGTTCAAGGGCGCTTATGACCCCGCCAAGAACGAACGCTGGGTCAAGAAGCTGGCGGAACAGATCGTCGAGAAGCAGCGCGTCGTTATCCTGGACATGCGCAATGCGAATCAGGCGGCGATCGACGACATCAAGTCCATCGTCGAGAAGAATGGCTGGGAAGACGATGTCATCTGGTACCCGTAGGAATTGGGCACCCCGCGTGTTCCCGACGGATCCGCAGGCAAAAGCCCGCCTGGAGGAGTGGCTGGGCGCGGGAGGCGAGGGCGCCCTCGACGTCATCGGGCTCGACCTGCGTGACGCGGACCTCTCCGAGGCGAACCTCCAGGAGTCCTGGCTCACCGGCGCGAAACTGGCCGGGGTCAAGCTGGTGGGAGCGGACCTCTACCGTTCCGACGCCGAAGGGGCCGACTTCACGGAGGCCGATCTGACGCGGGCCTCGCTGGTCCGTGTCAACCTCGACGACGCCGTGCTCCGGGGCGCGGTCCTGGACGGCGCGGATCTGGTCAAGGCCTCGCTCTACGACGTGGACGCGACGAATGCCTCCTTTCGCGGCACACGTTTCCTGGGCGCTTCCCTCCTCGATGTGGATTTCCGCGGTGCGGACCTCTCCCATGCCGTTCTGCGGGAGAATTCCTTCAAGGTGACCGTCGATCACCGCACCAAGGTCGAGGGCCTTTCGGGAACCGTGTTCGGCCCTGTCCGGGTGATCGACGATCAGGGTGGCGAGCACGAGGTCGCGGGAGCGGCACTGGAACGTTGGGTGAGCGAACGCGGCGGATCCATCGAGGTGCTTCCCGTCCCCGAGGCGAAGCGCAGCCTGTGACCGGATCTCACCGGCGGCCCCAGGCGCTCTCGGACGTGGTCGATCCGCGGCGCGCGCTCGGTGCGGTGCTCGGCTCCGCCGTCGGGGACGCGCTCGGCGCGCCCTTCGAGTTCGGTCCTGAAGGCGCCTTCTCCGCGCGTTTTCCGAAGGCCGGGCACGGCGGAGAGATGTGCGGGGGTGGTGGATGGGACCCCGGTGAGGCGACCGACGACACCCAGATGGCCGTCCTCGTCGGGGAGTCTCTCGTCGAGCACGGTGGGCTCGAACTGCCCGACGTCTTCCGCCGGTTCCAGCGCTGGGCGGTCTCCGGACCGAAGGACATCGGCATCCAGACCGAGGACGTCCTCACCGGCGGCGACCCCTGGGACCTCGCCGCCGCCCGCCATTTCCAGGTGAACCTGCGGGCCGCGGGCAACGGCGCGCTGATGCGGGCCGCCACCTCGGCCGTGTTCTTCGCGCCGTACGGGCGCGACCCCAGCATGGACGCGGCCCGGCGCCTGTCCGCCCTCACGCACGGCGACCCGGCCGCCTGGGAGGGCACCGCCGTCCTCCACGAACTGGTCCGGATCGCCGTGGCCGGCCGCGACCCGCTCACCGCGCTCCCCGACACCCTGGCCGCGCTCCACCCCGACCACCGCCCCCGGTACGAGGTCGTCCTCGCCGCCGACTGGCACCCCGACCGCGCCACGGAGTTCAACGGCGCCGTCTGGCCCTGCCTGGGCTCCGCCGTCTGGGCCGTACGGACGACCGACTCCTACGAGGACGCCGTACGCGCGGCCGTGGACCTCGGCGGCGACACCGACACGGTCGCGGCCGTGACCGGCGGGCTCGCGGGCGCGGTGCACGGGGTCGAGGCCATCCCGGAGCGCTGGCTGGAGCCGCTGCACGTGCCCCTGCCGGGGTTCGCGGACCGCGTCCTGCGCGTCCCGGAACTCACCCGCCTGGCCACGGAGTTGGCGACCCGGCCCGCCGCCCGCTGACCCTCGCTCTCAGCCCGCACCCGGCTGGTAGCCGCTGATGACGTACTCCGCCTCGTCGTCGATGGCGTCCTCGTCCACGTCCAGGGTGATCCGCGCGGGATGCCCGCCGGCGGCGTACTGGATCTCCGCCGTGTCCGCCTGCTCCTGCCAGGCCTGCTCCAGCATGTCCAACAGGTCGCCGATCTTCGGTATGCGGTCGGGCCCCTGCTCCACCACCGACCGGCTGCCCTCGTCGAGTCCGACCGCCTCGGTCACCTTGCCGTCCCGGACCGTCACCCGGAACCTCCCCGCCAGGACCATCGAGGTGGACGTGAGGGTGTAGACGTACGAGGGGGGCTCCTCCCAGGTGATGGGGGTCCCCGCGGTGGGACTGGTCTGCCTCGGCGAGGCTCGTCCCTTCGGTTCCGAGGACGTCCCGCCGTCGCACGCGACGGTCGTCCCCGCCGTCCCCGCGATCAGCGTGGCGACGAGGAGCGCGGAACGAGCACGGGAGCGTAGGAGAGTCACGGCGACCCCATTCATGAGCGGCTGTGACTAAGACGCCATCCGCCGCCGGAACGTTCGGTCTTCGGCGCGTTCGAGTCGTGTCGCCCCGTCCCGGCACCCCCGGGCCTGCGCCCCTACAGCGCCCGCAACGCCGCCGCCGTGGCCCGCGTCAGGCTCTCCAGATAGCCCTTCGGCAGCTTCGGGGCGCGGACGACCACCGAGCGCCAGTACAGCGGGCCCGAGATCACGTCCAGGGCCAGGTCCTCGTCGACACCCGCGCGGACCTCGCCCCGGGCCACCGCCGCCGCGACGATCCCCGTGGCAACACTCTGCTGCCCCTCCTTCAGCGCCTTCTGCATCGCCTCGGCGATCTCCGGATTGCGGGCGGCCTCGGCCTGGAGGTCGGGGATGATCTGGCCCGCCACCGGGTGCCGCAGCGCGCGGGACGTGACCTCGTAGAGCAGTCGGAGATCGCCCTCCAGCGAGCCCGTGTCCGGCATCGGCAGGCCCTGGACCGCCACCGCCGACACCAGGTCCAGCACCAGGTGCAGCTTGGAGCGCCAGCGGCGGTACACCGCCGTCTTGCCGACGCCCGCGCGGCGCGCGATGCCCTCGATGGACATCCGGGCGTAGCCGACGGCCGCCAGTTCCTCGAAGACCGCCGCCCGGATCGCCTCCGTCACGTCCTCACGGAGCACGGCCGCCCCGGCGGGGGCCCGGCGGCGCGGCCGTGGCGGCGGCTGCCCCTCGGAGGGGTCGGCGTTCGTCGTCATGGTGGACAGCATAGGCCGCGACGACGAAACGGTTGCGTTCCGACGTCGAATCGGCTTAGGCTCACGTTGCGACGATACGGTCCCGTCCCGACGTAAGTGCGGGACAAGGACACCGTAAGAAGCTCCAGCGGTACAGCACTGCGAGCAGTACGCGGACGCCCCCACCAGCGACCTCACCAGCGAAAGCAGCGGATGTGAGCCAGGTCCTCCACACACCACCCCCGACCAGGGCGGACACCCCCCGAAGTGCCCCCGTCGCCGAGACCCCGGCCCAGCTCGCCGAGCGGTACGGCCTCAGCGTCAGCGGGGCCCGCCCGTCGCTCGGCGCGTACGTGCGGCAGCTGTGGGCGCGGCGGCACTTCATCACCGCGTTCGCCACGGCGAAGCTGACCGCGCAGTACAGCCAGGCGAAGCTGGGCCAGGTCTGGCAGATCGCGAACCCCCTGCTGAACGCGGCGGTCTACTACCTGATCTTCGGCCTGCTCATGGACACGAAGAAGGGCGTGCCGGACTACGTCCCGTTCCTCGTGACCGGCGTGTTCGTGTGGACCTTCACCCAGAGCTCGATCATGGCGGGCACCCGCGCCATATCCGGCAGCCTCGGCCTGGTCCGGGCCCTGCACTTCCCCCGGGCCTCGCTCCCCCTGTCGTACTGCCTCCAGCAGCTCCAGCAACTGCTGTTCTCCATGGCCGCGCTGGTCGTGATCCTGCTGGCCTTCGGGGTGCCGGTCGCCGCGTCCTGGCTGCTGATCGTCCCCGCACTGTCACTGCAGTTCTTGTTCAACGCCGGCGTCGCGATGGTGATGGCGCGGATCGGCGCCAAGACCCCCGACATCTCGCAGCTGATGCCGTTCGTGCTGCGCACCTGGATGTACACCTCGGGCGTGATGTTCAGCATCGACCACATCGTCGCCGACCGGAACATCCCGGCGTTCGTACATCTGCTGCTGGAGTGCAACCCGGCGGCCGTCTACATCGACCTCATGCGGTTCGCGCTGATCGACAGCTTCCACGGGAGCCAGCTGCCGCCGCACGTCTGGGCGATCGCGGCGGGCTGGGCGCTCCTCGCGGGCGTCGGCGGGTTCATCTACTTCTGGAAGGCTGAGGAGACGTACGGCCGTGGCTGACACCGTCATCAACCCCACCGTTCCCGGCACCCGGCGGACGGCCGACCAGGTCACCGGCCCCGGCGCCGGCGCCCCGGAGCCCGTCCCGACCGTCGTCGTCGACGGCGTCGACATCGTCTATCGCGTCAACGGCACGGGGGCCGGTCGTGGCACCGCCACCGCCGCGCTCAACCGCATCCTGCGGCGCAAGAAGGCGGAGAAGGCGGCCGGCGTCCGCAAGGTGCACGCCGTGCGGAACGTGTCGTTCACCGCGTACCGGGGCGAGGCCATCGGGCTGATCGGGACGAACGGCTCCGGGAAGTCGACCCTCCTCAAAGCCGTCGCCGGGCTCCTCCCCGTGGAGAACGGACGCATCTACACCGACGGTCAGCCGTCCCTGCTCGGTGTCAACGCGGCCCTGATGAACGACCTCACGGGCGAACGGAACGTCCACCTCGGCGGGCTCGCCATGGGGATGTCCCGGGAGCAGGTCAAGGAGCGGTACCAGGAGATCGTCGACTTCTCGGGCATCAACGAGAAGGGGGACTTCATCACGCTCCCCATGCGTACGTACTCCTCCGGGATGGCGGCCCGGCTGCGGTTCTCCATCGCCGCCGCCAAGGACCACGACGTGCTGCTGATCGACGAGGCGCTGGCGACCGGTGACCGCTCCTTCCAGAAGCGCTCCGAGGCGCGGATCCGTGAGCTGCGGAAGCACGCGGGGACGGTGTTCCTCGTCAGCCACAACAACAAGTCGATCCGGGACACGTGCGATCGGGTGCTGTGGCTGGAACGCGGGGAGCTCCGCATGGACGGGGCGACGGACGAGGTCCTGAAGGAGTACGAGAGGTTCACCGCGGGGAAGAAGTAGGTCCCTTCGCCTCAGACTCGGGGGAAGTTGCGGTTCGGCGAGTGCGCGATCGTCGTGGTTGATCGCGCAGTTGGCCGCGCCCCTTCCCTGCTCACCTCTCCAGGAAAGCGAACAGGGCCTCCCACCGGTCCACGATCTCCTCCGTGCCGTAGCGGCGGATGTTCTGCCTGGCCTTGTCGCCCATGCGGTCGCGCAGGGTCTTGTCGGTCATCAACCGGTCCAGTTTGCGGGCCAGTTCACCCGTGTTGCCGGGGCGGACGAGAAGGCCGTCCTCGCCGTCGCGCACGATCTCGTGGACGCCGGGTGCGCAGTCGAAGGCGACACAGGGGACGCCCATGGCCATGGCTTCCATCAGGGCGAGGGGGAAGCCCTCGCCCCGGGAGGACAGCGCGAAGACCGAGCCGCCACGCAGGGCGCCCGGCACGTCGTGCGTGCGGCCCATCCAGGACACCGAGCCGTCGAGACCGAGGGCCGTGCACTGCTTCCTGAGGAGTTCCTCGTCCTCGCCGGAACCGTAGACGAGCAGCGCCCAGTCGGGGTGCCGGGGCGCCACCTCGGCCCAGGTGTCGAGGAGCATGTCGACACCCTTCTCGTCGCTGAGCCGGCCGATGCTGACGACGGCCTTCGCGGTGCGCGGCGAGGGCTCCTCCGGAATCCAGGGCACGGCGTTGGGCAGGTACGAGGCGTTGTTGAGGCCCTGGCCGATCCACAGGTCGGCGTCCTCGCGAGTGAGGACGAGCATGCGGTCGACGTCCCGGTAGTACGTGAGCACCCGCCGGAAGCGGGAGGAGCGTCGGGAGGTCTCGAAGGACTCGTGGCTCATCCCGATGACGGTCAGACCGCCGGTGTCGGCGAGCCGCACCCACTCCATCGCCCACACCTGGGTCACGATCACGACCCCGCCGGGGCGCGCGGCCCGGAACAGGCCGGTCAGCACGGTCGCCCGGTCCCGCATGCTCGCCTCCCGCGCCCGGCCGGGGGGCGGCGGCTGGCCGTCGTACAACCGGGTGGTGGGGTACGGGAGTTCACCGAGGGGGTGCGGGTCCTCGGGGGTGGTGATCCCGATGACGTGGACACGGTGGCCGCGCTCGGTGAGGAGCCGGGCCAGATGATGGGACCAACTGGTCACACCACCCGTCTCGTCCACACTGTTGGACACCAGGAAGACGTCCCGGCCGATCACTTGCGCCTCCACTCGGAGAAGAACTGGTCGACGACGCTCCGGGCCGCGGTCCCCTTGTCGTACTCGCCGAAGGCGGCCGTGAACCGATCCCGCGCGGCGGCGTACTTGAGCGTCTGCTCGTCCAGCGAGGAGTCGCGCAGGACGGCGTGCAGCTCCTCCTCCGTGCGCACGATCGGACCCGGCGCGCGTTCGAGGAGGTCGAAGTAGGTGCCGCGGCCCTCGTGGACGTACTCCTCGTAGTCGTAGGTGAAGAAGAACATCGGGCGGTCGAGCAGCGCGTAGTCGAACATCACCGACGAGTAGTCCGTGATCAGCGCGTCCGCGAGGGCGAGGACGGGCGTCACGTCGTGGTGGTCGGACACGTCGACGACGCGGCCCCGGACCGACGGCGGGAGCACGACGTGGTTGAGGTAGTGGGCGCGGACGAGCAGCACGTACTCGTCGCCGAAGGTCTCCGCGAAGCGCTCCACGTCGAAGGGGAGGGCGAAGCGGCGCTGCCCCTGGTGGCGGAAGGTGGGGGCGTAGAGCAGGACCTTCTTGTCCGCCGGGATCGCGGAGATCTCGGGGATGCCCAACTCGGCGGTGAGCCGCGCGCGTTGGTCCGCCCGGTCCGTCTCCCGGGCCCGGACGAGCGCGTCGTTGCGCGGATAGCCCACCCGCAGCAGCACCTTCTCCCGCAGCCGGAAGGCCTTCGCCAGGGTGCGCACGTCGTGCTCCGAGCGGATCAGGAAGTGGTCGAAGCGGTCGAGGGTGCGCTGCTGCTCGGCCTGCTCGGCGCGGGACTTGAGCTTCCAGCCGGGCTCGTCGAAGCCCATGCGCTTGAGCGCGGAGCCGTGCCAGGTCTGGAGGTAGGTCGTGCCCGGACGCTTGGTCAGTTTCAGCGGGAAGCTCTGGTTGTCGATCCAGAACTCGGCGCGGGCCAGCGCCCGCAGATACGGCAGCGACCAGCGCCGGACGAGGGTGGCGTCGGCCGGGAACCCCTCGGGGCGGCCCGTGTACGACCACACCGCCTCGAAGTCGAGACCCTGGCGGCGCATCTCCTCGTAGATCGCCCGGGGGCTGTCGCTGTACTGCCGACCGAGGTGGCTCTCGAACACCACCAGCCGCCGCTGCTTCGGCATCCGCTGGAACACCTCGCGATACAGGCGGATTTTGGCGTCTCCGGAGGTGGCCTTCTTGCGCAGCGCCTTCGCCTTGCGGTAGCCGGACTTGGCGAGTCTGCCGGGCGCACCCTGGAGGCCCCGGGTGACGAGGACGGTGGCCTTCTTGTCGGGGACCAGCCGGAACGCGAGGTGGCCGCGGGCGGAGATCTGCGGCTCGACCCGGTCGCCGACCAGCCGCGTGAGCCGCGGCCGGACCGGCAGTTCGCCGCCCGCCAGCCCCGGTTCGGCGGCCGTCAGCCGGCTCGTGGTGCGCTCGCCGTCGACGTCGAGGTGGAGGCGTACGTCCCACACGGCGTCCACGATGCCCAGCGGGCGGAGCGTCCGGGAGATGTCGGCGTCGGCCCGCCACGTGATGTACGGGCCGTCGTGCCGGATGGTCGCCACCGGCACCCGGAAGGTCTGGAACCGCACGCCGGGGCGGCGGGCGTAGAACTCCAGCGAGGCGGAGAGCCGGGCGCCTGGCGGGACGACCCCGAGGGGGTTGGTGACGCGTCCGGCGAGACGGACACCGCCCCGGCCCGACTCCTCGTACTCCGTCAGCTCGTTGCGCAGGAAGAGCTTGCGGACCGGTCGGGCGTGGTAGCCGAGTTCGGTGACGTCCAGGATCCGGCGCGCGAACTCCCCTTCCTCCCCGGGGGCGTCCAGGTGCTCGGCGCACCAGTAGATCCGCCCGTCGCGCTCGACGAGGGGCGCGGAGACCTTGTCGCGGTTGGTGAGCGTGTCCACGGCCGGCAGCAGGTTGTCCCAGTCGCCCATCCGCAGCAGATAGGCGCAGACGGCGTGGATGGGTTCGACCTCGTCGTAGGCGGCCGGGTCGATCGACGCCAGATAGGCGCGGGCCAGTCCGGCGAACTCCTGACGGTAGGCCGCGTCCCGGAACGGCAGGTCACGCAGGTGCAGCACCAGGTCGTGCTTGAGGAACTTGACGTCCTTGTGGAACTTCAGCTCCGCCATGCCCTGGCCCGCGAGGAGCCGGTCCACCCGGCGGTGGATCTCCATCCGGTGCGCGAAGTTGGCGATCTCGGCCCGCCGGTTGCTGATCGACTTGGCCTGCGCCTTCTCGGCCACGTTCCAGTCGTAGACCCGGTTGGGGATGAGGGCGATGCGGCGGGCGGCCGCGTACGCCTGGGCGGAGAAGAAGAGGTCCTCGTAGTGGATGCCGACGGGGAACAGCAGCCCGCCCTCGACGAGGAAGTCCCGGCGGTAGCACTTGTTGGTGGACAGCGTGTCGTAGACCAGCAGGTCGGGCAGCTCGGAGACGGAGTCGAGGGTACGGGTGCGGGTGTACAGCCACGGGTACCACGGGACCTCCTTCCGATTGCGGGTGTCCACGTGGACGCGGACGCAGAGACCGGAGACGAGATCGGCCCCTGTGCTCTCGGCGGCCTCCAGCAGGTTGCGGCAGGCGTTGCGCTCCAGGACGTCGTCGCTGTCGAGGAAGACGACGTACTCGCCCCGGGTCTCCCGGATGCCCGCGTTGCGGGGCGCGCCGCAGCCGCCGCTGTTCTCGGGCAGCCGGTACGCGCGCACGCGGTCCGGGTGCTCGGCGGCGAGGCGGGCGGCCACCTCGTAGGAGCCGTCCGTGCTGTGGTCGTCGACGATCACGACCTCGACGCTCCGCAGCGTCTGCTCCAGCACCGAGCGGACGGCCGTGGGCAGCCTGGCCTCGTCGTTGTAGACGATCACGACGACGGATACGGCGGGTCGCTGGTCCACGTCCGCGTTCACCCCATCAATCCCGTTCGTTCCGTTCGTTCCTTACCTACCTGCTTCTACCCTCTATAGACCGTGGTGCGGCCGAGGGCCACTTGGGTAGATGTCCTCGGCGGTACGCGGGTTGCCTCACCGCCCTCTGCCGGCCCCCTGCCGCGATACCCTCCGAAGACGTGCTGAGCGGAGGGGGCGGTCGATGCGTGGGGTGGTACCTGAGCCGCTGCGGACGGAGGATCCGCGGGAGATCGCCGGGTATCCCCTGTACGCCCGGATCGGTGAGGGCGGCATGGGCACCGTCTATCTCTCGCGCAGCCGGGGCGGCCAGCCGGTCGCGCTGAAGCTGGTCCGCCCGGAGTACGCGGGCAGCCCCGCCTTCCGTGAACGGTTCGCCCGCGAGGTGGCCGCCGGGCGCCGGGTGTCCGGCTACCACCTGGTGCCGATCGTCGACCACGACGCCGGTGCCGAGCGGCCCTGGCTGGCCACGCACTACGTTCCGGGTGTCCCCCTCGACCAGGCACTGGAGGCCCACGGCCCGCTCCCGGTCGCCACCGTCCTGCAACTGCTGGCGTGCGCCGCGTACGCCCTGGACGCCGTGCACACCGCCGGGGTGATCCACCGTGACGTCAAGCCCGCCAACCTGCTGCTGGCCGCGGACGGGCCCTGGCTGCTCGACTTCGGCATCGCCCGGGCGGCCGGCGCGGCGACCCTCACCACCGCCGGACGCCTGATCGGCACCCCGCGCTACATGTCCCCCGAGCACGCGCTCGGCCGCCGGGTCACCTCCGCGTCCGACGTGTTCGCGCTGGGCCTGATCGCCGCGGTCGCCGCGACCGGCAGCCATCCGTACGGGCGCGGCAACCCGCTGGCCATCGCCACGCGCATCGCGGCCACGGACGTTTCCCCGCCCGCGCTGGACGGCATCGGGCGCCCCCTCGTGGACGTCATCCGCCGCTGTCTGACCGCCGACCCGGCGTCCAGGCCCTCCGCGGCGGCCGTCGCCGAGCACTGCGCGGGGGCGGCCCGCCGGGACGTCCGGGACTTCGCGGGCTGGCTCCCGGGGCCGGTGGCCACGTCGGTGAGCATCATCGAGACGGCCTTCCGGACGCTGTCCCTGACGGAGGCACCGACGGCTCCGACGCCCCACATCTCGGAGGCGCCGACCGCCCGGCGTCTCCCGCCGACGGCACCGATCACCGTGCGGGACGAGGAGTGGCGGCGCCGGGTACGCCGGGATCCGTGACTTCGGTGCGGATGGGTGGGGTGCCGGCTCTGCGGGCCTGAAAAGCACGGGACGCAGCCCCTGCTTTTCAGGGGCGCGGGGAACTGCGCGGGAAGCCCCACCGGTCCACACGGCGCCGACGCACCCGAACCCCCGAGCTATAAGGCGCACCCCCAACCCCCGGGAACCGCAACACCCACCCCAAGTGTCATAAGTGCCGTATAAGCTTCGGACCGCTCCAAGTGCCCACACCGGCACCAGAGTTCGGCACCGCACCGGGGGAGGCTCCCATCAGTACCCACACCGGCGACATTCTGAGCCCTCTGGGACCGCAGGACCCACGAGAGACGGCCGGCTACCACCTGCAGGCCCGCATCGGCGAGGGCGGCATGGGCACGGTCTACCTGTCGCACACCCGCGGCGGCCAGCCCGTCGCCCTGAAGGTCATCCGCCGCGAGTACGGCCAGGACGCCGACTTCCGCCGCCGTTTCGAGCAGGAGGTGCAGGCCGCCCGCCGTGTGCAGGGCTACCACATCGTCCCGGTCGTCGACCACGACACCACCGGCGAACTCCCCTGGCTGGCCTCGGCGTTCATCGCCGGCATCCCCCTGCACGACGCCCTGGTCGCCTTCGGCCCGCTCCCCCTGCCCGCCGTGTTCCAGCTCGTCGGCTGCGCCGCCCGCGCCCTCACCTCGATCCACGCGGCCGGAGTCATCCACCGCGACCTCAAGCCCAGCAACATCCTGCTGGGCTCCCAGGGCCCGTACGTCATCGACTTCGGCATCGCCCGCGCCGCCGACGCCACCCATCTCACCCAGTCCGGCGGCCTGATCGGCACCCCGCAGTACATGTCGCCGGAACACGCCCTCGGCGAGCAGGTCACCCCGGCCACCGACGTCTTCTCCCTCGGCCTGATCGCGGCGGTCGCCGCCACCGGACGCCACCCGTACGGCGACGGCGGCGCCATCACCATCGCCGCACAGATCGCCAACACCTCCCAGCGCCCGCCGAAGCTCGACGGCTACGACGAGCGGCTGCGCCCCCTGCTGGAGCGCTGCCTGACCGCCGACCCGGCCGAGCGCATCGGCACCGAGGAACTGGCCGCGCTCTGCCAGGAGTCGGCGGGCCGCGGCATCAGCGACTTCACCGGCTGGCTCCCGGAGCCGCTCACCGCCGAGATCGCCCGCCGCGAGCAGTCCGCCCAGGCCCCGCCCCAGCCGGCGGCACCCCGGATGCCGGCCGCGCCCCCGACCACGGCCCCGTCGGCTCCCGCACCCCCGCCCCACGACCCGACGGCCCAGGGCCAGGCGTACGCCCAGGGCACCACCCAGGGCGTGCCCCAGGCGGCCCCGACACCGCCGCCGACCGGCTTCGGCCCGCCGGCCCAGGGCCAGGCCCCGACCCCCGGCTACGGCTACCCGCCCCCGGCCACCGACACCTACAACCTCAGCCCGCAGGCCCCCGCCTCCACGCCGGCCCCGCCCAAGAAGAGCCGTCGCGGCCTGAAGGCGGCCCTGGTCGCCCTCGCCCTGGTCCTCGTGGCCGGCTCCGGCGCGGCCGCCGCCGTGTACGTGATGGGCAAGGACGACAGCAATAACTCGGCGAGCAACGGCACCAAGGACAGCGGCAGGAAGGACGGTGCCGACGGCGACAAGGGCTCCTCCACACCGAGCCCGTCCCCGACGAAGGCCGACACCGGCTCCGACACCGGCTCCGGCGACCAGGGCGGCGAAGGGGACGGAACAGACCCGAGCGCCTCCCCCTCCATCCCCGCGAACGCCCAGTACTCGGAGATCTTCGAGGGCAAGTCGTTCACGCTCCGCACACCCGCGGGCTCGGCCTACGTCAACGTCGACTTCGACAAGCCGGAGGTCGACACCGAGGACGAGATGGTCGACACCCTGAAGGACATGTACCTCGACAGCAGTTACTGGTACTTCGACACCACGATGGGCAAGAGCGCGGGCACCACACCGCAGGAGTGCGCCGAGGGCACGGGGACCGACGTGCTGCCCTCCAGCCTGGACTCCGGCGCCTTCGGCGAGGAAGCCGAGATCGACAAGGGTGTCAGGCTCTGCACGGTCACCAAGCAGGGCAACCTCGCCATGTACGAGATCACCGGCCTGACCCCGGGCGAGTACAGCTGGGAAGTTCCCACGGTGCAGGGCAAGCTGACCCTCTGGGAGATCACCGAGTAGTCCCGGCGACCCGCACGCGGAAGGGGGCGCCCCACAGCCGTGGAGCGCCCCCTTCGCCGTGCTCGGCGTACCCGTACCGCTACGAGTGCGAACGCAGCAGTGTCCGCATCGTCCGCATCGCCACCGACAGGTTGGCGAGGTCGAACGCGTCGGAGCCCTGGATCTCCTCCAGGGTCGTCCGCGCCCGGCCCAGCAGCGCGGCGTTCTTCTGCTCCCACAGCTTGAAGCGCTGCTCCGGCGTGGAGGTGCCGTTGCCCGCCGAGAGGACCTCGGCGGTGAGGGAGGCGTGGGCGGCGTACAGGTCCTCGCGGATCGCCGCGCGGGCCATGGACTGCCAGCGGTCCGCGCGCGGCAGCTCGATGATGCGGTCCATGAGCTGGGTGATGCGCAGCCGGTCGGCGAGGTCGTAGTACACCTCGGCGACCTCCATCGGCGTCCGCCCGACCCGGTCGGCGACCGCGACGATGTCGAGCGTCGGGAAGGCCGAGGAGAAGCCCGCGACGCGCGTGGCCAGCTCCTCCGGGACTCCGGCGCCCGTCAGCTCGTCGTAGATCTTCTGGTACCACTCCAGGTCGGCGCCGCGCAGGAGCTTCGGCAACTCGCCCCAGACCAGGTGCACGCCCTCGGAGAAGAACGCGATGGTCTCGCTGAGCTGCAGCGGCTGCGGCCGGTTGTTGAGCAGCCAGCGCGTGCCGCGCTCGACCAGGCGACGGGAGTGCAGCCGGATCCGGGTCTGGACGGCCGCGTCGACCTTGTTGTCCAGGCCCTCGACCGCGTCCCACACGGCGCCCGATCCGAAGATGGCGCGGGAGGCGGTCTGCGCGCGGACGATCTCCTCCAGCGAGGCCCCGGTCTCCTCGCGCAGCCGGTGCAGGAAGCTCGTACCGCCCGTGTTGACCGTGTCGTTGACCAGCAGGGTCGTGACGATCTCCCGGCTCAGCGGGTGGCTGTCGACATGCTCGGGGAACCGTTCGTGCAGCGCGGCAGGGAAGTACGCGTGCAGCAGCTTGCGCAGGTAGGGGTCGTCCGGCAGCGAGGTGTGCAGCAGCTCCTCGGCGACCGTGATCTTCGTGTACGCCAGCAGGACGGCCGTCTCGGGGCCGGTGAGGCCGTGCCCGGTGTTCAGTCGCTCGCGGATCTGCCGGTCGGTCGGCAGGAATTCGAGCGCCCGGTCGAGGTGGCCCTCCCTGACCAGGTGGCGCATGAAGCGCTGCTGGGCGTGGAGCATGTCCGAGGACTGGGCGAGGGCGTTGGCGATCGCCGTGTTCTGCGCGTAGTTGTTGCGCAGGACGAGCCGGCCGACCTCGTCGGTCATCTCGGCGAGCAGCTTGTTGCGCTGCTTGACGGTCATGTCCCCGTCGGTGACCAGGCCGTTGAGCAGGATCTTGATGTTCACCTCGTGGTCGGAGGTGTCCACGCCCGCGCTGTTGTCGATGGCGTCGGTGTTGACCCGTCCGCCGTTCTGCGCGAACTCGATCCGGCCCAGCTGGGTGAGGCCCAGGTTGCCGCCCTCGCCGACGACCTGGACCCGCAGGTCGGCGCCGTCGACCCGGATCGCGTCGTTGGCCTTGTCGCCGACGTCGGCGTGCGACTCGGACGCGGCCTTCACGTACGTACCGATGCCGCCGTTCCACAGCAGGTCGACCGGGGCCTTGAGGATGGCCTTCATCAGGTCGGCCGGGGTCATCTTGGCGATCTTGTCCTCGATGCCGAGGACGTCCCGGATGTGGGCGTTGATCGGGATCGCCTTGGCGGTGCGGGGGAAGACGCCGCCGCCGGTGGAGATCAGATCGGTGTCGTAGTCGGCCCAGCTGGAGCGGGGCAGCTCGAAGACGCGGCGGCGCTCGGCGTAGGAGGTGGCCGCGTCGGGGCTGGGGTCGATGAAGATGTGCCGGTGGTCGAAGGCGGCGACGAGCCGGATGTGCTCGCTGAGCAGCATGCCGTTGCCGAACACGTCACCGGACATGTCACCGATGCCGACGACCGTGAAGTCCTCGGTCTGGGTGTCGACCCCCAGCTCCCGGAAGTGCCGCTTGACCGACTCCCAGGCGCCGCGCGCGGTGATGCCCATGCCCTTGTGGTCGTATCCGGCGCTGCCGCCGGAGGCGAAGGCGTCCCCGAGCCAGAAGTTGTAGCTCTCGGCGACCTCGTTGGCGATGTCGGAGAAGGTCGCGGTGCCCTTGTCGGCGGCGACGACGAGATAGGTGTCGTCCTCGTCGTGCCGTACGACGTCGGCCGGCGGCACGACCTCGCCCGCGACCATGTTGTCGGTGATGTCGAGCAGGGCGGAGATGAAGGTCTTGTAGCTGCGGATGCCCTCGGCCAGCCAGGCGTCCCGGTCCACGGAGGGATCGGGCAGCTGCTTGGCGACGAAACCGCCCTTGGCGCCGACGGGCACGATGACGGTGTTCTTCACCATCTGCGCCTTGACCAGGCCGAGGATCTCGGTCCGGAAGTCCTCGCGGCGGTCGGACCAGCGCAGCCCGCCTCGGGCGACCTTCCCGAACCGCAGGTGCACGCCCTCGACGCGCGGCGAGTACACCCAGATCTCGAACGCCGGGCGCGGCGCCGGGAGATCCGGGATGGCCTGCGGGTCGAACTTCATGGAGACGTAGTCGTGCGGCTTGCCGCCGGCCGCCTCCTGGAAGAAGTTCGTGCGCAGCGTCGCCTTGATGACGGTGAGGAAGGACCGCAGGATCCGGTCCTCGTCGAGCGAGGCCACCTGGTCGAGCGCGGCGTCGACCTCTTCGAGGAGCGCGTCGACGATCTCCCGCCCGGCGCGCTGCCGGTCCGGCGACATCCGCGCTTCGAACAGCGACACGAGCAACCGGGTGGTGTGGACGTTGTTGCGGAGGGTGTCCTCCATGTAGTCCTGGCTGAAGGTGGACCCGGCCTGCCGCAGGTACTTGGCGTACGCGCGCAGCACCATGGCCTGCCGCCAGGTGAGGCCGGCGCTCAGCACCAGCGCGTTGAACCCGTCGTTCTCGGCCTGCCCGGTCCAGGTGGCGGCGAAGGCCTCCTGGACCCGCTCCCGGGCGTCGTCCCCGGCGTAGTCCACGCTCCCGGCCTGCGCCCTGGGCATCCGCAGCCCGAAGTCGTAGATCCACGCGGTCGTCCGGTCCGAGCAGCGCAGCTCGTACGGCCGCTCGTCGATGACCTCGACGCCGATGCGGTTGAGGACGGGCAGCACCGCGGAGAGCGAGACGGAGCCGCCCTTGCGGTAGATCTTGAAGCGGCGCTCGTCGGGCGCGGCGCCCACCGGCTCGTACAGGCTCAGCTCGAAGTCCTCGTCCTGGTCGAGGGCTTCGAGGCGGCAGAGGTCCGCGACGGCGGAGCGGGGGTTGTGGTCGGCCTTGTACCCCTCCGGAATGGCGTTGCCGTACTTGCGCAGCATCTCGGCGGCGCGTTCCTCGCCGACCTCGGCGTTGAGCGCCTCGGCGAACCCGTCGGACCAGGACCGGGCGGCCTCGACGAGCTTGGCCTCCAGCCGGTCCTTGTCGGCGTCGCTGAGGTGCGGCAGTTCGGTGCCCGGCTGGACGCGGACCACGAAGTGCAGCCGGGAGAGGATCGATTCGGTGTTCCAGGCGGTGAAGTCGACGCTGATGCCGCCCAGTTCCTCCTTCAGGATGTCGATGATCCTCAGGCGTACGCCGGTGGTGTAGCGGTCGCGCGGGAGGTAGACAAGGGCGGAGTAGTAACGCCCGTACTCGTCCTGGCGCAGGTAGAGCCGCAGCCGTCGGCGCTCCTGGAGGTAGAGCACGGAGGTGACGATGGACCGCAGCTCGTCGGCAGATGTCTGGAACAGCTCGTCGCGCGGGTAGGTCTCCAGGATCTGGAGCAGGTCGCGTCCGTCGTGGCTGTTGGGCGAGAACCCGGCGCCGACGAGGACCTCGTCGACCTTGCGGCGGATGACGGGCACCCGGCGCACGGACTCGGTGTAGGCGGCGGAGGAGAACAGGCCGAGGAAGCGCCGCTCGCCGATCACGTTGCCCTCGGCGTCGAACTTCTTCACACCCACGTAGTCGAGGTAGGACGGCCGGTGGACGGTGGCCCGGCTGTTGGCCTTCGTCAGGACGAGGATCTTGTGCTCACGGGCCTTGGCGCGGGCGTCGGCGGGCAGTCGCTCGAAGGAGGAGCTGACGGGGTGCTGGTCCTCCCCGGCGTGGTGCGGGTCGGAGCGCAGGATGCCGAGGCCGGTGCCGGCGACGGCGGCTAGCGAGTCGTCCTCGCGCAGCTCGTACTCGCGGTAGCCGAGGAAGGTGAAGTGGTCGTCGGCGAGCCAGCGCAGCAGCTCGCGGGCCTCCTCCACCTCCTCTCCGCGCAGGTCGTCGGCGGTGTGCTCGGCGGGCAGCCCGTCGGCGATCCGGACCGCAGCGTCCCTCATCTTCTCCCAGTCCTCGACGGCCTCGCGGACGTCGGACAGGACGCGCAGCAGATCGTTGTTGATCTGCTTGAGGTCGGCGCGGTCGGTCTCGCGGTCGATCTCGACGTGGATCCAGGACTCGATGTGCGCGTCGTGCGGCAGCGTCTCCCCTGCGGCCACGGCGGCGGACGCCGCGGCGACGGCGGCGGGGTCGACGATCAGCTCGACGAGCTTGCCGGTGACGTCCCGCCGGACGACGACCTGGGGGTGGATGACGACGTGGATGCCGCGTCCCTGCCGTGACAGCTCGTTGGTCACGGAGTCGACGAGGAAGGGCATGTCGTCGGTGACGACCTCGACGACGGAGTGGCTGCACGTCCAGCCGTTCTCCTCGACGGTCGGGGTGTGCACCCGCACGTTGGCCGTTCCCTGGGGGCGGTTCTCGGCCAGCCGGTAGTGGGAGTGGGCGGCTCCGAAGACGTCGACCGGGTCGCGGCCGCTGAGGTCCTCCGGGGCGGTGTGCAGGTAGTAGCGCTGGAGGAACGCGAGCACGGTCTCCCGGTCCGGGATGTCGGAGGTACTCTCGCTCGTCGTCCCAGTCGGTAGATACCCCCCGACCGGGCTGTTCTCAGCTACCCGGGCGGCCCGTTCGAGCAGCTCGGCCTTGGCTTCGTCCAGCTTGGTCTGCATTGTCCTCTGGCTCCTGTCGCGCGCCGTTGCGTGACGTAGAAGGAAGTACGAACTCGTCCCCTCCGAAGCGCCACCACGACACGGGGTGTCCGGTCTGTCTCGACGCTATGCCGCAGGGGGAGACGAGCGGGGGGTAATCAGCCATTCTCGGCGCCCGGCAGGGGTGTGACGCTGCTCTCGGCACCGTCCGTCCCGTGGGTGCGCCCGGCCTCCCGGGAGCCTCGGTGGCTCCCTCCCGCCCGCGAGGACCAGCGACCGCCGCCCGGACACGGATGACGTCCGTGCTCACCGGGCGCAGGGCAGGGACGACGACGTCCCCGCGAGCTATCGCGCTGATCACGCCACAAGGCTATCCCTCCGGACGGGGGGCACGTCATGAGCCGTATGTGTACAAATCCGAGGGTCGAACTTTGACGTTCTGCACAGTACCCACCGCGCACTTTTGAGCTTACCTCCGCGCAAGCGAGCCTATACGCGCCACCCGGGAAGCCATAGCCTGACGAGGAGAACCCTGCCGCAGCGAGGGGAGCCCACCATGACGGCCAAGATCCTGATCGTGACCGGCGACGCGGCGGAGTCGCTGGAGGTCCTCTACCCCTACCAGCGCCTCCGCGAGGAAGGGTACGAGGTCGACATCGCCGCCCCGAGCCGCAAGACGCTCCGGTTCGTGGTCCACGACTTCGAACCGGGCTACGACACCTACACCGAGAAACCCGGCTACACCTGGCCCGCCGACCTGGCGTTCTCCGAGGTCGACCCCGGTCAGTACGTCGCCGTGGTCGTCCCCGGCGGCCGGGCCCCGGAGTACCTGCGCAACGACCCCGAGCTGCGCAAGATCCTCAAGTCGTTCTTCGACACCGACAAGCCGGTCGCCCAGATCTGCCACGGCCCGCTGCTCACGGCCGCCGTGGACGCGCTGTCGGGGCGCCGCGTCACCGCGTACCCCGCCCTCGAACTCGACATGCAGACCGCCGGCGCCACCTTCCAGGACGCCGAGACCGTCGTCGACGGCGCCCTCGTCTCCGCCCGCGCCTGGCCGGACCACTCCGCCTGGATGCGGGAGTTCCTCAGGGTGCTGCGGGCGAAGGCGCCGGTGACCTGAAAGGCGGAAGGTCGTGACGTAAAGGCGGAGAGCGAGGTGGGCCGGGGGTCACGCGGCGAGCCGCTCGGCCTCCTCGACGGCCTCCTCCAGGGTGTCCACGACGGGCACGCCGACCCCCTCCAGGCTGGCGCGACTGTGGGAGCCCCCGGTGTAGAGCACGGCCTGTGCGCCCACGTGCAGGGCGGCGACCGCGTCGTCGGCGGCGTCCCCGATCACCACGGTCCGTCTCGGCTCCACCCCCACGAGCCGACGCAGATGCCGCACCATGTGCTCGGCCTTGCTGCCTCCGGAGGGCCCGGTGCGCCCGTCGACCCGTACGAAGTGGGGCTCGATACCGAACCCCCGCACCAGCGGAACCAGCTCCTCATGCACATACATGCTGAGGATCGACTGGCTGCGCCCGCCGGAGACCCACTCGGTGAGCAGCCCCGGCACTCCGTCGGTCAGCCCACAGGCCACCCGGTGCTCGGCGTAGTACCGGTGAAAGACCACATCCATGGCCTCCCACTCCTCGTCCGTGGGCAGCCGCCCGATCAGCCGCTCGTAGAACTTCGGCACCGGCACGCAGTACAGCTCCCGGTACCGCTCCAGCGTGATCGGCTCGATCCCCAGCTCCGCGAACGCCGCGTTCGTCGCCCCGATGATCGCCTCGTTGTCATGGAACAGCGTCCCGTTCCAGTCCCAGACGATATGCGCCCCGACTCCGTTCATCCCCATACCCGAAAACGTACCCCGCGCCACCGACAGGACAGTCCTGCCCCGTGGAGCAGAGGGCACCGCGCACCCCCGCCCCCGTCCCGAGGCGCCCCCATCCGGGCCAGGTCAGCCCTCCAACCCCACCAGGTTCGGAATCTCCTGGGTCGCGTACCAGAGCAACTCGTGATCATCGGCCCCGTCCACGATGAACTGCGCGTCATCGTCCCCCTGATCCGCCGCGCCCAACGCGTCCGCGGCCTCGCCCACCTCCCCCTCGGCCTCCACCGAGTCGACATGCACAGCCGCGGCCTTGCTCAGCGGCACCGGCCCGGCCACCCGCACCTCCCCGAGCGCCACCGGATCGAGCCCCCGGTCGGGATCGGCCACCGCATCCCGGTCGGCCACATCAACGGCCACCACGACCCGCCGCCGAGCCGCGCCCGGATCCACGGCCACCAGCCGCAACGACGCGAGCGCCGCCCGGTTCAGCGCCGCGTACTCCAACTCCTCGATGTCGTCGGACAGGTACCACTCCCGCAGAGCGGGCGTGACGGCGTACGCGACGAACGCCCCCTCCCCCAGCTCACCCGTCTTGTACGCCTCGGCGAGCCCGGGAAGGGTCAGGGGGACGTAGACGCGCATGGCAGTCCGCTTTCGTAGTCGTTGTCACGCTTCTCGGATCACGTCGGAGGACCGCGGAGCACTCTCCGCGCGACGCAACGCATGTCGACGGTCCTCGCGAAGCCTCCTCCAAAGGACCTTCAGGATACGTGTGGGCGTCCCCTTTCGAGCCCCCGCCCAGCCCTCCGGAGGCGTCCACCCCGCGCCCTCCGACTCACCCGGTGCAACCCGGCCCGGTCGGCCCCGCTCCCCCTCGCCGTCACCCTGATAGGTGAACATTTCGCGGCCCCCGCCGCCCCGCCACGCTCCCTTGCGAGCGCCCCCTCCCCCCTCGTAACAAGATCCCCAACGCCAAGTTACCGACTGGTACCCGGCGGCCTCACCGACGAACGGGGATCCCCGATGAACAAGGTCATGACCAGGACCAAGCGCCACCCCGGCACCCGCCCGCCCGTCCGCCACGACCCCCGCCGCCCCGGCCGCACCCCGTCCCGCACGAAGCCGGCGGCCGGCCGCCTCGCGACGCCCCAGCACCGGGCATCTGCCGCACCCGCGACACCCCCGCCCCCGCCCCACACCGGCCCCGTCCCCCAGCCCCGCCCCACCGACCGCTTCGCCGACCTCCTCCTCGCCGTACTCAGCGGCCGCCGCCCGGTCCACAGCATGCTGCGCCACACCGCCGGCAGGGCCTACGACGAACTGGCCCGGCTCGCCGAACGCGGGCCCCTGCGCAGCCCTCACGCCACCCACCCCGTCGTCCGGGACATCGGCTACTACGTGGCGGCCCCGGGCGCCCTGGAGGTCTTCGCCCGGATCGGCGCGGGCGACCGCGTCCGCGCCATGGCCTTCCGCCTGGAACACGGCCCCGACCACCGCTGGCGCTGCACAGCGCTGGAACTCGACGGCCCGAGGCTCCCCCTCCCGGACGACGACTGAGCCACACGACGACCGAGCCGCGCGACGCCCCGGGCCGAGACAGCGAAAGGGCCGGACACCCGAAGATGCCCGGCCCTTCCCAGCCTCACGACCTACCGCTCACCGCGCGCCACACGAAAGCCCCGTACGAACGTCACGCACGGAACGCCCAGCGCGGCGCGCACTCGCCCCTCCCGGGGCGAACCCTCACTTCTTGCGGCGGCGGCTCGCCTTGCCCTGCTGCTTGCGGCGCTCCGCGCGGGTGAGGCCGTCGGCCTCGGAACGGATCGGCTCGTCCTCGGGCAGGTCGCCCTCGACGATGCCGCCCTCGCCGTCGACCGTGGGAGCGGAGAAGTGCAGACGGTCACGCCGCTGCGGCGCCTCCAGGCCCTTCGCCCGGATCTCCGGCCGCGAGGCACCCGCCTGCGCCGGCACCGCGTCGCTCTTGTCCAGGGACGGCTTCGCGTCCTCGACCGGCACCTCCTCGACCTGCTGCTCGACCTGGACCTCCAGGTTGAACAGATAGCCGACGGACTCCTCCTTGATGCCCTCCATCATGGCGGTGAACATGTCGAAGCCCTCACGCTGGTACTCGACCAGCGGGTCCTTCTGGGCCATCGCGCGCAGGCCGATGCCCTCCTGGAGGTAGTCCATCTCGTAGAGGTGCTCACGCCACTTGCGGTCCAGCACCGACAGCACCACACGGCGCTCCAGCTCACGCATGATCTCGGAGCCGAGCTGCGCCTCACGCGCCTGGTACTGCTCGGTGATGTCGTCCTTGATGGACTCGGCGATGAACTCGGCGGTCAGCCCGGCCCGGTCCCCGGCGGCCTCCTCCAGCTCCTCGACGGTGACCTTCACCGGGTAGAGCTGCTTGAAGGCGCCCCACAGCCGGTCGAGGTCCCACTCCTCGGCGAAGCCCTCGGCCGTCTCGGCCTGGATGTAGGCGTCGATGGTGTCGTCCATGAAGTGCTGGATCTGCTCCTGCAGATCCTCGCCCTCCAGGACGCGGCGACGCTCGCCGTAGATGACCTCGCGCTGCCGGTTGAGGACCTCGTCGTACTTGAGGACGTTCTTCCGGGTCTCGAAGTTCTGCTGCTCGACCTGCGACTGGGCCGAGGCGATCGCGCGCGTGACCATCTTGTTCTCGATCGGCACGTCGTCCGGCACGTTCGCCATGGACATCACGCGCTCGACCATCTGGGCCTTGAACAGACGCATCAGGTCGTCACCGAGCGACAGGTAGAAGCGTGACTCGCCCGGGTCGCCCTGACGGCCGGAACGACCGCGCAGCTGGTTGTCGATCCGGCGGGACTCGTGCCGCTCGGTGCCCAGGACGTACAGACCGCCGAGGGACTCGACCTCTTCCTTCTCGGCCTTCACCGCCGCCTCGGCCTTGGCGAGCGCCTCGGGCAGGGCGTGCGCCCACTCCTCGATGTGCTCCTCGGGGTCGAGGCCGCGCTGGCGCAGCTCCGCCTCCGCGAGGTCCTCGGGGTTGCCGCCGAGCTTGATGTCCGTACCACGGCCGGCCATGTTCGTCGCGACGGTGACGGCGCCCTTGCGGCCGGCCTGGGCGACGATCGTCGCCTCCCGGTCGTGCTGCTTGGCGTTGAGCACCTCGTGCTGCACACCGCGCTTGCTGAGCTGCTGCGACAGGTACTCGGACTTCTCGACCGACGTCGTGCCGACGAGGATCGGCTGGCCCTTCTCGTGCTTCTCGACGATGTCGTCGACGACCGCCTCGAACTTGGCGACCTCGGTGCGGTAGATCAGGTCGGACTGGTCCTTGCGGACCATCGGCCGGTTGGTCGGGATCGGCACCACACCGAGCTTGTAGATCTGGTGGAACTCGGCGGCCTCGGTCATCGCCGTACCGGTCATGCCGCACAGACCGGGCTGTTCCTTGCCGTTGTGGTCGTGGCGCTTGTAGAGGCGGAAGAAGTTCTGCAGGGTGATCGTGGCGAGCGTCTGGTTCTCGTCCTTGATGTCCACCCCTTCCTTCGCCTCGATCGCCTGGTGCATGCCCTCGTTGTAGCGGCGGCCGGCGAGGATACGGCCGGTGTGCTCGTCGACGATCATGACTTCGCCGTCCATGACGACGTAGTCCTTGTCCTTCTTGAAGAGCTCCTTGGCCTTGATGGCGTTGTTCAGGTAGCCCACCAGCGGCGTGTTCACCGACTCGTAGAGGTTGTCGATGCCCAGCCAGTCCTCGACCTTGGAGACACCGGCCTCGTGGATGGCGACGGTGCGCTTCTTCTCGTCGACCTCGTAGTCGCCGGTCTCCTCGATGCCCTTGAGCTGGTTGCCGGGCTCGCCCTTCTTCAGGCGCGTGACCAGCTTGGCGAAGTCGCCGTACCACTTGGTCGCCTGGTCGGCCGGGCCGGAGATGATCAGCGGCGTGCGGGCCTCGTCGACGAGGATGGAGTCGACCTCGTCGACGATCGCGAAGTTGTGGCCGCGCTGGACGAGCTCGTCCTTGGACCACGCCATGTTGTCGCGGAGGTAGTCGAAGCCGAACTCGTTGTTCGTGCCGTAGGTGATGTCGCAGTTGTACTGCTCGCGGCGCTGGGCCGGCGTCATGTTGGCGAGGATGCAGCCGACGCTCAGACCCAGGAACTTGTGGACGCGACCCATCATCTCGGAGTCGCGCTCGGCCAGGTAGTCGTTGACCGTGATCAGGTGCACGCCCTTGCCCGCCAGCGCGTTCAGGTACGCGGGCAGCGTGCCGACGAGGGTCTTGCCCTCACCGGTCTTCATCTCGGCGACGTAGCCGAGGTGGAGGGCGGCGCCGCCCATGATCTGCACGTCGTAGTGGCGCTGGCCGAGTGCGCGCTTGGCGCCCTCGCGGACGGTGGCGAACGCCTCGGGGAGCAGGTCGTCGAGGGTCTCACCGTCGGCGTACCGCTGCTTGTACTCCTCGGTGAGGGCTCGCAGCTCGGCGTCGGAGAGGTCGACGAAGTCCTCTTCGATGGAGTTGACCTGGTCCGCGATGCGGTGCAGCTTGCGCAGGATTTTGCCTTCGCCTGCACGCATGATCTTCGAGAGGACGGACACGGGGGTTTGTCTCCTTGCCGGTCGGGCCTGGGACGGTCGGTTTCAATGACAGTTGGCAGTTTTCAATCACAGCTTGAGCAACGGCCATCGTAAGCGAGGACCCCGCCGTGCCGGGAGGTCTGGCAGTGACAGCTACCAGGACAACGGGTGGGCGTTGCGGATGGTGCCGCGTTCCGCCCACGAAATGCGCGAATTGTGACCGCCCCTTCACCGCCCGTGCGCCGCGCCCGCCCTCCGTAATGACATGGCGCCCGTCCGCTCCGGCGAGCAGAATCGCCCGATGGACCCCGTCACCCTGACCACCGAGCGCCTGCTGCTGCGCACCGTGGACCGGCGCGACACCGACACGGTGTACGCCGCCGCGCAGGACCCGGACATCCAGCGCTGGACCACGATCCCCTCCCCCTACCGGCGGGAGCACGCGGTGGGTTTCGTGGAGCAGGCCGTTCCCGAGGGCTGGGCCACCGACTCGATGTTCACCTTCGGTCTCTTCCCGGCCTCGGGCGAACTGGCGGGCATGCTCGGCATCACCATGCGCTCCCCCGGCACCGGCGAGATCGGCTTCTGGGCCACCAGGGAGCACCGCCGCCGCGGCTACATCGCGGAGGCGACCCGCGCCGCCGCCCACTGGTCCTTCACGACCCTTGCCCTGGACCGCCTCGAATGGCGCGCCGAGGTGGGCAACACCGCCTCCCGCGCGGTCGCCGAACACACCGGCTTCACCCTCGAAGGCACCCTCCGCTGCGCCCTCGACAACAACGGAGTCCGCCGCGACTGCTGGATAGCCTCCCTACTCCCCTCAGACCTGGGCCTCCCTTCGACGGCGCCCTACCTACCGGCCCGGCCTTGATGTCCACCCGACTGCGGGCGGCCATCGCGGCTCGTCACCGCGCCCGCCCCGACCCATTTCCCCAGCTCAACCCCGCCTGTCAGTCCCCTCGCCTACCCTGCGGAGCATGACCTCCCTCCCGCGCCCCACCACAGAACTCACCGCAGACGAGGCCCGCCGCATCGCCCTCCGGGCACAGGGCTTCCTCGGCGCCCCGGACCGCAGATCCGGCGTCCGCGGCGTCCTGCGGCACCTGGGCGCGGTCCAACTCGACACCATCTCGGTCCTCGCCCGCTCCCACGAACTCATCCCCTACGCCCGCCTCGGCGCGGTGGGCCGCGCCACGGTCGACAAGGCCTACTGGTCGACGGCGGCCACCGGCACCTCACCGGCCCACCCCCACGCCTTCGAGTACTGGTCCCACGCCGCCTGCATCCTCCCCATCGAGGAGTGGCCCCACTTCGCCTTCCGCCGCCGCGCCTACCGGGCGCGCCCCCAGTGGGGCCACCAACTCCCGGACGGCGCCTACGACCGCGTCATCAAGCAGCTTCGCGCGGAGGGCCCCCTGACCGCCACGGAACTGGGCGGAGCCAAACGCACCAGCGAGTGGTGGGACTGGTCGGGCGAGAAGGTCGCCGTCGAACGCGCCCTGATGTACGGCGAGGTGGTCTGTGTGGAACGCCGTGGCTGGAAGCGGGTGTACGACCTCGCCGAGCGCGCGATCCCGGGAGACCTCCTCCACGACGAGCTGGACGACACAGAGTGCGTGCGTCGTCTGGTCCGCCTGGCCGGCGAGGCCCTGGGCGTCGGCACCCGCGCGGACATCGCCGACTACCACCGGCTCAAGGGCGAGCAGTTCGACGCGGTGGTCGCCGACTCGGGCCTGGTCCCGGTGACGGTGGCGGGCTGGGCCAAGCCCGCCTGGGCCGACCCCGCGGCCCTGGCCGCACCCCCGCGTGGCCGCCACCGCACCACGCTGCTGTCCCCGTTCGACTCCCTCATCTGGGAACGGGCCCGCACGGAACGCATCTTCGGCTTCACCCACCGCCTGGAGGCGTACGTCCCCAAACAGAAGCGGATTCACGGCTACTTCGCGATGCCGGTCCTGTCCGGCGGCCGCCTGGTGGGCCGCGTCGACCCCGCCCGCGACGGCCGCACCCTGGTCGCCAAGCAGGTCACCCTCGACGGCCCCAAGGCGATCCCGGCGGTCGCCCAAGCCCTCCTGGAGGCCGCGACCTGGGTCGACTGCACCGACGTACGCGTGGAACGGGTGGACGCCCCGGAACTGCGCGAGCCCCTGCAGCGCGCACTCGCCTAGGGTCTAGCGGATCTCCAGGATCTTCTCCCGCATCGCGTACACCACGGCCTCCATCCTGGAGTGCAGCTGCAGCTTCTCCAGGATGTTGCGCACATGGTTCTTCACGGTGTTCTCGGAGATGAACAACTCCTTGGCGATGTCCCGGTTGTTCATCCCGGTCGCCACGAGTTTGAGCACTTCCAGTTCCCGGTCGGTCAGCCGCGGCGCCGGCACCAGGCGCCGCTCGTCCGTCCGCTGGATCATGGACTTGAACTCGGTGAGCAGCTTCGACGCCATCGAGGGGCTGATCTGCGACTGCCCGTCGGCCACCGCGCGAATGGCGGTGGCCACCTCGTCCGTGGAGATCTCCTTGAGGAGATAACCGGTGGCCCCCGCCTTGATCGCGTCGTAGAGGTCGGCCTCCTCGTCGCTGATCGTCAGCATGATGATCTTCGCGCTGGGGGCCACCTCCTTGATGGAGGTGCACGCCTCGATACCGCCGCGCTTGGGCATCCGCACGTCCATCAGCACGATGTCGGGCAGCAGATCCGCGGCCTTGTCGACCGCCTCCGCCCCGTCACCGGCCTCGCCGACGACCTGGATGTCCTCCTCGGCGGCGAGCACGATCTCCAGTCCGCGGCGAAATAGCGCGTGGTCGTCCACCACGAGAACGCGGATCGGTTCCTTGCGCGGGGAGCCCGCGGCGGATCCCATGCCGACGGAGCCTTCGTCGGCATCCTGGTCACGCATCGGTCCGAAACTGCTGTCCGCCATCGTTCCTCCCCCTGAAGGCCGTGGCCTGTCTTTCTGTGCCATCGCCAACCCAAGGCAACGGCCCGCCGGTTGGGGCCGGTTCGGCCATGATTTCATGCCCCGCCGACACCGCGGTGACAGAGCGGGCCACAAGGGGTCGCACACCGGTGCCCCTGGGGGCGCACAAGCGCTCCAGGGGCACCGGCTCAGCTGTTACCCGGCGCGGTCAGCCGCCGAGCGCGCCGCCCGCGGCGTCCGAGTGCGCCTGGGCGACCATCGGGTCCGTGCTGAGGTGGATGACGCCGTAGTCGTAGGCGTGCCGCCGGTAGACGACACTCGGTTCCTTGGTCTCGGAGTCGACGAAGAGGTAGAAGTCGTGCCCGACCAGCTCCATCTCGTAGAGAGCCTGGTCGAGGGTCATCGGGGAAGCGACGTGGGTCTTCTCGCGGACGATGAGGGGGCCTTCACCCTTCACCTCCAGCGAACCGATCTTCTTGGTGGGTACGGCGTCCGACTGCTCCTCGTCGGCGACGTATCCGTTGCCGTTGAGGGTGGCCACGCCGGGGACGTGGTCGGCCACCTCCGCGGCCGTGAGCCTGCGCGCGCCTCGGCGCGTGTAACGCTTGTCGTGCTGCTTGCGCAGCCGGGCTTCGAGCTTGTCCGCCGCCAGGTCGAGCGCCGCATACGGATCGCTGGCCGCTGCCTCCGCCCGGATCACCGGTCCGCGTGAGTGGAGCGTGATCTCCACCCGGTCACTGCGGTCGGCCTGTCGGGGGTTGGGCTCCTTGGACACCTCGACGTCGAGGCTGATCACCTTGCCGTCGAGCTTCTGGATCTTCTCCAGCTTCAGCTTCTCGGCCACGTGCTTGCGGAACCGCTCGGGCACCTCGGTCTTGCGGCCCTTGACGACGATGTCCACGCAGAACTCCGTTCCCGGATCGCTCCGCTCCACTGGCGGAGCATCTCCCTTGTGCACCAGGTTCCGGCGACTCCCGGAACCGCGGACTCGGTGACTTCCACCTCCTCCTCCCCCGTGGGCAAGATCTCCACCCCACCGGCGCGGGGTGATTCAGAAAACCCGCAGCACAGCATTCGGATATGTGGTGAACGGCCGGGGCCATTCCCTCACAACCGAACATATCTCGCTCGGACGGATGTCGTCACCCTCTACCGAGACGTACCTCCGTTCAGGTGAATTGACCCTCTTATTACCTGCAACGATGCAAGTCAGCGGTCAGTTCCGGTTTATTTGGAAAGAGTCGGGAGGCGCGGCGACCACCGCCGCCCGGAGCCCGTCTCCGGCGTCTTCCGAGCGGGCCCTTCCCGTCACCCCTCGTGTTCGGGCCCCCTCCTTTCTCCTCGCTCCCGCTCCGTACTCCCCCGACACCGCCACCCACGGGCCCCTCGCCGCCCGCACCGCCCGTGCCGCCTCCGCGAGCGAGGCACCGGTCGTCATCAGGTCGTCCACGAGCACGACCGCACCACCGTCCAGCAACCGGTCACCCCCGGCGGCCACCTCCAGGGCGCCCGCGAGGTTGTCCAGCCGCTGCCGGGAGTCCAGCCCCGACTGATCGGCCACGGCCCGTCGCTGCCGCAGCACCCCTGCCACCCGGGCCGGTGTCCCGGTGCGCCGCAGCACCCCGGCCGCCGCGAGCGCGATCCGCCGCGCCGGGTCGTGCCCCCGCGCCCGCACCGCCCGTCGCGCGGACGGCACCGGAACCAGCAGCACCGGCCCCTCACCGCCGCCCGCCCGCACGGCCCCCGCCAAGGCCGTGCCGAGTGGTCCGGCGAGCGCCAGCGCACCCCGTTCCTTGTGCGCGATCAGCGCGGCCCGCACCGCGTCCTCGTACGGCGCCACGGCGTGCACCACCGGGAGCCCGGACGGCTCCGGCTCCGGTCGTACCCGACACGGCACGGCCCCGGTCAGAGCCGCGCGGCACTCCGGGCAGAGCACCGCGCGAGGCCTCCCGCAACCTCCGCACTCGGCCGGCAGCACCAGATCCGTGAGGTCCTGCCACCACCCCCGCATGCCCACCACTGTGCCAACGCATGCGGCCCCCTGCCACCCCTGTGGACAACCACCTGTGGACAACCCACCGCAACGACAGAGGGGTTGTCACCCACACGAACGACGGGTGCCCGAAGAAGACCGAACGCCACCCCAAAATGACCGACCGCCCAAAAAACCGGCCACAACCGAACCCACGCCCCCGCCAGCCACCGCCACACGAGCCGGAAGTCCCCCAGCACCCGGCCTGGACGACCCGGCCGACACCGTGCCTTCACCACCGAAGTCCGGGAGGCCTCGCGGCGAGCCCGCGAACCGGTGCCGACTCCGACGAGACGAGGCACCGTCACCCGGACTCACCCCGGATAGACCGGCGCCGACCCCTCCTTGACCACCGTCTGCCACTGCTGCCCCGGCGACAGCCGTACGATCCCGTCGGCCGAGTGCGCGACCAGCGGCTGGCTCTCGTCCTCGGACGCGGCGATCTCCTCCACGCCGGTGAGCGCGGAGGGCCCGGAACCCGGTATCGGGGAGCCGTCGACCCGGACGTACCGCATCTGCTGCACCCCACCGGGTTCGCGCCCCACGACCACGAGCTGGCTGTCGCCGGCCCACGACATGGCGGTGACGTCCTCCAGGTCCGGCGTCACGGACCGCAGTTCGACGATCGAGACGGTGGTGCTCTCCGCGTCGGCGTCCCGCTCGATGCGCCCGATGTAGAGCGCCCGCTTGCCCTTGCTCTCCAGGATCAGCGCGATGCGCACCCCGTCGGCGGCCACCCGCACCGCCTCGATGCGCCCGTCGAGGTTGGGCGTCCGGACCTCCAGCGGCTCACCCATGCCGTCCGCCAGGACCAGCAGCCGCGGCTTCTCGGGGTCGCGGTCGGCCACCCACAGGTCGCCCCGCCCGTCCCAACTGGGCGTCGTCAGCCGGTCCTTCGCGGTGGCACCGCCGCTGCGCAGGACGGGATCGCCGAGCGTGCCCTCGGCCGTCATGTGTGTCACATACAGCTCGCTGCCGTCGGCCGACACTCCCGCCGCCCGGTCCTCGCCACGCGACACGGCCGCGGACCTCAGCTGCTTCTCGCCTTCACCGAGCGCCCCGGGAACCGGCGACGGCGTCGTCACGGGATCCCGATCGGACAGCCGCACGAGCTTGTGGTCGCCGTCGATGAGGTACTCGTACCCCGCGCCCCCGTCGACGCCGTGCGAGGCGACCGTACCGGCGTCGTTCTCTCCGAGCGCACACAACAGGGCGCCCTTCGACCCCTGCAGCTCCACCTCGTCCACACCCGTGGGCATGTAGTCCTGGAGGGTGAACAGGAGTTGGGCCGCCATCTCCCGGCATCTGCTGGCCGAGACGCGGTTGGCCTTCTTGTTCAGGGGCACGACCAGCCTGTTCTGGTCGTCGGGCGTCAGTGCCTTCGTGCCCTTCAGCAGGGCCGTACCGGACGGAAAACTCGTCCTCGCGACCGGGTTGAGCCAGCTGGTGGGACCCTCCAGCAGATCCCGGACCACCTGGGTCACCGGGTCGACCTGGCTACGCACATAGACGGGGTCGGCAACCGTCCCGGGCTCACCGGACTGCGCGGCGGAGGTGAAGTAGTACTTGTTGATGGACTCGTAGTTGCGCACGAAGTCCGACCGGCCGAGCACCACACCCTGCGGCAACTCGTCGATGCGCCACTGCCCGGTCCCCTTCACGCGCGTGAGGTGCACGAGCTTGCGGTACTGACCGCTCGTGGGCGTGTACGCGTGCTGCCCGTCGACCCGGGCCACGTTCTTCCCGGACAGCTCGAACCCGTACTCGTCGGCCTCCGGCCGCTCCCCCGTGACCCGGGTGAAGGCGGTGGGTGCCTCGTCGAGGACGGTGGTCGACCGCGCCGGGTCCCAGGTCTTCAGCGCGTCGCCCGTAAGGTACTTGCGGGCCGTCTCGTAGTTCACATCGTCGCTGGTCAGGGCCTCCAGGAAACCCTGCACGATCTCCTGCGGCTCGGCGTCCGGTGCGGGCGGCAGCGCGAAGACCCGCACCTTGGCGTCCTGCCTGGGGGTGGACTCGACATCGCGCATGTCCCCGCTGTCCGGCATCGAGGCGCATCCCGCCAGCAGTACGGCACCGATGCCGACGTACGCCGTCGCCCGCACCGGACGCCCACGGCCGCGTTTCGCACGGTCAGCGTCCACGGAATGCCTCCCCCTGCTCGTGCTGCCGCTCCACGGCGCTCTCGGCCGGCTGCTCCTCGGCGCGGCCCTCGTGTCCTTCGCCGTCCCCGGTCCGCCGCGCGGGCACCGCCGGGGACGGGGTTGCGGACGGTGAGCCGGGCCGGGGCACCACACGCGCGCCGCTGCCCGGCAGTGCCGTCGGGTCCGCCGTGGGAGCCTGTCCGGCGCCCGGCCGGGGCCCTATGGCCGCCCGCGCGCCACCGTGCTCACCGGCCTGGACCGGCACCGTGGCGAGCTTGCCGCCACCGCCGAGCGGCAGACCGGCGTCGCTGAGTCCGCGGTTGCGCCGGGAGTCCTTCGGTTCCAGCGGTATCGGGGACCCGCGCAGCGGCTCGTCCGCCGTCCTCGGCAGCGTGAGCCGGAACTGGGAACCGCCGCCCGGCTCACCCCACGCCTGCAGCCAGCCCCCGTGCAACCGGGCGTCCTCCAGGGCGATCGACAGCCCCAGACCCGTACCACCGGTGGTACGCGCGCGTGCCGGGTCCGCCCGCCAGAAGCGGCTGAACACCCGCGTCGCCTCGCCCGGCTTGAGTCCCACTCCGTAGTCCCGCACCGCGACGGCGACCGCGCCGCCGGCCGCCGCGAGCTTGACCACGACGTCCTTGCCCTCGCCGTGCTCCACGGCGTTGACCACGAGGTTGCGCAGCACCCGCTCCACCCGTCGGGCGTCGGCCTCGGCCACGACGGGCTGCTGGTCCCCCAGCACCCGTATCCGGGTCCCCTTGCGCTCGGCGAGCGGCTCGGCCCCGCTGACGACCTTCCGCACGACCTCGCGCAGATCTATCGGCTCGGCCTCCAGGGCCGCCGCGCCCGCGTCGAACCGGCTGATCTCCAGCAGGTCCGCCAGCAGTGACTCGAACCGGTCCAACTGATCGGCCAGCAGCTCGGCCGACCGGGCGGTCACGGGATCGAAGTCCACGCGCGCGTCATGGATGACGTCCGCCGCCATCCGCACCGTCGTCAGCGGCGTCCGCAACTCGTGCGACACGTCGGAGACGAACCGCCGCTGCATCCGCGACAGGTCCTCCAACTGCTGGATCTTCAGCTGGAGGTTCTGCGCCATCTTGTTGAAGGCCTCGCCGAGCCGTGCGATGTCGTCCTCGCCACTGACCTTCATCCGCTCCTGAAGACGCCCGGCGGACAGCCGCTCGGCGATCCCCGCTGCCATCCGCACGGGCGTGACCACCTGCCGCACCACCAGCCAGGCGATCGCTCCGAGCAGCACGACCACGAACAGCCCGGCCGTCGCCAGCGTCCCCTTGACCAGACTCAGGGACTTCTCCTCCTGAGTGAGCGGGAAGAGGTAGTACAGCTCGTACTGGTTGCTCTTGTGGTCGCTGACCTGCTTGCCGATGATCAGCCCCGGCTGGGACTCCTGACCGTTGTCGTAGTAGATCCGCGTGTAGCTCTGGACGGCACTGGTGCCGTCGTCGACCTGCTCACGCAACTCCACGGGCACACTGAGGTCCCATTGCACGCCCCCGGAGGCACGCGGTGCGAGCCCCCCGGTGTCGCCGTCGGCGGAGGCGGGACTGAGCGTCACGACGTCGAACGCGCCCTGGCCACCGCTGGAGAGCGAGTCCACCAGGGTGGTCATCCACTCGACGACGTTCTGCGACCGGTCGCCGCCCGGCTCCGTGCTGTCGTTCCCCGTCCCGTCCGCGTCGCTGACCGCCTTCTGCTCGGCGACGGTGAAACCACCGGTGGCCTGGCTCTGCGAGGCCTTGACCTTGGCGTCCAGCAGCCCGTTACGGACCTGCCCGATGACGACGAAGCCCAGCAGCAGCACGACGCTGAGCGACATCAGCAGGGTCGTCACCACGATCCTGAGCTGGATGTTGCGTCGCCACAGCCGCATCACGGGCAGCAGCGGTCGACGCACCCAGCGCATGAACAGCCTCAGGACCGGGCTGCCCTGGACCCCGCCCTGCAGCAACCCGCCGTCGAGGAGGCGCCCCCAACGGGAACCCGACTTCCGGCCGACAGGCCGCTCCGCGCGGGTCCCCGGCTGGCCGGGCGCCGAAGCGGCACTGTCACCGGACATGTCAGCTGGGCCCTGCCTTGTATCCGACACCACGGACGGTCACCACGATCTCCGGCCGCTCCGGGTCCTTCTCGACCTTGGAACGCAGCCGCTGCACATGAACATTCACCAGACGGGTGTCCGCCGCGTGGCGGTACCCCCAGACCTGCTCCAGCAGGACCTCCCGGGTGAACACCTGCCACGGCTTGCGTGCCAGCGCGACCAGCAGATCGAACTCCAGCGGCGTCAGCGCGATGGACTGCCCCTCGCGCTTCACGGAGTGCCCGGCCACATCGATGACCAGGTCACCGATGGCGAGCTGCTCCGGCGCCGGCTCCTCCGACCTCCGCAGCCGCGCCCGGATCCGGGCGACCAGCTCCTTCGGCTTGAAGGGCTTCACGATGTAGTCGTCCGCGCCCGACTCCAGGCCCACGACCACATCGACGGTGTCGCTCTTGGCCGTGAGCATCACGATCGGCACCCCGGACTCCGCCCTGATCAGGCGGCACACCTCGATCCCGTCCCGGCCCGGCAGCATCAGATCCAGCAGCACCAGGTCCGGTTTGGCCTCACGGAACGCGGCCAGCGCCTTGTCGCCGTCGGCTACGAAAGACGGCTCAAAACCTTCACCACGCAACACGATGCCGAGCATCTCGGCCAGTGCGGTGTCGTCGTCGACGACAAGGACTCGTCCCTTCATGAATGCCATCATCCCATTAACTAAATCGTTACCTGGCGTGACCTGTCACACAGCCCTGCCAGCGCCTCACCGGTCACTGGCGAAACAACCCCCTCCTCGGTGACGATCGCGGTCACCAACTCGGGCGGCGTCACATCGAACGCCGGGTTGTACGCCTGGGTCCCCAGCGGTGCCACCGCGACCCCACCTCCCGCTTCCGCTCCCGCCACCGGCACCTGCGGCGCCGTGATCTCCGTCACCTCATGACCCGCGCGCTGCTCCACCTCGATGGACGCCCCGTCCGGGGTACCAAGATCCACCGTCGTCACCGGCGCCACCACGATGAACGGCACGTGGTGGTACCGGGCGAGGACCGCGAGCGGATAGGTCCCGACCTTGTTCGCCACCGAACCGTCGGCGGCGATCCGGTCGGCACCCACCAGCACGGCGTCCACCTCACCCGCGGCGAACAACGAGCCCGCGGCATTGTCCGTGAGCAAGGTGTACGCCATTCCGCTGCGCGCCGCCTCATAAGCGGTCAGCCGGGCGCCCTGCAGCAACGGCCGCGTCTCGTCCACCCACAGCCGCCGCAGCCGTCCCACCCGGTGTGCCGCGAGCGCCACCGCGAACGCGGTGCCCTCACCACCCGAGACCAGCGCCCCGGTGTTGCAGTGCGTGAGCACCCGGTGCCCGCCGCCCGGCAGCAGCTCGTCGAGCAGCGCCAGCCCGTGCGCGGCCATACGGGTACTGGCCTCGGCGTCCTCCCGGTGCAGCGCCCGCGCCGCGGCGAGCGCCGCCTCCGCGGCCTGCTTCTGGTCCCCCGTACGACCGAGCTCGGCCCGGTGCGCGGCCCGCGCCCGTCCCACCCCGACCGCGAGGTTCACCGCGGTGGGCCGGGCGCCCTCCAGCGCGTCGGCGGCCTCGTCCACGTCGAAGCCCCGCGCGGCGGCGAGCGCGACGCCGTACGCCCCGGCGATCCCCAGCAGTGGCGCCCCGCGCACGGCGAGCGAACGGATCGCCTCCACCAGCGCGGGCGCGTCCGTGCAGACCAGCTCGACCTCCTCGGCCGGCAGTCTCGTCTGGTCGAGGAGGACCAGGACGGGACCTTCGGGTGGCTCGTCCCAACGGATCGCCGGTATCTCGGTGGGCCGGATGTCGTCGCCGGATCGCGCGTACTGATCAGCCATGCGGTCAGTCTGCCCCGTATCCGTCGGACAATTGAAGGTGCGCAGCGGATACGGCCCCCGATCACTTCCCGGACACCGCGTGGCACGATGGGCGCCAACCTGCCGCCGCGACCGCGGACGAGCACCGTGAAGGAGCGACGATGAAGGACACTCCGGGCTGGGCCTCGCCCGGATCCGCCCCCTCGGGCGGCGAGCAGCCGGACCAGCAGGACCCCGCACAGCCGACGGACCCGACCGGCGCCGGCCAGGCGCAGCCGACGGACCGGCCGGGCACGAACCAGGCGCAGCCGCCGTCCAAGTGGTCCAAGGCGCAGCCGCCGCCCGCCCAGTGGTCCGCTCCGAATCCGCAGGCCCCCGGCCAGTCCTCGCCACCGCCCCCGCCCGTCCCGGGCTGGGGCGGCCACCCCGGCCCTCAGCACCCCGCTCCCGGTGGCTACGGCCCGCCCGGCGGCCCCGGAGTCCCCGGCGGCCACCCCGGATACGGCGCCCCCGGCCCCGGCTACGGCACTCCCGGCTGGGGCGGCGGCTGGGGAGGCCCCCCGCCCGCCGCCAAGCCCGGTGTGATCCCGCTGCGTCCGCTCGGCATCGGCGAGATCCTCGACGGGGCCGTCTCCACCATGCGCACGCACTGGCGCACGGTCCTCGGCATCTCCCTGGCCGTCGCGGTCGTCACCCAGATCGGGGTCATCCTGCTCCAGGGCCTCATCCTCAACGACACCGCGAGCACGGACGCCCTCAACGACCCGACCGCCACCCCCGGCGAACTGGGCCGCGCCCTGGGCGACACCCTGCTGAGCACCTCCGTCGTCATGGTGATCTCCCTGCTGGGCACCATCATCGCGACGGCCCTGCTCACGACCGTGACCAGCCGCGCCGTCCTCGGCAAGTCGGTCACCACCGCCGAGGCCTGGCGGGACGCCCGCCCGCAACTCCTCCGACTGGGCGGCCTGACCGTCCTGCTCCTCGTGATCGCCGCCCTGATCATGGCCGTGGGCATCACACCCGGCGTCCTGCTCGCCGCGGGAGGCTCCACCGGAGCCGGCGTACTCCTCGCCCTCCTCGGCGGCCTCGGCGCCTTCGTGCTCACCGTGTGGCTGATGATCCGCTTCTCCCTCGCCTCTCCCGCCCTGATGCTGGAGAAGCAGGGGGTCCGCAAGTCGATGAGCCGCTCCGTCAAGCTCGTGCGCGGCTCGTGGTGGCGCGTCCTCGGCATCCAGCTGCTCGCCGCGATCATCTCCTACGTCGTCGCGTCGATCGTCGTGATCCCCTTCTCCTTCGCGGGCGCCGCCCTCGACGGCGACGGCATCTCCGGCCTCCTCGCCACCGGCGGCACCGCGCTGGGCTGGACCTACCTCGTCATCAGCGGCGTCGGCGCGGTGATCGGCTCCACGCTCACCTTCCCGATCAGCGCCGGTGTCACCGTGCTCCTCTACATCGACCAGCGCATCCGCCGTGAGGCCCTCGACCTCGAACTGGGCCGCGCCGCCGGCCTCCAGGGCTACGGCGACGCACCGGGCGCCACCCCGGGGAGCTGATGGGGTGACACGGTCGGGGGGAGCACTGACAGCCGTACCGATGTCGTGGCTCACGGCGGACGAGCCGCCCATCACCCTCCCGCGCGATCCCGCGCGGGAGGCGGCCCGTCGCGAACTGTCCAAGGGCATGTACCACGAGAACGACCCCAGCTGGTACGAGCGCGCCCTGGACGCCTTCTGGGACTGGCTCGACAAAGTGTTCGGCGCCGCCTCGACCGCCACACCCGGCGGCACACTCGGCCTCGTCGTCATCGTCCTGGCCGTGCTCGCCCTCCTCGGAGCACTGTGGTGGCGCCTCGGCACCCCGCGCCGCGCCCCGGCCTCCTCCGCCGTGCTCTTCGACGACCGGCCGCGCAGCGCCATGGAACACCGCGCCGCCGCCGAGGCACAAGCCGCCCAGGGCCACTGGAACCAGGCCGTCCAGGAACGCATGCGCGCCGTCGTCCGCTCGCTGGAGGAACGCGCCCTGCTCGACGTGCGCCCCGGCCGCACCGCCGACGAGGCGGCCTCCGAGGCGGGCTCGGTGCTCTCCGCCCACGCGGACCGGCTGCACGCCGCCGCCCGGGACTTCGACGACGTCACGTACGGCGGCCGATCCGCCGTCGAAGGAACGTACCGCCGCCTCGCGGATCTCGACACCGACCTGGAGCGCGCCAAGCCCGCCCCGGCGAGCAGCACCCCCAGCACCGCGAGCACGGCACGGAACACCCACCCGGGAGCCGCAGAATGACCACCGGGACGACGCCCCCCTCCACCTCGGTCTCGCCCACGGCCCGTCAGGTGTGGACCCGCGCGCGCGGCGTCGTCCTCGCGGCGGTCGTCCTCCTGGCGGCCGCAGCCGTGATCGCCGTGATCCGCTCCGGCGCGGAACACGGCCGTCTGGACCCCCGCTCCGCCGACACCGACGGCAGTCGCGCCGTCGCCGAACTCCTGGACGACCGGGGCGTGTCCACCCGACTGGTCACCACCCTCGACGAGGCCGGCGCGGCCGCCGACCCCGACACCACCCTCCTGGTCGCCGTCCCCGACCTGCTCACCGACTCGCAGCAGCTCCGCCTGCGCGAGGCGACCGAGGCCTCCGGCGGCCGCACGGTCCTCGTCGCCCCCGGTCCGCCGTCCGTGCACGGCCTCGCCCCCGGAGTCACCGCGGACGCGGCCCTCAGCCTCGACTCCACCCTCACGCCCCGCTGCGAACTGCCCGCCGCCCGCCGCGCGGGCAGCGCCGACACCGGCGGGCTCCGCTACCACGTCACAGCGCGCGCGGCCGACACCTGCTACCCCGAGGACGGCCTGCCCACCCTGGTCCGCGTCCCGGCGGCCGGGGGAGACGGCGACACCGTCGTCCTCGGCGCCCCCGACATCCTCCTCAACAGCAGCCTCGACGAGCAGGGCAACGCCTCCCTCGCCCTCCAACTCCTCGGCTCGCGCCCCCATGTGGTCTGGTACCTCCCCTCGCTCTCCGACGACGCGGCCCCCGACGCGGGCAACCGCAGCTTCGTCGACCTGCTCCCCTCGGGCTGGTTCTGGGGCACCCTGCAGCTCTTCGTCGCCGCAGTCCTCGCGGCCCTCTGGCGGGCACGCCGACTGGGTCCCCTGGTGCCCGAGAAACTCCCCGTCGCGATCCGCGCCTCCGAGACCGTCGAAGGCCGCGCCCGCCTCTACCGCAAGGCCAACGCCCGCGACCGCGCGGCCGCCGCTCTTCGCTCCACCACCCGCACGCGCCTCGCCCCCCTCGTAGGTGTCCCCGTCCCCCGGGCCCATGCGCCCGAGGCCCTGCTCCCCGCCCTGTCCACGCACCTCCACGGCGACGGACAGCCCCTGCACGCCCTCCTCTTCGGCCCGCCGCCCGGCGACGACAAGGCCCTCATCGCCCTGACCGACCAACTCGACGCCCTCGAAAGAGAGGTACGCCGTTCATGATGGACCCGACCACTGACAACGCCGGGACCACCGGGGACCCGGGCACCGCCCGTGCCTCCCTGGAGGCCCTGCGCGCCGAGATCGCCAAAGCCGTGGTCGGCCAGGACCCCGCCGTGACCGGTCTCGTCGTCGCCCTCCTCTGCCGCGGACACGTCCTCCTGGAGGGAGTCCCCGGGGTGGCCAAGACGTTGCTCGTGCGGGCTCTCGCATCCGCGCTCGATCTCGACACCAAGCGCGTCCAGTTCACCCCGGACCTGATGCCGAGCGATGTCACCGGCTCCCTGGTCTTCGACACCCGCACCGCCGAGTTCTCTTTCCAGCCCGGCCCGGTCTTCACCAACCTCCTCCTCGCGGACGAGATCAACCGCACCCCACCGAAGACCCAGTCGTCCCTGCTGGAGGCCATGGAGGAACGCCAGGTCACGGTCGACGGCACCCCCCGCCCGCTCCCGGACCCGTTCCTGGTCGCCGCGACCCAGAACCCCGTCGAGTACGAGGGCACCTATCCCCTCCCCGAAGCCCAACTGGACCGCTTCCTCCTCAAACTGACGGTCCCGCTCCCGTCCCGGCAGGACGAGATCGACGTCCTCACCCGGCACGCCGAGGGCTTCAACCCCCGCGACCTGCGCGCCGCCGGCGTACGCCCCGTCGCGAACGCCGCCGACCTCGAAGCCGCCCGCGCCGCCGTGGCCAAGACGACGATCTCCCCCGAGATCACCGCCTACGTGGTGGACATCTGCCGCGCCACCCGCGAGTCCCCGTCCCTCACCCTGGGCGTGTCCCCCCGAGGCGCCACGGCTCTCCTCGCGGCATCCCGCGCCTGGGCCTGGCTGACGGGCCGCGACTACGTCATCCCCGACGACGTGAAGGCACTCGCGCTCCCGACCCTGCGCCACCGCGTCCAACTCCGCCCCGAGGCCGAGATGGAGGGCGTGACGGCCGACTCGGTCATCAACGCGATCCTCTCCCACGTCCCCGTGCCCCGCTGATGGCACCCACCGGACGCGCCGCGCTCCTCGCGGCCCTCGGCACCCTCCCCGTCGGCATCTGGGAACCCAGCTGGACGGGCATCCTGGCCGTGAACGCCCCGCTGGCCCTGGCCTGCGCCTGCGACTACGCCCTCGCCGCACCCGTGCGCTGCCTGGGCCTCCTGCGCTCCGGCGACACCTCCGCACGCCTGGGCGAGACCGCGGACGTCACCCTCACGGTCACCAATCCCTCCGGTCGGCCCCTGCGCGCCCACGTCCGCGACGCCTGGCCCCCCAGCAGCTGGCTCCCCGGCACCGAAGTGACCGCGTCCCGCCACCGGCTCACGATCCCCCCGGGCGAGCGCCGTCGCGTCACCACCCGCCTGCGCCCCACCCGCCGGGGAGACCGCCAGGCGGACAGGGTCACGATCCGCTCGTACGGCCCCCTCGGCCTCTTCGCCCGCCAGGGCAGCCACCGAGCGCCCTGGACCGTACGGGTGCTCCCCCCGTTCACCAGCCGCAAGCACCTGCCGTCCAAACTGGCCCGCCTCCGCGAATTGGACGGCCGCACCAGCGTCCTGACCCGAGGCGAGGGCACGGAGTTCGACAGCCTCCGCGAGTACATCCCCGGCGACGACACCCGCTCCATCGACTGGCGCGCCACAGCCCGCCAGTCCTCGGTGGCCGTACGCACCTGGCGTCCCGAACGCGACCGCCACATCCTCCTCGTCCTGGACACCGGCCGAACCTCGGCGGCTCGTGTGGGCGACGCCCCCCGCCTCGACGCCTCCCTGGACGCGGCCCTGCTCCTGGCCGCCCTGGCCTCCCGCGCCGGCGACCGCGTGGACCTGCTGGCCTACGACCGCCGCGTACGCGCCCTCGTCCAAGGCCGCACAGCGGGAGACGTCCTTCCGTCCCTGGTCAACGCCATGGCTCTGCTGGAACCCGAGCTCGTCGAAACGGACGCCCGGGGCCTCACCGCCACAGCGCTCCGTACGGCACCCCGCCGAGCCCTGATCGTCCTCCTCACCACACTCGACGCGGCCCCGGTCGAACAGGGCCTCCTCCCCGTCCTGTCCCGCCTCACCCAACGCCATACGGTCGTGGTGGCCTCCGTGGCCGATCCGCACATCGCCCGCATGGCGAACTCCCGAGGCACCACGGACGCGGTCTACGAGGCCGCCGCGGCCGCCCAGGCCCAAGCGGACCGCCACCGTACCGCCGATCAACTGCGTCGCCACGGCGTCACGGTCGTCGACGCGACGCCGGACAACCTGCCGCCGGCTCTGGCCGACGCGTACCTGTCGCTGAAGGCTGCCGGGCGTCTCTAATTCCCCTCCCCACCTCATTCTCACGGGAAGGGGAGAGAGGCCCGGAAAGGGCCCGTAAATGCAGAAAGCCCCCGCCGGGTCTCCCGGCAGGGGCTTTCTCAAAAATTGTTCGGCGGCGTCCTACTCTCCCACAGGGTCCCCCCTGCAGTACCATCGGCGCTGTAAGGCTTAGCTTCCGGGTTCGGAATGTAACCGGGCGTTTCCCTCACGCTATGACCACCGAAACACTATGAAACTATGAATACCGCACCATCCCTCGTGACCATGAGAAATGGGGTTGTTCGTGGTTTCAGAACCAACACAGTGGACGCGAGCAACTGAGGACAAGCCCTCGGCCTATTAGTACCAGTCAACTCCACCCGTTACCAGGCTTCCATATCTGGCCTATCAACCCAGTCGTCTACTGGGAGCCTTACCCCATCAAGTGGGTGGGAATACTCATCTCGAAGCAGGCTTCCCGCTTAGATGCTTTCAGCGGTTATCCCTCCCGAACGTAGCCAACCAGCCATGCCCTTGGCAGAACAACTGGCACACCAGAGGTTCGTCCGTCCCGGTCCTCTCGTACTAGGGACAGCCCTTCTCAATATTCCTGCGCGCGCAGCGGATAGGGACCGAACTGTCTCACGACGTTCTAAACCCAGCTCGCGTACCGCTTTAATGGGCGAACAGCCCAACCCTTGGGACCGACTCCAGCCCCAGGATGCGACGAGCCGACATCGAGGTGCCAAACCATCCCGTCGATATGGACTCTTGGGGAAGATCAGCCTGTTATCCCCGGGGTACCTTTTATCCGTTGAGCGACGGCGCTTCCACAAGCCACCGCCGGATCACTAGTCCCGACTTTCGTCCCTGCTCGACCCGTCGGTCTCACAGTCAAGCTCCCTTGTGCACTTACACTCACCACCTGATTGCCAACCAGGCTGAGGGAACCTTTGGGCGCCTCCGTTACCCTTTGGGAGGCAACCGCCCCAGTTAAACTACCCATCAGACACTGTCCCCGATCCGGATCACGGACCCGGGTTAGACATCCAGCACGACCAGACTGGTATTTCAACGACGACTCCACCCGAACTGGCGTCCGAGCTTCACAGTCTCCCAGCTATCCTACACAAGCCGAACCGAACACCAATATCAAACTGTAGTAAAGGTCCCGGGGTCTTTCCGTCCTGCTGCGCGAAACGAGCATCTTTACTCGTAGTGCAATTTCACCGGGCCTATGGTTGAGACAGTCGAGAAGTCGTTACGCCATTCGTGCAGGTCGGAACTTACCCGACAAGGAATTTCGCTACCTTAGGATGGTTATAGTTACCACCGCCGTTTACTGGCGCTTAAGTTCTCAGCTTCGCCACCCCGAAGAGTGACTAACCGGTCCCCTTAACGTTCCAGCACCGGGCAGGCGTCAGTCCGTATACATCGCCTTACGGCTTCGCACGGACCTGTGTTTTTAGTAAACAGTCGCTTCTCGCTGGTCTCTGCGGCCACCCCCAGCTCAAGCAGCAAGTGCTATCACCAGGTGTGGCCCCCCTTCTCCCGAAGTTACGGGGGCATTTTGCCGAGTTCCTTAACCATAGTTCACCCGAACGCCTCGGTATTCTCTACCAGACCACCTGAGTCGGTTTAGGGTACGGGCCGCCATGAAACTCGCTAGAGGCTTTTCTCGACAGCATAGGATCATCCACTTCACCACAATCGGCTCGGCATCAGGTCTCAGCCACAAGTGCGACGGATTTACCTATCGCACGGCCTACACCCTTACCCCGGGACAACCACCGCCCGGGATGGACTACCTTCCTGCGTCACCCCATCACTCACCTACTGCAAGTCTGGTTCGTCGGCTCCACCACTCCCCTTCACCCGAAGGATCCGGGACGGCTTCACGGACTTAGCATCGCCTGGTTCGATGTTTGACGCTTCACAGCGGGTACCGGAATATCAACCGGTTATCCATCGACTACGCCTGTCGGCCTCGCCTTAGGTCCCGACTTACCCTGGGCAGATCAGCTTGACCCAGGAACCCTTGGTCAATCGGCGCAAACGTTTCTCACGTTTGTATCGCTACTCATGCCTGCATTCTCACTCGTGAACCGTCCACAACTCGCTTACACGGCTGCTTCACCCGGCACACGACGCTCCCCTACCCATCACGATCCCCGTTGGGGGTATATATCGCAATGACACGACTTCGGCGGTACGCTTGAGCCCCGCTACATTGTCGGCGCGGAATCACTAGACCAGTGAGCTATTACGCACTCTTTCAAGGGTGGCTGCTTCTAAGCCAACCTCCTGGTTGTCTCTGCGACTCCACATCCTTTCCCACTTAGCGTACGCTTAGGGGCCTTAGTCGATGCTCTGGGCTGTTTCCCTCTCGACCATGGAGCTTATCCCCCACAGTCTCACTGCCGCGCTCTCACTTACCGGCATTCGGAGTTTGGCTAAGGTCAGTAACCCGGTAGGGCCCATCGCCTATCCAGTGCTCTACCTCCGGCAAGAAACACACGACGCTGCACCTAAATGCATTTCGGGGAGAACCAGCTATCACGGAGTTTGATTGGCCTTTCACCCCTAACCACAGGTCATCCCCCAGGTTTTCAACCCTGGTGGGTTCGGTCCTCCACGAAGTCTTACCTCCGCTTCAACCTGCCCATGGCTAGATCACTCCGCTTCGGGTCTTGAGCGTGCTACTAAAGTCGCCCTATTCGGACTCGCTTTCGCTACGGCTACCCCACCCGGGTTAACCTCGCAACACACCGCAAACTCGCAGGCTCATTCTTCAAAAGGCACGCAGTCACGAGACACCAAGCAAGCTTGATGTCCGACGCTCCCACGGCTTGTAGGCACACGGTTTCAGGTACTATTTCACTCCGCTCCCGCGGTACTTTTCACCATTCCCTCACGGTACTATCCGCTATCGGTCACCAGGGAATATTTAGGCTTAGCGGGTGGTCCCGCCAGATTCACACGGGATTTCTCGGGCCCCGTGCTACTTGGGTGTCTCTCAAACGAGCCGTACAGATTTCAGCTACGGGGGTCTTACCCTCTACGCCGGACCTTTCGCATGTCCTTCGCCTATCCATACGGTTTCTGACTCGTCTCACAGCCGGCAGACTGTGAAAGAGAGATCCCACAACCCCGTATACGCAACCCCTGCCGGGTCTCACACGCATACGGTTTGGCCTCATCCAGTTTCGCTCGCCACTACTCCCGGAATCACGGTTGTTTTCTCTTCCTGCGGGTACTGAGATGTTTCACTTCCCCGCGTTCCCTCCACACTGCCTATGTGTTCAGCAGTGGGTGACAGCCCATGACGACTGCCGGGTTTCCCCATTCGGAAACCCCCGGATCAAAGCCTGGTTGACGACTCCCCGGGGACTATCGTGGCCTCCCACGTCCTTCATCGGTTCCTGGTGCCAAGGCATCCACCGTGCGCCCTTAAAAACTTGGCCACAGATGCTCGCGTCCACTGTGCAGTTCTCAAACAACGACCAACCACCCGTCACACACCACCTACATGGTGCTTCACCGGGGCCGGCAACTGAAGGAAAGTTCATTCCCTCAGACACCCAACAGCGTGCCCGACCAGATTCCGTCCGGAGATCATGTTTTCCACGCTCTTGCGAGCAGTACTAACAGCCTCCGGCCCGTGAAACCGGCCGAATAATCAACGTTCCACCCATGAGCAACCACCGTCGGACGTTCGCCGACGTTGTGGCCCTGGATCTCTTGCGAGATCTAGATGCTCCTTAGAAAGGAGGTGATCCAGCCGCACCTTCCGGTACGGCTACCTTGTTACGACTTCGTCCCAATCGCCAGTCCCACCTTCGACAGCTCCCTCCCTTGCGGGTTGGGCCACCGGCTTCGGGTGTTACCGACTTTCGTGACGTGACGGGCGGTGTGTACAAGGCCCGGGAACGTATTCACCGCAGCACTGCTGATCTGCGATTACTAGCAACTCCGACTTCATGGGGTCGAGTTGCAGACCCCAATCCGAACTGAGACAGGCTTTTTGAGATTCGCTCCGCCTCACGGCTTCGCAGCTCATTGTACCTGCCATTGTAGCACGTGTGCAGCCCAAGACATAAGGGGCATGATGACTTGACGTCGTCCCCACCTTCCTCCGAGTTGACCCCGGCAGTCTCCTGTGAGTCCCCATCACCCCGAAGGGCATGCTGGCAACACAGAACAAGGGTTGCGCTCGTTGCGGGACTTAACCCAACATCTCACGACACGAGCTGACGACAGCCATGCACCACCTGTACACCGACCACAAGGGGGCGACCATCTCTGGCCGTTTCCGGTGTATGTCAAGCCTTGGTAAGGTTCTTCGCGTTGCGTCGAATTAAGCCACATGCTCCGCTGCTTGTGCGGGCCCCCGTCAATTCCTTTGAGTTTTAGCCTTGCGGCCGTACTCCCCAGGCGGGGAACTTAATGCGTTAGCTGCGGCACCGACGACGTGGAATGTCGCCAACACCTAGTTCCCACCGTTTACGGCGTGGACTACCAGGGTATCTAATCCTGTTCGCTCCCCACGCTTTCGCTCCTCAGCGTCAGTAATGGCCCAGAGATCCGCCTTCGCCACCGGTGTTCCTCCTGATATCTGCGCATTTCACCGCTACACCAGGAATTCCGATCTCCCCTACCACACTCTAGTCTGCCCGTATCGAATGCAGACCCGGGGTTAAGCCCCGGGCTTTCACATCCGACGCGACAGACCGCCTACGAGCTCTTTACGCCCAATAATTCCGGACAACGCTCGCGCCCTACGTATTACCGCGGCTGCTGGCACGTAGTTAGCCGGCGCTTCTTCTGCAGGTACCGTCACTTTCGCTTCTTCCCTGCTGAAAGAGGTTTACAACCCGAAGGCCGTCATCCCTCACGCGGCGTCGCTGCATCAGGCTTTCGCCCATTGTGCAATATTCCCCACTGCTGCCTCCCGTAGGAGTCTGGGCCGTGTCTCAGTCCCAGTGTGGCCGGTCGCCCTCTCAGGCCGGCTACCCGTCGTCGCCTTGGTGAGCCGTTACCTCACCAACAAGCTGATAGGCCGCGGGCTCATCCTTCACCGCCGGAGCTTTCCACCACCAAGAGATGCCCCTAGTGGTTGTATCCGGTATTAGACCCCGTTTCCAGGGCTTGTCCCAGAGTGAAGGGCAGATTGCCCACGTGTTACTCACCCGTTCGCCACTAATCCCCACCGAAGTGGTTCATCGTTCGACTTGCATGTGTTAAGCACGCCGCCAGCGTTCGTCCTGAGCCAGGATCAAACTCTCCGTGAATGTGTACCCGTAATCGGGTGCAAACCACGAGAGCGGAACCACCGGAGGAATAGTCCGATGGTTCACAGCGTCCTCGCTGTGTTTGTTTCAAAGGAACCTCGTCCCAGCTGATGCTGGAGACGGGGTATCAACATATCTGGCGTTGATTTTTGGCACGCTGTTGAGTTCTCAAGGAACGGACGCTTCCTTTGTACTCACCCGAGTTGCTCTCGGGCTTTCCTCCGGGCAGTTTCCCTTCGGTCTTGCTGTCTTGCGTTTCCAACCTTACCAGATCCGTTTTCCGTTCCGTTTCCGGTCGGAATTCTTTTCCGGTGGCCGCTGGAGGGACCTTACCTAATTGATTGCCTTGCGGCTTTCTTTCGGTGAGTCCGACTTTATCAGAAGCTTTTGACCGGGCTGACCGGCCGTTCGTTCCTGATTCATCGGGTGGACTCGCTCGGCAATCGTGCATTCACGAGGAGTCGGTAGATTTTCACTGCCGCCCTGGGGTATGACCACCTCTAGGCAACTGTTCGAATCTACCTCCCCGCATCGGCCGTGTCAACAGCTCTTGCGGGAACGAAGAGGAGACTAACAGCCCGACGGGGGTGGACGCACATCAGGCGGCGGTGGGGACCGCGGCGCTGCGTTCGTGCTCCTCGACATCGCCCGTGTCACCGGCCCGGACGGCGCGTCCGCCCAGGACGTAGACGTACGCGAGGAAGGCGAGTTCGGCGAGGACGCCGATGGTGATGCGGGCCCACGTGGGGAGGCCGGACGGGGTGACGAAGCCTTCGATGGCGCCGGACACGAAGAGGACCAGCGCCAGGCCTATCGCCATGCCGAGGGCGGCTCGCCCCTCCTCGGCCAGGGCGGACCGACGGGTGCGGGGCCCTGGGTCGATGACGGTCCAGCCGAGCCGCAGCCCGGTGCCGGCGGCCACGAAGACGGCGGTCAGTTCCAGCAGGCCGTGCGGGAGGATCAGGCCGAGGAAGACGTCGAGACGGCCGGCCGAGCTCATCAGGCCGATGCCGACGCCCAGGTTGAGCATGTTCAGGAGCAGGATCCAGAGAACCGGCAGGCCGAGGAAGATCCCCAGGACCAGGCACATCGCGGCGGCCTGGGCGTTGTTCGTCCATACCTGGGCCGCGAAGGACGCGGCGGGATGGCTGGAGTAGTACGTCTCGTACTGACCACCGGGTCGGGTCATCTCGCGGAGCGCGTCCGGGGCGGCGATGCCGGCCTGGACTTCCGGGTGGGTACCGATCCACCACCCCAGGAGCACGGCGACAAGGGTGGAGAGCAGGGCTGTGGGAACCCACCAGTGACGGGATCGGTAGACCGCTGCGGGGAAGCCATGGGTCAGGAAGCGGGTGACGTCGCGCCAGGAGGCGCGCCGATTGCCCGTGACGGCGCTGCGCGCGCGTGCCACCAGTTGGCTGAGGCGCCCGGTGAGCTGCGGGTCGGGAGCGCTCGACTGGATCAGTGAGAGGTGGGTGGCGGTGCGCTGGTAGAGGGTGACGAGTTCGTCGACCTCGGCTCCGTCGAGGCGGCGCTGGCGGCGGAGCAGGGCGTCGAGGCGGTCCCACTCGGCACGATGGGCGGACACGAAGACATCGAGGTCCATCGGGTGTGCTGCTCCTTGTCCCTCGCACTGCGTGCCGGCTTGTCGTGCTGGTCCTGCTGATCGCACTGGTCGTACTGGGGCGCGATATGACCTCAGCTTGGCAGACTGGCCACTCTCAGGGCAGGTCAGGGGATGAATCCGGAAGGGACTACGGGTGTGAGTGAGCTAGTGACGGGCGAGGCGGTGGCGCTGGAGCTGCGCCCCGCGAAGCTGCCGAGCCGAGCGCTGGCCGTGCTGCTCGACCTGGTCGTGGCCGTGGTCGTCTACCTCGCGGTGGTCCTGGTCCTGGTGCTGTCGACGGCCGGTCTCGACGAGGCGGCGCAGATGGCGATATCCATCGCGAGCTTCCTGCTCGTCCTGGTGGGCGGGCCGATCGCGGTGGAGACGCTGAGCCATGGGCGTTCGCTGGGGAAGCTCGCCTGCGGGCTGCGGGTGGTGCGGGACGACGGGGGCCCGATCCGGTTCCGGCACGCGCTGGTGCGCGGGGCGGTCGGCGTGGTCGAGATCTTGATGACGTTCGGGGTCGTCGCCTGCATCGCCTCGCTCGTGTCGGCGCGAGGGCGTCGGCTGGGTGACGTGTTCGCGGGGACCTTGGTCGTGCGGGAGCGGGTTCCGGCCGGGCGGGCGGCGTTCGTTCCTCCGCCCCCGCCGTGGCTCGCGGGGCAGTTCTCCGCGCTGGACCTCTCCGCCGTGCCGGACGGGCTGTGGCTGGCCATCCGCCAGTACCTGACGCGGATGCGGCAGCTGGACCCGCATGTAGGCGCGGCCATGGCGGAACGTCTCGCCTCGGACCTCGCGGCCCGTACCGGGGCCCCGGCGCCCCACGGGGTGCCGCCGGGCGCGTATCTGGCGGCCGTGGTGCACGAGCGGCAGGCCCGGGATGCTCGCCAGGCCTTCCAGGGCAGGCCCGGGGTGGGTTCGGGTGCCGGTGTGGGCGCGATTGCAGGTGGTCCGGCCCCGGCTCCCGGCGGCGGCTTCGGGTACGCACCGCCTGCGGGAGCCGCTGGTCCCGCCCCCGTACCCCCACTCTCGCCCCCGCCTGGGCCTGCCGCCGGTGTTCCCGGCCCGGCCGCTCCCGGCGTCCCGCCCGCCTCCGAGCCGCCGCACGCGCCGTCTCCCGAGCGGCCGCCGAGCACCGGGTTCGCCCCGCCCGCCTGAGTCCTGGCGCCTGAGCCCTGGCGCCTGCGTCCCGGATCCGGCCGTGGGGCGCCGACACAGCGTCGGGCGGTCCGTCGGTCGCTCACCGGCGACGCGGGGCGGACCGTGCACTTCAGTCGAACGTGGACGGCGGTGTCTCCAGGTGCTCCAGCTCGATTCCGGGTGCTGCCAGGACGACGTCGCCAGCCAGGTGAACGGTGTGCCTCTCGCCTGTGTCCAGGGCTGTGACCTGGTATTCGTCCACCATCAGGGGGCCGTTGTCAGTGGCGTGTGCTTGTCTTTCGATCAAGGCCCAGGACTGGTCGAGGGTGCGCGGTGCCAGGACCGGGTCGGTGAAGGCGACGAGGCGTACGCGGGTGGCCGGGGCGGAGGGGGTGAGGCGCAGCAGGCGGGCAGTGGCGATCAGGAACGCCGGGGAGGTGCCGGTGAAGGCGTGGGCACGGACATTGCCTTCGGTGGCCTCCGTGCCGGTGGGGTCGGTGCGGACCCAGGTGACGCCGTCGAGGGCGGCGCCGCGGACCTGCCAGCTCGCGGCGTGGAGTTCGAGGCGGATGGGGCGGCCGAGTTCGTCGATGGCCAGGTCGACGGAGCCGGCGTGGTCGCCGGAGGGGGCGGTCAGTTGGGAGACGTAGCGCCAGCCGGAGGGGCCGGGCGCGCAGTGGAAGTGTTCTTCGGCGAGGAGGGTGTGGTCGTGCGGGTCATGGAGCGAATACCGGCCGCGGGGCATGGGGGTCCTGGGTCTTGACGGGCGGGTCCGGCCGACGGGACTGAGGCACCGAACGGGCAGGCCCCCGGCACGGGGGTGCGGGGGCCTGCCTGGGTGCTTCTGCCTGGGTGGGTGCGTCGAGGTGCGACGCACCCACCGCCGGGCGGATCAGTAGCGGTAGTGGTCCGGCTTGTACGGGCCCTCGACCTCGACGCCGATGTACGCGGCCTGCTCCGGTCGGAGGGTCGTGAGCTTCACGCCGAGCGAGTCGAGGTGGAGGCGGGCGACCTTCTCGTCGAGGTGCTTGGGCAGCGTGTACACGCCGATCGGGTACTCGGACTGCTTGGTGAAGAGCTCGATCTGGGCCAGCGTCTGGTCCGCGAACGAGTTGGACATCACGAACGACGGGTGGCCGGTGGCGTTGCCCAGGTTCAGCAGGCGGCCCTCGGACAGCACGATGAGCACCTTGCCGTCGGGGAACGTCCAGGTGTGCACCTGCGGCTTGACCTCGTCCTTGACGATGCCGGGGATCTTGGCCAGGCCGGCCATGTCGATCTCGTTGTCGAAGTGGCCGATGTTGCCGACGATGGCCTGGTGCTTCATCTTGGCCATGTCCGAGGCCATGATGATGTCCTTGTTGCCGGTCGTGGTGATGAAGATGTCGGCCTTGTCGACGACCTCGTCGAGGGTCGTGACCTGGTAGCCGTCCATCGCCGCCTGCAGGGCGCAGATCGGGTCGATCTCGGTGACGATGACACGGGCGCCCTGACCGCGCAGGGACTCCGCGCAGCCCTTGCCGACGTCGCCGTAGCCGCAGACCACGGCCGTCTTGCCGCCGATGAGGACGTCGGTGGCACGGTTGATGCCGTCGATCAGGGAGTGGCGGCAGCCGTACTTGTTGTCGAACTTCGACTTGGTGACGGCGTCGTTCACGTTGATCGCCGGGAAGAGCAGGACGCCGTCGCGCTGCATCTCGTACAGGCGGTGGACGCCGGTGGTGGTCTCCTCGGTCACGCCGCGGATCTCCGAGGCGAGCTGGGTCCACTTCTGGGAGCCCTCGGTGATGGTGCGGTTGAGGAGTTCGAGGATGACGCGGTGCTCCTCGTTCTCGGCGGTGTCGACCGCCGGGACCTCGCCGGCCTTCTCGTACTCGACACCCTTGTGCACCAGGAGGGTGGCGTCACCGCCGTCGTCGAGGATCATGTTCGGGCCGCCGGTGGGGCTGTCCGGCCAGGTCAGCGCCTGCTCGGTGCACCACCAGTACTCCTCCAGCGTCTCACCCTTCCAGGCGAAGACCGGGACGCCCTGCGGGTTGTCCACCGTGCCGTTCGGGCCGACCGCGATCGCGGCGGCGGCGTGGTCCTGGGTGGAGAAGATGTTGCAGGAGGCCCAGCGGACCCGGGCGCCGAGGGCGACCAGGGTCTCGATGAGAACAGCGGTCTGCACGGTCATGTGCAGGGAGCCGGTGACTCGGGCGCCGGCCAGCGGCTGGGACTCGGCGTACTCCTTGCGGATCGCCATCAGACCGGGCATCTCGTGCTCGGCGAGGGTGATCTCCTTGCGGCCGAAGGCGGCCAGGGAGATGTCGGCGACCTTGAAGTCCTGCCGGTTGTCGACAGTCGTCATTGCGAACTGCTCCTCGGTGTCGGGTCGAGGGTGGGTAGGGCTGGTCTGCGCGGCGGCGGACACAGGGGTGCCCCGAAGGAGACACGGGCATGCCCGCGTGCGCGCAGCGCAGTCCGTCGGAGGCCCTCTCTCCCTCGGTCGGTCCGCGGTGGGACCGCCCGACCGCCATCAGCAGCGACGTCTGGCTCCGTCCCAAGCTACACCGGTTGGCTCGGCCTGCCCCAGTCCGCCTGCGAACAGATCGAGCCGAAGAGAGCGGTCCGGCGGGGAACGGGCAGGGGCCCGTCGCGGTCGTTCGTGCGACGGGCCCCTGTGTTCGGCGCCTGGTGGAGCGGCCCGAAAGGGCCGGTGGGTCAGTGCTCGGCGGGAGCGGTCGGGCCGCCAGGGGCGGCTTCGGGGTCGGCGCCCCGGGCGGCTTCGGCCTCGCTGTAGATGTCGGGCTCCAGGTAGATGACGCGGGCGATCGGGACGGCCTCGCGGATGCGGGCCTCGGCCGCGTTGATGGCGTTCGCGACCTCGGTGGCCGTGTCGTCGTGCTGGACGGCGATCTTGGCGGCGACGAGGAGCTCTTCGGGGCCGAGGTGGAGGGTGCGCATGTGGATGACGCGGGTGACGGTGTCACCGTCGACGACGGCCTTCGCGATCTTCTCCACGTTCTCGGCGCCGGCGGACTCGCCGAGGAGGAGGGACTTGGTCTCGGCGGCGAGGACGATCGCGATCAGGATGAGCAGGACGCCGATGCAGAGGGTGCCGATGCCGTCCCAGACGCCGTCACCGGTGATCAGGGCGAGGCCGACGCCGCCGAGGGCGAGGATCAGGCCGACGAGGGCACCGAGGTCCTCCAGGAGGACGACCGGCAGCTCGGGGGCCTTGGCGTGGCGGACGAACTCGGTCCAGGACTTCTTGCCCCGCAGGACGTTGGACTCCTTGATGGCGGTCCGGAAGGAGAAGGTCTCGGCGATGATCGCGAAGACGAGGACGCCGACCGGCCAGTACCAGGCCTCGATCTCGTGCGGGTGCTTGATCTTCTCGTAGCCCTCGTAGAGGGCGAACATGCCGCCGACGGAGAAGAGGACGATGGAGACGAGGAAGGCGTAGATGTAGCGCTCACGGCCGTAGCCGAAGGGGTGTTCGGCGGTCGCCTCGCGTTTGGCCTTCTTGCCGCCGAGGAGCAGCAGGGCCTGGTTGCCCGAGTCGGCCAGCGAGTGCACGGACTCGGCGAGCATCGACGACGAGTGGCTGAAGAGGAACGCCACGAACTTCGCTACCGCGATCGCGAGGTTGGCGGCGAGTGCCGCCACGATCGCCTTGGTGCCGCCTGACGCGCTCATGTGTCCGAGGTGTCCCTTCGCCTACGCATACGTCTGTGCGTGGGATGGGTACCCACGCTTCGGTCCGTCACCGGCCGGGCTTTGCCCGCCTTTTGCAGGGGGCATTGTTGCAGCCCGGCCCGGTGTCGGTGCGTCGGGTCGTGGATCGGGAGGGAACGCGGACCGGAAGGGGGCGTGGATCGGAAGGTGGCGTGGATCGGGGGTACGTCAGGCCGTCACGCGATCACGGTCGCGCGGAACAGCGTGCCAGGGCCGGACACCTCGGCCTTCTCGTCCGCCGGTACGAAGACGGACTCGCCGGGGGCGAGCGTATGTTCGCCCGCGCGGACCGAACCGGCGGTGCAGAGAAAGATCTGCGGGGTGGCGCGGGTGAGGTCGTGCGGGGCGGTGGCCTCGGGTAGGACGAAGCGGGAGAGGCGGAACTCGTCGATGGGCGTCTCGTAGACCTCTTCGCCGTCGGGGGACGCCTCCGGGCGCAGCACGCCCGGGTCGGTCGCCTCGAAGCGGACGATGCGCAGGAGTTCGGGGACGTCGACGTGCTTGGGGGTGAGGCCGCAGCGCAGCACGTTGTCGGAGTTGGCCATGATCTCGACGCCGAGGCCGTTCAGGTACGCGTGCGGGATCCCGGCGCCCAGGAACAGGGCCTCGCCGGGCTGCAGGCGTACGTGGTTGAGGAGCATGGCGGCGATGATGCCGGGGTCGCCCGGGTAGTGGTGGGCGATGTCGGCGTAGGGGGCGTGGGCGCCGCCGAGGCGGGCGCAGGCGGCCGCGGCCTCGGTGACGGTGTGGGCCATCTCCTCGGGGTCGGCGCCCAGAACGGCGGTCAACACCTCGCGCAGCGCCGCCTCTTCGGGGTGGGCGTGCAGGAGGTCGACGTACGGCTTGAGGGAGTCGACGTCGAGGGCGGCCAGCAGCTCGGCGGCCCGCAGCGGTTCGCGGAAGCCGCACAGGCCGTCGAACTCCGTGAGGGCGCAGATCAGTTCCGGCTTGTGGTTGGCGTCCTTGTAGTTGCGGTGGCCCGCGTCGATGGGGATGCCGCGCCGCTGCTCGTCCTCGTACCCCTCCCTGGCCTGTTCGAGGTCGGGATGGACCTGGAGGGAGAGGGGCGCGCCGGCGGCGAGGAGCTTCAGGAGGAAGGGGAGGCGGGGGCCGAACTTCTCGACGGTCCGGGTGCCCAGCTCGCGTTCCGGTGCCTCGTCGATCACCTGGGTGAGGGGGCCGCGCCCGGTGCGCGAGGGTGCGCCGGGGTGGGCTCCCATCCACATCTCCGCCTGCGGCTCGCCGGTGGGGGCCACTCCGAGGAGCTCCGGGATGGCGGTGGTCGAACCCCAGGCGTAGGGGCGGACGGTGTTGTCGAGGCGGTCCATGGTGTGTGTTTCTCCGTACGTGGGGAGCCGGCCGGGCCCCGGTCGAGGTCGGACCCGGTCGGGATCGGGCTCCGCGTGGGTCGGGCTCCGGAAGCGTCCGCGAGGATCAGACCCCGGAAGCGAGCGACAGGTAAACGGCGGCGAAATCGGTGATGGCGATCATCTCCGCGAGGGTCTCCAGGTCGCTGCCATCCTCGGGTTCCAGCTCGCTGATCGCGGTGTCGTGGCCGAGGGCCAGCTCGCGGGCGGCCGGGACGGCGCTGAGGCCACCGGTGGGGCGGTCGCGCAGGAGCACCACGCGCGCGTGGAGGGCGGGCGTCTCCTCGACGCGGTCGCGGAAGAAGTCGTCGGGGTCGGCGCTCGCGGCGAGCGGACCGGACAGCAGCACGGTGTGCGAGGCGAGCGCCTCCGGCAGTTGTGCGGCGAGGGCCGGGCGCCCCGCCAGTTCGGCGAGCGCGGAGGCGAAACGGCGGCCCACGGGGCCTGCGGCCTGGCCCTCGGTCCAGATCACCGGGAGGGCGTCGGCCAGCTCGGCGGCGAGTGTCTTGGCCGGGTTGCTGTAGGTGGCGATGGCGGGGCCGCAGCGCTCGGCGACGTGGTCGAGGCGGTCGGCGACCTTCTGCAGGGCGTCCGGAGCGGCGGCGACCAGGCCGGTGCGGTCCAGCAGCGCGAGCATCGGGGTGAGCAGCGCCCACAGCACGCCGGGGGCGGCGGCGCCGAGGGGTACTTCCTGCTCGTACGGGCCGGTCGCCATCGGTACGAAGAGTCCGTGGGCGCCTTCCACGGCCTCGGCGACCGGGGTACGGGGCGGGGCGACGGCCACGACCGTGCAGCCGCGCCGGTAGGCCTGGTCGATCAGGAGCGACAGGCCGGGTTCGGCGCCGTCGGCGGTGGCGACCATGAGGAGGTCGACCGAGCCCGCCCAGCCCGGGAGCTCCCAGCGGAGGGCACCCGCCGCGGGGGCCACGCCGGTGGGGTGCAGGCGGGTGATGAGGCAGCTGGATCCGGCGAGGGCGCCGAGCAGGTCGGCGACGCCCGCGGAGGCCATGCCGGGGCCCGCCATCAGGAGGGCGCGGGGCCTGCCGTCGGGTTTCAGGTCGGGGATGCCGGCCTCGGTGCCGAGCCGGATGGCCGTGCGGACCCTGGCGCCCGCCTCGGCGGCGCCGCGGAGCAGGTCGCGGCGGTCCGCCTCCGACAGGGCGTCGGGGGTGTCTAGCAGCGATTCGTCGAGCATGGGCGGCAGCCTCCGATGGCCGGGTGCTCTGATACGCCTCTTCGCCGGGTTTCCCGGCTCGTGCGGGGTTACGCCTCGCACGGGAGCGTGATCGCGCGGGACCTGCGGGTCACGCGGGGCGGCGGGCCTCGTCGACGAGGAGTACGGGGATGCCGTCCCGGATCGGGTAGGCGAGGCCGCAGGTCTGGCTCGTGCAGGTCAGCTCGGTGTCCTCCTCCGTGAGGGGGGCGTGGCACGCCGGGCAGGCGAGGATCTCCAGGAGGCCGGCTTCGAGCGGCATGTCGGGGTCCCTTCGGGGGCAAGTTCGTGCGGTGCGGCCTGGTCAGAGTACCGCCGTGCGAGGGTTGGCGCCGGGGTTGGGGGCCGGTGCCGTTTGCGCCCGCGCCGCCCTCACCCGTCCCGCCTCAAGGGGCTGCGCCCCGTTGGCCCCCACACGTCCGCCCGGTGGGGCTTCTCGCGCAGTTTCCCGCGCCCCTGGAAAAGCAGGGGCTGCGCCCGGTGCTCTTCCAGATCAGGACCTGATGATCGCCAGGACCTCGTCCCTCACCCTTGCCATCGTCGCCTCGTCCCTCGCCTCCGCGTTCAGTCGCAGGAGGGGTTCCGTGTTGGAGGGGCGGACGTTGAACCACCAGTCGGTCGCGGAGACCGTGAGGCCGTCGAGGTCGTCGAGGGTGATGTCCTCGCGGTTGCCGTAGGCGGAGCGGATCGCGGCCAGGCGGCCCGACTGGTCGGCGACCGTGGAGTTGATCTCGCCGGAGCCGGCGTAGCGGTCGTACTCGGCGAGGAGGCCGGAGAGGGGGCCGTCCTGGCTGCCGAGGGCGGCGAGGACGTGGAGGGCGGCCAGCATGCCCGTGTCGGCGTTCCAGAAGTCCGCGAAGTAGTAGTGGGCGGAGTGCTCGCCGCCGAAGATGGCGCCGGATCTGGCCATCTCGGCCTTGATGAAGGAGTGGCCGACTCGGGTGCGCACCGGCGTACCGCCGTTCTCGCGCACAACCTCCGGGACGGACCAGGAGGTGATCAGGTTGTGGATGACCGTGCCCTTGCCGCCGTGCCTGGCGAGTTCGCGGGAGGCGACCAGGGCGGTGATCGCGGAGGGCGAGACGGCGTCGCCCCGCTCGTCGACCACGAAGCAGCGGTCGGCGTCGCCGTCGAAGGCGATGCCGAGGTCGGCGCCCTCCTCGCGGACGCGCTTCTGGAGGTCGACGATGTTCGCCGGGTCGAGGGGGTTGGCCTCGTGGTTCGGGAACGTGCCGTCCAGCTCGAAGTACATCGGGACCAGGTCCAGCGGCAGGCCCGCGAAGACCGTGGGGACGGTGTGGCCGCCCATGCCGTTGCCCGCGTCGACGACGACCTTCAGGGGGCGGACGGAGGTGAGGTCGACGAGGCCGCGCAGGTGCGCCGCGTAGTCCTCCAACGTGTCCCGGTGGGTGATCGTCCCCGGTGTGGCGGCCGGGGCCGGGGCTCCCGACTCGCTCCAGGCCTCGACCAGCTCGCGGATCTCGGCGAGACCTGTGTCCTGGCCGACGGGGGCGGCTCCGGCGCGGCACATCTTGATGCCGTTGTACTGGGCGGGGTTGTGGGAGGCGGTGAACATCGCGCCGGGCAGGTTCAGCGCGCCGGACGCGTAGTAGAGCTGGTCCGTGGAGCAGAGGCCGATCTCGGTGACGTCCACGCCGAGCGCCGCCGCGCCGCGTGCGAAGGCTCGGGACAGGCCGGGCGAGGAGGGCCGCATGTCGTGGCCGATCACGACGGCGTCCGCGCCGGTCACCTGGGCGAAGGCCGCGCCGAAGAGTTCGGCCAGGGGCTCGTCCCACTGGTCCGGGACCACCCCGCGTACGTCGTACGCCTTCACGATCGTCGACAGATCAGCCGCCACGGCCACACCCTCCTGAAGTCCCCACCGGATCACCCCAAACTACCCGGGCGCACCGACAGCCGACGGTGCTACCTCCGAGTGGCCGCCCGGGAGGGCGCCGGTGCGGCTGGAGGCCCCTCAGGGAAGCATCCATTCCAGTACGGGCGTGCTCTGCCCCACCACGATCAGGCACATCACCAGCAACAGCCCGAGGCTCCATGGCAGCACCTTGCGCAGCAGGTCGCCCTCGCGCGCGGCGAGGCCGACGGCGGCGCAGGCGATGGTGAGGTTCTGCGGGGAGATCATCTTGCCGAGGACCCCGCCGGAGCTGTTGGCGGCGGCGAGCAGTTCCGGCGACAGGCCCGACTCGCGGGCCGCGCTCACCTGGAGGGCGCCGAACAGGGCGTTGGCGGAGGTGTCCGAGCCGGTGACCGCGACGCCGAACCAGCCTAGGACGGGCGACAGGAAGGCGAGGCCCGCGCCGGCCGCCGCCACGAAGTGGCCGATGGTGGCCGCCTGTCCGGAGAGGTTCATGACGTAGGCGAGGGCGAGCACGGACGTCACGGTGAGGATCGCGAACCGCAGTTCGTGGACCGTCGCGGCCCACTCCCTGACCGCCACGCGCGCGTGGACACCCAGGACGACGGCCGTGCACACACCGGCGAGCAGCACCAGCGTGCCGCCGGTGGACACGATCGGCCAGGTGAAGACGTTGCCCCCGACGGGGTCGCCGGCGGGGTCCGTGACGTTCAGGAAGGGCCAGTCGTACGTCCGTGTCGCCCCGGCCAGCCAGTTCTTCACCGCCGGGATCTGGGCGACGGAGAAGATCACGACGATCAGCGCGTACGGGGCGTAGGCGCGCAGGACTTCGCGCCGGGAGTCCCGCTCGTCGAGGTCGTGGCTGCGTACGCCGGTCAGGACGGCGGCGCGCACGGGCTCGGCGGCGGGCCGACGGGCCCGCGGTACGGCGACGAGGGCGGCCGCCCCCAGCAAGGCGGCCCCGATGTCGGCGAGTTGCGCGGAGACGTAGTTGGAGGCGATGAACTGGGCGACGGCGAAGGCGAGTCCGCACGCGAGGGCGGGTGCCCAGGTCTCGCGCAGCCCGCGCCGCCCGTCGACGAGCCAGACCAGGACCAGGGGCACCACGAGGGCGAGCAGCGGTGTCTGGCGGCCGACCACGGACGCGACGGTGTCCAGGGGCAGTTCGGTGACCTGGGCGAGGGTGACGACCGGGGTGCCCATGGCGCCGAAGGCGACGGGCGCGGTGTTGGCGACCAGGGCGACCACGGCGGCCTTCACCGGTTCGAAGCCGAGCGCGACGAGCATGACGGAGCAGATGGCGACCGGCGCGCCGAAGCCGGCGAGGGCTTCCAGGAGCGCGCCGAAGCAGAACGCGACGACGAGCGCCTGGATGCGCGGGTCGTCGGAGAGTCGTCCGAAGGAGCGGCGCAGGATGTCGAAGTGCCGGGTGTGGACGGTCATCCGGTACACCCACAGGGCGTTGACGACGATCCACATGATCGGGAAGAGGCCGAAAGCGGCCCCCTGGGCGGCGCTGGAGAGCGTCTGGGCGAGCGGCATGCGGAAGGCGAGCCAGGCGACCAGAAGGGCCGTCAGGAGGCCGATGAGGCCTGCCAGATGGGCTTTCAGTCGCAGACCGCCGAGCAGGACCAGGACGGTGGCGAGAGGCAGGGTCGCGACGAGGGCGGACAGGCCGAGTGAACCGGCCACGGGTTCCAGTTGCTGGACGTACACGGAGCCTCCCCGGATTCCGCGATGCGGAAGCGGCTTCTCACGGCACGGGCACCCGGAATGATCGCGTCCGCACCGACACGACGTCAACGGGTGCGCGCCACGGAGCGGAACGGCGCGATCGGAAACAGCCACGACGGGATGGAGGGCGGTGGGATGGATTCGCCGATTCGCGGACTCACGGGCTCACGGGCTCACGGGCTCACGGGCTCACGGGCTCACGGCAACGAGCCCTCGCGGGGCTTCAGTTCGCCGTCGGAGAGCGCGTGCTCAGTTGTCCGGTGAGCGCAGCACCCGGAGGTGGCCGCGGCGGGCGACCTCCATCGGGTCGGCCGTGCGGGCGCCGCCACCGGCCTCGGCCGCGCGCTGCTGCGGGCGGGCCGCCTCGCGCACGGCGTTGGCGAGGGCCTCCAGGTCGTCACCGCTGGGGCGCGCGGGGGCCGAGGCGTCCAGCAGCCGTACGACCTCCCAGCCGCGCGGCGCGGTGAGGCGCTCGGAGTGCTCGGCGCACAGGTCGTAGCAGTGGGGTTCGGCGTAGGTGGCGAGGGGGCCGAGGACCGCGGTCGAGTCGGCGTAGACGTACGTCAGCGTCGCGACGGCGGGGCGGCCGCAAGCGGTGCGCGAACAGCGACGTACAGGGCTCACGACGTTGGACGGTACCGCACTCTTGAGCGGGCCGCGACGACTCTGCACCAGGTCACTCCCCCGTGTCGTGCTGTGAAACGCCCCACACACCCCTCCGAACCCACGGCGTTGACCTGCGAGTAACCCCGCGTCCGGAGTGCCGAACGACGCCGAACGCGATCAATTTCCTGTACAAACCAGTCCAATTGGCGCGAGTTCGCCGGTCTCGTGGAGATACGGAAACGAGCCCAACCTTGGCTGGAATGGTCATCCCGCGACATGCCCAGCGGCGCGCCGATGTGTCGCCGTACGGCGCGCCGGTTGGACGTGCCAGGTCAGCGGTGTGGGTCCGGAGGCGTGGCCGGGAGTGTGGAGCCGGACGGGCGGACCGTCCGGGGACTACGCTTCACAGGTGATGGACGACCTCGTACCGCCCCGCGCCGCCTCCGCACCCGGGCCCCGCCGCCGTGATCGGCACGGCAGGGGGATGCGCGGGCCGATCGCGCCGCCGCAGGTGCCGCTCGCGGCGAGCCGCGCGGACGTCTTCGCCGATCTCGTGCAGGACTCCGTGGAGCGGCTGGAGCGGCGGTGGCCGCAGCTGGCCGACGTCGACTTCCTCGTGCTGGAGGTGCCGCGGCTCGACGGGCCGTCGGACGGGGCGTGGAACGACGAGGCGGTGCCGCTCGGGGGGATCGTGGGGGCGCGGGAGGGGCGGCCGGCCCGTGTGGTCGTGTATCGGCGGCCGGTGGAGATTCGTACCAAGGGGCGCGAGGAGCGGGCCGCGCTGGTGCATGAGGTCGTGGTGGAACAGGTGGCCGAGTTGTTGGGGCTGAATCCGGAGACTGTGGATCCTCGGTACGGGGAGGACTGACCCGGGGGTGGGGATTCGCCCCGGAGGGATTTCGCCCCTGCCGCCCCTACCCGTCCCATCCTCGCAAGGGGCTGCGCCCCTTCGACCCCCGCACGTCCGTCCGGGGCTGGTCGCGCAGTTCCCCACGCCCCTGAAAAGCGGGGGCTGAAGCGTTCAGTTGTCAGGCGAGCCCCGGCCCTCTCTAGCGCTGCATGATCGACAGGTCCTGGTGGGCCTTCGGGACCGCTACCGTTCCTCGGTCGTTCGGGAGGGTCTGGATGGTGAAGGCGGGGATGCCGTCGAACTTGGATTCCAGGGTGCGGGAGGCGTAGACGGGGGCGCCTGACGTCGACTCCACGGTGAGCGCGTAGGCGCCCTTGAGGCCGTTCGGGGCGGGCATCTCCACGTTCTGGGTGGTGCCGGCCTTGATCGTGAAGCTCTTCGTCGTGGCCTCACCACCTCCGCTGCCCGCAGAGGCCGTGATCTTGACCTTGGCCGCGGCGGTGGGCGCGGTGAGCGCCAGGGTCGTGCCCTTGGCGCGGTTGTCCGTGACCGTGGCGCGCGCCCCGACCGCGCGGGTCGCCGGGATGAAGGCCGTCTCCTGGCTCGCGCCCTTGCCCCGGACGACCCGCAGCGCGGCCACCACCGGGACCGAGTCGCCGGTGGGGGTGAGGACGAGGGACCCGGGCTCGCCGCGTGTGATGTCGCCCAGGTCGGCGGTGGCGGTCATGCCGCCCTTGACGTGCAGCGTCTCGTTGCCGGCCGGGGTGATCGGGCCGTTGGGCGAGGTGAGGCGGAGCTTCAGGTCGGCGTCGGTCTCGCCGGGGGTGAAGGCGACCAGGGTCACGGAGGCGGCGTCCTTCGGGATGCCGGGGAAGACGAGGCTGCCGGCCGGGTCGGCCGCGGCGGACAGCCAGTCGCCGCCCTGCTTGTCGTCGAGGGCCTGGACCGCGGCGGCGACCCGGCCGCTGCGGACGTTGACGTGGACCGTGAGGTCGGCCTCCTTCGCGGTGGCGAGCGTCGACAGCAGGACCGGCTCGTCGGAGCTGGGCTGCACCGTGATGCCGTCGCCGACCGTCGACTTCAGGGCGCCGTCCTTGCCGAAGAGCTCGATGTCGACGACGGCCGCCGAGTCGTCCGGGTTGACGAGGTGGACGTAGTCGGTGCGGCCGGCGGCCGTGCTCGCTCCCGGGAACCAGAACTCCGTGTCAGGGGCGGCGCAGTTGACGCCGAGCAGACCGCGGCCGGTGCCGGCGGCGACCTCGGTGGTCTCCTGGACCGTCCAGCCGGGCGCGAACTTCCCCTCGGCGGTGCCGATCAGCGCGGGCGAGTCACCGCCGTCGGTGCTGTCGGCGACGGGCTTGCCGGGCTCCTTGACCTCGATGACCGGCTTGGCGGCCTTGCCCTTGCCGCTGTCGCCGCCCTTGTCGTCCTTGTCGCCCTTGTCGTCCTTGTCGTCCTGCTCGGCGTCGCCGCTCTTGTCAGGGGCTGTCGCTTCCCCGCCCGCCGCGACGAGTTCGGCACCGCCCTCTTCACCGGTGCCCTCGGTGACGGGGGTGAAGGCGGTGTACGCCGTCTCCGCGACGTCGGAGGTGCTGGGCTGGGGGCAGAGCAGGCTCGTGCGCTGCACGGGCAGCTGGGCGGCCGCCTTCGCGGTCGTGTCGCCGCCGGAGGCGTCGGGCGCGGAGAGCGTGGCGAAGCCGGTGACGGCGGCGAGGGCGGTCGCGCCGGCGATCAGGGACAGGGTCTGGCGGTTCACTGCTGGCTCCCGTCGGGGCGCTCGGTGTCGGCGCCGGTGCGGTGCGACGGGTCGTACGTCGCGTCGTAGCCCTGGGCGTACGTCTGGTCGTACGAGGCCGTGTGGTTGCCGTAGGTGGCGTACGGGTCGTACTGGGCGCCCTGGTAGGGGTCGGCCTGGTAGTGCTGCTGGTCGTAGGTGCCCGCCGGGTACTGCTGTCCACTCTGGTAGGCCTGGTCGTAGTGGCCGTACTCGGCGCCCGCCTGGTCCGCGGTCGCCCACTCCCCGTACGGCTGCTGCTGCGGGACGGGGTCCCCGGCCGGTACCTCCTCCGCGGGGGGCGGGAAGCCCGCGTCGGTGGACTGTTCGGCCTCCGCCTCCGCCTGGGCGCGCAGTCGGCGGGCGCGTCGGCCGTCACCGGTGAGGTCCTGGGCGGGCACGGCGACGGGCTCGTCGGGGAGGTCGTCGTCGACGTCCCGGCGACGGCCCGGCAGGGCGAGGACCACGAGGACGACGGCGAGCGAGCCCTGGGTCCACAGCCAGCCGGTGTGGGTCACCGGCGCGTCGAAGGTGACGTCCAGCCTGCCGCCGTCGACGGGCAGTTGAAAGCCCTGGGCCCAGCCGTCGACCGTGGTCGGGGTGAGGGGCCTGCCGTCGAGGGTGGCCGTCCAGGACTCGTCGGCGGTGTCGGCGAGACGCAGGACCCGGCCCGAGCCGCCGGCCGGAATGGTGGTGTGCACCTCGACGGGGCCGGCGGCGACGGCCCGGGGGGCGCCGGAGGAGGCCTCGATCGTGACGCGCGCGACCTGGCGGTCCACCCGCCACAGGGCGCTGCCGTCCTGCTGGCTGAGCCTGCTCAGACCGGGCGTGGCGTCCAGGACGCGGCTGACCTCGCGGGGCGCGCCCGGCCGTACCAGGACGTAGCGCACGGCGAAGCCGCCGAGTTCGTCGGTCTGGTCGGCGCCGGAGCCCGCCACGAGGTTGGCGACGACCTTGCCGAGCTGCTCGTTCTCCCCGGCGCCGGCGGTGAGTTCGGCGTCGCCGAGACGGACGCCGGAACCGCGGACCAGGGTGTAGCCGACCTCGGCGGTGGAGTCGCTGTCGAGGACCAGGGTGCGGGCCTGGTCGCGGGTGCCGCTCTCCTCGGCGACGAACGCGGGCACCTGGACGGGGTCGCGGCGCTCCAGGGGGCCGCCGGCTCCGCCGAGCACCCAGCCGGCGGCGGCCAGCAGCGGGCCGACGGCGGCGGCGAGCGCGATGAGCACGGCGACCGGCTGACGCCAGCCGAAGCTCTGCTCGGCCACGCGGTGGCGGGCCCCGTCGGCGCCCAGGGTGGCGGCGGCGAGGAGGGCGATGCCGTAGACGAGGGTCGCGGGGCCGGCCCAGGTGGAGCCGTTGGAGAGGACCGCGAGGACGAGGGCCACCAGGGCGGCCGTCCAGGCGGTCCGGATGGCCGGCTGCCGTTCCGCGCGCAACAGGGCGGCCAGGGCGGCCAGGGCGACGCCGATGAGCGTCAGGCCGCCGACCGTGCCGGGTCCGCCGGGGCTGATGCCGAGCAGGTCGGTCGCCGAGGCCGTGCCGGAGCCGTACTCCAGGCCGGCCTCCTCGAAGAAGCCGAACGGCAGCAGCGTCAGCGACCAGGGGGCGAGGATCAGCAGCGGCGTGCCCAGCTGGGCGAGGAAGCGCAGGCCGTAGGCGGTGATCTCGCGGCGGCGCACGGCGAGGAGCCCGAGGCCGAGGAGCAGCGCGATGGGCCACACGATCGGGGTGAACGCGGTGGTGATCGTCAACAGCAGCGCGTACGCCCAGGTGGCGCGCCAACTGCCGCGCGCCCTCGTGCTGTTCGTGAGCCCGGCGGCTGCGGCGCCCGCGCGGGCGATGAGGGGCAGCAGGATCGCGAGGACGGCGGTGCCCAGACGGCCGGTCGCGAGCGCGCCGGTGACGGCCGGCAGGAAGGCGTAGACGATCGCTGCCCAGGCGCGCAGCAGCCGGGACTCGACCAGGCGGCGGGAGGCGAAGTACGCGGTGAAGCCGGCCAGCGGTACGGAGGCCACGAGGAGCACGGTGACCGCGAGCCCGGTGGAGCCGAAGAGCAGTGAGGCGAGCAGGGCCACGACGGCCAGATAGGGCGGAGCGGCCTCGGCGTCGCCCGCGCCGACCGGGTGCCAGGCGTCGAGGTAGCGCGACCAGAGCTCGGCGGAGTCCGCGGGCGCTGGCAGCAGGGCGCCGCCGGCCAGCGCGCCGCCGCCGAGCAGTCCACGGCAGGCGACCAGCGAGGCGAGCAGCAGGAGGGCGAAGAGGACGGGGCCGGGGGCGCGTGCGACGCGCTTGAGTCGGGCGAACTGCTCGACCTGGAGGAACTCGGCGTCGTCGTCGCCGGGGCCGGACTCGATCGCGCCGCCGTGCCGTCCGGCCGGGGAGGTCTCGGCGTCGGAACGGCCGAACAGATCACCGGCGGCCTGTTCGACCGTGGCCCGGACGGTCGCCCCGGGCGGCGGGAACAGCGGCCGCAGCTCGCCCTTGTCCAGCTGCGAACGGCCTCGTCTGCGCCGCCCGGCGATGATCCGCTCGGGCCGCAGCAGCACGCTCAGCAAGCCCCGGACCTCGTCGACGGCCTGTCCGGGGACCTTGCCGACGAGATACGCGACGACCCTGAGCAGGGTGCCGAGGACGATGCGCAGCAGCACCCAGGGGAGCTGTGCCGTAGGGGAGTTGACGAGGAGGGTGTAGACCGCGCCCGCCTTGTCGACCATGTGCGGGGAGGCGGCGCTGCGGCCCACGCAGTCGACGGTGCGGCGCTCGCGCGAGGAGGCCTCGGCGTGCCGGACGACGGCCTCGGGGGCGACCAGGACACGGTGTCCGGCGGCGGTCGCGCGCCAGCACAGGTCGACGTCGTCCCGCATGAGGGGCAGTCGGCGGTCGAAGCCGCCCAGCTGCTCGAAGACGTCGCGGCGGATCAGCATGCCGGCGGTGGACACGGCGAGGCTGGGCCTGACGTGGTCGTGCTGGCCCTGGTCCTGCTCGCGGCGGTCCAGGCCGGTCCAGCGGCGGCCGGAGGGGGCGATGGTGACGCCGACCTCCAGGAGCTGACGGCGGTCGTACCAGCCGCGCAGCTTGGGGCCGACGACGGCGACGTCGTCGCGGCCCAGCTCGCGTTCGTTCTCCACGGCCCGCAGCAGCTGGGCGAGGGCATCGGGTTCGGGGGCGCAGTCGTCGTGCAGCAGCCACAGCCACTGGACCGGCTCCCCGTGGGGGAGCTCGGGCATGTCGTACGCGTCGTCGCGCCAGCTGCGGGTGACCGGGTCCCAGCCGCTGGGGCGGCGGAGGTAGGCGAGGTCGTCCTGGGTGAGGACGCCCGCGGTCCGGTTGGCCTCCTCGACGGCCTGGCCGAAGCCGGTGCGCCGGGCGAGGTGCAGGACGCGGTCCGCGCCGAGGGCGTCGGAGAGGAGCTGGGCGGAGTCGTCCGCGCTGCCGGTGTCGGCCGCCATGGCGCTCTGGACGGGACGCTCCTGGCCGAGCAGCCCGGCGAGCGCGTCGGGCAGCCAGCGCGCGCCGTCGTGCGCGACGAGGACCGCGGTCACCACATGACGTGGGAATTCGGGCGTTGCAGCGTCGTGGTGGGCTGCGGTGTGGCTGTGCACGGACATCGAGGTACGGGCCCCGGTTCGGTGGACTGCGGTGGACGTCTGTGTCCGGCGAGGACAGCGGGACGTCTCGGACGAGGGCCCACACTAACGGCTGAGCAGCACAGCGGCCCGCCGCCTGTGGACAACCCACGCGCGACGGGCCGGACATGTTCGGTTGTTTCTGTTCGACTGTTCCCGGGACGGGTCGGGTCTTCCGGGACGGGTCAGACCGCCGCCTTCTTGAGGCGACGGCGCTCGCGCTCCGACAGGCCGCCCCAGATGCCGAACCGCTCGTCGTTCGCGAGCGCGTACTCGAGGCATTCGGAGCGGACCTCGCAGGCGAGGCAGACCTTCTTGGCCTCGCGGGTCGAGCCGCCCTTCTCGGGGAAGAAGGACTCGGGATCGGTCTGGGCGCACAGCGCGCGCTCCTGCCAGCCGAGTTCCTCGTCCGCGTCGTCGACCAGCAGTTGCTGCACGAGCTCGGTCATGTGCGCCCCTCGTCCGTCTTTCGCGTCCCCGTCGTGCGGCCGTTACCGATTTCGGCTGAACGACACGAGTGAAATTACAAGTGTGCTGCTACGGGCGAGTCAAGCCGAGATCTGCTAATGAGCCCCTTATTCACTCTGCGGAACCAAGGCTATGCGGAAAGTGTTCAAATCGGCATAAACCCTGACAGCAGCGCGGCCGCAGAGGGGAGTGCTCACCGGATCACCCTTCCTTACGGGGAAAGACGCCCAGGAGTTCGATCTCGTTCCGGCCCGATCCGACTCGCTCGTTCCGGGTTGTGCGCCATGTGTCCCCGACTCCCCCAGCACAAACCTTTCGCCGCACGGTTGCACCGGAAGAGGTGAACGGACATCCACATACCGGACGCGAAGTTGACAGCGGAGGTGTGAACCGCTGTGCTTGTGGGCATGCTCGCGCACTTGGCACTCACCACGACCCGGACCGCCGGGTCCCACGGTGCTGCCCGCTGCCGCTGTAGCTGTTGCTGTCCCAGCTGTTGAGCCTTCCCCGCTCCGGCTGCCACTGAGCCCGTCCCGGCTCGGCTGCTGTTCCCACACGCGAAACCCAGCCCTCTCCCACGCACTCATCGTCGAGGACCACTTCTCTTCATGAACAGCGACAGCGACCTCCAGATCGCCGGCGACCTCCTCGAAGTACCGCACCTCCTCCAGGAGCCGCGCCAACACCCCGTCACCGTGGCCGAGTTCGCCGGCCTGGCCCGATCCCTCGCCGACGACCGCTCCCGGTGGGAGCACCTCGTCGAGTACGACGCGACCACCCGCTGGTACCACCGGCTGCAGACCGGCCCCGGGTACGAGGTGTGGCTGCTGTCCTGGCTGCCGGGCCAGGGCACCGGGCTGCACGACCACGGGGGCTCCTCCGGCGTGCTGACCGTGCTCGACGGCACGCTGACCGAGCGCACCGACCGGAGCACGCGCGTGCTCGGCGCGGGCGCGCAGCGGGTGTTCGCGCCGGGCTACGCGCACGAGGTCGTCAACGCCACGCTGGAACCGGCCGTCAGCCTGCACGTCTACTACCCCGGCCTGACGGACATGCCGATGCACACGAAGGCCTGCACGGCGCGAGCGGCGACCGTCACGGCCTGAGCGGTCACCCGGGGCACGCGGGGCCCGCAGGGCCCGCCCACCGGCGAGCGCGTGAAACCGGCCGTGATCGCGGCCGGGGGACCCGTTGTCGCACCCGCCTGCGAGACTGAGTGCCATGCGCATTGTGGTTCTGGCAGGCGGCATCGGTGGTGCCCGGTTCCTGCGCGGTCTGAAGCGGGCCGTGCCGGACGCGGACATCACGGTCATCGGCAACACCGGGGACGACATCCACCTCTTCGGGCTGAAGGTCTGCCCGGACCTCGACACGGTGATGTACACCCTCGGCGACGGCATCAACGAGGAACAGGGCTGGGGCCGGGCCGACGAGACCTTCCACCTCAAGGAGGAGCTCGCGGCGTACGGCGTCGGTCCCGAGTGGTTCGGGCTCGGCGACCGGGACTTCGCCACGCACATCGTGCGGACCCAGATGATCGGCGCCGGATATCCGCTGAGCGCCGTCACCGAGGCGCTGTGCGACCGGTGGAAGCCGGGCGTGCGGCTCATCCCGATGACCGACGACCGCGTCGAGACCCATGTCGCCGTCGAGCAGGACGGCGAGCGCAGGGCCATCCACTTCCAGGAGTACTGGGTACGGCTGCGGGCCTCCGTGCCGGCCGAGGCGATCGTGCCCGTCGGCGCCGAGCAGGCGAAGCCGGCGCCCGGGGTCCTGGAGGCGATCGCCGAGGCGGACGTGATCCTCTTCCCGCCGTCGAACCCCGTCGTCTCCGTCGGCACCATCCTCGCCGTGCCCGGCATCCGGGAGGCCATCGCCGAGGCGGGGGTCCCCGTCGTCGGCCTCTCCCCCATCGTCGGCGACGCGCCCGTGCGCGGTATGGCCGACAAGGTCCTCGCCGCCGTCGGCGTCGAGTCCACGGCCGCCGCCGTCGCCGAGCACTACGGCTCCGGGCTGCTGGACGGCTGGCTCGTCGACACGGTGGACGCGGACGTCGTCGAGCGGGTCGAGACGGCCGGGATCCGGTGCCGGGCCGTGCCGCTGATGATGACCGACGTGGACGCGACGGCGCAGATGGCGCGTGAGGCGCTGGCACTGGCGGAGGAGGTGCGGGGAGCGTGAGCGACGGGCTGAGCGAGGGGCTGAGCGGCCGGCTCGGGGGTACGGGCGCAGAAGGCCGGGTGGCCTCGGACGGTCTGCCCGGTCCCGCCTACCGGGTCTGGGCGCCGACCGGGATCCCCGAGGTCCAGCAGGGGGACGATCTGGCCAAGCTGATCGCCGCCGCCGAACCTCGGCTGGCCGACGGGGACGTGGTGCTCGTCACCTCCAAGATCGTGTCCAAGGCGGAGGGGCGGGTGGTCGAGGCGTCCGACCGGGAGGCCGCGATCGACGCCGAGACCGTGCGGGTGGTGGCCCGCCGCGGGCCGCTGCGGATCGTGGAGAACCGGCAGGGGCTGGTCATGGCCGCCGCAGGGGTCGACGCCTCCAACACCCCTTCCGGGACCGTGTTGTTGCTGCCCGAGGACCCCGACGCCTCCGCGCGGGCGATCCGGGACGGCATCCGGGACGCGCTCGGCGTCGACGTCGGGGTCCTGGTCACCGACACGTTCGGACGACCCTGGCGCAGCGGGCTGACGGACGTCGCCATCGGCGCGGCCGGGGTGCGGGTCCTCGACGACCTGCGCGGCGGCACCGACGCGCACGGCAATCCGCTCAGCGCGACCGTCGTCGCCACCGCCGACGAGCTGGCCGGCGCCGGTGACCTGGTGAAGGGCAAGGCCGCCGGGCTGCCCGTCGCCGTCGTCCGGGGGCTCGCGCAGGTGGTGGCCGAGGACGCCGGCGAGGGGACCCGGGCCCTGGTCCGGGGCGCGGCGGACGACATGTTCCGGCTCGGCACCTCCGAGGCCGTACGGCTGGCGGTGACCCAGCGGCGTACGGTCCGGGCGTTCACGGACGAGCCGGTCGACCCAGGCGCGGTGCGGCGGGCCGTGGCCGCGGCCGTGACCGCGCCGGCGCCGCACCACACGACGCCGTGGCGGTTCGTGCTGCTGGAGTCCGCGGAGTCGCGGGTGCGACTGCTCGACGCCATGCGGGACGCGTGGATCGCGGATCTGCGGCGGGACGGCAAGAGCGAGGAGTCCATCGCGAAGCGGGTGCGGCGCGGGGACGTGCTGCGGGGCGCGCCGTATCTGGTGGTGCCGTGTCTGGTGATGGACGGCTCGCACATGTACGGGGACGCGCGGCGGGACACGGCCGAGCGGGAGATGTTCGTCGTCGCCACCGGGGCCGGCGTGCAGAACTTCCTGGTCGCGCTGGCCGGGGAGCGGCTGGGGTCCGCGTGGGTGTCGTCGACGATGTTCTGCCGGGATGTCGTACGGGAGGTGCTGGGGCTGCCGGAGGAGTGGGATCCGATGGGGGCGGTGGCCGTGGGGCACGCGGCCGGGGCGCCTCCGGCCCGGGGGGAGCGGGATGCGGGGGCTTTCATCGAGGTGCGGTGACGCGGGTGGGGCCGGGCGCCTTCGGTTCGGGGCGGCTGGGGTTCGGTTGGCGGGTGCGGGCGAGTGGGGCTACTCGCGCAGTTCCCCGCGCCCCTTGGGCGTCACCGCTGCGCGGTTCCTCCCGCTCCTGAAACACCCCTACGCTCATAGGGCGCCCCTCACTACCTAGGACCTCTTCGTGGCCGGACGTTTTCCTCAGCGGCCCACTCGTACGACCGTGCGGGGTGGGCATGTCGTCGTGCCCGGTGGGGTGCCCCGGCAGGGGACGGTGGCCGGGCGGCGGCGGACCTGGGTGCCCGAGGGGGCGCTCGATCTGGGGCTCGTGCTGGGCCCGCTGCGGCGGGGGCCCGGGGATCCGACCTTCCGCGCCATGCCGGACGGGTCCGTGTGGCGGGCCAGTCGTACACCGGTCGGCGTCGGGACGCTGCGGGTCGCGCTGCGGGGCGGGGTCGTCGAGGCGGAGGCCTGGGGGCCGGGGGCCGAGTGGCTGCTCGATCAGGTGCCCACGCTGCTCGGCGCGTCGGACGAGCCCGAGGCCTTCGCGCCCCGGCACCGGGTCGTGGCGATGGCCTGGCGGCGGCGGCCGGGGTTGCGGCTGACGCGGACCGGGCTGGTGTTGGAGTCGTTGATCCCGTCGGTCCTGGAGCAGAAGGTCACGACGGACGAGGCGTACCGGGCGTGGCGGCTTCTCGTACGGCAGTTCGGGGAGCCGGCGCCGGGGCCCGCGCCTGGGCGGATGTGTGTGATGCCCGGGGCACGGGAGTGGGCGCTGATCCCGTCCTGGGAGTGGCATCGGGCCGGCGTCGACGACAAGCGGGCGTCGACGATCCTGCGGGCGGTGCGGGTGGCGGGTCGGCTGGAGGAGGCCGTGGGGATGTCGCCGGTGGAGGCGCGGGCGCGGTTGGAGGTGGTGCCGGGGATCGGGCCGTGGACCTCGGCGGAGACCGTGCAGCGCAGTCATGGGGCGGCGGACGAGGTGACCACGGGGGATCTGCATCTGCCGGGGATCGTGGGGTTCGCGTTGGCGGGGGATCGGGATGCGGACGACTCGGTGATGTTGTCGTTGTTGGAGCCGTATGCGGGGCAGCGGCATCGGGCGGCTCGGTTGATTCTGTTGTCGGGGCGGGTGCCGGCGCGGAGGGTGCCGCGGATGCCTCGGGGGGACATCGGGAAGTTGTAGCGCCCCCGCCGCGAAGGGCTGCGCCGCTTGAACCGTCGCCGTCCGTCCGGTGGGGGCTGGTCGCGCAGTTCCCCGCGCCCCTGAAAGAGGCCTGCGGCCCTTTCGGGGCGAAAAGCACGGGGCGCAGCCCCTGCTTTTCAGGGGCGCGGGGAACTGCGCGAGAAGCCCCACTCACCCGCACCCGACAACGTGACCGGCAGTTACTGGTCCGACGAGAAGCGGAGCGCTCCCGTGGGGATTTGGGCGTCGCACCAGACTCGGACGCCTGTGCGGAGTTCGTTGTCGGCGCCGATGATCGCGCCGTCGCCGACGACCGTGCCCGTGAGGACGGAGCGTTCGCCGATGCGGGCGCGGGCGCCGATCAGGGAGTCGGTGATGACGGCGCCGGGTTCGACGACCGCGCCGGCCAGGACCGTGCTGCCGGAGACCCGGGCGCCCTCGCCGACGAACGCGCCCTCGCCCACCACCGTGCCGCCGGTCAGCTTGGCGTCGCCCGCGACCCGGGCGGTGGGCAGGATCAGCCGGTCGCCGCAGCGGCCCGGGACTGCCGGGGACGGGGCGCGGCCGAGGACCAGGTCGGCGGAGCCCCGGACGAAGGCCGCGGGGGTGCCGAGGTCCAGCCAGTACGTGGAGTCGACCATGCCCTGGAGGTGGGCACCCGCGGCGAGGAGGTCCGGGAACGTCTCGCGTTCCACCGAGACCGGGCGGCCCGCCGGGATCGTGTCGATGACCGAGCGGCGGAAGACGTACGCCCCCGCGTTGATCTGGTCGGTGACGATCTCCTCGGGGGTCTGGGGCTTCTCCAGGAAGGCCAGGACCCGGCCGGTCTCGTCGGTGGGGACGAGGCCGTAGGCGCGGGGGTCGGTCACCTGGGTCAGGTGGAGGGAGACGTCCGCGCCGGTGGACTCGTGGGTGGCGACCAGGCGGCGGATGTCCAGACCGGTCAGGATGTCGCCGTTGAAGACGAGGACGGGGTCCTCGGGGCCGGAGTGGAGGTGCGAGGCGGCGTTGCGGATCGCGCCGCCCGTGCCCAGCGGCTCTTCCTCCGTGACGTACTCGAGGTGGAGGCCGAGGGCGGAACCGTCGCCGAAGTGGGGTTCGAAGACCTCGGCGAGGTAGGAGGTGGCGAGGACTATGTGGTCCACGCCCGCCGCTCTGGCTCTCGCCAACTGGTGCGTGAGGAAAGGGACTCCGGCCGCCGGGACCATGGGCTTCGGAGTGTGCACCGTGAGCGGACGCAGCCGGGTACCTCTGCCGCCGACCAGGAGGATCGCTTCTGTCACCTGTCGTCTCTGCTTCCTGCCGGGACCGGCCGAACTGTCATTCGACCGGCCAGTGTATGCAGACCGTTCCATGGCGCCTTCGCGGCCGTGCGTAGAGCCGTTGACGTGCCAAGAGGCACGTCAACGGTGGTGTGCGTCGAGGGCGCGACGGGCGCGCCCTCGACCTGTGCTGTGTGTCGTGTCCGCGTGGCCTCCGGACGGTCACCGGCCCTGCAAGCGGGCCGCCTCCGAGCGGGCCGTACCGAGCTTTCCGTAAAGGCGCCCCCCCGGGCACTCGGTCGCGAACCCGTCACGGTGGCCGGAGATCACGTTCAGTCGTACCTTCTTACCTTTTGGGTAGAGATTGCCGCCACCCGAGGTGAGGTATGTCTTCCCCTTCGGGTTCGCTCCGTAAAGACCCAGTTTCCAGGCTGTTAGTTGCGCGATCGCCTTGACCGTCGCGGCGGGCGGCTTGGTGCTGCCGAAACTGCCGATGACCGCGACACCCATGCTGTTCGTGTTGAAACCGAGGGTGTGGGCACCCATGACGGGCTTCGCGACACCACCCGCGCGTCCCTCGTAGATGTTTCCGCACTTGTCGACGAGGAAGTTGTAGCCGATGTCGCGCCAGCCGCTGCTCACGACGTGGTAGCGGTAGATACTGCGGATGACTGAAGCAGCCTGCGCGCACTTGTAGTTGTTGCCCGAAGCGGTGTGGTGGACGAAGGCCGCGCTGACCCGCTTGGTGTAGCGGAAGTCGCGCTCGCGCAGCTTCTCGTCGGCCCCCCAGCCGGCCCGCGTGACGATGCGTGGACGCGGCCCGATGTACGGCTTCGCACCGGGAACCGCCGTCGCCAGCCGCTCCACCGTCTCCTTGCGCGACAGCGCCGGGATCGCGGTCGAGCCGAGCGGCGCGAGATCGGCGTTCACGGCGGAGGCGGCGGCCGACTCGACGGTCAGCGCGCCCAGCCTGGGGGCGTCCACGGTGCCGACGGGCGGGGGTTCCGCGCTGTGCGCGGCACCCGTCGCGGCAGCCGGGCCCGCCGCGCCGTCGGGGGCGCCGACGCCGGGGTCGACCAGCTCCAGACGTAGGCCGTCCGGGAGCAACTGGACGCCCGGAGCGGCCGTACGGCCCCGGGTCTCGGCGCGCACGCGCACCTCGACGCCGTCCGAGTCGCCGACCCACAGCGGAGCGGTGGAGCCGCGCACCCGGCCCGAGGAGCGTTCGGCGGTGTCCGGGTCGGCGGCGTGCTCGTGGTTGTGCGTCTCGACGTCCTGCCAGCCCGACCAGCGGGCGGTGTCCGTCGAACGGGTACGGACCTGGACGCGGCCCTCAAGCTCGGCGTCCGGGTTGTCCCAGACGACGCCGACCAGGGAGAACGACCGTACGTCCCGCTTGCCGAGGCCCTGTTCGGGGGCGGCCGGGCCGAGGTTGCGGTCCACTCCCAGGGGGACGAGGGGGAGTGACTGGGTGCTGCCCGGCACGGGGGCGAGCGCGAGCGGACGGGTGGGGGTCGAGGATCGCGCCAGGGTGTGGACCGCCGCGGAGGACGAGTCCGTCGGGGTCGCCGCGGAGGCCGTCGCCGGGAGGGCCGCCGGGAGGGCGAGTGCCGCGGCGCAGGTGACGCCGATCGAGGACGCGAGGAATCGTGATCTACGCATGCTTCCGATCCTGGACATATTCATACATATCTGTCCATCGCGGAATTGACGGGTCGTCGGCTCCGCTGCGCCGAACCGGTTAGCTTTCGGGTCCGCAGGGAACCACGGGCGCGGGCGTCCCCGCGTACCCTTACGCGGATGAACACCACCGACCGCACCCCTGCCGACCTGCTGCGATCCGCACTGACCGCGGATCCCGCGCGCCCGCTGGTGACCTTCTACGACGACGCCACGGGCGAGCGGGTCGAATTGTCCGTGGCCACCTTCGCCAATTGGGTGGCCAAGACCGCGAACCTCCTCCAGGGCGAGTTGTCCGCGGAACCGGGCGACCGGGTCGCGCTGCTGCTGCCTGCGCACTGGCAGACGGCGGTGTGGCTGCTCGCGTGTTCGTCGGTCGGGGTGGTCGCCGAGGTCGGCGGGGACCCGGCGGCGGCCGACGTCGTGGTGAGCGGGCCGGACACGCTGGACGCGGCCCGGGCGTGCTCCGGGGAGCGGATCGCTCTCGCGCTGCGGCCGCTCGGAGGGCGGTTCCCGCAGGCGCCCGCCGGGTTCGCGGACTACGCCGTCGAGGTGCCGTCGCAGGGTGACCGGTTCGTGGCGTACGCGCCGGTGGATCCCGAGGACGCGGCGCTGGTCGTGGCCGGGCGGGAGTTCAGCGGGGCGGAGGTCGTGGAGCGGGCCCGCGCCGAAGCCGCCGGACTGGGGCTGACGGGGCCGGGGTCCCGTCTGCTGTCGGGGCTGGGGTACGACACGTGGGAAGGGCTGGCCGCCGGGTTGTACGGACCGCTCGCCAGCGGGGGGTCCGTGGTGCTGTGCCGGCATCTTGAGGGGTTGGGCGAGGACGCGCTCGCCAAGCGGATCGAGAGCGAGCGGGTGACCTCGGTTTCGCGGTGACGCGGTCTCGGGGGTTGGGGTAGTTGGGCCGCGGGGCCACCGTGGGGGGTGAGGTCGGCCGGCGGCTGCGGGTGCGTCGTGGTTGCTCGCGCAGTTCCCCGCGCCCCTTCGGGGCGCGACCATCCCCCGTTCGGCCCAGCACCGGCCGCCGCCACCCCCGTCCCGGGCCATCGTCGTAGGAGCAACGACTCGCTCGTACGCCGTGAGGGGTGGCCGGAAGTGGACGACGTCGGAGGGCAGGCGCGTGGGCTGGGGCCCGGTGCGGGCGGTTCGCCCACCGGGCTCGGACCCCGGCGTCACCGTCGGCGTCGGTGGGCGCGGTGGGTCGGGGCCGGCGCCGTCCTGGTGGTCGCCGGCGCCCTGGGCGCGGGGTGGGCGGCGTACCAGAAGCTGGACGGGAACATCACCTCGGACCGGACGGCGGCGGACGAGCTGGCGCGGTACGAGAAGGAGCGGCCGACGGCGCTGGTGCGGGGCGCGCAGAACATCCTCGTCATCGGGTCGGACTCGCGGTCGGGCGACGAGAACGGCGAGTACGGGCGGGACTCGGGCACCGAGCGGTCCGACACGACGATCCTGCTGCATCTCGCGGCGGACCGGCGCAGCGCGACCGCGGTGTCGCTGCCCCGGGACCTGATGGTGGACGTGCCGAGCTGCCGGCGGCCGGACGGCAGTCGGACCGAGCCGGTGTTCACCATGCTCAACTACGCGTTCCAGAGCGGCGGTTCGGCCTGCACGATTCGCACGGTCGAGCGCATGACCGATATCAGGATCGACCACCACGTCGTGGTGGACTTCAACGGCTTCAAGGAGATGGTCGACGCCGTGGACGGGGTGGAGGTGTGCCTCACCGAACCCATTCACGACAAACAGGCCGACCTGCGGCTGCCCGCGGGCAGGGTGAAACTCGACGGGGAACAGGCACTGGGATATGTGCGGGCCCGCAAGTCACTGGGTGACGGCAGCGACACGGAGCGGATGGACCGGCAGCAGCGGTTCCTCGCGGCGCTGGCGACGAAGGTACGCGGCAATGACGTCCTGCTGAATCCCGTGAAGCTGTATCCGGTGCTCGACGCGGCCACCTCATCGCTCACCACGGACCCGGGATTGGCGAGTCTGCGCGGACTCTACGACCTTGTGCGCGGGCTGCGCACGATCCCCATGGAAAAGGTGCAATTCCTGACCGTTCCCCGGAAGTCGTATGCGTACGACGCCAATCGTGACGAGCTCGTCGAGCCGGCGGCGCGGAGCCTTTTCGCACGGCTGCGCGCCGACGCGCCCGTGGCGGTGGCCCGCGAACTCCCCGAGGGGACACGGGAAGGGCATTCGGAAGAGCTTTCGGGGAGCCTCTCCGGGACACCCGATCCCGTACCGACTTTCCGCGGCAGTACGGCCGCCGAGAAGGACTGCGGATGACTCCTGGGGGGTTCCGCGTGTAAAGCGCACGTCAACACAAGGAACAAATGCTCTAGGAAATGGGCGAATTGCCCGGTTGTATGGACGTGCAATTTGTCACCGCCGTCGCTGGACACCTGATCGTGCGGCTAGTGTGAGCGATCCGGTGTGTCAGGCCTTCCGGTCACGCACCACTTGCAGCGAGACCCGAGCGTCTTTTGAGGGGGAAGACGCCGCGTGGCCCCGACGGAGGAATCAGACAACCGTGGACGCGCAAGGCCGTGGGCGGGCGGACGACATCGACCCCGCAGACCAGTGGGTACTCAACCCGAGCACCGGTGAATACGAACTGCGACTGACCCCTTCCGCACCGCAGTCGGCGGTGCCGAGGCCGCGCCGGGCCACGGCCGCGGCGGCGGGGGCCAGGGCCGCGGGCGGCGGAACGTCCGCGCGCTCCGCGTCGGCGGGCACGGACACCCGGGAGATCCCCGACACGCTGCCGGGACCCCGGCGCCGGCGGGGCACGCCCGAGGAGGACCCGCTGCCGGGCCGCCGGGGCGGCCGGGGCAGGACGAAGCCCAAGAAGTCGACGGGCAAGCGGATACTGGTGTGGACCGGCGGCACGCTGGCGTTCGTACTGGTGGGCGTGACTGGCGCTGCCTACCTCTACTACCAGCACCTCAACAACAACATCCAGAAGATCTCGGACGACGGCGCGGGCACCGGCGGCTTCAGCAAGGACCGGGCGATCAACCTGCTGGTGATCGGCACGGACAAGCGGACCGGCGCGGGCAACGGGAGTTACGGCGACAAGGACAGCGTCGGCCACGCCGACACCACGATCCTGCTGCACGTCTCCAAGGACCGCACGAACGCGACCGCGATGAGCATCCCGCGCGACATGATCGTGGACATCCCGGAGTGTCCGACGACGCAGGAGGACGGCTCGACCAAGGACATCGCGGCCACGCCCAACGTCCGGTTCAACACGAGCCTCGGTCAGTACGGCCGCACGCCGAGCTGCACGATGCGCACCGTGGAGGAGCTGACCGGCATCAAGTCCGACCACTTCATGGTCGCCGACTTCAACGCGGTGAAGACGCTCTCCACGGCCATCGGCGGTGTCGAGGTGTGCCTGGAGAAGGACATCAAGGACTCCAAGTCCAAGCTGGACCTCACCGCGGGCAAGCACACCATCGAGGGCGAGGAGGCGCTGGCGTTCCTGCGCACCCGCTACAGCGTGGGCCTCGGCAGCGACCTGAGCCGGATCGAGCTGCAGCAGCAGTTCCTCAGCTCGATGATCCGCCAGATGAAGTCCAAGGACACGCTGACCGACCCGACGAAGGTACTGGACCTCGCGGAGGCCGCCACCAGCGCGCTCTCGGTCGACTCCAAGATCTCCGACATCAAGGTGCTGGCCTCGCTCGGCCAGGAGGTCGGCAAGGTGAAGACGAAGAACATCACCTTCACCACCGTTCCGGTCGTCGACAACACGGACGGCGCGACCGTGCTGCCCACCCCGGGCAAGGCCGAGCAGCTCTTCCAGACCATCAGGAACGACGTCTCGCTCACCGAGGTGAAGAAGCAGCAGAAGGAGAAGGAGGCCGCGAAGCTCAAGGGCTCGCGCGCCGACGCCTCCGAGGTCCGGGTCAACGTCTACAACGGCGGTGCCAAGGCCGGCAGCGCACAGTCCACCCTCAGCTGGCTGCAGAATGATGTCGGCGTGACCAAGTCCAGCCAACTCGGCAACGCCGACAAGACGTTGAAGAAGACGACCCTCGCGTACGACCCGGACCAGGCCGACCAGGCGCGCAAGCTGGCCGACCTGATGGGTCTGTCCGCGTCCGCGCTGAAGCCCGGCAAGGGCAACAGCGAGACCAACTCCCAGGGACTGCCCTCGATGGTGCTGACCCTGGGCGAGGACTTCAAGGGAGCCGGGGTGCCGCTCAGCGGCGGCTCGGCGGCGGATCTGGACGTCCAGAAGAACACGGCGGACAAGGAAAAGTGCGCCAGTTGATGACCTGAGGGGGTCATGGCGCGTCCTACCGGACGCGAGCAGTACAGGACAGCCGAGAGATCCGGTGATGCGCCGGGCGGGCGCGACGACGCGCCCGCCCGGTCGGTTCTGAACGTCGTCGAAAATGCCGTGGGGCGGTACGTGCCGCCGCCGACCCGTGTCCGCATGTCATCCGGTCGGAACACATGACGCGTTCAACAGAACATGAGTACATCCAGGTTGGGTTCTCGACGGTCCAACAGGAGGCGGGGACGGCCCCGCCACGGCAGGGTGGGGAGGGGCAGGGAGATGGTACGGAGCGACGTGCGCGGGGACGGGGGGCGACCGCGTGTCGAGGAACCCGGCGAGCAGGACGGGGACCTGGATCCGAAGGGGGACCCGGGTTCGGAGGGGGAGCCGGGTCCGAAGGCAGACCCGGGTCCGAAGGGCGAGGCGTCCGGCTCGGACGGCGACACGGACGTCAGGGTGCCCGAGCAGGGCGGACGGAAGCGCCGAGACGGCTCCGGCGGTGGCCGGGGGCGCGCGAAGGCCCCCGGAAGGCCCCGGCGCAGACGGGTGCTGCGCTGGTCGGCGACGGTCCTGGCGGTGGTGATACTCGGCACCGCCGGTGCCGGCTACCTCTACTACCAGCACCTCAACGGCAACATCAAGAAGGAGAAGCTGAACCTCGGCGACACGAAGATCGCCGAGCCGACACCGAACGCGGCCGGCCAGACCCCGCTGAACATCCTGCTGATCGGTTCGGACGCGCGGGACACCGCCGAGAACCAGAAGCTCGGCGGCGCCAAGGAGAACTTCAACGGACCGGCACTGGCCGACGTCCAGATGCTGCTGCACCTGTCGGCCGACCGCACCAACATGTCGGTCGTCAGCATGCCCCGCGACACCCTGCTGGACATCCCCAAGTGCACCGACCCGGACAGCGGCGAGGTGTACGAGGCGCTCACCCACGTGATGACGAACCAGTCGCTGGAGCGCGGCGGCCCCGGCTGCACGGTCGCCACCTGGGAGAAGCTGACCGGGATCCGCATCGACCACTTCATGATGGTCGACTTCTCCGGCGTGGTGTCGATGGCCGACGCGATCGGCGGCGTGCCCGTCTGCGTCGACGCCAACATCTACTCGCACACCAGCGACGGCAAGGGCTCGGGGCTGAAGCTGGAGAAGGGCACCACCTACATCAAGGGCAAGCAGGCCCTGCAGTGGCTGCGCACCCGCTACGGCTTCGAGGACGGCAGCGACATCGCGCGCGCCAGGGCCCAGCACCAGTACATGAACGCGATGGTGCGCGAACTGCGCGAGAACGCCACGATCACCAACCCGAACAAGCTGCGCAGGCTCGCCGAGGAGGCCACCGACGCGCTCACCGTCGACGAGGGCCTCGGTGACGTCGCCAAGCTGTACGACCTGAGCACGGAGCTGCGCAAGGTCGAGCCCGCCCGGATCACGATGACGACGATGCCGTACACGTACGCCGGCGCGCGCGTCGTCCCCAAGGAGGGCGACGCGGAGAAGCTGTTCCGGCTGGTGCGCGAGGACATCTCCCTGGACGGCAAGGACAAGAAGAAGGCCGCCACCGAGGACGCGACGTCCGACGACCCGGCGGCGGCGAAGGACGAGATCGGGGTGCTGGTGGTCAACGGCACCATGACCTCCACCCTCGCCCCGGTCGCCGGCCGCGCGCACACGGTGTCCCAACTGCTGGTGGAGGACGGCTTCGCCAAGTCCTCGTCCGACGCGACCACCGCGACCGCCGAGGACAAGACGGTCGTGCGCTTCCCGAGCGCCGAGCTGGAGGGCGACGCCCAGGCCGTCGCCAAGGCCCTCGGCATCCCGCTGGGCCAGGTGGAGAAGTCCACGAACGTCAGCGGTGTCACGCTCGTCGTCGGGGCCGACTGGCGGGAGGGGAAGTCGTACGAGGCCGAGAAGGAGGACGACAAGACCCCGGAGTCGGCGGAGGCCCTCAACGGCGCGAACAAGGAGGCCTGCATGAAGGTCAATCCGGGGTTCACCTGGTGAACGCACCGGCCGCCCGTGACTGAACCGGGCAGCGAGCCGTCCATAGCCGAGCAGGGCCCCTCACGCCATCGACGTGAGGGGCCCTGCTCGTCCGTCCGTACGGGGGTGCTCAGCCCTCGGCCGGCACCGCGGGGCGGCGGGACGCGATGACCTTCTTCGCCAGGGACCGGGGGCTGGTGAGGAAGCCGAAGCCCCAGGACATGTGCATGGTGGCGAGGGCGACGGGGATCTGCAGGCGGGCCTTGAGCGGCAGCCCCCTGCCCGCCGGGATCGAGCCCGCGACGATCGCCGCGAGATAGCCGCCGGGGACGACGAAGCCCAGCGGGGTCACCAGGGCGCCCACCAGGGTGCCGGCCACGATCGCGCACACCGCGGTCGGCGGGGCGAGGTAGCGCAGGTTGATGGAACCCTCGTGGTAGCGGGCGACGACGTGCCGCCAGCGCCCGTAGTCCTTGTACTGCTTGGCGAGCGCCTTCACGCTGGGCCGTGGCCGGTACGACACCCGCAGCTCGGGCGAGAACCAGATCAGGCCGCCCGCCTCACGGATCCGGAAGTTCAGCTCCCAGTCCTGGGCGCGGATGAACTCCACGTTGTAGCCGTCCTGCCGCTCCAGCGCCTCGCGGCGGAAGACACCCAGGTAGACCGTCTCGGCCGGACCCGCCTCGCCGCCCGTGTGGAAGGCGGCGTTGCCGACCCCGATCTTCGAGGTCATGGCGGCTGCGACCGCGTGCTCCCAGTCGTTCTCGCCCTCGGCGTGCATGATGCCGCCGACGTTCTGCGCGCCGGTCTCCTCCAGGAGCCGGACCGCGGTGGCGATGTAGTTCGGGGAGAGGATGCCGTGGCCGTCGACCCGGACCACGATCGGGTGGCGGGATGCCTTGATCGCGGCGTTGAGGGCGGCGGGCGTCCGGCCGGTGGGGTTCGGGACCGTGTGGACGCGCGGGTCTTCGCGTACGAGCTCGGCGGCGATCTCGTCCGTGCGGTCCGTGGACGGACCGAGGGCGATCACGACCTCCATCTCGCCGGCGTACTCCTGCGCGAGGATCGCTTGGACGGCTCCGCGCAGATGCCGCTCCTCGTTGAGGACGGGCATGATCACGGACACGGCGGGGAGCTGCACGTCGGGCTTGGCGTTCATAGGGGGCTCACGTTACCGCGAACGGGGGACACGAACGCGCGCCGCCCGGTCGCGTGCGCGGGGCGCGGAGACCGGGACCCTACGGTGCTCAAGGTTCTCTGACTTCTCCCCTTCCCCTGACCGGTCTCGCGGAGGTGTCCCCCGTGTCCACACCGCCCCGCCGTCCTGCCCGTCCGCAGCAGCCCCGGCCCCCCGCGCGCCCCCGGCGGCGGGGCTGGGCCATGCGGGCGGTGACCACGCTCTCGGTGGTGGTGCTGGCCGCCGCGGGCATCGGGCACGCGGTGGTGACCCGCCTGGACGGCGAGATCAAGCGGGTGGACGCCTTCAAGGACATGAAGAACCGCCCCGAGGCGGGCCACGGCATGAACGTGCTGCTGGTCGGCACCGACGGCCGCGACCGGATCAGCGAGGAGGAGCGGCGCAGGTACCGGCTGGGCGGGGCCCCCTGCCACTGCACGGACACGATGATGATCGTGCACATCTCGGAGGACAGGGAGCGCGCGAGCGTCGTGAGCCTGCCGCGCGACTCGTACGCCGAGACGCCCGAGCACACCGACCGCGCCACCGGCAAGGTCTCACGCTCCCACCCGATCAAGCTGAACGCGGCCTACGCGGAAGGCGGGCCGCAGCTGACCGTGCGCACGGTCGAGCACATGACCAGGGTGAAGATCGACCACTACGTCGAGGTCGACTTCACCAGCTTCATGCGGACCGTCGACGTCCTCGGCGGCGTCGAGATCTGCACCACCCGTCCCCTCAAGGACTCCTACACCGGCCTCGACCTGGACGCGGGCACCCATGAGCTGGACGGCGGCGAGGCCCTCCAGTACGTCCGTTCCCGGCACGCCGACGGCTCCTCCGACCTGGGCCGCATGAAGCGCCAGCAGCGGTTCATGGCGTCCCTGATGTCCCAGGCCACCTCCTCCGGGGTGCTGCTCAACCCGATGAAGTTCCGCGACATCACCCAGGCCGTCCTCGGTTCCGTCCGCGCCGACAAGGAGTTCGGCACCGGTGAGCTGATCGACCTCGGCCGCGCGATGCGGAACCTCTCCCCGGCCTCCTCCGAATTCACCACCGTGCCCATCGGGCGCATGGGGTACGCCGTGGAGGGCGTCGGCTCGACCCTGAAGTGGGACGACGCCAAGGCCGCGCGGCTCTTCGACGCCCTGCGCGACGACCGCCCCCTCGCGCCCTACAAGGCGCGCGGCTCGTACGCGCTCGTCGACGTGGCCCCGCAGCAGATCCGCGTGCAGGTGGAGAACGGCACCGCCGTCCCGGGCCTCGGCAAGAAGGTCGACCGTCAGCTGGCCGCCACCGGCTTCCGCACCACGAAATCCCCGGTCAACGCCGCGCAGCCGAACGCCACCCGCACCCTGGTCTTCCACGACCCCCGCTGGGACCGTTCCGCCCGCTCCCTCGCGGCCGCCCTCCCCGGCTCGCAGCTCCGCCCGGTCCGCGCCCAGGGCCCGGTCATGAAGGTGGTCGCCGGCACGGACTTCAAGGGCGTCCGCAAGGTACGCGCCGAGGACCCGGAGCGCGGCGAGTCGGGCGTGGTGCACGGCGACCAGGTGACGTGCGCCCCGTAAGCCACACACGACCCGCACCCGCCCTCAAACCGCTCCCCCCAGCTCAACAGGCGCCCCGGCCCCTACAAAACCGTGCAATTTGTGTCGGCTTCGCAACAGCCTCGCCTTTGTTTTTCATCGACCCTTGTAAAGCCCACAGGGCGACCCGGCACACTGGGGCGCATGAACGATTGGCCCGAGGGATGGTCCGGCAACAACCGCGGCGGCGACTACGCCCAGCCCGAGGGACCGCGCGTGATGCGCCAGGTCCGTCGCGGCCCGTCGGCACCCCCTCAGGGTGGCGTGCCCCAGCAGCCCTCGTACGGCGACTCGTACGGTGACGGCTACGGCAACAGCGGCCCCGACCAGCAGCAGTACGGCGGCGGCTACAACAGCGACTACAACACCGGCCAGGTCTACGGCGCCGGCGGCGTGGGGGGCGGCGGCCACGGCGGCGGCCGGGGCGAGCGTGGCACGCCGAACTGGGGGCGCCGCATCAAGCTGACCGCGATCACGGTCACCGTCGTACTGCTCGCCACGACGATCGGCACCTACTTCTGGGCCGACTCCAAGCTGAACCGCGAGGTCGACCTCTCCAAGGTCATCGACCGGCCGGCCGAGGGCGAGGGCACCAACTACCTGATCGTCGGTTCCGACAGCCGCGCGGGCCTGTCCGACGAGCAGAAGAAGGAGCTCCACACCGGGTCCGCAGAGGGCAAGCGCACGGACTCGATGATGATCCTGCACACCGGCTCGAACGGCCCCACCCTGATCTCGCTGCCCCGTGACTCGAACGTGGAGATACCGTCGTTCGTGGGCTCGGAGTCCGGCAAGACCTACAAGGGCACCGGCCGTCAGGTGAAGCTGAACGCGGCGTACGCGGAGGACGGGCCCGAGCTGCTCGTGCGTACCGTCGAGGCCAACACGGGACTGCGCATCGACCACTACGTGGAGATCGGTTTCGCGGGCTTCGCGAACATCGTCGACGCGGTCGGCGGGGTCGAGATCGAGATCCCGAAGGGCGGCATGAAGGACACCAAGTCCGGTGCCGACTTCGAGGCGGGCAAGCAGACCCTCAACGGCGAGCAGGCCCTCGCGTTCGTCCGGACCCGCTACGCCCTCGCGGGCAGCGACCTGGACCGTACGAAGAACCAGCAGAAGTTCCTCGCGGCCCTCGCCAGCCAGACGGCGACGCCGAGCACGGTGCTCAACCCCTTCAAGCTGTACCCGACGATGAGCGCGGGTCTGGACACCCTGATCGTCGACGAGGACATGAGCCTGTTCGACCTGGCCGACATGTTCTGGGCGATGAAGGGCGTGACGGGCGGCGACGGCAAGTCGATGAACATGCCGATCTCCGGCAACTCCGCCAACGGCAACCTCCAGTGGGACACCGCGAAGGTGAAGCAGCTGGTGGAGCAGTTGAAGAACGACGAGACGGTGACGGTGTCGGGCAACTGACCCGGCGGATCGCGTGACCGAGGGGCACCACCCGCTGTCGGGGGGGTGCCCCTCGGTCGTGCGGTGGTGTTCAGGCGGTCGCGCCCGCCATCGTCCGGCACATCTCGGAGCAGCGGCGACACGCCTCGGCACAGCGCATCATCTGCTGATCGTCCGGCATGGACATACACGCCTCGGCGCACATGTCACAGGCGCGGGCGCACATCGCGCACATCTCGGCGGACAGCGGCGAGCGGCGCATCATCATGTCCGCGCACATACGGGTCATCTCGGCGCAGTCCATCAGGGCGCGCATGATCTGCATCTGGGCCTGACCGCCGGCCTGCATGCAGGAGCTCATGGTCTCCTCGCACACGCTGTGGCACGTCATGCAGGCGTTGACGCAGTCCTGCATCTCCTTGCTCATCGCGGTCATGTTCCCGGCCTGCTGCGTCATGGCTCCTCCTGGGGGTGGTGGGAGAACGGGATCCGGGGCCGGACCCCGCGCACTTCCGTCCTACGCCTCCCCGCCCCCGACCGCCATCGGACGGACGGAAACAGTCCGCCCCACCGGCCCCGTACGACAACGGCCTTCGGCGGGCGCCGGGGGCCGAGCACGGAATGCGCCGGAGGGGTTACGAAGGCGCGCAACGACCGTGCACGCCGGCCATCGGCAACGAACCCGCCAACTCACTCCGGAGCCGCTCCACTTCCCCCAACCTCACCTCGGGAAGTCGCCCACGAAAAACCGAGACCACCCAGCGTGACGAAGCACTACCAGGTCGTTTCGAGCCTCGCCGCGAGCTCGTCCAGACATGCCTCCCAGCCTCCGGAGGCGCTGTCGGCGATCGAGGGGTCGGCCAGGACATGCGTGAACACCAGCAGGCAACCGGAGTCTTCGTCGCGCAGCTCGATCCTGAGGTGGTCGTCGTGCTCGCGCTTCTCGCCGTCCGGGGCGTGCTCGTCGAAGGCGAACAGCCGCAGCGGCTCGAAGTGCGTGACGGTGGCCGTGTAGACCGTGCCCTCGCCATCGTCGAGGGCAATCCGACCGCCGACCCTGGGCTCCAGCTCCGTCACCCGCATCGGGTACCACTGGCTCAGATGGCGGGGGTCGGTGACGGCCGACCAGACTTTCTCCCGGCTGTGCTTCAGATGACGTTCGAATCGCAGGGCAGGTCGGCCGTCGACAGTGATGGTCCTGGTCGCGCTCATCTCTTCACTGCTCCTCAGCCGCCTGACACGGCTCCTCGGGGACGTCGGGCATCCTGCCCAGGTGCTCTTCGAGCGCATCCAGGCGTTCCGTCCAGAGCCGACGGTACGGAGCGAGCCAGGAGTCGAGGTCGGCCAACGGCTCAGGGCGGAGCTCGTACCAGCGACGCTGCGCTTCCGCCCGCACCGTGACCAGCCCGGCTTCACGCAGCACCCGCAGGTGTTTGGACACCCGAGGCTGGCTCATCTCCAGCTCATGGGCGATCTCACCCACGAGACGGGGACGCCCGAGCAGCAGCCCGAGCATCCGCCGCCGCATGGGGTCGGCCAGCGCATCGAAAGGCAGGGACACACCCTCAATATGCACCTAGCGTTATATAACGTCAAGGGCATACATTAGGGAGGTGCTGATCGGCGTACGGGAACAGCCCCCGGCAGTACGCCGGGGGCTGCGTCGTTCGCGCGGGTCATCGGCCGTTTGTCAGCCCGCATCCGCACCTGACCCGGAAGAACCCGCTAGGGAAGGTTCCTTGCCATCACGATCCGCTGCACCTGGTTCGTGCCCTCGTAAATCTGCGTGATCTTGGCGTCGCGCATCATGCGCTCGACCGGGTAGTCACGGGTGTAGCCGTAGCCGCCGAGGAGCTGGACGGCGTCCGTGGTGACCTCCATGGCGACGTCGGAGGCGAAGCACTTGGCGGCGGCGCCCTGGAAGGTGAGGTCCTTGTCGCCGCGCTCGGACTTGGCGGCGGCCTGGTAGGTCAGCGCGCGGGCGGCCTCGATCTTCATGGCCATGTCGGCGAGCATGAACTGGATGCCCTGGAAGTCGGCGATCGGCTTGCCGAACTGCTTGCGCTCCTGGACGTAGCCCTTGGCGTAGTCGAGGGCGCCCTGGGCGACGCCGAGGGCCTGGGCGGCGATGGTGATGCGGGTGTGGTCCAGGGTCTTCATCGCCGTGGCGAAGCCGGTGCCCTCCTCGCCGATGATGCGGTCGGCGGGGATGCGGACGTTGTCGAGGTAGACCTCGCGGGTCGGGGAGCCCTTGATGCCGAGCTTCTTCTCCGGGGCGCCGAAGGAGACACCCTCGTCGGACTTCTCGACGACGAAGGCGGAGATCCCCTTGGAGCGCTTGTCCGGGTCCGTGACGGCCATGACCGTGTAGTACTCGGAGACGCCGGCGTTGGTGATCCAGCGCTTGACGCCGTTGAGGATCCAGTGGTCGCCGTCGCGGACCGCCCGGGTCTTCATCCCGGCCGCGTCCGAGCCCGCGTCAGGCTCGGAGAGGCAGTACGAGAACATCGCGTCGCCCTTGGCGAGCGGGCCCAGGTACTTCTTCTTCAGCTCATCGGAGCCGGAGAGGATCACGGGCAGCGAGCCGAGCTTGTTGACGGCCGGGATGAGGGAGGAGGACACACAGGCGCGGGCCACCTCCTCGATCACGATGACCGTGGCGAGCGCGTCGGCGCCGGCGCCGCCGTACTCCTCGGGCACGTGCACGGCGTGCAGGTCGTTGGCCACCAGCGCGTCCAGGGCCTCCTGCGGGAAGCGGGCCTCCTCGTCCACGGCGGCGGCGTAGGGCGCGATCTTCGCCTCGGCGAGGGAACGGATCGCGTCACGGAGCATGTCGTGCTCCTCGGACGGGCGGTACAGGTCGAAATCAGCCGATCCGGCCAAGGTCTCTCACGCTCCTGACGCTAACTACCGTTAAGTAACTCAAATTTTAAAGGTCTGGCCACGCCACTGGTACGTGAGTTTGACGACAGGGGCGACGGGCTCGGCCCCCGGGGAATCTGCCCGGTCAAGGACTCGAACACGCCCCGACTATGCTCACGTGCACGCCCGCACGCGGCTGTGCGGACGTGCACGCCCCCTCGGCCGGACATCCCAGGAGCACCCATGGCCCTCAAGATCACCGTGATCGGCACCGGCTATCTCGGCGCGACGCACGCCGCGGCCATGGCCGAGCTGGGGTTCGAGGTACTCGGGCTCGATGTCGTCGAAGAGAAGATCGACATGCTCCGGCGCGGTGAGGTCCCGATGTACGAGCCGGGCCTGGAGGAGCTGCTGCGCAGGCATGTCGCCGGGATCGAGGGATCCAGCGGGCGGCTGCGCTTCACGACCGACTACGCGGAGGTCGCGGCCTTCGGCGACATCCACTTCGTCTGCGTCAACACCCCGCAGCGGCACGGCGAGTACGCCTGCGACATGTCCTACGTCGACGCGGCCTTCGCCTCGCTCGCCCCCCATCTGACGGGCCCGGCCCTGGTCGTCGGCAAGTCGACGGTGCCGGTGGGGTCCGCCGACCGGCTGGCCGCGTATCTCGCCGAGCACGCGCCCGCCGGGGAGGACGCCGAGCTGGCCTGGAACCCGGAGTTCCTGCGCGAGGGCTTCGCCGTGAACGACACGCTGCACCCTGACCGGATCGTGGTGGGTGTGCGCAGCGAGAAGGCCGAGAAGCTGCTGCGCGAGGTGTACGCGACGCCGATCGAGGAGGGATCGCCCTTCGTCGTCACCGACTTCCCGACCGCCGAGCTGGTGAAGACCTCCGCGAACTCCTTCCTCGCCACCAAGATCTCCTTCATCAACGCCATGGCCGAGGTGTGCGAGGCCGCCGGGGGCGACGTCGCCAAGCTGGCGGAGGCCATCGGGCACGACGACCGGATCGGGAAGAAGTTCCTGCGGGCCGGCATCGGCTTCGGCGGCGGCTGTCTGCCCAAGGACATCCGGGCGTTCATGGCGCGCGCCGGTGAGCTGGGCGCCGACCAGGCCCTGACGTTCCTGCGGGAGATCGACTCCATCAACATGCGCCAGCGCGGCCAGATGGTGGAGCTGGCCCGGCAGGCGCTGGGCGGCGGGTCCTTCCTCGGCAAGCGGGTCGGTGTCCTCGGCGCCACCTTCAAGCCGGACTCCGACGACGTACGCGACTCCCCCGCCCTCAACGTGGCCGGGCAGATCCACCTCCAGGGCGGCCAGGTCACCGTCTACGACCCCAAGGGCATGGACAACGCGCGGCGGCTCTTCCCGACGCTCGGGTACGCCGACACCGCGCTGGACGCCGTACGGGGCGCCGACATCGTGCTGCACCTGACCGAGTGGAGCGAGTTCCGCGAGCTGGACCCGGCGGCGCTGGGCGAGGTCGCATCGACCCGGCTCGTGCTGGACGGCCGCAACGCGCTGGACCCGGAGCTGTGGCGCCGGGCGGGGTGGACGTACCGGGCGATGGGGCGGCCGACCGCGTAGGGCCACGTGGGCGGGGGTCCCGGCCCCCGCGCAGGGCAGCGGAGGGTGACGCCGTTCCGGCCGAGGCTCAGTCGGCCGGAACGGCGTCTTTTCCTATTGTCCACGTTCCGGCGCCCTGCGGGGGCGAAGCGCTTACTTCGCTCGGTAGCGGCGCATCTTCGCACGGGCGCCGCACACCTGCATCGAGCACCAGCGGCCGCGGCCGGCCGGGCTGCGGTCGTAGTACGCCCAGTGGCAGTCGGGGGCCTGGCAGGCCTTGAGGCGTTGCCAGGTGCCCGCCGTGAGGGCCTCGGCGACGGCCGCGGCCACGCGGGAGAGCAGGGGGGCCGGTTCGGCGGCCGGGCGCAGGCTCGCCGAGCCGTCCTCCGCGGAGACCGCGACGACGAGCGGTGCCGCGGCCAGCAGGGTGCCGAGCGGGGTCACCGTCCGGTGCGGGACGTGACCGGCGTGGGCCAGCAGGGTCGCGCGGAGGGACTCCCGCAGCTCGCGCACGGCCGTGAGGTCCTCGTCCGCCGCCAAACCCAGGCCGGCGCGCGCCTCCGGGGTCTCCAGGCTGTCGGCGCCCGTCTCCAGGTCCAGCGTGTTGACCAGGCTCTCGACGAGAGCCAGGGCGCCGGGGGCGGACGCTCTCTCACTCATGCCGCGAGGTTACCTCTTAAGGGGATGCATGAGGTAACCGTTACTGGTTACTCTCCTCTTCAGGTAACTGAAGTTCGGATGAGGTAGAGAACGAACTAAGGAGAAGGCCATGGCCATCGCCACGCTGGATGTCGTCGTTCTGGACTGTCCCGACCCGGCCGCCCTCGCCGGGTTCTACGCCGAGGTGGTCGGCGGGAAGATCAGCGGAGAGGGTGACTGGGTGGATCTGGAGGTGCCGGGCGGGGGTGCGCGGCTGGCGTTCCAGAAGGCGCCGGGGTTCGTGGCGCCCGAGTGGCCCTCGGCGGAGCGGTCGCAGCAGTTCCATCTCGACCTGAACGTGGAGGACATGGACGCCGCGGAGAAGGAGGTGCTGGCGCTGGGGGCGACGGTACTGGACGCGGCGGACCGTGAGCGGGGGTTCCGGGTGTACGCGGATCCGGCGGGGCATCCGTTCTGCCTTTGCCGCGCCTGAGCTCCGCTGTTGCCGAGTTCGCGGTAGGGGAAGGGGCGCGGGGTGTGTTCGGCGGCTGCGGGTCGTACGTGGCTTGTCGCGCAGTTCCCCGCGCCCCTGAAAAGAGGGCTGCGCCCCTTTTCAGGGGCGCGCGCTCTCGTCAGCCGTCCAGTTCCGCGATCCTCGCCGTCGAGGCTTCCCGGCGGTCGCGTGCCGCCCTCGCGGTGAAGTCGGCGGTGCGCAGGACGCGTTGGACGTTGCCCCAGGTGAGGAGGGCGAGGTCGGGTTCGGGCCAGCCCCGGTGCATGAGTTCGGCGACGAGGCGGGGGTAGCACGAGGCGTCGGTGAGGTCCCGCGGGTGGGCGGCACCGGAGTCGTAGGTGCCGGAGAGGCCGACGCACTCGGGGCCGGCGATCGCGCGGACGTGGTCGAGGTGGTCGGCGACGTCGCGGACCGAGGGGCCGGTCTGCTCGGCGGTGAGCGGCACCATGCACAGGCCCCGTGCCTCGCCCAGCGCGGCGAGGAGGTCGTCGGGGAGGTTGGCCGGGTGGGACCGCAGCGCGGCGGCCGCCGAGCGGGTGCACACCACCGGGGCGCGGGAGACCGCGAGCGCCCGGCGGACCGTCTCCTCACAGGCCCCGGAGAGGTCGGCGAGGACGCCGAGGCGGTTCATCTCGCGGACCACCTCCTCACCGAACCTGCTCAGCCCGGACTCGCCCGCCCAGGAGGCTCCGGCGAGAGTGAGGGCCTTGAGGCCGAGCGCGTGCAGGGAGCGCAGGATGGCGAGGGAGTCGCCGATCGCCGGGGCTCCGGCGGGGCCCAGCAGGACGGCCACCCGACCGCAGTTGCGGGCGTCGGTGGTCTCGCCGGCGCTGTACGTGAGCCGCAGGCCCTCGGGGTGGGCGTCGACGACCGTCCTGACCAGGTCCAGCTGCTCCAGCGTGGCTCCCACGGCCCGCTCGCCTTCGAGGCCCTCCGGGAGGTGCAGCGACCAGAACAGCGCGCCGATGTGCCCCTTGCGCATGCGCGGCACGTCGGTGTCCACGCCGCCCTCGCCCAGTTCCAGGTCGTACCGGGGCAGCTGACGCAGCACCCACGGCAGTCCGCTGTAGCCGTCGGCGACGGGGTGCGCGTCGAGGAAGGCGTCCGCCTCGGCCAGCTCCGAGGAGGGCGAGGACGGGGATGCGGCGGGTCCGGCCACCACGACGGCTTCGCCGTCGGCGGCCCCGGGGACGTCCGCTCCACCGCGCCGGACGTCATCCGCTCCACCGCGCCGGACGTCGGTCGCACCGTGGGGGCGGACGTCGTCCGCCTCGCCGTCGTCGGGGTGGCCGTCGGCGCCGGGGGGTATCGGCTCCGCCACCGGTGGGCGCCGGTCGCGTTCGCGCGCGGGATCGGCGCGGGTGGGGGCGGGAGGCGTGTCGAGTTCGCCGGCCTCCCCGGCGGCTTGCAGTTCGTCCTGCAGATCTGCCATGGCAAACCTCCGTAGCCGTTGGGTGATCGCAGTACTCGTCACCGTGGCACGGAGGCCGCCCGCCTTCCTGGTGGGTGGGGCGTTCGGGTTGAACGGCCGTCACGGGGCCGCCACTACGCCACCCGGGTGAGGCCCGCGCGGCGCCCGGCGTCACCCGTCCAGCTGTTCCAGCGTCGCGTGGGACGGGCTCGTGCGGGCCTGGAGGTCCCGGGCCACGTCCTCCGCCGCGCCCAGCACCCGGACCGCGTTCCGCCAGGTCAGCTTGGCCAGGTCGGTCCGCGACCAGCCCCGGTCGAGCAACTCGGCGATCAGGTTCGGGTAGCAGGAGACGTCGCCCAGGCCGTCCGGGGTGAAGGCGGTGCCGTCGTAGTCGCCGCCGATGCCGAGGTGGTCGATGCCGGCGACCTCGCGCATGTGGTCCAGATGGTCCGCGACCGTGGCCACCGTGGCGACCGGGCGGGGGTTCTGCTCCTCGAAGGCGCGGTGGACCGCCATCGCCTCGGGGGTGGTCTCGAGGTGGTGCAGACCGTGGACCCGCATGTTCTCGTCGGCGGCGGCCGTCCAGTCGACGGCGGCCTGGAGCACGAACTTCGGGACGAACGTCACCATCGCCACTCCCCCGTTGGCCGGGAGCCGCTCCAGGACGTCGTCCGGGATGTTGCGGGGGTGGTCGCAGACGGCCCGCGAGGAGGAGTGGGAGAAGATCACCGGGGCGACGGACGCGTCGAGCGCGTCCCGCATCGTCGTCGCGGCCACGTGCGAGAGGTCGACGAGCATCCCCTCGCGGTTCATCTCCCGCACCACCGCGCGGCCGAAGTCGGTGAGGCCGCCGACGGCCGCCTCGTCCGTCGCGGAGTCCGCCCAGGCGATGTTGTGGTTGTGGGTGAGCGTCATGTAGCGGACACCGAGGGCGTACAGCACCCGCAGCGTGCCGAGGCTGTTGTCGATGGAGTGCCCGCCCTCGGCGCCCATCAGGGAGGCGATGCGGCCCTCGGCGCGGGCCGACTCCATCTCGGCTGCGGTCAGCGCGGCCCGCAGCTCCGCGGGGTGACGGTCGAGCAACCGCCGTACGCAGTCGATCTGTTCGAGGGTCGCGGTGACGGCGCCCGGCCGGTCGGAGGGGACGTACACCGACCAGAACTGCGCCCCCACCCCGCCCGCGCGCAGCCGCGCCAGGTCGGTGTGGAGGAAGGCGCTCTGGTCACCGGTGATGTCCCGCGCGTCCAGGTCGTAGCCGACCTGCTCACGCAGCGCCCAGGGCAGGTCGTTGTGCCCGTCCGCGACCGGGAACTCCCGCAGCAGCTCCCGGGCCGCCTCCAGCGATGTCATGGTCGTCTCCCCCGTGTCCCCGTCATGTCGTTACGTCTACTTCCCGAAGCCGAAGCCGCTGCCCGCTCCCTCGACCTTGGTGCGCAGGCGCTTGCCCTTCTCGGTCGCCTGGTCGTTCAGCTCCTGCTGGAACTCCCGCATACGGCCGAGGAGTTCCTCGTCGTGCGCGGCGAGGATGCGCGCGGCCAGCAGGCCGGCGTTGCGGGCGCCGGCGACGGAGACCGTCGCGACGGGCACACCGGCCGGCATCTGCACGATCGACAGCAGGGAGTCCATGCCGTCGAGGTACTTCAGCGGCACCGGCACGCCGATGACCGGCAGCGGGGTCACGGACGCGAGCATGCCGGGCAGATGGGCGGCACCGCCCGCACCCGCGATGATCACCTTGATGCCCCGGTCCGCGGCCTCCTCGCCGTACGCGATCATCTCGCGCGGCATCCGGTGCGCCGAGACGACGTCGACCTCGTACGCGATCTCGAACTCGTCGAGGGCTTGCGCGGCGGCCTCCATGACGGGCCAGTCGGAGTCCGACCCCATGACAATGCCTACGACGGGGCTCACAGGGCTCATTCGGTGATCGTGCCTCTCAGGTATCCGGCGGCGTGACGGGCGCGCTCCAGCACGTCGTCGAGGTCGTCGCCGTAGGTGTTGACGTGACCGACCTTACGGCCGGGCTTCACGTCCTTTCCGTACATGTGGATCTTGAGCCGCGGGTCGCGGGCCATGCAGTGCAGGTACGCCGAGTACATGTCCGGGTAGTCGCCGCCGAGGACGTTGACCATGACGGTCCACCGGGCGCGGGGGCGCGGGTCGCCGAGCGGGAGGTCGAGGACGGCCCGTACGTGGTTGGCGAACTGCGAGGTGATCGCGCCGTCCTGGCTCCAGTGACCGGAGTTGTGGGGGCGCATCGCCAGCTCGTTGACGAGGATGCGGCCGTCGCGGGTCTGGAACAGCTCGACCGCCAGGTGGCCGACCACGTCCAGTTCCTTGGCGATGCGCAGGGCCATCTCCTCGGCGCGCAGGGCGAGCGCCTCGTCCAGGTCGGGCGCCGGGGCGATCACGGTGTCGCAGACGCCGTCGACCTGCCGCGATTCCACCACCGGGTAGGCGACGGCCTGGCCGTGCGGCGACCGTACGACATTGGCGGCCAGCTCCCGGACGAAGTCGACCTTCTCCTCCGCGAGGACCGGGACGCCGGCGCGGAAGGGCTCGGCGGCGTCCTCGACCGAGCGGACGACCCACACGCCCTTGCCGTCGTAGCCGCCGCGGACGGTCTTGAGGATGACCGGAAACCCGTCGCCCTCTGCGCCCTCGGGGAGCCCCTCGGCGGCGAACGCGGCCACGTCGGCGGGGTCGGCGACGATGCGGTGCCGTGGGCAGGGCACCCCGATCTCGACGAGCTTGGCCCGCATCACCCCCTTGTCCTGGGCGTGCTGGAGCGCCTCCGGGCCGGGGCGCACGGGGATGCCGTCCGCCTCCAGTGCCCGTAGATGCTCGGTGGGTACGTGTTCGTGATCGAAGGTGATCACGTCGCAGCCCTGCGCGAACGCACGCAGCGTGTCCAGGTCGCGGTAGTCGCCGATGACGACATCACCGACGACCTGCGCCGCGGAATCCTGAGGGGTGTCACTGAGGAGCTTGAACCTGATGCCGAGCGGGATGCCCGCCTCGTGTGTCATACGAGCGAGCTGGCCACCGCCGACCATGCCGACTACCGGGAACGTCACGCCCCCAGGGTATCGGCCACGGAATCGGCCACTCCCGGGTGCCCGATATCCCCGTGCATTTCCCCCCGGAACCGGCCCCGGACCTCCTCGGTGTCCGGGCTGTGAGGTTCTGCACAGGCAGGGTCCGGGGCCGCTGGTTAGCATGGCTGAACCAGTGGATATCGACGGAAGATCAATTCTTTTCCGTTCGTCCAGATCTTTTCGGACGGGACAGCGACCCGGCTGACCACCGGCACGACGCCGACCGGAACCGAGCGACGGGGGCCGCACACGATGGGAAGTACCAGCACGGGGTTCGATACGAGGCCCCGTGGCGCTCTGCGCCGCCGACTCGACCTGCTGGTCCGTGAGGTCGCCAAGTTCGGCGCGGTGGGCGGTGCGGGGCTCCTGGTGAACCTCGGGGTCTTCAACCTCGTGCGGCACACCACCGAGCTCCAGGTGGTCCGGGCCAGCGTCATCGCCACGGTCGTCGCCATCGCGTTCAACTACGTGGGCTTCCGGTACTTCACGTACCGGGACCGCGACAAGAGCGGCCGCACCCGGGAACTGACACTGTTCCTGCTGTTCAGCGCGGTCGGCCTGGTCATCGAGAACGGCGTCCTCTACACGGCCACGTACGGCTTCGGCTGGGACAGCCCCCTGCAGTCCAACATCTTCAAGTTCCTCGGCATCGGCGTCGCGACCCTCTTCCGGTTCTGGTCGTACCGCAGCTGGGTGTTCCGGGCCCTCCCGGCCCGCGAGACGGTGGCCGACGCGGAATCGTTCCTGGAAGCGGAATCCGCCCACCCACGGACGGTCGCGGGCAAGCGCCGCTGAGAACCGGAGCGGGCGCGGGCCGCGCCTCTCAGGGCGCGAGGAACTGCGCGAGAAGCCCCACCGGCCCGCAGCCGCCGTCCTACGCCCCGGAAGGCCACGGCGCACCCGCGTACCTCCGCACCGACCTCCGGGAGCCATGTGGCCGCCGGGCTACCGAACGGGCCGGTCCTCGCGGGCAGGCGTCCGCACCGGCGTGCGCGACAGGAACAGTCCGAAGACCGGCGGCTGCGCCTGGAGCATCTCCAGGCGGCCGCCGTCGGCCTCGGCGAGGTCGCGTGCGACGGCCAGCCCGATGCCCGTCGAGTTGCGTCCGCTGATCGCCCGCTCGAAGATCCGCGCGCCGAGGTCGGCCGGTACGCCGGGGCCCTCGTCGGTGACCTCGATCACGGCCTGGTTCCCGGTGACACGAGTGCGCAGCGCCACCGTGCCGCCCCCGTGCATCAGCGAGTTCTCGATCAGCGCGGCCAGCACCTGCGCGACCGCGCCGGGCGTGCCCACGGCCTGGAGGTGCCGCTTGCCGGAGCTGACGACGGCCCGCCCGGCGCTGCGGTAGGCCGGCCGCCACTCCTCCAGCTGCTGCTTGATGACCTCGTCGAGCTCGAAGGAGACGGCGGAGCCGTTGCGGGGGTCGCGGGAGTTGGTCAGGAGCCGTTCCACGACGTCCGTGAGCCGCTCGACCTGGGTGAGCGCGATGTGCGCCTCCTCCTTCACCGTGTCGATGTCGTCGGTGAGGGTGATCTCCTCCAGCCGCATCGACAGCGCGGTCAGCGGTGTGCGCAGCTGGTGGGACGCGTCGGCGGCGAGCCGCCGCTCGGCGGTCAGCATGCGGCCGATGCGCTCGGCGGAGGCGTCCAGCACGTCGGCGACCCGGTCCAGCTCGGGGACGCCGTAGCGCTTGTGGCGGGGGCGCGGGTCGCCGGAGCCGAGCCGTTCGGCGGTCTCGGCGAGGTCGGTGAGGGGGGAGGCGAGGCGGTTGGCCTGGCGTACGGCGAGGAGGACGGCCGCGATGACGGCCAGCAGGGCGACGGCCGCGATGATCAGCAGTGTCCGGCCGACCTCGCGGCTGACCGCCGACCGGGACTCCTCGACCGTGACGACCTCGTCCTTCTCGCCCTTGGCCTTGTAGCTGATGACGTCGCCGACGGGCTTCTCGCCGATCTCGATCGTGGACTGGCCGGGAATCTCGATACGGGCGTAGCGCTCGTCGCCGACCTGGTCCCGGAGGACCTCGGCGGTGATCCTCTCGTCGCCGATGATCCGGCTGTCCACGATGCTCGTCAGCTGGACCGCCTCGGACTCCACGCGTTCCTCGGCGCTGTTGCTGATCGTCCGGGTCTCGACGATGACCAGGGATACGCCGAAGACGGCGATGACTACGAGGACCACGGCGAGGGTGGACTGGATGAGACGGCGACGCACGGTTGCCCTCCGGGCGGGCGGGTGTTCCTGGACCTCTGATTGTGCGGCACCCGGAGCCCGCCGCGGAGCGGGGGCCGGTGCCGGGTGCGAAGCCCCGTCAGGGACGCGGAGAACTGCGCGGCCAGCCACGACGTACCCGCGGCCGCCCCACGACCCGCACCGGGAGCCATGATGCGCCCGGCTCCCTCGCACCGCGAGCCTGGGGCGCCCGGCTCAGCCCTCGGCGGCGGTCAGTTCTTCTCGAACCGGAAGCCGACCCCGCGCACCGTCGCGATGTACCGCGGGTTCGCCGCGTCGTCGCCCAGCTTCTTGCGCAGCCAGGAGATGTGCATGTCGAGGGTCTTCGTCGAGGACCACCAGGTCGTGTCCCAGACCTCGCGCATCAGCTGGTCGCGGGTCACGACCCGGCCGGCGTCGCGCACCAGCACCCGCAGCAGGTCGAACTCCTTGGCCGTGAGCTGGAGTTCCTCCTCCCCCATCCACGCCCGGTGGGACTCGACGTCGATCCGCACGCCATGGGTGGCGGGCGGCTGCGCCGGCTCCGCCGAGCCACGCCGCAGCAGGGCCCGGACGCGGGCGAGCAGCTCGGCGAGGCGGAAGGGCTTGGTGACGTAGTCGTCGGCGCCCGCGTCGAGGCCCACGACGGTGTCCACCTCGTCCGCGCGCGCGGTCAGGATGAGGATCGGCACGGTGTGGCCCTCGGCCCGCAGCCGTCGGGCCACCTCCAGGCCGTCCATGCCGGGCAGCCCCAGGTCGAGGACGACCAGGTCGACGCCACCCTGCATTCCGGCGTCCAGCGCGGTGGGGCCGTCCTCGCGGACCTCCACCTCGTACCCCTCCCGGCGCAGTGCGCGGGCCAGCGGCTCCGAGATGGACGCGTCGTCCTCGGCGAGCAGTACACGGGTCATGGGGTGATGGTAGTCCGCCGAGAACCGCAGGTGGAGGGTGATCGGCAAGCACGATTCACACCTTTGTCCAACGGTTCTCTTACTCTCCCGGGGCATGATCCACTGCGCTGGGCGTTTCGTCCGTCACCGGTGAAGATCCACGTCGCCGCGTGGAGATGGCGGCCGGGTCCGGCGGGGATGCAGCGCCGGTCCGGTGAACAGGGCGTGGCCGCGCCGCGCCCTGTGGGCCCGCTTCCTGCGCCCACACGACCCGAACCCCCCATCGACCTTCGAATATGCGATCACCAGGGCCTTCTTACCTGTGATCCGGCTCTCAAGCCCTTCCGGTTCCTGCATCCTCCTGACGTATGGTGACGGAACGCCTGTAGCTACACGTGGGGACCTTTGGCGGCATATACGCGCTGAAGGTCTCTTTTGTGTGCGGAACCACCTGTGGGCGCGCCCCCACGTGCGCCGTCCCGAACTGCAAGGAACAACCATGGCGTCCAGCCTGACGAAGGACTCGGCCGGCCGGGGAACCCCGGGCACCGAGGGCACCTTCTTCGGCCACCCCCGCGGACTGGCCACACTCTTCATGACCGAGATGTGGGAGCGATTCTCCTACTACGGAATGAAGGCACTCCTCCCGCTGTACCTGGTGGCCTCCAGCGGCCTGAACCTCGGTGCGGCGACCGCGATCACCATCGGCTCGGTGTACGCGTCACTGGTGTATTTGCTCACCCTGCCCGGCGGATGGGTCGCGGACCGCTTCCTCGGCCCTCGCAGGGCGGTGGCCCTCGCGGGCCTGGTCATCATGGCGGGACATCTGACGCTGGCCCTGCCGTCGGCCGGCACCTTCTACATCGGCCTGGCGCTCGTCGCGATCGGCTCGGGCCTGCTGAAGGCCAACATCTCGACGATGGTCGGCCACCTCTACGACGGCCCCAACGACCCGCGCCGGGACGGCGGCTTCACCCTCTTCTACATCGGCATCAACGCGGGCGCCTTCGCCGCGCCGCTGCTCATCGGCACCGTCGGCGAGAAGGTGAACTGGCACCTCGGGTTCGCTCTGGCCGCGCTCGGCATGGGACTGGGTCTGGCGCAGTTCCTGATCGGCAGCCGCCATTTGAGCGAGCGCAGCGAGATCGTCCCGACGCCGATGTCGGCCGAGGAGAAGTCGGCCATCCTGCGCAAGGGTCTGCTGTGGCTGGCCGTCCCGGTGATCTTCTACGCCGTCGTGGGCTTCGCCGGCCTCTACACCCTCAACTGGGCGATCATCCCGCTCACGGTGATCGGCCTGATCATCCCGATCTGGGTCATCGCCCGCATCAAGCGGGACCGTGCCCTGGACTCCGTCGAGCAGTCCAAGATGTCGGCGTTCATCTGGTTCTTCGTCGCCGCTGCGGTCTTCTGGATGATCTACGACCAGGGTGCCTCGACCCTGGCGATCTTCGCCAAGGAGTCGGCCGACAACACTGTGCTCGGCTGGGAGTTCCCGGTCTCGTGGTACCAGTCCCTCAACCCGGTCATGATCATGGCGGCGGCGCCCGTCTTCGCCTGGTTGTGGGTGTGGCTGAACCGGCGGGGCCAGGAGCCCAGCACGATCGCCAAGTTCGCCACAGCGCTGCTGCTGATCGGTGCGTCCTTCTTCCTCTTCCTCGCCCCGCTGGCGATCGCCGGGGATGGGCAGAAGGCCGCCGCGTCGTGGATCGCCGCGATCTACTTCGTCCAGACCCTCGGTGAGCTGACGCTCTCCCCGGTGGGTCTGTCGGTCACCACGAAGATGGCACCGGCGAAGTACGCCTCCCAGATGATGGGAGTCTGGTTCCTCGCGGTCACCGCGGGCGACTCCGTCACCGCGCTGCTCTCCAACCCGGCCGTCGGCGGCGTCAACCTCGATCGGAGCGGCTTCGTCGCCGTCGAGGCCACGCTGGCGGCGATCGCCGGTGCCGCACTGTTCCTGTACCGCGGCAAGGTCAAGCGGCTGATGGGCGACGTCCGCTGACGTCGACGCCTTCGCGGGGCCCGGCTCGCCAGGAAACGAGACGTGCCGGGCCCGCGACGCATCACACGCACGAGCCGTTCATGAGGGCTACTTCCTCCGCGTCTCCACTCCGCCGCCCATCAGGAAGTTCTTGAAGCCGCAGCGCACGGTGGACGTCTTCTTCGGCGCAGCCCAGTCGCCGTACAGCGTCCACTGAACCACGTGTTCCCGGGCTCCTTGCACCTGTTCGCAGACGATCTTGGCGCGGTGCTGGTTCAGCGCCTTGCCCCTACGACTCCTCCAGCATTCGGAATAAGCTTCGGGCCGCCCCAGCTTGTCCAGTTGGAAGTACGCCTTGCACTTGTACCTGACCGGCGCGGCCTCAGCGGGCCCCGCCGTGGACAGGTACAGGCCCGCCATCATGAGTACGGCCGCACACGTCCCGGCCGCTGCCCGCTTCACCCGGATCATTCGTTCCTCTTTCGCACGCCACTCGGCAACGGATGGCACCACCACTACCACCGGCCTGTTCTCCCGACGGACAGCCCGTTGCCTCGATCGTCTGCGTGCCCTGGGAATCCCGAGGGTTCAGGGCTGCCGCAGCACGTTCAGGTGTCACCCTTTCGGGTTCGGCCCGCCGCGGCCTCCGAAGCCTCCGTCTGTGTGTCCGTATCGGAGGTGAACCACGGCAGGGGCGCGGATGTCGTGCGTGGGGAGGGTGGCGGGGTACGGGGCTGGGCGTGGGCGGCGGTGGTGGGGCCCGGGGTGGGAAACCAAGTGGGGAGTCGGGGTGTGCGAGGTGTCCGTCGCTTCGCGTCGAGGGACATGTGGGCAGGGCGTAGCCGGTCCACCACCGCCATGCCGATCCGGAACAGCGCGGCGGGCACGACGAGGCAGAGCATCAGCCAGAAGAGGGTGACGCCCCAGGGGCGGCCCACGCTCCACGTCTGCTCGGTGAGGACCCTCCCGCCGTACTTGAGGGAGACGGTGTAGTCGCCGTGGGCCCCGGCCGCGAGGTCGACGGGCAGGGTGATGCGGGCCTCGCCGCCCGGCCGGACCGTGCCGCGCCACCGCTGTTCCTCCCAGCGCGGCGCGAACACGCCGTGGGAGGTACCCACCTGGAACACCGGGTCCTTCACCGGGGAGGTGCCGACGTTGCCGACGGTGAGAACCAGTTCACGGGCGGGCGGCGCCCCGAACCAGGTCAACAGGCCGCTGGAGCCCGTCAGTCGGCCGTCCGTCAGCAGGGACAGCCGTCCGCCGGCCGCCTCCCGCGGCAGCGGCTCGACCGAGTGCCCCGCGACCCGGAACGCCGCGTCGGCCTCGGACTTGGGGCCGGTGATGGTGGAGACGTGCACGACGCACGGGCACGGCACCGGGGGCTCCGCCACCGGCAACTCCCGGCGGAACGCGCCCTTGTCGTCGACGGTGACGGCGCGTCCGTCGGCGTTGGCACAGGAGTCCGTGCCCCCGGGCACACCCCTCGACGGCGTCGACCGACCGCAGATCAGCACCATCAGGATCGCCTTCGGCCGCCAGCCACCGCCGGTCACGGTGACCGAACCACCGGTCCCCGCCTCCGACTTGGACAGCTTCACGGTCTGCTCTCCCGCGGCCGCCCGGGCCGGTGCGGGGCCGTCCACGAGGGGTGCCACAAGCCCCAGGGCGAGGGCGAGCACCACCACCGTGGGCACCCGTACGCACGACGTCGGGATCCGCCGCCTTCTCGTCACGTTCGGCTCCCGTCAGCGACGTACCGCCTGGTTCCTGCGCGTCACCCACAGCACGCCTGCCGTGCCCGCGAGCAGCACCGTGCCGCCGAGCGTGCCGAGGGCCACCGCCGAGTCCAGGGGCCCGGTCTGCGGCAACTCGCCTCCCGATCCACCCGAACCATCGGAACCACCCGTACTGCCCGTACCGCCCGTGGTACTCGACCCGCCCGAGCCACCCGTGTCGGACCCGCCCCCGGAACCGCCCGCGGCGGTGACGTCGAGGGTCAGCGACGGCCCGGGGTCGTTGCCCGGCGTGCAGGTGGTCACCGTGCCGAGGGCCTTGATGGTGAGCACACCCGCCGTGAACTCGACCTTGCCGGTCTCCTTCGGGGTGTACGTGCCGCTCAGGTCGTTGATCTTGATCGGGACGTTGGCCGGGATCGCCTCCTGGTTCGCCGGCCCCGTCACCGTGAGCGTGCCGCTCTCCGCACCGCCCAGTTCGATGGTGGCGCTCGGCGTCATCGCGCCCTTGCCCAGCTCGACCGGGCTGGACGAGACACCCTTCTGCCACGACATCGTGATCTTGTAGCCGTCGCCGCTCTCGACGCCCTTGATGTCGATCGGCGACACCGCGGACTTGTCCCCGATCGGCGTCTTGCAGTTGTACTCGACGTCCACGACCTCGGCACGGGCCATCGGGGCGGCCATCAGCACCGCCGAGCCGGCCAGGGCCGCGAGGGTCGCGAGCGCGGCGGTTCGTTTCTGGTACGTCCGGTACGACACCTCGGCACCCCACATTCTGACGGAACATCAGATCGGCGGCTCAAGGTACGCCGGGGGCCTTGGAGAAGGAAGACACGCGCAAGTGTCGGATGTGTGTCGACGGCTTCGGCGCGGACCTCCACGGCCGCCCGCGGTTCACAAGAAAAAGGGCGCGGCTACGCGGGTGCGCCCAGCTCCGCCCACACCGTCTTCCCGGCCGCCCCGGGGGCCCGTACGACTCCCCAGTCCAGGCAGAGCCGCTGCACGATGAACATCCCGTGTCCGCCCGGCCGTCCGGCCCGGTGCGGTGTGCGCGGCGCCGGGCTGCCCGTCCCCCGGTCGGACACCTCGATGCGCAGCACCTTGTTGTCGCACCCGATGCGCAGTTCGGCGGGACCCCCGGCGTGCAGGCAGGCGTTGGTGACCAGTTCGGAGACGACCAGCAACACGTCCTCGGCCGCGGCCCGCTGGTCCGCGGTCGCCGCCGGCAGCCACCCCCACGCGTACAGCGCCTGGCGGGTGAAGTCACGGGCGAGCGGCACCACGCCGCTCTCGCCGTCGAAGCCGAGTCGACGGGGAAGCCGGCTCGCGGCAGCGGCCTCGGGCGGGTCTCCGCCCGGCACCCCGGAAGCGCCGCCGGCACCCGGTTCCGGGCCGCGGTCGCCCGGCGAGAACGGCCGGGTGGTGCTCATCAGCGCTTCACCTCACCGATTCACCAGTTCACGATTCAGGACTTGTCACAGGACTTATCAAGGGTGCGGGACGAAGACCCGCGGTGCATGCCGTTCTCTGCAGTCATCCGTTGCGCCATCCGTACTTCCGTCACACCTCGCGGTGCACCCGTGCCGCCGGGCCGGGACCCGGTCGTATCCGGGTCACCACCGACGCGTTCAGGATGTCTCCTGCCCGAGCGAACCGTCAGAACACCCACGTTTTCGGCACAGAACCTGTGACGCGAATAACCCGACGACAGGGGTGCGACACCCGAGGGCGCCCCGGAACGCATGAGCGGCGGAGGCCGCCGACCCGCCGCCGTCGACCCTCACGGTCGACGGCACCCGTGACGGAGGTCACGGGCGGACCGGTCGGCGGCCCTAGTCACCCAGGGCGGCCTCGAGGTTGTCGTGGACGGTGAACACCGCGTCCGCCCCGGTGATCTCGAAGACCCGCGCCACCGCCGGGAGCATGCCCGCCAGATGGACGCCGCCGCCCGCCGCCTCCGCCCGGAGTCGAACGCCCAGCAGGACGTTGAGCCCGGTGGAGTCGCAGAACTCCAGGCGTGAACAGTCCACCACCAGACGGGCGAACCCCTTGTCCAGGCAGCTCTCGAGTGGCTCACGCAACAGATCGGCGGTGTGGTGATCGAGCTCACCCGCCGGGGTCACGACGGCGCTGGGGCCCTCTTCCCGCACCTCGACCCGTAGTCGGCCCGACTGTGCGCTGCCGACCGTCCCACGGTCCATGCCGTCTCTCTCCCGACCGTCGTGACTGCTGACTCGCTCTCGAACACTACGCCTTCTCCACACTCCCCGACACCCGAACAATCGCCCACAAAGGGACATTTCGCCACAGGAGGCACTTGCGACGACCTCGGGAAACCGGGTAGGGCTAGTAGTGACACCAATCGACACGGCCGGCTTTGGAGGCGCCGCACACCGCAGTGCACGTATTGGCATCGGCGGCCATATGCCGAGAACGATGGAGGACATCATGTCACCCCGGCTCGACGAATCGCATACCCAGAGGGCGACGTCGGCATCCGCCCCGGAAGAGACGCAGGACGACCTCGCCCACCATCCGGGCGACGCGCTCGCCGACCTCCCGGAGATCCCCCCGTACGACGAGGTGGGACCGGTGGACGCACGAGCCCTGTCCAAGACCCTCTTCGAGCGGCTCGAATCCCTTGAGGAAGGCACGTACGAGTACTCGTACGTCCGCAACACCCTGGTCGAACTCAACCTGGCGCTGGTGAAGTTCGCCGCCTCCCGGTTCCGCTCGCGCAGCGAACCCATGGAGGACATCATCCAGGTCGGCACGATCGGGCTCATCAAGGCGATCGACCGCTTCGAACTGAGCAGGGGCGTCGAGTTCCCGACGTTCGCGATGCCGACGATCGTCGGCGAGATCAAGCGCTTCTTCCGCGACACGAGTTGGTCCGTGCGGGTGCCGCGCAGACTCCAGGAGCTCCGGCTCGACCTGGCCAAGGCCGGTGACGAGCTCGCTCAGAAGCTCGATCGCGCTCCGACGGTGGGAGAGCTGGCGGAGCGCCTCGGGCTGACGAACGACGAGGTCGTCGAAGGCATGGCGGCGTCCAACGCGTACACCGCCTCGTCACTGGACGCCCAGCCCGAGGAGGACGACTCCGAGGGCGCCCTGGCGGACCGGATCGGCTACGAGGACCATGGCCTCGAAGGCATCGAGTACGTCGAGTCCCTGAAGCCGCTGATCGCCGAACTGCCGCCGCGCGACCGGAAGATCCTGTCGCTGCGGTTCGTGGCCGGCATGACACAGTCCGAGATCGGGGACGAACTGGGCATCTCCCAGATGCACGTGTCCCGATTGCTGTCGCGCACGCTGGTGCGTCTGCGCAAGGGGCTGACGCTGGAGGAGTGACCGTCCGTCGCGACGGAGATCGAAGTCGGCCGGGTACGGCGGGAGTTGCGACACTCCTGACGTACCCGGCCGAACCGTTCCCGGCCCGACCCCTGTCTCACCCCCTCTCACCCCCTTACCGCAAGAAACCCCTTCCCTTCGGTTCACCTTCAGCCACTATGGTCACGCGCCAGACTGTTCGGTATGCCGGAAGCCGACGGGTGGCCACGGGGGTGCGAGGAGGCACGAGGATGACTCGGGCTCGGGACGAGCGCCCCGGCGGCGACGACGGCCACGAGGACCACCGGAGCACCGGCGCGCCGGGCGCACGCCCCGACGACGTGTCCGAGCACCGGCACGCGAACGCGTCCGACACCCGGCTCACCGCGCTGTTGCGTTCCGACTCGCCGACCGCGTACGCGGCCCTGCGCGAACTGCGTGAGCGCCACCACCCCTCGGTCCTCGCCTACGCCCGGCTGTGCGCCGCGAGCGAGTCGGCGGCACGGGAGCTGGCCACCCAGGCGTTCACGGTCGCCACCAAGGAGACGGCCCGAGGCGTCGAACCGACCGTCCCCTGGCGCCACCGGCTGCTCCTGCTGGCCGCGCGGGTCGCCGCCGGCTGGGCCACCGGCGGCGGCGCGACCGGTCTCTCCCCCGCCCTGCGGGTCGTGCTGGACACGACGGGCCCCGGCGGCCGGGTCCCGCCCCTGCTCGCGGCGTTCGAACTGCTGCCGTCCCGGCCGCAGGGCCTCATCTGGTACGGCCTCGTGGAGCGGGAACCGGACGACCGTACGGCCGTCCTGCTCGGCCTCACCCCCGACGACGTCAAGTACAAGCGGGAGTCCGCGCTGCACTCCCTGCGCGAGGCCTGTCTGCGCGTGCGGCTGGCCGCCTCCGACGACCCGCGCTGCCAGGACTTCCGCCGGCTGATCGAGGAGTCCGTACGGCCGGACACCCCTCGCCACAGCACCGATCTGCAGGCCCACATGGAGCACTGCCCGTACTGCTCCGGCGCGTACGAGGAGCTGTGCGCCCTGCGCGACAGCCCGCGCACGACCCTCGCGGAGGGGTTGCTGCCGTGGGGCGGTACGGCGTACACGCGGGGCGCGACCGGGACGCGGGCCGAGGGTCCCGTCGGCGCCCTGGACGGCACGGGGGCGCGGGACGACGGGCTCAAGGCCCGGGGCGGGACCGGGGCTCGGGACGGGGCCGGTGAGCGGGGCAGTGCGGCGGAGGACTGGGCAGCGGCGGGGACGGAGACGGGCTCGGCAGCGGCGGCCGAGGCGGTGGCCGAGGCTTGGGCCGCCATTCCTGCCGGCCCTGGTACCGGTACCGATTTCAGTTCCGGTGCCGGTTCGTCTTCGGGTTCGGGTGCCGTTCCGGGTTCGGGCGGCGGCTCCGGTGTCGGTGGTGGGGAGCGCGCGGCGAGCGGCGCGGGAGCGGTTGCCGCGGCCGGGTCGGCCGGGTCGGCCGGGGTGTGGCTCGGGTCCGGTGTCGATGGCCAAGGCGGTGCGGGGAGCGGTGCCGGCCCCGGGATCGGTGCCGGACTCGGTGGCGGAGCAGCAGGAGAGAGCGGCGGTGGAGCGGCCCGGAGTGCGGGCTGGATCCGGTCGTCGCCTTCGAGTGGCGGGGAGGACGCGGCCGGGGCCTCGGGGTCCCAGTGGTCGTCGCCGCGTCGGATCGCGTTGACCTCGGTGGCGCTCGGCGTGGCGTTGGCGCCGCTGTTGGCGTTCCTGGTGTTCTCGGGGTCGGTCGGCTCGTCGTCAGACGACGAGGCGGGCTCCGGCACCACGCCTGCCGTGCCTGCGCCGAGCACGGTGACCCCGACCGTCCCGCCGAGCCCGACACCGTCCCCGACCCCCTCCGAGACCGCGAGCCCCTCGAAGCCCCCGCGGAAGGAGAAGCCGACGCGCAGCCCGAGCCCGAGTCCGTCCGACACGGGTTCACCGACGCCGTCGCCACCGTACGGAGGGCCGCTGAGCGGCGCCTACACGCAGGTGGTGAACGTCGCCTCGGGGCTGTGCCTGGACATCCGGGGCGAGTTGGCGAAGGGCACCGACGTCGTCACGGCCAACTGCTCCTCACGCGCCACCCAGCGCTGGCGGCTCGACTCCGATCGTGCCGCCCTCCAGTCGTTCGCCGATCCCGACCTGTGCCTGGACAGCCGTGGCGCGGTCGACGACGGCGTGGGCATCTGGGAGTGCGACTCGCTCGACGGCGACAACGGCGACAACCTCAGGTTCGAGGTCGACTCCCGGGGGGCGATCCGCCCGGCGATCGCGGGGCGGTTCGCCGTGACGCCGGACGCGCTCGGTTCCGTCGGCTTCGCCGTGGCGTCGGGGCGCGACGGGCAGCGGTGGCGGGCCGGGGCCGGACCGGCCCCTTCCTGAGACCGTCCCCAGAAGGCGACCGGGGCGGTCCGGGACCGGTCAGACGACGCGGACGCCCCTGCGCCACACGGCCGTGACCAGGGGCACTCCCGGCCGGTAGGCGAGGTGGACGTGGCTCGGCGCGTCCAGCAGCGCGAGGTCAGCGAACGCGCCCGGCGTGAGGCGGCCGATGTCGTCGCGGCGAAGCGCCCTCGCGCCCCCGGCCGTGGCCGACCAGACGGCCTCGTCCGGCGTCATCCCCATGTCCCGCACGGCGAGCGCGACGCAGAAGGGGACGGACGAGGTGAAGGACGAGCCGGGGTTGCAGTCCGTGGAGAGAGCGACGGTGACGCCCGCGTCGAGGAGGCGCCGGGCGTCCGGCCACTCGGCGCGGGTGGAGAACTCGGCGCCGGGGAGCAGCGTGGCGACCGTACGGCTGTTCGCGAGGGCGTCGACGTCGGCGTCGGTGAGGTGGGTGCAGTGGTCCGCGCTCGCCGCGTCCAGTTCCACGGCGAGGCGGACGCCGGGGCCGTAGGAGAGCTGGTTGGCGTGGATGCGCGGGTGCAGGCCCCTGGCCCGGCCGGCCGTGAGGATCGCGCGGGCCTGGTCGCCGTCGAAGGCGCCCTTCTCGCAGAAGACGTCGATCCAACGGGCGTGCGGGGCGCAGGCGTCGAGCATCTCGCCGGTGACGAGGGCGACGTAGGCGGCGGGGTCCTCGGCGTGGTCCGGGGAGACGATGTGGGCGCCGAGGTAGGTCACCTCGTCCGTGTGCCGCGCGGCGATGCGCAGAGCCCGTGCCTCGTCCTCGACGGTCAGGCCGTAGCCCGACTTGGTCTCGAAGGTGGTCGTGCCCTGGCGGAGGGCCTCGCCGAGGTAGCGGGTGAGGTTGGCCTCCAGTTCCTCGTCGGTGGCGGCGCGGGTGGCGGCGACGGTCGTGCGGATGCCGCCCGCGCTGTAGGCCCGGCCGGACATACGGGCGTTGAACTCGGCGGTCCGGTCGCCCGCGAAGACGAGGTGGGAGTGGGAGTCCACGAAGCCCGGGATCACCGCCCGCCCACCGGCGTCGACGCGATTGTCAGTGGCGGGTGCTTTGCTTTGATCACCGGTCCACGCGATGCGTTCACCGTCGATGACGACGGCCGCGTCCTGGATCAGTCCGAGGGGGGAACCGTCGCCGAGGGAGGGGTCGTTGGTGACCAGGGCAGCGATGTTGGTGATGAGCGTGCTGGCGGTGCTCGCCGAGTGGGCGGGGCTGTCGGTCGTCGGGCTGCTCATGGCGTCCTTGGTTGCCTGGTCGGCGGTCGGGTCGGGTTCGGGAGCGAAGTGGGGTTCGCGGACGGAGTCGGGTGCGGGGGCGGGGCGCCCGCTCGTGCCGCCGGGGGTCATCCGCGCAGTGCGGCGACGGCGTCCGCGAGGGCTCTCGGCACATCCGGCACGAGCGCGTGCGCCCCGTCCCGTACGACGTGCCGACCTCCCACCACCGTGTGCGACACGTCTGCTGCCGACGCGGCGAATACAGCCGTCTCCGCCCCGAGCCGTGGAAGCGGCCCCGCTGTCCTGACGGAGTCGAGCGCGATCGTCGTGAAGTCGGCGAGCGCTCCCGTCTCCAGGGTGCCGGCGTCGTCCCAGCCGATCGCCGCGTGGCCGTCGGCCGAGGCCGCCCGCAGCAGGGCGGCCGCCGTCCAGTGTCCCCGCGTACGGGTCCGCAGCCGCTCGTTCAGCTCCATGGCCCGCGCCTCTTCGAGCAGGTCGACGACGGCGTGGCTGTCGGAGCCGAGGGAGAGCGGGGAGCCCGCCCGCTGCAGGGCGACGGCCGGTCCGATGCCGTCCGCGAGGTCCCGTTCGGTGGTGGGGCACATACAGGTGCCGGTGCCGCTGCCGCCGAGGAGGGCGATGTCCTCGTCGGTGAGGTGGGTGTTGTGGACGCCGGTGGTACGGGGGCCCAGGACGCCGTGGTCGGCGAGCAGCCGGGTGGGGGTGCAGCCGTGCGCCGCGTGGCAGGCGTCGTTCTCCGCCGTCTGCTCCGACAGGTGCACATGGAGCGGGGCCCGCCGCTCCTCGGCCCACCGCGCCACCGTCGCCAACTGTCCCGCCGGCACGGCCCGTACGGAGTGCACGGCCGCACCGATCCGTGCGTGATCCCGGTCCTTGAGAACTGAACAGCGTTCGGCCCAGGCCTCGGCCGTGCCGTCGGAGAAGCGGAGCTGGTGGGGGTCGGGGGCCTTGCCGAAGCCGGCGGAGAGGTAGGCCGTGTCGAGGAGGGTGATCCGGATGCCCGCCTCGGCGGCGGCCTCGATCAGCGCCTCACCCATGGCGTTCGGGTCGGCGTACGGCGTGCCTCCGGGGGCGTGGTGCACATAGTGGAACTCGCCCACGGCCGTGATCCCGGCCAGCGCCATCTCCGCGTACACGGCCCGCGCGAGCGCGTGATAGGTGTCCGGGGTCAGTCGGTCCGCCACCTGGTACATGACCTCGCGCCAGGTCCAGAAGGTGCCCGAGCCGACCTGGACGGTGCCGCGCAGGGCCCGGTGGAAGGCGTGGCTGTGGGCGTTGGCGAGACCGGGCAGCGTCAGGCCGCGCAGGACGACCGCGCCGGGGGGCGGGGTGGGCGTCTCCGTGCGGACGGCGGTGATACGGCCGCCGGAGCGGTCGGAGTCACCGGAACCGCCCGAACCACCTGAGCCGCCGGTGGTGGTGACCGTGAGGGTCACGCCCGGCTCGACGTCGGTGCCGAGCCAGGCGTGTTCGAGCCAGTAGGTCGTCTCCGTCACCTGCGGGCCAGCCCTTCCAGTACGTCGGCGAGCGCGGTCACCCCGGCCAGGCAGTCGTCCTCGGCGGCGTGCTCGGCCGGGGAGTGCGAGACGCCCGTCGGGTTGCGTACGAACAGCATGGCGGTCGGGACGGTCCCGGAGAGGATCCCGGCGTCGTGTCCGGCGCCGGTCCCGAGCACCGGCACCTTCAGGTCGGCCGTGTCCCGGCCCAGGATGCGGGCGATCTCGTCCCGCAGGGCGTGTTCGAACTCGACGACGGGGGTGAAGGACTCCCGGACGACGTCCAGTTCGACGCCGTGCTCGTGGGCGACATCACGGGCCGCCTCCTCGATCGCGCCGACGACCGTGTCCAGCGTCGTCTGGTCCTCGGCACGGGAGTCGAGCCAGCCGCGTACGAGGGAGGGGATGGCGTTGACGCCGTTGGGCTCGACGGAGATCTTGCCGAAGGTGGCGACGGCTCCGGCGAGCCGGGCCTCACGGCGGGCCGCGAGCACGGTCTCCGCGTACGACAGCATGGGGTCCCGGCGGTCCACGAGCCGTGTGGTGCCCGCATGGTTGGCCTCGCCGCGGAAGTCGAACCGCCACCGGCCGTGCGGCCAGATGGAGCTGGCGATGCCGACGGCGTCGCCGGAGAGGTCCAGGGCCCGTCCCTGCTCGACGTGCAGTTCGACGAACGCGCCGATCCGTGCGAGCCGTTCCGGGTCCGGGCCGATGCCCTCCGGGTCGTACCCGGCCGCCTCCATGGCCCGCGGCAGGGTGACCCCGTCCGCGTCGGTCAGCCGGCCCGCCTGCTCGACGGTCAGGTGCCCGGCGGCGAGCCTGGATCCCACGCAGGCCAGCCCGAACCGGGCGCCCTCCTCGTCGCCGAAGTTGACGATGGCGAGCGGCTTGTCGAACCGGGCGCCCCGGGCGCGCAGTTCGTCGAGCGCGGCGAAGGACGACACGACGCCGAGGGGGCCGTCGAAGGCTCCGCCGTCGGGCACGGAGTCGAGATGCGACCCGGTGACGACAGCGTCCCCGGCGGCGGGGTCGCCGAGCCAGGCCCACTGGTTCCCGTTGCGGTCGACCTCGTAGTCCAGCCCCCGGTCCCGGGCCTGCTCCTCGAACCAGGCCCGGCAGTCGGCGTCGGCCCCGGTCCACGCGAACCGGCGGTATCCCCCGGACTCGGAGTGCCGCCCGATGGGCCTGAGCTCCCGCCACATCTGGTGGAAGGAGGCACCCTGCGCGAGGGGCGCTCGCCCAGGCTGTGGACGGTCGTTCCGCTGGGCGACGGGGGTGTCCCCGCTCGAACGGAGTCGAGAGTCGGGGAGGGTGGGCACGGCCGGGTCCGCGGGCGGCGACGAGGCCTCGGACCCCGCCGAAGCGCTGCCGCCACGCCTCCCTTCGCTCCGGGTCACGCGTCCTCGCCCTCACCCTCGCGCATCGGCACCCGTACGCCCCGCTCGTCGGCGACGGACTCCGCGATGTCGTACCCGGCGTCCACGTGCCGGATGACGCCCATGCCCGGGTCGTTGGTCAGTACCCGGCGGATCTTCTCGCCGCCCAGCTTCGTGCCGTCGGCCACGGTCACCTGGCCTGCGTGGATGGAGCGGCCCATGCCCACGCCACCGCCGTGGTGCAGGGACACCCAGGACGCCCCGGAGGCCACGTTGACCATCGCGTTCAGCAGCGGCCAGTCGGCGATCGCGTCGGAACCGTCGAGCATGGCCTCGGTCTCGCGGTAGGGGGAGGCGACGGAGCCGCAGTCGAGGTGGTCGCGGCCGATCGCGAGCGGCGCGGCCAGTTCCCCGGAGGCCACCATGTCGTTGAAGCGCTCGCCTGCCTTGTCGCGTTCGCCGTAGCCGAGCCAGCAGATGCGGGCCGGGAGGCCCTGGAAGTGGACGCGCTCGCCCGCCATCCTGATCCAGCGGTGCAGGGACTCGTTCTCGGGGAACAGGTCGAGGATCGCCTTGTCGGTCTTGGCGATGTCGGCGGGGTCGCCGGAGAGGGCCGCCCACCGGAAGGGGCCCTTGCCCTCGCAGAACAGCGGCCGGATGTAGGCGGGGACGAAACCGGGGAAGGCGAACGCCCGTTCGTATCCGGCGAGTTGTGCCTCGCCACGGATGGAGTTGCCGTAGTCGAAGACCTCCGCCCCGGCGTCCTGGAAGCCGACCATGGCCTCGACGTGCCGGGCCATGGACTCGCGGGCGCGCGTGGTGAAGCCGGCCGGGTCCTTGGCCGCGTACGACGCCATGTCGTCGAAGTCGACGCCGACGGGCAGGTAGGCGAGCGGGTCGTGGGCGGAGGTCTGGTCGGTGACGATGTCGATGGGTGCGCCCATGGCGAGGAGCCGCGGGACCAGGTCGGCGGCGTTGCCGAGGACGCCGATGGACAGGGGGCGGCGGGCGTCACGGGCCTCGACGGCCAGCTGGAGGGCGTGGTCGAGGGAGTCGGCCTTGACGTCGAGGTAGCGGTGCTCGATGCGGCGCTCGATGGCGCGGGGGTCGCAGTCGATGCAGAGCGCGACGCCGTCGTTCATGGTCACGGCGAGGGGCTGGGCACCGCCCATGCCGCCGAGGCCGGCGGTGAGGGTGATCGTCCCGGCGAGGGTGCCGGAGAACTTCTTGGCGGCGACGGCGGCGAAGGTCTCGTAGGTGCCCTGGAGGATGCCCTGGGTGCCGATGTAGATCCAGGAACCGGCGGTCATCTGCCCGTACATGGTCAGCCCGAGCTGTTCCAGCCGGCGGAACTCCTCCCAGTTGGCCCAGTCGCCGACGAGGTTGGAGTTGGCGATGAGGACACGGGGGGCCCACTCGTGGGTCTGCATGACGCCGACGGGGCGGCCGGACTGGACCAGCATGGTCTCGTCCTGCTTGAGCGTCCTCAGGGTGCGGACCATGGCGTCGAAGGAGCGCCAGTCGCGGGCGGCCTTGCCCGTGCCGCCGTAGACGACGAGCTTGTCGGGGTGCTCGGCGACCTCGGGGTCGAGGTTGTTCTGGAGCATGCGCAGGGCGGCTTCCTGCTGCCAGCCCAGGGCGCTGAGTTCCGTACCGCGCGGGGCTCGAACGGGGCGGGGTCCTGACACGGTCTGCCTCCAGCTCTATACAGCAACTATTCACATCCTTACTTACTGAATAGACCTAGTCAATACGCCTGTAGGGCCAGCGGTGGCGCGCCGTGGATGTTTGGCTGGACACACTGGCCCTGTGGGTGCGGACGACGACACGGCAACGGGGGACGAGATGGGAGACGTGACGAACGGGACCGAAGGGGAGCGGCCCGCCGGTCGGCACGACGAGGAGGAGGCCGAGCGCACGCTGCGCCTGTTCGACACCGACGGCGAGCGGGCCGCGCGGCGGGACGAGGCGGTACGGGCGGCGGTGGAGCAGGGGCTGCTGGGCCCCGGCGAGCCGGTCGTGGCCCTGCTCGACGTGACCGGGATCCGGGCGTCGGCCGGGGCGCTGCGCCGGGCCTTCGACGCGGTGACGGCGCCGGGGACGCCGGTGCTGCACGCGTTCGCGGTGAAGGCGACGCCCCTCGTGCCCGTGCTGCGGCTGCTGCGCGAGGCGGGGATCGGCGCGGAGGTGGCGAGCGCCGGGGAGCTGGCCCTGGCGCGGGCGGCCGGGGTGCCGCCGACGCTGACCGTGCTCGACTCCCCCGCCAAGACGCCGGCCGAGCTGCGGGAGGCGCTGGCGCTGGGCATCGCCGTCAACGCGGACAACCCGCAGGAGCTGGACCGCATCGACGCGCTCGTCCGGTCGGCCACCACCCGCTCGCCCCTCGGCATCCGGGTGAACCCGCAGGTCGGCGGTGGCGCGATCGACGCGCTGTCCACGGCGACGGCGACCTCGAAGTTCGGCGTGGCGCTCCGGGACGAAGACGCCCGGGAGTGGGTCGTACAGGCGTATCTGGAGCGGCCGTGGCTGAGCCGGCTGCACGCGCACACCGGGTCGCAGGGGATCCCGCTGTCGCTGATGACGCGCGGGATCACGGAGGTGTACGAGCTGGCGGAGGAGATCAACCGGCGGATCGGACGGCGGCAGATCGACACGATCGACATCGGCGGCGGACTGCCGGTGAACTTCGCCTCGGAGACGGCCACACCGACGTACGAGCAGTACGCGCGGCTGCTGGCGGAGGCGGTGCCGGGGCTGTTCGACGGGCGGTACGCGCTGGTGACCGAGTTCGGCCGGTCGCTGCTGGCGAAGCACGGGACGGTCGTCGCCCGGGTGGAGTACACGAAGAGCGCGGGCGGGCGAGCCATCGCGGTCACCCACGCCGGGGTGCAGGTGGCGACCCGGACGGTGTACGCGCCCGGGTCCTGGCCACTGCGGATCGCCGCGTACGACGCGAAGGGCCGCGTGAAGGAGGGGCCGCCGGTGCCGCAGGACGTGGCGGGGCCCGCCTGTTTCGCCGGGGATCTGCTGGCGCAGGGGCGTTCGCTGCCGTTGTTCGAACCGGGGGACTACGCGGCCGCGCTGGACACCGGCGCGTACTACTTCGCGCACCACTACGCGTACAACTCCCTGCCCCGGCCCGGGATCTACGGGTACGCACCCGGGGAGGGGCGGATGCGGTTCGCGGTGGTGCGGCGGGCGCAGACCGTGGAGGAGATCGTGGCCGAGGCGGGGGGAGCGGAGCGGTCGGGGCTGCTGAGCCTCTGACCGGCGCCCACCGGCTCGCGCTTGTGCAGGGCTTGCTCGCGCCCCAAGTTCGCAAGAGCTCCCTCTCGCACGCCCCTCGCGCCCCTCAGAATGGTGAATGCGAGGCGTTCCGTCCGCGCCCGCCATGCGCGTCGGCCGCATAGGTCCACCTCAGCGCGCCGGGCCCGTCCCCGGGCCCAACAGCGGTGAAAAGCAGGCAAGTCGACCCACCCTAGTCACCTGTCCGCATGTTCCGCCGGAAAATGCCAGATCTCTCACCCCTCGCGCACACGTTGCGTAGCGTCTGCGTCACTCAGCCGAACCGCAGGCAGGAGGGGAGCCACGGTGCCCGGAATCGACGAGTGTCTGGTGGAAGCCATGAGGCTGCCCGGTGCCTTGGGCGCCGCGGTGGTCGACTGGACCAGCGGACTGGCGCTGGGCACGGTCGGGGAGGCACCCGGCGGTGACCACGAGACGACCGCGGCGGAGGCGGCGGAACTGGCGCGGCTCGCGGCGGAGCACCGGGCGTTCGCGCCGGAGGAGGGGTCCGACTGGTCCGGGGCGGACCTGCCGGTCGAGGACCTGATCGTCAGCAACCGGGACACGTACCACGTGCTGCGGTTCGTGCGGACGACGTTCGACAGCAGCGTGTTCCTGCACCTGTGGCTGGCGCGTACGGACGGCAACCTCGCGCTGGCCCGGATCCGGCTCGGCGAGATGGCCGGACGGCTGGTGCTGGCATGAGCGTGATCACCACACCGGCGCCCCCGCTGCCCGTGCGCGGAGAACACTTCCGGCAGGCCGTCTCCCCGATGCTGAGCCGGCTCGCCGCCGAGCGGGCCACCGGCGTCCTGCTGCGCGAGAGCGGGTCGCTGTACCTGTCCGAGGGGAAGGTCGTGCACGCCGAGAGCCCCCGCTCCCCGGGCCTCGACGTCCTGCTCGCCACCGGCGGCATCCTGGACTCCGACGGCTGGCGGGAGGCGGTCGACACGGCCGGGGCGGGGCTGCGGGTCGGGCGGTTCCTGGTGGACAGCGGCCGGGTCGCCCGGGGCGCACTGGAGCTGTGCCACGCGGGCGCGCTCTTCGACGCGGCGTACTTCGTCCTCGGCCCGAGCAGCGCGCCGGCCAGCTTCCGTTACGGGGCCGCGCACTGGCTGGGGCCGATCCGGCCGGTGCCGGTGGCCACCGTGGAGCGCGAGGCCCGGCGCCGCCGCGACCTCCTGCACCGCATCTGGCCCGACCCGGCGACGGACGAGGCTCCCCTGGTCAGAGCGGTCGGCCCGGACGCACCGCCGGTCCCGGCCCGGCAGGGAGCCGTGCTCGGCCAGGTCGACGGCTTCCGCACAGCCTCCGAGATCTCCCGGAGCCTGGGGCGCCCCGCCTTCCACACCCTCGTGGACGTGCGAAGACTGGCGGCGGCCGGCCTCATATCCACGGCCCGCCGCGGCCCGGCCCCGGCACCGCCGACCCCCGCAGGGCGGGCCGCTACACCACCGGCTCCCACAGGACCGGACCCCGCCCCCGCCGCCCGCCGGGAACGCGCCTCCGCGACCCACCCGAGCCTCACCCCCGCCCGCCCGCCGGGCCCTCCGCCACCACCACCCGGCCCGGACCACTCGCCGATGCCCCACCCGGACCACCTCGTGCCGGTCGAGTCGGGCCACCCCGCGCCGCTCGACCCGCACCGGCTCCCACCGGCCGACCCCGGCCGTCCGAGCCCGCTCGCACCGCCCGCACCCGGGCACCTCAACCCTCTCGTCCCCAGGCAACCCGCACCGTCCGCCCCGGGCCGTGATCCCTCGGCCGGGCTCACGGCCGGTGTCGAGGCGGCGCACCTCACCCCACCTTGGCCGCTCACCACCCCCGACCCCGACGTGGCTCTACTGCAAAGGCTCAGGGATGCGCTGGAGGCCCTTTGAGCGGCAGCGGGAGCGTCCCGCCGAGAGGAGACTGCTGATGGCCGCGGAGGCCGAAGTCCTCGACGAACTGCACCGGTTGAGGGCCCGTGTACCCCAGTTGACCGGCGCGCTGGCGGCCAGTGTGGACGGGCTGGTCCTCGCCCACGACACCCCCGGGGTGGAACCCGAGGGCCTGGCGGCGCTCACCGCGGCCGCGCTCGGCGTCGCCGTACGGATGACGGACGCCGCCGGCCGGGGCGATCTCCGTGAACTGCTGCTGCGCGGCGACCAAGGCTATGTGGCGACGTACGCGGCGGGTTCCTCCGCCGTACTGACGCTGCTGACCCAGGACCGGGTCAACGTGGGCCGGCTGCATCTGGAGGGCCGCCGGGCGGGCGGCCGGATCGGCGAACTGGTGGATGCCCTGCCACGGCCCGACGAACAGCCCGCGGCGGGCGCCAGGTCGGCCACCAGGAACGCGGCCCGGTCCGTGGCCAGAACCGCCAACGGAGCAAGTGGCACCAACGGGACCACGGCCGCGGCCTCGCCCCAGGCACCGGCCAAGGCCACGGTCAGGTCGACCATGCCCCGCCGGACGCCCCGTGCCACCACCCCACGCCCCACCCCCCGAACCACTCCCAACACACCTACCACCAGTGAGAGTTGAAAGGACACCGCACACCATGACCAACACCGAGACCGCGCTGAAAGAGGCCCTCGCGTCCATCGAGGGCGCGACCGGCGCCGCCCTCGTGGACTACACCAGCGGCATGGCACTGGGCACGATCGGCGGCAGCAAGGGGTTCGACCTCACCGTCGCCGCCGCCGGCAACACCGACGTCGTCCGCGCCAAGCTGCGCACCATGGAACACCTCGGCCTCAAGGGCGAGATCGAGGACATCCTGATCACCCTGACCGACGCGTACCACCTGATCCGCCTGATCACCGGGCGCGGCGGCAACGGCCTCTTCCTCTACCTGGTGCTCGACGCCAAACGCGCCAACCTGGCCATGGCCCGGCACCAGTTGCGGCGGATCGAGGCGGAGTTGGAGGTCTGACCGCCCTGATCCGACGGCCGTGATTCCGATCGGCCCGGTACGACGGCTCCGGCGGCGCCCCCCCCACCCGGGGAGCGCCGCCCGCGCACACCTCGGCTACCGTGTCCGACCTCGAACGACAGGGGGAGGGTGACCGTGGGAAGAGCGGTACGGGGGACGGTGGTGGCCCAGTTGGTCCTGCTTGCCGGGGTCCTGACAGGGTGCTCGGAGCCGGCGCCGGACGGCCACGCGAAGCCGTCGGCGAGCACCACCGGGGCGGCGACCGCCGGAGGAAAGGGCACCGCCGAGGACGCGGGCGCCGCGAAGAGCGGCGGCAATGTCGGCCCGGCCGGTTCCGCCTGCCCCCTCCCGGTCACGTTCGACACGGCCGAGGAGTGGAGGCCGGAGGCCGTCGAGACCGGCACGCCCGGCGACGACGGCGGTTCCGAGCAGGACGAGCTCGCGGCCGAGCTGGCCGAGGGGCTGCTGCGGCAGGGCCCGTTCACCGCCGCGTGCGAGATCGACGCCAAGCCGGCCGGGAACATCGGCTTCATCCGGGTCTGGACGGGCGAGAAGGGAGCCGGGGAGGGCGACGCGGAGGCGCTGCTCAAGGAGTTCGTGGCAGCCGAGGGGGACACCAGCGAGGCGAAGTACAGCGCGTTCACCTCCGACTCCGACGTGCGGGGCACCGAGGTCGAGTACCTCTACACCAGCGAGGCGCTGGACGAGACCAAGAAGGAGCGGGCCTTCGTCGCCGTCACGCCGGACGGGCCCGTCGTCGTCCATCTCGGCGGCCTCGACACACAGGAGCACGAACAGATGCTCCCGGCGTACGAGCTGGCCAAGCGGACACTGAGCACGACCTGATCGCCCTCCCTGCGCCGAGAACCGGCCGCGCAGGCATCCACGGCCCGCGACCGGGCATGAGTCTCCCGGACGGATCACCGACCGGGGGAGGTTCTCTTGTCCACCGCCGAAGGCACCGCCGCGACACCCGCGCCCGCCGAGGAGACCGGCCTCAAGCGGGTGCTCGGCCCCAAGCTGCTGATCCTCTTCGTGATCGGCGACATCCTCGGCACCGGCATCTACGCGACCACGGGCAAGGTCGCCGGGAAGGTCGGCGGAGCGCTCTGGCTCCCCTTCGTGATCGGCTTCGTGGTGGCGATCCTGACGGCGGCGTCGTACGTCGAACTGGTCGGCAAGTACCCGAAGGCGGCCGGGGCGGCGCTCTACACGCAGAAGGCGTTCAAGCTGCCCTTCCTGACGTTCATCGTCGCCTTCATGGTGATGTGCTCCGGCCTGTCCTCCGCGAGCGCCGCCGCGCGTGCCTTCAGCGGTGACTATCTCGACGAGCTGACGAACGGGGCCCTGCCGCCCACCCTCGTCGCCATCACCTTCATCGTCCTGCTGGCCGCCCTGAACCTGCGGGGTGTCTCGGAGTCGGTGAAGACGAACGTGGTGCTGACCCTGGTCGAGCTGACCGGACTGCTGATCATCCTCACGATCGGCGCCTGGGCGGTGCTGAGCGGCGACGGCGAGCCGTCCCGGCTGACCGAGTTCGAGGCGAGCGGTACGGGATACGCGCTGCTCACCAGTGTGCTCGGCGCCACGGCCCTCGGGTTCTTCGCCTTCGTCGGGTTCGAGGACTCGGTGAACATGGCGGAGGAGACGAAGAACCCGACCCGGACCTTCCCCCGCGCGATCTTCATCGGGGTGGCCGTGACGGGCACGATCTACGTGCTGGTGGCCCTGGTGTCGTCGCTGCTGGTCGACGCCGGGACCCTGGAGGGCTCCAGCGGTCCGCTCCTCGAAGTGGTGAAGGCCGGCGGGGTGGACTTCCCGCACGAACTCTTCGCCCTGATCGCCCTCTTCGCGGTCACCAACTCGGCCCTGATCAACATCATGATGGCCTCCCGCCTCTGCTACGGCATGGCCAACGAACGCATCCTCCCGCGCGGCATGGCCCGCGTCCTGCCCCGCCGCCGTACGCCCGTCGTGGGCATCGTCTTCGTCACCCTCCTCGCGATCGGCCTGGTCTCCACCGGCGAGATCGAGGGCCTCGGCGACACCACCGCGTTCCTGCTGCTCTGTGTCTTCGCCGTCGTCAACATCACGGTCCTGGTCCTGCGCCGTGACCGCGTCGACCACGCCCACTTCCGGACGCCGACGGCCCTGCCGGTGCTCGGCGCCCTGACGGCCCTGATCCTGGCGAGCCCGCTGGCCGACCGCCCGGCCGACGTCTACATCCGCGCGGGCGTGCTCCTGGCCATCGGCATCGCCCTGTGGGCGGTGAACAAGCTGGTCCTGCGCACACGCGGCGAGTAGCGCCCGCACCGCCCCACCGGAGCGCGCCTCCGCGCCCCCTCCCCGACGACCGGGCGAGCCCCTCTCCCCGCCGTCGTCGGGCGGCGGCCATACGCCTGTCGGCCACCCCTGGTCCTACGCCCGTCGGCCGCCGCCGGGCGCCGCGTCGCCCGCTTCGATGCCCGTGAGCCGGTAGCCGGGCACCCGCTTGCCTGCGGGGCGGCCGGCCCGTGCGGACAGCCAGTCCACCCGGACCCAGAAGAGCTGCCCGGCGGCACGTTCGCGGCGGCCGAGCCAGGCGGCCTTGAGCCGGAGGCCGGTGCCGAGGCCGGCGAGGAGCAGCCCGCCCGCCGCGGGAAGGGCGAAGGACGAGCCCAGGGCGGCCGCGAAGCCGAGCAGCAGCCACCAGCGGTGCCCCCGGCGCCAGGCGCGCAGCGTCACGGCACGGTCCTGGAGGACATCGTGCTTGCCGGCGCGCACGCCCTCCCGCGCGGGCGCGAGATAACGGCCGCGCCCCACCCAGGCCACCACGGCGGCCGCGACGATGAACACGGCGGCGCCCGCCAGCACCCCGATCCTCCGCCCGGTCAGCCCGGACGGCAGGACACCGATCCCGGCCGCGAGCACTCCCAGCCACCACAACGGCGCCGCCCCGGCCCGCACCACGACGGCCACCCGAGCAAGCCCCTGCCCTCCGCGCGCCACGCTCCCCGCCTCCCCTGAACTCAGGTCGTACGACAGTCGCGGGCACGCTAGCGGGAGAACGTGAAACGCGCCTGAGAATCGCGAACCTCGGCCGATCGCGCGGGCTGTTCCACGACGCGGACTACTCCACGAACAGTCCCCGGGTCGCGGCCTTCGCGTCGAACTCCTCCAGCCGGGCCTGGGCCTCCGGCAGGTCGTCGCACATGGCTTCCAGAAGCACCCGGCCCAGCAGCATGGGGGCGCAGGCCGTGTCGAAGGCGAGCCCGGTGCCGACGGCGGCGGGCAGCAGCAGGTCGGAGACCTTGGCGACGGGCGCGAACGCGGAGTCGGCGACCGTGACGACGAAGAGCCCCGCCTCCTTGGCGTACGCCAGGGTCTCGACGACCTCGCGGGGATGCCGAGGCAGCGCGAAGCAGAGCAGCGCGGTCGCGCCCCCGCGCACGGCCGCGTCGACGCGGTCGTGGAGCATGCTGCCGCCCTCGTGCAGCAGCCGCACGTCGGGGTGGACCTTGGCGGCGAAGTAGGCGAACCCGTACGCCTGGGACGCCGCCGCCCGCAGCCCGAGCACCGGCAGCGGCCGGGACGCGGCCAGCAGCCGCCCGGCCCGGGCCACCGGGGCGGGGTCGGCGAGCATCTCGGCCAGGTGCCGCAGGTTCTCGATCTCGGCCTCGACGGCCTGCTGGTACTCGTTGTACGCGGTGGTGTCCGGGGCCGGCTCCGCGGGACCGACGTCCCGCAGGTGCCGGCGCAGCGCCGGGTAGCCGTCGAAGCCCAGCGCCACCGCGAACCGGGTCACGGAGGGCTGGCTCACCCCGGCCAGCTCGGCCAGTTCCACACTCGACAGGAACGGCACGTCCGCCGCCCGCCGCACCATGCTGTGGGCGATGCGCCGCTGGGTGGGCGTCAGCCGGTGCCCCTCGAAGAGCGTCTGCAGCCGCGCGGCGGGACCGTCCGTCCCGCCCGTGCCCTTGTCCGCGCTCATGACGCGCTCCCCCTCAGTGGGTTCGCCTGGACGTCCGTCCAGATCTCGGTGAACCGATCGAGCAGTACGGCCGCCGCGCCCACGTCCGCCGTCAGCGGCCGGTCGGCCGGGTCCGGGTCGAGCACGGCCTCCGCGAGTTCCAGCGCGCGCCCGACCGGCAGCCCCGGGTCCGGCCGCAGGTCCCGCTGACGCAACGCCCGTACGGCCGCGACGAGTTCACAGCCGACGACGAGCCGGTACGCGCCGCACGCCCGCAGCGTCTGCCGGGCGGCGAGCGAGGCGAAGCTGGCCTGTTCCTCGACGCCCCGGGAGAGTACAGCGTGGCCGAGCGACGCGGGCGCAGAGAAGGCCCGCAGGTCACCGAGGGCGGCCCCGGCGGCGTACTCCAGGATCATCACACCCGAGGAGGCGGGCTCGTGGTCGGCGAGGAAGGGCCGCAGCCGGGTGTACGCGGGCTCGTTGAGCGAGGAGAGCCGGGAGGTCGACAGCCGGGCCACCTGGGTCACGGCGAGCCTGAAGTGGTCCAGGGCGAGGGCGAGTTGGGCCTGGTAGAAGCCGCCGTGGTGGTACGCGGCCATGTCCTCCGGGATGATCAGCGGGTTCTCCGCCGCCGCGTTGAACTCCACCTCCAGGACGCCCTCCAGCGCGTCCGCCGCGTCCAGCGCGGGGCCGTGGATCTGCGGCAGGCACCGGAAGCCGTACGGGTCCTGGATCCGCCCCAGCGGGGGTGTGGGCCGGTCGGCCGCCCCGATCAGCTCCCGCATGCGCCGGGCCACCTCGCGCGACCCCCGGTGGGCGCGCGCGACGTGCACGGGCGCCGCGTACGCCTCGTGCGAGCCGTCCACGGCGAGGAGCGAGAGCGCGGCGACGACCTGCGTGGCCGCGATCAGCCCGCGCAGCTCGTGCAGCGCGAGCGCGGCCTGCCCGAGCGTGAGCGCGTTGCTGCTGATCAGCGCGAGGGCGTCGTTGTTGTCCAGCGGCTGCGCCTCGGGCACGCCGACACCGGGCCCGGGCCCGCCCCCGTACTGCGGCCGCGCCTCCGGCACCCCAGGCACCCCAGGCACCCCAGGCACCCGCCACGGATGCTCCCCCGCCAGCGCCAGCCCCACCTGGGCCAGGGCCGCGATGTCACCCGTCCCCACCGAACCGAACTCGTTGACCACGGGGTGCGCCCCGCTCTCCAGCGCGGCGCAGAGCGCGGTGACCACGGTCGGGCGGAGCCCGGCGCCGCCCGCGAGCAGCTGGTTGGCGCGTACGGCGAGCATGGCGCGCACCTGCCGGGCGGGCAGTTCCTCCCCGATGGCCCCGGCGTGGCTGCGCAGCAGCCGCAGGCCGTGCTCGGCGGCGGCCTCGGTGGGCACGTCCTCGGTGCGGTTGGCACCGACGCCGGTGGAACGGCCGTACACGCGCCCGGCCGCCGCGATCAGCCGGGCGGCCTCCCAGGATTCCTCGACCCGCCGCACCGCCGCCCCGTCGGGCACCGGCCGTACGACGCCGTCGGCGAGCCGGACGACGTCGGCGACCCGCAGCGCCCGCCCGTCGAGGGCGAGGAGCCCGGCCTGCGCGGCCGGCGCGGCCTGCGCGGTGACGGCGGCAGGAGCGTCCGTCGCGCCCATGATCCCAGAGGACATACCCGCAGCCTCCTCAGCCTCGGCGGAACCACATATTCAGACACCGAGAACTCTGCATGAGGCTATGCAGGACGGGCAAGGGCGGCCGGGCGGGAAACGGGGAGAGCCGTACGCCGACTGGGGGGCTAACCCCAGTGCCAGGCGGCTCCCGGCTCCCTACCGTGAAGAGCATGACCGGTATGGATGCCCGTGACGCGCAGCTCGGCGAAGCCGAGCTGAAGAAGGAACTCGCCGCCACCCTGCACGCCCGCAGAGAACTGGGCGAGGACTACGAGTCCGCGCTCGTCGACTCGTTCCTGGAGAAGGTCGACCAGCGCATCGACAGCGTGGTCGACCGCCGGGTCAGGCGTCAGGTGGCCGAGCAGCAGATGGTGGTGGCCCGTGGGAGCCGATCTCCCGACAGGTCCACCGACAGCTGGGGCGAACGCTACGGCTTCGGCGTGGTCTCCCTCGTCGCCGCCATCCCCCTGTCCGGCATCGGCGGCGGCGTGGCCGAACTGCCCGGTCTGTTCGTCACCTGGGCGGGCATCGTCGGCGTGAACGTGGCCTGGGCCCTGCGCAACTCGACCACCCTGGGCAGGCGCCGGGGCAAGAGCGGGGACGCGGACTGGGAAGAGTGACCTCGCCTTCGTTCCCGGAGCGCGTTCCCGGAGAAGGTGGAGGAGAGATATGCGCGGGGACCGCCGCACCCCCGTGTGACGGGGGGCGGGACGACGGCGGTCCCCGCGAGGGACGCGGGCCGGGTCAGGACCGGGCTGGCGCGTCCGTGGCGTCCATGGAGGTCCGGGAGCCGCTCCGGAGGTCCTTGACGCCGTTTCGGTTGCCGGCCGGGGCGGGGAGCCGCTCCCGCCCTGCCGACATCCACTAATGTGCCGGACCCGTGTTAAGCGGGTGCTGCGCGGACGTGACGCGCTCGTACCACTTCTGCGAAGTCAAACCCCCGACTGGCGCAAATCTTCGACGAAGAAGGGCCGTTCCCGGGATTTTTCCCCCGAATCAGGCGCCCTGCCCGTCAGCAGCGGCCTCTCCCTCAGGCAGACAGAAGGGCCCCTCCCGTCAGGCAGAGGCCCCTTGCGTCAGGCAGAAGCCCCTCCCGTCGGGCAGAGGCCCCCGTCGCCCGGTGCGGCCGGCAGCCGCCCTACTGCTTGACCCCGCCCTTGGCGAGGAACGCGAGCAGGTCCTGTCGGCTGACCACACCGGTCGGCTTGCCCTCGACCAGCACGATGGCCGCGTCCGCCGACCCGAGCACGGTCATCAGGTCGCCCACCGGCTCACCGGAGCCGACCTGCGGCAGCGGCGCCGACATGTGCTTCTCCAGCGGGTCGTCGAGCGAGGCGCGCTGGGTGAAGAGGGCGTCCAGCAGCTCGCGCTCGACGACGGACCCGACGACCTCGGCGGCCATGACGTCCGGGTGACCGGCGCCCGGCTTCACGATCGGCATCTGCGAGACGCCGTACTCACGCAGCACCTCGATCGCCTGACCGACCGTCTCGTCCGGGTGCATGTGGACGAGGGACGGAATGGCGCCGTGCTCCTTGTGGCTGAGGACGTCGGCGACGCGCGCGCTCGGTCCCTCGTCCTCCAGGAAGCCGTAGTCGGCCATCCACTCGTCGTTGAAGATCTTGCTGAGGTAGCCGCGTCCGCTGTCGGGCAGCAGGACGACCAGCACGTCGTCCGGGCCGAGCCGCTTCGCGACCTCCAGCGCGGCGACGACGGCCATGCCGCAGGAACCGCCCACCAGCAGGCCCTCCTCCTTGGCCAGCCGCCGGGTCATCTGGAAGGAGTCCTTGTCGGACACGGCGACGATCTCGTCGGCGACGGTCCGGTCGTACGCGGTCGGCCAGAAGTCCTCACCGACGCCCTCGACGAGGTACGGCCGCCCGGACCCGCCGGAGTACACGGAACCCTCGGGGTCGGCGCCGATCACCTGGACGCGGCCGTCACTGGCGTCCTTCAGGTACCGGCCGGTGCCGGAGATGGTGCCGCCGGTGCCCACGCCGGCCACGAAGTGGGTGATCCGCCCCTCCGTCTGCTCCCACAGCTCAGGGCCGGTCGAGTGGTAGTGGGAGAGCGGGTTGTTGGGGTTGGAGTACTGGTCCGGCTTCCAGGCCCCGGGCGTCTCGCGGACCAGCCGGTCGGAGACGTTGTAGTAGGAGTCGGGGTGCTCGGGGTCGACCGCCGTGGGGCAGACGACGACCTCGGCACCGTAGGCCCGGAGCACGTTGATCTTGTCTGTGCTCACCTTGTCGGGGCACACGAAGATGCACTTGTACCCCTTCTGCTGGGCCACGATGGCGAGGCCCACACCTGTGTTTCCGCTGGTCGGCTCGACGATCGTGCCGCCGGGCTGCAGCTCCCCGCTCTTCTCCGCCGCCTCGATCATGCGCAGCGCGATGCGGTCCTTCACGGAACCGCCGGGATTGAAGTACTCGACCTTGGCCAGGACGGTCGCCTGGATGCCCTCGGTCACGCTGTTGAGCCTCAGCAGCGGGGTGTTGCCGACGAGGCTGATCATCGAGTCGTGGATTTGCACCGTTGTCTCCGGAGCCGCAAAAAGGGATGGTCGTAATGTCCAGCCAGCCTAAGCCCCGTCCTCACTGATCTCCTCCCTTCTCCTCCCTGTTCACCTTCCGCCGGGATTGGCCGAGGGCCGGTACGGGGCAAGGAGTGGGTGTACGGCTACGAGGAGGTGGCGGCGACGCATGACGAGCATGTCCAGAGCAAGGGTGGCCCGCCGCATCGCGGCGGGCGCGGCGTACGGCGGTGGCGGCATCGGTCTGCTGGGCGCGGCGGCGGTGGGTGTGCTGCTGGCCGAGGTGCGGCTGGCCAAGCGGGTCGTGGGCAACGGGCACAGCCCGCACCCGCCGAGCGCAGAGGGCGTCTACGGCCACACGCACGGCAGCCGGTACGGCCGCGCGTACGGCTACGGCTCTTACGGCAGTTCGTACGACGTCCCCGACGATCCCCCGCTCCGGCTCGTCATGCTCGGTGACTCCACCGCCGCCGGCCAGGGGGTCCACCGGTCCCGGCAGACCCCGGGCGCGCTGATCGCCTCGGGGCTCGCGGCCGTCGCGGAGCGCCCGGTGCTGCTGCGCAACGTCGCGCTGCCGGGGGCCCAGTCGGACGACCTCGACCGGCAGGTGGCGCTGGTCCTGGAGGACCCGGCCCAGGTCCCCGACGTCTGCGTGATCATGATCGGCGCGAACGACGTGACCCACCGGATGCCGCCGACCCGCTCCGTCCGCCACCTCTCCGCGGCCGTACGGCGGCTGCGGACCGCCGGGGCCGAGGTGGTGGTGGGCACCTGTCCCGACCTCGGCACGCTCGAGCCCGTGCAGCAGCCGTTGCGCTGGCTCGCCCGCCGGGCCTCGCGGCAGCTGGCGGCCGCCCAGACGATCGGAACCGTCGAACAGGGCGGTCGTACCGTGTCGCTGGGTGACCTCCTCGGCCCCGAATTCGAACAGAACCCCCGCGAGCTGTTCGGCCCCGACAACTACCACCCCTCCGCCGAGGGGTACGCGACGGCGGCGATGGCCGTCCTGCCGACGGTGTGCGCGGCGCTGGGTCTGTGGCCGGAGGAGGAGCGGCCGGACGTCAGCCGCCGCGAGGGCTTCCTGCCGGTGGCTCGGGCCGCCGCGGAGGCCGCGTCGGAGGCCGGTACGGAGGTGACGGCGGCGATGCCGACGGGGCCGCGTGGGCCGTGGGCCCTGCTGAAGCGGCGGCGTCGGCGGCGGGTACCGGCGACGGACCCCGCGCCGACCGCCACCGCGGAGGCGCAGCCGGGCGCCTAGTAGCTCGGGGCGCGCTGCGATCAGGCGACTGCGGGTGCGTGGGGGCTGATCGCGCAGTTCCCCGCGCCCCTGAAAAGCCGGGGCTGCGCCCCATGCTTTTCAGGGCCCGCAGGGCCTGATGCTTTCAGGGGCGCGGGGAACTGCGCGAGAAGCCCCACCGGGCCCGCGCCCGCCCACGAACCCGCAGCCCCGAGTCACCAGGCACCCGAACCAAAAAAGCAAGCGCTTAGAAAAGTGCGGTCGGCGTCACACCCTCATGCCCGTGACCCGGACCATACGTACGGGTAACTTCCCCCACAGCCCTGCTTTCCGTACCCCCGCCCGTCGCCCGACCAGCGCCCCTCAACGAGGCGCTGCGCGCCGCACCTTCTGAACATGGAGCCGTGATGCCCGAAGCCGTGATCGTCTCAGCCGCCCGCTCCCCCATCGGCCGCGCTTTCAAGGGCTCGCTGAAGGACCTGCGCCCCGACGACCTGACCGCCACCATCGTCGCGGCCGCCCTCGCGAAGGTCCCGGAGCTGGACCCGAGGGACATCGACGACCTGATGCTCGGCTGCGGCCTTCCCGGCGGCGAGCAGGGCCACAACCTGGGCCGCATCGTGGCCGTCCAGCTGGGCATGGACCACCTGCCGGGCTGCACGATCACCCGTTACTGCTCCTCGTCGCTCCAGACCTCCCGCATGGCCCTGCACGCCATCAAGGCCGGCGAGGGCGATGTCTTCATCTCGGCCGGCGTCGAGGTCGTCAGCAGCAGCGCGCGCGGCACCAGCGACATCCCCACCGCCCGCAACCCGCTCTTCGCCGAGGCCGAGGCCCGCACGGAGGCGGTCTCCAAGTCGGTCGGCGCCTCCTGGCACGACCCGCGCGAGGACGGCCTGCTGCCCGACCCCTACATCGCGATGGGTCAGACCGCCGAGAACCTGGCCCGCCAGTGGGGCGTGACCCGGCAGGAGATGGACGAGTTCGGCGTCCGCTCGCAGAACCTCGCCGAGGAGGCCATCGGCAAGGGCTTCTGGGAGCGCGAGATCACCCCGGTGACGCTGCCCGACGGCACGGTCGTCAGCAAGGACGACGGCCCGCGCGCCGGCGTCACCCTGGAGGCCGTCCAGGGCCTGAAGCCGGTCTTCCGCGAGGACGGCCTGGTCACCGCCGGCAACTGTTGCCCGCTGAACGACGGCGCCGCCGCCCTGGTCATCATGTCCGACACCAAGGCGCGGGACCTCGGGCTCACCCCGCTCGCCCGGATCGTCTCCACGGGCGTCTCGGGCCTCTCCCCCGAGATCATGGGCTACGGCCCGGTGGAGGCGTCGAAGCAGGCCCTGTCCCGCGCGGGTCTCACCGTCGACGACATCGACCTGTTCGAGATCAACGAGGCCTTCGCCGCCCAGGTGATCCCCTCCTACCGCGACCTGGACATCCCGCTGGACAAGCTGAACGTGAACGGCGGCGCCATCGCCGTCGGCCACCCCTTCGGCATGACCGGCGCCCGCATCACCGGCACGCTCATCAACTCCCTCCAGTTCCACGACAAGCAGTTCGGCCTGGAGACGATGTGCGTCGGCGGCGGCCAGGGCATGGCGATGGTCATCGAGCGCCTCAGCTGACCGAGCGGCCCCGCGCGCGTCCGTGACCGCACGGAAGCGCACGGTGATGCCGTGGCCCGGAGTCCCGGAAACCGTGGGACTCCGGGCCGTTTTGTGATCCAATCTCCCCCAGGATGTGACCTATCTCCCCCCGGAGAGCGATTTACGCAGGTCAGAGCCGTTTCGCCACCAAACATCGGGGCAAGATTCCTGCCCGTTTCGTGACGTTACGCACTGACAGCTGGTTAGTCCGCCCTTCAAGCTGATGTAGGAAGTCGGGGGTCGACTTTGAACCGGGAGTACGTCAGTGAGCGCTATGCCGATCGCCTTGCTGCTCACCACGGCCGCCACAGCCGCCGTGGGCGTCGCCGTCCTGCGCACCCTCGTGGGGCTGCGCCGACAGGTCGCTGCCTTGCGCACCGAGCTGGCCGAGAGCCGGGCCGCCGGGACGCGCGCCCTGGTGCCGGCCGCCCGTCCGGCGGCCGACACGGAGGAGATACGCGCCGCCGTCGCCGAGGCCCTCGCCGAGGAGCGGGAGCGTGAGCTCGCCGAGGCCCGGGCCTTCTGGGCCGCCCAGGAGTCCCGTGACGTCACGGACACGCCTCCGCTGCTGGGGCTGCCCGAGAGCGACCTGTTCCTGCCCCGGCAGTCCGATTTCGCGGGCCTGGAGCACCTGGAGCCGGTGATCGAGCCCGGCCTGGAGAGCGACGACTACGCCGGTGACTCCGCCGAGCTGGCCGCGGCCCGCCGCCGTCACCCCTCGCACCCCGATTTCGTACCGGTGCAGTCACCCGTCACCAACGACCACGAGCGCACGGTCGCCTGCCTGGAGGACCTCGCCGCGTCCCGCACGGAGCTGGCCGACGTCCGCCCGGGCCCGCTTGGCACCCTCGACGTCTACGTCTTCGCCGACGGCACCACGCTGTGCATGACCCCCGGCCACCGCGAGACCGCCGAGCGGCTCGCCACGGCCCTCCAGACCGGCGACGTCCCCGTTCTCCTGGGCGGCTCGGGCATCTCCGGCGCCTACACGCTCACCTTCGAGTGCGGCGAGGACATGGTCTACATCCTGGCGGACAGGGTGATCGCGTCGCTGTAGCCGGCGCCTTTCACGCCGCCGGGTGGTGCGACGCCCTTCAGGGGCGCGGGGAGCCTCAGACTCCCGCCCGCCGCTGAGCCTCCTCCACGAGGGCCACCGCCTCCGCCAGCGCAGCCTCGTCGCCCAGCACCAGCGCGAGATCGTTTCCCGCGACGGTCACCTGGTCGGCCGCCGCGAACATGCCCGCGTCCGGCATCTCGTGAAACGGCCCCTCGGGCATCTCCAACCGCTGGGCACGCAGTGCCAACTCCCTGGCCAGCGCCAGCGCCTCCGCGGCGGCGCTCCGCTGGAGCCGGCTCTGCGGGGCCGCCCGCAGCCGGTCGGCGAAATGATCCACGGCACGGGTCAACGGCGTCGTATCAAGCACGCCGCGAGAGTACGCGCCTTGGCCGGACTGTTGCCAACAGGCCGCCACTCAGGCAACGTGACCTGAAGGACCGGCTTACATTCCCTTTCGTCCGGAGGCGCCGATGTCCCAAGTCTTCTCCGAGGAGACCCATCGCAACCTGCTCGCCCGCATCCCCCACTGCACCGGTCGTGAAGTCTCCGACTGGATCCGCAAAGTCGACGAAGGCCCCGCTCTCTTCAATTTCGAGGAGAAGGTCAGCTGGCTCCGGCACGAGTACGACCTCGCGTACGGCCACGCCAAAGCGATCATTCACGAGTACGACCTGAGGAGGGCCGCGCGGAAGCTCCGGTGAAGCCGCCGAGAACCTACGAAGGGCCCCCGAACCGCGAGGTTCGGGGGCCCTTCACCGAGGGGGCCGGGGTAGGTCCCGGCCACCGCTCGTCACTCCTAGTCGTCGCCGCTGAAGATGGCGACCAGGCGGAGCATCTCGATGTAGATCCACACGAGGGTCATGGTCAGGCCGAACGCGGCCAGCCAGGCCTCCTCGCGCGGGGCGCCGTAGGCGATGCCGTCCTGGATCTGCTTGAAGTCCAGGGTCAGGAAGAACGCGCCGAGCAGGATCGCCAGGATGCCGACGATCGCGCCGAGCGGGCCCATGCTGCGCAGTCCGCCGTCGGGGGCGAGCCCGAAGACGACGAGCAGCAGGTTGACCGCCATGACCAGGATGAAGGCGATCGCGATGGTCATACCGATGCGGGCGTACCGCGCGGTGACCCGGATCCAGCCCGCCTTGTAGACCAGGAGGGTGGCTCCGGAGACGGCCATGGTGCCGAGCACCGCCTGGAAGGGCGCACCGCTCCACTGCGCGTTGAACATCTCACTGAGCACGCCGAGGAAGACACCCTCGAACGCGGCGTACGCCAGGATCAGCGCGGGCGAGGCCTTGCGCTTGAAGGACTGCACCATCGCGAGGACGAAGGCGATGAGCGCGGCGCCGATGGCCAGGCCGTAGCTCGTGGGCGACACCGGCAGGAGGGCCCAGGCGAGGACCGCGCCGACGACGACCGTGCCGAGCGTCATGGCCGAGCGCATGACGACGTCGTCCATGGTCATGGCGCCCGTGCGGGCCGGGGCCTGCGGCGGGGTGCCGTGCTGGACGCCCTGCTGGGCGTACGGGTTCGTCGCGTACGGGTTGCCGCCCTGCTGGGCGTAGGGGTTGCCCTGGGTGCCGACAGCTGCTCCCCCGGCCTGCGGCGCGGTGTTGAAGCCCGCGTAGCCGTTGTCGCGGCTGAACCCCCGTCGCGAGAAGACCGGGTTGCTGCTCCTCATTTCACTCCTCCATGGCCACCCTGCGTGGCCTTGGCTCAAGAGTAATAGGTAGGCAAAGGATTGACCCTAGTGCTTGGGGAGGATCTTTCCCCTGCCCTGACATCGAACACGCTACGCGTCCCCATGATTCCCCGCCCCACCCCCCTCAACCCGGCCCCACCCCGCTACACCCCCGTGACCTCCCAGAGACCTGCCGCACCCGCCGCGCCCGTCCAGGAGCGGTGGGTGACCTCCCCGCCCTCGGCCATGGTCGTGACGTTCGCCGTCACGGTGGCCGTCGCGGTGGCTCCGGCGGCGTCGCCTCGCTCGGAGTCACCACCGAGGGCCACTGCGTTGCCCGATGTCCGTGCGGCGGGCCACGCGAGGGCCCGCTGGAGTGCCGGGGCTCGTGCAGGAGAGCGTGCGCCAGGCGATTGAGAGGCGCACCTTGCCGCTGGGAGGTGGGTGGGGGTTTGGGGGTAAATGGTCTGGTTTGATCGGAGGTGCCCGGAACCGGACTTGAACCGGTACGCCCGCGAGGGGCAGCGAGGTTTAAGCTCGCCGTGTCTGCATTCCACCATCCGGGCAGGCCATGGGCTCCGCGCTGAGGTCCCGAGCCTATCGGGACGCTTCCCCCGAACAGTCGAAGAGCGGACCGATGTTGTCTTATTTTATTGACGTCTGAGGGTGCATCAGCCCACGGAACACGCCATCCGCACTTGCCAATAGCCTTACGGACGGCAAGACCGCCCGTGTGCGGAATGACGGAATTTCACCGCCCGAACGAGCGGTCCCTCGTGTGACACGTGCGGTGACGCGGTGACTCGTGTCTGCCAGGGCCCCGCCACTCGGGGTCTGAGCCCACCGTCATCCCCAGGTATGACGCGACGTCCGCCGGTCCGTCAGAAGTCTGCCCCCGGAACCGGAACAGCGGCTGACTACACGGCGCCCCCGCGCCGAGACGATGGAGCCCTCCACGAAACGAGCAGCGAACGGCCCCGGCATGCCCCCGGCACGCGCCACGAACCGCCCGTCGCCCGGCCCGCCCGGCCGTTCCCGCACACCTCAAACGCCGTCGTCCCGACAGGAGTTCCACCCGTGACCAGCACCCCTCTCGCCGCCCGGTCCACCGCCGTGGCCGCCCGCGCCACGGAACTGTCGAAGGTCTACGGACAGGGCGAGACCCGGGTGGTCGCGCTGGACCAGGTCACCGTCGACTTCCGGCAGGCCCAGTTCACCGCGATCATGGGCCCCTCGGGGTCCGGCAAGTCCACGCTGATGCACTGCGTGGCCGGCCTGGACACCTTCTCGGCCGGTTCCGTCCGCATCGGCGAGACCGAACTGGGCTCGCTGAAGGACAAGCAGCTCACCAAGCTGCGCCGGGACAAGATCGGCTTCATCTTCCAGGCGTTCAACCTGCTGCCGACCCTGACCGCGCTGGAGAACATCACCCTCCCGATGGACATCGCGGGCCGCAAGCCGGACAAGCAGTGGCTGGACACCGTGATCCGGATGGTGGGCCTGGCCGACCGGCTGAGCCACCGGCCCGCCCAGCTCTCCGGCGGCCAGCAGCAGCGCGTCGCCGTGGCGCGGGCGCTCGCCTCCCGGCCGGACATCATCTTCGGGGACGAGCCCACCGGAAACCTCGACTCGCGCTCGGGCGCCGAGGTGCTGGGCTTCCTGCGCAACTCCGTACGGGAGTTGGGGCAGACGGTGGTGATGGTGACGCACGACCCGGTGGCCGCGGCGTACGCGGACCGGGTCATCTTCCTCGCCGACGGGCGCATCGTGGACGAGATGCACGAGCCGACGGCGGACCTGGTGCTGGACCGGATGAAGAGGTTCGACACCAAGGGGCGGACGAGCTGAGGGAGTTCGCCCCCTCGTCACCTCCCCCTCGCGCATCCCGCGTACCGCGCGCCACGCACCACGCACCACGCACCCGCGCTCCGCGCCTCCGCGCGCACATCCGCTCCGCCCTGCCCGCCCCGACCCCAGGACCCCTTCATGTTCCGTACCGCCCTGCGCAACGTGCTCTCGCACAAGGCCAGGCTCCTCATGACCGTGCTCGCGGTGATGCTCGGCGTGGCCTTCGTGTCCGGCACGCTCGTCTTCACCAACACCATCTCCGACGCGCTGCAGAAGAGCTCGGCCAAGGGCTTCGACCACGTGGACGTCGCGATCCGGCCGGGGTTCCAGCCGGACGAGGGCGACACCGTCGCCGACCAGCCCAAGCTGACTCCCGAGATGCTGGAGAAGGTCGAGCGGGCGCCCGGCGCCGAGTCGGCGATCGGCGTGGTGAGCGGGTTCACCGCCCTCGCCGGCAAGGACGGCAAGCTGATCGGCGGCGGCTTCCAGTCGCAGGGCGCGAACTACTGGGGCACGGACGACCCCCGGTACCCCATCCGGGACGGCGGACGCGCGCCGAAGGGCGCGGACGAGGTCGCGATCGACTCGGAGACCGCGCGGCGGGCCGGGTACGAGGTGGGCGACACCGTGCGGCTGTCCGTCGACGGCCCGGTCCTCACCCCCACGGTCAGCGGCATCTTCACGACGGACGACGGAAATGTCGCCGCCGGCGGCAGCCTCACCCTGTTCGACACGGCGACCGCGCAGAAGCTCTTCCACCTGGAGGGCGAGTTCGACACGATCAACGTGACGGCGGCGGCCGGCACCAGCCAGGCCCAACTGCAGAAGTCCGTCGAGGACGTCCTGCCGAAGGACTCCGTCGACACCACCACCGGGCAGCAGCTCGCGGACGAGCAGGCCACGCAGATCGCCACCGAGATGAGCGGCCTGAAGAACGCGCTGCTGGTCTTCGCCGGGATCGCCCTGTTCGTGGGCACGTTCATCATCGCCAACACCTTCACCATGCTGGTGGCCCAGCGCACCAAGGAGCTGGCGCTGCTGCGCGCGGTCGGCGCCTCCCGCCGCCAGGTGACGCGCTCCGTGCTGATCGAGGCGTTCGTGGTGGGCCTGGTCGCCGCGGTCACCGGCCTGGCCGCCGGTGTCGGGATCGGCGCCGGAATGCGGGCGCTGATCAGCGCCCTCGGCGAGACCGTCCCCGCCGGCCCGCTGGTGGTCTCCCCCGGCACGGTCGCCACCGCGCTGCTCGTCGGCGTACTGATCACGATGCTGGCGGCCTGGCTGCCGGGCCGGCGTGCGGCGAAGATCCCGCCGGTCGCGGCGATGAGCAGTGTGCACGCGAAGGAGACGACCAAGTCGCTGGTGGTCCGGAACACGATCGGCGCGCTGTTCGCCGGCGCGGGCGTGGCCACCGTGCTGTACGCCACCACCATGGACGGCTCGGACGGGCAGGCGCCGATGGGCATCGGCGCGGTGCTGCTGATCATCGGTGTCTTCGTCCTCACCCCTCTCCTGTCCCGCCCGCTGATCGCGGCCGCGGCTCCCCTCATGCGGGTGTTCGGGATCTCCGGCAAGCTCGCCCGGCAGAACTCCGTGCGCAACCCGCGCCGCACCGCGGCGACCGCCTCGGCGCTGATGATCGGCCTGACGCTGATCACCGGCATGACGGTGATGGCGGGCAGCCTCCAGGCGGCCATCGGCAAGATGGCCGCCGACGCGATCAAGGCGGACTACGTCGTCTCGATGGCCAACGGCAACTACCTCTCCCCCGACGTGGAGAAGAAGCTCTCCGCCACCGAGGGCGTCACCGCCGTCTCACCGCTGCGCAACGCCGAGTCCCGGATCGGGGACGAGACCGAGTACCTCACGGGCGTGAACGGCACGGCCATCGGGAAGCTCACCAGCCTGCCGCTGGACAACGGGACGTTCGAGGTCGGCGGCGGCAAGGTCGTGGTGGACGCGGACACCGCCGAGCGGCGCGGCTGGAAGGCCGGTTCCGAGTTCACCGCCGGGTTCGAGGGCAGCGAGAAGGAGAAGCTGACCGTCTCCGGGGTCTACCAGAGCAACGAGCTGATCCGGGGCATCCTGCTGGACAACGCGACGCTCACGAAGCGGCTGCCGGCCGGCGCGGACCCGGCGGACATGATGGTCATGGTCAAGACCTCGGCCGGAGCCTCCGACGCCACCAAGGACCGGCTGGAGAAGGCACTCGGCGAGAACCCGGCCATCAAGGTCCAGAGCGGACAGGACCTCTCCGACGACATCGCGCAGATGTTCACGCTGATGCTGAACATGCTGTACGGCCTGCTGGCCATGGCGGTGATCGTGGCCGTCCTCGGAGTGATCAACACTCTCGCCATGTCGGTGTTCGAGCGCTCGCAGGAGATCGGCATGCTCCGTGCGATCGGTCTCGACCGGCGGGGCATCAAGCGGATGGTCCGTCTGGAGTCCCTGGTCATCTCCCTCTTCGGCGGTGTCCTCGGCATCGGCCTGGGTGTCTTCTTCGGCTGGGCCGCCGGCGAGCTGATCGCCAGCCGGATGCCCACGTACGAACTGGTCGTCCCCTGGGCCCGGATGGCCGTCTTCCTCCTCCTCGCCGCCACCGTCGGCATCCTGGCCGCCCTGTGGCCGGCCCGCCGCGCGGCGAAGCTGAACATGCTGGCCGCGATCAAGTCGGAGTAGCCGCCCGGGAGACGGCGGGAGAGCCCTGCGGGAGACATACGGACGGGGGCGCGTACATGACCGTACGCGCCCCCGTCCGGGCGTTCACGCCCCCCAGGTCCGGGCCCTGAGCGGGAGGCCCGACGCACCCCCTTCCGGCGGCCGTACGGCCAGTACCTGGTTGACGCCGAGGTGGTTGCGTTCGAAGCCGAGGGCGCAGGCCGCCATGTACAGGCGCCAGACGCGGGCCCGGCCGGGACCGACCAGGGCGACCGCGTGCGCCCAGCGGGCTTCGAGGTTGGTGACCCAGGCGCGCAGGGTCAGGGCGTAGTGCTCGCGCAGGGACTCCACGTCGCGGACCTCGAAGCCGGCGCGTTCGAGCTGGGTGACGGTGGTGCCGATCGGGGCGAGTTCGCCGTCCGGGAAGACGTACGCGTCGATGAAGCCGTCGAGTGAGTACGCGCTCTCGTCGAGCCGCGGCCGCCGGGAGATCTGGTGGTTGAGCAGCCGCCCGCCCGGGGCGAGCAGCCGGTACAGGTTCTCGGCGTACTCCAGGTACCGGTCCGCGCCCACGTGTTCGGCCATGCCGACGGAGGAGATCGCGTCGTAGGGCCCGTCGACGACGTCGCGGTAGTCCTGGACACGGATCTCGACGCGGTCGGTGAGGCCCTCGTCGGCGACGCGTTTGCGGGCGTAGGCGGCCTGCTCCTGGGAGAGGGTGACGCCGACGACGTGGACGCCGTACTCGCGGGCGGCGTGCGCGGCCATCGAGCCCCAGCCGCAGCCGACGTCCAGCAGCCGCTGCCCCGGGCGGAGGCCGAGCTTGCGGCAGATGAGGTCGAGCTTGTCGTGCTGGGCGGCCTCCAGGGTGGTGGTGCCGTCGGAGGCGGCCCAGTAGGCGCAGGAGTACACCATCGACGGGCCGAGGACGGCCTCGTAGAAGTCGTTGCCCACGTCGTAGTGGTGGCTGACGGCCCGTCTGTCGGTGCGTCTGGTGTGCCGGTGGCGGCTGCGGACCTCCTCGCGGGGCGGTGCGGGCGGGACCAGGACGGCGGGGCCGGCCAGCTTCAGCAGCTCCTTGACGGCCGTCCGCGCCTGCGGGTCGCGCAGGACGTCGGCGAGGCTCCGGGCGTCCTCGTCCCGCTCCCACACGTGTGCGGCCACCAGGTCCAGTACGGCGTACAGGTCGCCGTCGACAGCGAGGTCACCGGCGACCCAGGCGCGGGCCAGGCCCAGTTCGCCGGGCTTCCACAGCATTCGGCGCAGGGCCCTGCGGTTGCGTACGACGAGGGCGGGCGCCTGAGGCGGTCCCGCCGTCGATCCGTCCCAGGCCCGCAGGCGGACCGGGAGCGGGGCCCCCGACAGCTGCTCGAACAGGGTCTTCAGCCGCGACGCGGCGTCCTGCATGGCGCACACCTCCGTGACAACAGATCCCGGAATGTCCAACGTCACGGTAATCACCGGCGAGGCCGTGCCGTATTCCCCGTGCGAGGTGTGTTGTTCGGCCGCGGGTGCGCAGGGGCTGGTCGCGCAGTTCCCCGCGCCCCTTGAAAGCACCGGGCGCGACCCATGCCGCCAGGGGCGCGGGGAACTGCGCGAGAAGCCCCACCGGGCCTGCGGTCGCCAACGCATCCGCACCCCCGAATTCTTCGGCACACGCCGAAGGGCCCCCCGCACCACGGATGGCGGGAGGCCCTTCAGGTCGAGCAGAGGGTGACCGGCAGGGTCAGGAGGCCTTGGCCTTCTCCCCGGTCTTGGCCGGAGCCGCAGCGACCGGCGCCGGCTTGGCCGCCTCGTAGAACTCCTCGCGCGGAGTCTCGATCGCACCGAGGGAGACGACCTCGCGCTTGAGGAACATCGCGAGCGTCCAGTCGGCGAAGACCCGGATCTTGCGGTTCCAGGTCGGCATGGCGAGACCGTGGTAGCCACGGTGCATGTACCACGCCAGGCGCCCGCGCAGCTTGATCTTCATCTTGCCCATGACGATCATCGCGACGCCCTTGTGGAGGCCGAGACCCGCCACCGCGCCCTTGTTGGAGTGCGCGTACTCCTTCTGCGGGAAGCCCCGCATGCCGGAGACCACGTTGTCGCCGAGGACCTTGGCCTGACGCAGCGCGTGCTGCGCGTTCGGCGGGCACCAGGCGTTCTCGACGCCGGCCTTGCGGGCGGCGACGTCCGGGACCTGGGCGTTGTCGCCCGCGGCCCAGATGTAGTCGGTGCCGGTGACCTGGAGCGTCGGCTGGGCGTCGACGTGGCCACGCGGGCCGAGCGGCAGGCCGTAGCGGGAGAGGACCGGGTTCGGCTTGACGCCGGCGGTCCAGACGATCGTGTTGGAGTCGACCTCCAACCCGTTCTTCAGCACGACGTGGCCGTCGACGCAGGAGTCCATGGAGGTGTTGAGGTAGACCTCGACCCCACGGCCCTCCAGGTGCTCCTTGCCGTACAGGCCGAGCTTCGGGCCGACCTCGGGGAGGATCTTGTCGGCGGCGTCGACGAGCACGAAGCGCATGTCCTCGCGGGACACGTTCTTGTAGTACTTCGCGGCGTCGCGGGCCATGTCCTCGACCTCGCCGATGGTCTCCGCGCCCGCGAAGCCACCGCCCACGAAGACGAAGGTCAACGCCTTGCGGCGGACGTCCTCGTCGGTCGTGGAGTCGGCCTTGTCCAGCTGTTCGAGAACGTGGTTGCGCAGGCCGATGGCCTCCTCGATGCCCTTCATGCCGATGCCCTGCTCGGCGAGGCCGGGGATCGGGAAGGTGCGGGAGACCGCGCCGAGCGCGATCACCAGGTAGTCGAAGGGCAGCTCGTACGCCTCGCCGACCAGCGGCGCGACGACGGCGACCTTGCGGTCCTGGTCGATGGTGGTGACCCGGCCGGTGAGGACCTCCGCCTTGGGGAGCACGCGTCGCAGCGGGACGACGACGTGTCGGGGGGAGATGCTGCCGGCGGCGGCTTCGGGGAGGAAGGGCTGGTAGGTCATGTACGACCGGGGGTCGACGACCGTGACGGTCGCCTCTCCGTAGCGCATCTTCTTGAGAATGCGCCGAGCTGCGTACAGGCCTACGTACCCACCGCCTACTACGAGGATCCTGGGACGCTCCGTGGTGCTCATGCCATCGAGTATGTACCCGCCATACGGGGGTCGCTCGTGCGCCCCTTCACAAGCTTCTTCACACCCTCTGCTACACTGCGCGACCCCTCTGGCGAGGCACCTGACCCACCAGGGGACCGGCCGGGGGGTTTGACCGTTGTCAAGGCCGCGTGAACTGCCGTTCCGGCCTCTCGGGGACCCTGGACCACCCTTCCGTTTCACACGGACGAGACCCCCGCGAAAACCCTTCGGGGACGCCCCGTTGACCCCTTGGAGCCCCGGAACGCTCTGCGGAGCCTCAAAACATCGCTCAACAGGGGCGATTCTCTTGTGAAGAACTTCACGAAGTTTGTCGGCGCCGGGTCGACGAGAGGTGCCGGAGCACCCCTCGGACGCGCTCATACGTTATCCGAACAGCTCAAGCGAGGCTACCGGCGAGTAGTAAACACTTGCTCACAAGCGCCCGCGGGCTGCCGGGAGGACCCCGGCGGCCACCCCCGGACTACGCCACGGACCAGGCGATGCCGTCCAGAATGTCGTGTTCGCTCACCACGACCTCCGCCGCCCCGATCCGCTCCATGATCGACAGCAGGACGAGGGCGCCCGCCGCGATCACGTCCACCCGCCCGGGATGCATCGAGGGGACCGCCTCCCGCTCGGCGTGCGTGGACCGCAGCAGCCACTCGGTGATCTCGCGGACCCGGTCGTAGGCGATCCGCGAGTGGTGGATGGCCGCCGAGTCGTACGCGGGCAGGTCCTGGGCGATCGCGGACAGGGTGGTGACCGAACCCGCCAGCCCGACCAGGGTGTGCGCCTCGCGCAGCGGCACGTCCCGCTCGGCGAGGTCGAGGGCCGCCTCGATGTCGGCGCGGATCGCGGCGATCTGCTCCGGCGCGGGCGGGTCGACGACCGCCCCGTCCCTGACGAGGTGCCGCTCGGTCAGCCGTACGCAGCCGATGTCCACCGAGCGGGCCCCGCGCACCCGCCCGTCGCCGACGACGAACTCGGTGGAGCCGCCGCCGATGTCCACCACCAGGTACGGCGTGGTGAGGTCGGTGCGGCCCGTCAGCTCCTTGGTGGCGCCGGTGAAGGAGAACTCCGCCTCCCGGTCGCCGGAGATCACCTCGGGCTCGACGCCGAGGATGTCGAACACGCCGCGCACGAAGTCGTCCCGGTTCTCGGCGTCCCGGGAGGCGGAGGTGGCCACGAAACGGATCCGCTCGGCGCCCAGCTCCTTGATGACGGCCGCGTACTCACGGCAGGCCGCGAAGGTCCTCTCCAGCGCCTCGGGGGCCAACCGGCCCGTGCGGTCGACCCCCTGGCCCAGCCGCACGATGATCATCCGCCGGTCCAGCTCGACGAGGTCACCGGTGGCCGGGTCGGCGTCGGCGACGAGGAGCCGGATGGAGTTCGTACCGCAGTCGACGGCGGCGACCCGGGTCACTGGTCCTCCCCCTGCTCGGTCTTCTCGGGCGCCGACGCCGGCACCACGCACGGGCCCTTGGCCCACCACTCCGGCAGCATCGCGATCGCCTCGTCGCCCAGGGGGTTGACGCCGGGACCGGCGGCCAGCGAGTGGCCGACCAGGACGTGCAGGCACTTCACCCGGTCCGGCATGCCGCCGGCGCTCGGGAAGCCCTCCAGGACCTCGATCTCGTCACGACGGGCGATGTAGTCCTCGTGCGCGGCCCGGTAGGCGGCGGCCAGCTCCGGGTCGGTCCCCAGCCGCTCCGTCATCTCCTTCATCACGCCGTTCGCCTCCAGCGTGCCGATCGCGGAGGCCGCGCGCGGGCACGTCAGGTAATACGTCGTGGGGAAGGGCGTCCCGTCCGGCAGGCGCGGCGCCGTCTCGACGACGTCCGGCTGTCCGCAGGGGCAGCGGTGCGCGATGGCGCGCAGCCCGCGCGGCGGGCGCCCGAGCTGCTGCTGGAAGGCCTCGACGTCGGCGTCGGTCGGCTCGGTGCGCGGGGTGGGCGGCGGAGGGGTCTGCATAACCTGCTACTCAAGTCCTCGGTGTGGCTCATCGGTTGACGGTCACGAAGGTGGCCGTTCAGCTGTCGGCGGCGTCGGCCTTGTCGACCCCGTCCCAGACATTGGTGTACCAGGGACGGTCGGCCGCCCCCTGGTTCGTACGGGACTGCTTCGCCGCGTCCGGGTCGATCATCGTGTAACCGGTCTCGCCCGGCATCACATAGTGCAGCCGCTCGCGGATGCGCTGCTCGGCGTACGCGTCGTCCTGCCAGCGCGCCTTGAGGTCGCGCAACTCCTCGACCCGCTCGCGCGCCTCCTCCCGCTCCCGCTGCATGTCGGCGATCTCGGCGCGCTGGGAGACGTACTGCCTCATGGGATAGGCGAGCGCCACGATCATCGAACAGAGGACGAGGGCGAGCAGCGCGGCCCGGCCGGTCAGCCGGGAGCGGCGGACCTGGCGCTTGGCCTGGGAGCGGTAGACCCGGGCGGCCGTCTGCTCGCCGAGCACCTTCAGCCGGGTCGCGGTGGAGAAACGGTCCCGGTCCCGGTCCTTCACGGCCATGTCCCGCTTCCCCTTCCGCTTCTGCCTTCTCCGGCGCGCACGCACGTACGTCCCCGCACACGGTACGGGACCGGTACGGGGACGTACGTACGACGCTTCCTACTGTTGCCGTCAGCCCTTGAAACGGGGGAAGGCGCTGCGGCCGGCGTAGACCGCGGCGTCGTCGAGGATCTCCTCGATGCGCAGCAGCTGGTTGTACTTGGCGACGCGGTCCGAGCGGGCCGGGGCGCCGGTCTTGATCTGGCCGCAGTTCACGGCGACGGCGAGGTCGGCGATGGTGACGTCCTCGGTCTCGCCGGAGCGGTGGGACATCATGCACTTGAAGCCGTTGCGCTGGGCCAGCTCGACGGCGTCCAGGGTCTCGGTCAGCGAACCGATCTGGTTGACCTTGACCAGCAGGGCGTTGGCGGAGCCCTCCTCGATGCCGCGGGCGAGACGCTCGGGGTTGGTGACGAAGAGGTCGTCGCCGACGATCTGGACCTTGTCGCCCAGCTTGTCGGTGATGGTCTTCCAGCCGGCCCAGTCGTCCTCGAACAGCGGGTCCTCGATGGAGACGAGCGGGTACGACGCGACGAGGTCGGCGTAGTACTCGGTCATCTCGGCGGCGGAGCGCTCCTTGCCCTCGAAGGTGTAGACGCCGTCCTTGTAGAACTCGGAGGCGGCGACGTCGAGCGCCAGGGCGATCTGCTCGCCGGGGGTGTAACCGGCCTCCTTGATGGCCTCGATGATGAGGTCGAGGGCGGCGCGGTTGGACTCCAGGTTCGGGGCGAAGCCGCCCTCGTCGCCGAGACCGGTGGACAGGCCCTTGGTCTTCAGCACCTTCTTGAGGGTGTGGTAGACCTCGGCGCCCCAGCGCAGGGCCTCGGAGAAGGACTCCGCGCCGATGGGGGCGATCATGAACTCCTGGATGTCCACGTTGGAATCGGCGTGCGAGCCGCCGTTCAGGATGTTCATCATCGGAACGGGCAGCAGGTGCGCGTTCGGGCCGCCCAGGTAGCGGAAGAGCGGCAGGTCGCTGGCCTCGGAGGCGGCGTGGGCGACGGCGAGGGAGACGCCGAGGATGGCGTTGGCGCCGAGGGAGCCCTTGTTGTCGGTGGCGTCCAGGTCGAACATCGCCTGGTCGATGAGGCGCTGCTCGGTGGCGTCGTAGCCGACGAGCTCCGGGCCGATCTGCTCGATCACGGCGAGGACGGCCTTCTCGACACCCTTGCCGAGGTAGCGGTTGGGGTCACCGTCGCGCAGCTCGATGGCTTCGAAGGCACCGGTGGAGGCGCCGGACGGGACGGCGGCACGACCGGTGCTGCCGTCGTCGAGGCCGACCTCGACCTCGACGGTGGGGTTGCCTCGCGAGTCGAGGATTTCCCGGGCTACGACGACGTCGATGGACGGCACGAGCATCTCCTTCATGGGATGTGACGCGGAAGTGCGGGGCCCGCGGGCCTTGCGACTAGAGCCTAACCGCCCCGGGCGCGTCGGCAGCCGACCGACCGTCCCGTGGACAGACAGACGGTACCCATTGTTCCAGTCCGGAACAAAGGGGGGTGGGCGAGAAAGTGAACCGGAAGGGTCCGATGGGGCGGGCCCGAGGGGTGCACGGGCATGAAAAAACCCCGCCCCGGTGCGTACGGGGGAATGCGCACCGGGGCGGGGAGCCCGTGGGGACGGGGGGACGGCCTCACGGGGTCTTCACTACGGAGGACACGGATGTGAGCGGGCGGTGGTTCAGCTGGGAAGCGGCCCGATTTTCTCGGCCCAGCCGAACCCGCCCCGCCTGCCCGGCCATGGGGGCGGCCGTGGGGGCGGCAGGCGTGTGGTGGCCGTCGCCTACGCCAGGGGTCAGCTCAGGTGGAGCTGCTGGCCCGGGTAGATGAAGTCGGCATCGTCGATGATGTCCTTGTTCAGCTCGAAGAGCTTCTCCCAGCCACCCTTGACGTTCTTCTTCTCGGCGATGGTGCTGAGGGTGTCGCCGCTGACGACCTTGTACTCGCCGTCGCCCTTCTCGACCTTCTTGCCGGTCGGGGTCTCGACGGTGGCGCGCTCGGAGGAACGGGAGGCGCGGCTCTCCTCGCTGCTCTTCTCGGTGCTCTTCTGCGAGGAGCCGGAGTTCGAGGAGGAGGAGGCGGCGGCGCCGTCGTACGAGGCGCTGGACAGGCCCTTGCCGCAGACCGGCCAGGCACCCTCGCCCTGGCCCGCGAGGACCTTCTCGGCGATCGCGATCTGCTGGGCCTTGGTCGCCTGGTCGGCGGTGGAGGCGTACTGCGTGCCGCCGTAGCCGGCCCAGGTGGAGGCGGAGAACTGCAGACCGCCGTAGTAGCCGTTGCCGGTGTTGATGGACCAGTTGCCGCCGGACTCGCACTGGGCGACGGCGTCCCACTCGGAGGCGGTGGCGGCGGAGGCGCTGCCGGCGGCCATCAGCGGGGCGGCGACGGCGGCGGCGCCGGTGACACCGGCGACGGCGATGGCGCGAGCGGCCTTGGACGGACGACGGTGCTTGCCCTTGCTGGAAAACAGCATGGAGAGATCCCCTCACCGACGCCTGCGAGGTGAGCTGTCGGGTTCGGGCCGGTTGAGTTGCCCGGCCGCACCCGCTCGCCTCTCGGCTCACGTGGCGCGGCTTCACCCCGAGCCGGTTCCGGACGTACGCCCCCGAAGGGCCGCAACCACCGGACCCGGCACTTACCTTGGGTCCCCCGCTCCTGCCTACGGCGCTTGACGCGACGACTGTTCCTTGCGGCCGTTGGCAGGATTCGGCGTACCGACCGCAGGGGCCCGCTGTGGCGAGCGGTCACGACCGTAAACAGGTGATTGCCCGAATTTCAAAGACGATCAGGGGGTCTGTGATTCATCTCCCACAGAGATCAAAACGGGCATTCATGGGCGAAAGGTGACCCGAACTCTCGCTACTTTTCGCCCGTTTCGGCACCGACTTCGAGGGTCTGACCGGGCAGGATGAGGTCCGGATCGGTCCCGACCGTGGTCTCGTTCTCGGCGTACAGCTCGCGCCACCCACCGGTCAGGTCCAGCGAGTTGGCGATCCGCGTCAGGCTGTCGCCCGCACGGACGGTGTACGCGCCGTCCGCGGCCTCCCGCGCCGTGTCGCCGCCACGGGAGGCGTGACGGCCGGAGGGGGTGGCGTCGACGGCGCGAGGACCCTCGGCCCCGTCCGTGCCGGCCTCCGCGTCGGCGGCGGCGCTCTCGTCGGCGCTGGCGCCGCGGTGGCGGCCGGTGCCGGCCTCACTCTCGTCGACCGAAGAGCTGTCGCTCTGTGCAGACTTGTCTGACTTTGCACCCTCGGAGGTCGCGGAGTCGTCCGTGCCGGCCTCGGCCTTGGCGGAGCCGTCGGCGTCGCCGGAGGCGGAGCCGGCCGAGCCGGACCCGTCGGCCTTCCCGGCCGAAGTGGACGAATCAGATGAATCTGCCGAATCTGCCGAATCTGCTGAATCCGCCGAGTCGGAAGAATCCACGGAACCGGAGGAGTCGACCGAACCGGATGAATCAGATGATTCGGCGGAATCGCCCGACTTCGCCGAGTCGTCCGCGACGCCCGTGTCCACGTCGGCCGAACCGGAGTCGCCACCGAGGTTGTGCAGCAGACCGCACGTGGCCCAGACGCCGACGCCCTGGTCGGCGAGCACCTTCTCGGCGACGGCTATCTGCTGCGAACGGCTGGCCTGGTCGGCACTGGTCGCGTAGTCGAGGCCGCCGTACTTCTCCCAGTTCGCCTGGGTGAGCTGGAGGCCGCCGTAGCGCCCGTTCCCGGTGTCCGCGCTCCAGGAGCCACCGCTCTCGCACTCCGCCACCTGGTCCCAGGTGGTTCCGCTGGCCGCGCTCGCGCCGGTGGCGCCGAGCAGGGGGATCGCGATGGCCGAGCCGGTCACTCCGGCCGCGACGAGGAGGGCGGGTGCCTGACGGGGGCGACGGTGACGACCGTTCCCGGAGAGCATGCGGTTGCCTTTCACACGACAGCAGTGACCGGTGCGAAGGGAAGCGATGCCCCTTCGCACTGACGTGTGAACGTAGCCGCAGTCGATCAGTTGTCACAAGTTAATGCAGCGTAGATCACGTGAAGATCACAGAGTTGAGTGAGCGTCATTTTCCGCCATGGAATGCGGTAGTGCTACGGGCTGCCCGGGTACTACTACGTACCGTTCACGCGCCGCCCACGAACCGCCCCTGCGGGGTGAATTGCACCGGAAGCGTGCGCAATCCCCGCATGATGAGCCCCCCTCGCCATCTCAAATCGGTTGAATCCACCGCGAGTCGAAGGTCGGGGAGGCGGGTGAGGAGCGTCGCCAGCGCGGTCTGGCCTTCGAGGCGGGCGAGGGGGGCGCCGAGACAGTAGTGGATGCCGTGGCCGTAACCGAGGTGCTGGTTGTCACGGCGGGAGAGGTCGAGGGTGTCGGGGTCCTCGAAGCGGGCCGGGTCGCGGTCGGCGGCCGCGAGGACGACGAGGACGGGGTCGCCCGGGGCGATGTCCTGCCCGCCGACGGTGAGGGGGCGGGTCGCGAAGCGCCAGGTGGCGAGTTCCACGGGGCCGTCGTAGCGCAGGAGTTCCTCGACGCCGGTCTCGAGCAGCGCGGTCTCCCCCGCGGCGAGGGAGGTCTGGAGCCGGGAGCGCTGCTCGGGGTGGGTGAGCAGGGCGTAGGTGCCGTTGCCGATGAGGTTGACGGTCGTCTCGAAGCCGGCGAAGAGCAGGATGAACGCCATCGCCGCGGCCTCGTTCTCGGTGAGGTGCTCGCCGTGGTCGGAGGCGCGGATGAGGCCGGAGATGAGGTCCTCGCCGGGGGCGGGGTGCTCGGTGAGGGCGTCCCGCTTGCGGTGGATGAGGTCGGCGAGATAGCCGCGCATCTTCTTGACCGAGCGCGCGACACCGCCCCTCGGGCCGCCGCCGTGCCGGATCATCATGCCCGCCCAGTCCCGGAAGTCGTCCTGGTCCTCGCGGGGGACGCCGAGCAGGTCGCAGATGGCGTGGATGGGCAGGGGGAAGGCGAAGTCGTGGATGAGGTCTGCTTCGCCCGTCTCCGCGAAGCGGTCGATGAGCTGGTCGGTCAACTCCTGGACCCGCGGGGCGAACTCGGCGACGCGGCGGGGTGTGAACGCCTTGGAGACGAGGCGGCGGAGCCGCGTGTGGTCCGGCGGATCGATGTTGAGCAGATGGGTCATCAGCTCGGCCTTGCGCTCACCGGGGATGCCGGTCTTCCCCTTGGCGTGGGCGGGCTCGGCGTGGTGCGCGGGGTTCTTCGACAGGCGCGCGTCGGCGAGGGCCTGCTTGGCGTCGGCGTAGCGGGTGACCAGCCAGGCCTCCACACCGCTGGGAAGCCGGGTCCGGTGGACCGGCGCGTGCTCCCGGAGCCAGGCGTACGCCGGGTAGGGATCGGTGGCGAACTCCCAGGTGAACAGGTCGGGCGCGGGGGATGCCGCGGGAGTGCCGGTGGGGGTGGGTGCGGGCTGCTCGGTCACCCGTCGACGGTAGCGGGCGCCCCGGGCGACCTCCCTCCCGGCCAGGGTCTGGTCGTCCCGCGCACCCCCGGGGTCGACGGGCCTCAGTCACCCAGCACCCGGACGCGGCCGAGCACGGGGTCGTAGCCGAGCACCGGGTGGTCGTACGCCCCCTCGGGGCACATCACGACGGGCTTGCCGAGGTGGCGGCCGAGGTCACGCAGAAACCCACAGAACGCGTCGAGCCGGTCCTGGCCCTGGATCTCCCGCAGGTCCATGTCGAAGTCGATCTCCTCGTCCGAGAGGAAACGGAAGATCGCGAGCATGCCCCCCGTCGGCCACACCCTCAGCTGAGGGCATTCGGCGCCGACCGGTCGCGCGAGGGCGTGGGCGGCACTCGGCACGGCCAGCGGGGTGCTGCCTTCCAGGTACTCGTGCTTCCAGCCGCTCCGCGCGGCGAGATCGAGCAGTGCCTGCCAGTGCCGCGCCGAGGTGGCCGGGACGTACAGGTCCGGCAGGGTGCCCATCAGTCCGGGGTCGAAGCACTCCTTCACCTCGTGCCACAGCAGGTCCGGAGGCTCGTCGTTCCGGGTCATGTCAGCCCGCGTCCAAGCCCTCCGCGGCTCGGATCGCGTCGCGGTAGGCGCGGGACGCCGCCCGCAGGGCCGCCTCCGGGTCGACGCCCTCGGCCTCGGCGCGGGCGGCGAGGGTGAGGAGTTCGTAGCCGACGTCGTGGCCCTGGGGCGGCGGCACGGCGAGGCCGGCGGTGCGGACGCGGAAGGCGAGCTTGGCGGCGAGGGCGAGGCCGGGCTGGCCCAGGGGGACGCCGTCGGTCACGGACTCCCGGCGTTTCTCTATCGCCTTCGTGCGCAGCCAGTGCGCCTTGACCTCCTCCGGCGTGGTGGCCGTGGCGTCGCCGAAGACATGGGGGTGACGGTGGATCAGCTTGGTGATGATGCCGGCGGCGACGTCGTCGATGGAGAAGGGGGCGTCGGGGTCGTCCTCGGCGATACGGGCGTGGAAGACGACCTGGAGGAGGACGTCGCCCAGTTCCTCACGGAGTTCCTCGCGGTCGCCCTCCTCGATGGCCTCGACGAGTTCGTACGCCTCCTCGATGCCGTACTTGGCGAGGCCCTTGTGGGTCTGCTGGGAGGACCAGGGGCATTCGGCCCGGATGCGGTCCATGACCTGGACGAGGTCGAGGAGACGCGCGCCGGGGAGGTCGTAGGAGGCGGGGAGCAGTTCCAGGGACGGCATGGTGAGGCGGCCCGAGCCGGCGAGGCGGGCGAGACCGTCGGTGAGGCGGGGTTCGCCCTCGCCGGCGGCCACCACGACCACGGTGCGGCCGCCGGCGCAGGCGTCGACCAGTTCCTCGGCCGTCGGGGTCGCCCGCTCGACCGTGACGCCGGCCTCGCGCAGATAGGGGAGCTGCGGGTGCGCCTCGTCCGCGCAGAGGACACGGTCCGCCCCGTGCAGCGCCTGCCACGCGGGCCAGGACAGCAGGCCGGGCGCCACCCGGTGGCTGGTGGTGAGCAGGACGACTCGGCCGGGGTCGGAGGACGACGTCTGGGGGGCCGTGGGGGCGGGGTCGCCGTCGGGGCGGTGTGCGTTCACCCCACGAACGTAGCCCACGCCACCGACGGCCCCCGAAGCTCCGGTTCCGCCCGGCGCTACGCCGACTGCTGTGATCCCGCCCCGGTGACTTCCTTCACCCACGGGGTCTTGGCCTCCAGGAGACCGACGCGGCCGGAGGTCTTGTCGACGCCCCAGCTGCCGTAGCGGGGGTTGAGGTCGACGTCGAGTTTCTCGGAGGCCGCCGAGAGGGCCTTCCAGAAGACCTCGCCGCCCTGCGGGCTGTTCAGGTCGGCGCCGAGGGCGGCGGCGAGTTTCTGGACCTCGACATCGCTGCGGAGGCTCTCGTCCAGCTGCTCGGGGGCGACGCTGTAGCGCTGCAGGTAGGCCGCTTCGAGTGCCTCGGCGCCGCCGGCCTCCGTCTCCAGACCGGAACGGTACTGCTGGACCTCCTTGCGGGTGACGGTCACGCCCGCGTCCTTCAGCGCCTGGTCGAGGACCTTCTCCAGGACCATGCCGTTCAGGGTGTTGCGGGTGAGGGCGCTGGTCTGGGCGACGGCCTGCTGGTACTGGCTGTCGTCCTTGCTCGCGGCGCGCTGGGCGGCGCGCACCTCGTTCACCCGGTTCTCCAGCTGCGCGACGGTGATCCGGTCGTCGCCGACGACGGCCGCCGCGCCGGGATGCGCGTCGCTCCCGCAGGCGGTGAGGAGCGGGGCCGCGGCGGCGATCGCTGCGGAGAGGAGGAGCGCGGTGCGACGGCGGCGGTGCAAGTGAGCCTCCCGAGGAGATTGTGCGGCGGTGCACAAGGTCTTGCGGTGATCGATGGTAGGCAGTGGCCCTGCTCTCGGCCAGCCATTCGACCAACGATTCACGTCGACTTCCGGCACCGCCTCGTGCCACGTCCGGCTCAGCCCCGCACTTGCCCCAGCCACTGCAGGGTGCGCCGCACCTCGCCCGCCAGCGGGTGGCCCGGTCCCCGCAGCCGTTCCACGTCGAGCAGGAGCCGGCCCAGGGTCTCGTGGGCGGCGCCGCGGTCGCCGAGGGCGAGGAGCAGGTGGCCCATGCGGCGGCGGACGTCGAGGGCGAGATCGGGGTCGCCGCCGACGTACTGGTTCTCGTAGTACGGCAGCAGGGAGCGGTACTCGGCGAGGGCCGCGGCCGGTTCGCCGAGCTGTTCGAGGCACTGGGCGGAGTCGTAGCGGAAGCGCAGTGCCTGGGTGTCGGCCTGGCCGGCCTCGGCGGCGCGCTCGTCGGCGAGCCGGCGCAGCTCGGGCAGGGCGCGGCGGTACTGGCCGTCGTCCATCAGGGTGGCCGCGTACTGCTTGCGCAGGGTGCGGACGACGGGTGAGTGCTCGCCGTGCTGGGCGGCGGCGGCCGGGAGGATCGCGCCGAGGATGTCGACGGCCTGGGTGATGCGGCCCTCGCCGAGGAGGCGCTTGACCTCGTCGACGGCGCCGGCCACGTCGGGCTTGTCGGCCGCGGGCGCGGGGTCGGGCGCGGCGGACGGCTGGGGCGCGGGGATGCGGGCGCGGTCCGGCCAGGGGGCGTGCGGGCGCAGGAAAGGGCGCGTGGGGTCGAGCGGGGAGCCGGTGGGCATACCGCGCGCGGGCAGCAGCGGGAGGAGTTGCTCGTACGTCTCCTGGGCGGAGGACGGGCGGTGCTGCGGATCCTTGGAGAGCAGCCGGAGGACCAGGGCCTCCAGGTTCTCGGGGACCTCGGGGCGGATGCGGCGGACCGGGACCGGCGGCTCGTAGAGGTGGCGGTGGAGGACGCCGAGGGCGGTCGAGCCGGTGAACGGGACGTTCCCGCTGAGCAGTTCGTGCATCAGCACACCGAGGGCGTACAGGTCGGTGTAGGGGCCGACGGCGCCGCCCATGGCCTGTTCGGGGGCCATGTAGGCGGGGCTGCCGATGGGCGAACCGGTGTGGGTGAGGCGGGTGGTGTCGGTGTCCATGACGGAGGCGACGCCGAGGTCGAGCACGGTGACCGTGCCGTCCTGCTTGACCATGACGTTCCGCGGCTTGAGGTCGCGGTGGATGATCGGTACCGCGTGCACGGCGGACAGCACGGCGCACAGCTGGGCGGCGACCGAGACGGTCCACTGCCACGGGTACGGGTCGTGTTCGGCGAGGTGGTCGGCGAGGTCGGCCCCGTCGACGTACTGCATGACGAGGAACAGTTCCTCGCCCTCGCTGCCCGCGTCGTGCACGGTCACCAGGCCGGGGTGGTCGACCTGGGCCGTGACCCGGCACTCCCGCACGAAGCGGCGGCGCAGCTCGTCGGCCTCCTGGCCCGCGACCTTGTCCGGGCGCAGCAGCTTGACCGCCACCCGCCGGTCGAGGCGCTGGTCGTAGGCCGTCCACACCTGGCCCATGCCGCCCTGTCCGATGAGCGTGGACAGTTCGTAGCGGCCGGTGATCAGGCGGCCGGTCCCCTGCCCCTGGGTCACCGGTCTCCCTCGTGGTTGCGGAGATAGTCACTGAGCTCGTCCAGCTCGGCGCGCACCTGGTCGATACGGGCCGGCCCGGGGCGCTGCGGGTCCGGGCCCTGCTGGTGCTGCGGCGGGGGCTGCTGCACGGGCGGCTGCGGGACCGGCGGGGTCGGGGTGTAGGGCTGGGGGACCTGGACCGGCGGGTAGCTGTAGCCGGACTGCTGGGGGTTGTAGCCCGAGGACTGGGTGTTGTACCCGGTCTGGCCCGAGTACGCCGTGGTCTGGGCGAACGGCGGCGGCGGAGCCGTACGGGCGAGGCTGAAGTGACGTATGTCCGCGTACAGGTAGTAGGCGACGATCGCCGTGAGTCCGCCGAAGAGCAGCCCCATGCCGACGTCACCGCGCCAGGTGGTGAACTCTTCCTTGCCCGGGTCGGTGCCGATGATGTACAGCGTCACGACTATGTGGACGAGCGCCAGGGCGAACAGCCACCAGTCGCGGGGCCTGCGGGTCACCGAGGCGAGCCGCAGCAGGCAGGCCCAGGCGAGCAGCCCACAGCTCATGACCGCGACCACCACGAAGATCACACGGAGTGTGACCTGGCCCCCCTGGTTGGGGCCGGGGGGCGGTGTCGGCGCGTAGCCGTGGCCTTGCATGGCTGCTCCTGAGGGCCTGGTGAGAGTGGACGTGCGATGTCGTCCCGAGGGTATCGGTCGACCACGACATGAGGTCCAGGGTTGTGGACAACCGTTGTAGTACCGCAGTGCTGGTCACGCCGTCCGGGGCCGGAGCGGTTCCGTCCGCCAGGCGTGGGAACGGGCGGCGCCCGGGAGTTGGTGACGCGCGGTCGGCCGTGCGCCGGCTCAGTCCGGGGCGACCGTGCCGTCCGTCAGGCCGTCGTACATGCCGCGCACCAGGCGTTCGCCGAGGCGGCCGGCCCGCCTCAGGGCGTCCTCGAAGGCGGCGAGGGCACGGAAGCGTTCGCCGTAGCGGCGCTGCTGCTCCAGCGGCAGGCGGGGCAGTTGGAGGCGGCGGACGTCGAGCCGGGTCGCGGTGGAGGCGTAGCTGCTGGCCTGGCGGCTGTTGGCGGTCGAGCGCAGGAACCCGGCGACGAACCAGGGGTCGAGCGCCGCCGTGTCGGGTCGCAGCAGGGTGAGGTTGCGGCCGAGGGCGGCGCCCGCGGTGTCCTCGTCGACGACCCGCGCGATCCCGCCGCCGCCGAGGACGGGGACGACGACGTCGCCGGGCGCCACCAGCACGGGCGCCTCGCCCGCGGTCTCGGGCAGCGTTCCGGAGGGTGCCGTGCCGGCCAGGACGTCGTGGTCGGTGAGCACGCGCGCGTGGGGGCCGTTCCCGCCGGTGCGCAGCACCAGGGCTCCCCCGCGCGCGAGTTCGCCGACCGTGGTGAGCGGCCAGCGCGCGAGCCGCGCCTCCTCGGGGAGCGGGGGCGTGAGGTCGGCGGTCAGCCGGAGGGTCTCACCGAGGCGTGCGCGCACGGCGGTCAGTTCCTCGGCGCCGCCGCCCGCGGCCGGGGGCGGCAGGTGCCGGGCGGGGGCCAGGTCCACGTCGTCGTCGAGCAGGTCGATGACCGGCAGCGCACGGCTGAGCCCCGGCCGTTCCACCGCCTCGCCCACGCGGTCGAAGGGCCGCCAGGCGTCGAGCACGGCGGCGCGCACCGCCGCCCAGTCGAACCCGCTCCGCCCCTCGGGCACGAGCCGTCCGGTGTCGACGAGCAGCAGCCGCGGCGGCACGGCCGCCCTGCCGGGCCTGCGCAGCACCCACAGGTGCAGGGGGATGTTGTACGGGGGCGCCGCGCCGACCGGCAGGGCGATCACGGCGCGCAGGGCGCCCCGGCGCAGCAGGTCGGCGCGGATCCGGCGCCCGGAGCGGCGGCTCGCGGCGGCCGGCGGCATCAGCAGCACGGCGGTGCCGCCGTCCTCCAGACGGGCCAGCGCGTGCTGCACCCAGGCGAGTTCGGACTCCGTTCGGGCCGGGAAGCCGTACTCCCAGCGCGGGTCGTAGGCGAGTTCGTCGTGGCCCCAGTTGCGCTCGTTGAACGGCGGGTGGCACAGGACGGCCTCGGCCCTGAGGTTCTCGTAGGCGTCCGCGCGGAGGCTGTCCCCCGGGGCGGTGCGGACGGTGCCGCCGGTGCGCAGGGCGAGGCGGAGCGCGGTGAGGGCGGCCAGTTCGCCGGCGCTGTCCTGGCCGTACAGCTCCTGGCCGGGGCGAGTGGCGACGGCCCGCAGGAGGGCGCCGGTGCCGCAGGCCGGGTCGAGCACCGACCGGGCGGGGCCGGCGAGTTCGGCCATCAGCTCGGCCAGTTCGCCCGGAGTGAGCGTGTACTGGCGCGGGTTGGCGTCGAGGTGCCGGGCGAGCAGGAACTCGAAGACCTGCCGCGCGCCGAGGTCGGCCGCGAGTTCGGTGGCACCGCGCAGCAACGGGATCGAGGGCAGGATCTCGGCGGGCAGCGGCCGGGGCACGGCGGGCTCACGGGCCGGGCCGAAGCGCGGGGTGAGGACCTCCCCCAGCGGCTCGGGCAGCAGCCGGGCCAGTTCCCCGTCGTCGGCGACGGCGCTCAACTCCAGCCAGGCCAGGGGCCGTTCGTGGAGGAGCAGCAGGGCGCAGCCCGTGTGCACCAGGGCGGTGACGGGTCCCTCCGGGTGACCGGTGACCTGCTGCCAGACGCGCTCCTTCAGGGGCACCTCGGCGAGTTTGCCCTGGTCGCGCAGCCACTCCTCGACCTCGCTGAGCGCGAAGGCCGGACTGGTCTCGGTGCCGCCGACCGGTTTGGGGAAGTCGGCGTGCCGACGGCGCCAGTTGCTGACGGCGGCGCGACCCACCCCGGCGAGCCGCGCGATGTCCGCGGCCGTGACCTCTGTCTGGTTCCCCTGCACGCGCCCGGCTCCCCTCGTACCTGGTGGTGTGACGTCGAGCATACCGACGCACGCAAGATCTACCCCTTCACGCCGTGAACTCACAGGCTTCCGTGAACCGTGTTGACTCGGTTCACAAGCTCTGCTCTTATTGACCCATCGAACGGCGGACCGCCCGATCCAAGTGATCACACGTCTGCGCGCTGTGTACCGACGCCCGCCGCTCCGCTCACTCATCGATTCCCAGGGGGGAACTCCCATGCGTCGCACCGCTCTCGCCGCTCTCTGCATCGCCGCCGCGGCGACCTTCTCGCTCACCGGCTGTCTGCCCGGCGAGGAAAAGGCCGAGGGCCCCTTCGCGGGCCTGACCGGCGGCGAGATCGCCGACAAGGCCGTCAAGGCCACGTCGGACGCCGAATCGCTCCGGATGAAGGGCGAGATCCAGGACGAGTCCGCCGGCGGCACGGTCCAGATGGACATGGCGATGAACAAGAAGGGCGACTGCGCCGGCACCATGAGCATCGGCGGCGAGGGCGAGGCCGAGCTGATCAAGGTCGGCGACACCCTCTACATGAAGTACGACGAGGCCTTCCTGCGCGCCCAGTCGAAGGACTCCTCCAAGGAGGAGGCGGACATGGTCGTCGACATGCTCGCCGGCAAGTGGACCAAGACGTCCGCGACCGCCGCGGACTCCAAGGACATCGCGAGCTTCTGCGACCTCGACACCGTCCTCGCCGACTTCGAGGACGTCGACTCCGGCGCCACCCGCGGCAAGACCGCCGAGGTCGACGGCACCCCTGCCTTCACCCTGAACGAGAAGGACGGCAAGGACCGTTACACCCTGTACGTCGCCACCGAGGGCAAGCCGTACCTGCTGCGGGTCGTCAGCAAGTCCGCGAAGGAGCCCGGCGACCTCGTCTTCACCGACTACGACAAGCCGGTGCCGGCCAAGGCCCCCGAGGGCAAGGTCATCGACCTCGACAAGGACTTCAGCTGACCCGTCCCGCTTCCGCGAGGCGGCAACCCGACGAAGGCGTCAGTCCGCGTGGAAGCGGGCCGGCGCCTTCGTCGGGTTGCCGCCGGTGGGCAGCTTCTGCTCGGGGCAGGTGCTCAGGACCCGCTTCATCGCGTCCTGCTCGGCGGCGGTGACCCACAGGCCGTACTTCGCCTTCACCGCGACCTGCGCGGCCACATAGGTGCAGCGGTAGCCCTTGTTGGGCGGCAGCCAGGTGGCCGTGTCACCGTCGCCCTTGCCGCGGTTGGTGCCGGAGTCGACCGCGAGCAGGTTGAGCGGGTCGTTGGCCAGCGCGATGCGTTTGCTGTCGTCCCACTGCTGGGCGCCCTTCTGCCAGGCGTCGGAAAGGGCCACGATGTGGTCCACGTCGATCCTGCTGCGGCCCCGGACGTACGGCACGTCCTCCCCGGTGTACGGGTCCGGGTCGAGCACACCGGAGACCACCGTGCAGTCGTCGTCCCGGAACTTCACGTCGTCCAAGTCGCGCTTGAGTATGTCGTCGCGGGTGTCGCAGCTGTTGGAGTCGGTGTCGGCCCAGGGGCTGCCGAACTCGCCGCGGTCGTAGTTGCTCTTGGGCGCCCGGCCCTTGACGGTCAGCGCCTCCGCGGCGGCGAACGCGGCACCGCCCCCGCCGGGGACCTCCTGCGGTCCGGCCGCGCCGCCCGCGTTGTCCAGTTCGCAGCCGGTCGCGGTGACCAGTACCAGAGCGACGGCGGCGACCCCACCCCTCAGACGCACCACGCGACACCCCTTTCCTCTGTCTGTGCTCGCACGCGGTCCTGCGAGGGTTCCCCGTCCCCCCGGCTCGACACCGCGGCCGGCCGGGGGGACGGGGACACGAACCCTACGACCCCGGGATCGACCCCTACGACCCCAGGATCGACGCCAGGAACTCCCCGGTCCAGCCCAGCAGTTCCCGCCCGACCAGCGGCTTCCCGCCCACCTTCGCCGTCTTCGGGCGCGGCACCAGCACCTGGTGGACGGCCGGCTTGATGACCGTGCCCGGGTACAGCCGCTTCAGGCGCAGCTCCTGCGACTCCCGCAACTCCACCGGGGCGAAGCGGATGTTGGTGCCCTGGAGGACGATCTCACCGACGCCGCAGGCACGGGCCAGCATGCGCAGCCCGGCCACCAGCAACAGGTTCTCCACCGGCTCGGGCAACTTGCCGTACCGGTCGACGAGTTCCTCGCGCACGGCGGCGATGTCGGCCTCGGTGTTGACCGAGGCGATGGCCCGGTACGCCTGGAGCCGCAGCCGCTCGCCCGGGGCGTAGTCGTGCGGGACGTGGGCGTCGACGGGCAGCTCGATCTTGACCTCGAGCGGCGGCTCCTCCTCGATCGCCCCGGTCTCCAGCTGCCGCCGGTAGTCCGCCACCGCCTCGCCGACCATCCGCACGTACAGGTCGAAGCCGACGCCCGCGATGTGGCCGGACTGTTCCCCGCCCAGCAGGTTTCCCGCGCCCCGGATCTCCAGGTCCTTCATCGCCACGTACATGCCCGCGCCCATCTCCGTGTGCTGGGCGATCGTCGCGAGGCGCTCGTGGGCGGTCTCCGTCAGCGGCTTCTCCGGCGGGTAGAGGAAGTACGCGTAGCCGCGCTCCCGGCCCCGGCCGACCCGGCCGCGCAGCTGGTGCAGCTGCGACAGACCGAAGGTGTCGCCGCGCTCCACGATCAGCGTGTTCGCGTTCGAGATGTCGATGCCCGACTCGACGATCGTGGTGGAGACGAGCACGTCGAACTTCTTCTCCCAGAAGTCGACGACGACCTGCTCCAGCGCCTGTTCGGACATCTGGCCGTGGGCGGTCGCGATGCGCGCCTCGGGGACGATCTCGCGTAGCCGGGCCGCCGCGCGGTCGATGGACTCGACGCGGTTGTGGATGTAGAAGACCTGGCCCTCGCGCAGCAGTTCGCGGCGGATCGCGGCGCCGATCTGCTTCTCCTCGTACGGGCCGACGAAGGTCAGGACCGGGTGCCGCTCCTCCGGGGGCGTCGTGATCGTCGACATCTCGCGGATGCCCGTGACCGCCATCTCCAGGGTGCGGGGGATCGGGGTCGCCGACATCGTCAGCACGTCCACGTTGGCGCGCAGCTTCTTCAGCTGCTCCTTGTGCTCGACGCCGAACCGCTGCTCCTCGTCGACGATGACCAGGCCCAGGTCCTTGAACTTGGTCTCGGAGGAGAACAGCCGGTGGGTGCCGATCACGATGTCCACGGCGCCCTCGCGCAGGCCCTCCAGGGTGCCCTTGGCCTCGGTGTCCGTCTGGAAGCGGGACAGGGCCCGGACGTTCACCGGGAACTGCGAGTACCGCTCGCTGAAGGTGCCGAAGTGCTGCTGCACCAGCAGGGTCGTGGGCACCAGCACCGCCACCTGCTTGCCGTCCTGGACGGCCTTGAAGGCGGCCCGGACCGCGATCTCCGTCTTGCCGTAGCCGACGTCGCCGCAGATCAGACGGTCCATCGGGACCGTCTTCTCCATGTCCTCCTTGACCTCGGCGATCGTCGTCAGCTGGTCGGGCGTCTCCGCGTACGGGAAGGCGTCCTCCAGCTCCCGCTGCCAGGGCGTGTCCGCGCCGAACGCGTGACCGGGCGCTGCCATCCGCGCGGAGTACAGCTTGATGAGGTCTGCGGCGATCTCCTTGACCGCCTTCTTCGCGCGCGCCTTGGTCTTCGTCCAGTCGGCGCCGCCGAGCCGATGCAGCGTGGGCGCCTCGCCACCGACGTACTTGGTGATCTGCTCCAGCTGGTCGGTGGGGATGTAGAGACGGTCGCCGGGCTGGCCGCGCTTGGCGGGGGCGTACTCGACGACCAGGTACTCACGGGTCGCGCCCTGCACGGTGCGCTGGACCATCTCGATGTAGCGGCCCACGCCGTGCTGCTCGTGGACGATGTAGTCGCCCGGCTCCAGGGTGAGCGGGTCGATCGTCTTGCGGCGGCGGGCGGGCATCCGGGCGCCGTCCTTGCCGGCCGCCTTCTGCCCGGACAGGTCGGTCTCGGTGAGCACCGCGAGCTTCAGGGCGGGGTCGACGAAGCCGTAGTCGATGGAGCCGCAGGCCACGTGCACGACCGACGGGGCGATCTCCCCCAGCTCGGCCTCCAGCCGGGCCGCGATGCCCTCGCCGCCGAGCACCTCGACCGTACGGGCGGCCGGGCCGTGGGCCTCGGTCACGAACACCGTGCGCCAGCCGTCCGCCAGCCAGCCCTTGGTGTCGGCCAGCGCCTTGGCGGTGTCGCCGCGATAGGTCTCGGGGGCGTGCATGCCCAGCTTGAGGGTGTCGGCCGACAGCTCCTCGTCCGCCGCGAACGGCGACACCGACCACCACATCATGTCCAGCTCACGGGCCCGGTCGCGGACGTCCGCGATGGACCACAGGGAGGCCGCGTCGACGTCGATGGGGGCCTCGCCGCCGCCGGCCGTGGCCGCCCAGGACGCCTGGAGGAACTCCTGCGAGGTGGCCACCAGGTCCGCCGCGCGCGTGCGCACCCGCTCCGGGTCGCACACGATCGCCATCGCGCCCTTCGGCAGGACGTCGATCAGCAGTTCCATGTCGTCGACGAGGACCGGGGCGAGGGACTCCATGCCCTCGACGGCGATGCCCTCGGCGATCTTGCCCAGGAGTTCACCCAGCTCGGGGTGGCGCTCGGCGAGGTCGCGGGCGCGGGCGCGCACGTCGTCCGTGAGGAGGAGCTCACGGCAGGGCGGGGCCCACAGTCCGTGCTCGGCCACCTCCAGCGATCTCTGGTCGGCGACCTTGAAGTACCGGATCTCCTCGACGTCGTCGCCCCAGAACTCCACCCGCAGGGGGTGCTCCTCGGTGGGCGGGAAGACGTCCAGGATGCCGCCGCGCACGGCGAACTCCCCGCGCTTCTCGACCAGCTCGACGCGGGAGTACGCGGCTGCCGCCAGGGCCTCGACCGTACGGTTCAGATCCGCCGTCTCGCCCGTGCGCAGCGCGACCGGCTCCAGGTCGCCGAGGCCCTTGACCTGCGGCTGGAGGACCGAGCGGATGGGTGCGACCACCACCGACACCGGGCCGGTCTCCGGGTCGTCCGGGCGGGGGTGGGTCAGGCGCCGCAGGACGGCGAGACGACGGCCCACGGTGTCGCTGCGCGGGCTGAGGCGCTCGTGCGGAAGGGTCTCCCAGGCCGGGTACTCGACCACGCCGTCCGGGGGCAGCAGGGAGCGCAGGGCCGCCGCCAGGTCCTCGGCCTCGCGGCCCGTCGCCGTCACGGCGAGCACGGGGCGGCCGGCGTCGCGGGCCAGGGCGGCCACGGCGAAGGGGCGGGCGGCCGGGGGGCCCACCAGGTCGATGTGGGTGCGGTGGCCGTCGGACGCCGCCCTGATCGCTTCCGCGAGGGGGGCGTCCTTGACTACGGCGTCTAGCAGACCGTGGAGGCTCATTCGGGGCGTTTCCCGTCCGGGTGGGCTCGGCTGTGGGGCGGCGGATTGGGCTGCGGATCGGCTGCCGGGGGCAACACGAACGCCCGGACTCGTGGGAACGGCCGGGGGTGTCCAGGGTACGACGAGCGGTGTGGGGGTGGTGGGGGACTTTTCCGTGGGTGGGTATGCGCGCGTCCGGTGGGGGTTCTCGCGCCGTTCCCCGCGCCCCTGGAAAGCAGGGGCTGCGCCCTCTGCCTTCCAGGCCGCCTACCCTCTTAGGGCACCCAAGACCCCACCCGAACGTGAGCCCCCATGGTCCCGAGCGCCCCGTCCGCGAATCCGTCGGCGCTCATACCCGCGCCGGTCACGGCTTCGGGTTCGCCCGCTCGTCCTGGCCGGCGCTTCTCCCTCGCGGGCCGGGAGCCGTACGTGCTCGCGGTCCTGCTGTTCGCGGCGTACGCGACGGTCTCGGTCGGCCGGTACCTGCGGCTGGGGACCCGCTCGTACGACCTCGGCATCTACGAGCAGGCGGTGCGGGCGTACGCGCACCTCCAGGCGCCGATCGTCGAGCTGAAGGGGCTGGGCTACAACGTCCTGGGCGATCACTTCAGCCCGGTGACCATGCTGCTGGCGCCGTTCTACCGGGTGTTCCCGTCCCCCGTGACCCTGCTGGTGATCCAGGCCGCGCTGTTCGCGCTGTCGGCGGTGCCGGTGACCCGGGCGGCGACACACATGCTGGGGCGGGCGCGGGGGCTCGCGCTCGGGGTGGCGTACGGGCTGTCGTGGGGGCTGCAGAACGCCGTGGACTTCGACTTCCACGAGATCTGCTTCGCGGTCCCGCTGATCGCGTTCTCCCTGGAGGCGCTGCTGCGGCGGCGCTGGCGGGCGGCGCTCCTGTGGGGGCTGCCGCTGGTGCTGGTCAAGGAGGACCAGGGGCTGACGCTCGCGGCGATCGCGGTGGTGGTCGCGCTACGGGCCCGGCGGGAGGGAGCGTCCCGCGTGGTGCCGTACGCCATCGGCGTCGCGTCGTTCGGCGCGGTCGCCACGCTGCTCGCGTTCACCCTGATCATCCCGGCCTTCAACACCGCCGGCGCCTCCGACTACCTGGCCAAGGTCGGCGGCTCCGGCCCCCTCGACGGTGTGGACGTCAAGATCCGCACCGTTCTCTGGCTGCTGATCCCCACCAGCGGACTGCTCGCCCTGCGCTCCCCGGTGCTGCTCGCCGTCCTGCCCACCCTGGGCTGGCGGTTCGTCTCCTCCGACGACAACTACTGGGGCACGGCCTGGCACTACAGCGCCGTCCTGATGCCGATCATCACGCTCGCGCTCGTCGACGCACTCCCGGCCGCCCGCCGCAGCTCCCGGCCCTGGCTGCGCTCGTACGCCCTGCAGCTGCCCGCCGCCGTCCTCGCGGCCTCACTCGCGCTGACGACCGCGCTGCCACTGGGCAACCTGACCAAGGCGGACGCCTATCGGGTGCCCGCCGAGGTCGGGGCGGTCGACAGGATGCTCGACACCATCCCCGACGGGGCGACCGTCGAGGCCAACATCGGCCCGATAGCCCGCCTGACGTCCCGCTGCCGGGTCTTCTGGATCGGCCGCGCCAAGGGGCTCGCGCCCGACTACATCGTCTTCAACAACCGCTCGCGCTGGGTGAAGGACGTCCCCGCGTTCGCCCGCCAGCTGCACCCGCGCGACACGTACGTCCTGCGGGGCGTGATCCAGGGATTCGTGCTCCTGAAGCGCACGTCCCCCGCCACCACGCCCCCGCCCTCCTGACAGGGCTGGAGCCCGGCACCCGGAAGCTTCCGCCTCCGAGCGCCGGGCTCTCCCCCGTTCCCCCGTTCTCCCCTTCCCCCGTTCTCCCCCGTGTCCCCGTGCCCCGTTCCCCCGTGTCCGGTGGCAGCCGGTGGTTACTCGGTGGCGATCGCGTTCAGGACGTTCATGCGGCCCGCCCGGAACGCCGGGACCAGCGCGGCGAACAGGCCCACGAAGGCCGAGCCGATGAAGACCCCGATGATCGTCGGCCACGGGATGTCGAGGACCTTCAGGCCCTCCAGGGCGAGGAGCTGCTGCGCGGTGGCGCCCCAGCCCATGCCCAGCCCCAGGCCGAGGAGCGCGCCGAAGAGGGCGATGACGACCGACTCCAGCCGGATCATGCGGCGCAGCTGCCGGCGGGAGAGGCCGATCGCCCGCATCAGGCCGATCTCCCTGGTCCGTTCGACGACCGACAGGGCCAGCGTGTTCACCACTCCCAGGATCGCGACGATGATCGCCAGGGCGAGCAGGCCGTAGATCATGTTGAGGAGCTGGTCGATCTGGCCCTTCAGGGCCTCCTTGTAGTCCGTCTGGTCGCGGACCTCGTACTGCGGGTAGTCGTGCAGCGCGTCCTTGAGGGACTTGTACGCGGCCGCCTCCTGGCCCTCCTTCGCCGAGGCGAAGAGCAGCTGGTCGAGGGGCATCCGGTCGGCGGGGACGTACTTCGCCATCGTGTCGATGGAGGTGTACATCGCCCCGGCGTCGATGACGACGTCACTGCTGGTGATGGCGCGGACGGTCAGGTCGGCGGTGCGGCCGTCCTTGAAGTCGACGGCGATCTTCGAGCCGAGCTCGACGCCGTGGTCCTCGGCGAACTTCTCGTGGACGGACATCGAGTCGGGCCTGTAGGCGTCGGCCAGCTTGCCCGCGACGACCTCGGTGGCGAGGTCCGTGGCGTAACTCGGGTCGGCGGCGGTGATCGCCGTCTCCTTGAGCGTCTTGCCGTCGGGGGTGGTGAAGTCGGCCTGGGTCCACTTGTACTCGGTGACGTTCTTGACGCCCTCGGCGGACTTCGCGGCCTTCACCGCCTGCGGGGTGATCAGCTGGCCGGTGTCGGACTGGATGATGAAGTCCGTGCCGACCGTCTTGTCGAGCTGGTCCGTGGCCGAGGCGACCATGGACGAGCCGACGACGGAGAGACAGGCGACCAGGGCCAGACCGATCATCAGGGCGGCGCCGGTGGCGCCCGTCCGGCGGGGGTTGCGCAGCGCGTTGCGCTCGGCCATGCGGCCGACGGGTCCGAAGGCCCGCAGGAGGGCCGCGCCCAGCACCCGCACCACCGCGCCGGCGAGCAGCGGGCCGATGACGACGAAGCCGATGAGGGACAGGACGATCCCGCCGCCGAGCCACATCGAGCCCTCGCTCGCCTTGGCGGCGGCGGAAGCCAGGTAGAGGCAGTAGCCGCCGGCGCCGGTCAGGAGCAGACCGATCACGGCCCGGACGAGGCCCGCCTTGGCGTCCAGCGGGGCGCCGGCGTCACGCAGGGCGGCCATCGGGGAGACCTTGCCGGCCCGCCGCGCCGGCACATAGGCGGCGAGGACGGTGACGACGATGCCCAGGAGCAGACCGACCGCCGGGGTGGTCCAGGCGATGGTCAGGTCGTCCGTGGACAGGTTCATGCCGGTGGCGCTCATCAGCTTCATCAGGCCGACGGCGAGGCCGACACCCCCGGCCACACCGAGGACCGAGCCGAACACGCCGAGGAGCAGGGCCTCGACGAGGACCGACCGGTTGACCTGGCCCCGGCTGGACCCGATGGCCCGCATCAGGCCGATCTCGCGGGTCCGCTGGGCGACCAGCATCGAGAAGGTGTTGATGATCAGGAAGATGCCGACCAGGAAGGCGATCCCGGCGAAGCCGAGCATGGCGTACTTCATCACGCCCATGAACTCGCCGACGTCCTTGGCGTTGGCGTCCGCGATCTCCTTGGCGGTCTGCACCTTGTAGGCGCCGCCCAGTTCGGCGGAGACGTTCTTCTTGACCTGCGCGTCCGTGAAGCCGTTCGCGGCGGTGATGTTGACGTTGGTGTAGACGCCCCGCTCGCCGACGAGGGCCTTCTGCGCGGTCTCGGTGTCGAGGTAGAAGATCGCGGCGCCCGGGTTGGTGACCTGGAACTCGGCGATGCCGGAGACCTTCGCCTCGTGCGTGCCGACGGCGCTGATGACGCCGATCTCGTCGCCGAGCTTCAGGTCGTGCTTGTCGGCGGTGTCCGCGTCGACCACGATCTGGTCGGGGCCGCGCGGCGCGTTGCCGGACGAGATCTTCATGGTGCGGGCGTCGTTGGCGTTCCAGTTGCCGACGATGGTCGGGGCACCGCTGGTGGGCGAGAGGTTGTCCTTGTCGGCGTCGACGACCGTCACCGAGGTCGAGAAGACGGTGCCCTCGGCCGACTTCACTCCGTCCGCGCCGCCCACCTTGTCCACGACCGACGCCGGCATGACCGGCGGCTTGCCGTTGTCGGACTGCGTCTCACCGCTGTCCGAGGCGCCCTTGGCGCTGACCGTGACGTCGGAGGAGGTGGCCGCGAACAGCTTGTCGAACGTGGTGCCCATCGTGTCGGTGAAGACCAGGGTCCCCGTCACGAACGCCACCGACAGCAGGACCGCGATGGCCGAGAGGGCCATGCGTCCCTTGTGCGCGAAGAAGTTGCGCATCGAGGTCTTCATGACAGTCATGACGTACGCCCCCGGGCGTCGAAGTCCTTCATGCGGTCCAGCACGGCGTCGGCGGTCGGCTTGTACATCTCGTCGACGATGCGGCCGTCGGCCAGGTACAGCACCCGGTCCGCGTACGAGGCGGCCACCGGGTCGTGGGTGACCATCACGATGGTCTGGCCCAGCTCGTCGACCGACCTGCGCAGGAAACCCAGCACCTCGGCGCCGGCCCGCGAGTCAAGGTTGCCCGTCGGCTCGTCACCGAAGATGATCTCCGGCCGGGCGGCCAGCGCGCGGGCCACGGCGACGCGCTGCTGCTGGCCGCCGGAGAGCTGGGTGGGCCGGTGCTTCAGCCGGTCGCTCAGACCGACGGTCTCGACGACCCGGCCCAGCCACTCCTTGTTCGGCTTGCGGCCCGCGATGTCCATGGGGAGCGTGATGTTCTCTATCGCGTTCAGCGTGGGCAGCAGGTTGAACGCCTGGAAGATGAACCCGATCCGGTCCCGGCGCAGTTGAGTGAGCTTCTTGTCCTTGAGCCCGGTGATCTCGGTGTCGTCGAGGTGGATCTGCCCCGAGGTCACGGTGTCGAGCCCGGCGAGGCAGTGCATGAGGGTGGACTTGCCGGACCCCGAAGGGCCCATGATCGCGGTGAACTGTCCCCGCGCGATGTCCACGTCCACGTGGTCGAGGGCGACGACGCGGGTCTCACCGGACCCGTACGCCTTCACGACCTGCCGCGCCCGCGCGGCAACGGCCGTAGTCCCTCCAGTACCCCCGTGCCTGGTGATGGTCACAGCCGATGTCACGGTATGTCTCCTAAGTCGGGCAGCGGATGGTTACGCCGCTCAGTGGACGATCCAGGTGAGCCGTAGGAGCGGCTCGACTTCGTATGCCGGTGAGTCTGGCCCCCGGACGGGGTCCGGCGCGCTGGTGCCCAGCGCAGTCTTCTGCGGGGGTAAACCCCACCCCCGCGGGTCCGGTACGCCGCCCCCCAGCGGCGTAAAGCCAGATTAAGGACGGACGGCGTCCCGTCTCGTCCTCCGGCGGTACGAACCGGCCCCCAGCAGTAGTACGGAGGTACCCCTAAGGGATCTCGCCCCCTGGGAGGAGACCGTCTCGGGGTACGCCTCCTCCCTCCGTCCCCCACCGGCACGACCAGGCTGCACCCTGCCGTGGCGTGAGGGTCAATGGCAGGGTGGTCGGCGGCAGATAGGTGCAAGGGGAAGGCATCCTGTGGACGGCGATCGGACGGGCGGCGACCAGACGGACGGCGATCAGGCGGGCGACGGTCAGGCGGGCGGGGTGCGACCCGCGACACACGACCCGACACAGCCCACCGGGGGGACCGGACAGCCCGCCGGAGGGGCAGCTCAGCCCACCGGCAGGGCAGCACAACCCGCCGAAGCCGGACCACTCGCCGGGGCCGGGCGTCGAAGGGCCGTCACCGTCGCGCTGATGCTGGCCATGGGACTGGCCGCGCTGGACGCCACGATCGTCTCGATCGCCGTCCCGCAGATCGTCGCCGACCTCGGCGGGTTCTCCGTCTTCTCGTGGCTCTTCTCCGGCTATCTGCTCGCCGCCACCGTCACCCTCCCGGTCTACGGCAGGCTCTCCGACACCTTCGGCCGCAAACCGGTCCTCGTCGTCGGCGCCGCCGTGTTCCTGCTGGGCTCGCTGCTGTGCGCGCTGGCCTGGAACATGGCTGCCCTGATCGCCTTCCGCATCGTCCAGGGCCTCGGCGGTGGCGCCCTCGCGGGCACGGTGCAGACGCTGGCGGCGGATCTGTACCCGCTGGAGGAACGACCGAAGATCCAGGCGAAACTGTCCACGGTGTGGGCGGTGTCGGCGGTGGCGGGCCCCGGAGTGGGCGGTGTCCTGGCCGCGTACGCGGACTGGCGCTGGATCTTCCTCATCAACCTGCCGCTCGGCGCGGTGGCGTTGTGGCTGCTGGTCCGTCATCTGCACGAGCCGCCCAGGGAGTCGACGGGCGGCCGGCCCCGGACCGACTGGGCGGGAGCCCTGACGATCCTCGCCTGCGGAGGGGCCCTGCTGACGGCGCTGGTGCAGGGCGGGGTGGCCTGGCCCTGGCTCTCCTGGCCCTCGATCACGCTGCTGGGCACGGGAGTCGCCCTGATCGGCGCGCTGGTGCTGGTCGAACGCCGGGCCGCCGAGCCGATCATCCCGGGCTGGGTGTGGCGCCGGCGCACGATCGCGGCGGTGAACCTGGCGCTGGGGGCGCTCGGCCTGTTGATGGTCGCGCCCACGGTGTTCCTCGCGACCTACGCCCAGTCCGTACTGGGCCTGGCGCCGGTGGCCGCCGGTTTCCTCGTGTCCGTCTGGACGCTGACCTGGCCGTTGTCGGCGGCCCTGAGCCAGCACGTCTACCGGCGTATCGGCTTTCGGAACACGTCGGTGCTCGGGATCACGGTCGCCGCGCTCGCCCTCTTCTCGTTCGCCTTCCTCCCCTACCCCGGCGAACCCTGGCAACCGACGCTGCTGATGCTCCTGCTGGGCGCCGCGCTGGGGCTCTTCCAACTGCCGCTGATCATCGGCGTGCAGTCGTCGGTGGAGTGGGAGGAGCGGGGCACGGCCACCGCCTCGATCCTGTTCTGCCGCCAGACCGGGCAGACCCTGGGCGCGGCGGTGTTCGGGGCGGTCGCGAACGGGGTGCTGGCGTCCCGGCTGGGCGGCTCGGGCAACCTCGACGCCGTCACCCACGGCCTCGGCACCGGAGCGGCGGCCGAGCCGTACCGCCACGCGATCGCGGACGCGGTCCACGCGGTCTACCTGGGAGCGGGCTGCGCGGCGGTGGCGGCCCTGCTGGCGCTGCTGGCGTTGGCGCCTCGGAGATTTCCGGTGCTGAAGGACTGAGCACGACGCGGGGCGGGCACGCCATGACGCGTACCCGCCCCGCACTTCTCACTTACGCTCCGTCGTCCCGAACCTCCCGGTTATTCCGCTCCCTTTTCGAGGTAGGGGGCGAGATCCTCCAGATACTCCCGGTGCTCGACGTGAACGCGAGCATCGGGAATGTCCCGGAGCGGGGTCAGGTCCGCGACGCCGATCCGGTCGGCGGTGTCCAACTCGGACAGGGCATGGAGCTGAGCTTCCAGGCACTCCCGTGACTCCTCGAAGGAGGCCATGAGTGCCAGTGTCTCGGCGATGAACCTCGCCTCTTTCGGGGAGTAGGAATTCATCCAGTCCTCGACACGGTCACTGCCGGTCTCGCGCAGCCGACCGTCGTCGCTGACCAACTCCCTGATCAACTCGGCCAGTCTTCTGTTGCCGATACCCATCGCGGTCTCCGATCAGTACGGCAGCTTGTGCTGACTGGGCCAGGGAATATGTGTCGCGTTCGCGGCGGCGGCATTGTAATTCGGGCTGGCCGGTTTGTGGATGTTCTTGTGGTAGAGCTTACCGGTGACGTCCTGGAACTGATTTCCGATCTGGATACGGACGATGTCGCCCTTGGCCGCGTTGCTGCCGGCCGGCGCGCTGGGGTCCGCGCTGTGCACGCGGAGACGTACCGTCTTGCCGGTCACCGGATCCGTCCACTTCCACTTGGCGCCCTTCGCCGCACCGCCCGGAATCTGCGTCCACGGCTCCGGAGTGGCGTTCTTGGGGACGATGCTGAGCGGGTCGGCGCCGCCCTGGAGGTCCCAGCCCCCGTCCTTGATCCTGGTCGCGGCCTTCGCCTGGGGCACGTCGCCCTTGGGCGTCTTCTTGCTCGTGTTCTTGAACAGCTTCTTCGCGAGCGCCCTCAGGAACCCGATGCCACCCGTGGCGAAGCTCGCCGCCTCGGCCGCCTTGTCCCCGGAGTCGTAGGCCTGCGAGTCGGTGTCGACGCCGTGCTTCTCGACGAAGTCGTCGTACATGTCGGTGCCACCGCTGCAGTCCTCGAACCAGCACACGGGGCTGAAGTTGGACATGGCCTCGAAGCCCGACACAAGGTTGTGGCCGATGCCTCCCAGGCTGTCCTTGAACGAGCCCTCCGCGCGCGGGTCCTCCGGTTCCACATTGGTGTTGCAGCCGGGCTTGTACGCCGGGTACGTGGCGGAACAGTCCGTGCCGGTTCCACCGCTGCTCGCGTAGTTGGCGCTGCCCATGGTGGACATCCCGCCGGACTGCGAGGAGGAGGCGGCCCGCCAGCGCAGGTAGTTGATCACGGCGACGATGATGCGGACGATGGCCCGGATCAAGGCGAAGATCGCGCCGAAGAACTTCCCGTCGGGGTCGGCGAAGGTGACGGGGTTGTTGTTGCTGTACGCGTAGCCGTTGATCTGCTGCGGATCGGTGACGTCGGCCACGGGGTCGACGCTGATGAACCGCCCTGTGGCCGGGTCGTACTCGCGTGCCCCCAGATGGGTGAGGCCCGTGGGGTCCTGGGTGCCTCCCACGAATCCCCGATCGCCCACCCAGGACTTCGCCGCCGTTCCCCGGGCCTCGCCGAAGGGGGTCATGTGTCTGCGTGTGACAGCCTGGGTCGCTGCGTCGACCTGCACACTCGCCGTGCCGTTGTGGTCACTAGCGATCCAGGTGAGCCCAGCCGTCGTGCGGACCGCCACCGTCTGCCCGGCATGACTGTAGTAGCGGGTGGCCTCAACCTTGCCGCTCGCCTTGTCGAGGCGCAGTTCGGTCTCGCCCAGGTACAGCGTGGTACCGGTCTTGTCCCGGCGGATCAGTCGGTTGCCGCCGGCGTCGTTCAGGTATTCGGTGGTGGTGCCGTCGGCCTCGGTGACCTTGTCGAGCTTGCCCTCCGTGTTCCAGTCGAGTCTCTGCGTCTTGCCGCTCGTCGTACGGGTGATGGCGTTGCCCGACGGGTCATAGGTGTACCCGGACTCGGCGGTGACGGTCCCGGCCGCGTTCTTGGTCTCGGTCGAGGCCAGGGCGTGCGGACGCGGCTGGTCGGCGGTCTTGTACTGGTACGACGTCGACTGCGACGTCAGATGGTTGGTGACCGACTTGCGGTTGCCGGCCGCGTCGAAGGAGAACGACTGCCAGTACGGCGCCGGCCCACCGACGTTGGTCCTGGTGGGAGTCGTGGCGCAGTCGGCGGTCGTGGTCCAGGCGGCCTTCAGCCGACGGTGGCCGTCGAAGGTGAAGCACTGCCGGTCACTGGGGCTGGTGGCCCTGTCCTCGACCTCGACGGGGTTGCCGGAGAGGTCGTAGCGGTAGTACACGTCCGAGTCGGTGCCGGAGTTGGTCTCGGAGACGACGTTCTGGCGGGCCAGCCGCTTGGTGCCGGTCTCGTAACTCCGGTTGATCTCCGTCCACTTCGCCGTGGACGACACACCGAGCGTCACGCGGATCTGTTCGCCGGCCGGCAGGTAGTCCGTGTTCTGGACGATGCCGGTGAGGCCCTGGAGCGTGTCGGGTGATCCCTTCTCCGTGTAGCCGTACTCCAGGATCTCCTGGGCCAGACCGCCCATGGCGGGAATGGTGCGCTTCTTCTGTGTACCGTCGAGGTTGAACTCGTTGGTGATCGTGTACACGCCACTGGTGCCGGCCAGGTCGCCCTCGGCCTTGCTGACGGTGTACTGCTCGCTCAGGACCCGGTAGACCTTGTCGTACTTGGCGTTGGTGGACGCGTAGACATTGCCGGACTTGCCGCCGACGTACCGGATCGACGACGTGAGCTGTCCCTTGGCGATGGAGTCGTACGTCCAGCGCGCCAGGTACTTGGTGTCGTCGGGAGCGGGCTTGCCGTCGACCACGGCGACCTTGCCGTCGAGCTTGCCCGTCGAGCGGCCCAGCAGGTCGTAGGTGTAGCCGATGGTCTTCTTCCGCGCGTCCGTGGTCGCGACGACCTGGTCGAGGTCGTTGTACTCGGAGGAGGTCGCTCCCGCGTCGGGGTCGCTCGCGCTGGTCTCACGGCCCAGGAAGTCGAAGCCGTACGTCCAGGTGTTGCCGTCGTCGTCCTTGACGCTGGTGAGCCGGTCGGCGTGGTCGTAGCCGTAGGTGAGCCGCGTGAAGCCGCCCCCGGCCGTGTTGCCGTCGTACTCCAGTTTCTCGACCAGCCGGCCGCGTGCGTCCACCTTCTGCCGTACGGCTGACGCGCCGACGGGCGGCTCCACGACGGTGGTGTCACCCAGGTAGGTGTGCTTGGTACGGGAGAACTCCTTGTCGTTGACGAGGATCTTCTCCACCACGGGCCGGCCCGCTCCGTCGTACTCGACCGCGGTTCCGGCCGGTGCGGCGGTCAGCAGATCGGCCAGCTCTCCGGAGGGCGCCTTGGTGTCCACGTAGTCGGAGACGGCGGCGACCTCCAGCCCGCGGGTGTCGTACTTCGTCTCGGTGATCACCCGGCCTGTCCCCGTCGCGGCGGGTGTCTGGGTCTGACGCAGACGCAGCAGCGAGTCGTAGATGGCGTAACGGGTGTCGTACGTCCTGCCGTCGTTGCGGATCGCCTTGGTGGCGACCCAGGACGCGGCGGTGTTCTGGACCTTGTACTCGAACTTCTGGTTGGGGGCCTGGTCGGCGGACCGGTTCCGGTCGGCGAGCCAGACGTCGGTGAGGCGGCCGAGGGCGTCGTAGGCCATCTCGGTCCGATTGCCGTTCGGGTCGGTGGTGGAGAGGTTCACTCCCCACTCCGGCGCGAGGTCCGTGGTGACCGTGTGGTCCAGCGCGTTGGTCTCGACCGTCCTGGTCAGCGGTCCGCCGGTCGCCGGGGTGTACTCGGTGTGCTTCATCCTGGTGCCGTGGGTGTCCCAGCTGTCGGTCACCCGCCCCAGGGCGTCGTGCTTGCTGGTCGTGACCGTCTGCAGCACCGCGGAGCCGTCGGCCTTGTATCCCGTGACACGTTCCTCGCGCGTCGCGAGACCCTTCGTCGGGGCCTTGCCGTAGGCCTGGTCGTCGTACGAGGTGCGGACGTCCGAGATCACATCGGTCGTCTTCGGGTCGTTCGTCCGCTTCGGTGTGGCGTCGCAGGCCGTGGAGAGCTTCTCCACCCGCTTCGGCAGGGACAGGATCCACGCCGTCTCGTTGGTGGCGTACTCCGTGACGACGCAGTCCTTCTCGCCCGCCGCGTCGGTCTCCTCCTTCAGGGCGAGACCGCTCGTCGGGTCGTACGTCGTCGACTTGGTGGAGGTCAGCGTGGTGCCGCCGGTCACCGGGGTGCGGGTGACGGTGGAGGCGGTGCGGACCATGTACGCGTTGACCGTGCCGTAGGAGTGCTTGTCCGTGGCGGTCGTGCGGGACCAAGGGGTGTTGACGGTGCCGCTGGTCTCGGGGCCGTCGACGCCGTTGTACGTGATCTGCTCACGGGCCTGGCCGGCGAACTGCTCGGAGTCCGTCACCGCCTTGCCCGTGGAGTCGGTGACGGTCTCCTTGCGGGTGGTGTCCCCGGACTGCTTGTCGCCGTCCATGCCCCGGTAGTAGAGGGTCGTCGACTTCGAGCGGGTGCCGGAGGGCTCGCCGGTGGTCGTGGTGACCTTCTGGTAGCCGCGCCAGATGTTCCAGGTGCGGTACTTGGCCTGGGTGATGGGCGACTCGTCGTCGTACGCCCACGCGCCGCCGCCGCTGTAGGTGTAGTCCGTCTGCTTCAGCGGCGCGCCGCCGTACGGGTCGGACTCGGTGACCTGGGTGACGACGTACTTGTGGAAGAAGTCCGTGCGCGGCTTGGGGTCGGTGCCCGGCGTCGGGTTGGACGGCGGGATCCACTTGACCGGGTAGCAGCGGCGGGTGTTGGAGTCCAGGTCGGAGGGGACGTCGCTGCCGGCGACGCAGTCCTCCTTGGAGTAGTTCACCGTCAGCTTGGAGCCGGTCTCCGACAGGACCGAACGGACGCGCCACTTGATGAACGGGGCGACGTCGTCGCCGGTGCGGTCGACGCGGTTGTGCAGCTGGATGCCGCTGAAGGTGACCGAGGGCAGGGAGGCGTCGCCACCCACCTTGCCGGTGCGCTTGATGGAGTCCAGCCACAGGCCGGCGTCGGAGCCGTCGCCCGGGTCGGGGAAGGTCTGGCCCAGGTGCCAGGCGTTGACCGCGCGGTAGTCGCTCTCGGCACCCGTGCCGGCACCGTCGTACACCTGGGTGGTGACGTCGGTCAGCCGCTTGCGGGTGAAGAACGACGGGCTGGGCTGGTCGGTGCAGGGCTTGTCGGCGGCGCAGATCTGGTCGAACGGGACGTCCGGCCAGGCGTTGCGGTTGGACGAGGTGAGCGAGCCGCAGCTCTCGCCGCCGGAGACGGGCAGACAGCGCTCGGCGACGGTGAACTTCACCCGGGCCGCGGCCGGCTGGGTGGTGGAGAAGATGGTGTCGGTGCGCTGGCCGTAGTCGATGCGCTTGAGCCAGCCGCCGCGGACGTAGGCGGTGCCGTTGCCGGTGGTGCCGTTCTTGGCGTAGTGGTTGAGTTCCTTGTCGTACCAGTACGTCATGACGTTGCCGTGCGGGTCCACGACGTAGTCGAGGTTCCACCGCCAGGCCTGCGTCTTGGCGCGGCCGGAGAAGGAGTCACCGGAGGAGTACCCGGGCTCGCCGGAGTCGTCGCCGAAGACCGGCAGCGTCCAGACCGAGTTGGTCTCCGGCTTGCCCGAACTCCAGCCGGGCAGGCGGTTCTTGCCGAAGACGTACTGGGTGCCGTCGGTCGAGGTGACCGTCCAGAACTCGCCCTTGTCGCCATTCTCCCCGGTGTCACCGTCGTCACCGTTGGTGGCTCCGGTGTCGTGGACGATCCGCTCGCCGTCGTCGCTCTTGGGCCGCCACTTGCCGTCGGAGCCCTTGACCAGTGGTGTCGACTTGCCGTTGAGGACGAGGGAGGCGTTGTCCTCCTTCCAGCACTGGTCGTACTTCTTGTCCTGGCCGTCGTCCTCACAACTGCCGTACGCCCGCTCGACGTACGACGTCGACAGATCGAAACCCTCACCGATCCAGGACGACTGCGCGCTGGTGGAGGAGGTACGCCCGTCCACGCTCTGCGCGGAGTAGCCGATGGACAGGTTGGGTGCCGGACCGGCCGGGGCCGGCGGGGTCTCCAGGGGGTAGTTCCAGGTGAAGTCGCCGTTGGAACCGCCGGCCGACCAGGTCGAGGAGGCCGCCAGCGGGGTGGCCTCGTAGGTGCCCTGGTCGGAGCCGGCCGCGGCGGACAGGGCCATCACCATGGCGGCGGGCTTCGCGGCCCCGCCCACCTTGGCCTTCGGCGGGGCGACCTGGGCGGTCACCGTCTCCGCCTCGGCGTCGTTCTCGGACGCCACCGGTGTGGTCCTGCGGCACTCGGCCTTCTCCGGCGTGGTCAGGGCGCACGCGGGGAGCTGGACGAGACGCAGCCGGGAGGACCAGTTGCCGCTGTAGGCGTCGGCGAAGGAGCTGTAGTCGACGGTGGTGGCGGCCTTGGTGCCGTCGCCGCCGGAGACGGTGAACACCAGGCCGTCGATGCCGAGTCGACCGGTGGCCTTGCGGCCGAGGACCCGCACCTCGGGCGCCTTGGGCGACTTGAGTGCCTTCAGCGCCTTGGGGGCCTTGGAAGCCTTGGAAGCCTTGGGGGGCTTCGACGGCTTCACCGTCACGGCGGACTCGTCCGGCCACGTCACCTTCGCGCGGGCCTTCGCGAGCGTCTCGCGCGCGGCGGCCACGGTCGGGTCCTTGACCTTGCTGACCTTCGGGTCGAAGGGCTGGGCCTTGCCGTACTTGGCCTTCTGCAGAGCGGTGTGGTCGCGCTCGTCGTCGGCGGCGAGCGCCGGGGCGGCGCTCAGCAGCGTGGCGACGATCGCCGTGGACACGGGCAGCACGACGGACGCCAGCCGGCGCCGGCCCGCTCTGCTCCATGCCCAGCTCTTGGGCAGCAGTGAGCTGTTCCTGGACAACACGTGAGGGGTTCTCCTGGATGAAGGGATGAGGAAAGAGAAGGGGGTGGGGCGTGCCGGGCCGAGGGCCCGGCACGCCGTAGGGAGTCGTGGCGCACGCTCGCCGTAGGGAGTCGTGGCGCACGCTCGCGGAGTCAGGAGGTGCGCGCGCCGCTACTCGATCGGCACCGGCGGCTCGTCCACCGTCGCCAGCTGTGTGATCTCCGCGTCGGACAGCACGCCCGCGTAGACGCGCAGGTCGTCGAGGCGGCCGGGCAGCGGGTTGCCCCATTCGCCGTTGTCGTGGCGGCGCGAACCGCCGACCATCAGCGGCCCGGCGGGCTGGTAGGTGTCCTCGCTGAGCACACCGTCCTCGTCGCCCTGCCGCTGCCCGGAGACGTACAGCTTGATGGAGCTGTTCACCGAGTCGAAGACGGCGACGACGTGCACCCAGCCGCCGGGCGCGTTGACCTCGTCGGAGGTGACCGTCGCGGCCGGGCCGAGCAGGACGTCCGTCTCGTACCGCCCGAAGTTCCAGTCGCCGACGCTCTGGCCCTCCGGCTGCCGGTACCAGAGGCGGAAGGAGTTCCGTTCGGCGCCCGGGTGGGAGAAGACGGTCGGCGAGTGGGCGATGGTGAGGTTCTCCAGCCGCGACTGGGCGGCCAGGTCGACCCAGCCGGCCAGGGTGTAGCTGCCGGACTCGTCCAGGGGCACGGGCGAGGTGGCCCGCGAGTACCGGGCGGCGTCGAGCTCCAGGACACTGCCGTGCGCGGGGTCGTCGGTCGTGGCGAAGGCCGCGCCCTGTTCGAGGGTGAGGCCGTGGCCCCGGCCGGTGGCGTCGGCCGCGACGGTGCCGGAGGTCTCGTCGAAGCCCCAGTTGGCGAGCAGCGCCGGCTGGGTCTGCCCGGTGGCCGGGTTCTCGGCGTTGGCGATCGCGCCCATCTCGTTGTCGAAGACCACCCGGTTCCAGACCTGGATGTGGTCGAGGTCGCCCTCGAACCACGACGAGTACCGGCCGCCCGCCTTCATCCGGCCGACCTCGAAGGTGCCCTTGGCCGCCCACGGCGTGGTGAACTCGGTGGCCGCCTGGAGCTGTCCGTTGACGTAGAGCCGGATCTGCTTCTTGTTGTGGTCGTAGACGCCCATGACATGGGTCCACGCGCCCACCACCGGCGGCTTCTCGGACTGGGCGCGCACGATCGTCGGCTCGTCGGCGTCGGTGGCGTAGCGGTTGAAGACCCAGCGGTCCAGCGACTGCGAGAAGTACAGCTGGAAGGCGCCCGCGCGGGTGCCGCTCTGGGTGGCCACGGTGGAGATGTGGTCCTTGGAGGTCAGCCGTACCCAGCCGCCGACGGCGAAGCTGTTGGTGGTGTCGAGCACGGTGGACGCGGTGACACCGCCCTGTCCGCCGACGCCCGTGGTGCGCAGCGCGCCGCCGAGGCGTGCCTTGTCCGTCCAGGTCGTCGACGTCAGGGTGAGCGTGCGGTTGTTGCCGGAGGAGTCCGCGGCGGTCGTCCCGGCGCCGTCGTCGAACTTCCAGCTCGCGACCGGGTCGGAGCCCTTGGCCACCCGGAACTGGTAGTCGGCGTGCGGGCTGGCGTTGCCCGCCCCGTCGTACGTCTGCACGCGCAGGGTGTTGGTGAGCCGCTTGTCGGGCGCGGCCTCGATCTCGTACGCGGGGGTGTTGGTGGCGAAGGACTTGCTGCCGAGCTTCACGCCGTTGAGCCACCAGTCGTAGCGGCGTACGTCGCCCGCGCCGCCCTCGACCTTGAAGCCGGCGGTCATGCCGACGCTGCCCTGCTCCGGGTCGGCGGCGTCACAACTGGTGCCCGCGCACTCCTTGTAGACGGTCGAGGAGACCTTCGGCAGGACCGGGCCCTTGGAGTCCACCGTGAAGTGGCAGTAGCCCGACCACGGCCCGTAGAGGGAGTGGGTGTCGCCCTTCCAGGTGTACTTGTACTCGGTGCGGGCCCGGAACTTGTACGTGACCTTCTCGTCCAGGGTCGCGGTGACGGAGGTGCCGGCCGTGCCGCTGTCCGTCCAGGTGGTCGGCCTCAGCGAGGTCGCCGTGGTCGCACTGCCCTTGTAGAGCTCGAAGTGGGGGCGCAGCGATGCGTTGGAGGCGTCGCTCGACGTGGGCGTCGCGGTCAGCCGGGGCGTGGCGTCCCGGATCTGCGCGGGTGCCGAGGAGGCCGAGCAGGCGATCTTCGGGTCGGACATCTTCACCGACGACGGCTTGGTGTCCGGCGGGGTGACGTAGGTGATGGACAGCCGGGGCTTGCGCGCGGCGGTGGCCTCCGGGTCCAGCGGCGACATGAACTGCTTCCAGGCGATCGGGTCGCCCTCGTCGGCCCGCAGCCCCAGCGTGGTCAGCGTGTCCTTGGCCTTGGCGGTGTGCGCGACGGCCGCGGTGGCGTCGAACTCGATGTCACCGTCCTTGCATTCCACGGAGTGCCCCTTGGCGGCGGAGACCGTGTCGACCTTCGCGTGCCACTTGAGCGACCGCTCCTGCGAGTTCCAGGTGGTGGACGAGGAGATCTGGCTGGTGCGGTACAGGTGGACGTCGCGCTTGTCGCAGTTGGCCGACCAGATCGCGTACGCCGTGAAGGTGGCGTCGAGGATCTTCTTGCCGGCCACCCTGCGGGTGTCGAACTGGAACAGCGAGCGGGACTTCTTGTTGTCCACGAACGCGTCGTAGCCCACGCCGAGGGCGTGTTTGGTCTTCCAGAAGCTGGTGCCCGGCGAGTCGGACCACAGCGCCGTCCAGCCCGTCAGGGTCGCCTTGACCGCGGGCGGGTCGATGACCACCGGGTAGGTGGTGTCCCGGTCGGTCAGGAAGTCCTGGTCGGGGACGACGGTCAGGGTGTCGTCGGTGACGGCCGTGTCCATGACGGCCGTACGGGAGGTGGCGTCGGCGCCGAGCACGTCGGCGACGGTCTCGGCGGATCCGGACGACGCTGCCGAGGGAACCGAGGATGAGCCCGAGCCCGAGGCCGACGCCGATGCCGATGACGAGGAAGCCGAAACCGTGCGAGCCGCGGCTGCCGAGGAGGCCGTGCCGGGCGCGGACTTCGTCCCGGCCGACGAGGCCTTCCGCGCCGGGGAGTCCGCCGACGGCTTCGCCTCGCTGCCCGCGTCCCACATCAGCGCCGAGCCGCTGGAGACGACCGCGTGCCCCGAGGCGTCCACGAACGAGGCGGTCCCGGAGGCGTCCGTGCGCACGGACAGCCCCTCGGTCTCGACGGGGAAACTCACCTTCCGCAGCGCCGGGTCGGCGGCGGCCTCACGGCTGTGGACCACCAGGTGGTACGTGAAACCGTCCGGATGGGCCTGCACGGCGAGGTCCACGTCCGGCAGCACCGACCGGTACACCGCCGACGAGCCGTCGACCTCCGGCTTCGGCAGCTCCCACGGGGCGGAGACCGCGTACTCCTTGCCCGCCAGCACCATTCGGGCGAGCGGTTCGCCGGTGCCGCCGCCGGAGAAACGGATGTCCTCGGCGGCGCGTGGCGCGAGGGAGCCGTCGGCCCGGGTGACGAGCGTCGTGTCGATGGCGGTCCACTCGCCGTCCTTGCGGACGCGTTCGGGCGAGGTCGTCATCTCGGCGGTGAAGGTGCCGTCGGGATGGGCGACGACCCTGCTGGTCGACGACGTCAACTCGTCGACGGTGACGGACTTTCCGGAGGCGACGGCCCGCTCGGAGGCGCGTGCCTCGGCCGTGGCGGCCGGCAGCTCGTCGTCCTCCCAGAAGTCCTTGCCCCGTGCCCCGTCGTCGGCCGTGCGGCCGGTGTTCCCCGTCCTCCCCGTGTCCTGGTCCGTGCCCGTCGCCTGCGCCGGAGCGGCTTGTAGCCCGCCGGCCAGCACGAGCACCGCGGACGCGACGGTCATCGCTCCGCGCATGGCTCGACTGCGACTGTGTGGTCGCACTCTTCCCCCTGCTTTTTATTTTTTGGTTATGCGTGGTCGAAGGGAGGTTAACCAGTGACGTTTTGTTGACCAAGTGGCGATCCGTGAGGCACTTCTCACACAGTGCGCACAGCGGCCTCACAAACCTACTCCTGACCCTCGTTCAAAAAACCTGAGTTAATCCGGGTAACACCCCAGGTCAGGGGCCAGATCCTCCAAGTAAGCGCATACCGACCGATCAGTTTGCAGAAAGCCTCGCGTTCAACCGAACCCACGAGTAGCGTTCACGCCCGCCCCCCTCCCTGCGGTCCGCACCCGGACCCGAGCCGCGCAAGGAGACCAAGGGATGACCGACCCGTTCTCGTCACCCCCGCACCGAACCCCACACCCGCCCCCGTACCCGCCGCACACCTCGTCCCCCTCGTACTCGTCCCCCTCGTACCAGACCTACCCCTGGGCCCCCCAGGAACCGGAACAGCAGCCGGTCCAGGGCGCCCCGCGCCACCCCTCCCTCGGCCACCACAGCGACCTGCGGGTGCTGCGCGGCGCCTACCGCTGGCAGCGACGGGTGGCGACACTGACGGCTCTCGGCTACTTCGTGCTGTTCCTCCTGCTGTCCGCGTTCGCCCCCTCGTTCATGACGAGCGAGGTCAGCGGCGGACTCTCCACGGGCCTGCTGCTCGGCCTCCTCCAGGTCCCGGTGACCTGCCTCGCCATCTGGCTCTACGAGCACACCGCACGCCTGCGCGTCGACCCGCTGGCCGACCGCATCCGCGAACTGGCGGCGGTCGACGCGAGGCGGGGGGCCGTCCGATGACCGCCACCACCGCTCTCACCACCGTCCCCACCGTCCCCACGCCCACGGCCCTCCCCTCGACCACGACCGCGGGCGGGCTCGCCGAGTTCAGCGGGTCGGCGCAGGCGATGTCGCTCGTCGGCTTCACGGCGATCGCCACCATCACGCTCCTCCTGTGCGTGATGACCGGCCCCGACCGGGACGACCTCGACGAGTTCTACACCGGCTACGGCTCGCTCTCCCCCATGCGCAACGGCCTCGCCATCGCCGGCGACTACATCTCGGCGGCGACGGTGCTGGGCACCGGCGGCGTGATCGCCCTCTTCGGCTACGACGGAGTCGTCCTCGCCCTGAGCACGGCGCTCTCCCTGATGCTGCTGATGTTCCTGCTGGCCGAACCCCTGCGCAACGCGGGCCGGTTCACCATGGGCGACGCGCTGGCCCGGCGGATGCCCGGCCGCTCCGTCCGCGTCGTCGCCTGCGTGGTCACCATCGCCGCGCTGATGCCGATGATGCTGGTCCAACTCGCGGGCACCGGGGACCTGCTGGCGTTCATCCTCGGCTTCTCCAGCGACAGTCTGAAGACCGGTGTCGTGGTGGTGGTCGGCGCGCTGATGATCGGCTACGCGGCGATCGGCGGGATGAAGGGCACCGCCCTCATCCAGATCCTCAAGATCGTGATGCTGCTCGGCTCGGGCGCGCTGATCGCCGTCCTGATCCTGCACAAGTTCGACTGGAACCCCGGCCTGTTGCTCGACGCGGCGGCCGAGAAGAGCGGTATCGGCACCGGCTACCTCCACTCCGGCCTGCAGTTCTCCAGCGGCCCGCACCCCGAACTCGACATGATCAGCGCCCAGTTGACGGTCGTCCTCGGCGGAGCCTGCCTCCCGCACGTCACCATGCGCATGTACACCGCGAACAGCACCCGCCAGGTCCGCCGCTCACTGTCCTGGGCGGTGCCCTCCGTGGCCTTCTTCGTCCTGATCATCTCGGTGATCGGATTCGGCGCGACGGCGCTGATCGGCCGCGAGGTGATCGCGGCGGCCGACCCCCAGGGCAACACGGCCTACCTACTGGGGTCGATGGCGGCGTTCGGCGCGGAGGTGTCCACGGCGGAGACACTGCTCTTCACCACGGTCACGACAGCGGTCTTCCTGACACTGCTCGCCTCCGTGGCCGGCATGATCCTCGCCTGCGCCAACTCCCTCGCCCACGACGTCTTCGCGGCCCGCGCCGGCCGACCGCTCACGCCCCGCCGCGAGATGACCGTCGCCCGGCTCTCGGCGTGCGCGGTCGGCGTCACGGCGATCGTCCTGGCCACGATGGTCCAGCACCGCAACCTCCAGCCGCTGGTCACCCTCTCGTTCTGCCTGGGTGCCTCCGCCATCGCGCCCGCCCTCGTCTACGGACTCTTCTGGCGCCGCTACACCCGTACGGGGCTGATGTACACCCTCATCGGCGGCTCCCTCTCGGTCCTGGTCCTCATGACCGGCACCAACCTGGTCTCCGGCTCCCCCCACGCGGCCTTCCCCGGAGCCGACTTCAACTGGTTCCCCTTCACCACCACGGGCCTCGCCTCCATCCCCCTGGGCTTCGCCTTCGGCTGGCTGGGCACCACCCTCTCGGGCCGCCCCAAGGCGGAGGAACAACGCCGCCAGTACGAGGCGGTGGAGGGCTGGATCCTGGCAGGCGCGACACGAAGGGGCGACTGACACGAGGGCAGGGCTCTTGTCAGGGTCGGCCGGAACCCCGGCCGGCCCTGAAACCCCCGGGTGCCGAGCGCCCCTTCAGGGGCGCGGGGCTGTGTCGATGTGCGGCTCCGCCGCGTGGGCGCGAGAACCCCCACCCACCCGCGCCCGACAACGCACCCACCAAAGCCGCCCTCCCCGCCCTCCCCGCCCTACTCCGTCAGCGCCGACAGACTCTCCCGGATGCAATCCATGTGCGCCCGAACGTCGTCCCACCTCTCCCCGTGCTCCCGCAACACCCTCTCGGTCTCCCGGGCCACCCACTCCTCCCGCCGCCGAGCCTCCGCCAACGCCTCCGCGGCCCGCTCCTCCGCCTCTTCCCCCATCCGTGCCACATCGGCCTCCGCCTCGGCGAACCCCCGCTCGGCCTCGGCAAGCTCCGCCTCCGCGCGCGCGACCCGTTCGGCCAGCCCTTCGTCGAACGCGGCCTCCCGCTCGGCCACCTCCCGCTCGATCCCGGCCACCCGCTCGTCGTACTCCTTCTGGAGCTCCGCGAGCATCCCCTCCGCCCGCTCCCGCGTCTCCCGCAGCGCGGCCAACGCCTCGCCCCGCCCCTCCTTCACCCCACGCCGGGCCTCGATCCGCAGCTCGTCCGCCTCGGCCTGAGCCGCCAGCAGCACCTGCCGGGCCCGCTCCTCGGCCTCGTCCCGCACCTTGTCGGCGTACGCCTGCGCGGCCCCCCGCAGCCGCTGCCCCGCCTCCTCCGCGTCCGCGACGATCCGCCGGGCGTCCTCGCGCCCGCCCTCACGGACGGCCTCGGCCTCCGCGACACCGAGCTCGAAGAGTTCCCGCGCCCGCCCGCCGAGCGCCTCGTACGTCTGCGGGGCGAGCCCGGCGACCGTCTCGCGCAGCTCGTCGAGGTCCGCGCCCATCTCCCGGGCCAGCACGGTCAGCCGGGCGGCCCGCTCCCAGGCGGCGTCACGGTCCCGGGAGAGGGCCGCCGCGTGGGCGTCGACCTCCTCGGGACGGTAGCCACGCCGTACGACGTCGAACTCGAAGTCATGGGGTGCCGTCGGTGCGCTGCTCATGCTGGGCCCTCTCCGCCGGACGCACACGAAATGATGATTTCGCGCCACATCTTGATGGATCGGACCAAAGGGTTCATAACGCGACACTCCGTGCGAGGTCACGGGAGCGGACGGCCAGACACCCCCAGGGCCCCGCCCCCGACACCCCCAGGGCCCCGCCCCCGACACGCGCGAGGGCCCGGCCCGGATCACCTACGTGTCCGGGCCGGGCCCTCGTGTCCTTCGGATGGCGGGCGGCCGACGCGGAACTCAGCCGCGACGGGTCACAGCAACCCGTCCCACATCTCCTCCAGCAGCACCGACCACCAGCTCTCCGGCGACGCGAGCGCCGCCGGGTCGAGGGCCACGAGCTGCGCCTGGAAGTCGACGGTCCACCGGCCCGCCTGCTCCTGATTGAGACCGAACCGCAGCCGCCACATCCGCCCGAGCAGGGCCAGACAGCGCGCGAACTCGGGCAGACCCGTGTTCACGAACTGCGGCGGTACGGGCGCACCACCCGGCCCCGCCTCCACCGGTACGGCCACGATGTTCGCCGTGCCGTACTGCACACAGAGCGCCTTGCCGAAGTCGCTGCCCATGACGAGGTACGAGCCCGCGTCGGCCGCCGGCTGCACCCCCCGCTCCTGCGCCAGCTCCGCCAGCGTCGGCACCGGACGCCCCGGCTGGGCCTGCGCCCAGAAGAAGGGCCCCATGTCCACCGGCAGACCGGCGACGACCAGGGTGTGCGCCACGATCGGCGGAACGCCCTGCCGCGAGACCGCCTGCTGGTCGAACCGGAACACCCCCGGCCCGAACGCCGCCGCCAGCTCCTGCCCGATCACCTCCGGCGGGACCGGCGGCGCCGGCTGCACCGGCGGCAACGGCGCCCGCACCGGCGCGGGCCGCGCGGGACCGTCCGCGACCTGGTGCAACTCGCCCTGGTGAGCGAGGAGTTGGGCCATACCCTGCTGCCGGCTCGCATGGTCCTTGCCGTACGGGGCGATGGAGGTGATGCGCGCGTTCGGCCACTGCTCACGGATCATCCGCGCGCAGTACGCCCCGGGCAGCTCGCACGACTCCAGCTCGGTGTGCAGCTCCAGCACGGCCTCCGGCGGGATGTTCATCCCGCGCAGCTCGTGGAAGATCTGCCACTCCGGGTGCGGCGTGCCCGGCGCCGAACGCCGGATCACCTGCTGCTCGGACCCGTCCGGCGCCCGGAAGCGCAGGACGGCCTGATAGCCGGGGCCCACGGTCGGCTGCCCGGCGGGCGGCTGCGGATAGCCATACGCGGGCGGGGCGCCCATCGGCGGCCCCGGCTGACCGGGAACCGGCTGTCCGGGCATCCCGTGGGGAGCACCCGGCGGCATCCCGGGCGGACCGGGCGGCTGCGGGGCCCCGGGCGCACCGGGCGCCGGCCCGGCCAGCATCGTCTCGGCGTGGTGCACGGGACCGGGGGCACCCGGCGGCATCCCCGGAGCCCCGGGGGCACCCGGACCGCCCACGGCGGGCCCGGCCAGCATCGTCGCCGCATGGTGCACACCACCGGCGGGCGTACCACCGGGCGGATTCGGCGCACCAGGAGCACCAGGCGCACCCGGAGCGTGCGGAGCGCCCGGCTGGCCCGGAGCCCCAGGGGGCCCCGGCGGCAGCGGCGCACCCGGACCGCCCACGGCGGGCCCGGCCAGCATCGTCGCCGCATGGTGCACACCACCGGCGGGCGTACCACCGGGCGGATTCGGCGCACCCGGAGCACCGGGAGCCCCCGGGCCCCCCGGACCGTCCGGCCCGAGGGAGGAGACCAGTTGGGTCGGCACGTACCCGCCCGCCGGGGTGCCCGGAACACCGGGACCGGACTGCGGCGCAGGCGTGGCGCCCGGACGCGCACCCGGCGTCCCCGGGGTCCCGGGCGGGGCCGGAGGCGGCGGCGCACCGGCCGCACCGCCCCGGCGCGGCGGCGGCGCGGCCTTGCTGGTGGCGGCGTCGGCGATGTCACCGGCGTGGGGCGCGAGCGAGGGCCCCGGAGGCGGCGTACCTGGCCCCTGCGGCCCACCCGGACCCTGCGGACCGGGTCCCTGGGGGGCGCCGGGCCCCTGCGGATAGCCGTACGACTGCGGCGCGCCCGGCGGCGGGGTCCCCGGGCCGGACGGAGGCTGCTGCGACGGCTGCGCGGGGCCGCCCGGTGCACCCTGGTCGGCACCGGGGCCACCGAGGGCCGGCGCCACCGTCGTACGCGGGAGCTGGCTGCCGCCGGAGATCAGCGCCGTCCTGGCCTCCGGCAGCGCGCTGGGCGGCGGGGCGTCGTCCGTGTCACCGACCTCGGACAGCTGGGCCGCGAACACGGTGTCCGGCAGCGGCACCGAACGGTCGTCCTCGGCCTCGGCGTTGGTGTCCGTACCGGCCCACGGGGTCGCCCCGGCGGGCACCGCGTCGTGCGGATCGGCGTCCCTCGGCGGCACCGCGTCCCGCACCTCGTCGTCCGCCGACGCCGCGGCCGGCCACGGCGTCGCGTCGGCGGGCGCGTCGGGCGCCCCACGGCCGGCCGAGGGCGACCGGCCGACCGGCCCCGCCATCGTCTCGGGCAGCGAACCACCGCTCCCGGACACCCCGTTGGCACCCGGGGCACCGGAAGAACCACCCGTACCCGAACCGGAATCGACGGCACCCGCGGCGGCGGCCGCAGGACGCGACCCGCCACCATCGGACGCACCCGCACCCGCACCGGAACCGGCCGTGGAGCCGCCCCCCGAACCCGCACCCGCACCGGGGCGGTGGTCCGGAATCCCCATCCGGTCCGCCGCGTCCTGCAACCACTCCGGCGGAGTCAGCAGGAACGACGTCTGGTTCAGGTCCACCCGGGCCGCAGGCGCCGGCGCGGCGGCCGGAGCGGCCTCCGTACGGCCGTACTCCTCCTCGAACCGGCGGATCACCTCACCCACCGGCAGCGAGGGCCACAGCGTGGCCTCCCCACTGTCCCGGGCGATCACCAGCCGCTGCGCGCCACCGTCGGAACGCGGGCCGTCCGCCCGGTCCTCCGCCCACACCACGAACCCGAGCTCGAACTCCCGCACCCGCACCTCACGGTGCTGATAGCCCGGCAGATCACCGTTGATCCACTCCTCGGCGCGCTCCTGCGCCTGAGCGAACGTCACCATCGAAAACTCACTCCCCCGCGACCGGCACGGCACGCGCGAAGCCACCGTCCACCATCAGGTTGGCCACCGTCTCCAGTTCCGGCGGATTGCCCGCCAGCCGGGACAGGAACACGTCGAAGTCCTCACCGGCGGGGAGCAGCAACCGCTCCACCCGCGCGGCCGGCGACCACGACGGATCGACGTCACGGGCATCGTCGTACGCGCAGAACCAGACCGACCCGATCCGGTCGCCCTTCACCTTCACCGCGAGGATCCCGCCCTGCGCGAACGCCACGGCCAGATAGTCCTTGGTGAGATGGTCCCGCAGACACTTGTTCACGTACACCAGGTCGTTGACCGCGGCCTCGTCCCGCACCGTGAAGAACGGCTGGTCCACCAGCAGCCCCAACTCCGCGTCCAGCGCCGCCCCCACGGGAGCGCAACCGCCCGCCGCCTTCAGGAACGACCGGTACGCGCCCGGCAACCGGTACCCGAGATCCTCCTCGACGCCCTGCACCTGCGTCTCGGTCACCGCCACCGCCGACGACTTCGGCAGCCCGAAGTGCGCGGGCCGGGTCTCCTGCAACGGCCGCGTACCACGCTTGTGCTGGTCGACGCGGGCCGTCGCGATACCACCGTGGTGCCGCAGCAGCGCCTTCACCTCGACCGGCACCAGCTCCAGCCGGCGGCCACCCGGCGCGTGATGCCACGTCCAGCCGTGCGGCGTCGCCACCGGCGGGATCGTGTCCCACAGTTCGTGCCCGGACGCCGCCAGCGCCGCGTTCGCGGACACATAGTCCGTCAACCGCAGCTCGTCCACGCCGAAGCCCTCCGGGGGATCGGCGATCTCCGCCGCGGCACGCGCGTAGGGAGAGAAGTCCGGATAGCCGTGCGCGTCAACACGGACACCCCTCGGGTGACGCGCCGCCCGGACCGGATCCGGAAACTGCACGACCTGCCCGGCGTAGGCCGCGTTCGGCGGCGCGGCTTGCTGCCCGAGCCGACCTGTCGTCATGGCGGTAGCCCCCTGCGGCGTTCTGTGAGACCTGTTCTGGCTGGGTTGTTGCTGTGTCGCACTGCTCTCCGACAGCAGAAAAAGCCCTGGTACGGCCTGTTCTGTCCGCCCTCGATCACAAGACCGAACGGATCGCGGCTGTCGACAGCCTAAGCGGTACGGCGACACCGGTCATCGGGCCTCCGCTTCCGTGACCAGCCGTCACACCACCCTCACGCAACGCCGAAGACCGGGCGTGTCGTACTGCCCCAGCTTCCGCACCGGCCACACCGTTTGGCACTCTGTGTCCCCTGGCGGGGGATGCAATAGGAGGGGATCACGATCATGAGCGCGACGCAGGCGGGACCATCGGGCGACCCCCGCATCGGCTGGAGCACCGCGGAACAGCCGCACGCCCCCGTCCTCCTCCACCGCCGCGACGGCATCCTGCCGACCGTGGCCGCCGCCCTCTCCGTACGCGGCGAGACCCTCACCGGCACCGCCGCCCGCGGCGACCACGCGCCGCCCCTGCACCCCCTGGTCCAGGAGTTCCTCGACTCCCTCGCCACCGACCGGCGTGACCGCTTCACCGGCCGCTGCGCCGAGGCCATCCTCATCTCCCGCCACATCACCGGCGCCGACGCGGCCCGCAGCAAGCGCGCCGCCCGCAGACCCATGTCCAACGGCGAGGCCCGCAAGGCCCTCAAGCAGGCCAAGCTCACCACCCGCCACATCCGCGAGGACGGCGACCCCCTGCACGGCGCGTTCGCCACGCCCTGCCGCTCCTGCGCGGCCCTCAGCGCCCACTTCGGCGTCCGCATCGTGGACCCGACCCAGGAGCCCTAGGAACCCGGCACCGCGAAGATCGCGTCAGAACACACGACCAGGGCGCGAAACCACGAAACCCAGCCACGAACGACCGCCCCCGACGCACCCCCACGAACCACCGACGAACAAAGGGCAGATGCACACAGACCGCACCTCCACCACGCGCTTCTCCGTCCCCGTCGACGCCGCCCTGCGCGCCGCCGGATGGCAGCCCGGCCGCTGGGACATAAAGCAGGCCGAGATCTGGGCCGACACCCTGCGCGAGCACACCTCCCCCGCCGGCCACCGCCACGCGGTCTTCCCGGCCGCGGTCGAGGCCTGGGCCGAGTTCGGCGGCCTCCGCCTCACCGCCCAGGGACCCGGCCGCCGGCTCGCCCCCGCCGACCTGCACCTCGACCCGCTGCACGGCCTCCACATGGCCCGCACGCTCGGCGACCTCGGCCGCGCCCTCGACACCGAGGTCTGCCCCCTCGGCCACGAGACCGCCACCCGCGCCCTCGTCGCCATCGACACCGAGGGCCGCACCTACGCCCTCGACCACACCGGCGACTGGTACCTGGGCCCCACCATCGACACAGCCCTCACCACCCTCCTCACCGGCACGACCCCCACCCGCCTGACAGCGAGCTGAGCCCATATCCAACTGCGGGCAGTCGTGCCGCCGGGGCGATGAGGGCACCTGCCGCTCGAGCGAAGCCGAGAGTGGGGAGGGTGGGGAGGGTGGGCGCAGCGGCACCTCATAACCGCCGAGCTGCGGCACCCAGCCCCGCCCCACCAGAGCCGCCTGGCGCCCTGAATACCCCGGGCGCCCACAACCCCCGGCACCCAGCTCAGCCCACTCCCTACGCCGCCGGAATCACCGCAGACACCCGAAACCCCCCGGCATCCGTGGGCCCGGACACGAACACACCCCCCAGCTCGGCCACCCGCTCCTTCATCCCGAGCAACCCGTTCCCCCCACTGGGCAACCGCGCGGCCCCCGCCGCCCCCGGCTCCGGCGGCGGCCCGTTCTCCACCTGCATCGCGATCTCCGCCGCCCGATGCGCCAGCCGCACCCGCGTCTTCGCCCCCGCCGCGTGCTTGTGGACGTTCGTCAACGCCTCCTGCACCACCCGGTACGCCGTCTGCTCGACCTCCGCCGCATACACCCGCACCTCCCCCTCCACCGCCAACTCGACGACCATCCCCGCAGCCGCCGACTGCCCCACCAGCACCTCAAGCTCCGCCAGACAGGGCCCCTCCGCCGCCTCGCTCTCGGCCCGCGAAGCCGCCGCCGCGGCAGCCGCCCCCACCGCCGCCAAAGGCACCGGCGCGGGCGCCGCCCCGGACGCGGACGCCGACCCCGGCCGCATCCGCGCCATCGACGAGAACCCCTCCCCCGACCGCAACACCCCGAGCATCTCCCGCAACTCGGTCAACGCCTGCCGCCCCATGTCCCCCACCAGCGCCGCGTTCCGCACGGCCTTCTCCGGATCCTTCCGCGCCACCGCCTGGAGAGCGGCCGCGTGCACGACCATCAACGACACCCGGTGCGCGACCACGTCGTGCATCTCCCGCGCGATCCGGGTCCGCTCCTCCCCCCGAGCCCACTCGGCCCGCTCCTCCGCGCGCTCCGCGAGCAGCTGCAACTCCCGCTCCAGCGAATCCGCCCGCTCCCGCAGACTCTCCATCAACCGCCGCCGCGCCCCGACGTACAGCCCCAGCAGCACCGGCGGCGCGGTCAGCCCGATCGCCATCGTCGACGCGAGGAACACGGCGAACGCGTCCCCGCCGCCGACCGCCCCGTCCCCCTGCAGATTGCTCCGGGTCGCCTCGACGAACCACACGATGAACACACCCGCGAACGCCATCCCCGACAACGCCCCGATGATCCGCCTCGGCGCCTCCGACGCCGCCAGCGTGTACAGCCCGACGAGCCCCATCAGATAGCCCATCTGGGCGGGCGCCACGGCGATGAAGACCAGCACGACGGCGACGGGCCACATCCGCCGCACCAGCAGCACGGAGCCGGCGAGCGCGCCGAACAGCACGCCGACGGCCTCCGGCAGGGCCGCGTCAAGGGCGAACTCGACACCCTCGATCGAACACTCGACCGCCGACACCAGCGCCAGCCCGCCGTCGAGGACCGCGCTCCGCCACCGGTCCCACCACCACGGTCCGGCCCCGTCCCCCGTCCCGGCCGCGGTGTGGTCTTCCCCCGTCGTGGTCATACACCCAAGCCTACGTTCGAGCGCCCCCGCTTTTCCGGCGAGTTTCCCGTAGTGGCCCACACCACGCCCCACCTTCGAACAGAAGCGAAACCACCCACTTTCCCTCGAACTGCTGAATCGCCCGCCGTTCGACCCCGGAACCCCTCATTCCGCCCGGACGGTATGCCCATGGCACATCCACACAGCAAGTACGCCGACTTCGAGGGCCTGCGAGAGCAGGCTGTCGCCCTGCGACGGGCAGGCCGCAGCCTGCGGCAGATCAGAGACGAACTCGGCGTTCGTAACAGCGAAACACTTCAGCGACTTGTCGAAGGCGAACCGCCGCCAGAATGGACGAAGCGCCCCAACGCCAAGGACGACCTCCGCGACAAGGCACGAGAGCTCCGGCGACAGGGCTGGACGTACAACCAGATCCAGGCCGAGCTGGGTTGCTCGAAGAGCTCGGTGTCACTCTGGGTGCGCGACCTGCCGACACCGGAGCCTCGCCGCACGCCCGAGGAGCAGCGGGCACAGATGAACGCCGGGCTCACTCGGCTGCGAGCGGAACAGGACCGCGAGCGCCAGGCCGTCAAGCAGACTGCGGCAGCAGCGGTCGGTGGGCTCTCGGACCGTGAGCTCTTCCTTGTGGGTGTCGGCCTCTACTGGGCCGAGGGCTCCAAGGACAAGCCCTACCGGCGCACCGAGGTCCTGCAATTCATCAACAGCGATCCGAACATGATCAGAGTCTTCCTGCGCTGGCTGGCGCTCCTCGACGTGACATCAGACCGCTTGACCCTGCGAGTCAGCATCCACGAGTCCGCAGACGTTGAGGCCGCGGAGAAATATTGGGCCGGCATCGTCGGCGTCGACGTGTCCGCACTGAGCAAGGCCACACTCAAGAAGCACAACCCACGCACAGCCCGAAAGAACACGGGCGAGACCTATCATGGCTGCCTGACCATCTACGTCCGACAGAGCGCCGATCTATACCGTCGCATGGAAGGCGCCTGGTACGGCATAGTAGAAGGCGCCACTCGGCAGCCCGACTAAATGTCCGGTTTGGTCGAGAATGATCCCCTGTGGTGTAATTGGCAGCACTGTGGCTTTTGGTGCCATATGTCCGGGTTCGAGTCCTGGCGGGGGAGCCAAGCCAAGTTCGGGTCCTGACCCAAGCACCACGGTCAGGACCCGCTCACATTTCCCCCTCACAACGCCCCGGTATCCTGCGGATGTCAACCCCCACCGCACCCACAGCCGAAGGGCATCCCCGTGAGCGCAACCCGCCCGGCAGCCGTCGTCGTACTCGCAGCGGGTGAGGGCACCCGTATGAAGTCGGCCACACCCAAGGTTCTGCACAGCATCTGTGGCCGCTCCCTGGTCGGCCACGTCCTCGCCGCCGCGCGCGAGCTGGACCCCGAGAACCTGGTCGTCGTCGTGGGGCACGCCCGCGAGAAGGTCACCGCGCACCTCACCGAGGTCGACCCCGGCGTACGCACGGCCGTCCAGGCGGAGCAGAACGGCACGGGGCACGCCGTACGGATGGGCCTGGAGGAGCTGGGCGGCGTCGTCGACGGCACCGTGGTCGTCGTCTGCGGCGACACCCCGCTGCTGACCGGCGCCACCCTGCGCGCCCTCGCCGCCACCCACTCCGCCGACGGCAACGCGGTGACCGTGCTGACCGCCGAGGTCCCGGACGCCACCGGTTACGGCCGCATCGTGCGGGACGGCGCCTCCGGTGCCGTCACGGCCATCGTGGAGCACAAGGACGCCACCGAGTCGCAGCGCGCGATCCGTGAGATCAACTCCGGGGTGTTCGCGTTCGACGGCCAGCTGCTCGCGGACGCCCTCGGGAAGGTGAGGACGGACAACAGCCAGGGCGAGGAGTACCTGACCGACGTCCTCGGGATCCTGCGCGAGGCCGGGCACCGCGTCGGCGCCTCGGTCGCCGGTGACCACCGGGAGATCGCCGGGATCAACAACCGTGTGCAGCTCTCCGAGGCCCGCCGCATCCTGAACGACCGGCTGCTCACCGAGGCCATGCTCGCCGGGGTGACCGTGATCGACCCCGCCACGACCTGGGTGGACGTGACGGTGACGTTCGAGCAGGACTCGGTCGTCCACCCCGGCACCCAGCTCCTGGGGGCCACACACGTCGCCGAGGGCGCGGAGGTGGGCCCGAACAGCCGGCTGAAGGACACCACGGTCGGGGCGGGCGCGCGCGTGGACAACACGGTGGCGGACGGTGCCGAGGTCGGCCCGCAGGCGACCGTGGGGCCGTACGCGTACTTGCGGCCCGGTACCCGCCTCGGGCTGAAGTCGAAGATCGGCACGTATGTCGAGACCAAGAACGCGACCATCGGTGAGGGGACGAAGGTCCCGCATCTCTCGTACGTCGGTGACGCGACCATCGGTGAGTACTCGAACATCGGCGCGGCGAGCGTGTTCGTGAACTACGACGGTGAGAACAAGCACCACACGACTGTCGGGTCGCACTGCAAGACGGGCTCGGACAACATGTTTGTGGCGCCTGTCACGGTCGGGGACGGTGCGTACACCGCCGCCGGGTCCGTGATCACGAAGGATGTGCCGCCCGGTTCGCTGGCCGTGGCCCGTGGCCAGCAGCGGAATATCGAGGGTTGGGTGGCGCGTAAGCGGCCGGGGAGCGCATCGGCGAAGGCTGCCGAGGCGGCGTCCCGGGAGGGCGAAACCGAAAGCTGACTGGAAACAGGTGCGCCAAGGACGTCGTACCGTGATACATGCACACCCGCACCCCAGCTGGCGGGCGGCTTCCGCGCGCCTGGCTGAGAACCTCTGAGGAGACAGTGCTGTGACCGGGATCAAGACGACCGGCGAGAAGAAGATGATGTTCTTCTCCGGCCGCGCCCACCCCGAGCTTGCCGAGGAGATCGCCCAGCAGCTGGGTGTCGGGGTCGTCCCGACGAAGGCCTTCGACTTCGCCAACGGCGAGATCTATGTCCGCTACCAGGAGTCGGCGCGAGGTGCGGACTGCTTCCTGATCCAGAGCCACACGGCTCCGATCAACAAGTGGGTCATGGAGCAGTTGATCATGATCGACGCGCTGAAGCGTGCCTCCGCCCGCTCGATCACCGTCATCGTGCCGTTCTACGGTTACGCGCGGCAGGACAAGAAGCACCGTGGTCGTGAACCGATCTCGGCGCGTCTGATCGCGGATCTGATGAAGACGGCGGGTGCGGACCGGATTCTGGCCGTGGATCTGCACACGGACCAGATCCAGGGGTTCTTCGACGGGCCTGTGGACCACCTGTTCGCGTTGCCGTTGCTCGCGGACTACGTGGGCGCGAAGGTGGACCGGGACAAGCTGACGGTGGTCTCGCCGGACGCGGGTCGGGTGCGGGTGGCGGACCGTTGGTGCGACCGTCTGGGTGCGCCGCTGGCCATCGTGCACAAGCGGCGTGACAAGGACGTGGCGAACCAGGTGACCGTCCATGAGGTCGTGGGTGAGGTCAAGGGTCGTGTGTGTGTCCTGGTGGACGACATGATCGACACCGGTGGCACCATCTGCGCGGCGGCGGACGCGTTGTTCGCGCACGGTGCGGAGGACGTCATCGTGACGGCGACGCACGGTGTGCTGTCGGGTCCGGCCGCCGATCGGTTGAAGAACTCGAAGGTGAGTGAGTTCGTGTTCACCAACTCGCTGCCGACGCCGAGCGAGTTGGAGCTGGACAAGATCACGGTGCTGTCGATCGCGCCGACGATCGCGAGCGCGGTGCGTGAGGTGTTCGAGGACGGTTCGGTGACGAGCCTGTTCGACGAGCAGTGACGGTCTTCGTCTAGATCGATTTCTTGTACGGCCTTCCCGCTGCGTAAGCTGTCACAGTTGCTCGGCGAGGGAGGCCGTACCTGTGGGTGCGGCGGTCCGTTATCGACGCGCTCTTCGTAGCAGGCCGATGGTTTGGCCGGGTGACCACGTTTCCCCAGTTCTCTACGAGGAGTGATCATGTCCGAGGTGAAGCTCACCGCGTCGACGCGTACCGAGTTCGGCAAGGGCGCCGCCCGCCGTATCCGCCGTGACTCCAAGGTTCCCGGTGTTCTCTACGGTCACGGTTCCGACCCGCTGCACCTGACCCTGCCGGGTCACGACCTGCTGCTCGCGCTGCGTACGCCGAACGTCCTGATCTCGCTGGACATCGACGGCAAGACCAGCGAGCTGGCGATCCCGAAGTCCGTGCAGCGTGACCCGATCAAGGGTTTCCTGGAGCACGTCGACCTGCTGCTCGTGAAGAAGGGCGAGAAGGTCAACGTCGAGATCCCCGTGCACACCGAGGGTGAGCTGGCGGCGGGTGGCAACCTGCTGGAGCACGTGCTGAACGCGCTGCCGGTCGAGGCCGAGGCCACGCACATCCCCGAGTCCGTCACGGTCTCCGTCGAGGGCCTGGAGGCCGGCGCGTCCGTCCTCGCGAAGGACATCACCCTGCCGAAGGGCACCACGCTGGCCGTCGACGGCGACGCCGTCGTCCTGCAGGTTCTGGCCGCGCAGGCGGAGGAGCCGTCGGAGGAGGCCGCCGAGGGCGACGAGGCTGCGGAGGCCTGAGCCCCGGCTCCGTCATCGGTTCGTCAGCCGCTGCTTCCCTTCGGGGGGCGGCGGCTGGCGCGTATTCAAGGAGAGATGGACGTGACGACCGATCCGAGTGCCCCCTGGCTGATCGCCGGGCTGGGCAATCCCGGGCCCGAGTACGCGGCGAACCGGCACAACGTGGGGTTCATGGTGGCCGATCTGCTGGCCGAGCGGATCGGGGGGAGGTTCAAGCGGGCCGGGAAGGCGCAGGCGCAGGTCGTCGAGGGGCGGATCGGGCCCCCGGGGCCGGGGAACCGTCGGGTGATCCTGGCGAAGCCGATGTCGTACATGAACCTGTCGGGCGGTCCGGTGACCGCGTTGCGGGATTTCTACAAGGTGCCGGTGGCGAACATCGTCGCGATCCATGACGAGTTGGACATCGACTACGGCACGCTGCGGCTGAAGCTCGGCGGAGGTGACAACGGTCACAACGGGCTGAAGTCGATGACGACGGCGATGGGGTCGGACTACCACCGGGTGCGGTTCGGGATCGGTCGTCCGCCGGGTCGGATGCAGGTCGCGGACTTCGTGTTGAAGGACTTCTCCGCCGCGGAGCGCAAGGAGTTGGACTATTTCGTGGACCGGGCGGCGGACGCGGTGGAGTGTCTGGTGATCGACGGGTTGGAGCGGGCGCAGGGGACGTACAACTCCTGACCGGTTCCGCACATATCCCGTTTCGTCCGTCATCGTGCGCTGGCCTGCGGGAGTTGACCGACCGCAGCGGCATGGCCAATGATCCCGGCCATGCCCGACAGGAAAGCCCCCGCGCACCGTTCGCGGCGCCGTGCGCGCCCGAGCGGCGGTGGCGCGTCCGCCGCGCTGCGGTACGGGCGGCTGGCGGCCATGGGTGTGACGGCGGTGGTGATCCTGATCGCCGGGGTGTGGGGGTCCTGGGGCTGCGCCCAGCACGTGATGCTGAGCAAGGGGCGCGAGCAGGGCACGCTGACCGTGTCCGAGTGCCGGGACGAGACCTGCTGGGGGCCGTACGAGCCGGTGTCCACGGGGTCGCGGGCCCGGGAGCGGGTCGAGATCGAGCGGTCCGTGGCGGTGGAGACGGGTCGGACGTACACCGTGGTCGTGAAGCCGGGCAGCAGCGATGTCGTACGGACGGGCCCGGCGGGCCTGCTGCATGCCTGGGTACCGCTGGGCGGGGCGCTGCTGCTGGCGGCGGTGGTCGTGGCGGGTGGCCTGCGGATGGTCCGGTCGGCGTGGGTGCTGGGCGGGT
>NZ_JAAVVL010000001.1:8808867-9215927 GCF_018728545.1 Streptomyces sp. ATCC 21386
TTTGGATAAGAGACAGCGGCGTGGGTGCTGGGCGGGTTGGGCGTGGCGCTGATCACGGCGGCGTGGGTGGCGCTGTGACGGTGCGGCGCGTATTCGGCTGACGGCCGGTGGGGGCTTCTCGCGCAGTTCCCCGCGCCCCTGAAAAGCAGGGGCTGCGCCCCGTGCCTTCCAGGGGCGCGGCCCCGCCGCTTTCCAGGCCCGCAGGGCCGTGGTCTTTCAGGCCCGCAGGGTCTGGGTCTTTCAGGGGCGCGGGGAACTGCGCGAGAAGCCCCACCGGGCCGTCAGCCGCCATCGAACCCCACGAAGTCAGCCCGTGTTGCGCAACCCTGCCGCGACCCCGTTCACCGTGAGCAGCAACGCCCGCGCCAGCAGCGGGTCGGCTTCCTCCCCCGCCGCCGCGGCATCCCGCTGACGCTTCAGCAGGGCGACCTGGAGATACGAGATCGGGTCGAGATAGGCGTCCCGGATGGAGAAGGTCTGCTGCAGCACGGGGTTGGCGTCCAGCAGCTTGTCCTCGCCGGTGATGCGCAGCACCTCGCGCACGGTCAGCTCGTGTTCGGCCCGGATCGTGTCGAAGACGTGCTTGAGCTCGTCGGGGACGAGGGTGTCGACGTAGTGCTGGGCGATCCGCAGGTCCGTCTTGGCCAGCGTCATCTCGACGTTGGAGAGGAAGTTGCGGAAGAAGTGCCATTGCTCGTGCATCTCGTCGAGCACGGTGTCCAGGCCCGCTTCGCGCAGTGCCTTCAGGCCGGAGCCCACGCCGAACCAGCCGGGCACGATCTGCCGTGACTGGGTCCAGCCGAAGACCCAGGGGATGGCCCGCAGTCCGTCGAGGGAGACGCCCGAGCCGGGGCGGCGGGAGGGTCGTGAGCCGAGGTGCAGGTCGGCGAGCTGGTCCACCGGCGTCGAGGCGAGGAAGTACGTCGGCAGGTCGGGGTCCTCGACGAGCTTGCGGTACGCGGCGTGCGCGGCGTCCGACACGACGTCCATGGCCGCGTCCCAGCGGGCGAGGGATTCCACCGACTGGCGGGGGGCGGTGTGCAGGGCGGAGGCCTGGAGCGTGGCGGCGACCGTCAGCTCCAGGTTCTCCCTGGCCAGGGAGGGGACGAGGTACTTGTCGGAGATGACCTCGCCCTGCTCGGTCACCTTGATCTCGCCCTCCAGCGTGCCCCAGGGCTGCGCGAGGATCGCGTCGTGGGAGGGGCCGCCGCCGCGGCCGACGGTGCCGCCGCGGCCGTGGAAGAGCCGCAGTCGTACGCCGTACCGGTGGGCGACGTCGCGCAGGCGGCGCTGCGCCCGGTGGATCTCCCACTGCGAGGTGGTGATGCCGCCGAACTTCGACGAGTCGGAGTAGCCGAGCATGACCTCCTGCACGTCTCCGCGCAGGGCGACGAGTCGCCGGTAGGACGGGTCGGCGAGCATCTCTTCGAGGATGGTGTCGGCGGCCTTCAGCTCGTCCGTCGTCTCCAGCAGCGGGACGATGCCGATCTTGGCCCAGCCGGCGTGGAGGTCGATGAGTCCGGCCTCGCGGGCGAGGACGGTGGCGGCGAAGACGTCGTCGGCGCCCTGGCACATGGAGATGATGTAGGACTCGATGACCTCGGGGCCGAAGACGGTGAGCGCCTTCTTCACGGTCTCGAACACGCCGAGGGTCTTGGCGCCGGCGGCGTCCAGCGGCGCGGGCGTGGGGGCCAGCGGCCTCCTCGACCGGAGCTCACGGGCGAGGAGCTTGTGGCGGTACTCGCGGGGCATGTCCTCGTAGCGCCAGGACTCCTCGCCGAGGCGGTCGAAGAGCTGGCCGAGGGCGTGGTGGTGGGCGTCGGCGTGTTCGCGGACGTCCATGGTGGCGAGCTGGAGGCCGAAGGCGGCCAGGGTGCGGATGGTGCGGTTCATCCGGCCCTCGGCGAAGAGGCCGCCGCGGTGTTCGCGCAGGGAGGTCTGGATGAGGGTGAGGTCGCGCAGGAGTTCGGCGGTGCCGAGGTAGTCGCGGCCGTCCTCGTGGGGGATGCCCTTGGCGAGGCGTTCCTTGGTGTTCTCGAGCTTCTGCCGGATGCAGGTGGCCTTGAGCCGGTAGGGCTCCTCGGCGTTGAGGCGCTTGTAGCGGGGGCTGATCTCGGGCAGTGCCTCCAGGTCGGCCTGGAGCGAGGCGAGGAGTTCCTCCGTGGCACCCGTGTAGCGGATGGAGTTGGAGAGGAAACCGCGCAGTTCGTCGATGAGTTCGAGGGCGTCGTTGATGCCGTGTTCGTGCTGGAGGATGAGGACGTCCCAGGTCACCTGGGGGGTGACGTTGGGGTTGCCGTCGCGGTCGCCGCCGATCCAGGTGCCGAAGGTGAGGGGGCGGGCGGTGGGGTGGGCGGTGAAGACGGGGCGGACGTTGAGGTTCCTGACCGTCTCGCGCAGGTGTTCGGGGTCTGCGTCCTTCAGGCGATCGGCCGTACGGGCGAGGAGACCACCTTCGGCGGCACGCCGTGCCCTCAGCTCGCAGCCGCGGTGCACCTGTTCGGTGACGTTGGCGAGGTGGAAGTAGGTGGAGAAGGCGCGGACCAGCTTGGCCGCGGTCTCCAGCTCGGTGCCGCGCAGCAGGTCGGCGGCGGCTTCACCGTCCTCGCGGGTCAGGCGGCGGACGCGCTCGACCAGGTCCAGGAGTTCGGGGCCCTCCTGGCGTACGAGGGTCTCGCCCAGTAGGTCACCCAGGCGCCGGATGTCGGCGCGCAGCTCGCTGCTGACCGTGGTGGTCTGGTCATCGGCACTGCTCACAGGTGCGGCTCCTTGCAGTGTTGAAGCTCGGCTGAGGGGAACCCGGGTGGGGGCCCGGCGGCCCGGCCGTCGTGGTGGGGCCTGGCCGCGGGGCAGGATTCAGAGCGGACCGCGCTGTCCGAACGAGTCCAGGATAGGCGTCCACCTGGGCGCCCTCGGCGACAGGTGCCACTTTTGCGGCACTCAGTGCCACCTGTCCACCGGGCCCGCTGGTTACACCTGGACGCGCAGACGGGCGGGCCCTTGCCGCCCGGCGCCGCGCTGCCATACTTACGATGCCGTAGGTTACGGAACCGTAGGGAAAGCCGACAGGTACCCCCCGCACGCTGTGCCGCAGGCACCTCCCCCCTCTCTCTCCACCCTCGACCCCCCAGGGGACGCCCCATGAGCTCAAGGTCCGATGTGATCGAAGACGCCCCGAATGTCACAGATTCTCCAGGCTCCGCACCGACCGACTCCCCCGTGCCTTCGGCCACGCTGGGCGGCGAGCAGAAGCGTTCGATCGAGCAGATCACCCTGCTCCTCTTCATCACCGTCCCGTTCCTCGCCCTCCTCGCGGCCGTGCCGCTGGCCTGGGGCTGGGGCGTGAGCTGGCTGGATCTCGGCCTGCTGGTGTTCTTCTACTACCTGGGCTGCCACGGCATCACGATCGGCTTCCACCGGCACTTCACCCACGGCTCGTTCAAGGCCAAGCGCCCGCTGAAGATCGCGCTGGCGATCGCCGGTTCGATGGCGGTCGAGGGCCCGCTGGTGCGCTGGGTGGCCGACCACCGCAAACACCACAAGTTCTCCGACGCCGAGGGCGACCCCCACTCGCCGTGGCGCTACGGCGAGACGCTCCCCGCCCTGTTGAAGGGCCTGTGGTGGGCCCATATCGGCTGGATGTTCGACGAGGAGCAGACCTCGCAGGAGAAGTACGCCCCGGACCTGGTCAAGGACCCGGCGCTCCGCGCGATCTCCCGCCAGTTCATCTACTGGACCATGCTCTCCCTCGCCCTTCCGCCGCTGATCGGCGGTCTGGTGACGATGTCCTGGTGGGGCGCGTTCACCGCGTTCTTCTGGGGCTCCCTCGTCCGGGTGGCCCTGCTGCACCACGTGACCTGGTCGATCAACTCGATCTGTCACGCGGTCGGCAAGCGCCCCTTCAAGTCCCGCGACCGCTCGGGCAACGTCTGGTGGCTGGCGGTCCTCTCCTGCGGCGAGTCCTGGCACAACCTCCACCACGCCGATCCCACCTCCGCCCGGCACGGAGTGGAGCGCGGCCAGCTGGACTCCTCCGCTCGGCTGATCCGGTGGTTCGAGGTGTGCGGCTGGGCGTACGACGTCCGCTGGCCGTCACGCTCGCGTATCGATTCCAGGCGCAAGACGGGTGAGGAAGGCTCCGAGCAACGGAAGGCACCCGCCGAGGCGGCATGATTGACGCCGTGGCGACCGACTCCAGCAGCACCCCGAGCAATGACAAGCCGCGGCGTGTTCGCCGCACCCGGATGACGGGCGCCGAGCGCCGTGCGCAGTTGCTGGAGGTCGGGCGCGCGCTGTTCGCCGCCAAGGGCTTCGAGGCCACGTCGGTGGAGGAGATCGCGGCGAAGGCCGGGGTGTCCAAGCCGGTGGTGTACGAGCACTTCGGTGGCAAGGAAGGGCTGTACGCGGTGGTGGTGGACCGCGAGATGAGCCGGCTGCTGGACATGGTGACCAGTTCGCTGACGGCCGGGCATCCGCGCGAACTCCTCGAACAGGCCGCGTTCGCGCTCCTGGACTTCATCGAGGAGTACACGGACGGCTTCCGCATCCTGGTCCGCGACTCGCCCATCCCTCAGTCGACGGGTTCCTTCGCGTCGCTGATCTCCGACATCGCCACGCAGGTGGAGGACATTCTCGGCCGCGAGTTCAAGAGCCGCGGCTTCGACCCGAAGCTCGCGCCGCTGTACGCGCAGGCGCTGGTCGGGATGGTCGCCCTGACCGGCCAGTGGTGGCTGGATGTGCGCCGGCCGAAGAAGGCGGAGGTGGCGGCGCATCTGGTGAACCTGGCGTGGCACGGGTTGGACGGCCTGAACCAGAAGCCGCGGCTGATCGGCCACCGGAAGTCTTGAGCCGGGGGGTGCGTGGGGGGTGCCTGTTTGGTCGCCGGGTGCGGCCCGGCGGGGCTTCTCGCGCAGTTCCCCGCGCCCCTGAAAAGCAGGGGCTGCGCCCCGTGCTTTTCGCCCCTGAGTGACCGTAGGCCCTCAAGGGGCGCGGGGAACTGCGCGACCAGCCCCCACCCACCACCCGCTATCGCTCCCGCACCCCCGAGCTATTGGGCGCCCCCGTCCACATCCTTCGCGCTGAGCGCCAGCTCGTTGTTCACGGTGAAGTACGGCCGCACCCGCGTCCGCCCCCGCTCACGATGCTCGAACACCTGACCAGGCACCAGATCGGTCTTCCGTCGTTCCACCACATCACCGCCGATCCGCCCCACCGGCACATCCCCCAGCCGCAGGTCCCACAGGTCGTGCTCGACACTCCGCCGCCCCATGAGCTCGCCGTACGGAACGGTGAACCGGAACCCCCGCTCCCCCACAGCCCACACGGGCACACCGAAGTCGTACGCGCTGTCGGCACGTGACACCACCCGCGCCACGGCCCCCTCCGCGACCGCACCGGCCACGGACTCGGCGGCCCCCAGAACCGTCCCGGTCACGGTCACCGTCCCCTCCCCCACCTCCACCTCGTCGATCTCCGCGTGCGCCGGCCGCAGCCACGTCCGCAGCGCGAGGAACCCGTCGACGGTCGGATACGGGATCCACGCCCCGACCCCCCGCGGGTCCACCCACGGCGGCCGGCCGACCAGCTTGGCCTGTTCCACCAGCCGCGCGCCCAGCCGCACCCGCTTGTTCGAGCCGCGCGGCGCGACGTAGCAGTCCCAGCGGCCCTCGGCGAGGGTGTGCTCGGCGGGGCGCAGGGCCGCCCGCACCACGGTGTCCGGCGCGTCGGCGCTCGGCAGCACGGGCACCCTGACCTCGCGCTTGCCGGGGTCGCGGCGCAGCCGGGCGATGAAGTCGAGGGGCCCGGAAGGCAGCTCGGCCGGGTCGAGGAGGACGGTGAGGCCGCCGTCGTCGAGGGCGCGGGCGTGCGCGGTGGGCGTGGGAGCGCTCCCGTCGGCCTCGGCGGCGGGAGCTGCCTTCGTGGAGCGGGGCCGGACGGCGCGGGCGGCGAGCCGTTTCAGCCGGGCGGCGCCGTCCCATCCGCGCCGCCGGGAGCTGGTCAGTTCCGCGAAGAGGGTCTCGTAGCGCTGGGCGATGACGGCGGGGGCGTAGGTCTCGGCCTTGATGAGGGCCTCCTTGCCGAGCCGTTCGCGCAGGGCCTCGTCGGTGACGACGCGGTTCAGGGCGTCGGCGTAGGCGTCGACGTCCCCGTCGAGCGGGACGAGGAGGCCGTCCCGGCCGTGGGTGATGATCTCGCCGGGGCCGTGCGGGCAGTCCGTGGCGACGACCGGGACGCCGCAGTGCATGGCCTCGACGATGGTCATGCCGAAGGACTCCATGTCGGAGGAGACGGCGGCGACGGCACCCTTGGCCCATTCGGTCTCGATCGGGGAGACGGCTCCCATGAGGAACGCCCGGTCGTGCAGGCCGAGCCGGTCGATCAGCTCGCGCAGGTTCTCCTTCTGCGGGCCGCGGCCGTAGATCCGCAGGGTCCAGCCGGGGTGGTCGGCGGCGACCTTGGCGAAGGCGTTCACCAGTCGGTCGTACCGCTTGATGGGAATGAGCCGGCCGGCGGCGACGATGACCCGGGAGTCCAGGGTGGACCGCTCCACGGCGGGGGCCCGGACACCGTTGGGGACACACACGATGGTGGTGCCGGCGTCGGGCAGGGCTGCGCGGTACTGGGCGGCGTCGGCCTCGGAGACGGTGACGTAGGCGTCGAGTCCGCCGATCGCGCGGTTCTGGTTGCTCCGCAGCGGTTCCCGGTACTGGTCGAGGCTGAGGTGCTCCTGCCCGATCCGCAAGTAGCGGCGCCGGCCGTCGCGGGCGAGGTAGCCGTTGAGGTCGGGGCGGGTGGCGATGACGACGTCGGCCGGGGTGTCGGCGAGGAAGCCGCCGATGCGTTCGTCCTGGAGGCCGGTGTAGGGCTGGTTCCCGGTGGCCCCCGTGTACGGGAACATCGTGCCGGGCCGCCGGGTGAGCGGGTGGTCGCCCTCGAAGCCGGGGCTGCCTTCCCGCAGGTCGATCAGCGAGGTCAGACGGACGCGCGGGTCGAACGGGAGGGCGGGTTCGTCGCGGGAGCGGTGGACGCTGACGACCTCCACCTCGTGCCGGTCGGCGAACGCGGCGGACAGGTTGGCGGTCGAGCGGATGGTGCCTCCGATACCGAAGGCATTGTTGATCAGGAACGCGATCTTCATATGTCTTTCCCCCTGGAAACCGCCCGAGGGCGGGCAGCATCGCGCCCGCAGCCCCTGCTGGTCGGGCAAGGGCTGCGCACGGGCACGGCTGAATACGTGATGCGTGGTCGGCAATCAAGAATTGAATGGTTCGGCGCAGCGGAAATCGGCCGATCGGGTAATCCGCGAGAAGTGGCGCGGAAACGAAATCCCGACCGGACGACAAAAAGCCTATGTGGCGCGCGTCACAAACCCCGTCAAGCGCGCCGAGCGGCTCAGCAGATCACCACTGGCCCAGATCCCCCCTGGTCACAGCACGAACTCCCGCTTCCCCGAACATCCGGCGGGAGACAACAAAAGTGAACTGAGAATATATCCACAACAAAGGAAAGCCAAAGAACAATATCAGCCACTCCCGCATCGGAGGCATCGGGAACCGGCGGCCCGCACGGAATACAGAGATCCGTTTATCGGCCATGGCATTTCGAGCGACGCGGGTCGCGGCGGAGGCGTTTCCGGAACGTCCGCCGCCATCCGCCCGGCCGGGCCCGCCGGCTGTACGGCGACGAGGCGCAGCCAGGTCGCGATCGGGCGCGCCCCGGGATCAGCCCGGCCGGCCCGGCTCCAGGAACTCCAACCGGTTGCCCACCGGGTCCTCGGAGTAGAAGCGGCGGTAACCCGGCAGGTCCTCGTTCCAGGTCACGACGGCCCCGCGCGCGGCCAGCCGGGCGGCGAACGCGTCGATGCCCCGCACCCGCAGCCCGGGGTGGGCCTTCCGCGGCGGCCGGTATCCCGCCTCGATGCCCAGATGCAGCAGCACGTCCCCCGCCGCGAACCAACACCCTCCCCGTACGGCGAGCGCGGGCGGCTTCTGTATCTCCGCCATCCCGAGGACGCCCACGTAGTACTCCCGCAGCCGGTCCTCCGTGCCCGGTGGCGCCGCCGGCAGGACGTGGTCGACCGCGGTGATCATCGGGGTGTGGCCGGCTTGTGGGCGACGGCGAAGATGCGGCGGAACGGGAACGGGGTGCCGTGCGCCGTGCGCGGATACGCCTCGCGCAGGGCAGTGCGGTACTCGGCGACGAAGGGCGCCGCGTCGGGGCCCAGTTCGGTGAGGACCGGACGCAGGCCCGTGCCCGTGACCCAGTCGAGCACCGGGTCCTCGCCCTGGAGGAGGTGGACGTACGTCGTCTCCCAGGTGTCGACCTCGCAGCCGAGGTCGGTGAGGGTGGCGTGGTAGTCGACGGGGGCGTGGACCGCGTCGTCGTGGCGGAGGGTGTCGCCGAGGCGGTCCTTCCAGCGGGCGGAGTGCGCCAGTTCGCGCATGAGGCGGTGGCTGGGCGAGTCGAAGTTCCCGGGGACCTGGAAGGCGAAGGTGCCGCCGGGGGCGAGCGCGTCGACCCAGGCGGGGAAGCGGGCGGCATGCCCGGGGACCCACTGGAACGTGGCGTTGCTGACGATCAGGTCGTACGGCTCCGGGGGCGCCCAGGTGAGGACGTCCACCTCGGCGAAGTCGATGTGTCCGCCGCCCGGGGTGGGCCCCTCGTGGTCGGTCCGGGCCCGCTCGAGCATCTCGGGCGAGTTGTCGTACCCGGTGATGCGTGCGGTGGGCCAGCGGTCGGCGAGGAGGCGGGTGACGTTGCCGGGGCCGCAGCCGAGGTCGGCGACGCGGGGGTGCGCGGCGGGCGGGTCGGGGACGTGGGCGAGCAGGTCCACGAAGGCGCGGGCGCGGTGGCCGGCGTGCCGCAGGTACTGCTGGGGGTCCCAGGTGGGGTTGGTGGCGGGCATGGGACGTCCTCCTCGTCATCGCTCAGCTGCCGGACGGCACTGCCACTCTCGACCGCACATATCTCGAAGTCAAGAGACTTTGATCTAATCATCTTGATCTCAAGAGACTTCACATCGACACAACCACTACACTGATCGCCATGGAGGACGAGGTCGATCGGCTGGTCGCAGCGTGGCGCCGGGAGCGCCCCGACCTCGACGTGGAGCCGCTGGAAGTACTCAGCCGGGTGAGCAGACTGGCCCGGCACCTGGATCGCGCGCGCCGGCTGGCGTTCGCGGAGCACCAGCTGGAGCCGTGGGAGTTCGACGTGCTGACGGCGCTGCGGCGGGCGGGGAACCCGTACCAGCTCTCGCCCGGTCAGCTGCTCACCCAGACACTGGTGACGTCGGGCACGATGACCAACCGCATCGACCGGCTCACGAAGAAGGGCCTGGTCGAACGGCTGCCCGACCCCAGCGACCGGCGGGGCGTGCTCGTACGGCTCACGGACGAGGGCCGGGACCGGGCGGACCAGGCGCTCGCCGGCCTCCTCGACCAGGAACGCGCGATCCTGGCCGAACTCACCCGCGCCCAGCGCGGCGAACTGGCGGGCCTCCTACGCCAGCTGACCGCCCCGTTCGACAACATCCCCGGCTAGGTCGACAGGGCCCACGCCCGCCCGGCGTGCGAGGGCCACGGCGGCGAGGGTGGAGTGGACGCCCAGCTTTCCGAGGACGTTCTGCATGTGGGTGCGGACGGTGTGCGGGGAGAGGAACAGGCGCTCGGCGACGGCCTTGCGCCCCAGTCCCGCCACCATGCACCGGAGCACTTCGCGCTCACGCGGGGTGAGTGACTCGACGAGCCGCTCACTCTCCGTGCGGTGCTTGCGCGCGGCGGTCAGCTCCCGCAGGACGCCCGTGAGCAGCGCGGGCGGCAGATGTGTCTCGTCGCGCAGCACGCCCCGGATGACGGTGAGCAGCCGGGACAGCGAGCAGTCCTTGGCGACCCAGCCGGACGCTCCCGCCTGGAGGGCCAGCGCGGCCCTGCGCGGATCGTCCTTCTCTGCGAGGACGACGATCCGTACGCTCGGCTGTCCCGAACGCACGCCCGCGACCAGCGATATGCCGTCCACGTGACCGTCCTCGCCGCCGTCCGGGGCGGGTACGGCGGTCGGCCGCGCGCCGGGGACCTGGGCATGACCCCCCAGGTCGGCGTCGACCAGCAGCACGTCGAACTTGCGCCCCTCCGCCGCCGCGCGGTCCAGACAGCGCAGCGCCGCGGGGCCGCTGCCGGCCGCGGACACGTCGACGTCCGGCTCGGCGGCCAGCGCCGCCGCGAGCGACTCGGCGAAGATACGGTGGTCGTCGACGACCAGGACTCGGATGCGAACCACTGAAACCCCCACTGGTCGGGGGACGACCGGCGCGAGTACGACGCCCGGAGCGTGCCCCGGTTTACACCTGGGACGGGGCGTCGCAGCCGCACGGCCGCCGCCGTGCTGAACCGCTACCCCCACTCCGGGCGTCGTACCCGACTGTCTCGCCCCCTGATCAGCACCGGCCCCCACCGGCGCTGCTCATCAGAGTACGGCCGGGGGGCAGGAGCGGAAGGTAATTTGCAGAACTGGTTGTCCAGCGCGTTTATCGTGTGCCGCATGTTTCGTATCGAGACAGAAGTCGACAGGGATCGAAGCCAATTGCTGCTTTCCCGGCTGCGTGCCAGCAACACCGCGGCTTCGCCGATCCTCCGGGCCCTGCGGGGAACCCCTGGTGAACGCGAGGTTCCGCTCCAGGTGTGGGCTCTGGACGAGACGGGCGACCTCGTCGGCGGCCTGGTCGGCCACACCTGGGCCACCTGGCTTCACGTCACCTACCTCTGGGTCCACGAACGCCACCGGGGCAAGGGCCTCGGTTCTCACCTGCTGTCGCGGGCCGAACGCACGGCCGCCCGCGCACGCGGCTGCCACTCGGCGCGCCTGGAGACCTGGGACTTCCAGGCCCCGGAGTTCTACAAGCGGCTCGGCTACGAGGTGGTGTGCGTGATCCCGGACTATCCGCCGGGGATCACGGAGTACACGCTGACGAAGAGGATCGGGTGAGCCGAGCGGAACGAAGCCCGCCTGAAGGTGCTCGCCAGATAGAGAACAGCTTCAGCAACGGGCGCCCCATGGGCGGGTGATGATACGAGAGCCAGATGATCAGGTCGGTGGCCGCGCGAGTACGGTGGAGTGGCCTGCCCGGATCAGCTTGGGGGAAATCGTGACGTTCGAGCAAGAATGGGCCGAACTGCGCGCGGCGGCGGCCGAGCGGACTGCCATGCGGATCAACAGCGCTCCGGCCGCGGGCGGCGGAGGTGGTGGCGGCGGCGGAAAAGACCTGGTGGTCAATCGGGACGATCTCGGCGCTATCGGCAATGACGCGTATGACCTGTTGGGCCGGCTGGGGAAGGAGGGCGACATCGCCCGTCCCGCCACGTTCGACGCGGCGATAGCGCTGACCAACGGGAACTTCGTGAGCGGTTCGGCCGTGCTGAAGGTGCACGACTTCTGGCAGACCCACCTGCGGACGCTGCTGGACGCCTGCGCGCAGATTTCCAATCACCTCGATTACAGCAAGGCCCAGCACGCCAAGGACGAGGCGAAGATCGAGGGGGATCTCATGCGGACTTCCGTGCTCTCGGACTACATGAAATAGGGCTCGGGGGAGCACGCACCATGCTGAAGTACGAGGACATCATCGACGCGCCGGTGGCGAAGCTGAAGGCCGCCGTCGACGACTGGTCGGAGATGGCGAAGAAGCTGGACACTCTCGCCACAGACGCCACCGACGGAATGAAGGCAAAGGCGAACAAAGCCTCCTGGGAGGGCGTCAACGCAGGGGTCACCAAGGCGTTCATCGGCAAGACGGCCAAGGAGTTCGCGGACGCCGCGGCCGAGGCCAAGGGTGTGAAGCTGATCCTGGAAGAGGGGTACTTGGCCATCAAGAAGGCCAAGGACGACCTGATCGCCATCCGGGACCACGAGGGGCCCGCGGCCGGCATCCGGGTGGACGGCAAAGGCAAGGTCACGGCGCGGAACCCGTTGTCCGAGATCCCTGGGGCGCTGCACGACCCCGACTACAAAGAGCCCCTGCAGCAAGAGGCGCGGAACATCGAGTCGTGGCAGAAGAGGATCGACCTCATCGTCGACAACTGCAACGACACCGATGTCACCCTCAAGAACACCCTTGAGGCCAACGTCACCGACCGCAAGGACTTCAGCGCTCCGACGTACACGAAGCTGGACCAGGAGGAGGCCGCCCGTGCCGCCGCTCTGGCGGGCAAGGGCCGGGACCTCACCCACTCCGAACTTCAGCAGCTCAACGAACTGCTGAAGGACAACAGCAAGTCGGTGGAGTTCTCCAGGAGCTTCTACGAGAAACTCGGCCCCGAGAAGTCGCTCGCGTTCTTCGGCCAGCTCTCCACGGACACATACGAGTACAGCAAGGTCGACCCGCAGCGCCTCAAGGACGTCCAGCAGCTCCAGGAGAACCTCGGCCTCAACCTGGCCACCGCCTCACACGACAAGGAATTCGCCGACAAGTGGGGCCCGGAGCTCCGCAAGTTGGGTACGGAGCGCATTCCTCTGTCCAAGAACGACTTCGGCGGGCCATTCGGCTATCAGCTGCTCGGCGGGATCATGCGGTACGGGAACTACGACGCGAAGTTCCTCAACCCGATCGCCGAACACGTGGCGCAGCTGCACGCGAAGGACCCGGACATGTTCGCCGAGAACAAGACGGTGAACAGTCTGTTCAAGAACCCGTACAACCCCTCCGGCGTGAACGGGGCCGGCTACGACCCGGCCACCGCCATGCTGGAAGCGCTCGGCAACAGCCCGGAAGCGGCGAAGAAGTTCTTCACCGACCCCCCGACCGCCTACAACGAGGACGGCACGGTCAACCACGGTGCCACGGCCGCGCTCGGGAAGGACAAGGACGGCGAGCCGTTCAACAACTACCTGGACTTCTTCAGCAACGAGAAGTGGGAATCCTTCCCCGACGTCAACTCGGTCGACGAGCACGAGGCGGCGCTCGACCAGATGCCCGACGCCCTCGGCCACGCCCTGGAGGCGGCGACCCTCGGCTACCCGGCCGGGCACCCGGACGCCGGCGTGGTGCGGGACGCGGACAACGCCGCGGTCATGCAGAAGGTCATGGAGAAGTACGCGGCGGAACCGGGTCTGCTGAAGGAGCGCCACGAGGCGATGGCCGACAGCCTGGGTGTCATGGGCGGTGGCTACATCGACGACATCAACTGGGCGCTGGAAAAGAACCATCCGGAGAGCGTGTTCGCGCCGGGCAAGAACCCGGAGGGGCACATCGACTTCGCGGACACCAGGGACGGGCATGGGCGCAGCGTCGTCCGGGGCTTCCTCAGCACCCTGGGTCAGCACCCGGACGCCTACGCGACGCTCTCGACCGCGGAGCAGGTCTACACCCGCAGCGTGCTGGAAGGGACCGTGGGCCCGGACGGGATCAAGGAGGGTGCTGCCAGGGCGACCGTGCTGGTGGGCGCCGAGGTGCAGGGCATGCTCGACCAGTCCCGGGCGGACCAGGTGGAGGCGACGAACCTCAAGACCCACGAGGACTACGAGAAGGCGGTCGAAAAGCGGGCGGGCTGGGTCCAGTTCGGGGCCGCGGTGGGCATCGCGGCCGGTGTCGCCTTCCTGCCCGCGACCGCGGCCGTGGGCACGGCTGCGGTGCTCATCCCGCTGGCGACGGACACCGCGGCTGGTGCCGCCGAACAGGTCATCGGTCAGATGGTCGGCGACATGTCCGAGAAATCGGTGGACGAGCACAAGGAGAAGATGGAGGACCTCACCGACGAGGAGAGAATGGCGATCTTCACCGCCGGAGAGGCCCTGGCTGAGGCACCGATGGAGGATTTTCTGGACCAGCACGTCCCGGACCTCAAGAACAGCACGTTCGCGCGGGACCTTCGCGAATCGATGCTGATCGGCTACGGGGTCGGCAACGACCGGGAGAACCAGCAGGGCAACCGCCCGGAGACCGGCTGAGACCGGCGGACGGCTGAGGACACGTAAGGATGCGGATAGTGATCAATCGAAGGCCGGTGCGCGTTGGACTCCTTACCACGGCCGTGGCCAGCCTGTTGTATCTCGGGGCCACAGGTTGTGGTGGGGACGGAGACGAGGAGGCGGCCGACAAGACTCTGGCGGGGACCCAACTGTGCGGTGGGGACGCCGTGTCCGCCCAGGCATCCAAGGCGCTGAAGGTGATCACGGGATCGTCGCGGTTCGGGACGACGGCGGAGAAGTCCACCGTCTCGCGTGCCGCGACGGACCTCGTGGAGGCGTTTCCGGGAACCACCGGCGGGCGCGACGACATCTGCCGCATCTACACGGCCGACGGTACGCCGGATTTCGCGATCCGAGTCACCTGGGGGCTGGACGACGGCCCCCCGACGGGAACTCCGGCCCCGGATTTCACCGTGCTGGATATGGGGGAGCGCACCCTGGCAGCGGCGGACAGGGCGTCGGTCCAGTTCGCGTGCCGGAGCGACAGGTTTCGCATCCCCACGAATGCGGCTCACGTCGCCATCGGCGTGGAGCACTGGGGCATGCCGACGGAACCCGAAGGCGACATCAAGGCGCTCAAGGACGCCTACGCAACCGTGGCCCACTCCTTCTCGCTGGCCATGGCCAAGGAACTGCGCTGCGAGAAGAACGGCGGGCTCCCCGCGAAGCCCGTGCTGGATCCCGCGTAGCCGCCGGGGTGAGTCCGCGGTGTGCAAGGACCGTGCGGGGCCAGGGAGAGCGGATCACATGAGTGGTCGCACGGAGGCGTGGGGCGAGGCCTGGCAATTTCGCCCTCTGCCGGGGGAGTTGAGCGGACGCTCGCCGGGTGGAACGCGCGAATCGTTCCTCCGGCAACAGCAACGGCGCCTTCGGTTTCGGTAACAGCAAGGCCGCGTTACCAGAGCTTTCCGGTCCCACCGCCCACCGTTCGGGGAGCACGTTGCGCACGCGGAACGGCAGCCCCGCCTCGTTGAGCACGAGCTGAGCTGACCGGACCTCCGCTGCTGGGAGCGGCGCGACACCGCCGCTTTGAACGCTTGGCGCCAGCCAGCTCGCCGTCGAAGATTCCGCCGGATCAAACTACGGCCTCCGCGCCGACGCACTCGGCGGGACCGCTCCCGGAGTCGGGTCGGCCCACGCGGAGTCGACGGCGATATCAGCCCAGACCGTCAGGCTGTCCCGCGTCCCCCGCCACCCCCAGCGGCTGGCCAGGGCCTCGGTGATCAGCAGTCCACGCCCCCGCTCCTGTTCAGCTCCTGGCAACACCCGTGCCGACGGCAGCGACCCCATGATCCCCCGGCTCGGACCCACGTCGGTGACAGCGATGGTGACCGTTGCCGTGGCGAGCGCGAGGGTGATCGTGATCAGGTCACTGCCGCCGTGCTCCAGAGCGTTGGCCGCCAACTCGCCGACGACGCTCTCCAGATCGCCCACGGCATCCGACGGGAGCCCCCACCACCGAGCCATGCCGCACACGTAACGGCGAGCGGCACCTGCGGAGGCGAGATCCGTGCCGGGCAAGGAGAGCAGCCCGAACGCCCGGAACTCGACGCCGTAGGCAGCCACGAACCCTGATGCGCCGGGGCGAGCATTATCGAACGCGCCCACGAGCAACGCACCCAACAGCGCGTCGACCAACTGGACGCCTGCAAAGGCGGGTTCAGCCCCCAGCCGCTCGGCCTCCTCCCCGGCAAGCACACCTCGCTCACGGCTCGATAGCCCGTCCACGAGCCCCGGCCCCCCGCTCTCGACCTGGTCGGCGATCCGGAAAACGGGTCCGTCGCCATCCGTGACAAGCGCACAAGGCCCGCCATGCTCTGCGCTCCAGGGCAGAAGCCGCACCTGGGTCCGCTCCCTGTCGCCCATCACACCGCCCCCAACCACGCGTGGATGTCACGACGGTCCAGGTCCACCCCGTACGTCGCACACCACAGGGCGTCTCGGCGCAGCCGCTGAATCCGGGCGTTCTCCTCACGCTCGTGAGCGGCGAGGTAGGGGCGGACGAGATGGGTGGACGCGCCGTCGATGGGCTCGTACCAGGCCTGGACGGTGGGGGCGATGAGAGGTCGGCGGGATGGTTGCGGCGGCGTCGACATCGGTGCAAGAGACAACGGCAGCCGTCCGTATCAAGCGCCAAGCCATCCTGGAACGTTCACCCGCGTTGCACCTTTGGGTGGTCCTCGACGACGCGGTACTGCGGCGGAACGTCGGCGGCACGGACGTAATGGTCGAGCAGATCGCCCATCTGCACACCATGGCTCAACGCCCCAATGTGGACATCCAGATACTCCTCTTCACGACGGGCGCCCACGCGGCCGGCTCCGGCGGCCACTTCCTCGTCCTTGGACGGGACAGCGAGGACGATCCGCTCAACAGCATGAACGTCGTCTACCTCGAACTTCACAAACGAGGCCTCTACCTCGACTCCCCCACCGAGGTTCAGAGCTACAAACTCATGTTTGACTACTTGCGCTCACAAGCGGCCGACACCTCGGCCAGCCTTGAGCTACTGGCCACCGCACGAGAGGAGTTCACGAGATGAGCGAAACACCGACAGTCGTCCGGCTTGCGGCGACAGAGTGGTTCAGGAGCAGCTACAGCGCAGTGAACAATGAGTGCGTCGAGATGGCATACATAGAACCGCTGATCGGAATACGCGACTCAAAGGACCCGGACCGAGGTGTGCTTACCATAGAGAGCAATGCCTTCTCCCTCTTCCTCAGCAGCATAAAGCGATAAGCCCACCGATCCGAATCCCAATAAATCGCGGCCCTCAACAGCCCTCATCGGCGCAGATTCACCGCATCGCCATCGCCGGAGGCTCAACGGGGACCGGGGCCGGGGCGCTGGCCGGGAGTGATGTTGCCGTTTGGAGTGCTGGGCGGGGCGGCGTAGGGAGAAGGCGGGTATTGGGGCGCCGGGTACTGGAGTTGTCCAGGCGGGGGCGCGTACGGGGCTGTCGGGTGCGGTGCCGTGGAGTGTGCGGGGCGGCGGTTGCGGACGACGACGAGGACCGCCACGCCGATGCCGAGTAGTGCCACGACCGCAGCCGCGGTCAACACGGTGGACAGCATGTTGTTGCCCTTGGAGGAATCTGAGGCTGCCACCTCCTCGGTGGTCGTGTCCTCCGCCGGTGCGTTGTCGGCGTCGGGGGCCGAGGGCCCGGGGGACGGCGATGTGGAGGCTGCGGCCGCGAGGTCCGGGAGCGGGTATTCGTCGGCCGGGCCCGGGTCGCCGGGGTTCTGCAGGGCGATGCGGGGGCGGACGATGCCGTAGCCGATGGAGTCGTTGCGCTCGGAGCCGTCGGTGGGGGCACCGATGGTGTTCAGCATGACTCTGAGGACCTGGTTGTTGGTCCAGGTGGGGTGCTTGGACCAGATCAGAGCAGCACTGGCGGAGGCGAGAGCCGTGGCGTCGCTGGTGCCGTGACTCTTGCACAGGCCGGTGTCAGTACCGCAGGCGTGCACCATTTCCTCACCTGGTGCTGCCATATCCACCTGAGGACCGTGTTGGGACTCTTCGGTCCTGCGGAGGTCTCTACCGACGGCTGCCATCGCTACTACGCCGGGCGTGGCTGCTGGATACATGACCTGGTTGGCCTTGTCTCCGTCGTTGCCCGCACTGGCGAAAATCAATGAGCCCTTATCCAAGGCGTACTTCACCGCCGCCGTAAGCTGCGGTGAGCCCTCCGTGTACGCAAGGGAGATATTGATGACTTGGGCGCCCTCGTCCGCGGCGTAACGGATCGCCTTTGGAGCAACCTCGTTGAACCGCCTGTTTCCTTCGGCTTTGTTGGCCGCATCCCCGTCCTTGGGCATCCGGATGGGGAGAATCCTGGCACCGGGGGCCAACCCGAAAGCGCCCTCGCCACCGTTCCAAGCGCCGGTTCCTGCGATCAGCCCTGCCATGCCCGTGCCGTGGTCCTCGTAGTCGGTGCGCGCGTCTCCCGGCTGATCGGGGGCGAGGTCCTTGCCTGGTAGGACGCGGCCCTTCAGATCGGGGTTGGTTGCGTCCACCCCCGAATCGATCACGGCGACCGTGATTCCCTCACCGGTGCTGCTCTGCCACATCTGCTCGGCCTTCATGGCGTCGAGGAACCACTGCTGCTGACGGATGGACTCGGCATAGGCCGGTGCTTCCGAAGAGCCCACCAGCAGCAGAGCGAGGAGCGCGGAGACCGCAGCACGGTGTCGTCCGTGTCGAGGGCTGGTGGTGGGCATGAGGTTCGCTGTCTCCGTTCCGGGATACGCGTCAGTCGGCGGCCGGTGGTGCAGGGCGGCTGTTGCCCTGCCGTCGGGTCTCCTCATCGTCGGCCGAGCGGTACGGCCTCACGTTCCTGTTGTCCATACTCGTTGAGGAGATCGGCCCGGGTACGCGACGAGAGCCTGCTCCTCTTCTCTCACCAGGCCGAAGCCCGCCAGGGGCACCGCCTGCGATGCCGCCACGCGTCGTACTACCACCGGACGTCGTACCGGTTCCGGCCGTCCCACCCGAGCTGCGCGCCGTGCGACCCGTCTGTTGCGGAGCGCCTCCGATGACCCCGCCGTTCGGCGAGGGGAGGCGGGCGCCGGGCGTCGGCCCCTGCTGACCGGCCGCTCGCCCTGTGGGAGTCGCCGTGCCGGTGGTAGAGCCCATCGGAGGACGCCCTGTCGAGCCGGGTGGAGCCCCCACCACTGTTCCACGATGGGGCGTTCCCGCCTGCCCACCCGAGGGCGGGGTGACGGGACGACCTCCGAGGATGCCGTTACTACTCGGGGCACGACCGGCAGTCGGAGGTTGAACGGCCTGACCAGCAGGGAACTGAGGCACACGGCCGGTCACCGCCGACCGTCCCTGCGCAGGCGGGCCGCCAATAGGCAGACCCTGCCTACCCGTCACGGGCGGAGCCCAATTCGAGTGCGGAGGACTTCCAGACACCTCCAACCGTCCGGCACCGGGAGGACCGCCTGGCGGCGGACCCGTCGTCGTCCGCTTGTCCTGCGGCAGCGTCTCTACGGAGTCGATACCCATCCGGGTCGCAGGCCCGTCCTCCAATGGCACGGAGCGCTCAAGCAACGTTCTGCCCTGAGTTGAAGGCTCCGACTTATCGGCGCCATCCGCCGCACGGGGCCCTTGGGGCACCGAAGCCGAGCCGTCCCCCTGACCTGAAGCGCCCGGTCGTGTCAGTGACTCCTGATCATTGGCCCTTCCCCGGTCGTCCGGCACCAACACCTCCGGCGGCGGCGGAAACCTGGGCCTCTCCAGCGCGTTCAGCTGCACGGCCGAGAAGTCGTAAGCCTGGCCCAGCTTGATCATCTCGTAGGCGGCCTCCTGGCGGACCCTCTCCTTGTCGGCCGCCAAAGCGGCGAGCTCGTCCGACGACTTGCTGGAAATCGTGGCGGAGTCGGGGTCGTTGGGGGCCGACGCGGCGGCCACCAGGTTTCCCTCCGCGCTCTCCTGCGTACGCGGGATCGCCGCCTGGGTTCGGGCGATGGCGCCGGAGGCTTCGGCCAGCCACTTCGCCGACTCCAGGCTGAAGTCGCCCAGGCGGAGGGTGGAGTTGGCCAGGTCCGCGGTCCAGGTGCGGAAGGCGTCCGCACCCTCGCCCTTCCATTCCACCAACTGGGGGCGGATCTTCAGTTCATCGGCGATCTTGTGGATCTCCTCGGCCACCTTCGCCAAGCGGTCGGCCGCCCCCTGCACGGTGCCGCTGTTCGCCTGGTCCAGCCACGCCAGCATCTGCTCGTGGCTCATGTTCTCGAACGTGCCGCCCGACATCAGGCCCTGCCTCCCCGGTCGCCGTCCGTCATCAGATCGTGCCTCCCGCGTCGCCACCCGACGGCGACTGCTCCGACTGCCCCGGCCCCGGCTGGTCCGTTCGACGTACCTGGCCCGTGTCCCCCGCGCCCGAGCCGTTCGGCAGCTTCGGTTCGTACGCGCCGCCGTAGTGTTCCGTCGTCTCCGCGCTGATCGCCGCCATGCGGTCGCGGATGTCGAGGTCGATGTTCTCGTAGCCCTTGTGGGAGGCCATGACCGCGATGCCCACGCCCTCCATGGAGTCGGACAGCAGCTTCGAGAGGTTCTCCAGCTCCGTGATGACCGTCTCGTACGCGGTGAACAGGCCCGCCGCTTCCGCCCATTCGCCGCTGCCGCCGCCGAACTGGGCGCGTTCCAGCTGGTGCTGGCCCACCTTGCCGGGGCCGGCGTCGGAGCCTTTGAGGTCGATGATCAGTTGGTCGATGCGCTTCTTGAACGTCTGGAACGAGGACAGTTCCGTGTATACGTCCGCAGCCGCGTCATGTACGACGTCCCACACCCCGGACACCCACGAAGGCCCCGTCCCACTGGAGGGTCCCGACTCGCCTCCGTCCAGCATCACTGCCCTCCCCGTAAGTCAGTGTCCCAGCAACAACTTTAGCTTTTCGCAGTGACAGTGCTGGGGCTGGGCACAGCCGAGCGCATGAGCCGGTAGCCGGCAGCCGGCAGCCGGTAGCCGGCAGCAGCAAGGCGGTGGTACCCGGGCCTGCCGGGTAGCACCGCCTTCCGTTCGTGTGTCAGGCCACCACGGGCCACGTCACGTCACATCACGAAACCCGCCGCGCCCCCGCCGAAGGGACCGCCACGAAGACGCGCGGGGCCGTGAAGCCGGCGTCGGCGAAGGCCTCCTCCACCGCCTTGGTGACCGCGTCCGCGTCGGTCGCGTCGACGAGGACGATCGCGGAACCGCCGAAGCCGCCGCCGGTCATCCGGGCGCCGAGGGCGCCGGCGGCGAGGGCGGTGTCGACGACGAGGTCCAGCTCGGGGCAGGAGATCCGGAAGTCGTCGCGGAGCGAGGCGTGCCCCTCGACCAGGACGGGGCCGATCGCGCGGGTCTCGCCCGACTCCAGGAGGGAGACCACGCGCTCGACGCGCTGGGCCTCGGTGACCACGTGGCGGACCAGGCGGCGGACCTCCTCGTCGTCGCCGAGGCGGTCGAGGGCCGCGTCCAGCTCGTCGTAGGCGACGTCGCGCAGCGCGTCGACGCCGAGGAGGGCCGCGCCCTTCTCGCAGCCGGCGCGGCGCTTGCCGTACTCGCCCTCGCTGTGGGAGTGCTTGACCTGGGTGTCGACGACCAGCAGCTGCATGCCCTCGGCGGCCAGGTCGAAGGGGATCTGCCGCTGGGAGAGGTCCCGGGTGTCGAGGAACAGGGCGTGGCCGTTCTCGCAGCACGCGGAGGCGGTCTGGTCCATGATCCCGGTCGGGGCGCCGACGTAGACGTTCTCCGCGCGCTGGCACAGGCGGGCCAGCTGCCAGCCCTTGAGGCCGAGGGAGAAGAGGTCGTTGAGGGCGAGGGCCACGACGACCTCCAGGGCCGCCGAGGAGGACAGGCCCGCGCCCGTCGGGACGGTCGACGCGAGGTGGATGTCCGCGCCGGTCAGCGCCGTGTGGCCCGCCTCGCGCAGGGCCCAGAGCACGCCGGACGGGTACGCCGTCCAGGCGCGGTCGGCGCCGGGGGTGAGCGCGTCCAGCGTCAGCTCGACGACACCGCCTTCGACGTCGTCGGAGTGCAGGCGCAGGACGCCGTCCGTGCGCCGGGCGACGGCCGCGACGGTGGTGTGCGGGAGGGCGAAGGGCATGACGAAGCCGTCGTTGTAGTCGGTGTGCTCGCCGATGAGGTTCACCCGGCCCGGCGCGGCCCACACTCCCTCCGGCGCCGCCCCGTAGAGCTCCTCGAACCGCCCGGCGACGACGACAGCCTCGCTCATCCCGTGACCCTGACCTTTCCTTACTGGACCGACGAACCGGCTCGGCCGATGAACTGGCCGAGCCGGCACACTACTTGGCGCGAACGGGTGCGGGCCCGCGCCGCTTCGGCGCGTGGGCGACCCGTACCGCTCCGCCCACGCCCGCGCGAACCGCTGGGCACACGCCCCGCGTGCACTCCTGGGCCCGCGCGCGCGTGGACCACCGTGCCTGCGCCTGCGCGGACTACTGAGCCGCCCGCGCCTGCGTGAACTCCCACGCGTCCGCCACGATCTCCGCGAGGTCCGCGCGCGACGGGTTCCAGCCGAGCCGTTCGCGGGCCGTTTCGGCGGAGGCGACCAGGGTGGCGGGGTCGCCGGCCCGGCGCGGGGCGACGACCTCGGGGATCGGGTGGCCGGTGACCCGGCGGACGGTCTCGATCACCTCGCGCACCGAGAAGCCGTTGCCGTTGCCCAGGTTGCAGATGAGGTGCTCGCCCGGTTGTGCGGCGTCCAGCGCCAGCAGGTGGGCGTCGGCGAGGTCGGCGACGTGGATGTAGTCGCGGACGCAGGTGCCGTCGGGGGTCGGGTAGTCCTCGCCGAAGACGGAGATCGCGTCGCGCCTGCCCTGGGCGACCTGGAGCACGAGCGGGATGAGGTGCGACTCGGGGTCGTGGCGCTCACCGCAGGTGCCGTACGCGCCGGCCACGTTGAAGTAGCGCAGGGAGACGGCGCCCAGGCCGTGGGCGGCGGCCTCGCCGGTGATCATGTGGTCGACGGCGAGCTTGGAGGCGCCGTACGGGCTGGTCGGCCGGGTCGGCGCGGACTCGACGATGGGGGTGGTCTCCGGCTCGCCGTAGGTGGCGGCCGTGGAGGAGAACACCAGCTTGCGGACGCCCGCCTCGCGCATCGCGGCGAGCAGGGCCATGGTGCCGCCGACGTTGTTGTCCCAGTACTTCTCGGGCTTCACGACGGACTCGCCGACCTGCGAGAACGCGGCGAAGTGCAGGACGGCGTCGAAGGAGCCGTCGAGCCATTTGCCGGCGTCGCGGATGTCGCCCTCGACGAAGGCCGCGCCGGCGGGGACGCCCTCGCGGAAGCCGGTCGAGAGGTTGTCGAGGACGACGACCTCGTGCCCGGCCTCCAGCAGATGCTGGGCGACCACGCTGCCGACGTACCCCGCGCCACCGGTGACCAGGTACTTGCCGCGGTGCTTCCCGCCCTGATGCCCGTCCCGCTGCCCGTCCTGCTGCCCGCTCATGAACTCGCTACCTCTCGCAGTCGCTCGGCCGCGCGCTCCGGCGGCACGTCGTTGATGAACACGTTCATGCCGGATTCGGAACCCGCGAGAAACTTCAGCTTGCCGGTGGTGCGGCGAATGGTGAAAAGCTCGAGGTGGAGCGCGAAGTCCTCACGCTGGACACCCTCGAACTCCTCCAGCGTGCCGAACGGGGCCTGGTGCCAGGCCGCGATGTACGGGGTCGGAGGCTCACCCTCGCCGAAGATCCGGTCGAAGCGCCTCAAGAGTTCCAGATAAACCTTGGGGAACTCTGAGCGCGCGTCCTCGTCGAGCGCGAGCAGGTCGGGGACCCGGCGCTTGGGGTACAGGTGGATCTCGTACGGCCAGTGCGCCGCGTACGGCACGAAGGCCGCCCAGTGTTCGGTCTCGAGGACGACCCGCTCGTCCGCCAGCTCCCGTTCCAGGACGGTGTCGAAGAGGTTCTCGCCGCCGGTGGCGTCCTTGTGGGACGCGAGGGAGCGCAGCATCAGCGCGGTGCGGGGCGTGGTGAAGGGGTACGCGTAGATCTGCCCGTGCGGGTGCCCCAGGGTCACGCCGATCTCGGCACCGCGGTTCTCGAAGCAGAACACCTGCTCGACGGAGGGGAGGTGGGACAGCTCGGCGGTGCGGTCGGTCCATGCCTCCAGGACGAGGCGGGCCTGCTCTTCGGTCAGGTCGGCGAAGGACGCGTTGTGGTCCGAGGTGAAGCAGACGACCTCGCAGCGGCCGGAGTCACCGGCGAGCGAGGGGAAGCGGTTCTCGAACACGACGGCGTCGTACGAGGAGTCCGGTATCTCGCTGAGGCGGTCGCCCTCGGAGGGGCAGAGCGGGCATTCGTTCGCCGGGGGGTGGTAGGTGCGGCCCTGGCGGTGCGAGGCGATCGCGACGGAGTCGCCGAGCAGCGGGTCCCGGCGTACCTCCGAGGTGGTGACGGTGCGCTCCAGGGGCCGCTTGTCCACCGCGTCGCGCACGGTGTCATCGCGCAGGTCGTAGTAGATCAGCTCACGACCGTCGGCCAGCCGGGTCGAGGTCTTCTTCACGCCGGACTCCCCATCCCACCCATCAAACAGAACCAAACACATCAAAGCACAGGTTCCGACGTTCGTCACCGTCACAAACAAACAAAGATCACCAGATCCAGACTATGGGCTTCGCTGCCCGGCGGCGACGCAGTCGGCCCCCGCCGGGCGACCGGCGGGGGCCGACTGTGTCGTTGTCGTCTACTTGGTGGTGCGGTAGGCGCGGTGGATGGTCTGGGTCAGGGTGTTGCCGTCGGCGTCGGTGAGGGCGACCCGAAGGGAGACGGGGCCAGGCTTGGCAGGGCTGCGCAGCTTGAGCAGCTTGCCGTTCACGGCGGTGGTCTTCTTCCAGGTCCTGCCGTCGTCGTAGGAGACGGTGAAGGCCAGCTTGCGCAGCGTGGCGGCCCGGGTGGCCGCGCCCTGGAGGCTGAAGGGCACGGTGAGGGTCGTACCGGCCTTGGCGGTACTGGCCGTCGACAGGCTGGGCGTGAAGCGGACGACGGTCAGCGGGAGCCGCTCGGGGGTGTCGCCGGGGACGTGGGCCGAGGTGAAGGTCCAGGTGGCGGTCGTACGGGTGCTGACCGCGAACCGTGCCGGGTCGCGGGAGACGTCCACGGCGAGCTTGTAGGTGCGCTTGCCCGCGGGAACCGTGTACGAGTCGCCGTCGAGCGGGGCGCTCACGGCGAAGATCTTCTTGCCGTCGGCGTGGAGCGAGCTCCTGGCCTTGGTGTGGTCGGTGGTCCCCAGGTTGCCCGCGCCGTCGGAGAACAGCGGTAGGTACGCCGTGAAGGTGTCGCCGACGCGTACCGCTTCGGGCCGGTCGACGACGGCCGAGAGGGAGCCCGAGGGGAGGGCTGGGCCGAAGACGCCGACGTTGAACCGCTGGGTGTGGACCCTGCCCGCCGCGAAGCTCCTGGGGATGGCGGCCTGCGTGCTCTCCCACGTCGGCTCGCCCTCGGCGTCGGGGGCGCCGAACTGGCTGGCCTGGTAGAACCACTTGATCCCGTTGGGCAGCACATAGTCGGTGCCGGTCAGCGGCAGACGGCCCTCGGTCGTGTGCTGGTTGTAGAAGCCGCCGTACATCAGCGGTGCGGCGGCGATGGTCGTGGTCCTGCCCTTGACGGGCGCACCGACGACGACCTTGACCTTGGCGAGCCGGCCGCGCTCGACGTTCTCGGTGAAGCCGGACAGGTCACCCGTACGGTTCCAGGCCAGCCGGTAGTTGACGGCCTTGTGGGTCCAGATGCCGTGGTACATCGCGGACACCTCGGCGGCCGGCGCCGGGGCGCCGAGCTGTCCGACGCGGATGCTGCCGAAGGAAGGGACGTCGTACACGGAGGTGTACGGCCTGTTGTTGACGTCGACGTGGAAGAAGAACATCGCGCCCGTGGGCCTGGCCGCACCGTCCGGCACGGTGATCTTGACGGGCTTCGTCTTGCGTGCGTCCATGACCAGGGTCGTGTCCTTGGTCAGCGCGAACTTCGGGTGCAGCAGCACGGACCCTCCGGTGCTGACGGTGCGGAGCACGCCTTCCAGGGCGTAACGCCCCTTCGGCAGACGGATGGTGACCTCGCCGTCCTTCTCGTCGGAGGCTTCCGTCCAGATGTCGTTGTCCAGGCCGTAGATACTCGTCGAAGCGTCGCCGAGGGCCTTGCCCTTGAGGTCGAGGTGCTTGATGGTCAGGTCGTACGACTCGACCTCGCGGACCACGCCCAGGGAGGTGCGCGCGGTCGTCGTGCCGTCGGCGGTGGTGGCGGTCAGCGAGCCGCCGAAGCTGCCGTCGGCAGTTCCCACCCGGGTGTCGGTGGTCACGGTGGCGCTCGCCTCACCGCCCGCCGGGACGGTGAGCCGCCGCGGCGAGACGGCGAACAGGCCCTCGGCGGCCGGCTTTCCGTCGTTGCCGTAGGCCTCGGTGGCCAGGTCGAGCGTGACCGGCTCGGTGCCCGCGTTGCGGTAGGTGACGTCCTTGGTGATCGGCCGGTCGTCGGTGTGGGGGTACGCCTGTGTCCCGAAGCCGAGCGAGGTCGGACTGCTGGTGAGCTGCTGGGTGATCGCCCTGGCGACGTCCACCCGGCCGGTGCCCTGGGTGTACGCGGAGGTGGCGGGGGCCGGCTTCGCGGAGGCGGTGAGGGCCGCCTTGAGCTGCGGGCCGGTCCAGTCCGGGTGTTCCTGCGCCAGGATCGCCGCCGCGCCCGCCACGTGCGGGGTCGCCATCGACGTACCGCTCATGGAGACATAGCCGTCGGCGGCGGGGTCGCCCATGTCGCCTTCGGCGGCCTTGGCGGCGACGATGTCCACGCCCGGCGCGGTGACATCGGGCTTGAGGAAGCCGTCGGCCGTGGGGCCGCGGCTGGAGAACTCGGCGATGGCGTCCCGGCGGTCGACCGCGCCGACGGTGAGCGCGGCGGCGGCGCTGCCGGGGGTGCCGATGGTGCCTTCGGCCGGTCCCTCGTTTCCGGCGGCTATGACGAACAGGGCTCCGGAAGCGGCCGACAGGTCGTTGACGGCCTGCTCGACGGGGTCGATGCCGAGGGTGTCGGTGCCGCCCAGGCTCATGTTGACGACCTTGGCGCCCTGTGCCACGGCCCACTGCATGCCGGCGATGACGCTGGAGTCGTCGCCCTGGCCGGAGTCGTCGAGCACCTTGCCGACCAGGAGCCGGGCGCCGGGCGCGACGCCCGCGTACTTCGCGCCCGTGGGGGACGCGGCCCCGGAGCCCATGATCGTCGAGGCCACGTGGGTGCCGTGGCCCGCGCGGTCGACGGTGTCCGCGGCGGCGGAGAAGTTCTTCACCGCGTCGATACGGTCCTTGAGGTCCGGGTGGCCGGCGTCGATGCCGGTGTCGAGGACGGCGACCTCGACACCCTTGCCGTCGTACCCCGCCGTGTGCGCCGCGGGCGCGCCGATCTGCGGCACGCTCTTGTCCAGGGTCGCCCTGACCTTGCCGTCCAGCCAGATCTTCTTGACCTTCGCGGAGCCGGTGCCGCTGGTGAGGGTCTCCCACAGGTCGGAGCCCTCGGACTTACGGGCGCGTACGGCGTCGCCGTTGATGCTCGGCAGATCCCGCCGGACGCTCGCACCCGCGCTGCGGAACGTGCTCGCCGACAGGGACGTGCCCCTGTCGTAGGTGACGATCAGCGGCAGGTCGGAGCGGCGGGCGTCGTCGTAGCGCGAACTCACCAGGCGCGTCACGTCGAACAGCCGCCGGTCGGCGGTCCCGTTCGCGATCAGCGGTTCGGCGTCGCGCGGCAGGACGTACGCGTGGCCCTCGGCCTGCTGGACGCGGAAGGCCATCCCCTCGCGGCCCTCGGCGGCCACCACGCCGGTGACCTTGCCCGCGGCGTCGAGGGTCACTCTGTCGCCGGTGACGAGGGTGACGGTCCTCGCGGGGGCGCCGGCCGGGGACTCCGACGGGGCGGCCTCGGCGCTGTCGGGCGTGCTCACCAGCAGCCCGGCGCCGAGCGCCGCCGCCAGAGCGGCCGCCAGCGGGACGGTGGTGACCACTCGTTTTCTGCGCTTGTGCGACTTCAACTCAGGCCTTTCGACATGGTTCATGGCGATTTGCTCGCCGAATCGGGGCAGCATCAGGGCGCGGCCGAGCGACACTGTGGCCGCTCGGCCGCGTACAGAGAGAGAACGTGCGAGGAGGATCGGGTCGGACGAGGCGCTCGGACAGATGTCAGACGAGGCGCTTGCGACCCCAGAGGATGACGAACGTCGCGATGCCGGCGGTCAGGGCCAGCAGGATCGAGGCGCCGAGCCACTGCATGGCCGGCATCTGGGAGAACGGGATGTAGTCGAACGACCAGCCGACGACCCGCGCCTCGTCCAGGCAGGCGTTGCGGGCCTTCTCCGTGGCCTCGGCGCAGCTGCCCCAGCCGATGAGGTCGCCGGAGGCCGTGAGGTAGAACTCGTCCAGGACGTAGGCGTTGTCGGGCAGGTTCGGCCGGCTGTTGTCACCCACACCGTTGTGGCTGGTGACCGTGATGACGTTCCCGAGGGACGTCCTGACGTACGACCACGCCACCTGCAGCGCGACGGCGAAGCCCAGGGTGACGACCATGGCCAGCAGGGTCCGGCGCAGCAGCATGCCGATGGCCACGCCACCGACGACCGTGAGCAGGGTGAGCGCCACGGGCACGGGTCCGGTGTTGTCGAACGCGCCGGGTTCGGCCCAGGTCAGGACGTACGACGTCGACTTGACCGGCGACCACCACCAGGTGAACGCGGCGGAGACGGCCGTGGCGCACACCACGACCACGAGCGTGGTCACACCGAGCTTGGTGACGAGCCAACGGACGCGGCTCACGGACTGCGCGTTGACCAGCTTGGCGGTGCCGGTCTCCAGGTCGCCGGCGAGCAGGGGCGGACCGAGGAGCACGCCGATCACGACGGGCAGGAGCCCGAGCAGACCGGCGGCCGCGTTGAGCGGCTTCTGGTCGAACTTGTCCTCCCAGCCGGACTTGAGGTGGGGATAGCCGTACCCGTCGAGGTACGTGATCATCTGCTGGCGTTGGTAGACGAGCACCGCGACGGTGACCGCGGCGGCGGCCAGCAGCGTCCAGTAGGCGGCGCGGTGCTGACGCCAGACGAGCCAGGTCATGCCACTGAGCCGGAGGCCGCGGCCGCGGCCGGTCTCGCTGCGGGCGGAGTCGGAGATGGTGCTGCCGGTGCTGGTCATCGTGCTCATGCCGCCACCGCCTGCGGGGCGACGTAGGAACTGGGACTGATCAGCGGCGGGGCCTCGGGCGAGCGCAGATAGGCGAGCAGGAGCTCCTCCAGGTTCGGGGTGCTCGCCTCCCAGGGGCCGCCGTCGACCGGCCCGTCGGGGCGTATCAGTGAGGTGAACTGCCGTCCGCTGGTGCGGGTCTCGACCACGGTGTGGTACGCCAGCTCCGGGGGCGTCCGCCCGTCGGAGTGGACCCCGGTCAGCACGGCGTGGGAGGTGCGCAGTTCGTCGACCTCACCGGCCAGGCGCAGCCGACCGCCCGCGATGACCAGCAGGTAGTCGCAGGTGTTCTCCAGCTCGGCGAGCATGTGGGTGGACATCAGCACGGTGGTGCCGCGCTCGGCGGCCTCGGCCAGCAGGGTGCCCATCAGCTCATGGCGCACCAGCGGGTCGAGGTCGGACATCGGCTCGTCGAGGAGCAGCAGGTCGGGACGCTTGCCGAAGGAGACGGCGAAGGCCACCCGGGTGCGCTGGCCGCCGGAGAGGGTGCCGATCTTCGCGTGGAGGGGCACATTGCCCGCGCGGACGATGTCCTCGGCGGCCCGCTGGTCCCAGCCGGGGTTCAGCTCTCGCCCCATCCGCAGGGTCTCGGCGACGGTGAAGCGCCGGAACAGGGGCTTCTCCTGGGCGAGGAACGCGGTACGCCGGGTGGCCTCCGCCGACTCCGGGGCCGCGCCGAACACGCGCAGGGTGCCGGTGGTCGGCGCCAGCAGGTTGGCGGCGATGGCCATCAGCGTGGTCTTGCCGGCCCCGTTGGGACCCACCAGACCGCAGATCCGCCCGGCCGGCAGCCGGAAGGAGCAGTCCTGCAGCGCCCAGCCACGGCGGTACTTCCGGCCCACCCCGCGGGCTTCTATCGCGGACGTTTCGGCCGGGCCCCCGTAGCCCGTTTCGTAACTCGTCATGCGTGTCCCCTTGTCCCCGTGGTTCCTGTGGTTCCTGTGGTTCCTGTGGTTCCTGTGGTTCCTGCTGGTGTGGTGGTTCCTGCTGGTGTGGTGGTTCCTGCTGGTCCCGTTGACCCCGCGTGCTCGGCGGCAGGCCCGGTCCCGGCGTACCGCTCCTCCATCACCGACGTGACCAGAGCGGTCACGTCGTCCTGCTCGAGACCCGCCTCGCGGGCCCGGTCCATCCAGCTCTCCAGCTCGCCGCGCAGCATCGAATCCACCGGCGCCTGCGGACGGGCCAGCGTCTGACTCACGAACGTCCCCAGCCCCGGCCGCGCTTCGACCAGCCCCTCCCGCTCCAGCTCGCGGTACGCCTTGAGCGTGGTGTTGGGGTTGACCGCGGAGGTCTGCGCGACCGCCTTGGCGGTGGGCAACTGGTCGCCGGGCCCGAGGACGCCGAGCCGCAGCGCCTGCTTGGTCTGCTGAACGATCTGCTGATAGGCGGCGACTCCGCTCCGCCTGTCGATGCGGAACTCCAACCCCTTCACCACCATTTCACTAGTCGACTAGTGAATTGATGATGGAGCACAGATCGCGAACCTGTCAAAGCCCACAGGTCGGGGCACCGGTGAGGGTGCGAGGGAAGCCGTTGCGCGCGGCGAGGGTCAACGCCAGGAAGACCGGCGGATGTTCGCAAGGTCCGCTGCGATGACTCGTGGGGACGGTTCGAAGTCCGCGAGGCGGCGTTGGGTGCGCGCCGAACCGTCCGGGCAGCACACCCGCTCCCCGGCTGACAGCGTCGACGGCCACGCGAAACCCGGGATCAGACCTGACCGACGTCGTCGACGACCTACCGAAAGGCCGCTACGTCTGCCGGCTGACGTCCTGGTCAAAGGGGGATGACGGACCCGTCCACCGGTGCGCGTCCGCGGCCACGTGCATGGCGGGTGTCACCGACGGGTCTCTGACGACACGTCTCGCGCCGGGGGCCGTCGAAGGCCTCACTCAGCCCGAGGATGGCGCCGCCGCTTCGAAGAGCGCGGCGGCGGACACTGCCGCTGGAGCGCCCACGTCCGGAACGGGACTGTGCAGGGCGGAGACAAAGGACCGCTGCCCCGCACAGGCGCTCGGCCGCAATACGCACTACCCGATCAGCCGAACAGATCCTCGGCGGCAGTCACCCGAAGGGCTCGTTCCGCCCAGATCAAGAGCTGGGCCCGGTCAGGACAGTCGGCGACTCGTTCGCGGACCTGGTCCGGCACCGGGATGCCGCGCCATTCGAGGGTCTTGAAGATCATCTCGATCTGAGCCTGGATCCGGCCTTCCTCCCGGCCTTCCTCACGGCCTTCCTCACGCGTCTGCTCAGCGAGCGGGTGTCGCCAGAAGTACTGCGTATCCGTCATGAGGTCCCTCCAGATCTGCCGTGCCTCGGGGTCCTTCAGGCACGAGTCGACGAACTGCACGAAGACCGCGGCGCTCTCCGCGTCGATGGTATGCAGGGCGGCCACCAGGGATTCCAGTATGACGGCAGCCTGGGGGCCCTTGCCATGCGTCATCGCCGAGAGCACCGCGAGAGATACGTCCCGCTCGGCCGCCCGCTCGTCCGCGATGACCGGTACGTTGTCCGGGCCCAGCACGAGCGGCCGTACTGTCAGAGAAGGACGTCCACGCACTCCGAGATGGATGGGCTGCGCCGCCCAGCGCGCCGTGGCACGGCTCTGAGTGATCACGATCAACACCGGGTCGCAGTGGTACTTCGCGTACAGGTAGCTGAGGTAGTACGGCCAACTGCGCCGCTTCGCCTCGTCCTTCTTTCCCTGGGACTCGACGACCAGGAGATACGTCCCCTCGTCGGTCTCCGCCCGTAAGAGCGTGTCCACGCGCCGCTCGACCGGTTCGATCTCCGTGAGGTCGACGTTCATGGCAGCGAACTCGCGCGGCTCGGGGAAGGGCACGTGCAACACGCGTTGCAGGGTGCGGGTGAGCAGCGAGGGGTCCTTCTGGAAGATGCGGTGCAGCGCCTCGTGCGGCGAGCTGACCATCGGATCTCCTTTCTGTCGGGATGCTCAACGAGCTAGGCGGCCATCAGTTCGCACCACACGTATTTGCCTGGGTGGCCGAACCGGGACGACGGCTGCCATCCCCAGATGTCCGTGCACGCGCGGACCAGGGCGAGACCCCGGCCGGTTTCCGTGTCGGGCTCGGCCAAGTGGCACGGTGGTTCCGGAGGTTCGGGGTCGGCATCCCAGGCTCCGATCCAGAGCGCTCCGTTCGACCAGCGGACGCGCAGGGCCGCCGGGCCCTTGGTGTGGAGTACGGCGTTGGCGATCAGTTCGGTGGCGAGGAGTTCGGCGGGGTCGAGGAGGGCGGTCAGGCCGTGCGCGGTGAGGATCAGCCGGAGGGTGCGGCGGGAGACGGTGACGGCTCGGGGGTCGTGGGGGATGTGGAGGACGTACTCCCAGGGTTCCGCTGCCTTTTCGGGCATGGGTGAACTCCGTTCGGGGGGGGTGGGGGGTTGTTCGGGCTGTCGGTGGCATTGCCTCAGCCGTCACGGCATGACGGAGTGGTGCGCTTCCGGGGCCCGGTGGTACCGCAGCGTATGCAGCGCGTGACTGACGGTATGCCTAAAATTTATGACCAAGCAACCCGTTCGCGTAGCCTTGCCCCCGAACGGGGCACCCGGGACGACAAGTTGAACCACGGAGCTGGACATGGCGACGAGGCGAAACCCCACCGCACGACAAGTGCGACTGGGTACCGAGTTGCGCAGAATGCGTGACGCGGCAGGCCTGAAGGCCACCCAGGCAGCCGCGCTGCTGGGAACCAGCTCCGCCCAGATCAGCCAGATCGAGTCCGGCATCGCGGGAGTGAGCGAGGAGCGCCTACGACGTCTTGCAGCCCACTACGCCTGCACGGACCACGAGTTGATCGACGCGCTGGTGGCGTTGGCGACCGACAGGACACAGGGCTGGTGGGAAAAGTACCGTGGGCTGCTGGCCACAGCGTTCCTGGACCTCGCCGAGCTGGAGCACCACGCCACGTACCGGCACAACGTCGAGTTCCTCCATATCCCCGGCCTTCTCCAGACCGAGGAGTACTCGCGCGCGATCTTCTCGTACCGGGTTCCGGAACTGCCCTACAGCGAACTTGAGTTGCGCGTACGACACCGGATGGACCGAAAGGTCGCCATCGAAGGACCCAACCCCGTTCCGTACACGGCGGTGATCCACGAGTCGGCGCTGCGCATCAGGGTCGGAGACCGGGCTGCCGCACGCACTCAGCTCACGCGCGTACTGGAGCACTCCGAGGCAGACCACATCACCATTCGCGTCATCCCCTTCGACCTCGACGGTTTCGCCGGGGCAACGAGCGGCATGACCTACGCGGGCGGACCGGTTCCCAAGCTGGACACGGCCTTACGTGACACCCCCCACGGCACCGCATTCATCGACGCCGAAGCCCAACTCGGCGCACTTCGAACGATTTTCCGTAAAGTAGAAGCCGTAGCGCTGGAACCCGAGCGTTCGCGTGACTTCATCCACAAACTGATGAAGGAACTGTGAGGCAGCCCATGACGACCCGCGACAACTGGCAGAAGTCGTCGTTCTCAGGCTTCGGTGATGGCAACGACTGCGTCGAACTCTCCGCCGCCCCCGACGACATACACCTCCGCGAATCCGACACCCCCACCACCGTCATCGCCACCACCCGCGCCCCCCTCTCCCACCTCCTCCACGCCATAACCACCGGCAGGCTCACCCCACCGCCCGCTGATGGAGCATGAGACATCACATGGCCCAAGCGCTGAACTGGCAGAGGTCCACCTTCTCCGGCGGCGGCGAGGGCAACACCTGCCTCGAACTCGCCTGGGCCGCCGGCGCTCCCGCTCTCCACCTCCGCGAATCCGAAACGCCAGCCACCGTCCTCGCCAGCAGCCCTGCGCCCATCGCACAACTCGTCCGCGCGATAACCTCCGGCAGGTTCACCCCGCGTCGCCCGTGATCACCAAAGTCCCTCGGTCAACTCCGCGCCCGGACGCTACGGCTCGCACGCCACTCCGTCGCCATCACGGTCGAGGTGGGGCCCATACCCCGGCTCCCCGGCGTACACAGGTGCAGCCCCAGCGGCCCGTGCCGCGTCACAGTTCTCGTAGTAGACGTCCTCCGACGGCTGCACCGCCTCTGATTGCGTAGCCGTGCCTTCCTCGCTGTCCAGCTGCTCGTCCACGGGTTCCTCGGTCACCGTTTCGGTTACAACACCCGGTACGGGTTCTGAGGTTCCCGTCTCGGTGACCGTGACAGTCGGCGCGGGACTCGGGCTGTCTTCAGACTGCCCTGTCGCGGTCACGATGGTGATCAGCGCCATGAGACCGACGATCAGCCATAACCACCACGGCCCTTTGTCCCGCTTGTTCCGCGAGCCACCCCTCGAAGTACCAGCCCCAGAGGATGGCCGGTTCTGTCTTCCAGAAGCCCCCCAGCGATTTGCACCGGACATGACCGCCTCCGAAACGACTCCTGCTTTCAGTGCACCACCGACGAACCGTTTCCGCCTGCCAGAAGCCGGTCGTGAGGATGCTGGCAGGGCGCAGCCGCCCCATGCCTGGTTGATCCGGGGCATCCCTTCGGTTCGCTCTGAGTGATCGAGACCGAGGTCATCCGACGCCGAGCCGCCAAGGCCACCGCGACCCGCGACGAGAGTCGGGCCAGACTCTAAGACGAGGTCCTGGGCCAGGCCGATTTCAGTCGGAGGGACACCCCTGCACATCCAACCGGCGGTCGCGCAGGTCGATAATTACTTCTTGGCCGCCAGCAATTGCAACTCCCGGAACTGACGCTTGTCAGAGGGCTTCGGCTCGCACAGCACCCGGGCGATCTCGCTTACGCCGGCATCGTGCAACAGCCCGGCCAGGCAGTCGGGCGACCAGCGATAGGCCGTCATCACCGAGTGGTCGAAGGACTGGGTGGGAATCGCGGAGTTGTCAGTGGCGAAGCAGCTGATCAGCAGATGGCCGCCGGGGGCCAGGACCCGGGCGAACTCCGCGACCACGGTCGGGAGGTCCTTCGGTGGGACATGGATGATGGAGGATCGCGAAAGCACCCCGCCCAGCGCGCCGTCCAGGATGTCCAGCGCTGCCATGGAGCCCACCTCGAACCGCAGCTCCGGGTTGGCCTTCTGTGCCAGCTCGATCATCGCGGGCGACGCGTCGACACCGAAGGCACGCAGTCCCAACCGTCCTAGATGAGCGGTGATATGACCCGGTCCGCAGCCTAGATCTGCGACCTCGCCTTGCCCATCAGCGCGCACCGACTCGGCGAACGCGGCGAGCAGCGCACGCTCCAGCGGTCGGTCGCGCAGGGTATCGGCGAAGTGCTGTGCGTAGCGCGTTGCGACGGCGTCGTATGCGTCGCGGATGGCGGGAAGGGAGTCCAGTTCGACCATTCCGGGAATGTAGCGGCCGCCACTGACACGAGCAGCGCCCGGTGTGACGCGACAGCCGAGGTCGCTGCCCAAATCGCGTAAGACGCGCCGCCGTTCAGCCGGAAGTCGCGCGGCAGCCGTACTCCGGGGGGCATCGGAGCCTTTCCCTTGCGGCAGCCAGCTGTCGGGCAGTCACACCCGAGGGTCACAACACGAGCAATACGCCACACAGCGGTGCTCATCCAACGATGATGCGACTATCCACACACGTCCAGGGGGGACCATGAGCAACACCACGCCACCACCCGCGCCTGGCTTCCCACCGCAACTCCCGCGTCCGGCAGAGCCACCAAAGAAGAACCACACCAACGCGATCATCATCGGCGCCGCAGTCGCCATCATCGCCACGATCATCACCACCGGCGTCGTCGTCGTGCAGACCCGCGACGATGCCAGCCCGCCAGCCGTCACCACCGCGGAGTCGAGCGCCCCAGCTGAGGACGACTCCGTGGCCACGGCGGTTCAGGAGCCGGACCCTGAACCGACGTACGCGGAGGTCGACGCCGACAGCTTCACGATCAAGCTGCGCACCACAACACGGCACTGCTTCGGGTCGGCGGGCTGCAATGTGACGGTCGAGCCGAAGCTGACATACACCGGCATCGAGGATCTCGACCCGGACGCGGTGTACGAGATCACCTACGAGATCCGCGGTGACGAGTCCGGGCCGGTCATCGAGACGGCGGAGCTGTCGGATCAGACGAGTCTCAGCTACAGGCCGACTTCGATCAGCACTGCCTCGGCGAGCACGAAGGTGTCTGTGAAGATCACCGACGTAACAACTCGGGGGTACTGAGGCTCTCACGAGCAGTTCGGCCCCGCCAAAGCGAATATGCAAGGGGACGTGGCAACACTGCTCATCATGCGGCTGTTGTGCGGAGCCCGGCGAAAGGAGTTGTGAGGCGCCCCATGGAGTACACCCCGCGCTGGCAGAAGTCGACCTTCTCCGACGGCGGCGAAGGCGATACCTGCATCGAACTCTGCGCAGCCCCCGGCGACATACGCCTGCGTGAATCCGACACGCCAGCCACCCACCTCCGCACCGCCCCCACCCCCCTCGCCGGGCTCCTTGGGCACATAAAGGCCGGCGGGTTCCGTACGACAAGCTGAGGTAAGCCCCCGGCGACACGCGGGGGTTGGCTGGATGGCTGGTGGGGGCGCCCGTTTTTACCGTGGCCCCATGACCGCCACCCCCCACACCACCCCGACCGCCCTCATCACCCTCACCCTCACTCTCGCCCTTCTCGGCGCCATCGTCCCCGCCCACGCCCACGCGGCGGCGGACCCCCTCCAGCGCGACGCCGACGCCCTGCGCGACAGCGGCGTGACCGGGGTCGCCGTGCGGCTGGACGGACCCCGGGGGACGCGGGGCGCCCGCAGTGGGGTCGGGGATCTTCGTACCGGCGCGCCCGTACCCCCCGCCGGGTACATCCGTATCGGCAGCACCACCAAGGCCTACGTCGCGACCGTCCTCCTGCAGCTCGTCGGGGAGGGGCGGCTGTCGCTGGAGGACCGGGTGGAGCGGTGGCTGCCCGGGGTGGTGAAGGGCAACGGGAACGACGGCGGCCGGATCAGCGTGCGACAGCTGCTGCAGCACACCAGCGGGCTGCCCGACTACATCGCCGACGTCGTGCCCGAGCTGAGCGCCGCCGGGTATCTGAAGCACCGGTCGACCACGTACACCGCGCGACAGCGCGTCGCCTTCGCCATGACGCATCCTCCCGTTTTTGAGCCTGGGGCCCGCTGGGAGTACTCCAACACCAACTACATCCTCGCCGGGATGGTGATCGAGGCGGTCACCGGGCGGGGGTGGGAGGAAGAGGTGCGCGAGCGGATCCTGCGGCCGCTGCGGCTCACGCGCACCTACGCGCCGGGCGTCGACCCGACGCTGCCCCGCCCCCACGCCCGCAACTACCAGCAGTTCGAGCCGGGGGACGACGCCCCGTGGACCGACACCACCCTCGCCTACCTCCCCTTCGACGGGGACGCCGACGGGTCGATCATCAGTACGGCCGCCGACACCAACCGCTTCTTCTCCGCGCTGCTGGGCGGCAGGCTCCTCGCCCCCGCCCAGCTCGCCGAGATGCGCCGTACCGTCGCCGTGCCGGACGCGCCCGGCGAGGTGCCGGGGTCACGCTACGGACTCGGGCTGGCGTGGACCCCGTTGACGTGCGGCGGCGGCTACTGGGGCCACAGCGGCAGCAACTTCGGGTCCTTGACGTGGCCGGGGACGACGTCCGACGGCCGTACCTCCGTCACCGTCGCCGTCCACAGCCGGCCGGGCGACGAAGAGACCGCCGCGCGGCAGATCCAGGGCATCACCGACCTCATCGACCACGCCCTGTGTGGACGGACCAAGAAGTAGCCACCGGGCCACGCGGGTAGCGGCCCCTCTACCCCTCCGGAACCGGCCCCTGCCGCACCGGCCCCGCCCGGTCCAGCAACCCCGTCCGGGCCGCCAGTGCCGCCGCCTCCAGGCGGGAGCCCACCCCCAGCTTCATCAGAACCCGTTGCACGTGGGTGCGGGCCGTCGACGGGGCGATGCCCATGCCCGCCGCGATCAGGCGGGTGTCCTCGCCGTCCGCGACGCGGACCAGGACCTCGACCTCGCGCGGGGTCAGCATCTGGAGCAGCCGCTGACCCTCGTCGTCCGGCTGGGCGGCGGGGTTCAGCAGCTCGCCGAACGCGCTCTGCAACAGCTGCGGCGCCACCGCCGCCTCACCCGCCCTGGCCTTCATGATGGCCCGCTCGACGCCCTCGATCCGTTCGTCGTGGCGGACATAGCCGGACGCTCCCGCGGCGAACGCCGCCGCGATGCCGCGCGGGTTGGGTACCGGGCCCAGGACCAGTACCGCCACCTGCGGGCGTTCCCGCTTGATCTTCACCACCGGGTCGAACATCCCCGGCTCGGCGGGTGTCGCCGTGCCGAGCAGGCACACCTCCGGTGCCCTGGTGATCACCAGTTCCGCCGCGCCCGCCGCGGGCGCCGCCGCCGCGAGCACCCGGTGTCCCCGCAGCTTCAAGGCCGAGGCCAGCGCCTCGGCCAGCAGTCGGTGGTCGTCGACCACCATGAGCCGCACTCCCATCGAGCCACCCCACCCCCCAGTCCCCCACAGTCCCCCAGATGGTTGCCCACTATGGCCGCCCACCGGACCTCGCGGACAGAAGCCCCCCGACTTCCCGTCGACTCGCCCGTCGACGCCCGCTCTTCATGCCCCCGGAAGCTACACGCTTGTTCGACGTTGCGCTCCCCCTACGGGAGAGAAGTGCCCCGGATTACCGAAATTCCCTCCTATTCGAGCGTGATGGGGGATACGTGCACGGCCCCGCCCCTGAGCTGGGGCGGGGCCGTGGAACGAGGCCGAGGGGGCGCGTGGGGTTACTTCGCCCCGAAGCCGAGCGCCGTGTACTCCTTCTCGTCGTCCGAGTACGGCTTGCTGACGAGTTCCGAGCCGATGAACCAGCGGCCGTCGGCGTAGAGCATCTCGCTCATCGTCGGCGTCATGGCGCTGATCGCGCGGAGCACCGACTCGGAGGCCGGGGTCTCCAGGAGCTTGGTCTGCTTCAGTGTCTTGCCGTCGATGGAGACGATCTGGGCACCCTTGTCGTACGGGCCGTCCTTGTAGGCGATGATGTTCGGCCCGTCCATCCGGATCGGGAACAGCTCGTGGTCGTCGCCCGCGTCGACGCGGTCACCGGTGGACTTCCCGGTCGCCAGCGAGAAGGAGACGATCTCGTTGGTGGAGCTGTACGCGCCGGTGCCGTCGTGGCTCTTGGTCGGCATGTACACCTTGTCGTTGCCGACGTAGATGCCCCTGCAGGCCCAGACACCGCGGACCGGGCACTCGTAGTCGTACTTCTCCTCCGGGATGGAGATCTTGGCGCGCAGCTTGCCCTTGTCGTCCAGGGAGAAGATGTCGGTCGTGCCGGTCAACGGGACGTCGCTGCCGGTCACCACGCCGAAGACGACCGGGTTGGTGGAGATGACCTTGGCACGCTGGATGCCGGAGGGCACCTTGTACGTCCACTTGACGCTGCCCGACTTGGGGTCGAGGAGCTGGATCTCGAAGGTCTCGCTGCCGTAGTCGCCGCACTTGCGGACCGCGATCAGCTGGGCGCCGCCCGCGTAGCCCTCGTCGGTGCACTCGCCGGCCTTCGGCGACCACAGCGTCTTGCCGGAGTTGACGTCGAACGCGGCGCCGCCGGAGTACCCGCCGGCCGCGGCGACCGTCGTACCGGAGATGGTGACCTCGCCGAACGGCACCTTGCTGCCGCTGAGGTCGGCGCTCTTGGTCCACACCTCCTTGCCGGTCTCGACGTTGAACGCGGTGACCTCGGTGCAGGGCTGGCGGTCGTCGTTGTTCTTGCGCTTGCCCGCCTCGGTCACCACGACGGCGATGCCCTCGGTGGTGATCTCACGGGAGCCCGCGCAGGTCTGACCGGTCAGGTCCAGCGTCCACTTGGTCTTGCCGCTGTCCGGTTCGTAGCCGACGATCTTGTTGAGCGCGGACTTGGCGTACGTGGTCTTCGTCAGCCAGGAGCCCTTGACGCTGTCGATCTGGAGCTTTTCCTTGACCTCGTGCGCCGGCACCTGGAAGAGGATCTTCGCGCTGGGGCTGGACGGTGCCTTCTCCTGGGCCGTGGTCGGGATCTCCACGCCACCGGACGACGAACCGCCGGAGGAGGAACCGCCGTCGTCGTCGCCCTTGGTGTCGTCCTTGCCGCCGGAGGTGCCCTCCGAGCTGGCGGTGTCCTTCTTGCCGTTGTCGTCGTCGCCGTTGGAGGTGGCGATGTAGACGCCGCCGCCGACGATGAGCGCGATGGCCGCGACCGCCGCGGTGATGATGATCGCCGCGGAGTTCACCTTCTTCTTGCCGCCGGGGCCGCCGGGACCGCCCGGGTGGCCCACCTGCGGCTGCATGGGCATGGTCTGCGGCTGGTAGCCGTACGGCTGCTGCCCGTAGGGGCCGGGCGCGGGCTGGCCGTACGGGCCGGGCTGCGGCTGGCCGTACGGGCCGGGCTGCGGCTGGCCGTAGGCGCCCGGCTGACCGGGCTGGGTCGGGTAGCCGTAGCCGGGCTGCTGCGGCGGGGGCGTCTGCGGGTAGCCGTAGCCCGGGGCCTGCGCGGGCGGGCCCTGCGACGGGGGCGTCGGGGCGCCGAAGCCGCCGGCCGGCGGCGGGGTGGGCGCGCCGAAACCGCCCTGCGGCGGGGCGCCCTGCGGCGGCTGGCCCTGGGCCGGGGGCTGTGCCGGCGGCTGCTGGCCCTGCGCCGGCGGCTGGGCGGGCGGCTGGTCCTTGGACAAGGACTGGCCCGGCGGCTGGTTCGGGGGCGGGCCCGGCGGCTGGTTCGGCGGGGGCGGCGGCTGCGTCATGACGTGGATACCTCGGAGCGGATCTCGGTGGTCGGGTGGAGGACGAGCGGGGCTGTCACTTGCCGTAGGCCAGCATCAACTTCTCCTTCGCTTCGTCGGCACCACTCAGGAGGGTCGAGGAGATGTAGAAGCGCCCGTCCAGGTAGTCGACGGCCTTCGCGTAGAAGGAACCCTCGATCGCCGCGGCGCTCGCCGGCATCTGCAGCAGCTTCGTGGCCGTGGGCTTGCCGCCCGTGGTCGGGAACGACACGACCTGGCCGCCCGCGTCCGACGGCTCGACGTACGCGATCAGCTTCCCGTCCTCGGTGCGCAGCGGTTCCATCACCGCGTCGGCGGAGGGCGACTTGACGCGCCACTTCTCCTTGCCGGTGGCCAGGTTCAGCGCGACGATCTCGTTGGTGCCGTCCTTCTCCTCGGTCGGCAGGTAGAGCGTGTTCGCGTCGCTCGCGACACCGGTGCAGCCGGCGAGGTTCCCGCTGAGGATCCCGCCGTCGCAGTCGGGGGCGAACGAGGCGTCGGAGTCGACCTGCGAACGGGTCGATCCGTCGGCCTTGAAGGTGGAGATGTTCCAGGTGTTCTCTTCCTCGTTGGTGAGGTAGAGGACGAGCGGGTCCACGGAGTACGCGTTCTCGACCTTCCAGCCCTTGGGGATCTTCCGCGTCCACTTGGCCTTGCCGGTGCGCGGGTCCAGCTCCTGGACCTCGTCGTGCTCCTTGTCCGTGGTCACCGCGCAGGAGGAGACGACGACCAGCCGCGCGCCGCCCGTGAACCCGGACGGGTAGCAGGACTGGCCGTAGGACTTCTTGTCGAAGAGCTTCTTGCCCGTGTCGATGTCGTACGCCGTCCCGGACTGCGAGCGGCCCACCACGAGCGTGTCACCGGCGAGGGCCAGGGAGACGCTGTGGGCGCTGTCGAACAGGTCGCCCTTCTCCAGCTGGGCCGACCAGCCCTTGTCGCCGGTGTTCAGGTCGATCTGCTGGAGCTGGTCGCAGTCGGCGTTCTTCGAGGTGCTCTTCTGGTACGCGACCACGGCCCGGTCGTCGGAGGTCTTCTGCGGCGTGACCGCGCAGATCTTGCCGGGGAACTCGATCGGGTCCCAGGCCGGGTCGCCGTCGCCCACGTTGTAGGCGAACAGCTGCTTGTACGCGGGCTTCACGGCGACCTTGTCGGTGACCCACAGGCCGGGGGCGCCCGCGCCGGAACCGGGGGTGTCGGGCGCGCTCTTGTACCAGAGCACCTTCGCCTCGCCGTCCTTGCGGTCCGCGTTGAGGTCGGAGATCTCGAGGTCCTCGCCGCCGTCGCCGCTGCCGTCGCCCTGGTTGACGGGCGCGGACGGCGCGTCCGAGGGCTTGTCGTCCTCGGAGGGGCCCGTGCTCTCCTTGGCGACCGGCTTCTTCTCGCCGTCGTCCCCGATCTTCGTCACGGCGAACACGGCGCCGCCGACCACGAGCAGTGCGGCCACGGCGGCACCGACGACCATCGCGGGCCGGCCCTTGAAGGGGTTCTTCGAGCCACCGCCGCCGCCACCGACCGGCGGGGGCGTGGGCGCGCCCGCGTACTGCGACTGCGGGTAGCCGTAACCGGCCTGCGAGGCCGGGTTGTACGGGCCGGGCTGCGCGTAGGGGCCGGGCTGCTGCGGCTGGCCGTACGGGCCGGGCTGGGTGTACGGGCCGGGCTGGGCGGGCTGCTGCTGGGGCGGGTAGCCGTAGCCGGGCCCCGGTGCGGGCGGGCCCTGCGGCGGAGGCGTCTGCGGGTAGCCGTACGGCTGTTGCGGTTGTTGCGGCTGCGACGGCGGTGGTGGATTCTGCGGTACTCCGTAACCGCCCTGCGGCGGCTGATCGGGCGGCTGAACCATCAGCGCTTTCCCCCTGTTCGCTGCTTTCGAGCCACCCGTGTGACCGCGTGGTATCGCTTCTCAGACTGTTCTCAGACGGCTCTTTCTATCACTGCGACGCGCTCGCACATGGGGCCGGTCGCTCCCCTGTTCCCAAGGGAGAACCGGCCCGTGATGCCCCCGTTACGCTCCTTCACGCCCCCTTCACGGGACATGCGCGGGGCCTTGGCGTCGAACACCAGCCCCAACGGCGGGCGGCCGCCCGGATCGGCCGACCAGGCATCGACCAGGCGTCGACTAGGCGTCATCCGCCAGTTCAAGCCACCGCATCTCCAGCTCCTCCTTCTCGGCGAGCAGCGCCCTCAACTCGGCGTCCAGCTCTCCCACTTTCGAGAAGTCCGTCGCGTTCTCGGCAATCCGCGCATGCAACTTCGCCTCCTTCTCGGAGACCTTGTCCAACTGCCGCTCGATCTTCTGGAGTTCCTTCTTCGCGGCTCGGGCGTCGGCGGCGCTCTTCTGCGTCGCGGCCTCGGCGGCGGGCTTCACGGCGACCCCGGCGGACGCCGCCGCGGCCTCCTCCATCTTGTGGCGCCGCTCGATGTACTCGTCGATCCCGCGCGGCAGCATCCGCAGCGTCGCGTCACCGAGCAGCGCGAACACCTTGTCCGTCGTCCGCTCGATGAAGAACCGGTCGTGGGAGATCACGATCATCGAGCCGGGCCACCCGTCGAGCAGGTCCTCCAGCTGCGTGAGCGTCTCGATGTCGAGGTCGTTGGTTGGCTCGTCGAGGAAGAGGACGTTGGGCTCGTCCATCAGCAGCCGCAGCAGTTGCAGCCGCCGCCGCTCACCACCGCTGAGGTCGCCCACCGGCGTCCACTGCTTCTCCTTGTTGAAGCCGAAGGTCTCGCAGAGCTGCCCCGCCGTCATCTCGCGCCCCTTGCCGAGGTCGACGCGGTCGCGGACCTGCTGCACGGCCTGGAGCACCCGCCAGGTCGGGTCGAGTTCGGCGACCTCCTGGGACAGGTACGCGAGCTTCACGGTCCTGCCGGTGACGACCCGCCCGGCGGCCGGCTGCTTCTCCCCCTCGCTGCGCGCGGCGTCCGCCATGGCGCGCAGCAGGGAGGTCTTGCCGGCGCCGTTGACGCCGACGAGGCCGATCCGGTCGCCCGGCCCGAGCTGCCAGGTCAGATGCTTCAGCAGCACCTTCGGACCGGCCTGCACGGTGACGTTCTCCAGGTCGAACACGGTCTTGCCGAGGCGGGACGACGCGAACTTCATCAGCTCGCTGGTGTCGCGCGGCGGCGGTACGTCCGCGATCAGCTCGTTGGCCGCCTCGACCCGGAAGCGGGGCTTGGACGTACGGGCCGGGGCGCCGCGCCGCAGCCAGGCCAGCTCCTTGCGGACCAGGTTCTGCCGCTTGGTCTCCTCGGTGGCGGCGATCCGCTCCCGCTCGGCGCGGGCGAAGACGTAGTCGGAGTAGCCGCCCTCGTACTCGTAGACGGAGCCCTTCTGCACGTCCCACATCCGGGTGCAGACCTGGTCGAGGAACCACCGGTCGTGGGTGACGCAGACGAGGGCGGAGCGCCGCTCGCGCAGATGGTTCGCGAGCCAGGAGATGCCTTCCACGTCCAGGTGGTTGGTGGGCTCGTCGAGGACGATCAGGTCCTGCTCCTCGATGAGCAGCTTGGCGAGCGCGATGCGCCGCCGCTCACCGCCGGAGAGCGGGCCGATGACGGTGTCGAGCCCCTGCGGGAAGCCGGGGAGGTCGAGCCCGCCGAAGAGTCCCGTCAGTACGTCCCTGATCTTGGCGTTGCCCGCCCACTCGTGGTCGGCCAGGTCGCGGATGACCTCGTGCCGGACGGTGGCGGTGGGGTCGAGGGAGTCGTGCTGGGTGAGCACGCCGACGTGGATGCCGCCGGAGTGGGTGACCCGTCCGGTGTCGGCCTCCTCCAGCTTGGCGAGCATCCGGATCAGGGTGGTCTTGCCGTCTCCGTTCCGCCCCACGACGCCGATCCGGTCCCCTTCGGAGACGCCGAGCGAGACCCCGTCGAGCAGGGCACGGGTGCCGTACACCTTGCTGACGTTCTCGACATTGACCAGGTTGACGGCCATTACTCTCCTGCCACGGGGACGATCGACCCTCCAGGGTAGTCGGCGGGGCGCACGGGTGTGACGGGCGGCGCCTTGCGGAGCAGGAGCGCGGTGGTGGCCGGGTGCGGGTGTTCGGTGGGCTTCTCGCGCAGTTCCCCGCGCCCCCTAGAAGACCAGGCCCTGCGAGCCTGAAAAGCGCGGGGCGCGGCCCCTAGCTTTTCAGGGGCGCGGGGAACTGCGCGAGAAGCCCCACCGGGGCCGCGGCCGCCGACTCGCCTGATCACGCGAGCTGTGTCGCGGCCGTGGCAGGGCCGTGCGCCCCGGGGAAGCCACCACCCGGGGCGCACGGCGGTCCTGTGCGGCCTACCTCCGCCGTTGCTGGATCAGCGCCGTTCCCGGGTCCGTGGAGCGGCCGTGGCCGGCCGGCTCCCGGTGCACGGGCATGTCGTCGCGGACCAGGTTCTCGGGGATGAAGACGGCCGCGGCGACGCCTCCGTCGGTCGACTGCCGCAATTCGACGCGCAGACCCTGACGTTCGGCGAGCCGGTTCACCACGAACAGGCCGATCTGCTTGGCGTCGAGGAGGTCGACCCGCTCCGACCGCAGCTTGCCGTTGGCCTCGGCCATCGCCTCCTCGTTCATGCCGAAGCCGCTGTCCTCGACCTCGATGAGGATGCCGTCCCGCAGCCGGGCCGCGCGCAGCTGGACCTTGGTGGAGGGCGGGGAGAACGCGGCGGCGTTCTCGACGAGCTCGGCGAGCAGATGGATGACGTCGGCGACGGAACCGCCGTTCAGCGACACCTTCGGTACGGCCCACACCTGGACCCGGGTCGCGTCCTCGATCTCGGCGACGGCGGCCCGCAGGACGTCCGTCAGCGCGATCGGGTCGCGCCAGCCCCGGCCGGGCGCGATCCCCGACAGGATGAGCAGCGACTCGGAGTGGCGCCGCATCCGGGTGGCGAGGTAGTCGACGCGGTACAGGTCGTACAGCTCGGCGTGGTTCTGCTGTTCCTGCTGGCGCTGCTCCATGACGCTGAGCAGGTCGAGCTGCCGGTGGAGCAGCACCTGGCTGCGGCGGGCGAGGCTGACGTAGACCCCGGAGATGCCGCTGAGGAGTTCGGCGCGCTCGGAGGCCGCCTTGAGCGCGGCCCGCTGCACGGCGGTGAGCGCGGTGCCCACCTGGGCGAGTTCGTCACCGGCGAGGCGGCGCATCGGGGCCTCGGCGTCGATGTCGACGCCCTGCCCGGCGTGCAGCTTGCGCATCGCCTGCGGCAGCCGGCGCCCGGCGACCTCCAGGGCGGAGTTGCGCAGGTCGAGGAGTTCGACGATCAGGCCGCGTCCGACGCCCACGGAGACCAGCAGCGACAGGAGCACGCCGGCGAGACCGAGGACGACGGCGACGCCGGACGCGCCGAGGTTGTCCCAGCCGAAGACGTCCGCCTTGGCCGCGGCGCCGGTTCCCGCGTCCTCCTCGGCCGCCGCCAGGCCCTTCAGCACGGCCGTCGACGTGGCGTCCCAGTCCTTGAGCACGGCTGTCGACACCGGTCCCGGTCCGGCGTCGGTCACGCCGTCCTCGACCTTGACGAGGGCTGCGTAGTCGTCGCTGTCGAGGAGCACGTCGTAGGCGGGCCGGTGTGCGGTCTTGAGGTCGGCGACGGCCGGCCGCAGCAGTGCGCGCTGGGTGGCGACGGCGCCCACGAACCGCGCGTACTGCTCCTTGCCGAGTGTCCCGGACGCGGTGGCGGCGGCCAGCAGCGCCTGCTCGCGGGCCACGGCGTCGCGGACCCGGGAGAGTTCGAGGACGACCCGCGCCTCGGAGGTCGCGTCGGTGCCCTGCTCGCTGGTGAGCGCGCCGGTCACGGCGAAGGCGTGGTCGATGACGGCGGAGTAGTCGGTGTACGCCGTCGACACCGTGGTCCTGGCGTCCTTCGCGGCCGACCCGGTGGCGCCCGCGCGCAGGGCGGCGAGGTCGCTGAAGTCGGCTTCGAGGGTCTGCAGTCGGTCGGGCAGTGCCGGGTCGATGAGGGCGGCGTCCGAACTGGAGGAGCTGAGGCCCGCGCGGAGCGCCGTCACGGCCTTGTCGGTGGCCTGCTGGTCGGCCCTCAGGTCGTCGAGACTGGTCTCGCCGGGTTTGGCGGCGTACCGCATCGCGGCCGTCCGCTCGCTCTGCACCGCGGTCACGAACTCGGCGACCGGCGCCAGCAGCTCGCTGTTGACGTCCTTGGCCCGTTCGGTGTCACCGATGGCGGCGACGGTCGTCACGGCGGCGTAGCTCCACAACGCCATCAGCGACACGATGGGCAACATCAACAGGGCGACGATCTTCGCCCGCACGGATCTGGGGCGCAGCAGCCGGGTGGTCGCGTGGAAGATTTTCATTGGGGACCTCGTAAGGGGAGGGGAGGATCGAGCGCCCCGTCAGGCGCTCGGGGCGTTGCCGAGGTGCGGCTCCGCCGTGTGTGCGCGACCAGCCCCCACAGGCGCGCAGGTACTCACTGGAGGTCGAGCGGAAGACTCAGGCCGTGGAGAGCTCGACCTCACGCAACAGCTCATCGGCGAAGGAGGACTCGGCCCGCTTCCCCGTCGGCGACAACGCCACGTACGCCGAGGTCAGGAAGAGGAACGACCCCAGCAGCACGGCCAGCGGAAACAGAAACTCGGTGGCCGTCGCCCCCGCCAACTGTGCCGTGCTGGGCGCCAGATCGATGCTCACGGCGTACATCGCGGTGTAGTGCATGCTGCTGACCGCCAGCCCCATCACGAGCGCCGCGATCGCGGCGAGCACACCGCCGCGCACGACCAGCGTCAGCGCCAGCGCGGCGGTCGCGGCGACGACCGCGATCACCACGGAGGCGATGACCAGCGACGGGTCGTAGCCGACCTCGCCGTGCAGGTTGAGCGCGGCCATGCCGGTGTAGTGCATCGCGGCCACGCCGAGGCCGGTACCGAGGCCGCCGAAGGCCACCGCGCGGACCCGGGAGCGGCCGTAACCGGCGGTGAAGACACCGGCGCTGACGACGGCGATCGCCATGACCAGGCTGAGGACGGTCATGGGCACGTCGTAGCGGATCGGGGTGCCCTGCACGCCGAAGCCCATCATCGCGACGAAGTGCATGGTCCAGATGCCCGAGCCGATCGCGAACGACGCCAGCGTGAGCCAGTTCCGCTTGGAGGCACCGTCGGCCTCAAGTGCCCTGACGGTGCAGCGCAGTCCGAGCGCGGAGCCGACGCAGGCCATGACGTAGGAGAGGACGGGGGTGACCCATCCGGCACTGAAGTGATCGATGTGGTCCATGAGGAACCCCTCTCGCCCGCCGCGGGGACGACACCACGCGCACGGGAAGTACCACCGGTAACAAGGCACCGGGGATCGAGATCATGCCACTCGAAGATGACCGGCGAATCACGCGAAAGGGACCAAAAGGCACTTCTGTGAAGATTAAAGCATTGTGGCATGAGTTACAAACTGACGGGTATGACAAACCATTGCATGACCTGCACATTTCCTCCACCGGCCCACTCCGGTCAGGCACTTGACCGTGTGCCGCGACCAATGAGTTCCACCAGCGCCCATCCGGCGAGCGTCATGCCCACAGCCACCGGAGCACTGACCTGGACGGCGATCAACAGGGCCGTACGCCCCTCGAACAGCCCGCCGAAACCAACCATGGAGAGCCCCAGCACCCCGAACAGACACAGCACCGCCCCAAAGGCCGCAGCGGGCCCCGAATACGTCCGCCACCTGCGGAAACCACTCTGCCGAGACGGTCCGGAGGGGCGGGCCGAGGGCCGCTCGAAGCGCCGGAACGCGGCGACGAGAACCGCCGTGAGAACGGCCGCGGCCCCGATCCGCAGGGGCAGTTGGACCCACCAGGAGCCCGTCGCGGGTGTCGGCAGGTCGACATCGAGGGCGAGCAGCACGCCGTACACCCCGAGCATGGCCGAAAGATGCCATAGAAACGCGGTCATCGAGATGCCGTTGGCCGCCACGACCGTCCGCCAGACCTTCGGCCGCTCCAGCCACCGGGCGACCGGCCGGCGCACCCATTCCACCGCGCCGACCAGCCACAGCCCGTGGCACAGCAGCGCGAAGGTCGGCGGCGCCATGTTCGACACCTTCTCCCCCGGCATCCCGACCATCGACAGCGGATACGGCCCGTACGCCACCAGCAGCGCGGCCCCCGCGAGCCCGGCACCGGCGAGCAGATACGGCCGGGTCAGCCGCCCGTCGGCGCGCAGGAACCCGAGTTGGTGGATCGCGAGCCACACGAAGGCGAAGTTGAGGAACTCGACGAACGGCACGTCCAGCGCGAACCGCAGTACGTCCACGAGCGCGGCGGCCGCGATCAGCGCCCCGAACGCGCCCCAGCCGAACCGCTCGTGCAGCTTCAGCAGCGGCGGGGTGAAGGCGACCATCGCAAGATAGATCCCGATGAACCACAGCGGTTGCGCGACCAGCCGCAGCGCCACGTCGAGCAACCCGCCGCCGACGCCCGCCAGATGGAGGAGCGCGGCCGCGGCGCCCCACACCCCTATGAAGACCATGGTGGGACGGAGCAGCCGTTGGAGGCGGGCGCGCAGGAAGGCGGGGTAGACCGAGCCCCCGTCCGGGAACCTGCGGCTGAGCGAACGGTAGGAAAGGGCGTGCGAGAAGCCGCCGACGAAGAAGAACACCGGCATGATCTGCAAGGCCCAGGTGAGGACTTGGAGCTTCGGCTCGACGGCGAGGAGGTTGCCCACCTCCACCTGACCGTCGGCGCCGGTCGTGACCGCAGCCATCAACCAGTGCCCGAGCACGACCGTGCCGAGGGAGGCGACGCGGAGCAGGTCGACGTAGCGGTCCCTGTCGGCCGGGGTGGCGGCGGCGAGTTCACGCGCACTCACGCGCGCGCTCACGGCGGCCCTCGCGCTGGTTGTCGCGCCGGTGGTTGCGGTCATGGGAGTACGGTCGCGCGGGCGCCGGGGCGGGCGGCAGCGCTCCCGTACTCAACTCACCTCTGAGTACCTACGCCCCGGCTCCCCCGACCACGGTCGCCCCCGGCGCGGGCGACGCGGCCACGCGCGCCGCCTTGCACGTGCCGGACGCGAGGAGCCCGTCGGCCACGGCGCGGGCCGACTCCGCGTCCCGGGTGAGGAAGGCCGTGGTCGGGCCCGAGCCGGAGACGAGCGCCGCGAGCGCGCCCGCCGCGAGGCCCTCGGCGAGGGTGTCGGCCAGCCGCGGGAAGAGGGAGAGGGCGGCGGGCTGGAGGCCGTTGGAGTCCGGCAGGAACGCGGCGAGCGCGTCGGCGTCACCCTTGGCGAGCGCGTGCAGCAGCACCTGGGAGGCGACGGGCTCGGGGACGGTGTCGTGCTCGTGCAGCCGGTCGAACTCGCGGTAGACGGCGGGCGTGGAGAGCCCGCCGTCGGCGACGGCGAACACCCAGTGGAAGGTCCCGCCCACGTCGAGGGTCTGGAGCCGCTCGCCCCGCCCGGTCCCGAGCGCCGCGCCACCCACCAGGCCGAACGGCACGTCACTGCCCAACTCGGCGCAGATGTCGAGGAGTTCGGCGCGCGAGGCGTTCGTCCCCCACAGTGTGTCGCAGGCCAGCAGCGCGCCGGCCGCGTCCGCGCTGCCGCCGGCCATGCCGCCCGCGACGGGGATGTCCTTGGCGATGTGGAGGTGGACGGCGGGCTCGACGCCGTACCGTTCCGCCAGCGCGAGGGCGGCGCGGGCGGCGAGGTTCGTGCGGTCCAGGGGCACCTGGTCGGCGCCGGGGCCCTCGCAGGTGACGGTCAGTTCGTCGGCGGGGGTGGCGGTGACCTCGTCGTACAGCCCGACGGCGAGGAAGACGTTGGCCAGGTCGTGGAACCCGTCGGGCCGGGCACCGCCGACCGCGAGCTGCACGTTGACCTTGGCGGGAACGCGAACGGTGACGCTCACGGGTTACGGCACTCCTCGGGGTTCTGCTGGGTGGGTCTGTGGCGGTTCTGGTCTGTGGCGGTTCTGGTCTGTGGCGGTTCTGGTCTGTGGCGGTTCTGGTCTGCGGCGGTTCTGGTCTGTGGCGGTTCTGGTCTGTGGCGGCCTTGGGACTTGGCCGGGGCCGGGGCCGGGGCCGGGGCCCGGGGACTTGCTGAGGCCGGCGCCCTGGGACTGTCCTGGGCCCGGGGCCTGGGCCTGCTCTCGGTCGGCCTCAGCGTCCGGTCTCGCCGGGGACGGCGGGCTCGGTGACGCGGTTCTCGGCGATGGCGGCGAACTCCTCCACCGTCAGGGACTCACCGCGGGCCTGCGGGGAGACTCCGGCGGCGACGAGGGCGGCCTCGGCGGCGGCCGGGGAGCCGGCCCACCCGGCGAGAGCGGCCCGCAAGGTCTTGCGCCGCTGGGCGAAGGCCGCGTCGACGACCGCGAACACGTCCCGTTTGGCGGCGGTGGTCTTGATCGGCTCCGTGCGGCGGACCAGAGAGACGAGCCCGCTGTCCACGTTCGGCGCCGGCCAGAAGACGTTCCGTCCGATCGCCCCGGCCCGCTTGACCTCCGCGTACCAGTTGGCCTTCACCGACGGCACGCCGTACACCTTCGAGCCCGGCCCGGCGGCCAGCCGGTCGGCGACCTCGGCCTGGACCATCACGAGGGTGCGCTCGATGGTGGGGAAGGTGTCGAGCATGTGCAGCAGTACGGGGACCGCGACGTTGTAGGGGAGGTTCGCGACGAGGGCGGTGGGGGCGGGGCCGGGGAGTTCCGTCACGTCCATCGCGTCGGAGTGCACGAGGGCGAAGCGGGCGGCGCGGGTGGGCATGCGGGCGGCGATCGTCGCGGGCAGGGCGGCGGCGAGGACGTCGTCGATCTCGACGGCCGTGACCCGGTCCGCCACCTCCAGCAGGGCGAGGGTGAGCGAGCCGAGGCCCGGGCCCACCTCGACGACGGTGTCCTCCGGGCGGACGTCCGCGGTCCGCACGATGCGGCGAACCGTGTTCGCGTCGATCACGAAGTTCTGGCCGCGCTGCTTGGTCGGACGCACACCGAGCGCGGCGGCGAGTTCGCGGACGTCGGCGGGGCCGAGGAGGGCGTCGGGGGAGGGGCTGCTCACCGCACCAGGGTACGGGGCGGGGCGCTCCGCCCGGTTCTTGGGCGCCTCATGGGGTGGCCGGTGCGGGTGCGTCGGCGCCGCACCCGACAACGCCCCGGCGTCCCCGAACCCACGCGCGCCCCTACCCCCGAAGCCGCGCCCCGCAGTGCGGCCAAGGACTCGCCCCCCGCTGCACGTACAGCTTCTTCGCCCGCATCGTCTGCTCCGCCGCCGGCGCGTCCTGGGGTCGCCCACTCCCCCCGAGACTCCGCCAGGTCCCGGTGTCGAACTGATACAGCCCCCCATACGTCCCGGAGGGATCGACCGCGTTCGGCCGCCCTCCCGACTCGCACGCGGCGAGGCCGCCCCAGTTCAACCCCTCCGCCCCCGCCACGGACGTCGGCATCGCCTTCGTCCCCACCTTCACCACCTGCTCCCGCGGCTCACGAACCACCTCCGTCCGCACCAGCCGCGGCCGCTGCCGCACCCCGTTGACCGTCCGGAGCGCGTACGTGACCCGCCTCACCCCCGGACGCCCGGCCCGCTCCACGACCTCCGTGCCCCGGAACAGCGAGGGATCCTCGGTACGGCGCACCCGGAACGGGATCGGCACCTCCCGGACCTCCCCGGATTCGGTCACCCGCAGCACGGTCACCGTCTGCCCGTCCCGGGGGAAGCTGGACCGCGCGACCGAGGTGGTGTCCTCGCCGCGCAGGGTGACCCCGGCCTGCTCCACGGCCTCCCCCACGGTCGCCGCGTTCGTACGGATCGTCCGCGCCCGCCCGTCCGCCAGGATCGTGACGGTGCGCTCCGTACGGACGTCCAGCTCCAGCCCCGCACGCCCGATCCGCTGGGAGCGCGAGGTCGACACATACGCGCCCTCCGCACGCACCCCGAGCTGGTGGAGCGCCCCGTCCACCGTGTGGGCGGTCGTCCACACCTTCCGCCGCTGCCCGTCCAGGGTGAGGGCCACGGGACGCCCGTAGTGCACGGCGACCTCGTCCCCGCTGCTCAGCGGCGTACCGGGGGCGGGGGCGACGACGTCGTGCGCGCCGAAGGCGACCCCCTCGTCGGCGAGCAGTTCGGTGACGTCGTCGGCGAACGTGTGCAGCGTGCGGGGCCGCCCGTCGACGGTCAGCTCGATCGCCTTGTCCTTCGCCACGAACGCGGAGGTGCCGCCCGCGAGAAAGGCCACCACCAGGGCCTGCGGCACCAGCCGCCGCAGCGAACCGGGCCGGTCGGCGGCCCGCCGACGCCGCACGGCCCGCCGGGAGCCGCTCCGGCCGCCGCTCCCGTCCTCCAGCTCACCCGCGGCCTCCTGGGCGAGCCGGTCCTCGTAGGCGGGCCGGTAGGTGTCCGGGCGGGCCGGGCGGTCGTCAGGGTGGTGGTCCGGCTGGTGGTCCGGGTGGGGGTCCGGCTGGTGGTCCGGGTGGGGGTCCGGCTGGTGGTCCGGGTGGGGGTCCGGCTGGTGGTCCGGGTGCACCCCGTAGGGCAGGGTCTCGGCCTCGTACGGCGACTGCGCATTGCTCACGACGACACGCTCCAGAGGGGATCCGGGTCCGGGTCGGGCGACGTGAACCTAGCGGACTCCGGTCACCCTCCAAAGCAACGCGGTCACTCAGTGTCGCGACACGGGCCGCTGATCATCTTTTTGGGCCCCCCGGACGGCCTACGGGACGTGACCCCTCAGTAATCGAACGCCCTCGCCGTGTTCACCGCGATCGCCGTCGCCAGCGCGTCCTCGTCGATGCCCCGCACCACCGCCATCGCCCGAACCGTGATCGGAACGAGATACGGCGCGTTGGGCCGTCCGCGGTACGGCGCGGGTGTCAGGAAGGGCGCGTCGGTCTCCACGAGGACGAGTTCGAGGGGCGCGACGGCGAGCGCGTCGCGCAGCGGCTGGGCGTTCTTGAACGTCATGTTCCCGGCGAAGGACATGAAGTAGCCGTGCGCGGCGCAGACCGCCGCCATCTCCGCGTCGCCGGAGTAGCAGTGGAAGACGGTCCGCTCGGGCGCGCCCTCCTCCTTCAGGATCCGCAACACGTCGTCGTGGGCGTCGCGGTCGTGGATGACCAGCGCCTTGCCGTGCCGTTTGGCGATCTCGATGTGCGCGCGGAAGGACCGCTCCTGGGCGGCCTTGCCCTCCGGTCCGGTCCTGAAGTAGTCGAGCCCCGTCTCCCCGACGCCCTTGACCTGCGGCAACGCGGCCAGCCGGTCGATCTCGGCGAGGGCGTGGTCGAGGGCAGCGTCCCCGCCGGGCGTCCGTGCGCCCTGTCGGGACCAGCCGTCCGGATCGCCGTGGACGATGCGCGGCGCCTCGTTCGGATGCAGTGCGACGGTCGCGTGCACGGCCTCGTGGCGCTCGGCCGTCTCGGCGGCCCAGCGCGAGCCCTTGATGTCGCAGCCGACCTGGACGACCGTCGTCACCCCCACGGAGGCGGCCTTCGCGAGGCCCTCCTCGACGGTGCCGGACTGCATGTCCAGATGGGTGTGCGAATCGGCGACCGGCACCCGGAGGGGTTCGGGGAGCGGCGGCGCGGCGTTCTTGTCGTTCGAGGGCATGCCCCGATCCTACGAATCGCACGATCGGGGCATGCCCCACAGGCGCGCTGGGGGGAGGTCAGCTCGCCTTGCGGTGGAACGGGTGCAGCAGGTCGGACAGGTGCCAGTGGTGCTGGTCCTGCGGCTGTTCCCGGGACTCCGCCGCTGCCGGGGTGCCGTCGTCCGCCACCGGGCGGGGCTTCGGCAGATGCCGGCGACGCTCGGCGTCCCGCACCGACGACACCTGGCCCGCCCGCATGATCCGGACGACATGACCGTCGCAGTTCTGGCACGTGGGCCGGGACAGCGGGGACGGCACGACCGTGCCGTCGGCCACGTACATCACGAAGTCGCGCCCCTGGGCGTCGTTGTGGTGCTCTATCTCGTACGACTGCTCCCAGCCGTGCCCGCACCGCATGCAGGCGAAGGCGTACGACTCGTGAACGACGGCGGTGGCGGTGTCGCGCAGCATCGCGCGCTCTGCGATCTCGGTCATTGCCAGCTCCTCTTGTCCGCTGGACGGTGGGGACGTGACGTGTACGTCCTCACCACCCAGTTGACGCCTTCACGGACCTGGTGGGCACCCCATCTGCCGACTGTTGAAGGGCATTTGGTCTCCCCTTGTGCGAAGCCCGTCCGTAGGAGGGCTGCGCTTTGCTCGGCTTTGCCGCGGCATGGGTCTGACCGGTTCTTCGGCTGCGGGTGGGGTTTCTCGCGCAGTTCCCCGCGCGCCTGGAAAAGCGGGCTGCGCCCTGCTTTTCGGCCCGAGGAGCCCGGGGCGCAGCCCCGGCTCTTCAGGGGCGCGGGGAACTGCGCGAGCAACCACGAACCACCCGCACCCGCCGACGAACCCGTACCTCCCGCCCCCTCAGGCGCCCCGGCCCACATCCCGCTTGGCGGCCACCACCGCGTCGAAGACAACCCGCTTCGGCACTCCCGCCTCCACCGCGACCGCGGCGATCGCCTCCTTGCGCCGCTCGCCCGCCTCCTCCCGGACCCGCACCCGCCGCACCAACTCCTCCGCGTCGAGCTCCTCCGAACCCTTCTCCGGCGCCCCCTCGACCACCACGGTGATCTCCCCGCGCACCCCGTCCGCCGCCCATTCGGCCAGCTCCCCGAGCGGGCCCCGCCTGACCTCCTCGTACGTCTTGGTCAGCTCCCGGCACACCGCGGCCCGCCGCCCCGCGCCGAACACCTCGGCCATCGCCGCGAGCGTGGCGTCCAGCCGGTGGGGCGCCTCGAAGTACACGAGCGTGCGCCGGTCCTCCGCGACCTCGCGCAGCCGGGCGAGCCGCTCCCCGGCCTTGCGCGGCGGGAACCCCTCGAAGCAGAACCGGTCGACGGGCAGCCCGGACAGCGCCAGGGCGGTGAGGACGGCGGAGGGACCGGGCACGGCGGTGACCCGGATGTCCTTCTCCACGGCGGCGGCGACCAGCCGGTACCCGGGGTCGGAGACCGACGGCATCCCCGCGTCCGTGACCAGCAGCACCCGGGCGCCGCCCACCAGCGCCTCGACGAGCTCCGGCGTCCGCGCGGCCTCGTTGCCCTCGAAGTAGGAGACGATCCGCCCGCCCGGCTGCACCCCCAGCGCCTGGGTGAGCCGCCGCAGCCGCCGCGTGTCCTCGGCGGCGACGACATCCGCCCCGGCCAACTCCTGGGCGAGCCGGGGCGGCGCGTCCGCGATCTCACCGATGGGGGTACCTGCCAGCACAAGAATTCCAGTCACCGTCCCATCCTCCCAGGGGCCCGGCCCCCGAAGGGGCGCGGGGAACTGCGCGACCAGCCCCCACCGGGCCCGCAGCCGCGAGACGACATACACCCCAGACCCAATAGGCGCCCCACATCCCCATCCACGGGACTCCCACAGCCGTGTTCCCTACGATGGCGCGGTGACCAGTACCGCGTCCTCCACGGACACCCGGCAGGACCAGGCCACCGAAGACCCGCGGCCGTCGTGGCAGCACCGCCTGCGCCGTTTCGGCTACACGGCGGCGCCGAGAAGCGACGTCCGCACCCGGCTGGTGCCCCCGTACACGCCTCCCGGCCCGCGCTTCTGGGCCGTCCTCGGCGTACGCGAGGAGGTCGCGGCCCGCCTTGTCCGCTGGTCCTCGTGGGGCGGTCCCCTGCTGGTCACGCTGCTCGCCGGGCTGATGCGGTTCCACAACCTCGGCAGCCCCAGGGCGGTGATATTCGACGAGACGTACTACGCCAAGGACGCGTGGGCGATCGTCCACCGCGGTTACGAGGTCAACTGGGCCAAGAACGCCAACGAGCTGATCCTCAAGAACAACGGGGACGTCCCGATCCCGACGGACGCGGCGTATGTCGTGCACCCGCCCGTCGGCAAGTACGTGATCGGTCTGGGCGAGCTGATGTTCGGCTTCGACCCGTTCGGCTGGCGCTTCATGACGGCCCTGCTCGGCACGCTCTCCGTCCTCATGCTGTGCCGGATCGGCCGCCGTATCTTCCGCTCGACGTTCCTCGGCTGCCTCGCGGGCGCCCTGATGGCCGTCGACGGGCTGCACTTCGTGATGAGCCGCACGGCGCTGCTGGACCAGGTCCTGATGTTCTTCGTGCTGGCCGCGTTCGGCTGCCTGGTGATCGACCGTGACCGGGCACGCGCACGGCTGGCCGCCGCCCTCCCCCGGGACGGCGACGGGATCGTACGCCCCAACTCCCTCATCGCCGAGACGACCCGCCTCGGCTGGCGCCCGTACCGCTGGCTGGCCGGTCTCTGCCTGGGCCTGGCGCTCGGCACCAAGTGGAACGCCCTGTACTTCATGGTGTTCTTCGGGATCATGACCGTGCTCTGGGACTACGCGGCCCGCAAGGTCGCCGGCGCGCGCCAGCCGCTGATCGCGACGATGCAGCGCGACCTGGGCTGGGCGTTCCTGTCCACGGTCCCGGTGATGATCGTCACCTATTTGGTGTCCTGGACGGGCTGGATCCTCTCCCCCGACGACGGCTCCGGCGGCTACTACCGCAACTGGGCCGCGACCGAGGGCAAGGGCGGCTGGTTCAGCTGGCTGCCGGACTGGCTGCGCAGCCTGTGGCACTACGAGCACGCGGTCTACGAGTTCCACGTCGGCCTGTCGTCCCCGCACACGTACCAGTCGAACCCGTGGAGCTGGATCGTCCTCGGCCGCCCGGTCTCGTACTTCTACGAGTCCCCGTCCCCCGGCAAGGACGGCTGCGCGGCCGACACCGCCGACAAGTGCGCCCGCGAGGTCCTGGCCATCGGCACGCCCCTGCTGTGGTGGGCCGCCGCGTTCGCCGTCCTCTACGTCCTGTGGCGCTGGTTCTTCCGCCGCGACTGGCGCGCGGGCGCGATCGCCTGCGGCGTCGCCGCCGGCTACCTCCCCTGGTTCCTCTACCAGGAACGCACGATCTTCTTCTTCTACGCCGTCGTCTTCCTCCCCTTCCTCTGCCTCGCGGTCACGATGATGATCGGCGCGATCCTCGGCCCACCCGGCGCCCCGGAACGCCGCCGAGTAGCGGGCGCGGCGGCCGCCGGCGTCCTGTTCCTCCTCATCACCTGGAACTTCATCTACTTCTGGCCCCTCTACACCGGCCAGCCCATCCCGATCGACAGCTGGCGGTCGCGGATGTGGCTGGACACCTGGGTGTAGCTGGGCGGACGGGTCTTGCGGGCACGGCAGCGCGCCGTGCCCGCAAGGTCACTGTCGGTCATCAGTGGCCGTCACTGGTCCTCCTCGGACGGCTCGGAGACGGCCCGGCTCCACCCGTGGGCAGATTCACAGCGGGCTCAATCCACCTTCTACGACCTGCGGCTTTCCGTAAGTCGGCCGCTTTGGAGTCGCTTTGGCGCGATTCATCATGGCCCTAGGCTTCCGGTGCGTCGGGGAGTCTGTGGACCTGCCCGGTAAAGCACGACGAAGGGGTCATGAGCTTGCAAGCACGCGCCAAAGCGGCTGGCTGCAACGCGCAGTCGGCCACCTCAGCCACGACCTGCCCGTTCTTGGATAGGCGGCACGGACATTGGTCGGGCTGGAACGGGGCCGCCGCATCAGCCACGACCAAAGTGCCTATGACCTGCCCTTTCCCCTGACTTGGCTGACTCCTGGGCACTTACTTGGCCGGATAATGGGCAAACGGCCGCGCACCGGGGATCCTCACACACTCTCGCTTAGAGATCGGCAATGCCTTGCTCCGACCAGCGGCCAGCCGCGCCGGGGCAGGCTGCGACGTACGAAGCGACCGCTTCCACGTCCCATGCGCCGGCGGACAGCAGACCAGACGCCGGAAAGCGCACGTAGGCAGGCGACGGGGGCACCCACTGAACGTCATCCATGCCCGGTGCCCGGTACATCTCCTGGCCGCAATGTCGGCGAACTGCTGGACAGTCACCAGGTGCGCTCTGGCCAGTACGCGCCCGGTCGCGTGCGAATCGTAGAAAGCCCTACCGCCTCCCCACACGGGCGACCCGGTCGCGAAGTACCTCCCGATCGGCAGTTGGCGGTCGCGGATGTGGCTGGGCACCTGGGTCTGGCGGGTCTGACACGACGATGACCACGACGAACGCTCAGGCGTCGTGGTCATCGTCTTTATCAGGCTTGCCAGGTTTGTCAGGCGGTCGCCACCGGCACCGTCCTCCTCCGCCGCCGTGCGACGAACGCGGCGATCGCCAGCCCGAGGCCGACCAGGGCGAGGGCCGCACCGGCGATGACGGCCGTACCGATGACGGTGGGGATCGTGCGGTCGTCGGTCACCCGGCCCTGTACGGCGGATACCGGCACCGTCCCGTCGTGGTCGCTCGCGAAGAAGCGCGAGTCCAGGGAGTCCGCCCGGTTGTCACCGAGCAGGAACAGCCGCCCCTTAGGGACCGTGACGTCGTACGACCTGTTCACGCCGTTCGCGTCGCCGCCGTTCACATACGGCTCCGCTATCGGCTTCCCGTTGACGCTGAGCCGCGCGTCCGGGCCCTCGCCCGTGCAGCACACCACCCGGTCGCCGCCGAGACCGATCACCCGCTGCGCCACGCCGACGCCGGACTCGTAGCGCTCCGGTGCCGAGAACAGCACGACGTCACCGCGCCGCACCTCACCGCCGTCGACCTTCTCGGAGAAGATCCGGTCGCCCGGCTCGTACGTCGGCGCCATATTCCGGCTGCTGACGACGGACGCCCCGTACGAACTCCACGCGTACACGAGGGAGCCGACCGCCAAGGCCACCCCCGCCAGCCCCACCACGACCGCCGTGACCCACAGTCCCCGCCCCTTGCCCGACATCGTTTCCTCCCCCTTGCGGCACATCCGCGGCGGCACGATAGCGAGCGTGTGTGAACGGCCGGTGCGGGCCCGTGCCGTATCCGACGCTCCGGTCAGCAGCCGTAGTACGGGTCGTTGATGTAGTCCGCGTCGTCGGTGAACCAGGTGTGGGCGCTGATCGCGTTGTCCGCCGAGCCGCCGTCGAGGAACTTCTCGTAGCCGAGGGACAGGTCTCCGTAGTAACTGCCGGCCTCGATGCAGAACACCGACTGGCCCGCACCGGGCTTCACGTGACGGTACAGAGCGACCTCGCTGAAGTTGCCGGGGAACCCGTTGTTCCACAGGGAGGTGGCGCGGTCGTTGAAGTTGCCGCACTCGTCGCCCCAGTACCCGTCGTTGCCCTTCCACCGGCACGAGGCCCCGCTGAAGCCCGCCAGGTCGTAGGCGTAGAGGTACCCGTCGGCACCGTCGGCCGCGGCCAGTCCGCTGAGTTTGGCGCCGGGGCGTACCGGGGTCGGCGCGCCGGGGGCGGCCTTCGCCGGGGCGGACGGCTTGGCGTCCGAGGCCGCCAGGGCGGGACCGGCGGTCGCGACCAGCCCGATCACGGCAGCCGCCGTCAGGACACCGCGCATGTACCGTTTCATCATTTTATGTCTCTTTTCTGGGTGTTGTGCCGCGACGAGTCTTCGTCGCGGACGATCCGCTCCGCCTTCGGCAGCGCGGCAAGACGCATACGCCGGGCGTTGGTCACGTCGGCGCGGTACTTCTCGCGCACCTTCGCGAGGTGCCGTTCCTCGACGTCTCCCGTGACCTCCGCCAGGCCGGACGCGACGGCGCACTCCGCCTCCGCGACGGCGTAGTCGATCTCCTCGGCCTTCGGAACCGAATCGCCCAGCGCGGCCCGCAGGCCCTGCGGCGACTCGTGGGGCAATCCGCGTCCGGCCACGCAGTCCGACCAGCTCCGCAGCGCCTTGGTGTACGCGGGATCCGCCTGCGCCCGGCTCAGGCCCAGCGCGGTGGCGCCGCGGTCCACGGCGTCCGCGCCGAACCAGGTGCGGAAGTCGCCGTACAGTTCGCCGCGCGCCTCGCTGGTGCACCCCCGCGTGCTCCGCCCCGTCGTCGCGCCGCTCGGCAGGGTGACCTCGACGGTGTCCACGCCGCCGCCCTGCCACACGCGCAGGGCCTCGGCGCGCCGCTTCGGCGTCAGAGCACGCAGGTAGTCCCCCACCGGGTCGTTCGCGCGCAGGCGGGCGGTCTCCTCGGGAGTGCGGACGCGGGAGCCGTACCCGTGGGCGCGGGCCCACGGCACGTCGGTGAGGACGAGTGCCATCGGTGGCGGTTCGGGTCCGGACCGGGCCCGCTCCGGTGTCTTCGGCAGCCGGAACCCAGCGCGGACCATGCAGCGCCGCTCCAGGATGTCCTCGGCCCGGCCCAGGACCGCCAGTTCACTCGTGGTGGCCTCCCGCGGGAGTGCGGAGCTGGGCGCGGCGCGCGGAGCGGACGCGGCCGGTTCACCTGGTCCGCAGGCGGTGAGCGTTCCGAGCAACGGCAAGGACAACAGCACTGACAGCACAGCGGATCTTCTACGCACCAGGTCTCCCCCGTACCCGCACGTCATCGGTCGGCTTCAGAGTGATCCGGGGCGCCTCGCGTCGCACTCACTTTCGGTCCCAGCCGAAAAGCGCTGCCCCGGCGGACCTGGAGAATGGAACCGAAGCAACTCACACCACCCTCTTACCGCGCAGCAAGCGCTTCGGGGGTCTCTGCCTGTGCTGAACATTCATTTCTCCGCCGACGATCTGGCACGGGTGCGCCTCGCCTCGGGTCCCGATCCGGCCTGGGAGACGCTGCTGAGCCTGCACGCGCTCGGTGGCTCACCGGACCACATCGTGTTCGGGCCCTGGCGGGCGAGGGCCCTCGGCGCACTCGACCCGTCGGTCTCCCTGCTGCGCCGGCTCGCGCCGCCGCGCGGCTACTCGCCCGACTTCCTGACACCGGGCGCGGACACCTCCCTGGAGTCCGCCGTCGACGCCGTCATGAGCGTCGGCCGCACCCGGCTGCGCGAGGAGCTCGCCCTCCTGCCCGCCCGGCACCACTCGGCGCCGTGGATGCGTCGGCTGGCCCAGGGCGAGCCGGAGACGATGCGCCGGCTCGGCGGCGTGCTGCGCCGCTACCACCAGCGGGTCCTCGGCCGCCCGTGGCACCGCATCCGCGCGGTCGTCGAGGGCGAACGGGCCCTGCGGGCACGCGATCTCCTCGACGGCGGCGTCGAACGGCTGCTCGGCAGCATCCATCCGCTGGTCCGCTGGGAGCCACCGGTGCTCAGGGTGGAATACCCGGTGCGCCAGGATCTGTTCCTGGGCGGCCGGGGACTGGTCCTGATCCCCTCGTACTTCTGCTGGGGGCGCCCCATCTCCCTCCATGACACGACGCTGGACCCGATACTGGTGTATCCGGCCAACCGCACTCTCCAGCCGCTCACGGAGGACCCCATGACAGCGGGACCGGCCGCCCTGGCCCGCCTCCTGGGGCGTACGCGCGCGGCGGTCCTGGAGGAGATCGCGGCGTCCAACGGCATCACCGGAGGGGAACTCGCCCGGCGGCTGGGCATTTCGGCCGCCTCCGCGAGCGAGCACACCGCGACCATGCGGGGCGCGAACCTGATCATCAGCCAGCGGGTGACGAACACCGTGTGGCACACGGTGTCCCCGCTCGGCCAGGCCCTGCTGGAAGGACGTCGGCCGGATGCGGTGGCGCTCCCCACGACCCCGGTCCCGGCCCCGCTCCCACACCGAATCGGCGCCCGGTCGGCGTGACCCCGCGGGCCGCACCGCGGGGATGGCGGTCCGCACCGCGAGGATGTCCGGATGAATGGGCCCCGGTGGCCTGAATGCGCTCCCCGGATCGGCCGGGCTAACAATCGGGGCACACAAGCGAAGCATTCGCCCCACGCGTCACCCAGGCGTGTTTACAGTGAACCTCGGAGAGCGTTTTCTGAACGCGTTCAACGGCGTTCGGAAGGTGGCGTACGACGGGCCGCACAGGCCACGCGGACCGCGCAACGGGGAGGATCGCGTCATGCGCAAGGGGGTCAAGGGCGCCATAGTCGGCGGGGTGCTCGCCGCGATGGTGGGGGGTGCCGGGTACGGCGGGTACAACATCGTGACCGCGCTCAACGGGGACGGTGGGGGCGTGGAGAAACGCACCGGGCCGCCCGGCGAGGACGAGGTGCGGGAGACCACGGAGAAGTTCTTCGCCGCCTGGGAGAAGGGGGACGCGGCCACGGCCTCCTCGTACACGAACGACGCGGTCGCCGCGCAGGCCGTGTTCGGCAGCTTCGTCGACGCCGCGCGGATCACGGACGTGAAGATCGAGCCGGGCAGGCCCACCGGCTCCGGGGACAGGACCGTCCCGTACTCCGTCGCCGCCACGGTGTCGTACGACGGCAGGAGCAAGAAGCTCGCCTACGAGAGCCGGCTGACCGTCGTGCGGGGGAAGACGACCGGGCGGGCCCTGGTCGACTGGCGGCCGTCCGTCGTGCACCCCGAGCTGAAGGCCGGCGACACCCTGTTCCTCGGCGAGGCGGCGGCACCGCCCATCGAGGCCGTGGACCGCAACGGCAAGGTGCTGACCAAGGAGAAGTACCCCTCCCTCGGGCCGATCCTCGACACCCTGCGGGAACGGTACGGCCCCGACGCGGGCGGCACCCCCGGTGTCGAACTGGGCATCCGGCACACCACCACGAACGCGGGCGACACGACCCTGCTGACCCTCGCCGAGGGCAAGGCGGGCAAGCTGGAGACCACGATCAGCGCGGGGGTGCAGGCGGCGGCCGAGAAGGCGGTCAAGAAGTTCGGAGAGTCGTCGGTGGTCGCGCTGCAGCCCAGCACCGGGCAGGTGCTGGCCGTCGCCAACAACCGCAGCGACGGCTTCAACGCGGCCTTTCAGGGCGAACTGCCGCCCGGCTCCACCATGAAGATCATCACCGCCGCGATGCTCATCGACAACGGTGTGACCTCCATGAACGGCCCCGCCCCCTGCCCCGACACGGCCACCTGGCAGAGCCAGACCTTCAAGAACCTGCCGGGTCTCAAGGCCGACGAGACAGCTAACGCCACGCTCGCCAACAGCTTCGAGCGGTCCTGCAACACGGCCTTCATCAAGCTGATCGACGAAGAGCCTTTGACCGACGCCTCATTGACCGAGGAGGCGCAGGAACGGTTCGGGATCGGCCGGGACGACTGGAAGACGGGCATCGCCTCCATGGACGGCAAGGTGCCGCCGTCCGGCGGGCCGAACCGGGCCGCCAACGCGATCGGGCAGGGCGACGTGCTCATGAACCCGCTGAACATGGCGTCGGTGACGTCCACGGCGATCACGGGGCGGTTCCGTCAGCCGTATCTGGTGTCGCCGAAGCTGGACGAGCGGGAGTTGGCCACGGCGGAGGGGTTGAAGGCCAGTACCGCGTCGCAGTTGAAGCAGATGATGAGGCTGACCGCGACGCAGGGGACCGCGAAGGCCGTCATGGCCGGGCTGAGCGGGGACATCGGGGCGAAGACCGGGTCCGCGGAGATCGACGGACAGGCGGTGGCGGACAGTTGGTTCACCGGGTTCCGTGGGGATGTGGCGGCGGCGGCGATGTCGGAGGGCGGCGGCCGCGGGGGTGAGGCGGCCGGCCCGATCGTGGTGGATGTGCTGAAGGCCGGGGGGTGAGCTGCGGGCCTGAAGGGACGGCGGGGGGGCGGGGCTGAGGAGCACAGAGCGCAGCCCCTGCTTTTCAGGCGCTTTTCAGGGGCTTTCGAGGGGCTTTCGAGGGGCTTTTCGGAGGCATTTCAAGGGCGCGGGGAACTGCGCGAGGAGCCTCACCGGGGCCGCGCTGAATAGCGGCCCCGCCCACGGAGTGATCCGCGGGACTCTAGTGTGGTGGTTCTCGTTGAGGAACGAGAGGCAGCCGGGGGCAGCGGAAGGTCGGAGCGTGGGTAAGAGAAGGCGTGTCGACGAGCGGAAGACCGCGAAGTCGGGGAGGTCACGGCGGCACCTCGTGCTGGGCGGAGTCGCGGTCGCGGCCCTCGGCGGCGGCGCGATGGCCGTGTACACGGTGTTCGGCGCCGGCGCGGCCGCCGAGGACGGCTCGACCGACGCCAAGGCCGTGAAGAGCGGCCCCCTGTCCGCCGCCGAGGTCCGCACCGCCGCGACCACGTTCCTCACTGCCTGGCAGAAGGGCACGGTCACGAAGGCCGCCGCCGCCACCGACGACTCCGCGGCCGCCACGGCGGCGTTGACCGGCTTCACCAAGGACGCCCACATCAAGGACGTCACCCTCACCCGAGGCAAGCGCGCGGGCGACGAGGTGCCGTTCACGGTGAAGGGCACGGTCTCCTTCAAGGGCACCGAGAAGCCGCTGACCTACAAGTCCGCCCTCACCGTCGTACGGGCGAAGAAGGACGGCGAGCCCGTCGTCGACTGGCAGCCGTCCCTCGTCCACCCCGAACTCGACGAGGGCGACCGGCTGGTGACCGGTGAGGCCGGCACTCCCCCGGTGAAGGCCCTCGACCGGGACGGCGGCGAGCTGACGACCGAGAAGTACCCGTCGCTCGGCTCGGTGCTGGATGGTCTGCGGGAGAAGTACGGCAAGAAGGCGGGCGGCAAGGCGGGCGTCGAGTTGCGGATCGTCCGCGCCGACCCGGCCGAGGACGGGTCGGACGGCAAGTCCTCCGCCGAGCCCACGGACTCCGCCAAGTCCGACAAGTCCGCGAACTCCACCAAGTCCACCAAGGAGAAGGCCGCCGACAAGACGCTGCTGGAGCTGAGCGAGGGCACCCCGGGAGAGGTGAAGACGACGCTCAGTCCGACGCTGCAGGCCGCCGCCGAGGAGAAGGTGGCGGCCACGAAGCGGGCGTCGGTGGTCGTGATGCGGCCCTCGACCGGCGAGATCCTGGCCGCGGCCAACTCCAGCAGCTTCAACGTGGCGTTCCAGGGCTCGCTGGCCCCCGGCTCCACGATGAAGATCGTGTCGTCGGCCCTGCTCATCGACAAGGGCCTGGCCTCGGCGAACAAGGGCCACCCGTGCCCCAAGTACTCGTCGTACGGCGGCTGGAAGTTCCAGAACGACGACAAGTTCGAGATCAAGGGCGGGACGTTCAAGGCGAGTTTCGCCCGCTCCTGCAACACCGCCTTCATCTCCCAGGCGAAGAAGCTGGACGACGACTCCCTCACCAAGGAGGCCCAACAGGTCTTCGGGCTCGGACTGAACAACTGGGCCATCGGCGTCTCCAGCTTCGACGGCGCGGTGCCGGTGCAGAGCGCCGCCCCGATGGCGGCCTCGCTCATCGGCCAGGGCGGGGTGCGGATGAACCCGCTGAACATGGCGTCGGTGGTCGCGACGGCCAAGACGGGCGTCTTCAAGCAGCCCTACCTCGTCCCGCCGTCCGTCGACGACCGCACCCTGGCCACCGCCTCCCGGCCCATGTCCGCCACGGTCCGCACCCAGCTGCGGGAACTCCTCCAGTACACCGCGGCGGCCGGTACGGCGGCCGAGGCGATGTCGGGTCTCGGCCCCGACTACGGCGCCAAGACCGGCTCCGCCGAGGTCGACGGCCAGAAGGAGCCCAACGGCTGGTTCACCGCCTGGAAGGGCGACCTGGCTTCCGCCGGGGTCGTCCAACAGGGCGGCCACGGCAGCGAGTCGGCGGGCCCGATCGTGGCCGCGCTGCTCAAGGCGGGCAGCGGCGGCTGAGCGACCGCGCGCACGAGACGCGAGCCGACACCGGCCGCCCGCCCCGTCTGGTCGGCCGCGTCCGTCCGCTGCACGGAGCGCTCCTGGATCGGCATCTCCTCGTACGGGTCGGACGACGGCCGCAGACACCAGTCGAGCATCGACGGCCAGGGGCCGTAACCCGAGTCCGGGTTGAGGTGGGCCTCGCCGGGCAGCACGTCGGCGGGCAGGCCGAGGGGGCTCGCGTACGCGGTGGCCGCGCCCGGCAGGCAGTACGGGTCGTTGTCGCTGCCGACGACCCGGGTGTACGTGGCCGACGCGGCCAGCCGCTCCGGGGTCAGCGGAGGCGGGGCGAACTCGGCGATCTCCGTCTGCTTCAGGGCGAACTCGGGGGACGGCGGGGCCACGAGGAGGACGCGGTCGACGGGGCCGGACAGGATGCCGTCCCGGGCGACCGCGTGCAGCCACAGCAGACAGGCCAGGCTGTGGCAGACCACGGTGATCCGCCGGCCCGCCAGCTCGCCGAGCAGCGCGTCCAGTTCCGCGAGCCAGCGCTCCAGGTCCGGGTCGTCCGCCTCCGGGAGCTGGGGGTAGGCGACCTCGTGGCCCAGATCGGTGAGCCGGTCGGCCAGCCAGTGCTGCCAGTGGGCGGGCGGACGGTGGTTCTGCCAGCCGTGCAGGATGAGGAAGGCGCGGGTGTCGTCGGCGGGTGGGGTTTTGGTCATGCCCCGATCGTCAGCGAAACGGATCAGCCGGTCCAGTGCCGTCTCTGTTGCTGGATGGGTTTTCGAGGGCGGGGCTGATGAGTCGTCGAGTGTGTCGCCTGGCGAGGCCCGCAGGGGCCGTTGCTTTCAGGGGCGCGGGGAACTGCGCGAGAAGCCCCCACCCACCCGCACCCGACTACACCCCCTAACCCACTCGCATGCCCACTACACCCACCACTACCGTGCCGCACATGACCACCGACGCACGGGACACCACCGACTCCGGAGCCCACCCCCTCTTCACCGAGGCGCTCACCGCCCTGGGCCTCGACGAACTGCACCCCCGCATCCGCCGTTTCCCGGAGGCCACCCGCACCGCGGCGGAGGCGGCCGCCGCCCTCGGCTGTGAGCTGAGCGAGATCTGCAAGTCGCTGATCTTCGCCGCCGACGGCGTTCCCGTGCTGGTGCTCATGGACGGCGCCTCCCGCGTCGACGTGGAGCTGGTCCGGCGTGAACTCGGCGCCACGAAGGTCACCCGCGCCCGCGCCGACGTCGTACGGGAGACGACCGGGTACGCGATCGGCGGGGTCCCGCCCTTCGGGCACCGGACGAGGACGCGCGTCCTCGCGGACCGCTCGCTCCTCGCGCACGCGACGGTGTGGGCGGCGGCCGGCACGCCGCACACCGTCTTCCCCATGGCCCCGGAAACGCTGATCGCCCACGCGGGCGCCACCCTGGTGGACGTCCGGGAGACCGCGGCCGCCGCCGGCGAGCCGGACGCGTGACGCCGCTCGTCACCGCGGCGGTGCTGCTCGCCGCCGTGGCCCACGCCAGCTGGAACGCGATCGCGCACCGGATCACGGACAAGCTCGTCGGGTTCACGCTGATAGCCGGCGGCGGCGCGCTGATCGGGTTCGCGATGGTGCCCTTCGTGCCGCTCCCGGAGTCCGCCGCGTGGCCGTACCTGATCGCGTCGGTGGTCATCCACCTCGTCTACTACGTGCTGCTGATGACGTCCTTCCGGCTGGGCGACTTCGGCCAGGCGTACCCGATCGCGCGCGGCTCCGCGCCCCTCGTCGTCACCGTCCTCGCCGCGGTCTTCGCGGACGAGGTGCCGGACGGCTGGGCGACGGCCGGCATCCTGCTGAGCTGCGCCGGGCTGACGGGCGTGGCGCTGTGGGGACTGCGTGGCGGCCGGCCGCACTGGGCGGCGATCGGGGCGGCGCTGGCCACGGGCCTGTCGATCGCCGCGTACACGGTCGTGGACGGCCTCGGTGTCCGGGCCTCCGGGTCCACGATGGCCTACATCGCCTGGCTGATGGCCCTGGAGGGGCTCGCGATCCCCGCGTACGCGGCCTGGCGGTGGCGCGGGGAGACGGTCGCCCGCCTCCGGCCGTACGCCGGCGTGGGCCTCCTCGGCGCCGCCCTTTCCGTGGCGGCGTACGGGCTGGTCCTGTGGGCCCAGACGAAGGCCGAGTTGGCACCCATCGCGGCCCTGCGGGAGTCGTCGATCATCGTGGGGGCGGCGATCGGCGCGGTGCTCTTCAAGGAACGGTTCGGAGCGCCCCGCCTGGTGGCGGCGGGACTGCTGGTGGTGGGGATCGGGCTGATGCTGCGGGCCGGGTAGACGGGGGGCAGGAGAAGCAGGACGCGGGGCGGGCGTCGGGCGGGCCGTGCGCAGGTCGTGCATCCGTCGGCGGGGAGGAGCACTCTGGAAAGAGCGGTTCCGGAGGTGATCGTCATGATGAAAACCGCTGTCGGATGGCACATCGAGCTGGAGTTCCAGGAGGACGATCAGCGCACACGGGCGGCGGCCCTCGTACGGCTCCCCGACGGGAAGGAAGTACGCGCCAACGGCTACGCCAGCCGCCATCAGACCGACGCCAATCAGCCCCGGGTCGGCGAGGAGATAGCTGGGGCCAGGGCCTTGAACGAGCTCGCCATGAAGCTCCTCACCAAGGCCCACGACGAGATAGACGAGGCATCGGGCAGGACGTCCCACCCGATAGCCCTCTGAAGTCCTCTGAGCGGACGGTCGACAGGCGCCGGGCGGGCGAGCAGGAGGCACTCGGCGGCGCGACCCGCCCCCCACCCCGGCCGACCCCCCTCGGCCGGGGCTCCGTCGGCGTGGGCCCGGGTGCCCAACAGGCCCGATTTCTCCCTGTGGTTGACTGACCCCGTGTTGCACGAGTCGGTCTTCCGGTCCGTGGACCTCCCGGTGGACGCCCGCTTCGAGGCCTGGGCGGAGCTGCTGCGGCAGACGCACGCGCCCATGGACCTGGCCCCCATCCCGCTGTCGACGGCCGACCGCGGCCACCACCCCGGCGCCGACTACCACGCCCACCAACGCCTGATCGCCCTCGGCGACGTGACGATCTGGCCCGCCACCTTCGACCCGATCGTCTTCCGCCGCACGCCGAGGATGGTCCGGCAGTCCGACCCGGAGACGTTCCATCTCTCCCTCCTCCTCCAGGGCGAGGGCGCCGCCAGCTGGGGCCGCCAGCAAACCGCGTACGAGGCACAGGACTTCCACGTCAACTGCAGCTCGATGGCGTACGACATCCTCACCGGCACCGAACCGGTCACCACCGTCGGCATCGAGATACCCCGCTCCCTCGTCGCCCTGCCCGCGCGCAGGGCGGACCAGGTGATCGGCAGCCGGCTGTCGGGCCGGGAGGGCGTCGGCGCACTGCTCGCGCAGTTCCTGATGCGGCTGGCGGAGGACACGACCCCGTACGGGCCGGCCGACGCGCCCCGCCTGGGCACGGTCGTCGCCGATCTGATCACCGCGCTCTTCGGCCATGTCTCCGACACGGAGCCGCGGCTGACGCCGGAGGCCCACAGGCGGACACTGCTGCTGAAGGTCAAGGTGTTCATACGGCGGCACCTGGGCGACCCCGATCTCACGCCCGCGGCCATCGCCGCCGCCCACCACATCTCCCGCAGCTATCTGCACCGGCTCTTCCAGGCGGAGGGCCTGACCGTCGCGTCGTACGTCCGCGACCAGCGGCTGCGGAACGCGTACCGTGATCTCACCGCCCCCGATCCCGTGCTGCGGGCCACGCCGATCCACGCGATCGGGGCGCGTTGGGGGTTTCCGCGGGCGGCCGAGTTCAGCCGGGCGTTCCGTACGGCGTACGGGGTGCCGCCGAGCGAGCTACGGAACCGGGTGGCCGCCGAGGGTGCCGCGAGCAGTGGACTCGTTGCCAAGTGACAGTGGACCGTCTGCCAACGACTCGCGGGGAAATTCGTCGCATCCTGGTGAGCGCCGCCGCGGAGGGCGGTCGTCCGAATCTCCGGGATCGGGCCAGGACACCACGGGGGAGCCCTGGGCCGGTCCGGCCGCTCACCGCGGCGGCCGCCCTCCGCGAGGTACAGCCGTTCAGCCGTTCAGCCGTTCAGCCGTTCAGGGCCACCCGTACCGCCCGCACCAGCGCCTGAGCCCTCGGGTCCGCCGTCACCGTCTTGCGGTAGCCGTTCGTGACGTAGCCGAAGGCGATGCCGGACTCGGGGTCGGCGAAGCCGAGGGGGCCGCCGCGTCCGGGGTGGCCGAAGGACGTCGGGGCCAGCAGCGGGGAGGCGCTCCCGTGGAGCATGTAGCCGAGCCCGAAGCGGGTGTTGACGACGAGGACGCGGTCGGGACCGGAGGACTCCTCCGCGCGGGCCGCCGCCAGCGTCGCCGGGCCGAACAGCCGTACGCCACCGACCGCGCCCTCGGCTTCGCCTCCGGGCTCGCCCTCCTTCTCGCCGCCCTCACCCCCGCCCTCGCCGACCTCGACCTCGCCGACGAGCGCCGCGTAGAAGCGGGCCAGGCCCTCGGCCGTGGCGATGCCGTTGGTCGCCGGGAGCGCGGCCGCGCGGTACGCGGGGTCGTTCTGGTCGGGGAAGGGAGTGATCGCGGCGAAGGCCCGCCGGGTGAGGGAGTCCGGGTCGTCGTAGGCCTCGGTGACCGACCGCTTGGCGCGGACCCTGAGGGTGCCGGTGGGCTCGGGCGCCGCTGCCAGGCGCCCTGCGCGGCCGACCCGGCCCGTCGCCGCCACCGAGTCCGGCAGGCCCAGCCACAGGTCGTCGGCGAGGCCCAGCGGGGCGGCTATCTCGGACGCGATCCACTCGCCGGTGCCCCGGCCGGTCACGCGCCGGACCAGTTCGTCGAGCAGCCAGCCGTAGGTGAGGGGGTGATAGCCGTGGGCGGTACCGGGCTCCCACAAGGGCGTCTGCGCGGCGACGGCCTCGGGACCCCGGCGCGGGTCCAGCGCCTCGGCGGGGGTGAGGGGGCGGTCGAGGACGGGGAGCCCGGCCCCGTGGTTGAGCACGTGCCGCACCAGCACCCGGCTCTTGCCGTGCGCCTTGAACTCCGGCCAGTACCGGCCCAGGGGCGCGTCCAGGTCCACTTCGCCGCGCTCGGCCAGCATCAGCGGTACGGCCGCGGCGACGCCCTTGGTCGCCGAGCGCATGACCTGGGCGGTGTCCCGCCGCCAGGGCTCGGTGCCGTCGACGTCCCGGGTGCCGGCCCACAGGTCGACCACCCTGCGCCCGTGCCGGTACACGACGACCGCCGCGCCCCGCTCGCCCAGCGCCTCGAAGTTGCGTACGAACGCGGTCCTGACCGGTTCGAAGCCCTCGGCGACCGTCCCGTTCACGTCCACGTCGGCGCTCCCTGTCCGTTCACCCGCCGCGTTCGTCACGGCGACGGGTGCAACGTACACGCACGGCCCCGGATTCCCCCGGCCGGGGCGCGGGGCAGCCCGGCTCAGCCCAGCACGATCGTGACGTCGATGTTGTCGCGGGTGGCGTTCGAATACGGGCAGACCTGGTGGGCCGCGTCGACGAGCTGGGCCGCGATGTCCTGGTCGATGACCGGCAGGGAGACGCTGAGGGCGACGGCGAGGCCGTAGCCGCGCTGCTGGTTGGGGCCGATGCCGACCTTCGCGGCGACGGTGGAGCCGGTGAGGTCGTAGCCCGCGCGGCGGCCGACGAGGACCAGCGCGTTGTGGAAGCAGGAGCTGTACCCGGCGGCGAACAGCTGCTCGGGGTTGGTGCCGTCGCCGTCGCCGCCCAGCGCCGGCGGCATCGCGACCCTGAGGTCGATCTGGCCGTCCTGACTGCTGATGTAGCCGTCACGACCGCCGTGCGCGGTGGCCTCGGCGACGTACATGATCTTCGTCGGACGCGTGTCGGGGCGGGTCTCCACCGCGGTGTCGTCAGTCATTCCCTTGGCCTCCCCCGGGACGAGCGCGTGGCCTCCCCAGGACAGGCGCGCACAAATACATCGTGCACAAGGTACCGGTCGGTAGGGGAATGCGGTTACCAGGGGGTAGTAACTATAGGTAACACAAGGTCGCCGTCGGCCATGCCGACCGGGTTCAACGGCCCGCCGCCTTGGTCGCCCGTGCCGTCAGCTGCCACAGCTCCTCACGCAGCCGGGTCACCTCGGGGCCCTGCAGTCCGGTGGCGGCGGCGAGGGTGGCGGGGACGGCGGCCGCGCGCTCGCGGAGCTGCTCGCCGCGCCCGGTGAGGGCGATCCGCACGGAGCGCTCGTCGCGCGGCGACCGCTCCCGGCGCAGCAGGCCGGCCGCCTCCAGCCGCTTCAGCAACGGCGAGACCGTGCCGTAGTCGAGGCGCAGGGTGCCCGCCAGCTCCTTGACGCTGGTCTCCCCGTGCTCCCAGAGGGAGAGCATGACCAGGTACTGCGGGTAGGTCAGGCCGAGTTCGTCGAGCAGCGGGCGGTACGCGGCGGTGACCGCGCGCTGGGCCGCGTAGAGCGCGAAACACAACTGCTCGTCGAGGAGCAGTGAGCCGTGCCGGGGCGCATCCGCTTGGTTCGTCACGGGGGCCATTGTCGCGGACGCGGTATTCGTCTGCGGGTCCGGTGGGGGTTGCTCGCGCAGTTCCCCGCGCCCCTGAGAAGCAGGGGCTGCGCCCCAGCCTTTTCAGGCCCCGCCCGACCGTTGTCCTTCAGGCCCGTGCAGCCCTGGTCTTTCAGGGGTGCGGGGAACTGCGCGACATGCCATTCACCGAGCGCGGATCGAACCCGAACGGCAGTTCAAGTCGATGCGCCCGCATCAGGTTCTCGTCGACGAGGAGTTCACCCGTCGGGCCGTCCGCCGCGATCACCCCCTCGCTGAGGATCAACGACCGCGGGCACAGTTCGAGCGCATACGGCAGATCGTGCGTGACCATGAGGACCGTGACGTCCAACGACCGCAGGATGTCGGCCAGTTCGCGCCGCGACGCCGGGTCGAGGTTGGAGGACGGCTCGTCGAGGACGAGGATCTCCGGCTCCATGGCGAGCACCGTCGCCACGGCCACCCGCCGCCGCTGCCCGAAGGAGAGGTGGTGCGGCGGCCGTTCCTTGAACTCCGCCATGCCGACCTGTTCGAGGGCCCGGTCCACCCGGGCCTCCAGCTCGGCCCCGCTCATGCCCGCCGCCGCCGGCCCGAAGGCCACGTCCTCCCGCACGGTCGGCATGAAGAGCTGGTCGTCGGGGTCCTGGAAGACGATGCCGACCTTCCGCCGGATCTCGGCCATGTGCCGCTTGCCGACCGGCATCCCGGCGACGGTCACCGTGCCCGCGCCCCCGGTGAGGATGCCGTTGAGGTGCAGGACGAGGGTGGTCTTGCCGGCACCGTTGGGCCCGAGGAGCGCGACGCGTTCGCCGCGAGCGATGGTGAAGTCGACGCCGAAGAGGGCCTGGTGGCCGTCGGGGTAGGCGAAGGCGAGCCCGGCGACTTCGAGGGACGGGGCGAGGAGTGGTTCGGACACGGTCACAGGCTCCATCCCAGCAGACAGACGACGAGCGCGGCGACCGGGAGGGCGAAGGCGTACGACCACTGCGCCCGGGACGCGGTCACCTCGTCGATGACGGGCATGGTGCCCGCGTACCCCCGGCTGATCATGGCCAGATGGACCCGCTCGCCGCGCTCGTACGAGCGGATGAACAGCGCTCCGGCGGTCTTGGCGAGCACGCCCCAGTGCCGCACGCCGCTCGCCTCGAACCCGCGTGACTCGCGCGCGATCCGCATCCGCCGCAGCTCGTCGGTGATGACGTCGCCGTAACGGATCATGAAGGACGCGATCTGGACGAGCAGCGGCGGCAGTCTGAGCCGCTGGAGGCCGAGCAGGAGGGCGCGGAGTTCGGTGGTGGAGGCGAGGAGGACGGAGGCGGCGACACCCAGCGTTCCCTTGGCGAGGACGTTCCAGGCGCCCCAGAGTCCGCTGACGCTCAGCGACATCCCGAGGAACTCGACGCGCTCGCCCTGCGCCACGAACGGCATCAGCACGGCGAACGCGACGAACGGGACCTCGATCAGCAGGCGCCGGAGCAGGAACCCGTAGGGCACGCGCGCCACGTACGCGACCACGCCCAGCAGCACGGCGTACAGCCCGAACGCCCACATCGCCTCCCGTGGCGTCGACACCACGACGACCACGAAGGCGAAGACGGCCGCGAGTTTGGTGTGCGGCGGCAGGTCGTGCACGGGCGAGTGCGCATGCCGGTAGAGCTTGTGGACGTGGCCCGCACCCATGTCAGACGTTCTCGGGCACGGAGGCGGGGGACGCGGTCTCGTCCTCGCCGCCGCGCCGCTTGCGCACGGCCCAGAAGATCCCGGTGCCGGCGACGACGGTGACACCGACACCGATCACGCCCGCGAGGCCGCCGGCGAGACGGGCGTCGGTGAGGCCCTCGACCCCGTAGTCGGCGAGCGGGGAGTCGGCGGCGGCGTGGTCCTCGGCCTTGGCGTCGAAGCCCTTGTCGGCGGCGATCTTCTCCAGGCCGTCGGGGCTGGCGGAGGCGTAGAAGCTGACGACACCGGCGAGCAGGAGGGAGGTGCCGAGGCCGGCGAGGATCAGCTTGCGGGTCGAGCGGGCGGCGACGGGTGCGGCCGCCGACGCCGGCGCGGGCGCGGTGGCCGGCTCGGCGGCGGGGGCGTCCACGAGTTCGCCGTTCACGCGGAGCTTGAGCGGAGCGGTCAGGCCCCGGGCGCCGTGCACAAGGTCCGGGCGCACGGCGACGACGGCGCCGACCGTGGCGGCGGTGATCGCGGCCTCGCCGATGCCGATGAGGGTGTGGACGCCGACCATCGCGGTGAGGACCGAGCCGAACGGCACGTCCGTGGTGCCGCCGATCGCGAACACGAGGGTGAAGGCGGCGGCCGAGGCGGGTACGGAGACCAGGGCGGCGACGAAGGCGGAGACGGTGATCGAACGCCGCTTGCGGGGGAGGATCCTGACCAGCGCGCGGAAGAGGGCGTAACCGACGACGGAGGTGACCACGCCCATGATCGTGATGTTCACGCCGAGGGCGGTGAGACCGCCGTCGGCGAAGAGGATGCCCTGCATGAGAAGCACCACGGACACACAGAGGACCCCGGTGTAGGGGCCCACGAGTATCGCGGCCAGGGCCCCGCCGAGCAGATGTCCGCTGGTGCCGGCCGCGACCGGGAAGTTCAGCATCTGCACGGCGAAGATGAACGCGGCGACGAGTCCGGCGAGGGGCGCCGTCCGCTCGTCCAGCTCGCGCCGGGCACCGCGCAGACTCACCGCGACCGCACCGGCGGCGACGACTCCGGCGACCGCCGAGACGGGGGCGTTGATGAATCCGTCGGGGACATGCATACGAGGGCTCGCTCTCCTGGTGGGCCTGACAGGGGGCCGGGCCACCTAGTGGGGACGCGCTGGCTGGAACCTTACGATGATAGAGCCTTATTGCGAGTCCCTTGCAAGAGCGCCTCCAAGCCGATTAGCCAACGACTCGCCGAACACCGTGGCTCTTGCAGGCGGCTTGCAGTGCCCTTCCAGGGCTCCAGGGGGCGCGCGGCCGAAAATATGCGACATTGGAAAGGCAGTGGACAGCGGATTCACAGCTTCTGCTTGTCACTCAGCGTGAGGAGCCGTTCGATGTCCGTCACCGTCGAGCAGTACGCCCGAGCCCATGTCGTCACGGACTCCCCCGAGGACCGGGACACCGTGCCGGTCGTCCTCCGCTACGACCCCGACACCGACGCCTCCGCCGTACGCGTGCGCCTCCCCGGCCCCGACGAGTGGGCCTTCCCCCGTGAGCTGCTCGAACGCGGGCTGCGCACCCCCACCACCGCCGGCCCCGTGAGCATCTGGCCCTGCGGGCGGGTGCAGGCCGTCATGGAGTTCCACTCCGCGAAAGGGGTGGCGGTGATGCAGTTCGACACCAAGGCACTGATCCGCTTCCTGCGACGGACGTACACGGCCACGCCGGTCGCGCACTGAGCTGAGCGCGGGCGGGGCAGTTTCCGGAGGCGCGTCCGGTGCGGCGTCGGTGCGTCCGGTGCGCCTCCCAGGGGTACGCATGACGGCGACCGACCGGGAGGCCAGGGGTCGCCGGAGCAGGGGGACGCATGACAGCACGGACGAACGACGCCAGGGGCACCGGGGACACAGGGAACACCTGCGACCACGGGGACACCGGGATCAGGACGGTCCCCGGCGAGGCGCTGGCACCGCCGTACACCCTGGCCTCGCTCTGGGTCGTACGGCACGGGCAGAGCACCGCGAACGCCGCGTACGCCGAGGCCGAGCGGACGGGGTCGACCGAGCCGCTGCCGGGCCGGGGCGCGGACGTCCCCCTCTCCGACCTGGGCCGCACGCAGGCCCAGGCGCTGGGCGGGTGGCTGGCGGGGCTCGCGCGCGGCGACGACGACGTGCCGGGTCCGGACCTGGTGGTGTGTTCGCCGTACGTGCGGGCGCGGCAGACGTGGGAGCTGATGGCAGGGCACCCCGGTGTGGTCCCGCCGCCGCTGCTGGTCGACGAGCGGCTGCGGGACCGGGAGATGGGGGTCTTCGAGATGCACCCGCCGGCCGCACTGCGGGCCCGCGCGCCCGAGGAGGCGGCGCGGCGGGCGCGGACCGGCGACTGGTTCTACCGTCCGCCGGGCGGTGAAGCCCTGGCCGATGTGGTGCTGCGGGTGCGGGACCTCGTGGGTGAGCTGGACCGCGTCGCCCCCGGCCGCCGGGTCCTCCTGGTCGCCCACGACGCGATCGCCGTCGCCGTACGTCTCGTGTGCGCGGGGCTCGGTGCGACGGCGCCGGACGGGTTGCCGCCCGTCCCCAACGCCTCGGTCTCGCGGTGGGACAACGACGGGCGGCGGTTGCGGCCTGCGCGGTGGGGCGACACGAGCCACCTCGAACAGCCGGGACCGGCCGGCTCCCCGGCCGCGGCTACACCGGCACCGTGAGCGTGGCGGTGTAGCCCTTGTCGGTGCTGCCCTCCATGGTGGCGAGCTGCTGGTCGTAGCCGTCGCTGAAGATCATGTCGGTCTCCAGGGAGAGCTCGCCGAGGTTCTGGGCGCTGTCGCCGTAGCCGTCCGTGGCGTACACGGTGTCGCAGACGTCCTTGGGGAAGGCGAGCTGCGAGGTGACGGCGATGTTCCGGGCGGCGGTGGCGTCGGCGAGGCTGTCGTAGACCTCGAAGTGGAGGTGGGGCCAGCGGCCGGGGTAGCAGCCGGGGAAGACCGAGGTGAAGGTGAGCCGGCCCTCGTCGTCGGTCTCCTGGACGCCGCGCAGGTAGTTCTCGTCGGTGACGCCGTCGGAGTAGAGGGAGTACCGGCCCTCCCGGTCGCACTGCCACAGGTAGACGGCCGCACCCTTCTTCGGGGCGTCACAGCCGGAGGACTGGTCGACGACGGACAGGGTGATCGTCAGCGGGATGCCTTCGGCGACGCCGTTCGACGAGCCGAAGCTCTTGGTGATGTCGCGCCGGACGACTCCGCTCTCCTCCAGGACGTTGGGGCCGTTCGAGCCGTCACCGGGGTACGGGCCTTCCGTCTCGCTCGGGATGACCTCGCAGTCGGCGCCGGTGGTGCCGGACGAGGAGGGGGCGGAGGAGGCCGGGTCGGAGGCGGAGCCGCTGCCGGAGCCGTCCGAGGAACAGGCCGCCACCAGCGGGACCATGCTCGCGCCGGCCAGCAGCCTGATCATGCGGCGGCGGGCGAACACGGGGAGGTCGTGGGAGAGCCCTTTGTCGAACTCGTCGCCGTGGTGGTGGTCGTGCCCGTGATGGTGCCCGTGACCGTGACCGCTGCTCTTGGGGCCTGTGTTCATCTGCGGGACCGCGCTTTCCGAATGTTCCCGTCATGGAATGAGCGTGATGCTATGGACGATTCCTGTGAGCTTCTCGAGTCTCGGCCTTGGCGATGCTGTGCGAGCTCGATGACAGTCGGCGGCCCTCGGTCAACAGGAAAGAGGAATCCACCCTTATGGGGGAATTCCAACAACTGAACCACCAATAGGAAGCGAGGCGCATTCCTTCTGGCCGTAGAGGCTCAGGGAAAGAAGGTGCCCGACAGACAAAGGAACTGGGCGTACTACCTGGCGCATCTGCACGCGAAGTACGAGATGCCCGCGGTCCTCCTCGTGGTGTGCGACAACCGGAATACCGCTGCCTGGGCGTCGGAGACCGTCGACTTCGGGCCACCCGAGTGGCCCTCCCTCACCCTGCGCCCTCTCGTCCTGGGACCTGACGACGTGCCGGTCGTCGACGATCCGGTCCAAGCTCGCCGGGACATCCCGCTGACCGTGCTGTCCGCGGTCCTGCACCGCCGTGAGCCACAGGCCGATGCCATACTCAAAGTACTGGCAGACGCTCTGAAGGGCCTCGAAGCCCGCGATCCGGACACCGCGACGATCTTCGTCGAACTGACATCTCAGGGGCTGGGCGAATCCCCAGCCGCCAAGGCCTGGAGGGCTCTCATGACCGACCTCTCGTTCTTCACGTCGCCGATCTCCGAGGAGATCCGGGAGGAAGGCCGCGCCAAGGGCAAGGCCGAGGACATCCTGCTGCTCCTGGACGGTCGAGAGGTCCACGTCTCCGCCGCCGACCGCGACCGCATCACGTCCTGCCGCGACCTCGACACCCTCAACCTCTGGTTCACCCGCGCGATCACCGCCACCTCCGCCGCCGAGGTGTTCGCCGAGGAGTGACCCGGCCGCCGCAGCGTGATCAGCTTGGGGTGTGGAGACCATCATCGCCAGTGGCATAGCCGTACTCGGGACCCTGCTCGGGTCGGGCCTGACCCTCGCCTACCAGCAGCGCGCCACCGACCGGACCCACGAGTTCACCCGACGGGAGAAGCTCCGCCAGGAACGCCTCGACGCCTACTCCGTGTATGCCGGCGCCCTCCTCAACTACCGCCGCTCCCTCGTTCACCTGTGGTTCTGCGAGCACGAACAGCCCCCGCCCGAGGACCCCGACACGGTCCGCGTCCGCGCGTACGACCTGCGGTCCGCCGCCCAGGAAGCGCTGTTCCGCGTGCAGATGCTCACGGCCGACGACGAACTGAGCCGGACCGCCGAAGCCGTTCTCGCCGACGTCACCGCCGTCCTCAAGACCGACGACAGGGCGGAGTTCGACGCCCGCCGGGTGCGGACCCGGGACGCCATCGCCCTCCTCATCAGCACCGCCAAGCAGCATCTCTAGGCGCCGGTGACACCGGCGGCACCCGCGCCCCTCACGCCCCCACCACCCCGTCCACCCCTTCCCGCAGGAAGTCCGCGTGGCCGTTGTGGCGGCCGTACTCCAGCAGGACGTGGAGCATGACCATGCGGAGCGAGACCTCCTCGTTCCAGCGCGGTTGGTGGCCTACGAGGTCCAGGGACTCCGCCTCCCGTTCGATGCGCCGCGAGGTCTCCACCTCCGCCTCCCACGCCCCGAACGCCTCCGCCCGCGTCGAGGTGCTCGCGTCGTACGCCGCCTGGAAATCGATCTCCTTCGACCACACCATCGGCGCGTCGTGATCCTCGAACACCCGCCGGAACCAGGCGCGTTCCACCTCCGCCATGTGCCGCACGAGACCCAGCAGGGACAGCGTGGACGGAGGCATCGACCGCCGGCGGAGTTCCTCGTCCGTCAGCCCCGCGCACTTCATGGCGAGCGTGGCACGGTGGTAGTCGAGGAAGGCGCGGAGCGTCTCGCGTTCGGTGCCGTGGTGTGGCGGACCCACGCGGTCGTCGAGGTCTTCGATGCGTTCGGGGCGTTCGGGGCGTTCGATTTCTTCGGTCACCCGTCATGCTTACCTGACCGCGGACCCCGGCACGCCGCCCCCATCAGCCTCGGAAGCCGGTGAGGGCGCCCGTCCCCACGGGCCCTCACCGGCGGTCCTGCCCGGCAGCCGTCCCTCGGTTTCCCCGGTCCGGCCGCCGTTTGCGTCACCGCGCGTCAGACGCGCGCCGCCCTCGCGTCAGACGCGGACCAGCGACCTGTCCTCGTCGCCCTTGTCGCCCCTGTCTCCCTTGCGGTCCCTGTCGCCCTTGCCGTCCTCGTGGTCCTTGCCGTCCTCGGCCGGCTTCCTCGCCGAGTCGTCGTGCGCCCGCAGGCCCTCGCCCTCGACATCGACGTCGGGCAGCGCGCGGTCGAGCCACTTCGGCAGCCACCAGGCCCTGTCGCCCAGCAGGGCGAGGACGGCCGGGACGATGGCCATGCGGACGACGAACGCGTCGAAGAAGACGGCGATGGCGAGACCGAAGCCGATCATCTTGATCATCGACTCGCCGGAGCCGATGAAGCCGGCGAAGACGGCCATCATGATCGCCGCGGCGGCCGCGACCACCCGGGCGCTGTACCGGAAGCCGGTCACGACGGCCTGGTTCGGGTTCTCACCGTGGACGTACGCCTCGCGCATCCGGGTCACGAGGAAGACCTCGTAGTCCATCGCCAGGCCGAAGACGACACCCACCATGAAGATCGGCATCATCGACATGATCGGGCCGGTCTCCTCGACCCCGATGACTCCCGCCAGCCAGCCCCACTGGAAGACCGCGACCACGGCGCCGAGCGCGGCCAGCACGCTGAGCAGGAAGCCGAGGGCAGCCTTCAGCGGCACCAGGATCGACCGGAAGATCACGATCAGCAGGAGGAAGGCGAGGCCCACCACCAGCGCCAGATACGGGACCAGCGCGTCGGTGAGCTTCTGCGAGAAGTCGATGTTCATCGCGGTGGCGCCGGTGACCAGCACCTTGGCGTCGGTGTCGGTCGCCACGCCGGCGCCCGCGTCCCGGATGGCGTGCACCAGGTCCTCGGTCTGCGTCGAGGACGGCTTCGACTCGGGGACGACCGTGATCATCGCGGTGTCCCCGGCCTTGTTGAACGTCGCCGGGGTCACCGTCACGACGTCGTCGAGCCCCTTGATCCCGTCGGTCACCGCGGTGGCGGCCTGCTTCGGGGACGCGCTGTCCCGGGCGTCGACGACGACCATCAGGGGGCCGTTGAAGCCGGGCCCGAAGCCCTCGGAGAGCAGGTCGTACGCCCGACGCTGGGTGGTGGACGTCGGCTGCGAACCGTCGTCGGGCAGGCCCAGTTCGAGCTGGGTGGCCGGCAGCGCGACCGTGCCCAGGCCGACCACGCCGAGCAGCAGCACGGCGACGGGGCGGCGGACGACGAAGCTCGCCCAACGGGTGCCCAGGCTGGGCTTGCCCCCGGCCCCGGCGGACGCCTCCTCCGCGTTCCCCGCCGCGTTCCCCGCCGAGGTCCCCTCCATGGAGCCTGTGGCGGACGTTCCCTTACGGCCCTCGGCGGAGCCCTTCCCCTTGCGGCGCCCCCACAGGCCGCCCTTCTCACCGGCGGGCCGCACCTTGCGGCCGGCGTAGCCCAGCAGTGCCGGGATCATGGTGAGGGCGATGAGGACCGCGACGACGACCGTGCCCGCGGCGGCGAGACCCATCTTGGTCAGCATCGGGACGTCGACGACCGCGAGACCGGCCAGCGCGATCACGACCGTGAGCCCCGCGAAGACCACCGCCGAGCCGGCGGTGCCGGCGGCCCGGCCGACCGCTTCCTCGCGCTCCCGGCCCTCGGCCAGTTCGGAGCGGTAGCGGGAGACGATGAACAGCGCGTAGTCGATCCCGACCGCGAGGCCGATCATCAGGGCGAGGGTGGAGGTGGTGTCGCCGAGGTCGAGCGCGCTCGCGAGGGCGGTGATGGTGGCGACGCCGATACCGACGCCGATGATCGCCGTCAGCAGCGGCAACCCGGCCGCGACGAGCGAGCCCAGGGTGACGACGAGGACGACGGCGGCGATGGCCAGGCCGATGATCTCACCGGCGACGGCCGTCTCCGGCTCCGGCTGCAGGGCGTCACCGCCCATCTCGACGGTCAGCCCGGCGTCCTGCGCCTTGTGCGCGGTGGCCTCCAGGGACTCCTTGGAGGCGTCCTCCAGCTCCATGGCCGGGACCTTGTACGTCACCGAGGCGTAGGCGATCGTCCCGTCCCGGCTGACCGCGTTCGTGGTGAACGGGTCGCTGACGGCGACGACCTCGGAGCCGTCGCGCAGCTCCCCGACGGCCTTGTCGACGATGCGCTTGTTGGCGGCGTCGGCCATCTTCTCGCCCTCGGGCGCCTTGAAGACGACGCGGGCGGTGGCGCCGTCGGCGCTCATCCCGGGGTAGCGCTGTTCCAGCAGGTCGAAGGCCTTCTGGGCCTCCGTGCCGGGGATGGAGAAGGAGGACGCGCCCGCGGCGGGCGCGGAGGCGGCGCCGACGCCCGCGAACGTCAGCAGTGCCACCCAGATCAGGACGACGAAGTGTCGTCGCCGGAAGGCGAGTCGACCGAGTGTGTAGAGGAATGTGGCCACGGGGGCGGTACTCCCGTTCAGGTCGTGGACGTGCGGAGGGCAGGACGGATCGGCCCGTGCCGTGGGGAGAGAGCCGGCTGGGCGGCAGGGCATGGCGGGGCAGGGGTGAGCAGCCCGACGACATGAGCGGTGGGTCAGGTGGGGATGCGCGGCGAACCGCGGTGAGCTACCGAGAGGCCGACACGCCGAGGGCGGGGAGGACGACGGCGTCCAGGTACGAGCGGAGGAAGCTCTGCGTGGGTGGCTGGTCCTCGATCATGTCCCGCGCGGCGAAGGCGCCGACGAACATGTGCACCACGTAGTCGATGGCGGGGTTGTCCGGACGGACCTCGCCCCGGTCGACGGCACGCTGCACCACACGGCGGATCTCCACCATCTCCGGCTCGATGATCAGTTCACGGAAGGCCTTCAGCAGGTCGGGGTTTCCGTGCACGGCCATGGCCAGACCCCGCATCAGCGCGTTGTTCTGTTCCATGGCGCAGTCATCGGTGCTCATCACCAGGGCGTGCAGGTCGCCCCGCAGGGACCCGGTGTCGATGGCGCCGATGTCGGTGCCCGGCTTGCTGTGCCGCATGGCCCTCGCGACCAGCTCGGCCTTGCCGCCCCACTGGCGGTAGAGGGTGGCCTTGCTGGACCGGGTGCGGCCGGCCACGGCGTCCATGGTGAGGGCGTCGTAGCCGACCTCCCGGAGGAGGTCGAGGACGGCGGCGTAGAGCTCGGCCTCGCGCTCGGGCGTGATCCGACTGCGGCGCGCCGTCGCGGTCTCAGTCATCCCACTCCCCTGGCTGCGGTTACGCGTTCGAGACGGCAAGGCTACCGGCCGGGCGGCACCCCACGGATGACGCAGGACGGACACCTCGCTTCGCGAACGAAACTGTTTCGTACGCTTAAGACGATACCCCGAAGCCCGAAGAAAACGAAACCGTTTCGTTCGCGTAGTGGGTCACCCGGTGGGAGCCGGCAGGTCACCCGGCAGCAGTCGGCGGGTCGCCCGGGTTGAAGTTGCCGGTGCCCCCCGGCCGGAGAAGCATGGGTGGGTGAGCGACAGTTACGAGCAAGGAACGGGCCGGGAGCCCGGCTACCTCCGCCACCCCCACCTCAGCGGCGACCGCCTCTGCTTCGTCGCCGAGGACGACCTGTGGCTGGCCCCGCTGGACGGCTCGGACCGCGCCTGGCGGCTCACCGTCGACCGAACGAAGGTCGCCACCCCGCGCTTCTCGCCCGACGGCCGGCACATCGCGTACACGAGCTGGCGGAGCATCCTCCCGGAGATCCATCTGACCCCGGTGGACGGCGGCGCCCCCGCCCGCCGGCTCACCCACTGGGGCAGCCCCGACACCGAGGTCCGCGGCTGGACACCCCCGGACCGGGAGGGCCGCTCGGACATTCTGGCGGTCGCCTCCCACGGCGAGCCGTTCTCGCACTTCACCTGGGCCTACAAGGTCGGCACCGACGGCGACCCCGGCCGCAAACTGCCCTGGGGCCCGGTCTCCGACATCCAGTCCGCCGAGATCGACGGCGAGCGCCGCACCCTGCTGCTCACCGGCACTCCCCCACACGAACCGGCCTCCTGGAAGCGCTACCGGGGCGGGGCCATGGGCCGCCTCTGGCTGCACGGCGAGCGGCTGCTCGCCGACCTCGACGGGCATCTGCACTCCCCCCTGTTCGTCGGCGGCCGGATCGCCTTCCTCTCCGACCACGAGGGCGTCGGCAACCTCTACTCCTGCGCGTACGACGGCTCCGACCTGCGCCGCCACACCGACCACGACGCCTTCTACGCCCGGCACGCGGCGAGCGACGGCACCCGGGTGGTGTACCAGTGCGCGGGCGAGGTGTGGCTGGTCGACGACCTCGCCGCCGACGCCGTGCCGCGCCGCCTCGACGTACGGCTCGGCGGTGCGCGCACCGGGCGGCGGCCGTACCAGGTGCCGGCCGCCCAGCACGTCGACGGCATCTCCGTGGACGACACGGGCCGGGCCAGCGCGGTCGTCGTCCGCGGCAGCCTCTACTGGCTGACCCACCGCGACGGCCCGGCCCGGACCATCGCCGACACCCCGGGCGTCCGCGTCCGGCTGCCGGAGATGCTGGGCCCCGGCGGCCGGGTGGCGTACGTGACGGACGCGGACGGCGAGGACGCGATCGAGATCGCCCACCTCCCCGGGGCCACCGGCGCCCGCGAGCCCCGCCGCCTCGCCTCCGGCGGCCTGGGCCGCGTCCTGGAACTGCTGTCCGACCCGCGCGGCGAACGCCTCGCCGTCGCCTCGCACGACGGCCGCGTCCTCCTGCTGACCGTGCCCGACGAGGCGGCCGCCGCCGGGGGCCCCGAGGAGGCGGACGGCGAGGTCACCGAACTCATCACCTCCCTCAACGGCCCCGTGCGCGACCTCGCCTTCTCCCCCGACGGCGCCTGGCTGACCTGGTCCCACCCGGGCATCGGCCGCACCCTGCGCCAGATCAAGATGGCCCGCATGAAGGACCGGGTGGTCGTCGACGTCACGAACGGCCGCTTCGAGGACGAGAACCCGGTGTTCACCAGCGACGGCCGCTACCTCGCCTTCCTGTCCTGGCGCGGCTTCGACCCGGTGTACGACGTGCACACCGGCGACCTGTCCTTCCCGCTCGGCTGCCGCCCCTACCTGGTCCCGCTCTCCTCCGCCACGCCCTCCCCCTTCGCCCTGAACCCCGACGGGCGGCCGGTCGCCGGGGGCATGGACCCCACCGAGGACGAGAACACCGACGGCACGGTGACCGTGGAGACCGAGGGCCTGGAGAACAGGGTGACGCCGTTCCCGGTCACCGCCTCCAAGTACTCGGCGCTGTATCCGGTCGCGGGCGGCGGCCTGGTCTGGCTGCGCTGGCCGATCTCGGGCGCCCTGGGCGAGACCTTCGCCAACCCGGACGACATGACCGGCCGCCCGACACTCGACTACTTCAACATCAGCAAGGCGAAGAGGTCCGAACTCGTCGACCACCTGGACTGGTTCGCGGTCAGCGGCGACGGCTCACGGCTCGTGGTCGTGGACGAGGGCGACCTGCGGGCCGTCCCCTCCACCGAGTCAGGCGACAGCGACTCGACCGTCTGGATCGACCTGCGGCGCATCCCGCACGAGGTCGACCCCGGCGCCGAGTGGCGCCAGGCGTACGAGGAGGCCGGCCGGCTGATCCGCGCGTACTTCTGGGACCGGAGGATGAGCGAAATCGACTGGGACGGGGTCCTCGACCAGTACCGCCCGCTGGTCGAACGGGTCGCGTCCCCCGACGAGTTCGCGGACCTGCTGCGCGAGGTGCTGGGCGAACTCGGCACCTCCCACGCCTATGTCTCCCCGGCACGCCGCAACGAGGGCCCGCCCCACTACCAGCGCCGCCAAGGCTTCCTGGGCGCCAACTTCGTCCGCCGGGACGACGCGTGGGCGATCCGCCGCATCCTGCCCGGTGACTCCTCCGACTCCAAGGCCCGCTCGCCCCTGGCCGGCACCGGCATCCGGGAGGGCGCGGTCCTCACCCACGTCGACGGCCGCCCGGTCGACCCGACGACGGGCCCGTACCCCCTGTTGATGGGCGCGGGCGGCACGACGGTCGAGCTGACCTTCACCCAGCCCCCTTCCGGTGAGGGCGCTGCGGGCCCCGCCGACCCGGAGGCGGCGGGCCGCTCCCGCCGCGTCGCCGTGGTCCCCCTCCTCGACGAACGGCCCCTGCGCTACCAGGACTGGGTGGCCAAACGCCGTGCGGTCGTACGGGAGTTGAGCGGCGGCCACTGCGGCTATCTGCACATCCCGGACATGGGCGGCTCCGGCTGGGCCCAGTTCAACCGCGATCTGCGCATGGAGGTCTCCCGGCCCGCCCTGATCGTCGACGTGCGCGGCAACGCGGGCGGCCACATCAGCGAACTGGTGGTGGAGAAACTGACCCGCACGATCCTCGGGTGGGACCTGACGAGGAACGCGCAGCCGGTGTCGTACGCGTCGAGCGCACCGCGCGGCCCCGTGGTCGCCCTGGCCGACGAGGCGACCGCCTCCGACGGCGACATGATCACCGCCGCTTTCAAACTCCTGGGCCTCGGCCCGGTGGTGGGCCTGCGCACCTGGGGCGGTGTCGTCGGCATGACCGGCCGCCACCAGCTCGGCGACGGCACGGTCATCACGGTCCCGATGAACGCCGCCTGGTTCGACGCGTACGGCTGGACCGTCGAGAACCGGGGCGTCACCCCGGACCTGGAGACCCTGCGCACTCCCCTGGACTGGGCCGAGGGCCGCAACACCCAGCTGGAGGCGGCGGTGAACCTGGCCCTGGACCTCCTGAAGACCCACCCCGCGGCGGACCCCCCGGACTACAGCAACGTCCCGAACAGGGCCCGCCCGCAACTGCCGCCGAGGCCGATCCCGTAGGGCGAGCCTGCAGGGGGACGCCCCGGGAACGCGCCAACGGGATGGCGCCCCGGAACGCGCGAACGCGGGGCACCCTCCGCTCAAGGAGGGCACCCCGCGTCTCACACGGCCGGGGCCGGGTGCGGGAGTTACACGTCGAAGTCCTGGCGGACGCGGTCTTCCTCGTCCCGCATCAGCCGCTCCGACTCCTCGTCACGGCGCCGCGCGCCGCGCTCCGGCTGGCCGTGCTCGCGCTGGGGCCGGCCGGACTCGCGCTGCGGCTGCCCGTGCTCTCGCTGGGGCCGGCCGTGTTCGCGCTGCGCCTGCTGGGGCTGACGCTCGGACGCGCGCTCACCAGGCCGCTGAGCCCGCTGCCGCTCCTCGGGCGACTGCCCGGCCTTCCGCTTCAGCTGCTCAGCCTTGTCCTGGAACTGGTCCTTCATGCCCATGTGGATTCACTCCCGTTGTGGGTGAGGGGATCGGGCCTCGACCAGACAAACACGCACGGACATCCCACGCATTTCGATCAGTGACGCTCGGTGACCCAGAGCTATTCCGGCTCCGTGGCCCCCACCCCCCGCGTCCGCTCGTCCGCGGCTCCACCGGCCCCCACCAGCCCCTTGGCCACCCCGCGCAGCCGCGGCTCCATCCGCCGGACCTCGCGCGGCGCGAACGTCCCGATGAGCCCCGGGAGATACCCGCGCACGCCCTGCATCCCCCGCAGCCACCACTGCCCGTACACATGGCCGGCCCGCCGCTCGATTCCGGCGACGAGCCGGTCCACGGCCGGCCCCAGCGGGTACGTCTTGCCAGCCGGCCACGGCAGCCGCTCCCGCAACTCCCGCATCGCCTCCTCCTTGTCTGCCCCGCGCACCATGTCCGTGTCGGTCCAGGACAGATACCCGACCCCGACGCCGACCCCCCGGTGTCCGACCTCGGCGCGCAGACAGTGCGCGTACGCCTCGACACCCGACTTGGACGCGCAGTACGCCGTCATCATCGGCGCCGGGGTGATCGCCGCGAGGGAGGCGATCTGCAGCAGATACCCCCGGCTCTCGATCAGCGCCGGCAGGAACGCCCGCCCGGTGACGGCCGATCCGACGAGGTTGACCTCGATGACCCGCCGCCAGGAGTCGGGGTCGGAGTCCACGAACGGCCCGCCCGTGGCGACGCCCGCGTTGGCGACGACGATGTCGACCCGCCCGAACCGCTCCTTCACCTCGGCCGCGACCCGCGCCATGACCTCGTGGTCGGTCACGTCGGCGTGCCAGAACTCGCTCTCGCCGTACAGCCGTTCCGACACCCGCTTCAGCTCGTCCGGTTCGAGGCCGACGAGCGCGACCTTCACCCCCCGCACCGAGAGCTTGCGCGCGAGGAGTTCCCCGACGCCCCGCGCGGCCCCGGTGACGACCGCGACCCGCCCCTCCAGGGTGCTGCCGTTGCTCATGCGCCCGCCTCCTCCAACTCGTCCCGCCCGGCACGTACGTACAGTGCGGCCAGCTCGCGTATGCGCGCGGTGACCGCTTCCGGCGCCTCCACCGGCGCCATGTGTCCGACCCCGGTCAGCTCGCTCACGCCCACGCAGTCGGGCAGCGCGGCAGCCAGCGCCCGCGCGTGCACGGGCGGCGTCATCCGGTCCGCGGTGCCCACGACCCCGGCCGTCGGCACCGTCAACGCCCGTACGCCGTGGTCGAGATCGAGTGAGGCGAGGACGTGCGACCAGGCGTGCCGCACCCTCGCCGGGCACGCGTGCACGATCCGCGCGCACGCCTCGACCATCACGGGCGACGAACCGGGGCCCATCGTCGCGTACTTGAGGATCCGCCGGGCGATCGGTGTGACCGGCCCGAGCGGCGCCCGGGAGCCGAGGACCTTCCGGGTCAGCCAGGTCCGCACCCGCCCCGGCCGCAGCGGCACGACCAGCGACTCGGCGACCAGCTGCGAACTGCCCGTGCTGCACAGCAGGACCGCCGCCGCGCGCTCCTGGAAGCCCGGCCGGCCGGCGGCGGCCATCAGCGTCATCCCGCCCATGGAGTGCCCGGCCAGCACCGCCTTCTCGCCCGGCGCGAGCGTCGCCGCGAGCACCGCCTCCAGATCGTCGGCGAGGGCGTCCGCGCTGCACGCGGCGGACGCGGGGCTGCGCCCGTGCCCGCGCTGGTCGTAGACGACGACCCGGTGATCGACGCAGAGGTCCCGGACCTGCGCCGCCCAGTACGCCGTGGAGCAGGTCCAGCCGTGCACGAGGACCACCGTCGGCGCCTCCTGCGGACCGTGTACCTCGACGTGCAGTCGCGCCCCGTCGGTGGACACGGCCACCAGCTCCCGGACGGCGACGGGCGGCGCGTAGGGGCCGTGCTTCACATGGGTCAGTCGGGTCACGCTCCGGCCTCCACCTTCTCCGTGTCCGTCGCCCCGCCGCCGTTCCTCGTACCCGGCGGGGCGGCCCGCAGCACCTCGTACTCGCTCAGGTCGACCCGCCGGGTCGCACCGCGGAACTCGGTGGTCGTACCCGGCCAGACGGTCGTGTTGCGACCGCTCGCGTCGAGGTACCAGCTGGTGCAGCCGCCGGTGTTCCACACCGTGCGCTCCATGCGCTTGTGCACCCGCTCGTTCCAGGCGTCGACGGCGTCCGGCCGGGCGTCGAGGGCGACCCGGCCCCCCAGCACGTCCAACTGCCGTACGAAGTCGGCCATGTAGTTCAGCTGGGACTCGATCATCAGGATCATGCTGGAGTTCCCGAGACCGGTGTTGGGTCCGATGATCGTCATCCAGTTCGGGAACCCGGCCGCCGAGGCCCCGCGCAACGACCGCATCCCCCCGCCCGCCCAGGACTCGGCGAGCGTGCGCCCGTCGGCGCCCACCACCCGGTCGGCGATGGGCATGTCGGTGACGTGGAACCCGGTGCCGAAGACGATCGCGTCGACCTCGGCGGCGGACCCGTCGGCGGCGACGAGCGTGGAGCCGTCGACCTTGGACAGCCCGGACGCGATGACGTCGACGTTGGGCCGGGTGAGCGCCGGATAGTAGGTGTTGGACAGCAGGATCCGCTTGCAGCCGATGCGGTAGTCAGGGGTGAGCTTGGCCCGCAGCTGCGGATCCGCGACGCTCCGGGCCATGTGCCGCTTCGCCATCCGCTCCACCAGCCCCAGCTGGTTCGGCCGCTTGGTGAAGGCCTGCACCTGCAACTCCCGTACGCCCCACAGCAGTCCGCGCCGGGCCTGCGCGGTGAACGGCAGCTGCTTGTGCAGCCACTTCTCGGCCCCGCTGATGCCGCGGTCGACGCGGGGCAGCACCCAGGGCGGGGTCCGCTGGAAGAGGGTCAGCCGGCCGACCTCGGGCTGGATCGCCGGCACGATCTGGATCGCGGAGGCACCCGTACCGATCATCGCGACCCGCTTGCCGCGCAGCTCGTAGCCGTGGTCCCAGCGGGCGGAGTGGAACACCTTGCCCGGGAAGGACCCGAGCCCCGGCAGCTCGGCCTCGGTCGGCACCTTCGGGTCGGACAGCGGCCCGGTCGCGGAGACGACGAAGTCGGCGGACAGGGCCCCGGCGCTGGTCTCGATGTCCCAGCACAGCCGCTCCCCGTCCCAGGCCATCCGCAGCACCTCGGAGTCGAAGCGGATGTGCGGCCGCAGCCCGAAGACGTCCGTCACGTGCTCCAGGTAGGCCCGGATGTGCTCCTGCCCGGAGAAGGCGCGCGGCCACTCGAAGTTGGGGGCGAAGGAGAACGAGTAGAGGTGGGAGGGCACGTCGCAGGCGCACCCGGGATAGTCGTTGTCCCGCCAGGTGCCGCCGACCGACCCCGCCCGCTCCAGGACGACGAAGTCGGTGATCCCCTCGCGCCGCAGCCGTACGGCCGCCCCGAGTCCGCCGAACCCGGAGCCGATCACCGCCACCCGCACATGCGGCCCGTTCCCGCCCCTGTGCCCGCCCATCCGGTACCTCCACGCCTCATCGCGTGCGCACACCGCGTTCGCACCCTGTCCGCGCCAGTAATCACTGGCGCAATGGGGAGCGTAGGGCAGGACCGTACCGATGGGTAGGGGTTGGGCCCTCTGGAGTTACCAGCGGTACGACATAGGCTGCGCGGGTGGCAGAAGAAGCGGCAGGAGACACGGCGGAAGATGCGGCGGACGACGGCGAGCGACACGAATACCGCATGGAACAACTGGCCGAGGCGGCCGGCATCACCGTACGCACCCTGCGCTTCTACCGGGAGCGCAAACTGATCCCGCCGCCCCGCCGCGAGGGCCGCATCGCCTGGTACGACGACACGCACCTGGCCCGGCTGCGCACGATCGCGGCCCTGCTGGAGCGCGGCCACACCCTCAGCGGCATAGCGGAGCTGGCCGAGGCCTTCGACCAGGGCCGCGACGTGGGCGACCTGCTGGGTCTCGGCGCCCCCACCGAGGAGGTCCCGGTCCGCCTCACCCCCGAGGAACTGGCCGACCACTTCGGCGACCAGGCCACCTCGGAGAACCTCGCCGCCGCCCTCGACCTCGGCTATCTCGGCACCGACGGCGGCGAGATCGTCCACATCAGCCGCCGCCTCCTCGACGTCTCGGCCGCACTGGTCCGCGAGGGCGTCCCCCTCGCCGACGTCCTGAGCGCGGGCCGCCGCGTCCGCGAACACGCCGAGGCCCTGGCCGCCCTCTTCACCGACCTCATCCTCACCCAGCCGGGCCGCACCACCGAAGACCTCGCCCGCCTACGGCCACTGGCGAAGAGCGTGGCGGAAGCGGAACTTTCCCTGGCGATGGACCGGCGGCTGCGGGAGTCGACAAATCAACAAGGCGGGAGTTAAACCCGCGCGGCGGCGACATTCACTCGAACGGGTTAGCAGAATCGATTCGACGGGCCATCGAATCGACTAATGTGGAGCCCAATCGTCGCTCAGACGCTTCCCCTTCGGATCCACTTTCGAAACAGGAGAGAAGTGAACCGCGTACTCACCCTCAGCTTCACCACCGCCGCTCTTTTCGTCATGGACATGACGGCCGCGTACGCGGAATGCATCTGGTGACCCCACCGGCTCTCACGAGCCGGTAGCCCCCCAGTCGTCGAACAAGCGGCCCAGTTCAGCCGCCTCCCCGTCCGCCCCGAGCCTCCGGTACATCACCAGCGCGCGTTCCGCGTGGGCTCGGGCGGACGGGATGTCGTGCATTCGGAGACTCACCCGGGAAATACCGGCCAGCGCCCGCGCCGAGCACAACGAATAACTGTGCTCGTGCGCGATGGAAAGTGCCTTCCGATAGGTCTCCAGCGAGATGCCCCACCGCCTCTCCCTGTAATGCGTGTCAGCAATTCCGAGAAGCGCTCTCTGCCGCTCGTAGGAATTGTCGATACGCCGGGCCACCTTCTCCGCCGCGCCGAAGTGGTCCAACGCGTCCTTCGTACGACCGGAACCCGCACAGGTCTCGCCCAGCGAGATCAGGGTGTTGACCTCACCGATGGCGTCCCCGCCCGCCCGATGGCTGGCCAGGGCCCGGCGGAAACAGGCGAGCGCCCGCTCCGGCTGCCCGGTGGCGGAGTACACGGCACCGAGATTGGTGTCGAGGATCGCGAGGTCCTTCTTGCCTCCGATGTCGCGCATCAGCACGAGGGCGTGCTCGTAGTGGTAGCCGGCCTCCTCGGGGAGCCCGAGGGCGAGCCGGATGTCCCCCAGGTTGTTCCACGCGACGGCCTCACCGTGACGGTCACGCAGTTCCCGGTTGATGCCGAGCATGGTCCGGAAGCAGTGCGCCGCCTCGGCGTACTCCGCCCGGTGCACCCTCGCCGTGCCCTGCACGTTGAGGGTGGCGGCGATGCCGTGCGGGTCGTCGACGGCGCGGTAGAGCACGAGGCACCGGTCCAGTTCCCGCAGACACGCCTCGCCGCGGCCCGCCCCGAGATGGGCCCGGCCTATCTCGAGCAGCGCGTCGGCCCGGCCCCGGGGGTCACCGAGGCCCTCGAACAGGGTCAACGCCTCGGTGGCGTGCTCCAGAGCCGCGTTGTGGTTCTCCCGCGCCAGGACGCTGGCCCGCTCCACCAGGGTCCGGGCGAGGGCCGGCCGGTCCTCGCCCGCACGCAGCGCGGTCAACGCGGCCGCCTGCAGCTCGGCGGTGATGTCGTGCGTGCCCCAGCGTTGCAGGGAGTGCGCGAGGACGTGCGGGAAGAGCGCCGCGTACTCGGGGAACTCCGCCGCGGCCGTACGTGCCACCGCCAGCAGGTTGCCTCGCTCCACGGTCAGCCACACCGACGCCTCGTCGGCGGCGGACTCGGCGGGCGGTTCCGCGGCGAAATGGGGTGTGACCGGTGCGATCAGTTCCCTCGGGACGGGTCGTCTGCGCCGCCGCGGGTGGGCGAGCCGGTCCGCCCGGTCGGCGGCCGTGAGGTAGTACGACAGCAGCCGCCGCAGCGCCGCGCGCCGCTCGGGCCGCGGATCCTCCCGGCGGCCGAGACGGCCGGCGAACGCACGGGCCAGATCGTGGAGTTGATAGCGGTCCCGGACCGGTTCGTCCAGCAGGTGGCGGTCCAGCAGGGTCTCGGCCGCGCGGCGCACCGCGCCCGGATCGACGTCCCCGGACAGCGCCATCGCCGCCTCCAGGGTGATGTCGGGGCCCGGATGCAGCGCGAGCCGCCGGAACAGGCCGCGCGCCGAGGCGTCCAGATCGGCGCAGGACATCTCCAGAGCGGCGGCGACCCGTTCGTCGAACTCCTCCAGCCGGTCGCCGGCCCCGTCGAGCCGGTCCGCGACGTACTCCAGGTCCCAGGTGTCCCGGTGCCGGAACCGGCTCGCGTGCAGCTGCAGGGTGAGCGGGTGCCTGCCGCACAGTTCCACGACGCGGCGCAGGGCGGCGGTGTCGGAGACCCGGGCCGCCCCCGCGATCCGGGCGAAGAGCGCACCGGCCTCGGTCACGGACAGCACGTCCAGCAACAGCGGCGTGGCGCCGTCCAGTTCGGTGAGCCGGTTACGGCTGGCGACGATCGCGCGGCACTCCGGCGAGCCGGGCAGCAGCGGGCGGATCTGCTCGGCGTCCCGGGCGTTGTCGAGCACCACCAGGACCCGGTGCCGGGCGGTCCACTCACGCCAGCGCGCGGCCCGCTCGTCCAGGGTGACGGGCAGCGGATCGGGGACCCCGGCGGTGTGCAGCAGGAACGCCAGGGCGTCCGCGGGATCCTGGGGCGGTTGGTCGCTGTAGGCGCGCAGGTCCACGTAGAACTGGCCGTCCGGATAGCGCTCGCGCATCCGGTGCGCGGCGTGCACGATCAGCGCGGACTTGCCGACGCCGGGCATGCCGTGCACGACGGTGACCGGCAGCGCGGTCCCGCTGCCCTCGGGCCCGTGGCCGGCGAGCAGGATGCCCAGCTCGCTCGCGCGTCCGGTGAAGTCCCGGGTGTCCCGCGGCAGACTGCTTCCCGGGTGCCCGGCGGCACGGTCCGCCGCCCGCGGGGCACCCGTCCCCCGGCCGGTCGCGGGGTCGGCCTCCGCCGCGTGGTGTTCCCGCAGGGCGGGGTCCTGGCCGAGGATCCGCCGCTGCAGTTCCTGGAGTTCGGTTCCGGGGTCGATGCCGAGTTCCTCGTTCAGCCGCCGGCGCGTGGTGCGGTACAGGGCCAGCGCCTCGCCGTCCCGCCCGGACCGGTACAGGGCCAGCATCAGGGCGGTGACCGCCTGTTGGGCCAGCGGGTTCAGGGAGACCAGTTCGTGGAGTTCGCCGAGGAGGTCGGCGTGACGGCCCAGCTCCAGCTCCAGCCGGATGCGTTCCTCGCGCACCCGGCGGTGGTCCTCGGTCAGCCGTGCCCGGGCGGACGCGGCCCAGTCGCCGGTGAACTCGGCGAACGGCTCCCCCCGCCACAACGACGCGGCGGTGTGCAGCAGACCGACGGCGTACTCCCGGTCGCCGCGCCCGGCCGCCGCGCGGGCCTCGTCACGCAGCCGTTGCAGCCGTACGAAGTCCACGTCGTCCGCGTGCCGGACGCGCAGCCGGTAGCGGCGCGGGGACGGGCGCTCCAGCACGGCCAGATCACCGACGGCGCGACGCAGCCGGGTGCGCAGCCGGGAGAGATAGGAGTGCAGCGTCTCCACGGCGGTCACGGGAACCTCGTCGTCGTCCCAGACCCGTTCGACGAGTGTATCGACGGCGACGGGATCACCCTGGGCGTACAGCAGGACCGCGAGCACCCGCCGCTCCTTCAGCGAGCCGAGCGGGTACTGCCGTCCCCCGTGCCACAGTTCGAGCGGCCCGAGCGCAAGAAGGTGCACCACTTCCCCCAGGTGGTTCGCTTCGTCCAGGCGCGTGCCTCGGTCGTGCTGTCCTCGCACCGGCGGTCTCCGCACGGGCGGTCGGTGGCTCGCACATCTGTCCACCCGATGTCTCACTGTCGCCACCGTGCCGGACTGAACAGAGGTGCAAAGCAGGGCGCACAGTCGCGCGAAGGGGCGCACGAAGCACGCCGACGGACCCGCACGCCCGAGGTGCAAGTTTTCTGCAAGCCGGCCGTCCACCCGTCCGGGGAGACGCAGTTACAGCGGCCGCCGACGAGCTGCCGAACCCGCACCTCAACTCTGTTGCTTCACGGGGGAGTTCAGATGAGCCTGCTGATGCCGGACGCCGACCGGCGCCCTGCCGTACCCCTGCGTCTGGATGTCGAGCGCTGGGCGACCTTCCGTATCCGCAAGCGGGTGCTCGCGGTGGTCCACACCGTGACCTCCGCCCGTCGGCTGCTGGACGCGGTCCGGCTGCTGGAGGGGGACCCGCGGGTACAGGTGCTCTTCACGGTGGCCGGTGACGTCTTCAACCACGGCGTGGACGAGTTCCTGGAGAACACCAGGGCCCTCGTCGTGCCGTGGGGACAGGCGGTGCACACCCGCTTCGACCTCGCGCTGACCGCGAGCTACGGGAGCCTGCACGAACTGAACGTCCCGGTGATCGTGCTGCCGCACGGCGCCTCGTACAACAAGCGCGTCTCCGTCCCCGACGACCGGCGCGGCCGTCTCGGCCGTCTCCCGGCGATGCGCGAGGTGTACGGGCTGGGCCGGCAGTGGCTGGTCCGCGACGGAGTGGTGGTGCCCGCGGCGATCGTCCTGGCCCACGAGGACGACCGCACCCGTCTGGGCCGGGAGTGCCCCGAGGCCCTGCCCGTGGCCGAGGTGGTCGGCGACCCCTGCTACGACCGCGTCGCGGCGAGCCTGCCCGCACGGGACCTGTACCGGCGCGCGCTCGGCGCGGCGCCCTGGCAGGAGCTCGTCCTCGTCTGCTCGACCTGGGGCCCCGAGTCCCTGCTCGGACGGCACTGGGACCTGCTGGAGCAACTGGCCGACCAACTCCCCCGGGAGGACTTCCGCATCGTCGTCATGCTGCACTCGAACGTCTGGAACGCCCACAGCGAATGGCACATCCGCAGCGCGTTCGCCGGCCTCAGCCGCTGCGGCATCGGGCTGGTCAGCCAGCACGCGGAGTGGTGCGGCGCCGTCGTCGCGGCCGACTACATCGTCGGGGACCACGGCTCGGTGTCGCTGTACGGCACGATGACGGGCGCCCGTCTCCTGGCCGCCGGCTCACCTGACACCGACCTCGACCCCGCCTCGCCCATGGCGGAACTGCGCTCGCTGGTGCCGTGGATCGACACGGACCGGCCGTTGCTCCGCCAGCTGCGGCAGAGCTCCGTCGCCCACCGCCCGGACCGCTACGCGCGCGTCGCGGCCCGGATCAGTTCGCAACCGGGCCGGTTCGCCCGGCGGATGCGCGCTCTGCTCTACCGGAAGCTGCGGCTGCGCGCGCCGGTCGCCCGCCCCGCCGCGGAGGCGGCGCCGCCGCCGGTCCTGGTGCGCTACGGCGTGCCGGGCGGAGCCGGATCGTGAACACAGCGGAAGAGGAGACACTGCGCCCGTGGGGCCGGTACGTCCGGATCGCTCCGCCCGGACCGGCCTGCCCGCCCGCGCTCGTCGACGAGCACCTGCGGGTGGAACTGCCCGCCCCCTGGCCCTGGCCGGCCCTCGCCGACGTGCTGGTGGCGCCGGGATCGGGAGACGCCGCGGCCGACGCGCTGGCCGCCGCCCACCCGGGCACGGCGGTGGTGGCGGTGCACACCGGGGCCGGGAGGTGCTGGCTGCGCGTGGGCCCCCACGGCCGCGTACCGATACGACTGCACCTGACCGAACGACACGCGGCCGTGCACCCCTGGCCGGTCTGGGCGTCCCTGGCCCACACATGGCTGGTGACGAGCACCCGCTGAACCACACACCTCGGTCCACCGGGCTCCGCCCCGACCGCCGGCACCGGCCGGCGACACCACCGGGCGCCGACGACCGGGACGGGGCGCCCGGCCACACCCGGCCGGCCGATCACCCCGGTCATCCGGCGGCATCAGCCTGGGCACCGGCACCGGCACCGGCGACGCTGTCGGCCGAAACGTCGGCCTCGGTCTCGGTCTCGGTCTCGGTCCCGGCTTCGGTCCCGGTCTTGGTCCCGGTCTCGGTCTCGGTCCCGGTCTTGGTCCCGGTCTTGGTCTCGGTCTCGGTCTTGGTCCCGGTCTCGGTCTCGGTCCCGGTCTTGGTCCCGGTCTCGGTCCCGGTCTCGGTCTCGGTCTCGGTCTCACTCAACAGCCTCAACCGTTCGCGCAGTTCGTCGACCTGCCCCGGCTGCCTCGCCGCGGCGGCCAGCGCGAGGGCCCGGCCGTAGCGCTCCCGGGCGAGGGCTCGCTCGCCGCGGCGCTCGGCGACCTCGCCCAGCGCACCGAGCGCCCGAGCCGTCTCGGAGTCCGCCCCCACGGCGCCCAGATCGTCGAGCGCTCCGGAGAGCAGGTGTTCCGCCTCCTCGAGCCGGCCCCGAAGCAGGGCGGACCGGCCGAGCAGCGTGGCGGCCCGAGCCGCGTTGTAGGGGTCGTCCACGGCCAGCAACGTCTCCCGTGCCGCAGCGGCCGCTGCGGCGGCCCGCTCCGGACGGCCGAGGTCGAGGTCGACGTCGGCGGCGTTGAGCCGCGCGAGCCCGCCCGCGCGTTCGTCCCCGTGCGTGGGCAGTTCGACGGCCGCGCGGGCGAACAGTACGGCCGCTTCGTCCAGTTGCCCCAGCCGCTGGTGAGCCAGCCCTCGGTAGTTGAGCGTGCGGGCGTGGCCGAGCCTGTCGCCGATGGAGGCGAAGAGCCCGGCCGCCTCCTCGAACATCTCCAGCGCCCGCCCGTGGCCGCCGCTCCCCAGAGCGCCCTGGCCCCCGGACGTCAGCATCCGGCACGCGGCCTGGGTGTCGCCCACCTCGCGCGCGGCCACCAGCCCCTCCTCGTACGCGGCGAGCCACTCGTCGTAGTGCTTGCGCCGGACGAAGAGGGGCCCCATGGCATCGGCGAGCTGCCAGCAGGCCTCCGCCGCGCCCGCCGCCCTGGCACGGCGGATCACCGCCATCAGCTGGGGCAGTTCCCGCTCCAGCCAGTCCAGTGCGGCCCGTGGTCCGGGCCCGGGGTCGCCCTCGACCACCGGACCGAGGCCGTAGGACCGCTCCCGCAAGGGGTGGTACGGCTCGACGGCCTTCTCCGCCCGGGTCGCGGTGGCCACATAGTGGTCCGCGAGCCGGCGGAACGCGGCCGCCCGTTCCGCCGCGGACTCGTCCTGCGCGGCTTTCTCGGCCGCGTGCAGCCGGACGAGGTCGTGGAAGCGGTAGCGGTCCTCGCCCACGTCGATCAGCAGATTGGCGTCGTACAGGTTCTCCAGCGCGCGCTCCGCGCCGGGCGGCCCGGTGACGCCCGCGGGTCCCGGCCCGGTGACGCCCGCGGGTCCCGGCCCGGTGACGCCGGCGGGACCCGGCCCACCGTCGGCGGAACCGCGAGCCAGGACCGCCGTCGCGACCGCGCTCTGGAACTCCCGTCCGGGATGCACGCCGAGCAGCCGGTAGAGCCGGGCCGACGTCTCGGGCAGGCCCCGGTACGACAGATCCAGCGCGGCACGCACACCGTGATCGCCCTCGATGGCGAGCCCGTCGAGTCTGCCCTGCTCGGCGGCGAGGGCCCGCACCATCGCGCTGATCCGCCTGCCCGGCCGGGCGGCGAGCCGTGCGCCCGCGACACGCACGGCGAGCGGCAGCCCCGCGCACAGCCGCACGAGGGCCCGGGCGTCGTCGGTCTGGGTGGCCACCCGGTCGTCGGCGAGCGTCGCCGCGAGGAGTTCCAGCGCCGCTTCCGGTGCGAGGGGCTCCAACTGCAACTGGTAGCAGCCTTCGAGCGCCAGGCCGGACATCCGCCGACGACCGGTCACGACGGTGAGGTTGCGGCCGCCCGGCAGCAGCGGCCGCACCTGCGCCGCCGTCGCCGCGTCGTCGAGGAGGACCACGAGCGCGCGCTCGGCGGTCAACGACCGGTACAGCGCCGCCCGTTCCTCCGGCTCGTGGGGAACCTGTCGCGGCGGCACACCCAGGCCGCGCAGGAAACCGCTCAGCACCTCGCCCGGATCGGCCGGTCCGGACGGCGACTGGGCGCCGAGGTCCGCGTACAACTGGCCGTCCGGGAAGTCGGGCCGCAGCCCGTGCAGCCAGGACAGGGTGAGGGCGGTCTTTCCCACCCCGCCCAGTCCGCTGACCGCGGCGAGGACGGGATGCCCCCGGCGGGACACGGCGACCCGGTGGTGCTCCAGTCGCTCGACCTCGGCCGTGCGAGCGGTGAGCGGCACCGCGGGCGGCAGTTGCCACGGAACCGCGGGGCGCGGCCCCGACGCGACCGCGTCACCGGTCCTGACCTGGACCCCGCCGTACACGACGGCGGCCTGCACGCTGGGACCGTGCACGACGCCGCTCAGCTCGTTGTGGCCGCCTGGCTCCTGCCCCCGCACGTGTCCCCCTCCGGCCGGTGAGCACCGTCCCCCTGGGGATGAGTATTTCCGCACAGCAATCGAACAACCGATGCAGTGCGGCACAGAGTGTCAAGGATCTGTGATGTCGGTCGCTCGTCTGCACGTATCGGACGCAGGCGCGGGGCAGCCCTCAGAGGTCGTAGACGACCGTGACCGGCGCGTGGTCCGACCACCGCTCCGCGTGGGTCGCGGCGCGCTCCACCAGTCCCTTGACCGCCTTGCCGGCGAGCCCGGCCGTGGCCACGTGGTGGTCGATCCGCCATCCCGAGTCGTTGTCGAAGGCCCGCCCCCGGTAGGACCACCAGGTGTAGGGCCCCTCGACGTCGGGGTGCAGGGCGCGCAGCACATCGACGTACGCCCCGTCCGCCTCGTCGAAGACCCGGTCGAGCCAGGCCCGTTCCTCGGGCAGGAACCCGGAGTTCTTCTGGTTCGCCCGCCAGTTCTTGAGGTCGGCGGGCCGGTGGGCGATGTTCCAGTCGCCGCAGACGACGACCTCGCGTCCGTCGGCGGCCGCGCGCTCGCGCAGTTCCTTCAGGTGGGCGAGGAACTCGTCCATGAACCGGACCTTCTCGTCCTGCCGCTCGGTCCCGACCTCGCCGGAGGGAAGGTAGAGGCTGGCCACGGTGACACCGGGCAGATCGGCCTCGACGTACCGGCCGCTGCCGTCGAACTCGGCCGATCCGAAGCCGACCCGCACCCGGTCGGGCTCGCGGCGGCTGTACAGCGACACCCCCGCGCGCCCCTTGGCGGCGGCCGGGGCGTGCACCACGTGCCACCCCTCGGGCTGCCGCACCCCGGCGGGGAGCTGCTCCGGCTCGGCCCGCACCTCCTGGAGGCAGAGCACATCGGCCGAGGTCCCGGCGAGCCACTCCACGAAGCCCTTCTTCGCGGCGGCCCGCAGCCCGTTCACATTCACAGAGGTCACAGTCAGCACCCGGGCACGATACCCGCACCTTGGACAAGGTCCAGATATGGAGCATGCGCATGCATAGATGTACGATGCTTGACATGGTTATCCGCCGGGTCCCCTTCGACCATCCCGACGCCGTCAAGCTCAACGACGAGGTCCAGGCCGAGTACAGCGTCCGCTACGGCGACGAGGGCGACGCCACCCCCATGGACCCGGCGCACTTCGTCCCCCCGGCGGGGCTCTACCTGATCGCCTACGACGAGCACGACAGCCCCGTCGCCACGGGCGGCTGGCGCACCCAGGACACCAATGACGAGGGGTACCAGGACGGGGACGCCGAGATCAAGCGGATGTACGTCACCCCCGGCGCCCGGGGCCTGGGTCTGGCCCGTCGCATACTGGGCGAACTGGAGGCCGACGCCCGCGCCGGCGGCCGCACCCGCATGGTTCTGGAGACCGGCTCCAAGCAGCCCGAGGCCGTGGCCCTCTACACCTCCAGCGGCTACGAACCCTGCGCGAAGTTCGGCTACTACCGCTTCCACGAGCTGAGCCTCTGCTTCGCCAAGCCGCTCCATCTCTGACGCCGGGCCCGTAAATCCCGGTGCCCACCGGGGTGTCGGGCCCCTACGGTGTGCCGGTGAGGAAGAACACCCGCCTTCGCCGTCTCGTCGTGGACGGCACCACCTGGCACTGGACCGTCCGCCAACGCTCCAGAGTCGCCTACGACCACTGCCACCTGAAGCTGTCGCTCTACCCCGACGGCCCCCGGGGACGCCGTCTGGTCCTGCTCTTCAGCCCGGCACAGAACCGCGCCGTCTCGAACTGCTACTTCGACTCCGGCGCCCTGGTCCGCCTCTCGGACCACACGTACCTCAACCTCCACGAGCCCGGCACGGTCCGCCGCCTCCTGGACGCCGCCGCCCCGACCCTGGCCCTCCACCCGGACACCCACACGGTCGAGGTGAACGGCTGGCGGTACTTCGACGCCGTCGCACAACCGGCACCGAACGCCGACGCCCCGTCCTGACAACACGTCAGAGCCCCCAGTGGTTTTCACCACTGGGGGCTCTGATCTGTGCGTGGACCTGTGGGGATTTGAACCCCAGACCCCCTCGATGCGAACGAGGTGCGCTACCGGACTGCGCCACAGGCCCTTGCAACGAGTGAAACTCTAGCATCCCGATCGCGGTGCTTGGAAATCCGTTCCCGGGCCGCCCCCGGCAGACTTCCGACCGGCCTCGTGGCTGGTCAGCGGAGCATGGGATCCGGGAGCACGAAGATCACTCGTTGGCCGCGCGCGGCCGGTCGCCGTCCTCGTACTGGTCGAAGAGCGGGGTGCGCCCCCGCTCCCGGGAGCGGCGCGCGGACGCGGCGCGGCGGGCGTCGGAGCGGCCGCCGTCGGGTGCGTCGGCCGCCTCACCCGGGCCGGCGGCCTCCGCGTTCCCCTCGCCGCCGTCGTCCCCCTCCGTCGCGCGCCCGGAGGCGCTCGGGGAGTTCGCGGGGGCGGCCGAGGAACCGTGCGGGTCGGCCGCGCTGGAGCGCGCGGAGCTCCACGCGTCCGGGGCGCCGAGGTCGACCCCGGACGTGGCCCGGGGCGCGACCGGCGCGGTGACATAGGTCGGGAGCGGCACCGGGACCGGGTCCCAGCTGTCGCCCTGACCGGGGTGCCGCTGGCGCTCGCGCTGCTGGTCGACCCACTCGGCGTGGTCGGTCTGCTCGACGAGGGCCCGCCGGTCGGCCGCGAGCGCGCTCAGGTCGGCCCGGGTCTCCTCGCTCTCGGGTCCGTCCTCCGGCTCGTCGGTGTCGACCGGGTCCGGCGCGGGGCGCCGCCGCTGGGGCTGCCGTTCCCGCAGTCGCTGCGCCGCCACCTCGGCCTGCCGCCGGTCCATGGTGTACGCGAACCGCTTCCGCTCCTGGCGCCGCAGATGCGCGATGTAGGCGCTCAGCAGCACCGCGGGCACTCCCGGCGCCCACAGGAAGGCGAGTCCGCCGACCGCCGCGACGACCGCGCCGAGCGTGAAGGCGAGGAAGAGCATCACGGTCGTACGCCGTCGGCGCGCGAGCACCTTCGAGCGCTGGGCCCGCGCCTTGGCCTCCGCCGCGTCGCTCCGGCGTGCGTCGGCCGTCTGCTTGGCCGACCGCTTCGACCGTGCGGGAGCGGGCACTTGGGCGGCCTGCTGCTTGGCCACCCCTTGCGCGGGAGCCGGCGCACCGCCCTGCTGCGGCACCGGCTTCGCCTGCACCTGCGCGGGCGCCTGCGTCGCCGGTTTCCCCGGTTGCTGCGGCTGCTGGCCGGCCTGCGGTGACTCACCCCGCTCCACCGGCAGTTGTGCCTTCGTGTGCTCCCGGAGCGGGGGCATGGCGAAGGCCCGGACGTCCACCGAGTCGGTGACGCCGTCCGGTTCGGCACTGGGCTCCCCCTCTTCGGTGGAGCGCGCCCGGTCCCTGGCGTATCGGCGCTCCATCCCCGCCCGGCCGGAAAGCAGCCGGATGGCGGTGCTGAAGCGTTCCGTCGGACGGGCTTCGTTCAGCTCGTCCTGCCTACGGAGCCACATCGGCACCAAGTAGGCGGCCCAGGCCCCGACGATGACTGCGTAGATGAGGCCGCTGCTGCTCACGCCTCACACGGTAGAGGGGTTTGCGTGAGGCCATCCGCCAATTGAGCCGGTGTGTCGCACGATCTGGCTGATATTTCGAGCTTTTTTTGTGACCGATCCGATCAGCGGGCCATCGAGAGCACGAAATTAACGTGCCGAGAACGCACCGAGTCGTTCAACCTGATCGTCGCCCGGTCGCCGCCCGTGCAATTTTTCGAACACACATTTCATTTATTGCGACTGCCCGGGCTTGCCCGCATCGGATCCCGCGTTCCGCGCGTTCCGCGCCCGTTCCCGCTGCCAGCGGCCGAGCAGACCCTCGGGCACCTCTTCGGCGGTCAGCGCGAAGACGAGATGGTCACGCCAGGCACCGTCGATGTGAAGATATCGTGGACGAAGGCCTTCCTCGCGGAATCCGAGTTTCTCCACGACCCGTCGGCTGGGCCGATTCTCGGGACGAATACAGACCTCGATGCGGTGCAGACCGACGGTCCGGAAGCAGTGGTCGACGACGAGCGCGACCGCCGTCGGCATCACACCCCGCCCGGCGACCGACTCGTCGACCCAGTAGCCGACATGGCCGGAGCACATGGAGCCCCAGGTGATCCCGGCGACCGTCAACTGCCCCACCAGGCGCCCCTGGTACTCGATCACGAACGGCAGCATCCGGCCCGCGTTCGCCTCCGCCCGCAGATGGCGGACCATCTGGCGGTACGTCGGCCGGTGTGCGATGGGCCCGCTGGGCGTGGGGGGCGGGATGGTCGCCTCCCAGGGCCTCAGCCAGTCCCGGTTGCGCCGGTTGACCTCGCGCCAGAGCCGCTGGTCGCGCATCCTTATGGGCCGGAGGACGACCTCGCCGTCCACCAGCACCACGGGCCAGGATGGGCTGTTCAGCTCGCACCCCCATGGGGTCTGGAGGGGTCCTCCTCGGCCGGTGAGCCGTCGCCCCCGCCAGCCGCCGGCCTCTTGTGGTCGCCGCCGCGGATCTGGTCGACGGCGTGGGTCAGCAGCGGCTCCAGGACGGCCAGGCCGTCCCGTACGCCGCCTGTCGAGCCCGGCAGGTTGACGATCAGCGTGCCGTGCGCGACTCCGGCGAGGCCCCGGGAGAGCGCGGCCGTCGGTACCTTCTCCCGGCCGTACGCCCTGATCGCTTCGGCGATGCCGGGGACCTCGTGGTCGAGGACCGCGCGGGTGGCCTCGGGGGTGCGGTCGGTGGGCGAGATGCCGGTCCCGCCGGTCGTCACGATGACGTCGTAGCCGGCGTCGACGCCCGCCCGCAGCGCGGCCTCGACGGGGTCGCCGTCGGGCACGACCTGGGGGCCGTCGACGGCGAAGCCGAACGCCCGGAGCCCCTCGGCGATCAGAGGCCCGCCCCGGTCCTCGTAGACCCCGGCGGCGGCCCGGTTGGAGGCGGTCACGATCAGGGCGCGGTACGGCCTGGTGCCGGAATCACCGGTGAGGGCCGTCATGTCCGGCTCCAGTCGCCCGACTTGCCGCCCGTCTTCTCCTCGACGCGGACGTCCGTGATGACCGCGCCCTTGTCGACCGCCTTCACCATGTCGATCACGGTGAGGGCGGCGACGGAGACCGCGGTGAGCGCCTCCATCTCGACGCCCGTGCGGTCGGTGGTCTTCACGGTGGCGAGGATCTCGACGGCGTCGTCCGCGACCGCCAGGTCGACCTTGACGCCCGAGACCGCCAGGGGGTGGCAGAGCGGGATCAGGTCGGGGGTGCGTTTGGCGCCCATGATCCCGGCGATGCGCGCGGTGGCGAGGGCGTCGCCCTTGGGCACCCCCTCGCCGCGCAGCAGTTCCACCACCGCCGGCGAGACCAGGACCCGGCCGCTGGCGCGGGCGGTGCGCGCGGTCACGTCCTTCCCGGAGACGTCGACCATGCGGGCGGCGCCCGCCTCGTCGATGTGGGTCAGTCGGTCCTGCGGCGTACTCATGGTGGTGTGGCGCTCCCGGTCGGGGCCCGTCGCGGTGCGGCGCGCGGCCTGTTGTGCGCGACACGGTACGCCACCCTCGACGGTTCAGCCGAGCAGGACGACCTCGACCTCCGTACCGGGCTCGACGGACTCGGTGTCCTCGGGGATCACGATCAGCGCGTCGGCATGCGCGAGGGCGGCGACGAGGTGCGATCCGGTGCCTCCCACGGGGGCGACCTCGCCGTCGGTGTACGTCCCGCGCAGGTACTGGCGGCGACCCGCGGGCGAGGTCAGGGCCTTGGGGGCCCGCAGGGTCGCCGTGGTCGTCGGCCGATGGACGTCGTCGAGGCCCATCAGGGTGCGGATGGCGGGCCGGACGAAGAGCTCGAAGGAGACGTACGACGACACCGGGTTGCCGGGGAGGGCCAGCAGGGGGGTGTGGTCGGGGCCGATGGTGCCGAAGCCCTGGGGCTTGCCGGGCTGCATGGCGAGCTTGCGGAAGTCGATGCCGGCGCCCTCCTCGTCCTCGTCGCCGACGGACTCCAGGGCTTCCTTGACGACGTCGTACGCCCCGACGCTGACTCCGCCGGTGGTGACCACCAGGTCGGCGCGGACGAGTTGGTCCTCGATGGTGGAGCGGAGGGTCTCGGCGTCGTCGGCGACGGCGCCGACGCGGTAGGCGATGGCGCCCGCGTCCCGGGCGGCGGCGGTGAGGGCGAAGCTGTTGGAGTCGTAGATCTGGCCGGGGGCCAGGGTGTCGCCGGGCGGGATCAGTTCGCTGCCGGTGGAGAGCACCACCACGCGCGGGCGCGGGCGTACGCGTACGGAGGCGCGGCCGATGGCGGCGAGCAGGCCGAGCTGGGGCGGGCCGAGGATCGTGCCGGCGGCCAGGGCGCGTTCGCCGGCCTTGACGTCACTGCCCTCCGCGCGCACATGCGCGCGTGCCTCGGCGGGGCGGTGCACGGCGACCTGGCCGGTGGCGCCCTCGGGGTTCGCGCTGCGGGCGCGCATCCCGGAGACGGGGCCCTCGCCGAGGCCGCCGTCGGTCCACTCGACGGGGACGACCGCCTCGGCGCCGGGCGGCAGGGGCGCGCCGGTCATGATGCGGGCGGCCTCCCCCGGGCCCACCCGGGGCTGTTCGGTCTGGCCCGCCGCGACGTCGCCGATCACCGTGAGCACGGCGGGGAACTCCTCGCTCGCGCCCGCGACGTCCGCGACCCGCACCGCGTACCCGTCCATGGAGCTGTTGTCGAACGGCGGCAGTGACACCGGCACCGTGACGTCCTCGACCAGGACGCAGCCCTGGGCGTCGAGGAGTTGCAGCTCGATGGGGTCCAGGGGGCGGACGGTGGCGAGGATGTCCTCCAGGTGCTCGGTCACCGACCAGAGGTGGTCCCGGCCGGTGGTGCGGGTCGCGGCGGTGCTCAATGTGGCTACATCTCCTCGGCTACGTAACTGCGAAGCCAGGTCCGGAAGTCCGGGCCCAGGTCTTCACGTTCGCACGCGAGTCTGACAATGGCACGCAGGTAGTCGCCACGGTCTCCGGTGTCATAGCGGCGGCCCTTGAAGACGACGCCGTGCACGGGCCCGCCGACCTTCTCGTCCGCGGCGAGCTGCTGGAGGGCGTCGGTGAGCTGGATCTCGCCGCCGCGGCCCGGTTCGGTCTGGCGCAGGACGTCGAAGATCTGCGGGGCGAGGACATAGCGGCCGATGATCGCGTAGTTCGAGGGGGCGTCGGCCGGGTCGGGCTTCTCGATCATGCCCGTGACCTTGACGACGTCGCCGTCCTCGGTGGCCTCGACGGCCGCGCAGCCGTAGAGGTGGATCTGTTCCGGCGCGACCTCCATGAGGGCGATCACGCTGCCGCCGTTCTGTTCCTGGACCTCGACCATGCGCTGCAGGAGCGGGTCGCGGGGGTCGATCAGGTCGTCGCCGAGGAGGACCGCGAAGGGTTCGTCGCCGACGTGCGGGGCGGCGCACAGCACGGCGTGGCCGAGGCCCTTGGGGTCGCCCTGGCGGACGTAGTGGATGGTCGCGAGGTCACTGGACTCCTGGACCTTGGCGAGCCGGTGGGCGTCGTTCTTCTTCTGGAGCGCGGACTCCAGCTCGTGGTTGCGGTCGAAGTGGTCCTCGAGGGGGCGCTTGTTGCGGCCGGTGATCATCAGCACGTCGTCGAGCCCCGCCGCCGCGGCCTCCTCCACCACGTACTGGATCGCCGGCTTGTCCACCACCGGCAACATCTCCTTGGGAGTCGCCTTGGTGGCCGGCAGGAACCGGGTTCCCAGACCCGCCGCGGGAATGACAGCCTTGCTGATCCTGGGGTTCGCCTCACTCATGGGCGGAACCATATCCGGTGCCTTTGTGGGGAATCTGTGGCTCCGATGAATTCGTTCTCATATGAGCCGATTACGAAGAATACTGGAGTCACCTGTGAGCCGGATGGGACCTGAACCGGAGCTTTCCAAGCGAATGTTGCGCCGAGAGCTCCTCCTGGTGAGGAGTGGGTTGACGGCGGATGACGTCCGGAAAACGACGGGTGCCCTTGCCGACCGTGCCCTCGATCTGCCCGAACTGGCGCAGGCGCGCACGGTGGCGGCGTATGTGTCCGTGGGGAGTGAACCGGGCACCCTCGCGCTCCTCGACGCGCTCCGCGCGCGGGGCGTGCGCGTCCTGCTTCCGGTGCTGCTGCCCGACAACGACCTGGACTGGGGCGTCTACGAGGGAGAGGCCGCGCTCGCGCGCGTGCGGCACGGCGGCCGTATGGAGCTCCTCGAACCCGCCGGCGAGCGGCTCGGCCCGGACGCCGTGACCGACGCCGACGCCGTCCTGCTGCCGGGCCTGGCGGTCGACGGCCGCGGGATGCGCCTGGGCCGGGGCGGCGGTTCCTACGACCGCGTCCTGGCCCGTCTGGACCGCGCGGGCGCCGACCCGGCGCTGGTGGTGCTCCTGTACGACGCGGAGGTGGTCGACCGGGTCCCGGAGGAGGGGCACGACCGCCCGGTGCACGCGGCGGTGACACCGTCGGGCGTACGCCGCTTCACATGACAGTTCCCCGCGCCCCGAAAGGGGCGCGGGGAACTGTGCGACCAGCCACAACGGCGCCGCAGCCGAAAACCGGCCGCCAAGCGGAGCGCTACGGCTTCAGCAGCAGCGTGTCGCTCGTGTTCGCCTCGACCGCCTTGTCCGAGAACGACCAGGTGAGCAACTCGCCCTTGACCCACTTGTCGGTCTGGTCGGTGTAGTGCGCGTTGTACGCGTGCCCGGATGCGCCGGTGAGGTTGATCCACTTGGACTTGTCGAGGTCCCCGAGGTTCACCACCATCCGCATCGAGGGCACCCAGACGACCTCGTAGCCGCCCGCCGCGTTCCAGCCGGTGGCGTTGACCGTGGCCTCGCCGCCGCCGAGCTTCCAGGGGCCGCGGTTGAGCATGTACTGGAGGACATCGGGGCCCGCGGTGCCGAGGGTCTGGTTCTTCAGGAACAGCCGGTGCAGCCTGCCCCAGCTCCAGCTGTCGATGTCCTTGCCGAGCTTGGCGGTCAGCTCCCAGCGGGCGTCCCGCATGGCCCGCCGGAACAGCTCGTCACGGGTGTCGGCGGCCTTCAGGTTGCGCATCTTCGGCGTGGACCACCAGGCGTTGTCCTGGTCGTCGACGAGCCGGCGGACCACCTCGAACCAGCGGTCGCCGCCGTCCGGCTGCGCCTGGTCCGCGTCGCGCCTGCCGCACTCGCGCACCCGCTGGTCCTCGTCGGCGGGCCCGGTGCTGTCGACCGGTTCGACCGACAGGCACTGACCCTCGACGCGCAGTTCCTTGGGCAGCTTGTCGCCGAAGGCGAGCTTGAGGATGTTGCGCCAGACCGAGTTGAAGTACGCGGCGGCCGCCGAGTCGGCGTCCTGGGTGTAGTCCCAGCCCTCCAGGAGCTTCTGCGCCTCGCGGACGTGCTTGTCGCCGACGTCGATCTTGAGCAGCAGCGGCACCAGCAGCTTGGCGATCTCGCTGCTGTTGTCCATCTGCATCTGCCGCATGTCGTCGGTGGAGATCTTGCCGCCACCCTTGATCTTGGACTCGATCAGGCTGGTGATCCGCTGCGCGCGCGTGCCGTAGCCCCAGTCCGTGGTGAGGGTGTACGGGTACTTCTTGTCGACGACGGCCTGGTTCGCGGTGACGATGTAGCCGCGCTCCGGGTCGTACTCGTAGGGCAGTTCGTCCTGGTCGACGTAGCCGTTCCAGCGGTACGCGGGGTCCCAGCCCGGCGCGGGCAGCGAGCCGTCGCCCTTGCCACGCGTGGGGATCTTGCCGGGCAGCTGGTAGCCGATGTGGCCCTCGGTGTCGGCGTAGATCAGGTTCTGCGAGGGGACGTCGAACAGGGTGGCGGCCTCGCGGAAGTCGTCCCAGCCCTTGGCCTTGTTCATGGCGAAGACGGCGTCCATGGAGGTGCCGGGGTCGAGCGCGGTCCAGCGCAGGGCGATGGCGTAGCCGTCGCCGCGGTCGGGGGCGTCCTGGTCGACCGTGGCCTTCTTGCCGACCTGGACGAGTTCGTCGTTGCGGTCGGAGAGCAGGGGGCCGTTGTTGGTGGTGCGGACGACGATCTTCTTGGACGAGCCGCCGGCGACCTCGATGGTCTCCTCGCGCGTGTCGAACGGCAGGACCTTGGAGCCGTACTGGTAGCCGTCGCCGGTGAGCTTCTCCAGGTAGAGGTCGGTGACGTCGACGCCGGAGTTGGTCATGCCCCAGGCGATGTCGGCGTTGTGGCCGATTATCACGCCGGGCATGCCGGAGAAGGTGTAGCCGGAGACGTCGTACTGGCACTTCGTGGAGACGGCCTTGCAGTGCAGGCCCATCTGGTACCAGACCGACGGCAGCGACGCCGTCAGGTGCGGGTCGTTGGCGAGCAGCGGCTTGCCGGTGATGGTGTGGTCGCCGGAGACGACCCAGGAGTTGGAGCCGATGCCGTTGCCGTTCACCCCGACGGCCTCGGGCAGGTCCTCCAGGACGTCGTAGAGGCCGTCCAGCTGGGTCTGGAGGGCTCCGGAGTCCGTGGAGGTGCCGGCGGTGCCTGCGGCCGTCCCGGTGCCCGTGCCCGTCCCGGTGCCCGTGCCCGTCCCGGTGCCCGTGCCCGTCCCCGTGCCCCCGGCGCCCTGCGTGGAGCCGTCCGCGTTCTGCGACGAGCCGGACCCGTCGGACCAGGTCTTGGTCAGCTCGTCGTACTGACCCTCGCGCACGATCGTCCCGTTGCGGCTGTACGGGTACTGCGGGTACAGGTCGGCGATCTGCTGGGGGCCGAGGCGGCTGGTCATCAGGGCGCGGTCGATCTCGTCCTGCATGTTGCCGCGCAGGTCCCACGCCATCGCCTTCAGCCAGGCGACGGAGTCGACCGGGGTCCACTCCTCGGGCCGGTAGTCGTTGGAGAAGCCGAGGGCCGCGTACTCGACGGAGATCTCGTCGCCGTCCTTGCCGGCGAGGTAGGCGTTGACCCCCTTGGCGTACGCGTCGAGGTACTTCCTCGTCTCGGCCGAGAGCGTCTTCTTGTACTCCTCCTCGGCGATCCGGTGCCAGCCGAGGGTGCGCAGGAACTCGTCGTTGTCGACCTGGCTCTCGCCGAACATCTCCGAGAGGCGGCCGGCCGTCATGTGGCGGCGCACGTCCATCTCGTAGAACCGGTCCTGCGCCTGGACGTAGCCCTGCGCCATGAACAGGTCCTCGTCGGAGGAGGCGTAGATCTGCGGGATCCCGTAGCCGTCGCGCTTGACGTCGACCGGGCCCGCCAGACCGTCCAGGGTTATCGCCCCCTTGGTCTGCGGGAAGGAGGCGCGCACGGTGGAGACGGACCAGAACGCCCCGTAGCCGACGCCACCGATGATGGCCAGGACCAGGACGATCAGGAGAAGACGGACTTTGCGCCCCTTCTTCCTGCCGGACTTGCCCGGCTGCTGGCCGGAGGGGGTGGTGTCGGTGGGCATCGCTGTCCTTGCTGTCCTAACACGAGCGGCAGGTCGGGCTGTGCTTTGTACTGAACGCTGGAGCAACCATAGGCGCAGGGCCCGACACGACTTGACGCGGAGTCGGGAACTGGCGCGGACGGCCGTTCGATCTTGCCCTCGCAAGCGTCAAGAAATCGTCAAGAGTTAGGTAAGGTAACGAAGTACTCGCACTGACGTAACCGCAATCGCACGGTTTCCGTGATCGGCTTCGCCTGCCCGCACGCGCGCGTGCCCGCATCCAGTGCTCGACGCCCCACACTCGGAACCACGTGCGGTTCGGCAAGAAAGGTACGGCCCGCTGACTGTCCACGATCTCAACCAGCTCCTGCTCGTCTGCTCGCTCGTCCTTCTCGTCGCGGTCGCCGCGGTCCGGATCTCGTCGCGCAGCGGGCTCCCCAGCCTGCTCGTGTATCTGGGCATCGGCATCGCCATGGGCCAGGACGGCATCGGCGACATCCACTTCGACAACGCCGAACTGACCCAGGTCATCGGCTACGCGGCCCTCGTCGTGATCCTGGCGGAGGGCGGCCTCGGCACGAAGTGGAAGGAGATCGGACCGGCCCTGCCGGCCGCCAGCTCACTGGCGCTGGTCGGAGTCGCGGTGAGCGTCGGCGTCACCGCCGCGGGCGCGCACTATCTGATCGGGCTGGAGTGGCGGCAGTCGCTCATCATCGGCGCGGTCGTGTCCTCCACGGACGCGGCGGCCGTCTTCTCCGTGCTGCGCAAGATCCCGCTCCCCGCGCGCGTGACGGGCACCCTGGAGGCCGAGTCCGGCTTCAACGACGCCCCGGTCGTCATCCTCGTCGCCTCGCTCTCCATGGCCGGACCGGTCGAGCACTGGTACGTCCTGATCGGCGAGATAGCGCTGGAACTGGCGATCGGCGCCGCCATCGGCCTCGCCGTGGGCTGGCTGGGCTCCTGGTGCCTCCGCCACGTGGCGCTGCCCGCCTCCGGCCTCTACCCGATCGCCGTCATGGCCATCGCCGTCGCCGCCTACTCGGCCGGCGCCCTGGCTCACGGCAGCGGCTTCCTCGCCGTCTACCTGGCCTCCATGGTCCTCGGCAACGCCAAGCTGCCGCACTGGCCGGCCACCCGGGGCTTCGCCGAGGGCGTCGGCTGGATCGCCCAGATCGGCATGTTCGTCCTGCTGGGGCTACTGGTCACCCCGCACGAGATGGGCGACGACATCTGGCCCGCCCTCGTCATCGGCCTGGTGCTGACCATGGTCGCGCGACCCCTGAGCGTCGTCGTCGCGCTGCTGCCGTTCCGGGTGCCCTGGCGCGAGCAGGCCTTGCTCTCCTGGGCCGGGCTGCGCGGCGCGGTGCCCATCATCCTGGCGACGATCCCCATGGTGAGCGGCATCGAGGGCAGCCGCAGGATCTTCAACATCGTCTTCGTGCTCGTCGTCGTCTACACCCTCGTCCAGGGACCGACGCTGCCCTGGCTGGCCCGCAAGCTGCGCCTCGGCGGCTCCGGCGACGAGGCGGCCGACCTCGGCATCGAATCGGCGCCCCTGGAGCGGCTGCGCGGCCACCTGCTGTCCGTCGCCATCCCCGAGAGGTCCCGCATGCACGGTGTCGAGGTCAACGAGCTACGGCTTCCCGCAGGTGCCGCCGTCACCCTCGTCGTCCGCGGTGGCACGTCCTTCGTGCCCCTGCCGACCACGGTCCTGCGACGCGGAGACGAGCTCCTCGTCGTCGCCACCGACCCCGTACGGGACCAGGCGGAGCGCCGGCTCAGGGCCGTCGGCCAGGGCGGCAAGCTGGCCGACTGGCTGGGGACGGGCAACGGCGGTGGCGGCCACACCAGGGGCCCCCGTCGTTAAGGGCAGATTTCACACTGTTCACACCCTCCGGAAGCAGGGGCACGGCCGCCCATGGTGCTCACTTTCACAGGGGATTCCCTCCATCCCCCTGTACGATGAAGGCGCACTTGATCGGACCAACTCTGTCTGACGCAGAGCTGGCGCGACCGTATGGCGGCCGTCACGCCCCCCTTCCGCGGGCCCGGCATCTACCGCAGTGGCGCAAGAGGACAGCTCTCGGCGCCCCCCGCACGGGCGCGCTACCAGGCGGCGGAAAGGCACGGCCGTGGCGTCCACGGTCACCTCAAACACCTCGAACACCTCCACGGCGTCCCGGCCGGGCTACGGACAACTGCTGCGCACCCGTGGCGCGTGGACGTTCCTCCTGCCCGGCTTCGCGGCCCGCCAGCCGTTCGCGATGCTGACGCTCTCCATCGTGCTGCTCGTCCAGCACACCACCGGCTCCTACGGCGCGGCCGGTGCCGTGGCCGCCGTCACCGGCGTCTCCATGGCCCTGTTCGCGCCCTGGAGCGGCCGTCTCGCCGACCGGCACGGCCAGCGGGCCGTCCTGATCCCCGGCGTCCTCGTCCACGGGGCGGCAGGTCTGTCCCTGACGGCGCTGGCCCTGCTGGACGCCCCCCTGTGGGCGCTCTTCGCCGCCGCCGTGCCCACCGGGGCCTCGGTGCCGCAGATCGGCCCCATGGTGCGGGCCCGCTGGGGCGTCAAGCTCCAGGACTCGCCCCTGATGGGCACCGCCGCCGCCTTCGAGTCCGTCACCGACGAGCTGACCTTCGTCCTCGGCCCGCTGCTCGCGACCGCGCTGTGCACCGCCGTGCACCCGGCCGCCGGGCTGCTCACCGAGGCCGCGCTGACCCTGATCGGCGGTCTGCTGTTCGCCGCGCAGCGCGGCACCCAGCCGCGGGTCGTGCCCGCGTCCCACGCGCGCGTGGAGCGCGTTTCCGCCCTGTCCGTCCCCGGGGTGCGTGTCCTGATCGTCACCTTCCTGGGCATCGGCTCCGTCTTCGGCGGCATGCAGGTCTCCCTCGCGGCCTTCTCCGAGTCGATGGGCGAGCCCGGCCTGAACGGCGTCCTGTACGGCGTGTTCGCCGCCGGCAACATGCTCTCCGGCATCGTCTGCGGCGCCATCGCCTGGAAGACGGCCCCGCAGCGGCGCCTGGTCGTCGGCTACACCGCTCTGGCGCTCGTCGCCTCCGCCCTGTGGACCGCCGACTCCGTGCTCGTCCTCGCCGCGCTCGGCCTGTTCGTCGGCATGTGCATCGCCCCCGCCCTGATCACCGGCTACACGCTGGTCGACTCCCTGGTCCCCTCCGGTGCCCGTACGGAGGCCTTCACCTGGCTGACCGGCGCGGTCGCGCTCGGCCAGGCGGCCGCCGTCACGGCCGCCGGCCAGCTGGAGGACCGGCTGTGGACCGGCGCCGGGTTCCTGGTGCCGGCGGCGGGTACGGCACTGGCCCTGGCCACCCTGTTGGCCCTGCGTACACGGCTGGCGGGCAGCCCCCGCGGCCGCACCGTCGCGCGTGTCGTCGGTCACCGAGTGCCGGTGACAGTGGACTGATCCCCGGGGAATAGGTCACTATGGACCGTCGTTAGCACTCATCGAGTGAGAGTGCCAGGAGGAAGACCAGTGCCGACGTACCAGTACCAGTGCACCGAATGCGGTGAGGGCCTCGAAGCGGTGCAGAAGTTCACCGACGACGCCCTGACCGAGTGCCCCAGCTGCAACGGCCGCCTCAAGAAGGTGTTCTCGGCGGTCGGCATCGTCTTCAAGGGCTCCGGTTTCTACCGGAACGACAGCCGTGGCTCGTCGTCGAGCAGCAGCCCGGCGACGGCGAAGTCCTCGACGGCCTCCTCGTCCTCGGACGCGAAGTCCTCGACCTCGTCCTCGTCGTCCTCCGACGCGAAGTCGTCGTCCTCGGGCTCTTCCTCCGCCAGCAGCACGTCGGCCGCGTAGCGCTTGCGCCGCTGGGCGCTGCCGCCGCGTAGCACCGGTCTTGTCGCTGTGGGGTACCGCCTCCGCGTGTTCTTCGCCGGGACCCTGCCGTCGTACGACGACCGGCGGGGTCCTCGGCGTTTCCCGGCCCGGTTAGGGTGCGGGCATGGCGAACACGGAGCACGCGGAGATCGGCGTCATCGGCGGATCGGGTTTCTACTCCTTCCTCGACGACGTGACCGAGATACAGGTCGACACCCCCTACGGGCCGCCCAGCGACTCCCTCTTCCTCGGCGAGATCGCCGGACGCCGCGTCGCCTTCCTCCCGCGCCACGGCCGCGCCCACCATCTGCCGCCGCACCGCATCAACTACCGCGCCAACCTCTGGGCCCTGCGCTCCGTCGGCGCACGCCAGGTGCTCGGCCCGTGCGCGGTGGGCGGTCTGCGGCCCGAGTACGGACCGGGCACGCTCCTCGTCCCGGACCAGCTCGTGGACCGTACGAAGTCCCGCGCCCAGACCTACTTCGACGGCCTCCCCCTGCCCGGTGGCGCCGTCCCGAACGTCGTGCACGTCTCGCTCGCCGACCCCTACTGCCCCGTCGGCCGCAAGGCCGCCCTCGAAGCGGCGCGCCGGCGGGACTGGGAACCGGTGGACGGTGGCACCCTCGTCGTCGTCGAGGGCCCCCGCTTCTCCACCCGCGCCGAGTCGCTGTGGCACCAGGCCCAGGGCTGGTCCGTGGTCGGCATGACCGGTCACCCCGAGGCGATCCTGGCCCGTGAACTGGAGCTCTGCTACACCTCCCTGACCCTGGTGACCGACCTCGACGCCGGTGCCGAGACCGGTGAGGGCGTGTCGCACGAGGAGGTCCTCCAGGTCTTCGCCGCCAACATCGACCGCCTCCGGGGCGTCCTCTTCGAGGCGGTCGCCGCCCTGCCGCCGAACGACGGCCGCGACTGCCTGTGCACGAAGGCGCTGGGCGGGATGGACCCGGGGTTCGTGCTGCCGTGACGAGTGCGCTGCCGTGACGAGTGCGCTGCCGTGACGGGGTGAGGGCCGGGGGGCGGGCCGAGGCGGAACTCCTCGTTCGGGTGGCGAGGTTTTCCACAACCGGTGGATGGTCCACAGGCCTCAGCGGGTCACGCCGCGAAGCCTCATCGTGGGACCGCAAGCCGATCTCACACAGCAGGTGGTGGCCTCATGTCCCGTACGCCGTTTCCGTCCGTGCCCGTGTCCCCGAGCACCTTCTCGCCCTCTCCGTCGTCCTCCTCGCGATCGTCGTCGCCCTCGTCCGCACGCGTCCCGTCCTGGGCCGCCGGCCCACCCGGCACCGACGCCCCTCCCACCTGCGAGATCCCGCAGTTCGCCCCGCTGCGGGTGCGCGGCGGAGCGCACCGCCTCCGCCGTCTCGCCCGCTGCCGACGGCGAGCCATGGCCGCCGGTCTTGCGGTGACCGCCGCCGCCCTGTTGATGACAGGCGCGGGGCCGAGGGAGGCGGAACGGGTCAGGGGCCACCCCGTGGCCGACCCGGTCCCCGAACGGCCCGCCCGCGCGGGGAAGGTGACCGCCCCGGTGCGCATCGCCGACGCCGCGACGGTACGGCTGCTGCGGCCGGGCGACCGGGTCGACGTGATCGCGGCCGAGGAGTCCGCGACGGGCGGTGCCGCGAGGGTCGTGGCCCGGGGCGCCCGGGTCACCGAGGTGCCCACCGCCGACGCGGTCGAGAGCGGGGCCCTGGTCGTCCTGACCGTGCCCCGGCGCACGGCGGCCCGGCTGGCCGGCGCGGGCGCCACGTCCCGCCTGGCGGTGACACTGTGGTGACCCCGCGCTCCAGCGTCGGCCCCGGGGGGTCAAGTCCCACGATGGAGGGACCCAGTTGGACATCGGGGTCGGGCCCTGACGTAGGTTGCGGAGTCGTTTGTTCCACAACCAGCGCAGAGAGGCCTCGTGGTGAGCGAGAAGAAGGAGCCGAGCGTCTGGGAGGGCTTCAAGGCCTTCCTGATGCGGGGGAACGTCGTCGACCTGGCCGTCGCCGTGGTCATCGGCGCGGCCTTCACCAACATCGTCAACTCGGTGGTGAAGGGGGTCATCAGCCCGCTGGTGGGCGCGTTCGGCACGAAGAACCTCGACCAGTACCGCTCGTGCCTGAAGGATCCTTGCAAGGTCTCGGCGGACGGAACGGTCACCGACGGCGTCGCCATCCTCTGGGGCACGGTGCTGAACGCGACGCTCACGTTCCTCATCACCGCGGCCGTCGTCTACTTCCTGATGGTGCTCCCCATGGCCAAGTACCTGGCCCGCCAGGAAGCCCGCCGCAAGGCGAAGGAGGGCACGCACGAGGTCATCGAGGTGACCGAGCTGGAGGTCCTGAAGGAGATCCGCGACGCCCTGGTGGCCCAGCGCGGTTCGGGCCACGACCGCACTTAGCGGACGCGGAGACCTGCGGCGCGCGGAGTCAGATGTGGTGGGGCGGCTTCTCGTCGAGGAAGCGCTTCAGGTCGGCCGCGCTGTCGCCGCCCTCGCCGGACCGCTCGCCCCAGCCGTGGTCCGAGTCGTCGGACGACGGCCGGCTGAGCGGGTCGTCGAAGACCAGCGCGGCTTTGGGGTCACGCGGTTCGGAGCCGGGGGCGGGAGCGGTACTCATGCGTCCAGGGTACGGCCCCGCGCCCGGACCGCCGTCGGCGCCGGCCCCTCGCACGGCCCCTCCCCCGGCCTCTTCGCACCCGCCTCGGGCCCGTCCGCGCACACCCCCGGTCCGCCCCGGAACGGGTGAACACCCGAGCGAGAATTCCACCGGCTTTTCTGGTGTGCTTGGCCCCATGACGTCCAGTTCCACACCTCCGCCTCCCTCGGCTCCCGTCCCCTCCTCCGGCGCCGGAAAGCCACCGGTGCGCAGGCTGGTCGCACGGGGCCGGGGGGAGGAACACCGGGTCGCCTCGCCGCTGGAGCTCTTCTTCGACCTGTGCTTCGTCGTGGCGGTCGCCCAGGCGGGCGTCCAACTGGTCCACTCGGTCGCGGAGGCGCACGCCGCCGAGGGCATCCTGAACTACGCGATGGTCTTCTTCGCCATCTGGTGGGCCTGGATGAACTTCACCTGGTTCGCGTCGGCGTACGACAACGACGACGTGCCCTACCGACTGGTGACCCTCGTCCAGATCTCGGGTGTGCTGGTGCTCGCCGCCGGAGTCGGCCGGGCCTTCGAGGACCACGACTGGTCCCTGGTCGTGCTCGGCTACGTGATCATGCGACTGGCGATGACCGCGCAGTGGCTGAGAGCCGCGCGCACCGCGACGGACGCGGAACGGGTCACGGCCCTGCGGTACGCGAGTGGTGTGGCGCTGTGCCAGATCGGCTGGCTGGGGCTGCTGGTCCTGCCGGAGCCGGCCAGACCGTGGCTGTTCCTGGCGATGGCGATCGCCGAGCTGTCCGTCCCGGTGTACGCGGAGAGAGGCTTCCAGACGTCCTGGCATCCGCACCACATCGCGGAGCGGTACGGCCTGTTCACCATCATCGTCCTGGGCGAGACCATCCTGGCGGCCACGGTCGCGGTGAAGTCGGCGGCCGACGAGAACGACGCGCTGGGGGAACTGCTGCCCATCGCGGTGGGCGGGCTGCTGATCGTCTTCTCGGCGTGGTGGATCTACTTCACCGTTCCCATCCACGGTCATCTGCGCTCCAGCAGGGAGAGCTTCCTGTGGGGGTACGGCCACTACCTGATCTTCGCGTCGGCCGCCGCGATCGGTGCCGGTCTGGAGGTCGCGGTGGAGGAGGCGGTGCACAAGGCGCACATCTCCACCCTGGCCGCGTCCGCGGCGGTGACGCTGCCGACGGCGCTGTATCTGATCTCCGTGTGGGCCCTGCACGCCCGCCACTTCAAGGTGGGCACGGCACAGCAGACCGTACTGCCGCTCGCCGCGCTGGCCGTGGTGATGTGCACCTTCCTCGGGCAGTGGGCGGTGCCGGCGGCGGGCGCCGTCTCGGCGGTGACGGTCGCGGTCGGGGTGATGCTCACGGCCCGCGGCCACGAGTCGGGAAGGCCCGCGCGGGCCCACGACACCCGAGACGCTCATGGCAGTTGACGCGTTGACCGATGTGTTCGGCCTGCGGGTCGGGCACGCCACCCGGGTCGGCGGGGGCTGGCTGACCGGTACCACGGTCGTGCTGGCCCCGGAGGGCGGCGCGGTCGCGGCCGTGGATGTGCGCGGCGGCGGGCCCGGCACCAAGGAGACGGACGCGCTCGATCCGCGCAACCTGGTGCAGAAGGTCGAGGCGGTGGTGCTGACCGGCGGCAGCGCGTACGGGCTGGACTCCGCGTCGGGGGTGATGGCCTGGCTGGAGGAGCGCGGGCGGGGCGTGCGGGTCGGCCGCGCCCCGGGGCACGTGGTGCCGGTCGTGCCGGCAGCCTGTGTCTTCGACCTGGGCCGGGGCGGTGACTTCAAGGCGAGACCTGATGCCGCCCTCGGCCGGGCCGCGGTCGAGGCGGCGGACGCGAGCGGGCCCGGCGCCCCGGTGGCGGAGGGATGTGTGGGGGCCGGGACGGGGGCGACGGTCGGGCTGCTCAAGGGCGGCATAGGCACCGCGAGCACCGTGCTGGACTCGGGGATCACCGTGGCCGCACTGGTGGTGGCCAACGCGGCGGGATCGGTGACGGACCCTCAGACGGGGGTGCTGTACGGGGAGCTGTTCCAGGGGCGCGCGACGTATCCGGGGCCGGAGGTGCATGAGAGAGCGCGTCGCCGCCTGGCCGAGGCCGCCGCGAAGAGCCCCCCTCCCCCGATGAACACCACGCTGGCCGTGGTCGCCACCGACGCCGACCTGACCCGCGCCCAGGCCCAGAAGCTGGCCGGCACGGCACACGACGGCATCGCCCGCGCCGTACGCCCCGTGCATCTGCTCAACGACGGGGACACCGTGTTCACCCTGGCGACAGGCACGCGCCCGCTGCCACCCGAGGCCGGCCCCCTCGCCCTGAACGAACTCCTCGGGGCGGGAGCGGACTTGGTGACCCGAGCGATCGTACGAGCGACGCGGGCGGCCGAGTCGGTGACGGGCCCGGGCGGAGCGTGGCCGTCGTACGGGGAGTTGTACGGGAGGGGTTGAGGGGCGAGGGGCGGGAGGAGTCGAGAAGCGGGGGTGGGGGGGGAGGGTCCCCGGGGATTGCGGAGTCCGGTGGTTGCCGTCTGGCCGTAGGGAGCGATTGTCCCGGTTCTGTCACGTGGTGCGCCGAGAAGGCAACGGGGGGAACCCGCTCGGCCGCCCCTCGCTCTATGTCCACGTACCGGAGCGGATGACGTGGATCACCTAGAAGCGAAGAAGCTGGAGCAGATCGTGACAAGGCCGAAGATTGCTGTACGGCGGGCACTGGGGACCTGTGCCGTGCTGGTGGTCGGTGCGCTGACCCTCACCGGCTGCGGCGGGGACGCCCAGGCGGACAACAAGAGTGGTGGCAAGGGGACTTCGGCCGAGGACACCGCGGCGCGGATCACGATCTCCGCGAAGGACGGTTCGACGGGGGCGTCCATCAACTCGACCGGTGTGAAGGTCAGCGGCGGCAAGCTGACCGACGTGAAGATGACCGTCGCGGAGGGCGGTGCGGCCGTGCCGGGCGACATATCGGCGGACGGGCGGTCCTGGAAGCCGAAGGAGCAGTTGGAGCGCGGCACGAAGTACCGGATCTCGGCGACGGCGAAGAACGCCGACGGGAAGACGTCCGCGGCCAACTCGATCTTCACGACCGTATCGACGGCCAACAGCTTCATCGGGACCTACACGCCGGACAACGGCACCACGGTCGGGGTGGGGATGCCGGTGTCGTTCACCTTCGACAAGGCGATCACGGACCGCAAGGCCGTGCAGTCGCACATCACGGTGACGTCTAGCAGCGGGCAGGAGGTGGTGGGGCACTGGTTCGGGGCACAGCGGCTCGACTTCCGGCCCGAGGAGTACTGGAAGGCCGGTTCCAAGGTCACGATGAAGATCGACCTGGACGGCGTGGAGGGCGCGAACGGGCTCTACGGGGTGCAGGACAAGACCGTCACCTTCACGGTCGGCCGGTCGCAGGTGTCCACGGTCGACGTGAACACGCAGACCATGACGGTGGTGCGGGACGGAAAGACGATCAAGACCGTGCCGATCTCGGCCGGCGCCGCGGCGACCCCGACGTACAACGGTCAGATGGTGATCTCGGAGAAGTTCCGGCAGACGCGGATGAACGGGTCGACGGTGGGCTTCGGCGGTGAGTACGACATCTCGGACGTGCCGAACGCGATGCGGCTGACGACGTCGGGCACCTTCGTCCACGGCAACTACTGGTACAACAAGGGCAACCCGCCGTTCGGGCGGCAGGGCACCAGCCACGGCTGCATCGGCCTCGCGGACGCCCGGGGCGCGAGCAGCGACACGCTCGGCAAGTGGTTCTTCGACAGCTCGCTCATCGGTGACGTGGTGACCGTGAAGAACTCCCCCGACAAGACGGTCGCGCCGGACAACGGCCTCAACGGCTGGAACATGCCGTGGAGCGAGTGGACGGCGGGGGGCGCCATCTGACCACGTCTCTCCGGTAGTTCGTCGGGCCGCGCGGGAACCAACCGCGCGGCTCCGGCGTTTTACGGGCGTACGTTTTCTCGGTTCCCGGACATGATGTCCGACCGAGGGGCTACGGTATGCACCCACAAGGTGACATGCAGCAACGCCGGGAGAAACCTTGAGCGTTCCGTACGAGACGGCAGCGTACGAGCCACCCGAGTCGCCCGAGTCTCCTGAGGAGCACCTCGCGCGACTCCTCGGCCGCGCCCTGAACTCCTTCGAGCTGCCCGACGAGACCATACGGCAGCTCGACTGCGCCCTCGCGCACGACAGCTCGCTGCACTCCGCGCACTACAGTTCCGGGCTGCACCGGGCGACGTACCGGCACACCTGGCTGCTCGCCGACGGTTCGGCCGTCACCCTGTGGGAGCTGGTGCACAACACGGTGCCGGGCAGCGACACCCAGCACGAGGTGTACACGGACGACGAGGAGCTGCGGGCCGCCACCGCGCGGCTGCCGCTGCCGCCGGACGCCCCCGACTTCGAGCTGCCCGTCACGGTGGAGCTGGCGGCCTTCCCCGAGCCGCGCCACGCATACGTGCCGGACGATTCGGCGGATCACGCCCGCCGGCTGCTGCGGCGCGCGGAGAACCCGGATCCTCCCGGGGACGAGCTGGCCACGTTACTGCTGCGGACCGCGTTCGCCCACGAGATCACCCAGGCCTTCGGCCGCCCGCACCGTCCCGCACGCCGGGGTCGGCCGGGTCTCAGTTTCTCGCTCTACGAGCACGCCTTCCTGCTCACCGACGGGCAGGAGATCTCCCTCTGGGAGGTCGAGCACACGGCCACTCCCGACGGCCGCCACATGTGCGAGGTGTACGTCTCGGAGGACGCGGCCCGGGACGCGATGGAGCGCCGCGCGGGGACGCTCGGCTAGCCGACGGGACCTGCCTCGCGGGACCTGCCTCGCGGGACCTGCCTCGCGGGACCTGCCTCGCGCGAGCGGACCGCTCAGGCCAGACGGTCGTCGCTGAACTGGCGGGCCAGGAAAGCGAACGCGTCCTGTTCCGCCGGGGTCAGCTCCACGTGTTCCACGTGGGGGCCCTTGCGGAGCTGCTGGGGCAGTGCCCGCAGTCGCTGTCCGCGTCGGCGGGCCAGGTCGGCGAAGCGGCCTCGATGGATGTCGCGGTCGCGGCGCAGTACGCGGACGAGCACGGCGACCCAGATGACCGCGGCGAGGGCGAGGGCGGTCCCGCCCATCAGCTGAAGTATCGACACGTGCTCAGGCATGCCGTCCAGTAGACACCACCGGATGGGACTTTGAGCCCGGACCGTGACGTATCTCGCAGGTACGGCTTACACGTCACACGGGTTGTAAAGGATCTCAAAGGGGCGCACGGGGCAGAAACACGAACGGCCGCGGCCCCCTCGTGCGGGAGGGGGCCGCGGCCGTCGTACGGTCCCGGGTTCAGGCCGCGACCGGCTCCTTCGTCTCCGCCGTGGCGGCGGGAGCGGACTGCGGGGCCGCGCCCGGCTGGGTCTTGCGCATGCCCTTCAGGACGATGACCAGGCCGGCCGTGACCGCCGTGCCGATCGCGATGGCGAGCAGGTAGAGGAACGGCTTGCCGATCAGCGGGGTGACCCAGATGCCGCCGTGCGGGGCGCGCAGGGTCGAGCCGAAGGCCATGGCCAGTGCGCCGGTGACCGCGCCGCCCGCCATGGAGGCGGGGATCACGCGCAGCGGGTCGGCGGCGGCGAACGGGATCGCGCCCTCGGAGATGAACGAGGCGCCGAGCACCCAGGCCGCCTTGCCGTTCTCGCGCTCGGCGGTGGTGAACAGCTTCTTGCGGACGGTGGTGGCGAGGGCCATGCCCAGCGGCGGGACCATACCGGCAGCCATGACCGCCGCCATGATCTTCATCGCGGAGTCGCTGGGGTCCTGCACGGCGATACCGGCGGTGGCGAAGGCGTAGGCGACCTTGTTGACCGGGCCGCCGAGGTCGAAGCACATCATCAGGCCGAGGAGGACGCCGAGCAGGATCGCATTGCTGCCGGAGAGGCCGCTGAGCCAGTCCGTCATGCCCTTCTGGGCCTCGGCGATGGGCTTGCCGATCACCACCAGCATCAGGAAGCCGACGATCATCGAGGAGACGAGCGGGATGACGACCACCGGCATGATGCCGCGCAGTACCGGCGGGATCTTGATCCGCTGGATGGCGAGGACGACCCCGCCGGCGATCAGACCGGCGACCAGGCCGCCGAGGAAACCGGCGTTGATGTTGGCTGCGATCATGCCGCCGACGAAGCCGGGGACGAGTCCGGGCCGGTCCGCCATGCCGTAGGCGATGTATCCGGCGAGGACGGGGATCAGGAAGCCGAAGGCGACAGCGCCGATCTGGAACAGCAGGGCCGCCCAGCTGGTGACCTGCAGCCAGTCGAAGTGCTCGGTGACCGGCTTGGCGCTGTTGATCTCCCAGCCGCCGATCGCAAAGCCGAGGGCGATGAGCAGACCGCCCGCGGCGACGAACGGGACCATGTAGCTGACGCCGGACATCAGCCACTTGCGCAGCTTGGTGCCGTAGCCGTCCCCGGAGTCGCCCGCGCGGTCGACGGGGGTGCCGCCGGGGCGGGCGGCCGTGACCTCTCCGCGTTCGGCCTTGCCGCGGACCTCGGAGATCAGTGCGGCGGGGCGGTTGATGCCCGCCTTCACCCCGACGTCGACGGTGGGCTTGCCGGCGAACCGGTCCTTCTCCCGTACGGGGACGTCGTGGGCGAAGATCACGCCGTCGGCGGCGGCGATGACGGCCGGGTCGAGGCGGGTGAAGCCGGCCGAGCCCTGCGTCTCGACGACGATCTCGACGTCACCGGCGTCGCGGCCCGCGTTCTCCAGCGACTCGGCCGCCATGTAGGTGTGGGCGATGCCGGTGGGGCAGGAGGTGACGGCGACGATCCGGAAGGGGCGAGCCTCGGCCGGGGCCGCCGCTTCGGGCGCCGCCGGGGCCGCCGCTTCGGGGGTCGCCGGGGCCGGGGTCGTGCTGACCGCGGCGGCGTCGGGGGAGGCCGTTCCGCCCGACACCGCCGCGGAGTCTTCGGTGCCCGCGGTGCTCTCCGGGCCCTCGGCGCCTTCGGCGCTCTCGGCCGGGGCGTCGCCCCGGATCAGGGCGGCCGCGCGGGCGGCGTCGTCCACGGCGCGCAGCGCGTCCGTGAACTCGGTGTTCATGAGCTGGCGGGCGAGGGAGGAGAGGATCGTCAGGTGCGCGTCGTCCGCGCCCGCCGGGGCGGCGATCAGGAAGATCAGGTCGGCGGGGCCGTCGGGTGCGCCGAAGTCGACGCCGGCCGCGCTGCGGCCGAAGGCGAGGGTCGGCTCGGTGACGTGCTCGCTGCGGCAGTGCGGGATGCCGATGCCGCCGTCGAGGCCGGTCGGCATCTGCGCCTCACGGGCCGCCACGTCGGCCAGGAAGCCGTCCAGGTCGGTGACCCGGCCCTGCGCCACCATGCGCTCGGCGAGGGCACGGGCCGCCGCTTCCTTCGTATCGGCGGACAGGTCGAGGTCGACCAGGTCCGCGGTGATCATCTCGCTCATCGCGGGCTCCTTCGCACGCGTACCGCCCAGGGGCTGGGGTGGGCGGGGGTGGGGACGGAAGTGTGGGGGGCGGGGGCCATGGGGGCCGACGGAGGGAGGGGGAGAAGCGAGGCGGCGGGTAAGGCAAAACGAAGGTTCGTTCGTGGACGTCCACTCCCGGCGCCCCTCATGACGCCGGCTCCCTCAGCACCCGGTCCATGGGCACATCCCGGGTCACCGTCACCGCCGCCGGGTCCAGGTCGGCGGGGGTGGGCATGACGCTGCCCGGGAGTTGGACTGCCGCGGCGCCGTGGGCCACGGCCGAGGCGAGGGCCACGGGGCCCTGGCCGCCGGCGATGAGGAAGCCGGCGAGGGAGGAGTCGCCGGCGCCGACGTTGCTGCGGACGGTGTCGACGCGGGCGGTGCCGTACCAGGAGCCGTCGGCGTCGACGAGGAGCTGACCGTCGGCGCCGAGGCTGGCCAGTACCGCGGCGGCGCCCATCGCGCGGAGTTCCTCGGCGGCCTTGACGGCGTCGCCGACGGTGGCGAGGGGGCGGCCGACGGCTTCGGCGAGTTCCTCGGCGTTGGGCTTGACGACGTCGGGACGTTCGCGGAGCGCGGCGAGGAGGGCCGGGCCGGAGGTGTCCAGGGCGATGCGGGCGCCGGCGGCGTGGGCGCGGGCGACGAGTTCGGCGTACCAGGAGGGGGCGAGGCCGCGCGGGAGGCTGCCGCAGCAGGCGATCCAGGAGGCGTCGGCGGACTGGGCGCGGACGGTCTCCAGGAGGAGTTCCTGTTCGGCGGCGGAGAGTTCCGGGCCGGGCGCGTTGATCTTCGTCAGGACGCCGTCGGCCTCGGCGAGGGCGATGTTGGAGCGGGTCGCCCCGGCGACCGCCACGCGGGCGACCTCGATGCCCTGCGCGTCGAGCAGGTCCGCGACCAGTGCGCCGGGCGCGCCGCCGAGCGGCAGTACGGCCACGGTCCGGCGCCCGGCGGCGGCGACCGCTCGGGAGACGTTGACGCCCTTGCCGCCCGGGTCCATGCGTTCGCCGGTGGCCCGGATGACCTCGCCGCGGGCGAGGGAGGGGACCTCGTAGGTGCGGTCGAGGGAGGGGTTGGGGGTGACGGTGAGGATCATGAGCGGTGGCCCTTCCGGCCGTTGACGCCGGAGCCGTTGACGCCGGAGCCGTTGAGGCCCCCGGGGCCGCCCGAGCCACCCGAGCCGCCGGTGGGCTCGGTGCCCGGGACGCGCAGCACTTCCGTGCCCTTGCGTTCGATGGCGAGGGCGTCCTCGGGGCTCAGGCCGGAGTCGGTGATCAGCAGGTCCACGTCGCTCAGGTCGCCGAAGCGGGCGAAGTGTTCCTGGCCGTGCTTGGAGGAGTCGGCGAGCAGCACCACGCGGCGGGCGGCGCTCACCGCCGCCCGTTTGACGGCGGCCTCGGCGAGGTCGGGGGTGGTCAGGCCGTGGTCGGCGGAGAAGCCGTTGGCGGCCACGAAGAGGACGTCGGCGCGGATCTCGCCGTAGGCGCGGAGCGCCCAGGCGTTGACGGCGGCCCGTGTGCGGTGGCGGACGCGGCCGCCGACGAGGTGGAGCTGGATACCGGGGTGGTCGGCGAGGCGGGCGGCGATCGGCAGGCTGTGCGTGACCGCGGTGAGCGTGGCCTCCAGCGGGATGGCGGCGGCGAGGCGCGCGATCGTCGTACCGGCGTCGAGGACGACCGTGCCGTCGTGCGGGAGTTCGGCGAGGGCGGCCTGGGCGATGCGGTCCTTCTGGCCGGCCGCGGTGGCCTCGCGTTCGGCGAGGTCGGGCTCGAAGTCCAGGCGGCCTGCGGGGATCGCGCCGCCGTGCACCCGCTGGACGAGGCCGGCGCGGTCGAGGGCCTTCAGGTCGCGGCGGATCGTCTCGGCCGTGACCTGGAACTCCTCCGCCAGCGACACCACGTCCACCCGGCCGCCGTCACGGGCGAGCCGGAGGATCTCCTGCTGCCGCTCCGGTGCGTACATGTCCGTTCGCCTCCGACTGATGCCCGATTCTGTGGTTTCGCTCGGAGGCTACGCCTGGATTTCCGGAAAGTAAACAGGTTCGGGCAAGACTCGGGCCGACTCGGACATGATCGGGCGTGGCACGAACGGCGAGGGCCCCGCACCACATCAGGTGCGGGGCCCCTCACACGCGCCTCGCGTGCCCCTCGCGCCCGGACTATCCCGCCGAGGTGGCCGGATCCTCGGCGTCGGCGAACTCCTCGGCGCTCGCGGCGGAGCGTCCCGGCAGGGCGAACATCAGCAGGAAGATCGCTACCAGGACCGCCGCCACCCAGCCGAGCGCGTACTCGAAGGCGTCGACGAAGGCGGGGCCGATGTCGGCCGGCGCGAGACGGTCGTCCATGACACCGAAGAAGACCACGGCGACCAGCCCGAGGCCGAGGGCGTTGCCCATCTGCTGGACCGTGCTGATCAGCCCGGAGGCGGACCCGGCGTGCTCACGTGGCACCCCGGAGAGGATCGCGTCGGTCAGCGGCGCGACGATGAGCCCCATGCCCGCGCCCATCACGATCAGCGGGAGTGCCATCTGCCAGGGGGTGATGGCGAGGCCGTACCGTTCGGACTCCGCCAGGTAGAGGAGCACACCGGCCGCCATCAGCAGCGCGCCCGCCTGGAGGACCTTGCGGCCGAAGCGGGGGACGAGTTTCTGGACGGACATCCCGGCCGCCACCGACACGGCGAGGGAGAACGGGATGCCGGTGAGGCCGGCCTTCAGGACGCTCCAGCCGAGGCCGGTCTGGAGGTAGAGGGTCCAGACGAGGAAGAAGACGCCGAGGGCGATCCCGAACACGGTCTGGACGGCGATACCGGCCGCGAAGCTCTTCACCCGGAACAGGGACAGTTCGATCAGCGGGGAGCCGTCGCGCGCCGCCTTGCGCCGCTCGTACGCCACCAGCGCCGCGAACACGACGAGCGAGCCCGCCATCGAGACGTGGCCCCACAGCGGCCAGCCCGTCTCGTGGCCCCGGGTGAGCGGGTAGAGCAGCATCAGCAGCCCGCCGGTGACGAGGGCGACGCCGACGAGGTCCAGCCTCAGGGCGTGCGGGGCCTTCGACTCGGTGATGAAGCGGCGGCCCAGGATGAGCCCCGCGACACCGACCGGGAGGTTGATCAGGAAGATCGCCCGCCATTCGAGGCCGAGCGGGTTCCACTCGATGAGCAGGGCTCCGAGCAGGGGGCCGGAGACCGCGCCGAGGCCCACGATCGCACCGAACAGCCCGAAGACCTTGCCGCGTTCGTGCGCCGGGAAGGTCGCGTGCACGATCGACAGGACCTGCGGCACCATCAGCGCGGCGGTCGCACCCTGCGCGATCCGCGCCGCCACCAGCATCTCCGGGTTCGCGGCGAGACCGCACAGCGCGGAGGCGAGCGTGAAGCCGCCGATGCCGAGGAGGAAGATCCGGCGGCGGCCGTGGATGTCGCCGAGCCGGCCTCCGGTGACGAGTCCCGCGGCGAAGGCGAGGGCGTAACCGGCGGTGATCCACTGGATCTGGCTGAAGCTGGCGGCTTCGCTCCGCTGGATGGAGGGGACGGCGATGTTGACGATGGTGACGTCGACGAGGTCCATGAAGGCGGCCGTCATGACGATGGCCAGGGCGATCCAGCGGCGGCGGTCCGCGTCGGGGGGCGTGGGGAGCGTCGTTTCCGTGGCTGTGGTCGGGCCACTGGCGGTTGTTCGGGGCTGGTCGCGCAGTTCCCCGCGCCCCTTCAGGGCGCTCGTTGTCGAGGTCATGAGTGGAAAGTAGAGGCCTAGTAGGTCAGATCGTGTCCTAGTGGTCCGGCATACTCGGGGACATGACTACAGACACTCCGGCGCGACTCCTGCAGCTTCTGTCCCTCCTGCAGACGCCACGCGAATGGCCCGGCGGTGAGCTCTCCGAGCGGCTCGGGGTCTCGCGGCGCACCGTTCGGCGGGACATCGACCGACTGCGGGAGCTGGGGTATCCCGTGCAGGCGACGATGGGGGCCGACGGCGGCTACCGGCTGGTCGCCGGGAAGGCCATGCCCCCGCTCGTGCTGGACGACGAGGAGGCGGTCGCGATCGCGGTGGGGCTGCGGGCCGGGGCCGGGCACGCCGTGGAGGGGGTGGACGAGGCCTCGGTACGGGCGCTCGCCAAGCTGGAACAGGTGCTGCCCTCGCGGCTGCGCCACCGGGTCTCCACCTTGCAGGCCGCCACCACTCCCCTGACCAGTGGTGACGGGGCGACCGTGACGCCCGAGACGCTGACCGTGATGGCTTCGGCGGTGGCGGGGCACGAGCGGTTGCGGTTCGCCTACCGCTCCGGCGACGGGACGGACTCGCGTCGCCACTGCGAGCCGTACCGGCTCGTGTCGACCGGGCGCCGCTGGTATCTCGTCGCGTACGACCTCGACCGCGCCGACTGGCGGACCTTCCGGGTGGACCGGGTCGAGGAACCCTTCGCCACGGGCGCCCGGTTCGCGCCGCGCGAGCTGCCGACGGGGAGCGCGGAGGAGTATCTGAAGCAGTCGATCTATCAGCGGCAGGAGTCGTACGAGTGCGACGTCACCTTCGCCGCGCCGGCCGAGGTCGTCGCGGCCCGGGTGCCCCGCTGGGTCGGTACGCCCGAGCCCGTCGACGAGCACAGCTGCCGTTTGCGGGCCTCCGTGGGGGACTCGGTGGAGTGGCTGGCGTTCCGGCTCGCGATGCTGGACTGCGACTTCACGGTGCATCAGCCGCCGGAACTGGTCACCTACGTAAGGGAGTTGGGGGCGCGGCTGACGCGGGCGGCGGGTGACCCCGAAGGGTGAGGCTCGGGTGCCGGCTCCTCTGACGTGCGGAGACGGCCTTCGCCGGGCTCCGGCGGCGTGGGGCTCTGTGGCAGAATCTGCCGCTCGGGTCACCCCGGGGTTCAGGTCCGGGGTGGCCCGTCGGCGTACGGGGGCGGAGGCGAGGGCGGAAGCAGCGACGGCGACGGCGGCCGCGGCCGTAACGGTCGCGACGGCGACGGCGGCTCCAGGAGGCGGAAATCGAGCCGGGCTTCGGCGCCAGGGGGGGGAGGCGCCGAAGCCCGGCTCTGGGAGAGTCCCGGCGCTGGGGGGAGAGCGTCGGGACTCGGCTTCGGAATGACTGTGGTCTCGGCGGTCGAACTCCGGGTCCCGGGCCTGGGGCTCCGGGCCGGTGAAGTCTGGGCCCGGAAGTCTTGTGCCCCGGGAACGGGGAGTTGAAGCGACGTAGTACGGCCAAGTAGCGGCGTAGTACGGCCAATCGGCGGCAAAGTACGGCCAAGCGTGGACGGCGGGCGGTCAGGCGTGGGCAGAGGGCGGACATGCGGCCCGCCATGTCGATCATCCGCCGGTCATGGCCGACACACTGCCGAGGTGTGGGCGCAGGGCCGGGCCGGGCCCCGTGGCGGCCCCAGGGGGGCGGGCCGTGACGGGGCCCTGGTCGGTGTGCGGCCGGATCAGGCGGCGGCGTCGAAGCCGGTGTCGCGGGCGAGCTTCTTCAGTTCGAGCAGGGCGTGCTTCTCGATCTGACGGATCCGCTCGCGGGTGAGACCGTGCTCCTTGCCGACCTCGGTGAGGGTGCGCTCACGGCCGTCCTCGATGCCGTACCGCATCTTGATGATGGACGCGGTGCGCTGGTCGAGGCGCCCGATGAGGCTGTCCAGCTCCTCGCTGCGCAGCAGCGTGAGCACGGACTGCTCGGGCGAGACCGCGGAGGTGTCCTCCAGCAGGTCACCGAACTGGGTGTCGCCGTCGTCGTCCACCGACATGTTCAGCGAGACCGGGTCGCGGGCCCAGTCGAGGACGTCGCTGACGCGCTCCGCGTTGGAACCGAGCTCGGCGGCGATCTCGGCGGGCTCGGGGTCGCGCCCGTGCTCGCGGTTGAACTCGCGCTGCACACGGCGGATCCGGCCCAGTTCCTCGACGAGGTGGACGGGCAGCCGGATGGTGCGCGACTGGTCGGCTATCGAGCGGGTGATGGCCTGACGGATCCACCAGGTGGCGTACGTCGAGAACTTGAAGCCCTTGCGGTAGTCGAACTTCTCCACCGCGCGGACCAGGCCCGCGTTCCCCTCCTGGATCAGGTCGAGCAGGGGAAGGCCGCTGCGCGGGTACCGCCGGGCGACGGCCACGACGAGGCGCAGGTTGGATCGGATGAAGATGTCCTTGGCCCGCTCACTGTCGGCGACCAGGGCTTCGAGCTCCTCGCGGCTGGCGTCCGCCCTGGCCTCCTCCTCGCCGTCGAGGATCTGCTGTGCGAACACACCCGCCTCGATGATCTGGGACAGCTCGACTTCCTTGGCGGCGTCGAGCAGCGGTGTACGCGCGATCTCGTCGAGGTACATGCCGACCAGGTCGCGGTCGGCGATCTCGCCGCCAGAGGCGCGAACGCTGCGAGCCGCGTCGGTCCGGCCGGAGGCGGACGAACGACGAGCGGCGACGGCACGGGTTGCCATGCGTGCTCCCTTGCGATGGTGGGCTGGCAGGGTCGTATCTGGTCCTACGTGGGTCGTGATGCGGCCGCTCGGACACTCTCCCGAGTGCCCGGCTTCCGAAGGAAACAACGACTGGAATCAGGACAGAATTCCCAACCCGTCCCACTATTTTTCTGATCTTGCAGTACCCTGTGCCGCCACAGGAGGGGGCGTGATGTCAGCGGCGTCCGTAGAGGTGCAGGTCAGACCAGGAGTCGAGACCGACCTCGCCGTCCTCACCGACATCTACAACCACTACGTCCGTGAGACGCCCATCACATTCGATACCGCTGTCTTCACCCCGGAAGAGCGCCGCCCTTGGCTGCTCTCCCACCTTGAAGACGGACGGCATCGCCTGATGGTTGCCGTCGAGACCGGTTCACAGCGGATTCTGGGGTACGCCACGAGCAGCACGTTTCGCGTGAAGCCGGCGTACGACACCTCGGTGGAGGTGTCGGTCTACCTCGCCCCGGACGCGGGCGGCCGGGGCGTGGGCACGCTGCTGTACAAGGCGCTGTTCGAGGCGCTCGCCGGCGAGGACGTCCATCGCGTCTACGCGGGCATCGCCCAGCCGAACCTGCCGTCGACCCGGTTGCACGAGCGCTTCGGGTTCCGGTACGTCGGCACCTACCGCGAGGTCGGGCGGAAGTTCGGCCGGTACTGGGATGTGGCGTGGTACGAGAAGGGACTGTGACGCCCTACGGCGCTCCCGGCTCCGACGTCCCCGGCCCGCCGGCCCACCGACCGCCGCCCGACCCTCGGGCTCACTGCTCGGCGGCGGCCGAGGACTCGCTCAGGGCCTTCCTCATGGTCTTCGCGGTGGTGCGGGGGTCATAGCCTTCGGGTACCCCTTCGACCAGGATGATGTCGCCCTGGATGTGGCGTGCGCGCAGCGGGGCGATCTCCTGGTACGCGGGCGAGTCCCACCAGGCGCGCGCCTCGGCGATGCCGGGGAAGCCGATCACCACGACGGCTCCCGGCCAGCTCCCCTCCTTCACCTCGTGCGGGGTGACGTGCACGAGGAAGCGGCCGCCGTACGGCTCGAAGGTGGCGGGGATGCGCTCGATGTACTCGGCGATCTCCGGGTGCGGGGCGGCGTCCTTGAGGTGGGCTATGGCGTAGGCGGGCATGCGCGTCCCTCCGGTCGGTCCCGTCGACCGGGCGGCCCCGTCCGGGGCGGCCCCCGTCGGCCGGGGCGGTTGGGCTGTGTACGCCGTCGAGCCTGGCAGGCGTACGGGCCCGGGTCGATGACCTCTCAGGTAACCGTCCCCTGCCCGCGCCGCGCCCGCCCCCGCGTCCCGCGTACGCCCGCGCCCCCGAATCCGCGCCCGTGGTGTCAGCCGAACTGGACCGAGCGCTTCGCCAGGCCCATCCAGAAGCCGTCGATCACCGACTTCTGGGCGTCGAGTTCGCCGGCCGCCTCGGCCGCGCCCATCGTGACGAAGAGCGGGGCGAAGTGCTCCGTGCGAGGGTGGGCCAGCCGTCCGGCCGGGGACTTGTGGAGGAAGTCCAGGAGGGCGTCCCAGTCACGGGACTCCAGGGCCCGGTGGCCCCAGTCGTCGAACTCGGTGGACCAGGCAGGCACCCCGCCCTGCCGCAGCGCGGCGAGGTTGTGGGTGAAGAACCCGGAGCCGATGATCAGCACGCCCTCGTCGCGGAGGGGCGCGAGCTTGCGGCCGACGTCCATCAGCTTCAGCGGATCCAGGGTCGGCATCGAGATCTGCAGGACCGGGATGTCGGCGTCGGGGTACATCTCGACGAGGGGGACGTACGCGCCGTGGTCGAGGCCCCGGTCCGGGATGTCCTGGACGGGGGTGCCGGGGGCCTGGAGCAGCTTGCGGACCGAGGCCGCGAGCGCGGGGGCGCCCGGAGCGCCGTACTGGACCTGGTAGTAGTGCTCGGGGAAGCCCCAGAAGTCGTAGACCAGGGGGACGGTGTGGACCGCGCCGAGGGCGAGGGGGGCCTCCTCCCAGTGGGCGGAGATGATGAGGACGGCCTTGGGGCGGGGCAGTTTCGCGGCCCAGGCGGCGAGTTCGCCGGGCCAGATCGGGTCGTCGGCGAGCGGCGGGGCACCGTGGCTCAGATACAGGGCGGGCATGCGCTCGGCGGTGGCGGCGGACATAGGGGTGACTCCCTCAGTGCATGCGCGACGCACACGACACACACGCCTCGGTGGGCCCGGCAGTCGCTTCTGTCTCCTTGGTCACGCCCGGCTCTACGGGCGCTTGAGACCTCTCCCCACTCCCCAGTAGTTGAAGTCTCAATATTTCTTGTTTCACACTACATCTCTATAGTTCAAACTTCAAGGAGGGGCCTCGTACAGTGGGGGCATGAAGACCGCATCCGCCGAGGAAGAACCCCGCTGGCTCACCGACGAGGAACAGCGCACCTGGGTCGCCTATGTGCACGCCAAAACCCTGCTCGAAGACCATCTCGACCGCCAGTTGCAGCGTGACGCGGGCATGCCGCACCTTTACTACCACCTGCTCGTGGTGCTGTCCGACGCTCCGCAGCGGCGGCTGCGGATGACGGAGCTGGCGATGCAGACGAAGATCACGCGTTCGCGCCTGTCGCACGCCGTGGCCCGGCTGGAGAAGAACGGGTGGGTGCGGCGCGAGAACTGCCCCGCGGACAAGCGGGGGCAGTTCGCGGTCCTCACGGACGGCGGGTACGAAACCCTCCGCAAGAGCGCGCCCGGGCATGTGGCGGCGGTGCGGCAGGCGATGTTCGACCGGTTGTCGCCGGAACAGCAGAAAGCCCTCGGCGAGATCATGGAGATCGTCGCCGAGGGGCTTCAGCCGTCGGAGGCCGGGGCGGATCTGCCCTGGCTGCGGTAGGGGCTCTTCCCCGCGGGGAGACCACCGCGGATTCCGTCGTGGAGATGTGCGGGTGAGTGGGGGCTGGTCGCGCAGTTCCCCGCGCCCCTGGCGGGGCGCCGTCGCCTGACGGAACGGTGGGGCAGGGGCCCTGGTGCCCCTGCCCCACCGTTCCGTCATCGGTGACCGTCGGGCTGTGGTGCCGTGGTCAGTGGGCGATCACCGGGACCTTGACCTCGTTCGTCGCGTCCTCGCCCTCGGCCGTGGCCGCCGTCATGTCGGGCTTGCCCGTCGTGACGAAGGTGAAGGCGATGGCGGCGGAGGCCACGAGGATGCCCACGGCGAACCAGATGGCGTTGGTGTACCCGTGGACCATGCCCTGGAGCTGGACCAGCTGGGCCGCCGGCTTCGAGGTGGCCGAGCCGATGTGGTCCGCGACGTAGGACGTCGTGGCGGAGGCGGCGATGGTGTTCAGCAGGGCCGTACCGATGGCGCCACCGACCTGCTGGGAGGTGTTGACCATGGCGGAGGCCACACCCGCGTCACGCGCTTCGACCCCGTAGGTGGCCAGGGACATCGCCGGCATGAACGCCGTACCCATACCGAGGCCGAGCAGCAGCTGGGCCGGCAGGAGCAGGGTGGTGTACGAGGAACCGACCTCCATCTGGGTCAGCAGGAGCATGCCGAGACCGGCGACCAGGAAGCCCGGGGCCATCAGCAGGCGCGGCGGGACCCGGGTCATCAGACGGGTGCCGATCTGCGTCGAGCCGATGATCATGCCCGCGATCATGGGCAGGAAGGCGAAGCCGGTCTTGACCGGGGAGTACCCCTTCACGATCTGCAGGTAGTAGGTCAGGAAGAGGAACAGGCCGAACATCGCGATGATCGCGAGGCCGAGGGAGAGGTAGACACCGCCACGGTTGCGCTCGGTGATCACGCGCAGGGGCAGCAGCGGGGCCTTGACCTTGGACTCGACGAACACGAAGGCCGCGAGGAGCACCGCCGAGGCGACGAACAGGGTGATCGTCATCGAGTCGCCCCACCCGTCGGACTCGGCCCGAGTGAAGCCGTAGACCAGGGAGACCAGGCCCAGGGTGGACAGGACGACGCCGGGGATGTCGAGCGGGGAGCGGTTGCGGCCGCCCGCGGGCTCACGGATGACGAAGTACGCGCCGACCGCGGCGATCACCGCGAACGGGATGTTGACGAAGAACGTCCAGCGCCAGTCCAGGTACTCGGTGAGGAAGCCGCCGAGGATCAGGCCCACGGCGCCGCCGCCACCGGCGATCGCGCCGTAGATGCCGAACGCCTTGGCGCGCTCCTTGGCGTCGGTGAACATCACCGCGAGGAGGGAGAGCGCGGCGGGCGCGAGCAGCGCGCCGAAGGCGCCCTGGAGCGCGCGGGCGCCCAGCATCATCGCCTCACCGGTGGCCGCGCCGCCCAGCGCGGAGGCGCCGGCGAAGCCGATCAGACCGGTGACGAAGGTGCGCTTGCGGCCCCAGAGGTCGGAGATACGGCCACCGAAGAGGAGCAGACCGCCGAAGGCCAAGGCGTACGCGGTGATGACCCACTGCCGGTTGCCGTCGGATATCCCGAGGTCCTGCTGGGCGGAGGGGAGGGCGATGTTCACGATGGTCGCGTCGAGCACGACCATCAGCTGGGCGAGGGCGATGAAGACGAGCGCTTTCCAGCGGTTGGCGTGCGCGTCGTTCGTCTGTGGTGCCTTGGACAACTTGGATGTGCCGGCTGTTTCGGACATGGGGGTACCCACTTCGGGACTTCGTGACGGAAAAAAGGATCGGTGAACGGACCGTCGGCGGCGACGGCGACGGCCGTGAACTCAGCTGGTCAGGACAGGCGTATCGGTCAGGGGGTTCAGGACGGGCAGGGCCTCCGCAGGTCCTCCACGGTCACCGGGGTGCCGGGCAGTTCGGAGGGGGCCGGGGCGCGCAGCCCGTCCAGGAACAGTTGCAGATGGCGGTGGAGGAAGCGGTCGACGCCCGCGCACTGGGTGCCGGCCGGCGGCCTGCTGAGCTGGCTGACGGCGATCATCAGGTCGCCGACACCCACGTCGGAGCGCAGCTGCCCGGCTTCCCGGGCGCGCCGCATGATCGTTTCGACCTGCGCCTCCAGGCGCTCGCGTGCCGCCTCCAGGTCGGGGTGGTGCTTGTCGAACGTGCTCTGGATCATCGGGCAGAGGGCGCTGACCCGTTCGTCGGCCGAAGTGTGCACGAAGCGCGAGAGCGCCTCGAACGCGTCACCGGTCTCGGTGAGCGCGGCCTCGGCCGCGAGGGCCGTGCGGTCCATGACCGAGCAGACGACCTCACGGACCAGCGCGTCGCGGTCCGGGAAGTTGCGGTACAGCGTGGCGTTGCCGACACCGGCCCGGCGGGCGATCTCGTCGAGCGGCACCTCGGGGCCGAACTCGACGAACATCTCCCGGGCGGCGGTGACGATCCGCTCCCGGTTGCGCAGGGCGTCCGCCCGAGGGCGAGGCACCTTGCGACGCACGGCGGTGGCGGTGCTGCTCTCCACGACGTACTCCTCTGCCTGATCCAGTGGTGTGGGGGGCGCCGGTGACGATCCGGGGATGGAGTCCCCGTTTCGCTCGGACGAAGGGTTAAACGGGGAAACGATCCCCGGTTATTTCCCCTCCCCGAAGTCTTTTCGCGTGACCTGGGTCACATCTCGGGTGGGGCCCACGTTCGGCCCTTCCAGCGCGCGCCCGCGCACCCGTCGAACCAGGGTGATCAAAGGGCGCAGCCTCGTCACCGGACGGCTGCCGTGGAGCGAAGGGCGCGGGCATGCAGCAGCTGTTCCGCAGAAACGGGATACCTCCGCGCCGGATACGTCCGCGCCGGGCCGTCGCGCTCGCGTCCGTCACCGCCCTCACGCTCGCGGTCAGCACCTCCGCCGGCACCGGACGTCTCATGGCCAAGGACAGCACGACGACGGCCGCGGGGGCCACCGCCGTGGTCCGCGGTTCGGCGCTCGGGCCCTGCCTGATCCGCGGCCCGCTCGGCATCCAGATGTCCGAGGGCATCCCGACCCCGCCCGGCTACTCCCGCTCCACCGGCACGGTCCGCGCCCTCAACCTGATGATCGACTTCTCGGACGCCCCCGGTGAGGGCAGCGCGATGGACCGCTTCGCGGAGTTCGCGCCCCAGACGCAGAAGTGGTTCAGGACGAGTTCGTACGGCCGGATCGACTACCGTCCCGAGGCCCCGCTCACCGAGTGGCTGCGGATGCCCAGATCCTTCCGCTCCTACGACATAGAGCGCGGCGCCCCTTTCGAACCCGGCTACCGCCGACTGGTCCAGGACATGGTGCGGGCCGCCGATCCACTGGTGGACTTCCGCTCCTACGACCTCGTCAACGTCCTGGTCACCCCGAACGCGGGCCCCTCGGCCCTGGACACGGTCCTGTCGGTGACGTTCGCGGGCAACCGCGAGGCACCGGTCGCGGACGGGGTGCCGGTCGCCAACGCGTCCTTCGTCTACAGCCGCCAGGACGACGGCTCGGGCTCGTACGGAGAGACCGGGTACCGAGTGCTGCCGCACGAGAACGGGCATGTCTTCGGTCTTCCCGACCTCTACACCCACGAGGGCGGGGGCGCGGTCGGCCACTGGGACATCATGAGCGAGGACTGGGGCGTCGACAACGATCTGCTGGGCTGGCACAAGTGGAAGCTGGGGTGGCTCGACGAGACGCAGGTCGCGTGTGTGGCGGCCGTCGGTTCCGCGGAGTACGTGCTGACGCCGCTCGCCGCCGGGGGTGGGGCGAAGCTGGTCGTCGTGCCGCTGAGTTCCCGTACGGCGTACGTCGCGGAGTTGCGGACGCGGGCGGGCAACGATGCGGTGGTGTGCCGGCCGGGGGTGCTGGTGTACCGGGTCGACGCCGCCGTCGACACCGGGAACGGGCCGATCAAGGTCCATGACGCGCGGCGCGACAGTGGGGGCTGCACGCGCAGCCCCAACGTCCACGCGGAACTGTCCGACGCGCCACTCGTGCCCGGCGAGACGTTCAAGGACGCGCGGGCGGGGGTGGAGATCGCTGTGGCGGGGGTGGATGTCGGGGGGAACCATCGGGTGGTGGTGAGTCGGCGGTGACGGGGGGTGCGGCCGGGGTGCGTTTATAGGGGAGGGTGCGGGGTGGGTGGGGGTGGGTGCGTTGTCGGGTGCCGGTTCGGTGGGGGTTCTCGCGCAGTCCCCCGCGCCCCTGAAAAACAGGGGCTACGCCCTCTGCTTTTCAACGCCGCGCGGCCGGTGTCGTTCAACGCCGCCCGGCCCGGCGGCGCGGCGGGACCCCATTACCGTGAACCCATGCTCCCGAACGCCCCCGACGCGGCCGCCGCCCTCCCCGCGCCCGCCGAAGCCGTCGCCCCCCTGATGCGGGGAATCACCGTGCTGCGCCGGCTCACCGAAGCGGACGGCACGCTCAGCCCGAGCGCGCTGGAGAAGGCGACCGGGCTCGCGCGTTCCACCGTGGACCGCATCACGGCGACGCTGGCCCGCATGGGCTACGTACGGCTGGACGGCCGCGACGCGGTCCTCGCCCCCCGCCTGATGGAGCTGGGCAACGCCTACCTGGCCGCCATCCGCCTCCCCCGCCTCCTGGACGCCCACGCGGACGCCCTCGCCGACGAGCTCGACGAGTCGGTGTCCCTGGCGGTCCGCGACCAGGACGGCGTCCGCTTCATCCACCAGGCCACCCGCCGCCGCGCGATGTCCCTCAGCTTCCGCATCGGCGACCTCCTCCCGGCCGAACGCACCGCGCCCGGCCCGCTGTTCGCCACCGAGTGGGAACCGGCCGACTGGTCCCGCTGGCGCGCCCGCCGCGCGGCCGACCCGGAGGGACGCGGCTTTCCGGCGGTGCCCCCGCGCGGGGGCGCCTACGACGACTTCGAGGACCGCACGGCACGGGCGGGCGCCCAGGGGTGGGCGCTGGACGACCAGCTGATCGAACCGGGGCTGGTGGCGGTGTCCGTACCCGTACGTGATCCCCGTACGGGACGGGTCGCGTGCGTGGCGAGCGTCGTCAGCCACACGAGCCGCCACACCGCGGACTCGCTGCGCGAGACGCTGCTGCCCCGGCTGCGGGCGACGGTGACGGAGATGGAGCGGGAGCTGCGGGAGTCGGCGCAGCCGCCGGCAGCCGTCGCGGTGGTGGACGGCGGTGGGCCGAGATCCTCCGGGCTCGCCGACTGGACGGGCGCCTCGAAGCAGGAACTGGGCCGGGAGTTCGTCGAGTCGCTCGCCCGCGGGCTGACCGTGATCACCTCGTTCGGCGAGGGCCGGGCCTCGCTCACCCTCACCGAGGTCGCGCAGGCCACCGGGCTCGCCCGGGCGACGGCCCGACGGGCGCTGATCACCCTCGAACACCTCGGGTACGTGGAGTCGTACGACCGGGTCTTCCGTCTGACGCCCCGGGTGCTGGGCCTGGGCTTCCCTCCCCTGTCGATGCTGCCCCTGTCCGGGATCGCCGCGCCGCACCTGGCCGAACTCTCCGCGCGCGTCCACGACTCGGCGTCCCTCGCGGTCCTCACCGAGGGTGGGCACGAGGTGCAGTACACGGCGCGGGTCGCCACCAGCCGCATCATGAGCGTCAACATCACCCTCGGGACGCGGCTGCCGGCGTACGCGACGTCACTGGGCCGGGTGATGCTCGCCGACCTGCTGCCCGAGGTCCCCCTGCCGGAGAGTCCGGCCCCGCCGACCCCGCACACGGTCACCGACCGCCGGGAACTGCTGACGATCCTGGACCGCGTACGCGAGGCCGGATACGCCCTCGTCGACGGGGAGCTGGAGGAAGGGCTGCGTTCCATCGCCGTACCCGTGCGGGAGCGGGGCGGGCGGGTCGTCGCCGCCGTGAACGTCGCGATGCACAGCAGCCGGCGGTCGGTCGAGGAGTGCGTGGCGGAGGTACTGCCCGAGCTGCGGGACGCGGCGGGCCGGATCGAGGCGGAACTGGCGGTGGCGGGGATGTTCCGGCGGGTACCGGGCGTCTGACGCCGGCCGGCGGGCGACGGCACACGTCGCACCCCACCAGCCCTGCGCACACCGTACGCTGGTCGCGTCAACCGTACGCAGGACGCAGTCACGGTCGCGGTCACGGTCGCGGTATCGAAAAGCGTGAGCGGGCAAGGTCAGGCACAGACAGAGGAGAACGCCCCATGGCACCCGAGAAGCCGGTCAAGAAGCAGGAGGGGTTCCAGTCGGTCTGGACCCGGCCCCGGACCGGGCGGGAGCAGCCCGCGTTGAGCCGGGAGCAGATCGTGGCCGAGGCGCTGCGGCTGCTCGACGAGGAGGGCATCGACGCGCTGAGCATGCGCAAGCTCGGCGCCCGGCTGGGAGCCGGCGCGACCTCCCTCTACCGCCACGTCGCCAACAAGGACGAGCTGCTGGAGCTGGCCGTCGACGAGATCTACGGCGAGATCGAGGTCCCTGCCACCCCCGACCCGGTGAACTGGCGTACCGACACGGCCAGTTGTGCACACAACCTGCGCACCACGATCCTGCGCCACCCGTGGCTCGCCTCCGTGCTCGGCGAACTGGGCATGTCCTATCTCGGCCCGAACTGGATGCGGGTCTCGGAGGCCATGCTGAGGCTGCTGACCACCGCCGGGTTCCCGGCCGACGAGGCCGACCGGGCGCTCACCACGGTCGTCGCGTACGTCACCGGCACGGCGACCGCCGAGGCCGCCTGGCTCAACGTCCTCGCCCGCAGCGGCCAGGACGAGCAGAGCATGGTCGAACAGCTGTGGCCCGCCGCCGAGGAGGCCGCCCAGGACTACCCGCTGCTGCGCGAGGGCTACGCCGAACAGCGCGGCACGGACCCCCGGGCGGCCCGGGAGGAGGGCTTCCAGTACGGCCTGGACCGGGTGCTGGACGGACTGGCGACACGGCTGAAGTGATCCCGGCACCACGACCCGCCCGTCCCTCCGGTGCCACTCCCCTTCTCCTCTCCTCTTCCCTCGCCTCCCCGCTCCTCTCCCCCCATCAATGCCCCATGTCCGTCTACCCGTTGACTCCCGTGTACTTGCTGAGGCTCCAGTTCCACAGCAGCCGGGACAGGACGAACGCGGTGAGGCCGATGAAGGGTGAGGCGACCGCGAGCGCTTCCGGTACGCCCATCGCGTCCCCGTGGCCGGTCAGGACGCCGGCCGGGAAGTAGGCGATGAACGCGAGCGGTACGACGAAGGTGAACGCGGCGGACGCCGCCTTCGGGAGGATGCTCAGCGGGTAGCTGCCGAACGTGCCCATCAACTCTTCCAGCCACTGGCTCCAGTACGAGGTGGCCGGGAAGTGGAACGCGGCGGCGGCCAGGGCCGTGAAGAGCGCGGCCTCCACCAGCATGCCGCCGAGGACACCGGCCACCACGTAGGCGATCCGGCCCGCCGTCCAGTCCAGGGAGCTGCGGTGGAGCGCGGCGACGAACAGGCCGACCGCGACGACCAGGTCGCCGATGGCGTTGACCGGAAAGAAGGTCAGCTGGACCTGTCGGTAGACCGGCATCGGCCGGATCAGGCAGGGGTCGACAACCCCCTCCTGGACGAGCATGTTCATGTACTGGATCCGGCCGAGAAAGAGCACGTACAGGCCGTGCGCCAGCATGCGCATGCTGGCGATGAGCAGCACGTCGGAGCTGGACCAGCCGCCGAGGCCCGGGAACCGGGTGAGCAGGACGGAGGCGAAGACGACGATGGACACCTGCCAGATCGCCCCGACGGCGACCCCCATCAGGAACTCGCCCCGGTACTCCAGCCGGGCCTTGAAGTTGAGCTTGGTGACCCGCCAGACGACCCGCCAGGCGTGCGCGGGTCCATGGGGAATCTCCCGGGGAGCCTCATGGAGCCCGCCATGGGGCCCGCCAGGGGGAGGCGCCGCATGGGGAGCGTTGCCGGGTGTGGTCTCCATGGTCATCGGTCATCCTCCCTGGGACACGACGCGACGGCCGGCCAGGTCCCAGAGCCGGCGGGTGAGCAGCGCGAGCAGGAGGACCCAGACGGCCTGGACCGCCATCTGCCCGAGGGCGTCACCGACTTCGATCCGGCCGACGTAGATGGAGAGCGGCACGCTGAGCGTCGCCTGGAACGGCAGGAACGAGCTGAGCGTGATGAACCAGTCCGGGAAGTACCAGAGCGGGGCGTACACGCCGGAGAGCAGGTTCTGCGCGAAGACGAGGATCAGCAGGGCCGCCTCGTTGCGCAGGGTCCAGAAGCAGAGCAGGTCGACCAGCATCATCACGTAGTACAGGACGAGTTGGCCGAGCAGCATGCTCACCGCGAAGACCCCGGCGACCGAGGGGGACGCGGGCAGGGGGACGACGCCCACGGCGAGACACAGCAGGTATCCGGCGAGCACCCAGCCGAAGCCGTACAGCTGGTCGCCGAGGGCGCGCAGTGCGTAGTAGCGCTGGGGCTTCATCGGCCGCAGGTACCAGTAGACGATCGTCCCGAAGCGCAGGTGCTGGATCACCATGTCGCGGCCGGCCTGCCGGTCGAGGCCGCGGATGCGGCTCGCGAGGACGGCGAGTACGGCGTAGCCGACGGCCTGGGTCTCGTCGAGCCCGGCGCTGGACTCGGTGTTCGCGTACAGCCCGCGCCAGAGGTAGACGACCAGGCAGACCTGGACGAAGAGCCGTATGGCGGTGGCGGTCATCCGGGGCGGCGCGAGCAGTTCGCCCCGGGGGGTGATCCAGGCGACGCGACGGGCACGGGAGAGGGCGGCGGTGAGGGGGCCGGGGGCAGGGGTGGACGGGGTGGTCGCGGCCATGGTCAGCCGCCCTGGGGGGTGGAGGGTGAGTCGGCGGCGGAAGTGGCGGCTGAGGCGGAAGCCGAGGTGGCGGCAGCGGCGGCAGCGGCAGCAGCCAGGTGTGGCCCCTTTCCCTCCTGGGTGGGGACGTCGCTGAGGTAGGCGGCGCGCATGACGTCCTCCAGGTCGTTCTCCTCCAGCGCGAGGTCCGCGACCCGGAACCGCCCGATGATCACCTTGAGGGCCTCGTGAACGGTGGGAGCGTCCTCCCCCACGGGCCCGAAGACGACCCGCGGCCCTTCCTGCCGCACCACACCGACACCGGCGAACCCGGGCAGCGGAACGGAGCCACCCCCTCCTTCCCCCTGCTCGACGGCTTCCACGACCTCGACGTCGGCCGGGTCGGTGAGGGTGGCCCGGACCTGCCAGGTGCCGCCGAAACGCTGCCGGATCTCCTGGAGGGTGCCGTCGAGGACGATCCGGCCGTGGTTGATGAGCACGACGCGTTCGGCGAGGCGTTCCACCTCGGTCATGTCGTGCGTGGTGAGCAGGACGGTACGGTCGCGCTCCTCGACCTGGTGGCGCAGGAACCGCCGTACCTGCTCCTTCACCACCACGTCCATGCCGATGGTGGGTTCGTCGAGGAAGACGACGGGCGGGTCGTGCAGCAGCGAGGCGGCGAGATCGCATCGCACCCGCTGCCCGAGCGACAGATGCCTGACCCGGGTGTCCCAGAACTCGGAGAGTTCGAGCAGTTCGTCGAACTCCTGGATCCGCTCCCGGAACTGCCCTTCGGGAACCCCGTAGATGTCCCGCAGGATCTCGAACGACTCCCGGGCGGGCAGATCCCACCACAGCTGCGTGCGCTGCCCGAACACGGCCCCGATGTTGTGGGCGTTGCGCTCCCGGTCCCGGTGCGGGACGACCCCGGCGACGAGGGCCTCGCCGGAGGTGGGTGTGAGGATGCCGGTGAGCATCTTGATGGTGGTGGACTTGCCGGCGCCGTTGGGGCCGAGGAGGGCGAGCAACTCCCCTCTGCCCACTTGGAAGTCGACGTCCTGCACCGCGACCTTGTCCACGCGCCGCGGACTGACGAGCGACCTGAGCGCCCCCGCGAACCCGGGTTGCCGCACGGTCGTCCGGAACACCTTGCACAGCCCACGCGCCTCGATCACCGCGGACAACGGCACCACTCCCCTTCACCGCCCGTTCGACATCCCGGACGCCATCCGAGACGACTGCGGCATGCTAGGCCCCCGCCTCGCCCCGGGAAACCGATTTCCCGCCCCCGGAGCCGGCAGGCGAGCCGTTCCGCCGTCGTTCACAGCAGGAGGCGCAGCAGTCGGTCCTTCCAGGTGGTGAAGGGCGGATAGGCGAGCCGGAGCGGGTCCGCGAAGAGTGGCTTGTCGAGGACGGCCTTGGTGTGGCTGAAGGTGTCGACGGAGTGCTCGCCGTGGTAGCGGCCGAAGCCGCTCTCGCCGACGCCGCCGAAGGGCAGGCCGGGGACGGTCAGATGGGCGTTGGGGACGCCGAAGGCCAGGGCGCCCGAGGACGTCTCCGCGGTCAGGCGTCGTTTGCTGTCGGCGGAGGCGGTGAAGGCGTAGAGGGCCAGGGGTTTGTCCCGTTCGGTGATGAAGGAGATGGCCGTGTCCAGGTCGGGGACGGCGATGAGGGGCAGGACGGGGCCGAAGATCTCCTCGTTCATCACCGGCGCGCCGGGGTCGACGTCGGCGAGGACGGTGGGGGCGATGTAGCGGCTGTCGCGGTCGTGGTCTCCGCCGACGACGGTGCGTCCGTCCTTCAGGAAGCCGACGAGCCGGTCGAAGTGGCGGGTGCTGACGATGCGGCCGTAGTGGGGGCTGGTGGCCGGGTCGTCGCCGTACATCTCGCGGACGGCTGAGGCCAGGTGCGGTTCGAGTGCGGCGGCCGTCTCGCCCACGGCGAGGACGTAGTCCGGTGCCACGCAGGTCTGGCCGGTGTTCATGAACTTGCCCCAGACGATGCGGCGGGCTGCTGTGGCCAGGTCGGTGCCGGGTTCCACCACGGCGGGGCTCTTGCCGCCCAGTTCCAGGGTCAGCGGGGTGAGGTGGCGTGCGGCGGCGGTCATGACGATCCGGCCGACGGTGCCGTTGCCGGTGTAGAAGATGTGGTCGAAGCGCTGTTCCAGCAGGGCCGTGGTCTCGGGGACGCCGCCCTCGACAACGGCCACTGCCTGCGGGTCGAGGTGGAGCGGCAGCAGCCGGGCGAGGGCGGCGGAGGTGGCGGGGGCGAGTTCGCTGGGTTTGACGACGGCGCAGTTGCCCGCGGCCAGCGCTCCGACCAGGGGGGCCAGCGCCAACTGCACCGGGTAGTTCCACGGGCTGATGATCAGGACGGTGCCCAGGGGTTCCCGGACCAGCCGGGCGCGGGCGGGCGCGAGCGCGAGCGGCACACCGGTCCGACGCGGGCGCAGCCATGCTTTGAGGTGGGCGAGCGTGTGGTCGATCTCGTTGACGGTGAACCCGATCTCGGTGGTGAACGCCTCTGTCGGGCTCTTCCCGAGATCGGCTCGCAGAGCCTCCCCCAGCTCCTGTGCGTGGTCAGTCAACAGGGTTCGCAGGGCCCGTAGTTGGGCGCGGCGCCAGGACACGGGCCTGGTGCGGCCGGATGCGAAGACGGTACGCAGTCGGGAAACGGTGGCCGCGGCTTCGGTGCCGGGGGCCTGGGTGGTGTCGATGGTGTCCATGTCAGCGGCTCTCCGGGGTGGCGGCCGTGGTGGCGAAGGCGTCGGCGGTGGCGAGGTCGAAGTCGCCGTGGTCGCTGCCGAGTCCCTGTGCCACCAGCGCGGAGGCGGCGCAGCCGAGCACACCGCACTCCCGCAGGCCGCGGCCCAGGCCCAGTCCGCGCAGGAAGCCGGCCGAGAAGGCGTCGCCGCAGCCGGTGGTGTCCACCACGTCGACCGCGAACGCCGGAATCTCGTTCACCTCGTCCTTCGTGACCACCAGCGCGCCGCGTGCGCCCCGGGTGACGGCGACGCAGCCGACCCCTTCCGCGAGGAACCTGCGCGCACCGTCCTCCAGCGTCGCGGCGCCGGTGAGTCCGAGCACCTGTTCCTCGTTGGGCAACAGGTGGTCCAGATACGGGAATGCGGGCGCGATCCAGTCGAACAGGCCGCTGTCGCCGGAGACGAGAAGGTCGGCGGAGGTGACCACACCCGCGGCCCGTGCGGGAGCGAGTATCTTCGCCGCGGCCTCACCGCCCATCAACTCGGGGGCGCCCATGTGCAGATGGGTGGCTTCGGCGATCTCCGTGTGCGGGGCGTCGTCCGGGCCGTAGTTGATGTTCGCGCCCAGGACGTGGAAGGCGGGGCGGCTGCCGTCGGGGCGGATGGGCAGTACCGAGGCCGAGGTCTGGGTGTCGTCGCGGCGCAGGACGAGAGAGGTGTCCACGCCGTGGCCGGCCAGCATGCTCAGCAGCAGGTCACCGATCGGGTCCGTGCCGACCGCGCCGGCGGTGCGCACCGCCGCTCCCAGCTTGGCGAGGGTCAGCGCGGTACCGGCGGCCGTGCCCGCCGGGCTGAACCGGATCTGGTCCACCAGGGTCGCGCCCTGACCGTCCGGGATGGCCTCGACGGGCCGGACCTGCACGTCGAACACGTGGGCGCCGAGGGCTATGACTGTCTGGCTCATCGGGTGCTGTCCTCTCCTGTGGGGTGGGTGGTGCCGTAGCCGCGCCGCAGGGCGGAGGTGACCACGACGGTCTGCTGGTCGTCGTCGAGGACCCGCGGCTCGCCGATGTGGGCGGCTCGCAGGTACAGGCCGCACAGCCACTCCAGGAGCAGCGCGTTCTCCACGGCCTTGGCGAGCGTCGGCCCGAAGGTCACGGCGCCGTGGTGGGCCATGAGCGCCGCCGACCTGCCGTCGAGTGCCGTGAGGACGTGCCGGGCCAGCTCCGGGGTGCCGAACACGGCGAACGGCGCCACGCGCACGGACCCGCCGAGCAGCAGCTGCTGGTAGTGGACGCACGGAAGTTCGTCGAGCACCAGGGACAGCGCGGTGGCCTGGGGGGAGTGGGTGTGCACCACCGCGCCGGCGTCGTAGCGCTGGTAGATCCCGAGGTGCAGCTCCAGTTCGGAGGTCGGCTGCAGGTTCCCGGCGAGTGTCCCGCCGTCGGGGCCCACCACCGTCACCTCGTCGGGCGTGCACCGTCCGAGGACGGCGCCGGTGGCGGTGACCGCGATCCGGTCGCCGTCACGCACGCTCACATTGCCCGCCGTGCCGATCAGCAGTCCCTCGCCGGCGAGGCGGTGGCACGCCTCCGCCACGGCGCGCCGCTGTTCTGGAAGCCACTCGTTCGCGTCAGCCATGCCGCGAAGGTACCCTGAACATGAAACAAAGTCACGTTTGGTTTTGCGGAAGGAACGCGGCGGATGCCCACGACGGATGAACCCGACGAAAAAGACACGGCGCAGGTCACGGCGCTGCGGCTGCGACGGATGCCACGCCAGGCCCGGGCGAGGGAGAAGGTCGCCCGGGTGCTGCAGGCCGCCGAACGGCTGCTCGTCGCGGAAGGCGCGGACGTGCTGACCACGACCCGCGTCGCCGCCGAGTCGGGGGTTTCCGTGGGTGCGCTGTACCAGTACCTGCCCGACCGGGAGGCCATCATCGAGGCCCTGGCCGATCTGTACCTGACCCGGCTGGAAGCGGCCATGGAATCGTTCGTCGAACGCGCGCGCACGGAGACATGGAGTGATCCGGTGACCTTGCTGGTCGACGCCTTCGCGGACATCTACCGTTCCGAACCGGGCTTCAGGGCCCTGTGGTTCGGACGCCACCTCACCGAATGGACCAGGCAGGCCGACAGCAGGCACAAGCGCGTCATGGCGGCGGGGGTGCACCGCATCCTGGTCGCGCAGCGCCTGTTGCCCGACGACGGGGAGGCGGCGACGGCCTGTTACACCGCCTTCCTCGCCGCCGACGCGGTGACCCAGGACGCCTTCCGCGCGGACGCCACCGGAGACGCCGAACTGCTCGGCCAGCTCAAGACCATGCTGCGCGCCTACCTCGGCCACTGGACCCGGTAGAGGCGAGGCCGCCGACCGGCGGGGCGTGACGGCCGGGTGGTCGGTGCCACGGCGACCGGCGGGGCGGCACGGCCCGGGCAAACAGATCCGCGGTCACTACGACTCCTGATGGGGTGATGGCGCTTCGTGCGAGGATGCGGGTGTCTCCGCTCCGCCGTATCCGTCCCTCTCCGCGTGATCCATCGAGGTTTCCGTGTCCAAGCCTGTCGTCCGTGAGCCGTTGCGTCGCAACTCGCGGGCGAACCGGGCCCGCATCCTGGCCACGGCCCGTCGGGAGCTGGGGCGAAATCCGGACGTCACGCTGGAGGAGCTGGCGCGAGCCGCGGGTGTCGTACGGCGCACCCTGTTCGGGCACTTCCCCGGGCGCGCGGCGCTTCTGGAAGCCCTGGCCGAGGAAGCCTCCGAAACGCTGCGGTCGGCGGTGGCGGCCTGTGCCGAACGCACGCGGGCGCAGTCGGCCGAGCGTGTGCTCGCCCACCTCATGTTCTCGATGTGGCCCGCGGGAGACCGGTACCGTCTGCTCCTGGCACTGGCCAAGCGCGATCTTGGCGCGGAGCGGGTTGCCGAGGTGCTGGCACCGGCCCGCGAGGCGATCACGGCCGTCCTGGAGCGCGGGCAACAGGACGGCGTCTTTCCTGCGCATCTGCCGGCTGCCGTGTTGAGCGCGGGGCTGGAGGCGATGACCGTCGCGGTGCTGGAGGCGGTCAACACCGGGGCACTCGAGGACGACGGAGGCACCCGGGTCACCATCGCCACGCTCATCGCCGCCGGGGTGTCCGAGGAGCGGTCGCGTGCCGTGGTCGGGGAAGTCGCCTCGGACGTGGCCGTGGAACCCCCGGTCGGCGGCTGAGCCGTCATCCCTGGCCTGGGGGATTCAGCCCCGGCGCCTGAGTGATGTCGTCCGTCCCGGCGGAGCCGACGCCGTCGCCCCGGTGCGTGAACCGTGATTTCCCCGCTCTTCGCCGGGCGGCTCCGGCACGGCCGGCCACGCTCGCCCGCGGCCTCCGCCGCTGCTTCGAGGACACGCTCCCCGCGACTCCTGCGTGCGCGCTTCCTCCGCCTGGCCTGCGGCCCCATCGCGGGATGCGCCTCGCTGCGGCGCGGAGCCCTCAGGCCAGGTCGGGCAGGGGGCGCCGGGCGACCTCGTGGGCGTCGTCCGAGGGGACGCCCAGCATCCGCAGGACCATCTCGGCGAGGTTCACGGCGGCCTCGTCGCCGTCCAGGTCGGGGCGGGCGAACCTCAGCTCCGCCAGGGACAGCAGGGTCCCGCCCAGCGCCGACAGGGCCACGACCGGCTCGACGGCCGTGAAGCGGCCGGAGGCGATGCCGGCCTGGAGGTCGCGCAGAGCCCGGACGGTCAGGCCGTTGTCCGAGTGGAGGTAGCCGAGGCCGCGGCGGCGCAGCACCTGCATGAGTTCGGGGTGGGAGTCGGCCATGCGGGCGCTGAGCCGGAAGCCGGCCGCGACGAGTTCCGCAGGGTCGTCGATCCCGGTCAGCCGCTCGTCGAAGGCTTGGCCGAACTCCTCCAAGGCGTCCGTCACGGCCGCGTCGAACAGCTCCGCCTTGGACTCGAAGTGGTTGTAGAAGGAGCCGAAGCCGACGTCGGCGCGCTCGGCGATCGCCTGGATGCTGGCGCCCGTGTCCCCGGTCTCGGCGAGTATCTGCCGGGCGGCACGGACGAGTGACCTGCGGGTCTCGGCACGGCGCCGCTCGAACCGGTTGCTGGGCGGGGCTGACGTGGGCATGGGCCGAGTGTAGCCGTGGAATCCACCACACCACAGTTCTGATGAAAATCTCATCTCTCGATGACCGCCCTATTGACGAGAATCATGTCAGTGATGATGCTTTCCTCATTGTGGCAATGCTGCTCGGAGGGCACCATGTCTGAAACACGCGTGGCTCAAGCCGCCGTCGCGACGCCTCACCAGGATCTGCACAGCGCGCAGGGCGCTCTGCGCGGCGAACACCCAGGACGCTCGCGGAACCCCGTGATCAAGGTGGCGGACCTGGCCTGGCTGGAGTTCGAGAAGCCGGACCTGGAGCGGGCGGAGGTCTTCGCCCGCGACTTCGGCTTCGGCGTCGCCGCCCGCACCGCGAGCGAGCTGTGGCTGCGGGGCACCTTCGCGGGCCCGCCCTGCATGGTGATCCGGCGCGGCCGCACGTCCCGCTTCATAGGTCCCGCGTTTCGCGCGGCCGAGCGGGGCGATCTGGACCGGCTGGCCCGCGCCACCGGATCGTCCGTGCGGGACTCCGACGTGCCCGGCGGCGGCAAGGTGGTCGACCTGCTCGACCCCTCGGGCTTCCCGGTCCGGGTCGTGCACTGCGGCGAACAGCTCCCGGCACTGCCGGAACAGCGGCCGCTGCTCCTCAACTTCGGCACGGACCACCGCCGTACCAACGCCGCCCAGCGCCCGCCGCGCGAGCCGTCCCGCATTCAGCGGCTCGGCCATGTGGTGCTGGAGACGCGCGTGTTCGGCCGGGCCCTGGACTGGTACCTGGACACCCTCGGGATGATCGTCTCCGACTTCCTCTTCCTGGACGGGCAGCGCGGGCGCGGGCCGACGATGGCGTTCATCCGCTGCGACCTGGGCGGCGTGCCCGCCGACCACCACACGCTCGCGATGCACCTGGGGCCGGGGACGGGATACGTCCACTCCGCCTACCAGGTCACCGACCTCGACTCCATCGCCGTCGGCGGTGAATACCTCAAGGAGCGGGGCTACAAGCGCAGTTGGGGCATCGGCCGGCACATCCAGGGCAGCCAGCTCTTCGACTACTGGCGCGACCCCGACCACTTCATGCTGGAGCACTTCGCCGACGGCGACCTGTTCTCCTGCGACGTGGAACCCGGCTGGGCACCCATGTCGACCAGCGGTCTGGCCCAGTGGGGCCCGCCGGCCACCCGCGACTTCCTCGGCGCGAGCCCCTCCCCGCAGCGGGTCCGCGATGTCGTCGAGGCCCTGCGCGGCGACAACGAGATGGACCCGGCACGACTGTTCGGCCTGCTCAAGGCCGCCAACTCCTGACCCCGCACGCGAATCCCCCTCACGAAGGCACTGACATGAGCACCAATGTCCTGCGCACCGCCGACGGCTGGTGGGTCGTCCTCGGCGACCGGGCCGTCCCGGTCGACACCAAGGCCGCCACCACCGCCGAACTGATCGCCGACCGCGACGCCGTACGACAGGCGGCTCTCTCAGGCGAGGCGGGCACGCCCGTCGCCGACCTGGCCGCCCTCTCGCCGGTCACCACGCCCTGCCGGGTGGTCGCCCAGATGGTCAACTACCGCAGCCACGCCCGTGATTCGGGCTTCACCGGCGACATCCCGCCCGCCTTCTTCCGCAAGGCGTCCGGCTCGGTCAGCGGCCCCGACACGGCCATCGTCCGGCCCTCCCACGTGAAGTTCCTCGACTACGAGATCGAACTCGGCCTCGTCCTCGGCGCGCCCCTGCCCGTCGGCACCGTGGTCGAGGAGCCGGACCTGCCGTCGTACGTCGCCGGACTGGTGATCACCAACGACGTCAGCGCTCGCGACGTCCAGCTGACCAAGACGCAGTTCTACGAGAGCAAGTCCTATCCCACCTTCACGCCGACCGGCCCGTACCTCGCCTTGCTGGAGCCCGAGGACTTCGCCCATCTCCTCGATCTGCGGCTGAAGTTGAGCGTCAACGGCGAGCTGCGCCAGGACCGCACCGTCGCCGACATGATCGCCCGTCCGGCGCGGGCGCTGACCCTGCTGTCGCGCTTCCAGACCCTCGACCCCGGCGACCTGCTCCTCACCGGAACCCCCGGCGGCACGGCCCTCAAGGCGCCGCCCAAGCCGGTCGAGAAGATCGGTGCCCTGCTGCCGCCCGCGCTGAAGTGGAAGGCCTTCTTCAAGTCCCAGGCCAAGAACCCGCACTACCTGCGGCACGGCGATGTCGTCACCGCCTCCATCGCCACCCCGGACGGCCGGATCGACCTGGGCGCGCAGCGCACGCCCGTGGCCGACGCGACTGAGACGGAAGTGAGCCGCACATGACCCTCGAGCACAACTCGGCAGACGTACCCGTGGTGATCGTCGGCGCCGGACCTGTGGGCGTGACCGCCGCCCTGCTGCTCGCCCGGCGCGGGGTACGGACCGTCGTCCTCGAACGCCACCAGGACGTCTATCCCCTGCCCCGGGCCGTCGCCGCCGACGACGAGGTCCGCAGGATCCTCCAAACCGCAGGAACAGCCGATGAGTTCGCCACTGTCGCCCGTCCCGCGCGCGGCCTCAGGCTGCTGGACGCCCGGCACCGGGTGATCGCCGAGTTCCAGCGGTCCCCGCACGGCCACCACGGCTTCCCGCAGACCAGCATGTTCGACCAGCCCGAGCTGGAACGATTGCTGCGCGAGGCACTCGCCCTTCGCCCCGAGTGCGAGCTGCGGGGTGGGGTCGAGGTGACGGGCATCGAGCAGCCCGCCGACGGACCGGTCCGCGTCACCTACCGCGATGACGACGGCGAACACCTGCTGCTCGCGGACGCCGTCCTCGGCTGCGACGGCGCGGGCAGCCTCACCCGCGACGCCATCGGAGCGGGATGGGAGGACCTGCGCTTCGAGGAACACTGGACCGTCATCGATGTGACGACGAAGGCCGCCGTCCGCTGCTGGGAAGGCGTCGACCAGGTCTGCGACCCGCACCGCCCGGCCACGTTCATGCGGATCGGCGAGGACCGCTACCGCTGGGAGTTCCGACTGGCGGACGGGGCGGTCCTCGACGACGCGCTGCTGCGGGAACTGGTCCTGCCGTGGGTGGACATCTCCCGCCTCTCCCCTGCCGACGACTTCCACGTCGTCCGGCAGGCCCAGTACACCTTCCGCGCCCGTATCGCGGACCGCTGGCGCCACGGCCGTGTCTTCCTCCTCGGCGACGCCGCCCACCTCACCCCGCCCTTCATCGGACAGGGGCTGTGTTCGGGACTGCGCGACGCCTACAACCTGACCTGGAAGCTCGCCCGGGTCCTGAACCAGGGCGCCGACGAACGGTTGCTGGACACCTACGAGCGGGAACGCAAGCCCCACGCCCGCCATGTGATCCGCCTCGCGGTCGCCACCGGCTGGGCCATGACCGGCGGCCAGGACCGCGCCGCCGCCCTGCGGCGCACCGCCGTCGCCGCGGTCTGCCGCATCCCGGGGGTGACGGGCATGGCGAGCCGGGACCTCGGCCGCCCGCTGCGGGTCGGTGCCCTCGTACGCCGCAGCCGGCTCGGCGGCACGTTCTGCCCGCAGCCACAGGTCACGACCGAGGACGGACGACGGGTCCGGCTCGACGACGTCCTCGGCGACTCCTTCGCCGTGCTGACCGCGGTGCCGCTGCCGCCCGCACTGCGCGCCCTCACCGACGGCCTCGGCGCCCCGGTCGTCGACGTGCACGAGACCGGCGACGACGGCACCCTCGCCGCCTGGCTGCGCGCGGGCCGTGCCGACGCCGTCCTGCTGCGCCCCGACCACATCGTGATGGACGTCGTTCCGGCGGGCGGCGGCGACTTCACCGACACCGCCGCCTGGGCGCCCCTGCTGTGCACCACGCGCGGGCCCGCCGAACAGCCCGCGTCCGCCGCCCCGTCGAGGAGAGCCGCTCCATGAGCACGCCGCCGCCCTGAAAAAATCCTCCGGCTCGCGGCAACCCTTTACGGGACCCGCGACAACAAGGGGGCGGATCCGGTCAGTTCCGGTGGCCCGGGATCCGGATTGCCTCTGATGAACAGCGTGCAAGGAGAACCTCCCCCTCATGGACAACCCCACGAACGGCGGGCGCCGCGGGCGTCATCGCCGTCGCTGGACCGCGACCGGTCTGCTGCTCGGCGCACCCGCTCTCGTCGTGCCGTATCTCCTGTTCGCACAGGAGGACTCGCAGGCCGCGACGATCGACTCAGGCGCGTACTACCGGCTGGTCTCGGTGCGCAGCGGCAAGGTGCTGGACGTCAACGGCTTCTCCACCGCCGACGGCACCCGCATCCAGCAGTGGACCGACCAGAACACCGCCAACCAGCAGTGGAAGCTGAAGCCCGCCGGGGACGGCTACTACGAGCTGGTGAACCGCAACAGCGGCAAGGTGCTGGGCATAGCAGGCAACTCCACCGCTCGGGCGGCCGCCGCCGAGCAGCAGACCGACAGCTCCGCCACCTCCCAGGAGTGGAAGGTCGACGAGGTGAGCGGTTCCGAGGCCGTCACCCTCACCTCCCGCCGGAGCGGCCACGTCCTGGACGTCTCCGGAAACTCCACGGCCCAGGGCGCGGCGGTCATCCAGTATCCGGGGCACGGCGCCACCAACCAGCAGTGGAAGCTGGTGAAGGTCGCCGAGACCCAGGCCTCCGGGGCCGGCGGGGAGCAGACGACGGCCGCGGCAGGGCCGTATGCGTGGAAGAACGCCCAGGTGGTGGGCGGCGGTTACGTCACCGGTCTGGTGTTCAACCAGAAGGAGAAGGGCCTGCTGTACGCGCGCACCGACATGGGTGGCGCCTACCGCTGGGACACCGGGGCCGAGCAGTGGATCCCGCTGACCGACTGGCTGGGTGAGAAGGACTGGAACCTGCTGGGCATCGACTCGGTGGCCACCGACCCCGTCGACCCCAAGCGGCTCTACCTCGGCGCGGGCACCTACACCAACAGCTGGGCGGGCAACGGCGCGATCCTGCGCTCCACCGACCGGGGCCGCACCTTCCAGCGCACCGAACTGCCCTTCAAGCTGGGCGCCAACGAGGACGGCCGCGGCGCGGGCGAGCGTCTGGTGGTCGACCCCGCGGACAACAGCAACCTGCTGCTGGGCACCCGCAAGAACGGCCTGTGGCGCAGCACCGACCACGGCGCGACCTGGAAGCAGGTCTCCTCGTTCCCCGTCAAGGACGGGGCGAGCAGCGGCGCGGGCATCGCCTTCGTGACCTACGGCAAGGCCGGCAGCAAGACGGTCTACGTCGGTGTCGGCGACAAGTCCACCTCCCTGTACCGCTCCACCGACGGCGGCGCCAGCTGGAAGGCCGTGTCGGGGCAGCCCACCGGGCAGATGCCGCAGCACGGTGTGCTCTCCGACGACGGCTCGCTGTACCTGACCTACACCAACGCCCTCGGGCCCAACGGCGTGACCGGGGGCTCGGTGTGGAAGCACACGCCGGCCGACGGGAAGTGGAAGGACATCTCCCCCTCCCAGGGCAACTACGGGTTCTCCGGTCTGGCCGTCGACCCGCAGAAGCCCTCCACGGTGATGGTCACCACCCTCGGCCGCTGGTGGCCCGAGGACGAGATCTACCGCAGCACCGACGGCGGCGCGAACTGGAAGGCACTGGCCGACAAGTCGAAGCGCAGCGCCTCCGCCGCCCCCTACGTCGGCACCCACACCGGCCACTGGATGACGGCCCTGGCCATCGACCCCTTCGACTCCGGGCACGTGCTGTACGGCACCGGCAACGGCATCCTGCGCAGCAAGAACGCCAACGCCTCCGACAGCGGCGGCATCAGCGACTGGAGCATGGGCGCCCGGGGGCTTGAGGAGACCGCGCTGCTGGACGCGATCGCCCCGCCCGGCGGCGCCACCGTCATCACCTCCATGGGCGACCAGGGCGGCTTCCGCCACGACTCCCTGACCGAGGTGCCCGCCGGACGGCTGAAGAACCCGCTGATGGCCAACAGCACCGACATCGACTTCGCCCAGTCCAAGCCCTCGATGATGGTCCGCGTCGGCCGTGGCGGCGACCAGGACGGCGCCTACTCCACCGACGGCGGCAGCACCTGGACCGGCTTCAAGGCGGAACCGGTGGCCGGTGCCCAGGACGGTCGCATCGCGCTCGCCGCGGACGGCTCCAGCATCGTCTGGACCCAGGACGGCCAGGCCCCCTACCGCTCGACCGACAACGGAGCGAGCTGGTCCAAGGTCAGCGGCCTGGGCACCGACGCCGTGGTCGTCGCCGACCGCTCCACGGCCAAGACCTTCTACTCCCTGTCCGGCGGCAAGCTCCACGCCAGCACCGACGGCGGTGCGACCTTCACCGCCCGCGCCTCGGGCCTGCCCTCCGGCCGGCTCACCGCCGTCCCCGGCGTCGCCGGAGACCTGTGGATCGCCGGCAGTGACAAGGGCCTGCTGCACTCCACCGACGGCGGCCGCAGCTTCACCACCCTCAGCTCGGTGCAGTCCGCCTCCGCCCTCGGCTTCGGCAAGGCCAAGGCGGGCACCGACTACCAGGCCCTGTACCTGATCGGCACCGTCAAGAACGTCACCGGAGTCTTCCGCTCCACCGACAAGGGCGCCAGCTGGATCCGCGTCAACGACGACGCCCACCAGTGGGGCGCCATCGGAGGCGTCGGCGTCATCACCGGCGACCCCGACACCTACGGACGCGTCTACATCGGCACCAACGGACGCGGCCTCCAGTACGGCGACCCGTCCTGACCCGAACACCCGAGCAGGGGTCGCAGGCCGTGCGCCTGCGACCCCTGCACTGTGTTGGGGGCCTCACGAGGCACACCTCATGAGGCATAGCCCCTCCCGCGGTGCGCCCCTCGGACGGCCCGTGGCACGGCCCACGGACGCCCGTTGTGCGGCCCTCGGACGGCCCGTGGTTCGCCCCTCGGACGGCCCGTGGTACAGCCCTCGGACGGCCCGTGGTTCGCCCCTCGGACGGCCCCGTGGTACAGCCCTCGGACGGCCAGGAGTGCAGCCGTCAGCTAGCGCCCGCGTCAGCGACGGTCCACCCGGAGCAGCAAGGCCCGGCGACCTGGCTACCCCCGGGAGGAGCGACGTGTGCGCCGCCCCGGCCTGGCTTTCGGATCTCGTCGGGTCGCGCAGTCGCACAAAAGAGAGGAACCCCAGCCGATGCACGGCTGGGGTTCCTCGTGGTGGTGAGTGTCGATCAGGCGGGTCAGCGCTTCAGGGTGAGGATGCCCGGCCGGTACGGCAGGTTGTCGTAGGAGGTGTTCGGCGGCGTGTTGGGCGCCTTGCCCTGGTAGAGGAACTGCAGGTTGCAGGGGTCGATGGTCATGGTCTGGTCGGGGTTGGTGCGGACCAGGTCGCCGTGGCTGATGTCGTTGGTCCAGGTGGCGCCGCTGTTGGCCTTGCCCGCGAAGGGGTTGGACTCGGTGGCGGCCTGCGGGGTCCACGGACCGTTCAGGCTGGTGGCGGTGAAGGAGCGGAAGTAGCGCTGCTCGCTCGCACCACGAGCCTCGACGATCATGAGGTACTGGTTCTGGCCCTTGACCTTGTAGACCTGCGGTGCCTCGAACAGGTTCTTCACCGAGTCGCTCATGACCGTCGTGTACGAGGAGCCGAAGCTGCCGGGGAAGTTCCCGATCGGCATGCTCGACTTGTAGATCTTGCCGTTGTCACCGGCGAAGAACAGGTGGATGTTCTTGTCGTCGGCGATCAGGGTCTGGTCGATCGGCCCGGTCGGGGAGTCGACGCGGGGGATGCTGCCGGTGAACAGCGGCTGCGCCGCGGACCAGCCGTTCGGGTCGGTGGGGTCGCTGGAGGTGCGGTAGCTGAAGGGCGACGGACCCCACTGGTACGCCAGCACCCAGATCTTCTTGGGCGCGAAATAGAACAGCGTGGGCGCCACCGCCTTCTGGCTCATGCCCCTCTGGCGGGCCGACGCCATGTCCGGCCAGTCCGTGAAGGGGCTGAACGCCATCGAGCCGTAGGCCGATCCCGAGTAGTTCGACCCGTAGACCAGGTGCTTGCCGTTGTACGTCGTGGTGGTGAAGTCCTTCAGCGAGGCCCACCCGTTCGCCGGCTGCGCCAGCGCGCCCGTCGAGCTCCACCGGTACGTCGACGGAAGAGCACACGTGTCGCTCTTCGGCGCCGTGGTCGGCTGGAAGTTCCAGCGTTGGTTGCCGCGGCCGTTGGTGTCCCAGATCTGGACGGGAGTGCCGTTGGCGGTCCGACCGCCGGGGGTCTCCAGCGCCCGGCCGCTGGCGACGTTGGTGAGCGTGTAGGAGCCGTCGCTGTTCTGGCGGGCCTTCCAGCGCTGGTGGGCGCCGCCGTTGGCGTCCCAGACCGTCATCCTCGTCCCGTTGGCCGTCCGGCCTGCCGGCTCGTCCAGTACCCGGCCGCTGGCGATGTTCGTCAGGGTGTAGGAGCCGTCGCTGTTCCGGCTCGCCCGCCACTGCTGGTTGGAGGCGCCGCTGGCGTCCCACACCTGGAGCGGGGTGCCGTTGGCGTTGTGTCCCGCAGGCTGGTCGAGCACGCGTCCGGTGGCCGCGTTGGAGAGTGTGTAGACGGTGCCGGAGGTGATGCCCCCGGCCTGCGTACCGCCGCTGCCGGTGCTGCCGGTGCTCCCCTTGCTGCCCAGGGCGGTGAGCACCGCGCCGTGGGCGGGCTTCTTCTTGCCGGCCGCGTCGAACAGCAGAGCGTTCTCGCCGGTGCGCCAGGAGTCGCTGTCGCGGATGCCCCACACCGTGATGCCCGTGCAGCGAGCGACGTTCATGCACGCCTGGACGGCGTTGCCGTACGCGGTGGCGGACGCCTGGGCGATGTCGAGCTCGGTGATCTGGACGTCCACGCCGAGCGCGGCGAAGTTGGACAGGGTGGTCTGGAAGCTGGCCGGCGGGCCGCCCGCGCCGAAGTGGCTCTGGAGGCCGACGCAGTCGATGGGCACACCGCGGGACTTGAAGTCCTTGACCATCTTGTAGACGCCCTGGGTCTTGGCGTCGGACCAGTTCTCGATGTTGTAGTCGTTGTAGCAGAGCTTGGCGGAGGGGTCGGCGTTCCGGGCGGTGCGGAAGGCCTCCTCGATGAAGCCGTTGCCCAGTACGTCCTGGAACACGGAGCTGCGGTGCTGTCCGCTGCCGCCGTCGGCGAAGGCCTCGTTGACCACGTCCCAGGCGTAGATCTTGCCCTTGTAGTGGGTCATCGTCTGGGTGATGTGGTTCTTCATCACCGTGCGCAGGGTGCCGGCGTCGGTGATGGACTTGACCCAGTCGGGCAGTTGGGAGTGCCAGACCAGGGTGTGGCCGCGCAGGCGCTGCCCGTGCGCGGAGGCGTGGCCGGCGATCGAGTCGGCGGCGGCGAAGGTGAACTTCCCGCGGGAGGGCTCGATGGCGTCCCACTTCATCTCGTTCTCCGGGGTGATCATCTTGAATTCCCGGTCGAGAATGGCGGAGTACGTGGAGTCGCCGAGCCTGCCCGCGGCCACCGCCGTGCCGAAGTAACGGCCGCTGCCTGCCGCCGCGTCGGCGGCCGTGGCCGGTGCGGCGGTCTCCGGCGTGAGTGCGCCCATGGCGACCAGGGGTACGGCGGCAGCCGCGGCGGCGAGAACCACGGAGGCGGCGATCACGCGGCGGGTCGCCGGACGGCGGCGATGAGAGCGGTTCTGATCTGACAACGGCATGTCCTTCTGGCAGCGGGCCTTGATCCGGCCCCGGATACCTTCCAGTCGCCGCCACGCGCACACAGGTTGCCGCGCTCGAGGGAAGAATTTCCACGGACGTCGCCACCGTCCCCACCCACTTCCACGGCGACCTGCCGACCACCGTGGACGCGCACCTACGCCGATGGGAGCAACGCCGTCCGGCCGACCGACGGGACCACGCACCAGCAGGTCGGGCATTGGTCCCCCCGAATGCACCGCCGGCTACACGGCCCTGGGATCTCTGCCTCTGCCTCTGCCTCTGCCTCTGTCTCCGTCTCTGCCTCTGTCTCTGCGCGGGCATTGAGCTGTGCGGCAAGGGGACTCGTCCCCTTGCCACACAGCGGCGTTCACCGGGTCGGGACGAACCCTCCCCGGACCGACGCGGAACCGTCTGAACCCTGCGCGTCGACGCGGTAGCCGTCGCCCGCGGCGCTGCGGTCGCCGCTGCCGTTGTTGAACTGCGCGGCGAACTCATGGCTCCCGGCCGGCACGGTCACGCCCGGCTTGAGGACCCAGCGGTGGACCAGCGTGCCGCCGGCCTCCTGGACGGTGACCGTGAAGTCGCCGCTCGGCAGGGTCTGCCAGGTGCCGGTGTTCTTCACCTCGCCCGTCTGCACGATCCGGATCTCGACCGTGAGCGAGGTGAGCGGCTGGGTCGTCCTGAGGGCGAGGTTGCTCTGCGTCCAGTAGACGGTGCTCTTCGGATGCACCGAGCCGGCCGACCACAGCGGCCCGTCCTGGCTCTCGCCGACGGCCGGCGACGGACTGGTGACCGACGGGGTCGGGCGCATGCTGCCCGGGGTGGTGACCGGGGCCGGCGCGACAGGGGTGGGGCGGGCCGATGTCGGGCGCGGAGAGCTGACGGTCGGGGACGGGGTGGCAGACGTGGTCACGGTGGGCGAGGGCGACGGCGACGGCGATGAGGTGGCGACGATGGCGGCGACGGCGAGGCCGCCGGTCGCCAGGATGCCGGTGGCGGCGAGCCCGGCGAGGGCGATCCTGGTCCCGGACCTCGCGAACGGCCGTGCGCGGTGTCGGACGGCGGGGCCGGCCATGCCGCGTTCCACCCGGGCCAGCATGCGCGCGCGGTCGGGCTGGTGGGCCTCGGCGGCCTCGCGCAGCCGACGGTCGATCTCCTCGTTCACCGGTTCCTCCTTCCTGGCACCAGATCCCCGGCCGCTCGTGCGCCCAGTATCCTTTCCAGCTCGGCCATTCCCTTCGAGGTCTGGCTCTTCACCGTTCCGACCGATACGCCCAGCGCCGCCGCCGTGTCCTTCTCCGACAGGTCGAAGGCATGCCGCAGCACCACGCAGGCGCGCTTGCGGAACGGCAGCCGGGCGAGCGCCGCGCGGACGTCCAGCACGGCCGCCACGTCCGGCCCCTCCACCTTCTCGGGGCTGCGGGACCAGAACAGTGTGATCCGGCGTCGCTCCCGCACCTGGCTGCGGATCCGTCCCCGCGCCAGGTTGGCCACCACACCGCGGGCGTAGGCGAGCGGGTGGTCGGCCTGCCGCAACCGGTCCCAGCGCTGCCACAGGGCGACCAGGGCATCAGCCGCGAGGTCGTCCGCCGCGTCGGTCTCGCCGGTCAGGAGGTGTGCCAGACGGGCGAGCTCGGCATAGTGGCGTTCGAAGAATTCGTGGAACTCCGCGGACGCGTCATCGAGGACCATCCCTCGGTCGCCCTCTCCTAGCCATGATGTGCGCATTGGTTGCGCATTTAACAACAACCGGGGGCGCAGCCTAACAACAGCCGGCCCGCCGCGTCGCAGAGGCCGCCGAGGTCGCCGACGCCCTGCGGACGACCGACCCCCGCCCCGCCGCGCCGCGCCGCGCTGCGCCGTGCTGCGCCGCGCCGTGCTGCGCTGCGCTGCAGTTGGGCGTGGCCAAGGCCCCCTGGCGGATCGCCGAATCGCCCGAGACCCGCCGACCCCTGCTCGACTCCCTCGCCCACCCGCAGTTCGGCCACGCCGGCCACCTTCACCGCCCCGACGCCGGGCGCCCCCCCCAGCGGCTGCTCACGGACCCCGGGCGCGCCGCACCCTGATCAGCGCCGGCGACGGCACGTGGCGAAGCTGGGACGCGACCACGCACCGACTCACCGGGTGAAGGCAGTGGGTGGAGGCAGTGAGGGAAGGCAGTGAGGGAAGGCAGTGGGTGGAGGCATTGGGTGGGGGCATTGGGTGGAGGCAGTGGGTGTCGGCAGTGGGTGGAAACAGTTCCGCACGGCCAGGCGGCCGCCGTCGACCCGCACGCGCGCGTGCTCGCGGTCACGGCGCGCGCTCGCGGTCATCGGCCCCGCGGCACCCGGCCGTGGTGCCCGGCAGTCGGCCGCTGGACCGCCGGCTCGGCGTGATCATCTCCCAGTTCGACGTGCGCTTCACCGACAACGACCGGGCCGATCCGACCGCCGACGGGCACCGGTCGAGGCTGGGCTCGGCCGCGGACGGCCGGGTGCTGTTCGAGGCGCGAATAGCGGCCACCACGGCCACGGCCGTCGGCGCGGACGCCGCCTTCTCCGCCGGGGCCGACGTCGCCGAACTGCGGGTCCCTCCGCTCTTGCCACTCCTCTCATCTGTTTCTTGTCCCGACGACGCTCGTTGGCGCGCATCCGCTACGCTGTCCCTGGTCGGCCGTTGACGCGTCGCGTTGTCCGCTCAAGTGGTATGGCGGAGAGCATGCACTACGTCTGACCACCGGGTTTGTACTCCTCGTCGAAGATCCACAGGCTGGATTTTCAACAAGGTCTCCAACAAGCCGCTGCCTTCGTAGCTCAGGGGATAGAGCACCGCTCTCCTAAAGCGGGTGTCGCAGGTTCGAATCCTGCCGGGGGCACCAGCCAAAAGGCCCCGGACCGATCATGGTCCGGGGCCTTTGACATCCACTTCTGACATCAACGGGGTCGGTCACTGACGACCGGGCCGCCGCTTTTGCAGTAGCCGGTCGATGTGGCTCATGGCCTCTCGCTGGGTGTCCTGCACGACGTGCGTGTAGACGTCCATGGTGATGCTGATCTGGGAGTGCCCGAGGATCTCCATCACGACGCGGGGTGCCACTCCGGCCGCCGTGAGGAGGGTCGCCGTGCCGTGGCGAGCGTCGTGGAGCCGGATGACGCGAAGGCCGGCGGACTGGGCGATGCGGGTGAAGGAGCGGTAGACGTTGCGCGGCTCGACCGGGCGGCCGGTGCGGGTGGTGAAGACGTAGGCAGACTCCTGCCACCTCTCCCCCGCCTTGGCACGAGCAACTGCCTGCCGCATGCGGTGCCAGCGGAGGGGCGCGATGCAGAGGGCGGGCAGAGGGACAGCACGGCGCCGACGGCTCTTCGGATCGTCGTCGTAGAGGACGCCACGGCGTCGCTGGGTCTGCTGGCGGACGTACAAGACGCGGTTGTCGAGATCGAGATCCGACCAGCGGAGACCGACGATCTCGCCACGGCGCAGGCCCATGGCGATGGCGAGCACGAAGGCCGCGTAGAGCGGGTCCTTGCGGGAGGCAGCAAGGAAATCGAGCGTCTCGTCAAGGCTCCAGGGCTTCAGCTCACGGGAGTCGGTGCGGGGAGGCTCCACGAGCTTGGCAACGTTGCGCGTGATCAGCTCCTCACGGCAGGCAGAGGACAGCGCCGACCGCAGAACTCGGTGCGACTCCTTCGCCGTTGCTGCCGTGGTCTGCTTCTCCAGGCGGACCAGGAAGCGGCGGACGTCGGCGACGCCGAGGGATTCGAGCCGCTTGGCGCCGAGCAGCGGCACGAGGTAGAGCCGGACGTGTGCCTCGTACTTGTCGTACGTGCTGAGCTTCCGCCGAGGCTTGATCAGGTTGTCCAGCCAGTACGGCAGCCACTCGGACAGCTTCGCCGAGCGGGTCGGCACGGGCACGCCCTGGTCGACCTTGGCAAGCAGCTCCCGGCGCTTCGTGTCGCACTCCTGCCAGGTCTTGCCGTAGGCGAACTTGCGGGCCCGCGTACCGTCCGGCTGGAGGACGTAGACCGCGCATTGGTAGCGGCCGTCCTTGCGCTTGGTGATGGTGCCCGCACCGTTGGGGTTCCGCTTGCGCTGACTGGCCATCAGGCAGCCTCCTCGATCTGGCCGAGGATGAAGTCCCGAACGGCGTCGGCGGGTATGCGGCGAGCACCATCAATCTTGATCGAGACCAGGCGGTGCGAGCGGATCAGGTCGTAGACCTTGGAGCGACCGAGCTTGAGCCGCGCCATGACTTCCGGCACGGTCAGCAGTTCGGCGGTGGCAGTGATCATGCTGCGGCTCCTTCCAAGGCGAGTTGGTCTTGCAGGGCCTCGCGGGCGGTTTCGCGGTTGAGCTGGAGGTCGCGGGCGATGGTGGCGGCGAGGGCGGATTCGCCAGGTGTGTGGCCGTGTCCGGCGTACTGCCAGTCGGCCAGCACGAGGACGGTGTCCGGCTCGCGGTCGTCCAGGCCGAGGGCAGCTTGTTCCTGGGCGGCGCGGTAGTCGGCGCGGGCCTGGCGGAGGGCGCCGAGGGTGGTGGAGTAGCGGCGGGACTTGGAGCTGAAGTGGCCGCGGAAGCCGAGCATGTGCGCCCAGGCCCAAAGGCGGCGGTCGGGGTACAGGGGGTCGAGCGCCTTGCACGCCTCGATCAGGCGTCGGGCGTGGTCCGGGACCTGGTGGCGGTCGAGTTCGGAGAGTTCGCCGATGCGGCGATCGAGGGTGCCGGTGTTCTCGGCTGCCTTGGTGGCGTACTTGGCCACGTAGGAGGCGACGGCCTGTTCGGTGATGTCGGAGCCGTCGCCGAACGCCTTCACCGGCCGGACGTCGAGCTGCGTGCCCCAGCGGAAGGTGCGGGTCGGTTGGTCGTCGGCGGCCGGGACCGAGACCGAGGTGTACGAGTGCGCGGCGGCGGCGCAAATGGCGTCCGTGATGAGGTCGACCGTCGCCCAGGCGGGCGGTGGCGTTTCGGGTCCCTCTGGGCCGTCGAGGCGAATCACTGCGTGGAAGTGGAGGGCGCCCCGCTTCTGGAACTCGGCGACCTTGCCGTAGGAGACGCGTACGTGGTCGGGGAGTTCGCGGCGGGTGAGTCCGGCGCGGGCGGCGATCTCGCGGCGCAGGCGGGTGGTGAAGCGCTGCCAGAGGTCGCCTGCGTGGTTGTTGAAGAGGACGGTGCCCGCGTAGTCGTAGGTCGCCGGGTCGAGGGCGGTGCCGAGGGCGGGGTCATCCGGTGTGTGGCGGGTGCCGCAGCGGCAGGCTCCTTGGTCGGGGCGGTTGTGGACCGGGCCGAACGAGGGTGCGGTGAGGGTGGCGAAGACCCGAGGGTGGTCGCGGACCGTCGCGGGGATGTCGCGGCGGTCGTCTCCAGCCAAGCCCGCGCGGATCAGGTGGTACGTGTCCCCCGCGTAGGTCCAGGCGCAGGACGGACAGCGGGAGGCGCGGCGGTTGCCACATGCGACCCGGAGGCGTCCGCCCGGCTCGGACTCGGTGGAGTAGTGGTGCAGGGTCTCGCCGGTGGTCTTGTCCTTGTGGAGGGTCCAGCCGGTCAGGTGGATGGGGTCGGCGCATCCGCCGGTACGGCGAACCTGGTCTTCCCAACGGGTGTAGTCGGAGGCCGAAGCCACCCTCAGCAGGTCGCCGAGGGTGGTCGGGTCGAGCAGCGTGTCAGGCACGGGCGCCCTCCCGCGCGTGGCGGGTGCGGGTGACGCCGAGGCCCTGGCAGGCCGGGCAGTGCGCGGTGATGGTGCGCAGGTGCCCGTGCCGGTCGCGACCTCCGAGGGTGATGGCGGCGGAGGCGAAGCCGCCGCAGTTCGAGCAGATCCGCGCGGTTGTGGCGGTGGCCGGGTTGGGGCCGGTCATGATGGAAGTTCCTTCCGGTTGAAAGATCGGGTAGGGACGGCGCCCGGGCGGCGGATGCTTGGCGGTGTCAGGCCGCCCGGGGGGCCGGTCAGCGTCGCTTGGCCTCGGAGGCCAGCAGGGAACGCAGGACGACCGCGCACACGGCGACCGAGACGCCCGTGATGGCGACCGCCAGCAGAAGCGAGACCAGGACGGCCCCCACGACCAGGACCACGGCCGTACCACCGCCGACAACGGCGATCAAGGCACCGGGAGTGAGCTGGACCGTGGGCCGGGACGGCGCCGGAGCCACCGAGGCGGGCGACGGAGTTTCGGAGCTCGGCACGACGGCGGTCGGCTCGACCACGGCGGGCGGGGCGACGTAACCGGTCGGGGTGGGCATGGTCGGGATCTTCGGGCGGAGCATCGGCGGTTCTCCCTTCCGGGTTGGGCTACTTGACGAAGGTGTTGATGGCGGGGGCCAGGACGCTGTCGGCGAGGAGGAAGCCGCCGAGCAGCAGCACCGCGATGAGCCAGGCGGGCGGGCGGATGAGCTTGACGCCGAGGTAGCCGACGACGAGCAGGGCGAACCAGAGCGGTACTTCCATGGCGGTGGCCTCCTAACGGACGCGGCAGCGGTGGGTACGGGCGGCGAGCTGGGCGGCGGACTGGCTGGAGTAGTCGGCGGACCAGCCGCAGCCGTCGGCCGTGCACACGGCGGCGTGCTTGGTCTGGCCGTGGCGATCACGGTGGGTGCCGATCTGCACCGGGCCGATGCTCATCACCGAGTGGAAGTGATTGCGGGCAGGCATGGCGGATGGTTCTCCTTCCTGGTCAGGCGAGTTGGGCGGCAATCGCGTCGGCGAGCTGAGGCGGGACGCCAAGGCGCGTGCGCAGGGTGTCGGTGTCGATCGGGAATCCGGTGCGTGCCTGGTGGTCGGCGGCGACCTTGCGGGCGTGGTCGACCAGGGCGGCCGGGACCGGTGGTGCCGGGGTAGCGGGGAGAGCCGCGGCTTCCTCAGCAGCTGCAACCGGCGCCTGCTCCGGCTCGGCAACAGGCACGGGTTCGGGCTCGATGTCAGGTGCGGGGGCCGGGGCTGCGGGCGCCGGCGGAACCGGCACCCGGTCCCCGACCGAGTGGGCGAGGAGCGTGCCACCCATGAAGGCCAGCGCGGGCCACGCAGCGACGAGGATCCGCAGCCAAGCCGGGACGTCGTCCAGGTCGAGCAGTCCGGCGGTGGCGACATTGGCGCCGAGCGAGGCGACGAGGGCTGTGACGAACCAGCACCAGGCCAGCCGGGACGGACCATCAGTGCGGAGCCGTCGCCAGGCGGCGACCAGCAGCAGGTCGACGCTGACCGGGTAGGCCCAGGCCTTCCAGCCGTCCTGCCCGGCAGCGGCGGCGAGGTCGTGCAGGTGGGCGAAGGACAGGGCACCGGCGATGACGGCCTGGACGAGAACCGCGTCCACGCGCACGGTGGGGCGGGCCATCAGAACCCCTCCTCGCCGGGGTACTCCGGGCCCTCGGTGGGGTCGTAGTCGGCCGGAAACATGCCGGGCGGCGGCTCCGGCAAAGAGGCGGCCAGGCTCGGACCCACGATCTCGATGAAGTCCTGGTCAGCGTCGGTGTTGTCCGCGTAGAGGGCGAGTTGGCCGAGCATCAGGATGGTGCGGGCGAAGTCCTCGCAGTGGGGGCACATGAGGTGCGATCCCTTCTTCGGGCATGGCTCGGGTAGGGACTTGGCGCGATGCGGTCGCGCCGACCGTGGGGCGGGAAGAAGGTCAGCCGGTCGCTGGAGCAGCCTTGGAGAGCGGCACCGAAGCTCCGGGAAGGCCGGGCAACACCGGCCGGAAGGCCACGAGTTCCGGCAGATGCGGGGTGCGGTCAGCGTGCCGGTTGCAGGTGTTCACGGCCTGCCTGAGCGTGGTGTGCGGGGCGCGGATGCGGTGCCAGCCGCCGGTGGAGTCGCCCGCGATGGCAATCCCGCGCATGTCGGCGGGGATCTGGATGGCGGCGAGGACGGCGTCCGGGGAGATGTCGCCGAAGGCCATGTTCGCCGAGGATTCGTCGTTGACTCGGTGAGCGGTCCGGCCGGTGAGCTGGGCACGGAGCATGGTGATGCCCTTGCCGAGCTCGGAGCCGAAGCGCTGCCCGCAGATCTCCAGGTAGATCCCGGCGGCGCGGCCGAGCTGGGCGAGCCGGGCGAGCGCGGTGATGATCCGATCCCGGCGCTTCTCCTCGTCCTTGGTGGCAAACAGGGCGAGTTCGGCGACCTCGTCGACTAGGACCACGATCGGGACCGGGCGCAGGTGTTCGGGCAGGTTCCAGATGTCGGCGGCGATCTCAGCGTCTGGGACGTCGGCGGTGATGCGCTGTTCTGCGCGGATGAGTTGGTAGACGCGCTCCATGTGGTCGACCAGCGCGTCGAGGAGTTCGGCGGCGGTGTCGGGGTTGTCGGCGAGGGCGGAGAACCGGCGGGCGAGCGGGAAGAGTTCGACGCCCTGCTTGCAGTCGATGCCGACCAGGGCGACGTCCATCGGGGCGAGCCCGGCGACCAGGTTGCGCTGGTAGACGGACTTGCCGGACTCGGTGGCGCCGAGGGTGAGCGCGTGGGGTATCGCCCGGTAGTCGCGGTAGTGGATCGAGCCGTCCTCGCGCAGGGCGACCGGAACGCGCATCGGGCGGGTTTCGGTCTTGGCGGGCATCTGTACACGCTGGAGCACGTCGTAGCCGGTCATCCGCACTTCGACGACCCCGGAGCGCACTTCGCGCGAGGTGACGCCATACATCGAGAAGGAGTGCCGAAGGCGGTCGGAAGCGGCGGCGATGTCGAACGCGTCCTGGCCCGGCTGGAGCTTGAGCCGCAGGACGAGCCCGGTACGGGTCGGCCGCACCCGCAGGATGCGCGGCGCCCGGGACTCCGGCACGGGCCGGTTGGTGATCCGGGCAAGGACGAGACGCCAGCGCGAGGGAGGGACGGTCAGCCCACAGGCGTCCATGACGGAGGCGTAGCGGACCAGGACCCGGAGCGTGGCGAGCGTGACCCCGAAGGTCAGCCAGTACCAGGCGGGGCGCCGCCACCGCAGGAGACCCGCAGCGGCGACGACCAGCACGAGCGCGACCGTGAACCAGGTCATGGCTCAAGCTGCCTTGGGCTTCGAGGCAGCGGCGGCGAGCGAGGTGACGGCGACCGCGCGGAAGGCGATGCCGTGGCGCTTCTGGCCGTTGAACTCGTTCTCCCACGGCCGGGCGATCAGGCCGGTGAGGGCGACCGGGGTGCCCATGGCCAGCTCGCCGGAGATGCCCGGCTCCGGGACGGTGATGGAGAGGATCTCCACCTCGTCGTTCGCCGCGAACATCACATCGACGGTCATCATCTTCGCGCCGGTCTCGGCGTCGGTGGCGATCTCGCCCGTACGGCGGTCCTTGACCTTGGGCTGCGGGGTCTTGGCGACCATCACGGTCGCGGCGGAGGTGTCGACGGGAATCTGACGCACAGCGGATCACTCCTCTATAGAGGCTGGACTCCGTCACTCATGTACATGAGTGACATGAAGAAGAGTGCCTGACTCCTATACATGAGTCAACCCGCCGCGATGAAGAACTCGCGACGGGCTGCGGGAAGTTGAGCGCGCGTCAGTCGGCGGCGGGGATCCGGTACTCGAAAACGAACTGGTCAGCGGCCATGAGCGTGTCGCAGACCTCAACGACGAGGCCCTCGGTCGTCCGCGCTTCACGGACTAGATGGACCACTGGCGCACCGGGGCTCAGTGCCAGCTCGGACGCCTCGGCCTTGGAGGCCGGACGCGCCTGGAGCGTCTCGACGAACTCGGCGAACTCGTGCCCGTGGTCTTCGAGTCGGGCGTAGATGCCACCGCCGCCGGGGTTCTCGGCGAAGAGCTCGGGGATCTCCTTGACGACGTCCCACGGCAGGTACGAAGTTGCGGTCTCGACGGGCGTGCCGTTGCGGAAGTAGACGCGTCGCCGGGCGAGCACCTGAGTGCCGGCGGGGACGCCCAATCGCTGGGCCGCATCCTCGGGGGCCTCCATCGGCCCGATGTAGAGGACGCTCACCTTGGCCGTGGCGCCGGACTGTGCCGACTCGGCGAGGTACGCGGCCTTGCCGCCCCGGCGAAGCGAGCGCCGGAAACGATCAGAGGAGCGGTGCCGTACCGGCGGCCGATCCTTCACGATCGAGCCCTTGCCGTGCCGAGTCTCAACGAGGCCGCTCGCGCGCACCTCCACCATGGCCTTACGGATCGTGCCGCCCGAGACGCCGTAGCGCTCGACCAGGTCCGACTCACTCGGCACCATCTCACCAGGCTTGAGGACGCCCGCCCGGATCTGCTGCACGATCTCCTCGGCGATCTGCACGTATCGAGGTACGGACCTCTCACCTCCTACCGCTGTTCCCATAGTCCTTCTCTTCCTCCTATGCTCCTGTACATGAGTAACAGTGCCCAGGAAGGCCAGTCAACGCCGCTGCACTCCGTGTCCGTGGCCGGAGTCGTAGTGCGCGAGGACGGACGCCTCCTGGCGATCCGCCGTGCCGACAACGGCACTTGGGAGCTCCCCGGCGGAGTGCTCGAATTGGACGAGGCCCCTGAGACGGGCGTCGCCCGGGAGGTCCTGGAGGAGACGGGCATCCACGTCGAGGTGGACGAGCTCACCGGGGTCTACAAGAACACGACCCGGGGCATCGTGGCCCTGGTCTTCCGCTGCAAGCCTTCCGGCGGTGCCGAGCGCACGTCGAGTGAGTCAACGGCCGTCGCATGGCTCACGCCCGACGAAGTCAGCGAGCGCATGGCCGAGGTCTTCGCGATCCGGCTCTTGGACGCCTTGGACGGCAACGGTCCCCACGTGCGGAGCCACGACGGCAAGCGCCTCATCTCAGCGGGATAAGACTTTCCCTACTTCATCAAGGCCCGCGCACGGCGCGGGCGCGCGCCGCCTCGACGGCGCGGCCTGCCTCTGTCTTCGCCCCGGCTGGCCGCGCCAAGGCGGCGCGCTGGCGAGCTGCAGGCATGAGATGGGAGACACCCTCTGTGGCTGGGGCCGGTCGGCTCCACGGCTTTAGGCAGCCACTTTGGGGCGAGCCTCGAAGATCATGGCCCCAACGTCGTGCTTTACCGGGCAGGTCCACAGACTGCCCGACGCGCCGGAAGCTTACGGGGCCATGATCACTCGCCCCAAAGCAGCTCCAGCCCAAAGCCGCTCCGTAAGGTGTTTGGCGGTCCGGAAGAGTGGGGTGTGGCTCTAAAGTCGCTTGCCCCCGGTGGCTCCGGTGGAGTGGCCGCCCCGCTCTTCGGGACGCCCGGGCCGCTGATTGAGATGTGCGAATCGGTCGCTGTTTACGGAGCTGACGGCGGGGTGTCCTCGGACCGGAACGGCACGCTGCCCGAGGCCGAGGAGAGGCACATGACCACACAGTTGCCCTGTTTATGGGTCGGTATCGACGCCAGCAAGGCCCACCACTGGTGGGTCGCCATCAACGACACCGGAACCACCGTCTGGAGCCGGAAGGTCAGCAACGACGAGGCCGTCATCCTCGCCGGCCTGAGCGAGATCCTTGCACTGGCCGGTGAGGTCCGCTGGGCCGTGGACCTCACCGGCACCGCGCCCGCCTTGTTGCTGACCCTGCTAGCCGACCACGGCCAACGAGTCGTCTACGTGCCAGGCCGAACGGTCAACCGCATGGCCGGCGCCTACCGGGGCGAGGCCAAGACCGATGCCCGCGACGCCTACGTCATCGCCGAGACAGCCCGTCTGAGGAGGGACTTCTCCCCCGTCGAGGTGCCCACGAACCTGGTTGCCAACCTGGCTCTGCTCACGACCCACCGCTCCGACCTGATCGCCGACCGGGTCCGCCTGCTCAACCGTCTCCACGACGTGCTCACCGGCATCAGTCCTGCCCTGGAAGCGGCCTTCGACTACGCCGACCACAAGGGCGCCCTGGTCCTGCTCACCGGCTACCAGACCCCCGGCGCCCTGCGCCGCTGTGGCCAGGCCCGTCTGACCCGCTGGCTCGCCGCACGAGGCGTGCGCCACGCCGAAACGGTCGCCGCCACCGCCCTCACCGCCGCGCATGCCCAGCACATCCAGCTGCCCGGTCAGGACACGGCCGCGGGCATCACCGCGGACCTCGCCGCGCAGGTGCTGGCCTTGGACGAACGGCTCAAGCAACTCGACCGGCAGATCAGCGACACCTTCCACACCCACCCGCAAGCCGCTGTCATCGAGTCGATGCCGGGGATCGGCCCCATCCTCGGCGCCGAGTTCCTTGTCGCCGCGGGTGATCTGGCTTCCTACCCCGACGCCGGTCACCTCGCCTCCGCTGCCGGCCTGGTCCCCGTCGCCAAAGACTCCGGACGTCGCACCGGCAACCTCCGCCGACCTCAGCGCTACAGCCGCCGCCTGCGCAGAGTTTTCTACCTCTCCGCACAGACCAGCATCATCCGCGACGGCCCCAACCGGACCTACTACCTCAAGAAACGCGCCCAAGGACACAAGCACATACCCGCCGTCATTGCCCTCGCCCGCCGTCGCGTCGACGTGCTCTGGGCCCTGCTCCGCGACAACCGCCCCTTCGCCACGAGCCCACCAGCAAGGACGCGTACCACCACAGCAGCTTGACCCAGTCGAGAAGACTCCGCCGACCGCCATCACAAGTGCGGCGTGCATGATGACGCAGTGCAAACACTTCTGGTCAAGTGCGGACGACGGGGGAACCGTGGCCTACCAACTCAGCTTCTTCTGCCGCTCTGGAGAAGACAGCGGCGACGAGGCGCTTGATCGCCTGCTGGACCACCTCCTGGAGAGCGGCGACCGACTGGTGGGCGAGTGGCTGGGGCCGTTCGAGAATTCGGTGGCCGCGTTCAGGCTCGGCACTGGTTCCAGCGACAGCGACAGGCCAGTCGCGGACTTGCTGACACTGGAAGTACACGTGGGCGTAGCAGAGATCGCAGAGTCTGTGATCACTGCATCGCCTAATGACGAGCAGGGCATCTGGGGGTGCGACCTGCTCGCCACCGTCACCCTCAGCGGGGACAACCCCGACTGGGCTCTGCTGCACCGCATTTGGGCCGCCGTGGTGAGCCTGTGGAAGGCGGTTCCTTGGGACGAGTCGTCCGGGTTCGAGATCGCTGCCGGCATGCCGCAGCTCTGAGCTACTACCAAGATCACGGCCAGTTGCGGCGCCGGTCAGCAACGCCGCAGGCCAGGCACCACCCACATACGCGATCTCCAGACTGATGCTGAAGCACCCGGCGAACGGCGCTTGACTGGGTCATTAAGACTCCACCGACCTCAAAATAGCGGCCTACGGGTCAAGATCTGCCAACTACGAGAGTTTTCGGATCACGCTGTCATACTTGTCCTGGATGTGGTCTTCTTTGATTTTTCCGTTACGGGCCTGGCGCAGAAATACCATCAGGTCTTTTTCATTGAGCGGTAACACGAATCCCTTGTTGTGCATAGCAATCCGCTTAATGTGCCCATAGTAAGAGGCTTTCATCTCACCCCGAAACACCACGACGATGAATCCGCCACCGAAGTCGTTGAGGTAGTAGCTCAATTGATGAAAGTCGTCAGCGTGCAGTTCCGCATAGTTCTTACACTCCCAAATCACCTGGGTAGCGCCGTACCTAGTACGCATCGCCTCCCAGAATCCACCGCTTGCTCGGTTCGATGTGATCCAATCCCTGATGACCCTGCCATCGCTATCTCGGGATTTCGGCTCCACATTCCCAAGGGCACGGAAGAAGCACAGACGAATTACGTCCCCGACTACTTCCTCAAAGTCCTGCGCACCAGCAGTACCCAGCTCGATTTGCTTGAGATCCTCCATGAGCATCTCGATGTGAGTAACGTACTCAGTTCTTTCGAGACCGCCAGGCAGATCCTCAATCTTTCCAATTTTCCCAAACTCAACATCTTCGGGAACGCTTCTGACAAGTGTGTCTTGGAGATCCAGCGCGTCCCAGTAACAACGATGGATGACGATATCCGTCGTGTCACTTACTGGAGGCGGGCTGGTATCGAGCGGCCCCAGAGCGCGGAATTTAGGAGCCTTCCCGGCAGCTCTAATTCCAACAAATCCGATGTCATAAAGAAGGCGGATGAACTTCTCAGGCGATGCATTGACAGAGAGCCATGACCCACAGAGCTGCACAACCTCTGAATCTTTCATCAATTTCCTGATGAGATCCTCGACCGCGCCAAAGGTGAAAGAATTACCGAGCCCATAGAAGCGCGAAAGTACGGTCGCTATCTGAGGGAAGTTCTCTGAGTACTCGTCACCGAGATCACGGAATCGGTTGTCCGAGAACCGGCGTCGGGCCTGCTGAACATCCTCAAGAAGAATCTTGTCGTGACCCGCCCCTTGCGCGGCTTCCACGGCATTGCTGGTATAAATCAAAATGTCGCGTGGTCGCCTCTGGCAGTACGTTAGAACGTTACTCCACGCCTCATCCGGGTGCTCAAAGAATGCCTGCCAAGTTGCGCCCCGCAGACCGAATTTTGCCGTCAGGTTTCGATTCAGGCGCTTCTCAATGACCTCCAAAAGTTGGCGCTCATTCCACTCCATCCCAACCACCGCAGTCTCAAGCCGGGAAGACTCAGTATCGAGTGCCCGTACTCGCTCAAAGATGTTCTCCCGAAGAAAAATGATCGCGCGAGCCCATGGGATCTGAGTAGAGACTTCCTGGCATGCATGCATGAACGCCGTCAGGTAGATAAGCCCTTCGTCACTCCCTTCCCAATAATCATCGATACTGTCAATCAGCACCGTATGCGTAGCGATACCCTCGGACGATAGTTGCTTCATCTCGTCCGCCACTTTGCGAGCGACCTTGTTCTCTGCGAGCCACCGCTCGTCATCGCCATCAGCAAGTGCGCCACTGATTCGCGCAATGATTTTCAGGCAGCGCATGTCAAAATCCATGGCGGCATAAGAATCTAGTTCAGCTTGGATTTCGCTCGGCAACCTATCGCGTCCTGGGCGTTCCCGGTGCCACATGGAGACGATTTCTACTTGCAACGCTCTACGAAACGCCGAAACAAGGGACCTGAATGGCTTCTGTTTGACGTTAGTGAGTAGCTCGACCTCTTGCAAGGTTGAAGAAGGGCTGAAGATCTCCGGAACGATGACACACGTAGCGCCGCCGTTAATTCCGCAATACTTCCTAACCGCTGTCTTTCCGGTTCCGCGCCGCCCCACAAAGAACACCTTTCCGCTGTCCGGATCCAAGGCGGCTTCGAGCGCAGGGGTGTGAACATAGATGCCTGGGTCACTCAGAGCGGCATCATATTCAGCGAAGGACTGACCAATATTGATCCGCTTGATCGCATCCTTGGGAAGGCGAAGGCCAGTGGAAGGCTGCGCCACTTCCCGTGCAGGAGAAGCAACCGGTTCCGGCGTTCCGGATGGCTTTGGTGCCCTACTTCTCTTACGACGAACCACGGCAGCTCCCCACACCGACGACGCTCGATTCGCACCATAGTGCCTGACCCAGTGCGTAAGCGCCCAGGAAACGAGTGAAATCACAACTTCTGCGACCAGCGGCACGAGCTGGGAGCCGTGCGACATCACCGCCAGCACTCTCATCGCCCTCATCTAGAGGATGAGCATGGGGCCGTCCCTGGACCCCCAGGTCAGCCGACCTCCACCGACAACGACAGAAGCCCACGGCATCCGGCCTGGTACCGGTCGGCATGTCTGGTGGCGCTGGGCCGACCGGCCGGACGAGCCTTCGGATGCCCGCCCAGTGCCTGATCTGTTCCGCTGACATCCAACGCTGACATCAACGAGCGCGGACGGCGGCGACACGCGGCAACCACTTCCGGCACCGATACCCAACGCGAGTACCGACCAGGACGAGGGTAGATCGAACTCCTAAAGCGGGTGTCGCAGGTTCGAATCCTGCCGGGGGCACAGTCTCTGAACAGCGCGTTTACCTCTCTGAGGTGGGCGTGCTGTTCTTCTTTAGCCATGGCCATGACCATGAATAGGTTCGAGAACCGGAGCACCCTACGTAGACAAAGCGACGTCAGCGCGGCAGCATCCGTCCCAGCGGGGCCTGCTTCCAAGTACGGGTCGACGTCAGCGCCACCCTCCCTCTCACGAGGGTCCTTCTCCGACCCAGGGGAACCTTGGCACTGGGGTGACAGGATGGACCCATGGTGCTTCAGGTGGGGGTCAAAGCGCTCCAGAGGAGACGAGATCAACTGCGCGACTCAGCGGAGTCTGTTGACTCGAATAGCGCGCTTGGAGACGTGGCCACGGTCTGTCTCCTCCTCTTCTACGCCGCCGAGTGCGGGCTCAAGGAACGGCTGCTCGTTCGGCAAGGGCACCGCGACTCTGCAGCCTTGGAGGCCACCCATGACCTTCGCAAACTGGCAAAGGAACTGCGGCTGCCTCGGGTCATGGGTGCGCGCCTCGACCGGCTTCAGAGTTGCAAGATGCACCCGCCCACGCGTGGCTCTGTCGCCCTCGCCGATCTACATCAGGCATGGCGCTATGGTGCAAAGCTTGACTCGGAGGACGAGAAGGAAGCCCAGGAAGCGCTTCGCGCTCTGATCAGCTGGTGCCAGCAGGACTAGGGGTAGGAGTACGTGGTCGTGGCCGAACTAACTGACCTGGAAGGGTTGGCTCCCCCCGAGCATCTCTTCACTTGGGTTGACGTGGAAGAGCACCTGGCTCTCCTGGCGGCAGCGGGCCGATGGCCGCGTTGGCTACAGGCAGCGGATGGCTGGTGGGACGGCCTAGAGCTCGTTGTCTCACCTGGTACGGATGCCGAAGAAGTGAAGCGATGGTTGGACGAAGCTTTCGGAACGGGTTCGGCCGAATGGCACGACGCCACGCTGGTGCTGGCGCTCGACGACCCGAGGGCGACTGAGTTTGTTGGCCTGCCCGTCATGCTCAGCCCCGAACCGGAGAACGTGAACCAACCGCGACGTGTCCCGCTGCTGCGCGAGAAGCACATCACTCCGCAGCTGGCGAACCCGCTGGAAAGGCCCGCCGACGAGTCCTTTGCCGGCGACGTACAGCTAGTGGCGTTCCATTCATTCAAGGGCGGAGTCGGACGCACGGTCCACGCGGTTGCCATGGCTGATGCGGTGGCCCGGCGTGGCGGGAGCGTCCTGCTGATCGACGCCGATCTCGAGGCCCCCGGAATCACGTGGATGCACAGAGCCCAAGGGGGGCAGCTCGACTTTTGTTATGAGGACCTGCTCGCCCTGTTGCAGGGAGCCGAGGACAGCAGTTGGTCGGCGGCCGTGGAAATCGCCGCCGCTTACCTGCCAAATCAGCAGGTTGGACGGTATACCAGCGGGGGGCGTGTGACCGTGGTCCCGACCAGCCGGAGGCCACTGCTTGGTCCACCTCGGATCGACCCAGCGGATCTGCTCACACCGGGCCGCTCCCCGTACTTCCTGACCGAAGCACTCGTGGCGCTCGCCGCCCGTGTCGGCGCAGACACCATCGTCATCGACCTGCGCGCGGGAGCAACCGAGTTGTCCGCCCCAGTGCTGCTGGACCCGCGGGTCCAGCGCGTGTTCGTCACCACCCTGAGCCACCAGTCACTCGCCGGAACCGAGAGACTGCTGCGGCAACTGGGACACCAGGCACCGACGCTGCAGGGTATTGATCCGGCTAGCTCTGTGATCATCACGCAGTACCGGCAGGATGTGCACGAGGACCAGGCGGAACGCGCACGTAATGAGCTGGGCAGCGCGCTATTCGCGTCGCTCAGGCGGCCGGCCACCGAACCGGGCACTGAGCCTGACGACACCGGCGAAGTAGACACCGACCTCCTTTCCCAGCCACTACTCAGTCCGTTCAGAGAAGAGCTGCTTGCACTCCCCTCCTCCTGGGACGCTGTAATGCGAGTGCTGGAAAGCAGCAAAGTAGCCGAGGCTCTAGAGCCGATTGTGCCCACTTTGGTCGCTCCGGCCGCCCCTGCCGCAGAGGAACGGCCGGAGGCTGTCGACCACACCACGCTGCGTAGCCGACTAGCGGATACCGCTCGACGGTTTATCTATGCCGAACGAGAAGGCATGTCGTCAGCGAGCGGCTTCCTAGTTACCGATCCGCTGCGCAGGTTGCTGGGAGATCACCGTACAGAGCCGCCCGTAGCGCTCGTGGTGGGTGCCAAAGGCGCAGGCAAGACCTTCATGTACGCGAAGGCATGTGCAGCCCGGTCCTGGGACAGGTTCGCCAAGCAGTCTGGCATCGAGGGCGTTCAGCTAACTGTGCCTGTGGTCCCAGTGCTTGAGTCGGACAACCTGGAGTATGACGACGTAACAACGCAGGACTTGCGCAATGCATTCGTGGCAGGACACAGCGGGGAGTCGGGCCAGGGTGCCACCTCTCAGGAAATCAAGGACCGGCTGAAGACGGGCCTCACAACGCTCAATGCGCAGGACGAGCTTCAATGGCGGCACTTGTGGCTTGAGTGCCTGGCTATCGCGGCAGGCGTACGGCCGTCTGAAAGCAGCAGTGCGGAAGCCGCCCTGACCGAGCTCGGTAGGCGAGCGCGGGCTGTGTTCGTCATCGACGGGCTTGAGGACTTGCTGCAGTCGCTCGACAACGAGTCCAAGCGCACAGCACTGCGCGTATTGCTGATCGACGTTCTCGCCTGGCTGCGCTCGCTGCGGGGGCGTCCTCTTGGGCTGGTTGTCTTCGTCCGTCAGGATCTGGTGACGCGGGCTGTGCGCCAGAACAGTGGGCAGCTCTTGGCCCGGTACGAGCCGTACGCGCTGCGCTGGGACAAGGAAGAGGCATTGCGGCTCGCGCTGTGGGTAACCGCTCACGCCCGCGCGCTACCTACGCCCGTGGACGAGTCCCAGATCACTGAGCTGTCGTACGACGACCTCGTGGAGACCCTCATCCCAGTGTGGGGCTGGAAGATGGGAACAGAGAAGTCCAAGGAAGCACGTTCTCACCTCTGGGTGCCCGCTGCCCTCGGTGATTTCAATGACCAGGTGCAAGCCAGGGACGTGGTCGTGTTTCTGTCCGAGGCAGCACAGTTGTCGATTCCCCAGACGGCGTGGGAAGACCGCGTGCTGGTCCCCGGGGCCATGCGCAAGGCACTGCTCGCCTGCAGCACGAACAAGATCGACTCGATTCAGCAGGAGAATCAGGAAGTCGGCGAGCTGTTGAGCCGACTACAGCAGGTACGCAAGCCAGTGACGGTGCCCTTCGAGTTGGAGGAGGTGGAAATCTCAGTACAGGAAGCGGATTTCCTCGTGGACTCCGGGGTCTTCGCTCGAGGCAACGATGGTCGCTACTGGGTGGCCGAGATCTATCGACACGGTCTGGGGTACGGAAGCGAGCGCAGAGCCAAGGTGCTGTGGCGACGATGACAGCGCTGAAAACGCCCCGCCGGTCGCGAAGATGTCGCGATACCCCAGGGTCCGCGACTGCAGAACGCGCAGGCGGGCTGGTCTGCAGAACGGATGCAGCACACATGAGCATGGGAAGCCCCACAGACACTTGAGAACTACGGAGGAGCGTTTCTCTAGCCTCGCGCTTTCATGAAGCGGGCTGTCCGGCAGGCGGTCAGGAAAGCAGAAAGTGCCCCTGACCAGCAAGAATGAGGATTGTCTAGGTCCTTGTTCCTGCCACCGCCGGAGGCACTTCCCAGGTGAAGCACCCTATCGGGTCCTACCCCCGTGTCCGCGTCCAGGACGAGGGCCGCCAGGTCGTCACCCAGGCCGGGTCGGTCCTGCTCGTCGAAACGGTCCGCAAGACCGGTCTTGACCAGGCCATATCCCAGGCTCTGGCTCCGTGGCGCAAACCGCGGGCCGTCCACGATCCCGGCAAGATCCTCCTGGACGTCGCCATGGCGGTCGCACTGGGCGGGGACTGCCTCGCGGACGTCGCGATGCTGCGGTGCGCGCCGGCCGTCTTCGGCCCGGTCGCCTCCGACCCGACCGTCTCCCGTCTGATCGACACCCTCGCCGCCTCCGGCGAGAAAGCCCTGCAGGCCATCCGGTCCGCACGCTCCGAAGTCCGGCGGCATGCCTGGTCGTTGGCCGGCGAGAACGCCCCGGACGCCGACGGTCAGATCACCGTCGACCTCGACGGCGTCCTCGTGATCGCGCACTCCGACAAGCAGGCCGCGGCCGCGACCTGGAAGAAGACCTACGGCCATCACCCCCTGACGGCCTTCGTCGACCACGGACCGGGCGGAACCGGTGAGCCCGTCGCTGCCCTCCTCAGACCGGGAAACGCGGGCTCCAACACCGCCGCCGACCACATCACCACCGCCCAACTCGCCCTGGCCCAACTGCCCAAGCCCTACCGGCGAGGGCGGCAGACGCTGATCCGCACGGACTCCGCCGGTGGCACCCACGACTTCGTGTCCTGGCTTGCGAAGCGGGGCCGATGGCTGTCCTACTCGGTCGGCATGACGGTCACCGAAGCGATCCACGAACACGTACTGAAGGTCCCCGCCTCGGCCTGGACCCCGGCCGTCGAGGCCGACGGTGAGGCCCGGGACGGGGCTTGGGTCGCCGAGCTCACCGGCAAGCTCCTGGACGGCTGGCCCAAGGGCATGCGACTGATCGTCCGAAAGGAACGGCCCCATCCTGGTGCCCAGTTGAGGATCACGGACGCGGACGGCATGCGGATCACGTGCTTCGCGACCAACACCACCGGCCGGCCGATCGCCGCCCTCGAACTCCGTCACCGGCTCCGGGCACGGGCCGAGGACCGGATCCGGGCCGCCCGGGCCACCGGCCTGCGCAACCTGCCCCTGCACGACACCGCCCAGAACGGGGTCTGGCTGGAGATCGTCCAGATCGCGCTCGACCTGCTGGCCTGGATGCCCATGCTCGCCCTGACCGGCCGGGCGAGGCTCTGGGAACCGCGTCGCCTGCGGTTCCGCCTGTTCTCCGCAGCCGGCCAGCTCGTCACCACCGGTCCCGCGCAGGATCCTTCGCCTCGCCCGGCACTGGCCCTGGACCGGCGACATCACCGCCGCCCTCGAACGGCTCGCGCTCCTGCCCGACCCCGGCTGACCAACAACCCACCGTCCCTGCGACAGCATCACCCGCCCCGGGCAGTGGAACCCGGCGCCCACCCGACGCGACAGCCGGGCCACCGACCTGCCCACCATCAGCTCCGGAAAGCAAAAGGGCCCACCGACTCCTTGGGTTCTAGTGGTCGTTGCAACACCCCAGCTCAGGGGATGCAATGGACTTCGAGATCCGTAGGGATCGGACGGCTCAGGGCCCTGTGAGGCTGAGGCGGGAGCGTGCGGAATACTCCCGGCTCGTGCAGCAGGGCTACAGCAACAAGGAAGCCTGCCGGCTCGTCGGGATCGACGCTCGAACCGGCAGGAAGTGGCGTAACGGCCGCAGCGCCGACCGCAGACAGAAGGCGGCACCACCGATCAATGCGGTGGTGCCGCCTTCCGGTCCGTCCCGGTATCTGCGTGAGGCCGACCGGATCCACATAGCCGACCGGCTACGGGAGAAGGCGACAGTCCGGGCGATCGCTGCCGAGCTGGGCCGCAGCCCGTCCACCGTCAGCCGGGAGATCCGCCGCAACCGGCACCCCGGCAACGGCCAGTACCGCCCGCACGCCGCCCAGGCCCGCGCCGACGCCCGCAGGCCCCGGCCCAAGCCGGGCAGGACCGGCCAGAACCCCGAGCTGCGGAACTTCATCCAGGACCACCTGGACCTACGGTGGAGTCCGGAGCAGATCTGCCAGGCTCTGCGGGCACAGTCCCCCCAGCGGCCGGAGATGCACGTGGTCCACGAGACGGTCTACCAGCCCCTCTACGTCCAAGGCCGGGGCGAACTGCGCCGCGAACTGGCCCGCGCCCTGCGGACCGGCCGCACCCGGCGCAAGCCGCGCCGCCAGGCCCAGCAGCGCCAGCCGCGGTTCTCCACCCCCATGGTCATGATCAGCGAACGGCCCGCCGAAGCGGAGGACCGGGCCGTGCCCGGCCACTGGGAGGGCGACCTCATCATCGGCAAGGACGGAAAGTCGGCCATCGGCACCCTGGTCGAGCGTGCCACCCGCTACGTCATGCTCCTGCACCTGCCCGGCGACCACAGCGCCGAGAGCGTCCGCGACGCGCTGGTCACCACGGTGCAGACCCTGCCCTCCCACCTCCGCAGGTCCCTGACCTGGGACCAGGGAAGCGAGATGGGCGCGCATGGCGGGTTCACCATCGCCACCGGCATCCCCGTCTACTTCTGCGACCCCGCCAGTCCCTGGCAGCGCGGCTCCAACGAAAACACCAACGGCCTGCTGCGGCAGTACTTCCCCAAGGGCACCGACCTCTCGCTCCACACCCCCGAGCACCTGACCGCCGTGGCCACCGAGCTCAACGGCCGCCCACGCAAAACGCTCGGCTGGGAAACCCCAGCCGAGCGCCTGCATAAGCTACTCGCGGCCTGATCAAACCAACCACGTGTTGCGACGATCCCTAGAAACCGCCCTCCGTCGGCGGACCCCCGCGAAAGATCGAGGCTAGGCGAAACGCACTACAGCCAGCGTTTCTGCAGGTCACAGCCCCGCCTCGAGAAAACTCCTAAAGCGGGTGTCGCAGGTTCGAATCCTGCCGGGGCACGACAAAAAAAGGCCAGCTCAGGAGGGTTTCCTCTCAGGCTGGCCCTTCGTCGTGTCGAGGCCGTGCCACACGCGTGCCAGTTGCTGAGATTCGTCACGTAATGTCGCGTGCCCCCAGCCCTCAGCCCAGAACTGCGGCGATGTCTGGGGCAAAGGCGGCTTCGCTCGAAGGTAACCTCTGCCGGGGCCTTCCACGATGCACGTAGCTGAGACGCGGCGCGCGTTGAGCCCGCGACCCAACGCGCTTTGGAGCGGACGGAGTTGGCGCCGTATACCGTTGCCTCTTCACCTGTCGTTCGTGGAGGCCACCTGTGTCCGATGAGTCGGTAGAGACCATGCTCACCCACATTCCGCCAGACGGGGTCGCCCCAGGGAACGGCTATAGCCATGTGGTTGTGGGTGAAGGCCGACTGGTCGTCATCTCCGGGCAGGTCGCACTGGACGAACAGGGAAACGTGGTCGGGAAGGGCGACGCGGCCGCCCAGGCCCGTCAGGTCTTTGAGAACCTGCGGCGCTGCCTGGCGGCAGGCGGCGCGACGTTCGCCGAGGTCGCCAAGTTGACCTTCTACGTCACCGACGTCGCCATACTGCCGGAGGTACGGGCCGCCCGCGACGCGCACATCGACACCGCGCGTCCGCCTGCCAGTACCGCGGTGCAGGTGGCCGCCCTGTACCGGCCGGAGCTCATGCTGGAGGTAGAAGCCCTCGCCATAGTCCCTCGGTGACTCGGTAAGCCTGGGGCCGGGCGGTCGGACGGGTTACTGTTCTTTGGTCTCGCCCCGGGTGAAGACGCGGCCGACCTCCGGCCAGGCACCGCCTCGCTTCCGCACGGGCTTGTGACCTGCGGCCACCGACTGATCGTCTGTGGCGCCCGAACCCAACCGCCACGGGGAACGCTTCACCACAGCGATCACGGGTCAGGGCGTGGGAAATCCGTGGACGGGCCCGCGGCAGATCACTTAGCGTGTGGCTCCACGCCCTGAGACGGATGGAAGGAGGTGAGTGCCGTGCGGTTCACACCTTTCCAGCGCTCCCCCTTTCCGCTGTCCCGGCGTGGTTCGTGAGTTCTGACCGGGAGCGCTCCAAGCAGCCTGTATCCCGGAGGAATCCATGACCGATCCGGTCATCCGCGCGCTCTCCGCGAGCGATGCTCATCTCTTCGACGCACTCCCCGACCCCCTGGGCGCCCGTGAAGGCCATCGGCGTACCCGGTTCCGCCCCGACTGGAAGCGCGTCGCCCTGCGCGACGGCGAGGTCGTCGCACGCGGCGCGTGGTGGGGCGGCCCCGACGACTCGGAGCCCGTCAACATCAACTGGTTCGACGTGGCCGAAGGTGAGGAGGAGGCCGGGGCCGAACTCCTGCGCTCCGCTCCCTGGCAGGTCGAACTCGAGATCAACCTGCCCGGCGGCTGGCGGGAGAAGACCGACCTGCGCGCCGCCGCCGAGGCGCGCTTCGCCGCCGCACGAGCCGCGGGGTACGAACTCCTGGTGGAACGCTTCCTGTACCGCTGGACCCCGGAGCGAGGTCTGCCCGAGCGGCCCGGACGCCTGCGCTTCCGCGCCGAACCCGACGACACCGTGTTCTTCGACGCGTTGCGCCGCATCCACTCCGCCACCCTGGACGCCCACGCGCTCAAGGCCATCGAGGAGGGCGGCCTCGACCAGGCCGCCCGGGAGGAACTCGACTTCTTCCACTGGTGCCCCTCCCCACGGGAGTGGTGGCAGACGGCGTACACGCCGGAAGGCGACCTGGCCGGTATCCACATCCCGGCCCACAACCCCTCCGGCCCTATCATCGGGTTCATCGGTGTCGTCCCGGAACAGCGCGGTCGCGGCTATGCCTACGACCTCCTCGCGGAGTGCACCCACCTCCTCGTCGAGCAGGGCGCGGAGTTCGTCAGCGGAGCGACGGACCAGGGCAACTTCCCCATGGCCGCGAACTTCGCCAAGGCCGGCTTCCCTGTCATCACTGAACGCGTCAACTTCCACCCGGCGGGCCAAGCGGCCCAGCGGCCCAGCGAGGAGTAGCACGCGCTGAGGGGTCCGGTCCGAGGGCAGGTCCGGACCCCTTGTCAGCGACATTCGGGATCTGCGTTGTGGGCCCGCCGCCTGCTCGGTCGTAGCGGTTTGCCTGGGAGCGGTCCCGGTGGGAGTGGGTGTCGAAGTCTGTTCGGAGGGGTGCAGGGCGTGTCCGCAGACTTCGGGTCCTGGATCGAATCGCTTGGTCCTGGTCCTCACTGTTGACGAAGGACACCCTCGGAGTTGCTTGCCACGGGGGCTGAACGGCCGATTGCGCTGGTGCATCCCGGGCTCCGCGTGGGCCGGGCCACAGGCGACGAGGTCTACGGCGGCGATCCGCAACCACGGTCCGCGCCGGAAGAGCGCATGGCCGGCTACGTACTCACCGTCGCCTGCCCAGCCGAAGTCCCCACCGCTGCGGGAGAGTTCCGTGCGAATGCGCTGGCAGCCGCGCTCGCTCCCAGCCTGGCCGAGGCGATGCGGACCGCACGTCGGCCGGCCTTCGTAGTCCTCGACGGGACGCTTCATGCCGACGGTTGCTGTGAGCCATGCCCTCGAAGGCTGGCGGCACCTGCGGAAGCTCCGCATGAAGCGACTTGACCGAGTCACGCCAACCTCTTTCTTTCTTCTTCAACCTCTAGTCGAATAGCACCACTTGAAGCACACGCGTGTCGTGCGTTGCGGATGTCCCTGACCAGGACCCCATCTACCTGCAGCCGACCGCGTCACGGGAAGGACCCCACAGGTGACCCACAGACCCTGGATGCTCAGGGCAGCGGCGACAGCCACGTTCTCGACCTTCGCGGTGGCGCAGGCCGCGAAGGTGCACCGACGACGGCCGGGGATCGGCGCGATCCGATGGCCACGCCGGGCACGACCATGACAGCTCCGCCCGGAGTGCGACGGTCGTTCGACGGCCGACTGGGCAAGCCGAGCACCCGCCTGTCCCCAGCTACCTGAACGCCCCCGGCCCGCATACGGCTACGGCTACGGCTACGGCTACGGCTACGGCTACGGCTACGGCTACAGCAACGACTAGGCCGGCTCACGGCACCCCTGGGGCGGTGCACCCCGGCCCCCCGGCCCCCAGGCCCCCGGCCCTCCGGCCCGCCGCAGTCACCTCCCCCTGGCAAGAGATCGCCACGTCAAACGGAGACATACATGCCCAGCTCTCCCCTGAACCGCCGCGCATTCGTCCTCCTCGGTGCCACGGTCGCCGCGGCAGTCGGCGCCCGGACGTCGGTGGCCGCCGCGGCGACCTCCCCCACCTCCTCCACCGCGCTCGCCGGTACGCCGACGCCGGTCCGCATCGTCGACGACAAGGCGACCCCCGCCACCCGCGCGCTGTTCGCGTACCTGAAGCGGCAGCAGGGCAAAGGCATCCTGTTCGGTCACCAGCACGACCTCACCTATGGCTTCACCTTCACGACCCCCGACGGCAAGGCGTCCGACACCAGGGCGGCGGTGGGCGACCACCCCGCGGTCTTCGGCTGGGACACCCTCATCCTCGACGGCGACGAACGCCCCGGCGTCGAGGGCGGGACCGAAGCCGAGAACATCGCCGCGCTCAGCCGGTGCATCCGGCAGGGGGACGCACGCGGCGGGATCAACACCCTCAGCGCTCACATGCCGAACTTCGTCACCGGCAAGAACTTCTACGACACGACGGGCCGCGTGGTCGGCCAGATCCTTCCCGGAGGCGCGAAGCACGCGGACTTCAACGCCTTCCTCGACCGCGTCGCGAAGGCGGTCAAGGGCGCACGGCGGCCGGACGGCACCGCGATCCCGGTCGTCTTCCGCCCCTTCCACGAGAACAACGGAGCCTGGTTCTGGTGGGGCGCCGGCCACACCACCTCGGCCGAGTTCATCGAGCTGTTCCGGTACACCGTCGAGTACCTGCGCGACACCAGGGGCGTCCACAACCTGCTCTACGCCTACTCGCCCAACTCGAGCTTCGGCGGCGACCCGACCGGCTACCTGAAGACCTACCCCGGCGACCGTTTCGTCGACATCCTCGGCTACGACTCCTACGACGAGAACGCCGGACCGACTCCCTGGCTGGACGGTGTGGTGAAGGATCTGGCGATGGTGGCCCGGCTGGCGAACGAGCGAGGCAAGGCACCGGCCTTCACCGAGTTCGGGGAGGGCGGCACCGAGGTCCGCGACCCGCAGTGGTTCACCAAGCTGTCGCAGGCCATCCAGGCGGACCCGCTGGCCCGTCAGATGACGTACATGCTCACCTGGGCCAACTTCGGTGGCACCAAGCGTGCTTATGTCCCGTACCCGGGCCACGTCCTGCTACCGGACTTCGTCGCCTACCACCAGGACCCCTACACCCGGTTCGCCGCCGACCTCCGGGGGGTGTACTCCGCTCGCACCACCGCTGTCAGGAACGCCCCGTTCATGCACCTCGTGACCCCTACGGACCGGCAGCGCGTAGCTGCCTCCAGGACCACCGTCCGGGTGCGCGTCACGCCCGCGAGGGCGAGCCGGGTCACCTACCGCGTGAACGGCGGACGCGCCAGACGGCTGCGCCTCGACGCCGACGGCTTCTACTCGGGCGACTGGTCGATCGACCCGGCCACGCGGAACAACCGCTCGGTGACCCTCACCGTGAGCGCGCGGGTGGACGGCAGGACGCTCACCGACTCCGCCGTGGTCCTCCTCGACGAGGCCCGACCGCTGCCCGCCGGCTGGGTCGACGACTTCGAGGGATACGCCGGAGACGACGTCGCCCTGAGCGAGGCGTACACCCATGTCAACTCCCACACCCTCACCCTGTCGGCCGACCACAAGTCCTCGGGCTCCTACGGACTGGCCTACGCGTACGACTTCACCGGCGCCGAGTACACCGGCACCGGCAAGCCGGTCGACGCGGACTGGTCCGCCTTCACGTCCCTCGCGCTGTGGCTGCGGGGCGACGGTTCCGCAAACGGCGGGGCGCTCCAGATCGTCGCCGGCGGAGTCGATTTCTGGTACCAGGTTCCGCTGTCCGACACGAGCGGGCAGGACATCAGGGCACCCTTCAGCGAGTTCACACCCGCTCCCTGGGACACCGCGAACGCCGGGGCCGTGCTCGACGCGGCTCACCTCGCCGAGGTGAAGGCGTTCAATCTGTACCTCGTCCATGGGAGCGGCGCGGCGGCCAAGGGCATCGTGTACGTGGACGACATCAGGGCCGAGTGAGGACGTGGACGAGGTCCCCGTTCCTCCTTGAGGAGGTCGCCGCGCTCGGTGATTCTCACGGACTGTCGTCCGACCGGTCTCCGGCCCGTGCCGTCGTCCGGACCTGTTCGATCACCGACTGGACGGCGGTGACGAAGTTCTGGGGGTCGTCGAGCGCGCAGAACCGCGGGGAGACACGGGCGATGTTGGGGTACTGGTCGGGCGGCAGTGTGAGGTAGTCCGTCGTCCACGCACGCAGGTCCGCGTCCCTGAGTTCCGGTGGCAGCGCGGCGAGGCTGGCGTCCATGGCGCTGTAGGCGAGCACGAGGTCGGCGAAGACCCGGTAGTAGCGGGCGGCGTCCGTGTCGTCGAGACCGGCCCTGCGCATGCAGTCGAGCTTCCGCTCGACGGAGCGGAACTCGTTCTTCCGGCGTGCTGTACGCGCGGCGGCCAGGGCCCCGACGTTCGGGTGCCGGAGGAAGGCGTCGTGCGTGTGGATCGCGATCTGCATCAGGTCGTGCGCCCAGTCGTCCGTGGGCGGTGGCGTGTGCGCGAGCGCCTCCTCGTGCAACGCGTCGATGAGGGCGAGCAACAGTTCGTCCTTGTTGCGGAAGTGGCGGTAGATCGCCGTCGGGTGGGCCGACAGTTCCCGCCCGAGTGCCTGGAAGGTCAGTTTGTCCATGCCCGCCGAGTCGGCGACCCGGAACGCGGCCTTGATGATCAGCTGCTGGCTCAGGGTGCCCCGCGGCAGCCTGCTTCGGCTCGCGCTCGTGGATGCCTTGCTCGTTGTCATGTCTCCGTCCCCGTTTCCTTCCCCGACTTCTTCCCCGACGTCGTGCTCTCCCCTGCCGGCGCACCGGTGTCCGGGGCGGTGTCAGCCCGCCACGGCGGAGCCGTCCGCACGCGGATCCGTGGCCGCCGCCAGCCATGGCCGCCCGGCGACCGTAACCCGGCGCACCAGTTGCCCGTGGCCCACTCCGTCGTCGTGGGGCTCGATCCGCTCCACGGTGAAGCCGGCGCGCTCGATGGCGTGGACGCCGGCGGCGGGCACGTCCCGCTCCGCCTTGACCACGCCCGCGCCCTCCGTCACGCCCGCCTCCATGGCTCCGAGTACCCAGCGCGGCGCGGATGTGGCGTGCCGGGGCGGTGCGCCGTTGGCGAGGTGCAGTGCCAGGTGAGTGTGCACCTGCGGTTGGGCGCGTCCCCCCATGGCACCGTGGGCGGCGCTGAGTCGGCCGGCCTGGCGGGTCAGGACCGGCATCAGGGTGTGCAGGGGGAGCTTGCCGCCGGCGAGGCGGTTCGGCGAGGTGGGGTCGAGGGAGAAGGACGCGCCCCGGTTGTGCAGCACGACGCCGGTCGCGGGGTCGAGGAGAGCGGCTCCGAAGGCGTGGAAGACGCTCTGGATCAGGGAGACCCAGGTGCCGTCCGCGTCCGCGACGACGACGGCGACGGTGTCGCCCGACACCTTGCGCTGCCCCGCCGGTCGGACGGGCGAGTCCGACATCGCCTCCTCGGCGACGGCTCGGACACAGGCGTCGGACAGGAGCTCTTCGACGGGGACGGTCGTCCAGTCGGGGTCGGCGCAGTGGCGGTCGCGGTCGGTGGCGGCGCGGGCGAGCACGCGCGCGACCGTGCCGGCGTCGCGGCCCGCCGGGTCGAGGGGGCCGCGGGCCGCGCGGACGAGATCGAGCGCCTTGAGGGCCTGGAGGAAGTACGGGCCTTGGGAGTTGTCGCCGCTCGACAGGTACTCAACGCCGTCGTACGACGCGCTGTGCGGTCGCGAGAGCCGTACGGTGTGCTCGGCGAGGTCCTCCTGCGTCATGGCCGAGCCCCGTTCGGCCAGCAGCTTCACCAGGCTCGTGCCCACTTCACCGCCATAGACGGCGGAGGGGCCCTGGTCCGCGATCGTCGCGAGCGTGCGGGCGAGGTGGGGCTGGCGGAGCGTCTGCCCGGCGGCCAGGACGTCGCCGTCCGCGAAGAACACTCCGCGCATCCCGGGGTCGAGGGCGAGGCCGGCGCGTTCCCGCCTCAGGTCATGGGCGAGGCCGGGGGCGACGGCCACGCCGTCCCGGGCGGCGGTCTCGGCGGGGGCGAGCGCCGCCGCGAGCGGACGGCTTCCCCAGCGTGCGGCGAGTTCGGCCCAGCCGGCGACCACGCCGGGAACCGTCACGGGCAGGGCGCCGAGTACGGGCATCACGTCGTACGCCGCCGTCAGGGACTCGACGTCGACGGCCCGCGGCGACCGTCCGCTGGAGTTGACGCAGCGGATCTCACCGTCGGCGGTGCCGACCAGGGCGAGCAGGTCGCCGCCGACCGAGCACTGGTTGGGATACACGACCGTCAGCAGGGCGGCGGCCGCGAGTGCCGCGTCGACCGCGTTGCCGCCGCCGCGCAGCACGTCGGCCGCCGCATTGCTCGCAGCCGCGTGCGGGGTGGCGACGGCCCAGTCCGGACCCTGCGCGCCCAGCTGGCGCTCGGTGAATGCCGACATCGCTCCCTTTCCCGGTGGACCTCAGGACCTCTGCATCGAACCTCTGTTAACTGCCTTGTAACAGTGGGTCCTTGACAGTCCTGAACCGTCCGCCCTAGCTTCCCGTTTCACGGAACTCCATAGTCAATGGCGCTGACTATGGCATTGACTTACTTACCGCGCAACAGTGCGAATCCGTGAAGGAGTTCGGTATGGCCAGGTCGCTCCTCTGTTCTCGCCGATCGGCGTTCACGCTGGTCGGAGCCGTTGCCGCGGCGGCGGTCACACTCACCGGCTGTGGAGGTTCCACGGATGCCGCCGGCACCTCCGGCCCCACCCTCCCGGCGTCCGTCAAGGTGCCCGCCGACACGCTGGTGAAGGACGGACAGATCACCTACTGCTCCGACATCAGCGCGCCCCCGCTGACCTTCTACGACGCGTCGCAGAAGCCGGTGGGGGCCGAGATCGAGCTCGGAGACGCGCTCGCCGCCCAGCTCGGTGTCCGCGCGGAGTGGGCCAACACCAGCTTCAACGGCATCATCCCGGCGTTGCAGGCCAAGCAGTGCGACGCGATCATCAGCCAGCTCTACATCAAGCCGGAGCGGGAGAAGGTCGTGGACTTCGTGCCGTACATGTACGCCTCCAACACCCTGCTCGTGGCGGCGAAGAGCGCCGGGGACATCAAGAACGCGGACGACCTCTGCGGCAGGAAGGCGGCCGGGCAGACCGGCACGACCGTCGTCCAGTACCTCACCGACCGGTCGAAGCAGTGCGAGGCGGCCGGCAAGGCGAAGATCGACATCCGGCAGTTCACCAAGGACAGCGAGGCCCTCCAGCAACTGCGCCTCGGTCTCGTCGACTCCTACGGCACGACCCTCGAAACCGCCGCGTACGCCACCAAGCAGCAGCCGGACACCTTCGCGTTCGTCGGCGAACCGTTCAACCGCATCAAGGTCGGCGCCGCCACCCGCAAGGACAACCCGGCCCTGCACGATGCGCTGACCAAGGCCCTGGCAGCAGTGCGGAAGAGCGGGACGTACACCTCGATCCTCAAGAAGTGGAACCTGACCGGCGACGACATCGAGGGGAAGTAGACGTGGCCGACGTCCTGCTGCTCGCCGACTCGGCACCGGGAGCCGGCTTCGACTGGTCCTTCTTCTGGCACCAACTGATCTCGCCCTCCGGTGCGTTCCTGGAGGGACTCTGGCGCACCGTCTACATCTCGGTCGTCGCCCAACTCCTCGGCGTCGCACTGGGACTTGCCATCGCCCTCGCCCAGCGCAGCCGCTTCGGCGCCCTGCGCCAGGTGGGCCGGACCTACGTCTGGCTGGTGCGCGGCACACCACTGCTCGTCCAGCTCGTCCTCGTCTACAACGGCCTCGCCGCTACGGGCATCTACCGGTTCACGGACCTCGACCTCGGCGGCTTCGTCCTGCTCGGTGTCGTCCAGGCGGCCGTCCTCACGCTCGCCGCGAACGAGGCGGCGTACATGGCGGAGATCTTCCGCGCGGCGCTGGACGCCATCGACCCCGGGCAGACGGAAGCGGCCCAGGCGCTGGGGATGACTCCGGCGCTGACCATGCGGGTCATACTGCTGCCCCAGGCGCTGCGGATCGTCGTGCCGCCACTGGGCAACGAGTTCAACCTGATGATGAAGTCGACGTCCCTTCTGTCGGTCATCGGCCTGCAGGAGATGTTCCTGACGGCACAGTCGATCAACTCGGCGACGTTCAAGACCTTCGAGATCTTCCTCGTCGTCGCCTGCTACTACCTCGCCCTGACCACGGTCTGGTCCTTCGTCCAACGCCTCATCGAGCGCAAGTTCGCGGACCCCGGCGTCACCGTGGCCAGACCGTCCCTGCGCGAGCGGTTCGTCGGCGGGGGCCGCTACGCCGGTCGCAAGGAGGACTCGCTCGTCGGCAAGGGAGCGCACTGACATGGAAACGACTACGACGGCGGTGATGTCGGCCCGGGGAGTGGTGAAGCACTTCGGCGGCGTACGCGTCCTGGACGGCGTGTCCATGGACGTCATGGCCGGTGAAGTCGTGGTCGTCGTGGGCCCGTCGGGCTCCGGCAAGACCACGTTCCTGCGCTGCCTCAACCATCTGGAGACCATGGACGAGGGCGAGATCCTCGTGCACGGCCGCCCCGTGGGCTACCGGCCCGGCTCCGGGCGGCCGGTCGAGGAACGGCCGAAGGTCGTCGCCGAACGCCGTCGCGACATCGGCTTCGTCTTCCAGCGCTTCAACCTCTTCCCGCACCTCACGGCCCTGGAGAACGTGGCCGTGGCCCCGGCGAGGGTCCTCGGCCTGTCGAAGGCCGAGGCGCGGGAACGGGCGCACGCCCTGCTGGCGAGGGTCGGCCTCGCCCACAAGGCGTCGTCGCGGCCGTCCGCCCTGTCCGGAGGTCAGCAGCAACGTGTCGCCATCGCCCGCGCCCTCGCCATGAAGCCGGCCCTGATGCTCTTCGACGAGCCGACCAGCGCCCTGGACCCGGAGATGGTCGGGGAGGTCGTCGAGGTGATGAAGGAGTTGGCCGAGGACGGCACGACGATGATCGTCGTCACCCACGAGATGGGCTTCGCCCGCTCCGCGGCCGACCGCCTCGTCATGTTCGACCAGGGTGTCATCCTGGAGGAAGGGCCTCCGGAGAAACTCATGACCGACCCCGACCACGCGCGCACACGAGCGTTTCTGCACCGGATCCACGAGCACGGCTGAAAGCCGTTGTGTGTAAGCGGCTCGACCTGGCGACCGGTGCGGGTGGTGAAGACCGACGGACCGTGAACCCGAGGAGGAGCCGTGGCGACGGGTCCTCCAACGCCCCCGCGACCCCCGGCGCATCGCACGCCGGGGGTCGCGGGGGCCGAAGGGTCAGTCCACGTTGACCACCTTCCACAACTGGCTGTTGGCGTTCGTGTCCGTGTTCTGGACGAGTTGAGTGCCGCCCGAGGACACGTCGAGCAGCTTGTCGCTGTTCACGTTCTTGATCTTGTAGTAACCGTTTCCGGTGGCGACCAGTGTCCAGCGCTGGTTCGCGGCGTTGGTGTCGGCCGCCTGGATGACGGTCGCGCCGTCCGCGGTGGCGGCACCGCTGACCTCGATGAGCAGGCCACTGTTCCGGCTGACGATCTCGTAACTGCCGTCACCCACCGGGGCGAAGCGCCAGTTCTGGTTCAGGGCTCCGGAGTCGGTCCACTGGATGACATTCGCACCGGCGGACTTCGACGCGCCTGAGACGTCGATCGCCTTGTTGCTGTTCTTGTTGACCACCTTGTAGTTGGCGTTCGTCGCGGGGAACTGGATGGAGGCGAACGCGTCCAGGGCGCAGACCGTGCCGGAGGAGGCGGTGTTCTTCGTCCCGGTGCACACCACCTTGATCGTGTGTGGGCCCGAGGCCAGGTCCGTCTTCTCGAACAGCGGCACCTGCTTCGTCACCGTCGAGGCGTAGGCGTCGAGGCCCGCCTGGGCCAGGGTGCCGTCGATGTAGACGTCCACCTTGCCCATGTTCGGCTGCGTCATGCCGAGGTACCGCACGCCCGTGCCGGTGAAGGAGAACTCGGCGTAGGCGCCCGTGGTGTTCGTGAACTTCTCGGACCCGTTCATGTCCTTCGTGTCGTTCCAGTTCGACCAGGTCCCGGAGTAGGTCACGCCTGCGGCCTTGTCGTCGACGTGGCTCCAGCGCTGCCGTACGACGGCCTTCGACGCGGGGGACGCGTTGCCCTGGGCGTCCACGACGTAGAGCCGGTAGTCACCCGCTGTCTGCGGGACACGGATGCTCGTCGAGGTGCCGCTCGCGCTGGTCTTGGTGGGACCGGCGGCGAACGTCGTCGTACCGGCGGGCGCCAGCCAGAGCGTCTTGGTGGAGTCTCCCGGGCTGCGCACCGGAATGGTCATGACGCCCTTGCCGGTGAAGGTGCCGGCGGGCAGCGCGTGGTCCGGCGAGGTCGTGATCGCGGCGGGGAGGATGTCCTTGTAGGCGTCTTCCACACCCGCGTTCACGGCGATGGCGTACGCCGGTGACGGCCACACGTTGTCCACGTACGCGCGCACGTCCTGGATGGTGCTGTTCGGGACGCCCTTGTCCCAGATCTTGTTGACGGCACCGTAGGTGTTGGTGAACTTCAGGTCGTGCTGACGGCCCCACGTGCCGGAGTGGATGACGGACGTGACGTCCTTGTCCACGTCGAGCACGTTGTCGTGGTAGTTGATGAAGGCGGAGCCTTCATCGGGGTGCAGGCCGTACTTGTGGCCGGCCGGAACGCCCTGGATGTAGTTGTCGCTGATCTCGGTTCCCGGCTGCGCTCCCAGGGTGTAGATGGGGCCGGAGTCGGCGAGCGTCTGCATCGTGTCGACGATCTGGTTGTAGCGGACGGTGTTGTTCTTCGCCGTGGTGGTCGGGTTCCCGGGATTGATGGAGTTCGTCGAACCGTCGAAGTTCCACCAGCCCCAGCCGAGGGTGATGCCCGCCCACGGGGACTTCTCGATCCGGTTGTGCTCCACGGACAGGGAGTCCACGAAGTACGCCGACACGGGGCTGGATCCCTGGAACAACACCGCGCTGTCGTGGAGGTAGTTGTTCGTGATCGAGATGTTCTTGCAGACGCCCTCGACGTTCACCGGGTACTTCTCGTTGTTGGTCGAGGTGTAGTCCCCGATGTACACGTGCTGGGGGTGCCCCACGGTGATCGCGGAGCCGGCTATGTCATTCGTGACGTTGCCGATCAGCTGCGAGTCGGTCACGTCGTTGACCATGTTGATTCCGTCGGCGCCCGTGTGCTGCACCGTGTTGCCCCGCAGGGTGATGCCGTCGGCGTTCTCGATCTGGATGATGCCCGGCGGCAGGTCGACGTTGCGGTAGGTGTACGCGTGGAAGTTCTTCTTCGCGTACACGGTCGAACCGGAGTTGCCCTGCTGGCCCTGCCGGAAGACGGAGTCGCCCACCTTGGTCAGGCCCCAGTCGGAGTGCTCGACCTTGAGCCCGGAGAACGTGATGTTCCGCGCGTGGTCGGTCCTCGACGTGCCCGCGATCCTGAGGAGGGTGGACACGTTGTTCGGCGCGAAGACCTTCGCCGACGTCATGTCCTCGGAGCCCGACTTGTAGTAGTAGACGGTGTGCTGCGTCTTGTCGAAGTAGAACTCGCCCGGCTGGTCGAGGAATGCGTACGCGTTCATGAGGGTGTGGGTGCCGGAGGCGTCGAATCTGCCGTTCGGCGGCCCCTGGGCGATGGCCGCGCCCGGCTGCTGGAACAGGGCCACGCGGTTGGCGCCGTCCGAGCTCGTGGTGATCTGCCGGACGCCCACGATGGCCGACGTCCAGGTCGTCTGCGTTCTGATCTCCACGTCGTCCTGGTTGGCGGCGATCGCGGGCAGATCGGTGAGGCTGTACTTCGCGCCGTCGCACTGCGAACCCGACTCCCAGGCCCAGGGAGCCTGGCCGGCCGTGACGGTGTAGGTGCCGTGGCAGCCGGCCGAGGGAACCGTCTTCGAGGCCATCTGGGCACGCTTGCCGTCGACATACAGCGCGCGGAGCTTGTCGTCGCGGTCCAGCGGGGCCTTCCAGATGTTCCCGCTGTGCTGGGTCCAGCCGTCCACCGGGACTCCACCGTTCAGCACCGGCTTCTCGTCCTGGTAGGCGGCGTACACCACACGGTGGCCGTTCGTCCCGGAGTCGGCCGACGTGAAGTCGATGGTGCTGCTCACGGGGTAGTTGCCGCCGCGCAGATAGACGTTGATGTCGCCGGTCATGTCGTCGTTGACCGTGCGTACGACGTCCCGTGCGTGCCGCAGGGTCTTGAACGGCGCGGAGATCGTCCCGGCGTTGGTGTCGCTGCCGTCGGGGGCGACGTAGTAGGTGGCCTGGACCGCGGCCGAGGCCGGGGACGCCAGCGTGAGGGAGGTCAGCGGCGTCGCGCAGAGGACCGTGGCCAGCACGGCCGAGATTCTGCGGGCGGTGGAGGGGAAGGGCTTCATCGTCCGCCCCTCCTGCTGGATCGGTCGGTCGGGAAAGCGTTCATGCGGCGGCTCCGGGGGTGCGGGCGTGCGATTCAGCGGACGGGGGTGACTTCCTCAGTACTTCCTCGGTGCTTCCTCAGTGGCAGAAGCGGTACGGGTTTCCCTGGCGACGGACGCGGAGTGGCCCGGGTAATCGGTCGGGCGGGGGGAGGTCGACCGGACGTGGTGTGCCCTCCCCCTTCAGCGGCATCAAGGGGCACCGCCGGCGCTGATGGGGACGTCCTGCCTGATCAGTCCCCGCTCGCGCAGGTCGTCCCAGAGCGCCCGGGGTACGGCGCTCCGCTGGAGTGCCACGTTCTGCGTGACCTGCGCGCGGTCACGCATGCCGAGCGTGACGTTGACGGTGCTGGGGTGGGTGCCCGGGAAGGCGATGGCGGCGGCGGGGAGGCTGGTGCCGTGCTCCTCGCAGACCTCCGCGATCGCCCGTGCGCGGGCGACCAGCTCCCGGGGAGCGTCCTGGTAGTCGTACTTCATGCCTTCGGCGGGCCGTGGACGCGAGAGCAGCCCGGAGTTGAAGACACCGGCCGCGACGACGCTCTTGCCCGTGTCCCGCGCGGCGGGCAGCACGTCGTCCAGCGCCGACTGGTCGAGGAGGGTGTAGCGCCCGGCGAGCATGACCACGTCGGCGGCGGTCTCCCGCAGGAAGCGGGCGAGCATGGCCGACTGGTTCATACCGGCGCCGACGGCCCCGACGACCCCTTGGTCGCGCAGCTCCGCCAGAGCGGGCATGGCCTCGTCGGCGGCCTGCCGCCAGTGGTCGTCGGGGTCGTGCACGTAGACGATGTCGAGCCGGTCGAGGCCGGTGCGGCGCAGGGACTCCTCGATGGAGCGGAGCACGCCGTCGCGGCTGAAGTCCCACCGCCGGCGCAGGTCGTCCCGGACGACGAAGCCCTCACTGTCGACGCCCTGGGGACGCTCATTGGGGACGAGGAGCCGGCCCACCTTGGAGGAGACCACGTACTCGTCCCGAGGACGCTGCCGCAGCGCCGCCCCGAGGCGCCGTTCGGAGAGCCCGAGGCCGTAGTGCGGCGCGGTGTCGAAGTACCGGATGCCCGCGTCCCAGGCCGCGTCGACGGCGGCCGACGCGTCGGCCGCCGAAGTGGTGCGGTACAGGTTGCCGATCACCGCCGCGCCGAACCCGAGGGCGGTGAGTGCGACGGACGTGCGGGCGACCGTCCGGCGTCGCATGACGTCCTCCTCGTGGACGTGGCCGGGGACGCGGACGTCGACCTGGCCCGGTACGGAGTCGGGGCCGCCGCTCATCGGCCGAGCCATCCGCCGTCGACGGGCAGGGTGGTGCCGTGGATGTAGGCGGCGGCGCCGGAGGCGAGGAAGACGGTGGCGCCGGCCAGGTCGTCGGCGCTGCCCCAGCGTCCGGCGGGGATGCGGTCCAGGATCGCCTTGCTGCGGACGGGGTCGTCCTGGAGGGCCTGGGTGTTGTCGGTGGCGATGTAGCCGGGGGCGATGGCGTTGACGTTGACACCGTGCGGGGCCCACTCGTTGGCGAGGGCCTTGGTCAGACCGGCGATGCCGTGCTTGGCGGCGGTGTAGCCGGGGACGGTGATGCCGCCCTGGTAGCTGAGCAGCGAGGCGGTGAAGATGACCTTGCCGTGGCCGCGGGCGACCATGCCGGCGCCGACGGCGCGGGTGAGGACGAACTGGGCGCTGAGGTTGACCTGGAGCACCGACTCCCAGTCGGCGTCGCTGTGCTGGGCGGCCGGGGCGCGGCGGATGGTGCCCGCGTTGTTGACGAGGATGTCCACCGGGCGTTCGCGTCCGGCGAGGTCGGCGCCGAGGGCGCGGACGGCGTCGGGGTCGGCGAAGTCGGCGCGGATGGCTTCGAAGGTGCGGCCCAGGGCGGTGACGTCCTTCTCCACGTCGCTGCCGGATTCCTCCAGGGAGGCGCTCACTCCGATGATGTCGGCTCCGGCGGCGGCGAGGGCACGGGCCATGGCCCGGCCGATACCGCGCCGGGCTCCGGTGACGACGGCGAGCTTCCCGGTGAGGTCGAAGGCACTCATACGGCGGCTCCCTGGGTGTCGTCGGAGTGGTCGGTGTCGTCGGCGCAGTCGAGGAGGATCTTCATCACGTCGCCGCCCTCCAGCGCCTCGAACGCGGCGGGCGCCTGGGTGAGGGGGACGACCTTGCTGATCAGCCGGCCGGCGGGGACGGTGCCGTCGGCGACCAGGGCGACGGCCTTCTCGAAGTCGGAGCGGTCGTACAGGCGGGCGCCGACGAGGGTGAGTTCGCGCCAGAAGAAGCGGTGCAGGTTCACCTCCCGGGGCCGGGGGTGGATGGCGACCAGGCACAGCCGCCCCCGCACCCCGAGGACTTCCACGGCGGTGTGCACACCGCCGGCCGCACCGGACACCTCGAACGCGACGTCCGCGCCCGCGTCGGCCGTCCAGGCGCCGACCAGGGCGGCGATGTCGTCGGCGGCCGGGTCCCACGTGGCCAGCCCCAACTCCTCGGCCGTCGAACGGCGGTGGGCGCTCAGCTCCACCACCCGCACCTCGGCCCCGGCGGCCTGCGCGACGAGTGCGATCAGCACCCCGACCGGACCGCCGCCGACGACCACGACCTTCTCGCCCTCGGTGACCCGCGCCCGGCCTACGTCGTGCACGGCCACCGCGGTGGGCTCCACGAGCGCCGCCCGGTCCAGCGCGAGTGACTCCGGCAGGCGGATCAGGGTGGAGGCGGGCACGGTCCAGCGCTGCTGCATGGCGCCCGGGGAGTCGATGCCGATGAAGTCGAGGTGCTGGCAGACGTGTCGGTGACCGGCCCGGCAGGCGGGGCAGGTGTCGTCCCAGCGCAGCGGCATCACGGTCACCGCGTCGCCGGGCGCCCAGTCCTGCACGCCCGGACCGACCCGGAGGACCCGGCCGGACATCTCGTGCCCGAGGACGGCGGGCCTGGCGACGCGGGCGTCCATGTCGCCATGGAAGATGTGCAGGTCGGTGCCGCAGATGCCGACGTAGGCGGGGGCCAGCTCCACCTCGCCGGGGCCCGGCTCCACGCCCGTAGCGGGGGCCGTGTCCAGGGTGCGGGCAGCCGTGTAGTGGACGGCGAGTGTCATCGTGTTCTCCAAAGTCCTCTTGGCACGAGCGCTGTACGTCAGCCGCGGGCGGGGAGGCGGTAGAAGGCGGTCGCGGTGCCGGCGAGGAGCGCGTGGATCTCGCTCTCCGCGCCGCCGGTGAGCAGTTCGTCCACAGTGGCGGCCCAGCGGTTCCAGCCGCCCGCGAGGTCGGCGACCGGCCAGTCGGAGCCGAACATCAGCCGGTCCGGGCCGAACGACGTGAGCAGTACGTCCCAGACCGGGCGGATGTCGGAGGTGGTCCACCTGTCGTGGTCGGCCTCGGTGATCAGTCCCGACAGCTTGCAGACCACGTGCTCGTGCGCGGCCAGCCGTCGCACCTGCTCTCGCCACTCGGTGAGTTGGCGCCCGGCGATGTCCGGCTTGCCCGCGTGGTTCAGCACCTGGGGCAGGTCGGGGAAGCGTTCGGCCAGCCGGATCGCCTGGTCGAGCTGATGGCTGCGGACCAGGACGTCGTAGGAGAGCCCGCGGTCCCGCGCGGCCGCCAACCCCCGTTCGACATCAGGGCGTTGCAGCCAGGCCGGTTCCGTCTCGCCCTGCACGAGGTGGCGCAGGGAACGCAGGTAGGTGCCGCCCGGTCCGGCGAGCAGTCGGTCGAGCGAGTCGCCGATCGCCGGCGACGTGAGGTCCGCCCAGCCGACCACCGCCTCGATCAGCGGCTCCCGCTCGGCGAGGGCGAGCAGGTCCTCCGTCTCGGGCACCTCCGGCACGCACTGCACGGCCACCGTGCCGTGGAGGTGACGGCCCGCGACGGGGCGGGTCGCGGTGGAGCGCAGGTCGTCGGCGGTGAAGGTGCGGCGGATCGACGTCAGGCCGGGGTCGTCGAGCCACGGCTGCGGGCGCTGGTCGAGGTCCCACAGGTGGTGGTGCGCGTCGATGAGGACGGGTGCGGGGGCGGAGGTCATGGCGGTTCCAAGTCGGGTCGGTCCGGCGCGGTCCGTGTCAGACGGTGGTGTCCTCGCCGGGCGGGTCGAGGTGCCAGATCTCGGTCAGTTCCGTCCACTGGCGGGAGTCGCCCCGGTCGGGCCAGGGCTCCTGGCAGGGGTCGGTGAGCTTCCACCACTCCTGCGTCTCGGGGTCGGCTTCGAGGACAGCCATGTCGGCCTCGAAGTCGTCGCCGTGGTACTCGAGGTAGCCGAACAGCACGTCACCGTGGAGGAAGATGCCGAAGTTGCGGATGTTCGCCCGGTGCATGGCCGCCTCCACCCCGGGCCAGACGGCGGAGTGCAGTTCGAGGTACCTCTCCCGGTGCTCGGGCCGGAGCCTGATGGTCTGGGCGATGCGCTTCACGCCGTGCTCTCTTCCGTGCCGGGGGCGGGCTCGCCCGTGTCGAACGGGGTGCGGTAGCTGGGGGTGTTGGCGCGCAGGTTCAGTCGCAGGACGAGCTTGATCCGGGTGGACGCGGGCAGCCGGACGGTCAGGAAGGGGCTGTCGCAGGAGAGCTCTTCCTCGGTGACGACCGGCTCGGTGTGGCCGTAGTCGTACATGTCGCCGATCCAGCCGTCGTCCTCGCAGGTGGTGTACCGGACGGCGGTGATGGTGTGTTCGGCGAAGGCGCCGGCCTGGACGATCACCGTGCGGTCCGTCTCAGGGGCGAGGTTGACCAGTTCGACGGTGGTCGCCTCGGGGTCGATGGAGCTGACCAGCGCGGCCACGTCCTGCGGGAGGCCGGCGCGGCGGGCGTCGGCGTCGTGGTAGCGCAGCCGGGCCTGCTGCAGGCCGCCGTTGTAGAGCACCTGGGGCCCGCCCCAGGTCAGCTGGACGAGGGCTTCGGTGGCCACGGGGTTCGACTGCTGCCAGACGTGGATGTCGGCCTCGGGCACGTCCAGGTCGCGGTAGCGGTCGACGCGGCGCAGGCGGTGGCGGATCTGGGCCTGGGCGGTGGCGAGGATGCGCTCGGGGTAGTCGGGGTCGTCGCCGGCGAGGAAGGCGAACCAGGCCTTCTCGTGCCCGGACTCCTCCTTGGCGCGGAACGGCCGCAGGGTGCGCCAGTCGATCGCCTCGGCCTCGCGCAGGTTCTCCAGCCGCTCGCGGTCGGCGTCCGAGGCCGAGTGGTGCCACAGGGCCACCGGCACGGGCGGGGTGGTCGGGTTGTAGTCGAACCAGCCGGTGTCGTTGTGCCGGAACGGCACGTGGAGCGTGGGGACGTCGGCGTCCGGGCCGAGTTCGACCGCCCACTTGGCGGGCAGGCTGGAGTCCGCCTCGGTGTGGGGCATCACCTTGCCGCGGGCGATGAGCGAGTCGAGCGTGGTGCGGACCATGGACAGGAAGTCGTCGTCCCCGGTGACCGTCGCCGCCGCGAGCGCAGCCACGCAGGCCGCGGTTCCGATGCTGTGCCAGCCGTGGGGCCAGGACCAGCCGTAGTGGCCGCCGTACCAGCGGCCCTCGAGGAGGCCGCCGACGACTCCGTCCGGGCTGACGTTGTCGGGGATGACACCGTCGTTCGCCTCGGTGCGCTCCCGCCACGCGCCGACGTAACCGACGATCCAGTCGCGGTAGCGCTCGTCGCCGGTAAGGATCCAGGCGTTGAGGACCAGACCGGTGGCGCCGAGGTTGAGCGCGGTGTCTCCGACGCCCATCCGGTCGCGCATCTGTGCGCCGAGACGCGGGTCGGAGGAGAGTGGGAACGGGCCGCCGCCCTGCGCCTCGGGGATCCACTCGAGCGGGTACCCGTAGGTATCGGCCTCCTTCTGGAGCCAGGGGTAGACGTCGCCGTCGAACAGGCCCGTGCGGTCGGGGTCGCTGCCGTTGTGCGGGCGGGTGATGATGCGGTGCTCGGGGTCGTAGTTGCCGTGGGCCGGGTCGACGTACAACTCCGCGAAGCGAAGGGCGCGTTCGGACCAGCGCTCGGGGTCGGCCATGCACAGGAAGAAGAGCAGCAGCAGGCTCTCGCCCTGGTGGAACCAGTCGTAGCCGCGTTCGTACTCGTCGCGCAGCATGTCCAGTTCGGTGAGCTGCCTGGTCACGCCCTCCCAGTGCTTCTCACTGGCGGGCAGCAGGTCGTCGGCGCCGCCGAGGAGGTAGAGCTGGGGCCAGTTGAAGAACACCTCGTAGAAGTCGTCCACTCCGTCGCGGGTGGTCAGCGGGCCGGAGTAGTTCAGACGTCCGTCGGGGCCGGTGAAGTCGCGGGCGAAGCGCCGCCAGGCGTGGTCGAGGAGGTCGAACAGGGACCGCTGGGCCACCGCCCAGCCGGGTGGTTCGAGCAGCGGCACTCCCGCCTCGATGTGAGGTGGCGGGGCCGGCTGCTCGCAGGGGGTGGCCTCGGCCGAGGAGGGATCGGCGGAGCTGTAGGGCATGGGGGATCTCCGTTCGGGGTGGGCGGCGGGACGGCGCACGCCGGGGACGACGGCCAAGAGGGGCCGCTATTCCTTGGTGGCGCCGGCGAGCATCCCGCTGACCAGGAAGCGCTGCGCGAAGAGGAAGACGATCAGTACGGGTGTGATGGCCACGAGCGTCGCCAGGGCCAGCTGCGGCCGCTCGATCGCGAGGGTGCCGACGGCCGGATTGAAGGACGGCACATTGCTGAGCAGGGTCCCGACCCCCACCTGGATGGGCATCTGGCCGCTCTCGGGCAGCATCACGTAGGGCAGGAAGTAGTTGGTCCAGTTGGCGACGAAGCTGAAGAACCCGACGAGCGCGACGACCGGTGTCGCCAGCGGCAGCGCGATGTGCCGGAAGACACCGAACTCCGAGCAGCCGTCCATCCGTGCCGCCGCCAGCAGGTCCTTCGGTACCGCGGTGGTGAAGTAGATGTACGTCAGATACACGCCGAACGGGTAGAACGAGTACGGCAGGATGATCGACCACATCGTGCCGATCAGACCGACCGCGTTGATCTCCAGGAACAGCGGCACCACCAGCGTGGCGGTCGGCATGAGCATCACGACCAGGGTCGAGACGAGCAGGGTGTGCCGTCCGCGGAACTCGGTCATGGCCAGCGCGTAGCCCGCCGGGATGGCCACGCAGAGCGTGATGACCAGCGAGATCAGCGCGTACAACGTCGAGTTGCCGAGCCACTGCAGGACGGCGTTGTCCTGGAACGCGGTGAGGGCGTCCCAGTTGGCCTGGAAGGTGTGCCAGGAGCCGAAGGAGAGCGGGCTGCCGTGGACGAGTTGCTGGTCGGTCTTGGTCGCCGCGAGGACGAGCCACAGCACCGGCAGCACGAAGAACACCAGGAAGACGAGCAGGACGGAACCGGTCAGCAGACGGGGCACGAGACGGCGCGGGGAACTAGTCGGCATCGAAGAACCCCGATCGCGCGACGAAGAGGGCGGCGGCCGACACACTGACGACCAGGAGCTCCACCGAGACCGCGGCGGCACCGTTGATGTTGTTCATCTGGAAGGCGAAGTCGTACGTCAGCTGGTTCAGCGAGTAGTCGCGTCCGGCCACGCCCACACTGGCGAGGGACAGCAGCTGCGGCTCCACGAAGAGCTGCGCACCGCCCGCGAAGGCCAGGATCACCATGTACACGATCCACTTGCGGAGCATGGGGATCTGGATGTGCCAGGCGGTCTGCCAGGCGCCCGCGCCGTCGATGCGCGCGGCTTCCATGACGTCGGTGGGGATGTTGTTGAGCGCGCCGTAGATGACGACGATCCAGCCGCCCGCGCCGGTCCAGAACGCGATGACCGTGAACAGCAGGGGCAGGTTGCCGGGCGCGATCACCTCGCCGAAGGTGCCGTACCCCAGCATGCCCAGGAGCGAACTGACCGGGCTCACCGTCGGGTCGAGCATGAACAGCCACACCAGCACACTCGCGGCGCCGGCGAGCGCTCCGGGGATGTAGAAGAGGAAGCGCAGGGACTTGCTGAGGGAGCCCGAGGCGAGGCGGTGCAGCAGCAGCGCCAGGCTCACCACGAACACCACGAGGGAGACCAGCCAGAACAGCAGGTACAGCGCGACATGGCCGACGGCGTCCAGGAAGCGGAAGTCCTGTGCGGTGGTGACGAAGTTGCTGAAGCCGGTGAACGTGCCCCCGGCGTCGGTGAAGGCGAAGTAGACGGCGTACCCGGTCGGCAGGATGCCGAACGCGATAAGGAGCAGTACGTAGGCCGCGACGAATGCGATGCCGGCCCGGCTCTGCCGGTCGGTGCCGTGGGGGCGCCGACCGGCAGAGCGGGGCGGGGAGGGGCTGAGGCTCACTGCTCGACCTTGTATCCGTTGGACTTGGCGTGCTTGACGATGGAGTCCTGCCAGGCCGGCAGCATCGAGACGATGGACTTGCCCTGGGTCAGGCCCGGCTTGATGGTGGCCGCCCAGATCGCCTCCTGGCTGAACTGGCCCGAGCCCCACTCCGGCCACACCTGGGAGGCGGCGGTGGCAAGCGCGCTCAGGTCGCCGGCGAAGTAGCCGGAGGCGTCCTGCTGCTTCAGCCATGCCTCGGCCGCCGGCGCGTAGGCCGGGAAGCCGGGCGACTTCTCCGCCTGGTAGGCATTGTCGGTGGTGACCCACGTCAGGAAGTCGGTGGCCGCCTTGAGGTGGGTGGAGTGCTGGGACAGCAGCCAGGTGCCGCCGCCGACGTTGCCCGTGGACGGCGCGCTGTCGCCCTGCCACTGCGGCATGGGCGCCACCCCGATCTGCTTGCCGGGGACCTTGAGGGTGTCCTTGAAGACCGCGCCGCCGAACCACGCTGGGCCCGGCATGAGCAGGACCTTGTCGGCCTGGTTCTTGCCGAAGTCGGTGCTGAAGACGCCGCTGATGGACATGGACTTGTTCTCGATCAGTACGTCCATGAGCTTGGCCATCTTGGTGCAGGCCTCGCTGGTGGTGTTCACCGACACGGACTTGGGGCCGGTGATGTGGTTGGCGCCGCACTTGCTCGCCCACAGATAGATCTCGGGGGTGAAGGAGTCACCCGCGTCACCGACGAGATAGCCCGGATGCTCCTTGGCCACCTTCGTGCCGAGCTTCTGGTACTCCTCCCACGTCGTCGGCACCGTGTAGCCGAACTTCTTCATCAGCGGGGCGTTGTACCAGAGCACCGCCTGGGAGAGGTCGTTGCGCAGACAGTAGACGGTGCCGTCGACCGTACAGACGTCGTTGGCGCCCTTGGAGAACTTCCCGAGGGTCGACTCGGGGACCAGGCCCTTGTTGAGCGGAGCGGCGAAGCCCGCGTCGACCGCCCAGGAGGTCTCGTTGTTCTGGGAGCTGAACACGACGTCCGGCCAGCCCTTGCCGGTGCGGTTGAACAACTGGACCTTCGTCTGAAGGTAGTTGGACCCGTTGGCGTTGCCGTCATAGCTGACGATGTTCAGCTTCACCTCCGGGTGCAGCTCCTGGTACAGCTTCGCGGCGTCCATCCGGGTCGCGTCCACCCAGACGGTCAACGCCCCGTCCTTCTGCGGCGCCTGCGCGAAGCCGTCCTTGGTGGTCTTGCCGGCGGTGCCGCCGCCACAGGCCGTCACGGTCAGCAGCACCGTGACCGCACACCCGGCGAGCGATGCCGCCCGCTTCCTGCCGAGGGCTCTCTTGGGGCTGGACGAGGACTGGTTGACGGTCATGAGTGACTCCACTGGGTGTGCGGGTGCGAGCAGAGGGGCGGCCCGGAAGGACGACGGAGACGGAAGAGGCGGCTCCGCTGCGAGCGGCGTGGAAGAAATTAGCCGCCTTATCGAGCAATACGTCAAGGGTGCGCGCAGCGTTCTGTTGCTGGATTTCTAGCAACAGGCGAGCACTTAGACTACATATGCCCGATAAGTTTCGTTTGCTCGCCCGGATGACTATGGCTCTCGCTATGGATCTTGGTCAGAATGAGTACGACTCATACCCCCTGTGCGCTACGATGCCGTCGGCTCCACCGCGATCAGTCGCGTGAGCAGAAGTCACCCGGGAGGCAGCACAGATGGACGACACGCCAGCGATCGAAGCGGCCCTGCCGGCTCAAGTCCCTGCTGCCGCGCCCACGAGGGTGGCCGACCCGGACGAGCGGCGTGACTACCGTCCCGGGTACGAGATCGTGGCGGAGCGGATCCTCGCGTACATCGCCGAGGAACGACTGGCGCCGGGTGACCGGCTGCCCACGGAGATCGACCTCGCCCGGACGCTGGACACCAGCAGGGCGGTGGTGCGGGAAGCCGTCAAGATCCTTTCGGCGCTGGGTCGGGTACGGGCGCACAAAGGGCGGGGTCTGTTCGTCGCGGACGACGAGGGCATGCTCACCACCAGCCGGTGGGGAGGCTTCTTCCGCCCCGTCGACATCGACCACGTACTGATGCTGTTCGAGTTCCGCAGGGTCCAGGAGATGGCCGCCAGCAGCCTGGCGGCCACCCGCGCCACCCCCTCGGAACTGCGCACCATCGAAGTCGCCATGGAGCAGTGCCGGCACGGGTTCGCCCACGGCCAGGTCGACGTGTTCAACCAGGCGGACGAGGACTTCCACACGGCCGTGTCGGCGGCCTCGCACAACACGTTCCTGGTCAGCGCCGTGCGGGACGCGCGACGCCTGCAGCGCCAGTCAAGCGCCATCGGAATCCACGACTCGTTCGGGGAGAACACCGAGGCGGCCGTAGAGGAGCACGAGACGATCTACCGGGCCATCCGTGACGGCCGCCCCGAGGAAGCGGCGCAGGCCACCGCGGCACACCTCGACCGAACCCTGGAGGACTACCGCCGCGAGATCCAGCGCCGCCTCTTCGGCTGACGCCATCTGGCCCCTTCGGCCGACGCCGCCCGTCCGTGCCCGAGCGCGCCCTGTTCCGGCCGCCGCCGCACGTCTCGGAAAAACGCGGACGAACCGTTGACTTCTGTGCGGCCGGGACTCTAACTTCGGCGTCGATCGGTTCGGCAAACCGATAGCCGTTCGACATATCGATCAATCGTCGTCCGCCCTCGGCCGCCGCGTGTACCCAAGGACGCGTTGCCCAGGCGTTCGACGGTGCGCCTTGCTCATGCCCCCGCACAACGCCGGTGAGGGCCGTCAGCCCGCTGGGACGCGGCGCGCACGACGCCAAGGCCGTGCCCTTCCACGTTCTCTCTCCCCCGCGTTCCCCTCGGGGTGTCCACCCACCGCTTCCCCCGCACCTGACGACCTCCAACCAAGGACTGCATCGTGGACCTCACCAGAAGACAACTCGGCCGGCTCGCCGCGATCGGTACCGGCGCCCTCCTCCTCCCGGGCCTGCTCCCGTCGAGCGTGGCGTCGGCAGCCCCTCCCCCGGCCGGCACCTGGGGCGACCAGGGCGACGGCACCTACGCCAACCCGATCGTCCCGGCCGACCTCAGCGACTGGGACTGCATCCGGGTCGGCGACGACTACTACGGCATCACCAGCACGTTCGGGTACTCGCCCGGCATGGCCGTCCTGCACTCGAAGGACCTGGTCAACTGGCGCCCGATCGGCGGCTCGGTCGACGACGTCACCCGCATCGGACCCGAGCTGAACTGGGACCGGATGAACCGCTACGGCCGCGGCGTGTGGGCCGGGGCCATCCGCTTCCACGCGGGCCGGTACTGGGTGTACTTCAACACGCCCGACGAAGGCTTCTTCATGACGTCGGCCCCGTCGCCGGAAGGGCCCTGGGAGCCGCTGCACTCGATGTGGCGGACCTCCGGCTGGAACGACGTGTGCCCGTTCTGGGACGACGACGGCCAGGGCTACCTGGTCACCACGCACTACTCGGACAGCTACAAGGTCCACCTGTACAAGCTGTCCGCGGACGGCAAGTCGCTGGTCGGCCCGGCCCCGGTGATCCACCAGTCGAACCGCAGCGAGGCCAGCAAGCTGTACAAGATCGACGGTGTCTACTACCACCTCTTCAGCGAGGTGAAGCCCGAGGGCCGGGTGCTCATGATGAACCGCGGCTCCAGCATCTTCGGCCCGTTCGAGACCAGGCAGTTGCTGCACGTCAACACCTCGGTGGACCGCGAGCCCAACCAGGGCGGACTGGTCCAGACTCCGGGCGGCGACTGGTACTTCGTGACCCATCACGGCCAGGGCCGCTGGGAGGGGCGCGTGCTGTCCCTGCTGCCGGTGACCTGGGTGGACGGCTGGCCGATCATCGGTGAGGTGGGCTCGGACGGCATCGGAAACATGGTGTGGACGGGCCAGTTGCCCGGCACCGGCACCCCCGGCCTCCCCGTCGACGCGCTGCCCGCCGTCGTGACCAGCGACACGTTCACCGACACCCGCCTCAAGCCGCAGTGGGAGTGGTACTACCAACCCCGTTCGGGCTACTGGTCGCTGACCGAACGCCCCGGCTACCTGCGGCTGAAGGCGTTCGCGCCGCTGGCCGGGGACAACCTGACGAAGGTGGGCAACACCCTCACCCAACGCGTCCTGCGCACCGCGGGCGGCGCCACGGTGACCGTCCGCCTCGAACTGGCCGGCCTCGCCGACGGCCAGCACGCCGGACTGTGCCACTACGCCGCCACCTACGCCGGACTGGGTGTCCGGCGCACCGGGACCACCACCACGATCGAGCACAACGCGGGTGGCACCCTGACCAGCGGTGCGGCCATCACGCAGAACGCCGTGTGGCTGCGCACCACATGGGACGTGAACGGGGTCAGCCGCTTCTCCTACAGCCTCGACGGGAGCACGTTCACCCAGGTCGGTGGGACCTACCAGCTCACCTGGGGCGGCTACCGCGGCGACCGGATCGGCCTCTACACCTACAACCCGGGCGGCACCGGCCACGTCGACTTCGACTCGGTGCAGTACACCATCGCCCCGGCGCGGACGTACACCTGCGTCAGCGTGCGCAGTGGCAAAGTGGCCGAAGTCTCCGGTGGGTCCGGCGCGGACGGCGCCGCCGTGATCCAGTGGACCGACAACGGCGCGACGAACCAGCAGTGGGCCTTCCAGTCCACGGCCGACGGCTACCACACCATCACCTGCGTCCGCAGCGGCAAGGTGCTCGACGTCGCCGGATCCTCCACGGCGGACGGCGCGCGGGTCGTCCAGGCGACCCCCGACGGCAGGACCAGCCAGCAGTGGCAGCTGCGCCCGCTGTCCGGCGGGGTGTTCCAGGTGGTCAACCGCAACAGCGGCAAGGTGCTCGACGTCAGCTCCGGCAGCACGGCCGACGGCGCCGCGCTGATCCAGTACACCAACAGGGGCAGCACCAACCAGCAGTGGACGTTCCGCCGGGTCACCGGCTAGACGCACATCGATCCCGCCCGCCGGCTGATACGAGCCGGCGCGGCCACGGCCCGGCCCGACGGCTCTCTCGCCGCGGGGCCGGGCCGTCTCGCACTGGATGCATGCAGTTGCAAATCATTGGCCATGGTGCCGGAGGGTGCCGGACGCCCGGCTGCCTTTCATCGGTGGTGCCCACCTTTTGTGTTATCGCCCGCTCCGTATCACGTCTCCCTACGTAGGCACTGTCCCCACAAGAGCCCGAGGAACGACACAGTGGCACTACAGATCAGCCGACGCAGCATGCTCAAGGCCGCGGGTGCGGCGACCGGCGCGGTCGGTATCGGTATCGGCACGGGCGTGGCCGCCTCCCCCGCGACGGCGGCGGGCACGTCCTTCGCGCATCCCGGGATGCTCCACACCCGGGCCGATCTCGAGCGCATGGCCGCCAAGGTGAAGGCGGGCGCCGCCCCCTACACGGAGGGTTTCGCCAAGCTCACCCTCACCACCGGCCGCCACTCGCAGGCCGCATGGCGGCCCAACCCGCAGGTGACCCCGACCCGGGGAGGGGGCGGCGTCCAGAACTACGGGGCCCTCTACCGCGACATCCACGCCGCCTACCAGAGGGCGCTGCGCTGGAAAATCACCGGCGACACCGCATACGCAGACACCGCGCGGGACATCTGCAACGCCTGGTCGGGGACCCTGAAGGGCATCGGCGGAGGCTCCGAAGTCGTGCTCCTGGCAGGCATCTACGGGTACCAGTTCGCCAACGTCGGCGAACTCCTGCGCGGCTACCCCGGCTTCGACCTGGCCCGTTTCCAGGACATGCTGGTCAAGCACTTCTATCCGATGAACCGCCACATGATGTACCGCGAGACCAATTGCATCGGCCACTACTGGGCGAACTGGGACCTGTGCACCATGGCCTCGATCATGGCCATCGGGATCCTCTGCGACGATCGGGCCAAGTTCGACGAGACGGTGGACTACTTCCACAACGGCGAAGGCAACGGCGCGCTGGCCAAGGCGATCCCCTTCGTCTACGACGACGTGGACCTGGCCCAGTGGCAGGAGAGCGGGCGCGATCAGGCCCACAGCCTGATGGGCATCGGCCTGATGGGCACCATCTGCGAGATGGCCTGGAACCAGGGCGTCGACCTCTACGGCGCGGACGACTCCAGGTTCCGCAAGGCGTGCGAGTACGTCGCCCGGTACAACCTCGGCTATGACGTGCCGTACACCACGTACACCTGGAGAAACGGCGTGCACTGCGTGGAAACGGCGCAGACCGTCATCTCCGAGCACGGCCGTGGCCAGGTGCGCCCCGTCTGGGCGCGGGTCTACAACCACTACGCCAACAGGCGCCGCATGGCCATGCCGAACACCCGCGAGATGCTGGCCCGCAGCGGGCCCGAGGGAGGCGGCGGCCACTACGGCCCGAACAGCGGCGGATTCGACGAACTCGGCTTCGGCACACTGGCGTACACCCGGGACAAGGCCACCGCGGCCGAGGCGGCGGCCTCACCGTCCCCGTCGAAGTCGACGGCCGCCAGGTCCGGTACCTCCGGGTCATCCGGTTCGTCCAAGTCCCCGGCCGGGCAGTCCTCCGGGGGCGCCGGCGCCCAGGGCGGAAAGAGCGACAAGGACCTGGCCGCCACCGGCGCCTCGGACCTCCCTCTGTGGACGGCCGCGACCGGCATCACCGCGGTCGCCGGCGGCCTCCTGCTGCTCCGCCGTCGCGGCCAGGCGCGCCGCGAGGCGGAATGACACCCACGGTGCCACGAAAAATCCGGTGACTGATCACAGGCGGGCTCCCTGCACGCGCTGTGCGCCACCGCACGTGGTTCGGGTTCGGGTCTCCTCCGGGACGGTCGCCCCCGCCGCTCCCGGAGGGGCGCGTACGGCGGCCGGCACGCGCGGCCGGCCGTCCGGGGCGCGGGCAACGTCCCTACGTAGCCCGTCGCCGTTCGCGCTCGGGTGTTCCGGCTCGTAGAGCCCGGTGTACACGCAGCCGCCGAGGTGGTCGCGTCACTTGACGGCACCTGCGGTCAGGCCTCTGCGCCAGAACCGCTGGAGGCTGACGAAGGCGACGAGCAGAGGGATCAGCGACAGGAACGCACCGGTGATCGGCAGCAGCGGCGGCACTCCGTTGGCGAACTGCGCGCGCCACTGCACCAGACCCACCGTGACGGGCTGTAGCGAGGGGGTGTTGAGCATGAGCGAGGGCAGCAGGTAGTTGTTCCAGACGGCGACGAACTGGAACAGAAAGACGGTCACCAGTGCCGGGGTCATCAGCGGCAGGGCGATCCGGAAGAAGGTGCGCTGTTCGCCTGCTCCGTCGAGCCGTGCGGCCTCGAGGAGTTCGTCCGGGACGGACGCCGCGGCGAAGATCCGGCACAGGTAGACGCCGAACGGGCTGACACAACTGGGCAGCAGCACCGACCAGTAGGAGTTGGTGATGTCCAGCTTGGCCATGAGCAGGAACAGCGGCAGGGCGAACATCGGCGCCGGGATGAGGACCGAGGCGAGGATGACGTTGAAGACGCTTTCCCGGCCGCGGAAGGTGAACTTGGAGAGCGCGTAGCCGGCCATCGCGGACAGCAGAGTGCCGACGGTCGCGCCGACCAGGCTGTACAGCGCGCTGTTGGCGAGCCAGGTGGAGAAGATGCCGCCCTCGAAGCTGAACACGTTCCTGATGTTGGTGACCAGGTCGAAGTGGGAGAACCACAGCGGCGTACCGGTGTAGAGGTAGCCCGATTCCTTGGTCGAGGAGACGAACAGCCACCACAGCGGGATCAGCGTGTACAGGGCCATCAGGCCCAGCATGCCGTTGACGACGGCCTTGCTCGCGAGGTCGGGGCCCCGGCGGGCCAGTCGGGTCGGTCGGCCGGCCGAAGTCACGCTCATCCCATCGCTCCCTTGCGCTGGTTGTACTTGAGGAATCCGAACGAGAGCACGAGGGTGATCAACGCGAGAATGACGGACTGAGCGGCCGCCAGGTTCTGGCCGCCCACGTCCATGGCCACGGTCGTGTTCATGATCGGGGAGAACTTCGGGTCGACGCCCGGGATGCGCGCGCCGACCAGGACGGCCGGTTCGGTGTACATCTGCGCCGTGCCGATGATGGAGAACACCGTGGTGAGCACCAGCGCGGGACGCACCAGCGGGATCTTCACCGCCCATGCCAGGCGCCATCCGGTGCAGCCGTCGAGCGCGGCGGCCTCCATCACCTCGGCCGGGATCGTCTGCAGCGCGGAGTAGATGATCAGCATGTTGTAGCCGGTCCAGCCCCACGTGATCATGTTCCCGATCGAGAACGGAACCCATGACGGCGACAGGAAGTCGGTGTCGATTCCGATGTGGGACAGCGGTCCGGTGAACGGCGAGAGGTCTTTCACCAGGAGGAAGGACCACATCAGCGCGGCGATCGCGCCCGGCAGCGCGTAGGGCAGGAAGAACGTGAGCCGGAAGGTCTTGCGCAGCCGGGCCGAGCGGGAGTCGAGCAGGAGCGCGAGCAGGAGGGCCAGACCGAGCATGACCGGGACCTGGACGCAGCCGAAGAGCACGACCCGGACGATCGACGCGACGAAGTCGTGGTCGCCGAAGGCGTCGGTGTAGTTGGACAGCCCCGTGAACTCGCTGGACTGCGCACCGCCGAACAGCCCGGCGCGGCGGACGGTGAAGAAGCTCTGGTAGATCGCGTAGCCGATCGGCGCGACCATCATGGTCACGAAGAGGACCGCGAACGGCGCCAGGAAACCCGACGCGGTCAACGCGCTGCGGCGGCCGGCGCGCCGCGGCCGGCCGGTGGGGGAGGCGCGGCGGGTGACCGCGGGCACCGGCCGCGGCGGTGACGCGGTCCGGGTGCTGCTGGGACTGCTCATGGAAACCTCGCTGGGCGGTTGGTCGTCAGGGGGCGGGTCCCCGCGGCGCCGGGAGCAGGCGGCCGCGGGGACCCTGTGAGGCGGCAGGGCCAGCCGCCTCAGCCGTTGGTCACCGACAGTCCGAGCTTCTTGATCGCGGCGACTGTCGATGCCTGGACCTTGGTGATCGCGTCCGGCAGGGTGCCCTTGCCCATGGCTCCGGTGAAGTCCGTCTCGACCTGCTGGAAGGTCGGGCCGTTGGTCCAGGTGCTGGGTACCTGCGCGGCGGAGGTCTTGTACACGTCACCGACCTTCTGGCCGCCGAAGTACGGGTCACCCCCCGTGAGTGACGGGTCGTCCTGTCCGGCCTTCGACGCGGGGTACAGCCCGCCTTCGATGCCCGTCTTCACCGCCTGCGGGTCACTGGACAGAAAATCGGCGAACTGCACTGCTTCGCGGGGCGTCTTGCATCCGGTCATCACCGAGGTGGCCGAGCCGCCGCCGCTGGCGCTCGTGCCGTCGCCGGCCTCCCAGGTCGGCATCGGGGCGACCCGCCACTTGCCGGACAGGGCCTTCAGGTCCGACTTCAGACCGCCGGCGGCCCAGGCCGGGGCGACGAACGTCAGCACCTTGCCGGCTTCGGAGGCCTTGTTGAACTGCGGGTCCCAGGCGCTGCCGTGCTTCGCCACCAGACCCTTGTCCTTCAGGTCCTGCCAGTACTCGGCGACCTTGCGGGTGCCGGGGTTGTCGATGCTGACAGTCCAGCTGTCTCCCTTGGTCGAGTACCAGGACTCGCCGGTCTGCAGGGTGAAGGCCGCCAAACCGCCGGCGTCGCCGAGCATGGGGCCGAACTTCACATCGGGGTCGGCGGCGGTGACCTTCTCGGCGTCGGCCTTGTACTCGGCCCAGGTGGCCGGCGGCTCGGTGATGTCGTACTTGGCGAACAGGTCCTTGCGGTAGAAGAGGACCATCGGGCCGACGTCCACCGGAACCCCGTAGATCTTGCCGCCGACGCTGGAGGAGGAGACGGCCGACGGGACGTACTTGTCCATGCCGTCGCTCGCGTACTCCGTGATGTCCATGACCGAGTTCTTCACGAGCATCGACGGGATGGTCTGGTACTCGATCTGGGCCAGACACGGGCCCTCGCCGGCGGTGAGCGCGTTGCTGATCTGGGTGTAGCCGCCCTTGGGGCCCGACGGGATCTTCTTGAAGGTGACCTTGGCGTCCGGGTGGGACGCGTTCCACTGGTCGACGATCTTCTCGTAGCCGGCCCAGCCCCAGAACTCCATGTTCACCGGCCCGGCCTTGCTCTTCTCGGCGGTGTCGGAGGTGCTCTCGGTGCTGCTGCACGCGCCGAGGCCGGCCACGAGGAGCGCCGCGGTGGTGATCGTCAAAAGTCTGCGGGTGCGTATGGTGGTGTTGTTCATGTGAGGAAACCTTCTGTGACAGGGGCGGACTTGCTGGATGGCCGGTGGGCGGGCGGGCAAGGCCCGTCTACCGGCTGGTGCCGAACTCCACGCCGAACGCGGTGGTGACCGCGGCCAGGACGTCCGGCGCCGACGGGCCCGGGCCGCAGGCCGCGCTGCCCAGGCCGTGGTGGGCGTGGTCGAGGTGCAGATGGAGTCTGCCGTCGCGGACCAGGTCGTGCTGGTGGGCCGCGGCGGCCAGCGCTTCGGTGCTCCAGGGACGAACGGTCAGGTCGATGACCGGGTCGCCGGTGATGAGCAGGGTGCCGTCCGGGGTCGTGATCCCGGCGCGGCGGACTTGGTGGCGGTTGCCGTTCTCCTGCGGGCGGATCTGGGGGACCTGCATCGCGGAGACGGTCGACCGGTGGCGGCCGACGCGAGCCGCGGCGCGGGAGTCGCGGTAGGCCTCACCGGGACCGGGGCCGAACCACTCGACGTCGGCGTCGGTGCCGGGCAGCGACATCGCGACGCCCAGTCGGGGCAGCGGCACCGACCACGGGCCTTCGGGGGTGACGACGGTTTCCAGCCGGAGCCGGGCCTGGCCCGCGTCGGGTGTGTCGCATGCCGTCCAGCGGTAGACCACGCCGAGCCCGCAGGAGGACCCGGCGGCGGCCAGCCGGGCGGTGACCGTGAGCCCGGAGGCGTCGGGCTCGACACCCAGGACGTCGTGGCGCATCCGGTGCAGGCCGGCGGCGAACCAGGCGTCGGTCTGCGGCTCGCCGAAGGCGCTGAGCAGGTCGTTGTCGATCGGGGCCCGCCAGACGTCCAGGCGCGGACCGTCGAGCTCCAGGTCGCCGAGCCGTGTCAGCACCCCGCTGCGCGCGTCGAACCGCGCGGGACCCAGTGCGATGTACCCGTCGTGGGCGATCGCCGGCGCCGGTGTGAAGCACACGGGAGGGGCGGCCGGAGCCATGACCAGCCCCTGGGACCAGGCGATCTCGTGGCCGGCCCCGGCCCAGGTCTCGTCGGCGGCGAGCACCGCGGTCACGGTCAGCCACACCTCGTGGCCGGAGTCGTTCTTGCGGGCCGCGTCGAGCGCGGCGGTGACGTCGGCGGGCCATGCGATGGTCGTCGTCGTACCCGGAGCCGTCGCGGGCACGGTCAGGTCGCCGGAGCCCACCGGCTCGCCGCCGTCCTCGACGGTCCACCGGAAGTCCAGGTAGCCGCTGTCGCGGACGTGGTGCAGGTTGTGCACGCCGATCTGCCGGGTCGCCGGGTCGACGCGGATCCGGACCGGTTCGACGACCTTCTTGTACTCGACCAGGCCCGGCGACGGCGTGCGGTCGGGGAAGAGCAGCCCGTCGGCGACGAAATTGCCGTCGTGAACCTCCTCGCCGAAGTCACCGCCGTAGGCGTAGTACGACTGGGGGTCCTCCTGCCCGGTGAGCCGGGCGATCCCGTGGTCGATCCACTCCCAGATGAATCCGCCGGCCAGCCGCGGATGCGCCTCGATGACCTGCTGGTACTCGGACAGCCCGCCGGGGCCGGTGCCCATGGCGTGTCCGTACTCGCACAGCACGGCCGGCAGGGCGCGGCGGTGCGCGTCGTCGGCCGGGTCGGCCGTCGGCGCCTCCTGGCCGCGTCCCACGGCGGCCAGTTCGTCCACGCCGATGTACATGCGGGAGTACAGGTCGACGTACGCGCAGCTCGCGAAGTCGCCCTCGTAGTGGATCGGGCGGCTGTCGTCGCGCTGCCGGATCCACGCGGCCGAGGCGGCCAGGTTGGCTCCGGTTCCGGACTCGTTCCCCAGCGACCAGACGATGACCGAGGGGTGGTTCTTGTCGCGTTCCACCAGCCGCTCGGCCCGGTCCAGGTAGGCCTCGCGCCACGCGGGGTCGTCGCTGGGGTTGCGCCGCCAGCCGCCGGGTTCGAAGCCGTGCGTCTCGAGGTCGCCCTCGCAGAACACCCACAGGCCGTGCTCGTCGCACAGGTCCAGGAAACGGTGGTCGGGCGGGTAGTGGGCGGTGCGCACCGCGTTGATGTTGTGCCGCTTCATGAGCAGCACGTCGGTCAGCATGGTGTCCTCGGTCAGGGTCCGCCCGGTGAGCGGATGCCATTCGTGGCGGTTGACGCCCCGCAGGGAGACGGGCCTGCCGTTCGCGGTGAGGACACCGTCCACGACGGCCACGGTGCGGAAGCCGATGCGCAGCGGTATCCGCTCCCCGGCCTCGGAGACCAGTTCCCCGGTGTACAGGCGCGGCTGCTCGTCCGACCAGGGCTCGACGCCGTCGACCACGTGCGGACCGGCCGGGTCGGCGCCGGATATGCCGAGCTCGGGCACCGAGAGGGAGACCCGGGTGGGGGCGGTGACATCGACGGCCAGGGTGCCCTGACCCGTCGTGTGGTCGTAGGCGGCGTGGACGAAGAAGTCCTCGACACCGCGGGCGGCCACGGACACCGACCGGAAGATCCCGGACAGCCACCACATGTCCTGGTCCTCCAGGTAACTGCCGGACGACCACTGGTGCACGCGGACCGCGAGTACGTTCCGGCCGGGCCGCAGAGCGGTGGAGACGTCGAACTCGGTGGTCAGCCGGCTGCCCTTGCCGTCGCCGAGCCGGATCCCGTTGAGCCACACCGCGAACGCGGAGTCGACGCCCTCGAACCGGAGCACCGCGGCCGATGCCGGGAACCCGTCCGGAACGTCGAACGCGCGGCGGTACTCGCCGGTCGGGTTCTCACGGGGCACCCTCGGCGGGTCGACCGGGAACGGGTACAGGATGTTGGTGTAGGCGGGGGCACCGTAGTGCGGCTCGTCGGGCAGGCCGGTCATCTGCCAGCAGGACGGCACGGCGAGCAGGTCCCAGGCGCCGTCGTCGAACTCCGGCGCGGCGAAGTCCCCGGTGAGGTCGTCCAGCCCCGACGCCAACCGGAATCGCCAGTCGCCGTCGAGCGTGATCGTGGGCAGGTCGGTGGCGAACGCGGCGCGTGGCCGCAGCCGTCCGGTGCCGGGCGCCCGGTCTTCGACGTAGGCGTGGGGATCGAGGTCTGTCATCAGTGGAGGGCTTTCTGTGTCGGAGCTCGTGGCGGTGACGGGAAGCCGGCAGGCAGGACCGTGCCCTCGGCTCATGGGGAGCGAGCGCGGGTCGAGCGGAGCCCGGTGCTATCCGGTCGCCCGGGGCGCGGCGCTGCTGTCCCGGACGGTCAGGGTGGGGCGCAGCAGCGTCAATGCGTTGGTCGGCGGCCGGCCGGAGTCGACGGCGCGCAGCAGCAGCTCGACTGCCTGCTGGGCCATCTCCCTCTTCGGGAAGGTGACCGTGGTCAGCGCGGGCTGGATCTGTCCGACCTGGGAGATGTCGTCGAAGCCGACGATGCTGACGTCGTCGGGGACGCGCCGCCCGGACCGGACGACCGCCTCGATGGCGCCGACGGCCAGGACGTCGTGGGTGGCGAAGATCGCCGTCAGTTCCGGATCGGCCTCCAGCGCCGCACTGCCCGCGGCGAACCCGCCGGCGGCGTCGTCCCTGGTGCAGGCGAACACCTGCCGGTCCTCGATGGTCAGTCCGTCCTCGGCGAACGCCCGGCGCAATCCGCGTACGCGCGGCGAGTGCGCGGGGAGGTCGGCGATCACCGCGACGTTCCGGTGGCCGAGATCCCTCAGGTAGCGCCCGGCCAGGAACCCGGCGTGCTCGTAGTCGATGGACACCACCGGCAGCGTGGTGGGCGGGTCTCCCTCCCAGGCGCACAGCGCGACCGGGAAGGCGGCCTCGACGAGCATCGGCAACTGCTGTTCGACGCCGTTGTCCCCGGCGACCAGCAGTGCGTCCACCGAGCGCGCGGCGAGGTTCTCCAGATGGGCCCGGGTGTGGTCGGGGTCGTCGCGGGTCGTGGCCAGCAGCAGGTTGTACCCGTGGCCGACCAGCACGTTCTCGACTTCCTCGACCACTTCCGAATAGAACGGGTTGGCCACCCGCGGCACGAACAGCCCCACGGTGGACGTGCTGCCGGTTCTCAGCGAGCGCGCCACCAGGTTCGGCTTGTAGCCGAGCTCCTCTATCGCCGTGTTCACCTTCGCCAGCGTCTCCGGCCGCACCTTCTTGCCGGACACCACGTTGGAGACGGTTTGCTTGGCGACTCCCGCCCGAGCGGCCACCTCCGCCATCGTCACCACGAGCCCCACCCCAGAACATGTATCGATCCACGAAAGTGGCGACAGCGTAGGTCGACTGTCGTGACAGAGGCAAGACTTCGTCGGATTGTCGTAATCCAGCGGTTACGTGCACACGTTGAGAACGGAGCACGTCGCACTCAGTTCAACATCGGAAAGACGACGGAACCGTTGACGGCTCCAGAAATGCGACATTAACATCCCGGCCACACCGGTTACGTGGATCGGTCAACGAAAAAGCCGTCGCGGTCCACCGCCGCGGAACCACCACCCGTGCCACTCGGCGCCATCGCCCTCGAGGCGCCGTAGTGGACCTCTCGGTCACGACAGCGCCGACGGCCGCACCCGGCCGGAGGCATCGCGCATGCTCCGCGCCGCCTCCGGCCGGCGGGGAGCGCCTGAACAGACCTGCGAAGGTCTCGTCCTGAGGAGAGACAGGCATGATCCGACCGGCCGGCGACGACGCCGTCCCGAACCTCGCCCCGGCGCGACGCAGATCGCGCGTGAAGCGCGTCATCGCGGCCGCCGCGAGCGCCACCATCGCGGCGGCGAGCCTCATGCTCACCGGCGCCGCCCCCGCACAGGCCGCCACCACCGTCCACACGTACGCGCCGAGCGGAGTGGGAGGCGGTACGACGACGTCCCCGGACGTGGCGTCCACCAAGTACCAGGTGCAGGTCGCCGGTACGCCCGTCCAGGCCGTGCGGTACACCGCGAACCGCAACAACTTCGACATCGCGCGCTTCGCCTCGGACTCCCGGACACCGACGGTCACGGTCACGCTGCCCAGCACCACGATCGAGACGGTGAACATCTACCCGGCGCGCTACTACCCGTCCAGCAGCGTCTCGGTGAGCGCGGACAAGCACACCCTGACGTTCCAGATGTCGGCCGAAGCCGGGTTGAACCAGGCGATCGTGATGGTCAACGGCGACTCGACCAGCGTGACGGGACAGCCCTACCTGGCGGTCATCAACGACCCTCTGGAAGACCCGGCGCGGCGCCCGGACACCACGAGCGCACCGGACGGTTCCGGCGTCAACCTGCAGACCGGTGTCCTCAACTTCCAGCAGTTCGCCGCGAAGTATCTCGCGGAGCACCCGAACAGCACGGCTCAGAAGGCTCCCGCCGCGACGACGAGCTCCATGGCCGGCAAGACCGTGGGCGGCACCGCCATACCCGCCGGTCAGAAGACCTCGGCCGGGGCCCTGGTGAGCGCGAGCACCGTCAATGTGCGCTACCCGAATGTGCGGACGATGGCCGCGGGCGACGTCACGTACGCCCTGAAGGCCGCCATCGACACCATCAAGGCCAACCCCACGGCACTCAACACGCTCTACTTCCCGAACGGTACCTACATATCGTCCGGTCTCCTGGTCAACGGTGTGGACGGCAGCAAGCTCAAGGGCGGCAAGCTGAAGATCTACACCGACGAAGGTGCCCTGGTGAAGAACCGCATCCAGGCGTACATGGAGGCGTTCGAGCCGGCGGTCGCGATCATCAACTCGAACAACATCGAGATCAGCGGTCGCGGTGTCTTCGACGGCAACGGCGTGGCGAACTACAACGCCCGCAGCGTCGGTGACTCGCACGACGCCTACCGCAGCCAGCACCAGGGCGGCGTCATGGTCATGCACTCGTCGGACATCACGTTCAACGACACCTACCTGCGCGACTCGAAGCAGTGGAACTACGAGACCCACACCGCCAGCCGGGTGACGTTCAACAACATCAAGGGCCTCACGCCGTACCCCCAGCCGTGGATCGACGGGATCGACTTCGCGAGCGGCCAGGACATCACCGCCAACGGCGTCTTCACCCTCGGCAACGACGACGCGTTCGCCTCCGGCCACTACAACCCCAGCGACGGATTCACCCCGATGGCTTCCGGCGTGTGGGGCAACTTCCAGCTCGGCACCTCCACCCCCGACATCCAGGGCTATGCCAACGCGGTGGGCGCCCACGACACCGTCGTCGACGAGCTGGGGTTCGACAACTACCACTGGGACAGCGCGGACTCGAAGAACATCTCGGTCAGCAACACGCTGAGCTGGTCCTCCGGCGCAGGCAACTCGATGCGCATCGGATGGAGTTCGTGGGGATACAAGCTCAACAACTACACGTTCGACAACTTCAACTCGATCTCGCAGGGGGCCGGCGGCATCTTCACGCAGAACAGCCCCAAGCCGTACCCACGTATCTCGAGCATCGTGATCAAGAACAGCTCGTTCGACACCTCCCGGTACGGGTCGGGACCGATCAGGCTCAACGGCGGCAACGGGTCCACCCAGACCATCACCGCCGAGGATCAGGCGACCTACGGGTTCGCCCCCAACCCTGACGGGTCGGGCACCACGTACACGTACACCAAGACCCCGATCAGCACCTTCAAGCTCGACAACGTGTGGTTCACGGAGCAGAAGACGAACAGCAGCCCGCTGAACGGCGTCACGAACGTGACGCTGAACAACCTCCGCGTCGGCGGCAAGCTCGTCAAGTACTCCAGCCAGTTCCCGCTGGCGCCGAGCGGGATCTCCACGCTGACCAGCACCTACACGGACGCGAACGGCCAGACCCAGAACGTCAGGACGGGCGCACCGGCCGACGGGGACACCTGGGTGGGCGCGTGGACCGGCGACCAGAGCAAGAACAGCTCCTCGGACCTGACGCTCATCACCCGCAACACCGGCGTGGGCCTGATGGGCGAGCAGTACACCACAGGATCCGGAGACGGGAAGCTCGCTTACCTCCAGTTCCCCCTCAACGGCATCACCAAGACGCCGACCCAGGCGACACTCCGTCTCACCTACATCGGCCACCGCTACTCGTCGGTCCCGTCGACCGACACCGACCAGCTCCTCGTGCAACCCGTCAGCGACACCACCTGCACCGGCGGCGGCACGTCCTGTCCGGTCAGCACCATGACCTGGCAGAACCGGCCGAGCTTCACCGCGACGAACTCCTCCGTGGCGAAGTCGGCCGCCTTCACCCTCGGTTCGACCGTCGTCCCCGAGGGCAGCGGCAACCACCAGGGCGACGCGATCGACGGCCGCGTCATCACCGTCGACATCACCTCCTTCGTCCAGAGCGCCTACGCGGCCAAGCAGTCCACGCTGCTGCTCGCCGTCGGCAACGCGGGAGGCACCAACCACGAGCTGCGCTTCGTCAGCTCCGAAGGCGCCACCGGCTCCGGGAAGCTCACCAACGCGGACGCCGACATGGTGCCCGCGCTGACCGTGACCCCGTAGACGCGCGAGGCCGGTCCGTCCCCACGGGGCGGGCCGGCCTCAGCCGTGCGGATCTGCCGTCGACGGCCGATCCAGCCACCGCAGGTCTGACAAAGCGCTGTTGTCCACCACCGCACCCGTACCGGTGGCATCCCTGTGCCCAGTAGCACTCACCGCCCGACAACGGAGTCGCCCCATGTCACTGCCCGACCTTCCCCTGGACCGTCGACGTTTCCTCACCACGGCCGCCCTCGCCGCCGGCGCCACGGCCCTGCCCGGCCTCGTCTTCGCCGACCGGGCCGCCGCAGCTGTACCGCCCCAGGTCACCCTGCCCGACCGCGGCATCTGGGACAACGCCACCGCCTCCGCCTGGACCGACGGGTTCCTGAGCGGAAACGGTGAGTACGGGGCCGTCTACTACGGGGCGCCGACGCTCGAGAAGATGATCCTCAACCATCACCGGTTCGTGCTGCCCAACGGCACCCGGAACGTCATGCCCCCGGTGCTCTCCGGGAAGCTCGAAGCCGCCCGGGACCAGGCGCTGGCCGGCGACTACTCCGGTGCCTCCACGACCTTCGCAGGCGGCTGGAGCCTGCGCTGGACGCAGACCTTCCACCCCGGCTACGAACTCCAGCTCAGCACCCCGGGCATGACCACGGTCAACGACTTCGCCCGCGTCACCGACTTCCGCACCGGCGAGATCACCCACACCTGGACCGACCGGTACGGCACCTGGAAGCGCCACGTCTTCGTCTCCCGCGCCGACCAGGTCATCGTCCACGAGCTGCTGCCCGCCACCGGCCGCACCGTGGACACCACCATCAGCGTCAACACCGCTCTTCCGGGCGTGCCGACCAGAGTGTCCTTCTCCACGACCGCCACCGTCACCAGCGGCAACGGTTACCTGAACCTGCGCGGCACCTACCCTTCCGGCGGCGCGTACGGCTACGAGGGCGTCACCCGCGTCGTGGCCTTCGGCAGCGGCTCCTCCGTCACCGCCAACGGGCAGACCCTGGTGGTCGCCAAGGCCACCAGGGTGCTGCTGCTGACCAAGCTCGGCCGGTACGAGACCTCCACCGGCTGGAACAGCCGGCCCCTGCAGACCGCCCTCGCCGCGCTGACGGCCGACTACGCCACCCTCCTGGGCCGCCACACCCCGAAGCACCAGGCCATGTACGACCGCTCCAGCATCGACCTGAACGTCTCCGCCGCGGACCGCCGACTGGCCACCGGCGAGCTCATAGCCCGCCAGAACGGCAACGCGTCCGCCATCGACGTCGCCCTGCTGGAGCGGATGTACGACTCCGGCCGCTATCTCTTCGTCAGTTCCAGTGGTGTCCTGCCACCACGCCTGACCGGCATCTGGGCGGGCACCTGGAACGGCTCCTGGGCCGACGACTTCACCACCGACGCCAACGTCAACCTGCAGGTCGCCGGCGGCAACATCCTCGACCTCACCGACGCCATGCAGGGCTACTTCGACCTGGTTCTCGGGCAGTTGCAGCACTGGCGTGACAACGCCACCAACCTCTACGGCGCCCGCGGCTTCCTCGCTCCGTCCCGCACCGACGGCGAGTACGGGCACATGCTGCACTTCAACAACACCAACTTCCCCGGCGAGGCCTGGACCGGCGGCGCCGACTGGCTGCTCCACCCGCTTCTGGAGTACTACCAGGTCACCGGCGACGCGGCCTTCTACAAGAACAAGCTCGGCCCGGCCCTGATGGAACTGGCCCTGTTCTACGAGGACTTCCTCACCCGCACCGACGCAGGCGGCAAGGCCGTCTTCGTCCCCTCCTACTCCATGGAGAACAGGCCGCTCAGCACCAGCCAGGCGTTCTCCATCAACGCCACCGGCGACATCATGGCCGGCCGGCATGCCCTGGAGGCCGCGATCGACGCGGCCAACACCCTCGGCCTGGAGCAGGGCAGCGGTCAGGGCGTGCAGCGCTGGACCGCCCTGCTCGCCAAGCTGCCCGACTACACCGTCAACAGCGACGGGGCGCTCGCCGAGTGGTCCTGGCCGGGCCTGACCGACCGCTACGACCACCGGCACGTCCAGCACCTGTACGGCGCCTGGCCGCTGCACGAGATCAACCCCGAGGACAGGCCCGACCTGGTCAAGTACGCGGCCAAGGCCCTGGACAAGCGAGGCGACGGGGGTTACTCCGCCCACGGCAGCCTCCACCGCGCCCTGGCCCGCGCCCGACTCAAGGACGGCCCCGGCGTCTACGGCAACCTGCTGAAGATCTACGGCAAGAACATGGTGTGGCGGAGTCTGATGACCTCCCACAACCCCAACCTGGACATCTACAACTGCGACGCCGCCAACGCCATCCCCGCCGTCCTCGGCGAAGCACTCGTCTACAGCCGCCCCGGTGTCCTCGAGATCCTCCCCGCCCTCCCGGACCAGCTGGACAAGGGCACCATCAAGGGCGTCCGCGGCCGCAACCGCATCACCGTCCAGTCGCTGTCCTGGGACACGGCGGCCCGCACGGCCACTGTCACGCTCACCTCCGACATCGACCAGGACATCACCTTCATCTGCCGGCGCGGCATCACGTCCATCAGCACCGGCGCGACGGTCACCACGTCGTCACTGGGCAACCACGCCCGCAGGGTGTCGCTGACCGCGGGAACGAGCACCACGATCACGATCGGCCTGCTGACCGGCCCCTTCAAGCTGGTCAACCGCAAGAGCGGCAAGGTCATGGACGTCTCCGGCTCCTCCACCTCCGACGGCGCGCCGGTCATCCAGTCCACGTCGTCCGGCGGCGCGAACCAGCAGTGGGAGCTGCTCCCCGACCACGACGGCTCGTTCCGCCTGTCCAACGTCAACAGCGGCAAGGTGCTCGACGTCCCGGGCGGCTCCACCAGCAACGGCACAGCCCTGGACCAGCGGTCGGACGCGGGCGGCACCCACCAGTGGTGGAAGCTCGTTCCGGCGGCCACCAGCGGCCACTACCGCCTCGTCAACATCAAGAGCGGATTGTGCGCGGACGTGCAGAGTGGATCGACCGCCGACGGCGCCAAGGTCATCCAGTGGCCCGCGGGCGGCGGCGCCAACCAGGAATGGCAGCCAGTGGGGGTGTGACGGCCCTGGACAGGTGAGCGGCGGCGATCCGACTCGCCGCCGCGGCCTGCTCAGAAGGTCAGCCCGCCGTCTGCCGGATCGGTGCCGGGGCGGCCGTCCGGCGGCGGGCGGCGAGGCCGAGAGCGGTGGTGGCGACGGCCCCGGCGAGGGCGAATACGCCCAGGGCGTTCGCCAGGGTGCCGACGGCGGCGGTGAGCGCGAGGACCACGAGCGGGCAGACGAACTGGCCGAGGAAGAAGGAGCCCGTCCACAGGCCGGTGCCGCGGCCGCGGTCGGCGTAGTGGAGCTTGGACATGGCGAGAGTGAGCAGGCTCGGCAGCATGATGCCGCTGCCGAGGCAGTTGATCACCGCGCCGGCGGTCAGCACGCCGGGGTTCGGGGCGAGCCAGATCACCGCGAAGCCGAGGGCGCTCAGGCCGAAGGCGGTGGGCAGCCAGGCCTGGGGGCCCCGGTCCACCTTGGCGAAGACGACGGCGCCGATCACGACCGCCGCACTGGAGGCGGCCGTGGCCAATCCGATCACAGCGGAGTTGCTCACGCCCATGTCGTCCAGGAGGAACGCCATCTCGACCTGGACGGCGTAGAAGAGGATGGCGCCGAAGACGGTCAGGGCGCAGGTGCCGGCCAGCGGACGCCACGGGAAGGGCCGCTTGACCGTCGGTTCCGAGGCGGTGGAGGAGGGCTCGTTCGCGCGGTCGGCCGGCCGGGGCCGGGGCAGGAAGGCGGCCATGGCGGGGGCGAGCAGCAGGCTCACGGCGTAGGCCCAGAACGGTGCGCGCCAGCCGGCCGATCCGGCCGCGCCGCCCAGCGCGAAGAAGGCCGTCGCGGAGATAGCGGCGCACATCGTCTGCATCGCGAGGTAGCGGTCGCGTTGCCGACCGGAATAGTAGTCGCCGATCAGCGTGGTGCAGCAGGTCATGATGGCGGCTTCGGCGACCCCGACGAGGGCGCGGCTGGCGACGATGGCGCCGAGGGAGTCCAGCCACAGGGGTGCGGTGCCGAGGATCGCGTACAGCACGGTCGAGACGATGAGGAGACGCTTGCGGCCGAGGCGGTCGACGAGGACTCCGGCGAAGGGGGCCAGCAGCGCCAGGGAGAGGGCGGGGATGGTCAGGGCCATGGGGACGAGCGCGTCGACGCCCGGCACGTCGGCGAAGTGGTCCTGCATCTGTGGCAGGACGGGGGCGATGAGCACGGCGCCCAGGATGGGCAGACAGGCGCCGGCCATCAGCAGCGTGAGGCGAAGCCGGTGGCCGGGGCCGGAGACGGTCTGCTCGGGCCGGTCCTCTGCGGCAGCGTCGGACGGCGGGGAAGGGAGCGAAGGCACGGATGCAGGCATGCGGGAACTCCACGTGGCGGGTCGGGAGGGGAACGGGATGGCGCGGCCGTCATGGACGCGCCGACGGGCCGACGGGCCGCCCGGCATCCGTGGCAGGTCAGGAGCGGGAGCCGATGGCTGCCGGGCGTCGCGGCGGGCAGGCGCGCCGGGCGCCCGCCCGGTTCCGGCAGCGGGGGACGGTGTGGCTACGGCGCCGGGTGGAGACGACTATGGGCCAACGGACAGGCCCTGCCTAGCCCTCGTCCGATCGATATCGAAGATGTGGATCATCCGGTTCCTGGATGCCAGGCGCCGACACGGGCCCCTCTATCGCGACGCGACCGTGGCGATACGGCCGGGCTCGGAAGCGGCCAGCTCCGCTCCCACGCGGGCCGCGGTCTCGCGCAGCCAGATGTGGGCCGCGTCGTGGGTGTGCACCGGGTGCCACCACAGTGCCTCCTGGAGAGGGACAGCCCCGTAGGGCGGTTCCATGAGGCGTACGGCCGCCACGCCGCGCAGCAGCTCGGCCAGGCGCTGCTGTACCAGGGCGATCCGGCGGGTGCCTGCGACCAGGAAGGGCAGCGACTGGAAGCTGTCGACGGAGATCTCCACGTGCGGATCGACACCGAGCATGCTCAGCTGCCGGGCCGCCGGAGCGTCGTAGGCACGCTGGTAGATGACCCAGGGCAGCCGTGCCAGGTCCTCCATGGTCAGCTGGTCGCCGACCTCGTCGTTCGTCTCGGCCACCAGGAAGGCCCAGCGGTCGGTGAACAGGTCGACGGCGGGGAACCCGCTGATGATGCCGCGCGGCATCAGCAGCCCGTCGGCCGTGCTGAGCAGCGGTGCGGTGTCCTCCGTGACGTCGATGGGCGTCCGCTGGAAGCGCAGCCGCACCCCCGGGGCCTCGGCGTGCACGGTCCGGGCGAGTGCGGCGCCGAACACGGCGAGGGCGTAGTCGGAGCTGAGCAGGGTGAACTCGTGCTCCTCGCGGCCCGGGGCGAAGTCTGCCCTGCTGCTGAAGACCCGTTCCAGCAGGTCGCAGGCGGTCGAGGTGCGGTCCAGCAGAGCGCGGCCGAGGGCGGTCAGCTCGTACTGCTTGCCGACGCGCGAGAGCAGGTCGTCGTCGAAGTGGCGGCGCAGGCGGGCCAGGGCCGCGCTCATCGCCGGCTGACTGAGCCCGACGCGCTGCCCGGCGCGGGTGACGTTGCGCTCCTCCAGCAGGGCCCGCAGGGACAGGACGAGATTGAGGTCGAGGCCGGAGAGGGACACGACGCCTCCAGAGCGAGGCCGCTCACGGCGGCATTTACACCACGGATGATCAACATCTAAAGAATCGATTTCCCAGATTACTCGGAGAGGGCCACATTGGTCCCACCGCAATCTGGAGGACATTCCCGTGAAACCCGCAGCCGCTTCCCCAGCCGCTTCCCCGTCCTTCTCCGGACCCTTCGCCCTTGGCATCCTCTCCGCCTCTGACCAGGTGCTTTTCCCCGGTCTCGTGCTCCCCGACGGGCGCGTGCTGGATCTTCGCACGGCCCTCGGAGAACCGGCCCTGACGACCCGGGGGATCTTCGAGCGCTGGGACGAGATGCTCCCCCGCCTGCACGCGCTCGCGGCCGGCGAGACGGTCGACGGGACGGCCGACTGGCAATCGTTGGAGCACCTGCGGGCGCACGCCCCGGTCGAGCCCCGCCAGATCTTCCAGTCCGGCGCCAACTACCGGCAGCACGTGATCGACCTGGAGGTCGCCCACCGCTCCCCCGACGACCCCCGCACGGTCGAGGAGGCGCGCGCGGAGATCGCCGCGATCATGGACCGGCGGGCGGCCGAGGACCTGCCGTACGTGTTCATCGGCCTGCCGAGCACGATCACCGGCCCCTTCGACGACGTCGTGCTCCCGGACTGGGCGCAGCAGCCCGACTGGGAGCTGGAGTTGGCAGCCGTCATCGCCAGGCCCGCCTACCGGGTCTCCGTCGAGGAGGCCCTGGAGTACGTGGCCGGGTACACCATCGCCAACGACCTCACCGACCGCGCCACCGTCTTCCGCCGGGACATGCCCGCCATCGGTACCGACTGGCTGCGCTGCAAGAACGCCCCGGGCTTCACCCCGCTCGGCCCGTGGATCGTGCCCGCCGAGTCGATCGCCGACCCGGGTGACCTGCGGGTCACGCTGAAGCTCAACGGCCGGACCATGCAGGACGAGTCCACGAAGGACATGCTCTTCGGCATCGCACGGCTGGTGTCGTACATCTCGCAGACGGCTCAACTCCTTCCCGGTGACCTGGTGTTGACCGGCAGCCCGGCCGGCAACGGCATGCACTGGGGACGGCTGCTGCAGGGCGGCGACGTCATGGAGGGCTCCGTCACGGGGCTGGGCGCGCAGCGCACCCGCTGCGTCGCCGAGGGGACCGCGTCGTGACGGCCCCGCTCGACCCCACGGACGCCGAGGGCGCGATCGCCGAGGCCGCCAAGCGGTGTTCCAACTGGGGGCGTTGGGGCGAGGACGACGTGCTCGGCACGCTGAACCTCCTCGACGAGGCCAAGCGCCGCGAGGGTGCGGCACTGGTCCGCCGGGGCGCGAGTTTCTCGCTGTCGCAGCGGTTCGACATGAACGGGCCGCAGAAGGGCTGGCGCCGCCGCACCAACCCCGTCCACACCATGCTGGACACGGGAACGGACGCGGCGCTCGGCAACCAGGGCTTCCCGCACGGCATCGGCGGCGCCGACGACGTGATCACGATGCCCTTGCAGTGCTCCACCCAGTGGGACGGGCTCGGGCACATCTTCGACCACGGCAAGGCGTGGAACGGGCGGGCGGCCGAGAAGGTCGTCACCTCCGACGGCGATCTGGTCACCGGCGTCGAGCACATGGCCCCGTACGTCGCCGGACGCGGAGTCCTCCTCGATGTCGGCCGGGTGATCGGCGACGAACGCGGAGAACTGCCGGACGGTTTCGCGATCACCGAGGAACACCTGACCGCGACGGCCGAGGCGCACGGCGTGGCCGTCGGCCGCGGGGACATCGTCGTCGTCCGGACCGGGCGGCTGGCGCGCGCCCGCCGCGAGGGCTGGGGCGACTACGCGGGCGGAGACTCTCCCGGTCTGTCCTTCACCACCGCCGGCTGGCTGCACACGAGCGAGATCGCCGCGATCGCCACCGACACGTGGGGTTTCGAGGTACGGCCGAACGAATTCGACGGCGCCTTCCAGCCGCTGCACCAGGTCGTCATCCCCCACATGGGCCTGCTGATCGGCGAGATGTGGGACCCCGACGCCCTCGCGGACGACTGCGCCCGCGACGGCGTGTACGCGTTCTGGCTCACCGCCGCGCCCCTGCCCATCACCGGAGCCGTCGGCTCCCCCGTCAATCCGATTGCCGTCAAGTAAGCCGCGGAACAAAGGAGTTCCCCATGTCCAGACCCCGCACGGTCCTCGTCATAGGCGGCGGCGCCTCCGGCAACGCCATCACCGTCCTGCTGCGCCGGGCCGGCCTCTTGGTCGACCTGATCGAGGCCAGCCCCGACTGGAACGCCACCACCGGCTCCGGCATCACCCTCCAGGGCAACGCCCTGCGTGTCCTGCGCGAGCTGGGCGTGTGGGAGCAGGTGGAAGCATCCGGTTTCGCCTACGGCTCGCTGGGGGTGACCGCCCCCGACGGCACCCTGCTGTTCGTCAAGGAGGACATCAAGTGCGGCGGTGACGACCTGCCCGCCACCCTCGGCATGCGGCGGCCGCAACTGCAGCAGATTCTCATCGACGCCGTCCGTGCGACCGGTGCCACCGTACGCCTGGGCACCACCGCCGAGACCCTGGAGCAGGACGCCGACGGTGTCTCCGTCCGGTTCAGCGACGGCACCGAGGGCCGCTACGACCTGGTGATCGCCGCCGACGGCCTGAACTCCGCGACCCGCGCCGCGATCGGCATCAGCGACCGTCCCGAGCCCGTCGGCATGGCCATCTGGCGCGCCCCCGCCCCGCGCCCCGAGGGCGTCACCCGCTCGGACCTCACCTTCGGTGGCCCCGCCTACATCGCGGGCTACACCCCCACCGGCGAGAACACCCTCTACGCCTACGTCGTCGAGGCCAACCGGGACCGCAACTCCATCGACCCCGCCACCTACGCGGACGAGATGCGCCGGCTGGCGGAGCAGTACGGCGGTGTCTGGCCCGAGATCACCAAGCACATCACGGACCCCGCGAAGGTCAACTACACGTGGTTCAACCGGCATCTGGTCGAGGGCTCCTGGCACCGCGGCCGGGTCGTCCTGGTCGGTGACGCCGCTCACTGCTGCCCGCCCACCTTCGCCCAGGGCGCGGCGATGTCCTTGGAGGACGCCTCCGTCCTGACGGAACTGCTCACCAGCGGGCGCGACTGGGACGACGCCCTCTTCCAGGCTTACTACGACCGACGCGTCCCGCGCGTGAGGACCGTCGTCGAGGCGTCCGTCCAGCTCTGCCAGTGGCAGCTGGACCAGGTGCACGACGCGGATGTGCCCGGACTGATCGGCCGCACCATGACCGCCCTCAAGGAACTGCCGTGACGGACCACCCGCCGCCGGCCACCGCCGGAAGCCGCCCCCAGCGCGATCCCCGCCCCTCGTCGAGCAAGGAGGCGCGCACTCCTCCGACCGTCGACGTACACGCGCACGTCCTGATCCCCGAGGTCGATGCCCTGGTGGCCGGCCTGCCGGGCCTGGCGGAGGCCAGGGCCCTCGACGCCCGCCGCAACGGGCCCGCGGCTCTCGCCGTCAGCGGCCCCATGGTCGCCGAGCGCATCCCGAGGCTGACGGACGTCGCCGTACGACTGGCCTCGATGGACGCGCAGGGCGTGGACGTCCAGCTGGTCAGCCCGTCGCCCTCGCACTACCACTACTGGGCGGACGAGGAGACGGCCGAGAAGCTGTGCCTGCTCGCGAACGAGGCGACGGCCGCCCACTGCGCGCAGGCACCCGGTCGACTGCACGGTCTGGGTCTCGTTCCCCTCCAGCACCCGGAGTCGGCGGTGCGCGCGCTCGAACTCGCCATGGGCATGGGCCTGTCGGGTGTCGAGATCTCCTCGCACACGCCGGGCCGGGAACTGTCCGACCCGGCGTACGAACCCTTCTGGAGCCGGGCCGAGGAGACGGGCGCGATCCTCTTCCTGCACCCCTTCGGCTGCACGCTCGACGAACGTCTCGACCAGTGGTACCTGTCCAACACCGTCGGTCAGCCCACCGAGAACGCCGTCGCCCTCTCGCACCTGATCTTCTCCGGGGTGCTGGACCGGCACCCGGAGCTGAAGGTGATCGCCGCGCACGGGGGCGGCTATCTGCCCACCCACATCGGCCGCTCCGACCACGCCTGGTCGACCCGCTCCGACGCGGGCGCGGGCTGCGCCCACCTGCCCAGCAGCTACCTCAAGCGCCTGTACTTCGACTCCCTGGTCCACGACCCGCAGGTCCTGCGGGCGCTGATCGGCGCGGTCGGCGCCGACCGGGTGCTGCTCGGCTCCGACTTCCCCTTCGACATGGGCACCGAGGACCCCGTCGGCGCGCTGCGCGCCGCACGCCTGCCCGACGACGACTTCCACGCCGTGCGCGGTGGCAACGCGACAACGCTGCTGCGCCTCACCTGACCCCCACGCAGGAGGAAAACCCACCATGAGCGCACGCCTGCTCACCCATCTGCGGCACGTCGACCTCGCCGTGCCCGACTACGACAAGCAGCTCGACTTCTACGCCGGCGTCTGGGGCCTGACCAAGGTCGCCGAGGACTCCGGTATCTCCTTCCTCGCCGCCGAGGGCAGCCCCGAGCAGTACGTGGTGCGGCTGCGCAAGGCCGAGGAGAAGCGCCTCGACCTCGTCTCGTACGGCGCCGCGAGCGCGGCGGACGTGGACGCCCTCGCCGAGCAACTCCTGGCGGGAGGTGTGCAGTTGGTCTCCCAGCCGGGCAAGATCGACACACCCGGTGGCGGCTACGGCTTCCGCTTCTTCGACGTCGACGGCCGCACCATCGAAGTGTCCGCCGATGTGGACGTCCGGCAGCACCGCAAGATCGAGGAGAAGGAGTCGATCCCGGTCAAGCTGTCGCACGTCGTGCTGAACTCGCCGGACCTGGACAGGACCCGCGAGTGGTACGAGACCCACCTCGGCTTCCGCCACTCCGACACGCTCAGCTCGCCGTACGTCGGTGACGTCATGCATTTCATGCGGATCTCCAACCAGCACCACTCCATGGCCATCGCCAAGGGCCCGCACACCTCCCTGCACCACGTCTCCTTCGAGATGCGCGGCATCGACGAGTACATGCGCGGCTCCGGCCGCGTGATCCGCGCCGGCTTCAAGAAGGTCTGGGGCCCGGGCCGGCACATGGCGGGCGACAACACCTTCACGTACTTCCTGGACCCGCACGGCAACACCGTCGAGTACACGACGGAGTTGGAGCTGCTGGACGAGGACACCTGGCACCCCCACGTCTACGACTTCTCCCAGCCCGAGGTCACCGACCAGTGGGGCACGGCGAACCCGATGAACGAGCTGATCGCCAAGGAGTCGTTCAACGACGTCGACCGCGGCGTGTTCGTCGCCCCGCCGGTCTGATCCTCCTCGAACCCCGGGGACGCGGTGGCCCTGTCACCGCCCTGACGCCCTTGCCGCGTCCCCGGCTCCCACCGCTGTCGCACACCGCCGGAGCCTGGAGCCGTGCATGCGTTTCGCCACCTATGAACACCGACACCAGCGCCGGGTCGCCGTCGTGGAGGAGGACGGCACCCTTCACCCCGTTCCCGGGGCGCGCTCGCTCACGGAACTGCTCAGCCGCGGCGACGGACTCGACTCGCTCCTGCGCGCCGGCGCCGCCACGCTGGACGTCCCACCGGGCCCCCACGTGTCCGAGGTACTACTGCTGCCTCCGCTTCAGCCGCCCACCGTGCGGGACTTCGTCACCTTCGAGGAACACGTCGAAGGAGTAAGGCGATCCGTCGACGGCGTCGGCGGGGTGCCCGAAGCCTGGTACGACGCCCCGACGTTCTACTTCACCAACCCGTACGCCGTCATCGGCGCCCACGACGACGTCCCGGTGCCGCCGGGCAGCGAGGTCCTCGACTTCGAGCTGGAGGTCGCCGCCGTCATCGGCCGGGAGGGGCACGACCTGACTCCCGAGCAGGCAAGGGACCACATCATCGGCTACACGGTCTTCAACGACTGGTCGGCCCGTGACCTGCAGTCCCGCGAGATGCAGGTCCGCCTCGGCCCGTGCAAGGGCAAGGACACGGCCGCCACCCTCGGCCCGTACCTGGTCACCGCCGACGAGCTGGAGCCGTACCGCGACACCGACGGTTTTCTGCGCCTGGCGCTGACCGCCTCGGTGAACGGCGAGGTCGTCGGCAAGGACCTGCTGTCCAACATGAGCTGGACCTTCGAGGAGATGGTCGCCTACGCCTCGCGGGGCACCGTCGTCCGCCCCGGCGACGTGCTCGGCTCCGGCACCTGCGGCAACGGCGGCTGCCTCGCCGAGCTGTGGGGCGTCCGGGGCGAACAGTCCCCGCCCCCGCTGAAGCCGGGCGACACCGTCGCCCTCACCGTGGAGGGCATCGGCACCGTCTCCAACACCGTGGTCGCGGGCGGGGATCCGCAGCCGCTGCCGACCGCCCGCCGCCGCTCCCGGGAGCGGCCGTGAACGACCCGCGTCCCGGGAGACTCCTCGGCAAGGTCGTCGTCGTCACCGGCGCCGCACGCGGCCAGGGCGCCGCCGAGGCCGAGGCCCTGACCCGCGAGGGCGCCCGCGTCATCGCCACCGACGTGACCGGGGCCCCCGGCTGCCGCCGCCTCGACGTCACCGACCAGGAGCACTGGGCGGAGCTGGCCGCCGAACTGCGGGAGTCGTACGGCCAGGTGCACGGCCTGGTCAACAACGCGGGCATCACCTGGCGCGCCCGCCTCGACGAAGTGACCCCCGACGACTTCGCCCGGGTCCACGCCGTCAACGTCACCGGCCCGCTCCTTGCCGTCCAGCACCTCACGCCCCTCATGCCGCCCGGCTCGTCCATCGTCAACGTCGGCTCCACCGCCGCGCTCACCGGCCACTACCCGGTCGCCTACACGACCAGCAAATGGGCACTGCGCGGCCTGTCGAAGACCGCGGCCACGGAGCTCGGCCCGCGCGGCATCCGGGTCAACACGATCCACCCCGGCTTCATCGAGACCGAGATGACCGCCTCCGCCTCCCCCGCCTTCCGCGAGGCGAACATCCGCGAGACCCCGCTCGGCCGGACCGGCACGGTGGACGAGATCACCCCGCTCGTGGTCTTCCTCCTGTCCGACGAGTCCTCCTTCATCACCGGCGCCGAGATCCCGGTCGACGGCGGACTCGCCGTGCACGGCGGCGTGAAGTCCATCTCGGACGCCGTACGCATCCATCAGGCGTAGAAAGGCCCTCTCACTCATGGACAAGGTCTGTTCGAGCGCCGCCGAGGCAGTCGCCGACATCACCGACGGCGCGTCTGTGGCCGTCGGCGGCTTCGGCCTCAGCGGTGTCCCCGAAGTGGTGATCCGGGCCCTGCACGAGCAGGGCACCAGCGGCCTGCGGGTCGTGTCGAACAACTGCGGCGTGGACGGCCGGGGACTGGGCGTGCTGCTCGGCGCCGGCCGGATCGCCCGCGTGACGGGCAGTTACGTCGGCGAGAACAAGGAGTTCGCCCGCCAGTACCTGTCGGGCGAACTGGAGGTGGAACTGGTGCCGCAGGGCACCCTGGCCGAACGGCTGCGCGCCGGCGGCGCGGGCATACCCGCGTTCTACACCCCGGCCGGTGTGGGCACCGAGGTCGCGAACGGCGGTCTGCCGTGGAGGTACGCGGCGGACGGCTCGGTCGCCGTGGCGTCCCCGCCCAAGGAGACACGCGACTTCCACGGCCGGCCGCATGTCCTGGAGCACGCCGTCACCACCGACTTCGCCCTCGTCCGGGCCTGGCGGGGGGACCGGCACGGCAACCTGGTCTTCCGCCGCGCCGCGGCCAACTTCAACCCGCTCGCGGCGATGGCCGGCCGGATCACGATCGCCGAGGTCGAAGAGCTCGTGGAACCGGGCGAGTTGAGCCCCGACGCCGTTCACGTCCCCGGCGTCTTCGTCCAGCGGATCGTGGAGCTCACCCCCGCTCAGGCCGCCGACAAGCAGATCGAGAAGAGGACGGTACGAGCATGAGCGCCACGATGGACACGCCCCGGGGCTGGACCCGCGACCAGATGGCCGCCCGCGCCGCCGCCGAACTCACCGACGGCTCCTACGTCAACCTCGGCATCGGCCTGCCCACCCTCATCCCCGGCCATCTCCCGCCCGGCGTGCAGGTGGTGCTGCACTCCGAGAACGGCATCCTGGGCACCGGCCGCTATCCGACCGCCGACGAGGTCGACCCGGATCTCATCAACGCGGGCAAGGAGACCGTCACCGTCCTGCCCGGTGCCTCCTTCTTCGACTCGGCCCTGTCCTTCGGCATGATCCGCGGCGGTCACATCGACACCGCGGTGCTGGGCGCGATGCAGGTGTCGGAACGCGGTGACCTGGCCAACTGGATGATCCCCGGAAAGATGGTCAAGGGCATGGGCGGGGCGATGGACCTGGTCCACGGCGCCCGCCGCGTCATCGTCCTGATGGAGCACACCGCCAAGGACGGCAGCCCGAAGATCCTGACCGAGTGCACCCTGCCGCTCACCGGCGAAGGGTGCGTCCACCGTGTCATCACCGACCTGGGTGTCCTCGACGTCACACCCGACGGCCTCGCCGTCGTCGAGACCGCACCCGGCATCACCCTCGACGAGATCACCGCGAAGACAGCCGCGCCGCTACGGACCGACGCCGTCACCGCGACCTGCTGACGCAGCCGTCCACGCCCCCTCGCAGGTCGACGCTCAGGGGCGCAGTGCTCGGCCCCGTCGGCCGCCGCCAAGCGGGCGCTCCTGTGCGGAGCGACGGCATTCAAGGCCCGCTGAGTTCCGGTGTGATGCGCCCTGCGCAGGGGTGTCCCGGCCGTTTCGCTGTTGGAGCGGGCCCCGATCGGGGTCGGGCGGATGTTCCCGAGCGGCCACCATCGCCTCACGGAACGCAGGCTGATCTCAGAGCAATCGCGTCCGAACCGTTGACGCGCCGACCGGATCGCGCCTCATAATCGGGCACCTCGATGTCATCGCTGACATAAGTCAACGCTGACATCTCGTCGGCTGCGTGGACGTCGCCGTCGGCCAGTTGCCACTTTCGATCCGCCCGCGCCAGAGCCGTACACACCGGCGCGCGGACGGCCGCGGGACAAGGAGTCACCATGAGCTCTGCACGCGTATCCCGGCATGCCCGCATGCGCCTGATGGCGGCGATGGTGACCGTCTGCGCCCTGTCGGCGACCCCCCTCGCGCCCGCGGCGGTCGCGGCCGACACCCCGCCGTACACCGAGCCCCACAGACCCCAGTTCCACTTCACCCCGGAGAAGAACTGGATGAACGACCCCAACGGCCTCGTGTACCACCAGGGCGAGTACCACCTCTTCTACCAGTACAACCCGAACGGCAACTCCTGGGGCGACATGTCCTGGGGGCACGCGGTGAGCAAGGACCTCGTGCACTGGGAGGAGTTGCCGCTCGCCCTGTCGCACGACGACGAGGAGATGGTGTTCTCCGGCAGCGCGGTCGTCGACGTGAACAACACCACCGGCTTCGGCACGAAGAACAACCCGCCCATGGTCGCGATCTACACCAGCGCCTACAAGGACGGCGGCAAGCAGGCCCAGTCGCTCGCCTACAGCACCGACCGCGGCCGCACCTGGACCAAGTACCAGGGCAACCCCGTCATCGACATCGGTTCCAGGAACTTCCGCGACCCGAAGGTCCAGTGGTACGCGCCCACCCAGAGCTGGCTCATGACGGTCTCGCTCTCCGAAGAGCACAAGGTGCAGTTCTACTCCTCGAAGAACCTCAAGGACTGGAGCCTGCTCAGCGAGTTCGGGCCGACCGGCGCGGCGGGCGGCGTGTGGGAGTGCCCCGACCTGTTCCCCCTCGCCGTCGACGGCGACCCGGGCAACATCAAGTGGGTCCTGGTCGTGAACCTCAACCCCGGCGGCGTCGCGGGCGGTTCGGGCTCGCAGTACTTCATCGGCGACTTCGACGGCAAGAAGTTCACCGCCGAGGACAAGGGCACCTACACCCCGCCCACGGGCACGGTGGTGCAGGACTTCGAGGGCACCGACTTCGGTACGTGGACCACCACCGGCAGCGCGTTCGGCCGGGCGCCGGCAGCCGGGGCGGTGAACGGGCAGCAGCCGGTCACCGGCTTCGACGGCACGGGCCTCGCCAACAGTTTCCACGGCGGTGACGGCACCACCGGCACCCTCACCTCGCCCTCCTTCACGGTCGACAGCCCCTACCTGAACTTCAAGATCGGCGGGGGCCGGCATCCGCACAAGGACGGAACGGTCCTGGAGCAGACCCCGCCCGAGGGCACGGTCCTCGCCGACTTCGAGGGCGGCACCTACGGCGACTGGACGGCGACCGGGAACGCCTTCGGCACCGCACCGGCCGCCGGCACCCTTCCCGGCCAGCAACAGGTCTCCGGTTTCCTGGGCGGCGGGCTGGTCAACACCTTCCTGAACGGGGACTCCACCACGGGCACCCTCACGTCGCCCGAGTTCACCCTCGACAAGAAGTACGTCAACCTCCTCGTCGGCGGCGGCCACCACCCGGCCGGCTCGGCCAACCCCACCGCCGTCGAACTCCTCGTGGACGGCCAGGTCGTCCGCAGCGCCACCGGGAAGGACGCAGAAGCGCTCGACTGGGCGACCTGGGACGTCGGCGACCTCGCCGGGAAGAAGGCGCGGATCAGGATCGTCGACGACAACACCGGCGGCTGGGGCCACCTCAACGTCGACCACATCGTGCTCTCCGACACCACCGCACCGCGCGTCTCCGCCGAGACATCCGTCAACCTGATCGTCGACGGCAAGGTCGTCCGCACCGCCACCGGCACCGACAGCGAGACCCTGGACTGGGCCTCGTTCGACCTGCGCCCCTACGCCGGCAAGCAGGCGCGGATCCAGGTCGTCGACATGAACACCGGCGGCTGGGGCCACATCCTGGCCGACCGGTTCACCGCCGCGGACGAGCCGGCCAAGTCGGTTCTGCAGCGGGCCGACTGGACCGACCACGGCCAGGACTACTACGCGGCCGTGTCCTGGGAGCACGCGCCGGGCGGCAAGCGCTACATGATCGGCTGGATGGACAACTGGGACTACGCCGGCGCCGTCCCCACCACCCCCTGGCGCGGCGTGCAGAGCGTCCCCCGGGAGATGGCCCTGCGCACGATCGACGGCAGGATCCGACTGACCAGCAAGCCGGTGGGCACCTTGGAGTCCCTGCGGGACAGGCGCCTGGTGGCGGCGTCCGGCGTCACCGTCAAGAACACCTCCAGGCGCCTGCCCAGCCGCACGGCCGCGGGCAGGGCGCTCGACATCGAGGCCACGTTCTCCCTCAAGGACGCCGACCGCTTCGGCCTGAAGGTCCGCACGGGCGCGAACGGCGAGGAAACCGTCATCGGGTACGACGCCACGACCCAGGAGCTGTACGTCGACCGCTCCCGTTCCGGCGCCGTGGACTTCCACAACCTGTTCTCCACCGGCCTGCGGACCGCGCCCCTGAAGCCCGAGAACGGCAAGGTCAAGCTGCGCATCCTGGTCGACTGGTCCTCCGTCGAGGTCTTCGGCGGCAGCGGCGAGGCCGTGATCACCGACCAGATCTTCCCCGACCCGTCCAGCACCGGCATGGAGGTCTTCGCCGAGGGCGGCACCGCCACCCTCGACCAGCTGCGGACGTGGCAGCTGGGGTCCATCTGGAGGTGACGGGGCGTGAGTTCACGCCCCGGGAAGGCAGGAATTGGGTTGCGGCTCGACTGTGTCCACGACATGCCACGACACCGAACACCCGGGGCATGGTTCCGAACACGACGGCGGACGCGAGGGTTTCGCCCGTGCGTCAGTTTTTCCGGCGGCGCCTCTGTGCGAAGGGGCCGTGGCGATCGTGCTCCCGCCATTCCTCGTCCTGGGGGTCACGGTCCTCGCCGTCGGCGTTGTCTCCGGGGGTCGCGATGCGTTCCCCCCTGTTGACCTTGGCCAGCAACGAGGCGAGGGGATCAGGGGGACCGTCGCTGAAACGAGCGGAGGCGCGCTCGGGCGGTGACCCCGGCTCTCCCCCGTCGTGACTCGACCGTGCCGTACCGCTCATGAGCAGCCCCCTCCGACTCGATGAGATGCACTGAGGTCTTTCCCTGACCCCTCGCGGGTAACCCGATGTCGCTCCTGCCCGTGCTCCGCGGCCGAGTGGGTCAGGCGGTGGGAGGGCCGGTCAAGGCGGTGATCAGCTGGTGGGCTCGGGTTCGTTCGAGCAGGAGGGACTCGGTCAGGGGGCCCGTGCCGGGGTCCGGTACGGAGCCGTCCGTGGAGGCGGTCGGGCCCGTTGCGGTCGCGGTGGAGGGCGGGGCCGTCGTCAGGTAGTGGCCGAGGGGGCGGGGATCCGGGAGCAGGGGGACGCTGTTGTCGGTCAGGGCCCTGTGGACCGTCGCGTAGTCCAGGCCCAGCCGGGTCAGGCGGTCGCCGCCCGTGTAGCGGAGGTCGGGCGTGGGGGCGTTCTCGCCCGCGAGGTGCGGGTGGCGGAGGGCGACCTCGTGCGTGGCCAGGATCGCTAGGAGGACGTGTTCCGTACCGACCGCTTCGGCGCCCAGCCGGTGTGCCTGCTCGTAGGTCTCCAGGCCGACCCAACGGGTGGGGCGCGACGCCCAGTTGATCCCGGAGCGCTTGACCAGCCACCGCTTCCAGAAGGGCAGGTGGCGGTAGTGGTCACGGCCGAGGAGCCGGTCGCGGGTGGCGTGCAGGAGCGGGGTCAGGCCGTCCGTCGCGCAGGCGGCCGTCCCGTCGAGGCGGGCCCGTACGGCCTGGGGGGTGATACCGCAGGCGCCCAGCAGCTCCACCGCGCGGTTCTCCTCGTCCAGCAGGGCCCGCAACAGATGCGGTGCGCCGAACTTCGCCGCGCCCTCCCGCTCGGCGTGGCCCATCGCAGCCGTCAGCGCCCTGGCCGCGGCGCCGGTAAAGCGATCGCTCCGGTCGACGCTCTCGCCCAGCACCTCCCGCGCGTCGACGTTCGCCTCCGCGTCGTCGGAGGCCCGCCACCCTGCGGTCCGGTCCGTCCGCACGACGTCCGGATCCGTCCCCACGGCATCCCGGTCCCTCCGCTGCCGCAACACCGCCAGCAGGGCCGTCTTCGTCGCCCCCTCGCTCGCGAGTGCCTCGCGCGCGGCACCCTTGGACGTGGTGATGCCGGCGAGCAGGTGCTCGGTGCCCAGAGGGCCCCCGGCGCCCGCCTGGGCACCTCGGGCCGCCCCCAGGATGCCCACGGTGTTCCAGTCGGCCTCTCTCATCGCCGCCGCCGCGCCACCGGCCGCTCCCCCGCCACCGGCCGCCCCCGTGCCGTCGGCAGCTCCCGCGCCGCCAACCGCTCCCATACCGCCGTCCCTCTTCTCGCTGGTCATGGGGCCAGCCTCGCCGAGCGGGGGCGCCGGCCGCATCGCCCCCGAGAGGGACCTCGGCGGGTCTCGGCATGCCTCTCTGGTTGCATACGGCGCGGCCGGAGGTGGACCTCTGGCGACGGGGGCGCCCCGGCCTGCACCCCGCCATCACAATCCAGCCACACCCCCTCCAAAAAACCGCAGGCGTACGGGATGATTCAGCCTTCAACTGCACCATCGTGGGGGGACCATGAGCCACGACATCACGCCACCGCCCATGCCGGGCTTCGGGCCGCCGATGCCGCCGCAGCCGCCGAAGCCGCCGTCCGGGAACCGGACGAACCTGATCATCGTCGGGTGTGCCGTCGCCGTCGTCGCCAGTGTCATCGGCACGGGCATCGTGGTGACCGACGACGGCGACGCGTCGGCCTCGCCCGCGCCGACGGTCACCGTGACGAAGACGGTCGCGGCGCAGGACGCGGACACCACCGGCGACGACAGCGGGGACGACAGCGGGGAGGGGACCGAGGAGTCCTCCGACGCGAGCGACACCGCGACCGACGACGACGGGGTCTTCGCCCTCGACGACGAGGTGATCTACGACAGCGACGTCGAGGTCGCGCTCTCCGGGTTCAAGCGCGGGGTGTCCAGCGACTACGCGGTGCCCGAGAGCACGCCGTACGTCAAGTTCAACATCAAGATCACCAACGGGTCCGACGCCACGGTCGACGCCAACGAGATGACCGTGAACTGCGCCTACGGCGACCAGGGCAAGGAGGGCGAGGCGATCTATGACGACGGCCTGAACGGTCTCCCCGACACCCGCATCCTCGCCGGACGCTCCCTCACCGTTCCGTGGGCCTGTGAGCTGCCCAAGAGCGAAACGTTCCTCCAGGTCGAGGTCTCTCCCGACTACGACTCCGAGGAAGCGATCTTCACCGGCGACGTGAAGAAGTGAGGGACGGGCACACTTGAAGGCAGTGCGTACGGTGCGTGCAACACGCGCGGTGCGTCGTTGGGCACCCCCGGGAAGGATCAGATGTTCATCATCTTCGGCACCAAGGGATACCTGTACCAGCTCGCGATACTGACTCTGGTGTGCGGACAGTGCGGCAACCCCGCCGCGCACACGCTCAGGAAGCGGGTCACGAAGTTCACGCTGTTCTTCGTGCCACTCGTCCCGATCTCGACGAAGTACCAGACGCAGTGCACGTTCTGCGGCGCCGAGCAGAAGGTCAGCGCCGAGCAGGCCGAACGGCTCCAGGAGCAGAGCGCCGGCTCGCACGGCGGCCAGTCGTACGGCCAGCCGCAGCAGCAGCCGTACCAGTCCTGAGAACGGGCAGGAGCGCATCGGGCTGGAGGAAACCGGCCCGAAGGAACCCGGCGTGAGAGCGGTCGGGGAAGAATCAGCCTGAAGGAACCGGCGTGTACGGCAGCGCCGTGTCCTTCCGGTGGCACGCCCTCCCCGCCCGCGCGGGATACTGGCCCCATGCGGTTGCGAGGCCGGGGCTGTGTCGTCACCGGGCTGGTGTCGGTACTGGTGGCTCTGCCCGGCTGTGCGGGTGGCGACCGCGAGGGTGGTCCGGCTCCCACGGCGCCGCCGCAGACATCGCGGACGTCGGAGGCAGCGGAGGCAGCGGAGGCATCCCCCACCCCGCCCCCCGTGAACCCGGTCTCGATCCCCGGCCTGATCGCCCGCCCGCACACCGGCTCCGACCTGCGTCTGGGCGCCGTACTGGCCCGTACCGCCGCGTACACCAGCCACGCGGTGACCTACGAGGCCGACGGTCTGACCATCTCGGGGATCATGAACATCCCCGAGGGCGAGGGGCCCTTCCCGGCGCTGGTACTGGCGCACGGGTACATCGACCCCGCCGTGTACACGACCGGGCGCGGGCTGGCCCGGGAACAGGATCTGCTGGCCCGCGAGGGCTACGTCGTCCTGCACACCGACTACCGCAACCACGCCGGTTCCGACGACGACCCCGACAACGACGTGAACCTCCGCCTCGGCTACACCGAGGACGTCATCGGCGCCGCCCTCGCGCTGCGCGACTCCGGGCGTCCCGAGATCGACACCGACCGGCTCGGTCTGCTGGGGCGGTCGATGGGCGGCGGTGTCGTCTACAACACGCTGGTGGTCGCCCCGGGGCTGTTCGACGCGGCCGTGGTCTTCGCCCCGGTGAGCTCCCGCCCCGCCGAGAACATCGACCACTTCCAGCGCCCCGGCGACGACCCGATCGTGGCGGAGATCGAGGCCGCGCACGGCACCCCGGCGTCGAACCCCGCCTTCTGGCGCGAGGTCTCGCCCCTCACCTACGTCGACCGCGTCACCGAACCCCTCCTCATCCACCACGGCACTGCGGACGACACCTGCCCGCTCGCCTGGTCGGAACGGACCCGCGCCGAGTTCGCGGCGGCCGGCAAGGACGTACGGCTGATCAAGTACAGCGGCGAGGGCCACACGTTCGGCCCGCAGTGGCCCGCCTCGATGCGCCGCACGGTGGCCTTCTTCGACGAACACCTCCGCTGACCACGGCGATGTCACAGATTCCAGGGCCCGACGCACCTATCCAGTGGTCCACCCTCGGGTGAGAAGCGCTGTCCGGTACGACCGAGTAGAGCGCGCCTGGCCGTGAGGGTGGCTGCCGGGTTCGCGCGAGCGCCCGGGGGCGCGGGATCAGGACGCGTGTGTCGGTCGTGTCAGCCCCGCTTGCTCGTTCCGGCCCGCCGTCCACAACCCCAGTGTCATCGCCACCGACGCCGCCGCCATCGCTGTCATCGCCGTTCCCGGTGACGTCAGTTGGGCCACCGCGCCTGCCAGGGCCGCGCTCAGACCCTGCAGGGTGAGCATGCCCGCCGAGTGCAAGCCCAGGGCGTGGCCGGTGAGTTCGGGCGGGGTCAGGGTCAGGAGGTGGTGTTGCTGGACCAGGCTCGCGCCGAAGCCGACGGAGGCGAGGGTGGCGCAGGCCGCCGCGACCGGGGTCGGGGGGTGGAGGGCGAAGAGGAGGTACGGGGTCGCCAGGAGCAGGAGCAGGGGTGCGGCCAGGCGGTCGCGTACCCGGGGTGGGAGCAGGCGGCCGACCGTCACGTCACCGATCAGCATGCCCAGCGCCGCGCAGGCGAAGAGGAGGCCCGCTCGGTCGGGGGCGTACGCGACGAACAGGGACTCGCAGCCGACGACCAGGCCGTTGGGGATCCACAGGCCCAGGTAGAGGCGGCGGCGTGGGGCCGACGACCACAGGAGGGCGTTCGTGCGCCAGGTAACGGTCACGGACGGGCGGCCGGCGGCGCGCGGCGTGTGGTGTGTCAGGCCCAGGGCCGCACAGAGGGCCGCCGCCGCGTACAGGGCCGCCGCCACCAGCAGCGTGACCTCCGGGGACAGCCACACCACCAGGGCGCCGCCGGTCGCGTACCCGGCGATCTGGGTGAGTCCGTGCAGCATGTTGAAGACCGAACGGCCGAGCAGATAGCCGTCCTTCGGCAGGATCTCGTTCAGCAGGCCCCAGCGGACCCCACCGCCCAGGGAGGCGACCAGGCCCTGCGCCGCGATGACCGCGAAGACCGTCCACAGAGGCAGGGCGGGGAGGGCGAGTGCCGCCGTGCTCGCCGCGAAGAGTACGGCCAGACCCGCCAGCGTCGCCCTCGGCGGCAGGCGGTCCGCCGCCGAGAGCAGGGTCGTCGCGCCGATCACCTGGGCCAGGGACGGGCCGAACATGCTGAGGGCGGACAGCAGGGGGGAGCCGGTCGCCGCGTAGACGGAGGTACCGAGGGCCAGACCGCCGATCGTGGAGGCGGCGACCTGCAGGGCGGAGGAGACGAAGAGAGGGGTGAACTCCCTTGTGCGGAAGAGGGCTTGGTAGCTGCGCATGGACAGGACCCTGCGGTCCCGCCCCGGTCCCGCCGTAATGTTTCGCGCACACGCGAAAGCTCCGCCGGAGCCGGGAACACGACGGAAACGGACAGGACAGGACGGAGGTGTCCGCATGGGCTTGTGGCAGGTCAACGCCGACACCCTCGCCGGCAGCCGGTTCGTCGTCTCGCCGCTCGCGGAGACCTTCGCGAGCCTGAAGATGCTGCACGCCGGGACGGGCACGCATCCCGGGGAGCGGGCCTGGCTGCGGGCCCATCTCCCGGCGTACCGGGTGGCGTTGGCCGGGGACCCGCTCACCGCCCTGCTCGTCCGCGCCGGGCTCGGCCAGGAGTGGATCGCCGACTTCCTCACGCCCGCCCCGCGCGAGGGCGAGACCTTCGCCACCGAGGTCGCCCGGGTCCGGGGCGCCGACCCGGCCGCCGCCCGCGCCCACCTCACCCTCTCCCTGCGCGGCCCCCTGCCCGCCGCCCTGCACCGGGACGACCTGCCCGGCCGCGCGGCCGACCTCCTCACCCACGTGTGGGAGGAGACCGTACGGCCGTACTGGGAGCGGCGGCGGCGCGTGCTGGAGGCCGATGTGCTCGCCCGGACCGCCCGGTTGGGGCAGGCCGGCTGGGCGGCCGTGCTGGACGCGCTGCGGCCGGGGATGCGGTGGCTCGGCGAGAACCGTCTCCAGGTCAATCTGCACGAGTACCCGCCGCGCGAGATCTCCGGGGCACGGCTGGTCTTCGTGCCGGTCACGCCGCAGCGCACGGGGTGGGTGGCGTGGGAGGAGCACGAGCGGTACGCCGTCGTCTACCCGTGCTCGGGCGTCCTCGCCGACGACGGCGGGACCACTGCCGTGCCCGCCGCTCTCGGCGCCCTGCTCGGCGAGAGCCGCGCCCGGGTCCTCGTCGTCCTCGACTCCCCCATGAGCACCACCCAGCTCTGCGCCCTCACCGGTCAGGGTCTCGGCTCCGTGGGCCGTCATCTGAGGGTGCTGCTGGACGCCGGGCTCGTACGGCGCGGGCGGGCCGGCCGTTCGGTGCTGTACGCGCGGACGGCGGAGGGAGAGGTGCTCCTCCGGGCGGGCCGGGGGGCGTGAACCCGATCGGAAGGGGCGCGCGGTACCGGAGATAGCATCCGTTTATGACTACTGACAACGCCACCCCCTCCGTCCTGGACGTGGAGATCGACGCCCTCAAGGGCGGCCCCGCGGACCTCGCGCAGTACGCCGGTCAGGCCGTCCTCGTCGTGAACGTGGCCTCCAAGTGCGGTCTCACCCCCCAGTACACGGGCCTCGAAGCGCTCCAGGCCCGCTACGCCGCGCAGGGCTTCACCGTGCTCGGCGTGCCGTGCAACCAGTTCCTCGGGCAGGAGCCCGGCTCGGCCGAGGAGATCGCGGAGTTCTGCTCGGCGACGTACGGCGTCACGTTCCCGATGACCGAGAAGGTCGAGGTCAACGGAGAGGGCCGGCACGCCCTGTACGAGCGGCTCGTAGACCACGCGGACGCCGAGGGCCACTCCGGCGACATCCGCTGGAACTTCGAGAAGTTCCTGATCGGCCGCGACGGCTCGGTCGTCGCGCGCTTCTCGCCGCAGACCGAGCCCGAGTCGGCGGAACTGGTCGCCGCCGTGGAGAAGGCCATCGGCTGACGTCCGCGGACGACCGTGGACCTCTGACGCCCACGGGACGCCTTTGACCTTGCCCCTGGGGCAAGGGGCACCGTCGCTCTCGCCGGGCGGAGGGCGCCCGGTGACGGAGGATGCCCCCTGTGACCCGCTTGGACATGGACGACCTGCTCACCATCGGTGCCTTCGCCGGCCGCGCACGACTGTCGGCGAAGGCACTGCGGCTGTACGACCGGTTGGGGCTGCTGCCGCCGGCGTACGTCGACGAGGTGAACGGCTACCGGTACTACCGGGCCGAACAGGTCGAACGTGCCCGGCTGGTGGCCCTGCTGCGGCAGCTCGACATGCCGCTCGCGCGGATCGCCGAGATCGTGGGCCTCGTCGAGCGGGACGGGACGCGGGCGGCCGACCGGCTGGCCGCGTACTGGGCCGGGGCCGAGGAGCGGTTCGCGTCCCAGCGGACCCTCGTCGCCTACCTCCGTGGACGGTTGTCGGGAACGGAGTCAGGCATGGAAGAGACGTACGGGATGTTCGCGGTCGAAACGGTCGACATCGCGCCCCAGGTGGTGCTGACCCAGTCGCGGCACACCCTCGCGGACGAACTGCCCGCGTGGATCGGGGCGTCGCTCGGACGGCTGGAGGAGGGCGCGGTGGCCTGCGGCGGAGTCACCGGGGCGCCGTTCGTCGTGTACCACTCCGAGGTGTCGATGGAGAGCGACGGGCCCGCGGAGTCGTGTGTGCCGGTGGCCGACGAGGGTGCCGCACGGGCCTGGGCCGCCGAACACGGGCGGGCCTGGGAGACCGGCGTGCGCGTGGAGCCGGCGGCGCGGCTCGCGTACACCCGGATCAGCAAGGCCCAGGTGGCCCATCCACAGATCCTCGCGGCGTTCGAGGCGGTCGAGCGGTGGATCGCCGCGCGGGGGCTGCGGGTCACCGGCCCGTGCCGTGAGATCTACTTCGCGGACTGGGACGCGGCGGGCCCCGAGGACCCGGTGTGCGACGTGGCGTTCCCGGTCGCATTCTGAGCCGTGTAGGAGCCGTGTGGTACCGGTACGGCCGTAGGGAAACCCCTACGGCCGTACCGGATCGCCCGGGTCCTGTCGGCCAACTGTCAGCGGGTGATTAGCGTCTACCCCGGTGCAGGATGCAGGGGCGCCCGAGCACACGGACGCCCGAGCGCACGGATACAGCAGCACATGGACGACACCCGCCCGCACGAGTCGAAAAGGAACGGACGAGCCGCAGTGGCCTTTGCCGAGCTGACCCCACGACGACCCGTCTCGCGTGCCGACGGGCCGTCGCCGTCACCGTCGCGCGAGCCGTGGCGGCAACGCCATCGCGTGCCCCTCACGGCCGCCCTGTGCGCCCTGCCGCTGTACTTCGTGTGGTGGGCGGTCTTCGCGACCGGCGGCGGCGATCTGGCGGCCCAGGTGGCGTGGGCGGAGTTCGCGAAGACGTACCCGGACTCCGCGGTCAACCTGTTCTGGTACGGGGGGCTGCACGCGGCCAACTACAGCGTGCTCTCGCCGTATCTGATGGCGGCGCTCGGCGTCGTCCCGGTCACGCTGCTCTCGGGGCTCTCCGCGTCCTGGCTGGCCGGCGAGGTCGTCACCCGGACGGGCGTACGGGCGCCGGTCCCGGTCGCGCTGGCGGCGACGTTCTCGCTGTGGTGCCAGGTGGTGTCGGGGCGCTCCACGTTCATGCTGGGCACGGCCTTCGCGATGGGCGCCCTGGTGGCGGTGGTGAGCGGGCGTACCGGGCGGCACATCGCCGTGGCGGCGGTGTGCGCGACGCTGTCCACGCTGGGGAGCCCCGTCTCCGGGCTGTTCCTCCTCGTGGTCGGTGCCGCGTACCTGTTGTGCCGTGAGTGGGGCCGGGCGGCGGCGCTGCTCGTGCCGCCGGTGACCGTCGTCGCCGTGACCACGCTGCTGTTCCCCTTCGAGGGCGAGCAGCCCATGGCCTTCAGCCGGATATGGCCACCGGTCGTGCTGTGCGCGGCGGTGGTGCTGGTCGCGCCGAGCGCCTGGCGGGTACTCCGCCTGAGCGCCGCGATCTACGCGTTCGGCGTGGTCCTCTGCTACCTGATCCCCACCCCCATCGGCACCAACGTCGAACGCCTCCTGGAACTGGCGGGCCCGGCGGCGGCTCTCGCGATCTGCCTCTACCGGGGCGAGGCCCGTACGGCCGACGACGGCCGCCTGCCCCTGTCCTGGTTCACGCCACGGCGGCGCGTCGTGGCCGGTGCGGTGGCCCTGGTGCTGTCCGTGACCTGGCTGACGGGCAAGACGACCGCCGACATCGTCAAGAACACCAAGGTGCCCGAGTGGGCCGTGAAGACCGACGGTGTGGTGAAGGAGCTGAAGCGGCTGGGCGCGTGGAAGACCCGCGTCGAGGTGGTACCGGCCCGCGACCACCGCGAGGCCGCCATCCTCGCGCCGTACATCAACATGGCGCGCGGCTGGAACCGGCAGGCCGACGTCGAACGCGGACGCCTCTTCTACGAGGGCCACGGCGGGACCGAGGTGCCCGAGGGGGCGTTCACCCCGGCCGCGTACAAGGCGTGGCTGTCGCAGTGGGCCGTCGGTTTCGTCGTCCTCGTCAACGGTGAGCCGGACGGGCCCGCCGAGCTCGAACACGCGCTGGTGAGCAGCGGGCCGGACTATCTGGAGCCGGTCTGGCAGGACGCCAACTGGAAGATCTACCGGGTGAAGAACGCGACGCCGCTCGTCGACAGGCCGGCCACCGTCGTCAGCGCCGACGGGGCCAACCTCGTGGTGCGCATGCCGCGGGCGGGCGAGGTCACCGTCCGTGTCGCCTACTCGCCGTGGCTCTGGGCCGACAACGGCTGTCTCACCGCCGACCGCGGGTCCGACGGCGACCTCACCGAGTTCACCCGCCTCACGGTCCACGAGGCGGGCGACGTACGCATCAGCTCCCAGTACGGGGGGCCGTCCCGGGCCACGACGCTGGAGTGCGAGAAGGAAGCGGACGAGAAGGCGGGGGTGGGGGACGGGGAGCGGTAGCCCCGCCCCGGTGCCTGGCTTCCGGCTCCTTCGGTCCCGGCGTCGTTCGGGTGCGGGTGCGTCGTGGCTGAACGACCAGGCCCTGCGGGCCTGGTCGTTCAGGGGCGCGGGGAACTGCGCAGGAAGCCCCACCGGCCCGCACCCGGACAAGGCGCTCGCTTCGGGGGCGTCAGCGTCAGCTCACGCGGGTCAGCTTCGTGAGGAAGTCGGGCTCGGTGAGGGGCTTCTGGAGGGCCACGGGGACCTCCACGCCCTCTCCGGCGCCGTCGCCGACGATCAGGGTGCCGACCTCGGTGCCCGACTTCGCCGCGTGCGGGATGGTCGCGCTCGCGTCGAGTTCGAGCTTGACGGTCTTGCCCGCCCAGCCGACCGCCGAGACGTTCTTCGTCGCCACGACCGGGGTCTGGCCGCCGAGCCCGTCGTCGACGTACCCGACGACGTCGCCCTTCTTCAGGATCGTGTCGGAGGTCAGCGCGTCCTGGGCCGCGATCATGGCCGTCTTGCTGACCGCGTTGACGGTGTCGATGATCGGCGGGGTGTGCTGGCCGAGGATCGCGCCGACGACGATCGCCGTCTCACCGCCGACGTCCTTCGTGGCCGCGAAGAGCAGATTGCCGCCGGCGGCCGTGGTGGAGCCGGTCTTGATGCCGATGGCGTTGTCGTAGGGGACGAGACGGTTGTAGTTGCTCCAGGGCTGGCCCGAGGGGTCCTTCCAGGAGGGCAGCCTGGTGATGTCGGTGAGGGCCTTCATCTTCACCAGCTCGTTGCCGAGCTTGACCTGGTCCTCGGCGGTGGAGACGGTCGTCTCCTTCAGACCCGACGGGTCGGTGTACGTCGTGTTCTTCATGCCGAGGTCCTTGGCGGCGGCGTTCATCTTCTTGACGAAGTCCGCCTCGGATCCCTTGCTGTCCCAACGGGCGAGCAGCCGGGCGATGTTGTTCGCGGACGGAATCATGATGGCCGCGATCGCGTCGTACTGGGAGAGCTGGTCGCCCTCCTTGACGGTGTTGAGGGTGGACTCGCCGTCCTTGTCGTAACCGCCCTCGGTCTCCGCCTTGGCGTCGACGGGGATGGTCTTGCCCTTGGAACCCGGCTTCATCGGGTGTTCCTTGAGGATGACGTACGCGGTCATCGCCTTGGCGACGGAGCCGATGGCGACGGGCTTCTGCTCGCCGAAGCTGTCCATCGTGCCGATGCCCTCGACGTCCATCCAGCCCTGGCCCTCGTCGGGCCACGGCAGGGAGACCTTGTCGCCCTCGAAGGCGTACGACGCGTCCGCGGTGAGGGCGAGGGTGGGGGTGGGGAGCGGACGAACGGCCTGTACGACTGCAAAGACGATCACCAGCAGGATCACCAGCGGGGTCCAGATCTTGACCCTACGGATGAGCGTCCGCACCGGGGTCTGGCGCGGCGGGGGCGTGTTGGTCAGCTCCGCCAGGAGGTCCAGCGGGGGCTTCGGGGGCAGCGGCTGCTGCGTCGTGCGCTCCGGGCCCACCTGAGGGAGGGCCCGCGTCGCCTCCGCGGGGGCGGGAGGTGGCGGCGCGGCCGGCCCGGGTGCCGTGGTCGGCCTGGGCGTCGTGGTCTCGTCCAGCGACTTGAGCGCGACGAATTTGCTGGTCCGCTCGGCGGGGGGCGTCGCGGGCTCGTCGACCTCGCCGTCGGCGCGGGCGCCCTTGTCGGCGTCGGCGTCCTTGGGGGCGGCGTCGGCCTTGGGAGCGGCGTCGGCCTTGGCGGGCTCGGCATCGGCCTTGGCGGGCTCGGTGTCCTTGGGGACGGCGTCGCCCAGCTTGAGCATGGTGGTGGGGTGGTCCACGGCAGGTGGCTTCGGGGCCCGGAAGATGGCCGTCGGCTGATCCACCGCCCGCCGCGCCTCGGCTCCGCCGTCGCCGCCCGCTTCCCCGCCCGTACCGTCGGCGGCCTCGGGCCGGTCACCGGCAGGTCGGCGTTCGCCGGGGGCGGCGCCGGGCTCGTCACCGGAGCGCTCAGGGACGTCGTCGACGGCCTCCGGCTCGTCATCCGAGCCTGCGCGCACGTCGTCCGCGACCTCCGGCTCGTCACCGGAAAGCTCACGCCCGCCATCAGCGGCGCCGTCGGCGGCGGCATCCGGCTCGTCGTCGGACGGTCCACGCCCGCCGTCAGCGGTCTCCGCCGCGTCGCCCGCGGTCGTCTCCTCCGCGTCGGTCCCCCGAGCGGCATCGGCAGCCTTCGCCGCGTCCTCGGGGTCCCCCGCGTCGGCGGCGGCCGCCGCGGCGCCTCGCTCGCGCGGGTGAGCGTCCCCACCCTCGCGCTCGTCCCCGGCCGCCGGCTCCGTGCCGGTGTCCTCGTCCTCGTCCTCGTCCGTCTCGTCCTCCGAGGCGGAGCCAGAGACGGGCGTGGCCGGTGCCGTGGGACCGCCCTGCGCCGGGATGTCCGCGTCGGCCGAGTCGTCGGCCAAGTCGTCGGCCGGGGCCTCGGCAGGCGTCCGGGCCCCGCCCCGGTCCTCGGTGTCCGTCGTGTCGGGCCGGCCGGGCTTCGGCTCGTCCCGATCCGGCCCTGCGGTCTCAGCCGCCCCGGCGGCATCCGCCACCCCCTCCGCCTCCAGGAGCGCTCGGCGGGAGAAGACCGCTGTCGCCTGGTCCGGCTTCGGCGTGGCGGGCCGGGACATCGCGAGGCGTGGGTCCGGGGAGGGGGCGGCGGAGCCGGAGGAACGGTCCGGGGCCGAGCCTCCGGGGTCCGGAACCGCTGGCTCGTTCCCCGGCGTCGACTCCGTCGACGACTCGTACCGCTTCGACCTGTCGGGGGACGTGCCCGCCACCGATGCCTCCTCCCGCGCGCCGCCCGACCTAGGAGCGCGCGCCCAACCGAACCGTGAACCGTGAACCCGTGGATCCGCGAATCCGTGAAAGAACCCGCCGCCCGGACACTAGTCACCGCCGCACGACCGCGCCGCGCCGCTGTCCGAACCATGTACCAGTGTCCTGTGTGCGGGCTTAACCTCTCCGGCAGACGAGAACGACATACCTTCCGGTTCCACTACATTTCGGTCACGCACCCTCGACAGACCAATGTGAGAGGGGTCACCCTGTCATTCATCCACGCGGGGAGGCATGGATGGGCAGGAGCCGCAGAAGTATTCCGGAAGAGCTTCTACTGCTGGCGCTGGACCCGGCCACGGGTACCACCGCACAGCCGCAGTCGCTCGACCTTGGTCTGGCCGGAGCGCAGCTAGTGGAGCTGGCGCTGGCCGGACGGATAGCCCCGGACGGGGATCGTATCGCCGTGGTGTCCCCACGGCCGACTGGAGATCCGACGCTGGACTGCGCGTTGGAGTTGCTGCGAAGGCGTGGCGCTCCCGTGCGGGCGGTCCACTGGATAGGCGGGCCGCGTCTCGGGCTCCGCCAGACCTACCTCTCGCATCTGGAGCGGTGCGGCATGGTGCATGCCGTGGCGGGCCAGATGTGCGGAGTGCTGCCGACGACTCGCTACCAGGCGAGTCGGACCGAGATCAGCCGGGAGATCCGAGCCCGGCTGGATTCCGCGATCCGCACCGGCGTACCGCCGGACCCGCGGACCGCGGCGCTCGCCGCCCTGGCGCACGCGGTCGGCCTCGGCAAGCACCTGTATCCGGGGAACGAGGGACGCTCGTCCCGCTCCCGGCTGCGGGACCTGATCCGGCACGACCCCATGGGTGGCCTGGTGGCCCACGCCGTCATGGACGTGCAGAACGGCGTGGCCGCACAGCCGCGTCGCAGCCCGGCACCGACCGGCCGTCAGGCCGCCCCCGGAGCCAGGCCGCCCGCACCGGAGCCCGCGCGCGGCCTGCCGATGCAGCCGCGCCGAGGCTCGATGGCCCGCGTGGTGGCGCACTGAGATCCACCCGAACCACGCGCTGAGGCACCGAGGTGCGTGTGGGAGCAGGACCCCAGAGCCGCGGGTCCCTACCTCCCACCGCACCACGTGCCCCACGCATGCACTACGCACCACCCGCAGCACCCGCACCAGCACCACCCGCATCGCTTGCACCACAGGCGTCACCTGTATGCCGGCACCGGACGCTCGCGGGACCCCAGAACCCGTTCGGGAGCCGCCGGTTCGCGCGGGGCGTGTGCGACCGTACAGACGGCCGCACACGCCCCGCGCGGCCGCATGTCCGTCCACCAGTCACGCGTCGCGCCCCGCGGGTCGTCCTCGTGCCCCGCTCGGGTGCCGTCCCCCGGAGATCCGACAATTGTCCGGCGGAGATCCCTCCACGGCGGGAAAACACCGGCGCAAACGGCGCGTGCACAGCGCATATCCGCTGTTTTCCAGCGGTACTCAGCACCTTGGTGGCAATCTGCTCAGCAGCAGATACGCAAAGTAGAGGCACGCAGCCGGAGGTGCACGTCCCGTGGCGTCCAATGTCAATCCCACCGTCAGGCGACGCCGGTTGGGCCAGGAGCTGCGTCGGCTCCGCGAGCTCAAGGGTATGACCGCCGAAGAGGTCGCCGAGCGACTGCTGGTCTCCCAGTCGAAGATCAGCCGCCTGGAGAACGGCCGCCGCTCCATCAGCCAGCGCGACGTACGCGACCTCTGCGGGGTCTACGAGGTCGAGGATCAGAGAGTCGTCGACTCCCTGATGCAGATGGCCAAGGACTCCCGCCAGCAGGGCTGGTGGCACGCCTTCGGGGACGTGCCGTACAGCGTCTACATCGGCCTGGAGACCGACGCGGAGTCGCTGCGGGTGTACGACCCCCAGGTCGTCCCCGGGCTGCTGCAGAGCCGCCCCTACGCCGAGGCCATCATCCGGGGCGCGCTGCCCGAGACGTCGGCGACCGAGATCGAGAAGCGCGTCGAGGTGCGCATACGGCGCCAGGACCGTGTCACCACCGACACCAACCCGCTGCGGCTGTGGACGGTGCTGGACGAGGCGGCCCTGCGCCGGGTGGTGGGATCCCGGTCGGTGATGCGCGAACAGCTGGAGCACCTCATCGAGTTGTCCCAGGTCCCGCATGTCACGGTGCAGGTGCTGCCGTTCGAGGTCGGGGCCCACCCGGGCATCAACGGCCAGTACGCCATCCTGGAGTTCGTCGACGCGGCGGATTCGAGCGTGGTGTACATCGAAGGGGTGACCAGCGACCTCTACCTGGAGAAGCCGCACGACGTGCAGAAGTACACCGTCATGTACGAGCACCTCCGCGCGCAGGCGCTGAACGTCGAGCAGTCACGGCAGTTCATCGAGAACGTCGCGAAGGAATACGCGCGCTGAACCCCCCGGACACCGGCGCACCTCTCGACCACCAGAGCGACCCTCAGGGCGATTCCAGACGCTCTGGGAAACTCCTGAACGAGGAAGCGCCGGAAGATACACCCTCCACATGCCCCAGTGGAAGACCATATTGGAATATGCCACCCGCACGAGTGAATAGTCGCTTCGTCTGCCGATGCTGACGAGTAGCGTCGATCACGCCAAGAGCTCAGCAGTCTTGGCGCAAACCGAACCGCGGGTTCCGCAGGGAACTCGCGGCGCGGCGACAGCAACTCAGCGACGAACCAGCACCGGAGCAGAAATGGCAATCCAGCAAGGCGCCACGGACAGGTGGGTCAAGTCCTCCTACTCCCAGGGGAACGGCGCGTGCGTCGAGATCAAGTCCCCCGTCCTGTCCGCCATGGCGGTCCGGGACTCCAAGGTCACCGACGGCCCCACCCTGGCGTTCCCCGCCGACGCGTGGAACACCTTCGTCTCCTCGGTCAAGGCCTGAGATACGGTTCCGGCCCTCGTTCGAGCGCCTGAACGACAACTCCACAAGCACCACCGACAGAGCCCTCTCGACCGGCCCGCCGTCCTGGCCGAGGGGGCTCGGCCTTGCCCCCGCGCGGTTCCCGCCTCCCGGGCCGCCCGGCCCCTAGCGCAGCCGGTCCACGTACCGGTCCGTCCCCGGCACCGTGGGGACGAACGGGGCCAGCAACTCCAGCCTTCCCAGACCGCCTTCGGCGACCGCCTCCCCCAGCCCGCCGAAGGACGCCTCCCAGCAGTCCTGCGGGTCGGCCTCCAGGAACCACAGGAGGGTGAGGCGGGTGTCGACACCCTCGACCTGCTTGACGTACGACATCCGGTCGAGGGGCAGCGGGGTGGGCCGGAAGACCGTGACCATCGCGGCCGGTGATCCGGCGAGCCGCTTCGGCAGATGGCGGGACCGCAGCCACTCCAGCAACTCCGCACGCTCCTCGGGCCCCTCGGCGTCGATCACCTGGAGCACGAGGCCGGCGTACGGGTGGTCCAAGGCGTGGACGTCACGCGGGCCGGCGGCCCCGTCGCGGTAGACGGTGACCTCGTGGTCCTGGAACGCGGTGAAGACGTGCGTACGGTCCTGGTAGACGCGTGCGTCGCGATTCAGCCGTTTGTTGATGGCGACGGTCCAGCGCATGTGGTCGTCGTAGCGGCCGTCGGTGATCCAGTACGTGGAGAGGTAGCAGCCGGCGGTGACCGGCTGGGCGATCGCCGACTTCTCCGGGACGCGCAGGAGTTGGAGGTCGCGGGTGGCGACCCAGCGGCGTCCGGCGAACATCCAGGGCATGGCCATCGCGCCCGCGTAGTAGTGGTCGTCCTCGTACCAGCGGTTGTACGCGTACTCGTGGCCCGGGTGCGGCTCGACCATCGTGATCAGGGCGTGGCCGGGGCGGACGCCGTAGGGGCCTACGGCGGCCAGTTCGGCGTACGTGGAGCTGTGGGTGTCCTCGCTCATGCGTTTTCCCTTCCGTCCACCTGCGGTCGCCCATACTCTGACGCTCCGTCAGATAATGTGCCAGAGCCGGGAGGTCTCCGATGTCACTGCTCGCGGGAAGGACCGTCGTCGTCTCGGGAGTCGGTCCCGGACTGGGCCAGCGGGTCGCCGCGGCGGTCGTACGGGACGGCGGGAACGCCGTGCTGGGGGCGCGCACGGAGGCGAATCTCGCCAAGGCCGCGGCGGATGTGGACCCGGACGGGGCGCACACGGCGTACCGGGCGACCGACATCACCGACGAGGCGCAGTGCGCGGCGCTCGCGGCGCTGGCGCGGGAGCGGTTCGGGGGTGTGCACGCGGTGGTGCACGTGGCGGCCTGGGACAGCTACTTCGGGGGCCTGGAGGACGCCGACTTCGCCACCTGGCAGGCGGTGCTCGACGTGAACCTGCTGGGCACCCTGCGGATGACCCGGGCCTGTCTGCCCGGCCTGAAGGCGGCGGGCGGCGGCTCGATCGTCATCATCGGCACGCAGTCGTCGGTGGCCGCGCCCTCGCAGGTGCGGCAGGCGGCGTACGCGGCGTCCAAGGGTGCGCTGACCAGCGCGATGTACTCGCTGGCGCGGGAGTTGGGACCGCATCGGATCCGGGTCAACACCGTGCTGCCGGGCTGGATGTGGGGGCCGCCCGTGGAGGCGTACGTACGGTTCACCGCGCACGGTGAGGGCGTGTCCGAGGCGGAGGTACTGGGGCGGCTGACCGAGCGGATGGCACTGCCGGAGCTGGCCACGGACGGGGACGTGGCGGACGCGGCGGTCTTCCTGGCCTCCGACCGCGCCCGAGCGATCACGGGCCAGTCACTGCTCGTCAACGCGGGCGAACTGATGCGCTGAGGAGCGCGCGGCGGCGGACGCCCGACGGGGCGTCGGCGGACGGTGATCATTTCCGGCCACACGAGGTTCACATACATAAACTCAAGTCATCGCGCGGAACTTCTTTGCCCGCTCTTGACCTTCCTGTTCCTTGCCGTGGCCATGCCACCGAACCCAGAGTTCACATGCCTGACCCAAGTCTGAACCTGGCGGCGGACCCTGGAAGGGGGCCCATGAATAGTCTCGACTGGGCCGTGCTCATCGGCTACTTCGGTGTGATGGTCGCGATCGGCGTCTGGTCGCACAAGCGCGTGGACAACGTCAGCGACTTCTTCACCGCCGGCGGCAAGATGCCCTGGTGGCTCTCCGGCATCTCGCACCACATGTCGGGCTACAGCGCGGTGATGTTCACGGGCTACGCCGGCATCGCCTACACCTACGGCGTCACCTCCTTCGTGACCTGGTCGTTCCCGATCGCCCTCGGTATCGCCATCGGCTCCAAGCTGTTCGCGCCGCGCATCAACCGACTGCGCTCACGGCTGCATGTCGCCTCCCCGCTGGAGTACTTGAAGAACCGGTACAACCTGGGCACGCAGCAGGCGTTGGCCTGGTCCGGCATGCTGCTGAAGATCGTGGACGTCGGCGCCAAGTGGGCCGCGATCGCGACCCTGCTCTCGGTCTTCACGGGCATCTCCCTGAACCAGGGCATCCTGATCACCGGCACGATCACCGCCGTCTACTGCACGATCGGCGGCCTCTGGGCCGACGCGCTGACCGAGCTGGGGCAGTTCGTCATCCAACTCCTCGCCGGTGTAGCCATGTTCATCGCCGTGGTGGTGAAACTGGGCGACCACGGAGGCTTCTTCGGCGTCTGGGACCACCCGAAGCTGGAAGGCCACGCCGAGCCGCTGGTGGGCCCGTACGGAACGGTCTTCCTGCTCGCCTTCCTGTTCATCAAGCTGTTCGAGTACAACGGCGGCATGCTCAACCAGGCCCAGCGCTACATGGCCACCGCCACCCCGTACGAGGCCGAGCGCTCCGCCCGGCTGTCGGCGGCCCTGTGGCTGATCTGGCCGCTGGTGCTGTTCTTCCCGATGTGGATGTCACCGCTGCTGGTGACCTCGGAGAAGGGCGACGGCTCCGACTCCTACGCCCTGATGACCGAACAGCTGCTGCCGCACGGCCTGTTGGGCCTCGTCATCGTCGGCTTCTTCTCCCACACGATGGCCATGTGCTCGTCCGACGCGAACGCCATCGCTGCCGTCTTCACCCGGGACTGCGCGCCGGTGATCTGGCGCCGGGCCCGTACCTGGACCGAGGGGCAGGGGCTGCGGGTCGCCCGGATCGCGACGGTCGTCTTCCTCGGTCTGTCCATGGCGGCGGCGACCCAGGTCAACTCGCCCGCCTTCAAGGACATCATCACCGTCGTCATCAAGTGGGTGGCCGGGCTGATGGGACCGATGGCCATCCCCATGATGCTCGGGCTGCTGCGGCCGTTCCGTCGCTCCGGGCCGACGGCGGCGCTCACCAGCTGGGCGTGCGGGCTGTTCGCCTTCTGGCTGGTGAACTACCCGATCCACTGGAACATCGACGGCGGTGTGCCCCTGCAGTACCAGGTGTCCGTCCCGCTGGCCGTCTCGCTGGTCCTGTACATCGTCATCGGGTTCGTCAAGCCGGAGGACACGCCCGAGCGGCTCGCGATCATCGAGACGATCAACTCGGACGGCGACGGTGACGGCAGGGGCGGCGCCGGGGCCGCGGCGCCGGTTCCCGCGCGGGGCGAGGACGCGTCCAGCCCCAGCGGGGTCTGAGGGCGATCCCGATCCGTGGGAGGGCCGTCCCCGGGAGCCCGGGGACGGCCCTCACGGCTGGGCCGGCTGGGCCGGCTGGGTGCGGTGGCGGGCGAGGTGGGCCGCGATCGTGCGGGCGCAGGTCAGGGACTCGGTGTGGGTGGTGTCGACCTCCAGGTCGTACTGGACGCCCTGGTGGACGAGGTCCGCCTGGGCGGCGGCCATGCCGAGGACCCGGTCGCCGCGGGCGATCTCGCGGGCGGCGGCGACGGCGGAGTCGCAGCGGACACCGACCCAGAGGACGTCCAGAGGGCTGTCCCCCTCGGCGAGGATCTGCTGCCAGCGCTGTTGGGAGGCGGCTCCGCCGAGGAAGACGTCGTCGACGATGATATGGGCGCCCGCGCGGGCCATGGCCACGATGCCCCGGGCCCAGGCCTGTTCCAGGGTGCGGAAGTCCGCGCCGATGGCGACCGCGCCGTCGGGGGAGATCCCGATGCCGCCGTCCGCCGTCTGCATCCTCGCGGGCATGGCGTCGGTGAGGGAGTCGATCCCGAACGTGAGCCACTGGTCGGGCAGTTCGGCCTGCAGGCACCGGGCGAGGCCGGATTTGCCGGAGCTGGAGCCGCCGTTGAGGATGATCATCTGGGTGGTCATCGGGTCACGGTAGAGCGGCTCGGCCGCGTCGCGAAACCTATTTCGGCGGCGGTTTCGTCGGTGGGCGGATCATGAAGACGTCCACCGGGTCCTCGGTCTCCAGGAGGAAGCCGTGACGCTCGTAGAGGCGTCTGGCGGGGCTGCCCTGGAGGACGTTGAGGCGAACGGGTACGCCGTCGTGCTCGCAGCGGGCGAGGAGGGTCTGGAGGACGGCTGTGCCGATGCCGGTGCCCTGGAGGTGGGGGGCGAGGTAGAAGTGCTCCAGCCAGTGCGCGTCGGCGGCCGGGCGCAGGGCCACGCAGCCGGCGAAGGTGTCGGCGACCTCGATGATCCAGGTGTGGGCCGGGTCGTAGGCGTCGCGGAAGCGTTGGCGGACGCGGTGGGGGTCGTAGCGGCCGAGGCGTTCGAGGTCGGGCCGCATGACGGTGGCGCGCAGCTCGGCGACGGAGGTGAGGTCGGTCGCTGTTGCGGGGCGTATGTTCCAGTCGGCCATGATCGTCACGGTACCGCTGCGCTTGGCTTGCGCCGGGGGCCGATGGGGGCTTCTGTTGGCTGCCGGGTGCGCGTGTGTTGGGGCTGGGCGCGCAGTTCCCCGCGCCCCTTGTGGGGCGGGCCAGGTCAGGCTCGGGGGTAGCGGGTCAGCCAGCCTGGGACTGCTCCGGTGGGGGCGTGGAGGGCCGGGCCCTGGGTCATCTCCAGGGCGAAGTCGTCGGCGAGGACGAGGATCGTGGGGCGGCCCTCCAGTTCGGCCAGCCAGGCCGGTGGCAGGGCCGTCTCGCCGTGGAGGGCGCCGAGGAGGCCGCCCGTCAGGGCACCCGCGGCGCCGGAGGGGCCCCCGTGGTTGACGGCGAGGCACAGGCCCTGGCGGATGTCCTCGCCGACCAGGGTGCAGTACACGGCGACGGCCAGGACCCCGGCGGCGGCACCGTCACCGGCCAGCTGCTCGACGACCGCGGGTGACGGCGGGCCCTGGCGGACGGCGGCCACGGCCTGCTGGAGGGCCTCGGCGACCGGCTGGTGGCCGGGGCGGGCGGCCAGCAGCACCAGGGTCTTCTGGACGGCGGCGTCGAGGCTCTCCCCGCGCGCGAGGGCGTGCACGATGACGGCGTACGAGCCGGCGGTGAGGTACGCGACGGGGTGGCCGTGGGTCTGGGCCGCGCACTCGACGGCCAGCTGGAAGACGAGCTGGGGTTCCCAGCCGACGAGGAGCCCGAAGGGGGCGGAGCGGCCGGCGGCCTCACCGCCGGACGCGCCGGGGTTCTTGGGGGCGTCGAGGGTGCCCATGGTGCCGTCGCCGAAGCCGAGGAGGCATATCAGGGAGGGGTCGCGGCGCACGTAGAGCCACTCCTCGCGGGCGAGCCAGCCGTCGTCCTTACGGCGTTCGTCGGGCCCCCAGTCCCGCTGGGTCGCCGCCCAGCGCAGATACGCCCGGTGCAGATCGGTCGGCGGGTGCCAGACGCCGGTGTCCCGGCGGACCTGGGCACGGATCAGGCCGTCGACGGTGAACAGGGTGAGCTGCGTGAGGTCGGTGATCGCGCCGCGCCTGCCGTACGCGGAGGCCAGATCGGTCAGCCCCTCCGGGCCGTACGCCTCACCGATCTGCGCCAGGGTGAGCTGGTCGACCGGCGCGCCCAGCGCGTCGCCGACGGCAGCGCCCAGCAGCGTCCCGCGCACGCGGCTGCGGAAGTCCTGCTGCTCGACCCGCCCCCAGACGGCACCGGCTGTCGCACCCACCCCGGCCTCCTCATGGCCCCTGTCCGACCCGTACGTCAGTACGTCAGTACATCCGTACGCCCGTACGGCTCGACAGTCCAGCACTGTAATGGAACGGGAACGGTCCGTTCAGGGCTCCGGTTGACCGTTAAACGTTTCTTGCGCCACAACCTGTTGATCGACTTCAGTCGCCAAACGGGCGGATGCGAACAGCCGCCGTAACCAGGTCCAACTCCCGGAGAACTGGAGATTCCGTGCCCGCGCGATGCCCGCGCGCAGCGGCATTCGTGGCGCCCTTGACGGCAGCCTCAGGAACAGTGCTGTGAGGTGGGGCGGAGTCGCCGGGCGAGGGTGCCCGGCCACGGGGGGTCTCGTCTTTCGGCCATCAGCGGCTCCACGGAGATCCAACGCACCGAAAAACGGCTGGGGTTGACCCATGATCACGCACATAGTTGGACCATGGCTGAAACCCAGACCCCCCGCGGCTCACTTCTCCCCCTGGCCTCCACCCTGCTCGTCGGCACGATCGCCCTCTACATGGCGCTCGTCGCGTTCAGCAACATCACCGACTTCGGCACGAATCAGCAGTTCGTCCGCCATGTCTTCGCCATGGACACCACGTTCAAGGACGAGGACCTGATGTGGCGGGCCATCGAGTCCAAGGGCGTCCAGGACGCGGCGTACGTCCTGATCATCGTCTGGGAGACCGTGGCGGCGCTGCTGCTCATCGCCGCCACCTGGTTCTGGGCCCGCGCCCTCGGCCACCGCACCTTCCACACGGCCCGCCGCTACAGCACCGCCGGTCTCCTCATGGTCCTTCTGCTCTTCGGCGCCGGCTTCATCGCCATCGGCGGCGAATGGTTCGTCATGTGGCAGTCCAGCGACTGGAACGGGCTCGACGCGGCCCTGCGCGTGTTCCTGCTGAGCGGAGTGGTCCTGCTGGTGACGTACCTGCCGGCGAACGACCGCGCGGCCGGCTGACCGGCAGCCGGGCCGCGTCACGGCGTCCGGGAGCGGTCACCCCCGGACGCCGTCCCGGAAGGCGTCCCGGAAGGCGTCCCGGGCCCCGGTGGCCCTGGCGATCAGCGGGCCGAAGGGCGCCGGGTCGGTGTCGGGGGCGCGGGACAGGAGGGTCAGCCGGAGAGTGAGGTCGGCCAGGTCCTCCCAGTCGTGGTCGCGTGCCAGCCCCTCGGAGAGCATCGACTCGGCTCGCGGTCCGTCGCCCAGTGCGCAGGCGACCAGCACCTCCTCGAACGAGGCGGCGGCGTCGCTGCTCTCCTCCACCCGCGTGGTGATCGGCTGGAGGAGACGGGACAGTTCCTCGGCCACGGGCAGCTCCCGCGACCGGCCCAGCAGGAGGGACGATTCCGCCCTGATGAACCTGAGCCTGTGCCTCAAGGCCGCCGCCGGATCACCGACGTGCCGCGCGCGTTCCCACCGGTCGCTCACGCCGGCGACGTACCAGCGCGTCGTCACCGTCTCCGCGTCGTCCGACTGCTCCGCGGTGTCCCCGAGGCCGTCCAGCAACTGCCGGGCCTCGTCGTGACGTCCGCACCACAGCAGCACCTCGGCGCTCCTGCGGGTCGCCCACGCGGTCTCCTCCCCGCGCTCCACGCACTGTCCGAGATCGGCGAGCGCCTGCGGAAGGCGCCCGCAGGCGATGGACGTTCTCGCCCGGGCGGCGTGCAGACCAGGCGTGTCCGGGCGGAGCGCGATCGCCCGGTCCAGGTCCCGTAGCGCCGCCACGTACTGTCCTCGCCGCAGGCGCACCACGCCCCGGTCCGCCAGCACGGCCGCGTCGTCCGGCTCGCGGTCCAGCGCCCGGTCGAGTTCGGCGACCGCGTCGTCGTCGGCACTCAGGGCCCGCAGCGCCGCCGCCCTCTCCGAGGCCCAGCGGTGGGGTTCGCGTTCCCGTGCGAGGTCGTAGTCCTTCAGCGCCTCCTGGTAGCGGCCGGCGTCCTGGTGGGCCCTGGCCCTCTGCCCCAGCGCCCAGGTGCCCGACCCGTCGGCCGCCACCGCGCGGTCCAGATCCGCGGACATCCCGTCCTGGTCGCCCAGTTCGCCCAGGAGGAACGCCCGGTGGACCATGGCCCAGGCGTACCTCGGGTTCAGTTCGATCGCGCGGTCGAAGGCCGTGCGGGCCTCCTCGTGGCGGCCCAGGCGTGCCAGCGCGTAGCCGAGGCTCGCGTGGGCGGAGACATGGGCGGGATCGAGCCGGCAGGCCCGCCCGAGTTCCTCGACGGCCTCCTCGTTCCTGCCCGCCAGCCGGTAGGCGTCCCCCCGCTCGGAGGCGATCCACGCGCTGTCCGGAGCGATCCGCACGGCCCGGTCGAGGTCGGCGAAGGCCTCGTCGTGCCGGTCCCGGTCCAGATGCAGCTCCGCGCGGTGGACCAGGGCCCACAGATACTCCGGATCGTTCTCCAGCGCCCGGTCGAAGTCGGCGAGTGCCCCTTCGTCGTCGCCGAGGCGGTGTTTGCTCTGCCCCCGGCTCGCCAGGGCCAGTCCGTGCGCGGGATCCAGTTCGAGCACGCGGTCGAAGGTGGCCACCGCCTCCTCGTAGCGGGCCAGGGCGTGCAGGATGTCCCCGCGGACGCCGAGGGTCTGGGCGGTTCCGGGGCGCAGCGCGTCGGCGCGGTCGACATCGGCCAGGGCCGCCGCGTACTCGCCTCGTCTGCGGTGCGTGATGCCCCGCCCCTGGTACGCGTCCGCCGACTCCGGGTCCAGCGCGACGGCACGGTCGTACTCGGCGAGGGCACGGTCGTACTCCCCCGCCCAGCGCAGTTCGCGCCCCCGTACGCCGTGTGCCCTGGCCCGCACCGGCGGGTCTAGGTCGGCCCGGGTCAGGAGCAGCGCCAGGGCGGACAGCACCCCGTCCGGCTCCTCGGCGAGGGCCGCGAGGAGGTCGCGTCCCCATGCGCCCACCGCTTCCGTCTCCGTCTGTTCCCCGGCGTCCGCCAGGGCTTGGGCGCAGCCCCGGGCCGCCCCCTCGTCGGCTTCGCACGCGTCGACGACGTCCCGCAGCGCCTGCGCCAGGGCGGTCTGCGGGCGGGCGCACAGCAGGTGGTACAGCTCTTCGATCCTCAGCTCGCGCCAGGACTCGTCGAGCCACAGACCGGCCGGGTCCAGCCCCTCCCCGGCCGTGGCCCGGCGCTCGCCGAACGCCTCGGCCAGTCGCGTGTGCCGCTCGGTCCAGCGTTTCGGCGTCCGGGCGCGCTGGAACCTGAGCATGGCGGTCCGCACGACGCCGTGGAACTCCGCCCGACCGGCGCGCTCAGTCACGAACGGCAGCCCGCACAGCCACTCGTAGAGTTCCTGGGTCTCCGCGCCGTCCGCCACCGCCCCGAGCAGGTCCTCGTCCAGCCGGCGCGGCAGCGCGCACGCGAGCGCCGTCGCCCGCCGTGCCGGGTCCCGCTCCCACTTCAGGAAGCGCTCCACGGCCGTGGCGGAGGGGTCGTCGACGGTGCCCGGGCCGCCGCCCGGGTTCTGGGCCAGCGTCGACACGAGCACCGGGAGCCCGCCGGACAGCCGCAGCACCTCCCGTACGACGTTCTCGTCCACGATCTGCCGCGCCGCGAGCAGTTGGCGGGACTCGGACTCCGTGAAGGGGCGCAGGGCCAGCTCGGTGACGAAGCCCGCGTAGTCGCCCCAGCGGGCGGGGTCGGGGCCGTGCTGGCCCGCGAGGGTGAGGATCACGTTCGCGGGGAGGGCGCCGTGGCGGTCCGTCGTGACGAGGTCCAGGAGCCAGGCGTCGAGGAAGGGCGAGGTCCGTTCGTAGGTGTCGAAGAAGAGGCTGACCCAGGGGACGTCGGCGGCCACCCGGTCCAGTTCCGCGACGAAGACCGGGGTGAGGGCCGTCAGGGGTTCCAGCACGAGCTGTACGTCGTCGTGGTTGCTGAAGCGTGCGCTCAGCGCGGCCCGCAGCCGGTCCGTCCGGTGGGCGACCTGGGCCGGGTCGACGGCGCCGGCGAAGGCGCCCACGACCGGGACCATGCCCAGCCCGATGAGCCCGGCCCGGGAGGCCGCCAGGCTGCCCGCCGAGGGCGCGGCGGGTGCGTCGGCGCCCGGCCCCGCGTCCAGCGCGGCCGACGCCCTCTCCGCCTCGTGCCGGCGCTGGCGGTAGGTGCCGAGGAGCCTGTCCAGCGCCTTCAACTCGGCACCCTGCCGGGCGAACTGCGCGCTGATGGCCGCCATCGCCTCCGGCACGCTGTTGACCGTCTCGTCGGTGCGGGCGGTGAGCGCCTTGTGCCGGGTCGCCACGGCCTCCAGCTCGCGGACGAGTGAGGACTTGCCGACGCCGGCCGGGCCGTGGACGTGGAAGACGAACGTGTGCCGTTCGTCCTCGGGTGGCGTGTCGAAGTTCCCTCGGAACAGGTCGAGTTCCCTGCGGCGCCCCACGAATCCGGCGCGCTTGCGGCGCGCGATCAGCTCCTGCATCGTCGGCCGCGTCGGCCTCATCGGTCCCACCCCCGTGCCCGGTCTCCCCGAAGGTACCCGGGCGGACGGTCTCCCTCACCTTCCCCCGTCGGCACGGGCGAAGACCGACAGACTGTCAGTCCAACACCGGCAACAACTCCGGCAGATGACCGTCGGAGGCCTCGGCCGCCCGCTGCCGTTCCTCCGGGACGGGCCCGTACAGCGTGGTGCGGGGGCGGGCGGGGCGGCCCGCCGTCTCCGCGACCGCGATCAGGTCCTTGACCGACTTGTAGGAGCCGTAGGAGGAGCCCGCCATGCGGGAGATGGTCTCCTCCATGAGGGTGCCGCCCAGGTCGTTGGCGCCCGAGCGGAGCATCTCCGCCGCGCCCTCCGTGCCCAGCTTCACCCAGCTGGTCTGGATGTTGGGGATGTGGGGGTGGAGCAGCAGGCGCGCCATGGCGGTGACGGCGCGGTTGTCGCGCATCGTCGGGCCGGGGCGGGAGATGCCCGCCAGGTACACGGGTGCGTTGGTGTGGATGAAGGGGAGGGTCACGAACTCCGTGAAGCCCCCTGTCTGTTGCTGGATCCGCGCCAGGGTGCGCAGGTGGCCCAGCCAGTGGCGCGGCTGGTCGACGTGGCCGTACATCATCGTCGAGGAGGAGCGGATGCCCACGTCGTGGGCGGTCGTCACCACCTCGATCCAGGTCGCCGTCGGCAGTTTGCCCTTGGTCAGGACCCAGCGGACCTCGTCGTCCAGGATCTCCGCCGCCGTGCCGGGGATGGAGTCGAGGCCCGCCTCCTTCGCGGCCGTCAGCCACTCGCGGATCGACATCCCGGTGCGGGTCGCGCCGTTCACCACCTCCATCGGGGAGAAGGCGTGGACGTGCATGCCGGGGACGCGTGACTTCACGGCCTTCGCGATGTCGAAGTAGGCCGTGCCCGGCAGGTCGGGGTGGATGCCGCCCTGCATGCAGACCTCGACCGCGCCGAGGTCCCAGGCCTGCTGGGCGCGGTCGGCGACCTGGTCCAGGGAGAGCGTGTACGCGTCGGCGTCCGTGCGGCGCTGCGCGAAGGCGCAGAAGCGGCAGCCGGTGTAGCAGACGTTGGTGAAGTTGATGTTGCGGGTGACGATGTACGTGACGTCGTCGCCGACGGCCGACCTGCGGACGTCGTCCGCGATCCGGGTGAGCGCGTCGAGCGCCGGACCGTCCGCGTGCAGCAGGGCGAGCGCCTCGGCGTCCGTCAGTTTCGTCGGGTCGTCGGCCGCCGTCGCCAGCGCCGCCCGTACGTCCGTGTCGATGCGCTCGGGGGTCATCCCGGGCGCCGCCGCCTCGCGCAGGGCGCCCCAGTCGCCGTAGACGGAGTCGAAGTCCTCGCGGCGGTCGCCGGTGCGGCCCTCGGTGTCGATGGCGGTGTGCAGATCCGTGCGTCCGGCGGCGACGAAGACCTCGTCGGGCTCCTGCCACGGGTGGCCCTCGACGACGGCGTCCGGCAGCGCGAGCCCGGTCTCGGGGTCGGCCAGCGCCCGTACGTGCGGCAGCAGGCGCGGGTCGAGCCACGGTTCGCCGCGCGTCACGAACTCCGGGTAGACGCAGAGGCGTTCGCGCAGTTCGAAGCCGGCCGTCCGGGAGCGTTCGGCGAGTTCCTCGATCTGCGGCCAGGGGCGCTCGGGGTTCACATGGTCGATGGTGAGGGGGGACACCCCGCCCCAGTCGTCGATCCCGGCGCCGATCAGCCGCTCGTACTCGTTGTCGACCAGGTTCGGCGGGGCCTGGATGCAGCCGGCCGGGCCCATGATGTGCCGGGCGACGGCCACCGTGGCGACCAGCTCGTCCAGCTCCGCGTCCGGCATGCCGCGCATCGCGGTGTCCGGCTTGGCGCGGAAGTTCTGGATGATCAGTTCCTGGATGCCGTGGTAGGCGCGGGAGACCTTCCGGAGGGCGAAGAGGGACTCCGCCCGCTCCTCGTAGGTCTCGCCGATGCCGATGAGGACGCCGGAGGTGAAGGGGACGGAGGAGCGGCCCGCGTCCTCCAGCACCCGCAGCCGGACGGCCGGTTCCTTGTCCGGGGAGCCGTGGTGCGGGCCGCCGGGCTCGGACCACAGCCGGGTCGCGGTCGTCTCCAGCATCATGCCCATGGAGGGCGCGACGGGCTTGAGGCGCTGGAAGTCCGTCCAGCTCATCACGCCGGGGTTGAGGTGCGGGAGCAGGCCCGTCTCCTCCAGGATGCGGATGGAGATGGCGCGGACGTAGGCGATCGTGTCGTCGTAGCCGTGGGCGTCGAGCCACTCGCGCGCCTCCGGCCAGCGGTCCTCCGGCTTGTCACCGAGCGTGATCAGCGCTTCCTTGCAGCCGAGCGCGGCCCCCTTGCGGGCCACGTCCAGCACCTCGTCCGGCGACATGAACATGCCGTGGCCGGCCCGGCGGAGCTTGCCCGGGACGGTGACGAACGTGCAGTAGTGGCACTTGTCCCGGCAGAGCCGGGTGAGCGGGACGAAGACGCTCTTCGAGTACGTGATGACACCGGGCCGCCCGGCCTCGGCGAGCCCCACGTCCCGTACCCGTGCCGCCGAGGCGGCGAGGTCCTCCAGATCGGCGCCGCGCGCCTGGAGCAGCACCGCCGCCTCGCTCACGTCGAGCGCCACGCCGTCACGGGCGCGTTTGAGCGCGCGCCGCATCGAGTTCCCGGTGGGAGCGGTGGGGCCGGTGGAGTCGGTGGGTCCGTTTCCAGAGGTCGCGGAAGTCGTCATCCGTCGAGCATACGAGCGACCGGATCGGCCCAGACAGGCACGGCGGACCGGATGGACCGTGATGCGTTACACGGTGTAACCGGCGGCGAGCCGACGGGCCGCCTTCGGACGGCCGACCACTCGCGCTATCAGCCGCCGACGACAGCCGGCACCGGCGCCCATACCCGCCATGAATTGCCGCCATGAATTACCGCCACCCATAACCGCCACCACCACCCCCCATTACCGCCCAGTAATACCAATGGGTAATTTTGCGGCTCACTTGCGGGACGAGTGAACAGTTTGTGCGCGAGGCCGAATATGGCTGTCCGATAACGGAGTTACTCGTGCCACGGACGATTGCGAACTTTCCTTTTTTCGCAACCTCCGATCAAATACGTTCACTTGAACCATCACGCGTGTCAGAGGCCCCGGGCGTCACGGGACAGAACCGTCCGCCCGCCCGCACGGCCGACCGCGTACAGGAAGGACCCCCCACCAAGTGACCAGCAACCGCTGGGCGTTCAGGGCCGCAGCGACCTGCGTGGCCCTCGCCACCGCCGCCGCGACGTTCACGCTTTCCACCGTCACCGGCACGCAGGCCGCCGAAGCCCACCCCACCCACCTGCACACCCACACCGCGCACGAGCACGCGCACGACCTCGAAAGCCCGCTCACCAGGACCCAGGCCGCCCAGCGCGAGGAGGCCCTCAAGCAGCTCATATCCGGCGACGCCACGGTCGAGAAACGTGACGGCTCCAAGGTCGTCCAGCTCAAGAGCAGGAAGGGCGAACCCAAGTACGTCGAGCTCGGACGCGAGAAGACCGACCGGATCTTCACGGTCCTCGTCGAGTTCGGCGACAAGACCGACGACCGCTACGGCGGCACGCCGGGCCCGCTGCACAACAAGATCGCCAAGCCGGACCGCAAGAAGAACAACACGACGGCCTGGCGGGCCGACTACGACCGCAAGCACTACGAGCAGTTGCTCTTCGGCACGGGCAAGAAGACCGAGTCGATGAAGAAGTACTACGAGAAGCAGTCCTCGGGCCGCTACTCCGTGGAGGGAGAGGTCTCGGCCTGGGTCAAGGTCCCCTACAACGAGGCCCGTTACGGCTCCAACAAGTGCCAGCCCGACACCTGCGCCTGGCAGGTCGTCGCGGACGGCGTCACCGCCTGGGCCGAGCAGCAGAAGGCGGCCGGGCGGACGGACGCCCAGATCAAGACGGAGCTGGCGAGCTTCGACACCTGGGACCGCGGGGACTTCGACGGCGACGGCGACTTCAACGAGCCCGACGGCTACATCGACCACTTCCAGCTCGTCCACGCGGGTGAGGGCGAGGAGGCCGGCGGCGGACCGCAGGGCGAGGACGCCATCTGGTCCCACCGCTGGTACGCCTTCAACGACGACTGGGACAAGACCGGCCCTGAGGGCAACAAGCGCGGCGGCGCCCCGATCGGCGACACCGGCATCTGGGTCGGCGACTACACGATCATGCCGGAGAACGGCGGCCTCGGCGTCTTCGCCCACGAGTACGGCCACGACCTCGGCCTGCCGGACCACTACGACACCAGCGGCAAGGGCAGCAATTCCACCGGCTCCTGGACCCTCATGTCGGGCGGCTCCTGGCTCGGCCGGAGCAGGACCGAGATCGGCGACCTGCCCGGCGACATGACCGCCTGGGACAAGCTCCAGCTCGGCTGGCTGAACTACGACCGGGCCAAGGCCGGGAAGAAGTCCACGCACACGCTGGGCGTCGCCGAGTACAACACCAAGGACAAGCAGGCCCTCGTGGTCGAGCTGCCCGAGAAGCGGGTCGAGGTCGACGTCGTCAAGCCCGTGGAGGGCACGCGGGAGTGGTGGAGCGGCAGCGCCAACAGCCTGTCCAACACGCTGACCCGTTCCGTGGACCTCACCGGGCGGACCTCCGCGGCGCTGACGCTCGACGGCTGGTGGGACATCGAGAAGGAGTACGACTTCCTCTACACCGAGGTCTCGACCGACGGCGGCGCCACCTGGACGGCGGTCGACGGCACCGCCGACGGCCGGCCGATCAGCCGTGACGGCGACGGCAGGCCGGTCCTGGACGGCACCACGGACGGCTTCCGGAAGCTGTCGTACTCCCTGGACGCCTACGCGGGCCGGAAGATCGAGCTGCGGTTCCGCTACCAGACCGACAAGTTCGTGGCCCAGAAGGGATTCGTGGCCGACCGGATCACCGTCACGGCCGACGGCTCGCCCCTCTTCTCGGACAACGCCGAGACCGCCGACCCCGCCTGGACGGCCGCCGGCTTCTCCCGCTTCGGCGGCTCCTACACCACGGAGCACGAGCAGTACTACATCGCCGAGAACCGCCAGTACGTGTCGTACGACCAGGCGCTCAAGCTCGCGATCAACACCACACGCCCCGACTGGGTGGAGCGCTACCCGTACCAGAACGGCCTGCTGATCTGGAAGTGGGACACCTCGCAGCAGGACAACAACACCAGCCAGCACCCCGGTGTCGGCCTGCTGCTGCCGGTCGACGCCCACCCGAAGGCCCTGAAGTGGTCCGACGGCGAGCCGGCCGGCAATGACCACCAGACGCACGACTCGACGTTCACCCTGGGCCGCACGGACGCCTTCACGCTGCACTGGGGCAAGAAGGTCACGCTGAAGGTCACGTCGAAGAAGGGGGTGCCGGTCTTCAACGACCGCACCCACACCTACTACGACAAGAGCAACCCCACAGGCGGCGTCAGGATCACCGACACCAACACCAAGATCCAGATCGTCAAGGAGGCCAAGGACGGCTCGACGGTCACGGTCCGGGTGGAACCCGCGGGGAAGTGACCACGACCCTGGACTGATCGCGGTAACCCGCGCCACCGAAGGGCCGGGCCGCACGGCCCGGCCCTTCGGCTGAGAAGCACAGGGCGCAGCCCCGGCCGCTGCTCAGGGGCGCGGGGAACCGCGCGGCCGACCACGACGGATCCGCACCCGCCGACCCGCCCGAACCCGGCAGACGAGACGCCGACTACGCCACGAACTCCCCGTACTGGTCCAGCAACGCCAGCACCTCCCCCTCCCCAGCCGGAGGCAGTTGCACCACCGCCTCCTCGATCCCCAGCTCCGCGTAGTACGCCAGCTTCCCCGCGCTCGGCTGCACCGCGTACGGCACGACCTGCAGCGCCGCCGGATCACGCCCCGCGTCCGCCCAGGCCGTGCGCAGCACCGGCAACGCCTCGCTCAGGCCACGCCCCCCGATGGGCAGCCACCCGTCCGCGTACTCGGCGATGTGCGCGAACAGCTTCGGCCCCGCCGCCCCGCCGATCAGCGTGCGCGGCCCCACCACCGGACCGCGCGCCTTCTGCACCGGCTTCGGGTACGCGGAACTCGCCCGCACGCTCCCGAACTCCCCCGCGTACGCCGTCGGCTCCTCCGCCCACAGCGCCCGCATCAGCGCCATCCGGTCCCGCACCAGCTCCCGGCGGGTGCCCCACTCGACCCCGTGGTCGGCGGCCTCCTCGACGTTCCAGCCGTAGCCGAGGCCGAGGGTGAGACGGCCGCCGGAGAGGTGGTCGACGGTCGCGATCTGCTTGGCGAGGTCGATCGGGTCGTGCTGGGCGACCAGGGTGATCCCGGTGCCGAGCCCGAGCCGCTCGGTGACGGCCGCGGCCTGGCCGAGCGCGACGAAGGGGTCGAGGGTGCGGCCGTACTCGCGGGGCAGGTCACCGCCGGCCGGGTACGGGGTCGTCCGCTCGACGGGGATGTGCGTGTGCTCGGGGAGGTAGAGCCCCGCGAAACCGCGTTGCTCCAGCTCCCGGGCGAGCCGGGTCGGAGTGATCGTCTCGTCGGTGAGGAAGATCGTCACGGAGATGCGCATGTGTCATCTCTAGCGGCTATGGACAAGGATGTCCATACCGACCGGTCGGCACTTAGGGGAGCCGACCGGTCGGGCGGGCGGGCCGCGCGAGGCGCGCGAGGCGTGTGGGCCGCGCGGGGCGTGCGGGCCGCGCGGGGCGTGCGGGCCGCGCGGGGCGGCGGGTCAGTCTTCATCGGCGTTCGGGGCGGGACGCGTCGGCGTGGCCCCGCGCAGGGCGCGCCTGGCGGCCGCGATCGTGCCGGGCAGGGGGCCGAGGCGGTGGACGAGGGCCCAGCGGCCGTCGTCGTACGCGGCGGCCACGGTGGACGAGCCGCGGGTGGCGCCGTCGTGCCAGCGGAGCGAAGGGGCCCGCAGCCAGGAGGGCGCCGGGTCGCCGAACCGGCGTTCCACGAGCAGCGCCACCAGGAGGTCCGCCAGGGTCCGGCAGCCGGACCACAGGCCGCCGGCCGGCAGGATCGCCCCGGTCATGGTCCACAGGGGGCGGGGGCGGCCGAACAGATCACGCGGCACGAGCCGCCGCCCTTCCGGTGGGCTCGCCGTCATCGCTCCCGCGCCCAGCCCGAGCGGCGACAGGACGTGCGTGTCCACCAGTTGCTGGTACGAGCGGCCCGTGACGCTCGTGAGCGCGAGCCCGAGCACGGCGTAGCCGAGGTTGGAGTACTCCTCCCGGCCCGGCCGTCCCGCCGTCAGCCGGTCCAGGTCACGCAGCGACTCCCGCAGCACCGCCTCCGTGAAACCGGCGTACGGGTCCTCGGGCGGGCCCGTGGGCAGGCCGGTGGGTCCGGCGGGCAGCCGGGGCAGGCCCGAGGTGTGTTCGGCGAGGTGCCGCAGGGTGATGCCGGTCCCCCTCGGCACCTCGTCGAGGCACTCCTCCAGCGGGGTGTCGAAGTCCAGCTCCCCCGCCGCCGTCAGCCGGGCCAGGACGGTGCCGGTGAGCACCTTGGTGAGGGAGCCGATCTCCACGAACCGGTCCGCGTCATGGCCGTGCGCGACCCGGTCGGTGACACCGGCTCCGCCCAGCACACAGATCGGTGTCCACACGCGCACGCTCCCCCGCTCCCCGCTCTGTCGCGTATCGAAAACTGGCGATTCCTTTCCCTTGCCCCGCAGTTCACCACCGCATACGAAGGTGGCGGACACCACGCACCACCCCCGCACCACTCCACGCACCACCCACGCCATGTCACTCACGACCGACCTGGGGAGCAGCAGCATGTGCGACGACCACCACGGTGACGGGAACGGACTGGGAAGGCGCGCGCTGTTCGTGACGTCGGCGGCGGCCGCGCTTACGTTGGGAAGCGTGACCTTCTGGACGAGCGGCGCCGAGGCCGCGGACGGCGAGCAGGAGACCAGGACGATCAGGGGGACCCTCCCCACCGGATCCCCTGACTTCGTGTATCTGCCGGTGGAAGTACCCGCCGGGGTAAGGGAGTTCAGGGTCTCCTACAGCTACGAGAGAACGACCGTCCCGGCCGGCACGATGGGCAACGCCCTCGACATCGGCGTCTTCGACGAGCGCGGCACCGAACTGGGCGGCAAGGGCTTCCGCGGCTGGTCGGGCGGCGCCCGCACCGAGTTCTTCATCCGGACCGACGAGGCGACCCCGGGGTATCTCCCGGGCCCCGTACGCCCCGGGACCTGGTACATCGCGCTGGGCCCGTACACGGTGGCACCGGACGGGCTGCCGTACGAGATCACGATCACCCTGACGTACGGCAGGCCCGCCCCGGCGGTGCGGCCGGTGTATCCGCCGGAGCGGGCCAAGGGGCGGGGCCGGGCCTGGTACCGGGGCGACTGCCATCTGCACTCCTGGTACTCCGACGGCCGCCGTACGCCCGCCGAGCTGGCGGCGCTCGCGCGGGCCGCGGGACTGGACTTCATCAACAGCTCGGAGCACAACACCCAGTCCGCGCACGCCCATTGGGCCGACCACGCGGGTGACGACCTGCTGATCATGCTGGGCGAGGAGGTCACCACGCGCAACGGGCACGTGGTGGCGCTCGGCGTCGACCCGGGCACGTTCGTCGACTGGCGCTACCGGGCGCGGGACAACCGGTTCGGCAAGTACGCACGCCAGATCCGCCGCGCCGGGGGCCTGGTCGTCCCGGCCCATCCGCACGCCACCTGCATCGGTTGCAACTGGAAGTTCGGCTTCGGCGAGGCGGACGCGGTGGAGGTGTGGAACGGGGCGTACTCGCCGGAGGACGAGGTGGCGCTCGCCGACTGGGACGGCATGCTCGTCGCGGCGGTGCGCGAGGGCCGTCAGGACTGGATCCCGGCGATGGGCAACAGCGACGCCCACCGCGATCCCGACCCCGTCGGCCGCCCCCAGACGGTCGTCCTGGCCGAGGAGTTGAGCCGGGAGGCGATCCAGGAGGGGCTGCGGGCGGGCCGCTCGTACGTCGCCGAGTCCAAGGACGTGTCCGTGTCGTTCACGGCGTCCGGGCCGCGCGGCGGGCACGCGGGCATCGGCGAACGGTTGAAGGTGGACGGCGACACCCCGGTCACCGTCCGTCTGGAGGCCACGGGCTCCGCCGGCTGCACCATCCGCTTCGTCACCGACCAGGGCGTCCTGTTCACCTCGCCCACGATCCCGGAGTCCGGCACGGGCACGGCCCAGTGGCGTACGACGGCCTCGTACGCGGCGTACGTGCGCGCCGAGGTCCGCCGGCCACCGATCGTCCCGGGGTTCCCGGGCCCACTGGCGGCCTTCACCAACCCGATCTTCCTGGGGCGTCGCTAGCGGTCACCTCCAAGATGCGGGACCGACAGGGGGAACCCGCGTACGAAACAACTGTGTTGAGCCTTATGTTTGGCTCGACACAAACGTGCGTCCGTCGGTGCGACGGCGCACCTGCACGGCGGAGGAGACGGCGCCCATGACCGATCACGCGACGACGCCCGACCCGGCGGCGGCTCCGGCGGCGAAGGAGAAGGTCGACACCTCGGTGCCCGCCTCCGCCCGCATCTGGAACTACTGGCTGGGCGGCAAGGACAACTACCCGGTGGACGAGGCGGCCGGCGACGCGTACGCCGGCGCCTTCCCCGGCATCGTGACCATCGCCCGCAGCAGTCGCGCGTACCTGCGGCGCAGCATCCGGCACCTGGTGGAGGTGGAGGGCGTCCGGCAGTTCCTGGACATCGGCACCGGGCTGCCCACGGCCGACAACACCCACCAGGTCGCCCAGCGCAGCGCGCCCGACGCGCGGATCGTCTACGTCGACAACGACCCGATGGTCCTCGCGCACGCCCGCGCGCTGCTGTACTCCTCCCCGGAGGGCGCCACCGCGTACATCGACGCCAGCCTGTACGAGCCGGAGCGCATCCTGGAGGCCGCGGCGGCGACACTGGATCTCTCCCGGCCGACCGCGCTGATCCTCAGCGGCATCCTGGGGCACGTCAGCTCGTACGACGAGGCCCGTGACATCGTCCGCCGCCTGCTCGCCGGTCTCCCCTCCGGCAGCTACCTCAACATCAACGAGGGCTCCCGGGGCACCGATCCCGACTACGAGCGCGCCCAGGACGCCTACAACGAGACGGGCGCCGTCCCGTACTTCCTGCGCCCGATCGACCAGATCACCGGCTACTTCGACGGCCTCGACCTGCTCCCTCCGGGCATCGTCTCCGTCCCCCTGTGGCACCCGGACGACACGACGGCGGGCGAGCCGAAGCCGATCGGGCAGCACGGCGGAGTGGGCCGGAAGCCGTAGGGAAGGCGGCGGGCGGTGTACGTGGCCGGGGGGCGTCAGCGCGCCCCGGCCCCGGCCTCCCTGTCGGCCCCCGCGGCGGCCCCACCCCCGTCCGCCAGATCCTCCAGGTCCGCCACGACCGCCGCGTGGTCGGAGGGCCATACGCCGTCCACGGGGGCGTCGCCCGCTCTCGTCACGGCCCGTACATGGCCGAGGCCGCCGGGGCCCGGTGGGCCGACGTGGATGTAGTCGACCCGTACGCTCGGCCCGTGCGACGCGGCGACGTACGGGTTGGCGAGGTCCCAGGTGGCCGACGGGACGCCCGGCTCGGCGTACTCCCAGACGTCGAAGAAGCACTGTCCGGGCACGGCGGGCGCGGTCCTGTAACCGCCGAACAGCCGCACCTCGTCGGAATCGGGCCAGGCGTTGAAGTCGCCGGTGATCACGGGCGGGTGGCCGGTGCTCCCGCCCCGGTGCCGTGCCACGAACTCGGCCAGCGCGGTGACCTGCCGGCAGCGTTGCGCGGAGGCGTCGGTCTCCGAGCTGAGGTGGGCGGTGAAGAAGGGCACGGGCGCGCCGGGTGCGTCGAGGAGGGCGTGGAGGGCGCCGCGCCCGCTGCCGCCCTCCGCCGTCGGCAGCCCGATGGCGGCACTCTCCAGCACGGGCCACCGGCTCAGCACGGCGACTCCGATGCCGACGCCGGGGTCCCCGATCCGCCGCTGCCAGCGCTCGGCGTCGCCGTACTCGCCCCAGGCCCAGTGCATCCCGAGCTCCCGGGCGAGCCACCCGGCGAGGTTGCCCTCCCCGGGCCGCTCATTTTCTCCGCGACCGTGTCCGGGCCCCTCTCCGCGTTGCTCCCAGACCTCCTGCAACCCGACGACATCGGGGCGCAGTTCGCGCAGTACGGCGAGGATCGCCTTCTGCCGCTCCTGCCACGGCCCGAACCGCCACCACAGGTTCCACGTCACGACCCGCACCGGCCACCCACCGCCTTCGCCCCGCACCCGATCCTGTACTCCGTACCTCCCACCCCCCGAGGAGAACCAAGCCGATGTCCCGGAACGAGGACCCCACAGCCCCCACCGCCCCCATGGACCTCAAACAACGGGTCGTGACGGCCTTCCAGCGGCGCGTCGCCAACCCGGTGCTCCGCCGCGTCCCGTTCCAGACGGTCCTGGAGACCACCGGCCGTACGTCCGGCCTCCCCCGCCGCACGCCCATCGGCGGCCGCCGCGTCGGCGACTCGTTCTGGCTGGTCTCCGAGTACGGCGACGCCTCCCACTACATCCGCAACATCAAGGCCGACCCCTCGGTCCGCGTCCGCATCCGGGGCCGCTGGCACGAGGGCACGGCCCACCTCCTCCCCGACGACGACCCGATCACCCGCCTGCGCACGCTGCCCCGCCTGAACAGCACGGCGGTGCGGGTACTGGGCTCACGACTGCTGACGGTACGGGTGGACCTGCGCGACTAGGGCCCTAGGGGGTTTGTTCGAACGTGAAGTAGATGGTCAGGACGTAGGGCTCGTCCTCGTCGTGGGCGTGGTGCCAGGAGGCGTCGACCAGGAACACGTCGTGCGCGCCCACCCACTCGTGGGCCTTCCTGAAGGCGTCCGCGGCGGTGACCGCCATGAAGAGCCTTCTGGCCATGGGATGCACCTGCGACTCCGCGTCCGAGTCGTCGAAACCGTCCGGGACGGCCAGGCAGAGGTCGGGATCGAGTTCCATGACTGCTAGGACCGCGCGGCCACCGCCCGGGTTGCCTCGAAGCCCGACGCGGCGGCGTTTCACCCCACGCGGGCGTTCAGGTCCTCGACGCAGTGCCGTACGGGTCCGGCGGACGGGAGTCACCCGAGGCACACGCCACGAACACGAACTCCTTCCCGGGCCGGTCGGGAGCGTCCCGTACGTCCTCCACGGTGTAGCCGTGCGCGAGCAGGTCCGCCTCGATCTCGTGCCGCTCGCGGAAGCTGAGGGTGGAGTCGGAGGTGAGGGACGCGGCCGAGTCGTCCACGCCGCCTGAACCGCCGCCGAACACGTAGTGCCGGCGGAAGGACACCAACGGGCCGGAGACCTCCGTCAGTTCCACCCAGCTCTCGACCCTGCCGAAGCCGGGCACGTCGGTCACCCCGTACGACTCCGCGCGGTTCCAGGCTTCCCAGGCCCGTCTCGACGGGTCCCGGGTCTCGAAGACGAGGCGACCGCCCGGCCGCAGTGCCTCGTACGCGGCCGTGAGGGTCCGTCGCCACAGCTCCGGGTCGACGATCGCCTGCGCCACGTTGGCGGTCATCGTGACGAGGTCGACCTGGAGGGGTGGCGACGGGAGGTCGGTCGCGTCTCCGTGGATCCAACGGACCCGGCCCGCCCCCGGTTTGGCCCGTGCGACGTCGAGAGAGGCGTCGGCCGGGTCGAGCCCGACCACCTCCACCCCACGCTCCGCCAGCAGCAGCGCGAACACCCCCGTCCCACAGCCGATGTCCAGCACCTTCCGCGCGCCGAACTCCTCCGCGATGCGCAGATAGGCGTCCAGGTCGCCGCGATCGGGGTCGAGCGGGTCGTAGAGCTCGGCGAGCCGCCGGTCGTGGAAGATCTCGTCAGTCATACCGGCAGACCTCCCCCGTCCAAGGACCCCTGACGCGGCGGGAATTCACGCGACACGGCAGGGCCGCGTTGGTGATTGTTGACTCTGACTGTTGATCGCTGACTGCCGACCACCGCCGCACGCGGTGCAGACCGAGGAGCCCTTGCCTTATGCCCGATCGCCAGACCACCGCGTCCATCACGGAGTTCGCCGTCTCCGACGCCGAGGCAGGGCCGTACGGTGTGACGACCGGACCGGACGGGGCGTTGTGGTTCACGGCGGTGCACGCCGGGCGGATCGGCCGGCTCGCGCTCGACGGCGAGGTGACGTCGTACGCCCTCCCGTCGGCGACCGGCGGGCCGTCGGTCATCACGGCCGGGCCGGACGGCGCGCTGTGGTTCACGGAATTCCAGGGGCATCGGATCGGGCGGATCACCACCGCCGGCGAGGTCACGTCCTTCACCCTGCCGACGCCCGGGGCAGGCCCGTTCGGGATCGCGGTCGGCGCCGACGGCGCGCTGTGGTTCACGGAGTCGGGGGCCGACCGGATCGGGCGGATCACGACCGACGGGGAGGTCACCGAGTTCCCGCTCCCGCTCACCGGGGCGTTCGCGTCGGCCATCGCGGCCGGGTCGGACGACCGGCTGTGGTTCACGTTGAACCAGGCCGACGCCATCGGTGCGATCACGCTGGACGGGGAGGTCACGGTCCACCCGCTGCCGACGCCGGGCGCCGCGCCCGTGGGTGTCACCGCCGGTGGTGACGGGGCCCTGTGGTTCGTCGAGATCGGCGCCGGCCGGATCGGGCGGATCACCACGGACGGCAGGATCGACGAGTTCCCGCTGCCGGACCCGGAATGCCGCCCGCACGCCGTCGTCGACGGCGCCGACGGTTCTTGCTGGTTCACCGAGTGGGGCGCGAACCGTGTCGGCCGGATCGGCCACGAGACGCACGAGATCCAGGAGTACGACCTGCCGACCCCCTCCTCGGAGCCCCACGGAATCGCCCTGGGACCGGACGGCGCGGTGTGGACGGCCCTGGAGACCGGTTCCCTGGCCCGGGTCGAGGTGCACGACTGAGGGGTTCGCGACTGAGGGGTTCGCGACTGAGGCGTACCGGTTGAGGTGCGCCCTCCGCGCTGGGTAGGGCAACCTCAGATCCTGCTCTGAACCCGCCCCATCGTCTTGTTGCCGTTCACGACGCGGTGTCACGATCACGGCCTCGCCCGCGACCAACGGGCTTACTGACGGGGGACGTTCATGTCACACACATCGCGTATGCCGCACCGCGGACTCATCGCCACTCTGATTCTGCTGTCGGCGGTCGCCCTCCTCTCCACCACCGCGTGGTCCTCCGGGTCGGAGGTCTACGGGGAGGCAGGTGCCACCACCGACCTCCCCGGCCGCGAGGTCGTGGACAGGGCCCCGGAGCTGGACATGGCCGAGCGAGTCGTCCTGAGTCAGGACCGCACGCAGGGCAACGCGTCCCTGGAGTACGGCGAGGCGGAGAAAGGGGACGGCGACACCGTGACCGTCGCGGTGGACTGCGAGGGCAAGGGCAGGATCGACGTGGAGCTCCGTCCGCTGGCGGCCTCCTTCCCCCTGGACTGCCGCGACGGCGAAGTGACCGGCATCCACAACCAGTTCACCCTCGCCGGCGCCGACCGCGCGGGCACGGTCACCGTCACCGCCGCCCCGGGAGTGCACTGGTCCCTCTCGGTGGGCCGGGGGGAGCCGGCGGAGCAGGACCTCAGCGACTAGGTTCTGTCTCTTTGGTCAGCGTCGGGCCCAGATGAGGATGCCGGCGAGGTGGAGTGCGGCTTGGTAGGCGATCGCGAGTTTGTCGGTTCGGGTGGCCAGGCCGCGCCACTGCTTGAGGCGGTTGATACACCGCTCAACTGTGTTCCGCTGCTTGTAGGCTTCACGGTCGAAGCTTGGCGGGCGGCCTCCGTGGCAACCCCGCCGCAGGCGGTGGCCGATCTGGTTGGACGGCTGTGGGATGACCGCTCGGATTCCCCGGCGCCGCAGGTGGCTGCGGATGGCGTGGGATGAATAGGCGCGGTCGGCCAGCACGATGATGGGCCGGGTTCGTGGTCGGTTCGGTCCGCTGCGGGGCACACGAATGCGAGACATCACCGTCTCGAATGCGGGTGCGTCCCCGGCCTGGCCTGCGGTGACCGTGAAGGCCAGAGGCCGTGCACCGCCGTCCGCAGCCAAGTGGACCTTGGTGCTCAAGCCCCCGCGAGAGCGTCCGAGGGCGTGATCAGCAGGCTCGCCGGAGCGGATCGCCCCTTTTTGCTTGCGCCTGCGGCGTGCTGGTGGGCCCGCACGACCGTGGAGTCCACCGAGACCGTCCAGTCGATGTCGGCGTCGGCATCCGCCGCTGCCAGGACGGCGGCGAGGATCTTCTCCCAGGTGCCGTCGACGGCCCACCTGATCAGCCGTTTGTGGGCAGTCTGGAACGAGCCCAGCTCGTCCGGCAGGTCCCGCCAAGGCGAGTTGGTGCGGTACTTCCACGCGATGGCCTCAAGGGTGCGGCGGTGATCGGCCCACCTTCGGCCGCGGACCGGATCGACCGGCATCAACGGCTCGATCCGGTCCCACATCTCATCGGAGATCACTAATCGGACGGACACAACTGATCAACTGACGAACCCATCCAGCAGGCACGCTAGACGTGCACCTCGGGAGGAAGGCCCGTCCAGCGCAGCTCGGGAGGCAGATGCCGCATGTCGTTCGAGACGAGGACGGAGGCCGGCCGGCCGGGCGCGTACCGGATGACCGTGAGAGCGGCGTTGCTGTGGTTGAGGCCGAGCCAGCGCCAATGCGGCGCATGCATGGCGTCCCGGACGAGCCAGGCAACCAGGAAGTTGTGGGTGACGACCAGTTCGTGCCGGTCCTCTTCACCGTGTACCGGCCCGGTGAACATCTCCAACGCCTGCCGGGCGAGAGCAGATCCGTGCTTTCGTTCCTCCTCAGTCGCGCCAGAAAGGAAGCGGAGGAAGAAGTCTGCGGATTCCGCTGGCAGCTCGTCTCTCATGGGCACGTAAGGAACGTAGTCACCGGCCACTTCCGAGACACGTAGGGGAACGTTCTGCAGCTGGTCACCGATCAGACGCGCGGTCTGCTCTGCCCGGGGCAACGGGCCATGGTAAACAGCCGCGAAAGGGATCTCGCGCAGGCGCTGACCCAGCAGCACGGCTTGCCGACGACCCACCTCCGTCAGCCCGCTTTCCTCCGACGCCGCCTCGCCATGCCGCACCAGATAGAGGTAACGGGCAGCCGTGCCGGTCATCACACACTCCTCTGCACCCACTAGCGATCTTGTATATCGATGGACACAGCCTGGTTCCGCACCGGTTCCCGCATCAAAGAGACAGAACCTAGGGCTCTTCCGACCCGTTCTCGGCGTCGAGCTGGTGGTCCGCCCACACGTAGCTCTCGGGGAGCAGGTCGGTGATGGGGACGGCCCGGAGGCGGTCGCCCCCGCCGACGATGACCTTGACCGTGGGGAAGTAGTCGAGGAGGACCTGCCGGCACCGGCCGCACGGGGGAACCACGCCCCGGTCGCGGTCGCCGACGGCGACGATCACGTCCAGCTCGTACGCGCCCTGGGCGGCCGCCGTGCCGATCAGGACCAGCTCGGCGCAGGGGCCCCCGGTGAAGTGATAGGCGTTCACGGCGGTGACGATCCGGCCGTCCCGGGCACGTCCCGCGGCGGCCATGGTGTGGTTGTCGCCCCGGCACCGCGTACGGGCGACGTGGGCCGCGGCCCGGACGAGTTCGTGGTCGACGGGGTCGGTCGGTGTCGCGGTCATCGCCACAGCCTCACGCACCGACCCGCTTCAGCACCAGCTCCGCCAGCTCACCCGGGCTCGACTCGCCGTCCAGGAACACCGTGCCGGAGGGGAGGGCACCGGCCGCCGCCACGCACTCCGGGATGCGGTCCTTGCACCACCGGCGGACCCGTGCGTCCTGCTCGGGATCGTCCGGGGTGAAGCTGCGGCCGTCGATACGGGCGGCGAGTACGTCCTCGGGGACCTGGAGGAAGAAGTGATGGAGGGGGACGACGGCCGCCTCGATCGCACCGAACACCTCGGCCACGTAGTCGGGCTTCACCAGGGTCATCGGCACCAGCACCGGCCGCGGCCCGTACTCCTCCACCAGCCCCACCAGGAATCCGGCCACCTGCCGCCGCCACAGCCGCAGATCCTGGAAGTCGCCGGTCGGCACCTCCACGATCTCCCGCAGCACGTACCCGATCACCTCGGGATCGAAGACGAGCGCGTCGGGCCACCGCCCCCGCAACTCCTCGACCAAGGTGCTCTTACCACTCCCGAAAGCCCCGTTCACCCATACGATCACCAGCCGACCGTATCCCGCCCCGTGCGGCAGAAACACGGAGGGTAGTCGATGACCGTCGGACCGTCCGGTCGGCAGCTCGGCCATGGCCTTGTATCACCGAGAGTATGATGCTCAACATGACGGTCAACATGACGATGAGCCTGCCCGACGAGGTGGCCGCCTTCGTGAAGGCGAAAGGGAACGCCTCCGCGTACACGGCCCGGATACTGCGCCGCGAGATGCTCGCCGAGGAGCTGGAGAGGTCCGCTCAGGTGCGGGCCGAGGCCGGGATCACGACGCTCTCGGCGGAACCCGCCGAGAGCGAGGAAGACACCCTGGAGCGCTGGGCGCGGGTGGCGGGCCGGTGAAGCGCGGGCACGTCTACCAACTGTCGTTCGCCGGAGGCCCGGCACACGTCCTGGTCATCTCGTCCGACGCTCTCAACGCGCAGAACAAGACCGCGACCTGTGTTCTGGTCTACCCGCAGAAGGTGCGCGAAGCGACACTCGTGGACATTCCGGTCGGCTTCCCCTCGTCCGGCACCATCGTGCTCGGCGAGTTCCGCACCTTGTCCTCCGCCCGCTTCTCCGAAGACCTCGGAGCGGTCGACGCACGCGTCATGGAAGCCGTGGAGATCGGGCTGCGCGCGGTATTCGATCTGTAGAGCGACGGCGCCGGACCGCGAAGTGCGCTCACCTCACCCCGGCCACACGATCGCCTGTGTCTCGCTGTACGCGTGCAGCGCGTACGAACCCACGTCGCGCCCCACCCCGCTCTGCTTGAACCCGCCGAACGGCGCCTCCATGTTGCGCCCGACCGTGTTCACGCCCACGCCGCCCGCCCGGAGGCGCCGCGCCACCCGGAACGCTCGGGCGACGTCACCGGACCAGACGTAGTCGATGAGGCCGTAGTCGCTGTCGTCGGCGAGCGCGACGGCCTCCTCCTCGTCGTCGAAGGGGAGGACCACGACGACCGGGCCGAAGATCTCCTCGCGCACCACCCGCATGTCCGGCGTACAGTCCGCCAGGAGCGTGGGCGGGACGTAGAACCCCTTCTCGTACGGCGGCCGTTCACCCCCGGCCACCACCCGCGCCCCCTCCTTGCGCCCGAGTTCGACGTACGCCTCGACGCGGTCGCGGTGGGCCGCCGAGATCACCGGCCCGACCACCGTGCCCGGCGCGCGCGGGTCGCCGACCGGCAACCGGGCCGCGTAGGCGGCCAGTTGGGTGACCAGCCGGTCGTAGACGCCGCGCTGTGCGATCACCCGGGTCGGCGCCGTGCAGATCTGCCCGCTGTAGAAGGTGAAAGTGGTGGCGATTCCGGCCACGGCCGCGCCCAGGTCCGCGTCGTCGAAGACGACCGCCGCTCCCTTCCCGCCCAGCTCCATCAGCTGGCGCTTCATCCCGCGCCCGCACACCTCCGCGATCCGCCGCCCGACCGCCGTCGAGCCGGTGAAGCTGACCATGTCGACGTCCGGTGAGTCCACGGCGGCCTCACCGACCTCCACCCCCGACCCGCTCACCACGTTCACCACGCCCGGCGGGACACCGGCGGCCTCCAGGGCCTCCGCCATGCGGTAGACGGAGAGCGGGTCCTGCGGGGCCGGCTTCACGACCACCGTGTTGCCCATGGCGAGGGCGGGGGCGATCTTCCCGGCCGGGTTGGCCCAGGGGTTGTTGTACGAGGTGATACAGGTGACCACGCCCACGGGCTGCCGTACGGCGAGGGCGCCCATCACGGCCGCCTTCCCGAACGGCCCGGCCTCGTTGATCTGGGGCGCGATCGGCTCCTCCACCGGCTCCACGCGCGCGTACCGCTGGAACCGGGCGGCTCCCACCCCCACCTGCATGGCCCGCGCCGTCCCGGTCGTCGCGCCGCTCTCGGCCTGCGCGAGTTCGGCGTACGGAACGAGGTGGCGTCGTATGTGGTCCGCCGTACGGGCGAGGATCGCGGCCCGCTCGGCGGCAGGCGTCCTCGACCAGGGGCCGAATGCCTCCCGCGCGGCGGCCGCCGCCGCGTGCGTCTGTGCCCGCGAGGCCTCCGGCGCCCACCCGACGACCTCTTCGGTCGCCGGGTCGACCACCTCGTAGTGCCCGCCGTCCGGCTCCACCCAGGAGCCGCCGATGAACAGCCGGCGCCGCCCGGACTCCTCCGCGGCGCCCGCCGAAGACCCCGGCCCGCTCACCGCGTACTCACCGTCCGGGTGTCCCGGCCGCTGCGCAGCACCTTTCCGGGGACGGCGCCGGTCACCACGTCGTCGCGGATCGCCTCGACGCCGTTGACCCAGACCGCCCGTACGCCGATCGCCCTGGAGTCCAGGCGCGGGCTGTCGCCCGGCAGGTCGTGCACCAGGGTGGCCTTGCCGGCGTCGACGCGCTCCGGGTCGAAGAGGACGAGGTCCGCATGCCAGCCCTCCCGCACCTGGCCGCGTTCCCGCAGGCCGAAGAGGCGCGCCGGGTCGTCCGTGAGCATCTTCACCGCCTGCTCCAGCCCGACCAGCTTCCGGCCGCGCAGACAGTCGCCGATGAACCGGGTGGTGTACGGCGCGCCGCACATACGGTCCAGGTGGGCGCCGGCGTCGGAGCCGCCGAGGAGGACGTCCTCGTGGCGCCAGGTCTCGGCACGCAGGGTCCAGGAGTCGGGGTCGTTGTCGGTCGGCATGGGCCACAGGACCGTACGGAGGTCGTCGGCGGCGCAGATCTCCACCAGGCACTCGAACGGTTCCTGTCCCCGCTCGGCGGCGATGTCGCGCACGACCCGCCCGGTGAGGCCCTCGTTCACCTCGCTGTAGGTGTCGCCGATGACGTACCGCCCGAAGTTGGCGAGCCGCCGGAAGACGCCCGCCTCCTTCGAGTCCGCCCGGCGCAGCATCTCGGCCCGCACCTCGGGGTCGCGCAGGCGCGCGATCCGCTCGGGCACGGGCAGACCCAGGATCGGGCCCCAGCCGGGGATCAGGTTCAGCGCGCAGAACGTGCCCAGGGACATGTTCATCGGCGTGAGGATCGGCATGGTGAGGGCGACGACCCGGCCGCCCGCCTTCCGGGCCCGTTCGCTCGCCTCCAGCTGCCTCGGCACGCGTTCGGGGACGGCGGAGTCGATGGTCAGCACGTTCCAGTTGAGGGGGCGCCCGGCCACGGCGCTCATCTCGACGAAGAGGTCGATCTCGTCGTCGCTGAACTGGTCCAGGCATCCGGCGACGATCGCCTCGATCTGGGTGCCCTCGTGCTCGCCCACCGCCCGTGACAGCGCGATGAGTTCGGCGGGCTTCGCGTGCCGCGACGCGACCGGCTGCCCGTCGCCGTCGCTGTGCGTCGAGGACTGCGTGGTCGACAGGCCCCAGGCGCCCGCGTCCATCGCCTCGTGGAACAGCCGCAGCATGGCGTCCAGTTGCTCGGGGCTGGGCTGCCCGCCGATGGCGTCCGGACCCATCACGTACCGCCGCAGCGCGCAATGGCCGACCATGAACCCGGCGTTGACGGCGATCCGGCCCTCCAGCGCGTCCAGGTACTCCCCGAAGCCGTGCCAGGTCCAGGGCGCGCCCTCCTCCAGCGCGACCAGCGACATTCCCTCGACCTTGGACATCATCCGCCGCGTGTAGTCGGCGTCCTCGGGCCGGGCGGGGTTGAGCGGCGCGAGCGTGAATCCGCAGTTCCCGCCCGCGACGGTGGTCACCCCGTGGTTGAGGGACGGCGTCGCGTACGGGTCCCAGAACAGCTGCGCGTCGTAGTGGGTGTGGGGATCGACGAACCCGGGCGCGAGCACGAGCCCGGCGGCGTCCTCCGAGGACCGTGCCTCCTCCGTCACCTCCCCGATGACGGCGATACGGCCGTCCCGCAGGCCCACATCAGCGGTGTACGCGGGCGCACCGGTCCCGTCGACGACGGTCACACCTTTGATGACATGGTCGAGCATCTCTCTCCCCTCCGGGTGCCTGGTAAGAATGTGGATGCCGCCCGTGCCGGTCAGGGGCGCGGGGAACTGCGCGACCAGCCCCCACCCGCCCGCAGCCGCCGTACAGACGTCACCCCGCCGCCCGGAACCGCGAGGTACGGTGCACAGGATCCGTGTCGATCTTCGGAATCACGTGCTCCCCGACGAGCCGGATCGTCTGCAGCGTCGCCTCCTTCGGAACCCCCACCGGCAACCCGAAGCTCAGCTGATCCGCCCCGGCCTGCTCCCACCGCTTGCACTGCCGGAAGACCTCGTCCGGATCCCCGCAGATCAACAGCTCTTCCTCGATGAGCAGTTCGATGAACTCCTCGTTGTACTCGGGCAGCGTCTCCGGCCACGCGGGGAAGCCGTCCGGCCGGGGGAACGTGTCGTGGTACCGGAAGACCAGCGACGGCAGGTAGTGCAACCCGCCTGCGACCGCGATGCGCACCGCCTCGTCGTGCGTGGGCGCGCAGATCGCGGTCGTCGTCACCATCACGTTGTCGTTGACGAAGTCCCCGACGGGCTCGGCGTCGACGATGGCGGTCTTGTACTTCTCCAGCACCCACTCCATGTCGGAGACCTTCTGCACACTGAAGCCGAGCACCCCGAGCCCCTTGCGCGCGGCCATGGAGTACGACGGCGGCGACCCGGCGGCGTACCACATCGCGGGGTGGGACTTCCCGTACGGCTTGGGCAGGATCTTGCGCGGCGGCAGCGACCAGTGCTTGCCCTGGAAGCCGACGTACTCGTCCTGGAGCCACATCTTGGGGAACTCGGCGATGGTCTCTTCCCAGATCTCCTTGGTGTAGTTCATGTCGGTCACCCCGGGGATGAACCCGAGGATCTCGTGGGAGCCGGCCCCGCGCCCGCTGCCGAACTCGAAGCGGCCCTCGGTGAGGTGGTCGAGCATGGTGACCTTCTCGGCGACCTTCACGGGGTGGTTGACCTGGGCGAGCGGGTTGAAGATGCCGGAGCCGAGGTGGATGCGGTCCGTCGCGTGTGCGAGGTAGCCGAGGAAGACGTCGTTGGCCGAGAGGTGCGAGTACTCCTCCAGGAAGTGGTGCTCGGAGGCCCAGGCGTACTTGAAGCCGGACTTGTCCGCCTGGATGACGTACTCGGTCTCCTCCATCAGCGCCTTGTGCTCCGCGAGGGGGTCGGTCTCGGCCCGCTTGCCCACGTATCCCTGTACAAAGAGCCCGAATTCCAAGGAGGTTCACCGTCCCACGGTCAGATCCTCTGCTGCTTCTGACTGTCCGTCAGATATCGACACGGCCGACTGTTCCACCGGCCCCGTGGAGCGTCAATAGCTGACGTACCGTCAGATGCGCCCTCCGGGGCCCCGACGGTCAGAGGCTCACTCCGGCCAGCCAGCCGCCGTCGATCACGAACGGCTGCCCGGTGATGTAGGAGGAGTCCGCACAGGAGAGGAAGAGGGCGAGGCGGGCGATCTCCTCGGGGCGGCCGATGCGGCCGAGCGGGATCCGCTTGCGGTAGAGCTTGTCGACGGCCTCGGCGGACACCTCGTCGCCGGGGTCGGTCATCGCGGTGTCGACGGCGCCGGGGCAGACCGCGTTGACCCGGATGCCCTTGCGGGCCAGCTCCAGGGCGGCGACCCGGGTGAGGCCGACGATGGCGTGCTTGGTCGCCGCGTACGCGCCGACGTACGCCATCCCCGTCATCCCCGTGTACGAGGCGGTGTTGACGATCGTGCCGCCGCCGGCCGCCTCGATCTCCGGGGCCAGCGTCTTGACGCCGAGGAAGACGCCGACCTGGTTGACCCGCACCACCTGCATGAACTCGTCGAGAGGGGTGTCGACGAGGGAGTTGAAGCGCAGCACGCCGGCGTTGTTGACCAGCCCGTCGACGCGCCCGTACGCCCCCTTCGCGGCGGTCACGGCGGCCGTCCAGTCGTCCTCGCGGCTCACGTCCAGATGGACGTAGAGGGCGCCGATCTCCTTGGCGAGGGCCTCCCCCTGGTCGTCGAGGACGTCGGCGACGACCACCTCGGCCCCCTCCGACCGGAAGAGCCTCGCTTCCTGCTCGCCCTGGCCGCGCGCGGCACCTGTGACGAGGACGACACGTCCGTCGAGCTTGCCCATGGGGACTCCCATCGCGGTGTGTTGGTCGAGGTCAGGGTACCGCCAGATCTGACGATGCGTCAGAGAGGCAACGACAGCTTGCATATGCGATCAGAAGCGACCGGAGAGTAGGGACATTTGACTCTGTCCACCGGCTGTACGGCACCCCAATAATCCTCCATCGGAAGGTAAAGCACCCCCCAAGGAGAGACAGTCATGGCAGCCAAGAGGCGCTTCAGGAACAAGAAGGTCCGATACTTGGCGATCGGCGCCTCACTTGCGACCTGCGCGGCCACCGTCACCGTACTGCTGCCGTCGGCCAACGCCGCCGACGAGCCGTCCGTCGACCAGATCATTGGGATGTGTGAAAGGACGGCGAAACTCAACGGAAAGCAGCAGTCGACGAGCGATTTCGGAGGCGGTCTCGGCGACGGGTTCGCATCCGACACCTGTGATTTCGTCGAGACGAACTTCGAGACCTTCGACGGCCCCACGGAGAAGGTCACCGTCGACTTCCCGAACTGCGAGCCGAACGCCACCGAACCGTCGAAGGTGACCACCGAGTTCTCGAAGGCGGTGGGCCAGGGCCAGGGCAAGTACACCGCGACCCAGCAGGGCGCCCTCGGCGGTCTCTTCGGGGCTCTGAGCGGTGGCTGGGTGAAGCACAAGGGAACGCTGGACATGACCGTCAAGACGGCCACCGCCAGCGAGTCGGAGGTGCGTGAAGTCCCGGTCGGCAAGATCATGCACGTCACCTTCACGCCGAAGATGCAGCGCATGACCGGCGAATGGCGGGTGCACCTCGACGCCGATCCCGGAAGCTTCGGCGTGAACCCCTCCCCCGAGAAGAACTTCGTGGCACCGGAGGTCGTCGAGGGCCCGGTCATCCTGGAGAGCGCCGCGGGCACGCCCGGACTCGCGGACGGCACCACCAAGGTCGTCCTGGAGGACTGCTGACCCGAGCCCGACGGCCCAAGCCTCTCGGTCGCCCCCCGTCCCACCTCCCGCCGGATCACCTCCCCCTTCCGGCAGAACCCTTCCCATCAACACTTTCCCCCTCACCCTCGCAGGAGATCCCATGACACGCACCGGGCGCAGCGGCAACCACCGCAGCAAGAAAAAGCGCATCACCCTCGCGCTGGCACCGGTCGTCGCCCTCGGACTGGCCGTCCCGCTGATGTACAGCGCGGGAGCCGCCACCCCCGACGAGGTGGCCACCGACTGCCGCACGGACTCGGACAAGCTGGAGAACTGCGAGTTCGTCGACGTCCAGGTCAGGCGCGACAGCCTCGGCCCCAACGAGCGGGTCACCTCGGTGACCGACAACTGCGGAGTCGGCACCGCGGCGACGAAGACCTTCAGCGGCACGGCCTCCGTGACCCGCGTCATTCAGCTGGAGGACGGCTTCAACACGGACGGCAGCACCAAGCTGGCGAGCTCCGTCTTCGAGATCGGCGTGAAGTTCGCCACGCAGGAATTCAACATCAAGCGCGACGACACCACGTCGTCGTTCACCTTCTCCAGGTCCGACACGGTGAAGGCGGACCACATCGCCTTCTTCATGTGGTCCCACAAGCGCACCGACGTCAGCGGTTTCCTCAAGGCCACGTACAAGGAGGCCCAGGACGGCCAGACGGTGTTCTTCTCGCCCAGCGAGAACTCCACCGCCGTCCACGTCTTCTACCCGCAACTCCTGCCCAGCGGAACACCGGACGGCCGGCTCTGGCTGCGCAATGTGAAGTGCGGCACGCCCCAGGCCGATGGAATCCTCAACAGTGGGAACAGCGCGCGTGCCGAACCCGGATTCGAGCAGGGCGGCGAGAATGTGACCGACGTCGAGGTTTCGCTCTCCGACGTCACCGTTCAATAGCACCCGGAGAAAGTCGAGTAATCCCCCGTGCCCTGCGCGGGGGATTTTTTCATGCAGTCCACGAAAAGCGTCGAAGTATTCCCTCGGACGTTCCCTCAGACACTCAATTGCGTCTTCTCATACGCGAACCCCGCTAGCCGCTCCCAGCCACCTCAGCACCGCCTCCGTCCTCCCCCGGGCATCCAGCTTGGCGTAGATGTTGCTGAGGTTGTTGCGGACGGTCTTCTCGCTCAGGGTCAGCCGCAGCCCGATCTCCTGGGCACCGAGGCCGGTGGAGAGGAGCTCCATGATCTGGCGCTCGCGGGGCGAGAGCAGGGAACGCAGCCGCTCCGTCGCCCGCCCGTGCTCCGGCGGTAGCTGCCGTGCCGCGTCCCGGATGGCGGCGCAGGCCACGGGCGAGAAGGAGGTGTGGCCCACGGTGGCGGCCACGACAGCGGAGGACAGCATGCAGGTGCAGTAGTCGCCCTCGACCAGATAGCCGGCCCCGCCCCGGAACACCTCCACCACCGTGTCGGCGTCCTGCCGGGGACTGACGACGATCACCGGGGCACTCATCGAGCCCATGGCGTCCAGCAGCACCGGGAAGGACACCGACGGGTCCTCGCAGCGCAGGACCACGACGTCGGCCTCGGTCTCGCGGAGTGCACCGTAGGGCGGCGGGACGAGCAGGGCGCTGCTCACGTACCGGTCGTCGGGGCCCGGCCAGCCCTCGTGCCGCCATCGGCCGGGTTCGCAGGCCAGGGCGACCGACAGGCCGGGGGGCGAGGGTGCCGTCGAGCGGGGTGGGCGTTCCGTGACCCGGGAGGGTTGTGCGGGAACAGCCGAAACGGGGGTGCCTGCGTGCTGGGACGTTCTGACGTGCCGGGGAGATCGCACCTCACGTGTCCTTCCGCCGAAGCCATGACTCCCCTACATACGTGCCTCCGACGTCAGTTGTTCGAAGTTTCAAGAACGAAACGGCAACCTGTCTGACAGGTTCACCGCACGGGCCACGGCGGCGGCCGGAACCTGTCTGTCCTGAACTGCCCCAGAAGGCACGGGATTTCAGGTACGCGCACGCAAGGAGAGTGCGGGACGGGCCTCATGAGGTGACCGGGCGGGGCGGTAGGGTCCCGATGTGCGTTGATCCGCCGGGCGGTGGCCGAGTGCCACCGCAGAGGGTGCGGGCGACCCTGACGAGTCCCGGGGCCGCCCGGTTCGGCCTACCCGTCGTCCGCCACACCGGAGATCACGCCATGCCCGCTCAGCGACCCCTCATCTCCTACGACGCCTTCGTGGAGACCGCCACCGCCGATCCCGCCGTCGTCGGCCTCGTCCTCAAGGGCTCCCGGGCCCACGAGGGCATGACCACAGAACACTCCGACCACGACCTGTACGTCGTCCTCGCGGAGGGCGCGACGACCGGGCTCACCCGGTACGCGGGGCACCGCACGCCCGAACTCGACCTCGTGATCCTCACCCTCGACGAATTCCGCGCCGCAGGGATGCCCGGGTTCGAGCGGTACGCCCTGGCCCGAGGCCGGGTCGTGCTCGACCGGCTGGACGGGGAGATCGCCCGCATCCTGTCCACCAAGGCCCGGCTCGACGCCGACGAGGCCCACCAGGAGGCGGCCGCGCACCTCGACGCCTATGCCAACTCCCTCTACCGCTCGGTCAAGAACGCCCGTGACGGCCAAGCGCTGGCGGCCCGCCTGGACGCCGCCGACAGCGTCCGCTTCCTGTTGGAGTTCCTCTTCGCGCTGGACCGCCGCCCCCGCCCGTACAACAAGTACCTGCACTGGGAGCTGTGCCGCTTCCCGCTCCCCGCCTGGGACACCGGCCACCTCCTCGACACCGTTTCCCGCATCGCGGCGACAGGCGACGTGGCCACACAGCGCGACCTCTTCGCCCGGGTCGAGGCCGTGGCCCGGGCCGCCGGGCACGGGGCGGTGCTGGACGGGTGGGGCGGGGACCTTCGCCTGATGCGGCCGCGGCGGTAGCGGCAGCGGCAGCGGCAGCGGCAGCGGCAGCGTGATCCTCGCGCTCAGCCGGGCAGGTCCCAGGCGGGTCCTTCGGGGGAGCCCAGCCAGACACGCTGACGCGCCGGGGTGACGGTCAGGCCGAACTCGGTCTGCGGCGGCGCTCCCGCGTCCCACCACACACCGATCGACTCCTCGACGGCGTCCCACAACCGCTCGGGGCCGCCCTGACTCACCCGGAACCCACCCCCACCATCCGGTGCGACCGTGGCGAACGACCTCGTGGCCAGGTCGACCACGTGGTCCAGCATCGGTCCACCACCCACACTCATCCTGATGTGCTGGGCGTCCGGTACCGCGAGTTGGCCGACGAACCGGCCGGTCCAGTCGGCCAGCACCTCGGGCCCGACCTGCGCCGGACGCTCGTACGCGCCCCCGGTCACCAGATCCGCCACACCGGACAGGGAGGGCGCGGCGTGCGGACGGGCGATCATGAACGACACCGTGCCCGGCAGGAACCTCCCTTCCGCGGTGCCGCCCTCGCCGACGGTCAGCCTCACCAGGCCGGAGCCGTACAGCCACCCGGACAGAGTCGTGACGACCGTGCCACCGGGCCGCACCTGTTCGAGCCAGGCCTCGGGGACCGTGCGCACGGAACACGTGGCGATCAGCCCGTCGTACGGGGCACCTTCGGCGTGGCCGAGAAGTCCGTCGCCGTCGACGAGCGTCGGCTCGTGGCCTATCGCCGTGATCACGGCCCTGGCATGTGCGGCGACAGCCGGGTCGAGCTCGACCGAGGTCACGCACCCGCTCCCGAGGCGCTCGCACAGCAGGGCGGTCGAGTAGCCGGTGCCGGTACCGATCTCCAGCACCCTGTCGCCGTCCTGCGGATCAAGGTCCTGAAGCATGCGCACGACCAGGCTCGGCAGGGTGGACGAGGACGTCGGATCACCCGCGACGGGGCCCTCCACGGCCTCCGGTCGCACCTGCCCGTCGAGCTGGGTCACCAGCGTGTCATCGGCGTACACCTCTTCCAGGAAGGCGTGCATGTCGTCGCGGTCTGGAAGGGCCGGCGTCCACAGCGTGCCTCGCGGGCCGTCGGACCGCCGGAAGTACGCACGCACGAACTCGTGCCGGGGCACGGCCTCGACGGCGGACCGCCAGGCCGCCGCCCTCAGATGCCCGCCCAGTTCGAGCCGGTCGGCCAAGGCCTGACGCAGCTCGGCTGCGAGGTGCTCGTCCCTGAGTGGGCTGTCGGTCATGACGGGGGCCCTTTCTCCAGCAGGTCGGCCAGAGCGGAGGCGATGACCCCGGTCGTCTCTCGGTCGACGAAGGCCCACTGCCCGTTCGGATTGCACTCCAGGAAGCGCCATGCCCCGCTCGCCTCCAGGGCGAAGTCGAACGCGCCGAAGACCAGACCGAACGCCTTCAGGTAGGCGCGGATGCCACGGCGGACCACGGCAGGGACGTCTGCCGCCGCCACCGGCGTACAGCTGATCAGATCGTGATCGAACCGCCAGTCGAGGTGATCGCCGTCAGTACTGATCAGCGTGGCGAACAGCCGCTCGCCCACGGCAGCCACCCTCACGTCGGCAGTCTTGGCGACAGCCTGCTGAAACAGATGTGGGCAGGCGGCGACGCCGTCACCGATCTCGTCGGCTTCGACCGTACGCACCCAGACCGTCCGCAACGCCCCGCCCTCGCGATAGGTGGTCGACCTGAGCGGCTTGTAGACCACCGGCCCGTACTCCTTGGCGAAGGACCGGGCGGCTGCGGGATCGTTGGTGATCAGCGTCGGGGGGACGTCCAGCCCTGCCGCCACGGCCTCCGTGATCTGGCGGGGCTTGAACTCCGCCCCCGAGTTCCGGTGCGGGTGATTGACGTACAGGCATCCCGGAAGTGCCGCGAGAAGGCCGCCCAGCCCGTGCCGGAGCTGGGCCACGGCGAAGTCCCGCTCCTGGGCGTCCGGATCGTCGGTCGGGACGGCGTAAGGCGTCGGTCTCCGGTAGTACACCGCCCGAGCGTCCTCCAGACCGAGCGTGCGGGTCGCAGTGGCGAGCGGACCGTGCCACGACCACCCGCCGCCCGCCCTCCCGGAGAACGTCAACTCGTCCGGCGAACCGGGGTCGAACCGTACGACCGGAACACCACGGTCGTGCAATGCGGTGATGACGCGGTCGGACGTCACGTCATCCAGGGCGGTCAGTACGACGACGGGACGCGGCGGATACGCAGAGGCAGCCATCAGTCCTGGTCCGCGTCCTGGTCATGACCCTCGTCGGTGTTGGAGGGACCGGATCCGTCCCCCTGGCTGGTCTGGGTCCTGGTCTCCGTCCCGGAACCGGTGCCGTGCTTGCCCATCTCCACGGGCCGCCCCTGCGAGTCATGGAAGACGGCCCTCTGTGACACCGGGTCCAGGCCTACCGCGGTGGCGACGGCGTGCGGCTTCGGATACGGCTCCATGCGGGTAAGGCCCCAGGGCCGGAGAGGCTGGTCGATCGCTTCCACCGCGGCCTTCTCACTGCCGGGTGCGTGGTCGGCCAAGTTCTCATGGTGGTCGCACAGGGCGTTCACCGAGCGGGCGAGACGCTGGGCGTGGGCAATGCCGGCGGGGAGTGTGGGGCCGGGTTCGAGGCCGAGTCGCATCCGGGCCTCACCGACACAGGCGAGGGCACACGCTCGGGGCACGTCACCCTCGGGCAGCGGTCCGGCCGCGGCCTCCACCTCGGGGACGGCGACCATGATGTGCCCGCGCAGTTTGCGGGTGAGCGTCTCCAGCTCGTCGGTATTCGGCGGCTCGGCATCCTCGGCGAGCAGACTGCGTGCCGTGGCCCGCATCGTCTCGATGTCGAGCGGGATACGGTCCCGCTCAACCGAAGCCGAAGAACGGACGGTCGGTGTGGCTGCCATTCGGTGCTCCTCAGCAGCGTGGCTCAGCCCTGGAGGGTGTCCCGCCGGGGCTTTGTCGTCTCTGCCGACGTTGGAAGCCTGGTGTGCACTCCCGCGAGAGATGTTCATAGATGTTCACGACAGGTTGTCAGTTATGGCCATAGCTGGTGTGCACCCTTGCCGCGACGCTTTGATGCCTTCAGAGTTGTGCACATCAGCGCACAACATGAGTGCCGGAGGCGGCGATGACACTACGGTTCATCGGCATCGACCCCAACACGGGAACGGGCCAGAGCCCTACGGTCTGGGTCGACGAGAGCAGCAATGATCTGGTCATTCAGGGATGGAAGCCGACACCCGAACTCGAAGCCCAATGTGCGGCTTACGAGGCGCCGGGGCACGCTGTGGGCATCCCCGACCACGAGGCGGTTGTCCTTGTCCCAGCCCGCATGGTGCCGATCCTGAGGAAGGCCTGCGATGTCGCGGAACGTACCCAGCTTCGATGAATTGCTGAGCAGTGCTCAGCGCTCGGCAGTCCACCTGGAGATGCGCGACGCCTACGGAGTCGCCGATGAAGCCGAGGACTTCGCCCGCTGGAAGAGCGCCGGAGAACGCGACACGGACCCCGGATCGCCGTATTGGGCACCGTGGGTGACACTGATTCGGAGCACAGTGGCCCGAGGCGTGGTGGTGCGCCGGGCCCGCATCGTGTCCGAACCCGTCAGCGACTACATCCGGTACGAACACGCGGGCACTGCCGTCAACGTGGCAGCGGGTGAGTGCGTACGGTGGTTGCCCCGTCGAAACGCCTCCGACATCGCGCTCCCCGGCAACGACTTCTGGTTGATCGACGACCGGGTCGTCCGGTGGAACCATTTCACCGGTGACGGCGCCTCCGGTGGAGGAGAGATCAGCGAAGATCCGGCCGCGGTGAAACTGTGTGCGGACGCCTTCGAAGCGGTGTGGGCACGCGCCACACCACACGAGGACTACAAGATCAGCTAGTACGGAAGGTGCACGGTCGGCTCATGCCCAACTCCCCGTCCTCCTCGGCCCAGGCCGCGCGCGAACGGGTCGCACAGCGCCTGCGGGAGCTGCGCGCTGACGCGGGGATCACCGGTACTGAGCTGGCCGTGCGTTGTGGCTGGACACACCCCAAGACATCCCGCATCGAGAATGGGCGTACGCCTCCGACACCGGACGACATCCGTCGCTGGTGCCGGGCCTGCGACGCCGAGGAGCAAGCCCCGGACATCATTGCCCAGTCGCGTGACGCCGAGTCGCTGTACGTCGAATGGCGACGACGGGTACGCGCGGGCCTGAAACGACTCCAGGACAGCTATGTAGACCTCTATCAGTCCACGGAGCTGTTCCGGATCTACTCTCCCACTCTGGTGCCCGGACTGCTGCAGACCGAGGGTTACGCACGTGCCCTGCTGTCCGCCAATGCCCGTCTGCTCGGCGTCCCCGACGACGCCGAGGAAGCCGCCACGGCTCGGCTGGAACGCTCGCAGGTCATCCATCAACGAGGACGCCGATTCGTCATGGTGATCGAAGAGAGCGTCCTCTCCTACCAGTTGGGCGACGACGACGCGATGGCCGCGCAACTCGGCCACCTGCTCACCGCCGGCGCCCTCCCCGCGGTCTCCCTGGGCATCATTCCCAGCGCGACGCGGGAACGCGTCTTGTGGCCACAGGAGTTGTTCCACGTCTACGACGACACGCTCGTATCCGTCGAACTGCTGTCGGCTCAGGTCAACGTCACCCAGCCCGACGAGATCGCCCTCTACCTGAAGGCGTTCGAGCAACTACGTGGCATGGCTGTGTACGGGGCGAGGGCGCGCGCCCTCGTCCTCAAGGCGATCGAGGCTCTGGACTGACGCGGGTCGGTGCCCGCCAGGTGCCGCGCGGGACGCGCGTCAGCCACTGTCGGCCGAACCTTTGGGCCGCCTGTCCACGACGTACACCCCCATGCCCGTCACCGTCTCCACCAGCCCCTCGTCCTTGAGCACCTTCACAGCCTTGCGCAAGGTGTCACGCGCCACGCCGAACTCGGCTTCCAGCTCGACGAGACTCGGGATCCGGCGGCCCGACGGGATGCTCCCGTCCTCGATGCGGGCACGCAGGCTTTCGGCGATCTGACGGTACGGCGGGACGGGCCCTTCCCGGTCAATGGTCATGGTCCAGGACAGTAGGCGGCGAGCGTAGACCTGCCATAGCTCCCCCAGAGGCTAGGTGGGGGTAGACGGGGGTAGTACAGTCCCGCTACCCTGCGGAAACGCAAGACCCCGGCGAGGTTGTGGGACCTCCCGGGGCATGGCCACCAGCTACACAGGAGCTGACGACAGTGAGCATTATCCACGCGCTGTTGCGGTGCGTTCTGAGCACCTTCGCCCCGGGCACCGGCAGGAGGCGGGCTGGCACCCGCCACTCCATGCCAGACCCCGGGCACGCGCCCGAAGCATCCCCGGCAGCCGCAGCACCACTCCCGACCCCGCGTTCTCCGTACAGCCGGGACACGAACACCCCCCTCGACGGCGCCGCCTCCCCCCTCGTCCGCCCCTACCTCGTCGCCGTCGAGCGGGAGCAGGCGCGGCAGTCACGGCGGCGGCTCGCGCTGGTCCTCGCCGCCGACTTCGGCATCGATCTCGACCGTCATGTCGTCGGCGCCGAGCAGGTGGTGGCGTGTTGAGGCCGCCGGTGACGCGCGAGGCGGCGCGGTGAAGGCCGGGCGGTACCCGGAGAACGGGGCCTCCCGGTTGACCATCCGCGTCTACCGCGTCGACTCCGACAGTGAGCGCGTCGACTCCGTACGGCAGCTCACGGTCCTGAGGGCCCACGCCCCCGAACGTGTCCGGGAGTCGCTCGACTGGCCACCTTGCAGCTGCGCCGGCTGCCGATCCGGGCACCTTCCGAAGCTGCCGTGAGCCCCGACACAGCTGGCCGCCTGTCCTCCGCTGCGTCGGCGGCTTGGGGCAGGCGGCGCCCTCGGATTCCACGATCAGACCGTGACGACCCGGGCCACCTGCGCGCGTGCTGCCACGGGCAAGGATTCGCCGGGCCTCGCCGCAACCGGGCACCATCCGCGGGCCTCACGAGGTTCTCACGCAGACCTCGCCGGGCCCCCTTGGAGCAACGGCCCCACCTCAGCCCCGAACGCTCCTATCTGATCCGTGAGTTCACCCACGTCGCGGCTTCGGAACCGCACCTGGATCTGGTCCACCCCCATCGCCCGGTACGCGCGCAGGGACTCGGCCAGCGTCTCCGGGCTCCCGGTGAGGGTCCGGCGTCCCACGTCCCAGCTCGGATCGCCGACGTACAGCGGTTCTGTGATCGCGCCGACCACGAACGGCCCGGTGGCCCCCGCCTCCTCCCGCAGCCGTCGCAGGCGGGCGATCTGGGCCGGGAGGCGGTCGCGCGGGTCGCCCTGGGGGAGCCAGCCGTCGCCGCGGACGGCGGCGCGGCGGACGGCCGCGGGGGACGAGCCGCCCACCCAGAGGGGCACCCGGGACTGGGCGGGGCGCGGGCGTTGGCCCAGGTCCTCGAAGTCGTACAGCTTGCCGTGGTGGGAGGGGAACTCGTCCGGGCCGAGGGCGGCTCGCAGCGCGTCCACGCACTCGTCCAGCACCGCGCCCCGCCGGTCGAAGTCCGCCCCCAGCGCCTCGAACTCCTCCCGCACGTGCCCCGCGCCCACGCCCAGGATCAGCCGGCCGCCGGAGAGGTGGTCGAGGGTGGCGTACTGCTTCGCCGTCACCAGCGGGTGGCGCAGGCCGACGACCGCGACATGGCTGAGCAGCCGGACCCGTTCGGTGACTCCGGCCAGGTAGGCGAGCGTGGCGACCGGGTCGTACCAGACCGTGCTCATCGCGGAAGCGAGCCGGCGCGGGATGGCCACGTGGTCGCAGACGGCGACGTACGCGAACCCGGCCCGGTCGGCGGCCCGCGCGATCTCGGCCAGGTCATGCGGGCCGGCGCCCGCCTCCCAAGGCTCGGCATAGAGGGTGCTCTGTGACTGGACGGGGAGTTGCATCCCGTAGCGGAACCCGTCCCCCGCCCCCGCCGACGGGCGATCCGCCCCGCTCACCGAGCGCCCCCCGGCCCCGCCCACAACCCGTCCTCCGTCAGCCCCAGCAGCTCGATCGCGTTCCGGCGCACGATCCGGTCCACCACGTCCGGGGCCAGGTGGCCCATCTGGGCCTCGCCCACCTGGCGGGACTCGGGCCAGGTGGAGTCGGAGTGGGGGTAGTCGGTCTCGTAGAGGACGTTGCCGACCCCGATCGCGTCCAGGTTGCGGAGCCCGAACGCGTCGTCGAAGAAGCAGCCGTAGACGTGGTCGGCGAACAGTTCCGACGGCGGACGGTGGACCTTGTCCGCGACGCCGCCCCAGCCCCGGTTCTCCTCCCAGACGACGTCCGCGCGCTCCAGGATGTACGGGATCCAGCCGATCTGGCCCTCGGCGTACATGACCTTCAGGTTCGGGAAGCGCTCGAACTTGCCGCTCATCAGCCAGTCGACCATGGAGAAGCAGCAGTTGGCGAAGGTGATCGTCGAGCCGACGGCCGGTGGCGCGTCCGCCGAGGTGGACGGCATCCGGCTGGACGAGCCTATGTGCATCGCCACGACCGTGCCGGTCTCGTCGCAGGCCGCGAGGAAGGGGTCCCAGTCGTCGGTGTGGACGGAGGGGAGGCCCAGGTGCGGGGGTATCTCGGAGAAGGCCACCGCCCGGACCCCGCGCGCCGCGTTCCTGCGGACCTCCGCCGCCGCCAGCTCCGCGTCCCAGAGCGGGATGAGGGTGAGCGGGATGAGCCGGCCCCGCGCCTCGGGGCCGCACCACTCCTCCACCATCCAGTCGTTGTACGCGCGGACGCCGAGCAGCCCCAGTTCGCGGTCCGCGGCCTCGGTGAAGGTCTGGCCGCAGAAGCGCGGGAAGGTCGGGAAGCAGAGGGCCGACTGGACGTGGTTGACGTCCATGTCGGCGAGGCGCTGCGAGACGTCGTACGAGCCGGGGCGCATCTGCTCGTACGTGATGATCTCCAGTTTGATCTCGTCCCTGGAGTAGCCGACGGCGGTGTCGAGGCGGGTCAGCGGACGGTGCAGGTCCTCGTAGACCCACCAGTCGCCGATGGGGCCGTCGTCGCCCGGGGCGCCCATCACGGGCTTGAACCGGCCGCCGAGGAACGTCATCTCCTTCAGCGGCGCGCGGACCACCCGGGGGCCCGTGTCCAGGTACTTCTTGGGGAGCCGGTCCTGCCAGACGTTCGGGGGCTCCACCGTGTGGTCGTCGACGGAGATGATCTTCGGGAAGGGGGCCGGGGCGGGAGTGGGGCTGTCGGGATCCATGGCGCTCGTCTCCAAGGTGTCCATGTCCGTCACGGTAGCGCTGATCTGACGGTCCGTCAGCAATGTCGTCGGCGGCACCGCCGGTGGTACGGCTCCGGCCGCGGCGGCGGGGATCGGGGCTCGAACCCGAGGAGAGGAGGAGAGACTGTGCAGACCTGGTGACATCCCGCGCGGCTCCCTGTGATCGACCTCTCCCACGGCTGACGGATCCGCCATGAACAAGGCAAACTGGCCTGGTTGTCAGGTAGGCCTGAGGGGGCTGTCGATGGGCGGTGGACCGAGAGTGCCGGAGGACGGGGGGCCGCGAGTGGCGGAGGTCGGTGGGCCGCGAGTGCCGGAGCAAAGGACCGCTGTGGACGCCGAGACCGCGAAGCCGGCCCCCGAGGACCCGGCCGAGCTGCGCTTCAGCGTGCTCGGGCCCGTGCGGGCCTGGCGCGGCGCCGAATCCCTCGCCACCGGTTCGCCCCAGCAACGCGCCTTGCTCGCCGCCCTGTTGCTTCGCGAGGGCCGTACCGCCACCGCGAGCGAGCTGATCGACGCGCTGTGGGGCGACGAGCCGCCCTCCCAGGCACTGGCCGCCGTACGGACGTACGCCTCCCGGCTGCGCAAGGTGCTCTCCCCCGGCGTCCTGGTCAGCGAGTCCGGTGGCTACGCGGTCCGCGCGCTGCCCCCCGGCGCCCTGGACCTCGCCGTCGCCCAGGAACTGGCGAGCGACGCCGAGAAGGCCAAGAACGCCGGGGACCTGTGCGAGGCCCGCCGCCTGCTGAACGAGGCACTCGGGCTGTGGGACGGCGAGGTGCTGGCGAGCGTTCCGGGCCCGTACGCGGAGACCCAGCGGGCCCGGCTCGACGAATGGCGGCTCCAACTGGTGGAGTCCCGCCTGGACATGGACCTGGAGCAGGGCTGCCACGCGGAGGCGGTCTCCGAGCTGACCGCCCTCACCGCCGCGCACCCGTTGCGCGAGCGACTGCGCGAACTGCTGATGCTGGCGCTGTACCGCAGCGGACGCCAGGCCGAGGCCCTCGCCGTGTACGCGGACACCCGCCGGCTGCTCGCGGACGAACTCGGCGTGGACCCGCGGCCCGGCCTGCGGGAGTTGCAGCAGCGCATCCTGCTGGCGGACCCCCGCCTCGCGGCCCCCTCCGCGGCATCGGATCCCGAGCCCGCCGCGACCCCGGTACGGCCCGCCCAACTACCTGCCACCGTGCCGGACTTCACCGGCCGTGCCGGTCTCGTCGACGACCTGAGCGCGGTCCTGGCGGCGGCCTCCGGCGCCCAGGGCCAGGTGATGGCCGTGTCCGCGCTGGCCGGCATCGGCGGCGTCGGCAAGACGACCCTCGCGGTGCACGTGGCCCACCAGGCCAGATCGGCCTTCCCCGACGGCCAGTTGTACGTCGACCTCCAGGGCGCCGGCGCCCGCCCCGCCGAGCCGGAGACGGTCCTCGGCTCCTTCCTGCGCGCCCTCGGCACGGCCGACTCGGCGATCCCCGACTCCCTGGCGGAGCGAGCCGCGCTGTACCGGTCGGTCCTCGACGGCCGCCGGGTGCTGGTCCTGCTCGACAACGCGCGCGACGCCGCGCAGGTACGGCCCCTGCTGCCGGGGACGGCCGGCTGCGCGGCCCTCGTGACGGCGCGGGTGCGCATGGTGGACCTGGCCGGCGCCCATCTCGTCGACCTGGACGTGATGTCCCCCGACGAGGCCCTGCGGCTCTTCACGAAGATCGTCGGCGAGGAGCGCGTCGCGGCGGAGCGCACCGCCGCCCTCGACGTCGTGGCCGCCTGCGGCTTCCTCCCGCTCGCCATCCGCATCGCCGCGTCCCGGCTGGCGGCGCGCAGGACCTGGACCGTCTCCGTGCTCGCCGCCAAACTCGCCGACGAGCGCCGCCGTCTGGACGAACTGCAGGCCGGGGACCTCGCGGTGAAGGCCACGTTCGAGTTGGGCTACGGCCAGCTGGAGCCCGCCCAGGCCCGCGCCTTCCGGCTCCTCGGCCTCGCCGACGGCCCGGACATCTCGCTGGCGGCCGCGGCCGCCGTACTGGACCTGCCGCCGGAGGAGACCGAGGACCTCCTGGAGATCCTCGTCGACACGTCCCTCCTCGAATCCGCCGCGCCCGGCCGCTACCGCTTCCACGACCTCGTCCGGCTCTACGCGCGTGCATGCGCGGAACGCGACGAACAGCCGCCGGGCGAGAGGGGGGCGGCGATGTCGCGGCTGCTGGACTTCTATCTCGCCACGGCCTCCCAGGTCTACGCGATCGAACGCCCCGGCGACCGCCTCGTGGACCACCTGGAGCCCACCGTCTACCCGGGCCTGCGTTTCACCGAGGGGTCCGCCGCGCTGGACTGGCTGTACACCGAGGCGTCCTGCCTCCTGGCCTGCGTACGCCAGTCCGCCGGCACGGACCGGCTGCGCCGCGCGGTCGACCTGCTCTGGGCCGCCAAGGACCTCACCGAGTCGGGCGCCAACTCCCACCAGTACGAGACGACGGCGCGCGCGATGTGCGACGCGGCGCGGACGGCGGGGGACGCGCGGGCTGAGGGGCGGGCGCGGATGATGCTGACCAACGTGCTGCTGGTGTCCGGGCGCATCCAGCAGGCCGAGGAGCAGGCCGGGCTCGCCATGGGACTGGCTGCCTCGGCCCGGGACGACCGGACGATCAGCTGGGTGTCGAACGACCGGGGGATCATCTCGCTGCACCAGGGCCGGTACGCGGACGGGAAGACGTTTCTGGAGCAGGCCATCGAGGGCTACCGCACGGCGGGCAACCGCCCCGGTGTCGCGCTCAGCCTGTGCAACCTCTCCCGCGCCCACCTGGGCATGGGCAACATCACCAAGGCGGTCGAGATCGCCGAGCAGGGTCTCGCGGCCCAGCTGGAGATCGGCCGGACGATGCGCCTGGCCAACGGCCACTTCACCCTGGGGATCGCGCTGACCCGGGCGGGGCGGCACGCCGAGGCGCTCAACCAGTTCTCCGACGCGCTCGGCATCTTCATCGACCACCGGCAGCGGCTCTGGGAGGGCGTGACCAACTTCCGCATCGCCGAGGCCCATCTGGCCGCGCTGCGCCCCGCACAGGCGGCCCGGCACGCCGAACAGGCCCTCGCCCTGGGAGTCATCGGCGGTGACCGCATGCGCGGCAACGTACTGACCCTCCTGGGCCGCGCGCTCTTCACCCTGGGCCAGGCCGACCGTGCCAAGGCCTGCTGGCACGACGCGCTGGAGCTGTACGAGCAGACCGGCGGCGCGATCGAGGCGGACGAGGTCCGCACGCTCCTCGCGACCCCCCGGGCGGCGTGAGCGGCGCGGGCCGACGTGGGCGTTCAGCATTCGTTTATCGCGGTCCGGCACTGTCGTACCCGTCACACCGTCGCGTCGGGGGGCAGGCGGTCTGACCTGGGGCTCAACCGCTAAGGTGCGGCTCCGAACGGCCCGTCCGGCAGCCCTCGGGGGAGCTACCGGGCGGGCCTTGCTGACTCGCCATCACAGCGGAGGAACCACGACATGAGCGACAAGAAGACGGCCCCGGAGGCCACGCCCCAGGACAACGCGATGCCCACGCCGCCGACCAAGGGCAAGACCGGCGCCACGCCCCAGGACAACGCCATGCCCACGCCGCCGGCGGAGAACGAGGGCATCACCACGCTCGACAACGCGATGCCCGGCGGTCCCGCCAAGGCCGGGGACATCCGCACGCTGGACAACGCGATGCCCGCCCCGCCCGCCCTCGACCTCGACGGCGGCAAGTAGGCACACCGGACTTCCGTATCCACGGGGATCGGCCGCGGTGGCGCGGAGGGGGAGCCACCGCGGCCGAGGTGTGTCTAGACCGCCCACGACCGGAGAACCTCGGCCACGCTTGCGGCAGTACAGCTCTCCTTTCTCAGCTCGGTCGCCAGCGCGGAAACGCGCCGCTGATCCAGCTTGGCCGGGGCTCCGGAGGCGATCAGATACGCGTGGGCGACCGCGACCGCCACCCGGAGGTTCGAGCGCTCCAGCCACCTCATGCGGCCGAGGGAGTGGGCGAGGGCCGCCGCCTTGGCGTACACACCCTGGTACACGTCCTGACCGACGAGCACCGCCCGATGCCGTTCCACGGCGGCGACCGCCACTCCGTAGTCGTCGATGGCGGGGTCGCCCTGGCCCGCCCGCTGAGCGACCTCCAGGATCCACGCGAGGTCGATGTCGACGTTCACCTACCTGACTCCCCCTCGATCTCGTCGAGGAGATCGCCGTACTCGTCGAGCACCTCCTGCGCGGCAGCCATGAAGACGGCGCGCACCTGCTCGTTGTCGTTCCGGATGAGCTGCTCGACATACTCGTTGACCGGTATCCGCCGCGTGGCCGCCGCCTGTCGCGCCATCTCGGCGGTGTCGTCGTCCATGCGGATGTTGATCTGCGTCTTGGCCATACCAGGACGGTATCACCAGATACCAGGCGGTGCTATCCGGTGATACCAGGCACATCTCGGCCTCGGACCCGCTCAGGAAGGAGCGCCGTCAGCCCACCTTCCCCCGTAACTCCCCCTTCACCACCTTCCCGCTCGCGTTGCGCGGCAGTTCGGCCACGAACGTGACCGTTCTCGGCACCTTGTAGTTGGCCATCTCCCGGCGGGACCACGCGATGAGGTCGTCGGCGGTCACCAGGGATCCCGGGCGGCGGACGACGAACGCCTTGCCGACCTCGCCGAGGCGGGCGTCGGGGACGCCGACGACGGCCACGTCCGCGACGTCGGGGTGGAGGCCGAGGAGTTGCTCGATCTCGGCGGGATACGCGTTGAAGCCGCCGACGATGAACATGTCCTTGACCCGGTCGGTGATCCGGAGGTTGCCGTCCTCGTCCAGGACGCCGATGTCACCGGTGCGCAGCCAGCCGTCGGCGGTGACCGTGCGCGCGGTCTCGGCGGGATCCTCGAAGTAGCCGCGCATGACGTTGAAGCCGCGCACGAGGACCTCTCCGGGGGAACCGGGCGGCAGCGGGGAGCCCAGCGGATCGACCACGCGCACCTCCGCCCCGGGGACCGCCCGCCCGGACGTCGACGCGATCACCGACGGCTCGTCGCCGCGCCGGCACATCGTGACGATGCCGGACGCCTCGGAGAGGCCGTACGCCGTCAGCACGGTGTCGACGCGCAGTTCGGTCCGCAGCCGTTCGACGAGCCGGAGCGGCACCACCGCCGCGCCCGTCACCACCAGACGCAGGGCGCTCAGGTCGTAGTCGTCGCGGGCGGGGTGGTCCAGCAGGGACTGGTGGAGGGTCGGCGGGCCGGGCAGCACCGAGACCCGCTCGGCGGCCACGTTGGCCATCGCCGTCTCCACGTTGAAGACCGGCTGGGGGATCATCGTGGCGCCCCGCATGAGGCAGGCGATCACCCCGGCCTTGTAGCCGAAGGTGTGGAAGAACGGGTTCACGATGAGATAGCGGTCGCCCTCCCGGAGCCCGGCCAGTTCGCTCCACACCTCGTACGCCCGCAGGGTCTGCGCGTGGGTGATCACCGCGCCCTTGGGGCGGCCGGTCGTCCCGGACGTGAAGATGATGTCGGAGGGGGACTCCCCCGTCAGGCCGTCCGACCGCGCCCGTACCTCCGCCGCGCTCACTCCGTCGCCGCTCGCGAGGAAGTCCTTCCAGGTGCGGAAGTCGGCGGGGGCGTCGTCCGAGAGCACCACCACCTGTTCCAGGTGCGGGAGTCCGGGCAGCGGGCCCGGCCGCTCGCACACGCTCCCGGCGCCCGGTACCCGCAGGCGCCCCCCGTCCGCTCCCGCCGCGCGCCGGAGCGAGGCCACGTACGAGGTGCCGAGGAACGTCCCGGTGACGAACAGCAGCTTCGCCCGGCTGCGCGCCAGCACGTCCGCCGCCTCGCCGCCCTTGAAGCGGGTGTTCAGCGGGACGAGGACCGCGCCCGCCGAGACCGCGCCGAGCGCGGAGACGATCCAGTCCAGGGAGTTCGGCGCCCAGAGAGCGACCCGGTCGCCGGCGCGCACGCCGTTCGCGACGCACGCGGCCGCCGCGCGCTCCACCCGGGCGGCCAGCTCCGCGTACGACACCCGCGTACGCCCGTCGACGACGGCCTCGACCCCGGCGAACCGCCGGGCCGCCGCGCGGACCAGCCCCGGGACGGTCCCCCATTCCAGATCACCGCGCCGTGCCTCACCGCGCCGTGCCTCCATGTCACCGCTCACCGCAGGCCTCCGTACCCGAGAACCAGGTGTTCAAGAGCCCGGGGGTGCACCAGAAGTCCCCCTGGGCCCCCCTGACATCAGCCGATCACCCGTAAGCGCCGTAGCTGACTACCCGTCAGATTAGCTGTACCCTGACGGACTGTCAGCAGCCGAACAGCCCCCTGTGCGGAGGTGCGCCCATGGCCGTGCTCAAGGACGCGACGGCGATCGTCGGCATCGGCCAGACCCCCTTCGCCAAACGACTCCCCGAAACGGAAAGGGCGTTGGCGTGCCGGGCGATACTCGCCGCGCTCGACGACGCGGGGATCGCCCCGGACGAGGTCGACGCGCTCGCCTCGTACACCATGGAGGAGACGGACGAGGTCGAGGTGGCGAAGGCGCTGGGCCTCGGCGACCTCACCTTCTTCAGCAAGGTCGGCTACGGCGGCGGCGGTTCGTGCGCCACGGTCGCGCACCTCGCTGCCGCGATCGCCACCGGCCAGGCCACGGTCGGCGTCGCCTGGCGCTCCCGCAAACGCGGCTCCGGCCCGCGCCCGTGGAAGAACACCACGGTCCAACTGCCCACCCCGGCGCAGTGGACCCGCCCCTACGGCCTGCTCCGCCCCGCCGACGAGATAGCCATGCTGGCCCGCCGCCACATGCACGAGTACGGCACCACGCGCGACCACCTCTTCAACGTCGCCCTGGCCTGCCGCAACCGCGCCAACCAGAACCCGGCCGCGATCATGTACGAGCGCCCGCTCACGCGCGAGATGTACATGAACTCCCGCTGGATCAGCGAACCCCTGTGCCTCTTCGACAACTGCCTGGAGACGGACGGCGCGCTGGCCTGCGTGGTGGTCTCCGCCGAGCGCGCCCGCGACTGCCGCCGCACCCCCGTCTACGTCCACTCCGCCGCCCAGGGCCTGCCCGCCCAGCACCACGGCATGGTCAACTACTGGAACGACGACCCGCTGACCGGTCCCGCCTGGACCGCCGCGCGGCATCTGTGGAAGCACGCGGACCTCACCCCGGACGACATCGACGTCGCCCAGATCTACGACGCGTTCACCGCCCTGATCCCCCTGTCGCTGGAGGGGTACGGCTTCTGCGCGCGCGGCGAGGGCGGCGCGTTCACCGAGGGCGGCGCCCTGGAGACGGGCGGCCGGCTCCCCCTCAACACCTCCGGGGGCGGTCTCAGCGAGGCCTATGTGCACGGCTTCAACCTGATCACCGAGGGCGTACGGCAACTGCGCGGCACGAGCACCGCCCAGGTCCCGGACGCGGCGACCTGTCTGGTGACGGCGGGCGAGGGGGTACCGACCTCGGCGCTCCTGCTCCGCAACTGAACAAGTCATCGGCCGACGGGAGTTGTGATGCTCACACCAGTGGTGGACGACGACGGCGCCCCCTTCTGGGGCTACGCCGCGCAGGGCGAACTACGGATCCAGGCCTGCGCCGACTGCGGCGAGTTCCGCTTCCCGCCCCGCCCCTGCTGCCCGCACTGCCGCTCCTTCGCGACCCAGTGGCGCCGGGTCTCGGGCCGGGGCCGCGTCTGGTCGTACGTCCGCCCGCACCCGCCCCTCCTCCCCGACTACGCGGAGCAGGCCCCGTACCACGTCGTCCTGGTCGAACTGGCCGACGCCCCGCGCATCCGTCTCGTCGGCAACCTGGTGAGCGGGCCGGGCGCCCGCCTGGACTCGGTACCGGCCGAGCGGATCCGGATCGGGGCCAGGGTGCAGGTGGTGTTCACGTCCACCGGCCTCCCCCAATGGGTACTGGAGCGGCCGTGACCCTGCGCACGACGACGGACAAGGCCACGGGCGTGGCCCTCCTGACCCTGGACCGCCCGGACCGCCTGAACGCGATCGACCTGCCGATGGCGGAACAACTTGCCTTCTTCTGGCAGGAGTTGAGGTTCGACGAAACGGTACGGGCGGTCGTCGTGACCGGCGCGGGCGAGCGCGCCTTCTGCACGGGCCTCGACCGGGACGCGGCGAGCGCCGTCCCGCAGCCGAACTCCCCCTACACGATCGAGGATCCGCTCCTCAAGATCGGCCCGAAGTCCAACGACTGCTGGAAACCCCTGATCGCCGCCGTCAACGGCATGGCCTGCGGCGGAGCCTTCTATCTGCTGGGCGAGTCGGAGTTCCTCGTCGCCGACCCCGCCGCCACCTTCTTCGACCCCCACACCACCTACGGCATGGTCAGCGCCTTCGAGTCGATCCTGATGGCCCAGCGCATGCCGTACGGGGAAGCCGCGCGCATGGCCCTGCTGGGCACCGCCGAGCGGATGTCGGCCAAGCGCGCGCACGAGGTGGGGCTGGTGTCGGAGGTGACGGAGCCCGGCGAGGCGGTCGCGGCGGCCCTGCGGTGCGCGGAGATCGTCGCCGGGTGCCCGCCGGAGGCGGTCGAGGGCACGGTACGGGCCTGCTGGGCGGCACGGGAGGCGACGCGGTCGCACGCTCTCGCGCTTGCCCCCCACCTGATTTCACTCGGCAACCAACCGGGGGACCGGCAGGCCGAGTTGTACACCGCGCGGCGGCGGGACGGATTCCGGATGCGATGAGGAGAGACACTCTCAATCAGGGGCAATTCGCGGACCAAACGTGAAGTGATTCACACACGCACTTCACTTGATTGCGGAGAAGCATGAGTTTTTGTCCCATGTGAGTCTCTGGTTAAGAGACCGGAGATACTCGTATGTTGCGGCCTGATCGTGTGTGCGACCGACACCTGATCGCACATTTCCAGGCATAGCTCAACGCCGTTCGGCGGGGGACCAACATATGAATACGTACGGGGGAAGACGTCGGCTGCGCGCAGCCGGCGCGGTACTCGCCGCGGCGATGGCGCTGGTGGCGGGTACTTCTGATGGCGCCATGGCAGTGGCCGGCGGGACCGCCGGAACCTCGGCCGTCGACGCCGCCAAGGCCGCCGGGGCCGCCGAAGCGGGCGGGACGGCCGACGGCTCCGGGGAAGACGGAGCGGGCGAGGACACCAGGGCGCTGGCCAAGGCCAAGCGCACGGGCAAACTGGTGGAGATCACCTCGCTGCGCGGTGAGAGCAGCGAGGTGTTCGCCACTCCGCAGGGCCGCTTGGAGGCCCGGGAACATCTGCGTCCGGTGCGGACGCGGGTGGACGGCGAGTGGCGGGACATCGACACCACGCTCTCGCGCGGCGACGACGGGGCGGTCGCGCCCAAGGCGACAACCGTCGGGCTGACGTTCTCGGGCGGCGGTTCGGATCCGCTGGTGCGGATGACGAAGAACGGCCGCGAACTGGCCTTGTCCTGGCCGGAGAAGCTGCCCGCCCCGGAGCTGAGCGGGAACACCGTCACCTACCCGGACGTGCTGCCCGACGTGGATCTGCGGATGACGGCGCAGCAGGACGGCTTCACCCAGCTCCTGGTGGTCAAGTCGGCGGAGGCCGCCGAGAGTGCGGAGCTGGACGAGCTCCGTCTGAAGCTGGACGCCGACGGCATGCGGGTCGAGGAGACCGACGAGGGCGGCCTGGCGGCGATCGACGAGGGCGCCGGGAGCGCGGTCTTCGTGGCCCCCCGCCCGGTGATGTGGGACTCCAGCGACCAGGCACCCGACGCCACGGAACAGTCCGCGAAGCAGTCGTCGGCGCGGTCCACCGCCGGAGGCCCCTCGAAGGTGTCGGCAGTCTCCGGTCCGCGCCCCGCGACCGCTACCACCACGAACGCCGGCACGACCGCCGTCACCGCTGCCGCCAACGACGGCGGGGACCCTCCCGAGGCCGTCGCCGGTGAGTCCGCGAACATGGCCCCCGTCGGAGTGGACGTCCCCACCACGCAGGACGCGCTGGTGCTGACGCCCGACACGGACGTGCTCCGGGGCAAGGACACGGTGTACCCGGTGTTCATCGACCCCCAGTGGCACTCCCCGAAGGCCACCGCGTGGACGATGGCGTCCAAGTACTGGGCGTCGTCGCCGCAGTGGAGGTTCAACGGCGAGTCGGACGCGGGCCTCGGGTACTGCAACTGGGCCTACTGCGCCCCGCACGACACCAAGCGGCTCTTCTACCGCATCCCGACCTCGAAGTTCGCGGGCCGGACCGTGCTCCAGGCGGAGTTCGTGGTCCGCAACACCTGGTCGGCGTCCTGCTCCGACCGGAGTGTGGAGCTGTGGCGTACCAAGGACATCTCCTCGTCGACGACCTGGAACTCCCAGAACGCGTCCGGCTTCTGGATCGACCACCTCAGGACGGCGTCCTTCGCCTACGGGTTCACCGGCTGTGCCGCGAAGGACGCCGAGTTCGACGTGAAGTCCGCGATCCAGCAGGCGGCGGACAAGAAGTGGTCGACGATGACCTTCGGCCTGAGGGCGGGGAGCGAGTCCGACGCCTACGGCTGGAAGCGGTTCTCGGACGACGCCTTCCTGCGCGTGCAGTACAACCGGCCGCCGCCGCAGGTGAAGATGTCGCAGCTGGTCATGGAGTACGGCGGTTCATGCAAGAAGCCCGAGAGCGCCGCGCGTGTGCGCACCCTGGGCAAGATCTACGCCAACAACATCACCGACCCCGACGGCGACACCGTCAAGGTCGAGTTCGCGGCGAGCTGGGACACCGGTGACGGCAAGGGCTCGGTGACCCGCTGGAGGTCGGGGCTGACGGGGGCGAAGAAGTCCGGCTCGGACTTCACGATCACCCTGCCGTCCACCTTCCCCAAGAACAAGACGATCAACTGGTACGTCCGTTCTTACGACGGGGCCCAGTCCTCGCCCTGGTCGTACACGGGTGACGCGACCTCCTGCTACTTCGTGTACGACACGAGTGTGCCGAAGGCCCCGACGATCTCCTCCGCCATCTACCCGGCCTCCGACCCGGAGGACCCCGAGGACCCCTGGTACGACGGAGTGGGCCAGTACGGCAACTTCGTGGTCACCGGGGCCGTCTCCGACGTCACGAAGTACTGGTACGGCATCAACGGCGACCCGGTCTCCGCCAACACGGTCACCACCTCGGCGGGCGCGGCCAGGACGGTGCCGGTGCTGCCGCTCAAGCCGGGCCTGAACACCTTCACCGCACGCTCCTTCGACACCGCGGGCAACGGCTCCGAGATCCGCACCTACCAGTTCCGCGTCAAGGCCGGGCAACTCGAACGCGCCAACTGGTCGATGGACGAGGCGTCCGGCGCCACCCAGGCGGCGGGCGGCGCACCCGAGCAGACCGCGACCCTGCACGGCGGCCCGACACCGGGCGTGGAGGGCAAGATCGGCAAGGCGGTGCAGTTCGACGGCGTCGACGACTACGCCACCACCGACATCGTCACCATCAACACCGACGTCAGCTTCACGGTGTCGGCCTGGGTGAAGCTGTCCGCGATGCCGGCTGACGCGGCGGTCGTCGCCTCCCAACGGGGCAACAACGCGCCCGGTTTCGAGCTGTACTACTCCAAGGGGTACGACCGCTGGGTGTTCAACCAGTACAGCGCCGACAGCACCAGCGGCACGCCCGTCCGGGCCATGCAGGCCGCCGCCGGCGGGGTCAAGGTCGGTGAGTGGACGCATCTGGTCGGCATGTACGCCGCCGGTGAGAAGCAGCTGAAGCTGTTCGTCAACGGCACGCTGGCCGGCACCACCGCCTACAGCACGGGCTGGAACGCGCGGCGCGGCATGGTGATCGGCGGCAGCTTCCTCAACGGCACGCCGACAGCGCCCTTCCCCGGCGCCATCGACGAGGTGAGGACCTACGAGAAGCCGCTGTCGGCGGCCGAGGTGTCGACCCTCTACACGGCGAACTCGATCGGCGCCGGACGTCCGGCCCGCGCGGCCTTCCTCATGGACGACGCCGCCGACGCCACCGCGCTGAGCGGCCGAGCCGACGTGAACCCCGCTGTCCTCAAGGGCGGGGCCACCACCGGCACGGCAGGGGTGGACGGCAACGCCCTGACGCTGGACGGAACCGACGACTACGCCGTCACGACCGGCCCGCACATCAACACCTCGTACAGCTACGCCGTCTCGGCCTGGGTGAAGCTGCCGAAGACCAAGCCGAACCACGCCGCCACGGTCGCCTCGCAGATCGGCACCACGGTGACGGGTCCGGAGCTCTACTACTCCAGCGCCTACGACCGCTGGGTGTTCAACCAGCACAGCGCCGACACCGGCGACTCCACGGTGGTGCGGGCCATGCAGCCCGAGGGCACCACGGCGTACGGCGGTGAGTGGACGCACCTCGTCGGTGTGCAGGACACCGTGGCCGACAAGCTGTCGCTGTACGTCAACGGGACCCTGGCCGACACCACCGCCACGACCACCACCTGGTACGCCGGGGGCGCGGTGCAGATCGGTGCCAGCGCGTTCGAGCGCACTCCCACCTCGTTCTTCCCCGGTCAGATCGACGACGTACGGCTCTTCGACCGTCCGGTGTCCGCCGGTGAGGTGCAGCAGCTGTTCAAGCAGCGCGCGGTGGTCAAGGGCCGCTGGAAGTTCGAGACGGCCGCCGGCACCCCGCTGACCTCGCCGGACGCCTCCTCCTCGGCCAACGCCATGACCCTCTACAACGGCGCTCAGACGGGCTCGGGCTGGGTCGACGGCGCGGTCACCCTCGACGGCACCAACGACTACGCGGCAGCCCCCGTGGTGCCGGTCGACACCGGTGCCAGCTTCACCGTCAGCGCCTATGTCCAGGCGGCCGCGACACCGACCGGTCCGGTCACCGTCGTCAGCGCTCCGGGAGCCAAGAAGAGCGCGTTCGCGGTGCGTTACGAACCCAGCGCCACCCCGGACACCGATCCGGGCCGCTGGCGGATCGCCACGGCCGACTCCGACAGCGACACCGCCGCGTTCTCCGACGTCGGCAACGGCATGTTCTACAGCCCCACCGACTGGAACCACCTGGCCCTGGTCTACGACGGCTTCTCCAAGGAGGTCCGCCTCTACGTCAACGGCGAGCTCCAGGAGACCGCCTGCGCCGACGCCGACGAGGACGGGGTGCAGGACGACACGGGCTGTGCCGACGTCGTCTCGTGGGCCGACGACGTGCTGACGTACAAGGCGTCGAAGACGCTGCAGCTCGGCCGGGACACTGCGGGCACGACGTCCAGCCAGTACTTCCCCGGTTCGCTCTCCGACGTCTGGGTCTTCCAGGGTGCGCTGACCGAGACCCAGATCGACCACCTCGCCGTCGGCATGCCGGGCGTGGAGACCGCCGTTCCCAGCGGCGGGTGACCGGTTCGGCCAGGGGGCCGGGACCGACCGCCTGACGCGGCCCGGCCCCGGCCCGGCCCGGTGTGCCTCACTCCGCCGTGCGCGGCTCCCCGCTGGCCGCGGAGTACTCGGGCCGAGGGACCGGATCGGCAGAAGGTCGCCGTCATTCCGGACGAGCTGGTGACCGCGCAAGTGGAGAAGGGCCGCGAGTTCGGCACCTCGAAGCAAGTAATCAACGGGAGAAACAGAAGCGAATGAAGACCAGACCCCGCCGGAGAACAGGTAGGCCGTGGCGGTGGGTGGCACTCGCCTCCGCCACCGTGCTGACCGGCACCCTGATACAGGCGTCCGGCGCACCTGCCGTAGCCCAGGCCTGGCACAAGCCAGCGCTGCCGAAGGCCGAGTCCCCGGTCAAGGGCGGCCCGGCGGGCAAAACGGTGCCCCGCACGGTCGCCAAGGGCCCCCGCACCCCCGCCAAGGCCCCGGCCACCACCTGGCCCAAGGCCACCGCCACCACCGTCGCCCTGGACAAGGGCGCCACCAGGGTCAAAGGGCTCCCCCTGACCCTGGACACCAAGGTCAAGAAGTCCTCCGCCGCAGCCACCGGCGCCTACACCGTGGGCGCCCTGTCCCAGAAGGCAGCGCGCAGGACTGGCGTCGACGGCCCCGTCTTCACCCTGACACCCAGCCAGAAGACCAAGCAGCGCGTCGGCACGGTCCGCGCCGCACTCGACTACTCCTCCTTCGCCGGCCTGTACGGCGGCGGCTACGCCTCCCGCCTCACCCTCGTCCAGCTGCCCGCCTGCGCCCTCACCACACCGCAGAAGGCGAAGTGCCGCACCACGCGCCCGCTGGAGACCGTCAACAACACCGACAAGCAGACGCTGACAACGAAGTCGGTCGCCCTCAGCGCCGGCTCGGCCACCGTCCTGGCGGCGACCGCGTCGGCGAGCAGCGACAAGGGCGACTACAAGGCCACGTCCCTGTCGGCCTCGTCGACCTGGAACACGGACCTGAGCAGCGGCTCGTTCGCCTGGTCGTACGACATGGCGCTGCCCAAGGTGCCCGGCGGGCTGACACCGCAGGTCGGGCTGTCGTACTCCTCCGGCGGTGTCGACGGACGGACGGGTAACAGCAACAACCAGGCATCCTGGGTCGGTGACGGCTTCGATCTGGCGCCCGGTTTCATCGAGCGCAGCTACAAGAGCTGCGAGAAGGACGGGGCCAAGAACGCCGACGGCAATGAGCCGGGCGACCTGTGCTGGGCGTACGACAACGCCACCCTGTCACTGAACGGCTCCGGCGGGGAGTTGGTGCCCGACGGCACCAACTCCTGGAAGCTGCAGAACGACGACGGCACCAAGATCGACCGGATCTACGGCTCCAGCGCCAACGTGCGCTCCAACGGCGCCCGCAACGACGAGTACTGGCGGGTCACCACCCCTGACGGCACGCGGTACTACTTCGGTTACAACCGGCTGCCCGGCTGGGCCAGCGGCAACGAGACCACGGACTCGACCTGGACGGTGCCGGTCTTCGGCAACAACACCGACGAGCCCTGCAACGCCTCCACGTTCGCCGCGTCCTGGTGCCAGCAGGGCTGGCGCTGGAACCTCGACTACGTGGTGGACCGGCGCGGCAACGCGGTCGCGTACTACTACGACAAGGAGACCAACTCCTACGGCCGCAACCTGAAGGCCGCCGATGACACCCCGTACGTACGCGGCGGCACCCTGGACCGCGTCGAGTACGGGCTGAAGTCCACCGCCGTGTACTCGGCGAAGGCACTGGCCAAGGTCGACCTCACCAGCAGTGAGCGGTGCATCGCCGACAGCTCCACCACCTGCTCGTCCATCTCCACGGACTCGCAGTACTGGTACGACACTCCCTGGGACCTGAACTGCGAGGCGGGCACCGACTGCGACGAGGGCCGCTACTCCCCGGCGTTCTTCACCCGCAAGCGGCTCACCGAGGTCGCCACCCAGGTCTACGACGGCAGCGGGTACGACAACGTCGACTCCTGGAAGCTGACCCACCGCTGGGGCATGGCCGACACCGACTACCAGCTGCTGCTCGACTCCGTCCAGCGCACCGGCCATGGCGGCACGGCCTCGATCACATTGCCGAAGACCACGTTCGCCTACACCCAGCTCGCCAACCGGCTCGACAGGACCGGCGACGGTTACGCCCCGTACATCAAGTCCCGGCTGTCCACGATCGCCGACGACTCGGGCGGCCAGATCGACGTCAACTACTCAGCGCCGACTTGCGACTTCGATGCGCTGCCCACCCCGCAGACCAACACCACCCGCTGCTTCCCGCAGTACATCGGCGGCAGTTCGAGCGACGACCCCGAGCTGCAGTGGTTCAACAAGTACGTCGTCGACACGGTCACCTCGACCGACCGCACGGGCGGCTCGCCCGACCAGGTCACCATGTACGACTACCTGGACGGCGCGGCCTGGCACTACGACGATGACGACGGCATGTCCAAGGCCAAGCTGCGGACCTGGTCGCAGTGGCGCGGTTACGGCCACGTACGGGTGCGCACCGGTGGCCAGGGCGGCGCCTCGGCCATGAAGACGCAGCAGGACTCGTACTTCCTGCGCGGCATGGACGGCGACCGCAAGGATCCCTCCGGCGGCACCAAGTCCGTCAGCGTCACCCTGGGCGACGGCGAGGGCGACCCGCTCACCGACCATGAGTCACAGGCTGGCTTCGCCTACAAAACCGTCACCTACTCCGGGCCGGGCGGCAAGGTCCTCGAGAAGTCGGTGAGCCGACCCTGGTACAAGGAGACCGCGAAGAAGGTCCGCGACTGGGGCACCGTCACCGCCAACTTCACCGGAACCGCCTCCACCAAGTCGTGGACCTCACTGGACGACGGCGCGGGCACCAAGTGGCGGACCACCTCGGGTTCCGAGACCCATGACCCCGCCACCGGCCTGGTCGTGCAGAGCGAGGACCTGGGCGACACGACGACCGCCGCCGACAACCAGTGCACCCGCACCACCTATGTCACCGGCAGCGTCCCCCTGGCCACCCCGGCACGAGTCGAGACGGTCGCCAAGGCGTGCGACGCCACCACCAGCCGGCCGGCCGACGTCATCTCCGACGTCCGCACCGCCTACGACGGCGGGGCCTACGGCGCCGCGGCGACCAAGGGCGACGCCACCAGGACGGCGAAGCTCAAGACGTACAACGGCACCACCGCGGTCTACCTGGAGTCCAGCTCCACCTTCGACGGCTATGGCCGGGCGCTGACCACCACCGACCTGACCGCCGACGTCACCGTCACCTCCTCCGACGTGCTCACCAGGACGGCCCGCAGCGGCGGACGGACCATCACCACCGCGTACACGCCGGCCACGGGCTTCGCGACGAGCAGCAAGGTGACCACCCCACCTGCCACCGCGGGCGATAGCACCACAGCCCAGACCTCGACCACCACCTACGAGGCGCTGCGCGGGCTGCCGCTCACCGAGACCGACACCAACAGCAAGGTCACCACCTACGCGTACGACGCGCTGGGCCGCGTCACGAAGGTGTGGGCGCCGGACCGGACGACGGGCCAGACCCCCAGCAAGGAGTTCACCTACACCATCACCGACGGCAAGCCGGTCGCGGTGGGCACGAAGACCATCGGCAACTCGGGTGCGCAGGACACCTCGTACGCCCTGTTCGACGGCTTCCTCCGCCCCCGCCAGACGCAGGCTCCCGGCCCGGACGGCGGAACACTGCTGGCCGACACCTTCTACGACGAACGCGGCCTGACAGCGAAGGAGTTCGCCACCTACTACACCACCGCCGCGCCGTCGACGACGCTCTTCAAGCCCGCCGACGCGCTGAGCGTGGAGACCCAGAACCGGTACACCTACGACGGCCTCGGCCGGGTGACCGAGCTGAAGGCGATCGCCGGCAACGGTGACGGTGGAAAGGTCCTTGGCGTCACCAAGACCCTCTACGGCGGCGACCGCACCACGGTCATCCCGCCGGTCGGCGGCACCGCCCAGACCGCCGTCACCGACGCCCGCGGCCGCACCACCGAACTGCGCCTGCTGCACTCCCGTTCCGCCGACGCCGCCTACGACACCACGTCGTACGACTACTCGCCGCGCGGTGAGCTGACCAAGGTCACCGACCCGGCGGGCAACTCCTGGACGTGGACGTACGACCTCATGGGCCGGCTCACCGACACCACGGACCCGGACAAGGGCGCCGGTCGCCTGGAGTACGACGACAGGTCTTTGCTGACCCTCTCCAGGAACGCCAAGGGTGTCCTGGCCTACGTCTACGACGGCCTGGGCCGCAAGACCGAGATGCGGGACAACTCCTCGTCCGGGACGCTGCGCGCCAAGTGGGTCTACGACACCATCAGCGGCGCCAAGGGCCACCTCGCCTCCAGCTCCCGCTTCAGCGGCGGCCAGGAGTACAAGTCGAGCATCGTCGCCTACGACCGGCTCTACCGCCCGCTGCGCACCTCCGTCACCGTCCCGTCCTCCGAGGGCGCCCTCCAGGGCACCTACCTCTCGGCGACCACCTACAACGACTCGGGAAAGGTCCAGGGCGTCGGCTATCCCAAGGCCGGTGACCTGGCCGCCAACACGGTCACGTACACCTACGAGAACGGCACGCTGCGGCCCGTCGGGGTCAGCGGCCCGCTGAACCTGACCGCGAGCACCCGCTACAGCCTCACCGGCAAACCGCTGCAGTACTCCATGGCCGCGAACGGCGGGAAGGCGACGTACGAGACCAACACCTACGAGTTCGGCACCCAGCGGCTGGCCACCTCACGGGTGGACCGCCAGGACATCGCGGGTGTCGACCAGCTCAACACCTACACCTACGACGAGGCGGGCAACGTCCTGTCCGTCTCCGACACCTCCCGCTCCGGCACCGACAACCAGTGCTTCAGCTACGACCACCTCGGGCGGGTGAAGGAGGCCTGGGCCCAGTCAACCACCGGCTGCGTCGCCACGCCCACCACGGGCGCGGTGGGCGGACCGGCCCCGTACTGGACGTCCTACACCTACGACAAGGTCGGCAACCGGCTCACCGAGACCCAGCACGCGACTACGTCGGGCGGCTCCGACACGGAGCGGGAGTACCACTACCCGGACCCGGGTGCCGTGCGCCCGCACTCGCTGACCTCGGTGGACAACACCGTCGGGACCGTCAAGTCCCGCGACAGCTTCACCTACGACGACGTCGGCAACACGCGCACCCGACTGTTGAGCGACGGCACCTCCCAGACCCTGGGCTGGGACACCGAGGGTCATCTGACCAAGGTCACCGAGCCCGTGGAGGGCGGCAGCGACAAGGTCACCGAGTACCTGTACGACACGCAGGGCAACCGCCTGATCGGCCGGACCCCGACCGAGACGACGCTGTATCTCGGTCCCACGGAGATCACCCTGGCCAAGGGGTCCACGGCTCCCAAGGGCACCCGCTACATCGACGTGGGCGGCGGCCACATGGCCGTCCAGGGCAACGACGGGAAGATCTCCTTCACCCTGGCCGACCACCACGGCACCGCCCAGCTGTCCGTGGACGCCACCACCCAGGCCCTGACCCAGCGCCGCACCCTGCCGTTCGGCGGGCCGCGCGGCGCCGAGCCGACCTCCTGGGCGGGCACCAAGGGCTTCGTCGGCGGCACCATCGACAAGGCCACCGGCCTCACGCACCTGGGCGCACGCGAGTACGACCCCACCCTGGGCCGCTTCCTGTCGGTCGACCCGGTCTTCACGGCTACCGACCCGCAGCAGATGCACGGCTACACCTACGCAAACAACAACCCGCTGACCCATTCCGACCCGGCGGGCACGGAGATCGGGTCCAAGCCCAACTCCTGCCAGTACTCCCTCGCGAACTGCAGCAAGAAGACCCAGAAAGAAGTCGGCTACAACGCGAAGTCGGGCACGACCGACTACCGCCGCGGCAACATCTACAAGCGCTCCCAGGCGGCGAAGAAGTACTGGGTGTCGTCGAACACGCCGGTGACGAACGACCTCGACAGACTGGGGGACTACTTCTCCAGAAGCATGATCGGGGAGTTCTCGAACGACTTCTGGGACAACCCGGTCTACGAGAGCGCTGAGAAGGGTCAGGCGTGCTTCGGCCGGGAGGGCTGCCGCCAGGCGTACCTCTACTTGCTGGGCATGGACAAACGAGGTGAGGTCGCCGACGTCGAGACCGCCAAGGAGATCGCGGCGACCTACTGCGTCTACAACGCCGACGAATGCAACGAGAAGGCCGCGGCCGTCGCCCGGGGCAACGTCATCAAGGAGGCCGTCACCACGGCCCTGCTGGGCTACCTGGTCGGCGCGGCCGGCATGGGGCGCCGGGGTGCGACGTCCTGCAACAGCTTCGTACCGGGCACCCAGGTCCTCATGGCCGACGGCACTGCCAAGTCCATCGAGGACGTGAAGACCGGGGACAAGGTCCTCGCGAGGGACCCGAGGACTGGCCGCACCGAGGTCAAGACGGTCACTGCCGAGATTCTCGGCGAGGGCCGGAAGAATCTGGTCAGGATCACCCTTGCCATCGAGGTCGACGGCCGGAAGCAGACCGCCACGATGACCGCGACAGCGGGCCACCCGTTCTGGGTCCCGGCGCTCGGCGCGTGGACCGACGCCACCGACCTGACCGCGGGCGAACAGCTCCGCACGTCCACTGGGTCCCTGGTCCGCATCACCGAGGTCCGTCGCTGGACCCAGCCTGCCACCGTGCACAACCTCACCGTGGCCGACTTCCACACGTACCATGTGCTGGCGGGACCCACGGCTGTTCTCGTGCACAATGACGGCGGGTTCGACTGGGAGAAGGGACTCGAGGATCTCAAGAACGGCTGGGACCCGGGTGATCTCGATGACGACGGTTACCACGCCCCGCGTGGAAACCAGGCAGAGAACAGGGAATTCAAGGACGCGCTGCAGGAGGCCGAGCGAGGTATCGGTCGGGAGATAACACCCGCCGAGCGTCGTGCCCTGCACGAAAGAATTACTGGGCAGGGGTACGGCTATCACCGGATCGTGGAAGAGGCCAAGGGGATGTTCGGTGGCTGCTGACGACCAGACGGCCAGGGTTCGTGGGCTCCTTCAGGGTGCGACGGTTCGCTCTGTCGGCAGGGCTGCAGACCTGTGCACGGTTGAGTTCACCGGCCTTCAGGGTGAGGAGCTCAGGGCCCACATTCAGTGCCCTTTCCGAATTCTGCAGGAAGGGAAGGTCATACTGGGGTCTCGCGACATGAGATACCCGCAACGCGGGGCCGGACCGGACGCGTTCGACCACTTCGAGACGATCTACGATGCGCGAGCCGCGAAGTTGAACGGGATCATCGACCAGCTTCGACCGACGGTGACAGACGTGGCATTCGGTGCCGGCGGGCATCTCGCCGTCACGTGGAGACCTGCTTTCCGGATCGAGGCATTTCCTGACTGTTCCGGCGCCGTGGAAGCCTGGCGAGTCTTCACCCGGGGTGGCCCACACTATGGATATCCCGAAGGCTCACTCTAGGAAACGGGATCGTTGATCGCACCGCGACGACGCAGAAGGGTCTGACGGAGAGGCTTCCGGCAGGCCCTTCGGGGTCAGGACCGGAGATCGATCACCCACTGGCCGCGCTGTCCACCCGCTCCGATGTCACCCCGGACACAGGCCGTTCCCGGACCTGTCGGCGGGTGAACCGCCGGCCCCACTTCTGGGCCGGTGCCTCGACGCAGTAGTAAGTCAGGACGCACACCGGCAACAGCATGGCGTAGAAAGCCACTTCGAGGGCCAGGTCGTCGTGGGGGCGGCGGCCGATCGTGCCGTCGCTCACCGCCAGCAGCAGCGGATGCACGAGGTAGACCGAGTAGCTGATCGTGCCCAGGAACGTGAGCAGACGTGGGATCCGCCGGCGGCGCAGCGCCAGCCCGATGCCGAAGGTGACCACGGCCAGCAGGAAGGAGACGATCCAGGCGCGCCGGGTGAAGTGGCCCCCGTCGCCGTCGACGTACGCGCTCCCGACCGCGCAGGCCACCACCAGGGCCGCCGCGCACCCCGCCCAGGTCCAGCTGCTCTGCCCGGTGTCGCCCGGTACACCGCCGTACCGAGGAACATCACGGCGAGGATCACCAGCCCCTCCCACACCGGGACGGTGCCGTTGAAGGCGACCAGGGCCAGCGCGAGGACCCAGCCCAGCACACCCCCGAACACCCGCAGCGCGGCCGATCCGGTGCTCGCGCAGCAGATGGCGACGGCCATCACGGCCGCCGCGAGGCCGAGGAGCCGGCCGGTGCCCAGCTCCTCGGAGAGGGCCGACGCCGGCAGAACGAACCCGGCCGCCACACTCAGCGTTGCGAGCCCTGCCAGGGTGACGGCGACCGCGCCGGACCGCCGGTGCTGACGGACCGTGAAGAGTCCGACTACCAGCAGATAGAAGGCCATCTCGTAGGAGAGCGTCCACAGGACGAGCAGCAGGTTGGGGGTACCCAACAGCTCCTGGAACAGGGTGAGATGGGCCAGGGCCACCGAGGCGAGGCTCTGGCCGCCAAACTCCCGGATCTCCGCCACGCCCAGGTGGTCGGCCGCGATCAGACCGGCGACGACGGCCGCGCACAGCGGGTAGATACGGAAGAGGCGGCCGGTCCAGACGTCCTCACACAGCCCCGGCGTTCCAGCGACGCTGGGATGATGTAGCCGCTGACCAGGAAGAACACCATGATGCCGTAACGGCTGGTGTTGAACTCCGGCATCAGCTCCCGTCGGAACTCCGCCATGAAGGAGTACGACGAGTGGTCGAACACCACGACGAGCGCGGCGATGCCGCGCAAGGCGTCCAGCCAGCCGAGCCGCGACGCACCGGACTTGGCCGTCCGAGGCGTCGCGGCGAGTGAGGACTTCATGCCCGCTCTCATATGCAGTTCTTCTCCGGTGTTCAGTTGTGCGGTCCGCACCCAGGCCGCACGTGGTCCGCGCTCAGCCACCGGTCCCGTTGGCCGGCTCAGAAGGAGGAACGCTCCAGGTCGGCCAGCTTGCAGCTGCCGCCGCTCGCGCCGCCGTCGTCGACCGTGCCGGCCGGGGCCTTCACGTCGATGGTGACGGACTCGCCCGCAGGCACCGAGGCGATGCGGTTGTCCTCGGCCGTGTGCAGCACGGTGCCGCTCGCGTCCGTGAACTCGAGGTCGAACTCGTAGGAGTAGTCGGTGGTGGTCGAGGTGTTGGTGGCGCGGACGCGGGAGACGAGGCCGTTGTCGTAGGTGCAGGTCTCGATCTTCAGGTCCCTCGCGGCACCGCGCTGGGAGCTGGACGAGCCGCCCGTCCCCACGGTGGTGCTGCCACCCGAGGTGGACGAGGAGCCGCTGTCGGATCCACCGCTGGAGCTGGACGAGGAGCCGCTGTCGGATCCACCGCTGGAGCTGGACGAGGAGGACGAGCCGCCCGAGCAGCCTCCACCGCCGGAGCCACGGGCTCCGGTGAGGGCGAGGACGGTGATACCGAAGACGGCGACGGCACGGACGTGGCGGGACTTCACGTGTTCAACCCCCGTTGAAACGTTGCGAAATGAGCGCCGAAATGGCGAAACGCCGGCACATTGCTGGCAGGTGCACGACACCATAGCAGCGATTCGGCCACAGACCGGGAGCAAGCGGTTGCGGGCAGCGCACAGGGCCCGCTCCTCCCTGCGGGCGCGGACGGATACCCGTACGGGCTTACGCCGAGGCGCACTTGAGGGGGTGGCGGCCGCAGAGGGACGTGCGCGAGGGAGTCGGGGCGCGGCCCCGGCTCCCTCGTACGGCACTCAGCTCGTGCGCGCCGTCCCCGTGCCCTTCTCCGCGTCCAGCGCGTACACGCACCGGTCCTTGCTGCAGGCGTAGACGACGCCGTCCTTGACGACCGGCGATCCGGTGATCTCCCCGCCCGTGGCGAGCTTCCACCGCAGCCGGCCGTCGTCGGCCTTCAGCGTGTAGAGGAGGTGGTCGGTGGAGCCGAAGTGGATGCGGCCCTCCGCCACCGACGGGGCGCCGACGATCTCGCCGCCCGCCTGGAAGCGCCACTTGGGCGTGCCCGTGACCGCGTCCAGGGTGTAGAGGCCCTTGCCGCTGCCGACGTGGATGTGCCCGGCGGCCACCAGCACCGGCTCCAGCGAGGAGCGGGACTCCGTCGCGATGCGCCAGCGGTCACGGCCGTCGGTCGCGTCGAGGGCGTAGACCGTGCCGAGGTAGTCGGCGAGGTAGACGCCGCCGCCCGTGACGGCGGGACCCGGCGCGAACGTGGGGGCGGACAGGAACACCGCCGGGGCCTCGAAGTGCCAGCGGACGTGGCCGCCGGCGATGTCGACGGCGAGGACGCGGCTGCCGGCGGCGATGTAGACGTAGCCGTCGGAGGCCGGTGTCAGCCGCACCGGGACGCCGCCGCAGGAGGCCGCGTCGCCGATCGGGTACGACCAGCGCTCCTCGCCCGTACGGGCCTCCAGCGCGCGCAGCCGGGCGTCCTTCCAGACGTACACCGTGCCGTCCTGGACGACCGGCCCGGCCTCCGGGGTCTCGAAGTCGGTCTGCGCGCCGGTGAGCTCCCACAGCTTCTGCCCGTTGGACGCCTCCCAGCCCTGGACGCCGCCGCCCCGGGTGGCGGTGACCACCGTGCCCCGGTCGGCCTTCAGCGAGTACACCCAGGCTTCCGTGGACAGCCGCCAGAGGTCTGCGCCCTCGCGGGCGTCGAGCGCGAAGAGGGTCGGGCCGTCCGAGGCGTGGATACGGCCGTCCGCGACCGCCATCGACCAGGCGACGTCCCGGGTCTTGAAGCGACGCCGGCCTGTGGCCACGTCCAGGGCGTGCACCTCGAAGGAGGTGACGTAGACGAGGTCCCCGGCGACGGACGGGGTGCCCCAGACGTCGTTCGACATGCGGAAACGCCAGGGGCGCCAGCCGGAGGCGGCCGGTTCCGGGGCGGGCGGGGCCACGGCGGGCGCGGGGTCGGCGCCGTTCACTCCGGCGCGCGGCCGGGACCAGGACGCGGCGAGACCGGCCTCGGGAGGGGGCGCCTTCACCGCGGCGGCGCGGGCGTCGGCGACGCGCGGACCGGGCCCGATGGGCACCTGACCGCCGGCGAGCCGCACCGGCCCGGTGTCGGGGGCGCCGAGCCCGACGGGCGCGGGGTCGTACGAGGGCGGGGGCGGCGGTACGGGCGCGGGGCGCGCCCCGCCGCCGCTGCGGCCGCCGGAGGCCTGCTGGGGCTTGGCCGCGGGGCGTCCGCCCCGGCGGGTCTCGATCAGGCTGACCGCCTTCTCGGGCAGCCACGCCGACGCCGTACCGCTGTCGTCCGAGCCGGAGCCGAAGAGGTGGGGCGCGAGCTGCGCCTGGAGGTCGGCGGGGTTGGGGCGCGCGGTCGGGTCCATCTGCATACAGGACTCGATGAGGGGGCGCAGATCGTCCGGGAGCCCGGAGAGGTCCGGCCCCTCCCGCAGCAGCATGAACACGGTCTCGACGGGGTTGGCGCCGTGGAACGGCGCGTGCCCGGTGGCGGCGAAGACGAGCATCGAGCCGAGCGAGAAGACGTCGCTCGCGCCGGTCACGCTCCGGGAGTCCTTCGCCTGCTCGGGCGACATGTACGCCGGTGTACCGACGGCGACGTTCGTCATCGTCAGACGTGTGTTCGATACGCCGGAGGCGATGCCGAAGTCGATCACGCGCGGCCCGTCCTCGACGACGAGCACGTTGGAGGGCTTCAGGTCACGGTGGACGAGTCCGGCGCCGTGGATGGACTGGAGGGCTTCGGCCACGCCCGCGGCGAGCCAGCGGACGGCCTGGACCGGCATGGGCCCGCAGTCGTTCACTATCTCCTCGAGCGAGGGCGCGGGGACGTACGCGGTCGCCAGCCACGGCACGGCGGCACGCGGGTCGGCGTCGACCACGGCAGCCGTGTAGAAACCGGACACCGCGCGGGCCGCCTCGACCTCACGCGTGAACCGGACGCGGAAGAGCTGGTCCTCCGCGAGCTCGGTCCGCACGGTCTTGATCGCCACGCGCCGGCCCGACGCCGAGCGCGCCAGATAGACCAGCCCCATGCCGCCGGCCCCCAGCCGTCCCAGCACTTCGAACGGCCCGATCCGCCGCGGATCGTGCTGCGTCAGCTGATCCACCACTTGCCCTGCCACCTCCCCGTACGGACCGCGTCACCCACGTTGTGCGCGCGACCCCGTGCAGCGTCTCACCACCGCACCGCCATGGCGGCACGCACCCCGATTCTTCCTGCTACCGGGGGCAGGTTGCTAACCCGGGGGCGGATCGGGGTGTCTCAGGACAAAACCACGTCGTCCGCCCCTCGGGAAGTGGGAGCCCGGATGGTGGGACTGTTCGGCGGGCGATGTACCACCGGCGCACAACCTCGTCCGCCTGCCCGCCCACGGGCTTCTTCACTCCCCCACGGCCGCAGGGGAGCACCCGGCCGCAACACTGTCCGCAACGCGCAACCGAGCGGTCTTCCCGCTGGTCAGCCCCTGTCCTGCGGACCGTTCGCCGCGCGTTCCCCGGTCGGCCGCGTCTCGTCCTTGCGCTGGTCGTCCCCCCGCTGCCGGAGTTCGTCCGGATGCTGTTCGGCCTGCTCCGCCGCCTGCGGGGCCTCCCGCCAGCCGTTGTCGCGCTTCCGCTGGAGCAGCGCGAACGACGCCCCTTGATTGTCCGTGACGACCGCCACATTTCCGTACGAGGTGTCGAACGGCGGCACCTGCACCCGGCCCCCGAGCCGGCTGACGGTCCCGAGCGCGGCCTCGCAGTCCTCCGTGCCGAAGTGGACCAGGAAGTGCGGCGGCATCTCCGCCGGGAAGACGTCCGTGAGCGTGGCGCGGCCGAAGTCGGGGGTGGCGTCCGGGCCGAAGAGGGCCTCGTGGAACAGGTGGGCGTAGAAGGAGTTGGCCGCCTTGGTGTCGCGGGTGTAGAGCTCGGCCCACGCGAACGTGCCGGGCTCGTGGCGCCGGCCGAAACCGGGGTGCGCGGCGGCCTGCCAGAGGCCGAAGACCGCGCTCTCCGGGTCCGTGGCGAGCGCGGCGGTGCCGAGTCCGCCGACCGGGGTGGGCGGGGTGATCACCTGACCGCCGGCCGCGACGATCCGGGCGGTGAGAGCGAGCGCGTCCGGGGTCGCGAAGTGCACCGTCCACACGGTGGGGAGGCGGCCGTCGGGTTTGGGCGCGAGGGCGGCGACGGGGGCGCCCTCGACGTGCGCCCACACCTCGTGCGCGCCGTCCCCGGGCGCCACCGCGAAGGTCCACCCGAAGAGTTCGCCGTAGAACCGCTTGCCCGCTTCCACATCGGGCAACTGGGCGTCCACCCAGCAGGGGACGCCCTCGGCATACGGGGTCTCATCGGCCATAGGCCCAAGCTAAAGGCGCACGTGACAGCGCGCGCGCCGGGCGCGTCCGCTCGCGTCGGGGCGCCTGAGAACTCGGGGGCAGAGGTGCGCTGGCGGCCGCAGGGTGGTGGGGGGTGCGCGCGCAGCTCCCCGCGCCCCTGAAAAGCGGGGCTGCGCCCCGGCTTTTCCCCCGAAAGGGCCGCAGGCCCCTTTCAGGGGCGCGGGGAACTGCGCGACCAGCCCCCACCGGACGGACGCTGGGGGTCAAAGGGGCGCAGCCCCTTGAGGATGGGACGGGTAGGGGCGGCGGGGGCGAAAGAAAATGGCCAAGCCACCCCCTCCCCACCCCCCGAACCCCTTGGTGAGGCCCACACTCCCCATTTGCACTCGGCCGAATCGCGCTCCGATCACCCCTCGGTAAGCTGACGGCATGACAGGACAAGTGCGTACCGTCGACGGCCGCGTGGCCGGCCGACGAGGGCAGGCGACCCGGCAGAAGCTGCTCGACTGCCTCAGCGAGATGCTCAGCTCGTCGCCCTACCGGGACGTCAAAGTCATTGATGTCGCCCGGAAGGCGGGCACTTCACCCGCGACCTTCTACCAGTACTTCCCGGACGTCGAGGGCGCCGTCCTGGAGATCGCCGAGCAAATGGCCACCGAGGGTGCCACGTTGACGCGTCTCCTCGAAGGCCGCTCCTGGGTCGGCAAGGCCGGCTGGCAGACCGCCCAGGAACTCGTCGACGGATTCCTGGAGTTCTGGCGCAAGAACGACGCCATCCTCCGCGTGGTCGACCTGGGCGCCGCCGAGGGCGACAAGCGCTTCTACAAGATCCGCATGAAGATCCTGAACTCGGTCACCAACTCCCTCTCGGACACGGTCGCCGAGCTCCAGGCCAAGGGCCGCGTCGACAAGGACGTGAACCCGGCGGCCCTCGCCGGTTCCCTCGTCGCCATGCTCGCCTCGGTCTCCGGCCACCAGAAGGGCTTCCAGACCTGGGGCGTGAAGCAGGCCGAACTGAAGCCCAACCTGGCCCTCTTGGTCCACCTGGGCATCACCGGCAAGAAGCCCACGAAGTAGGCAGGAGCCCCCGGGCACGGCCCCCGGACGCGATTCCTGTCACGCAGACGGCACCCTCACCCGAGGAGTGCCGCCTGCCGCGTTCAGGGGGCCTGCACCGCAGCGCTCGGCCGCCCTCAGCGCCCGGCCGCACTCAGCGGCGCACGATCCGGAACACCCGTATCTCCCGGTCCACCCGGGCCTGATACGTCGAGTACGGCGGCCAGAACCGCAGCAACTCCTTCCACACCGCGGCCCGTTCCTCACCCGCCAGCAGATGCGCGGTGACGGGGATGTCCTGCCCCTTCCAGTTGATCTCGGCGTCGGGGTGGGCCAGCAGGTTGGCGCTCCAGGCGGGGTGACCGGGGCGACCGAAGTTCGACCCCACGAGGACCCAACTGCCGCCCCCGTCCTCGGGCATACAGGCCAGCGGCGTACGACGCGGCACCCCGCTGCGCGCACCGGTGGCGGTCAGCACGACCCCGGGCAGCAACTGTGCACTGAGCAGCACCCGCCCCCGGGTGACCCGGTGCACCGCCCGGTCCAGGGCGGGTATGACGTGCGGCGCGACCCGGGCGAACGCGGGTGCCGAGGACACCTTCTGCACCAGCCGTACGCCCATGTCCTTGATCCTCCCGGCCATCCCCGCCGCACCTCTCGAAGCCATCAGCCCCGCACCTCCTCGCGTACGCCCCGCCCGTCGAGCTCCCGCCCACCGGGACCCCGTCCACCGACACCCTGACCGTCACGTTCCCTGACCGTCACGTTCCCGGCCTTCCTGGTCCCGGCCTTCCTGGTCCCGGCCTTCCCGGTCCCGGCCTTCCCGGTCCCGGCCTTCCCGGTGCAAGCCGCCGCGGCCGCGCCCGTCGCGGTCCCGCTCCTCGCGGCCCTGCCCCCCGCCCGCGAAGACCCCCGCCACGTCGGCCGCCCACCCCCGCAGCCGGTGCACCGGTCCGAAGAGCAGTTCGTCCCCGGTCGCCCGCTTGAAGTACAGCTGTGCCTCGTGCTCCCAGGTGAACCCGATCCCGCCGTGCAGCTGGATGCCCTCCCCGGCGGCCGCCCGCAGGCCCTCCAGGGCCTGGGCGAGCGCCAGCCCCCCGACCTGCTCACCGCCCCTTTCACCGCCCGCTCACCCGCTCCAGGGGCGGCCGCAGCCGCCCAGGCCGCGTAGTACGCCGCAGAGCGGGCTGCCCGTACCCCTACGTACACCTCCGCCAGCCGGTGCTTCACCGCCTGGAACGACCCGATCGGCCGTCCGAACTGCTCCCGCTGCATCACATACGCGACCGTCCGCTCCAACACCCGGTCGGCGGCGCCCACGGCCTCCGCGGCGAGCACGGCCGCCGCCGCGTCCCCGACCCGAGCCAGGGCGCCCGGCACGTCAACTGCGTCGTCGCCCCCCAGCAACTCACCTCGCACATCGCGCAGTTCGATCCGGGCCACCGGTCGCGTCTCGTCGACGGAGGTCTGTCGCACCCGTACGACCCCGGCACCGTCCCCGGGACCGACCCCCACACCGTCCCCGGCCTCCCCGCTCCCCGCCCGTACCGCGAACAGCAGCGTCCGCGAGCGGGCGTACCCCCCGGCGTGCGCGGCGACGACCAGCAGCCCCGCGCTGTGCCCGTCGAGGACCTGGCCGGCTTCCCCGTAGAGCCGCCACCCGTCCCCGTCGCGGCGAGCCTGGACGCCGCCGGCCCGACCGCCGCCGGACCACGCGCCCCTGTTGTCCCCGGTCAGCGCCAGGGCGGTGGAGAGGGCGCCACCCGCTGCCACGAGGGCGCCGGTGAGCCGGCCGGAGGCGAGCAGGGGAAGCAGTTCGGCACGCTGCCGCTCGCTGCCGAGAGCGAGGACCAGAGGAGCGACGAGAACGGAGGTGGACAGCAAGGGGGACGGGGCCAGCGATCTCCCCATGTCCTCTGCCACCAGGGCGAGTTCGGTCATCGAGCAGCCGACGCCGCCGTACGGCTCGGGAAGTGCGAGCCCCGGCAGCCCGAGCTGGTCGGAGAGGGCGGCCCACAGCCCGCCGTCGTACCCCGCCTGCGTCCGCACGGCGGCCCGGACCTCCTCCGGACCACAGCGCTTGAGCAGCAACTCCCTTACCGTGCGCCGGATCTCCTCCTGCTCGGCGGTGAAGCGGGCATCCATGGACGGCACCCCTTCCGTTCCCCCAGCCACGTTCTCCGGATCTGACGGTCCGTCATATTAGGCCGGAAGCCCACGGAAGCACAGGGTCGCCGCACAGGGGCATCGGACAGGCTCATCTCGCAAAGTCACCGCACGGAGTCACCACACGAAGTCACCACCCAGAACCACCGCACAGGTTCCGCAGGTCCACTTCCCGTAGGTCCACCGACCCCACATCTGATGTACCGTCAGATTCATGAGCCGACGAAACGTCGCGATCGCCGGCGTCGCCCTGTCCGACTGCGGCCGGGTGGACGACGCGACCCCGTACGCGCTCCACGCGCAGGCGGCCCGCCGGGCCCTGGCCGACGCGGGGCTGGACCGCACCGCGATCGACGGCCTGGCCTCGGCCGGCCTCGGGACGCTGGCCCCGGTGGAGGTGGCGGAGTATCTGGGCCTGCGGCCCACCTGGGTGGACTCCACGTCCGTCGGGGGCTCGACCTGGGAGGTGATGGCGGCGCACGCGGCGGACGCGATCGCCGCCGGGCACGCGAACGTCGTCCTCCTCGTCTACGGCTGCACGGCCCGCGCGGACATCAAGGCGGGGCGCCGGACCGGCACCCTCTCCTTCGGAGCGCGCGGCCCCCTCCAGTACGAGGTCCCCTACGGGCACACCCTGATCGCCAAGTACGCCATGGCCGCGCGCCGCCACATGCACGAGTACGGCACGACCCTGGAGCAGCTGGCCTCGGTGGCCGTACAGGCCAGGGCGAACGCGGCGGCGAACCCCGAGGCGATGTTCCGCACCCCGATCACGGTCGACGACGTGCTGTCGTCCGCGCCGATCGCCGATCCCTTCACCAAGCTGCACTGCTGCATCCGCTCCGACGGGGGCGCGGCGGTCGTGCTGGCGGCCGAGGAGTACGTGCGGGACTGCCGGCCGACGACACCCGTGTGGATCCTCGGCACCGGCGAGTACACCTCCCACACGACGATGTCCGAGTGGCCCGACTTCACCGTCTCCCCGGCGGCGGTCAGCGGACGCCTGGCCTTCGAACGCGCCGGAGTACGCCCTGCGGAGATCGACTTCGCCGAGATCTACGACGCCTTCACGTACATGACCCTCGTGACCCTGGAGGACCTCGGGTTCTGCGCCAAGGGCGAGGGGGGCGCCTTCGTGGAGAAGGACCGCCTGACGCTGACCGGCGACCTCCCCGTCAACACCGACGGCGGTGGCCTCTCCGCCCAGCACCCCGGCATGCGCGGCCTCTTCCTCCTGGTGGAGGCCGTACGCCAGCTACGCGGCGAGGCGGGATCCCATCAGATCCGCACCCCCACCGGCGCCCTCCCCGGCCTGGCCGTCGCCTCGGGCACGGGTGGCTGGTTCTGCTCGTCGGGAACGGTGGTGCTGGGGCGGGGGTGAACGGCCGGGAACAGGCGGCGGAGCCGGGGTGCTGTAGTGACTCGGCAGCGAGAACGCCCCAGGCATCCCGGAGGAAGTGACATGGCACTGTCCCGCAAGGAGCGCGAGGAGTTTCTGGCCGAGGCCCACGTGGCCGCGTTGGCGGTGGACGCGGGGGACGGACGGGCCCCGCTCACGGTGCCGATCTGGTACCAGTACGAGCCCGGCGGCGACATCTGGGTCATGACCGGCCGGGACTCCCGCAAGAACCGGCTGATCCAGGCCGCCGGGCGCTTCACCCTGATGATCGACCGGCTGGAGCCCACCATCCGCTACGTCTCCGTCGAGGGCTCCGTCACCGACACGACCCCCGCCACGCTCGACGACCTCCGGGAGATCTCCGCCCGCTACCTCCCGCCCGAGAAGGTGGACGGCTACATGGACTTCGCCTCCGCCAACCACGGCGACCAGGTCGTCATTCACATGCGCCCCGAGCGGTGGGTCTCGTCCGACCTGGGCACGGTGTGAGACCGTCCCACCCATGATCGAGCCCCCTTCCCGGCCCCAGCCGGAGCCCCGGCCCCTGCAGCGGCCCGAGCCCCGAGCCCAGGCCGCGTCCGCCCCGTCCCGGCCGTCCGCGTTCGTCGAGGCGCTGCGTGGGCTGCGCGTCTGGGATCCGCAGGTCAGCGCCCTGCCCCTGTTCGACCCGGCCACGGCCCCCGCCGAGCCGGTAGCGCTCTTCACCACCTGGTTCGGGGACGTCGTGGCGGCCGGGGAGGTGGAGCCGCACACGATGTCGCTGGCCACGGCCGACGAGGAGGGTCGGCCGGACGTCCGTACGGTGATGCTGCACGACGTGGACGCGCGCGGCTGGCACTTCGCCTCCCACGCCGGAAGCCGCAAGGGCCGGCAGCTCGCGCACCGGCCGTACGCGTCCCTCGGTTTCTACTGGCCCCTCCTCGGCCGCCAGGTACGGGTGCGGGGCCGTGTCACGGTCGAGCCCGCCGAGGTCGCCCACGCCGACCTGCACGCCCGGTCGACGGGTGCGCTGGCCGCCGCCCTCGTCGGTCACCAGAGCGAGGTCCTGTCCTCGTACGAGGAGTTGGAGCGCGCGTCGGAGGCCGCCTGGGCACGGGCCGCGCGGGAACCGGACGTGCCCGTGCCCTCCTGGACGGCGTACGTCGTGGAGCCGGACGAGGTGGAGTTCTTCCAGGGGGACGCGAGACGCCGCCACGTACGGCTCAACTACCGTCGGGCAGACGGTGGTTGGATCACGGAGCTGCTGTGGCCCTGAGGCCGCCGACGGGCAGGGCCCTCAGACCTTCTCCCACACCGACACGTGCTTGGTGCTGTCGTTCGTGAAGGGCTCCCCCTTCCACCCCGCCCACCGGTTCCGCAGCCGCATCCCGGCCAGCCGCGCCATGAGGTCCAGTTCGGCCGGCCAGACGTACCGGAACGGGATCGACCGGTACTCCGTCCGCCCGTCGACGACCGTCACGTGGTGCGACCGCATCCCCTGCGTCGCCACGTCGTACGTGTCGAACCCCAGCCGCCCCGGACCGACCCGGAACGGCACCGCGTTCTGTCCCGGCGGCAGTCTGCGCAGGTCGGGCACCCCGACCTCGATGACGAAGTGACCGCCCGGCACGAGATGGGCGGCGGCGTTGCGGAAGCACTCCACCTGCGCGTCCTGCGTGGTCAGATTGCCGATCGTGTTGAAGACCAGGTAGGCGACGGTGAACCCGGGACCGCCGACCCGTGTCGTGGCGAAGTCCCCTACGGTGACGCCGATGCCGTCGCCGCCCGGCTTGGCCTGCAACCGCCGGACCATGGCCCGCGACAGGTCGATCCCGTGCACCGGCACGCCCCGGCGGGCGAGCGGCAGGGCGATCCGCCCGGTGCCGATCCCGAACTCCAGGGCCCGCGCGTCCCCTCCCGGCGCGGCCGCGAGGTCGGCGATCAGGTCCACGACAGGATTGACGGCGTCCGCGCCGAACACCTCGTCGGAGGGGTCGTCCGAGGGGCCGTCGTAGTGCGCGGCGACGGCTTCGCCGAAGTAGCCGTCGGGATCGTCGACAGTCTCGTACTCGTCCACGAAGCCACTCCCGTTCCCGTTCCCGTTCCCGTTCCCGTTGCCGTTCCCGTCGCCGCTCTTGCTCCCGTTCCCGTTGCCGCTTGCGCTTACGTCGTCCGAACTCATCGAATCCCCTCCGGGGTCGGGTCCGTGGCCAGTCGGGCGTGCAGGTGGGCGTCCCGGAATTCCTGCCGGCTCTCCTCGGCGAACGCCGCCCCGCGCATGAGCCCCTCGTACGAGAACCCGCACAGCTCGGCGATACGGCAGGACGCGGTATGGCCGACGACGTGGTCGAGTTCGAGCCGGTGGATGCCGAGTTCGGCGAACGTCCAGCGGGCGGCGAGGTCGAGGGCCCGGGTGGCGACCCGGCGGCCACGGGCCTCGGGCAGCACCCAGTAGCCGACGACGGCCCGGCGCATGTGCGCGTCGATCCCGCTCAGCCCGACCTGCCCGAGGGTCGCGCCGCTCTCCGCGTCCGTGATCCGGAAGGCCACGGTCGTGCCCTCCGCGTCGGACTCGGCGCGCCGCCGCAGTGACTCCCGGGCGCCCTCGAAGCTCGCGTCCCACACCAGAGGGTTGTTCCACCGCCGGAAGTCCGGGTCGGTACGCCCCCGCAGCCACGCCTCGACATCAGCGTCGGACTCGGGGTCCCAGGCACACAGGCGCAGCCCGTGCCCGTACGGCTCGACGGAAGACGCGGGGGACGAATCGCAGGGCGGCACACGCTCATCAGTACGGCTCACCCGCCCATTGAAACGCGTACCCCCTCACCGACGCGCGCGAAATACGGGCACCACGAACTCCCCCGCTTCCCGGAACACCACCTCCAACTCCATCCCCACCCGCAGCCCACCGGCCTTCGCCCCGGCCTTCTCGCTGGTCTCCTCCACGACCTCGGTCATCATCCGGGGGCCCTCCACGAGGTCGACCACGGCGGGGACGTACGGAGTCCGCTCCCCGAAGGGCGGCAGGTCGTTGCGGTGGACGACGGACCAGGTGTAGAGCACGGCGCGCCCGGAGGCCTCCTCCCACCCCACGTCCTCGCTCCAGCAGTACGGACAGAACTCGCGCGGGTAGTGGTGGGCGCGTCCACAGCCCGCCGCTCCGCACCGCCGCAGCAGCAAGCGCCCGTCGGCGGCGGCGTCCCAGTACGTACGACTGAGGCCGTCGGCCTCCGGCTGATCGAACCGCACGCCCTCGCCGCCCCTCACCACCAGACTCCCCTCACCGCCGGGCTCCCCTCCCGCCTCAGAACAGCCCCAACGCGCTGTCCACCGACCACGTCTGCCATGACATCCCGAACAGCGCCACCACCGAGATGAGCGCCATCATCGAGTTCTGCCCCTGCTCGGCCCAGTCGTGGATCATCAGCACGAGATAGAGGAGATTGAGCACCAGCCCACCGACGAGCGCGATCGGCGTGAGAAAGCCGAGGATCAGCCCGAGTCCGAGGGCGAGTTCGGCGTAGACGACGACATAGGCCATGGCCTTCTGCCGAGGCCTGACCACCACGTCGAACCCCCCGCGCACCGCCCCCCACCGGTGCTTCTCCGCGACCCCCGCCGCCCACGCGATCCCGGCTCCGTCCTGGAACCAGGCCCTCTTGTCCTTGTGCCGCCAGCTCTCCAGCCACCACAGCCCGAGCCCGATTCGAAGCACGGCCACCCATTCGGCACCGCTGAGCCAGATCGTCTCCATGGACATCGCCCTTCCGCACCCACGCGGGAATCTGACGGTACGTCAGTTCAGCGGATGGGCGGGCCGACGCGCAAGGGGGCCGCTACTCGTATCTGATGCGCCCTTTGGGGAAGGCTTCCACGCCGATCAGTCGCTTGTCGGCCTGGGACACCCCCACCGCGCGGACGGAGAGACCATCCATGCGCTCAAGACCGGTCACGTCGATGGGCGCGGTTCCGACGGCGCGCACCCGGAGAATGAGGTGGGTCAAGGACGGGAAAGCGGCCGGGATCCCCGTCAGGTCGACTACCGACGGCATGCGCGACGGCACTCTGGTGACATAGACGAGCAGGTGGGTCACCTGGTGGTGCACGAGATTCGGCGGCATCGCCAGCAGGTCATCGGACTCCAGGACCAGATGGGTCAGGGCCGGGAGGCCTCCGATGGCCGACAGCCCCCGCACGGCTGGCCCGAAGAGCCCCAGATGCGTGAGGCGTTCCCATCGGTCGGCCGCTTCTCGCGTCCAGTCGGCAGGCATGGCGATGAGGGACATCTCGGCCACGTGCGGCAGTGGAGGCAGTCTGAAATGGGCGTCTGCCTTCTGATTCCACGGCACTCGCAGGGGCTCGTCGTCGAACAGGACGCTGAGCACGGAACTGGGGACCCCCACACCGAGCGTCGACAAGCCGCGCGCGGTGGCGAGGGGGGCCAGCGAGACGTCACCCTTCAGAGCCGACTCGCTGATGTACAAGTCGTGGACCCCGTGCTCGTCCACGAAGGTCACGACCTCTTCCGCCGGAACGTCTCTGATGACCGAGAGGCTTTCGACCCGGCCCACCACCCCGGCCTGCGCGAGCTGCCCAGGTACGGAGATCGTCAGCTCCCGCACATCCAGTCCGGAGAGCACGTCACGGGCATACTCCCCGCCGGGAAAGCGGTCCCAGGCAGAGACGAGGGCGGCCGCCAGGCCTGCGCGGTGTCCGTCGGGAATCCGGGACAGGAAGCTGAGCGCCTCAGGTCCCCCGATCTCGCGGGCCAGATGCACGGCGTAGAGGCTGAGGCGAGGGCGCCCAGGCTGCGCAGCCGATCACGGACCTTCTCGTCGAACCGCTGGAGGGTGATCTCGCGTTCCCCCTCGGCGGTGAGGTAGCCGGCGACCCACGAGAGGATCGCCCGTCGCTGGTCGGCGTCCAGGTGGGGCAGCGGATCCCGAGTCCGAAGTGGGCGTCATGAATGTGAACCGGCCTTTCGGTAAAGGAGGTTGCCACAGAACATGATGAGGCAGCCCGGGACGCCACACTCGGAGCATCCGGGCATTGCCCCCGAACCTGTTTTCCCGGTCAGGCCTCGTACAACTCCTCCAGCCCGACGAGCGACACGTCTCCCCCCTCCGCCTCCGCTCGCAGCGCGTCGCTGAAACCCACCGCGCCGAAGCACACCAGTCGGCAGTGCTCCGCGTCCATGCCCCGCCCTACGAGCAGGTCCCTGGCCCGACGCAGCCGCTCCAGATGCGGAATCCCCATGACGGTCCCCCACTTGGCCTCGCCGAGCAGGGCCACGGCCGGACGGCTCCCCCCGGTTCCCTGCTCGACCACAGCAACGTCGACCTGGATCTGCCGACGCGCCTTCGGATCGCTCACCACACCGCCGCCGACCTCCCCCAGGGACGTACGCAGCAAGGACCGCCCCGGACCGAGCACGTACTCCCTGCACATCGTCTCGAAGTGCGGCCCTGCCACCTGTGCCGCGAAGCGCTCCGCCGAGCCGGCCCAGACCTCCGCGGCCTGCCCGCTCTCGAGCCGCGTCCAGGAAGGGCGCATGACCGCCTCGTAGAAATTGATCAGTGGCTCGACGATCCGGTACTGCGACTTCCCCGCCCGGAAGAGGTCCGCCTCACGGGCGAGCAGGTGGCTGTCCTCCAGGACGTTGAGCGGATGCGAGATGTCGACGGACTTGCGGCCGATGTAGCCCGCGATGCCACCACGCGTCGTGTTTCCCTGGGCGACCGCCGCGAGCACCGAGTGGTACAGCGCGGTATCACGGATGTCGGCCTCCTCGGCGAGCAGATAGCGCGCTTCCCGGAAGAGGGGACTGAACGGCGACAGGACCGTGCGGCAGATCCAGTCGTCGAAGTCCCCCAGGCTCACCGGAACGTCGTCGGCCAGGAACTGGCGACGGTAGGCGGGCGTCCCCCCGAGGACGGCGTGCAGCCGGGCGGCCAGGGCGGGTTCGGCCGCGACGCCCCAGAAGTCGGCTGCCGCCCGGTACCCGAAGGGGCGGACGACGAGTTCGAGTTGCGCCCGGCCGCGCAGGGGTGCGGTGCTCGCGAGAAGCCCACCCATCACGGACATCGCCGAACCGCACAGCAGAAGCCTCATCGTGCTCCGCTCGACCTGAAAACGGTCGATCTCACGCTGAATGAGCGACGGCAGCTCCGGGACGACCTTCGCCAGGTACGGAAACTCGTCGATGACCACGAGGAACGGCGAGCCGGGCACCGAAGACACACCCGAAGGCGCATCGGACCTCGAAGACGCATCGGCGCCTTGCCGACCGGCGGCCGGGACGCCCCGGTGGGCAGAGGCCGCCGCCTCGGGCACGGCGAGTCCGAAGAGATAGGAGACCGCGTCGTCCCAGTCGGCGAACGAGAAAGGCACGGGGGACCCGACGAAATCAGCGAGCGCGGCGCTGAGCTGACGCAGGGACTCCGCCGCGGTCCCGGCCGTAGCCCCGAAGTAGAACCCGCCCCGTTCCTCGACGAGCGCCCGCAGCAGATAGGTCTTGCCCATGCGCCGTCTGCCGCTGACGATCCCGAGCATGGCGTGCGGCAGCGTGCGTCCGGCGAAGGCGGTGAGGGCGTTCCACTCCGCGGCCCGGTCGAAGACGTGAGACGGCTTACCCGGCGGTCCTTGCTGCACGCTGCTCCTTAGGAGTACACCCCTAAGGAGCATACTCCTAAGACCTGCCTTTGGCTCCGCGACACCTTCCCCCCACATTCCGAGCGGACTACGCCACAGACCCCACCCACCCTCCTACACCCGTGATCAATCCGCAACCAATTCCGGTCTTGACCGAGACCCAACAAGTGAAGGCGTGAATACGCTCAGGCACATGGCCGACTCCACTGCACCCGCCGACTCCACCGCGTCCGCGGGGCCTGCGACCCCCGCCCCCGCCGACCGCCCCGTCTATGTGATCGGCGGCGGACCCGGCGGCCTGGCCGTCGCGTACGCGCTGCGGGCCCGGGGCGTGCGCGCGGTCGTGCTGGAGAAGTCGGACAAGGTCGGGGCGTCCTGGCGGCGGCACTACGACCGTCTGCACCTGCACACGACCCGGCGCCTCTCGGCGCTGCCCGGCCTGCCCATGCCGCGCCGCTTCGGCCGGTGGACCTCCCGGGACGACGTCGTGCGGTACCTGGAGAAGTACGCCGAGGTGCACCAGCTGGAGATCGTCACGGGCGTCGAGGTCTCCCGCGTCGAGCGCTGCGCGGACGGCACCGGCTGGCTGCTGCACGCCACCGGCGGCCGCGAGCTGACCGGCGGCGCGGTCGTCGTCGCCACCGGCTACAACCACACGCCCCACATCCCCGACTGGCCCGGCCGGGACTCGTACCAGGGCGAGCTGGCGCACGCCGCCGAGTACCGCAACCCGCAGCCCTACGCCGGCCGGGACGTCCTCGTCGTCGGCATCGGCAACACCGGCGCCGAGATCGCCGTCGACCTCGTCGAGGGCGGGGCGGCGCGCGTCCGGCTCGCGGTGCGGACGGCCCCGCACATCGTGCGCCGGTCGACCGCCGGGTGGGCGGCCCAGTACACGGGCGTCCTCGTACGGCGGCTGCCGGTCGCCCTCGTGGACCGGCTCGCGAAGCCGATGGCGAAGCTCAGCGTGCCGGACCTGTCGGCGCACGGCCTGGCCCGCCCCGACACCGGCCTCTACTCCCGCGTCCACGAGGGTGCTGTCCCTGTACAGGACGTCGGCCTCATCGACGCCGTACGCAAGGGGAAGGTCGAGATCGTCGGCTCTGTCGAGGGGTTCGAGGACGGCAAGGTCGTCCTCGGCGACGGCACCCGCGTCGAGACCGACGCCGTGATCGCCGCCACCGGCTACCGGCGGGCCCTGGAGGGGCTCGTCGGACACCTCGACGTGCTCGACGAGCGCGGCAAGCCCGTCGTACACGGCGCCCACACCCCTGGGAACGCCCCGGGCCTGTACTTCACCGGCTTCACCAACCCCATCAGCGGCATGCTCCGCGAACTCGCCCTCGACGCCGAGAAGATCGCCAAGGCGGTCACCAAGGCCGGCGGGGTCGCCACCCTCGACGCGATCACCGTACGAATCCGCACCGCCCGCTGACGGCCCCCTCCACATGGACACACACCACCGTCGGGCGAGCCCGCTCCCCCGGCCACCGAGTCGTCGTTCGCGGGCGACCCGATCACCTGATCGTCGTTCGCGGACGCCGCCGGTCACAGGTCTGACCACCGCCCCGCGTGGGTACAACCTCCTTACTGCCGCGTAACTTTGCTCGCACACCCATTCCTGACACAGCGTCAGTTCAGTAGTCTTAAATCTGACGTGTCGTCAGATACGTGAACGTCTCCACGTCACTGAATTGGCTGTCACACAGGAGCGGGCGGACCGATGCTTGGATCAACCCACGGCACCCTCACCACCGACTCCCGCCGGGCCCGGGCCATCGCGTGCGGCGAGCACCCCGCACAGGTCGTGCACGGCAGGCCCGCCGAGGCCGGCGACCTCGATGTCAGCGGACGCCCGTTGTACGCAGACGTCCCCGATCTGGACCGATTCTTCCGGCCGGAGTCCATGGCGGTCGTCGGCGCCTCGGACGCGGAGGGCCGGCCGAACACCGGGATCACCCGCCAACTGCTCGCCTGGTCCGAACGCGTCGGCGCCCGGCTCCACCCCGTGCACCCCACCCGGGAGTCGGTCTTCGGCATCCCCTGCGCCCCTTCCGTCGCCGCTCTGCCCGAACAGGTCGACCTCGCCGTCCTCCTCGTCTCCGACCCCCTCCCCGTGATCGGCGAACTGGCCGAGGCCAAGGTGAAGTTCGCCGTCGCCTTCGCCTCCGGTTTCGCCGAGACCGGCGCGGAGGGTGCCGCCGCCCAGGAGCGGCTGGCCGCCGCCGTGGCCCGGGCCGACGGCCTGCGGCTGCTCGGCCCCAACACCAACCTCAACGCCTTCGAGCGCTTCCGCGACGACCTCGACGGCCCGGCGATCGCGCTGATCACCCAGTCCGGCCACCAGGGCCGCCCCGTCTTCTCCCTCCAGGAACTCGGCATCCGCCTCTCCCACTGGGCCCCCACCGGCAACGAGGCCGACCTGGAGACCGCCGACTTCATCTCCTACTTCGCCGAACGCCCCGAGGTGGGCGCCATCGCCGCGTACGTCGAGGGCCTCAAGGACGGCCGAGCCTTCCTCCTCGCCGCCGACCGGGCCGCCCGGCGCGGTGTCCCCGTCGTCGCCGTCAAGGTCGGCCGCACCGAGACCGGGGCCCGCACCGCCGCCTCCCACACCGGCAAGCTCACCGGCGCGGACGCGGTCGTCGACGCGGCGATGCGGCAGTACGGAGTGATCCGCGTCGACGGGCTCGACGAACTCCAGGACACGGCGACCCTGTTGGCCAGGGCCCGGCGACCGCGCGTCCCGGGACCGTCGGCCACCGCGGCACCGGCACCGGCACGGGGGTCAGCCGTACCGCGACCCGAAGGCGTCGTCGTCTATTCGATCTCGGGCGGCACGGGCGCGCACTTCGCCGACCTGGCCACCGAGGCCGGACTGCCCCTCCCCACGCTCTCCGAGGCCAAGCAGGCCGAGCTGCACCAGTGGATACCCGACTATCTGAGCGTGGCCAACCCCGTCGACAACGGCGGCCACCCGGTGGGTGACTGGCGCGGCCCCCGCATCCTCGACGCGATCCTCGACGACCCGGAGGTCGGGGTGCTGATCTGCCCCATCACCGGCCCCTTCCCTCCCATGAGCGACAAGCTCGCCCAGGACCTGGTGGACGCGGCGGAGCGGACGGACAAGCTGGTGTGCGTGGTGTGGGGGTCCCCGGTGGGCACCGAGGCCGCGTACCGCGAGACGCTGCTGGGGTCGTCCCGGGTGGCGACCTTCCGCACCTTCGCCAACTGCATCACGGCCGTCCGCGCCCACCTCGACCACTCCCGCTTCACGGCCGCCTACCGCTCCCCCTTCGACGAGGCACCCCGCTCCCCCTCGCCCTCCTTCCGCAAGGCGCAGGCACTGATGCGGCCGGGGCAGCAGCTGAGCGAGCACGCCGCCAAGCAATTGCTGCGGGCTTACGGCATCCGCGTGCCGCGCGAGCAGTTGGTGACCAGTGCGGCGGCGGCCGTACGCGCGGCGAGCCTGGTCGGCTACCCGGTGGTGATGAAGGCGTCCGGCGCGAGCATCGCCCACAAGACGGAGCTCGGCCTGGTGAAGATCGGCCTGACCTCCGCGAGCCAGGTCCGCGACGCCTATCGCGAACTCACCGACATCGCCCGCTACGAGGACGTCTCCCTCGACGGGGTGCTGGTGTGCCAGATGGTGGAGCGGGGCGTGGAGATGGTCGTGGGCATGACCCACGACGACCTCTTCGGGCCCACGGTCACGGTGGGGCTCGGCGGCGTCCTCGTGGAGGTGCTCCGCGACTCCGCCGTACGCGTACCGCCCTTCGGCGAGGACCAGGCCCACGCCATGCTCGCCGAACTGCGTGGGCGGGCCCTGCTGGACGGGGTGCGCGGGGCTCCCCCGTCCGACGTGGACGCCCTGGTGGAGGTCGTGCTCCGCGTGCAGCGCATGGCGCTCGAACTCGGGGACCAGATAGCGGAGCTGGACATCAACCCCCTGATGGTGCTGCCGAGGGGGCAGGGGGCGGTGGCCCTGGACGCGCTGGCGGTGTGCCGCTGAGCGCCGACGCGCGAGGAAGGCACCCCACCCGACCAGGACGACCTTCACTCCCCGTAAGAATAGGAGCACCCACATGTCCGCTTCCCCCCGTGAACATCCCGAAAAATCCCGTGACTCATTGATACGGCACGCCACTGACAACGCCGTCTCGTGGATCACTCTCAACCGCCCCGAGGCGATGAACGCCATCACCCCTGACCAGCGAGAACGCCTCATCCGACTCCTCTTTGACGCCTCCGCCGACCCCGCCGTGCGCGCGGTGGTGATCACGGGCACGGGCCGCGGCTTCTGCGCGGGCGCGGACCTGCGGGGCTCGACGACGGACGGCGGAGAGCGGGTGCCCGGTGACGTGGCGCGCGTCATCCGGCTCGGTGCCCAGCGCCTGATCGCGGCCGTACTCGACTGCGAGAAGCCGGTGATCGCGGCGGTGAACGGCACCGCGGCCGGTATCGGCGCGCACCTCGCCCTCGCCTGCGACCTGGTCCTGGCGGCCGAGGAAGCCCGTTTCATCGAGGTGTTCGTCCGGCGCGGGCTGGTCCCCGACGGCGGCGGCGCGTACCTGCTCCCCCGTCTCATCGGCCCGCAGCGGGCGAAGGAGCTGATGTTCTTCGGTGACGCCCTGTCCGCCGCCGACGCGGAGCGCCTCGGCCTCGTCAACCGCGTCGTCCCCGCCCAGGACCTGGAGAAGACGGCCCGCGCGTGGGCGGACCGCCTGGCCGCCGGCCCGACCCGCTCCCTGGCCGCGACCAAGCACCTGGTCAACACCTCCCTCGAGACCGACCGCGCCACCGCCTTCGCCGCCGAGGCCGCCGCACAGGAGATCAACATGGCGACGGCCGACGCCCAGGAGGGCGTGGCGAGCTTCGTGGAACGACGCACACCGCGTTTCGAGGGCCGCTGACCGCCGAGGAGAGCCTCGGCACGAGCCTTCACTTCTGACGGCCCGTCAGCTCTAATGACTCACGTGATGGGACACGCGGGAATGGCAGCCGCCGCCGTCCGCTATCTGAGAGCGGCTCCGGCGGACAGGAGCCGTGGGGCGACGCACGCGCCCCCGGTCGTCGACCCCCTGCCCCGCCCGGACCTGCGCTGCGTCGGGGAGCACGAGCGGGCACCGGTCGACCAGGCCGAGTTCCGCCGCGTCCTGGGTCACTTCGCGACCGGCGTCACGGTGATCACGGCACCGGGGATCCCCGTGGCGGCCGCCCCCGACGCGCACGCCGGTGAGCGCACCGGCGCACACACCGACGGCCATCTCCACGGGCAGCTCGACGGCCATCTCGACGGACAATCGGCCGACCGCCCCGCCGGCTTCGCCTGCCAGTCCTTCTCCGCGCTCTCCCTCGACCCGCCCCTCGTCGTCTTCATGGTCGGCCGTACGTCGACGACCTGGCCCCGGATCGCCCGAGCCGGTGTGTTCTGCGTGAACGTACTCGGCGCGGACCAGGGCGAGTTGTGCCGGCGCTTCGCGGTGAGCGGCACGGACAAGTTCGCCGGCGTGGCCCACACCCCGGCCCCCGCCACGGGCTCCCCCCGCCTCACCGGAGCCCTCGCCTGGATCGACTGCACGATCCACGCCGTACACCCCGGCGGCGACCACCTGATCGTGGTGGGCCGGGTGGAGACACTGGGCGCCGACACCGACGACGGCACCGCCGACACGGATGGCGCGCCGCTGCTGTTCCACCGGGGCCGCTTCGGTGGCTTCGCGGTCGGCTAGGTCGCCGACATCGTCCCGCCCACGAGCAGCAGGCACAGCGTGGCCAGCGTGCCCCAGAGGAGGATCGCCGCGCAGGGCTGCACGGGACGGCCCATGTCGGCGCGCACCAGGGTGTGGTGGGTGACCAGGGCCGCAGGCAGCGCAGCCGCGTAGAACGCGAGGCCGGGAAGCAGCCAGGACGGTACGGCCAAGGCGGGAAGCACCCAGAGGGTGCAGGCGGGCGGGATCCACCACCATGCGACGCGGCCAGTGAGCTGCCGCGCCGTCCAGGCTGCGAGTGCCACTGCCGGGAGCACGTACGCCACGGTCATGAGGGCGGCGGCGAAGAGGATGAGGAGGAGCAGCAGCGGGGAGAGCAGGAGCACCCCGAAAGACGCCGCGGGTACCCGCCCGGAGTCGAGTCCGGCCAGAAGGAGGACCGCGCACGACAGCCCGCCTTCCACGCCCAGTACCGCCATGGAAACAGCGGACGGCGCCGCACCCGCGCGAGCCTCGCTCTCGTCCCCGTCCGGCACCCCGGCTGTCGCCGCCATGGACATCACCAGCACCCCTCCCCGCCTACAGGGAGGGTGCCACGGCCGAATCGGTTGCGCCGCACGGTTTCCCGGCCGCGTCCACCCCGGCACCTCAGACCACCGCCGGCGCCCGCGCCCTCCCCACCGGTCGTCGTCGTATCACCAGTGCCATCAGGGCGGCCGCCGCGCCCAGCGCGCCCGAGGCGTACCAGACGACGTCGTATCCGCCGAAGGCGTCGCGGGCGAGGCCGCCGAGGAAGGCGACCAGGGCGGCGCCGACCTGGTGGGAGGCGAGGACCCAGCCGAAGACGATGGCGCTGTCCTCGCCGTAGTGCTCCCACACCGCCAGTCCGGCGGCCAAAAGGTTCTTCGCTGCGTTCACGTCCCGGTCGTGGGTCGTCCCGCAGTCGCACGTCCAGGTGCGGACGCTCAGCGAACATCTTGTCCTGCAAGGTGCCGCAGGCGGAGCACAGCTTGGACGAGGGGAACCAGCGGTCGACCGCGATCACTTCGCGCCCGTACCACTGGGCCTTGTACCCCAGCATGCTCCGGAAGTCGGCCCACGCCGCGTCGGAGATGGCACGGGCCAGTTTGCCGTTCTTCACCATGTTCCGAACGGTGAGGTCCTCGATCGCGATCGTTTGGTTCTCACGAACGAGCCGAGTGGTCAGCTTGTGCCCGGGGGTTGGAGATCTTCTCGCCGGTCGAGAGCGTCAGGAGGTGGTCGAGTCCGACGTCGCGCCTGCTGGACCGATCGACAGGCCGCGCGAGCATCGAGCGGTACTCGACCACACCGGAGTGAGGGATCGGGGCGCTCCCCTGCGGGACCGCCCCGTACGGGCGCCTTGCCACCGAATCCGCCCCGACCGGAAGCCACGGAAGCCGCCCCCGTGGTCGCAACTCCCAAGCCCCTCAGAACGTGAGCACCGCCCGCGCCACCCGCCCCTCCCCCGCGTCCTCCGCCGCCTTCGCGAAGTCCTCCACCGGATACGTGGCCGTGACCAGCTCGTCCAGGAGCAGTCGCCCCTCCCGGTACAGGTCGGCGTAGAGGGCGATGTCCCGCTGCGGCCGGGACGACCCGTAGCGGCAGCCCAGGATCGACTTGTCCAGGTAGAGGGAGGAGACGAGGAAGGACGCCTCGGCGGTCGCGGCCGGCACCCCGAGCAGGATCGCCTGCCCGTGCCGGTCCAGCAGGTCGACGGCCTGGCGGATGAGGTCGACCCGGCCGACGCACTCGAACGCGTGGTCGGCGCCGGTGGGGAGGATGTCCCGCACCCCGTCCACGGACGTCAGGAAGTGCGTGGCGCCGAACCGCCGCGCCACCGCCTCCTTCTCCGGATTGGCGTCCACGGCGACGATCCGCGTGGCCCCCGCGAGCCGCGCACCCTGCACCACGTTGAGCCCGATCCCGCCGGCCCCGATGACGACGACACCGTCCCCCCGGTCGACGCGGGCCCGGTTGAGCACGGCCCCCACCCCGGTCAGCACCCCGCACCCGATCAGCGCGGCGGAGGTCAGGGGGATGTCCTGCGGGATCCGTACGGCCTGCACGGCCTTGACCACCGTCTGCTCCGCGAAGGCGGAGTTCGCGGCGAACTGGAACACCTCACGCCCGCCCCGCGAGAACGGCCGCGTGGGCCGCCCGATCGCCCGTCGGCACATGGTCGGCCGTCCCCGGTCGCAGTCGGCGCAGGCCCCGCAGTTGGCGAGGGTGGACAGGGCCACGTGGTCCCCGGGCCGGACGTGCCGGACCCCCGCCCCCACCTCCGCGACGACCCCGGCCCCCTCGTGCCCGAGCACCACGGGAACAGGGAACGGAATGGTCCCGTCCACCACCGACAGATCGCTGTGGCAGAGGCCGGCGGCCCTGATCGCGACCCGCACCTCACCGGGCCCCGGCTCCCGCACGGCCAGATCGTCGACGACCTCGGCCCGCTTCCCGTCGAACACCACTCCGCGCATGGCCTCCACCCTTCGGTGTTCTCAGCCTCTCGGCTCCCTCGGCAGACCGAGCACCCGCTCGGCGATGATCGTGCGCTGCACCTCGTCCGAACCGCCGTAGATGGTGTCGGCCCGGCTGAACAGGAACATCTGCTGCGACGGGTCCAGTGCGTACGGCTCCGCAGCCGACCACTCCCGCGGTCCGACGACCGCCTCCGCGCCCCGCACCTCCATCGCCAGCTCCCCGAGCCGCCGGTGCCACCGCCCCCACAGCAACTTGGCCACACTCGGCGCGCCCGGCTCCGCGCCGCCCTCCGCCCCGCCGAGCGTCCGCAGGGCGTTCCACCGCATGGTCTTCAACTCGGCCCACTGTCGGACGAGTCGATCACGTACGACGGCGTCGTCCACCGCCCCGCTGTCCACGGCGGCGCGCACGACACTCCCCAACTCCTGCTCGAACCCGATCTGTTGGGCGAGCGTCGACACCCCGCGTTCGAAGCCGAGCAGTCCCATGGCGACCCGCCAGCCGCTCCCGTCGCCCCCGACGACATGCTCCGCGCGGGCGTGCGCCCCGTCGAAGAACACCTCGTTGAACTCGCTCGTCCCGGTCATCTGCCGGATGGGCCGCACCTCGATCCGCCCCGGCTGGTCCATCGGCACGAGCAGCAACGACAGCCCGTGGTGCCGCTCGGAGCGCGCCTCGGTCCGGGCCAGCACGAAGCACCAGTCGGCCTCGTGGGCGAGCGAGGTCCAGATCTTCTGCCCGGTGATCCGGTACGACCCGTCTCCCGCCCGCTCCGCCTTCGTCCGCACACCGGCGAGGTCGGACCCGGCGCCGGGCTCGCTGTATCCCTGGCACCAGAGTTCGTCGCCGCGCGCGATCGCCGGCAGGAACCGCCGCTTCTGCTCCTCGCTCCCGAACGCGATCAGCGTCGGCGCGAGCAGCTTCTCCCCGATGTGCCCGGAGCGGGCGGGTACGTCCGCCCGCGCGTACTCCTCGGCCCACACCACCTGTTGGACGAGCGTGGCCGTCCGGTTCCCGTACCCGCCCTCGCTCCAGCCGAGCCCGATCCACCCGGCGGCGCCGAGCGTCCGCTCCCAGGTGCGCCGCTCCGCGTGCACCCCGGCGTGCGCCCCCAGCCAGGCCCGCGCGTCCGCCCGGAAGGCCTCGTCCTCATCACTGAACCCGAAGTCCATGCCGCCTCCAAGATGACCGCCGCGCTGATGGTGGTGCGTGGTGGGTGAGTCCGGGTGCGTTGTCGGGTGCGGGTCGGTGGGGCTTCTCGCGCAGTTCCCCGCCCCCCTGAAAGACGCGGCCCCCATGGCCCTGAAAGGCGACCGGCGGCGAGCCCGAGAGGCACCGGCGCAGCCCCTGCTTCTCAGGGGCGCGGGGAGCTGCGCGACCAGCACCCACGCACCCGCAGCCGAGAACTCGCCCCGTTCGGCAGGGCCCTCACGCGTTCGGCCGCGCCCCGGACGCCGCCGCACGAGCCATCCCCTCCACCCGTTCCAGCATCGGCATCGGATCCACCCCCACCGCCCCCGGCAGGAACTCCGCGATCCTCTCCGGCGTCCAGCCTCCTTCGGCGTACGCGGCACGCAACTCCCGCGGCTGCGCCCACACCGCGATCTTCGGCCCGGCGACCGTGTACACCTGCCCGGTCACCCCCGCCTCCCGGGCCCGCTCGGACAGCAGGTACACCACGAACGCGGCCACGTCCTCCGGTTCACCGATCTCGGTCAGCTCCATCGGCACCCCCGCCGACATCCGCGTACGCGCGACCGGCGCCACCGCGTTCGCGGTCACCCCGTACCGGTGCAGGCCGAGCGCCGCGCTCCGCACCAGCGAGATGATCCCGCCCTTCGCCGCGCTGTAGTTGGCCTGCGAGACGGACCCCTGGTGGTTGCCGCTGGTGAACCCGATCAGGGTCCCGGCCCGTTGCTTGCGCATGACGGCGGACGCCGCCCGGAACACGGTGAAGGTGCCCTTGAGGTGTGTGGCGATCACCGGATCCCACTCCTCCTCGGCCATGTTGAACAGCATCCGCTCGCGCAGGATCCCGGCGACGCACACGACCCCGTCGATCCGTCCGTACGTCTCGACCGCCGTGTCCACGACCCGCTGCCCGCCGGCCATCGTGGAGATGTCGTCGGCGACGGCGACCGCCTCGCCCCCGGCGGCCTCGATCTCCTTGACGACGGCCTCGGCGACGGAGCTGGTGGGTTCGGAGCCGTCGACGGAGACGCCGTAGTCGTTGACGACGACCCGCGCTCCCTCGGCGGCGGCGCCGAGGGCGACCGCACGGCCGATCCCCCGCCCCGCTCCGGTGACGGCGACGACCTTGCCTGCCAGGAAATGTCCCACCCCGAGCCCTTCCCCTCATCACGTCACCCGGCGAACCGCTGTCCGCCGGACCGCTACCCGATGCCGTACATCTGATGCACTGTTATCTGACGGGTCGTTAGATTTGCTCGTACGGCGATTCTACGACCCGCCGGATACGCCACCACAAGCCCTCGGGGAGGCCCGATGTCATCGCCCACGGAGTTCGCCGCGTTCACGGACATCGCCAAGCGCGTGAACAACTGGGGGCGTTGGGGGGCGGACGACGAGATCGGCACCCTCAACCTGATCACCGACGAGGTCGTCCGGCGGGCCGCCGCCTCGGTGCGTTCCGGGCGCCGCGTGCCGCTGGCGCTGCCCCTGCAGCAGGACGGCGTGCAGACGGGGATGATGCCGGGCCGGGTCAATCCGCTGCACGCGATGGTGCAGATCAACCAGGAGATCTTCGGTCCGGGCACGGTCGCGTGCAGCGACGACGCGGTGACCATGGGACTCCAGTCGGCGACCCACTGGGACGCGCTCACCCATGTCTCGCACTCGGGCCGGGTCTACAACGGCCGCCCCGCGGACACGATCACCCCGCACGGCGGCGCGGCCTTCGCCGGTATCGACAAGGCGCGGCACATCGTCTCGCGCGGCGTCCTGCTGGATGTTCCGCGCGCCCTGGGACTGGCCGACGACCGGCTGCCCGGCGGCCACGCCGTCACCCCGGAAGACCTGGACGCCGCCGAGGAGTTGGCGGGCACCCGGGTCCGGGCGGGCGACATCGTGCTGGTCCGCACCGGGCAGATCCGGTCCTACCTCGCCGGGGACAAGCACGCGTACGCGTTCCCGTCACCGGGGCTGTCGCTGCGTACACCCGAGTGGTTCCACGCGCGCGATGTGGCGGCCGTCGCCAATGACACCCTGACGTTCGAGATCTTCCCTCCGGAGGTCGAGGGCCTGTGGCTGCCGGTGCACGCGCTCGACCTGGTCGAGATGGGGATGCCGCAGGGCCAGAACTGGAACCTGGAGGAGTTGTCCACAGCCTGTGGACAAGCAGGGCGGTACGACTTCCTGCTCTCGGCGATGCCGGAGCCGTTCGTCGGGGCGACGGGCACACCGGTGGCGCCGATCGCCATCCTGTAGACCGCCTCCCGCGGGCGCGCGCGGGCCGACTGGCGGCGCGCCGCCCGCCCGGAGCGGGTGTTTCGAACGTCCCGCACGGCACCGCGCGCCGCCATCCGGCTTCGGCGCACCCGCCCTTGTTTCCCGGGCCCTGCGGGGAGCCGGCGCCGAATCACGACCCACACTCGTCGAGGGCTCCGTCACCGTGACCCTCGTCGTCCCCTCGCGGCGAATCGCTGAACACAAGCGTGATCAAACGGACATGGCGCGTCAACACCCGTGGGGGGCTCAGCCGCGTGGAACCGGCGTCGCGACGGTGCGTACGGGAGCACGTCCCGGCGCGCGGATCGGCCACCGCCGGAGACCGCCCCACCCCGTGCGCTCACGCGCAGGCGTGTGCGGCGCACATGTGGGTGCCCGAGTGCGCCTGTTGACTCGGTGCGCCTCGCCGCGCGACCGCAGATGGCGGTGGCGGCTCGCGCAGTTCCCCGCGCCCCTCTAAAAGCAGGGCTTCGCCCCAACCCGTCGCCCCCTCGCCCCGGCCTACACCACCTCGTACGCCAACCCCTCACGCACCGCCAGGCTTTCCCGGGCCACCGCCGCCACACCCGTGACCGCGCCGCACGCCGGATAGACCGCGGGAGTCACCACGCCGCCACCGCCCCCGAAGCCCGACGCGCCCACACCGCTCGCCGCCCCCGAGGTCCCCGGCACCACCCGGTCCAGTTCGCACCAGATCCGCTTGCCGACGCCCTCGTGGCTCCAGCCCCAGCGGTCGGCGAGAACGTCGACGAGGGCGAGACCGCGCCCGCCCGTCTCGTCCCCGTCGGCGCACCGCGGGGCCGGCGGACACGCGCTGCCGTCGACGACCTCCAGGCGGACCTTGCCGATCACGCCGTCACGGAGGCCGGACAGCAGCAGCCGCAGCACCGCCGGACGCCCGGTGTGCACGACCGCGTTGGTGACCAGCTCGGAGACGAGGAGGATCAGCGTCTCGGCGAGCGGCTCGTCGTCCCCTATCCCGGACCCGGAGAGCCGTGCACGGGCCCATCTCCGTGCACGACCCACCTCTGCGGGGTCGGGCCGGATCTCCAGCTGCACTTGAAGCACCTGCACCGCTCACACCATCCGAACCGGCGGACACATCGCCGCACGCCCCTCTGGGGCCACGATCGTGGTCATCTGCTGCCTGGCCGACGCCACCGCCGTCGACACCATCGGCACCGGGATCACGGAACGTGATCCCCTTACAGGACAGCATGGTTGACGTACAGTCACCCCAACAAGCGCTTCGGGCATATTCCAGCGCGAAGGAGTACGCGTACGGCATACTGTGCGACGCTCATAGCGGGGAGTCGAACAGACCGGGGCATCGAGACTCCGGCCCACTTCACGAGCGCCGGGCACCGCCGGATCCGGGGCCGCCACAGGGGCAACACCGGCTCGGCTCGACCTCGGAACCACTCGCATCCACCAGAAGGTACCGGAGCGGACCTCCGACTCCAGGCCGTGACAAGTCACGCCTAGGACACAACACGATATCAACGCTCGGTAATTCCGGTATGCCACGTTCCGCGACATTCGCCGCGACGAACGCCACGCATTTCGCTTCCCTCCCTGGTCAGCGCGCTCAACTCGCGTCGCTCAGCAGTTCCCCCGCCAACATCTCCTCACTCTCGGTGATCGATCCGCCACGTTCCGCCCGCACCCACGCGCGCTTCAGACACAGGTGTACGTCGGCCTCCCAGGTGAACCCCGAACCGCCGTGGACCTGAAGGGAGTCGCGGGCTCCGCGCACCGCCGCCTCGTCGGCCAGCAGCCGGGCCGCCGCGATGTCGACCGGATCCAGGGTCACGGCCGCCGCGTACACCGCCACCCGCGCGACCTCCACCCGGACCAGCAGTTCGGCGCAGAGGTGCTTGACCGCCTGGAAGGCGCCGACCGGCCGCCCGAACTGCTCCCGGGTCCGGGCGTGTTGCACGGCGGCCTCGCAGGCCCGCACGGCTGTGCCCACCTGCTCGGCGGCGGTGAGCAGTACGAACAGATCATCGGGGCGGTGGAAGGAACCGCCCCCCGGCACCCGGTGCAGCGGCGTCAACGGATCCACCGATCGCAGCGGTACGGCCCCGGCCGCGTCCCCGGTCACCGCATCGGCCTCGTCCAGCCACTCCACCAGACCACCACCCCCGACAGCGGTCACCACGGTCTGCCCCGTCGCCGCGCCCGGCACCACGCCCGCCGCGAGATGGGTGGCCACGAGCGGCCCGGGCAGCAGTGCGCGCCCCGCCTCCTCGAAGACCAACACGGCCTCCGGCACCCCGAGCCCGACCCCGCCCCGGTCCTCGGCCAGCCGCAGCGAGAAGAAGCCCACCTCCCCCAACTCCCGCCACAGCCCCCGGTCCAGCCCGCCGCCCCCGTCGACGGCGGCCCGCAGCTCCTCCGCCCCGAAGCGCCGAGCCAGCACCTCCCGGAAGCCGCTCTTCAACACCCTCTGATCCTCGGTCAGTCGAAACCGCACAGGCCAACAGCCCCTCTTCACCAACGGACACACCCGCTTTCGAGGGGCGCGGGGAACTGCGCGAACAATCACGACGCACCCGCACCCGCCAACACCCCAGGCACCCCCACCCCCTGAGGCGCCCTCGCCCCTGAGGCGTCCTCGCCCCCTGAGGCGCCCTCGCCCCACCTCACCCCTTCGGCAACCCCAAGATCCGCTCCCCCACGATGTTCCGCTGAATCTCCGACGTCCCCGCGGCGATCGTGTACGACAACGAACTCAGCCGATCCAGAACCCACCCACAGTCCAGATCGAGCGCGCCCGCCCCCAACACCTCCGCAGCCACCTCGTACAACTCCTGCCGCGCCCGCGAATACCTCAGCTTGAACACCGAGCCCCCGACCCCCGGCACCCCGCCGGAGGCCTCTCCCTCGCTGACGTTCCACTGCGTGAGCCGCCACAGCGCCCGGAACTCCGCGTGCAACCGCCCGAGCCGCCGCCGCACACCCGCGTCGTCCCAGACCCCGTTCGCCCGTGCCTGTCTCGCGACCTCCCCCAACACCCGGCGGCAGGCCACCACTTCACCCACGAACGCCGTCCCCCGCTCGAACGACAGCGTCACCATGGTCACCCGCCAGCCGTCGTTCTCCGCGCCCACCCGGTTGGCGACCGGCACCCGGACCTCGTCGAGGAACACCTCGGCGAACTCCGTGGAACCGGCGAGGGTGCGCAGCGGCCGTACGGTGACTCCGGGCGCGTCCATAGGCATCGCCAGCCAGGAGATGCCCCGGTGCTTCGGTGCCTGCCTGTCCGTCCGCACCAGCAGCTCGCACCAGTCGGCGACCTCGGCGTGCGAGGTCCAGATCTTGGAGCCGCTGACGACGTACTCGTCGCCCTCCCTGCGCGCACGCGTCCGCAGTGCCGCGAGGTCGGACCCGGCGTCCGGCTCGCTGAACCCCTGGCACCACACCTCCTCGCCCCGCAGGATCGGCGGCAGCCAGCGTGCCCGCTGTTCGGCGGTGCCCTCGGCGGCGATGGTGGGGCCGGCGTGCAGCAGCCCGACGAATCCCGCGCCCACGTACGGGGCACCCGCCTTCTCGGTCTCCTCCAGGAAGATCAGCCGGGTGGTCGGCGAGGCGTCCCAGTGGACGTCGGCGTACCCGGCGTCGTACAGCGTCCGCTGCCAGCCGAGGTCGTAGGCGCGCCGGCCCGGCCAGTCGTCGGGCGACGGCTTCGGCGGCAGCGAGGGGAGCGTCTTCGCCAGCCACTCCCGCAGCCGCGCCCGGAACGCCTCCTCCTCGGGGCTGTACGCGAGGTCCATCGCCCGTGATCCCTACTTGCCGAGATCGCGGTCGAAGTCCAGGCCGAGCATGCGGATCGCGTTCCCCCGCATCAGCTTGTAGACCGTCTCGTCGTCGAGTCCCTTGACGTGGTCGAGGGCGACCTCCTTGGTGTGCGGGAAGGTCGAGTCGACGTGCGGGTAGTCGGTCTCGAAGGTCGCGTTGTCCCGGCCCACGACGTCCAGCGAGGCGACCCCGTGCTTGTCGCGGAAGAAGCAGCAGAACATCTGCCGGTAGTAGTACGTCGACGGCGGTTCGGGGATCAGGTCCCGCACCCCGCCCCAGGCGCGGTGCTCCTCCCAGACGTCGTCGGCGCGTTCCAGGGCGTACGGGATCCAGCCCATCTGCCCCTCGCTGTAGGCGAGTTTGAGGGTCGGGAACTTCACCAGGACCCCGCTGAAGAGGAAGTCCATCATCGAGGCCATCGCGTTGTTGAAGGAGAGCGAGGCCTGCACGGCGGGGGGCGCGTCGGGGGAGGCGGCCGGCATCTGGGAGCTGGAGCCGATGTGCATGTTGACGACCGTGCCGGTGTCCTGGCAGGCCGCGAAGAAGGGGTCCCAGTAGCCGGAGTGGATGGAGGGCAGACCGAGGTAGGTGGGGATCTCGGAGAACGTGACGGCCCGGACGCCCCGGGCGGCGTTCCGCTGGATCTCCTCGACCGCGAGGTCGATGTCCCACAGGGGGATGAGACAGAGCGGGATCAGCCGGCCGCCGCTGTCGCCGCACCACTCCTCGACCATCCAGTCGTTGTAGGCGCGGACGCAGGCCAGGGCGACCTCCTTGTCGTGCGCCTCGGCGAAGGTCTGCCCGCAGAAGCGCGGGAAGGTCGGGAAGCAGAGGGAGCCCTCGACGTGGTTGAGGTCCATGTCCGCCAGCCGTGCCTTGGGGTCCCAGCAGCCGCGCCGCATCTCCGCACGGGTGATCCCCTCCAGTGTCATCTCGTCCCGGTCGAACCCGACGGCCGCGATGTTCCGTTTGTACGGGAACTTGAGGTCCTCGTAGATCCACCAGTCGGTCGGCGGTCCGTCCGGGTCCATCGTGATCTGGTACTTGCCCCCGACGTACGCGAGCTCCCCGATGCCGGCGGTGAGGGGCTTGGGGCCTCGGTCGCGATACTTCTCCGGCAGCCAGGTCTCGAAGAGATGCGCGGGCTCGATCACATGGTCGTCGACGCTGATGATGCGGGGCAGTTCGGTCATGGGTCCCCTCCAGCGAGCCATTTCTGACGGACCGTCAGCTAGGTCCTCTCCAGCAGGCTAGTGGCGCACCTCTGGACCGACAAGGCGCCCGGCCCTACGCTCTGCCCACGATCTGACACATCGTCAGCTGAATGCGGCAGGGGGCCCTCCGTGACCGATGTGACCGATACGACCGATGCACCCGATGTACCCGAGACCGCCCACGTGCTCAGCGGGTCCGGCACCCTCTGGGAACTCCTCGACCGCCGCGCCGGCCTCACCCCCGACCGGCCCGTCCTCCTCCAGGACGACCGCACCCTGAGCTTCGGCGAACTGCGATCCGGCGCCGAGCGCGTGGCAGCCGGGCTGTACGACTGGGGCGTACGTCCCGGCACGGTCGTCGCCTGGCAGCTGCCCACCCGGATCGAGACGGTCCTGCTCTCCTTCGCCCTGGCCCGCCTCGGCGCCGTCCAGTCCCCGGTCATCCCCTTCTACCGCGACCGCGAGGTCGGCTTCGCGCTCCGGGAGTCCCGGGCGGAGTTCTTCGCGGTCCCGGGCGAGTGGCGGGGCTTCGACCACACGGAGATGGCCCGACGGCTGGAGGCGCGCGGGATCTTCGAGGCGTACGACCGCCTCCCGGACGGCGACCCCACGACACTGCCCGCCCACCCGCCGACGGCACCTCCGTCCGCTGGATCTACTGGACCTCGGGCACCACCTCCGACCCCAAGGGCGTCCTGCACACCGACCGTTCACTGATCGCGGGCGGCTCCTGCCTCGCCCACGCCCTGCGGCTCGGCGCGGACGACGTGGGCTCGATCGCCTTCCCGTACGCGCACATAGGCGGCCCCGACTACATGGTGATGCTCCTGCTCTACGGCTTCCCTGCCGTGCTGTTCGAGCACTTCGCGCTGCCGGCCGCGCTGGAGGCGTACCGCAAGCACGGGGTGACGGTGGCGGGCGGGTCGACGGCGTTCTACTCGATGTTCCTGACCGAGCAGCGCAAGCAGCCGGGTGAACCGCTGATCCCCTCTCTGCGGCTGCTCGCGGGCGGCGGCGCCCCGAAGCCACCGGAGGTCTACCACTCCGTCGTACGGGAGATGGGCGTACAGCTCACCCATGGGTACGGCATGACCGAGGTGCCGATGATCACGATGGGCGCGCCGGACGACTCGGCGGAGAACCTGGCGACGACGGAGGGGCGGCCGCCGGAGGGGATGGAGATCCGGATCGCACAGGACGGGGAGGTGCGGCTGCGCGGGGAGGCCGTCTGCCAGGGGTACCTGGACCCGGCGCAGTCGGCGGCGGCCTTCGACGCGGACGGGTTCTTCGTCACCGGTGACCTCGGGCATCTCACCGACAGCGGCCATCTGGTGCTGACCGGCCGCCTCAAGGACGTCATCATCCGCAAGGGCGAGAACATCTCGGCCAAGGAGATCGAGGACCTGCTGCACCGGCATCCGGCCGTCCAGGACGTGGCGGTGATCGGGCTGCCGGACCCGGAGCGCGGGGAGCGGGTGTGCGCGGTCGTCGAACAGCCGCCGGAAGCCGACTCGCTGACGCTGCCGGACGTCACCGGCTGGCTGCGCGCGGAAGGGCTGTCCGTCCACAAACTGCCGGAGCAACTGGAGGTGGTGGACGCCCTCCCGCGCAACGAGACCCTGCGCAAGGTGCTCAAGTACAAGCTGCGCGAACGGTACTCATGACCGGCGGCGCTCGACGCTCTCGGCCGCCCGCCTACTCCGGCACGGTGAAGTAGCGGGCGAACGCGTCGACGACCTCCACCTCGTCCACCTTGCCGTCGGCGTCGGCGTCGAGGGTGGCGGCGGCCGCGTCGGCGACCTCCGCGGGAGCGCCGAGGGCCTTGAGGACCCGGGCGGCCTCCTCGACCGTGGCCTTGCCGTCCCCGTCGGCGTCCGCGACCGCGAGGGCCGCGTGCAGGAAGGGGCGGGCGATCTCGGCGAAACGGTCGGGGTTGTCGCGCAGCCGCTTGACCGCGCCGTTCACGAACTCGTCCCGGGTGATGCGCTGGTCACCGTCCCGGTCCGCTATGCCGGCCATGCCCTGCCAGAAGGCCTCGGCGCCGCCGTACAGGGCCTGGCCCTTGTCCGAACGGGCGGTGGTGCCGAACTCGTTGAGAACCGCCTTGCTCGCCGCGCTGAAGTCCTCGCGGTCGATCCAGCCGTTGCCGTCCTGGTCGAAGGTGGCGAACCGGGCGGCGATCCTGCGCTCGTACTCGCTGCTGACCATGTCTCCTCGGGCCCGCCTTACGTCGAGTGGGGTGCTTCTCGGACGGAGCGTACGACGTCAGAGGCCCGGGCGGAGCGGGAAAGCGGCGCTTGTACCAAGACTGCGGGAATTCCGGGACAACTGTGTGGCCGCCGGGACACCCCAAGTGGGGCATATCACACGTACGTACTGCTCATGGGAGGGGTGCGGGGTCAGGCCGACAGAGGGTCGGCCCGGTCGTCCGTGTCCGGCGCGACCGCCGAGGGGACGTCCGGATGGACGTCGAAGAGACGGCGGACCCCGAGGGCGGCGAGGACACGGTTGACGTGCGCCCCCTCCGCCGGGCCGCCGCCCGCGCGGCCGTCCGCGGGGAGGATCAGCCGGAGCCGCCCCCGGCAGGAGCGCATCAGCCGGCGCGTGGCGACCAGTACGCCGACGCCGCTGGAGTCGCAGAACACCACGGCGGAGAGGTCGAGGACGAGACTTCGGCGGCCGTCGGCCACCGCCTCGTGCACCCGCTGACGGAGCACGGGCGAGGTGACCAGGTCCATCTCCCCGGACACATGCAGTACGGCCCACTCACCTTGCTCGCCGTCGGTCACTTCGAACGCCACCGCGATGCCTCTCAGTCGCCGAACCGGAAGCCACTGCACCGCTTCCTGCTGCGCGGCTGCCCCGCCGTCGTTCCATGAAACACCGGGGGCCCGGCGAAAGCGCGGGGTAAGCGAGCCAATTCCAGGCCCTTTTCGGTGCGTTTTCCATCGAGTACGGTCAGATGCGATCGAACTTTGATCACGAATGGCTTCGGAATCGATCCGATCCGGACCGGGACAGGCCTCGCCCGGTTGGATTCGTGCAGATCAGGCACCTCATATGGTCGTACAGACATACGAAAGGCGGGTGGACGCCCACGTGGGCGATGTGGAAACGGCTTACCCGTGAGGTGCATACCACCTCCGGCCTCGCGAGGGGCGCGCATTGCCATAAAGGGGCGTGCGCGGTCAGCGGTGCCGACTACATTCGGGACGGCGGTGCGCACAGGCTGGAATCGGGCCGGAAGCGGACTGCCGCGGACCGGGGGTCGGTTCGGGGGTCCGCCGACGGCCGGGCGGCGGCCCGACCGGGCGGTCATTCAGGAACGGCGCAGGTGAGAGCAGGGTGAGGGGCTGTATGGCGACGACGGACGCACCGCCCCGCTGGGACCGCAGGATGCAGCAGCGGCTGGCCCGGGGCGAGGCGGCGGCGCTCGGTGAGCTGTACGACCGGTTCGCGTCCCTCGTGCACGGGCTGGCCCACCGTGTCCTCGGCGACGAGCGAGGCGCCGACGGCATCACCCGCGAGGTGTTCCTGCGGCTCTGGGAGAACCCCGAGGAGTACGACCCCAAGCAGGGGCCGCTGCGGTCCTGGGTGGCGGCGCTGACCCACCGTCTGGCGGTGCAGCGGCTGCGGGCCGACGAGACCGCCGCGCTCGCCCGGGGCGGCGAGGGCACGGCGGAGGACCTGGAACGCAAGGTGCACCATGCGTCGGTGGCGGCCCGCGCGGACTACATCGTGCAGGCCATGCCCGCCCCGCTGCGGGCCGCGCTGGAGCTGGCCTATTTCCAGCGCCGTGACTACCGCCAGACCGCCACCGACCTGGGCGTCACCGAGGACGAGGCCCGGCGCCGCCTCCGCCTCGGCCTCCAACTCCTCTCCACCGCCCACGACACGCGCCCCTCCGGCACCCCACCCGAACCCGGGCCCCTCACATGACCACCACACCGAGCCCGCACGGACCGCCCGAGCCGGAGAACGGGGAGAACCCCACCCCGGCCCGCCCGATCGGGTCCGCCGACCGGACCGCACGACACCCCTCCGACCACGGAAGCCGTCCATCGGGCCACGCCACCGCCCACACCACCGGGCACACAGACGGACCGGGCGGGACGAGCGGGTCGGACGAGGCGCGCGGGTCGGACGAGGCGCGCGGCTCGGACGGGCCAGACGGACCGGACGGCTCAGGCGGCCCGGACGGGCCAGACGGACCGGACGGGCCAGACGGACCGGACGGCTCAGGCGGCCCGGACGGCTCAGGCAGGCCGGGTGGAGCAGCCGGACCGAGGCGGCCGGGAGAACCGGGCGGACCGGGCGGGCCCGGGGAGCCGGGCGAGCCGCGTGGGCCTCAGGATGGCGGTGGTGAGCCGGTGGGGCCGCCCCGCATACCGCTGCCGCGCACCTCCGTGGAGGACACCGGAATGCCACTGCCCGACGCGACCCCGACCCTCACCCCGGAGACACCCCCACTGCCCGACGCGACCCCGAACCCCACCCCGGGCACGCCCCCGTCGGCTTCCCCCTTCCCCGGTGCTCCCCTGCCGCCCGGTTCTTCCGGGTCCCCCGGCTCCCGTCCTCCCCTCGTGCTGGAGCACCGGGTGCTGAAGGCGTTGCTCGGGGCCTGGGCCCTCGCGGTGTGCTCCGCGGAGGAGGCGTTGGCGGTGGAGGAGCACCTCGGGGTGTGCGGAGGCTGCGCGGACGAGGCCCGGCGGCTGCGGGAGGCCGTGGGACTGCTGCACCCGCCGGAGAGCCTCGACCTCGACCCGGCCCTGCGCACCCAGGTACTGGACGCCTGCCTGGGCCGCCGCCCGCCCCGTATCCCCGTCCCCCGCTGGGCCGCCCCGTACGACGCGGAGACGGCCCGGCTGGACGCCCTGCTCCAGGACATCGGCGCAGCCGACTGGCACGCCCCCGTCCGGCTGCGCTGGTTCGAGGGCGAGGGCCCGGTGAGCCGTCGTACGACCGTCGCCGGGGTCATCGCTCACCTGCTCACCGTCGACGGGCTCGTCGCCGCGGCGCTCGGCCTGGACGACCCGCTCGCCCCGCTCACCCCGCCCGACGGGCTCGAACCGGGCCCCGGCGAGCCCGTCGGGGCCCTCTCCCCGGCGGCTCGCACCGAGGCGTACTGGAAGGCGTCCCACTTCCCGCCCACCCGCGCCCTGCGCGCCCCCTGGCGGCAACAGAGCCACGACATCGTCCGCACCACCTCGTTCACGGGCGGCGACGACCCCGACGGCTCCGGCACCCCCGGCACCTCGGGCCGCCCGACCGTGCCGTACGGCGGCTTCGTGCTCCCCCTCCAGGACGCGATGATCGATCGGGCGTTCGAGTGCTGGATTCACGCGGAGGACATCGCGGAGGCCGTGGACTACCCGTACGCGCCGCCCTCCGGCCGCCATCTGCACGGCATGATCGACCTGGCGGCCCGCATGCTGCCCGTGGCGCTGGCCGAGCGCCGCAGGACCGGGCTCGCGTCCCCGCCCGGCCGCCACCTCGTACCGGCCGGCGCCCCCGGCCGCAGCCTCCGCCTGGAGATCGAGGGTTCCGGCGGCGGTGAGTGGCTGATCCCCCTCGACTCCCCCGCCGCCCTCGGTTCCGCCGACCACGAAGTGGCGCACGTGGCCCTGGACGGCGTCGAGTTCTGCCGGCTCGCTGCCGGGCACGTACCTCCGGAGGAGGCGGCCGCCGGACAGGGCGGCGACCGGGAGGCGATCAGGGACGTGCTCTTCGCGGCGGCGGCCCTGAGCCGTATGTGATCCCGGCCCGCGGCCGTATGCGGGGCCCCGCGACACCTACGCGGCCGGTGGCCGGCTCCTGGTGCTCAGAGCTGCCAGACCAGCAGCGCGTGACCTTCGCGGGCCGCCGCGCCGAAGTACTCCACCAGCTGTCCGTACACGAACCGCGTCATCTTCAGGGCCTGGGCCTCGTCCCAGACGGGCGGGCAGAGCCCCGCCTCGACGACATCGCCCGGTTCGACGTACGCCAGGAGCCGGTCGACCGGCAGGTCGGCCAGCCCGCGGGCCGCGACGCCCACCTGCTCGGCGGTCAGACAGCCGTAGTCCCCGTACCCGGGGGGCGCGTACCGGATCCGCTGCTCACCGCGGCTCACGTCCACGGGGAACCCGGCGCGTCCCAGCAGCACACGGAGGAGGGGCCAGGCCATGTCGCTGGCGTAGTAGAGCGCGTCGGCGGGCCCGGGTTCGAAGTGCTCCTCGCCCTCGCGGACGTCCTCCATGTGGTTCCACGCCCAGTCGGGATCCCGCTTGATCCGCTCCAACTCCTCGGCCGTCAGGCGGAGGTACTCCCCGAGGGAACTCATCCGCCCGGCACCTAGGCGAACACGACCGTCCGGCGCCCGTTCATGAGGATGCGCCGCTCGGCGTGCCACTTGACCGCCCGCGCGAGCGCCTGGCACTCCACGTCACGCCCGACGGCGACGAGCCCCTCGGGCGTCACGCCGTGGCCCACCCGCTCGACCTCCTGCTCGATGATCGGCCCCTCGTCGAGGTCGGCGGTGACATAGTGCGCAGTCGCGCCGATCAGCTTCACTCCGCGCGTGTGCGCCTGGTGGTACGGCTTCGCGCCCTTGAAGCTCGGCAGGAAGGAGTGGTGGATGTTGATGATGCGCCCGCTGAGCTGCTTGCAGAGGTCGTCGGAGAGGACCTGCATGTAGCGGGCCAGCACGACCAGCTCGACGTTCTCCTCGCGCACGATCTCCAGCAGCCGCGCCTCCGCGTCCGCCTTGGTGTCCTTGGTCACCGGGATGTGGTGGAAGGGGATGTCGTACGACCCCACCAGCTCGGCGAAGTCGGTGTGGTTGGAGACGACGGCCGCGACCTCCACCGGCAGCGCGCCCGTGCTCGCCCGGAAGAGCAGGTCGTTCAGGCAGTGCCCGAACCTGCTGACCATCAGGACGATCCGCATCTTCTCGTCGGCCAGGTTGATCTGCCAGTCCATCTGGAAGGAGTCGCCGATCGCGGCGAAGCTGGCCCGCAGCTTGTCCACGTTCACCGGGGCGTCCGCCGAGAAGTGGACGCGCATGAAGAACAGACCCGTGTCGTGGTCGCCGAACTGCTGACTGTCCTCGATGTTCCCACCGGTCATGAAGAGGTAGCTCGACACGGCGTGCACGATGCCCGGCTTGTCGGGGCAGGCGAGGGTGAGGACGTACTGGTCGGCGGGCGCCGCGGCTCGGGTGGACTGCTCGTTCATGCCCGACAGGGTCCCATATGGCGTACCCCTGTCGGCAACCGTCCCGAGGGCCGGACCGGGGACGGCCCCCTACGCCGCCCTGGTCATGATCCGCAGCACTTCGAGCGTGCGCGGCGGTGTGTCCGGGTCCTCGCCGTCGCTCATCGAGAGCCGTACGTGGGCCTCGCGTGCGGCGCGGACGGCCTCGGGCCAGGCCTCGTGGTCGAGGTACGCGGAGACGGGCGCGTCCGGACCCACCTGGTGCATGATCCGCAGCACGCGCAGCACGGCGGTGTCGACGAGGGCCGCCTCCTGGGCGTCACGGAAGATCGTGCCGACGTACTTCTCGGCGGACCAGTTGTCCAGCCAGGTGTCCTCGACCAGGCGGTACACGGCGTCGGTGACGTCCCCGTACCCGTCGGCACCGGCCAGCCAGACGTTCTGCTGGAACGCGGGGTCGGAGAGCATGTGCAGCGCGGAGCGCACATTGCTGCGCCAGCGCCACCACGGCATGTCGTTCAGTGGCATGCCGCCCATGGTGAACGAGCGACGCCCACGACGGGAAGGGGTCTCCGGGCCTTGGACGGTCATCGGTCACGCATTCCTCTCTGCAACCACTCGAAAATACGATCGTAGCTCCTCGCAATTCACCTCCCGGTCACCTCTCGTTGACCGTCCGTCACGCACCGGTTGGTGGTGTGACGGAATCGTGCGGAGCCATGACTGGCTTCCAGGCACGACGCGCACCGCAGACCCCAGGCCCTCCCCCAGGCCTCGCCAAACGCCTGGTCACAGCCACCACCACGCTGGCGGCGTGTGCCTCACTCGTCGCCGGCTGCGGGGTCATCCCTGGTGCCACGGGGGGTACCGGGGACGGCCCCGTCACCGTCATGACCTGGGCCCCGGAGAAGACCGCCGCCACCAACAAACCCGGCATGCCCGCGATGGCCAAGGCGTACGCCCGCTGGGTCAACGCCAAGGGCGGCATCAACGGCCGCGAGCTGCGGATCCTGACCTGCAACGACCGCAACGACACGGTGGCGGCCGCGAAGTGCGCCCGCCGCGCCGCCGACGAGGACGTCGTCGCGGTCGTCGGATCGTACAGTCAGCACGGCCGTTCCTTCCTCGCTCCGCTGGAGTCGGCGGGCATCCCGTACATCGGCGGCTACGGCGTCACCGACGCCGAGTTCGCCAGCGCCCTGTCGTACCCGGTCAACGGCGGACAGGCCTCCCTCATGGCCGGCCTCGGCGAGCAGCTCGCCAAGGACTGCGGGCCGGTCGCCCTCGTCCGCCCCGACTCGATAGCCGGCGACCAGCTGCCGCTGCTGCTGGACTCGGGGCTGCGGGCCGGAGGCCACGGCGGGTCGGAGGACCAGCTGGCCGCCGAGGACGCGACCGAGTACGGGGGGCACGCCCGGGAGGCGCTGCGGCGGGCCAGCGTCCAGCCGGGCACGGAGGGGTGCGTGGTCCCCGCCCTGGGCGACCGCACCTTCACCTTCATGGACTCCTTCCGCCGCGACCGCGCGGACTTCCCGGACGTCCGTACGGGGACGGTCCTGGGCAGCGTCGACCAGACGGTGATCGACGCGACCGGGGGGAAGTCGGGGCCGTACGAGGGGGCGTACGTCACCGGCTGGTACCCGGTGGAGAGCGACAAGCGGTGGGACCGGATGAAGGAGGTGATCCGGGAGCACGCGTTCGGCGACAACCGGATCGATCCCGCGGACCCCGGGGTGCAGACCACGTGGATCGCGTACACCGTGCTGACGGCCGCCCTCCGGAAGATCGGTGACGGAGAGGTGACCGCGCACGCGATCCAACGCGTCCTCGACGACGGTCTGAAAGTCAGCACCGGCGGCCTGACCCCACCCCTGAGATGGCGCTTCGAGGACCTCATCGCCTCCGCCGGCTTCCCCCGCCTCATCAACCCCGAAGTCACCTTCCAGATCGTCCGCAAGGGCCAACTGATCGCGGCCCGAAGGGACTTCGTGAACGTGGAGAAGACCCTGGTGGAGGCGGAGAACTGACCGCACCGCCGGAGTCACAGGCCCCGGACGCGGGCCGGCCAAGGGCCCGGGGTGCGGCCGGCAAGAGGCCCCGCGTGCGGTCGGCGAGGGGCCCGGGGCCGGTTTCCTACAGCTGGACCGCCTGGCGTTCCGTCAGGCTGTAGGTCTTGGCGATCTTGTTCCAGAGTTCGGCGGCCTTGGTCTTCTCGGCGCTGGCCGTGGCGCTGGCCTGGTTGCCGGCCTGGGTCTGGCCGGTGGTGCGGGCCTGCCCCTTCTTGCAGCCCTTCTTCTGGGCGGTCTGGTCCGCCCACGCGGCGTAGTGGTTGTCGGCGGAGGCGGACGCCTTCCAGGCGTTGGTCAGCGAGGTGGTCAGGGCCTCGTGGTCCGGCAGCCGGTCGACGGACAGCTCGCCGAGCCGGGTGACCAGGTCGCCCCGCTGCTTCGCCGCGTCCCGCAGGTCCGTGGCCGCCTGGCCCAGGTTGGAGCAGGTCTTGATGTTCGCGACGGCCTTGATCACGCTGCTCCGGCTGTCGCCGCTGTCAGCCAGCAGCTTGTCGAGCGCGACCGCCTGCTCCCGTGCCGGATCCGCCGACGCGGAAGCCGACTCCTCGGGCGCCCCGGACGCCGAAACCGGCTTGTTGTCGCTCGGCGACGACTCGTCCCCGGACCCGGCCATCAGCGCGCCCGCCCCGATCCCGAGCGCCGCGATCCCCACCCCGACGAGCGCGATCAACGGCACCCGCGATCTCGTACGACCGCCCCCGCCGCCCCCGCTCTCGCGTCTCTGGGAGGCCCGCCCGGCATGCCCGCCGTGGCCGCCCGGACCCCGCGGCGGCTGCGGGGCACGGCCGGGGTCGATCTTCGGCAGCTGCTGGGTGGACCCGGGGGTGCCACCGGCCCCCGGCTCGTTCCGGAAGAGGCTGTCGAACACGTCCGGCTGCTGCCCCTGCTGCGCACCCGGCGTCGCGCCGTACGCCTGCGGGCGCTGCTGCGTCTGCGCGGTCACCGGCGGTATGTACTGCGTCGCCGCCTCGTCCGGATGTCCGGCGGGCGTCCCGGGCGCGGGCCGCCCGGGGTTCGCGGTCGGCGGGAGGGGCCCGGCGCCGTTGTCCGGCACCCGCCCGAGATACGTCGTCGCGTCCCCCGACGCCTCCGGCGGCAGCGCGCCCGGCCCGACCGGCGGCAGGTACTGCGTGGCGGCCTCGGCGGCAGGCGTCTGCGCGGTCACCGGCGGTATGTACTGCGTCGCCGCCTCGTCCCCCGGCATGGCCCCGGCTGCCGGCACGAACGGGATGTACTGGGTCGCCCCCTCGTCCATGGGCGGCAGCGGCGCGCTCTGCGGCGACTGCGGCGGCTGAGATGCCTGGGGCGACGCCCCGGCGGACGGCACAGCCGCCTCTCCCGCGACCGGCGGCAACGGCGCACCCGCCCCCGCCCCGCCGTACCCCGCGCCCCCGTAGGCCGCCCCTGGCGCCCCCTCGGGAGGCAGTGGCATCCCACCCTGGGTGCCGTAACCCTGACCGGCCGCGTCACCCTGGGGCCCGTACGCCCCCTGTGCGCCGTACCCGGCGTGTCCACCCGCCGTGCCGTACGCGTCCTGCGCCCCGTGCGCTCCCCACTCCGGCGCGGGGGGCGCACTGTTCCAGTGGTTGGTCTGCGGCTGGGCGGACGGCGCCGGGGTCTCCTCGGAGCCCCACTGCCGCTGCTGGTCCCACGGCTGAACCGGGGCCGGCGGCAGCGGGGCCGGCGGCAGATCTCTCGGGTGGAGCGGCGCCCCACCGTCCGAGGGCAGCACGATGCCTTCGCGCGCGGTCCGCGCCGAGGGCTCCTCGCCCTGTCCACTCTGCGTCACCGAGACTCCTACGAATGGGGGACTTGCGGAATCGTCGACTCACGCTACCGGGTCCGAACGACACCCCACGCACCACCCGCGCCCCGATGAGGGGGCGGAGCCCCCTCAGGAGCGTGGGGAACTGCGTGATCAGCCGCACCACCTCTCGCCCACGGCCGCGCGAACGACCTGAGTACCCCACCCGGAGCGCTCTACGCCGCTTGCAGGTCCATTCGCGCCCCGAACTCGCGGACCACCGCCTCCTCCCGGAACGGTTCCAACCGCTGCTGGAAGTCCTCCAGATACTCGGCCCCCCGATTCGACCTCAGCGACCCCAGCAACTCCACCGCCTTCAACCCGGTGTGGCAGGCCTGCTCGACCTCCCGCTGCTGCACCTGTGCCGTGGCGAGCAGCACGTACCCGATGGCCCGCCGCCGCGCCCGCGACTCCGGATGCTTGGCCAACGACTCCTCGGCCCGCCGGGCGGCCGCTTCCGCCTGCCCGAGATCCCGGTGGCAGTGCGCCAACTCGTCGGCCAGATAGGCCTCGTCGAAGTGCTTGATCCACACCGGATCGTCCCCGGACGACGGATCCGCCGCCTCCAAGGCGTCGACGGCCCGCCCCGCGGCCGCCTGCGCACCGCGCGCGTCCCCCATCAACGCGTGCCCGCGCGCCTCCGCCGCGTGGAACATCGACTCCGCGCGCGGAGTCGCCCGCCCCCTCGCTCCTTCCTGCGCCGCGCGCGCCAACTGCGAGATCTCCCGCGGGTTCCCGAGCTGCGCCGCGAGGTGGCTCATGGACGCGGCGAGCACGTAACCGCCGTACGCGCGGTCGCCGGCGGCCTGGGCGAGACGGAGCGCCTGGATGTAGTACCGCTGGGCGAGTCCGGGCTGACCGGTGTCGACGGCCATGTACCCGGCGAGTTCGGTGAGTCGGGCGACCGCCGCGAACAACTCCCGTCCCACGCCCTCCCGGTAGGAGCCGGCCAGCAGTCCCGAGACGACGCTGTTGAGATAGTGCACGACGACCGGCCGGACGTGCCCGCTGCCGTACTGGTGGTCGAGGTCCACGAGCGCCTGGGTCATCGCGCGCACGGCCGCCACGTCGGCGAGCCCCACCCTGGGCCCCGCCGAGCGGGCCACCTGCGAGTCCGGCGCCGAGATCAGCCAGTCACGGCTGGGCTCGACGAGGGCGGAGGCGGCCACGGAGGACCCGGAGAGGAAGTCCCGCCGGCCCACGTCGCTGCGCCACAGCTCGCAGACCTGCTCGATGGCTCCCAGCACCGTCGGCGAGAACTGCAGGCCGACACCGGACGCCAGGTTCTTGCCGTTGGCCATGCCGATCTCGTCGATGGTGACCGTGCGGCCCAGCTTGCGACCGAGGGCCTCGGCGATGATCGCGGGCGCCCGGCCCCGCGGCTGCTGTCCGCGCAGCCAGCGCGCGACGGACGTCTTGTCGTAGCGGAGGTCGAGTCCATGCTCCGCGCCGCACATGTTGACCCGCCGGGCCAGCCCCGCGTTGGAGCAGCCCGCTTCCTGGATGAGAGCCTGCAGTCGTTCGTTCGGCTGCCTGGCGACGAGCGGCCTTGCGGCCATGGCGTACCCCCTGTGGCTGTGGTGCCTTGCCCACGCACCGAGTTGACCTGTCATCAGTGACCGCATCCCGTCGCATACGTGTACCCGCGTATCGAAAGGATCCGGCCTCGAAGATCAATGCCCCGCCGACATACCGAAGATGCGAGACATGCCAGGATTGCCGGGGTAAACACGGATGCTGTACCCCACACGTGGCTACCCGGCTCACTCCGTGATCCCTCTCGCGCGCCCCCGGACATGCACCCATGCGCCCCGGGCCCGTTGACGATGCTCTCCCCCGCGCATGTGACATCCGTAACCCCTGATGACCGCTAGAGTTGTGTTCATCGTGGAAGAGACCATCGCGGGCCCTGAAGCTGCCCAAATCCCGAAGCAGCGTGGCGAATCGCTGCTGGACACCGCCGTTCGATACGCCGAAGAGCGCCATTGGGACGTGTTCCCCGGCACTTGGCTGGAAGCCGTCGACGGGGTGCAGATCTGTTCCTGCGGCAACGCAGCGTGCGCCACCCCCGGCGCGCACCCGGCGCGCGAGGACTGGGCGACCCAGGCGACGGGCAGTGCGACCGTCGCACGCCGCCTCTGGTCGAAGCAGCCGAACGCGTCGATCCTGCTGCCGACCGGCCGTACGTTCGACACGATCGACGTTCCCGAGACCGCCGGCCTGCTGGCGCTCGCCCGTATGGAACGCATGGAGCTGACGCTCGGGCCGGTGACCTGGACGCCGGACCGCCGTATGCAGTTCTTCGTGCTCCCGGGCGCGTCGGTCAAAGTCCCGGACCTGGTACGGAAGTTGGGCTGGTCGCCGCTCGCGCTCGATCTCAAGGCGCTGGGCGAGGGCGAGTTCGTGGCCGCCCCGCCGACGCGCTACGGATCCCGGGGCGCCGTGCAGTGGGCCCGTCGCCCCACCCCGGCCAACCGCTGGCTGCCGGACGCGGAGGAACTGATCTCACCGCTCGCCTACGCGTGCGGCCGGGACGGACGCCGGTAACACTTCGGGCCCGCGTTCCCTTCCCCCCAGTGGCCGACCAGGCCACTCACGTGATCTCCTCCAGCCAGCACGTGCGATGACTGGGGGACGTATGGACAGGCAGGGCATCCTGCGGCGCGGCATGAGGGTCGGTCTGCTGATGGCTTGCCTTCCGAGCCTGCCCTGGGCCGCTCTCGCCGTGGCGGTGGCCGCGGTGGAATTCCTCAGGGGAGGGGACACACAGCTGGCGACCCAGAACGTGGGGTACGCGGGTGTGCTCTGCGGAGGGAGCCTGGTCGTCGGGGTACTGATGGGCCTGATCCTCGGTGGAGGCCTGGCGCTCACTTCTCTCGCCGTCACTCGGGTGTGGGGACTCGCCCTCGTGGGAGGGCTGCTCGGGGCGCTGGTCTTCCCGGCCGAGTTCGTGGTGGTCACGCTGGGCACGGGCGGGGCTTACGCACAGCTCCTGACGACACTGCTGGCGTGGCCGGTCATGACGGTGGTGGCGGCCGTGCACAGCGCGGACATCGTGGGGCGGTCCCGCGCCCACGGATGGCTGTGGGCCCCAGGACCGGTACAGCGGCTCCGGCGAGGCTGATCCCACCGGCGGCCTCGGGACGACCGTCAGCCGAGGGCCGCCCGCGTGGGGGGTGCTGGGACCGGGGCGGTGGGGCGGGGCGGGCGGGTGGCGAAGAGCCAGGCGCACATGCCGACGGCCGCGAGGAATCCGCAGAGCAGCACGGCGACCACGGCACCGAGGGGCACGGAGCAGCCCTCGTCGGCGAGACCCATTGCCGTCACGACCCCCAGTAGGCACAGGTCCACGACCGACAGGCCGCTCACGACGACCGTCCGGGTGGCCCCGCCCCCGGTCGGCGACAGAGAAACCGACACCGGCCACCACGTGCTCGAACAGCGCCCGGCCCGCGTTCTCCGCATCGGCCGCGAAGACGCAGTAGCAGTAGCAGTAGGTGAGCGAACTCAGGATCAGTCCGAGCAGGGCCGCGAGGAGCGCCACAAGGGCCTGGCCGAGCGCTTCTTCCCGGCGGCCGGTCGGCGCGGCGTCCCCCAGGAAGTGGGAGATGACGATGAAGACGGCCGCCAGCGCGAACCCGGCCAGCACACCGGCGAGTTGCGAGTACGGCCTCGGGGAACATCGGTACAGCGGTTGGCGCTGATATTGATTCTCCACTGCTTGGTGGCTCGCTACAGCGGTGTAGGCGGTAGGCGCTGTCCAGCGTCAGCCGCTCTGAGCAACCGTGCCTCTTCTCATGGGAACTCGTTGTGGCTTCGGGATCATCGTTGCCGAGCGTGCCGGTCTGGGGCTAACTCACATGGAAGTGGTTGATGTACATCACCGCTACGGAAAGCGGCACCTGCTGCGGGGCGTCGATCTGCGACTGTCGCCGGGGGCGCTGACCGGGATCGTGGGTGAGAACGGCGCGGGCAAGTCCACCTTCTTGAAAATCCTGGCCGGAGAGCTGCGGCCGAGTGCGGGCCGGGTGCGGCACAGTGGCCGGTTCGGGTACTGCCCGCAGCAGGTGGTGGTCAACGACGCCCTGACTGTGCGCCAGCACCTGCACTTTCTCCGAGCCGCGTTCCGGCTGGCGGATCTGCGGCATGCCGAGGAAGTAATGGATGTGCTGGGTCTGGCCGAGTTCGTCGACGAACGGGCGGGTGTGCTCAGCGGTGGCACACGGCAGAAGCTCAACCTCACCCTGGCACTGATGCACGATCCGCAGGTCTTGCTCCTGGACGAGCCGTACCAGGGCTTCGACTGGGACACCTACCTGCGGTTCTGGGAGCTGGCGGCCCGATTGCGTGACCGCGGGTGCTCGGTCCTCGTGGTTTCCCATCTTGCCTACGACACCGGACGTCTGGATGAGCTGTGGTGCCTGAGCGGTGGCCGGCTCCAGCGGCACCTGGCAGGTGCCGCGTGAAGACACAGGTGATGCTGCTGGTCACAGCGACGCGGTATGCGCTGGTCGAGCACGCCCGTAACCGTTTCGCCATGGTGCTCATCGCTGCGTTCCTGCCGGTGTGGACCTGCCTGGCCTACGCCGCCATCCCCGACAGCCCGGCGCGGATCCAGTTGCGGGCCACGGGTGAGCTGCTGGCCCCGCGGGGCAACGAGATCACCGCGATCAGCGGCGCTCTGAACGCCGTCACCCTGATCACGGGCTTCCTGATGTTCGCTGCGACGTTCACCAGCAGCGGTTTCGACCGGCGCCTGGCCATGGCCGGCTACCCCCGCGTCCAGCTCGTCGCGGCCAAGGTGGGGGCGCTGGCCCTCGCGTCGGCTCTGATCGCCACCTACGCCACCGCGGTGACCTGCCTGACCTGGACACCCCGCCAGCCCCTGCTGCTGGCCGTCGCGTTCTTCAGTGCCGGGCTCACCTACGGCGTGCTGGGAGTCGGGTTCGGTGCCCTGCTGCGCCGTGAGGTCGAGGGCATGTTCGCCATTGTCATGACCAGCATCGTGGACCTGCTGCTGCAAAACCCGATCACGAGTTCGGGGGCGGGCAGCAGCATCACCCGTTTTCTTCCCTCCTACGGCGCGATGCAGGCGGCCACCGCCGCCGGCTTCTCCGACGCCGCCACACCCCGCTACGTCCTGTGGCAGCTGGCCTGGTTCTCGGGTGCGGCCCTACTGGGGCTGCTCGCCTTCCACCGCCGCACCCGCAGCGCCCTTCCGCACGCCACGTCTGTGCCCGTCCCGTCCACCCGCCAGGAGGCCATGGCGGGTCGCTGACCTGCTGTGACAAGCACAACCGTGCCGCAACCGATGCGTGTTGATCTCGTTGGGCGGCATGTGACAGCCACCCAGGAACGCACCACTCGCACTCAGCAGCGCGCCACCGCAGCGATGGCGGGCCCAGCCCCCTCGTGGCGCGCGGTGATCGGCGACGACCCGGTGCTGCGGTCGGCCTACCGGCTTTGCCGGCGCAGAACCAAGGAACAGGACCCGGCTGAGTACGCGCTGATCCAACTGGTGCCCGGCGCGCTGCGCCCGGCGTGCTGGGCGCTGTGGGCGGCTGCCAATGCCATCGACGACCTGGCCGACGACCGCACCGCTCCGGACGCTGAGCGGGCCGCCCGGGTGCATCAGTGGATCACCGATCTGGAGCGTGAGCTGGCGGCCGGCCACAGCGCGGACCCGGTGCGCCGCGCTCTGGTGGACACCACGCTGCGCTGGCGGCTGGACCTGGGCGAACTGCACGGTGCGATGCTCCTGGTCCAGGATGACGCCCACGGCCGGCGGCTTGGCGACTGGAAGGCATGGCGCTGCTGGGGCCGCGACACCCTGCTGCCCTGGTTCGACCAGGTCCGCGACCTCTTTGACAGGGCCGGCGTCCCCGTCGCACTGCGTCTGGACGCCCAGGAGACCTATGAGACCTTCCTCGACGGGGTCCGCCTCACCGACATCCTGACCGACTTCTCCGCCGACCTCGCGCAAGGCGATCTCCTCCTGCCCGACGAAGCCTTCGACGCCTTCCCCGAGGCCGCAGGTGACCTGACCGGCCGGCGGTGGAGCCCCGCTGTCCGCGACCTGGTCACCCACCTGACAGCGCTGGCCCGCCAATGGGTCACCCAGCCGACCCTCACCCGGGGCATGCACCCCGGTCCCGCCAACGTCCTGTGCACCATGGCCGACCTGCTGCACGCCCAGCTCGACGCCATCGCCACCGCCGGCCCGGCTCTCCTGCGCACCCGGCCGCAGCCCACCCTCTTCGCCACCGCCCGCATCCTCGCCCCCGCCCGCGCCCGTGCCGCGCTCGCCTGGACGCTCACCCCCCTCACCGTGCCACCCCCACACCGGCCCGTCCGGCACGGCGTCCTCCCCGCTGCGCGCGCAGCCGCCCGTCCCGCCGTCGTCAGCGCACCGCCGGCCCACCCCGACGGCCACCGGCCCCCGCAGATCCCGGCCGCGCAGATGCCTCTCCACGTCGCCGTCATCATGGACGGCAACGGCCGTTGGGCCCAGCAACGCGACCTGCCCCGCCACGCCGGCCACCGAGTCGGAGCCACCGCCGTACGCGAGACGGTCCACGGAGCACTGGAGATCGGCCTGCGCCACCTGACCCTGTACACCTTCTCCACCGAGAACTGGAAACGCGACGCCGAGGAAGTCGACGCAATCCTCGACGTCGTTCGCGCTGAACTGACCGACAATCCCTTCCGCGACCTCGACGTCCGCGTCCGCTGGCATGGCCGCACCGGCAAACTCCCCACCGACATCAGCGACCTGCTGCGCAAACGCGAACGCACCACCCGCGGCCGCACCGGCCTGACCCTGACCATGTGCATCAACTACGGCGGCCGCGACGAGATCACCCGCACCGCCGCCCACCTCGCCCGCCAGGTCCGCGACGGACACCTCCACCCCGACCACATCAGCGAGAAAGACTTCGCCCGGCACCTGCCCCATCCCGACATGCCCGATGTCGACCTGCTCTGGCGCACCGGCAGCGAACACCGCACCTCCAACTTCCTGCCCTGGCACGCCGCCTACGCCGAACTCCACTTCACCCACGACTACTGGCCCGACATCGACCGCCGCCACCTCTGGCAGGCCATCACCGAATACAGCCACCGACAACGCCACCACGGCGCCACACCCGCAGCCACCTGAAACAAGGACCAAAGGCACACCCGGCGCCAGGGCCTGCCAGGGCTACTTCCCGGCTTCCAGCGCGAGGGGGTAAAGATCATCCGTGCGGAGATGGGGCAGTCCAGGGGCCCCGTAGCTGCCCGCCCTGCACGGCGAGCTCGGCCGTCGCCGACCTCATGCCCGGCCACATCGCCATCGAGGAGAACTCCCCGGCTCCGGAGCTGCCGATCGCCCTCGACATGCCGGGCAAGGTCGCCGACTTCCTCCGCACCGCCGAGCTGGAGCCCGCCGAGCGGGCCGCGCTCGATCAGGGGGTGACCGTACGGCGCGGTCAGGGCTACACATGACGGACAGTTGCCCCCTTGGGGCGGGTGCGGCGCGGTTCGCCGACTATTCGCCGGCCACCATGATCGCGTTGATGAGGTCGCCGCCGCTCTCTTGCAAGGCCCTGACCGCCTTCGCTCTTGACGCACCAGTCTGCGCCACAACCAATTCGATGTCCTTGGGGTCAACCCCGGTCTCGTCGACGGGCTCGTCGACGGTGTCCTCGTACGGCTCAGGGACGTCTTCGAAATCTTCTGGCATGAAGTCCTCCAAGGAGCGAAGAAGTACCGCTCAGCCCTTCCACCGCTCAGGCACCGTGAAACAGGTGCCCCACGCCGTCACGGGCGGCGTTCGCTGCTGACCATGATCAATCTCAGCGCCAACCGCTGTACCGATGTTCCCCGAGGCCGGAGTAGAGCTCGGCGACCGTCCCGACGTCGAGGGTCGGGGGCTTGCGCGGCATCGGCGACTCCGCGACAGGTGACACGACACAGCGTGCTCGCGGATGGCCGCCGTGCCGTGACGTTCGCGGATTTCCGGCGCGGGCGGGAGAGAGGTGCGGTAGAGCAATGCGGCGGAGAGTGCGGTGGAGCGGTGTCCCGCCGTGCGGTCAGGAAGGGCCCGGAGCGCGTCTGGGCCCTCGCGTTCAGGACGAGAAGCCGTCCAGGAACGGCTCTATCGCCGCGCGCCACGCGTCCGGCTGGTCGTAGTGGACCAGGTGGCCCGCGTCGGCGACCTCCGCGTACTGGCCGTGGGGCAGCACCCGGACCATCTCCTGGGCCTCGGCGCGTCCCAGCTCCCCGTCGAGGCCGCGGACGACCAGGGCCGGGCAGCGCACCTGGGTCAGCTCCTCCCAGTGCGCGTCGTAGACCCAGGTCTCACGGGTCGTCAGCATCTGCTCGGGTTCGAACACGGGCCGCCAGCCGTCGGGCCCCTCGTGCATGACCTCGGCGTAGAACTCGCCCCGGGACGGGCTGGGGCGCTCCACCCAGGGGTCGTCCTCGCCGAACCACTTGCGGACGTCGGCGAGGGTGGCGAACGGCAGCGGCCAGGCCTTGAACCAGTTCTCCCACTCGCGTTGCGAGGCGGCGCCGAGCGCCGAGGCCCGCATGTCGCAGATGATCAGTCCGCTCACCAGGTCGGGGCGGCGGGCGGCCAACTGCCAGGCGGTCAGCGCGCCCATGGCGTGGCCTATGAGGACAACCGGGGCGAGGCCCAGTTGCTCGACGGCGGCCTCGGCGTCCTCGACGTAGGCCTCACGGGTGTACGCGGCCTGCTCGGGCTTCGCGCTCTGGCCGTGTCCGCGCTGGTCGAGTGCCACGGCGCGGTGGCGTTCGGAGAGCCAGCGGGCGGTGGGGGCCCAGTGCGAGGCGCGGCCCATGAGGCCGTGCAATAACAGCACTCCGGGCCGGGGTTCGTTCTCGCCGGTCTTGGGCGGGTCGCCGAACTCCCAGGCGGCGAGACTCACGCCGCCCGCTCCCCTCACGTCGATGCGCCGCACCATTGGCACCCCCCAGACTCCCGCCCGGACCGCTCGCTCCCGCCTCTCGCTCCCGCTTCGAGCCGGCCGGTCCACTCGTCCCAACTGCTGTCGTACCGCTGTCGTGCTGCTTCCGTTGTGCATCCGCTGTCGCTTCCGCCCTGGCTCTCGCCGTCGCCTCGCCGTTGCTCCAGCTGCTGTCGTGCGCCGTGCGCGCCGCTCGGACGGCGAGCACTTGTGTTACAGCGTGCATATCGGTTGACACGTTACGTGTGGGGCGCTCGCATCAGTCATGGCGCGGGTCACACAGCGACACGCCATCCACGTTATCGAATACACATTCGAAGATGCCGCTCTTGGCGACAACACCCCTCATTCGAGTGACCTCCCTCAAGGATTGCCCGCCGCCGCCGAGGGGAGATCTTCAACGGGAGGCGGACCGCTCGGGGAAAACGGTCCGAGGGGGATGACCCTGGGAGCTCGGGGCTCCGGGTCAGCACAGGGGAGGACAGGCCCCGGCGCCGCACGGCGCCGGGGCCCTCCTCATGTCCACGGCACATCCGCCCCGCCCCCTCCCTCACCACCCGGGATCCTCGTCGCGGGCGGCCAAGAGCCCCTCAGGTCATATGCCTCATGCGCAAGCCTCGCACGCGAACGGCCCGAGCGCTGCGATTCCGCGCACTGAATCTCGGATTGGACGGGTTCCCGGACACGGTCCCCATACACCACAACTCCCCCTCCCGCACCGGGAGTTGGCGGGCGATTGCGAACGTCCGCCGGCACGCGTCGAACAGCGTCCGACGGCGGGTGCGCGGACCGGCCCCCGACGAGGATCGACGGGTGAGGGACAGGTGCAGGGGGACGGGCGTGGCGCAGGGGCGGGCGGGCCCGGGTGCGGGCCGGGAGTGTCAGCGCTTGGCGACGAACACGTGGGAGGCGACGTCCGCCTCCAGCTCCGCCGCCTCACCGCCGCTGCCCACGAGGACACCGCCGGCCGCCTCCGTCACGCTCACCACGGAGCCGGGCTGCACGCCCGCGCGGCGCAGCGTGTACATCAGCTGGGCGTCCGTCTGGATGGGCTCGCCGATCCGGCGTACGACGACGGTCTTGCCCTCGGTCCCCGGGTCGAGGTCGGCCAGCGACACCATGCCCTCGTCCAGGAAGGGGTCGGCGCCGTCCTTCTCGCCCAGCTCCTCCAGGCCCGGGATCGGGTTGCCGTACGGCGACTCCGTGGGGTGGCGCAGCAGCTCCAGGACGCGGCGCTCGACCGCCTCGCTCATCACGTGCTCCCAGCGGCACGCCTCGGCGTGCACCTGCTCCCACTCCAGACCGATCACGTCGACGAGCAGGCACTCCGCGAGGCGGTGCTTGCGCATCACACGCGTCGCCAGCCGACGACCCTCCTCGGTGAGCTCCAGGTGACGGTCCGCGGCGACGGACACCAGCCCGTCGCGCTCCATGCGCGCGACCGTCTGGCTCACCGTGGGGCCGCTCTGGTCGAGCCGCTCGGCGATCCGGGCGCGCATGGGGACCACACCTTCCTCCTCCAGCTCGAGGATGGTGCGGAGATACATCTCCGTCGTGTCGATCAGTCCGGACATACGTGCCCCTCGATGAGATTCAGCCGGAGGCTGCGACGGCCACACCGGCTTGCTGCGGCTTGCTGCGCTGGCCCTGGACTCAATTCTTACGCATCCGGCTGACAACCGGGTGGCGCCGGGGGGACGACGGCGGTATGAGCCCGGTCAGGTGGCCGATTTGTGACCCGACGCCCCGCTTTTGGGGCCGGTCCCAGGGGAAGGGCCGCTGAGGCCGGGTCGCGGGAGCGGGGAGGTGGACTTCTCCCGCAGTTCCCCGCGCCCCTGGAGAGCAGGGGCCGCGCCCCGCGCTCTCCTGCGCACGCTTCCCGTATTGACACCCCACTGGTCCAGACCACTAACGTGATCGGCGTCACCAAGGACTCGCGGAAGGCGGAGGGGTCGGCACATGGGGCTGGACGGCGGCACGGCGGGTGGGCGGTTCCTCGACGCGGCGATCGGGCTGCTCGAACGCGTACGGGACGAGGAGGCGGAGTCGATCACCGCGGCGGGAGAACTGATCGCGGACACGGTCGTCACCGGCGGACGCCTGTTCGCCTTCGGGGCCGGCCACTCCTCGCTCGCCGCCCAGGACCTCGTCTACCGGGCCGGCGGACTCGCGCTGATGAACCTGCTGGCGGTCCCCGGCGCCGTGGGCGTGGACGTGGTGCCCGCCACCCTCGGATCCGCGCTGGAACGGGTCGACGGGCTCGCGACCGCCGTGCTCGACAGCAGCCCGCTGCGCGCCGGCGACCTGCTCGTGGTGATCTCGCTCTCCGGCCGCAACGCGCTGCCCGTCGAGATGGCCTCACACGCCCGCGAACTGGGCGCGAAGGTCATCGGCGTCACCTCGGTCGCGTACGCCACGGAGACGACGTCCCGCCACTCCTCCGGCACCTTCCTCAAGGACCACTGCGACCTCGTCCTCGACTCGAAGATCGCGGTCGGCGACGCCGAACTCACCCTCGACACCATCCCCGCCCCCTTCGCCCCGGCCTCCACCGTCGTCACCTCGGCGATCCTCCAGTCGGTCATGGCCACCGCCGCCGCCTCCCTCGCGGACCGGGGAGTCGAACCGCCCCTGCTGCGCTCCGGCAACGTCGACGGCGGGCTCGACTGGAACGACCGGGTGATGCGCGAGTACGGAGATCGGATCTTCTACCTCCGCTGACTGCACCCCTGGATTCGTGGGAACGCTGAGAAGGGTGAGGAGGAAATCCGGCGTACAACGATTTCGTCCAAATCTTGCGTGAAGCGGATGTGGGCTGGGTCACGTTCGAGTTGAATGATGGCGAGTGAGCGAACCGACGCGCCGTACCAGCCGTACATGCGGACGCAACGCAGCCTGCAGGGGGTTCAGGTGAGTGCTTCCCGGCGTACTGGGGCCACCGACGAGCTCGGGCCCGACAAGCCCGAGCGGGACGGCCCGACGAACGACGACACCGAGGACACCGAGGACATCGAGGGCACGGTGAACACCGAGGACACCGAAGGCACCGAGGACTCCACGGACTTCGGCGGCTCCGACCTCCTGGCCGCCCTCCTCGACGGGATGGACGCGGCCCTCTGCGCCTTCGACGCCGACGGCGTCGTCACCCACTGGAACCGCGAGGCCGAACGCATCCTGGGCTGGAGCGCCGAGGAGGCCGTGGGCCGCCGCGGCTTCGCCGGGTGGGCGGTCCGCACCGCCGACGCCGAGGAGGTCGAGGGGCGGCTGATGGCCGCCATGCACGCCAGCGGCCGGCAGGTGCACGAGTTCGCCCTGGTCACCAAGGACGGCGGGCGCGTCCTGGTCCGCACCCAGTCCGCCGCCGTACGCGGACCCGACGGCAAGCCCGCCGGCCTCTACTGTGCCTTCAGCGAGGTCCACGCCCAGATCGACCTCGAACGGTCCATCGCGCTCAGCGAGGCCCTCTTCGAGGACGCCTCCTGGGGCGTCGTCCTCGTCGACGCCGACCTGCGCCCCGCCGTCGTCAACGCCCACGCCGCCCGCTCCCTCGGCATCGGCCGCACGGCGGTCCTCGGACGCCCACTCGGCGAACTGCTCGCCCAGGGCGCCGAGGAACTCGAGAACGCCCTCACCCATGTCCTCGCCGAGGGCGCCCCGCCCGCGCCCGCCGAGATCTGGGTCGGCGTCCGCACCCCCGAAGGCGAGAAACGCCGGTGCTGGCGCAGCGGGTTCCTCCGCCTCGCCTCCCCCCTCGCCGAGGAACCGGTGCCGCTGGGTGTCGGCTGGCTCTTCCAGGACATCACCGAGTCCAAACAGACCGAGCAGGAGGCCGCGCAGCTCCGCTTCCGCGTCAACCAGCTCCACCGGGCCGCCCGCGCCGCCGCCGAGTGCGAGGACCCGGGCGAGGCCGCCACCGTCCACCTCGACTTCGCCCTCGCCGGCTTCGCCGACCACGCCCTCATCGACCGCGTGGCCGGGGGTTCGATCGCCGACGGCGAAGGACCCGCCCGGCTCGTCCGCGCCGCCGCCACACCCTCGGGCCGGCCCGGCCCCAGCCATCTCGCCGGCCACGCCGGCATCCCCGTCCGCTACGGCCCCGGGCACCCCGCCCTGCAGTGCGTGGAGCGCGCCGGCTCGGTCCGCGCCAGCGCCGGTACGGCCGCACCGGAGACGGCCCGCGAGTGGGCCACCGGGCGCCAGTGGCCCCCGGAGACCGTGCACGCCCTCTGCGCGGTCCTCCGCAGCCGCGGCCGCACCCTCGGCGTCGTCACCTTCCTCCGCGGCGCCGGCCGCACCCCCTTCGAACGCGCCGACGCCGTCTACGCCGAGGACGTCGCCATACACATCGCCGCGGCCCTCGACCTGGAGGCCCTGGAGAGGTCGTCGGAGTAGAGGCCCGGTGAGCGCACGGCCGCGTGGGAAACACCTCGCGGCCGCCCGGCCGTGCGGCGCAGAATCCCTGCATGGCGATCATCCACCGCACGACCCTCACACCCACCAAGCTCGAACTGCTGGCCTCCTGGCTGCCCACCCGCCCCTGGTACGCCGGCGGTCCGGCCGCTCCGGACCTGACCAAGGCGGGCGGCTTCCGACTCGACGACCCGGAGGGCGAGGTCGGCATCGAGTTCATGGTCGCCACCGACACCTCCGGCGCGGCGCCGGTCCACTACCTGGCCCCCCTCACCTACCGGGGCGCCCCTCTCCCCGGCGCGGAGCACGCCCTCGTCGGCACCACGGAACACGGCGTCCTGGGCATCCGCTGGGTCTACGACGGCATCCACGACCCGGTCCTGGTCACCCAACTCCTGGCCCTCTTCGCAGGCAAGGCCGAACCCCAGGCCCAGAGCCTCACCGACACCCCGGACCACGAGATCACCCACTCCTACGACGGCGACGACCCCCTCCCCACGACCGCCTCCCCGCCCGCCGACACCGCCGAAGCCTCCGAACTCCCCCTCACCTCCGGCGCCACGACCCTGCACCTGAACCGAGTCCTCCACCCGGACGCCCTGGACCTGCCGCCCCAGACAAAGGGCCAGCTCACAGGCCACTGGACGCTGCCGGACGACACCCGGGCGCGGGGTATCTTCGCCGTCCTGCGGGCGAATCCTGTCGGCCTCCACTGAGACGGTAAGGATCTCCGGACAGGAGGTCACTCGCCGACCCACGGTCGTCGTGTGACCGTTCCTAATCAGTGAGCAGGAGTGAGTCTTGGACCCATGCCTGGTCACTGCGGACATCCCGAACGGTTGTGGATGTCCTGGTCGCCCGCGTACTCGCCGCGTCCGGCGGCACGGATCGTGTCCGTGGTCCGGGGATGCGGGGGCGGGGTTCCTCACGCCCAGGGGCACGCCGGTCGGCCTGGACGGTCCGATGCCCGTGCGCATCGCTCTGGTGTGCACGGGGCGGTGTCGTCCGTCGCCGGATCGGGTGTCCCTGGGCGCGTCGTCCGATCGCGATGCCGGCCGCATCGTGCCGGGTGGTCCTACGGGTGGGGCCGGCCATCGGTTTTTGCCAGTGCTGGGCACCCCACTTGCTGGTGTAGGCCGGATCCACGGCGATGATCGTGACACCGGTGGTGTCGGCCATGGAGGTCAGCCGGGCGCGGAGCCTGCCTGTCGGCATGCCGGAGATCAGCTGCCGGAATCGGCGCCTGTGCCCGTGTTTCTCTCTGGTCTTCTCGGCCTGGAAGTCGAGGTCTTCGACCGCGATGGCCTTGACGCCGCAGGTGCGGGCCCAGTTCAGCAGCCGTGTGAGGGCGTGCCGTACCTGGGCGTCGCGGTGCTGGGCGGTGCCGGACAGGTACCGACGACAAGACGGAAACCGACGGCCACGGACGGAAGGTCGTCGTCAGACGCAGTCTGGTCACCGTCGAATTGCGGCACCCGGGCGAGCAGACCAAAGATGCAGCAGCGTGCCGGGTACCGCCACCGGCGGCGCTCCGCGAACTGCCGTTACCGGCCTCGGCGTTCGCAGAATCGCGCCCGCGCCCAGGGCTGGCTTCCACCGTCCTTACGGCACCGCGGGGACACCGCCGCCGCCTTGGTGACTCGTATCTGCCACTACGCGCCCGTCTCCGAAATCCACTTGGCGCATTTGGCCTTCGACACCCATTCCATGAGCGCAGGAAGGACTCTCCGTGGCACCGAATACCAGGACGGCTCGCTCGTCGGTACCCATGCCCGCGCCTACCTGCGCACGAAGTGGGGCAGCGCTTGCGTGTACTGCGGCGCCCGGCGTGCCCCCTGAACAGGCGCGACGCCGTCGTCGAAGTTCCCTGCGAAAAAAGCGCTTGAACGCCTACAGCTCGCTTCCTAGAGTGATGGGCACGTGAGAAGGGAGGTGATCGGGTACATGTATGAAACCCGGACGCACGAGGTGGCTGCGGGCTAGCGGCCCTGCACCACACACAGTGCGGTGCCGGACCAGCGCGTGTTGCGCGTGCAGCCGGCCCAATCTCAAGCAGTCACCCGACCCGCAGGCTCGCCGGTACGTCCGGCCGGCTTCTTCGGTCCTTAGGGGCCGGAGGGACCCAGAGCCTGCGGGTCGTCTGCGTTTCGTAGGGCGCAGTATGCTTTCGCCATGCTTCCGATACTCGTTCGACGCCGGCACGTGGACTTCGTGCGCGTCACGAGCATGGGGTGTCGGGTTTCCGTCTGAACCTCGGACCCGGCCCAGCCCTCTTCTCTCACTCTCGGACGCATCCCATGACGAACTCGGCGACGGCATCGTCGTATCTCCAGCTGCCCATCATCGATCTCTCCGCCGCCGATCGCGGGCCCGAAGCGCGGGCGCTGTTGCACGCGCAGTTGCACAGTGCCGCTCATGACGTGGGGTTCTTCCAGCTCGTCGGGCACGGGATCGGGGAGGACGAGATCCGGCGGCTCGACGCGGCCATGCGGGCGTTCTTCGCGTTGCCCGAGGCCGAGCGGCTCGCCCTCGACAACGTCAACTCGCCGCATTTCCGCGGCTACACGCGGACCGGGGACGAGCGGACGGGTGGCAGTCGGGACTGGCGGGACCAGTTGGACATCGGCGCCGAGCGGGCCGTCCGGCGTCCTGGACCCGGGGAGCCCGCGTACTGGTGGCTCCAGGGCCCCAATCAGTGGCCCGCGTCCCTGCCGGAGCTGCGGACCGCCGCGCTCGCGTGGATCGACCGGCTCAGTGCCGTGGCGCAGCGGCTGCTGCGGGAGTTGCTGGTCTCGATCGGTGCGCCCGCCGGTTTCTACGACCCGATCTTCGGGGAGCGGGCCCATCCGCAGCTGAAGCTGGTGCGGTATCCGGGAAGTGCGGGGGACGGGGCCGATCAGGGGGTGGGCGCCCACAAGGACTACGGGTTCCTGACCTTGTTGCTGCAGGACCAGGTCGGTGGGCTCCAGGTGGAGCGGGCGGACGGGCTGTTCCACGACGTGCCGCCGATTCCGGGGGCGTTCGTCGTGAACCTCGGAGAGTTGCTGGAGGTGGCGACGAACGGCTATCTGCTCGCCACCCATCACCGGGTGGTGAGCCCGCCCGGGGCGACCGAGCGGTTCTCCGTGCCGTTCTTCTACAACCCCCGGCTCGACGCCCGGGTGGAGCCGCTGGTCTTTCCGTACGCCTCCACCGCGCCCGGCGTGACCGACGATCCGGGGAATCCGCTGTTCGCCGAGTACGGGTTCAACGAGCTCAAGGGGAAGCTGCGGGCGCATCCGCTGGTCGCCGAGCGGCATCACGCGGGGCTGCTCAGCCCCGCGTGACGGTACGGCCCGTGCCCTAGTGCGCGGCGATGTCGGCGTAGCCCTCGATCTCCTGGGGGCTGCGCGTGCCGGGGCCGACGTAGCGTGCGGAGGGGCGCACGAGGCGGCCGGTGCGCTTCTGTTCGAGGATGTGCGCCGACCAGCCGGCGGTGCGGGCGCAGGTGAACATCGACGTGAACATGTGCGCCGGGACCTCGGCGAAGTCCAGGACGATGGCCGCCCAGAACTCGACGTTGGTGGCGAGGACACGGTCGGGGCGGCGGGCGTGGAGTTCGGCCAGGGCCGCCTTCTCCAGGGCTTCCGCGACCTCGAAGCGGGGGGCGCCGAGGTCGCGGGCGGTGCGGCGCAGGACCCGGGCGCGGGGGTCCTCGGCGCGGTAGACGCGGTGGCCGAAGCCCATGAGGCGTTCGCCCTTGTCGAGGGCCTGCTTGACGTAGGCGTCGGCGTCGCCGGTGCGTTCGATCTCCTCGATCATGCCGAGGACGCGGGAGGGGGCGCCGCCGTGGAGGGGACCGGACATGGCGCCGACGGCGCCGGAGAGGGCGGCGGCGACATCCGCGCCGGTGGAGGCGATGACGCGGGCCGTGAAGGTGGAGGCGTTCATGCCGTGTTCGGCGGCGCTGGTCCAGTAGGCGTCGACGGCCGCCACGTGCTTGGGGTCGGGCTCGCCCCGCCAGCGGATCATGAAGCGTTCGACGACGGACTGGGCCTTGTCGATCTCGCGCTGCGGGACCATGGGCAGGCCCTGGCCGCGGGCGGACTGGGCGACGTAGGAGAGGGCCATGACGGCGGCGCGGGCGAGGTCGGCGCGGGCCTGCTCCTCGTCGATGTCGAGGAGGGGTTTGAGGCCCCAGACGGGGGCGAGCATGGCGAGCGCGGACTGGACGTCGACGCGGATGTCGCCGGAGTGGACGGGGATGGGGAACGGCTCGGCGGGCGGGAGCCCGGGGCGGAAGGCGCCGTCGACGAGGAGGCCCCAGACATTGCCGAAGGAGACGTGGCCGACCAGGTCCTCGATGTCGACGCCCCGGTAGCGGAGGGCGCCGCCTTCCTTGTCCGGTTCGGCGATCTCCGTCTCGAACGCGACGACTCCTTCGAGCCCGGGTACGAAGTCGGACATCAGGCGGCTCCTCTTGATGTGTGCGACAGGCGGTTCCTGCACCATACGCCTGAGTGCCAGGTTTGGGGAGGGTCGGCGGCACTCAGTGCCACTTTCCTCGGGTCCGCCGTTCATACGGCAGGATGACCATGTGAACGATCACGATCCTGCTCTCATGCGCAAGCAGTACCGCGCCGACGGGCTCGACGAGAGCGAGCTGGCCGCCGGCCCCATGGAGCAGTTCGGGCGGTGGTTCCTCCAGGCCGCGCAAGAGGGGGCAGTGTTCGAGCCGAACGCCATGGTGGTGTCGACGGCCGACGCAGAGGGGCGCCCCGCCTCTCGTACGGTGCTGATGAAGGCGTACGACGCGCGCGGCTTCGTCTTCTACACGAACTACGACTCGCGCAAGGCCCGTGACCTGGCGGTGAACCCGTACGTCTCACTGCTCTTCCCCTGGCACGCGCTGGCCCGGCAGGTGATCGTGACGGGGACGGCGGTGCGGACCGGGCGGGACGAGACGGCGGAGTACTTCCGTACGCGGCCGCACGGGTCGCAGCTGGGGGCGTGGGCCAGCGCGCAGTCGTCGGTGATCTCCTCGCGGGCCGAACTGGACGCCACGTACGAGGAGCTGCTCGCGCGCTATCCGGAGGGCGAGCAGGTGCCGGTGCCGCCGCACTGGGGTGGTTTCCGAGTGGTGCCGCAGAGTGTGGAGTTCTGGCAGGGGCGGTGGAACCGGCTGCACGACCGGCTGCGGTACATGGCGGAGCCGGACGGGTCGTGGCGGGTGGAGCGGCTGAGTCCCTGAGGTCGAGCTGCCGAGGCCGCCCTTGATGTCCCGGGGCCGGCTCAGCCCAGTTTCTCGTCGAGGAGGGCCGCCCACTGGGCCACCACCTTGTCGCGGCGGCCGGTGTCGTCGGTGAGGAGGTTGGCGAGGCCGAGGCCGCGGGCCATGTCGAGGAGGCCCTGGACGGTTTCGCGGACGCCGGGGACGGTCTCGTCGGCGCGCAGGAGGTCGACGGCGATGCGGTGGGTCTCGCGGCCGACGCGGGCTTCGAGTTCGGTGACGCGGGAGCGGAGCTGTTCCTCGTTGGAGGCGGCGACCCAGAGGTGCAGAGCGGCGCGGAAGAGGGGGCCGGTGAAGAGGTCGACGACGGCGGCGACGACGGCCCGGCGGTCGGCTGTGCCCTCGGGGAAGAGGGCGCGCAGGGCGAGGGAGCGTTCTTCGGCGACGTACTCGACGGCGGCGGTGAACAGGTCCTCGCGGGTGCGGAAGTGGTGCTGGGCGGCGCCCCGGGAGACGCCGGCGCGTTCGGCGACGACGGAGACGGTGGAGCCGGCCCAGCCGTGTTCGGCGAGACAGGCGACGGCGGCTTCCAGGAGGCGCTGACGGGTGACGCGGCTGCGGTCCTGCTTGGGGCCGCGATCCACACCAGGGCCTGTTTCCATCATGCTCACAACACCCATCCCGGGTCCCGTCCTTCGAGGAACGCCGTCATGCCCTCGCGGGCGTCGGCGGAGGCGAACAGCCGGGACGAGAGGCTGGTCAGTTCACCCGCGTCCAGGTCGAAGTTCTCCAGCACCTTAGCCGTGAGCAGGCGTTTCGTCTCCGCCAGGGCCCTCGGTGAGGCCCGGCGCAGTCCGTCGAGGACGGGGGCGAGGACGTCGTCGACATCGTCCCCGGCGGCCGTGAGCAGGCCGATGCGGGCGGCCTCGGCGGGGCCGAACCGCTCGCCGGTGAGGGAGTAGCGGGCGAGGGCGCGCGGGTCGGTGCGGGGGCGCAGGGTGAGGGAGATGACGGCGGGCGCGACGCCGATGCGGACCTCGGTGAGGGCGAAGGTGGCCTCGGGTCCGGCGGCGGCGATGTCGCAGGCGCCGAGCAGGCCGAGGCCGCCCGCGCGGACGTGGCCGGTGACGCGGGCGACGACGGGCCTGGGCAGTTCGAGGAGCTGGCGGAGCAGCGTGACCATGGCTTTCGGGTCGGGCGGATCGCGCAGGTCGGCGCCCGCGCAGAACGTGTTCCCGGTGTGGGTGAGGACGACGGCGCGTACGTCGTCGTCCTCGCCGCACCGGGTGAGCGCGTCCGACAGCTCCCCCACCAGCCTCGCCGAGAGGGCGTTGCGGTTGGCCGGGGAGTCGAGGGCGAGGGTGGCGACGCCCCGGTCGTGGACACGGTGGATCAGGTCGGTCACAGGCGTTCCCTGAGTTCGCGGCGGAGGATCTTCCCGGAGGCCGCGCGGGGCACGTCGGCGATGAAGGTGACGTGGCGGACGCGTTTGTAGGGGGCGACGCGTTCGGCGACGTACATCATCACCTCGCCCTCGGAGAGGTCCCGCGCGGTGGGCCGGCGGACGACGAAGGCGTGCGGCACCTCGTTGCCGTCGTCGTTGTAGTGGCCGATGACGGCGGCGTCGGCGATGCCGGGGTGGGTGACGAGGAGGGCTTCGAGTTCGGCGGGGGCGACCTGGAAGCCCTTGTACTTGATCAGCTCCTTGACCCGGTCGACGACGTACAGCCAGCCGTCGGCGTCGACATGGCCGATGTCACCGGTGGCGAGCCAGCCGTCGGCGTCGATCATGTCGGCGGTGTCCCGGGGTCGGCCCAGGTAGCCCTTCATGACCTGCGGGCCCCGGATGACGATCTCGCCGGGTTCGCCGACGCCGACCTCCTTGCCGGGGTCGTCGAGGGAGACGATCCGCATCTCGGTGCCGGCGATGAGTTTGCCGACGGTGCCGGGGGGCGCGACGGCGGCCTGGACGAGGGGGACCAGGTGGGAGCAGGGCGAGAGTTCGGTCATGCCGTAGCCCTGGACGACGGGCGGCAGGGAGAGACGGGCGGAGCAGGCGGCGGCGAGCGTCGCGTCGAGGGGTGCGGCGGCGGAGAGGATGTGCCGGACCGTGGAGAGGTCGTAGCGCTCGGCGGCCGGGTGCTTGGCGAGGGCGAGGACGATCGGCGGGGCCACGTAGAGGTGGGTGATGCGGTGGTCGGCGATCGCCTTGAGGTAGCCCTCCAGGTCGAAGCGGGGCAGGACGACGACCGTGGCACCGAGCCGCAGCGGGGCGTTCATCAGGGCCGTGAGCCCATAGATGTGGAAGAACGGCAGTACGGCGAGGATGCGGTCGCCGGGGCCGGCCGGCATGACCGGTTCGAGCTGGGCGAGGTTGGTGGCGATGGACCGGTGGGTGAGCATGACGCCCTTGGGGACACCGGTCGTGCCGGAGGAGTACGGGAGCGCCGCGAGGTCCGTCACCGGGTCGATGTCGACGGCCGGTTCGGGGGCGGCGGAGGCGAGCATGTCGATCAGCGAGCGGTGGCCCGGGGCGCTGTCGCAGACGAAGATCTCCCGTACGCCGCCGACGCGTTCGGCGGCGGCGCGGGCGGTCTCCAGGAGCGGTGAGACGGTGACGATCCAGCTCGCCCCGGAGTCCTGGAGCTGTTTGGCCAGCTCGGCGGGGGTGGCCAGCGGGTGCACGGTGGTGACGGTGGCGCCCGCGCGGGTGGCGGCGTAGAACGCCGTCGGGTAGGCGATCGTGTTGGGGCTGTGCAGGGCGAGGACGTCGCCCTTGCGGACGCCCGCCTCGGCGAACGCGGCCGCGAGCCGGCGGTGGAAGCGGTCCAGTTGTTCGTAGGTGAGGGTGGTGCCGTCGACTCCGTCGATCAGCGCGGGCAGCTCGCCGAACTCGGGGGCGCGGCCCAGGACGGCTTCGTGGATGGGGAGTTCGAGGGGCAGGACGTCTGCGTACTCGCTGCGGAACATGGTTCCTCCTCGCGCCGCACGGTGCCGGTCAGTACGACTTCGGCAGGCCCAGGGTCTGGTGGGAGATGTAGTTGAGAATCATCTCCCGGCTCACCGGCGCGATACGAGACACGCGCGCGGCCGTAATCAGCGAGGCGAGGCCGAACTCGGCGGTGAGGCCGTTGCCGCCGAGGGTGTGCACGGCCTGGTCGACGGCCTTCACACAGGCCTCGGCCGCCGCGTACTTGGCCATGTTGGCGGCCTCGCCGGCCGCCGCGTCGTCGCCCGCGTCGTAGAGGTGGGCCGCCTTCTGCGTCACCAGACGGGCCAGTTCGAGTTCGATGTGGGACTGGGCGAGAGGGTGGGCGATCGCCTGGTGGGCGCCGATGGGCTGGCGCCAGACCGTGCGGTCGCGGGCGTACTCGACGGCCTTGGCGAGGGCGTACCGGGCCATGCCGATGGCGAAGGCGGCGGTCATGATCCGCTCGGGGTTGAGGCCGGCGAACAGTTGGAGGAGACCGGCGTTCTCGTCGCCGACCAGGGCGTCGGCGGGGAGCCGGATGTCGTCGAAGCTCAGCTCGAACTGCTTCTCGGCGGCGCGCAGTTCCATGTCGATCCGGCGGTACTCGAAGCCGGGGGTGTCCGTGGGGACGATGAAGAGGCAGGGCTTGAGGGTGCCAGTGCGGGCGTCCTCGGTGCGGCCGACGATGAGGACGGCGTCCGCCCGGTCGACGCCGGAGATGAAGACCTTGCGGCCCGTGAGCAGCCAGTCTCCGGTTTCGTCGCGGCGGGCGGTGGTGGTGATGCGGTGGCTGTTGGAGCCGGCGTCGGGTTCGGTGATGCCGAAGGCCATGAGGCTGGTGCCGTTCGCCAGGGCGGGCAGCCAGGTCTGCCGCTGGGCCTTGGTGCCGAAGCGGGCGATGACGGTGCCGCAGATGGCGGGAGACACGATCATCATGAGCAGGGGGCAGCCTGCGGCGCCCAACTCTTCGAGTATGATGGAGAGTTCGGCTATTCCACCGCCTCCGCCGCCGTACTCCTCGGGGAGGTTGACGCCCAGGTAGCCGAGTTTGGCGGCCTCGGTCCAGAGTTCGTCGGGGTGGCGTTCTTCTCTGTTGATCGTGGTGATGTAGTCGCGGCCGTAGCGTTTTCCGAGGGCGGAGACGGCGGCTCGTAGGGCTTTGTGTTCTTCGGATTCCAGGATCGGGGACATGTTCGGGGGCTCCTAAGGGGGAGGGTCCGTTCGTCGGTCGGAGGGTGCGGGTTGGTGGGGGCGTGTCGCGCAGTTCCCCGCGCCCCTTCAGGTCGGCTGCTGTTCGACCACGGCCAAGAGGGCGCCCATCTCCACCTGCTGTCCTGGCGTCGCGTGGAGGGCCGTCAGGGTGCCCGTCGTCGGGGCCGTGATCTTGTGTTCCATCTTCATCGCCTCCAGCCAGAGGAGGGGTTGGCCCGCTTCCACCGCTGAGCCTGGCTTCACGTGGTCCGCCACGCGGACGACCGTGCCCGGCATGGGGGCCAGGAGGGAGCCGGGGGGCTGTTGGGTGGTGGGGTCGGGGAAGCGGGGGACGGCGGTGAGGGTGGTGGTGTTGACGTAGATGCGGTCGCCGTGGCGGGTGACGTCGAACTTCCGCCGGACGCCGTCCACTTCGAGGACGACGCAGCGGGGGTCGACGTTGACGACACGGACCCCGTCCGCCTCGGGGCCGTTCCTGGTGTGGCGGTAGCGGGCCTCGTGCTCCTCCCCCGCCATCAGGTAGCGCTTGGTCTGGGGCTGGGAGGGCACGTTGCGCCAGCCCCCGAAGCGGGGGTGGCCCCCGGCGGCGGCGTCGGCCAGGGCGGCGGCCAGCGGGGCGTGCGGGTCGGGGGTCCCGGTGGTCAGGGCGGAAAGGTGGCGGTCGTAGAAGCCCGTGTCCATGCGGGCGGTCGTGAACTCCTCGTGGCGCAGGGAGTTCACCAGCAGGGCCCGGTTCGTGGTCGGGCCGTGGATCGTCGCCCGTTCCAGGGCGCCCGCCAGCCTGCGGATCGCCTCCGCCCGGGTGGGGGCGTGGGCGATCAGCTTGGCGAGCATCGGATCGTAGTGGACGCCGATCGTGTCGCCGTCCTCGTAACCGGTGTCCAGGCGGACGCCCCCGGGGACAGCCAGTCGGTGCAGGGTGCCGGTCTGCGGTGCCCAGTCGCGGGCCGGGTCCTCGGCGTACAGGCGGGCCTCGATCGCGTGGCCGCGTGCGGGTGGGGGGTCGGCGGGCAGGGCGTGGCCCTCGGCGACGCGGATCTGTTCGGCGACCAGGTCGAGGCCGAAGACGGCTTCGGTCACCGGGTGTTCGACCTGGAGGCGGGTGTTCATCTCCAGGAAGTGGGCCCGGCCGGCGGAGACGAGGAACTCGACGGTGCCCGCGCCGACGTAGTCGACGGCGCGCGCGGCGCGTACGGCCAGCGTGTGGAGTTCCTCGGTGAGCGCGTCGGGCAGGGCGGGGGCCGGGGCCTCCTCGATCACCTTCTGGTGGCGGCGTTGCAGGGAGCAGTCGCGGGTGCCCAGCGGCCAGACGGTGCCGTGGGTGTCGGCGAGGATCTGGACCTCGACGTGACGGCCGTTCTCCAGATACGGCTCGACGAAGACCTCGCCGTCACCGAAGGCGCTCGCGGCCTCGGCGCGGGCGCTCTCCAGGGCGGTGGGCAGGTCTGCCAGGTGGCGTACGACGCGCATGCCGCGGCCGCCGCCGCCCGCCGCCGCCTTCACCAGGACCGGCAGGTCGTCCTCGGTGACCTCGGCCGCGTCCAGGGGGGCCAGGCCCATGAGTTGCTTGGCGCGGGTCTTGGACGCCATCGCCTCGATCGCCTCGGGGGGCGGGCCGATCCAGACGAGGCCCGCGTCCCGGACGGCACGGGCGAAGTCGGGGTTCTCGGAGAGGAAGCCGTAGCCGGGGTGGACGGCGTCGGCGCCTGCGGCGAGGGCCGCCTTCACGATCAGGTCGCCGCGCAGATAGGTGTCGGCGGGGGCCGCGCCCGGCACCCGTACGGCCTTGTCGGCCACGCGTGTGTGCAGGGCGTTCGCGTCGGCGTCGGAGTGCACGGCGACCGTGCGGATGCCCAGGTCGGCGCAGGTGCGGAAGATGCGGCAGGCGATCTCGCCGCGGTTGGCGACGAGGACGGAGTCGATCGTCTGGATCACTGGTGCGGTCACGGGAGACATCAAGGGAGACAACCTCACATCCGGAAGACGCCGAAGCCGCCACGCGCGCCCTCGTAGGGGGCCGTGTGGATCGCGGACAGGCACAGGCCGAGGACGGTGCGGGTGTCGCGGGGGTCGATGACCCCGTCGTCGTACAGCCGTCCGGACAGGAACATCGGGAGCGACTCGGACTCGATCTGCTGCTCCACCATCGCGCGCAGCGCGGCGTCGGCGTCCTCGTCGTACGGCTGTCCCTTCGCGGCGGCCGACTGGCGGGCCACGATCGACAGGACGCCCGCCAGTTGCTGCGGGCCCATCACGGCGGACTTGGCGCTGGGCCAGGCGAAGAGGAAGCGGGGGTCGTAGGCGCGGCCGCACATGCCGTAGTGGCCTGCGCCGTACGACGCGCCCATGAGGACGGACAGGTGGGGCACCCGGCTGTTGCTCACCGCGTTGATCATCATCGCGCCGTGCTTGATGATGCCGCCCTGCTCGTACTCCTTGCCGACCATGTAGCCGGTGGTGTTGTGCAGGAAGAGGAGGGGGATGTCGCGCTGGTTGGCGAGCTGGATGAACTGGGCGGCCTTCTGGGACTCCTCGCTGAAGAGGACCCCTTGGGCGTTGGCGAGGATGCCGACGGGATAGCCGTGCAGGGTGGCCCAGCCGGTGGTGAGGCTGGTGCCGTACAGGGGCTTGAACTCGTCGAAGTCGGAGGCGTCGACGATCCGGGCGATGACCTCGCGGGGGTCGAAGGGCGCCTTCAGGTCGCCCGGGACGATGCCGAGCAGTTCCTCGGCGTCGTACTTGGGGGGCTGGACCAGGTGCGGGTCCGGATCGGCGTACGCCTTGCGGTGGTTGAGGCGGGCGACGACCCGGCGGGCCTGGCGCAGGGCGTCCGGCTCGTCGACGGCGAAGTGGTCGGCGAGGCCCGACACGCGCGCGTGCATCTCGGCGCCGCCGAGGGACTCGTCGTCGCTCTCCTCGCCGGTGGCCATCTTGACGAGAGGCGGGCCGCCGAGGAACACCTTCGCGCGTTCCTTGACCATGATCACGTGGTCGGACATGCCGGGGATGTAGGCCCCACCGGCGGTGGAGTTGCCGAAGACGACGGCGATGGTGGGGATCCCGGCGGCGGAGAGCCGGGTGAGGTCGCGGAAGATCGCGCCGCCGGGGATGAAGATCTCCTTCTGGGAGGGGAGATCGGCTCCGCCGGACTCGACGAGGCTGATGCAGGGCAGGCGGTTGGCGAGCGCGATGTCGTTCGCGCGGAGGGCCTTCTTCAGGCTCCACGGGTTGCTCGCGCCGCCGCGTACGGTCGGGTCGTTGGCGGTGATCAGGCACTCGACGCCCTCGACGACCCCGATGCCGGTGACGAGCGAGGCGCCGACCGTGTACTCGCTGCCCCAGGCGGCGAGCGGCGACAGTTCGAGGAAGGGCGTGTCGGGGTCAAGCAGCAGTTCGATGCGCTCGCGGGCGAGGAGCTTGCCGCGCGCCCGGTGCCGTTGGACGTACTTCTCGCCCCCACCCGCCAGCGCCCTGGCGTGCTCGGCGGTCAGCGCGTCCAGCTTGGCGAGCATGGCCTCGCGGTTGGCCCGGTGGTCCGAAGCCGCCGTGTCCAGGGCCGAGTTGATGATCGTCACAGCAGGGCCTCCGGTATGTCCAGGTGGCGGGAGCGGAGCCATTCGCCGAGGGCCTTGGCCTGGGGGTCGAAGCGGGCCTGCGAGGCGACGCCCTCGCCGAGGATGCCGGCGATCTCGAAGTTGAGGGCGCGCAGGTTGGGCAGCGTGTGCCGGGTGACCGGCAGGTCGGCCGTCTCCGGGAGGAGCGCGCGGAGCCGGTCGGTGGTGAGGGTGTGGGCCAGCCACCGCCACGCTTCGTCCGTGCGGGCCCAGAGGCCGATGTTGGCGTCGCCGCCCTTGTCGCCGCTGCGGGCGCCGGCGACGAGACCGAGGGGCGCGCGGCGGGTGGGGAGGCCGGGCGGCAGCGGCTCCGGGAGGGCCGGTTCGTCGACCGGTCGCAGGGGGAGGGTGTCGTCGCCCGGCGGCACGGGCAGCCGGCGGCCGTCGTGGAGGACGGCCACGTGCCGCACGGTGTCCCGGGCGACGTGGGCCGCCTCGAACACCCCGTAGGGGGCGCCCTTTCCGGGTGGGGCCAGGACGTGGAAGCCGGGGTAGCTCGCGAGGGCCAGCTCGACGGCGGCTCCGCTGAGGGCCCGGCCGACGGTGGCCTGGTCCGGGTCTCGGACGACGAGGCGGAGGAGGGCGCTGGCGGTCTCCTCGGTGCGGGCGTCGGGGTGGTCGGTGCGGGCCAGCTCCCAATCCACCTGCGCCGGACGGGACTTGGCGGCGGCGAGCGCGGTCTCCAGCTGGTCGCGGACGAGGGCGGCCTTGCGTTCGATCTCCAGGCCGGTCAGGACGAAGGTGACCTCGTTGCGGAAGCCGCCGAGCCGGTTGAGGCCGACCTTGAGGGTCGGGGGCGGGGCCTCGCCGCGTACGCCGTGGACGCGGACCCGGTCGGGGCCGTCCTGGGTGAGGCTGACCGTGTCGAGGCGAGCGGTGACGTCGGGGCCCGCGTACCGGGCACCGCCCGTCTCGTAGAGGAGCTGCGCGGTGGCCGTGCCGATGTCGACGAGGCCACCGGTGCCGGGGTGCTTGGTGATCACGGCCGAGCCGTCGGCGTGGAGTTCGGCGAGGGGGAAGCCGGGGTGGCGCAGGGCGGCCGGGGTCGACTCGTGGAAGAACGCGTAGTTGCCGCCGGTCGCCTGCGCCCCGCACTCCAGGACGTGCCCGGCGACGACGGCGCCCGCGAGGCGGTCGTACTCCCCCGGCCCCCAGCCGAAGTGCGCGGCGGCGGGCCCGGTCACCAGGGCGGCGTCCGTGACCCGGCCGGTGACCACGACGTCGGCGCCCTCCCGCAGACAGGCCGCGATGCCGAAGCCGCCGAGGTAGGCATGGGCGGCGAGGGTGCCGGCGTGGGCGGCGGTGAGGTCGTCGCCCTCGACGTGGGCGACGCGGACGGGGATGCCGAGCCGGGCCGCCAACTCCCGTACGGCGTCGGCGAGTCCGGCGGGGTTGAGTCCGCCCGCGTTGGCGACGATCCGCACGCCCCGCTCGTGCGCGAGCCCAAGACACTCCTCCAACTGGCGCAGGAACGTGCGGGCGTACCCGGCCGCGGGGTCCTTCAGGCGGTCGCGGCCGAGGATGAGCATGGTCAGCTCGGCCAGATAGTCGCCGGTGAGGACGTCGAGTTCACCGCCGGTGAGCATCTCGCGCATGGCGTCGAAGCGGTCGCCGTAGAAGCCGGAGGCGTTGCCTATGCGGAGGGGGGCCGCCGTCACGGGGTGGCTCCCTTGGCCGCGCGTCCGGTGCCGGGCGGGCCCGCGAAGGCCTGGGCGATGTCCAGCCAGCGGTCGGCGTCCGCGCCTTCGGCGCGCAGGGCGAGGTCGGCGCGGTGGGCGCGCTGGGTGACCAGGAGGCAGAGGTCGAGGGCGGGGCCGGTGACGCGGTCGGTCGCGTCCTCGGGGCCGTACGTCCACAACTCGCCTGTGGGGCTGGTCAGTTCGACGCGGAACTCCTCGAAGGGCGGGGTCAGTCCGTGCACCCCGAAGGCGAAGTCGCGGGTGCGGATGCCGAGTCGGGTGATGTGGCGGAGGCGGTCGCCGGGGCTGATCCGGGGGACGCCCAGCGCGTCGGCGACGTCCAGGCCGTGGGCCCAGGTCTCCATGAGGCGGGCGGTTGCCATGGAGGCGGTGGACATGGGCGGGCCGTACCAGGGGAACCGCGCGCCCTTGGGCGCCGCGCGCAGGGCGGCCTCCAAGGCCTCGCGGCCGGCCCGCCAGTTCGCGAGCAGCTCGGCGGGCGGCTTCTCCGCGCCTTCCTCGGCGCCCCGGTCGACGAAGTCTCCGGGCGAGGTCAGCGCGCTCTCGACCTCGCGGGCGAAGGCGGCCTGGTCGGTCACCGCCAGCACGGAGGAGTGGTCCGTCCAGGCGAGGTGGGCGATCTGGTGGGCGACGCTCCAGCCGGGCGCGGGCGTCGCGAGCGCCCACCGCTCCGGGCTCAACTCGGCCACGAGGAGGTCGAGTTCCTCACTCTCGGCACGGAGATCGTCGATCACGGGCGTGGGGTCGGCCATGGGGGGAGCATGGCAGCGGACGGATAAACAATCAAGCGTGCTTGCATTTTTGCGGGATGAATTCGAGACCACTGCCCGGGATGGAAGGTGTCGACGTAAGGGGCAATAGCGGCTACAGACCTGACTTAGTCCATTGCTTTGCACTTTCAAGTCCTCCATAATGAACGACGTGACACTCCCCCGTGCTGAACAGTCCGTGCCCGTCGCCGCGGCCGCAGCCTCGGCCGACCCCGTGCTCGCCTCCGCCTCCGGTCCCGGCTCCGTCTCCGGCGGCTTCCGCCGCGCGCGCGGGCTTGGTTCGCTCGGGCCCGTCGGGCTGGTGCTCGCCGGGGGGATATCGGTGCAGTTCGGCGGGGCGCTCGCGGTGACGCTGATGCCGCGCGCCGGGGCGCTCGGAGTGGTGACGCTCCGGCTCGCGGTCGCCGCGCTGGTGATGCTGGTGATCTGCCGGCCCCGGCTGCGCGGGCACTCGCGTACCGACTGGGGGACGGTGGTCGCCTTCGGTGTCACCATGGCCGCGATGAACGGCCTCTTCTACCAGGCCGTCGCCCGTATCCCCCTCGGTCTCGCCGTCACCCTGGAGGTGCTCGGCCCGCTGACGCTCTCCGTCCTCGCCTCCCGGCGGGCGCTGAACGTGGTGTGGGCCGGGCTCGCCCTCTGCGGCGTCTTCCTGCTCGGAAAGGGCGGCGGAGTCGGCGGCCTCGATCCGCTGGGCATCGCCTTCGCCCTGGCAGCCGGGCTGGCGTGGGCCCTCTACATCGTCTTCAGCGCGCGTACGGGGCGGCGGTTCCCGCAGGCCGACGGGCTGGCGTTGGCCATGGCCGTGGCGGCGGTGCTGTTCCTGCCGCTGGGGATCGTCGAATCCGGGGGCCGGCTCCTCGATCCGGCGACGCTCGCCCTGGGCGCCGCCGTGGCCGTGCTCTCCTCCGTCCTCCCGTACACCCTCGAACTCGTCGCGCTGCGCCGACTGCCCGCCTCCACCTTCGCGATCCTCATGAGTCTGGAGCCCGCGATCGCCGCCACCGCCGGTTTCCTCATCCTCGACCAGGCCCTCACCACCGTCGAGGCCCTCGCGATCGCCCTGGTCATCGGGGCGAGCATGGGCGCGGTACGGACACAGGTGGGGCGGGGGAAGGCCGGGGTGCCGGGGTGAGCCGCTCTCCCCGGCCGGGCGGTGCCGTGTCTTGGCCTGAGCCGCCGGTCTCCCTAACGTGAGGACGACCCCCGCTCGCCCGAGGGCGGGGAGGCCGATCGACGGGGGTGCCGTGCCGCACATCGAGTTGTCCGCCGGGACGATCGACTACCAGGACACCGGCGGCGAGGGGCCGGTGCTCGTGTTCAGCCACGGTCTGCCGATGAACGAGACGCAGTGGCGCAAGGTCGTACCGCTGCTGGACGGGTACCGCTGCGTCCTGCCCACCCTGCCGCTCGGTGGCCACCGGCGGCCCATGCGCCCGGACGCCGACCTGTCGCACCGGGGTGTCGCACGACTGCTGGGCGAGTTCATGGAACGGCTCGGCCTTGAGGACGTGACGCTCGTCCTCAACGACTGGGGTGGCGGCCAGTTCCTGGTGACCGAGGAGCGGGGCCACCGCGTCGGGCGGCTGGTGCTGGTGGCCTGCGAGGCGTTCGACAACTTCCCGCCGGGAGCGGCCAAGGCCGTGGCCAAGGTGTGCGGGGTCCCCGGCGGAGTCTGGCTGCTCACACGGCTGATGCGGGTCCCGGCGTTCCGTGACCACCGCGGCGGGTACGGCGGCATGAGCCTGCGCGGGATCCCGCCCGAGATCATGGCCGACTGGTTCGGCCCGGCGACCCGGAGCAGGGCCGTCCGCCGGGACTTCGCGAAGTTCGCCACGTCGGCTCCCGGCCGGGCGACGCTGCTGGAATGGAGCGAGCGCCTGCGGAAGTACGACCGCCCCGTGCTGGTCGTATGGGCGACCGAGGACCGCCTCATGCCTCGCGAGCACGGCCCCCGGCTGGCAGAGCTGTATCCGAAGGGCCGGCTGGTCGAGATCGCCGACTCCTCAACGCTCGTCCCCGAGGACCAGCCGGAACGACTCGCCCAGGTCCTGAGGGAGTTCCTCAGGGAGACGGGGGCGGAGCCGCTGCGGCACAGGGACTGAGCGCGGGGCTCGGCGCCGCGGCTCAGGAGGTGCGGGGGCCCGGCGCGAAAGCGGACCGGGAGCGGCGTGGCGGGGGCGGTGCCCGCCGGTGGGAGCACGGTGGCGAGTCCGGCGGCGGTGACGGCGAGCGCGCTCCGCAGCCGGGTCCTGAGCCTCGGGGTGAAGGGTGTCCTGAGGCGGAGGCCGTCCCTTCCGGACCGCCACGGCGGTGCCGCGCCGCGTCGGCCGTCGGCTCCCGGTCACGGCATCGAGCGCAGCGGCGGATGTTCCGTCGTGATGCCCGGAGGCTGGAGGAGGGGCGGGGGCTCCGGGCCCGGGTCATCGGTGAGGACCACGCCGGCGGTGGTGGGATCGAAGTCGGCGGGCCAGCGGGTCCGGGCGCTGACGAGGGCTCCGGTGAGGCGGGCCCCGGTGAGGTCGGCGGTGCTCAGGTCGCTGCCGCGCAGGTCGGTCAGGCGGAGGTCGGCGCGGTGCAGGACGGCGCCGGAGGCGTCGGCCTTGCGGAGGTTCGCCTCGCGCAGGTCGGCCTCGGTGAAGTCGGCGTCCCGCAGATCCGTCGCGACCATCCGAGCCCCGCGCAGATCGGCGAGGGCGAGGCGGGCGCGGCGCAGGATCGCGGTCTTGAGTTCGGCGTGCCGGAGGTTGGTGGAGACGAGGGACGCCTGGGTGAGGTTGGCGTGGTACAGGCTCGCCGCTTCCATGCAGGACCGGTCGAAGTTGACCTCGGTCAGCCACAAGCCGTCGCAGTCGGCGCGGCGCAGATCGGTGACGCCCAGATTGAGCCAGGAGTGCTCCCGGGGATGCAGCAGCAGCACGCCGAGTCCGGTCAGCGCCACCTGGGCGTCCGCCGCCCGCACCTCCAGCGGCGCGACGTCGTTGATCGGTGTCTGCGCCGACGGAACCGCCGCAGCGCGCGCTCCCAGGGCCGCCGGGTCCTCCGGTCCGGTGGGCGGCGGCCACGGCAGATGTGTCCGCAGATAGGCCGCCAGAATGGAGAGGATCGCCTCGCGGTCCCGCGCCGAATGCTCCGCGATCCGCCACAGCGCATGCAGTCCACCGATGCGTACGTCCACCTTGTCGCTGCCGAGTTGGTCGACCGCCCGGCTGAACCGGTCGGTGACATAGCCCTCCTGCGTCGCGCGCAGACCGTCCTGACTCACCCTCAGTTGGCGCCAGGTGGCGTACGCGCCGAAGAGGACGGCCAGGCCGCCGATGGCCTGGAGCAGTGTCGTACGGACGTCGCTGACGGCCTTGAGCCTGTCCCGCGCGTCCACGCTCGCCCCGGCGAGATCGTGGTCGACGACCGCGCCCGGCACGAGGACGAGGGCCGCCCCCACGGCGACGAGGCCCACCACCCCGGTGACGGCGACGACCAGCGTCCGTCCCCTCCCGGCCGGCCGTTCCCGCGATGGTCGCCCATCTCGCCCCCGCAGCTCCATGGGCACGGGAGCTTAGGTGGGGCCATCGAACCGATCAAGGTCGAGCACACGGCGGGCTTGCCGCTCGCTGCTGTATAACCGGCCTGTGATCTACCACGTCGTATCCCTGGACGCCTGGACCGCCCGGCCCGACCAGCCGTACGCCCCCTCCTCGCTCCCGGAGGACGGTTTCGTGCACTGTTCGCCGGACGAGGCGACCACGCTGGCCGTCGTCAACGCCTTCTACCGGAACGCACCCAAGCCTCTGCACGTGCTCGTCCTCGACGAGGAACGGCTGACCGCCCGGGTGGAGTTCGAGGCCGCCGCTCCCGCCCCGCCGCCGGGTGTCGGCGAGGACGTCCTGTTCCCCCATGTGTTCGGGCCGCTCGACCGTGACGCCGTCGTACGGATCCTGGAGATCCGGTGGGACCAGAACGGCCGCGCGGTGGGGCTGGGCGAGCGTCAGGGCACCTGAGGTCCGCCGCCGGGACCAACTCCGTACCTGGGGCTCTTGGGCCGTGCGGGGGCACGGGCAGGGGGCGCTGGCCCACCGGGCGCCGGTTCAGCGGTTCCGGTCGCCGCCTTCCGTCCGGGCCTCCTCCCCCAGGCCCCCCAGGCCCACTCCCAGCCCCTCCGCCAGCACCTCCGCCAAGTGCCGCCCTCTTCTTCCCGCCAGCTGCTCCAGCTGGGTCCGGCAGGAGAAGCCGTCCGCCAGGACGAGCGCGTCGTCGGGCGCGTCCCTGACCGCCGGGAGGAGTTGCTCCTCGGCGCAGGCCACCGAGACGTCGTAGTGGCCCTTCTCGAAGCCGAAGTTGCCGGCGAGGCCACAGCAACCGCCGCTGAGGGTGCCGGTGAGTCCGGCGGCCGCGCGGAGACGGCGGTCGGGGGCGTCGCCCAGTACCGCGTGCTGGTGGCAGTGGGTCTGGCCGACGACCGGGCGGTCCACGGCGGGCGGGGTCCAGTGCGGGGCATGGCGTTCGAGTGCCTCCGCGAACGTGATGACCGAGGCGGCGAGCTGGTGGGCCCGGGGGTCGTCGGGGAGGAGTTCGGGCAGGTCGGAGCGGAGCGTGGCCGCACAGCTCGGTTCGAGGACGACGACGGGGAGGTGCGGTGGGGTGAGGTCGGGGTCTTCGTCCAGCAGCCGTTGGGGGATCGGGCTCAGGAACACGTCGAGGATGTCGAGCGTGCGGCGCAGCACCGCGCGGGCCCGGTCGAGCTGTCCCGTCGAGATGTACGTCAGCCCGCAGCAGACCCGGCCCGTCCGCATCGCGAACAGAGCCCGGGTGAGGCGTAGTTGGGTGAGGGCCACCTCCTCGCCCGCCTCGGCCCGGAGCGCCCAGGACGGCTTCCGCTTCATCCACAGTGTCGGCGGCACGATCACATGGAGCCCGGCCGCTTCCAGCACCTTCAGTGCCGCCTGCCCGACGGACGGCAAGAGGTACTCCGTGAAGGTGTCGGTCCACAGGAGCACGGTCGTGGGCGCCTGCGCCGCGGTCGCCGCCTCCTCCCGCCGCGCCTCCTCCTTCAGCATCCGGTGGTACCACCGCGTGAACGGCACCTTCGCCGGCCGCGGCAGCTCCCGCTCCCCCGCGATCCCGCCCAGCCGCTTGGCGAGCGCGGCGAGAGGGCGTACCCCGGCGAGGAAGCCGACGAGTCCGGCCGTGCGCGTACGGGCCACCAGGCGGAGCCACACCGGCAGCCACCCCATCGCGTAGTGGGACGCCGGGCGGCGGCGGCCCGCGTAGTGGTGGTGGAGGAACTCCGCCTTGTACGTGGCCATGTCGACGCCGACCGGGCAGTCGGAGCGGCAGCCCTTGCAGGAGAGGCAGAGGTCGAGGGCGTCCCGCACCTCGGGCGAGCGCCAGCCGTCGGTGACCACCTCGCCGGCCAGCATCTCGTGCAGGAGGCGGGCCCGGCCCCGGGTGGAGTGCTCCTCCTCCCCCGTGACGCGGAAGGAGGGGCACATGACGGCTCCGGACGCCGGACCCACCTCGGTCGTACGGCACTTCGCGACGCCCACACAGCGTCGTACCGCCGCCGAGAAGTCGCCGCCGTCGTCCGGGTACGCGAACTCCACCGGCACGGGTGTGCGCGGGAGGACCGCGAAGCGGAGGTTGGTGTCCAGGGGGGCGGGGCGGACGAGCATGCCGGGGTTCAGCAGGTCGTCGGGGTCCCAGACACCCTTCACCTGCTCGAACAGCCGGACCATCTCGGCGCCGTACATCGTCGGCAGGAGTTCCGCGCGGGCCTGGCCGTCGCCGTGTTCGCCGGAGAGGGAGCCGCCGTGCGAGGTGACCAGTTCGGCCAGTTCCTCGGAGAAGCGGCGGAAGCGGCCGACGCCTGCCGGGGTCAGGAGGTCGAAGTCGACACGGACGTGGATGCAGCCGTCGCCGAAGTGGCCGTAGGGCGTGCCGCGCAGGTCGTGGGCGCGCAGCAGGCCCCGGAAGTCCCGCAGGTACGCGCCGAGTCGGGCCGGTGGCACCGCGCAGTCCTCCCAGCCCGGCCAGGCCTCGGTGCCGTCGGGCATCCGGGTGGCCGTGCCGCTCGCGTCCTCGCGGACGCGCCAGAGCGCGCGCTGCGCGGCGGGGTCCGTGACCACACGGGCGTCGGCGGCGTCGGCCGCGCGGACCAGGGCATCGGCACGGGCCCGCGCCTCGGCAGGTGTGTCGCCGCCCGCCTCCACGAACAGCCAGGCCCCGCCCGCCGGGAGCCCGCTCGACCCCGGGGGGACCAGGTCGGCCGCCATGCCCTCCACCGTCAGCGGGCCGAGCGGCAGCAGACCGGGGGCCGCCTCGGCGGCGGCGCTCTCGTCGGCGTACGCCAGGACGGCGAGGGCACGCGCGCGGGGCGCCTCGACGAGCCGTACGACCGCTTCCGTGAGCACTCCGAGCGTGCCCTCGGAGCCGCAGAAGGAGCGGGCCACGTCCGCGCCGTTCTCCGGGAGGAGGGCGTCGAGGGCGTACCCGGAGATCCGGCGCGGGAGGTCGGGGAAGCCGGTGCGCAGGCGGGCCAACTCCCGTTCCACCAGCGGTCGGAGGCCGTCCGGCGCGCCGGACCAGCCCTGGGCCGGTCTGCGTGCGTCGCCGCTCCCCGTGAGGACCGACAGCTCACGCACGCTGTCCGCCGTCGTGCCCCAGGCGACCGAGTGCGAGCCGCAGGAGTTGTTGCCGATCATGCCTCCGAGGGTGCAGCGGCTGTGGGTGGAGGGGTCGGGTCCGAAGCGGAGGCCGTGCGGGGCGGCGGCCTCCTGGAGGCGGTCCAGGACGAGGCCGGGCTGGACGACCGCCGTGCGCGTCTCGGGGTCGAGGGAGACCAGCCGGTTCAGATGACGGGTGAAGTCCAGGACGACGCCGGTGCCTGTGGCCTGCCCGGCGATCGAGGTGCCGCCGCCGCGCGCGACGACCGGCACGCCGTGCGCCCGGCAGACGGACAGGACGGCCGCCACGTCGTCCGCGTCCCGGGGCGCGACCACGCCCAGCGGCACCCGGCGGTAGTTGGACGCGTCCATCGTCGTCAGCGCGCGTGCGGTCGTGTCGAACGCGGTCTCGCCGCGCACGCCCGCCGCCCGCAGCGCGGCCGGCAGCGCGCCCCTCAGCTCCGCCGTGTCCGCGTCACCTGCCGCGTCGCGTGCCCGGGCGGCACCGCGGCCCGTCGCACCCCCGATGTCCGTCATGCGTCCCAGGATGCACCCGACCACTGACAGTGACGACGACCCGGCCGCAGAGTGACGGTCCGACCTGTGGACAGGCGGCGCGCCGCTCACCGGGAACGTTGGCTTGATTCCGGAGAGCCAACCTGAAACCGGCCAACTCCCGTCACGAACTCCCATATAGTGACGCCCAATTGAGCATCTAATCGAGCACTGACCAAGATCGATCAAGCACCGATCACGCACCGGTCGAGCGCTCACCGAGCACTGACCAAGCCCGATCAAGCACCGACTGAGCACAAACTGAGCACCAGACGTCGCTTCTCGTTCAGGGACCGACCGAGTTACCGCCTCCAGGAGCCGACTGCGTTACCGAGTTCAGAACCGACCGAGGACACCCGCCGATGACCGCGCCCAGCCCCCCACGCCCGCCGGGCGAACGCCCCGCCCTGCGCTCAGTCCTTCCGTTACCCCTGGTGACCGCCCTGCTCTCCGCGGCCGCCGTCGGCGCGGCCGTCGCACCGGCGCCGCCGGACGTACGCACGGCCCTCGCGGCCGGCGGGGGCGCGGCCGCGCTGCTGCTGACGCTGACCGTCGCGGTCGCCGTGCACGCGCGCGTGTCGGTACGGCTGCTGCGCCTGCGGCTGGACGCGGTCTCCCGGGACACCGGTCTGCTGCTCCAGGAACGGGCCAGGATGACCGAGGAGCACGTCCAGGAACGCGGCCGGCTGACCGAGGAGTTCGTGCAGGAGCGGGCACGGATCGCGGCCGAGTTCGCCCGGGAACGGGTACGGCTGACCACGGAGGCCGAACGCGAACGCGAACGACTGTCCGACGAACGGGACCGTACGGCGGAGGAGACCACCCAGGAGCGGTCCCTGCTCGCCGAACGCGCCGAGCGGGCCGAGTCCGAGCGCGCCGCCCTGCTCGCCGTGACCGCCAACGTGGCGGGCCGGATGCAGGCCCTCGCCACCGGCACCCTCGCCGACCTGCGGGCCATGGAGGAACGTCACGCCGACGAGGACGTCCTCGCCGACCTCCTCCACCTCGACCACCGCACCGCCCAGGCGGGCCGCCTCGCCGACTCGGTCGCCGTCCTCGCGGGCGCCCGCTCGGGCCGCCGCTGGGCACGGCCGATCCCGATGGAGTCGATCCTGCGGGGCGCGATGGGGCGGATCGGCGCCTACCGCCGGGTGCGACTGCACTCCTCCAGCGAGGCCGCCGTCGCCGGCCACGCCGCCGAGGGCGTCATGCACGCGCTCGCCGAACTCCTCGACAACGCGGCCAACTTCTCGCCGCCGACCGCCGAGGTCCATGTGTACGTCGAGGAGGTCCCGGCCGGCGCGATCATCTCCGTAGAGGACTCCGGGCTGGTCATGAGCGACGTCCAGCTCCGGCGCGCCGAACGGGCCGTGTCGGGGGAGACGGCCGACCTCACGGCCCTCTCCGGCACGCGGCTCGGCCTCGCCGTCGTCGGCCGGCTCGCCCGCAAGCACGGGTTGAAGATCTCCTTCCGGCCGTCCGCGCGTGGCGGCACGGGTGTGCTGATGCTCATCCCGCAGGACGTCCTGGCCAGCACGGTCCCCACGACCGCGTCACCCACGACGGCATCGCCCACGACCGGGTCACCCACGACCGGGTTCCGGTCGGCGGGGTCGGCCGCGTCGGCACCCCTCGCGGGGGCCGCGCCCGTTCCGCCGCCGTACGCGGGCGTACGCGCCCCGCACGACCTGGACGCCGAGCCGACGCCCACGCACGAGTTCCCGCCGGAGGCTCCCGCCCCGCCGACCTCCGACCCCGTGGCCGACGCCCTGATCGACTCCCTGGCCGACTACCGCCGAGCGGCTGCGCCGCCGCCGGGCGGTCCGGCGACGGGCGCGCCGGCTGACGCGCCGTTCGGCTCCCCCTTCACGTCGTCGTTCAGCTCCGAATTCGGCTCGGGCGACCCGGCGTTCGACTCCGGGCACGCCGGCACGTACGCCGGTGCGTACGCCGCCGAGCCCGACACGCGACACGACACCGCGCCCGGCTCTCCGACCACCCCGGGCGAGGCCGCCGACGACACCGCCTCCCCCACCCCTTCCGACGCCCTTCCCCGGCGTCGGCGTGGTCAGTCCCTCGCGGAGGCGGAGGCACGCACCAGGGCGCAGGCCGCCGACGTGCAGGCCCGTTCGGAGCGCGCCTCCCGGCCCGCCGAGGACGCGGGCACCGGCGCGGTCCGCTTCAGCAGCTTCCGCCGCGCGGTGCGCGGCACGGGCGGGCTGGACCAGGCGTTCGTCCAGGGGACGGCCTCGGGGGACGAGAGCTCCACGGGGACGCCGCTCCCGTCGACACCACCGGACCCGTCCGCCGCCGTGGACCGCTACACCGGCCCGTCTGCCGCCGTAGACCCATACACCGGCCCGTCCGCCGCCGTCGCCCCATACGGCCCGTCCGCCGCCGTCGACCGGTACGTGCCCCCCGCGACCCCTGCCGCGCCCGTCGCGCCGGTCGTGCCGGAGGCCGCCCTGGAACCCGTACGGGACGCCGCTCCGCCCGCCGACGCCGAGGCCGTGGACCAGGCCGTGACGCAGCAGCCGGAGTTGGAGCCCGTACGGGAGCCCCAGTGGGGTGCCGTAGGGGGAACCGCGTGGGAGCCCCGGCCCGAGGCCGAGCCCGAATCCGTGGGGGAGACGGCCTGGGCACCCGGTCCCGTGCCGGAGCCCGGTTGGGAGCCCGAGCCCGCGAAGGGGCTCGCGTGGCAGTCGGAGGCGGCGAAGCAGGCCGCCTGGGAGGCGGAGGCCGCCGCCGAGCTGCCATGGGCGCCGGATCCCGCGCAGGAGGCGAAGTGGGAACTCGATCCGGTACGGGAGCCGGCCTGGGAGCCCGTCCTGGACACCCGCCCCGCCCCGGAGGAGGCCACCGCGCCCACCCCGGACCTGAACCTGGATACGGGCCGGGCTACGGGCCGGGATACGGGCTTGGCCACGGACTCGGCCCCGTCCGCGTACGCACACCAGGAGCCGTACGCCCATCAGGACCCGTACGGGGCCAAGGAGCCGTACGGGGCCCAGGAGCCGTACGCGCCCCCGGAGCCGTACCTGGACTCATCCCTGTACGCGGAACCTGCCCCCTACGCGTCCCCGGCTCCGTACACGACGTCGGCCCCGTACGCGGATCCGAACCCCGCACCTGGCCCCACTCCGAACCCCACACCGGACCCAAGCCGTGCACCGGAACCGGAACCGGAACCGGACCAAGACCCAGCCCCGGACCCGGCCCCAGCCCCGGCCCCGGCCCCGGACCCGGCCCTCGCCCCTGCCGACGAGCCGCCGCCCCACACTCCCGCCCCCCGCACGCACCCCCACCTGGAAGGCGACCACACCCCATGACCGGCACCGGCTCCACCGCCGACGACAGGCTCACCTGGCTCATGGAGGGTTTGCTGGAACGCACTCCGGGCGCCCGGCACGCGCTCGTCCTCTCCCGGGACGGCCTGAAACTGTGCCGTACGCCCGAGCTCTCCGTCGACCAGGCCGACCAACTGGCCGCGATCGCCGCCGGCATCCAGTCGCTGTCCCACGGGGCGTCCATCCAGTTCGGCGACGGCAGCGGGGGCGTGCGGTCGGCGATGACGGAGTTCTACGGCGGAGTCCTGTTCATCGTGGAGGCGGGCGAGGGCGCGCATCTGGCCGTGGTGACGGACGAGGAGGCGGACGCCGGGCTGGTCGGACACAACATGAGCGAGCTGGTCGAACAGCTGGGCGAACACCTGAGCGCACGGCCCCGCCACCCGACGAGCACGACCGCCGATGACCCGACCGGTACGACGAGCACGACCGGTACGACACGTACGACAGGTACGACAGGTACGACGATGACCGTGGTCACGGCCACGGCTCTGGCGCCCCGTACGTCATGAGCCGGCCCGGCAGGGACGACCTGCCCGACCGGCTGTACACGCTCACCGGCGGCCGCAGCCGCTCCGCGCCCGGAGCGCCGCTGGACCTGGTGACGCTGGTGGTCGCGGAGAGCCAGCCGATCCCGGGCATGCAGTCGGAACACGTGACGATCCTGCGGCTGACGGAGCGTCCGACGGCGGTGGTGGAGATCGCCGCAGAACTGCGGCTGCCGGTGAGCATCACCAAGGTGCTGCTCTCCGACCTCCTCACGGCGGGCCGGGTCAGCGCCCGGCATCCGAGCCAGGCCACGCTGGTCGATCCGGACATTCTGGAGCAGGTGCTAGTTGGACTTCGCAACCTCTGAGAACGGCGACGGCCACTCCGTACCGCCGTCGCCGCCCGTGCCCCTCTTCGGCGCGCGTTTCCGGGGCGAACCGGCCGCCCTGTACCGGGAGTTGCGGCGGGAACACGGGGAGGTCGTGCCCGTGCTGCTGGACGGGGGTGTACCCGCGTGGCTGGTGCTGGGCTACCGCGAGCTGCACCAGGTGACGAGCGATCCGGAGCTGTTCAGCCGGAACTCCGACCTGTGGAACCAGTGGCCGGGCATCCCGGCGGACTGGCCGCTGCTGCCCGTGATCAGCCCGGAGCAGCCGTCGGTCCTGGGCACGGTCGGGGAGCGGCACCGGCAGCGCGCCGCGCTGATCGAGGAGGCGCTGGAGGCGGTCGAGCCGCTGGAGCTGCGCGGTCATGTCGAGCGGTTCGCCGACGAGTTGATCGACGTGGTGTGCGGGGTGGGCGCGGCGGATCTGGTGGGACAGTTCGCGGCGCCGCTGCCCGCGCGGGTGCTGGCGTTCCTGTTCGGCTTCCGGGAGGAGCACGCTCCCGGGCTGGTGGCGGCGCTGAACGACATCCTCGACGGGCAGGACCGTGCGGTGGCGGCCGAGGGGTATCTGCGGACGGCGATGGCCCGGCTGGTGGCGGAGCGCCTACAGCGGCCCGGGGACGACGTGGTGTCGCGGCTCCTGGCGAACGCGCGTGCCTACGAGGTGACGGTGGAGGAGGTCACGCACGATGTGATGGTGATGCTGGCGGCGGGGCACCAGCCGACGGCCGACTGGATCGGCAACTCGCTGCGTCTGATGCTGACGGACGACCGGTTCGCGGCGTCGCTGTTCGGGGGGCGCAGCAGTGTGGCCGAGGCCATGAACGAGGTGCTGTGGGAGGACGCGCCCATCCAGAACGCGGCGGGGCGCTGGACCACCAGGGATACCCGTCTCGGCGGTCGTGTCCTCCGTGCGGGTGATCTGGTGCTGCTGGGGCTGCAGGGGGCCAACGCCGACCCGCGTGTCCGTACGCACGGCTCCGCGCTGACGGGTGGGAACAACGCGCACTTCTCGTTCGGCCACGGCGAGCACCGCTGTCCGTTCCCGGCCCAGGAAACGGCCGAGGTCATCGCCCGAACGGGCATCGAGGTCCTCCTGGACCGCCTCCCGGATCTGGACCTGGCGGCCCCACCTGATTCCCTGACCCGCCGTCCTTCGCCTTGGCTGCGGGGGTTGGTGGAGCTGCCGGTGCGGTTCTCACCGGGGCCGGCACGCGGGGCTTGAACCAGCGGTTTCTCGCCCCCGCCGCCCCTACCCGTCCCTCCCCCACTCTCGGCTTCGCTCGAGCGGGAGGTGCCCCCACCAAGGGGCTGC
>NZ_JAAVVL010000001.1:9216027-9432146 GCF_018728545.1 Streptomyces sp. ATCC 21386
TCAGGCCCGCAGGGCCTGAAGCCTTCAGGGGCGCGGGGAACTGCGCGAGAAGCCCCACCGGACCCGCACCCGACCACACACCCGAACCCCCGACGTCCCCGAGGTCCCCGAGGTCCCCGAGGTCCCCGAGGTCCCCGAGGTCCCCGAGGTCCCCGAGCTACAAAGCCCCCCCGTCTCACCCGACGGACGATGTTTCGCCCCGGTTTCCCCGAGCCGATAGGCTCGCGGCGTGGCTGATATCCAGATCCCCGCTGACATCAAGCCCGCCGACGGACGTTTCGGCGCGGGCCCCTCCAAGGTGCGGACGGAGGCGCTGGACGCCCTGGCCGCGACCGGTACCTCCCTGCTCGGCACCTCCCACCGCCAGGCCCCGGTGAAGAACCTGGTCGGCCAGGTCCGCGCGGGCATCAGCGAGCTGTTCTCCCTCCCCGAGGGCTACGAGGTCATCCTCGGCAACGGCGGGTCCACGGCGTTCTGGGACGTCGCGACCCACGGCCTGATCGAGAACAAGAGCCAGCACCTGACCTTCGGCGAGTTCAGCTCGAAGTTCGCCAAGGCCGCGAAGCTCGCCCCCTGGCTCGCCGAGCCCACGGTCGTCTCCTCCGACCCCGGTACGCACCCGGAGCCGACCGCCGAGGCCGGCGTCGACGTCTACGCCTACACCCACAACGAGACCTCAACCGGTGTCGCCGCCCCGCTCAACCGCGTGGCCGGGGCCGACGAGGGCGCCCTCGTCCTGGTCGACGCCACGTCCGGCGCCGGCGGCCTGCCCGTCGACATCACCGAGACCGACGTCTACTACTTCGCCCCGCAGAAGTCCTTCGCCTCCGACGGCGGCCTCTGGATCGGCGTCTTCTCCCCGGCCGCCATCGAGCGCGCCGAGCGGATCCACGCCTCCGGCCGCCACATCCCGGAGTTCTTCAGCCTCCCCACGGCGATCGACAACTCCCGCAAGAACCAGACGTACAACACCCCGGCCCTCGCCACCCTCTTCCTGCTCAACCAGCAGCTGGAGTGGATCAACGGCCAGGGCGGTCTGAGCTGGTCCACGGCCCGTACGAAGGACTCCTCGACCCGGCTGTACACCTGGGCGGAGGAGAGCAAGTACGCGAGCCCCTTCGTCACCGACCCGGCCAAGCGGTCCCAGGTCATCGGCACGATCGACTTCTCCGACGAGATCGACGCCGCCGCCGTCGCCAAGGTCCTGCGCGCCAACGGCATCGTCGACACCGAGCCGTACCGCAAGCTCGGCCGCAACCAGCTCCGCGTCGCCATGTTCCCGGCGATCGACCCGGCGGACGTCGAGGCCCTCACCAAGTGCGTCGACTACGTGATCGAGAAGCTCTGACCCGGATCACTCCCGTACGAGGATCACTCCTGTACGACAGCGAAGGGGCCCGGCAGCACGTGCTGCCGGGCCCCTTCGTGTTCTTCAGCGTGACGGTGACGCTCAGCCGCGGAAGCCGAGGATGCCGTGCAGGGTCTCACCGCTGGTCGCGGCCGGCCCCTGCGTGCTCAGCGTCGACCGGGCGGAAGCCTCCTGCGTGGCCGCCGGCTTCGGGTCGGGCAGCTTCTTGCAGGTGGCGTCGGCCGCGCCCTTGCCCCGCGGCACCTTGCCGTTGGTGAGGTAGGTCGCCAGGTACTTGTCGAGGCAGCTGTTGCCGCTCAGCGTGATGCCGTGGTTGCCGCCGCCCTGCTCGACGACCAGGCTGGAGTTCTTGAGCAGCTTGTGGACGGTGACACCGCCCTGGTACGGGGTGGCCGCGTCGTCCGTCGCCTGGAACAGCAGCGCCGGCGGGATCTTGGAGTTGGCGACGTTCACCGGCTTCAGCGACTTGGTCGGCCAGAACGCGCACGGCGCGTTGTACCAGGCGTTGTTCCAGGTCATGAACGGGGCCTTCTTGTAGACGGCCCAGTTGTCCTTGGTCCACTTCTTCCAGTCGCGCGGCCAGGCGGCGTCACGGCACTGCACCGAGGTGTAGACGCTGTAGCCGTTGTCACCGGAGGAGTCGACGGCCGCGAAGTTCTGGTACGCCTCGACCAGCGGGTCGGAGTTCTTGTCACCCACGTAGGCGGCGAACGCCTCGGCGAGGAACGGCCAGTAGCCGTTGTAGTAGCCGCCGGGGAGGAAGGTGTCCTCCAGCTCGGAGGCGCCCACCTTCACCGAGCCGCCGACCGGCTTCTTGGCGAGGGCGGCGCGCATGGCGTACCACTTCGCCTCGATCTTCTTCGCGTCGGTGCCGAGCTTGTAGGTGGCGTTGTTCTTGGCGACCCACTTCATGAACGCCTTGTGCCGCTTGTCGAAGGCGTAGTCCTGGTCGAGGTTGTCCCGGTACCAGACACCCGTCGGGTCGACGATCGAGTCGAGCACCAGGCGCCGCACCCGCGTCGGGTACAGCTTGGCGTAGACCGCGCCGAGGTAGGTGCCGTACGAGTAGCCGAAGTAGTTGATCTTCTTGGCGCCGAGGGCCTTGCGGATCGAGTCCAGGTCCTTCACGGCGTTGATCGTGTTGATGTACGGCAGGACGTCCTTGTGCTTCGTGCCGCAGGCCTTGGCGAAGGACTTCGCCCGCTCGACGTTGGCCTTCTCTATCGCGGCGGTGCTGGGCACGGAGTCCGGGCGCACCGGGTCGAAGTGGCCGGGCTTGCAGTTCAGGGCGGGCTTGCTGGCGCCCACGCCACGCGGGTCGAAGCCGATGACGTCGTACTGCGCCGCGACCTTCTTCGGCAGCGCGGAGGCGACGAATCCAGCCAAGGTCAGACCGCTGCCGCCGGGGCCACCCGGGTTGACCAGCAGCGGGCCCTGGTACGTCTTGGAGGTGTGCGGCACCCGGGACAGCGCCAGGGTGATCTTCTTCCCGCTCGGCTTCGCGTAGTCGAGCGGCACCTTCACCGACGCGCACTGCAGCGTCGGGTAGGCGTCCGTGGCGCACTTCTTCCAGGCGACCTTCGCGGCTGCGGCCTGGACGGTGTTGCTCGCGGCGGCCGCCCCACTGGCGTTGGCGGGGACGGCGCTGACCGTCCCGGCCAGGACCACGATGGCACCGCTCAACACGGCTGCGCTTCTTCTCATAGACATCTCTCAGAACGATGAGGGGGGTTCAGGTCCGCGAGGTACGCGGCCCGTGCCGCATGTTTCCTGAAGAGCACCCCACACACGCACTCATTAGACGAAGACTTGACCGAATTGATCCATAGGATTCACTCAAGAACCCCACAGAATGGGGCACTTGAAGCCATCCAGGACACCTCCCGCCCCGCCCGCCTGCTCCACCTGCTCCGGGGGCTCCGCCTGCGCCCGAATCACGTCCACGCCGGCCTCCGGCAGAGCCGCTCAGGTCGCGTCCCCCTCCCCCGGCCACAACCCGCCCGGCCCCCCCTCGCATCGTCCGCTCACGTCGCCGTGCAGCTCACGCTCGGCGCAGCCCCGCCCCCGGGCGCGCCCCCGAAGCCGAAGGTCGCCGAACCGCCTGGGGCGAGCGACCCGTTGTGGGCGGCGTTGGTGGCGGTGACCGTGGCGCCGGTCTGGGTGTGGGACGCGTTCCACATGGTCGTCACCCGCTGGGAGCCCGGCCAGGTCCAGGTGACCTTCCAGGAACCGATCGCGGCCGCACCGGTGTTGGTGACCTTCACCTCGGCGTTGAAGCCGCTGCCCCAGTCGCTGCCGACGGTGTACGCGGCGGTGCAGGCGGGCGTCCCGCCTCCCGGGTCGCCGGGGTCCTCCGGGTCGCCGGGGTCGGTGCCCCCGCCGGGCGGGAAGCCCGGGGCCTTGATGCTCGTCAGATAGCCGTCCTTGACCGTGTCCACCGTCTGCCAGTCGTCCTTCAGGATGCCGCCGGTGTCACCGGAGTTGGGGTTCCAGGACCAGAAGGTCCAGTGGAAGGAGTCCGAGCCGTGGGCGGAGGTCGAGCGCAGATACGTCACCAGGGCCGACAGCCAGCGCTGGTCGATCGTGGACTGGAGGGTCGTACCGAACTCGCCGACCCAGACCGGCGCGATGTTCTGCTTGAAGATGTAGCCCCAGTACTTGTCCCAGACGCCCGGCATGTTGGCCGGGAAGGACGGGTCGCTGAACCAGCTCTGCTGGGCGACGCTCGTGGCGTAGTCGTGGGCCGAGTACACCACCCGGTTCGCCACGTCCAGCTGTACGGGGTACTGCGCCACCCCCATCAGATTGCCGCCCCACCAGCCCGAGACGCCGTTGAACGTCTGGACGCCCTCGACGAGGATCAGCAGGTCCGGGTTGACGGAGAGGACCGCGTTGCCGGCACGCTGGGCGGCCAGCCGCCAGTCCCTGGCCGTGTCGCCGCAGCCCCAGCAGGCGGGATCGTGGGGCTCGTTGTGGAGGTCGATGCCGACGACGGTCGGGTTCCCCTTGTACCGGGTGGCCAGCGCCCTGAGGTTGGCGATCCACGTCGTCTCGGGGACGGCCGAGGTGTACCAGAGCGCCGACTGACCCGCCGCGTCCGGGCGGTGCCGGTCGAGGATGATCTTCAGCCCGCTCTGGCCGGCGTACGCCACGATCTTGTCCAGGACCTGGAGCGAGGTCAGGCCCTGGAGGTCCGCGTTCTTGCCGTCGGAGTAGTTGACGCTGTCGGGCATGGTGCCGGGCTTCAGGATGTCGTCGCTGTAGGGCATCCGGATGGTGTTGTAGCCCAGCGACTTCATCTGGTCGATCATGCTCTTGTAGTCGCGGGCCCAGAGGCCGTGGGTGACGTTGTTGGCGGTCTCGAAACCGAACCAGTTGATGCCGGCGATCCGGACGGGCCGGCCGCTCGCGTCCAGGATCTGACGGCCGCTGGTACGCCAGTAGCCGGCACCGGCGTCGGCGTCGGCCGCGTCGGCGTAGGCCGCGTCGGCCGCGCGGGCCGGCGTGAAGCCGCCGGCCGCCGCGTCGGCGCCCAGCTGCCCGGCCGCCGCGTGCGCACCGCCGGCGAAGGGCAGTGCGAGCACGGCGGCGGCCGCACACAGGGCGCCCAGGGTTCTCCGTAAGCTGCGGAACATGTCGCTGCTTCCTCCTCGGGATGCGCGAGGCCGGAACAAGGTGGGAGCGCTCCCACCGCCCTCGCTTCCCATGGAAGACAGAACGCATGAACACGTCAAGGCGTCCGGCGTCACCTGATACACCGGACGCCCTTGACGGTGTCCTCGGGCCCCCTGCGGCCCCCCGTGGCCCCCGCGCGTGGCGCCCGAGTGCCCACGCGCCGGGGCCGTACGTCACCGGCTCAGCTTCTGGAACCTCCGTACCGCCAGCGGCAGGAAGATCAGGGTGAGTACCACCGGCCACACCAGGGCCATCAGCAGCGCGTTCTGTTCGATCCAGGAGTCGCCGACGACCGGCGTGCCGAACAGATCGCGGGTCGCGGCCGCCGTGGAGGAGATCGGGTTCCAGGCGGCGATCCAGCCCAGCCAGTCGGGCATCAGCTGCGGGGCGACGAAGATGCTGGAGATCATGGTCAGCGGGAACGCGACCGCGAAGAGACCGCCCGCCGCCTCCGGGTTGGGGACCAGCAGTCCCAGCCAGACGCCGATCCAGATGAGCGCGAACCGCAGCCAGAGCAGCAGACCGAAGGCGGCCAGGAAGCCGAGGCCCGTGTCCGGGCGCCAGCCCATCGCGAGGGCGGTCAGCATCATGATGGCCAACTCGGCGCAGGCGACGAGGAGATCGGTGATCCCCCGTCCCGCCACCACCGCCGACGGCGCCATCGGCATGGAGCGGAACCGGTCGATGACGCCCTTGGTGGAGTCGTAGACCACGAGGGTCGCCGTGTTGATGAACCCGAAGGCCATCGTCATCACGAACATCCCCGGCATCAGGAAGTCCCCGTAGTCCCCGCCGCCCGGCACCTGCATGGCACTGCCGAAGACATAGCCGTAGAGCAGGACGGAGAGGATCGGGAAGCCCAACTGCCAGGCGATGTTGACCGGTTGACGCCGGTAGTGGGTCAGGCCGCGACGGACGATGTTCCAGACGTCGGCCAGCACCCAGTACGTACGGCCGTGCCCGCTCGACACGTCCAGGTCGACGGCGCTCGTGGCGGCGCTCCCGGCGCCGACGGCGTTCGGATCGACGGTGGTCATGCGAGGGCCCCCTTGTCGTTCTCGCCGGTCTTCTCCGTGCGGTGGCCCGTCAGGCGCAGGAACACGTCGTCCAGGCTGGGCCTGCGCAGGCCGATGTCCTCGACCCTCACGCCCTCGTCCTGGAGGGTGCGGGCCACCTCGGTGAGGGCCGAGACGCGGTCGGTCACGGGCGCGTGGACCCGCAACTCCGCGTCGTCCGACTCCGGTTCGCCGTCCGAGACGCGGGCGACGACCTTCGCCGCGCGCGGGATGTCGGCGCGCTCGGCGACGACGACCTCGATGCGGTCGCCGCCGACCGTGCTCTTCAGCCCGTCCGGGGTGTCGTCCGCGATGGCCCGCCCCTGGTCGATGACGGTGATGCGCGAGGCGAGCCGGTCGGCCTCCTCCAGATACTGCGTGGTGAGCAGCACGGTCGTACCGCTCGCCACCAGCGCCCTGACGGAATCCCAGACTTCGCCCCGGCTGCGCGGGTCGAGGCCGGTCGTCGGCTCGTCGAGGAAGAGGACGGACGGGGCGAGAATCATCGAGGCGGCGAGGTCGAGCCGGCGCCGCATGCCGCCGCTGTACTTGCCGACGCCCAGGTCGGCCGCGTCGGTGAGGTCGAACCGGTCGAGCAGCTCGACCGCGCGCAGCTTCGCCCGCTTCCCGCCGAGGTGGAACAGCCGGCCGAACATCTCCAGGTTCTGACGTCCCGTCAACACCTCGTCCACGGCGGCGTACTGCCCCGTCAGCCCGATACGGGCCCGCACCTCACGCGGGTGGCGGGCCACGTCGAGCCCGGCCACCGTCGCCCGGCCGCCGTCCAGGCGCAGCAGCGTGGAGAGGATGCGTACGGCTGTGGTCTTGCCCGCGCCGTTCGGGCCGAGGAGGCCGTGCACCGCGCCTTCGCGGACGGTGAGGTCGAAGCCGTCCAGCGCGCGTTTCTCCCCGTACCGCTTCTCCAGACCCTCGGCCCGGACCGCGTACCCGTCACTCATGAGTCCCCCTCAACAGGCTTCCGTCAAGAACTGAGTACACCGTACCCTATTTCGCGTACGACGTACCCAGTTTTTTCGCGAGCACTTAAACTCGGGCTCATGACAAGGGGCAAGAGCGCTACGACAGGCGGTACGGGCGGTACGGCAGGCGGCACGAAGGGCAGCACCACCGTCGGTACGGAGACCAGCGGCAGCGGCGACATCGTCCGCACCCAGCAACTGCTCTGGGACACCGGCCCTCGCCCCAGTCGCGGCCCCAAGCCGGGGCTCACCCTGGAGCGGATCGTGGAAGCGGCGATCCGGGTCGCCGACGCGGAGGGGCTGCACGCCCTGTCGATGCGCCGGGTCGCGACCGAACTCGGCACCGGGACCATGTCCCTGTACCGCTACCTCCCCGGCAAGGGCGAACTGCTGGACCTCATGCTCGACCGCGTCCAGCGGCCCTCGGAGAACCCCGCCGACCTCGGCGACGGCGGCTGGCGCTCCGCCCTGGAGGCCATGGGGCGCGCCACCCTGGCGCTCTACCGGCGCCACCCGTGGCTGCTCCAGGTGAACCAGTCCCGCCCCGTCCTCGGGCCGAGCGCGCTGGAGGGCATGGAGAAGATCCTCTCCCGTATCAAGTCCATGGGGCTGACCGACCCCGAGCTGATCTCGGCGGTCGTCGCCGTGGACGGCTATGTCGTCGGCGCGGCCCGTACGCAGCTCTACGCGGAGGAGGCGGAACACCGCACGGGCCTCACCGACACGGAGTTCTGGCAGGCCCAGGCGCCCATCCTCGAAGAACTCATGCTCTCCGGCCGCTACCCCCTCCTGGCCGGCCTCTCCGAGGACGCGTTCGGCTCGGACTTCGACCACTTCGAGTTCGGCCTGCAGCGCATGCTGGACGGCCTGGAGGTATTCGTGAACAGGCGCCGCGCGACCGCGGAGACCGCGGAGACCGCGGAGACCGCGGGTGCGGGGGTCGGGGGCACGGAAGGCGCGGGAGCCGGAGGCGCCGGAGCCGGCGGGGCGTAGTCGGCGTGTCGTAGTCGGCGGGCGCGGAGGCCGGGCGCAGAGGCCGGGCGCGCGGGTGACGGCCACGAACGAAACCGGCGACGCGAAGGCCGCGGATCCGAAGGCCCGGTTGCGGGAGGCCGGGTAGGCCGGGTAGGTCAGGCGGACGGGCGGCGCAGGAGGCGGCGGAAGCCCCATACGACGACCACCGCGCCGGCCACGGCCAGTGCGCCGACCTTGACGGTCGAGCTCGTGCCCTCACCGTCGGCCTGCGTCGTGCCGGAACCGCCCCCGTCGGAGGAGGACGACCCGGAGCCGCCGCTCCCGGAGCCGCCGCCGGGCACCTCCCGCGCGACGACGGAGCTGCCGGCCCCCTCACTGCCGTACATGATCTTCGAGCCGTCGGTACGGAAGGTCACCGACTCCCCCTGTCGCTGCAGGGGCACGCTCAGCCGCTCGGCCTTCTTGATCTTGCCGCCGTTCCAGTCGTAGAGGATGCCGCCGAAGTACGCGCGCAGGGCGAGCTGCTTGCCGTCCGGCGAGAACGCGCCGTCGGTGACCTCCAGGTCCGGGACGGACGCGACCTTCTTGAACACGTTGGTGCCGGACGCGGACAGCTCCGCGGGCCCCTCGTACAGCGATCCGCCCGCCTCGTTCTTGTCGGCGATGTACACCCGCCCGGTCTTCGGATGCACCATCAGCGCCTCCGCGTCCCGCGCCCCGTCCTCGTACTTCACGACGTACTGCGTGGCCTTGAGCGTCTGGTCCTTCAGCTCCTTCGGCTCCGGCAGCTCGTAGATCCACACGTACGCCCAGGTGCCGCCGAGGTTGTCACCGATGTCGCCGACGTAGAGCTTGTCGCCGGGGCCCATCGAGATCGCCTCGACGTCCCTCGGGGTGCCGACGCCCGTCAGGGTGACCGTGGCGACCGTCTCGCCCGTCTTGCTGTCGACCGCGTACAGGAAGGCGCCGTCGTCGCTGTCGTTGTGGGTCCAGTAGACCCCCGGGTGCTGCCGGGACGCGGCTAGACCGCTCGACTCGGTGATCCGCGAGTCCTGCATCGTGAACCCGTCGTCGTCGGCGAGGGCGGGCGTGGCCGGGAGGACGGCGAGCAGGATCGCCGCGAGACCGGCGAGACCGGCGAAGCCGGTGCGGGCCGCGCGGAACCGGCGGAGGGGACGGGGGCGGTTGAGGGGGCGACGGCGCATGGGGCCAAGCCTGCCATCTCGCTCCGCCGGGTGGGGTGGGGGAACGCGGTGGGGGCTGGCGAGTCGTTCGGTGCAGGTCCGGTGGGGGCTGGTCGCGCAGTTCCCCGCGCCCCTGAAAAAGCGGGGCTGCGCCCCTGCTTTTTCGCCCGGAGGGCCACTAGGCCCTCAAGCGGCACGGGAACGGCGCGAGAAGCCCCACCCCATCCAGCCCGCGTGGCCAGATTCACAGCACCCGTCGGCCGCCCGCCCCCTACCACCGGGTAGCCATCGTTCATGATGAGCGGATGCTCAGGTTCATGCCCGTAGGCGACTCCATGACGATCGGCAGCGCGGGCGAACACACATGGCGCTTCCGGCTCTGGCAGCACCTGCGCGCGACGTACGACGGCCCCTTCAAGATCGTCGGGCCACGCGAGACGCTCTACGACAAGGCGACGGACGCCCCGACGTCGTACGAGTACGCCGACACCGACCCACGTTTCCCCCGCGCCCACCTCGCGGGCTGGGGCGAGGGCTGGCTCCATATGGCCCCGCTGATCGCCGACGCGGTCCGCACCCATCGCGCCGACGTCCTCCTCGTCTCCCTCGGCCTCATCGACCTGGGCTTCTACACCAACGCCGAGCAGACCGCCGAGAACACCCGCCGCTTCGTCGAGGCGGCCCGTGAGGCCGCCCCGCACATCCGTATGGTCCTCCTGCCGGTCACCCCGAACATCCGCGCCGAGTCCGACGCCCCCTTCGCCGCCCAGGTCACCCGCTTCAACGAACTCCTCGCCAAGACGGCCGCCGACCTCGACGAACCCCGCTCCCCCCTCCTGCTGGCCTCCCCGCCGCCGTCGTACGACATCCACTGGGACACCTACGACGGCACCCACCCCAACGCCTCCGGCGAACACAAGCTGGCGGCGACCTTCGCCAACGCGATGCACGAGGCGTGGGGGCTCGGAGGCCCGTACGAGCAGGCGTAGCGTCCGCGCCCCTTTCGTCCGTCGTGTCCTCGTCACCGTGCGTATCGTTGTACCGCGCGGCCGTCCTCGATCGAGGGGCGGCCGGGGAGGAGCGCCACGATGACCGTCCTTGAAGACAGGATCGCGATGGCCGAGAGCGACAACACGCGCCAGCTGGACGAGATGTTCGAGCGGCTCGAGAAGATGCCCGTCCCCGAGGGATACAAGGTCGAGATCGTCGAGGGGACCATCTACATGTCGCCGCAGCGGGATGCCCATTGGCAGACAATCCGCCGGATCGTTCGCGTGCTCGACAACCGTTTCGGCGAGGACGTGCATGTCGTCTCCGACGTCCGCATCGACTTCCCCGGCCTGCTGAACGGCTACTGCCCCGACGTGGCGAAGCTGCGCGACGACGCCGAGAAGGACTCCAACGGTCGCTGGCGCCACGAGGACGTCGAGTTCATCGCCGAGGTCATCTCCAAGGACACCGCCAAGAACGACTACGGCCCCAAGAAGACCGCGTACGCCCTCGCCGAGGTCCCCGTCTACCTGATCGCCGACCCCTACGTGGGCAAGTGCCGACTGTTCACCCAGCCCAAGGACGGCGACTACGTCAGCGACCTGTCCATCACCTACGGCGGCGACGTCGACATGACCACCACCCACCTCGGCCTGGTGCTTCCCACCGCCAAGTTCCCCCGCAGCTGACGACGCCGCCCACGGCCGCCCGGATCCGCCGCTCCGCGCTTGCTCGGCCGCCCTCCACTCGCTTGGATGTCCCGGTCGGACGCGGCGGCGACGGATGCGGGGCGGGCGGATGACGCGGGGCGGTGGGCTGGGGCGGGAGTTCCGGTGGCTGTGGGCGGCGTACACGGTCAGCGCGTTCGGGACCCGGCTGTCGTTCGACGCGCTCCCCCTGCTCGCGGTGCTGGTCCTGCACGTCGGCCCCACGGAGGTCTCCGCGCTGGCGGCCACCGGTCTGGCGGTGGGCGCGGCGGTGGCCGTACCGCTCGGTCCCTGGGTGGAGTTCCGCCGCAAGCGCCCGGTGATGATCTCGATGGACCTCGTCCGCTGCGCGGCCCTGCTGTCCGTCCCGGTGGCCTACGCCCTGGACCTGCTCACCTTCCCCCAGCTGCTCCTGGTCTCCGTGGTCGTCGCCGTCGCCGACATCACCTTCACCGCGGCGAGCGGCGCCTGTCTGAAGTTCCTGGTCCCCCCGGAGCACCTGGTGGCCGCCAACGGCCGCTTCGAGGCCACGACCTGGACCACGACGATGCTCGGCCCGCCCCTCGGCGGCGCCGCGATGGGTCTCTTCGGCCCGGTCGTCACCGTGCTGATCGACGCCGGCAGCTACCTCCTCTCGGCGGCGGGCATCCGCGCGATCGGCACCGAGGAGCCCCGACCGGCCGACGCCAAGGAACCCCGCCCGGCCGGCACCGAAGAACCCCACCCGGCCGACGCCAAGGAACCCCGCCCGGCCCCGGCCACCAAACCCGCGCCGGGGTGTGGCACCCGGCTCCGCCTCGGTGACCTCCCGGACGGCTGGCGGTACATCCTCCGCGACCCCGCCCTGCGCCCCCTCTTCCTCAACTCCGTCCTGGTCAACGCCCTGATCATGGCCCCGGCACCACTGCTGCTCATCCTCATGGTGGGCCAACTCGGCTTCGCGCCCTGGCAGTACGGCCTCGCCTTCGCCGTCCCGTGCGTCGGCGGTCTGATCGGCTCGCGCCTCTCCCGCCGTCTGGTCGTCCGGTACGGGCAGGACAGGGTCATCCGGGTCGCCGGAACCCTGCGGGCGTGCTGGCCGCTGGGTCTGGCGTTCGTCGGTACGGGTCCGGCGGGCCTGGTCCTCGTGATGGTCGTCGAACTGGGCCTGATCACCTGCATCGGCGTCTTCAACCCCGTCCTGGCCACCCAGCGCCTCACCCGGACCCCGTCGGACCGCGTCGCCCGCACGCTCACCGCCTGGTCCGTCACCGGCAAACTCACCATCGCCGCCACGACGGCCCTCTGGGGCCTCCTCGCCTCCGTCACCACCCCCCGCACGGCGATCGCCACGGCCGGCCTGCTGCTCCTGACGACCCCTCTGCTGCTGCTCCTCCCCAAGAGCCACCGTCCGGACCCGCCCCGCAGCCCGGCCCCGACCGGCCACCAGGACCCGCACCCGGCTCCGAAGAATCAACAACTCCCTTGATCTCAACCGTGCTTGAGGATGCACCATGGTCCACATGACCACGGAAACCACGGCGCGAGCCGCCGACATCGAAGCCGTCAAGCAGGTCGTCGCCACCGTCGAGCACTCCCAGCAGCACAAGGACCCCGACGAGTTCCTCGCTCTCTTCCACCCCGACGCGATCTGGACGACGGCTCACGGCAAGGTCCTCATCGGCCTGGACGAGATAGCGGCGTTCACCCGCAAGGTGCTCCCCGGGGCCCACTGGGACGGCGAGGTCAGCTACGAGGTGGTCCACGTGCTCTTCCTCCGCCCCGACGTCGCGGCGGTCAAGGTCCGCCAGCGCTACCTGGGCGGGGACGACGACAGCGAGGGGGCCCCGCTCTACGTGATGACCAAGCAGCCCGACGGCCGCTGGCTCCTGACCGCCTGCCAGAACACGCAGGTCCTGGCAGGCTGAGCGAGGAATCGGCCGGGGGCGCCGGGAAGCCGGCGCGGCGGTCAGAACATCGTGTTGTCGTTCGCCGACGTCTCCGGTACGTCCTGCAGCGCGTCCCAGTGTTCGACGATCTTCCCGTTCCGCACCCGGAACAGGTCGACGACCGCCTGCCCCCGCTCCCCCGGCACGTTCACGTAGTGGCTGTGGACGGCGACGAGGTCGCCCTCGGCCACGACGCGCTTGCGCGAGACGGTGAGGGACGGGAACTGCTGGAAGTAGCCGCCCAGACCGGCCCTGACCCCCTCCACACCGTCGGGGATGTTGGGGTTGTGCTGGTGGTACTCGCGGCCCCAGTACTTGTCGATCGCCGACAGGTCCTTGCGCACCAGCAGTCGGTCGAACGCCTTGGTCACCAGCTTCTCGTGGTACGAGGTCAGCCAGGCCGGTCCCGGCTCGCTCGTCCGCGGCCTGCTGACCGTGGAGAACATGTCGTTGCCGTTGGCCGACGTCGCCGGCACGTCCTGCGCCACGTCCCAGTGCTCGGCGATCCGCCCGCCCTGGAACCGGAAGATGTCGAAGACGGCGGAGCCGGGCGTGCCGGGCGTCAGCACGACGTTGGAGTGCACGAGCACGAGGTCGCCCTGCGCGATGACCCGCTTGACGTCGTACTTGGCATCCGGGAACTGCTCGTTCACCACCCCGGCGAGGCCCTTCAGCGTCTCCGCCCCGTCCGGCGCGAACGGGTTGTGCTGGATGTAGTCCGGCCGCACGTACCGGTCCACGACCTCCGTGTCCCCGTCCTCGAACACCCCCTTCAGCACGCGTACGACAACGGCCTTCTGATGACCGAGCCGCGCGGCGTCCCCGTGCGGGGCCCGTTCCACGACGGCGGCGGAGGGCGGGGCCGCGACAGCCGGTACGACGGCGACGGTGGAGGTGAGCGCGGCGGCCGCGAGGACGGCGACGAGCGCGCGTCGGGCAGGCGTGGTGGGGGTCACGATGCTCCCATCTGCAAGGCAACGGGCATATTGAAAGTTCAAGCTTATGCTTACGAAAGGAAAGCACTAACCCCCGGTTAGCGTCAAGATCTCTCCTGCTTGCCTAGAGCGCACTCCACGGCCTTGGCTGGGGAGTCATGAAGTACACACAGCTCGGACGCACGGGACTCAAGGTCAGCCGACTGGTCCTCGGCACGATGAACTTCGGTCCGCAGACGGACGAAGCGGACAGCCACGCGATCATGGACACGGCTCTGGACGCGGGCATCAACTTCTTCGACACGGCGAACGTGTACGGCTGGGGCGAGAACAAGGGCCGCACCGAGGAGATCATCGGGAACTGGTTCGCGAAGGGCGGCGACCGCCGCGACAAGGTCGTCCTCGCGACCAAGGTGTACGGCAACATGGCGGACTCCGACCACGCCTGGCCCAACCACGACAAGCTCTCCGCGTTGAACATCCGGCGCGCCGTGGACGCCAGCCTGAAGCGGCTGCGGACGGACCACATCGACCTCTACCAGTTCCACCACGTCGACCGGGACACCCCGTTCGACGAGATCTGGCAGGCCGTCGACGTGCTCGTCCAGCAGGGCAAGATCCTCTACGCCGGCTCGTCCAACTTCCCCGGCTACAAGATCGCCCAGGCCAACGAGACCGCCGCCCGCCGCGGCGGCACCATCGGCCTGGTCAGCGAGCAGTGCCTCTACAACCTCTACGAACGCCGCGCCGAGATGGAGGTCATCCCGGCCGCGCAGGAGTACGGCCTCGGTGTCATCCCGTGGTCGCCGCTGCACGGCGGTGCGCTCGGCGGCGTCCTGAAGAAGGAGGTCAAGGGCGGCCGACGCGCCTCGGGACGCGCGGCGGCCGCAGTGTCCGGCCCCGACGCACGCGCCAAGATCCAGGCGTACGAGGACCTGCTGGAGAAGCACGGTCTGGAGCCCGGCGAGGCCGCCCTGGCCTGGCTGCTCACCCGCCCCGGCGTGACCGGCCCGATCGTCGGCCCGCGCACCGCCGAGCAGCTCGAGTCCGCGCTGCGCGCGGTGGAGCTGGAGCTGGGCGAGGAGCTGCTGGCGTCCCTGGACGAGATCTTCCCGGGTCCGGGCCCGTCCCCGGAGGCCTTCGCCTGGTGACGGCGGTGACAGGGGACGCCCCCTGTCCGTAGGGGCGCGGGAACTGCGCGACGAGCCCTCACCGGCCGGCGGCCGTCACCGGCAACGGCCGACGAAGACGCGGTTCCCCGCCCCTTCGCCCGCGACAGGGCTACTTGCCGAGCGCGGCAGCGACAGCCACCACAGCGAACATCAGTACGAGCACACCGGCCATGATCCGGTTACGGGTCTTCGGGTCCACACCCCGAGCCTAACCGGCGGCCCGAACGGTCATCCGCCCGCCCCGAGCCCCCACCGCGCCACCGTCTCGTACCGCGGCTGCTCACCCGCCACCCCGGACGCCGGCAGACGGCTGCGCACCAGCGCCAGCTCGGACACCGTCCACGACCGCCCGGCGAAGGCGTCGAGCACGGCGACGTACGGCTTCACGTCGAGGTCCTCCCGGCTGCGGGCCACCGTCAGATGGGGGGTGTACCGACGGTGCTCCCCCATCGGCACCCCGGCCTTGCGCGCCGCCGCCTCCGCCCGGTCGGCCAGCATCCGCAGCGCGCCGAGGTCCCCCTCGGCCCCCGCCCACAGTGCCCGGCCACGCCCGAACTTCCCACCGCCGCGCACGGCCAGCCGGAACGGCTCGCTCCGCTCCGCGGCCCGCTCCAGCCGCCGCGACAGCTCCGGTACGACGTCCTCCTCGACCTCCCCGTAGAAGGCGAGCGTGAAGTGCCAGCCGGGCGGCTGGGTCCAGCGCAGCCGCTCCGCACCCGCGAGGCTCCTCAACTCCCCGACCACCAGACCGAGTTCCTCGACGACATCAGCGGGCGGAAGCACAGCGGCGAACAGTCTCATGCCCGCCACCTTCCCAGGCCGACGTGTGCCCCCGCGACTCCCCGAGCCCCGGTCAGGGGCGCGGGGAACGGCGTGACGAGCCACGACGGCGCGGCAGCCGCCGACCACGCCGCGCGGCACCCCCTCCGGCGGCCGACCAGGCGGAGCGCCACCGCACCCCGCCGGCCCGCACGAGGACGAGGCCCACGGTGACGGCGGCGACCGTGGCGACGACACCGCCGGCGACGAAGCCCATCCGGGCGCCGTACGCGTCGGTGACCCAGCCGGCGATCGGCGCGCCCAGCGGCGTACCGCCCAGGAAGACCATCATGTAGAGGGCCATGACGCGGCCGCGCATCACGGGGTCGGTGTTCATCTGGATGGCCGTGTTGGCGGTGACGTTCACCGTCAGGCCGAACATCCCTATCGGCACCATCAGCAGGGCGAAGATCCAATACGCGGGGGCCAGCGCCGCCACGATCTCCAGCAGGCCGAAGGCGAGCGCGCCGCCGATCAGCACACGCAGCCGCGCGGTGCCCCGGCGGGCGGCGAGCAGGGCGCCGGCGACCGAGCCGACCGCCATGAGCGTGTTGAAGAGGCTGTACGAGCCGGCGTCCGCGTGGAACACGTCGTCCGCGTAGGCCGAGAGCCAGACGGGGAAGTTGAAGCCGAAGGTGCCGATGAAGCCGACCAGCACGATGGGCCACAGCAACTCGGGACGCCCGGCCACATAGCGCAGGCCCTCGCGGAGCTGCCCCTTGGCGCGGGGGGCGCGGCGGACGGGGTGCAGGTCACTGCTCCGCATCAGCAGCAGGCCGATGATGGGGGCGACGAAGGAGAGCCCGTTGTAGAGGAAGGCCCAGCCCGTGCCGACGGTGGTGATCAGCACACCGGCGACGGCGGGGCCGACGAGACGGGCGGACTGGAAGTTCGCCGAGTTGAGACTGACCGCGTTCTGCAGGTGGTCCGGCCCGACCATCTCGGACACGAACGACTGTCGGGCCGGGTTGTCGACGACCGTGGCCATGCCGACGGCGAAGGCGGCCACGTACACGTGCCACACCTGCACCTGGCCCGAGATCGTCAGCGCGGCCAGCGCCAGCCCCGTCACCGCCATCGACGTCTGCGTCACGAACAGCAGCCGCCGCTTGGGGAACCGGTCGACCAGCACACCGCCGTACAGTCCGAACAGCAGCATCGGCAGGAACTGGAGCGCCATCGTCACACCGACGGCCGTGGAGGACCCGGCCAGGCTCAGGACGAGCCAGTCCTGCGCGATCCGCTGCATCCACGTGCCGATGTTCGACACGACCTGCCCGACGAAGAACAGCCGGTAGTTCCGCACCCGCAACGACCGGAACATGGAGGCCCGCGCCCCCTCGGGCGAAACCGCCGAGGAACCAGCGGTTCGGGGGGTGGCCCCGGCAGGCGCGGCGGCGACGGAAGGCGGGGCGTCCGCGGGAGCCGCGGTGGAACGGGCGTGGGCGTCGGCCTGGCTCGCGGGTCCGGGGATCAGAACCGAACCGCCGGCAGCGGAGGCGGAAGCGGGATGGGCGGAGGCGGAGGCGGGATGGGCGGAGGCCGATGGGTCGGCGGCGCCCGGCAGGGCGCTGGTGCTGCCCTCGTTGGGCCGGCCGTCGGTATCCGGCGGGGCCTCCAGTACGGCGGGAGTGGGTGGCTGCTCGTGGGTGGGCGGGGGTGCGGGGACGGAAGGTGTTCCGGGGCCCGTACTCAAAGGGGTTCGCCTCCTTGCGTGAAACGCGTGTTCGTCCTGCGGCTGTGTGCGCCTCAGCGCTCCTGTTCTGTCTGCTGGTTTTCGGGTCGGCCCATGCCCGCCCCCTGACGGCGCACAGGCTGTATGCCGGGGCGCACCGGCGGCCGCACCGGCGTGCCCCACGGCCACGGCGCATCGCGCGCGGCGCATCAGGCGGCCGGCCCGGGTGCGGCGGCATCCCTAGAGGTGCGCGAGTTTCTCCAGTACCGGCGCGGCGGTCCGGAGCGCGGCCCACTCCTCCTCGTCGAGCCCTTCCACCAGGGACGCGAGGAACGCGTTGCGCTTGCGCCGGCTCTCCTCCAACATCGCCTCGGCCCGCTCGGTCTGGGTGACCACCTTCTGCCGCCGGTCCTCGGGGTGCGGTTCCAGCTTCACCAGCCCCTTGCTCTCCAGCAGGGCGACGATCCTGGTCATCGACGGCGGCTGCACATGCTCCTTGCGGGCCAGCTCACCGGGGGTGGCCGTACCGCAACGGGCGAGCGTGCCGAGCACCGACATCTCGGTCGGGCTCAGCGACTCGTCGACCCGCTGGTGCTTGAGCCGACGGGACAGGCGCATCACGGCGGAACGGAGGGCGTTCACAGCGGCCTCGTCGTCGCCATGGTTCAGGTCAGGCATGTTCTTTAGCCTAACTCATTACTCTCGCTAAAGACCACCGGAACTCCACAGCCGCGCCCGTGAGCCCCGCCACTCACGCCGACCCCAACTATGCCGATCCCCTGCCCGGATCACTCATATGAGTGACTAGTACGCAGAACATGACACGACAGAGCAGAGCACACCTGACCCTCGTACACATGGGGACCACTGTGCTGAGCCTGCGGATAGACGGGGAGCTGCTCGAACGGCTCCGGACCCACGCGGCGAAAAGGGGAATGAGCGTCCAGGACTACGTGATCGGGACGCTCATTCGGGACGACTTCGACGAGCGGTTCCAGACCGCGGTCGAGGAGACGGAGAAGTTCTACGGTGTGACGTGAGGGGCGGCCGCGGTCACCCGCAGCGGCCGCGCACCGCTCACGTCAGACCCAGCGCCGGCATCAGGTAGTAGAAGAGGAAGACCGCCGAGACCACGTACATCGCGACCGGGACCTCACGGCCGCGCCCGGCGGCCAGGCGCAGCACGACGAAGGTGATGAAGCCCATGCCGATGCCGTTGGTGATCGAGTAGGTGAACGGCATCATCACCATCGTCACAAAGGCCGGGACCGCGATCGTGTAGTCGGCCCAGTCGATCTCGCGGACGGAGTTCGCGAGGATCAGGAACCCGACCGCGAGCAGCGCCGGGGTGGCCGCCTGGGAGGGGACCATCGTGGCGATGGGCGTGAGGAACAGCGCGACCGTGAACAGGGCACCGGTCACCACGTTGGCGAAACCGGTGCGCGCCCCCTCGCCCACACCCGCCGTCGACTCCACGAAGCAGGTCGTGGCGGACGAGGAGCTGGCACCACCGGCCGCGACGGCGATGCCGTCGACGAACAGCACCTTGTTGATGCCCGGCATCTGACCGTCCGCGTCGGTCAGCTTGGCCTCGTCGCCGACGCCCATGATCGTGCCCATCGCGTCGAAGAAACACGACAGCAGCACGGTGAAGACGAACAGGACGCCCGTCAGCAGGCCGACCTTGCCGAAGCCGCCGAAGAGACTGACCTCGCCGAGCAGCCCGAAGTCGGGGGTCGCGACCGGGTTGCCGGGCCACTTCGGGGTGGTCAGACCCCACGAACCCGCCGGAAGCTTGGCGACGGCGTCGACGACCACCGCGAGCAGCGTCATCGCGACGATCGAGATGAGGATCGCGCCCGGCACCTTGCGCACGATCAGCGCGAGCGTCAGCAGCGCCCCGAGCACGAAGACCAGCACGGGCCAGCCGTTGAGGTGCCCGTCCGCACCGAGCTGGAGCGGCACGGTCGTCCTGGCGGCATCCGGGATCCGGGTGACGAAGCCGGCGTCGACCAGGCCGATCAGCATGATGAACAGACCGATACCGATGGAGATGCCCTTGCGCAGGCCCAGCGGCACCGCGTTCATCACGCGCTCCCGCAGACCCGTCGCCACCAGCAGCATCACGACGAAACCGGCCAGCACGACCATGCCCATCGCGTCCGGCCACGACATGCGAGGCGCGAGCTGGAGGGCGACGACCGTGTTCACACCGAGCCCCGCCGCCAGCGCGATCGGCACATTGCCGATGACGCCCATGAGGAGGGTGGTGAAGGCGGCGGTGACCGCGGTGGCGGTGACCAGCTGTCCGTAGTCCAGCTGATGCCCGTACATGTCCTTCGCGCTGCTCAGGATGATCGGGTTGAGCACGATGATGTACGCCATCGCGAAGAAGGTGGCGAAACCGCCCCGGATCTCACGCGACAGCGTGCTGCCGCGCTCCGTGATCCTGAAGTAGCGGTCGAGGGAGCTGCCCTGCGGGGACATAGGAGACCTCATCCCCAACAGGTCGCGGGCGCTGCGGGAGCACCACCGGAGCATGCTGGAGTTTTCTACGAACAGAAGTGGCCAATCAGAAACCGTTTCAGTATGAACATACATTGCGGCAAAGACCATCTCCGCGCGTAGACCCGCGCGCCTCGTAAGCTGTGCCCCATGGCGAAGTGGACCCCCAAGCACGAGGCACCGGAGCCCCTGGAAGGGCCCATCGTGCCGACCATCATCGGCGGCACGATCCTGTGGCTCGTCCTCTTCGTCGTCCAGCTCCCCTTCTACGGCTGGTACGAGGACCACGGGCACGCCTGGTGGGTGTGGACCTGCCTGGCGGGCGGCGGACTCGGCTTCATCGGCATCTACTACGTCCGCAGACGGGACGCGGCGATCAAGCGAGACACGGCCCGGCAGGCCGAGGCGGAGGCCGGCGAGGCCGAGGCCGGTGACGTGGAGGCACGGCCCGCCACCAACTGAGCCCGTCCGGCGATCGAGGACGAGCCCGAAGGGCGACAAGCGGGGGTCCGGGGGCGCGGCCCCCGGCGGCCCGCATCAACCGACCGCACCCGCCACACCCCCGCACGTACGACCCCGGCACCACGCCGAAGCAGAACCCTCCTCCCCTGGTCGGATCTTTCGCCCACTCGATGGGTGAACCCCCGAATCCGCACGTACCGTCGGATGCATGACGCACATCGACGCGGGCACCGACCTCGATCCTGTGCACCCCACCACCGCCTCGGCCCCCCTGGACACGAGGCGGGCGCGTGGGCTGTCGGCCGCCGAAGTGACCGAGCGGGTGGCCCGTGGCGAGGTGAACGACGTACCCGTACGGAGCAGCCGCTCCACGGTGGACATCGTCCGCGCCAACGTCTTCACCCGGTTCAACGCGATCATCGGCGTCCTCTGGGTGATCATGCTGTTCGTCGCGCCGATCCAGGACAGCCTCTTCGGCTTCGTGATCCTGGCCAACACGGGCATCGGCATCGTCCAGGAGTGGCGGGCGAAGAAGACCCTCGACTCCCTCGCGGTGATCGGCGAGGCGAGGCCGACGGTCCGGCGGGACGGCGTCGCCGCCTCGGTCGGTACGTCCGAGATCGTCCTCGGGGACCTGATCGAGATCGGGCCCGGCGACAAGATCGTCGTCGACGGGGAGTGCGTCGAGACCGACGGCCTGGAGATCGACGAGTCGCTGCTCACCGGTGAGGCGGACCCGGTCGTCAAGCAACCCGGTGACCAGGTGATGTCCGGCAGTTTCGTGGTCGCGGGCGGCGGCGCGTTCACCGCGACCAAGGTCGGCCGGGAGGCGTACGCGGCCCAGCTGGCCGAGGAGGCGAGCCGCTTCACGCTCGTCCACTCCGAGCTGCGCTCCGGCATCTCCACCATCCTCAAGTACGTCACCTGGATGATGGTCCCGACCGCGATCGGTCTGATCATCAGCCAGCTGATCGTGAAGGAGAACGACTTCAAGGACTCCGTCGCCCGCACGGTCGGCGGCATCGTCCCGATGGTCCCCGAGGGCCTGGTCCTGCTCACCTCCGTCGCCTTCGCCATCGGCGTCATCCGGCTCGGCCGCAAGCAGTGCCTGGTGCAGGAGCTGCCGGCCATCGAGGGCCTGGCCCGCGTCGACACCGTCTGCCTCGACAAGACGGGCACCCTCACCGAGGGCGGCATGGACGTCACCGAGCTGCGCCCCCTGGCCGGGACGGACGAGTCGTACGTACGCCGCGTGCTGGGCGCCCTCGGCGCGTCGGACCCACGGCCCAACGCCTCGCTCCAGGCGATCATCGACGCCTACCCGGACGGCGAGGACTGGCGCTGCACCCGGTCGCTGCCCTTCTCCTCGGCCCGCAAGTACAGCGGCGCGGCCTTCGGCGAGAGCGACGGCGGGTCCAGCACCTGGCTGCTGGGCGCCCCCGACGTCCTGCTCCCCGACGACGACCCGGCCCTCACCGAGACCGAACGGCTCAACGAGGACGGCCTACGGGTGCTGCTGCTGGCCCGGGTCACCCGGGAGCTGGACGACCCCGAGGTCGCGACCGACGCGCGCCCCACCGCCCTCGTCGTCCTCGAACAGCGGCTGCGTCCGGACGCCGCCGACACCCTGCGCTACTTCGAGGAGCAGAACGTCCGGGCGAAGGTCATCTCCGGCGACAACGCGGTCTCGGTCGGCGCGGTGGCCGGCAAGCTCGGCCTGGCCGGCGAGGTGGTCGACGCCCGCCGGCTGCCGGCCGAGCGCGACCACATGGCGACGGCCCTCGACTCGGGCACCGTGTTCGGCCGCGTGACCCCCCAGCAGAAACGGGACATGGTCGGCGCGCTCCAGTCCCACGGCCACACGGTCGCGATGACCGGCGACGGCGTGAACGACGTCCTGGCCCTCAAGGACGCCGACATCGGTGTGGCGATGGGCTCCGGGTCGGAGGCGACCCGGGCGGTCGCCCAGATCGTCCTCCTCAACAACAGCTTCGCGACGCTGCCGTCGGTGGTCGCCGAGGGCCGCCGGGTGATCGGCAACATCACCCGCGTGGCGACGCTGTTCCTGGTCAAGACGGTCTACTCGGTGCTGCTCGCCATCCTGGTCGTCTGCTGGCAGGTGGAGTACCCCTTCCTGCCCCGCCATCTGACCCTGCTCTCCACCCTGACGATCGGCGTCCCGGCCTTCTTCCTCGCCCTCGCCCCCAACAAGGAGCGGGCGAAACCCCACTTCGTCCGCCGGGTCATGCGGTACGCCATTCCGGGCGGCGTCCTGGCGGCCCTGGCGACCTTCGCCACGTATCTGATCGCCCGTCACCACTACACGGGGGCCGACGCGTTGGAGGCGGAGACCAGCGCCGCCACCCTCACGCTCTTCCTGATCTCGATGTGGGTACTGGCCATCATCGCCCGCCCGTACACCTGGTGGCGCCTCGGTCTGGTCGCCGCGATGGCGGCCGGCTTCCTGCTGGTCCTCGTCGTCCCCTGGCTCCAGGACTTCTTCGCGCTGCGCCTGGTCGGCACGACGATGCCGTGGACCGCGGTCGCCGTCGCGGCCGGGGCCGCGGCGGTCCTGGAGTTCTTGTGGAGGTGGGTGGACCGCCGCTTCCCCGCGTAGCCGACGGGCCTCCGCGTGGCCGGCGGGCCTCCGCGTGGCCGGCGGGCCTCCGCGTGGCCGGCGGGCCTCCGCGTGGCCGGCGCATGCCCACGCAGCCGGCGCCTCCCGGCGCACGGCGGGCGCGCGCAAGGGGGCGTACGCCCGCGCGCGAAACCGGACCCGCGCGGTCGGCGTCCTCGCTTCTGACCGACCCCGCCGCGGCCGCTCCCCGCCCTCACCGGCCGGTGGAACGGGTCCGTGGCGGGGCGTGCGGTTCAGGGAGGGGAGAGGCACCACATGAACCCGGATCAGCCGGTGGAGTTCCACGCCTCGTGCGGTCATCTGATCTCGGCACCGGCCGATCGCGTGGGGCAGGAGGTCCGCTGTCCCCACTGCCATCGGGTGGTGCGGGTCCCGTCCCCGGACGTCCCGTACGCCTCGGTGGTGCCCGTCCCGGCCGGCGCCGTCGAGCCGCCCGCGCTGACCGCCCTCTACGTGACCACTCTCGTCGGTGGTCTCCTCGCCGCCGGACTCGTCTACCTGGTCATGTTCGACGAGTTCTCCGAGTCCGAGCTGGTCTCGATCACACCGCTGTGGTTCTTCCCCGTCGTCTTCGGCCTGTACGGCTTCGCCTCGCAGCGGTTGCTGCGCCACATCGCGACCGGCCGCGCGGGAACCCTCGGCGAGGCGGCCCGGCTCTCCATCGACGTGGCCGGCTACTGGGCGGCCCTGGTGCTCTTCCCGTTCCTGGTGCTGAAGTGGCGCAGTTCGCTGCTGGTGTCGCTGGCGGCGGCGCTCTTCTGGGCCGTCCTGCTGTGGCTGTTCTTCGCCCTGCTCTTCCCGATGCTCTGACCGCGCGACGAGGGGGTGCCGCCGTCCGAGTACCGGCCTGCGCAACGGAAAGGGCGTCGGCCCGGGAGACCCCCCGGCCGACGCCCTGCCTCTGACCGCTGCCTGCGGCTTACTTCACGTCGATGGCGTCGGCCGCGGAGGTCACGGCCGGCGTCGTGGAGGTACCCGCGAACACGAAGCGGAACGAACCGTCGGCGCTCGCCTTGACGGTTGTCCTCAGCGCACCGCCGGAGCCGGACTTGACGGTCTTGACGTCCTTGTAGGCGGACGTGCCCTTCTTCTTGAACTGCAGCTTCACCGACTGGCTGGTGTAGCCCGCGTACTTGAGCGTGTCCCAGTTGGCGCGGGTCAGCTTGCCGGAGACCGTGATGGTCTTGCCCTTCTTGACCGGCTCGGGAGAGGCGTTGGTGGTCAGCGCGGACGCGCGCTTGACGCTCGCCGTGGAGTGCTTCTCCCGGATGTTGCGGTCGCCGTCCTTGGCCAGGGCACCGGCGAAGACGTGCCACTTGCCGGCCAGGATGTTGCTGTAGATGTTGTCGTTCGGGTCGGCGACGACGGTCACCTTGCAGGTGGACGTGGTCGCGTCGACGGCGGTGCAGGTGCCGTTCTCCGCGTCCGGGACCATGGCGCCCACGACATCGCCGGAGTCGATGTCGTTCCCCTTCCACAGGAACGCGTAGCCGTCCTCGATGCCCGACGGGTCGGTCGCGGTGACCGAGAGGGTGACGCTCTTCTTCTTGGAGGTGCCGACCACGATGTCCTTGCCACCGTTGACGGTGACCTTCTTGATGACGGTGTCGCCGACGATCTCGTCCGCCAGGGCCCCGAACGGCGTGACCGACGCCCCGAGGGCGCCGGGCGCGTCATCGGCCTGCGCGGCCGGAACGGCGAAGACGGACAGGGCGAGGGCGCCCGAGACGGCGATCACAGTGGCACGCATACGCATGTATTCCCCCGGTGGTGAGATGGGGCCGACGGTCTGGTCGCATCGGCCCGGGTGGTCGCGAGTCGGCTGACCCGCCGGCTCTGCGGGTGGGGGACGCGCCGGTGCGCCCTGCGTGTCCCCCTGGCTCCTGCTGCTTACTGCACGTCGATGGTGTCGCCCGTGGCGGTCGCGCCCGCCGTGGTCGACGTGCCCGCGAAGACGTAGCGGTACGTGCCGTCGGCGCTCGCCTTGACGGTGGTGGACACGTCGCCCGTGGAAGCAGAGTTGACGGTCTTGACCGTCTTGTAGGCGGTCGTGCCGGCCTTCTTGAACTGCAGCTGCACCGGCTGGCCGCCGAGCGCGCCGTTCACCCCGGTGTTCCAGTTGGCGCGGGTCAGCTTGCTGGTGACGGTGATCGTCTCACCCTTCGCGACCGGCTCCGGAGAGGCGTTCGCGCCCGCGAGCTGGGCGGCGCGCAGGACCTTGAAGGACTTGATGTTCTCCCGCTCGATGAAGTCGGCGTCCTTGCCCTGGGCGATGGCCCAGGTCTTCCAGGTGCCCGCGTGAGCGTTGAAGGCGTTCGAGCCGGCCTCGATGGTGTAGTTCGCCGAGCAGGTCGCCTTGGTGGAGCTGGCCCTGGTGCACTTGATCCAGGTGTTGCTGGACGGAGCGGCGGTGTCCATGTTCGCGGTGCTCGAACCGCGGTACAGGAACGCGGCGGCACGCCAGGCGCCGGAGTTGTCGGTGACGGTGAACTTGAGCTTGACCGTCTTCTTGGCCGTCGCACCCACGACGACGGGCTTGCCGCCGTTGACGACGACGTTCGAGATCTTCGTGTTGCCGCTGGTGATGTTGTCAGCCTGTGCGGCCGGAGCGACGAAAGCGGTCAGGGCCAGGGCGCCGGTGACGGCGCCCACGATGGCACGCTTGTGCAAAATATTCCCCACGTGGTTGGGATCTCACGGCGGCGCGGCGGCGGCGCACGAGATCCGGTCAGGTCTGAGGAGCCCGTCGGCTTCTGGGAGTCATGCGACTCCAGGGAAAACCGTCGGCTCGGGTGATCAGATCCACGAGTGTGGCGAATGGTTGTACGAGTTTCGCGTTTCCCGTGAAGATGTAGCCCAGATCACATCGAGCCGACGTACTCCTCGGCCCGCGCTCAGTCGAACCAGCGATCCCGCGCCAGTTCCTCCGTCCTGGACGGGTCTTCGAGCAGCGCGGCAACCTCGAAGCGGCGTGGCCACTGCCCGGCCGCCCAGGCCAGTCCGGCCGCGACACCCTCCAGCGTGGCCGCGTGCAGCACACCGTCGCGGGTACGGCGCCAGTCCAACTCCACGCCGTCGACGACGAGTTCCTCGTGCTCGACGTACGACGCCGACGTGGCCGGGCCCAGCAGGACCCGCACCGACTCCGGGACCTCGTGCTCCGTGCCCTCGGAGTCGACCTCCCCCGTCACCGACTCGCTGAGCCGCCGCACCTGGAACAGCTCGGCCAACTCGGCGGCCCGCGACGGCCGTACGGGGAGCAGGGGCACACCGGAGGTAAAGGGCAGCAGGTCGGGCGAGTCGACGACCACGGCGTCGGCCGCGTCCACCACGGTCACCTCACCGTCCAGCACCGCGCGCAACTCGTCCGGGAGCGTCACCTGTTCTGGGTCCAGCTCGGCCAACGCGCCGTACAGACCGTGCAGTTGCGCGGCACCCACCGGCAGGTCGGGGTCGGCCAGCCGGTCCAGCAGTTCGGCGGCGCCGCCCGGCTCGTCCAGCAGCGCGGCCACCGAGGTCCGTACGCCCAGCGCCCGCAGCACCTGCTCGTCGTCGAAGCCGGTGGCGTCGGCCTCGTCGTACAGGCCGCGCAGCAGCGGGTCGCCGCCGGCCGCGAGCAGGCCCGCCGGGCGGCGGCCGTCGAGGACGGGGTGACCGCGCAGCCACCAGGCGGTGTAGGGGCGGACGACCTCGTGCGTACCGTCCGCGAGCAGGATGCGCACCGGCTGGACCAGCGCGTCGCGCAGCGGCGGCTTCGCCAGCAGCGCGAGCGCCTCCGGCCAGCGGTCCTCGTCGACGAGGTCCAGGTCGCGCACGGCCACGATCTCCGTCGCGACCGGCGGCACCGGGCTGTCGGGGAACCGGTCGAGGATGTCCTCGGACCACACGTCCACCGCGTCCAGCAGCCCGGCGTCGTCGGGCTCGGCGAAGTCCCCGTCGCGCGGCTCCAGTTCGTCGGGGTCGAGGACGACGTCGGTGGCGCGTACGAGGGCGAAGGTGGCGAGGACCCCGCAGGCGGCCAGGGGCTGTTCACCCCAGCGCTCGGCCAGCTCGGCGTCGACGAAGGCGAGTTCGTCCTCACGCATGACCCGGGCGAACGGGCTGCCGGGGAGGACGAGTTCACCGGCGGGCGCCAGCTCACCGTCCTCGTCGGTGAGGGCGAGGGCGCCGAGCCAGGGCTCGTCGCCGGGTTCGAGGCCCGCGTCGCGGACCAGGGCGAGGACGAGGTCGGCCAGCTCGTCGGCGTCGGGCCGCCCGTCCTCCTCGTCCCAGACGCCGCCGTCGTCGTCCAGGGAGGCGGCCACGGCGGCCCGTACCTGCGGCGTGGTGAGCACGGCGCGCGGGGTCGCGGGCAGCGCGCCCAGCTTCTCCAGGAGGGGATGCGCGGCGTCCGGGTGCGCGACCTTCAGCCCGAGGCGGGCGAGCGTGTCGGGACGGGCCGTCCCCGGGCCGTCGGGGGCCGGGAGCAGGACCTGCCGGGGCCCGATGGTGGTCCGGCCGTCGGCGAGCGGGACCGGGAGACCGGACAGACGGTCCGGATCGACGCCGGCGAGGCTGTCGTACAGCCGCCGCCACCAGTCGGGGGCCTTCTCCAGCCCGGCGAGCCGGTCGACGGCGTCGCCCAGCGGCAGGCGCGCGACGCCCAACGTCCGCAACTCCGCGCGCCGTTCGAGCCCGGCGGGCAGCAGGCTGGGCAGGACGTCCGCGAGCACCCGTACGGTCTCGGCGCCGGCCCCCTCGACGACCTCGGCGTCACGCGGACGCAGCGCGGCGGACAACTCCTCCAGCTCGTCATCGGGTTCGGGCATCACGGCACGCGGCAGGAACGCGGTCCTGGGCAGCCGCTCCAGGATCGCCTGGCGCAGCGCCCCGTCCAGCTCGCCCTTGCCCAGCGGGCCGGGCACGAGGTCGATGATGCCCTCGCCCACCGGCTCCCAGGCGGCCAGGAGCGTGGCGTACGCGTCGGCCGCGCGCTGCACGAGGAAGTCGGTGAGCGGTCCGGGCGCCGCGTGCCGCCGGGTCGTGTCCAGCGGGAAGGAGGCGATGAGCAGCGCGGGCACCCCGAGGGCCTCGTCGCTGGGCGTCGGCGCGTGCACCACGGCACTGGTGCGCGGCCGGACCGGCGCGCCGTCGGGCCCGGTCGGCACGGCCCACGTGACGGACCAGTGCGGTCGCAGCCGCTCCTCGACGGGCCGGTCGGCGAGCAGCGCGGCCTCGATCGCCCCGTGCTCGGCGACGGTGCGCCAGCGCGTCACCCCGTCCCGCGAGTCCTCCACGACGACATACGCCCCCTCCACGCGCCGTCGCAGCGTCCGCGCCTCACCGGCGCCGACCTCGATGACGACCTCGTCGAGGCCGGGCAGGGCGAGCAGCAGTGCGTCGTCGACGGCGTGCAGCAACCGCTCGGCGAGATCGGCGGCGGCGGTGTCGCGCAGCGGCAGGATCACGACGGTGTCGTACGACTCCGGAGCGGATCCCTCGGCCGCGAACGGCAGCCGCAGCAGCGGCACATGACCGTCCCGGCGGCGGATCTCGTCGCCCAGGCCGGGGCTGTGCCGGGCGGTGTCGGCGGCGAGCAGCCGGGCCTCGGCGAGCGACCAGCGGATACCGCCGTGCCGCCCGATGACGGCGGGCTCGTCGGTGACGGCGAGCACGGCGGCGAAGCCGACGCCGAACCGGCCCACCGCGCCCTCGTGGCCGCCGCCCTGGCTGTCCCGCTTCGCGGACGCGCGGAGCGTGGACAGCGACTCGACGCCGCCCGCGTCCAGCGGGGCTCCGGTGTTGGCGGCGACGAGCACACCGTCCCGGAGGGTCAGCCGCAGCCGCCCGGGGACCTTCGCCCTGGCCGCCGCGTCGGCGGCGTTCTGCGCCAGCTCCACGACGAGGCGGTCCCGGTAGCCGCCGAGGACGAGGTCCTCCTCGGCGTTGGCGTCCTCGCGGAACCGGGCGGGGCTGGTCGCCCAGGCGTCCAGCACACCCCGCCGCAGTCGCGCCGTCCCGAACGGGTCCGCACCCTCGGCCGCCGGCCGCACGAACTTGCTCACGGTTCACATCTCCCTGTCGCCTGGTGGACACGAAGGTACCGGGTCGCTGCGCCGGCTTGGGCCGGGCGCCCAGGGGGTGGGGGTAGCTGGTACGTGGGCGAGTGCGGGTGCGTGGGGGCTGGTCGCGCCCACGCGGCGGAGCCGCATATGGACACAGCCCCGCGCCCCTGAAAGACCGTCCCCCGTAATCCTGGAAGGCGACCGACGGCGGGCGCGCGAAAGCCGGGAAAAGCACGGGGCGCAGCCCCTGCTTTTCAGGGGCGCGGGGAACTGCGCGAGCAACCCCCACGCACCCGCACCCGCACCCGCACCCGCACCCGCCGAAACAGGCACCTCCGAGCTATGAGGCGCCCCTACGAGTGCCCGAGGTCGGCCTCGGACTCGGCGTCCTCCACCGGCACCGACCCGGAATCCCGCGCGGGCCGCAGCGGGAAGGGATCCACCCGCGTCTCGTCGAGCCGCGGCGGAGCCGGCCGCGGCGGCTTCGGCATGACCGCCGCCTCCGAGTGCCCCCCGCACCCGTACGTCAGGGACACCATCCGCCCGTCCGCCGGCGCGAACTCGTTCGCGCACACCCCGAAGGCCTGCCCGAGCGACCCCCCGATCGGCACGAGGAACCCACAGCTCACACACGCGGCGGGCGCGGCCTGGGCCATCGCGGTCTTGGCCCCGAAGCCCTCCTCCCACCGGTCCGCCGCCGTGTGCAGCCCGTACCGGGACAGGACACGCGCCCGGCGCATCCCCAGCTCCTCGGCGACCGCGGCGATCGACCCGCGGCTCGGCGCGAGCGGCAGGTTCGCCGGCACCCCACCGGTGACCTCGGCGTCCTCCGCCTCCACCAGCTCGGCCATGTCGTGCGAGACGGGCGAGTTGGGCAGGGGTTCGTCCTCGCCGGAGTACCCGGGCTCCAGCCGCAGGTCATCGGCTTCGGTGGGCAGCAGATCGCCGGGGCCCATGTCGCCGGGCCGCAGCCGCTCGCTCCACGGCACCCACTCCGGCGCGAGCAGCGCGTCCGGGCCGGGCAGCAGCACGACCTCGTCCAGGGTCACGAACTTCGCGCGGGAGGCGCGGGCGACGGTGACGGCCCAGCGCCAGCCTCGGTACCCCATCTCCTTGCACTCGAAGAAGTGCGTCACTACCCGGTCGCCCTCGGAGACGAGGCCCGCGTGTTCGCCCACCACGCCGGGTGCGGCGGCCTCCTCGGCGGCGGAGCGGGCGAGGTCGACGGCCTCGGCGCACAGACGGTCGGGGGTGCGGCTTCGCGTTGTCGCTGCGCTCACAGGTATCGCTTCTCTCCTACGCCGTCTCACGAGTGCGCCTCCCTCGGCGGGGGGTGCGGACGGAGCGGACCAGGGGGCCGCGTCGACGTCCGCGCCCGATCGCACTCGGGCGCACCTATGTCATCCATTCTGCGGGATGAACCAGAGGCGCGCGGCCGAGAACAACCGCCGCAGGCGCGCTATGCACGCTACCTTCTCCGAGGCTCCGCGCCCACACCGACGTAAGGGTTCCGCGATTCCGCTGCGCTCGGCTTTGGCCGACGGCGGGGGGTGAGGGGCGGCTTCGGGGGTGGCCGACGGTTGGCGGGAAACCGCCGTGGCCTGCGGCCGGCTCCGCGCGGGCGGGTGTGGGGAGACTGAGGTTGTCGGGCGTCCACAGGCCCGGTGGGGCTTCACGCGCAGTTCCCCGCGCCCCTTGAAAACCCAGGTCCCACGCCATTGCAGCCCAGGTTCCACGCCCCCCTTGCAAGCCCAGGTTCCCGCCCCCCCTGAAAGCCCAGGTTCCCGCGCCCCCTTGCCAGCCCACGTCCCGCGCCTTGGCCAGCCCACGTCCCGCGCCCCTGCCAGCCCAGGTCGCCCGTCGAAAGCCCAGGCCGCATCTCGAAACCTGGGCCCACGCCCGTCGAAAGCCCAGGCACGGCACCCCCACGAGGTCCGGTCGGCGGGTTTGAAAGGGCGCCGGCTGCGCGAGCTCGTGGACAACGGCCCTCGGCGGCCGATGAAAGCCGGGGCGCAGCCCCGCTTTTTCAGGGGCGCGGGGAACTGCGCGAGAAGTCCCCCGCACCCGCACCAGCCGACGAAACACGCACCCCCACCCCAGCAGGCGCCCGACGCCCCCCACTCCCACCTCGCGGCCATACGAGCGGTAACCGCACTACGCCCCGCCATCTCGGGGCACTATGACGAGGTGACCGGCGCCGAGCGGAGCGGAGCGCGCGGATCGGGTCGGGTGACCGGCGCGGTCCGCTCGGTGGGTCGCGCCCTGCACCTGCCGTTCACCGGCCCGGCCCGAGGCATCCGCAAGGCCACCCACGCCCACGGCGCCGGCGAGTCCGGCCTCGGCAAACTGATCGAGCTGCACGGAGTGAACGGCGCCGGCGACGTGATGATCACCGTCTCCCTCGCCTCCACCGTCTTCTTCTCCGTCCCCACCGACGAGGCCCGCGGTCGCGTCGCCCTCTACCTCGCCATCACCCTCGCCCCCTTCGCCCTGCTCGCCCCGGTCGTCGGCCCCCTCCTGGACCGCCTCCCGCACGGCCGCCGCGCCGCGATGGCCGGCGCCATGCTGGCCAGGGCGTTCCTGGCCCTGGTCCTGGTCGGCGCCGTCGAGACGGGCCGCATCGAGCTCTACCCCGCCGCACTCGGCGTCCTGGTCGCGTCGAAGGCGTACGGCGTGGTCAGAAGCGCCGTCGTCCCCCGCCTCCTCCCGCCCCGGTTCTCCCTGGTGAAGGCCAACTCCCGGGTCACCCTCAGCGGCCTGCTCGCCACCGGCGTCGCCGCCCCCATCGGCGCCGGACTCCAGGCACTCGGGCCCCGCTGGCCGCTCTACGGCGCCTGCCTGATCTTCATCGCGGGTACGTTCCTCTCCTTCACCCTGCCCGCGAAGGTCGACTCGGCGAAGGGCGAGGACCGGGCGCTGCTCGCGGCGGACGCCGAGCATCTGCACGGCCCGCACCGCAGCAGCGCGCTCAAGCGGCCGGGGCTGCGGACGGTCGGCCCGGCGGTCACTCACGCGCTCGGCGCGAACGCAGCCCTGCGCGGCCTCTCCGGCTTCCTGATCTTCTATCTGGCGTTCCTGCTGCGCATCCACCCGCTGCACGGGCAGAGCGCGGCCGTGTCGCTGGGCATGGTGGCCGTGGCCGCCGGTACGGGGAACGCGCTGGGCACGGCCGTCGGCGCGTGGGTGAAACAGCGCTCGCCGGAACTGATCATCGTGACGGTGGTCGCCGTGGAGCTCGCGGTGGCGATCCTGGCGGCGCTGTTCTTCGGCACGTTCTTCATCGCCGCTCTCGCCGCGGTCGCCGGTTTCTCGCAGGCGCTGTCCAAGCTGTCGCTGGACGCCCTGATCCAGCGTGACGTCCCCGAACTCGTGCGCACCTCCGCGTTCGCCCGCTCCGAGACCCTGCTGCAGATGTCCTGGGTGGTCGGCGGCGCCGTCGGGATCGCCCTGCCCCTCAACGGCACCCTGGGGATGGCCGTGGCCGCCGCGATCGTCGCCGCCGGCTGGCTCACCACGGTCCGCGGCCTGCTCTCGTCCGCCCGGCACGGGGGCGCGCCCCGGGCCCGGGTGGCATGACCCCGGGCCCCGCCGACCCCCGGCGCGCGCCCGGCCGACCCGGCACGCCGTACCCCACATAAGGGCACCCCTGGACACGCCAGATAGCCTTCGCCCATGACCTCCCCGCGTTCCCGTCGCGCCGCAGCCACTCTCGGCGCTGTTTCCGCCGGACTCCTCGTCCTGTCGGCCTGCGATGAGCCCACGCCGATGGCCACCGTCACGATCGGTACCGACTCGATCAGCTCCGAGGCCGCCTGCTACCGCACCCTCACCGCCGAAGAGGCCAAGGAGTGCGCGCAGAAGAAGCCCTCCAAGTCGATCGACCTGCCCCAGGGCGAGACGCTGCGCATCGGTGTCGACCCCGAGGTGTCGGAGACGGGCTGGGCCCTGTGGATCAACGGGGAGCAGGCCACCAACAACACGTTCGACAAGACCTACTGGTCCTTCGAGAACGCCGACCTGTTCGCCACCCAGCCGGGTCAGGCCGCCCAGAAGTCGCTGACCATCAGCGTCGTCGAGCAGAACGCCGAGGGCTCGAAGATCGAGGGTGTGTGGAACTTCGAGCTGAAGAACCCCGACGCCTGATCCACGGCCGACCCGCATGCGCATCCTCGTAGCCACCGCCGTCCCGGCCGAACGGGACGCGGTGGCACGAGCGTTTCCGGGCCCGGCGACCGAGACCCGGCTCCCGGCCGGCACCCTCCACCGGTTCCACGCCTCGGCCCACGCACCGGACGCGACGCCGCCCTGCTCGGCGACGACCACCGCACCCGACCACGGCGACACCCCGCCCGCACTCCCCACCGGCCCGGAGTACGACCTCCTCGCCGCCGGTGTGGGCCCCGCGCTCGCCGCCGCCTCCGTCGCCGGTGCGCTGACTGCGGCGGTCCTGGAGGGCAGGCCGTACGGGCTGGTCGTGTCCGCCGGGATCGCGGGCGGGTTCGCGCCCGACGCCCCCCTCGGCTCGCTCGTCCTCGCCGACGAGATCACGGCCGCCGATCTCGGTGCCGAGACACCGGACGGCTTCCTCCCGGTCACCGACCTGGGCTTCGGCACCGTCACCCACCACCCGCCCCGGGACCTCGTACGCGCCGCCGCGACCGCCACCGGCGCCCGTACCGGCACCGTGCTCACCGTCTCCACGGTCACCGGCAGCGCCGGGCGCGCGGCCGAGCTGCGCGCCCGCCATCCCCGCGCGCTGGCCGAGGCGATGGAGGGCTTCGGGGTCGCCGAGGCCGCCGCCGCGCACGCGACGCCCGTCCTCGAACTGCGGGCCGTCTCCAACCCCGTGGGGCCGCGCGACCGCGCCGCCTGGCGGATCGGCGACGCCCTGACCGCACTCACCACGGCCTTCGGGAAGCTGACGCCCGTACTGGAGAGTTGGAACCCACATGAGCCCTGAGACGAGCCCCGTGACCGCCCCCGCCGAAGCCGCCGCCCCCACCGCGCCCGGCGCACTGCGCATGGCGTACTCCCCCTGCCCGAACGACACCTTCGTCTTCGACGCCTGGGCCCACGGCCGGGTGCCGGGCGCGCCCGCGCTCGACGTGACGTTCGCGGACATCGACATCACCAACGGCATGGCCGAACGCGGCGACCTCGACGTACTGAAGGTGTCGTACGCCGTCCTGCCGTACGTCCTCGACGAGTACGCGCTGCTGCCGTGCGGCGGTGCGCTGGGGCGGGGCTGCGGTCCGCTGGTGCTGACGCGGGAGCCGGGCTCGGACCTCACCGGCCGTACGGTGGCCGTGCCGAGCGAGCGCTCGACCGCGTATCTGCTCTTCCGTCTCTGGGCGGCGGACACGCTGCCCGGCGGGGTCGGCGAGACCGTCGTGATGCCGTTCCACGAGATCATGCCGGCCGTACGGGACGGGAAGGTCGACGCCGGACTCGTGATCCACGAGGCCCGCTTCACCTACCGGAACTACGGCCTCCACAAACTCGCCGACATGGGCGAGCACTGGGAGGAGACGACGGGACTGCCGATCCCGCTCGGCGCGATCATCGCGAAGCGCTCGCTGGGCGCGGCGACCCTGACCACGCTCGCCGAGACGATCCGCGCCTCCGTCCGCGCGGCCTGGGACGACCCCGAGGCCTCCCGCCCGTACGTCCTGGAACACGCCCAGGAGATGGACCCGGCCGTCGCCGACCAGCACATCGGCCTGTACGTCAACGAGTTCACGGCCGATCTCGGCGAGGACGGCTACGCGGCGGTCCGGGGTCTGCTGACCCGCGCGGCGGCCGAGGGACTGGTACCGCCCCTCGGCCCGGACGCGCTCGAATTCCCTTGAGAACCAGGGGATTCGCCTGGAGCCGGCTGGTCTACACGTCCAACTGGTCGGCCACGGCGCGCAACAGACCCGCGATCTTCTTGCCGGCGGCACGGTCGGGATAGCGGCCCCGCTCCAGCATCGGCGTGATGTTCTCCAGCAGCGTCGTCAGGTCCTGCACGATCGAGGCCAGCTCGTCGGGCTTCTTGCGCTGGGCGGCGGCGACCGAGGGGGCGGGCTCCAGGATCGTCACGGACAGGGCCTGGTCGCCGCGCTGACCGGCGACGACTCCGAACTCGACCTTCTGACCCGGCTTCAAGGTGTCGACACCGGCGGGCAGTACGGAGGAGTGGACGAAGACGTCACCGCCGTCGTCGCGGGAGAGAAAGCCGAAGCCCTTCTCACTGTTGAACCATTTGACCTTGCCAGTCGGCAAAGCACACACTCCCTCGATCGCTCCCGGACTGGCCGGACACCCTTGATCTGCCGTTGAGACAGCCTACCGGGGGTCTCTCCAGCCGAACACGCCTTAAAACGAGACTGAGCCCCTACCAGTGAAGGCAGAGGCTCAAAGTGGTGCAGGAAGCGTGAGGGGCTTAGCTCTCCTTGGCTTCCGCCTTGATGCGGAAGACCGTTGCCCGACCAATCCCATGCTTGGCAGCAACCTTCATGACGCTCATGCCGTCGTTGAGGTCTTCCAGGACGGCCGTACGGTCAATCTCCCTGGGACGCCCCCAAGTCTTCCCGCTGGCCTCACGAGAGGCACGCGCAGAGGCACGGCGCTCACGCTGGAAGATGAGTTCCATCTCAGCGAACGTACCGAGCATCAGAAGAGCCATGTCCGTAGCCGGACCACCTACGCGAGTGTCAATGGTCATCGCTCCCCCGATGACCAGATGAACACCCTTCTCCCTGAGTTCCGCAACGAGAGCCAAGACCTTGTGCATGGTGCGCCCAAGCCTGTCCAGAGAGGGCACGTACAGCACGTCACCGGAACGGAGTTGGGCGAGCACTGCACCCAAGCCCTCACGCTCAAAGTCGGTACCGGTCTTCTTGTCGGCGTAGGTGCGCTCAGTCGGCACGCCCTGTGCAGCGAGCCAATCCAGTTGCCTCTTCAAGTCCTGCGCCGTGGTGCTGACTCGGGCGTATCCGTATTCGTAGGTGGTCATTTCGTCTCCCCCTGGTCTCACTGTGTCCCTGACTGACTTTCGATACCGGTATCAAAACCTACTCTGGGACAGGAGTCAAGCGAGACCCCGCCAACTGCCCGGCAAACCGCACTGAAACCGGACATAGGGACATGGTCGGCAAGGGTCGTGAGACGGGGTCTCGTATTTAAGAATCTGAGACCCCCTTGAGACGACACAAAGCCTGCTACAGAACTGGGACAATAGAAGACAGAGGGAGCAGAGGTGGAGAGATACGACAGACAGGAGATTGATCATGGGCATGAACCCCGTAGACCTAGACGTGGTCGACCGCATGGGAGCCGACACGGCAGCGCGCAGCGAGCAAGGGGCGCAGCTAGCCGAGGACGGCATGCGCGACATTGGGAACGCACTGGAGAGCCGCTCAGCAGCGTTCTCCCAGGGAGCGGCGAGCGGACGAGTAGCGCCGGTATCTAGCATTGGAAGCGCTGCAAGAACAGCACCATAAAGTGTGATCTTTCTCACACACTTACCGGATAGCGGACAGGTCGAGTAACTACACCTTACATACGGTAACGACAGAAGCCCTAGCAATTACTGATTGTGATTGCTAGGGCTTTTCGCTGCTCAGGGGCACTCCTGCTCTCACGAAAACCTCTCGAAATCGTGAGATGATTAAGGAAGAAGGGTGAGGTCGACGGAGAGAAAGAACCTATCGACCAACCTTGGAGCAATAACTATGAGCGTGACCATTCCGCGTACGACCGTGCCAACCGTACCTATTCACCAAGTCAAGAACCTTAGCATGCACGCGAAGGTTATTTGGTCTTGCTGGCAGATCGGGCTTCCCCTCACTGAAGAGGCATGGGAAGACTACCTATCTAAGATGCGCGTTCCTTACGTACCCCTCGATGCCTGCAAGGAAGAGCTACGCCGTAACGGCTGGCTGGCATAGAGGTACGGACATGAGCACAAGCATTGCAGAGATCAGCCCCGAGGCATTCACGGTGCTACACGTGATCAGAGCACACAGCGAAAAGCATGAGTACGTCTCTACCGGCGTACTGGCACACGAGACACACATGACCCCGGACCACATCAGAGAGTGCCTTAGAGAGCTGTCTGAATGGCCAGAGAGAGCCCTAGTCGCGTAGAGAAAAGGATGAGATGGAAGAGCAGACAGAAGTAATCGAGCTAGAAGGGAAGCCCCTTACACGCTGGACACCCTGGAAGCGTAAGAGAGTAGAGGCCAGAGCAAATCTCCTCTACATGTACCTGAGCCTATTCGAGGGGCAGGACAAGAGATTCAGTCAGCCTGAGCTAAGCGAAGTGCTGACACTGGGGAAGAACCAACAGCCTCTCAAAGAAGCGGTAGGGGTATTGGAGCAACGGGGATGGGTCAAGGTAGACCGCAGTAAAAAGCCCCACAGATATGAGCTATTGAAGAACGACACAGAGGAGACAGCAGAATGACGAACACCAATGCATTCACCTTCGGGAGCCAGGAGCGCTCAGATAACTACTGGGCTCGCGTTAGCGCTCCTGAGTACCAGGAAGAGAAGAGAGCTAAGCAGGAAGCCCTAGAGACGGAGCAGCGCAGAATGATTGCGGCTCACCAGGAGCAGCAGCGAGCACAGGCAATCATGACCCATGCCGGACCGGCTCTAGTCGACATGATTCGTAAGTATGACGCTCAAGGAAGACCGGCCGTAACGGCTCAGGTAGAGCGTGATTTCACTGAGGCTCTCCCTGGTGCTACCCCTGGAGAATTCCGTACCGCCCTCGAACATCTCAAGGCTTCCGGCATCGTCCATGAGCTGACTAGCTCCACACAGGGATTTATGGGTGAGCGAACAACCCATCTCTACGTACTAGAGGGCTAACCATGAACCTTAGTCTTCCGGCTACCGCGCTCTTCACAGAGCTGCGAGATACCGGAGAGCAGTACCCGAGAGATGCATTCGAGCGAGAGTTTCCAGGAGCCGACTACGACACAGCGCTTAGTGAGGCTCTGGAGGAACTTAAGAACACGGGGCCGACCGAGACAGGGCAGGCTTTCACCTATGACAAGCCAAGAGGAGTTCTCTTCTCTCAGAGGAGTTCCAGACCGATTCGGATTGACTAGACGAAACAAGAAAGCCCCGGTCCCATACGTATAAGTGTGGGAGCCGGGGCTTTCTCCTGATGGCCTCAGGTAACGGTAACAAAGTACGGAGAGAAGAAACCGTTTAGTCCGAATCATGATTCATATTTGAGCGATCGAGAAAGGATCAGAAGTGAAAACCATGCAAGTTATCGACCTAAGACAAGGATACCAGGAATGACCGACAACAATACGACCGTACCCGTTGACCTATTGGATACCCCAGACGTCATGTACAAGGGTGGAGCCTTTATCCGCACACCAAAGGCGCTGCTATACAGCTTTGATCTGACACCCCAAGCCAAAATCCTATGGCAGATCCTAGAAGAGCATGCCGGGCAGAACCGTAAGGCCAACGCTGGACAGAAGCGTCTAGCGGCATTGATGAATAACATCAGCCTGAGTCAGCTAAAGGTGTACGTGAAGGAGCTACGGGACCAGGGGTGGCTTATCACCCAGGGAAGCAACGGAGACACTCTCTCTTACACGCTGGCCATTCCAGCGGGCTTCAGAGCCCTTGATGAAGAGTCCTACAAGCACGGAACGGCACACGTAGAGGTCACCGTAAAGGACGCAATCATGGAAAAGGACAAGAAGGCATGGTGTGGGATTGAGGCCAAGGGATCTGACATTGCCCCGCGTCTGGCAGTCTCAGCCAACCGTATGAAGCTTGAGATGGACAGACGGAAGATGGGGGTAGCCGGAATCCCGGCTAGGGGGGTAGCCGGAAAACCGGCTAGGGGTAGTCGGAATACCGGCCAGGAGGTAGTCGGAATCCCGGCTACAAACAATAAGAAAGAACCAAAAGAAGTAACCATAAGAAGGGAACAACCGCTACCCCTGGCGTAGCCAGGGACAGCGAATGAGTACAGAGACAGTAATTAGGTAGACCAGAGGGAAAGCCCTGGTTGAGACTAATACCCGCCTTCGGCGGATTGGGTTTCTCCTCTGGTTTACCTGATTAGGTATCCCCGACTTCCCTATTGCTACTCCTCTGGTAATGGAATATCCCAGCCGGCTGGGGTACACTAATTCCTTTATTCAATAGGGAATCCCGGCTACTGAATAGCAATTCCAAAGGAATTCTACCCACGACTCCTAGGAAATGTGGGTAGTTCACGGGGTATCTCGCCTAGGTGGAGTTACTCCTGTCTAGCCGCCTCTGAGCTATGAGGAGAAAACTCCGAGTTTCAGAAATCCCTCAGAATCGCTAGGGAGTTACTTGTCTGGCTACGACTCAATGGCCTTGAGTCCCTGGTATGCCTCTCTCAGGTCTGCGCTCTCAGGGAGTTGCCTAGCCTCTACAGCCTTCACTACTTCCAGCGCACGCCAGTGATTCGAGGGAACCACACGGCCGGACAGAATGGCTTTCTGTGCCGAGTCGCACGCCTCATCTAGTCGGTCTTCCTTGAGGAGTACCAAGGCAAGGTCGATATTCGCTGAAGCCACACGCCTAGGCCACTGGCTTACGTCCTCACTAGGGCTCAGCCTCTTGATTACTTCCCTGGCGTAAGGCTCTGCCGCAGCATCCCCCAGCCAAGCAAGGGTTGTAGCCGTATAGGAGAGAGCCTTTGCAGGGTCGTACCGGTAATGATGCTCTGGAGTCTCAGGGGAGCCGATAGCAGCAGAGAGAGCCTGTACCCGCTCAATGGCTGAGTAGGTCTCTTTCCCGTTCCCGAGCCGCGCATTCGCTCTTCCCTCTTGTGCTGTCGCCTGAATCAAGGCTGAAGTACCGGCCGGAGCGATGTCCTGAGCCGTACGGGAGAGTTCAACGGCTTGGACATAATCCCCATCGGTAAGGACTCTCCAAGCCTCAGTCTCGAAACACCATGCCTCAATCTCAGGGTGTCCGGCCTCCCTGGCTAGCGTTGCTGCTGTCTCCAGTCGAGCCGTAGCCGCATCGTCTTGCATCAGGTCGATATGGACAGTGGCACCCAAGAGAGAGAGCCAACCCCCGACTACCAACAAGCGTCGGTGCTCGGAAAGGGTCTTCTTACTGTCCAAGAGCTTTACGACATAGGCAGAGTGCCTGCGTACCTGCCTCAGCAAGTCGGCAGGATCAGACTTTGGGTAGGCCATGGCCAGACGGTCAAAGGCGTACTCCAGCCGTTCCAGGGTGGCGTTTCCTACGTCGCTTGCCTGTACGCGTCGGGCAAGTTCCCATGCGTCCATCTCATCGTCATGAGAGCCGCTGTCTTCCACTGTGAGGGAGAGTCCGAGGTATTCGTTAAGGGCTTGGGTCAGTTCAGGAGAGGGAGCCTGTTTCCCATTGAGTACCCGGCTCAGATAGGCAACGTCATAGTGAAGTTCCTTGGCTGCACCTCTCAGGCTCTTCCCCTGTGCCTTGAGTGCCCTACGTACCTCAGACCCGAAGTCGACCATGGTGCAGCTCCCGTTGACTGTTGACGTCGAGCATAGTCAACGCTGGTCAACTGCCCTACGGGTGCACGAAATCGGTTGAGTCGGCAGACGCAACAAGAAACCCCCGGACCACAGGCGACGTGATCCGGGGGCGTCAGCCGACTAGCTAGGAGTCGACCGCCGTGAACGCTACAGCCCCGAACCATCAGTCGGAGACAGCTCCGCTGGACATCGAGACGATCAAGAGCGCTGCACAGGACGTGATCACCAACGGAGCCAAGATCGAGGACGTAGACGAGCTGGAAACGATCATCCTTCTGCTACGCGGGATGATCATGCTTCTCATCCCTGAGGTAGAGGCAGACCTAGCCCGGTACGCCAAGAGCAACACTGCTGCCGTTGGTGCCCGTGCGGGCGTCCAGGAAGCGCGTATCCGGGCTCACGCCGTACCTGGCTCGTCCATCCCCGAACTAGTCGGCCACGCACAGAGGTTGGCACGGGGGGTGCTGGCTCTCATCCGGCATCACGAAAAGCTCGGTGGTGCGGCATGAGCGCTCAGACGACCGAGCAGCCGACCATGTCGGCAGAGTGCGCGTTAGCCCAACAGCCGGACTACAGAGGGCTTCACGGCCAATGCCGACAGACCAGAGACGTTCCCCTGCCGCACTCCAGGGGCATCCTGTTAGCGCGTCGCTGCGGCTGCTCCTGCCACCGCTACAGCCGACAGACGGACGCTTCCGGCACAGGGAGACCCGAGAGCACTGAGAGCCCCTGAGAGAGGCACAGGGAGGCTCTGAGGACGGCTCCCGGCTACTGCCTCCCCCGTAGGGAGCCTCAGGCACGCGAGAGACCAGACCACCCGCTTTTGTTATTCAACCGTTAATGGTAGGGGGTCGAATTCATAAACAATTCCATAAAAGAATAAGGCGCCGCTATTCAGCGACGCCTTTTCTTTATGCTCTCTATTACTTGGCGAGAGCCAATGCCTTCCACAATTGTTCCTGCGCATTATGGCTAAGCACTAGCCTAGTCATCTTCTCTTTCTTTTCCAGGCTGAGTTCCTGAGCCATGGTCTGAATATCCCCTAGGTCCATGACCATTCCCGGCTCATTCTCATCCGTCCCCTTATCCCAAGCCCAGACCTTTACGCCATAGGTGCGGAGGAATTCCCTACGGTCTTCCTGATCCTTGGCCGTCCATTCCTCCCCGTACTTCTTACCCGTTGCCTTGAGAATCGGGTTAGCCCTCTCCTCTTCCTGCTTAGCCAGGAGAGCAATCTTTCCCGACAGTCCCTTGTGCATTCGCCAGTACGACTCTTCCTGCCCCTCCCCGTCGTACTTCCCGGCGAGGTAATCACCCTCCAGCTTTTCCAGGCGTGCCTTTGCGTCCTGGAGTTCCTTTGCCTGGGACGGTCCCTTACCGGCGCGCTCGTACATGTCCCATTGTCCGATGCTCCCTAGAATTTCCTGGTCAATCCATGCGTCGAGAGCATCCGCACGGACATACAGACCTTCCTTACAGTTCCCTCCCTTGAACTTATTGGCGCAGCGGTAATACCTGTGACCAGGAACCTTCGTGCCGTCCTTCCTCTCGTGTCCAGAGCCCTTGAGAGAGGTCACAGGGGTGTTGCAGTGTCCGCAGCGTGCGATGCCTCCCAGCAGGCTTGCAGCGCCGTTACGGGTCTCCTGTGCTCCCTCAGGCTTAGGAGCGGGAGCGATTAGGTCGACTAGCTCTAGCCACTCTTCCATTTCAGCGTGTGGCTTTTCCGGCATGATGTACGGATCGCCATTGTCATTCAGAACAACCTCACCTTTATAGGTGTAGATACCGGCGAACCAATTCGATCGGATCATTTTATTGATGATGGTTGCCTGCCACTGAATTCCCTTGGGCTCTTCCCCCTTCAATATCCGCAGATGATCCGACCACGTGAGAATTTCACGCTTATTGAAGTCCCGCGCAATCCTGTGCGTCGACTGCTTCTTTTCCCGTACCCGAGTCTTGATTTCCTCGATGTACTCCCAGAAAGACTCATCCCGCGCAATGACCTTACGGCGCTCCCCTTCCACCTGAACAATCTTGTATCCGGTGGGCGGAGCACCCGTAAGCCATGAACGGTTCTCTAGGCGTGTCTGTACGCCGTTGAGGATTCGAGCTTGGATGATGTCCCACTCAGCCTCAGCGAATACGGCTGTCATGCGAGCCATCATCTTGCCTTGGGGAGTCGAGAGGTCGAATCCCTCTTCAACACAGACGATGAACTTGCCGTTTTCCTGCGCCCACTCCAAGAGTTCATTGAAGTGCATCGAGCGACGCGTAAGCCTGTCCATCTTGGCTGCAATGATCACGTCGAATTCGTCGGCACGCTTCGTGAGCCAGCGTCCTAGCTTGGGACGCTTGAAGGGGCTCATCGAGCCTGAGACGTCCGTGTCCTCTGCCTCCCCCACCAGGACGCCGGACAGGTGCGGAGAGCTGACGTGGTGTCGGATCACGCCACGCTGCCACTCGATGGACGTCGAGCCGTCCGAGTCGGCAGACAGGCGGAGGCAGGCGAGGTAGCGCAGGTTGGGTTGCATGAGGGGAGGCTAGCGGAGTCTGTGTGCCTAGGTAACCGGCTTGACCTTGCCGGTGGGCACGTCTGTCCTCGTCCTCGTACTCGTCGGAAACTGCGTCTGAAAGGTGTTCGAAGCTGTTCTGGGTGTGTTCTGAACGTGTTCTCGGTGTGCGGAAACTGCTCTGGACAGCACTACAGCGGGTCGCCGGACCCGCCGGTCCCCAGCCTATTGGTCCGGGGGCGGGTGACAAGACGTCGGCCGACTGTTCCCTCGCGCTGGGAACTACCCTGGTCGGGTGCGTGACAAAACCCAACCGAATTCCGCCGAACCCGGTGACCGACTGATCCGTGTCGGCGGCATCGTCTTCGTCGTCGGCGCCGTGGCCACATTGGTCACCGTGGCCCCGCTGTTCCTCGGAACGACTCCGTTCCCCGTCTACATGTTCGTCCTGAGCATGCTCATGGGCGTCGGATTCCTCATCGCCGGCGCCGGAGTCCTGCAGTCGGTCGCGGCGGGCCGCAGACGGGCACGCGAAGTGCGGTCCTAGGCGTCAACGGGAACGCGTCCGCCCGCGACCGGCCTACCGGCCTATGCGGTGTGTCCGGTGAGCCACTGCGGAAACGCCGTCAGGTCCGCGAGGACGACGTCGGCGCCCGCCTCGCGCAGCTCCCGCTCGTCGCAGGGGCCGGTGGCGACGGCGACCGAGTACGCCTGTGCCGTGCGCGCGCCCCGTACGTCGCCGGTGTGGTCGCCGACGTACACGCTCGCGCCGTGCTCGCGCAGGGCGTCCGCCTTGGCCTCCGCCCACAGGTCGCCCACGACCACGTCGGGCTCGATGCCGAGGTGCTCCAGGTGCAGCTTGGCGTTCGGCTCGTACTTGGCGGTGACCACGATGGCCCGCCCGCCGGCCGCCCGGACCGCGGCGATCGCCTCCGGCGCGCCCGGCATCGCGGGGGTCGCGGCGATCGCGATCGCCGGGTACATCTCGCGGTAGAGGTCGGCCGTGGCCGGGATCTCGGCCGCCGGGAACCAGTGCGCGAGCTCGTCCGCCAGGGGCGGACCCAGCCGGGTGATCGCCAGGTCGGCGTCTATGTACACCCCCGTGCGCGCCGCCAAAGCCTCGTAGCAGGCGCGGATCCCCGGCCGGGAATCGATCAACGTCATATCGAGATCGAACCCGACGGTCAGCATGCGAGCGGTCATGACGTCCATTGTGGGGTGGCTCGGATGCGTCGTCGGCTGCGGGCCCGGTGGGGGCTGGTCGCAAAGTTCCCCGCGCCCCTGAAGAGCCTGCGGCCCTTTCGGGCCGAAAAGCATGGGGCGCAGCCCCTGCGTTTCAGGGGCGCGGGGAACTGCGCGGGAAGCCCCACCGGGCCCGCAGCCGACAACGCACCCGACGCGGGGCAAGCGAGAACCCCGCTCAACGCGCTCGCTGCGACCGCCACAACAGATAGAGCGCGGACGACACGGCCGCGACCCGCAGCACCCACGGCCAGGTCTCCGCCAGCGCGTCACTCATCTGCCCCTGAGCGATGGGATCCCCCCACCGCCCGTCACCACGCCCCCACAGCCACACCACACCCCCGGCCGCCACCACCCCGGGCACCCCCATCACGGCCCACTTCGACTCCGAGGGCGTCAACCTCCGCGAGAGATAGGCGATCAACCACCCCAGCCCCAACGGCACCAGACTTCCCATGACCGCTCCCGCGACCAACAGCACGGCCGCCAGCAACAGCAGCGGATTGCTCCACCCCCCACCCACCGGCCGCAACCGGGGCACCGGCAGCCGCCGCCGAGGAGCCTTTTCCTCCACGTCCCCCGCAGAAGCCGCCGCCCCCTTCTCGACGCCGGCCCCAGGCTCCCCTGCGGCCTTTCCGTCGCGGTCCCCGTCCGCCTTCGCCGGAGGCGGCGGCTTCAGCAACTCGGGAATCTCCACACCCCCGACGAACCCCGGCACGGAGTCCCCGACCCCGAACCCGATGTCGCCGCCCGGCGCCCCGCCCCCGCCGACCCGCCACCAGTCGGGCTGCGCGTCGCCCTCGCCCAGCTCGTGCAGCGGGGCGAGATGCGGCGGAGCGGCACCGCCCGCCACCGGCGGCGGCACGGCGTCGGAGGAACGGGGTCGCGGCACGACCCGCCGCAGCCCCTTGGCCCGCTCCCCGGTGTCCTCGGCGGTCACGTCCCCACCGGTCACCCGCTGCACGGGCACGGCGGCCGCCGGGGGCTCCGGTACGTCACCGGGCCCGCCCGCCGCCTCGACGACCTCGTCCGGCGTCCCCAGGCGGGCGATGATGCGGCGTACGGCGGCCGGACTGTCCACCGGCGCCTTCGCCCGCCGCCGGTCGATCTCGTCCCGCAGCCCCGACACGAGACGCATCCGCGTCGAGGACGGCAACTGCCGCTGCTGGGCCAGATCACCGACCCGGCTCAGGTACTCGTAGACGACCTGGTCGCTCTCAATCCCCACGAAGCCCCTCCGGGGTCGGCCGCGCATACTCCTCCGACCGTATCGCTTCCGACAGGACGGAAGTCATGCCCCGATCCGGAAGGCCGAAGTCCCGACCGATCCACAAGAACGGCAGCCACGACCGATCCGGGAAGACGAGAGCCATGGCCGATCCCGGCGGACGGGAGGCGTGGCCGAGAAGCCCGGGGCGCAGCCCCGGCTTCTCAGGGACGCGGGGAACTGCGCGAGAACCCCCACCCACCCGCACCCGCCAACGAGACCCGCACCCCCGACCCACCAGGCACCCCCACCCCCACCCCCGCCCAACCACGCACCCCACGCCCGCACCCCCCACCCCACCGGCCCCACCGAAACGCACTCCCGAGCCACCAGGCGCCCCAGCCCGGCGCAGCCGCTACCGTTGGCCGGATGAGCACCGAGGAGCACACCCCCACGGAGGCGGCCCCCACCGGCGGAGCCCCCCGTTCCCTGGCGGAGGCGCTACGCGGACGCGACGACCGTTCGCTCGCCGTGCTGCTCCGGGCCCGGCCGGACCTCATCACACCCGTGCCCACCGACCTGACCCAGCTGGCCACCCGCGCCGGCACCCGCGCCTCGGTGGTCCGGGCCCTGGAACGCCTGGACCGGTTCGCCCTGCAGACCGCCCAGGCCCTGGCCGTGGCGGCGGACCCGGCGCCGTACGGCGAACTCGCCGCCCTGCTGGCCGGTGACGACGCGGACCCCGCCGTCACCGCCGCGCTGCCCCACGCCCTCGGCACCCTGCGCGACCAGGCCCTCGTATGGGGCCCCGACGACCGGCTCCGCCTCGTGCGCACGGCCCGCGAGCTGCTCGCCCCCTCCCCGCAGCACCCCTCCCCCACCGGCCTCGGGCCGACCGTCGCGGAGGCCACGGCGGGCATGTCGCCGGGGCGGGTGCAGGAGATCGTCGCGGCGGCCGGCCTGCCGAGCACCCATGACTCGGTGTCGGCGGTCACGGCCCTCGCCTCGCTCTTCACCGACCGCCGCCGCATGGCCGCGCTCCTCGCCGCCGCGCCCCCGGAGTCCGTCGAGGTCCTGACCCGGCTGGTGTGGGGGCCGCCGTACGGCCAGGTCACCGCCAACCCGGCGGCCCATCTGCGCTGGTTGCTGGACCGGGGGCTGCTCCTGCCGACCGCCCCCGGCACGGTCGTCATCCCCCGCGAGGTCGCCCTGCACCTGCGCGGGGGCCGCGCGCACCGGGAGGTCCAGCCCGTGCCGCCGCCCGTCGAGGCGTCGGGCGCGCACCGTCCACAGGTTGTGGACGCGACGGCGGCCGGGCAGGCGTACACCGCGCTGGCGACCGTGGAGGAGCTGCTGAAGGACTGGGACGAGGGCGGCCCCGGCGTCCTGCGTGCGGGCGGGTTGAGCGTGCGGGACCTGAAACGGACCGCCGTGGCCCTCGACGTGCCCGAGCCGGTCGCCGCCTTCTGGGTCGAACTCGCCTACGCCGCAGGGCTGTTGGCCTCCGACGGCGAGGCCGACGAACGGTACGCCGCCACACCCGCGTACGACGAGTGGCTGGAGCTGCCCGCCGCCGAGCGCTGGGCGCGGCTCGCCACGGCCTGGCTGACGGCGACCCGTACGCCGGGCGTGATCGGGGAACGGGACGCCAAGGACCGTACGTTGTCGGCGCTGGGCCCGGGGCTGGACCGGTCGGCCGCGCCCGAGGTGCGCCATCGGGTCCTCGCCCTGCTCGCCGGGCTCCCCGAGGGCGCCTCGGCCACCCCCGACTCCGTACTGGCGCGCCTCCACTGGGAACGCCCCACGCGCGGCGGCCAGCAGTCCCATCCGGCCCCCGGCCAGCCCTCGTCGGTGCCGACGCAGACGCAGCAGCCCGCGCAGTCCCAGTCGGCGCAGTCGTCCTCATCGGCCCAGTCGGCCCCGCAGCCGTCCGCGCGGTCGCGTCAGGGCGAGGACCTGCGGGCCCGGATCGCCCGGTGGACCCTCTCCGAGGCCGAGTCGCTCGGGGTCACCGGGCGCGGCGCGCTGTCCTCGCACGGTCGCGCGCTCCTCGGGCTGCCTCCCGGGACCCCGGCCACGGCCGAGCTGCCGGAGACCCCGGGCGACAGGCTCCCCGCCCACCACGTGCCCCTGCCCGAGCGCCCGTCGGCGCCGGCCCCCTCCCCCGACCCCGTCGCCGAGCAGGCCGCGGCCGCCTCCCGGGCCGCGCGGCTGCTCGCGCCGCTGCTTCCCGAGCCGCTGGACCACGTCCTGCTCCAGGCCGACCTGACGGCGGTCGCGCCCGGTCCGCTGAAGCGTCCGCTGGCCGACGTGCTGGGCGTGCTGGCGGACGTGGAGTCGAAGGGTGGCGCGACGGTGTACCGGTTCACGCCGGGGTCCGTACGCCGGGCGCTGGATGCCGGGCGCAGCGCCTCCGACCTGCACGACTTCCTGACCGCGCACTCCCGTACGCCGGTCCCGCAGCCGCTCGCGTACCTGATCGACGACGTGGCCCGGCGCCACGGCCATCTGCGGATCGGCGCGGCGTCGGCGTACGTCCGCTGCGACGACGACGCGATGCTCAGCGAGATCCTCGCCGACAAGCGGTCCCAGGGGCTCGGGCTGCGGCGGCTCGCGCCGACCGTCCTCGCTGCCCAGGCCGACCCGGCCTCGCTGCTCGACGGGCTGCGGGCGATGGGGTACGCGCCGGCGGCCGAGTCGGCGGAGGGCGATGTGCTGATCACCCGGGCGCACGCCCACCGCACCCCGCCCCGCACGGCCCCGGAGCCCGTCCCGGACGGTCCCCCGGCCCCGGACGACACCCTGCTGGGCGCCGCGATCCGGGCCATCCGCGCCGGTGACCTGGCCTCCACGGCGCCCCGCCGGACTCCCAGCGGCCCGGCCACCCCGCCGGGCACCCTGCCCCGTACCGGCTCCGCCGAGACGCTCGCGACGATGCAGGCCGCCGTCCTCACCGGCGAGGCCCTCTGGATCGGCTACGTCAACGCCGAGGGCTCCGCCAGCCAGCGGGTCATCGCCCCGGTCCGCGTCGAGGGCGGCTTCGTGACGGCGTACGACCACACGGCGGACGAGGTCCGCACCTTCCCGCTCCACCGGATCACGGGCGTCGCGGAACTGGCGGACGACGCCACCTGACCGAACCGGCCACACCTGGTCACACCTGGTCACCCCTTGTTGATCAAGCCGCCTCCCGCGCATCACCCGTTCGGGCGTACGCGGGCTTTCATGCAGGCCACGCCCGTTTTTCCCCCTCATGGGCGAGCGCGGGTCCCCTGGCGCATCCTCTCGGGGCGCGCGGGGCAGCCACCCTGTGTCCGATCGAGATCGACCCCTGTGCTCGAAAGGCCCACACCCACGCATGCGCTCTCTCGCCACGCTCCTGACCGCGTCCACCGTCTCCGTCGCCGCAGCCGTCGTCCTGGTGGGCGCTCTGGCCGCCCCGGCCGCCGCGAACCCGCCGCTGCCCCTCCCCGAACTCGGCACCCTGGTGGGTGAGGGCATCGGCGTGGAGGGGCCGCTGATCCAGAACGTCAGCCTGCTGAAGTGACGCGCAGCCGGTAGCTGTCCCCTTCGAGAAGAACGATCTCGGCGTGGTGCGCGAGGCGGTCCACCATCGCCGGGGCCGCCCCGCCGAAGATCTCCTCCCAGCGGCCGAGCGGGCGGTCGCTGGTCACGATCAGCGAGGCCCGCTCGTAGCGGTGTGCGATCAACTGGAAGAAGAGCCGGGCGGTGTCGGTGTCGAAGGGGAGGTAGCCGACTTCGTCGACGATCAGCAGGGGGCAGGCGTCGAGCGCGGACAGTTCCTCGGCGAGCCTGCCCTCGGCCCGTGCCCCGGCCAGTCGTGCCGCCCACTCCGTCGCCGTCGCGAACAGCACCCGGTGTCCGGCCTGGCAGGCCCGTACGCCGAGACCGATCGCGAGGTGCGTCTTGCCGGTGCCGGGGGCGCCGACGAACACGACGTTCCGTCCGGTGCCGAGGAAGTCCAAGGTGCTCAGCCGGGCCAGCAACCGCCGGTCGAAGGAGCGCGGGTGCGCCTCGTCGAACTCCTCCAGCAGTTTGCGCGCCGGGAACCCGGCCGCCCGCACCCGCCCCTCGGCCCCGGTCCCGGCCCCGGCCCCGGTCCCACCCGCGACACCGGCACCCGCGCCGCCCCCGCCCCCGGCCGGGTACGGCGCACGCCAGGTCTCGTACTGCACCAGCCGCGTCCCGCCCCGCGTGAAGCGGGTCTCGGGGGATGTCGCCTGGGCCGGGATCGGCAGCGGCGCCCGGGAGTTCGCGGGGGCGGCGGCCGCCGTCGGCTCGCTGCGTTCCGTCGGCTCGGCGGGCCCGTGCGGGGTCTTCGGCGGCCTCGGGCCGCCGGACGGGTCGTGGTGAGAGCCGTGGCCCTTGTCCTCGCGCAGCATCGGCCCCGACATGTACGCCAGGAGCACCGCCGAGGCGATGAAGGCCATGTGGATCACCGTGCCCCACAGCAGCGCGTGCTGGGAGGTGTGGTGGACGTCCACGAACATCTGGAGCAGATGCACGGAGGAGATGCCCACGATGGCGGTGGCGAGCTTGACCTTCAGCACGTTGGAATTGACGTGCGAGAGCCATTCGGGCTGGTCGCGGTGGCCCTGGAGGCCGATACGGGAGACAAAGGTCTCGTAGCCGCCGACGATCGTCATGATCAGCAGATTGGCGATCATGACGACGTCGACCAGTTTGAGCACCGCGAGCATCACATACGTCTCGGTGGCGCTCCCGCTCACGCAGCGGACGATTAACGTCCACAGCTCGTTGAAGAACTTGTAGACGTACACCCCCTGCGCCGCGACCAGGCCGAAGTACAGCGGCGCCTGGAGCCAGCGCGTGGCGAACAGCGCGTAGCCGAGTGTGGTGCCCTGCGGCGAGACGGACGGGGTGACCGGTTCAGCGGCGTCGGCCTGGGTGGGAGGGTGCACGGTTCGCATTCTTCGGAACACGTACCGCAAATCTGAATTCCAGCCACTCATCGGAATGAATAGACATCCAATAGGACTGGAACCCTGCGAAGAGAAACGTGCGGCCATCACCGGGAGACGGACCGGCCGAGTCGCCGTTCGACGGGGCCGTCAGCGGTGGTGAGGCGGCGAGCCTTCCAGCGGCTTGATCCGCGCGGCTCGTGGGCTGGGCGACCGGCACAGTCAGCTCGCCGCCCGGCCCCGCCTGGTCATCAACTACAGCTAGATATAAGCAGATTGCCCGACGCGGCAGCGTGTAGTGTCCGTTGCGTGCTGGCTGAGCAACGACACCAACTCATCCTGCGGTCCCTGCGTTCCGGCGGCACTGCCTCCGTCGCCGACCTCGCCGAGCAGCTTGACGCCAGCGCCGCGACCATCCGCCGGGACCTCCTCAAACTGGAGGCCGACGGGCTGATCACCCGCGTCCACGGCGGGGCAGTCATCGAGGATGATCAGCCGCCCTTCGCCGAGGCTGCCGAAGTGCAGGTGGCGGAGAAGGACGCCATCGCCGCCCGGGCAGCTGCAATGGTCGAGGACAGCCAAGCGGTCATTCTTGACAGCGGCACTACGGTTCACAGGCTTGCACTTCACCTGCGCGGTCGGCGAATCACCGTGATCACCAACAACCTTGCGGTGTACGACGAACTCATAGCTGACGAGAACGTCGATCTGATGCTGCTGGGGGGCATCGTCATCCGTGAGTCCCGCATGCTGGACGGTTTCATGGCCGAGGACAACCTCCGCCAGGTTCACGCCGACTGGCTCTTCATGGGTGCTTGCGGCCTCCGGCCTGGGGGTCAGGTCATGGACACCACAGTGGCCGAGGTGCCCGCCCGCCGCGCCATGATCGCCGCTAGCGACAAGGTGGCGCTCTTGGCTGACAAGACCAAGTTTCCCGGAACCGGCATGGTCAAGATCTGCGGTCCCGGGGACCTGGACGTGATCATCACCGATGCGTCCGAGGACGATGCGACCTGCATGGCTCTGCGGGAAGCGGGTGTGAGGGTCGTGACGACAGCTACGGCCACTGTCGACGGCTGACAGAGACGATGCCTCGACCCGCCGACCCGCCGACCCGCCGACCCGCCGACCCGTCCTCGTCCGGGGTCACGTCCTACGGGCGGCGGGCCAGCAAGTGGGTGTCGAGGAAGCCTCGCTCGGACACCGGGTCGTGAAGCAGCCGGGCGAACGTGACGAGCCCGGCCCCGGCCAGCAATCCGGCGAACTGGTCCACCGGCCAGCCATAGGCGGGCGTCACCTTGTGGTCGAAGAGGACCGGCTCCGGTCCTTCGGTCCCGAAGAAGGACACCAGGAGCAGACCCCCTGGCGCCAGGACACGCACCTGCTCGGCGAGCAGCGCGGGCAATTCTCCGGGTGGGATATGGATCATCGAGTAGTGGGCCAGCACTCCGCCGAGTGCACCGTCCTCGATCGGCAGGGCCTCCATGCGCGCTTCGTCGAACCGCAGCATCGGCTGTGCCCGCCGGGCGTGGGCAACCATGGCCGGGGAGAGATCGAGCCCGAAGGCGTCCAGCCCCAAGTCGTGCAGCATGGTCGTCAGATGACCGGGGCCGCACCCGACGTCGGCCACCCGCAGGTTCCCTGTGGCTCGCACGAGTTCGGCGAAGGTGCCGATCATGTTCCGCGCGAACGGCATCGTCTCCAACCGACTGGTGAACATCGACGCATACTGCTCGACGACTCCGTCGTAGGCCGCCCTGGTCTCGTCCTGGTGATTTAACACGGGCAGGAAACTTACACCCGCGCCGTTCGCCCTTTCTCCGGATCCATTCCGGCGCTTTCTCGGGTTTGATCGTCCCGTCAGCTGATCAGGGGGCACCCTTCGGTGATGCAGAGAAGAACTCGCCTTCTCCGCGCGCACTGCTCGCCAGGCTGTCTCCTTCCGAGCTGATCGGGGCCGCGGTGTGCCCCCACGCGGGTGCGGCTGCAATCAGTCCTGGCCGTTGGCTGCCTCGGCCTCCTGTTCGCTCTCCTTCGCCGCTGCCGCTCGCCGCATATGCCCCTCCTCGCCGAAGTACACCGCCAGACGCGACGTGTCCAGCTTCTTGCCGCCAGTGCATGATGCCGCGCAGCGTCGTCGTGTACCACTGCTTGGAGTCGCTGCGCTTGCCCGTGGTCTGGCGCGAGGTGTGGCCGGGTGAGGGGACACCCTCCTTGTTGAGGTCGTTGATGATCTGCATGAGCGAGTCCTTGGTCAGGACCCGCTCCACGATCCGCTTGATCGTCTCAGCCTCGTCCTCGTCGACCGCGAGGACCTTGCCCGCCCCGTTGGGGTTGGGGACGACCATGTATCCGTACGGGACCCGACCCCCGGTGTAGCGGCCCTGGCGGCGCAGGTGCTCGTGCGCGCTGGACACCCGCATCCCGATCGATGTCCTCCTCGGCGGCCACGACCTCCCAGCCACGTGCCTCGCACAACGCTTCACACGCCGCGCGCTGGCGTTCCGGCGAAGTCGTCTCGTCGGTTTCGCGCGATAGGCGAACATAGATAGCGGCGCGCATCCCCGGCGCGCCGGCCGGGACGCCCTTTCCGGCGTCGGGCACGGGGCATAGCCCGTGCTGTGACAGGCGTTGGTTCTGTCATGAGACGACCCTATCTCCGGAGGTATGTGTGTCCTGCCTAATCGTCCAGTCCGACAAGACGCTGCTCCTGGAGGTCGACCACGAGCAGGCGGACGAGTGCCGTCGGGCCATCGCGCCGTTCGCCGAGCTGGAGCGGGCGCCGGAGCACATCCACACCTACCGGGTGACTCCGCTCGGGCTGTGGAACGCGCGGGCCGCCGGCCATGACGCCGAGCAGGTCGTGGACGCGCTGGTGCAGTACAGCCGCTACCCGGTGCCGCACGCGCTGCTCGTGGACGTCGCCGAGACGATGGACCGCTACGGCCGCCTCACCCTCTCCAAGCACCCGACGCACGGCCTCGTCCTCACCACCACCGACCGGCCGGTGCTGGAGGAGATCCTGCGGTCGAAGAAGGTCGCTCCGCTCGTCGGGGCGCGGATCGACCCCGACACCGTCGCCGTGCACCCCTCCGAGCGCGGGCAGATCAAGCAGACCCTGCTGAAGCTGGGCTGGCCCGCCGAGGACCTCGCCGGGTACGTGGACGGTGAGGCCCACCCGATCGAGCTGGCCGAGGACGGCTGGGCGCTGCGGCCCTACCAGAAGCAGGCCGTGGAGAACTTCTGGCACGGCGGCAGCGGGGTCGTCGTGCTGCCCTGCGGCGCCGGGAAGACCCTGGTCGGCGCCGGGTCCATGGCCCAGGCCAAGTCGACCACGCTCATCCTCGTCACCAACACCGTCTCCGCGCGGCAGTGGAAGCACGAGCTGGTGAAGCGGACGTCGCTGACCGAGGAGGAGATCGGCGAGTACAGCGGGACGAGGAAGGAGATCCGGCCGGTCACCATCGCCACGTACCAGGTGCTGACGACCCGGCGGAAGGGCGTCTACCCGCACCTGGAGCTGTTCGACTCCCGTGACTGGGGCCTCATCGTCTATGACGAGGTGCACCTGCTGCCCGCGCCGGTCTTCAAGTTCACCGCCGATCTCCAGGCGCGCCGGCGGCTGGGGCTGACGGCCACGCTGGTCCGCGAGGACGGGCGGGAGTCGGACGTGTTCTCCCTCATCGGACCCAAGCGGTTCGACGCGCCGTGGAAGGAGATCGAGGCGCAGGGCTACATCGCGCCCGCCGACTGTGTCGAGGTCCGGGTGAACCTCACCGACTCCGAGCGGCTCGCCTACGCCACCGCCGAGCAGGAGGAGAAGTACCGCTTCTGCTCCACCACCGCGACCAAGCGGAAGGTGGCCGAGGCGATCGTCCGCCGTTTCGCGGGTCAGCAGATCCTGGTCATCGGCCAGTACATCGACCAGCTCGACGAACTGGGCGCGCATCTGGACGCGCCGGTGATCAAGGGTGAGACCAGCAACGCCCAGCGCGAGAAGCTCTTCGACGCGTTCCGCGAGGGTGAGATCAACGTCCTCGTGGTGTCGAAGGTCGCGAACTTCTCCATCGACCTGCCCGAGGCCACCGTCGCCATCCAGGTCTCCGGCACGTTCGGTTCCCGCCAGGAGGAGGCGCAGCGTCTCGGCCGGGTCCTGCGCCCGAAGGCCGACGGCCACCAGGCCCACTTCTACTCCGTGGTCGCCCGCGACACGATCGACCAGGACTTCGCGGCGCACCGCCAGCGCTTCCTGGCCGAACAGGGCTACGCGTACCGGATCATGGACGCGGACGAGCTGCTGGCGGAGGGCTGAGGCCGGACCGGACGGAGGGAGGTGCCCGGCGGTGTGCCGCCGGGCACCCTCCTCGGTCGGCGCTCTAGTGGAAGTCCCTGGAGACGACCCAGCCCTTCTTCTTGCCGGCCTTGCCGTAGTACCAGTTGTAGCCGTTCTTGTACGTCTCGCAGTACACGCGCACGTCGGTGCCGAGTTCGAGGAACTTGACGTCCTTGTACTTGTAGCCCGGACCCGACTGCATGGTGGTACCGGCGTAGTTGTTGACCATGTAGGTCGCGTCCTTGATGTTCTTCGTGCACGCGGACGAGCCGACCGCCGAGGCGCTCGGCGCGGCCACGAGGGTGACGCCCAGGGCGAGCGCGGTGGCGGCGGTCAGGCCGCTCACCGTCCTGCGAAGCCGATGCGATGCGAAGCGCATGAACAATCCCCGTTTCCTTGATCCATGCTCCGTTGAGCTGATCGATCGAGCTCATCGACGGAGCTTGTCGATGGAGCTTGTCGATCATGCTGACACATTGAATCTTTGCGCCCGTAACGGGGGTTGGGGCGAAGAGCGAACGCGGAGAGTGTGGAGGTACCGAGGACGGGGCCGCCTTGAGTGCGGGCAGCGGAACCGGGTCCTCGGGCTGGAGGGAGGCAGGGGGCAGGGAGGGCAGGGGTGGTCGGCGGCTCACGCGCAAAGGCTGAACCCGGCGTTCACCGGCGGCGTACGCCCGCTTCCTCCGCGTACTCGCCGAGGATGACGACGCCGAACGCGGCGCTCGCGAAGACCTTGACGGCGCGCAGGGCGTCGGCGAGGCGGTGGCGGTTGTGGTGGTCGTCGAGGCCGGTCGCGCCGGGCGGCGGACCGGGTCGGCCGGAGGCCGAGGCTGGGATGAAGGTCGCTGCACTCATGTCTCCATGGTGGAACGCCCGCCTTCGAACCGCGTCGGTCTCCGGAGTGAACGCGCTGAGCCCCCGGCTCCCCCTCAGGTCCAGCTCCCCCGTAATACCGGCGGTGTAGTGACCCCCTAGGGGTACGGCGGGTGCGGCGGACGCGCCGGCAAAAAAATCCGTTGGCTTCCGCCCCCTCCCCTCACCTACACTCTCCGCTCTTGCCCGCCTCCCGTCCGTGGAGCGCCGCCGCCCGGACGGAAACCGGTCGGTCACCGCCGTCAGGCGTACCCCCCAGCTCCCCGCAGGCCCCGGAGGCACCCCCTTGTCCGCGCAGCCCACCGCCGACCCCGCCGCCCCCAGCGACCCGGCCGACCCCCTCTCCCGCGAGCGCTCCCACCTCGCCGCCTCCCGGTCCGCGCTGCGGGCGATGCGGGAGGACGTGCAGGCGTTGGACATCAAGGACGTCACCGCGAACTGGGTGAACGCGGAGGTGCTGGCCCGCCAGATCGAGGAGCGGATCAAGGCCCTGGCGGACCTGAGCCACACCCCGCTCTTCTTCGGCCGGCTCGACTACCTCCACTCCCCCGGCGCGGACCGGGCGGAGGGCGCGGAGGGGGAGCGTTTCTACATCGGGCGCCGGCACGTGCACGACGCGGACGGCGACCCGATGGTCATCGACTGGCGCGCCCCCGTCTCGCAGCCCTTCTACCGGGCGTCCAGGACCGACCCCATGGACGTCGGGCTGCGGCGCCGCTTCGGGTACACCGGCGGCGACCTGACCGCGTACGAGGACGAGCACCTCTCCGACCCCGCCGAGGCGGCAGCCACCAGCAAGCTGCTCCAGCAGGAGATCGAGCGTCCGCGTGTCGGCCCGATGCGGGACATCGTGGCGACGATCCAGCCGGAGCAGGACGAGATCGTCCGCTCGGACCTGTCCGGCAGCCTCTGTGTCCAGGGCGGTCCCGGCACCGGGAAGACCGCCGTCGGCCTGCACCGGGTCGCCTATCTCCTCTACGCCCACCGCGAGCGGCTGTCCCGCACCGGCACCCTCGTCATCGGGCCGAACCGCTCCTTCCTCCACTACATCGAGCAGGTCCTGCCCGCGCTGGGCGAGCTGGAGGTCAAGCAGGCGACCGTCGACGACCTCGTCGCCCATGTCGAGGTGCGGGGCACGGACGACGCGGCGGCCGCCGTCGTCAAGGGTGACGCCCGGATGGCCGAGGTGCTCCGCCGGGCGGTGCGCTCGCACGTCACGCTCCCCACCGAGCCCGTCGTGGTCGTCCGGGGTTCGCGTCGCTGGCGCGTGCCTGCGTACGAACTCGAAGACATCGTGCGGGAGTTGCTGGACCGGGACATCCGCTACGGGGCCGCGCGGGACGCGCTGCCGCAGCGGATCGCGCACGCGGTGCTGGTGCAGATGGAGCGGTCCGGGGAGGCGCCGGACGACCGGGTGCAGGACGCGGTGGCGCGCAACGCGGCGGTGAAGGCGGCCGTCAAGGCGATCTGGCCGCCCGTCGACCCCGCGAAGCTCGTGCTGCGGCTGCTCTCCGACGCGGACTTCCTCGCCGAGCACGCGGACGGGATCCTCACGGACGAGGAGCAGAAGACGATCCTGTGGGCGAAGCCGGCGCGGAGCGTGAAGTCGGTGAAGTGGTCGGCCGCCGACGCGGTCCTGGTCGACGAGGCCACGGACCTGGTGCAGCGGACGCACTCCCTCGGCCATGTCGTCCTCGACGAGGCGCAGGATCTCTCGCCCATGCAGTACCGGGCGGTGGGCCGCCGCTGCACCACCGGTTCGGCGACGGTCCTCGGTGACCTGGCACAGGGCACGACCCCCTGGGCGACGCGGAGTTGGCAGGAGGCGCTGGCCCACCTCGGCAAAGCGGAGGCCCATGTGGAGGAGCTGACGGCCGGTTTCCGCGTCCCGACGGACGTGATCACGTACGCCTCCCGGCTCCTCCCGCACATCGCGCCCGGCCTGACCCCGGTGGCGTCCGTCCGCGAGAACCCGGGCTTCTTCGACGTACGCCCGACCACCGACGACTCCCACGTCATCGCCGCCTGCGAGGAGTTGCTCCGCAACGAGGGTTCGACCGGCCTCATCGCCGCCGACACCCGCGTCCCCGCCCTCGCCGAGGCGCTGACGGCGGCGGGCCTCGCCCATCTGTCCCCCGGCGAGGAGACGACGCACGAGACCCGCCTGACCCTCGTCCCGGCGTCACTCGCCAAGGGCCTGGAGTACGACTACGTCGTCCTGGACGAGCCTCAGGCGATCGTCGACGCCGAACCGGACGAACGCACGGGCCTGCGCCGCCTCTACGTCACCCTCACCCGAGCGGTCTCGGGCCTGATCGTGACCCATTCGGCGCCGCTGCCGCCGCAGCTCGTCTAGGCCCCTTCCGACGGAAGGGCCCTAAGGTCGGCTGAACGTCAGGTGCGTGACCCCGCCGGGCGAGGAGACGGCCTCGACGTCGTAGTCCTTCTCCAGGCCCTCCAGCCCGTCCCAGAGACGTTCGCCCCGGCCGAGCAGCACGGGGACCACCACGACGTGCATGTGGTCGATGAGCCCGGCGGCGAAGAAGTCCCGGATCACGGTGACCCCGCCGCCGATGCGTACGTCCTGGCCTCCCGCGGCCTCGCGGGCCGCCTCCAGCGCCTCGGCGGGGGCGGCGTCGAGGAAGTGGAACGTCGTGCCGCCCTCCATCTCGATCGACGGCCGGGGGTGGTGGGTGAGGACGAAGGTGGGGGTGTGGAAGGGAGGGTTGGGCCCCCACCACCCCTTCCACTCCGGGTCCTCGTGCCATCCGGGGTAGCCGAACTTCCCGGCGCCCATGATCTCGGCGCCGACCCCGGGTTGGAACTTCCGTGCGAAGGCGTCGTCGAGGCCGGCGGTGCCGCCGGACCCGCCGGTGGCCTCCTTCCACCACCGGGTGGCGAACATCCACTCGTGCAGCCTCTCCCCGGCGTGGCCGAACGGCTCGTCGCGGCTCAGGCCCTCTCCGGTGCCGAAGCCGTCGAGCGAGACGGAGAAGTTGTGGACGCGGGCGAGTGACATGGCTGGTGACTCCCTTTCATCCGCCGGCCGAGTTCGTCGACCGGACCTGTCGGACCTGTCGGACCGTCCAGCCCGGTCGGCCCGGTCGGTCGGCCCGGTCATGAGGGAGATGATGGCCGCCAGGACACGCCTCGCCTACTCCCGCGACATCACCGCCGCCGTCGGCCGTCCGACGGCCACCCGGATGGGCGTCCGGGCCCCGCCCGGTGTCACTCCTCGCCCTCGAACACGAAATCCTCGTCGCTGATGTCCTCGATCTCGTCGTCCACCAGATCGGGCCGCCGGAACTGCACATCCCGCTCCCGCGTCCAGCGGTAGGACCAGTCGATCTCGCTGGTGATGCCCTTGATGCTGTCGGGTGGCAGAACCCTCTTGGCCTCGCGAACCGCCGCTTCCACGGCTGCCTCGTAGGCCGCGCGGGCTCGCTGGTAGTGAACGGTCGATCCTTCGGTCTGGAGATCGAAGTCGATCGTGATCGTCAGATGCTTCGGTGCGGGCTCCTTGGCCACTGGTCCCCCTCGACTCTGTCTCGAAGGGTCAGTATCACCGGTCCCCTTCCGGTGCACGCGCGAACGGCCCCCGGGGACCGAAGTCGCCGGGGGCCGTTCGCGCGTGGGTTTCGCCTACTTGAACTTGTTGCTGGTCGCCAGGTAGACCTGCTTCGCGTTCTTGCCGAGGCGCGGCCCCGTGATGAACGTGGAGCGGTCGCTGAGGGAGTTGTTGGAGACCAGGTAGGTGCGGCCCTTGTGGGACATGAACCAGGGGCCGCCGGAGGCGCCGCCGTTCATGGTGCAGCCGACCATGTACTGGGCCGGGTAGTCGCTCGGGTAGCTGTAGCCGAGGACGAAGCGCTTGGTGGCGCCCTGGCAGTGGTACATCTTCGAGCCGTCGTACGGGGCCTCGGCCGGGTAGCCGCGCACCTTCATGTTCTTGACCTTGTTGGCGGCGGGGGCGTTGAACCACACCGGCAGGGCCGAACCGAGGCGCTCCTCCAGGGACTTGGAGCCCTTCTCCGGCTTCACGTGCAGCACCGCGTAGTCGTACGCGGCGGCCACGGTGCCCTCGCTCGCGGCGCCGCCCTTGATCCAGGTGCCGGAGGTGGTGGCCCAGTCGGCCCAGGCGACGCCGTACGGGGAGACGTTGCTCGCGCGGTAGTTCGCGGACGCCTGGCTGATGTTCAGCTTGCCCGTGTTGTTGAAGGACGGCACGAAGGCGATGTTGCGGTACCAGCCGCCGCCCTTGCCCGCGTGCACACAGTGCCCCGCGGTCCACACGAGGTTGGACTTGCCCGGGTGCGCCGGGTCCTTCACGACCGCGGCGGAGCAGACGCTCGACCCCTGGGGCGTGGTGAAGAAGAGCTTGCCGACGGGCGGCGCGTACTTGTGGTACGTGGCCTTGACCCTGCTGGCCTGCTGCTTCTTGACCTTGCCATCGGGCAGCCAGACCTGGGTGGTCTTGCCGGCCCCGGTGGCGGTGTTGCCCGCCTCTGCGATGGCCGGCAGGTCCGGCAGGTTCTCCTTGGCCTCGGCGATGCGCTCCGGCGTCCAGAAGTTCTCGATGTACGGGTTGGCGAAGTCCTCCGCCTTGGAGGCCCAGTCGCCGCTGAAGTCCTGCCAGCCACCGTCCTTCCACTTCTGCAGCTCGTCACCGGTGAGCTCGGTGGGCACGCCCTTCGGGAGCTTGAAGCCGCCGACGGTCGTGTCACCGCCGCTCTCGTTCTCCCCGGTGTCGACGTTGTCGCCTGCGTCCGCCTGGGCGGTCGTGGAGTCGGATGCCTTGGCCCCGCTCTCCTCGGTCTTGCTGCAGGCGGTGGTAGTGACCATGACCGCGGCGATCACGGCGGCTGCGGCCGTGAGGCCGCGGCGGCGTATGAATGGCATGGAGCCCGTCCCCGTGTGATGAAACTTGTCATGCCCCCGCTTGTCTGGGGCGAGACAACTATGCACGCGCGGGAGCCCGCGATGATCTACGGAAGCCCCTTCGCGGCGACTTCGCACACAACAACTACGTGGCGGATATCTACCTGTGATGTGGCGCGTCCGCGCCCGCCCTCACTCCTGGGCCACAACTCACAGCCTTTTCACAATGATTGATTCTTCATCACTCCGACACCTCCGACCCCTTGTGCACTACCCGCGAGTAGCGCCAATCTGACCTGCGCATGCCATGACGCACGCCACGGCATGCGCCATCCCCCGCGGCAGGCCCAGGAGGCCGTAGTGAAGACAGGTTCGCGCACGCGCGCTTCGCGTCGTTTCCGCAGATCCGCCGTGGTGCTCGGCGCCACCGTCACCCTGGTGGTCGGCGTCGCCGGCAGCGCGTTCGCGGCCCCGCCCGCCGCGCTGCCCGCCAACGCGGAGGCCCTGGAGACGACCTGGCAGCCGGCGTACGACTACGACACGGACGGCTGTTACTCCACACCCGCGATCGGACCGACGGGCACGGTCAACGGCGGGCTGAAGCCCACCGGTTCACTGAGCGGCGACTGCCGCGACCGGTCCGATCTGGACAACACCAACGGCTACTCGCGCTACAAGTGCAACAACGGCTGGTGCGCGATCATGTACGACCTCTACTTCGAGAAGGACCAGGCGGTCTCGGGCAGCAGCATCGGCGGCCACCGGCACGACTGGGAGCACGTCGTGGTCTGGGTGCAGAACGGCACGGCCCAGTACGTCTCGACCTCCGCGCACGGCGGCTTCAGCGTGCACGCCGCGTCCTCGGTCCGCTGGGACGGTACGCATCCGAAGATCGTCTACCACAAGGACGGCATCCGGACGCACTGCTTCCGGCTCGCGGGCTCGAACGACGAGCCGCCGGAGAACCACAAGGGCACCTGGCAGTACCCGCCGCTCGTCGGCTGGAACGGCTACCCGGCCGGCGTCCGCGACATCCTCGTCTCGCACGACTTCGGCAGCGCCAACTTCGGCCTCAAGGACGGGAGTTTCGCCTCCAACCTCGCCAAGGCCAAGCCGTCGGGGATCGCCTTCGACCCCAACGCGTAGCCCTGCGGGCGGCTTGGCCGGGGTGGGTGCGCTGTGGGTGTGGGTGCGTTGTCGGGTGCGGGTGGGTGGGGCTTCTCGCGCAGTTCCCCGCGCCCCTGAAAAGCGGGGGCTGCGCCCCTCGCTTTTCAGGCCCGCAGCGCCGTCGTCCTTCCGGTCGTACGGCTACGGGGCCCAGGTCAGGGCCAGGAAGGCCACCAGGTACGCGGCCACGAACAGGGGTGGAACCCACTGTTCCAGGCGGGTCAGCGGCACGTACCGGCGCCAGTCCTCGCCCTCTCCCAGCTCGGCCCATTCGGCGCGGGAGTAGGCGTAGGCGGGCAGCCGCTTCTCGAACGCGCCGATGACCGCCCATTTCGCCGTGTTCAGCTGACGGTAGGAACGGACCATCAGGTACCAGGCGAGACACTGCCCGACGAGGATCAGCAGACCGGCTAGGAGCAGCCACACCGACACCCGCCCAGGCCGCGGCCCCAGCCCCCCGACCATGGCCGTGGCGATGGCGCTGTTGAGCGACAGGAAGAAGGTGTTGGCAGCGCCTCGCCGCGCGCTGACGCGGTCGGCCGTCTCGACGCAGAGCTTGTACTGCTCGAAGAGCACGCCCAGATAAGGGGTGTTGGCGGGCGTGTAACTGTCCGGGGCGACGTCGGAGTTCCACAGGGAGTGGTGGAGGTCTGCCATCCGCCCATCATGTCCGCCGCCCGCCGGAGCCCCGCTGTACGAGCCCTCGGGAGCCACGAAAGAGCGAATCACGACCCGTAATCCCGCTGTTCGATTGCGCGTCGCGACCGGCCTCCGATCTGTTGTTCCTCATGACCGATCACCCTCCCTTCGGGACTCCACGACGACGCCAGCGCCCGTTGTTCGGCTGCGCGTTGAGACTCGTGGGCCTGGCGGGGACGGCCTGGGGCGGCCTGCTGGTGATCCTCGCCGCCGTCAAGACCAAGACGGTGTTCATTCCGGTCAACGGCATCGACGCCATGGTCCGGGACGTCCTGATCGTCGCCGGTTGCGGCCTCTGGGGCGCGGTCTCCCTCGTGGTGGGCCTGCGCATGCGGCGGCACGGGCGGCGCCATCACGCCTCCGTGGTGCGGACGATGGACGAGGCACGGAAGCGCCCGTACGTCCTCTATCTGCGCCCCTTCGCCGAGGACGCCACCGGCACCCTGATGCGGCACGCCTTCAGCCGCTGGATGGGGGTGGGCGGCTCGCTGGTGAGCGGCAGTTCGCTCACGCTGGAGGAGGGTGTGTGCCGGACGTTCAGCGCCTTCGGCCGCCCGCTCGCCGTGGGCGAACCCGACGAGGCGCTCCCCCTCGCCGGCTCCCGCCGCCTCTACCTCCCCCTCCACGACTGGCAGCCCACCGTCTCCTCGCTCATCACCGACGCCCGCCTGGTCCTGCTGGTGGCCGGCACCAGCGAGGGCACCCTGTGGGAACTGACCGAGGTGATGCGGCTGCGCCGCCCCGAGTCCGTTCTCGTCCTGCTCTACGGCGACCGGCGGGCGGACGACGTCCGGGGGGAGTACGACGCCTTCCGCGTCGCGGCCGAACGTGAACTGACCGCGCGGGCCGCGGAGTTGCGCCAGGTGCACGGCCCCGACTGGCAGCCGCCGCGCTTCCCGCCCCTCCCCGGCTTCCACGACCCCTACCGCCTCAAATGGACCACCCTGCTGCGGGCCGTCATCCGCTTCGGCCCCGACTGGACCCCGGAGATCGTGCTCCTGGACCCCACGGCCGTGGACGCCTGGACCCACGAGGGACGCGTCCGCAAGATGACCCGCACCCAGGTGCTGCCCCTGTTGACCCGGTTGCAGGACGACCTGAAAGGCCTGGAAGGAACGGCCGCCGGGCCGGTCCGGCCCTCGACGCTCCCGACGCTCCCGATGGACCGCCACTGACCCGGAGGCCCCGAACGGAACCCATGTCTCCGGTGCCGTGCGTCAGTCGCCCCGGCCCCTGACTCCCGCGCGGGCGACACGGGCGTCCAGGGCCGCACGCCAGTCCCGTACGGCCTCGGCGGCGACCGGCGCGCCCCAGCCGTGCGGGCGGGCCGCGCCGCCGATGTGGAAGGCGTCGACGCGAGCGGCGCGCAGCCGGGGGATGTGGTCGAGGCGGAGGCCCCCGCCGATCATGAGGCGCTGCGTGTAGCCGGGATCCCCACGTCTCGCGGCCTCCGCCAGCAGGACCGGCATCCCGTCGTCCACGCCCCGCCCCGACCCGGCCGTCAGATACGTGTCCAGCCCCGGCAGGTCGGCGAGCTGCTTGCGCAGGGCGTCCCGGTCGGCGGCACGGTCGATCGCCCGGTGGAACGTCCACGAGCGCCCGTCCAGCTCGGCGACCACCCGCTCCACCGCGTCCAGATCGGGCCCGCCGTCCTCCCCGAGGAACCCGAGCACGAACTCCTCCGCGCCGGCCGCCCGCATGTCGCACGCGACCCGCACCAACGCGTCCACCCGGCCCGCCGCGAACCCGTCCGCGAGCCGCAGCATGACCCGTACGGGGATGTCGACGGCGGCCTGCACCTCCACGAACGTCGCGACCGTCGGGGTGAGGCCGTCGGCGGCCATGTCCGCCACCAGCTCCAGCCGGTCGGCACCTCCGGCCTGGGCGGCGACGGCGTCCTCGGCGTCGAGGGCGATCACCTCCAGAAGCGCGCGCGTGGTCATGGGGCCCCTTCCCTCGGGCTTCACGTGACGACAACAGGTCTAGTCCAATTTACCAACAACCGGGCTGTTGGACGCGGCCGTCACGTTCGGCACGCGCCCGACCACCCTCCGCATCTACCCTCGAATCGGCGCGCAGCAACAAGACCGGCTGTCCGAGAGGGAGTTGGATGCAGCCGGAGTTCGGGAGGACGGCGGACGAGGTGCTGGCCGCGGACGGGTTCTTCACGCGGAACCTGGAGGCGGCGCGGCAGTCGCCGTACGAGCACCACTTCGCGGATGTGGTGGAGTTCGAGGGCCTGGCACTCACGATCAAAGACGGGCGCCGATCCCGGTGCCCGGCCTGCTTCAGACGGCGGAGTACACGCGGGCGGTGGTCCGGGCGTACGACCCGTTCCTGGAGGAGGAGGCGGCCGAGGCGCGAGTGGCCGCCCGCCGGGCCCGGGCACACATCTTCGAGAACCCGAGGAAGCCTCGGTACTGGGCTGAGGATGCGCACCGCACCCGATCTGAGGACCGCCACTTGGCGTAAGAGCAGCTACAGCGGGGGCAACAGCGCCGAGTGCGTCGAAGTGTCCGGCAACCTCCCCGGCCTCGTCCCCGTCCGCGACAGCAGGAACCCCGCCGGTGGCGTCCTCGTGTTCCAGGCCGCCGCCTGGGCCCGCTTCCTGGGGGGCGTGAGGCGGACGGGCGAGTAGGGCACGTCCGATTGCACGGACGGATCTGAGTAGGCGTACTCAGGTGCAACCCCTGACACTCCGCGACCGTCTTCCATGAGCAATTCATCGACGGTGCCAGGGGTGGGGGAACTGTGCTGCGGTACAGAAGAAGTATGGGTGCGGCCATGGTCGCCGCACTGGTCACGACGTGTCTCACGGTGGCGGGGGGCGCTTCGGCGGCCGACGCCGGAACCGGGACCGGGTCGGGTGGGACGAGGGCAGGCGCGGGGGCCGGGTCCGTCGTCACACTGATCTCCGGCGACCGGGTGCACGTGGACGCCGAGGGCCGGGTGACCCGCGTCCAGCCCGGCCAGGGCCGCGAGGGCATCCCGATATCCGTCCAGCGGACGGGCGACGAGACCTACGTCCTGCCGGCCGACGCGCTCCCCCTGATCGGGCAGGGCACGGTGGACCGCCGGCTGTTCAATGTGACGGGGCTGCTCAGGGCCGAGTACGACGACGCGCACCGGGCGACGGTGCCCCTGATCGTCTCGTACACGAAGAACACGAAGAAGCGGGCCACCGCGGAGGCGGCGATCGCGGAGGCGGATGTCCGCGTGGGCCGCGAGCTGCCCGCCGTCCGAGGTGAGGCGCTGACCGCGCCCAAGAGCGGCGCGGACGAGGTCTGGGACGCGCTCACCACGGCCGACCCCCGCGGCGGGCAGGCCCTGAAGACGGCTCCGGGTATCGCCCACGTATGGCTGGACGGCCGCCGCAAGGCCGCCCTCGACAAGAGCACGGCGCAGATCGGCGCCCCGGCGGCCTGGCAGGCCGGGTACGACGGTACGGATGTGAAGGTCGCCGTACTGGACACCGGTGTGGACGAGACGCATCCCGACCTCAAGGGCGTCGAGATCGCCCAGAAGGACTTCTCGGGTTCGGGTGGCACCGTCGACCACGTCGGCCACGGCACGCATGTCGCGTCGACCGTGGCGGGATCGGGGGCCAGGTCCGGCGGCACGCACAAGGGGGTCGCGCCCGGTGCGCGGATCCTGGACGCCAAGGTCCTCGACAACGGGGGGTTCGGCTCGGACTCCGGCATCATCGCGGGCATGCAGTGGGCCGCCGACCAGGGCGCCAGGATCGCCAACCTCTCCCTCGGCGGCGAGGACTCGGTGGCGAACGACCCGCTGGAGGCCGCCCTCGACCGTATTTCCGCCGAGAGCGGCACCCTCTTCGTCGTCGCGGCCGGCAACGAGGGCCCCGAGGCGACGACCATCGGCTCCCCCGGCAGCGCGGCCTCCGCGCTCACCGTCGGCGCGGTCGACCGCAAGGACGGCATCGCGGAGTTCTCCAGCGTCGGCCCCACGGCCGACGGCTCGCTGAAGCCGGACCTCACCGCCCCGGGCGTCGGCATCGTCGCGGCGAAGGCCGCCAAGGGTGTCGAAGGCACCCCGGCCATCCCCGGCTATGTGTCGATGTCCGGTACGTCGATGGCGACCCCGCACGTGGCCGGCGCGGCGGCGATCCTCGCGCAACGCCACCCGGACTGGAGCGCGGAGCGGATCAAGCGGGCGCTGACCTCCTCCACCGAGCCCGGCGCCCGTCTGTCGCCGTTCCAGCAGGGCACCGGGCGGACCGACCTGGTGCGGGCGCTCACCCAGACCGTGAGCGGCGAGCAGGCTTCGGTGAACCTCGGCACGCAGCTGTGGCCGCACGCCGACGACAAGCCGGTGACCCGACGGATCACCTACCGCAACGACGGCACGCAGCCCGTCACCCTCGACCTGTCCATGGAGACGGCCGGGCCGAAGGGCAAGCCCGCACCGGCCGGTTTCTTCACCGCCGGCGCCGACCGGGTCACCGTCCCGGCGGGCGGCACCGCGGGCGTCGACCTCACGGCGGACACCCGGATCGGCAGCCAGGACGGCGTGTTCGCCGGGGTGCTCGTCGCCCGCGCGACCGAGGGCGGCCAGCGCGTCCGTACCTCGTTCGCCGTGCACCGGGAGTCGGAGGCGTACGACCTCACCCTGAAGTACGTCGACACCGAGGGCAGGCCCTCCCAGTCCGGGACGCTGGTCCTCGGCCAGAACGTCGACCTCCAGCTGGACCCGTACGACACCGACGGCGACGGAGTCGTCAAGACCCGTGTTCCGAAGGGGACTTACCTTCTGGAGACGCTGGTCCGGACCCCCAAGGGGGCGCAGGACCGCCCGGATCTCGCGCTGATGGCGCAGCCGAAGCTCACCGTCTCCAAGAACACCACGGTGACCTTCGACGCCCGCAAGGCCAAGCCGGTGGACATCACCGTGCCGGGGTCCGCCAAGAGTGTGCAGACGTTCGTGAGGTACTCCCTGGAGAACGGTTCCTTCTTCCACAACTCGGTCTGGCAGTCGGACTCCTTCAAGGGGTTCCGCACCGGTCATGTGGGCGGCACGCTGCCGGCGAAGGAGCTCGGCTCGCAGGTCTCCGGTATCTGGCAGAAGGGCAGTACGACGTACAACCTGGTCTACGACCGCGCTGGTTCGCTGTACACCGGGCTCACCCGCAAGGTCGCCACGAGTGAACTCGCCCTGGTGAAACTGGGGATCGGCGCCTCGGTCGAGAACAGCAAGGGCGCGATCAGCCCGACCTGGGAGACGGCCTCGGGGGCCGGGTACGACGCGGTCAGCAAGCCGTTCGCCCTGCCGGCCACCGCGAAGACCTATGTCAACGCGCCGAAGGGGGTCAAGTGGAGATTCAGCGCCGCGCAGTTCCGGCCCGGGTCGAGCGACGAGTTCGACGTCTTCGTCGGGGACGCCGATCCCCGGACCTACCGGGCCGGGCAGACGTACTCGCGGACGTACAACGTCGGTGTGTTCAGCCCGAAGATCGACGAGTACAACACCGCCCAGCGCTGGGGCAATGAACTCAGCGTCTGCATAGGGTTGTTCGCGGACGGCTCCGGTAACTTCGTCGAGTCGGCGACCACCGGGCAGCACGCCGTCGTCACCGTCGACGGCAAGAAGCTCATGGACGGGGAGGGGCCGCTCTGCCAGGACATCGACGGCCTGCCCTCCAGGTCCGCCAAGTACCGGATCAGCGCGGAGGCGACCCGTGCCACGAAGGTCGCCGGTGTCACCACCCGTCTCGTCGCGGCCTGGACGTTCACCTCGAAGAAGGTCACGGGTGACGACTACGAGAAGCTGCCGCTCTCCTCGGTCCGCTTCGCCCCGAAGCTGGACCTGTCCAGCAGCGCGCCTGCCGGCCGTAAGTTCACGGTCCCTCTCACCCTCCAGGGCCCCGCGGCCAAGAGCCTCAAGTCCCTCACCGTCCAGGTCTCCTACGACGGCGGCAAGAAGTGGTCCAAGGCCCCGGTCACCACGAAGAAGGGTGAGCGGAGCCTCACGCTGAACCACCCGAAGAAGGCCAAGTCGGTCTCCTTCAAGGCGAAGCTCACAGACAAGAGCGGCAACACGTACGAGGTCACCGTGGTGAAGGCGTACCTGCTGCGGTAGCCGTCACCACAGGCGCGGTCGGGAAGCCGGAGGGCAGGCCCTCCGGCTTCCCGTCGGCTTCCCGTCGACGTTCCTCAAGGGTGTCGAGGGCCACGATCTGCGCGATGGCGAGACGCGGTCGATACCGGCGGACGCGATGCCGGTGGACGCGATGCCGGTGGACGCGATGCCGGCGGAGGCGATGCCGGCGGAGGCGATGCCGGCGGAGGCGATGCCGGCGGAGGCACGCCACGGCGGGCCGGGCTCAGGGATAGAGGATGAGCTCGGCCTCGGCCGCGCCGGCCAGTTCGTACGACGTCCCGGCGGGCGGTCGGCGACCCGAGTAGAGGCGTACGAGGGTGGGGGCGTCGCCGATGTAGCGGGCGGGCGGGGCGTCGCCGCTCGGGGCACCGAGCAGCAGGGGCGCGTCGGCGTCGTCGAGGTCGGCGTGCAGCGGGCGGGAGCCGTGGGCCCGGGTGAGGTGGGCCAACAGCTCGACCGCCATACCCAGTTGGGGGCCCTCGTAGGCACCGGGCAGACTCCACGCCTCGCGTACGTCACCGGCGTGCACCCACTCGCCGAAGGCGACGCCGTCCAGGACGCCACCGGCGTCGGCGATGACCGGGCCCGCGTCGGTCATGCCCCGCTCCAGCTCGTCCACGATCCGCGCGACGGGCCACTCGGCCCGCTCGGCGATGTCCCGGTCGTTCGACTCCGGGCTGAAGACTCCCTTCTCGAGCCGGCCCTCGACCACCCGCGACAACACGGCGGAACAGTGCGCCAGCATGTCCCGCACACTCCACCCCGGACAACAGGTCGCCGCCCCGAAGTCCGCCTCCGGCCTGTCCCGCAACAGCGGCACCAGCGCGTCCCGCTCCCCGGCCAGCAGCCGCGCGGGGAGTCCGGGGTCCCGTACATCGTGCGTATCAGCCACAGTCGTCATGCGACCCACGCTAGGGGCAGAGGGCCGCCGGGCGCACGACCACGGCGCACGACCACGCCGCACCACCCCGGCTCACCTCCACGGCACAATGCGTACATGCCCGACTCCCAGTCCCCCAGGGAAGACCTCCGCCACCGCTGGCTGCCCGCGTTGCTGTCGGCCCGGGACGGGGCCTGCGATCCCGCGCCGCTCCCGTATGCCGATGCCCTGATCAAACGGTGGTCGGAGCCGCAGCGGAAGTACCACACCCTGGACCACCTCACGGCGGTGCTGGACCGTATCGAGGTGCTGGAGGACCACGCGACGGACCCGGACCTGGTCCGGCTGGCCGCCTGGTTCCACGACGCGGTGTATCTGCCGGACCGGTCGGAGAACGAGGAGCGGTCGGCGCGGCTCGCCGAGCGGGCGCTGCCGGAGGCCGGGGTGTCGGCGGAGCGGACGGCGGAGGTGGCGCGGCTGGTGCGTCTGACCGTGACACACGATCCGGCCGACGACGACCCGAACGGCCAGGTCCTGTGCGACGCGGACCTCGCGATCCTGGCGTCACCGCCGGACGTGTACGCCGCGTACGCGGCCGCCGTGCGGGAGGAGTACGGCTTCGTCCCGGACGACGCGTTCCGCGCGGGCCGAGCGGCGGTACTGCGCCAACTCTTGGACCTGCCCAGGCTGTTCAGGACCCCGTACGGCCGACGGGAGTGGGAGGACCGGGCCCGGGAGAACCTGCGGGCGGAACTGGCGGAGCTCGCGGGCGTCCCGCATGGTGACCGGGAGCGGCGAGCTGACCGGGAGCGGCGAGCTGACCGGAAGCGGTGAGCCGACCGGCGGCGGTGAGCCGACCGGCGGCGGTGAGCCGACCGGCGGCGGCAGTGGCCGCGGCGTAAATCCGGTACGTACGGACGCCTGACCCCGCCTATCCTCGCCGCCATGCGACCAATGGGTGGGGAACAGGTACGGGCAGCCGTCGAACACTGTCTCGCGGTGCTGGGGGCGGTGGCCGACCGGGAATGGGAGGGCACCAAGGCCGGGCGGCTGGACTGGAACTGCCGGGAGACCGCCGAGCACATCGCGTCGGACCTGATCGCGTACGCGGGCCAGTTGGCGGGGCGCCCGACCGCGCGCTACGTACCGTTCGAGATCGACATGGCGGAGTGCGAGAACAACGCCGACCTGCTGGAGGTGATCCGGACGACCGGTGTCCTGCTCACGGCCGTCGTCCAGACCACGCCCCGCACGGTCCGCGCCTTCCACCCGTACCCGTTCCGCGCCGCCGACCGCGAGGGCTTCGCGGCGATGGGCGTCGCCGAGGTGCTGCTGCACACGCACGACATCGTCGAAGGGCTCGGGCTCCCGGCGTCCGCTGCGGTGCCGCCCGCCGGGCTCGGCCTGTGCGAGACCGTGCTCGCCCGCCTCTTCCCGCACGTCAGGCCCGGTGACGACGCCTGGGCGACGCTGCTGTGGGCCACCGGCCGGGGCGACCTGCCGGACCGGGCGCCCGTCACGGAGTGGAAGTGGAGCAACCCGCTGCACATCGACGCCGAACGCCTCGTCCTCCAGGGCGTCCACCCGGCCGCCGCGGCCGATCTGGCCGAGGGCGGCACCGGCGGCTTCGACTGGATCGCGGGCGGCCCGGTGGACGGGACCCGCACCGGCGCGGGCCTGGTGTTCCAGGCGTACGAGGCGGGGGTGCACCGGCCGGAGTGGGCCATGTTCGTGCTCGTCCGCAAGGAGGACGGGCTGGCCGTCGGCGCGCTCGGCTACCACGGGGCGCCGGACGAGGAAGGCCGCGTCGAGATCGGCTACGACCTGGTGGAGGGGGCGCGCGGGCACGGTTACATGACCGAGGCGGTGCGCGCGCTGGCCGACTGGGCGCGGGAGCGGGGCCGGGAGCGGGGCGACGTACGGTCGCTGTTCGCGGTCGTCGACAAGTCCAACCTGCCTTCGCAGGGCGTCGTTTCGCGTACCGGATTCGAGAAGGTGAGCGACGACTGGGGTGACGGCGGGCAGACCGGAGAGCAGGCCGGGGAGCACGGGGAGCACTTCGCGTACGAACTCCGTCTGCGCGCCTGACGTACGCCGGGCCCAACCGCTCCGGTTTCTTGTCGTTTCCCCTGTCGAGGCCCCTGCGGCAGTCCTGATAATCCGGTCATGGCGGCGTGAATGCCGTCAACGCGGCGCGAAAGCGTCGCGCGCGCTCGCGCGCGTCGGGGGATCGGGGGATCACGATGAGCCAGCCCACACCGCAGCCGGGTCCTCCCGTACCGGACCCGGACGCCGATCACGGGCGCCGGAGCGTCCGGATCGCCGTCATCAGTCTGATCGTCAGCAGCGTGCTCACGGTGGTGGGCTTCGTGGTGACGGCGGCGACATCGGGCAGGAGCGGCGGGGACGGGGGCACGACCGTCGGCAGCACGAGCACGTCGGGCGGCACGAGCACCTCCGGCGGCACGGACGGTGGCGGCACCACGACGGATGGTACGACCGGCGGCGAGAAGGTGGACGACACCACCGGCGGCACGGACGGGGGCACGGACGGGGGCACGGACGGGGGCACGGACGGGGAGACGGCCGGTGGTACGGAGGAGACCACCACCGGCGAGACGGACGCGGGCACGGACGCCGGCACCGAGGTCGACACCGGCAGCGACGACGGCCTCACCACCGCCGAACGCGACCTGCGCGACTCGCTCAACGACAGCCAGTGGACGCACGAGAGCTGTGTGAGCGAGGTGGCGCCCGGCTCCGACGCGGCCGTGACCTGCACGGTGACCACGGAGAGCGTCACCATGGGCCCCGTGACGACGAAGGCGAGCGTCGCGGTGTACCCGTCCCGGAGCAAGCAGCAGGAGGTCTACCGGGCCTACGGCGGCACCCTCCAGGAGGGCGACTGCTCACAGATGTGGAACGTCCGGGGCTCCTGGTACGAGTCGGACTCCAGCGACCCCACCGGCGACATTTCCTGCTACACGCCCAACGGCACCCAGTACGTCATCGTCTGCACCTTCTACGACCGCAACGCGATCTTCCAGGTGATGGGCGGGGACCCGGCGGCGCTCATCACGTGGTGGAAGGGCCTGGACCCGGTCTTCGTCGACTGACCTCCCCGCGCCCTCCCTCCCGCTCAGGCCGGGGTCCCCCGCCGCTTCGGCCGCCGCAGCCCCGCCCCCGTCAGCCGGCGCAGCAGCTCCTTCGAGCCCACCTCCACGGCCCCCGCCCGCACGACCTCCGCGTAGCGGTGGGACGGGATGTCGTAGTGGTCGCGCTCGAAGGCCCGCTCGGGAATGCCCAACTCCCTGGCGAAGGTGTGCAGTTCGTCGAAGGACACGTCGCTCACCAGGTGGGACCACATACGCCCGTGCCCCGGCCAGGTGGGCGGATCGACGTAGAGGGTCACGGGGCCGCCGCCCCGCCGAGCGCGCCCAGCGCCGCGACCCGCACCCCGGCCTTGTGGCACACCCACTGCGGATCGGGCCCGAGCTCCGGCTCCACGTCGAGCGCGTGCGGGTCGCCGGTGCCGCAGACCGGGCAGAGGGGCCAGCGGCCGTACCGTTCGAGCAGGGCGTCCTGGACGTCCTGGGCGACGAGCCCGGCGACGTACGCCGCGCCGTCCGGCCACTGCTCGACCCACCACCTGCGCTGCACGACGGATTCCTCGACCATCGAGACGACATCCGCCTCCGCGACCTGTCCGGACACCAGATCGGCGAGCACGAGGGCGCGGGCGGCGTGCAGCGCCTGCTCAAGGGGGCTCACGGGGTCACTGCCGGTACTCATGCGTCCATTGTGCGGCCCTTGACCATCCCGCCCGACAGAAAATATCTTTCAAGATGTGAGTGATGACGTGAAGGAAATTTTCTCCCCGGCGTCCGGTCCCGCGCCGCCCGCCCCCGCCGCCCTCGCGGCGAAGGTGCGGACGCTGGCGCCCTCCATGACCCGCTCCATGCAGCGCGTCGCGGAGGCCGTGGCGAGCGACCCGGCCGCCTGCGCGGCGCTCACGGTCACCGGCCTCGCCGAACTCACGGGGACCAGCGAGGCGACGGTCGTCCGCACCGCCCGCCTCCTCGGCTACCCGGGCTACCGGGATCTGCGGCTCGCCCTCGCGGGTCTCGCCGCGCACCAGCAGTCGGGCCGCGCGCCCTCGGTCACGGCCGACATCGCGGTGGACGACCCGCTGCCCGACGTGGTCGCCAAGCTCGCGTACGACGAGCAGCAGACCCTCGCGGACACGGCGGCCGGACTCGACATGGGCCAGCTCGGCGCGGCGGTCGGAGCGCTCGCCGGGGCGCGGCGCATCGATGTGTACGGGGTCGGGGCGTCCGGGCTGGTCGCGCAGGACCTCACGCAGAAACTGCTCCGCATAGGGCTGATAGCCCAGGCGCACGTCGACCCGCACCTCGCCGTCACCAACGCGGTGCAGCTCCGCGCGAAGGACGTGGCCGTGGCGATCACCCACTCCGGTTCGACGGGCGACGTCATCGAGCCGCTGCGGGTCGCCTTCGACCACGGGGCCACGACGGTCGCGATCACCGGCCGCCCGGACGGACCGGTGTCCCAGTACGCCGACCACGTCCTGACCACCTCCACGGCACGGGAGAGCGAGCTGCGACCGGCGGCGATGTCGTCCCGCACGAGCCAACTGCTCGTCGTGGACTGCCTGTTCGTCGGAGTGGCGCAACGGACGTACGAGTCGGCCGCGCCGGCGCTGTCGGCGTCGTACGAGGCGCTGGCCCATAGGCATCGGACCGGGGGCCCCTCGCGCTAGCCGGGCCGACACTCACGGCGCCCGTGGCCACCCGTCACGGCAGCGCCCGGCATCCACCCCGAAGGCACCAGGCACAGTCGCTCCACCTGCACGGAATGAGTCACCATGCCACCCACCTGCCCCAACGCCTCCCCTCGCCCCGACACGTCCGACTCATCGAACCCGTCCGGCCAGGCCCTCCCCGACTCCTCCGCCCTCCCGCACTCCTCCGCCCTCGCCAACCACCTCGCCGTGCGTGCCGAGTTGGAGGCGTTGACGACCGAGGCGTTCCGGCCGGAGCTGGCCGACATCGATCAGCTTCCGACGCTCGACATCGCCAAGCTGATGAACACCGAGGACGCGGCGGTGCCGACGGCCGTGACGGCGCAGCTGCCGCTGATCGCGGCCGCGATCGACGCGATCGCGGAACGGATGGCCCGGGGCGGCCGGCTGATCTACGCGGGCGCGGGCACGGCGGGCCGCCTGGGCGTACTGGACGCGTCCGAGTGCCCGCCGACGTTCAACACGGCCCCGACGCAGGTCGTGGGCCTGATCGCGGGCGGCCGGGAGGCCATGGTCACCTCGATCGAGGGCGCGGAGGACTCGGCGGACCTCGCCCGCACCGACCTCGACGCGCTCGCGCTGACGCCCGACGACACGGTGGTCGGCGTCTCGGCCTCGGGCCGCACGCCCTACGCGGTGGGAGCGGTGGAGCACGCGCGGGCGGCCGGCGCGCTGACGGTGGGCCTGTCCTGCAACTCGGCCAGCGCGCTCGCGGCGGCCGCCGACCACGGCATCGAGATCGTCGTCGGTCCCGAGCTGGTCACCGGCTCGACCCGGCTCAAGGCGGGCACGGCCCAGAAGCTCGTCCTCAACATGCTCTCGACGATCACGATGATCCGCCTCGGCAAGACCTACGGGAATCTGATGGTCGATGTCCGGGCCACCAACGACAAGCTCCGCGCCCGCTCCCACCGCATCGTCGCCCTCGCCACCGGCGCGACGGACACCGAGATCGAAACGGCCCTCACCGCCACGAACGGCCAGGTCAAGAACGCCATCCTCACGATCCTGAGCGGCGTGGACGCCCCCACGGCGACCCGCCTGCTGACAGAGAACGAGGGCCACCTGAGGGCGGCGCTGGCGGCGGCGACGCGGTGAGATGTCACCGGAAGGCGCCCCTGGTGCCGCCGTCTACAGCGGCCCCTGATGCACATTGAGTTGTCGCAGCTCGACCGCCAGGCGAGCGGCTGTCACGAAGTCCCTGTCGTCGTGCAGCACGACCAGACCGTGGTGAGCGGCGGTGGCACAGATCTGGAGATCGACGGCGGACAGCGCCTGGTGCTCTCCCCGCTCGGCGGCTCTCAGCTGCAGGCCGCCGATCCACTTGGGCGCCTGCTTCGGAACGGAGACGTCGTCGTAGAGTTCCGCGAACATCGCGCTGTACGCCTCGTACTCCTTCAGGTCACGTGCCGACCGAAGGAACTCCGCCCGCTGCGGATAGCACGAACGGATGTCGCCGTCCATGGCGATCGGGCGCCACGCGTCGCGCAGCTGCCGGTCCCTGAGCAGGCACCATAGGGCCGACGAGTCCAGCAGGTACCCGCTCACGCTCGGTGAGCCTCCTTGTCGGCGCGATGCGCGGCCTCGGCCCCTTCGATGTCCCACTCCTGAGCGAGGTCGAAGTACTTGTCGTAGGCAGTACCACGCTGCAACCGCAGGTTGTACTCCTCCAGCGCCTTCGCCACCGCAGCCGTCTTCGTCCGGTGCCCGCCCAGGCGCTTGGCCGTCTCCAGCGCCTCGTCGTCGATGTCGATGTGTGTCAGAGACATGCGACCTCCCGCGATGCGATGTACAGATTCATCCGCGATCTCACTCGTCAGTGTACATAGATCACGTCGACCGAGCCCGGCCCCGACGGGACTGTCAGTGGCGTGTGGCACGGTGGTGGAGTCGCTGTCGTCTCCCCCACCCCTCCGGGAAGGACCGAATCCGTGAACCACGCCCAGCTCACCGCCCTCGGCCGTGCCCTGCGTGTCCTCGGGGAGCACGGCGAGGCACTGAACGCCGACACCCCGGACGCCAAGCTGCACGAGGTGAAGGCCGACCTCAGACGAGCCCTGGAGCTGCTGGACGAGACGGTCACGACGGCCGCCCCCACCACCCGCTGCGCCGAGCACCCGAACGGCCCGGTGGACGAGGAGGCCCCCGATCGCTGCCTGCTCTGCGAGACCCGCCGCCGAGCCGCCCGCCGCACCCAGCTGAACGACAGCTACGGCCCGCCCCGCCCCACCGGCCCCACCACCCCGGCCCCCTCCCGCTACGGCATCCGGGACGACCGCCCCGAACCCCAGCAGCGCTGGCTCCCGGAAGCGTGGAACGGCCAGGTCTGGCAGCTGTGCGGCACCCCCCGCCGCGACCGCCGCGAGGCCGAGCTCTACCTCGCCACCCAACGCCGTGGCCCCCGCCCCGCCATCGCCTACCGCCTGGTCCAGGAGTTCACGGACTACGACGTGACCCGCATCTGGGGCGAGCCGGTTCGGATGGACATCGAGCCGCTGGGAAACATGTGAGCCCCAGGAGACCGGCGCTCAGCACGGCAGCCGCCCCTCCTCGTTGACCCGGCGCACCCGGGCCCGCAGCACCTCCCCCGGCGTCGCCTCGCGCAGCGCCCCCGGCGGGCAGTCCCACTCCCGCCCACCCCCGACCGGCCGCAACTGCGTGTAACCGCCCTCGTGGCCCATGACCTCGCCGAGCCGCCCGTCCCGTACGTCCACGGCGTACGACCGCGAGCCCCGCGGGGCCGGTCACGTCTCGGCCGCCTTACGCAGGACGGCAGCGAGCTTGGCGGCGACCTGAAGGTTGCAGCGCCCCAACTCGACGAGCGGGTAGGGCAGTTCACTGGCTCCGGTGATCGGATCGACGCGCAGGGAGGGCAGGATGATCCCGACCCCGCGCAGGGCCTGGTCGAGCTGCTCCACGGCGTCCTCCGTAGAGAACGCGGAGCTGCGCCGCCGCCCGTTCGCCGCTCTGTTCTTCACGTCGCCATTCCTCCACGCTGGGTTGCCGATTCACGACACAGCGTGTCCGAGACGGTCCTAGCCTGGCCAGATACGACGCCCCAACAGGGGGCTGCTGTACAGGGGGTAGTGCCCATGCCAGGACCGAAGGACCTCGACCCGTCGTCGTCACCGCGCGCTCCTGGGCGCGGAGCTGCGCCACGCGAGAGAGCGGGCGGGGCTGAGCCAGGAGGACCTGGGCCAGCGGCTGTTCGTGAGCGGTTCGTTCGTGGGGCAGCTGGAGTCGGCGGTACGGCGCATGCAGCCGGAGATCGCCCGGCTGATCGATGTCGCGCTGGACACGGGGGACTTCTTCCTCCGAAACTGCCAGGCCACCACCAAGTCCAAGTACCCGGAACACTTCGCGGAAGCGGCGGACGCGGAGGCGGAGGCCACGGAGATCAGGGAGTACGCGCCGCTGCTGATCCCGGGGTTGCTCCAGACAGCGGGGTACGCCCGAGCCGTGTTCCGGGCATACCAGCCGACGGCACCACAGCGGGTGGTCGACGATCTGGTGACGGCCAGGATGGAACGCGTGCGCATTCTCGACGATCCAGCAGACCCCTTGTTGTGGGTGGTCCTGGACGAGGCCGCACTGCGTCGCACCACGGGCGGCCCCAAGGTGATGGCCGAGGCCCTACGGCACATCGCCGGGATGATCCACCGAAATCGGGCGATCGTCCAGGTGCTGCCGTTCAACTCCGGCGCCCACGCGTCGATGGAGGGCTCCATCAAGTTGATGGACTTCACGGAGGCCCCTCCACTCGTCTACTACGAGGGCGTCGGCACCGGCCGCCTCGAAGACGACCCCGCCACCCGTCCGCTACCAGCGACGCACCTTCGAGTTCCTCACCGCCGCCGCCCTGCCGCCGGAGAACTCCCTGGTCATGCTCGAAACAATGGCCCAGGATTATGCACATGAGGAGCATGCCTGAGTACGACCTGGACTCGGCCACCTGGCACAAGTCCAGCTACAGCGGCGGCAGCGGCGGCAACTGCCTCGAAGTGGCCCGCTGGCACAAGTCCAGCTACAGCGGCGGCAGCGGCGGCGACTGCCTGGAGGTCGCCCGCTGGCGGAAGTCGACGCACAGCGGCGGCAGCGGCGGCAACTGCCTCGAAGTGGCCCTCTCCACCGCCCCCCACATCCCCGTGCGCGACTCCAAGAACCCCCTCGGCCCGAAGCTCGTGTTCCGAGCCGCGAGCTGGTCCCTCTTCATCGAGCAACTGAAGAGCGAGGTCAATGAGGTCAGGATCTGACCTACACGCTCCCTAGCGTGGAGCCATGAACACCACCACGGACACCCCGGCCCGCACCCTCCCCACCGAAGAGCACGCCACCCTGCTGGACGCTCTGGCACAGCACCGCGACTTCCTGCGCCTCACCACCCGCGACCTCACCGACGAGCAGGCCGGCCGACGCACGACCGCCAGCGAGCTGTGTCTCGGCGGCCTGGTCAAACACGTCACGTCGGTGGAGCGCAAGTGGGTGACGTTCATCCTGGAGGGCACGTCGTCGATGCCCGACTTCACCAAGATGACCGACGCCGACTGGGCCCGCAGGGCGGACGAGTTCCGGATGCTGCCCGGCGAGACCCTGGCGGACGTACTGGACGCGTACGCGCGCACGGCGGACCGCACGACCGAGGTGATCGCCGCGCTGCCCGACCTGAACGTGTCCCACCCGCTGCCGAAGGCGCCCTGGTTCGAGGGCCAGCCGCACTGGTCGGCCCGGAGGGTGCTGCTGCACATCATCGGCGAGACGGCCCAGCACTCCGGTCACGCGGACATCATCAGGGAGTCCCTGGACGGCGCGAAGAGCATGGGCTGACACTCGGACGAAAACGGCCCCGAAGCTCAAGCCACCAGCCGCGAGCACTCTTTTTTCGGAAGGGGTGGAGGGCCTCAACCCACCCTCCCACCCGGCGAGTTGACTTGACGCGTTCGACTTGCCACGCACCGTGACGGTGCTGATACGGTGCCCGCAGACGAAACAGCCCCCGCCAGGTGCTACCAACACCTGCGGGGGCTTGACCTACAAGATCGAAGGACACATTCGATCCCATGGCTACTGCCAACCTTAGTGGCGCTCCCCTGCCCGCGCACGCGGACCCACACCCTCCGCACCGTCACCCCATGGCCAACCCCGGCTACGGCAAGCGCGCCACCCCCGGCCAACTCCCCCGCACGGCATACGACTTCGCGGACCTCCCACCCCGTGAGGCGGCTGTCGCCGCGTACATCGACCGCCTCCCCGACGGCGCCGACATCAGCGTGAAGACGCTGGCCAAGGAGCTGCCGTACGGCCAATGTGCGCTGCGTACGGCGCTCAACAGGATCCAGGACGCGGGTCACTTGCGCCGGGGGCGGGAGCACCTGACCGCCAAGTCGGGGACACCGCGGTGGATCACCCGAACGTGGTTCTCCCGTACCGCGCGCGACGACACCTGGTGGGCGAGGTTCACCCGGGGTGACGTACCCGAAGAGGAACCGGACCGAGCCCGCCCCACCCGCTCCCGGGCCCACATCCTGCTGGCCGCCCTCGGCCGTACGGCCCCGGCCCTGTCCCTCTCCCAGGCCGACTGCGTGACCCTGGCCCCGCTCCTGACGCCGTGGTTCGAGCGAGGCGCCACCGACGAGTCCGTGATCCGCGCCCTCACCACGGGCCTCCCGGTCCCCGTCCACAGCCCGGCGGCCCTGATCCGCACCCGCCTACGCGACAAACTCCCCCCAGAACCACTACCGGCACCGGAACGCACCCAGGAGCCACCCCTCTCCCGCCCACCCCTCCGCATGCTGGAATGCGCCCAATGCCGAACCCCGGGCCGCCCGGAGGCGCTTCCAGGCGGCACCTGCAACACCTGCCGGGGCGAACGCGCCCCCGCCCGCCCCCACTCACCCCTCTCCGCCGCCACCGTAAGCACCCACGCGGCGGAGATCCGCGCGGCGATGTCGCAGCAACGACAGGAACACCGGGCAGAGCCCGGGGCCCGTAGGTCTTCCCGTGTGACCTAGCTGTCGGAGCACGAGGGCCAGTGGTCCACCGCCCATTCCGGCCAGCCCGGCCAACCCGTCGGCGGGCCGGGGATCTCGTCGCCGTCGAGTTCGGCGGCGCCCGGCACCTGGAACTCCTCCCGCCATTGGTCCACGTCGGCCTCGCTCATCGGGAACGTCTGGTGCGGTGTCGTCGCCTGGCGGTGCGCGATGCGGGCGAGTTGGACGTCCTTGTCCACGGGAACGTAGACCACCTGGCATGCCGCCCCGGTCGACCGTGCCAGCCAGCGCAGTGCCGACCGTTCGTCGCGGCCCCAGAGCCCGTAGTCAAGCACGACGCTGGTCCCCAGCCGCAGCGCCTGCAGCGCGACCGAGATGAGCCGCCCTTCGAGCACCCACCGCTTGCCGTCGGCCATCGGATCGCCGAACAACGGGATCATCCAGTGATCCGGGGTCAGCCGCAGCGCCCGATGCGTCGCGGCGAGCTCTTTGGCCCGGGTGGTCTTCCCGGCTCCGGGAAGACCGACCATCAGGAACAGGGTGGCGACACGCGGGACGCGGAACGGGTCTTCGTACGGTGCGTTGACATGCTGCTGCTGAGACACGACTCCCCTGATCAGGCAGGATGGCCCGGCAGCACGGGAATGAGCGAGTGACTGCCGGCAGGACACCGATCGGGCGGTACGGGCAACCTCGGGTACCGCCGCTAGGCAGCGGTCCTGGTGGTCATGGGAGAGCAGCACATGCCTTCACCGTAGCCGACAGCGTCGGCTCCGCTCAGCGGCGACTCGGCTGAGCGAAGCTCTACTGATCGAACCCCAGCCAAGCGAACCTCAGCTGAGCGAACCCAGCGCCGCCGGCTCGAACGCCTTCAGCTCGTCGAAGCGGCCATCGAGCACCTTCGCCGCCCACTCGGGGTCCTGGAGCAGCGCCCGGCCCACGGCGACGAGGTCGAACTCCTCGGCCTCCAGTCCGTCCAGCAGATCGTCGATCGCCTTGGTCGACGCGTTCTCGCCGGCGAACGCGGCGAGGAACTCCCCGTCCAGGCCGACCGAACCGACCGTGATGGTGGGCTTGCCGGTGAGCTTCTTCGTCCAGCCCGCGAGGTTCAGCTCGGACCCCTCGAACTCGGCCTGCCAGTAGCGGCGCGTGGACGCGTGGAACGCGTCGACACCGGCCGCCACCAGCGGGCTCAGCAGCGCCTCCAGCTCCTGGGGCGTCTCGGCGAGACGCGCGTCGTACGCGTCCTGCTTCCACTGCGAGTAGCGGAAGATGACGGGGAAGTCGGCGGACACGGAGTCCCGTACGGCCGCCACGACCTCCGCCGCGAACTTCGTCCGGGCGACGAGGTCACCGCCGTAGGCGTCGGTGCGACGGTTGGTGTGCTCCCAGAGGAACTGGTCGACGAGGTAGCCGTGGGCGCCGTGGATCTCGACGCCGTCCATGCCGATGCGCTCGGCGTCGGCGGCGGACTTGGCGAAGGCCGCGACGACCTCGTCGATGTCGGCCTGGGTCATCGCGCGGCCGCCCTCGGCCTCGGTGCCGTCGGGCCGCAGACCGGAGGGGCCGAGGACCGGGGCCTCGGGGAACAGCTTGCCCTGCTGCCGGACGGTGCCGATGTGCCACAGCTGCGGCACGATCGTCCCGCCCCCGGCGTGCACGGCCTCCGCGACCTTCGCCCACCCGGCGAGCTGCTCCTCACCGGCGAACCGGGGCACCCCGTCGAGGTCCCCCGCCGTCTCGTGCCCGACGTACGTCCCCTCGGTCACGATCAGCCCGACCCCCGCGGCCGCCCGCCGCCCGTAGTACGAGGCGACGTCCGCACCGGGCACACCACCGGGCGAGAACACCCGCGTCATCGGCGCCATCGCGATCCGGTTGGGGATGGTCAGCCCGTTGATCGTGACGGGCCGGGACAGCACCTCGGCGGCACGGGACGCGGAACCAGTGGCGGAGGCGGCGGAGGCAGTGGTCACGGAGGAACTCCTTGGAGGCGTCGGACGGCGAGGGGCACCGACGGCGGCGGGCCGTCGGGTCCAGACGATATGTGCACATGCATCAACCGTCTCTCTGGCCAACGGCTCCCCCCGGCACCGCATTCCGCTCCGCTCGCAGAGCTCCCTGTGACCCCGGACACAACGGCGGGTGGCGCTCTCCTCGGATCGCCGCCGGTCTACTCCGCCCCCACGATGCGCTCCACGGCGGCCGCCACCAGCTGCTCACGCTCCGCCTCGTCGAAGACGTCCGGCAGCGTGAGCTGTTCGACGATCAGCCAGTTCAGCGTCAGGATGAGCAGCTTGACGGCCATGGCGTCGCCGGGGAGGCCGGAAGCCTCGTGATAGGCGACATTGGCGTCGACGTCGGCCCGGACCCGGTCGGTGAGGACCTTGCGCAGCTCGGGGCGGCGGGTGGCCTCCAGGCGCAGCTCCAGCAGTGCGAGGTAACCGGTGCGGAAGGCGGCGACGCGGCCGACGAGCTCCCGCATCAGTTCGACATAGGTCTCACGGTCGCGGCCGGCCGCCCGCTGACGGGCGATGGTGGCCTCGTCGGGCTGGAGCCGCTCGTAGACCCGGGCGCCGGCCTGGGTGAACAGGTCGTCACGGTTGGCGAAGTAGTTGGACGCCGTGCCGATGGGCACGGCGGCTTCGGCGTCCACGGCCCGGAAAGTCAGTCCTCGCGCGCCTTCTCGGGCCAGCACCTCGATAGCCGCGTCGACGAGGGCCGCGCGCCGCTGCTCGTTCCGTCTCACCATTGACACCACTCCGGATGTAGTACTACGTTCAAACCACTTCAAGCAGAGTACTACGTATGGGGGTCATGAGATGCGAAAGCTCGTGTACTACGTCGGCGTCTCGCTCGACGGCCGCATTGCCGGTCCCGGCGGCGAATTCGACTTCTTCCCGCAGGGCGACGAGCAGCAGGCCGCCGCCTACTCGACCTGGATGAACGCGCTGCACCCGGAGACCGTCCCGACCGCCTACCGCGCGGCCGTCGGCGTCGCCGACGCACCCAACCGGCGTTTCGACACCGTCGTCATGGGCCTCGGCACCTACCGCCCCGCCTTCGACAACGGGATCACCAGCCCCTACGCGCACCTGCGTCAGTACGTCGTGTCCAGCACCCTCGCCCCGGACACCGACCCTGCCGTCACCGTCGTGCCGAGCGACCCGCTCACCCTCGTCCGCGAGCTCAAGGCCGAAAAGAGCACCGGCTTGGACATCTGGCTCTGCGGCGGCGGCCGGCTCGCGGGCACCCTGTTGCCCGAGATCGACGAGCTGCTGATCAAGACCTACCCGGTCGTCGTCGGCACCGGAATCCCGATGGTCGACGGCGCCTTCGACCCCACCGCCTTCGACACCGCCGAACGCACGGCCTTCCCCAACGGCGTCACCTTCACCCGCCTCACGCGCCGCTGATGCGGGGGCCCTCTCCGGCTCTCGTCTCAGCCGAATCCTGCTCCCCTCCCAGCCGAAACGCCCGAGGGCGGCACCCCCCTTTCCAGGGGAGTGCCGCCCTCGGTACCGCAGGACGGTGATCGACCGGGGTCGATCAGAAGTCCATGTCACCGCCCGGCATGCCGCCGCCGGCGGGCGCGGCGGCCTTCTCCGGCTTGTCGGCGATGACGGCCTCGGTGGTCAGGAAGAGCGCGGCGATGGAGGCGGCGTTCTGCAGAGCGGAGCGCGTCACCTTCGCCGGGTCGATGATGCCGGAGGCGATCATGTCGACGTACTCACCGGTCGCGGCGTTCAGGCCGTGGCCGACCTGGAGGTTGCGGACCTTCTCCACGACGACGCCGCCCTCGAGGCCACCGTTGACGGCGATCTGCTTGAGCGGGGCCTCCAGCGCGAGCTTCACGGCGTTGGCGCCGGTCGCCTCGTCACCGTCGAGCTCCAGCTTCTCGAAGACCTGGGAGGCCTGCAGCAGGGCCACGCCACCACCGGCGACGATGCCCTCCTCGACGGCCGCCTTCGCGTTGCGAACGGCGTCCTCGATGCGGTGCTTGCGCTCCTTGAGCTCCACCTCGGTCGCGGCACCGGCCTTGATGACGGCCACGCCGCCCGCGAGCTTCGCCAGGCGCTCCTGGAGCTTCTCGCGGTCGTAGTCCGAGTCGCTGTTCTCGATCTCGGCGCGGATCTGGTTGACCCGGCCCTGGACCTGCTCCGAGGAGCCGGCCCCGTCGACGATGGTGGTCTCGTCCTTGGTGATGACGACCTTGCGGGCGCGGCCCAGGAGGTCGATGGTGGTGTTCTCGAGCTTGAGGCCGACCTCCTCGGAGATGACCTCGCCGCCGGTGAGGATGGCGATGTCGTTCAGCATCGCCTTGCGGCGGTCACCGAAGCCCGGGGCCTTGACGGCGACGGACTTGAAGGTGCCACGGATCTTGTTCACGACCAGGGTCGACAGGGCCTCGCCCTCGACGTCCTCGGCGATGATCAGCAGCGGCTTGCCCGACTGCATGACCTTCTCCAGGAGCGGGAGCAGGTCCTTGACGTTGGTGACCTTGGAGTTGGCGATGAGGATGTAGGGGTCCTCCAGGACCGCCTCCATGCGCTCCATGTCGGTCGCGAAGTACGCCGAGATGTAGCCCTTGTCGAAGCGCATGCCCTCGGTGAGCTCAAGCTCCAGACCGAAGGTCTGCGACTCCTCGACGGTGATGACGCCTTCCTTGCCGACCTTGTCCATGGCCTCGGCGATCAGCTCGCCGATCTGGGTGTCGGCGGCGGAGATGGAGGCCGTGGAGGCGATCTGCTCCTTGGTCTCGACCTCCTTGGCCTGGTCGAGCAGCGCACCGGAGACGGCCTCGACGGCCTTCTCGATGCCGCGCTTGAGGGCCATCGGGTTGGCGCCGGCGGCTACGTTGCGCAGGCCTTCCTTGACCAGGGCCTGGGCGAGAACGGTCGCGGTGGTCGTACCGTCACCGGCGACGTCGTCCGTCTTCTTGGCGACTTCCTTGACCAGCTCGGCGCCGATCTTCTCGTACGGGTCCTCGAGCTCGATCTCCTTGGCGATGGACACACCATCGTTGGTGATCGTGGGGGCGCCCCACTTCTTCTCGAGGACGACGTTCCGGCCCTTGGGGCCGAGCGTCACCTTGACGGCGTCCGCGAGCTGGTTCATGCCGCGCTCGAGGCCGCGCCGCGCCTCCTCGTCGAACGCGATGATCTTGGCCATGTGAAGTGGTCCTCCCGGACTGGGGTGGATTGCTCCGGACCGCGCTGGCGCCCGCGACGGACGGCCTGCCTGCCTCGTGGTTCCTTGCCCCACCCGGCCTGCGGGCCTCACCGACCCGGTCCTCGTTGTCACTCTCACCTTCAGAGTGCTAACGCCAATGATTAGCACTCGACCATGCCGAGTGCAAGCGGCTCTCGATGATCCGCAGGTGAACGCGCCCGCGCACGCGCCGCCCCGGCGGCCCAGCGCCCCGCACGTACCCCTCACACGCAGGAGGGCCCGCACCCCTGACGGGGTGCGAGCCCTCCCGAAAAGAACGAAGAACGTCGCTGCGTGAAACCCGGCGCGTTACTTCAGCCGACCGCGAGCCGGACCATGTCCGCCTGCGGCCCCTTCTGACCCTGCGAGATCTCGAACTCGACCCGCTGGCCCTCTTCCAGGGTGCGGTAACCGTCCATCTGGATCGCGCTGTAGTGGACGAATACATCCGCACCACCGTCGACCGCGATGAAGCCGTACCCCTTCTCCGCGTTGAACCACTTGACGGTGCCCTGAGCCATGCCTAACTCCCCTATTACTGGCCCTTGCACAGATCCACACTTCGCGGATCCGGGTCAGACCTCACCCCCCAACGGTTGGGGGTGTGCGCCGGAACGCGTCGACCGCGGCCGAATGTATCTGTCCAACTGCCCTCTGCAACAGGTCAATCGGACGAGAATTCTGGACACGACCGGTCGGGAATGTACGAACAATTCGCCTGAATTCAGGGCAAGTCGGGCCCCACAAAAGGAACGAAATACGCAAAAGGCCTGCACACTTTGGCTACTTCATATAGGGCGTGCGGCGCGATCGGATATGCGCCCGGCAAGGAATCACTACGGTGATCGGACCGGGTTCCCCAACTCTACAGTGCTCAACCATAGAGAATTGCCCCCTCCGCTTCTCTCACGGAGGGGGCAATTCGATGAACTCTCGGTAATCAAAGTTACCGACGGTTACTACCGACCGGTACGGCGACGGTCAGCCACCGGCGACCGCGGGAATGATCGAAACGCCCGCACCGTCCGGCGTAGCCGTCTCCAGACCCTGCTCGAAGCGGACGTCGTCGTCGTTCACGTACACGTTCACGAACCGCCGCAGCTTGCCCTGGTCGTCGAGCACCCGGGCGGCGATCCCGGTGTGGTTCTTCTCCAGGTCGGCGATGACCTCGGCGAGGGTCGCCCCCTCGGCACTCACCTCGGCCTGCCCGCCGGTGTAGGTGCGAAGAATGGTGGGGATGCGGACGGAAACGCTCATGACGTGTGACCTCCGGTCAGTGCAGAAGAGTTAGGGGCGCGGGGCTGTGTTCAATGTGCGGCTACCGCCGCGTGGGCGCGACCAGCCCCACGGACCCGCAGACGAACGACTACCAGGCCTTAGACAAGGCCGGCCTCACGGAACGAATCAAGGTTGGGCCGGATGGTCGCGGTCAGGCCGGTCCCGGCCACCGCGTCCAGCGTCTTGAGACCGTCACCGGTGTTGAGCACGACCGTGGTCAGCGTCGGGTCGAGGAGACCGTCCTCGATCAGCTTCTTCGTGACGCCGACGGTCACCCCACCGGCGGTCTCCGCGAAGATCCCCTCGGTGCGCGCGAGCAGCTTGATCGCCTCGACGACCTGCTCGTCCGTCACGTCCTCCACGGCCCCACCGGTCCGCCGCGCGATGTCCAGCACATACGGCCCGTCCGCCGGGTTGCCGATCGCGAGCGACTTGGCGATGGTGTTCGGCTTCTGGGGCCGCACCACGTCGTGCCCGGCCTTGAAGGCCACCGACACCGGCGAGCACCCCTCGGCCTGAGCGCCGAAGATCTTGTACGGCTTGTCCTCGACGAGCCCGAGCTTGATCAGCTCCTGCAGCCCCTTGTCGATCTTCGTGAGCTGCGACCCGGAGGCGATCGGCACGACCAGCTGGTCGGGAAGCTGCCAGCCGAGCTGCTCGCAGATCTCGTACGCGAGCGTCTTGGAGCCCTCAGCGTAGTACGGCCGCAGGTTGACGTTCACGAAGCCCCAGCCCTCGCCGGCCGGGTCGCCGATCAGCTCGGAGCAGAAGCGGTTCACGTCGTCGTAGTTGCCCTCGATGCCGACGAGCTCGCCGCCGTAGATCGCGGCCATGACGACCTTGCCCTGCTCCAGGTCGTGCGGGATGAACACGCAGGACCGGAAGCCGGCGCGGGCGGCGGCGGCGCCGACGGCACCGGCCAGGTTGCCCGTGGAGGAGCAGGAGAGAGTGGTGAAGCCGAAGGCGCGGGCCGCCTCAAGGGCCTGCGCGACGACCCGGTCCTTGAAGGAGTGCGTCGGGTTGCCGGAGTCGTCCTTGACGAAGAGCTTGCCGGCGTCGACGCCGAGCGCGGCGGCCAGGTTGTCGGCCTTCACGAGCTGGGTCCAGCCGGGGTTGATGTTCGGCTTCGTGGCCACGTCCGCGGGGACGGGCAGCAGGGGCGCGTACCGCCAGATGTTCGCGGGACCGGCCTCGATCCGCTTGCGCAGCTCCTCCGTGTCGTAGGCGGAGTAGTCGTACGCGATCTCCAGCGGCCCGAAACACTCCTCGCACGCGAAGACCGGGCCGAGGGGTACGCGGTGACCGCACTCACGACAGCTCAGAGCGGCGGCGGGGCCGAGGTCTACTGTGGAGGTGGAGCCGAGGGAGTCGGTGGTGCTTGCAACAGTCTGCGCAGCCATGGAGGCGAGGCCCTTTCTCCTCATCTTCCTCACGACGCACTTCGCCGTGAGACGGATTTGGCACCTTCCCTAGCCGGGAGCCTCACCACGATGACGGTGAACGGATGTCGTGGTCAGACCGGCTGGAGGGTTGCCGGGGCTTCATCGGGCCGTATCCCTCTGCCCCTCTGGATGAGCGGTATTTGGTTGTATGCGCCGACGAGCCGCGACATGCGATGGTCATCAGCGTTGTCCAAGACTGTAACCGAAGGCCAGGACAGTTGAGAGAGCCGTCCGAACCGCGAGATGAACGCAGAGGAGCCGCGCACTGTGCTGAACGAAGTCGAGCGCTGGCTGAGTACCCGCTCCTGGTCCATGGCCGACCGCCCGCTGCACCGGATCATGGCCGCGAAACGCGCCACGGGACAGACGGTCAGCGTCGTCCTGCCCGCGCTGAACGAGGAGGAGACGGTCGGCGACATCGTCGCGATCATCCGTCACGACCTCATGCGACAGGTCCCGCTGGTCGACGAGATCGTGGTCGTCGACTCCGGCTCGACCGACCGGACCTCGCAGGTCGCGGCGGCCGCCGGGGCCACGGTCGTCCACCGCGACGACATCCTGCCCCGCATCCCGGCCGTGCCCGGTAAGGGCGAGGTCCTGTGGCGGTCGCTGATGGTGACCTCCGGCGACATCGTCTGCTTCATCGACGCGGACCTCAGGGAGTTCTCGTCGGACTTCGTCTCCGGGATCGTCGGCCCCCTGCTCACCGACCCCGGTGTCGATCTCGTCAAGGCGATGTACGACCGCCCCCTGGGCTCGGCCGCGGGCCAGGGCGGACGTGTGACGGAACTCATGGCCCGCCCCCTGCTCAACATGCACTGGCCTCAGCTGGCCGGCTTCGTCCAGCCGCTCGGTGGCGAGTACGCGGCCCGGCGCTCGCTCCTCGAGCGGCTGCCGTTCCCGGTGGGCTACGGCATCGAGCTGGGCATGCTGGTCGACGCGCTGCACCTGGTCGGCCTCGACGCGCTCGCGCAGGTCGACGTGGGCGTCCGCAAACACCGGCACCAGGACGGGGCGGCGCTGGGCCGCATGTCGGCGGCGATCTACCGCACGGCTCAGCTGCGGCTGGCCCGGGGCCATCTGATCCGCCCGGTCCTGACGCAGTTCGAACGGGGCCGGGAGGGTTTCGAGCCACGCACGTACTCGGTGGACCTGGAGGAACGACAGCCGATGCTGGAGATCGAGGAGTACGCGGAGCGCAGGGCTGCGTAGGGCGGCGTAGGGGGTGGGGGTGCCTGTTTCGTCGCCGGGTGCGGGTGAGTGGGGCTTCTCGCGCAGTTCCCCGCGCCCCTGAAAAGCAGGGGCTGCGCCCCGTGCTTTTCAGGCCCGCAGGGCCTGGGCTTCTAGGGGCGCGGGGAACTGCGCGAGAAGCCCCCACTCACCCGCAGCCGCCCACGCAACACGCACCCCCTGCCCCATAGGCACCCCGTAGACGGCCGAACCGTACGTTTGACCGGCGAACCCAGGGGCTAGGTTGAGCCGTATGGCATCGACGCACAGCGCGCGGATCCTCGTCGCCTCCAACCGCGGCCCCATCACGTACACCGAGGACGAATCCGGCGCCCTCACAGCGAAGCGCGGCGGTGGCGGCCTCGTCTCGGGCCTCTCCGCGATCGACCCGGACGCGGGGGCCGTCTGGGTGTGCTCCGCCCTCGGCGACGGCGACCGCGAGGCCGTACGCCGCGGTGTCGGCGAGCCCGGCGTCCGCATGCTCGACATCCCCGCCGACGTGCACCACGACGCGTACAACGGCGTCGCCAACTCCACGCTGTGGTTCGTGCACCACATGCTGTACCAGACCCCGCTGGAGCCGTCCTTCGACGCGGAGTTCCGGCGCCAGTGGGCGTCGTACGAGACGTACAACCGCGCCTTCGCCGAGGCCCTCGCCCAGGAGGCGGCGGACGGCGCGTCCGTGCTCGTGCAGGACTACCACCTGACCCTGGTCCCCCGGATGCTCCGCGAGCTCCGCCCCGACCTGCGGATCGGTCACTTCTCCCACACCCCGTGGGCGCCCGTCGAGTACTTCCGGCTGTTGCCCGACGACATCGCCGCCCAGGTGCTCGACGGCATCCTCGGCGCCGACCGGGCCGCGTTCCTCACCCGGCGGTGGGCGGACGCGTTCACCGAGTGCGCGCGCGCCGTCCTCGGCCCCGATGCCCCGTCCGGCACCCGGATCGGCGTGCACGGCCTGGGCGCCGACGCGGACTTCCTGCGGGCCCGCGCCCACCAGGCGGACGTCGACGACCGCATGGCCACGCTGCGGGAGCAGATCGGTACGGCCCCCGACGGCTCCCCGCGCCGCACCATCGTCCGCGTCGACCGTACGGAACTCTCCAAGAACATCGTGCGCGGCCTGCACGCCTTCCGGCAGCTTCTCGACGAGCGGCCGGACTGGCGCGAGCGCGTCGTGCACATCGCCCTCGCCTACCCGTCGCGGCAGGACCTCGCGGTGTACCGGGACTACATGACCGAGGTCCAGCGGGTCGCGGACGACATCAACGAGCGGTACGGGACGCCGGACTGGACCCCGGTCGTCCTCCACCTGAAGGACGACTTCGCGCGCTCCCTCGCGGCCTACCGGCTCGCCGACGTGGCCCTGGTGAACCCCATCCGGGACGGCATGAACCTCGTCGCCAAGGAGGTGCCGGTCGTCTCCGACGAGGGGTGCGCCCTCGTGCTGTCACGGGAGGCCGGGGCGTACGAGGAGCTGGGCGACGACGCGCTGGTGGTGAACCCCTACGACGTGGTGGGCACGGCCGCCGCCCTGCACGAGGCGTTGCGCCAGCCGGCGGCGGAGCGGGCGGAGCGGACGAAGCGGCTCGTCGCGGCGGCGACCGCATTGCCGCCGACGCGGTGGTTCCTGGATCAGTTGGGGGCGTTGGAGGGCGCCTGACAGCTCGGGGGGGTTCGTCGGCGAGTGCGGGTCCGGTGGGGCGTGGGGTTTCTCCCGCAGTTCCCCGCGCCCCTGAAAAGCACCGGGCCCCCTGTCGCTACACGTGCTCGGCGATCGTCGACAGCAGGTGGACGACGCCCGCCGGGCCGTCCACCACCAGGTCCGCGCGCTCCGACAACTCGCTCACCTCCGCGCTGCCGCTGCACACCAGCAGGCCCGGTGTGCCCTCGGTGCGGAGTTTCTCGACGGTGGCGAAGGCGGGGAGGTCGCCGAGGTCGTCGCCGGCGTAGAGGACGGACTCCGCGGCGGTCTCCTTGAGGTAGTCGTGGAGGGCGACGCCCTTGTCCATGCCCGGGGGGCGCAGTTCGAGGACCATGCGGCCGGGTTCGACGATGAGGCCGTGCCGGCCGGCGAGGTCGGCCAGCGGGGCGCGCAGCGCTTCGAAGGCGGCCTGCGGGTCGGTGGCGCGGCGCGTGTGGACGGCGACCGCGCGGCCCTTCTCCTCGATCCAGGTGCCCTGCCACGCGCCGACGCCGTCCAGCAGCCCGGGGAGCTCCGCGCGGACCGCGGCGACACCGGGGTGCGGGGCGGGGGCGCTGACGGTGCCGGTGACGGCGTCCCAGCGTTCGGCGCCGTAGTGGCCGAGGACGACGAGGTGTTCCAGTCCGGGGACACCGGCGAAGCCGCCGTGGCGGACGGCGACGGCGGCGGGGCGACCGGTCACCACGGCGACGGAGGCGACCTTGGGGGCGAGTGCGGCGAGCGCGGCCACGGCGTCGGGGTGGGCGCGGGCCTGTTCGGGGTCGGGGACGATGGGGGCGAGGGTGCCGTCGAAGTCGAGCGCGATCACCGTGCGGCCGGGTCGTCGGAGGATCGCGTCCAGCGCGTCCCGCCCGGCGGGGGTCACGGGTGTCGGCAAGGTGGCCCCGGAGTTCGCCGGATGCGTGTTCTCTGCGTCCTTGTGGCTGCCCATGGCTTCGACCCTATCCGTCATCGCTCCTCGCGGCGGGCCTCTCGCACCCTTCGCAGCCGGTTGACGGTGACCGGGTCGTGGGCGAGGGCGCGGGGGTCGTCGAGCAGGGCGTTGAGGAGCTGGTAGTACCGCACGGGAGCGATCCCGAGCCGCTCCCTTATGGCCCGCTCCTTGGCCCCCGGCCCCGCCCACGACTGCCGTTCCACGGCGAGGATGGCCTGTTCACGGGGTTCGAGCGCGTCCATGGGACGACCGTAACGGAGGGGTGTGACAGGGCGCCCAGCAGCTCGGGGGTGCGTGTGTCGTCGGCGGCCGGCGGCCGGTGGGGCTTCTCGCGCAGTTCCCCGCGCCCCTGAAAAGCAGGGGCTGCGCCCCGTGCTTTTCATCCCGCAGCCCCGTCGCCTCTCAGGCCCGCAGCCCCGTCGCCTCTCAGGCCCGCAGGGCCGTGGTCTTTCAGGCCCGCAGGGCCGTGGTCTTTCAGGGGCGCGGGGAACTGCGCGCGAAGCCCCACGAACCCGCACCCGCCAACGAAACACGCACCCCCGAGCTACTGGGCGCCCTATTCCCCCCGGTCCGCAACACTCGCCGTCTTCTGCAACTGCTCCAGCACAACCCCCGGATCAGTTCCCGGCCGCACCGCCCGCCCGATCTGCTCCTTGACCGCCGCGCTGACATCCGCCCAGGACGTCTTGCCCACCGGCGGCAGCACCGCGCCCGGCAACGCGTCGAGGAACGGCGCGAGGTCCGCCTCGTCCTTGTCCGCCGCCATCTCCTCGGACGCCGACACGGTCACCGGCAGCAGGTCGTACTCCCGGGAGAAGTCGAGGACGTTCGCGTCGCTGTAGACGAAGTCGAGGAAGTCCCCGATCTCCTCCCCGTGGCCGTTCTCCTTGAAGGCCATCATCCAGTCGGCCACCCCCATGGTCGCGTGCCGCCCGCCGCCGTACCCGGGCATGGCGGCCGTCCCGTAGTCGACCCCCTCGTCCGCGGCCATCCGCATCAGGCTGGGGTGCCCGTTGAGCATGCCGACCTCCCCGCGCGCGAACGCCGCGAACGCGTCGGCCCGGTTCAGCTCCGCCGGCGCGGTGGGCCCGGTGAGCCCCTGGTCGACGAGCTTCTCCTTGAGCCAGGTGAAGGTCCGGACGTTCTCCTCGGAGTCGAGACGGTAGGTGCCGACGGTGTCGACATAGCCCGCCCCGCCGCTGAGCAGCCACTGCATGGTCTCGGCCTGGGCCTCCTCGGGCCCGAGCGGCAGCGCGTAGGGGGTCTTGACCCCGGCCTCGTCGAGGGCCTCGGCGTCGGCCGCCAGCTCGCTCCAGTTGCGCGGGGCGCCGTCGAGGCCCGCCTCGGCGAAGAGCTTCTTGTTGTAGAAGAGGACGCGGGTGGACGCGGCGAAGGGCATCCCGTAGGCGGCGCGCCGCACCTTGCCGGCGTCGGCGAGCTGGGGGAGGAACCCGGCCTGGACGGGGATGGAGAGCAGGTCGTCCACCTCGTAGAGCCGGTCGGCGGCGGCGTAGTCCGCGTAGGTGCCCGCCTGCGCCATGTCGGGCGCCTCACCGGCGGCGACCATCTCCTTGACCTTGCGGTCGACGTCGTTCCAGGAGTACACGGTGACGTCGACCTTGACGCCCGGGGTCTTCTTCTCGTACGCCTTCACGACGTCGTCCCAGTACTTCCGGGAGCTGTTGGCCCTGGAGTCGCCGTAGTCGGCGGCGACCAGTTCCAGGGTGACGCCGGGGCCGTCGGCCGCCGAGGCACCGCAGCCCGCAAGCGTCGCCATCAGTCCCAGCGCGGTCAGTACCGCCGTCCCGCTGTTCCTGACGCCCGTCTTCGTCCGCCGCTGCCGCTCTCGCACTCGTCCTGCCCCAAACCCGTCGCACGTGCCCCCGCGTGAACCAGCCTGAGTCACCGGCTCTCCGCTCAAGGCCGTTGATCACTCAACTTCTCGAACCCTCCATAAGGTCTACACCACTCCTCTCATGAGGTCTAGACCACGCGAGTGGACTAGACCTCTCGCGGGTCCAAGGGCCACACTGTCCTCCGTGAGACATGTCATCGCCCTCGACGTGGGCGGCACCGGGATGAAGGCCGCGCTGGTCGGGGCCGACAGCGCGGACTCCGGGGGTACACCCGCCGGGGCCCCCGTCCTGCTGCACCAGGCACGCCGGGCGACCGGACGCGAGCGCGGGCCGGAAGCCGTCGTCGCGTCGATCCTCGACTTCGCCGCAGAGCTGCGCACGTACGGCGAACGGCACTTCGGCGAGCCCGCCCTCGCCGCCGGCGTCGCCGTGCCCGGCATCGTCGACGCCGAGCGGGGCACGGCCGTCTACGCCGCCAACCTCGGCTGGCGCGACGTCCCGCTGCGCGCGCTCCTCACCGAACGCCTCGGCGTCCCGGTCGCCCTCGGCCACGACGTACGCACCGGAGGGCTCGCGGAGGGGCGCGTGGGCGCGGGCCGGGGCGCGGACCGCTATCTCTTCGTGGCGCTCGGCACCGGGATCGCCGGCGCGATCGGCGTCGACGGCCGGGTGGAGGCAGGCGCCCACGGCTTCGCGGGCGAGATCGGCCACGTCGTCGTACGGCCCGGGGGCATCCCGTGCCCCTGCGGGCAGTACGGCTGTCTGGAGCGGTACGCCTCGGCGGCGGCCGTCAGCCAGGCCTGGGCGCAGACGTGCGGGGAACCCGAGGCCGACGCGGCGGACTGCGCCAAGGCCGTCGAGTCGGGCGACCCGCGCGCGAGCGCCGTCTGGCAGCACGCCGTCGACGCCCTCGCCGACGGCCTCGTCACCGCCCTCACTCTCCTCGACCCCCGCACCCTCATCATCGGCGGCGGCCTGGCGGAGGCCGGTGACACCCTGTTCGACCCTCTCCGCGCCGCCGTGGAACACCGGGTGACCTTCCAGAAGGTCCCCACCATCGTCCCCGCGGCCCTGGGCGACACCGCGGGCAGCCTGGGCGCCGGCCTGATGGCCTGGGACCTGATCGCCCCCACGAGCCCCACAACCCCGACGGACCCTTCGGAGGTAACCGCCTGATGCCCCCCGCATTTTCCGACCAAGGGTCCGAAACCAGCGCCCCGTCAGGGGCACGGGGCAGCGCTGAACATGCGGCTGCCGGCGCGCGGGCGCGACCAGCCCCCACCCACCCGCAGTCGCCGAACCCAGCGCGTCCCTACGTCCTGGAAGGCGCCGACGTCGTCCTCCCCACCGGCACGGCAAAAAACGCCCGACTCACCATCGACGGCACCAAGATCACCGAAGGCATCCCCGAGAACGCCCGCACCATCGACGTCCGCGGCCACTGGATCGTCCCCGGCTTCGTCGACCTCCACAACCACGGCGGCGGCGGAGCCTCCTTCACCTCCGGCACCGTCGACGAGGTGCTCACGGGCATCCGCACCCACCGCCTGCACGGCACCACCACCCTCGTCGCCTCCACGGTCACCGACGACATGGACGGCCTCGCCCACCGCGCCGGCCTCCTCTCCGAACTCGCCGAACAGGGCGACATCGCCGGCATCCACTTCGAGGGCCCCTTCATCTCCCCCTGCCGCAAGGGCGCCCACTCGGAGGCCCTCCTGCGCGACCCCGACCCGGCGGAGGTCCGCAAGCTGATCGACGCGGCGCGCGGCCGGGCCGCGATGGTCACCCTCGCCACCGAACTCCCCGGCGGCCTCGACTCCGTACGGCTCCTCGCCGAACACGGCGTCATCGCGGCGATCGGACACACCGACGCGACGTACGAACAGACGGTTCAGGCCATCGACGCGGGCGCGACCGTGGCCACCCACCTCTTCAACGCGATGCCACCGCTCGGCCACCGCGACCCCGGTCCGATCGCCGCGCTCCTGGAGGACGAACGGATCACGGTCGAGCTGATCAACGACGGCACCCATCTCCACCCCGCCGCCCTCCAGCTGGCGTTCCGTCACGCGGGCGCGGACCGCGTCGCGTTCATCACCGACGCCATGGACGCCGCCGGCTTCGGCGACGGCCGCTACACGCTGGGCCCGCTGGCCGTCGAGGTCGTGGACGGGGTGGCCCGTCTGGTGGAGGGCGGCTCGATCGCCGGCTCGACCCTCACCCAGGACCGCGCCTTCAAACGGGCCGTCACCCTCGACCGCCTCCCCGTCGAGGACGCCGTCGCCGCCCTCTGCTCCAACCCGGCGAAACTCCTCGGCCTCTACGACCGCGTGGGCTCCCTGGACCCCGGCAAGGACGCCGACCTGGTCCTCCTCGACGCGCACTTCGACCTCAAGGGGGTGCTGCGCAAGGGCGAATGGGTGGTCGATCCCCAACTGGGGTGATTCGGCTGGTTGTTGGCATGAGGTGCGGAGTGCGGCGGTTGTCCCGGAGGGCTGGGACGACCGCCGCTCTTTTGGCATGATCGAGCCTCCGCAACCGCGTCCGGGCGAGCGCACCCTGATACTCGGCAGGCGCGCCCACGAGCACCAAAGGGGGTAGGCCCAGGTGATCCTCACGGTCACACTGAACACCGCTCTCGACCTCACCTACCGCGTACGGGACCTCAGGCCCCACACCACGCACCGGGTGACCGATGTCATCGAACGGCCCGGCGGCAAGGGCCTGAACGTGGCCCGGGTGCTGGCGGCGCTCGGCCACGAGGTGACCGTCACCGGTTTCGTCGGCGGCGCGACCGGCCGGGCCGTGCAGGACCGGCTCACGCACACAGCGGGCGTGGTGGACGCGCTGGTGCCGGTGGAGGGCGCGACCCGCCGGACGATCGCCGTGGCCGACGCGAGCGGTGACACGACTCAGCTCAACGAACCGGGCCCGCTCGTCTCACCCGCCGAGTGGTCCGCCTTCCAGGAGGCGTACGTCGATCTGCTGCGCTCCGCCTCGGTGGTGGCCCTGTGCGGAAGTCTGCCGCCGGGGGTGCCTGTGGGGGCGTACGCGGGCCTGGTCCGGACGGCCCGCACACTGTCCGTGCCGGTCCTGCTGGACACCAGCGGCGAGCCGTTGCGGCGCGGGGTGGCGGCCCGCCCCGACCTGGTGAAGCCGAACACCGACGAACTGGCCGAGCTCACCGGCTCCCACGAGCCGTCCCGCGCGACCCGGGACGCCCGCCGTCGCGGCGCGCAGGCGGTCGTCGCCTCCCTCGGCCCCGACGGTCTGCTCGCCCACACCCCCGAGGGCCTCTGGCGTGCCACCCCGCCCCGCCGTCTGCGCGGCAACCCGACCGGCGCGGGCGACTCGGCGGTGGCGGGCCTCCTGTCGGGCCTGGTCGACCGCCTCTCCTGGCCCGACCGCCTGGCCCGCGCGACGGCCCTGTCGGCCGCGACCGTACTGACCCCGGTGGCGGGCGAGTTCGACCGTCAGGCGTACGAGGAACTGGTGGACCAGGTGACGGTGACGGGGGAGGTCACGGCGGCGTGAGCGAAGGCGCTCAGTTCCCGCCTTCCTCGTTCTTGCCGGTCAGGTACAGCTGGTCGATGTTGACGTCGCAGGAGTTGCCCTGCTCGCACGAGATCTTGATCTCGTTGGTGCCCTTGTTGAGCTGGACGGCGGACCAGCTGTAGGTCCAGCCCTTCTCGTAGTCGCCCTCCGGAGCCTTCGAGAAGTTCTCCAAGTTGAGCGGGCGGCTCTGGACCTTGCCGTTGACCGTGAGCGTGGCGTTGGCGTTCTTGCCGGGCACGCCGTAGACGACGTACAGCCGGTAGGAATCGGTCTTCGGCACGTCCTCCGTCTTCCACGTCACCGACGACCCGACCGAGTTGAAGTTCCCCACATAGAACCCGCCCTCCGACTTCGCGCCGGGGACGTCGGAGGCGATGGCCGCGTTGCCGCCGAGGAGGAGGGTCTTGGCCTCGGCCTTGGGGAGTTCGGCGGTCTCGGGCTTCTTGGTCTTGCTGGCCGAGGGGCTGGGGTCGGCGCTCTCCTGGGTGGTGGGGCCGGTGGAGGCACCGGAGTCGTTGCCCGAGGCGCCGTCGGAATCGTCGCCGCCCAGCATGGCGACGCTGATGCCGATCACCACGGCGGCCACCACGGCGATCGCGCCGATGAGGAGGCCCTTGGTGTTGGGGCCACGGCCCCGGCCGCCGCCCCCGCCGTTGCCGTAGCTCTGCTGACGCGTCGTCTGGGCGCCACCGGAGAAGCTCTCGGGGGCCTGGTAGTGCGCGTTCGGCTGTCCAGGGGCGCCCTGCGGCTGGCCGTATCCCTGCTGCGGGACCTGCCCGTACTGCGCGGTGGCGGCCTGGGGCGCCTGCTGCGTCTGCTGTCCGTACTGCCGCTCGCCGACCGGTCGGACCCGGTTGACCGCGTTCGGGTAGCCGTAGCTCCCCGTGGGCGGCTGGGCTCCTCGGGCCTGCCCGTCGGCGTAGAGGTAGCCGAACGGGTCGTCGTCCTCGGGCGTGCTCGCGCCGTTGTTGCCGGGCGTCATCCCTAGGTCTCCTCAGCGGTGCGGTACATACACGTACGGGTGGCGGGTTGGTGCGTGGGGGTGTAGGACAGCGAGCCTACCCGCTCGCGCTGGCCCAAACGGGTGACTCGGACCTCATCGCCCGGCCGGCCCAGCGCCGACCAGGCGCTTTTCAGCCGCCAGCGGGCTCTGACCTGGGCTTCCGTCCCGGTGTCTCCGCTGTCACACCGGGCTCTATCCGGCCCGCCTGTGCTGTCTGGGACGAGATCGTTTCTCGACGTACATCCGCTCGTCAGCTGATTTCAACACCTCGTCCGCCGTCATTCCGCAGTGGGCCCATCCGATGCCGAAACTGGCCCCGACGCGCATCGCGCGGCCGTCGACGCGAATCGGCTGGATGATCTCGTTGCGCAGGCGTACGGCGAGGTCCTGGGCGTCGGCGCGGCCGAGCCCGTCGGCGAGGACGACGAACTCGTCACCGCCGAGCCGGGCCACGGTGTCGCCGTCGCGCACACCCCGGCTGAGCCGCCGGGCCACCTCGATGAGGACGGCGTCGCCCGCGTTGTGCCCGAACCGGTCGTTGATCGACTTGAACCCGTCGAGGTCGCAGAAGAGCACCGCGAGCCCCTTGGTCCCGTCGTCCCGATCGTCCTCGGGCGCGACGGCGTGCACATGGTGGTCGAAGGCGTCGTACGGCCTGCCGACCGCGTGGAAGTCGAAGGCGTGCCCGCTGTGCCCGGCGGCCTCGTAGGCGTCGAACGACGGGTGCGGCAGCCGCGCCGCGTGCTCGGCGCCGTACTCCCCGAAATCGCCCCCCTCGCCCTGCTCGCCGAACTGCCCGAAGGCCGCGTTCATGGAGTCGGCCGCCGCGCCGGCCGGGAGGGACTGGGGGCGCTGGCAGATACGGGCGGACAGGCGCGAGCGCAGCTCGGCGGAGTTCGGCAGGCCCGTGAGGGCGTCGTGCGAGGCCCGGTGCGCGAGCTGGAGCTCACGCCGCTTGCGCTCCTCGATGTCCTCGACGTGGGTGAGCAGGAAGCGGGGCCCGTCGGCGGCGTCCGCGACCACACTGTTGCGCAGGGACACCCACACGTACGTCCCGTCGCGGCGCCCGAGGCGCAGCTCGGCGCGCCCGCCCTCGGCGGAGGTCCGCAGGAGGGTGCCTATGTCCTCGGGGTGGACGAGGTCGGAGAAGGCGTACCGCCGCATGGCGGAGGCGGGCCGGCCCAGCAGCCGGCACAGGGCGTCGTTGGTCCGCAGGAGCCGGCCGTGCTGGTCGCCGCCCATCTCCGCGATGGCCATACCGCTCGGGGCGTATTCGAACGCCTGGCGGAAGGATTCCTCGCTGGCGCGCAGCGCCTGCTGCTCCCTTTCGAGCCTGACCAGTGCGCGCTGCATGTTGGCGCGCAGCCGAGCGTTACTGATCGCGATGGCGGCCTGGAAGGCGTACATCTGGAGCGCTTCGCGTCCCCACGCGCCCGGTCGGCGACCGTTTCGCGGCCGGTCCACGGAAATGACCCCGAGCAGCTCGCCGCAGGAGGCGCCGCCGGCGCCCGGGGTGTACATCGGAGCGAAGAGCCGGTCGGAGGGGTGCCACTCGTCCTCGAAGCGGGGCGCGGGGCCGTCGGTGTACCACTGGGGGACGTCGTCCTCGTCGAGCACCCAGCCCTCGGTGTGCGGTATGAACCGCAGGTCGCCCCAGGCTTCGCCCATGTTCAGCCGACGGTCCCAGGACGCGCGGGAGCCTACGCGGCCGGTGATCAGGGCCTCGGCCGCGCTGTTGCCGGAGAGGGCGGCGACGACCAGGTCGCCGTCGGGGCGGCGACGACCAGGTCGCCGTCGGGGCGGACGAGGTTGACGCAGGCCAGTTCGTAGCCCAGGCCGTTGACCACACCGTCGGCGACGGTCTGCAGCGTGTCGGCCAGGCTGCGCGCGGTGTTCATGTCCGCCATCACCTGGTGCAGCTGCCGCAGCGTCGTCAGACGGACGTAGGGCTCCGACTCGGTCTCCATTCGCCCTCCCCCCGAGATCTCGTGGCAGCTCCAGGCTCCAGGTAACCTGCGGAACCTGCTCGACGCGCTTAACTCGCGGGCTTACAACCGCTTACAGTTCCCGCTTACAGGTTCCAGCTTTCCCCGCCACTGAATCACAGCGCGAAGCCCACTCGGTACACAGGGTCAACAAAATATGGCACCTGTGACTCAAGTCACAGCAGAACATGAGCAATTGAGTGGAGTTTGTGCGTTTCCCACGTGCGCTTCCTGAACAGGATTCAGAACTCTGTGTAGGCACTGTGAGCGACCTTGACCAGCCGCTTACGGCGGCCGTCCTAGGTCGCAGGTCCGGGGCGGGGTCGGGCGTCGGCCCGATGCGAGGGGCCGGTGCGGCGGACTAGCGTGCGAGCGTGCCGAAGACAGTTCCTCTCGCAAACGCGCCCGTGGCCCAGCGCACCCCGGCCGCCCCCCGTCCCCTCCCCGGCGGGCATGCTGAGGGAGTGAGCGAAGACGAGTTCCGTGCCGCGATGTCCCGACTGGCGGCGGGCGTGGTCCTGCTGACCGCGCACGAGGCGGCGCTGGATCCGGACGGGCCGCGCGGCGAGGACGTGGGCATGACGGCCACCTCCTTCATGTCCGTCTCCCTCGACCCGCCCCTCGTCCTGGTGAGCCTGCGCGAGGGCTCCCGCATGGACGACCTGCTCGCCGAGCAGCCCCGGTGGGCGGTCTCCGTCCTCTCGGACCACCAGCACACCGTCGCGGCACGCTTCGCCATGCGAAACCGCGTGAGCGACCGCCTCCTCTTCGACTCGATCCCCCACACCCGGGGCGAGGCGACCGGCGCGCCCCTGATCGACGGCGCCCTGGCCACCCTGGAGTGCCAGACGGAACAACGCGTCACCGCGGGCGACCACACCCTGGTCATCGGCAGAGTCCTGGCCGCGACCCTCCCGGGCCCGGACGCAGGCCCCCTCACCTACTTCCGCGGCCGCTACCGGCAGCTCTCCCAGTAGGCCGGGCCCCGGCCCTCAGCCCCAGTCCCGCCCCGACCGGCCCCGCTTCGTGTCCGAACGCTGCTTCTTCTCCCGCAGCCGACGCTCGTTGATCCCGCGCGGGATACGGGTCGCCCGGCGCGGCTTGGGCGGCGGCGCCGTCGCCTCCGCGAGCAGCGCGGCCAGCCGTACGGCGGCGGTCTCCCGGTTGCGCCACTGCGAACGGTGCTCGGAGGAGCGGACGCTGACCACCCCGTCGACGAGCCTCGACGCGAGCCGCTCCAGCGCCCGCGCCTTCCACACCTCGGGCAGCGCCTCGGTGTTCGCGAGGTCGAACCGCAGCTCGACCTGCGAGTCACTGGTGTTGACATGCTGTCCGCCGGGACCGGAGGACCGGGAGAAACGCCACATGAGCTCGGCCTCGGGAAGCGAGACGGAGCCACGGATGACGTAAGGACCGGACATGCCCCCATGGTCGCCCGGATGTCCGGTCCACGTCACGTCCTTTTCACCGCACCCGCACCGGTTCCACGGGTAAAGAAAGTAAAAACCGCTGGAACCTCTGGCGCCCCTCCCGACGTTCATAGGGGTACAGGTAGCTTCGTCCCCGGCACGAAGCCCGTATGGCACGTACGCAACGAGGGAAGGACTCCCAACCATGGCTGTAAGCCTGTCCAAGGGTGGCAACGTCTCGCTCACCAAGGAGGCTCCGGGCCTGACCGCCGTCACCGTGGGCCTCGGCTGGGACGTCCGCACCACCACCGGCACGGACTTCGACCTCGACGCCTCCGCGATCGCGGTCAACACGCAGGGCAAGGTCTACTCGGACGGCCACTTCGTCTTCTTCAACAACAAGCAGACCCCGGACCAGACCATCGTCCACACCGGCGACAACCGCACGGGCGAGGGCGCGGGCGACGACGAGGCGATCAACGTCAACCTGGCGGGCCTCCCCGCCGACGTCGACAAGATCGTCTTCCCGGTCTCCATCTACGACGCCGAGAACCGCTCGCAGAACTTCGGCCAGGTCCGCAACGCCTACATCCGTATCGTCAACCAGGCCGGCGGCGCCGAGATCGCCCGGTACGACCTCTCCGAGGACGCCGCCACCGAGACCGCCATGGTCTTCGGCGAGCTGTACCGCAACGGCGCGGAGTGGAAGTTCCGCGCGGTCGGCCAGGGCTACGCCTCGGGTCTGGTCGGCATCGCCCAGGACTTCGGCGTCAACGTCTGAGTCCCGCACCACCGCACGACCGCTCCACCGCTTCACCGAAGGCCCCGCCGGCGCACGGCGGGGCCTTCGGCCGTCATACGCGCCAGTCGGCGCAGTACTGGACGTGCAGCGAGGCGGGGACACGCCGCCGGTTCCGTATCCGGGACCAGGGCCCCGGGTCGAGTTCGACGCAGAAATGCCCCGCGCCGGGGTGCCGGTGCGGGAACGACGGCGCCTCGTCGACGAGCCCCCGCAGCGCGGCGCCCCGCTCGCGGAACGCGGTGGGGCTGCCCACGACGAACAGGGTGTGCGCCGCGATGTCGAAGGCGAGCTGGTCGCGGTACGAACGGTGGTGCCATCTCCCGTAGTCGATGGCGTCCTCGTCCGGGAAGTCCCGCTCCGGTGTCGCCGTGGTCTGGGGCCGACCGGCGTCGAGCCGGGACCGCACCTCCTTCCACGAGGCGGTCGGGAACCGCAGGCTGTGATGGACCAGGACCAGGTCCAGCGCGACGGGTTCGCCGTCGCCGCCGCTGCCGGCACCGTCGGGAACGGCCGCCGCCCGGAGCGGCAGATGGACCAGCGAGCGGGCGGACCGGGCGGCCAGCGCCCACAGGGCGACAAGCCGCTCCGCACCGGCCCGGTCGACGTACATCGACAGCCAGTGGTGGTCGTCGCGCAGCGCCAGCCGTGCCGCCGACGGGGTCGGCCGGATCACCCGGAACTCGTCGCCGCCCAGCCGCGCCCTGTGCACGCGCACGCGCTGTTCCACACGCCCCCTCCGCTCCCTGCGTATCCGGAGGAACTGTAGGCCCCCCGACGGGAACCCCGATCGGTAACGTGCGGGCATGCTGCTGCTCGAAACCCTCCGTACGGCCGCGGACGGAACCGTTCCCGGGCCCCTCCTCGCCGAACTCACCGCCCTGTACGCCTCCAACCGCGACTTCTACGCCCTGAGCGGTGACTTCCCGGACGCGAACGACATCCGTCCCGAACAGGTGGCCGCGGCCCTGTCGGTGGAACTGGCCAACCCGGATGTGGAGATCCTGCTCGCGAGGGAGGGCGCGGAGGATGGGGACGGCCCCGCCCCCCGGCGGCTCGTCGGGGTCGCCATCACCCTCGCGCGCCATCCCGATCCGGCCGACCCCGACCCGTGGATCGGGCTGCTGCTCGTCGACGCCGGGGCTCAGCGGCGGGGACACGGGCGCGAGTTGGCGACCCTCGTGGCAGAACGGTTCCGGCGGGCCGGGCGTACCGCCGTACGGCTGGCGGCGCTCGACAACAACCCCGGCGCCCTGGCGTTCTGGGCCTCCCTCGGCTACGAGGTCGTCGAACACCGCCGGGACCGCCAACTGGGGCGCCCGTGCACGGTGTTGCGCAAGGCGCTGAGCGAACCGTCGAGCGAGCCGCCGCGCCGATCGCGCCGGGCCGCGCGGATCGCCGTACTCGATCCGGAGGGTGCCGTCTTCCTCTTCCGGTACCTCGACGACGAGACGGGCCCGCACTGGGCCCTGCCCGGCGGCGGTCTGGAGGAAGGCGAGTCACCGCGCGAGGGCGCCCTGCGGGAGCTGCGCGAGGAGACGGGCTGGACGGACGTGGAGCCGGGCGCCTTCCTCTGCTCCTGGGAGCACGACTTCACCCGCGCCGGAGTCCGCGTCCGCCAGTACGACGACATCTATGTGGCCCGGGGCCCCCGCCGCGAGCCGGTCGGCGGCCTCCTCACCACCTCCCGCGCCGAGGAGGGCATCCTGACCTGGCGCTGGTGGACCCCCTCCGACCTGGCCGACCCGGCGGCCGAGCCCGTGTGGCCGCCGGAACTGCCCCGGCTGCTGGCGGAGCTCGAGGCGGCCGTCGACGCCGGGGACACCCCGCCGGCGCCGGCCGACGTCAGCGGAACCGGGCCGGCCTGACGACCGCTTCGCAGAGCCGTTTCCGTTCCTCCGGTCTTGGCCGGCGAAGATCCCCGCCATCAGTTGCACGACCGTCAGCAGAGCGAACCGCGCCGCGCGCTGCCCACCTTCCAACATTCCGCCCGCCTGACCTCGGCGGAGATGGATCACTTGAAAGCCGGTGGCCGGTCACGGCGGTGGGATCAAGCCGACGGAGGCTTTCCGTCCCCGTACAGCCAATCGTCCCAGACCGGCGTCAGATCCGCGCCCGGCGCCGCCTCCTCCGCGAACTTCTCCGCATACGCCGTGAAGTCGGCCGTGTCCGCGTTGCCGTGGCGGTGCGCGGCCGCCCAGCCCCGGATCAGCTCGAAGAAGGCGCCGTCGCCGACGGCCTCGCGGACCTTGTGCAGGACCATGGCGCCGCGTTCGTACACCGGGCTGTCGGAGATCCGGGCGGCGCTCGGCGGGCGCGCGGGCGGGAAGTCCCAGACGGCCTCGTTCGAGGCGGCGTCCGGGAAGTGGTCGCCCGCGTACAGCGCGTCGAAGATCTCCTGGGCGCTGTCACCCCCGTGGTCCTCCTCCCACAGCCACTCGGCGTACGTCGCGAACCCCTCGTTGAGCCACATGTCCCGCCAGCTCTTCGGGGTGACCGAGTCGCCGTACCACTGGTGGGCCAGTTCATGGACGAGGAGGGAGAGGTCGGGGGCACCGGGAAAGACGGGCCGGTTCTGGGTCTCCAGCGCGTACGCCGAGTCCTCCGGCCTGTCGACGATCGCCCCGGTCGAGGAGAAGGGATACGGACCGAAGTACCTCTCCGCCCATGCGACGACCTCGGGAATCCGCCCGAGCACGGCACGGCTGTCCTCGGCCTGGGACGGATCGACGGCGACGTACACGGGGAGCCGCCCCGAGCGCTCTCCTTCTCCCCCGCCCGCCGTCGAGCGCCGGATCTCGTACGTGCCGATCGCCAGCGTGGCCACGTAGCTCGCCATCGGTTCGGCGGTGCGCCAGGAGAAGGTCGTACGGCCGTCCTCGGTGGACTCCCGCCGCAGCTCCCCGTTGGAGACGGCGTGCAGGCCCTCGGGGACGGTGACCGTGAGGTCGTAGGCGGCCTTGTCGGACGGGTGGTGGTTGCCGGGGAACCAGGTCGTCGAGCCCGCCGGTTCGCCGAGCGCGAGGGCTCCGTCGGCGGTGGGCAGCCAGCCCTCGCGGGAGCCGTCGGGATCGGTGAGCGTCTCCGGGGCGCCGGAGTAGCGCACGGTCGTACGAAACGTCTCCCCCTCGTCGAGGCCGGCGTGCGCGGGGGTGACGGTCAGCTCCTGCCCGGCCCGCTTCCACCGCGCCGTCACACCGTCGACGGCGACGGACTCGACGTCCAGCCCCTTGAGGTCGAGGTTGAAGGAGGCGAGGTCCTGTGTCGCCCGTGCGGTGATGACGGCGGTGCCGCGCAGCGGGGCGTCCGCCTCGGGGTCGTAGGCGAGGGTGAGGGCGTAGTGGGCGGCGTCGTAGCCGCCGTTGCCGAGCCGGGGGAAGTAGGGGTCCCGGAGACCGGCGGAGCCCCGGGCCGCCCCGGCGTCGCCGCCCCCGGTGCACGAAGTGAGGGTCAGGGCCAGCGCGGCGGTGAGCAGGACGGCCGGGACAACCGGTGCGGATCGGGGCACGTCGGCGATCCTATGAGGACATGGCACCATCGCCTACGTGCTCGACATCGGCTACGCCCTCTCCAACCGCTTCCCGGACCCGCCGCAGACGGACTACCGCCGGGCCGACGTGTACGCGCTGCGGCACGACCTGTTCTGCGGTGACGTCTACCTCGCCGACACGAAGGCGGACCGGGAGCTGTCCACAGCCTGGGGATGGGTGCCGGTGCTGGACTTCGCGTGGGCGCTGTGCGACATCGTGGAACAGCTCGACCAGGACCCCGCGGGGTCCCGCGCCTCCCGGCCCCAGTACGCGGAACTCGACTTCACCGAGTCCACGGACCGGATGCTCTTCGAGCGCCGCTTCGGGTGGGTGGACGTCGAGGCCGACTGGATGCCAGCGGAGGAGGCCCCGCTCACCTTCTCCCACGCCGAACTCCGCCGCGAGGCCCGCGACTTCCTCCACGACGTCATCGCCGACCTGTGCGATCTGCACGACGCGCTCGCCGAGAATCCGGCGATCTGGACGTTGCAGGCGCGGTTTCCCCGGGTGCCGTAGGGGTTTTGGGCGGCGAGCTTCGTCCGCGGGTGTGTGGAGCTTCTCGCGCAGTTCCCCGCGCCCCTGAAAAAGCGGGGCTACGCCCCTGCTTTTTCGGCCCGAAAGGGCCGCGCGAGACGCCCCACCGGACCCGCACCCGTCAACGCACCCGAACCCCCGAGCTATCAGGCGCCCCGCGCAACACCCCCCTCACCCCTCCACCCGAATCCCCATCTCTGCCGCCAGCACCGGCGCCAGATCCATCAACTGCGCCGCACTGATCACGGCCCCCGACAACCGCCCCACCCCCCGAGCGATCTCCACCGACGCGGCCTCCCGCAGATCCACGTCCACCAGGCTCACCCCACTCAGGTCGGCCCCCTTCACCGCACACCCCACAAACGCGACCCGCTCCAGCCGCGCACCCCCGAAGTCCGGCTCGACCAGCACACAGTCCTCGAACACGACATCCTTGAGCCGCGCCTCCCGCAGATTCAGGAAGTCGATCTTCCCCCCGCGCACCAGCACCCGCTCCAGCACGGCCCCGTGCAGCTGCACCCCACCCAGCCGAGCCTCCACCACCTCGACATCCCGCAACGTCGCCTCGGACAGGTCCGTCCCGACGCCCCGTATCCCCGTGAGGACGGAGTCGAGCACCCGCGCCCGGTGCAGCCGTGTCTCGTCCAGCGCGCACCCCGTCAGCGCGCAGTCCATGAACCGCGCACCCCCGCCGTCCTGCCCGACGAAGTCCTCCTCCCGGAACTCCAGCCCGTCGTAGTCCCCGTCGGGCTCCAACTCCCCGCCCGCGTACGCCTCCAGCACCGGCAACCGCACCTCCGGCCGCCGCGCCGCCTTCACCACCGAACTCGCCCGCACCATGCCCCCATCGTGCACCTCACCACTGACAATCCCCCCGAACACGCCCCGACCCCGACGCCTGCCCCCGACCGATGTCACGTCCCGGCGTCCCCGATCCGTCGTACCCGCGGCCAGCCGCGCGACCGCGCGACCGCACACCGACCCGAGGGAGCCAGCCATGCACGCCACCCGACCCCCCGTCCACACCCCCACCCACACCCCGACCCCCCTCACCGTCATCGGCGGCGGCTTCGCCGGCCTCACCGCGGCGATCACCGCCGCCGAGGCGGGCGCGCGGGTCACCCTGTACGAGACGCACCACACCCTCGGCGGCCGGGCCCGCACCGCGGAGGGCCCGTACCGGACGAACGAGGGACCGCACGCCCTGTACAACGGCGGCCCGCACTGGACCTGGCTCGCCCAGCGGGGCCTGATCGGCCCGCTCGCGCCCCTCCCTCCCCTGGAGGCCGCCCGGCTGCGCCTGCACCACCGGGGCGCGCTGCGCCGCACCCCGCCGTTCGCGATGCTCAAGCTGCTCCGCCCGCGCCGTGGCCGTACGGGCGGGAACGCGCCCGTGGATGTCGACTTCCTCACCTGGGCGACCGAACAGGCCGGTGAGGAGGCCGCACGCGCCGCGGCCAACTACTCGGCGGTGGCGCTGTTCCACCACGACCCGGGCTCCCTGTCCGCCGCGTTCGTGCAGGAACGGCTGCGCCGGGCGACGAAGCTGCCCCCGGAGGCGCACTACCCGCGCGGCGGCTGGGCGAGCGTGATCGACCGGATGGCGGCCCGCGCCTGGAACCTCGGCGTCCGGATGGAGACCCGCAGCCGCGTCGACTCCCTCGACGCCCTCACCGGCACCGGCACCGGGGCAGGAGCCGGGACCGGGACCGGGGCAGGAGCCGGGACCGGGACCGGGACCGGCCCGATCATCGTCGCCACTTCCCTCGACGCCGCCCGCCGACTGCTCGGGGACGACTCGCTGACCTGGCCGAGCGGCCGTACGGCACTGCTCGATCTCGCCCTGCGCACCCGCCGCGGCGACCCGTTCGCGGTCTCCGACCTGGACGCGCCCGGCTGGATCGAACGGTTCACGGCCCAGGACCGCACGCTGGCCCCGGCCGGCGAGCAGTTGCTCCAGGGACAGTTCCCGATCGGTCCGCAGGAGTCCCGGGCGGACGGCGTCGCCCGCGCCGAGCACCTGCTCGACCTGGGCTTCCCCGGCTGGCGGGACCGCGTCACCTGGCGGCGCGAGGCGACCGCCAACGGCCGTACGGGCGCCGTCGATCCGGTCGGCAGCACCTGGCGCGACCGCCCGGCCGTGGACCGGGGCGACGGCGTGTACCTCGCGGGCGACCAGGTCGCGGCGCCGGGGGTGCTCTCGGAGGTGTCGTTCAACAGCGCCCTCGCGGCCGTCTCGCTGGCGCTCGGCAGGCGGTCGAGGAACACCCTTGACCTCAAGCATGCTTGAGGTCCGAGGCTGGGGTCCATCGAGCGATACCAGGCGCCGCGCCGCGCGAGAACGACATCGCCCAAGGGGGCCCTCCATGCACGCCATCCGTCTGCACGCCTTCGGCCCGGCCGAGAACCTGACGTACGAGAAGGTCGCGGACCCCGAGCCCGGACCCGGCCAGGTCCGCCTCGTGCAGTACGCCAAGAACGCGGGCGCCACGGTCGTCGGCCTCGCCGGCGGCCCCGCGAAGACGGCCCGGGTGGCGGCCGACGGCGCCGACCTCGCCGTCGACTACACCGATCCGGCCTGGCCGGAGAAGGTCGCGGCGTACCGGGGGAAGGCCACGATCGTCTTCGACGGGGTCGGCGGGACGACGGCGCGCGAGTCCGTCGCCCTGCTCGCCCCCGGCGGCAGGCACCTGATCTTCGGCTGGTCGGCGGACGGGATCAAGGACGGCGGCCCCTACGTCGTGGAGGGCGTCTCGCGGACGGTCCTCGGCCAGGAGATGCTCAGCCGGGCCGACGGCCCCGACCCCCTGCGCACCCTCGAACTCCGCGCCCTCGCCGAGGCCGCCGCCGGCCGCCTCACCCCGGCCGTCCACCGCTTCCCGCTCGCCGAGGCCGCCACCGCCCACCGCGCCCTGGAGAACCGGGGCACCACCGGCAAGGTCGTGCTGGAGCCGTGACCGCCTCCACCAAGCGCCCCAGGACCACCGAGGTCACGAGCACCGGGACGCCCCCGACCCCCGCCGCTGGTGGGCCCTCGCCGTCATCGCGCTCGCGCAGCCGAGGATGATCCTCGACGCAACGGTCGCGAGCGGGGAGGTACGCGCCCTACCGCCCCGCCACCCGGTCCGCCCACCGCGCCAACCGGGACGACTCCCCGCTGTTCGACACGGCTTCGCGGCGGTCGGCGGCGCGGTAGGTCGCGTACATTCCCTGCACGCCCAGCCAACGGAACGGCTCCGGCTCCCACTTGCGCACCCGGTGGTTCACCCAGGGCAGCGAGGTCAGCCCGGTGGCGCCGCCCTGCCCCGAGTCCCGCCGGACCAGGTCGCGGAGCGTCCGGGCGGCGAGGTTGGTGGTGGCCACACCGGAGCCGACGTAACCGCCGGCCCAGCCGAGCCCCGTCGCCCGGTCGAGGGTGACCGTGGCACACCAGTCGCGGGGCACCCCCAGCACACCGGACCAGGCGTGGTCGACCTCGACGCCGGTCAGCGAGGGGAAGAACCGGACGAGGATCTCGTACAGCGCCTCGATCGTCGCCGGCTGCGTCCGCCCGTCGTTGTCGGTCCGCGACCCGAACCGGTACGGCACCCCGCGCCCGCCGAGCGCGATCCGGTCGTCGGCCGTGCGCTGGGCGTACATATAGGCGTGCGCCATGTCGCCGAGCGTCTCGCGGCCCGCCCAGCCGATCTCCGCCCACTGCCCGGCCGTCAGCGGCTCGGTGGCGATCATCGAGGAGTTCATCGGCAGCCAGGTCCGCTTCTGTCCTTTGAGGTTCGCCGTGAACCCCTCCGTGCAGCGCAGCACATAGGGCGCCCGGACCGTGCCGTACGGCGTGACCGCGTGCCCCGCACGGATCTCGGTGACCGGCGTCAGCTCGTGCACGACGACCCCCATCGTCTCCACGACAGCCGCCAGCCCGGTCACCAGCTTCACCGGGTTCAACCGCGCCCCGTGCGGCGTCCAGGTCGACCCCACTGCGTCGGCGACCCTGATCCGCTCGGCCGTCTCCCGGGCGCCGTACAGCTCGCGGTCGTCCTCCCCGTACGCCAGCTCATGCTCGTGGAAGGCCTTCAGCCGCGCCAACTGCGCGGGCGTACAGGCGACTTCGAGCACGCCCCCCTGGTGGACGTCCGCCTCGACGCCCTCCTCCGCCGCGACCCGTACGACCTCCTCGACGGTCTCGTTCATGGCCCGCTGCAACCGCACGGCGGCGTCCCGCCCGTGCAGGCGCGCGTAACGGTCACGCCCGGCGATCCCGTTGTAGAGCCAGCCGCCGTTGCGCCCCGAGGCCCCGTACCCGCAGAATTTCTGCTCCAGGACGGTGATCCGCAGCGAAGGGTCGGCCTTCTTCAGGTAGTAGGCCGTCCACAGCCCTGTGTATCCACCCCCGACGATCACCACATCGACCGCCGCGTCCCCGGCCAACGGCTCCCTCGGCACGGGGAGTCCGGCCTGCGCGTACCAGAAGGAGATCCCGCCGTTGACGGTGCCGGCGGTCGCGTCCGGGGTGCTCTGCGAGCTGCTCATGGCCGGACGCTAACCCCTGCCGGCGGGCCCTGTCTTCTACGGATTCCGTGGTGTACGGGCGCTTTCGGGCCGGAAATCCAAAGGACTCGTGGCCGGGGCGCGCGTAGGGTCGGCCGCATGATCGATGTTCCGGAGGAACTGGCCGAGACTCAGGAAGAGATCAACGGAGAAGCGGGCCGCAGATTCATCGCGAACCTCCCGCACCTGACCGCCGAGTTCCTGGACCGCTGGGGCCTGCGCCTCGACGGCAGCCCTATGCACGGCATGTGCGCGCTGATCCTGCCGGTGGTCCGCACGGCCGACGCCACCCCGGCGGTGCTCAAGCTCCAGATCCTCGACGCCGAGAGCGAGGGCGAACCGATCGCCCTGCGCGTCTGGAACGGCGACGGGGCCGTACGGCTCCTGGACCACGATCCCGACACGGGCACCATGCTGCTCGAACGCCTCGACCCGGCCCGCATGCTCTCCCACGAGCCGGACACCCACCAGGCCGTCGAGGTCATCGCCCACCTCCTGGCCCACCTGACCGCCACTTCGGCCCCACCGGCCGTACGCCGCCTAGGCGACATCGCCACGGACATGCTGGAGCGCACCCCCGCGGTCCTGGCCCGCATCCCGGACCCCACCGACCGCCGCCTGATCGCGGACTGCGCGGCGGCGCTCCGCGAGGTCATGACCGAACCCGGCGACCGCCTCCTCCACTGGGACCTGCACTTCGACAACGTCCTGGCCGCCGACCGCGCCCCCTGGCTGGCCATCGACCCCAAGCCCCTGGCGGGCGACCCCGGCTTCGACCTCTGGCCGGCCCTCAACAACCGCTTCGACCCGGCCGACGTCCACTGGCGCTTCGACGCGATGACGGAAATCCTGGCCCTGGACCGCGAACGGGCGAGGTCCTGGACCCTCGCCCGCCTCCTCCAGAACGCGCTCTGGGAGATCGAGGAGAACCGCACCCTCGACCCCGACGACCTGGAACTGGGCCGACGGCTCCGCTGACCCGCCCTCGCCGAGCGGGGCGGTGGACTCGGCCGGACTCAGCGCCAGTCGTCGATCACGTAGGCGTCCGGCCGGCTGTAGCCGGGTTCGTTGGGCCTGTGCATGGTCACGCCTTGCAGCCAGGTACGGAACCCGCGGTCGACCATGCGCCGATAGGCGTCCTCGCGGGCCAGATTCATCCCGGCGTCCAACTGCCCCAGGCCCCTCTCGACGGCCAGTTGCTCGCACGCGTCCAGCAGCCGCTCGAATCGCTCCGCTCCGTCCGGCCCCGGGCGTACGGCGCCGAACTTGACGAAGCACACGTCCTCACCGGCCTCCGACCCCGCTCCGCAGTGGCAGACGGCCAGACCGTCGAGGTCGGAGCCGGCGCCCTGGAGCAGGACGGTGTCACCGAGCCCCTGCGCCTGTGTGGCCATGATCTCGCGCTCCAGGTCCAGGCCCTCGTACACGGCCCCCGTCAGTGCGCGGCCGAGGCTCAGCGCGTCTTGCCGCTCGGCGGCGGTCAAGTCGCCGTACAGCGCGCGGCCGGGCACCGCGGCACTGACGGTGACCTGCTTCTTCATGATGGCGGTGAGGAATCGGGGCCAGAAGCCGTACCGGCGGTAGAGCTCCAGGTGCTTGGGACTGTGCGAGAAGGTGAACAGGCCGAGGTGACGGTTCTCCCAGCTGTCGAAGCGGGCCATGACCGGTTCCATCAGACGTCTGCCGATGCCCTGGTCCCACAGCTCCGGACGTACGGTCAGCGGGCCGAAGTACCCGACGCTGCCCCAGTCGGCGGCGAAGTTCGATCCGACGACCTCGCCCTCGACGGTCGCCGCGAAGGCCGCGTGCGGGTCCGCCGCCCAGCGGGTGCGGACATAGTCGGCGGACCCGAAGAACGTCGCCGGCTCGGGGACCCCGAGAAAGGTCCCGAAGGCGACCCGGAAGATCTCGTCGGCCCGATCCAGATCCGACTCGACCAGCGGCCGGACCGACACCGAGGCGACGCCATGAGTGCGCTGCGCTGAGGGCATGATCGCTCTCCTTTCCGCCCCCACTCCCATCGCACCACGGCCACGCACCCCGGGCGAGCGACGGATCCCCCCGCCCTTCCGCCACCACCCCCACTCAACGCAAAACCCCAGGCCGGACAGCAACCGGCCTGGGGCATGATCAGAGCCCCCTGTCGGATTCGAACCGACGACCTACGCATTACAAGTTGTCCGATCTTGGTCCGGGGGTATCCGTGGGCGTCCGGGAAACGGGTTCAGGGACTGGTCAGCGCGGGTGCACGGACCCCGCCGGACGGCAGTGGACGATGCCGGATCGGGCGGCAACTGAGACCACCGCTGAGACCACAGATGGAACTGGGCCCGCCGTGGCGTCGTCGCCACGACGGCTTTCAAACGGATCTCAGGGCTGCCCGCAGGATGGCCACACGAGTACGAGCGTTGCTTCCCAGCCTTTGGGGAGAGAGGTACGTGCCACCGGTAGCGGGACATGACCCACCTGAGGGCTTACGCCGTGGGCACGCATCAGCATTGGCTATTGCAGACACTCCGTCAGACGCACCACATCCGGCGTACCATGCCGGTGCTGGATCTTCGCTGGAGCCGGGGGACATCGTGACGCAGAGCCGCATTCGCACCGTCTCGTTCTTTGAAGTGGTCAGAGGCAAAGATGATCACAATCCCCGAATGGATCCGGTGGACTGGCAGGACGCCCTGGACGGATTGATGCACAGGCAGCCCGCCCTCAGGACATTCACTTCACCCGATGGCGACACATATATTGGCGAATCCGTCGCGTACTCCAATCAAATGCACCTGATCGTTGGACGAATCGGTGCCGGGAACATGCAGACCGTAGACTTAGACCACGGACATATCGAAGAGCTTCGCCTCGAAGGAAACCGTGGCTTCATTGACACCACCACTGTCTGCTTTCTCGACTACGCCAACATCATCGGAATCATGCATGGAAATCAGGCGGCACCTAGGTCATCCGCGATCCAGCGCTGGATGAACGCGTGCGGGATGATTACAGAAGATGTCGCACTGTGGCCCGTCATCTCCAAGGGCGTCTGGGAAAAGCTACAGAACGCATCAGCCGTTCATAACGTAGAGTTCACTTTCCGCCCGAATCCTGCTTTCATGCCTCAGGAGGGAGTCTCACTCTTCGGTTTCAGCAGAGAGTCAGGAGAACGATATGCAGACAATCGCATAACCATTAAGGTCGAGGTCCCTAAACGAGGTAGCGGCCCAACCTCAAGAGCGCGCGGGCAGAGAAGGCTACAGGATGATGCGGTGCGCATTGTTTCTGGTCTCGGCTACCTTGTCGGCCCTAGCGGCATTGACCGTGCTCGCGCATTGGTGACATCCCCTACCGAGGACGGCCATTTCAAGGAAGAAGCCCTTGATTTCCTCAAACACCACGTGACAGCCAAAAAGCGCGTGGAGTTCCGGGACGAGGAGTCGCGACCACGCCATGCAGCGGCGGTGCAAGCCATCATGGAAGCGGCACAAGAGCACAGAAGCGACCTCAGAGCCGCTGTCAGTGGGTAGGGCTATCGTGCACCTATCGACAGTGGGGGGTAGACGATGCTGCGACCAGGGACTGTTCGGAGCCGCCTAGGGAGCGTGTGGAGTGAGCGACCAGCCATCGACTGGTGGCTCGCCATTCTCGCCATTTCTGTTCACTTAACTTGGACGCACTTCTCCATTTCATCCTCGATATTTGAGAACATCCCTGACGACCGCCGTGGCGATATTTATATGACATCAGCCTCGGTGTCTGCACTTATCGGCGGTTTTGGCACGGCGGCCATCAGTCAGTACGCAACAGCCAATGGCCGAAGGATGCTAGAACTACGTCGCCGCTTCGGAGTAAGACTGCGCAAGAATTGGTCTGGCATCCTGATTTCAATGCTTGCAGTTTCCGGAGGATCTTTGCTTGCATTGATGCGAGACAACGCAAAGAACGTGGGTGCAATCGGCTGGCTAGTCGAAACCCTTCTCATCCTTGGCTGCCTTAGATCACTGAGGCTTGTCTGGCTATTTAGCATGCTGATCGATATGGCGGATGCTGATGTAACTGAACCTCAAAGGTCGCCCGCGATTCGAGTAGCGAACCCGACAAGAAATATTCCTCCGCAATGACTCTGACGATGCCGGTCGGCCTTTTCCTCATGCGCCGACCGGCAGGGTCAGTCACGCTACCGAAACCAGGCGGCTAGTAAAACCGTCACCCCGCAAGCGCTCGTAGGCGACCACGACGTCACCGGGAATTTCTTGCTCGATCATAAAACCCTGGCGCGGGTAGACCATCAACCGCTGCTGGGCCCCCACAAGCATGTCAATAACGAGTCCCGCGTCCCCGATCGAGTCCACGTATTCGGGGAGGGTCATGGGGGTAGACGCGCTGACCCATTCGACGTCAGGCCATAGCTTCCGGGCCGTCGCGTACGCCCGCCGTTCCTCGTAAGGCTTGCTGACGAGTAGCGCTGAGGACACGGGAACGTGCTGTTCTTCGAGCAAAGCCCGCGAGAAGCGGATGTTCTCGCCCGTGTTCCTGGCGTTCGGCTCGACGAGGATGACGCTCGCGGGAACCCCCAGCTCCACTGCCCGGTCCCGATAGTGCTCGGCTTCGCCACGGGGCATCCGGTCGCGGGTAGTCCGGCTGGTCGCTCCGGTGAAGAGGATGACCGGCGCCATGCCCCGGTGGAAGAGATCTGCGGTGGCGTCGGCCACCCCGAGGTCATGGCTGCCAAGTCCGACGGCCACCGAGCATGGGCGCGGCTCATGACCCATCTGCTGGAAGTCCCAGAGCCGCTGAGCGTCCGCCCACGCTTGAGCCGAGATCACTTGCTCACGCCCTCCGTTGCTGCAGAGTCGGGGACCTTGAAGTCATACGACCACGCGAAGCGCGACGCCGCGTGGACTCCGACGGCGAACTCTACGACCGTCCCGTCCGCTGTGTACGTGGTGCGATGCAGTTCGACCACCCACTCACCCGGCGAGAGCTGGAGTAGCTGAGCCTCTTCGGTAGTGGGCACGCGCGCGAACAGTTCCTCGCGCATGTGGTCGATCTCGTACCCGGCGTCATAGAGGACACGAAAGCCGCCGCCACGGCCAGCCGGGCCCGGGGTCGGGTCGACGATGCGCGTACCTTCCACGTGCTCGGGGCGGTAGTAGCTGGTCAAGGTGTGGGTGGGCTGGGCGCCCTCCTTCACGAGCCGGGCGCGCGCGTACACGTCCGCACCCTCGGGGAGCCCGTGAGCTTCGGCCACGGCCGCCGGCGCTTTCACCCGGCTCACGCTCTGGGTCTGCTCGTTCCGGCTGTATGCGCGGCCGGACGCCACGCGGTCAGCGATGAACGCGACTTCGTCGCCGTCCCGCCACTTCGCCTTGTCGTACCGGGCGATGCCGAGCCGTTTGAGTGGGGACTTCGGGCGTACAACGGTGCCGTGGCCGCGAGTCATGGTCACCAAGCCCTCGGCTTCGAGCGTCTTGTAAGCCCTGTGAACAGTCTCCTTTGCCCCCTCGCCCGCTTCCACTAGCTCCCGGATCTGCGGAAGTTGCTGGCCAGGCTCGTAGTCGCCGTTCCTAATCTGCTCGCCGAAGCGGTCGGCCAGTTCCCGCCACTTCGGTGCTTTGGGTGCCACGCAGAACTCCTCTCGACACATCCAGTGAAGCACACAGTCCTAGGACTGTTGACAGTCCTAGGACTGCAATGCATTCTCTTCTCAGGTCGCTCGCAGTCCTAGGACAGCGAGTCGGAGGGGTCTTCTTTGGGCTGTCTCCATGGCTTGTCGGTTCGGGATCGCTCGTGCAGGTGGGGCCCTGAGCTGGTCGTTCGTTGAGAACTCAACAGGGTGTCTAGATCGACGGGGTGTGAGTCCCCGTCCCCGTGGCGACCGGGTGACGTTCGCCAGCGGCCACTTCCCCGCGTGTCAGCTCTGGAGAACGTTCCTCGGGATCATCCCTTCCTAACGGGAGGTCAGCCCTGGGGGCGCCACCTGCTACGCGCCGCCCTGCTGGCGTCAGAGCAGTGACGATGACGCACCCGATTCCCCCGGCTCGGGGCCGGTCCGCCGTCGCAAGCGGCATACCGGCGAAAGCCGTGTCCCTGCGTTCTGCGGGAGGTCGGTGTGAACCGACGACATATCCAGCGCCGCCGGTACGGACCGGCCGACGGCGCCACGCGGTAGTTCGGTCCGCTCTGGTTCACGGCGCTTCGAGCGCCGTGGCCGGCTGCCTCTCCCGCCCGTCCGACCGCGCTTGGCGTGCTGGTCGTACGGGCGGGGGTGCGGGGAGCCGGATGTTCCGACTTCGAACGGCGCGCGGCCCCGGTGCTGGAACACCGGGGCCGCTGTTCGGGCCGTTCAACCCTGTGAGAGGAACCACGACCCATGAAGCACATCGGTGCTGTTCAGGCGTCTGTTACCCGCGACGAGTTCGATGGTGGCCCGACGGCCGCCGAGCTGGACGCGATCGAGGCTGAGATGCCGCTGATCGTGGCGGAAGTCGAGTTGCTGGACGTGCAGATCAGCTTGCTGGACCAGCCGGTCACCGCGCTGGACGGTCGCCGTCTGCGGCGGGCCCGGCGCAAGGTGCTCGCCGTCCGCCGCGACCTGACCAACAAGGCCGTGGCCGGAACGGCGGTGGCCGCGTGAGCGAGACCCTGGCCCTGGACGACCTGGTCGTGCCGCTGCGCGCGCTGCGCCTGGTGGTGGCGGACTTCGGGTACCTGCCGGCCCCGCACGCGAGCGTCTCGCCCATCTTCCCCGACCGGTTGGAACTGTCCTTCCACTCCGGTCTGCCCGACTTCGAGGCGTGGCGCGAGGCGTTGGGCATCGCGCCCGAGGACGTCAGGTACCACGTGCAGAGCAACGGACGGACCCGCGTTCTGCACGCCGTCGCCACCTACGGGCGCCGAACTGGAACTCGTCGGCTACGGCGACGTCAACGCCCCCGTTCTCGTGGAAGCGGGTGCGGCATGAGTGCGGCGGCTCGCGTCGACGCCGCGTTGACGGGCGTCGAATCCGCGTCGACGGCCGCCGCCGTGGACCGCGCGATCACCGCGCTCGCGGCCGTTCTCACGGTGGTGCTGACGGCGGTGGCGTTCTGGCTCTCCTACGAGCATCTGCAGGAGGTGGCCGCCGCGCACGGCATGGCCGACGCCGTCGCCCGCTCGTGGGCGTGGCCGGCGACGGTGGATCTGTTCATCGTGATCGGCGAACTGCTGATCCTGCGTGCCTCGCTCGCCCACAAGGTCGACTGGTGGGCGATCGGCCTGGTCACCGCAGGGGACGGTGCCTCGATCGCGTTGAACGTGGCCGGGGTCGGCGAGAACGCCAACGCCCTCGACTACGTCGTCGCCGCCGTCCCGCCGGTGGCCGCGCTGCTCGCGTTCGGCGCCCTGATGCGGCAGGTGCACGCCTACCTCGCCCGCAAGGCGTCGACGGCCGTCACCACCCCACCGCCCGGCGTCAACGCTCCTTCGACGCCCGTCAACGTCACCGTCGACCGGCCGCCGGCCGACCCCGCCGCGCGGGAACTCCCGGAGCCGGACGCGTGGGCGGAGTCGCCCGCTCTGCCGGTGGCCGTCGAGGCCGCGTCGACGCCCGTCGCGGACGACCCGGTTGGCGTCGACACGCGGTCGACGGCCGTCGACCTGTGCATGCCGGTGATCTACCCCAACCGGGTCGATCAGGTGGTGCGGGCCCTGTACGGGACCGACTTCACCCACCCGAACACCGCCCGCATGACCCAGGCCATGAGCGCGCTCGGACTCGGAGCGTCGGAGTCGACCGCCCGCACCGCGCGGGGGCGGGTCAAGGCGCGTGAGCCGTACCTCGCCGACTTCCCCACCGCGATCGCCGGCTGAGGGGGACGCGGTCATGTCGCTCGGCTTCACCAAGTGCTTCGACCCGACCGGCGCCCGCCACGGCATCCCCACCTACCCGTGGAAGTGCGCCCCCGACGGCTACGCCACCCGCCGCCAACTGCGGGCCCAGGGCTTACGGCCCGGTGGCCAGCCGGTCACGGTGCAGGTGCTGCGCCCGCGCTACCGGCGCGGCCCGCTGGTCGCCTACCTCTACCGCATCGACGCCGCCAAGCCCGTGCGGCCGATGACGCCGGCGAAGTGGGCGGCGCTCGGCAAGGCCAACACGGCCCGCCGCACCTGCCCGCAGTGCCGCCGGGATGCCGGCTACGTCATCCCCGCCTCGCTCGGCATGTGCGTTCCCTGTGCCTTCCCCGACGACGAACAGCGCGCCGCCTGAAAGACTCTTCGACCTGGGAGTTTCCGCTGTGTCCAGCCGTACCCGTACCCCCGCCGTGAAGACCGGCGCCGGTGCCCACACCGTCCGCCTCCCGCGTCAGCGCGGGCGGCGCTCCGCTCAGCCGTTCGTGATCGTCGTGCCCGAACGCCCCTCCCTGACCCGCGAAGCGCTCGGCTTCGTCGGCCGGATGCTGTGGCGCTTCCGCGTCGGTCTCACCCCGACCGGGTTCGCCGTGCTGGCATTCGTCGTGACCGCGCTGCTGCACCTGACCGCCTGGTGGTCCGGTCTCGTCCTCGCCCCCGCCGCGCTCGCTCCGACGCTGTGGGTGCTGGTCATGCAGCGCCGCCGCCCGGCGCGCGGCGCCACGCTGGGCTGGCGTATCGGCCTGACCGTGCTCGCCACGCTCGCGGCCGTTTGGCTGGCGCTGGCCGCCGGGTTCGGCCCGCTCGCCGGGTCGCTGCCGCTGCTGTGGCTGCTGCTCTGGATCACGGTTCAGACCGCCTGGTTCTTCGTCCGCCCGTCCCGCTGACCCGAGGAGAGATCGTCTGATGGCGCAGAACACCAACGGCCGGCGTCCGCGCGGGCCCGTGAACGACCCCAAGACCGGCAAGTTCGCCAACGCCGGCGCCGCCGCCGGCGGATTCGTCGGCGCGCTTGGCGGCTCGCTCGTCCCGCCGATCAACGTCACCGTGAACAACCAGCGTGGCGCCGCTGCGAACGGCCGGCGTCCGCACGCCGAAGCGCTGCTGCCCTCCCCGGAATTCACCTCCCCGGCGCAGGTGCGGCACTACTGCAACACCCTGCGCGCGGCGGCCGTGACGCTCTCGATCGAGGTGGCCATGGGCGCCGAGATCCTCAAAGGCGTGCTCGCCGCCGTCCCGGACCCGGAAGGGCGTGCGTTCGGCTCGCGTGTTCGGGCGGCGAAGGTGGCCCGGAAGCTGAACCGGGCCGCCGACGACCTTCGGGACGCGGCGAAGAACGCCGCCGCCTGCTACTCGGCGTTCCAGCAGGAGTACGAGGAGGAGATCAACCGCGTGCGTCACCGCGCCCGCAAGCCGCAGCAACCGCCCATGAACTGGGCCCAGCAGTAGAGGAGGTTGACCCATGGCAAGGAACAGCAACAGCCGCGTGCGGCACACCGACTTTTCCGGCAACGGTCTCATCGCCGACTACAGCGGCCCCGGTCTCCTGCCCGGCGAATCCCACCGCGGCGGCGGGGGCGTGGGTACCTACCTGCTGCACCGGGCGATGCCGCACCTGCCCCCGTGGGTGGCCACCGCCGGTATCGGCATCGCCGGCGGGCTCGGCAGCCTCCAGTGGGAGCAGAGCGCGGGGGCCGGGGTCGGTCTGACCCTCGCCTCTGTGCTGCTGACCGGGGCGACGTGGTGGATGGGCAAGAGCACCACTCAGCAACGACGCCTGCACTCCGCCGTCACCGTGGCCGCCGGGTCGGCGTGGCTGACGGCCGCGTGCCTGGCCGGGCCGACCGCCGGCCCGCTGGACGACATGTACTTGATCGGCGGGCCGGTGCTGGCCCTGTCGTGGAACATCCGCATGATCCTTCGCCGCAACGACGACCCCACCGCGCAGAGCGGTGACAAGGGGCTGTTGGAGAAGGTGGGGCTGGCGCGGGCGCAGATCGGGAACGTCACGGTCGAGCCGAACCGGGTCACCGCCCCCATCGCGCTGGAGCCCGGCGAGCAGACCAACGAGGACGTCTCCAAGGCCCTGTCCCGGCTCGCGTCCGCACTGGATCTCCCGGTCTCCGCGCTGCGCTACACCCCCAACCCCGACTCCGCCCGACGCGGCGAACTCGTCATCGTCCCCGAGGACATGCTCGCGGAGTTCGTGGAATGGGAGGGCCCCTCGAACCTGGGCTGCTCGATCGCCGATCCGCTGGTGATCGGCCGCTACGACGACGGCTCCCCGCTGCTGCTGTGGCTGCCGGGTGACCCGAAGGCAAAGCGGAATTCCACCCACGTCCTCGTGGCCGGCGGCACCGGTTCCGGCAAGGGCGATGCGGCGCTGAACCTTCAGACGGAGATCCTGTCCCGCCGTGATGTGCTGCTGTGGCTCAGCGATCCGAAGATGTTCCAGGACTTCCGCCCCCTGCTGCCCGGTATCGACTGGGCAGCGGAGGGCGGAACACCCACCGAGGTCATGGTCGAAGCGGTCAAGGCCGTCATCCCCGCGCGTACGCGGTGGCTGGGTGAGCACGGCTACCGGCAGTGGGAGCCGGAGTCGTTCGAGACGCAGACCGACCCCGCGCACTCCTGCCGCGCGGACGGCCGGGCTTGCGGGTGTGAGGGGATGCCGTTCCTGGTCGCGTGGATGGAGGAGGCGGCCAGCACCCTGCGGGACATGGGAGACGACGCGTTCACCGGGATCGCTCAGGAGGCCCGGTCCGCCGGCGTCTCGCTGATCGTCTCTCTTCAGCGGCCGTCGTACGACCAGATGTCCACCAGCACGCGGGCGTCGCTGCCGTCGGTGGTCGCGCTCGGCTGTGACCCGCGTGACGAGGGGTTCAGCCTGCCCGAGGCGGTCATCGACGCGGGCGCGCATCCGGGTGCGTGGGGCAACCGGCGGCCCGGTTACTGCTACGTCGTCTCCCCCGGCATCGACGAGACGCGCTACCCCTCGCCGGGCCGGACACGGGCGTTCACCCACCGCTCGGTCTCCGGCATGGAAGTCCTCGCCGCGTGGGCGCAGCGCAACGGCGCCACCGCCGACCCGATTACCGCGGGGGCCGCGTCCGGTGTCGCCGGGCGGGCCTACACCGGCCGCCCCGACGACGACACCGCATCAGCCGACCGACGGGCCGCCGTGGAGGACGACGACGTGGACGAGACCGGATACGGGCCGCTGGTCGACCCCGAGGACGCCGACATCGACCCCGAAGCCGAACTCCCCGAGTCCGAGGACGGCGACGACGCCCCGATCTTCGGGCAGGAGACGGGCCGCAAGCCCAAGGGTGAGGAAGCGCAGCGGCTGTTCGCGCAGGCGCTGGAGGAGTTCGAGAGCGAGGGCCGCATGGTCGTCGGTCCGAAGGACTTCACCGACTGGTGCGACCGCAACAACCTCTCCCGTTCCTGGGTGTCCAAGCGGCTCAAGGCCGCCGCGCTGGAGGGCCGGTTGCAGGCGACGAACACCACCGGCCGGTGGCGGATCGTCCCCGCCCTCACGGCCGCCTGACACCCGTCACACGTGACGGGCCCGTCACACCCAAACCCCTAGGCGAACACGGGTGTGACGCGCCATCACAGCGGCCCGTCACACCGCATCACACCTGCCCGTCACACCCACCCAGGGCCCGCGTCACACCCCGCGACGCGGGCCCGGCCCATGCCCGAAAGGGGGCCCTTATGGCCCACCCCGAACGGCCCACGGCCGTCGAACTCCACCACCCCCAACCGATCACCACCCACCAGCCGGCGCCCCTGCTGCTGGTACAGCCAGGCACCCTCCCGGCGGTCGCGTCCGTCGTCCTCCCGGACGGGCGGGTCGTCACCGGCTACGCCGTCGACCACGCCCGCCCGGAGCCGGTGGCCGCCAAGCCGGCCGTCTCGCGGGCGGCGGTGAACGTCGCGCTCGGGGGGATCGGATTCGCCGCCGTCTGCGGCGGGCTGCTGATGCTCACCACGTTCATCGCCGCCCTGACCGCGTTCGTGACCCAGCTCATCACTCTCGCTGCCGTGATCTTCGGCGGCTGGATCGCCGTGCAGGTGTTCAGCGCGGGCGGCGGCAAGGGCGGGACCACGGTCAACATCCGCAAGGCCGTGATCAAGCGCAACAAGTTCTACGGCTGACAAGGGAGATCAACACCCGTGATGCGACTGCGTATCCAGCGCACTTTCGCCGCTCTCGCGACGGCTCTCGTCAACCGCTGCCCCTACTGCCTCAGCACCGACGGCCACCACGTGCAGTGCCCCTACTTCTAGCTACGCCAAGGGCGGCCCCCCACTCACGCCAATGAAGCGGGGCCGCCCTTGTCCAACCCGTCCTCAACAGACCTGTCGGAGGTCTCCAGCATGACCCAATCCACCCTGATCCGGCGAGTGCACGGCCGACGGCCGCGTCTGCTGGATCTGTTCTGCAAGCAGGGCGGCGCCGGCAAGGGCTACGGCGACGCCGGGTTCAACGTGACCGGCGTCGACACCGAGCCCCAGCCCCGCTACCCCCACAAGTTCGTGCAGGCGGACGCGCTCGCGTTCGTCCGCGAACACGGCGCTGATTTCGACTTCATCCACGCCTCCCCGCCGTGCCAGTTCTACAGCGACACCCAGCGGCTGACCGGCAACGCCCACCCCGCCCTGATCGCCCCCACCCGCGCCGCGCTGGAAGCCACCGGGCGGCCGTACGTGATCGAGAACGTCCGGGGCGCCGTCCCGCACCTGATCGCCCCGGCGCTGCTGTGCGGGAGCATGTTCGCCCTGGAGACCTACCGCCACCGCTACTTCGAAACCGGCCGGTGGACGCTCACCGCGCCACAGCACCCGCAGCACGCAGCGCCGGTCGCGAAGATGGGCCGACCGATCCCGCCGGGCCACTTCGGGCAGTTCGTCGGCAACTTCTCCGGCGTCGACCACGCCCGCCGCGTCATGGGCGTGGACTGGATGAACCGCGACGGCATCCGCGAATGCATCCCGCCTGCCTACACCCAGTGGATCGGTACAGCCGCCCTCGCGCAGCTCGCCTCCGCGCTGGGGGTGGCCGCGTGAACGCCGCACTGCTGAACGCCGCACTGACGGCCGCTGAGCGCGGCTGGCCCGTCATCCCCCTGCACCCGGGTACGAAGCGGGCCGCCGGGCACCCCGAACGCTCCTGCCTCACCACCGGCCGGTGCGCCGGCGGACACGTGACACCGGAGCAGCGCGCCACCACCGACCCCGACCTGATCCGCACCGCGTGGACGGCCCGCCCGTACAACGTGGGCATCGCCACCGGCCCCGCCGGGCTGATCGTGGTCGACCTCGACCCGCTCAAGCCCGAGGAGCCGATCGGAGCGCCTGACGGCGCCACTTCCTTGCAGGCGCTCTGCGAGCGCGCCGGACAGGCCCTGCCCGCCACCTACCGGGTGCGGACCGCGCGGGGAGGGGAGCACCTGTACTTCGCCGCCCCCGCCGGCATGCGGTTGAAGTGCAGCGTGGACCGTCTCGGCAGGCACATCGACACCCGCGGATGGGGCGGCTACGTCGTCGCCCCCGGCAGCACCACCCCCGACGGCCCGTACGAACTCGTCGACCCCGCCCCCGTGGCCGAACTGCCCGCATGGCTGGCCGCGCTGCTCACCGAACCCACCACATCCGCCCCCGCCCCACGCATCGTCGCCGTACGGGACGGCACCCGCGCCGCGCGGGTCGCCCTCGACCGCGAGTGTGACGTGGTGCGGGCCGTGAAGGAGGGCGGGCCCACCGGCCGGAACGTCACCCTGCACCGCAGCGCCTGCAAGGTCGCGCGGTTCGTCGCGTGGGGCCACATCCCCCGGCACGTGGTGGAAGAAGCAATCCAGGCGGCGGGGGAGTCGACGGGACTGTCGCCGGCCGAGTGCCGCACGACCGTCCGCAGCGCCATGGACTGGATCATCGCCCACGCCACCCCGCGGCGGGAGGCCGGATGAGCCCCCGCCGCTCCCCCCACCTGGACTGCCTCACCTCCACGCCGACGGGTCCGCGCGCCGCCGACTCTGCCGCGCCGCAGACGGCTGTGGGCGAGCCGAAAGGCGCCGCCCGCAAGGGCGTCCCCACTGCCCTTCGTCCGAAGCCGCAGACGGACGCCGTTCCGCCCCCGGACCCGGACGACCCGACCCCGGAGCGGCCCGGTATCCGCATCTACGCCCCGCCGGTCTACCGCCACCACTACGACGGCTTCCGCTGGTCCAAACAACCCGCCACCACGCCCACCGCCGCCTACGCCTGCGCGTGCGGCAAGACCGACACCGCCCGCGGCCTACAGGCCGTCGCCGCGCTGGTCGACGACTACAACTCCCACCGCTCCCACTGCCCCCGCCGTAACCAGCAGGAAGGGAGGGCCGCCGCATGACCGAAGCGACCCCCACCACCCCCGCCATCGACGGGGCCACGCTGCTCAACGACGTCGAAGCCTTCCACCGCCGCTTCAACGTCTTCCCCACCGAAGCCGCCTACGTCGCCGTCACGCTGTGGGACGCCCACGCGCACCTGCTGGACGCGTTCGACTCCACCCCCCGCCTCGCCTTCCTGTCCCCCGAACCGGGGTCGGGGAAGTCCCGAGCGCTGGAAGTCGTCGAAACGCTCGTGCCGCGCTCAATGGCCGCCGTCGACGCGTCCGCCGCCGCTCTCTTCCGGTCCGTGTCCGGAGTCGACGGGGGTCGGCCCACGATCCTCTTCGACGAGATCGACACCGTGTTCGGGCCGAAGGCGGGGGAGAACGAACAGCTCCGGGGGTTCATCAACGCCGGCCACACGCGTGGTCGCGACATGTACCGGTGCGTGGGAGACGGCGCCAACCAGCAGGTTCAGGGCTTCCCCTCGTTCTGCGCGCTCGCTGTCGCCGGGCTCGGCAACCTCCCCGACACGATCATGACCCGCTCCGTCATCATCCGTATGCGCCGCCGGGCCCGCAACGAGACCGTGGAACAGTTCCGTATCCGCATTCACGTCCGCGAGGGCAACCAACTCCGGGACCGGCTCGCGAAGTGGGCCGAGACCGTGAAAGAGCAGGTCACGGACGTTTTCCCCGAGATGCCCGACGGGGTGACCGACCGGCCGGCGGACGTGTGGGAACCCCTCCTGGCGATCGCCGATGCGGCCGGCGGGGACTGGCCGCAACGCGCCCGGGAAGCCTGCCTGATCCTGGTCAAGGCATCGCAGACCAACGACAAGGGCAGTATCGGCATCCGCCTGCTCACGGATCTACGTGACCACGTGATGACCGGCATCGACCGCCTTCCCACGGTGGCGATCCTCGACCGGCTCAACGCCCTCGACGACGCCCCGTGGGCCGATCTGTACGGCAAGCCGCTCGACAACCGGCGGCTCTCCCGGATGCTCTCCGAGTACGTCACCGCCGACGGCGACCCCATCGCGCCCCGCAACATCAAGACCGGCGGGAGCGTGCTCAAGGGCTACTACGCCGCCGATCTCCACGACGCGTGGCAGCGCTACTGCCCCCCGTCCCCCGAGAATCCGCTACCTCCGCTACCGGGCACCGAAAACCCGGTCTGACCAGCAGCGTTGGGGTAGCGGCAAAGGCTCCGCCAGCCGCTACCCCAACGCTACCCATCCGCTACCGCTACCCCTATCCGCTACCTCAGACAGGCCCCTGACCTGCGAGGTAGCGGAGGTAGCGGAAGTAGCGGCCCTCAGAGAAGGGGCCGAAGGGCCCCATCGTCTCCGGCCAGGAAGGCAGCCCCGATGAGCACCGCGCTCCCGCCCTCCGACCAGTTGCTCTACACCCCCAAGGAGGCCGCCGTCGTCCTCCGCTTCGGCCGCTCGACCGTCTACGAGCTGATGGCCGAAGGGGTCCTGAAGTACGTCAAGCAGGGCCGCTCCCGCCGCATCCGTCGCCGCGACCTGGAGGCGTACGTGGACAACCTCGAACCCGGCACCCCCTGACCCACGCCCCACCCAAGGCGCCCCCGGACACCACGTCCGGGGGCGCCTTCCGTATGGAGGAACACGTTGAGCCCCCGCAAAGCGAACATGGAATCGACCATCTACGAGGGCAGCGACGGATGGTGGCACGGCCGCGTCACCATGGGCGTCAAGGACAACGGCCAGCCCGACCGTCGCCACCGTCGCGCCAAGACGGAGACCGAGGTCAAGCGCAAGGTCCGGGAGTTGGAAGACCTCCGCGACAAGGGCCGCGCGCCCAAGGCCGGCCGCAAACCCACCGTGGCCCAGTGGATGTCGACGTACCTCACCGACATCGCGAGCCTGAAACTCAAGCCCCGCTCCCTCGACGACTACTGGTCGAAGACCCGCAACGACATCATTCCCGGAGTCGGCGGGCACCGGCTCGACAAGCTCCAGCCCGAACACCTTGAGCGGATGTACCGCCGGATGCTCGACGAGGGGCACGCTGAGTCCCACGTTCTCAAGGTCCACCGCATCCTCTCCCGCGCCCTGAAAATCGCCCACCGCCGCCGGATCATCGCCGAGAACGTCGCCACCCTCGTCGACCCGCCCACCGTCGACGAGACCGAAGCGAACCCGTTCACGATCGAAGAGGCGAAAGCCTTCCTCCGGGCCGCCGTCAAACGGCCCACATTCATGCGATGGGTCGTCGGCGTCGGCATGGGTTTCCGGCAGGGCGAGGCCCTGGGATTCCGGTGGAAGTACGTCGATCTCGACAACGAGCTGTTCCATCCCCAGTGGCAGCTCCAGCGGCTCACGTGGCGCCACGGCTGCAAGGACGCCCACGCGTGCGGCGAGCGACTGCACCGCTTCGCCCCCTGCCCGCCCGACTGCGCGACGCACAAGAACTACAAGCGCGGGTGCCCTCTGCCGTGCCCGAAGAACTGCACAAAGCACGCGAGCACCTGCCCCGACCGTAAGGACGGGGGTCTCGTCTTCACTCGCCCCAAGACGAAGAAGAGTCGGAATTCCGTCCCCATCCCGCCCCCATTCATCCCCTACCTGATCGAGCACCGGGCCCAGCAGGCACAGGCCCGAGCCGCAGCGGGTGACGAGTGGCAGGAACACGGCGCGCTATTCACGCGCCCGGACGGCCGGCCGATTGACCCGCGCGACGACTGGGAGGAATTCAAGGAACTGCTCGAAGAGGCGGGAATCGACGACCGTCGCCAGCACGACGGCAGTCGCCACACCGCCGGCACGATCCTGAACGAGCTGGGCGTGGACCTCCCCACGATCATGGAGATCCTTCGGCACTCCCAGATCGGCCAGACCCGCCGCTACGTCAAGGGCAGATCCCACCTCGCCAAGGCTGCCATGGTCCGCATGGGAGACACCTTCATGCCCAGCCCGGAACCCGCCCCGAAACTGGCGTCTGAGACCACAACTGAGACCGCCGACAGCCGAGCGGCCCGCGCCCGACGTCGCCGCCGCGTCCGCTGAATGCAAAACCCCAGGCCAGAGAAACTCTGGCCTGGGGCAGCAACAGAGCCCCCTGTCGGATTCGAACCGACGACCTACGCATTACAAGTGCGTTGCTCTGGCCAGCTGAGCTAAGGAGGCGTGGCCCCTCGCGGGGGCGCCCGTGCAGTGTACCCACGTCACAGGGTGTGCTCGTCGAAAATCTCCGCGAAGTTCACAGGGGTCCGGGTACTGACAGACCCGGTGAACGGCAGGTACCGTCCTGACCCAATCCACTCCCGTGGACTACACCACCACGGCACGGCCGTGGTGGATCACCACCTTTACAACGGATCGTCCGGCACGTTCCTGCCGGTGAAGGGGGCCTACGACCCATGGCCACAGTTACGTTCGACAAGGCGACCCGGATCTACCCGGGTTCCACGAAGCCCGCCGTGGACGGTCTCGACATCGAGATCGAGGACGGCGAGTTCCTCGTTCTGGTCGGACCGTCCGGTTGCGGCAAGTCCACCTCGCTCCGCATGCTCGCGGGGCTCGAGGACGTCAACGGCGGCGCCATCCGCATCGGTGACCGCGACGTCACGCACCTGCCGCCGAAGGACCGGGACATCGCCATGGTGTTCCAGAACTACGCGCTCTACCCGCACATGACCGTCGCCGACAACATGGGCTTCGCCCTCAAGATCGCCGGCGTCAACAAGGCGGAGATCCGGCAGAAGGTCGAAGAGGCCGCGAAGATCCTCGACCTCACCGAGTACCTGGACCGCAAGCCGAAGGCCCTCTCCGGCGGTCAGCGCCAGCGTGTCGCCATGGGTCGCGCCATCGTGCGTGAGCCCCAGGTCTTCCTCATGGACGAGCCGCTGTCGAACCTCGACGCCAAGCTCCGTGTCTCGACCCGTACGCAGATCGCGTCCCTGCAGCGCCGCCTCGGCATCACCACCGTCTACGTCACCCACGACCAGGTCGAGGCCATGACGATGGGCGACCGCGTGGCGGTCCTCAAGGACGGTCTGCTCCAGCAGGTCGACACCCCGCGCAACATGTACGACCGCCCGGCCAACCTCTTCGTCGCCGGCTTCATCGGCTCCCCGGCCATGAACCTGGTCGAGGTCCCGATCACCGACGGCGGCGTGAAGTTCGGCAACAGCGTCGTCCCGGTCAACCGTGACGCCCTGAAGGCCGCCTCCGACAAGGGTGACACCACCGTCACCGTCGGTGTCCGCCCCGAGCACTTCGACGTCGTGGAGCACAACGGCGCCGCCGCCTCCGCCCTGTCGAAGGACACCGAGGACGCCCCGGCCGGCCTCGCCGTCTCCGTCAACGTCGTCGAGGAGCTCGGCGCCGACGGTTACGTCTACGGCACCGCCGAGGTCGGCGGCGAGACCAAGGACCTCGTGGTCCGCGTCAACGGCCGCCAGGTCCCGGAGAAGGGCGCGACGCTGCACGTCGTCCCGCGTCCGGGCGAGACCCACGTGTTCTCGACCTCGACGGGTGAGCGCCTCACCGACTGATCTCCCGACGTGGTGGGCGCGACCGTTCGCGAAACCACCGACCCGGGATAAATCACCCAGGTTGACGAAGAGGGCCCCGCGGATTTCCGCGGGGCCCTCTTCCACGTCGACAACTACCCCGGCAAATCGGCCTTTTTCGACCGCCGTGCGTCAACACGCCACCCAGGAACCGGCGCTGCGACATCCCCCGTATCGGTGACCTAATGTCGCCATATCACTACCCCGCGCTACCCTCACTCGCGTGAAGCACACCCACACCCACACCCAACGGACGCGGCGCGGCCCCGGCCCCGCCCGCCGGATCGGCCGTTCGCTGGCCCTGGTCCTGCCCGTCGTCCTGGTCCTCTCCGGCACGCTCGCGGTCACCAAGGTCCAATGGACCACCACGGACCCCGACCAATCCGTCCTCGCCGCCTCGGACGTGGCCGAGCTGGACTCCACCGAGCGGGCCAAGCCCCGCGCCCCGCACGAGGTGCTCCAGGACAAACTCCTCATGGAGCTCCAGGACAAGGACCCGGGAGTCGCCCTCACCCACCTCCAGGAAGCGGTGAACGAGCGCCCGTCGCTCGCGAAGCACTGCACCGCCATCGCCCGTGCCCTCGGCCGCGCCGCCGTCCGCGCCTACGGCCCCACTCGGGCCCAGGGCTTCGCCCGCCCCGTCTGCGACACCTCGTACGCGACCGGAGTGGCCGCCCAGTTCGCCTGACCACCCCGGCGATCCACCGGGGCACCCCACCCCGGTGACCCCCTCCGCGACGATCCCAGGGCCGTGCTCCCGCGAACGGGGCGCCACGTACAGTTCGGGTCATGACCGATCCGAACGCCGCGTCGCGCCCCGTTCAAGCCGTGGTCCTCGCCGGTGGCCAGGGCTCCCGGCTGCGTCCGTACACCGACGACCGGCCGAAGCCCATGGTCGAGATCCCCGGTACGGGCACGCCGATCATCGGCCATCAGCTCGCCTGGCTCGCCGAGGAGGGCGTGACCGACGTGGTCGTCTCCTGCGGCCATCTCGCCGACGTCCTGCAGAAGTGGCTGGACTCCGCCGACCTGCCGGTCCGCGTCACCACCGTCGTCGAGACGGAGCCCCTGGGCCGAGGCGGGGGCCTCAAGTACGCCGCCGCCCACCTCCCACACCCCGACCAGCCCTGGTACGCCACCAACGGCGACATCTGGACCCGCTTCTCGCTCCGCGACATGGCGGACTTCCACACCGAGCGCGACGCCGTCGCCACGCTCGCCCTGGCCCGCCCGCGCATCCCCTGGGGGGCCGTGAAGACGGACGGTTTCGGCCGCGTCACGGACTTCATCGAGGCCCCGCCCACCACGTACGAGATCAACGCCGGCGTCTACGTGTTCTCCCCGGAGTTCACCGACCTCCTCCCGGCCCGGGGCGACCACGAACGCACCACGTTCCCCCGCCTCGCCCGAGAACGCCGCCTCGCGGGCTTCCCCCTCCCCCAGGGCGCCTACTGGCGAGCCATCGACACGGCGAAGGACCTCACAGAGGCAGCAAAGGAACTGGCGTCCCAGCCCCGCCAGCAGCCCGCCGAGGACCGCTGAGCCCCAGATGGCCGCTGAGGGCCGCTGAGCCACTGAGAGTCGGTAGGGGGCCGGTGGGGGCCCGGTGACCGCCGGTGGGGGCCCGGTGACCTCCGGTGGGAGCCGGTGACGGCCGGCGGAGGCCAGTGACGGCCGATGGGCCGCTGAGGCAGGGTGAGGGCCGCTTTCGAGCCGGCCTCAGGAGCAGCGCGCCCCGTCAGGGGCGCGGGGAACTGCGCGACCAGCCCCACCCAACCCGCACCCGCCCCCGAACCGCTCCCCCGAGCCCCTAGGCGCCCCCGAAGACAACCCGCACGAACCACACAACCGGCAACGCCAACGCCAACGGGCCCCGCGCGGAACTCCACGCGGGGCCCATCACCACATCATTCACATCACGACAGCCGACCCACGACCCGACCGACCCGACCGACCCGACCGGCCGACCTACCCGGCCGACCCGGCCGACCTACCCGAGCAACCCCCCGACCAGCCCAGGCTGCTGCCCACCGGAGGAACTCCCACCGGTAGACCCCCCGGAGGACGTCGCCCCACTGGTCGCACCGCCGGAGGCCCCGCTCGAACTGGGCCCCGCAGTTGTGCTCGGCGCCTGCTCCACCGGCGCCGACTGCTGCGGCGGCGCCTGCCCGGCCGTCCCCTGCGTCTGGCTCGGCTGCCCCCCGGTGACCGCCCCGGTGGACCGCGTGGCCCCCGGAGTCGTCGCCTCCTGCGAAGGCGTCGCCGACGTGGCGCCCGCGGTAGGCGCGTCGGACGCGGACGGGCTGTTCTCGCGCCGCGCACTCGGCTCACCCGGCAGCGGCGACCCCGGCAGCTCGTTGCGCGGAGCCTCCCCGGGCCCGGGAACGACGATCCGGTCGGCATCCCGCACGGCCCCGCCGAGCAGGGACCCGACGAGCAGCGTCAGCCCGACGACGATCGCGGTCACGAGTGCGCCCCGGCGCAGTACGTACCGCCGCAGCTCCCAGATGTCGGCGCGCGGCCCGAGCGTGCGCCAGGCGCCGCCCGCGAGCCGTCCGTCGACCGAGTACACCGGCGCGCCCGCGATGATCAGCGGGGACCAGGCGGCGAGGTAGATGATGTCGGGCGTCTCGTAGACGGGGACGGTCTTCCAGCTGACGGTGACGAGCAGCGCGGCCGACAGCAGCGCCCCGACCCCGGCCGCGACCCGCTGCCACAGTCCGAAGACGGTCAGCACGCCGACGATGACCTGGGCGAAGGCGATGACGAGCCCCGAGCCCACCGGGTGTTCGAGGGCGAACTGCCGCAGCGGCTCGGCGACTTCCCACGGGTGCAGCGTGTTCAGCCACTTCACCATGGAGCCGCGCTTGCCGCCGTCGAAGTAGTGCGGATCGCAGAGCTTGCCCATGCCGGCGTAGATGGAGATGAAGCCGAGGAAGACCCGCAGCGGCAGCAGCACCACGCCGAGGTTCATCCGGCGACCGGGGTAATAGGCGTGCCGGACGGGCTCGTTGCCGGTCCGGCGCCCGCCCCGCGCGTCCTCGCCGACTCCCCGGTCGGCGTACGCGTCCGTGAAGTCGTCGTCCCCGTAGGCCCCGTGACCCGCCTGGTCGTAGCGGGCCTCGTCGTAGGCGCTGTCGACCGTGCGCATCGCGGGGAGCAGCCGGGTGCCGTCGCCGACGGCGTGGTCGCCGTGCGTGCGCTGGCTGCCGACGATGGGCGTCTCCACCGTCTCCACCGTCAAGTCGGCGCCGTACCGCCCGCTTTCGGAGCCGTAGCGCCCGCCCTCGGTGTCGTAGCCACCGCCGCCCGTGCCGTCGACGCGCGGGATGACCTGGGTCGAGCCCGTGTCGCCCAGCGGGTCGGGGAAGCCGACGCCCGCACCGCGCACCGCCTGGAGGAGCCGGTGGGCTCCGGTGTCGTCGGGCGCGGACTTCCCGCTCCAGACGACCGGCGCGCGCCGGCGCCCGGCGGCGGGCGCGCCGGAACGCCCCGCCGTACCCACGACGGGGATGCGCGTGGTGTCCTCGGTGACGCTCAGGTGCCGTGCGATACGCGGGGACGCCCGCGTGGAGGCGCCCAACTGCACGCGGAAGCTCGCGTGGTTGACGATGACCTGCGCCGGATCGCTCGGCACCTTCACCATGCTCAGCGCGGGAGCGTCGTCGAATCCCGAGTCGAATTTCGACGAACGGTCCCCCGTGGGTGTGCGGGGTGTTCTGGTGTCCACACTCATCTAACCGAGTGACGTGTCGTTAGGACACTGCTTTGACCGCCCCGATGTGTCCGGACCCCGTCAAGGTGATCCAGAACATCCCGAACCCCCAGCTAGGGCCTGTTCCGGGCCCGTCTCAGGCCCTGCGCCGCGCCGCCTCGTACAGCACAACTCCCGCCGCCACACCGGCGTTCAGCGACTCGGCGCCACCCGGCATCGGGATCCGCACCCGGAAGTCGCACGTCTCGCCGACAAGACGGGACAGGCCCTTGCCCTCGCTGCCGACCACGATCACGACGGGCCCCTCCAGGGCCTCCAACTCCCCCACCTCGGCCTCGCCGTCGGCGGCGAGCCCGACCACGACGACACCGGCCTTCTTGTACGCCTCCAGCGCGCGCGTGAGGTTGGTGGCGCGCGCGACGGGCGTACGGGCGGCCGTACCGGCGGACGTCTTCCACGCACCGGCGGTCATCCCGGCCGCACGCCGCTCCGGCACGACGACGCCGTGGCCGCCGAACGCGGAGACGGACCGGACGACGGCACCGAGGTTGCGCGGGTCGGTCACCCCGTCGAGGGCGACGATCAGCGGGTCCTCACCCTCGTCGTACGCGGCGGCCACCAGGTCCTCGGGGTGCGCGTACTCGTAGGGCGGCACCTGGAGGACGAGCCCCTGGTGGTTGAGCCCGTTGGTCATGCGGTCCAGCTCGGGGCGGGGCGCCTCCATGAGGTTGATGCCACCGCGCTCGGCGGCGAGCTGGAGCGCCTCGCGCACCCGCTCGTCGTTGTCGATGAACTGCTGGACGTAGAGCGTCGAGGCGGGCACGCCCTCGCGCAGTGCCTCGACGACCGGGTTGCGGCCCACGACCATCTCGGACGTGCCCTTGCCGCCCCGGCCACGCGGCGCGGGGCGGCGCGCGGCCTGCTTCGCCTTGGCGTTGGCGATGCGGTTCGCCTTGTGCTTCTTGCGCATCTCGGCGGGCGGCGTCGGCCCCTTGCCCTCGAGACCCTTGCGCCGCTGGCCGCCACTGCCGACCTGCGCGCCCTTCTTGCCGGACATGCGGCGGTTGTTAGCGGCCATGACCTACCCGTCTCCCGAGAAGCGTGCGTGTGTACGAATGTGTATGCGCATGAGCGTGTGTGCTCGATGCGGTGTGCTCAATGCAGTGTGCCGCCCGGAGGCCCGGGCGGCACAATCGATCAAGGTGACCGGACGTCCGCTCAGCGCGGGCCGAGCGTCCAGCGCGGGCCGTCCGGGCTGTCCTCGATGACCAGACCGGACTGGTTGAGCTGGTCGCGGATGGCGTCGGCGGTGGCCCAGTCCTTACGGGCGCGCGCCGCCTCCCGCTGCTGGAGGACCAGCCCGACGAGGCTGTCTACGACGCCGTGCAGGTCCTCGCCCCGCTCGGCGCCGTCACCGGCCCAGTGCGCGTCCAGCGGGTCGAGGCCCAGCACACCGAGCATGGCCCGCACCTCGGCGAGCCGTGCCACCGCCTCTTCCTTGTCGTCGGCGGCCAGCGCGCTGTTGCCCTGCCGGACCGTGGTGTGCACGATGGCGAGCGCCTGCGGCACCCCGAGGTCGTCGTCCATCGCCTCGGCGAACGCCGGCGGCACCTCGGACGCGGGCTCGACGATCCCGCCGGCCTTCTCGACGACCCGCTGCACGAACCCCTCGATCCGCGCGAACGCCGACTCGGCCTCGCGCAGGGCGTCCTCGCTGTACTCGATCATCGACCGGTAGTGCGGGGTGCCCAGGTAGTACCGCAGGACGATGGGCCGCCAGTGCTTGACCATCTCGGAGACGAGGACGCTGTTGCCCAGCGACTTGGACATCTTCTCGCCGCTCATGGTGACCCAGGCGTTGTGCACCCAGTACGTGGCGAAGTCGTCGCCGAAGGCCTTGGCCTGCGCGATCTCGTTCTCGTGGTGCGGGAAGATCAGGTCGAGGCCGCCGCCGTGGATGTCGAAGGCGCTGCCCAGGTACTTGTGGGCCATGGCCGAGCACTCCAGGTGCCACCCCGGCCGTCCCCGCCCCCAGGGTGTCTCCCAGGTCGGCTCCCCCGGCTTCGCCGACTTCCACATGGCGAAGTCCCGCGGGTCACGCTTGCCGGTCTCGCCCTCGCCCGAGGGCTGGAGCAGGTTGTCGAGCTCCTGGTTGGACAGCTGCAGATACCCGGGGAAGGACCGCACGTCGAAGTAGACGTTCCCGTCGGCCTCGTACGCGTGTCCGCGCTCGATCAGCCCGCGCATCATCTCGACCATCTCGGTCACGTGCCCGGTGGCACGCGGCTCGTAGGTCGGCGGCAGGCAGCCGAGCACGTCGTAACCGTCGTTGAACGCGCGCTCGTTCTCGTACCCGATCGACCACCACGGGCGGCCCTGGTCGGCCGCCTTCATGATGATCTTGTCGTCGATGTCCGTGACGTTCCGGACGAAGGTCACTTCGTACCCGCGGTACTCGAACCACCGGCGCATAATGTCGAAGTTGAGCCCCGACCGGATGTGCCCGATGTGCGGGGCCGCCTGCACCGTGGCGCCACACAGGTAGATCGAGACACAACCCGGCGTGAGCGGGGCGAAGTCACGGATCTGCCGGGCGCTGGTGTCGTACAGGCGAATAGTCACGCCCCCAAGCGTAGTGGCCCGTCACCCATGCCCCGAGCCCTTCACCCCGAGGACGACAGATTCGTGACGTATGCCCACCGGGGCCCATGCCCCTCGACGGGCCGCAGGCCCAAAAAGGGGCGCGGGGAACTGCGCGACCAGCCCCCACCGAACCCGCGCGTACCCACCCACCCCCGCGCGGAGCGCGAAAGCGGGTCAAAGGGGCGCAGCCCCTTGAGGACGGGACGGGTAAGGGCAGCGGGGCGAAAACCCCGGGATGTCACCCGACCCGCACGACCAACGCCGTGGCCACCGCCATCAACCCCTCCCCCCGCCCGGGGAACCCCAGCCCGTCCGTCGTGGCCCCCGACACCGACACCGGCGCCCCCACAACCTCCGACAGCACCCGCTGCGCCTCGTCCCGCCGCTTCCCGATCTTCGGCCGGGCCCCCACCACCTGCACGGCCACGTTCCCGATGACGAACCCCCCGGCCCGCACGATCCGCGCGGCCTCCGCCAGCAACGTCACCCCGGACGCCCCGGACCACTCCGGCCGCCCGGTCCCGAAATGCTGCCCCAGGTCCCCCATCCCCGCCGCGGAGAACAACGCGTTGCACGCGGCGTGCGCCACGACGTCCGCGTCGGAGTGCCCGGCCAGCCCCGGCCCCTCCCCCTCCCACTTCAGCCCGGCGCACCACAGCTCCCGCCCCTCCTCGAAGGCGTGGATGTCGGTACCGATCCCGACCTGCGGCAACACCACGGAACCCGGCAACGACACCGGCGCCGCCCCGGAATCCTCAGAAACCACCGTCGAACCCGTCGATTCCTCAGAAACCACCGTCGAGCCTCCTGCGCGCCAGAACCGCCTCCGCGAGCACCAGGTCCAGCGGCCTGGTCACCTTGAACGCCTCCTCGTGCCCCGGCACGACCACCACCCCGAGCCCGAGCCGCTCCACCATGCTCGCGTCGTCGGTGACCTCCCCGGTGACCGTCTCGTGCGCCCGCACGAGGGTCTCCCGGTGGAACCCCTGCGGCGTCTGCACGGCGCGCAGCCGCGCCCGCTCGGGCGTGGCGACGACCGGCTCCGGCGCCCCCGGCGCGTCCGCCGGCTCGACCTCCTTGACCGTGTCCGCGAGCGGCAGCGCGGGCACGACGGCCGGCGCCCCGTCCCGTACGGCCTCGATGACCGCGTCGACCGTGTCGACGGGCACCAGCGGACGGGCCGCGTCATGGACGAGGACGGTGTCGTAACCGGGCGGCAGCGCGTCCAGGCCGAGCTTCACCGACTCCTGGCGCGACTCACCCCCGGGTACGACGAGGAAGTCCGTCCGCTCGGGCAGCGCGTGCGCGTCGAGGAGGGTCTTGACCTCGGGGGCGCCGTCGGGCGGCGCCACCACGATGACCAGGGAGACGGCACGGGACGCGGCCATGGCCCGCACCGCGTGGATCAGCATCGGGGTGCCGTTCAGCGCGCGGAGCGCTTTGGGGGCGCCCGGGCCGAGGCGTACGCCCCGGCCGGCGGCCGGGATCACGGCCGCCGTACGGGTTGCCGCACGGGCTGCGGGACCGGTTCCGGAAGGCGAAGGGCGCGAATCGTCAGACATCGGTTCCTGTCAGGTTTGTGTGCTCGGCCTACGTGGGTATGGCCACAGCGTGCCGGGCGCGACACCTTGACCGGACCCTTCCGTGACATCTGGTCGAGCCAGCTGCCCGGGCCCGGCACGCCAAGTACGAGTACGGCGTACTCATGAGCACCGGGGCACGCCAAGTATCGCCAAGTATCAGGCACTTCTTCAGGCGTACGGCATCCGGGTACGAACATGCCGCAGCGCCCGGCGACATCACATACGTCATCGGGCACCGCGGCATTTCGATGTGCTGCTGCACTGAACGACTGAGCGGGCTGGCTGCCTGCCTCAGGTCAGTTCGGTAACGCAGTCAGTTCAGGACGCGAGGACCTCGTCGAGCAGAGCCTCGGCCTTGTCCTCGTTGGTGTTCTCCGCGAGGGCGAGCTCGCTCACCAGGATCTGGCGGGCCTTGGCGAGCATGCGCTTCTCACCGGCGGACAGTCCGCGCTCGCGCTCACGACGCCACAGGTCACGCACGACTTCCGCGACCTTGATGACATCGCCGGAGGCAAGCTTCTCCAGGTTTGCCTTGTAGCGACGCGACCAGTTCGTGGGCTCCTCGGCATACGGCGCGCGCAGCACCTCGAAGACCCGGTCCAGGCCGTCCTGACCGACCACATCACGTACGCCGACGAACTCCGCATTGTCCGCTGGCACACGCACCGTCAGGTCGCCCTGAGCGACCTTGAGCACCAAGTAGGTCTTGTCCACGCCTTTGATCTGGCGAGTTTCGATGGCCTCGATCAGCGCGGCCCCGTGATGGGGATAGACCACGGTGTCGCCAACCTTGAACGTCATGTGACAGGTACCCCTTCCGTGGCTATCCAGGGTAACACGGATACGGCGGGTTCTGAATGGCGTTTTCGCAGGTCAGGGCATATCTCGGGGCTTGACAACTGCAACAGGAACGTGCTGCGGGACCCGAACGGAAGAGGGTATTCGCAGGTGGGAGCGGCTCTCCGGGCGGAGCGAAACCCGTACGTTACACGCATCCGGAGGACGCCGGGAGCATCCTAACGTCCCGCTTTGTCCGACTCCAGATGTGCGACTTCCGCTACTCCGTTCGGTGCGCGGAGTCGGGTACGAGACGAATCCGGAATTGATCAAGAAGTTCGATCCACGGGCCCTCTTCCGCCGTTACCGGATCGTGTTCTAGCGCGTTCCGGCGGTGTTCTGGCAGTTGATCGATTTTTCGTGGCGGTCCACATTCCTGGGCGGAAATCCAGGACGCGGCGCCGACGAGATCGAGGGTGGTTTTGCGAATGCCGACCGGGACGGCCGTGACGTGTCCGTCAATTGCTTCCGGTGACATGTCGGGGACTTGGGGAGGGTCGGGTGCGGCGGCGACGGGACGGCTCGGTAACCTAAGGCCGCTACAGACCACGTACCGCCCACGTTCTAGGAGTTGCCGCCGCCGTGAGCAGCAGCCTTCGACGCGGCGCCCTCGCCGCCGCCGCCATCGCGTTCTCGATCGCCTCACTCGCCGCGTGCGCCGCCGGCAACAACGCCCAGACGCTGGAGATCAAGCCGGACAACGCCGCCACCAGCGTCGGCGACATCAAGATCCAGAACGCCATCGTGGTCACCCAGCCCGGCACCGAGACCGGGGGCCCCGCCGTGGTCTCCGCGACACTCTTCAACGCCGCCTCGACCGACCAGACGCTGGACTCCGTCACCGTCGAGGGCGCCGGCACCGTCGAGCTCACCCCGGCGAAGGGCAAGGGCAAGGGCGGCAAGGTCGTCGTCCCGGCCGGCGGCTCCGTGGTCCTGGGCGGCGAGGGCAACGCCTCCGCCGTCCTGCCGGAGGGCACCGACGCGGTCAAGGACGGCAACGCCCAGAAGGTCACCTTCGAGTTCAGCGAGACCGGGCAGGTCGCCCTGCGGGCCTTCGTGGTCCCCGCCGAGCACTACTTCGAGAAGTGGGGCCCGACGGACATCCCCGAGGCCCCCGTCACCAGCGCCTCCCCGTCGGAGGAGACCACCGGCTCCCCGTCCCCCGACGGCACGGGCTCGCCGTCCGCGGACGGCACGGCCGCCGAGGAGGAGGGCACCGCCGCCGGTTCGACGGCCTCGCCGTCCGCCTCGGCCACCGAGGAGACCACGGGCCACTGAGGCCGCCGGGGGTCACCCCGAGTACGTACGCCGAAGGGCGGCACCCCCTGAGAGGGGTGCCGCCCTTCGGCGTACGGGCTGCCGGCGTACTGGCTGCGGGTGTGTAGGACCTGCGGGGTGTACGACCGATGGGTGTACGGCCTACGGCTCGAACTTGTACCCCAGACCGCGCACCGTCACCAGGTACCGCGGCGCACCCGGGTCCGGCTCGATCTTGGCGCGGAGGCGCTTGACGTGAACGTCGAGGGTCTTGGTGTCGCCCACGTAGTCCGCGCCCCAGACGCGGTCGATGAGCTGCATACGGGTCAGGACGCGGCCGGCGTTCCGCAGCAGCATTTCGAGCAGGTCGAACTCCTTGAGGGGGAGGTCGACCTTGGAGCCCGAGACAGTGACCACGTGACGGTCGACGTCCATACGGACGGGACCGGCCTCCAGCGCGGCCGGGGTGACCTCCTCGGGCTCGCCGCGGCGGCGCAGTACGGCCCGGATGCGGGCGACGAGCTCGCGGGAGGAGAAGGGCTTGGTGACATAGTCATCGGCTCCTATTTCCAGGCCCACGACCTTGTCGATCTCACTGTCCTTGGCGGTCACCATGATCACCGGGACATTGGAACGGCCGCGCAGCTGACGGCAGACCTCGGTGCCCGGCAGCCCGGGCAGCATCAGGTCGAGCAGGACGAGGTCGGCTCCATTGCGCTCGAACTCGTCGAGGCCGTCGGGCCCGGTGGTCGCGATGGCGACCTCGAAGCCCTCCTTGCGGAGCATGTAGGACAGGGCGTCGGAGAAGGACTCCTCGTCCTCGACGACGAGCACTCGGGTCACGGAAGGACCTCCGGGGCGGGAAGCGGTCCGTACGGTTCGTACGGGGATCTGTCGGTGTGAGGCTGTCCGTCCTCGTCGTCGAGGTCCGGGTGCTGGGCCACGCGGTCACGGGACGCGCCCGCCTCCGGCAGCCTGAGCGTGAACGTGGAGCCCTGTCCCTCCGAGCTCCACACCGTGACCTCCCCGCCGTGCGAGGCGGCCACGTGTTTGACGATCGCGAGACCGAGGCCCGTACCGCCGGTCTGGCGGGAGCGGGCCGGGTCCACGCGGTAGAAGCGCTCGAAGATGCGCTCCTTGTCCTTGTCCGAGATGCCGATGCCCTGGTCGGTCACGGCGATCTCGATGTGGTCCCCACCGGGGGCGGTCACCCGGCGTGCGGCTATGCCGACGCGGGTGCGGGCCGGGGAGTAGTTGACGGCGTTCTCCACGAGGTTGCCGAGGGCGGCGGCCAGCTGACCGCGGTTGCCCCAGACACGCAGCTCCGCGGTGCCGCCGGCGGCCATGGTGATCTGCTTGGTGCCGGCCTGGTGGCGGCAGCGGTCGACGGCCTCGGCGACCAGCTCGTCCACCCGAACGGGCTCGGCGTCCTCCAGCGGGTCGTCGTTCTGCACCCGGGAGAGGTCGATCAGCTCCTGCACGAGGTTGGTGAGCCGGGTGGCCTCGATCTGCATGCGCCCGGCGAAGCGTTCCACCGCCTCGGGGTCGTCCGAGGCCCCCATGACAGCCTCGGAGAGCAGGGAGAGCGCGCCGACGGGCGTCTTCAGCTCATGGCTGACGTTCGCGACGAAGTCCCGCCGCACGGCCTCTATCCGGCGGGCCTCGGTGAGGTCCTCGACCAGGAGCAGTACGAGTCGGGAGCCGAGCGGCGCGACGCGCGCGGAGACGGCGAGGGCCTCGCCGCGACCCGTGCCACGCCGGGGCAGGTCCAGCTCGACCTGCCGTATCTCGCCGTCCCGGCGGGTGTCGCGGGCCATCTTGAGCATCGGCTCGATGGAGAGCTTGCCGCCCCGCACCAGCCCGAGGGCGTACGCGGCGGAGCTGGCCTTGACGACGGCGTCCGCCTCGTCGAGCACGACGGCGGAGGAGCGGAGCACGGACAGCACGGTGTCGACGCCGGGCGGCAGCACCGGGTCGGTGTGCAGGGAGGTTCGGGTGGGACGCTTCTGCTCGCGCTCGCTGAAGCGGAACGCCAGCATGGCGATGACGCCGGTGAGCACTCCGGCGATCGCTGCCGCTGCGGCGACCGCCGCGTTCACGTCCATGCATCCAGGTTAGGCACGAGGTCGGACATCCCCACAGCGCTCGGAGGGCGACCTCGAACACTCGTCGCCCAGAGTTCACCTTGGAGCCAGTATTGGTTCATTTGGGGTGGCGGAAACGGACGCGTAAGGGCCGGAACGTGGGAGCGTGGGAATCGTCCGGGGCCCCCGGTCACCGTTCGCCGTCTCCGTTCCACTCGGTGATCGGGGTACGACCGTACTGGCCCGGCCTGGCGGGTCGGCTTCCGGAACGGCTTTCCTGGTTACCCACGAGCAGACGTACGTAAGAGAGGGACACCCTGATGCGGGACGCGTACCACGAGGAACTTGACTCGATCGGTGAGGGCCTGGTCGAGATGGCCCGACTGGTGGGGTCGGCGATCGGTCGCGCCACGACGGCGATGCTCGACGCCGACCTGAAGCTGGCCGAGAGCGTGATCGAGGCCGACAAGAAGGTCGACGACCTGCAGCACGACCTGGAGGCCCGCGCGATAGCCCTGCTCGCCCGGCAGCAGCCGGTGGCGACGGATCTCCGTATCGTCGTGACGTCGCTGCGGATGTCGGCCGACCTGGAGCGCTCGGGCGACCTCGCCCAGCACGTGGCCAAGCTGACCCGGCTGCGCTTCCCCGAGCGGGCGGTCCCGCGCGACCTGCACGCCACGATCCTGGAGATGGGCCAGCTCGCGCAGCGGCTGATGGCGAAGGCCGCCGAGGTCATCATCACCAAGGACGTCGACCTGGCGCTCCAGCTGGAGAGCGACGACGACGCGATGGACCTGCTCCACCGCACGCTCTTCCAGCACCTCATGGACGACCGCTGGAAGCACGGCATCGAGACCGCCGTCGACGTCACCCTGCTCGGCCGCTACTACGAGCGCTTCGCCGACCACGCGGTGTCGGTCGCGAAGCGGGTGGTGTACCTGGTGACGGGCGAACACGCGGACGAACTCCAGGCGGACATCCAGCCGGTGCAGCCGGTCGCGGGGGTGGAAGGGGCGTAAGGGGCAGCGGGAACGGCGGCGGTGGCCGGTGCCGGTGCCGGAGGCCGCCGGGAGCAGGGGGTGCGCCGGGGCCGGTGGTGGTGAGGCTCCGGCGCTCGAAGGCCGGGCAGGGCGTGTGGACGCCTCTGTGCGCCGTTGATGCGCCCGGCTGAACGGGCTTGGAATAGGGCAGGCAAAGGGGCAGGCAAGGGGGACACGTTCCCTGCGCTTCCTTGTCCTCCGTGCTTCGCCTTCCATCCCTTCGCCTTCCATCCCTTCCAGTTCCATCCCTTCGAGGAGGGACCATGGCCGAATCCCCCGCCAGCCCCAGCACGCCGGACCCGACACAGGTCCGGGACACCCATCAGCCCGTCGACCGCAAGATCCTGCCTCTCTTCGGTGCCTGCGGCTGCGGTTCCGGATGCGGGTGCGGGTGCCAGTCCGGCAACCCGTGCCAGTGCGGCTGACGCCGACCAGCCGCGGGCGTTCCTGTGCGGTACGCGTGAAGGGGCCTGTCTCTGACGACGGGCCCCTTCACCCATGTCCGACTCCGGCGTTTCGGCTTTGGCCTCTGCTGCGGAGTCGCCCGTACGGCCGTACGGGCGCAGCATGAGGAGAGTAGGGAGCACAAGGAACCAGGCAGGCACTGGGCAGGCACCAAGCGCCACGCCTTGGGCACTGAGGAGGTGTGGGTGATGACCAAGTTCATGGACGTCCACCACAACATGAAGGGCATCACGGAGGACCAGCTGCGTGCCGCGCACAAGGCCGACCTCGACATCGAGAAGGACGAGAACGTCCACTTCGAACGCGCGTGGGCCGACCCCACGTCGGGCACCGTGTACTGCCTCTCCGAGGCCCCCTCCGCCGACGCGGTCCAGCGCATCCACGAACGCGCGGGCCACAAGGCGGACGAGATCCATCCGGTTCCCCTGATGATCTAGGCGGTGCGGCGCGGACCAGCCGGCGCAACGAGCGCGCGCAAGCGCCGGGTCAGCGGCGTTCGCCTCCGCACGCCCTGTCCGACGACGTTCACGGGGTGGAACCATCCCCATGCCGGAACCGGCCGGGACCGGCGGGCACAAGGGGGTTCTGCACATGTCCGTAGTGATGTCGATGCATTGGCCAGAGGTGACCCCGGAGCAGTACGACACCGTGCGGGACGCGGTCGACTGGGAGGGGGTACCGGCGGCCGGGGGCCAGATCCACGTGGCCTGGTTCGACGACCAGGGGATGCATGTCGTCGACGTGTGGGAGTCCCAGCAGGCGTTCGAAGCGTTCTTCGCGGAGCGCTTGGCCCCCGTACTCGAAAAAGCGGGCCTACAGGGCACCCCTCACACCACCTTCAGCCCCCTCCACCGCCGCTTCATCGCGCCGACGATCGACGGCGCGGCATAACCCGACACGCTCCACGACGCTGGGTTTTCGCTGGTCAGGGAACACGGGCTCGTGCGCTTGATGGTCGTCTCGGTCGTCATTGGCCACTGTTGAGTGGCCTTGGACGGCCCGGGGACGGCCAGCTTTGCCCGGTGCAGGACCTCGTTCGACCGACGAAAGGGGCCTCCGATGTGGACCGGTGGCTGCTGGGGTTGCTGTACTTCGTTGCTGTACCTCAGGATCGGACGATGTCCCGATCAGTAGGCGCGCACACCGCCGACCCCTGCCCTCGGTGTCTGGTTGAGCAGGTCCGTCTGGGCAGCCTCGTGTCTGTTGCCGGGCGCGATGTCGTCGGCTACGTCTGCGGGCGATGCGAGCATTCGTGGTCCCGTCCCGTCGAGGACGACCTGGAGGTGTACGACATCGTCAGAGCGGATCTCGATGACAGGACGCTCTACGGCACCGTGTGGCAGGTGGACGACGATCGAGTTCAGGTGCGCGACACGAGCGATGGGCGGCTGCTGTGGGTCGAGCGCTGGCGGGCCATCCTCTACTGAGGCTCGTCATGCCTGAGGCCCCGGACCATCAGCTTGGGAAGCTGCGATCAATCGCTCAAGTATACGAACGATGTGCTATTGGTCGCCGCGTACTGGCACACGAACCTCACCCTGCGGCAGCTCGCCCCGCTGTTCGGCATCCCGAAGTCGGCCGCCGATCATCGCGACGTACCGATCGCGCTCATCGGTGCGGCAGGTGGCGCGCTCGCTCTGGGGGCCAATGCCCCGGTCGAGATCGCCATCCCCGTGGCGGTGCTGATCGTCCTCGACGTCCGCGTCCGCCGCCCACGCCGTCGCACCTGACGGCCCGCAGACGGCCCAGGCCCACCACGAAACCCCCTACCGGCGGACAACCCGCAGGTAGGGGGCTTGATCAGCTCAAGTTACTTCTTCTTGCCCTGGTTCTTCACTGCCTCGATTGCGGCCGCTGCCGCTTCCGGGTCGAGGTAGGTGCCGCCGGGGTTCAGGGGCTTGAAGTCGGCGTCGAGTTCGTAGGCGAGGGGGATGCCGGTCGGGATGTTGAGGCCCGCGATGTCGGCGTCCGAGATGCCGTCGAGGTGCTTGACCAGGGCGCGGAGGCTGTTGCCGTGGGCGGCGACGAGGACCGTGCGGCCGGCCAGGAGGTCGGGGACGATGCCGTCGTACCAGTACGGCAGCATGCGGGTGACGACGTCCTTCAGGCACTCCGTGCGGGGGCGCAGCTCCGGCGGGATGGTCGCGTAGCGCGCGTCCGACGCCTGGGAGAACTCCGAGTCGTCCGCGAGCGGCGGCGGCGGGGTGTCGTACGAGCGGCGCCACAGCATGAACTGCTCCTCGCCGAACTCGGCCAGGGTCTGCGCCTTGTCCTTGCCCTGGAGGGCGCCGTAGTGGCGCTCGTTCAGGCGCCAGCTGCGGTGGACCGGGATCCAATGGCGGTCGGCGGACTCGAGGGCCAGCTGCGCGGTGCGGATGGCGCGTCGCTGGAGGGAGGTGTGCAGCACGTCCGGGAGCAGGCCGGCGTCCTTCAGCAGCTCACCGCCGCGCGTCGCCTCCTTCTCGCCCTTCGGAGTGAGGTTGACGTCCACCCAGCCGGTGAACAGGTTCTTCTCGTTCCACTCGCTCTCGCCGTGGCGGAGGAGGATCAGCTTGTACGGTGCGTCGGCCATGGCCCCGAGCGTAATCGACGGCCGGGAACCACCACACGGGTGGCCGACAGGCGGACACCGCCCACGGGCGGACACACCCCACGGGCCGGAAGGCCCCACGGATGGGAAGGCCCGCAGGTGGGAAGGGCCCGGCCCCGGCCTCCCCGTTCCCCGTTCGCTGCGCCGCCGGTTTCAGGGCCGCCTCGCCCGCCGCCCCGACAGTTGACCGGGGTTGTTAATCGGGTGGCTGGTCTCCCGTTCGCGTTCGTAAGTTGTGTTCATCGCTTTAGCCGCTTACGTCCGTGGGGGAACCGCATGCCACTCGTCGCCGCCAGACGTGCTGTCCGGGAAACGGTGTCGGGGCTTCCCCGCGAGTTCTGGTGGCTGTGGACCAGCACCCTGGTGAACCGCCTCGGCGCCTTCGTCGCGACCTTCATGGCGCTGTACCTGACGCTGGACCGCGGGTACTCCGCCTCGTACGCCGGACTCGTCGCCTCGCTGCACGGGCTCGGCGGCGTCGTCTCGTCGCTCGGCGGTGGGGTCATGGCCGACCGGCTCGGGCGGCGGCCCACCCTGCTCGTCGCACAGGTCTCGACGGCACTGTCCGTCGCACTGCTCGGCTTCGTCCAGGACCCCGTCGCGATCGCCGCCGTCGCGTTCCTCGTCGGCGCCGCCAGCAACGCGTCCCGCCCGGCCGTCCAGGCGATGATGGCCGACATCGTCCGGCCCGAGGACCGCGTCCGCGCGTTCTCCCTCAACTACTGGGCCATCAACCTCGGTTTCGCCGTCTCCTCCATGGCCGCCGGTTTCATCGCCGAGGTCAGTTATCGCGCCGGGTTCCTGATCGAAGGCGGGATGACGCTGACCTGCGCGATCCTCGTCTTCCTGAAGCTGCCGGAGTCGCGGCCGGCGAGCGGGACGGCGGCCGGGAAGGCCGGCTGCGCAGACGCGGTCGGGCTGGCAACCGTGGTGCGCGACGGGCGGTTCATGGGCGTCGTCGGGCTGTCCTTCCTCGTCGCGCTGATCTTCCAGCAGGGGTCCGTGGGGCTGCCGGTCGCGATGGGCGAGGCGGGCTTCACTCCGGCGGACTACGGTCTCGCCATCGCCGTCAACGGGGTGCTGATCGTCGCCCTGCAGATCCCGGTCACCCGGTTCATCGAGCACCGGGATCCGGGACGGCTCCTCGTGGTCTCGTCCGTGCTCGCCGGGTACGGCTTCGGCCTCACCGCCTTCGCCGGTTCGATCGGGGTCTTCGTCCTCACCGTCTGCGTCTGGACCCTCGCCGAGATCGTCAACGCGCCGACCCAGACCGGGGTCGTCGTCCGCCTCTCGCCCGCACAGGGACGTGGCCGTTACCAGGGCATGTACACGATGTCGTGGTCCGTCGCCGCGCTGGTCGCTCCGCTCATGTCCGGCGTCGTCATCGACCGGTGGGGCGCGGAGTGGCTGTGGGGGCTGTGCGCGGTGATCGGGACCGTGGCGGGGGTCGGGTACTGGGCCCTCATGCGCCGGATGCCGGAATCGGAGGACGGGGCCGCGGCGCCTGCCGCCGTACCGGTGGAGCAGCCTGGCGGTGGGGAGCGGGCCCCTGGACAGCCGGGCGGCGAGAAACCGGTCGGTCAGAAACCTGGCGGGCAGAAACCGGGCGGTGAGGAGCAGGGAGGCGGGCGAGCCGCCGTGGGGGAGGTCACCGAGGTGGTCTGAGCGCCCCCGGCACGGTCTCACGGGTGCATCCGCGCCCCCTTCACCACCTTGTCCACCCCGTTGCGCGGGCCGTACACCGCCAACCCCACCAGGTCCAGCTCCCCCGTCGCCACGGACCGTACGGCTGCCCGGTTGTCGTGGTCGTTGCCGGTGGCGAACAGGTCCGACGTGAAGAGCGCGCGAGGGAGGGCGCGGGACAGTACGCGCGCGTGCGCCGCCTTCAGGACCTCCTTCGTCGCCTCGAAGACGAGGACCGGCTGCCGGAACATCGGAAGGTAGGCCACCTTGTCGGCGTCCTCGTACGGCTCGCCGATCACCTCGGGGATGGTCGGGCCGATGCCGCTGACCAGGAAGGACGTGACGTTGAGGCGCTGCCAGGTCGCGAGGTCGTCGCGGAGGAGGACGGCGATCTTGGTGTCGAAACGGGTGGGCGGCGGCGTACTCGCGGAGCGCACGGAGGGCGCGGAGGGCGCGGAGGGCGCGGAGGGCGCGGAGGGCGCGGAGGGCGCGTCAAGGCTCGCGCCAAGACTCGCGTCAAGGGTCTCGTCGAAGGGCTCGCTGTTCATGGGATGAGACTGCCGATCGCCGGGCGACCCCGTCTTGTACGTTCTTTGCATGGGTACCCAGCGGCCCGCTTCCCCCCGGCGTGAGGTGACCGCCTGGCGGCCGCGCGTGCCCGGTGTCGTCGAGGTCTTCCACGCGCACTACACCGAGTACGCGTACCCCATGCATGTGCACGACGTGTGGACGCTGTTGATCGTGGACGACGGGGCCGTGCGCTACGAGTTGGACCGGCATGAACACGGGACGCCCCACGACACGGTGTCGTTGTTGCCGCCGTTCGTGCCGCACAACGGCGCGCCGGTGACGGATCGGGGGTTCCGCAAGCGGGTGCTGTACCTGGATCCGGACGCGCCCCTGGCCGCGCTGGACGCGAGCCTCGTCGGGGCGGCGGTGGACGGGCCGGACCTGCGGGATCCCGTACTGCGGCTGCGGGTGGGGCAGTTGCACGCGGCGCTCGCGCGGCCCGGCGACGAGTTGGAGGCGGAGAGCCGGCTGGCGCTGGTCGGAGAGCGGTTGCGGAGGCATCTGCGGCCGGCGGCCGCGTCGGGGGGTGGGGCGGGGACCTCGTCGGAGGGCGGGGCGGGGGCCGCTCCCGCCGGGCGGGCCGTCGCGCATCGGCTCCGTGAGCTTCTCGACGAGCGGATCACGGACGGGATCACGTTGGAGGAGGCCGCGGGGACGGTCCAGGCCCACCCCTCGCATCTCGTACGGGCGTTCGGCGCGGCCTTCGGCATCGCGCCGCACCAGTACCTGATGTCCCGGCGGGTGGAGCGGGCCAGGCGGCTGCTGTTGGAGGGTGTGCGGCCGGGCGAGGCGGCGGCGGTGGCCGGGTTCTACGACCAGGCGCACCTGACGCGGCACTTCAGGCGGTGGGTGGGGGTCACCCCTGGTCGCTATCGGAACGGTCGCCCGCCACGTCCCGGGTCAGATGGCTGAACGCGTCGAGATTGCGGGTCGGTTCGCCCCGGGAGACGCGCCAGGCGTACTCCCTGCGGATCGCGGAGGCGAAGCCCAGCTCCAGGAGGGTGTTGAAGGCGCCGTCGGCCGCTTCCAGGACCTGGCCGAGGAGGCCGTCGATGCCCTCGGGGGTGACGGCGGCGAGCGGCAGCCGGGCGGTGACGTAGATGTCGCCGAGCGGGTCGACGGCGTAACTCACGCCGTACAGCTTGAGGTTGCGCTCCAGGAGCCAGCGGTGGACGCCCGCCTCGTTCTCGTCGGGGTGGCGGATCACGAAGGCGTTGAGGGAGAGGGAGTGCCGGCCGACGATCAGGGAGACGGTCGTGGAGAGCTTGCGGGTGCCGGGGAGTTTCACGACGTAGGAACCCGGGTCGGGGCTCTCCCACTCCAGCTCGGCCTCGTTGAGGACCTGCTCGATGATCGACGCTTCGTCAGCCATGGGGCGAGGGTACCCGCCGGTACGCGGAGGTCGACGGCGGAGCCGCGGCAGGGCCCCGGGGCTCACCCGTGGTGGGCCCTGGCCCGCGGGCGGCGGTAGTCGTGCATGGCCGCCGTGTACACGTCCGCGGTGGCGGCGGCCGAGTTGTCCCAGCCGAAGGACTCGGCGTGCCGGGCGGCGGCCGCGCCCATGCGGGCGGTCAGCTCGGGGGCGTCGGCGAAATCGCGGAGCACGCGCGCGTACGCGGCGGGATCGTGGCCCTGGACCAGGAAGCCCGTCTCCGTGTCCCGCACGGCGACCGGTAGACCGCCGACCGAGGCTGCCAGTACCGGCGTACCGGCCGCCTGCGCCTCGATGGCGACCAGCCCGAAGGACTCGTTGTACGACGGCATGACCAGCACGGACGCCGCCCGGAACCAGTCCGCGAGCTGTTCCTGCCCGACAGGCGGCCGGAACCGTACGACGTCGGCGATGCCGAGCCGCGCGGCCAGCTTCTGCAAGCCCTCCGGCTTGGCGAGCCCGCTGCCGCTCGGCCCGCCGACCACCGGTACGACGATGCTCGACCGCAGCTCGGGGCGCTCGGCAAGGAGGACGGCGACGGCGCGGAGCAGGACGTCCGGGGCCTTCAGGGGCTGGATACGGCCGGCGAAGAGCGGGATCAGGGCGTCCTGGGGCAGACCGAGCCGGGCCCTCGCCGCGGCGCGGCCGTCGGCGGGGCGGAAACGGTCGAGGTTGACGCCCGGGTGGACGACGGCGACCTTGGCCGGGTCGGCCTCGTAGTGGCGTACGAGTTCGTCGGCCTCCTCGGCCGTGTTGGCTATGAGGCGGTCTGCGGCGCGGACGATCTGGGTCTCGCCGATGACGCGCGCGGCGGGTTCGGGGGTGTCGCCGGCGGCGAGCGCGGCGTTCTTCACCTTGGCCATCGTGTGCATGGCGTGCACCAGAGGAACGCCCCAGCGTTCGGCGGCCAGCCAGCCGACATGGCCGGAGAGCCAGTAGTGCGAGTGGACCAGGTCGTAGTGGCCGGGGCGGTGGCCCGCCCAGGCCTGCATCACGCCGTGCGTGAAGGCGCAGAGCTGGGCCGGCAGTTCCTCCTTGGCCAGCCCCTCGTACGGGCCCGCGTCGACGTGCCGGACCAGGACGCCGGGCGCCAGCTCGACCGTGGGGGGCAGGGCGCCGGTGGTGGCCCGGGTGAAGATCTCCACCTCGATGCCCTGGGCGGCCAGCCGCTGCGCCAGCTCCACGATGTAGACGTTCATCCCGCCCGCGTCGCCCGTGCCGGGCTGGTGCAGCGGCGACGTGTGCACCGAGAGCATCGCGACCCGGCGCGGCTTGCGGTGCAGCCGAAGCCGCGCCGCGCCGGCCGGGGAACGTCGCCCGAGCCTGCTGACGTAGTGGCTCACGTGGCGTTCCTCCTCGCTGCGGGCATGCCGTTGGGAGGGCCTGGAGTCCCTCTCGGGAGGGGGAACACCGGAGGGGGCCGTTCCATTTCCCCTTTGCGTAATTTTTGCCGAGCTTCGCTCAACCGTTCGAGTATCGAGGTGCGTGGGGGCGGGCGCGTGGGGGGTGAGGCACGAGCGCGTGGGGACGTGAGGGCGGGGCGTGGGGGCATACGCGCGCGAGGAGTGGGGGCCTCCTCTGCTTCGGGAGGCGGACATACGCTCACCTCATGGCAAGACCAGTAGGCACCGTGACGCGTGGCACCACGAACCCCAACCGACTGCGCCGCATGGACCGCTGGATCGCGGCGACGCACGGTGCCGCACTCCGCCGCGCCACCACTCCCCTCGCCGTCGACCTCGGTTACGGCGCCGCCCCCTGGACCGCCGTCGAACTGCTCCACCGCCTCCGCACGGCGGCGCCCCGCATCCAGGTCGTCGGCGTCGAGATCGACCCGGCCAGGGTCACCGCGGCCCAGCCCTACGCATGCGAGGGTCTGACCTTCCGGCACGGCGGCTTCGAGGTACCGGTGCCGGGCCGCCCCACCCTCATCCGGGCGGCGAACGTGCTCCGGCAGTACGACGAGGACGAGGTCGCCGCCGTCTGGGAACGCCTGTGCGCCCGCCTCGAACCGGCCGCACCACCCGCCCCGGCCGCTTCCGGCCCGCCCCACCCCACGCAAGGTGCCCACGCCCCGGGCCCTCGCACCACGGACCTCCGCGCCGCGAGCCCCCACTCCCCCACCGCCTCTTACCCCTCCGGTGGTCTGCTCGTCGAGGGCACCTGTGACGAGATCGGCCGCCGGCACGTCTGGGTCGCTCTCGGCCCGGAGGGCCCCCGTACGGTCACCTTCGCCACCCGGCTCGGCTCCCTGGACCGCCCCTCCGACCTCGCCGAACGCCTCCCCAAGGCACTCATCCACCGCAACGTCCCCGGCGAACCGGTGCACGCGTTCCTCCGCGATTTCGACCGCGCCTGGGCGGCCGCGGCACCGTACGCCTCGTACGGTGCCCGGCAGCGCTGGATCCGCACGATCCGCACGCTGAGCGCGGACTGGCCGGTACGGGACGGGGTCTCGCGTTGGCGCCAGGGCGAAGTCACGGTGGCGTGGGAGGCGTTGGCACCGCGGCCCCGCCATTAGCGGAGAGCCCCGTCCGCCTCCGCATCTCCGTACGCTCTCATCTCCCCGTACGCCCTCATCTCCGCGTACGCCCTCGTCTCCGCGCGTCCTCGATGCTGCGCTCCCTCGAGGCCGCGCACCCGCCCCCGTTGACTACACAGAGCAACATTCTCGTGACACACGGGAACGATCGCCTCGGGCCGTTCGTCGGACAGGCTGGAGCGGTGTCACGCAGGTGGGAGCAGGGGAGGGAGGAAGAGGCGGCGGACAGAAGTGAGTTCTTGCCCACCTCTGTCGCATTCCACGACGCCGTGACACGATCACCCGGGCACCGGGAAGTTACTGACGGTTAATCAGTTCTGTATCCATAGGGGTTGGGGGCAAGAGGTATGGGAGTCGGCAAGCGGAAGCTGACCATGGCGGCCGTGGCCGTGGTCTGCGCGATGACCGTCCTGGGCGCGCCGGTCACCGCGTACGCGAGCCAGGCGAAACCGGCCGAGCCGACCCCGAGTCCGACACCCACACCCTCGTCCTCGCCCGATCCCGGCTCGACTCCGGTGACGAACGAGGAGTTGGAGCGCGTCCGCACCAAGCTGGAGGGCCTCTACCACGACGCCGCGGTCGCCACGGACGCGTACAACGCGGCCGAGGAAAAGGCCGACAAGCAGTCCGAGGAGCTCGTCGATCTGGCCCACGAGGTCGTCAAGGGCCAGCAGAAGCTGGACAAGTTGCAGGACCTCATCGGCGCCGCGGCCCGTGCCCAGTACCGGGGCGCCGGCCTCCCGCCCGAGGTACGGCTGTGGCTCAGCGAGAATCCCCAGGACTTCCTGGAGGGGGCGGACCGCCTGCGTCAGGGCCAGCTCGCGACCAAGGGCCTGCTCGCCGAAATGACCCAGACCCAGCAGGACTTGGAGCAGTACTCCAAGGACGCCTCCGCGCGCTGGGAGAAGCTGGAGACCAACCGCAAGGCCAAGGAGAAGGCCAAGAAGAAGATCAAGAAGCAGATCGCCGCCGCCGAGGAGCTGGAAGCCCAGCTGGAGGACGACGAGCGGGAGCGGCTGACGCAGTTGGAGGAGGAGGCCGCGCAGAAGTCACAGGCGGCGTGGCTGGACTCCGGAATACTCGCCGAGATCAACGGCAAGGCGACGCCGCAGGGCAAGAAGGCCGTCGAGTTCGCCACGAACCAAATAGGCAAGTGGTATGAATGGGGCGCCGAAGGGCCCGACACCTACGACTGCTCCGGTCTCACCAGCGAGGCGTGGGCCGCCGCCGGGCTGACCATTCCCCGCACCTCCCAGGAGCAGTGGCGTCAGCTCAAGCACATCGACATCCAGGACATGCGGCCCGGCGACCTCATCATCTACAACGCCGATGCCAGCCACGTCGCCATGTATTTGGGCGACGGCTCCATCGTCCACGCCCCCCGTCCGAACCGGAAAGTGTCGATCGCGGGCGCGGGCACGATGCGGATCCTTGGCGTCGTACGCCCGGACGCGTGAGCCGACGGGCCGAGCCGCAGGCCAGGGCGACCGAGGCGGAGGGTTGAGCCGACAGGCTGAGCCGGAGGCCGAGGGTGTGACCCCGACGGCCGCACCCAAACCGCACCGCCCCCGGCGCCGCACCGCGTCACACCGCACCGCACCGGTCTCCCGCCAGACCGCCCCGCGTCACACCGCACCTCAACACCCCCACCCCACCCCTGCCCCCAACGCCTCCCGTACCGCGCCAAACCCCCACACCGCACCGCACATCCACCCCCGCAACACCCCCGCCGTGAGCCACCCCACGTGATTCTCGACACCTTCGTCACCCGGCTCAACCTCCGTCGCGTGACATTCGTCATCCCAGGGGAAAGCCCTGCCATGTCCAAGTGCGGTACGTGATGCGGCATATGACGTCGGCTGTTTACCACCCAGCGCCCCGTCTCCCATTCCGTTGCGGCGGCGCCTGGCGCTAAGGTCCCCGTCGGTGGGTCGAGGTCCCTCGCCCGCCGTGCCCTCGGGGGGAGGGAAGGAACCCAACACGATGCCCGTACCCGTACCGCGGCAGAGAGCGATCCCGGCCGCGGAGAGTGGTCAGGCGCACGCTGAGTCCGCGCCGAGCGGACCGTCCGGAGAGGGGGCTGACATGAACGCCTCGGCCCTGGCCCCTACAGACAACTCCACAAACCCGCCCGGCTCCCACGCCGCCGGCCCCGGTGCCACCGGCCCGGCCCCGCAGCCCGGCCCCACCAACCTCACGGTCCTCCTCATCGAGGACGACCCGGCGGGTTCCCTCAACGTGCCCGAACTGCTCGACTCGGCGGGCAAGCCGATCCGCGTCCGCACCGCCCGCAACCTCACCGAGGCCCAGCGGCTGCTGACCGACGACGTCAACTGCATCCTCCTGGACCTGGCACTCCCGGCCCCGCCCCGCCCCACCGACCCGGACACCGAGTCGGCCGACCGTCCCGACGACGAACTCGCCGTCCTCAAACACGTCCTGGACCTGGCCCCCCGCCACGCCGTCCTGGCCCTCACCGACTCGGGCGACGCCGAACGCGGCACCGAGGCGGTTCGGGTGGGCGCACAGGACTACCTGTTCCGGGACGAAGTGGACGGCCGCCTGCTGAGCCGCGCGATCCGCTACGCGGTGGAGCGCAAGCGGTCCGACACGGCCGAGCGCCGACTCACCGAGTCCAAGCTGCGCGCCCAGGAGAACGCCCGCCTGGAACGCGGCCTGCTGCCGACCCCCCTCCTGGAGGGCTCGTCCCTGCGGTTCGCCGCCCGCTACCGGCCGGGCCGTTCCCGCGCGCTGCTCGGCGGCGACTTCTACGACACCGTCCGCACCCCGGACGGCACCGTGCATGTGATGATCGGCGACGTCTGCGGGCACGGCCCGGACGAGGCGGCGCTCGGCGTGGAGCTGCGCATCGCCTGGCGGGCGCTGACCTTCGCGGGGCTCTGCGGCGACGAGCTGCTGTCCACGCTCCAGCGCGTCCTGGAGCACGAGCGCGAGAGCGACGAGATCTTCGCGACGCTCTGCACGGTCGACATCGCCCCCGACGGCCGCCGCGCGGGCCTCTGCCTCGCGGGGCACCCGGCACCGCTGATCGTCCGCCACGGCCAGGGCGGCCGACCGACCCCGCCGGCGGAGCTGCTGCCCTACGACAACGGCGGCCCCGCCCTCGGCCTGCTGCCGAACGCCCGCTGGCCGCGCACGCAGATCGAACTGGGCGCCGCGTGGAGTCTGATGCTCTACACCGACGGCCTGATCGAGGGCCGGATCGGGCAGGGCAAGGAACGGCTGGGTCAGGACGGCATGGTGGAGATGGTCCGCCGCCAGCTCGCCGAGGGTCTGCGCGGCGAGGAACTGCTGTGCGCCGCCGTGAACGAGGTCCGCGACCTCAACGGCGGCGAACTGACCGACGACGTGGCGGTCCTCCTGCTGGACCGGGAGGCCTGAGCGGGCTCGGCCTCGATCGAGGCGCGACCTCGAAGGAGGTCACCGGCCGCCGTTGTAGGGGCCGTACGGGCCGTCGCTGCTGGATCCCCGGTTGCCGCCGCGGCCACCGCCGCCGGAGATCTGCCGCACCGCGGGGCGTACGTCGACGATGTACACGATGCTGGCGATGAGGCCGATGATCGGGAGGAACGACAGGAGCGGGAAGAGCAGGCTGACGACGAGCGCGATCCCGAGGATGATCAGCCAGAAGACCTTGGTCTGCTTGTCCGTCGCGCGGAACGCGTCCTCCCGCCGGAACGTGGCGTCGATCAGAGCGAACGCGGCGAGTGCGATCACAGCGAGCTGCAACAGCCCCATGAACCCCGCGAAGCCGTTCATCAGCATGGTGCCCACCACCGCCCGTTCCGTTCACGCATCCGAATACCGACCGTTTCTCCCACGCGGCCACCGTACCCGTAGAACGGGCCGGTCACCCCAAAGGTGCCCGGCCCGTCTCCGTACCGCGAGGTACTGAGAGGCACTCCGCACGTACCCGCACGCGTACCCCTCGCTCTGTCACCGACTCCGTCGTCGGCTATGTCGCCCACTCGGCGGCTCGCCCTGCCGCTTACTTGGCGGGCGGGGTGGTCTTCTTGGCGGCCGTCGTCTTGCGCGCCGGAGCCTTCTTCGGCGCGGCCTTCTTGGCGGCGGGGGCGGGGGCGGCCTGGGCCGGGACCGGCTTCGCGGCGGCCGGCTCGTCCTTGACCTCGACCGGCTGGGACTTCGGCTCGACGGCGATCGCGAGCTCCTCGATCTCCTCCGCGGCCTCACCGCGCCAGGTGCGCACGGCCTGCTCACCGTGCTCGGCGACGCGCTCGTACGTCTCGCGGGCCTTCACCGCGTACTCGGCGGCGACGCCGACGCTGCGCAGCGCGAGGTCCTGGGCGGTCTCGCCGAGCTTCTTCAGGTCGGTGTCGAGGGTGCCGATGATCTCGGTGACCTTGGTCTGGAGGTTCTCCTGGGTCTCCTTGACGCGGGCGGTCGCCTTCTCCTGCACGGCCTTCGGGTCCGTCTGGCGTACGGCGTCGATCTTGGCCGGCGCCTCGGCCCGCAGCTGCTCGACCAGGCCGGGGACCTTCTTCGCCTGCTGGAGGGCGAGGTCGGCGGTGCCGGCGGCGAAGTAGAAGGGGGTCGGGTCGGTGACGGCCTTGCGGATGTCGTCGGTGATGGCCATGGTGAGGGTCCTCCGGGTTGCTTGCTACTGAGGGTTGGTAGTCGTTCCGGTCCGGTTCGACGGCTTCGGCTTCGGCGTCGGCTTCGCGGTGAGCGTGGTCAGCTCGCCGTCCGCCGCGGACCGGCATCGCCGCCGTCGGCCTGAGAGCCGGGGGGCGAGGCGTCTTCGACGCCCGCGGTATCCGCCGCCGCCGTCGTGGTAGCGGTTTCGGCATCGATCCGTATGCCGCTCTCCGCCGCGGCCACGACCTGGACCTCGGATCCGACCTCGACTCCGATCTCGAATCCGTTCTCCTTGCGGAAGGACTCGTAGATCTGGAGCAGCACCTGCTTCTGCCGCTCGTTCAGCGTGGGATCGGCGAGGATGACGGCGCGCGTCTCGACCTCGTCCCGGTCCCGCTCGGCGTCGAGGATGCCGGCCCGCACGTACAGCGTCTCGGCGGAGATCCGCAGCGCCTTGGCGACCTGCTGCAGCACCTCCGCGCTCGGCTTGCGCAGCCCGCGCTCGATCTGGCTCAGATACGGATTGGACACCCCGGCGGCATCGGCGAGCTGCCTGAGCGACAGCTGCGCGTTTCGCCGCTGTTCACGCAGGTACTCACCGAGATTGCCGACGTTGAGCGATGCCATGCCTCCACCATGCCCCACCCCCGCTAACTATTGCAAGCACCCGCTTGCAAAAGTGCGCTACACCACTGCCGGGGGGCAGAGCTGTCCCGTTCTCGTTGAGGCCATCTCCCTCCACGCGTTCCCGCGCCGGCGCAGCCTCGCCCTCCTCGGCAAGCAATTCGGCCCGTTCGGAGCCGAGTTCAACAGGCGTCTGTCCTAGGAGAGCGCACTTCGCAGGACGGCCAGACAGTGGTTCATCACGGAGCTGATGCGAACCGCTCTGCGCATCGAGCGATCCATAGAGGCTGCCGCTCTCCAGGCGATCGTTGTCCACTCGCAAGCGGAGGCAAGTACGTCTTGACAATTCCAAATTGTCAAGACGTACTTGCCTAATGGCTCTTCCAGATCTGGACGATCTCATCGCGGAAGTCGACCGCAGGTGCGACACCGCACACCGCTCCGGCAGTCAAGAACAACCCGACTGGCTCGCTCTACTGACCGTTGCCGCCGAGCTGGCGGGCCAGATGCAGGCACTGGCGGACGACCTGGTCGAGGACTACGTCGAGCACTGCCGGATGCACGGCAACTCGTGGACCGACATCGGTACCGCCCTCGGTGTGACACGACAGGCCGTCCAGCAACGCTTCCACGCACCACACAAGCGCTATAACCCGGAGACGATGACCGACGGCCTCCGCCAGGCAATGACCCACGTCAAGCAGGCGGCAGTCCATCACCGCAACAACTACATCGGCACCGAGCACCTGCTATGGGGACTGACCGCTGAGGACAACAGCGCCACCCAGCTCCTGCAAGCCGCCGGTGTTCCGCCGGAGACGGTCCGCCGATCCGTCGGAAACCGGCTGAGCATGGGCGCCTCCCAGGCAGCCGAGCGCATCGCCTGGACGCCCTACTCCCGCAAGGCGATGGCCATCGCGGAGGCCAGATCCGAGCAGAACGGATCCAACGGCATCGACTGCGACGACCTCCTGATCGGCCTCGCCCAGGTCGGCCGCGGAGTCGCCGCCGACGTCCTTGCCGAGGCCGGCTTCGACCTGGCCGCCCTCGATGCCGCACCTGCGGACGCCTGAGTTCATCACGGCCCGGTGACCACTACCCGCCGCACTGCGTCGGCCTCTTGGTGCAGGCGCTTTCTGGACGCCGTCCACGATTCGCCGGACAGCGGCGTTGTCAGTGGGCCCTGCCAGGGTGTGCGTCGTGGATGAACTGGTGGAGCGTGTCGACGATCAAGATCGTGTGCTGGGGGTGGTGGTCAGCCGCCGACAGGCCACCTGGGAGGGCTGGCTGCACCGGGTTGCCGTGACGGTGTGTCGTGATGAGCGTGGGCGGGTCCTCGTCCACCTGCGGTCGGCGCAGCTGTCGCGCTTCCCCGGGCTCCACGAGGTCGTGGTCGGTGGCGCCGTGAATGTCGGTGAGTCCTATGAACAGGCCGCTGCCCGGGAGCTGGCCGAGGAGCTGGGTAGCCATGTGCGGCCGCACTTGCTGTTCACGTTCATCAATCGCAGCGGCTTGAGCCCTCACTGGCTTGGTGTGCACGAAGCCGTGGTGCCTGATGCCGTGATCCCCGATCCCGATGAGGTTGCCTGGCATGCCTGGCTGACAGAGCCTGAGCTGCGGTCGGCCCTACAGGAGTGGCGCTTCACCCCTGACAGCCACGAGGCCTTCAGTCGGTATCTCGCGTTCCGGGCCGCGCAGTCCGGCTCGACGATCCAGAAATCCCCTCGCCGGGGTGCCGGGCCGACCACGATCGACCCGCTCCACCTCAGCGGAGGCGGAGCGGGTCAATCGGGTCAACCGGGTCAGTTGCGGACGCCCCGCTTGAAGGCGGACCTGGACCAGAGGTAGCCGGTGAGGCCGATGGCCGCGCACCAGGTCAGGGCTGTCCAGGCGCTGTTGCCGATCTCGGTGCCCATCAGCAGGCCGCGGAGGGTTTCGTTGATGGGGGTGAAGGGCTGGTACTCGGCGAACCACCGCAAGCCGGTCGGCATGGAGTCGGTGGGGACGATGGCGCTGCCCAGGAACGGGAGGAAGGTGATGGGCATCGGCATGTTGCTCGCGGACTCGACGGTCTTGGCGACCAGGCCCATGCCGGCCGAGAGCCACGTCAGGGCGAGGGCCAGGGCGGTCAGCAGGCCGGCGGCGGCGAGCCACTCCAGGGCGGTGGCGTTCGGCCGGAAGCCGATGGCCAGGGCCACACCGGTGACGGCGACGGTGCCGGCGACGGTCTGGACCAGATTGCCCAGGACGTGCCCGGTGAGGAACGAGGCCCGGGAGATCGACATGGTGCGGAAGCGGTTCACGATGCCCTCGGTCATGTCCATGCACACGCTGAGGGCGGCTCCGATGCAGCCGGTGGCGACGGTCATCAGGATGATGCCCGGTGCGATGTAGTCGATGTAGTCGATGTCGCCACCCTGCCCGCCCTGTGCCGCCTGCGGGCCCTGGATGCCGGCGCCGAGCGCGCCGCCGAAGGCGTAGTTGAACAGGAGCAGGAAGAGGACCGGCATCATCACGATGGTGATGACGATGGACGGATAGCGGATCGCTCGCTTCATGTTGCGGCGGAACATGGTGACGGAGTCACGGGCCGCGTAGCTCATGCTGCTCATCGGGAGATCTCCTGCTGCTTGTCGCCGGTCAGGGTGAGGAAGACGTCGTCGAGGTCCGGGGTGTGCTGCGAGAGCGACTCCGGGGTGACGCCTGCGCCGTCGAGGATGTCCAGGACCGCGCGGAGGGTGGGGACGGTGCCGTCGGAGGGGATCTGGAGGGTGAGTTCCTCGTCGTCGCGGGCGGTCGCGGCGAAGCATGAGGCGGCCACTTCCAGGGCCTCGGGATCGGCGAACCTGAGCGAGATGTGACCGCCGGGGATCAGCCGCTTCAGCTCCTCCGCCGTACCTTCGGCGACCAGCTTCCCGCCGTCGAGCATGGCGATGCGGTCGGCCAGTTGGTCGGCCTCCTCCAGGTACTGGGTGGTGAGGAAGATCGTCACGCCGTCCTCGTCGACCAGGGAGCGGATGATCTCCCACATCGTGCGGCGGGAGCGCGGGTCCAGGCCGGTCGTGGGCTCGTCGAGGAAGATGATCCGCGGGTCGCCTACCAGCGTCATCGCCAGGTCGAGCTTGCGGCGCATCCCGCCGGAGTAGGTGGCGACGGGCTTGCGGGCGGCCTCGGTGAGGTCGAAGCGGGCGAGCAGGTCGGCGGTGCGGCGCCGGCCCTCGCGGCGGGACAGATGGTGCAGGTCCGCCATGAGCATCAGGTTCTCCTCGGCGTTGAGGAGGTTGTCGACGGCGGCGAACTGGCCCGTGACACCGATGAGTTTGCGTACGGCGTCGGCTTCGCGGTCCAGGTCGTGACCGGCGAGGCGGGCGGTGCCGGAGTCGGCGGCGATCAGCGTCGACAGGATCTGGACGGTCGTGGTCTTGCCCGCGCCGTTGGGGCCGAGCAGGGCGAAGACGGTGCCGCCCTGGATGTCGAGGTCGATACCGCGCAGGACCTGCTTGTCGCCGTACGACTTGGTGAGGCCAGTGGCGGTGAGACCGGCGGCGACCGAGGTGCGGCGGGGGCGCGGGGCGGCGTTGGCGGCGTCTGACGCGCCGGACAACTTCGATGCGGGCGACGGTGACTTCGATGTGGGCGACGGCGACTTTGATGCTGACATGACAGATGGCTCCTTGGTGGAGAGAGGAGGGAGAGCGCGTGGGAGGGGGTAAAGAGGGGCCCGCTCTACGGGGATACGAGCGCGGCCTGGGCGTTGAAGCGCCGACGGAGAGGCGGGCCTCAGCAGAGAGACGGGCGCCGGCCGGGGGCGCGCCTCAGCAGAGAGACGGGCGTCGGCCGGGGACGAGCCTCAGCGGAGAGGCGTGCGCCGCGCTGTGAAACGGGCCCCGGCGGAGCAAGCGCTGGTCCCCGACGGAGCAAGCGCTGGGCCACCGGCGGAGCAGGAGTGGCGGGCCCCGGAGGAGGAACGAGGCGGGCCGGGGTGGGTCGGGGATGGGGTGGGGGTGGGGGTGGGGGCTATGGGGATACGCCCCCGGCGGTCAGGCGCGGCGGATGTGGATGTCGCCGACGGCGGTGCGGGCGGTGACCTCCACCGTGTCCGTGGCGTCGCCGGGGCCTTCGGCCGTCCCGAGGGCGCTGCGCAGGACACCGACGTCGGTGTGGACGTCGAGCCAGGCGGCGGTGGTCTCCGGGATGCCGACCTCCAGGTCGCCGACGGAGCCGCGGAGGGTGACCCGGCCCCGGGTGACCCGCCCCAGTCGGATACCGCCGTTGGCCGACTTGGCCTCCACATCGGAGTGGGCGGTGCCGACGTCGATACGCCCGTTCGCGGCGGAGGCCTCCAACGTGCCGGTGACCTCGGCGAGTTCGGTGTCCCCGTTGCCGTTCTTGACGATCAGACCGCCCTCCACCGTGCCGACGGTGACGCGGCCGGCCGCGATGATCTCGACCGAGGCGGTGGCACGGTCCAGGTGGACCATGCCGAGCTCGCTCTTCAGTCGGGCGGTGGTGGTCTCCTCGACGTGGAGGTCGCCGACCGAGGTCTTCAGCCGGGTCTCGCCGAGGCGTCCGGAGCAGTGGAAGTCACCGACCTGGGTGGTGCCCTCCAGGGTGGAACCGGTCGGCAGGGAGACGGTGATGTCGATGCCGCCGACCTTCCCGAAGGGCGTGCTCTTGCGCGGGCCCTTCACGGTCAGGACACCGCCGGAGCAGTTGACCTTCGTCTGCTTGACGGCCTTGAGGTCCGCTTCGGAGGACGGGTTGGAGGGCTGGACGTCGACGAAGGTCTCGGTGCCGTCGGTGGCGATGATCCGGGCGTTGCCGATCGCGTACTCGACGATGGCGGTGATCGCCTCGGGTGTTTCGTAGGAAGGCATGACGGATCTCCCGTCCTCTCTGGAGGGGTGGGTGACGGTGGTGTGGGCCACGGGCGCGCGGGCGGGCGGAGACAGGCTCCGGCCCTGTGGTTCAGCGGACCCAGCCGGTGAAGTTCCGGTCGCCGGTCGCGCGGTTCGGCGCGGAGGCAGGGGGCGGGCCCGGACGGGAGCTGGGTCCGGGCCCGGACCCCGGGGTGAGCGCGGCGGAGGTGGCGCGGACCAGCCAGGCGTTGACCGAGAGCCCTTCGCTGCCGGCCGCCGCCTCCAGACGGGCCTTGAGGTGGGCCGGGAGGCGGAAGTTGATGCGGGCCGAGGCGCCGTCGTCGCCCTCCGGCGCGGGGGGCGGGGCGAGCGCCTCGGTCCAGGGCGCGGTCACGTCCTGGACCGGGGTGGCCGGCAGGGTCACCACGAACTCCGGGTCGGCGCCACGGAGTCGTACGTCGACCGATCCGGGGGCCAGTTCCCGGGTGACCTCGCTCATCGCCGCCGAGAGGGCGGCGAGGAGGGTGAGGCGGGTGGCGGAGTCGAGGGGGGCGACGAGACGCTCGGCCAGCGCGCGGGCCTCGTCACCGCCGGCCTCGGCGGCGACGACGAGCTCCTGACGGAGGCGGTCGACATACGGGGTGAGGTCCATGACGCCATTATGGCACATTGATGGCGCCACGTGAAGCCGGGTTGGCACAAGCCGTGGTCGAGAGTGGGCCACCGTGGCGCCTGTTTGGCAAGCTTTCGCAGGTCAGAAGCCCTCTCGAGACGTAGATCGGGGTGGCGCCAGCTGGCCTTGAGTGAGTCGCCAGTCGTCGCGAGCGGTGCCAGATGGTGCCGCGTGGCGCCACATGGCACCGCTTGGCGCGGCGTGGCGCCACGTGACTCTCGATGGCGCCACAGAACGCCGACGTGACTCTGGATGGCACCACAGAACACCGACGTGGCACTACGAGACGCCAGGGCCTTGGACACCACGAGACGCCAGGGAGCGCGGCACGCCGAGACGCCAGGGAGCGGGGCACGCCGAGACGCCAGAGTGCTGGGAGGCGCCAAGGTGCCGCGGCGGGCTGCCACCCCCCACAGGCCACGCCGACGTTTTCCGGACAACGATCTCGCAAGGGCCTCCCCCACGCTCCCGTTCCCCGCACCACCGAAGGCAGCCCCGGGCCTCGCCTGCCACGGGCGGCGCCGCCCGTCCTCCTGGCGAAAAAGCGCGAGGCGCCCGCGCGGCGCGCGAAATCATGAGGCATGCGCCCGGATGACTGGCACCTCACCGAAGACGTCCACGAGTTCCTCTCCCGAGCCGGGGACTTCCTGCACTCGCGCCCCGCCCTGCACACCATGCACCTGACGATGATCGAGAAGCACCGGGTGAACGGGGTGTCCGCGAACCCCGCCGAAACACCCGTGTTCGGTCGGCTGGAGCGCGACGGCGAGGTACACGCCGGCTTCTACCAGCGCTCCCCGACCGGCTACCTGAGCCTCATCTCCATGGCCCCCGACCAGGCCGACGCGCTCGCCGCCCGCCTGGCCGACCTGGGACGCCCCGTCCCCGGCGTCAGCGCGGACCACGACGCGTCGACCGCCTTCGCCGAGGCCTGGCAGCGGCGGACGGGCGCGGAGCCGGTGGTCACCACGCGGCTGCACCTCTATCGCCTCGGCACGCTCACCCCGCAGAGCCCCTTCCCGGAGGGCCGGGGCCATCTCGCGGGAGAGCGGGACCGTGAGCAAGTCGTCCGGTGGTGTCGCGAGTTCTGTGTCGACGTCGGGGAGCAGCACTCCATCGACCTGATCGACGCGGGCGCCTGGGACGACTCGCGGTTCGGCGACAGGAACTTCATGTTCTGGCGGACCCCGGACGGCACGCCCGTCTCCATGGCTGCCACGACCTCGATCGTCGGCGGCATGGTCAGGGTGGACCCCGTCTACACCCCGGCCCGCCTCCGGGGTCGCGGCTACGCGGGGGCCGTCACGGTCGAGGCGAGCCGCGCCGCGCTGGCTGCGGGCGCTAGGGACATCGTGCTCTTCACGGATCCCGGCAACCCCACCAGCAACGCCCTCTACCAGCGCCTCGGCTACGTCCGCCTCACCGACTTCACGGTGTACGAATTCCCGTCCGCGGCGCCCAAGGCCGCTGCCTGAGGCAGTGGCCCGAGGCCGCGCCCTACGGGGCTTCTGACGACGGACCCGCGGATGGGTGCTGTACGCGCGCGTCGGGGCCAGGTGGTGGACCTGGACGGCGAATGCGTACCGTCCACCCGGCCCAGGTCCACCCGGAAGGGCGGGTCCTCGGCCGGCCTGACGTGCTTCCGTACGCGTTCCTGTTCCATCCCGCGCCTGACGGCCTGGGCTCCGGGGGCGATCTCCTGGATTGGTTCGGCGCCGAGGGAGGACAGGGTCTTGGTTCTGCGCCAGTAGATCCAGCACCTGGCCGCCATGGCCGACAGAACGCGATCAACAGCGGGCAGTGGAGCGCGGGGCGCGGCGTACGAAGCCGGGAACGTGAACGAAGCGAGCCGGGATCGCTGAGGGACGGTGGACAAAGATCGTGTGGGCGGGAGACTGGGGTCATGACCGCCGCCGACACTGACGCCAAGGCCGACCTCCTCCGCTATCTGCAGTCCGCCCGCGATGCCCTGGTGTGGAAGCTCGACGGGCTGTCGGAGTACGACGCCCGCCGCCCGATGACACCGACCGGCACCAACATCCTCGGGCTGCTGAAGCACGCCGCCGGTGTCGAACTGGGCTATCTCGGCGACACCTTCGCGCGGCCGTCGGGCGAGGCGTTGCCCTGGCTCGCCGATACCGCCGAGCTCAACGCGGACATGTGGGCCACCGCCGCCGAGTCCCGCGAGGACATCGTGGGCCTCTACCGCCGGGCCTGGGCCCACGCGGACGCCACCATCGAGGCGCTGCCGTTGGACACCGTCGGCCGGGTGCCGTGGTGGCCCGACGACCGGGACGAGGTGACGCTGCGCCACGCCGTCGTCCGCGTGATCGCCGACACCCACCGCCACGCGGGGCAGGCCGACATCCTCCGGGAACTCATCGACGGCGCGGCGGGCATGAACGAGAGCGCCTCCAGCCTCCCGTCCAACGACCCGGCGTGGTGGGAGGAGTACCGGGACCGGGTGGAACGCGCGGCCAAGGAGGCCGACGGAAAGGCCTGACCCGGGCCGGTCCACAGCCTCGGCAACGGCAACGGCAACGGCAACCCAAATCCCCATTCCTGCCGCCGCTCCGCACGCCGCCCCACCCTACCGATCAGCCCTTCCGCAAATTCCGACGAAATAGATATTGCCCAGCTCTGCTCCCACCCCTTATCGTGGGCGCATGACTGCCGGGTCGGCCTTGTGCCGTGAGCGGATGGGTTACCCGGCCTCCGAGTGAGGCCGGGGCGGGCCAGGAGCCCGCCCGTTGAATTCCGCGCGCTGATACTGCTCTCCAACACCGTTCTCATCCCTCGGTGTTGTCGCCGCGCGCGTCGAATCCCCTGCGCAATCCGCGCCCCACCGCACCACACCACACCGCAGCGCTCCCTGATTCGCCGCACCTTCTGTCGACACACATTCCGTCGGCGAACATTCCGTCGGCGAACATCCTCAGCAATGCATCGCGTCGACACGAATCCCTTCGGCATGCATTCCGTCCGCACGCATTCCGTCGGCAACATGCTGGACCGCGCCCTGCGGCGATCACCCCTGCCCGCATTCCGCGACGAACAACGAACCGTGTCGCCATCAACCCCGAAAGCAGAGAATGCCCAACCCCTTCAACCAGCAAGTCATCGACGAATTCCGAGCCCGTCACGGCGAGGTCGGCGGCTATTTCGAAGGTGCCCGTCTGATCCTCCTGACCACCACCGGCGCGCGCACCGGCAAGCGGCACACCACTCCCCTCGGCTACCTCCCCGACGGCGACGGCACGATCCTGGTCATCGCGTCGGCCGGGGGCTCGCCCAAGCACCCCGACTGGTACCGGAACATCACGGCCGACCCCCGGGTGACCGTGGAGACCGGGGCCTTCACCTACGAGGCCGAAGCCGTCGTGCTGGGCGGCGAAGAGCGGGACCGGGCCTTCGCGCGAGCCGTCGAGGACGAGCCGGGGTGGGCCGATTACCAGGCGAAGACGGACCGTACGATCCCGGTCGTCGCCCTGCGCGAGGTCCCCGTGTCCGGCCCGCCGAACGTCAACGCCGACTCCATGGGCGAGGCCCTCAAGGTCGTCCATGACGCCTTCCGGCGCGAACTCGGACTGATCAAGAAGGAGTTGCTGACCAGCGGCGGCAGGGCGGGCCTCGGTGCCCAGCTCCGCGTCAACTGCCTCACCTTCTGCCAGGGTCTGCACAACCACCACAACGGCGAAGCCATGGGCCTGTTCCCCTTCCTGGGGGAACGCCACCCCGAGCTGGCCCCGACCCTGAGCCGCCTCCACGAGGAGCACGAGCGCATCACCGTCCTCGTCGAGGAGCTGCGCCGGGTGGTGACGGCCGAGGACGCCGACCCCGCCGCCGTACTCCCCGAGGTGGAACGCCTCATCGACGAGCTCGAAGCCCATCTCGCCTATGAGGAGGAGCAGTTGATCCCGGCCCTGGAGGCCGCGGCGAAGCCCGAGGAGTGGGCGGGAGCGCGAGGGCTAGACCGTGGCATCGTGAGGGGGGCGGCGCGGAGGCGCACCCGTCGAAGGGTGTGAAGCACCGACGAAGGGGCGCACCGCACACCTCCGTACGCCACCACGGCACCGCACACCTCCGCACACCTCCGTACGCCACCACGACAACGCACGCCCGTACGTCACCACGGCAACGCACGGGCGTGCACCACGTCCAGGCGCGACACCGCCCGGGTGAGGGCGACGTACAGTCGGTGCAGCCCCCGTTCCTCGGCCTTTGCGATCGCCGCCGGTTCGACGACCACGACATGGTCGTACTCCAGACCCTTCGCGACGCCGGCACCCAGCACAGCCACCCGCGAACGGAGTTCGTCCGGCCCGCCCGTGGTGATCCCGGCCTCGTCGAGCGCCTGCCGCAGCCGTACGACGTCGGGCCCGTCGGCCGCGATGACCCCGACGGACCCCTCACACCCGAGCGCGTCCCGCACGGCGTCCACGACCTCGGCGACGACGCCTTCCGCCACGACGCCCTCGGCGACGTCGCCCTCGGCAGCCATGACGCCGTCAGCCGCGACGCCGTCCCCGCGAACGCTCCTGATCCGCAGCTCCCCGTCCCTCCGCAGGGACCGGGCGGCCGGCACCTCCACCCCCAGCCGCCCCAGCAGCCCGTTCGCCAGTCCCACGACGGCCTGCGGTACTCGGAACCCGGTGGTCAGAGGGACGACGCGGGCGTCCGGCTTGCCCAGGTGGGCGAGGAGGCCGGGCCAGTCGCGGGCGGCCCACGGCGTCGTCCCCTGGGCCAGGTCGCCCAGGACGGTCACCGACCCGTAGGCGGCCCGGCGGGCGATCGCGCGGCACTCCATCGGGGAGAGGTCCTGAGCCTCGTCGACGACGACATGCCCGTAGCCGTCGGGGTGGGCGAGGAGCCCCGCGACTTCGTCGAGGAGGACGAGATCGGCGGCCGACCAGCGGGCCGACCGCCAGGTACGCGGCGGCTTCGCCCAGCTGACGGCCTTCTGCTCGTCCGCGTCGAGCAGCCCCTCCGCCGCGTCCGCGAGCACGTCCGGGTCACCGAGCAGCCGGGCCACGACCTCTTCCGGCCGCACCTTCGGCCATACGGCCTCCACGTACGCGCCGACCGGCCGCGACCGCGAGACCCGGTACAGCCACGCGTTCGGGCGGGGTCCGGCCCGCCGCTCCGCCTGCTCCTGCAGCAGCCGGACCACCCGCGCCCGGACCCGCTCCCGCCCGACGTCGTACGGCAGTTCCTCGGCCCGTACGTCCGCCACGATCCGCCGCAACTCGTCCCCGGCCACCCTCCAGCGGTACGAGCCCTCCGCCAGGACGAGGGAGTTGAACACCCCCGCCGGATCCTCCCCCTTCCCGGATCCGCCGCCGCCCGCGACCCCTGCGTACAGCGCACGCCGGAGCACCTCCGCCATCCGCGCGTCGTGCTTCACCACCGCCGCCCGCTCCTCGTCCCGCGCCCGCACCTCATGCCGGGCGATCTCGTCCGTGACCGTGGCCTGCCGTACGCCCGTCTCGCCCAGCGCGGGCAGCACCTCCGCGATGTACGAGAGGAACGTGCGGTTGGGGCCGAGGATCAGCAGTCCGCCGCGGCGGATGCGCTGGGGGTGGGTGTAGAGGAGGTACGCGGCGCGGTGCAGCCCGACGGCCGTCTTGCCAGTGCCGGGGGCGCCCTGCACACAGACGGAGGTCGCGAGGTCGGCCCGCACCAGATCGTCCTGCTCCGGCTGGATGGTGGCGGCGATGTCCCGCATCGGACCGAGCCGGGGCCGCTCGATCTCGGCGGCGAGGAGGCCGCCCGGGGAAGCCGCAGCAGAGGCAGGGCCTGGGCCGTCCGGAGCGGGCGCCCGGCGTTCCAGATGCTCGTCCTCCAGCCCCGTCAGGTCGGCCGCATCCCCTCGGCTCCCCGGCGCCCACCCGAAGCGGCGCCGGACGGCGACGCCCTGGGGGTCACGGGAACTCGCCTGATAGAAGGCCCGCGAAACCGGGGCCCGCCAGTCCACCACGAGCGGCGGCACGGCAGGGTCCTCGCTGATCCGCAGCCGCCCCAGGTGATAGCTCTGCCCGGCGTGGTCACCGGGGGCGCGAGCGGCGAAGTCGAGCCGCCCGAAGAACAACGGCCCCTCCGGCAGCTCACGCATCTCCTTGGCCCGGCTGCGCAGCCGGTACCCGAGCACCTCCGCGTCGGCCCCCGAGGCGGAGACGTCCTCACCGACGACGACCTGCTCCGCCGCACCCTCGACCATGGCGGCGAGAGCGGCACGGCAGGCGTCGTGGTACGCGCGTTCAAGGGCCAGGGCGTCCTGGAGGAGGGCGGCATCGGCGGCGGGGCCAGCCGGGTCGGCGGATGCGCGAGGAGGCGTCATTCCGCCGAGCGTACCGAAAAACGTTACCGAGTTAAATTTATTACCGAGGATCAAGACCCCTCGTGGTGCACCTCTCCACACATCCCGAGCGGCAGGGCCCCCTCCAACCGCCCGAACACCCGCTCGGCAGCGGCGACAGCATCCCGCTCGACCTCCTCGACCGGCTCCCCCCGCTCCACCCGCCGCCGGTTCTCCTCCGCCAGCACCCGCCGCACGGTCACGATCTGCCCGGCGGCGACCCGTGCGTCGAGCCCGCCCCCGAGCACCTCGGCCAGCGCGGCCTCGGCCCGCTCCAGATGGCCGTACGCCCGCGCCACCAGCGACGGCGTCCCGTAGAGCAGCCGGTGGAACGCGAGAACCTGCGGATGGTCGTTGAGCCCGGTCACCGGGTCCCGCCGGGCCAGTCCCTCCAGGAAGTGCGCCCGCACCGCCCCCACCACGGACTCCCCCTCGGCCCGCCCCGCGACCACCCGCGCCGTCTCGTCCTCGTGATCGGCGATCCGGTACAGGACGAGGTCCTCCTTGGCCGGGAAGTACCGGAAGAGCGTCGGCTTGGAGATCTCCGCCGCCGCGGCCACCTCGGCCACGGACACCGCGTCGAACCCCTTCTCCAGGAACAGCCGGATCGCCACGTCCGACACCGTCTCGTACATACGCAGCTTCTTGCGCTCCCGCAGCCCGCTCCCGCTCCCGCTCTCACTCATGCCGCCGAGCTTAGGCACCACCGGCGGATGTCCGGAGCCACCGGGTGAACGCGGCCTCGATCGCCGGCACTCCCGGAACCTGTTCGACGCCCAGGGGGTACGCGCCCCGGCTCAGCACCTCCCAGAGCGCCCTGCTCGCGCGGTGGAGCAGGGCCCGGTACGCCGGGCGATCCGCCGTGGGTGCGAGGCGGAGCGCCTGCGAGGTGCGGATGACGTCGGTGAACACCGACTGCGCCTTCTTGTAGTCGAGGAGTTTCGGCAGGTCCTCCCCCCAGCCTCGGGAGCTTCCCGGACGGACGTCCTCCACGAGTGCGCACCAGCGTTCCGTCATCCGCCGTTCCTGCTCCCGCGGGTAGCGCATCAGGTAGAGGTGGGTGGCGAGGTCGTAGAGCGGGTCGCCGAACATCGCGAGTTCCCAGTCGATGGCCCACAGACGCCGCTCGCGGTCGACGACGAGGTTCTCCCGGTGAAGGTCGGCGTGCAGGAGGCAGAAGGGGCGCTCGCTCAGGCCTGACACGTGCTTCCTGAGGTGCTTGAAGGAGTCGTGGTCCAGGTGCAGATCCGCGAACAGGTCCCCGTACTCCGGCAGGTTCTTCCCGTACACCCGGTCCTCGGTGAAGCAGATCAGCCGGTCGAGGAATCCCGCGCTGTCGCTCTCCCGCGCGCGGTCCCGCCCCTCGCATCTCCGCTTCACCAGCAAGGTGCGGGGGCGGACGGCGACCAGTTGCCGGAACAGGGTGAGGATCTGCTCGAACTGCTCGTCGGGGACGGCCGTGCCGGACGCGTGGAGCGCCCCGAGCGTCTCTCCCTCGATGAAGCGCTGGAGGACGGTGCCCTCGACCTCGATGAGGTCGGGAATGTTGTCGATACGCCCCTGGAGCTCGGTGAGCAGGCGTTCCTCCGAGTCGAAACAGCGCCGGTCGAACCACAGCAGACTCTCGCGCGGCTCACGGCACTTCCAGCGTCCGCCCTCCCCGACGCCGGCCTCAGGGGGCAGGCGGAAGACATAGGTCTCGTGGTGGTAGCCGCTGAGCGGTCCCTCCACCTCACCCGGGTCGGCGCTCATCTCACCGGCGCGGCGCCGCCCCGTGGAATCCGAATCAGTTGGCATTGATCGTTCTCTCGCCGTGGTCGCACCCGTGGTCGCACCCGTGGTGAAATCCAGGAAGTGGAGGCACGCTACTCCTCCGTGGGCGAGCATCGTGCCAGAAGCGAGGCATCGGCACGCGGCCTTCCACCGGTTGAACGCTCACGCGCCCCGCCCCGTACTGACACTCGTCGCGCGCCTGTCCGAAGGTGTCCCCACCACGGGTCGGGCGGTCGGCTGCATCACACTGACCCCGATGAGTGCCGTGACCCCCACCCATGGCACGGAAGAAGTGGAATGTGCTCGACCCCGCCGGCGAGGCGTGCGACGACTCGCACGGCGTCCTCCACCTCCTCAGAGACATGCTGGACCGCAGCGGGGGCGCCGCGCCGGGTCGAACGGCAGCGCCTGGCCCTGTGGGCCGCGCTCGTCCTCGTCCTCCTCATGGTTCAGGCCTGATCCGGCAGTTGGGTGCGCAGGACGTCGAGGAGGGGCTTCAGGGAGTTCACGGTGTGGGCCAGGGGGACGCCCACGTCCAGGAGGGCCTTGAGTTTGCCTTCGGTACGCGCGTAGCCCAGGAACGGGACGCCGGCGTCACGGGCGGCCTCGAAATCGGTGGGGGCGTCGCCGAGCATCAGGGCGCGGGACGGCTCGGCGCCCATCGCGTTGAGGGCCAGGCGCAGGGTGTGGGGGTGCGGCTTCATCCGGTCGAGGTCGCGCGTACGGCCGTAGATGTACGGGAAGCAGTCGGTGAGGCCCCGGGTCTCGATGTAACGGGCGGCCGCCAGCGCCGAGTTGTTGGTCGTGACGGCGAACCTGGCCCGCCGGGACCAGGTCCGGATGAGCGGATCGGCCCAGGTGGTGGGGTACGCCTTGGGCGCGGCGGTCAGCTCCTGCTGGGTGAGCCACTTCTCCACGTCGATGATCAGGTCGCTGCTCGGATGGCGCCGGGCCAGCCCCAGGAGGACCACCTGCGGGTCGGCCGTACTCCGCTCCCGTTCCGTCAGCAGACCGCCCAGCCCACGCCTGTCGATCAACTCCACCAGATCTCGGGCCACTTGGTGCGCGGGGTGCCCGGAGAACAGTCGGCAGATCGGCCCGTCCAGGTCCCAGAGCACGAAACGGACGGGTGTGATCAGCTCTCGAAGGGCCTCTGCGGCCTCTGCCTCTTCTGTCACCGGTTCAGTCTGCGCCGTATCAGCCGTGTCAGGAGTCACTAGGAGAGTGTCAGGTCCGTCGTGATGGTTTCCCAGAGGGCGTTGAACCATTGCTGCGACTGCTCGACGAAGGCGGCGTCCCGGGGGCCGGTCTCCTTCTCGAAGGAGAAGAGGAGGGACTGGGTCCCGAACGCGTCGTACATCTCCAGGGGGCCGTCCGCCATCTGCTCCTCGCGCTTCATGAGCATGTAGTAGGCGATCAGGGCCTCCTGGCCGTTGAGGAGGTAGAGCTTGACGGGCGGGGTGAACGGGAGGGCGCGGAAGGTCACCCGGACGTCGAGTTGGTGGGACGTGCGCAGGGCCAGGAGGTTGTGGCGCAGGACGCGGATCTGGGCGTTGCGCTGGTCGAGCCAGCGCCTGTGGACGGGGTCCTCCTCGTCGTCCTCGCCTCGCCCCTCGACCGGCACCGGGAACGCCAGGTTGATCTTCCGGGAGGGCAGGAGGATCCGGACGTCGATGGACTCCGGGCGGATCGTTCCCTCGTGGATACGGCGGACCGGTTCACCGAGGGCCAGCATCAGGGTCTCGGCGGTGAGGCAGGCCGCGTCGACGCGGACGTGCGGTGCGGAGAAGGCCGCGGCCAGACGGGGGCCGAGGCCCACCATCGTCGGCTGGGGCTCGTTACCCCCGGCGTGGCCGACCTCGGCGACCCGGGGCGGGCTCCCCTTGCTCACGTTGCTCAGCAGCCCGTCGTCCTGCAACGCGCGCAGCGCCTGACGGACCGTGCCGCGCTCCACGCCGAACTCCTCGGCCAGTTCGGCCTGGGTGGGCAGGCGCTCGCCGGGCCTGAGGTCGCCGCTGCGGATGCGGTCCCGCAGGGTGGCGGCGATCTCCTGGGACGAGAGCTTTCTGCTGCCGTTCACTGCAACGTTCTCCTGGGTCACGACCAAACGCTACAACTCTCACCCATCTTTGGGGAGTTCGCGGGAAGGTGGTTATGAACATAGACCAAGTGGGAACCATTTAAACAAAGTTGGTTGCCAACTTGGTCCGAGTTGGCAAAGTTCTCCCCCCACGCCGCTCTCGCACCGCCCCGCTCGCGCCGGCCCCTCGGAGGAGGTACCACCATGCCCGCTGCCATCGCTCTCGTCTCCGCCCTCGCCGTCATCGCCTTCCAGCGCTTCGTCGAGTGGCGCTACGGCACCCTGGGAATCGTCGGCCTGCTGTTCCTCACCATCGGACTGAAGGCCAACAACCACACGTGCAGCTCGATCGGAGCGGTCATCCTCGCGGTGATGTTCGCCGGACCGGCGATGTGAGACGACGCGCTCTCGCGCAGAGGGGAGCCGGAGCCGGCGGCCGTCAGCCGGTGACCCGGTGACCAGCGACCAGTGGCCGTCAACCCGTGCGGCCGTCAGCTCGTGAGCAGCAGGTCCGAGCTGATGGTGTCCCAGAGCGCGTCGAACCAGAGGCGGGACTGCTCCACGAAGGTCGTGTCCCGCGGCTCGGCGACCGCGCTCCGCTCGAACGCGAACAGCGTGGACTGAGTGCCCTCGGCGTCGTACATCTCCAGCTGCTCACTGTCCACTTCGGCCTCCTTCCGCTGCACCGTGTAGTACGCGAACAGCGCCTCCCGACCGTTGAGGAGGTACAGCTTCACGGGCGGGGTGAAGGGCAGGGCGCGGAAGGACACATGGACGTCCACGCCGTGCGTGGACCGCAGGGCCAGCAGGTTGTGCTTGAGAACCTGGCCCTGGGCGTTGCGCTGGGCCAGCCAGCGGCGCTGCAGCCGGCCGTCGACCGAGGCGTCGACCGGGGCCGGGAAGGCGAGCGGGATGTCCCGGCTGGGCAGCATCACCCGGACATCGACCCTGGCCGGTTTTATGCGCCCCGCGTGAATCTCGCGCAACGGCTCGCTCACGGCGAGCGTGAGGGACACGGAGGTCAGACAGAGGGCGTCGATCTTCACGTGCGGGGCCCCGAAGGCGGCGGATATGCGAGGGGCGAGCTCCACCATCGTCGGTCGCGGGGCCGCTCCCGGACCGCCGACGGCCACCGTGCCCAGGCGTGGGGCGACAGTCGCCGGGCTGCCCTTGGAAACGTTGGTGAGCAGGTGCTCCGACTGCAGGATCCGCAGGGCCTGGCGCACGGCACCGCGCTCGACGCCGAACTCGTCGGCCAGCTTCGCCTGCGTGGGCATGCGCTGTCCCGGTCGCAGCTCGCCGGACCTGATCCGGCCGCGCAACACGTCGGCCACCTCGTGGTGTGACCTCTGGGGCCGCTGTGACGACTTCCGCCCGTCGACGGCCGTGCGTTCCCGCTCCACGCACAAACCCTACAACTTCTCGCCATCTTTGGGCAGTTCATGGGAAGGTGGTTATGAGACGACTCCAAGCGGAGATAAGTAAGGTGAAGTTGGTCGCCAACTTTCGCAACATGGTCAAACTTTCAGATGGTTGGTGACTCTGGCAACTGCCACCGACCATCACCTGGACCGACCGATCGACCTCCCTTCCGGAGGGGAGCCGGGAGTTCGACCGGTCCGCACCGTCACAACTGAATGGCTCAGCCACAACTGAATGCGCAGCCACAACTGAACAGCTACGGATACTCGCACGCTCACCCAGAAAGGTCAGAAGATGTCCGGGCACCACGGGCGCCTGGACGTCCGCAGCAGGGCGTCGGCCATGGTGGCGGCGCCCTTCCGCTGTGCCCGGGCCCGGCCCAGCGCGGTGAGCCGTACGGCCGACTCGTCGCCCAGCCACAGCGTCGCCAGGTCCCCGGCCTCCAGGACGAGGTCCCCGTCCTCGCTCGTCGGCACACAGCTCGCCCCGTCCGGGCCCACGTCCAGCCGGTACCGCCCGTCCGCGAAGCCTCCCCGGTCCACGACCTCCAGCACCAGCGTCCCGGTCCCGGCGTACGTCCGCGCCTCCAGCGCCCGTACGACGTCCAGGATCCGTACCCACAGCCAGTCCGCGTGGGTGGTGACGCTCACGGCACGCGGGTCGGGGAAGAAGTGCGGCAGAAGGTCGTCGGGGGCCCGCCAGCCGCACTTCACCTTGGTGATCCAGTCGATCGAGCAGAGGTAGTGCCACAGGGCGCGCTCGGCGGCCGGGCTCGTCGCGATCAGCCAGTTGACGTCGGCCGTGTTCTGCGGCTGCTTCATCTGCCAGGTGTCGTCCGCCTCGTACGAGACCATGCCCTCGACCTCGCCGGCCGCCGAGCGGTACACCGCGTAGAACGGCTCGGTCCAGGAGTCGGAGACACGCAGGTCGCCGGTGTTGATCCGCCACCAGCGCTCGTCGCGGCTCACCGCGCCGGGTTGCGCGGCGCGCAGCCGTTCGTGGAGGGCGGGGCCGAGGGCGCGTACGGCCGCGCCGTCGACGAGGTCGACCCGGCCGCCGTCCGCCGGGCCGGACCAGCGGGGGTCCAGGCCGGTGCGAGGGACGTCGATGGTCCACTCGGTGGTCCAGGTGGCGGGGCCGAAGCCGTAGCGGCCGTAGATCGGGTACTCGGCAGCGATCAGGGTGGCGACGACGTCACCGCGGTCCCTCGCGGCGGCGAGGTCGTGGGCCATCATACGGGTGAGCAGGCCTCGGCGCCGGTGGGTGGGGCTGACCGTGACGTTCGAGATGGCGTCGGCGGGGACGGTGCGGCCGCCGACGGCGGTGAGCTCCTGGGGAAAGGAGCGGAAGGTCGCCACGGGCTGGTCGGTGGGGGCGGTGGGGTCGAACGCGGCGAGCGTTCGGGACGGGTCTATGTGGAACGAGCGGTCCTTGAGCTCCTGAGGGGTCAGGGTCTGCGGGGCTCGGAGGAAACCTGTGTTCAGGGCGTTCAGCCAGGCAGGGATCTCGTCCTCGGTGACGGGGCGTACGGCTGTGTCGTGGGAGGGGCTCATGGGGTCACGCTAGGGGGGTGGTCCGCGGGGTGTCTCCGGGTTTTCCTCGCCCCCGCCGCCCCTACCCGTCCCTCCCCCACTCTCGGCTTCGCGCAGTTCCCCGCGCCCCTCAAAAAGCAGGGGCTGCGCCCCGTGCTTTTCGACGAAGGGCCGAAGGCACCTTCAGGGGCGCGGGGAACTGCGCGAGAAGCCCCACCGGGCCGGCAGCCGAAAACGAACGCGCCCCCCTACGTCAGCAGGTCGTCCACCTGCGCCTCGCCCTCCCGGTAGCGGCGGGCGATCTCCGCGCTGCAGTCGTCGGCCGTGCGCTGCAGATGCTGGCGGCGGCCGGAGATCTGCTGCTCGTGGTGGACCAGGCGGGCGAGGCCCGCCGTGAGTTCCTCGTCGGTGCGGGCCTGGAGGTCGGAGAGTTCTACCTCGTCCAGCATCTCGGCGGCCAGCCGCCGGTACTCCTCGCCGCGCGGCGTGCCCACGGTGACATGGCGGGCCGAGGAACGGTGCCGGGCCGGCGCGTCCGTGAGGATCGCCGAGAGCCGGTCGACGAGCGCCGAGGGCTCCGCCGAGCCCGGGGCCCCGGCGTCGGCCGCACCGCCCCTGCGGGCCAGTTCGGCGCGCAGGATGTCGATACGGCCCTGGAGCAGCCGCCGCAGATAGCTGAGGTCGGCCTCGTCCCGCTGGGCGTCCCTGCGCAGGGTGCGCAGTTCGGGCAGCCGCAGCCGGGACAGTTCGGGCTCGGCCGGGTCCGGCGGCGGCAGTGGTCCGCTGTCCGTCCGCTGAACCGGTGGCCGACGGACCCCGGGGCCGGGCCCCGGCGTCGTACGGGTAAATGTCGCAGTGCCCGGGGGCTGCCCGGTACTCGATGTGCTCATGCGCCTCAACCGTCCCCTCGACCGGTGTGTGTGAGCATCGTGCCACTCTCCGTGGCCGCTTTGTGACCGAGTCCCCGCGATCCACCCCAGATGGGCGGTAATGGATCAATGAGAAAGACCGGGCAAAGTGCTCTTCAAACCCCCGTGATCACAAACCCCCCGTAAGGGGGACCCCCTCGCGTACGGCTGATGGACGGCGGCGGCATCATGGTCGGCATGCGTGCGGTGGTGCAGAGGGTCGACGGCGCGAGCGTCGTCGTGGACGGTGAGACGGTCGGTGCGATCGAGGGCGAGGGGCTGTGCGTCCTCGTGGGGGTGACGCACGACGACACCAAGGAGAAGGCGGCGCAGCTGGCGCGCAAACTGTGGTCCGTGCGGATGCTGCACGACGAGAAGTCGTGCAGCGACGTGGACGCGCCCCTGCTGGTGATCAGCCAGTTCACGCTGTACGGGGACGCGCGCAAGGGCCGGCGGCCGACGTGGAACGCGGCGGCGCCCGGTGACGTCGCCGAACCGCTGGTGGACGAGGTCGTCGCACAGCTGCGGGCGCTGGGGGCGACGGTGGCCACGGGGCGGTTCGGCGCGTCGATGCGGGTGTCCCTGACGAACGACGGCCCGTTCACGGTGCTGTTGGAGATGTGACGCGCGCCGGCGGGGATGCGAGGTGCCCGGGGGACCGCCTACGGCTCGACCACGACCTCCTGCGCCGCCGCCGTGGTGTCGGCCATCAGCCTCGCGTCGACCGGGAGGTTGCGCTTGACCAGGGCCAGCGCCACCGGCCCCAGTTCGTGGTGGCGTACGGACGTGGTGATGAAGCCGAGCTTGCGGCCGTCGGGGCCGTCGTCCGCGAGCCGGATCTCCGCGCCGCGCGGCGGGAGGTGCACCTCGCTGCCGTCCAGGTGGAGGAAGACGAGGCGGCGCGGGGGCTTGCCGAGGTTCTGGACCCGGGCGACGGTCTCCTGGCCCCGGTAGCAGCCCTTCTGCAGGTGCACGGCCGTGCCGATCCAGCCCAGCTCGTGCGGGATCGTGCGGTGGTCGGTCTCGAAGCCGAGGCGGGGCCGGTGGTGCTCGACCCGCAGCGCCTCGTAGGCGAGGAGACCGGCGGCGGGGCCGGCCTTCTCCGCGTACGACTCCAGGTCCGCGCGCGGGAGGAACAGATCGCGGCCGTACGGTGTCTCGCGGACGACCGTGCCCTGAGGGACCTCGGTGATCGAACCGGCCGGGAGGTGGACGACCGCGAAGTCGCCCGTACGGTCGGCCACTTCGACCCGGTAGAAGAACTTCATCGACTCCAGGTAGGCGAGCAGCGCCTCCCGGGTGCCGGGCTCGATGTGCGCCCAGACGGTCGTGCCGTCGTCGACCAGGTACAGCGCGTGCTCGATGTGACCGTTGGCGGAGAGGATCAGCGCCTCGGTGGCCTCGCCGGTGGGAAGCTCGCTGACGTGCTGGGTGAGCAGCAGGTGCAGCCAGCTGAGCCGGTCCTCGCCGGAGACGGTGATCACGCCCCGGTGGGAGAGGTCGACGAATCCGGTGCCGTCGGCGAGGGCGCGCTGTTCACGGAACAGGTCGCCGTAGTGGGCGGCGACGCCTTCGTCCACGCCCTCGGCGGGGACGGCGCCGGGCAGGGACAGCAGAGGGCTTTTCATATGCCTAAGCCTACGACTTGGTATTTGAAGCCTTGAGTGTGCAGTTCTCGCAGCGGCCGAAGATCGCGAAGTGCTTCATGTCGGTGTCGAACCCGAAGGTCTCACGCAGCTGGGCCGTGAACGCCGCCGCCACGTCCACGTCCGCCTCGATGACGTTCTCGCAGTCGCGGCAGACCAGGTGGATGTGGTGGTGCCGGTCGGCCAGGTGGTACGTCGGCGCCCCGTGCCCCAGGTGGGCGTGGCTGACCAGCCCGAGCTCCTCCAGGAGCTCGAGGGTCCGGTAGACCGTGGAGATGTTGACCCCCGACGCGGTCTTCCGCACTTCCACGAGGATGTCGTCGGGAGTCGCGTGCTCCAGAGTGTCCACGGCTTCGAGCACGAGCTGCCGCTGCGGCGTCAGCCGATAGCCACGCTGCCTGAGATCACTCTTCCAGTCGGTGCTCACCACACCACGAGTCTAGAACTACTTGAAGAACGCGATGCCGTCGTCCGGCATGTCGTCCGGGAGGGCCTTGGCCCAGCGTTCGACGTCCTCGGGGGTGACGACCTTCTTCAGGTGCGCGGACATGTAGGGGCGCAGCTCGACGTCGGGGGTGGCCTTCTCGCCGACCCACATCAGGTCGCTGTTCACATAGCCGTAGAGCCGCTTGCCGCCGCTGTAGGGGCCGGAGGCCGCCGTGCGGGCGACCGCGTCCGTGACCAGGTCGATCTGCGGCTTCTGCTTGGCCAGCTCGCCGTACCAGACCTCGACGACACCGTCGTCACGGGTCATGACGATCTCGACCTTGCGGTCGGCGTCCACCCGCCAGAACCCGGACTCGGTCTCCAGCGGACGGACCTTGTTGCCGTCCTTGTCCAGCACCCAGGTGTGGGAGCGGTACTCGAGGAAGTCCCGGCCGTCGTGCGTGAAGGTGACCTCCTGGCCGAAGTTGCACTTCTCTGAGCCGGGGAAGTCATGGACGCCAGCGCCGGCCCAGTCGCCGAGCAGGAAGGCGAGGGGGACGAGGTCCTTGTGGAGGTCGGACGGGATCTCGATCATGAGTGGCGGTTCCTGGGAGTCCTGGAGGTCCTGGGTGTCGGTCGGACGCGGGTCAGCGCTGGCCCTGGTACAGCTTCTTCACTGCCAGGCCGGTGAAGGCGAGAACGCCGACGGCGACCAGAACCAGCAGGATCTCGAAGAAGATGATCACGAGGTGCTCCTCGATTGAGCGGGAGACGTGCGGTACGCACACAGGGCCGGACCCCAGCTTACGCGGCTGCGGTCCGGGCCCCGGCGTGAGGTCGGCCCTTGCCTCCGAGGGCCGTCAGCCCACGCGTACGGCCATGGACCACTCATCGGGTCGCACCGCGGATGATCACGATGCGGACAGGGCCTAGCATGCGGACATGGCGAAGAAGCTCGTGATCAAGGTGACGGCGGGGGCCGATGCCCCCGAGCGGTGCTCGCAGGCGTTCACGGTGGCGGCCGTGGCCGTCGCCAGCGGCGTCGAGGTGTCCCTGTGGCTGACCGGCGAGTCCGCGTGGTTCGCGCTGCCCGGCCGGGCGGCCGAGTTCGAGCTGCCGCACGCCGCCCCGCTGCCCGATCTGATCGGCTCGCTGCTCGCGGGCGGCCGGATCACCCTGTGCACGCAGTGCGCCGCCCGCCGGGACATCACCGAGAAGGACGTCATCGAGGGCGTACGGATCGCGGGCGCCCAGGTGTTCGTGCAGGAGGCCATGGCGGACGACACCCAGGCGCTCGTCTACTGAGGGCACTCGTCCAGCGGGCACCGGATACGGCCGACATCACGGCCGGCGTCACGGTCGGCGTCTCTTGCCGTCCAGTTCGTCCCACCACTCGTCGGACTTCGGGTCGCCGGAGGGATCGTCCCACCAGCGGTCGTCGGGGCCGCGCCGGTTGGCGACGACGGCGGCGAGCGGCGGGATGACCATGGCGACCACGCACATGCCGACCGCGACCGGGACCGACCAGAGACGTACGACGCCCCAGGCCAGGACGAAGAGGGCCAGGCACGTGCCCATCATGGCGAAGTACTGGTGGCGCCTGCGCGCGTACATGTCTCCAGCGTAGGTCGGCGCACGGCTGAGGGCCGCACTCCGGGAAGTGCGGCCCTCAACGTTTCGCCTGTTCGCCTGTTCGGCGGCGACCGTCTCAGACGGCGATCGCGACCTCCGCCAGGCCGCCCTTCTCGGCGACGACGGTCCGGTCGGCGGTGCCGCCGGGCACGAGCGCGCGGACGGTCCAGGTGCCCTCGGCCGCGTAGAAGCGGAACTGGCCCGTCGCGGAGGTCGGGACCTCCGCCGTGAACTCGCCGGTCGAGTCCAGCAGACGGACGTAGCCCGTCACCGGCTCGCCGTCGCGGGTCACCTGACCCTGGATCGTGGTCTCACCGGGCTTGATCGTCGAGGCGTCCGGGCCGCCGGCCTTCGCTCCACACATGTCTTTCTCCATAAGGGGTCTGACCGGAAGGAAGGCCGGTCGGGACGAACGGGGGTGTGCGGGTACCGCTGGTGGTGCTGGTGGTGCTTACTTGTTGGCGCCGAGCTCGATCGGGACGCCGACGAGGCTGCCGTACTCGGTCCAGGAGCCGTCGTAGTTCTTGACGTTCTCGACACCGAGCAGCTCGTGCAGGACGAACCAGGTCAGCGCGGAACGCTCACCGATACGGCAGTAGGCGATGGTGTCCTTCGCCAGGTCCACCTGCTCCTCGGCGTACAGCTCCTTGAGCTCGTCGTCCGACTTGAAGGTGCCGTCGTCGTTGGCGTTCTTCGACCACGGGATGTTGCGGGCGGACGGGACGTGGCCCGGACGCTGCGACTGCTCCTGCGGCAGGTGGGCCGGGGCGAGCAGCTTGCCGGAGAACTCGTCGGGCGAGCGCACGTCGACCAGGTTCTGCGAGCCGATCGCGGCGACGACGTCGTCACGGAAGGCGCGGATCGCGGTGTTCTGCGGCTTGGCCTTGTACTCGGTCGCGGGGCGCACCGGCACCTCGTCGACCAGCTCGCGGGCGTCCAGCTCCCACTTCTTGCGGCCGCCGTCGAGCAGCTTGACGTTCTCGTGGCCGTACAGCTTGAAGTACCAGTAGGCGTAGGACGCGAACCAGTTGTTGTTGCCGCCGTAGAGGACGACGAGGGTGTCGTTGCCGATGCCCTTCTCCGACAGGAGCTTCTCGAAGCCCTCCTGGTCGACGAAGTCACGGCGGACCGGGTCCTGGAGGTCCTTGGTCCAGTCGATCCGGATCGCGTTCTTGATGTGGTTCTTCTCGTACGCGGTGGTGTCCTCGTCGACCTCGACGATGGCGATGTTCGGGTCGTTGAGGTTGGCCTCGACCCAGTCGGCGTCGACCAGGACGTCGCTGCGGCTCATGCTCTTTCTCCTCCGGGGCAGTTGCGGCGGTGTGCGGATGCCTCCGGCGGTTCGGCCGGGGGCGCGCAGGGGTGGGCCCTGGCTGGAACAGGGCGGGCATCGGGGAACGCGGCGGCAGATTCCGTCGCTCAGAAGGTGCGACAGAGCATGGCGGCGACGCGGCACAGGTCTACTGCCCGCCGCTTCGTGAGATCCGCCTGTCGCTTCATGAGTGTCGATCGTAGGGACGGACAGGCGGGCGTGTCACCGGCATGTCGTATTCTGAGACGCGATCGTCCGGAATGTGGGATGAAGTGGCTGGCGAGGCTGCGGTGACGGGGCGACCGGGGCTCTGTAGCCGTCGTCACATCTACGGTACGGACGGCTGCGTCTCGCCTTTCGGACGCGGGCGCTGCCGACCAGCGATGCCCGCCCCCGGCCGCCGGGGAGCGAGCCGCTCGTCGTCCTACCCCGCCAGCTTGACGTTCGAACCCTTGACGGTGATGTCCACGCCGTCCGGTGCCGCCTCGACCTTGTCGAGCTTGATGCCACCGGGGAGGTCGTCGATGGCCTGCTGGAAGTCGGTGATGGAACGGACGACGTTCTCGGCGAGGTCGGTGCCGCCCAGGCTGGGCAGGGAGTCGGCCTGCACCTCGACCTTGTCGTCCTTGACGCTGACGCTGCTGAGGACGGAGACGGTCTGGGGGTCGAGGGCCGGCGGGTCGATCTCGACGTTGACCTTGATCTTGCCCTTGCCGCCGTCGGAGAGGCCGACGACGCGGGCGGTGAAGCCGAGGCCGACGTCGGTGGGCTCCGACTTGGCGGCCTTGAGGAGCTCGTCGTATCCGATGGTCGCGGTGCCGGTGGCGCTGTCGGCCGTGGCGGAGCTGTAGTCGCTGGAGAAGGCGACGCCGCGCATGTTCGCCCGCAGGTCGGCGATGCGGATGCTCTCGCCGGGCTTGCCGGTGCTCGCCTCGAAGTTCTCGATGCCGACCTCGACGTCGTCGAGTTCGCCGCCCGCGACCTGGGTGAGGAAGGGGAAGCCCTTGATGGACACGTCCGGGGTGGTCGTCAGGCCCTCACCGGCCTTCAGCTGCTGGGCCGCCTCGTCCTCGGCGAAACCGACCGCCAGGCGGTCCGCGGCGACGAAGAGGCCGCCAAGGATCACGGCGACGATGACAAGTATTCGCAGTGCGCGCATGTCTCGGTGTTCCCCACGTTGTCCGCTCGGCGGCCGGTGGCCGTTCTACCCGAGGGTAATCGTGGGGCTGTCGGGGTGGAGTGGGTTCGTGCGCGTTGTTGATCACCTGTGACAGGAGCCCCCCTTCGACCTCCGCGTCAAAGACTCGGGGCTCCGCCCCGGACCCCGTTCGCGCAGTTCCCCGCGCCCCTATTAGGGGCGCGGGGAACTGCGCGAGAAGCCCCACCGGGCCCGCAGACGACCGACGACCGAGCGGGGTCGAAGGGGCGGCAGCCCCTGGGGGAGGGACGGGCAGGGGCGGCGGGGGCGAAAAAACGCCGGGTCAGACGAGGGCGCGGCCCAGCAGATAGACCGCCGGGGCCGCCGCCGTCAGCGGCAGGGCCACACCCGCGGTGAAGTGAACGAAACGGGAGGGGTAGTCATAGCTGGCGACCCGGTGGCCGATGAGCGCGCACAACGCGGCCCCACCCCCGAGCAGCGCCCCGGCCGCCCCCGACCCGGTCACACCCCCGACCGCGATCCCCGCCCCCGCCGCCGCCAGCAGCGACACCACCACCGAGGCCGGCGTCGGCAGCGGCAACGCCCGCGCCAGGACGGCCACCGCGACCGCGACCCCACCCACCGTCACCGCGTCCGCGACGGCCGCCAGATAGCCGGTCGCGATGATCGCCAGCGCCGACGAGGCCACCGTCGCCATCAGTCCGTACATCCGCTCGTCCGGGTCCGCGTGGCTGCGCAGCCCCAGCACGATGCCGAGCAGCACCCACACACCGAGCGTCCCGAGGATCGCGGCGGGCGCGTGCTCCCGGCCGGCCGCGAAGAGAGCCGCGTCCGCCGCGAGGGCGCCCGCGAAGGCCAGCACGATGCCCTGCCGGGCCGGCCACATGCCGTTCAGCCGGAACCAGCCCGCCGCGGTCACGGCCTGGAGGACGACGAGGGGTACGGCGAGGGCGTACTCCCCCACCGCTGCGGCCCCGGCCAGCAGCAGGCCGAGGACAGCAGTGATCAGCGCCGGCTGCATCCCGGGCTCGATGATCGGCGACCGGCCCTCGGCCCGCGCCCGCTGGGCGTCGGTGATCCGGGCGTTGCCGGTGAGGGTGGGCGGACCGTAACCGGGCGCGGGTTCCGCACCGGCCTCCGGACCGGCCTGCCCCTGGGGCACCGCCTGAGGCTGGTGCTGGGCCTCGGCATGGGCATGGGCATGGTGTTGCGCCGGGGCCTGAGGGGCGTACTGGCCGCCGTCGTACTGGCCACCCGGGGCGGCGGACTGCTGGGGCAGGTACGCCGTCTCCGTCAGGTTGGCGGCGGCGGGAGGGGTCTGGGGCTGGATCTGGGTCTCCCAGGTCTGGCCCTGCCACTGCTGGGTGTACTGCTGGGCGTGGGCGTCCTGGCTCTCGTCGTACCCCTGCCAGTGCGACTGCGACTGCAGATGCGCCTGTGCATGCGGCTGCTGGTACGCGTCGTACCCCTGCTGCCCCTGCTGCCCTTGGTACCCCTGGTGGCCCTCGTACCCGTACGGCTGGTTGCTCATGATGTGGGGGTCACCCTCCTGCGAACGGCGGGAGCACCTCGACCGTGCCGCCCTCGGCCAGACGTACCGTCTCATGCGCACGGGTACCCACGGGGTTTCCGTCGACGAGGAACGAGCAGCGCCGCAGCACGCGGACGAGTTCGCCGGGGTGGCGGTCGCGGGCCGCGTCCAGGGCGTCCGCGAGGGTGGCCGCGTCGTAGGGCTCCTCGGCGACGCCGGCTGCGGACTTGGCTGCGGCCCAGTAGCGGACGGTGCCCTTTGGCATCTGCTTTCCTCTTGTATGAGTCGTGACGGGGTCAGGCTACGCCCCTGGCCCCGACCCCCTTCACCACCCACTCCCCGATCCTCCCCAGCAATTCCGGGCTCGCCGCGTTCTCCGCGTGGCCCATGCCCCGTTCCAGCCAGAGTTCGCCGTCGTCGCCCGCCGCCGCGGCCAGCATCTCCGGGTGGTCGAGCGGGAAATAGCCGTCACGGTCGCCGTGGACTATCAGCAGGGGGGTCGGCGCGATGAGGGGCACGGATTCCACCGGGGAGAGGGGAACGGGGTCCCAGTCGCGGTGGTGGATACGGGTGCGGAAGCCGTAGCGGCCGAGGAGGCGGCCCTCGGGGCGGGTGATCAGCCAGTGGACCCGGCGCATGGGGGCCGTGCCCCGGTAGTACCAACGGGCAGGGGCGCTGACCGAGACGACGGCGTCGGTGCCCGCGTCGGGGTGGGCCGCGTGGCGCAGGACGACCGAGCCGCCCATGGAGAAGCCGACGGTGGCGACGCGCGCGTGGCCGAGTTCACGGGCCCAGCGGACCGCCGCCGCGAGGTCGAGCACCTCGCGGTCCCCGACCGTGGAACGGCCTCCGGATCTTCCGTGGCCCCGGAAGGAGAAGGTGACGACGGAGGCGTGGCGGGCGAACGCCTCCACCACCCTTCGAACATACGGACGATCCGCGTCCCCCGTGAAGCCGTGCGCGACGACGATGGCGACGGGGTGGCCGCCGGACCGGCCCACGGCGTCATCGGCGCGATCGAAGCGGTCGGCGAGGTGGCCGGAAGGTGGAGTTCCGGTGTCTCCCGCCCGGTTGTATACAACGAATTCTGGATCGTATACGGCCTCGATATTCACCCCGTCGTCAGTCCGTAGAAACCTGCGCAAAGGGGTTCGCGGCGGCCCCGAAAGGGTTCGATCGACCGTCTCAGAGTTCGGGATGTCGAAAGATCGCGTCACATGACCTGCCGGACCAGCACTCATGTGGGCTATTCTGCTGGACAGAGGACTCGGGCAATGTCGCCCCCGGGTCCTTTCGTGCTTTAGGCAAGCTTGTATACGAGCGGAAAAACGCCAGGTGACCGCAGCTGTACGAGCGCCCGCCACACGCGTCCTCGCAGGGACCGAGGAGGAACCAGACGTATGAGTTCTCTGCTGCTCCTGACCAACGCCCTCCAGCCGTCCACGGAGGTGCTTCCGGCTCTCGGCCTGCTGCTGCACAACGTGCGCGTGGCCCCGGCGGAAGGCCCGGCCCTCGTCGACACCCCCGGTGCCGACGTCATCCTCATCGACGGGCGCCGTGACCTGCCGCAGGTCCGCAGCCTGTGTCAGCTGCTGCGCTCCACCGGGCCCGGCTGCCCCCTCATCCTCGTCGTGACCGAGGGCGGCCTCGCCGCCGTCACCGCCGACTGGGGCATCGACGACGTGCTCCTCGACACGGCCGGCCCGGCCGAGGTCGAGGCGCGCCTGCGGCTGGCCATGGGCAGGCAGCAGATCGTCAACGACGACTCCCCCATGGAGATCCGCAACGGCGACCTCTCGGTGGACGAGGCGACCTACAGCGCCAAGCTCAAGGGGCGCGTCCTCGACCTCACCTTCAAGGAGTTCGAGCTCCTCAAGTACCTCGCCCAGCACCCGGGCCGCGTCTTCACCCGCGCGCAGCTGCTCCAGGAGGTCTGGGGCTACGACTACTTCGGCGGTACGCGGACGGTCGACGTGCACGTACGGCGGTTGCGCGCCAAGCTCGGCCCCGAGCACGAGTCGCTGATCGGAACCGTCCGGAACGTCGGTTATCGATTCGTTACGCCCGAGAAGGCGGAGCGCGCCGGTGACGAGGCGAAGGCCAAGGCGGCCCCCTCAAAGGCGGCGGATGCGGACGAGACGGCGCCCCTGGACGCCGTGGAGATCCCGGCCGAGGCGTAGTGGCGAACACCCCGGACGGCGTACGCACAGGTAACTCACAGGTGCGCCGTCGTACGCCCTGCCCAGGGCCGGTCCATCCGCGTAGACTCCGCGCGTGGCCAAGGTGACTCGGGATGACGTGGCAAGACTGGCGGGAACATCGACCGCCGTCGTCAGCTACGTCATCAACAACGGACCCCGGCCGGTCGCCCCGGCCACGCGCGAGCGTGTCCTCGCCGCCATCAAGGAGCTGGGGTACCGCCCGGACCGAGTCGCCCAGGCGATGGCCTCCCGGCGTACCGATCTCATAGGCATGATCGTGCCGGACGCGCGCCAGCCCTTCTTCGGCGAGATGACCCACGCCGTGGAGCAGGCCGCCGCCGAGCGCGGAAAGATGGTGCTCGTCGGCAACACCGACTACGTCGCCGAGCGCGAGGTCCACTATCTGCGGGCGTTCCTCGGGATGCGCGTCTCCGGGCTGATCCTCGTCAGCCACGCCCTCAACGACAACGCCGCCGCCGAGATAGAGGCGTGGGACGCGCGGGTCGTGCTGCTGCACGAGCGGCCCGAGGCCATCGACGACGTGGCCGTGGTGACCGACGACATCGGCGGCGCGAAGCTCGCCGTCGACCATCTGCTCTCCCACGGCTACGCGTACGTCGCCTGTATGGGTGGCCTCGCCGAGACCCCACTCGTCGGCGACCCCGTCTCCGACCACGTCGAGGGCTGGCGGCGGGCGATGGACGAGGCCGGGATCCCCACGGAGGGGCGGCTGTTCCAGGCGCCCTACAACCGGTACGACGCCTACCAGGTGGCGCTGGAGCTGCTGTCGGGCCCGGCCCGGCCCCCGGCGATCTTCTGCTCCACCGACGACCAGGCGATCGGGGTGCTGCGGGCCGCGCGCGAGCTGCGCATCGAGGTGCCGAGCGAGCTGGCCGTGGCCGGGTTCGACGACGTCAAGGAGGCGGCGCTCACGGACCCGCCGCTGACGACGATCGCGACGGACCGTACGGGCATGGCCCGGGCCGCGGTTGACCTGGTGCTGGACGACGGCATCCGGGTGGCCGGGTCCCGGCGCGAGCGGGTGAAGCTGTTCCCTTCGAAGCTGGTCGCTCGACGGTCGTGCGGCTGCGAGTAGCTCCGCCGGGCTTGCCCCGCGTCTTTATATGGGGCGAACGAGGTTCTTCCGGGGTTCTCAGGGAGCACTCAGGAAGGTCTCATGGTCGGGCGGCAGGCTCTGATGCATGACCGAGAGCTTCCGCCGCAGCGGCGAGTACGAGAACCCGTACGAGGGTCAGCAGAACCCGTACCAGGGGCAGCAGAACCCGTACCAGGGGCAGCAGCACGTTTCCGCCCCGGTGAACCCGGTGACCCCGGCGAACCCCGTGAACCCGGAGTGGCCGCCCCCGCCGGCGTACGACCCGACGACCGCGGCCTCGGCACAGGCCGCCCCCACCGCGCTCCTCACCGAGCCGGTGTCCTCCGCACCCACGTCGAGAAGGCGTACCCGGGGGCCCATCGCGCTGCTCGCGGCCGTGGCGTTCGTCGCGGCGGCGATCGGCGGCGGTACGGCGTACGGCATCCAGGAGCTGACCGGTACGGACACCGTGGCCTCCAGCTCCGCCAGCACCAGCGTGGTGCCGACCAGCCAGAAGGGCACGGTCTCCGGGGTCGCCTCGGCGGTCAGCCCGAGCATCGTGGAGATCAACGCCACCTCGAACGCGGGTGAGTCCACCGGTTCCGGTGTGATCATCACCAGCGACGGTGAGATCGTCACCAACAACCACGTCATCTCCGGCGCCTCCCAGATCAAGGTGACGACCAGCAACGGCAAGTCCTACACGGCCGAGGTCGTCGGCACCGACAGCAAGAAGGATCTCGCCCTCATCAAGCTCCGGGACGCGTCCGGGCTGAAGGCCGCCACGCTCGGCGACTCCGCCGGGGTCAAGGTGGGCGACCAGGTCGTGGCGATCGGCTCCCCCGAAGGTCTGACCGGCACCGTGACCAGCGGCATCGTCTCCGCGCTCGACCGTGACGTCACGGTCTCGACGGACGAGAGCCAGGGGCAGCAGCAGGGCGGTGGCGGCGGACAGTGGCCGTTCGAGTTCGGTGGCCGGCAGTTCAACGGTGACACCGGCTCCTCGACGACCACGTACAAGGCGCTCCAGACCGACGCCTCGCTCAACCCCGGGAACTCCGGCGGCGCCCTCATCGACATGAACGGCAACATCATCGGGATCAACTCCGCGATGTACTCGGCCGCGGACGCCACCTCCTCCAGCGCCGGCAGCGTCGGCCTCGGCTTCGCCATCCCGATCAACACGGTCAAGGCCGACCTGAGCACCCTGCGGGCGGGCGGCTCGGACTGAGGTCCGCCCCTCCGACCAGGTCTTTTCCCTCCGAGCAGGTCTCCTCCCCTGCCCCCTCCATCCCCCGTCCCCGCCGTCCCGTCCGTCAACCTCCGTCCCCTCCGTCCCGTCAGTCCCGCTGAGTCCTAGGAGTTCGACATGATCACGCAGGTCTCCCACGCCGTCGCAAGCGCCGGCGACCCGGCCGGGCTGGGCCTCGCCCTCGCGGTGGCGGCCGAACTCCACCCGGCGGTGACGCGGGCCCCCGAGGTGGCGGCCCTCCATGCCCCGGCCCGTCGCAGCACGGCCGCGCGCCCGCGCCGACGTACGGTTCGCGGCTGAGCCGGTACGGCCTACTGCGGGGCCAGGGGACGTGCGAGGCTAGGGCGAAACCGCGCGCGCCCCGTCAGGGGCGCGGGGAACTGCGCGAGAAGCCCCACCGGACCCGCACCGGGCGACGCACGAGAACCCCCACGGCGCCCCGGCCACCGCAATCCACCGCTTCCGAGGAACGAAGACCACATGAGCTCCGCCGAAGGCGCCCGCGCCCCCGAACCCCAGCGCATCCTCATCGTCGACGACGAGCCGGCGGTACGTGACGCCCTCAAGCGCAGCCTCGCCTTCGAGGGCTACGACACCGAGGTCGCCGTCGACGGTGCCGACGCGCTGGAGAAGGCGACCGCGTACCGGCCGGACCTGGTCATCCTCGACGTACAGATGCCGCGCATGGACGGGCTGACCGCCGCCCGCCGGATCCGCGGCGCGGGCGACACCACGCCGATCCTGATGCTCACCGCCCGCGACACCGTCGGCGACCGTGTCACGGGCCTCGACGCCGGCGCGGACGACTACCTGGTCAAGCCGTTCGAGCTGGACGAACTCTTCGCCCGGGTCCGCGCGCTGCTGCGTCGCAGCTCGTACGCGGCCGGCGTCGCCGAGCGGGCCGAGGCGGACGAGGCGCTCACCTTCGCGGACCTGCGGATGGATCTGGCGACGCGGGAGGTCACGCGGGGCGGGCGGCCGGTGGAGCTGACCCGCACGGAGTTCACGCTCCTGGAGATGTTCATGGCGCACCCGCGCCAGGTCCTCACGCGCGAGCAGATCCTCAAGGCCGTCTGGGGCTTCGACTTCGAGCCGTCCTCCAACTCCCTCGACGTGTACGTCATGTACCTGCGCCGCAAGACCGAGGCCGGCGGCGAGCCGCGGCTCGTCCACACCGTGCGGGGCGTGGGGTACGTCCTGCGACAGGGCGGCGCGGAGTGAGGAGGCTGCTGAGCCGCTACCGGTCCCTGCCGATCCGGGCCCGGCTGTCGATGCTGGTCGCGGCGGCGGTGGCCTTCGCGGTGGCGGCGGTGTCGGTGACGTGCTGGTTCATCGTGCAGGGCAAGCTGTACGAGGAGGTCAACAACGACCTGGAGGCCATGGCCAGCCGAGCGCTGCCCGAGCAGATGGTGCAGGACGCCGTCCTCACCGCCTGCCCCGAGGCACCGTCGCAGTCCTTCTGGGGGCCGAAGAACAAGGGCTACTCCCAGGTGGTGACCACGGACGGCACGACGTGCGTCTTCCCCAACTCCACGGGCGTGGTGAACGTCGCCGAGAGCGACAAGAAAGTGGCCGCGAACCCCAAGATCAAGTCCGGCACGATCCGCAACGGCACCGACAGCGAGGGCAACTCGGTGCGCGTACTGGCCACGGCACTCGTCCTCGACAACGGCGAGCGGCAGTACGTGATGCCGGGCACCGCCTACGTCGTGGCCGTGCCCCTCAAGGGCACCCAGTCCACGCTCAACGAGCTGGCGCTGCTGCTCCTCGTCGTCTCCGGCATCGGAGTCGTCGGCGCCGGTGCGGCCGGCCTGGCCGTGGCCCGGGCGGGCCTGCGCCCCGTCGACAAGCTCACCGAGGCGGTCGAGCACGTGGCGCGCACCGAGGATCTGAGCATCCGCATCCCCGTGGAGGAGGAGAGCGAGGACGAGGTCGCCCGCCTCTCCCGTTCCTTCAACTCGATGACCAGCGCGCTGGCGAGCTCCCGCGAACTGCAACAGCAGCTGATCGCCGACGCGGGCCATGAACTCCGTACGCCCCTGACGTCCCTCCGCACGAACATCGAACTCCTCACCCGCAGCGAGGAGACGGGCCGCCCGATCCCGGCGGAGGACCGCAAGGCCCTGCTCGCCTCGGTGACGGCCCAGATGACCGAACTCGCCTCCCTGATCGGCGACTTGCAGGAGCTGTCCCGCTCGGAATCGGGTCAGCAGGGCGGTCGGCACCTTCAGGTCGTCGACTTCCAGGAGAAGGTGGAGGCGGCCCTGCGCCGGGCCCGTCTGCGCGGTCCCGAGCTGACGATCACGGCGAACCTGAACCCCTGGTACGTCCGCTCCGAACCGTCCGCGCTGGAGCGGGCCATAGTCAACATCCTCGACAACGCGGTGAAGTTCAGCCCCGAGGGCGGCACGATCGAGGTCTCCCTCGACGCCGGCGTCCTCACGGTCCGCGACCACGGCCCTGGAATCCCGGCCGACGAACTCCCCCATGTCTTCGACCGCTTCTGGCGCTCCCCGTCGGCACGTTCGCTGCCGGGCTCGGGCCTGGGCCTCTCCATCGTGGCGCGGACGGTGGAGCAGGCGGGCGGCGAGGTGTCCCTGTCCCGCGCGGACGGCGGCGGCACGCTGGCGACGGTGCGGTTGCCGGGGGCGCCGACGGCTCCACCGGGGGCGCCGGAGACGCCGGGGACGCCGTAGCTCTGACCTCAGTGGAAGCCGAGCATTCCTGGGGAGTCGATGTCGATGGCGAGTACACCCGGCGGGTAGTCGTCCTCGCGTCCGGTCAGGATGATGGACATACCGCCCGTCTCCAGGTGTGGTGTGGCGACGTAGAGAGCGTGGCAGGTGTCGGCTCCACCCCATCCGTCACGGACCATCCCGCCCACCGTGACAGCGGCTGTCTGCCCGAGTGAGTCCACTTGGATGCCCGGCAACGAGAGCAGTGCCCGCCCGACGCCCTCGTCCTTCTCCTCTGCCCGCATGAGACACAGGGAGGGGATGTGCAACCAGTCACCGGGGGTGTGCGCGACGTTGTCGACGAGCCGGTGAAGGGCCTCGTGGCCGCGAGCGAGCGCGAGGGCCGCGTCCGTGTCGAGGACGATCACGCGGCGCGCTCCCTTTCAGAGCGCGTCGCCTGACGCCCGGAGTGCATCTTCTCCGCAGCCATCGCGTAGATGTTGGCCAGGACGTCGGGCCCGTTGTCGAACTCCTCGTCGGTGAGCGTGCAGCCCATGCGCTCACGTAGGACCTTGCGGGTGGCGGCGACCCTCTCCGCGATCTGTTCCGCCGTCGGCTGTTCCGAGGCCAGCTGCTCGATCAGCTGGCCGAGGGTCATGCCGCGTTCCTTGGCGACCTGGGCGAGGTGATCGCGGGCCTGCTTGGAGACCTGGATGGTCGTACTGTCTGCCATGGACTCACCATAGCCACACCATGACCCAGGCGTCCCGCCTCGGAGCCCGACCTTCACCCGGAGGCGCTCAGTCGACCGCGACAAGGTTGACGAAGGCGGCCCAGGCCCGGGGGGAGAACAGGAGGGGGCGGCGGTCCGGGGCCTTGCTGTCCCGGACGGGGACTATGCCGGGGAGGTCGTCGGTGATTTCGAGGCAGTTCGTGCCGCCCCCGTCGCTGTACGACGACTTGCGCCACACCGCGGTGCCGAGGTCGAGGGTCCGGTTCATGATCTGCACTCCTCCAGAAGCCGCTTGATGAACACGGTCGACTCGGCCGGAGTCAGCGCCGCGTCCCTGACGAGATCGTAGGACAGCCGGTAAGCCAGAACCCTGTCCGGATCCTCGATCAACTCACCGATCCCGATGCCCTCCGCATAGGCGACGGCATCGCCAGTACGTGGCCAGAAGAGCCAGAGGTGGCTGTCCATGAGGTCGTGCACACCGGCCGACCAGGGCAGCACCTGAATCGCGACGGAGGGCAGCTCCGCGGCCTCCACCAAGTGCGCGAGCTGGTCCTTCCACACCTTCGCGTTCGGCACGGCCCGCCGTACCGCACCCTCGTCGAGGATCACGCGGATGTTCGGCGCCTGAGGACGGTACAGCAACTCCTGCCGCCCCATACGCGCAGCCACCTGCTCCTCGATCTCCTCGCTGTTGCCTGGCGTTGTCTGGGCTCCAGACAACCCTGACAACACCGTGCGGGCGTACTCCTCCGTCTGCAAGATGCCCGGCACTCGCAGCTGGAACATCCACATGACGCGAGCCGCCGCCTCCAGCTCCATGAACGCCTTGTACTTGTCCTTGATGACCTCCCGGCGCGCATCCCGCCACAGCCGAACCAGCAGGTCACCGGACCCGTAGTAGGTGTCGAGGTCCTCCATGACCGTCCGCTTGGAGAGCCGCTCGCCCTTCTCCAGGCGGTAGAGATAGCTCTTGTCGTACGACGTCTCCGCCGCCAGCTGCGTCAGCGTCTTGCCCGCCTTCTCCCGCAGGAACAGCAGGGTCCGCCCCAGCGCAACCCGCCCTGATTCCCGCTCCGCGTCAACGACTTCGCCCATGTCACCCCTCGCCGTTGTCTGGGGCGCCAGGCAACGGCAACCCCCTTCCCCAACGTACGACGCACCCGTGACGATCAGGACACGAACGGTAATCACCGCTCGTCAGGCCGACCCTGAAAAGACCCTGAGACGAAAGTCGAGGCACCGTCATGCGCGCACTCGTCCAACGGCTCTGTGAGGCCCTGCTCCGCTGGGCCGCGCACGGTCCGTCGCCGTCCGAGGCGGAGGAGCCGCCGCAACCCGCTCCGCCCCCTCCGCCCCCGCGCAAGCCGGACGACATCTGGCCCTTCGAGCCGTACGACAACCTCGTACGGCCCTACGTCCTCAGCCCGGAGGAGCTCTACGTGTACGGCGTCGTGGACGAGGTGCTCGCATGAGGAACGGCCTGCGTCTGCTGCCGTGGACCACCCCCGACGGCAAGCCCTGCTATCTCGACCCGGACACCGCGCACCCCGGAACCCTCTCCCTCCTCGCCGACAGCGTGGAGGTCTCCCAACTGGGCTCGGCCGAGGAGGTGTTGGCCGGGAGCAGGGCCGTACTCGGGGACGCGGCGGCCGGCGACCGGGCTGTGCGCTTCGCGCTGACGCGGGCGGTGGAGTCACTGGAGGACGTGGTGCGGATCGCGATCAGCAGGGGACGGCGGATCCAGCGTGCCGACGACGCCCCCGAGGGCCGTTGCTAAGCGTCGGTGACGGTGTACAGGGGCCCCTCGCCGCCCGGCCTCCCCGCGAGGAACCCGTACCGTTCGCCCACCAGTGGGCCCAGGATCGCGCCTGCGCCGTACCAGTCCAGGTCCAGGTCTCGCATGCGCATATGGCTGGGGCCGAGCTGCAGGTGGACGTTGTGGCCGAAGACCAGGGTCGGACCGCGGTCGGCCTCGACGGCGCGGATGTCGAGCAGGTTCTCGACCATCAGGGCGTCCCTGGTGGCGAGCATGCGGGAGAGCCGGACGTTCTCTGCGGCGGGGCGCGCCAGTTGCCGGTGGTAGCGCAGGAGGCCGATACCCGCGCTGAGGTGGGCCTTCGCCCGGAACCACGCGGCGCGTGAGGTCGCCGCGATCAACTGCGGCGCGCGGGCGTGGAACTCGGTGAGCATGTCGTCGGCGAGGCAGCGCAGCGCCTGGGCCTCCGGCGCGGCTCCGATCGACTCGGCCGGGTCCAGGACCGCCTCGGTACGGCTCCACCGTTCGTCGTCTCCGGTGAGGCGCGCGATGTCGAGGGCGGCGTCGTCGGTGAGGGCGAGAGGTGCGGGCAGGCCCGCGTGACACGCCAGGTAGGCGTGGGCGGCTTCCAGGTAGCGGCGCGGGCTGGGCGCGCTCATGTTCTCCATCTCGGCGTCGAAGCCGTGGAAGGCGAGGCGTTCCTCCGGCGGGCGGGTCCGGTTGTACTCGCGCATCCAGGTGATCAGCTCCCTGTTGGAGGCCATCTCGCCCCGGCCGAACGCGATGCCCTCGCGCATCGCCTCGTCGAAGTCGCCCGTCCCTTCCCTCACATGGTCGTCCAAGGCGAGCGCGGGGACGCGGTCGGTCTCCAGGGCGATCGAACGGAAGCCACGGTCGACGAGCTGCGCGAAGAGCTCGTTGCGGGCGTGCCCGAAGGCCGGATCCAGGTGGTTCGGTTCGCCGAGCGCCAGAAGGTCGCACGACGGGGTCACGAAGTCTCGAATGTCCCGACTCATGAGCCTCAATCGTATCCTTGAAAGATCGGTTGATACTTGGGGTGGACGGTTGTGGCCCCTGAGCTTCCTGAACAGGCAGATGGCTGTGCGGCCGTCGCGTAAAGTCTCAAACCGGTGATCAGCATGCGTCCTTCCGACCTCGCCCGCGAGCACGGCCTCTCGGCGCAGGCCGTCCGCAACTACGAGCGCGACGGCTTCCTCCCGGCCGCCGAGCGCACGGACAGCGGCTACCGGATCTACACCGAGGTGCACGCGGCGGCCCTCCGCGCGTTCCTCGCCCTCGTCCCGGCGTACGGCCACGCCGCCGCGGGCCGCATCATGCGTGCCGTGCACGAGGAGGACCTCGACCACGCCCTGACGATCGTCGACCGTGGGCACGTCCAGTTGCTCCGCGACCGGGAGACCCTCGAAGCGGTACGCGAGGCGGTGGACCATCTGACGGCCGTTTCGGAGGGGGCGGAGCCCACGGTGGGAGCGGCGGGCTCCGACACCCTCACCGTCGGCGAACTGGCCCACCGGCTCGACGTCACCCCGGCGACCCTGCGCAACTGGGAGGACGCCGGCATCCTCTCTCCCGCGCGGGACCCGCGCACCGGCTACCGCGTCTACCGCCCGGCCGACATCCGCGACGCCGAACTCGCCCATCTTCTCCGCCGCGGGGGCTATCCCCTGGACCACATCTCCACCGCGGTCCGCCAGATCCGCACGGCCGGCGGCACGGACGCCCTCGCCGCCGCCATGACCGACTGGCGACGACGCCTGACCGCACGAGGCGTGGCCATGCTGGACGCGTCGGTTCACCTCAGTCGGTACCTGGGGTCACCCGGGCCACACGCCGTGGAGCGCTAAAAAGCGGTTCCCCGCGCCCCGGAAAGGGGTGCGGAGAACCGCGTGACCAGTCACGCACCACCCGGGCCGGACGACCGCCCCCGGTGATCCGGTGGGACTAGTTGATGATCGTGATCCGGTCGGCCGCCGGCGGCGCGAGCGGGCTCGTGGCCGAGGAGTTGGCCAGCAGGTACTGCTCAAGGGCCGCCAGGTCGTCCCCGCCGACCAGGTCGTTCGTGCCCTGGCCCAGGGTCGGGAAGCCGTCGCCGCCGCCCGCGAGGAAGCTGTTGGTCGCGATGCGGTACGTGGCGGCCGGGTCGATCGCCGCACCGTTGAGCTTGACGCTGTCGACGACGATCCGGTCCGCGCCGGTCTTCGTGAGGTCGAGCGTGTACTTCAGGTTCGAGGACGGCAGCAGCACCTTCGGCGAAGCCGCGTTCCCGCCGCTCACCTGGTCCTTGAGGATCGAGATGAGCTGCGCGCCCGTGAAGTTCTGCAGGTTGACCGTGTTGGAGAACGGCTGGACGGTGAAGCCCTCGGCGTAGGTCACCACGCCGTCGCCCTCGGTGCCCTTGGCCGCGTAGGTCAGCGGCGCGCGCACACCACCCGGGTTCATCAGCGCGAGGTCGACCTCGGGGTCGAGCGTCTTGCCGTACCAGTACTGCGCGTCGGCGATCAGGTCACCCATCGGGGACTCGGTGCCGGCGTTGGGCACGTCGGCCGATATGTAGCCGATGGCACGGTTGCCGATGGGCGCGGCGAGGGTGTTCCACCGGCTGATGAGGGCCGTCATGTCGGCGGCCTTCTCGACGTCACGGGTGACCACGTGGTTAGCGGAGTCCACGGCCGTACGGGAGATGTCGCCGGTCTTGCGGTCGTACGTCAGCGTGGTGTCGGTGTAGAGGCGGCCGAAGGACGCGGCCGAGGTGACCATGCGCGGCTTGCCCGCCGGGTCGTTGATGGTGCAGGCGTACGCGGCGTGCGTGTGGCCCGTGACCACGGCGTCGACCTTGGCCGTGATGTTCTTGGCGATGTCGACGATCGGACCGGAGATGCCGTCACCGGCGCCGGGCGAGTCGCAGTCGTAGTTGTACGACGTGGAGGCGGGGGCACCGCCCTCGTGGATCAGTGCGACGACCGACTTGACGCCCTGGCGCTCCAGCTCCTTGGCGTACTTGTTGATCGTCTTGACCTCGTCCTTGAACGTGAGGCCCTTGACGCCCTCGGCGGAGACGACGCCCGGGGTGTCCTCCAGCGTCACACCGATGAAGCCGATCTTGACGCCGTTCTTCTTCCACACCCAGTAGGGCTTCAGGAGCGGCTTCTTGGTCTTGTTCTCGATGACGTTCGCGGCGAGGTACGGGAAGTCGGCTCCCTTGAACTTCTTGCCCTTGACGTAGCAGCCGTCCGTCGGGTGGCAGCCGCCCTTCTGCAGGCGGGCCAATTCCTTCGCGCCCTCGTCGAACTCGTGGTTGCCGACGCTCGTGACGTCGAGGTCGAGGCCGTTGAGCGCCTCGATGGTGGGCTCGTCGTGGAACAGGCCCGAGATCAGGGGGGAGGCACCCACCATGTCGCCGGCGGCGGCCGTGATCGTGTAGTCGTCGGCCCGACGCGCCTCGCGCAGGTGCGTGGCGAGGTACTCGACACCACCGGCGTTGATCGTGGTGGTCGTCCCGTCCTCGTGCAGCTCGGTCACCCGGCCCGAGGAACCGGCCGGCGGCTCCAGGTTGCCGTGCAGGTCGTTGAACGACAGCAGCTGCACGTCCTGGTACCGGTTCGGCTTGTCCTTGCCGGTCTGCGTCTCACCGGCGCTCGCCGGGATCGCGGCGGCCAGCGCACCGACAGTCGCCAGCCCGGCCGCGACGGCGAGGATCCGGTTACGGCGGTTTCTGCGGTGCTGGGCGTGGGGTGTGGCTGACATGTGCCCCCCTGGTTCGTTTGGAAGTAAGAGAAACGTGAGACAGGCCCCGTCGGCCCGAAGCCTAGGGTCAACGCGCGTAGCGCGGCAGGGGGTTCATGGTTACGACCTGATTGCCATCGGGGAGGAGTATTGACAAAGGGGGACAACATCGCGCGCCCCAGAGGAGCGCGGGGAACCGCGCGACCAGCCACATTCAGGCCGCACCCGCGAGACGCCGGAACCGACCCACCCGGTAGGCGCCCCCTGCGGAGCTAATCTCGTACTCATGACCAGCGACGACACGGCCCAGCCCAGCGGAGCGCGCCGCATCGAGACAAGCCTGGACCTCACCCCCGACCAGAAGGCCGCCGTCCTCACCCTCGTCGACGAGGCCGCCCAGGTCGACGGGCAACAGGCGGTGTCCGAGCAGGGCCGCCTCCAACTCCGCGGCGGCCCCCGCGAAGGCGTGGCCCACCTCCTGCTCACCGTCGGCGACACCCTCGTCGGGTACGCCCAGCTGGAGGACAACGACCCCGTCGAGGCCCCGGCCGCCGAACTCGTCGTCCATCCCTCCCACCGCGGTCACGGACACGGCCGCGCCCTCGGCTCCGCCCTGCTCGCCGAGTCCGGCAAGCGGCTGAGGGTCTGGGCGCACGGCGGCCACAGCGCCGCCCGCCACCTGGCCCAGGTGCTCGGCCTCACCCTCTTCCGCGAACTCCGCCAGATGCGCCGCTCCCTGGCCGATTTCGACCCGCCCGAGCCCGCGCTCCCCGACGGGGTCACCGTGCGCACCTTCGTCCCCGGCGCGGACGACGCGGCCTGGCTCGCCGCGAACGCGGAGGCGTTCGCCCACCACCCCGAGCAGGGCTCCCTGACCCAGCGCGACCTCGACGACCGCAAGGCCGAACCCTGGTTCGACCCGGCGGGCTTCTTCCTGGCCTTCCGGGGAGAGGAACTGGTCGGCTTCCACTGGACGAAGGCGCACGCGGCCGAACAGCTCGGCGAGGTCTACGTCGTCGGCGTACGCCCCGGCGCGCAGGGCGGCGGCCTCGGCAAGGCCCTCACCACGATCGGCCTGCGCCATCTCGCCGCCCAGGGCCTGCCCACCGCGATGCTCTACGTCGACGCGGACAACAAGGCGGCCGTGACCGTGTACGAGCGCCTCGGCTTCGTGACGTACGAGACGGACCTGATGTACCGCAGCGAAACCTGACGCAACGTCGCGAAACCTGACGCACCCGGAGTTTTCCACAGGCGGGGGGCGGTGTTGTTGACACCGCCCCCTCTCTTGCACCACCCTTTCACTACTCAATTAGTGAAAGGGTGGTTGTCCGAGTGGTCGAGTACCGCATCGACCGGCGCAGCGGTGTCGCCACCTACGTCCAGATCGTCCAGCAGACCAAACAGGCCCTGCGGATGGGGCTGCTGGAACCGGGCGACAAGCTCCCGACGGCCCGCGAGGTCGTGGAAGCCACCGCGATCAACCCGAACACGGTGTTGAAGGCCTACCGCGAGCTGGAGCGCGAGGGCCTGGTCGAGGCCCGCCGCGGCCTCGGCACGTTCGTACGGAGGTCACTGGGCACCGCGCCCGCCGACTCCCCGCTGCGGGCCGAGTTGGACAGGTGGGCCGTACGGGCCCGGGAGACCGGACTCGTACGGGACGACGTGGAGGCCCTCTTCACGTCCGTACTCGACGAACACTTCACGACCGACAAGCGAGATCAGGGGGACCAGGCATGACGGGGACCGCGTTGGAAGCGGCCGCGCTCGGCAAGAAGTTCGGGTGGCGGCGGGCGAGCTGGGCGCTGCGCGCGTGCACGCTGCGGCTGCCGTCGGGGCGGGTGTGCGCACTCGTCGGACCGAACGGCGCGGGCAAGTCGACCCTCCTGGCCCACGCGGCCGGACTGCTCGCCCCCACCGAGGGCACGATCAGCGTGCTGGGCACGACCCCGGCCGCGGCCCGCGAGCGCATCGCCTACGTCGCCCAGGACAAGCCCCTCCATCCGCAGTTGACCGTGGCCGAGACCCTGCGGCTGGGCCGCGAGCTCAACACCCGGCGCTGGGACGCGGCCGCCGCCGAGCGGGTGGTGGACGAGGGCGACCTGAACAGGAACGCGAAGATCCGTTCCCTCTCGGGCGGTCAGCGCACCCGGGTCGCCCTGGCCCTCGCCCTCGGCAAGCGGCCCGAACTGCTGCTCCTGGACGAGCCGATGGCCGACCTCGACCCGCTCGCCCGGCACCAGCTGATGGGCACGCTGCTCGCGAACTCCGCCGAGCACGGCACCACGGTTGTCATGTCCTCGCACGTCGTGGCCGAACTGGAGGGCTCCTGCGACCACTTGGTCCTGCTGGGCTCCGGACGCGTCCGGCTCGCGGGCCCGCTGGACGAGGTCCTCGCCGCGCACGCCCTGGTCACCGGCCCGGTGGGCGACCTCGACCCGCACACCGTGGTCGAGTCCCGCACGAAGGGCCGCCAGCTCACCGCGCTGATCCGCCCGCGGGGCCCGGTCGGCGAGGGCTGGCAGACAGCCGAGCCGACCCTGGAGGAGCTGGTCCTCGCCCATCTGCGGGCACCGGAGGCCCCGGCCCTGACGATCGCCGACGCGGACGAAGGGAACACGGACGCGGACGACGCCGACGCGGCGGACGGCACCAACGGTGCCGAGACCCGGGGCGCGGCCGTATGAACACCACGCCCACCAGGTCCGCCATGGACACCTCGCCCACCGGGACCCCCGGAACCGCCCGCGCGCCGGAGAGCGGTACGGCCCCGGCCATGACCCCGACCCGAGGGCTGATCCGGGCGACGTTCCGCGTGCACCAGTCGGCCCTGTGGTTCTGGTGCCTGCTGGTGGGACTCGTCTCCGCCGGACTGGTGTGGGCCGCCGGACCGGGGCTCGACGCGGCCTGGACCGAGCAGCTCAAGAGCGGCTGCGCGCGGATCGACTACTGCTCGACAGGCCCCGCGTACTCCCTCTACGGACTGGCCGCCACCCTCGGCCCCGCGGTCCTCACCGTCGCCCCGGCCCTGATCGGCGCCTGGGCGGGCGGTGCCCTGATCGCCCGCGAGCTGGAGAGCGGCACGGCCCGGCTGGCCTGGACCCAGGGCGTCACCCCGGCCCGCTGGCTCGCCGCCAAACTCGCGGTCCCAGCCGCCGTGATCGTCTCCGGGACGGTCCTGCTGACCCTGCTGAACCGCCTGGTGTGGTGGCGCGAGGAGCGGCTGCGGCAGGCGCTGGGGACCCGGGACTGGTTCGAGTCCACCGTCTTCGTCGCTCACGGCAGCGTAGGCACGGCGTACGCCCTGCTCGGCCTCGCGGTCGGCGCTCTCGCCGGCCTGCTGCTGCGCCGCTCACTCCCCGGACTGGCCGTCGGCCTGGTCGGCACCGCCCTCCTGGCGGGCGCGCTCCAGTCGAACCGTCACCTGCTGTGGCCCGTGGAGACCCTCGTGTCCAAGACCGCGGACCGGGACTGGACCGGCGAGTTGGTCGACCGCGGCTTCATCAGCAGCACCGGTGAACGCGTCTCGGACGTGGAGTGCACGGACGACTCCTGCGGCCGGACCGACGTCGTCAGCTTCTACGCCGACTTCCACCCCTCCTCCCACTTCTGGCCCCTCCACCTGGTCGAAACAGCCATCGTCCTGACCGCCACAGCCCTGCTGATCTGGACCTCGTTCCGCCTGCTGCGCCGCCTGGCGGGAGGATCCGTATGACGATCACAGCCACCACACCGCCTGCCCAGGCCCCCGTCGCCCACGAAGGTCGACGCACGAAGCGGGACCTCCACGGACTGATCTGGCTGACCCTGCGCCTGCACCGCTGGGCGGCCCTGTGCTGGGCGCTGTCGATCGTCGTGGCCGCGGGGACGCTGCTCTGGGCGGCCGGGCCGGGCGTGGATGCCGCCTGGGCCGGCTACCACACGGAGAACTGCCTGGACGACGGGAAGACGAGCGTCGACTGCAACGTCGGCGCCCCTGCCCTGGAACGGTACGAGACAGCCGTCACCGTCGGTTCCTCACTCATCAGCCTCGCGCCCCTCCTCGTCGCCCTCTGGGCCGGTGCCGCGCTGATCGGCCGCGAGCTGGAGAACGGCACGGCCCAGCTCGCCTGGTCCCAGTCCGTCACCCCGGCCCGCTGGCTCGCCGCCAAACTCGCGGTCCCGGCCGCCCTGCTCACGGCGGGCACCCTTCTGCTCGTCCTGCTCCACCGCGTGATGTGGTCGGCGCACATCACACAGGGCGACGGGCCGTGGCGCTGGCAGGAGTACTACGCCGAGTTCTTCGTGGGCAACGGCCCCCTCGCCGTCAGCCGCGTTCTCCTCGGCCTCGCCGTCGGTGCCCTGTCCGGACTGCTCGTCCGTCGTTCGCTGCCCGCACTGAGCGTCGGATTCCTCGCCATGACCGGTCTGATGTACGCGCTCGCCCAGCTGCGCCCGTACCTCTGGCCACCCGTCACCGTGACGACGACGGTGGAGCAGCGCGGCTCCGTCCGCACCGGCCTCGTCGTCGACCAAGGCGCGCTCACCTCCGACGGCACCCGCGTCCCGGACCCCTGCCACACCTCCGCGGGCTGTGACAGCGTCCCCGACCTGGTCGGTTACTACACCGACCACCACCCGTCCGCCCACTTCTGGCCCCTGCACCTCATGGAGACCGGCATCGTCCTCGCGCTCACCGCCCTGCTGGTCGGCGCCGCCTTCCGCCTGCTGCGACGCCGCACGGGCGGCGTCACGCCCCGACGCGAGGGAGGAACGACATGAGCACCACACTCACGACCGCGCCCTGCGACACCGCCCGAGTCCCCCTGCGCGGGGTCGCCCGGACCGTGCTGCGCCTGCACCGCTCGGCGTTGCTGGTGTGGAGCGCGTACGTGCTGCTCATGGTCGGGTGGATGCTCTGGCTGGAGTACGTCACCGGCGCGGAGATACGCGCGGAGCGGGCCGCCTGCCGGAAGCTGGCGGACGGGTGCATCGACCTCGGGTCCGCCTTCGACTACTCCTCGGCCACGAGCTCGATCGGTACCTTGATCGCCTACTCCTCCTACGCCGTGGCCGCCTGGGCGGGCGCTTCACTGACCGGCCGCGAGCTGGAACGGGGTACGGCCCAGCTGGCCTGGACCCAGTCCATCACCCCGGTCCGGTGGCTCACCGTCAAGCTCGCGGTGCCTGCCGCCGCGCTGACCGTCGGCATGACCGTCCTGGTGCTGGTCTACCGCTGGACCTGGTCCTCGAACCGGGACCTGCGCGGCGACGAGTGGTACTACATCGACCCCTTCCTGAACCGCGGCCCCGCGATCCTGGCGTACGCCCTGTGCGCGTTGGCTGTCGGCGCCCTGGCGGGCATCGTGCTCAGGCGGACGCTGCCCGCGCTCACCGTGGCCCTCGGCTTCATGGTCGCGTTCCACCTCTGGCTCGGCGAGCGGTTCGACCAGCTGTGGCCCTCCACGACGCTCGTCGGCACAGCCGCCAGCCGGCTGCCGAATACGGCGGACCAGCTGGATCTGGGCGCCGTCACCGCCTCCGGCGCCCGCGTCGACGATCTGAGCTGCTTCGACGCCGATGCCGACATCGACTACGCCAGGTGCATGAGCGAAAAGGGCTTCACCGATCTGTACGCCGAGGTGCACCCGGCGTCCCACTTCTGGCCCCTGCACCTCATGACGACCGGCGTCGTCCTCGCCGTCGCCGCCCTCGCCACGATCGCCGCCTTCTGGCTCCTGCGCCGCCGCGCCCGCTGACGGCGCACACCGCCCGAGCCACGACTCGGGCCCCACACCAGGCACGCCCCTCCTACGGGGGGAGGGGCGTGCCCACGGCGTGCGGGCGGTGAACGGCGTGTGATCGCGAGAAGGCGCACGCCGGGGTGCCCCACACGTCCCTCCCGGAACCGGCGGTCCTCCCCGCGCTATCCCGCACGTAAGGTCTCCGTAACCGGCGATTCAGACGACCTTGCGACGCTTCCGCAATGAACCCCGTCGTGCCCGAGCCCTCGCCTCCCCCACGCAGCGGCCCAAGCAGCGGGAACAGTCCGGGGGACGACCCCAGCACGCCCGCGCCCGGCGCCCCGCGCCACACCGCCGAGGCCGTCGACGCCATCGACGTCGTGGCACGCATCGACGCCGACATCGCCGAGAACGCCGCCGCGAACGCCTCCTCGCGCGTCCCGGCACTCCCACCGGCCCTGTCCGACGCGCCTGTGATGCTCGCGACGCGGAAGAATGGTGCCATGAGCCAGTCCAACGCCCAGGCAGCCCAGGTCCAGCACGCGCAGCCGTCCATCGGCTCCATAACCGGTCACCGCCCCCACACGGTGTCCGCCGTGGTGTCCGACCTGGAACCCGACATCGACGCCGACCTCGACGCGTACGACGAGGACGAACAGGGCGGCGAGAGGCTGCCCCAGGGCCGTTTCCTCGACCGGGAGCGCAGCTGGCTCGCCTTCAACGAGCGCGTCCTGGAACTGGCCGAGGACCCGGCCACCCCCCTGCTCGAACGAGCGAACTTCCTGGCCATCTTCGCCAGCAACCTCGACGAGTTCTTCATGGTGCGGGTGGCCGGGTTGAAGCGACGCATCGCCACCGGCGTCGCCACCAAGTCCGCCTCCGGCCTCCAGCCCCGCGAGGTGCTGGAGATGATCTGGGCCCGCTCCCGCGAACTGATGGCCCGGCACGCCGCCTGCTTCCACGAGGACGTCGCCCCGGCGCTGGCCGAGGAGGGCGTGCACCTGGTGCGCTGGAGCGAGCTGGCGGAGAAGGAGCAGGCCCGCCTCTTCACGCTCTTCCGCCACCAGATCTTCCCGGTGCTGACCCCGCTGGCCGTCGACCCGGCGCACCCCTTCCCGTACATCTCGGGCCTCTCCCTGAACCTGGCCGTCCGCGTCCAGAACCCGGTCACCGGCACCTCGCACTTCGCCCGCGTCAAGGTGCCGCCGCTGCTCTCCCGCTTCCTGGAGGCCTCCCCCGGCCGGTACGTCCCGCTGGAGGACGTGATCGGCGCCCACCTGGAGGAGCTGTTCCCGGGCATGGAAGTGCTGGAGCACCACGCCTTCCGGGTCACCCGCAACGAGGACCTGGAGGTCGAGGAGGACGACGCCGAGAACCTCCTCCAGGCCCTGGAGAAGGAGCTCATGCGGCGCCGCTTCGGGCCGCCGGTGCGCCTGGAGGTCGAGGAGAACATCAACCAGGAGGTCCTGGACCTGCTGGTGCGCGAGCTGAAGATCAAGGAGTCCGAGGTCTACCCGCTGACCGGGCCCCTGGACCTCACCGGCCTCTTCCGCATCGCCTCCCTGGACCGGCCGGAGCTGAAGTACCGCAAGTTCGTCGCCAGCGTCCACCGCGACCTGGCCGAGGTCGAGTCGGCGTCCGCCCCCGACATCTTCGCCGCCCTGCGCAACCGCGACGTGCTGCTGCACCACCCGTACGACTCGTTCTCGACGTCGGTGCAGGCGTTCCTGGAGCAGGCGGCCGAGGACCCGGACGTCCTCGCGATCAAGCAGACCCTGTACCGGACGTCCGGCGACTCCCCCATAGTCAACGCGCTCATCGACGCCGCCGAGGCCGGCAAGCAGGTCCTCGTCCTGGTCGAGATCAAGGCACGCTTCGACGAACACGCCAACATCAAGTGGGCCCGCAAGCTGGAGGAGGCCGGCTGCCACGTCGTCTACGGCCTGGTCGGCCTGAAGACCCACTGCAAGCTGTCCCTGGTGGTCCGTCAGGAGGGCGACACGCTCCGCCGCTACAGCCACGTCGGCACGGGCAACTACCACCCGAAGACGGCACGGCTGTACGAGGACCTGGGCGTGCTCACGTCCGACGCCCAGGTCGGCGCGGACCTCTCCGACCTCTTCAACCGGCTCTCCGGCTACTCGCGCCGCGAGACCTACCGCCGTCTCCTCGTCGCGCCCAAGTCCCTGCGCGACGGGCTGATCGCCCGCGTCAACAAGGAGGTCCAGCACCACCGTGCCGGACGTCCGGCGCACGTCCGCATCAAGGTCAACTCGATCGTGGACGAGGCCCTCATCGACGCCCTGTACCGGGCCTCGCAGGCGGGTGTACCGGTCGACGTGTGGGTGCGCGGCATCTGCGCCATAAGGCCCGGCGTCCCGGGTCTGTCGGAGAACATCCGCGTCCGCTCCGTCCTCGGCCGCTTCCTCGAACACTCCCGGATCTTCGGCTTCGGCAACGGCGGCGAGCCGGAGGTGTGGTTCGGCAGCGCCGACATGATGCACCGCAACCTCGACCGCCGGATCGAGGCCCTGATCCGGATCACCGACCCGGCGCACCGGGCGGCGCTCAACCGCCTGCTGGAGACCGGTATGTCCGACACGACCTCCTCCTGGCACCTCGGTCCCGACGGCGAGTGGACCCGGCACTCGACCGACGCGGACGGACAGCCCCTGCGCAACGTCCAGGAGATGCTCATTGACGCCCGGAGGCGCCGGCGTGGCACAGCGACACCTTGACCCCACGAACACCACGACCGCACCCGCGGACGCCGTCGCCGGCTATCTGCGGGAGCGGGCCACGGAGTTCCTCCGCGCGCTGCGCACCCACCGGGAGACCGGTGGGGGCACGGCGTCCGGAGCCGAGGAGTCGACCGAAGCGGCGCTCGCCCTGCGCCGCTCGGCCCGCCGCATCAGCGGCACGCTGCACACCTTCCGACCCCTGCTGGACGCCGAGTGGTCGGAGTCCCTCCGCCCCGAACTGGCCTGGCTCTCCGGCACGTTGGGCCGCGAACACGCCTACGCGGCCCGCCTGGACCGCCTGGTCAACGCCCTGAACCGGCTGTCCGGCGCGACGCACCTCCCGACGCAGACCGCAGTCGCGGCCCGCCCCGAGACCGGCCCGTCCTCGATCGGCGCCGCCACGGGCAGCACCGAGGTCGGCGCCGGTACGTCCCAGGTCCGCGCCGCCACGGGCGGTCGTACCGCCGCCGGGGCGGCTCGGGTGGGCGCGGCGGCATCCGGCACCGCCCCCCGCCCCCCGGCCACCCCCGACCGCGGCAACCTCACCGTCGGCGCCGCGAAGGCCGGCGCCCTCCTGGACCGCCAGCTCACCCTCGCCCGCACCCGGGCCCACTCGGCGGCCCTCCAGGCCCTCGGCTCCTCCCGCTTCCACGCCGTCGCCGACAGCGTCGCCGTCCTCGCCAGCGAGGTCCCGCTCACCCCCTCCGCCGCAGCCACGGACCTCGGCCCGCTCGCCGCCGCCGCCCACGACCGCCTGCGCGACGCCGTCTCCGGCCTCCCCCTGCACTCCGCCGGCCACCCGTACAACGCCGAGGCCCTCATCCACGGCCTCTCCCCGGACACCGCGCCCCACCCCCAGGACGCCCCCTGGCACCAGGTACGGCTGCTGCTCCGCCTGCACCGCTACGCCCTGGAGGTCCTGCACCCCGAGGCCGTCCCCGTCGACCTGCGCCTCCTCGCCGCCGGTGAGGCGCTCAACCGCCACCGGGACGCCAGCGAGGCGGCCTCCGCGGCGGCCTCCGCCGCCCGCACCCCGCGGATCGCCCCGGCCACGGCCTACGCCCTCGGCGTCCTGCACGCCGACCAGCGCCACGAAGTGGAGGCGTCCCGGTTCGCGTTCCAGCAGTGCTGGCAGAAGGAGACGGTGAGCACGTCGTGACCGAGAACACCGGTGCCGTCGTCCGAGCGGCCGGCTGTGTCCTGTGGCGCCAGTCCCCCGAGGGCGGGGGGCTGGAGATCTGCCTGGTGCACCGGCCGAAGTACGACGACTGGTCGCACCCGAAGGGCAAGTTGAAGCGCACCGAGGACGCCCTCACGGGCGCGCTGCGCGAGGTCGAGGAGGAGACCGGCCACCGGTGTGCGCCGGGGCCCCGCCTGTCCAACGCCCGCTACTTCGTCAACGGCCGCGCCAAGACGGTGAGTTACTGGGCGGCGGAGGCGACCGACGGCCGCTTCGCGCCCACCGCCGAGGTGGACCGGATCGCGTGGCTCCCCCCGGCCGCCGCCCGCGACCGGCTGACCCAGCCCCGCGACCGGGAACTGGTCGACGAGTTCCTGGCGACCCTCCGCCACGCGTAGGCGCACCGACACCGGCCCGGACCGTCGCGCACCCGCCGCCGAACCGCCCGGCTACACCCCGCTCAACGCGTGCCCCTCCGCGTCGGTCCGGGCCAGACTCCGCGCCCGCCGGGCCGGCCCGCGCCAGCCGCAGGAACAGCGCGCCACGCAGAAACGCCCCTGATCGACGGTGGTCGTACGGTGCTGCTGCGGCGTCTCCGACTCGTCCTGATGCACCACACCAACAACGCTACCCGAGCGAAACACCCCCAAGCCCCCGGCACCGAACCCCCTTGAGCGACCACAGCCCGCGAGTCGGCGCAGCCGTGAAGGGGCGCGGGGAACTGCGCGAGAAGCCCCACCCACCCGCACCTGTCGGACCGGAAGGGTCGTCTCGATGGAGCCGGGGCTGGTGAAGGCGAGCAGGCCCGAGAGGCCCCCTCCCCCTCAGGTCCGCAGCAGCCGCCCGATCGCCTTCGTGGCCTCCTCCACCTTCGCGTCGACCTCGGTACCACCCTTGAGCGCCGCGTCGGCGACACAGTGCCGCAGGTGTTCCTCCAGGAGCTGCAGCGCGAAGGACTGCAACGCCTTGGTCGAAGCGGAGACCTGGGTGAGTATGTCGATGCAGTAGACATCCTCGTCGACCATCCGCTGAAGCCCACGAATCTGCCCCTCGATACGCCTCAGGCGCTTGAGGTGTTCGTCCTTCTGCTTGTGGTACCCGTGGATTCCACGGTCGTGGTCGGTCACCACACCCGGCTTCGCACCCGACTCCGCGCCCGGTCCCAGACCGTCCACGGCGGAGGGCACCTCGGCTCCGGCCCCTGTGGTCGTCATCGCAGCCTCCAGACATATACCCCTACCGGGTATATCGTATCGAACTTTGGCGGGTATACGCCCTGCGGGCAGCCCCCATGCAGGCCCATCTGCCTGATGGGCGACACTGGGGGACGGCCCATTAGCCGTGGCCGGATGATGCGCCTAGCATCAGCCTGACCGAAACCCATGCATACCGAGGACCCCACGTGCGCTTTCGTCTGACCCCCAGGGAGACGAGCTTCTACGACATGTTCGCCGCCTCCGCGGACAACATCGTCACGGGCTCGAAGCTCCTGATGGAACTGCTCGGAGCGGACGCCGCCGCCCGGGCCGAGATCGCGGAGCGGATGCGGGCAGCGGAACACGCCGGTGACGACGCCACACACGCGATCTTCCACCAGCTGAACTCCTCGTTCATCACGCCCTTCGACCGCGAGGACATCTACTCCCTCGCGTCCTCCCTCGACGACATCATGGACTTCATGGAGGAGGCCGTCGACCTGGTCGTCCTCTACAACGTCGAGGAACTCCCCAAGGGCGTCGAGCAGCAGATCGAGGTCCTGTCGCGCGCCGCCGAACTGACGGCCGAGGCGATGCCCAACCTCCGCACCATGGACAACCTCACGGAGTACTGGATCGAGGTGAACCGACTGGAGAACCAGGCGGACCAGATCCACCGCAAGCTCCTGGCCCACCTCTTCAACGGCAAGTACGACGCCATCGAGGTCCTCAAGCTCAAGCAGATCGTGGATGTGCTGGAGGAGGCGGCGGACGCCTTCGAGCACGTGGCGAACACGGTGGAGACCATCGCGGTCAAGGAGTCCTGAACCCTTCATGGACACCTTCGCTCTGGTCGTGACCATCGGCGTCGCGCTCTTCTTCACGTACACCAACGGCTTCCACGACTCCGCGAACGCGATCGCGACCTCGGTGTCGACGCGCGCGCTGACCCCGCGCGCGGCCCTCGCCATGGCCGCGGTGATGAACCTCATCGGCGCGTTCCTCGGCAGCGGCGTCGCCAAGACGGTCAGTGAGGGCCTGATCTCCACGCCCGAGGGCTCCAAGGGGATGGGCATCCTCTTCGCGGCCCTGGTCGGCGCGATCACCTGGAACCTCATCACCTGGTACTTCGGTCTCCCGTCGTCCTCCTCCCACGCCCTCTTCGGCGGCATGGTCGGCGCGGCGCTCGCCGGCGGTACGACGGTCTACTGGTCGGGCGTGCTGGAGAAGGTCGTCATCCCGATGTTCGTCTCCCCGGTGGTCGGCCTGGTCGTCGGCTACCTGGTGATGGCGGGCATCATGTGGATCTTCCGCCGCGCCAACCCGCACAAGGCGAAGCGCGGTTTCCGGATCGCGCAGACCGTGTCGGCGGCCGGCATGGCGCTCGGCCACGGTCTCCAGGACGCCCAGAAGACGATGGGCATCGTGGTGATGGCCCTGGTCATCGCGGACGTCGAGGACTACGGCGACCCGATCCCGGTCTGGGTGAAGATCGCCTGCGCCGTCATGCTCTCCCTCGGCACCTACGCGGGCGGCTGGCGCATCATGCGCACCCTGGGCCGGAAGATCATCGAACTCGACCCGCCGCAGGGCTTCGCCGCCGAGACGACCGGCGCGTCGATCATGTTCATCACGGCCTTCATCTTCAAGGCCCCCATCTCCACGACCCACATCATCACCTCGGCGATCATGGGCGTCGGCGCCACCAAGCGCATCAACGCGGTCCGCTGGGGCGTCGCCAAGAACATCATCCTCGGCTGGTTCATCACGATGCCGGCGGCGGCCCTGGTCGCCGCGACCAGCTTCTGGATCGTGAACCTGGCGTTCCTCTGACCGCACGGCGTCCGCCCGCCCCGGCCTGACGGGGTGCGGCGGCCGCCCGGACGAGGCACAGCTGCCGGACACCACCGCCCGGGTGCCGTGGCGGCGCCGACACCACCGGGTTCTGCCGACGGCATCGACAGCCCTCACAATCTGCCCCGGCGCCCCGGCCTGCTCCCCCCCAAAGCCGACGGGCCCGCCCCCGGGAGCCGGGGGCGGGCCCTTTATCTACCTCGCGGCGGCACCGCCATGCAGCACCGCGAGGGGTCTTGGGGAGTCGGCGGCCGGAACTTCGCCGGCGCCGGCTCAGCCGAAGCGGCCGGAGATGTAGTCCTCGGTGGCCTGGACGGACGGGTTGGAGAAGATCCGCTCCGTGTCGTCTATCTCGATCAGCTTGCCCGGCTGCCCGACGGCCGCGAGGTTGAAGAACGCCGTGCGGTCGGAGACACGCGCCGCCTGCTGCATGTTGTGCGTCACGATGACGATCGTGAAGCGCTCCTTCAGCTCACCGATGAGGTCCTCGATGGCGAGCGTCGAGATCGGGTCCAGCGCGGAGCACGGCTCGTCCATGAGCAGCACCTTCGGCTCGACCGCGATCGCGCGGGCGATGCACAGTCGCTGCTGCTGACCACCGGAGAGACCGGAGCCCGGCTTGCCCAGCCGGTCCTTGACCTCGTTCCAGAGGTTCGCGCCCTTGAGGGACTTCTCGACGATCTCGTCCAGCTCGGACTTCTTCTTGCCGCCGACCAGCTTCAGACCCGCCGCCACGTTGTCGTAGATCGACATCGTGGGGAAGGGGTTCGGCCGCTGGAAGACCATGCCGACCTCACGCCGCACGGAGACCGGGTCGACCCCCGCGCCGTACAGGTTCTCGTCGTCGAGCATGACCTTGCCCTCGACGCGGCCGCCGGGCGTGACCTCGTGCATCCGGTTCAGGGTGCGCAGGAACGTGGACTTGCCGCACCCGGAGGGGCCGATGAAGGCCGTCACGGTACGGGGCTCTATGGCCATCGAGATGTCCTCGATGGCTCGGAAGGAGCTGTAGTAGGCGTTGAGGCCGCTGACGTCGATTCGCTTGGCCATGTGGATCACTGCTTCTTTCGCGAGGAATTCGCGGGGAATTCGGGGGATCTGGTCGCTGTATGGCCGCGTCAGCGACCGGTCTTCGGCGCCTTCCAGCGGGCGATGCCGCGGGCCGCCAGGTTCAGGATCATGATGAAGGCGATCAGCGTCAGCGAGGCCGCCCAGGCACGGTCGTACGCCGCTCCGGAGCCGCTGCTCTGCTGGAACTGCAGATAGATGTACATCGGCAGCGAGGCCTGCGGGTCGGCGAAGGGGTTCGCGTTGATGTAGTTCGAACCCCACACCAGCAGCAGGACCGGAGCGGTCTCACCGGCGATACGGGCGACCGCGAGCATCACACCTGTCGTGATACCACCGATCGCGGTCGGCAGCACGATTTTGAGGATGGTGCGCCACTTCGGCACGCCCAGCGCCAGCGAGGCCTCACGCAGCTCGTTCGGGACGAGCTTGAGCATCTCCTCGGTGGAGCGGACGACGACCGGCAGCATCAGGATGGTCAGCGCCATCGCGCCGGCGAAGCCGGAGGGGCCCATGTCCAGAATCAGGATCCAGGTACTGAGGATGAACAGACCCGCGACGATCGACGGGATGCCCGTCATGACGTCGACGAAGAAGGTGACGGCCTTGGCGAGCCGGCCCCGGCCGTACTCGACCAGGTAGATCGCGGTCAGCACACCGATCGGCACGGAGATGACGGCGGCGATGCCGACCTGCTCCAGGGTGCCGAGGATGGCGTGGTAGATACCGCCGCCGGGCTGGGAGGTGGCGACCACACCCATCGAGTGGGTGAGGAAGTAGACGTCGAGGACCTTCAGACCGCGGCTGATCGTCTCCCAGATGAGGGAGGCCAGCGGGAGCACCGCGAGCAGGAACGCGACCCAGACGAGGCTGGTCGCCACCCGGTCCTTGGCCTGGCGCTTGCCCTCGACGCGCGCGGCGATGGCGAACGAACCGAGGACGAAGAGGATGCCGGCGATCAGGGCCCACTGGATCGAGCTTTCGAGGCCGGCCGCGGCGCTGATGCCGAGGCCCAGGGCCACCGATCCGGCGGCGACCGCCCAGGGGAACCACTTGGGCAGGGACGCGGCACGCAGGGTGCTCGGGCCCTTCGGGGCGAGAGTTGCGTTGCTCATGCGTTGGCCCCCGAGAACTCCTTGCGGCGGGCGATGATCAGCCGGGCCGCGCCGTTGACCAGCAGGGTGATGACGAACAGGACCAGACCGGAGGCGATCAGGGCGTCCCGGCCCATCTCGGTCGCCTCGCTGAACTTGCTGGCGATGTTCTGGGCGAAGGTGCCGCCGCCCGGGTCGAGCAGGCTCAGGTTGATCTCGAAGCTGGACGACAGGACCATCGCCACGGCCATGGTCTCGCCGAGCGCGCGGCCGAGGCCGAGCATCGAGGCGGAGATGACACCGGAGCGCCCGAAGGGCAGGACCGCCATGCGGATGACCTCCCAGCGGGTGGCGCCGAGCGCCAGCGCGGCCTCCTCGTGCATCTGCGGGACCTGGCGGAAGACCTCACGGCTCACGTTGGTGATGATCGGCAGGATCATGATCGCGAGCAGGATGCCGACGGTGAGCATCGAGCGGGGGGCGCCGCCCTGCCACTCCAGGATGCCGGTCCAGCCGAGGTAGTCGTTCAGCCAGCCGTAGAGCCCGTCGAGCTGCGGTACGAGGACCAGGATGCCCCAGAGGCCGTACACGATGGACGGCACGGCGGCGAGCAGGTCGATCACGTACGCGATGGGGCCGCCCAGCTTGCGCGGGGCGTAGTGCGTGATGAAGAGCGCGATGCCGACCGCGACCGGGACCGCGATGGCCATCGCGATGACCGACGAGACGATGGTGCCGAAGGCCAGCACCGCGATGCCGAACACCGGCGGGACCGCGGTGGGGTTCCACTCGAAGGTCGTGAAGAAGTTGGCCTCGTCCTTGCTGATCGCGAGCGCGGCCCGGTAGCTGAGGAACACGGCGATGGCCGCCATGAGCACCAGCAGGAAGATGCCCGATCCGCGGGACAGGCCGAGGAAGACCCGGTCGCCGGGACGCGTCACGCCACGGGCGGCTCGCTTGTCCAAGGCGCTCTCGGAAGTCGGTGGGGTGGGGGGAGCGGGAGTGTCTTTGATCGATATGTCCATCAGGTTCTCCGGTCTGCGGAGCCGTCGTGCGGGCGGCGGCTCGGGGCGGGGCCGCCCGCGGTGGCGGGTGACTCCTGGCGGCGGTGCACCGGACGGTGCGGCCCAGTCCTGGTGAGGGCTGGGCCGCACTCGGGTCAGCTCAGTTCCGAGATGGTCGTACGGACCTTGGTGATGATCTCCTCGGGCATCGGGGCGTACCCGGCCTCGGAGAGCAGCGCCTGGCCGTCCTCGGACGCGATGTAGGTGAGGAAGGACTTGGTGGCGGGCAGGGTGTCCGCCTTGTTGCCCTTGTCACAGACGATCTCGTAGGTGACGAGGGTGATCGGGTAGGCGCCCTCGGCGGTGGGCGTGTAGTTGAGCTTCAGCGCCAGGTCCTTGCCGGTGCCCACGACCTGGGCCTCGGAGATGGCCTTGGTGGCGTTCTCGACGGTCGCCTTCACCGGCTCGGCGGCACCGGTCTTGATGTCGACCGTGCTGATGCCGTCCTTGGCGTAGGAGAGCTCCATGTAGGAGATGGCGCCCTTGGTCTCGGTCACACCCTGCGCGACACCGGAGGAGCCCTGCGCGGACTGGCCGCCCTTGGCCTGCCAGGCCTTGCCGCCCTCGTACTTCCAGCTGTCGGGGGCCGCGGCGATCAGGTACTTGGTGAAGTTGTCCGTGGTGCCGGACTCGTCCGAGCGGTGGAAGGCCTGGATCTTGAGGTCGGGCAGCTTGGCGTCGGGGTTCAGCTTCGCGATCGCCTCGTCGTTCCAGTTGGTGATCTTGCTGTCGAAGATCAGGGCGAGGGTCTTGGCGTCCAGGACCAGGTTCTCGACACCCGGGACGTTGTAGCCGACCGCGATCGGGCCGCCGACCATCGGCAGGTCGATTCCCTGGCCGCCGGTGCAGACCTTCTTGGAGGCGGTTACCTCTTCGGGCTTGAGCGCCGAGTCGGAGCCCGCGAAGGCGACCTGGCCCTGGGTGAACGCGGTGATGCCCGCGCCCGAGCCGCTGCCCTTGTAGTTGATCACGACGTCCTTGCAGGCGCTCTGGTACTGCGCAACCCAGGCGTCGATCGCGTTCTTCTGCGCGGAGGAGCCGTCGGCCAGCAGCTGCCCCTTGGCGTCGCCACAGTCGACCTTGCCGGCAGCCGGGGTGTTGTCGCTGGTGCCGCTCGCGCCACCACTGGTGTCGTCGGACCCGCACGCGGTGAGGGTCAGAGCGCCGGTGAGGGCGACAGCACCGAGAGAAAGGGCGCGCAGCCGGTTCTTGCGCTGAAGCTTCACTTTCGGGAGTTCCTTCCAGGAGCCGCCGTCCACATGGCGGCGTGCGAAGTCGTCGTATCAGCCTCGGGACCCGTTCCACCGATGCCTTCGGTCCCTCAGACTGCTGTCGTCACGGGCTGCGAGGCCGCATTTAGGCCCACATCCCGCACCGGGTAAGGCCGAAATTAGGCAGATCAGGTGAAGCCGCCAATGGACGGAAGTGAACGGCGAGTGAACCCCTGCCGACAGTGCGGTGAGGTCACGGAACGCTTACGGACAGAACACGCGAGGGTCCCGACACCGCACCGCCCCCCTCCACCTGCTAACTCTACGCACTCAATCAGCTACAGAGAGAAACAATCCCCAGTTACCCCCAACTCCACGCCCACCGAACCGATGAAAGGGCTGTCTCTTATACCATCT
>NZ_JAAVVL010000001.1:9432246-9435740 GCF_018728545.1 Streptomyces sp. ATCC 21386
ATCCACCCCACACTCCCCGACCGCTCCACCGCCTTCATCAACGGCGTCAGCAGAGCCATGGCCAGCGGCGACAGCAGCAACGCGACCGCGGTCCCGAGCGCGAACCCCCCGATCACGTCCGTCGGGTAGTGCACACCCATGTAGACCCGGATGAACCCGCCCAACAGCGCGATGACCAGCCCGACCAGCCCGAACTTCCGGTTGGCGACGAACAGCGCCACCGCCATCGCCATAATCAGCGTCGCGTGATCGCTCACGAACGAGTAGTCGGTCTTGCCGGAGACCAGCACCTCCAGCCCCTCGTGATCGAGGAAGGGCCGGGGCCGCTCCACGAACCCGCGTATCGGCACGTTCACCAGCACGGCGACCCCGGCGGCGAGCGGCGCCCACACCAACGCGGCCACGGACGAGGCGGCATCCTCCCCGCCCCGCTTCCGCACGCCCCACCAGCACCACAGGATCAGCAGCACCATCGCGAAGAGGAGCCCGTACTCCCCCACGAACTCCATCACCCGGTCCAGCCAGTGCGGCGCGTCCTTGGCCAGACCATTGATGTCGTACAGCAGCTCGACGTCGGGATTCGATCCGGATTCAGCGGCCAGTGAGGTAGCGGCATGCGCGGCGAGTCCAGCCATCGTGCTGCGGCCCTTTCGTCATCGTTCTCGCGACCACACCCTTACGTGCGCCGCGCTTTGCCACCCCCGTGGTGTCGTAGTGCTTCCGCATGAGCGTCGACGCGCTACGTCAAATAGGAACGCACACTCCTTCTCAAAGCGTTCCACCCTCCACTGAATGATCACTCAGACGTTATCGAAGAGAGACACATCTGCGCAGCTCAGGGCAGTGGTTCACGGAGAATTACGGCGCTGTCAGACCGTCGTGGGCAACGCTTTCGCGCCATCTTCGGTGACCCGGGTCGCACCAAAGTAGTCGGGAGTGTCAATCGGGTCGAATCGGATGACGGCTCCCGTCCGCGGCGCGTCGATCATGTATCCGCCTCCCACATAAATCCCGACGTGCCGAATGGCCCGCGAGTTGGTGAGGTCGTCGGAGAAGAACACCAGATCCCCGGGCAGCAGCTCGTCGCGCGAGGGGTGCGGCCCGGCGTTGTACTGATCGTTCGCGACGCGCGGCAGCGTGATCCCCACACTCGCGTACGCCGCCTGCGTCAGCCCGGAGCAGTCGAAGCGTCCGCCCTGCTCAGCGGTACCGGTGCCGCCCCACAGATACAGCGTCCCGAGCTTCTTCTGCGCGTACGCGATGGCCCCGGCCGCCTGCTCGCTCGGGTCGACCCGACTCGTCGGAGCGGCGAAACTCTTCGAGAGCGTCGTGATCGTCTTCACATAGTTCTGGGTCTCCTTGTACGGCGGAACACCCCCGTACTTGATCACGGCGTACGCCCCCGCGTTGTAGGAAGCGAGCATGTTCGCCGTCGGATCGCCGGGCACGTCCTTCACGTACTTCGCGAGCGAGCAGTCGTACGAGGCGGCCGATGGAATCGCGTCATTCGGGTCCCAGACGTCACGGTCGCCGTCCCCGTCACCGTCCAGCCCGTGCGCGGCCCAGGTCCCCGGAATGAATTGCGCGATCCCCTGCGCGGCAGCGGGGCTCTGCGCCTTCGGATTGAACCCGCTCTCCTGATACAGCTGCGCGGCGAGCAGTGCGGGATTGATGGCGTCGCACAGATTGCCCCATTTCTGCACGAGCGCCTGATAAGCGCCGGGAACGGCCCCCTTGGCCAGCCCGACCGACTTTCCGCCGATCCCGGCGGCGAGATTCCCGGCGACCAGATAGACACCCACGACCAGCACCATCACGAAGGCGAGCCCGGCGCTGCCGGCAGCGATCACCACGATCCACGCCTTACGCACCGTCAACCGCCCCTCACCGCGCGCCAGTCCACCGACTGGTAAGTGTAGAGGGGCCCCGCTTTCTTAGGAATGATCACTCGACGGCACCGCAGTCGACCCACAGCAGTTTTCCGCCCTGCGAGACACCGAGATCGCGCATCACGGAGACACCCCGGCCCTCGGAACAGGCGCGGACGAGCTGCAGCCCACGCCCGCGCTCGGCGTCGGGATCGACGGGGCGGGCGTCCTCCTTGAACCCCGCCGGCACCCGCCAGTCCCGATCCCAGACCCCCACGCGCAGCCTCCCGCCGATCTCCAGGACCCGCAGGGCGTACTCCTGCGCGGTATGCCGATGAGCGTTGGCGAGCAGCTCGGCGGCCAACAGTTCGGCGGTGGGGATGAGTTCGGAGAGGTCGTGGGCGGCGAGCACGGCCCGGAGGGTGGCGCGGCCGACGCCGGGGGATCGGGGGTCCCGAGGGAGACGAAGGGTGTAGTTCCAGGACGGGGATACGGTGGCCATGGAAGTCTCCGGTTACTGAGGGGAGTTGATACATGACTTACGATAGCGACACCCATAAAAGGTCTTACACGAAACCCAGCAAAGCCCTGATCTACCACCCGTGTGGGTGACCTGCGTGCGAAAGGAGCGGGCAAGCCCGTGAGGAGCAACCCGACGGGACGTCAACTCCGGCTGGGCATCGAGCTGCGCAAGCTCCGGGAGCGAGCCGGGCTGTCGTCCACACAGGCCAGCCGCCTGCTCGGCGTCCAGCAGAACCAGATCAGCAACGTGGAGGCCGGGCGCGCGGGGGTGAGCCCCGAGCGCGTACGTACGCTCGGCTGCCACTACAAGTGCCCGGACAGGGACCTGATCGAGGCGCTCGCGGACATGACCTCCGACCGCACCCGCGGCTGGTGGGAGGAGTACCGCGAACGCCTGCCCGCCGCCCTGCTCGACCTCGCGGAGTTGGAGCACCACGCCGCACGCCTGCGTGCAGCCGTGACCGTGCACATCCCAGGCCTGCTACAGATCATCGACCACGCCCGCGAACTGTTCCGCCAGGTCGTCCCCGAACTGTCTCCACCCGACATCGAGCACCGCGCGTCGTTCCGCATCAAGCGCCAGGACGTGCTCTACGGGGACCGCCCGACCCCGTACGCGGCGATCATCCACGAAGCCGCTCTGCGCATGCAGTTCGGCGGACCGGCCGTGGCCAGAAAACAGCTTCAACACCTGTTGGCCATGAGTGAACGTGAGCACATCACCTTGAAAGTACTCACGTTCGATGCCGGGTCCTTCCCCGGCTCAGGACAGTCGATCTTCTACTCCGGTGGGCCGGTACCCCCGCTCGACACCGTCCACCTCGACCAGTCCCACGGGCCGACCTTCCTCGACGCCGAAGCACAGCTGTACATGTACCGGGTCCTGCTCGACCGCCTCGACGGCCTGGCCCTCAAGCCCGAGAAGTCCCGTGACTTCATCCACAACCTGATCCGCGACCTGTGAAGGAACGACATGCCCCAGCGCCTCTCGTGGCAGAAATCGTCCTACTGCGGGGCGGGCGACTCCTGCATACACATAGCCATCAGCTCCCCCACCATCCATCTCACCGAGTCCGCCGACCCCACCCAAGCCACCCTCACCAC
>NZ_JAAVVL010000001.1:9435840-9950342 GCF_018728545.1 Streptomyces sp. ATCC 21386
CCGTCAGAGCCCACCCCCGGTCCCGCTCGCACAGCTCCCCCACCAGGGCGCCGCTGACCCGCCAGGCCGCCCCTCGCCCGGCCAAGAGCGGGTACTCGTACCCGCCTGGAGCCTCTCCGTCACCGTCGTCTCCGAACCTGTCGTCGCGTCCCTCACCCAAGTGCCAACGCAACAAGGTGAGATCTTCGGGCGGAAGGGACGCAGGAAGATCGAGACTGAGCTGCAGCTCGTAGTAGTCACCCATGCCGGAAGGCTAAGAGGCAGGGGGAAAAGCCGCTGCCGCTGCCGCTGCCCTCAGGACTTGAACCCGATCACCCCGAACCCGGGTCGCGACGCCGCGTGCCGCAGCCACTGAAGGACCTGCATGACCGCCTCCACGACTTCCGGCTCCAGCGGCGGCGGCTCCGCGCCCGCCGCCTTCGTCGCTTCGAACTGCTCCAACGCCCGGAGACACTGCTCGTGCCTCCACTCACCGCAGCCGGGCATGTACGTCGACGGCAGCGGGGCCGGCAGACCGCCGTACCCGAACTCCTCCACGGACACCGCGGTGATCCCGAGTGCGCTCAACCCCTCGTCAACGACCGACAGCCAGTCGCCGCGATGCGGGGTGAAACAACTGTTGTCCAGGAACGACCCCGTGAGGGAACACAGGCGCTTGTACGCATACCCGTACTGAAAGGCATGCTCCTTGTCCTCACCCTCACCGAACGGCCCCCCGTGCACGACGGCCCGCAACGCCTCGTACGCCGTCGGCGCCCCGTCCTCGATCTCGGACGCGAACCACTCGTCGTCCCGCGCCAGGTCGTCCCCGAACTCGCTCCGCACGACATCCAACAACTGCTGGTCACCGGACCCGACCAGCGCCCGGGTGGCAGCCACGTCCAGCAGATACACACTCAGAGAAGAACTCATGCCCTCAACGTAGCCGTGGCCACTGACAACGCCTCAGACAGAACCCGTAGCGCGAACTCGCCTCACGGTGTCCATGTCACTCCCGCGGAGGGCGGGAAGTCGGGGTAGCCCTGTCCCGTCCATGCCGCACCCGTGACCTCGGTGCCGGGGTCGGCGAAAACCGGCGCGCACGTCTCGTACGAGGCTCCGGGCGGGAACTTCTTCGTCTTCGGATAGGAGTCGCAGGTGGCAAAGGTCCCGATGACCAGGAGCTGCCGGGCGGCGGTCCCGTCGTCGAGCAGTCCGCTGGGCGGATCGACAGCCGCGTGGGAGAGATCGTTCTTGCCCGCGTTCTTGATGGTCGCCCGCACGTAGTACGGCGTCATCTTCTTGGCGTCGTCCCCCAACCCCAGCGAGGCCACATCAGCCTTGCTGCCCTTCTCGATCCCGGTGACGGTGACCTCGAGAACGCCCGACTTCGTCCCTCCTTCGTAGCGGAGCAGGACCGGCTCCCCAAGCTTCGCCTTCGCCCCCGCCTTCGCCGTACCGTCCTCGTTCACGCTGGACGTGGGAGACGGCGAGGACTGAGGCGAAGCGGAAGAGGGGGCACTCTGCGCAGGCTTGTCGTCGGTGGGACCCGCCCCGTCGCCGGAACCACAGCCGACGAGGGTGAGCAGGAGAAGGGACGAGGCCGCGCGCGGCGCCGACGGACGACGAATGCGGGTAATCATGCCGGGGAGCGTATCTGTTGCGAGAATTGCCCCTGGCGGGGTGGTGCCACGTCGGCTCGCGCGCTCTCGGCGGTGCCGCCAACGATCGGCTCACATGTCGATCTCGCCCTCCCAGGCGAATTCCAGCAGCGCCTTGGGCAGATATTCGGACTCGACCTCGATGGGGATGCCGCGCTCGCGGGCGAAGCAGGCGATGGCGAGAGGGCCGAGGGCGACGAGACCGTCACTGTTGACCGCCCGTTCGTCGTCGGCGCTCCAGTACAGCTTGTGGTGTCGCAGGGCGTCCACCAGTGCCTCGTTGAACTGGTCGTGATCCCCTCGCAGCATGCGGTAGAAGAGAATGATCGGCGGGGACAGGAGATGCGTCATCACCTCTTGGTCGGCGTACCGGGCGGCATTCGGGCCGGTTCCGTCGACGGCCTCGACCAGCTTTGCGGAGACGTCTCCCTCGCGGAGCCAGTGACGTTGCAGGGTTTCCACCCAGGCATAGATGTAGTCGTCGAAGACCGCACCTGAGGCACGTAGCAGAGAAACCGGTACGTGGGCCAACTGCGTCAGACGCTCCTTGTCACGGCAGATCAGCGCCAGGTAGTACGAGTTGACCCAGGTTCCTGCGTTCAGATGGGACTGGGGGCCGGTGGCGGGGAGGCGCCAGTCCTTCTCCTTGATCCGACACACCACCGTGGTGCCCTCGTCAGCGACGGCGGCGGCGAACAGCGCGGATCCCAGTTGCATGGCCGTGACCCAGGCCTCCCAGGTCTCGAACATCGTCGCTTCGGCATCCGCGGCACACCGCGTCTCAGCCAGGATCAGCGTCGACTCCATCACCTGCGCCCGGGCGATGTCGGATTCCTCGATGACCTCCAAGAGCCAGGAGGCGGTCTCGTCGAGCGACCGGATACCCGAAGCCTTGTCGGCCATGGAGTGGTCGTGGCGAGGAATGCTCGTGACCACTGGTTTTCTCCCCATCAGTAAAGGTTGAAGTGCTCAAGCTTCGCACCAGCGTACGAGCCGGTGCTCTCGTTGGCCTTCACCATGACGTACTTGAGTTTGCGGCCCACAAGCGCTCGCAGGATGTCACCCGCGATGTCACCGTTGGTCACCGTCTCCCCGGCGCTGTTGCGCACCGGATTGCCGGCGCTGTCCCGCGCCGGCAGTTCCGAGTTCTTCTGCATCTCGCTGATGATGGTCAGGACGTAGTCCTGCGTCCCCTGTTTGACCATCCAGCCCTTTGCGGCACCGGCACCCTTTCGCCACATCAGCCCGCTCTGCGGTGCTTTCGCCTCCACGATCAGCAGACTTCCGTCGTCGAGCCGGTAGAGCTGGTCGAACATGTTGGCGCCGTTGGAGGTCTTGGGCAGGTCGATCCACTGGGCGTCCGGATACTTGTTCGGGATGACGTGCCGCGCGGCCGCTTCTTCGCCCAGCGCCTCAGATATGGAGCTGTTGTTCGGTCGGTCCGGCATCGCCTGCCGAAACGCTTCCTGCGCGTCGGCAAGAGCCTTGGCATTCGCCTTCGTGGGATGCGCCTCGTACGTCTTCTCGGCAGCCGTGAGGTCCTTGGACAGCTGACGGTTCCTCGCCGCGTCCTCAAGGTGGTCGATCTCATGGGCGGGGGCAGATCCCCAGTCGTACGTCCCGTCGTCCGCCCAGCTCCGCTCGCCCGGTTTGGACGGAAGGGAGTCCTTCGCGATCCAGTTGCCGTGCTCGTCCTTAGCCAGGATGGGCAGCGGATCGCCGTTCTCGTCGGTCGCCTTGGTGCTCCAACGGTGGCCGTCCGAACGGTAGTACTTGTCGAACCAGGTCTTATCGGGGTCGTTCGCCTTCCTGATCTGTTCCTCGACGATCTTCTTCGCCTCTTCCGGGGTCCGCTTCGGCGGCTGCTCTCCCTCGTCCGCGCCCCCGGCCCCGTCGTCAGCCGTATGCCCGGCCCCGGCAGCTTCATCACCGGTCCGGCCCCCATCCCCGAGCCCGTCGTCCCCGTTCCGCCCGAGATCGTCCAGGCCACCGCCACCGCCACCCCGGCCGCCACCTGTGCCGCCCGTATCACCGCGGCCCACCGGCGGGTTCTCGCCGGTACGGCCCCCGGAACCGCCGAGGCCGTCACCCCCGCGGCCCCCCACCGCCGCAGTGTCCCCCGCCCGTGTCCCGGCCCCGGCGCCCACCAGCTCATGCTCGCGGGCAGCCCTCGGTGCCCCGGCCTCCCCCGCCCGCTGCTCCGCCGTCCGCTCGTGCCGGATGGCATCCAGGGACTCCCGTACCGTCCCGTCCGCGTTGTGCATGACCAGGGTCTTGGTGTCGAGGTAGACGACCTCGCCCTCGGGGGTGGTCATGCGGACGGAGTTCTCGGGGGTGAGGCCGGCCGGGAGGTCGTCGGCGATGTTCGGCGGGTCGGCGATCTGGTACGTGCCCTCGCCCAGCCGGATGTGCGTGCCGTTCGTGATGCCCCGCAGCCCGGCCATGACGTCACTGATCTTGACGGCCGTTCCGCCGATGCCCTTGGCGATGTACGTCATCGGGTCGACGATCCGCCCCGCCTTGCCCGCGAAGGAGATGGCCTTCGCGATCGCACCGGCCTTGCCGGTCGCCGCGACCGCTCCGCCCGCCCCGCCCGTGAAGACGGTCGTCAGGACGTTGAAGGTGACCGCTCCCGCCGCCCGGGAGGGGTTCTTGCCCCACTCGTCGTAGGCGATCAGCGCCTTGCCGGTCTCCACGACGGCGGTGCGGGAGTCGCGCAGCCAGGAGGGGAGCTTGTCGGCCGGGGTCAGCCAGTACGCCGCGCCGAGCGGCGTTCCCGTGATCAGGATGCCGGTGGCGAGTTTGCCGAGGCCGACCCAGGCCTGGCCCGCCGCGTCCCAGCCGTTGAAGCCGACCAGCGTGCCCAGGCCCTTGATCGTGCCCCACACACCGTCGACGACGAAGCCGACCGTGAAGTCCCAGGCGTGCTCATGGAAGTAGTACCAGGGGTTGGACTCCTCGACGACGTCGCCCCACGGCAGGCCCGCGGCGTTGTTGAGGTCCTCGGCGCGGTAGCCGTACGTGTTCTCTTTGTCCGACCCGTCGCCGACGGCGAGCGGCTCGCCGCCGACCAGCGCGACGATCTTGTTGTAGCAGGCCCGCTCGGCGGCCTGGAAAGCGGTCCAGGCCGCGTTGACCGCGTTGCGTCGGGCGGTGTTCTCGTCGATGAGATCGCCGTCCGCGACCCAGTCCTCGTCGTCCGCGACGCGCCGCTCGAACGCCGCCGCCTCCTCGCGCAGCGAGTTCAGCCGGTCCACCAGCGGCCGGACCTCGGCCGCGTAGTCGAGCAGGGCCTTTGAGACGGTGCCCAGCTCGGTCTGCAGGTCCTGCCCGGCCACCGCGACCGGCGCCGTCGTCGCGAAGAGCTGGTCGGCCTCGGGAGCCTTGTAGAAAGGTTCCAGCAGATTGAAGTTGGCGTCGATCAGCAGCCCCGCCGCGCCGACCGCCATCCCGTCGAACGCGATGTCACCGGCGTCCTTCTCCAGTTGCTCCAGATTTCCCGTGAACTCCGGTATCTCGGCCGAGACAACGGGCCTGTCCTCGCTCACGCCTACCCCCGTGGACGCCTTAGCAGCAGATACGTTCCCTCAACCCGGCCTTCCGCCCGCACACCTGACGCCGCGACACCGGAACACCCAGTCGATCATTTGTACCAAAATTGCGATCGCGATCCCATGCACTTCTGGCCAAAGCTCGCCCTTCAGAGGCACCCCGGCCCCCACACACGACCCTTACGTCCCCATCAGGCACACTCGAACCCACGAAGAAGGGGTGAGCCAGGGTCGACATCCCGTCAGAAGCGGGACAGGCCCGGCCTCCTGAGGTCACAGAAGGGGAATAACGACGGAACCACACCACAGGTTCCGCTTGATCCTCATTGCCCGGCGTGACCTGCCGTGATACACAGAGTGACGATACGACCCTTCGTTTACCGTTCCGCGCCCCCCGTTAGGGTCCCGCGCGGGCCGGCGGCAAGGGATCCGTACGAAACCCGCCAATCAATGACGTCAAGTCGACATACGACAGCGTCATTGTCGGCGAGAATGGGCCCGACCTCTGCGCAACCGCGCGGAGGCGTGCGGAGCGGACGCCGAGGCGTACGTGCCGCACACAAAGCGCACAACCAGCACAGACACACAGACACACAGACACACAGAACTACCCACTAGGGGCGGTGACTTACATGTTCGTTGCGGCCGACAAGGGCGACATCACCACCATCATCGGCGGAATCGCCCCGGACTGGGGGCCTTTCGGCGACCTGGGCAACGAGGCGCGCGTGATGATCGAGGTCGTGATGGCGGTCGCCATCCTCCTCTGCCTCGGCATCGCGATCTGGGGTGCGGCCAAACAGCGCATCGGCGCGACCGCCCTGCGCGACACCTTCAGCGCCGAACAGGGCAAGGGCCTCATCATCGCCGGCCTCACCGGCGTCTTCATCATCGGCTCACTGGGCACGCTCTTCACCATCGTGTACGGCATGGCCGTGTAGCGCGGCCGCCGGCACCCGCCCCGGCCGGACCACCGGCCTCGCCCGGTTCCCCTCCCACCCCACCCGTCCGTCGTGCCCACCGGCTGAGGTTGCGTTTCCCTGATGTCGAGTCTCCACACCGCGCCCGCGCGGGAACCAGCGCGGCTACCGTCGTACTGCTACGCCTTTCGGTACGACGTCGAAGTTGAAGGGGCGACCGCGGCATGAGTCTCGGCGACGAGCACGGGTACCGCGAGTCCTCGCGCTCCGGGGACGACGGGGCGTACGGGGGGTACGCCGGCACCGGCCAGACCCGGACACGCCTCCCCGAGGGCGACGGCGCCCCCTATGGCGGCGCGCCACGCCGACCTCGCTCCTCCTCCAGAAGCCTCGTCACCGTCGTCGGCGTGGTCGTCCTCCTCATCGCCGCGATCGCCTTCGCGAACCGGGGCGGCGGAGGCTCCGACACGTCCGGAGGCTCCACCGCGGACAAGCCGGAAACGGCCCCTACGGCGGCTTCGGGGGAGCGGCCGGTCACCACGAAGACCGGCGGCATCCCCTCCGGCTTCGCCCACGACCAGCAGGGCGCCGAATCAGCGGCGGCCAACTACTCCGTCGTGCTGGTCTCGGCCGACATCCTCAAGCCAGAGCGGCGGAGCGAGATCGTGCGGCAGGTCTTCGTCGCCGAGAAGGTGGCCGACCTGGCGGACAAGCTCAACAGGGCCTACGACTCGAACTTCCTGGCCGACGTGGGCTTGGACGCGGAGGGCAACGCGCCGTCCGGTAGCACCTACGTCTCGCGCACCATGCCGGTCGGCACCAAGACCACCAGCTACTCGGACAGCACAGCGACCGTTGATGTCTGGTGCACTGGCGTGTTCGGCATGGCGTCGGAGGAGACCACCAGTCCCGTCACCAGCGACTGGTTCACCATGACCCTCAAGCTGCGCTGGGCCGACGGTGACTGGAAGGTCGACAGCTTCGCCCAGAAGGAAGGCCCCGCGCCGGTCAACGGTGACAACAAGGTCTCGACGGCTGACGAGATCTCGAAGGCCGTCGAGGAGTACGGAGGGTTCACTTATGCCCGGTAAGTCGCACCACGTACTCAAGGTCGCCGCAGTTCTCACCACCGTGCAAACCGCGGCCGTTCTGCTGGCCACCAAGGCAGCCGCCGCGCCCACACCTACGCCGTCGCCCTCACCCTCGGACGACCGCTGTGACCTCATTGTCGGCCCCGCCAAGGACTACTGCGAACGAGGCGCCGGCGAAAAAGCCGACACCAACACCCTCCCCAACGACGTAACCACCACCCTCGACCCCCTCTCCTCCCTCGCCCAAGGCTGTGCCGACGCCGCCTCCTGGACCGTCGACAAGCTCTCCGAAGCCGTCAACGAGACCGCGAACGTCGACTTCACGAACATGACGTTCCTGAAGCACTACGCGGTCGTGTTCGCCGCCTCCGCCATCCTCACGCTCGTGCTGTGGCTCCTCGCCGTCACCAAGCGGGCCGTCCGCGGCGTGCCGTTCACCACGGCCATCTCGGAGGCCATCGGCTTCCTCTGGCTGACCGTGCTGGCCTCCGCCTTCACCCCGCTCATCCTCTACACCATCGTCTCGGCCACCGACGGCGTCAGCGACATCATCGCCAAGACCACCGGCAACCAGACGGACACGTTCTTCGGCACGTTCTCCGAGGCCCTGAAGAAGGGCAACGACATCGGCGGCGGCCCCATCATGCTGATCCTGGTGTCGCTGGTCTCCATCGTCGCCGCCGGCGTGCTGTACCTGGAGCTGTACCTGAGGGCCGTCCTCCTCTACGTCGGCGCCCTCCTCGGCGTCGTCGTCTACGCCGGCCTCGTCGACAAGGACCTGTGGGGCCACGTCCGCCGCTGGGCGGGCATCATGATCGCGATCATCCTGGTCAAGCCCGTCATCGTCATCGTGCTCGGCCTCGCCGGCGCCCTGACCACCGAGGACGGCCCAGACTCCCTCGCCGCGGTCGTCTCCGGCCTCGCCATCATCCTGCTCGCCATCTTCGCCTCGGCGATGATCTACCGCTTCGTCCCGGGCTTCGGCGACGAGATCGCCAACTCCCGCAACAACCGGATCATGCGCGGCGCCGAGGGCAAGGCCGCCGCCGTCATCAGCTCCCCCGCCACCCTCGTCGCCCAGGGCATCAAGACCCACAGCTCCCGGGCCGACAACAACGGCGGAGGCGGCGGCAGCAGCACCCCCCGCCCGTCCAACCCCGCATCCGGCGGCGTGGCCGCCCACAGCTCGCGCAGCGCGAGCGGAGGCGGCGGAACTGTCCCCTCCGCCGCACCCCCGCCCCGTTCGAGCCCCATCAACACCCCGCACGCCGGCAACACCCGCAACAGCAGCAACAACCGCACCGGAGGTGAAGGGCGTTGACGACCGATTCCCACCTGTCCCACGCGATCACGCCCCGCCGTACCTATCTGATCGGCCGCGCCCGGCCGAACGCGATCATCGGCCGGAACCGCGAGTCCGGCGAGATCGCGCTGATCATCGCGGGCGCGTTCCTCGGCATGATGTGCGGCCTCCTCGTCCCGGTGCTCGTCCCGCGCATCGCCCTGCTGACCGGCTTCCCGATGCTGGCGCTGGCCGCCGTGTACATCCCGTACAAGCGGCGGACCTTCTACAAGTGGTTCGAGATCAACCGCAGTTACAAGCGCAGCCTGCGCAAGGGCACGACGTACCGTTCCGCCAACATGGAGGCCGGCACCCGCCTCGACGGCCGTGAGGTCGAGGTCGGCCCCCCGCCCGGCATCGGCCGCATCACCTGGCTCGCCGCCCCCTTCGGCCCCGACGAGATCGCCGTCCTGCTGCACGCCGACCGCCGGACCGTCACCGCCGCCATCGAGATCGAGGGCCCGGGCGTCGGGCTGCGCGACTCCGAGGACCAGGAAGCCCTCGTCGACCGCTTCGGCACCCTCCTCAAGCACGTGGCCAACGGCGACGGCTTCGTCACCCGCCTCCAGATGCTCGCCCGCACGCTCCCCGCCGACCCGGACGCCCACGCCAAGGACGTCGCCCAGCGCGGCGACGACCGCGCCCCCGGCTGGCTCCAGCAGTCGTACGACCAGCTGCAGTCCATGGTCTCCACCAGCAGCGAGCAGCACCGCGCGTACCTCGTCGCCTGTATGCACTACACCCGCGAACTGGCCGCCGAGGGCCACGCCATGGCCCGCGCCGCCCGCCCCCACGGCCGCAAGCTGGACAAGGACGCCGGCCTCGCCGTCGTCATGGCCCGCGAGCTGACCGACATCTGCTCGCGCCTGCAGGAGGCCGACATCCGCGTACGGCAGCCGCTCGGCCAGGGCCGCCTCGCCTCCCTCATCCACTCCATGTACGACCCGGACCACCCCATCGACCACATCCAGGCCATGACCAAGCGCAACGCCTGGCCGGCCGAACTGGACGCGATGGAGCCGGACTACCTCCAGGCCAAGACCCGCGAGTCCTCCACCCGCGCCCCCTGGTGCCACGCCACGGCCTGGGTCAAGGAGTGGCCGATGACCCCGGTCGGCGTCAACTTCCTGGCGCCCCTCCTGGTCCACACCCCGGACGTCATCCGCACCGTCGCCGTCACGATGGACCTCGAACCCACCGAGGTCGCCATCGAGCGCATGCTGACGGAGAAGACCAACGACGAGGCGGAGGCGTCCCGCGCCGCCAAGATGAACCGCACGGTCGACCCGCGTGACGTGGCCTCCCACTCCCGCCTCGACCAGCGCGGCGAGGACCTCGCGAGCGGCGCCGCCGGCGTCAACCTCGTCGGGTACATCACCGTCTCCTCCCGCTCCCCGGAGGCACTGGCCCGCGACAAGCGGACGATAAGGGCCTCGGCCGGCAAGTCGTACCTCAAGCTGGAGTGGTGCGACCGCGAACACCACCGGGCCTTCGTCAACACGCTCCCGTTCGCCACCGGAATCCGAAGGTAGGGCCATCGCGATGCGGGACCATCCGATCCAACCGCACCTGGAGGTGAAGCGCTGATGAGGGACCCGATCTCCGCCCTCACCGACGCCTTCACGTCCTTCCTCTTCGGCAAGGTCGAGACGACCCGCCTGCCGGTCCGCACCTCCACCGGACAGGCCCAGGCGGTCTACCTCCCGACCGCCGCCCCCGGCCTCGGCGACTCCGGCGTGATCATCGGCCGCGAGGTCTACTCCGGGAAGGGCTACATCTACGACCCCTTCCAGCTCTACGGCCAGCAGCTCCCGGCTCCGCACTGGCTCGTCCTCGGCGAGTCCGGCAACGGCAAGTCGGCCCTGGAGAAGACGTACGTCCTGCGGCAGCTGCGCTTCCGCGACCGCCAGGTCGTCGTCCTCGACGCCCAGGGCGAGGACGGCGTCGGCGAGTGGAACCTCATCGCGGAGGAGCTGGGAATAACTCCCATCCGCCTCGACCCGACGGCCGCCCTCGACATGGGCATCCGCCTCAACCCCCTCGACCCCTCGATCACCACGACGGGCCAGCTGGCCCTCCTGAGGACGATCATCGAGGTGGCGATGGGCCACGGACTGGACGAACGCTCCGGCTTCGCCCTCAAGGTCGCGCACGCCTACGTCAACGAGACGATCGTCGAACGCCAACCGGTGCTCACCGACATCGTCGAGCAACTCCGCCACCCCGAACCGGAGTCCGCGGAGGCGATGAACGTCGCCATAGACGACGTACGGGCCTGGGGCCTGGACGTGGCCCTGGTCCTGGACCGTCTCGTCGACGGTGACCTTCGCGGCATGTTCGACGGCCCCACCACGGTCGGCATCGACCTCGACGCGCCCCTCATCGTCTTCGACCTCTCCCACATCGACCGCAACTCCATCGCCATGCCCATCCTCATGGCGATCGTCGGCGTGTGGCTGGAGCACACCTGGATCCGCCCCGACCGGAAGAAGCGCATCTTCCTGGTCGAGGAGGCCTGGCACATCATCAACAGCCCGTTCGTCGCCCAGCTCTTCCAGCGCCTGCTGAAGTTCGGCCGCCGCCTCGGTCTGTCCTTCGTCGCGGTCGTCCACCACCTGTCCGACGTCATCGACGGCGCGGCGGCCAAGGAGGCCGCGGCCATCCTGAAGATGGCGTCCACACGGACGATCTACGCCCAGAAAGCGGACGAGGCCCGGGCGACGGGCCGCGTCCTTGGCCTGCCCCGCTGGGCGGTGGAGATCATCCCCACCCTCACCCCCGGCATCGCCGTCTGGGACGTCAACGGCAACGTCCAGGTGGTCAAGCACCTGATCACCGAGACCGAACGCCCCCTCGTCTTCACCGACCGCGCGATGACCGAATCCTCCGTCGACCACCTGCTGGACGACGACGCCCTGCACGCCGCCGAACTGGAGGCGGAGGAACGAGCGGCAGCGTTCGTCGAGCAACAACTGAGCGAGGTCGACGGATACGGCTCCTCCGAGTCGACGGTGGCCTGAGCGGAGCGGCAGGACAGCGATGAGCCGGAACGAGCAGGGCCAGGACGAGGAAACGGCGTGAACGACGGCGGAGCGTACGGCGCGAACGAGGGCCGCGTGTACGGCGACCGGGCGTACGGAGCGGACAACGGCCGGGCGTACGGCGTCCGGGCGTACGGCATCCTGCGCCACGGCGTGTACGGCGGCGTGCGGTGAGACCGGACGAGCGGCGCCCCCGGCAGGGCGGTGGCGGCATCCCCGACGGGCTGCTGATCGCCCTCCTGGGCTTCCTGGTGAGCGTGACCCTGCTGGTCTGGTCGGCCACCGGTCTGGCCGGCCTCTTCGCCCACGGCGCCTGGCCGGACTCCGTCACCTTCACCCGCACCCCCCTGGCCGTACGCAGCCTGATCTCCTCCCCCCAGGACCTCCCCGCCGCCTGGCCGGACACCCCCGCCGCCCAGCTCTCCGGCTACGGCCTCTTCTGGGGCCTCCTCATCAGCCAGCTCATGGTCCTCCTCGTCCTGGCCGTCTTCACGATGGGCACCCTGGCACGCTGGCGAGCCGTACGAGCGAGGGACAAGGCGGCACGGGCCCAGGCGCAGGGCACCCCGACGGTGGGACCACCGGCCCAGCACCCCGGCCACGCCGCACGACACGCCCCGAGCCACACCGCCCCACACGCCCCCGGCCACGCCCAGAACACGACCCCGACCGCCGCCCCTGTGGAACAGTCGTCCCCGCTCCAGCCGTACACGGGAGACCCCACCGCCCAGCACGGGGCCCCGCCCGCCGGCGCGTCCGCGCAGCCGCACACCGCCACCCCGCCGCACACCACCACCCCCAGCGGCGGCGGCCTCGCCCCACCCGCCGGATTCACCGGCCCGAACCCGAACCCGAACCCGACGCCGACCCCGATCGCCACTGCCGCTGTCCCCACCCCCTCCGCCCCGGCCGCCGAGGTCGGGGCGACACTCGACACCGACGCCACCTGGGCCAACCCGGCCCCCACGGTCGTCCTCGGCCCCACCGAGTCTCGTCGCCCGGTCGCCGCGCAGGCCGTACGGGACGCCGAAGGCCCCGCCCTCGTCGTCACCTCCGACCCCACCCTCTGGTCGGACACGAAGGACGCCCGCGCCAAATTGGGCCCGGTCCTCCTCTACGACCCCGCACACCGCTGCGACACCCCGGCCCGCCTCCACTGGTCGCCCATCTCCGGCTGCGAGGACAAGCCGACGGCGCTGGCCAGGGCCATCGCCCTGCTCGCCCCCATCCGCCCCACCGCCAGGATCGACCAAGCGGTGGCGGACACCGCCGAGACCCTCCTGCGCAGCTACCTCCACGCCGCCGCCATAGACACCCGCACCATCCGCCACCTGCACCGCTGGGCCCAGGGCAGCAACGTCCAGGAAGCGGTCCGCACCCTGCGGACGAACCCGAAGGCGGCCCCCGGCGCGGCGGGTGAGCTGGAGTCGGCGCTCACCTCGCACCCCGAACGCCGGGACATCGCACAGCAGTTGACGGCCCGAGCCCTCTCCGCCCTGTCCACGGTCAACGTCCGCGAGGCATGCGCCCCGAACCGAGCCGACTCACTGGCACTGGATTCCTTCGTGCACGAAGGGGGAACGCTCTATGTGGTCGGCGACCCCATCGAGGACCCCAAGGCGAACCCCTCCGCCATGCCTCTCCTGACGGCCCTCGTCTCAAGCGTGGTCGAGCGCGGCCGGCGCATGGCCGAACGGTCATCCTCCGGCCGCCTCGACCCACCACTCACGCTGGTCCTGGACGACGTGGCGGCCGTGGCCCCGCTCCCCCAGCTCCCCGTACTCCTGACCGGCGGCGCCGACCAGGGCCTCCCCACCCTGGCCCTCCTCCGCTCCCGCGAACAGGCCCGCTCCCGCTGGCCCAACGCCGAACTCCCGCTGCCCTGACTACGGTCGGGCGGTCGGACGGTCGGACGGTCAGGAAACGCCCTCGTCCGGCACCGCGTACCCGGCCACGGACGGCCACCGCACCGTCAGCACCACCGACTCCTCCTCGGCGACCCAGGAGTGGTCCACGCCGCGCCCCCAGACGACATAGTCGCCCTGCCGCTCCAACACGACGCTACGGCCGGGGAAGTCGACCCGGAAACGACCGCTGATCAACACCTGCAGAGCGGTTCGTTCCTCACCCTGGACCCACTGAGCGCGCGTGTCACCCCGCGGATGGACACCCCACTTGATCTCCACCGCCTCACTCCGCCGCGGATCCCCCTCCGCCTTGAAGTGCCCGAGCAGCCAACCCCGGTCCAGCGCCGCGTCCTTGCCCGCATTGCCCACATACACGCTGTCGTCCATGCCGCCGAACGCTAACACCCGTGCCGCACGCCGCCCGCCCCACGCCCTACACCTGCGCCCACTCCAGTACGTACTCCAACTCCCGCCCCTCGTCCCCCTCGACGGTCACTCCACTGCCCACGAACCCGACCCGCCGGTAGAACGCGGCGGCCCGCCCGTTGCCCTCGTTCACGAACAACCGCACCCGTTCGACCCCGGCCGACCGGGCCCACCCGACGGCGACCGCGAAGAGTGCCTCGCCCACGCCCTTGCCGCGATGTCCGTCCCGCAGGAACACGCCCACCAGATGCGCCTGCCGCCGCTCGACGACCCCACCGAAGAAGTCCCGCACCCCGGCCTCCTCCACGAGCACGGTCACCGTCCCGACCCACTCACCGGCCACGCTCTCCACCACGAACTGCCGGCGCTCCCGAACCCCCTCCGCAGCCCCCTCCGTCCGCTCCTTCCAGAAGCCGTCCGGCCGCGCCGCGGCCTCCTCGTACGTCTCCAAGAAAGCGAGATGAGCCACCGGGTCCCGCAGCGCTGCCAGCCGCAACTCCCGCACCTCATGCCATTCCTCGGCCCGGACGGACCGGATCCGGTACCCCTCGGGAAGAACGGGGCTCTCAGCACGCGCAGGCAGCTTCATGCGGGTCACGGTAGTACCGGGGTACTACACCCTTCATCGGATTTCCGGCCCCGGTCGCACGCCCCGAGCCCGCCCCACGTACGAGGATGCCCACGTGACGAGCGACGGCACCGAACGCGACACCAACACCGGCACCGAGACCGGCACCGGCAACACCTGGCAGCCGGCCGGCCCGCAACCCCTCACCCAGTACTTCCGCCGCCTCACCCAGCGAGCCCGGGACCTGGACCACCGCCGTCCCCTGCTCTGGGACCTGCTCGTCACCGGGTTCTTCGTGACCGCCGCCCTCATCGACTACACCAGCGGTGGGTGGCGGAACATCACCGACAACCCCACCCTCCCCGGCTGGCTGATCCTCACCCTCTCCCTCGGTTTCACCCTCCCGCTCCTCCAGCGCCGCACCCGCCCCTTCGCGGCCCTTCTGACGACGCTGCCGTTCGCCCTCGTCAACACCTGGACCGGTGCTTCCCTCCAAGCCGGGGAACTCTGTCTGCTCACCGTCTTCCACGTGGCCCTGCGCACCCGCCACCGCACCCTGCTCTGGTCCTACGCCCTGGCCGTCCTGCCCTACGTCGTAGGCGGCCTCCGCCACCCCGACGAACAGGGCCTCGACCAGAACATCGTTCCCGCGGCGACGGCCCTGGCCCTCGCCGCGGTCGCCGGCATAGCCGTGCGCACCCGCAGGGAGTACCTCGCCTCCCTCCTCGAACGCGCCCGCCAGCTGGAAGTCGAACGCGACCAGCAGCTACGTCTCGCCACCGCCGCCGAGCGCGCCCGGATCGCCCGCGAGATGCACGACATCATCGGCCACAACCTCTCCGTCATCACCGGCCTGGCCGACGGCGGCCGTTACGCGGCCCCGAAGGACCCCGCGCGCGCCACCGAGGCCCTCACCGCCATCTCCACCACGAGCCGCCAGGCCCTCGCGGAACTACGCCGCCTCCTGGACGTCCTGCGCGACGACCCCGAGGACTCCTCGGCCCCGGCCCCGTCGGCAGATCTGACCCCCCAGCCCTCCCTCACCGACCTCGACCGCCTGCTCACCGGCGTACGGTCCGCCGGCCTCCCCGTCCACAGCACCGTCCGCGGCGCCCCGGCCCTGTCGCCCGGCCGCCAACTCACCGTCTACCGCGTCATCCAGGAAGCCCTCACCAACACCCTGAAACACGCGGGCCCGGGCGCCACGTCCCGCCTCCTCATCTCCTACGAGGCTTCCGGCGCCGTCTCCCTCACCCTCACCGACACCGCGCGCACCGCCCCCGCCCAGCCCGCCTCCACGAACGGCGGCCGCGGCATCCCCGGCATGCGCGAGCGAACAGCCCTGTACGGCGGCACACTTGAGGCCGGCCCGCTCCCCCACCCGCGACGCGGCTGGCGAGTCCACCTACATCTCCCGGAGGAATCCCCGCAGTGACGACCGTCCTCATCGCCGACGACCAGCCCTTGCAGCGCCTCGGCTTCCGCATGCTCCTGGAGAGCCAGGACGACATGACGGTCGTCGGCGAGGCCCCGGGCGGCAGCGAGGCGGTCCGTCTCACGGCCGAGCTCCACCCCGACGTCGTCCTGATGGATGTCCGCATGCCCGGCCTCGACGGCATCGAGGCCACCCGCCGCATCGTCTCGGCGGGCGACCGCACCCGCGTCCTGATCCTCACCACGTTCGACCTCGACGAGTACGCCTACGCCGGTCTCCGCGCCGGCGCCTCCGGCTTCCTCGTCAAGGACGCCCTCCCCGAGGAGCTCCTCTCCGGCATCCGAGCCGTGGCCTCCGGTGACGCGGTGGTGGCGCCCAGCCTGACCCGCCGCCTCCTGGACACCTACGCCCGGCATCTGCCCAAGCCCGGAGAACCCATCGCCCCAGCGCCCACGGACCCCCGTCTCGCACCCCTCACCGACCGTGAAAGGGAGATCCTCTCGGTCATCGGCAAGGGCTGGACGAACGCCGAGATAGCCACCCGGCTCCATCTCGCGGAGTCGACGGTCAAAACCCACGTCGGCCGCATCCTCGCGAAGACCGGTTCACGGGACCGCATCCAGGCGGTGATCCTGGCGTACGACACGAAATTGGTGGAGCCGTCCGATTCCTGATTCCCGGAAAGGGCCCGTAAATGCAGAAAGCCCCCGCCGGGTCTCCCGGCAGGGGCTTTCTCAACAATTGTTCGGCGGCGTCCTACTCTCCCACAGGGTCCCCCCTGCAGTACCATCGGCGCTGTAAGGCTTAGCTTCCGGGTTCGGAATGTAACCGGGCGTTTCCCTCACGCTATGACCACCGAAACACTATGAAACTATGAATACCGCACCATCCCTCGTGACCATGAGAAATGGGGTTGTTCGTGGTTTCAGAACCAACACAGTGGACGCGAGCAACTGAGGACAAGCCCTCGGCCTATTAGTACCAGTCAACTCCACCCGTTACCAGGCTTCCATATCTGGCCTATCAACCCAGTCGTCTACTGGGAGCCTTACCCCATCAAGTGGGTGGGAATACTCATCTCGAAGCAGGCTTCCCGCTTAGATGCTTTCAGCGGTTATCCCTCCCGAACGTAGCCAACCAGCCATGCCCTTGGCAGAACAACTGGCACACCAGAGGTTCGTCCGTCCCGGTCCTCTCGTACTAGGGACAGCCCTTCTCAATATTCCTGCGCGCGCAGCGGATAGGGACCGAACTGTCTCACGACGTTCTAAACCCAGCTCGCGTACCGCTTTAATGGGCGAACAGCCCAACCCTTGGGACCGACTCCAGCCCCAGGATGCGACGAGCCGACATCGAGGTGCCAAACCATCCCGTCGATATGGACTCTTGGGGAAGATCAGCCTGTTATCCCCGGGGTACCTTTTATCCGTTGAGCGACGGCGCTTCCACAAGCCACCGCCGGATCACTAGTCCCGACTTTCGTCCCTGCTCGACCCGTCGGTCTCACAGTCAAGCTCCCTTGTGCACTTACACTCACCACCTGATTGCCAACCAGGCTGAGGGAACCTTTGGGCGCCTCCGTTACCCTTTGGGAGGCAACCGCCCCAGTTAAACTACCCATCAGACACTGTCCCCGATCCGGATCACGGACCCGGGTTAGACATCCAGCACGACCAGACTGGTATTTCAACGACGACTCCACCCGAACTGGCGTCCGAGCTTCACAGTCTCCCAGCTATCCTACACAAGCCGAACCGAACACCAATATCAAACTGTAGTAAAGGTCCCGGGGTCTTTCCGTCCTGCTGCGCGAAACGAGCATCTTTACTCGTAGTGCAATTTCACCGGGCCTATGGTTGAGACAGTCGAGAAGTCGTTACGCCATTCGTGCAGGTCGGAACTTACCCGACAAGGAATTTCGCTACCTTAGGATGGTTATAGTTACCACCGCCGTTTACTGGCGCTTAAGTTCTCAGCTTCGCCACCCCGAAGAGTGACTAACCGGTCCCCTTAACGTTCCAGCACCGGGCAGGCGTCAGTCCGTATACATCGCCTTACGGCTTCGCACGGACCTGTGTTTTTAGTAAACAGTCGCTTCTCGCTGGTCTCTGCGGCCACCCCCAGCTCAAGCAGCAAGTGCTATCACCAGGTGTGGCCCCCCTTCTCCCGAAGTTACGGGGGCATTTTGCCGAGTTCCTTAACCATAGTTCACCCGAACGCCTCGGTATTCTCTACCAGACCACCTGAGTCGGTTTAGGGTACGGGCCGCCATGAAACTCGCTAGAGGCTTTTCTCGACAGCATAGGATCATCCACTTCACCACAATCGGCTCGGCATCAGGTCTCAGCCACAAGTGCGACGGATTTACCTATCGCACGGCCTACACCCTTACCCCGGGACAACCACCGCCCGGGATGGACTACCTTCCTGCGTCACCCCATCACTCACCTACTGCAAGTCTGGTTCGTCGGCTCCACCACTCCCCTTCACCCGAAGGATCCGGGACGGCTTCACGGACTTAGCATCGCCTGGTTCGATGTTTGACGCTTCACAGCGGGTACCGGAATATCAACCGGTTATCCATCGACTACGCCTGTCGGCCTCGCCTTAGGTCCCGACTTACCCTGGGCAGATCAGCTTGACCCAGGAACCCTTGGTCAATCGGCGCAAACGTTTCTCACGTTTGTATCGCTACTCATGCCTGCATTCTCACTCGTGAACCGTCCACAACTCGCTTACACGGCTGCTTCACCCGGCACACGACGCTCCCCTACCCATCACGATCCCCGTTGGGGGTATATATCGCAATGACACGACTTCGGCGGTACGCTTGAGCCCCGCTACATTGTCGGCGCGGAATCACTAGACCAGTGAGCTATTACGCACTCTTTCAAGGGTGGCTGCTTCTAAGCCAACCTCCTGGTTGTCTCTGCGACTCCACATCCTTTCCCACTTAGCGTACGCTTAGGGGCCTTAGTCGATGCTCTGGGCTGTTTCCCTCTCGACCATGGAGCTTATCCCCCACAGTCTCACTGCCGCGCTCTCACTTACCGGCATTCGGAGTTTGGCTAAGGTCAGTAACCCGGTAGGGCCCATCGCCTATCCAGTGCTCTACCTCCGGCAAGAAACACACGACGCTGCACCTAAATGCATTTCGGGGAGAACCAGCTATCACGGAGTTTGATTGGCCTTTCACCCCTAACCACAGGTCATCCCCCAGGTTTTCAACCCTGGTGGGTTCGGTCCTCCACGAAGTCTTACCTCCGCTTCAACCTGCCCATGGCTAGATCACTCCGCTTCGGGTCTTGAGCGTGCTACTAAAGTCGCCCTATTCGGACTCGCTTTCGCTACGGCTACCCCACCCGGGTTAACCTCGCAACACACCGCAAACTCGCAGGCTCATTCTTCAAAAGGCACGCAGTCACGAGACACCAAGCAAGCTTGATGTCCGACGCTCCCACGGCTTGTAGGCACACGGTTTCAGGTACTATTTCACTCCGCTCCCGCGGTACTTTTCACCATTCCCTCACGGTACTATCCGCTATCGGTCACCAGGGAATATTTAGGCTTAGCGGGTGGTCCCGCCAGATTCACACGGGATTTCTCGGGCCCCGTGCTACTTGGGTGTCTCTCAAACGAGCCGTACAGATTTCAGCTACGGGGGTCTTACCCTCTACGCCGGACCTTTCGCATGTCCTTCGCCTATCCATACGGTTTCTGACTCGTCCTGTTGCCGGCAGACAACAGAAGAGAGATCCCACAACCCCGTATACGCAACCCCTGCCGGGTCTCACACGCATACGGTTTGGCCTCATCCAGTTTCGCTCGCCACTACTCCCGGAATCACGGTTGTTTTCTCTTCCTGCGGGTACTGAGATGTTTCACTTCCCCGCGTTCCCTCCACACTGCCTATGTGTTCAGCAGTGGGTGACAGCCCATGACGACTGCCGGGTTTCCCCATTCGGAAACCCCCGGATCAAAGCCTGGTTGACGACTCCCCGGGGACTATCGTGGCCTCCCACGTCCTTCATCGGTTCCTGGTGCCAAGGCATCCACCGTGCGCCCTTAAAAACTTGGCCACAGATGCTCGCGTCCACTGTGCAGTTCTCAAACAACGACCAACCACCCGTCACACACCACCTACATGGTGCTTCACCGGGGCCGGCAACTGAAGGAAAGTTCATTCCCTCAGACACCCAACAGCGTGCCCGACCAGATTCCGTCCGGAGATCATGTTTTCCACGCTCTTGCGAGCAGTACTAACAGCCTCCGGCCCGTGAAACCGGCCGAATAATCAACGTTCCACCCATGAGCAACCACCGTCGGACGTTCGCCGACGTTGTGGCCCTGGATCTCTTGCGAGATCTAGATGCTCCTTAGAAAGGAGGTGATCCAGCCGCACCTTCCGGTACGGCTACCTTGTTACGACTTCGTCCCAATCGCCAGTCCCACCTTCGACAGCTCCCTCCCTTGCGGGTTGGGCCACCGGCTTCGGGTGTTACCGACTTTCGTGACGTGACGGGCGGTGTGTACAAGGCCCGGGAACGTATTCACCGCAGCACTGCTGATCTGCGATTACTAGCAACTCCGACTTCATGGGGTCGAGTTGCAGACCCCAATCCGAACTGAGACAGGCTTTTTGAGATTCGCTCCGCCTCACGGCTTCGCAGCTCATTGTACCTGCCATTGTAGCACGTGTGCAGCCCAAGACATAAGGGGCATGATGACTTGACGTCGTCCCCACCTTCCTCCGAGTTGACCCCGGCAGTCTCCTGTGAGTCCCCATCACCCCGAAGGGCATGCTGGCAACACAGAACAAGGGTTGCGCTCGTTGCGGGACTTAACCCAACATCTCACGACACGAGCTGACGACAGCCATGCACCACCTGTACACCGACCACAAGGGGGCGACCATCTCTGGCCGTTTCCGGTGTATGTCAAGCCTTGGTAAGGTTCTTCGCGTTGCGTCGAATTAAGCCACATGCTCCGCTGCTTGTGCGGGCCCCCGTCAATTCCTTTGAGTTTTAGCCTTGCGGCCGTACTCCCCAGGCGGGGAACTTAATGCGTTAGCTGCGGCACCGACGACGTGGAATGTCGCCAACACCTAGTTCCCACCGTTTACGGCGTGGACTACCAGGGTATCTAATCCTGTTCGCTCCCCACGCTTTCGCTCCTCAGCGTCAGTAATGGCCCAGAGATCCGCCTTCGCCACCGGTGTTCCTCCTGATATCTGCGCATTTCACCGCTACACCAGGAATTCCGATCTCCCCTACCACACTCTAGTCTGCCCGTATCGAATGCAGACCCGGGGTTAAGCCCCGGGCTTTCACATCCGACGCGACAGACCGCCTACGAGCTCTTTACGCCCAATAATTCCGGACAACGCTCGCGCCCTACGTATTACCGCGGCTGCTGGCACGTAGTTAGCCGGCGCTTCTTCTGCAGGTACCGTCACTTTCGCTTCTTCCCTGCTGAAAGAGGTTTACAACCCGAAGGCCGTCATCCCTCACGCGGCGTCGCTGCATCAGGCTTTCGCCCATTGTGCAATATTCCCCACTGCTGCCTCCCGTAGGAGTCTGGGCCGTGTCTCAGTCCCAGTGTGGCCGGTCGCCCTCTCAGGCCGGCTACCCGTCGTCGCCTTGGTGAGCCGTTACCTCACCAACAAGCTGATAGGCCGCGGGCTCATCCTTCACCGCCGGAGCTTTCCACCACCAAGAGATGCCCCTAGTGGTTGTATCCGGTATTAGACCCCGTTTCCAGGGCTTGTCCCAGAGTGAAGGGCAGATTGCCCACGTGTTACTCACCCGTTCGCCACTAATCCCCACCGAAGTGGTTCATCGTTCGACTTGCATGTGTTAAGCACGCCGCCAGCGTTCGTCCTGAGCCAGGATCAAACTCTCCGTGAATGTGTACCCGTAATCGGGTGCAAACCACGAGAGCGGAACCACCGGAGGAATAGTCCGATGGTTCACAGCGTCCTCGCTGTGTTTGTTTCAAAGGAACCTCGTCCCAGCTGATGCTGGAGACGGGGTATCAACATATCTGGCGTTGATTTTTGGCACGCTGTTGAGTTCTCAAGGAACGGACGCTTCCTTTGTACTCACCCGAGTTGCTCTCGGGCTTTCCTCCGGGCAGTTTCCCTTCGGTCTTGCTGTCTTGCGTTTCCGACTCTATCAGACCGTTTCCGGTTCCGATTTCCTCGGTGCTTTCCAGGTTTCCGCTTCCGCGTTTCCCTTTCCGGCGGTTCCGACTCTATCAGATCCTTTCGGGCCTGATTCCCAGTCAGCGGGAGTTGTCTTCGCGGCTGTTGGGCCGTTCCGACGTCCCAAACCTTAGCGGATCTGTCCGGCAGTTCCCAATCGGGCCTGTCGAACTCATCCGAACCCAAATCGAATTGAATTCGGGCACACCGAATTCGCCCCGGTTGGGAGATCGAGCTGGTTGGTTTGGGTGCCGCTCGAAGCGGCGGAGGTGCTGTCGCAGAACCGTTACGGCTCCGCGGCAACCCGAAGAACTCTACGGATCACGGGGTGGACTGTCAAGCTTCCCCCAGGTGACCCACGGCCAAACCTCGGCCGCCCCCAAGCGTACGGCCTCAGTCGAGGTCGGTGAGACGTCCGCCGGCGTCCGGCTGGGCGTGCTCGACGCGGCGGAGGAGTCGGGTCAGGACCTCGCCGAGGACGGTGCGTTCCAGCGGTGAGAGGTCCTGGAGGAGGTCCTCCTCGAAGACGGAGGCGAGGCGCATGGCCGCCAGCCACTTCTCGCGACCGTCGGGGGTGAGCTCGACGATGACGCGGACGCGGTTGTTCTCGTCGCGCTCCCTCGTCACCAAACCCTCCGCGACCATGCGGTCGATGCGGTGGGTCATGGCGGCCGGCGTCAGACCGAGTCGCTTGGCCAGCTCGCTCGGGCCCATCCGGTACGGGGCGCCGGAGAGGACGAGAGCCTTCAGGACCTCCCACTCGGCGTTGCTGATGCCGAGCTCCGAGGTCTGGCGGCCGTAGGCGACGTTCATACGGCGGTGGAGCCGGGAGAGGGCCGAGACGATCTTCTCGACCTGGGGGTCGAGGTCCTGAAACTCGCGCTGGTAGGCGGCGATCTGCTCTTCGAGTGTCGGCTCGGCGCTGCCGGAGGTGCCTGGGGTGTCGCCCATGGGACCGCAGTATGGCACGCCTCGCTTGGCATCGAAGTCCTTCGGAGTGTAGTGTTTAGGTTCTAAGTTTTAGCTTCGAAGTCTTCACTGCTAACGCCTGTTCGGGCGGGCGGGGGGCTTCCCTTACCTAGACAGGTGAATGTGACCAGGGGAATGGGCGCAGCGATGCGCCGGATTCATGTGGGCAACGCGCTCGGCGCGTTCGGACTCGGCTTCACCGTCCCGTATCTGTACGTCTATGTGGCGCAGGTGCGGGACCTCGGCGCCATGACGGCGGGGCTGGTGCTGGCGGTCTTCGCCGTCGCCGCGCTGATGGTGCTGCCCTTCGCAGGGCGGGCCATAGTCCGGCGCGGGCCTCTTCCGGTGCTGCTCACCGCCCTGGCCACCGCCGCCGTCGGGTCGCTGGGCCTCGGCCTGGCCGCCAGTGCGACGACCGTGCTGTCGTCCGCGGCGGTGCTCGGAGCGGGGCAGGCCGTGGTGCAGCCGGCGCTCGCGACGATGATCGTCGACTGTTCCGGTCCGGAGGACCGGTCGCGGGCCTTCGCCACCCAGTTCTTCCTGCAGAACCTCGGGCTCGGGGTCGGCGGACTGATGGGCGGGCACCTCGTCGACGCCACGCGGGCGAGCTCCTTCATCCTGCTGTTCTCCATACAGGCGGCGATGTTCCTGCTGCTCGTGGGTGTGATGGCGACCGTGCGGATGCCGCGTGCGCCCAAGGTCGAGGACGTGCCCGCGGGCGTGTCGGCCAAGGGGAGCTGGAAGCAGTTGCTCGGCAACCGGGCCATGGTCCAACTGTGTGTGCTGGGCTTCGTGCTGTTCTTCGCCTGCTACGGGCAGTTCGAGTCGGGGCTGAGCGCGTACGGAGTGGAGGCGGCCGGCATATCGACCTCCGCGCTCGGTACGGCGCTGGCGGCCAACACGGCGGTGATCGTGATCGCACAGTTCGCCGTGCTGCGGTTCGTGACGCGGCGCAGGCGGTCGCGGGTGATCGCGGCCGTGGGGCTGATCTGGGCCGTGGCTTGGGCTGTCGCGGGCTTCGCGGGCCTGGGGCACGGGAGCCAGGAGATGGCCGTGGCCGCGTTCGTGTCGACGTACGCGCTGTTCGGGCTGGGGGAGGCGATGCTGTCGCCGACCGTCGCTCCGCTGGTCGCGGATCTCGCTCCGGCCGGGCTGGCGGGGCAGTACAACTCGGCCTTCGCGCTGGTGAAGCAGCTCGCGCTCGCGGTCGGTCCGGCGGTGGGCGGGCCGATGGCCGCCTCGCTGCACGCGCCGTACATCGTGGCGTTCCTGCTGTGTTCGCTGGGCATCAGTGTGCTGGCGCTGCGGCTCGGGCGGCAGCTCACGGCCGTGCAGGATCAGCCCGCGCTCGCGAGCAGCCGCGTGGTCGCCGGGAGCGGGGCCGGTGCCGGGGAGCCGGTGGTGGCCCGGGCCTGACGCCCCGGCCGTGAGGACGTCGTGCGCGGCGCCCCTCAGCTGCCCCGGGCTTCGGCCACGCGGAGCTTGTGGGCGGAGAGGACGGCGGCGAGCAGTGCCGCGGTGTAGGTCGCCGCGGCGAGTACGCCCAGTTGCCACCAGGGGACGCTGAGGACGAATCCTGAGATCTGGGAGGCCAGCACCACGGTGGGGACCACGGCGATGAGCAGACCGAGGAGGGTGCTCACCGCGATGAGGATGCCGTGCTGGCAGAGCAGCACCTGGCGGGCCCAGCTCGGTGGGATGCCCACGGCGATCAGTCGGGCGAGATAGCGGCGCAGGATGCGGGTCTGGCTGCGGGTCGCGGCCAGTACGGCGGCGAGGGCCAGCAGCACCAGACCCACGGCGGTGGCCAGGAGCGCGGCCGGGGGCACCGGGTCGTCGGGTTCCACGTGGATCAGGACGGCGCCGGCGTCCATGCCGGCGTCGACGACGGCCTGCTGCAGGGCCCGCGCCTCGGTGTCGGGGACGCCGGTGACCATGATCGGGCCGTGGGCCTGGATCGGCAGGTCGAGGGCGTCGGCGGTGGCGCGCAGCATGATGCCGTCGGAGCCGGTGCGCCATTCGGCCGGGCGGACCTCGACGGCGGTCTCGGGCAGTTCGGCGGTGCTGCCGAGGACCTTGTCGCCCTGGCGGACGACGAGGGAGGTGCGCGCGTCCGGGCCGGTGGGGGCATCGGGGGTGTGGGCCCAGACGAGCAGGCCGCCGTTTCGCAGGACGGAGGTCTGGGCCGGGTCGAGTCGACGGCCGATCAGCCGTTCGACATCAGCGGGTGTGTCCGCGGCGAGCAGGCTGCCGTCGTCGCCTTCCCGGCTGGCCATGCGGGGGTTGTCGGGGTCGTCGTCCATCAGGTAGCGCGGTTCCGTGCGGCGCAGCCCGTCGAGTACCCCGGAGGCTTCGACGGTGCGGAGCAGGGCCTCGCCGGGCGGGAAGGTGTCGCTCTCGTGGCCGGCCAGCAGGACCTGGCCCGGCAGCACCGACGGGTAGGACTGCTTCTCGGCTGTGCGGATCAGAGTGTCCAGAAGGGTGACATAGCCGAGGGACGCGCCGAAGAGCACGGTGAGGACGGCCAGGGCGGCACAGGCCCGGGACCGGTCGGCGGCGAGCTGCCGGCGGACGAGCCGGCGGCGGGGCCCGCCTTCCGGGAGGAGTCTGAGCACCCCGGAGAACACCTCAGGGATGATCAGCAGCACGGCGGCGATCAGGATGCCGGTGAGGATCATGGCCTGCGGGGGCGAGTCGACCCAGGTGACGTACACGACCGTGGCGCACCAGGCGGCGACGGCCAGCAGATGCCGGGCGTCACGGGCACGGCGGGCGCCCGGGCGCTCCTCGGCCCGAGCGGCCTCGTCGTCGGTGTGCGGGCGGGCGGGTGCGTCACGCCGGGTCCGGGCGAGTACGGCGCCGGCGATCAGGCCGGTCACGAGGACCACGGCGAGGAGGCGCAGCGCGGGCGAGGCGAGGTCGTCGAGCGGGCCCGCCGGGCTGTCGCGCAGGTGGGAGATGAGCAGACGGGCGCCGAGGCCCACGAGGACACCGGCCACGGCTCCGCACGCGGCCGCGGCCAGGGACCAGGCCAGTGCGGCCAGCGCGGGGGCCAGCGCCGCCGTCGTACGGGGGACACCCACGGAGGTCAGGGAGGCGGTGGTGCGGCGGAAGCGGCGGCCGTTGAGGCCGAACACGAGGAGGACGGCCGCGGCGGGAACCAGGATCGACGGGACGGTGTAGCCGGCGGGGGTCTTCTCGATCCAGGTCTTCTGCGGACGGGCCACCAGTTGGTCCCTGGTCACCAGGGTGGCGGCCACGGCGTTCTGCCCGTCCTCCCGGATCGCGGCGGCCTCGGGGCTGTCGCCGCCCTCGGCCCAGGTGCGGGCCGCGGCCGTGAAGGCGTCGACGACCTCCTGCTGCCTGTCCCCCGCCCACATCACGTCCATCTGGGCGGTCAGCACGGGGAATCCCTCGCTGAGCGCGGGGTCCAGCGCGGCCCAGGTGCCCGGTCCCAGCAGCAGGTTGGTGGTGTCGGCGGCCCGGTCGTCGACAGTGGCCACGACCTTGAGCCGTACGTCGCCCAGCACGGTGAGTGTCGTGCCCACCGGGGTGCGTACGTCGTCCGGCTCGGTGACGGCCACCTCGCCGGGGCGGCTCGGCCACTCGCCGGTCAGCAGCTCGTACCGCTCGGGGTAGGGCCGTGCGGACCAGTCGCTCTCCAGCGCCGTCACATTGCGGGCCGGTGTGGTGTTCAGCTGGACGTCGGTGGCGCTGAGCACGATCTCGGCGTCCGTGGCGTCGGCGTCGCGCATCCGGGAGCGGAGGTCGGTGAGGAAGGTGTCGTCGCCCGGTGGCAGGGACACGCCGCTGCCGTAGCCGACCTTGGCTCCGAAGCGGCCCAGTTCGTTCTGCGCGACCTGCTCGCCGGACAGGGACAGGGTCCGCAGGGTGACGAACATGCCCATCACCAGCAGTCCGGCGACGAACACGATCGCCACCGACCGGGCCAGCGCACGCGAGCGGGCCAGCCGCCGGGCCAGCCGGGTGGTCAGCCGGGCCCGGTCGGCGAACGCCATGCGGCCGTGGACCGTGGGGCCGGGCGCGGTGCGCGCGGAAGCCGTACGGTCCCGAGCCGAGCGATCGCCGACCGCGGCGTCACCGGAAGCACCGGCGGCCGAGCGGTCGTCGGTCGTGTCTTCGTCGGCCGAGCGGTCATCGGTCGTACTGTCGTGGGTCATGCGGCGCCGGGCCCCCGTGTCGTCTCCATGGTGGTCACGAGCGGGGTTCCAGACGGCCGTCGACGACCTCGTAGACGGTGTCGGCGAAGTCGCGGCAGCGGGGGTCGTGCGAGCAGATCACGGCGAGTACGCCGTCGTCGCACAGGGTCCGGAACAGCTCGAACAGTTCGCGTGTGGTCGTCGAGTCCAGGGCACCGGTCGGCTCGTCCGCGAGCAGGACGGAACGCTGTCCGGTGAGCGCCCGGGCGACGCCGACCCGCTGGCGCTGCCCGCCGGACATCTGCCACGGCATGCGGTCCTCCAGCCCGGCCAGGCCGACGCGGGCCAGTTGGGCCAGCGCCTGCTCACGCGCTTCGGCGACCGGGACACCGCATGCCTCCAGGGGCAGCGCGACGTTCTCCACCGCGCTGAACTCCTCGATCAGGTTGTGCTCCTGGAAGACCACCCCGACGGTGCGCAGCCGGAGCTCCGCTCGCCGGGCCTCGTCGGCCGTGCTCACGTCCACACCGCCGACCTGGATCTCGCCGGAGTCGGCGAGATCCAGGCCGGCGAGCAGATTGAGCAGCGTCGACTTGCCGGAGCCGCTGGCGCCGTAGATGCACACGAACTCCCCCGCCCGGGCGGTGAAGTCCACGTCCCTCGCGGCCCAGACCGTCTCGGCCGCGGAGTGGTAGGCCTTGCACACTGCGCTCGTCCGGACGAGCGGTGCGCCAGCGGCTGTCGTCAACTCAGCATCCGTTCCGTGTACGCCACGACGTGATCTCGTCGCTGTTCCAGGGGGCGACGTTGTCGTCGGTGTCGTTCCTGTGCATGTCCTGCTTGTCGCCCGAGCCGTTGGAGTGCTGGGCCATACAACCGGTGTGGGTGGCCGAGCGGTTGGCCCACGAGTCCATCTCGTCGTTGCGGTCTCCACTCAGGTTGGTCCAGGTGGTGGAGCCGTGGGCGCGCTCGCCGATCAGCCAGTGGAAGTCGTTGTTGCCCCACATGCACATGTTGTTCGTGTTGCACTCGCTCAGCGACGCGTGGGCCACGCCTCCCGTGGTGAACAGGGTCGCTCCCACGAACATCGTCGCCGCTATCGCTGTCTTGATTCTCATTGTTTCGTTCCCCCATCGTGTGCGGTCTGTTCGCTTCACAACCCTGGGGCACCAGCCGTCACCGCTGTACCCCACAGGTGGGGGAGTCCTCGTCACCGCCCACCCGGCCGGGGAGTTGACACCGGGGCCTCCTCCCCGTAGAGGCACTTTGCGCTTGACCGACCCCATCCCAAGTGTGAAGCTGCACGCGTTTGTTGAGGTCTTAACAACGCGCTCTTGACCACAGCGCGTCTTTCGTGTCCAACCAGCCTGACCTGACGGGGGAACAGATGGTTCGTGTCGCGTTGGTGGCTCCCATGCTTTCCGCACGTATCGCGGTTCGCACGGTATTGGAGGAAGTACAGCAGTTCACTCTCGTCGCCGAGGGTGCTCCCGGCACTCTGGCCGACATCGTTCGCTGGTCCCGGCCCGACGTCGTGGTGATCAGCCACGCGGCGGAGAGCGAGGCCCTGCACACGCTTCTCCGGCTCGGCGGACCCGCCGGTGTCGTTCTGTGCGAGCAGCTCACCGGCCACGGCACACGCCAACTGCTCCGGCACGGCGCGACGGGCATCCTGCGCCGTGCCACCGCCGCCCTGCACCTGCCCTGGGCGGTGACCGCGGCAGCCCACGGCGGTCTCGCGCTGGACCCCTGTCTGACGGAGACCATGAGGCGCGCCTACACCAGACCCGCCTCGCCCGACCGGGAGCACGCCCCGGCAGCGGCGCTGGTGTCCGCGCTCACACCGCGTGAGAGGGAGATCCTCGCGCTCGTCGGCGACGGGCTCCCCAACCGGGAGATCGCCGACCGTCTCAGACTGAGCCCCGACACCGTCAAGGACCACCTTCGGCGCATCTACACCAAACTCGGTGTCGAGACCCGCCTGCACGCGGCCCGTGTCGCCTGGCGCGCCGAGATCGACACCGCCCGCCGGGCGGACGCGCAGGTGCCCGAATCCGTGTGAGGGCCGCCTCTCAGGCCGTCCCGGGCAGGGCGAACTCGCACCACACCGCCTTGCCGCCGCCCGGTGCCCGGCGGCTGCCCCAGTTGGAGGCGATGGTGGCGACGATGGCGATGCCGCGGCCGGACTCGTCGGCGGGGTCGGCGCGCCGGCGCCGGGGCAGGTGGTCGTTCCCGTCGGTGACCTCGACGATGAGGCGGCGGTCGGTGCGGCGCAGCCTCAGCCGCATGGGCGGGGTGCCGTGCTGGAGGGAGTTGGCGACGAGTTCGCTGGCGGCCAGGACGCCCAGGTCGTGGAGTTCCGGTGGGAAGCGCCAGCTGGTGAGGACGCCGGAGGCGAACGCGCGGGCGCGGGGCGCCGCTTCGACGCCGCCGAGGAGTTCCAGCGCGGCGTTGCGGAAGAGTTCGCTGTCGGGGCCGGTGCGGGCGGGGTGCTGGAGGACGAGGACGGCCACGTCGTCGTCGTGGTCGGCGGTGACGCCGGTGGAGCGCACCAGTCGGTCGCAGACGACCTGCGGGGTGCCCGTGGCACCGGACAGGGCGCGTTCCAGGGCGGCGATGCCCTCGTCCAGGTCCTCGTTGCGGCGCTCCACGAGGCCGTCCGTGTAGAAGACGGCCGTGGAGCCGGGGCCGAGGGGGATCGAGCCGGAGGAGTGGGTCCAGCCGCCGGTGCCGAGCGGCGGGCCGGTCGGTTCGTCGGCGCGCAGGACCGTGCCGCTCTCGTCGCGGACGAGGATGGGGAGGTGGCCCGCGGAGGCGTAGACGAGACGGCCCTCGTTGGGGTCGTGCACGGCGTAGGCGCAGGTGGCGATCTGGTTGGGGTCGATCTCCGTGGCCAGGCCGTCGAGCAGTTGCAGGACCTCGTGGGGCGGGAGGTCCAGGCGGGCGTAGGCGCGGACGGCCGTACGGAGCTGGCCCATGACCGCGGCGGCGCGCACGCCCCGGCCCATGACGTCGCCGATGACGAGGGCGGTGCGGCCGCCGCCGAGGGTGATCACGTCGTACCAGTCGCCGCCGACGGCGGTCTCGGTGCCGCCGGGGTGGTAGACGGCGGCGATGCGCAGGTCGTCGGGCTGTTCCAGTTCCTGCGGGAGGAGCGAGCGCTGGAGGGTGACGGCGGTCTCGCGCTGGCGGCGCTCGCTGGCGCGCAGGCGTTCGGCGGCCTCGGCGTGGTCGGTGACGTCGGCGGCGAAGATCAGTACGCCGCCCTCGCTCCGCTCGGCACCGCTCGGTACGGCGACGGGGGTGCAGGTGATCGTGTAGCTGCGGCCGCCGGGCGCCTTGCGGGACTTGACCGTGCGGGGTCTGGAGCTGCGCAGGACCTGGTCGAGGAGCGGGAGGAGGCCGAGGGCGTCCAGCTCGGGCAGGGACGCGCGGGCCGGTTCGCCGAGGGGGCGGGCGCCGAAGGCCGCGGTGTAGGCGTCGTTGACGTAGGCCGTGCGGTGGTCGGGGCCGTGGACGAGGGCGACGAGGGCCGGGATGCGGTCGAGGATCTCGCGGGTGGGGAGGTCGTCGACGGCGGGCACGGTCGGGTGGTCGTCCGGAGGGTCGTCGCTCTGCCGTTCGACGCGGGCCGCGGGCACGGAGCCTTCGCCGCGCCGGTCCGGGGTGACCGTGTGTTCGGTCCGCGCTGCGGCGCGGCGCTGCGTACCGGGGAGCCGGGCGCTCCAGCGCGTGAAGTTCACCGAATCCTTGCCTCGTGCCTCGTGTGGTCGTCTGTGGCCGGCTCCGGATCCGGCCGGTGGCCCGAGGGGTTGCCCCGGGTGCGGCGGTGGGGGACGCCTGGTCGTGGGTACGTGTGGGCGAGGGGGTGGCCCCGCCCGGGATCATGGATCACGTCGCGGACCAGTCTGGCCGACCGGACCGACATCCGTCAGACGTCGGCCGGAACGGTGGAGTTCCTGGATCCGGTCAGGACGACCCCTTCGGGTTCTCAGGAGGCTTTCCACCGGCCGCGAGTTCGAACTCCGCACGGGGATGTTCGAGTGATCCGAGCGAGACGATCTCCCGTTTGAAGAGCCCGGAGAGGGTCCATTCGGCGAGGACGCGGGCCTTGCGGTTGAAGGTGGGGACCCTGCTGAGGTGGTACACGCGGTGCATGAACCAGGCCGGGTAGCCCTTCAGCTTCCGCCCGTACACGTGGGCGACGCCCTTGTGCAGGCCCAGGGAGGCGACCGAGCCCACGTATTTGTGCGAGTACGTCTCCAGCGGTTCGCCGCGCAGGGAGTGGGCGATGTTGTCGCCGAGGGTGCGGGCCTGGCGGACGGCGTGCTGGGCGTTGGGCGCGGTCTCCCTGCCGGCCTCGGCGGTGACGTCGGGAACGGCGGCCGCGTCACCGGCCGCCCAGGCGTGCGCGACGCCCTCCACCGACAGCTCGGCGGTGCACTTCAGCCGCCCGCGCTCGTTCAGCGGCAGGTCGGTGGCGGCGAGGACCGGGTGCGGTTTCACCCCGGCCGTCCAGACGACCGTACGGGTCGGGAAGCGGGCTCCGTCACTGAGGACGGCGACGCGGTCGGCACACGATTCGAGGCGGGTGTGCAGCCGTACGTCGATGTTGCGGCGGCGCAGTTCGGTGACCGTGTAACGGCCCATCTCCTCGCCGACCTCCGGGAGGATGCGGTCGGAGGCCTCCACGAGGATCCACTTCATGTCCTCGGGCTTGACGTTGTGGTAGTACCGCGCGGTGTAGCGGGCCATGTCCTCCAGCTCGCCGAGCGCCTCCACGCCGGCGTAGCCGCCGCCCACGAAGACGAAGGTCAGGGCCGCGTCGCGGATCGCGGGATCGCGGGTGGAGGAGGCGATGTCCATCTGTTCGATGACGTGGTTGCGCAGGCCGATGGCCTCTTCGACGGTCTTGAAGCCGATGCCGTGGTCCGCGAGTCCGGGGACGGGCAGGGTGCGCGAGATCGATCCGGGGGCGAGGACCAGTTCGTCGTACGTCAGCTGCTCGGCGACCGAGCCCTCCTCCTCGGTGGCGAGGGTGGTGACGGTCGCGACGCGCTTGGCGTGGTTGATCGCGGTGGCCTCGCCGACGACGACCTTGCACTTGTCGAGGACCCGGCGCAGCGGCACGACGACGTGGCGGGGCGAGATGGAGCCCGCGGCCGCCTCCGGAAGGAAGGGTTGATACGTCATATAGGGGTCGGGGGACACGACGACGATCTCGACGTCCCCGCGTCCGAGTTCCGGTTTCAGCTGTCGCTGCAAGCGCAGCGCTGTGTACAGCCCGACGTATCCGCCGCCGACGATAAGGATGCGCATCGGTTCCTTCACCATCCCATGACGCACCTTGCTCGCTGGTTTGTCCACAGGCCCGGCAATTTGTGTGACTGGTCTCCGTGGGGGCGCGGGCTTGGCCGATTCACCGGCGCATGCGGCAGGTGCGCAGGTCAGGTGGTGTGAGACCGGTTGCGGGAGGGGGCGCAAACCGGACGTAAACCGCCCGTACTCCGATCGAGGGGCGCTCCGTGCGGAACGTGCCCCTTCTGAATTGACTCCCTCTCAACTATGTTCGTGTGTCGACGGGGTGTAGGGGGATGCGTTCAAGAGGTTCGGTCGGGTCCGGGACCGGGGTTGTCGGTTTCGGGTTCGGGTCCGGATTCCGGGTGGTCCGCGACGGGCGGATCGGCCCGGGGCCGGTCGGGTCTCCGGCGAAGGTGATCGGTGACCGCCGAGGACCTTGGACGCTCGTTCCGCCGCTCCGGCTTCCGATGACGGGGAGAGTCTCCGGGGGGAGACGTCATTACCGGGGGAACACGTATGCATATTCAGGAGTCCCATTGGTCGTCCGCGTCCACCATCGCACCCGGCGGTGCGATCGGCTCGGCGGGCGGCAACGGACGCGGTGACGGAGTGCGTTCCACTCCGCTCCGCGTGGACGCACAGCGCAACCTCGAGCACGTGCTGCGCGCGGCGCGCGAGGTCTTCGGCGAGCTGGGGTACGGCGCGCCGATGGAGGACGTGGCCCGCCGCGCGCGGGTCGGTGTCGGCACGGTGTACCGGCGCTTCCCGAGCAAGGACGTCCTGGTCCGCCGGATAGCCGAGGAGGAGACGTCCCGGCTCACCGAACAGGCCAGGGTGGCGCTCGGGCAGGAGGAGGATCCGTGGCAGGCGCTGTCGCGGTTCCTGCGGACGTCGGTGGCCTCCGGCGCCGGGCGGCTGCTGCCGCCGCAGGTGCTGCGGGTCGGCGTCGCCGAGGACGGGTCCGACGCGGTCGGCGGGATCGGCGGGATCGACCCCGACGAGGCGCGGGTGCCGCAGCAGCGGATACAGCCGACGGCCGAGCTTCGGCTGGTGTCGGCGGATTCCGGTGCGGGTGGCTCCGTCGGTGGCCTTGGTGGGCCGGTGGACGACGCCGGGGCTTCCGCGCTGCTCGAGGTCGTGGGGCAGTTGGTGGAGCGGGCTCGGGCCGCGGGCGAGTTGCGGGAGGACGTGACTGTGGCGGATGTGTTGCTCGTGATCGCCACGGGGGCGCCTTCGCTGCCGGATGCCGCGCAGCAGGCTGCGGCGTCGGCTCGGTTGCTCGACATTCTGCTGGAGGGATTGCGGTCCCGGCCGGCCTGATCGTGGGCGGGTGAGAGGCGTTCGCGGTTCGCGGTTCGCGGTTCGCGGTTCGTTCAGGGGCGGTGTGGGGTGAGTTTTCGCCCCACACCGCCCCTACCCATTCCCATCACCAGGGGCGCTGCCCCTTCGACCCCGTGGGGTGCGTGGGGTGCGTTGTCGGTGCGGGTTCGGTGGGGGTTCTCGCGCAGTTCCCCGCGCCCCTTACCGGGCGCTTCTGACCGGCGGCCCGACGGGACCGTTCTGACGGGGTGCCGCCCTATTCGTGTTGCTCATATGAGTGAATCCGCGTACTGCGGTCTGGGAAGTGACCTCGGACGAGTGGTATGCCCGTAGTGCTAGGGACTGAACAAAAGCCAATATGGCACGCTGCCCTGGTGTTCGGGACTGGGTCGGCTGGCGGCGGGGGCTTCCGCGATGGGTGTTGACGGGCGGGACGAGCCGAAGTCGGCGGACGGGGCGGAGGCCGAGGCGGAGCCCCAGGTTCCGAGGCAAGGGGGGCGCGGTGTTCCCGCGCAGTGGGACCGTTCCGACTCCGGGGTGCTGCCGCCGCGGGCGCCTTCCGACGCCGATCTGATCGAGTGGATGCGGTCGGGGGACGACTCGGCGTACGAGGAGCTGTACCGGCGGCACGCGCAGGCGGTGCGCCGTTATGCCCGGACCTGCTGCCGCGACACCCACACCGCCGACGACCTGACGGCCGAGGTCTTCGCCCGGATGCTGCAGGCGGTACGGGGCGGCTCCGGACCGGAGCACGCCGTACGGGCCTATCTGCTGACGTCGGTGCGCCGGGTCGCCGCGACGTGGACGAGTTCCGCGAAGCGGGAGCAACTGGTCGACGACTTCGCGGTGTTCGCTGCCCAGGCGTCGCGCGGGGCCCAGGGGTCGGACAGCGACACGCTGGACCTGGGGGCCGATGTGCGGGCGATGCACGAGGCCGAGCAGTCGCTGGCGATGCGGGCGTTCCGTTCGCTGCCGGAGCGGTGGCAGGCCGTGCTCTGGCACACGGAGGTCGAGGACGAGTCGCCGAGCGAGGTCGCCACGCTCTTCGGGCTGGACGCCAACGGCACCCGGGTGCTGGCCAGCCGGGCTCGGGAGGGCCTCAAGCAGGCGTATCTGCAGGCCCATGTGAGCGCCACGCTCGCCGGGAACTCGGCGGAGTGCGGGCGCTACGCCGACCGGCTCGGCGCGTACGCCCGTGGCAGCCTGCGGACCCGGGCCGAGCGCGGGCTGCGCGCCCATCTGGAGGAGTGCGCGGCGTGCCGGCTGGCAGCCGGGCAGATCAAGGAAGTCGCGAGCGGGATCCCCGCCGTCGTACCCGTCGCGGTCATCGGGTGGTTCGGCGCGGCCGGGTACGCGAAGGTGGCCGCCCTCGTCGCCGGTGGCGCGGGGGCCGGTGCGGCCGGGGCCGCGGCCGCGGCAGGCGGGGCAGGTGGTGGGTCCGGCGGCGCGGGCGCGGGCATCGGTGGCGGGGCCGCCGCGGAAGGGCTCGGCGCGCCGGCGAAGGCCGGGATCGCGGTGAGCGTGGCCGGGATGGTCGCCGCGGCGGTGGCGCTCGCGCTGGCCAACGACGAGGTGGAACCCCGGGAGCCGTTGGCCAAGCCGCCCGCCTCGCAACCCGTCGAGGCCGCTCCGCAGCCCGCTCCCCCGACGCCGCCGGAGTCACGGCCCGCGCCGGACGCGCCCGCGCGGATGGCTCCGGTGTCCAAGCCGTTGCCGACGCCGAAGTCCTCGCCGTCGCGGGCCCCGGGTCCGGCCCCGTCCGCGAAGCCGGCGCCCGCTCCCGATCCCACGCCCACACCGACCGCCACTCCGCCCCCCGCGCCGCCGAAGCCGTCGCCCACACCGCCCTCGACGCCCGCTCCCCCGCCCCCGCCGCCTCCCTCGGCCGTCTACCGGTGGAACGAGCTGCGGTACGGCGTCCTCGGCGACGGCAGCGAGCCCGAGATGCGCCTCGGCGAGAGCAGCTGGGTCTGGCAGCGGTACGGGGTGGCGATCGCGGGGAAGCGGTACGCGAACGGGGTGACCGTGCACGGCCGCTCCTCCGTGACCATCGACCTCAACCGCCGGTGCGCCTCGTACAGCGCGCTCCTCGGTGTCGACGACCTGTCGCACGGCCTCGGCCGGGTCTACTTCTCCGTCTACGGCGACGGGGTCCGGCTGTGGAAGTCCGGGTTGGTGCGGGGCGGGGATCCGGCGGTCCCGGTCCGGGTGAACCTGAGCGGGCGGGAGACGGTACGACTGGTCGTCGAGCCGGACGGCCCGCACGACCTGGCGGTGCTGGCGGACTGGGCCGAGTCGTCGTTCAGGTGTGAGTGACGGCTCGGCCCCGGCGCCTCCTTCTCCGTCACCGAGTCGCCCTGCGCCGTCGCTCCGCTCGTCGTGGAGGTCGAGGCGGCCTTCCAGCGCACATCTGTCCGATCCAGAGGGAGGCCATCGACGGGAGACCGTCGATGGGAGACCGTCGGCGCACCCGAGGGTCGATCGCATCCGGATGCCGGGATTCCGATACGCCGGCCGAGCAGATCCGCTACGCCCGGCGGGCCGTCGCTCCCGTGCCCAGGGCGCCCCGCTGGGGGGTGATCCCGGCCGGGACCGCGCGCTGTCTGGCCGGGGTGCCGGTCCAGCAGGTGCCCCGGCGGGAGAGGAGGCGGCGGAGCCACAGTTCGAGGGCGACGAGGTCGGCGAGGCCGTCGAGCGGGAGGGGTTCGCCCTCGGCGGCGGCGCGCAGGGCCTTGCGGACCACCCGGGCCTCCACCAGCCCCGCCTGGGCGAGGAGCGGGGTGTCGAAGAGGGTGATCAGCGTGTCGGCGGACGTCCGCAGGCCGGTGCGGGCGGCCGCGGTGGAGGTCGCGTGCGACGGGGCGCCCCAGCCGGGCGGAAGGTCGGTGACGCCGGCGCCCTCGAGGACCGTACGCAGGATCGCGGCGCGGGCGCCCGGCTGGACGCGGAGGGCCTCGGGGAGGGCGCGGCAGGCGCGGACGACCTGGTTGTCGAGGAAGGGAATGTGGAGCCGCTGGGAGCGGATCTCCGCCGCCTGTTCGAGGACTCTGAGGTCGGCCGCGTGGCGGGCGAGGGCCGCGCGGGCACGGAAGTCGCCGGGGCGCTGGCCGGGGCCGACGGTGGGGCGGCCGGTCGTCGCACCCAGGCGAATCGATACTTCTGCCAGGGCCTCCCCGGTCAGCCAGCGGGCGGCGGGGCCGGGTCTGGCCCAGGTGAGCGCCGCCAGGGAGGCGCCCACCGCGCCTCCGGGCTCCTCGAAGCGGCGCTGCATCAGACGGGTGGCGAGGACTTCGACGCCGGAGCGGTACGGGGTGCGGGACAGCTTGCGGGCGGCGCTGTAGACGCGCGCGGGGACCATCACCGAGCCGTCGGCCTTGGCGAGGGCGGCGACCGGGCGCACCAGGTGGCGGCGTTTGCGGTCCATCAGGAGGTCGGCCAGCCGGGCCGGGTGGGCGTCCAGGACCTGACGGGCGCCGTAGCCGGTGAAGTGGTCGGCGCTGCCGGAGGCCAGGCGGGCGCGGTGCCGGGCGGCGGTCACCAGGGAGGGGCCCGGCTCGTCGGTGAGGGGGACGTCGAGGTCGGCGTACGGGAGGACCTCCTCGCCGCCGGTGACGACGACATGGTGGAGGCGGGGGTTGGCGGCCAGGGTGCCCGCGCGTTCCAGTTCGGTCTCGCGGCCGGAGGTGACCAGGTCGTTGAAGGTGACGGCCAGCAGGCGCTCGCCGGCGCCGGTGCCGTGGCCGAGGACCGTGCCGGGGGCGCCGGGCAGGCCGGCGGCGAGCAGGGCCAGGGTGCCGGAGGCGGGGCCGCCGGAGACGTCGGCTCCTATGCCGGGCACGGGCATGCCCCGGGCGGCGCGGCGCTCGGCCGGGCCCATGCCGGGGACCGGGCCGGGATCGACGTCCGGCACGTGCCGGGGGGCGGCGAGGCGGACCCGTACGGACTCCACGAGGGCGTCGCGGACGGCGTCCACCGCGCTGGCCGGGTCGGCGGAGGGGGCTGCCACGGCGAGGGAGGCGACCGGCTCGTAGCCCGCGATCTCACGCGCCCCGGCGCGCAGGATCAGTGCGTGCCCCGGAGGAATGCGGCGCACGCCGTCGTACGGCGTGGAGTCCTGGAGGGCGTCCGGCACGTCGGGGGCGGCCAGCAGGGCGGCCAGGTACCCGAAGTCGAGGTTGGCCTCGACGAGGTCGGCCAGCGGCAGGGCCGCGGTCGCGTAGGCCGTGCCGCCCGCCCAGGGGGTGTGGAAGACCGGGCGCGCGCCCGCGAGGTCGCCGCAGACGGTCACCCGGCGGCCGACCTGGACGACGGCGGTGTAGCTGCCGGGCCAGGCGGTGAGATGGCGCAGGGCGCCGCCGCGGGCGGCGAACAGGCCCACGCGCAGCTGCTCGTCGGAGGCTCCGCAGATACCGAGGACGGCGATCCGCGTCTGGGCGTCGGCCTGCACCACCCGTACCTCGTCGGGGCGCCAGTCGCCGACGGCCCACAGCGGGTCGGGGTCGCCCCAGAGCAGGTGCGAGCCGACCGGGTGCACGGTCTCGCCGTCGTGTCCGGTGGCGCCGGCGGAGCCGTGGGCGGGCGCGCCAGCGGCGGTACTGCTCCATCCCACCAACCACCGCATCGACGCCTCCACAGGCTGTGGACAACCGGTGCACCGTACGAACGGGTCCCATGCTGCCACGAAGGAGGCCCCTCGGAGGGCGCGCGGCACGGCTTGCACACCGGCAAGTGCGCCCCTGGGGAGCCTTGAGCGCTCCCCCGTCACACCCTCAAGTCGCCCTGGAGAAGGGGCGGTCGACAAAGGAGGACCCCGGGTCTACGACGTGAATGCGCCCCCGGTACGCTCCCCCAAAACACCTAACGCGCCCTCAAGAGACGTGGTCGGGGCGGTATTCACCCTCGACGACCAGCGTCGATTTTCGGCCAAATCGGCCGCGAAGGGCGGAGTTCACCCGATCCTCCCGCCACCCCCGATGGCGACTCAGCGTCAACGCACAGTCCGGGAGGCGGAGTTCGCCCCCCGGACCGGTCCGCCGCCCGCGGGGATGTAGGCGACGGTGTCCCCCAGCCCACTGGATCCAGTACAGCGGGCCGACCCACGCACGACCATGGAACCGCTCCCCCGGTGGCCGGAGAAGAGCGCACGGACGGGCGCACGGCCACACAGCGGGAGCACGTGACAACACTCCGTACTTCGTCCGCACTTTCGTACGGACCACATTCCCGCCATCCGGATTTGGGCCCCTTAACGCTTGGGATGCGGCGAACTACGCTGGGTTTACGAATGCCGCGTGCCTATGCCGCCGCGGCAGCCGTCTGTTCGAGGGGTGGCGCAATGTCCAGGGAGCAACGCGGGCCGAACGAAAAACTCGGCGCCGTTCTCGCCCTCGCGGGAATCAGCAACGCAGGACTCGCGCGTCGCGTCAACGATCTTGGCGCTCAACGCGGGTTGACACTTCGCTACGACAAGACCTCGGTGGCGCGGTGGGTCTCCAAGGGCATGGTCCCCCAGGGTGCCGCGCCGCATCTCATCGCGGCCGCGATCGGGCAGAAGCTCGGCCGCCCGGTGCCGCTGCACGAGATCGGCCTGGCGGACGCGGATCCCGCCCCCGAAGTGGGCCTCGCCTTCCCCCGTGACGTCGGACAGGCGGTGCGCGCGGCGACGGAGCTCTACCGCCTCGACCTGGCCGGCCGCCGCGCGGGCACCGGCGGCATCTGGCAGTCCCTCGCCGGCTCGTTCGCGGTGAGCGCGTACGCGACGCCCGCGTCACGCTGGCTCATAACCCCGGCCGACAGTTCGGTGGCGCGCGAAGCGGGCTCCGTGGAGGGCTCCGGGTCGCCGCTGAAGGTCGGCCACAGCGATGTGCAGAAGCTGCGGGAGGCCGCCGAGGACGCCAGGCGCTGGGACTCCAAGTACGGAGGCGGCGACTGGCGTTCGTCGATGGTGCCGGAGTGCCTGCGGGTCGAGGCGGCGCCGCTGCTGCTCGGCTCGTACTCCGACGAAGTCGGCCGCGCCCTCTTCGGAGCGTCCGCCGAACTCACCCGCCTCGCCGGTTGGATGGCCTTTGACACGGGTCAACAGGAGGCCGCGCAGCGGTACTACATCCAGGCGCTGCGGCTGGCGCGGGCCGCGGCCGACGTGCCGCTCGGCGGGTACGTCCTGGCGACGATGTCGCTGCAGGCGACCTACCGAGGCTTCGGGGACGAGGGCGTCGACCTCGCGCAGGCCGCGCTGGAACGCAACCGGGGGCTCGCCACCGCGCGCACGATGAGCTTCTTCCGGCTCGTCGAGGCGCGGGCGCACGCCCGTGCGGGCGACGCGGCCGCCGCCGGTGCGGCGCTCAAGGCCGCCGAGGGGTGGCTGGAGCGGGCCCGGGACGGCGACCACGACCCGAGCTGGCTCGGGTTCTACGGCTACGACCGGTTCGCCGCGGACGCGGCCGAGTGCTACCGCGACCTCAAGGCACCGCGCCAGGTGCGCCGCTTCACCGAGCAGGCGCTGTCGCGGCCGACGGAGGAGTTCGTACGCTCGCACGGGCTGCGGCTCGTCGTCTCCGCGGTCGCGGAGCTGGAGTCCGGCAACCTCGACGCGGCGTGCGAGCAGGGGGTACGGGCGGTGGAGGTCGCGGGGCGCATCTCCTCGGCGCGCACCACCGAGTACGTGAAGGATCTGCTGCACCGGCTGGAGCCGTACGGGGACGAGCCGCGGGTCATCGAGCTGCGGGAGAGGGCGCGGCCTCTTCTGATGACGCCGGCGTAGGGATCGGGGCGCCTGATCGTCTGCCGGGCCGCTCCTCGGTCGGCGGCCGCGGGTCGTTCGTGGCTTGTCGCGCAGTTCCCCGCGCCTCTGACGGGGCGCGGGGCTTTGGTCGCCCGGTGTCCGGACGTGACCGAGGCCATGAAGACGTCTTCCGGGTTTGAGGGCATTGTCAGTGGTGCAGTGCACTATCGGAGTCGGGAGGTGGGGCGCGTGCGGAGGCAGGGCGCTTACGACTGTGATGTGCTCGTCGTCGGCGGTGGGATCGTCGGGCTGTCGACGGCGTACGCGATCACGCGGGCGGCGCCGGGCACGCGGGTCACCGTGCTGGAGAAGGAACCGGGACCGGCCCGGCACCAGACCGGGCGGAACAGCGGCGTCATCCACAGCGGGATCTACTACCGGCCGGGCTCGCTGAAGGCGCGGTACGCGGTCAAGGGCGCCGCCGAGATGGTGAAGTTCTGCGCCGAGTACGGCATCGACCACGCCGTCACCGGGAAACTGATCGTCGCCACCGAGCGCTCCGAGCTGCCCCGGCTGCACGCCCTGGTGCAGCGCGGCCGGGAGAACGGGATTCCGGTGCGGGAGCTGGGCGCCGCGCAGATCTCCGAGTACGAGCCGGAGGTGCGCGGCCTCGCGGCCATACACGTCGGCACCACCGGGATCTGTGACTTCGTGGGCGTAGCCCGGCAGCTCGCCCGTGCCTCAGGCGCCGAGATCCGCTACGGCGCCGAGGTCGAGCGGATCGACCGGCGGGCATCCCTGGGCGTCGCCGTACGGGTACGGGGCGGCGACGTCGTACGGGGGCGGGTGCTGGTGAACTGCGCCGGGCTGCACTGCGACGAGGTGGCCCGGCTGACCGGCGACGACCCCGGGATGCGGATCGTGCCGTTCCGGGGGGAGTACTACGAGCTGGCGCGGCCCGAGCTGGTGCGCGGACTCGTGTATCCGGTGCCCGACCCCGCGTTCCCGTTCCTCGGGGTGCATCTGACCCGGGGGATCGACGGGGGCGTCCACATCGGGCCCAACGCCGTGCCCGCGCTGGCCCGCGAGGGGTACGGGTGGGGGACCGTACGGCCGCGGGAACTGGCGGCGACGCTGGCGTGGCCCGGCTCCTGGCGGATAGCGCGGCGGCACTGGCGGTACGGGGCGGGGGAGCTTCGGCGCTCGGTGTCGAAGAAGGCTTTCACCGGGGCGGTGCGGCGGCTGCTGCCCGCGGTCTCGGAGGGGGATCTCGTGCCGGCCGCGGCCGGGGTACGGGCCCAGGCCGTGCTGCGGGACGGGACGCTGGTGGACGACTTCCTGATCCGGGAGGGAGCGCGGGCGGTCCACGTGCTGAACGCGCCGTCACCGGCGGCCACGGCTTCACTGCCGATCGGGCGGGAGGTGGGGAGGCGGGCGCTGGAGGCGTTGGCTCGGGTGTGAGGGAGTGCCTTCGCCGGGGCTTGTGGGGGGCAATCGCCGGTCCTGGTGGATCGCCGCCGGCGTTTACTCGTCCCTTCCCCAGGGGCGCTGCCCCTTCGGCCTCGGCCGTGGGGCCCCGGGCACGTCCGCCGGCTGCTCGGCACCGTAAAATTGGGGCACTGTGTCTGACTTCGTCGATTCTCCCGAGCCTCGCACCACCGGTGCCTCCCTTCGGCACACCCGTGCCAAGGGGGAGCCGCGTTTCCCCGACGGGCCCAAGGCGGATCCCGCCGGGTCGCACTTCGAGCGGCGGATCCGGAGTTTCCAGCCGCGACGGAGCCGGGTCACCGCCGGGCAGGCGGACGCCCTTCAGCGGCTGTGGCCCAAGTGGGGGCTCGACATCGACGGGCGGTCCCTGGACCTCGTCGAGCTGTTCGGGAACGACCGGCCCGTCGTCCTGGAGATCGGCTTCGGCATGGGCGAGGCGACCGCGCAAATGGCCGCCGCCGACCCCGAGACCAATGTCCTCGCCGTGGACGTGCACACACCGGGCCAGGGCAACCTGCTGAACCTCGCCGACCAGGGCGGTCTGTCCAACGTCCGGGTCGCCAACGGCGACGCGATCATCCTGCTGCGCGAGATGCTCCCGCCCGACTCGCTGGACGGGCTGCGGGTCTACTTCCCCGACCCCTGGCCCAAGAAGCGGCACCACAAGCGACGCATCATCCAACCGGAATTCCTCACCCTCGTCGCGTCCCGGCTCAGGCCGGGGGCGATCGTGCACTGCGCGACGGACTGGGAACCGTACGCCGAGCAGATGCTGGAAGTGCTCACCGCGCACCCCGATTTCGAGAACACCCGGGCCGACGGCGGGTTCGCGCCACGTCCCGGCTTCCGGCCGCTGACCCGTTTCGAGGGGCAGGGACTGGACAAGGGTCATGTGGTGAACGATCTGCTCTTCCGCCGCGTACAGCAGCGTGAGCAGGAGCGGAATCCGAAGCGGAAGCAGGACCAGGAGCAGAAGCAGCAGTCCGAACTGCCCCCCACAGGCGCCTGACGACTTGCCTTCACCGCCCGGCGGGGCGTACCACGCGCCGTCGCGGGCGGCGCCCGTCCCTCGTTAGGGTCAATGCAATGGCCACCAGTTCCCCCTACCCGACGCACCCCAGCGGCTCCACCGGTGGGTATGCGTTCAGGCCCACTCGCTGGTGGCAGCGGAAGAGCGTCAGATACGGGGCGCTGATAGCACTGCTCGCGGTCTCCGGGCTCGTCATCCTCGCGCTCGTCCGGGAACAGACCGGCACGGAGGGGTTCCTCGTCGGGCTGGGGCTCGCGGTGCTGCCCGTACCTCTGCTGATGGCGGCGTTCCGGTGGCTGGACCGGGTGGAGCCCGGGCCCTGGCGGAACCTGGTGTTCGCGTTCGCCTGGGGGGCGTGCGCGGCGGCGCTGATAGCCATCGTGGCGAACAGCTTCGCGACGCGGTGGATAGCGACGGCCACGGCCGATCCCTCGCACGCCGACACCCTGGGCGCCACCGTCATAGCTCCCGTGGTCGAGGAGACCGCCAAGGCAGCCGCCGTCTTACTCGTGTTCCTGTTCAGGAGACGGGACTTCACCGGGGTCGTGGACGGGGTGGTGATCGCGGGCTTCACCGCGACGGGGTTCGCCTTCACCGAGAACATCCTGTACCTGGGGACCGCGTTCGGGACGGACCAGCTCAGCGGGGGGAGCGGTCTCGCGTCGGTCACCGCGGCCACGTTCTTCGTGCGGGTGATCATGTCGCCGTTCGCGCATCCCCTGTTCACCGTGCTGACGGGGATCGGGTTCGGGGTGGCGGCGTTCTCCGCGGAGTGGCAGCGGGCGCGGCGGGTGCTCGTACCGGCGGGCGGGCTGCTGCTCGCCATGGGGATGCACGCGGTCTGGAACGGGTCGGCGACGTTCGGGGAGTACGGGTTCTTCGCCGTGTACGCCGGGTTCATGGTGCCGGCGTTCGGGCTGCTGACGTGGTGGGTGATCTGGGCTCGGCAGCGAGAGTTGCGGACCGTGCGGGAGGCGTTGCCGGCGTATGCGGCCGCGGGGTGGCTGACGCCGGTCGAGCCGTATGTGCTGGGGTCGATGCGGGGGCGCCGGGTGGCGCGGGAGTATGCGGCGCACCACTTCGGGAAGGCGGGGGCTCGGTCGGTCGCGGAGTACGAGGTGTTCGCGACGAAGCTGGCCTTCCATCGGTATCGGGGGTTGCGGGGGCGGGCCGGGGGCGACTTCTCGCTGCGGGAGCGGGAGTTGTTGTTCGAGCTGTGGCGCAGGCGGGAGTTGGCTCGGCCGGCCATGGGGTATGCGGGGCGGGAGGTGGGGGCGAAGCACGGGTACGGCTACGGATACGGATACGGCTACGGGCACGGGCTCGGGTACGAGTACAGCCATGAGTGCGGGGCGTACGGGGCGTGCGGGGGGCACGGAGCGGCGTATGGGGTCTACGGGACGGCGGCGTACCCCGCGTACAACCCCTACCGGTTCTAGCCGCGCGGACCTTGCCGGCCTTCACCGGGTAGTCCAGGGCGGTGATGACTACCGGCGCGACGCGATGGCTGTGAGCCAGTCCTCGATCGTCAGGACTTCGGCCCACTGCGGGAACAGTTTCTCGGTGAGCATCGTGTGGACCACGGGATCGGTGTCGAGGCAGCCGTCCGATAGGACGGTGACGCCGAAGTCCAGGTCGATGGCGCGCCACAGGGTGGACAGCACCACGGCGCTGGTGGCGATGCCGGTGAGGACGAGGCTGTCGATGTCGCGCGCCCTGAGCACCAGGTCGAGGTCGCTGCCCGAGAACGCGCTTCCCCGTCTCTTGGTGACCACGACCTCGCCCTGGCGGGGCACGACCTCGTCATGAATCTCGGTGCCGGGCTCGCCCTCGGTGAACAGGCCGGCCCGCACCACGTTCGCCATCACCTTGTTGCGCGGGCTGATCTCCGGAGCGCCCGGCCGTAACCCCATCACGACGTAGATCACGGGGATCTCGGCGGCCCGTGCTCCGTCGATCGCCCTGCGCAGGCGCGGCAGATAGCCGGACCCGTCGTCCGCGATGGCCACGACGTCGCGTTGGACGTCCATCACGAGAAGTGCGCTCTTCGCCATGTCTGCCGACCCTTCTGCGGGGGAGTTCTCGGGGAGCCGAGGGGAGCCGAGGGGACCCGGGGAGGTCCAGGGAGGTCCGGGGAGGTCCAGGGAGATCCAGGGAGGTCGGGGGCGTCACAGGGGACAAGACGAACGCCGCGTAGGCCCATGGGCGTACGCGGCGTCGTTGCTTCGGGGTGAGGCCGGCGGTTACGGGTTGAGGCCCTTGCTGCGGAGCCAGGCCGCCGGGTCGATGCCGCTGCTGGAGCCGCCGGGGTGAACCTCCATGTGGAGGTGGGCGCCCGTGACGTTGCCGGTGGCGCCGACGCGGCCGATGACGTCGCCGGTGGCGACCTTCTGGCCGACGCTCACGCCGATGGAGGACTGGTGGGCGTACCAGATCTCGGTGCCGTCATCGAGGGTGAGAACGGTCTTGTAGCCGTAGGAGCCCTCGTAGCCGGCCTGCGTGATGGTGCCGCTGTGGACGGCCTTGATGAGGGTGCCGGTGGGGGCCGCGAAGTCGAGGCCGGTGTGGTAGCCGGAGGACCAGTACGGGCCGGCCTGACCGAAGGTGGAGGTGAGCGTGTACGAGGAGGTGGGAAGGGCGAACTGCTTGGCCAGTGCGGCGAGACGCTCGGCTTCCTTCTTCGCCGCGGCCTCCTCCTCCGCCTTCTTCTTGGCGGCGGCCTCCTTGGCCTCGGCTTCCTTCTTCTCCTTGGCGGCCTGCTCGGCGGCCTTCTCCGCGGCGGCGGTCTGCGCGGCCTCGGCGGCAGCCTTGTCGAAGGCGTCCTGCTGGGACTCGGCCTGCGCCATGATGCGGGCGCGCAGCGCCTCTCCGGCGTCCGCGGTGCCCTGCTCGGTGTCGGCGGCGATCAGACCCGCGCTGCTGAGGGGGGAGGTGGAGCCCTCGGGCTCCGGCTCGTCGGCCTCGTCCTCGAAGACCGAGCCGACGTTCGGCATGTCGGGCATCGATATGGAGACGGGGGCCTTGCCGGACTGCGCGCTCGCCATCCCGGCACCGCTGACGGCGGCTATGACACCGACGCCGAGAACCGTGGAGCTACGGGCGAGTCCGTTACGGGCGAGTACGCCGGTCTTCTTGGCCACGCGGTGCCGACCGCGAACGGGGCGAAGGGAATCCTCGCTGGGGTTCCACTCCTGCCAGGGGCCCTCGTTGTCGCTGTTGTAGCTGCCGTAGCCGAACGTCTGGCTCTCGCCTTCACGTTGGGCCGGCACGAACGGGGCTTCGGTCGCGGACCGGTTCGACGCCACGTGGGCGTACTCCTTCCTTCCTTCTCGCCTACCGGGTTAGCTGACGGGTTCGGAGCAGGAAGGTCTCCTACGCGCGTAAACCGTCGTGCCTACTGCCACGGCGGTTTCCGTGCGATTCACCCCAGGGTGGTGGTTCCCCGGTTCCCTTGCGGGATTCGGCGCGTGAGCACGGAGCCGTCTCTTGTGACGGCTGGGACGACCGCGCTGCGTTATCGAACGTTAATAGACGCGAGCACTCCATTCCAAGCTGTTCTGCATGATCGTTCCGTTCTCCGCGCTGGACTTTACGGGTCATGAGGGGCCGAAAACGGGCGAGTTGACCTTGACTTGCGAGTAACAGTTGCCCTGACGTGACGTCAGTTCTTATACGGAGAACGGCGGGCCGGACACGCTCGGTGACATCTCCACCTCACGAACGTCGGACGATCACACCTCACGGACTTCGGGCGGCCACAGCTCACGGGCGGCGGACCGCCACAGCTCACGGGCGGCGGACCGCCAAGAGGGCCATGTCGTCCGTGGTGCGGTCGCCCGTGTGCCGGCGCACCTCCTCCGCGAGCGTCGTCAGCAGGGCGCCCGGGGCGGTGAACACCCGGCCAGAAAGGCGCGCGGCCGGGTCGTAGAAGACACCGTGCGCGTCGCGCGCCTCGGACAGACCGTCGGTGTAGAAGAGCAGCGTGGCGCCGGGCGGGAACCCGGTCTCCTCCGCGCGGTCCGGCCAGGTGCCCAGGTCGTCCATGCCGAGCGGCAGCGCGGGCTGCGGGGTGTCCAGGATGCACAGCGTGCCGTCGGCGTGCAGCAGCAGGGGCGAGGGGTGGCCCCGGTTGACGATCCGGGCGCGGACCGCGCCGTGCGGGAACTCCGCGAGCACGGCCGTCACGAACCCCTCGCGCTCCACCGCCACGTCCCTCCGTGCGGCCTCCCGCCGCGTCCCCTCCCGGGCCAGCGCCCGTTCCAGCCGTTGGGCCACCGCTTCGAGCGTCGCCTCCTGCTCGGCCGCCTCCCGGAACGCCCCGATCAGCACCGCCACCGCCGACACCGCTCCCAGTCCCTTGCCGCGTACGTCGCCGACGATGAGCCGTACGCCGTGGGGTGAGTCCTGCACCGCGTACAGATCGCCGCCGATCGACGCCCCGGCCTGCGCGGCCTCGTACCGCGCGGCGATCTCCAGCCCGCCGATCCGCTCCTGCGGCACCGGGAGCACGGCCCGCTGCGCCGCCTCGGCGATCTCCCGGGCGGTGGCGAGCCGGGCGTCGCTGCGGCGGACGAGGCGGTTGATCAGTACGGCCAGTACGGCGACGGTGGCCACCGTGGTGATCTCGGTGATCGCGTCTTCATGGCCCGCGTCGTCGTAGTAGAGGCGTACGCCGGTGATCCCGACCCCCGACGCGGCGCCGATAACCACCGTGCCGAACAGCGAGAAGAGCGGGGCCGCCACCAGGGGCGCGGCGGTGAAGAAGGGGACCGCGGTGAACTCGCGCGGCGTGAAGTGGTCGTAGAAGAGGCCGACGGCGATCAGCAGCACGGGAAGCGCACGGGCGAGCGTGCGGGCGTACGAGAACCGCCGCCCACCCGGCTCCCGCATGCCCTCCGCGTCCTCTCGCTGCCCCACGGCTACAGGGTTTCGGGGGGCGGCCGACACGGCGAGTCGGCGGGGCCGAGTGGGCTAGCGGGGAGACGGGGGGAGGGGCGCGGAGGGCGGGAAGGGGGCGGCGGGCGGGAAGGGGGCGGCGGGCGGGCGGGGCTCAGCCCGCCGAGAGGCCGGTCAGTCCTGTCGCGCCCGTCAGCTCGTGCAGGGGGAGCGTGTGCTGGGTCTGGAGGACCTTGGCGCGCAGGTAGCGGACGTTGTGGGCGGTGGTGAAGACGCCCGTGGGCACACGGTCGCGCACGGCCACGCCGAGGTCGCGCAACTGCTGCGCCTTGTCGGGGTTGTTGGAGAGCAGGTCCAGCTCGTCGATGCCGAGGGCACCCAGCATCTGGGCCGCCGCCGTGTAGTCGCGGGCGTCCTCCGGCAGCCCGAGCGCCGCGTTCGCCTCGTAGGTGTCGAGGCCCTGGTCCTGGAGGGCGTACGCGTCGAGCTTGTTGTACAGGCCGATGCCCCGGCCCTCCTGGCGGAGGTAGAGGAGGACGCCGCCGCGGTCGGCGATCCGCTCCACCGCCTCGCGCAGCTGCGGACCGCAGTCGCAGCGGGCCGAGCCGAACACGTCGCCGGTCAGGCACTCGGAGTGCAGCCGGACCAGCGGGGCCGTGCCGGGGGCGGGGTCGCCAAGGACGATCGCCAGGTGCTCCCGGCCGTCGACGAGGTCGTGGAAGGTGACCAGTTCGGCGTCGACGCCGTAGCCGTCGTGGAAGCGCAGCGGTACCCGGACGCGGGCACGCGGGGTGGCAGCGGGAAAGTCGGGCATGCGGGTTCTCCGGTCCTGGTGCGGGCGTCGCTGTGCTTCAGTTTTGAAGCACAGCGCTCGCAGCGACTCTAACCCGTGCTTCAAATTTAAAGCAACAGGATTGGGGATACGTCACATTCCCGTCACGCGAGCCCTTGGCCGCCCGTCACGCAAGCCCCTTGCTCGCCTGTCACACGCGTGACCCTGTTCGCCCGTCAGGCACGCGTGACCCTTGCTCGCCGTCACGCGCAACCCCCTCGGCCGTCACACGCGATTGCCCTCGTCCTGCTGGCCCGACGAGCAGGCGCGGCGGCGCCACGGAAGGTCGTCCGAGGCGGGGGCCGTCCGGGGATCCCCGCCCTGGATCGCCGTCGCGATGGTCGCGCAGATCTCCTCGAACTGGCCGATCTGCTCGGGGCTGAGATGGTCGAAGACGGCACGCCGCACCGTCTCGACATGGCCCGGCGCAGCGCGCTCCAGCAGGCTCATGCCCTCGTCGGTGAGGACGGCGACACTGCCGCGCCTGTCCCACTGGCAGTCCTCGCGCCGCACCACGCCGTCCTTCTCCAGCCTGGTCACGACGTACGTCAGCCGGCTGCGCGTGATCTTCAGCCGCTCGGCGAGCTCGGTCATCCGCATCCGGCGCTCCGGCGCTTCGGAGAGGCCGGCCAGTACCGAGTAGTAGAGGTGCGGCAGGCCGGCCTCCTGCTGGAGCTGCCGATCGAGCGCGTCCTCCAGGAGGGAACTCGCGGCGACGTAGGCGCGCCAGGCACGCTGTTCGTCGGGGGTGAGCCAGCGGGTCGTCATACGTACAGTGTAGTTATTGTTTAAAACTTGAACCAAGGGAGCGCGTTCATGCCCCAGCCCTACGTCCTGTTGTCCGCCGCCGTCTCCCTCGACGGCTTCCTGGACGACACCGGACCCGAGCGGCTGCTGCTCTCCGGCCCGGCCGACTTCGACCGGGTCGACGAGGTGCGCGCGGCCAGCGACGCCATCCTGATCGGGGCCGGCACCCTGCGTACCGACAACCCCCGGCTGCTGGTCAACTCCCCCGAGCGACGCGCGGCCCGGATCGCCGCGGGGCTCCCCGAGTACCCGTTGAAGGTCACGGTCAGCGCCTCCGGCGAACTCGATCCGGCGGCCCAGTTCTGGCACACCGGCGGCGAAAAGATCGTGTACACGACCGACAAGGGCGCGGCACGGCTGCACGGACTGGGCCTGCCGACGGGGCCGAACGGCGTGGCCGTGGTCTCCCTCGGCCCCGAGCTGGAGTGGACGGCCGTCCTCGACCACCTCGGAGACGTACGCGGTGTGCGCCGCCTCATGGTGGAGGGCGGCGGCCGGGTCCACACCCAGCTCCTGCAGCAGGGGCTCGCGGACGAGGTGCAGCTGGCCGTCGCACCGCTCTTCGTGGGCGAGGCGGACGCGCCCCGGCTGTTCGGGACGGGCGCCTACCCCGGAGGGCCGACGAGCCGGCTGCGGCTGCTGGAGACTCGGCCCGTCGGCGACATCGTCCTCATCCGCTACGCCCCCACCGTCCCCGGCACCGGCCCGGCCGTCTCCCCCGCCGACCGGCACTGGCTCGACCTCGCCTGCACCCTGGCCGCCGCCTGCCCGCCCTCGCGGACCGCGTTCAGCGTGGGGGCGGTCGTGGTCGCGGCCGACGGTACGGAACTGGCCCGCGGCCACTCCCGCGAGGGTGACGACCCCGTGGTCCACGCCGAGGAGGCCGCCCTCGCCAAGCTCGACCCCGCGGACCCGCGCCTCGCCACGGCCACGGTCTACAGCAGCCTCGAACCGTGCGCCCGCCGCGCCTCCCGGCCCGCGCCCTGCGCCCGGCTGATCCTCGACGCGGGCGTCCGCCGCGTCGTCACGGCCTGGCGCGAGCCGGACACGTTCGTCGAGGACGCGGCCGCGGGCAACGCGGTGCTGTCGGCGGAGGGGGCCGAGGTGGTCGTGGTGCCGGAGTACGAGGAGCGGGCGAAGGCACCGAACGGGCATCTGCTGGGCTGAGGCGAAGCCGGGACGGTACGGCCTGCATGGCCTGCATGGCCTGGTGATTTAACCCGTGTGCTCGGGGTCCGCCGGATGGCGTACACTGGTCTCAACGACGCGGGGTGGAGCAGCTCGGTAGCTCGCTGGGCTCATAACCCAGAGGTCGCAGGTTCAAATCCTGTCCCCGCTACTGAAGGCCTGAGGCCCAGAATCCGACAAGGATTCCGGGCCTCAGGTGTTTGTCCCCGTCCCGGTCCCGGTCCCCGTCCCAGTCCTGCTTCTGGTCTCGGGCCCGGAGGTACGGCGGGCGGCCGTGGAGGTACAGCGGGCCGCCGCCACCGCCTCCGTGTAGAGCTCGCGCGTGAGGTCCTCGGGGGAGACGCCCAGCTCCTCCAACACCGCGCGAAGGTCGTCGAGGGCAGCACCGACCTCGGCCTCCTCCACCAGGGTCTCGATCTCCAGGAAGGTGCCGTCCAGTTCGGGGACCCGGACGAGGGTCGCCAGCATCGGCCGGCCGTACGCCTCGAACGCGTGGCTGCGGCAGCGCTTCTCGAACACGATCGCCGGTATGTACCCGAGGTGCTCCAGGATGGCGTGCGCGTTCTGCGAGTCGCCGACCCTCGTCTCGTACTCCGGCTTGGAACCGGACGCGTCGTCCACGGCCGCCGCCTTGAAGGTGAGCAGGGTTCGCCGGTCCCCCGTGCCGTGATCGGCGAGGTACCGCAGCCGCAGCTCCTCGTCCCGCGCGGCCAGAGTGCCGTCCGGCAGGTCGTAGTACGTGTCCTGATAGGTCTCGGACCGGCCCTCGCCCCGCTCGTCGAGCGCCCGCGCGACCGCCTCCGGCGCCCGCACCCGGGCCTTCAACTCCGCCTCGATCACGCCAGTCCCTCCGGTACCCCGGTTTCCCCCGGTCCCCTGGTCTCCTGGTCTCCTCCGGCCTCTCCCCCTTTCCTCTTCCTCCCTACCCACTGTCCCCTGCGAGGCAGCAGCGGGGTTCAGCGGTCGGCCGTGAGGTCCATCCCGTTGTCGTCGCCGACGGGGACCGGGCCCTCAGGCGTGCGCCCGAGCGGTGAGGTAGGGGTCCCTGCTCAGGACTTCGCGGCTGCCGAGGAGGGTGCCGGTGGCCAGGCCGACGGCGGGCAGCAGCAGCGCGGCCGCGGCCCAGGCCGGCCCGGGGAGGGCACCTGCGGCGGTGATGGGCAGACCGAGCAGATCGCTGAGCGGACCGGCCGACGCCACGGACGCGCCCGTACCGATGAGCACGCCCACCACCCCGGCCGCCCCACCCGAGAGCAGGGCCTCCCCGAGCAGGATCCGCCGCAGCTCCGGGCGCCCGGACCCGAGGATCCGCAGGACGGCGAACTGTCCGACCCGGGCCCGCGTACTGTCAGCCGCTCGAACCGCCCCGAGTACGACCGCCCCCACCGCCAGGACCAGTACCCCCACCCGCATCGCGAGGTCGGCCACCCCGAAGAGTCCCGGCAGGTTGCGGACACGATCGGACACCGGCGAGGCCGAGAACCCGTCCCGTTGGAGCGACTCGGTCGCGGCGGCCACCTGCCGCTGGTGCCCGACCAGGACCACGGCGGACTGCGCACCCTCCCGCTCCCGGAAGGTCTCCGGCGTCAGCCCGGCGCGCGCCGCCGCCAGCAACGCTGCCGTGTTCTCCGACAGATAGGCGACGTCAGGGCCGTCGGCCTGCCAGGCGGGGTCGTAGAGGGCGGCAACCCTCAGCCTGATGACGGCGGTGGTGCCGGACGCGGCGCCCGTCGCCTTCGTGTATCCGAAGGCGACGGTACGGCCGAGGAGCGGGGCGAAGTCGGTCCCCTGCGCGGCGGCCGGCAGCACCACCTCGTCCCGGCCGAGTGGGGTGGAGGCCTCCGGGATCCTCCCCTTCACCAGCGGCAGGTCGTCGCCCGGCGTCAGGGTGTGGCCGGCCAGGTCGTACGTTCCGTCCTCCTCGGCGTACAGCACGGAGGGGTAGTCGGCGACGACCCGCCGGACACCCGTCACGTGCGCGGCGTCCCGCAACGCGGAGGTGGTGAGCGGCCGGACCGACGTGTCGCCCTCGAACGACGAGAGCTCGATCTGGGTGAGCCCGCCCGACCCCAGGACGTCCCTCTCGACCGCACCGGCAGCCCCGGCCGCCACCCCCGCGGACGTGGTCAGCAGCGCGGCCAGCACCGTGAGCGTCGGCAACGCCCTGCGCAGCGAACGGCCGTCCCGCGTCCATGTGTACAGACTCCATCGGCTCATCCGAGGCTCCCCTCAGGGGTGTTGCGTGGCGCGACGGCAGACAGCACTCCCTCGTCGAGGACATGACGCCGGTCGCAGCTCCCGGCGACCGCCGGATCATGCGTGACGAGCAGCACGGCCGCGCCCCGTTGCGCGCACGAACGCAACGCGTCCATCACGGACTTCGCCGACCTGGGGTCGAGACCCGAGGTCGGCTCGTCCGCCAGAATGAGCACCGGCTGCTTCACAGCCGCGCGTGCGACGGCGATACGTTGCCGCTGCCCACCGGAGAGCTCGGTGACCCGGGCTTCGGCCAGGTCCCCCATGCCCAGGTCGCCGAGGAGCGCCCTGGCCGCCGTGCGGTGCCGGACGAGCCTGGGGCCGAAGGCGGCGGCCACGTTCTCCCAGGCGTTGAGGAACGGCAGCAGCCCGAGATCCTGCAGCACGATGCCGATCGACCTCAGCCTCATCACGTCCCGGTCGGCGGGGGCCAGCGCGCCCGTGTCCGTCCCAGTGATGTGCAGGGAGCCCGCCGTCGGGGACAGGATCAGCCCGAGCAGGGCGAGCAGCGTGCTCTTGCCAGAACCGGACGGACCCTCAACGGCGGCCGTGGTTCCCGCGCCGAGCGTGAGATCGGCGCGGACCAGACCGCCGCCGGACGCGTAGCCGAAGGCCAGGCCCTCGGCTACGACGGCGGGTGGGGAGGCGGTGTTCATGGGGCAGCGGCGTCCTTCCGGTGTGGGTATGTGTGGGGGGAGGGCTGCGGGTTGTCACGTGAGGTGGTTCAGGCGAGGAGGTAGTACGCCGCCCTGGTCGCGTCCGCCGAGGCGCTCCCGCCGGGCGAGGCTGCGTACAGGTCGGGGAACTTGGTGTCGCGGTAGCGGCTGACGAGCCGGGGCAGGTCGTCCCACAGCTCCTGCGGAACGCTCTGATCCGAGGCGAGCGCCGCCTGTACGGCGTCCGAGGCGGTCACCAGGTCGCCCTCTCGCAGCCACTTCCGGGCCTGGGCGACGAGGTCGGTCCCTTCTGTGAGCCGCTGCGCCGTCGCCGTGCACCCGGCGTGCGCGAGCACGACCACGATGCGCAGCGAGCGGGCGGACAGCGGCGCACCGTCACCCTTGCCCTCGCCGTCCGGCAGCTCCACGGCCGTACGCCCGCACCCGAGCCCGAACTCCGCCCGGGCCGACATGACGCCGTACCAACGGCGCTCGTTCTTCGTCGTCAGACGGGCGGGCACCTCAAGTCGGGCCGCCTCCGCCGCCCCCTTCTCCGCCTGCGGCCCGCACCTCAGGGCCAGCCGATGACACGTCATGGCGAGCAACAGCCGATCGGACGGTTCGAGACCACCCCCGGCGTCCGAACCCATGCGCGTCAACCGTCGCGCGAGCCACGACGGCGTGTGCTCCTGCCGCGCAGCGGCCGTCAAAGCCCTCGCCGCGTTGTACGTGGCGGTCAACGTGCCCAGTTGGTCCGGTGACTTCGCCACGAGACCGTCGGGCCGCACGTGCCCGACCGGCTCGGGGAGCGGGCCGGCGAGGCGGCCCGCCCCGTCGTCGCCGAGAGAGAGGGCTCGCCGTACCAGCCATCGCGTCTGTGTGTCGGAGTCCCCCAGGTACGGCAGCAGACAGTCGTGCGTCTACCGGGTCAGCCGATGCCTCAGCAAGGTCAGGGCCGCCCGTTGGATGGGGTCGAGTCCGGTACAACCGGCCGCCAATCGCGCGTCCGCGCGCCGAAGGGCACGCGCCGCCCGCGCTCGTACGCCGACTCCGCGCAACGCCTCCACCGCGTAGAGCACGGGCACGGCCCGCTCGGCGCGAGCGGTGTCCGCCGCGAGGGTGTTCAACGTGGCCCGCGACACGTCGTCTCTCTGCCCCAGGCAGGTCAGGGTCCGCAGGAAGGCGGCCCGTGTGGCGAGCGAGGTCAGGGCGTCGTCCTCCTCGTCCGGCACCCTCAGGTATCCGAGCGCCTCATCCACGGCCCGCTTCCGCAGCCCGGCCCGCTCCAGGACCGTTGCCGCACGACGGCTCTCGCCAGTAAGACGCTTGTCAGTACGGCCCTCGTCCGGCTCCGCGCTCTCCAGGGAGAGGCACACGTAGTGGGCCCGCCAGGCCGGAGTGTCGAGGGCGTCCGTACGGGCGAGTGCGGCGAGCCGGGCGGGCCGCACATCCGGTACACCGCCCGCCTCCATGCCTCCTCGATGGCGCGCGGCAAGGGTGGCCTCCAGCCGCCCGTACGCGGTCGGGTACAGCGCGGGGTCACGCCCGACGTCGGTACGCGTGGCCCGTACGAGGTCGTTGGCGCCGCGCAGGGCGTCGAGTTGCCCGGCCAGCTCACCACCGGGCGGCGCGGGCCGCTCCACGGGTCCGCCGCCGAGGACCGAGGCGCTGAGCGCGGCGGCGACGACAGTCACCCCCAGGGCCAGGAGGACCCGTCCGCGACGATCCACACGCTCCCTCTGCTTTCCCGCGTCTCCGCGCCTCCCCTTTTCGCCCTTCCGCCGCTTCGCCCCTCTCACCGATCGTTCCCGCCGACTCAGTCGTTGGCGCACGCCGAGGCGAAGGCCTTGACGCCGGACTGGAAGGCGCCGCCATCGGAACACGTGGTGATGCTCGTGTTCAGCGACCCTCCCGGGTCGGCGATGCCACTGACGTCGGCGATCCAGGTGTTCTTGTTCGTCCAGCTGACCTGCCGGGTGCTCTCGCTCACCTGGGTGCCGCTCGGACTCAGCGCGAGGGTCGCCTGCCAGCCGTTTGCCTTCACCGTCGCCGTGTTGCTGATCTTGCTGACCCGGTACCTGGCCCCGCCTCTCATGGTCTTCGTCGACGTCTTGAAGGAGCACTTGTCGGCGTAGGCGTTGCACTGCCACGCACTCACCTCGATCCGAGCCCCCGTACCGGGCAACGGAGTCGCCCCGGAATCCGAGATGGCCACGGTCGGCACGGCCGCCCCCACCACCAGCGCCCCGGCGAGCCCCGCCGTCAACAGGATCCTCTTCATCCGCCCCTCCCCGCGTTCCCGGCGCACACAAACAGACATGTCGCCCCAACCAGGCGATGAACTGTATATGTCGCGCAAATTCCAAGGAGTGACCGAAAAGCGACGCGCGAACGGCTCGCCCGACCCAGCAGAAACCATCAAGCAGAAGAGCCGCCGCCCCGGACAGGCGCCAGGCGGCCCCAGCTGGCTCCAGCCGAACGGCCGGATGACCAAAATCAGCCACCAGACAGTCGGCATTGTTCACACCTGAGCGTGACGACGGCGGTCATCGAAATGCCGGTCGAAGACCGGCATGCCACGCTCAAAATCGTGCCGCTCGCGTCAGGTGGCCGCGCCGGAAGGCAACGCGACGAGGCGATGCGAGGAGGTGGAGCGCATGCCGGTCGACCCGACCGGGGCCGGGGCCGTGAAGCCGCCGGATCCGATGGCGCTTCTCCGGAGCCGCGCCTACCTGGTGCTTCTGGCGATGGCCGCCCTGATCGGCGTACCCGTGTCCGTGGCGGCGTTCGGGTTTCTCGCAATGGTCGGGGAGGTCCAGCCGTTGATCTACAGGGATCTGCCGGAGGCGCTCGGGTTCGACGGCACGCCGCTGTGGTGGCCGTTGCCGCTGCTCGCCGTCGGGGGCCTGCTGGTGGGGCTGACGGTCCGTTACCTGCCGGGGCACGGCGGGCATGAACCGACCGCTGGTTTTCAGGCCACCGGCGCGCCCCCGCCCGTCGAACTGCCCGGCATCTTCCTCGCCGCCCTGGCGACGCTCTGCTTCGCCGCCGTCCTCGGGCCCGAGGCACCCCTCCTGGCGCTCGGCAGCGGGCTCGCCGCCGGCGCCGTACGGCTGGTCAGACACGATCCGCCGGAACAGATGAGCGCGGTGCTGGGTGCGGCGGGCAGTTTCGCGGCCGTCAGCTCGCTGCTGGGGTCGCCTCTGCTCGGGGCGTTCCTCCTGATGGAGGCCTCGGGGTTGGGCGGGGTGATGATGACGACGGTACTGGTGCCCGGCCTGCTGGCCGCCGGGGTCGGCGCGCTGGTCTTCGTCGGGCTGGGTTCCTGGACCGGGCTCGGCACCTACTCCCTGACCCTGCGCGACGTGCCCGAAGCCGTACGCCCGACAGCGGCGGAGTTCGGCTGGGCCCTGCTCATCGGGCTGTCGGCCGCGCTGGCGGCCGCGGGCATCCGATGGCTCGCCGTCCGGCTCAGGGCGCGCGTCGAGCGGCGACGGGTCGCGGCCTCGGTCGTCGTCGGCCTGGTCGTGGCGGGACTGGCGATCGCCTACGCGGAGAGCACCGGCAAACCGGCGACCGACGTGCTGTACTCGGGACAGACCGCGCTGGACCCCTTCCTCACGCACAGCGCCACGTACTCGGTGGGCGCGCTGGCACTGCTGGTGCTGTGCAAGGGCCTCGCCTACTGCGGGTCGCTCAGCGCCTTCCGCGGCGGCCCGATCTTCCCCGCGATGTTCGTCGGAGCGGCGGGCGGCATCCTCTGCTCCCATCTGCCGGGGCTGAGCCTGGTCGCGGGGTTCGCGATGGGGATCGGGGCGATGAGCGCCGCGATGCTGCGACTCCCGCTGGTCTCCGTCCTGCTGGCCACGCTGCTGATCGGCTCCCAGGGGATCACCGTCATGCCGCTGGTGATCGTGGCGGTGGTGGTCTCGTACGTCACTACGGCGAGGCTGACGCCGCCGCTTTCGGTGCCTGAGGGACCTCAAGCTCCGCCACGAACACCGCCGCAAGGGCCGTAGCCTCCCTCGGCTTCGCGACGAACGGTCCCGGCTTCGCGGCGAACGGTCACGCCAGCGGCCCCAGGATCTCCTGCGACTCGATCAGCCCCTGATCGCTGGGTGCCCTGCCGGCGTCGAAGACACGGGCTGCCTGGCGGGCCCGGAAGTCCAAGTGGGCTTCGGCGGGCCTGACATAGCCGTGGCGGGCGCGGGCCTCGGCGGGGGTCAGCACCTCGGGACTACGGGGAGGAATGCCCAGCTTGATCGGGGCGATCACGGGAACCGTGGAGGGCGAGAGCAGCCCCAGCAGGCGCAGTTCGGCCCTGGGGCTGAGGTGGGCGAGCGCGAACGCCGTCCTCATCACGGGCACGATGAGCGCGTCGAGGAGGCGGGACTGCCGGATCCCCGCCATCTCGCGCATCCAGCGCGGCATGGTGGCGATCGTGGCGATCCGCTGCGCCTTCGCGACCGCCGTGCTGACCGGCTGCGCCCAGCGCGGCACCGGCGGCATGACGAGTTCACTTCGCAGAAGGTGGTCCATGGCCTGGCGGGCGATCGGGCTGGCGGACAGTCGCGGGCGCATCCGCTCGAAGTACGCCCGGACACCCTCCCGGCTGCGGGGGACGTCGTCGGGGGAGCAGGTCTGCAGTTCCGCGGCGACCGCGCACGCCTCCCAGTACTCCCGTTCCTCCCGCTCGGTGAGCTTGCCGGGCCCGTACTTCTCGTACGCGTAGAGGATGGAGTGCCAGCCGGTGAGCTGGATCCACAGCTGCGAGGCGGGGTCGTTGGCGTCGTAGGTGCCGCCGCCGTAGGGCAGGTCACCGATCGCCTTGGAGTGGATCTTGACCAGGACGTCGGCGGCCCGGCACACCTCGCGCGTACCGGCGAAGGCGACCATCGCGAAGTACCGCAGGGTCCGGTCGTAGCGGGTGCGCGAGCGGCGGTAGATGCCCTGGGTCGCGTGGACGGCGGCCACCAACGGCGGGTCGAGCTCCTCCACGACCACCGCCCGCTGGAACCCCACCGTCGGCGCCGTCGGATAGCTCCAGACCTTCCACACCACCGAGCCCGGGCCGAAGAAGCCGTGGTCCTCGTGCGGTTCGACCTCGCTCCGCCTCAGCTTCGCCATCGAGCCGCTCCTCACGTCCTCCGCGCCGCGGCGAGTGCCGCCACCCCAGTCCATTACGACAGTGCTGCCTTAAATTAAGACACGAGTGTCGTAAACTGCCAAGGTGTCAGCGCCCACCTCCTCGGAAGACAGGCCGCGCAAGCGACGCCCCTACGCCCCGCGCGTGCCGCTGGCGGAACGCCGCGAGCAGCTGCTCGACGCGGCCCTCGCCGTGATCGTGAGCGACGGCTACGACCGGATCTCCATCGACGCCATCGCCAAGAGGGCCGCTGTCGCCCGGTCGGTGGTCTACGGCGCCTACGAGAACCTCGACGCCCTGCTCACCGCGCTGCTCGACCGGCAGCAGGCGCGCGCCTTCGGACGACTGCTCTCGACGGTTCCCCGCACGGAGGACGGTCTGCGCGACCCCGCCGCGTTCGCCTCCGAGGCGGTACGCCGGATGTCCGCGATGCTCCGCGAGGACCCGGACACCTGGCGGCTGATCCTGCTGCCCCCGGGCAACATGCCCCCGGTCGTCCGCGACCGCATCGAGGCCGACAGGGAACGGTTCCGCACCCTGGTCGAGGAGTGGCTCGCCCGCACCCTGGCCGACCGCCCCGGCCCGGCCCTCGACCCCGGGGTCCTCGCCCATGCTCTCGTCGCCTGCGCGGAGCACTTCGGCCGCGTCGCCCTCACCGACCCCGGCAGATTCGACCCGGCCCACCTGATCGACCAGGTCCGGATCATCCTCGGCGCGCTCTGGCCCCTGCCCGGCGCCACGCACTGACGCCACGGACATGTGCACCGCGGATACGTTCACCGCGCCCACGGCCGCCACACGGGCGTACCGCACTCTCACAGCGCCCGTTCAGCAACCGGCAGCCGTCCCGCCCGACGTTCCAGGAGTGCCGCGTATGCGCAGGTCAGAGGCGTTCTGAGCGTTCCAGCGTCCCGAAGATCCCGAAGGAATGGCGGCTGGGACGGCCCGGGGCGCAGTCTTGGGCCATCGCCACCACGGCGCCCCACCGGAACGGCCGGGGACGCTGTGATCGGCACGAGCGAACAGGGGCGCCCCGCGCCGGTTCGCCACCCGACGGCCCTCTTCCGAATGCTCAGAGAAAGCAGTCCCTCATGCGTATCACCACTCGTTTCGCCGCCCGAGCAGCCGCCTCCTCCATGGTCGTCGCAGCCGCCCTCGCGGTGATCGGTTTCCAGGGCTCCGGGCAGACCGCCTCCGCCGCCACGCAGAAGAAGGCGGCCTCGATCGTCACGTGCACCGCGGCGAACACCGAGGTGACCGTCTCCACGCCGACCCGCCCGATCAACCACCTGCTGCTCAAGGCCACCAACACCGGCTCGAAGCCCTGCTACGTCTACAGCGCCCCGTTCCTCAGGGCCGGCGCGGACGCCCAGGCCCCGGTGGCGTGGGCCGAGGAGACGACGCCGCAGTCCGTGCTGATGCTCGAGCCCGGCAAGTCCGCGTACGCCGGCATCACGACGTACTCCCCTGACGGTGAGGGCGGCAGCAGCGTCAAGACGCTGGGCGTGATCTTCGCCGACAGGCAGGGCGACGCGACGGGCGCGGAGAAGACCCTGAAGCTGTCCAAGGGCGGTGTGTTCTTCAACAGCGCCGCCACCGTCACCTACTGGCAGGGCAACGCGGCGGACGCCCTCGCCTGGTAGCGCGTACGGCAGGTCGGAGGGGATGCCCCCGGCCCCGAACCGAAGGCCCGGTGTTCAGGACAGATACGGCTCGTGACCCGTGAAATGAAGCGAACCCACGTTGCCGGCCTGGATCACCGGGCCGTGCTGAACGCCACCGCTGATCGTGTTGTGCACGTCCGCGGCCTGTTGCCCCTCCGCGACGGGCATCAAGTCATCGAGTATCGACCGTAGTTCGGACGCGGCGGCCGGGTTGGACCGCAGAGTGCGACGCAATCGCGTTCGCCACTCCGACTCCACATCCAGGGCGGTCTGCTCGTCACCGGCCTTCAGCGCCGCCGTCAGCTCGTCCCGCGACGTCTCCAGCTCTCCCTCGATCACGTCTCCTTCATCACCACGGTGACGCGAGAAGAACGAGACCATGCGGTCACGGGCCTGTGTCCAGGAGTCCGCCGCCATCTGCTGAACGAATGCCGTGGCTCCCGCGGCGGCAAGTGCCATCAACTCAGCTTCCACCGAACCCCCTTAGCAAGATCGTTCTCGACGCCGGGCTCTTTCTTCGGCTTCCCACCACGACTGTCCCCCATGGACTGACGGTAGGGCACCGCACCAGTTGGCGACAGAGCGCGTCGGCCTCCATGGATCGAGCTCCAGAGATCGAGCTTCAGGGATCGAGGTGTCGCGTGGCGGGCGGGTGACATGGGCGAGGGCTTGTTCGAGCCAGTCGTCCCGGAACGCCAGGCCCCCGCCCCGGGAACACCACAGCGCCCGAGCCGACCGAAGTCGACTCGGGCGCTGCGCCGCAGGTCAGAGGGGATGTCCCCCGTCCGCGAACCGTAGGCCCTGTGGGACTCGAACCCACAACCAATGGATTAAAAGTCTGGGGCATCATTAGACCGGACCATTCCGGCGAATGTCAGCCCGTGCCGGGTCGGGCTGTTACATGCTGGTCAACGGCCCTTTGCGTGAGCCCCGGCAGCGTCTCAAGTGCCGCCCTATGCCGTCTTCTGTCGGCCACTTCCGGGGCGTTCGGTTGAGCACTGGCTGAGCAGAAAGGCCCCGCCACCTGCGGTGACGGAGCCTCGTTCGTTCCCCTCAACTCTACGCCTCCCCGACCCCGATGTCAGTGGCCCCGTCTACCGTGGACGGATCATCAGCGTCTGCTGGCTGCGACGCATCGGGCCCCTGCTCCGGGACAGCGACCGGCGCGGGGGCCTCGTCGCGCGGCTTCCTCGCCCTCGGCACGGCCGCCGCGGCCTTCTCGGTCAGCTCGTCCTCGTACTCCTCGAACAGCTCCATGTACGTGTCTGAGGTCAGGACGACCGTGGAGTGCCGGAGCTTCACCTTGGCGTCGTGCAGGTCTCCCCCGCCAGCCTTCACCAGGGCCGCCGCGCCGTGACGGAGGTCGCGCAGGTTGATGGGCGGCAGACCGGCCGAATCCATGATCCGGCGGAACGTCTTGCTGACGGTGTCCGGGTGCAGCCAGGAGCCGTCCTCCTGGACGAACATCTTCCCAGTGTCGGTCCAGTCCGCGGTGTCCTTGCCCAGCTCGCGCTCGACGGCGGCCCGCGCGTTCCACTCGGCCCGCTCGGCGCGCTGCCGCTCCCGGTGCTCCTCCAGCACGGCGACCGTGCCGGCGTCCACCTTCACGATGCCCACGGACCCGTCGGTCTTCGGTGCCGTCTCGATCGGCGTCCAGCCGTCCACCACGATCTCGGCGGACACCCGGATCTCCTTCCTCTCGGGCGAGAAGTCGGCCCATCCCTGGCCTACGCCCTCGCCGCGGCGCAGGCCGTGGTGGGCGATCAGGTGGAAGAACGCGTACAGCCGGTCGTCCTCGGCCTCGTCCAGGAACGCGCCGAGCTGGGCGGGTGTCCACACCATGACCGGGCCCGGCTTCACTCCGGTCTCCCGCCAGCGCGCGACCCGCTCGTCCGTCCACAGCAGGCCCTTGGGCCGGGCGGCCGGTTCGAGTTCGACGTGGGCGGCCGCGTTGAAGGTGATGAGCTGTCCGGCGATCGCCTTGTTCAGGGCCATGCGGAGGGTGCGGCGGATCGCCTGCTTCGTGGCCGGGCCAGTGACGCGACGGAACGGCGGCATCTCGGCGAGCTTCTCGCGCTCGGCGGCCAGCTGGGCCTTCTCGGCCGCCTTCGGAGCGCCCGGCTTGCCCCTCCTACTGCGGGCGACCTGCTCGCGGCGGGCTGCGTTCTCGGCACGGATGACGTCGTTGCGGTCGTCGATCGCGTTGAACATGTCCTGGCAGTGGCCGACGCTGAGCCGGTCCAGGCGCAGGTGCCCGATGGCTGGCTTCAGGTGCACGCGGATGTGGGATGCGTAGCCGTGGTTCGTGGTGGTCCGCGTCTTCTTGTTGGCCATGACGTGGTCGAGCCAGTCACCGACGAGCATCTTCCCGTCGAGGGGGACCCCGACGCCAAGCTTCCTCGACACCTCGGTCGGCTCGGGAATCGGTCCGCGCGTCTTCTGCAGTTCGGCGAGGAGGTCGCCAACGCGTCGCAGGCCGTCCTCGTCGTCGCCCGCCAGGTCGAGGATGGCGCGGATGCGGTCGAGGTCCTTCTGCGCTTCCTTGACGTCGGCGTAGCCCGTGCGCTGGAACCGCCGGCGCCCGCCGTCCGCGTCCTCGGGGAGTTCCTGGGAGACGCGAGGCTTGCCGTGGGACCGCTTCGACAGGTCGAGGCACTTCGAGCCGAGGCGTTTGCCGTCCGGACCGCGGCACTCACAACGTTTACTGATGCCGCCAGCGCGGCGAGACGTTGGCATTGCTCTCCCACATCCTAGAAAGGCGGATCATCTGTCCTCACATCACGCTTCCGGGACGGCCGCTCCCCTATCACGCTACCGTCAGGTAGAAGAAACTTAATGCCCCTGGAGCTCAGACTGTCGAGCAGTTCCTCGGCAAACCTGGCAAGCGCCTCCTCTCTGCGATCCGCTGCCCCAGCATCGATCTCCCCTTCATCCCCATCCGCCTCCTCCGTGGCCGCCTGCTTAAGCATCGCTTCATAGCCCTCATCCTGCTCCTCGGGCCGGTACCAGTCGATTTCCGCACTCGGAGACCAGAAAAGACCTTGCTCCCGCAGACGGTTATTCACCTCCTGCACAAATGAGGGCGGATAACGAAGCGGGACGGCAGTATCTAGCACTACCTCATCAGTCACGGTGGTCACGTCAAGGCGGGGGTGAATTTTTTTCAGTGAATAGACGCAACGTTCACCACCATCGATACCCCTTGGGATGGGGAGGAAGAAGTAAGAAACAGGCTGTTCAAATGCCCGAGCGAAACTGAGCAGTTCGTTGGCGTCAAACTCCTTCGGGCGCCCCGTCTCCCAGGATCGTTCCGCAGCACTGATGGCAGCCGGCGTCCAGGGCCGACCGCCGGCCTCCATCACTCGCACCGACGCCTCCGCCTGAGTCCATCCCTTGCTACGCCTCGCCCGCATCAAGTTGTAGGCGACTAGCTGGTTGACCGTGAGGACCGTCACGCCGGGGCTGTCTGCCTCCTGATCCGATGCCTCACTGCGAGGCCCTTCCGCTTCAGTCATGCAGCGAATCGTAGACCAGGAGTCTACATACGTACAGGATTCATCCCCACCAGTGAGCAGTAACGGTTGTCTTCCAGTCACTCACAGCACTACTCTCCACCCATGCCCATCAAATCCACACTGGTGCGCAGTGCGCCGCCCCTGCGTGCCGTTCGCGCGGCTCGCGGGTTGACGCTGCGGACCGTGGCTCAACGCTCCGGGATCGACCCCGGGCACTTGTCCAAGGTCGAGCGGGGTGAGAAGCAGCTCTCCATCGACGCTCTCCACCGTCTCGCCGTAGTGCTAGAGCTCCGCGAGCTTGCCCAGCTTCTCAAGCCGTACGTCTGCGATCGGGAGTCGGCATGACTGCCCGCGCGCTCACGGCCGCTGAGGTTCTCGCATTGCCCGCCATGGCGAGCGCGTGGCCGGACGGGGCGGCTGCCTGCGGCGGCATTGGCCGCACGGCCTGGTACGAGCTCATCGCCAGGGGCGAGACGCCCGTCCCCGTGATCCGCGTCGGCCGGTCCCTCAAGGTCCGCCGCAGCGATCTCCTGAACTTCCTCGGTCTTCAGGACCAGGCCGCCGTCGAGGTCGAGTCGGCAGCGTCCGCAGAGGAGAACGACAACGCCCCGGGGGTCGAGCCCGGGGCGCCTGTCGAGACGTCCATCCCTACCGCGAAGTAAGAGAACGGAACAGCTCTATGCACATGGTTGCACAGGCGTCAACGGCGACGCCCACCGAAGAACAGCGCGTCCCCGCCGCGCCCGCCACGATCAACCTGTCCGCTGGCTCCGTCGAGACCGTCATGGTCGACGGCCAGCCGCACATCGTGTTCCGCCCGGCCGTCGAGGCGATCGGTCTCAGCTACCCGGCGCAGTTGCGCAAGCTGAACGACCGGTCGTGGGCCAACCGTTGCGATATCGCCACGGTTGCCGAGGACGGCAAGACCCGTCAGATGGTCGCGGTCGACGTGCCCACCTTCCTCATGTGGCTCGCGACCGTCAACGAGACCAAGGTCGCCGCCGACGTGCGGCCGACACTCATCGCCTACCAGCGCGAAACGACCACGGCCGTCAACGACTACTGGACCCTGGGCGGGGCGATCAACCCGGCCGCCACCCTCGACCAGGTCGAGCAGCTCCGCACCCAGCTCGACGGCGTCGAGCGGGCCCGTCTCGCGCAGGAGCGCCTGTCCGCGATGGGTGTCGCGAAGCAGTTCGGTCTCGTCAACTCCTCGTACGTCGAGGCGATGGCGCGCACCGAGCTGGCGCGGATGAACGGCGAGGAGCCGGACATCGACCCGCAGGACATCACGATCACGTGCGACGAGTACCTGCGGGACGCCGGGATCACCTCGGCCGCCGGCCTTCGCTCCGCCCGCGTGAAGCTCGGCCGTACCGTCGCCGCCCTCTACCGGGCCCGCTACGGCAAGGACCCGCAGAAGATCCGGCGGCCCATCGACGGCGTGTTCCGGGACGTCGCGGTCTACACCATGCGTGACCGCGACCTCTTCGACACGGCATGGGCCGAACTGGGCCGCCACTACGACCTGCAGACCAGCCTTGCCGGGGGTGCGCGATGAGCATCGAGACCATCAACGCGCTGGAGCCCCAGCTGCTGATGCATGAGGTCGTCGACGGCAAGGTGTGCGGCCTGGAATGGCGCGGACCGGAGCTGTGGCTGACCGTCGACGGCGAGGGCCGGCCGATCGACCCGCAGCACGTCTTCGAGTCGCTGCGCCCCCGCACCGGCGGCGACACCGTCCAGGCCGCGCCGATCTCGGCCGCGCGCACGTTCACGGTCACCGACAAGGACACGGCGGAGAAGCTCACCTTCACCTGCATGCCCGGCTGCATCGTGGTGCACGAGGTCATCGACTGCAGCCGTCCCGTGGCCGCGGACGATGTGTGCTGCATCGGCGACGACAACGGTCAGGTCAGCCTGCCCTTCGAAGGGGCCAGCGCCCCGAAGGAGGCGTACGTCCTCAGGGCCTTCGTGCGGGCCGCTCCGTTCTCCAAGGTCATGGCGGAGCGCCTCCCCCACGTCGTGTTCGAGGTTGTCGAGGACGAGTACGTCGTGGGCCTCGACCCGGACAGCCTGGCCGTGGTGATTGGCGTGTTCGAGGAGCGGCTCGAAGCGCTCCGCTGTACGTACGCCGACCTCGTCCAGACCCGCGCCAAGGTCCTCGCCCGTACCGTCCAGGCCGGAAGTGAGGTGACGGAATGACGACGCTGACCATCCGCGAGGGCGTCGAGGCCGCCCGTGAGCGCATCATCAGCCAGCTCGAAGCCGGGCACGCCGAGATGAACCGCGTCGGGCTCGGCAGCCCCGCCCTGGACGAGTTCAACGCCGAGGTCATCCGGCGGATCCGCGCATCGGACGACCCGAAGGCGGAGCTCAACGCCATGGTCGAGCTGATGCGGGAGCACCGTACGGGGGCGACCGCATGACCGCCCCGAAGAACGCCGTGTCGGCCGCAGGGGGAGCCTGCGGCCGTCCGGCCCTCAGTGAAGCCGAGCAGATCCGCCGGGCCAACCGGCCGGTCCGCGACCCCGACCCCAAGCGGAACGCCGCCTACTGGGCGCGCATCGACGCCATCGTCGACCAGGCCCCACCCCTCACCGACGAGCAGCGCGCCGTCATCCGCACCGCGTTCCACCAGCCCGCCACGAGAACCCGGGAGGCGGCGTGAGCACCACCACGCCCACCGAGGCCGCCGTGCGCCTGGTCCTCACCGTGGACCTCACCGGCCGCTACGACAACCACCGCGAAGTCACCGATGCCCTGCGCGAGCAGACCCGGCGGAACATCGACTGCGACACCGTCGTCGTACGGCTCGGCGCCGATGCCGTCCGCCTCAACCTGGAGCTCGGCCGGCTCATCGCCGCAGCGTTCTACCTGTCGGCGAAGCGCATCGAGGTCCACGCCCCCGCCGGGAACGTGATGGGCCCGCTCATCCACGACGAGGTCGCCCGGTACGTGCGCCTCTACACGGCCGACCACGCCCGCATGACCGCCGGACCGGCTGCCGGGCCCCCTCCGGGCTGACCGGAACGCGTGCGGGGCCCCAGCAGCCGCCTGGCGCCCCGCACGCCACATCTCCCCCGTCGGCCACGCACGAAAAGAGCAAGCCTTGATCGACACGGGTCCGACGAACGCGCAGCACAGCGCACGGGCCTCCATGCCTCCGGCAGGCCGCTGATGGGGTACGAACTGCGCCGATGGCTCGCCGACCGGCTTCCGGACGGGCTGTCCTCCGGCGAGCGCCTGGTGGCGCTGGAGATCGCCGACCAGGCTCGCGAGGACTCCCGGGTCGCCTACGGCCCGAAGTTCATGGAGACCGTGGTGCGGCGCACCGGCCTGTCCAGCTGGAAGCAGGTCGGCAAGGTGCTCGGCAAGCTGGCCGCGGCCGGGATCGAGCTGCGTCAGCCGATCCTCGACGCGGACGGCAAGCCGGTTACCGACAAAGCGGGACGAACCATGTTCGCCTGCTCTGGACACCAGACGACGTTCCGAGTGCCGACCCAGAGCGAATGCCCCGCACTAAAGCTCCCCCCAGCGGGAGACCTACAGGCGCAAGAAAGCTCCCCCGGCGAGGGGAGTAATGCCCCCGGAAGCTCCCCCAACGGGGGGACCAATACAGGCGGAAGCTCCCCCGAGCAGGGGACCAAAGAGCCGGAAAGCCCCCCCAACGGGGGGACCAACACCCCAGAAAGGTCCCCCGCCCGGGGCCATAAGGTCCCCCGCCCGGGGGGCCCTACCACTCAAACCACCTCAGTAACTACAACTACAAAAGACTCTGCGGCTGTCGCCGCAGCATCTGACTCACCCGACGGCACGCTCTTCGACGAACCGACACCCGCTCCCGCTGCTGCCGTCCAGCAGGCGAAGCCACGACCCGCAGCCAGCCGAGCGGACGAGCCGCAGGAACCCGACGCGTTCGATGCGTTCTGGGCGGCCTACCCCATCCGGGTCGGCAAGAAGGACGCGATCCGGTCCTGGAACAAGACACTCAAGGCCGGCGTCCCGGCCGCCCGGATCCTCCAGGCCGCCACCGACTATGCCGCCCAGAAGCGCGGCGTCGAGCGGCAGTACATCAAGCACCCGAAGACCTGGCTCAACGGCGGCCACTACGACGACGAGCCGCCCCCGCCGGACGCGGGCCGCACCGCGCACCGGGGCTACGCCAACCCCGAAGACCACGACGTCTACGACGAGGACATGCTCTGATGACCGACGACCAGACCCACAAGTCCCGCCTGACCATCGACCATGAGGGCCTCGGCATCCCCGCTGGCGCCTACGCGCTTCCCACCCTCGGCGCGGTCGAGCACCTCGGCGAGGACACCCACTCCCGGTTCGCCGCCCACTTCGCCGGCGAGCTGCCGCTGTCGGCCCTGACGGACGCCGAGACAGCGTTCCTGCGGGAGCACTTCTTCGACCAGTTCGCCGACCGTCGCCAGCGCGCCCTGGAGTACTTCGGCCGCAACGTGCCACTGCGGTTCCGGGACGCGGCACCCGAGGAGCCGGCCACCGCCTGGGCGAAGGAAGTGGCGGCCGACCCGCACACCGCGCGGTCGGTCCTGCTGCTCGGCCCGACCGGCACCGGCAAGACCCACTGGGCGTACGGCGCCCTGCGGGCCGTCGCAAGCGCCGGGGCATGGGTGCCGTGGACGGCCGTCACGGAGGCGGACCTGTACTCCAGGCTCCGGCCCCGTCCGGGCCACGACCAGGAGGCCGAGTTCCAGAAGATCGCCCGTACGCCGCTGCTGTTCCTGGACGACCTGGGCGCCGCGAAGCCCTCGGAGTGGGCGGAGGAGGTCATCTACCGGCTGGTCAACCACCGATACGACCACTGCCTGCCGTCGCTGTTCGCCAGCAACCTGGCGCCGAAGGGCCTCGCGGACACGCTCGGCGCGCGGGTGGCCTCCCGGCTGACGCAGATGTGCGACCGGATCGCGATCAAGGGCGAGGACCGGCGCCTGACGAAGGGCCAGGCATGAGCGACATCGACGAGTTCACGCGGCCGATGCCGTTTGACTCGGAGGCGGAGCAGTCGGTGCTGGGCGGCATGATGCTGTCCGAGGACGCGATCGCGGACGTCGTCGAGGTCCTCGCCGGCACCGATGACTTCCACGCTCCCCGGCACGAGATGGTCTACGGAGCGATCCTCGCCCTCCACGGCGGTGGCCAGCCCGCCGACCCGATCACCGTCGCCAACCACCTGCGCGAGCAGGGCCTGCTGACGAAGGTCGGCGGCGCCGCGTACCTTCACACCCTGGTTGAGGCCGTTCCGACGGCGGCGAACGCCGAGTACTACGCGGGCATCGTCCGGGACTGTGCGATCCGCCGCCGCCTGGTCGAGGCGGGAACCCGGATCGTGCAGCTCGGCTACGACGGCTCCGACGCCACCGAGGCGATGGATGCAGCCCAGGGCGAGCTGAACGATGCCGCGAAGGTCCGCGAGGACCCCGACTCGGCAATGATCGGCGACGACTTCGCCGACCTCATCAGCGAGCTGGAGACGCTCCAGCGCGACGGGCACGCCCAGGGGGTCCTCACCGGCTACACCGACCTCGACGGCCTCACCCACGGCCTCCACCCCGGACAGATGATCATCGTGGCGGGGCGGCCCGCGCTGGGGAAGTCGACGCTGGGCGTGGACATGGTCCGCCAGGCCGCGATCCGTGACGGCCGACCGTGCGCCTTCTTCAGCCTGGAGATGTCCCGCCGGGAGGTCCAGCACCGGATCATCTCCGCCGAGGCCCGCATCGGCCTGCACCACATCCGCGGCGGCAGCATGACCGATACCGACTGGGTGCGCTTCGCCCAGCACCTCCCGCGCGTGAAGGCCGCGCCGCTGACGATCGACGCCACCCCGAACCAGACCATCACCCAGATCAAGGCCCGCTGCCGACGCCTGAAGCAGCGCGGCGGCCTCGACCTGGTCGTCATCGACTACCTGCAGCTCCTGTCCTCCGGCACGGCCCGGCGTACGGAGACCCGGCAGCAGGAGGTGTCCGACATGAGCCGCTCGATCAAGCTCATGGCGAAGGAGCTGGAGGTGCCCGTCGTGGTCCTTGCCCAGCTGAACCGCGGGCCCGAGCAGCGCACCGACAAGAAACCGCAGGTGTCCGACCTGCGGGAGTCCGGGAGCCTGGAACAGGACGCAGACGTTGTGATCCTGCTGCACCGCGAGGACGCCTACGACAAGGACTCCCCTCGGGCCGGGGAGGCGGACATCATCGTGGGCAAGCACCGCAACGGGCCGACCGCCACGATCACGGTGGCCGCGCAGCTGCACTACAGCAGGTTCGTCGACATGGCACGCGCATGAGCGAGCTCACTGAGGCGGACGTCGCCGCCGCACGTGCGCAGGGAGACCTGACCGCGCTGCTGCTCATGGCCTCGGGGCTGCCGGTGGTGTCCGCGCCGAAGCAGCGAGCTAAGACCCCGACACCGCTGGTGCCTCGGTCCCGGCCGGGGGCGTGGCCGGACGGCTCCCGCTCCCCCGGGCTCACCCCGGATGCCGCCGCGTACCTCCACCAGCTGTGGCCCGACCGGTATCCGGCGCCCCAAGGAGATGTGCCATGACAGCTGTGTGCGGGCTCTGCGAACAGCACCTGGAGCGCGGCCACCTGTGCGAGCGGCACGCCGTCGCCCTCGCCGGGCGCCTTGAGCGGCTGCCCGCGCTGTTCTCCGAGCTGGCCGAGCACCTGGAGCCGCGCCGTACCGGCCTGACCGAGATCGGTGGACCGGCCGGCCCTCGCTCGCCGCTGAACGAGGACGTCATCGACCTCAGGCAGGGCGGTGTAGTCCTGGTCGTCGAGTCGTGGCGGACGGACGTCCAGCGGGTGCGCTGGCCCCGCCACAGTCCACCGCCCATCGAGGGCGGTATGGATCAGCGGGTCATGACGGCCTGCCGGTGGCTCGGCATGGAGCTGGAGTGGATCGCCGCGCACTACCCGGCGGCTGGCGACCTGGCCCGTGAGGTGCGGGAGATGGAGGGCGGCATGCTCGCGATCGTCGGCGAGCCTCCGCCCCGGCCGCAGCGGCTCGGCACGTGCATCGCGGTCGTGGACGACGAGGGCACGGTGTGCGGAGCGGTCCTGTCCCGGCTGCCCGGCGGCCCGGTGCAGTGCCGACAGTGCCGGACTCCGTACCGGAGCGAGCAAGATCTGCTGCTGCTCTGGCACTACCAGCCCAAGCAGTCGGCATGACTATCACAGACCCTCTTTCATATAAGGGGGGATGTGATAACCTCAGGGAGGTGGAAACGCCTACATGGCGGGACCGTCTCCGTGCGGAAGACGAGTTGCTGGAACAGCTCGACGACCAAGCTGAGCAGGCCCGCAGACGACGAGCGGAAGCCCTGAAGGAAGGGGCTGACGAACTCGGCAGCGTCTACGCCGTGGCGAAACAGCTGGGCATCAGCTGGACAGCCGCAGCGAACGCGATCAAGAAGTACACAACGGCATAACGCAGAGCGGGAGCCAGAGCAGCAGCTCCGACGGTGCTGGAACACCGACGGGCGCGCGCGCCACTCCGACTCCCTGACCGCTGACCATCCTGATGTACCCAGGAGGCATCGGCTATGGCCGATCATGTCGCGGGCTCGAACACGCCCGCAAGTTCCCCCACGCCCGTCACCGAGCTGCTCGCGCTGTGCGCCGCCCCGCGTGCTGCCGCCCCCGCCCGGCGGCTGATCGCCGCAGGCCTCATCCGACACCTGCCCGGCCGCACCCTCACCGTGCGCGCCACCCCGGTTGGCGTCACCGGAACCATCACCCCCACCCCGCTCGCGCAGACCCTCGACGACGACAGCGACGACGCCTGTCCCGTCTGCGGGTACTGGACGTGCCGCTGCGGCACCGCGCGCACGCACGCCGTGGCGGTGGCCGCACGATGAGCGAGCAGACCACGAACCCGGGCGACGCCCGCGACCTCCGCCAGCTCCTGGAGGCCGTCCTCGAAGCCGTCACCCTGCCGTACGACATCGGCGACCACGCCCGCCGGATGGAGATCCGGGCCGACTGGGTCCGCGCCACCCTCAAGGGCGCCCTCGCCGAGGACCCCGCCGGGATCGGCTGGAACGTCGACTTCCTCCGCAGCAGGCTCCGCGCCGAGGAGACCGAGGCCGCCGAGCGTGCCGCCCGCGCCTCCGTCGACCGCGCCTTCCCCGTCGTCGCCGCCTTCCTCGCCGACGAGCGCGCGAGGGGTGAGGGCCAGTGAGGCGCCGCCGTGAAACCCCCGCCGACGACAACGCCCGCACCGTCCGCCTGCTGGACGCCTCTGACCGTGCGTTCGAGCGGGAGCCGGCCGACGGCCTGGCCGTCGAGTTCGAGGCCGTCGTCATGGAGGGCCTGCTCACCGACCGGGCCGTCCCCGTCTACCCGCCCGTCGGCCACGCCTACCCGAGGAAGGGGTGAACGGCGTGACCGAGCCCCGCACCGTCACCCTGCCCACCATCGACCACGGCCCCGTCACCCTCACCTGCCCGGCCTGGTGCCGCGGCCACGCCGACCACCGGCCCGACACCCACCGCTCCGACATCCTCCACATCGGCCCGGCCGTCACCCTGACCTTCCACGGCGCCGAGGTCGTCATCGCGTGCATCGTCCAGGCGCCCTGCGCCACGATCGACACCCCCGGTCTCGGCGGCCGTACGCCCGGCATCTCGATGGACCCGCCCGCCCGCACGCTCACCCCGGTCGACGTCTACAGCTTCGCCGCCGCCCTCGACGGCTACGCCGACCGGATCCGCGACCTCGCCGACCAGCTCGACGCGATCCTCGCCGGAGGTCACCAGTGACCACCCGCGAACTCACCAAGGGCCAGGCCGGTGTCCTCGGCACGGCCGCCGGCCTGATGGTTGTCGTCGGCGGGTTCGGCGCCTGGGGCACCTACAGCAACGCCGTCGCCGAGTTCCACCGCCAGGCCACCGCCGCCGGGGTCGTCGCCGCCGGCGAAGGCCTCACCCTCATCCTCGCCATGGTGATGCTCGGACGGACCATGCTCGGCCAGTCCTCCCCCGCCGTCGTCCGCGGCGGGATGTGGCTCGCCCCGCTGTCCGCCAGCGGCATCGGCATCACCATCGCCAGCGACGTCCGCGAGGCCGCCGTGTACGCGGTCACCCCGCTCGCCATGTCCGGTGCCGCCGAAGGCCTCGGGTTCATCGCCCGCTCGATCGTCGTCTACCGCACCGGCGTGGACGCCGAGGTGATGCGCCGCAACGCCGATGCCGCCCGGCAACTCGCCTTCCAGCGGGCCGTCGCCGACGGCCACCCCGGCAAGTTCCGGCGCAAGCTCGCCGTCCGCCGGTACTGGTCCCTCGCGAAGTACGTGGGCGTCGGGGACACCGAACTCGGCGCCGGCCTGGTCGACGTCCAGCGCGTCCGCGTCCGCGAGGGAGCTGATGCGGCCCTCGCCACCATGTACGGCGGACAGCCCTCCCTGAAGGAAGTCGATCCCGCCCCGGCCCGGTCCGCACAGGCCGTACTGCGGGAGAAGTTCGCCGAGATGGACCCCGCCGACGTCATCCGGATCGCAGCGGATGCGCACCCTGATGCGCCCCCGCCCGAGCTGGCCGCCCTCCTCGTCTCCTACGGCGTCGTCGTCGACGCCGTCCAGGTCGCCGTCGTCCTCGGCCAGCAGCCCCCCGAGTACGAGGTGCATCGCCCTGATGCGCCCGCGCATCAGCAGGTCAGCGAGCTGGAACCTGTCAACCTCCAGGGCGCCGTCGAGGAAGCCGCCTCAACCCTCGGCGACGGCGCATCACCCCGCGAGATCGCCGAGCACATCGCCCGGCACCGGCGCCTGCTCGTCGACGAGCCCTACGTCCGCACCGCCCTGTCGAGGGCCGCGAAGAAGACCGTGGCCGAGGCCCCGGCCAAGCCGATGGAAGGTGGATACGCATGATGCGCCTCCTCTTCGGCGCCCTCCTCGGGCTCCTCGTCGCCTACCCCTCGCTGCTCTCCGTCGTCGTCGCCGTGGCCGTCGCGGTCGCCTCTCAGCCGGTCGTCCTGGCGGTCGCCGCCGGGGTCATCGCCTGGCCGCGCATCACCCGCCGCATCAGGGGGTGGACGTCATGAGCGACGCCCTCGACAAGGCCGAGCAGGCGGTCCGCGCCGCCGAGACCGACACCGCCGCCGTACAGCTCGCCATGGCCGCGATGGAACTGGCGAAGCTCGCCACCCAGCAGCAGGCCCAGGCGCCCGCGCACCAGTGCCAGCACGACCACGGCAAGACCCGCCGCAGCACCGGCGAGTGGATCGGCATCGCGTGCGCGGTGTGCGTCGGCGGCGTCGGACTCGCCTTCGCCAGCCTCGCCCTCGCCATCCTCGGCGGCGTCGGCGCGATCGTCGTCCTCGTCCTGCGGGACCTGTGGCGCGACATGCAGAAGGGCCGCCGCTGACGGTCCCTCCGTCCTCCGCCAGTTGTGGCTCTCCTGACCACAACTGCGGGGGTGCGGTGGGGCCGGCCAACCGGCCAGCCCACAACCGAGAGGAGCCCGTCATGGGCCTGTTCAGCCGCTCTACCGCCGATGAACTGCGAGCCGAAGCCGCCCAGATGGAGGCGTGCCGCGACAGCTCCGCCCGCTGGCAGGCGATTTCCGGGACCAGCCACCTCCACCCCGAGGACGACATGGTCGCCGCCTACCAGCGCAAGCTCGACGAGATCAACGCCGAGCTGAAGAACCGCTGATCCGGCCCTTCCGTCCCCCGCGGCTCGCTCCGTGGGGGTGCGGTGGGGCCGGATAGCCCGGCCCGTCCGAGGAGGACCCCGTGACCGACAACCCCGACATCCGGTTCGCCGACTTCACCACGACGGAGAAGTTGAAGGTCATCGCCCTGACCGCTCGTATGGCCAAGCGCGGAGCAGGCGGTGACGGCGTCGACATCTCCGACCTGAAGCGCAAGGTCGAGCGCATCGAGCGGCAGGCCGCCCGCCGCAAGAGCAAGTAGCTACACCCCGGGGACGGCCCATCCCGCCAGGTCAGCGACCGTCCCCGGGCCCCATCGCCCCTCAGGGAGACAGGACCACCAGCATGACCGACACCGCACCCGAGCAGCGCGTCAACGGGCACCACGCCCCGCAGGTGTCGCTGCTCAAGCTCGCCCCCGAACCCGCCACCGAGACGCCGGCCCCGGTCGAGGCCACCCCCCGCGCCCGCCGCCGGGTACGCATCGACCACCTGCGGCGCGTCGTCGTCGAGGCCCGCGAGCACGGCTCCTACCGGGCCGTCGTCCGGCACGGCTCCTACGTCGTCGGTGGCACCCGGATCCTCACCCGCAGGGCCTGGGACTCCCGCACCACCGCCCGCCACGAACGCATGATGCGGGCCGCAGAAGCCGCAGGCCAGGAAGACGTCGCCCGCGACTGGGAACAGCGCGCCTACATCTTCCGGCAGTCCCGGCACCGCCGCCGCATGGAACTCCTGCAGCTGGCCATCAACGCCCCCAAGGCCCTGTTCATGGGCGCCACCGCCGGGGCCGGGATCCTACTGCTCCTCGGCATCATGCTCGCCTGGGCCAACCACGACGTCTCCGACGTCCTCACCCCGCTCGCCGGCGTCATCGAGTTCGTCGCCTGGGTCGCGTTCATCGCCGGCGTCATCTGGGATCCGCTGCTCGTCTGCCTGCCGTTCATCGCCCTCGCGGGAGTGTGGGCCGTCGGACGGCACCGGCAGACCGCCCCGGCCTGGGCCCTGCCCGGCGACCCCGAGCAGCGCGACGTCGTCCCCGACGAGGGCGCCATCCTCAAGGCGCTCGGCAACCTGGCTATCGCCCCGCTCAACAAGGCCATCAAGGAGGGCTGGCAGCCCCGTTGGGTGTCCCCGACCACCCGGTCCGGGAACGGCTACCACACGCAGGTGCAGCTCCCCATGGGCGTCACCGTCGAGATGATCAGCGGGAAGAAGAACGTCCTCGCCCACAACCTGCTCCGTAAGCCCGTCGAGGTGTGGCCGACCGAGCCGCCGAAGCAGCCCGGTGTCCTCGACCTGTGGGTGGCCGACCAGGGTTCCCTGTCCGGTGCGGTGCCGCCGTGGCCGCTGCTCACCGAGGGCACGACGGACTACTTCAAGGGCGTGCCCGTCGCCGTGTCGCAGCGCGGCGAGGCCATCATCGGCAAGCTCATGGCCGCCAACTACATGGTCGGCGGGATCATGGGCTCGGGTAAGTCGTCCCTGGTCATCGCTCTGCTGCTCGGCGCGATCCTCGACCCGCTCGTCATCGTCGAGGCGTACGTCATGGCGTACAACACGGACTATGACCCGCTGAAGCCGCGCCTGAAGACGCTGGTCAAGGGCGACGACGACGAGGACATCGAGGCCGCCCTGAAGGCCCTGCGGCAGCTGCGCGACGAGGTGACGATGCGGGGCAAGTTGCTGGAGGAACTCGGCGAAGGCGCCACGAAGGTGACGCGGGAGCTGGCCCTGAAGGACCCGCGGATGCGGCCGAAGGTCGTCGTCTTCGACGAGTGCCACGAGCTGTTCATGCACAAGGAGTACGGCAAGGAGGCCGCTGAGCTGGCCATCAAGGTGATGAAGAAGGCCCGCAAGACGGCCATCACCCTGGTGTGGGTCACGGTGTCCCCGACCGCCGACAGCCTTCCGCGCGACGTCACCCGCAACACCAGCCACCGCGTCGCGTTCGCGGTCGGCGACCACGTCGCCAACGATGGCCTGCTCGGCTCCGGGAAGCACAAGGCCGGCATCACCGCGACCACGCTCATCCCCGGCGAGGACGTTGGCACCGCCGTCACCTACGGATTCACCAGCAAGCCGTTCGAGGTCATCCGCGCCCACTACGTCGCCCGTGACCCAGAGAAGGGCATCGACGAGGTCACCCCGGTCGTCGATCGGGCGATGGCCCTGTACGAGGGCACCGCAGCCCCGGAGACGCCCGCCTACGCGCCGGCGGACCACCTCGCGGACATCCTGACCGTCCTTGGCAACGAGCCGAAGCTGCGCACCCAGGACGTCCTCCACCGGCTCCGCGACCACAACCCCGGCGAGTACGACGGCTGGTCGTTCCGCGACCTGCGGCGCGTCCTCGACGACTGCGGGCACGGCGAGTACAAGACCGGCGGCGGGGTCATGCACGTCAGCCGACAGCGGATCGTGGACGCCATCGCCGACCGCGCGGCCGACGCCGAGGACGACCTCGACGAGTAGGGAGGCGCCCACAGGTCGGGGAGTTCTCCCTAAGAGCCTCCCCGACACGCCTCCCTGTACATGACCTGCGGAAATGGCCAGCCAGGGAGGCGAGGGAGGCGGCGTATCGGAGGCACCCGAGCCCAGGATTCAGGGGCTCATCGTCCCCTTCTCCGCCTCCCTCCCTGGGCATCATGGACGCATGGAGTCGCAGATCATTCGGCCCGGCCACCTCACAGCCCACCAGACCGCCCGACAGCTCGGCATCACCCTCGGAGGCGTCCGCAAGCTCGTCCAGCGCGGACGCCTCCACCGCTCCGGCGGCAGCATCGGACAGCCCTGGTACGCCGTCGACGACGTCACCGCCCTCGTCCTCGAACGACACGCCAAGAGGGCTCTGATCAAGTCCGCTTGACCGCAGGTCAGCTGCCTGTCACGCTTTCCGCGTACAGCCATGCCCGCACACGGGCCCCACACAGACCCACGACGAGCCCCCGGTGACCTGAACCCGGGGGCTTTGTCGTGCCATCAGGGAGGTGTCATGCCCGCTCGCCCTGAAGCGCCCAGAGACGCTGTAGAGGCTGCCCACCTGCTCGCCAGGGCAGGGAAGCACGTACACCTGTCCTCCGAGGGACACCAGACGTGCCTGAAGGGGACATGCAACACGCTGACCATGCTGCCCCCACCACCACCTGACGCCCCCACACCACCCCCGGGAGGTACCCCCCGTGCCTACCCGGCCCCCCTCCCGGTGCTCTGACCCCCGATGCCCTGCCCTCGCCACCAAGCGAGGCAGATGCGACGACCACCAGCCCATCCCATGGGCAGGCAGGGACGACAAGGCCAGCAGGTACGGCATCAGCTCAGGCAGATGGCGCACGCTCAAGCGCCGTGTCACAGCACGTGACAACGGATGCTGCTACCGATGCGGTGACGAACAGCCCAGCATCGACGACGACCCCGACGGCGAGCACCAGCACGAGCTGGACCACATCACGCCGATCTTCGAGGGCGGAGCAGCCGAGGACCTCGACAACCTCGGCCTGATCTGCGGCCCTTGCCACCTCGTGAAGTCCAAGGCCGAGGCCGCGAGGGCGAACAGGGCGCGACGCAAGGCCCGCTGACACCATGGAGGCTCACCCCATGCCCGCAGAGATCACCAGCACCGTCCGCCTGGCCGTCGGGATGCCCGACGGCTCCGAGGTCCGTGCCGAGGTCGGCCTCATCGCGATCTCCGTCCACCCCGACGGCGTCGACATCAGCGAGGTCCATCGAGCGCTCGGAGAGCTGCTGATCGACGCCGGACGGTACATGGTCAACAGCGCACCCACCCCCGGCCCCGCCCCCCAGGGGGAAGGGGAGTCCGGATCGCAGGGGTGATCGGCTGGGGGCCCGGCGCCGTCAGCTCGGCACACACACGCTCAGAATTGTGAATCCGGGTCCGGGGCCCCAATCACCCTCAGTGACGAATGTTTCCGCAGGTCACAGGAGGTGGTCTCATGGGGCGCACCGCCCAGCCCGCCGCGCTGAAGCTGCTGACCGGCCGCGCCGAGGGCCGCGACTCCGGGGGCCGCAAGGTCAACCCCGGGCCGGCGTTTAGGCGGATCCCGCCCAAGCCCCCGACGTGGCTGTCCCCGGAAGCCAAGGCCGAGTGGCGGCGCGTCGCCCCCGGCCTGTCCCGCCTCGACCTGCTGAAGGAGGAGGACCGGGCGATGCTGTCGGCCTACTGCGAGACCTGGTCGGTGTTCGTCCGGGCGAGCCGCGAGGTGACGAAGAACGGGCTGACCGTCATGCAGGTCACCTACCGGGGTGAGGCCCGGATCGAGAAGCCCGTGGCGAACCCGGCGGTGGCCGTGGCCCGCAACGCCGGCCGGGAACTGCGCGGGTTCGCCGCCCAGTTCGGCCTGAGCCCGGCGACCGAGCAGGCCCTGAGCAGGGGGGCCGACGATGGCAGCGAGGACGACAACCCGTTCGCGTAGGAAGGCCGGCGAGGACACCCCCTCGGCCTTCCTCGACGACGCCGAGCTGGAGCGGCTGAAGCTGTCGCCCGAGGTCGCCTGGTACCTCACCTCGCGCGGCATCCCGCTGCCCGACTGCCCGCCGCTGATCAAGACCCCCGAGCCGCGGGACGTCGCCGGCGCACGCTTCGACCCCGACCGCGTCGACAAGGTCATCAGGTCCTTCAGCCTGCTGCGCCACACCCAGGGCCAGTGGGCCGGCCGCCCCCTGGTCCCGGACCCGTGGCAGGTCGCATGGATCATCGCGCCCGTCTTCGGCTGGGTCCGCTTCGACGCGGACGCCGACATGTACGTCCGGATCATCACCGACCTGTACGTCGACGTGCCCCGCAAGAATGGCAAGTCCACGCTGTCGGGCGGCCTGGCGATCTACCTGACGTGCGCGGACGGCGAGCCCGGCGCGCAGGTCATCGCCGCGGCGACGACGAAGCAGCAGGCCGGGTACGTCTTCACCCCGATCCGGCAGCTCGCCGAGCGGGCGCCCGCGCTGAAGGGCCACGTCAAGCCCTACCGGGGCAAGATCATCCACCCCAAGAGCGGCAGCTACTTCGAGGTGATCGCCTCCGTGGCGGACGCCCAGCACGGCGCGAACCTCCACGGCGCGGTCATCGACGAGCTGCACGTCCACAAGGACCCCGAGATGGTCGAGGTCATCGAGACCGGCACCGGCTCCCGGCGCCAGCCCCTGATCGTCATCATCACCACGGCGGACAGCGGCAAGCCGGAGACCATCTACAACCGCAAGCGGACCCGCATCGAGCAGCTGGCCCGCGGCGTCCTCTCGGACCCGTCGGTGTACGGCGTGGTGTGGGCGGTCCCGAAGGACGCAGACCCGTTCGTCGAGGAGAGCTGGCGTGCGGCCAACCCCGGGTTCGGGATCTCGCCCACCCGCTCCTACCTGGAACGCAAGGCCCGCGAAGCGCAGCAGTCGCCGGCGGACCTGGCGAAGTTCCAGCGGCTGCACCTGGGCCTGCGCACCAAGCAGGTGACGAAGTACCTGACCCTGGAGTCCTGGCGCGCGAATGAGGCCATCGTCGACGAGGCGAAGCTGAAGGGCCGCGAGGCGTACGGCGGCCTGGACCTGGGCGCGGTGTCCGACCTGAACGCGCTGGCCTGGCTGTTCCCCGACGACAGCGACGGCAGCCTCGACTTGGTGCTGCGGTTCTGGACGCCGCAGGACAACCTGGCCTCCCTCGACAAGCGCACCGCCGGGGCGGCCACGCGGTGGGTGAAGGAGGGGTGGCTGAAGGCCACGCCCGGCAACGTCACCGACTACGACGCCATCGGCCTGGTCGTCCGCCAGGACCTGGACGCCTTCGACGTCCGCGCCCTCGGCTTCGACCGGTGGTCGTCGACGTCACTGACGAACGATCTGGAGGGCGAGCGGGCGCCGATGGTCGGCGTCGGCCAGGGCTTCAAGACCATGTCCCCGGCGCTGAAGGCCGTCAAGCGGCTGCTGCTCTCCGGGGAGCGGGCCGTCGGCCAGGGAGGCCGGCCGATGCTGCGACACGGCGGCAACCCCGTCATGACGTGGATGGTCGACAACCTCGCCGTCGCGATGGACGCCGCGGGCAACGTCAAGCCGGACAAGGCCAACGCCGCCGAAAAGATCGACGGCGTGTCCGCCCTGTGTGACGCGATGTCCGAGGTCCTCGCCCGTCCGCCCAAGCGGAAGTCCGCTTACGAGGATTCCGAGTTCGAAGCGATCTGAGAAGGGGGTGGACGCATGCGCTGGTGGCCACGCCGCAAGGCCCGGCCCGGCGGGCAGGTCATCGACCAGGACGGCGTGCCCGTGCTCGCCAAGGCGGCCGAGCAGTTCGGCGACCTGACGCAGCTGGGCAACTACCTCGCGGCGAACGGCATCCGGGTGGTGGACCCGGGGGTGCCGCTGTCGAACTACGCCGACACGGCCGCGGCCGCGCGCGTGTGGGAGACCCAGCCATCGGTGCGCAAGGTCGTCGACTACATCGCCCGTCAGCTGTGCACGATCCCGTGGCACGTCTACGAGCGCGTGTCCGACACCGACCGGCGCCGGGTCACCGACCACCCGCTGGCGCAGCTGCTCGCCCACCCCGCGCCGCACCGCTCACCCGCGCGGCTGTGGCACTCCACGCTGGTGGACTGGCTGATCTACGACCGGTGGTGCCAGCAGCTCCTGCCCTCGGCCGACACAGCGTCCGGGTACGAGCTGCGCAGGAAGCCGGCCCGCAGGTTCCACATCCTCGCCGACGACGATGACGAGCCCGACGCCCTGTACCTGATCTCGTCGCGGGGGCCCGCGCAGGTGGTGATGCTGCCCGCCTCGTACCTGTTCGATCACGGGTACGCGACGATCGGGGCGGACGGCACGTCGCCGATGATGACGCTGCAGCAGATCCTCGCCGAGCAGCGTGAGGCCGTCGAGTGGCGCCGCCAGGTCTGGAAGAACGGCGCCCGAGTCCCGACGGTCATCGAGCGGCCGGCCGACGCCCCGTCCTGGTCGGAGGGCGCGAAGAACCGGTTCACCGCAGCGTTCAACGCCTTCATCGGCCGGGCCGGGCAGGCAGGCGGCACGCCGATCCTGGAAGACGGCATGAAGCTGGTGACCGTCAACGCGTTCAACCCGCGCGAGACGATGGACATCGAGGGCCGCCAGCTCACCGACGCCGAGGTCGCCTCCGCCTACCACATCGCCCCCGAGCTGGTGGGCGCGCGCGAGGGCACGTTCTCCAACATCGACGCCTTCCGGCAGATGCTGTTCACCATCAGCCTCGGGCCGTACGTCACGCAGTGGCAGGACGTCCTGAACTCCATGCTGGTGCCGCTGCTGGCGCCCGGCTCGAACCTGTACGTCGAGGCGAACCTGGAAGCGAAGCTCCGCGGCTCGTTCACCGAGCAGGCCGCGCTGCTTCAGACCGCCGTCGGGGCGCCGTACATGCTGCGCTCGGAGGCGCGCGCGGTGCAGAACCTGCCGCACGTGGACGGCACCGACGAGCTGGTGACACCGCTGAACGTGATCGTCGGCGGCCTCGCCTCGCCCAGGGACACCGCCCCGGAGACGCTCCCAAAAGGGCGAGGCCGCCCCGCGTGAAGGCCGGGCGGCCCGAGGACCTGGGCACCTTCGACGCCGAGCGGGACGCGTTCGCCGCGGCCCTGACCGGGTGGGCCGAGCGGCAGGCCGACGGGCTGCTGGAGCGCGCGGACGCGAAGGCGGACGGGCCGCCGGACTTCTTCGACCTGTGGGCGGCGCAGTCCCCGGAGCGGCAGGCACAACTAGCGGCTCTGATCGCCGGGTACGGATTCCGGCTCGCTCAGGTCGGTGCCTGGTCGGTGCTCGGGGTGTGGAACCCGGAGGCGGATGGCTGGGACCCGGCGGTGATGGAGGCGTGGCTGGCCGTGGCCGCGGCCTCGCACGCAGCCCAGTACGAGCAGGCCGCCTACACCGCGGCGACCGCCGCCGTCCGTGACGAGGGCGACTGGCGCGACAACCTCAAAGCCGGGCTGGCGTCGTGGGTCGTGGCCGCCGGGATGCGCGCGGTGACCGCCGCGACGGAGGCCCGTTCCTTCGGCTCGCACGACGCGGCCGGTGCCTCGGGTCTGACCCACAAGGTGTGGCGCACGGGCGGCAAGAACCCGCGTGCCTCGCACGTGCGGCTAGACGGCGACGCGGTCGAGCTGGGCGGGACGTTCTCCAACGGGCTGCGGTGGCCGGGCGACGCGAACGGCGACGCGGACGAGACCGCGAACTGCAACTGCCGCCTGGACTACACACGAGAGGGGGGCTGACCGTGCCCCGCACCAAGGAAGCATCCGCCCGGATCAAGGCGGCCGGTCCTGCCGACGGCCTCGCCGAGGGCCAGTTCCGGGCGCTCGTCTCGGTGTTCGGCAACGAGGATTCCATGGGTGATGTCGTCGCGCATGGCGCGTTCGCCCAGGTCCTCGCCGAGTGGAAGGCGTCCGGCGACCCGATCCCGGTGGTCTGGTCGCACAAGTGGGGCGACCCGTTCGCCCACATCGGCAGCGTGATCGAGGCGACCGAGACGCCCGACGGGCTGGAGGTCCTCGCGCAGATCGAGGACATGGAGACCAACCCGACGGCGAAGCACGTGCACGGCCTGCTGAAGGGCCGCCGGATCAAGCAGTTCTCGTTCGCGTACGACGTAGGGGAGGGCGGCTGGGTCGACACCGACGACCTGGTGAACCACCCGTGGGGCGAGTACTACGAGATCAAGCGGTTCAGTCGGCTGTACGAGGTCGGGCCGTGCCTGGTGGGGGCGAACCAGCAGACCGAGCTGCTCGCCGCGAAGGCCGCCGATCTGGTGCGCGGCGCGAAGGCCGGCCGGGTGCTCAGCCAGGCGAACTACGACGCCCTGTCCAGCGCGCACGCCTCGATCGGCGAGGTGCTGGCCTCGGCTGAGCCGCAGAAGACTTCCCGGCCCGATGGCCGGGGCAACCCCGAGGAGACCGGCCACCGGCCGGCCGAGCCGCCCGCCGCCGCCCCCGAGGCGCCCGCGAAGGCTGCCGGTCCGTCGCTCGCCCAGGTCGATGCGTGGATCACCGCACGAGACCTGATTGCACGGAGGACCACATGACGCTGCGCGAGAAGCTCCAGGCGCTGCTGAAGGAAGCGGCCGACCTGGTCGCCAAGGCACGCGAGGAGAACCGGGACTTCACCGACGACGAGGTGACCCGGATCAACGAGCTGAAGACCGAGACCGACGAGGTCGAGGCGAAGGTTCAGGCGGCGGACGCCGCCCAGGCCGCCGCCGCCGCGATGGCGGGGAAGGCCACTGCCCAGCCCGGCACCCCGCCGGCCGGACCGGCCGGGGTCCTCCAGGTGAAGGACCGGCAGGAGGCGGCCGACGCGGCGACGCTCGGCGAACGGTTCACCAAGTCGGACCTGTACGCCGCGTTCCGCAAGCAGCACCCCAGCGGCCTCGGGCAGGGGTCCACCGTCGACATCGGCCGTATCAAGGTCGGCTCGATGAAGGAGTGGCTGGCCAGCCGCAAGGCCACTGCCGCGCCCCTTCAGGTGGCGCTCGGGCACGTCGAGCCGGTCCGGATGCCGATGGTCGACCAGGTCGACCGCGACAACCTGACGATCCTCGACCTCGTGACCCGCGGCCAGGCCGACGGCCCGTTCGAGTACCTCCAGGTCACCGGCGTGACCCGGAACGCGGCGATCGTCCCGGACGAGATCCTGCCGGGTGACGCGACCGTGAAGCCGACGTCGACGATCCAGACGGAGCTGGCGGACGCCAAGCCGTACACGTACGCGGACGGCTACGACGTCACGAACGCCCTGCTGTCGGACGCGCCGGCGCTGGCGACGTACATGAACAACGAGCTGGAGTACAGCCTCGACAACGTCATCGAGGACAAGCTCCTCAACGGCACCGGGACGGGCGGCGAGCCGAAGGGCATCCTGCACACCACGGGCGTGCAGGAACTGACGTACTCCCCCGGCCCGGACGCGATGGCGCAGGTGAAGGCGATCCGTCAGGCCATCACGGCGATCACGCGGCTGCCGGGCGGCAACGTCACCGCGTGCCTGATGTCCCCCGAGGACGACGAGGCATGGGACCTCATGCAGGACGCCAACGACCGGTTCTTCGGGCAGGGCCCGTTCGGGCAGGGCCCGTCGACCTCGTGGGGCCGCGCGCGTGCGCTGTCCGAGCGGCTCACCCCCGGCACCGTCATCCTCGGCGACTGGCGGCAGGTCGCCCTCCTCGACGTCGAGGGCCTGTCCATCCTGGCGTTCAACCAGCACAAGGACTACGCCCAGCGGAACCTGGTCTACGTCCGTGCCGAGCTGCGCGCCGAGCAGGTCATCTGGAAGCCGAACCGGCTGATCGTGGTGAAGCCGGCCGGGGGTGGCAGCTGATGCCGGTGCACAAGATGGTGACCATCGACGGGATCCGCGTCCGCGCCGAGGACGAGGCGCGCTACCGCGCCCGCACGGGCGCAGGCGCGGGCCCGCTCACGCGCGCGCTCGCAGAGCCCGAGCCGCTGTTCGACCCGTCCGAGCACGATGCCCCGGCCGTGCTGGAGCACCTCGCCACGGCGGACGAGACGGAGACCGCGCGGGTCCTGGCGGCCGAGGCCGCAGGCAAGAACCGCAAGACGATCATGGGGAAGGACACCGCATGAGCACGAGCAGTTTCCAGGTCACGATGTCCGGCGCCGCACCCAAGCGCCGGTTCCTGACGACGGCCGCGGCCGTCGACGACGGGGCCGTGATGCGGCTGGCCGTCGCCGGGGAGATCCCCGTCGGCGTCACCGACGGCACCGACCTGGCAGCCGACGAGGAGTTCACGTTCTCCGTGTCCGGGCGGGCCGTGTGGGAGGTGGAGTCCGGAGAGGCCATCGACCCGGGCAACATGGTCCGCTGCGGCACCCTGGGCAAGGCCTTCGTCTGCGACCCCGGCGACCTGTACGCGGTCGGCATGGCGCTCGACGACGCCGCGGCGGCGGGGACCGTGATCCGGGTGGCGCCGCTGCGGACCGTCGGGCTGGGCGGCATGGCCAGCACGGCGCCGACCATCAACAACGTGGCCAGTCCGTTCGCCAGCCTCACGGCTGCGGCGGACGCCCACAACGCGCTGCTGGCCGCGCTGCGCACGCGCGGCGTCATCGCCGGGACCTGACCGTGGCAGCGGCCAGCCCGTACCTCGCCGACCCGTCAGAGCTGGCCCAGTTCCTGGACGTGCCCGCCGACGACGTGCGGCTCCTGGCCGCACTGCGTGCCGCGACCCGGCGGTTTCGCGGGCAGGTCCGGCACCCGGTGTCGCTGGTCACCGACGACACCTCCTACCTCGACGGCAGCGGACAGGCCGTGCTGCGCCTGCCCGCCTGCCCGGTCGTGGCCGTGCACTCCGTCCAGGTCGACGGCGAGGAACTGACCGGGGTGAAGGTCCGCCGTCAGGCCGGGCTGCTGCTGCACCCGGATGGCTGCTGGCCGGAGTGGTCGGAGGTCACCGTCGCCTGGGACCACGGTCTCGATCCGGTCCCGGGCGAGGTGGCGGAGGCGGTCATCGACCAGGCCCGCACCATCTACCGCACGGACCCGGCGATCCAGCAGGTGACCACCGGCACCGAGTCCGTGTCGTTCGCGGTGACGGCCGCGGTCGGGATCACCGAGCAGTGGCGGGCCGCCGTCGAGGCGCACCGCCTGAACCGGGGAGACGACGCCTGATGCCGCCGCTGGCCAACCCCCTGCGGCGGCACACGGTCACCGTCATCGACCGCGTCCTGACGGGGCAGGACGAGCGCGGGCACGACGTGTACGAGGACGTCGAACGCGACGTGGCGGACTGCAACATGCAGCCCGTCGCCTCGACCGAGCAGAACGACAACCGCACCCAGGTCGTCACCCGCTGGCGGCTGGCCGGACCGCCCGCGATGGGGCTGACCGCCCTGTCGAGAGTCCGGTTCCGCGGGGTGCTGTACGAGGTCGACGGGGACCCGGGCGAGCACGACAGCTTCGCCGGGATCCTCGACCACACCGAGGCGTTCCTGAAGGTGGTGAGCGGATGAGCAGCGGGATCCGGTTCGAGTTCGACCCGGCGTGCCTGCCGGAGGTCATGCAATCGGCCCCCGTCCGGGACGCCCTGCGGGAGACGGCGGAGGAGATCGTGCCGCGCGCCCAGGCGCTCGCGCGCGCCGAGATCGGCGAGGAGTTCGCCGAGTCCATCACCGTCTCGGAGGAGATCCGGCCCCGTGGCCGGCCGACCGCCAAGGTGGTCGCCGACCGGGCGGACGCCGAGGCGCACGAGTACGGCGACAGCACCACCGCCCGGCGCCGCATCCTCGGGCGGGCCGCCCGCACCGGGGAGAGCTGATGTGGCCGGACATCGAACTGGCCGTCATGAAGGGCATGCGCACCCACCTGACCGGGGTGCGCGTCACCGACGAGGTCCCGCCAAAGGTCGAGACCCTCGGCCCGGTGGTCGTCGTGCAGGTGGCGGGCGGCGCCGACAGCCACACCAGCGACACCGCCACCATCGACGTGGAGGCATTCGCCGCTGACCGGGCCGCCATGTGGCAGCTCGCCGAGCGGGCCCGGGCAGCCGTCCACGCGCTCGCCGCGAGCGTGGCGGGCGAGGTCGTCATCGACACCGTCGACACCGTGCAGCGCCCGGTGCCGGTCCCCTACGGCAACCCCGCCGTACGCCGGGCGATCGCCACCTACACGCTCACCACCCGCGCCAGCACCCACGCCTGACGCGCGGCAACCCACCCGCCCCCGCCCGAGCGGGGGCTTCGTCATGGAAGGGGGCCGCGATGCCGGCCGCTGACTTCACCACCATCGCGGAGCTGCGCTCGTCGCTGATCCGCAAGGCGCTCCGCTACGCCATCTTCGCCGCGGACGCCTCCGCCGACGCGGTATCCGAACCGTTCGACGTCGACGGCGTCCTTCAGACCCTGCCCGCCGGGTACGTCCCGGTCGGCTACACCACGACCGACGGCGTCACCTTCTCCGGCGACCTGTCCACCTCCGACGTCGAGTCGGGGCAGTCCGCCTCTCCGACCCGCTCCGACGTCGAGACCGACACCGCCACCGCGCAGTGGGTGCCGCAGGAGACCAACGCCGCCGCCGTGGCGCTGTACGAGAACCTGCCGCTGTCCGGGCCGGGTGCGCTGCCCGTCATCGGCTCCGAGGCGTGGACGTGGTCGCGTCCGAAGACCCCGCCCACCCGCTACCGGCGGCTGGTGTTCATCGCCGAGGACCTGAACAAGAACACCGGCCAGCCGCTCTACATCGTCCGCCACATGCCCAGTGCGCTGCGCACCGGCCGGGAGGACGAGCAGTGGACGCGGACGGCCGAGATCGCCCGCGGCGTCACGTACCAGGCGTACGTCGACGACGTCCTCGGCACGGACTGCCTGACCTGGATCGACGGGCCCGGCTGGCGCGACCTGGAGCCGCTGTCCAACGAGGTGCAGCAGGTCGCCATCACCGGCGGCCCGACGGGCGGCACCTACACGCTCACGTACTCGGGGCAGACCACGGCCGGCATCGCCTACAACGCCGCCGCAGCGGATGTGCAGTCGGCGCTGGAGGCGCTGTCGAACATCGCGGTCGGCGACGTGACGTGCGCGGGCGGACCGCACCCGGGCACCCCGGTCACCGTCACCTTCGGCGGCCTGCTCGCGGGCACCGACGTGGCGCAGATGACCGCCTCGGCGGCGAGCCTCACCGGCGGCACCAGCCCGGCCGTGAACGTCACGACCACCACCCCGGGCGGCGCGTGAGCATGACCGCCCCCCGCAAGCGGGCTCCGCGGCGGCGGCCAGGGGTGAGCCCCGCCGCCGCGGAGCCTTCCACGGTTCACCCCGAGGCCACCCCCAGCACGAGAGAAGAGACGCACGTGAGCAAGCCGAACAAGAAGCGCTACCGCCTGTCCGAGGTCAAGCAGCAGTTCACCGAGGCCCTCGGCGGTCAGGAGGTGGAGTTCGAGCTGGACAACGGCGAGGTCCTCACCTTCCCCCACCCCCTGTTCGCGGACGACGAGTGGTCGACCGCGGTCGACGACGCCGAGTCCTCCCGGGAGAAGGCGCACGCCATCCTCGGTGACGAGCAGTACGACAAGTACGTGGCCGCCGGGCACTCCGACAACGACATCGCGCTGCTGTTCCTGGCCGTACAGCAGGACATGCGTGACCAGGTGAAGAAGCGCCCTACACGGTCCTAGACGTCCTCGGGCACTACCCCGAGGCCGTCGAGGCCGACCTCTGCCACCACTACGCGCCCCGTGACCCGGTGGCGGAGTACTGGCGCGGAGAGATCAGCCTGCGCAAGCTGCGCGTCCTGGTCGAGGGCCTGCCTCCCAACGGCGCCCTGGCCCGCGCGGCGGCCGGTCACGCGTTGCAGTACGGCGACTTCCGGATGGCCGACGTGGTCGACCTGATGGGCCAGCTGGTGACCGACTTCCGCAACGCCAACCGGGCGGAGAAGTCCCCGCCGCAGCCGTACCCGGAAGCCGTCTGGCGGCCGGAGCCGAAGTCCGCCGTCAAGAAGCGGAAGAGCAAGGACCGCAGGGAGGCCACCGAGGCACGCTCCGGCTACCTGCGGATCGTCGCTCAGGTGACCCCCCAGTACGCAGAGAAGGGGTGAGTCCATGCCCCGCGCTGGTGCTGTGTGGGTCGACGTCCTGCCGAACATGTCCGGCTTCGGCAGGCAGCTGGCGCGGGAGATCGGCGAGCCCGTCGCGCAGGCCTCCCGCGCCGCCGGTGAGGCCGGCGGTGACGAGATGGTCGGCGGGATGAAGGAGAAGCTGAAGACCGGGGGCATGGCGGCCGGCGCCCTGCTGGGGGCCGCGATCGCCGCGTCCGCGGTCAAGCAGCTGGAGAAGGAGAAGACCGCCGACCGCCTCGCCGCCCAGCTCGGCATGTCCGGCAAGGGCGCCGAGCGGGCCGGGAAGCTCGCCGGGTCGCTGTACTCGAAGGCCGTCGTCGACACCTTCGAGGAGGGCGCCGAGTCCGTGCGGCAGGTGATGGGCTCCGGCCTCATCCCGGAGAAGGCCACCGGCAAGGCCATCGAGTCGCTGACCGTGAAGGCCACCGACCTCGCGAAGACCTTCGACCAGGAGGTGGGGCGCACCGCCAACGCCGCCGCCCAGATGATCCGCACCGGGATGGCCAAGGACGGCGGCCAGGCCCTGGACATCCTCACCAAGGGCTTCCAGTCGTCGGCGAACAAGGCCGACGACCTGCTGGACACCATGAACGAGTACTCGACCCAGTTCCGGCGGGTCGGGCTCGACGGGAAGATGGCCATCGGACTGATCGACCAGGCCATCAAGGGCGGCGCCCGCGACAGCGACCAGGTCGCCGACGCCATCGGCCAGTTCGGCGAGCTGGCGCTGGCCTCAGAGTCCGGGGTGAAGGACGCCTTCAAGTCCATCGGCCTGGACGCCGGGCACATGGCCGACCTGATCGGCAAGGGCGGCTCGTCGGCGACCAGCGCCCTACAGCAGACCCTCGACGCGCTGCGCGGCACCGAGGACCAGACCACCAAGCTGACCGCCGCCACCGCGCTGTTCGGTGACCCGGGCACCGTGATGGGCGACGCCCTGTTCGCCATGGACCCCGCCTCCGCTGCGGCATCGTCCGGGATGGACAAGGCGGCCGGGTCGGCCGCGAAGCTGGGCAAGACGATCCGGGGCAACACCGCCACCCGCATCGAGGTGCTGAAGCGGCGCTTCACCGACACGTTCGGCCGGGTCGTCAACGCGGTCGTCATGCCGGGCATCAACGGCCTGATCGACGGCGTCGGCTGGGCGGGCGACGCCCTGGAGACGACCGGCCAGTGGATCAACAAGTGGGGCGCCTGGCTGCTGCCGGTGATCGTCCTGGTCGGCGGCCTGACCATCGCCCTGAACGCTCAGGCCATCGCCACTGGTTTCGTCACCGCGGTGTTCTCCGTCTACCGCGCGGCGATCCTGATCGGCACCACGGTCACCGGCGGATTCACGGCCGCGCAGGCGCTGCTCAACAGCGTGATGGCGCTCAACCCGTTCGTCCTGGTGGCCATCGCCCTGGTCGCCCTGGGCGTCGCGCTCGTCGTCGCCTACAAGAAGTCCGAGACGTTCCGCAACATCGTCCAGGCCGCTTTCCGGGCGGTCTCGGTCGCGGCCCTGTGGCTGTGGAACGTCGTCCTCAAGCCCGTCGTGGGCTTCGTGGTGAAGGCCTTCCAGTGGTGGTGGACGGCCGCGAAGATTTATTTCACGGCCGTGGGCGTGATCTTCTACACGCTCGGCGCGGTCGCGGTCTGGCTGTGGCAGAAGGCCATCTCCCCGGTGATCGGCTGGATCGTCGGCGGATTCCGTCTCTGGTGGACCGGGGTGAAACTGTACTTCTCCCTGGTCGGCGCCGGTTTCCGGGCCGTCGGCGCGGGCGCGGTGTGGCTGTGGGACGTCGCGATCTCGCCCGTCCTCGATCTGATCGTGGGCGGATTCCGCCTGTGGTGGACCGGGGTGAAGCTCTACTTCGGCCTGGTCAAGACCGGTTTCAAGGCGGTCGGCGACGGGGCGAACTGGCTGTGGCAGAAGGCGCTGCTGCCCGCGTTCCGGGGCATCGCGTCGGTGGCCAAGTGGCTCTACGACAAGGGCATCAAGCCCCCGGTCGACGCCGCGAAGGCCGCCGCGAAGGCCTTCGGGCAGGCGTTCACCGACGCCAAGGACACCATCGGCAAGCAGTTCGGGAAGGTCGGCCAGCTCGCGAAGAAGCCGATCAGCTTCGTGATCAACACCGTCTACAACAAGGGGATCGTCGGCACCTGGAACAAGGTCGCCAAGGCCTTCGGCGCCCCGCAGCTGAAGGAGTTCCACCCCGAGGGATTCGCCCGCGGCGGCATCCTGCCCGGCATGTCCTCGTACCGGCAGGGCGACGACCAGCTGGTGCCGCTGCGGCGCGGCGAGGGCATCGCCGTCTCGGAGGCGATGCGCGACCCGTACGAGCGCAGTCGTCTGCTCGCCGTCAACCAGGCCGCCATGCACGGCAAGTCGCTGCGCCCGTTCCAGGGGCAGGGGTTCGCCGAGGGCGGCATCTTCGGCTGGGTCGGCAAGGCCTGGGACAAGGGCACCGACCTCGCCGAGTCCGGTGTGGCGTGGCTGAAGGACGGGGTGAAGGCCTCCGCCGAGGCGGGACTGAACGCCGTGGTGAAGCCGCTCATCGAGAAGATCAGCGGCTCGCCGTCGCTGTACCGGGACATGATCACCGGCATCCCGAAGCGCATGATCAAGGAGATCGTGGGCTACTCCGCGAAGGCCGACGGCAAGCTGGAGTCCGCCGGCATCGGCGGGAAGGGGTACAAGGCGGCCCTGTCCTGGGCGCGCACGCAGAACGGCAAGCCGTACCAGTGGGGCGGCAACGGGGATCCGAGCTGGGACTGCTCGGGGTTCATGAGCGCCATCGAGAGCGTGATCCGGGGGCAGAAGCCGCACCGCCGTTGGGCCACCGGCAGCTTCTCCGGGGCCACGGCCGCGCCGGGCTGGGTCCTGAACAAGCGCTCACCGTTCATGATCGGCATCACGAACAGCGGGGTCGGTCACACGGCGGGCACGATCAACGGCGTCAACGTGGAGAGCAGGGGCGGGGACGGCGTGATCGTCGGCTCGCGGGCCCGCTCGTACAAGGACGGCCTGTTCACCCACCGGTACGGGTTCGCGGCCAAGGGCTACGCCGACGGCGGCAAGCCCCGCCCTGGTGAAGTCGCCTGGGTCGGCGAGCGCGGCCCGGAGCTGGTCAGGTTCGGCAGCGGGAGCGCGGAGGTCTTCAACCACCGTGACTCCATGCGGATGTGGGAGGGCATCGGGGCGCGGGGGTTCGCCAAGGGCACCGCGTCGGCCCGTACGAAGGCCCGCAAGGACCTGCCCGGCGACCTGACGAACTTCACCAAGTCCCTGACCGGTTCGGCGTCCGACATCTCCAAGGCGGCCAAGGAACTAGCGAAGGACCTGAAGGCCACCGGGGGCAGCGGCAAGGCGCTGGCCGCCTCGGTGACGAAGGCCTCGGCCAAGCTCCAGGCCATGGCCCGCCAGCGCGACGCCGTCGACAGCAGGCTGGAGGCCGCCCGGTCAGCTGCCGCCGACCAGAAGAAGACCGCCGCCGACTTCATGGGGCTGTCGAACTTCGGCGAGGCGGGCAGCATCCGGGAGGTCCTGGACGGGATGCGGGCACGGCAGTCGACGGTGGCCTCGAACGAGGCGCGGATCAAGCTGCTGTCGAAGAAGGGCCTGAACCAGGAACTGATCAGCCAGCTGGTCGCGATGGGCCCGGACAGTCAGCTCGCCGGGCTGATCTCCGGCGCGTCCGCCGGTGAGATCAAGCAGTTCAACGCCCTCGCCAAGAGCGGGGCGAAGCTGTCGACCAGCTACGGCCGCACCATGGCCGACAGCATGTACGACGCCGGGGACTCGGCGGCCAAGGGGTTCCTGACCGGGCTGCTGAAGCAGGAGGCGGAGATCCAGGCCGCGATGGCCAAGCTCGGCGCCGCCGCCGTGAAGGCGATCCGCTCAAAGAAGGGCATCGACGCCCACTCCCCGTCCCGCAAGGGCGAGCAGGCGGGCGCCGACCTCGGGGCGGGCCTGGTCGCCGGGATGGCCGCCTCCGGGCCGGCGGTCGTCTCCGCCGCCGAACGCATGGCCGCCAGCGCGGTGCCATCCGGCATCGTCCCGGTCACCTCCACCGGCGCGGCCGGACAGCCGGCCACAGGGCTGGACGGGCGCCCGCTGTACCTGGTCGTCGAGGACGGCACGGTGCTGCGGGCCTACGTGGACGACCGGGTGGACGGCGCCCTGGACGACGTGCGCCGTACGAAGCGCGCCGGGAAGAAGGGATGAGCGCATGCCGATGATCGTGGATCCGTCGGCGCCACCGATCACGGCGCCGGAGACCGTCACCAGTCCCGAGGGCTGGCTGACGGCCGTCGTGGACCCGGTGTGGGCGGGCGTCTACCTGGCGGTCGACTACATGGCCGGGGACACCCCCCTCGCCGAGGCCGCCGACGTCCGCAAGGCGCTCATCACCCGCCAGGACCCGGGCGCCGCCGGGCCGGTGCCGGTCCGCTCGGGCAACCTGGCCTGGGCGATCGAAGGCACCGGCACCGCGTACGACCACGAATCCCCGCTCGGCGTGGCCGTGGCCTACACCGCCCGCCCGCTGTACGCCGACGGCACATGGGGCCCGGAGACGTCCCTGGCCGTCGTCGTTCCGGCCCCCAGCCCGGGGCACAGCAGGGACCTGTGGCTGAAGTCGCTGGAGGACCCGGGCCTGTCGATGCGGGTGATGTACGGGACCGCGCAGGGCACCACCAGCGCGGCCCGGCAGGAGACCGCCTCCCGCTCGGGCAGCCCCTACACGGCCGTCGCCTACGACACCGCCGCAGCCCCGGCGGAGACCGTATCCGTGGACGTGCTGGCCGAGGACATCGTGCAGTTCCGCACGCTCGTCCGCTCCGGTGTGCTGCTCGCCCAGGTGCGGCCCGGCTACCAGATCCCCGACCGGTTCTTCGTCCCGGCGGACGTCTCGGAGAAGCCGACCGGCAAGCTCGGGTCGACCGGCGGCTACACGGTCACCTTCGACATCGTCCCCATCGAACGACCCGACACCGCCGACCAGCCGATGGTCACCCCCGAGTGGTCCTACGACGCGCTGGCCGCCGCGTTCGCCAGCTACGACACCGTGGAAGCGGCGTACACCTCGTATGCCGCGCTGGCCACGAACGGGGCGGTGGGCTGATGCTGCCCATCAGCCCGGCCGCGCTCGCCGCGCTCGGGCAGGCCACCCGCCGCCCCGTGCGCGCCGAGTGGTCCAACGACGGCGGACGCACGTGGACCGAGGCCCAGTTCGGCTCAGGCGGCGTCACCCCCGACCGGACCTCGGAGTGCCGCTACTCCGCGTCCGTGGAACTCCTCGCCCCGCCCCGGGGCCGCGCGGGCATCAACAGCATCACCACCGAGGTCCGGCTGTTCCAGGGCATCGGGGTGCCGCGCCGGGACATCGAGTGGATCCCGGCGGGCTGGTACGTCATCGACCGGCTCAAGCAGACCCGGCTCGGCGTCGCGCTGGAGCTGCTCGGCCGCGAGGACGTCATCCGCGGCGCCTCGCTGCCGATGGCCCGTACGGTCGGCCCGGACACGGCGCAGGCGTGCGCGCGCACGCTCGTGTGGGAGGCGCTCCCCTCGGCGCCGATCGCCTGGCGGTCCGGGGTGAAGGGGTCCACCGCACTGCCCGCGTTCGTGGTGGACGAGGACCGGTGGGCTGCCGTGTCCGGGGGGACGGACTCGGCCGGGGTGTCCACCGGCATCGCCGCGTCGCTGGGTGCCGAGGTGTACGCGGACGCCACCGGCATCGTCACCTTCGCGCCGATGCCCACGCTCGCCGACCCGGTCGTCTGGCGGATCCCCCGCACCCTGGCGACCGCCGAGCCGTCCGAGGAGGAGACCAACGAGGGCCTGGTGAACCTGTGGGTGGTCACCGGCGACTCCGGATCGGGCGGCAGCGTGGTGGGCCCGGCGTACGCCTTCGACGACGACCCCGCCTCGCTGACCTACGCCGGCCCCGACCCGGTGGCCGACCCGCTCGCCCCGCAGCGCCTGGGACTTCCCGGCGTGCGGGTGCGCACCGGCCGCTACGCCTCGCCGCTGGTGACCACCCAGGCTCAGGCCGACGACGTGGCCCGCGCGAGGCTCGCCGACTCCCTCGGCGTCCAGTCCTCGCTGTCGTTCACCGCCGTCTGCAACCCGGCCCTGGAGCCGGGCGACGTGGTCGAGGTCGAGGTGAGCGACGGCCGGTGGGAGCGGCACCTGATCGATTCCAACCCGTACACGCTCGGCGGCGTCTCGATGACCTGCCAGACCCGAACCAGCACCCGGAGGCTGTAGTGGGCATCCGCGACCAGCTCGGCAAGGACCTGGCAGGGCTTCAGGCCGCGTCCGCCGCAGGCCTTCAGACCGTCTCGGCGGAGGTCACCGACGTCACCGACGAAGGCACCGTGCACCTGCGGATGATGGGCGCGGACCTGTACGACGTGCCGTGTACCGACGCCTACCGCAACCGCAAGGCGGGCGACATCGTGGCCGTACGCCGCGGCGCCGTCCCCGTGGTCCTGTGGCGGCTCGGCGCCGACCCCGCGGAGACCGACCAGACGACGACCGAGCAGATCGCCGTCCAGGCCTCCCTCGACGTCCAGGTCGTACGAGCCGCGACCTACGGCACCGGCGCCCCGGCCGGCAGCGGCTGGCAACAGGCCACCGAGGTCCACGTCCGCAAGGTCGACGGCCGCCTGGAGCTGTACTTCAAGGTCGCCTCGATCGCCGACCCCTCGCCCGGCACGCCGGACGTGCCCGTGCCGAAGCCGGTCACGATCCCGCCGGACGACTCCGGGTCGTGGCGTAACGGCCGGCCGGACGAGTACGCCTCCGCACCCACCCAGGGCGACTGGACCGGCGGCGGCAACCGCAGGGGCGGCTGGTTCTACGGCTCCGCGATCCAGAACGCGTGCGCGGGCAAGACCGTCGCGAAGATGCAGGTCAAGTTCACCCGCAGGCGAGGAACCGGCGCGAACGCCCGGCGCCCGCTGCACCTGTACCTGCACGACCACGCCTCGCCGCCGTCCGGGCAACTGGACCTGGACGACGGGCCGGAGGAGCTGCTGAGCCTGGCCGTCGGGGCGACCGGCACGGCGACGCTGCCCGCTTCCTGGCGCTCGCAGCTCGCCTCCGGCGCGGCGAAGGGCCTGGCGATCTACGCGTCCGGTTCCCGCGACTACCTGGCCGTCACCGGCGGCCGGATCACCATCACCTTCTCGGCGTAGGAGCAGCGTCTTGGCCACCATCGGATACGCCCAACTGCCCGTCCCCGCCGGGGCGTCCGCACCCGCCGTCGTCAGCGCCCTGGCCGACCTGGCCACCGCCATCGACCCGCACCTGGTGCAGCACGTCGAGGACCTCGCCGACCGGACCGCGACGCTGTCGGCGGCACCGCAGCACACCGTCGCGGTCGCCGACGACGGCACCACCTGGATCAAGACCGACGGCGGCACCGACACCTGGGCCACCGTGTGGGAACCGCTCCCCGACTGGCAGAACGTCACGCTCGCCTCCGGCTACCAGACGTCCGGCGGCTACACCCCGCAGGCCCGCCTCATCGGCAAGCAGGTGTTCCTGCGCGGACGCATCGAGCGCGTCGACGGCACGGTCATCGTGAACAACGGCGTGAAGATCGGCGCCGTCCCCACCTCGTGCATCCCGCAGGAGCAGGTCGGCACCTACGCCGCCACATGCTCGCTGGCAGGCGACGTCGTCATCGGCGTGGGCAAGTTCGAGGTCCTGGAGGTCGGCACGTCGTCCACGCTCGGCGTCGCCGGAGACCTCACCTGGTGGTCACAGGACGGGCCAACGGCCGGCGGCGTCCCGTGGATCGGCATCAACGGCTCCTACTGGACTGACTGAAAGGGACACCGAGCATGCCGCTCTACACCTTCGGCGGAACACCGTCCGACGTCCTGACCGACGCTCAGGGCAACGTGGTCCCCGACTATCAGGTGCTGGTGTACCGGGCGGGAACCAGTGAGCTGGTCACCGCCCTGTTCGAGACGGACGGCACGACCGCCATCAGCGAGCTGCGCACCAACGACACCGGCAGCGACACCCCGGGCGCCATCCGCACGTTCAAGGCGGCCGACGTCACCGCGATCGACTACGTCTACAACGGGACCGGCGGCCCGGTCCGCTGGTACCAGGCCGCCCGCGAACTCGCCCAGGAAGCCGCGAGCGCGGCAGCGAACGCCCTGTCCAAGGAGGACGGCGGCACCGTCCAAGGGCCGACCACGTTCGAGGCGGGCCTGAGCGTCGAGGACGGGCTGACCGTCACTGGCGGCGCCACCGTCGACGGCCTGGACGTCGAGGGCGACCTGACCGTGGACGGCACGTTCACCCCGGAGAACCTCCAGCTGTCCGGCATGAGGATCTTCAACCCGAAGGTCTACGGAGCGCTCGGCAACGGCACCGGCAACGACGCCCCCTTCATCAACCAGGCCCTGACCGCGGCGAACGCGGCAGGCGGCGGCTGGGTCATCATCCCGTCCGGCGTCTACATGATCGGCGAGATCCTCAGAATCCGCCGCAACACCCGCCTCACCCTGATGCCGGGCGCCGAGCTTCGCCGGAACTACGCCGGGACCATGCTCCTGAACGGCGACTCCGACCAGGACCACGGCGGCTACACCGGCCACGGAAACATCCTGATCGAGGGCGGCCTGTGGAACATGAGGGGGACCACGTCCGGCCTGACCGGCTCGGCGATGTGCATCTCCATCGGGCACGCCCAGGGCGTCACCATCCGCGACCTCGAAGTCCGGGACGTCTCCGGCTATCACGCGATCGAGCTGAACTCCACGAAGCACGCCCTCGTCGACAACTGCCGGTTCGTCGGTTACGTCGACCCCGGCGGCAGGGACTTCTCCGAGGCCGTTCAGACCGACCTGGCGAAATCGTCCGGCGTCTTCGGCGGGTTCGGGCCGTACGACAACACCGTGTGCGAGGACATCGAGGTCCGCGGCTGCTACTTCGGCGCCAGCGGCACCGGTGGAACGACCGCGTGGCCACGCGGGGTTGGCTCCCACAGCGCGACCGTCGGGACCGCCCACCGCCGCACCCGGATCATCGGCAACACCTTCGAGGGCCTGCTTCAGTACCCGGTCGTCGCCTACGCCTGGGACGACACCGTCATCCAGGGCAACACCATGAAGGGCTGCGGCGCCGGTATCCGGGCCAGGTCCATCATCAGCGCCGACGCCGCCGACAGCACGAACCTGGCCGGGGTCGTCACCAACGCCTCCCAGGTCATGCGGAACCTGGCCATCGTCGGGAACACCCTGCGCGACACCGGCAGCGTCGACGACGCCATCCTCCTGTACGGCGAGGAGACCGGCCGGATCCACGACGTCACGATCAACGGCAACGTCGTCGACACGGTCGGCGGCGGCGAGAACGGCATCCGCCTCTTCCACGTCGAGCAGTACGCCGTGTCCGGCAACACGGTGCGCGAGCCCGGCGGTACCGGGATCTCGCAGGAGCAGGTGTTCGGCGGCACCGTGTCCGGCAACCGGATCTACCAGCCCGGCGGATCCGGCGTCTCCTGCGACACCGGCCAGGGCGTGACGATCGCCTCCAACACGATGCGCAACGCGGGCACCAACGGCATCCACCTGCTCGGCGGCTCGGACGTTCAGGTCCTGGACAACTTCATCAAGGGCTCGTCGAGGTCGGCGGCCGGGAACTACGGGATGCGCGTCTCCAGCTCGCTGGACGGGCTGCTCGTGGCGGGCAACCGGGTGCGCAAGTACGGCTCCGGGAACGAGGCCGCCTGGGGCCTGTCCATCACGTCGACGTGTACCAACGTCCGCCGGTACGGCAACGACCTCGCCGACTCCGGCACGTCCGGCTCGCTCGATGACCAGTCCACCGGCAACGAGCCCAGCCCGTTCGACGCGGCCGGCGTCGTCGAGCTGCTCGTGCGCCCCTCAGGGCGGCACGAGACGACCAGCCGCCTGCGGTGCGGGACGACGTCGACACCGACCTCGGGGACGCTGTACCTGGTCCCGATCTGGCTGCCCAAGGGCGCCGTCATCTCGAACATCAGCTTCGTGTCGGGTGGCACCGCGATGGTGACGCCGACCAACTGGTGGTTCACCCTCCACGACCGCTCCCGCGTCGCGCTCGCCCGCACGGCCGACCAGCTGACCGCCGCATGGGCCGCCAACACCGTGAAGACGCTGGCGATCGCGCAGGCCACCGCCGGGGCCGCCAGCTCGTACACCACCACGTACGGCGGCCTGCACTACCTCGGCGTCATGATCAAGGCGACGACCGTGCCGAACCTCGTCTCGGAGGGCTCCCTCGCCGACGTCCTCGCGTCCGTGTCACCGGGATTCGGCGGCACCGACACCGGCCAGACCACCCCGCCCACCGTCACCGGCGGGGCTTTCACCGCCGGAGCCTTCGGAGCGGGCAGCGGAATCCTGGTGCACGGATACACCACCTGACCCGCCCCGCCCCTGACCGCCCTGAGCCATCCGGCCAGGGCCTTTCTCATGTCTGGAGGCCTCATGGCCACACCTCTGTCCGCTGCCAAGTTCCTCGCCGCTCTGAAGGCGGAGGGCGTGAAGGTCGTCGAGGTCGACGGCTGGGAGGACCACAACCGGGAAGGACACGGCGCCTGGGGCCCCGTCCACGGCGTCATGGTCCACCACACCGTGACCAAGGGCACCGCCAACACGGTGAACATCTGCTGGAACGGCTACCAGGGACTGCCCGGCCCGCTGTGCCACGGCGTCGTCGCCAAGAACGGCGCCATCCACCTCGTCGGCTACGGCCGCGCCAACCATGCCGGCCTCGGCGACGACGACGTCCTCACCGCGGTCATCGCAGAGAAGGCGCTGCCCGCGGCGAACGAGGCGAACACCGACGGCAACAGCCGCTTCTACGGCTTCGAGTGCGAGAACCTCGGCGACGGCAAGGACCCCTGGCCCGCCGCCCAGGTCGAGGCCATGGTCCGCGCCGCAGCCGCACTGTGCCGGGCGCATGGCTGGGGCAAGAACGGCGACACCTCGGTGATCGGCCACAAGGAGTGGCAGCCCGGGAAGGTCGACCCGCTCGGGCCCGGGGTGTCCATGCCGGACATCCGGAAGCGCGTGGCCGAACGGCTGAAGCACCCGGCTTCCTGGTCGCCCGGCACCGCGCCGCCGGCGCCGAAGCCGCCCACGACCGAGGAGCGGCTGACCGATCTGGAGAAGCGCGTCGCCGCGCTGGAGAAGAAGGGCTGACCCTCATGCAGGACTCGACCAAGCGCACCGTGCGCACCGTCCTCCAGACCGCTGTCGGCATCGCCGTGATGCTGCCTGCGATCGTGTCCGCCTCCGGCATCCCGGAGGCACTCCCCTGGGTGGCCGTGTCCCTCGCCGTTGCTGGAGGCTTCGCCCGGGTCATGGCACTGCCCGGCGTCCAGGTACTGCTCCCGGGCTGGCTTCGTACGGACGACGGAGGCCGCGAGTGACGCCGCCGGAATCCACGTCGATCGCGCTGGAGCTGGCCGAGCTCCGGCGCGCGGTCGATGTGGGGAACGCGACGACGCAGGGGCAGCTGGCTCTGCTGGTACAGCGTGGCGACCAGACGGACCGCCGCCTGGACGATCACGAGGCCCGGCTCGACGCAGCGGAGCGGAATCGGTGGCCGCTGCCATCTGTCGCTGCCGTGACGGCGCTCGCGGCTCTGGGTCTGACGCTGTACGAGATCGCCGCCCGCTGACCCATGACAACGCCCCCTGCACGGCCCACAGCGGCTGTGCAGGGGGCGTTTCGTCATGCCCTGGGTCAGTGCAGCGCCTCGATGGCCCTGAGGATCAGGGCGCGCGCATCGGCCCCGTACACAGCCATGCCACGCAGCTGCTCGAACGCCTTCAGGTATTGGGCGATCTCGGAGGGCTGGGTGATGTTGACCTCCGCCGACAGGAACTCCACCGATACGAGGGTGTCGTCGTAGACGTGGAACGTCTCCACGGGCCACTGCCGCCGCTCCCGCGCCGCCATGGGGATGATGCCCAGCGACACCTGCGGCAGCGCCCCAGCGGTGAGGAGATGCCCGAGCTGGGCGGCCATCGCGTCCCCGTCGCCCAGCTGCGTGTAGAGCACGGCCTCTTCAATGACCATCACGAACCGGTGGCCGCGCTCGTGAATGATGCGGGACCGTTCGACACGGGCCGCCGCGGCTGAGGCGCCGTCATTGAACGGGATGCCCCGGAAGTCGGCGATGTTGCTCAGCAGCGCAGCCGCGTAGCCCTCGGTCTGCAGCAGCCCGGGAACCATCGTCGAGGAGTAGATCCGGAACAGCTCGGTGTCGTGGAAGAACTGCACCATGCTGTCCTGAAGCTGCTTCATCCCCCGGCGCACCTGGTGGCGCCACTCGCTGTACATCGACTCGGCGTTAAGAGACTGGACGACGAGGTCTTCCGCCTGGTCGACGGCATTGCAGGCGGCGGCCCACGCCCGGATGTCCTTCGCCGAGGGCGCGGTGACCGCGTTCTCGATGCGGGACGTCTTGGAGTGACGCCAGCCGCACCGGCCGGCCAGCTCAACGACCGTCAGCCCCGCGCTCTTGCGGAGGTCGCGCAGTCGCGCGGCGACGACCTTGCGCGCGGCCTGGGCCGACGAGGACGGGGAGACAGGCATGAACTGGCCTACCGATGCTTCTCTGTCAGCGGATGTCGTACTGGTCGTGCGGGGTGGCTCGCGCCCAGACTGCCTCGAAGGCTTCGGTGCACAGCTTGGCGGCGGCCGGGTTGTCGGTGATCTCCTCGTCGATCCACGAGCCGTCGCCAGCGAAGTGGTTCCAGTGGACCCACTGCTCGTCGAACAGCCAGAAGTCGTTGCCCGGCAGGGCGAGGTCGGAGGCCTGGCGGCGGGGCAGCCAGCGGACTTGTTCGCCTGCGGCGACGTTGGTGAACGTGCCGTCGTACAGGAAGCGGGTGTACTCACTGACCGGTTCGGACACGATGCGGGCCCGGCGCACGACGGCACCGCGGCCGGTGGTCTCCTCTATGAGATCGAGCCACGGCCGCCACCAAGAGGCACGGTCGGCCGGATCATGGCGGAAGCCTGCCCGCCACTGGGCGAACGGGCCTTCCTCGTAGTCGACGGCGTAGGCGTCGCGCATCTCCAGATGGACCGCTGACCGGCAGCCAGCCATCAGCTCATCGAATGTCGGCACGCTCGACGGCATCGCACGCCTCCCTGATCATGTCCACCATCCTGGCGGGGATACGGATCACTGCCTCGTTCTCCGGGATCCCGACGGCATGGCCGGGCACCTCGAACGCGGCGCACTCTGCTTCGAGTTCGGTGCCCGGCTTCCAGCCCTGGAGCACGAGTTCCTTCTTCTCCTGGTCGACCCACACCGTGGGGCTCTGCTTGTCCCCGGTGTTGGGGTCGATGCCGATGAACAGTAGCGACATGGCCACCTCCGTCTCTGCGTTGTGCAGTTATGTCCACCACGGTCGACCCACAGGACGAGCCGGTCAAGGGGGCGTCAGGGCTGTCACCCCTCCCAAGTGCCGCATAGACAGATCTGCACATTGCTGGCCATGCCGCGCGAGCCGCTCCTAGCGTCGGCAGACACGAGAAAACCCCGGCGAGGTGTCCGCCTCCCGGGGCGCGGCCAACGCTGCAGAGGAGCGCCGACATGGCCATGTCTACCACCCGCCTGCCCCAGCAGACCACGATGGATCCGCCGCCCCTTCTCGCCCTCCCCCGCGAGGATCCGGTCCCGCCGGCCGACTGCGAGCGGTGCGCGAAGCTGGCCGAGCAGAGGGCAGCCGCACGGGCCGCCGACGACGGGTCGCGGGTCTCCGACTGCAACGTCCTCATCCGCGCCCACCACCCGGCACGCCGGAAGGCGAGGCGGTGACCGTGGACAGCCCCGAGGACACCGGCAAGACCCCGGCCGGGAGCCGAATTGAGGAACGCTGGCTCGACACCGGCTCAGGTCCCGGCCGCACGGTGCAGGTTGAGGTGTACGACTGCGTCGACGAGGACCCCGAGACGGCCTACCGGCGGATCCTGGACCACGGGATGGACTGCCCGACATGCCGGACGGTGGACGCGGACGGCCGCGCGAACGGCGACTGCGACATAGCCCGACGCCTCAACCTCGCCTGGGGGATGGCGCGCCGCCAGACCGCCTGACACCGACGACTCCCGCCCGCTCCCGCACCCCGTGAGTTCCTGGGGGCGGGCGGTTCCAGGCCCCGGCCGGTGATGCGCGTCCCGGCCGGGGCCGACCCATGTCAGCGGCGGCTGAGAGAGTGAGGGGCATGCCCCGGAACCTGCACCCCGCACGCGATATCTCCGCACAGGTCCGCCGCGAAGTGCTGGACGCCTGCTGCGCGTACTGCGGCGACCCGTTCCCCACGGAGGTCGACCACATCGTCCCCGTAGCCCAGGGCGGCACGTCGGACCGCGAGAACCTAGCTCCGGCGTGCAGTCCGTGCAACGGGGAGAAGCTCGACTTCACGCCGGAGGAATGGAAGGCGTGGCGGCTGGAGATGGGCTGGTGCTGGCCGCCGAAGTCCCGCGCGGCGCGGATCCAGGAACTCGTCGAGCAGTACATGCCGAGCGCATGATCTCTGCGCCTCGGTTGAGCTTCGACTGAGCTAACGATCATCGAGCCCCTGAAAACGCCATGAGCCCCAGTCCAGATACGCTCTGAACTGGGGCTCTTGTGTAGGCCCTGTGGGACTCGAACCCACAACCAATGGATTAAAAGTCCACTGCTCTGCCAATTGAGCTAAGGGCCCAGGCGATGTTGCCTCCCCGAGCATAGCCGGACGTGGCCGGGAGTCCGATCGGGTATCGGTACCCGGCCGCGTCGGAGGGCCGTAAAAAGGTCCGCCGCAGAACAGAACGGGCGGAAGATCGGCGGAAGTCGGGCGAGTTGGCCGGGCCGGACCCCTCCCGTCGCCACGGAACGGCGGCGCGCCGCACCGACCGAACGGCAGGGGCCGGGCCCGGCCACGAACTCACGACGTCACGATGGCCTGCGGTCTGCGGACCGCAGACCAGGGACCACTCACCAGGGACCACTGACCAGGGATCACGGATCACGGATCACGGATCACGGATCACGGATCACGGATCACGGATCGACGATCGGCTCCGGCGTCGTCTTCCGGGCAGCCTCACGGGCCAGACTCCGCTCGTGTTCGGGGTTGAGGAACCAGTGGCGAGCGGAGACCGCCCACCACAGCGCCGCGAAGCCCAGCACCACGAGCACGGCGACCGGGGCGTAGTTGAAGTTCTCGGAGGTGACCGGGGAGAGCTGCGGGAGCATGAACAGGACGGTGATGAAGAAGACCCAGACCACCGCGACGACGCCGACCACCCGCGACCAGCGGCCCAGGTGCCAGGGCCCGCGCTCGAACGCGTCGCCCTTGCGCAGCCTCAGCAGGGTCGGGATGACGTACGCGATGTAGAGGCCGATCACCGCGATGGAGGTGACGGCGGCGTACGCCGTCACATTGATCAGGTACGGGAGGCCGAGGAGGAGCGCGCCGCCCGCCGCCAGCCACACCGCCGCCACGGGGGTGCGCGTGCGGGGGCTGACCGTGTGCCAGACGTGCGAGAACGGGAGCGCCCCGTCGCGTGAGAAGGCGTAGATCATGCGGCTGTTGGCGGTGACCGAGGCCATGCCGCAGAAGAGCTGCGCTCCGATGATGACGAGGAGGAGCAGTTTGCCGCCGGTCGCGCCGAGCGCGTCCAGCAGGATCTGCGCGGGCGGCACACCGGTCGCCGACTCGCGCGCCCCGTCGTAGGACTGGATGGCGAAGGTGAAGCCGAGGAGGAGGACGAGGCCCGCCACCCACGACGTCCAGATGGACTGGACGATGCCCTTGGGGCCGGCCGTCGACGCGTCGTGCGTCTCCTCGGTCATATGGGCCGAGGCGTCGTACCCGGTGAAGGTGTACTGCGCCATCAGCAGCCCCAGCAGCACCACGTACAACCCGCTGCTCCAGCCCGTCTCGTTGACGAACTCGGTGAACACGAAGGACGCCGACTGATGACTGTCCGGGACGATGACGAGCGCTCCGACGATGACGACCACACCCACCACGTGCCACCACACGCTGACGCTGTTCAGCAGACCGACGATCCGGACTCCGAAGGTGTTCAGCAGACCGTGGAGCAGCAGGATCGCGGCGAAGAGGAGGATCGTCCGGCCCGGGGTCACCTCGAAGCCGAACTCCAGGTTCAGGTACGCCGCCAGGAACGACGCCGCGCCGAAGTCGATGCCGGCGGTCACGGCCACCTGGCCGAGCACGTTGAACCAGCCCGTGAACCACGCCCAGGCCGCCGCGCTGCGCTTCGGCGCCAGTCGGTGCGCCCAGAAGTACAGGCCGGCGGAGGTCGGGTAGGCCGAGCAGATCTCGGCCATGGCCAGACCCACGAAGAGCGTCATCAGACCGACCGCGACCCAGCCCCAGGTGATCACCGCGGGCCCGCCGGTGTTCATGCCGAAGAGATAGAGGGTCATACAGCCGGACAGGACCGAGATGATCGTGAAGGAGACCGCGTAGTTGGAGAACGCGGACATACGGCGGGCGAGGACCTGCGTGTAGCCCAGCTGGGCCAACCGCTCCTCGTCGGACACCGAGACCGACACAGAGTCCGGGGCCGAAGCCCCGGCTGCCCCACGGGCTATGTCGTCATCTGTCATGCCCCCAGCAATTCCCTTTCCAGGGACGTGACATGCGCCACACCGTGGCCGAAAACCAGCGGGGGACGGGAGGGAAAACCGAAGGGCCCGTACGACCGAAGTCGTACGGGCCCTTCTCTCTGTCAGCCGGCGTCAGCCGCGGCGCCTGTGTCGGCGGCCGTCAGCCGTCACGCCTGTCCGTCGGCCGTCGGCTGTCAGGCGTTGGCCGTCAGTCGTCAGCCGTCAGCCGTTGCGCTTCCAGCGCGGCTTGTCGTCACGACGGCCGAAGGAGGAGCCGGTGCCGCTGCCGCTGCCGCGGTGGTCGTCACGACGGCCGTACGGGCGCTCGTGGCCACCGGAGCGGAAGCCCGGACGGTCGCTCTGGCGGTCGCGGTTGAAGGGACGGTCGCTGCCCCGGTGCCCGCCGCGCTCGTCGCGGCGCTCGAAGGAACGGCCACCACGGTCGTTGTCCCGGCGGAAGCCACCACGGTCGTTGCGGTCACGGTCGAAGGAACGCCCACCGCGCTCACCGTCACGACGCTCGAACCCACCGCGCTCGTCGTCCCGACGGAACCCGCCGCGGTCGTTGTCACGACGCTCGAAGGAACGGCCACCACGCTCGTTGTCCCGACGGAAGCCACCACGGTCGCCGTCCCGACGCTCGAAGGAACGGCCACCACGCTCGTTGTCCCGACGGAAGCCACCACGGTCGTTGTCACGACGCTCGAAGGAACGCCCACCACGGTCGCCGTCCCGACGGTCGTCACGGCGGTCGAAGCCACCGCGCTCACCGTCGCGCCGGTCGTCACGGCGGAACCCGCCACGGTCGCCGCGGTCGCCGCGGTCGTGGTCACGACGCTCGTAGCCGTTGCCCCGCTCCTCGCGGCGCTGGCGCGGCTGGTCGTACGAGGGACGCTCGTACGCCGGACGCTCGTGCACGGGCTGCTCGACGATCGCGGCCGGGGCCTCGACCGACGAGGCACCGTCCGCCTCGACGACGGCGGCGGCGGTCTCCGCGGCCTCGGCGGCCGCGGCCGCGACAGCGGCCTCCGGGTCCTCGCCCCGCTCCCGGGCGGCACGCGCGGTCAGCCGGTCGGCCTCCTCGCGCAGCTCGCTCGCGCGGCGCGTGGCCCGCTCCAACTGCTTGGTGAGGTGAGCGACTTCACGCTCGGCCTGCTGCGCGGCGTTGCCGGCGGACTCGGCCTGGACCTCGGTCATCGACCGGGCGCCCGTGATCTCGGCGACCTCGGGGTCGAACGTCGAACCACCCTGGATGATGTGACGCCCGGCGTCGACGCCCGCGTCCTCCATCAGCCGGAAGATCTGGCGGCGCTGGTGCGGCAGCGAGAGGGACACGACCGTGCCCGTACGCCCGGCACGCGCCGTACGGCCGGCGCGGTGCAGGTAGTCCTTGTGGTCGCCGGCCGGGTCCACGTTGAGGACGAGGTCGATGCCGTCGACGTGGATGCCTCGGGCGGCGACGTCGGTCGCGACGAGCGCGTTGACGTAGCCCTTCTTGAAGTCCTCCAGCACCCGGGTACGCGCGCCCTGCGTCATACCGCCGTGCAGCGCGTCGGCCTTCACACCGGAGTCACACAGCTGCTCGGCGATACGGTCGGCACCGAGCTGGGTGCGGACGAAGATGATGGTGCGGCCCTTGCGGGAGGCGATCGCGGCGGTGACCGGTGCCTTGTCCTTGGGCTTCACGATCAGGATGTGGTGCGACATGGTCGTGACGTTGCCCTGGGCGCTGTCGACCTCGTGCGTGACCGGGTTGCTCAGGTAGCGCTTGACCAGCGTGGAGATCTCGTTCTCCATGGTCGCGGAGAACAGCATCCGCTGGCCGCCGGCCGGGACCTGGTCGAGCAGCTCGGTGACCTCGGGCAGGAAGCCCAGGTCCGACATCTGGTCGGCCTCGTCGAGGACGGCGATCTGGACGTTCTCCAGCGAGCAGGCACCGCGGTTGATGATGTCGCGCAGGCGGCCGGGGGTGGCGACGAGGACGTCGACGCCGCGCTCCAGGGCGTAGATCTGGTTGCCCATCGACGTACCGCCGCAGACGACCTTCATCTTCAGGCCGAGGACGTCGCCGTACGGCTGGAGCGCGTCCGCGACCTGCATCGCGAGCTCACGGGTCGGGGTGAGGATGACGGCGCGCGGCTTGTGCTTCTCGGTGCGACCGCCGGCCAGCGTGGCCAGGGTCGGCAGGCCGAAGGAGAGGGTCTTGCCGGAGCCGGTGCGGCCCCGGCCGAGGATGTCCTTGCCGGCCAGGGCGTCCGGGATGGTCGCGGCCTGGATCGGGAAGGGGGTGGTCACGCCGTTCTGCGCGAGCTTGCGCACGACGCCCTCGGGGAGACCGAGGTCCGCGAAGGTGACCTCGGGGGCCGCCGTCTCGACGGAGTCGTTCTCGCCGTTCTCGCCGTTCTCGGGCACGACAACGTGATCAGTACTGGAAATGGACATGCGTATGCGAAACCTTCCGGAGTCTCGTCGGCACGCGCCCGTCAACTCCGTGATTCGCACACGACCGCCTCTATGCGGTCCGCCACGGCAAGGGAGAGTACGCGCCACACGGCGCGCTCTGCGGTGGCGCCGGGCAAATGGGATCAAACGATCTACCACCATACGCACCCACCACCCCCCAAGGCAAACTGAGCGGATATCCGCAGGTCAGGTGTGCGCGGGAGATTCAGCGGCGATGGCGGTGCAGGGCCCCGGCCCGGTCCACGGCAGGACCACGCGCAGCCACGGGAGGGAATGCGGTTGGTCACACGGGCGCCCGGGGGGCGGCACCCCGAGGGTCCCGAGCGGAGCGCCATGAGGTCGTGAGGTGCGGCAGGGGCGATGCCGTGGAACCGGCAGCGACCAGGGGAACACGGCACCTTCGACGGAGTCCGGCGCGGAGCCTCGTGCGACCGCGGCGAGCGCCCGGCGCGGCCGGACACCACCAGTGCCCACCTGCCCGTCCACCCCACCGCGTCGCCACCCGCGTTCCGCTGGGACGGCACCGTCGTCCAAGCCGACCGGTGCCCCTCTCTCCAGGACGCCCCCTCCGGCCCGACCGCCCAAGGCCTACGCCGCGTTGCCCGCCTCGGGCGCCGGCTCCCGTTCCATCAGCTGCGCCCCCTGTTCGTGCGCGGACGAGGACGGCTCGGCCGAGGGTTCCGGCGACGGCGGGGGCTCCACCGGCTTCGTCGGCTCCGGCTCGGGCGGCACCACCGTCGGCGGGGGAGTCGGCTCGCCCTGCGTCGGCTCGGGCTTCGGCGGCCGCTCCCCCTTCCCCTCGCCCTTGCCCCCCTTGGGCGGTGCCGCCTTGCCGGACGGCTTGGCCGTCCCGGACGCCGACGCGGAAGCGGACGCGGACTCGGCGGCGGAGGGGTCGGGCGAGGCGGAGCCACGGCGCTTGCCCTGCCCGGACTCGTACCCCGTGCCGCCTCCGCCCGTCACCGCGGAGCCCCCGTCCGGCTTCTCCCCACCTGGTTGCCCCACGGACGGCGACGGCCCGGGCTTCCGCCCGTCGTCCCCCACGCTCATACAGCCGCCGGCTGCCGCGACGGCCAGGACCGTGGCGGCCAGACGGACGGATACGTTCAAGGCGCGCACGGCGGCCACCTCCGAGGGGGGCGAATGAGGAGTCCCCCTGCCCAACTCCCGCCGCCCACAAGAGGACACGCGCCCACCGGCAGCGCCCCGAGGGGGCAAGCCTCCCCGAAAGCGACCGATCGACCGCAACCGAGCGACGGTGGCTATCCGTACCCGAGCGCGTGCAACCGCGCGTCATCGATCCCGAAGTGGTGCGCGATCTCGTGCACCACGGTCACCTCGGTCTCCGCGACCACGTCCTCCCGCGAATCGCACATCCGCAGCGTCGGCCCCCGGTAGATCGTGATCCGGTCCGGCAGCACCCCGGCGTACCACTCCCCGCGATCCGTGAGCGGAGTCCCCTCGTACAGCCCGAGCAGCTCGGGATCGTCGGCGGGCGGCTCGTCCTCCACGAACACCGCCACGTTGTCCATCAGCCGCGTCAGCTCCGGCGGAATCCGGTCCAACGCTTCGGCGACCAGTTCCTCGAACTCCTCGCGCGTCATCTCCAGCACACGGCCATTGTCATGCACGACCCCCGCAACTCGCCCCCCGCATATCCGTCCTCACCCCTGGGCATACGGGACCAATGGCACGCGTCCCCGCCGTCCCCGCCAACCGCACCACCGACGCCGACATCCCCGACACCGCCATGAGGACCGTCTTGCGGACCGCTCTGCGCCGCGTCTCCCGGGCCATGCCACGGGCCCCTCGCGCCCTGGCCCGGCGCTACAGCTCCCGCCGCACCCAGCCGACCCTCGAACTGGTCCACCACCCCCACCCCTGGGGACGCGCACTGGGCCTGGTCGCGGTCGTACTGATCGGCGCCTGGCTGGGCCTGCTGATCGTCGGGAACGTCCGCACCCCCGTCGGCCCCATGAACACGACGATGACGCTGCGCCCGTCCCTCACCGGCGGCACGAAGATCAACGTCTCCCCGCTCGGCGCCCTGGAACTGCGCAGCCACAACGCCCCCGTACGCCTGGACGTGAACGTCGACCAGCTCGACCCCGAGCGCGCCCAGGCCCTGGTCGACCACCCCGAGCGGATCTCCGGGCTGCAGGAGGAGATCGCCTCGGACGTGCAGCACGGCACCGTCGACCTGGCCGTACGGTCGGGCGTCGCCGTCGTCGTCGGGGCCACCACGCTCGGCCTCGCCGTGTTCCGCCGCCCCCGCCGCGCCCTCGCCGCGGGCGGCCTCGCGCTCGCCCTGCTGGCCGGCGCCGGCGGTACGGCCGCCGCCACCTGGAACCCCAACTCCGTCCTGGAACCCAAGTTCTCGGGCCTGCTGTCCTCCGCGCCCTCCCTGGTCGGCAACGCGCGCAGCATCGTCACGGAATTCGACATCTACCAGAAGGAGTTGGCCCGCCTGGTGACGAACGTGACCAAGCTGTACGACGTCACGTCCACGCTCCCCGCGTACCAGCCGGACCCCACGACCATCCGCGTCCTGCACGTCTCCGACATCCATCTGAACCCCGCGAGCTGGAAGATCATCGCCTCGCTGGTGGAGCAGTACGAGATCAATGTCATCGTCGACTCCGGCGACACCATGGACCACGGCAGCGCCGCCGAGAACGCGTTCCTGGACCCGATCGCCGACCTCGGCGCGCCGTACGTCTGGGTGCGCGGCAACCACGACTCACGCGAGACGCAGCGCTATCTGGAGGGCATCGACAACACGCACGTCCTCGACGAGGGCAGGGCGGTGACCGTCGGCGGGCTGCGCTTCGCGGGGATCGGGGACCCGCAGTTCACCCCGGACCGCTCGACCGACAAGGCGGGCCTGCCCTCGGAGGAGGTCGCCGGACGGCAGCTGGCGGATGCGCTGCGCGCCCAGCGGGCGGCGGGCAGCCCCGTGGACATCGCGGTCGCCCACAACCCGGACGCGGCCCGGCAGACGGACGGACAGGTCCCGCTCGTGCTCGCCGGACATGTGCACCACCCGGAGATGGAGGTCCTCGACCGGGGCACCCGCCTGCGTATCGAGGGCTCGACCGGCGGCAGCGGTCTGCGCGCGGTGGAGGGCAAGTACCCCGATCCCATCCAGGCCTCGGTCCTGTACCTCGACCGCGACACCCGGCGCCTGCAGGCCTGGGACGAGATCGAACTCGGCGGGCTGGGCCTGACGACGGCCGAGGTCAGCCGCCACCTGCCGAAGGAGAACCAGCCGGGGGCCGAACCCGGGGACGAGCGGTCCCCGTCACCCTCCGGGACCACGTCGACGGACGAGTCCCCCGGCCGCCCGTAAACCGTTTTGGCGATAGCTCCCGCCATCCCATATGCTTCTCACGTCCCCGACGCGCTGACGAAGCGCCCAGGCGGGCCGATAGCCCTCATCGTCTAGCGGCCTAGGACGCCGCCCTTTCAAGGCGGTAGCACGGGTTCGAATCCCGTTGGGGGCACGCAAGAACGTGTGCGACACTGTCGTACGCATCCTTGGTCCTGTGGAGCAGTTTGGAGTGCTCGCCACCCTGTCAAGGTGGAGGCCGCGGGTTCAAATCCCGTCAGGACCGCTGGTGTTTCACGTGAAACATCGCGGCTGGGTAGCTCAGTTGGTACGAGCGATCGCCTGAAAAGCGATAGGTCGCCGGTTCGACCCCGGCCCCAGCCACAGCGAACGAAGAACCCCTCCGGGCAACCGGAGGGGTTCTTCGCGTGTACGGCGGCGGACGTGTGCGTGGTGCGCCGTGACGGCCCCACGCAAAAGCGTTCGCCCCTCGTTTCCCGGAGGTGAGATCCTGGGTCGCGTATGTCCACTCACCCCGCCCCCGCCTTCGGCGCCCTCGCCCCCCGTCTGGCCGAGCTGTCCCTGCGCGACGCGCACCGGCTCGGGCGCAGACTCGAAGGTGCGCGCAAGATCCGTAAGCCCGAGGCCCGGGCCGCCGTGCTCGCCGAGATCGAGGCGGAGGTCGCCAAGGGCGAGTCCCGCATGGCCGAGCGCGCCGCCCGCGTGCCGGCGATCTCGTACCCCGAGCAGCTGCCCGTCAGCCAGAAGAAGGACGAGATCGCGGCCGCCATCCGCGACCACCAGGTGGTCATCGTCGCGGGCGAGACCGGCTCCGGCAAGACGACCCAGATCCCGAAGATCTGTATGGAGCTGGGGCGTGGCGTACGCGGCATGATCGGGCACACCCAGCCCCGTCGTATCGCCGCCCGTACGGTGGCCGAGCGCGTCGCGGAGGAACTGCGGACTCCGCTCGGCGAGGCCGTCGGCTGGAAGGTGCGGTTCACCGACCAGGTCAACCCGGACGCCACCTTCGTCAAGCTGATGACGGACGGCATCCTGCTCGCCGAGATCCAGACGGACCGCGAGCTGCGCGCCTACGACACGATCATCATCGACGAGGCCCACGAGCGGTCCCTCAACATCGACTTCCTGCTGGGCTACCTCGCCCAGCTGCTGCCCAAGCGCCCCGATCTCAAGGTCGTCATCACCTCCGCGACCATCGACCCCGAGCGCTTCTCCCGCCACTTCGGCGACGCTCCGATCGTCGAGGTCAGCGGCCGGACGTACCCCGTGGAGGTGCGCTACCGCCCCCTCCTCGAAGAGGACTCCGAGGACGCCGACCGCGACCAGATCACCGCCATCTGCGACGCGGTCGAGGAGCTTCAGGGCGAGGGCAAGGGCGACATCCTGGTCTTCCTCTCCGGTGAGCGCGAGATCCGGGACACGGCCGACGCCCTGATCAAGAAGAACTACCGCTTCACGGAAGTCCTCCCCCTGTACGCCCGGCTCTCGCACGCCGAGCAGCACCGCGTCTTCCAGCCGCACACCGGCCGCAGGATCGTTCTGGCCACCAACGTCGCCGAGACCTCCCTGACGGTCCCCGGAATCAAGTACGTCATCGACCCGGGCTTCGCCCGCATCAGCCGCTACAGCCACCGCACCAAGGTCCAGCGGCTCCCGATCGAGGCGATCTCCCAGGCCAGCGCCAACCAGCGCAAGGGCCGCTGCGGCCGTACGTCCGACGGTGTCTGCATCCGGCTCTACAGCGAGGAGGACTTCGAGGCCCGCCCCGAGTTCACGGATGCTGAGATCCTCCGGACGAACCTCGCCTCCGTCATCCTCCAGATGACCGCGGCCGGCCTCGGCGACATCGAGAAGTTCCCCTTCATCGACCCGCCGGACCACCGCAACATCCGCGACGGCGTCCAGCTCCTCCAGGAGCTCGGCGCGCTCGACCCGGCGCAGAAGGACGTACGCAAGCGCCTCACCCCGATGGGCCGCAAGCTCTCCCAGCTGCCCGTCGACCCGCGCCTGGCCCGCATGGTCGTGGAGGCCGACAAGAACGGCTGCGCCCGCGAGGTCATGGTGATCGCCGCCGCGCTCTCCATCCAGGACCCGCGCGAACGCCCCGCCGACAAGCAGGCCCAGGCGGACCAGCAGCACGCCCGCTTCAAGGACGAGACCAGCGACTTCCTCGCCTTCCTCAACCTCTGGCGGTACATCCGCGAGCAGCAGAAGGAGCGCGGCTCGTCGTCGTTCCGCCGGATGTGCAAGCAGGAGTACCTGAACTTCCTGCGCATCCGCGAGTGGCAGGACATCTACAGCCAGCTGCGCACGGTCGCCCGGCAGATGGACATCCATCTGAACGAGGAGGACGCGCCGGAACAGCACATCCATGTCTCGCTGCTGGCCGGCCTGCTCTCCCACATCGGCATGAAGGACGTGAAGGACGCCGGGAGCGAGGGCGGCGGCCGGAACACCGGGAAGAACGAGTATCTGGGCGCCCGGAACGCCAAGTTCGCGATCTTCCCGGGCTCGGCCCTCTTCAAGAAGCCCCCGCGGTTCGTGATGTCCGCGGAGCTGGTGGAGACCAGCCGCCTCTGGGCCCGGGTCAACGCGAGGATCGAGCCCGAGTGGGTCGAACCCCTCGCCGGGCATCTCCTCAAGCGCACGTACAGCGAGCCGCATTGGGAGAAGGACCAGGCGGCCGTGATGGCGTACGAGAAGGTCACGCTGTACGGCGTGCCGATCGTCGCCCAGCGGAAGATCAACTACGGCCGGATCGACGCGGAGGCCAGCCGCGAGCTGTTCATCCGCAACGCGCTCGTCGAGGGCGACTGGCGGACGCACCACAAGTTCTTCGCCGACAACCGCAAGCTCCTCAGCGAGGTCGAGGAGTTGGAGCACCGGGCGCGGCGCCGGGACATCGTGGTCGACGACGACACGCTCTTCGACTTCTACGACCAGCGGGTCCCCGAGCATGTCGTCTCCGGCGCCCACTTCGACTCCTGGTGGAAGCACAAACGCCACGAGCAGCCGGACTTCCTGGACTTCGAGCGGGAGATGCTCATCCGGGAGTCCGCCGAGGCCGTCACCAAGGCCGACTACCCGGACTCCTGGCGTCAGGGACAGCTGAAGTTCCGGGTGACGTACCAGTTCGAGCCGGGTGCCGACGCGGACGGTGTGACCGTCCACATCCCTCTCCAGGTCCTCAACCAGGTCACCGACGAGGGCTTCGACTGGCAGATCCCGGGCCTGCGGGAGGAGGTCGTGACGGAGCTGATCCGTTCCCTCCCGAAGCCCATCCGCAGGAACTACGTACCGGCGCCGAACTTCGCCCGGCGCTTCCTGGACCAGGCGGTCCCCCTCCAGGAGCCGCTGCCGGTGACGATGGCCCGCGAGCTCAAGCGCATGGTGGGGGTGCCGCTGACCCCCGAGGACTTCGACTGGTCCCGGGTCCCCGACCACCTGAAGATCACCTTCCGGATCGTCGACGAGCGACGCCGGAAGCTCGCCGAGGACAAGGACCTGGAGTCGCTGCGGCTGCGACTGAAGCCGAAGGCACGTCAGGCGCTCTCCCAGGCGGCCGCGGCCACCGCCGAGCGACAGGGCGGCGAGTCCGTGGAGCGGACGGGTCTGACGGACTGGACCATCGGCTCGCTCACCCGGGTCTTCGAGACCCGCAGGGCCGGACAGCCCGTGAAGGCCTATCCCGCGCTGGTGGACGACGGCCCGACGGCGAACACCGTCTCCGTACGCCTCTTCGACACGGAGGCGGAGCAGGCGGAGGCGATGTGGAAGGGCACCCGGAGACTCATCCTCCGAAACATTCCGGTCAACCCTGCGAAGTTCGCGAGCGAAAAGCTCACCAACGCACAGAAGCTGGCACTGTCCGCCAATCCGCACGGTTCGATCCAGGCACTCTTCGACGACTGTGCGATGGCCGCGGCCGACAAGTTGATCGCCGACTTCGGCGGGCCGGCGTGGGACGAGTCGTCGTACCGCAAGCTGTACGACAAGGTGCGCGCGGAGATCGTCGACACCACCGTCCGCACGGTCGGCCAGGTGCAGCAGGTACTGGCCGCCTGGCAGGCCTGTGAACGCCGTCTGAAGTCCACCCGCAGCCCGGCCCTCCTCGCCAACCTCACGGACGTACGGGGACAGCTGGACGCCCTCGTGAAGCCCGGGTTCGTCACGGAGGCGGGGCTGCGGCGTCTGCCCGACCTGATGCGCTACCTGGTGGCGGCCGACCGCCGGCTGCAGCAGATGCCGACCGGCGTCCAACGGGACACCTCCCGGATGGAGAAGGTCCACGAGATGCGCGACGAGTACGCCTGGCTGCTGGAACAGCTGCCCCAGGGGCCGCCCGTGCCCTCCTCGGTGAAGGAGATCCGCTGGATGATCGAGGAGCTGCGGGTCAGCTATTTCGCGCACGCCCTGGGCACGGCCTACCCCGTCTCCGACAAGCGGATCGTGAAGGCGATCGACGCCGCGGCTCCGTAATCGGCCATGTACACCGGGTGAGTTCGACCGCGGGGCCACCGCTCCTGTACAGTCTCTTCTCGCAGGCCAGCGCGGCAACAAGGCGCGGACTGCGAAACCTGGTCCTGTGGAGCAGTTTGGAGTGCTCGCCACCCTGTCAAGGTGGAGGCCGCGGGTTCAAATCCCGTCAGGACCGCACGATCGCGAGAGGCCCGTATCCGATGAGGATGCGGGCCTCTTCCGTGTGTGGCGGCGGGCGAGCGCCCAAGAGCTCGGGACACTGGGGCTGTTGGGCGGGCGCGGGTCCCATGGGGCTGATGACGCAGTTCCCCGCGCCCCGGGGCGAACCTGCAGCCCCTCCAGGGGCGCCGTGGGGGTTGACGGCGTCACATTCCGCCGGTACCTCAGAATTCAGGGCCCAGAGACCCCCGGAGGTGGCGTATGGCGGCGTCCGTTCGGCACGAGACCCGCGCATTACTCCGCGCCCACCTGTCGGCCGCCTCGTCGTACCGCCACCTCACCCGCCACTGCCCGATCTGCCACCGCCTGCTGCGGCTGGCCACGGAACACCCCACGGGCGGCGAGGACGGCACTGACGGCCCCACGGACGACGAGACGCCTGCCAAGGCGTGAGACGCGTCCCTCAGGGAACACACTCCGCGGGGGCCAGACGCGCTCAACTCCCGCCCCCTTTACCGCAGATGTCGCCCCGGCAACAAGCAGCCCGGCATGTGACGGGTGTCACTGAACGAGTTTTCGGAACGCCGGTTCTTACCGACCCCCTACAACTGGTCAATTTTATATGTGCAATTGCACCAGTCACCGGAGTCCTGCACAGGAGATCCGACACCCCTCCCCAGACTCCGACAAGCCCGCTCACAACCCGCCGCTTCCGGACCCGGAACGGCCGGTACGGCTGGTCCCGACCCCTGGTCCGCGCACAAAAAAGATCGCGCTGGACCCGGCGGAGTCCAGCGCGATCTACGACGCACCCTTGGTGCTTGCCTGACGAATACCCGGGAAGCCTGGGCCTCCCGGAAAGCTCTGTATGGCTCGGGCGTGGGAACTGTTGGGGCAGAACCCGCGTCGCTTGAAGCTGCTGAGCGGTGCTTTCAGGCTTCCGGCCGATTGGGGGACCAGCCGAAACGCCCTGTCATGCGGCGGTTCAGGCCTCGCTGCGCTGCTGCGGAATACCCGCGAGCAGTGCGCGGACCTCAGCCTCGCGGTAACGGCGGTGTCCGCCGAGCGTGCGGATGGACGTGAGCTTGCCGGCCTTCGCCCACCGCGTGACCGTCTTGGGGTCGACGCGGAACATGGTGGCGACCTCAGCCGGGGTCAGCAGCGGCTCGGCATCAGGGGTGCGAGCGGTCATGAGCGGCCTCCTCGGGAGAACCGAACCTTCTCGGTTCTTTCCTCTAAATTCTGCACCTTGACCCGCGTTGCCCGAAATGGCGGACGCGAGTCGAGTCGGTTATAGGACGAACGGCTTGTCCTCGGCACTACAACTACACCATCCGTCCAGCCGCGTCGGCCAAACCGATGGAATTGCCCTCCCAGGTGTTCATCAGCGACGGATGCCGATGGACCATGCCATAGCGGACAGTCACGCCACTGTGACGATCAGTCACAGTGGCGTGCAGGAGTCACGAGACCCCCCAATAGCGTGCAATGCTGAGATTCCACCCATACGTGGGCAGAAGGAGCCTCCCCCGGGCTCCTTGTCCTATTTTGACACGAGGAGGTGCGTAAGAGGCAAGGCCCGCGTAAGTGCAATCCGTCACGCTTGGCGGCTTCTTGACACAAAAGCCCGGAACAGGGACCTACGTCCCACGATGACACGCGCAGATCAGTGCGCTGCGTCAAGCTTGGGTCAAGGGTGGACAGTTCACCATGGTTCGGCTTTCGTGGAAAGCCTTTTCCCACCGGCCCCACAAGTCACAGGTACGGACGCGACGTTGAGCCGGTTCAACCGGTTCGGCCCGTTTCAGTTCGCCGAGCGCCGGTCCCGTACCGCCCGCCAGCGTTCGACCAGGCGCCCGTAGGCCTCCCCGGCTGCCAGGCCGTCCCCGCCGCGCAGGGCCTCGATGCCCTCGGCGACGTCGGCGGCGGAGTGGTCCCCGTCCAGCTCGGCGGCGGGCAGGACGTGCACGAGGCCGCCGTAGTCCAGCTCGACGAGCGAGCGCGGGTGGAACTCCTCCAGCCAGCGGCCCACGTCGATCAGACCGTCGATGAGCGGGCCCTCGTCGATGGCCTCCCGCAGGGTCCGCAGCCCCCGCGCCACGCGCCGGCGGGCCTGCACCATGGGAGTGCGATAGCGAAGCACCGGCGAGATCTCGCCGGATCCCTTGTCGCCCGACCCCTTCTCGTACGTCCGCTCCTCGTCCGAGACGAGGACGAACCAGTTCAGCGGCACCTGCCAGGTCGCGGTGCGGATCCACGGCCGGGCGTCGGGGTTGCCGGCCATCCAGCGCTCGTAGTCCTGGCTCGCCTGGTGGCGCACCAGCGGCGGCAGCACCGCGTCCAGGACGGGGGCGGGCAGTTCCTCGGCCAGGTCGCCGAGCGCCTGCCAGCCCCGCAGCCGGGTCCGCCAGGGGCAGACACAGACCACCCCGTCGACCTCCAGCACGAAGGCGTCGTCGCTCTCGTGCACCGGCACCGGCACCGGCGGGGTCGGCAGCAGGTCGGCCAGCGAGCGTCGCAGCTCGTCCTGGTACGAGGGGCGGTCGGGGCGCCGGGCGTAACGGGCCCAGTGGCCACGCTCGGGCTCGGGGAAGGCCGCCAGCGGCTCGTACACGCGGAGGTAGGACGCGTACGGGACGATCACCGAGGACACCTTGGGCACGCCTGCTCCCTCCCCCGGCTGCCACCGGGGAAACCTGCGGAACCCGCACACGGGCGCGCCGGAAAACTGTGCGGATCGCACCACGTCCGTACTCCGGCCGGGGGGTGATCCTGAGGCTGCGCCGCTGTACGGCGGACGAAGGCTCTAATCTCATGCTCACAGACCCCGCCACCCGTACGGGAGCCTGTCACCAACCGCCGCTTCTTACCCAGGAGTCACCACAGTGACCGAAGTATCTGACGGCGTCCTGCACACCCTGTTCCACTCGGACCAGGGCGGTCACGAGCAAGTCGTGCTCTGCCAGGACCGGGCCAGCGGCCTCAAGGCCGTCATCGCCCTCCACTCCACCGCGCTCGGCCCCGCACTCGGCGGCACGCGCTTCTACCCGTACGCGACCGAGGCGGAGGCCGTCGCCGACGCCCTGAACCTCGCGCGCGGCATGTCGTACAAGAACGCCATGGCCGGTCTCGACCACGGCGGCGGCAAGGCCGTGATCATCGGCGACCCCGACCGGATCAAGAGCGAGGAACTGCTCCTCGCCTACGGACGGTTCGTGGCCTCACTCGGCGGCCGTTACGTCACCGCGTGCGACGTCGGCACCTACGTCGCCGACATGGACGTCGTGGCACGCGAGTGCCGCTGGACGACCGGCCGCTCCCCCGAGAACGGCGGCGCCGGGGACTCGTCCGTCCTCACCGGCTTCGGCGTCTACCAGGGCATGCGGGCCTCCGCCCAGCACCTCTGGGGCGACCCGTCGCTGCGCGACCGCCGGGTCGGTGTCGCGGGCGTCGGCAAGGTCGGCCACCACCTCGTGGAGCATCTGCGGGCGGAAGGCGCCGAGGTCGTGATCACCGACGTGCGCGAGGACGCCGTACGGCGGATCCTCGACCGGCACCCGGAAGGGGTCACCGCCGTCGCGCACACCGACGCGCTCATCCGGACCGAGGGGCTCGACATCTACGCGCCCTGCGCGCTCGGCGGGGCCCTGAACGACGACTCCGTGCCGGTCCTGACCGCCAAGGTGGTGTGCGGCGCGGCCAACAACCAGCTCGCGCACCCCGGCGTCGAGAAGGACCTCGCCGACCGCGGGATCCTCTACGCGCCGGACTACGTGGTGAACGCGGGCGGGGTCATCCAGGTCGCCGACGAGCTCCACGGGTTCGACTTCGAGCGGTGCAGGGCGAAGGCCGCGCAGATCTTCGACACCACTTTGGCGATCTTCGCACGTGCGAAGTTGGACGGTATTCCGCCGGCCGCCGCGGCCGACCGGATCGCCGAGCAGCGGATGCACGAGGCGGCCGCGGCACGCGGTCGCTGAGCCTGCGGGCCGACGCCGGGCGGCTTGCGCGCGGCGTCGGCGGTACCCGCCGGCGGCTTTAGAGAGAACTCTCACTTCGTACGGCGGGTCGCCCGTCCAGAAACGGTTAAAATCACCGTTGACCAGCGGGGAAAGGGCTCCTCGCAGGTTCTGGGCACGGGCACGTCCTGCGGGCGACGTACCGTATGGGCGTGGGCTCAGGTACCGTGGAAGCCCTACGGACCGGTCTCTCCACGGAGAGCCCGTTCCAGATCATGAACGCGTGTCAAGACTCTGGGGCCATCGAGCCCCGTCACCGAGGGGGTCGAGCCATGGGGCGCGGCCGGGCCAAGGCCAAGCAGACGAAGGTCGCCCGCCAGCTGAAGTACAACAGCGGCGGGACTGACCTGTCGCGTCTGGCCAGCGAGCTGGGCGCATCGACTTCGAGCCAACCTCCGAACGGCGAACCGTTCGAGGACGAAGACGACGACGACCCGTACGCCCAGTACGCGGATCTTTACAACGACGACGATGAGGACGACGAGGACGAGCAGTCCGGTCCCGCCTCTCATCGTCGCGGCGCTTGACGATCCAGCCGCGCTTCACCCGGTCCGGGCGGGTTACTTCGCCGGACCGGGTTTTGTGCGTGTTCGCTCCGCTGGGAGTGCCGGGCGCGTAGTAGCTCGGGGGCCACTGTGCGTTCGCGGCTGCGGGTTCGTCGTGGCTGGTCGCGCCGTTCCCCGCGCCCCTTTTGGGCCTTCGGCCCATCGGGGGCGCTTTGGCGTGCCCGGAACGGCGCTGCTTGAACGCCTCGCCGGTCAGCCTCGTGCGTAGTCGCCCACCAGTTCCGCGCCCGTGGTGCGGTCGGCGCGGTCGGTGATCTCGCCCGCGACCCAGGCCTCGACGCCGCGGTCCGCCAGGGTGGTCAGAGCCACGTCCGCCGACTCCTGGGGGACGATGGCGATCATGCCCACGCCCATGTTCAGGGTCTTCTCCAGCTCCAGGCGCTCGACCTGACCCGTTTTGCCGACGAGGTCGAAGATCGGGGCCGGGGTCCAGGTGGAGCGGTCGACCGTGGCGTGGAGGGTGTCGGGGATCACCCGCGCCAGGTTGGCGGCGAGGCCGCCGCCGGTGACGTGGCTGAAGGCGTGGACCTCGGTGGTGCGGGTGAGCGCCAGGCAGTCCAGCGAGTAGATCTTGGTGGGTTCCAGCAGCTCCGCGCCTAGGGGGCGGCCGAGTTCGGCGATCTCGGCATCCAGGGAGAGACCGGCCTGGTTGAGCAGGACGTGGCGGACGAGCGAGTACCCGTTCGAGTGAAGGCCCGAGGCCGCCATGGCGATCACGGCGTCACCCGTACGGATGCGATCCGGGCCGAGCAGGCGATCGGCCTCGACCGCGCCCGTACCGGCGCCGGCGACGTCGAAGTCGTCCGGGCCCAGCAGACCCGGGTGCTCGGCCGTCTCGCCGCCGACCAGGGCGCAGCCCGCGAGGACACAGCCCTCGGCGATGCCCTTGACGATGGCGGCGACCCGCTCGGGGTGGACCTTGCCGACGCAGATGTAGTCGGTCATGAACAGCGGTTCGGCGCCGCAGACCACGATGTCGTCCATCACCATCGCGACCAGGTCGTGGCCGATGGTGTCGTAGACGCCCAGCTGACGCGCGATGTCGACCTTCGTGCCGACGCCGTCCGTGGCGGAGGCGAGCAGCGGGCGCTCGTAGCGCTTGAGGGCGGAGGCGTCGAAGAGGCCGGCGAAGCCGCCCAGGCCGCCGAGAACCTCGGGGCGCTGGGTCTTCTTCACCCACTCCTTCATCAGCTCTACGGCGCGGTCGCCCGCCTCGATGTCGACGCCCGCGGCTGCGTAGCTGGCACCAGTTGTCTCAGACATGACGGTGAGAACTTTCGTGTCGTACGGCGGCCGGCGAGCAGGTGTCACCGGCCGTCTACGGGCAGTCTTACGGGCGACGGATCGCGTCGGCCGCGGCGGTGGCGGCGGGACCTGCCGCCAGCTCGGTCTCCAGGAGCTGCTTGCCGAGCAGCTCGGGGTCCGGCAGCTCCATCGGGTACTCGCCGTCGAAGCAGGCCCGGCAGAGGTTCGGCTTGGCGATGGTGGTCGCCTCGATCATGCCGTCGATGGAGATGTAGGCCAGGGAGTCGGCGCCCAGGGAGGTACCGATCTCGTCGATCGTCATGCCGTTGGCGATGAGTTCGGCGCGGGTGGCGAAGTCGATGCCGAAGAAGCAGGGCCACTTCACCGGGGGCGAGGAGATCCGGATGTGGACCTCTGCGGCGCCCGCCTCGCGGAGCATCCGGACCAGGGCGCGCTGGGTGTTGCCGCGGACGATCGAGTCGTCGACGACCACGAGGCGCTTGCCCTTGATGACTTCCTTCAGCGGATTCAGCTTCAGCCGGATACCGAGCTGGCGGATCGTCTGGGAGGGCTGGATGAACGTACGTCCGACGTACGCGTTCTTCACCAGACCCGCACCGAAGGGGATGCCCGAGGCCTCCGCGTAGCCGATGGCGGCCGGGGTGCCGGACTCCGGGGTCGCTATGACCAGGTCGGCCTCGACCGGGGCTTCCTTGGCCAGCTTGCGGCCCATCTCCACGCGGGAGAGGTACACGTTCCGACCGGCGATGTCGGTGTCCGGGCGGGCCAGGTACACATACTCGAAGACACAGCCCTTGGGCTTCGCTTCCGCGAATCGGGAGCTGCGCAGACCGTTCTCGTCGATGGCGATGAACTCGCCCGGCTCGATCTCGCGGACGTACGCCGCGCCGCAGATGTCGAGGGCGGCGGACTCGGAGGCGACCACCCAGCCGCGCTCCAGCCGGCCGAGGACCAGCGGGCGGATGCCCTGCGGGTCACGGGCGGCGTAGAGGGTGTGCTCGTCCATGAAGACGAGGGAGAAGGCACCGCGCACCTGCGGGAGGACCGTGTGGGCGGCCTCCTCGATGGTCAGCGGCTTGCCGTCCTCGTCGACCTGGGCCGCGAGGAGCGCGGTGAGCAGGTCGGTGTCGTTGGTGGCCGCGACGCGCGGCGTACGGCCCTCCTGCTTGGGCAGGTCGGCGACCATCTCGGCGAGCTGGGCGGTGTTGACCAGGTTGCCGTTGTGGCCGAGCGCGATGGAGCCGTGCGCGGTGGCACGGAACGTCGGCTGGGCGTTCTCCCACACGGAGGCACCGGTGGTCGAGTAGCGGGCGTGACCGACCGCGATGTGACCTTGGAGGGAACCGAGCGAGGTCTCGTCGAAGACCTGGGAAACGAGGCCCATGTCCTTGAAGACGAGGATCTGGGAGCCGTTGCTGACCGCGATACCCGCGGATTCCTGGCCCCGATGCTGGAGGGCGTAGAGCCCGAAGTACGTGAGCTTGGCGACCTCTTCGCCCGGGGCCCAGACACCGAAGACGCCACACGCGTCCTGGGGGCCTTTCTCGCCGGGGAGAAGGTCGTGGTTGAGTCGTCCGTCACCACGTGGCACGCAACCGAGTGTAGGCGAGATCGCGCACCGGTCCGAATCCGGTGATCTCGCCCGCCCCGGTCCCCGACTGCGGGCCTTCGCATGTCACTTGTCGGCGACGGCCCCGACACCCGCGTTGTTTTCGCTGGTCAACGTGATACTGCGGTGATCGATCCGATACTTCACCGTGCCCTTGAAGAGCTCCAGGAGGCTGCGTTCGGCGGCCATGAGTGAGTCGGAGCACATCTTGCGGGTGGTCCGCGGATTGCCGAGGGTGATCTCTTCCTCGCTCACCGTGGCCTTCGCGGAGATCTCGTTGCAGCCGACGCTCCCGCTGAGGGTGCCGGCCTTCTTGTCGAGGGTGAACCAGGCCTTGCCCTGGGCGGCCTCGGGGAGGGACGTGGCCACGTCGTGGTCGAGCAGCGAATCGATCCGCCACTTCGTGCCGTACAGCTCCGCGGGCTTCTCCTCGCTCAGCTTCACGGTGTCGCCGTCACCCGTGGTGAGGGTGAGCTCGCCGCCGTCGGTGGTCCGGGCCGTGAACTTCTCGGTGTCGAGGGTGCGGGCGAAGCTCTTCTCGAACTTCATCGGGGCGTCGCCGCAGGCCATCTCGGTGGACCGGGCGGTCTCGAAGTCGATGCCGTCGTCCTTGAAGGCGGCGGTGGAGCCGAAGGTGTTGCAGCCGTAGTTGCCGTCGACCTCACCGTTGTCGGCGATCCTGAGCCAGGCGCCGTCGGGGGCCTGTTCCGTCTTGTCGCCCACGGTCAGGCTGTCGACCTTCCAGCGGACGCCGGTGACCGCGGACTTCGTGGCGGCCGAGCCGACGTTTCCACTGCCGGAGTCGTCGGCCGACTCGGTACCGCAGGCCGCGAGCAGCGGGAGCGGGAGCAGTGCCAGGGCGGTGAGGGTCAGTCGCTTGTCCATGGCGGTGGGACGGGTGGGGTGCGTGGGTGGTTCCACCGAGTTGTTCGGCGAACCCAGGTCATGGGTCCGGCTGACCCAGGTCATGGGGCCCAGCGGGCCCAGGCCACCGGGCCCGCGGCCGTCAGCGCATCAGAGGCAGCAGCCCGCTCAGGTCCGCCCGTTCCCCGCTCGCGCTGACCTTGGCCGCGTCCAGGGCGGCGGCCCACTCCACCCGTCCGGTCGCGAGCCGGATCCAGGTCAGCGGATCGGTCTCGACGACGTTCGGCGGGGTGCCCCGGGTATGCCGGGGCCCCTCCACGCACTGCACCACGGCGTAGGGCGGGATCCGCACCTCCGTCGAGCCGCCGGGCGCCCGCGCGGCGAGGGTGTCCGCGAGCAGCCGGACACAGGTGGCGAGGGCGTGCCGGTCGTACGGGACGTCCAGGCCGGGGACGGCCGCGTTCAGGTCGTCGGTGTGGACGACGAGCTCGATGGTCCGGGTGAGCAGGTAGTCGTCGAGCAGCATGCCGCCGGCCCGGGTGTCGATGATCCGGCCCGGCGGGGTGGCGGCCAGGGCTTCGGTGATCCGCTGCCCGACATGGGAGTAGAGAGCGACGACGTCCGGGTTGGCCTCGGCCAGAGTGTGGCTGCCCTCGGCGATGGCCCCTGCGTACGCGGCGGTCGCGGAGGCGTAGTCGAGGGGGTTCAGCTCGGCCTTCGCGGGCTCGGGCCGCTCCAGCGCCTGGCTGACGCTCTCCACGGCCATCGTGAGGTGCGCGGACAGGTCCCGCACCGTCCACTCCCCGAGCCGGGTCGGCGCCGCCAGCCGCTCCGCGGAGAGGCCGCCCACGGCTTCCCGTACGTGCCCGAACTGGGCCAGGACGGCCTTGCGGGTCTTGACGGGGTCGTAGGCGCGGGGGCGTTTCCTGGCGGGTGGCATGGTGGCGAGCCTACGGGGCGGATGTACGCCGACTGCCTCCGCCGGACCCGGCTCTGTTCGCGCTGCCAGTGCCCGGCCGAGAAGCCGGTCCCCGTGGCCCTCGTCCACGGGGGCTCGGGGCCGGGGCGCACGGAGTACGCGTGCCGGACTGCGCGGACCGGGGCGGGTGGTCACCCGAAGGTGTGATCGAAGGCGAAGCGGGCCCGGCTTCGGCGCCCGCTGGCGACACTGGCCTTCGCCTGGAAAGGGGGGGGCAACATGACGGTTATGGCCGAGCGCACGTCTCAGATGTCGGTGGAGGAGTTCGAAACGATCGCGTCCGCCGCTCCCGAGACCGTCACGTTGGAGTTCATCAACGGACGGATCGGAGTCAAGCAGGTGACGGACGGGGACCACAGCACGATCGTGTCCTGGCTGACCCGGCGGTGTATGCAGTCAAGGCCCGACCTGGACGTGTACCAGGCCCAGGGGCTCCGGGTCGACACGTACCGGCAGGGCAGAGCGAAGCCGGACGCGGTGGTCACCCCCGAGGCGCACTTCGCGGGGCACGGTGAGTGGGCCGACCCCCACGGGGCCCTCATGGTCGTCGATGTCACGTCGTACGACTCGGACACCGACCGGCGGGACCGGCATGAGAAGCCAGCCGCTTACGGGCAGTCCGGGATCCCGCTGTACCTGCTGATCGACCGGGACTCATGCACGGTCACCGTGCACAGCAGCCCCGACCCTCTGGTCGGCGGCTACCGCGACATCCACACCGCGAAGTTCGGCGAGGAGGTCTGCCTCCCCGGCCCGATGGACATCGAACTGGACACAGAGATCCTCAAGAGCTACGTCCGCTGAACGAAACAGCCGAGAAGAAGGACCCGCCCGGAAGGCCATCCGAGCGGGTCCTTCACTGTCGTACCGGCTACGCCAGCAGCGCCGGGATCGTGCCCTCGTGGGCCGTGCGCAGCTCCTCCAGGGTGAGGGTGAACTCGCCCTGGATCTCGACCGTGTCGCCGTCCACGACACCGATGCGGGTGACCGGGAGCCCTCGGGCGCCGCACATGTCGTTGAAGCGGACCTCCTCGGAGCGGGGGACGGCCACGACGGCCCGCCCGGCCGACTCCGACAGGAGGAAGGTGAACGCGTCCAGACCGTCCGGGACGATCAGGCGCGCGCCCTTGCCGCCGAGCAGCGCCGACTCCACGACCGCCTGGATCAGGCCGCCGTCGGAGAGGTCGTGCGCGGAGTCGATCATGCCGTCGCGGGAGGCGGAGATCAGGATCTCGGCCAGCAGACGCTCGCGCTCCAGGTCGACCTGCGGGGGCAGTCCGCCGAGGTGGTCGTGGACGACCTGGGACCAGGCCGAGCCGCCGAACTCCTCACGGGTGTCGCCGAGCAGGTAGAGCAGCTGGCCCTCCTCCTGGAAGGCGACCGGCGTGCGCCGGGCCACGTCGTCGATGACGCCCAGGACCGCGACGACCGGGGTGGGGTGGATGGCCACCTCGCCCGTCTGGTTGTAGAGGGAGACGTTGCCGCCGGTCACCGGGGTGCCCAGCTGCTGGCAGGCGTCCGCCAGACCGCGTACGGCCTCGGCGAACTGCCACATGACCGCCGGGTCCTCCGGCGAGCCGAAGTTCAGGCAGTCGGAGACGGCGAGCGGCTTGGCGCCGGTGGTGGCGACGTTGCGGTACGCCTCCGCCAGGGCCAGCTGGGCGCCGTGGTACGGGTCCAGCTTGGCGTAGCGGCCGTTCCCGTCGGTCGCGATGGCGACGCCCAGGCCGCTCTCCTCGTCGACGCGGATCATCCCGGAGTCCTCGGGCTGGGCGAGGACCGTGTTGCCCTGCACGAAGTGGTCGTACTGGCTGGTGATCCAGGACTTGGAGGCCTGGTTCGGGGAGGCCACCAGCTTCAGGACCTGCTCCCGCAGCTCCTCGCTCGTCGCCGGACGCGGCAGCTTGTTCGCGTCGTCCGCCTGGAGCTCGTCCTGCCAGGACGGGCGGGCGTACGGGCGCTCGTAGACCGGGCCGTCGTGCGCGACCGTGCGCGGGTCGACGTCGACGATCTTGCCGCCGTGCCAGTAGATCTCCAGGCGGTCGCCGTCGGTGACCTCGCCGATGACCGTGGCGATGACGTCCCACTTGTCGCAGATCGCGAGGAAGCGGTCGACCTTCTCGGGCTCCACGACGGCGCACATGCGTTCCTGCGACTCGCTCATGAGGATTTCCTCGGGCGAGAGGGTCGAGTCGCGCAGGGGCACGTCGTCGAGGGTGACGCGCATGCCGCCGGAGCCGTTGGACGCCAGCTCGCTCGTCGCGCAGGACAGGCCCGCCGCGCCGAGGTCCTGGATGCCGACGACCAGCTTCTCCTGGAAGGCCTCCAGGGTGCACTCGATGAGGAGCTTCTCCTGGAAGGGGTCGCCGACCTGGACGGCGGGGCGCTTCGACGGCTTGGCGTCGTCGAACGTCTCGCTCGCCAGGATGGAGGCGCCGCCGATGCCGTCGCCGCCCGTGCGGGCCCCGTAGAGGATGACCTTGTTGCCGGCGCCGGAGGCCTTCGCGAGGTGGATGTCCTCGTGCCGCATGACGCCGATGGCGCCGGCGTTGACCAGCGGGTTGCCCTGGTAGCAGGCGTCGAAGACGACCTCGCCGCCGATGTTCGGCAGGCCCAGGCAGTTGCCGTAGCCGCCGATGCCCGCGACGACACCCGGCAGGACGCGCTTGGTGTCGGGGTGGTCCGCCGCGCCGAAGCGCAGGGGGTCCACGACGGCGACCGGGCGGGCACCCATCGCGATGATGTCGCGGACGATGCCGCCGACACCCGTGGCCGCGCCCTGGTAGGGCTCGACGTACGACGGGTGGTTGTGCGACTCGACCTTGAAGGTGACCGCGTAGCCCTGGCCGACGTCGACCACGCCCGCGTTCTCGCCGATGCCGACGAGGAGGGCGTCCGACTGGGGCGCCTTCTCGCCGAACTGGCGCAGGTGCACCTTCGACGACTTGTACGAGCAGTGCTCGGACCACATGACGGAGTACATGGCGAGCTCGGCACCGGTGGGCCGGCGGCCGAGGATCTCCACGACCCGCTCGTACTCGTCCTTCTTCAGGCCCAGTTCGGCCCAGGGCAGCTCGACGTCGGGGGTCGCGGCCGCGTGCTCGACCGTGTCCAGAGGCGTCCGGCTCATACGTTGACCAGCTTCTTGAGGATCGAGGTGAAGAAGGGGAGGCCGTCGGTGCGGCCGGTGCCGATCAGCGGCTCCACGGCGTGCTCCGGGTGCGGCATGAGACCCACGACGTTCCCGGCCTCGTTGGTGACGCCGGCGATGTCCCGCTGGGAGCCGTTGGGGTTGAAGTCGAGGTACCGGAAGGCGACACGGCCCTCCGCCTCCAGCTTGTCGAGCGTGTACGCGTCGGCGACGTACTGGCCGTCGTTGTTCTTCAGCGGGATGTGGATCTCCTGGCCGGCCGTGTAGTCGGTCGTCCAGGCGGTGTCCGCGTTCTCCACCCGCAGCTTCTGGTCACGGCAGATGAAGTGCAGGTGGTCGTTGCGCAGCATCGTGCCGGGCAGGAGGTGCGCCTCGGTGAGGATCTGGAAGCCGTTGCAGATACCGAGGACCGGCAGTCCGGCCTTCGCCTGCTCGATGAGCGTCTCCATCACCGGCGAGAAGCGTGCGATGGCTCCGGCGCGCAGATAGTCACCGTAGGAAAACCCGCCGCACAGCACCACTGCGTCGACCTGGTGGAGGTCCTTGTCCTTGTGCCAGAGAGCGACGGGTTCGGCACCGGCGAGCCTGATCGCGCGCTGGGTGTCCCGGTCGTCGAGGCTGCCGGGAAAAGTGACGACACCAATACGTGCGGTCACTTTCCGACCTCCGCGACTTCCTCCACCTTGACGGTGAAGTTCTCGATCACGGTGTTGGCGAGGAAGGATTCCGCCAGTTCGTGGATGCGGGCGAGCGCGGCGTCGTCCACCGGTCCGTCAACTTCCAGTTCGAATCGCTTTCCCTGACGTACGTCGGAGACGCCCTCGAAACCGAGGCGCGGCAGCGCGCGCTGCACCGCCTGGCCCTGGGGGTCGAGGATCTCCGGCTTGAGCATGACGTCGACTACGACGCGTGCCACTGGCACTCCCGGTGTTGTGGTGCTGAGCAGGTTCCTACAGGTGCCTTCAGACTACCCGTACAAAATTTCTACGCGGGTAGATTCGTAGGAAACTACAGGGATCGCCGGTGACGGCGGTCACGATCAGGTATCGGACGATCACCCTCACGAAAACTTCCGGGAAAGATCCCGGAACCCTATTGCGCGAAGGACACGCGGGCGGATTAAGTCTGTGTTCACATTGCAATGCCGGGCACTGTACAAATGAATTGGCAATAGCCGATACTTTGCCCAATTAACAGCCGGACAGCCGACATCTCCCTGACGTCAGGGCACGTCAACGGAGAGATGTCGCACGAAGGGACCGATATTCGTGGCGCAGCGTGTCGTGGTCACTCTCTCCGACGACATCGACGGCTCGGAAGCGGCGGAGACGATCGCCTTCGGACTCGACGGCAAGTCGTACGAGATCGACCTGAACGAAGCCAATGCCAAGAAACTGCGTAAGGCGCTCGCGCCCTACGTCGAGGCCGGCCGCAAGCGGTCCAAGTCGGGCAAGGCGTACAAGCAGACCCAGGTCGCCCCGGACCCGGCGGCCGTGCGCGCCTGGGCCCAGGCCAACAAGCTGGAGGTCCCCGCGCGCGGCCGGATCCCCAAGAAGGTCTACGAGGCGTTCGCCGAGGCGCAGTAGCCGCCCGGCGTCGGCCGCTCTCAGGGTCCGTCAGCGGGCCCCGGGGGCGGCCGACTTGGACCCCGGGGACAACCGACTTGCGTTGCCCCCCGGCGGATCAGCTAGAGTCTGGAGCACGCCGAGGGGCAAGGCCGAAAGGCCCGGCTCACCGGAGTCACGCGGGTGTAGTTCAGTAGTAGAACATCCCCCTTCCAGGGGGAAGGCGCAGTGTGCAATTCCTGTCACCCGCTCTGGATCGCTTGACCGACCACTCCGGTGGATCAGGTAAAGTAGTCCTAGCGCCGATCGGTGGGAGCCGATCGGAAGCAGTGCGGACGTAGCTCAGTTGGTAGAGCGCAACCTTGCCAAGGTTGAGGTCGCCAGTTCGAACCTGGTCGTCCGCTCGGTAAAGAAGGCCCCGGTCCATCGGACCGGGGCCTTCTTCGTGTGCCCGCCGTTTCCCGATCTCCGCGTGGAGATCCCGCGCGTCTGACATTTGTCATGCCGTGTGGTGACACCACGCACTGCACTCCGCCCCGAACCACCGGGACGCTGGAGACATGAAAACGAACGGGCACGAGGACGTGAACACTCACGATCACGAGAACGTGATCGAGGTCACCGACCTGCGGCGCGTGTACGGGGGCGGTTTCGAGGCCGTGCGGGGGATCACCTTCTCCGTCGGCCGGGGAGAACTCTTCGCGCTGCTCGGCACCAACGGCGCGGGAAAGACATCGACGGTCGAACTGCTGGAGGGCCTCGCACCGCCGTCCGGCGGCCGGGTGCGGGTCCTCGGACACGATCCCCACGGGGAGCGTGCGGCCGTACGCCCCCGGATCGGCGTGATGCTCCAGGAAGGCGGCTTCCCCTCGGAGCTGACCGTCGCGGAGACGGTACGGATGTGGGCCGGCTGCACCAGCGGGGCCCGGCCCGTCGGCGAAGCGCTGGACTTCGTCGGGCTCGGGCGGCGGGCCGGCGTACGGGTCAAGCAGCTGTCCGGGGGTGAGAAGCGGCGCCTCGACCTGGCGCTCGCGCTGCTCGGGCGCCCCGAGGTCCTGTTCCTGGACGAGCCCACCACCGGGCTCGACGCGGAGGGCCGTCAGGACACCTGGGAGCTGGTGCGGGGCCTGCGCGACGCGGGGACGACCGTGCTGCTCACCACGCACTACCTGGAGGAGGCGGAGGACCTGGCCGACCGGCTCGCCATCCTCCACGAAGGCGTCGTCGCCGCGACCGGCACCCCGGCCGAGGTGACCGCGTCCCAGCCGTCCCGCATCTCCTTCGAACTGCCCACCGGGTACTTCCTCGGCGATCTGCCACCGCTCGGCGAACTCGGTGTCACCGGGCACGAGGAGCACGACCGCGTGGTCGTGCTGCGCACCGACGAACTGCAGCGGGCGGCCACGGGGCTGTTGCTGTGGGCCGAGCGGTCCCGGGTCGAACTGCGCCGGCTGGAGGTGCGGTCCGCCTCGCTGGAGGAGGCGTTCCTGCGGATCGCGCGGGAGACGGCGGAGGCGGCGGAGGCCGCGCGTGCGGAAGCGGGTGCGGGTGCGGAGTCCGGCAGTGGGCCGGGGACCGGCAAGGGACGGGAGAGGGGTCCGGGCGCCGGCGCGGGCACCGGATCGCGTAGGGGCTCGGGGCTCCTTTCGGGCATGGGATCGCGCAAGGGCGGGACGAGGGCATGAGCACGACCACAGGCAAGGGCACGACCGCGGGCACCACCGGTACGGGCGCGGGCACGACGGGCGCCGGCGTGGGCACGACGGGTGCGGAGGCTGTCGTCGCCGGGACCACGACCCTGCGGGGCAGGATGACCGCGCTCGCCCGCGCCGAGCTGACGCTGCTGGGGCGCAGCCGGGCCACGCTGATCACGGCGCTGTTCGTCCCGCTGCTGCTGCCGCTCAGCGTCCGGTCGGCGACGGACCAGATGGACCTGGCGGAGGCCGGGCTGAGCGTCGGGATGGTCATCCTCGCCGCCGCCGTCGGCTTCTCCCTGCTCTTCGCGGTCTACACCGCTCTCACCAACATCTACGTCGTACGCCGCGAGGAACTCGTCCTGAAGCGGCTGCGGACCGGTGAGCTGCGCGATCCGGAGATCCTGGTCGGGGCCGCGCTGCCCGCCGTCGGCATCGCCCTCGTGCAGTGCCTGCTCCTCGCGATCGGCTGCACGATCCTGCTCGATCTCGGAGCGCCGCCCGCGCCCCACCTGGCCGTCCTGGGTGTGCTGCTCGGTGTCGTGATGTGCGTGGCGCTGGCGGCGGTCACCGCGAGCGTCAGCCGTACCGCCGAGAGCGCCCAGGTCACCAGCCTGCCGCTGATGTTCGTCTCCCTGCTGGGGTCGGGCATCACCGTGCCGCTCGAAGTGCTGCCCGACCGTGTGGCGTCCATCTGCGAACTGCTGCCGCTCAGCCCCGTCATCACGCTGGTGCGCGGCGGCTGGACCGGCGACCTGTCGGCGTACGACGCCTTGGGCGCCGTCGCCACCGCACTGGCCTGGACCGTGCTCGCGGTGTTTGCTGTACGGCGGTGGTTCCGCTGGGAACCGCGCCGATGAGGGGAGTTGAGCCATGCGGGGGCCCGGGGCCTGGTGGCGGGCGAAAAGCACACCGGCCAAGGTGGAGACGTACACGCGGTGGTCCTTCCACGCGTTCGCGGTGATCGAGCTCCTCGCGGCCGGACTGCCCGCCTTCGCCGAGGTGGGGCCGGGGCGGCCGGGCAGCTGGCTGCTGCTGTTCCTGGTGAGCGTGCACGCCGCGACCTGTGCGGTGACCGCGTCCCGGGCGCTCGACTGGACGCGCGGGCGGCGGGCCCAGCCCGTACGGCTGCTGTGGGTGCTCACCACCGTCACCGCCGTGGTCGCCGTCCTCACCTTCGTGATCGCCGACCACGCGGTGACGGGGGACGTCGCCGACAACGCCGGCATCTTCAGCATCGTGGTGATCTTCGGAGTCGGTAACGCGACGTTCGGCGTCCGCGGTCAGAAGCGGGTCCTGGCCGTCGTCGGCGGCTTCGCGGCGGGCTCCGCGCTCCTCACCCTCCTGCTGGGCACACCGGTGTCCGGCGCGCTGGTCACGGCGATGGTCGTGATGATCAGCGGTGGGGCCCTCGCCTTCACGGCCGTCTTCTCCGTCTGGCTCCTCGACGCCGTCTACGAACTGGCCGACGCCCGCGAGACCCGCGCCCGGCTCGCCGTCGCCGAGGAGCGGCTTCGCTTCGGACGTGATCTGCACGACGTGATAGGCCGCAACCTCGCGGTCATCGCCCTGAAGAGCGAGCTGGCCGTCCAGCTGGCTCGCCGGGAACGGCCCGAGGCCGTCGAGCAGATGATCGAGGTCCAGCGCATCGCCCAGGAGTCGCAGAGCGAGGTGCGGGAGGTCGTACGGGGGTACCGGGAGGCCGACCTCGGGGTCGAACTCTCCGGTGCGCAGGGCGTGTTGGCGGCTGCCGGGATCGACTGCTCGGTCGACGGGGCGGACACCGCCGGGCTGCCCGGCGAGGTACAGTCCGCGCTCGCCTGGGTGGTGCGGGAGGCGACGACGAACGTGCTGCGGCACGGGAACGCCGGTCAGTGCGCTGTGGCGCTGCGGGTGGGAGAGGGGCAAGTGGTGCTGACCGTGGAGAACGACGGAATCCGGGCGGCCGGTACGGAAGCCGGGGCCGCCGGGCGTTCTGTGGGGGCCGGGTCCAAGCTCGCGGGGCGTTCTGTGGGGGCCGGCGGGTCCGGGCTCGCCGGGCTGCGGGAGCGGCTGGCGGTCGTGGACGGGACGCTGGAGGCGGGGCCGGTGGACGGGGAGGCGTTCCGGGTGGTGGCGCGGGTGCCGTTGGGTGTGGGGGGCTCGGCTGCGAGGGACTCGGTCGTGTCGGCCGGGTCCGTCGCGTCGGTCGGGTCGGCTGTCGTACCGGGGAGTGCGTCGTGACCGCCGTACCTGAGGTGGTGGGGCGGCCGGTACGGCTGCTGCTGGCCGACGACGAGCATCTGATCCGGGGGGCGCTGGCCGCGCTCCTGGGGTTGGAGGACGACCTGGTGGTGGTCGCGGAGGCGGCGAGCGGGCCGGAGGCGCTGGCGATGGCGCGGGCCCACGAACCGGATGTCGCGGTGCTGGATCTGCAGATGCCGGGCGCGGACGGTGTGAGGGTCGCCACATCGCTGCGGGCCGAACTGCCGGACTGCCGGGTGCTGATCGTGACCGGTCATGGCCGGCCGGGACATCTGAAGCGGGCGCTTGAAGCGGGTGTGCGCGGGTTCGTCCCCAAGACCGTCAGCGCGCAGCGGCTGGCGGAGATCATTCGGACCGTGCACGCGGGGAACCGTTATGTGGACCCGGAGTTGGCGGCCGACGCGATCTCCTCCGGGGACTCGCCGCTGACCGCGCGGGAGGCCGAGGTGCTCGAATTCGCCGCCGACGGGGCACCCGTCGCGGAGATCGCCGACCGGGCCGCGCTGTCCCAGGGGACCGTCCGGAACTATCTGTCGTCGGCCGTCTCCAAGCTCGGCGTGGAGAACCGGCACGCGGCGGTGCGGCTCGCCCGCGAGCGAGGTTGGGTATAGTAGGTCTCGCGCCACGGCGCAGCGCGGACGTAGCTCAGTTGGTAGAGCGCAACCTTGCCAAGGTTGAGGTCGCCAGTTCGAACCTGGTCGTCCGCTCGGCAGAGAAGACCCCGGTCCAGTGGACCGGGGTCTTCTTCGTGTCCGGCACGCTGTGCGCCGGCGCGCCAGGTCGTGTCCGACCTAGCTCCATCTCGTGCCTGTCAGGCGCTCGTACGCCTCCACGTACTTGGCGCGGGTCGCGGCGACGATCTCCTCGGGCAGCGGCGGCGGGGGCTGCTCGCTCTTGCGGTCCCAGCCCGAGGCCTCCGAGGTCAGCCAGTCCCGGACGAACTGCTTGTCGAAGGACGGCTGGGCGTGGCCCGGCTCCCAGAGGTCCGCCGGCCAGAAGCGGGAGGAGTCCGGGGTGAGCACCTCGTCGGCGAGGACGAGGGTGTCGCCCTCGTAGCCGAACTCGAACTTGGTGTCGGCCAGGATGATCCCCCGGTCGCGGGCGATGTCCCGGGCCCGGCTGTACACGGCGAGCGTCGTCTGGCGCAGCTGTGCGGCGGTCTCCGCGCCGACCTGGCGGGCGACCTCCTCGTACGACACGTTCTCGTCGTGCTCGCCGACGGCGGCCTTGGTGGCCGGGGTGAAGATCGGCGCCGGCAGCTCGGAGCCGTCGACCAGGCCCTCGGGGAGGGCGAGACCGCAGACCGTGCGGGAGTCGGTGTACTCCACCAGGCCCGAGCCGGTGAGATAGCCGCGGGCGACGGCCTCGACCGGGACCATCGTGAGCGACTTGCAGATCAGGGTGCGGCCCGCCCAGTCGGCGGGGGCGCCCGGCGGGAGCTCGGTGCTCAGGACGTGGTTCGGGACCAGGTCGGCGAGCTGGTCGAACCACCAGAGCGACAGCTGTGTCAGGACACGCCCCTTGTCGGGGATCTCCGTCGGCAGCACCCAGTCGAACGCGGATGTTCGATCGCTGGCGACCATCACGAGGTCGCCCGCCTCGTTCTGGTACAGCTCGCGCACCTTGCCGGTGTGCAGGTGCACCAGGCCCGGAACCTGGATCGGCTCGGGCTTTTCTACGAATCCGGACACGGTTCCTCCCCGTGGTGATGTCCAAGTGGCTCGATTCTCCCGTATGAGGGCGACCGGTCCTGCCCGGGGTTGCCTCGCCGGGAGTCGCCACGGGATCTGACGGTGGACCCGGTACGCGACTCAGTCACGTTTGCAGATGCGGTCCAGGAGGTTTGCGGTGGCTCGCTGGACTCGGGTGTCGACATGGCCCGGTCGGTCCAGGGCGGGGGACCACGCGAACGTCCCGGACGCGAAGACCCAGGCGCCGGAGGGGGCTCGGTAGAGGGAGGTCTCCTGGTGGCGGACGACGCCGTCGGCGTCCCGGTACGGGGAGTGGGCGAGGAGGATACGGCCCTGGTGCTCGGGGAGCGGCGTGCGCGGGAAGTAGCGGTCGGCCTCACCGGCGACCATGCCCTCCAGCTCGTCGTTCTCGTGGGCGCCGGTCGCGTCCCAGAGCCAGTGCTCGGCGTTGCGCACGACCAGGGGGTGGGGATCGGGGACCCGGCCCTCGTACTGGATGCCCATCAACTGCTGTTCGGGGCGGTCGATTTCGCGCCACAGTGCGGGTTTGCCGGGACCCTGGCGTTTTCGGCAGGTGAGGAGCCGGTCGGGGGCTCCGGACGGGGACGGGCCCAGCTCCACCTGCCAGTACATGGTGTTGGAGGAGAGGAAGACGAGCGAGGTGCCGCCGTCCCGGGCGAGTTCGGCGGTGCGGCGCATCTGCGGCGACCAGTACTCGTCGTGGCCGGGGAACACCAGACCCCGGTAGCGGGCCGGGTCCACGCGGCCGGAGTGCAGGTCGCGGGCGTCGGCGTAGGCCAGGTCGTAGCCGTAGCGCTCGGCCCACCGGATGAAGTCGTAGGCGTGACCGACGTGCAGGGGGAGGCCGGCGCCGGCGTACGGGCGGTCGAAGGAGACGGTCGTCGCGGCGTCGGACTCACCGAGCAGCCGGCCGTGCTCGTCCCAGGCGTGGTAGAGGCTGGCGCCCGTACGGCCGTCCTCCGGATACAGGTTGTACGCCTGCCAGGTGATGTCCGGGAGCAGGAGCAGCAGGTCGGCCGGGCGCTCGTCGCGGACGGTGAACGGCACGTGGGAGCGGTAGCCGTCGGCGGTGGTCAGCACCGCCACGTACGCGCCGGTGTTCCAGTAGCTCGGGATCTGCAGCCGCCAGGAGAGCCACCAGTGATGGCAGGAGACCGTGCGGTCGGCCGTGAGGGGCGGGGGCTGGACGATGCCGGAGAGACGGGGACTGGTGGTGATCTTCGCGGCACCGTCGCCGCTGTAGTGGCCGATGCGGTAGATGTCGACGCCGAATTCCTGGGGCGGGTCGACGGTGATGTGGAAGTCGATGGATTCGCCGGGAGCGGCGGCGCCGGTCGCGGTGAAGCCCTTGATCTGGCGGCGCACGTCGTCGGCGGAGCGGGGGCCGCCCGGTGCGGTGCGGGGAGCGGGGACGCGGGCGGGCGCGCGGGTGCGACCGCCTTTGGCCGGGGCGTCGGCCTCCGGCGGGCCCGGCTCCACGTACCAGGGGACGACCTGGCCCGTGTCGTCGAAGTACGTCACATTGCCCCGTAGCCAGGGAACGGGGCCCTGGCCGAAGGGGTCCGTCACGGCGTGGGCGAGTGCGCCCGACTCCCAACGGCGGATGTGGTGCTCCGAGCCCATGAATGGTCCCCTCCCTCGTCCCCCGCGAGCTTCGCAAGCCCTTGCTATGTACGCGATCGGTCCCAGCACATCACATTACGCACGCGCTCCGTCACGGTTCGTTGCTTATTGGCGAGAGTGGAACATGTGGCTCCGAGTGGGGAGTTGGGTTGGGTGGGGCATCCCGTGCGTCAGACCATCTCGCGCATCAGCCGGCACACGCCTCAGACCAGCCGGACGGGCTTTTCCGGGCGGACGCCGAGGCGGCGGAGCCAGTCGCGGAGGGGGACGGGGTCGCCGTCCTCCACGAGGGTCAGGACCCTGGGGGCGAGGTCGGCCGCTCGTTCGCCGTCGACCAGGAGCGAGGGGCCGTCCAGCCAGTCCAGGCCCGGGGTCGCGCCCGCCGTGTCCATCGCCGCGCAGCAGACCATCGCGGTGACGTGCTCCGCCAACAGCTCACGGCCCGTGCGGGGAGGCTGCATCGGGAACAGCGGCAGCAGCCCGTCGTCCCACAGCGCCCGATCCGGCCCCGGCGCCTCGGCACCACCGCCCGCGAGGGACGCGGCAGCCGGGGCCGTGGCCTCCTCCCGGGCCACCTCGGCGGTCAGTGCGGCGGCGAGACCTGCGGACCGGGCGTTGGCCAGACCGGGTTCGTCGTCGTCCTCACCGAGGTCGGGATCGATGCCGATGCCGATGCCGGCGTCGGTGCCGGCGTCGGTGCCGGTGGAGGCGTGGGGACGGTTGCCGTGGACGTGGTCGGGATCGGCGCCTGTGCCGTCGTGGCCGTCGCCGTCGTCGCCGAGGTGGGATATGTGGTGCCGGTGCGGTTCCCGGGCGGGGTTGTGTTCATGTCGGCGGTCGGATCGGGGGCCTTCGGGGGCCCGGCCGAGGTCGGCTTCCCCGGCGGGCGGCTCGTGCCCGGTGACGGTAGGGGCGACGCGCGCCTGGTCGGGGGCCGGAGTCGGGGCGGGGCCCGTCAGGGTCGTCAGGTGGTTCAGGACCCGGGAGAGCGTCGGGCCGCCCGGGGCCGGGCCGGTGGGGTCCGGGCTCGGGTCGCCCGCGGTGTGGCTGACGCCCAGGGTGTCGAGGACGCGGTGGAGGCGGGCCGCGTCGGTGCGCCATTTGCGGTCCACGACCTCGTCCGGGTACTCGTGCCAGTCGACCGGGGACCAGTCGGCGCCGGACTCGGCGGGACCGCCGTGGAAGAGGCGGGCCGCGAGGAGGGAGGCGGCCTCGTCGACCGTGCCGGGCTCTTCGAGGAGGTCGCAGGCGGGGCGCTCGCCGAGCCGGGAGGCGAAGCCCTCGGCCAGGCGGTCGCGGCGGGACAGCTCCGTGAGAGCGGCGACGACACCCGCGTCCAGACGGGACGGCCAGCGGCCCATCCGCCAGGCGGGCAGCGCGACCCGGGTGAGAAGGCGGTCCCAGCCCGCGTAGGCCAGGCCGACCTGCTCCTGGGCGACGATCCGCAGACCGTAGTCCACAGCCTGTGCACGCTCGGCCGCCGCGGCGGCGACCCCGCGCTCCATCTCCGACGCGTGCCCCCGGCAGCCGCGCAGGAGCAGTCGGGTGACCCAGCCGACCCCGGCCAGCACCGACCGCACGAGCGGGCCGTGCGCCGGCGACGAGGTGACGGCCACGGCCGCGTCCAGTCCGCGTACGAAACGGCGGGCCGCGGCTATGTCCGGGTGCGCCGAGGGTCCCGTACCGGCGACGACCGGGGCCAGCACCGCTCGTAGCTCCCCGACCCGCATCCACCACAGGAAGGGTGAGCCGATGACGAGCACCGGGGCGGTGGGCGGGCGGTGTCGGCGTGCAGAGGAGAGTCCGGGCGCCACGCCCGAACGCGGGCCCGAGTTCAGACCTGAGCGCAGGTCGGGTGAGGATCCGCGGGCATCCGTCATCTCGTCGGCCCGGTCGGCCGACTCGGGCCCGGCGGTCTCCGCGGGGGGCGCGGGGGTCGCGGGCGAGCGGTGGGACGGGTGGGTGCGATCCTCCAGCCAGCTGTCGCAGTCCGGCGTGAGCGCTATCGCGGAGGGGGGCGGGACGTCCAGACGGTCCGCCAGGTCCCGGACCAGTCGGTAGAGATCAGGGGCCGCCTGCTCGGTGATCGAGACCGTGGGGCTCACGGCGGGCCGCGCACGGGCGACGACGAGCGCGATCCCGGCGGCGGCGAGGAGCACGAGAACGGCAAGGCCGGAGACGATCCAGCTCGCCATGGACCAGCCCGAACCGGTCAGATGGCCCGTCGATCTGCCGGACAGCAGGACGACGGCGGCCGCCGCGGGCAGCAATGCCACGGCCAGCGCCCTGCTGCGGACCCGCAGCACGGCGAGTGCCCGGGAGCGCGCGGCCTGCGCGCCCGCCTCCTCACCATCTGCCATACCGGTCACGACCCGACGTCACCCCCTGCTGTCCCGTGCGGCGCACACCGCGACGACCGCGACGACTGCTCGTCGAAGTGGTCGCCGCCGAATGCCCTGACGTTGCTCACTCCCCCACTGTGGCACCCACCACTGACATCGCAATGCCGGTGGGCCAAGTGCCGGAACGCTTGCGCCGCACCCTAGTTGGGGGCCCGGCCGCCGTCAGCCGGATGGACCATCGCTCACTCGATGGAATGGCTTTGGGGAGAGGTGAATGACGCTGGGCAAGGATCGGGCCCCGGATTCCGAGGGATTTTCCAGGGGTTCCTGGGGGTCTCCGAGGGATGCCGGGGCCTGGGGTTCGTACCCGTTCGTGATGCTTCGCATGCGGATGTCACGAAGGGGGCGGATGTGTTCGGTTGTGTGTACGGGGGAGCGGCGCAGTCGCAGACGCGCCCTTCGAGCCAGTGGCCGTCCCGGCAAGCGAACGGCCAGCCGATCACGCCTCGGCGCGGGTCACGCCTCCGCCGCTGCCTTCGCCGCGATGTCCGAGCGGTGCTGGGAGCCTTCCAGGCCGATGCGGGCCACGGCGGTGTAGGCGCGGTCGCGGGCCTGGGTGAGGTCCTTGCCGGTGGCCGTGACGGAGAGGACGCGACCGCCGGCGCTGACGACGTCGTCACCGGCGCGCTTGGTGCCGGCGTGCAGGACGTACGCGTGCGGGGCGTCCACCGCGGCGACCTCGTCGAGGCCGGTGATGGGGTCGCCCGTGCGCGGCGTGCCGGGGTAGTTGTGCGAGGCCACGACCACCGTGACGGCCGCGTCGGCGCTCCACCGCAGGGGTTCGAGGTCGCCGAGGGTGCCGTTGGCGGCGGCGAGCAGGACACCGGCCAGCGGGGTCTTGAGACGGGCGAGGACGACCTGGGTCTCCGGGTCGCCGAACCGGGCGTTGAACTCGATCACCCGTACGCCTCGGCTGGTGATCGCCAGCCCCGCGTAGAGCAGGCCGGAGAACGGGGTGCCGCGGCGCCGCATCTCGTCGACGGTCGGCTGGAGCACGGTCTCCAAGACCTCGTCGACCAGCTTCGGATCGGCCCACGGGAGCGGCGAGTACGCGCCCATGCCGCCGGTGTTGGGGCCCTCGTCGCCGTCGAGCGCGCGCTTGAAGTCCTGCGCGGGCTGGAGGGGGACGACGGTCACGCCGTCGGTGATCGCGAAGAGGGAGACCTCGGGGCCGTCCAGGAACTCCTCGATGACGACCCGGCCGCAGGCGAGCGCGTGCTCGCGGGCCTGGGCGAGGTCCGCCGTCACGACGACGCCCTTGCCGGCCGCGAGCCCGTCGTCCTTCACGACGTACGGCGCGCCGAAGGCGTCCAGCGCCTCGTCGATCTCCTCGGCCGTCGTGCAGACGTACGACCGGGCGGTGGGTACGCCGGCCCCGGCCATGACTTCCTTGGCGAATGCCTTGGAGCCCTCCAGCTGCGCGGCCTCACCGGACGGACCGAACACCGGGATGCCCGCCTCGCGCACGGCGTCGGCGACACCCGCGACCAGCGGGGCCTCCGGGCCCACGACCACCAGGTCGGCCTCCAGCCGCGTGGCCAGCGCGGCCACGGCGGCGCCGTCCAGTGCGTCGACCGAGTGGGACTCGGCCACCTCCGCGGTGCCCGCGTTGCCGGGGGCGCAGTGGAGTGCGGTGACATGGGGGTCGAGGGACAGCGAACGGCACAGCGCGTGCTCACGAGCACCGGTACCAATGACGAGGACCTTCACGGGGTCAGCCTAGCCGGAGGGGACGAGGGGCTTTGTGGGGGCTTCCGAAGGATGGGACGGCGGGGGTTTGTCGGATCGTACGACTCGCCACCGGGCGGCGCACGAGTCGCCGCCGCGGCACCCCCCTCTCTACTCGTTCGCGATCTCCTCGATCACCGTCGCGCCCAGTTCGCGCACGATCAGGTCGTGGCCGGAGAGGGCGGTCTCGTCGAGGTCGGGATCGTCGTCCTCGGGGATGTCGTCCTCGGGGGAGACGGGCGGGGGCTCGGGAGCCGGGGGCGGTACCGGGGCGGCGGGCTGAGCGGCCGGGGCGGACTGGTGGGGCCCGGCCGTACCGGGGGACGCCGGGCGGGAGGAGGGGTTCGACGCCTGGGGCGGGCCGGGACGAGAGGACGGGGCCGGGGAGCCGCCGTAGCCACCGCCGGTGCCGGTGCCGCCATAGCCACCGGCGCCCGCGCCACCGCCGTAGCCGCCGCCTCCGTAACCGCCTGCGGCCGGGGCGGGAGCGCCGTATCCGCCGGGAGTGGCCGCCGGGGCCGAGCCGCCCGAGGTGTCGATGACGGCCTCGATCTTCCAGTGCACGTTGAACTGCTCGGACAAGGCGGCCCGCAGGACGTCCTCGCTGCCGCTGCTCGCGAAGTTGTCGCGGGCGCCCGCGTTGACGAAGCCGATCTGCAGGGTGGTGCCGTCGAAGCCGGCCACGTGGGCGTTTTGGCTGAGGAGGATCCAGGTGAAGCGGCGGCGGTTCTTCACCGTCTCCAGGATGTTGGGCCAGAGGGTGCGGGGGTCGGGTCCGCCGGGGGCCGGGTTGTAGGCGGCGGCCGGGGTGGGGCTCGCAGCGGGAGGACCGGGCTGGGCGTACGCCGGGGGCGCGGCCGAGGGTGCGGATGCCGCCTGGGCGCCGGGCGCGGAGCCGCCACCGGCGGGCGCCGCGGTCGGCCAGCCGCCGGGCCGACGGCCGCTGCCCGCGGCGGCCGGGGTGGGCCAGGAGCCGGGAGCGGCGCCACCGGGGGCGCCCGGCGCGTTGGGGTGGGCGGGCGTGGAACCCGCGCCCGGCTGGGCGTGCGCGGGAGTGGTGGGGGGCCCGGCCGGGGCACCGCTCGCGGCGGCGGCCGGGGCGACGGGCGCACCCTCAGGGGGTGCGACGGGAGCCACCCCGGCGGGGCCGTTCCCGCCCGGACCGGCTGCCGGTGCTCCGGCGGCGCCGGAGCCGTACCCGTCCGCACCCGAACCCGAACCGGGAACGGCGCCGACACCCTGCGCGCCCGGTGCTCCGCCGCCGTGACCGGAGCCGGGAGCGGCGCCGGCCCCCGCCCCGCGAACCGCGGCCCGGGCCGCCGCGGGCCCACCGCCCGGCGGAACTTGCGCGACGGCCGGAGCATGGCTGCCGTGTGGAGCCTGGGTGCCGTGCGGAGCCGAGGGGGCCTGCGGATGTGCAGCCATGCCCATGGGCTGGGCCGCTCCCCCGTGCGCGTCGGGGCCGGGCACGTAACCCATGGCCGGGGCCGAGCCGGCGCCGGAGAAGTTCACCCCTCGTTCCAGGCGGTCCAGGCGGGCCATGACGGATCGTTCGTCGCCGTAGGTGGCGGGGAGCAGCACCCGGGCGCAGATCAGTTCGAGCTGGAGGCGGGGCGAGTTGGCGCCGCGCATCTCGGTGAGGCCCTCGTTCACGAGGTCGGCGGCGCGGCTGAGCTCGGCGGCGCCGAAGACGCCGGCCTGGGCCCGCATCCGCTCCAGGACCTCGACGGGGGCGTCGATGAGGCCCTTGTCGATGGCGTCCGGCACGGCGGCCAGGATCACCAGGTCCCGCAGCCGCTCCAGCAGGTCGGCGACGAACCGCCGCGGGTCGTTGCCCCCCTCGATGACGCGGTCGACGACCTCGAAGGCCGCGGCTCCGTCCCCGGCGGCGAAGGCCTCGACGACCGAGTCGAGCAACGACCCGTCCGTGTAGCCGAGCAGCGACGTGGCCATGGCGTAGGTCACACCCTCGTCCGTCGCGCCCGCCAGCAGCTGGTCCATGACGGACATCGAGTCACGCACGGAGCCGGCTCCGGCGCGCACGACCAGGGGGAGGACACCCTCCTCGACCGGGATCTTCTCCTTGCCACACACCTCGCCGAGGTACTCGCGGAGCGTGCCGGGCGGGACGAGCCGGAACGGATAGTGGTGGGTGCGCGACCGGATGGTCCCGATGACCTTCTCGGGCTCGGTGGTGGCGAAGATGAACTTGAGGTGCTCCGGCGGCTCCTCGACGACCTTCAGCAGCGCGTTGAAACCGGCCGACGTGACCATGTGGGCCTCGTCGATGATGTAGATCTTGTACCGGCTGCTCGCGGGTCCGAAGAAGGCCTTCTCCCGCAGCTCACGGGCGTCGTCCACGCCACCGTGCGAGGCGGCGTCGATCTCGATGACGTCGATCGACCCCGGGCCGTTGCGCGCGAGGTCCTGGCAGGACTGGCACTCACCGCACGGTGTGGGGGTGGGGCCCTGCTCGCAGTTCAGACAGCGGGCCAGGATGCGCGCGCTGGTCGTCTTCCCGCACCCGCGCGGCCCGCTGAACAGGTACGCGTGATTGACCCGGTTGTTCCGCAACGCCTGCTGCAGCGGGTCGGTGACATGCTCCTGCCCGATGACCTCGGCGAACGACTCCGGGCGATAACGGCGGTACAGCGCGAGAGACGACACGCATACGAGGTTATAGGCGCCCACTGACAACCCGGCGCCCGAGACGACGAAGACCCCTCACGCACCCGCCAGAGCCAACCTACCCTTGCTGCCTTCCGGCCCTGGGGGAGTTCAGTCAGATAGCGCCGCGTGAGGGGCTGACCCCAGCCTACCCGATCCCCGGGGGCCACCGACCCGCCTCCCCACCCCTCGCTCCCCACCTCGCCCCCACCTTGATCACCGGCCGTCGAACGAGGTCGCAAGCACCCTCCGCCGTCATGTAATGTTTCCGGCGGAGGATTCGCCTAGAGGCCTAGGGCGCACGCTTGGAAAGCGTGTTGGGGGCAACCCCTCACGAGTTCGAATCTCGTATCCTCCGCAGCCGCCTGAACAGGCGAAATGAAGAGCTGGACCGCTCATTGCGGTCCAGTTCTTCGGCATGCTCTGGTTGCAGTTTCGGTTGCATTTATGGCCGGCATTTGGGACAAATCATCAAAGGGGAAGAGCGCACGCTCACGTCCTCATAGGGCGACCGGCTCAGTGCAACCACACCATCTGCCGGGAACCGTCGCGACGGTTCCCGGCGGCCAGGTCCCACTGCGGCGACTCTGGCTCTCGGCGGATCCATGCGGATCTGTCCACGGCCCCGGGACGAGATCGCGGTCAGAGCCCGATCATCAGGACCTTGCTGCCGCACAGCCGGGTCATGTCGTCGACATCCGACGTGAGGACGGCGACCGGACCAGGCTGACGCAAGGCTGCTTCCGCGACGGTGGCGTCGATCGCGTACTTGTGTCCGTGCAGACCGGCGCCCTTGAGCAGTTGTGCCGCCGCCTTGGCCGCTACCTCCGTGACCGGCTCCACCTTGACCCGGGAGAGCGCCCATTGCAGTCGGGGCAGGTTCACCCTGGCGTGGCTCACCTCCACGATGGTGTTGGCGCTGACGACAAGGTCCGCTCCCATGTCGTGGAACACCTGGAACATCGCCAGAATCTTCCGGTCCTGCGCCACCCAGGCCGACAGCCCCTCGCTGTCCAGGACGACAGTCTCGATGTGCCCGCTCACGCGGCGCTCGCGCCGCCGCCGGCCTGCGTGGTACCGAAGATCCGCGCCCGCGCCTCGGCCAGCTCTTCCTCACTGAAGGCCCCGTGCTCGTCTGTGTGGCTGCGCAGGTCGGCTCCTAGGAGCTGGTGCCGGATCTGCCTGGCGACCGCTTCGGCCACGTAGCCGGAGACGTTGTCCGTGATCTTCTTCAGCTCCGCCACCTGCTCGGTGGGGAGTGTCACTGTGATGCGCGTGGTGTCGGCCATAGCCGCAAGCATACTGCGGTATGCGCGCCGCGTGCTCTCTGTTCCCCGTAGTCGGTCCGGGCAGCGGCAGTCGGGGCGACTGCACGTTCGAGCTGGAGCTCAGCCGGGCAGTTGTGCAACGCGCCAGTTCAGCGGGCCCAGTAGCGGTATGCCTCGATCCATTGCCAGCCCTCGGGGGCGGGTTCCGGCAGCGGCAGGTTCAGAATTCCGATGTCCTGTCGGACCGACCCCCGGGCGCAGCGTGCGATCACGCACCCACCCTCGGTCAGATCAACACCGACCACGTTCACCTCGACGCCGAGAACAGTCGTGGTGAACGGCACGGCAAGGCTCTCCTCGATCATCGTGAAGAAGCCGGTGAGCTGCTCGTCCTCTCCGTAGGCGTCGACGGTGGCCTCTTCGATCAACGCCTCCAGCGCTGCTGGGTCCCAGGTGCTCATGGCCTCACCGTAGCGCCGCACCATACGGTTGAGGACCGGTGCATTCAGCAGCGGCGTATCCGCAATGGCGACGTCGCCGGCAGTCAAGCCAAGGCCCGCGGTTGCCAGTGTGTGACGTTGCCTGGTGGGGTTCGGTATGAGCGGGCCTGGGGAGGGTTCGGCAAGCGACAGGGCGGAAGAGAGTGGCACGAGTCGTCGTACGAGAGCCGAGTACGGGCGCGAGGAGCGCACCGCCGCTGGCCCGGCCGGAAACATCCGCCTTCGTGAGGGAGTTGCTCAGCGCCGGCTGGGCGGTGGTGTTCCTGCCCGGTGAGCCCGCCCGCCTCGGGCGGCTGCTGCTGTGGAAGCCGACCCGTGCAGCAGCTGGAGGCAGTACGGCGCCTACCGGCCTGGAGACCGAGGTGGCGGAGTTGGTCCTGCCGCACGGCCGCTCGGTCAGGCGGCGCAGGGTCGAGGGTTACGCCTTGCCTGTCGCCGTCGCTGTCTCTGCCCTGGCTGATGCGGAGCCGACGCATCCCTCCGGCGCCGCCTGGAAGGCCGCCACCCGCTTCGCGCTGCGGCTGCTGGCCGACGGCCGCCTCTACCCGGCCATCACCCCCGCCGGTTACGACACCTGGCAGGCGGGTCCCTTCACAGCCGCCCAGCACCAGACGCTGGACGCCCTGGCCGCCGCCTTCCCGCCACACGCCCACTGCCTGCCCGAGCCTGGCCCTGCGCCGGTACGGATCGCCGAACCGGCTGCGCTGATACGCCAGTTCTGTGACGCGGTAGCCGACGACCTGGTCCGTACGCCGGCCGCGCCGCTCGCCATGGGAGCGCTGCCGTACGCCTGGCGCGAGGCCCGCGCCGCGCCCGCCTTGCGTGAATGGGCCGAGGAAACCCAGGCGGCGCTCACCGCGGAGGTCCGTGTCTCTCTGCGCGTCGACGTACCCGAAGGACGCCGACGGCAGTTCCGGGCCGTTCTGCAGCTGCACACCGCGACGGACCCGGCGCTCGTCATCGAGGCCGCACGACTCTGGAGCGAGCCGACCGAAGTGGAGCGGCGGCTCGGCCCACGCGCCGAGACCGAGACCCTGCTCGCCCTGCGCCGCGGCGCCCGCGCCTGGCCCCCGCTGCGCAGGCTGCTCGACGATGCCGCTCCCGATCAGCTCCGGTTGACCGACGACGAAGCCTTCGAACTCCTTGGGGACGCCACGGACGCGCTGCGCGCTGCCGGTGTCGACGTGCACTGGCCGCGGGAACTGGTCAAGGCACTCACCGCGACCGCGGGGATCGGGCAGCGCACCGCCCCCGGTTCCACCGCAGGCGGCCTGCTGGACACCGAGGCCCTCCTCGACTTCCGCTGGCAGGTCTCCCTCGGCGGCGAGCCGCTCACCGAGGCCGAGATGGATGCTCTCGCAGAGTCACGCCGTCCCCTCATCCGGCTTCGCGATCAGTGGGTGGTCGCCGACCCGAAGCTGGTGGCCCGCGCCAAGCGCCGCCGGATGGAACCGCTCACCCCCATGGAGGCGTTGAGCGCCACGCTGACCGGCGAGGCCGACCTGGACGGTGACCGGGTCCCCTGTGCGGCGGTCGGTGCGCTCGGCGACTTGGTCGCTCGTATCCGCGACCCCGAGTCCCGCACCCCCGTGCCCCAGCCCGCCGCCCTCAAGGCCACGTTGCGCGAGTACCAGAAGCGGGGCCTGGCCTGGCTGGCCGAGATGTGCGCACTCGGCCTCGGCGGCTGTCTCGCCGACGACATGGGCCTGGGCAAGACCATCACCCTGCTCGCTCTGCACCTGCACCGCCAGAGCGACCCCACCACCGCGGGCCCCACCCTTGTCGTCTGCCCGGCCTCCCTGCTCGGCAACTGGCAGCGCGAGGCCGCCAGATTCGCACCGCTCACCCCTGTACGCCGTTACCACGGCGGCGACCGCCACCTCAAGGACCTGGCCGGCGACGAGATCGTCCTGGTCACCTACGGGGTGCTGCGCCGCGACCGGGAAGTCCTCGCCGGGACGGCCTGGTCGCTGGTGGCCGCCGATGAGGCCCAGCACGTCAAGAACCCCTACGCCGTCACCGCCCGCGAACTGCGCGCCCTGCCCACCCGCGCCCGCGTCGCTCTCACCGGCACCCCCGTGGAGAACAACCTCTCCGAGTTGTGGGCCTTGCTCGACTGGACCACCCCCGGGCTCCTCGGCACGCTCTCCGCCTTCCGTGACCGGCATGCCCGCGCCATCGAGGCGGGCGAGGACGCCGAGGCAGCCGAGCGCCTGTCCCGTCTCGTACGTCCCTTCCTGTTGCGCCGCAAGAAATCCGACCCCGGCATCGCGCCCGAACTGCCGCCCAAGACCGAGACCGACCACGTCGTCCCGCTGACCGCCGAGCAGACCAGCCTGTACGAGGCACAGGTCCGCGAGACCATGGCGAAGATCGCGGAGTCGGAGGGCATCGCCCGGCGCGGTCTGGTGCTCAAGCTGCTCACCGCGTTGAAGCAGATCTGCAACCACCCCGCCCAGTATTTGAAAGAGCACAGCCTGCGCCAGTCCACTCCCCTGCGGGGCCGCTCCGGCAAGCTCGACCTGCTCGACGAGCTTCTCGACACCATCACCGCCGAAGGCGAATCCGTGCTGGTCTTCACGCAGTACAAACAGATGGGGGATCTGCTGGAGAAGCACCTCGCAGAACGTGACGTCCCCGCCCTCTTCCTGCACGGCGGCACCCCCGTCGCGCGGCGCGAGGAGATGGTGGACCGCTTCCAGCGCGGTGAGGTGGCGGTGTTCCTGCTGTCGTTGAAGGCGGCGGGCACCGGGCTCAACCTCACCCGCGCCACGCACGTCGTGCACTACGACCGCTGGTGGAATCCGGCCGTCGAGGACCAGGCCACCGACCGCGCCTACCGCATCGGCCAGGACAAACCCGTCCAGGTGCACAAGCTCCTCGCGGAGGGAACCGTGGAGGACAAGGTAGCGAAGCTGCTCGAAGCCAAGCGCGCCCTCGCCGACGCCGTCGTCGGCTCCGGCGAGGCAGCCCTGACCGAACTGTCCGACGCCGAACTCGCCGAACTCGTCGCCCTGGGAAGGCAGTCATGAGCCCCGCTGTCCCCGGCCCGCGCCGTCCGCCCGCCCGCGGCAAGCGAGCCTTCGCCGCGACCTGGTGGGGCCAGGCATGGGTGGCCGCTCTGGAGGACTCCACCCTGGACGCCGGACGGCTCTCGCGCGGACGCACCTACGCTCGCCAAGGCATGGTCGGCCCGGTCACCATCGTTCCGGGCAAGGTCAGTGCCGCTGTCCAGGGCAGCCGCCCGCGCCCGTACCGCTCATCGGTCCACCTGCCCGTTCTCACCGGCCCTCAGTGGGACACCCTGCTCGACACGATCGCGGCCCGCGCCGGACATCTCGCAGCACTTCTCGACGACGAGATGCCCGCCGAACTCGTGGACGACGCCCGGGACGCAGGCGTCCCCCTGCTCCCACTGCCCACTGAGCTCGATCCGGAGTGCTCCTGCCCCGACTGGGGATACCCCTGCAAGCACGCCGCCGCGCTCTGCTACGCCATCGCCGCCACCATCGACACCGACCCGTTCGTGCTCTTCGCGCTGCGCGGCCGCGGTCGCGAGGAGGTCGTCGCCCAGCTGCGCACACTTCGTACGGCAGCACAGGAGACCGCCGCCCCGCCGGCCCCGGACGGCATCCCGGCCGCCGCCACGTACGCCCACTGGGCCGAAGAGCCGCCCGAACTGCCCGAACTCCCGGAACCCGCTGCCCACACCACAGCACTGCCCGTCGCCCCGCCACCCGGCACCGGCCTGGCCGCCGCGGACCTGGAACGCCTCATGGCCGACGCCACCGCGCGCGCCGCCCGGCTCCTGGCGGGCGACACCGCCGACCTGCACCTGACCCAGCGCCAGGACGCCGTCCGCATCGCCGCAAGCAACCCCGGACCCGAGTGGTTCCACCACCTGATCCAGAACACCGGCACCAAACCCACTGTCTTCGCACGCCTCACCCGCGCCTGGCGCCACGGCGGCCCCACGGGCATCACCGTCGCCGAACAGCCCTACACCCCCGACCCAACGGTGATGAAGGCCGCCCGCACGGCCCTGGACACGGCCCTCGCCGAGATGACCGACTCCCCCACACACCTCAGAGCCTGGCGCAACCGCCTCACCCTCACCCACCACGGCATTCAGCTGCGTCTCGGCCCCGACGCCCGCTGGTACCCCTACCTCCAGGACGACGACGGCGAATGGTGGCCCGCGGCACCAGCCGACAAAGACCCGGTCACCGCGCTCACCGCGGCCTGGTCGCAGAAGGGGGAGTAGGCGACTCCGCGCTGACCAGGAACCACGAGCAGAGCTGGACACACTCGCGCTGCTCCACTTCCGTGGTTGCAGTTCTGGTTGCGTTCACCGGCGTACAGCACCGTTCAGAACCCCCGACCGGACCAGCTGCACCGCAGGTCAGGACGTTGCCGTACGCCCCAGAACCCCCGGACGAACATTTGGAAAGCGTGTTGGGGGCAACCCCTCACGAGTTCGAATCTCGTATCCTCCGCCAGTGCCTCACCGGGCACGATGTCGAAGGGCCCCACCGTTCGCGGTGGGGCCCTTCGACGTGTGGGGGGTCAGCGGGTGCGTGACATGTCCGGGGTCACATCACGCGTTCTCGGGTTCGGGCGTCGTCAGGGGGTCGCCAGGAGGGTGAGGGTGTCTATGACTCGGTTCGAGAAGCCCCACTCGTTGTCGTACCAGGCGACCACCTTGATGTGGCGGCCGTCGACGCGGGTGAGGGCCGAGTCGAAGATCGACGAGGCCGGGTTGCCCGTGATGTCGGCGGAGACCAGCGGGTCTTCCGAGTACTCCAGGACGCCGGCGAGCGGGCCCTCCGCCGCCGCGCGGTACGCCGCCAGGACCTCCTCGCGCGTCACGTCGCGGGCCACGGTCGTGTTGAGCTCGACGATCGAGCCGACCGGGACGGGGACCCGGATCGAGTCGCCGGACAGTTTGCCGTCCAGGTTCGGCAGGACCAGGCCGATCGCCTTGGCGGCGCCGGTCGTGGTCGGCACGATGTTGACGGCGGCGGCGCGGGCGCGGCGGGCGTCGCGGTGCGGGCCGTCCTGGAGGTTCTGCTCCTGTGTGTAGGCGTGCACCGTCGTCATGAAGCCGTGCTCGATGCCGGCGAGTTCGTCGAGAACCGCGGCCAGCGGCGCGAGCGCGTTGGTCGTGCACGAGGCGTTCGAGACGATCGTGTGCACGTCCGGGTCGTACGCATCGGTGTTGACGCCGTACGCGAGTGTGACGTCCGCGCCGTCGGAGGGTGCGCTGACGAGCACCTTCTTCGCGCCCGCGTCGAGGTGGGCGCGGGCGGCCTTCGCCGAGGTGAAGCGGCCGGTGGCTTCCACGACGATGTCGACGCCGAGTTCGGCCCACGGCAGGTGCGCGGGCTCCCGCTCGGCCAGCACCGTGATCCGGCGGCCGTCGACGACCAGCGTGTTCCCGTCTGCGGTCACCGGACGCCCGAGACGGCCGGCCGTGCTGTCGTAGGCGAGCAGCCTGGCGAGAGTGGCGGGCTCCGTGAGGTCGTTGACGGCGACGATCTCGAGATCGGCGGCGGGGTCGACAGCGACATCGCCGTCGCGGTCACTGCCACTGCCGCTGCCGCTGCCGCTGCCACCGCCACTGCCCTTGCCGCTGTTGCTGTTGCTGTTGCTGTCGCGTTCGAGCAGTGCGCGCAGCACGTTGCGTCCGATGCGGCCGAATCCGTTGATCGCGATGCGAGTCATGAGTGGTGTCCTGTCCCTTCGATTCGCCACCAGCGTCGCGCGCGGCGCACGGCCGGGACAGCGGCGTGATCGCCACGGTTCAAAAGGATCGCGCCACATGGCGGCGAGCTACTCGCCCCGGGTGAAGGTGCGTCGGTACTCGCTCGGTGTGGTGCCCAGGACGCGCTGGAAGTGCAGCCGCAGATTCGCGCCCGTGCCCAGCCCGACGTCGGCGGCGATCTGCTCGACACTCCGCTGCGAACGCTCCAGCAGCTCCCGCGCCACGTCGATACGGGCCCGCATGACCCACTGCATCGGCGTGTACCCCGTGTCCTCGACGAAGCGCCGCGAGAACGTACGCGGCGAGACCGCCGCGTGCCCGGCGAGAATTTCCAGGGTGAGCGGCTCACCGAGCCGGTGCAGCGCCCATTCACGGGTGGCGGCGAACCGCTCCCCCAGCGGCTCGGGCACGCTGCGCGGTACGTACTGCGCCTGGCCGCCGCTGCGGTACGGGGCCGCGACCAGGCGCCGGGCCGCGTGGTTCGACGCGGCCACTCCGAGGTCGCCGCGCAGGATGTGCAGGCACAGGTCGATGCCCGAGGCGGCGCCCGCCGACGTCAGCACGCTGCCCTCGTCGACGAACAGCACGTTCTCGTCGACCCGGACCAGTGGATGCTTCGCCGCCAGTGCCCGTGCGTAGTGCCAGTGCGTCGTGGCGCGTCTGCCGTCGAGCAGTCCCGTGGCGGCGAGCGCGAAGGCGCCCGTCGAGATGGCGGCGAGCCGCGTGCCCCGGGCGTGGGCCTCGATCAGCGCCTCGACGACGGCCCGCGGCGGGTCGTCGCGGTCCGGGAACCGGTACCCGGGGATGAAGACGATGTCGGCCCAGGCGAGCGCGTCGAGGCCGTGTGCGACGTAGTACGACAGGCCGTCGCCGCCGGTCACGAGACCGGGGGTCGCCCCGCACACACGTACCTCGTACGGCATGCTCGCGCGGGTCGTGAACACCTGAGCGGGGATGCCGACATCGAGCGGCTTCGCACCCGCGAGCACCAGGACGGCGACGCGGTGCAGGCGGGAGGACGACGGCACGGGGACAGGGTACGAGGAGGGGGCGGTCGTCCCTTCGCCCTGCGCGCGGGCACGCCCTGCGCACCGGGGGCTGCGCACCGGGGGCGTGGTCGCGATCGTGGTCGTGGTCGTGGTCGTGGTCGTGCTCGTGCTCGTGGTCGCGGTCAGTGGGTGTGCGGCCAGTCCGGCGGCTCGGGGGTGGGTGGGGCGTGGGCCGTGGTGAGGCGGCGGTAGGCCGCGCGGGCCTGGAGGAGGCGGGCCAGGGTCGTGCCGGTGAGGGCGGCGGTGAGGAGGCAGACCAGCCAGAAGGTGTCGCGGGGGTTGGCCCAGGTCAGGACCCCTGCGGGCGGGATGGCGAAGCCGTTGAGGAACAGCCAGCACAGGGCGGCCGTACCGGGGGCCGCGATGAAGCGTGCGTAGACGCCGAGCAGTGCGGCGAGCAGGGACAGGGCCGCCAGGGCGAGGCCGGGGCGGTCCGTGCCGACCAGTGCGTTCAGGAGGGCCACCAGCGCCATCGCGCCCCCGAAGGCCGTCGCCCACACCAAAGGGGTTGCCACGGGTTGGGGGACGGGGCGCGGGCCGCTCCCCAGGGACACCCACTGGATCACGGGCACGCTCCGGGGGTCTGGAGGCCTCGCGGGGCGGGGCGGCGCGTGGTCGCCGTCGCCGTCGAGGTCGAGGTCGAGGTCGAGGTCGGGGCCTTGGTCGTGGTCGCCGTCGCCGCCGCCGTGGTCGCCGTCGTGGTCGAGGTCGAGGTCGGGGCCTTGGTCGTGGTCGCCGTCGCCGCCGCCGTGGTCGTGGTCGCCGTCGCCGCCGTGGTCGCCGTCGAGGTCGAGGTCGGGGCCTTGGTCGTGGTCGCCGTCGCCGCCGCCGTGGTCGCCGCCGTGGTCGCCGTCGCCGTCGTGGTCGAGGTCGTGGTCGTGGTCGTGGTCGTGGTCGTGGGAAGCGTGTGGGGGGAGAGAGCTGTGGGAGGGGAGGGTATCCGCGCGATCCGGGGGGCTCTCGTCCTGCTCCTCGGGTGGGCCGTCCGTGGGGTGGCGGCCCGGGGGGCCGTGGCGTGGGCCGCCGGGGTGCCCGCTGTGCGGGATGTCGGGACACCCGTGGGGGTCATGGTGCTGGTTCCTTTCGGTCAGCCCTCGCAACCGGGTGGGTGGGCCGGTCCCGGGGGTGAAGGGGGATTGTTCCATCGGAGGGCCGACCTGGCGGCCGGAGGCCGGTGTTCGAGGTCTCGTTAGGGTGGCACCGTCGGTTGTCCGATGACATATCCGAATCAGACAGGAGGCCAGCTGTGGGTGCTCCGCGCCTCAGCAGTACGCCGTTGCCGGGGATCGGGGTCCGTTACGACCTCACGACCAGGGAGCAACAGCGGATCTCGGTGGTCGCTCACCGGGACGGTGCACGGACGTTGAGCGCGTACCGGCAGGACGATCCGGACGCGTGCGCGCTGTCGGTACGGCTCACTTCGGGCGAGGCGACCGCCCTCGTCGACGCGCTGGCACCGGACCACCACAGCCCGAACCTGCTGTCCACCACGGAGTTGGGGCTCGTGGCGGAGCGGATCGAGCTGGCGTCGACCTCGCACTGGAACGGGCGGGTCCTGGGCGACACCCGGATGCGCACCGAGACGGGCGCGTCGATCGTGGCCGTACTGCGGCGGGCCGAGGCGATCCCGTCGCCGACGCCGGACTTCCGGCTGGCCGGAGGTGACACGCTCATCGTGATCGGCACCCGGGAGGGCGTGGACACCGCCGCCGCGATACTCGGGCGGACGTGAGCCCCTCATGCACCTCGCTGCCCACGTCACCGATCAGCCCGTCGCACACCTTCTCGCCCAGTCGTCGTCCTCGGGGCACTCCTCCGCCGTCTTCCTGATCGAGTTCGGCGCGATCATCCTCGGACTCGGGCTGCTGGGACGGTTCGCCGGGCGGTTCCGGCTCTCGCCGATCCCGTTGTACCTGCTGGCCGGACTCGCCTTCGGGGAGGGCGGGTTGCTGCCGCTGGGGACCAGCGAGGAGTTCGTGGCGATCGGCGCCGAGATCGGCGTGATCCTGCTGCTGCTCATGCTCGGCCTGGAGTACACCGCCAGCGACCTCGTCTCCAACCTCAAGACCCAGTACCCCGCCGGACTCGTCGACGCCACCCTCAACGCCCTGCCCGGCGCCGCCATGGCACTTCTGCTCGGCTGGGGCCCCGTCGCCGCCGTCGTCCTCGCCGGCGTCACCTGGATCTCCTCCTCCGGTGTCATCGCCAAGGTCCTCGGCGACCTCGGACGCCTCGGCAACCGCGAAACCCCCGTCATCCTCAGCATCCTGGTCCTCGAAGACCTCTCCATGGCGGTCTACCTCCCCATCCTCACCGCGCTCCTGGCCGGGGCCGGACTCGCGGCGGGCAGCGCGACGCTGGCCATCGCGCTCGGTACCGCCGGGATCGTCCTGCTGGTCGCCGTGCGCTACGGCCGGCACATCTCGCGGTTCGTCTCCAGCGACGATCCCGAGAAGCTGCTGCTCGTCGTGCTGGGGGTGACGCTCGTCGTCGCCGGACTGGCACAGCAGTTGCAGGTGTCGGCGGCGGTGGGCGCGTTCCTGGTGGGCATCGCGTTGTCGGGTGAGGTCGCCGAGGGCGCGCACAGTCTGCTGGCGCCGCTGCGGGACCTGTTCGCCGCCGTGTTCTTCGTCTTCTTCGGCCTGCACACCGACCCCGCCAGCATCCCGCCGGTACTGCTGCCCGCGCTCGCCCTCGCCCTCGTCACCGCGCTGACGAAGGTCGCCACCGGGTACTGGGCCGCGCGCCGGGCCGGTATCTCCGCCAAGGGGCGGTGGCGGGCGGGCGGCACGCTCGTCGCACGCGGCGAGTTCTCGATCGTCATCGCCGGGCTCGCCGTCACCGCCGGCATCGAACCGTCCCTCGGCCCGCTGGCCACCGCGTACGTCCTCATCCTGGTGATCGTCGGCCCGCTGACCGCCCGGTGGACGGAGCCGGTGGCGATGTGGGTCACCGACCGATGGGGTGGGCGCGGACCGACCGGGGCGGAAGGCCCACCGTACGGACCAGGTGATCGCACGTCGGCCGGGCCAGGTGATCGAGCTTCGGCCGAACTGGGTGACGGTGTGTCGGCCGACAGGTGACCGCGCGCGGACGGAGGAAGGAGGCCGTGGTGGGCGTCCCATGTGACAGGACGGTGCGACCCGCGTGAGTTCCGGTGCCGGAGGCGGGAACGCAGGCCACGTCCCCCTGCGGACCCACCTGTGCCCTCGCCCTCGCCCTCACCCTTCCTCCCCCTCCCTCTCTGCCTCCTCGAAGCTCGCGAAGTACGCGGCCGCCATGTCCTCGTCCGCGTGGCCCTGTGCGGCGGCGCGGGCCAGGCGTTCGGCGCCGGCGGCGGCCACGTCGAGGCGTACCCCGTACCGCTCCCCGGCCTCGACGATCAGGCGGGCGTCCTTGGCGGCGGTCGAGACCGCGAAGGACGCCGGGGACAGGCCTCCGTCGAGGATCAGCGCGGACTTGGCGCGCAGATAGCCCATGTCGAGCGGGCCGCCCTCGATGATCTCGAAGAAGGAGCGCGGGTCGACGTCCAGGGCCTTGGACAGGGCGAGGACCTCTCCGGCCGCGTTGGTGGCGGCCAGCACCCAGCTGTTGGCCACCAGTTTGAGCCTCGTCGCGGTGCCCGCCGCGCCGTCCTCGCCGGTCCAGACCGTACGGGCGCCGACGGCGTCGAACACCGGGGTCACCGTCTCCCGGCCCGCGACCGGCCCCGCCGCCAGCACCGTCAGCTGCCCCGCCTCGGCCGGCTGCCGTGTGCCGAGGACCGGGGCGTCATAGAAGAGCAGCCCGTGTTCGTCGGCCAGTGCGGCCAGTGCGGCGACGTCCTCCAGTCCGGCGGTGGTGGACTGGACCCAGGCCGTGCCGGGGCTCAGCGCGGACCCCGCCTCCCGCATCACGTTCCTGGCCGCGGCCCCGTCGTACAGCACGGTGAGCACCACGTCGGCACCGCGTACGGCCTCCGCCGGGGTTCCGGCGACCTGCGCACCGTCGGCGGCGAGGGCCTCTGCCTTCTGCCGGGTGCGGTTCCACACCCGTACGGTGTGACCGGCGCGGACCAGATTGCGGGCCATCGCGGCCCCCATGATGCCGGTACCCAGGACGCTTACGGTGAGCTTGTCGGTCATGACGCCAACTTCCTGCCGCGTACAGTGCGTTGGCAGTTTCGCAGCTCGGGGAGGGGTGGGGGCCGCTACGACACCGGGTGGGAGTCACTTGCGGAAGGGATCAGGTCAGCTCGCGGCCGGGCCGCATGCGCGGGCGGTGGCGTGGGAAGACCGGGCCACGTGAGCATCGACACGAGCAGGTCCTCGACGGGGCCCACCGGCGGCGGTCTGGACGTACGCCCGGCCTCCGGGTACATCGGCGCCGACATTCACGGCGTCGACCTCGCCGCCCCGCTCGACGACGAGACGGTCGCCGGCATCCGCGCGGCGCTGCTCCGATGGAAGGTCGTGTTCTTCCGGGGGCAGCGGCTGGACCACGCCGCGCAGATCGCGTTCGCTCGCCGCTTCGGGGAGCCGATCCGACTGCGGTCGCGGGGCTCGGTCTCCCCAGCCGGACACCCCGAGATCGAGACCACCGCCGACCGTCAGGAACTCGGCCGCAAGCACGGCATGGACCAGGCCGAATGGCTGGAGCGCCGCCGCCACTCGACCCTCCGGGGCTGGCACGCCGACCACACCGCGCGCATCGACCCGCCCGCGCTGACGCTGCTCCGCGCCGAACGCGTGCCCCCGTACGGCGGTGACACCACCTGGGCGAACCTCGCGGCCGCCTACGCGGGCCTGTCCGAGCCGGTGCGCCGGTTCGCCGACGGGCTGCGCGCCGAGCACCGCCTCGGCGTCGGCTACCTCGCCCGTTCCGGCCCCGACCCCTACCTCCGGCACCTCCAGGACCACCAGGTCGCGTCCGTCCACCCGGTCGTGCGCGTCCATCCCGAGACCGGCGAGCGGATCCTCTACGTCAACCCGTACTACGTCGAGAACATCGTCGACGTCACCCGGGCCGAGAGCCGGCTCCTCCTCGAACTGTTCGTCGAGCAGATCACCCGCCCCGAGTACACGGTCCGCTTCCGCTGGGAGCCGGGGTCGGTGGCTCTCTGGGACAACCGCGCCACCGTCCACCTCGCCCCCAACGACACCGCCCACCTGGACTTCCCGCGCATCATGCACCGGGTCATGGTCGCCGGGGACCCGCCGGTCGGCGTGGACGGCACCCCGTCCAAGTCCCTCTGCGGCGCACCGCTGCACGACCGGAGCGAACAGTGAGCAGCGCGCAGTGAGTAGTGAGTAGTGAGTAGCGAGCGACGGGGGCAGCGTGGCCCGCCGTCGGCGAGCCCGCCCGTTCCTCGCGGTCGCCGGTCGGTGCGTGGTCGGGACCGTATTTCGGGTAACCGGCACCGCATGGGTGATGTACTCGTCGGAACCTGCTCCTGGACCGACCGCGCGCTGCTGGCCAGCGGCTGGTACCCACGCGGCCATCGCGACCCCGAGCCCCGACTCCGCTACTACGCCGAGCAGTTCCCGGTCGTCGAGGTGGATTCCGGCTACTACGCCCTGCCCAGCCGCCGCAACAGCCTGCTGTGGTCCGAGCGGACCCCGCCCGGATTCCGCTTCGACGTCAGGGCGTTCTCCCTTCTCACCGGCCACCCGACCCGCCCGGCGGCCCTCCCCGCAGACCTGCGGGAGTCCTTGGGGGCCGAGCTGCGCCGCGGGGCCCCCGCCGCCGTACTGGACCGGGTCTGGGAGCGGTTCGCCCACGCCATCGAGCCGTTGCGGGCGGCGGGGCGGCTGGGAACGGTGCTCTTCCAGTTCCCGCCGTGGTTCGCGCCGGGCCGAGTGCCGGAGGGGGCGGACGGGCAGGGGCCGGGGAGGACCGCTCTCAGCACGTCGGAGCAGACTTCCCGACGAAGCACGTCGGTGCCGAGCACTTCCGGGAGCACGCCGTTGCCGAGGACTTCGGGGAGCACGTCGTCGGTGCGGGCTTCGCGGAGCACGTCGGTGCGGGCCTCCGGGAGGCTCGCCGAGAGGACTCCGGAACAGACGCTGGAGGAGTGTGCCGAGCGTACGGCCGGCTGGCCCGTCTCGGTCGAGTTCCGGCACCCGGCTTGGTGGCAGGGCGAACAGGCCGACCGTACGGCGGCGTTACTCGCCCGGCTCGGCTTCGTCGCCGTGGGGGTCGACATGGCCCAGGGCCTGGAGTCCTCCGTGCGGCCCTTCGTCCCCGTCACCTCCCCGGATCTCGCCGTCGTACGGTTCCACGGCCGCAGCCCGGCCTGGGGCACCGGCAGCAAGGAGGACCGCTTCCGGTACGCGTACTCCGAGGCCGAACTGCGCGCGTGGGCACCCCGGTTGCGGGAGGCCGCCGAACAGGTCGACGAACTGCACGTCCTCTTCAACAACTGCTGCGCCGACGCGGCCGTGAGGGCGGCGGAGACGATGCGGCGGGTGCTCGACCCGACATGACATGAACCCGCCGCCACCGCAAAGACCACCGAGCGCGACCGGACAGGCCACCGAGAGGCCGGAGGCCTACGGAGAGGCCACCGGTCGGGTCCTAGCTCACCCGTACCGACTTCTCCACCGTGACCTGGTCGATGTCCGTCGTGCGGACCGTGAGCTTCATCGTCCACTTGCCGGGCAGGGGGAGTTGAAGGGTGTCCGTGGCCCAGTAGCCGCCACGGTCGGTGAGCTTCGCGTCGATCGGGCCGATCTTCTGTGACTTCAGGGTGAAGGTGAGACGCAGTTCCGGGACGGTGGCGATGCCGTCGTCGGGGCCGAAGACCACGGCCTGCACGGAGTTCTTGCCCACCCGCCCCGGGCCGAGGTCGATCTGGACCTTGCCCTGGCCGTTCGGGGTGCCGACGTCGAAGGGGACCGTCGACGAGGAGGCCGTGACCCCGCCGGCCGCCTGCCCCGCGCTCGCGTCGGCGATCTCCGCCGCCGCCCGCCCCGGCAGGGTCCCCGTCAGCACGGTGGTGATCACCAGCACGACGACCGCGACGGTGAACTCCGCGAGCACGGAACGCCTCAGCCCGCGGCGCAGATCGCCGGGGGAGTCCTCGGAAGACAGTGAGGTGGAGGAAGAGGTGGGGGTGGAGGAAGAGGTGGGGGTGGACGAGGGTTCCGAGGAGCCGGAGGTGTCGGACGAGCCCTCGTCATCCCCCTGATCGCCGGCGCCGCCCGAAGCCCGGTCGGCGGTGTCGTCGGAAGCGTCGGTCGCTTCGCCGGCTCCCACCCGCTCTGGCACCCGCTCGGGCACCCCCGCCGTCACCTTCACCGCCGCCGAGACCGCCACAGCCGCCGGCACGGCCGCGGCCGCCTGCTCAGGAACCTCGCCCGACTCACGCGCCTCGCCCGACTCACGCGCCTCGCCCTGCTCACGGACCTCACTCCGCTCTCGCCCTTCGGCCGCCCTCAGCCGACCCGTCCAGCGGCGCGAGAACGCCGCCCCCGCCAGCAGAAGCAGCACCGCCACCAGCTTGGCGACGAGGACCTCCCCGTACGCCGTGGAGGTGAAGGCGGACCAGGAGCCGAGGCCGCGCCAGGACTGGTAGACGCCCGTCACGACCAGGACGACCACCGAGACGAAGGCCAGCCGGGAGAACCGGTGGACCACGGCGGCCGTCAGCGTCCTCGGCGCCCGGTACAGGACGGTCAGCAATGCGGTCAGCCCGCCCAACCAGAGGGCCATGGCGAGCAGATGCAGCACGGAGGAGGTCATCGCGACCGGCACCTGGATACCGGCGGAGGCGTGCTCCGCGGCCGCCCAGGTCCCGGCGAGACCGACGGAGAGCAGCGCCCCGCAGGCGAGCGCGCCCTTCCCCCACTCCTGCCGGTCCCCCTGACGACGTAGGCGTACGAGGAGGAGGGCGGCCACCGCGAGCAGCCCCAGCCGTGCCAGCAGCGCGAGTCCCGGCCGGCTGACCAGCGTGTCGCGCAGCAGGGAGAGGTCGAGGGCGGCCCCGATCCCACTGCCCCGCTCGTACGGCCCACGGAGCAGCAGCAGGGCCACCGAGGCCAGCAGCAGGGCCAGCCAGCCGGACAGCAGCAGCTTGCGCAGCACCTCGCTCGGCCCGCCGAGCACGACCGCCAGGAAGAAGGTCACGCCGATGAGCAGGGCGAGGGCGCCGTACGCGAAGTAGCGGGTGATGTCGTAGAAGGATGAGGTGAGCGGGTCCTCGGTGAGGTCGGCGGGAAGCGCCGCGGCGGTCGCGGAGGGCTCGCCGATGGAGAAGATCAGGGCGCCCGAGATGGGGTGACTGTCGGCCGAGATCACCCGCCAGGCGATCGTGTACGTGCCGTCGCCGAGGTCGGTGGGCAGGGTGACCCGAGCCGTGTCGGCCCGGCCGCCCGCGCGCCCCGGCTTGCCCGTGTCGACCGCCCGGTTCTCCGGGTCGATGACGCGGAGGGAGTCCTCCAGGAGGCTTACCGACTCGGTGAAGCGGAGGGTGATGTCCCGGGGAGCGGCGTCGAGGACGCTTCCGTCGACGGGATCGCTTCCCTTGAGGGCGGCGTGCGCGGACGCGGTACCCGCCCCGCCGAGGAGGAACAGGACCAGCACGGTGCCCAGCAGCACCAGGCGCTGAACCCCTCGGGCCCGTCGACCGACCGGCCCTCCGCCCCGTCCGGCGCCCCGGCCTTCGACCCGCCCCCCGAGAGAGCCCGCCGCCCGGCCTCCGGATCCGCCGGTGGCCCCGCCGGTTCCGTCATGTCGCCTCACGCCTCTGTCCTCGCCACGGGTCTCGACCGGTGGCCGTTCCCGACGCCGTTGCCGTTCCCGCTCCCAGTCCCGTTCCGGGGTTCGGGTACGGCCTTCGCCCCAGCCCCTGGCCCTGTCGTCGACGGGGTCGTTGTACCTGCCTCGGTCCACGTAGTGCTCCGGATCCACGGTCGCCGGCTCTCGGACTCCTCGAACAGGTACGCACACCACGAACGCCGCGTTCAACGCGATCCGCACCCTCCGCTCCAGCCCCGACAACGTCACGCCACGTCACGTCACCCCACGTCCGCCATGTCCCGCCCCTACGCCCGCCCCAGTTCCCCTATCTCCGTGGCCCGGTCCGGGTACAGCCGAGCCAGCTCCGCGGCGTCCCCGTGCTCGTAGCCCTCGTAGGTGAACCCCGGCGCCATCGTGCACCCGAACAAGGTCCAGCCCGCACCACCGCCGGCGCCACCCCCAGCGCCCAGGACCCGCGCCCCCATCCAGGTCCCCGCGGGCACGACGTACTGCACGTGCTGTCCGTCGAGCACGTCCGGCCCGAGGACGACGATCCGCGAGGACCCGTCCGGGGCGAGCAGCAGCATCCGCAGCGGATCGCCGAGGTGGAAGTGCCAGATCTCGTCGCCGGGCAGCCGGTGCAGGGCGGAGTAGTCGCCGGGTTCGGTGGTGAGCAGGGCGACGATCGCGGTCCCCTCGGGCCGGCCGTCAGCCCGCTCGGGCCCGGCCCACGTCTGACGGAAACGTCCGCCCTCGCGCGGTATGGGCTCCAACTCGTAGTGCGCTATGAGGTCTTCGGGAGTCATCCGCCCGAGGTTACGCCCACCATCCGAACTACCGACCGAACACGGTCTCCCGCCGCAGGAAGGCCAATCGGGCCCGCTTCTCGGGCAGATACACCTCCGGCAGATCGATCTCCGGCAGTACGACGGCCGGCCCGGCCTCGAACCCCTGCCGGGTGAACCGCGCGATCGCCCTCTCGTTCCGCTCGTCGGGGTCGACGACGACCCGCCGCCGGTCCAGCCCGACGAACACGTACGACGTGAAGGCCGCGAGCACCGCGGACGACCACCCCGGCCGCGCTCCCGCCTCCCCGGCGGGCGCCAGCAGCACATGGACGCCGATGTCCCCGGGCTGGACGTCGTAGCACTCGCCGACCCGGTCGGCCTCGGGCTCGTACGTCTGCAGCAGTCCGACGGGCTCGCCGTCGCGCACCGCGAGGTAGGCGTGGTGCGTGTCGAAGGCCTCCAGGCCCTCGTAGATCTCCCGGACCTGCTCCTCGGTGAGGCCGTTCATGCCCCAGAACGCGGCCCGCGGTTCTCGCACCCAGCCGTGCACCACGGCGGCGTCGGCCTTCGCGTCCAACGGCAGGATCCGCACGGTCCCGAACCCGTCCACCTCCTGCTCGTACACGGCCGCACGACCGGCGTACGACGCACGGGCCCCCTCGGGCTCAACGGTCATGGCCCCCTGGGGCTCAACGGTCATGGCGCTTCTCCTCGCTGCTGTGGTCGATGTCGCCGTCGACCTCGTCGACGGCGTTGTCCTCGTCGACGTCGTTGTCCTCGTCGACGTCGTTGTCCTCGTCGTCCTTGGTGAACCGGTCCCAGTCCGTGACGACCGGTACGAGATCTCCCCTGAGCCACAGGGGCAGTTGATCGCGGTGGTGAGGCGACCCGCCGACGCCGGACGCCCCGAACGGCACCACCCAGAGGCTGTCCTCGCGTCGGGCCAGATCCCAGACGTACCGGGCGGCGGGCCCCCGTGCGCTGAGGTCGGTGATGCCGGGGACCGCGGAGGTGCAGAGCACACAGTCGTGATCACCGGCGAGCCCCGGCTCGGCGGCGAGGGGCGGACGGCCGTCAGCACCGTCACCAGGACGCACGTCAGCATCGTCGCCAGGACGCCCATCCCTGCCGCCGTCCGGGAGCGCACGCCATGGCACGAGCCTGTGGCTGTCGCCCCAGCGTCCCGTGTGGAGGCCGGCAACCTCCTCCAGCGCCTCCCGTACGAGCACGCCCCTGTCGATCCCGTACAACTCCTCGGCCCGCAGCAGATGTTCGAGCGCGAACCCGATCCGCACGGTCAGCGACAGCCACGGGCGAAATACCTCGGGGTACGTCGGCGGCACCGCGAGCGCCGCGAAGGCGGGCTCCGCGGCGAGCCGCCGTACGACGGCCCCCCGCAAGGCCGCGTACGCCGCCGCGTCGACACTGTCGGCCTCCATCCGCCGATCCCACCGGAGCAGCCGCTCGCGCAGCGCGGCCGCGGCGGGGTCGGTGGTGGTGACGGCGTCCACAAACTCCAACAGGGGCTCGGCGGAGGCCAGATGGGTGTCCATGTGGATCGCGGGCATGTCCTCGGCGGACCACACCCGCTTCTCGTCCAGCAGCGCGCGAATACGTCCCGCCCGGTGCGGCGGGGCGAACTCGACACCCAACGGGGTCGCCGGACCACGCTGGTTGGCCATCACCGCGACACCGTCCTCGAACGTGCCGTACGGCGTCTCGTGCCACCCTTCCCACGCGTGCCCCGGTTCCCAGGCCGCGACCACCCGCGTCCGGTTGTCCTGGCTCCGCACCGGCACCCGGCCCGCCACCCGGTGCAGCACCCCGCCCCGGGTGTCCGCGGCCTGCACGACGTTCACCGGCTCGGCCCACCGGTCGAACGCGCGGTCCACGTCGGCGACCTCACGGGCCCGGAGGAGTGGCAGAAGCGCCTCGATCCCGAGTTCCCCGGTGACCCGCGGCGGATAGCGGAGGCTGAGGGGACCGACCGGCTCGGAGTCACCCGGAGCAGGGGCGGTGTCGAGGCCCCCGATGACGACCGGCCCCCGAGCGGTCTCGATCACCTCGACCTCGACGGGCTCCCCGCCCGCGACCTCGATGACCTCCACGTGCCGGTGCGCGGCCCGCCACACCCCGTCGGGGTCCAGCGCCTCGACGACTCCTCCACCCTCCCCTGCCCGGGGCCGGCGGCCGGCCTCCTCGCGCATCCTCACCCGCAGCCGCTCCCGGTACAGATCCTGGTAGTCGGCCATGGCGTTGGTGATGGCCCAGGCCACGTCGCCGGTGTGACCGAAGTGGGCGATGCCCGGCATACCCGGGACGGCGAGGCCGACGACGTCGAACTCGGGGCAGGAGAGGTGGATCTGCTGGTAGACCCCGGGCTCCTCGATGAACCGGTGCGGATCACCGGCGATGACGGCCTGTCCGGTGGCCGTCCGGGAACCGTCGACGAGCCACCCGTTGCTGCCGGAGGTGGCGGGCCCGTCGGTGGCGAAGAGCCCGATCGCGTCGGCGCCGAGATGCCGTACGGCCTCCTCGCGCCAGAGCTTGGCGGGGAACCCGGCGAACAGGATGTGCGTGGCGATCCAGACCCCGAGCGGGTGCCAGGCCTCCCAGCGCCCAGGTACGAGCCCGGCACGAGTGAACTCGGGCGCGCGCCGGGCGCCCTCGACGAGTCCGTCGTTCACGCCCTCCACGTACGCGCGGACCCAGTCGGCGCTCTCCGGATCCGTACGCTCCAGCCGGGCGAAGCATCTTCGGGCCGTGTCCGCCAGACGCGCCTGTCTCGCGAACCGGTCCCAGCCGAGGGAGTCCACGCCGAGGAAGGCGGCCGAGGTGCCCTGCACGCGGTGGCGTTCGACCTCCAGCTGCCAGGCCCGGTCGAGGGCCGTGACCCGGCCCTGGGCGCGGGCGAGGGCGAGGGCGTCGGCGGCGCGCAGATGCGGAATGCCCCAGGCATCACGGAAGATCCCGTACGCCGCCTGACTCGCATGGCTCGAAGGGCTCGCATGGTTCGCGTGGCTCGCGTGGCTCGCGTGGCTCGCGTGGCTCGCGTGGCTCGCGTGGCTCGCGTGGCTCGCGTGGTTCGCGTGGCTCGCGTGGCTTGAATCGCTCCCCGGAGCATGCCCCCGCACACCGCTGGTGTCCCGCATCTCTATATCCTGCCTGTGGTTTAGGTTAGCCTCACCTAAGCAATCGGTGATCAAAGCGTACGTGAAGGGTGCAGAAGCCATGGGGCAGGGGCACGGTTGGGAGGGGGCGGTCCTCAAACTGCTCCGGGGCAAGGACTTCGTCCTCACGGTGACCGGTGCGGAACAAGTCACCGAGCACTACCGCCGGATCCACGTCACCGACGGCGGCATGCTCGCGGCCACCGGCGTCCATCCGACGATGTGGGTCCGCCTCTGGTTCGACGCCGCCGGCAAACCGCACCAGCGGGCGTACACCCTGGTGGACCCCGACCCGGCGGCCGGCACCTTCAGCCTGGAGTTCGCCCTCCACGACGGCCACGCCAGCGACTGGGCTCGCGCCGCGAAACCGGGTGACACCATCGAGGCCACGGTCCAGGGCACCGCCTTCTCCGACCCGGACCCGGCCCCCTCCCACCTCCTCGTCATCGGCGACCCGGCCTCCCTCCCCGCCATCAACTCCCTCCTCACCGCCCTCCCTTCGGCCCCGGCGACGATCTGGTTCGAGACCCCTTCTACGGACACGGGGCCGACGCTGGAGGCGCGGGCCTCGGGGCCGGTGGGGGCGGCCAGGACGACCGGCTCAGGGACGAAAGCCGACGCGGGGCCGGACGGCGGCCCGGGGCCGGACAGCGGCCCGGGGCGTGAGAGCGGCTCGGGGCCGGGCGCCGTCACTGGCACGGAGGGCCTCCCCTTCCGCGTCGATCCCTCCCGCCACGACGTCCGCCCGATCTCCCGGCAGGACGCCGGCGCCCGACTGATCGCCCAGGTGAAGGCCGACGCCCCCGCCCTGCTCACCGCCACCCCCGACCCCTACGTCTGGATCGCCTGCGACACGGCGACGACCCGTTCCCTGACGGCGCACTTCCGCAAGGAACTGGGCCTGCCGAAGCAGCGCATCCACGCCCTCGGCTACTGGCGTCCCTGACCACGCCCGACACCCCCACCTCCCCACACACACGACCGCGCCCCGGTCCGTCGCCCCGGTGAAGCCGATCGGGGCCGGGCTGCGGCTCGGCGGACGACAGGTGATCATCGGGGCATGAACGTCACCCTTCACCTCGCCCAGGATCCCGAGGCGGACGACCTCCTCGGCCGCAGTCCCCTCGCCGCGCTGGTCGGCATGCTGCTGGACCAGCAAGTACCGATGGAGTGGGCGTTCAAGGGCCCCTGGACCATCGCCCAACGCCTCGGCGCCGACGACCTGGACGCCCACGAGATCGCGGCGACCGATCCGGAGTCCTTCGCCGCGCTGCTGTCCACCAAGCCCGCGGTCCACCGCTACCCGGGCTCCATGGCGAAGCGGATCCAGCAGCTGTGCCAGTACCTCGTCGAGCACTACGACGGTGACGCGAGCGCGGTCTGGCAGGACGTGACGACCGGCGAGGAGCTCCTCTCCCGCCTCGAATCCCTCCCCGGCTTCGGCCACCAGAAGGCCCAGATCTTCCTGGCCCTCCTCGGGAAGCAACTCGGCGTCCACCCCACCGGCTGGCGCGAGGCCGCAGGCTCGTACGGCGACCCCGACTCCTTCCGCTCCGTGGCCGACATCAAGGGACCCGACTCCCTGGCCAAGGTGCGCGCGCACAAACAGGAGATGAAGGCAGCGGCCAAAGCCGCGAAGGCCTCCGGCAAGTAACGGGGCGCCTGGTCACCCCCCGGCAACCTGACATAGACCGGAGCCGACCAGCACTGGGGGGCCGAGAAACCCCGGGCTCGCGAGGCCGAAAGACCGAGAACTCGGGAGGCCAGGAGGCCGAGGGCCAGGAGGCCGAGGGCCCGGAGGCCAGGGCCCGGAGGCCGAGGGCCCGGAGGCCAGGGCCCGGAAGGACCGGAGGCTCGGAAGGACCGGAGGCTCGGAAGGACCGGAGGCTCGGAAGGACCGGAGGCTCGGGACTCGCGGGCTTGGGGACCGGGGGCAGGCGCCCCGGGGGCGGGCGCTCGGGGGCTCGGACCTCGTACGCCGACCGGGCGGATTCCCGGCTTCGCGCGGTACACGTGCACCCGCCCCTGGAAAACATCCCCCGTGCACCCCATCGCCCGCTCCCGCCCCACGGACACCCCGCGTGTCCGGGTCAGGCGGTACGCCCGGCGCAGGGTCTGGCTGAGGGTGCTCGCGCTGACCATCGCCCTGCTCGTCCCCACCGCCCACGCCGCCGCCCACGCCGCCCCCTCGCTCCCGCTCACGCTGTCGAGCGAACTCCCCGCGGCCGAGTGCGACCTGCTCGAGAGCGCCCCCCGGCCCCAGACCCGCCACGCGCCCCGCCCGGTCGCCCCACCGCGTGCGGCCCCGGTCAGGTCCCCCCGCCCCTCGCCGACGCCCTCGCCCGGCCACCACCTCCACCCCGCCCCACCCTGGCCCGGGCACACGTACGCCCTGCACGTCCTGCGCTCCGTGGTCCTGCGCTGCTGAGCGAGCCCCCGGCTCACTCGACCCACAGACCACACCTCAAGCACAGGACAGGAGACCCCCCATGCCCGCAGACCACTACACGGTCCTTCGCGCGCTCCTCCAGGCAGAGGCCCATCGCAGCGCCCCCGCCACCAAGCCGGAATCCGAACGGACATCCGAACGCTCCCGGGCCGGCGACAGCGACAAGCAGCCGCGGCGGGACCCGAACCACGGCTGACCCGACGCCGATCCCGTCAACTCACCCAGGTGAAGCGCCCTGTACCCCACCAGCTCCAGGGCGTTCACCCTCCACGCGCACCTATAGCCCGGCCGAAATCAGGGCTTTCCCGGCGAAGACCGGGACAACCACGGATGGGCGGCCCACGAGCGCGGAGAATCCCCGACGTCCCGCACAGCGCCCCCTTCGCGCCCCCAAATGGCCCCACCGAGCGCCCTTGACCACCACCGAACCCCCACAGAATGACCCTTTTGCACCACTTCGCGGCGCCTTTTCGGGGGTCGCACTCCGTCGCCATGGCTGCGCCCGGAACGTCTGGGCCGGTAGGCTTTCCGTGTGATCTTCAAGCGCATCGGAAACGGCCGGCCGTACCCCGACCACGGCCGGGAAAGCACCCGGCAGTGGGCGGACGTCGCGCCGCGCCCGGTCCGCCTCGATCAGCTCGTGACGACCAAGGGGCAGTTGGACCTGGAGACCCTCCTCGCCGAGGACTCCACCTTCTACGGCGACCTCTTCGCGCACGTGGTGAAGTGGCAGGGCGATCTGTACCTGGAGGACGGCCTCCACCGCGCGGTCCGCGCCGCCCTCCAACAACGCCAGGTGCTGCACGCGCGCGTCCTCGAACTGGACTAGCCCTTCGCGGTCGGCGGCTCCTCACCCGCGCCCTCACCCGCACCCGCGCCTGCCCGACCGCCCGTCGGCCTGCCAGCCCGTAGGCCTGCCAGGCCTTTGGCCCCACCCCCCATCGGCCTTTGGCCCCACCGCCTGACGGCCCATCGCCCTCTGGCCCGTCCGGCCGTCGGCCCTTTGTCCCGTCCGCCCGTTGGCCCGTTGGCCCTTTCGGGTTGGACTGCAGCGCGGTGAATGATCATCTAGTAGGCATCGCCGTCCAACGGCACTACGCTGCGCCCATGAGCATGCTGACTCCTCCCGGCATGGGCGGCCAGTACCGGATCACGGGGGACAAGTACCCGAGGCTGCGCCGGCCCAGGAGGCGCCGCAGGCTCGTCCTCGCGGTCGTCGCGTCCACGGCCGCGCTCGGCCTCGTCGGCTGGGGAACCCTGCAGCTCATCGACGTCTTCAGCGGCGACGGGGACCAGGCCTCGGCGGCCGGTCCCAAGGCCGACTGCGCGACCCGGGTGAGCCCGTCCCCGAAGGCGAGCGGATCGGCCGGGAAGTCCGGCAAGGCCGACAGGGGCAAGGCCGACAGGGCCGACAAGCCCGGCGCGTCCGTGAACGGCTTCCCCGCGCCCGGCAAGATCACCGTCAACGTCCTCAACGCCACGCCCCGCGCGGGCCTCGCCAAGGACACCGCCGACGAGCTGAAGAAGCGCGGCTTCCGCATCGGCAACGTGGGCAACGCGACCGAGGAGTACGACAAGAAGGTCAAGGGCGCCGCGCTCCTGCTCGGCGCGAAGGCCGCCGAGGACGCGGCGCTGCCGGTTCTCAACACACAGCTCACCGGAGCGCGGCTGAAGACCGACGGTCGTACGAAGGCCACCGAGGTGGACCTGATCATCGGTACCGGCTTCAAGGCCCTCAGCAAGCAGAAGGACGCCGACAAGGCAATGGCCGAACTGACCAGCCCCGAGCCGACGCCCACCACGACAAGGACCTGCTGAGGCGGAACCCCGCTCCGGCTACTCGGCGGCGCCGTACAGCCGGTCGCCCGCGTCTCCCAGTCCCGGCACGATGTAGCCGTGCTCGTTGAGGCGCTCGTCGACCGCGGCCGTCACGACCGTCACCGGGGCGCCGGCCAGCTCACGTTCCATGACCTCGACACCCTCGGGGGCGGCGAGGAGCACCACGGCGGTCACGTCGTCGGCGCCACGGGCGATCAGCTCACGGATCGCGGCGACGAGGGTGCCGCCGGTCGCGAGCATGGGGTCGAGGACGTACACCTGACGCCCGGAGAGATCCTCCGGCATGCGGGTGGCGTACGTGGAGGCCTCCAGCGTCTCCTCGTTGCGGATCATGCCCAGGAAGCCCACCTCGGCGGTCGGCAGCAGCCGGACCATGCCGTCGAGCATGCCGAGGCCGGCCCGCAGGATCGGCACGACGAGCGGGCGGGGGTGGGAGAGCTTGACGCCGGTGGTCGCGGCGACCGGCGTCGTGATGTCGACGAGCTCGGTGCGCACGTCCCGCGTGGCCTCGTAGGCGAGCAGGGTGACCAGTTCGTCGGCGAGACGACGGAAGGTCGGGGAGTCGGTGCGCCGGTCGCGCAGCGTGGTGAGCTTGTGAGCGACCAGGGGGTGGTCGACGACATGGAGACGCATGTCCACAACAGTAACCGGGGCGGCACGCGCGAGCGCCCCCGCACGGTCCGCCCTTCCCGATGGCATCAAACCCGCCATCGGAGGGAAAGTGGGATGAACAGAGCGGCGCCCGAACGAGCCGAGACCCGACGTTCGCCCACTCCGGAACCGCCGCCGATCAGCAGCCGACGGCCGAGCGGGGGCACATGACCGACAAGCCAGCACGAAGGGCGGGCGGGACCGCGCGGACCAGGGGTGGACCGGCCGAGGCACCCCGCGGAGGCGGGCAGGCGTCGGACCGTGCGACCCAGGGGGTTGAGGAGATGGCGGGAGCGGCCGAAAGCACACGCGAGACCGGCTCGGAGAGCGACGCGGCGCGACGGCGGCGGCGAGCGCAGTTCCTGCGGGAGCTGACGGAGGCGCGGGAGCTGCGCGACCGCGTCCAGCCCCGCCGCGCCAAGGCCGCGCGCCTGCGCCACGCCATGCGCATGCGCACGTTCCGCTGGTGACCCGGGGCACCCCGCCCTCCGGGCCCTTCCTCCGGCCCTCGCCCCGCTCCACCGCCGTCTCCGGCCCTCCGCGGATGCGCCCGTGGGGGCCCATGTGTCGGGTTCGTGGGGTATGAGTGGAGCGTTCACGGGGTGGTCGTGCATATGCGGCCAGGAACTGCGCGTACGATCCGCTGGTGGCGGCAACAGGTGCGCAGGTGAACGGCGGGCCCACCGGCGATCAAAAGAGCCGGACACAGGGGGCCGAAGACGTCCCCTGTGCGCTCTGTTTCTGCCACGATTCCGAGTGGGTGGGGCTCGGACCGCAAGCCTCCCCACCCACAACCTCCGCCGGGGGGACCCCCGACCGGCACACCTATGACCAGTGGGAGAGTCACGGTGTACTTCGCCGCACTGCTCGCGCGCACCGAAGACGGGTGGGAAGCGAGCGACACAGAGCTCGACGATGTGGAAACCCTGTCGGATCTGGCCGACCTGGCCCGTGAAGCCTCGCCCGACGACGACACGGTGCTGGTGCTCATCGAGCAGGAGGACGCGTGGTTCGGCGTCGTCCGCATCGATGGCGAGGACGACCCTCGTATCTACGTGTCGGACGCCGCCGCCGCTGCCCGCAGCAGCTACGGCGAGATCCTGCTCACCGACGAACTGCTCGGGAGGGAGCCCGGCGACGACGACGCCGACCTGGAATCCCTCGACCTGGACGGGACGGAGGACGGCGAGCCGGACGACGATGACGACGACACGGGCGCCGAGGCCGTTCCGCACAGCCCCGTCGGCGACACCGAGATCCTCGACGACCTGGGAGTGAGCGAGAAGGAGCTGCGTGCTCTCGACGCCGACGACGCCCTCAGCTCGATCGCCGAGGCCCTCGGAGCGTCGGAAGTCCTGGAGACGGTCCGCTGACTCCGCCGCACCCGCCGGGGGTCTTCCCCTGGTGACCGAGGCAGCGGGCGCGACCGGTGCGGACGCATCGGCCGGGACCGATCCCGTGCGCGACCGGTGGCGGGCCGCGATGCGGCTCGCCCTGGTCGAGGCCGGGCGGGCCGCCGAGGGCGGTGACGTCCCGGTCGGCGCGGTCGTCCTGGCCCCGGACGGCACGACCGTACTGGCCACCGGGCACAACGAACGCGAGGCGACCGGCGACCCCACCGCGCACGCGGAGGTGCTCGCCGTCCGCCGCGCCGCCGCGGCTTTGAGAGATACAGCGGCGCGAAGCGCCTCCGGCAAGGGAGGTGGCGGGACACGGGCGGGCGGCGAGTGGCGGCTCACCGGCTGCACCCTGGTCGTCACCCTCGAACCCTGCACGATGTGCGCGGGCGCCCTGGTGCAGTCGAGGGTCGACCGCGTCGTCTACGGGGCGCGCGACGAGAAGGCCGGAGCCGCCGGCTCCCTCTGGGACGTCGTACGCGACCGTCGTCTCAACCACCGCCCCGAGGTCGTCGAGGGTGTCCTCGCCGACGACTGCGCCCGCCTTCTCACCGACTTCTTCCGCACCCGCTGAGCCCGGCCGGCACCGGGCTGCGCCCCCGCCCGATACCGATTTCAAAGCACGCCCCACCTTGCTGTAAGGTCTCCCTCGGTAGCGTGTCCGAGCGGCCGAAGGAGCTCGCCTCGAAAGCGAGTGTGGCGCAAGTCACCGAGGGTTCAAATCCCTCCGCTACCGCTGGAGAAGGGCCCCGCCGTCAGACGGGGCCCTTCCTGCGTTCTCCCGCTCCGCCGCCTCTCCTGCGAACGCATGATCGGGTTACACTCGCCGCCGACAAAGAGGGACCCATGGGGGCCCACAGGGCACAAGAGGCGGGGGAGGCCGCGGTGGCGGTGCAGGGGAAGAAGATCGCACTGTACGTGCTCGTGGTCTTCGTGCTCTACGTGATCATCACTGACCCGGCCAAGGCCGCCGACTACGTCCAGATAGGGTTCGAGGGCGTCTCGAACGCCGCCCAGGCCATCGGCGACTTCTTCACCTGGCTCGCCGACGGGGCTCAGTAGGCCGCCGGCCCCGGCAGCCGCACCCCAGCACCTCGTACGACCACTCCGGAGCGCCCATGATCCGCCACCTGGTCCTCTTCAAGCTCAACGAGGGCGTCGAGCGCGACGACCCGCGGGTCGTGCAGGGTGTGGACGCGTTCCGCGCGCTCGACGGCACCATCGGCGAGATCCGCTTCTGGGAGCTGGGCTGGAACGTCAGTGACCGCCCCGTCGCCTACGACTTCGCGATCAACTCCGCGTTCGACGACGCGGACGCGCTGCGGACGTACGTCGAGCACCCGGACCACCAGGCGGGCGTGGCGCTGTGGCGCGAGTTCGCGACGTGGATCATCGCCGACTACGAGTTCTGAGCCGCGCCCGCTCGCACGGAGCCGCACCTTCTCGTTCTCAGCCGCACCCGCTCGCACCGAGCCCGGCCCCTTCGATCTCGACCGCGCCCGCTCGTGCTGCGCCGCAACCGCTTCCGCGGTGCCGCCTTCACCCTTCCCCGGCGCCTTCCGGTGTTCGTTCCTCACGTCTTCTCCGCCCCGCGCTCCGCAGCGCGGGGCTTTTTTCTCAACACGGCGATATGCGGTGCTTGATCACAGTGCACATGTCTTGTGATGCTATGACCGCTTTTGACGGTTGAGTTGATGGATGAAGAGGTGGCGTTGACCGTGTCGGCCAGTACTGCGCCTCCCCAGGAAGACGTCCCCGCTCCCGATGCCGCACCGGCCCAGGTCACCAGCCAGGCCACGGCCCCCGCCCCGGAGAAACGTCGCGGCGCCGACACCCGGGCCCTCACCCAGGTTCTGTTCGGCGAGCTGAAGCATCTGGCGCCGGGCACTCCGGAGCACAACCGCGTGCGCGGGGCGCTCATCGAGGCGAACCTCCCGCTCGTGCGCTACGCGGCCGCCCGCTTCCGCTCCCGCAACGAGCCCATGGAGGACGTGGTCCAGGTCGGCACCATCGGACTGATCAACGCGATCGACCGCTTCGACCCCGACCGCGGCGTGCAGTTCCCGACCTTCGCCATGCCGACCGTCGTCGGGGAGATCAAGCGGTACTTCCGCGACAACGTCCGCACGGTCCACGTCCCGCGCCGGCTGCACGAGTTGTGGGTCCAGGTGAACAGCGCGACCGAGGACCTCACCACCGCCTTCGGCCGCACCCCCTCGACCGCGGAGATCGCCGAGCGGCTGCGCATCACCGAGGAGGAGGTCCTGTCCTGCATCGAGGCGGGCCGCTCGTACCACGCGACCTCGCTGGAGGCCGCGCAGGAGGGCGACGGGCTGCCAGGGCTGCTCGACCGCCTCGGCTACGAGGACCCCGAACTCGACGGGGTCGAGCACCGCGATCTCGTACGGCACCTCCTCGTCCAACTCCCCGAACGCGAGCAGCGGATCCTGCTGCTCCGCTACTACAGCAACCTGACGCAGTCGCAGATCAGCGCGGAACTGGGGGTCTCCCAGATGCATGTGTCGCGGCTGCTGGCGCGGAGCTTCGCGCGACTGCGGTCGGCCAACCGGATCGAGGTGTAGCGCTCCGACCCGGCCGCCGGGCGCCTCCTTGCCTGCCGGGTTCATGACCGTCCGCGGGTGCGCGTACGGTCGGGGCCGCTCGCGCAGTTCCCCGCGCCCTTCAAGGCGTTCACGCGTGACCCTCGGTAACAAGGAACCGCCCGCCCCTTCCCGGATGGACCATGGGGCACGCGGGGCGCACGATGGCAGGCGGGGCGCACAGAATCGGCCAGCGGTACGCGTGCGCAGGCCATGGGCGTGACCGAATGCGCTGTCGAGATGTCACCGGTGAGAGCGAATCGCTCATTGACGCTCTTTCAGGTCGATCACCTCTGAAATCCCATCAGAACGCCTTTTTCTAGGGCCTATTCACCCTCCCCATGTCGACATGTCACTACATCGCGTTGCCGACGTGTGACATTCTTCCCCCAGCGCGTTTGCCGTGGCCTCGCCGCCGGTATTCAGGTGGAGGCTGCGTTCCTTACGACGGGAGCGTCCGCCGCGACCGTCCGCGACCCAAAGGGGGTGGCATGTCCGCAGACCAGGGCAGCTCGAAGGTGCTCACGCTCGCCAAGAGCGAGACCGCGCCCGACGCTATCCAGGCCCCTCAGGACCTTCAGGCGCTCGAGGGCCTTCCCGGTCCCCAGGCTCCGCCGGCGTCTGAGTTCCCGGCCTTGTCGGCCTCGGCGAACATCGACACCCGCACCCTGTCCCGCTCCCTGTTCCTGCGGCTCGCCGCGTTGGACGAGAACAGCCCCGAGCGCGCCTACGTCCGGGACACCCTGATCGAGCTCAACCTCCCGCTGGTGCGTTACGCCGCCGCACGTTTCCGGTCGCGCAACGAACCGATGGAGGACATCGTCCAGGTCGGCACGATCGGCCTGATCAAGGCGATCGACCGCTTCGACTGCGAACGGGGCGTGGAGTTCCCGACGTTCGCGATGCCGACGGTCGTGGGCGAGATCAAGCGCTTCTTCCGCGACACGTCATGGTCGGTCCGGGTGCCGCGGCGGCTGCAGGAGCTGCGGCTGGCGCTCACCAAGGCCAGTGACGAGCTCTCGCAGAAGCTCGACCGCTCGCCGACGGTCACCGAGCTCGCCGCGGTGCTGGGCGTCTCGGAGGAGGACGTGGTCGACGGCCTCGCCGTCGGCAACGCGTACACGGCATCCTCGCTCGACTCCCCGGCCCCCGAGGACGACGGCGGCGAGGGCTCCCTCGCGGACCGCCTCGGCTACGAGGACACGGCGCTGGAGGGCGTGGAGTACCGGGAGTCCCTGAAGCCGCTGCTGGCCAAGCTGCCGCCGCGCGAGCGCCGGATCATCATGCTCCGGTTCTTCGCGAACATGACGCAGTCCCAGATCGGCGAAGAGGTCGGCATCTCCCAGATGCACGTCTCCCGGCTCCTGACCCGGACCCTGGCGCAGCTCCGCGAGGGCCTGATCTCCGACTGAGGCCGCGTCGGCCACGCGTTGACACGTGACCGCCGGGTTGCCGAGTTCCAGGGCAGCCCGGCGGTCGGTGCGTGCGGGCGCCCACCTGACTGCCGGCGCGTACGCGGTTGCCGGGTGCGGTGCGTTGGCGGGTGCGGGTGGTTCGTGGTTGCTCGCGCAGTTCCCCACGCCCCTGAACAGGCCCTGCGGGCCTGAAGCCGGCGGCAGCGGGACTGCGGCGGATGAAAAGCACGGGGCGCAGCCCCTGCTTTTCAGGGGCGCGGGGAACTGCGCGAGAAGCCCCACCGGGCCCGCGGCCGCCAACGCACCGCACCGCCACCGCCCCCGCACGCGCCAGGCACCGACAGGCACCGGCAGGCACCGGCAGGCACCGGCAGGCACCGGCAGCCCACCTACAGCCTCACGCCAGCGCGAGCCACACCACCGCGGCCACCACCGCGACCGCCGCGATCACGCCGACGATCACGCCGACCCGCGGCCCGGAGGGCCCGGTCGCGGCGGCCCGTCGGCCCCCCGCCGGCGTCTCGTCGACGAAGGCGCGGAACATCTGCGTGCTCCCCGCGGGGTCGTAGTTGCCCTGGGGGTTCTGGTTGTCGGCCATGGCCCGAGACCTTAGCGAATCCGGCAGGACGCGCCCAAGCGGGGTTGTCCGCCCGGGAGACTCCGAACGTTTCCCTTTGCCAAGACTTGGGCCGCACGAATCCGATTTCATTTGCCTGCAGCAACCATCCAGTCCTATGGTTGCCCTAAGCAACAAAGCAGGAAGGGCTCCATGGCCGGGCAAGCGCACTACGAGGAGCTGGCCCGTCAGCTCAGCGCCGTCGGGGCCGTCAAACGGGAGATCGCACGGATGCTGCCGCACGAGTGCCCCGGCGGATCGGCGGGAGTCCTGACGCTGCTCGGCCGGCACGGCGAGATGCGGATGAGCAGGCTCGCCGAGCTGCTCTCCGTCGACATGTCGGTGACCAGCCGACACGTCGCGCACGTCGCCGAGCGGGGCTGGATCGAACGCCTCCCCGACCCGGCGGACAAACGCTCACGCATCCTGCGCCTGACCCCCGAGGGCCGGGCCGTGGTCACCGAGCTGTACCGGCGCACCAGTCGGCTGATGGCCGCCCGGCTGAGCGACTGGTCCGACGACGAGGTCGGACAACTGACCCGGCTCCTGGGCCGCCTGCGGGAGAGCTTCGACGCCCCGGCGCCGACCCGGACGCCGACCCAACCGACCCGCACGTCCGTATAGCGGCCGAGTTCGCCGAGTTCGCCGAGTTCGCCGAGAGCAGCCGAGTTCGGCCGAGAGCGCGGACGACCCGTGGGTCCGCGACGCGGCGGCCACCACCACAACCCGTACACCCGCAAAGACCCGTAGGAGTAGGAAGCCCCATGGCAACGACCACACCAGCCGGTGTGCGGGCTCACGCCAAGCACGGTGGAGGACCCGCCAAGGGTGCTCCCCACAGCGGTGGCGACCACGCCCCGATGACCCACCGGCAGATCATGGAAGCGCTGACCGGGCTGCTGCTCGGCATGTTCGTGGCGATCCTGTCGTCGACGATCGTGTCGAACGCGCTGCCGGACATCATCAAGGACCTCGGCGGCGGCCAGAGCGCGTACACCTGGGTGGTGACCGCGTCGCTGCTGGCGATGACCGCGTCCACCCCGTTGTGGGGCAAGCTCGCCGACCTGTTCTCCAAGAAGCTGCTGATCCAGCTCGCGCTCGTGATCTTCGTGCTGGGGTCGGCGGCCGCCGGACTCTCGCAGAACGCCGGGATGCTCATCGGCTTCCGCGCGGTCCAGGGCATCGGCATGGGCGGGCTCTCCTCGCTGGCCCAGATCATCCTCGCGGCGATGATCTCCCCGCGTGAGCGCGGCCGGTACAACGGCTACCTCGGCGCCACCTTCGCCACCGCCATGGTCGGCGGTCCGCTGGTCGGCGGTGTCATCACCGACACCAGCTGGCTCGGCTGGCGCTGGTGCTTCTACGTCGGCGTCCCCTTCGCCGTCATCGCCCTGATCGTGCTCCAGCGGACCCTGCACCTGCCGGTCGTCAAGCGCAAGGTGAAGGTCGACTGGGCCGGCGCGTTCCTCATCACCGCCGCGGTCTGCCTGCTGCTGATCTGGGTGACGTTCGCCGGTGACAAGTACGACTGGGTGTCGTGGCAGACGTACGCGATGGTCGGCGGCACGGTTGTGCTGCTGGGGCTCTTCCTCCTCGTCGAGTCGAGGGCGAGCGAGCCGATCATCCCGCTGCGGCTGTTCCGCAACCGGACGATCACCCTGGCCTCGCTGGCCTCGCTCTTCGTCGGCGTCGCGATGTTCTCCGGCACCATCTTCTTCAGCCAGTACTTCCAGCTGGCCCGCGACAAGTCCCCGACCATGTCCGGCGTCCTGACCATCCCGATGATCGCCGGTCTGTTCGTCTCCTCGACCGTCTCCGGGCAGGTCATCACCCGTACCGGCCGCTGGAAGGCCTGGCTGCTCGCCGGCAGTGTGCTGGTCACCGCGGGCCTCGGCCTGCTGGGCACCCTCCGCCACGACACCCCGTACTGGCACGTGGCGATCTTCATGGCGCTGCTCGGGCTCGGCGTCGGCATGATGATGCAGAACCTGGTGCTGTGCACCCAGAACCAGGTCGCCCCCGGCGACCTCGGCGCCGCCAGCTCCACCGTCACCTTCTTCCGCTCCCTCGGCGGCGCGATCGGCGTCTCGGCGCTGGGCGCGGTGCTGAGCCACCGGATCACGCACTACGCCGAGGAGGGCCTCGCCAAGCTCGGGGTCTCCGGCTCGGGCTCGGGCCACGGTGAGATCCCCGACCTGGACGCGCTGCCCGCGCCGATCCGTACGGTCATGGAGAGCGCCTACGGCCACGGCATCGGAGACGTCTTCCTCTACGCCGCCCCCTTCGCCGTCCTCGCGCTCCTCTTCTCCCTCTTCATCAAGGAGGTCCCGCTCAGGACCACCGGAGCGCTCGCCCAGGCGGCCCAGGCGACCGACGCGACCCGGCCGACCGAGGCGGTCCCGGCCGAGACTCCGGCCACGGTGTCCGCCGGCTCCGCCACCGCCGACGCACCCCGGGCGGCGGCAACGGCAACGGCAACGGCCTCGACCGCGGTCGCCCCGGTCACGGGCGCCGGCGGCGGCATCCCCGTACGGGGGCAGGTCCGCGGGGCCGAGGGCGTGCCCGTGCCGCGGGCCGCCGTCACCCTGATCTCGCTCGGCGGGCGGCAGCTCGGCCGTTCGGTCGCGGGGGCCGACGGGGCCTACGCGGTGGACGCGCCCGCCGCCGGGTCGTACGTCCTGATCGCGGCCGCCGACGGGTTCCAGCCGCAGGCGTCCACGGTCGTCGTGCACGACGAGCCGGTCGCGTACGACATCCTGCTCAGCGGGACCAGCGGGCTGAGCGGTGTGGTGCGGGCCGCCGAGGCCGGACAGGGCGTGAAGGACGCCATGGTCGTCGTGACCGATGTGCGCGGCGACGTGCTGGCCAGTGGAGTCACCGGTGAACAGGGCGAGTTCGGCTTCGGCGAGCTGGTGCCGGGCGGGGTGACCGTCGCGGTGAACGCCCCCGGGTTCCGCCCGCGTGCCCTGCCCGTCGAGGTCGGCGGCACCGGGATCACCCGGATCGAGATCGCCCTGGAGGCCGGCGCCCGGCTCCAGGGGGTCGTACGGGCGCCGGGCGGGGTGCTGGCCGACGCCCGCGTGACCCTCGTCGACGCGGCGGGCAACGTGGTCGGCACCGCCACCACCGGCACGGACGGGGCGTATGCCTTCACCGACCTGGACGGCGGCGAGTACACGGTCATCGCGACCGGTTACCCGCCCGTGGCCACGGCCCTGACGGTCAGCGGCCCCGGCGTCGACGGCCACGACATCGAACTCGCGCACCCCGGCGAGTAGTCCGGGCCTCGGGCCTTCGGGCCGATGACAGTTGAACCACCGGCCGGTGGAGCCTCCCCCCGCTCCACCGGCCGGTCGCATGCTGAGGAGTTGACCGACATGGGACCGACAGGACAGGCAGAACCGTCAGGACAGACACGGCCCATCGGGCGGGCCGGGCTGACCGCGAGGATTCGTACCCGGGACGGCTGGGCCGTGTCGCACGCGGTCGTCACCGTGACGGACATGACCGGTACGCAGGTGCTGCGGGCCGAGGCGGACACCGAGGGGGTCGTGAACGACCCCACGCCGCTCGCGCCGGGCGCGTACACGGTGATCGTGACGGCGGTCGGCCACACGCCGATGGCCTCCAGCGCCCTGGTGACAGCAAGCGGGCGGGCGGAGGTCGGTACGGTCACGATGAACCGGCTGGGCGGTACCGAACTGCCCCCGTCCGGGCCCTGGACCGTCGACCCCGCCCACTCCTCCGTCGCCGCCGTGGCCCAGCACCTCGGGATCTCCAGCGTCCACGGCCGCTTCACCGACTTCGCGGCCTCCGTCGAGATCGCCCCGGCCCCCGACGAGGGGACCAAGTCCCGGGTGGAGGCGGTGATCCGGGCCGCCTCGATCGACACAGGGAACGCGACCCGGGACCAGCACCTGCGCTCCCCGGACTTCCTCGACGTCGAACGGCACCCCGAGATCACCTATGTCTCGACCGGCCTCACGCCCGTCGGCCCTGACCGGTGGACCGTCCACGGCGAGCTGGGCATGCGCGGGGTCGTACGGCCGGTCGACCTGGACCTGGCGTACCTGGGCACCGGCGCGGACCCGTGGGGAGGCACTCGCGCCGCGTTCCGGGCCACCGCCGAACTCCGTCGTGCGGACTTCGCCATGAACTACAACCAGGTGGTGCAGGCGGGGATCGCGGCCATCGGCACGACCTTGAGGGTCGAGCTGGACGTACAAGCGGTGCAGGGCGGCGCGTAGCGTGCCCTGCAGGGGCGCGGGGACCTGCGCGAACAACCCCAACGCACCGGCAGCCGCCGAACCGCAGTACCCCTCGAGCTATTCGGCTCCCCCGGCCCTACGCTGAGCGCATGGCACGGAACATCGCGACCAACACGTCGGTCTCCCTCGAAGAACTGCTCGACTTCGTACGCCCCCGGCACCGGGCGCTCCTGCTCACCCGGCGGTCCGACGGCAGCCCTCAAGCCTCCCCGCTGACCTGCGGTGTCGACGACTCGGGCCGGATCGTGGTCTCCACGTATCCCGAGCGGGCCAAGACCAGGAACGCCAAGCGGGACGAGCGTGTGAGCGTCGTCGTGCTGAGCGACGACTGGGACGGCCCCTGGGTGCAGATCGACGGCACGGCCGAGGTCATCGACTCGCCGGACTCGGTCGAGCCCCTGGTGGAGTACTTCCGCAACATCTCGGGCGAGCACCCGGACTGGGACGAGTACCGCGAGGCGATGATCAAGCAGGGCAAGTCGATCATCCGGATCACCCCGGTGAGGTGGGGACCGGTGGCCACCGGCGGCTTCCCGGCACGGCTGGCGCAGTAGCGCCCTCGTCACCGTCGCCGTCCCCGTCGAGCGCTCCTCACCCCCTCGTCGCCATCACCTCGATGCCGGCGACGAGGGTGTCCAGGGCGTAGACGAAGTCGCGTTCGCGCATCTCCTCGACGGTCTCACCGCCGCGGGCCTCCATGAGGGCGGCGGAGTGCTGGATGACCTCATGGGGTGCGAGGGAGTCGGACACGGCGCTCATGGCCGCGCGGAAGTACTCCTCCTGGGTCATCCCGGCCGCGGCGGCGCGCTGCGCGAAATGGCCCTCGATGGTGCCGAAGCCGTACACGAACTGGAAGACCGCCGCGATGGCACCGGCCTGGCCGCGCGCCGGCAGCCCGGTGCGGCGGATCACGCGCTGCACGGCGAGCGAGAAGTCCAGTGAGCGCGGGCCGATGTTGAGGAAGGTGCCGGCGAGGGGCGAGACCCAGGGGTGGCGGACCAGGACCGCCCGGTACTCCCCGGCCAGCGTGCGCAGTTGGTCCCGCCAGTCCTCGTCGGAGTCGGGCGGGGGAAGCCGCATCTCGTCGAAGATCTGGTCGAGGGCCAGTTCCAGCAGGTCGTCCTTGGTGTCCACGTACCAGTAGACCGACATCGCCGTCACGTTCAGCTCGGCCGCCAGCCGCCGCATCGAGAACTTGGCGAGCCCCTCGGCGTCCAGCAGCCGCACGGCCGCCACGATGATCCGCTCCCGGTCCAGCCCCGAGGGCTGTCCGCCCCGCCCGCCCCGCGCCTTCTCGTCCAGCCACACACTGGCCCGCGCGGAACCTCCGGACCGACCGGCTCCCTTCACCATGACGCACCTTCCGAGAACGGCTTCCTCTGTTTCTCCGCCGGTGACGATGCTAGGCGGATGCCACCGTGGGGAGGGGCCTGCGCCTTTCAGGGCGCGCGGGAGGGCCGCGTAGCGCGCCCTCCAGGGGCGCGGGGCTGTATCGATGTGCGACTCCACCGCGTGGGCGCGAGCAACCACGAACGACCCGCGGCCGCCCGACAACAGGACCCCCGCCCTATGAGGCGCCCACCAACTCCCGCTCCCCCTTCTCCGCCCTGCGCAGCAGCCCCGCAGCCACCAACCCCCCGAGCAGCACAGCCACCGCCCCCACCACCAGGCTCGTCTCCACTCCGGCGGAGAACGCCGACACCATCGCGGCCCGCTCGGCAGCCGTGTCCGCGCCCGCCAACGCCGCCGGCAGCGACGCCGCCGCCACCGAGACCAGCGCCGCGAACCGCGAGTTGAGCACGGCCCCCAACACCGCCACGCCCAGCCCCGTGCCGAACTCCGCGAGCGTGCCGTTGATCCCGGCGCCCACCCCCGCCTTGGCCGGCGGGATCGCGCTCATGATCGCGTGCGCCATCGCGGGGTTGGCGACCGCGCAGCCCACCCCGATCAGCACCAGCCCGAGCAGTGTCCCGGCGTAACCGCCGGAGGCCATCGTGGCGATGGAGACCAGCCCGCCCGACATCAGCACCATCCCCAGCGCGATGGACAGCGGCATCCCGAGCTTCGCCGTCCACTTCGCCGACAGCCCCGAGAAGTTGAGGGCGACGACGACCAGGGCGAGCGGCGCGGTGCGCAGTCCCGCCTCCAACGCGTCGTAGCCGAGCACGAACTGCAGATGCTGGGTGAGGAGGAAGAGCGCGCCTCCCATGCCGAAGGTGATGAGGACGGCCCCGGCGACGGCCCCGGTGAAGCGGCGGTCGCGGAAGAACTGCAGGTCCAGCATGGGATAGGGGATGCGGCTCTCCCAGTACGCGAAGGCCGTGAGGACGACCGCGGCGACGGCGGCCGTGGCGAGCACGCGGCCCGACGTCCAGCCGTGTTCGGGGCCCGAGATGATCGCGTAGACGAGGGCGGTCATACCGACGGTCGACAGCAGCGCGCCCAGCAGGTCCGGCCGGTCGCCCTGGGGATTCTTCGACTCGGGGACCAGCGCGATCACGGCCACCACGCCGAGCGCGGCGACCGGCAGGTTGATCAGGAAGATGGCGCCCCACCAGAAGTGACCGAGCATGAAACCACCGAGGAGGGGGCCGGCCGCGAAGCCGAGCGCGTTGACCGCCGCCCAGATGCCGATCGCCCTCGGCTGCTCCTCGGGCGTGAAGATCTGCATGGCGACGGCGAGGGTCGTGGTCAGCAGCAGCGCGCCGCCGACACCCATCCCGGCTCGCGCCGCGATCAACTGCCCCGTGGACTGGGCGAGTCCGGCCACGAGCGAGCCGATGCCGAACAGCACCAGACCCGCGATCAGCATCTTCTTGCGGCCGTAGCGGTCGGCCGCGCTGCCGGCGGTGAGCAGCAGCCCCGACTGCACCAGCGAGTACGCGTTGATCATCCACTGGATGTCCGAGGTGGCCGCCCCCAACTCCTCGGTGAGGGACGGGATCGCCACGTTCAGGACGGTGTTGTCCAGCAGCACGGTCAGCTGCGCGAGACAGATGACACCGAGGATGATCCAGCGCTGTGGGTGCCCCTGGGTGGTGGGGGCGGCAGGGGCGGCGGGGGTCGACATGTTGTACACCGTAGAACAGTTCTTATACGGCGTACAACGCGGTTGCCCGGGTCTTCCCGGACTGCGAAAAGGGCGGTGGCCCGGGGGGTCGTCCACACCCCGGGCACCGCCCCGCTCACGTCGCGGCCTTGGTCTACTTCGCCTGCGTCAGGTCGTAGAACGTCGTGCCGTCGACCGTCACCGACTCGAAGTTCTCCTGGACCCAGGAGCTGATCTGCGCGGAGGTGCCGTCGCTGCCGCCGCGGCCCATGCCGCCGCCCGAGCCAGCGGCGATGAAGTAGTGGATCTTGCCGTCCTCCACGTACTCCTTGAACTCCGTGAGGGTCGGGGACGGGTCGGTGCCGTTGAAGCCGCCGATCGCCATGACGGGGTCTCCGGTGGAGAGCTGGTAGCTCGCCGCGTTCTGGGCGCCGATGGCGGCGGCCGCCCAGGTGTAGTCCCCCGCGTTCTTCTCCAGCACTTCCTTGGCCTCGTCGCTGACGGAGGTGCCGTTGATCAGGCCGCCCATGCCGCCACCACCGCCGCCGGCCGTGCGACCGCCGTCACCGTTCTGCGTCTGGCCGTTGCCCTGACCCTGCTGGTTCTGCTGGTTGTTCTGGCCCTGCTGGTTGTTCTGGCCGCCGAAGCCGCCGGTCGGGGGCCGGCCCATCTGACCGTTGCCGTTCTGACCGGGCCAGCCGCCCTGTTGGTTGTTCTGACCCGGCATTCCGCCACCGCCACCACCGGGACCGCCGCCCATGCCGCCGCCGGGGCCACCGCCCATGCCCCCGCGGGTCGACGGGCCGGCCGTCACGATCGAACCGGCGTGCCCCTCGTTGAGGGTGGTGAAGGTGTACGCCGTCGGGCCCGCCACCGCCGTGACGATGCCCAGCCCGACGACCGCCAGGGCCAGCCGCCGCCCCAGCCTGGCCACGAAGACCAGCCCGAGCGCGGCGGCCAGACCGCCGACGAGCACGACCCACTTCAGCCAGGGCAGGTAGTCGGAAGAGCGGTTGAGCAGGACATAACCCCAGACGGCCGTGGCCGTCATGGCGGCGGCCAGCGTGATCGACGCCCAGAACTTGCCCCGTTGGTCCCACAGCAGAGCCGCGCCCATGCCCATCAGCGGCGCGATGTAGGGGGCGAGAGCCACCGTGTAGTACTCGTGGAAGATGCCCTGCATGAAGCTGAAGATCACCATGGTGATCAGCAGCGAGCCGCCCCAGAGGAGGAAGGCCGCCCGGGTCGTGTCCGTGCGCTTCAGCTTCCGCGTGGCCCAGACCGCGGCACCGAGGAAGATCAGCGCGGCCGGGATCAGCCAGGAGATCTGACCGCCGACGGAGGAGCTGAACATCCGGTCCCAGCCGTTCTCGCCCCAGTTGCCGCCACCGCCGCCTCCGCCACCGCCGACGCTGCCGGTCTCCTCGCCGTTGAGACGGCCGAGACCGTTGTAGCCGAAGGTCAGTTCGAGGAAGGAGTTGTTCTGCGAGCCACCGATGTACGGGCGGGACGACGCGGGCCACAACTCGACGATCGCGACCCACCAGCCGCCGGCCACGACCATCGCGAGCCCGGCGAGCAGCACCTGGCTGACCCGCTTCTTCACCGAGGCCGGCGCGAGGACGACGTACACGAGCGCGAGGACCGGCAGGATCAGAAACGCCTGCAACGTCTTGACCAGGAAGGCGAGGCCGATGGCGACACCCGCCCAGACCAGCCACTTCGTCTGCGCCCTCTCCATCGCGCGCAGCGTGCAGTAGACCGCCGCGGCCATCAGCAGCGCGAGCGCCGCGTCCGGGTTGTTGAAGCGGAACATCAGCGCGGCGACCGGCGTGAGCGCGAACACCGCCATGGTGACGAAGCCTGCCGTGGCGTTGAAGCGCCGGCGCACGGCCGCCCACAGCACCCCGGCGGTGGCGACGGCCATCAGGACCTGCGGGAACAGGATCGCGAAGGAGTTCAGGCCGAACAGGCGCACCGACAGCGCCATCGGCCAGAGGGAGGCCGGGGGCTTGTCTACGGTGATCGCGTTGGCGGAGTCCAGCGAGCCGAAGAAGAAGGCCTTCCAGGACTGGCTGCCCGCCTGTACGGCCGCCGAGTAGAAGGAGTTGGCGTATCCGGAGGCCGTGAGGTTCCAGGTGTAGAGCCCGCCGATGAGCAGGAGGGTGAGGAGGAAGCCGGGGCGGATCCAGCGATGGTCCTCGGGCCTGCCTCTCCACAGGCGCTTGGCGAAGGGCTGCCCGGGCTCGCCCGCGCCCGGGGCAGGGGACTCGGCGGCCGCCTGCGGAACAACCGGTTCCTGTACGGCGGTCGCGGTGGGCGGCGGTCCCCAGTCGGGACCGGGGGCGGGGTCCGGGCCGGGACCGTCCGGCCGGCCCGTCGTCTCGAACTGCGTGGTCATCGTGCGTTCCTCGAATCCTGATCGTGCGGGCGCACCGGCCGCATCTGCATGGTCGGCTCCCCCCAGGTGCGGTCCGCGGCTTCTCCGGCGCGGAACGGGGTCGTGGTGTACGTCGGCCGGAACCAGTCCTGATGGCCGTACGGCTCCGGCTGTCCCGGGCGTACCGTCGCCGTCGCCGTCGCCGTCGCCGCGGTCGCGTGGACCGGCGGAGCGGGGTGGTGCGAGACCGGCTGGTGCGGAGCGGGCTCGTGCGGAGCGGGGTGGTGCGAGGCGGCGACGGTCGAGCCCCCCGCGAGGGAGCCGTCGACGAGGGAGCATTCGACGTACGAACCGTCGACGAACGAACCGTCACGCCGGTCCGGGAACACCCACGCCCGGAAGAGCAGGAACCGCAGCACCGTCGCCGCGAGGTTGGCCGCGACGAGGACCGCCAGTTCCGTGGAGTGCGCGGGGGCGGAGGTCGCCGCGTGCAGTGCGGCGAGCGAGCCGCTGGTGAGGGCCAGTCCGATGCCGAACACCACCAGCCCCTGCGCCTGGTGCTTGATGACACCGCCGCGGCCCCGGACGCCGAAGGTCAGCCGTCGGTTGGCGGCCGTGTTGGCGATCGCCGAGACCAGCAGGGCGAGCGCGTTGGCGATCTGCGCCGCGAAGAGGGCCCGGAAGCCGCTGTAGAGGAGCAGGTAGAACAGGGTGGAGAAGCCGCCCACCACACAGAAGCCGAGCAGCTGGCGGGCGAGGCCGCGCGGCACGTCCTGGATCTCGCGGTCCCGGGGATCGTCCCCGAACGGCCGTGCGAGCCGGTCGAGCGCGAGGGACCCGGTGGCCAGCGCTTTGCCCACCCGCCAGACACCCTTGAGGTCGTCGGTGGCCGTCTTCACGATGTGGACGGTCGAGTTCGGGTCGTCGACCCAGTCCACCGGGACCTCGTGGATCCTGAGCCCGGCCCGCTCCGCGAGCACCAGCATCTCGGTGTCGAAGAACCACCCGGTGTCCTCGACCAGGGGCAGCAGCTCCTGGGCGACGTCCCGGCGTATCGCCTTGAACCCGCACTGCGCGTCCGAGAACCGGGCCTGCAGCGAGCCGCGCAGGATCAGGTTGTACGCGCGGCTGATGAACTCCCGCTTGGTGCCGCGCACCACCCGCGAGGAGCGGGCGAGCCTGGAGCCGATCGCGAGGTCCGAGTGGCCTGAGATCAACGGGGCGACGAGCGGGAGCAGGGCGTTGAGGTCCGTCGACAGGTCCACGTCCATATAGGCGAGGACAGGCGCGTCGGACGCGGACCACACCGTCCGCAGGGCCCGACCCCGCCCCTTCTGCTCCAGGCGGAAGGACATCACCTCGGGGAGCTCCGCCGCCAGCCGTGCGGCCACCCGCGGGGTGGTGTCCGTCGACGCGTTGTCCGCGATCGTGATGCGGAACGCGTACGGGAACGTGCGCGCGAGGTGCTCGTGCAGTCTGAGCACGCACGGCTGGAGGTCCTTCTCCTCGTTGTAGACGGGGATCACTACGTCCAGGACAGGCGTACCGGCGTTTCCGGCCGGGAGGTGCTCCCGCGCCGGCAGAGTGCCAGGAGAAGAGTCGGTTCGCATGCAGACCACATTCGCGAGCCGCTCTGTTATGCCCGTGTGCTCACACTGTGGTGGGCCTGTGAGTCCGATTGTCAGGTGTCGCGCCGGTCACCAGCCCGTCCCCGTCGAAGGCGCGGTCGAAGGCGTCGTCGAACACGCCGTCGCGCTGCCCCTGGTGCTCACCGCGGTGTTCGCCGTCGTAGCGGACGTCGTCGAGCTCCCAGTTCGCGGCGTCGTCGAGCAGCGGTGCGGCCCGGCCGAGGGCCGGCAGATGCACGGTGAACACGGTCCTGCCGGGCACGCTGTCGACGGTCACGGCACCGCCGTGCGCGTCGGCGACGGCCTGCACGATGGCGAGCCCGAGTCCGGTCGAGCCGGAGGCCCTGGACCGGGAGGAGTCCCCGCGCGCGAACCGCTCGAACACACGCGGCAGCAACTCCCCCGGGATGCCCTGTCCGTCGTCCTCGACGTCGACGCACATCCACGGCCCGCGCCGCTGCACGCGCGCGGTGACGGTGGTGCCCGGTGGCGTGTGCGTCCGGGCGTTGGCGAGCAGATTGACGAGCACCTGCTGGAGCCGAGCCGCGTCCGCCGACACCAGGGCGGGGGTGTCCGGCAGGTCGAGCCGCCAGCTGTGGCTCCGCCCGGCCACGCGCGCGTCGCTGACGGTGTCCACGACGAGGGGGATGAGGTCGGTCTGCTCGAACTGCAACGGGCGTCCCGCGTCGAGCCGCGCGAGCAGCAGCAGGTCCTCGACGAGCATGGTCATCCGCCCGGACTCGGACTCGATCCGCCCGAGCGCGTGCCGGGTGTCGGGCCCGACCTCCTCCCGGCCGCGCCGGGTCAGCTCGGCGTACCCGCGGATCGAGGCCAGCGGCGTCCGCAGCTCGTGACTGGCGTCGGCCACGAACTGCCGTACGCGTGTCTCGCTCTCCTGCCGTGAGTGCAGGGCGCCATGGATGTGGTCGAGCATGCGGTTGAGCGCGGCGCCGACCTGGCCGACCTCGGTGTACGGATCGGTCTCGGACGCGGGCACCCGCTCGTTGAGGGTCACCTCACCGGTGTGCAACGGCAGCTCGGAGACCCGGGTCGCCGTGGCCGCCACCTTCCGCAACGGCCGCAGCGCGACCCCGACGAGCACGGACCCGGCGATACCGGCGGCGACGAGCCCGGCGCCGGTGACGCTGAGTTCCACGGCGATGAGGGTGCTGAGGGTATTGGTGACGGACTTGGTGGGCAGGCCCACGTAGAACGCGTCACCGTCTTGGTTGGTCTGGTACTTGACCAGGTAATCGCCCTGGTCGGGCAGTCTGACCTTGTGCGTGTCGCCGTCCTTGGCGACTGTGGCGAGCGCGGCGAGGTCCGCGTCGCTCAGCGTGACAGCCCTCATGTCCGGGCCGGTGGTGCTGGAGTTCGCCAGCTCGCCGACGACACCCTTGACGATGGTCCCGTTCCGCACGACGGCGCCGATCGTGTACTCCGGCGAACCGCCCTTCGTGACGAACTGGAGCTTCTCGTCCGTCGTCAAGGTGCTGGTGTCGACGTCGCCCGGCGTGCCGATCCTCACGCCCCCCGGTCCCCGGGGCCCGTCCGTGCGCTTGGCGATGTCCTTCACCTCGGACGCCAGCTGCTGGTACAGATGCTCACTCAGCGCGAACGTCGTCACGGTTCCGATGACGGAGGCCACCACCGCGATCAACGCCACCGCGGAGACGACGAGCCGCGTACGCAGCGTGCGCGGCTGTCCTCGCTTCAGCCACGGCCACGGTTGCCTCTGCGTACGCGTCCGTCGTCGCCCGCTCATGACGAGGCGGGCTTGATCAGATAGCCGGCCCCACGCCGGGTGTGGATCATCGGCTCACGCCCGGCGTCGATCTTGCGCCGCAGATACGAGATGTAGAGCTCGACCACATTGGCCTGGCCACCGAAGTCGTACGACCACACGCGGTCGAGGATCTGCGCCTTGCTGAGGACGCGCCGCGGGTTCCGCATCAGGAACCGCAGCAGCTCGAACTCGGTGGCGGTGAGGTGGATGTTCGACCCGCCGCGCGACACCTCGTGGCTGTCCTCGTCGAGCATGAGGTCACCGACGACGAGCACGGAGTCGGAACGACGGTCGGCGGCACCGGACCGCCGGATCAGCCCGCGCAGTCTCGCCACGACCTCTTCGAGGCTGAACGGCTTGGTGACGTAGTCGTCACCACCGGCGGTGAGCCCGGCGATCCGGTCCTCGACCGCGTCCTTCGCGGTCAGGAAGAGCACCGGCACGTCCGGCAGTTCACGCCGCAGCCGACCGAGGACGGTCAGGCCGTCCATGTCGGGCAGCATCATGTCGAGGACGACGGCGTCGGGCCGGAAGTCCCGGGCGGTCTGGAGGGCACCCGTGCCGTCCCCCGCACTCCGGATCTGCCATCCCTCATAGCGCAGGGCCATGGACAACAGCTCGGTGATCGACAGCTCGTCGTCCACCACAAGCACTCGGACGGGGCTCCCGTCCGGCCTCAGCAGTTCGGTGCGCCCCTGGGGCGAGGTCGTGGTCATGCTGAACACCTTGTCGGGGCCCCCTGAGAACACCCTTTCCGGAACCTGTGATTTTTCTGAGAAACGCACAGGCGCCTCTCAGGAACCCCTTGGGAAGATCCCCGACTTCTCGGACACCATCCCCGCCGACCAGCAGTTTTCTGATCGTCCGCAGGGCGTTCCCCAGGCCGTCTCACCGGTGCCCCACAGCCGCGCCACTCAGGAACGAACTCGGGGCGGCGCCTCACTCACCCCACTTTTATGCAAGCGCCGTCATGATGCGCCCGCCCGCAGCAGAGCGAAGCTCCTACGCCCTTCCCGGCCTGCCCACCCTTCTCCCCTGAACGCCCTCGTCCCCGTCGTCTCAGAACAGCCCGTCCTGCACGCTCCCGTCCCCTGGGCTGCGCAACTCCCGTACGGGCAGGGTGAGGACGTCCCGGGAGCCCTCGCCGACGGGCGCGGTCAGCTCCCAGCCCGTCATGAGCCGGGTGTCGAGCACGACGACTCCGCGCCGGGTGGCCAGATGGAGATCGGGTCCGGCGACGGCGAGGATCTCTCCGCCCACGGCCCCGCCCGGCACCAGCTCGGTCACCACACCGCCGGCGGCCGGCAACCCGTCGAGCCCGAACGCCGCGAAGTGGTCGACGGCTTGGAAGGGAAGGCGCTCCAACGACTCGGGCCACGCCGCGAGCCCCTGGGCGCGTTCGTGCAGCTCGGCCAACTCCCCGACACGCTCCTCGAGCGTCGACGGCCCGGCCCGCACGACCCGCTTGTCGGCGTACGGAATCCGATCGGGCACACCGAGGGCGGCCCGCAGCATCTCCTCCGACCGCCGGGCGGCCATCAACGGCCCACGCCCGAGCCACCCGAAGCACACCGCGCCCTGCTCCAACAACCGCGCCGGTCCCCGCTCGGCGGCGGTGATCCCGACCTTCACCATGCCGGGCCCGAACCACGCGAGATACACGTGATACGGCCGCGGGTCGTCGGCGATCGTGTCGGCGGCCACGGAGTGCGCCCGGTCGAGCCGCGCACACTCCTCGCATCGGGCGCCCGTACTCCGCCCGGGGACCTCGGCCCGCACCGGACACGGGTTCCCGCGAGCGCCGACGCACGTACGCCCGTCGCTCACGACCTCGAAGGCCACCGCTTTCCCCCGCGGCAGCGGACTGCGCCGTCCCCCAGCCCACCGCAACGACGGCGCCCCGTCCTCGCCCCAGCGCAGCCCCGTACATCTCCACACGCGTGCCATCCCTCACGACAGTAGAGGGCACCACTGACAACGCGTCCGCCCGGCGAGCGGGACGCGGACGTCCGGGGAACGACGGACTCGGAGCGGCACGACGGACTCGGAGCAGCACGACGGACTCGGAGCGGCACGACGGACTCGGGACCATCGCGGACTCCGGACCATCGCGGATTCGGGGGCATGGCGGAACCGAGGGGCGCGCCCCTCCCGATCGAAACCCGACCGCGATGCGGACGTCCGGCCATCCGGCCGTGCGTCGCCCTACAGCTTGCTCATCTTGCTGTACGGGCTGAGGATCCGCTGCCGCGCCGAACCGAAGTCGACGAGCGCCGCGATCCCGTCCTCGATACCGATCACCCGGCCGAGACCGTACATGTCATGCGTGACCTGGTCGCCCACCGCGAAGTGCTTGGGAGGCGGGGCGACCGGGGCCTTGAAGGGACTGGTGGGCAGATAGCGCTTCGGTGCACCTGGCTTTGTCATTGCGACCAGTATGCGCCAACCACCGGAACCCCCGACCGGCCAAGAGCCACTTGATCTTCATCCGCGGGGCGGCACACCTCTCCCATGCCGCCGACACGGCAAAAGCCAGAGGCCCTGTGGATCACTCCACAGGGCCTCTGGACTGCTGTGCACTCGGCAGGATTCGAACCTGCAACCTTCTGATCCGTAGTCAGATGCTCTATCCGTTAAGCTACGAGTGCTTGTTCTGTTTTTCGCCGGTCCCGGTCCTTTCGGCCCGCTCGCGGCGACAGGAAGAACATTACATGACTGCCGTCGGCATGTGAAATCCGTTTGCCGCACCCCTTGTGAGCTGGGAAAACGCCATGCGAGGGGGTCATGGAGCGAGGGCGGGAACGACGAAGCCCCGGTCGCGTGGACCGGGGCTTCGGTGATCAAGCGCGGAGGCGGAGGGATTTGAACCCTCGATGGGATTGAAGTCCCAAACCGCATTAGCAGTGCGGCGCCATAGACCGGACTAGGCGACGCCTCCAGCACAACCGCCCGCGCGAGCGCGAGTGGTGCGTGCAGATGATGACACAGCCTGGTGGGCTGTCACCAATCGCCTCCCACGGTACTAGGCGGAGAGCCCGCAGGGCAAAGCCGTATGGCACGTCGGGAGTGGTGCGGCGCGGCGGCCGCGCGGGGCGGACACGGCGTACGACGGCGCCGCAACCGCAGGGCGGGCACGGCGTTAGTCAGGTCATGTTGCAGAGCCTTCCCGGCGCGCGCCGGAAGCCCCCCACAGGTTCCCCCACCCCCCTCGCCGCCGCGTGTCCCTCCGCGCTCCCCACCACCACACCGCCCGCCCCACACCCCACCCGCCCCACCGCCGCCCTGGGCCGGGTCCTCCTCGGGGTCGTCGCCTCGGTCGCCGCGGGTGCCGCCGGCACGCTCGCGCCGGTGGCGCCGGGCGCGTACGCCGCCGAGGCGGTGTCGCGGCCCGCGCCGCCCACGCCCGGCCCGGCCGGCGGGCCCGGGGATCGGCTGACCGTCACCGTGCGCCAGGCCGGCGGCGGCGCGGACGGCACCTTCGAGCTGCGCTGCCATCCGGAAGGGGGCACGCACCCGGACGTACGGGAGGCGTGCGGGCGGCTCGACCGCCGGACGACCTGGGGGACGGATCCCTTCGCACCGGTCCGGTCCGGCACCGTGTGCACGATGCAGTACGGCGGACCGGCCACCGCGCACGTGACCGGTACCTGGGCCGGACGCCGCGTCGACGCCCGCTTCGACCGCGGCGACGGCTGCGAGATCGCCCGCTGGGACGACATGGTTCCCGTACTGCCGGACCTCCGCGCGTAAGAGGGAGGAGAGGAAGGGACGAGAAAGGAAAGAGGAGGGGCGCGAAATCGGCCACGCCTCGGGCGGCGCCCACACCCCTCCCGGCGCCCGCGCACAGGCCGCACATATGTGCCTCCGTCAAGGTCCTCCGGCAAAACACACGGTCACGGCATCCGCGTTCGCACAGTCACGGCATCTCCGTATGTTCGGTGTGCGACCTCCCTCTCATCCGGCGTCGCGAGCGCAACCTCTGCCCGTAGACTCCCTCGCGTGACACGTTGCGGGCCGGTTGGCAAGATGGCCATGGGCCCAGCGGTCGGCAAGGTGCGGTAACAGGGAGGAAGCGTCTCGTGAGCAGCAGGCCATCCCGAGGCGCTGCTCGCCTCGCAGCCATACTGGACGCGCTGCCCGATGCGTTGGTGCTGGTCAACGCCAATGGGACCGTCGTCAACGCCAACACCATCGCGCTGGAGGCCTTCGAGGCCCCGGGCACCGCCCTGGTCGGACGCGGCCTGCTGGACCTGCTGCCCGAGTTCGACTCCCGGCTCATCCCGGGGTCCATGCGGCGGCCCGACACCATGGACCCGACGGGGCGGACCAAGCCGACCCGCATGATCGCCCGCCGGACCGACGGCAGCGAGTTCCCGGTCGAGGTCACAAGCGCGAATCTGGAGAACGGGCAGCAGGCGTACGACGGTTACGGCTACGCCAATGACGAGCTGCTCATGCTGGTCGTACGGGATCTTTCGGGCACCGTCGACACCGAGGCCGAACTCGCGCGTTCGCAACGGCAGACCGAAATGATCCTGCGGGCCGCGTCCGAGGGCGTGGTCGGGACCGACACCGACGGTCGGATCGTTCTCGTCAATCCGGCCGCCGCTCAGATACTGGGTTACCGGGCCAGTGACCTCGGCGGACGCGAGCTGCACACCCTCGTGCTGCACTCCCGCGAGGACGGCGCCCCCTTCCCGTACACCGAGTCGCCCCTCGCGGACACCCTGAAGTCCGGGCGCAAGCACCGGGTGCGCGGGCAGGTGCTGTGGGCGAAGAACGGCGAGAAGGTGTCGGTCGATCTGACGACCGCGCCGGTGCGCGACGGCGACCAGCTCGTCGGCGCCGTGATGACGTTCACCGACCGGCGGCAGTACGACAAGCTCGCCGAGGAGAAGGACGCCGAGGCCGAGAAGCACGCGGCGGAGCTGGAGCGACTCGCCAAGGAGCACGCCGAGGAACTCGCGAGCGTGCGCGAGGAGCACACCGCCGAGCTGGCCGAGCTGGGCGAGCAGCATGCCGAGGAACTCGCCGCCGGGGACGAGCGGTACGCGGCGCTCGGGGAGCGCGAGAAGGACCGGTACGAGGCGCTGGCCGCGCGGCACGAGCAGCTGCTCGCCGTGCTGGGCACCTCGCTGCGCGGTCCGCTCGACCAGCTCCGCAGCGAGCTGGGCACGCTCGCCGCCGACGACGCCGGGCAGCTGTGGCCCGAGGCGAACCAGGTCCTGCACCACCTGACCGCCGGGTACTCACGGATCACGACGCTCATCGACAACGTGCTCGGCTACCAGCGCATCGACGCGGGTGAGGACGACCTCGTACGTACGGCGGTGATGCTCGACGCGGTCGTCGCGGCCGGTGTCGACGGGGCCGTGGAGCTGGTCGGGCCGGGGCGGGTGCAGTTCGCCGTGCACGCTCCGCCCATCGAGGCGGAGGTGGACCAGGCGCGGCTCGCGACCGCCCTCGCGCACCTCGTCGCCGATGTCGCCGGTGTCGACGCGACGGGCAACGCGCCCATGTCCACCGGCGGCTACATGGACAACACCGTCGTCGTGGCGGCCGCGCAGCGCGGTGAGGTCGTGCGCATCGAGGTGCGTGGGCCGTACGCCGGGGGAGACCCGGTGCACCAGCCGATCGTCCAGGGGATCGTGCGGGCGCACGGCGGTGTGCTCCAGACGGTCGAGGTGCCGGGGATGAGCGGCAGCGCGTATGTGCTGGAGGTGCCGCTCGGCGGTGGCGCCGGGGCGATGCCGGCCGCGCAGCTGCCCGCCGTGATGGGCGTCGAGCCCGACCCCGGGGCCGTGGCCACCGGTGCGGAGGTCGCCCTGCCCGAGCAGGCCCCCGTCGGTGGCGGGCGGCGGCGGGCGCGGCGTTCGTCGGTGGACGCGTTCCTGGAGAGCGAGGACACTCCCGAGGGCCCCGACGCCGAGGCCGCGGTCGCCCCGACCGGGCGGCGCCGGCGCAGGGCGGAGGACGCGGCGGGTGCGCCGGGCGCGGCCGTCGGCGCGGTCGGATCCGGTGAGAGCGTTGAGGGCGAGGGCTCCGGGGGCACAGGGCGACGCCGTGGACGTGCCGCAGCTGCCGAGGCGGCCGGTGAGGCCGTGGCCACCGAGGGCGCTGTCGTCACGGCGGCCGAGCACGCGGCGGGTGCGGCCGCCAACGCCACCGGACTGGGCGGGACCGTACCGCCGCAGGGTGTGCCCGCGCCCAGCGGACGTCGTGCGCGCCGCGAGCCCGCGGCGCAGAACGGGGCACAGGACGCGCCGCAGAACGCGTTGCCGCCGGCGCTGCCGGCGGGTCCGGGCGCGGTCACCGAGGCGACCGCCGCCGAAGCGGGCGGCGCCCAGCAGCCCACCGGTCGCCGTCGTCGTGCCCTCGGGGGCGGCGAGGAACGCGCCGCCGCGCCCGAGCCGGGCACGCGAGCCGTCTTCGCCCTGCCACCGGCCGAGGCCGACCGGGGTCCCGAGTACACGAACGCCCCCGGCCTCGGCCCGGTTCCGCCGCCGGGGGCGCCTGGCGCCGCCGGCAGAGCGATGCCGATGCCGATGCCGTTGCCCGCCGGAGCCGCCGGAACCGCAGTGCCCGTGCAGGCCGGGGAGGCGTACGACGGCGAGGGTGACCAGGGTGCGGCGGCGGCCGCCGCTGCCGGGGGGCCCGCCGCCGGCGGGCCGGTGCCGGGAGGGCAGGTCCCCGTCGGTGGACAGGTCGCCGTCGGTGGACAGGTCCCCGCCGGTGGGCCCGTGCCGCCCGGGGGAGTCGTGCCGGGCGGCGGGCCGGTGCCCGCCGCCGGCGTCGGACAGCCGCTTCCCCAGAGCGGTCCGGGGGTTCCGGGTGGCGTTGCCGGGCCGGGCTCGGGGCAGCCGGCCGGTGCCGGGCAGGCACCCGGAGGTGGCCAAGTGGCCGCCGCGGCGGCGATGTCGGGAGCCCCGGTCGGCGGTGCCGACGAGGGTCGCCATGACGCCGCGTTCCATGACGCCGGCGACGACCACACCCCGCCGCAGCCGCACCCGGTACCTACGCCCACGGGCCGACGCCGCGCGGTACGGCAGCCCGCCCCTCAGCAGGGCGACGGCGCGGACAGGACGGCACCGGGGCAGGGGGCGCCGGCACAGGGCGCCGCCACCCAGGGCATTCCCCCGCAGGGTGGCCCCGGGCAGCCGGTCCCGGCCCAGGGCAGGCCGATGGCCGCCGCGCAGTCCGTTCCCGCCCAGGCCGCCGGGGTGGTCCCCGGTCAGCCCGTCCCTGCGGGGATCGCGGCCGCGCAGTCCGTCGCTCCGCAAGGGGCCCCTGGCGCCGCCGCTCAGGCAGCCCCCGGACAAGCTCTTCCCGGGCAGGGCCTCCCCGGGCAGGCAGCCATCGGGCAGCCTCTCGCCGCACAGGCCACCGCTGCTCAGAGCGCTCCGGCACAGCACGTCGTCGGACAACCCGTCGTCGGACAACCGGGTGCCGTCCAGGGAGTCGTCCCGCCTCAAGCGGTGCCCGGTGACCGGCAGCAGGCGCCCGCGCAGGCCGCAGCCCTCGGGCACTCCGTCGTCGTACCGGGCGCACAGGGCGTACCGGGGGTCCAGGCCGTACCCGGGATGCAGGGCGTGCCCGGCGCTCAGCCCTCCCCCGCCCAGCCCGCCCCCGCTCAGGTCGCCGCCCCCGGAGCGGCCCAGCCGCAACAGCAGCCGCAGTCCTGGCCGGACCCGCGCCACGAGGCCTCCGGCGTCGGCATCCCCGTAGCAGCTCCTCAGGCGCCGCTGCCCCCTCAGCCGACCCCGTCCTCGGGCACCCCGCTGCCGCCCGAGGTCGCCGTCCAGCAGCCGCGCGTCGCACAGCCGTTGCCTGCCGAGGCCGCAGCCCCGGCGCAGGCGCAGGCCGCCCCGGCGCCGGCCGCGCCCGCCGCCGGAACCACCGCACCGGCCACCGCTCCTGCGGCGGCCCCTGCCGACCCCAACTCCACCCAGGGAAGGTCGATCAGCGTGCGGACGCTCGGCCAGGGTGTCCCCTTCTCCCGTCAGGGCGGCCCCCAGGCCCAGGCACAGGCACAGCCGCAGGCAGCGCGGTCCGGTGTACAGGCCGCCGCGCAGGCGCAGCCGCAGGCCGGGTCCACACCCGCCCCGAACCAGCCCGGCGGTTCCGGCAGGCGCCGCAAGCTGGGCACTCCGCCCCAGCCGACCGGCGACCGGCCCGAGACGGGCGCGCGCCCCCACCCGCAGTCCACCCCGAGCAATGGCACGGGCCTGCGGGCCGGCACCGGACAGACTCCGCCCGCCGGCCAGGCCGCGGCGCAACCGCAGACGGCCGCGCAGGTGTCGCAGCCCTCTCTCGCCGGGCAGGTCCCGCTGCCGGCGCAACCCTCGCTCGCCGGCCAGGTTCCGCTCCCGCCGCAGCCGTCCCTCGCGGGACAGTCCCGGCTGACGGGCCGTACGGAGGGTGCCGGGCGGTCGTACGCCATAGGGGCGCCCGACGAGAACGCGGACGAAGGTCCGGAGCCTCTCGACGGGCCCGGCGGCGCGGTGGAGGTCCCCGACCGGCCGCATCCGCAGCCGATGGACGACGAGTTGCCACCGGAGCCGCTCGACAATCCGCGCCGGCTGTTGGTGTGGCCCGCGCCGGACGTGACCACCCACCAGGCCCTGAGCGACCGGGGCTACCGGCCCGTCATCGTGAATTCCCGCGAGGACGTGGACGCCCAGATCGCCGCGTACCCGGCCGCCCTGTTCGTGGACCCGCTGACCGGCCCCATCACCCGCACGGCACTTCAGTCGCTGCGGCAGGCCGCCGTGGCCGCCGAGGTCCCCGTCCTCGTCACGGCGGGCCTCGGTCAGGCGACGCGCGAGGCGGCGTACGGGGCCGACCCGGCCATCCTGCTGAAGGCGCTCGCGCCGCGTGACTCCGAGCAGCATCCGCCGCGTGTGCTGCTCATCGAGGAGCACGCGGAGATCGCGCTCGCCCTGACCGCGACGCTGGAACGGCGTGGCATGCAGGTCGCGCGGGCGGCGTCGGACGCGGACGCCGTCACCCTGGCCGCGCAGATGCGGCCCAACCTCGTGGTGATGGACCTGCTCCAGGTGCACCGCCGCCAGGCCGGCATCATCGACTGGCTGCGGGCGAACGGCCAGTTGAACCGCACCCCGCTCGTCGTCTACACGGCCGCCGTCGACCAGTCCGAACTCCCGCGCCTGGCCTCGGGGGAGACGGTCCTCTTCCTCGCGGAACGCTCGACGAGCCCCGAGGTACAGACCCGGATCGTGGACCTGTTGGCACGAGTCGGCACGAACTGAACCAGAACTGAGCCCACGGACAGCAACAGTTGGGGCGGTGTTTCACGTGAAACACCGCCCCAACTGCCGTACGTCATTCGCGAAAGGGCGTCAGATCTGCGTCACGTCCAGCGAACCCTCCGCGTACTGCCTCCGCAGCACCTTCTTGTCGAACTTGCCCACGCTCGTCTTCGGCACCGACTCGATGATCGTCCAGCGCTCGGGGAGCTGCCACTTGGCGATGTGGCCCTCGTCGGCGAGGAAGGACCGCAGGGCTGCGAAGTCGGCGGTGGAGCCCTCCTTCAGCACGACCGTGGCGAGGGGACGCTCGCCCCACTTCTCGTCCGGCACGGCTACGACGGCGGCCTCGGCGACGTCCGGGTGGGCCATGAGCGCGTTCTCCAGCTCGACCGAGGAGATCCACTCACCACCGGACTTGATGACGTCCTTGGCCCGGTCGGTGAGGGTGAGGAAGCCGTCGGGGCTGATCGTGCCGACGTCGCCCGTCTTCAGCCAGCCGTCCTCGCTGAACTTGTCGTCGGGGCGGATGGGCTCGGCACCCTGGCCGCCGAAGTAGGCACCCGCGATCCAGGGACCACGGACCTCCAGCTCACCGGCGGACTCGCCGTCCCAGGGGAGGCGTTCGCCACCGGGACCGGTGAGACGGGCCTCGACGGAGGCGGGGAAGCGACCCTGGGTGAGGCGGTAGGCGAACTCCTCCTCCGAGCCCGGCTCCACACCGGCCGGCGGCCGGGCGATCGTGCCGAGCGGGGAGGTCTCCGTCATGCCCCAGGCGTGGCAGACACGCATGCCCAGCTTGTCGAAGGCCTGCATGAGGGCGGGCGGGCAGGCCGAGCCGCCGATGGTCACCTGGGTCAGGGAGGCGACCTCGCGCGGGCGGGCGGACAGCTCCGCGAGCAGGCCCTGCCAGATGGTGGGCACGGCGGCGGCGTGCGTCGGCTTCAGCGTCTCGATCATCTCGGCGAGCGGGCCGGGCTGCAGGAACCGGTCCGGCATCAGCATGTTGACGCCGGTCATGAACGTCGCGTGCGGCAGACCCCAGGCGTTGACATGGAACTGCGGGACGACGGCGAGCGAGAGGTCCGCGTCCGTCAGGCCCATGGACTGGGCCATGTTGACCTGCATGGAGTGCAGATAGATCGAGCGGTGGGAGTAGACGACGCCCTTGGGGTCGCCGGTGGTGCCGGAGGTGTAACACATGGCCGCGGCGGTGCGTTCGTCCAGCTCGGGCCAGTCGTAGGTGGTCGGCTTGCCGGCGATCAGGTCCTCGTACTCGTGCACCTGGACGCTCGCCCCGGCGAGCAGCGACCGGTCACCGGGCCCGGCCACGACGACGTGCTCCACCGGCTTGAGGTGCGGGAGGAGCGGCGCGAGGAGGGGGAGCAGCGAGCCGTTGGCGATGATCACGCGGTCGGCGGCGTGGTTGACGATCCAGGCGAGCTGCTCGGGGGGCAGCCGCAGGTTGAGGGTGTGGAGGACGGCGCCCATGGAGGGGATCGCGAAGTACGCCTCGACGTGTTCCGCGTTGTTCCACATCAGGGTGGCGACCCGTTCGTCACCGTCGACCCCGAGGTCCTCGCGCAGGGCGTGGGCCAGCTGCGCGGCGCGGGCGCCGATCTCGGCGTAGGAGCGGCGGTCGGGCTCGCCCTCGCCGGTCCAGGTGATCACCTGCGACGTCCCGTGGATGCTCGACCCATGGGCCAGGATCCTGGAGATCAACAGCGGTACGTCCTGCATGGTGCTCAGCACGGCGTCCTCCCGGGGCGGCTCTGCCTACGCGGTGGTAACGGTTGCGCTGATTCTGCTCACATACCGAGCGGTATGTCACTAGGTGCCGGAATGATCGATCAGAGAACGTTGTCCGAGGTGCTTGATCGCGGCCGCATGTCAGGCCAACGATCGGGCTAGCGGACGGGTTCCAGCTCAGGGTCCTCGCGCAGCTTGCCCAGCGCGCGGGACACCGCCGACTTCACCGTGCCGACCGAGACGCCCAGCACCTCCGCGGTCTGGACTTCGCTCAGGTCCTCGTAGTACCTGAGGACGACCATGGCCCGCTGCCGCGCCGGCAGCTTCATGATCGCCCGCCACATCGCGTCGTGGAGCGCCTGCTGCTCGGCCGGGTCGGCGGTCTGGACCCCGTCGGGCTCCGGCAGCTCGTCGCACGCGAACTCGTCCACCTTGCGCTTGCGCCACTGGGACGTCCGGGTGTTCAGCAGCGCCCGTCGGACATAGCCGTCGAGGGCCCGGTGGTCCTCGATGCGCTCCCAGGCGACGTATGTCTTGGCCAGCGCGGTCTGCAACAGGTCCTCGGCGTCGCACGGGTTCGCGGTCAGCGAGCGGGCGGTCCGCAGCAGCACCGGCTGGCGGGCCTTCACGTACGCCGAGAACGACGGGTACGACAGGTCCGCCCGGCCCGGCAGGGTCGGCCGGGCGGAGTGCGAGCGGGCCGAGTGCGAGCGGGCCGTGGTCGACAGGGTCCGCGGCACTGGTGCAGCGGCCTGCGAAGCGCTGGTGCAGACGGGTGTGGTCATGGCTCCACGCTAGGAGCGGGCCCCGCCCGGCGGATCGGCCGCAGGTCCCGAAGACGAATCCCCCTCAGGTTGTAGGAGTGGAGCAGACCCCACCTACTGGAGGTGGATGAACAGCCCCCAGGTACTGAGGGTGCACCCCCGAGAACCACCTGCCCAGGGTGGACGGCGCCCGCCACACCAGGCCCCCGAGTGACCGGAGCCCCCTCAGCCGCCCCGCCCGCACCGCTCACCCGTCCGTCCCCAGCACCAACCCCGAGGTGGGCACCCCCGTCCCCGCGGTGACCAGCACCCGCTCGGCACCGGCGACCTGGTTCACGGAGGTGCCCCGCAGCTGTCGTACGGCCTCCGCGATGCCGTTCATCCCGTGCAAATACGCCTCGCCGAGCTGCCCGCCGTGCGTGTTGAGCGGCAGCCGGTCCTCGGCGACGAAGTCCGCCGCCTCCCCCGGCCCGCAGAACCCGAACTCCTCCAGCTGCATCAGCACGAACGGCGTGAAGTGGTCGTACAGGATGCCCACGTCGAAGTCGTCGGGGCCCAGCCCCGAGGTACGCCGGAGCTGCCGGGCGACGACGTTCATCTCGGGCAGCCCGGTCAGATCGCTGTCGTAGAAGCCGGTCATCTGCTGCTGCGCCCGGCCCGCGCCCTGGGCGGCCGCGACGACCACCGCGGGCGGTCTCGGCAGGTCCCGCGCGCGCTCCACCGAGGTGACGACGAGCGCCTGACCGCCGTCCGTCTCCTGGCAGCAGTCGAGCAGCCGCAGCGGCTCGGCGATCCAGCGCGAGGCGGCGTGCTCGTCGAGGGTGATGGGGCGGCCGTGGAAGTACGCCGCCGGGTTCGTCGCGGCGTGTCTGCGGTCGACCACGGCGACGTGCCCGAACGCCTCCGGGGTCAGGCCGTACGCGTGCAGATAGCGCTGCGCCGCCATCGCGACCCACGAGGCGGGCGTGAGCAGCCCGAACGGCAGCGTCCAGCCCAGGGCCACGCCCTCCGCCGACGGCTCGCGGTGCCGTACGCCCGCCCCGAACCGGCGCCCTGAACGCTCGTTGAAGGCCCGGTAGCAGACCACGACCTCCGCCACGCCCGTCGCGACCGCGAGCGCCGCCTGCTGCACGGTCGCGCACGCGGCACCACCGCCGTAGTGGACGCGGGAGAAGAAGGACAGCTCGCCGATGCCGGCCGCCTGCGCGACCGTGATCTCCGGGCTCGTGTCCATCGTGAACGTCACCATGCCGTCCACGTCCGTCGGTGCCAGCCCCGCGTCGTCCAGCGCCGCGCGCACCGCCTCCACCGCCAGCCGCAGCTCGCTGCGCCCCGAGTCCTTGGAGAAGTCGGTCGCGCCGATGCCGACGATCGCGGCCCGCCCGCCGAGCCCGTCCTTGGTCCGTACGCTCACACCGCCTCCCTCGGGGACAGGGGTCGGGGCAGGGATGGCGGCAGGGTCAGGGTCACCGTGCCGGTGACGTGCCGCCCGACGCCGTTGTCGCCGATCACCCTGACCGTGACCGTCGGCCCGTCGGCCGTCTCGACCGTGCCGGTCAACACCATCGTGTCGCCCGGGTAGTTGGGCGCGCCGAGCCGGATCGCCACCTTGCGCAGGACGGCGTCCGGTCCGAAGTGGTCGGTCACGTACCGCCCCACCAGCCCGTTCGTCGTCAGGATGTTCATGAACACATCGGGCGACCCGCGCCGCCGCGCCAGCTCCGGATCGTGGTGCACGTCCTGGTAGTCGCGCGACGCGATCGCCCCCGCGACGACGAGCGTGCGGGTGATCTCGATCTCCAGCGGCGGGAGCACGTCCCCTGCCTCGACCCTCACGCCGACACCGCCCCCTCCGCGGGACCCTCCGCCGCCTCCGCGGGACCCGCCGGATCCGCGGCGCCCGCGGGACCCGCGCGGAACACCGGAAGCTCCAACTCCTCGTCGAAACGCGCGAATTCGAGCCGTACGGGCATCCCGATCCGCACCTTGTCGTACGGCACCCCGACGACGTCGCTGACCATCCGCACCCCCTCCACCAACTCGATCAGCCCGACGGCGTACGGCGGATCGAAGGCCGGGAAGGGCGGGTGATGCATGACGACGTACGAGTACACGACCCCCTCACCGCTCGCCTCGACCGTGTCCCACGCGGCCGAACCGCACGCGTTGCAGCCGGGCAGCCAGGGGAGGCGGAGCGTGGCGCAGTCGGCACAGCGCTGGATGAGCAGACGGTGCTGTGAAACGCCTTCCCAGAAGCCCGCGTTGTCGCGATTGACGACGGGGCGGGGGCGGCGGGGCCGTTCCTGGGGTGGGGACGATCCGGGGGATGTTCCGTGGGACGGCCGGGGCGCGTGAGCCGGGACGTACTTGAGGATCCGGAAGCGATGGGTGCCCACGAGTTCGTCGCCCACTCGCACATCCATCCGGGTCGTGACGAAGTACCCGGTGCCGAGCCTCGTGGTCTTCCGCTCCGACACCGACTCGATGACCGAGTCGAAGGTGACCTCGTCCCCCGGCCGCAGCGCCCGCAGGTACTCCTGCTCGCAGTCCGTGGCGACGACGGAGGTGCAGCCCGCGTCGTCGAGCAGCGCGAGCAGTTCGTCGTACGCCGGTGCGCGGGTCTCGTGGCCGCCCAGTCCTCCCATCGTCCACACCTGGAGCATGGTCGGCGGCGCGATGGCGTCCGGCCCGGTGTAGGCGGGGTTGGTGTCCCCCATGGCCTCGCACCAGTGCCGGATCATGGGCGAGTTGACGGGATCCTTGCCACGGCCGCCGAGGACGGCAGCGCGCCCCTCGTAGGCCTTGAGCCGTACGGACAGGTCCTCGACCATCGTGGCGCAGCCCCCTCCGAGTTTGCTGACTGTCCGTCAGATTGGGGGCCTGTCGCCACGACTGTCAAGGTCGCCCTGGGGCGGGATGGGACGGGAAACGCCTGTGCGGCGATGCCGTAGCACCGCCGCACAGGCGTGTCACACCCCACGAACATGTCCCACTCGTTCTACGTCGCGCGAGGGCGATGGCCCGGAAGCCGGGCGACCTCATCCGTCCACCCCCGGCCCGACCGACCGCCCTCGCCCGGCTCACCAGAGGTTGGTGAAGCTGACGACCGCGTTGTCCTGGTCGATGGCCGTGAAGCCGGAGCCGTTGACCTGGGCGGTGTTGTTCTGGTTCGAGGCACCCGAGCCGTTCGCCTGCTGCTGCGAGGTCGACGAGTTGCCGTTGTTGTCGTGGCCGACACCGCTGCCGACGATGTTCGCCACGCCGGCGTTCGATCCGTTGTCCGCGATGGCGCCGTTGTCGGCCGTCGCGACGCCGGTGAACAGGGCGGCGGCGAGCGGGAGAGCCGAGACGGCGGCGAGAACGCGGGCGGTACGGATGCTTGCCATGTGCATTTCCTCCAGGGCCTTTCACACAAGTACGGGTTGCGCCAGGGCAGTTGGCCGACCGCCTCGGTGCGGGTCTTCGGGTCTTCGGGTCTTCGGGTCTTCGGGTCTTCGGGTCTTCGGTTCTTCGGGTCTTCGGTTCTTTCTTCGACGTCGCGAATCAAGAGTTGCCCACCGAATCCCCGGCGAACCACCCCGGAAGACCCCATTCCCCCTGAAGCGTGATGACAAGTCGATAAACCCCCTTGGATCTAGGAACTCCCAGTTCAGACGGGATGGCGGCTAGCGACGACCACAAGATCAAGTGAGACAAGAGGGGAAGCGTTCCGGCACATTTCCGACCAACCCGCGAACAGGCCCGCAACGGCCGAAAGCGCACCCCGAACCCTCTTCCCTTTATCGAACACTCGTACGAACATGGAGGCATGGCCACCACGGACCGGCAGGCCAGCACCCTGGCCCTGGCACACGCGCTCTCCGCCGCCGAACGCGGACTGGCGGTGATCCCCCTGTCCCGCACCAAGCTCCCGGCCCTACGCTCCCCCCACCGCCCCGCCGCGCCCGCCTCCCCCACCACCTCCACCACACCGGCCCCCGCCCCTGCCCAGCCCCCGTGCCATGGGGAGTGCGGGCGCTTCGGCCACGGCGTGTACGACGCCTCCACCGACCCCCGGCGCATCCGCGAGCTCTTCGCCGCGGCCCCGTGGGCCACCGGCTACGGCATCGCGTGCGGTGTCGGCCCCCACCACCTGATCGGGGTCGACCTCGACACGAAGTCCGGTACGGACTCCTCGGCGGCCCTGCGCGAGCTGGCCCTGCGCCACCTCTTCACGATCCCCGAGACGGTGGTCGTGCTGACCCCCAGCGGCGGGCGCCACATCTGGCTCACCGGCCCGCCCGACGTGGCCGTCCCCAACTCGGCCGGCCGTCTCGCCCCCGGCATCGACATCCGAGGCGCCGGCGGCTACCTCGTCGGCCCCGGCTCCCGCACCGAACACGGCGCCTACGCCGCGGCCCCCGGCACGTCCCACCTCCTCCCGGCCCCCTGCCCACCCGCTCTGCTCCACCTCCTGCTGCCGCCCCCGCGCACGGGCCCCGCACGGACGACCGGCCGCCGGGGCGACGGTCACGGCCTCGTCCACTTCGTCCTGACCGCGCAGGAGGGGCAACGCAACACCCGCCTCTTCTGGGCGGCTTGCCGCGCCTACGAGAACGGCCTCGGCGCGGAACTCGCGGGCGCCCTGGTCGAGGCGGCCGTCCGCACGGGCCTCACGGAACGGGAGGCGAGGTCGACGATCGCGTCGGCGGCACGGATGTCGAGCGGTGGTCGGTGATCAGACCGGGGCGGGGACGGGAGCGGGGGCGGGGGCGGCGTTCCGCCAAGACGGACCGCCAGACCAGGAAACTCGACCGTCCCGAGCGCGAGGTCCAGACTGAAGCGCGCCGTGGACCAGCACGCCGTGCCGCCGCCCGCCGTCTCGCACCGGAAGCACAAGCCGGGCGGAGTGCCGTCCGTACGTTCGCAACGGCCAGGCAGAACGGAGCGCGGCCCGTGACGCAGATGGGCAACGTGGCTGAGGCTCGTGCGGGGTTGCTGGAGGCACACGTGGCGGGTGCTCGTTCGGCGCACCCGCCGCCGTGGCTGATTTTCGGTGGCTGAGGCCAGAACTGCGTTCCTCGATGGGCGCCAGTTCGACGCCTTTCACATCATGTTGACGAGATCCGAGGCGAGTGCCCCGATCCCGTTGGGGTGCCGAACGCAAGGAGGGGGAAAGATTCTGAGCAGCCTTCTAGTGTAGCTGTCATCACGCCCTCTATCTGCCTCGAATGTACTGCCCTACGATTTCTGAGTCGGCGACACGCAGAGACCGGGGCGGGCATGGAGACAGAGCAGCGAGTGGTGCGCCGAAGCGGATTATTCTCCCGACTGCTGTTCGCGCTGTGGTGCTTGGCGCTGCTTCTTCTGATCTACACCTTGATCCGGCAGAACCTGACCAGTCAAGCGACCCGCAGTTGGCCTTGGAAAATCCGGCTTTTAGATCTCCAGGGCGCCGTCGCGGCAGTACTCGCGACGGGAGGTGCGTCCCTTGCCCGGGCTCAGTACGCTCGCACGGTCAGGCCGGTGATTGGATACTTTGGGCGCGTCGAAGCAGGCCACGGTCCACGCGACCAGTTGGCATGGGCGTGCCGCATGTTCAACGGTGGCCAGGATGCCGCGGTAGTAACGGATGTCAGCTACTGGATCACTTATGCGTCTGCTGCGCGTGTCAGGGGCGCCGCAGACTCCCTGGGATGGGTGAGGCATCCCGACGTGATTGCGTCCATCGAGATGAGTGGTCTGATGAACAGGGAAGATCTCGCATTGACCAACATAGGGCCCGGACTTCCGCTGTCCGCATCGCAGCCCCTGTTCATGGCGTGGTTCACCGAGCGAGCCCTGCGCGATGTGGGGAACGTGTTCGTTAGAGTCCGCCTGCTCGATCGAATGGGTGACACTCATGAGCGGGTGATCAACTTACTGAAAGGCGCCAACCGTTCGCCTTCCCACCCTGATCCACCGATCTTCTGAATTGCGATTCTCCGTAGCTGCGCCAAGATGAGAGATTCTGCAGCCTGCACCAGGATCTCGCATAGCGGGAGTCACCCACCCAGGGACGTCCCCAGGTCATGACACGGATCGACAGCAGGTCAGCGGGACTATCGATCCCGTAGAACCCAAGCCTCGGCCGGGAACATCGAGGCACCAGCCGGCCGCTGGGAGCTGTGGTGCTGGGAGTGGCGCCTTCTCTGACGATCGCACCTGTACGGCAGCGTTCAGGACGCCGCACCACAACCGCACCAGATCTAGCGGGGAACCACGGTGAAAGCAGTCGACCCCGACGACGCCACATCCCAGCTATTCGCCCAGTTCAGCACCCGAAGGGGTCTCGAATGATCACAGCTTCCCAAGCTGATGGCTTTGCAAGTCCGCACCTGGCCGCTTCTGCCGACCAGGTGCGGAGGCGGGCAAGAGCCCTTCTCCAGCCGGAAGGGCCACTCTGCTGGTGGTCAGAGGCCCCGATCCCGGTTCCAGCGGCTCACGTGCATCCCGTAGAGGACGTTGCCGATGCCCGCGGTGAACATGAACAGCCAAAAGTGGACCCACAGCGACTGACGCCGACGCCTCAAGCCGACGCCGCCAATGACCGACGCGGAAGATGCCACGGCGGAACTGCTGCTGTTGATGATGATCGTCGGAGGCTGCCCGAACTGCTGGGCAGGCTGCTGACCCGGTGGTGTCGCCATGTTGCGTCGACTCCTTGCTGAGCTGAGTGTGCGAGAGCGAGACGCACCGTAGAGGTGCCCGAACGGTCACCGAGGTCGAACCGGCTGCATGTCACCCGATCGGGCATGCCTCTGTCCGTCTCACTTTCCGTCTCATTCAGCGCCGTTCACGGCCGTTCAGACGGGGGCGAAGCCGGTAGCCGCTCTCACGGCCGGCCGCCCATGAACGCAGGTGAACGGCCCAGAACGACGCCCGCCACCCCACCACCACAGTTGGAAAGCGTGTTGGTCAGGGGTGATGAGAGGGGATGGGATGTGCGCCCTGCGATAGCCCCGAGGCGGCTTCCTTGAGCAGAGAACCTCTTCGCTAGTGCCGCGTCAGAGAACGTTTGCCCCGCCGACTTGTCAGGTATGGCCGGCTCCAGGGTGCAGGGCGGCGCGGCAGGGCAGAGGTCTTCGGGTGCGGCACTACCGTCATGAGGGTGACAGGAATCAATGCCGACCAGCGGTGGTCCGAGTCCATGCCGGCGGCCTATGAGCAGTACCTCGTGCCCGTGGTCTTCCGGCCTTTCGCCGAGGACCTGACCGCGAGGGCGGCAGCACTCCACCCTCGGCGCATCCTCGAACTGGCCGCGGGAACGGGCGTGTTGACGTCGAACCTGCTCGCTGCGGCACCGTCGGCCGGTGTGACGGCCACCGACCTGAACGAGGCCATGGTCGCCTTCGGGTCGGCCCGGGCCCCAGGCGCGGAGTGGCGGCGGGCCGACGCGCAGCGGCTGCCGTTCCCGGACGGAGGCTTCGACCTGGTGGTCTGCCAGTTCGGCGTGATGTTCTTTTCCGACCGGGTCGCGACCTTCACCGAGGTGAGGCGGGTGCTGGCCGAGGGCGGCCGGTTCTTGTTCAACACCTGGGGCCCGCTCAGGACGCACGCCTTCGAAGTCGCGCTGCAGGCAGGGCTGGAGCGGGCCTTTCCGGTCGACCCGCCGCGGTTCTTCCCGACGGTTCCGCATGGCTACGCCGACCCGGCTGTCGTGGTCGCCGATCTGGCGGCCGCTGGGTTCGCCGTCGAGGAGGAGCAGGAGCTGACGCTTCAGGGCCGAGCCGCGTCGACCGCCGACCTTGCCACCGGCTACCTCACCGGGACACCGGTGCGCGCGGCAGTCGAGGAGCGCGGCGACGGACCAGCCGTCCGGGCCAGCGTCATCGAGGAGATGACGGCCCGTCTGGGCCCCGGGCCGGTCACCGCCCCGATGACGGCGTACGTCTTCCGCGCCGCGGCCTGAACGCAGGACGCGCCCGCCCCGAGGACGGGCGTGAGCCGATGCCGACGGGGCGCATCGCGGCTACGTGGCCTGGCAGCCGGGAGCTGCGGTACAGCAGCGACGTACAGCAACCTCAGCAACCAGCAGCGCCCAACACCAGCACTCATTGGTATCCCGGCAGCCTGTATGACCTTCACTGACCGATCTCTGTAGAGCTACGGATCAGAAGGTGCACGTGCCCCATCCGTGCCCGATCCAGCGGAAAGCCACGGGGAACCACGGTGCTGAGCGGGAACCGCGCACGACGACGGCCCCTGACCAATTACCTGGTCAGGGGCCGTTTCACCTGGCGGTGGGTGTGGGATTTGAACCCACGGTGACTTGCGCCACGACGGTTTTCAAGACCGTTCCCTTAGGCCGCTCGGGCAACCCACCTCGCCCCGGCCCACCAGGGGCGGAGCGGGTACAGCGTACCGGTCGCGAGTGGATCGCGGGCGGCGTGGTCCACAGGGGCCACTGGCTCCGCTCACCCTCACTCACGTAGCGTCGGACGCGGCTTGTCAGAGCCCCATTCCTCGTGTCCGTGTACAACGATCGAGCGAACCGAAACCTGACGTAGTCCAGATTGGAGCGGCGGCGGCCCTGAGCGTGCTGCGTACGGCACGCGACGTTGCCGGTGGTTCTGGAGAGTCGGACCGGCTCCACGAGGACTACAACAACCTCGCTCACTTGGCCAATTTTCCGCAGCTAGGGGAACGCAAGGACGCAGTCGCTCTGGCTGAGGAGTGCCGAGATCTAGCCATCGACATCCGGTCAGCTTCCTGGGCGATCGGCCGAATCGAACAGCCGCACCAGCTCCCGGCGTCCCGCGCCCCGCGTGGGGAATCGCACGCATGCGAGAAGGGGTACGCCCGTGACTCTCTGGTGGCCTGCGGCGCCGACGGGGCGGGACTTCACTTTGTACTCGAACACGTACTGAGCGAGGAGTCGCTGATCCCGGCCTTCCTCTACGGCCCACTGATCAACGATCTGGCGAAGGGCATCCGGGACAGAAGGCAGAAGGCGCTGAATCAGCATCTCCGGCACATCCAGGAGCTACCGCCAGCCCCGCCCCACCACCACCGACCTGCGCGGATCTCGGCCGCCAACCCAGTGCGCCCAAACGAGGCCCAGAGCTTCCTGGCAACGGCCTGAGTGTCTGACTGCATAAGCGTCGGCCCGGGCGCACAGACCCGGCCCCACCCTCTCGTTTCGTCGATCTTGACGCGAATTGACGCTCGCGCGGTCTCCCCGACGATGTCGACGCTGCAACCTGCCCTACTGAGGCCGAGCCGCCGCCGTCACAGCCCCGCGGACCCCGACGCCCACGCCCCGCCCCCACAGTGGACGACTGAGGGAGCGGGGACGGCGAAGCGGGGCGGTGCTGTGGTGACGGCGTGGGTCAGCTGTCGCCCTCGCGTTCGCCCAGGGTGACGTCCGCCGTGTGGGTCTTGCCGTCACGGGTGTACGTGAGGGTCACCTTGTCGCCGGGCAGGTGGGTCCAGATCTCGCCGATGAGGGTGGGGCCGCTGTCGATGACGTGGTCGTCGAGCTTGGTGATGACGTCACCGGGCTTCAGGCCGGCCTTGTCGGCGGGGCCGCCCGGGGTGACGGAGTCCGACCCGCCGTCACCCGCGTTCGTGATCTTCGCTCCGCCCGTGCCCTCGTCCAGGGCGACCGACGCACCGATCACCGGGTACACCGGCTTGCCCGTCCTGATCAGCTGCTGGGCCACGGTCTTGGCCTGGTTGATCGGGATGGCGAAACCGAGGCCGATGGAGCCCGCCTGGCCGGAGCCGAAGCTGCCGTTGCTGGCGGACTGGATCGCCGAGTTGATGCCGATGACGTTGCCCCGCGCGTCGAGGAGCGGGCCACCGGAGTTGCCCGGGTTGATCGACGCGTCGGTCTGCAGGGCGCTCATGTAGGAGGCCTTGCTGCCGGAGGAGCCGTCGCTGGAGGCCACCGGGCGGTTCTTGGCGCTGATGATGCCGGTCGTGACCGTGTTGGAGAGCCCGAAGGGCGCGCCGATCGCGATCGTCGAGTCGCCCACCGCGACCTTGTCGGAGTCACCGAGCGTCAGCGGCTGCAGGTTCGACGGGGCGTTCTTCAGCTTGATGACCGCCACGTCGTAGCCCTGCGCGTGCCCGACGACCTCGGCGGCGTACTTCTTGCCGTTCGGGAAGGTGGCCGACACCTTGCCGCCGTCGACGGCCTCCGCCACCACGTGGTTGTTGGTGACGATGTGGCCTTCCTTGTCGAACACGAACCCGGTGCCCGTGCCGCCCTCGCCGTCGTTGCCGGAGGCCTCGATGGTGACCGTGCTCGGCAGCGCGGCGGAGGCCACGGCGGCGACCGTACCGGCCGCGCGCTTGACGTCACCGCCGTTCTGGGAGGCCGAGACGGTCGTGGAGCCGGTGGAGTTGTCGTTGCGGTCGGCCAGCGTGTAGCCGAGGCCGCCGCCGACGCCGCCCGCGACCAGCGCGGCCACGAGGATCGCCGCGATCAGACCGCCGCGCTTGTTGCCGGCCGGCTTGGGGGCCGGCTGCTGCGTCTGCTGCCAGGAGGAGCCCCAGCCGCCGTCGCCCGGGCCGCCGTGACCGCCCGTGCCACCGGCCGCGCCGGCGTTGCCGTACGCACCGGCGGCGGCGCCGTTGTCCGCGTACGACGGGACGGCGGGCGGCGGCGGGGGAGGCCAGGACGCGTCGGGCGCGGAGGAGCCGCCGGGTCCGGCCGGGCCGGCCGGACCGCCAGGTGCCTGTGCGTAGCCGCCGCCGGGCGCCTGACCGTATCCACCACCGGGCACCTGACCGTATCCACCACCGGGCACCTGGCCGTGGCTCGCCGCGTATCCGGGTGTCCCCGTGGACACCAGCTCGGGCTGCGGCTGCTGCGTCGTCGGCGGGACCGGCGGAAGCTGCGTCGTCGGGGCGTTGTCGGCGGCGGTTGCGGGCGAGGGGGCTGGGGCGGTGGGCTCCGCCGGTGCCGCGCTCGGCTCGTGCGTCGGGGCCGGCGCGGAGGCAGCGGGAGAATCCACCGGCACGGGAGGTGCGGACGGGGCGGGGGGTACCGCGGTGCCCTCGTTCTCGGTGCTCACAGCTTTTCTCCTCGGTCCACGGCTTCACCTTGTAGGCGGTCGACTGTTCTTGATCGCGTGTTCTCGCGTCGCGGGCTCTCGCGTCGCGCGTACTTGGTCGCACAGAGGCTGTGCGTGATTTTTTGTCTGCGGTCAGCTTTTCCCACGAGCCGTCAGGGCACCATAAGCGGTGTCTGTGGGTCCGGGACGATCCTTTATATAGGATCTATCGGACTAACGACGCGTACTGTGCGTACGAACCCGGTCGTCCACGGTCACCACCCCCACGCGTACCCCGTCACGGTGGCACCATGACGCGGTGACCCACGCACGACAGCTCCCGATTCAGGTCGTCGCCCACCGGGGTGCCTCCGAGGCGGCTCCCGAGCACACCCTGGCCGCGTACAAGAAGGCGATCGAGGACGGCGCGGACGCCCTCGAGTGCGATGTCCGGCTGACGGCGGACGGCCACCTCGTCTGTGTCCACGATCGACGCGTCAACCGTACGTCGAACGGCCGCGGCGCGGTCTCCGCCCTGGAACTCGCCGATCTGGCCGCCCTGGACTTCGGCTCCTGGAAGAACGGCGACGAGGCGCCCGACTGGGAGGTCACCCCCGAGGACCGGGCGGACACCTCCGTTCTCACCCTCGAACGGCTGCTCGAACTCGTGGCCGACGCCGGGCGCCGGGTGGAGCTGGCGATCGAGACCAAGCACCCCACGCGCTGGGCCGGGCAGGTCGAGGAACGCTTGCTGGTCCTGCTGAAGCGGTTCGGCCTGGACGCCCCCGAGTCCGCCGCCGACTCGCCGGTGAGGGTCATGAGCTTCTCGGCGCGCTCGCTGCACCGCGTGCGGGCCGCGTCCCCGACCCTGCCCACGGTCTATCTGACGCAGTTCGTCTCGCCCCGGCTGCGCGACGGCCGACTGCCCGCCGGTGTCCGGATCGCGGGGCCCTCGATCAGGATCGTGCGCAACCACCCCACGTACATCGAGCGACTGAAGAGCGCCGGGCACCAGGTGCACGTGTGGACCGTGAACGAACCGCAGGACGTCGACCTGTGTGTCGGGTTGGGTGTGGACGCCATCATCACCAACCGCCCGCACGCGGTTCTGCACCAACTCGGCCGCTGAGCGCACGCGTTCCCACAACTCCGAACACACGGTTCCCGACAACTCCGCACACGCGCCTCGGCGACAGCTTCGAACACTCCTCGGTTCACATCTGCGACGACCCCGTGCACCCCCGGCGGCGCCCCCGCGCGGCGCTTGACGGAGGTAAGAATTCCGCCAAGGCGGCCGACCTGCAGGCAGGGACAAGTCGGCATATCAGGGACGAAATTCAGCCATCCGGCTACGGGGAGTGCACCGGCGCGTTCGGTCCGTATTCGAGTGTGAGGAGTGCGTCAGAGCACGTGGTTTGGCCGGTTTCCAGTCCAGTCCAATGGGGCATTCACACCGTGGCGTGGGGCGAAGGAGGTCTCGGGGGTGGCGTTGGTGGTGGCACAGGAGGTGCCCACGTCGTCGAGCATGGCCGTACCCCATGGCCCTGCGGGCGTGGGGGAAGCAAGGCACCGGATGCGTGATCAGTTGCGCACGGGCGGTGTGGCGGAATCGGTCATCGACGATGCCCTACTGATCCTTTCCGAACTGCTCAGCAATGCCTGCAAACACGGCAGACCGCTCGGTGACGCGCTGGCCGGCGACGGCGATGTGCGCTGCGCCTGGCGGATGGATCCCACAGGGCGGCTCACGGTCGAGGTGACGGACGGCGGTGGTCCGACCCGCCCTGTTCCGTCCACGCCCTCGGTCACCGCACACGGCGGCCGCGGGCTGAACATCGTCACGGCGCTGGCGGACGACTGGGGTGTGCGGGACGACGCCCGCGGCGAGGTCACGGTGTGGGTCGTCGTCCAGGACGACGTCTACCGCGCCCACCGCCGGGACGACTTCGCCTCCCGCGTCGTCGCCCCCTCGGTCTCCGCCCTCCCCGACCTGGACTTCGCGGACGCGTTCGACGACCTGGACTGACGGTCCGGCCTGCCAGGCCGGACCCAGGCCCGGACCGGCAGGCCCGGACTGCCTGGAAAGCATCCGGCCACGGCACCGGTGCACATCCCGGCCCGATCCACCGGTTCCGGGACGACTCGGTGCGTTGTCCACAGGGTCCCGTCGGCCGTCGTACGAGCGGCTAGGCTCGCGCGAGTACGAGACGAGCCGTGATCGGGAGACACCCACGATGGCCAAGAAGCGACCCCACACGAAGGCCAAGCGCCCGCAGGGCACCGGCGGAGTCGGCGCCGCAGGCGCCGATGGGCAGGTTCCGGTTGTCGGCGCGCGCGAGCAATGCCCCTGCGGCAGCGGCCGCCGCTACAAGGCATGCCACGGCCGGGCCGCCGCCCAGGCCGTGACCGAGCTGGTGCAGCGCCCCTTCGAGGGCCTGCCCGGCGAGGGCGACTGGATCGCGCTGCGCGAGCTGGTGCCCGCCGCCACCGTCGAGCTGAAGCTGAAGGACGCCCTCCCCGAGGGGGTCCCATCGGTGACGCTCGCCACCGTGCTGCCCATGGCGTGGCCCGCGCTGCGCCGCGACGACGGCTCGGTCCTGCTCGGCCTGCAGAACGACACGGCCTCCGGAGACATCAGCCGCGACCTCGCCGACACCCTGCAGCGCGCACTGGTCGCCGAGCCGGGCACTCCGGTTCAGGGGCGGCGGGCCCCGGCCGACGGTCCGCGGCTGCAGGACCTGCTCGACCCCGAAGGTGAGTTCGAGCCAGTTGTGCACACGGGCTTCGAGTTCTGGGTCCCGGACACGGAGAACGCCACGCCGGAGGTGACCGCCTCCCTGGAGCGCGCCAACTCCGCCGCGATCCCCACGGTGAAGCTCGCGGGCGTCGACGCCGCCTACTGGTGCGAGACCCCGGAGAAGAACCACCTGCGCTGGGTCATGCCGCACGCCGAGGAGCGGCTCCTGGACGCGCTGGCCCGGCTGCACGCGGCGGGGCGTTCGAGTCTCGGCGAGGGCACCCGCCTGGTGGGCTCCTTCCGTGCTCACGGCCTCACCGTGCCGGTCTGGGACCTCCCCAGCGGGGTCGGCGCGGACGACATCGAGAAGCCGGCGGCCGAGTTCGCCGAGCGGCTCGCCGAAGCGCTGGCCGACGAGTCCCCGCTCACGCCGGAGGAGCGCCGGGCACGCGGTGGTCTCACCAACCGACAGGTCACGCTGAGCTGACGTTCGCTCCTGCGCCGAAGGGGCCGTCGGACGACCGAGTGCGTTCGATGTGTGGTGACTCCTGTCACAACTCCCCTACGTGACAGGCAAATTCGTGTCCGAATAGCCGAGATCGAATTTGCGAAGCGCCGATCTCTTGTTACGGTTCCATTAGCCCGGTTGCTGGTGCATCCCCCGTCGCCAGCAACCGGGTCTTTTCATGCCCGGGTTCCGCAGCGGCTCCACTGGACGGAAACGTCTCGGGCATCAACCCCCTTACGGGCGGCCTGAGTTACTCCCTGAGCGCAGCAGCAGCGGCCCCTCGCCCTCCGATGCGGCGAACTCCGCGACGGCCGTGTACGCCCCCGTCCCGCCCCGCGTACGCGCCCTCGGCGTCTCGCACACCCCCGGCTCGTCGTGGGCGCCCACGGTGCAGTGGATCCGTACGGTGTGCCCGCCGGGCGCCATCATGCTGAGGACCGAGCTGAGTTCACGTCCGGTGGCGTTGCGGTAGTACGTGCGGGCCCAGGTCCGGTCGCCCTGGGTGAGGACGCATGTCTGGGCCTCGATGCCGTCGGGGGAGGTGAGGTCGGGGCCGCAGCGGGCGGCGGTGGCGAGTCCGAGGCCGAGCGGCTGTGAGGAACCCCCAGCCTGGTCCGACGCGTCTGCGTCGTCCGCGGCCCTCGTGTCCGGCCCGTCGGCGCCGCCCGCCTTCTGGTCGGCGCGGTCGGCGGACTTCTCGACGTCACCGCCGGATTCGCCCGCGCCGCCGATGCCACCGGTGCCGACGGCGGCACCGACACGCCCGGTGGCGCGGTCGAGTTCGGCGGTGAGGGCCTGTTCGGGCGTGGAGGCGCGCTCGGACACGGGGACGTCGCCGAGCGGGCCGGCGGAGGCCACGAGGGGGAGACCGAGGGCGACCGCGACCGCGGCGGTCAGTCCCGCGAGGCAAAGACGGCGCGGATCCGGCCCGCCGCGCGCCGAGGCGGGTGCTCTACGGCTCCGGGGTGGGGGAGCGCTGTGACGGCCGCGCGACGGGGCCCCGTGGCCCCCGGGAAGACGCTGCATGTGCGGAAGATAACGACCGACCGGGGGCGCCCGGCCCCGCGCGCGCCGGGCGCGCTCAGAACTCGGGCGCGCTCACACCCGTACGAGTGAGGGCGTCGACGACCGCGTCCACGACCGCCTCGACGTCGGGCACCCAGGGCGCGGCCGAACCGGGCAGCGGCGCGCGCTCCCAGCGGATCAGGCCGTGGCCGGTCTCGGAGGGGGGCAGGGCGAGATAGCCGCCCTGGCTGTGGAACCGCAGCGAGCCGGGGACGAAATCCTTGGCGTAGAGCAGCTCTCCCAACTGCTCCATGGAGTACGGCGCGACGAGGATCGCCCAGCGGTGCGGGGCGGCGACCACGGGGCCGAGGCGCATGCCGGTGCGGTCGAGGGCGGCGAGGGCGCGCGAGGCGGCCGGCGCCGGCAGGCTCACCGCACAGGGGGCGGTGCCTCCGGTGGCCAGCACGATCGGCGCGGTGGGGCGGTTGGTCCACCACCAGCGGACCATGCGCTCGTCGGTGGTGGCGGCCAGCAGGCCGGGGTCGAAGGGGTGAGCGCCGGGCACCACGCACTCCGGGTCCGGGCAGCCGCAGCGGGCACGCCCCTGCGGGTCCGGAGCCACCCCCGGGAGTACGGGCCACTGCCATTCCGTCGCGAACGTCAGGGCCTGCTCAAGAAGCTCGGGCCTCCCGCCGTTGCGCTTGGACAGGAGCCTGCGTCGCTTTCCGGGGATCTCGCGCATGAGCGCTCGTCCTTTCCGTTGCACGCATGGCAACACCGTGGGTCACATCACAACATGTGTCGTTCACTGCACTGTGCGTACCTGCTGGCGCATCACACCCCTGCCGCGGACAAGGGGGACCCCTGCGGGCCGAGCTCGGTTACGTCCGCGTCCATCGCTTGCGTCGACTTGCGTCTGTCTAAAGCATGGGCATGGCGTAGGGGTGGCGGCGCCTGGCGTTTTACTGTCCCGCGTGTGCTCGCCGCCTCCGCCACGGGAGGATGGGGCTCGGTCGTCGGTGGATAGGACGCCCGGGTCCGTCGCCAGGTTCCGGGTGGCCTCCGCCGCCCCTGGCCTTCACCGGGTACGTACCCATCACGACCGCTGTGACGCTCTGTTGAACAAGGCCAGTCGACCTCAGTACACCGTTCACCACAACACTTTCAGGCCAACTTAGCTTTCTCCAAAGGACTGGACAAGAAGCCGGCGGCAGTCCAACGACGCCTCACGGACACCAGATATCCCAGCAGGACAATGCTGGACATCCCCTCACGAGTGCGTGTACATGTGGAGAGACTGCTAGCGGCGCAGAATGACATGGGGGTTTGCGATGCTTTTGAGCAATACGCACCGGTCGGAAAGCCGGACACCATGAACGCCCCTCACCCTCCGAAAGTGGCTGGAATCGATTCAACGGTTCCCTCCCCCACACACACTGTCGCGCCCGCGCCCGCCACCCCGAGCACCCCGGCGGCCCCTCCCGCCACAGGAGCTGGCACCGCCCCCGGAGCGGTTCTGCAGGACAGACTCGCGGGCTGGGTCTCGGACCTCACGACGCTGCACGAACTCACCGAACGTCTGACCCGCACGGACTCACTGGACAGCGCCCTGACCGAACTCCTGCACGCCGGAGCCGCCCTCGTCGGCGCCCGTCGGGGTCTCGTCGTCCTGGAGCCTGCCGACGGACTGGGTCCGGACACCACGATCGGCCTCGGTCTCGGCCGCGCCGACCTCGGGCACATCGAGACCGTGCCCCGCAGCTCCCTGCCGTACGGCCGCATCCTGGACGGACTGCCCGGCAGCGACGGAGAGATCGCCCAGCCCGACCTGTTCGCCGAGGACGGGCTCGACCCCCGCCACCGCGAGGTCGCCGCCCGGCTCGGATTCGCGGCGAGCTACGCGCTCCCCCTGTCCACGGACAGAGCCGGCCGGCTCGGCGCCGCCGTGTGGCTGTACGACGAGCCCGCGGAGCCGGTCGAGCGCCAGCGGCACCTCGTCGGTCTGTACACGCGGTACGCCGCCGAGCACCTGGCACGGCTCGTCGAGGTCGAGCGCACGCGCACGTCCATGGCCACCATCGCCGAGGAACTGCTGCCCTCCCGGCTGCCCCGCGTCTCCGGCGTCCAGCTCGCCGCCCGGCACCGCACCGGGCCGCGCGGCGGCGGTGACTGGTACGACGCGCTGCCGCTACCGGACGCCGCACTCGGTCTCGCGGTCGGCTCGGTCACGGGGGCGGGGCCCAGCGCGGTCGCCGCGATGGGACGGCTACGGGCCTCGCTGCGCGCCTACGCCGTGATGGAGGGGGAGGACCCCGTCGCCGTCCTCTCCGACCTGGAGCTGCTCCTGCGGCTCACCGAACCGGCCCGCTCCGCCACCGCCCTCTTCGCCTACGTCGAGCCCGCGCTGCGCAAGATCACCCTGGCCGGGGCCGGACACAGTCCGCCGCTGGTGATCGGCGAGCGGCGCACGGAATACATGGAGACGTCGCTGTCGGCGCCGCTCGGCATGCTCGCCTGCTGGGAGGCGCCCAGCGTGGAGCTGACCGCCGAGCCAGGAGAAACCGTTCTGCTCTACACCGACGGCCTCCTCCAGCGCACGGGCGAGTCCGTCGACCGCGCCTTCACCCGCCTCCACGCGGCCGCCACCGGCGTCCCCCGGGCCCTGCGTACCGACCCCGGTGCCCTGGCCGACCACATCCTCCGCACGATGCTCCCGAACGGCCTCGACGAAGCGGACGACACGGAGGACGTGGTGCTCCTGGCGGCGCGGTTCGAGTAGGGCCACGGGCCCGCTGCCGGGCCTGTGCGAAGCCGCGGGCCGGGCCCAGTGCGCGAGCGCCGAGGGCCGTCGTGACTGCTTGTCGTGAGGGGGCGGTAACCCCTTGTGAGAGGTGTTCCGGCGCCCCCTCGGCGCCCTCCGGTGCGACCGTACGATGGACGGGGTCCAGTGCCGTATCTAGGAGGATGACCGTGGCGGACGAGCTCGAGCCGGCGATCCCGGAGACCGAGGCGACCGAAGCCGAGGAGCCCATCAAGCAGCGCAAGAACGGCCTGTACCCGGACGTGTCCGACGAGCTGGCCGAGTGCATGAAGTCCGGCTGGGCCGACACCGAGCTGCACGGCCTGGAGCCGATCGCCCAGGCCGCCGAGACCGCCGCCCGTCGCGCCGCACTCTCCGCACACTTCCCTGGCGACCGCCTGGTGATCCCCTCGGGCAACCTCAAGACCCGCTCGAACGACACCGAGTACCCCTTCCGTGCGTCGGTCGAGTACGCGTACCTCACCGGCAACCAGACGGAGGACGGCGTCCTCGTCCTGGAGCCCTCCGCCTCGGGCGAGGGCCACGACGCGACGATCTACCTGCTGCCGCGCTCCGACCGGGAGAACGGCGAGTTCTGGCTCTCCGGCCAGGGCGAGCTGTGGGTCGGCCGACGCCACTCGCTGGCCGAGTCCGCGAAGCTGTACGGCATCCCCGCCGCCGACGTGCGCGAACTCGCCGACACGCTGCGCGAGGCCACCGGCCCGGTCCGCGTCGTCCGCGGCTACGACGCCGGCATCGAGGCGGCCCTCACCGACAAGGTCACCGCCGAACGCGACGAGGAGCTGCGGGTCTTCCTCTCCGAGGCCCGGCTGATCAAGGACGAGTTCGAGATCGGCGAGCTGCAGAAGGCGGTCGACTCGACCGTGCGCGGCTTCGAGGACGTCGTACGGGTGCTGGACAAGGCCGAGGCCACGTCGGAGCGCTACATCGAGGGAACGTTCTTCCTGCGCGCCCGGGTCGAGGGCAACGACGTGGGCTACGGCTCCATCTGCGCCGCCGGCCCGCACGCCACCACTCTGCACTGGGTCCGCAACGACGGACCGGTCCGCTCCGGCGACCTGCTCCTGCTGGACGCGGGCGTCGAGACGCACACGTACTACACGGCCGACGTGACCCGGACACTGCCGATCAACGGCACGTTCAGCGAGCTCCAGAAGAAGATCTACGACGCCGTGTACGACGCCCAGGAGGCCGGTATCGCCGCCGTGTGGCCGGGCGGCAAGTACCGCGACTTCCACGACGCCGCGCAGCACGTCCTGGCCGAACGGCTGGTCGCGTGGGGCCTCGTCGAGGGCCCCGTGGAGCGGGTCCTGGAGCTGGGGCTCCAGCGCCGCTGGACGCTCCACGGCACCGGGCACATGCTCGGCATGGACGTCCACGACTGCGCCGTCGCGCGCGTCGAGTCGTACGTCGACGGGACGCTGGAGCCGGGCATGGTGCTGACCGTCGAGCCCGGCCTCTACTTCCAGGCCGACGACCTCACCGTTCCCGAGGAGTACCGGGGCATCGGTGTCCGCATCGAGGACGACATCCTGGTGACGGCCGACGGCAACCGCAACCTCAGCGCCGCGCTGCCGCGCCGTTCGGACGAGGTCGAGCTGTGGATGGCCTCGCTGAGGGGGCGTGCGGAGGGCTGAGCGGCGGCGGGTTGTTCGTCTGCGGGTGAGTGAGGGCTGGTCGCGCAGTTCCCTGCGCCCCTGAAAAGCAGAGGCTGCGCCCCGTGCTTTTCGATGAAGGGCCGAAGGCATCTTCAGGGGCGCGGGGAACTGCGCGAGCAACCCCACCGGACCGGCAGATGGGGGTCGACGCGACGCCGCGTGATCGTTTTGCTTGTGTGGTGTCCCGTCATACGGGTGAAGTCAGGGACGCCGTCCGTCAGCGGCCTGTGATGTGGCTGTGCGGGGGCTGAGAGTCGAAGGGGCCTGGAGTCGACCGGATCGGGCGGGCTTCCGCTCAACTGCCGCTCCTGCGGCGGGCGGTGAGACGGTTCTCACGTTTGCCGCCCCGAATACGGACGAGGCTTGTGGTGCCGTCCGAACCACTCCTCGGCGTCGGCTATCTTCTGGTCGCAACCGGTAGCCGACCGGATATTCGGCGCTGTTCGCCCGGTCGGCCGCTAACTTCTTCTGCGGCCGGTGCTTGAGTGAGAAATTCCTGTCGGCATCTGCTTCATCGAGCCGCAAGACTCCGCAACCCCGTCAGTTTCCACGCACAGATTGATGAGGTCCCCATGAACGCATCCCTCGACCCCACGGCCGACGAGTCGCACGCCACGGCCGCCGTCGGTCCGGAGCGGGTGTCCTTGGTGCAGTTGGCGGCGCGGAGCGGCGGCGCGTCGCTGTCGCCCGCTCTGACCCGTGCCATGGCGAACGGCACCGAACGCCGGGGTCCGGCGAGGGTCGCGGTGGCGGCCTTCCAGTCCTCCGTGTGACACCGCCGGCACCCTCCCGAGCCCGCCGAGACGCCCGACGTCACATGACCGCCGAGACCACCGACCTCACATGACCGTCGACACCGTCGGGACCGTCATGGGCCGACCGCTCCTGCCGCTGCGTCAGTTCGTGCTGAAGATGCACAGTCGCTGCGATCTCGCGTGCGACCACTGCTATGTGTACGAACACGCCGACCAGAGCTGGAGCCGTCGGCCCGTGGTGGTCTCGGACGAGGTCCTGAGCGCCACGGCGGAGCGGATCGCCGAGCACGCCGGGGCGCACGGGCTGCCCGCCGTCCACGTGGTCCTGCACGGTGGCGAGCCCCTCCTCGCGGGCCGGACCCGGCTGCGCAGGGCCGCCACGGAACTGACGGCCGCCCTGAGCGGTGTGTGCGAGCTGGACCTGCGGATCCACACCAACGCCGTCACGCTCGACGAACGGTTCCTGGACCTGTTCGACGAGTTCGGCATCAAGGTCGGCGTCTCGCTGGACGGCGACCGTTCGGCCAACGACCTGCACCGCCGCTACGCCGACGGGCGCAGCAGCCACGACCGCGTCCTCAGGGGCATCGCCCTGCTCAACCGGCCGCGCCACCGCCATCTCTTCGCCGGCATCCTGTGCACCGTCGACCTGCGCAACGACCCGGTCGCCGTCCATGACGCGCTGGCGGCCCTCGCCCCTCCCCGCGTCGACTTCCTCCTCCCGCACGCCACCTGGGACGAGCCGCCCGCGCGCCCGGCCGAGGACAGCGACGGCACCGCGTACGCGCGCTGGCTGCTGGCCGTCCACGACCGGTGGACCGCGACCGGCCGCGCCATGGACGTCCGGATCTTCGACTCGGTGCTGCGGACCCTGCGCGGCGAGAGCAGCCTGACCGAGTCACTGGGGCTGGCGCCCGCCGATCTCGCCGTGATCGAGACCGACGGGACGTTCGAACAGGCCGACTCCCTCAAGACCGCGCACGACGGGGCGCCCGCCACCGGGCTGGACGTGTTCCGCAACTCCCTGGACGAGGTCGCCGGGCATCCGGGCATCGTGGCCCGGCAGCAGGGCCTCGACGGGCTGGCCGAGCAGTGCCGGGCCTGCCCGGTGGTGCGCTCGTGCGGCGGCGGTCTCTACGCCCACCGGTACCGCTCCGACGGCAGCGGCTTCCGCAACCCGTCCGTGTACTGCTCCGATCTGCTGGCTCTCATCACCGACCTCCGGGACCGTCATATGACCGACCAGTCCGCGCGGCCGGCGCTCGCCGACCACCACCTGGCCGAACTGGCCACCGGACGCGGCTCGGGCGCCATCGTCGACCTGCTCGCCCGCCATCAACTCGCCCTGGCCCGTGAACTGCTGGGCCTCGTCCGGCACGAGACGACACTCGCGCCGGCCGCCGAGGACGGCCAGGAGGCGTGGGACACGCTGACCGCCCTCGACGCCGAGGCCCCCGAAGCGGTGGACCGGGTCCTGGCCCACCCCTATGGACGGTCCTGGGCGCTGAGCGCCCTCGGGGCCCGCCCGGCGCCGACACCGACCGCAGGCGTCACGGGCGCCGCGGCGACGGCAGCACGCGGGACGGCGGAGATCGCGGCCGCCGCCGCGCTGCGGGCGGGCCGCCGGGCTTCGGTGGTCGTCCCGGTCCACGCCGGGCTGCTGCGGCTGCCCACGTACGGGACCCTCACGGTGGAGGCGGACACCGAGCGGGTTCTGGTGCGCACGGATGTAGACGGCTGCACGGTCCGGGCGGGCGGCCGGACGTACGCGATCCCCCGGAGCGGCCGCGCGGACCCCGCCTGGCGGGGCAGCCGACGGTTCGAACTGGACGGCTGGTCCGTGACCTTGGAGGACACCGACCCCTGGCGGGACTGTCACGGCCACCCGGCGCACCCGCGGGTCAGCGAGGACGAGGCCGAGGCGTGGCGGTCCGACCTGACCGCGGCCTGGGCCTGGATCCGGCGCGAACTGCCCGAGTACGCGCCGGGGATCGCCGCCGGGCTCCGGACGATCACCCCGCTCACGCCCTCCCCCGAGGGCGCCGACATCAGTTCCGCGGCCCGCGACGCCTTCGGCGCGGTGGCCGTCGCCCGACCGTCCGCGCCGGAGACCCTGGCGCTGCTCCTGGTCCACGAGTTCCAGCACGTGAAGCTGGGGGCCGTACTGGATCTGGTCGACCTGTACGACCCGGCCTGCACGACGTTGTTCTACGCGCCCTGGCGTCCCGACCCGCGCCCGCTGGAGGGGCTGTTGCAGGGGACCTACGCGCATCTCGCGGTCGTCGACTTCTGGCGGGCCCGGTGGCGCGGCGGGGGCGGGCCGGATGCCGAGACGCGGTTCTCCCGGTGGCGGGACCAGACGGCGGAGGCGGTGGGGACGCTGGCGGACTCCGGGGCGCTGACGGAGACCGGGAAGCGGTTCGTCGCGGGGCTCCGGGAGGCGCTGGCGACGGACGAGGTCGGCGCGGAGGCCCTGCGCGCGGCCCGGCGGGCGGCGGAGGAGCACCGGCGGACGGTCCGGCCGTAGGGGGGCGAGGGGCGCGACGCCCGCTTTATTCCGCTTAACTGTTCGATGGCTGCGCTTCGGCGGCCGAGGCCGGGACATTGAGCCCGTTCGTCATATTCCACGTGCCCCTGCCCCCTTCCTACACTGAAGAAAGTCCGGGCATCGGGGGGCATGGGTGCGAGGAGATGCGGCCAGGGGCGGCGGAAGCCCTTATTTCTTCCTCAGTTACGCGCACACGCCGCGAAATGACGCCGGTGACACCGATCCGAACATCTGGGTGAGAAAGCTGTACGACGGGCTGTGCGCCCACATCATGCAGATGACCGATCTGCCGCGCGGCGCACGGGCCGGCTTCCTGGACCAGGGCATGGCCGTCGGCACCCGGTGGACGGACGAACTGTCCGAGAACCTCGCGCGCTGCAAGGTCTTCGTCCCCCTCTACTCGCCCCGCTACTTCATCAGCGAGCAGTGCGGACGGGAGTGGTGGGCCTTCAGCCAGCGGCAGATCAGCCACCGGGCCCGCGGCGGCGCCACCCGGGAGCAGGCGATCATCCCCGCGTTATGGGTGCCCGTGGAACCCGCCCAACTCCCGCACGCGGCCAAGGACCTGCAGTTCAACCACGTGTCCTTCGGCCAGGACTACGCGGAGGAGGGGTTCTACGGGCTGACCAAACTCCGCTACCTGCGGGACGAGTACGAGCGGGCCCTGTACCGGCTGGCCAAGCAGATCGTGCACGTGGCCAGGGTCACCGAGCTGGACGAGGGGCAGACGTACGACGAGTACGAGTCGCTGCCCAGCGCGTTCGGCGCCTCGGGGCACCCCCCGGAGTTCGACATCACGGTCATGGCGTGCACCCGCTCCGACCTGCCGCCGGGCCGTGAGCCCGACTGCTACGGGCATCTGCCGCGCGACTGGAACCCGTACCACCCGGCGTCGACCCGGCCGCTCGGCGAACACGCGGCGGACCTGGTGCGCACCATGGACTACAAGGTCAACATCGGGGACTTCGAGAAGGACGCCGACCGGCTGCTCGGCCCCGGCCCGCCCCGGGCCCCCGGGCTGCTGCTGCTCGACCGCTGGGCCCTCGCCTCCGCCCGGGGCCGGGAGCTGTTGGAACGGCTGTGCGAGGAACAGCGGCCGTGGATCAGCGTGATGATCCCCCGGTGCGAGGAGGACGCCGGACCGGCACGGGAGAAGCGGCTGACGGCCCTCACCGAGAAGGCCCTGGCCGCGCGGACGACGGAGGGCAGCGGCCACCGGACCCCCAACGGCGGCATCCGCACCCTGGACGCCTTCGGCAACGAACTGCAGACGGCCGTGAAACAGGCCGTCGCCTCCTACGAGGCACACGCACGGACCTATCCACCGGCGGGACCCCTCGTCGCACCCCCGCGGCTGCGGGGCCCGGCGGACCTGGGCGGCTAGGACCCCGGGGGCACCGGGGCGGGGAGTACGGCAAGAGCGGGTCGGACAGGGCGGAGGACGGCAGGCGCATGACGGAGAACCGCAACGGCACGGTCATCACGTTCTACTCGTACAAGGGCGGCACCGGCCGGACCATGACGCTCGCGAACGTGGCGTGGATCCTGGCCGCGGGCGGACACCGCGTCCTGGCCGTCGACTGGGACCTGGAAGCACCCGGTCTGCACAAGTTCTTCCACCCCTTCCTGAACCCGGCGATGCTCCGGGCCACCCCCGGGCTGGGCAACCTCATCGGCGACTACCGCCGGGAGGCGCTGCGCGACCTGCCCGACCGCGCCCCGGACTGGCACCGCAGGTACGCCCGCGTCCGCCCGCACGCGCTGACCCTCGACTGGACCTTCCCCGAGGGCGGCAGCCTGGACTTCCTCTCCGCCGGACGGAGGCAGGACGACTACCCGGTGATCGGCAACATGGACTGGGACCTCTTCTACGCCAGCTACGGCGGCGGCCAGTTCTTCGAGGCGATGCGCGCGGACATGCGGCGCCACTACGACTACACCCTGATCGACAGCCGTACCGGACTCAGCGACCTCGCCGACGTCTGCACCGTGCAGATGCCCCACACCCTCGTCGTCTGCTACACCCTCAGTGGCCAGAGCATCGAGGGCGCCGCCGCCGTCGCGCAGAGCATCCGGGAGCGGTTCGGCCACAAGGGCATCCGCATCCTGCCCCTCGCCATGCGCATCGACCTCGGCGAGAAGGACAAGCTCGACGCGGGGCGCGCCCTGGCCCGGGAGCGCTTCGCCGGGCTGCCCGCCGGCCTGGACGGCGACCGGCTGGCCGACTACTGGTCGTCGATGGAGGTCCTCTACCAGCCGTACTACGCCTACGAGGAGATCCTGGCGGCCTTCGGCGACCCGCCGAAGACGGCCAACTCCATGCTGAGCGCCTGCGAACGGGTCACCTCCGTCATCACCGAGGGCCGGGTCACCCGGCTCCCCTTGATCGGCGAGGAGAAGCGGGCCCGGTACAAGGCCGCGTACACCCGGCGGCGCCCGCTGCCCGTCTCCCGGCTGGTGCTCTACTACGTCTCCGAGGACCGGATGTGGGTCGACTGGCTGGAGTCGGTGCTCCGCAACGCCGGTTTCGACGTGGCGCCGATGGACGTCCGGGCGCTGCCGCAGGACGCCGACGGACTGCCGGGGCACGAGGACCGGGCCGCGTCCGGCGCCGAGGACGCGGCCGACGGCTCGGAGCGGCTGCTCGCCGTGGTCTCGCCCGCCTTCCTCGACTCCCGCAGGGCCCGCCGGGCCTGGGAGGACGCCGTGCACGCCGACGGGCGCAAGGCGGGGAACCGGCCGGTGGCGGTCCGCGTCGACGACGTCCGGCTCAGCCTGCCGCACTCCTCCCGGGGCGCCATCGACCTCACCCGGCTCGACGAGGACCGGGCCCACCGGACCCTGCTGACGAGCCTCGACCACCCGGACGTCCTGTCCGCGCCGCCGGACGGCGGCGCCCGCTTCCCCAACACCGGCACCCGGATCTCCAACGTCCAGCCCCGCTACCCGTGGTTCACCGGTCGCTCGCCGATCCTGGACCGGCTGCGTGAGCGCCTGGTCAGCGGCCGCTCCGGACAACGGCTGCCGCAGGTGCTGCACGGTCTGGGCGGGGTGGGCAAGTCCCAGCTCGCCCGCGAGTACGCCCACCGGTTCAAGGCGGACTACGACCTGGTGTGGTGGATCGACGCCGAACAGCCGGACCTCGTCCTGCCGAAGGTGGCCGCCCTCGCGCAGGAACTGGACCTGCCGGTCGGCGACGACGTCTCCGAGGCGGCCGAGGCCGCGATGCGGGCCCTGCGGCAGGGTGACCCGTGCGCCCGCTGGCTGCTGATCTTCGACAACGTTCCGGACCTCAACCGGGCGTTGCCGCTCTTCCCGGGCCAGACGGCTCCGCTGCGGGACCACGTGTACGGCCACATCCTGGTCACCACCCGCGCCCGGCCCGGCTCGACGGTGGTGCAGTCGCTGGAGATGGAGGTCTTCACCCGCGAGGAGAGCGTGGAGCACCTGTGCCGCCGCGTCCCCGGACTGCGCGACGCCGACGCGGACCGGGTCGCCGACGCGCTGGGCGACCTGCCGCTGGCCGTGGAGGTCGCGGCGGCCTGGCTGGAGGCGACGGCCACACCGGTGGAGGAGTACATCGACCAGTTGCGGGAGCAGTCCACCCGGGTGCTGTCGGTGCAGGAGGCGGTGAACGCGGTCGAGTACCCCTCCTCCGTCGGCGCCACCTGGAACATCTCCATCACCCGGCTGCGCGAGGAGTCCCCGGCGGCGGCCCGGCTGCTCGAACTGTGCGCCTTCTTCTCGGCCGAACCCATCTCCATGACCCTGATCAGCAGCGACGCGATGATCGACGCCCTGCTGCCGTACGACCGGGACCTGCGCGCCCGCTACATGCTCGGCCGCGTCACCCAGGCCCTGAACCGCTTCGCCCTCGCCAAGGTCGACTCCGCCGACAACTCCATCCAGGTGCACCGGCTGGTGCAGGCGGCGGTGCGGGACAGTCTGGACGAGCAGCGGTACGTGGAGACCATGCACGAGGTGCACCGCATCCTGGCCGCCGCCCGGCCGCGCGAGGGCGCCGTGGACGATCCCGCGCAGTGGCTCGGGTTCGAGGTGATCTGGCCCCATCTGATGCCCTCGAACATCCGTGAGTGCGAGGAGGAGGAGCCCCGCCAGCTGATGGTGGACCGCGTCCGCTACCTGGGAAAACGCGGCGAGCTGCAGGCGGCCCGCGACCTGGCCACCGACCTCGACGAGCTGTGGACCAACGAGATCCTCGACGCGGACGACGAGCAGGTCCTGAACCTCCGCTTCCAACTGGCCAACGTGATGCGCGCCCAGGGCGACTACCAGGCCGCCCGGGCGATGGACGAGAGGACCCTGGACGGCCAGCGCCGACTGCTCGGCGAGGACCACCCGAACATCCTCATGACCTCGGGCAGTCTGGCCGCCGACCTCAGGGCGTTGGGGCGCTACAAGGAGGCGCTGGACCTGGACCTGCGCATCCACCTGGGTTTCAAGGAGATCTTCGGCGACGACCACCCGCGTACGCTCTCGGCCGCCAACAACCTGGCCATCGACCTGCGGCTGGCCGGCGACAGCGAGGCCGCCCGGCGGCTCACCGAGGACATCGTCCGCCGCCGCACCGCGCTGCTCGGCCCGACCCACCCCTACACACTCGCCACCAAGGGCCACCACGCGCGTGACCTGCGCGACCTCGGGGACTACCGGACCTCCGCCGAGCTCCTGCGCGAGGTCCGCGAAAGCTTCGAGCAGGTGTTCAACCCGGGCGTGCCCGAGGTGTTGCAGGCCGACAAGAGCCTCGCGGTCTCCCTGCGCAAGGCGGGCCGTACCGCCGAGGCGCTGCGGATCACCGAGGAGACCTGGAAGACGTACGCCCGCTACCACGACCGCTACGGCAGCACCATCCCCGAGATCCTTGCCTGCGGGCTCAACCTGGCCGCCGACTACTTCGCCACGGACCCCGAGGACGGTCCGGCACGGGCGGTCCACCAGGTCGAGGAGGTACTGGACGGGTACCAGGACTCGTTCGGCGCCGAGCACCCGTTCACCATGTACTGCTTCAACAACCTCGCCATGTACCACCGGGCCCTGGGCAACACCGAGAAGGCGGAGGAGCTGAGCCGCCACGCCCGCGACTGTCTGGCGGCGACGCTGGGGGACGACCACCCGGCGGTCTGCTCCGCGGGCCTCAACCTGGCCAACGCCTACGGCGACCGGGGGCTGTACGACCACGCCGAACGCTCGGAACGCCAGGCCGTGGAGGGGCTGCGCCGACGGTTCGGCGCGGACCACCCCGATGTGCTGGTCGGCATGGGCAACCTGGCGATCACCCTGCGGGACACGGGTCACGAGGAGGCCGTACGGCTCCAGGAGAGGGCGGCGACCCGGCTCACCCAGCTGCTGGGCCGGGGCCATCCGGTGACCGTGCTGGTCCGCTCCTGGCAGCGGGTGGGGAGGGACCTGGAGCCGCACCAGATCTGACGCGGGACGCCGTGGAAGTCCCGGTCGGCTGCTGAGCAGCGAGCTCGGGACGTGCTCTAGACGGCCACCAGCGGTGCGTCGTCGCGCCACTTGAGGATCTTGTCGAAGCTGACGATCGCGCCGCCGCGGCCCGGTTTGTTGCCGATGTGGACGTGGTCGGCGAGTTCCCGGATGAGGCAGAGGCCGCGGCCGTCCTCGGCATCGGCGGGGGCCGGGCGGACCGGGTGTCGGTGCGGGAAGCCCGGCCCGGAGTCGGCGACCTCGATCCGGCACTTCTCACCGTCGAGGTAGGCGGTCACCCGGTACGCCTCGGTGGCGGTGCCGGACGGGATCGCGCCGCCGTGCTCGACAGCGTTGGCACAGGCCTCGCTGAGGGCGATGGAGAGGTCGTAGGAGACGTCGGGATCGACGCCCGCGGTCTCCATCGTGCCGATCAGCAGCCGTCGGGCGAGCGGCACGCTCGCAGCCTCGCGCCGCAGATGGAGTGACCACCAGATGCTCATGCTCCAGCCTCCTGGCCGCGGCTCGACATACCGTTACGTATTGCCGCCGAGGCCCGCCCGCAATCGCCTGGAACCCGTCTCTCCGCCCATACGGCGGATGCGTCCCCCGCACATTCGGTGTATGCGGACCGAACCCTTCCGAATCATCCACAACTTCCACCACTCCACCGCAGCCGGACGGCACCGGGGCCGACTGCCGGACGGCGACGGTGAGGACCGAGCGGTGCCGCGCTTGCACCGGGACGGCTGCCGTGAGGATCAAGCGGTGGGCGCACTTGTCTCCGCCTTCGCACGGCGGTCAGCGCGCCCGCACGGCCCCGAGTCCTTTCAGGAGCGCGGAGGAACTGCGCGACCAGCCGCCAATCACCCCGAAACCCCAGCTGAACACCGCCCCCTCCCTCCCCGTACCTCAACCCGTGAACCCGCCGAACCCGGCGCAGCGCCCCGGTGCGATGATGGGCCCGCCATGACTGCCCCCCACCCAGACCGCCCGGCCTCGCCACGCCGGACCCGCGCCGGAGGCGACCTCCGGGTCCTGCGGGCCGCGGTGTTCGCCGCGGTCTGTGTCGTGCTGGCCGGGGCCGGACACGCACTCGCCTCGTGCGCGACGGTTCCGCTGTGGAGTCTGGGCGTCGGGTTCGTCGGCACCTTCTGCGTCGCCGCCGCGCTGGCCGGCCGGCAACGCTCGCTCCCGGGCATCGCGGCACTGCTGGCGGTGGGCCAGACCGTGCTGCACGTCCTGTTCGGCCTGAACCAGCACGGGACGACCAGCGCGTCCCGCACGACGGAGGCGATGGACGCGGCGCTCATCGAGCGCGCGGCCCGCTTCGTGTGCGGCACGACCGCGGCGGCCCTGAGCCCCGAGCGGGCCCGTCGCATCCTCATCGACGCGGGAGTCGGCGGTACGCACGTCACGCACGACCCGGCGGACGCGATGACGACCGCGCCGGGCTCGTCCGCCGCCCTCCTGCCGTCCCTGCCCATGCTGCTCGGCCATGTGCTCGCCGCCGTGGCCGCCGGGTGGGTGCTGCGCCACGGCGATCTGGCGCTGCTCCGGCTGACCCGGCTGGCGACCGAGGAGCCGCTCGTACGGTCGCTGCGTGGCGCGCTCGCGCTGACGCGGGCCCTGCGGTGCGGGCTGCCGGGCACGCCGGAAGCGGTTCCGCGCGCCCCGCACACCGTGCACGCGGCGCCCGCCGCCCTGCGGACGACCGCGCTGCAGCACACCGTCGTCCGCCGAGGACCTCCGGCCGCCGCTCCCGCCTTCATGCTCGCCGCCTGACCCGACGCACACTCACTCCACACCAGGGAGAGGGCGTCCGTCGCCCGGCGCCGAGCCCCGCGCACCCGCTGCCGACCCCGATCCAGCGGTTTCGACGGCTCCGGCCCCTCTGTCTCCGGACCACGGGCTCCGGCTCCCAGCCCTGCTCCTGGTCCCGGCCGTGGATGTCGGCCGTGGATGTCGGCCCGGGCCACAGCCCGGCTGTCGGCTCGCGGCGTGCGCTGTCCCTCGTCCTCTTTTCTCTCACTCACTGTGGAGTGTCACCCGTCATGAAGGCTTCTCGTATCGCCGCCGTCGGCACCCTCGCCGGCTCGGCCGTCCTCCTCCTGTCCGGCCCCGCGTTCGCCCACGTCAGCGTCGCGGCGGAGGGCACGGCGGCCAAGGGCGGGTACGCGACCGTCAACTTCAAGGTCCCCAACGAGCGCGACGACGCCACGACCACCAAGCTCGAGGTGAACTTCCCGACCGACCACCCGCTCGCCTCGGCCCAGCCGGAGGCCGTCCCGGGCTGGAAGATCAAGGTCACCAAGGCCAAGCTCGACAAGCCGCTCGAACTGCACGGCGAGCAGATCGACGAGGCCGTCTCCAAGATCACCTGGACCGCCACCGGCGACGGCATCGCGGCGGGCTTCTTCCAGAAGTTCCCGGTCTCCATCGGTCAGCTGCCCGAGAACACCGACGAACTGGTCTTCAAGGCGCTCCAGACGTACTCCAACAAGGAGGTCGTCCGCTGGATCGAGGTGCCGCAGGACGGCCAGGAGGAGCCCGAGAACCCGGCGCCCGTGCTCGCGCTGTCCGCCGCGTCCGACGACCACCACGGCGCGTCCGGCGCCTCGAACGCCTCCGACAAGGCGAAGGACGACGCCGAGGCCCCGTCGAACGAGACCACCGCCGCACCCGCCGACACCAGCGACACCACCGCCCGCGTGCTCGGCGTCGTCGGCATCGTCGTCGGCGCGGCGGGCGTGGCCTACGGCGTCCTCGCCGGCCGCCGCCGCACGAACGCCTGAGCCCCCGGCTTCCCGGCCCTCTCCCTCGGCGCGCGCGGCTACCCCCCCGTGCGCGCCGGGGCTCGAACCCACTGGACATCTTTCATGCGCACGAACACCAAGAAGACGACGCTCGCGGCCGGTGCCCTGCTGGCCGCGGCCGTCCTCGGCCTCTCGGCCTGCGGCACGGGCGACAACTCCACCACGTCGGTCGCCGAGGTCTCCGACACCGGCCCCCAGCGGCACTTCACGGTCCTCGACCAGCCGTTCACCAAGCCGGACCTGGTCCTCACCGACACCAACGGCAAGTCCTACGACCTCCGCAAGGAGACCGCGGGCAAGCCGACGCTGATCTACTTCGGGTACACCAACTGCCCCGACGTCTGCCCGCTCACCATGAACAACCTCGCGGTCGCCAAGAAGGAGATCGCGAAGAAGGTGCCGAAGGCGGAGCTGGCGAACCTCCGGCTCGTCTTCGTCACCACCGACCCGGAGCGCGACACCTCGGCCGAACTCGGGAAGTGGCTCAAGGGCATCGACTCCGAGATCGTCGGCCTGACCGGCGACTTCGACGACATCCAGGCCGGCGCCCGCACTCTCGGCATCTCCATCGCCCCGCCGACCAAGGACAAGAACGGCAAGACCGTCTCCGAGCACGGCACCCAGGTCATCGCGTTCTCGCCGAAGACCGACGGCGGCTATGTGCTGTACGACGACAACGCCACCGTGCAGGACTACGAGAAGGGCCTGCCGAAGCTGCTCAAGGGCGAGAACCCGTGAGAGCACCGGCCGGTCCCGTCCTGATCACCGCCGCCGCGCTCGTCGCCCTGACGGGCTGCGGCTCCGCCGCCCCCTCCTCCGGCTCCGCCGCGCAGCTGTCCGTGAAGGCGGCCTACATGCCGCAGCCCGTCACGGACTCCATGGCCGCCGGTTACCTCGTCATCGAGAACGACGGCGGTACGGCGGACGAGCTGACCTCCGTCACCAGCGACCTCGCCCGGGACGTCACCGTCCACGAGACGACCGGGCAGTCGATGCGGGAGGTCGGGGGCCTGAAGGTCCCCGCCGACGGCGAACTCGTCCTGGAGACCGGTGGAAACCACCTGATGTTCGAGAACCTGAAGCGCAAGCCGAAGGAAGGCGAGACGGTGTCCCTGCGGTTGAACTTCACCAAGTCCGAGGCCATCACGGTCGAGATGCCCGTGAAGTCGGCGACGTACCGGCCGACCAGCGGTCACTGAGGGAGGTAGCACCGGTGAGCCGGTTGAGGCCCTTGCTGTTGCTGTTGTTCGCCACCGTCGGAGCGCTGCTCGCCGGTGCCGTGCCCGTCTCCGCGCACGCCGCGTTGACCGGCAGCGACCCGCAACAGGGCTCGGTGGTCCAGGAGGCACCGGACCAGGTGTCGCTCACCTTCTCCGAGAAGGTCGCGGTGTCCGACGGTTCGGTGCGCGTGTACGACCCCAAGGGCAAGGAGGCCGACACCGGCGAGGTCACCGATCTGGGTGGGAACAGCTATGCCGTCGGGCTGCACTCGGGCCTGCCCGACGGCACCTTCACCGTCACCTACCAGGTCGTGTCGGCGGACAGCCACCCCGTCTCCGGTGCCTTCACCTTCTCGGTGGGGGCGCCGTCCAAGACGACGGTCGCGGTACCCGAGCAGGGGGCGGGCGGCGGGCTCGTCGGCGGCCTCTACGGCTTCGCGCGCTATCTGTCGTACGCCGGTTTCATCCTGCTGGTCGGCGGCGCGACCTTCGTGCTGGCCTGCTGGCAGCGTGGTGCCGGGGTACGGCCCGTGCAGCGGGTCGTGGTGGCCGGCTGGCTCACGCTGACCACCGCCACCCTCGCGATGCTGCTGCTGCGCGGTGCCTACACCGGCTCCGGCAAGTTCGGCGACGTCTTCGACCTGGACCTCCTCGGCCAGGTCCTCCAGACGAAGGCGGGCGCCGCCCTGGTATCCCGTCTGCTGCTCCTCGCCGCGGCGGCCCTGTTCATCGCGGTGCTGTTCGGCGCGTACGCACGGCGGGACGAGAAGACCGAGGGGGCGGAAGAGACCGAAGGGGTCGAGGAGACCGAAAGGGCCGAGAACGCCGAGGAGACCCGCGGCCACGGGCCCGCAGCCACGGCGGCCGCCGGTACCGCGAGCTCCGCCCACGATCCGGTCTCCCGGGACGACGCCGGCACGGACGACGACGCGGCCCCCGAGCACGACGACCCCTCCCTCCATCGGGACCTCACCTTCGGGCTTGCCGTCGGCGGAGGCGTGGTCGCCACCGGTCTCGCCGCGAGCTGGGCGATGGCCGAGCACGCCTCGACCGGTATCCAGACCGGCATCTCGATGCCCCTGGACGTCGTGCACCTGCTGGCCGTCGCCGCCTGGCTGGGCGGCCTGGCGACGCTCCTCGTGGCACTCTTCCGGGCACCCGTGGGCGCGCAGATCGAGACCGGCGCCGTACGGCGGTTCTCGCGGCTCGCGTTCGGCAGCGTGCTCGTGCTGGCCGTGACCGGGATCTACCAGTCGTGGCGCCAGGTCGGCAGCTGGTCCGCGCTGACCGGCACGTCGTACGGGCAGCTCCTCCTGGTGAAGATCGGCCTGGTGGCCGTGCTGGTCGGGATCGCGTGGATCTCACGCCGGTGGACCTCGCAGCTGGCGGAGGCGCCGGCCGCGCCGGAGGCACCAGCCGGCCAGGAGAAGGAGGCCGCCGAGGAGAAGGAGCCGGTGGTCGCGCGCGCGGTGGTCGGTTCCACACAGGCGACCGGTGAGGGCGCGGAGCGGGCCGCCCAGCTCGCCCGGCAGCGGGCGGCGGTGGCGAGCGCACGCGAGAAGCGGCTGCGGGACGCGGATCCGGGCCGTACCGGTCTGCGTCGGTCCGTGCTGGCGGAGGCGGGCGTCGCCGTCGTCCTGCTCGCCGTCACCACCGTGCTGACGGCCACCGAGCCGGGACGCACGGTGGAGGAGGCCGAGGCGGCCAAGGCGGCCGTGACACAGCAGGACGAGACGTCGGGCGCGCTGGCGCTGGACATGTCGTTCGACACCGGGGGCAAGAACGGCCAGGGCGTCGCCCGGCTGCAGATCGACCCCGCACGGGTGGGCGCCAACGAGATGCACGTCTACGTCCAGGGACCCGACGGCAAGCCCATCGACGTCCCCGAGGTGAAGGTCGCCTTCACCCTGGAGGCCAAGAAGATCGGCCCGCTGCCCGTGGTCCCCGAACGCGTCACCACCGGCCACTGGACGGCGAGTGGCGTACAGGTCCCCATGGCGGGCGACTGGAAGATCGAGATGACCGTGCGGACATCCGACATCGACCAGGTGACCGTCAGCAAGAACGCGCAGATCGGCTGAAACACATCATGGCTGACCAGGACCTCGTCGAAGACGGCCCCGCCGCCCGGAGAAGAGCGCGGGGCGGTGCGGACCGCACCGGCGCCGCGCGGATGCGGGCGACCCCGGACGACTCACCGTCGTCGTCCGTCGGTGCGGAACCGAAGAGGGAGGGGGACCGACCGCACGGGAGCCCCGCGAGCGGACCCCTCTCCCGCCGCCGCCTGCTCGGCACGGCCGGCGCCACCGGCCTCGCGCTGGGTGCGGCGGGCGGCGCCGCGGGCTACGCGGCGGGCTCCGCCTCCTCTACCTCCGCCGAGAAGGTCACCCCGCTGTCCTCGCTCGGCGCGGGCGAGGTGAGGTTTCACGTGAAACATCAGCCCGGGATCACCACCCCGCTCCAGGCGCGTGGCCATCTCGTCGCCTTCGACCTGGCTGCCGGGGCCGGGCGCAAGGAGGCCGCCGCTCTGCTGCGCCGCTGGTCGGACACGGCCCGGCGACTGATGGCGGGCGAGCCCGCGGCCCAGGACGACACCGCGATCGCCCTGGACGCCGGACCCTCGTCGTTGACGGTCACCTTCGGCTTCGGCCACAGCTTCTTCGCCCGTACCGGGCTGGAGAAGCAGCGCCCGGAGTCCCTGGACCCGCTGCCGGACTTCTCCTCGGACCAGCTCGACCGGTCGCGCAGCGACGGCGATCTGTGGGTGCAGATCGGCGCGGACGACGCGCTGGTCGCCTTCCACGCCCTGCGCGCGATCCAGAAGGACGCGGGCGGCGCGGCCCGGGTGCGATGGCAGATGAACGGCTTCAACCGCTCGCCGGGCGCCACGGCCCACCCCATGACCGCCCGCAACCTGATGGGGCAGGTCGACGGCACCCGCAACCCCAAGCCGACCGAGTCCGACTTCGACGAGCGGATCTTCGTGCCCGGGTCCGCATCGCCGAGCACCTCCGGCGACCCCGCCTGGATGGCGAACGGGTCCTACGCCGTCATACGCCGTATCCGCATGCTCCTCGACGACTGGGAGCAGCTCTCGCTCAAGGAACAGGAGGACGTCATCGGGCGCCGCAAGTCCGACGGCGCCCCGCTGAGCGGGGGCTCGAAGGCGACGGAGACGACCGCGATGGATCTGGAGAAGACGGACGCCGAGGGCAGTCTCCTGGTCCCGATCAACGCGCATGCCCGTATCTCCCGCCCCGACCAGAACGGCGGCGCGGCCATGCTCCGCCGCCCGTTCTCCTTCCACGACGGCATCGATGCGAAGGGCGTCCCCGACGCGGGTCTCCTCTTCGTCTGCTGGCAGGCCGACCCGCTCCGCGGCTTCGTCACCGTCCAGCGCAAACTCGACCGCGGCGACGCCCTGTCGAGGTTCATCCGCCACGAGTCGAGCGGCCTCTTCGCGGTGCCGGGAGGCGCGGCGGAGGGGGAGTACGTGGGGCAGGGTTTGCTGGAGGGCTGACGGCCGCGGGGCAGCGGTTGCTCGGCCATGGGGCGCGGGCCGAGGGTCGTACGGCCGGACCGAGGCCCATTAGGGTGAGTCCATGTCAGCCAGCTACGTGTACCTCGGCCCCGAGGGCACCTTCACCGAGGTCGCCCTGCGCACGCTGCCGGAGGCCGCGACCCGCGAGCTCGTCCCGATGGTGTCCGTGCCCGCCGCGCTCGACGCCGTCCGCAACGGCGAGGCCGAGGCCGCGTTCGTCCCGATCGAGAACTCCGTGGAGGGCGGCATCACGACCACGCTCGACGAGCTGGTCGCCGGGACCCCGCTGATGATCTACCGCGAGGTGCTCCTCTCCATCACCTTCGCGCTCCTGGTCCGGCCGGGCACCCAGCTCTCGGACATCAAGACGGTCACCGCCCACCCGGCCGCCCAACCGCAGGTCCGCAAGTGGATGAAGGCCAACCTCCCGCCCGACGTGGTCTGGGAGTCGGCCGCCTCGAACGCCGACGGCGCCCGTCTCGTCCAGGAAGGCCGTTACGACGCCGCCTTCGCCGGCGAGTTCGCGGCCTCGCGCTACGGCCTGGAGGCCCTGCAGACCGAGATCCACGACGCGGAGAACGCCCAGACCCGCTTCGTCCTGGTCGGCCGTCCCGCCCGGCCGGCCGCCCCGACCGGCTCCGACAAGACGTCCGTCGTGATCTGGCAGCGCGACGACCACCCCGGTGGACTGCGCGACCTGCTCGGCGAGTTCGCCGTCCGCGGCGTGAACCTCATGCTTCTGCAGTCCCGCCCGACCGGCGAGGGCATCGGCAACTACTGCTTCGCCATCGATGCCGAGGGTCATATCGCCGACCGGCGGGTGGCGGAGGCGCTGATGGGCCTCAGGCGGGTCTGCCTCCAGGTCCGCTTCCTCGGTTCGTACCCGCGTGCGGACGCGGCCACCGCGAAGGTCCGGCCCACGCTGCCGGGCACCTCCGACACCGAGTTCGTGGCCGCGGCGGACTGGGTGGCACGCTGCCAGGACGGCCGGTTCTGACCCGGCCCGCCGCCGGTGCTACCTGCTTATTTTCTTTGTCCACAGAAGTTATCCACAGGGCGCCTTCTCTACCTGGGGACAAGTCGACAACACGGCACCACTCAGTCGACAAATCCCCTTCGCGGACCGCGCCGTGTCCACACCCTCGTGGGTCACCCTTCGCCCATGTGTTTCCTCACGTCAATCCTTTAGAGCGACTCATTCCCACGTCAATCCACTCGAAAGTGGGCGTGAAGGCGGTTTGGGCCGGGAACCCTCAGGACGGCGCCCGATTCCCCCGGCGATCTTCTCGGAAGTCCACAGATCTTTCGCACAGCCTGTGGATAACTCTGCGGCGCTGTGGATCCCTGTGGACGAACGATCCCCAAGTCCCTTGCGGCACAAGGGAGTCGAGTCAACCAGGCGCCGCGCCCCTGCCCCCGTTCAGGGGGTCTCCGCTCAGTCCATTGACTTTCGCCAGCGCCTGCCATGGCGGGCCTATGTGATCGATATTCCACTCAAAGCGCCCCATAAAGGGCGTACCGCGAATTCAAGTCGTGGGCCGGAACCACGCACCGGTAGCCTTGAGGGGTGATTGACCTTCGCCTGCTCCGTGAGGACCCCGACCGTGTGCGCGCGTCCCAGCGCGCCCGTGGAGAGGACGTCGCGCTCGTCGACTCCCTCCTGTCCGCCGACGAGCGGCGCAGGTCGTCCGGCGTCCGCTTCGACGAGCTCCGTGCCGAGCAGAGGTCGCTCGGCAAGCTGATCCCCAAGGCCTCCGCCGACGAGAAGGCCGAGCTGCTCAAGCGCGCGGAACAGCTCAAGGCCGACGTCAAGGCCGCCGACGTCGAGCGCGACGCGGCCGACAGCGAGACCCGGGAGCTCCTCCTCCAGCTGGGCAACCTCGTCCACCCCGACGTCCCCGTCGGCGGCGAGGAGGACTTCGTCACGCTGGAGACGCACGGCGAGATCCGCGACTTCGCGACCGAGGGCTTCGAGCCCAAGGACCACCTGGAGCTCGGCACGATCCTCGGTGCCATCGACACCGAGCGCGGCGCCAAGGTCTCCGGCTCGCGCTTCTACTTCCTGACGGGCATCGGCGCCCTCCTCGAACTCGCCCTGGTCAACGCGGCGATCGCCCAGGCCACCGCGGCCGGCTTCACCCCGATGCTGACCCCGGCGCTGGTCCGCCCGCAGTCGATGGCCGGCACCGGCTTCCTCGGCCAGGCCGCCCAGGACGTCTACCACCTCGACAAGGACGACCTGTACCTGGTCGGCACCTCCGAGGTCGCGCTCGCCGCGTACCACATGGACGAGATCATCGACGCCGACCGCCTGCCCCTGCGGTACGCGGGCTTCTCCCCCTGCTTCCGCCGCGAGGCCGGCTCGCACGGCAAGGACACCCGGGGCATCTTCCGCGTCCACCAGTTCGACAAGGTCGAGATGTTCTCGTACGTCGCGCCGGAGGACTCGCAGGCGGAGCACCAGCGCCTGCTGGACTGGGAGAAGCAGTGGCTGACGTCGCTCGAACTGCCCTTCCGCGTCATCGACGTCGCCTCCGCCGACCTCGGTTCCTCGGCCTCGCGCAAGTTCGACTGCGAGGCGTGGATCCCGACCCAGGGCAAGTACCGCGAGCTGACCTCGACGTCCGACTGCACGGAGTTCCAGTCGCGCCGGCTGCAGATCCGCGTCCGTGACGGCAAGCAGGTCAAGCCGCTGGCCACCCTCAACGGCACGCTCTGCGCCGTCCCACGCACCATCGTGGCGATCCTCGAGAACCACCAGCAGGCCGACGGCTCGGTCCGCGTCCCCGAGGTCCTGCGTCCGTACCTGGGCGGCCGCGAGGTGCTGGAGCCGGTAGCCAAGTGAGCGAAGCGGCAGCCACCGGGGGTTCCACGGACCCCGGCGAGATCGCGGTGTCCGAGGCGACCGTCGTGTCCGACGCGGCCCCGGCCTGCGGAACGACCCCGGTCTCCGAACCGTCCGTGACGCCCTCGGGCTTCCCCTACAGGCTGATCGCGACCGACCTCGACGGAACGCTTCTCCAGTCCGACGACACGGTCTCCCGGCGCACCCGGGAAGCGCTCGCCGCGGCCACCGCGGCGGGCGCCGCCCACATCGTCGTCACCGGCCGGGCCGTCCCCTGGACGCGTCACATCCTCGACGACCTCGGCTACCGGGGACTGGCCGTCTGCGGCCAGGGCGCACAGGTCTACGACGCCGGGGAGCACCGGCTGCTCACGGCCGTCACCCTGGACCGACAGCTCGCCGCGGTCGCCCTCGCCAAGATCGAGGCGGAGGTCGGCCCCCTGCACCTGGCCGCCAGCCGCGCGGGCCTGGACGGCGAGATCCTGGTCGGCAGCGGGTACTCCCTGCACGGCTCGCTCCCCACGATCCCGCTCACGGACGTCACCGACCTCTGGGCGTCCCCGCTGAACAAGATCTACATACAGCACCCCACCCTGACCTCCGACGAACTCACCGAGGCCGCCCGTCAGGCCGCCGGCGGCTTCGTCACGGTCGCCATGGCCGGTGAGGGCATCGTCGAGCTGCTCCCACTCGGCCTCACCAAGGCCACCGGGCTCTCCATCGCCGCCCGCCGCCTCGGGGTGAAGCGCACGGACACCGTCGCCTTCGGCGACATGCCCAACGACATCCCGATGTTCACCTGGGCCACCCACGGCGTGGCCATGGCCAACGCCCACCCCGACCTCAAGGCCGTCGCCGACGAAGTGACCTCCTCGAACGAGGACGACGGCATCGCCGAGGTCCTGGAACGCCTGCTGCCCTGAACGAACCGAAGTCCCGCGGCGCAGCGGGGGCCCGGGGAAGCGGGGCGACAGCACCGGAGGGACGCGGGACGAGGGACCTGTGGCCGGGCGGCCTCACCGTCGCACACGCGGTGACGCGGCACCCTCCTGACGGTGCCTCGGAGTAAACCTGCGCGCCCGGCGAACGTCCCCGGCGCACCCGGCGCCGAATCACCGGCTCCCCCGACCGCAGCCCCAAGACCCGGCGCAGCCCCCGGGAAGCCTCTCCGCCCCCACCGCCTGGCCAAGGAGCCCGGCGCAGGCCCGTGAGCCTGTCTACCCACCCCCTGGCCGAATGGAGCCGGGCGCAGCCCCAAGGGCCTCTACGCACCCCTGGCCCAACGAACCCGGCGCAGCCCCGTGAGCTTCTCTACCCACACCCCCTGGCCGAATGGAGCCCGGCGCAGCCCCAGGGGCCTCTCTGCACGCCCCTGGCCCACAAAACCGGCACAGCCCCGGGAGCCCCTCTACACACACCCGGCCCAACGAACCCGGCCAAGTCACAGCGACAGCGAAACGGCGGAGGATGCACGGATCGAACGTGCGCGGGCAGAACCCGACCACGGCTTAGCAAGCCGGTGCCTTACCACTCGGCCAATCCTCCGGGTGGGCGGCCCACGCGAAGCGATTCGCGTGCTCGAAGCGGCCGCCCCGGGCAGCTCCCCACTGAGGGGACGGACTCGACGGAGGGGTAACTACTCCGGAGTCCGTCGTGAGCCGCCCTGCGGGGAACTCGACGTACTGCGCCTGAAGGTCAGCATCGCCGGGCTCCTCTCCCAGAACGTGGCGCCGATCCGATCCGGCGACCTGGACACCAACCACTGTGCCCGGCGGCCGAGTTGCCCGCCACCGAATATCGGCCGCACGGCCCCGGCCACTCCGAACGGTCAGCGTCGGCGCCACTTGCGACGTCGTGCCTTGCTGAAGAACCACCCGGCGGGCGGCTCGTCCGAGCGCCAGGGCTGGGGATCCGGGGCCTGCCGCCGCCACCGCGCCGCCAACATCCGGGCCCGTGCCGACGGTTCGGCCGTCTCGGCGGACCGTATGAAGTCCTCGTCCAGGACGAGGTCGTCCCAGGCGTCCTCGCCCGCGCCCCGCGTATCGCCTCCGTCGGACGAATGCTCCGCTGCCATCCCCGTTCCTCCCGCCCTCTGGTCGCCCTTCCTGGCCGGTATGTCCCGTGTATCCGTCCGCCCAGTCTGCCCGGGCGCGCGTGAAGCCTCCGTCAAGGCCGCGAGAGCGGGGCCTCCGGGGCGGCTCGCCCCGGAGGGTCCCGTCACTCCTCGCCGGCGAGCTTCAGTGTCCGCAGCTTCTGTCCCGCGTACCAGGTCGCTCCGGCCGTGACGACCGTCAGCAGGATCACCGCGGTCGGCAGCCCCACGTCGGAGGTCACCAGATTGCCGTCGGTGACCTTCTGGGCGACGGCGAGCGCCCACTGCTGGACGCTGAGGGTGCGCGCCCCGTCCACCAGGGACCCGAAGAGGGTCTCCCAGACGAGGGCGTACACGAGCCCGAAGACGACCGCGTGCCGGGTGACCGTCCCGAGGAGCAGGAACATCGCGGCGTAGGCGATCGAGGCGACCAGCGCCGCCACGGTGTAGGCGACGGCGATCTGCTGCCCGTTACCGTTGAGGATCACGCCCGCGATCAGCGTCGGCACGGCCGAGAAGGCCATGGTCACCGCGATCGCCACGATCAGCTTGGTGAAGATGATCGTCGGCCGCTTCACCGGCTTGGCCAGCAGATACACCACCGAGCCGTCGTCGATCTCCGGTCCGATCGCGCCCGTTCCCGCGATGACGCCGATGATCGGCACCATCGTGGCGAGCGCGAATCCGCCCAGCAGATCCGCCGCCACCTGGTCGTCGGCGCCGCTCAGGGCGCGTACGGCCACGGAGAGGACGATCAGCAGGGCGGGCAGCGCGCTGAGGATGAGGGCCCGACGGCGGCCGAGCAGGGCCCGGTAGGTGAGCCGGGCGACTGTGGGGTCGTACATCTTCGGCCTCCTACGCCGCGACGAGATACGAGAAGACGGACTCGAGGGACTCGTCCGACGGCGAGACCGTGAGCAGACGGATGCCATGGTCCCGGGCCACCCTCGGCAGCAGGGTCGTGAACCGCCCGAAGTCGACTGCCTGGATGCGCAACGCGCCCTCGGTCAGATCGACTTCGATCCCGGCGGTCGACGGGTCGGCGATCAGCGCGGCGGCCAGGGCCCGGTCGTCGCTGGAGCGCACCAGATAGCGGTGGGGGCGGTCGGTCATCAGCCGGCGGATGCGCCGGAAGTCACCGCTCGCCGCGTGCCGTCCGGCGACGATCACCTCGATGTGGGCCGCCAGCTGCTCGACCTCTTCGAGGATGTGGGACGAGAACAGCACGGTGCGGCCCTCGTCGCCCATCCGCCGCAGCAGCTCCATGAGCTGCATGCGCTGACGCGGATCCATGCCGTTGAACGGCTCGTCGAGGAGGAGCAGGGACGGTTCGTGGACCAGCGCCGACGCCATCTTCACGCGCTGACGCATGCCCTTGGAGTACGTCGAGATCTTGCGGTCCTGCGCGTACTCCATCTCCACCGTGGCGAGCGCACGCTGGGCGGCGGTCGCTCCGAGGCCGTGCAACTCGGCGTTGGCGACGACGAATTCACGGCCCGTGAGGAAGTCGTACATCGCCTCGCGCTCGGGCACGATGCCGATGTGCTTGTAGATCTGCTCGTTGCGCCACACCGGCGTCCCGTCGAGGGTGACGGAGCCCGTGGAGGGGGCGAGGAAGCCGCCCATCATGTTGATGAGGGTGGACTTCCCGGCGCCGTTCGGGCCGAGCAGGCCGGTGACTCCGGGGCCGATCGTCATCGTGACGTCGTTGACCGCCACCACGTTGCCGAACCAGCGGGAGACGTGGTCGATGTTGAGCGTGGTCACAGCCCGACCTTTCGGTAGCGGCGCATCAGCAGGCCGTAGGAGCCGGCGATGAGACCCAGGACGACGAGGACGTAGAGGGCTCCCTGCCCGTCGGAGGGCCCGTGCCCGCCGGGGAAGGCGGAGGTGGCGCCCAGGAAGGCGGTCTGTACGCCGTCGATGAGGGTGATGGGCGAGAAGAAGCCGAGCCAGGGCACCGTGTCCGAGCTGTTCTGCTCGGTGGCGATGGCCTGGACGACGGACACCGCGCCGTAGGAGATGGTCAGGACGGCGATGACGGCCGCGATGCCGAAGCCCCGTCGCGGGGTGACCGCCGAGATCACCAGGCCGATACCGGCGAAGAGGAGCGACAGCAACGCCACGGACACCAGTCCCTGCGCCAATCCCTTGGTCTGGTCGGTGAAGTCGAACTCGGCCAGCAACGCGCCCACATAGAGCACGAGCAGCGGCACCGCGGTCAGGATGAAGAGCGCCGAGGTCAGCGCCGCGAACTTGGCGCGGACGTAGTCGGCGGTCTCGATCGGGCGCGAGAAGTACAGCGGGACGGTCTTGAAGCGCAGGTCGCGCGAGACGGCCTGCGGTGCCTGGGAGGCGACGTACAGGCCGATGACGGCCTGCATGATGACCGCGTACTCGGTGTACTTGACGGGCAGGTCCGTGACGGGCAGGCCCTGGGACCGGGTGGCGATCGCCACCGCCACCATGATGGCCGCCGGCACGCACATGACCGCGAACAGCAGCATGGGCAGCACCTTCGACTTGGCCGAGCGGCCCAGTCCGTACGCGCCGCGCAGCGACTGCGAGTACAGCGAGCGCCGGGCGTAGGCGCGGCCGAGGCGGGGGCCGTCGTAGGAGCGGTATCCGATGTTGTGGATACGGCTCTGCTCGCCCGTGCGGGCGGGCTGTCCGCCGCTGAGGGACGGTGCCGGTGCACCGTGCTGCTCAACCGCCATGGCCGACCGCCTCCTTTCCTGCGTCCTGGGCGCTCCGGGTGTCGGTCTGCGCGTCGTGGTCCTGGAAGACCTCGGCGATCTGGTGCCTGCGCTGCTCCATACGGACCAGACCGAGGCCCAGATCGGCGACGGCGTCCCGGACCAGGTCGTAGGTCTCCTCACCCTGCGCGGTGAGCAGCAGGATGTGTCCGGCGCCGGGGAGGCCGCTGCCGTCGGAGACGGTGACGCCGCGCGCGAGGAGTGCCTGTCGCAGCGCGCCCGTGCCGTCCGGGTGCTCGTCGCTGTCAGTGACCTCGATCGCGAGGGTCGCGGTGCTCTGGGTGAAGTCCCGGGTGGAGCTGGACCGCAGCAGCTTGCCGCCGTCGACGACGACCACGTGGTCGCAGGTGCGCTCCAGTTCGCCGAGGAGATGGGAGGTGACGAGGACCGAGATGCCGAAGTCGGTGTGGATGCGGCGGATCAGGCCGAGCATCTCGTCCCGGCCGACCGGGTCCAGGCCGTTGGTCGGCTCGTCCAGGAAGACCAGCTGCGGATCGTGCACCAGGGCCTGGGCGAGCTTCACCCGCTGCTTCATGCCCGTGGAGTAACCGCCGATGGGGCGGTACCGCTCCTCGTACAGGCCGACATGGCGCAGGGTGTCCGCGGTGCGCTCGCGCGCGGCGGTCGGCGGGAGTCCGGACATGCGGGCCATGTGCACGACGAACTCGGTGGCCGAGACGTCGGGTGGCAGGCAGTCGTGCTCCGGCATGTACCCCACGCGCTCGCGGATGGTGCCGCCCTTGGTGGCGACGTCGAGGCCGAGCACTTCGGCACGGCCCTCCGAGGCGGGGGACAGACCCAGCAGGATTTTGATCAGTGTGGACTTGCCGGCGCCATTGGCACCCACGAGTCCGGTCACACCGGGTCCGATGTCCACGGAGAGCCGGTCAAGAGCGGTCACCCTCGGGAACCGCTTGCTCAGGCTTTCGGTCGCGATCACAGTCACGATCTAGACATTAGGGGCGGGGGACGCCGCGGTCGTCAGCCCGCGGGGTTGCTTCTTCCTCACCCTCGAGTCGTACGGGCTCCTAGGGGGCCTCCACCGCCGGTCCCCCTAGGGGTCACCCTGAAGGTCGAGCGACGGGACGACTCCGAGCCGCCGTCCGTGGGCGGCGCGAGCGTCCGTGGACGTCCGTGAGCGTCCGTCATGAGAGGGAACGTCCGGCGCCGCGGTTTCGTGCCCGCGTTCGCTTTGCTCTTCGGACGGTTTTCCACAGCCCGTACGCGCCCGTTGACGCAGCCACCACTCACTGGCACAGTCGTTGACGTCACGGAGCGAACACGGAACGTAGTCGACGGAGGTGGGCGGGGTAGTGGCTGCCTCGGCCGGAGGGGGAGACATGGCGGATGCGGGGACGCTCGAAGGCGCGCGGGAGCGCAGGGTGCGCGCGGGCGGGGTCGAGCTGTGCGTCGCCGAACTCGGCGACCCCGAGCGGCCGACCGTTCTGTTCGTGCACGGCTATCCCGACTCCAAGGAGGTCTGGTCCGAGGTCGCCGTACGGCTCGCGGAGCGCTTCCACGTGGTGCTCTACGACGTGCGCGGCCACGGCGGCTCCACGGCGCCGAAGCCGCTGCGGGGTGGATTCACCCTGGAGAAGCTGACGGACGACTTCCTGGCCGTCGCGGACGCTGTCAGCCCGGACCGCCCCGTGCACCTGGTGGGACACGACTGGGGATCGGTCCAGGGCTGGGAGTTCGCGACGGTGGCGCGCACCGAGGGGCGCGTCGCGTCCTTCACCTCGATGTCCGGCCCCTCCCTCGACCACATGGGGCACTGGATCAAGCGGCGGGTGAGACGCCCGACCCCGTCCCGGATCGGCCAGCTCCTGGGCCAAGGCGCCCGGTCCTGGTACATCTACGTGCTGCACACGCCCGTACTGCCCGAGCTCGCCTGGCGCGGCCCTCTCGGCAAGTGGTGGCCCGGCGTGGTGCGTAGAGCCGAGAAGCTGCCCCCTGGCGACTACCCGAGCGCGTCGTTGCCCACCGACGCCGCGCACGGGGTCTGGCTGTACCGGGACAACATGCGCGCCCGGCTGTCCCGCCCCCGGGACGACGCGTACGCCCATGTGCCCGTGCAGCTCATCACGCCTCAGGGCGACCAGTTCCTCTCCGAACGGCTCTACGACGACCTGGAGTCGTGGGTTCCGCGCCTCACCCGCCGCACTCTGCCGACCAAGCACTGGATCCCGCGCACCCGGCCCGATCAACTGGCCGGCTGGATAGCCGACTTCGTCACGGCGGCCGAGGGCGGGCGCGAGGCCCTGACGGCCGCCGGGAAGCACACGGACCGGTTCGGGGGGCAGTTGGTGCTGGTCACCGGCGCGGCCGACGGTATCGGCCGGGCCACGGCCCTCGCGTTCGCCGAGTCGGGGGCCCGCGTCGTGGCCGTCGACGTGAACGCCGAGGGCGCGGCTCGCACCGCCGAGTCGTCCCGGCTGCGCGGCGCCCCCGAAGCCTGGGCGGAGGCGGTCGACGTCTCGGACGAGCAGGCCATGGCGAAGCTCGCCGAGAAGGTCGCCACCGAGTACGGCGTGGTCGACGTCCTGGTGAACAACGCGGGGATCGGGCTGTCCGGGTCCTTCCTGGACACCACCGTCGAGGACTGGCGCAAGGTCCTCGATGTCAACCTCTGGGGCGTGATCCACGGTTGCCGGCTCTTCGGCAGGCAGATGGCCGAGCGGGGCCAGGGCGGCCACATCGTCAACATCGCGTCGGCCGCGGCCTATCTGCCTTCCCGCTCGCTGCCCGCGTACAGCACCTCCAAGGCGGCGGTCCTGATGCTGAGCGAGTGCCTGCGCGCGGAACTGGCCGGGCGGGACATCGGGGTTTCGGCGATCTGTCCCGGCATCGTCAACACCGCCATCACCTCGACGGCGCGCTTCGCCGGCGTCGACGCCGCAGAGGAGAAGCGTCGGCAGCGGAGGGCCGCGAAGCTCTACGGGCTGCGGAACTACCCGCCGGAGAAGGTCGCGCAAGCCGTCCTGCGCGCCGTCGTGCGCGACCAGGCGGTCGTCCCCGTCACCCCGGAGGCCCGCGGCGGACGCTTCATGTCCCGGTTCACCCCCCGGGCGCTGCGTGCGCTCGCCCGTATGGAGCCGCCGCTGTGAGCCGCCGGGACGAGCGGGACGACGTACCGGCGGGCGCCGCGTACCGCATCGACGACCTGGCGCACCACAGCGGCGTCACGGTCCGGACGATCCGCGCCTACCAGGACCGCGGACTCCTCCCGAGCCCCGAGCGGCGCGGCCGCGCCAACGTGTACTCCGACGCTCACCTGACCAGGTTGCGCCAGATCGCCGACCTCCTCGACCGCGGCTACACGCTCGCCTCCATCAAGGAGCTTCTGGAGGCCTGGGACACGGGCCGCGGTCTCGGCGGGGTCCTGGGCCTGGCCGCGGAGGTCGAGGGACCGTGGACCGACGAGGAGGCCGTACGGATCTCGCGGACCGAGTTGGTCGAACGGTTCGGCGGCGCTCCCGACGAGTCGGCGGTGGCGGACGCCGTCGACCTGGGTGTGCTGGTGCCGGTGCCGGAAGACGAGGATCTGTTCCTCGTGCCGAGCCCCCAAGAGCTTGCTGTGGCGGCCGAGTTGCACGCTGCCGGGGTGCCGCTGTCCGCGATCGCCGGTCATCTACGGGAGTTGAGGGGGCAGGTCGAGCACATCGCCGCCCGTTTACTGGAGTTCACCACCGAGCATGTGTTCGCCCTCTCCCTCGGGCAGCACCGGCCACCGACCGAGGCCGACGCGGTCGAGGCGGCCGCGCTCGTGCGGCGGCTGAGGCCGCTCGCGCAGCAGACGGTGGACGCCGAACTCGCGCGCGCGATGCGACTGTTCGCCACCCGCAGACTGCGCCGTCATCTCGAATCCGACACGAACGCCGAACCCGTGGAAGAGTCGCGTTCCGTGCTCATCACGGCGTCCACGATACGAGCGGTGGAGAAGCTGGTTGGCCCGGACCAGGTGTCCGCCTTCGTCACTGCTGCCGCTGAACGCGAGGTGCAGGCACGAGCTTTGGACGCTCTGACCGCAAATGCGTGTGAAATAAGATAAATTGACCAATAACCCCGAATCTGACGGGTCGTTGTCCACAGAATCTTCAATTCCCCTGTGGATAACTACACTTGGCTGTGGATCAAACATCCGCGGCAAAATCAAGTGCGTGACGCGGGTCTCGCCGGGCACGCTGGCGAGATGAACGAACGACGTACCGTGAGAGTGTCGAAGTACCTCTCGAAGCACCTGCGACACCAGCCGGAGCGGATCGGGCTCACGCTCGACGAGGGCGGTTGGGTCGGGATCGACACGCTCATGGCAGCGGCCGCCGCCCACGGTTTCCCTTTCACCAGGGCCGAGCTCGACCATGTGGTCGAGGTCAACGACAAGCGACGCTTCGCCGTCGACGGCGACCGGATCCGCGCCAACCAGGGCCACACCGTCGAGGTCGACCTCGGCCTGCCCCCGGCCACCCCGCCCGCGTACCTCTACCACGGGACGGTCGCGGCCTACCTGGGCGCGATCCGCGCCGAGGGACTGCGTGCCATGAACCGGCACGACGTGCACCTCTCGCCCGACCGCGAGACCGCCACCCGTGTCGGCGCCCGCCGGGGCCGCCCCATCGTGCTGTCGGTGGACGCGGGCGCCATGCACCGCGACGGCCACGTCTTCCGGGTCAGCGACAACGGCGTGTGGCTGACCGAGACGGTTCCACCCCGTTACCTGCGGTTTCCCGAGTCGCACTGAGCGGAACCACACCACGGGTGCCCTTACGCTCGGGGGTATGAGTCTGCGTCTGAGCACCGTGATCCTGCCGTACCTCCGCTGGCACGAGGGCGGCCGTGACATGTGGCAGCGGGCCGAGCAGCTCGGGTTCCACACCGCCTTCACGTACGACCACCTGTCCTGGCGCACCTTCCGGGACGGGCCGTGGTTCGGCGCCGTGCCCACCCTGACCGCGGCGGCCGCCATCACCGACCGCATCCGCCTCGGCACGCTCGTGACCTCGCCGAACTTCCGGCACCCGGTCACCCTCGCCAAGGAACTCATCTCCCTCGACGACATCTCCGGCGGCCGGATGACCCTGGGCGTCGGCGCGGGCGGAACCGGCTTCGACGCCACCGCGCTCGGCCAGGAACCGTGGACACCGCGAGAGCGCGCCGACCGCCTCGCCGAGTTCGTCCCCCTGCTCGACCGCCTGCTCACCGAGGACTCGGTCTCGTACGAGGGCGACCACTACTCGGCGCACGAGGCACGCAACATCCCCGGCTGCGTCCAGCGGCCCCGGCTGCCCTTCGCGGTGGCCGCCACCGGGCCGCGCGGAATGCGGCTGGCCGCCCGGTACGGGCAGGCCTGGGTGACCACCGGGGACCCGAAGCTGTTCGAGACGGGCACACCCGCACAGTCGGTTCACGCCATTCGTGGGCAGGTCGAGAAGCTGGCCGACACGGCCGCCGCGGTCGGCCGCGACGCGTCCCGGCTCGACAAGATCCTCCTCACCGGTTTCACCCCGGACCGAAGCCGCCCCCTGGAGTCGCTCGACGCCTTCGTGGACTTCGCGGGCCGCCACGCCGAGCTGGGCTTCACCGACCTCGTGATCCACTGGCCGATCCCGGACTCGGACTTCGCCGCCGACGAGAAGGTCTTCGAGCGGATCGCCATGGAGGCCCCGGCCCAGCTGGGGTGACCGCTCTCCCGGAGCCGTCGCGGCCGAGCCGCGTACCGCAGTCGGCACACCCGTGAGAACGGCGTCGGCAACAGGTCGGGCAGCGAGGCGGCCAGGGCCCTTGATCACTCAGTTGTGCGGGGCCCGCACGGCCGTGCGCGCATATGCGCGACAATGGGGCCCGTGACCTCAGCGACGAGACAGCCCGAGACCCCGGCCCCGACCGTCCCGCTCCGGCTGATAGCCACGGACCTCGACGGCACCCTGCTCCGCGACGACAAGTCGGTCTCCCCCCGCACCGTCGCCGCCCTCGCGGCCGCCGAGGAAGCGGGCGTCGAGGTCTTCTTCGTCACCGGGCGCCCGGCCCGCTGGATGGACGTCGTCAGCGAGCACGTGCACGGCCACGGCCTGGCGATCTGCGGAAACGGCGCCGCCGTGGTCGACCTGCACGGCGGCCCCGGCACCCACAGCTTCGTCAAGGTCCGCGAGCTGGCCCGCGAGAACGCGCTCGACGCCGTACGGCTGCTGCGCGAGGCCGCGCCGGGCACGGTGTACGCGGTCGAGCAGACGTACGGCTTCAACCAGGAGCCCGAGTACCCGAAGCTCCACATGGAGATCCCCGACACCCTGGCGCCTGCCGAGAAGCTGCTGGCCCCGGGTGGTGTGGCTGATCACGAGCCGGTGCTGAAGATCCTCGCCTACCACCCGTCGATCGACCCCGACGACTTCCTCGCCACCGCGCGCATCGCCGTCGGCGACCGTGCCACCATCACCCGCTCCAGCCCCAGCGCCCTGCTGGAGATCAGCGGTCCGGGCGTCTCCAAGGCCAGCACCCTCGCCCTGTGCTGCGCCGAGCGCGGTATCTCCCACGAGGAGGTCGTCGCCTTCGGGGACATGCCGAACGACGTCGAGATGCTCACCTGGGCCGGCCAGTCCTACGCCATGGGCAACGCGCACCCGGACGTCCTCGCGGCGGCCTCCGGCCGGACGGTGGCCAACAACGAGGACGGGGTGGCGGTAGTGATCGAGCGCCTGCTGGCGGAGCGGCTGTAGCCCAGGCCCGGCGCAGCGCCCGCCTACAACGTCACCCCGCGCTTCCGCAGCCACGGCACGGGATCCACCCCCGAGCCCAGCTCCGGGGTGACCCGTACCTCGAAGTGCAGGTGGGGTCCCGTGGAGTTGCCGGTGGTGCCCGACTGGCCGATCCACTGGCCCGGTCCCACACGGTCCCCCTGATCGACGGTGACGGCGGCGAGGTGCGCGTACTGCGTGAAGTAGCCGCCCGCGTGCTCGACGACGATCTCGATGCCGAAGGCGCCCCCGCACGACACCTTCACCACGCGGCCCGCACCGACCGCCCGTACCGGCGTACCGATCGGCACCGCGAAGTCCTGACCGGTGTGCTGACTGGCCCAGCGTTCACCACCGCTGCCGTAGCCCGCGGAGAGTTCGTACGTGGCCACCGGAGCCACCCACCTGCTCCGCGGCTTGCCGTCCGGTTGCTCCAGGCGGACGGCTCCCCGGCAGGCACCGGCCGCGACCGCCTCGTCGGCCTGGCCCTGAAGCGTCCATTGCGCCTCTTCGAGCTTCTGCTCGATCGTCTTCTTGATCCCGGCGAGCCCGGTCCTCCACTCCTCCAGTGCCTGCCACGCCTTGGTCGCCTCGGCCTCGTCCGCGGCCAGCCGCGTCTCCGCGCGACGGCTCTTGGCCACCGCGTTGTTGACGGCCAGATCGGCCTGCCAGACCGCCCGCCGGCCTCGCATCAGCTCTTCGGTGTCCTTCGCGAACAACATCTGCGCGGTGTACGGCACCCCGCCACCCTCGCGGTACTGGGCGCGCGCGATGCGGCCGAGATCGGCGTTGAGCACGGCGATCTGCTTCCGCTCCCGGGTGAGGAGCTTCTCCAGTCGCTCCGTCCGCGCCCTCTGCGCCTCCGCCGCCTGCCGGCCCGCCTCGTACCGCTGGGTGGCCACTGCCGCCTCCCCGAACAGCCTCGCCACCCGGACGCTGATGCCCTCCTTCGCGGACGCTCCCGAGGCCCCGCCGGACCCGCCGCGATCGCCGTCGGCCGCCGCAGGCCGGGCCGCGACGGTGACCGAGGCGCACAGCACCAGGGCGACAAGCAGCGAGTGTCGGCGAGAGAAGCGCATAGCAGCGATCGTGGACCTGACCCGCGCCGCAGTCCTGTTCGAGTCGTACGGCCGGGGGACACTCAGCCCCGTACGGGCCAAGCGACTGAGCCGAACAGGGGCCGGACAGCGGGGCGTTCGGCGCGGCCCCTTGCAACCCGGGCACACCCGTGCCGAACGCGGGCCTGATCAGCAGATCATCGGCGACCGGCGGGGCGGCGGCGCGACCGGCGAAACGGGCCCGGCGGCCAGGGATCGGCCGACTGGGACCGGCAGCCAGGGCACCCACGAGACGCTCAGACCGCGGCCAGCAGCTCCCCCGCCGCCTCCCGTTCCACCATCTCCCGCAAGGGGCCTTCCGCCAGGGCCAGTTCCGCGTAGGTCCCGCGCTGCACGACGCGCCCCGCCGCCAGGACGACGACTTCGTCCACCGCTTCGAGGCCGGCCAGCCGATGGGTGATCAGCAGGGTCGTACGACCCTCGGTCGCGGCCAGCAGATCCGCGGTGAGCGCGTCGGCCGTCGGCAGGTCCAGGTGCTCCGCCGGCTCGTCGAGAACGAGGACCGGGAAATCGGCCAGGAGCGCGCGGGCGAGCGCGAGCCGCTGACGCTGGCCGCCCGACAGCCGCGCCCCGTGTTCGCCGATCAAGGTGTCGAGCCCGTCCGGCAGTTCGTCCGCCCAGTCGAGCAGCCGAGCCCGCGCGAGTGCGTCCCGCAACTCCGCCTCACCGGCGTCCTTGCGGGCGAGCAGCAGGTTCTCCCGCACCGAACTGTCGAAGAGGTGCGCGTCCTGGGCACACAACCCCACGAGCCGCCGTACGGCGTCCCCGTCGAGCGTGCGCGCGTCCACACCGCCCAGCGTGTAGGTCCCCTCGCACGCGTCCAGGAACCGCAACAGCACCTGCGCGAGCGTCGTCTTGCCCGCCCCCGAGACGCCGACCACGGCGATCCTGCGGCCCTCTTCGAGGGTGAGGTCCAGCGCGGTGAGCACGTTCCGGTCCTGCCCGGCGTACCGCGCGCCGAGCCCTTCGAGCCGCAGCGGGAACGGCGACACCGGCGCCTCGGCCGACTCCTCCGGTTCGCGGACCGGGTCGGGAGTGTCCAGCACCTCGTACACGCGCTCCGCGCTCCTGCGCACCCGCTGGCGGAACTGGACGGCGAGCGGCATTCCCAGCACCGCCTCGAACGCGGCCAGCGGGGTGAGCACGACGACGGCCATGGCCACTCCGCTCAGCCGTCCGTCGACCACCGCCTGGGCGCCGAAGAGCGCGGTCGCGGCGACGGTGAGTCCGGAGACGAGCGCAGTGAGCCCGTCGCCGAGCGCGGTGGCCGTGGCGGCCCGGGAGGCGATCCTGGTGAGCACCCGGTCGGCCCGGCGTGCCTCTGCCGTACGCGCGGGCAGGGCGCCCGCGACCGCCAACTCGGCGGTGCCGGTGAGCAGATCGGCCACGCGCGTGGCCAGCACCCCACGGGCCGGCGCCAGCCGGTACTCCGCCCGTCGCGCCACGGCCCCGGTCACGAGGGGCACCCCGGCACCGGCTGCGAGCAGACCGACGGCCAGCGCGGCTCCCGCCTCGGGCAGCAGCCAGGCGGTGAAACCGACGGAGGCGGCGGAGACGGTCACCGCCGCCCCGGCGGGCAGCAGCCAGCGCACCCAGTAGTCCTGGAGCGCGTCGACGTCGGCGACCAGCCGTGAGAGCAGGTCGCCCCGGCGGATCGTGCGCAGTCCTGCGGGTGCCAGTCGTTCGAGCCGTCGGTAGACGGCCACCCGTGTGTCGGCCAGCATCCGCAGCACGGCGTCGTGCGACACCAGCCGCTCGGTGTACCGGAACACCGCCCGTCCGATCCCGAACGCCCTCGTCGCTGTCACCGCGACCATCAGATACAGCACCGGAGGTTGCTGCGAGGCCCGCGAGATCAGCCATCCGGAGGTCGCCATCAGCCCGACCGCACTGCCCAGCGCGAGACTGCCGAGCAGTAGCGCCAGAGTGAGCCGGCCCCGTCGCGGTCCGGCCATCCGACGGACCCGGCTCAGCACGCCTCCGCGCCGCTCCAGCGGCAAGTCTTCCCCGGCTGTCGACTCCGGTGCCTCCTGCCGTTCCGACCGAGGGGAGGCGGCCGGCACCCGGTCGCTCTCGGCGGACGGTGCCGCCCCGCGCCCGGTGGCCTCCTCCAGCCGCACCACCCGGTCCGCCACCCCCAGCAGGGCCGGACGGTGAACCACCAACAGCACGGTCCGGCCCACGGCCAGCCGCCGCACCGCCTCCACGACCTCCGCCTCGGTCTCCCCGTCCAACGAGGCTGTCGGCTCGTCGAGAAGCAGCACGGGGCGGTCGGCGACGAACGCCCGGGCGAGAGCGAGGCGCTGTCGCTGTCCGGCGGAGAGTCCGACGCCGTCCTCACCGAGAACCGTGTCGGCCCCGGCGGGCAGGGCGTCCACGAAATCGAGGGCTCCCGCGTCGGCGAGAGCCCGTCGTATCGCCGTGTCGTCCGCGTCCGGACGGGCCAGCCGTACGTTCTCCGCGATCGACCCTGCGTACAGATGCGGCCGCTGCGGCACCCAGGCCACCTGCGATCGCCATGCGTCCAGGTCGAGCGAGGCGAGGTCGGCTCCCCCGATCCTCACCCCGCCGGAGGTGACCTCCGTGAACCCCAACAGGACACTCAGCAGGGTCGACTTGCCCACGCCACTCGGTCCGACGAGGGCCGCCGTCTCACCGGGGGCCACGGTGAAGGTGACGTCGGAGACGGCGTCGTACGACCGGCCGGGATAGCGGACGGTCACCCCGTCGAAGCGGAGTTCACTCACGGGCGGCACTGCCCCGGTTCCGGACGCCGGTACCGGGGTCTCCAGGACCTCGAAGATCTCCTCGGCGGCCGCGAGCCCCTCGGCGGCCGCATGGAACTGGGCACCCACCTGCCGGACGGGCAGATACGCCTCGGGAGCCAGGACGAGGATGACCAATCCGATGTACAGGTCCATCTCACCGTGCACGAGCCGCATGCCGATGGTGACCGCGACCAGGGCCACCGAGATCGTCGCGAGCAGCTCCAGCGCGAAGGACGACAGAAAGGCGATCCGCAGCGTCCGCATGGTCGCCCGGCGGTACTCACCGGTGATCCGCTTGATCGACTCGGCCTGGGCCTTGGCCCGGCCGAACACCTTCAGCGTCGGCAGCCCGGCCACCACATCCAGGAAGTGCCCCGACAGCTGTGACAGCAGCCGCCACTGACGGTCCATCTGAGAGCGGGTGGCCCAGCCGATGAGCACCATGAAGAGAGGGATCAGCGGCAAGGTGCCGACGATGATCGCCGCCGACACCCAGTCCTCGGTGACGATTCGCGCGAGGACCGCGACGGGCACGACGACCGCGAGGCCCAACTGCGGCAGGTAACGCGAGAAGTAGTCGTCGAGCGCGTCGACCCCACGGGTGGCGAGGGCGACCAGTGAGCCGGTGCGCTGCCCGCTCAGCCAACCGGGCCCCAGCGCGGTCGCCCGTTCCAGCAGCCGGCCCCGCAGCTCCGACTTCACCGCCGCACTCGCACGGTGAGCGGCCAGTTCGGTCAGCCAGGAGACCAGAGCCCGGCCAAGCGCCACCGCGACCAGGAGCAGCAGGGGAGTGCGGAGTGCGGAGACCGGCATCCCATGCTGGAAGGCCCCGACCACCACTTCGGCGATGAGCATGGCCTGCGCGATGACGAGCGCGGCTCCCGCAACACCCAGTCCGACGACGACCACCAGGAAGAAGCGAGTGGCACGCGCGTACCGCAGCAGTCGTGGGTCGATCGGTTTCACGTGAAACACCCTCTTCTCAGCAGGCATGTTTCACGTGAAACATGCCTCTTCGGCCTGGAGGGGTGTGTTTCACGTGAAACATCGCCAAACACACCCCTCACCGCGACTCAGTGCACCGACTCGGCGATGTGCTGCGTACCGATCCGCTTGCGGAACACCCAGTAGGTCCACCCCTGATAGAGCATGACCACCGGTGTGGCGATGGCCGCGCACCAGGTCATGATCTTCAGGGTGTACGGGCTGGACGAGGCGTTGGTGACGGTGAGGCTCCAGTCCTCGTTCAGCGAGGACGGCATGACGTTCGGGAAGAGCGTCAGGAAGAGCATCGCGACGGCGGCCACGATGGTGACCCCCGACAGGGCGAATGCCCAGCCCTCGCGCCCCGCCCGAACCGCCGCCAGCGCCACCACCAGTGCGGCCACGGCCACGACCGCAGCGACCAGTGAAGCACCGTCACCCTTCTCGAGCTGAGTCCAGAGCAGGAAGAGCAGCGCCACTCCGGCCGTCACGGCACCCACCCGCAGTGCCAGGGTGCGCGCCCGCTCACGGATGTCCCCGACCGTCTTGAGGCCGACGAACACCGTTCCGTGGAAGGTGAACAGGGTCAGCGTGACCAGTCCGCCCAGCAGGGCGTACGGGTTGAGCAGGTCGGTGAGACCGCCCACGTACTCGAAGTCGCGGTCGATCTTCACCCCGCGCACGATGTTGGCGAAGGCCACGCCCCACAGGAAGGCGGGGAGCAGCGAGGTCCAGAAGATCGCTGTCTCCCAGTTGCGCTGCCACTTCTCCTCGGGCCGCTTCACCCGGTACTCGAACGCCACACCGCGGACGATCAGGCAGACCAGGATGAGCAGCAGCGGCAGATAGAAGCCGGAGAAGAGGGTCGCGTACCACTCGGGGAAGGCGGCGAAGGTCGCGCCGCCCGCGGAGAGCAGCCAGACCTCGTTGCCGTCCCAGACGGGTCCGATGGTGTTGATGAGGACCCGCTTCTCCGGACGGTTCCGGGCCAGCAGTTTGGTGAGGACACCGACCCCGAAGTCGAAGCCCTCCAGAAAGAAGTAGCCGATCCACAGGACGGCGATGAGGACGAACCAGACGTCGTGAAGTTCCATGACTGTGCTCCCTTGGCCCGGTGCGGCCTAGTACGAGAAGGCCATCGGCTTGTCGGCGTCACGGGAGTCGCCGCCGATCTTCGTGGGCGGGTTGAGGTCGGCCTCCGTCAGCTCGGGCGGCCCAGCCTTGACGTACTTCACGAGCAGCTTGACCTCGACGACGGCGAGGATCGCGTACAGCGCGGTGAAGACGATCATCGAGGTGATGACCTCACCCTGGGAGACACCGGGGGAGACCGCGTCCTCGGTGCGCAGCACGCCGTAGACGACCCAGGGCTGACGGCCCATCTCGGTGAAGATCCAGCCCCAGGAGCTGGCGATCAGCGGGAAGCCCAGGGTCAGGACCGCGATGCGCCAGTACCACTTGGTGAGCGTCGGACCGAGGGCCTTCTTCGGCAGCAGTACGAGATGCGGCACCTCGTCGTCGCCGACCCGCAGATGCTGCGGCAGCAGGAACTTCCGCCGGGTGAGCCAGAGGCCGACCGCGCCGATCGCGACGGACGCCATGCCGAAGCCGATCATCCAGCGGAAACCCCAGTAGGCGACGGGGATGTTGGGCCGGTAGTCACCGGGCCCGAACTTCTCCTGCTCGGACTTGTTGACGTCGTTGATGCCCGGGACGTACGAGTCGAAGTCGTCGTTGGCGAGGAAGGACAGCAGGCCGGGGATCTCGATGGCCACCTTGTTGTGGCCCTCGTCGACGTCTCCGTAGGCGAAGACGGAGAACGGCGCGGGCGCCTCGCCGTCCCACAGGGCCTCGGCGGCCGCCATCTTCATCGGTTGCTGCTTGAACATGACCTTGCCGAGGAGGTCGCCGCTGATGGCGGTGAGCATGCCGGCGATCACTACGGTGACCAGACCGAGGCGCAGCGAGGTCTTCATCATCGGGATGTGCTTCTTGCGGGCCAGGTGGAAGGCGGCGATGCCGACCATGAAGGCTCCGCCGGCGAGGAAGGCCGCCGCGAGGGTGTGGAAGACCTGGGTGAGCGCGGTGTTCTGGGTCAGGACGAGCCAGAAGTCGGTGAGCTCGGCCCGGCCCTTCGCCTCGTTGATCCGGTAGCCGACCGGGTGCTGCATCCAGGAGTTGGCCGCGAGGATGAAGTACGCCGACAGGATCGTGCCTATGGAGACCATCCAGATGCAGGCCAGATGGATCTTCTGCGGGAGCTTGTCCCAGCCGAAGATCCACAGGCCGATGAAGGTGGACTCGAAGAAGAAGGCGATCAGCGCCTCGAAGGCGAGCGGAGCTCCGAAGACATCACCGACGAAGCGGGAGTAGTCGGACCAGTTCATACCGAACTGGAACTCCTGGACGATGCCGGTGACGACACCCATCGCGATGTTGATCAGGAACAGCTTGCCCCAGAACTTGGTGGCCTGGAGGTACTTCTCCTTCCCTGAGCGCACCCAGGCGGTCTGCAGGCCCGCGGTCAGCGCGGCGAGCGAGATCGTCAGGGGGACGAAGAGGAAGTGGTAGACGGTCGTGATGCCGAACTGCCATCGCGCCAGAGTCTCCGGCGCCAGAGCGAGATCCACGTCTTCTCCTTACATGCCGTGGCACTGCGGCAGCCTGTCCCGATGACACACATCTCAGGACAACCAGGACGCGCTTGTGAACGCGTTCACATTCACAAGCAATTATGACGCATACGCGTTCGGGCCTCGACGGGCGGGGGGTCCCTAAGCCTGGACCGATCGACCTATGGCGCAAACAGGCACGTCAGCCCATAGGAAAAGGGGCCGGGGAAACCCCCGGCCCCTCGCCACGGAAGAGCATCGACAATCTAGAGCTCCTTGCGGAACTCTTCCGTCACCCTGAGGAAGATGTCGTTCGCCTCGGTCTCGCCGATCGTCACGCGCACACCCTCGCCCGGGAACGGCCGCACCACGACACCGGCCTGCTCACACGCACCGGCGAACTCGACGGTTCGCTCCCCCAGCCGCAGCCACACGAAGTTCGCCTGCGTCTCCGGCACCGTCCACCCCTGGCCGCGCAGCGCCTCGACCACCCGGTTCCGCTCACAGACCAGCGAACCGACCCGGCCCAGCAGCTCGTCCTCGGCGCGCAGCGAGGCGACGGCGGCGTCCTGTGCGAGCTGGCTCACACCGAACGGCACGGCCGTCTTCCGCAGCGCGGCCGCCACCGGCTCGTGAGCGATCGCGAACCCCACGCGGAGCCCCGCGAGCCCGTACGCCTTCGAGAAGGTGCGCAACACGCAGACGTTCGACCGCTCGCGGTAGAACTCGACGCCGTCCGGAACCTCGACATCCCGTACGAACTCGCGGTATGCCTCATCCAGCACCACCAGCACATCACCGGGCACCCGGTCGAGGAACCGCTCCAACTCGGCACGGCGGACCGCCGTGCCTGTCGGATTGTTCGGGTTGCAGACGAAAATCAGCCGGGTCCGGTCGGTGATCGCGTCCGCCATCGCGTCCAGGTCGTGAACATCGCCCGGCGTCAGGGGCACCTGCACGGACGTGGCCCCGCTGATCTGGGTGATGATCGGATACGCCTCGAACGACCGCCAGGCGTAGATCACCTCGTCGCCCGGCCCCGAGGTCGCCTGCACCAGCTGCTGGGCCACACCGACCGAGCCGGTGCCTGTGGCGAGATCCGTGACCGGCACCCCGAAGCGGTCCGCGAGCTCGCTCATGAGCCCCGTGCACGCCATGTCCGGGTACCGGTTGAAGGACGCGGCCGACCCCGTCACGCTCTCCAGCACGCCGGGCAGCGGCGGATACGGGTTCTCGTTGGAGGACAGCTTGTACGCCACCGGGCCGCCCGCCGCGGCCGGCTTGCCGGGCTTGTAGGTGGGAATCCCCTCCAGCTCGGCTCGCAGCTTGGGGCTTGTCTCGCTCACCGCAGTCCTCCTCATCGACTCAATGCTTCTCACCTTATGAGGATTCGGCGCCCCTGCGAATGGCCTGTGGACAACCACGTCCGTAGCGGCGTCCGTACCGTGCCCACGCCTCCGCCGCCACACCCGCCCCAGGGGCATCAGCGCACGAAGGTGTACGAATCAGGGGGCGCGTCCCTTGTGGACGCGCGCGCCGGTGGCTCACGCCGTAGCGCGCATCACCCGTCCAGGTGAGTTGAGACCTCTTCGAAACATCAGCTACTTGGCAGGCCCATGCGCGTCGACAAGTCACGTCCTGACATCTGAGCTCTCAACTCCCTTGCAATGCAAGGGAATTACCCCTTTATGACCTTGCAGAAACGTGCCTGTCAACGAGTGCATATGCGTCCGCACTACCCCACCGCATGAGCCCTACTATCGGCTCGCCATGACAGCAGCAGGGAAGCACCAGGTGAGCCGCGCGGAAACTCCCCGCCGAGGCAGCCGGTCTGGCCGGGCGGGCATCCGGGATGTGGCCGCCGCCGCCGGAGTCTCCATCACGACCGTTTCCGACGCCCTCAACGGCAAGGGCCGGCTCCCGGACGCCACCCGACGCCATGTACGCGAGGTCGCCGACCGACTTGGCTACCGCCCCTCGGCGGCCGCCCGAACCCTCAGAACCGGCAAGTCGGGCCTCATCGGCCTGACCGTGACCACCTACGGGGATGAACCTTTCACCTTCACCGAGTTCGCGTACTTCGCGGAAATGGCGCGGGCAGCCACCTCGGCCGCGCTGGCCCGGGGCTACGCCCTGGTGATCCTCCCCGCGACCTCGCGACACGACGTGTGGTCGAACGTCGCCCTGGACGGCACCGTGGTCATCGACCCCTCCGACCACGACCCGGTCGTCAGCGAACTGGTCCGCCAGGGATTACCGGTGGTCTCCGACGGCCGGCCGGCCGGCACGCTGCCGGTCACCGCGTGGGTCGACAACGACCACGAGGCCGCCGTCCTCGGCATCCTCGACCACCTGGCCGACGCGGGCGCCCGCCGGATCGGACTCCTCACCGGCACCTCGACGGACACGTACACCCACCTCTCCACCACCGCGTACCTGCGCTGGTGCGAGCGCGTGGGCCAGGATCCCGTCTACGAGTCCTATCCGGCGCACGATCCGTGCGCCGGAGCCGTCGCGGCCGACCGACTGCTGGCCCGCCCGGACCGCCCGGACGCGGTCTACGGCCTCTTCGACCCGAACGGCACCGATCTGCTCGCCGCGGCCCGGCGTTACGGTCTGCGCGTCCCCGACGACCTGCTGCTCGTCTGCTGCAGCGAGTCCTCCGTGTACGCGTCCACCGAGCCGCCGATCACCACGCTGTCGCTGAAGCCGCGTCGGATCGGCACGGCCGTGGTCCAGCTCCTCATCGACGCGATCGAGGGGGTCGAATCGGACCAGCCGGTCGAGCAGGTGATACCGACGGAGCTGATCGTGCGGACCTCGTCCGAGCGGCGTCCACCGCGTACGACGGTCAGCCCGCCACGATCACCTGAAGCGGGTTGACGTCCCACTTGCGGATCCGAACGGGAATCGGGCGGGGTGAGCCCCGCCCAATTCGGGAGAAAACCGCGGTGAACTGGGGCCCTGCGCCATTTCACCACCCCTGGGTCATCACACGGCGCGATCCGCATTCCTATGATGGGCGCACACACCGCGGACCGTCGCGACCAGGCAGTCCGATGCGGTGCAGATGCGGGCGATGGTGGTGGAGGGGTCGATGACGCAGGGGGCCGGTCAGGGACCCGAGGTGCGGACGCCGACGGTGCGCGATTTCCGCGTGCCCGCGTACGTCCACGAGGCCGGTCCGTACGGACACTCCGCGGAGCCCGGCGAAGCCGCCGGGCCCGCCGGGGATCCCGAGGGCTACCCCGAGGGATACACCCCGACCCAGCGAGACCTTCCGGTGATCAACCGGGGCGACACCCTCCAGGTCGTGATCGACCCGGAGGCCGCGGCAGCCGAGCCGTCCTCCGTCCGGCCGAGCCCGCTCTTCGTCGTGGGGGACGTCCACGGCTACCTGGACGAGCTCCTCGCCGCGCTCCGCGAGAAGGGCCTCGTCGACGCCGCGGGCAACTGGTCGGCGGGCACCGCCCGGCTCTGGTTCCTCGGCGACTTCACCGACCGGGGTCCGGACGGCATCGGCGTCATCGACCTCGTGATGCGCCTGTCCGCCGAGGCCGCCGCGGCCGGCGGCTACTGCAAGGCACTCATGGGCAACCACGAGCTGCTGCTGCTGGGCGCCAAGCGGTTCGGCGACACCCCCGTCAACTCCGGAGCGGGCACGGCCACCTTCCAGGCCGCCTGGCTCCTCAACGGCGGCCAGAAGACCGACATGGACCGCCTCCAGGACCACCACCTCCAGTGGATGGCCCGTCTGGACGCCATGGAGGAGGTCGACGGCCACCTTCTGGTGCACTCCGACACCACCGCCTACCGCGACTACGGCGACTCCATCGAGGCGGTCAACGACACCATCCGCGAGACGATCACGCGCAACGACGCGGACGAGGTCTGGGACCTCTTCCGCAAGTTCACCCGCCGCTTCGCCTTCCGGGACGAGGGCGGCGCCGACGCCGTGCGCTCGCTGCTCGAAACCTACGGCGGCACCCGCATCGTCCACGGTCACAGCCCGATTCCCTACCTCCTGGGAGAGGTCGGCTCGGAGGACGGCGAGGACGGCGCGGGCCCCTCGGTCGACGGACCGTACACCTATGCGGACGGTCTGGCCGTCGCCATGGACGGCGGTGTCACCATGGCCGGAAAGCTGCTGGTCCAGGAACTTCCCCTGCCTACCTGAGCCGTCAGCGGGCAGGCGTTCCCGGTCGGAAGACTTCGCTGGCCAGGTGCCAATTTCTTCAAACCCCCTGTCACCGCCTGCCGTCACCGCTCTACCATCGGCTTATCCGTAGCAGGCTCCCCTCCGTTTCTGCCCGACGGCTCGTCAGCATGCCGAGCCACAAGCCCTACGGAGCATCGGGGGATGCAGATGAACAGCGTTCCGCAGCACCTGCTCAGTGAGGACCGCCAGGAGTACGAGCGGATCCTCGGCGAGGCGCTGCGCTCCGCACCACACCGCCCGGAATTCGCCGCCGGTCTCCAGCGGCTCAACACCGAACAGCTGCGCACGATGGCCCTCAACGCCTCGGCGATCATCACGGCCGCCGCGGCAACCGAATACCAGTACTACGTCAAGGTCCGCGACGAGTTCCGCAGCCCTCCGTCGGCCGCCACGCCCGCCTCCGAGAGGACCGCGCCCGGCTCCAGCGAGCCGGACGGCTCCACGGTGAACCTCGCCGCCACCGTGGGCGAGGTCACGGAGGCGGCGGGGGCGGGCGCCGGTGCGGTCGCCGCAGTACTCGCTCCGGTCCTCGCCGGAACCGCGGCGGTGCTCTTCCTGCTCGTGGGGTACGTCATGAAGGTGCTCGACCCCGAGCGGGCGATCGCCGAGACCCTCCTCACCACGGGTTGGGTCTTCGGTGCGGTCACCGCGGCGGCGATCCTGGTGGCCGCGGTCGGCCTCCTGCTCACGGCCCTGCGCAACAACGCCACCGCGCTCCTCGACGACGGAGCGCGCAGCGAGCTGAACGAGGAGTTGACCCGGGCCAGGGAAGCCTGGCGCGAAGCCCTCCTGGAGCGCGGCATCCTGCCGTTCCTCCGCGACGCCCTCGCGAACCCGGGTCCTGCTCTGCTGCTGGAGCCGGACCGTCCGGCCCCGCCCAGCCGTATGCCGCATCTCGGCTACAACCGTCCGAGCTTCAGCAGCAGCCCGGACAGCGGCAGCTCCGGCTCCCGGCCCAGTTACAGCAGCCCGGACTTCTCCAGCCCGGACTTCGGCGGCCCGGAACACCAGCCGGACTGACAACAGGCCTCAGGCCACCGCCCACACCGCGGCAGCGGGCTCTCCCGGCAACGGCCGGAAGAGCACCGCTCGTCGCCCGGGGACCGCGGTCCGCACGCAAGCACGAGGCACCGCGTCCAGGCAGCAGGAGCCACGACCGAGCCCCGGTCCCTCGGCCGTACGTGAACGCTCCCGCCGCCGTGCCCCGATCCCTCGTCGCCCCTCAGTCCGCCATCGGCAGATAGACCCGGTTCCCCGCCTCGGCGAACTCCTTGGACTTCTGGGCCATACCCGCCTCGATGTCGGCCCGGGAACCACCGTGCTCACGACGGATGTCCTGGGAGATCTTCATCGAGCAGAACTTCGGACCGCACATGGAGCAGAAGTGAGCCGTCTTGGCCGGCTCCGCCGGGAGGGTCTCGTCGTGGAACTCGCGGGCCGTATCGGGGTCGAGGGCCAGGTTGAACTGGTCCTCCCAGCGGAACTCGAAGCGAGCGTCCGACAACGCGTCGTCCCACTCCTGTGCGCCCGGGTGCCCCTTGGCGAGGTCCGCCGCGTGGGCCGCGATCTTGTAGGTGATGACGCCGGTCTTCACGTCGTCGCGATTGGGCAGTCCCAAGTGCTCCTTGGGCGTGACGTAGCAGAGCATCGCCGTGCCCCACCACGCGATCATCGCGGCGCCTATGCCCGAGGTGATGTGGTCGTACGCCGGTGCGACGTCCGTCGTCAGCGGGCCGAGCGTATAGAACGGAGCCTCATCGCAGATCTCCTGCTGCAGGTCGATGTTCTCCTTGATCTTGTGCATCGGGACATGGCCCGGGCCTTCGATCATGGTCTGTACGTGGAAACGCTTCGCCGTCCGGTTGAGTTCCCCGAGCGTGCGCAACTCCGCGAACTGGGCCTCGTCGTTGGCGTCGGCGATGGAACCGGGCCGCAGGCCGTCACCGAGGGAGTAGGTGACGTCGTAGGCGGCGAGGATCTCGCACAGTTCCTCGAAGTTCTCGTAGAGGAACGACTCCTTGTGGTGGGCGAGACACCAGGCCGCCATGATCGAACCACCGCGCGAGACGATGCCGGTCTTGCGGTTCGCGGTGAGCGGCACATACGCGAGGCGCACACCCGCGTGGACCGTCATGTAGTCCACGCCCTGTTCGGCCTGCTCGATGACGGTGTCCTTGTAGATCTCCCAGGTGAGCTCCTCGGCCTTGCCGTCGACCTTCTCCAGCGCCTGGTACAGCGGCACCGTGCCGATGGGGACGGGGGAGTTGCGCAGCACCCACTCGCGGGTGGTGTGGATGTTCCGGCCGGTGGACAGGTCCATGACCGTGTCGGCGCCCCAGCGGGTCGCCCAGGTCATCTTCTCGACCTCCTCCTCGATGGAGGAGGTGACCGCGGAGTTGCCGATGTTGGCGTTGACCTTCACCAGGAACCGCTTCCCGATGATCATCGGCTCGATCTCGGGGTGATTGACGTTAGCGGGCAGTACGGCCCGGCCTGCGGCGATCTCCTCGCGGACGACCTCCGGCGAGACGTTCTCCCGAACGGCCACGTACTCCATCTCGGGTGTGATCTCCCCGCGTCGTGCGTACGCGAGTTGGGTCACGGCCTGGCCGTCGCGGCTCCGGCGCGGCTGGCGCGGCCGCCCCGGGAACACCGCGTCGAGGTTGCGCAGCCCGCCGCGTGGCGAGGTGTGCTTGATCCCGTCGTCCTCGGGGCGGACGGGACGGCCCGCGTACTCCTCAGTGTCTCCCCTGGCGATGATCCAGTTCTCGCGCAGGGGGAGCAGTCCCCGCCTGACGTCGGTCTCCGCGGTCGGATCGGTGTACGGACCGGAGGTGTCGTACAGGGTGACGGACTGTCCGTTGGTGAGATGCACCTGGCGGACCGGCACCCGCAGATCGGGGCGTGAGCCCTCGATGTACGCCTTGTGCCAGCCGATGGACTTCCCGGCCTCCAGGGGCTGTTCACCCTGGCTGTTCTCACCCGGGGACGCGGCGGATGCCCCGTCCGTCTGGCTGGAGGCAGGCGTGCGTGTGTCCTCGATGGTCATGAGACCTACTCCCTACGCCGGCATTACCCGGTAACAGGTTCAGCGGTCGACGCAGCAATTTCCGCCCGACGATGTTCCACGTGAAACATCGCGTCTGCGGAGGTCAGCGCCCTCTCAGCCCGGTGCTCCGAGCTCCCGCGTGTGCAAAGGTGCCTCCACGCTAGCGGCAGATGTGGCGCGGTGAACAGTGGGCATCGCTCGTTCTTGCGATGATCGGTCGGTGACCACGACGCAGCAGCCCCCGCCTCCGCCCCACGAGCCGCCCCACGGCCATGGCCCTGGAAACGGCCATGGCCGTGGCTCCGACGGTGGCCATGGATACGGCTCCGGAGGCGGCCACGGCTCCGGCGGCGGCCCTGGCTCTGGAGGGGGACACGGCTCCGGCGGGGGACACGGCTCCGGCGGAGGGCACGACCAAGGCCCGTCCTCCGGTGGCGGCCACGGCCATTCGCACAGCCATGGCCACGGTCCCGCCGCGCCCGTGTCGCAGCACCTGCGCAAGGTCATCGCGGCGGTGCTGATCCCCTTCGCGACCGCGGTCGTCGTGGGTCTCGTCGTGCTCTGGCCCGGCGGCGCCCCGGCCCACGAACGCACCGGGGTGGGCTTCGACCGACAGACACAGCAGGCCACCGTCACCAAGGTCGAAGAGGTCAGCTGTTCGTCGGTGAACGCCTCGGGCGGGACCCCGACCGGCGACACGTCCACCGCCGAGGGCTCGTCGGCCCAGCAGCAGGCGAACGGCACCTGCAAGAAGGCCACGGTCCGGGTCGACACCGGTGACGACAAGGGCCGTACCTTCACCGAGATCGTCCAGCCCGACCAGTCACGGCAGTTGGAGCAGGGCCAGGAGGTCGTGGTCGCCTACGAACCCGCCGCGCCCAAGGATTTGCAGTACTCGGTGACCGATGTGAACCGGAAGTTCCCGATGGTGCTGCTCGCCGGGATCTTCGCACTCGCCGTGGTGGCCGTGGGCCGGATGCGCGGTCTCATGGCCCTGGTGGCGCTGGCCATCAGCTTCCTGGTGCTGACCCTCTTCATCCTGCCGGCCATCCTGCAGGGTTCGAACCCGCTGGTGGTGGCGGTGGTCGGGGCGAGCGCCATCATGCTCATCGCCCTCTACATGTGCCACGGGCTCTCGGCCCGGACCTCCGTGGCGGTGATCGGCACCCTGATCTCGCTGCTGTTGATCGGCCTGTTGGGTTCGGGTTTCATCGGCTCGGCCTACCTGACCGGCAACACGGACGACAACACCGGTCTGATCCATGGGCTGTACCCGACGATCGACATGAGCGGCCTGTTGCTCGCGGGCGTCATCATCGGCTCGCTCGGCGTGCTCGACGACGTGACGGTCACCCAGACGTCGGCGGTGTGGGAGCTGCACGAGGCCAATCCGATGATGGGCTGGCGGAACCTGTACCGCGCGGGCATCCGGATCGGCCGCGACCACATCGCATCGGTGGTCAACACTCTCGTTCTGGCCTATGCCGGTGCCGCGCTGCCGCTGCTCCTGCTCTTCTCGATCGCGCAGAGCAGTGTCGGCACGGTCGCCAACAGCGAGCTCGTCGCGGAGGAGATCGTGCGCACGCTCGTCGGCTCGATCGGCCTGGTCGCATCGGTGCCGGTGACCACCGCGCTGGCCGCCCTGGTCGTCTCCGCCGACCGTCCGAACAGCGCCGAAGCTGCGTCCGCCTCCGCTCCGGCCCGTGGTGGAAGGGGGCGCCGCCGCAAGCGCTGAAGCGTTACGTCACCCCGGCGCCGTAACGTTCAGCCCGCGCTCTGCTCCTCGGCCAGGATGCGGTCCAGCGCCTCGTCGAGCAGGGCGTCGAAGTCGGCGAGGGAACGCTCCTGCCCCAGCGGCACGATCTTGTCCGTGCGGTCCAGGAAGGCCACCAGCGGCGCCGTGCCGACCCGGAACATCGCCTGGTCGCTCCCCACCTGCAGGCGGATCAGGACCTCGCCGAACGTCTCCGGGTCGGCGGGCGCGATGTGGACGTCCCCGTCCCCGCACGGCCGCCCGACTCCGTCGATGAGCAACTCCCGCCCGAACGCCCAGGTCACCGGGGCATCTCCGGGCAGATGAAAGGTCAGCCGCACGGCGTAGGGATCACAGGTCTCGTAACGCAGCTCCACCGGAATACGGAAGGAGAGTTCTTCCGAGACGAGGAAGCTCATCATGACCTCTGCCTGTACCGACTCGCGCATCGCCTACCCCGCCGTGATCGTCGACTGGCCAGGAATCATCCGCCTGACACCCCTGGAAGTTTGCTGAAAGTACACGAGAGATCACAAGGAGTGATTTTTCAGATGCTGATAGAGATCGCGAGTGTCCCTAGCAGCTTCCCGATCTCCGTCTGCAACTGATGGGCCACCGGCATCAGTCGGGCCGCCTGGTGCGAGGGCAGCGAGATGGCGAGGGCCCCGGCAGTCGCCCCCACGGTGAGGGGAAGCGCGGCACAGACCGTCCCGAGGGCGTACTCCTGGTGCTCCACCACCGGTTCCATGCGCCCGAGGCGCCCGAGGCGCCGGAGGAGCGTCTCCTCGTCGCGAACCGTGTACGGGGTGAGGGACTGAGCCGGGTGGCGGTCCAGGTGGTCGAGGCGGGCCTCCTCGCTCAGTTGGGACAGCAGGCACTGTCCGACGGCGTGGGCGTGCGCCGTCTCGCGGAAGTCGGCCCATTCCTCGACGGCAGGGATGCTCGGGCTGTCGGCGACGCACATGACCTCGATCTCGCCGTCCCGGTAGGTGGCGAAGTAGACGGGGACGCCCAGGGTGTCGCGCCAGTGCGCCAGCGCCTCGCTCACCGTGCTGCGACGTTTCTGCTGCGCTCCGCTGCTGCTCAGCCTCTCCGCCGCCTCACCGAGGAAGAACAGGCCCTTCTCCCGGCGCAGATAACCCTCGTGCACCAGGGTGCGAAGCAGGTGGTAGGCCGTGGGCAGCGCGAGACCGGCGTCCCGTGCCAACTGTTTGGCGGGTGCTCCGTGTTCCCGCTCGGCGACGGCCTCCAGCAGCCGCATCGCCCTCTGCACGGATCCGATGAGGGTCCCGGAGTTCGCCTCCGGCACGGTCGGCGGCGCGGGAGAGGGGATGCGGCCCCCTCTCCCCGGCCCGTGACCGAGGGACCGCGCCGAGCGGACGAACCCCGTCGCCTGCGCCTGGTTCCGAAGCTGTGGTGCCGACGGCTGCGCCTCGGTCCCGGTCGGCGATGACGGTCCCCGCGCCGGCGCCGGGGCCGATCCCGCGCCCGCCGAACGCTGCGCCCGCTTCCCGGGCGCCGAAGGCTCGGGCCGCCGCACGTTCTCCTCACCCGGCGAGGTACGGGGCTGCACAGGAGGCGCCAGGGCAGTCGAGGGCGTCGCCCGCGGAGCTGCCGGAGGGCCATGCGTCTCCGGGGCCCGGGCACGTGGCGGCTCGGCAGCCGTCGCAGGCGTCGATCTGGGACCCGGCTGCGTGGGAGGCACCGTGTTCTGAGGCGACCGTGAGCGTGGCCGACCGGACGGGGAGAGCGGTTCTGCTGGTGCGGTGTCAGCCGTGGCCAAGGGTCGCTCCCGAAGCGCGAGGAGGGCCGCCCGTGCGGGGGACACGGGAGGAGATGCGCCGCCCGCGGGATTCGATCCCGCGGCGAGTTTCCGGACTCTAGCCGCCCGTCACCGCCCGCAGACGGCCCCGCCGGGAAACTTCCCCCTGGCGAGGGAACCTCACGTTCCTGTTACCGGTGCGCCCTGACCGGGCTCACCCACTCACGCCACAGCCGTTGCACGGCGCTGACGGCTCACCAGTCGCCGCGCGACGAGGATCCCGCCGTGAACTTCCTGACGACGTAGATCAGTCCGCCGACCAGCGCCACGAAGACCAGCACCTTGAAAAGCAGGCCCACCACGACTTGGACGACGCTGAGTATCAGCCCTCCGAACACCAGCAGGGCGATGACCGGCACCGCGATCCACTTCACCCACCACGGCATCCCCGCGAAGATCTCCCGCATCGGCCTTGCTCCCTGTGTCTCCACCCGTCGCCCGCCACCGGGACACTGATTCCGGGCCTACTGCTGTCCTGTCATCGATGCTAGGGCGGTGCGAGGGCGTTCCGGGGGCTTCGCAGCCCTTGTCCGTCCCTGATCGTCCCCCTAGGGAACGCCGAAGCGGACGTCAGCCCTCCGGCGGAGAGAACACCACCACGACCCTCAGGTCCTCGGTGATGTGGTGGAACTTGTGGGCGACCCCGGCCGGCACGTACACGACACTGCCGCGTGCCACCTGGGTCGTCTCCAGCCCCACCGTGAGCGAGGCACGGCCACTCACGACGAGGTACACCTCGTCCTGACTGTGCGGCCTCTGCGGATCGAGTTCACCGGCATCGAGTGCGTACAGGCCGACCGACATGTTCCGCTCGCGCAGGAACTGCAGATAGGCACCGTCGTTGGCGGCGCGCTCCGCCTCCAGCTCATCCAACCGGAATGCCTTCATCGACTTAGTCGCCCCTGCCCAGTCCTCGTACCGATCGCTTCTGCCACGATCAGACACATGATGAATTTCCTAGTCAAGACGATCGCCAACGCGGGCGCCCTGGCGGTCGCGGTGTGGCTGGTCGACAAGATCACGCTGACCGGGGACAGCACGGGCAAGAAGGTCGGCACGCTGCTGCTGGTCGCCCTCGTCTTCGGCCTGGTGAACGCGGTGGTCAAGCCGCTCGTGAGCCTGTTGACCCTCCCCCTGTTCATACTCACGCTCGGCCTGTTCACGCTGGTCGTGAACGCCCTGATGCTCCTGCTCACCTCCTGGCTGGCCGACGTCCTCGACCTGAGCTTCCACGTGGAGGGCTTCTGGACCGCCGTGCTCGGCGGCCTGATCATCTCGATCGTCTCGTGGGCGCTCTCCCTCGTCCTGCCCGACGGCGACTGAGGGTCCGCCATGACGTACCGAGTCTGCTTCGTCTGTACCGGCAACATCTGCCGTTCCCCGATGGCCGAGGCCGTCTTCCGCGCCCGTGTCGAAGAAGCGGGGCTCGGCGGGCTGGTGGAGGTCGACAGCGCGGGCACCGGGGGCTGGCACGAAGGCGACGCCGCCGACCCGCGCGCGGTCTCCGTCCTGGAGTCGAGCGGCTACGACGGCCTCCACACGGCCCGGCAGTTCCAGGTCTCGTGGTTCTCCCGCCTGGACCTCGTCATTGCCCTCGACAAGAGTCACCTCGAAGCCCTGCGTCGCCTCGCACCGACGGCGGCGGACGCGGACAAGGTCCGCCTCCTGCGCTCCTACGACCCCGCTGCCGGGGACGATCTCGACGTTCCGGACCCCTACTACGGGGGCATGGACGGATTCGAGGAGTGTCTGGAACTCGTGGAGGCCGCGAGCCCAGGTCTGCTGGCCGCCGTACAGGAGAAGGTGGAGGTAGGGGCCGCATGAGCACCGAGAAACCCGAATCGCGCCCGGGCGAGGGCACCCGCGCGGTGCGCGCCGGCCTGCCCGAGCCCGTCAAGCACGAGCCCACCCTCCCCGGACCGGTCTTCGCCGCCCACTACCACCTGCCGGGCGAGCCCACGGGCCCGTACGCCTACGGACGCGACCAGAACCCCACCTGGACGCTTCTGGAACGCGCCATCGGCGAACTGGAGGCCCCCGGGCAGGACGACGTCGAGACGGTCGCCTTCGCCTCCGGCATGGCCGCCATCTCGTCCGTCCTCTTCTCCCAGGTCCGCTCCGGGGACGTCATCGTCCTGCCGAGCGACGGCTACAACGTCCTGCCGCTGGCCGGTGAACAGCTGCGGTCGTACGGCGTCGAGGTGCGAAGCGCGCCGACGGGCGGCGACGCCCAGCTCGACGCCTTGGAGGGCGCCAGGCTGCTGTGGATCGAGACACCGTCGAACCCGGGGCTGGATGTGTGCGACGTGCGCCGGCTCAGCGAAGCGGCACGCGCGCGAGGGTGTCTCGTGGCCGTCGACAACACACTGGCGACACCGCTCGGACAGCGCCCGCTGGATCTCGGCGCCGACTTCGCCGTGGCCAGCGGAACGAAGCAGTTGACCGGCCACGGGGACGTCCTGCTCGGGTACGTCGCCGGACGCGACCCTGCGCTGATGGCCGGTGTGAGGCGATGGCGCAAGATCGTCGGAGCGATCCCGGGGCCGATGGAGGCCTGGCTCGCGCACCGCTCGCTCGCCACGCTCCAACTGCGTGCCGAACGGCAGAACGTCAACGCCCTGTCGGTGGCCGAGGCGCTCAAGGGCCGCCCCGAGGTCACCGGGGTGCGCTATCCGGGGCTGCCCGACGATCCCTCGTACAAGATCGCCTCGCAGCAGATGCGGCGCTACGGCTGTGTGGTGTCGTTCGAGTTGCCCACGCGCGCGCGTGCCGACCGTTTCCTCGACGCGCTGCGCCTCGTGGACGATGCCACGAGCTTCGGCGGGGTGCGCTCCACCGCCGAGCGACGCGGCCGTTGGGGAGGTGACGCGGTTCCGGAGGGTTTCATCCGGTTCTCGGCCGGCGCGGAGGACACGGACGATCTCGTGGCGGACGTGCTGCGCGCGCTCGCTGTTGCTACCGACTAGTACCGCGCTACGTACAACGGACGGTCCGAGCCTCCCCCCTCGTGGCTCGGACCGTCCCCGGTTCCGCGCGCGAAGAACCGCGCGACCAAGGCTAGTTGACTCTGTGTCAGTGTCCAATCACAGTAGCGACAGAAACCTATCGACTTACTTATAGTTGGGCGCTCCGGAGGCGGCGTGGGGAGGCGACCATGGATCTGGCCTTACTGCGGACGTTCGTGACCGTGCACCGGGCCGGTTCCTTCACTCGTGCCGCCGCCCTGCTCGGACTTTCGCAGCCGGCCGTCACCTCCCAGATACGCACGCTGGAGCGCCAGTTGGGCCGCCCGCTCTTCCTGCGCAGGGCCCGGGGGGTGACACCGACGACCATCGGCGACGAGCTCGCCCACAAGGCGGCACCTCATCTCGACGCGCTGGTCGAGATCGCCGAGACCGGCCTCGACGACGACTCGTCCTTACGGACCCTCCATCTCGCCGGCCCTCCGGAGTTCACCGCCGAGCGGGCCCTGCCCGCGCTCACCGAGCTGAAGGGCGACGACGGCCAGGGCTTCGCGCTGAGAGTCTCCTTCGGAAACTCGGACGAGGCGCTGGAAGGTCTCGCCGCCGGACACCACGACCTGGCCATCACGACCGCCCAGCCACGTGGCGCCCTGCTCACCGCGGCACCCCTCTGCGACGAGGAGCACGTCCTGGTCGCCGCCCCGTACTGGGCGGACGTGATCGGTCCGGGCCGGCCAGGGCGCAAGGGGGCGCACGCGCTGGAGGAGCTTCCCCTCGTCGAGGTACACGAGTCACTGCCCTTCATCGCCCGCTACTGGGCCTCGGTCTTCGACGCCCGGCCCGCCGCCTCCGGGACCGTCGTCGTCCCGGACCTGCGCGCGGTCATAGGCTGTGCGGTCTCGGGCGCCGGACTGGCCGTGGTCCCCCGCTACCTGTGCGCTTCCGCGCTGGAGCGCGGTGACCTCGTCACGCTCCTGGAACCCGCCGTGCCCCCGTTGCGGACCTATTTCCTGGTGGTCCGTACCGGCACCCTGGCCATGCCGCACATCGCGCGGGCCCACGAGTGGCTGCTGGAGACCGCGGCGAACTGGTCCTGAGACCGCCTTGCAACCCCGGGGCGGAGGGGAGTGCCGATCGCGGACCGGCCGTGAGCGCCGGGGTGCCCCTCTTCCTCGCTCCGGCGATGTTTCACGTGGAACATGCGGGGCCACATTTCTCCCATGACCGTACGACCCGTGGTCAAGCGCACCGCCCGCGCCGTGCTGCTCGACGGCGACGACCTGATCCTGATCAAGCGGACCAAGCCGGGCATGGATCCGTACTGGCTCACGCCGGGCGGCGGTGTCGAGCCGGAGGACACCACGGTCGTCGACGCGCTCCACCGCGAAGTGCACGAGGAACTCGGCGCCAAGATCACCGACGTCGTGCCCTGTTTCGTGGACACCGTCGAACACATCGGTGAGGACGGCGGCGCCACCGGGGTGAAGGTCCAACACTTCTTCGTCTGTCGCCTGGAGTCCATGGACCCCTCCAAGCGACATGGCCCCGAGGTGGACGAGCCACTCGGGGAGTACGAGATCGTGCGCATCCCCTTCACCCGGGTCGGCATCGCCTCCGTACACCTCGTCCCGTTGTCCCTGCGGCACTACCTGGACGGGAACATCGAGGGCGTGCGGGCGATGCACGCGCCCGACCTCGGCTGAGTGCCCGCGGACGGCCGCCGGAGACCAGCCGCTCGCTCGGTCTCGGCCGTCAGCCGCTCCGCTTGTCCCGGGTGTCAGTCCCCGGCCGCCACCAGTTCTTCCACCGAGTCGTGGTGTATGCGCTCGGCGGAGATACCGGCGGCCTTCAAGGCGTCCACACCGCTGCGGATCATGCCGGGCGGTCCGGAGAGGTAGGCGTCGTACCCGTTCCAGGGCCCATGGTCCCGTATGGCGTCGGGCAGCTGCAGCAGTCCGTGCTTGTCCACCACCGGGCGGACCTCGAGCCACGAGTTGCTCTGCTGTAGCCGTAGCAGCGTGTCCAGGTCATAGAGGTCCTGGCCCGTGCGGGCACCGTAGAAGACCTCGACGGGGCGGTGCCGCCCATGTTCGGCCACGTCCTCCACGATGGCCTTGATCGGCGCTATCCCGGTGCCACCGCCCAGACAGAGCAGGCCGCTGTCGCTGCTGTGATCGACGGTCATACCGCCGGCCGGCGGACCCAGGCGCAGCACGTCACCGGGCCGGGCCCGGTGCACCAGCGAGTTGGAGACCCAGCCCGCGGAGATGGCCTTCACATGGAACGACAGCAACCCGTCCGAGCGGGGCGCCGAGGCGAAGGAGTAGTGCCGCCAGATCCGCGGCCACCAGGGAGTCTCCAGGCTCGTGTACTGCCCGGCGAGAAAGGGGTACGGCTGGTTGGGGCGGACGGTGAGGACCGCCGTGTCCGCCGTTCTCAGATCGTGCGAGACGACCTCAGCGAGCCACCAGGGCGGGGAACGCAACTCGTCCGCGGCCGCCGCGTCGATCATCACCTGGGAGATCGTCGTGTACGTCCTGACCCAGGCGGCCTCGGTCTCCTCGTTCCAGCTCCCCTTGGCGTACCGGCTCAGCGCACCGATCAGACACTCGCCGACCGCCGGGTAGTGGTCGGCCTGGGTCCCGTATTTGCGATGTCCGCGGCCGAGGTTCTGCAGGTAGTCGACGAGGACGGGAGTGTTGTCGATGTGCTCGGCAGCGGTCAGCAGTGCCTTGAGCAAGCGGTCGCGCTGGGCGTCCATGGCCGGGGGGAACATCGACCGCAGTTCGGGGTGCTGGACGAAGAGCAGCGCGTAGAAGTACGAGGTGACCTTGTCGGCGACAGGGCCGACCTCGGCCATGGTCCGCCGGATGAGAACGGCGTCGGGGGAGGGGGGCGCCGCCTGTCCGGCGGGCTCGTCCGGCACACGCGGGTCGAAGACGGAGTGCTCGGGGCCGTGGTCCAGGGCGGGCGGAGGGCTGAGGGGGGCGCTGGGAGGAAGGTCCACGCCGCTCTGTATTCGCTCCCGCGCCGCGCCTTCCCGGTGCTGCCGCACGCCGGTCGGCGGCTCCTGGGAGCGGCCCACGGGCCGCAGGCCTGCGAGGCGGTTGCCGTCTGATTCCTGGTCCCCGCCAGGGAGCGGCGGCGATGTGCGAGGCGTGAACCAACCGCCTCCGTCAGCGTCCCCCGAAGTACCGTTGCCGGCCGACGTGGTGGTCGGAGCGTCCATGGTCTGCCTCGCCTCGAGCATCTTTCGGTCGATCTGCGTACGTCCTCCAGCCGGAAGTCGCACGTTTCCCCCGCGGACGGCCTTGCATTCCCCGTTCGTTCCCCGTCGACCAATGCGGCCACATTCAACCCGGAACCCCGCTCCGTACGGACAAGTAGATGGGGATGTGACGTGCGCCGCAGCACCCACGGCAGCGTTCCACAGCGTGCGAACACCCCCGCCTCGTAGCGGCAAACGCAGGTTCTCGATCTCCCTGTCCGGTTAGGCTGCATTGAGCTGCGTTCGCACCCGCGCCATGAGACAACTGCATCTCGCTTCGGACACGAACCGGACTCGACCCTACCGGCAGGGCCGTCACACACAAGTCCCCCCTGGCAGCACCGGGAATACAACTGGTGCGAATCAGCAATTCCTTCAATTACCGGGCGCGCCATACTCATTCATAGGCATCCCACAGATCCCACCGCCGAGTGCATACGCAGCCACGCCTGTGCGCGTATGCCCGCAGACGGACGTTTCACGTGAAACATCCGCCCCCACGCTGTTTGGTTGTGCACGAGATGGCCAGAACAGCGCACGTCGGCAGCAAACCAGTGGACGCAGGGGGCGTGGGTCGGACAGCCTGACCTGCGTGCCGACACCTTCCCCAAGCGTTCTGCCCATCCGCCGTCTGACGCCTCGCGATCTCAACGCCTGCGCCGACCTGTCCGAGGACCGGGGCTGGCCTCGCGAGGAGCACAAGTGGGGGCTCCTGCTGTCGGCCGGCACCGGATACGGCATCGATGACCCTGAGGGCGGGCTGATCACCGCCTGCGTGGTCACCGAGTACGGCCCGGTGGGCCGCCCGGCTCTGGGAGCGATCGGGATGGTCCTGGTCGCCGAGCGGTATTCCCGCCAGGGCATCGGCCGTCGCCTGATGCGCCATGTCCTCGCGGAGATGGGTACGACACCGCTGACGCTGCACGCCACTCCGAACGGACGCCCGCTCTACGAGGAGCTCGGCTTCAAGGTCACCGGACGGGCCGAAATGGTGTGTGGGCACTTCACGGCAGGCGGACTGGCCCCTGCGGTCTCCACCCGTCCGGCCACGGCCGAGGATCTCACCACGATCCTTCGGCTCGACGAAGAGGTCTTCGGCACGGACCGCACCCACATCCTCACCCGGCTCCCCGCGTTCACCGACCAACTGCGCGTCGCGGAGGAGAACGGCAAGATCATCGGATACGCGGCCGCCTGGCCCAATCTCGACAACCAGGTCGTCGGTCCGCTGATCGCCCGTGACACCGAGGTGGCGAAGGCGCTCATCACTTCCCTCGCCGCCCATACGGATATGCAGTTGCGCACCGACATCGACGTGCGCCACGAGGAACTGCTGACCTGGGTGAAGGACCGCGGTCTGGCGTCGATCGCCTTCAACTCCGTGATGACGTACGGGATCTCCGAGCTGCCGGGTGACTGGGCACGGCGCTATGCGCCACTGACCGTGGCAGCGGGCTGAGGCTGGCACTCCGCGTCCCGCCGACCGTCAGTGGTGGGCAGGTTCCGACCGGGCGTCCGCTCCCGTAGATCGCGCGACACCCGTGCCGACGGCGCTCTCCCCGCGCTCCAGCGCAGCCGCGACGAAAGCCAGCACGAGTGCGCTCACGGCGAGAGCGGCACCGACCCAGTTGGGTGCCGTGTAGCCGAGGCCCGCGTCGATGACGAGGCCGCCGAGCCAGGCGGCGAGCGCGTTGCCGAGGTTGAAGGCACCTATGTTCACGGCCGAGGCCAGGGTGGGTGCGCCGTGCGCCTGGTCGAGAACCCTCTTCTGCAGCGGCGGCACGGTCGCGAAGCCGAGTGCGCCCACCAGCGTGAGGGTGACAGCAGCCGTGATCTTGTCGTGAGCGGTGAAGGCGAACAGGGCGAGGACGACAGCCAGGGCGCCCAGCGACACGTACAGCATGGGCATGAGCGCGCGGTCCGCGTATTTGCCGCCCACCAGGTTGCCGGCGACCATTCCGAGGCCGAAGAGGACGAGGAGCCAGGTGACGGAGGAGTCGGCGAAGCCGGCGACCCGCGTCATCATGGGCGCGACGTAGGTGACTGCCGCGAAGACCCCTCCGAAGCCCAGCACCGTCATCGCCATGGCCAGCAGCACCTGGATGTTCTTGAACGCCGCCAGCTCGTGCCTGAGGCGGACCTCTTCCGGCCTGGGCATCTCGGGAACCAGCCGGACGATGCCCAGCAGCCCGACGACGCCCAGCGCCGTGACCGCAGCGAAAGTGACCCGCCAGCCGACGGACTGTCCGATCAGCGTGCCCAGGGGAACACCGACGACGTTGGCGACGGTCAGGCCGCTGAACATCATCGCGAGAGCACCGGCCTTCCGGTCCGGGGCGACGAGGTCGGCCGCGACCACCGAGCCGATACCGAAGAAGGCCCCGTGCGCCAGAGAGGCGACCACACGCCCGAGGAGCATGACGGAGTAGGCGGGGGCGAGCGTGGAGAGCAGATTGCCCAGGATGAACAGGACCATCAGCAGCATGAGCATGCGCTTGCGGGACACCCGCGTGCCCAGGGCGGTCATGATCGGCGCCCCGAGCACGACACCGAGTGCGTAGCCGGTCACGAGGAACCCCGCGGCCGGGATGGAGACATCGAAATCGTCGGCGACCTCGGGCAGGACTCCCATGATCACGAACTCGGTCGTACCGATACCGAAGGCCCCGATCGCAAGAGCCAGAAGCGCGAGAGGCATGAGGGCGGACACCTTCCAAAAGACTGCATGAGCGCTTTACCAGCGTACACAATAGTTGCATACGCGCTCTATCTTCGCCTGCTGGCACTTGCGGGACTGGCCTATCCTGGGGAGGACGGTCCGGGACGGAGGGACGATCGATGACAGCCACAGATCCGGCGCTCACCGCCCTCGCCCAGGGCTGGTGCGCTCTCTCCCTGTTGCACGGGAGGATCGAGGCGCACATCGAGCGCGCGCTTCAGGCCGGGCACGACCTGAGTGTGCGTGAGTACTCGCTGCTCGATGTGCTCAGTCGCCAGCACGACGGTGAGGGCGGGCACCTGCAGATGAAGCAGGTCGCCGACGCGGTCGTCCTCAGCCAGAGCGCGACCACCCGTCTGGTCACTCGGCTCGAGGATCGCGGACTGCTCTCGCGCTATCTGTGCCCGACCGACCGTCGGGGTATCTACACCGATGTCTCCGAGGCGGGTCTGCGACTCCTCTCGGCAGCACGCCCCACCAATGACGCGGCTCTGCGCGAGGCTCTGGACGCGGCCGCCGAGAACCCCGAACTGGCCCCCCTCGTCCGCGTGGTGGAGTCGCTGAACGTGTCCGCGTAGGGTGCGGGCATGGGAGATCTGGACATTCGCCCGGCGACCGAGGCCGACGTCCCGGAGATCGTCGCGATGCTGGCCGACGATCCCTTGGGCGCCCAGCGCGAGTCACCGGACGACCTGGCCCCCTACCTCACCGCCCTGGGGCGCCTCATTGATGACCCCCACCAACACGTGGTGGTCGCCGTTCGTCAGGGCCGTGTCGTCGGCACACTCCAACTGACGATCGTGCCAGGGCTCTCCAGACGCGGCTCCACCCGCGCGATCATCGAAGGCGTACGGGTGCACGCCGACGAGCGCGGCACCGGACTCGGTACACAGCTCATCGAATGGGCGATCGACTCATCACGAGCTGAGGGCTGTCAGTTGGTGCAGCTGACGTCCGATGTCACGCGGACCGAAGCCCACCGCTTCTACGAGCGGCTCGGATTCCAGGCCACCCACGTGGGTTTCAAGCTGCCGCTCTGAGACGGCGCCGGTGAGGGGGCTGTCGGATCGTGTTTCACGTGAAACATCACGAGACGAGCCCCTCACAGCCGCCGATACGGGCTATGCGATCCCCCGCCACCCCTCGGGATCCACTCCGCCGGGCACCGGAGCCCCCTCGTCGTACGGCTGACGCGTGAACACGAACGATCCGAGGTCCAGGTGGCTCACGGCCCCGTCGGGCCCTCGTACGGCCCGCAGGAGCTCTCCGGCGAAGTACCCGTTGAGCCCCGTCCAGCTGCCGTCGTCGTTCCGTCGGAAACGAGCACCGCGCAGGGTCGCCGCGAGCGGCTCCAGCGAAAGACCTCCCCCGGCGGTGAGCCGCAACACGAAGCTGTACGTCCCCCAGTACCAAGGTCCGACCAACTCCAGGACCGATCGGTCCACTTCGGTCAGCGGCCGCCATGGCTCGGGCATCCGCGGCTCGGCCTCCGCCACGATGCGTACGAGGTCAGCGGCCACCTCCGACACCACCGGCCCGGAGGTGCAGTTGGTCAGCACCACGGCTGCCACATCGTCCTCGACACTGATGGTCAGCTGGGCGAGGAAACCCGGCACCGAGCCCCCGTGACCGACGAGAAACCGGCCGTCACGGTGCTGCAACTGCATCCCGAGCCCGTACGCCGCTCCGGCCGCCACATCGGCGGCCTCCGCCGGCGCGGCCGGCGTCCGCATCTCCAGGACCGACTCCGCGCTCAGCACCCGCTCGTCCCCCTTGGCCAGGAAGGCCGCGAAGCGCGCCAAGTCACCTGACGTGGACCAGAGTTGCCCGGCGGGCCCCATACGGCCCAGGTCCTCGACCTGCTCAGGCAGCATCACGTCCGCCCAGGGGTGCACGGCCCAGCCACCGGCGTGCGGCGCCTCCGGGTGCCAGGTCGTGCGGCGCAGGCCGAGGGGTTCGAGCACCTCGCGTCGCAGGACCTCTTCCCAGGGAGCACCTCTCAGCTCCTCGACGAGCGCACCGAGCAGCGTGAACCCGGGGTTGGAGTAGTGGAAGCGACGGCCCACGGGATGGCGATGGGGCTGCTCCCCGAGAACGTCGGCGAGCTCGGGGCGCAAGGACCCCGAGGTCCGCTCCCACCAGGGCGAAGGGGACTCCGCCGCCAGCCCCCCTGTGTGCGCGAGCAGTTCGGCGATGGTCGCCTCCCCCGCGCCTGTCCCCGGCAGGTACTTCTCCAGCGGGTCGCCGAGGTCCAGCACGCCCTCGTCACGCAGCCGCATGACCAGAACGGCGGTGAAGGTCTTGGTGATCGAACCGATCCGGTACTGCACGTTCACGTCCGGCCCGTGCCCGGCCACCGAGGTCCGCGCCCCGTTCCACACCATCTCCCCGCCCCGGACCACCGCGGCGACCAGAGACGGAGCCCGCCCCTCGGTCTGGGCGACGGCGATGCGGTGCAACAGTGCCCGGCGTGTGGCGGCGAGCAGCTCTTCGTGAGGTGTTGTCATGCGCTCAGTCCACCGGGCCCGGCACCGGGAGTCGAGCGCATTTCGCCCGGTCAGGTCTGTGCCATGTCCACGAATCGCGAATAGTGGCCCTGGAAGGCGACCGTGATCGTGGCCGTCGGACCGTTACGGTGCTTGCCCACGATGATGTCGGCCTCCCCGGCCCGCGGCGACTCCTTCTCGTAGGCGTCCTCGCGGTGCAGCAGGATCACCATGTCCGCGTCCTGCTCGATCGATCCCGACTCACGCAGGTCGGAGACCATGGGCTTCTTGTCCGTACGCTGCTCGGGACCACGGTTGAGCTGTGACAGGGCGATCACCGGCAGCTCCAGCTCCTTGGCCAGCAGCTTCAGGTTTCGCGACATGTCCGAGACTTCTTGCTGACGGCTCTCGGACCGCTTGCCGCCGGACTGCATGAGCTGCAGATAGTCGATGATGACGAGCTTCAGATCGTTGCGCTGCTTCAAGCGCCGACACTTGGCGCGGATCTCCATCATCGACAGGTTCGGGGAGTCGTCGATGTAGAGCGGCGCGGCCGACACGTCCGGCATCCGGCGGGCCAGGCGCGTCCAGTCCTCGTCGGTCATCGTGCCGGAGCGCATGTGGTGAAGGGCCACGCGCGCCTCGGCAGACAGCAGACGCATCGCGATCTCGTTTCGCCCCATCTCGAGCGAGAAGATCACGCTCGGCATGTTGTGCTTGATGGAACAGGCTCGCGCGAAGTCCAGCGCCAGCGTGGACTTACCCATGGCGGGACGGGCCGCGATGATGATCATCTGACCCGGGTGCAGACCGTTGGTCAGCTGGTCGAGATCCGTGAAGCCGGTCGGCACACCGGTCATCTCCCCCGACCGCGAACCGATCGCCTCGATCTCGTCGAGCGCGCCCTCCATGATGTCGCCGAGCGGCAGATAATCCTCGGTCGTGCGCTGCTCGGTGACCGCGAAGATCTCCGCCTGGGCCCTGTTGACGATCTCGTCCACGTCATCGTCGGCCGCGTATCCCATCTGGGTGATGCGGGTGCCGGCCTCGACCAGGCGGCGCAGGACGGCGCGCTCATGGACGATCTCCGCGTAGTACTCGGCGTTCGCCGCCGTCGGCACCGTCTGGACGAGCGTGTGCAGATAGGAGGCGCCGCCCACCTTGGTGATCTCGCCGCGCTTGGTGAGTTCCGCGGCGATGGTGATGGGGTCGGCCGGCTCGCCCTTGGCATAGACGTCGAGGATCGCCTGGTAGATGGTTTCGTGTGCCGGCTTGTAGAAGTCGGGGCCCTTGAGGATCTCGACCACATCGGCGATGGCGTCCTTGGACAGCAGCATGCCGCCGAGAACGGACTGCTCGGCGTCGAGGTCCTGCGGCGGTACGCGTTCGAAGGCCGAGCCCCCGCCGTCCCACTCCCGGTTGTCCCGGCCCCGGTCGTGCCGCTCGTCCCTGCTCCGGTCGCCGTCCGGACGTCGGCGGGAAGGGGGCAGACGATCACTGGGCCCGCTGTCGGCCCACGGGTCGTCCAGGGGCTCGGAAATGCTCACCGAGCGACCTCCTCCCGTCCGCCGAGCGGACCTCGCCGTGCTTCCCATTTCTACGGCACGACACTGACAAATGAGAGGCCCAACTCCGGTTCTGGCGCGTCGGTTTTGCGAGGTTTCCGCGATCAGCCAGGGAGTGGGCGCCGCACCACCGTAGGCCCGTCGGCACCGTCAGCCAATCTGGTTATCCACAGGCCATGTGGACGACGGCCCAGATGCTGTGGAGAACTGCGCAAAACCTGTGCACGACTCGGTGGACAGGCCTGTGAAAAAGACCCTGGCCACCTGTTCACCACCATCCTGACCTGCGCCTTTACCATCCACCGGCTGTGCAGAAGAAAAACTTTCCCGACGGGATCAAGATCATCGAGATCGGCGCACGAGAACACGCCCGACCAGGGAACATGTAATGACTGCAAGTGCTTTGCATCTCTTACCTGTGGAAGATTAGATTGGTGCTCATGACACAGGCTTCCGAGACCACCAAGGCCACCCGGCGTCGGCACGATCGAGAGATCATCATGCTGGCCGTTCCGGCCTTCGGCGCGCTCGTCGCGGAGCCGCTCTTCCTCATGGTCGACACCGCCGTCGTCGGCCACCTCGGCACCGCACAACTGGCCGGTCTCGGGGTCGCCTCGGCCCTCCTCGTCACCGCGGTGAGCGTCTTCGTCTTCCTCGCCTACGCCACCACGGCCGCCGTCGCCCGCCGTGTGGGAGCCGGAGATCTACGGGCCGCCATCCGTCAGGGGCTGGACGGTATCTGGCTGGCCCTGCTGCTGGGAGCGGCAGTCGTCTCCGTCGTCGTCCCCATGGCCCCCACCCTCGTCTCCCTCTTCGGGGCCTCGGACACGGCGGCTCCCCATGCCACGACCTATCTGCGGATCTCGGCCCTCGGCATCCCCGCCATGCTCGTCGTACTCGCCGCCACAGGCGTCCTGCGTGGTCTCCAGGACACGAAGACACCGCTGTACGTCGCCGTGGTGGGCTTCGTCGCCAACGGTGCTCTCAACGCGGGCCTCGTCTACGGTGCCGACCTCGGTATCGCAGGATCCGCCTGGGGCACGGTCATCGCCCAACTCGGCATGGCTGCCGCGTACCTCTGGGTCGTGATCCGCGGCGCCCACAGACACGGCGCCTCGCTGCGCCCGGACATCGCCGGCATACGGGCCTCGGCCCAGGCGGGGGTGCCCCTGCTGGTCCGTACGCTCTCGCTGCGGGCGATCCTCATGATCGCCACCGCGGTGGCCGCCAGGCTCGGGGACGAGGACATCGCGGCACACCAGATCATCCTCTCGCTCTGGAGCCTGCTCGCCTTCGCCCTGGACGCGATCGCCATCGCCGGACAGGCCATCATCGGTCGCTACCTCGGCGCGGGCGACGCCCAAGGAGCCCGCGATGCCTGCCGCCGGATGGTCCAGTGGGGAGTCGCCACGGGTTCCCTGCTCGGACTCCTGGTGGTCGCCGCCCGTCCCCTGTTCATCCCGCTCTTCACGAGCGATCCGTCAGTCCAGGAAGCGGCACTGCCCGCTCTGGTCGTGGTGGCGCTCGCGCAGCCGATCTCCGGCGTCGTCTTCGTGCTCGACGGAGTACTGATGGGCGCGGGAGACAGCCCCTATCTGGCCCGGGCCATGCTCCTCACCCTGGCGGTCTTCGTCCCGACCGCGCTGCTCGTCCCCACCTTCGGTGGTGGTCTGACCGCGCTCTGGGGTGCCATGGCGCTGATGATGGCGACCCGCATGCTGACCCTGTGGCTGCGGTCCCGGTCCGGGCTCTGGATCGTCACAGGTGCGACGCGCTGAGTTCTGGGCGAGGCCCGCGCCGAGAACAGGTCGAAGTCCGCTCCGTTTCACGTGAAACATCGCCGCGTCACGCATATGGGGCCGCACCCTTGGCAGGGTGCGGCCCCATACATCGCTTCAGCGAGCGCGACGCTTAGGCCGCGATGACCTCGATGTTGACCTTGGCGGCAACCTCGGGGTGCAGACGCACGGACGTCTCGTGAGCGCCCAGCGTCTTGATCGGAGCAGCCAGCTCGATGCGGCGCTTGTCGACCTCGGGGCCACCGGAAGCCTTGATCGCGGAAGCGATGTCGGCCGGGGTGACGGAACCGAAGAGACGACCGGCGTCGCCGGAGCGGACGGCCAGACGAACCTTGACGGCCTCGAGCTGGCCCTTGATCTGGTTGGCCTGCTCGATGGTCTGGATCTCGTGGATCTTGCGAGCACGACGGATCTGCTCGACGTCCTTCTCGCCGCCCTTGGTCCAGCGGATCGCGAACTTCCGCGGGATCAGGTAGTTGCGAGCGTAGCCGTCCTTGACGTCGACGACGTCGCCGGCAGCGCCGAGGCCGGAGACCTCGTGGGTGAGGATGATCTTCATGTGTCGGTCACCCTTCCCTTATCGCGCGGTGGACGTGTAGGGCAGCAGCGCCATCTCACGGCTGTTCTTGACGGCCGTGGCGACGTCACGCTGGTGCTGCGTGCAGTTGCCGGTCACGCGGCGGGCACGGATCTTACCGCGGTCGGAAATGAACTTCCGCAGCATGTTCGTGTCCTTGTAGTCCACGTACGTGACCTTGTCCTTGCAGAAAGCGCAGACCTTCTTCTTCGGCTTGCGCACAGGCGGCTTCGCCATGGTGTTTCTCCTGTGTGATCAAGAAGTTTGGGGTACGGCCCCGCCCTCGACCTCGGAGACCGGTGATCCCGGCCACGAGGGCTTAGAAGGGGGGCTCGTCCGAGTAGCCGCCACCGCCGCCGGAGCTTCCGCCCCAGCCGCCGCCACCCTGGTTACCACCGGCGGGAGCGCCGCTGGCCCACGGGTCGTCGGCGGGAGCGCCGCCGCCCTGCTGACCGCCACCGGGGCCACCGCCCCAGCCGCCGCCACCCTGGCCGCCACCGCCACCGCCGCCGTAACCGCCCTGGCCACCGCGGCCGGCACCGCCGGCGGTCTTGGTGACCTTGGCCGTGGCACTGCGCAGGCTGGCGCCGACTTCCTCGACGTCCAGCTCATAGACCGTGCGCTTGACGCCCTCACGGTCCTCGTAGGACCGCTGCTTCAGCCGGCCCTGCACGATGACGCGCATGCCTCGCTGGAGCGACTCGGCGACGTTCTCCGCCGCCTGACGCCAGACCGAGCAGGTCAGGAACAGGCTCTCGCCGTCCTTCCACTCATTGGTCTGACGGTCGAAGGTGCGAGGGGTGGACGCGACACGGAACTTCGCGACCGCCGCACCGGAAGGGGTGAAGCGCAGCTCGGGGTCGTCGACAAGATTGCCGACGACCGTGATGACGGTCTCGCCTGCCATGGGGGTACCTCTCGGCGGGTTTGCTGCTGGCTGCTTGTGCTGCTACTCGGATCCCGGGACCGACTGAGCGAGAAGGCTCAGTGGGTCTCGGGGCGGAGGACCTTGGTCCGGAGGACCGACTCGTTCAGGTTCATCTGGCGGTCGAGCTCCTTGACGACCGCAGGCTCGGCCTGCAGGTCGATGACCGAGTAGATGCCCTCAGGCTTCTTCTTGATCTCGTACGAGAGACGACGACGGCCCCAGGTGTCGACCTTCTCGACCTTTCCGTTGCCCTGACGGACGACGGAGAGGAAGTTCTCGATCAGGGGGGCGACAGCGCGCTCCTCCAGATCGGGGTCGAGGATGACCATCACCTCGTAGTGACGCATGTGGAACCCACCTCCTTTGGACTCAACGGCCACGGTCGTTCCGTGGCAGGAGGGTTGTGATGCGTACGCAACGGTATCGGCAGCCACTGACAATCGGGGGTCCCGAGGGGATCCCTGTCATGGCCTGGGCAGACACCGGTGCAGACGGTACAGACTACCCGCACACCCGCTTCCGGTTGAAATCAAGTGGCGGTGACCGTCAATCTGTACACATCGGGTGTGTATGGCGCTACGATGCGCCGCCTTCCGCAGGAGGTGCCCCATGGCACAGACATTGCGACCCAACATCGCCGGCTCCCTGTTCGCCACCGACGACAAGCCTCACCCAGTGCAGGACACCCTGCTGGCCGTGACGCTCGTGCTCGGGGCGGTCTCTTTCATCACAGCGATGTTCCACCATCTGCACCTGCTCAGTTCCTGGACGGGCCTGGTGGGGATTCTGACCGGCGCGTACGGGCAGTTCATCTCGGAGACGACCCGTGAGCGCTTCGGCCTGATCGTGGGTCTCGGTGCCTCGGCCGTCGGATTCTTCCTCGGCATGGCCCACGGGGGTCTCTTCGGCGGAGTCATCGGCTGACACCGCGGCCCCGGTCGAACAGTCGACGGACGGTGCCCCATGCTGTCCGTGGTCTCACATCGGACCAAGCGGCCGAATAACACCACCTGACGTCCTGACCACGTGCTGGGCGGGCTCCAGGTTCCATACAGCCATTCGGGGCGCCCGCAGGGCGCAGTAGGCTTCGGCGCGAGAGCCGGAGCCCCTGTACCCATGGGGACACACCAGCCCGAGGAGCGCCCCGAATGAGCCTGACCCTGAGGACGATCAGCCGTGAGCAGCATCTGGCATACATCCAGAGCCTGCCCTCGGCTAGCCACATGCAGGTCCCGGCCTGGGCCGACGTCAAGGCCGAGTGGCGCTCCGAGAGCCTCGGGTGGTTCGACGACAGGACAGGCGAGATGGTCGGCGCCGGCCTGGTGCTGTACCGCCAGCTTCCCAAGATCAAGCGTTACCTCGCGTATCTGCCTGAAGGTCCGGTCATCAACTGGTTCGCGCCGAACCTGACCGACTGGCTGGAGCCGATGCTCGCGCACCTCAAGCACCAGGGCGCCTTCTCGGTGAAGATGGGCCCGCCGGTGATCATCCGGCGCTGGGAGGCCACCTCCATCAAGGCGGGCATCCAGAACCCGGACGTGAAGCGCCTGCGCGACATCGAGGCCGACTTCATCGAACCGCGGGCCTTCGAGGTCGCCGACAAGCTGCGCCGCATGGGCTGGCAGCAGGGAGAGGACGGCGGGGCCGGCTTCGGTGACGTACAACCGCGCTACGTCTACCAGGTGCCCCTCGCCAACCGGTCCCTGGAAGAGGTCCACAAGAACTTCAACCAGCTGTGGCGCCGCAACATCAAGAAGGCCGAGAAGGCCGGGGTCGAGGTCGTCCAGGGCGGCTACCACGACCTGGAGGAATGGCAGCGGCTGTACGAGATCACGGCCGTGCGCGACCGCTTCAGGCCCCGCCCGCTGTCGTACTTCCAGCGCATGTGGACGGCCCTCAACACCGAGGACCCCAACCGCATGCGGCTCTATTTCGCCCGGCACAACGGCGTGAACCTCTCTGCAGCGACCATGCTCGTCGTCGGCGGACACGTCTGGTACTCCTACGGCGCCTCGGACAACATCGGTCGTGAGGTCCGGCCGTCGAACGCGATGCAGTGGCGCATGCTGCGCGACGCCTACGCCCTCGGCGCGACCGTCTACGACCTGCGAGGCATCTCCGACTCGCTGGACGAGACCGATCACCTCTTCGGCCTGATCCAGTTCAAGGTGGGCACGGGCGGACAGGCCGCCGAGTACCTCGGTGAGTGGGACTTCCCGCTGAACAAGCTGCTCCACAAGGCGCTCGACATCTACATGTCGCGCCGCTGACATCCCCGTTTTTGCTTCCATACCTCTGATACACCGCAGCCACGAGAAAGGTTCCGGGACCGTCCATGGCGCTCACGCTGTACGTCGACACCGCGCGCTGGCGGGCACACCACAAGCACGTTCAGGAGCAGTTCCCGGGACTCGTCCCCGTCTGCAAGGGCAACGGCTACGGCTTCGGGCACGAGAAGCTGGCGGAAGAGGCCACGCGTCTCGGGTCGGACATCCTCGCCGTCGGCACCACGTACGAGGCCGCCCGGATCAAGGACTGGTTCAGCGGCGACCTGCTGGTGCTGACCCCCTACCGGCGCGCCGAAGAGCCCGTCCCCCTGCCCGACCGCGTCATCCGCTCCGTGTCGTCGGTCGACGGCGTGTACGGCCTCGTGGGTGCCCGCGTCGTCATCGAGGTCATGTCCTCGATGAAGCGGCACGGGGTGAGCGAGCAGGAACTGCCCCAGCTCCACGCGGCCATAGAGAACGTGCGCCTGGAGGGCTTCGCCATCCACCTGCCACTGGACCGCACCGACGGCTCGGACGCCGTCGAGGAGGTCATCGGCTGGATGGACCGGCTCCGGGCGGCTCGTCTGCCGCTGCACACCATGTTCGTCAGCCACCTCAAGTCCGAGGACCTCATCCGCCTCCAGCAGCAGTTCCCGCAGACCCGCTTCCGTGCCCGCATCGGCACACGGCTGTGGCTGGGCGACCACGAGGCGACCGAGTACCGCGGTGCGGTGCTGGATGTCACCCGCGTCGCCAAGGGGGACCGTTTCGGCTACCGGCAGCAGAAGGCGGCCTCCGACGGCTTCCTGGTCGTCGTGGCGGGCGGTACGTCGCACGGAGTGGGTCTGGAGGCCCCGAAGGCCCTGCACGGCGTCATGCCGCGCGCCAAGGGCGTCGCCCGGGCGGGCCTCGCCACGGTCAACCGGAACCTTTCTCCTTTCGTATGGGGCGGCAAGCAGCGCTGGTTCGCCGAGCCTCCACACATGCAGGTGTCGATCCTCTTCGTACCGTCGGACGCCCCGGAGCCGAAGGTCGGCGAGGAACTCGTGGCCCATCTGCGACACACCACCACGCAGTTCGACCGGATCGTCGACCGCTGATACCCCGCCCCCGAGGGCGGAGGAGCCGGGCGCCGAGCAGATCAGCTCCGCAAGGTCGCATACGAAAGGCCGTACACGCGATGTCGTGTACGGCCTTTCGCGTCTGTCATTCGCCCCGCGTCGTCCCAGGAGCGCCTCTCCCGCTCTGTTCGCTCAGAGCGAACCACCACCCGGGCCACTACCTCCCCACTCGACCTGAGGCCCTTCGAAGGGCATCGCGTGCCTCGGAGGTCGGGCGGCCGCACCGAACACATGGAGATCCTCCGCGCCGTCGAGGACTCCTCCGGAGGGATCGTCGTCACCGGCCCTGCGCACCACGTCCCGTTCGGGCATGAAGATGTCGCACACGACGACGACACACAGATAGAGCGTGCCCAACAGGTGGGCCATGATGGCGAGTTGGTAGCCCTCGGCAGGCAGACCCTTGTGAGCGTCTCCGCTGGTCGTGTAGGCGAGATACATCCAGATCCCCAGGAAGTAGGCCACCTCGCAGGCCTGCCAGATCAGGAAGTCCCGCCAGCGGGGCCGGGCCAGGGCGGCGAGCGGGACCAGCCAGAGCACGTACTGCGGCGAGTAGACCTTGTTGGTCAGGATGAAGGCCGCGACGATCAGGAAGGCGAGCTGCGCGAAGCGGGGGCGGCGTGGGGCAGTGAGCGTGAGCGCGACGATGCCGGCGCAGACGATCACCATCGAGACCATCGCGTACGCGTTCGCCGTCTCGGCGGTGATCTGGATGTTGAGCCGTTGCGAGATGACAAGGAAGAACGAACCGAAGTCCACACCGCGCTCCTGGCTGAAACGGTAGAACTTCGACCATCCGTCAGGTGCCAGCAGCATCACCGGGAGGTTCACCGCGAGCCAGGCCCCGACGGCCCCGAGCAGCGCGGTCGCGAACGCGCGCCACTTGCCCGCTCGCCAGCACAACACGAAGAGCGGTCCGAGCACCAGGAACGGGTAGAACTTGGCGGCCGTGGCGAGCCCGATCAGCACACCGAAGGCGAGGGGGCGCCGACGCGACCACATCAGCATCGCGGCGGCCAGCAGGGCCACCGCCAGGAGGTCCCAGTTGATGGTGGCGGTCAGGGCGAATGCGGGCGCGAGGGCCACCAGAAGGCCGTCCCACGGGCGCCGGCGGTGAATGCGCGCGCAGCAGACCGCGATGACCGCCGCACACACCATCAGCATCCCGGCGTTGACCATCCAGTACCACTGCTCCTGGTCCTGGATGGTGCCGCTGCCGGGGGTGAGCCAGGCGGCGACCTCCATGAACACGCCGGTCAGTACCGGGTACTCCAGGTACTCCATGTCGCCGGGGATCTTGTCGAAGTACGGTACGAGGCCGTCCGCGAAGCCACGGCCCTGGTACAGATGCGGGATGTCCGAGTAGCAGGCGTGCGTGTACTGGGAGCTGGCCCCGAAGAACCAGGCGCCGTCGTAGCAGGGCAGCTTCTGCACCATGCCCAGCGCGAACATGCCGATGGCCACCAGTGCGACGACCCGCACCGGCGTCCACCAGGACGTGCCGAGCAGCGCTCGGCGCCCGATCGGGCCGCCGATCAGCTCACTGCCGTTCGCAGCGACCTCGTCCTCCTTGGTGGGCCGCACCGGCTCCGGTTCGTCCGTGCTCACTCGCGTCGTCTCTGCTGCACTGGGCATGCCGCACATCCTGCCGTACGCACCTAGGGATACACCGAGGACCACCGCATCCCGTTGTGTCCGGCGGTCCATGTTTCACGTGAAACATGGACCGCTTCTTCATCGTGTTCGGGCGGGATACGGCATGGGCCACCGCACCTGGTCGGTGCGGTGGCCCATGTTTCACGTGAAACAGATTCTGCCGGGCGGGGAGCTAGCCTTCGTTGCCTCCGAAGAGCCCGCCGTTCTGATTGCCTCTCGAATCGTCCTCCGACTCCGTAGGCGAGGCGGTCACCCCGCCATCGATTCCACCGGTGTCCGTGCCACCCGTGTCGGTACCGCCGGTCTCCTCGCAGTTGGGGTTGAACGGGTTGCGGCAGGTCTCGCTGGGGGTCGGCGAGGGCAGAGCCTCGCTCTCGGTGGGCGTCGGGCTCGGCTCGGGCGACTCCTCCTCCGACTCGGTCACCGTCGGGGTCGGCGTCGGGTCCGGGTCCTCGTTGACGATGACACCGATCGGCTCCGGCTCCGGGAAGTCCTCCGCCGGCTGGCCCCTGAGCGCGTCCTCCATGTAGTCGTGCCAGATCTCGGCCGGGAACGAGGCGCCGTGGATCGTCTCCTGGCCACCCGTGCCGTACATCTCCAGGAACGTGCGGTTCTTGTTCGACTCGTCGTCGTCCATGCGATACATGCTGATCGCCGTCGACAACTGCGGGGTGTACCCGACGAACCAGGCCGACTTGTTGCCGTCGGTGGTGCCGGTCTTGCCCGCCACCTCGCGGCCGGGCAGCTGAGCCGACGTACCAGTTCCCTCGTCGACGACGGTCTTGAGGACGTCGGTCACGTTGTCGGCGACCTCCGAGGTGAAGGCCCGCTTGGTGTCGGCGATGTCGTCGTGGTCGAACCGGGTCAGCCCCTCGTACTCGACGGACTTCACCGAGAACGGCTCGTTCTGCTTGCCACTCGCCGCGAAGGTCGCGTACGAGCCCGCCATACGGATCGCACTCGGGTCGGAGATACCGATCGAGAAGGACGGGAAGCTCGTGCCCGTGAGGCTGCCCTCCTTGAGGCCTGCCTCCATGGCCGCCTCCTTCACCCGGTCCAGGCCGACGTCCATGCCCAGCTGGACGTACGGGGAGTTCGCCGAGACTCGCATCGCCTCACGGAGATCGATCTGGTACTTCGGCGGGCTGCCGTACGACTCGTCGCCGTCGTTGGCCTGCAGCCACTCCTCGCCCTCTTCGTTGGTCCAGATGTCGCCGTTGTAGTCCCTGATCTTGAGGTTGTTCTTACCGCTGTAGAGACTCTTCGGCGAGACGATGGTCCGTTCGTCCTGCGCCTGGTCCGGATCGAGGTCCGGGTCGCGCTTGCCCCAGGTCATGGCCGCCGCCAGGACGTAGGGCTTGAACACCGAGCCGACCTGCGCTCCGGTGACGTCGGCGTTGTTGGTGAAGTGCTTGGTGGCGTCCACGCCACCGTAGATCGCCTCGATGGCGCCCGACTTCGGATTCACCGACGCGCCACCGAACTGCACGTGAGTGTCGGTCTTCGGGCGCAGGTCCGGCTTGATGTTCTCCTTGCGGACCTTCGTCACGGCCTTTTCGAGTTCCTTGACCTTCTTCCTGTCGAAGGTCGTGTGGATCTCGTAGCCGCCCTGCTCGAGCTGCTTCTGCGTGATGTCGGTGTTGTTGAGGATGTAGCCCTTGGCTGTGTCGACCAGGTAGCCGATCTGCCCGCCGAGCTGTGCGTTGGAGCGGGGACGCTGGATCTTGGGAAAGTTGGGGTACTTGGCCGCCTCGGCCGCGGACAGATGCTTGTCCTTGACCATCTCGTTGAGGATCCAGCTCCAGCGTTCCGTGGCACGCTTGGTGTTGGCATCCGGCGTGGCGGCCGGGTCGATCGACGTCGCACCCGCCGGGTCGTAGTACGTGGCACCCTTGAGCACCGCGGCGAGAAAGGCGCACTCGCTGGGGTTGAGCTTCTCCGCGTCCTTGCCGAAGTAGGTACGGGCGGCCGCCTGGAGACCATAGGCGCCACGGCCGAAGTAGGCCGTGTTCAGGTAGCCGCGCATGATCTCGTCCTTGTCGACGGAGGCGCCCACCTTCACCGAGATGAAGAGTTCCTTCACCTTCCGGGACAGCGTCTGCGACTGGTCGTCGAGCATGGCGTTCTTCACGTACTGCTGGGTGATGGTCGAGCCACCCTGCGTCTGACCGCCCTTGGCCATGTTGACGACGGCACGGGCGATTCCCATCGGGTCGACGCCGCTGTCGGTCTCGAACGTCTTGTTCTCGGCCGACATGACGGCGTAGCGCATCGCCTTGGGGATCTTCTCGTACGCGATGATCTGGCGGTTGACCTCGCCACCCGTCGCGACCATCTGCGAGCCGTCCGACCAGTAGTAGACGTTGTTCTGCGCCGTCGCGGCCTGAGCCGGGTCGGGTACCGCCACCACTGCGTATCCGATGCCCGCGGCCGCCACGAGGCAGCCGAAGAAACCGATGAACAGCCCTGTCACCTGGCGCCAGGAGGGCACCCACCGCATCGCCCCGTACTTGCCGGCGCGCGGATAGTCGATAAAGCGCTGTTTGCCAGGTGGAGCGGCGCGCCCTCGGCCACGACCCGGCCCACGCCCTGCGGGCTCGGCCGTTCTACGACGGCCACCGCCCGCACCCACGCCGGTGCTTCTCTGCGCCGCACGTCGCGTAGCCGCGCGGCCCTCGTACGGGGACTCCTCACCTCCCGCACCATAGGTATCGGAAAGTGACCCGGTGGCGCCCCGCGGTGCCGCGCGGCGACCGGAGGACGCCGACTGGCCGCGTCGGGCCGCGGCACGTCCGCCTCCCTGCGGCTGCGGCGGTTTGCGACGGTGCTCGCTCATCGAACGACTACTCCTCGGGCAGGCGCATCCGTGCGCGCCTGGAAACGGCGGCTGGTTTCCGGTCCCCCCGAAGTACGGATGCGGTCGTGTAGCCATTCATCCGTACCGCACCCAGGACGACGACGTGCTCATACGTCACTCGGTTCCCGGTGGTGTGCATGCCGCACAGACTACGCACCGCCCAAACCCACCGGGCACTTAACTTCATCCCAAATCAGGCAACTTGCTTCCTACTAATTGGTGATGTGACCCCGTTCACCGGATCCCCACTTGTCGCATCCGTAGGGGCGTTCTATCGTCGTGATGTATCGAGTCGATACATCAGCTCGGCATACAGCGTGCCGACAGGGCCAGCGGGAGACGGGAGGCGACGATGAGCCGGCGCTCCGGGATACTCGAGTTCGCCGTCCTCGGCCTGCTCCGCGAAGCCCCGATGCACGGCTATGAGCTGCGCAAACGACTCAACACGTCGTTGGGCGTGTTCCGGGCCTTCAGCTACGGGACGCTCTACCCCTGCCTCAAGACGCTGGTCGCCAACGGCTGGTTGATCGAGGAACCGGCCAGTACCCCGGAGGATGCTGCCGCCGTCCCGCTCACGGGTCGCCGCGCCAAGATCGTCTACCGGTTGACGGCGGAAGGTAAGGAGCACTTCGAGGAGCTGCTCTCGCAGACGGGTCCCGACGCCTACGAGGACGAGCACTTCGCCGCTCGTTTCGCGTTCTTCGGGCAGACCTCCCGGGATGTGCGGATGCGCGTCCTGGAGGGCCGTCGCAGCCGTTTGGAAGAACGGCTGGAGAAGATGCGCGTCTCTCTGACGCGCACCCGCGAGCGCCTCGACGACTACACGCTTGAGCTCCAGCGCCACGGGATGGAGTCCGTGGAGCGCGAAGTGCGCTGGCTGAACGAGCTCATCGAGAGCGAGCGGGCGGGCCGGGACCTGAAGGGTCCCGGCCACGGAGAGCCCGCTCGCGACACCACAGAGGGAGCGCCGGGCGCCCTGCCCCGGACCGGGGACGCCCCCGGTCCGGATGCGCCCGGCGACACCACCACGTGAGGTCCCTGCCAGGACCTCACTCGTACACACAGGGAGCAACCGGAATGGGTTCGGTTCGCGTAGCCGTCGTCGGCGTGGGCAACTGCGCAGCGTCGCTGGTGCAGGGAGTCGAGTACTACAAGGACGCCGACCCGGCGTCCAAGGTCCCGGGTCTCATGCACGTGCAGTTCGGGGACTACCACGTCCGTGACGTGGAGTTCGTCGCCGCCTTCGACGTCGACGCCAAGAAGGTCGGTCTGGACCTCGCGGACGCCATCGGCGCCTCCGAGAACAACACGATCAAGATCTGCGACGTGCCGAGCACCGGTGTGACCGTGCAGCGCGGCCACACGCTGGACGGCCTCGGCAAGTACTACCGCGAGACCATCGAGGAGTCCGCCGAGGCTCCGGTCGACGTGGTGCAGGTCCTCAAGGACAAGCAGGTCGATGTCCTCGTCTGCTACCTGCCCGTGGGTTCCGAGGACGCGGCGAAGTTCTACGCCCAGTGCGCCATCGACGCCAAGGTCGCCTTCGTCAACGCCCTGCCGGTCTTCATCGCCGGCACCAAGGAGTGGGCGGACAAGTTCACCGAGGCGGGCGTCCCGATCGTCGGTGACGACATCAAGTCCCAGGTGGGCGCCACCATCACACACCGCGTCATGGCGAAGCTGTTCGAGGACCGTGGCGTGGTCCTGGACCGCACGATGCAGCTGAACGTCGGCGGCAACATGGACTTCAAGAACATGCTCGAGCGTGACCGCCTGGAGTCGAAGAAGATCTCCAAGACCCAGGCAGTCACTTCCCAGATCCCCGACCGGGAGCTCGGCGAGAAGAACGTCCACATCGGCCCGTCGGACTACGTCGCCTGGCTCGACGACCGCAAGTGGGCGTACGTCCGTCTCGAGGGCCGCGCCTTCGGTGACGTCCCGCTGAACCTGGAGTACAAGCTCGAGGTCTGGGACTCCCCGAACTCCGCCGGCGTCATCATCGACGCTCTGCGCGCCGCGAAGATCGCCAAGGACCGTGGCATCGGCGGCCCGATCCTGTCGGCGTCGTCGTACTTCATGAAGTCCCCGCCGGTGCAGTACTTCGACGACCAGGCCCGTGAGAACGTCGAAAAGTTCATCAAGGGCGAGGTCGAGCGCTGACCACGCGCTCGTAGTGGGCCGTTGAGGGTCCCCGGGGCAGGCGCTCCGGGGACCCTCCCCGTATGTGAGGCTGTGCCCCATGTCCGTCGTGCGCGACCTGCGCGTCCTGCTCCGTTTCCGGGACTTCCGGCGTCTGCTCGCGGTACGGCTGCTGTCCCAGGGAGCCGACGGCGTCTATCAGGTCGCGCTGGCCACGTACGTCGTCTTCTCACCCGAGAAGCAGACGTCGGCAGCCGCGATTGCCTCCGCGATGGCGGTCCTCCTTCTTCCGTACTCCCTCGTCGGCCCCTTCGCCGGCGTCCTGCTCGACCGTTGGCGACGACGCCAGGTGCTGCTGTACGGAAACCTGCTCCGCGCTCTCCTGGCTTCGGTGACGGCAGTCCTGATCCTGGCCCATGTGCCCGACTGGCTCTTCTACGTCTCCGCGCTCTGCGTCACGGCGGTCAATCGCTTCGTCCTGGCAGGCCTCTCCGCCGCACTGCCCCGAGTGGTGGACGCCGACCGCCTCGTGGTCGCCAACTCGCTCTCACCGACAGCCGGGACGCTCGCCGCGACCGCCGGCGGCGGACTCGCCTTCGTCGTACGCCTGGCGGCGTCGGAATCCGACGCCGCAGTGGTCCTCCTGGGTGCTGGCCTCTATCTGTGTTCGGCGCTGGCCTCGCTGCGTATCACCCGAGAACTGCTGGGCCCGGATCCCGAGCTGGTGCAGCCACGACTGGGCGCCGCCCTGGCCGGCACCGCGCGAGGTCTGGCAGCGGGTGTACGGCATCTCGCCGAGCCTGGCCGGCGGGCGGCTGCGTGGGCCCTGGCCTCGATGACGCTGATGCGGTTCTGCTACGGCGCCCTGACGGTCATGGTGCTCATGCTCTGCCGTTACGCCTGGTCGTCCGACAGCTCCGGCGTGTCCGACTCCGAGGAAGGGCTCGCCCTCCTCGGTCTCGCCGTGGGCATCTCGGGAGCGGGATTCTTTACAGCGGCGGTGATCACGCCCTGGGCCGCAGGCCGGCTGGGCCCCGGCCTGTGGATCGTCGCCTGCTCCGCGGCCGCCGCCGTGCTGGAACCGGCACTTGGCCTGCCCTTCACGGAAGTGCCCATACTGATCGCGGCGTTCGTCCTGGGTCTGGTCACACAGGGGGCGAAGATCTCGACGGACACGATCGTCCAGTCGTCGGTCGAGGATGGATACCGGGGCCGGATCTTCTCCCTGTACGACGTCCTGTTCAACATCGCCTTCGTCGGCGCCGCTGCCGTGGCCGCCCTGATGCTCCCACCAGACGGCCGCTCGGCCGCTCTCGTGATCACTGTTGCGGTGATCTACGGATCGATCGCTGTGGCCATGGCCCGCTTCGGTGTGATGCAGCAGCGCTGATGCGGAACGAGCGATGTTTCACGTGAAACATCGCTCTCTGTTTCACGTGAAACATCGCATCGCGTCAATGCGGAACGACGCGACGGACCGCCTGCTGTCAGGAAACCTGCGACGCCTGCGCCCACCACTCCTTGAGTGCTGTCACAGCCTCGTCGTGTTCCATCGGCCCGTGCTCCAGACGCAGCTCCAGCAGGAACTTGTACGCCTGCCCGATCACCGGGCCGGGCCCCACGCCCAGGATCTCCATGATCTGGTTACCGTCGAGATCCGGGCGGATGGCGTCCAGCTCTTCCTGCTCCTGGAGCTGGGCGATGCGCTCCTCCAGGCCGTCGTACGCCCGGGAGAGAGCGTTCGCCTTGCGCTTGTTCCGGGTGGTGCAGTCGGAGCGAGTCAGTTTGTGAAGGCGGTCGAGGAGCGGGCCCGCGTCGCGCACGTAGCGGCGTACAGCGGAGTCCGTCCACTCCCCGGTGCCGTATCCGTGGAAGCGCAGATGGAGCTCCACCAACCGTGAGACATCCTTCACCAGGTCGTTGGAGTACTTCAGCGCTGTCATGCGCTTCTTGGTCATCTTGGCGCCCACCACCTCGTGGTGGTGGAAGGAGACCCGGCCGTCCTTCTCGAAGCGACGGGTACGGGGCTTACCGATGTCGTGCAGCAGCGCCGCAAGCCGAAGCGTGAGGTCTGGGCCGCTCTCCTCGAGCACGATCGCCTGTTCCAGGACGATCAAGGTGTGGTCGTAGACATCCTTGTGCCGATGATGCTCGTCCCGTTCCAGTCGCAGCGCCGGCAGCTCGGGCAGGACGTGCTCGGCAAGGCCGGTGTCGACCAGCAGGGTCAGGCCCTCGCGAGGGTGGGCGGAGAGGATCAGCTTGTTCAGCTCGTCCCGCACCCGCTCCGCCGAGACGATCTCGAGCCGACCGGCCATGTCGCTCATCGCCTGGACGACCTCGGGAGCCACCTCGAAGTCCAGCTGGGCGGCGAAGCGCGCCGCCCTCATCATGCGCAGCGGGTCATCGGAGAAGGACGCCTCGGGTGTCCCGGGGGTACGCAGAGCGCGCGCCGAGAGGTCCTCCAGCCCGCCGTGCGGATCGATGAACTCCTTCTCGGGCAGGGCCACCGCCATCGCGTTCACGGTGAAGTCACGGCGTACGAGATCATCCTCGATCGAGTCGCCGTACGACACCTCGGGCTTGCGCGAGGTCCGGTCGTACGCCTCGGAGCGGTAGGTCGTGACCTCGATCTGGTAGCCGTCCTTCTGCGCGCCCACCGTGCCGAACGCGATCCCGACCTCCCAGACGGCGTCAGCCCAGGGCCGCACGATCTTCAGCACGTCCTCGGGCCGGGCGTCTGTCGTGAAGTCCAGATCGTTGCCGAGCCGACCGAGCAGCGCGTCCCGGACCGACCCACCGACCAGGGCGAGCGAGAACCCGGCCTCCTGGAAACGGCGGGCGAGGTCGTCGGCGACAGGGGACACCCGCAGCAGTTCACTCACCGCGAGGCGCTGCACCTGGCTCAGGGCACTGAGGTCTTCGTTGGCGTTCGGCACAACTGAAAAGGGTACGGGGCGCCGGTGGCCGCGGTCGCCTCCATTGAACGTGCACAAAGGCTTCGTGCAGGTGCCCCCCTCGCCCACCCCTTTGATACGTGCACATACAGGGACAGCCCGGCCTCGTCCCCCGATCTTGTGGAGCGGACCGCGGCACTTCCCCTCAGCGCACATCGTTACCATGCGTGGACGCACATTCCGACGACCACTGACGACGACGAGGGACGGGCGAGCGCGTGGCCGAGGCGGCAGACTTCCAGGGGACGAGTCCCTCACCTGCCCGCCGGTGGCTGCTGCGCACCGGGGCCCTCTTCGCCGGGGTGCCGCTACTGGCCGGCCTGTTCCAGCTGCCCGCAGCCCCGTCGGTGCAGGCGGCCCCGAAGGCCGCCTTGTCCGAGGCCACGGGCTCGAACACCGTCGAGGTCTCCCTCGACTCGCTCAGTCCCAGCGTGCCCACCAAGGGCGACACCGTGACCGTTTCGGGCACGGTCACGAACAAGGGCAAGCCGACCGTCACGGACGCCCATGTGGGCCTGCGTGTGGCCCCGGCTGCTGTGAAGGGCCGCTCGTCCATCGACGACGCAGCCAAGCGGACCGGCTTCGACCAGTACGCCGACGGCCCGGAGGTCGGCGGCAAGTACGTGGAGAAGTTCTCCGCGCTCGCCACCGGCGTGGCGCAGCCCTTCACCATCTCCGTGCCCGTCAAGGAACTGGACCTCGGCTCGGACGGTATCTATCAGCTGGGAGTCTCCCTCTCGGGCAGGACCGCCGCAGCGCGGTACGACCAGGTCCTCGGCATCCAGCGCACGTTCCTGCCCTGGCAGCCCGACGAGGCGGGCACCAAGACGAAAACCACGTTCCTCTGGCCGCTGATCTCCAAAACCCATCTGACGGCCGAGACCGGTCCCGGCGAGCGGCAGACGCCTGTCTTCCTCAACGACGACCTGGCCAAGGAGATCTCCGCGGGCGGACGTCTGGAGCAGCTGCTCACGCTGGGCAAGGACCTGGACATCACGTGGGTGATCGATCCGGACCTGCTGGCATCCGTGGTCGCGATGACGGGCGGCTACCAGGTCCGCAGCGGGGACACCACCGTCGCGGGCAGGAATCAGACCGTCGCCAAGGAATGGCTGGCGGAGCTGGAGACGGCGGTCCAGGGCGAGGAGGTGATCGCCCTTCCCTTCGCCGACCCCGACCTCGCGGCGCTGGCCCACAACGGCAGAACGATCACTGGCTCGCTGAGCCGCCTGAAGGACGCCACCGATGTGGCATCGGACACGGTCCAGAACATCCTCAGGGTGGAGCCGGAGACCGACTTCGCCTGGCCGGTGAACGGCGCCGTCGACCCGTCGATCGTCAAGGTCGCCATCTCCGCGGGCGCCGACAAGGTGATCGCCCGCAGCGACAGCCTGCAGGAGAGCAGCAGCCTGTCCTACACGCCCAACGCGGCTCGGCCCGTCGGCGGCGGCACCACAGCGGTGGTCGCGGACGCCCGAATGTCGACTGCCTTCCAGGGCGACATGACGAAGGCCGAGAGTTCCACGCTGGCGGTGCAGCGGTTCCTCGCCCAGAGCCTGACCACGGACCTCCAGAACAGCAAGCAACGCAGCATCGTCATCGCTCCGCAGCGCATGCCGTCGGCCAGCCAGGCACAGACGATGGCGCAGGCTCTCACCGCGCTCCAGGGCGGGAACTGGTCGCAGCCCCAGGAACTCGCGGCTGCCGCCGCCGCGAAGCCCGATCCGAGCGCCAACACCAAGATCCCGTCGGCCTCGGCCTACCCCTCGTCACTGCGGAAGCAGGCGCTGTCGAAGTCCGCCTTCGAGGAGATCCGGGCCACGCAGGCCGACCTCGACCGCTTCAAGGTGATCCTCTCCGACCAGTCCCGCGTGGTCACACCGGTCGGCAGGACCATGGACCGGGAGATGTCCACCTCCTGGCGAGGCAGCTCCATGGACGCGGCGGTGTACCGCAACAGCGTCCAGTCGTACCTCAACTCCCTCACCGAGCGGGTGCGGTTGATCGAGAAGTCCGAGACGAAGCTCTCGGGCCGCAGCGCGACGATCCCCGTGACCGTGCAGAACAACCTCGTGCAGGGTGTCGACAACCTGACGCTGCGCCTCACCTCCGAAGCGCCGAAGCGTCTGAAGATCGCTGACCACGACTTCGACGAGCAGTCCGTCGACATCTCCGGCGGGCACAGCGAGTCGGTGAAGTTCACCACCAACGCCGAGGCCAACGGGCCGGTCACTGTCGTCGCCCAGCTCTACACCGTGGACGGCGAGAAATATGGCGACGAGGTCAGGTTCACGGTGGACGTCACCGAGGTCACACCCACGGTGATGCTGGTCATCGCCGGAGGCGTCCTCCTCCTCGTTCTCGCCGGTTTCCGGATGTACACCCAGCGCAAGCGCGCCGCCGCCCGGCTGGAGGCGGAGGGGGCCCTGACGGACGACGAGACGTCGGAGAGCACCCCGAGGGACGACGACGCGAACACCGAGGCCGCCTCAGTCGTACACACTGTCGAGGAGGAGCGCCCGGTGAATTCCGGGACAGACGAGCCGGAGCACGCGAGTGACCCGGCACCGGACACCGCTCGGGAAAGCGCCGACCCGTCCGGCACGGGTGAGAGAGTGGACCGTTGAGCGATTGTCGTGGCCGGTGGGCCCGGGGACGATGAGGTGGGGTAACCATGAACGCGCCGTACGACGGTGACCGCGGCCAGGGCGCGGCCGACTCGGGGTATCCCGAGGGCCCGCTGCCCGGGCCGGGCCAGGTGCCGCCGCAGCCCCCCGCGGACATGTACCTCCAGGACGCCTACGACCAGGACCCCTACCGCGCTCGGGATCTCGCCGCCCAGGACCCGGTCTCGGAGGCACTCTACGACCGCGCGGCCCACCCGCCACCGGCTCCGGGCACCTACCAGCCGCAGCAGCCGCTCTACGCGCAGCCGTCGGCTCCGCAGTACGCGCCCGACCCTCGTGTCTGGGCCCAGACACCGGCGCCTGAGCCCGAGGGGCCGACCCGGCATCTGCCCTACGGCGACGACGCCCGTACCACCCAGTTCGTCGGCGTGGACGACCTGGTGACCCAGGCCGGTGAGGAGCGCCACGAGCCGGACGCCTTCGCCCATCTCTTCCGCGACCAGCAGCAGGGCGGCTCCCCGGTGGGACAGCCGTCCGTTCCGGGTCCGACCCCGCCTTCGGGCCCGGGGGCCGGCCGCCCGACGCTCGAAGAGCCCGCACCCGCACCTGTTCCCCCACCCGCCCCTGCCGCGAAGAAGGGCGGCCGGGCGTCGGGCCTGCTGAAGTCGAGCGCCGTCATGGCGGCGGGCACCATGGTCTCGCGCCTCACGGGCTTCATCCGCTCGGCGATGATCGTCTCGGCGCTCGGCCTCGCCGTGCTGGGAGAGTCCTTCCAGGTCGCCTACACGCTGCCGACGATGATCTACATTTTGACCGTCGGTGGCGGTCTGAACTCCGTCTTCGTGCCACAGCTCGTTCGCGCCATGAAGGATGACGACGACGGCGGGGAGGCGTATGCCAACAGGCTGCTGACCCTGGTCATGGTGATCCTCGGCCTGCTGACCGCACTGGCCATGTTCGCCGCGCCGCTTCTTGTCCGTGCGCTGTCGACACCCCTCGCCAACGATCCCGCCGCCAACGACGTAGCGGTCACCTTCACCCGGTACTTCCTGCCCTCGATCTTCTTCATGGGCATCCACGTGGTGATGGGCCAGATCCTCAACGCACGTGGCCGCTTCGGCGCGATGATGTGGACCCCGGTCCTCAACAACATCGTCATCATCGTCACGCTCGGAGCGTTCCTGTGGGTCTACGGCAGCGCGGCCGACTCCGGGATGACGGTCGAGAACATCCCGCCGGAGGGCGAGCGACTCCTCGGTATCGGCATTCTCCTGGGTCTCGTTGTGCAGGCCCTGGCGATGATCCCGTACCTGCGGGAGACCGGGTTCCGGATGCGACTGCGTTTCGACTGGAAGGGCCACGGTCTCGGCAAGGCCGCGATGCTGGCCAAGTGGACCATCCTGTTCGTACTCGCCAACCAGGCGGGCGCCCTGGTCGTGACTCAGCTGGCGACCGCGGCGGTCACGGACACGAAGATCGCTGGTACCGGTTTCAGCGCCTACGCCAACGCTCAGCTCATCTGGGGCCTGCCGCAGGCCATCATCACGGTCTCGCTCATGGCCGCGCTCCTGCCTCGCATCTCTCGCTCGGCCGCCGAGGACGACGCCGGCGCCGTGCGTGACGACATCTCACAGGGCCTGCGCACCACGGCCGTCGCCATCGTGCCGATCGCCTTCGGCTTCGTCTCGCTCGGTATCCCGATGTGCACGCTGATCTTCGGCTCGTCCGGCACCGGCGCGGCGACGAACATGGGCTTCATGCTGATGGCCTTCGGGCTCGGCCTGATCCCGTACTCCGTGCAGTACGTCGTCCTCCGCGCCTTCTACGCGTACGAGGACACCCGGACGCCCTTCTACAACACGGTCATCGTGGCGGCCGTCAACGCAAGCGCCTCGGCAGTCTGCTTCTTCGTGATCCCAGCCCGTTGGGCCGTGGTCGGCATGGCAGCCTCGTACGGTCTCGCCTACATGATCGGTGTCGGTGTGGCCTGGCGTCGCCTCAAGAAGCGGCTGGGCGGGGACCTGGACGGCTCCAGGGTCATGCGGACCTACGCGCGACTGTCCATCGCCTCACTGCCCGCGGCGCTGCTCAGTGGTGCCGCCTGCTACGGCATCAGCCGGGCCCTGGGACAGGGCGTCGGCGGCTCGATGCTCGCACTCTTCGGGGGAGGAATCGTTCTGCTCGGTGTCTTCTACGTCGCCGCGCGACGCATGCGCATCGAAGAGCTCAACTCGATGGTCGGTATGGTCCGCGGACGGCTGGGGCGCTGAGGCTGGGGTACGCGCACAACCATCGTCCGCCGACGCGTGTCGCTCATAGCGGCGGACTGTGGGCACAATTGGCTTTGGCGTCTTGGAACGCTCAACGGATGGGGAGGCAGGGACGACGGTGGCGGAACGGAGCACGGCTGCCGTCGACGTGGCAGACAACAGCGGCGACGAGCCGCTGACCGCACAAGCGGACCAGTCCACGGCCGACGGGGAGGCCCAGAACCGGGAGCGGGACACGGAAAGCTCGGCGAGCGAAGAAGCACAGGGGAGCGGCGGTACCGAGGTCCCTTCGAGGACGACACCGCCCGAACTGCACAGCGGTCACAAGCTCGCCAGGCGCTACCGCCTCGAAGAGTGCGTCACCCGTCTGGACGGTTTCAGCAGTTGGCGTGCCGTGGACGAGAAACTGCGTCGCGCGGTCGGGGTGCATGTGCTGCCCGCCGATCACGCACGCGCGCGTTCCGTACTGGCGGCGGCCCGTTCCTCCGCGTTGCTGGGTGATCCCCGCTTCGTTCAGGTGCTGGACGCGGTCGAGGAGAACGACCTCGTGTACGTGGTGCACGAATGGCTGCCCGACGCAACGGAGCTGACGACACTGCTGGCGTCGGGTCCTCTGGAACCGCATGACGCCTACCAGATGGTCACTCAGATCTCCCACGCCATGGCCGCCGCGCACCGGGAGGGCCTCTCGCACCTGCGGCTCAACCCGAGTGCGGTGCTGCGTTCCGCCTCCGGCCAGTGGCGCATTCGCGGTCTCGCGGTGAACGCCGCGCTGCGCGGCATCGGCTCGGACACCCCGCAGCGCACGGACACGGAGGCGATCGGCGCGCTGCTGTACGCGGCGCTCACCCAGCGCTGGCCGTACGAGAACGACGCGCACGGCCTCTCCGGGCTCCCCAAGGGCGTCGGTCTCATCGCGCCCGATCAGGTCCGAGCGGGCGTCCACCGAGGGCTGTCGGAGCTGTCCATGCGGGCGCTCGTCAACGACGGTGCCACCGCCTCCCGCCATGAGTCCCCGTGCACGACGCCGGAGGAGCTGGTGAAGGCGATCGGTGAGATGCCCCGCATCCGCCCGCCGGAGCCCGCGTTCACCGCACCGCCGGACTACCAGCACACGGCGTACCAGCAGGGCACGTACGGCCGTCAGTCCCCCCACGCCGGCATCACGCAGCCCCTGCCGACGCCGCCGCCCCCGCTGCAGAGTCGCACCGGCAAGGCCCTCAAGTGGGCCGTCTCGGCCCTGCTGATCGCCGCGCTCGGTCTCGGCAGCTGGCAGCTGGCCGACGCGCTCATGGGGAAGCGAGGCCAGACCGGCGAGCCGGACACGAGCCAGACCTCCGACGGCAACGACAAGGGAACCGACAAGGCCAAGCCCATCACGGCGCTCAGCATCAAGGGCGCCACGGAGTACTACCCGGACGGGAAGCCCCAGCACGCGGACGACGTGGATCTGACGTACGACAGCAGCTCGTCGACGTACTGGAGGACCTACTCCTTCAACGACGGCCCCACACTGGCTCCCTTCAAGCAGGGCGTCGGCATCGTCTACGACCTCGGCTCGGCCAAGGACGTGTCGGCGGCCTCGATAGAGCTCTACTACTCCGGGGACCACACCACGGCCACGCTGTACGCAACCGATTCCCTGTCGTCGTCCGCCCCCCTCAGCTCCATGACGAAGATCGCTACGAACAGGACGAGCGGCACGGACCTGAAGATCTCCACCAAGAAGCCGGTGAAGACCCGGTACGTTCTCGTCTGGCTCACCGATGTGCCGAAGGGCGCCGGTGACCAGTTCAGTGGCGCCGGATACAAGCAGGCGATCACCGACGTGAAGTTCATGGGCTGAGAGTTCGGCGAAGGAGGGGGGTCCTGTGGCGCACAGCGCCGATCACAGCGGGGTAAGCGATCAGGATCTCCTGGCCCGCCATGTCGAGGGCGACCCCGACGCCTTCAGTGAGCTCGTGCGGCGGCACCGCGACCGCCTCTGGGCGGTGGCGCTGCGGACCCTGGGCGACCGCGAGGAAGCCGCCGACGCCGTCCAGGACGCCCTGGTGTCGGCCTACCGGGCCGCCCACACCTTCCGTGGCCAATCGGCCGTCACGACCTGGCTGCATCGCATCACGGTGAACGCCTGCCTGGATCGTGCCCGCAAGGCGGCGTCCCGCAAGACGTCGCCCGTCGACGACACCGAGCGCCTGGAGCAGCTCCTGGAGCCGCACGAAGCGGCGTCCGCTCCTGCAGAGCGCAATGATCTGCACCGCCAACTGCTGGAGGCTCTGGGCACCCTCCCGAAGGATCAGCGGGCGGCGCTCGTATTGGTGGACATGCAGGGCTATCCGGTGGCGGAGGCCGCCCGCATCCTCGATGTGCCGACCGGCACGGTGAAGAGCCGCTGCGCCCGTGGCAGAGCCAGACTTCTGCCGCTCCTGACCCATCTCCGAGCGGAGGGTGAGGGAGAGGGCGGCAAAAAGTCGGGGCGCGGAAGGAACCGGGCGCAGGGGACATCCGTCCCACTCGCAGCGGAAGCACATGATGCAGGGCCAAGCGATTCAGCTGCTGTGAAGGGCGGAGGTGGGCGAGCGTGACATCCACGACCGACACGGCCGGGCACCCGGAGGTCGCGGAGATCTCCGACCTCAGTGAGGGTCTTCTGCCCCCTTCCCGCACTGCGGATGTCCGCCAGCACCTGGACGAGTGCCCGCTCTGCTCCGACGTCTACGCATCGCTGGAAGAGATCCGCGGCCTGCTCGGCACCTTGCCAGGGCCTCCGCGTATGCCCGACGACGTAGTGGGAAGGATCGATGCCGCCCTGGCCGCTGAGGCTCTGCTGAACGCCACGGCGCCCGAGAGTGAGATCCCTGAAGAGGGAGCCGACGTCTCCCGTCCCGCTGCGCGCGACGACGGCGCGCATGTTTCACGTGAAACATCGCCTGCCGTGGCTCGCCCTGCCGGTCATCCACGCGCGTCCACCGGCCCGGGCCGCGCAGGGCAGAAGCGACGCAGTCGTCGTAGGACGGCCGTCGGTGCCCTCGTAGCGATCGCGGTCCTGGGCTTCGGCGGTGTTCTCGTCCAGTCGCTCGGTGAGAACGACGATCCCCCGAGCTCAGCGCCCGCCTCGTTCTCAGGCGTCAAGCTGGAGAAGCGGGTCGAAGACCTCCTGAGCAAGACGGAAAGCGGCGGTCGGCCCGAGAAGGACCCCTTCGGGACTGCGGCGTCCCCAAACGAGGGCAAGAAGACGTTCTTCGCCACCGATGTGCCTGACTGCATCGCGAAGGGCATCGGAGACACCACAGGTGCGATCGCTTCAGAGGCGGGTACCTACCGGGGAGCTGACGCGTACCTCGTGCTGCTGCCCGACCGCTCCGACGACGCGCGCGTCACCGCTTACGTCGTCGACGCCTCGTGCCTGAAGAAGGCCTCGGAACCTGCTGGCGACGTACTCCTGAAGCGTTCCTACGCCCGTCCTTGAGGACTGTCTCCCGCGCTGTGCCACCTCCGGCGAACCCGTGGCCGGGCCGCGCCGCCGTGTGCCCGGCCACACCGGGAATGCGCGCCCCTTAGGATCCGTTGGGTGGGGTGAGAGTTTCGAGAGCAGCTCCCACCGGCAGTACGCAGCAGTCTCCAGAGACGAGGAATCAAGCCGTGAGCGACGTCCGTAACGTGATCATCATCGGCTCCGGGCCCGCCGGCTACACGGCGGCGCTCTACACCGCGCGCGCGTCGCTGAAGCCGCTGGTGTTCGAGGGCGCCGTCACCGCAGGCGGCGCGCTGATGAACACCACCGAGGTGGAGAACTTCCCCGGCTTCCGGGACGGCATCATGGGCCCCGACCTCATGGACAACATGCGTGCCCAGGCTGAGCGCTTCGGTGCCGAGCTCGTCCCGGACGACATCGTCGACATCGACCTGAGCGGCGAGATCAAGACCGTCACGGACACCGCGGGCACGGTGCACCGCGCCAAGGCCGTCATCGTCACCACGGGCTCCCAGCACCGCAAGCTCGGGCTCCCCAACGAGGACGCGCTCTCCGGTCGCGGTGTGTCCTGGTGCGCCACCTGTGACGGGTTCTTCTTCAAGGACCAGGACATCGCCGTGATCGGTGGCGGTGACACCGCCATGGAGGAGGCCACCTTCCTCTCGCGGTTCGCCAAGTCCGTGACCATCGTCCACCGCCGGGACACCCTGCGTGCCTCCAAGGCGATGCAGGAGCGTGCGTTCGCCGACCCGAAGATCTCCTTCGTGTGGGACAGCGAGGTCGCCGAGATCCAGGGTGACCAGAAGCTCGCCGGTCTGAAGCTGCGCAACCTCAAGACGGGCGAGACGTCCGAGCTGCCGGTGACGGGCCTGTTCATCGCCATCGGACACGACCCGCGCACGGAACTGTTCAAGGGACAGCTCGAACTGGACGACGAGGGCTACCTGAAGGTGGCTTCTCCGTCGACCCGTACGAACCTCACCGGTGTCTTCGGCGCCGGCGACGTGGTCGACCACACGTATCGTCAGGCGATCACCGCCGCCGGTACCGGCTGCTCCGCCGCCCTCGACGCCGAGCGCTTCCTCGCCGCCCTCGCCGACGGCGACCAGGCCGCCGAGCCCGAGAAGACCACCGTCTGACCCCCGTCCGCCCCACCGCACCAATCAGTTAGGAGCCCTCAGTGGCCGGCACTCTGAAGAACGTGACCGACGACTCCTTCGAGCAGGACGTCCTCAAGAACGACAAGCCCGTCCTGGTGGACTTCTGGGCCGCCTGGTGCGGTCCGTGCCGCCAGATCGCGCCGTCCCTCGAAGCGATCGCCCAGGAGTACGGCGACAAGATCGAGATCGTCAAGCTCAACATCGACGAGAACCCTGGCACCGCTGCCAAGTACGGCGTCATGTCCATCCCGACGTTGAACGTCTACCAGCATGGCGAGGTCGCCAAGACCATCGTCGGTGCCAAGCCCAAGGCGGCGATCGTGCGGGACCTCGAGGACTTCATCTCCGAGTGATGTTTCACGTGAAACACGAAAGGGCCACCGCCCAGGGCGGTTTCTAGGGATCGTCGCAACATGTGGTTGGTTTGATCAGGTCGCGAGTAGCTTATGCAGGCGCTCGGCTGGGGTTTCCCAGCCGAGCGTTTTGCGTGGGCGGCCGTTGAGCTCGGTGGCCACGGCGGTCAGGTGCTCGGGGGTGTGGAGCGAGAGGTCGGTGCCCTTGGGGAAGTACTGCCGCAGCAGGCCGTTGGTGTTTTCGTTGGAGCCGCGCTGCCAGGGACTGGCGGGGTCGCAGAAGTAGACGGGGATGCCGGTGGCGATGGTGAACCCGCCATGCGCGCCCATCTCGCTTCCCTGGTCCCAGGTCAGGGACCTGCGGAGGTGGGAGGGCAGGGTCTGCACCGTGGTGACCAGCGCGTCGCGGACGCTCTCGGCGCTGTGGTCGCCGGGCAGGTGCAGGAGCATGACGTAGCGGGTGGCACGCTCGACCAGGGTGCCGATGGCCGACTTTCCGTCCTTGCCGATGATGAGGTCGCCCTCCCAGTGGCCGGGCACGGCCCGGTCCTCCGCTTCGGCGGGCCGTTCGCTGATCATGACCATGGGGGTGGAGAACCGCGGCTGGCGCTGCTGGGCCTGGCGGCGCGGCTTGCGCCGGGTGCGGCCGGTCCGCAGGGCGCGGGCCAGTTCGCGGCGCAGTTCGCCCCGGCCTTGGACGTAGAGGGGCTGGTAGACCGTCTCGTGGACCACGTGCATCTCCGGCCGCTGGGGGGACTGTGCCCGCAGAGCCTGGCAGATCTGCTCCGGACTCCACCGTAGGTCCAGGTGGTCCTGGATGAAGTTCCGCAGCTCGGGGTTCTGGCCGGTCCTGCCCGGCTTGGGCCGGGGCCTGCGGGCGTCGGCGCGGGCCTGGGCGGCGTGCGGGCGGTACTGGCCGTTGCCGGGGTGCCGGTTGCGGCGGATCTCCCGGCTGACGGTGGACGGGCTGCGGCCCAGCTCGGCAGCGATCGCCCGGACTGTCGCCTTCTCCCGTAGCCGGTCGGCTATGTGGATCCGGTCGGCCTCACGCAGATACCGGGACGGACCGGAAGGCGGCACCACCGCATTGATCGGTGGTGCCGCCTTCTGTCTGCGGTCGGCGCTGCGGCCGTTACGCCACTTCCTGCCGGTTCGAGCGTCGATCCCGACGAGCCGGCAGGCTTCCTTGTTGCTGTAGCCCTGCTGCACGAGCCGGGAGTATTCCGCACGCTCCCGCCTCAGCCTCACAGGGCCCTGAGCCGTCCGATCCCTACGGATCTCGAAGTCCATTGCATCCCCTGAGCTGGGGTGTTGCAACGACCACCAGAACCCAAGCGGAGGGTCGGCCCTTTCTCATCAGAGCGGTCGCAGCGCCGGTTCCTTCTGGACGGCTCCCAGAAGCCGGTCCAGCGCCAACTCGACGTCTTCCTTCCAGGAGAGCGTCGTCCGCAGCTCCAGCCTCAGCCGCGGATGAGTGGGATGGGGCCGCACCGTCTTGAAGCCCACGGCCGTCAGATGGTCGGCGGGAAGCACACACGCCGGTTCCGTCCAACGGGCATCCCCGAAGGCCTCGATCGCCTTGAAGCCTCGTCTCAGTAGATCCTTGGCGACCGTCTGGACCATCACACGGCCCAGCCCTTGCCCCTGGTACCCCTGCATGATGAAGGCCGTCATCAGCTGGACGGCGTCAGGGGAGACCGGACTCGTCGGGAACGCGGTCGAACGGGGGACATAAGCCGGAGGCGCATACAGCACGAAGCCCACCGGTACCTCGTCCACGTAGACGACCCGGCCGCAGGATCCCCAATCGAGCAAGACGGCTGAGATCCACGCTTCCTTCTCAAGAGCGGGAGTACCCGCCTTTACCGCGGCTTCGCCGCTGACTGGGTCCAACTCCCAGAAGACACACGAGCGACACCGCTTGGGGAGGTCCTGGAGGTTGTCCAGCGTGAGCGGTACGAGCCGACGGCCCATAAAGGCTGTTCCTCGCTTCCTTCGCCCGCAGCGTCGCGAGCGGCTGTCAGAGCGCTCCGCTCCCTGAGCAGACTGCCGATGAATCCGCCGACGGCACCCAGTCCCAGGCCTGCGGTAACCAGTCCGGAACGGCTCACGGTTCGCATGGCCCGCCTCTCCACAAAGATCCGCCAGGTCGATTGCGCCATACCCGAACGCATCGTATCGACGATGCGATTGCCTAGATACCGCCTCAAAGCAAAGAGCGGGCTGTGTCCGGTATACATCGGACACAGCCCGCTCATGAGGTCGACGAGCCGAAGCCGGTGACGCAAATCGGGAGGTCAGGCTTCTGACTCCTCCGAGGCATCGTCCAGGAGACTCTTCTGGAGAGCGAGCTTCTCGCCCGGCGCGAGCGTGCTCAGAATCCGCTCAAGGTCTTCCGTGGAGGCGAACTCCACGGTGATCTTGCCCTTCTTCTGCCCCAGATCGATCTTCACGCGCGTCTCGAAGCGGTCCGACAGCCGGGTCGCGAGCTCGCCCAGCGCCGGGGACGGTACGGAGCCGGCCCGCGGGCCCTTGGACCGTACCGTGCTCTTCGGGCGCGATCCCATGAGGGTGACGATCTCTTCGACCGCCCGCACCGAGAGCCCCTCGGCCACGATCCGATGAGCCAGCTTGTCCTGCTCCTCCGAGTCCTCGACGGAGAGCAGCGCCCGTGCGTGCCCAGCCGAGAGAACACCGGCTGCCACACGGCGCTGAACCGCCGGGGAAAGCTTCAGAAGACGCAGGGTGTTGGAGACCTGCGGGCGCGAGCGACCGATGCGGTCCGCCAACTGGTCATGCGTGCAGTTGAAGTCCTTGAGCAGCTGGTCGTACGCGAAGGCTTCTTCCAGCGGGTTCAGCTGCGCACGGTGCAGGTTCTCCAGAAGCGCGTCCAGCAGCAGCTTCTCGTCATCCGTCGCCCGTACGATCGCCGGGATCGCGTCGAGCTCCGCCTCATGACAGGCACGCCAGCGCCGCTCACCCATGATGAGCTCGTAGCGACCCTGGCCCACCTGCCGTACGACGATGGGCTGGAGAAGTCCGACCTCCTTGATGGAGGTCACGAGTTCCTGGAGGAGATCCTCGTCGAACACCTCGCGGGGCTGGCGCGGGTTCGGGGTGATGGAGTCGAGAGGAAGCTCAGCGAAGTAGGCGCCGACCGGTGCCGTCGGCAGTTCAACTGGAGCACTCGGCGACAACTCCTCTGTTTCACGTGAAACAGAGGGGAGCGTGGCCAGCTTCGAGGCTGCCACCCCACGTTCGGGAACGAAGACAGATGCAGCTGGTGGCGTAGTGGGGGGTGCAGCGGCGGCTGGAGCCTCCTTCTCGCCCGTCGCGGCTGCTGGGATCAGTGCGGCGAGACCACGGCCCAACCCCCTCCGTCGATCACTCACTGGATCCCCTCCACCACACTCGGATTGTTCTGAGCACCGAGGTGGGCGTGCGTCGGGTCGTACCCGACGCCCACGCCCTTCAGCGCGATTTCTCGTGCCGCCTCAAGGTAGGAGAGGGCACCGCTCGATCCTGGATCGTAAGTCAACACCGTCTGCCCATAGCTCGGCGCCTCGGAGATACGGACCGAGCGGGGAATGCTCGTCCGCAGCACCTCTTCACCGAAGTGGGTGCGCACCTCGTCGGCGACCTGGGACGCCAGGCGGGTCCGGCCGTCGTACATGGTGAGCAGGATGGTCGACACGTGGAGGACGGGGTTGAGGTGCCCCCGTACCAGGTCGACGTTGCGGAGCAGCTGACCGAGGCCCTCGAGCGCGTAGTACTCGCACTGGATCGGGATGAGGACTTCCTGACCGGCCACCAACGCGTTCACCGTCAGAAGACCGAGCGAGGGCGGACAGTCGATGAGGATGTAGTCCAGGGGCTGCTCGTACGCCTGGATGGCTCGCTGCAGTCGGCTCTCTCGTGCCACCAGCGACACCAGCTCGATCTCCGCACCGGCGAGATCGATCGTGGCGGGGGCACAGAAGAGACCTTCCACATCGGGAACGGGCTGGACGACCTCCGACAGCGGCTTGCTGTCGATCAGCACGTCGTAGATGGACGGCACCTCGGCGTGATGGTCGATCCCCAGCGCTGTGGACGCGTTGCCCTGGGGGTCCAGATCGACCACGAGGACACGGGCGCCGTGCAGAGCCAGCGAAGCGGCGAGGTTGACCGTCGTTGTGGTCTTTCCGACGCCGCCCTTCTGGTTGGCGACGACCATGACTCGGGTCTGCTCGGGCCGAGGCAATCCCTCACCGGCCCGCCCCAGAGCCTCTACCGCCAGTTGGGCAGCACGACCGATGGGGGTGTCGTCCAACGGGGGCGGTGTTTCACGTGAAACATCCTCCCCCATCGACTCGGTACGGGGGCCGGGGACCGGATCGGTCATCGGTCCCGCGATGTTGGCGTCGGACCGCAAGGATTCACTCTCCTCGACTTCAGGCTCGCAATGAACAGAGCCTCCCATGCCTTCGGGGTCGTGAACCAGTGAGGCCTGGTGTTCTGTGGAGAATTCCACCTCTGTGGAAAACTCCGTTACCTCTCCGAGTGACCCGAGAGGCTTCCGGTCGCGCGGTTCGGCCGCGGCGCGGCCACGACTGATGATGCCGTGCAGCAGTGAGCGACGTTTCACGTGAAACACGATGCCCAGCGGCACAGGCAAGGCTTGCGCGACACTCCGAGATGCGTAGGTTTGGAAGCTTGTGTGGAGTACGACTCGTCGTCAGGACGGATCAGCGAACGTCCAGTTCAGTGCCTAGCGACGACGCCGTACTCGACCTGACCGGGCCGCCTTCGCTCGCTTGGCGGCGAAGCGCACCCCTCCGGGGCTCTCCCCGACCTCCACCCGGACGACCGTGGACAGCGGATCGACCACACCCTCACCCACATGGTGGATGGAGGTCTCCACCGCGCCGAGCTTGCTCAGGGCGGTGGCGGCGCTCTTCAGCTCCTCCTCCGCGGTGTCGCCCTTGAGTGCCAGCATCTCCCCGTACGGGCGCAGCAGCGGGATACCCCAGCCGGCCAAGCGGTCCAACGGCGCCACGGCTCGTGCTGTCACCACGTGGACGGGCTGCAGCGTCCCCAGGACTTCCTCGGCTCGGCCACGAACGACGGTCACATGGTCGAGCCCCAAGAGCTCGACCACCTCGGTCAGGAAGTTGGTACGCCGCAGCAGGGGTTCCAGCAGCGTGATCTTCAGGTCGTTCCGGACGAGGGCCAGCGGGATACCGGGCAGCCCGGCACCGGAGCCGACATCGCACACTGTCACCCCCTCGGGCACGACCTCGGAGAGCACCGCGCAGTTCAGCAGGTGCCTCTCCCACAGACGGGGTACCTCCCTCGGGCCGATGAGCCCGCGCTGCACTCCCGCCTCAGCCAGGAGCTCGGCGTATCGGACCGCGTCCGCGTAGCGATCACCGAATACGTCACGCGCCTGCTCGGGCGCAGGGGGGAGCTCCGCTGCCTCCGTCACGGGGACCGTCCTTCCGTACCGCAAGAGCGCACTGGGCGCTGACACCAGAACTACAGGCTGACAAAGTTCGGCCCCGCCTGCAGGCAGACGGGGCCGGAGAAGCGTTGGTACCGAATCAGGCAGGCAGGACGACGACGAAGCGCTGCGGCTCCTCGCCCTCGGACTCGCTGCGCAGACCGGCGGACTTGACCGCGTCGTGCACGACCTTGCGCTCGAAGGGCGTCATCGGCTGCAGCTTCACAGGCTCGCCCGTGCTTTTGGCCTCGGCCGCCGCCTTGGCACCCAGCTCGGAGAGCTCGGCGCGCTTCTTTGCCCGGTACCCGGCGATGTCCAGCATCAGACGGCTGCGGTCACCGGTCTCGCGGTGCACGGCCAGGCGCGTGAGCTCCTGGAGCGCCTCCAGCACCTCGCCCTCGCGGCCGACGAGCTTGTTCAGATCACGGCTACCGGAGTCGCTGATGATCGAGACAGAGGCACGGTCGGCCTCGACGTCCATGTCGATGTCGCCGTCGAGGTCGGCGATGTCCAGCAGACCTTCCAGGTAGTCCGCCGCGATCTCACCCTCCTGCTCCAGGCGGGTCAGGGTGTCGCCACCCTCGGAGGCGGCGGAGGTGGTGCCTTCCGTCACGGGATGGACTCCTTCTTACTTCTTGGACGGGGACTTGGAGCGCTGCTGACCCTTGCGCTGACCGGACTGAGCCTTGCTGCGGCCGCCGACACCGGGCTTGGGCGCGGCCTTCTTGGCAGCGGCCGCCGGCTTGGCGTCCTCGGGCTCGTCCGACTTGCTCAGCGACGTGGGCTCGGTCTTCGGGTCGGTGTCGTCGGCGGTCTTCGCGCCACCGGACTGACGCTGCGCCTTGGTCTGGCGCTTCGGCTGCTGGCGCTTGGGCGTCGCCGACGTACCGTCCTCGGCGGTGGCCACGGAGACCTCGCTCTTGATCACGGTGCCGTCGGCCTGCGCCGCGAGGCCCTCCTTGCTCAGGCCGGTGATGAACTTCCGCTCGTACTCGTTGCGGTCACGGCCCTTGGCGACGATCGCCTTGACGATCGCCCGCTCACCGCGGCCGCGGGTCTTGCCGTGGTGCGTGACGTGCTTGTAGAGGCGCTCCAGGTAGGCGGCCTGAGCCTTGGAACCCGGGGTCGGGTTGTTGTGGATGACGTACATCTGCTGGCCCATGGTCCACACGTTGGTGGTCAGCCAGTAGACGAGGACACCGACCGGGAAGTTGATGCCGAAGACGGCGAACATGATCGGGAAGATGTACATCAGCATCTTCTGCTGCTGCATGAACGGCGTCTTCACCGTGGTGTCGACGTTCTTCGTCATCAGCTGGCGCTGCGTGTAGAACTGCGACGCCGACATCAGGACGATCATGATGGCCGTGACGATCCGGACCGTGGTGATCGACGCGTCGAGCGCCTGGGCCTCGGCGGCGGAGTCCGTGAAGGTCGCGGCCAGCGGGGCACCGAAGATGTGCGCCTTCTGCGCGCTCTGCAGCAGACTCTCGTTGATGACACCGATGGTGTCGTTGTTCGCGATGCTGTTGAGCACGTGGTACAGGGCGAAGAAGAACGGTGACTGCGCCAGGATGGGAAGGCACGAGGAGAGCGGGTTGGTGCCCGTCTCCTTGTACAGCTTCATCATCTCTTCGGACTGACGCTGTTTGTCGTTCTTGTAGCGCTCCTGGATCTTCTTCATCTCGGGCTGCAGCGTCTGCATCGCCCGGGTCGCCTTGATCTGCTTCACGAAGAGCGGGATCAGGCAGATACGGATCAGGATCACCAAGGACACGATGGACAGGCCCCAGGCCCACCCGGTGTCAGCGCCGAACAGAGCGCCGTACACCGTGTGGAACTGGACGATGACCCAGGAGACAGGTGTCGTGATGAAGCTGAAGAGGCTGGCAATCGTGTCCACTAATCATGCTCCTTGGGCATGGGACGGGGTCTCTGCGGCCGGGCCCGAGGAGACATTCCCCTCGGTGGCCGGTTCGGCGGCGGAGGTCCCGCCCTTGCGTGCACGCCAGGCGCCACGCAACATCTCGTGCCACCGTGGCCGCTTGCGCGGCGGGACGTGGTCCACACCGCCGAGCGACCACGGATTGCACCGCAGGATGCGCCAGGCGGTGAGTGCCGTTCCCTTGATCGCACCGTGCCGGTCGATGGCCGTATAGCCGTAGTGGGAGCACGACGGGTAGTACTTGCACACCGGCCCGAGCAGTGGACTGATTGTCCACTGGTACAGCTTGATCAGCGCCAGCAGCGGGTACTTCATCGTGCGCCCCCTCCCAGCAACCGCCCTATGGCGGCATCCAGGTCTTGGGCCAGTTGTACGTGGTCGGCGTCACCCGCTCCGGGCAGCGCTCGTACGACTACCAGGCTACCGGGGGGAAACAGGGCGACTCGATCGCGCATCAGATGGCGAAGCCTTCGCTTCACCTTGTTGCGCACAACCGAACCACCGACGGCCTTGCTCACGACGAAACCCGCACGCGTCGGGGGAGCGCTCTCCCCAGGCGCGTGCGGGTCCGTGGCACCGCTACGTAGGTGAACGACGAGGAGAGGGCGTCCGGCCCGGCGTCCTCGTCGTACCGCGGTCGCGAAGTCCTCGCGCCGCCTCAGCCGATGCTCGGTAGGCAGCACGACGTCATGACCTGATCGGGATCAGGCGGACAGGCTGGCGCGACCCTTGCTGCGGCGGTTCGCGAGAATCGCGCGGCCCGCACGGGTCCGCATCCGCAGGCGGAAGCCGTGGGTCTTCGCGCGACGACGGTTGTTCGGCTGGAAGGTGCGCTTGCTCACTCGGGGGCTCCAGAAAGAAATCGGTGTTTGCGGGTGCCGTCCTGGCTGTCACCGTGCGCCCACGAGTAGCTCGTATCAACGCCCGAGTGCACCGCTGTCCGATCACCTGACGTGACCTGTGCCCATCGGAGGCAGGCGGCAGCAGCCATCGACAACTCGACCTGGTTACGGTACGCGCGGCTACGCCATCCGGTCAAACCAGCTGCCACGGGGAGACACTATCCACAGGCTGGGGACAACAACTTGAACCGTACCGGTCGCCGTGACTACCGTGCTGAACTCCGATTCGTTCCCTTTGCTTTGGCTGTTGGGCCCCGACCCGCCCACCAGCACCTCGTTCCGAGTGCCCCACCCGAGTTCCAAACCGACCTGTCCCAGAACCACACGTTCGTGGGACCTGTGAGAGAGCGTGCCCTGTGGCTGACGTACCTGCCGATCTTGCCGCAGTGTGGCCACGCGTACTGGAAAAGCTGCTGGGTGAGGGCCAGGGCCAGGGCGTCGAGGTGAAGGACGAGCGCTGGATCAAGCGCTGCCAGCCGCTCGCCCTGGTCGCGGACACGGCACTCCTCGCCGTACCCAACGAGTTCGCGAAGGGCGTACTCGAGGGCCGTCTCGCTCCGATCGTCAGCGAGACGCTGAGCCGGGAGTGCGGCCGCCCGATCCGGATCGCGATCACCGTCGACAGCTCCGTCGGCGAGCAGCCGCTCCCGCCGGCCCAGCACCGCTTCGAGGAACCCGAACGCCCCTCCGTTCCGGCCCAGAACCGCGAGTCCTACGACAGCAGGGACCCGTACGACAGCCAAGGGCGCGAGACGCGCGGCGGGTACGAGACGCAGAACACCTACGAGAATCCGAGCGGGTACGACGGCCAGGGACGCGATCCTTACGAGGGGTACGGCCGCCACCGGGCCGCCGACCGTGGGCCGGGACGCGGCGACCAGCCGGGCGGCGGCCCCGGCGACCTGCTGCCGCCCCCGCGCTCGGACCAGCAGCCCGTCGGCCGCTCGGACCAGCTGCCGACAGCGCGTCCCGCGTACCCGTCCGAGTACCAGCGGCCCGAACCGGGCGCCTGGCCGCGGCCGGCGCAGGACGACTACGGCTGGCAGCAGCAGCGGCTCGGCTTCCCCGAGCGCGACCCCTACGCTTCGCCGTCGTCGGACTACCGCTCGCAGTCGATGGACAGGTCACCGTACGACCAGCGATCCGAGTACGACTCCGGACGTCCCGACTACGACCAGCCCCGTGGCGACTACGACCGACCCGGCGCCGACTCCGACTACCCGCGACCGGACCGCCGCGAGCTCCCCGACCCGCCGCCGGGTTCGGGACACGTGCATCGGGGCGGTCCGGCCAGCAGTGCGCCCGGGCCGCTGGCTGCGCAGCCCGCACCGGCCCCCGGGCCGGGTGAGCCGACGGCACGCCTGAACCCGAAGTACCTCTTCGACACCTTCGTCATCGGCGCCTCGAACCGCTTCGCGCACGCGGCCGCGGTGGCCGTGGCCGAGGCGCCGGCCAAGGCGTACAACCCCCTTTTCATCTATGGGGAGTCGGGCCTCGGCAAGACGCACCTGCTGCACGCGATCGGGCACTACGCGCGCAGCCTCTACCCGGGCACGCGCGTGCGGTACGTGAGCTCGGAGGAGTTCACCAACGAGTTCATCAACTCCATCCGCGACGGGAAGGGCGACAGCTTCCGCAAGCGGTACCGCGAGATGGACATCCTGCTCGTGGACGACATCCAGTTCCTGGCGGACAAGGAGTCGACGCAGGAGGAGTTCTTCCACACCTTCAACACGCTCCACAACGCCAACAAGCAGATCGTGCTCTCCAGCGACCGGCCGCCGAAGCAGCTGGTGACCCTGGAGGACCGGCTGCGGAACCGTTTCGAGTGGGGTCTGATCACCGACGTCCAGCCGCCCGAGCTGGAGACGCGGATCGCGATCCTCCGCAAGAAGGCGGTGCAGGAACAGCTCAACGCCCCGCCGGAGGTACTGGAGTTCATCGCGTCCCGCATCTCGCGCAACATCCGCGAGCTGGAGGGCGCGCTGATCCGGGTGACGGCGTTCGCGTCGCTCAACCGGCAGCCGGTCGATCTCGGTCTGACCGAGATCGTCCTCAAGGACCTGATCCCGGGCGGCGAGAACGCGTCCCCGGAGATCACCGCCACCGCGATCATGGGCGCCACGGCCGACTACTTCGGGCTCACGGTGGAGGACCTGTGCGGCACCTCGCGCGGCCGCGCCCTCGTCACGGCCCGCCAGATCGCGATGTATCTGTGCCGTGAGCTGACCGATCTGTCGTTGCCCAAGATCGGCGCGCAGTTCGGCAACCGGGACCACACCACCGTCATGCACGCCGATCGCAAGATCCGCGCGCTCATGGCCGAGCGCCGGTCCATCTACAACCAGGTGACGGAGCTGACGAACCGCATCAAGAACGGCTGACGACAGAGCCGACGGGACAGCCGACCACTGACACGGCCGACCCCGCCGACACAGCCGACGACGACACGGCTGCCGGACGCCGGTCAGAACGCCGTCGTGAGTCGCCGAGGGCGCCCCGGGACGAGTTCCCGAGGGCGCCCTCGGCCTTTCTCGGCGGCTTCGACCCGTCTCGTCGACGGATGCGGCTGGCTCCGGGACGGCCACGGCCGTCGCCGTCCCGTCATCAGGTGTTCGATTACCTGCGACGTCACGGCCTTCCTCCACAGATTCGGGGACTTTCTGCCGTCCACACCCTGGGGACCGGGAAGTTATACAGATCGTGTCCACAGGGCTGGCTGTCGAGAGATCATCAGGCCAGGTCATCCTCCTGTGGATCCGTGGACGAAAGATCTCCACAGTCTGTGGACGAAGCCGTGATCCACAGACTGTGGACGGAGTTGTCCACCGACGACCCACAGGCTGTGGCCGGTTGTCCCCAGTGACCGTCGGCTTCTCCACATGCCTGTCCACTGTTCGGCAAGCCCACGCGCCTCCTCACCGTGTCGAGTGAAAGGCGTCACACGAACTTGCCTGGTTGGGCTGTGGGAAAGACGGGTAAACCTGGGGACGCCGTTGGGGAGAAGTGCCCCGGGGCTGTGCACGGTGTGTGCAGAACTTTCCGTTCTCCACAGAGACCCCGAGTTGTCCACCGCCTCCGCCCACAGGCACGGTGGACAAAATTTGCGGCTTGAGCTGCGAAAACGGGGTTATCCACGGTTTCCACAGGCCCTACTACTACTCCCAACTAGAGAGAGCTGGGAATCCGTTTCGAAGAGGGTCCTGTGCACAACTCGCTCTCGGCTGCCTGACCGCGCCTCGTCACGACTTGACCCCGAGAGGCTCCGAGTGTCAGCGGTGTGCGTCAGACTGTTCCCCGGTGTCCTTCCCGTCACAGGAGCCAGCGACACCGAGACAGACGACGAAGCCAGGCAGGGCGAGAAGCGCCGGCAACAGCAGGAGGCGGCAACAGTGAAGATCCGGGTGGAACGCGACGTACTCGCGGAGGCAGTTGCCTGGGCGGCGCGCAGCCTCCCGGCCCGTCCGCCGGCGCCTGTCCTCGCCGGCCTCCTTCTGAAGGCCGAGGAAGGCCAGCTGAGCCTCTCCAGCTTCGACTACGAGGTCTCCGCACGGGTGTCCGTGGAGGCCGAGGTCGACGAGGAGGGCACGGTGCTCGTCTCCGGTCGCCTGCTCGCCGACATCTGCCGCGCCCTCCCCAACCGCCCGGTGGAGATCTCCACAGACGGTGTACGGGCGACGGTGGTCTGCGGCTCCTCGCGGTTCACCCTCCACACACTGCCTGTGGAGGAGTACCCGGCGCTGCCGCAGATGCCGAACGCCACGGGCACCGTCCCCGGCGAGGTCTTCGCCTCCGCCGCCGCCCAGGTGGCCATCGCCGCCGGCCGTGACGACACGCTGCCCGTCCTCACCGGTGTGCGCATCGAGATCGAGGGCGACACGGTCACGCTGGCCTCCACCGACCGCTACCGCTTCGCGGTCCGCGAGTTCCTGTGGAAGCCGGAGAACCCCGAGGCGTCCGCGGTCGCCCTGGTGCCCGCCAAGACGCTCCTGGACACCGCCAAGGCCCTCACGAGCGGCGACAGCGTCATCCTCGCGCTCTCCGGCTCGGGCTCCGGAGAAGGCCTGATCGGTTTCGAGGGCGCGGGCCGTCGTACGACCACGCGGCTGCTGGAGGGCGACCTCCCGAAATACCGCACGCTCTTCCCGACGGAGTTCAACAGCGTGGCCGTCATCGAGACCGCGCCGTTCGTGGAGGCCGTCAAGCGCGTCGCCCTGGTCGCCGAGCGGAACACCCCGGTGCGGCTGAGCTTCGAGCAGGGCGTGCTGATCCTGGAGGCCGGCTCCAGCGATGACGCACAGGCTGTGGAAAGGGTCGACGCCCAGCTGGAGGGCGACGACATCTCGATCGCCTTCAACCCGACGTTCCTGCTGGACGGCCTCAGCGCCATCGACTCCCCGGTGGCCCAGCTGTCGTTCACGACGTCCACCAAGCCCGCGCTGCTCAGCGGCAAGCCGGCCGTGGACGCGGAGGCGGACGAGGCCTACAAGTACCTGATCATGCCGGTGCGGCTCAGCGGCTGACCGGGCGGACGCCACCGCGGCCGAGCCGTGGGAGGTCGTCCACAGCGCTGTGGGGCCCGGTGGATCACCGGGCCCTCGGCGCGAAGCCGCAGGTGGGGGTGTACTTATGAGCGGGTATGCCCACAGGTGTGCGTGAGCGTCCGGGTTTAGGCTCGTGCGTGGGTACGCAGTTCAGGTGCCCTCCTGCCACGTCGCAACCTAAGGAACAACTGATGGAGCTCGGTCTCGTCGGCCTCGGCAAGATGGGCGGCAACATGCGCGAGCGGATACGCCGCGCGGGCCACACCGTCATCGGATACGACCGGAACCCGGATCTCGCCGATGTCCACAGCCTCGAAGAGCTTGTGGGCAAGCTCAAGGGCCCGCGGGTCGTGTGGGTGATGGTCCCGGCCGGTGCCGCCACCCAGTCGACCGTCGACGAGCTGGCCGAGCTGCTGGAGCCCGGTGACGTCGTCGTGGACGGTGGAAACTCCCGCTGGACCGACGACGAGAAGCACGCAGAGGAGCTGGCGGCCAAGGGCATCGGCTTCGTCGACTGCGGTGTCTCCGGCGGCGTCTGGGGCCTGGAGAACGGCTATGCGCTGATGTACGGCGGCGACGCGGAGAACGTCGCCAAGGTACGACCGGTCTTCGACGCGCTGAAGCCCGAGGGCGACCTCGGCGCGGTGCACGCCGGCAAGGTCGGCGCCGGGCACTTCGCGAAGATGGTCCACAACGGCATCGAGTACGCGATGATGCAGGCCTATGCCGAGGGCTGGGAGCTCCTGGAGAAGGTCGACTCGGTGACGGACGTCCGCGAAGTCTTCCGTTCCTGGCAGGAGGGCACGGTCATCCGTTCCTGGCTCCTCGACCTGGCGGTGAACGCCCTCGACGAGGATGAACACCTGGACGGCCTGAAGGGCTTCGCGCAGGACTCCGGCGAGGGCCGGTGGACCGTGGAGGCCGCCATCGACCACGCCGTGCCGCTGCCCGCGATCACGGCCTCCCTCTTCGCGCGGTTCGCGTCGCGCCAGGAGGACTCACCGCAGATGAAGATGATCGCGGCGCTGCGGAACCAGTTCGGCGGCCACGCGGTCGAGAAGAAGTAGCCCACGGCGAGAAGCGACGCACGGCAGAGCAGACAGCGACGACCACACAACGGTCGACGAGAAGTCGTCCACAGGACCGCCACGGTGGTCCACAACCCTGGGGGAGGTCGGCACCCGACCATGCACGTCACGCACCTGTCACTGGCCGACTTCCGCTCGTACGCCCGGGTCGAGGTCCCGCTCGACCCGGGCGTCACCGCGTTCGTCGGCCCCAACGGGCAGGGGAAGACCAACCTGGTCGAGGCGGTCGGCTATCTCGCGACCCTGGGCAGCCACCGGGTCTCGTCGGACGCGCCCCTGGTCCGCATGGGCGCCGACCGCGCGGTGATCCGGGCACAGGTGCGGCAGGGCGAACGGCAGCAGCTGGTCGAGCTGGAGCTGAACCCCGGCAAGGCCAACCGGGCCCGCGTCAACAGGTCCTCGCAGGTCAGACCTCGCGACGTCCTCGGCATCGTACGGACGGTGCTCTTCGCGCCGGAGGACCTCGCGCTGGTCAAGGGCGACCCCGGTGAGCGGCGGCGCTTCCTCGACGAACTGATCACCGCCCGGGCCCCGCGCATGGCGGGGGTGCGCTCCGACTACGAGCGGGTCCTCAAGCAGCGCAACACCCTGCTCAAGACGGCCGCGTTGGCCCGTCGGCACGGCGGCCGCTCCATGGACCTGTCCACCCTCGACGTGTGGGACCAGCACCTCGCGCGCGTAGGCGCGGAACTGCTCGCCCAGCGTCTCGATCTGGTCGCCGCGATCCAGCCGCTCGCCGACAAGGCGTACGAGCAGCTGGCACCCGGTGGCGGCCCGGTCGGTCTGGAGTACAAGCCCTCCTCGCCCGGCCTCGTCGGGCACGCGCGCGAGGAGCTGTACGAGCAGCTGACGGCGGCCCTCACCGAGAGCCGCAAGCAGGAGATCGAGCGGGGCGTCACACTCGTGGGACCCCATCGCGACGACGTGATCCTCAAGCTCGGTCAGCTGCCGGCCAAGGGATACGCCTCCCACGGCGAGTCCTGGTCGTACGCCCTGGCACTGCGGCTCGCCTCCTACGACCTGCTGCGCGCCGAGGGCAACGAGCCGGTGCTGATCCTCGACGACGTCTTCGCCGAACTGGACACCCGTCGGCGGGAGCGGCTGGCGGAGCTGGTCGCGCCGGGCGAGCAGGTGCTGGTGACCGCGGCGGTCGACGACGACGTACCGGACGTACTGACGGGGACGCGCTACGCCGTGTCCGACGGGACGGTGAACCGCGTATGAGCGGATCCGACGCCACCCCCAAACCGCCCGAGCCCTCCGGCGTGGACCTCGCGCGTGTGGCGCTGCGCGCCGCGAAGGAGGCCGCACGCGCGCGTGGCGAGGCCACCCAGCAGCAGAAGCAGGCACGACGGGGCCCCGGGCTGCGTTCGGGCGCGCGTGCCGACGGCCGGGACCCGATGCCGCTCGGCCCCGCCATCAACAGGCTGATCACCGAGCGGGGCTGGGAGACGCCGGCCGCCGTCGGCGGCGTCATGGGGCGCTGGCCCCAGATCGTCGGCGACGACCTGGCCAGACGGTGCGTGCCGGAGCGCTACGACGAGGACGAGCGGGTCCTGCATGTGCGGTGCGACTCCACCGCCTGGGCCACGAACGTGCGGCTGCTCGCGCCGCAGCTGGTCGCCCGGCTCAACGAGGACCTCGGCCACGGCACCGTGCGGCTCCTCAAGGTCCACGGCCCCGCCGGCTCGGCCCGTAGCTACGGGCCCCTGCGGGCCCCGGGAAGCACGGGTCCCGGCGATACCTACGGGTGACCGTAGTCACATTTCCAGGTGCTTCCGCCCCCATGACCGGCGGTCCTCCCAGCGGCGGCGGGCGCCCGTGCGCTTCGGCGCCGACGTTCGCACGCGGATGCGAACGTCGACCTGACCCGGGAGTAGCAAAGGGTTGACACCCGGAAGCGCTGAGTGCCGCTGTGAGCCTCTTGGAGCCCCGCTCCGCATATGGGGAGTCGGGAGAGACCGGTTCAGGGCGGCACATGCGGACTCAGGTACCGGCAAACCCCCATCACTGTCGGCGCTACCGGTAGACTGGAAGCTAATCCCGCCCCATTCGTGGGGACCGCTTCGGAAACACTGTGCAACGCTGACAAAGGCTTCCACCGCAACATGCCGCAGCCGCTCCGGCAAACCTGCCAAGAGCCTGGCTTGTGCTGTGCCAGAAAGGGCGCTTCGTGGCCGATTCCGGCAACCCCAACGAGAACATCCCGTCCACCGAGGCCCTGGCCGGAACGGCCGAGGCCTCTCCCTCGGCGTACGACGCCAGTGCCATCACCGTCCTCGAAGGGCTGGACGCGGTCCGCAAGCGGCCCGGCATGTACATCGGCTCGACCGGTGAGCGCGGCCTGCACCACCTCGTGCAGGAGGTCGTGGACAACTCCGTCGACGAGGCCCTGGCAGGCCACGCGGACACCATCGACGTGACGATCCTTCCCGACGGTGGTGTCCGGGTCGTCGACAACGGCCGCGGTATCCCCGTCGGCATCGTGCCGTCCGAGGGCAAGCCGGCCGTCGAGGTCGTGCTGACCGTCCTGCACGCGGGCGGCAAGTTCGGCGGCGGCGGCTACGCGGTCTCCGGCGGTCTGCACGGCGTGGGTGTCTCCGTCGTGAACGCCCTGTCGACCAAGGTCGCCGTCGAGGTCAAGACGGACGGCTACCGCTGGACGCAGGACTACAAGCTCGGCGTCCCGACCGCTCCGCTCGCCCAGCACGAGGCCACGGAGGAGCACGGCACCTCGGTCACCTTCTGGGCCGACCCGGACATCTTCGAGACGACCCACTACTCCTTCGAGACGCTCTCGCGGCGCTTCCAGGAGATGGCGTTCCTCAACAAGGGGCTGAGGATCAACCTCACCGACGAGCGCGAGTCGGCGAAGGCCACCGCCGGGGCGGACGAGGCCGGTGAGGACGAGAAGCACGAGGTCAAGGCCGTCTCGTACCACTACGAGGGCGGCATCGTCGACTTCGTGAAGCACCTCAACTCCCGCAAGGGCGACGTGGTGCACCCCTCCGTGATCGACTTCGAGGCCGAGGACAAGGACAAGGCCCTGTCCGTCGAGGTCGCGATGCAGTGGAACAGCGGTTACAGCGAGGGCGTGTACTCCTTCGCCAACATCATCCACACGCACGAGGGCGGTACGCACGAAGAGGGCTTCCGCGCCGCGATGACCGGTCTGATCAACCGCTACGCGCGTGACAAGAAGCTGCTCCGCGAGAAGGACGACAACCTCACGGGTGACGACATCCGCGAGGGTCTCACCGCGATCATCTCGATCAAGCTGAGCGAGCCGCAGTTCGAGGGCCAGACCAAGACCAAGCTGGGCAACACGGAGGCCAAGACCTTCGTGCAGAAGGTCGTCCACGAGCACCTGACGGACTGGCTGGACCGCAACCCGGTCGAGGCCGCGGACATCATCCGCAAGTCCATCCAGGCGGCCACCGCGCGCGTGGCGGCCCGCAAGGCGCGTGACCTGACCCGCCGCAAGGGCCTCCTGGAGACGGCGTCGCTGCCGGGCAAGCTGAGCGACTGCCAGTCGAACGACCCCACCAAGTGCGAGATCTTCATCGTCGAGGGTGACTCCGCCGGTGGCTCGGCCAAGTCCGGCCGCAACCCGCAGTACCAGGCGATCCTCCCGATCCGCGGCAAGATCCTCAACGTCGAGAAGGCGCGGATCGACAAGATCCTGCAGAACCAGGAGATCCAGGCGCTGATCTCCGCCTTCGGCACGGGTGTGCACGAGGACTTCGACATCTCGAAGCTCCGCTATCACAAGATCATCCTGATGGCGGACGCCGATGTCGACGGCCAGCACATCAACACCCTGCTGCTGACCTTCCTGTTCCGCTTCATGCGGCCGCTGGTCGAGGCCGGGCACGTGTTCCTGTCGCGTCCCCCGCTCTACAAGATCAAGTGGGGCCGGGACGACTTCGAGTACGCGTACTCGGACCGTGAGCGCGACGCCCTGATCGAACTCGGCAGGCAGAACGGCAAGCGCGTCAGGGAGGACTCGATCCAGCGCTTCAAGGGTCTCGGCGAGATGAACGCCGAGGAACTGCGCATCACGACCATGGACGTCGACCACCGGGTCCTCGGCCAGGTCACGCTGGACGACGCCGCTCAGGCCGACGAGCTGTTCTCGGTCCTCATGGGCGAGGACGTCGAGGCCCGGCGCCAGTTCATCCAGCGCAACGCCAAGGACGTCCGCTTCCTCGACATCTGAGTCGGTCTCAGCTGACCGCACCAGGAAGGATCCCCACCAGCAATGGCCGACGAGAACCCCACCGTCATGCCTGACGACGCCGGCGAGACGACCGTGCGCATCGAGCCCGTCGGGCTCGAGACGGAGATGCAGCGCTCGTACCTGGACTACGCGATGTCCGTCATCGTGTCCCGCGCGCTGCCCGACGTACGCGACGGCCTCAAGCCCGTCCACCGCCGTGTCCTGTACGCCATGTACGACGGCGGCTACCGGCCCGAGAAGGGCTTCTACAAGTGCGCCCGCGTCGTCGGCGACGTCATGGGCAACTACCACCCGCACGGCGACTCCTCGATCTACGACGCGCTGGTCCGCCTCGCGCAGCCGTGGTCGATGCGGATGCCGCTGGTGGACTCCAACGGCAACTTCGGCTCGCCGGGCAACGACCCGGCGGCGGCCATGCGCTACACCGAGTGCAAGATGGCGCCGCTGTCGATGGAAATGGTCCGTGACATCGACGAGGAGACCGTCGACTTCACGGACAACTACGACGGCCGCTCCCAGGAGCCGACCGTCCTCCCGGCCCGCTTCCCCAACCTGCTGATCAACGGCTCGGCGGGCATCGCGGTCGGTATGGCGACGAACATCCCGCCGCACAACCTCCGCGAGGTCGCGGCCGGCGCCCAGTGGTACCTGGAGAACCCCGATGCCTCCCACGAGGACCTCCTGGACGCGCTGATCGAGCGCATCAAGGGCCCCGACTTCCCGACCGGCGCCCTCGTGGTCGGCCGCAAGGGCATCGAGGAGGCGTACCGCACGGGCCGCGGCTCCATCACGATGCGCGCGGTCGTCGAGGTGGAGGAGATCCAGAACCGCCAGTGCCTGGTGGTCACGGAGCTGCCGTACCAGGTCAACCCGGACAACCTCGCGCAGAAGATCGCCGACCTCGTGAAGGACGGCAAGATCGGCGGCATCGCGGACGTCCGCGACGAGACGTCGTCCCGTACGGGCCAGCGCCTGGTCATCGTCCTGAAGCGCGACGCGGTCGCCAAGGTCGTGCTGAACAACCTGTACAAGCACACCGACCTGCAGACCAACTTCGGCGCGAACATGCTGGCCCTGGTCGACGGCGTGCCCCGGACCCTCTCCCTGGACGCGTTCATCCGCCACTGGGTGACGCACCAGATCGAGGTCATCGTCCGCCGTACGAAGTTCCGGCTCCGCAAGGCCGAGGAGCGCGCGCACATCCTGCGCGGCCTGCTGAAGGCCCTGGACGCCATCGACGAGGTCATCGCGCTGATCCGGCGCAGCGACACCGTCGACATCGCGCGCACGGGCCTGATGGACCTCCTGGAGATCGACGAGATCCAGGCCAACGCCATCCTCGAGATGCAGCTGCGCCGCCTGGCCGCCCTGGAGCGCCAGAAGATCATCCAGGAGCACGACGAACTCCAGGCCAAGATCCGCGAGTACAACGAGATCCTCGCCTCCCCCGTGCGCCAGCGCGGGATCGTCAGCGCGGAACTCGCCGCGATCGTCGAGAAGTACGGCGACGACCGCAAGACGATGCTGGTCCCCTACGACGGCGACATGTCCATCGAGGACCTCATCGCCGAGGAGGACATCGTCGTCACCGTCTCGCGCGGCGGCTACGTCAAGCGCACCAAGACGGTCGACTACCGGGCACAGAAGCGCGGCGGCAAGGGCGTACGCGGCACGAAGCTCAAGGAAGACGACATCGTCGACCACTTCTTCGTGTCCACGACCCACCACTGGCTGCTGTTCTTCACCAACAAGGGCCGTGTCTACCGGGCCAAGGCGTACGAGCTCCCCGACGCCGGGCGTGACGCGCGTGGACAGCACGTCGCCAACCTGCTGGCCTTCCAGCCGGACGAGGCGATCGCCGAGATCCTCGCGATCCGCGACTACGAGGCCGCGCCCTACCTGGTGCTCGCCACCAAGGGCGGTCTTGTGAAGAAGACGCCTCTGAAGGATTACGATTCGCCCCGTTCCGGCGGTGTCATCGCGATCAACCTCCGTGAGAAGGAGGACGGTTCCGACGACGAACTGATCGGAGCCGAACTCGTATCGGCAGAGGATGACATCCTTCTGATCAGCAAGAAGGCACAGTCGATCCGCTTCACGGCGACCGACGACGCGCTGCGGCCCATGGGCCGTGCGACCTCGGGTGTCAAGGGCATGAGTTTCCGTGAGGGAGACGAGCTGCTCTCGATGAATGTTGTTCGACCCGGTACGTTCGTGTTCACTGCCACAGACGGCGGGTACGCGAAGCGGACCGCCGTCGACGAGTACCGCGTCCAGGGTCGCGGCGGCCTCGGCATCAAGGCCGCCAAGATCGTCGAGGACCGCGGTTCGCTCGTCGGCGCGCTGGTGGTCGAGGAGACCGACGAGATCCTCGCCATCACGCTGTCGGGCGGTGTGATTCGTACGCGAGTCAACGAGATCAGGGAAACCGGCCGTGACACCATGGGCGTCCAACTGATCAACCTGGGCAAGCGCGATGCCGTGGTCGGCATCGCTCGCAACGCCGAGGCGGGGCGGGAGGCGGAGGAGGTCGACGGCGAGGATGCCGTCGACGAGACCGCCGAGGCTGCCCCATCGACCGGTACGGACGAGGGTGAGGCGCCCTCGTCCGAGTAGCACGAGGAGTGAGTCAGCGTGAGCGGAGCCACGGGCGCCGGATCGTCCGGTACTTCGGCCGGCACTTCGACCGGGTCGGAGGCGGACGGCGGCGGCCGTGGCTCCGCCGCGCGTGCGATGGACACGCACACGACCCAGCTGAAGGCCATCAAGCCGGACGCGACCGACGCGGCGGCGCCCGCGCCGGAGAAGCCGGGATCGCAGGGGGCGACCGCGACGGACACGCGTGGTCCGCAGGCCCAGAAGCCCGCGGCCGGAAGTCCGGCCGCGGCTCAGGCCGGGCCGGGCCGTCAGGGCGGTCCGTCGGCCGCCGCGGCACAGCCGCAGGCGCGGGCCGCCGGCTCCGCGTTGCCGGGTGAGCGGCAGTCGCAGCAGCAGGCGGGCCCGTACCACCCGCCGCAGGCCTATGCGCCGGCTCCGGATGAGTCCTCCCGCAAGCCTCGTACGGGGGCGCGCACGACGCCGCGTACGCGCAAGGCGCGGCTGCGGGTGTCCAAGGCCGACCCGTGGTCCGTGATGAAGGTCAGTTTCCTGCTCTCCATCGCCCTCGGTATCTGCACGGTCGTCGCGGCGGCGGTGCTGTGGATGGTCATGAACGCGATGGGCGTGTTCTCGACGGTCGGCGCCACCATCTCGGAGGCGACCGGCTCGAACGAGTCCAACGGATTCGACCTGCAGGCGTTCCTGTCGCTGCCCAACGTGCTGATCTTCACCACGATCATCGCGGTCATCGACGTCGTGCTCGCCACCGCTCTGGCCACCCTCGGAGCCTTCATCTACAACCTCTCCGCGGGCTTCGTGGGCGGCGTCGAGCTGACGCTCGCCGAGGACGAGTAGGCCCGGCTCAGCGCGTCGCGGTCGCCCTGCGGGTATCGATTTTGGGACTGCCCACGTCGTGCGCTAATCTTCAGGAGTCAGCGCGCGGGACACACCGCAGAGCGCGGCGGGGCTATAGCTCAGTTGGTTAGAGCGCATCCCTGATAAGGATGAGGCCACAGGTTCAAATCCTGTTAGCCCCACCAGACGGAAGACCCCCAACCGGTTGCGGTTGGGGGTCTTTGCTGTTGGTGGGGACACGTGGTGTGCTGCGGACCTCGACGATGGGCGGCAGGACGGCTTTCATCCTCGCCCCCTCCTCTCCTGATCCCCCGACGAAGAGTCGGAGCGGACGACTCGCTCCAAAACTCGCTCTCTCTCGCCACCTCCACCGGCCGCCCCGGAGTCCCGTGTGCTGCGCCCGAACGCGCTGGCCACGAAAAGACCCTCAGCCGAGTCCGGCTGAGGGTCTTCGTCGTTCATGGTCTTGCAGCGGGCGTTGTACGCAAGATCGCCGCTGGGTCTTTCCTGGCCTGCTGGAGATCAGCGCTGGAGAGGTGCGGCTGGATGCTCGGGCTGTGGCACAGGTGCCTCCGGGACCGCAGCCTGGCCTGTGACGTTCGTGGCGGTGTCCGTGACCGTGTGCAGGGCCGTGCGGCGGCGGCAGGAGGGGGAGGAGCCGTGGGCCTCGGCGCGGATGCGCTGTTTCATCGTGGGGGGCAGGGCGCGGTCGTGGGGCCGGGCCGGGAGGGACATCGCCGGGGCCGTCGCGGGGGCCGCGCAGTTGCGGGTGGTCTCGGTCTGCTGTACCGCGGCCGAGGCGGTGGTCGTGACGAGTCCGAGCGCCGTGCACAGCGCGAGGAAGGCGGTGACGATGGCGGTCCACAGCTTCATGACCTTCTTCTGGGCCATGGCCCCTCACTTTCGGGTTGGGCGATTTGCGTACTTTCCTCATGATGTGTATGTGGGCTTCGAAATCACGGACCGACGTTCATGGCGCGTCGATCTTCGGATGAACACCACTCGGATGGGCCAGAGGTCCGAGGAGTTGCAGGCGGGTCTGAAAAGTTGCAGGAAGTCGAGGTCCACGGATCCGCCGAGGTGTGCGAGATGTGATGGACCTGTGTGATGAGCCTGCGATCGGAACAGTGGCGTCCGGTTCTACTGCGGTCTTCCCTGCGGGAGTTGAGGGGGCCGACGCAGGTCACCGATCGGTATCGGTCGGTGTGTATAGTCGGGCGCCAGAGGTCCCCTACGTCAAGGAAAGACGAGGTCGCGCGGTGAAGAAGCTTCTCCTGGTCGCACTGGCCGCCATCGGCGGGCTCCTCGTGTACCGCCAGATCCAGGCGGATCGCGCCGAGCAGGATCTGTGGACGGAGGCGACTGACTCCGTGCCCACGGGTTCGTGACGTCGACATCAGTCTCAGAGCAGACCCCGGCCGCCTAGGCGGCCGGGGTTTTGTGTTGCTCGGCGGCACCCCTCCCGGCTTCTGGGGGGTTTGCGGAAATTCCACCGACTTGGATTCGCACTAGCGAACAATATGATTGCAATGGCAAGGAGTGGGTCCGGGTAGAGGCCGTTTTCAGCCGCTTGTCCCCAGGAACACCGGCGTCGGCACGCAGGGCCGGGCAGGATGAGCGAGTTCGGGGCCGCGACCACAGCGCTGGGGCCTCGCATCACGGTCTACGACGAGGGGTGGCGCTTGATGGGGCGGCGGCGCACGGTCTGGTGGCGAACCGGGGCGGCTGTGGGGGCGGCCCTGTGCGTGACGACGGCACAGCCCGGCCCCGCCGTGGCGGCCGACGGGCCCGCCCCGTACTCCTACGCCGAAGGCGCGAGGGTGGTCGAGGGCGCCACGAGCAGCACGGGAGCCGTGCAGCTGGCGGCCGGAAAGACCTACAGGAGCTCCATCGGGCCGGGCGGCAAGCTGTACTACCGCCTCGATCTCGGCGCCGCCACCAACGCGTACGTCTCGGCCACGGCTGTACCCGAGGCGGGTTCGGCGGTCGGCTCGGCGGACGGGGTGAGGGTGTCCGTGCAGGACGCCGACGCACATCGCTGCTCCTACGAGACCGCCCGCTTCGGACCGACCCGCAGCGCGCACCCCGTCACCGCCTGGGCCTCGCGGGAGGTCGGCACCGACGAGTACATGTGCCAGGGGGCCGGGGTGTACTACGTCGTCGTCGAACGTGTCGGCTCGGCTGCCGGAGCCGGTTCGGGGGCGAGTGCGGGCTCCGCCTCCGGCTCGGCGACCGGCTCGGCTTCCGGTTGGGCTTCCGGTTCCGTGACCGGCTCCCCCTCGGAGGGGGCGTCGGAGGAGTGGGGGCTGGAACTCGGCTTCGTTTCGGAGCCCGCCGTGACGAAGGGCGGTTCGACGAGCGCTCCCCAGAGCTGGAACTCCGCCTCCCCCGACGCTGTCTCCGGTGACCCCGAGCCCCGCCGCGGAGGGAGCGGCTTCGCCGTGGCGAGCCCCGTGGCACAGGGCGTCTGGCAGGACGAGGTCGGCATCAGAGCCGGGGAGACCTTGTTCTACAAGGTGCCCGTCGGCTGGGGGCAGCAGCTCCAGGCCACCGCCGAACTGGGCAGCACGGCCGAGGGCGACGGCTACGTCGGGCACGCGTTCGTCATGTCGCTCTACAACCCCGTACGCGGCCGGGTGGACGACAAGACGGCCAACTACAGGGGCGACCAACGTTCGGTCTCCCTGGACCCGCTCCCGCCCGTCGCGTACGAGAACCGTTTCTCACCCGACGACGAGGTGGGCGGGATGCGGTTCGCCGGCTGGTACTACCTGGCACTGCACCTCGGGACGTCGGTCGCCGACCGGTTCGGCGACAAGCCTGTCGGCGTGACGCTGCGGGTGAGGCTGGAGGGAGAGGCCGGGGCCGGGCCGGGATATCTGGGGGACTCCGAGCCGCGCGGCGTCTTCGAGGTCACCGAGGGGGATAGGGAGGCCGCCGAGAACGGCATCACGGGGGACACGTTGGAGGGGGGCTCCCGGGCCGGCGGTGACGGAGGGGGCACGGGGTATTCCGGCGAAGGGACGGGCACCGGGAACTCCTCGGTCGGTGGAGACCGACGACTGGCCATGACCGTCGTCGCGGCGGGTGGCCTGGGCACGGGCAGTCTGCTGGTTCTCGGGCTTCTGGCGTGGACACTCGTGGCCCGCAGGAGGGCGTCCGCTGCCAGCGAGTCCGAACGCCCGAAGGGCGTGGGTGCGGCAGCGCGTGGGCGGCACGGGGCGTCCCGGGGGTAGGACGAGGATCAGAGTTGTCCCAGCGCCCAGAACCCCACCGCGAAGCAGGCCAGGGCGAGCAGCAGGACCGGGACGACCACCTTGACCGGCGGGCCCGGACGGCGCCGCGGAAGCGCCCTCGATCGGCGTGGAACCTCCGGGGTCCGAGCGGTGTATGAACCAGTAGAGGCGTACGCGTGCTGCACCGCCGAGGCGGGGTCCTGAGAGAGGCCCAGCTGGGGGTGGGACTGGGGGGAGGGCACATGCGCGGGTCCGGGGTGGTGCGCTGGGGCCGTCCGGAGAGGCGTCCCTGCCGGGGGACTGGCCTGCTGCTCGGGTTGCTGCTGTGGGTGGCCCGGGCCGGGGGAGTGCTGCTCGATCTGTCGCGAGGCCGCGTGGGCGGTGAGCACCTGGGGCGGGGGCAGATGGAAGCTGCCGGTGTCCGACATCGTGGAGGGCTGTGGTGCGGGGGCGCGGTCGGGACGCGGTGGTACGGCGGCGGGGGGCGCCCCGGCCGATATGTGACCGGGGTGGGGCGACTGCGCCGGAGACGTCGAAGACGAGGCCCCGGAATCCTGGGACCAGTGACCGGTTCCTGTTCCTGTGCCAGCGCCCGCACCCGGGTCGGTGCCCACGGCGCCGGCTTCGGTACCAGCACCGAAGCCGGCGCCCTTGCCAGAGCTGGCCGAGTCGGTCTGGGGCGGGGCGGTGGTGGGCATGGGGGGCGGAGATATGGAGCCTGTGGCCGTGTACGGGGGTTGAGGGGCGCTGCCCGGGAACGGCGCCGGTAGCGCGGGCCCCGCCCCGGGCTGGGACGGCGGTCCCATGGGCGGTGGGCCGTAGGTCGGCGGATGGTGAGGCGGTGGTGGGGTGGTGTCCGTGACGGGAGTCGGGGAAAAAATTCCGCTGCTGCTGTCGGCACCGGCACCTGTGCCCGTTTTGTCCAGTCCTGATGCCCTGTGCAGGGGACCCTCGGGGGCGAACCCGATAGGAAGCGGGCCGAGTTGGTCGAAGACCTCCACCAACTCGTCGTCGGGCCCCGGCTCGGGCAACAGCTCGATGGCCGCGGCGAGGGCCTTGCGGGCGCCTGTGGCGGTGCGGAAGCGGGAGTTGGGGTCCGGCTGGAGCAGCGTCGCGATGACCTGCCACAGCGGCTCAGGGATACCCCGCGGCGCCTTCGGAGTGCCATGGGCTGCGAAGTGCTCGATGAGGGCCTTGGAGTCGGGCTTCGCGCCCTCCAGGAGGTACAGGGCGACGAGACCCACAGCGAAGAGATCGGCCGGGAAGTCCGGATCCGCGCCCAGCATCTGCTCGGGAGCGAAGTAACCCGGCGTTCCCACCACGTAGTTGGTCTCGGTGAGGCGGGGCTCGCCCAGACGCATGGCGATGCCGAAGTCGGACAGGCGCAGGCGGGGGCGGGCCGTGCCCGTGGCCTCCAGGAGCACATTGGCGGGCTTGATGTCGCGGTGGATGACGCCCTCGGCGTGCACGGCGGCGAGGCCGGACAGGAGTTGGTCGAGCAAGCCACAGACATAAGCCGGCGGGAGAGGGCCGTAGTCGTTGACGAGGTTGACCAGGGAGCCCCCGGCCACCAGGTCCATGGTGAACAGGACCTTGTCGTCGTCGGCGGCCCAGCTGGCAGGGGCGAGCACATGCGGGTGGTCGATCCGTACAGCCTGCTCACGGACGAAGCGCAGCAAAGCGTGCGCGTCACGCTGTTGCAGGACCTTGGCGGCCACATAGCGGCGGCGGCGGTGGTCCCAGGTGCGCCAGACCGCGCCGACTCCCCCGCGCCCGATCGGGTCGACCAGTTCGTACCGGCCGGCGAAGACCTCACCCATGGCTGTGCGTCGTTCCCCCTTCGGCTCCCCTCTTGGCTGCCCGTCGGCGGAGGGCACGGTGCTCGCGCCGCCCTCCGCGGAGCCGGCTCGCACGTGCCCGGCTTCCCTCGGAGCTAGTACCCGCTTCTGTCCCCCTGCCGCTCTTCCTGTTCCCGATTCCGGTTCCTGCGCGGAGCCTACGTCCACGACACTGCCGCTCACGAGGGGCCTACAGACCCCTTCCCCTCTTCGGATCCCCCTCTTCGGCCTCGGCCCGGTCGCCGAACCCCCTTTCGGGGACCGGGCCTTGAGCTCAGTTCTGGTGGGACTGGTAGTGCGCCACCGCGTCCGAGGTGCGGCCCGCGCCGTACACCCGGAGGAACTCTGCCAGCTCCGGGTGGGTCGGGGCGAGGGTGTCCGCCGCCTCGATGATGTCGCCCGCGGCCGCGACCGAGCGCAGCAGCGACTGGATCTCGCGGACGACCCGCTTGACCGTGGGCGCCCCCGAACTCGTCGTCGACTGCGTGGTGTTGCTGAGCACCGAGCCCCCCTGTGACTTCTTGATCTCATCCATGCGCTCGGTCGCCTCGGCGGCGCTCACGCTGCCGTCCGCGACCTGACCTGCGAGGTCCTGCAGCAACTGCACCCGCTGGACCACCGCCGGGTTGCCGATCTTGGCACGCTGACCGCTCATCAGCTGCGACAGCATCGGTGCGGACAGGCCCAGCACCCCCGCGAGCCGGGCCTGGTTGAGCCCCAGGTCCTCGATGAGCCTACGGAAGAGCGCCCCCAACGGCTCTCCGTACCAGTTCCGCTGCAGCTCCCGGGCTCTTGCGGTCGCTTCCTGCTGTGCGGCGTCCATTGCGTCTCCCCATCGCTTCCCCAAATACCGCGGTTCGCTGTAGCGAACCACGACGAGCATCTTACGGAGAGTGGTCGTTCACGGGGACCCCCAATCTTTTTGCGAGATCCCGGGGGTGACCCGGTACTCTGGTCTGCGAAGCCTCCCGGTGGCCCTTGCCTCCGGGTGGACGCTTCCCTAGCGGGGCCTTAGCTCAGTTGGTAGAGCGCTGTCTTTGCATGGCAGATGTCAGGGGTTCGACTCCCCTAGGCTCCACAGCGGATAGACCGGGCCGGATGTCGTAGGACATCCGGCCCGGTCTTTTTGTGCCCCGGGGAAGCCTGGTCGTCAGTGGCGCCCTGGGTGGCGGTCGTCGCGATCGCTATCTGTGCACTTCATGGAAAGAAGCCTGCTGGAACGGGGCAATGGATGCTGGCACCTGTCGACGTGCGCAAATGCGAAACCAGTGCTCTGGCTGGCACGAGGGCGGGTGAAATGTGTGCGTCACCCTTTGCAACCGGATCAATACATTCCAGATAGTGGTGCAGGGGGTCTCGTGGGGTGGCGCTGTTTCACGTGAAACAGCCCTGTGGGGCAGAAGACCTTCAAGTCTTCTGCCCCACAGGGCTGTTGAAAGATGTCCCGCCGAACGCACCCTCGGGCAGGGCTGAGCCGGAAAGGAGGACGTCCCTCCGGCGCCGACCGTGGAGAAAACGGCCTCGGCTGCCGATGCTCAGCCGGTTCTCAGCGGCGGTCGTCCCGGTCGGCCGCCTCGTCCTCAGCCTGCTTGGCCTCGACCTCGGGGTCGAGAACGGATTGACCGCTGCCGTCCACAGCGGACAGACGACCGGAGTCGGAGACCTCGGTGGCGGCAGGGGGCTCGACGAGCCAGTCGGGGTTGGCCTGCTTGTCCCACCACTTCCAGGCGGCGAAGGCACCGCCCGCCAGGACACCCAGGACGGCCAGGCCCTTGGCGGCACGGCCGACCCGGGCCCTGCGCTGCTGCCTGCGGACCAGCCGCTGGATCTGCTGGGGTGAGACCTGCCCGCGCAGCGCGGCCAGCGCCGCGACACTGCGGGCGGTGGCCTCCTCGCGGACCGGGCCGGCGGCGGCCACGGCCTGCTCGATACGGGGACGGGAGTAGTCGGCGGCCTGACGGGCCGCCTTGCGGGTGCGTGCGGCGGCTTCATGGGCCGCGTGGTCGACCTTCGGCGGCACATGCGTGCGAGCCTGCTCCAAGCGCGGGACGACATGGGCGCCGTACTGGACGCGTGCCTGTTCCGCGGCCTGCGACACCTTCGGCGCGAGTCGTACACGTGCCTCTTGCGCGTAGTGCGAGGCCTTGTCCTTGGCCGTGTCGGCGTAGGGCGCCACCACTTCCGCGGCGTGCAGCACGCTGTCCTTCGCCGAGCCGGTCGCGGCGCGCACGCTGTCGATGCGGGTCACGGGATCCTCCTCCTCGGTGGCGTACGTAATTCGACTTTCCACCCTTTTGGGGATCATGCCTCTCGGAGCGCTCCGGGGCATGTGCGGGCGGGCATCCGGGTCATGGCCTCGGCCCCGGTCGGTCATCGACAGGAGCCGCTCATGAGTCCGGTCACGTGCAATATGAGGATGAATGCGGGACAACGGGAACTTGTCCACGACAGGGCCGACAATGCCACGGATCGCCGCGAAGCGCGCCGGTACCGGCGGTACTCGGCCGGATTTCCATACGCCCGCCGTACGAGAGCGAGGGCGTCGGGGGACGCACGGCGTCGTCCGTGCGAGGATCAGGGGAGTCACAGAGGACAACGGAAGGCAGATCGTGGCAGAGCAGCTGTACGCCACCCTGAAGACCAACCATGGCGACATCGAGGTGCGGCTGCTGCCGAACCACGCGCCCAAGACGGTCCGTAACTTCGTCGAGCTCGCCCAGGGCGAGCGTGAGTGGACCAACCCGGCCACCGGCCAGAAGTCCACGGACAAGCTCTACGACGGCACGGTCTTCCACCGGGTGATCAGTGGATTCATGATCCAGGGCGGTGACCCGCTGGGCAACGGCACCGGTGGTCCCGGCTACCAGTTCGAGGACGAGTTCCACCCGGACCTCGCCTTCGACAAGCCCTACCTGCTGGCCATGGCCAACGCAGGCCCTGGCACCAACGGCTCGCAGTTCTTCATCACCGTCTCCCCGACGGCGTGGCTGAACCGCAAGCACACCATCTTCGGTGAGGTCGTCGACGCGGCCAGCCAGAAGGTCGTGGACGCCATCGCCGGCGCCCAGACCAACCCTCGCACCGACCGTCCGGTCAACGACGTCGTCATCGAGTCGGTCGTCGTCGAGACCCGCCAGAGCTGAGCCCTCGGGCCTGGCGCACCGAACGCGCATCACGGGTTCACCGCCCGGACCGGATCCGAAAGGTTCACAAGGTCCCGAAGGGAACCAATCGCCCCGCTCATCCGTAAGGATGGGCGGGGCGATGCGTTCCACCCAGGAGACGGAGGGACCCGATGGACCAGGTGCCGAGCGGCTCGCAGGACGCGCGGAGCCTGCCCACCTGCTACCGGCACCCGGACCGGGAGACAGGTATCCGCTGCACCCGCTGCGAGCGGCCCATCTGCCCCGAGTGCATGGTGAGCGCCTCCGTCGGCTTCCAGTGCCCCGAATGCGTCCGCAACGGCTCGGGCACGGGCCACGCCCCCTCCGCCGCCACCCCGCGCACCCTCGCGGGCGGCACGGTCACCGCCGACCCCCGGCTCGTCACCAAGATCCTGATCGGCGCGAATCTGCTGTTCTTCCTGGTGCAGGAGGCCGTCGGCGACTCCTTCCAAGAGCGGTTCGCCCTCGTGGGGCGGGCCTGGGGCTCCGATTTCGACTCGATCCAAGGTGTCGCCGAAGGTCAGTGGTACCGGCTGGTCACGTCGATGTTCCTGCACGGCGGTCTCATGCACATCGCCTTCAACATGCTCAGCCTGTGGTGGATCGGCGGCCCGCTGGAAGCCGCCCTCGGCCGCGCCCGCTATCTGATGCTCTACTTCGCCTCGGGCCTCGCGGGCAGCGCGCTCACCTACCTGCTCGCCGCGCCGAACCAAACGACGGTCGGCGCGTCCGGAGCGATCTTCGGCCTCTTCGGCGCGACAGCCGTCCTCATGCGCCGGCTGAAGTACGACATGCGCCCGGTCATCATCCTGCTGGTCATCAACCTGGTCATCACCTTCGGCTGGTCCGGCATCGCCTGGCAGGCCCATGTCGGCGGGCTCGTCGGCGGTGTGCTGATCGGCTATGCGATGGTGCACGCTCCGCGCGAACGGCGAGCGCTCATCCAGTACGGCGTGTGCGCGCTGGTACTGGCCGCAGTGGTCATCGTGATCCTGCTGAGGACGGCCCAGCTGACCTGAGGTGATGGCGGATCGTCACCATCCGGGTGCTGGTCCGGGCACCGTTACAGCACTGTTGTCCACAGACGGTGGCGGATCTTGTGCATAGGGTGCGGGAACAGGTGTGCCCCCTGTCGCTCACCTGTGTTTTCGCAGGTCAGGCAGGGGGCGAACATGCTTGCGGGTGCCGGTAGGTCAGTCGTACCGGCGTCAACGCCCAGTGAGTTATCCACAGATCGTCGTTCTTTTTCCCCACTGTGGAAAACGTCTGTGGATAACTCCGTGGATTGCTCGGGGGAGAACTAGCTCCGCCGAGCGGAGACCACTACTTCCACTGGGTGGAGACACCGAATCCGGCGGCGATGAAGCCGAAGCCGACCACGATGTTCCAGTTGCCGAGCGAGTCGACCGGCAGCGAGCCGTCCGTCACATAGAAGACGACGATCCAGGCCAACCCGATGAGGAACATGGCCAGCATGACCGGAGCCACCCAGCCGCGGCTGTTCAGCTTGATGTTCGTGGCCTGCTTGGACGGCGGCGGCGTGTAGTCGGCCTTCTTGCGGATACGTGACTTCGGCACGAGGGTCTCTCCTGTCGATGCGCTGCGTGGCCGCGCAGGGAACTGTGGCGGGCTCCGGGGCAGCGTACAAGGGGACACTGAATGCTCCCCCGGGCGTCCGTTAGCGTAGTGCTTCCGCGGCGCCTAAGGAGATAAGGGTACGTTGAGCAATTCAGCCGACTCCCCCGAGGCGGGTACCGGCACCTCCTCCCGAGGCGGTTTCCGGCCCGTGCGCGTGCTCACCGCTGGGGTCTTCGCCCTCGCCGGGCTGATCTTCTTCACCAGCTTCGACACGGCCAAGGGCACGAATATCCGTACGGACGCCTCGCTGCTGAAGCTCTCCGACCTGATCCAGGAGCGCAGCCACAAGAACGGTCAGCTCGACGAGTCCAACGCGGTCCTCCGGGACGACGTGGAGGCCCTGGCCGAGCGGGACGACGGCAGCACCAAGGCCGATGACGCGCGGCTCAAGGCGCTGGAGAAGAACGCCGGCACCCAGAAGCTCAGGGGGCAGGCCCTCACGGTCACCCTCAACGACGCCCCGCCGGACGCCACCGCCAAACTCCCCGGATATCCCGAGCCGCAGCCCGACTACCTGGTCATCCACCAACAGGACCTGCAAGCCGTGGTGAACGCCCTGTGGCTTGGCGGCGCCGAGGGCATCAAGGTCATGGACCAGCGGCTGATCTCCACCAGCGCCGTCCGCTGCGTCGGCAACACCCTGATCCTCCAGGGCCGTGTCTACTCGCCCCCGTACAAGATCCAGGCGGTCGGTGACCCCGAGAAGCTGCAGAAGGCGCTCACCGCCAGCAAGGCGATCCAGAACTACATGGTCTACGTGAACGTCTACGGGCTGGGCTGGAAAGTCACCGAAGACGGGTCGGTGACTCTTCCCGGCTACTCGGGCACAGTGGATCTGAAGTACGCGAAGCCCGTGGAGTGACGGCAGCCGGGGGACCCGTGTCGGTGCGCGTGATCGTGAGGACCGCCAGCGAGCTCTGCATCACCGTCGGCACCCTGATCGTGCTTTTCGTCGTCTACGTGCTGTTCTGGACCGGCGTGAAGGCCGACACCGAGATGGATCACCAGGTCGATCTGCTCCAGGACCGCTGGGCGAAGCAGCCGACGGGGCCGACGTCCGGACCGGGATCCTCTGCGGCCCCGAAGGCGCCCGCCCCGTACGACAGCGGTGAACCCTTCGCGCTCATGTACATCCCGCGCCTTGGTTCCACGTGGAACAAGCCGGTCCTGGAGGGTACGAAGGCTGACACTCTCAAGAAAGGGCTCGGCCATTACGCGAACACCGCGCAGCTGGGACAGAAGGGGAACTTCGCGGTCGCCGGCCACCGCCGTACCTACGGCGATCCCTTCAAAGATTTTCCCACGCTGCGTCCCGGCGACGAGGTCGTCCTGTCCGACGGCGCGGACTGGTTCACGTACGTCATCGACAAGGGTCCCTACCGGACATTGCCCACGGACGTCCAGGTCATCGACCCCGTGCCGACGAAATCGGGCTACACGCGCGCGGGGCGCTATCTGACGCTGACGACGTGCGACCCGGAGTGGGGACACAGCCATCGGCTCATCGTCTGGGGCCATCTGGATTCCACGCAGCCTGTCGAGTCAGGGAAACCGGAGGCACTACGCCGTTAGTCTGGTGGCGGTACGGCGTGATTCCGGTGCCGTGGTGTGAAGGAAGGGACGGCATGTACGGCTGGATCTGGCGACATCTGCCGGGTAACGCGTGGCTGAAGGCGCTGATCTCGATCGTGCTGACCCTGGCCGTCGTCTATGTCCTCTTCCAATACGTCTTTCCTTGGGCCGAGCCCCTGCTGCCCTTCAACGATGTGACGGTGAACGACCAGTGAGTGCCGCCCGACCCGCCCGGGTCCTCGTCGTCGACAACTACGACAGCTTCGTCTTCAACCTGGTCCAGTACCTGTACCAGCTGGGTGCCGAGTGCGAGGTGCTGCGCAACGACGAGGTGGCGACCGCCCACGCCCAGGACGGCTTCGACGGCGTGCTCCTGTCCCCCGGCCCGGGCACCCCCGAGGAGGCCGGCGTCTGCGTGGACATGGTCCGCCACTGTGCCGCGACCGGCGTCCCCGTCTTCGGCGTCTGCCTCGGCATGCAGTCCATGGCGGTGGCGTACGGCGGTGTCGTGGACCGCGCGCCCGAGCTGCTGCACGGAAAGACCTCGCTGGTGGAGCACGAGGGCAAGGGGGTCTTCGCGGGCCTGCCCACCCCTTTCACCGCGACTCGCTACCACTCGCTCGCCGCGGAGCCGGCCACCGTGCCGGCCGAGCTCGAGGTCACGGCGCGCACGCACGACGGGATCATCATGGGCCTCAGGCATCGGGAACTGCCGGTCGAGGGCGTGCAGTTCCACCCCGAGTCGGTGCTCACCGAGCACGGCCACCGCATGCTGGCCAACTGGCTGGCCGAATGCGGTGACCAAGGGGCCGTGGCCAGGTCGACGGGGCTCGCCCCCGTGGTGGGCAGGGCCACGGCGTGACGGCACTGCGCCCCGAGCGCGAGAGTGCCCCCTACGGCGGCGAGGCCGCGTACGGGGGCGCCGAGGCGTTCGAGGCGGAGGCCTTCCAGCCGGGGGAGCCGTTCGGCGACCCGGCCGAGCCTCAGGCCTGGACCGTCCAGCAGGGCTCGCAGTACGGGCAGGGGGACTGGTTCGGCCAGCAGCAGCCGTACACGGAGCCCTCGTTCGAGCCGTACCAGTCCTACACCTCGTACGAGACGTACGATCCGCGTCCCCGGCCCACGGCGGAGGGGCTGTACGAGACCGACAGCGCTCTGCAGCACCCTCCGATCGACGAGGAGACGGTGGCGCTCCGGGTGGAGGAGGCGCGACGGCTGGCCGCCGCGGCCGAGCCGATACCCGCGCCCCCGGCTCCCGGAGGCCGTGCGGCCCGCCGTAAGGCCGCGAGGCGGCACGGGAGGCACGGGGGCTCCCAGGGGGCCCACGCGGACCCAGGAGCCGCTCAGGGGCCCGCGGAGGGCTTAGGAGAGGACGGGCAGTCGGCGCCCCGTTCCAGGGTCGAGGCGCGGCGGGCGGCGCGGGCGCGCAAGCCCAGCGCGGGAGTGATCGCGAGCCGGGTCATCGGCGAGGTGTTCATCACCACCGGCGTGGTGATGCTGCTCTTCGTCACCTACCAGCTCTGGTGGTCCAACATCCGCGCCCATCAACAGGCGGGCCGGGAGGCGACGAGCCTCCAGGAGGAGTGGAAGAGCGGCAAGCGCGCGCCGGGCGCCTTCGAGCCCGGGCAGGGCTTCGCCATTCTGCACATTCCGAAGCTGGACGTCGTCGTGCCGATCGCCGAGGGCATCAGCAAGTCGAAGGTCCTGGACCGCGGAATGGTCGGCCACTACGACGAGAACAGCATCAAGACGGCCATGCCCGAGGACAAGACGGGCAATTTCGGTATCGCGGGTCATCGCAACACCCATGGTGAACCGTTCCGTTACATCAACCGGCTCAAGCCGGGCGACCCGATCGTCGTGGAGACGCAGGACAAGTACTACGTCTACGACATGGCCTCGATCCTGCCGGTGACCCCGCCGTCGAACGTCAGCGTGCTCCAACCCGTGCCCCCGGGCTCCGGCTTCACCCAGCCGGGTCGCTACATCACGCTGACCACGTGTACGCCGGAGTTCACGAGCAAGTACCGCATGATCGTGTGGGGCAAGATGGTGGAGGAACGGCCGCGCAGCGAGGGGAAGCCCGACGCGCTCGTCCAGTAGGGGCTCGACCAAGGGCGGAAGAACTGTGGCAGTGACCACCGACGACACCGAAGAGAAGACGGACAGGTCCGAGGCCACGCCGCGGCGCCGCGGCATGAGCCGGATGGCCATGGCGGTCAGTGTCTTCGGTGAACTCCTCATCACGGCGGGCCTCGTGCTCGGCCTGTTCGTCGTCTACTCACTGTGGTGGACGAACGTGCTCGCCGACCGCGAGGCAGACAAGGAAGCAAACAAGGTCCGCGACACCTGGGCCTCGGACGACGGGCCCGGCGCCCTGGACACCAAGGACGGCATCGGCTTCCTGCACGTACCCGCCATGAGGAACGGCGAGGTCCTGGTGAAGAAGGGCACCTCCACCAAGATCCTCAACGGTGGAGTCGCCGGCTACTACACCGACCCGGTCAAGGCGACCCTCCCCGGCTCCGACAAGGACGGCAACTTCACCCTGGCCGCCCACCGGGACGGCCACGGCGCGAAGTTCCACAACATCGACAAGCTGGAGAAGGGCGACGCGATCGTCTTCGAGACCCGCGACAACTGGTACGTCTACAAGGTCTACGACACCCTCTCCGAGACCTCGAAGTACAACGTCAAGGTCCTCTCCGACATCCCCAAGGAGTCCGGCAAGAAGAAGGCCGGCAAGTACATCACCCTCACGACCTGTACGCCCGTTTACACGTCCCGCTACCGGTACATCGTGTGGGGCGAGCTGGAGCGCGTGGAACGGGTGAACGCGGAGCGCACGCCGCCGAAGGAGCTTCGATAGCCGCTCGGTGGGTTGCTCCCCCGGAGGGATGTTTCACGTGAAACATCCGGTTTCACGTGAAACATCGAGATGATGACGGAGCCCTGGCACCCCCTCTGGGAGGGTGCCAGGGCTCCTTCGTCATACGGGGCAGAGGGGTTGATCAGCCCCTCCGCCTCAGGCCGGCGGCGCTAACCGAAGAAGCCTCCGCCGTCGCCGCCGCCATTGTTGTTGTTGCCGTTGTTGCCGCCGAAACCGACCGACGCGAGGGTGATCGTCGTTTGGGCCGGGTCGGCTTCGTTGCCGCCGTCCGGGTCCTGGTCGGTGACGAGCGCGGTGTCGCTCTGGTCACTGCCGTTGGCGAACTGGATGTTGGTGAAGCCGGCCGCCTGAAGGATCTGCTTGGCCTGGCCCACGGTCCGTCCCACGACGTTCGGGACCTCGGCCTCCGGCTTCTCCTCCTCGGCCGCCTTACCGATCTGGATGGTGACCGTGTCGCCCTTGTTGAGCTCGGAGCCCGCCTCGGGGTTGGTCGCGACGACCTTGCCGACGAGGTTGGGGTCCTGGGTCTCGACCTCGGTACAGGTGCCGACGAGGTCGTTGGCCTCCATCTGGGACTTGGCGGCGTCACAGCTCCGGCCGGTGACGGTCGGCACGGTGGCCTTCTCCTCGGCCTTGGCGACCGTGAGGGTGATCGTGGAGCCCTTCTCCACTTCCTTGCCGGTCGTGGGGTTCTGGTCGAGAACCGTGCCGGCCTCCTCCGGGGACTCCTTCGTCTTGGTCTCGACGACGAACTCGTAGTCCTTGCCTTCCAGCTTGTCCTTCGCGTCCTCGATCTGGTCACCGATGACACTCGGAACTGCAACCTTTGGCGCGCCCGTGGACACCACCAGGTTGATGGTGTCGCCCTTCTTCACCTCGAGACCCGGCTGCGGGTTCTGCTCGCAGACGTTGCCCTTCTTCTGGTTCTCGCAGGGCCTCTGGGAAATCTGTACCTTCAGATCGACGTTCGTGGCCGCCTGTTTCGCTTCGGCCTCGCTCTGGCCCACGAAATTCGGAGCCTTGAGGGTGTCGTTGCCGGCGTCATTACCCGAGAACATCCATTGGCCGATGAGGACCGCGCCGATCAGGACCAGCACACCCGCGAGGACCAGGAGGATCGTCGAGGTGTTGTTCTTCTTCGGCTGCTGGCGGCGACGGCCCTGGCGGTCGTCGTAGCCGTAACCGTCGTCCGGGCCGACCGGCGGAAGCATCGTCGTGGCACCGGCGTCGGCGCGCAGGGCGGTGGTCGGCTGGTCGTCCGGGTAGCCGCCATAGCCGACCGACCCCATGGCCGCCGTGGCGGCGACGGGCTGACCGTCGAGGCAGGCCTCGATGTCGGCCCGCATCTCGTCGGCGGACTGGTAGCGGTAGTCCGGGTCCTTGACCAGGGCACGCAGGACGATGGCGTCCATCTCCGGAGTGATCTCCGGGTCGAAGACGCTCGGGGGCTGCGGCTCCTCCCGCACGTGCTGGTAGGCGACCGCCACGGGGGAGTCGCCGATGAACGGTGGGCGGACCGTCAGCAGCTCGTAGAGCAGACAGCCGGTGGAGTACAGGTCGGACCGGGCGTCCACCTGCTCGCCCTTGGCCTGCTCCGGCGAGAGGTACTGGGCGGTGCCGATGACCGCGGACGTCTGCGTCATCGTCATCCCGGAGTCGCCCATGGCGCGGGCGATACCGAAGTCCATCACCTTGACCTGGCCGTTGCGCGTCAGCATGACGTTGGCCGGCTTGATGTCGCGGTGGACGATCTGGTTGCGGTGGGCGTACTCCAGTCCCTGGAGGATGCCGATGGTCATCTCCATGGCCCGCTCCGGCAGCAGCTTGCGGCCGCTGTGGAGAAGTTCACGGAGGGTGGAGCCCTCGACGTACTCCATGACGATGTACGGGATCGAGACCCCGTCGATGTAGTCCTCGCCCGTGTCGTAGACCGCCACGATCGCGGGGTGGTTGAGCGAGGCGGCCGACTGGGCCTCCCGGCGGAACCGGGCCTGGAAGGTGGGGTCGCGCGCGAGGTCCGCTCGCAGCGTCTTCACCGCCACGGTGCGGCCGAGGCGGGTGTCCATCGCGAGGTAGACCTCCGCCATGCCACCACGGCCGAGCACCTGGCCCAGCTCGTACCGGCCGCCGAGGCGACGCGGCTCTTCCATAGCTTCCTACCAGCCCTCTCCGTCGGTCCCGACCGCACCCATGTGTGGTCCGGCGGCTGTGCTCCGGGCATACGGTACCCGGCTCGCCTTCTATGACCTGGCCAACCGCGTCACCCGATACAGGACCGGTATCGCAACGTGCACCGATGTGAAGGCGACGTGAGCGGGGTCACTTCTTGCTGTTGATCACTGCCTGCATCACGCTCTTCGCGATCGGGGCCGCGAGACCGCCACCGGAGATGTCGCCACGTGAGGCGTCGCTGTCCTCGACGACCACGGCCACGGCCACCGGCGAGCTGCCGTCACTGAGCTTGGCGTAGGAGATGAACCAGGCGTACGGCTTCTCCTTGTTGTTCACGCCGTGCTGGGCGGTACCGGTCTTGCCACCGACGGTGACGCCGGCGATCTGTGCGTTCGTACCGGTACCCGTCTTGACGACGCTCTCCATCATGTCCTGGAGCTTCTGGGCGTTCTCTGGTGAGACCGCTTGTGAGAGTGTCTCGGGGTCGTGGTTCTCGATGACGTCGAGGTTGGAAGCCCGCAGCTGGTCGACCATGTAGGGCTTCATCAGCTCGCCGTCGTTGGCGACGGCGGAGGCGACCATGGCCATCTGGAGCGGGGTGGCCCGGTTGGAGGCCTGCCCGATGCCGGCCATCGCGTTCTGCGGGCGGTTGTCCTCGGGGTAGACGCTCTCCGCGGCGCGGACGGGGGTGTCCAGCGTCGAGTCATTGAAGCCGAACTTCTCGGCCTGCTCGATCATCTTGTCGTTGCGGACGGCGTCGGAGAGCTTGCCGAAGACCGTGTTGCAGGACTGCTCGAGCGCGTAGCGGAGGGTGGCGTTCTTGCACACGCCGTGCTGGTTGGTGAGGGGGGTGGACGACTCCGGCAGTTTGTACGGGTCAGGCGTGTCCGTCTTGTCGTCGATATCCGTGACGATGCCGTTCTCCAGGGCCGCGGCGGCCGTGACCACCTTGAAAGTGGACCCAGGAGGGTAGGTCTCGCGCAGCGCGCGGTTCAGCATCGGCTTGTCGGAGTCCTTCTCCAGCTTCGAGAAGGTCTCGCCGTCCTTGGTGCTGATCCCGGCGAACGTGGACGGGTCGTAGGACGGCGTGGAGGCCAGGGCGAGGACCGCGCCGGTCTTGGGGTCGAGCGCGGCGACGGCGCCCTTCTTGTCGCCGAGGCCCTCGAAGGCTGCCTTCTGCGCGGCGGCGTTGAGGGTGGTGACGACGCTGCCGCCCTCCTTCTTCTTGCCGGTGAGCATGTCCAGCGTGTTCCGGAAGAAGAGCCGGTCGTCGTTGCCGGTGAGGATGCCGTCCTCGAGGTTCTCCAGCTGGGTGGCGCCGACGATCTGGGAGGAGTAACCGGTGACCGGCGCCCACATCTCGCCGTTTTTCCAAGTGCGCTTGTACTTGTAGTCGACGCCCTCGGTCGCGACGGACCCGGTGATGGCCTTGCCGTCGACGATGATGTCCCCGCGAGGCGTGGCGTAGCGCTCGATGGAGACGCGCCGGTTCTCCTTGTGGGTGGCGAGGGCATCCGCCTGGACGTACTGGAGCCAGTTGTTGCGGATGAGCAGGGCGAGGACCAGGATCCCGCAGAAGATCGCGATGCGGCGCAGAGGCTTGTTCATGACGGGCGGACCACCTGGGTCATCTCGGCGTCGGGGTTGGGTGCGGGGGCGGGTGCGGGTCGGCGTGCGGTGTCGCTGATTCTGATCAGCACGCCGATGAGCGCCCAGTTGGCGATGACCGACGATCCTCCGTACGCCAGGAACGGCATCGTCATACCGGTCAGCGGGATGAGGCCCATGACACCGCCGGCGACGACGAAGACCTGGAGGGCGAACGCACCGGACAGGCCGACGGCGAGCAGCTTGCCGAACGGGTCGCGAGCGGCGAGGGCCGTACGGATTCCGCGCTCCACGACCAGACCGTAGATCAACAGGATCGCCATTACACCGGTCAGACCCAGTTCCTCACCGAAGGTGGCGAGGATGAAGTCGGAGTTAGCGGCGAAGCGGATCAGTTCGGAGTGGCCCTGGCCCCAGCCGGTGCCGAGGGTGCCGCCGGAGCCGAAGGCCCAGAGGGCCTGCATGGCCTGCTCGGAGTGGACGACGCCGTCGTTGACCCCCGCGCGGCTGAGCTTGTACTCGCGGTACGGGTCGAGCCATGCCTGGACACGGGTCTGGACATGGGGCTCGAAGCTGGCCACGCCGACCGCGCCGGCCGCGGACATCAACAGACCGAAGACGATCCAGCTGGTCCGCTCGGTCGCGACGTACAGCATGATCACGAACATGCCGAAGAACAGCAGCGAGGTGCCGAGGTCGGTCTCGAAGACCAGGATGAGGATCGAGATCGCCCAGACGACGATGATCGGGCCGAGGTCGCGGCCGCGCGGCAGGTACAGGCCCATGAAGCGGCGGCTCGCCAGGGCCAGCGCGTCGCGCTTCACCATCAGGTAGCCGGCGAAGAAGATCGCCAGCACGATCTTGGCGAACTCGCCGGGCTGGATGGTGAAGCTGCCGACCTGGATCCAGATCTTGGCGCCGTAGGTGAGTTCCGCGCCGAGGCCCGGTACCAGGGGGAGCAGCAGCAGGACCAGCGCGCCGGCCATGGAGATGTACGTGTAGCGCTGAAGGGTGCGGTGGTCCTTGAGGAAGATCAGGACGGCGATGAGGAGCGCGATGCCCATCGCCGTGTAGACGAGCTGATTGGTCGCCTTGCCGCCTGCCTGGCCGATCTGCTGGAGCAGTTTCGACTGGTCCAGCCGCCAGATGGCCACCAGCCCCAGCCCGTTCAGCAGCGTGGCCAGCGGCAGCAGCAGCGGGTCGGCGTACGGCGCGAACTTGCGGATGACGAGATGACCGATACCGGCCAGCACCCCGAGACCGATGCCGTAGGCGGCGAGCCCGGCGGGCACCTCGTCGTTGAGGGCGAGACCCACGTTGGCGTAGGCGAACACCGGGATGACGACCGCGAACGCGAGCAGCGCCAGCTCGGTGTTGCGTCGGCTCGGTGTGCCGATCGCGCCGATCGTGGACGTGTGCTGCGTCGACGGGTTGGTAGTACTGCTCATGGTGTACGTGGGCCCCTCGCGGCTTGCCTACTGCTCACCGCACCGTGAGACCAGCTGCTGCTCCTCCTCCGAGAGGGTGGGGCCGGCCGACGGTGTGGGTGCGGTCTCAGTCTGGTTCGGGGTCGGGGACGCCGACTGTGTCGGCGTCGGGGACGATGTGGCCTTGGACGTGAGGGAGGTCTTCGTGGTTCCCGTGACTCCGCCTGCCTCGCCCTCGCCCGTCTTGGCGTTGCTGTCCGCGGCCTCGCGGCGCTCGGCGTTCTTCTTGCACGCCGACGCCTGGGTGGACAGCTCCTCGATCTTCTTCTGGGCGTCGCTCAGACCGCCCTCGGCGATCGTGGCTTCGACCAGCTTCTGCTGGTAGGGCGGGAGGTACTTGAGTTCGATCTCGGGGTGGTCCTTCTCGACCTTCGAGAGCGAGATCCAGGCCAGGTCCTGGCTGATGCCCCGGTACAGCGCCACGTGGTCATCCTTGGAGCCGACGTAGTACTGCGTCTGCGTCCAGCGGTAACCGCCGTACAGGCCACCGCCGACGACGGCGAGGGCGAGGATGCCGAAGAAGGATCTCTTCATCCACCTGCCCTTCTTGCGCGGCTTGACGAAGTCGTCGTCGGAGTAGTCCCCGAAGCCGCCCGCGGCGGGCATGTACCCGGTGGTGTCGCCGGAGCCGGGCGGGCCGAACTCGCCGCCGCCCTGCCGGTGCCCCTGACGGCCGAGACCGGAGGCCCGGCCGGCGGGGGTCTGCATGATGCCGTTGTCCTGGAGGTGGAGCTGGTTCTCGGCGACGGCGCCGACCACGACCGGGGTGTCGGAGAGCTGCCCGGCGAGGGTGTCTCCGGTGTCGAGGTCGAGGACGTCGGCGACGATGACCGTGATGTTGTCCGGGCCGCCGCCGCGCAGCGCGAGCTGGATCAGTTCCTGCACGGTCTCCTGCGGGCCCTGGTAGCTGGCGAGGGTGTCCTCCATCGTCTGGTGGGACACCACGCCGGACAGGCCGTCGGAGCAGATCAGATACCGGTCGCCGGCCCGGACCTCACGGATGGAGAGGTCGGGCTCCACGTGGTCGCCGCTGCCCAGCGCGCGCATCAGCAGGGAGCGCTGCGGGTGGGTGGTGGCTTCCTCCTCCGTGATGCGGCCCTCGTCGACCAGACGCTGCACCCAGGTGTGGTCCTGGGTGATCTGGGTGAGGACACCGTCCCTGAGGAGGTAGGCGCGGGAGTCGCCGACGTGGACCAGGCCGAGTCGCTGACCGGTCCACAGCAGGGCAGTGAGCGTGGTGCCCATGCCCTCCAGCTGCGGGTCCTCCTCGACCATCGAGCGCAGCTGGTCGTTGGCGCGCTGCACGGCAGTGCCGAGGGAGGTGAGGATGTCGGAGCCGGGGACGTCGTCGTCGAGCGTGACGAGGGTGGAGATCACCTCGGAGGAGGCGACCTCACCGGCCGCCTGGCCGCCCATGCCGTCGGCGATCGCGAGCAACCGCGGACCGGCGTAGCCCGAGTCCTCGTTGCCCTCGCGGATCATGCCTTTGTGCGATCCGGCGGCGAAGCGCAGTGACAGACTCATGCGCACCTCGCCCGTCGGCTCCGGGTACATCCGCACGGTGCCCACCCTCCGGTCGGGAGCGCGCCGGGAGCCCTGGTGAGGGCCGCCCCCGCGTGCTCGCTCCGCTCGCGCCTACTCATGATGTAGCACTACTTCCGCAGCTCGATGACGGTCTTGCCGATGCGGATCGGCGCGCCCAGCGGAATCGGCGTGGGAGTCGTCAGTCGGTTCCGGTCGAGATATGTGCCGTTGGTGGACCCCAGGTCCTCGACGATCCACTGGCCGTCGCGATCCGGGTAGATCCGGGCGTGCCGGCTGGAGGCGTAGTCGTCGTCCAGCACGATTGTGGAGTCGTGTGCGCGGCCCAGGGTGATGGTCTGGCCCTGGAGTGCCACGGTCGTCCCCGTCAGTGTGCCCTCGCTCACGACGAGCTTGGTCGGGGCGTTGCGCCCGCGACGGCCGCCACCGCCGGTGGAGGGGGCGGGTTGCTGGCCGCGCTGCTGCGGGGGCGCGGTCTGGCGGGCCGCCGGTTGCGGCCGCGCGCTCTCCCGGCGCGACCCCCGCTGGGTGACACGCGTACCGAACAGGTCGCTGCGGATGACCTGCACGGCCACGATCACGAACAGCCACAGTACGGCCAGGAAACCCAGCCGCATGACCGTGAGGGTCAGCTCTGACATTGCCCCCGCTTCACCCTTCGGCTTGCCGGTAAATGATGGTGCTGCTGCCCACGACGATCCGCGAGCCGTCGCGGAGCGTAGCGCGGGTGGTGTGCTGCCCGTCCACCACGATGCCGTTGGTGGATCCGAGATCCTGGATCGTCGAGGGCGTTCCGGTCCGGATCTCGCAGTGCCGGCGGGAGACGCCGGGGTCGTCGATCCGCACGTCGGCTTCGGTGCTGCGCCCCAGCACCAGCGTCGGGCGGGAGATCTGGTGGCGGGTGCCGTTGATCTCGATCCAGTAGCGCGTGCGTCCCCCGCCCGCCGGAGAGGCGGGCGGCCGCTGGCCGAGCGGGGCGGGACGGCCGCCGGGCGGCGGTGTGGCCGGCATGGGCGGGGCACCCGTGGGGGCGGCGGTGGGCGGGTAGCCGTAGCCGCCGGGGCGGCCCGCGGCGGGGCTCGCCGGGGCGCCCGAGGGGGCCTGCTGGTTGGTGGAGGAGGCGAGCGTACGACTGCGCACCCGGTACAGACCGGTGTCGAGGTCGTCGGCTTTCTCCAGATGGACCTTGATGGGGCCCATGAAGGTGTAGCGCTGCTGCTTGGCGTAGTCGCGCACCATGCCGGCGAGTTCGTCGCCGAGCTGGCCGGAGTAGGGGCTGAGTCGCTCGAAGTCGGGCGTGCTCAGCTCCACGATGAAGTCGTTGGGGACGACCGTACGGTCGCGGTTCCAGATGGTCGCGTTGTTGTCGCACTCCCGCTGGAGTGCTCCCGCGATCTCCACGGGCTGGACCTCGGACTTGAACACCTTGGCGAAGGTGCCGTTGACCAGACCTTCGAGACGTTGCTCGAACTTCTTCAGGACTCCCATGGGGCACCTCCTCCGTCGTCACCGCTCTGCGTACCGCATCGGTACTGCTTACTGATCGTATCCACGCGCCGGGAAATCGGCTGGTTCCCCCTGTCGGCCCGGTCGACCGGTGTCACCCGGCGTCGACGCCCACTGAAGTCCCCTCCCGGATTCCCATCGGAGCTCCTCTTCGAACTACCCCGTCCGAACTCTGCCAAGGATCGTAGAGGCGGCGCGAGACCAGTGTCCCGCACCGGACTGTGCGCCCCGTCCCTCTCCCAAGGAGATGGCCGGGACCGGTACGAGGTTGATACGTGAACCAGCACTCGTTGATACGTGACAGGAGAGGGCGTGTGTTCGGTCCGTGCTGGTCGGCCGGTCCAGGGCGGCGTGGTGTGGGGCGGGCCGCGGTTTAAGGGATGTGAAGCCACCCTCTCCAGCGTGCTAATCTTCTCGATGTCGGAAGGCGCCAGACCGCAAGGAACGGGGCCTGAGGACACACTCAATGCGCGGGTGGCGGAATAGGCAGACGCGCTGGATTCAGGTTCCAGTGCCCGCAAGGGCGTGGGGGTTCAACTCCCCCCTCGCGCACAGCGAAGCGGTCCCATCGTGATCACGATGGGACCGCTTCTTTTTTGTCGTTGGACTGCGCGCTCAGAGGCGGGTCGGCTTACTGCGCGGGACTCTGGAGTGTGAGGAGTCTCTCAGGAGATTCAGTAAGGGCTTTCGTCTTCCGGTGGTGCGAGACGGCGTGGGGGCGTGCCGCGCTGCGTGTGCGCGGTCGCCTGCGTCAGGCGGTCAGCGTCACATGAACCGCCGTAGATGCGGGCACGAACGATGTTTCACGTGAAACGGTGCCGAGGGCGTGCAAGTGGCCCCGTGAGGTGGACCGTTGGCCTCGGGAGGCCGTCAGTGCCGTTGACGCCCGACTGTGGCATACCGACCTTCTGGTCGATAATTCGCACAACGTACGAAATGTCGAACGTAATCTTCACTTCGATCTCAGCCACACCCCACCCCGCCAGAGACGGGGCGCACATGGCACCGCCCCTCTCCAGACGTTTCCTCCTCCAGTCGGCGATGCTCGCCGCGGCCGCACCCGGGGTCTCACTGGGGGCGGGCGGCGGCCGAGCGGTCGCCGCCACGGTCCCGACGCCGTCCACCTGGTCGGTACGGCCCTTCGAGCTCAAGGACGTGACGCTCGGCCAGGGCCTTTTCGCGGACAAGCGTCAGCTGAGGCTCGACCACGGCCGCGGCTACGACGCATGCTCGCCGTCACCGGCAAGTGGGGTGGCACGAAAACAAGGTCGCGCTGGTGGCGCGGGTGCAGTCGACCGTCGGTACGTGGGTGTCGGCGGGACTGCTGAGCCAGACCGACGGCCAGAGGGTGGTGACCACCGCGCAGAGTGCCACGTATGCGGCCTGAGGCCGTCTGACGCCGTCTGAACCGGTCGACGGGGTGGCTGCTTCCTCGCCGGGGTGGCCTCCCCTCGCATTCCCCGGCGGACCTGGGCGGCGAGGCGGGCAGGCTCCCGGTCTTCTCCGGTGGAGAGGACGTCGGTTCGATCCGGTTTTCCACAGGTGTGGACGGGTGCGACGTGGAGTTGTCCACAGGGTCTGACGCGTTTCGGCCACCGGCTGTACCGTCGTCACGAGTTGATGTTCGTGCGTGGACGTGTGCGGGGGAGGCGGTCGCTGTGACCGAGGTCGGTGTGATGGCGGCGGGCGCGGGAGCCGAGCCGGGGGCGGCGGAATCCGGGCGGACCGGGGCGGCGACGGTGGCGCCGTCCGCCGCCGCGCGGGTGCCGGCGGTGACGGGGTTCGCCCGTTGGCCCGCGGTGGGGTCGCCCAAGGACGAGGGCAAGGCGCTGCGCACCAGGGTGCCCCGCAGCGCGCACGCCGACCTGACGCTCACCACCGACCGGCCGGACGCGGTGTCGGCGGTCGAGGAGTCCAACCGCGGCCGGATCCCCGAGCTCACCCCGATACGAGTCGGCAGGATGGCGGCCACCCCCTTCGCGTTCCTGCGCGGCTCGGCCGGCCTCATGGCCCATGACCTGGCCCGTACGCCGATCACCGGCATCGGCGCGCAGATCTGCGGAGACGCCCACGCGGCCAACTTCGGCCTGTACGGGGACGCCCGCGGGGGGCTCGTCATCGACCTCAACGACTTCGATGAGACCGTGCACGGTCCTTGGGAGTGGGACCTCAAGCGCCTCGCCACCTCGCTGGTGCTCGCCGGCCGGGAGGCGGGCGCCGACGAGGACGTCTGCCGGAAGGCGGCGTACGACGCGACGGGCGCCTACCGGCGCACCATGAGGCTCCTCGCCAAGCTCCCGGCGCTCGACGCGTGGAACGCCATCGCGGACGAGGAACTGGTCTCCTACACCGACGCCCACGACCTGCTGGGCACGCTGGAGAGGGTGGCGGAGAAGGCGCGCGCCAACACCAGCGGCCGTTTCGCGGCCAAGTCGACGCGGCAGGTGGAGGGCGGTGGGCGCCACTTCGTGGACGCCCCGCCGGTGCTGCGCCGCGTGGACGACAAGGAGGCCGCCGTCGTGGCCACCTCCCTGACGCAGTACCTGACCACGCTCTCGGAGGACCGCCATCCGCTGCTCGCCCGGTACGCCGTGCAGGACGTGGCGTTCCGCGTGGTGGGGACCGGCAGTGTGGGCACCCGTTCGTACGTCGTCCTGCTCCTGGACCACCGTGGTGAAGCGCTCGTCCTCCAGGTGAAGGAGGCCCGCCCGTCGGCTCTGGAACCGCACCTCGTGACGGCCGGCTTCGAGGTGCCGGAGGTGGACCACGAGGGGCGCCGGGTGGTCCTCGGCCAGAAGCGGATGCAGGTCGTCAGCGACATACTGCTGGGCTGGACGACGGTCGACGGACTCCCCTTCCAGGTGCGCCAGTTCCGCAACCGCAAGGGCAGTGTCGACCCCGCCGCCCTGGCCGCCGACCAGATCGACGACTACGGTCGCATGACCGGCGCCCTCCTCGCCCGCGCCCACGCCCACAGCGCGAACCCCCGCCTGCTGGCCGGCTACTGCGGCAAGAACGACGAACTCGACGAGGCGACGGCCACGTTCGCCGTCACCTACGCGGACCGCACGGAGGCGGATCACGCGGACCTGGTGGCGGCGGTACGGGCAGGGCGGATCGCGGCGGAGTCGGGGGTCTGAGGGCAGGACGGATCGCGACGGATCCGAGGTAAGGGGGCGAGCGGGGGACGGGGCGGCCACGCGTGACGGCGGGTGGACGGGAGGGGCGGCCTGGGGCGGTGGCGGCGGACGGACATGGCGGCCTGGGGTGGTCGGGCGTTCGTATGGATGCGCGATGGCCAGGTGTCCGGTGGCTTGCGGTGCGGCCTGGGGCCGTGGCCTAGGCTGGGTCGGGTGACGACCCCGGAAGCCGACCAGACACCGTCCGAGCGCTCCACCGAGCCCGTGGAGACCACGGAGCCCGGCGCGGGCACCGAACCCGGCGGAGCGACGCCGTCCGCCGAGGGCGACGCGTCTCGGGCGTCAGGACCTGCTGAGTCGGAGCCTGCCGAGGCGTCGGGGCATGCCGAGTCGTCGGTGTCCGACGCGGGCCCGGCATCCGCCGACGGTCAGGGGAACGCCGGGGAGGCGGGCTCCGGGCGGCCCGAGGAGCGGTTGGAGCGGGCCGTGCGAGCGGCCGAGCAGGCGTTGATCGAGTACGAGATCGCGGTGGAGACCTTCCGGGTGGAGGTCGAGAACTTCTCCCGGTTGCATCACCAGAAGCTCGGCCCCATGTACGCGCGACTGGACGAGCTGGACGCCCAGATCGCCGAGGCGAAGGCAGCGCGCACCGGTGACCCCGAGGACGTGCGCAAGGCGCAGGAAGCGCGCGCTCGGGTCATGCCCATGCCGGGCGTGGAGGAGTTGTTCCACGGTTGGATGGACTCGGAGGGGTTGTTCCCCGAGGCGGCGGCCATGCTCACCGACCAGCCCGTGCGGCCCCCGGAGCGGGTCCGCCCGAGCGACGAGGCCCGCAGGCTCTACCGCGAACTGGTGCGCAAGGCGCACCCCGACCTGGCGCGGGACGACAAGGAGCGGGAGCGGCGGGACGAGTTCATCGCCCGGGTGAACGCCGCCTACGGCCGTGGTGACGAGGTGCTGCTGCGGGAGCTGTCCGAGGAGTGGGCGGCCGGTCCGGTGCCGGAGGAGCAGAGGCCGAGCCGTGCCGAGGAGCTGTACGCACGGCTGGAGTGGCTCGCCCAGCGCAAGGAGCTTCTCGCGCTCCTCGCCCGGGAGCTGGAGGAGGGTGCCATCGGCTCGATGCTCCGTCTCGCGCCGGACGACCCGGACCGCCTCCTCGACGAGATCGCCGACCAGCTGCTGGCGGAGGTCGAGCAGCGGGAGGCGGAGCTGGCGGGGCTGGTCGGCCAGGGCGTCGACGGTGGCCGGGACGGACAGGGGGAGCAAGAGGGCCAGGGAGGCCAGGATCGGCAGGGTGGCTGAACCGGCTGGGGCGGGCTGGGGCTGCTGAGTCGGTCCGCTGGTCCGCTCGGTTGCCGACGGCTTCGGACGGCGGCCGTTCGGTCGGGTAGCGTCGGACGCATGCATTTCGGAGCGGGTGTGCCCACGGTCGAGGTCTCGGACCTCAAGGACGACGACTTCCTGCTGGACGTCCGGGAGGACGACGAGTGGCAGGCGGGTCATGCCGAAGGGGCGCTGCACATTCCCATCAGTGAGTTCGTGGCGCGCTACGGCGAGCTCACCGAGGCGGCGCCGCAGGACGGCAGGGTCCATGTGATCTGCCGCTCGGGCGGGCGTTCGGCGCAGGTCACCAACTATCTCGTCCAGCAGGGCATCGACGCCGTGAACGTCGACGGCGGCATGCAGGTCTGGGCTGCCGTCGGTCGTCCCGTGGTGGATGACAAGGGCGGGGCGGGCTTCGTTCTCTAGGGAACGTGGCGGTTCGGGGCGCGCGGAGGACGAGCGGATCGGACGGGCGCGCCCCGCGTCGAGGCGTGCGCGTCGCTCAGCCGAGAGGGTGTGCCGCCAGCAGGTCCCCGAGGGCATCCTCGTGGGCCGCCGCAGGGCCGAGCGACAGTTCGAGGTGCTTGGCCCAGGCGTGATAGCGGTGCAGGGGATAGTCGACGTCGGCGCCGAAGCCCCCGTGCAGATGCTGCGCGGTCTGCACGACCCGCCGTACTCCTTCCGAGGCCCAGATCTTGGCCACGGCCACATCTCCGGAGGCGGGCAGCGCCCCTGTCGCGCCGGAGGTGATGCGCCAGGCGGCCTGCCACAGCGTCGCCTCCATCGCGCGCAGGTCGATGAAGCGGTCGGCGGCCTGGACGGCGACGGCCTGGAACGAGGCGATCGGGAAGCCGAACTGTTCGCGTTTGCCGGCGTAGTCGCTGGTCATGCCGAGGACACCCTCACCCAGGCCGAGCGCCAGCGCGCAGGTGCCGGTGGCCAGCAGGTCCCGTAGCCGTTCCCACGCGCCGTCCGCGTCGAGGACGTTCCGGTCGGCGATCCGCGCCGAATCCAGTCGCAGTTCCGCGAGCCGTTCGCCGGTGGTGGAGATCTGCTCGGCGAGCGTCACGCCGGCGTGGAGGCGGGGCACGAGGGCGAGCACGGCCCGGCCGTCATCGGCCGCGACCGGGTCCGGCTCGGCGGCACCGGCCTCGGCCGCCCCCTCGGATCGCTCGGCGGAGGCGCCGGGGGCCACCGACGTCGGTGCGACCGTCGCGGGAACGACGATGAAGTCCGCGTTGTGGGCCCAGGGCACCGCCGTCTGGATGCCGTCCAGGACCCAGGCGCCGCCTTCGTCCCGGCGGGCGGTCACGGCGAGCTCGGCCGGATCGTGTCCGCTGCGGCCGTGCGCGGCGACGGTCAGGACGACCTCGCCCCGGCCGACGCGCGCGAGCACCTCCGCTTTCAGGTCCTCGTCGCCGTGGGCCTGCACGGCCACGGCGGCCGCGCCGCTCTCCAGCAGGGGGACCCTGGCCAGCACCTTCGACGACTCGCGCAGCACCAGGCAGAGGGCGATCGGGTCGAGACCCGACCCTCCGTACGCGGGCTCGAGCAACAGGCTGAGCAGGTCCGCGTCGGCGAGCTTCGCCCACAGGGCCCGGTCGAAATCGTCGGCGACCGCCCCCGGCACGAGCGACGGGCTGGGCACTCCGTCCGGCGCGACCCCGGCGAACACCGCCCTCGCCGCCTCGGCCGCCGCCTGCTGCTCCTCGGTGAACGTGAAGTCCACGGTCCCGCCCCTTCCGTGTCGCCGATGACGGGGCGTCAAGATAGAACAGGTTCTAGAAGAAGGGAATGGTGCGGCGGGGCCCGGGCGACGGTCGGGTGACGAACGCCTGGTCCGGCGGGCGGCAGCGCGGCGGCAGGGGCTTTCGGGAGAGAAGCGGACCACACCGCGCCGTAAGGTGTCCCCCGCTGTGGATAACCTCTGGGGTGCCGTGTGAGCGGTGTGACGATGTGACTGCTGTGGCCATCGGGGCTGTGCCGGAGGAACACGGCTGAGTAAGTTCCGGTGGGGAAGTCGACCGGGTAGTGCAAATCGGGGAGCTGGGCGCAATGGACGCGAACGACGAGGACTCGAACGCCCGGCGAGGGCCGGACGAGCCCGAGAACGACGCGGCCTCGGTGCGCGATGCGCCTCGGAAGAGTCCGAAGAGCCCGGATCATCGACCGCCTCGTGAGGAACCGACGCCGTCGCCGCACCCATCCGAGTCCTCGGAGCCGCTGGTGGGGTCGCCGGCGGAGGTGTCCCCCTCGGGGCCGGAGCGGATAGCCGAGCCGGTGCAGCCGGCCTCCGGTATCGCCGCGCTGACCCTGCCGTACCAGATCGCCGTGGCGCTGGTGCTCGCGATCGTGGCGGTGACGACCTGCGCGCATCTCGGGCTGGTGTTTCTGCACATAGCCCCCTCGAACACACTGACGAAGCAGCACGGCCGAGCGGTCGACGAATGGGTCTACCCGGAGTTCGAGCAGAACTGGAAGCTGTTCGCGCCGAACCCGCTGCAGCAGAACATCGCGGTGCAGGCGCGCGCCGAGGTCCGCACGGCCGACGGTGAGGTGCGGACCACCGGCTGGTACGACCTGTCGGCGCTGGACGGCGCCGCGATCGACCACAATCCGGTGCCCAGCCACACCCAGCAGAACGAGCTGCGCCGGGCCTGGGACTTCTACACCGCCACGCATGACGGTGAGCACCGCGCCACCTCGTCGCGCGGTGATCTGTCCGAGCGCTATGTGCGCCGCATCGTCGTGATGCGCCTCGACCGTGAGCAGGCCGGCGGCCCCGGCGGCGAGCTCGAGCGCATCCAGCTCCGGTCCCGTACCACCAATGTGCAGCCGCCCGAGTGGAGCGAGGAAAAGGTGTCCGACAAGCCCGTCGTCCGCGAGCTGCCCTGGTGGTCGGTGACCGACGACGACCGGACGGACGCCGCCGCCGACGCGGCCGGTGCCGACCGTGCCGTCACCGGTCGGACGGAGGCGAGCGCCGGATGAGCTCCATGAGCCCGCCCCACCCGGCTCCGCCGGTGAGCCCCGTGGGACGCCTCGTCGCCGCGATCGGCAACGGCATCACCCGTGTCACGGATCGCGCGCTGGGCCCGTACCAGAGCGCGATCATCCGGATCGGCTTCTCCGCGACCTGGCTGCTGTTCCTGCTGCGCGAGTTCCCGCACCGGCGCGAGCTGTACGGCCCCGACGGGCCATGGAGCTTCGAGCTGGCCCAGCGGCTGATCGCGGACAACCACGCCTTCACGGTGCTGATGTGGTCCGACAGCATGGTGTGGTTCGAGATCGTCTACGCCCTCGCCGTGCTGTCGACCTTCCTGCTGCTGCTCGGCTGGCGCACCCGCGCCGTCAGCGTCCTGTTCATGGTGGGCGTGCTCTCGCTGCAGAACCGCAGCGTCTTCATGGGGGACGGCGGCGACAACGTCATCCACCTCATGGCGATCTACCTCGTCTTCGTCCGCTGCGCCCAGGTCTGGTCGCTGGACGCACGGCGCGCACGGCGCACGCGCGAGCGTCTCGAGCGCGACGGCCGAGCGCAGGAGGATCTGGTCGGGCCCGTCCTGTGGTGTGTGCTCGGTTTCGCGCTGCTGGTGGCGACGTTCGGCGGCCTGATCCCCGGGGGCCTGTTGGGCGGCTGGCTCACCTTCTTCTGGGGTCTGTGGGCGGTGCACGGCCTCTGGTGGGTCGCCGGGCGCGTCGAGTCGGACACCAAGCCGCGTGCGCTGCTCGACATCGTCGGCAATCTCTCGCACAACGCCGCCCTGGTCGTGATCATGGCCGAGGCGTGTCTGATCTACGCGGCGGCCGGCTGGTACAAGGTCCAGGGCTCGCGCTGGCAGGACGGCACGGCCGTCTACTACCCGTTCCACCTGGACTACTTCTCGCCCTGGGCCGCGCTGTCCGACCTGATGTCGTCCAGCGCCACGATGGTGATGCTGGTGACGTACGGGACGGTGATCGTGCAGGTCGCCTTCCCGTTCACGCTCTTCAACCGGCGGGTCAAGAACGTCCTGCTGGCGGTCATGATGACCGAGCACGCCGTGATCGCCGTCGTGCTGGGACTGCCGTTCTTCTCGCTCGCGATGATCGCCGCCGACGCCGTCTTCCTGCCGACGCCCTTCCTGAAACGCCTGGGTGGCCTGGTGGCACGCGCGCGTGACCGCGTCCTGCGTCGTGTGCCGCCCGGCGGCGGCCGGACGATCCCGGGCCAGCGCGTCCCGGGGCAACCTCCGCTCCCCCAGGAGAAGCAGGAGAAGGGGCCGGCCGAGCAGCCCCCCGTAGGCTTCACCGCATGAACGATCCGGTGAGCGCGCCAGGGGGCGAAAAGGCGGGCGGACCTGCGAGCGAGGCGGCTGGCGGACCCGAGGGCGGAGCGGCGGGCGAGCCTGGGGGCGGAGCGGCGGCCGGGCCGATGGCCGGACCCGCTGGCTACCCGGCGAGCGGATCACCCGCCCGTCCTGCCGACGCCTCGGTGAGCGAATCAGCCGCCCGTCCAGCAGGGATCCCGGCGAGCGCATCGCCCGCGTCCCCGGCCGGGGAACCCGTGCGGGCCTGGCGTCGTCTCGTCGACACCGCCGTCCTGCTCGACGGATTTCACGCCCTCAAACACGCCGTGCGCTTCGGCGCCGACGTGCCGGTGGCCGTCACCGTCGACCGTGCGGCGGCGCTCGCCCTGGCCGACGACCTCGCCCCGGACGTACGGGACCGTCTCGCGGGTCTCCTCCAGGAGGTCCCGGAGGAGACGTACCGGACCCTCGTGGCGCGGCCGCACCCCACCGCCGTCGCCGCCCTGGCCGTGCGCCCAGCGCGCGAGGCCCATCTGGCGGCGCTCGCCCGCATGCCGCGCTCCGCCCCGGTCGTCGTCCTCGACAACCCGCGCAACCTGGGCAACGCGGGCGCCGTGATCCGCCTGGCGGCCGGCTTCGGCGCGACCGGCGTGGTCACCACGGGCACCATGGACCCCTGGCATCCCACAGTGGTGCGCGGCGGGGCGGGCCTGCACTTCGCGACCGCCGTGGAGCGCCTGACCGTGGCCGATCTGCCCCCGGGCCCCCTCTTCGCGCTCGACCCCGAGGGCGACGACCTCCGGGGGCTGAAACTCCCGGACGACGCCGTCCTCGCCTTCGGCTCCGAACGCAGCGGTCTCTCGGCAGAACTGCGTTCCCGAGCCGACCACTTGCTGTCGCTGCCCATGCGGCCCCAGGTCTCCAGCTACAACCTGGCGACGAGCGTGGCGATGACGCTGTACCACTGGAGCGCGGGGTCGGGCGCCCCCTGAGGGGCGCTCAGCGGTGTGATCCGCTATGCCTCACGGCGCACTTCGACGACCCGGAAACGGTTGGCGACGAACGCCCCGTCGCACAGGGCCGCGTTCGCCGCCGGGTTGCCACCGGATCCGTGGAAGTCGGAGAACGCCGCTGTCTGGTTGACGTAGACCCCGCCCGTGAGGTTCAGCGACAGCTGCGCGCACTCCTCCAGGCAGACCTCCTCGACGGCCTCGGCCACCTCGTCGGAGGTCGTGTACGCGCCGACGGTCATCGCGCCCTTCTCGGCGATGGTCCGGCGCAGCAGGTCGAGCCCGTCCGCCGTCGAGTCCACGGCGACGGCGAACGACACCGGCCCGAAGCACTCGCTCAGGTACGCGGCCTCGTCGTCGGTCCGCTCCCAGTACTTGCGCGCGCCGTCGAGCTTCACGATCACCGGCGTCCTGACGACCGCGTCCGGGAACTCGGGGTGGGTGATCTCCCGGGAGGGGAGCGCGACTTCGCCGAGGGACGCGGCCGCTTCGAGGCGGGCCTTGACGTCGGGGTTCACGATCGCGCCGAGCAGCGCGTTCGCGCGCGCGTCGTCGCCCAGCAGGCCGCCGACGGACTTGGCGAGATCGGTGACGACCTCGTCGTAGGACTTGGCGCCCTCGTCGGTGCTGATGCCGTCGCGGGGGATGAGCAGGTTCTGCGGGGTGGTGCACATCTGGCCGCTGTACAGGGACAGGGAGAAGGCCAGGTTGGAGAGCATGCCCTTGTAGTCGGCGGTGGAGTCGACGAGCACCGTGTTGACGCCGGCCTTCTCCGTGTAGACCTCCGCCTGGCGGGCGTTGGCCTCCAGCCAGTCGCCGAAGGACGTGGAGCCGGTGTAGTCGATGATGCGGATCTCGGGGCGGGTCGCCAGGGCCTTGGCGATGCCCTCGCCGGGGCGTTCGGCGGCCAGCGCGACCAGATTCGGGTCGAAGCCGGTCTCGGCGAGGACCTCGCGGGCCACCTGGACCGTGAGGGCGAGCGGCAGCACCGCACGCGGGTGGGGCTTCACGAGCACCGCGTTGCCGGTGGCGAGGGAGGCGAACAGGCCCGGGTAGCCGTTCCACGTGGGGAAGGTGTTGCAGCCGATGACCAGGGCGATTCCGCGCGGGACGGGCTTGAAGCTCTTGGTGAGCGCGAGCGGGTCGCGCTTGCCCTGGGGCTTGCTCCACGCCGCCTCGTCGGGGGTGCGCACCTGCTCCGCGTACGCGTAGGCCACCGCCTCCAGGCCACGGTCCTGGGCGTGCGGGCCGCCGGCCTGGAACGCCATCATGAACGCCTGGCCGCTGGTGTGCATGACGGCGTGGGCGAACTCGTGGGTGCGGTCGCTGATGCGCTTGAGGATCTCCAGGCACACCGCCGCGCGCGCCTCGGCGCCCACGTCGCGCCACGCGCGCTGCCCGGCCTTCATGGCGGGCAGCAGCGTGTCCACGTCCGCGTGCGGGTAGGTGACGCCCAGCTCGATGCCGTACGGGGAGGTCTCGCCGCCCACCCAGTCGTCGGTGCCGGGCTGGCCGAAGTCGAGACGGGTGCCGAGGAGGGCGTCGAAGGCCGCCTTGCCCTCGGCCATGCCCAGGCTGCCGTTCTCGCCGTACGCCTTGGGGTGCTCGGGGTGGGGCGACCAGTACGCGCGGGTGCGGATCGCTTCCAGGGCCTGGTCGAGGGTGGGCCGGTGCTGGGCGATCAGGGCGTGCGCGGACGGTTCGACGGCCATGCTTGACCAACTCCTCACGTCAGGGGCTCTTCATCGAGTCCTGACCTGGGCAGGAACGAATTCGGGGGGTGGCGCGAAGCGCCTCGTGCAGGGTGGTGGTGGGCGACGGGCGGGCGGACAGAGTTAGAGTAACCGAACGATCGGTCGGGACAAGGGGGTCCGCCGCATCTGTGGACAACGCCGTGCGGGAGGATCGCGCACATGACAGCACTCGACCTCAGCAGCCCCGTGGCCGTCGTCGGCACCGGCACCATGGGCCAGGGCATCACCCAGGTCGCGCTGGTCGCCGGTCATCCCGTACGTCTGTTCGATGTCGCGCCCGGTCGTGCCCGGGAGGCCGCAGAGGCGATCGGCGCGCGGCTCGACCGGCTCGTCGCGAAGGACCGCATGAAGGGCGCGGACCGCGACGCCGCGCGCGCCCGGCTGCACGCCGCCGAGAGCCTCGCCGACCTCGCGGACTGCGGCCTCGTCGTCGAGGCCGTCCTGGAGCGGCTGGACGTCAAACAGGAGCTGTTCCGCGCTCTGGAGGACATCGTCGGCGAGGACTGCCTGCTCGCCACCAACACCTCCTCCCTGTCCGTCACGGCCATCGGCGGTGCCCTGCGCAACCCGGGCCGTTTCGTGGGCCTGCACTTCTTCAACCCCGCGCCGCTGTTGCCGCTCGTCGAGGTCGTCTCCGGGTTCGCCACCGACGTCACCTCCGCCACGCGCGCGTACGAACTGGCGCGCGTCTGGGGCAAGACACCGGTCGCCTGCGCGGACACCCCCGGCTTCATCGTCAACCGCATCGCACGGCCGTTCTATGCGGAGGCCTTCGCGGTGTACGAGGCGCAGGCCGCCGAGCCCGTCACCATCGACGCGATCCTGCGGGAGTGCGGCGGGTTCAGGATGGGCGCCTTCGAACTGACCGACCTCATCGGGCAGGACGTCAACGAGTCCGTCACCCACTCCGTCTGGCAGGCGTTCTTCCAGGACGTGCGGTTCACGCCCTCGCTCGCCCAGCGACGGCTCGTCGAGTCCGGCCGGCTCGGCCGCAAGACGGGACAGGGCTGGTACGACCACACCGACGGCGCCGAGCGCCCCGAGCCGCACACCGCCGAGCCGGTGCCCGCACCGGCGTACGTCGTCGTCGAGGGCGACCTCGGCCCCGCCTCCGACCTGCTCACCCTGATCCGGGAGGCGGGCATCCCCGTCCGCGAGGACGAGGAGGACCACGGCACGCGGCTCGTCCTGCCGAGCGGCGGCCAGCTGGCCCTCGCCGACGGGCAGACCTCCGTGGAGTTCCGGGACGTCGTCTACTTCGACCTGGCGCTCGACTACCGCAGAGCCACCCGGATCGCGCTCTCCGCCTCCCAGGACACCTCACCGCAGACCCTCACCGAGGCCACCGGCCTCTTCCAGGCGCTCGGCAAGGACGTCAGCGTCATCGGGGACGCACCCGGCATGATCGTGGCCCGCACGGTGGCCCGGATCATCGACCTTGCGCACGACGCCGTCGCCAAGGGCGTGGCCACCAAGGAGGACATCGACACGGCGATGCGGCTGGGCGTCAACTACCCGCTGGGGCCCTTCGAATGGAGCCGCAGGCTGGGCCGGAACTGGGCGTACGCCCTCCTGGACGATCTGCACCTGCGCGACCCGTCCGGACGCTACGCGCCGTCCCTGGCGCTCTACCGCCACGCCTACGCCTCCGACAAGCGGGAGGGCACCTCCTCATGACCACCGCCAGACGCGACACGTACACCCCGGAGACGCTGCTGTCCGTCGCCGTCCGGGTCTTCAACGAGCGGGGCTACGACGGCACGTCCATGGAGCACCTGTCCAGGGCGGCCGGTATCTCCAAGTCGTCGATATACCACCACGTCACCGGCAAGGAGGAGTTGCTGCGCCGGGCCGTCAGCCGGGCGCTGGACGGCCTCTTCGGGATCCTCGACGAGGAACCCGCGCGCGAGGGGCGGGCGGTGGAGCGTCTGGAGCACGTCGTCCGGCGCATGGTCGAGGTGCTCATGAACGAGCTCCCCTACGTGACCCTGCTGCTGCGGGTGCGCGGCAACACCGACACCGAGCGCTGGGCGCTGGAGCGGCGCCGCGACTTCGACCACCGGGTCGCCGAACTGCTGAAGGCGGCGGCGGCCGACGGGGATGTCCGGGGTGACGTGGAGGTACGGCTCGCGACCCGGTTGGTCTTCGGGATGATCAACTCGATCGTGGAGTGGTACCGGCCGGACGGGCGGGGCATGGGCGAGCGGGAAGTGTCCGACGCCGTGGCGCATTTGGTGTTCTCGGGGTTGCGCGCCGAGGGGTGAGCCGTCCTCGGTGGGCGCTCCTCGGCGCCCGCTCCTTGACGCGAGCGTGCGCCTGGGCGTCGTGCGGCGGGGCAGCCCGGTCCTCGGGCCCGCTCAGCCCTCCGGTTCCACGTCCTCCTCCTCGAACACCAGCAGCGTCCGCGTGCTGAGCACCTCCGGGATGGCCTGCAGCTTGGTGAGGACGACCTCGCGCAAGGCTCTGTTGTCCGAGGTGTGCACCAGCAGCAGGACGTCGTAGTCGCCGCCCACCAGCGCGATGTGGGCGGCGCCGGAGAGCTGGCGCAGCTGGTCGCGGACCGTGCGCCAGGAGTTCTGCACGATCTTGAGGGTGATGTAGGCCGAGGTGCCTTTCCCGGCGCGCTCGTGGTTCACGCGCGCCCCGAAGCCCCGGATCACGCCGTCCTCGATGAGACGGTTGATGCGCGCGTAGGCGTTGGCACGGGAGACGTGGACCCGTTCGGCGACCGACCGTATGGAGGCGCGGCCGTCCGCCTGCAGCATGCGAAGGATGTCCTGGTCTATGGCGTCCAGCGGTCGAGGGGGCGGCAGCGCCGGGCCGTGCTCCGACGGCTCGGCCATTTGTTCAGGTGCCATGTGCCCCCGCCTCCCTACCATGGACGTACTGCGTTCATTTGAGGTTGTGCAGAACCGTTTGTCCACAGCCTCGGGGTGCCTGTAGCCAAAATGCGCCAACGACCGAACAATCGGTAGGTGAGACGCGTCACAACCGTGCCGCGTCCCTGAGCCACTCCCACGAGGAGGTGCCGTATGACGGTCATGGAGCAGCGGGGCGCGTACCGCCCGACACCGCCGCCCGCCTGGCAGCCCCGTACGGACCCCGCGCCGCTGCTGCCCGACGCCCTGCCGTACCGCGTGCTCGGCACGGACGCAGCCGCCGACGCCGATCCCACGCTGCTGCGCCGGCTCTACGCCGAGCTGGTGCGCGGCCGCCGGTACAACACCCAGGCCACGGCCCTGACCAAGCAGGGCAGGCTCGCCGTCTACCCCTCCAGCACCGGCCAGGAGGCCTGCGAGGTCGCCGCCGCGCTCGTCCTCCAGGAGCGGGACTGGCTCTTCCCGAGCTACCGCGACACGCTCGCCGCCGTCGCCCGCGGCCTCGACCCCGTCCAGGCGCTCACCCTGCTGCGCGGCGACTGGCACACCGGCTACGACCCGCACGAGCACCGTGTCGCGCCCCTGTGCACCCCGCTCGCCACCCAGCTCCCGCACGCCGTGGGCCTCGCGCACGCCGCGCGTCTCAAGGGTGACGACGTGGTGGCGCTCGCCCTGGTCGGCGACGGCGGCACCAGCGAGGGCGACTTCCACGAGGCCCTCAACTTCGCCGCCGTCTGGCAGGCCCCGGTGGTCTTCCTCGTCCAGAACAACGGCTTCGCGATCTCCGTCCCGCTCGCCAAGCAGACCGCCGCCCCGTCGCTCGCCCACAAGGCCGTCGGCTACGGGATGCCGGGCCGTCTGGTCGACGGCAACGACGCGGCGGCCGTGCACCAGGTGCTCGCCGAAGCCGTGGCCCACGCGCGCGCGGGCGGCGGACCCACGCTGGTCGAGGCGGTGACGTACCGCATCGACGCCCACACCAACGCCGACGACGCCACCCGCTACCGGGGCGACGCCGAGGTCGAGACCTGGCGCGCGCACGACCCGATCGCGCTCCTGGAGCACGAGCTGACCGAACGCGGACTCCTCGACGAGGACGGCATCCGGGCCGCCCGGGACGCCGCCGAGGCGATGGCAGCCGACCTGCGCGAGCGCATGAACCAGGACCCGGCGCTCGACCCGATGGACCTCTTCGCCCACGTGTACGCCGAACCCACCCCCCAACTGCGCGAACAGGAAGCCCTGCTGCGGGCCGAGCTGGCGGCGGAGGAAGAAGGGGCGCACCGATGACCACCGTCGCGCTCAAGCCCGCCACCATGGCGCAGGCGCTCACCCGCGCCCTGCGCGACGCCATGACCGCCGACCCCACCGTGCACGTCATGGGAGAGGACGTCGGCACCCTCGGCGGTGTCTTCCGGGTCACCGACGGCCTCGCCAAGGAGTTCGGCGAGGACCGCGTCACCGACACCCCGCTCGCCGAGGCGGGCATCCTCGGCACGGCCGTCGGCATGGCCATGTACGGGCTGCGGCCGGTCGTGGAGATGCAGTTCGACGCGTTCGCCTACCCGGCGTTCGAGCAGCTCATCAGCCATGTCGCCCGGATGCGCAACCGCACGCGCGGCGCCATGCCGTTGCCGATCACGATCCGCGTCCCGTACGGCGGCGGCATCGGCGGCGTCGAGCACCACAGCGACTCCTCCGAGGCGTACTACATGGCGACCCCCGGCCTCCATGTCGTCACGCCCGCCACCGTCGCCGACGCCTACGGGCTGCTGCGCGCCGCGATCGCGTCCGACGACCCGGTGGTCTTCCTGGAGCCCAAGCGCCTGTACTGGTCCAAGGACACCTGGAACCCCGAGGAACCGCAGAGCGTCGAGCCCATCGGCCGCGCGGTCGTGCGCCGCAGGGGCACCAGCGCCACCCTCATCACCTACGGCCCGTCCGTGCCCGTCTGCCTGGAGGCCGCCGAGGCGGCCACGGCCGAGGGCTGGGACCTCGAAGTCGTCGACCTGCGGTCCCTGGTGCCCTTCGACGACGAGACGGTCGCCGCCTCGGTACGGCGGACCGGACGCGCGGTGGTCGTGCACGAGTCCGGCTCCTACGGCGGACCGGGCGGCGAGATCGCGGCCCAGGTGACCGAGCGCTGCTTCCACCACCTGGAGGCCCCTGTGCTGCGCGTCGCCGGGTTCGACATCCCGTATCCGCCGCCGATGCTGGAACGGCACCATCTGCCCGGCGTCGACCGGATCCTGGACGCCGTGGGGCGCCTGCAGTGGGAGGCGGAGAACTGATGGCCCAGGTGCTGGAGTTCAAGCTGCCCGACCTCGGCGAGGGACTGACCGAGGCCGAGATCGTCCGCTGGCTCGTCCAGGTCGGCGATGTCGTCGCGATCGACCAGCCCGTCGTCGAGGTCGAGACGGCCAAGGCCATGGTCGAGGTCCCCTGCCCCTACGGCGGTGTCGTCACCGCCCGCTTCGGCGAGGAGGGCACGGAACTGCCCGTCGGCGCGCCGCTGTTGACCGTGGCGGTGGGAGCGCCGGTCACCGACGGTTCTGCCGGGACGCCGGGCGCGGGCACCGCCGACAGGAGCGAGGGCTCCGGCAACGTGCTGGTCGGCTACGGCACCGGGGCGCCCCCGGCGCGCCGCAGGCGGGTGCGGCCGGGCGAACCGATCCGGTCCGCGGGCCCGGCGGCGCCGACGGTGGCGCTCGACTCCGTCGGGACGGCGGCAGCGCCGGACACCTTCCCCGGTCGGTCGGACGGGGCCGTTTCTGCCGCCTCCTCCGCTCGCCCGGAGAACCTCGCGCCGGACACCTTCCGCGCCCGCCCGGACGGGCCCGTGCCCGTCATCTCCCCGCTCGTCCGCCGTCTCGCCCGGGAGAACGGGCTCGACCTGCGGGAGCTGCGGGGATCGGGGCCCGAGGGCCTGATCCTGCGGGCGGATGTGGAGCAGGCGCTGCGGGCCGCCAAGGCTCCGGTCCAGGCACCCCCGGCCGTGACCCCCACGCCGGCCGCGACTCCGGACTCGCGGTCCGTGCCCGCGGGCACCGCCTCCGGTACCCGGGTCCCCCTCCGTGGCATCCGCGGCGCCGTCGCCGACAAGCTCTCCCGCAGCCGGCGTGAGATCCCGGACGCGACCTGCTGGGTGGACGCCGACGCGACGGAGCTGCTGAACGCCCGCACGGCCATGAACGCCGCCGGAGGCCCGAAGATCTCGCTCCTGGCGTTGCTCGCCCGAATCTGCACCTCCGCGCTGGCCCGCTTCCCCGAGCTCAACTCCACGGTCGACATGGAGGCCCGCGAGGTCGTACGGCTGGAGCAGGTGCACCTCGGGTTCGCCGCCCAGACGGAACGAGGGCTGGTCGTCCCCGTCGTGCGGGACGCGCACACCAGGAACGCGGAGTCGCTCGGCGCGGAGTTCGCCCGGCTGACCGAGGCGGCACGCACCGGCACCCTGACGCCCGGCCAGCTGACCGGCGGCACCTTCACGCTCAACAACTACGGCGTGTTCGGCGTCGACGGCTCCACGCCGATCATCAACCACCCCGAGGCCGCCATGCTCGGTGTCGGCCGCATCGTCCCCAAGCCGTGGGTGCACCGGGGCGAGCTGGCGGTACGGCAGGTCGTGCAGCTCTCGCTCACCTTCGACCACCGGGTGTGCGACGGCGGCACGGCAGGCGGCTTCCTGCGCCACGTGGCGGACTGCGTCGAACAGCCGGCGGTGCTGCTGCGCACGCTCTGATCACCGGCGTCGCCCGGTCGGGTCCGGCCGCCAGGGCGGCACCGGACCCGACCTGGCCGGGAACGCGCGCCCTCCCCCGTTCCCAGTGATCGTGGAGGCCCGCATACTCGGAGGGTGACCGCGTACGAGCCCCCTGGGTACCCCGGTACCGACGTGTTCGACGCCGTCGTGCTCGCCGGCGGTGCCGCCCGGCGGCTCGGCGGCACGGACAAGCCCGCCGTGCGCGTCGGCGGACGGGCCCTGCTCGACCGAGTGCTGAGCGCCTGCGCCGGGGCCGGGACGACCGTGGTCGTCTCCGACCCCCGGCCCACCGCGCGGCGCGTCCTGTGGGCCCGCGAGGAACCCTCCGGCGGCGGCCCCCTCGCCGCGCTGGACGCCGGACTCCGGCACACCACCGCGCCGTACGTCGTCGCCCTCTCCGCCGACCTGCCGTTCCTGGACGAGAAGACGGTACGGCGGCTGCTCGACGCCCTCATGGCCGACGCGGGGACCGCCGACGGCGTCCTGGTCGCCGACCCCGACGGCCGTGACCAGCCGCTCGTGGCCGCCTACCGGGCCGAGGCCCTCCGCCGCGAGCTCGCGCGGCTCGCCGTCGAGCACGACGGGCTGACGGGGCTCCCCCTGCGGCGGCTGACCGCCGCACTGCGCCTCACCCGAATCACCGACCCCCTCGCGTCCTTCGACTGCGACACCTGGGACGACATCGCCGCCGCCCGCGCACGGATCAGGGAGCATGGCCACGTGTTGGATGAATGGATTTCCGCAGTCAAGGACGAGCTGGGGATCGACCTCGACGTCGACATCACCGATCTGCTCGACCTCGCCCGTGACGCCGCCCACAGCGTGGCCCGGCCCGCCGCCCCGCTGACCACCTTCCTCGTCGGCTACGCCGCCGCCAAGGCCGGGGGAGGCCCCGAGGCCGTCACCGAGGCCGCGCGCAAGGCATCCGCCCTGGCCCTGCGCTGGGCCGACGAGGCCACTCCCGAGGCCGAGCCGGCCGCCGACCCCGAAGCCGCCCCGGAGGTCCAGCACCACCCCGGGCCCGGCGCCGGCCAGGACACCGGCCCGGCCGCCGGATGACCGCCCAGGACGCCGAGGAACTCGACGTGGAGGAGGCGCTGGCCGTGGCCAACGACAGGCCCGTCCGAGGACAGGCCGAGCCGAGCTCCCCCCGCGAGACCCCCACGGCTGGTCAGACCGGCGCGCACCGCGCCAAGGACGATTCCCACCACCGGGCCACTTCCTGGCCCGAGGCCCGGGCCGTCGCCGAAAGCGCCGCCCGCTCGGCCGGGCGTCGGGCCGCCGTGTCGGTCACCGTCGACAAGGCACTCGGTCTCGTGCTCGCCGCCCCGCTGACCGCCCTCACCGACCTTCCCTCCTTCGACACCTCGGCGATGGACGGCTGGGCGGTCGCGGGCCCCGGCCCCTGGGCGGTGCGCGCGCACGGAGTGCTGGCGGGGCACGGCGAGTCCGGCCGGCTCACGGACGGGGAGGCGGTCCGGATCGCCACCGGCGCCCGTATCCCGCCGGACACGACCGCCGTCCTGCGCAGTGAACACGGCCGCACCGACGACAAGGGGCGACTGCACCCGACCCGGGACCTCGCCCACGGGCAGGACATCCGGCCACGGGGCCAGGAGTGCCGCAACGGCGACCAACTGCTGCCGCTCGGCACGCAGATCACCCCGGCCGCGCTCGGACTCGCGTCGGCCGCCGGGTACGACACGTTGAGCGTGGTCCCCCGCCCACGCGTCGAACTGCTCGTCCTGGGCGACGAACTGCTCACCGAGGGGCTCCCGCGCGAGGGCTCGATCCGGGACGCCCTCGGACCGATGCTGCCCTCCTGGCTCCGGGCACTGGGCGCCGAGGTCACCGCCGTACGTCGCCTCGGCGACGACGCCGACGCCCTGTACCGGGCGGTGAAGAAGTCCTCGGCCGACCTCATCGTCACCACGGGCGGCACGGCGTCCGGGCCCGTCGACCATGTCCACCCCACTCTGCGTCGCGTCGGGGCCGAACTCCTCGTCGACGGGGTGAAGGTGCGCCCGGGCCACCCCATGCTGCTGGCCCGCATCAAGCCGGATCAGCACCTTGTCGGGCTGCCCGGCAACCCCCTGGCCGCCGTGTCCGGGCTGTTCACGCTCGCCGAGCCGCTGCTCCGCACCCTCGCCGGGCGCGCCGCCCCGGAGCCGTACACGATGCCGTTGCGGGAGGCGGTGCACGGGCACCCGTACGACACACGGCTCGTGCCGGTCGGTCTGCGGGGTGATGACGCCCTTCCGTTGCACTACAACGGTCCCGCTATGCTCCGCGGAATCGCCACCGCCGACGCCCTCGCCGTCGTACCGCCGGGCGGCGCTCGTTCCGGCCAGGAGTTGGAACTGCTCGATCTGCCCTGGGCGACGGCGGGCATCCAGGTGTGTTTCACGTGAAACGTCGATATGGCCCACCGGCCTTGCGGCCAACGGTGTTTCACGTGAAACAACACGCAGTCGGGGGCGGAGTGCAGCCAGGGGATGTACGCCGAAACGGGGAGTGTTTCACGTGAAACTTCCGGGCCAGGACGCGATCGCCCGCAATGCGGACGAGCGTCACGTGACCCACCAGGTGAGACTGCCGAAACAAGAGGTCGAGCGGCCGATCCGGCAGGTCGGCAAGCGACTGGCGATGGCTTTGTTCGTGCTGGTCTCCACCGCCTTCATCGTCTATGCCGACAACGAGGGGTACAACGACAACTCCGACGGTTCGGTGGATCTGCTCGATGCGTTCTACTACGCGACCGTCACCCTTTCCACCACCGGATACGGCGACATCACCCCGGTCAGCGATGCTGCCCGGTTCACCAATATCTTCGTGGTCACGCCGCTGCGTGTGCTGTTCCTGATCATCCTGGTCGGCACCACGCTGGAGGTTCTCACGGAGCGCACGCGCGAGGAATGGCGACAGAACCGCTGGAGGGCGGCCTTGAGGGAGCACACCGTTGTCGTCGGCTGGGGGACGAAGGGACGGTCGGCGGTCCAGACCGTCTGCGCGACGGGTCTGAAGAAGGAACAGATCGTCGTCGTGGACCCGAGCTCGAAGGCCATCGAGGCGGCGACCTCCGAGGGGTACACGGGGGTCATCGGGGACGCGACCCGCAGTGATGTGTTGCTGCGGGCCGAACTGCAGAAGGCGCGCCAGATCATCATCTCCACCGCGCGGGACGACACCGCCGTCCTGGTCGCGCTGACCGCCCGCCAGCTCAACCGGGGCGCGAAGATCGTGGCCGCCGTCCGGGAAGAGGAGAACGCGCCGCTGCTGAAGCAGTCCGGGGCCGATGTCGTCATCACCAGCGCCAGCGCGGCCGGACGGCTCCTCGGGCTCTCCGTGCTCAGCCCCGCCGCCGGCATGGTGATGGAGGACCTCATCCAACAGGGCAGCGGGCTCGACATCGCCGAACGGCCGGTCATAAAGGCCGAGGTGGGGCGAGGTGTTCGGGAGACGGAGGACCTGGTGGTCAGCGTGCTGCGCGGACACCGGGTGCTGGGCTACGACGATCCGTCCATCGGTGAGCTGCAGTTGACGGACCGGCTGATCACCATCGTCCGGGCCACCCCGAGCACGAAGATCACCCCCGAGACCAAGCACCTGCCGTAGCGGGAGCGAAAGCCGTAGCGGGAACGAAAAGGGTGGCCCCAGGGATTCCGCACCCCGGGGCCACCCTCTTGGACTGATCGCCTACTTGCGGTTGTACAGCCGCATCGTGATCGGTCCGAAGACCAGCACGAACAGGGCGGACCAGCCCAGCGTCCAGGCGAGCTCCGCCGTCGGCCAGTCGCCCGCCATCAACTCGCGGACCGCCGAGGCCAGATGCGTGACCGGGCTGTTGTTGACGAACGCCTGGAGCCAGCCCGGCATGGTGCTCGGATCGACGAAGACGTTGGACAGGAAGGTCAGCGGGAAGATCACCATCATGCTGACGCCCATCACGGACTTCTCGGTGCGCAGCATGAGACCGAACATCGTCCAGATCCACGAGAACGAGAACGAGAAGACGATGAGCAGCGCGACCCCGGCGACCACACCGACCACGCCCCCGTCCGGGCGGTAGCCGAGGATCATGCCGACGGTGAGCATCACCACGGACGCGATCGCGTAGCGCAGGGCGTCGCCCAGCAGGTAGCCGACCATCGTCGACGGCCGCCAGATGGGCAGTGAGCGGAACCGGTCGAAGACACCCTTCTCGATGTCCGTGTTGACCGAGACGCCGGTGTACATCGTGATCATCACGACCGACATCACCAGGATGCCGGGCAGCAGGAACTGGATGTACTGCTCCGGTGAGCCGGCCAGCGCCCCGCCGAAGAGGTACGTGTACATCAGCACCATCATGATCGGGAAGGCGGTGACGTCGAAGAGCTGCTCCGGTACGTGTTTGATCTTGAGCATGGCCCGCCAGCCGAAGGTCAGCGAGGCCGACACGGCGCTGGGCCGCGGCGGGCGGTCCTTGGCGATGAGCAGCGCGGCGAGCGACTCGGCGCTGACGGGGGCGAGTTCCTTGTTGTCGGTGGTGGTCGCCGTGCTCATGCCGCTGCCTCGTCCTTCGTCTCGGAAGCGTCGTCGGCCGGTGTGGCCGCCGCCTTGGTGTCGTGTCCGGTGAGGGCGAGGAACACCTCGTCCAGGCTGGGTTGGCCCAGCGAGAAGTTGTCGACGGTGATGCCGGTGCGCGCCAGCTCCGCGAGCGCCCGGGCGGCGGCCTCGGCGGCCCCTTGTCCGTTGGCGGATCCCGCGCCGACGCGAGCCGTCAGCGCCACCGGGTCCGGCTCGCGCTGCACGTCGGCGTCGAGGGCGAGGCGCAGCACCTCCTCGGCCTGCGGCCGCTGGGCCGCCTCGCGCAACCGCAGATGGACGGAACCGGCGCCCACGGACGCCTTCAGCTCACCCTTCGTGCCCTCCGCGATCACCTTGCCCTGGTCGATGACCGCGATCCGGGACGCCAGCTGGTCCGCCTCGTCCAGATACTGAGTGGTCAGCAGCACGGTCGTGCCCTGGGCGACCACCGCGCGCACGATGTCCCACACGTGGTTGCGGCTGCGCGGGTCGAGGCCGGTCGTCGGCTCGTCCAGGAACAGCAGGTCGGGCGTGTTGAGGATGGACGCGGCGATGTCGATACGGCGCCGCATGCCGCCCGAATAGTGCTTGACCTGCTTTCCGGCCGCGTCGCTCAGTCCGAAGGCCTCCAACATCTGACCGGCGCGCTGCCGGGCCGCTCGCTTGCCGTGGCCGAGGAGCCGGGCGAGCAGCACCAGGTTCTCGCTGCCGGTGAGGTCTTCGTCCACGGACGCGTACTGCCCGGTCAGGCTGACCCGGCCGCGTACCTCGTCGGCCTCCCGGACGACGTCGTGTCCGAAGACGTGCGCCTGGCCGCCGTCGGGGCGCAGCAGTGTGGCGAGCATCTTCACCGTGGTGGTCTTGCCGGCGCCGTTCGGGCCGAGGACGCCGTAGACCGTGCCGGCGGGCACGGCCAGGTCGACGCCGTCGACGGCCCGGGTCTCGCCGAACGTCTTCACCAGACCCGCGGTCTCGATCGCGAGGCCGGATGTCTGTGCGCTCATGTTGAGATCCTTCCGCGTACGGGGCCCGTGTCCGGGGCTACGCAAGGGGAGACCGCCGGGACCGCCGGAACTCATCGGTCGCCGCGCGGGAAAAACGTGGGAAACACGATCGCGTCGGCTGCTTCGGCATCGGGGCGAAGCGTGTCGGCGAGAACCCGTGCGGCCGTGGGGTCTCTACGGTCTCTCCGATGGGGGTCGATCGCACCCCAATTACGCCCGACCAGAGATGAACGATCAAAGGACCGAGGGCCGAACGACCGAGGGGCCGAACGACCGAGGGGCCGGCGGGGCCGGGCGGGGCGACGAGGGCAGGGCGGCGAGGCTGGACCGCGGTGGGAGTCCGCAGAGCCAGGTTGTGGGGCGGCCGGGGCGGTGATGCAGGTCGGATGCCCGGGGCGCGCGAGGGAGGCGCGGGGCGTGCGGGGGCAGTCCGGGATCGGCGAAGCCAGGGGGTACGGGGCCGGGATCGGACGGGGAGGGCGGGGGTAGCGTCCCTCTCATGCATGCGATCACGATTCCCGAACCCGGCGGACCCGAGGCCCTGGTGTGGGACGAGGTCCCCGATCCGGTGCCCGGCGAGGGCGAAGTGCTCATCGAGGTGGCGGCGAGCGCCGTGAACCGCGCCGACCTGCTGCAGCGGCAGGGCTTCTACGACCCACCGCCCGGCGCCTCCCCCTATCCCGGCCTGGAGTGTTCCGGCCGTGTCGCGGAGATCGGGCCCGGGGTGGCCGGATGGAGCGTCGGCGACGAGGTGTGCGCGCTGCTCTCGGGCGGCGGCTACGCGGAGAAGGTCGTCGTTCCGGCCGGTCAGCTGCTGCCGGTCCCCTCCGGCCTCGACCTTCGGCAGGCCGCCGCGTTGCCCGAGGTGACCTGTACGGTCTGGTCGAACGTCTTCATGATCGCCCACCTGCGTCCCGGTGAGACGCTCCTCGTGCACGGCGGCTCCAGCGGCATCGGCACGATGGCCATACAGCTCGCCAAGGCCGTCGGCGCGAAGGTCGCCGTCACGGCGGGTACCAAGGAGAAGCTGGAGCGGTGCGCCGCCCTGGGCGCGGACATCCTGATCAACTACCGCGAGCAGGACTTCGTCGAGGAGGTTCGGGCGGCCACGGACGGCAGGGGCGCGGACGTCATCCTCGACAACATGGGCGCGAAATACCTGGACCGCAACGTCCGGGTCCTCGCGGTCAACGGACGGCTTGCGATCATCGGCTTGCAGGGCGGTATCAAGGGCGAACTGAACATCGGTGCCCTCCTCGCCAAGCGGGCGGCGATCAGCGCGACCTCGCTGCGGGCCCGGCCCCAGGAGGAGAAGACGGCCATCGTGGCCGCCGTACGCGAACATGTCTGGCCCCTGATCGCCGGAGGCCATGTGCGCCCGGTCGTCGACCGTGAGATCCCGATGGACGACGCGGCCACGGCGCACCAGGTGCTGGAGGAGAGCGGCCACGTGGGCAAGGTGTTGCTGGTGGTGCCGTAGAAGGGCTCGGTGAGCCGCGCGGGCCGCCACCGTGCCAGGGAGCGGTGCGGACCCTGCCCCTACGGTGGGCCGGGCTCAGCTGGACCCGGCCTGACTCTGTGGCACGCCTGCGTTTCAGTACCGCCGTATGCGCAGCCCCACGAAGGCCAGTCCCAGGCCCATACCTATGAGAATGAGGCCGCCGCCGAGGGCGAGGGCCTGCAGGACGGGCTCCTCGACGGTCGCGGTGCCGGACCCGGGCGGAACGCCGGGGACGGGCAGGGCGGCGTTCTGGGAGGAGTCGGGGGCGAGGGGGGAGTCCGAGCCGTCCGGTTCGGCGGCGGGCGCTTCCGGGGGCGTGGAGGTCTCGTCCTCCGGTTCCACGGGGACTGCGTCCGGGCGGCCCGGCCGTTCGCGGCCTTCGCCCGCGCGGCTGCCGGCCCAGGAGGTCGCGGGGTCGGGGTCGGCCGCGTACGCCGTCGGCGCGGCCCCCGTCGTCAGAACGACGAGCAGCCCCGCGACGAGAACCGGTCCCGTCACGCGCACCGAACGAAGCCAGGTAGCCACGCCCTCAGCGTCACACGGCACCGACCTCCCGGCATCCGGACGCACCGCACCGCTGCTCCGAGCCGACCGGCCACGGCACGGCACGGCGGCATCGGTGGGTCAGAGGCGCGACCGTGGCTACGTAAACGGTGGATCACCCTGTGTGGGGGGCACCAGGGTGGTGAGGTGTACGCGTGCGAGAGAATGGCGGCATGGAGATGCCGAGGAACGAACGGTCGCCCGAACAGCCCCAGATCCTGGTCGTGGGCCAGGACGGCATGGCCGTGGGCGGCGGTGGAGGCGACGAGGAGTCCCGCGAGGTCCCGGTGACGGAGATGGTGGAACAGCCGGCCAAGGTCATGCGCATCGGCAGCATGATCAAGCAACTGCTCGAAGAGGTACGGGTGGCCCCCCTGGACGAGGCCAGCCGGGCCCGGCTGAAGGAGATCCACGCCAGCTCCGTCAAGGAACTGGAGGACGGCCTGGCGCCCGAGCTGGTGGAGGAGTTGGAGCGGCTCTCCCTGCCCTTCACCGACGAAGCGATCCCGAGCGATGCGGAACTGCGGATCGCCCAGGCCCAGTTGGTCGGCTGGCTCGAAGGCCTCTTCCACGGGATCCAGACGACGCTGTTCGCCCAGCAGATGGCCGCCCGGGCCCAGCTGGAACAGATGAGGCGCGCGCTGCCGCCCGGCGTCGGCGGCCACGAGGGCGACGACGACCCGCGCACGCTCGGCCGCTCCGGCGGCCCCTACCTCTAGCCACTCCTTCCGGCAGGCTCTCGGCGAGAGCCTGTGAGAGCCGTTCGGCGAACCCCCCACCACGTACGCAAAGGGCCCGGCACATCGAGTGCCGGGCCCTTCCTACGACTGTTCCCGCGATGGCTGCGACCGGGGCGTCAGGCCGGGTTGCCCGTCGAGACCTTGAGGATGATCGAGGGCATGTCCTTGGGGTCGACGTCTTCGGAGGCGGCCGGGTACTGCTCCATGACCGTGCCCTCGCCGTACGTGTTCTCGTCGACCTTCTGGACGTCGTACTGCCAGCCCGCCGCCTGGAAGCACTTCTTCACCGAGTCGATGTTCTTGAAGGTGAAGTCCGGCAGTTCGATCTTGTCGGGGTCGTTGTACGACTCCGTGGGTTCCGTGCACTCGGTCGAGTCGATGACCTTCGACGTGTCCGGACCCTTGTGCCCCTCCACCACGGTCGGAGAGGGGGACGCGCCCGCGCCGTCGTCGCCGCCTTCGGCCTCACTGCCCAAGTTCAGGCTGAGCGCCACGATCAGACCGCCCACCGCCAGGACCGACACCGCGATCGCGCCCATGATGACGCCCTTGTTGTTCTTCCCGCCCCCGGAACGCCCCGCCGACAGCGAGGACTGCTGGGGCGTGAGGTTGTACGGCGGCGGGGTGGCCGCGCCCTGCTGCGGCGCGTACGCGGCCGTCTGCGGCGGCGTCTGGTAGCCGCCCTGCTGCGGGTAGCCGTAGGACGGGGCGGGCGTCGGAGTGGGGGCGGGTGTGGGCGGGCCGTAACCGCCCGTCGCCGGCGGCTGGTACGGCGTCTGCACGCTGCCCGACTGCGGCGCGCCCGTGTGGTCGATCGGCGGGAAGACCGCGGAGGAGACCCCCGCGCCGCTGGCCGTCTGCACACCCGGCACGATGCTCGGCGCGACGGGCTGGAGGGACGCGGCGACCCGCAGGCACTCGTCCCGCATCGCCTCCGCGCTCGGGAACCGCTCGTTCGGGTTCTTCTTCAGCGCGCGGGCGATGATGGCGTCCACGGCGGGCGGCAGGGAACGGTTGATCGAGGAGGGAGCGACCGGCTCCTCCTGGACGTGCGCATACGCTATGGCCAGCGGCGAGTCCGCCTCGAACGGCAGTCGCCCGGTGGTCAGCTGGAAGAGCATGATGCCGACCGAGTACAGGTCGGAGCGGGCGTCCACGCCGCGGCCGAGGGCCTGCTCGGGCGAGAGGTACTGCGGGGTGCCGACGACCATGCCGGTCTGCGTCATCGATGTGACACCGGACTGCATGGCGCGGGCGATACCGAAGTCCATGACCTTCACGACGTTGCGCTTGGTCATCATCACGTTGCCCGGCTTGATGTCGCGGTGGACCAGGCCCATCTCGTGGCTGATCTCCAGCGCCGCCAGCACATCCGCGGTGATCTTCAGTGCCTTGTCGGAGGGCATGGCGCCGAGCTGGGCGACATCCGCGTCGAGCACCGAACCGAGCGGCTTGCCCTCGATGTACTCCATGACGATGTACGGCGTCGTCATGCCGTCCAGATCGTCCTCGCCGGTGTCGAAGACCGACACGATGTTGGTGTGGGTGAGCTTCGCCACGGCCTGCGCCTCACGGCGGAAGCGCTCCCGGAAGGCCTGTTCGCGGCCGAGGTCGGTGTGCAGTGTCTTGATCGCGACCTGTCGGTCGAGCACCGAGTCGTACGCGAGGTGGACGGAGGCCATTCCGCCCTCGCCGAGCAGGTCACGCAGTTGGTACCGGCCACCGGCTAGCGACCGCCCCGCGTACCGGTCCTGTGCGGCGTCCTGGCTCATCTTCCTGCGTCCCCCATCGGCGCGCGCGAAAGCAGCTGGCGTGGCTCCCGCGATCGGTGATCCCTGATGATGCTGGTGATCCTTTGTGCTATTCCCGGCCAAGTCTGCCCCAGGGCACTGACACGTCAAGCGCGGTGCCCGATCCGTGACCGTACGCGAAAGAAGCGTCGCGGAAGCGTTACAGGGGGCGTACGCCCGGTACACAGAACTTGCACGAGTGCGCGCGCTGCGGGTTTCATGGCCGATCAACCTTTGAATCCACCTTGAATCCGTCGTGAACCCGTCGCGCATCCAACCCGGACCGGCCTCTTGCGTGAAGGCTGTAGCGTGGCCGACGGAGACCGTAACAAGTACCGCGCGGACCGCGGGCAGAAACGACGGCGAGGACTGATGGCACAGCAGCAGCGCTCTCAGGGCCCGTCCGACCCCGAGGCGACTGGCGGCGGCATGTCGGACGCGCCGGAGTTGTGGGGCAACGGCGGGCTCGTAGGCGACGGCCGGTACCGGCTCACCCACAGACTCGGCCGGGGCGGTATGGCCGAGGTGTTCGCGGCCGAGGACGTACGTCTCGGGCGGACGGTCGCGGTCAAACTGCTCCGCTCCGACCTTGCCGAGGACCCCGTGTCCAAGGCCCGCTTCACGCGCGAGGCCCAGTCCGTGGCCGGCCTCAACCACCACTCGATCGTGGCGGTCTACGACTCCGGTGAGGATGTCGTGAACGGCACCCCGGTGCCGTACATCGTCATGGAGCTGGTCGAGGGCCGCACCATCCGTGACCTGCTCCTCAACGCCGAGGCCCCCGGCCCCGAGCAGGCGCTGATCATCGTCTCCGGTGTGCTGGAGGCGCTCGCGTACTCGCACCAGCACGGCATCGTGCACCGTGACATCAAGCCGGCGAACGTCATCATCACCACCAACGGCGCGGTGAAGGTGATGGACTTCGGCATCGCCCGCGCCCTGCACGGGGCGTCCACGACGATGACGCAGACCGGCATGGTCATGGGCACGCCGCAGTACCTCTCCCCGGAGCAGGCGCTCGGCAAGGCCGTCGACCACCGCTCCGACCTGTACGCCACCGGCTGTCTGCTCTACGAACTCCTGGCGCTCCGGCCGCCCTTCATCGGCGAGACGCCCCTTTCCGTGGTCTACCAGCACGTCCAGGACATCCCGGTGCCCCCCTCCGAGACCTCGGAGGGGGCGGCGCCCCCGGAGCTCGACGGGCTGGTCATGCGCTCCCTCGCCAAGGAGCCGGACGACCGGTTCCAGACGGCCGAGGAGATGCGCGGCCTCGTCCAGTACGGCCTGCAGATGCTCTACGACCAGGGCGGCCACACCGGCACCTGGAACACGGGGCCCGTCACCATGCACGAGGGCCGGCACACCCCTCCGGGCGGTATGTCCGGCACGACGGTCATGCCGCACCCGGGGGAATCGGGCACCTCGCAGATCCCGCAGCCGATCCTGCCGGGGTACGGCGGCGGAGGCCGGGACGACGGCGGTTTCGAGGGCAACGGCAACCGGGGCAGCGGCCGCGGCAAGCTGTGGATCCTCGCTGTTCTCGCGGTGATCGCCATCGCGGCGGGTGTCGCCCTCGCGCTGAACAACAAGGGCGACTCGGGCGGCGGCGGCAACGAGACCACGAAGTCCCCGACGGCCACGGCGTCCAGCAAGGACAAGGACACCAGCGAGTCGCCCACCGAAGAGGAGACCGAGGAGCCCACGGACGACTCCACGGACTCGAACAACGGCGGCGGCTACACGCCGTCGTACACGCAGCAGCCGAGCTCCAGCCCGTCGCCGACGCAGAGCCAGCCGTCGGAGGAGCCGACGACCGAGGAGCCCACGTCGGAGGAGCCGACCACCGAGGAACCGACCGACGAGCCGACCGACGAGCCGACCGACGACAGCAGCGGCGGCGGCGACGCCGGAGGCCTGCCGGGCGGTATCGGCGGCGAAGAGGGCTGACCACGCTGGAGGGGGTGCGCCGGGCGGACTCGCCGGGCGCACCCCTCCGTCGTGCAGCGCGCGCTGAGTCGGCTCACTCCACGAACGCCTCGCGCACCGCGTCGTACTCCCGTGTCCACCACACCACCAGCGCCGAGGCCGCCGGGAACTGCGGGTCGGCGCGGGTGTCACCCCGCTCGTAGTGCCAGCGCAGCATCCAGAAGTCGTTGAGCCGCTCCCACCACACACGGTGCACGGCCGCCGCCAGCTCGCCCGGGGCGGCGCCCGCGGAGCGCCGGTACGCGCGCGCGTAGGCGCGCACCTTCGCCAGGTCCAGGGCGCCGACGGGACGTACGAAGAAGATCACCGCCGCCCGGACCGCCTCCTCCGCGCGCGGCCGCACACCGAGCCGGTCCCAGTCGAGGATCGCGGCCGGCACCTCGGGGACGTCGTCCCGGTAGAGCACGTTGTAGGGGTGGAAGTCGCCGTGCACCCACCCCACCGGGCCACCCCCGGGCGGCCGCCGGTCCGCGTGCCGTTCCAGCAGGCGCCGCCGCTCCAGCAGCCGGTGCCGGGCGAGCGCGTCGAAGGGGGCGGCCGGGCGGTGGTGGCGTACCCGGTCGAGCAGATCGTCGATGAGGGCGAAGGTCTGCGCGGGATCGGCGCTCTCGGTCCCGTCGGCCGCCCCGGCACCCCTTTGGGGTCGGCGGGTCTCCCCCGTCCGCCGCTGCGCCGGGATCAGCCGCTTCGGTGAGGCCGCGACCGGATCCGGCGTCGGCATCACCCGTTCCAGCGAGGCGTGCACGACGCCCAGCAGCGCCCCCAGACGGGCGCACTGCCCGGGGGTGAGCTGGCCGCCGTGCCGGTGGCGCCCCTCGATCCACGGGTGCAGGGCGTAGGCGTGGCCGGCGACGATCGCCACCGTGCCCCCGTCCCGGCCGGTCAGCGGCGGGGCGACGGGAACGCCCAGGTCGGCGAGGCACTGGGTGGCCCGGTGCTGGCGCAGGATCGCGGCCGGGTGGGCGGTCTCGGGGTCGAAGTGGTGCTTGAGGAAGTACCGGCCGCGGGTGGTGCGGAGTCGATAGCCGCGATTGAGAAGTCCCTCGTCCACGGGTTCACAGGCCAGCACGGAACCGGCGGCGTACTGCTCCAGCAGGGGGCCCAGAGGGGGCGTGTGGAGCACAGGGGGTGGTACAGATGAGCGCGGCACGCGCCAGATGTTAGGGCACGCGCCACGCCGCTGACCTCACGCTTGTCACACACAGTCGTTACCGATCACCGAGGGCATAGATCCGAACTACGACTCGACGCGCAGACATACGGGCCGGGTGGACGCCACGCCCGGGCGGAGCGGGGCGCTCCCGCCCGCTTCACGGATGGAGCAACTTGCGCCACCGATCTCACGGCCCGCCTCCGGCGAACTCTTCCCGTGGCCGGGGTGGCCGGGATAACGTGCCGGTGTTCCGGCCCCCTGCCAGGCTGTTTCCAGTGCTGTGACCAGCAGCTGTTCCCGACGGACGCGACTTACTTGGACCCCCTAGTACCGAATTACTTGGAAATCCAAGGAAAATCGCAGGTCAGTAGGGGTTTCACAGGAATGTGGCGCACTGGGTAACGTGCCTCGTGCAGGGCGCTCGCCGGGGCACCTGTCACGTCTGTTCCCGGCCAAGGGCACCCACCCCGTGCACGGGCACCGGGATCAGGCGAGCCGCACTGGTCACCCGGCAACCCCGGGGGCCGGACCGACGGAGGAGCACACGTGACCGTGGAGAGCACTGCCGCGCGCAAGCCGCGACGCAGCGCCGCAGGCAAGACCGGCACCACCGGCAGCAAGGCGGCCGGCACCACCGGCACCAGGCGCGCCACTGCTGCCAAGAAGCCGACCGACGCCCAGCCCGAACTCGTCCAGCTGCTGACGCCCGAGGGCAAGCGCGTCAAGAACGCCGAGTACGACCCGTTCGTCGCCGACATCACCGCCGACGAGCTGCGTGGCCTGTACCGCGACATGGTGCTGACCCGTCGCTTCGACGCCGAGGCCACCTCCCTGCAGCGCCAGGGCGAGCTGGGCCTGTGGGCCTCGCTGCTGGGCCAGGAGGCCGCACAGATCGGCTCCGGGCGGGCCACCCGCGAGGACGACTACGTCTTCCCGACCTACCGCGAGCACGGCGTCGCCTGGTGCCGGGGCGTCGACCCGACCAATCTGCTCGGCATGTTCCGCGGCGTGAACAACGGCGGCTGGGACCCGAACAGCAACAACTTCCACCTCTACACGATCGTCATCGGCTCCCAGACGCTGCACGCCACCGGCTACGCCATGGGCGTCGCGAAGGACGGCGCCGACTCGGCGGTCATCGCCTACTTCGGTGACGGTGCCTCCAGCCAGGGCGACGTCGCCGAGGCCTTCACCTTCTCCGCGGTGTACAACGCGCCGGTCGTGTTCTTCTGCCAGAACAACCAGTGGGCCATTTCGGAACCCACGGAGAAGCAGACCCGCGTCCCGCTGTACCAGCGCGCCCAGGGCTTCGGCTTCCCGGGCGTCCGCGTCGACGGCAACGACGTCCTCGGCTGCCTCGCCGTCACCAAGTGGGCGCTGGAGCGCGCCCGCCGGGGCGAGGGCCCCACCCTGGTCGAGGCGTACACCTACCGCATGGGCGCCCACACCACCTCCGACGACCCCACCCGCTACCGCCACGACGACGAGCGGGTGGCCTGGGAGGCCAAGGACCCGATCGCGCGTCTGCGCAGTTACCTCGAGTCCGAAACGGACACGAACGAGGGATTCTTCGCGGAACTCGAAGCGGAGAGCGAGGCGTTGGGAAGGCGAGTGCGCGAAGTGGTGCGTGCCATGCCCGACCCGGACCACTTCGCCATCTTCGAGAACGCGTACGCGGACGGCCACGCGCTCGTGGACGAGGAGCGCGCCCAGTTCGCGGCGTACCAGGCGTCGTTCGCCGATGTGGACGAAGAGGAGGGCAAGTAGCGATGACCACGCAGACAGCCGCGCAGGCGGCAGGGCAGACCGCCGGGCAATCCGCTGTGAAGAACATGGCGATCGCCAAGGCGATCAACGAATCGCTGCGCAAGGCCCTCGAAGCCGACCCCAAGGTCCTCGTCATGGGCGAGGACGTCGGCAAGCTCGGCGGTGTGTTCCGGGTGACCGACGGCCTCCAGAAGGACTTCGGCGAGGACCGGGTGATCGACACCCCGCTCGCCGAGTCCGGCATCGTCGGCACCGCCATCGGCCTGGCCCTGCGGGGCTACCGCCCGGTGGTGGAGATCCAGTTCGACGGTTTCGTCTTCCCCGCGTACGACCAGATCGTCACCCAGCTCGCCAAGATGCACGCGCGCTCGCTGGGCAAGGTCAAGCTCCCCGTCGTCGTCCGTATCCCCTACGGCGGCGGCATCGGCGCCGTCGAGCACCACTCCGAGTCCCCGGAGGCGCTGTTCGCGCACGTGGCGGGCCTGAAGGTGGTCTCGCCGTCGAACGCGTCGGACGCCTACTGGATGATGCAGCAGGCCATCCAGAGCGACGACCCGGTGATCTTCTTCGAGCCGAAGCGCCGCTACTGGGACAAGGCCGAGGTCAACCCCGAGGCGATCCCCGGCCCGCTGCACAAGGCCCGGGTGGTCCGCGAGGGCACCGACCTCACGCTCGCCGCGTACGGCCCGATGGTGAAGCTCTGCCAGGAGGTAGCCGACGCCGCCGCCGAGGAGGGCAGGGCCCTGGAGGTCCTGGACCTGCGGTCGGTCTCCCCGCTGGACTTCGACTCCATCCAGGCCTCCGTGGAGCGGACGCGCCGCCTGATCGTGGTCCACGAGGCCCCGGTCTTCTTCGGTTCGGGCGCGGAGATCGCCGCCCGCATCACCGAGCGGTGCTTCTACCACCTGGAGGCCCCCGTCCTCCGGGTCGGTGGGTACCACGCCCCGTACCCGCCGGCGCGCCTGGAGGAGGAGTACCTGCCGAACCTGGACCGGGTGCTCGACGCCGTCGACCGCTCGCTGGCGTACTGAGGGAGAGGTCCGTGACGACGATGACAGACACGTCTCCGCGCGAGTTCAAGATGCCCGACGTGGGCGAGGGACTCACCGAGGCCGAGATCCTCAAGTGGTACGTCCAGCCCGGCGACACCGTCACCGACGGCCAGATCGTCTGCGAGGTCGAGACGGCCAAGGCCGCCGTCGAGCTGCCCATCCCCTATGACGGTGTCGTCCGCGCCCTGCACTTCCCCGAGGGCACCACGGTCGACGTCGGCACGTCGATCATCGCGGTGGACGTGGCGGGCGGTGCGGCCCCGGCCGGCGCCGCTGACACCGCTGCCGGTGATGCCGCCCCCGCCCAGCCGGCGGCCGAGCCGAAGCCCGCGGCCAAGCCCGTGGCGGCGACGGCGGCCAAGAAGCCCGAGGGCCGCAAGCCGGTCCTCGTCGGTTACGGCGTCGCCGAGTCCTCCACGAAGCGCCGCCCGCGCAAGGGTGTCCCGGCCGCCGCCGCGCCCGCCGAGGACACGCTGTACGGCGCCTCGGCCCTCCAGGGCATCCAGGGCGACCTCAACGGACACGGGCAGCACGGGGTCACCGTCGCCCGTCCGCTGGCCAAGCCGCCGGTCCGCAAGCTCGCCAAGGACCTCGGGGTGGACCTGGCGACGATCACCCCGTCCGGCCCGGACGGCATCATCACCCGCGAGGACGTCCACGCGGCCGTGGCCCCGCCGAAGGCTCCCGAGCCCGTGACGGAGACACCCGCGGCCCCGGCCGCACCTGCCGCGCCCGTCCAGGCCCCGGCTCCCGTGGCCTCGTACGACGGCGCGCGGGAGACCCGTGTCCCGGTCAAGGGTGTCCGGAAGGCGACGGCCGCGGCGATGGTCGGCTCGGCCTTCACCGCCCCGCACGTCACGGAGTTCGTGACCGTCGACGTGACGCGGACGATGAAGCTGGTCGAGGAGCTGAAGCAGGACAAGGAGCTGGCGGGCCTGCGGGTCAACCCGCTGCTGCTGATCGCCAAGGCCCTGCTGGTCGCGATCCGGCGCAACCCGGACATCAACGCCACCTGGGACGAGGCCGCCCAGGAGATCGTGGTCAAGCACTACGTCAACCTCGGCATCGCCGCGGCCACCCCTCGCGGTCTGATCGTCCCGAACATCAAGGACGCGCACGCGAAGACGCTGCCGGAGCTGGCGCAGTCGCTGAGCGAGCTGGTCTCCACGGCCAAGGAGGGCCGGACCTCCCCGGCCGCCATGCAGGGCGGCACGGTCACCATCACCAACGTCGGTGTCTTCGGCATCGACACCGGCACGCCCATCCTGAACCCGGGCGAGTCCGCGATCCTCGCGGTCGGCGCGATCCGCCTCCAGCCCTGGGTCCACAAGGGGAAGGTGAAGCCCCGCCAGGTGACCACCCTGGCCCTGAGCTTCGACCACCGCCTGGTGGACGGGGAGCTGGGCTCGAAGGTGCTGGCGGACGTGGCGGCGATCCTGGAACAGCCGAAGAGGTTGATCACTTGGGCGTGAGTCCACCTGCCACGGGATAGGCTCACGCCGAAGGGGCCGGCCGCAACTTCGTCTTGCGACCGGCCCCTTCTTTTTTCATTCTTTCTTTTTCATTCTTTGTCAGCCCTGGTCAGACGTTGCCGTCAGCGTCGGCTGAGCACATACACCGGCGCCCCGTCCTCCGCCGCACCCACGGGATGGATGCAGGCGTGCTTACGCAGCAGCCGGAGGCATTCGTTGACGCGGTGCACCGACAGTCCCGTACGGGCCGCGATGGCGTCCAGCGGCTGCCGCAACTCGCCCTTCTCGACGAGGACCGGGGCGATCACGACGGCCACGGTCCACACGTCCGCCGTCACGGACAACCGCTCGCGCCAGTCGGCCAGAACCGCCTCCGTGGTGGGGCGCGTCGAGACCGCGGTGGTGTCCGGCGTCGGTCGGGCGAGTGTGAGGGTGAGGACGTCGAGCCGGTCGGCGATGCGTTCCATGGCCTGGGCGATGGCCTGCTGGGCGGCGAGGGTTGCGCTCTGCAACTCCACCATTTGCTCCTGCAGGGCGATCGACCTGTGCTGCGCCTGCGCGAGTTGCTCGTCCGCATGGAGGTTGCGCTCCTCCAGGCGGACGATGGCTTCCGCCACCTGCTCCGGCATGGCGTACGCGACGGGTGCTGCCGGATCGGCGGGCTGCACCTCGGCCTCCTCCAAGGTGTAGGAGCCTTCGCGTTGAACGGTCTCGATCACTTCGGCGACCCACCGTTTGAAGGGGGCGCACTCCGGCTTGGTGCAGGCGCTGACGAGCAGGATCAGACCTTGGAGATCGATGAGATTCAGGTCTCGACGCCAATCCCTACCTGCGGGAATGCCGAGACCGTGACTTCCAGTCAGTGTCTCGAGACACTCTCGATGTTCTTCCGGCACGTGATCGAGGAGTGCCTTTCGGGGGCGTGGTGTAGCCCAACTGCTTGCAGACATCCACTGCCGGGAACCAGTGAGTCCCGTCCGGCATGGTCAGTCGGCGGACGCGGGCTCCGGTAGCCGCGTAGACGAAGTCGCCGACGTCGAGGGCGTCCTTCTTCCGCATGCGGGGGTCGGGCTGGTGCTTGCTGGGTTCGATCATGTGAACCACCTCCGCTGCGGAACGTACGGCGGTGGGAATCGAATATGCCAGCCGGGTTAGCCATGTTCACTATTGCGAGGTAAATAGGCCTGATCGGCTTGCGCGGGAAACGCGAAGGGGGCCACCGCGGTGAGCGGTGGCCCCCTTCGCATGCCTCCGAGAGGCCGGTCGTCTAGAGAGTGGCGAAGCCGTAGTCCATCAGCTTCTTCACATCGGCCGTGCGGGTGGTCGCATTGGTGGACGTCAGGACGGTGCCCACGATCGTCTTGCCGTTGCGGGTCGCGGCGAAGACAAGGCAGTACTTGGCCTGGGCGCCGGAGCCGGTCTTCACACCGAACGTTCCCTTCCAGCCGAGCAGGGTGTTGGTGTTGTTCCAGGTGTAGTAGCGGTAGCCGCCGCTCTTGGTGGTCACCTTCTGCTTGGTGGTCTTCGTGCCCACGATGGACTTGAACGTGGAGTTCTTCAGCGCGTTGCTGGCGAGCTTGGTGAGGTCGCGAGGCGTCGAGTAGTTCGAACCGTTGCTGATGCCGTCGAAGGAGTCGAACTTCGTGTTCGTCATGCCGAGGCTCTTGGCGGTGGAGTTCATCTTCCCGATGAACGACTTCACCCGCGCCGCACGCGTCGAGCCCGTGCCGAACTTGTCGGCGAGCGCGTACGCGGCGTCGCAGCCCGACGGCAGCATCAGCCCATAGAGGAGCTGGCGGACGGTGACCTTGTCGCCGACGATCAGGCCGGCGTGGGAGGCCTGGTTCTTGACGATGTAGTCGCTGTACGCCTTCGAGACCGTGACCTTGGCGTTCAGGTTCAGGTTCTTCTGCGACAGCACGACCTTGGCGGTCATGATCTTGGTGGTGGAGCCCGTGGACCGCTTGGTGTCCGCGGTCTTCGTGTACAGGGCCTTGCTGTTGGCGTTGTTCCATACGAACCCGCCCTTGGCGGTGATCGTCGGCTTCGCGGGAGCCGCCTGCGCGGGAGCGGAGGTGACGACTCCGGTCGCGATCATCGCACCGGTGGTCACGACGACTGCAGCGGCTCTGCGGACACGTGCGCCCTTTATGGCGGTAATCAAGTCAAGTACCCCGATTGCGTCAAATGTCTGTGGAGCGCGGCCACTTGTGCTCCTTTTTCGGGCAAGCAGTGCCGCTTCTCATGTGACAAGTGAGTAGCACAAAAGGTTGTGCTCTGGGTGGGGAGGGGGGCAATTCGCGTCCATCTCACAGTTCTTCGACGGATTCAGGGTGGGTGCGAGGCGGGTTCGGAGCCGGTTCCGCAGTGGGCGTGCTGTCCCGGATCGTGGACGAGGGCGGCAATGCGTACGTGTTGTATCTATGCTGTGGGCATGCCCTCCGCCCCAGCTTCCGCCACCGTCCCCGCGCTCCCCTCCGTGAAGCAGCCCCCCGCCGCCGACCGTGTCTACGCCCATGTCAAGCAGGGTGTGCTGGAGCGCCGCTACGAGGGCGGCACGCTGCTCACCGAGGGCGAGCTCGCTGAGGCGGTCGGCGTGTCGCGGACACCGGTGCGCGAGGCGCTGTTGCGGCTGGAGGTCGAGGGGCTGATCAAGCTCTACCCGAAGAAGGGCGCCCTCGTGCTGCCCGTCTCCGCGCAGGAGATCGCGGACGTCGTGGAGACCCGGCAGCTCGTCGAGGAGCACGCGGTCCGCAAGACGGCCCCGGCCTCGCCGCGGCTGATCGAGCGGCTGGAGAGCCTGCTGGAGCAGCAGAAGGCGCAGGCCGCCGCCGGGGACCTGGCGGGCGCCGCGGTGACCGACCGCTGTTTCCACGCCGAGATCGTCCGCAGTGGCGGGAACGAGATCCTCTCCCGCCTCTACGACCAACTCCGCGACCGGCAGCTGCGGATGGGCGTCGCCGTGATGCACGCCCACCCGGACCGCATCACCAAGACGCTGACCGAGCACGAGGAGATCCTCCGGGCGCTGCGCACGGGCGACGCGGAGGCGGCCGTGGAGATCGTGCACCGCCACGTCAGCTGGTTCTCCAACCTGGCGCGGGGTGAGGTCCGTTGAGCCGCCCCGTCATAGCGTCGTCCGCCGGGTCCCTGCCCGGGGACCCGCCCGGCGGCCGTCGCGCCCTCGCCGTCTGGGGTGTGGGCGTCTCCGTCTACTTCGTCGCCGTCATCTTCCGTACGTCGTTGGGCGTGGCCGGCCTCGACGCCGCCGACCGCTTCCATGTCGGCGCCTCCGCCCTGTCCACGTTCTCGATCCTCCAGCTGCTGGTCTACGCCGGGATGCAGATACCCGTCGGCCTGCTGGTCGACCGGCTCGGCACCAAGAAGGTGCTGACCCTGGGCATCCTGCTGTTCACGGCCGGCCAGATCGGCTTCGCGCTGTCGCCGTCGTACGGCATGGCGCTGGCGTCGCGGGCGCTGCTGGGCTGCGGCGACGCGATGACGTTCATCAGTGTGCTCCGGCTGGGCAGCCGGTGGTTCCCGGCCCGACGTGGGCCGCTGGTCGCGCAGATGGCGGGCCTGGTCGGCATGGCGGGCAACCTGGTCTCGACGCTGCTGCTGGCCCGACTGCTGCACGGGGTGGGCTGGACGGCGGCGTTCGCGGGGAGTTCGGTCGCCGGTCTGGTCGTGCTGGTCCTGACCCTGCTGTTCCTGAAGGACCACCCGGACGGGCACGCGCCGGAGCCGTTCCCGCACCGCGGTGCCGCGTACGTGCGGCGGCAGATCGCGGCGTCCTGGCGGGAGCCCGGCACCCGGCTCGGGATGTGGGTGCACTTCACCACGCAGTTCCCGGCGATGGTGTTCCTGCTGCTGTGGGGAATGCCGTTCCTGGTCCAGGCGCAGGGACTCGACCGGGGCACCGCCGGTGAACTGCTCACCCTCGTGGTCCTGTCCAACATGGTGGTCGGCCTGGTGTACGGCCAGATCGTCGCCCGGCACCACGCCGCGCGGTTGCCGCTGGCCCTCGGCACCGTCCTGACGACGGCGGCGGTGTGGGCGACCACGCTGCTCCACCCGGGCGAGCACGCCCCGATGTGGCTCCTGATCGTGCTCTGCGCGGTCCTCGGCGCCTGTGGCCCGGCCTCGATGCTCGGCTTCGACTTCGCCCGCCCGGCGAACCCGCCGGAGCGTCAGGGCACCGCCTCCGGAATCACCAACATGGGTGGTTTCGTCGCCTCCATGACGACCCTCTTCGCGGTCGGCGTCCTTTTGGACCTGACCGACGACGACTACGGCATCGCCTTCTCCGCCGTGTTCGTCCTCCAGGCGCTGGGCCTGAGCCAGATCCTGCGCCTGCGCGGCCGTGCGGCCCGCCGTGAGCGGGAGCGCCTGGTGGCGAGCCGGGTGGAGACGGTGCACGTACCGGCGTAAGGCCGGGGCGCCGGTGTGAGGGGCGACGCTTCGGCGGCCCCGCGAGCCGACGGCCCCGCAGAGCCGGCCGCTACCAGGTCACCCAGCGCTACCAAGTCACCCGGCCGCTACACGGTCACCGCGAAAGCGTGCAGGATCGCCGCGATCAGGTGGGGGTCACCCTCCGCCTTGATGCGGTCGGCGACGAGATCGGCGGTGACGCGGCCGCAGGCGAGGCGGACGTAGGTCTCCCAGTCGAGCGTGAGGGTGGCGGCGGGGCCGAGGGCGGGAGCTGTCTCCAGCGTGCCGCGGCCCTGGATGTCCACGCGGACGGTACGGATGAACTCCACCGGGCCGTGCACGTCGAAGACGACGGCCGAACTGCGCGGCGCCTGGGCGTCCTCCGCGACCACCTTCGGCAGCACGGACAGCAGCTCGTCCCGGACCACGTGCGCGCCCGGCGAGTCGAGGTTCCCCGGCTGTCCCAGCGCGGCGCGCAGGTCCTGCTCGTGGACCCAGACGTCGAAGGCGCGGTTGCGCATGGCCTGTTCGAGGGTCAGCTCGGTGCCGAGCGGCCCCCGCACCTTGTGACCCGGATCCCGGGACTCGTTCCGCAGCTGGCGGTTGCGCCGGATGATCGTGTACTCCAGCTCGGAGGTCATCTCCGGCGCGGTGTGGTGGCGTCGGGCGTCGACCTGCATCTCCATGTACCGCTGGTGCTCGGTCCGTACGTGGTACAGGTCGCGCGGCAGGGTGTGGATCGGCCGGGGGTCGCCGAGCATCTCGCAGTCCAGACCGATGACATGGGACACCACATCGCGCACCGACCACCCCGGGCACGGCGTCCGGCGGTTCCACTCGCCCTCCACGAGCGGCGACACCAGCTCGGATATCGCGTCCACGGAGTGGGTCCAGGCGTCGGCGTAGGGCTGAAGAGTGGGATGCAGACTCACGGAACGGGACCCCTCGGGCGGTCGGTACGTGTCAGTACGGTCGGTACGTGTCGGCTACGTGGGTGGTGGTCTTCAGTGGGGGCGTCGGCGTTGACGGCGTGGAGTAGGTCGTCGGCGGCTGTCAGTGGGTGCTGTGAAACGTTAAGTTACGCTGCTCTGAGGCACCCCGGCAGTGCTTTCGTGTGACGATCGTAGGCCGGTATGGACGGCTCGAATGCCAGGACGGTGGTACTGTGCGCGCCTCGCTCATCCAGATCGGCGTAGACGAGGGCGAATCGGTCGAATCGCGCAGGCGGCGGGTGGCCTCGCGGGTACGGGACCAGGCGGGCGCCGATCTCGTCGTCCTCCCGGAGCTCTGGACCACCGGCGCATTCGCGTTCGAATCCTTCGCCTCGGCGGCCGAACCGCTGGAAGGGCCGACGTACGAGGCGATGGCCAAGGCGGCGAGCGACACGGGCGTCTGGCTGCACGCGGGCTCGATCCCGGAGCGGGCCCCTGACGGAACCCTCTACAACACCTCCCTCGTCTTCTCACCATCCGGCGACCTCGCCGCCTCCTACCGCAAGATCCACCGCTTCGGCTTCGACAAGGGCGAGGCCGTGCTGATGGGTGCCGGCGCGGAACTGGTGACACTCCGCGTCCCGGACACCACCGTCGGCATCGCCACCTGCTACGACCTGCGGTTCCCGGAGCTGTTCCGGGGGCTCGTCGACGCGGGCGCCGAGATGTTCGTGGTGTCGGCGGGCTGGCCGGAGCGCCGCCGCTCCCACTGGACGTTGCTGGCGCAGGCCCGGGCCGTGGAGAACCAGGCCTACGTCCTCGCCTGCGGAACGGCCGGTACGCACGCGGGAGTTCCCCAGGCCGGTCACTCGATCGTGGTCGATCCCTGGGGCGAGGTCCTGGCGGAGGCGGGCCCCGGCGAGGAGGTCCTCACGGTCGACCTCGACCCGGCGAAGGTCGCGACGACACGTGAACAGTTCCCGGCACTGAAGGACCGCCTGCTGGGACTGGAACCACCGCGGCGCTGAGCTCTCGCGCCGCTGAGCTTCGGCTCGGCTGAGCCTTGGCGGCGCGTGCGCTTCCCGGCGTGTGTCCCTCAGTCGTCGTCCCGTTCCCGCTCCGCCAGGTTGATCACGCACACCGTCACGGCGATCAGCAGGGCCGGGTCCGCGTCGTCGCGTACGACGTCGAGGCCGTAGGTCTCGCGGACGTGCAGCCATCTGCGGGAGATGTGCGCGAGGAGTTCGCCCTCGTACTCGATGGCGAACTCACGGTCGAGGATCTTGCCGCTGACGTCGAGTTCGGTGCCGTCCGCCAGGGAGACCCGGTAGTGGTTGCGCAGGAGGGAGAGGCGCTTGCGGCGGACGGTGGCGAGGGGCTCGCCACCGCGTTCGACGACCATCGTGTCGCGCAGCGCGAACATCTTGCGGCGGATGTCGATCAGCACCTCCCCCCGAGTGTCCTTCAGTTCGAAGGTGTCCCGCAGCCGCATGGCCTTGCCGTCGACGAGGAAGGCCTTCCGGCCGTGCTCGTCCTCGATCCAGTAGTCGTCACCGATGCCGAGGATCCGGTCGCGTACGAGGAATCTCATGCCTGCAGACGTTCCCCGGGGCGCACCGCGGAACATCGCCGTAGACCCGAAAAGCCCAGCCCGACGAGTTGTCCACAGGCTGGGAGCGCGGTTTTCCACAGGCTCCGAAGCGGTTTCCCGAAAAGTGGCACGCTTGATCCATGAGCGATCCCACGACCCAGCACCCGGCCCCCCGCCGTGTCCGTGTCCGCGCTCCCGAGCTGATCGGGAAGGGCGGCTGGCTGAACACGGGCGGCAAGCAGTACACCCTCGCCGACCTGCGGGGAAAAATAGTGGTGCTGGATTTCTGGACGTTCTGCTGCATCAACTGCCTGCACGTTCTCGACGAGCTGCGGGAACTGGAGGAGAAACACCGGGACACCGTGGTGGTCATCGGGGTGCACTCGCCGAAGTTCGCACACGAGGCGGAGCACGGTGCGGTGGTCGACGCCGTCGAGCGGTACGGGGTGGAGCACCCGGTGCTCGACGATCCGGAGCTCGCCACCTGGAAGCAGTACGCGGTGCGGGCCTGGCCCACGCTCGTGGTGCTCGATCCCGAGGGGTACGTGGTCGCCCAGCACGCGGGCGAGGGGCATGCGCACGCCATCGAGCGGCTGGTCGCCGAGCTGGAGACCGAACACGAGGCCAAGGGGACACTGCGGCGCGGCGACGGGCCGTACGTGGCACCCGAGCCCGAGCCGACGGTGCTGCGGTTCCCCGGCAAGGCTCTGCTCCTGCCGGACGGCGACTTCCTCGTCAGCGACACCACCCGGCACCGGCTGGCCCGGCTGGCGGCCGACGGCGAGACCGTCGTACGGCATTACGGCTCCGGCGAGCGCGGGTTCGTGGACGGCGGCGCGGAGCACGCCCGCTTCAGCGAACCGCAGGGGCTGGCCCTGCTGGACGGCGGTGCCGTGGTCGTCGCCGACACGGTGAACCACGCGTTGCGCCTGCTCGACCCGGAGACCGGGGAGGTCACGACGCTCGCGGGCACCGGCCGCCAGTGGTGGCAGGGCTCCCCGACCTCCGGGCCGGCGCGGGAGATCGACCTCTCCTCCCCGTGGGACGTGGCCGTGTTCGACGGCAGGGTGTGGATCGCGATGGCCGGTGTCCACCAACTGTGGACGTACGACCTCACAGACCGCACCGTGGCGGTGGCGGCCGGCACGACCAACGAGGGGCTGGTGGACGGGCCGGCGGACGAGGCCTGGTTCGCACAGCCCTCGGGGCTCGCGGCCACGGCCGACCGGTTGTGGCTCGCCGACTCCGAGACGTCCGCGCTGCGTTGGGTGGACCTCGACGGCGCCGTGCACACGGCCGTCGGGACGGGACTCTTCGACTTCGGGCACCGGGACGGCCCGGCCGAACAGGCTCTGCTGCAGCATCCGTTGGGCGTCACGGCCCTGCCCGACGGGTCGGTGGCCGTAAGCGACACCTACAACCACGCGCTGCGCCGCTACGACCCGGCGACGGGTGAGGTCGGCACCCTGGCCACGGACCTGAGGGAGCCGAGCGACGCGGTGCTCGTCGGGGACGACATCGTGGTCGTCGAGTCCGCCCGGCACCGGCTGACCAGGCTGCGGCTGCCGGAGGAGACGGTGAAGGTGGAGGCCGTCGCCCACCGCACCCGGCGCGCGGCCACCGAAGTCGCCCCCGGCAGGCTGCGGTTGGACGTGGTCTTCCAGGCCCCGGCGGGGCAGAAGCTCGACGAGCGGTACGGGCCCTCGACCCGGCTGCTCGTCTCCGCCACCCCGCCCGAGCTGCTGCTGCGGGGCGAGGGCGCGGACACGGCCCTGTCCCGCGAGCTCGAACTCGACCCGTCCATATCCGAGGGCGTGCTCCACGTCTCGGCGATGGCCGCCTCATGCGACGACGACCCCTCCCATGCCTACCCGGCCTGCCACGTCCACCAGCAGGACTGGGGCGTGCCGGTCCGGCTCACGGAGGGCGGGACGGACCGGCTGCCGCTGGTGCTGGCGGGGATGGACGCGGACGACGGGGCGTAGGCCCGGGCCAGGCGCGGCCCACCAGGACCGGGCCAGGCCGTGTGTCCGGCCTAGTAGCCCTGGTAGCCGCCCCGCTGCTGGCCGGTCTCGTCCACGACCGGGGTGGTGGGGGGCACCACCACCCGCCTCCGCCTGGCGATACTGCTGAACGTCGCGACTCCGATGAGTCCGACGATCATGAAGATGATGCCGACCAGGTCGAGGTTGACCCCTTGCATGTCCCAGTCGGTGGCGAACGTGAGGATGGCCCCCACCGCGATCAGAATGATGCACCCGCCCAGGCCCATGAGTGTTCCTCCCTGTGTCCGGTTGGGTCGGCCGGTCGTTCCGGTCGTTCGGTCCTACCGGTTGACATCGGGTACCCGGACAGGCCGGTGAGTAACAGGCGTTGAGGGCGGGACGGGGTGCACGGCCGCGGGTCAGTCCTCCAGGAAGGCCGCCAGGGCGTTCGCCAGGAGGTAGGGGTCCTTCGCGCCGCACAGCTCACGGACGCTGTGCATCGAGAGGATGGCCACGCCGATGTCGACGGTGCGGATGCCGTGCCGGGCGGCGGTGATGGGGCCGATGGTGGTGCCGCAGGGCATGGAGTTGTTGGAGACGAACGTCTGGAAGGGCACCCCGGCCTTCTCGCAGGCGGCGGCGAAGACGGCCCGGCCCGAACCGTCCGTGGCGTAGCGGTTGTTGACGTTGACCTTCAGGATCGGTCCGGCGTCCGCGCGGGGGTGGTGCGTCGGGTCGTGGCGCTCCGCGTAATTGGGGTGGACGGCGTGGCCGGTGTCGGAGGAGAGACAGACGGTGCCGGCGAAGGCCCGTGCCCGGTCCTCGTAGGAGCCGCCGCGGGAGAAGACCGAGCGCTCCAGAACCCCGCCGAGCAGCGGGCCGTCGGCGCCGGTGTCGGACTGGGAGCCGTTCTCCTCGTGGTCGAAGGCGGCGAGGACGGGGATGTGCGGGAGTTCGTCGCCCGAACCGGCGACGGAGGCGAGCGCGGCCGTACCGGCGTGCACGGAGAGGAGGTTGTCCATGCGGGGGCCGGCGAGCAGTTCGTTGTCGCGGCCCAGGTAGGCGGGCGGTTCGACGGAGTGGGTCATCAGGTCCCAGCCGGTGACCTCGCCCGCGGGGACACCCGCCTCCTCCTCCAGGAAGGCGATGAGGTCGCCGTCGCGGACGTCGTCGCCGAGGCCCCAGACGGGCTGGAGGTGGCGCTGCTTGTCGAGCTTGAGGCCCTCGGAGGAGACCGTCCGGTCGAGGTGGATGGCGAGTTGGGGGACGCGGAGGAGAGGTCTGTCGACATTGACGAGGCGGCTGGTGCCGTCGCGCAGAGAGAGCCGGCCGGCGATGCCGAGGTCGCGGTCGAGCCAGGAGTTCATCAGCGGGCCGCCGTAGATCTCGACGGCGACCTGGCGCCAGCCGTGGGCGCCGCTGTCGGGGCGGGGTTTGACCCGCAGATTGGGGGAGTCGGTATGGGCACCGATGATGCGGAAGGGGGTGTGGGGGTGGGCGCCCTTCGGGACGTACCAGGCGATGATCGCGCCCCCGCGCAGCACGTACCGGCCGCCCAGCGAGCCGTCCCACGCGTCGGTCTCCGAAACCTGTCGGAAGCCTGCCTTCTCCAGCCGTTCCGCGGCGCTCGCCACCGCGTGGTACGGGGTCGGGCTGCTCGCCAGGAAGGTCATGAGGTCGTCGGTGTGGCCGCGATCGAAGCGTGGGGGTGTGCGCATGGGGTTCACCTTAACGACGTACGAGGGCCCACTCCCTGGGGACGGGAGCGGGCCCTCGTGGTGAGCGTGCGGAGGGGGAGGCGCCGGACGGACGGGCAGGGTCCGTCCGGCGCCATGACCGGGGTGCGGCCGGGGACGGGCAGGCTAGAACGCCGCCTCGTCCAGCTCCATCAGGTCCAGGTCGACGCCCTCGGAGATCTTGCGGGCGAGGGTGACGCCCGGGAGGACGTTGGACGCGAAGAACTTCGCCGCCGCGATCTTGCCGGTGTAGAAGGCCTTGTCCTTCGCCGAAGCCGTCTCCAGCTTCTCGGCGGCGACGGCGGCGCCCTTGAGGAGCAGGTAGCCGACGACGACGTCACCGGAGGCCATCAGCAGGCGGGTGGTGTTGAGGCCCACCTTGTAGATGTTCTTGACGTCCTGCTCGGTGGCGGCGAGGTCGGTGAGGAGGAGGCCGACGATGGCCTCCAGCTCGACGGCGGCCTTGGCGAGGTGCTCGCGGGCGCCGTCCAGCTGCTCGCCGCCCTCCCCGAGCGCCAGGAACTTCTTGATCTCCTCGGCGAGGGTGTTCAGCGCGGCGCCCTGGTTGCGGACGATCTTCCGGAAGAAGAAGTCCTGGCCCTGGATCGCGGTGGTGCCCTCGTAAAGGGTGTCGATCTTGGCGTCGCGGATGTACTGCTCGATCGGGTACTCCTGGAGGAACCCGGAGCCGCCGAAGGTCTGCAGGGACTGGGCGAGCTGCTCGTAGCCCTTCTCGGAGCCGTAGCCCTTGACGATGGGCAGGAGCAGGTCGTTCAGGGCCTCCAGGGCGGAGACGTCCTCGCCCGCCGCTTCCTTGACCTGGATCTCGTCCTGGATGGAGGCCGTGTAGAGGACGAGGGCGCGCATGCCCTCCGCGTACGCCTTCTGCGTCATCAGCGAGCGGCGGACGTCGGGGTGGTGGGTGATGGTGACCTTGGGCGCGGTCTTGTCCATGAAGTTCGCCAGGTCGGGGCCCTGGACGCGCTCCTTGGCGTACTCCAGCGCGTTCAGGTAGCCCGTGGAGAGCGTGGAGATCGCCTTCGTGCCGACCATCATGCGGGCGAACTCGATGATGCGGAACATCTGGCGGATGCCGTCGTGCTTGTCGCCGATCAGCCAGCCCTTGGCCGGGTGGCGGTCGCCGAAGGTCATCTCGCAGGTGTTGGAGGCCTTGAGGCCCATCTTGTGCTCGACGTTGGTGGCGTAGACGCCGTTGCGCTCGCCCAGCTCGCCGGTCTCGAAGTCGAAGAGGTACTTCGGGACGAGGAAGAGCGACAGGCCCTTGGTGCCGGGGCCGTGGCCCTCGGGGCGGGCGAGGACGTAGTGGAGGATGTTCTCCTCCATGTCGTGCTCACCGGAGGTGATGAAGCGCTTGACGCCCTCGATGTGCCAGGAGCCGTCCTCCTGCTGGACCGCCTTGGTGCGGCCGGCGCCGACGTCGGAGCCCGCGTCGGGCTCGGTGAGGACCATCGTGGAGCCCCACTGCTTCTCCACGGCGACCTTGGCGATGTGCTTCTGGACCTCGTTGCCCTCCTCGAAGAGGATGCCGGCGAACGCGGGGCCCGAGGAGTACATCCAGACGGCCGGGTTGGCGCCCAGGATCAGCTCGGCGAAGGCCCAGATCAGGGAACGGGGCGAGGTGGTGCCGCCGATCTCCTCGGGCAGGCCGAGCCGCCAGTACTCCGAGTCCATGAAGGCCTTGTAGCTCTTCTTGAAGGAGGCCGGCACCGGGGCGGTGTTCGTCTCCGGGTCGAAGACCGGCGGGTTGCGGTCGGCGTCCGTGAAGGACTCCGCCAGCTCGTTCTCCGAGAGCCGGGTCAGTTCCTCCAGGATGCTCTTGGCGGTGTCCGTGTCCATCTCCGCGAACGGGCCGGTGCCGTACAGCTTGTCGCGCCCGAGGACCTCGAAGAGGTTGAACTCGATGTCGCGGAGATTCGACTTGTAGTGCCCCATGGCGACGGCTCCGTAAGAAAGAGATGGCGAGGCACTGGATCCTCGCACCGGTTCACGTACCAACTAGTAGCTTGTATGTCGATGATGCTACCCATCAGTAATAAGAAGCAACCCCGATCGGGTCATCTGTGACTCGTTACGCTTTGCCGCATGTACGGCTACGACCAGAGCGCCGGCCCTCAGCAGCAGTACGCCCCGCCGCCGCAGCAGCAGATGCCCGGGCAGATGCCCGGCGGCCAGATGGGGGGCGGATACGGGCAGCAGCCACCCCTGTACCCGGAGCCGTCCCCGCCCTCCCTCGCGGACGCGGTGCGGGCCTTCACCACCGGGCAGATGGCGGCGGAGGACTTCCAGCAGGTCTTCGCGTCGTCCAAGGTGTACTGCCCACGCGGGGACAACCCCGGGTTCCTGGCGCTGCACAACACCCAGCAGCCGGTGATCCCGATGTTCACCTCGCTGAAGGAGCTGCGTCGGTACGCCGGCAAGGAGTCCAAGTACTTCGTGATCACCGGTGCGGAGGTGATCGATCTGCTGCCGACCGGGTACGGCTTCGTCCTCGACATGGAGGGGGAGCACCGGATGGTCTTCGACGCGAAGGCCGTGGAGCAGATGGTGGAGTTCGCGATGCGGCGGATGTACGGATAGCTCCGCTGGTTGGGCCGGGTTCCGGGTCCGGGGCGGTGGGCTGCGGTTCGTTGCGGAGTGCGGGGCCGTGGGGGTTGTTCGCGCGGTTCCCCGCGCCCCTTCGGGGCGAGCCCAGGGGTGCGGCCCTGGTGGGAATGCCGGGCGGCTTGTGTGCTGTTGAGGGTGGCAGGAAGTTCAATAGTCAACTAAACTGAGCGCACAAGGAGGTACCGACATGCCCGCTGTGACCGTCGAGAACCCGCTGATCCTGCCCCGTGTCGCCGCACCGACCGACGCGGTGGCCCGACCGGTGCTCGCCGTGACGACCGCGCCCAGTGGGTTCGAGGGCGAGGGCTTCCCGGTCCGCCGGGCGTTCGCGGGGATCAACTACCAGCACCTCGACCCGTTCATCATGATGGACCAGATGGGCGAGGTGGACTACGCGCCGGGAGAGCCGAAGGGCACCCCCTGGCACCCCCACCGCGGCTTCGAGACCGTCACCTACATCATCGACGGGGTCTTCGACCACCAGGACAGCCACGGCGGTGGCGGCACCATCACCAACGGCGACACCCAGTGGATGACGGCCGGTTCCGGCCTGCTCCACATCGAGGCACCGCCGGAGTCGCTCGTCATGTCCGGCGGTCTGTTCCACGGCATCCAGCTGTGGGTGAACCTCCCGGCCCGGGACAAGATGATGGCCCCCAAGTACCAGGACATCCGCGGTGGTCAGGTCCAGCTGCTCACCACGCCCGACGGCGGCGCGCTCCTCCGCGTCATCGCCGGCGAGCTGGACGGTCACGAGGGGCCGGGCATCACCCACACCCCGATCACCCTGCTCCACGCGACCGTCGCGCCGGGCGCGGAGATCACCCTGCCGTGGCGGGAGGACTTCAACGCCCTCGCCTACGTCCTCGCAGGTCGGGGCACCGTCGGTGCGGACCGGCGGCCCATCCGCCTCGGGCAGACGGCGGTCTTCGGCGCGGGCTCCTCGATCACCTTCCGCGCGGACGAGCAGCAGGACTCCCACGCGCCCGACCTGGAGATCGTGCTCCTCGGCGGACAGCCGATCCGTGAGCCGATGGCCCACTACGGCCCGTTCGTGATGAACACCCGCGAGGAGCTCCAGCAGGCGTTCGAGGACTTCCAGAAGGGCCGGCTGGGGACGATCCCGGCGGTCCACGGGATGACCGAGGACGGCTTGCAGGCCTGACCTCGACCGTGCCTCACCCAGGAAGGCCCCGCTCAAGGTCCGGCGGATTCCAGGGGTCGTCGCAACACGTGGTCGGTTGATCAGGCCGCGAGCAGTTTATGCAGGCGCTCGGCTGGGGTTTCCCAGTCGAGCGTTTTGCGTGGGCGGCTGTTGAGCTCGGCGGCGACGGCGGCCAGTTGCTCGGGCTCGTGAACGGACAGGTCGGTGCCCTTGGGGAAGTACTGCCGCAGCAGGCCGTTCGTGTTCTCGTTCGAGCCGCGCTGCCAGGGGCTGGCCGGGTCGCAGAAGTAGACCGGGACGTCGGTGGCGACGGCGAACTGGTGATGGGCGGCCATCTCCGAGCCCTGGTCCCAGGTCAGGGACTTGACCAGGTGCCGTGGCAACGTCTGGACGGTGCTCTGCAGGGCCGTGCTGACGTCTTCGGCGCCGCGGCCGCCCGGCAGGTGGACAAGCATCACGTAGCGGGTCGCCCGTTCAACCAGGGTGCCGATGGCGGAGGCACCGTCCTTGCCGATGATCAGGTCGCCTTCCCAGTGGCCAGGAACGGCCCGGTCGGCAGCTTCTGGGGGCCGTTCACTGATCATGACCACGGGATGGGAGAAACGCGGCTGCCGGGCGGCTGCCTGGCGGTGCGGCCTGCGTCGGGCCCGTCCCGTGCGCAGTGCTCGGGCCAGCTCGCGCCGGAGTTCCCCGCGGCCCTGGACGCAGAGGGCCTGATAGATCGTCTCGTGGACCACGTGCATCTCCGGCCGGTCAGGGAACCGTCTGCGAAGAGCGTGACAGATCTGTTCAGGACTCCACCGCATGGCCAGGTGAGCCTGGATGAAGTCCCGCAGCTCGGGGTTCTGGCCGATCTTGCCGGGCTTGGGCCGGGACCGGCGCCGATCGGCCCGGCGTTGTGCAGCGTGGGGACGGTAGGCGGGCCCACCGGGTGCGGTCACCGCGCAGCGGCATGCCGTTGCGGCGTATCTCCCGGCTGATCGTGGACGGGCTGCGGCCCAGTTCGGCGGCGATCGTGCGGACGGACGCCTTCTCCCGTAGCCGGTCGGCTATGTGGATGCGCTCGTCCTCACGCAGATACCTCGTCGACGAGGGCTCGGGCTCCTGCTCCGCCAGAGCAGGAGCCCGCCGCCGCTTCGGGTGGGTCCGGCCGTTTCGCCACTCGCGGCCGGTCCGCTCATGAACGCCGACGCGTCGGCTTGCCTCTCGGTTGGTCAGCCCCATCTGCACGAGCCGGAAGTATTCCTCCCGCTCGGCCCGGAGCTTCACAGGCCCCTGAGCCTTGCGAACCTTACGGATCTCGAAGTCCATCGCACCCCTTGAGCTGGGGTGTTGCGACGACCACTAGAACCGAAGTCCCCCACCGGGCGGGGCCTTCGTGCGCGTCAGGGCAGTGAGGAGTGCGGCGGTCAGGGCCGCGCGGCGTGCTCGGAGGGTGCCGCTCCCGCCGCGATCAGGAGGGCGGCGGTCTCGGGGTGCGGGCCCGCGTTCGCCCAGTCCAGGGGGGAGAGGCCGGCACCCTGGTCTTCCCGGAGTCGCGGATCGGCCCCATGGGCCAGCAGTTCCCGCACCGTCTCCGTGTGCCCCCAGCACGCCGCAGCGCACAACGGGGTGCCCTCCGCGCCGACTCCGCCGCTCTCGGCGTCGGGGGAGGCACCCGCGTCCAGCAGCAGGCGGACGATCTCGGCCTTGCCGCTCACGGACGCCTCGTACAGCGCGGTCGTGCCCTCGCCGTCCGCCCGCTCGGGGTCGGCACCGGACCGCAGCAGAGCCCGCACGCGGGCGGTGTCGCCCAGCAGAATCGCCTCGAAGAGATGACCGGAGAGCTTCTTCTGCCGCCGTTGCTTCATGGGGTGGAGGCTAGCGGACGGGCGCGGAACGAGTCATCCGAATTCCGCCCCCCGACGGCCTTGGCCGCTTTACGGGCGGTCTCCGCGCCCGAAAGAGAAAAGGTCGTAAATGCGGCGCAGCTTCTCCAAACGGGCACCGGATGTCTGTCAGGTTCCATGGCATCGGGGTGATCACGATCACCCAATACGGACTGGATAAAGTCTGTCGGCGTCGCATAGGTTCTGGCACGTCCACTCGGTCGGTTGACCTCCGAGGCGGGTGGATTCCACGGGGGTGGAGAACATCACTCAGATCCCACGTTGGCTTTTATTGTCAACGTGATTCGGCATGCCCGCAGCAGCGAATGCGTGTCCGCAGCAGTGGGGTGAGGTGTGCTGCAACACCTCACGACCCGCCCCCGTCGTGTGAACGCGAAACGGGGAGAAGAACTCATGCGCAGAATGCTCGTCGCCGGTCCGCTCGTCACCGCCGCCGTCGCGGTGGTGATTCCCCTGAGCGTGGCCGTTCCAGCAGAAGCCGCGCGTGGCTGGACCGCGCACTTCCAGTGCACCAAGAAGCGCATTTCGGATGACACCGCCCATGGCTTCGTCCAGGGGCACGGCACGGGCAAGACGGCGTCGGAAGCCAAGAAGGCGGCCAAGAAGAACGCCAACGACCAGATGCCCCGCGGCTACCGCGCCAAGCACTGCACCGAGAAGTCGGTCAAGAAACTCTGAAGCGCTGGTTCAGCGCCCTCCGAACATTTCTTCAGCGGCACTTCGCAACGGATTCGCGAGTGCCGTCGAGCAAGCATGCATCGAAAGTGAGTCAACTGTGCGTATGAAGAACGGCCTCAAGGCCGCAGCCGCCGCGGGCGCCATTGTCATGGCCGTCGCCACGCCCGCGCTGGCCAAGTCGGTCGATGTCAGCGGCGGCCGCTGGAGCTATGACGTCGGCGCGAACTACGCGTACTCGAACTTCTACCACAGCGTCAACTACCACTCGTCCTCCGTTCACGGCAGAAGCTGGGCCTACAGCGGCTGCACCGCGAACAAGAAGTGGTCCAAGGCCTCGGTGGAGAAGTCGACCATTCACGTCAACAGCGCCCACTACGACGCGGCCTGCTGACCCGATTCCGTAAGCGGCTCCGAGCCGGTGACCGACCGGCCGGGGGAGGCTTTCCCATTCCCTCGGCCAGTCGGTTTCGGCCTCGCATTCCGCATCCGCCGCACGGCCGACTGTTTCAAGAGATGCGCGCTCCTCAAGCGCCCGAACCTAGGTGATCGATGCTCCACCGAGGTATCAAATTCGTCCATGCCGCCGTGCTGGTCACCTCCGCGATGATGGCTTTCCTGTTCGTGCGAGGGCTGGACGAGCAGGTGGTGCTGGGCAGTTCGGCTCAAGTCTGGGTGTTCGACTCCGACGACTCGGTGAGCGGCGCCCGGGTCGCCCGGGAGATCGTCGCGTTCTCGGCCGATCACCACGTCTCCGTGGCCCGTGAGGTCCCCGACGCGAAGAATCCCGACGGACTCCGGCACCTCTATTTGACCTCGGGCGATCCGCGATCCGACGCGGCGTCATGGCTCGACGGCGGCTACCCGGCGTTCAGCAGGCACGTTGACACGGACGTCCACCCGATCGCCGAGGTCGGACAGCGTGACCCCCGTGGCTTCTACTACGTCTTCGGGACGCCCGAGGCCGCCGACGCACTGGTGGCCCGGTTCGGCGAACTCGGCCTGCGCGCGAGTGTGCAGAGGCCTCTCTCCGCCGACGAACTGGCCGTTCTCTTCGCGGGTGACGACCTGTTCTGGTCCCTGTGGGTGGTGGCCCTCGCCGCGGCGACGATGACCGGAGCGAGCGTCCTGCTGAGCGCGAAGGCGTACGGCGTCTTGCGCCTGCAGGGCAAGTCCCTGAGGGACATCCTCGTACGGGACCTCGGACAGCTCGCGGGGGCCTGGGTGATCGCCGCCGGCGCGGTGGCCGGCGTGGCCCTGGTCTTCCTCGGCCTCTACAACGGTCTGGCCTGGCTGGGGCTGTTCACCTCGGTGGCCGCGGTCCTCACCGCTCTGCTCGTCCTGTCGGTGGTGGTCACGCACGCGGCCGCGCTCGCCCTGACTTCCAAGGTCGGCGTGCTGCGCGCGCTGAAGGGCGAGATACCGGCCCGGGCGGCGCTCGTCGCCACCTACCTGATCCGTGTCCCCGCGCTGCTGCTCGCACTCGCTGTCGCCATGGACGTCGTCCTGTCCGGCCAGAACGTCCTGGCACGTCAGGACAGCCAGGACACCTACGCCCGGGCGGGCGACGCCGTCACCATCCGGCTCAACGGCAGCCTGGTGGGCGAGCAGGAGCAGATCATCCGGGAGGTGGGCCGGTGGCTGCGCCGGTCCGACGCCTCGGGCGAGGTGGTCGTCGTAGGCCGCCGGGATCTCCAGGACGTCTCCTCCGACGCCCGCCTCCCGCAGGGCGAACTGCTCGTCGTCAACGAGACCTACCTCGACGAGCAGCCGGTTCTCGACCCGGCGGGACAGCGGTACTCCGCGACGGCGCGGAGTGGGAGGCGGACGGACACCGCCACGGTGCGGCTCATCGTCCCGGAATCCATGGCCCACCACACGGCGGACATCCGCTCGGGGATCCCCGACCTGTTGGGCCGCCTGAGCCCGGCCACCCGTCGGAACCTGAAGGTGACGGCGTCGAGGGCGAAGGACGGTCAGCGGCTCTTCGGCTACAACCCCGGCAATCTGAGCCCCAACATGGCCCACAGCCCGGAAGACGACCGGTCCTTGGTGCGCGACCCGGTCCTCGTCGTGGTTCCCAACGGTTCGGAACTCCTCACCGACGACACCTACACGGCCTTCGCCAGCCAGGAAGGGATCGTCTTTCCCGACCCGGACCACGTGCTGAACGCCATCACGTCGGACAAGGACGTACTGCAGACGTACGTCACCTCCGTGCGCCCGGTCGGACAGAACGCCGCGCTGAAGCTGAGGGAAGCGGTGAACGACTTCCGTCTGCAGCTCTTCGATCTCCTCGCGGTCGTGGCTGTGCTCCTCATCACCGGAGTCGGCGTCTGCGTGATCCATACGCGTCGGCGTTCCCAGACTATCTTCGCGCGGCACCTCAGCGGTTGGAGATTCACGGCGAACCACCGCTTCATCCTCTCCTCGGAGGCGGTTGTCGCGGTTTTCCTCGCCTGCTGGGTTCCGGTCCGGGTCTGGCAGCAGAACCAGGAACTGGAGGAATTCACCTCCCGCGGAATCCCCGCGCCTTTCCCGGAGGTCCGGACGACCGGATGGGACGCCGCTGCCATCGGCGGTCTCGTCGCCGTCGAAGTCTGCGCCGTCTTCCTCGCCCTCTGGGTGTTCCACCGCCGCATCGTCAAGGAGAGGGCGGCCGACCTATGAGCCCGAAGCAGACGCATGGCTTCACCAGAGCAGGAGCACCGTTGTGATCGAAATAGTGAAGCTGTCGAAGACCTTCGGAACCCGGACTCTGTGGTCCGATGTCACCGTCACGGCCGAATCCGGTCGGCTGCTCGCCCTGGTGGGCCCCAGCGGATCGGGCAAGTCCACCCTCCTCAATTGCGTCGGCCTTCTCGACACGCCGACCGCCGGAGCGATCCGTCACGAGGGCGACGACATCACGCGATTCAGCCGGCAGGAGGCCCGCCGGTTCCGTCGCGATGTCCTCGGCCATCTCTTCCAGAACTACGCCCTGATCGACAACGCCACGGTCACCGAGAACCTGAAGGTCTCCCTCAAACCGCGGCGGGCCCTGCGCGGGAACACCGATGCGACCGTCGCCGAAGCGCTGGAACGGGTCGGTCTGGCGGGCCGGGAAAAGGAAATGGTCCACCACCTCAGCGGCGGCGAACAGCAGCGGGTGGCACTCGCCCGGCTCATCGTCAAGAAACCGTCCCTGGTACTCGCCGACGAGCCGACCGGCGCATTGGATCGCGCGAACGCCGCCGTGGTCATCGACGTGCTCCGGGAAATGAGCGATGCCGGATGCACCGTGATCATCGCCACCCATGACGACGACGTCCGTGACCGATGCGACTTCGTGTTCGCCGTCCGGGAAAAAGAGCTGTCGACGACATCCCGAATACCTTCATGAACTCCTCCCCAGCCGCTCGGCCGGTGCCGAGGTGGCGGCGTCTGCCACTCTGGTCGATCCCGTTCCTGTGGACGCTCCTCTTCGGTCTGTGGGGGCTCTCCCGGCAACACAGCGCGTGGCGGGACGAGGCCGCGACCTGGCAGGTGGCCCTGCGGTCGGCCGCCGACATCTGGCACATGCTGGGTCAGGTCGACGCCGTGCACGGGCTCTACTACCTGCTGATGCACGCGCTCTTCGAGTGCTTCGGACCCGGCACCACGACCTTGCGGCTGCCCTCCGTACTGGGCACGGCGGTGGCGGCCGCCTGTGTGACGGTCATCGGCCGCAGGCTGGCCGGAGTCGGGGCGGGCCTGGGAGCCGGGCTGGTGCTCGGGCTGCTCCCGGCCGTGCAGTTCTACCTCCAGGAGAGCCGCCCGTACGCACTGGTCGCGGCCGGGGCGGGCATCTCGACACTGCTGCTGGTGAGCGCGCTCCGGCGGGGGCGGGTCGACTCGGGCGCGCCCTGGGTGGCGTACGGGGGCGTGGTCCTGCTGTGCGGGCTGCTGAACTGGCTGTCTCTGCTGATCCTGCCGGCGCACGCGGCGACCCTGGTGTGGACGCGGGTGCGGCGGCAGACGTGGACACGGTGGGCGACGGCCTCGGCGGTCGCTGTGGCGGGCGTTCTGCCGTTGATCCTGTTCAGCCGGCGGCAGTCCGCCCAGGTGTCCTGGATACCGCCGCTGACCTGGCACATGCTGATCGGTCCCGCCGTCCTGCTGGCGATCGGCGGACTCGGGGCCCTGCTGGAGAGACCGAGGGCGGGACGACTGTCGGTGTCGGCGGTCGGGCTGCCGCTGCTCGCGGTGCCGCAGCTCTCCCTGATCGGCATCTCCCTGGTTCGCCCCCTGTTCCTGGATCGCTACATCCTCTTCAGCATGCTGGGCCTGGCACTCCTCATCGGGGCAGGACTGAACGCGGTGTTGCAGGCCACCGGTCCGCGGTTCCCGGTGGCGTCGCCGTGGCTCGTGCCGGTGGTGCTCGCTGTCGTGGCGGTGGCGCTGCTGCCGCAGTCGCTGGCCAAGCGGTCCCCTGCGAGCCGGGTGGACGACGTCCTGGCGGTCGCGGCGGACGTACGGCGGCTGAGGCAGCCCGGGGACGCGGTCCTCTTCGTACCGGCGGCCCGACGTGACACCGCGCTGGTCTCCCCCGGCGACTTCGCCGGGCTGCGGGACATCGCGCTGGCGCGGAGCCCGGTGAGCTCCGGGACATTGAAGGGTGAGGAGGCCGGTCCGGCCCGGATACGGACGGCGATGCTGGCGCAGCGGCGGATCCTGCTGGTCACCGACGCGTCCGGCGTGGCCCGGCCGTCCGCGGGGCGGGACAAGGTGAAGGCCGCCGTACTGAAGGAGCACTTCACGGTGGTCGCGGACGAGGAGGTCCGGGGGCGACGGCTGGTGGTGTACGAACGGGTGTGAGTGGAGTCGGTGTCGCGGACGGTGGGGGCGGGGCGTACGGGGGCCGGTGCGAGGGCCCAGGAGTGGCCTAGGAGTGGCCCAGGAGTCGTCGTTGCGTCTCGTCCGGCGGAGCCGTTTCGTGGAGTTCGCACCAGATGCTCTTGCCGTCGCCGCGGGGGTCCACGCCCCAGGCGTCGGCGAGCACGTCCATGAGGACGAGGCCGCGGCCGGAGGAGGCGAGTTCACCGGGGTGGCGTTTGTGGGGGAGGTCGTCGCTGGCGTCCGTCACCTCGATCCGCATCCGGCGCTTGCCGCTCTCGCCGGTCATCTCGGCGACCAGCAGCGCGTCCGCGTCGGTGTGGACGAGGACGTTGGTGAGCATCTCGGAGACGAGGAGCACGGCGGAGTCGACCTGGTCGCCGGAGGTCCAGTCGTGCAGGAGCTCGCGCACCTGCTGACGGGCACCGGCGATGCGCTCGGGCTCCGCCTGGGCGACGGTCAGGGCGGTGCGGCGGGTGGGTGCTGGTGCGGAGGTGGCGCCGGCGCGTCCCTCACTCTCCCGGCACAGCAGCAGCATCGCGATGTCGTCCTCGCGCCGGTCGGCGAGCGGGCCGGGGGTGTGGTGGGAGGAGGGGCCGTGCACGCCCCGCACGAGGGCGTCGGCCAGGGCCTCCAGGCCGTCGGAGGGCGCGAGGTCGGCGCCGTCGCTCTCGTGCGACTCCAGGATCGTGCGGATGCGGCGCCAGCCCGTGTCGAGGTCGTGGCCGCCGGTCTCGATGAGGCCGTCGGTGCACAGGAGGATGGTCTCGCCCGGCTCCAGCACCAGCCGGGTGGTGGGGTAGTCGGCGTCGGGGTCGATGCCGAGGGGGAGGCCGCCCGGGGTGGGCCGGACGAGCACCGTTCCGTCGGCCATGCGGACCACCGGGTCGGGGTGCCCGGCGCGGGCGATGTCGAGGACGCCGGAGGCCGGGTCGACCTCGACGTAGAGGCAGGTCGCGAAGCGGAGGTCGGGGTACGCGTCGGCGGCGGAGTCGGTGATGCCGTGCAGGAAGCGCGAGGCGCGGGAGAGGACGGCGTCGGGGCGGTGGCCCTCGGAGGCGTAGGCCCGCAGGGCTATGCGGAGCTGGCCCATCAGACCGGCGGCGCGCACGTCGTGCCCCTGGACGTCACCGATGACCAGAGCGAACCGGCCGCTCGGCAGGGCGATCATGTCGTACCAGTCGCCGCCGACCTGGAGTCCGCCGCCGGTGGGGACGTACCGCGCGGCGACGCTCATGCCCGGTATCTCGGGGCCCAGGGTGGGCAGCATCGTGCGCTGCAGGCCGTCGGTCAGTTCACGCTCGGTCTCGGCCGCGCCGGCGCGGGAGAGGGCCTGGGCGAGCATGCGCGCGACGGTGGTCAGGACCGAACGCTCGTCGGGGGTGAAGGTGACGGGGTGGGTGAAGCCCGCCATCCACGCGCCCATCGTGCGGCCGGCGACGGTCAGCGGCAGGAACGCCCAGGACTGGCGGCCGAACTGTTCGGCGAGCGGCCAGGCCGTGGGGTAGCGCGCCTTGTAGTCCTCGGGGGAGGAGAGATAGACGGCGCGGCCGGTGCGGACCACCTCGGCGGCCGGGTAGTCCGTCTCCAGCGGCATGTGGGTGAAGGGGCCTTCGTCACCCTGTTGGTGCCCGTGGTGGCCGATGACGGTGAGGCGGTCGGCCTCGACGCCGAAGACCGCGAGCCCGTCCGGTGAGAAGCCGGGCATCGCCAGGCCCGCCGCGACCCGCAGCACCTCGGCCGTGGACCGCGCCTCGGCCAGCGCCCGGCCCGCGTCCAGCAGGAACGCCTCGCGCGAGCGCCGCCAGTCACCCGTGACGGACGGCCCCCGGGCGGCGGTCGCCGGGGAGGGCTCGGTGACCTCCTGGATGGTGCCGATCAGCTCGAAGGACTTGCGCACCGGGTCGAAGGTCGGCTTGGAACGGCTGCGGATCGTACGGATCACCCGGCCCCGTTCGTCCATGACCCGGATCCGCACCTCGGCGAGGGTGTCCTCGGCGGCGGCGAGCTGCACGACCGAGACGATCTCGTTCCAGTCGACGGGGTGCAGCCGCGAGCGCGCCCCGGCCTGGGTGAGGGTCGTCGGCTCGGCGGGCAGCCCCAGGAGCCGGGCGGCCTCGGCGTCCAGCGTGACGGTTCCGGCAGCGCTGTCCCAGGTCCACAGTCCTGTCGCGAGGGCGGACAGGACGTCCCCCACTGCGGGAGGGGGCTCACCAGTGCGCATTGACCCACTCTAAGAACAGCTGATCGGACCGTGCCACCGAAGCTGTACCGAGCACCGGGCGGTGCCGGAAGCCATGACGCCCATGAGCCGTGAGGACCAGGACGGAGCCATGACGAGAAACCACGACCGGCGGCGACGGAGGTGACGGCAATCGACGCTAGCGACAGTAACCGCTTGCGGTCCTGCCCATGGCTATGACGGTGCGTATCCGGTCAGGAATGGCCGCCGCGTCGTCGCGGGCCCTCCGTGACGACCCCGCTCGACGGTAAGCGCTGGAGGTTCTGCCCCCGGGGTTGGATGCCCCGGCCCCCTGGGGAGCTGGAGGTCCCGGCACTCGGGGAAATGGTGGGGAGGCGATCTCGGGGTGGCCGGTACCCTTGGCGTTGTTTCACGTGAAACAACGGCCGAGGGAACACCGGCCGTGAAACACCCGCCAGATCCCCGATCAGCGAAGGCTGGATGAACGACGATGCATCGGTACAGGTCCCACACCTGCGGCGAGCTCCGCGCCTCTGACGTCGGCACCGACGTCCGGCTGAGCGGCTGGCTGCACAATCGGCGCGACCTGGGCGGCATCCTCTTCATCGATCTCCGCGATCACTACGGCATCACGCAGCTGGTGGCCCGCCCGGGCACCCCGGCCTACGAGGCGCTGGACAAGATCTCCAAGGAGTCGACCGTCCGGGTCGACGGCAAGGTCGTCTCGCGCGGCGCCGAGAACATCAACCCGGACCTGCCCTCCGGCGAGATCGAGGTCGAGGTCGGCGAGGTCGAGCTGCTCGGCGCGGCCGCCCCGCTCCCCTTCACCATCAACACCGAGGACGGGGTCAACGAGGAGCGGCGCCTGGAGTACCGCTTCCTCGACCTGCGCCGCGAGCGCATGCACCGCAACATCATGCTGCGTACGGCCGTGATCAGCGCCATCCGTCACAAGATGACGGCCCTCGGCTTCAACGAGATGGCGACGCCGATCCTGTCCGCCACCTCCCCCGAGGGCGCCCGCGACTTCGTCGTGCCGTCGCGCCTCAACCCGGGCAAGTTCTACGCCCTTCCCCAGGCGCCGCAGCAGTTCAAGCAGTTGCTGATGATCTCGGGCTTCGACCGGTACTTCCAGATCGCGCCCTGCTTCCGCGACGAGGACGCGCGCGCGGACCGTTCGCCGGGCGAGTTCTACCAGCTCGACGTGGAGATGTCCTTCGTCGAGCAGGAGGACGTCTTCCAGCCCATCGAGAAGCTCATGACCGAGCTCTTCGAGGAGTTCGGCGGCGGGCGGCACGTCACCTCGCCCTTCCCGCGCATCCCGTTCCGTGAGGCGATGCTCAAGTACGGCTCCGACAAGCCGGACCTGCGGGCCCAGCTGGAGCTGGTGGACATCACCGATGTCTTCGAGGGCTCCGAGTTCAAGGCGTTCGCCGGCAAGCACGTGCGTGCCCTCGCGGTGCCGGACGTCTCGGCCCAGCCGCGCAAGTTCTTCGACCAGCTCGGCGAGTACGCGATCGAGCAGGGCGCCAAGGGTCTGGCCTGGGTCCGGGTCGCCGAGGACGGTTCGCTGTCCGGCCCGATCGCCAAGTTCCTCACCGAGGAGAACGTCGCCGAGCTGACCAAGCGGCTGTCGCTGGCCGCCGGCCACGCGGTCTTCTTCGGCGCGGGCGAGTTCGAAGAGGTCTCGAAGATCATGGGCGCGGTGCGGGTCGAGGCCGCCAAGCGCGCCGGGCACTTCGAGGAGGGCGTCTTCCGGTTCTGCTGGATCGTCGACTTCCCGATGTACGAGAAGGACGAGGAGACCGGCAAGATCGACTTCTCGCACAACCCGTTCTCCATGCCGCAGGGCGGTCTGGAGGCCCTGGAGACCCAGGACCCGCTGGACATCCTCGGCTGGCAGTACGACATCGTCTGCAACGGCGTCGAGCTGTCCTCCGGCGCGATCCGGAACCACGAGCCCGACATCATGCTCAAGGCCTTCGAGATCGCGGGCTACGACCGTGACACCGTCGAGGAGCAGTTCGCCGGCATGCTGCGCGCGTTCCGTTTCGGCGCCCCGCCGCACGGCGGCATCGCGCCGGGCGTCGACCGTATCGTCATGCTCCTCGCCGACGAGCCCAACATCCGCGAGACCATCGCCTTCCCGCTCAACGGCAACGCCCAGGACCTGATGATGGGTGCGCCGACGGAGCTGGAGGAGGCGAGGCTGCGCGAGCTGCACCTGTCGGTGCGCAAGCCGCAGCCGAAGTAACGCAAGCGAAGTAACGCAAGCGAAGTAACGCAAGCGAAGGAAAGCCTTTTAGGAGCGCTTTTCCGGAGGAGCCCGCAGAGGGGCCTGGAATCGTCCGTCGATTTCAGGCCCCTTTCGCGTGTGCGGGAAAAGCGGGCCTGGCGCGCGGGGTTTTCCACGGGGAGAGCGAAGGCGGGCACGGTTCGAGGCCGCCAGGAGCCGACCGGCGAGACGCGCTGTCCACGCGGCCTCTGGCGGGCGGAAGTCCGGCCGGCCCTCCAGCGCGGCGAGCAACTCGGTCACCGCCGCCTCGTGACCGTCCAGGCGGAAGGGGGCGCCGTCGTACCGCTCCAGTCGGCGACCGCCGTCCTTGTTCGGAACTCACGGTCGGCCGCACACGTCCTATGGATCATGACCATGTCGATCGACTCCACTCCCGCGCCGGTGCCCGTCCCCACGACCCTCGGGGAGGAGATCCTCCTCCTCTCGCTCGACGACACCACGGGTGAGGCCCGGCTCCCCCTGCGGACGCCCTACGCGATCGCGGCGGCGACCCTGCTGGAGCGGACCCTGTCGGGTGCGGGCGCCGGGGCCGAGGGAGCCGAAGACGCCGAGGGGTCCGGTGGGCACGGCGGGGTGGGCCTGCCGGACGACGTCGGGAAGTGGATCCACGAGAACAGCACGGCGGAGTACGAGGCCGCGCTGCGGGGTGTCCTGGACAAGGGGCTGATCCGGGAGGAGAAGCGCCGGGTCCTGCTCGTCTTCCGCACGACGCGGTATCCGGAGGCCGACGGCACGGTGGAGTCGGCCCTGCGCGGGCGGCTGGCGGAGGTGGTGCTGGAGGGCGCCGAACCCGATCCCCGGACCGCGGCCCTGATCAGCCTGCTCCACCACGGTGACCTGCACTCCCTCGCCTTCCCGGAGGCCGACTCCGAGGACTCACCCGTACGGCGGCGTATGGCCGACATCGCGGAGCGGCACTGGGCAGACCCCGCCCTGCGCCGGATGGCCGAGACCGCGGCGGCGACGGCGGCGGCGCTCACGGCGGCGGCGATGGTGACGACGGTGGTGGTGATCACGACGGTGACCTGAGGATCACGTGCGTGGGGGGCGGTGCGTGCCTGTGGTGCGGGTGCGGGGCGGGGGCGCGTCCGTCGTGGGTCTTCGCGCGGTTCCCCGCGTCCCTGAAGGGGCTCTGGCTCAGGAGGGTCCCGTCATTCGGGTTCCTCCTCCGGTGGGGACGTCAGGGCCTCCTCTTCCATGAGGCGTTCGGCGATGTCGTCGGCCCAGGTCTGGGCCCAGCGGCGGAGTTCCAGGACGGCGTCGGAGTCGAGGCCGTGGCGAGCGAATTCCCGGTCGTCGAGCCACTCGGTGCCCTCCAGCCGGGCCTGGAGGTCGGCCAGGTCGAACGCGGTGGACGTGGCGGAGGTGTGGCGGCGGGCCAGTTCCTCCAGTTCGACGACCGTCCAGTGGGCGGTGGCCGCGTGCACGGCGATCAGGTCGCGGGCCGTGCCCCGGTCGGCCACGGCCCGGACCCTCGTGCCGACCACGTCCTCCAGGGAGAGGGCGAGGCCGAGCGGAGTCTCCACCGGCGGGTGCCAGAGGGTCTCCTTCAGGAGGTCCAGGACGCGTTCCTCCTCCGTGGTGGGGTCGGTGACGAGCAGGCGGGAGCTGAGCGGGGCCGTCTCCACCGTGCGCACCAGCCAGCCGCGTTCCGTGAGACCCGCGTGGACCGCGGCAGCGATCTCCTCCATCGGCGCCGCGTGTTCCGTCGCCGCCTCCAGGTCCCGGCCGGACGGCCGCGCCTCGACCAGCCCGTGGGCCTGCGCCGCGTGATCGCCGGTGAGGGCGAGCCCGTAGGGGGCGCCGACGGCCAGCACGTCGTCGAGGAGCTGCTGGAGCTGTTCGGGGAGGGGTGCGGATGGGGGCGGGACCATGGAGGGATTATCACGGCCCCGCGGTCTCTCCCCGGTCAGTACGGCCGTCGGCCCACCCAGTTCCCCGGCGGGTCGAAGTTGGCCACCACGTACGTCCAGCCGTTGCCGCACCTCGCCTTGGCCGCGCCGACCCGGGTCGAGCCACGCCAGACCAACTGCGTGTAGTGCAGGCACTCCCGGTCGTTGACGCAGGAGTTGGAGGGTCGGTCGTAGTCCGGCTTCTCGTCGAGCCAGAGGCGAGCCGCGTCCGCCAGCGAGTAGCGGGGGTCCGAGCCCTTGGCCAGGTTCTCGCCGTAGCGGCTGTTCGAGTGGATGAGCGCGCAGTCGGCGACCCGCACCCTCGCCCAGGAGCGGGCCTGCGCGGCGACGGACTCGTCCCAGACCAGCGGGGGGACGCCGACGTCAGCCCGGGCCTGGTTGACGACCGTCAGGAAGCCTCTGATCTCGGACTTCGGCACGGTCGGGGTGGCCGCCGCCACCGATCCGGCTTCGGTCACCTCGACGCCGGTCACTCCGGTCACCCCAACCACTCCGGCACCGGTCACCCCGGCCGCCGTCGCCGTGAGCGGGGTGATCGTCTCCACGACCGGGGGCCGGGGGCCGACGGCCTGGGCCGCCGCCGACGTGAGCGCCAGCGTCGCCGCCGCGGTCGCCGCGGCCATTGTCCGCGCTCCGTCCCGTCGCACCACTCGTGCCTCCTTCTGCTCCGACTCTTCAACCTCTTCAACTGCCTTACCGGCGGAGCTACTTGTAGGGCAGGACGGGCGCCGGACGGGCGGGGACCGGATCAGCTGCCACCCCATCGGGGGAATCGGAGCAGGGAGGGGTTTCGGCGCCCGTGGGACCCGTCGGGCCCAGGCCATTGCACCGTGACCTCCGGGCGGACGCCCGCCGGGACGGTCCGATCGGAGGGCGGAGGGGCCGACCGAGCAGGCCTCGCAGCGCGGCCGGGTTCACCCGCCGTCGGCCCGTGGAACGGAGGACGCGGGGTGCATCGCCGTCGCGGGCGGCACGGTCTCCGTCGCCGCGGGCGGGGACGCCGTGGACGCCGCCACCGACGTCGCCGTCACCGGCGGCGAGCTGACCGTGCGCGCCGTGGCGTCCGACGACATCTCGGCGCACGGGCTGAAGGAGGGCGGCTTCGGCGGCGGTCCCGGCGGCGGAGGCGACGACCGGGGCAGTAGGGGCAGTAGTGGCGGCGGGCCGCTGCGGGGCGGCCCGTGGTGCCGGACCCCGGTGACCCCGTCCGTGTTGGTGGGCCCGGCGGCGCTTCCCGCCCGCCGGGCCCCGGTGCACTCGTGCTCGTACGCGATGCTCGGACGCTCGTCGGCGGACGGGGGCGCCCGGTGGCTACGCGGGTGTGCCGAAGTTCTGGGTCCAGTAGTTGCCCGGCTGGGCCAGGCCGATGCCGATCTCCTTGAACCCGCAGTTGAGGATGTTCGCCTTGTGGCCGGGGCTGTTCATCCAGCCGTCCATGACGCTCGCGGCGGTGCCGTACCCGGCGGCGACGTTCTCGCCCGCCGAACGGAAGGAGTACCCGACACGGGAGAGCCGCTCACTCATGTCCGAGCCGTCGGAGCCGGTGTGGGACATGTTCTGGTGGTCGGCCATGTCCTGACTGTGGTCCTGGGCCGCCTTGGTGAGCTTGGCGTCCACGGTCACCGGCGAGCAACCCGCCTTCTGCCGTTCGGCGTTGACCAGGTTCAGCACCTGGGCCGTGGGGCCGGACGCCGTGTTGCCGGAGGAAGTGGCGGGAGCGCGGTCGGCCTGGGTGGCCTTCGGGGCCGGCGGCGGCGTGGTCCTGGCCGGGGTCTTGGCGGCCTCGGGTGTGGACTTGGGCTTCGGGCTCGCGGACTTGGAGGGAGACGCGCTCGCCTTGGCCTTGGAACGGGACGGACTCGGGGAGTTCTCCGGAGTGACCGGGGTCCTTTCGGCGGAGGGCGTCGCGGATGCGGAGGGGGTGCGCGAGGGCTCGGGAAGACCGGCGTCCGCCTTCTGCCCTCCCCACCACGAGGAGGCCACACTGCTCCAGTCGCCCGGCCCGACACCGCCGACCCACGCGGCCGTCGGGATGCCCACGGCGCCCGCGGCCACCACGAGAGCGGTGGCGACGGCTATCTTCCGGCGCGTCGACCTGGGCTGCCGCGCCGCCGACCGTTTCGTCTTGCGGCGGTGGCTGTTCGTTCGTCTCGTGCGTGACATGCGTGGCCTCACTGAATGGTCCGACTTCGACGCAATCGACCCCTTGGCAGGCCGTGGCCTCTGGTGAGCCCGGTCATTATGGAGACCCCTGACCGCACTGGGCAACGAACACGTGTGCTGCACCCGGGGCGCCTCGACGGGGCCCTCGGAGGGGGTGGGGGAGCACCCGTCCCGGTGGGCCGTCAGGTGCTCCCCGTGCCCGAACCCGCCCTGGGAACAGGCGGAAAGCCGTTTCTCCCGACAGCGTCGGCGCGGGCGTCTCCGGGCCGGACGACCAGGGGGATTCGCCTTCTGTGCGGCAAATGCCGGATGGGGCTTCGAGGGTCGGCATTTGTCGCTTTGTTGAAACGGATTGATCGACTCCATCGTGGGCAATTCGGTCGTGACGCATGTCACCCCGATTCGAGGTGTGTGCGGGACGGGCGCAGACTGGATGGAGAAGCGGAGATCGCACAGACCCCGCAGTGATCCAGTCGTGGAGGAATCATGACGGCAGTCACGCGGACGGGAACCCCCGTACTGATCGAGGACGACGGTCTTGAGGTACGCGTCCAGGAGATCGGCGGCGGCATGACCGTCGCCTTCATCAAACTCCCCAAGGGCACCGACATGTCCCCGGCGCTCAAAGGACTCCCCGACGACCTGTGCCAGTGCCCCCACTGGGGTCACCTCATCAGCGGACGGCTGAGGATGCGCACCAAGGACGGCGAGGACTTCTACGAGGCGGGAGAGGCCTACTACTGGGCCCCCGGCCACTCGCCGGAAGCCCTGGAGGACGTCGAGGTCGTCGAGTTCTCCCCGACGAAGGAGTTCATGGAGGTGATGGACCACATCCAGTAGGCCGCGATCGGGTGCCCGGGGAGACGACGAGCAGTTCGGCGATCGAGGCGACGGAGCGGCCGGCCGGGGTACGGCGAGGTGAATTCGCTGGCTCGCTCGCGCAGTTCGGCAACATTGTTGATGCGGCCCTGCGGCCCTGCGGGCGTCGGCTACGGCTGGGCCGCGGACACCGCGCCGCCCCTCACCTCTCTCGGCGCCGTTCCCACCACCTATGGCCCCGGCCTCGCGCAGCGCCTCTCCGCTCTCGCTCCGCACGGCGTCGACCTCCCGCTCGACACCGCGGCTTCCGGATCCCTGGACGACCTCGTCGCGATCACGGGCGACCCGACGCGCGTCGCGACGGTCGCCGACCACGCGGGCGGGCAGCGCCTGGGCCCCCATGTGGTCAACGCGGAGAACGACTCCACCCTCCTGTCCGCGGCCGCGGAGCTTGGGAGGCAAGGCCGCTACACACCCCGTATCGAGCAGACCTACCCCCTGGAGCGGATCGCCGACGCTCACGCGCACGCCGAGCGCGGACGCACACGGGGAAAGATCGTGATCTGCGTCTGAAGCGGGCATGGCGCGGGTGCGCCGGCCCACCAAGCGATGGTCCTGGCGCGCCGGCGCTGACTCGAGGCCGTGCCCGAAAGCGTCGGCGAACGACCTCTGCCGAGCCGCCACGCCGAGACGAGGACCGTCACCTCAGCCGAAGAACGGGGCGGCGGCCCGGCGCAGGATGTCCCGTTCCCGGCCGGTCCGGGTGTCGAGAGAGTCCTCGTGGTCGATGACGATCGTGTCGTCGGCGTCCTGGGCCCGAAGGTGGGCCCCGTATGCATCGGTCGCTCTCACCAGAAGAGCGTTCTCGTGGGCCGCGGGCCAGCTCTGGAGGAGATAGGACTCCACGACCTCGTCCACCACTGTCCGGTCGACAGCCGTGTCCCTGCCCCGGGCATGGACACGCAACCGGTAGCAGCCCGGCCCTCGCGAGGCCAGTGAGGGCAGGTCCACGGGGTCGTCCATGAGGGGGGCCACCAGCGCTTCTCCGGACGGGGACCGCCAGGAGATCTCAGCGATCTCCTCCCAGTCCGCAGCGGGCTCGGGCTGCACGGCATGCAGCTCGACGGTCACCCGCACACTGCCGCTGTGGATCCCGGTCGACACCTCGACGGCTCCGTCTACGGCTGACACGAGGCCGTTGTGAGACGTGTCGAGACCATCGGCCACCGGCCCCGCCGGATCCGAGATCCGGAAGAGGTGATACTCGGCGTGCACCAGAGCGCTTCGGGCACCCCGCGCAAGCTGCTCCACTTGTTCCGCTCACTCCTTCCGGGGGGCCTAGCGGGCCACGAACTGCGTGAGGATCGCCTGTACCTCGTAGATGTCCACGCCCTTGGTGAACGTCTTCTCGATCGGTTCGTGAGTGCCGGAGAGCCAGATCTTCAGTTCGGCGTCGAGGTCGAAGTGGCCGGCCGTCTCGACCGCGAAGTGCGTGATGCTGCGGTACGGGATCGAGTGGTACTCCACCTTCTTGCCGGTGATGCCCTGCTTGTCGATCAGGATCAGCCGGCGGTCGGTGAACAGGATGGTGTCGCGGATCAGCAGGAACGCGGCGTGCACCTGCTCCCCGTGGCCCAGCAGACGTCCGTAGTCCTGCTGGGCCTTGCCGGGATTGACCGTGTGCGCGTTTCCGAACAGTGCCATGCACACACAGACGCACATCTGGACATACGGGGTTGCCTCGCCGGCGTGGCGGCGTGGGCGTTACGCCGGTTCGCCGCCGAAGCGCTCCTTGTACGCCTCCAGGTCGTCGTCCGTCAGCTTGGCGAAGAGGACCGGGGGGACCGTGAACGGGGTGCCGGCGGGGACGGAGGTGAGGGACTTGGCCTCGTCCGCCGTGACCCAGGTGGCCGTGTCGTCAGCGAGGGCGAACGCGGCGCGCATGGTGGCCGAGGACGCCGGGATGAAGGGCTCCGAGACCACCGAGTAGAGGTGGATGAGGTTCATGGCCGTGCGCAGGGTGAGGGCAGCGCCGCCCTGGTCGGTCTTGATCTCCAGCCAGGGGGCCTTCTCCTCCAGGTAGGAGTTGCCCGCCGACCACAGGGCACGCAGCGCCGCGGCCGCCTTGCGGAACTGGAGCGCCTCCATCTGCGCCTCGTACTCGGCGAGCAGACGGGCGATCTCCTCGCCCAGCTTCGCCTCCGCCTCACCGGCGGCGCTGCCCGCCGGGACCTCCTCGCCGAACCGCTTCTTCGAGAAGGACAGCACCCGGTTGACGAAGTTGCCGAGGGTGTCGGCGAGGTCCTTGTTGACCGTGGCCGTGAAGTGCTCCCAGGTGAAGGACGAGTCGTCCGACTCGGGGGCGTTGGCGATGAGGAAGTAGCGCCAGTAGTCCGCCGGGAGGATCTCCAGCGCCTGGTCGGTGAAGACGCCGCGCTTCTGGGACGTGGAGAACTTCCCGCCGTAGTACGTCAGCCAGTTGAAGGCCTTGACGTAGTCGACCTTCTTCCACGGCTCACGGATGCCCAGCTCCGTGGCCGGGAACATCACCGTGTGGAACGGGACGTTGTCCTTCGCCATGAACTGCGTGTACCGGACGGGGTGGTCGCCGCCGTCGGCCTCGTACCACCACGACTTCCAGTCGCGGGTCTCGCCGTCCGGGGCGGCGTCCGACCACTCCTTCGTCGCGCCGATGTACTCGATCGGGGCGTCGAACCAGACGTAGAAGACCTTGCCCTCGGCCGCCAGCTCCGGCCAGGTGTCCGCCGGGACCGGGACGCCCCAGTCCAGGTCACGGGTGATGGCGCGGTCGTGCAGGCCCTCGTTCAGCCACTTACGGGCGATGGAGGACGACAGATGCGGCCACTCCTCCTCGTGCGCCGCGACCCAGGCCTCGACCTCGTGCTGCAGCTTGGACTGCAGGAGGAAGAGGTGCTTGGTCTCGCGGACCTCCAGGTCGGTGGAGCCGGAGATGGCGCTGCGGGGGTCGATCAGGTCGGTCGGGTCCAGGACGCGGGTGCAGTTCTCGCACTGGTCGCCGCGGGCCTTGTCGTAGCCGCAGTGCGGGCAGGTGCCCTCGACGTAGCGGTCCGGGAGGAAGCGGCCGTCGGTCGGGGAGTACACCTGGCGGATCGCACGCTCCTCGATGAAGCCGTTCTCCTTGAGGCGGCGCGCGAAGTGCTGGGTGATCTCGACGTTCTGCGGGGAGGAACTCCGGCCGAAGTAGTCGAAGGCCAGTGCGAAGCCGTCGTAGACCGCCTTCTGCGCGTCGTGCGCCTGCGCGCAGAACGTGTCGACGGGCAGACCCTGCTCCTTGGCGGCCAGCTCGGCGGGGGTGCCGTGCTCGTCCGTCGCGCAGATGTACAGCACGTCGTGGCCGCGCTGGCGCAGGTAACGGGAGTACACGTCCGCCGGGAGCATGGACCCCACCATGTTGCCCAGGTGCTTGATCCCGTTGATGTACGGAAGGGCGCTGGTGATGAGGTGTCGAGCCATCGGGGGATGCTCCCAGGTCGGTCGTATTCGTGAGTCTTGAAATCCTAGCCGACATGGGTGTGCCGCCCGCCTCCCGTTTTGACGGGTGGGAAGCGGGCGGCACGGGTGTCACGGGGCGGTGCGGGTGCCTTTCGTCGCCGGGTGCGGGCGGTTGCCGCGTGCTACGGGCGCCAGGTGGACAGGATGCCCTCGTAGACCTCGGCGTCCGTCAGTTCGCGGGGGGTCTCGCCGGCCAGGAAGTGGGACGTGTTGGGCGTCTTCAGCTTCCGGAGGTAGTCGAAGGCCTTGTTCTCCGGGTCGCCGAACGCGACGAACGCGAAATGGACGGCCGGGTGGTTCTTCGCGGCGTCCGCGAGCGCCTGGTTCGCCGGGGTCTTGGCGTCCGGGGCGCCGTCGGTCTGGAAGACGACGAGGGCCGGGGTGCCGGGGGCCGCCTTCTGGTGCTGGGCGAGGACCTCCTCGACGGCCACGTGGTAGCTGGTACGGCCCATGCGGCCGAGGCCGGCGTGCAGGTCGTCGACCTTGTTGTCGAACGCGTCGAGGGTGAGCTCGCCGGTGCCGTCCAGTTCCGTGGAGAAGAACACGACGGGGACGGTGGGGGGCTGCTCGGGGTCGAGGTGGGCGGCGAGGGCGAGGGTCTGCTCGCCGAGGGCCTGGGCGGAGCCGTCCTTGTAGTAGCCGCGCATGGAGGCCGACCTGTCGAGGACGAGGTAGACCTTGGCGCGGGTGGTGGTGAGGTTCTGCTTGGCGAGGGCTTCGTGGGCGGCGGTGTAGGCGGTGCGGAGGCCTGCCGGGACGGTGGCGGGCGGCACAGCCTCGGCTGCGCCGTCGGCCGTGTCCGTCTTCCCACCCGCACCACCCGTGCCGCTCTCGTCGTCGGCCGCGGGTGCCACCTGTGGGGCGACCGCGCCGTCGGCGTCCGCGGCTTCGGGGGCGGCTTCATCGGCCACGACGACGAGGTCAGCGGCCTCGGGGGACTCGGCGGCGACCGGTTCGGGGGTGACTTCCGGTTCCGGGGTCACGGCCGGTTCGTCGGCGATCGGGTCGGGGGTGGTGGCTTCGGGCTCCGGCGTGACTTCCGGCTCAGGGGTCACGGCCGGTTCGACTGCGGCTTCGGGCTCGGGGGTTGCGGTCGGCTCCGGAGCGGCTTCCGGCTCGGCGGCGGCCGCGGGGCCCGGGGTGGCCTCGGGTTCAGGAGAAGCCTCGGGTTCAGGAGAAGCCTCGGGTTCCGGCGCGGCCTCGGCGGCAGCCTTCGGCTCCGCTGCGGGCTCGGACTCCTCCGTGGCCTCCGGCTCCGGGGCGGACGCGGGCTCCGCCTCCGCCACGGGCGTGTCCGCAGCCACCTCGGTGGCCTCGGACGACGACGCCGCGGCGGCCTCCGCCTCGGCGGACGCGGGCACGGTCTCGGCCTCCGCCTCCGGGGCGGTGTCCGCCGCCACGGGCTCGGCTTCGACCACCGGCTCAGACGCGGATTCGGCGACCGGCGCGGCAGGCTCCTCGTCGGCGGCCTTCGCGTCAGCCGCGGCCGACGCCTCGCGCTCGGCCTCGTCGGCAGCCGCCACCTCAGCCTCGTCGGCAGCGGCGGGCTCCGCGTCAAGGACCGGCGCGGCGGCCTCCGCCTCGTCGGCGGTTTCGGCGACCGGCTTCGGCTCGTCCTTGTCGGCGACGCTCGCCTCAGCGACAGGCTCCGCCTCGACCACCGACGACGTCTCCGCCTCGGCCTCCACCGCGGCTTCGGCAGGCGCCTCGGTCGCAGCCTCGGCGGGCACCCCGGCCTCGGCCTTCTCCTCGGCGACCGGCTTCGGCTCGGCCTCCGTGGGCTCCGCCTTCGTCTCGGCCCGCGCCTCAGCCTCGGTCTCCGACGTGACCTCGGCCGACTCCTCAGTCGACGCCTCAACCTCCGGCGCCGCACTCTCCGGCGTGACCTCGGCCGACGCCTCAGCCTCGGTCTCCGGCGTGACCTCGGCGGACGCCCCAACCTCCGGCGCCGCAGTCTCCGGCGTGACCTCGGCGGACGCCGCAGCCGCAGCCCCCGTCTCCTGAGCCGCTGCCTCGGCACCCGCACCCGAAGCCTCGGCGTCCGTGCCGGAAGACGTGGCGTCCGTTTCCGCCTCCGGCTTTCTCTCCGTCGGCTCCGTGGTGCGCGGCTTCGGGACCGTCACGTTGTCGAAGGCCGCGGAGACGAGTTCGTCGGCGACGGAGGAGGATGAGGATGATGTCGGGGGCGCGGGCTCCGTCGCCGGGGCCGGGACCCTCGGCTCGGCGGCCTGCCGCGTCGCGGCCCCCTCGTCCGCCGCCGCGGAGGTGTCCTCCGGGGCGGAATCCCGCTCCGCCTCCTGCGAAGGAACCGTGTCGCGCCCCTTGCGTGAGCGGCTGAACGCATTCCGCAGGAGAGAGAGAATGCCCATGTGCGCAACCCTTCGGGTGAGTTGAAGCCCGTCAATCCCTGGCCAGGACGGACACGTAAGGTTAGCGGCCGGGCGGGGCGATCTTGGGGTGGGGCAGGGGCCTTTCACTATCCCCGCCACCCCGCGCTGTCAACACCGCCCCAACTGCCGCAGGTTCACCCTCTGTTCACTTCGCGTCCCTGTTTTCGAACGCATGCCCCCATAGCGTCGCGCTCACATCAAAAGGCACAAAGAGTATCGAGGAGCGCGCTGTGCGCAAGCTGCTGCCCATGATCGGCTCGCATCCCGGCGGCCGTTCCGCCCTGACCTGTCGGTTCCGCTGTGGTGACGCCTGCTTCCACGAGGTGCCGAACACCAGCACCAACGAGTACGTGGGCGACGTCATCGCGGGCGCGCTCAGCCGTCGCTCGGTGATGAGGGCCGCCGCCGTCGTCTCCGTGGCCGGCGCGGCCGGCACGGCCGTCTCGCTCGGCACCGCCCACCCCGCCACCGCGGCCACCTCGGCGGAGACCGCCGGGTCCGCCGGTGCCGCCGCGTCCAAGACCCGGCCCAAGGCCGCCCGCGGTCTGCGCTACACCTCCGTCGCGCCCAACACCGCCGACGCGGTGACCGTCCCCGAGGGCTACAAGCAGAACGTGGTCATCCGCTGGGGCGAGCCGATCCTGCGCGGCGCCCCCGCCTTCGACCCGGAGAACCAGACGGGCAAGGCCCAGGCCGGTCAGTTCGGGTACAACTGCGACTTCCTGGCCCTGCTCCCGCTCCCCGGTGAGCGCGGCCGTCAGCTGCTCGTCGCGAACCACGAGTACACCGACGAGGTCCTGATGTTCCGCGGCTACGACGCCGCCAACCCGACCCGCGACCAGGTCGAGGTCGCCTGGGCCGCCCACGGCCTGTCCGCCGTCGTGGTCGAGGAGGACAGGCGCACCGGCAAGCTCACCGCCGTGCCCCGCCACCACCTCAACCGCCGGGTCACGGCGACGACCGAGTTCCGGCTCACCGGCCCCGCCGCCAGCTCCGACCTGCTGAAGACCTCCGCCGACCCGACCGGCCGCAAGGTCCTCGGCACCCTCAACAACTGCTCCGGCGGCACGACCCCCTGGGGCACCACGCTCCACGGCGAGGAGAACTTCAACCAGTACTTCGCCAACAGCAGCCGGACGACCGACAAGCGCTACGGCATCGGCACCGGCGCCAGCGAGCGCAAGTGGGAGCGGTTCGACAAGCGGTTCGACGTCGCCCAGGAGCCGAACGAGGTGCACCGTTTCGGGTACGTCGTCGAGTTCGACCCGTACGACCCCTCCTCCACGCCGCGCAAGCACACCGCGCTCGGGCGGTTCAAGCACGAGGCCGCCACCATCCGGCTGACCGCGGACGGGCGCCCCGTCGTCTACTCCGGCGACGACGAGCGCTTCGACTACTTCTACAAGTTCGTCAGCAGCAAGCGGATGAAGAAGGGGTCGAGCCGCGCCGTCCGCGAGCACAACCTCTCGCTGCTGGACGAGGGCACGCTCTACGTCGCCAAGCTGACCGGCGACTCCCCGGCGATCGAGATCGACGGTACGGGCAAGCTGCCGGGCGACGGTGAGTTCGACGGCTCCGGCGAGTGGATCCCGCTGGCCACCGCCACCGCCAAGGGCGCCGTCTCGCACGTGGACGGCATGACCGCCGACGAGGTCTTCGTCTTCACCCGGCTCGCCGGTGACAAGGTCGGCGCCACCAAGATGGACCGCCCCGAGGACATCGAGCCGAACCCGGTCACCGGCAAGGTCTACGTCGCCCTCACCAACAACTCCAACCGCGGCAAGACCGGCTTCGCCGCCGCCGACGAGGCCAACCCGCGCAACGCCAACAAGCACGGCCAGGTGCTGGAGCTCACCGAGCGCTGGAACCGGCCCGAGAGCACCAGGTTCGCCTGGCTGCTCTTCCTCGTCGCGGGCGACCCGAACGACCCGGCGACCTACTTCGCCGGCTTCCCGAAGGACGACGTCTCCCCGATCTCCTGCCCGGACAACGTCGCCTTCGACCGGTACGGCAACCTGTGGATCTCCACCGACGGCGCCCAGCTCGGCTCGCACGACGGTCTCTTCGGCGTGGCGACCCGAGGTGAGCGGCGCGGTGAGCTGAAGCAGTTCCTGACGGTGCCGAGCGGCGCCGAGACCTGCGGCCCGATCATCCAGGACCGCCGCGTCCTGGTCGCCGTGCAGCACCCGGGTGAGCTGGACGGAGCCACCGTCGAGAACCCGAAGAGCACCTGGCCCGACGGACCCGGCAAGCACGTCCGCCCGGCGGTCGTCGCCGTGTGGCGCGCGGACGGCTGCGACATCGGCGTCTGAGCGACACAGGTCGCAGCACACATACGGATGCGGGCCGCCCTCCTGTCGGAGAGGGCGGCCCGCACGCCTTGCGCGGAGCGGGGCTCAGGGAGCCAGGCAGCTGACGCCGGGGGCGGCGGCCGGGTCCAGCAGGGCGGCCGGGTCGAGGAGCGCGGCCGGGTCGGCCAGCTCCGCCACGGCGGCCGGGGTCTCCGCGAGGCAGGTGACGGTGGCAACCGGGTCCGGGACCGCGTGGGCGGCCGGGGCCATGGCGCCGGCGAGGGCGAGGGTTCCGAGCAGGACGGTCGCGGTGCGACGCATGAAAAATCCCCTTATAGGTAGGGCGGTTGAACAGGATTGATCATGACTGCTTTCCGGCTGCGCATTCGCCCTCCGTCACCCGTGCGGGGATGACGTAACGATTCGGCGCCCTGCGCCGGGTTGACCTGGAGAGACCGGGGCTCAGTGGGGCGAGGTGATCGTCCGGGCCGCCGCCACCTCCTGGCGGAGCGGCTCCAGCACGCTGTCCGGCGGTCCGCTGAGGTCGGAGCGCACCGCGTAGAGGGTCTCGGTCTTCCGTAGGCCGTCTGCCAACTCCCGCAATTGAAGGGCGACTTGGTCGACCTCGGCGGCGGACGGCGGTGCGGCGCCCTGCTTGATCCGGACCCGGGCCGCCGTCGTCGCGTCCACGATCCGCTCGACCGCCACGACCAGCGGCCACCAGGCGGCGGCGCGCCGGCCGACGGGCGGCGGTTCGGTCAGGGCCCGCTGGAACTCCGTACGGATCGTGGAGAGGTCGCGGTAGAGGCGGCGGCGGGTCCGGGCCCGGTCGGCGGGGTCCGCCGGGGTCTGCCCGAAGGCGCGTTCGACGTACGCGGCCGTGTCGGCGACGGCGTCCGCGAGCCGGTCGCCGACCCGGGCGTGCCAGCTCTCCGGCCAGAGCAGATAGCCCGCGACGAGGGCGATCGCGCAGCCCATGAGGGAGTCGACGAGACGCGGGACGAGCAGGTCGGTGCCCTGGTGGTTGAGGGTGTCGGAGAGCAGCAGGATCACCGGGGTGATGGCCGCCGTCTGGTAGCCGTAGCCCCGGGGCGTGAACACCGGGATGAGCGGTGCGAGAAGCAGCATCACCGGCACGTCCCACCAGCCGCGCGGCACCTCGGTGAGGATCCCGGCCGCGACCACCAGCCCGACGACCGTGCCGAGCGCCCGCAGCAGCGCCCGGGAGAAGACCGACCCGAAGTCCGGCTTCAGGACGAACGTGATGGTCAGCGCCACCCAGTACGAGCGTGGTACGGGCACCAGCGACACCAGTGCCTGGGCGATGCCGATGCAGAGCGCGAGACGCAGCCCGTAGCGCCAGGAGGTGCCGGAGAGGGCGACGTTCCGGGCGACCCGGACGGCGCGCACGCCCAGCGGCGCGGGGCGGCCGGCCCGGTCGCCGGCCTTTCGCAGCGCGTCCGGCGATTTCTCGGCGGCGACGTCGGCGGCGTGCCGCAGCGCCTGGTCGACCGCCCGCCCTATCCCGCTGCCGGGCTCCGGCAGCCGCAGCCCGAGCGGCCCCGAGTACCCCGTCTCGACGGCCTCCGCGAGGTGCCGTACGGCCACCGGGACCTCGGCGGGCAGCGGGCGACCGGACAGCCGTACCGCCGGGGCGGCCTCCACCAGCGGGGTGATCGCGTTCAACTGCGCGAGCAGGCGCACGAGTTCGGGGCTGCGGCCGTGGTGCCGGGCGCGGCGGGCGAGGACCAGGTCGTAGGACTGGTTGAGGGACTGGGTGACCAGGACCCGCGCGTCGTCGTAGGAGTCCTTGCCGGGGCCCGGCGGGCCCGCCGTCCTGGGCTCGGCGGGGGCGTCCGGTGTCATGGTGGCGAGGAGGTCCGCGACCTTGCGGTAGGTGTCGGCGACGGCGGCCCGTTCCGGTACGCCCGCCCGAAGGGGCCAGGCGAGCAGGGCCAGCGCGAGGACGAGGAAGCCGCCGGCGGTCATCAGCAGCGGGGCCAGCCACCACTGGCCCGGCATCGGCAGTCCCGCCCCGATCACCGAGTTGAGCAGCAGCAGGAGCCCCGACACGGAGGCCACGGCGCCGATCGACGAGATCATCCCGGAGACGAGCGCGACCCCGGTGAGGGCCCCGACGGTCACCCAGCCCTGCCCGAACACCAGCGACCCGAGCGTGATGCCCACGGCGGCGAACAGCTGCGGGACCGCGATGTTCAGCAGCCGCATCCGGTACGCGGCCGCCGTGTCGCTGATGACGCCCGAGAGGGCGCCCATCGAGGCGAGCGCGCCGTACTCGGGCCGGCCCGCGGCGAGGCCGAGCGCCAGTGGCAGCGTCAGCGCGATCGCGGCGCGCGCGACGGCCGGCCGGTTGACCGGCGCGGGCTGCGGCCGGAGGTTCCGCACCAGCCAGTCGGGCGGGGTGAGGCCGATGGGGAGCGTGCGGGGCATGCGCCCATTATGGCCGTGGGTGATCGGGGTCTCCGGGGGCGTTTGCGGCCTTTCGGCTCACCCGCGCCGGTGCAGCGAGAGGTCCACGACGACGGCGTTGTGGTCGGTGCCGGACAGCGCCCGGAAGCGGACCCCGCGGGCGGAGAAGTCCTCCTCGGAGACGAGGACGTGGTCGATCTGGGCACCGAACCTCGGGGTCGTCCGGGAGGGCCAGGTCGGCCTGCGGTCCTGTCCGGTCAGCCGGGCGGCGTCGATCATCCCCGTGTCGAGGATCGCGCGGAAGGCCGCGTGGTCCTGGGTGGCGTTGAAGTCCCCGGCCAGGACGGTGGGCGTCCGGGGGTCCTTCGCCGCGTAGTCGCGCAGCGCGCCGAGCTCCCGCCGCCAGGTGTCCAGCTGCCCCGGCAGCGGCGGCATCGGGTGCGCCAGCTGAAGCCGGACGCGGTGGCCCTCGACGTCGGCGACGGCGCCCGGCATGCCCATCGAGCCGGGGATCGGGGCGGTGGCCTTCAGGGGGTACCGGCTGAGGATGACGGAGCCGGTGGAGCCGTAGCCCTCGACGGACTGCCGGTGTGGGTAGTCGGGGGTCCGGCCGCTCAGGTCGCCGAGCTTGTCGCGCAGCTCGGCCGAGCAGGTGAGTTCGCACTCCTCGACGAAGACGATGTCGGGGCGTTCGCGGCGTACGGCCTTGACGAGGGCGTCGGTGCCACGGCCGAACTGCACGTTCGATGTCATGACTCGCACCTCGGCGAGCACCGGCCCGGTGGGTTCGCTCGCCTTGCCGTACGGCTCGATGTACCAGGCCAGCGCGCCGAGCAGCACCACGCCCCAGGTCAGGCCGATCCAGCGGCGGGCGAGCAGCGCGAGGAGGAGGGCGAGGCCGGTGGGGGCGAGCAGCCAGGGCAGGAACGCGAGGAGTTGGGGAACCGGGGTGAAGGCGTCGATGTCGGCGGCGCGGGAGCCGACGACGAGGGTGACGCCTAGGAGCAGCAGGGTGGCGAGGAAGGCCTTGCCGCCGTGGCGCTTGCGCGGGCGCGGCCCGGCTGCCGGCGCGGGTTCCGGGGCGGGGTCCGGCCGTTCGATGGTCGCGCTCTCCACGGCCGGTGCCTTTCGCTGTTCTTGGCGGGTCCTTCTAAGGACGGGTGGGGTGGGGGGAAGGTTGCGCCGGGGTGGGATCGGGGGTGGGTCGGGTGGTGGGGGGATGGGGGGTGGGGTGCGTGGGCGGGTGCGGGTTCGTGGGGGTTCTCGCGCAGTTCCCCGCGCCCCTGAGGGGCGAAGCCGGGGCTGCGCCCGGCTTCGCCCCTCAGCCGTAGGTGCCGTGGGTCCGTTGTCCTCGTGAGCTCTCAGGCGCTCGGCGTTCAGTCGGAGTGACTGAAGTCCGGGGACGTCGCCAGGGACCAGACCACGAAGACCGCGATGCCGATGCAGATGACCGACCAGACGGGCGCGTACGGCAGGAACATGAAGTACTCGATGGCGAACAGCGAGGTCAGGGCGATCCCCACCGCGCGGGCCCAGTCATGTCCCTGGATGACGCCCCACCCGGTGCCCAGGACGCAGAGTCCGATCACCAGATGGATCCAGCCCCAGGTGGTGAGGCTGAACTCGAAGACGTAGCTGCCGATGTTCGTGTAGACGTCGTCCGTGGCGATCCCGGCGATGCCGTTGAGGATGCCCATGATGCCGATGACCATCATCAGGACACCGGCGAAGATCATCCCGCCGTGGGCCCACTCCGAGCGGGCGCCCCGGTGGGACATCGTCGTCTCCTGCGTCGTGGCGTTCGAGCGTGGTGCGGTGCTGTGCTGGGCCATGAGGGCCTCCTCCGACGGATGGACAGCTCACCCGCATGCTCACGCGGCGGGGAGGGGGCCGCACGTGGTGTAGGCCGAATGGGTGAAAGGGGGCGATGGGGGGCGTGGGAGGGCCGGGAGAGGGCACTCGGCGCGGCTCGGTCCTGGCGGGTCAGTCCAGGCGGGCCAGGAAGGCCCCCAGTGCCTTGTTGAACTCGTCGGGGCGTTCCAGGTTCGGCAGGTGGGCGGCGCCCTCGACGACGTGGAGGGTGGAGTCGGGGAGGGCGGCGTGCATGGCCTCGGCGTCGGAGACCGGGGTGTAGTCGTCGTCGGCGCCCACGACGACCAGTGCCGGCACGGTGACGCGGGTCAGCAGCTCGCGGTAGTCGGGGCGCTCGGCCCGCCCGCGCAGGGCCGCCGCGGCGCCCTCGGGATCGGTGGCCGTCATCATGCGGCGCACCCGGGCCGCGACCTCCGCGTCGGCGTACGGGGCGACCATCCTGAACAGCACCTCGTCGGCGTACCCCGCCATGCCCTCGCGCAGCAGCCGGTCGGCCATGGCGTTCCGGGTCCGTCTGCCCTCCTCGGTCTCGGCGGCGGGGAAGGTGTCGGCGAGGAGCAGGCCGCGGACCCGGTCCGGGAACAGGCGGTAGCACTCCATCGCGATCTGGCCGCCCATGGAGAGACCCCCGAGGACGAACTCCGGGACCCCCAGGTCGTCCAGGAGTGCCGCGATGTCCTCGGCGAAGGTGGAGAGCGGGGTGAGGCCCGGGACCACGGGGGACCGGCCGTAGCCGCGCAGATCGGGGGCGATGACGCGGCGGGAGGAGGAGAACTCGCTGATCTGCGGGTGCCACATCGTGCGGTCGAACGGGTGGCCGTGGATGAGGACGAGGGGGAGGCGGGCAGGCCGGCCCGCGGGAACGGGTTCCCCTTTGTCCTCGTATGCGAGGAAGGTGGTCATGGCATCGACCCTAGGACGCCCCAACTCCTCGGTGCAATAAGATCTTTGTCCTCGGTGCAATGTGGTGGTCGGGGCGGAGGCGGCGAGGGAACCGCGTGGTGGCGGGACGCGGAGAGGGAACACGCGAGGGCAGGACCGAGGCGGGACGGGACGTAGAGGTGGGCGAGGGGGAGGGGCAGACCGTGGCCGACTACCGGCGTATCGCCGATCGCATCGCGGACGACATCGCCACCGGGCGGCTGCAGCCCGGTGACCGGCTGCCGCCGCAGCGGGTGTTCGCGCGGCGGCGGGGGATCGCCGGGTCGACCGCCGGGCGGGTGTACACGGAGCTGGTGCGGCGCGGGCTGGTGGTGGGGGAGGTCGGGCGCGGGACGTTCGTGCGGGCGGCGCCGACGGCACCGGCCGGCCGGGCGCTGGCGGAGTCGGCGGGCTCGGCACCGGTGAACCTGGAGCTCAACTATCCCTCCGCGCCCGGCCAGTCGGAGCTGCTGGCCACCGGGCTGGCGCCGTTGCTGCGGCCGGACGTGCTGACGGACGCGCTGGGTACCGCCCCCGCGACCGGTACGGCCGCCGCGCGCGAGGCGGCGGCCGGGTTGCTCGCCACGGCCGGCTGGCGCCCGGACCCGGGCCGGTTCCTCTTCGCGGGGAACGCCCGCCAGGCCATCGCCGCGGCCCTCGCGCACCTCGTACGGCCCGGGAGACGCGTCGGCGTCGAGTCCCTCACGTATCCGCTGGTCAAGGAGATCGCCGGGCGGCTGGGGATCACCCTGGTGCCGCTCGCGACGGACGGGGAGGGGCTCCGGCCGGAGGCCGTGGTCGCCGCGCACCGGGCGGCGCCGCTGTCGGCGGTGTACGTCCAGCCGACGCTGCACAATCCGACGTCCGTGACGATGGGGGCGGGGCGCCGGGCTGAACTCGCGCGTGTGGTGCGGGAGTTGGACCTGCCGGTGATCGAGGACCGGATCTGGTCGTTCCTGGCGAGCGGGGAGCCGGGCGGGGAACCGGGTGAGATGGCCGTCGGCGATCTGGGCGCGCTGCCGCCGCTGGCCGCGTACGCGCCGGAGCGGGTCTTCGTCGTGGACGGGCTGTCCAAGCGGGTGGCGCCGGGGCTGACGGTCGGGTTCCTGGTGGTGCCGGAGGGACGGGTCGCGGGCGCGGCGGACGCGCTGCGGTCGGGCGGCTGGACGGCGGGGCGGTTCGCGTTGGAGGCGGCGGTGCGCTGGATCGGGGACGGCACGGTCGCGCGGCTGGTCGCGGCGAAGCGGGCCGACGCGGCGGCGCGGCAGCGCCTGGTCGCCGAGCACCTCGCGGGGTTCGCCGTACGGGGGGACGCACGGGCCTACTACGCGTGGTGGGAGCTGCCCGAGCCCTGGCGGGCGGACACGTTCCGCGCGGCGGCGGCCGCACGCGGCGTGGCGGTGACCCCGGGGCCCGCGTTCCGGGTCGCGGGGGTGCGGCGCGGGTCGGGGGTGCTCGCGGGGCAGGCCGCGGCCGCCGCCGACTGCGTCAGGCTCGGGCTCGCGTCGGTTCCTCCGCCGGTGCTGGCGGGGGCGCTGCGGACGCTCGGCGATGTCGCACGAGGTGGCCCGTGAGCCAGGCGGTGGCGGCCACGGTCGTGCCGAGGAGCACCAGCCCCCAGGTCACCGTGCGCAGGGTGGCCGTGAGCGCGTCGTAGACGGCACCCGCGGCCGCTGGGGAGACGTCCGGGGGCAGGTCGGCGAGGGTGAGGTGGCGGCCGAGGGCCACGGCGACGCCGAGCAGCGCGCCGCCGAGCGCCGCGCCGAGACCCGTCGCGCAGACGGCCCGACGACGCCGCGTCGCGACGAGCACACCACCGGCGGCCAGTGCGAGCGCACCGACCGGAAGCCAGAACGCGGCGATTTCCAGCACGCGATACCCCTTTCGAAGCTGGACCAGTTCCGTGGCCGACAGAACCTCGACCTCGGTGCGCGCGACCGGGATGCGATGGGCGAACGGCACGTGGTCGCGCACGAGTTGACGTTTGACGCGCTCGCCGACCGGCGCGAGGTCGAGGGTCACCGCCCGCGGCCCGCCGACGCCGGGCCCGCCCGCGCCCGCGCCGTCCGCGTCCTCGTCCTCGGCGCGCACCGCCTTCAGCACCGCGTCGTGCGCCGCCCGGTTCACCATGTGCCAGGCCGTGCGGAACGCCTCGGTCTGGGTGAAGGAGTGCGCCGCGTCGTGCGTGAACTCCCGTACCGGCCGCCGCAGTGGCGGCCCCACCCGGACCTCGCGCAGGATCCCGGCGGCGACCGCGTCCGCGAGCGCCTCGCGTACGGCCGGGTCGGTGGCCAGGGGCGCCATGACCGCCTCGTACCGCGTCCGGTCCGCGAGCTCGTACGTCGCCCACGCGGACAGTGCGCCCACCGGCGTGAGCAGGCAGGCGAGCGTGGTCAGTACGGCCGACAGGGCGCCGCGGACTCGGTGGGACACCCCTCCAGGCAAGACCCCCGCCCACGACCTCGCGAGCGCTCCCGACGGACGTGACTGCGAATGGCCCCCCAGGACAAGCCGATCGGGGAGGGGACGGGGAGGAGCGGCTCCGGTGGTGGCAAGGGCGGTGGCGGGTGCCTCTCCGGTGGAGCGCTCACTCGAACGGGTGTTACCTGGAGGAAGAGTGACAGGGGGTGGCGAAGGGGGTGCCGAGGAGGCAGTCATGCGTCGTAGTGATCCGCGTACTCCGAATCCGTCCGTTTCCCCCTGTCCCCCGAGTTCCCCGAGTCCCCCGAGTTCCCCGAGTTCCCCGAGTTCCCCGAGTTCCCCGAGTTCCCCGAGTTCCCCGAGTTCCCCGGGCACTTCGGCCCTGCGGGTGCTCGTCGCGGCCGGTGTCACCGGTGGTGTGCTCGCGGTGTCGGCGCTCGGGACCACGGCGGCGGCCGCCTCCGACGGCTCCGTCCGCGGCACGGTCGTCTCGGCCGGTGACCTCAACCTCCGCGCACAGCCGACCACGGACTCCCGGGTCGTCGGCTCCCTCGCGCCCGGCAGCCGGGCCGTCGTCGACTGCGAGGTCCGGGGCCAGAAGGTGTTCGGCGAACCGCACTGGTACTGGCTCGGGGACGTCCGCGGCTGGGCGAGCGCGGTGTACGTCGACACGCACGGCCGCTCGGTGCCGAACTGCACGGATCCGTGCCCGAGCTGGAAGGACTGCGATCCCTGCCAGGACGGGCACGGTTCCGGGTCCGTCTCGTTCACGTGGACGTTCACTGCCTCCGGCACCTGGGAGTGGGAGGAGGAGTGAGAGGTGCGCTGACCGGCCGGACCGGTCAGCGCAGGCGGTGGCCGGTCAGCGCAGGCGGTGGCCGGTCGCGTCCTCGTGGGTGTAGTAGCGGTAGAAGGTCACCGCGAAGACCGCCGCCGCGATACCGAGGGACATGAGCGTCGAGCGCACCACGGTGTGCTGGGCGGCCTGGCTGTAGAGGAAGCCGAAGGCGCAGCCCGCGAAGGCGGCCCAGAGGAGGGCGTGCGGTTCGCGGCGCAGCCGGGGTGCCACGGTCTGTACGGCGATGTAGAGCGCCGCGAACACGAACGCGGTCACGAAGCCGAAGAGGACGTTCCAGCCGGTGATGGGGCCGGCGTCACGGTTCATCGCCGCGGCCCAGTAGCCGTAGACGAGGCCGAGGACCACGGGCAGGATCAGATGGGCGAGCCGGTGGGTGCGCTCACTGAAGACATCGGGCGAGGCCGGTGCCGCCGACCTGCCCCTGACCGAGGGCCCGCCCGGAATCCCCGGCCGCCCCGGAGTGGGTGCCGTCTGAGCCATGGGAGCACTCCTCTCTTCCCTCCCCCGTCACTCTCCGCCCCGTCTTCCAGAGCACACCTGGGGAGGGCCGCTGGCAAGTCGGGGGTGGGGGTTGTCAGGGGGAGTGGGGAGGCCTGGGCAGGGTCGCTGCGGGGGCGCCTGACAGCTCGGGGGAACTCATGGGCGGGCGGCTGCGGCAGTCGGGGCTGATCGCGCAGTTCCCCGCGCCCCTGGACGGCCTGCGGCCGTCATGGGGCACGGCCGTGGTGGGCCGGGATGCGGGGGGCGTGGGGGCGTGTTTCGCTGTGGGGCATGCGGATGCGGATGCCGGTGCCGCTCGGGCGCCGGGAGCCGGACCCCGTCGCGCGGCAGCAGCCGCTGCGGATCCACGGGCGGAACGTCGCCTGGCTGCCGCCGCTGGTCGTGCTGCTCGCCGTACCGGTGGTCGACTGGTTCACCAGCGGCGACTTCCGGGTCATCTCCTGGCTGGTGCTCGTCCCGGGCACGGCCGCCGCGGTCTGCCGGGTGTGGACGACGGCGCTGTTCGCGGCGCTCGCGATGCTCATGTACATCGTGGGCGACAGCTCCTGGCCCCATCAGGAGCGCACCGGTCTGCCCGACTTCATCCTCGTCGCCGTGGGCGGCATCCTGTCCGTGCTGGCCTGCGCCGTGCGGCTGCGCGGGCAGGAGCGGATGCTGCACATGCGGGCCGTCGTCGACACCACCCGCCGTATCCTGCTGCGCCAGCTCCCGCCGGACGTCGGCGGCCTCGACCATGCCGAGATCTACCTCGCCGCCGACAGCGAGGCCCGGGTCGGCGGCGACTTCTACGACATCCAGCCCAGCCCCTACGGCACGCGTGTCGTCGTCGGCGACGTCCAGGGCAAGGGGCTCGCGGCGGTCGAGGCGGCCTCGGTGCTGCTCGGCACGTTCCGTGAGGCCGCGTACCACGAGCCCGAACCGGTCACCGTGGCCGAGCGGTTGGAGACCCGGATGGTCCGCCACGTGCGCTACTGCGCGCACGTCGGCCGTGACGACGCCGAGCGCTTCGCCACCGCCGTCCTGCTGGACTTCCCCGAACTGCGCAGCGAGCGCACCGACTGGGGCCCGGACCTCACGGGGCTCGACGCGCTCACCTTGGACGTAGTGAACTTCGGCCACGAACCGCCGCTGCTGCTCTCCCCCCACGGCGTGCGCCTCCTCCCGCTGCGGGACGGACTGCCGCTGGGGCTCGGGGGGCTGGCCCCGCCGGAAACCCGGACGGCCACGGTCCGGCTCGCCGCCGACGAGACGTTGCTCCTGGTCACGGACGGGGTGACGGAGGCGCGCGACGGGCGCGGCGTCTTCTTCCCGCTCCGCGAGTACCTCACCCGCGCCCTCGCCGCCGGGGCGCCCGTGCTCGCCCCGGAGTCCCTGGTCCGCCTCGTCCGGGACGGCGTCCTCGCCCACACCGGCGGCTTCCTCGACGACGACACGACGATCTTCGCGGTGCGACGGGCGTCGGCGCCGGTACGGCGGGCGCCGGGCGCACCGAAGTGAGCGCGGCGCCCGCCGGTTCACGCCGGGCACCCGCCTCCGCTTCCGCCTCTCCCGCCCCGTTCCCGCCTCCGCTTTTCACCCCGCTCCTTTCCCCCTTTGCACGCGCAGCGGTTACCGTGCTGGCTGGTGCACGTGATCGACGGGGAGGGAACGATGCCGGGAACGGTGCTGCTGCTCGCGGCCTCGCCCATGGGCAAGGGGTGCCTGGTGGACGCGGCCTCCGTGCTCCCCGTACTGGCGGCCGTCACACCCGAGGTGCTGTCCGGCACGGCCACGGCGAACGTCGTCGAGCTGGCCGACCCGCTGGAGCCGCAGGCCGTCCTGACACGGTTGCGCGCGGCGGCCACCGCGCCCGGCCCGCTCACGGTGTACCTCGCGGGGCAGCTGCAACTCGACCGCAAGCAGCGGCTCGTGCATCTGGCGCTGGCGCGTACGACTCCGGCGACCGTGCGGTACACCGCGTTCCCCTGGCACTGGATCGTGGAGGAGCTGCGACTGCGGGCACCCGGGTCCACCACGCTCTTCGTCGATCTGCACGCCGACGCGGAGGTGTGGCAGCAGCTGGCCGGGCAGCCGCCCGCGCTCGGGCCGGGGGTGAGTGTGTACGGGCGGGTCGCGCCGCCGGTCGGTGGGGTGCGGCGGGCGGTGGCCGTGCCGGCGTACATGAAGGCGTTGGCGACGATACTGCGGAGCGGGCAGCGGCCGGAGCCGGCCGTGCTGCACGAGCAGGTGCTCGCCAGGAGGGGGGGTTACGGCGACCTGGTGCTCTCCTACGACGCGACGGGCGCCGCCCCGGTGGGTGCCACGTTCGGCGCCCCCGCGACCGCTGCCCCCGTGCCCGCTGCCACTGCCCGTCCCCGTCCCCAGGGGGCTGTCCCCCCGGTTCCGGCCGGCCGCCCCGAGCTCCCGCCCGAGCCCGTGACCCCGGCGGCCGGGGAGGCCGCGAAGGCCGGGGAGGCCGGCGTCGATCCGCACGATGCCATCAGCGCGGCCGTCGGGGCGGGACGGCACGGTGAGGCCGATGCTCTCGCCGCTCGGCGGGAGCAGGAGGCCCTGCGGGAGTTCGGCGACGCATCGGAGCAGGTGCTGCACTGGCGGGAGGTGCGGGCCGATCTCGCCATGTTCGCGGGGGATCCGGCGGGCAGCTGTGCCGCCTGGATGGGGGTCGCCCGGGCGCGGCTCGCGGCGGGGCGGCCCGCCCAGGACCCGGTGGTGGAGGCCGCGGTCGACCGCGCGCACCATCAGTGGAGCCTGATCACGGACACCGTGCGCGCTCACCAACTCGGCGTCGAGTTCGTGGAGTTGCGCGACAGGGTCCCCGGACGCCGCGCCGGGGCCGTGGAGCACGCCCGGCAGCACCTGGCGGAACTGCGGCGGCAGCCCGCGTAGGCGGGGGCCAGCGGGCGGGGGAGGGTGAGGGCCAGAGAGGGAGGGGCCAAGTGAGGTCGGCCCAGGACGTACCCGGTTGAGCCGAGCCGGTCGATGAGCCGTCGTTCCGTTCGTCGTAGATCGATGAGCCGTCGATCAGGGCGCATACCGGGCCGACCTCGGAGGGGGAGCCGTACGAGGTCGCACCGTGCGTACACGGTGCGGCACCGCACGTCGATCACTTAAGCGCTCGTCGCTCCGAAACGGATCGGAGCCGCATCAGAGATCGATCAGAAACTCCCCTGCCGTTGGCAAAGTCCACCTCCGCTCACCACCCTTGGGTTACGCCCGTGGGAGGCCCGGGCAGGGCGGCTCACGACGGCGCCGGGATGCGGACCCTGAACCAGGCGCCCCGGTGCGAGGGTTCGGACGGTTCCAAGGTGACCACACCCCCATGGGCCGTCGCGATCGCCGCCACGATGCTGAGGCCGAGTCCGCTGCCGGCGGTCCGGGTCTCCTCGCCGCGTACGAAGGGGTCGAAGAGCCGGGCGCGGAGTTCGTCGGGGATGCCCGGGCCGTCGTCCAGCACTTCGATGACCCGGTGGCCGTCCTCCGTCCCGAGGCCCAGGGTGGTCGTCGTCCCCGGTGGTGTGTGCACGCGGGCGTTGGCCAGGAGGTTGGCGACGAGTTGGTGCAGTCGCAAGGGGTCACCGGTGACCGTGTGGTCGCCGGGGGCCAGCAGCAGCCGTACGGGGCGGTCGGGGTGGCAGTCGCGGGCGGCGGAGACCGCGTCGCGGCACAGCTGCGCCAGATCCACGCAGGTCAGCGTGAGCGGCTGGCCGAAGTCCAGGCGGGTAAGCAGCACCAGCTCGTCGATGAGCGTGCGCATACGGCCGACCTCGGTGGCGATCCGGCCGAGCGCCTCCTGCCGCATCGGTTCGTACGTTTCGTCGCCGAGCCGGGCGAGTTCGGCGTAACCGGAGATCGTGGTCAGCGGGTTGCGCAGTTCGTGCCCGGCCGCCGCCATGAACTCGCGCAGCCGCCGCTCGGTGTCCTGCCGTTCCTCGACCTCGCGGCGACCGAGGCGGCGGGCGCCGATCAGGACGGTGGCCAGCAGAGGGAGGGCGGCGGCCGTCTCGACCTGGAGCAGGCGCTCGACGGCCCGGCGGTCGTCGACGGTGGATCTCGCGGTGACGACGTACCCGCCCCGGTGATCCCGGCCCGCTTCGGTCGTTCGCACCACCTTCGCCCGGTAACTCTCCCCGAACGCGGAGGGCGCCGACCGGGCCGCGTACGCCTTCAGCCGGTCGGCGGTGAGCACCGGGAACGCGGGCAGATCGTCGGCCCCGGGGTGACGCGCGACGACCCGCCCCCGCAGATCGAACACGAGAACGAGTCCGTTCTTGGCGAGGGTCGGGGTCGGGGTCGCACTCGGGGCGATCGCCCCGCCGAAAGCGCTGGCTCTCGTTATTTCCTGGTCGGTGCGGGCCGTGAGGTGCTGGGCGAGGGTGTGGGCGGAGAGGGCGGCGACGGCGCCCAGGGTCGCGATCGTGGCGATCAGCCAGAAGCAGACGGTGCGTTGGCCGGTGCGGTGGGGGCGGATCGGCTGCTCGACGGGCGGGAGCGGGCGGCCGGGGAGGGGCCGGGAGCGTGTGTCACCCGGCGCGAGCAGCCCGACCGCCCGGATGCTCTCCCCCAGCCCGGTGAACCCGCTCATGGCCACAACCCGCCCGTGCCCGGCCCGGAAACGGTGGTCTCGTTCAGTTGGCGCACAGTTGGTAGCCCACTCCTCTGACCGTTCGTATGAGGGACTGACCCGGCTCGCCCAGTTTGCGGCGCAGGTAGTAGATGTACGTGTCGACGACGCCGGACCCCTCGTCGCGGTGGTTCCAGACCCGCTCCTGGATCTGGCGCCGGGACAGGACGCGCCCGGGGTTCTCCATGAGGTAGCGCAGCAGGGCGAACTCGGTGGTGGTGAGGTCGACGGGGCGGCCGTCGGCCCAGACCTGGTGGGCGTCGGCGTCCAGGTGGACCGCGCCGGCGCGGAGGCGGTTGCGGTGGCCGTCGGGCGCGGGGCGGGCGCCGCCGGCCCGGCGCAGCAGGGCGCGGACCCGGGCGGCGATCTCCTTCAGTTCGAACGGCTTGGTGACGAAGTCGTCGCCGCCCATGTCCAGCCCGCGTACCCGGTCGTCGACCCCGCCGAGCCCCGTGAGGAACAGCACGGGGACCGCGTTGCCCCGGTCGCGCAGGTTCCGGCACACCTCGAAGCCGCTCAGGTCGGGCAGGTTGACGTCGAGGAGGATCAGATCGGGGTCGTACCGGGTGACGGCCTGCAGGGCCTGGCGGCCGGTGGCCGCGGCGGTCACCTGGTAGCCGAGGAACTCCAGCGCCATCGTCAGCATGGAGCGGATCCCCTCCTCGTCGTCCACGACGAGCAACTGCCCGCCCGAGGGCGCGTGTTGGACTGCTGAGCGGGCGGAGGGCACAGGGGTGGTCATGTCCTGTTCCTTTGCGGCCGTGACCCCAGATTGAGGTCTCAAGTTTCGGCAGATCCGTATCGTCACACGTACCGGCAGGTAAGGGAGACCGTCGGCGACATCATTCGGAATGACTCGTTCCCGAAGCACGAGAGCGCGCCCGGTCGACGACCGGACGCGCTCTCGGCGGTTCCCTCAGGGGTCAGCTGGTGAAGACGAAGTGCTTCCAGGCACCGTGCGTCGTCGTGTTCACGTTGTCGCCGGCGCTGGTGTCGACGTACGAGGAACGGATCCGGAAACGGACACCGGTGCTCGGGGTGCCGGTGAGCTCGACCGCGCCCACGCCGCCCGACTCCAGCGCGAAGTACTCCGTGCCCGTGGTCCGCCAGGCGCCGTCGTAGTACGCCTGGACCTGCACCCGGTACTTGCGGCCCGGGTAGGGGGTCATCGAGGTCGTGAACAGCGGGTCCACGGACTTCCGGAAGTAGTAGTACGTGTGGTTCCAGGCGTAGGCGGTCTTGTAGTGGCGGCTCGGCGTCGTCGACACCCTCACCTTGGTGTAGACGCGGCTCTCCGCCGTCTTCGGCGCGTAGCGCGAGTCGCCCGCGAACTTGGCGGTGAGCTTGGTGTCACGGGTCAGGTCGAGGGTGACGGACAGGTTGCCCTCGGAGTTGACCGTGCCGGACTTCACCAGCTTGTTCGGCTTGTCGGAGCCGTACGGGTCGGCCCAGATCTCGACCTTGCGGTTCTTGTAGGTCGTGCCGAGGTGCGCCGTGAACGCCACGTCCGCGCCGTACGCGTACACGTTGCCGTTCTTGTTGAGCGTCAGCGTGGGCGTGGCACGTGAGACCTCGACGGTGTCGGAGCCGGAACTCGCCGCGTGGCCGGCGTCCCCCGCGTAGGAGACCGTGTACGTGACGGAACCGCCGGAGGGCGGGGTGTCCTTGAAGGAGTACGAGCCGTCGGCGCTCACCGTCACGGGGGCGAGGGCCTTGCCGGCCGGGGACTCCAGGTCGGTGCGGGTCACCGTGACGGTGGCCCCCTCCGGGAACGCCAGGTTCGAGGTCACCTTGCCGGTGACCGTCAGCTCCTTGGCACGGGTGGCCGTGGCGGGCGCGTCCACCGTGACGGCCGTCGTCACCCTGGTGGGATCGGTGACCACGCGCAACGAGAAACCGCCGTCGCTGTCGGTGGTGATCACGAACAGTCGGGACTCGTCGGGCGTCCAGGCCAGGCCGGCGGGCACGACCCGGCCGTTGCCGAAGCCACTGTTGTCGCTGAAAGTGTGCGTGCGGATGGGCGTGGTCGCGCCCGGTTCGTAGAGGTAGACGGCCGGCTCGTCCGAGTTGTCGACGCCCGCGGCGACCGTCCCGTCGGGTGCGATCTCGACGGCCGTCGGGTAATGGGTGCTCGGGTAGACGCCGTCCCGGGTCAGGTCCGACGCCTTGAACACCTGATGCTTGTACGGGTATCCGCTGGCCGTGACGATCCGGGAGCCGTCGGGGCTGAGCGCGAGGTCCCGCAGGTTGCTGCCGGCGTAGTCGTCGGTGGCGGGGCCGCTCGCCGTCTTGGCGGCGGTGCCCGAGGACACGTCGTAGACCGCCAGGGAGAACGGGCTGAGGTCCTTGATACCCGCCACCAGGGTGTTCGGCGCGCCCGATGTGGTCTCCAGGACGGGGGCCGCGTACCAGGTGCGGTTCGGCTCCTGGTTCAGCACGACGACCGGGTCGGCGCCGGACACGTCCAGCGAGCCGATGTTGCCCTGGGCCGCGGCGCCGTAGCCGAACCACAGCTTGTCGCCCGCCCACGCCGGGTACTGCGGGTCGGTGCCCTCGCCCGTCGGGTAGCGCTTCGACTCGGTCACGGTCGCGGTGTCGACCGCCACGATCGCGTCGGCGCCCGGCACCGCCGCGTACAGCGTGCTCGCGTCGGCCGACAGCTCCAGGCCGTTGGCTCCGGGCAGGGAGGGCACCGTGCCGACGACCGTGCCCGCGTAGTCGGTCGCGACGATCTTGCCGCCGGTCGGGTCGGAGACGAAGACCCGCTGGTGGACGCCGTCCACGACGATGTCGCCGGACGACAGCACCGGCAGGGGTGTGCGGCTGTCGGCCGCGGCGGGCGCGGCCGTCCCGACCGCGAGCGCGGTCGAGCTGACGAGTACGGCCAGCGCGGTGGCGGCCGGAAGAGTGCGGATACGCACGTGGTTCGAACCCCCGGAAGGAAAACGAAAGGACAGCGATACGGACGCCGTCGCATACGGCCGCCGGGCGGGGGATCGGGGACATGCCTGATCCGTGGACCGGGTGGGGGAACCGTGTGGGGCGCGTGTGGCGCGTGAGCGAAGACTAGATCACGCCCCCGACAGGATCCTCACAGGGGCGCCGAGAACACGAGGTCAGCGGTGCGAAGGGCGCCCCGGGCGGGGCGCCCCCGCGGGCTAGCTGGTGTAGATGAAGTACTTCCAGGCCCCGTACGTCGTGGTGTTGACGTTGTCGCCGGACGTCGTGTCGTGGTACTCCGAACGGAAGCGGAGGCGGACGTTCGTGGTCGGTGTGCCGGTGAGGGTCACGTCCGACTTGCCCGCGGTGCCCAGGGGGAAGTACTCGCTGCCCCAGTCCCGCCAGGCGCCGTCGTAGTGGAACTGGAGCTGGAGGCGCTGCTTGCGGTCCGGGTAGTACGACATCGTGGTCTTCAGGACCGGGTCCTTGGACTTGCGGATGTAGTGGTACTTCTGGCCCCAGGCCGTCCGGGTCGTGTAGTGGCCCGAGATCGACGACGAGATGGCGACCTTGGTGTAGACGGTGTTGGTGACCGTCCTCGCCTTGTAGCGCGCGTCGCCCGCGAACTTCACCGAGAGCTTGGTGTCACGCTTGAGGTCGACGGTGACCGACAGGTTGCCGCTGGAGTTCACCGTCCCCGACTTCACCAGCTTGTTCGGCCTGTCCGAGCCGTACGGGTCGGCCCAGATCTCGACCTTGCGGTTCTTGTAGGTCGTGCCGAGGTGCGCGGTGAACTTCACGTCCGCGCCGTACGCGTAGGTCTTGCGGTTCTTGTCCAGCGTCAGCGCGGGCGTCGCCCGGGAGACCTCGACGGAGCGGGAGGCGGACGCGGCGGTGTGCTGCGCGTCGCCCGCGTACGACACCTTGTAGGTGACCTTGCCCCCGGCCGGCGGGGTGTCCGTGAAGGAGAACTTGCCGCCCGTGCCCAGCGTCTTCGTGCCGAGCGACTTGCCCGTGGGGGACTCCAGGTCGGTCCGGGTGACCGTGAGCGGGGTGCCGGCGGGCAGCGGCAGCGTGGCCGTCAGGGTGCCGGAGACCGTGAGCGGCTTGGCACGGGTGGCCGTCGCCGGGGCGCTGACCGTCAGGGTCGGCTTGGACTTGGTGGGGTCGTCGTAGACGCGGAGGCTGTACTCGCCGTCGTAGTTCCCCGTCAGCGCGAACAGCCGGCTGCCGCCCGGCTCCCAGGCGAGCCCGCCGTCGGCGAGGTCGTCGGAGCCGCTGATCGTGTCGGTGTCCGGCAGCTCGTACTCCCGCACGGGTGTCGTCGTACCCGGCGTGAAGACGTAGATGTCCGGGTCGTACGGGGAACTGGTCCCGGCGGCGAGGGTCCCGTCCGGGGCGATCGCCACCGAGTTCGGGTGGTGCTCCGTCGTGTACGAGCCGACCTGCGCGAGGTCGGACGTCTGCCACACCTTGTGCTGGTTGCCGGCCTCGGCGGTGATCAGTCGGCTGCCGTCGGGCGTGAAGGCGAGGTCGCTGGTCCTGCCCGACTCGCCCGGACCGCCGACACGCGCGGTACGCACGGCCGTGGTGCCGGAGACGTCGAACACCGCGAGGTTGAACCAGTAGACCTCCGGGGAGGCCGCGGCCACCACGTCCGGGTCCGCCGGGGACACGGCGAGCCGGGGCGCGCCCGTCCAGTCGGTGTCGGCGTCCTGGCCGAGCGCCACCACGGGCTGCTCACCGGAGACGTCCAGCGAACCGATGTCCCCGTGCTCCTTGTCGCCGTACCCGAACCAGACCTTGCCGCCCGCGACGGCGAGGTGGGTCGGCTTGGTGCCGTCGCCGGTCGCGTACCGGCCGGCCTCGGTCATGCCGACGGCGTCGATGGCCACGATCGCGTCGGCGCCGGGCACGGCCGCGTAGAGGGTGCCCGAGTCGGCGGACAGGGCGAGGCCCGTCACCCCGGGCAGGGAGGCGACGGTGCCGAGGACCGTGCCCGAGTAGGTGGTGGCGACGACCTTGCCGCTGTACGGGTCGCTGACGAAGACCCGCTGGTGGGCGCCGTCCACGAGGAAGTCACCGGCCGACTTGACCGGCACGATCTTGCTGCTGTCGGCCGCGGCGGGCGCGCCCGTGCCGACCGTGAGCGCGGCGGAGCTGAAGAGGACTGCCAACGCGGTGGCAGCCGGAAGAGTGCGCATACGCACAGGTTTCGAACCCCCCGGAACGAAGAAATGGGCGCGTCGTCGAATGCCGTCGCGCGGGGCCGGTGTGTTCGACCTGTGCCGCGCGTGTGAATCCTGTGACGCGTGAGCGAAGAGTAAGTCATGCCACTGACAAGAGCGTCACAGGGGGTGGCAGGGAACTCAACGGATTTACGGGGCTGACCTCCACTCCGGCGCACGCGCCCTCCACGCACCCCGCGCGCGGTCACCCGAACGGCCCTGAGGTGCGCCGTCACCCGGTCGGCCCACTGCTATCCACGAGGGGAGGGGACGTATCCGACGTACCCGCGAAGGGAAGAACCACCCATGGTCAGCCTGTCCGTCGACCTGTCCGTCGACTTCGCCCGGGGCTTGAACGACGCCTGGTCCAAGGTCGCGCAGTTCGTACCGCAACTCGTCGCCTTCCTCGTCATCCTGGTCGTCGGCTGGTTGGTCGCGAAACTGGTCTCCCGCGCCGTCGACCGCCTCCTGCGCAAGGTCGGCTCCGAGCGCCTCTCCGAACGTGCCGGAACGTCACGGCTGCTGCGGGACTCCTCGTACGACCTGACCGGCATCCTCCGCCGGATCGTGTACTACGCGCTGATGCTGATGACCCTGCAGTTCGCGCTGGGTGTCTTCGGCCCCAACCCGGTGAGCGCGCTGATCGACGACATCGTGGGCTGGCTGCCGCGCGCGGTCGTCGCCGTGGTCCTCGTGGTCGTCGCCATGGCCGTCGGCGGCGCGGTGCGCGGGATCGTCGGGGGTGCGCTCGCCTCCCTCTCCTACGGCCGCGCCCTCGCGACCGCCGTGTGGGCCTGCGTCGTCGGCCTCGGCGTCATCGCGGCGCTCGGCCAGGCCGGCATCGCCCAGGACGTCACCCGGCCCGTTCTCTACGCCGCGCTCGGCACGGTCGCCGGCATCCTCGTCGTCGGTGTCGGCGGCGGCCTGATCGGGCCGATGCGGCAGCGCTGGGAGCGGATGCTGACGACGGTGGAGCGGGAGACCGTGCAGGCGCGCGGCAGTGTGGCGGCGTACCGGGCGGCCCGCGAGAGCGTCCCGGCGAGCCGCGAGGGCGAACCGGCCACCGTCGACAGGTGACCGGTGCCTGTGGCCGCCGGCAGGTGAACGGCGTGTGACCGCCGGTGCGCCGCCGTACGCATGCGGGTGCCCGCGCCCCTCGAGGGGCGCGGGCACCTGTGCGTACCGGGTGAGGTCCGGGCGCACTTCTCAGCCGTGTCCACCCCGGAACCGGGGGCGTTCGCGTCGCTGGAGCCCGGCGAGTCCGTCGTGTTCACCTGGGAGGAGGCCGATCAGGACGGCTACGCGTACCGGGCGCCGAAGGTGCGCCGCCCGGGTGACCCGGCAGCCGACGGCACCGGCGATGAGGACGACGAGTGGGCGACCATGCGGCTGGTCGGCCCCGAGGCCCTCTACCGCAGCGCCGCGCGGCTGGCCCGAGGCACCCGCCCCACGATGCGCGAGCTCCTGCTCGACCTGAGGATCCCCCGCACCTACCTCCATCCCGAGGCGGACGGCCCTCTCCCCGGCGCCGACGCGCTCACCGAGTCGGGCGTGACCGTCGTCCCGGTCCCGGACTGCGGCCGCAACGTGATGCTCGACACCCCGGAGGCGTTCGTCCGGGCGACGGCAACGGCCCTGACCGACTGACGAGCCCGCCGCACAGAAACGTAACAGCACGCTCGTTCGAGTGAACGGCTCCGGATTCCCTGCGCGGGCTCGCGGTCTACTCTGGGAGCGTCGCGCTGAGCGAAGGAGGTCTGTCATGGCGACGGCGGAGCCGATCATCATGCCGGGGTACCAGGGCGAGTACATCAGCGGTCCTTTCGACGACCCTGATGGTGACAGCGACGTGCCTGACCACACCGGCGCGAGCGCCGAGCAGGTCTTCCAGCTCTTCAGTGCGACGGCCCCCCGGGGTTGGCGCGTAGAGCTGATCGAAGGAGAGATCTGCGTGACGCCTCCGGCCAACGGGGAGCACGAGGAGATCGTGGCGGAGCTGACGGAACAGCTTCTCGACCGCCGCCGGGACCGATCCCTGCGTAATTACACCGGCATCGGGCTGGACGTCCCCGGTGGCTCCATGACAGGGCACGTGGTCCCTGATCTCGCCGTCGCCCCCAAAGGCACCTTCGACGACGAGCAGGAGTGGCACGATCCCTCCGCTGTCCTTCTCGTGGCCGAGGTCACCTCAACCAGCACCGGGGACCGCGATCGTGAGACGAAGATCCTCGGCTACGCCCGCGCCGGTATTCCTGTCTACCTCCTCATCGACCGCGAGGAATCCGAGGTCACGGTGTTCTCGGAGCCGGCCGCCGACAGGTACGCGAAGGCGGTGAAGTGCAAGCTGGGCATGGTCGTCCCCCTGCCCAGCCCCCTCGGCTTCGACCTGGACACCGCCGAGTTCTGAGCCGACGGAAAAGTGACGCGCGCCCCGTCAGCGGGGCAGTGCGTTGGCCGCCGTCATCAGGGCGGTGATCGCGAGCAACGCGGCCGCGGCGGCGCGGGCATGGCGGGTGAGCAGGTCTCGGATCACGGCGACCTCCCTGCGACTGACCGGGTGAGTTAAGCGTGCTTAACGTGTCGCTTAACGTAAGGCTTTGGCCTACCAACGGCAAGAGGCTGTTGGGGAGTTGGGTGAAGCGGCCGATGTAAGCGCAGTTACTGGCATGCTTTACGTCATGGCAGGTATGGCCGAGCGTGACGACCCCGAGGTCATCGGGCGCAGAGTGCAACAACTGCGGACGGAACAGGGCCTCACACAGCGGCAGTTGGCGGAACCGGCGTACACCCCGGCATACATCTCGACCCTGGAGGCCGGCCGGGTACGCGCCTCGGAACCCGCGCTGCGGCATATCGCCGAACGGCTCGGCGTCGGCTACGACGAACTGGCCACCGGCCGCCCCGCGGGCTTCGCCACCGAGCTGCGCCTCCGGCTGACCGGCGCCCAGCGCACGCTCGCCAGCGGCGCCGGCGAGGCCGCCGCCGAGGGGTTCACGGCCGTCCTCGCCGAGGCGGAGGAGTACGGCCTCGTCACCGAGCAGGCCGACGCGCTGCTCGGCCTCGGTGAATGCGCCCTGGAAACCGGTGACCTGGAGACCGCCCAGCTGCGGTTCGAGCAGGTCGAGCAGCGACTCGGCGACGCCCCGCTGCCGGCCCGGGTCCCCGCCCTGCGCGGCCGCGCGACCGCCCACTACCTCGCCGGTGAACTGCGCTACTCCTGCTACCTCTACGAGTCCACGCTCGACGAGCTGAACCGCAACGGCATGCACGACCCCGACGCCCTGCTGCTCCTCTACACCGGCGTCATCGCCCCCTACATGGACATGGGCGCCCACGCCCGCGCGGCCCAGGCCGCCGAGCTGGCCCTCGCGCTCGCCCCGCAGTCCGGCGACCCCGCGCTCGTCGCCCGTATGCACCGCTCGGTCGCCCGGACGATGATCGCCGAAGGGCGGATCGCCGAGGCCGACGCCTCCCTCGCCAAGGCCTCCGAGCTCTACCGGCAGCTCCAGATCCGCACCGAGCTGGCCAACTGCCACTGGATGCGCGGCTACCTCCACGCGCAGAACGGCGACTACGTCCGCGCCGAGCAGGAGCTGCGCGAGGCCCGCCGGATGCTCTCCGCCAAGCGTGCCGCGCTCTACACCAGCCAGGTCGCCGTCGAACTCGCCGACGTCCTGCATCGCAGGGGCAAGTCCGAGGAGGCCGCGGAGCTGCTCCGTGAGGTCCTCAGCGACCTCAGCTCCGAGCGCGGCGCCCTGCACTCCGCCGCCGCGCACCGTCTCCTCGGCATCATCGCCGAGGACGGGCGGGACGCGGACGCCGCCGAGGAGCACTACGTACGGGCGCTGAGCCTGCTGGAGCGGGCCGGTGCCGCCGGTGACCTGGCCGACCTGTGCCGACTGCTGGGCGACCTGTACCGCCGCACCGGCCGCGTGGAGGCCGCCCTCGACGCCTACCGCACGGGCCTCGGCCACCGCACGGCCCCCGGGACCACGACACTCGGCCCCGCGCCCGCACAGCCGCCTCTTTGACGATTCCGGTCCAGACAGCGACAGCAACAGCGGAGGAGTTGGCGCGTACTCAGCCGAGGTCCAGTGCGGCGACCACGCCGCCGTCCCTGTCGTACACCGTGACCTTGCGGGTGATGCCCTGCGTGTGTTCGGGGTTCGAGACGCCTGCCTCGACGTCGGCGAGCACGTACCACCCGCCCCACTCCTTGTGCCCGGCCAGTCGGACGACCGTGCCGTCGAGCGTCCTGCCGTCGTACAGCTCGATCCGTACGCCCGCCGCCTCGGTCCGGCCGCCGTAGTACAGGCCGGTGAGGAACGACCGCTCGGGCCCCCGGGCCGTCTCCTGCACCGAGACACCTGGCCTGCTCCTGTCGAGGTTGCCGTCGACCACGCTGCGGAACTCGGGCACCTCGGAGACACCGGGTGTGTCCCCGTACTTGCCCTCCTCGGTCAGCCAGATCCGTGTGCCGTCGCCGACGTACACCTTCTCGCCCGACTCGACGACCCGTACCTGTCCGGCCATGGGCGTGGAGAGACGCGGCGGTGACGGCGAAGCGCTCGCGCTCGGCTTCGGCGGGGCCATGGGCCGCACCGTGGAGGAAGGGCCGTCGGAGGGGAGGGCCAGCACCACGACGAGCGGGAGCAGCAGCAGCGCGCAGCCCGTGCTCAGCGCGGCGGCCCGCCGCCGTCGTCGACGGCGGCGCCCCTCCCGCTCGATGGCCTCCAGCGGCACGGGCGGGGGCGTGAGGCCGTACGCGGCCTCGGCGAACGCCGCACGCAACCGTCGCCCGGCGTCGTCGGCGTCGCCGGTGTCGGCGGTACGGCGGGTGTCGGCGGTGTGCTCGGTGTCGTCACGGACCGTTCCAGGTCCGGCGGCGGTGTCCGGGCCGGTCCCGGAGGTCGGGTGGTTCATGGGCGGGCTCCGGGGACGGGTGAGGGTGGCGCCGGGACGAACGGGAGGGAGGGCGCGGAGCCGTGGCCACGGCGTTCCGCGTGGGCCTCGCCGGTGAACTCCGGGTGAGCGCGCAGGGCTTGGAGCCCCCGGCGCACATGGGTCTTGACCGTGCCGAGCGAGCAGCCCAGCAGTTGGGCGGTCTCGTTCTCGCTGAGGTCCTCCCAGAAGCGAAGCACCAGCACGGACCGCTGGCGGGCCGACAGGGCGGCCAACGCCTGGGTGAGGGCGGCCCGTTGGGCGATCGACTCGTCGTGCCCGGCGTGCCGCTCGTGCACCCGCTCGGGCAGGAACGGGGTCAGCAGGTGCGCCACGCGTCTCTTGCGTACGCGGCTGATGTTGTTGTTCACCAGCGAGCGCCGTACGTAGAAGTCGACGTCGTCGCGCGGTATGCGCCGCCAGCGCGCGTACACCTTCGCCAGGGTGGTCTGCACGAGGTCCTCCGCCTCGTGGAAGTCGCCGGTCAGCATGTGCGCGGTGCGCACCAGACGGGGCCAGGCGGCGGTGGCGTACGCGGCGAAGTCGCCGGCCTCCGGTGCTCCGGGTTTCTCCTGCGGCACGGGCGACGGTCCTCGGGATGGGGATCGGGAAGGGGGGAGCGTGTCGTGCGGGAGGGGCGGTCACCCCCTCCCGCACGGTCGGGTCAGCGCAGGCGCAGCTGGGAGTAGACGCCGCCCTTGGTGTCGAGGACGGTCACACCGCGCAGGAACTCCTGCCCGTCGTCCACCGGGGGCAGGTCGGCGATGGCGTACCAGACTCCCCAGCCCGGCTTGCCCGGCAGCTCGATCAGTTTGCCGCGGACCGTCCCCGTGCTCGTGCGGACCGCCACGCGGGAGGCGGTTCCCTTGCCCCCGTAGTAGAGGCCGGAGAGGTAGTAGCGCCCCTCGAAGGCGGACGCCTGGAGCGAGACGCCCGGCCGGCTCCGGTCGATGTTGCCGTCGACGACGCTCCGGAACTGCGGGAAGTCGGGCAGGTCCGGCTCTATCCAGTGCTTGCCCTCCTCCGTCATCCAGAACTCGAATCCCGGCGCGACGACGAGGTGTTCACCGGGATGGAGGATGCGCGGAGTCGGCGCCTTCCTGGCCGCCGCCGCGACCGCCGTGCCGACGCCGTGCGCCGCCTCCCCCCGCGAGGCGGCGTACGACGTCGTCGACGCCCCCGCCAGCAGCGTGGTCAGCGCTGCGACGGTGACGAGTGTGTGCATCCGTGTCATGGTCATGAACGGACGACCCCCAAAGGTGTGTTGGTCCAGGTGCTTGGTCTGACACTCCTGAAAACCCTTGAGGCGCACGGGACGGATGACACCGACGGAACACTTTTTCTCCGGCCTCGCTCAGCCGCCGGGCGCGCTCGCGGCGATCGGCGAACGGCCGACGGTGAAGTGCCGGGTGAGGGCCGAGCCGACCTCGACGGTGACCTTGGTGCCGGGCCGCCAGGAGGCGCGCGGACGGAAGTCGACGCGCCGCCCGTCGGCGAGGGCCGGGTCCTCGACCCAGCTCCAGGAGCCCTCTGCGCCGTCGCCCAGGGCGGTGACCTTCAACTCGCCCTCCACGGAAGCGCGTTCGGTCGACGGGACCGGGCGGTCGAAGGTGACCGCTATCGGTATGCCGACGCCCACGGTCTGCCCCTCCGTGATGTTCACCCGCACACCGTCGAAGGCCGGTGGCGTGGCGCGAATTTCCGCGTCCGCCCGGACAAGGGTTCTGGGTATCTCGCTCGGCCCCTCGACCCGCACTCCCTCCCCGCTCCCCGCACAGCCCGTGAGCGCGACCGCGCACGCGACCGCGCACGCGGCCGACGTGACGATCACGCGCACCGGACGCCGGCGCGGTCCCGTCCCGGCGCCCCGGCTCCCCCTGGCCCTGCTCCCCGTGGTCATGGTCTCCCCCAGTCGCTGACGGCGATGTGTTTCGATGGGCTGCGGCGTACGTTCGAGACCTGTACGCACGACGGGGGCGACCGGGTTGCATGGCGATGCACGGGACTTCGGACAACGGCGGGGGCATGACCGAGGAAGAGTTCGACGCGTTCTACGCCACCGCGTTCCCCCGACTGACCGGCCAGCTCTACGCCTTCACCGGGGACCACGGCGAGGCGCAGGACGTGGTGCAGGAGGCCTTCGTACGGGCCTGGGACCGACGGCGTGACTTCCTCGCGGAGGGGGCGCCCGAGGCGTGGATCAGGACCGTGGCGATGCGGCTCGCGGTGAGCCGGTGGCGCCGGGCGCGCCGCTGGCTGGAACTCGTGCGCCGCGAGCCGCCCCCGGAGCACGCGCCGGGCCCCGATCCCGAGCGGGCGGTGCTGGTCGAGGCGTTGCGCAGGATTCCGGAGGCCCAGCGGATGGCAGTGGTTCTGCACCATCTGTGCGACTTGAGTGTCGAGGAGGTAGCCTCCGAGACCGGTGCCCCCGTGGGCACGGTCAAGGCCCGGCTGTCCCGTGGCCGGGCGGCGCTGGCGCGCGAACTGGCCCCCGGCGAGGGTGCGAAGGAGGACGGCCGTGTCCGATGAACTCACCGTCCGACTGCGCGAGTTGGCCGAGTCCGCCGAAAGCCCGCCGCTCGGGTCCGGCGCCGAGGTACGCGCCGCCGCCGGACGCCGTCGTCGACGGCGCCGTACGACCGCCGCGGTAGCGGGCGGCTGCGCGGCGGCCGGCCTGGCCGCCGTCCTCACCCTGAACGCCGTCTCGCACGGCACCGAGCAGCGGCCGTCCACCGCCGCGAGCATCGCGCCGAGCGCGTCGGCCGAGGTGGCCGAGGCGGCCGACGCCACGGTGGACCTCTCCCGCCGCGTGATCACCGTCGACGGCCGCGAACTGCCCATCTCGGCGGGCAGGCCGGCGACCCGGACCCCGACCGGCCTGATGACCGTCACCGCCAAGGTCGACATCAAGTTCGTGACCTCCTCGACGCCCGGCCCCGGCGACGCGTACGGCGAGAAGTTGGCGTGGGTCCTGGAACTGTCCCCGGCGGCGACCGGTGCCACAGGCGAGTCGGACGGCGGTGAAACGACCGATGGGCCCGCCGCCGACAACACGCCCGACGCGACCCCCGGGACTGACGGGACAGACGGAGCCGCTGGGAGCGCCACGACCGACGGGGCCGAAGGGGCCGACGGGACCGACGAGGCCGCCTCGGCAGACCCGAGCGACCCGACCGACCCGACCGAACCGCCCGGCGGAACCGGCGCCGAGAAGCGGACGAGCGAAGCTCCCACACGGGGCCCGGCCACCGGCGCGCTCTGGATCGCCGCCCTCTCCGCCGAGGAGAAGGCCCCCGGCGACCAGGACCTCGCCTCCGGCTGGATCGGCCTGCGCACCACGGACGCCCGCTGGCTGTACGGCCGCCTCACCGTGGGCGCGATCGTGGAGATCAGGGGCACGACCTCGCCCCCGCCCTCGACGGCCCTCACTCCCTCCGCCTCCCCCACGTTCACGTCCCTCGGATGACCGGGCGGCCCGTACCTGAAGGGCCCCTGCCGCTGTCCGGGGGACCACCTCACCCGTACGCCCGCGAGCGCTGGTGGGCGGGCCCGAGCGGTGTTGGCGTGGGAACGGCAACGTCGTGCTCTCGGGAGGCTCCGCCATGCGTCGTCCGTTCCGTGTTCTCGCCCGGGTCATGGCCCTAGGGATGCTCGCGGGGGCGACGGCCTGTGTCGTGGACGACCCCGGGCACCCTCGCGGCTTCCCCGAGGCCGCTTCCGTCGAGGAGACCACCACCTCCGCCTCGCCCACCGCCCCGGCGACCCCCGCGCTCACCGACGCACGGGCCCGCAGCGCCCTGCTGCGCCAGGACGACCTCGGCGACGCCTGGTCCGGCACCAAGGGCGCGGCGACCTGGCGGGACGGCCTCCTCAAGGGCCGCACCGACCGCCCCGAGTGCCAGGCACTCCTCGACGCGGTCTACGCCGAGGACGTCCTCGGCGAGCCCAGGGGCGGCACGGCCGTCACGGGCTTCGACGACTACGAGTACGGCGCCCAACTGCGCTACCAGGTCGGCGCGTACGACAAGGCCGACGTCGACGCCCGCCTCCGCCGGCTGGGCCAACTCGTCGCCAGTTGCGAGGAGTTCACCATCACTGGTGTCCAGGGCCGGGAGTACGGTGCCGAGGTCACCCCCGTCGACCTGCCGGGCGACCTCGGTGACGCCCGCCAGGGCCTGCGGCTGATCGTCAGCGGTGATCTGGAGGGCGAGGAGACCGCGCTCACCCTCGACCTCGCGACCGTACGCGTCGGCGACACCGCCGCCCTCCTCACCCACGGCGGCCTCTACGGCATCGACGACACCGCCACCACCGAAGCGGCGCAGGCCGGCATCAAACGCCTCCAGAGTCTCCTGAAGGAACAGGCGGCGAAGAAGGACAAGAAGAAGGGGGAGAAGGAGCCGAAGTCGGAGAAGGACACCGGGCAGCGGGAGAAGAAGAACACGAAGACGCGGTCACCGTCCGACGAGAACTCCGCCGAGAACCCCGCCGAGGAGGGCGCGTCGGACGAGCAGTCCACGGACGCCGACGAACAGGGCTCATCGGACGAGGCCCGGGGTCGGTCCGCCGCCCGTACCGAAGCCCTCGCCGCCTCCGCTACCCCTCCTCCAGCATCGGCGTGACCACGCTCCGCACGTCCTCCTCCGTCACCGTGCTCTGCACGGCCCCGGCGATCCGGCCCGCGCGGTCGACGAAGAGGGTGAAGGGGAGGATCCGCGGGTTCACGAGACCGTTCGGCAGCTTCAGGAACTGCTTGCCGCCGGGGTCGTGCAGGCTCGGGTAGGACAGGGCGAGGTCCCGCTGGAAGGCGAGCGCGTTCGAGCGGGAGACGTCCATGCTGACGCCCAGGACCTGGACGTCCCGCTCCTTCAGCTCCCGCTGCACACGGTCGAGATCGGGTGACTCGACCCGGCAGGGGCCGCAGGTGGAGGCCCAGGCGTTCACCACGACGACCCGACCCCGGTAGTCGGAGAGCCGGACGGATCCGCCGTCGACGGTGTCGCCGGCGAAGTCGGGGGCGACGGGCCGTTCGCCGGCGGGGATGCTCTTGAACAGCCCGCCCCCACCCGCCAGTCGAGCGTCGTCCCCCGACTGCCCCGACTGCCCGGCCCCTTCGGCCCGTTCGCCCTGTTCCACGTCGGTCGGCAGCGGTTTCGGCGTGGCGCAGCCCGTCATCGCGAGCCCGGCCACCACCACGCACAGGACCGCACGGGGGTTCGTCTTCATCGCCGTACAGCTTAGGCAACTCCCCCGGGGAGCCTGCCGATCGGCCCCGCGGAGGTGGCTGGGACACTGCTGTGGTCACCGGTTGACCGCCGGTGGCGTACGGGGATGCGAGGAGCGCAGATGATCACGCCTTGGCGCAGAGCGGTGGAGTACGCGGCCGTGGTGACCCTTCCCTCATGGCTGTGGGGGCTGTTCGTGCTGAACGTGGGGACCGGAGGGGACACATCGGCCGACGACACCGCTCTCGGGCTGGCCGACGGCGGGGGGCTGCTCTTCCCACTGGTGGCGGTGCCCGTGCTGACGGTGGTCCGCAAGACGCTTCCCGCCCTGTCGCGCTGGCGCACCGCGACGATCGACACGTCGGTCTACGCGGTCCTGTATCTGCTGACCCTGGTGGCGACCGGGTTGGGGGCGGGGTCCGGACCGGCCGACGCGGTGGACTGGGCTTTCGTGATGATGACCGTGGCCCTCCTGGACCTCCAGTTCCTGATGACGCTGGGCCTGTGCGCCTGGCGCTACGACCGTCTCGTGCCGACGGCCCCCTCGGGCAGCCTGAGCGGCGGCCCCCGCGTGGTCTGACGACGGTCGCGCCGGAGCCCTCAGCGCGGGGCTGCGTCGGCGGCGGCCACGCACTCGTCGTCCGGCGCCCGCTCGATCGGTCTCACCACGGCGCTGAGGTCCACCAGGACGCCGTCGATCGCCGTGATCCGGTCGTCGACGAAGGCCTGCACGGCCGGGTCGCGGCCGTAGGTGATGAGGACGCGGTAGCCGGAGCCGGTGGAGCGGTCCTCGCGGAACACCCAGTCGACGCCGTCGACCTCGACGCACGGGTCGACGGTCTCGGCCGGCGGTTCCAGGCCGCAGCGCAGCACCACGCCCCCGTTGCCCCAGGACGTCACGCCGGTGACGGAGACGGGGTCGCGGGACTCGCCCGCGATCCGGTCGGGGTAGCGGTCGGCGATCCGGGTGCAGGCCGGGTCCCCGGCGCGGGCGGCCGGCCGTAGGTCCAGGGCCGGTGAGGAGACCTCCCGGGCCACGAGCAGCGCGGCGACCACCGCCGCGCCCGTGCCCGCCCCGATCGCGACCCGGGCACGCCTCGAAGGGCGTCTCATCCGTCAACCCTTTCCGAAGCCGCCTTCCCGACAGAGCCCCGTGCCCCGGGTGCGGCGGCGATCTCCCCCAACTTAGCGCCCGCTACTGACATGAAGCACCCCGCGATGACACGGGCACGGCGCAGAGGAGGGGCGACGGGAAGGTCCAGCGCGATGCCCGCGCCGACGACGGCTGATCCCGGCCGGGGCGCCGCGCGGGCTCAGCCCTGTACGGGTTCGGGTGTGGGCGCCTCGGACGGCGGGCCGAGTGAGCGCCAGGTGCCCGGCTTGGCGCCCCAGATGTAGACGGCGTCGTCCTCGTGCATGATGTGCCACAGGCGTTCGGCGTCGGCGTAGCGGAGGTTCACGCAGCCGTGGGAGCCGCCCCGGAAGAGGTCGTCGAGGACGCCGTGGAAGGCCTGCCCGTCGTTGAAGAACTGGGCGAACGGCATCGGGGCGTTGTTGTACAGGTCGGAGAAATGGTCGCGGTGCTTCCAGTAGACCGTGTGCCAGCCGGTGCGGGTCTCCTCGCCGTCCTTGCCGGTGCGCGCGGGCACCGGCGCGTAGATCACCTGCTTCCCCCGCTGCACCCACACCAGCTGCCGGTCGAGGTCCACGCACGTCACCTGGTACGTGCGCACCGGACACTTCCCGGCCGCGTTGGGGTTGGCGCGGGCCTGCACCACCAGCATCGTGCGGTAGGTGGCGAGGCCCGCGTAGCCGTCGGCCGGCTTCACGCCCGTGCGCTGCTGGAAGGCGCGGATCGCCACGCAGTCGGCGGTGGACTGCCGGCCGTCCGCCGGGAGCCTGAGGTGGCGTTCCAGGTCCCACTGGTAGGGGCCGGTCCGCGCCGTGCACTCCGGCGCGGGCGCCGCCTCGGCGGCGGGCGCCGACGGAGCCGCGGGCGCCGACGGGGCGGCGGGCGCCGACGCGGCCGGGAGCGCCGACGTGGCGGCGGGTGCCGCCGTCCAGCCCACCAGGGCGGACGACAGCACCGCGACCACACGTGTCCGGCGTATCCGGCTCCTCTGTGTCCTGCGGGCCTTCCGTGTCCTTCGTCTGGTCAACGCGGCCTCCGGTACTCGCTTACTCACTCACTCGCCGAACCCCCTCCCAGAGATACGGCATCCGGTGCGCCCCGGAGACGTCCTGCTGGGCCGAACGGGCACCGGCGTCAGCACTTCTTGCCCTTGCAGGCCTCGCCCCGCGCGTTGAACAGCTTCACCAACAGCCCCTGCCCCTGGGAGGCGTTCCGCGGGGTGAGGACGTACGGCCCGGTGACCGGTCGCCTCGGCTTGAGGTAGCCCTCGGGGACGTCCGTCTCCACCAGGTGGTACGTACCGGGCAGCAGCGAGCCGAAGGAGCAGCGGCCGGTGCGGGCGGTGGCGCAGTCGTTGACGAACCGGTCCTTCCTCGGGCCGTACCGCTGCAGGCCGCGGACGCCGTTGGTGTCCTGCCACAGCTCGAACACCGCGCCGGGCAGCGGCTTGCCGCTCTTCTTGTCGAGCTTCAGGAGCGTCAGCCGCACCGACTGGGTGATCCCGGCGTCGACCGTGTGGTTCACATGGCCGGGGTCGCCGACGCGGACCGTGGTCCGGCCGAAGGGGTCGACGTCGGAGTCGATCGCACGGTTCGAACCGGCGCCCTTGACCGTCCACTTGAGCAAGGCGCGGCTCGGCCGACCCGGCAGCGTGCTGGTGTCGACGCCGCTGTGGTCGAAGGAGACCCGGTAGGTGGTGTTCGGCCGCAGCCCGCCCCGGTCCAGGCTGCCGACGTAGTACTCGCCGTTCGCGTCGGTGCGCGTGACGAGGTCCGGGCCGGGTGACGACGTCGGGTGGAGCGTCACCTTCACGCCCTTGACCGGCGGCTCGGACGGGTCCTGGATGCCGTCGCCGTCGGTGTCGAACCAGACGCGGTTGCCGACCTGGACGGGTGCCCGGTCGCAGATCAGCTCCAGGTCGGCGAGGCCGTTGCCCTCGCCGAACAGCATGGCGCGCTGGGCGGCGTCGGCGCTCCAGGTCCGCTGCACCAGCAGGTTGCCCTCGGTCTTGCCCTTGGTGGCGTTCCAGCGGCGTACGCCCTGCTCCCAGGGGTGCTCGTCGAACGGGGAGTGGACCGTGCTCCACAGCTTGTTCCGGTACGGCAGGAGGGCCGTGCCGCCCTGGGTGACCTGGTCCTCGTGGGCGTCGGCGAGCTTGGTCGAGTCGGCGTAGAACTCGCCGTGGCCCGGCCCCTCGTCGTTGTTGGGGAGCGCGCCGTGGAGCGCGTCGCAGCGGGCGTTGTTCTCCAGCGTGTACGTCGTACCGGTCGCGCACACCCGCAGCACGTCACCGGCGGCGACGGCCCTGACCTTGGAGCTGTCCTTGTGCGCGTTGAAGGGGTACGTCGCCGTGCCCTGCATGTCGGCGAACCGGTCGCGGAAGCCGAGGATCAGGTCGCCGTCGTCGGCGATCTCGATGTCGGACAGGATCGGCTGCGGCGCGGAGACGAAGGAGAGCCGGCCGGGGGTGGGGACGCGCTGGTTCCACGCCTCCCACATGGCGCTCAGCGGGGTGCCGACGCCGGAGGGCTTCGCGCAGCGGGGGGCGGTCGCGGGCGTACCGGTGAAGCGGTACGCGCAGCCGCGCGGGTAGTTCATCGCCGCCTGGAACAGCGGGCGGAACGAACCCCGGGTGAACTCGTAGACGTGCGAGGTGACCTGGGAGGGGTCGCCCCACGGGACGGTCCTGGTGACGGTGTTCTCCGCGCCGCACACCCCGCCGACGAGCACGCGGCCGCCGCGCACGCCGATGCCGTACGGGTGCCAGTGGCCGGCGCACTCCTTGGGCCGGGGGATGACGTGCGAGCGGTAGGTGCCCGGGTAGACCCCGTCGCCGGTGCCGCGGATCGGCACCGTGTACAGCCGTGAGTCGTTGAGGCTGACCGCGTAGAGGGTCCGTCCGTCACCGGAGACGTCGACGTCGCCGATGCCCTCGCGGCCGACCCTGCTGTAGACCGGGTTGTCGCGCAGCCAGTCGTCGGCCTCGTCGTGCTCGGTCAGCAGGCCCGGCAGGGTGACGAAGGTGCTCACCCCGGAGGCGCTGTTGCGGCGGTAGATCGTGTTGGTCGCGCCCGCCGGTCCGTACGCGGCGTGCCGCTTGACCAGTGTGCCCATGTACGTGTTGCCGGTCCGGTCGTTGCCGATGCCGAACACGGCGCCCTGCTGCTGGTTGTTGGTGAGCCGGGTGACCGCGCCGCCGGGGTGGGTGTCGGAGAAGTTCCCCGCGAACCGCACCAGGCCGTTGTGGGTGTCGGGGGCGTCGCCCTTCGTCAGGTTGCAGGTCACCAGGTCCGGGTTCTCCTGGCAGTAGACCCCCGGCTCCCAGAAGCCGGTCGTGTACGTCGTGTGCCGGCCCCCGGAGACATCCACGAAACCGACGCTGCTGCGCATGACGCCCGGCCCGTCGCCGAGGCCCGCGATCGCCGGCTGGAGGGTGCGGGAGTCGGGGTTGTAGGCCTGGACGCGGTACTTGCCGCCGCGCAGCGGGGTGGCCGACGGCTGGAACCAGGCGATGCCGTACGCGTTGGTGGTGCGGGTCTCCACGGTGCCGTGGTCGTCGGTGAGCGTGACCCGCACACCGGCCCGGCCCTTCTCCTGACCGTGGTCGTACTTCCCGTCGGCGTCCAGCTCGTTGACGACCCGTACGGTCACGTTGCCGTCGCCGGGCGCCCTGCCGCCCGTGGTGCCCATGGTGCCGGGGGCGGCGGGGACCGCCTCACCGGCCAGTCCGACCAGCAGCGCCGCCGTGACGGCCAGGGCCAGACCCACACCCCCCGGTGTTCTTAGCTTCACGACGTCCCTCTTCTCCCTGAAGTCCTGCCGAGGCGACGGAGCCCGGTGCCCGAAGCCGACGCCTGCATTCATATGAAGTGCCAACCGTCACTAATCAGGCTGAACGGGGCACGGGAGGGGGCGGGCTCGTCGGCTGCGATGCCGGAAATGTGGAGATTCGGGGGAGGTGAAGGGGGTGAGGGACGAGCCCCTGACAGCCCGCGCGACCGCCCCTCCCCCAGGGGGTTCACCCGAACAGCCCAGCCGAGGGGTCCCCACATGGCGTACTCACCGAATTGCCGCTAGACGCTGCCGACGCCGGCTGTCGGGTCCGCTGTCGTCGGGGCGTCGGCCGGCTGGTTCGGCAGGGGCTGTTCCGCCCAGATGACTTTGCCCTCGGGGAGGAAGCGGGTGCCCCAGCGTTGGGTGAACTGGGAGATGAGGAACAGGCCGCGGCCGCCCTCGTCGGTGGTGCGCGGGTGGCGCAGGTGGGGCGCGGTGGCGCCGCCGTCGAACACCTCGCAGGTCAGGGTGCGTTCGAGGACGAGCCGTAGCCGGATGGGCCCGGCGGCGTGCCGGATCGCGTTGGTGACCAGCTCGCTGACGATCAGTTCCGTGGTGAACGCCAGCTCGTCCAGCCCCCACGTCCCGAGCTGCCGCGAGGTGGTCTTGCGGGCCTCCGCGACCAGCGCCGGGTCGGCCGGCAGCTCCCATGACGCCACCCGGTGCGCGGGCAGCCGCCGGGTGCGGGCCAGAAGGAGGGCGACGTCGTCGGTCGGGCGGGCCGGGGCCAGAGTGTCCAGGACGCGCTGGGCGTGCCGTTCGAGGGAGAGCTCCGTCCGGGCCAGGGCGCGGCACAGCGCCTCCCGGGAGGCCCCGGCGAGCAACCCGTCGGTGTGCAGGGCGATGACCGTGCCCTCGGGGAGGTCCAGCTCCAGCGCCTCGAAGGGCTGCTGGTCGACGCCGAGCGCGGGACCCTCGGGAAGCTCGGGGAAGGTGACCGTGCCGTCCAGGGCGACCAGGGCCGGGGCGAACAGCCCGGCGGCGGCCATGGCGCACCTGCCGGACACTGGGTCGTGGACGACGTACAGACAGCGCGCCCCGACCGTCTGACCGCTGCCCCCGCCCGGCTCGGCCCCCTCCTGCCGCGCCGACTTCGCCACCATGTCGTCGAGATGGGCGAGCACCTCGTCCGGCGGCAGGTCGAGGTCGGCGAGGGTGCGTACGGCCGTACGGAGGCGACCCATGGCGGCGGCGCCGTCGATGCCGTGGCCCGCGACCTCGCCGACGACCAGGGCGACCCGGGCACCGGAGAGCGGGATGACGTCGTACCAGTCGCCGCCGAGGCCGGTCAGTTCGTCGGCCGGCCGGTAGCGGACGGCGACCTCGGCCGCGTCCTGCTCGGGCAGCCGGCGCGGCAGCAGACTGCGCTGGAGCACGAGGGCGGCATCGCGCTCGCGCGTGTACCGGCGGGCGTTGTCGACGCAGACGGCGGCACGGCCGACCAGTTCCTCGGCGAGGCCCAGGTCGACCGCGTCGAAGGGGTCCAGCCGGTCGTGCCGGAAGAACGTGGTGATGCCGAGCGTGATCCCACGCGCCCGCACCGGAACGATCATCACACTGTGCAGGCCGAGCGACTCCACGGGCACCGCCCGGCCGCCCGCGACCGCCCTCGCCCACTCCGCCGACATGGGGTCCAGCCGCGGCTCGGACCACGAACGACCGTCGACCAGGGCCCGTACCGGGGGCGATCCGGCGGCGTAGGAGGCGACCGCGCCGACCTCCAGGACGGCCTCCGGCACCCCGTCGTGCACGGACTGCTGGGCGATCCGCCGCAGCGGTACGGAACCGTCGCCGAGGGGACCCGGCTCGGCGCCGCGCAGCACCGAGTCCAGCAGGTCGACGGTCACGAAGTCGGCGAGCGCCGGCACGACCACGTCCGCCAGCTCCTGCGCGGTCCGCCGTACGTCGAGGGTGCGGCCGATGTGCTCACCGGCACGGTCCAGCAGGGCGAGCCGCGTGCGGGCGCGGTGCCGTTCCGACACGTCGACCACCGTGTAGTACACGCCGATGGGCCGACCGTGGTCGTCCTCCAGACGGGTGAAGGACATCGCGTGCGCGGTCTCTCGGTACGGGGCGGACCGCACCCGGCCCACGTGCTCGTAGTCCAGTACCGGGACGCCCGTCTCCAGCACCTTCCGCATCTGCGTCTCGATGCGCTCGGCGTCGAGCCCCGGCTGCACCTCGGCGAGCCGCAGCCCCACTCTCTCGTGCGCCTGGCCGCCACCGAACCGCTCCAGGGCCTCGTTCGACCACACGAAACGCAGCTCCGTGTCCACGATCGCTATCCCGACCGGCGACCGCGCGGTCATCCGCTCCAGCACGGTCCGGCTCATGTCCCAGCCGGGCGCCTGCGTGGCATCGGACACGAGAGCCACCCAGTGGGAGGGCCTGAGGGGGTCGGTGGAGGGAGGGGGAGGGGGAGGGGGTGATGGCTTGGGGGCGAACGGTGCGGGGGCGGAGGCGGGGGTGGGGCGAGGCGGGGAGGCCGGCGATGGGGAGAAGGGCAGACGTCCGGACGGTGACGGCGCGGGCGAAGACGACGACGAGGACGACGGTGAGGATGACGGCGACGGTGAGGACGACGGCGACGGCGGAGAGGAATCGGGGGCCGGGACGGGGACGGTCCGCCGGGCGGTCGGGCCGCCGGAGTGCTGCGCGGCGGGCCGTGCACCGGCGACCACGTCGCCCGTGCCTTCCCGGGCTGGGGCCCGCCCGGTGGGGGCCGCGTTCGGCCGGGGCGCGCCCTGCGCCGCCGCCGGTGCCGCGGTCGGGGGCGGAGCGGGCTTCGGTGGGTGTGGGTGCGGGTGCGGGTGCGGGTGCGGGTTCCGTCGGGGCGGGCCTCCGGCCGCCGTGGGCCCCCCGCTCACCGTGGGCCCCCCGCTCACCGTGGCGCCCTCGCTCACCGCCTCACCCGGCACAGGTGGCCGTGCCTCACGGGTGGGGACGACGCGGACCATCACCTTGACGGTGTGGCCGTCGCGGTGGCGGGCGGTGAGGATGCCGGACCAACCACCGAGCGCGCGATGGGTTTCGGCCAGCGCGCCGATGCGTTCGCCGTCCTCGTCGACGAGGAGCGTACGGACGCTGCGGCCCAGGATCTCGGCCGCGGGATACCCGAAGAGGCGCTCGGCGTCCCGGGTCCAGCTCGTCACGAACCCGTCCGCGTCGATCAGCAACGGCGCGGCGTCGGCCACGTCGAAGCGCTGACGGGAAACGTCACTGCCCCTGTCGGTCCCCACGGCGACCCTCTCTGTCGCTGAGACGCCCTCTGGCCCCATTATTCACCTTGTGTGATCGCAAGCAGGCCAAGTTGTGACGGCGCATATCGCACGACCGCACGCCACGGCGCACGGACCGGCACGCACCAGCCCCCGCAGGGCCCCACCACGCCCCCCAGCGGGCACCCGACCGCCCCGCCGGAGCCCGTCCCCGTCGGGCCGGGCCCGTTCACGGCCCTGCGGGACCTGTCATTCTTCGGGCGCTATGCGGACGAAACGGCCCACCCGAACAGCTCGAAGCCGGTCACCCGAGCGCCCCCGCCCCCGACCCCCGGTGCCGCCGTACGCCGGTGACGCGCCCCCGTACGCCCTCTGAGCTCCCCCGTACAGAAACGACCGCCCCCTTCGCGAGAGGGGTGCGAAGGGGGCGGTCGACGGCCGATTCAGGCCACCTCGGGCGTCAGCAGTCGCGGAACTCCGGCGACTGGTTGAGGATCTGCGACCGCAGCGACGTGAAGCGGGTGTACGTCTCGCCGCCGCGCGCCTCCGTCGGGAAGACCGCCACCCGGTGGCAGTTCTGGAAGGCGAGAGCCACCCCGAAGTGCCGCTCCAGGCTCCCCCGGATCGCGTCGCTGGACAGCGCCCGCAGCAGCTGGCCCCGCTCCTTCTCCGACGGCGGCGGAGTCCGGTTGTCGGCGAACGGCGCGGTGCCGGCCCGCAGTTCACCGACGAGCGAGGCGATGAGCTCGTAGGCGTACGGCAGTGACGTGCGCACGGTTTCCACGAACTCCTCCTCCCGCACCTCGCCCTTCTCGGCATCGGCGAGCAGCTGCGGGGAGACGTCGAGCGACATGGGTGTTCCTGTTCTGATCAGACGGAGACTAGAAAGTGACTATGGAGGGGGCGGTGGCTCCGGTGGCGGCCTGCGCCTGCGGTCCGTGGTGGAACTCGGGGTCCACCTGGGCGGCCAGGTCGTGCCCGGTGGCGTCGTTGGCCCAGGCGGCGGCGTTGCGGAGGTGGAACTCGACGGCGTGGCGCTGGAAGGTGACCCAGTCCTTCGTACGGGCGTCGACGGCGTCCTTCAACAGGGTCAGCGCGTGCAGGTTGTGCGCCTCCAACTCGCCCTGCTCCCGGCCCTGTTCCTGCGCGCGGACGTAGGACGACTGCACGCAGTACGCCAACAGGTCCTCGCCCACGTGCTCCTTGAGGAAGAGCAGGTCGTCCTCGCCGGTGACCTTGTTGCCGACGACCGCGATCGGGATGCCGAACTCGGCGGCGTGCTCCCGGTACTGCCGGTACACGGAGACGCTCTTCCGCGTCGGCTCCGCGACCAGGAAGGTCATGTCGAACCGGGTGAAGAGCCCGGAGGCGAACGCGTCGGCGCCGGCGGTTATGTCGACGACGACGTACTCGCCGGGCCCGTCGACGAGATGGTTGAGATACAGCTCAACCGCCCCGAGCTTGGAGTGGTAGCAGGCCACCCCGAGGTCGCTCTCGTCGAAGGCGCCGGTGACCATGAGCGGCACCTCGCCCACGCGCTCGACGTGCCGGGTGTGCAGGTCGTCGTCGCCGAGGAGCCGCAGCAGGCGGGAGCCGCGCCCCGGCGGCGTCGTCTTGACCATCGCCTCCCGGGAGACGATCCGCGGGTTGCTGCCGCGCAGCAGGTCCTTGATCTCGCCGGTGCGTGAACTCAGCGGCGGGGCGCCGAACTCCGCGTCCTCGTCGAGGCCGAGGGCGTGGGCGAGGTGTTGGTTGATGTCACCGTCGATCGCCACCAGTGGCGCGCCCGTCCGGGCGAGGTGCCGGGCGAAGAGCGCGGAGAGCGTCGTCTTGCCGCTGCCGCCCTTGCCTACGAAGGCCACGCGCATGGACCGTCACCCCGCTCGCTCTCGGCGGCACCCTTGACGCCGATAATGAAAATGGATGTCATGAACGTAGATTCGGGAGCGACGGTCGGCTTGTCAAATCCGTCCCCGATCAACGCCCTTGTGTGCGTAAGCGAGTTGGCGAACCTTTTGCGATGGGCGCCGGTCCTTGGCTCTCGCATGGCTCCCGCATGGCACCCGCATGGGGACCTCATGGTGTCTCGATGGTTTCCCGATGATGTCCCGATGGTTTCCCGGAGGAACTGATTCCCCTTGTGTCCCATATGTGCCCACGCAGTGTGCGAACGGGACTGACGAACCGTCGAAGTCCCTGCCCCGGTCGGTGTTTGCCGAGGTTGACAGCCCCTACCCCTTGGTAAACGATGTCCCCACCCTGTGGCTCAAGTGACCCCTGAGCCCGGTGTTTTCTTCGACCACTCACCCCCCGGCGCGGCCTTCGGCTGCCCTCGTGCCGCCGTGCTGTCGCCGCGCCCAGGGGTCTCGTACGCAACGACGTTCCGAGTTCGAGAATGGGATCCGCATGTCCATAGTGAGACGTGTCATCGTGAGCCGCCTGGTGGGGACGGGCATCGCCGCTCTTGCGCTGAGCGCGGCGGTCTCGGCTCCGGCCTTCGCCACCGACACACCCGGCGGCGACGGCTGGGGCAAGAAGAGCTACGCCCCCGGCCAGGGCGCGGGCACGGCCACCGAGACCGACCGCTGCGAGTTCTCGCTGGACGGCGTGACGTTCGCCGACTGGGTCAAGCTCGACGACCAGAACCTCAAGCCCAGCGACGACGGCAAGGTCCACATCAAGGTCCGCGCCGCCGCCGACGCCACGACCTGCACGGTCTCCCTCGCGTCGTACCTCGCCCACGGCCCGACCTTCGCCACCTCCGGCGAGCAGGTCTTCGTCGACTTCGACACGGTCACGGTCAAGCGCGGCGCGACGGACTCCCTCGACATCGCCGTCCCCGACGCGGGCTGCTACGCCCAGATCGACCTCTACCGGGGTGCCGTGAAGTTCGACGGCAAGCTCGACGCGAAGGACGGTTTCGAGCACGGCGACGTGCCCAAGGGCCCGGACCGCCCCGTCATCAAGGACAAGCTGATCGCGGCCTGGAACGGCGGCACGAAGGACTGCACGACGCAGGAGCAGCCGCCGGCGGAGGAGCAGCCCCCGACGGAGGAGCAGCCGCCGGCCGAGGAGAACCCCCCGGCGGAGGAGCAGCCCCCGGCCTCCACCCCGCCCGCGGACGAGAAGCCGCCCGCCGAGGACACCCCGAAGACCGAGTCGTCCCCCTCCCCGTCCCCCTCCGACTCCACCCCGGCCGCCCCCACCCCGAACGGCGGTGAGCCCGGCGACCTCGCCGAGACGGGCGGCGGCAACGCCATCCCGATCGCCCTCGGCGCGGCGGGCCTCGTCGCCGCAGGTGGCGTCATCTTCGCCGTCACCCGCCGCAAGGGCGCGGGCCGCACGGCTTCGTGACACGGCGCGAAGACGCCTGAACCTCTGCGGCGCCCGGCCTCTCCTCGGCCGGGCGCCGCAGAGGTGTGCCCGGGTGAGGTGTCAGCGCTCGTCGCCGTAGCCCCCGGTGTCCTCGGCTACCGGGCGCTGCTGTCGGCTGCCGGGGCGGCGGCCCCGCGAAAACGGACCAGGAGGGCCTCGGCCTGCGCGGCGCCCGAGTCGAAGAACTGCGTGCACAGCGCCGGCGGCACAGCACCTCCATGCATCCGCACCTCATCGCACGAGAAGCAGAACGCCGCCTCGAACAACACGGCGTCGAGGTCATCGTCGTACGCCCGGATCCCCCACCCGGGCGAGAACCCGCACCGATGCCGCACGCTTCCCGGCAGGGCCTCGACCAGGGCGAACAGGCCATCGATCTCGTCCCCGGCCCAGTGAGCGACCACCTCTCCGGGGTACGGGCCCCCCTTCCTGCCCGGAAGCCCGGAGATCCGTACGACCTCGATCAGCGCGGTGACGGCGACGGCCGGTGCGGGGAGCTGCATGCAGGCAGTCTGCCCGGCGGCGCTGAGCACCGACCGCCGACGCTCAGCCGGGCCGCTGCCCCCGACCCCCGGTAACGCGCAGCGCGGGCCCGAGTGCGTCACGCAACCGCGCGGCAAACAAACGAAGTTCACCACCGGAGCGGCAAGAGCCGTCCTCCGCCCCCTCGCGCGACCTCCACCCCGTGGATCCAGCACGTCCCCGGCATGTCCACGCGCCCCCGAAAGCGCCAACTCCCGCCGCCGAAGCCGCTGTTCATGAGCGACGAGGTAAGGGCGCGACGCGACGGAGGCGTTGCCGCGAGACGACGGCGACTACCGGCCCGCCTTGTATTACATCGAGAGTCAACTTGAATTCTGCAATCTCGAAGCGGTGGTTTGCCAGAAGGACACCGCGATGGTTCTGCACCGTCAAAAGTGTTCGGGTAGCCGAACAGTGTTGCCGTGTGTCCGGCTCCGCCGAATGCGTGGGCGGATTGCTCTCCAGCGGCTGCCTTCTGGCCGCAGCTCGTGCAGGTGAGCGACCTGCCCGCGAGGAGTTTTCACGCCCGTTGATCACTCAATGAATGGCTACCAACGGGTCCGGTCACCAATTCCCGACCGGTCGAGCCTTTCTGAGGGTTACACGTGTCGTCATGACCGACATTTTGTGGGCCTTCCGTATCCGATCCCTTTTTCGCCCTGCTAGATTGACGCCCGCGTCTCCGAAGTGAAGCTGGGCAAATCCCGCAGCCTCACCGAGCGGCAATCCCCCAATGCCTTCACCAAGGCCTTCTTCGGGTGCCCGGAAACTGCGGCGGATGAGTTTCGCTGCTCGCCAACCACGGCTCACGCCAATGCTTTCGGCATCCACCCCCCAACAACTGGAAAGCACAAGCAAGTGATGAGATCCCTTCAGCGTTTCGTCCCCCCGCTGGCCATCTCCGCCATGACGATCGTGCTGAGCACACCCGGTCCGGCCACTGCCGACGAGGCGACCGACGGCAAGGACACCAGCTACTACATCTCCCTCGGCGACTCCCTGGCCACCGGCTACCAGCCGGACGTCGACAAGGACACCGACGTCGCCTACACGGACCAGCTCTACGCGCAGCTCAAGCAGCGCACTCCCGGGCTTGAGCACATACGCCTCGGCTGCACCGCTGAGACCACCGAGTCTCTGATCAACGGCGGAAAGTGCGAGTACCCGAACGCCAAGTCCCAACTGGACGCCGCCCTGAAGGCCATGGCCCAGCACCCCGGCAAGGTCGCCTACGTGACCCTCAGCGTGGGCGCGAACGACATCCTCCTCAACTGCGTCAGCCCGGCCGGCACCCTCGACGGGGCGTGCCTGAACAGCAAGAGCCAGGCCATGGCGAAGAACCTCGCCCAGATCGCGGGCGCGCTCCGCCAGGCGGGCGCGAAGGACACCCAGTTCGTGGGCTCGACGTATCACAACCCGTTCCTGGCGGCCTGGCTCCAGGGCGCCGCGGGGCAGCAGGCCGCCAAGGAGTCGGCAGCCCTGGTCAAGGCCGCCAACACGGGGATCACCCAGGTGTTCAAGTCCACCGGTTTCAAGGTGGCGGACGTGGCCGGGGCCTTCTCCTCGGACGACTTCACCACCCAGGTGAACGTGCCCGGCGTGGGCGAGGTGCCGGCGAACGTGGCCAAGATCTCCCAGCTGACCTGGGCCGCCACGAAGAAGGACCCCCACCCCAACGCCGAAGGCCACAAGGTGATCGCAGGCGCCTTCGCGGCGGTGCTCACCAAGAACGACGCGCCCGGTGCGAGTGAGTCCCCGGCTCCCAGTGGGTCGCCCACGCCCGGTGCGGGCGACTCCCCGGCCCCCAGTGGGTCGCCCACGCCCGGCGCGGGCACGGACACGGGGGCGAACACCCCGGCCCCGAACGGTGATCTCGCCGAGACCGGCGCGTCGAGCAGCGCCCCCGTCCTCGCGGGTGCCGGTGTCGCGGTCGCGGCGGTCGGTGCCGCCGCGGTCTACTTCGCGCGCAGGCGTCGTACGAGCGAGGAGAGCTGACGATCAGTCAGTAGATATCGCTCAAGCAGAGCAGGCCGCCCGCAGTGTCGCGGGCGGCCTGCTCTGCTTGGGCTTGGCTACGGACGGCCGATGGAGGTGACGCGGTCTGCGCCTCCGCGAGGGTTCTCAGTCAGGTGCCGACGTGGAAGCGCGAAGCCTTCGACTCGTGCCAACCCAGGCTTCGGGCCGGTGCCCGCTTGCGGCTCGGCTTCCCCGCCGTCACCTGTCAGTGCGGTCACCCCTTCGCCAAGGCCGCCTACTTGAGCGCTGTACCACCCGAGTTGTGATACGCGATCGTCTTGCGGATCAGGTTTCCGCCGTCGGACTCGACCGTGGTCTGTTCCTGCTGTCCCGGACCGAAGAACAGGCCGGCGACATGGGCGTTCGCGACCTGCTCCATGTGCCCGAACAGCCAGTCCACCTTGTCGTCCTTGTAATGGTTGAGGGTGTTGTTCTGCGCCATGTTGCCCACGGGGATCTGCCACAGGACGACCGGCTTGCCCACGGACTCGGCCATCGTCTTCCAGTACTTCAGCGAGGCGGCGGCCTTCCGGTCGGTCCAGAAGGTGTCACGGCTGCCGTGGGCCGGCAGTGCGTACCAGCCCGCGTCGCGGTCCGACACATCGCTGACCAGGAAGTCGGCGTTCTTCGCCCCGAGGTCCGCGTAGTCCTTGACGCACTTCTGGACGTCCGTCTCCCAGTCGAAGCAGGAAAGGTGCAGCCCCACGGCGGCGTTCGGCGCGTACTTGCGCGTCATCTGAATCAGGCACTGGGCGAGTCCGGCGGCGCTGTTCTCCTGCGATCCGCAGTCCGTCGGGTTGGCGGCGGAGACCTGCGCGGGCACCTGGTGCAGATTGCCGAGCGACCGGGCGAAGCCCCAGAAGTCGGGCTCAAGGTCGATCGCGTCATGCGACTTGCCGATCTTCTGGAGGAAGAAGCGGTAGTCGTTCAGGTAACGGGTGAGCAGGTCACGCCTGTTGATGGCCTTGACCTCGCCGGGGCCGTCGCCCTCGCCTGCCGCGTCCCCGAGGTCGCGCAACGAGTACCAGGTCCAGAGCATCTTCTGCGGGCGCGGCTTGCCCTTGTACGTCGCGTCGGCCACCACGTCGTCCCGCCAGGTGACGTAGGTGCCGGGCGCCGTGGTGCTGCCGTTCCAGCAACCCCACCAGCTCGTCCACACGTCCTTGCAGCGCGCTGCCGTGTAGTAGTCCGACGAGGGTGCGGGCTGGCTGTGCACATAGGCGTATCGCACGTCGAACGGCGCGGCGTTCGCCGAGGCGTCGGTCATCGAGCCGCCGATGAGCACCGTGTCACTGCCCAGGAAGCGCTTCGTCGACGTGCCGTTGGTGGGGGCCGGAGACGTCGGCGGCGACGCCGGCCGGGTGCCGTTCGGAGCGGGGCTCGCCGGAGCGCTGCCGCCGGGCGCGGGCGTGCCGCCGGAGTTCCCCGGGTTCTCGGTGCCGCTGACGCTACCGGCCGCGACGAGCTTCCACTGCTGGTTGGCGCGGCCCCGGTCGCGCTTCTGGACGATGTCGCCCCCATTGGCCTTGGTGGCGTTCTCGACACCCACAACCATGCCACTGAAGCGATTGACCAGACGCACGTGGCCGTCCGACGACTTGGCCAGTTTGAACTGCTGGTTGGTGCCGTTCAGGTCCTTCCACTGCACGATGGCGGAGCCGGCGGTCTTCGACCAGCCGAGGTCGTCCAGCACCTTGCCGGAGTTCCGGTTCTGCAGCCGGTAGTAGCCGTCGCCCGATTCTATGAACCGCCACTGCTGGTTGGCCCCGCCCTTACGGCTCCACTGCTCCACCTGCGCGCCGTCCTTCGTGGCCACGGCACGGTTGTCCAGCACCTTGCCGCTGTTGCGGTTGACCAGCACGTACCACTTCTTCAGATCCAGGCTCTTCTGCTCCGCCGAAGCCTGGTTGACCACGACGGCCGAGCCGGCCACGACCACCATGGCGAGACCCGCCCAGAGACCCCGACGCGCGAGCAACCGACGGCCACGATGCTTCGGGCGATCACCGCGCGCACCGCCGTCGGCACGGTGGCTGCCTACGCGGGCCGTCACCGGTGACGGGGGTTGGCCCGGGACATTTCTGTGCTCTCGTTCCAGGGACACGCCTGTGCTCTCGCTTTCAGCCGTTGCGTCTGACCGGACCACTTGGCCGGACAACGCTTAGTGGCCCGAGAGGCCGAAAAGGTTGCCGCGAAGATCCACAGGTTTTTGAGGGCTGGTCGGGGAAGGTCGGGAACAGCGGCGCGATCCCGACGGGCCATGGCCGCTCCGAGAGCCCTGCCGACCTTGCGGCAGCCACCGGTAGGAGACCTGTGCATTCACGATGCGCCCTGCTCAGTGGGCGGCCGGCATCTCCCTGGACCCGTCGCGTCGGATCAGGATCCGGCGGGAAGTCCCTTGCCGAGCGTTCTGTCGATGGCGATCCGGGTGAGCCAGCCGAGGCCCGCGGTGAACAGTGGTGGCCATACGACCGGCCCGAGGGAGTATCCGACCAGGACCACCAGCGGAATCCATACGCGATGCACCGACTGGTAGAGGAGACCTGGTGGGCGCACCCCCGCCAGCCGGGCCAGGTCGGGCAGCGCGAAGAACACCAGCGCGGCACCTGTCGTGGGAAGGCCGTACTTGACGCTCTCGAAACCCGCGAAGGCGATCAGGAACAGTGCCAGAGCACCCCAACCTGCTTTCCTCGCCCACCCCTTGCCGCTTTGAGTGGCCTCGCTTGTCATGTCCCCAGCGTAGTCGCGAGGCCCTGTCCGCCAGGGCCCCTCCGTGCACACCTCATCGGCTGAGGTGGCCGTCTACGACCAGGACGAGTAGCTCTCCCGACACGTCGGTCCTGATCGCCGGCACGTTGGTCGTCGTGTCGGTGAGCGACCTCAGGTCATGGCCAGGACGGCCGAGACCAAGGACCGCAGGCAGACGCGCTCGGCTTCCTCGTCCGGCAGGGAGAGGTGCTGCATCGTCAGTCCGTCGAAGCCGGCCAGGAAGAACCTCGCGATCGTCTCGGCGGACTGGCCGAGCCGGTGACCGGTGCGTTCGGCGGCCTGCTCGACCAGCTTCGTCGTCACCGCCAGGACCTCGCTGTAGTGGCTCTGAAGAGCCTCCTGCAGGTAGGGCGTACGCAGGGCGAACATGCTCAGTTCGGTGAGCAGCTGGTGCGAGGCGGGCTGTTCGAGCACGGTGCGCCAGAGTGCTTCGGCGAGCGTGACGAGGGTTTCCTCGAAGCTCGCGTCCGTGGGTGCGGCACGTGTCACCTGGTCGATGAGGTCGCGCGTGAGCTGTTCCATGACGGCCCGGTACAGCTCCTCCTTCGTGCCGAAGGTGTAGTGCACGGTCGCCTGTGCCACGCCGAGCTCGGCGGCGATGGCGCGGGTGCTGCCGGCGGCGACGCCCTCCCTGGCCATGAGGCCGATGGCCGCCTTGATCAGTTGCGGGCGGCGCTCTGCCGCGGATACATGAGCCATGGCGCGATCCTATCCGACTCAGTCTGTCGAACAGGTCGCTCGACAAAACGGTGATGCATGGTGACGGCCGCTCCTGGGCCGACGGTCGGTCCGACCGGCCGCCGGTCGGGCGGCCGGTCGGACCGGGCGGTCGGGCGGCCGGTCGGGCGGGCGGACCGGACGCCGGTCCAGGAGCATGCGCCGCCTGTCAGCGAGCGGTCCTCGACGCCTCGGAACGGAGCAGGGTGTTGAGGTTGGCCATGGAGGTGCGCATGCCGGCGCGCATGGCGGGCTGCTGTATGGAGTCGAGGAGCAGGCCCAGCGGGCCGAGGCCGATGGTGTACTCGACCTGGTAGAGCATCTTCGTCGCCTCCCGGCCGTCGGCGGTCTGGACCGGTTGGAACTCGAAGGTGTTGGTGACGTCCTGGAGGGGGGCGAATCCGGTGCCGGTGTCGACGCGGCGCATGAGGGGCTCGATCTCCTTGACGGTCCAGACCGAGTCGGTCTTGAGCGGGCCGAGGGTGCGGTTGCGCTCGGAGTAGGTCTTGCCGACGGTGGCGACGCCGTGGTGGTCGGTGACCTCGATGGCTCCGGCGACCCACTCGGCGTACCGGTCGGTGCGGGAGATGACGTCCCAGACCCGCCCGAGGGGGGCGTCGATGACGGCGGTCTCGGCGACGACGAAATGGTTCATGACGGGGTTCCCTTGCTTGTCGGTACTTGGTGCGCCCAGCTGCGGCGGAGGGGTACTTCGTGCGCTCAGCTGCGGTGGAGGGGTACTTCGTGCGCTCAGCTGTGGTGGAGGAGTTCGGTGGCGGTGTGGCGGCCGGAGCGGACGGCGCCGTCCATGTAGCCGTTCCAGTAGGGGGAGAACTCGGCGCCCGCCCAGTGCACGCGGTGGTGGGGGCGGCCCATCCACTGACCGAAGTCGCTCAGCACGCCGGGGGCGGCGACAGAGGTGGGGCCGCCCTGGGTCCACTGCTCGGCGGTCCAGTCCTGCTCGACGTAGTCGACGGTGTCGAAGGCGCGGTCTCCCACGACCTGGGCGAAGCAGCGCAGGACGGCGCCGCGGCGTTCGGCGGCCGGACGGTGGGCCCACTTGCGCCATTCCCGGCCGCCGAGGAAGCCCATCAGCACGCCCGGTCCGCCGTCGGGCGGGGTGTTGTCGAACATCTCGCGGATGGGGGAGCCGCCGCGCAGCAGGCCCATGCCGGACAGCCCGTCCTCGCGCCAGAACGGCTTGTCGTAGACGGCGACGCACTTCATGAGGGTGCCGAACGGCAGCCGCTGGAAGAGCTGGTCCTGCTGGGCGGGCAGCAGCGGGTCCCACATGATCCGCGAGGCCACCAGCGGCGGTACGGCGACGATCACCCGCTCGGCCCGCCAGTCACCGGCGTCGGTGACCACGGTGACGCCGGTGGAGTCCTGGCTGACGCGCCGCACCGGCGCCGAGAGGTGGACGCGGCCGTCGAGCTCCTCGGCCAGGCGCTGGGCGACGAGCTGTGAGCCGCCGACGAACCGGCTGTCCTGCGCACCGCCGGTGGTGCCGGTGCCGCGCTCCATGGTGCCGGGGTGGGTCTCGTTGCCGAAGGTGGAGACGTACCAGAGGCTGAAAAGGGCGGAGGCGTCACGGGCCTCGCCGCCGTAGGCGGAGTTCAGGAACAGGCTGATCATGTCGACGGCGTCGCCGGTGATCTCGGCCTTGCGCAGCCAGGTCTCGTAGGTCATGCCGTCCAGTTCACGGGCGTTCGGCGCCTTCCACGGGGCGGCCGGGTCCAGCTTCTCGGCCTCCTTGGCGACACGGGCCAGGGCGATCCCCATGTCCGGCAGCGCGAGCAGGTCCGGCGGGGTGTGCCCGGTGAACCGCTTGGCCTTGCCGTCGTTGACGTAGACGGTCTCGCCGGGAACGGCGGCCTGGTAGGTGTCCACGCCGACCTCCTTGGCCAGCTCCAGGATGTGGTCCTGGGTCGGGCCCACGTACTGCCCGCCGATCTCGGTCACCTGCCCGTCGCCGAGATCGTGGTTGAGCAGCCGGCCCCCCACCCGGTCACGAGCCTCCAGCACGGCCACCGACTTGCCCGCCGCGACAAGCTCCCGCGCCGCGGTCAGACCGGCCAGCCCCGCACCGACCACCACCACATCCACCCTGCGGGCGTGCTGCGGAGTCGCGGTGTCCCTCTTCTGCGTGCTGCTCATGATCACTCCTTGTTCTGCTGTGGTCCCGGGGCTGCGGACGTGCTCCGCGGGGAGCGCGGCGCAGGCCCATGACCTGGCGCTTCCCGGCGGCGGTGTGCTCCGGTGACCATCACCATACAGATGACATGGTCGGCTGACAATGTCGGCTGTTCAAGTTAGATGATTTGGTCGATCGACTTGAGCAAGTGATAAAGTCGGTGTCGAAGCAGTTCGGATGCCGCTCACGGCACCGGCATGCCGCACGCCTCATGCCTCTGCCCGCCGCCGCTCGACGGCGCGGGCCGACCCGCTCTTCCGCTCGTCCCGCGTCCGCGCCGAGACGTCCGGGAAATCCCTTACCGACCTTGGGAGTTCGCCATGGCAGTCCTGCTCCATCGGCTGGGCCGCAGTGCCTACCACCACCGCAAGCTGGTGCTCGGTATCTGGCTCGTGGTCCTGGCCGCGCTCATCACGTGCGCCGGCGTCTTCGGCGGCAAGCTCGACGACCGCTTCACCGTGCCGGGCACCGAGTCGCAGCGCGCGCTGGACACGCTCGGACGGACGCTGCCCGAAGCCTCCGGAGCGGGCGCCCAGATCGTCTTCACCGCACCCCGGGGCCACCACATCACCGAGGCCCCCTACACCGCGGCCATCTCCGGAACCGAGAGGGCGGTCGCGAAGGCGCCCCAGGTCAAGGCCGTCCTGGGCCCGGGCGTGTCCGGGGCTGTCTCCGCCGACCGGAGCACGGCGATCGTGCAGGTGCAGTACTCGGTGCAGCGGGCCGAGGTGCGCCCTTCGTCCCTGGACGTGATCGAACGGGCGGCCGAGGCGGCCGAGAAGAGCGGGCTCAGGACCTCGGTGGGCGGCAGTGCCTACGGCAGCAACGGCGTGCACATAGGCCCGTCCGAGATCATCGGTGTCGGCGTCGCCGTGCTCGTCCTCGTCGTCACCTTCGGCTCCCTGCTCGCCGCCGGCATGTCGCTGCTGCCCGCCCTGCTCGGCGTGGCCGTGGGACTTGCCGGGCTGTTCGCCCTCACCCCGGCGGTCAGCATCTCCTCCACCGCGGTCACGCTCGCGCTGATGCTGGGGCTGGCCGTGGGCATCGACTACATCCTGTTCATCCTGACCCGCCATCGCCAGCAGCTCGCCCGCGGAACCGACCCGCGGGAGTCCATCGCGCTGGCCAACGGCACGGCCGGCAGCGCGGTCGTCTTCGCCGGCAGCACCGTGATCATCGCCCTGGCCGCACTCAGCGTCATCGGCATCCCGTTCCTGACCGTGATGGGTCTCGGTGCCGCCGGAGCCGTCCTCGTCGCGGTCCTGGCCGCGATCACCCTGCTCCCGGCACTCGCCGGATTCGCCGGCACCCGGCTGACCCCGAAGCCCGGCAGCAAGGAGGCCCGGCGGGCCACCGACCCCGACGGATCCGCCGGCCGCACGACCCTGGGCGCCCGCTGGGTGCGGACCGTCGTCGCCAAGCCCTTGCTCACCGTCCTGGCCGTCGCCGGCATCCTCCTCGCACTGGCGCTCCCCGCGGCGGACCTGCGCCTGGCCCTGCCGGACAACGCCTCGGCCCCGGTCACCTCCACCGAACGCAAGGCGTACGACACGGTCGGCGACAAGTTCGGCCCCGGCTTCAACGGCCCACTCCTGGTGCTGACCGAGACCGACAAGGGCTCGGGGGCGCGCGCGGGCGCTCAGGCCGCGCAGAAGCTGCGGGACCTCAAGGGGGTCGAGGCGGTCCTGCCTCCCGTGCCCACACGCGATGCCGCGCAGACCGTCATCCAGGTCATCCCGGAGACCGGACCCGACAGCGCCCGCACCGACCGGCTCGTCCGCGACATCCGCGCCGCCGCCCCGGACATCCGCGAGTCGACCGGAGCGACGGTCGCGGTCACCGGCACCACCGCCGTCAACATCGATGTCTCCACCCGCCTCAGCGACTCCCTGCTGCCGTTCATGGCGATCGTCGTCGGCCTGAGCCTGATCCTGCTGACCGTGGTGTTCCGCTCGCTGGTCGTCCCGCTCAAGGCCGCCTTCGGATTCCTGCTGTCGGTGGCGGCCTCGCTCGGCCTGGTCGTCGCCCTGTTCCAGTGGGGCTGGCTGGCCGACACCCTCGGCCTCGCCCACACCGGTCCCGTCGTCAGCTTCCTGCCGATCATCCTGATCGGCGTGCTCTTCGGACTCGCCATGGACTACGAGGTGTTCCTCGTCTCCGGGATGCGGGAGGAGTGGGTCCACACCGGCGTGGCCCGCGGGTCGGTGATCGACGGCGCGCGGCACAGCGTCCGGGTCGTCACCGCGGCCGCCCTGATCATGTTCACCGTCTTCGCCGGGTTCTTCCCGCTCGACGACGCCCTGATCAAGCCCATCGCCTTCGCGCTCGCCGTCGGCGTCGCCATCGACGCCTTCGCCGTCCGCCTGACCCTCGTCCCGGCGGTCCTCGCCCTCGCCGGACGGCACGCCTGGTGGCTCCCCGCCTGGCTCGACCGTGTCCTGCCCGACCTCGACGTGGAAGGCACACGTCTCCAGAAGGCCCCGCAGGTGCGGCACAAGGAGCCCGAGCGAGTCTCCTGAACCGGCTGCGCACCCGGCGGATCCGCCGCCGGCAGGGGCCCTGGCCCGGAGGGAGCACCACCTCCGGGCCGGGGCCTCGTCTTTGCCGGGGTGCCGTCCTGCACGGGCTGCTGAGCGCTGGTCAGCGGACGGTGCCGGACTCCCTGCCGACGGTGCCGCCGGGCGCCCGGGTGCCGGAGCCGAACCGCGCGAACGGGCTGCGCCACCATGCCTGTTGGTGCCACAGAGCGCACAACCTCGTACGCCCGTCTGCAATGCTGTGCCGATGAGCAAGGTGTGGCAAGGACACGTCATCGAGGGCACGCGCTTCGTGGTTCCGGCGTCCGGTGTGACGCCCAGGCACGTGCTGTGCGCGGTCGGCGTGGGCCTGGATCCCGAGGTCATCAGCCGGGTGGTCGAGGAGGCGGGCGCGGGGGACTTCACGCTCGACCTCGACGAGTTCCAGCGGGAGCCCGACCCCCGGATGCGTGAGGCGTTCGAAGCGGCGGTGGCTTCCCGCCGGATCACCGGCGTCGACGGCTTCGGCGACGACGACTGGGCCGCGGTGGACGCGCACGACTCGGTCGCCTACATCCTGTCGCCGCCGATCTCCCAGGCCACCGGCCTCGACGTGTCCCGCCGGGCGCTGGCCGTCACCGCGGCCCTGCTGGCCAACGGGGCCACCGCGGTGAAGAACGAGTCCAGCGGGGTGGCCTGCGGTCGGGAGCGGTGGCTGGCCCTGGCGAGCGAGGCGGAGGCCGCCGAGAACGTGGAGGACCTCGTCGGCGCCCTCGTCCAGGCGTGGGTCGTGCCGGTGATCGACGACGGGGAGGTCTACTACAGCTGCGGCATGCACCTCCTGGGCGAGGCCGATGTGGAGCTGGCCCCCGTACGCACCGCGGCGCCCGAGCCGGAGCTGGTGCTGGAGTGGGTGACCACTGTGGAGGTCGCGGGGTACTACCTGCTGATCGAGCAGCCGGACCACGGCATCCAGGACGGCGAGGGCTTCCGCCTCACCCCGGACGACTCTCGCTGGATCATGAACCGTGTGGAGTGCGAACGGTTCGAGGACGACGACTTCTTCCACAACCCGTACGGATACTGGCGTCTGACCCCGGCTGCCCGCGACCCACGGAGAAGGGCGAGGCTCAAGAGGCGCAACCCCCGCACGACCCTTGGAGCGCGACGGAGGGGGTGAGCACGGGGCAGACGTCCGCGGCCGGGCGTGACTCGCGACCGCCCTGCCGGTGGACGAACCTGCGGTAGCGGGCGCGTCCTGGGCGCCATGCTCCAACGCCGGGGGTCGGTGAGTGTGAGCAACCGGCCGCGTCTCTACGTATCCCCTGAGGAGTGCACTCGGTACGGGAACGCGAACGGAGATCAGGGCATGGTGAGGAAGCTGCCGCGAGGTGCCGCGCTGGCTGTGACTCTGGCTGTCCTGCCCCTGGTGGCGGCGTGCAGTGGGGGCGGTGAGGGTGACAAGGCGTCGGGTGAGGCGAGTGGTGGGTCGAGTCCTGTCTCCGCGGTCGTCGCGCCGGCCAAGGTCGAGGTGATCGCCGAGCTCACGGGGTGCGAGGTGAAGATCCGGACCGAGGCGGAGGAGTTGCGCGAGGGGGTGTGCCAGACCGGGCAGGGGGACTACCTCATCACCACCTTTCCCAAGGACGAGTTGAAGGAAGTGTGGCTGGAGTCCGCCTCCATGTACGGCGGCAAGTACCTGGTCGGGCCGCGCTGGGCCGTGTCCGCGAAGCCGGACGTGCTCAAGAAGCTGAAGGTCAAGGTGGGCGGCACGATCCGGGATCTGAGTCAGCCGAGTGCCTCGTAGCCACTGAGGTCGTACGCCGCCTCGTCGTCGATCGCGTTCTCCTCCCAGTCGATGGCGATGGAGACGGGACGGCCGTCCGCCGCGTGCGTGACGTCGACGGTGTCGGCGCCCTCCGCACGTGCCGCCTCCGCCTCCCGCAACAGGGCCCCGATGGTGGGGACGTGCTGCGGTGACCGGTCGACCACGTGTCGACCGCTGTCGTCGAGACCGACGGCCTCTACGACCTTCCCGTCCCGGACCGTCACCTCGAACGTCCCGATCAGCGGCCGCTTGCCCTGCGTCGACCTCAGCGTGTAGGTGTAGGAGGCCGGCTCCCGCCAGGTGGGTGCCGAAGCCTTCGGGAGGGTGGGCTCCTGCCCGCACCCGGTGATCGCCCACAGCAACGTCCCGGCCAGCGCCGACGTGGCCAGGGCGCGGAGCCGCGGTCGTACGGCGGTGGTCGTCGGCATGGTGGCGTCCCCCTCGGAGCGCGGCTGAAGACGGTCACCACTGGGACGTCGGACCGGGTGCCGACGTTCGGCAGAGAGCGGACAGGGCTTCGGCGCCGGGTCGAGCGAGCCGAGCCGGGCGGGACGACGCGTTTCCGGCCGTCGTTGCCAGGAGGCTCCGTCCGGGAGCGCCTCACGGGCAGGATGGCCCCATGACGAAGTCCTCCGTACAGTCCGCCCGACGTTCCTCCTCCTGGTCCTCCTGCTCCTCCTCCGGTTCGATGCTGTCCCTGTGGTCGCGGGACTCCGTGCTGTCGATCGGGTCTGTCGGGTCCGTGCTCTCCGTGGGGTCCGTCGGTTCGGCCCTGTCGATCGGTTCCATCGGGAGCGCCCTGTCCGTCGGCTCGATCGGCTCGTCCCTGTCACTGATCTCGACCGGGTCCTTCAACAGCACGGGCTCCCTGTTCTCCGCGCAGTCCCGGTGGTCGGTGCTGTCGTGGCGCTCCAAAGGGGGTTTCATGACCGTGGGAGCGGTGGGGGCGGGGGTCGTGGGACTGGCGGCCGGAGGAGCTCTGTTGCTCAGGTCCTATGCCAGGCGCTGAGCAGGCCCTCCGGGGTGAAACGCGATGAGCCCCGCTTCACGTGGAGTGAAGCGGGGCTCATTCTCTGGAGCGCCGGGCAGGCCTTGCACCTGCATTTCCCCGCAGGAAGCGGGGCGTCTTTCCTTGGACCACCAACGCATCGAGTGCTACCGGGAGTTCGTGTTCCGGTGAGCGGCTCGAGATCAACTATAACGGATCTTCGGGGGCGTTGCATCTCCCGTCCCGGCGGGTCAGAGCAAGTGCGCCTGGGGGGCGTACTCCACGCGGAGGTACTTGGCGTTCCGTTCGCCGACGAACGTGCGGAGGATCGGCTCGGCGGTGTCGGGGTCGTCCACGCCGACCTGGACGAAGCCCGTGCCGTCCAGGCCGGCCTCGCGCAGGGAGAAGGTGCCGTCCCAGCGGCTCATGTCCTCGCTGACGCGGTCGAGGATCTTGTTGAGGTCCCTCTCGTTGATGTCGCGGTCGTGGAGACGTACGGTCACGCCCTTCTCGGCGGCCTCGCAGACGGCTTCGTCGAAGGGGGCGGAGGGGATGCGGTACACGTCCAGGGAGACCTCGTCCTCGTCCACGGCCATGCCCGTGTAGATCGGGGCGTGGCGGCCGGTGACCAGGTCGTCCACGTAGCTGAGGGTGCGGTCGAGTGGGGTGTCCTCCGGGAAGCCGTCCCTGGCGTGGCCGGCCAGGCTGCCCTTCGGCTGGGTGCCGTGACAGGTCTTCGTCGCGGACGACACGACCTCCACGGTCTGGGCGTCGGCCGCCGATCCCTGGACGCCGCCGAGGGCGACGACCGCTCCCAGGGCGGCCGCCGCGGCTCCGGCACGGGTACGGGTGCCTGAGCGGGCCCAGGTCCGCGTCCAGGTCCAGATCCCGGTCCACCTGCTGTTGTTCGGCTCGTCCATGTGACCCCTCCGCGTCCTCTGCTCCCGCGACCGCACGATCGGTACTTCGGCCGGTACTTCGGCCGGTACTTCGGCCGGTACTTCGGCCGGTACTTCGACGCACGGGGCCGCCCAGACGTTCGCCCCACCCGGATTCGACATGTCGTTCGGGGCGGCCGAGCCGGTCCGGAGCGGATGCGGCTCCGGACCGGCTCGGGGTCACCGGTGCCGAACGAGGGTGATCCGGGTGTCAGTAGCCCACCCGGAACGTCGCGTCCGCCCGCTCCGTGGCCGTCGAGACCGGGTCGATGCGGAGCAGGTAGCCGCTGTGGCGGAGGTAGCGGGTCGGGTTGTTGTACGAGCGGAACGAGGACCACGTCGAGTCGGCGAGGCCGGCGACGCGGGTGAACGTGGCGTCCGCGGCGAACGTCGACGTGCCGTCGTTCACGTCCAGGCGGAGCGCGTAGTTGTAGTGGCGGAGGTAGCGGGTCGGGTGGCTCACCGACTGGAAGGAGACCGCCGAGGAGTCCGCCAGGCCGGGGACCAGCCTCCACTGGGAGTCGGGGAACGGGTCGAAGGGGTACTCGTCGATCCGGCCCACGTAATCGCTGTGGCGGATGTAGCGGGCCGGGTAGTTGTACGACTTGAGGCGGTTCCACGTCGGGGCGCCCCACCTGGCCAGCAGGTTGCTGTACTCCGTCGACGTGATCGGGTGGATGCCGCAGTGCTTGGAGTTGAGCGGCTGGGTGTAGAGCTTCTGGTCGAGGGCGGTCCAGGTGCCGGAGGCGAGGTCGCTCGACTGCCAGACGTAGAAGACGCCGTTGGGGGTGTAGGTGTCGCCCCACAGGTACCAGGCGGAGGACGTCAGGGACTTCACGACCGTGGGGGCCTCGGTGCCGCCGTGTGCGACGGGCGTGCTGAACGGTGTGAAGCTGCCCGGGGCGAGGGACGTCGACCGTGCGCCGACCAGTTGCTGGTTGCGCTTGTAGTAGAGGTAGTTGACGCCGTTGACCCCGAGGGTGAGGTTGCCGTCGATGATGTCGTAGCCGGGGTCGAAGAAGACCTGGGGGTTCGTCGACGTGACGAAGTCCGTGGTGTAGCTGACCATGATCACGTTGTGGCCGCTGCTGTTCACCGAGGAGTAGAGGATGCCGTACTGGCCGCGCGAGGCGTCCCAGTAGGCCTCCGGCGCCCAGCTGTGGGTGTTGGTCATGTCATGGAGCTTCAGCCGCCGGTAGCCGGTGAAGGTCCGCAGGTCGGTGGAGTCCCAGACGTGGATGTACGTGCTGTTGTAGTTCCAGTCCGTGCCCTTGAGGTCGGTCGCGAGGACCACGAACGTGCCGTCCCGCTTGCGCATCAGGAACGGGTCGCGCAGGCCGCCCGCGCCCTGGGTCGGGGTGACCAGGGGGGCGTTCTGGTTCAGCGGGGTCCAGTTCAGGCCGTCCTGGCTGACGGCCAGGTGCAGGCCGTAGTCGGCCTCCAGCATGGTGGTGGACTCGGTGAAGTAGACCATCGCGTACGCGGAGTCCGCGGCGTGGGCGGTGCCGGCGCCGAGGGTGAGCACACCCGTCGCGGCCAGCGGTGCGGTCGCCGCGGTGCCCAGGAACATGCGGCGGGACAGACCGGGTCCGCTGGTGGTGCCGCTCATGTTCCTTCTGCCGCTCTCATCGCTCCGGTCGCTCATGTCAGGCTCCACTTCTGGGGGTTCTGGCCGTTGCAGGCCCACAGCACGAGCTTCGTGCCGTCGGCGGTGGCCGCTCCGTGGGCGTCGAGGCACAGTCCGGCGTTGTGGGGGTGTGGGGGTATGGGGGTCGATATGTCGAACAAGGATCGGCTTGCCGAACGAATCGGCTGGCCGAAGGTAGAGCCGGTGGGGTCGGAAGTCAACGGGTGTGGCAGAGGTGGTTCTTGCTCTCCGAGTCGATACACCTGGGCCGTGTGTCGGAAGTGCTGTTGGCGGAGCTGAACGGGGGTTGGTCTTCAGGGCGCGGTGCCCGGGGCGGGCTGGGACTCAGTCACCGGACCGTTCCAGGAAGTCGGCGAGGCTGCGGTTCGCCCCGGGCGGGATGGCGTGCGGAAGCGCGTGATGGGACACATCCGGCAGCACGGTCGTTGCGACGCGTGGCAGCAGCGCCTCGGCGCGGGCGGCCACTTTGGAGGGGGCATGGGTCCTGCTGCTTCCGGCAAGGAGCAGCAGGACCGGCAGGTCCAGGCCGCGCAGGGCGTCCGGTGCCGGGCGCGGCCCGGTCACGGGTCGGAGAGAGGGGAAACCGGCGGCCGCCTCCTGGAGGGCGAGCCAGTCGGGGTCGAGGGCCGAGCCTTTGGTCTCCCACTCCAGGAAGGCGCGGACCCGGCGGGGTGTGTTCCGCAGCAGCATGGGAGTTGCGTGCAGCAGGTAGGCCGGGCTCAACCCGGCGAAGCACTGGGTCGGGTCCAGAAGAGCCAGGCGGCGTATCCGGTCGGGCGCGCGCATGGCGTGATGCAGCGCGATCCAGGCGCCGTACGAGTGTCCGCCCAGGTCGGTCTCGGCCACCCCGAGGCCGTCGAGGAGCGCGTCCAGCCAGGCCGACAGGTCGGCGACCGTACGAGGGCGGCGGTCGCCGTCGGGAGTGCTGCGTCCGGGGGCGCCGATCAGGTCGACGGCGAACACCCGGTGGGTGCGGGACAGTTCGGCGGCCTGCGCGTACCAGGACGCGGAGGTTGCGCCCCCTCCGCCGGGCAGGAGGACGAGCGAGGGCCTGTCGTCCGGGCCGCATACGTTGACGTGTGTCGTGCCGAAGGGCGTGGGAACGGTCGCCGTCTCGCGAGCGGCAGGCCACTTGGTCATGACCTTGTCGTAGGCCCTGAGGAACTTGTCGGCGTCGTACGTATCGCGAGCGTTCATGAACGGCGACTCCTCTATTATCTCGCTCAGCAAGATACTTGTTGAGCGAGATGATACGTGGAGGTGACCCATGCCCGATCACGAGGGTGAGGAACTCGTCGAACGAGCCGAGCCGGGGCCCGAGATGGAGATCGTCCACCTGCTGCGTGCGGTGGCCGTCGACCTGGGCAGGCACAGCACCCGGTTCGCACAGCGCAACGGCATGCACCCCACCGACGTGCGTGCGCTGATCGCCCTGATGGACGCGGCCCGCGCCGGCGAGGAGACCACGGCAGGGCACCTGGGCGCCGCTCTGGGGCTCAACTCGGCAGGAACCACAGCGCTGGTCGACCGCCTGGAACGGGCCGGGCATGTGCGGCGGGTGCGCGATGCGCGGGACCGCCGCAAGGTCACCATCGAAGTGGACGAGCGGGCGGTCGCCCTCGGCTGGTCCCACTTCGGCCCGCTCATCGATCGGGCGGTGGACCTGCTGCGGGGATACGACGAGCGGGAACTGGCCGCGATCAGGGACTTTCTGACGGGGATGCGGAAGGCAGCGGTCTAAAGCGTGTCGCAGAAGGCAGCGATGAGGGCACTTCCCTGCTCAAGGAGGTCAAAGCGGACCTGACCTGCCCGGATACAACCTTCCGCAACACCCTTCAGAGCGCCGAGCGGCTCACGGCAGCTGTTCGCGTCGCACCGGGCCACCCTGTCCGTCCCGGTCGGCACCACCTACGTCGGCGAGGACCCTGGCTTCGCGGCTCTGCACGACGTGGCCCTGCTCAGCGCGATGTACGGCATGTTCGCCGGGGCCACGCACGCCTTCGCCCTGATCCGCGAGGAGGACATCGACCCCACGGCCTTCGCCCCGCTGCTCGCCGACTGGCTCGTCGCCATGGCCCCGTCCGTCCACCTCACCGCCGCCCAGCTGAGCAGCGGCGACCACTCCCGAGACGTCGTCTCCAGCCTGGCCATGCAGGTGACCGGCATCCCGACCTTCCTGACCACCGCCGAGCAGCAGGGCGTCAGCCCCGAACTCCTCGCCCCCTACTTCGCGTTGATGCGCCGCGGCCTGACGGAGCGCGACGGCGAGGAGGACCTGACGGGGCTGGTCGACCTGCTGCTGCGCTGATCCGCCGTAGGGGCGTACCCGTCACACGCGGCCCGTGAGGTGGGCCGTGCCGGGCGACGTCTGCACCTGCTGTCGGCAGTCCGGGGCGGCCGGGGGCGGGGGCTGGCCGTCGAGGGCTCGGCAGAGGGCGGCGTGGAGGTGCTCGGCCTCGGTGAGGGTGAGGGTCAGTTCGGTCTCGGTGGGGTGGCCGCCGGTACGGGTCACGCGCAGGGGCACGGCCAGGCGTTGGCCGTCGGTGCGGCGCACGGGGCGCCCGGGTGCCCGCTCGACGATCCAGCTCATGACGCCGCCCCACCTTTTTCGATCCTTGCGAGGCGGTACGCACCCCACAGTTCCCGCCCGCTCTCGCACCCGTCCTGCGCCTTGGGGACGCCGTTGCAGCCGCCGTCGCACGTGCGCGTGTGGTCGAACCACAGCCGGTACGCGCGGAGCATGGGAATCTCGGTGGGCCGGACGGTGGTCCTTGCTTGTTCGTGTGTCATCAGCTCGCCTCCGCGAACTGCCGTGCCTGAGGCGGTGATGACGGGCAACTCGAGGTGCGGCCACAGGAGTGACACGGCCGGGCGAATCCCTGCTCCTGCGACCACTCGTCGGCGACCAGGTACGGCCGGACCATGACGGTCGCGGCGCCGTCGAAAAGGGTGTGCAGGCCGTACGGGGAGCGGTGGGCCGGAAGGGCGGAGGGCGCCGCGTGGACTGCCCCGGTGGCCAGGGCGGCGATGTCTACCGTCGGGTGCGTGGGTCCCCGGCGTCTGCCGGTGCCGGGCGCGAACAAGTCCAGTACCTGGCGCATCAAAGCGTGGATAATGCCCACCGTCATCAGCTCCTCTTTGTCGTGTCTGGTGGCCACGCCCCCGGACGGTCGCACCCGCCGCGGGGGCCTCTTGCTGGCTTCTCCGACCGTAGCGCAACTTGGTACGTCATGGCACGTCTTTGTACGTTAAAGCTCGGCCTATGCTGCCCTGAGCCAGCCTCTTACGCTCAAACTTATGATCGAGATCGACCGAGAGAGCATCACTCCGATGTACGTGCAACTCGCGTCCGCCCTGCGCGAGCGCATCCGGCTCGGAGAGATCCCGGTCGGCCGACGCATCCCTTCCCACTATGAGCTGGAGCAGGAGACGGGCGGCGCTGTCAGCCGTCGCACCATCAAGTCCGCCATCGAGATGCTTGTGGCGGAGGGGATTCTCCAGGGGGTCCAGGACAAGGGTGTGTTCGTCATCTCGAAGCCCGCGGGTGGTCCGTCGGCCGCGGACCGACCGTCGCCCGACTCGTGATGCGGTGGCCCTCGCCGGTGTGGCAGCATCCGGCCGCGCACCGGCCGTCGCGATCAGGTGCGGGTGGTCGAGTGCAGTCGGTGCTTGGAGTCGGAGGTCTCAGGAGGGACAGCAGACCGTTGCGAGGGCGGCGGCGCGTGTCATTGCCGGATGGCTGAGCACGTCGGTGCTGTCGATGAACTGGTCGACGTTTCCGATCGTCGGCAGGGCGCGGACCGCCGGGTCGGTGATGCGGGTGGTCAGCGCCGCGGTGAAACGGTCGGCGTGCAGCACCTGAAAGGGTCTGGCGTGGTAGGGCCGCGTGGCAGGGTCGACAGGGTCGGTGAGGCCGAGTTGGTTATGTGTGGCCGCGACGGCCTCGTAGGCCCGGGCCAGGTGCTGTTCGCGGGTGTGCCAGTCGGTGGCGGCGAGGACCGCGGTGAGGACCGGGCTGAGGGCGGGTGCCTGGGGAGTGCGGGCGAAGGCGCTGCCGAGCCACTTGCTGTAGGGCGGGTAGCGGCGGTCCATGAGCAGGCAGAGCCGCATCAGATCGCGCACCAGTCGGGCGGCGACGACGGCGGAGCCGATTTCGTCGCCCACTTCGCCGCAGCGCCCGACGAAGGCTTCTTCCTGGGAGATGCGCTGCCACTGGCAGGCGAGTAGGTAGAGCCAGAGGTCGTGGGGGTGCCAGTGAAGGGTGGCGCGGGCTGATGCGAGCTGGCCGAGTCCGTCGTGGAAGACGGCACCGGCAGTGACCTCGGCGAGAAGTTGAGTGGGGATGGCCAGCCAGTCCGCCAGGGTGATGTCGGTACACGGGTCGAAGCCCAGTTGCGCGGTGAACCAGGTCCCTGGGTCTGTGACTTCGACTCGGTGGTTGACCGGCCCGTCAGTCGTCTGCATGACCCCGATATCTCCTTCACCGACGGGGGCGAAGTGCGTCGGGTAGCCGCCGAAGGTTTTCGGCAGGCCTTCGGAGAGCAGTGCCGTGATCCTGGCGCCGTGGCGAGTGACGTCCTGCGGGCGCAGGAAGATCTGCAGGCGGGGTCCCCACTCGTGGTCGGCGGAGCGGACGGTGTCGAATCCGAGGACTTCCGAGCCGCTGCCGAGGCGGGCGGCGGAGTGCGTCATGTCCGGCGCGGCAGCGTCCAGCAGAGGCCGTACGGCGTCTAGTAGAAGCGGCGGGAGAGCTCCAGTCCGGGAATGAAGGACGGCATGGTCATCCTGGGGAGGGTGCCAAATCGGCGTCTGGTCGTCGAAGGCTTTTCCACGTTCAGGCAGTTGCTGTCGACCGCACGTACCGCCAACCAGTGTCGCTGTGCTGCTAAAGGCTGTCCCGCAATGATCAACTGGCTCGTGCCCATCACAGCCGAGGGCGTCCAGGCTCGGTCCGGCTATCCAGCAAGAGCGAGGTTGTGCAGACGGGCGTCTCTTTCCAGGCCGGAAGTTCGGCCTGGCCGCGGTCGCGGCGGTGCGGTATCACCAGGCCGGTGCCGCAGTAGCCGCCGTCGGCGATCACCGTGGTGTTGCCGACAGCTGCCTTCGTTCCGGACAGTTCCCCTGCCCTGCAGTCGTTGCGGTTGCCGGGCAGGGGACGGCCAACTGCGACGACCAACCGGGTATCGGCGTCGATCACGACCTGGTGACTGGTGGAGTACCGGTAGTTCTTCGACTGCTCAGCCACCATGTGGTCACGTGTGGGCACCAAGGTGCCGTCCACGATGAGCACGGTGCCCTTGTGGAACCGTTGGCGCGGCTGCAACGCGAGCAGCGGCCCGAGACGGTGAAGGATGCGACCGGCTGCGGGCTTCGAGATTCCGAACAGCGGAGCGAGCTGGCGCAGCGTCAAGTTGGTGCGCCAGTACGACGCGACAAGCAAAACGCGGACCTCCAGGGGCAGGATCCATGGCCGGCCTCGGCGGGCCACGTCCGCTCCCTCGCGGCGCATGGCGGTCACGGGCTTGCCGAAGCAGCGCGGGCTCAGCCCGGTGAACCGCCCTATCCAGGACGGCTGCGACGCCGTGATCACACCAGCCACGTGTTGATCATTCCACCGCTGCTCATATGCCAGGGCAGAACTCCTCACCGACCTTCCGGACCGTCGGCCAGGCGGCGCCGCCACCAGCGGTCAGAACGCCACTGACGATGAGCCGCGAACTGATCCGGCAGTGTGCGCTCGACATACCTGACGTCCAGGGCATGCACTCGGTCTCTGAGCTCGGCCTGTGGCCTGGGTGGCAACTGCCGCAAGACTTCCTCAAGCACATCGCGGGCGTGTCGGACGTCCTCGAAGGAACAGCCACGGCATGAACACCCCGTCCCCTGCGGATACAGGGGTCGTCGGCCCGGTGGTTGCAGGAACGCTCTATATCGCCGCAGCGCGCGGTCGGTAGCGCCGGGGTAGAGGTAGTAGTCGTCCGAGAGTCTCTCTACCCGATCTATCGCCACGCTGGTTCGGGACGAGAGGCCGTGGATCCGGTCTGGGGGCAAGCTCCAAGGGACACGAGGAGACTGTTCAGCGCGTAGCGCGCCGGGCCGTCTACGCGGCATCGGCCTTTCGGTACAAGGTCATGAGCATCATCATGCCAGCATCTGCTGTCCGATGACGGCCAGGCAGCCGCGCCCGATATCGGGGCCATCGTCCCAGCACTCAACCCTGGGCCTGCCCAGGGCGGAGTAGCGGGACAGCCCTTAGGCAGGGGGCGGGCAGGGGGCATCACGCTGCCCCCTGCCTACCTTGTGATGCGCCCAACCTCTGGTGGGTTGTCGGCCTGTGGCGGCTACTCCGTCGCCGTCGGCCTCCGAGACAGCTTGGTCGCGAGGTTCACGTCCGGCAGCGGGCGCAGGCGGTACGTGTACGCGTAGTCGCGGTTGGCGAAGAGCTTGTACTCGTCGTGGGTGTGGGCGCCCCAGCTGTTGTCGCCGCCGACGCCCATCTGGCGGTGGTTGACGCGCAGGACGACGGTGTCGCGGGGGGTGAGCTGGTAGTCGTGGCGCAGGCCGGTGGAGAGGTCCTCCGGGGTGAAGTGGGAGGCGTTGACCTCGAGCAGGGAGTCGCCCGCGATCAGGAGCCCCTCGCCGTCGCGGTCGGTCAGGGCGGCCCAGCGGACGTCGGTCTTGTTGCCGTTCTCCTGGGGGCGGATGTAGCCGGACCACTGGTCGGCGACACTGCCCGAGTAGAGGCCCACGTCGGTGCCGTTGTTGCGGTCCCAGTGGTTCTCCTCGGGGCCGCGGCCGTAGTAGTGCAGCCGGTCGAGGCGGCGGGGGAGGTGGAGGATCGTGCCCACCTCCGGGATGTACGGGAGGGAGGCCGCCCCCGGGCGCAGGGTGTTGTCGACCTTGATCTCGCCGTTGCCGAAGACCGTGTAGGTGGTGGTGTAGGCGGATTCCACGGAGGTGGGGAGGGTGCCGGTCACCTTGATCTCCACCGCCCGGCCGGCGCCCAGTGCGCGGACGGTCACGTCCGTCACCTTGCGGTTGGTGCCCGCGTCCCGCCAGGTCTGGTTGCGGGTGTGCTGCCCGTTGCCGTGGTCGTTGTCGGTGGGGGCGCGCCAGAAGTTGGGGGTCGGACCAGAGGTGAGCAGGCGGGTGCCGGCCGCCTTGTAGGAGGTGAGGGTGCCGCTCCTTCTGTCGATGGTGACGGAGAAGCCGGGGCCGCCCTTCACGCCCTTGCCGGTGACCGTGACCTCGTCCGGGCCGTCCTTGTACGTCAGCTTCGGGACGCTCGCCAGGGGGACCGGGGCCACCGCCGGGCTGCCCGCGTCCACCGGCAGTTGCTGCCGGGCCACCTCGAAGCCGGACTTCGCCCAGGGGGTGTGTTCCCTGGTGGTGAAGGAGAGTTCGAGGAAGTACTCGGTGCCGGGCGCGGGGGAGGACGGGAGGCGGAAGGGGACGGTGATGTCCTTGGTGGAGAGAGGGTCCACGTCCAGCTGGGTCCGGGTGAGGCGGCCCTGCTGGATCTTCCTGCCGTCCGCGACCAGGGTCCAGCTGCCGTCGAACTGACGGAGGTTGGTGAAGAGGTACTCGTTGGTGAGGGTGATCTTCTTCGAGGTCAGGGGGTCGGTCTCGGCGCCGGTGGCCGGGCTCGCGTGGATCGCCTGGTAGATGCGCTTGACCTCGGCCGCCTTGCCGGTGTGGCCCCGGTCGGCCGTGACGACGCCGTCCGCCACGAAGGCCCCGTCGTTGGGGTTGTCGCCCCAGTCACCGCCGTACGCGAAAAACGAACGTTCCTTCGCGAAGCCCTCCCGTTTGCGCTCGCTCACCTTCACCGTCGCCGCGTCGAACCAGAACCGCACTCCCTCGTCCCCGGGCCCACGCCCCCCGGACGCCAGCTCGGCCCCGCTCAGGGCGCGCGCGTACACACCGGCCCGCCGGATCGTCCCGCTGAACTCGCGCGTCGGGTTGTCCGTGTCGGTGCCGAGGGAGAGGGGCGCCGTATTGACGCTGGGCCGCCGGGTCGTGGTGCGAGTGGCCTTCACCTCGCCGTCGACGTAGAGGGTGAGCGACCCGGCCTCGGCGTCGAAGACACCGGCGACATGGTGTTCGCGGCCGGTCCAGCCGTCCGCCGGGGTGCCCCAGCTGACGCTGGCCCACTGGCCGCCGCCGTGGATGAAGAACTCGACGCTCCTGTCGGTCTGCTTCAGCGCGTACTGCGTGTCGCCCTTGGCGACGAGCGGCTGGTGGCCGCCGGTGACGTGCGGGGTGACCCACGCCTCCAGGGTCAGCGAACCGGTGAGGTCGAGGGCGGGGTCACGGGTGAAGCCCGTGGCGCCGGACAGCCCCTTGCTCCGGCTGAACGTCCCTGCGGCGGTGAGGAGTTGCCCCTTCAGGGCGTTCGGACCGGCCTCCGTGAACACCCTCAGCTTCGGGACCGGCCAGGTCAGTGACTGGTCGACGAAGTCCCAGATCCAGCCGCCCTGGAGGACCGGGTAGCGCCGGATGAGGTCCCAGTACTTCTTGAAGTTGCCGGTCGAGTTCCCCATGGAGTGCGAGTACTCGATCATCACGTACGGCCGGGTGTCCGAGGTGTCCTTCGCCCGTTGCTCGACCCGCTGCGGGCTGTCGTACATCTCCGAGCGGATCTGGCTGATCGCCGGCCGGTCGTCGCCCTCGTACTGGATGACACGGGTCTTGTCGTACGACTCGATCCAGTCGCGCATGGCGACGAAGGTGGAGCCGCCGCCCGCCTCGTTGCCGAGGGACCAGATGACCACGGAGGCGTGGTTCTTGTCGCGGTGGACCATCGCCCGCGCACGGGCCACACAGGCGGTCGTCCACTCGGCGTCGTTGCCGGGGTAGCGGTCCCGGATGCCGTGCGTCTCCAGGTTCGTCTCGTCGACGAGGTAGAGGCCGTACTCGTCCGCCAGCTCGTACCAGAGCGGGTTGTTGGGGTAGTGCGAGGTGCGGACGGTGTTCATGTTGAGCCGTTTGATGATCCGCATGTCCTCGACCAGGTCGGCGCGGGTGAGCGCCATGCCCCGGTCGGGGTGGATCTCGTGGCGGTTGGTGCCCCGGAGGGAGACCGGCTGCCCGTTGATCCGCATCAGCCCGTCCTTGAGCGCGAACTCGCGCAGGCCCACGCGGTGGGAGAGGGTCTCGACGACCTTGCCGCGCGGGTCGCGCAGCCGGAGCACGGCCGTGTAGAGGGTGGGGTGTTCGGCGGACCACAGCTCGGGCGAGGGGACGGACTTCTTCGCCCGGACGGTCACGTCCTCGCCGACACCTCCGCCCTCCCCGCCGACGGCGGCGGACTGCACGAGGGGCCGCGACCAGACGGCGTGGCCCCGGTCGTCGTAGAGCTGCGTCTCGACGGAGTACGTCCCCTCGTGCCCGGCCGCGTACGCGCGCACGCTCGCGGTGACGGACAGTTCGGCGGTCGTGTAGCCGTCGCCGAGCGGTGTGTCCAGCTTGAAGTCGCGCAGGTGCACGGCGGGCGTGGAGTACAGGTAGACCGAGCGGAAGATGCCGCTCAGCCGGATCATGTCCTGGTCCTCCAGCCAGTCGCCGTCCGAGTAGCGGTAGACCTCGACGGCTATCTGGTTGGTGCCCGGCTTCAGGTGCCGGGTGATGTCGTACTCGGCCGGGTCGTACGAGTCCTCGTGGTAGCCGACGAGTTCGCCGTTGATCCACACGTAGTGGGCCGACTTCACGCCCTCGAAGTGGAGGAAGGTGCGGCGGTCGCCGGCCGTCCAGTCCTTGGGGAGGCGGAAGGTGCGCCGGTACTGGCCGACGGGGTTGTACCGGGTCGGCGCGTTCGGCGGCTGGGCCTCCTCGCCGAGGCCGTTGGGGCCCCACCACGGGTAGGTGATGTTGATGTAGATGGGGAAGTCGTAGCCGTGCAGCTGCCAGTTGGAGGGGACCGGGATCGTGTCCCAGCCGCTGTCGTCGACGTCCGTCCTGTAGAAGTCCTCGTCCCGGTCGCCCGGCCGGTCCACGTACGCGAACTTCCACCGGCCGTCGAGGCTCAGCCGGTACGGGGAACGGGTGCGGTCGGCGGCGAGGGCCTGTCTGACGTCCGCGTACGGCATGAGGGTGGTGTGCGGCGGCTCCGCGCCGACCTGGAAGAGCGCCATGTTGCCGGACCACTCGGGGCTGCCGGGGGCCTTGGGCCCGGTGCGGGGCGCGGCGTGCGCGGCCCCGCCGGAGAGGGTCAGCGCGCCGAGGAGGGCGGCGCCGCCCTCCAGCAGCCGGCGGCGGCTGACGACGGGGCGGGCTGCGGGGGTGCGGGCTGCGGGGGTGCCGGTGGGCGCTTGCGGGTGCGGGTGGTGCATTGCCGGGGCCTTCCTCGCGATGACAGGGGGGTGCACGTACGGAGAGACGTGTGGGACGAGGAGCGTCGGTTGCTGTCTGATGTTGTTGAAAAACCGCGCCCACCCTAGGACTTCGCACAGAACCGAATCAATGACTCTGTCGGACTTTGTGCGGTCGTGAGCGCCCCGTCCTGAGGTCGGCCGCCATGACAGATGTCATGGCCCCGCAGTGAGAGTGATCGTCCGCGGGAAGGATGTAGTGCGCATCGGTTCTCCGTGACAATCGCCTTGCAGAGCCCGGGAGTTGACCGCCCCGGGTCGTCGGAGTGTCAGGAACGTCAGGAACGAGGGGGAGAACTCGTGCGTATCAAACAGCTCGCCGGGACCGCGCTGGGCACCACACTTCTGCTGGCCGCGGCGGTACCCGGGGCCGAGGCCGCCGCCTCGGCGTCCTCGGCGTCGTCGGGCAGGCTGGACCGGGCCGAGCTGCGCGAGACGCTCGACGCGGTCCACGAGGCCGGGATGTACGGCACGTACGCGGCGGTGCGCGACGGCCGGGAGCGCTGGGCCGGCGCGGCCGGGCTGGCCGACGTGGACACGGGGCGGAAGGTCACCCCGACCATGCGGCACCGCGTCGGCAGCATCAGCAAGACCTTCACGGCCGTGGCACTCCTGCAGCAGGTGGAGCGGGGCCGGATCCGGCTCGACGCGCCGGTCACGGACTACGTCCCCGAGCTGTTCGAGGGAAGCGGGAGCGCCGGGGACGCCCGGGAACACGGGGACGCCATCACCGTCCGCATGCTCCTCAACCACACCAGCCACATAGGCGACTACCTCCTCGGCGCCTTCCCCTCCCTCGCCCAGAACTCCACCGCCAGCCTCGACGAGCACCGCTTCCGTTCGATCAACCCCCGCGAACTCGTGCGGCTGGGCCTCGCGGCCCCCGCCACCGGCACCCCCGGCGCGCAGCCGGGCAGGTACTCCAACACCAACTACGTCGTGGCCGGCCTGATCCTGGAGAAGGTCACCGGCCAGAAGGCCTCGACGTACATCACCCGCAACGTCATCGACCGCGCCGGCCTGCGCCACACCTCGTACCCGCGCACCGCGTACATCAAGGGCCCTCACTCCAGGATGTACGAGTCGTTCTACGGCCTCATCGACCCGCCCCGCGACTACAGCGTCTACGACATGTCCTGGGCGTACACGGCCGGTGCGATCGTCTCCACGACCGACGACCTCAACCGCTTCTACCGCGAGCTGCTCACCGGTGATCTGCTCCGCCGGTCGTCCCTCGCCGAGATGCGGCGCACGGTTCCGGTGGAGATCGCCCCGGGCACCGCGATCGACTACGGCCTCGGCATCTACACCTTCGACGTGCCCGGCTGCGCCCGGTTCTGGGGCCACGACGGCGGGGTCTTCGGCGCGGGCACCATCAGCCTCACCAGCGCGGACGGCAAGCGCCAGCTGTCCATGGGCTGGAACCTGATGAAGTATCAGCGCCTCAACGCGGACGGTAAGGCGCTGGAGCCGAGCCCGATCGACGAGGCGATCGACGCCCACGTCACCAAGGCGCTCTGCCCGACGCCTGAGGACGAGGGAACGGGGGCCGGAGCGGGGGACGGTTCGGGTTCGGGGGCCGGGCTGAAGTCGCGGCTCGCGGCCGGCGACGAGGGCAGGAGCCTTCCGGACGGGAGCCTTCCGGACGGGAGCCTTCCGGACGGAATCCTGCCGGACGGGATCCTTCCGGACGGTCTGCTGGGTAGGACGCTTCCGTAGCCGTCCTCGACCGTCCTCGCACCCGGGAGCGCACGTCTTGCCCACCTTCGTCATCTTCGACCTGGAGTTCACGACGTGGCCGGGAGCCATGGAGCAGGACTGGTCGGCCCCCGGCCAACTGCGGGAGATCGTGCAGATCGGCGCGGTGCGGATGGATGAGGAGTACTCCGTCGTCGAGGAGTACGAGACGCTTCTCCGCCCGGTGGTGAACCCTCGGCTCTCGCCCTTCTTCACCACCCTCACCGGCATCGACCAGCGGAGCGTGGACCGCGACGGCCTCCCGCCGTGCCGGGCCCTGAGCGACTTCCTCGCCTTCTGCCGCGGCGGGGCCGCCCTCTCCTACGGCAACGACATGCTCGTCCTCGGCGAGAACATCGGCTGGGCCCGGGCCCGGGGCGAGAAGATCGAGCACAACGCGCTCACCCCGGGCTTCCTCAACGTCCGTCCGTGGCTGAACGCCGTCGCCCCGGCGACGGCGGGCATCAACTCGGGCCGTCTGTGGCAGGCCCTGGGTCTCCCCCGGCCCGCCGCCGCGGGCGGCGAACACTCGGCCCTGTTCGACTGCCATTCCATCGCGGCGGCCCTGCGTCACCTGTCGGGCACGGGGGTCGTGCTGCCGGACGGTCTTCTCCGGGTCAGTGGGGTCCGCGGGGGGAGTTGAGGAGTTCGGCACCGAGCGGCGAGAGCGTGTGCCGCACGGTGTTGCCCTGTCTGCGCGTGGAGACCAGCCCGGCCTGGCGCAGCACGGTGGCGTGCTGGCTCGCCGACGCCGCAGAGATGTCGGCGCGACGGGCCAGTTCCCCGGTGGTGCTGGCGTGCACGAGCAGCTGCATGACCGTCGCCCGGGTGCGGCCCAGCAGCGCCGCCAGCGGGCGCGGGGCCGCCCCGTCCGGCGCGGTGGCTCCCCCCGCCCAGCCCCGGCTGCGGACGACTGGATAGACCAGCACGGGAGCCGTGTCGGGGTTCTTGAGCGTGATGGGGACGCCGAAGCAGAAGAACGACGGCAGGAGTACCAGCCCTCTGCCGTTGAGGAAGAGGTCCTGGTCCACGGGGTAGGGGAGTTCGAGTACGGGCGGTCGCCAGCGCGCCTGCGGGTGCAGCTGGGTGAGCAGCCGTGCGACGCCTCCTGTGGCCAGGGCGTGCAGACGGGTGGCCCGGTCGGCCTCCAACTGGGCCTGGACGGGCCGCCAGTAGGGGGCCAGGGCTGTCCGGTGGTAACTCCGGACGGCCTCTCCGAGGGTCCTGACGACCGCCGTGTCACCGGCGGCCAGCGCACCCAGCCAGGGGGCCGGGGCACGCCGGGGGGCCAGGTCGCCGAGGTCCGCGCGCAGCCGGGTCCGCGCGGTGGCGAGCAGGATGTCGAGGGCTTCGTCCAGGCAGGAGACGCCCGCGGTCGGGGTGAGGAAGTCCGCCGAGTAGCCCACGGGCGGCGCCAGTTCGCACAGCATGCGGGTCAGGTCCGCCGTGCCGCCGAGCAGCCGGCCTCGGGTCCGTTCGCGCCACAGGCCGAACTCCTTGGTGCCGGGACGCTTCTGCAGGGCGTGCAGGCTCAGCAGCACCTCCCAGAGCACGTCCGGCTCGGCGGCCAGGCGGGTGTGGGCCATGTCCTCGGTCGTGAAGTGGATGCTCAGCACGGTGTCCCCCTGTTGTCCGGATGACGCCCGCGTCGGCAGGTGCCCGGCCGATGCCCGGCCGGGCACGTGCCGGGCCGACGTCCGACCGATGTCCGGCCGACGTCGGCCGGTGCGCGCGGCGTCGGTATGAGTGCTTATGAGCGCTGCTGGTTGCTTTGCGTGGCCGGTGTGCCGGCCTCTGGTCGTGACGTGCCACTTTCGAAGAGCACTGAAAGTCCTGGCACGTTCGTTCATCGATCAATCACTCTGGCGGCGTGAGCCCGGTCGCACCGGAGCCGACCCGCCCTCCGCTCGCACCCTCCTTCACGCCCCCACGCGAGAGGACGTCATGCGCAAGGCCGCGATCAGCTTGCTCCTCGTGTCCGCCGTCATCACCGGCTGCGCCGGCGCCCAGCCCTCTCCGGCGGGTACGGAACGTCAGGAGGCGCGCCCCGCACGGCAGTTGACCGAGGCCGAGCAGCTGCGGATCTCGGACGCGCAGCAACGCCTGATCGGCGGCTGCATGCGTCGGCAGGGCTTCGAGTTCTGGGAGGCCGAGCGGCTCAGTCTGGCGAAGAGCCGCACCCTCGGCTATGTGCTGGACGACGTCGACTGGGCCCGCACGTACGGCTACGGCAGTCGCCTCCAGGTCGAGGAGGCCGTCGCCCGCGCCGCCAACCCCAACCTCGCCTACCGCAAGCGTCTCCCTGAGGAGCGCCGCACGGCCTACGACCTGGCGCTCGACGGCGGGATCGACGCGCCGGTGATCAGCGTCGAGATTCCCGGTGGCGGCGGCACGGTGCGCAAGCGCCTGGGCGGTTGCGTGGCCGAGTCCGAGAAGAAGCTGTACGGGGACCCCCGGGAATGGTTCCGCGCGGAGAAGGTCTCCGGCCACCTCCGGTCGCTCTACGTCCCCAAGGTGCTGGCCGACCGGCGCTTCTCGGCGGCGCTGGACGTCTGGTCCCGCTGTATGAAGCGGGCGGGACACGACTACGAGGACCCGGGTGCCTCCCGGCGGGCGGCCATCGCGCGGTCCGACCGGGTGACCGAGCCCGGGGTCTTCGAGGCGGAGAAGAAGCTCGCCGTGGCCGACGCGACCTGCGCCCGGGACGCCGACCTCCGCTCCATCGGCGAGGAGCGCGAGAGCCACTACCTCGACCAGTTGCGCGACCGCTACGGCGAAGAGCTCGACACCTACACCCGGCTCCAGCACCGGGCGCTGGACCTCGCCCGGAAGATCGTCGGCCCACGGGCCTGACCCCACCAAGGAGTACACATGCGCAGACCAGCCATAGCCGCCGCCGCCGTCGTCATCGCCCTGGCCTCCCTCGGACTCGGAGCACCGACCGCGTCCGCCACGTCGGCGGACGAGAGCGTCTGCGGGGAGGAGTGGCCGAACAGCCGGGACGGCAATCTGAGGGTCTGGCAGGACTGGGGCTGCCAGGGCATCCTCCTCGGCACGACACCGGGGAACGACCGCTTCTGGGGCGACAGCGGGAATGAGGGGGTGTTCAACTCACCGGACCACCTCGCGCCGTCCTCCGTGATGAACAGCGGGTTCCTCGGAGGCAAGGACGTCGTCGCCTTCTACGCCGAGAAGGACTACCAGTCCCGGTTCGGCTACGTCTGTCTCGCCCCGGGAGAGCTGTGGGCCGACAATCTCACGGACAACACATACCAGTCCGGGGCGGTCGTGAACGACAACATCAGGTCCCACCAGTGGGTCACCGCCTCCGCGTGCGCGGCGGGCACCTGGCTCACCTGACCTGACCTGACCTGACCTGACCTGACCTGCACTGACCTGCACTGAACTGTGGCCGGGGCCCGTCTGCCTGCCGACGGGCCCCGGCCCCCAGCCGGCCCCGAACCCCGCCAGGAGCTGTCATGTCCGAGGAACCCGCCGTCCGCGAACTCCGGCTGGTCGTCACCGCCGCCGACTACGAGGCCGCGCTGCACTTCTACCGAGACGTGCTGGGGTTGCCCGAGCGGGCGGCGTTCTCGTCCGAGGGCGGGCGGGTGTCGATCCTCGAAGCGGGGCGGGCGACGCTGGAGATCACCGACCCGAAGCACGCGGAGTTCATCGACGAGGTGGAGGTGGGCCGCCGCGTGGCCGGCCACATCCGGGTCGCCTTCGAGGTGGACGACTCGACCGCGACCACGGCGAGGCTGGCGGCGGCCGGCGCCGAGGTGATCGCCGAGCCGACCCGGACCCCCTGGAACTCGCTGAACTCCCGCCTCGAAGCCCCCGGCGCCCTCCAGCTGACCCTCTTCACCGAACTCGGGGCGTGAACGCCGTGGGGAGCGGGAGTCGTCGGACGTGAGGGCCGTCACCGGACGCTTTGCATGATCATGCATTGCCATGCATAATAATTTCTATGTCCAAGGTCCTCACCTCTCTTCCGGCCGGCGAGCGCGTCGGCATCGCCTTCTCGGGCGGGCTCGACACCTCGGTCGCCGTCGCGTGGATGCGTGACAAGGGTGCCGTCCCCTGCACCTACACGGCTGACATCGGCCAGTACGACGAGCCCGACATCGCCTCGGTGCCCGGCCGCGCGAAGACCTACGGTGCCGAGATCGCGCGCCTGGTCGACTGCCGTGCCGCGCTGGTCGAGGAGGGCCTGGCCGCGCTGACCTGCGGCGCGTTCCACATCCGCTCCGGCGGGCGTGCCTACTTCAACACGACCCCCCTCGGCCGTGCCGTCACCGGCACCCTGCTGGTCCGGGCGATGCTGGAGGACGACGTCCAGATCTGGGGCGACGGTTCGACCTTCAAGGGCAACGACATCGAGCGGTTCTACCGCTACGGCCTGCTCGCCAACCCGCACCTCAGGATCTACAAGCCCTGGCTGGACGCCCACTTCGTCACCGAGCTCGGTGGCCGCAAGGAGATGTCCGAGTGGCTGGTCGCGCACCAGCTGCCGTACCGGGACTCGACGGAGAAGGCGTACTCCACCGACGCCAACATCTGGGGCGCCACTCACGAGGCCAAGACCCTGGAGCACCTGGACACCGGCGTCGAGACCGTGCAGCCGATCATGGGCGTCCGGTTCTGGGACCCCGAGGTCGAGATCGCCACCGAGGACGTGACGATCGGCTTCGACCAGGGCCGTCCGGTCACCATCAACGGCAAGGAGTTCGCCTCCGCCGTCGACCTGGTGATGGAGGCCAACGCCATCGGCGGCCGCCACGGCCTCGGCATGTCCGACCAGATCGAGAACCGCATCATCGAGGCCAAGAGCCGCGGCATCTACGAGGCCCCCGGCATGGCCCTCCTGCACGCCGCGTACGAGCGCCTCGTCAACGCCATCCACAACGAGGACACCCTCGCCCAGTACCACTCCGAGGGCCGTCGCCTCGGCCGCCTCATGTACGAGGGCCGCTGGCTGGACCCGCAGGCGCTGATGATCCGGGAGTCGCTGCAGCGCTGGGTCGGCGCGGCGGTCACCGGTGAGGTCACCCTCCGCCTGCGGCGCGGCGAGGACTACTCGATCCTCGACACCACGGGCCCGGCGTTCTCGTACCACCCGGACAAGCTGTCCATGGAGCGCACCGAGGACTCGGCCTTCGGCCCGGTCGACCGGATCGGCCAGCTCACCATGCGCAACCTCGACATCGCCGACTCGCGCGCCAAGCTGGAGCAGTACGCGGGCCTCGGCCTGATCGGCACCGGCAGCCCCACCGTCGGCGCCTCCCAGGCCGCCGCCACCGGCCTGATCGGCACCATGCCGGAGCTTCCCCAGGGCGGCGCGGAGGCCATCGCCTCCCGCGGCGAGGTCTCGGAGGAGGACGCGCTGCTGGACCGCGCGGCGATGGAGTCCGGCACGGACTGACCGCCGGCGCCGGCGGACGGCGACGACGTGCGATGAGGCCGGTTCGACGAGGGATGTCGAGCCGGCCTCACGCCATTCGGTCGAGGATGCGGTTCGCCGCGTACCGGATTCGAGAAGAGGGCGACTGCGCGAGCGCGGTGATCACGGCGAGCGGGTCGGGCCGGGGGCTGCGGCGGTCGCGTCGGTCGTGTCGGCCATGTCGGCCACGTCGGTGGCGCCGATCGCGTCGGTGGCGTCGGTCGCGGCGGCTTCGGGGAGCTGCCCGTACGTGGCGACGTAGCGGTCGATCCCCCAGAGGGCCTGGTAGCGGGCGGGCTCGGACGGATCGTGGAGGTGGGCGAGGAGGAGGGCCACGTCGGTGTCGTCGTCCTCGTCCAGGAGCCTCAGGACGGTCGCCCTGACCTCCCCGGACGGGTGGTCGATCAGGCGGCGTACGGCGGGGAGGGTCTCGGGGTACTCGGAGAGCGCGTTGCCGGTGTGCCAGAGGGTCGGCTCGTCGCTGGTGAGGAGCTCCAGCAGGGCCGCGCCCACGGCGTCCCGCTCCCGGCTCGGCAGTCCGCGCTCGCCCAACCGCCGCAAGCCGTCCACGGCCCCGGCCCGTACCCGCTGGTCGGGGTCGCGCAGCAGCGGCAGCAGCGTCTCGGTGGCATCCGGGGGCGCCAGCCTGCCGTACGCGGTGGCGGCGGTCGCCCGCACGTAAGGGTGACCGAGACCCGGCCCCAGGTCGGGGCCGGCGGTCGAGACGATCACGGCCCTGACCGACCGGACCGCCGTCGGTGTCCCGATGTCGGCGAGCGCCAGAACGGCACCGGCGGCCGCGTCCGGGTGGTCGAGCCATCGTACGGCCGCGGGCACGGCCCGGACGTCCCCCCACCGCCCGAGCACGCCGAGGAGCCGGGCGGCGACGTCCGCGTCGGTCTCGGCCTCCAGCGCCGCGAGGAGCGCGTCGGCGGTCGCCGACGGTCGCAGGACCGGCAGGAGCGACTCCGCCGCGCCGTACCGCCGCATCGCGGAGAAGAGCGAGTCGACCGCCCCGGACAGGCCCAGCGGTGACAGCAGCGCGTCGGCCGGGCCGCGCAGCCCGCCGGCGAGGAGCCCGGCCGCCACCTCGCGCACCTCGGGGCACGCGTCGCGCAGTCCGTCGAGGAGAGAGTCGCGCAGCTCGCGGACGTGCCGCTCGGGCAGCATCTCCAACGCGCGTGCGCGGGCGAGGCCATGACCGTGCCGGGCGGCGCGTTTCACCTCGTCGAGCACGGGGCGCCGGCTCAGGGAGGCGTAGAGGGCCGCCCGCGCCGGGCCCCAGACGTACGGATCGGCGTCCCCCAACAACCGTACGAGTACGGCAGGTTCGGCGTCCTCGCCCCGATCGCGCAGTCCGAGCAGCCCGTTGAGCCGCAGATGCCAGTCGGCGTCGTCCAGAAGCCGCCGGAAGGCCGCCGTGACGTCCGGCCCGGTCAGCGCCAGCCGTTCGGCCGCGAGCGACGCCCGCCGTCGTACGCGCGTGTCCGTGTCCCCCATCAACGTGACGACCACGGCACCGGCGTCGTCACCGCCGAGCGGCCCCAGCCACCCGAGCGCATCCGCGACCGCGGCCCGCACCGGGGCGTCCGTGTCCCCGGCCATGCCGATGACGGCCGCACCGACCCCGGCGACGACGTCCCCGTACTCGGCGGCCCAACGGCCCACCCGCCCGAGCCCCTTCACGGCGGCAGCCCTCGGCGCGGGCTCCTCCGCCGTCAGCTCCCGCATGAAAGAGGCGACCTGATGCGCCGCACCGGTCGCCCCGCCACCCCGAACACCCCGCACACCGGCCACGCGCTCCCCCTTCGCATCCCTCTGGAGAGAACGACTCGCAGGACGGCTCGGGAGTTGCGCGGCAGGCGCGCGGCGCCTCAGGCGTTGTCCGTGTTGTTGTTGTTCCCGGAGTTGGACTTGTTCGCGCGGAGCAGCACGTCGCTCGCGACGTCGGTCGTTCTGGCCACACCGCGTGCCCAGCGTGGGGCATCGCCTCGTGCCGTCCAGTAGACGCAGACGATGCCACCGAGGGCGAGCAGGAGGACGACGGACAGGATGAGGATGAGCATGGTCGTTGCTCGCTCTCTGTGCTGGTGGCCGAGGACGGCGGGTTCCGCGCGACGAACGCGCACGCGATGAACGTGAGCGCGAACGCGAACGCGAACGCGACGAAGGGGACGCGTGTGCGCGGGGATTGGTTGCGTCACGCGAGGCCACGGGGGCCACACCCCTCCCGGCGATGTCAGTGGTGGGCACTATTTTCCGGCCATGGGCATCTATCTGGTGAGCGTGGACGCGGAGGAATGGTTCGGTGAGGGGGAGGGGGACTACGAGGAGGAGGGGCGGGGTCTGGTCGCCACGGCGTTGAACGAGGAGCTGGCGCGGCGGGGACTGCCGGCCTACGAGCCCGTGCCCGCGGCGAGGCCCGTGCGCGCGCCCTTCGTGCGGGGCGCGGGGCTCGACTTCGAGGAGAAGCTCGTCCCGCCGATGGACGGGTTCATGCGGCTCTGCGAAGCCCACCTCACGCGCGAGGAGGTGGAGACCCTGTGCGGCTGGACGGTGCTCGTGCCGCTCTCGCTGGAGGAGGACGTCTGGCTGGACGGTGTCGAGTCCAGCTTCGCGGAGTCGACCATGGTGGCCGGCGCCCCGCAGGTCCTGGCTCTCGCTCAGCGGCTCGCGGAGGCCGTCGAGCTGCCGCCCGAGACACCGGAGATGTGCGACAACCTGGACCTGACCACGTGGTTCCTGGACGGACAGGCGAAACAGCTCGCCGCGACCCGGCCGGGACCGTGGGCCGAGGACCTCGACATGGCCTTCTACGTGGCCGTCTACCTGCGCGCGGCCCAACACTCGATCCGCCGGGGCTGCCCGATCGTCTACTCGTGAGATCTCCCGGATCCGGTCCCCGTGTCCCGGAACCCAACCGTCAGCACCCGCACCCGGTCACTCCACCCGGGCCCGCCCCCGGCCCCGGCGGCGGGCGTCTCCCGGTGCGGGGCGCGGGGTGATCGCCCGGGGCCTCGGAAGGGACGGTTTCCGACGGATCGGCGTATGTCGGCGCGTGGCGCACTAGAGTTTCGCCTGCGCTGAGTGTGCGACATGTCACACAGGGAGTGGGTGGCGGGCGCAGGGGGTCCGGCATGCCTGTGTGCGGGGACTGGGGGTTCGATGCACGAGATGGTCAAGGGCGCCAACGTGGGGTTGGCGGCGCTGAGCGACAACGTCGACTCGGTGAGCGTGACGCTGGGATGGGCGAGTTCGACCGGTGAGGGCGACGCGGACGTCTCGGTGATGCTGTTGGGCGAGCACGGGAAGGTGCGCGGCGACAGCGACTTCTACTTCTACAACAACCCCGTGGCCGCCGACGGCAGTGTGCAGCTCCTGGGCAAGAAGCCCGCCGGGGAGGGCAGCGAGGACCAGATCGTCTTCGACCTGACGGCGATCCCTGAGGACGTCGAGCGCATCGTCGTCGCCGCGAGCCGGTACGAGGACGCGCGCTTCGGCGAACTCGACGATCTGCGGGTGACGTTGGCCGACGGCTCCGGCGAAGGGCTGCTCCGTTTCGCGATCGACGACGCCGGATCGGTGAGCGCGTTCATCTTCGGGGAGTTGTACCGGCGGGCAGGCGAGTGGAAGTTCAGGGCCGTGGGTCAGGGCTACGACACCGGTCTGGCCGGTCTCGCGACGGACTTCGGCGTCGACATCGACGACGACGCCGGTGACGACGACACCGGCGCGGACGCCACGGGTGAGGACGCCGACGACTGCACGGCGAGCGCCGCAGACGCGCGGCACGAGGACGCGGGCGGCCCGGCTGCGGCCGACGTCACGGCAGGCCACGTGGCCGGGGCGGAAGGCGGGGACGCGGCCCCTTCGGCCTCGGTCATGCCGGTGGAGCGGGAACCCCATGCGGCGGGCCTCCCCGCCGTCCCCGCACCGCGACAACCGGGCGCGGGCACCGAGTCGGCGGACCCGTCGGCGCGGACGGCGTCCACGGGGCCGGCGGAGCCCGTGGAGTCGAAGAAGGCGTCCGCGCGGCCCCGTACGGCCAAGAAGAAGGTGACGCTGCCCAAGGTGGTGCGGAAGTCCCTCGCGGAGAACGACTCCTGGAAGCAGGCCCGGCTCTTCCCGGTCTCCGCGCTGAAGAGCGACCGGGACCGTGAGATGCGGGCCACCTCGGTGCTCCTCTCGGTGATGGCACAGGTGCCCGAGTTCGGCAGGAGGCTGACCGCCGCTTTCGGGGCCCCGGCGGGCCGGATGGAGACGTTCACCGAGGTCGCGCTGCCGCACGGGGAGACACCGAGGCGTCCGGACGGGGTGATCCGGGTCGAGCGGGCCGGCAAGCTGTGGACGGCGCTGGTGGAGACCAAGACCAACGGGAACGCCCTCAGGGCCGAGCAGGTGCAGGCGTACATGGACATTGCCGCGCGCCGTGGCTACGAGGCCGTGATCACCCTGTCCAACGACGTCGCTCTGGAGGGCAGTCCGCTCGTCGACGTCAAGATCGACGGCCGGCGCAAGCACAAGGTGGCCCTCTGGCATCTGTCCTGGGCCGAGGTCACCCACCAGGCACAGATGCTCATCCGGCACGAAGGCGTCGGAAACAGCGCGCACGCCTGGCTCCTCAAGGAACTCCTCCACTACCTCCAGCACGAGAACTCCGGCTGCCACGGCTTCCAGAACATGGGCGCGGCCTGGGTCCCCGTACGCAACGGCATCGACGACGAGACCCTCTGCCAGGGCGACCCGCGCACACTGGAGGTCGTCGAGAGCTGGGAGCGGCTGATCCGGCAGGTGTGCCTGGGCCTGGGCGGTGAACTCGGGCAGAAGGTCCTCCCGGTCCGCCGCGCCAAGCGTGGCACGGACCCCGGGGCCCGCCGCGCGCAGATGGCCGACGAGCTGTGCCTGCGCGGGACCTTGCGGTCGGAACTGCGGATCGAGGGCACACCGGGGGTCCTCGCGCTCAGCGCCGACCTGCGGACGGGCAAGCTGCGCACGTCCATCGAGATCCCGGCGCCCGAACAGGGATACCCGCTCAACTGGGCCAAGCGTCTGGTCAAGCGGCTGGCCGAGGCGCCCGCGGACCTTCATGTCGAGACCCTCGTCGAGGGGGAGACCGGCGGCCCCCGGGGCACGCTGGAACGGCTCCGCCCCGAACCGGCGGACCTGCTCCCGGCGAACGGCGCGCGGATCACCGGCTTCCGGCTCTCCCTCTTCAAAGGCATGGGCAGCACCCGTGGCAACGCCGAGTCCGGCTTCATCCGCAGCGTCGATGACGCCGTGCACCGCTTCTACGCCTCTGCCGTGGTCCATCTGGACCGCCCCGCACCCCGCCGGGCCCCGTCCTCCCTCGCCGCGTAGCGAGGACCTGGTCCCTGCCCGCCGGCTCGGCGATAGCATCGTGGACTCGGTACCGGGGACGTGGTGCCGGGGCTCCGGCGCCGAGGATCCGTCTCGCGGGGGCGTGGTCGGGTGGTGTGGAGGAGCGGGAGTGGGATGGGCGGTGAGGTAGGGCGTGGGGCGTCGCCGGTGCGGCGGCGGGATGCGCGGCGGAATCGGGAGTTGCTGGTGGCTGCGGCTCACGAGGTGTTCACCGAGCAGGGGCTCGAAGCGCCGCTGGATGTGATCGCCCGTAGGGCCGGCGTCGGGAACGCGACGCTGTACCGGCACTTCCCCAGCCGCGCCGCCCTCATCGACGCCGTCTTCCACGACCAGCTCGCGGGCACGATGGCCGTCGGGGACCGGGTTCGGGACGCGCCGGACGCCTGGACCGGGCTGACCGAGTACCTCGGCGCGGTCTTCGACACGCTCGCCGCCGACCGGGGCACGAACGACCTCATGACCACGCGCGTACCGGGCGTGGACACCCTGGAGGACGTCCACGAGCACAATCGGCAGACCATCGAGTCCCTGCTGCGGCGCGGCCGCGAGGAGGGCACGGTCCGGGCCGATGTCACCACCGAGGACGTCCTCTTCGCCCTCGCCGCCCTCGGCCGCGCCGTCCCCGCCCTCACCGCCGTCACCACCCCCGACGCCTGGCGCCGCCCCCTCACCCTCCTCCTCGACGGCCTGCGCCCTCCGGGGCCCACGGACACCCGGCCGTCGCCGACCTTGCCCGAGCCCGCCTTGGACGCCGCTCAACTCGCCGACGTCCTGGCGGAGTTGGGGCCCCATCGGGCGCCCAGAGGATAGCGGCGAGTGATCGCCGCCGCCTCGCGGACGTGCGGGTGGTGGGGTGCGGGGTGCGGGGTGCGTACCTGGCCACGCCCGATGGCCGAGGGCCGACCGCTGCCGAGCGGGCGGCCCTCGGCCATCGGACGTGCGTGCAGGGGTGTGGGCAGGCGCGCGGGGTTCAGTTCACGCAGACGATGCCGAGCAGGCAGAGGCCCGAAGGGGACGTCGTCGCCGTGTCGGAGCTCGAACCGTCCGACCCGCCCGTGCCCGAACCGGAGCCCGTGTCCGAGCCGCTTCCGGCTTCCGAACCGGTGCCGGTGCCGCCTCCGTTGCCGGTGTCCGAGCCGGAACCTGACCCCGACCCCGACCCCGACCCCGACCCCGATCCCGCGCCCGTGCCCGTCTCCGAGGAGCCGGAGCCGCCGGTGGCCGGCGGTGTGGTCGTCCCGTCCGACGGGGTGGCGTCGTCGGCGGTCGACCTGCCTGCGCCGGAGGTGCCGGTCCGCGCCTCCTGGGCCGCCGGCGTGGCCGAGTCCGTACGGGCGGAATTGGGCTGTTCGGCACGGGAGTTCGACCGGCTGGCGGTGGAGCGGTCCCGTGCGGGGTCGCCGGACGGGGTCCACGGGGTGGAGGCGTCCGGGGTGCGTCGTACGTCGTCGGTCTCCGGCGTCGACGTACGGCCGCGCTGCGAGCCCTGCTCCTCGACGGAGCCGAGGCTCTCGGCGTCCGGGGCGGTGGCCGCCTGGGTGCGGTCGGTGGACTGCCGGTCCATGCTCATGACGGTCAGACCGCCGCCGACCAGCGCGACGGCGGTCGCGACGACGGCCCGGCGCTGGTTCTTCTTCCACCGCGCCAGCTGACGCCGCCGCGCGGCCCGCCCTCGCGGTGCCACGGGAACACCCTCGACGCCCACATCGCCGACACCGTCGACGCCGTCCACACCGTGCGCGCTGTCCGCACCGCTCAGGTCACCGGCGTCACCGTCGTCGGCGAACCCATCCTTCGCGTACGCGTCGTCCGCGTATGCGCCGTCCGCGTACCCCTCCCGCGGGAGGGCGTCCGCCGTGGTGGACCCGTCCGCCGGTGCCCCGCCGTGCCACCCCTCGTCGCCCGCGCCGTACTCCCACGTCGGCGCCGGAAGCACCTGTGCCGCCGGTGTCGTCGGCGGCATCGGGATCATCAGCGGCGCGGTCGTCGTCCCGGTGGGGCGGGACGGGTCGACCCGGCTGTCGATCGTGGCCGGGGCTATGTCGGGCGCGTAGGCGCCGCAACCCGGGCACACGAGGGCGCCGTTGAGATGTCGTCGACATGAGGAGCAGTAGTCCATCGAGGGTCTTCCTGTGTGGGCATGCCGTCGACCCGCCGGGCCGCGGCCCGGTCACAGCACGTTCGCACGCGGGATCGAGCGGATCGAGCGGTGAGCAACGCTAACGAGGCATTCTCAGAGCTGTGTGCAGGCTGTGTGATGCTCCTGCGTGGATTCCCGGGGGACTTGGGGCCGGTTCCGCAGGGATACGCGGGCGTGTGTTTGAGCCGTGCTCACCACGCCTTCCGTGAAATTCCCTCCCAACAGGCAACCCTGGCACCGCATTTACCGATCTCTCATATTGCTCACAGAAGAGCGGATCGAGCGTGGCCGGCCCGGGATGCGTGGGGGTGCATCCGCACGGCGGGCCGACGGATCGGCCGTCGACCGTGGGCTGTCCAGTCCGATGCCCCTGACCAGGGCACTCGCAGACGAGGAATCGATGACCAGCCAGATGACCAGCCCCTCCAGCCCGACCGACCCGACCGACCCGGCCGGCGCGACCGCCGCGGCGGACTCGACCGGCCCCACCGGCGGTCAGGGCCGTCGCCGTCGCCTGAAGCGTCCGGGCCTCGCCGCCCTGGCGTCGCTCACCGTCGTCGCCGCCGTGGCCGGGGCGGCCCCCGGCGCCGGTGCCGCGCCCGCCGCGAAGTCCGGGAAGCCGCAGCTCAAGCTGATCGCCGCGTCGAAATCCGTGACGCTGACCCGCTACGAGTGGGAGAACGGCGTTCAACTGCAGCTCGGGACCTACATCTCGGTCGACAACGCGCCCCTGGAATTCAAGGTGACGCGGAAGTCGTACAAGGACCCGATCGTCGCCAAGCAGATCCTGCGCGACGGCAAGAAGACCACGACGAAGACGCTCCCGAAGGGGCTCGTCGACGACTTCTCCGGGCTGACGGGCTTCCTGGAGATGTCGGTCAAGAACGCGGCCGGGGAGGAGGTCGTGAAGACCGCGAACACCTTCTGCCCGAACAACGCCTCGGGCCGGATCCGTCCGGACGCCCCCTCCACCAACCACTATCCGCAGAGCTGTTCCACCAACCCGTGGACACTGGGCTCGGTGTGGGGCATCGAGAAGGGCTGGGCCACCAACACCACCAGCTGGGACTACGACAGAACGGTGGACCTGCCGGCCGGTGAGTACACCGCCCAGGTCGGGGTCGCGAAGAAGTACCGCGACGCGTTCGGCATCCCCAACGACCGGCCGACCATCAAGGTGACGGTGCGTGAGGAGCGCTCCGAAGAGGGCGGCGAGGGCGGCATGGCTCCGTCGAAGTCCTCGCACAGCGGTCACGGCGGCGGTCACGGATCGGGTCACGGTTCCGGCCACGACACGCAGTCCGCCACGGCCGGACAGTCCGCCCCGGACAACCACCACTACGGCCCGCGCGGCGCCGACGCGCCGACGCCGCCCGCGCTCCCCTACGCCCTGGTCGACCGGGGCCTGGCGAACCACCTGGGCGACGGCAAGGGCCACACCGACGGCTCCCGCATCGCGCCCGCGCTGCAGGCCGCGCCCAAGCGTCCCACCGGCAAGGCGGGCGCCCCGGCGAACACCCCCAAGCCCGACCTGCGGTCGCTGCCCGCCTGGGACATCGCCATCACCGACGGCGAGGACGGCGACGCGCCCGGCAAGGACTACCTGGCCTTCAGCGCCAACGTCTGGAACGCCGGCCCCGCGCCCCTGGTCGTCGACGGCTTCCGCAAGCCGGGCGCGGACCTGATGGACTCGTACCAGTACTTCTACGACGCCAAGGGCAAGCAGGTCGGCTACGCGCCCGCCGGCACCATGGAGTGGGACCCGCGCGAGGGCCACGAGCACTGGCACTTCACGGACTTCGCCAGCTACCGCCTGCTGAGCGCCGACCAGACCAAGGAGGTGCGCTCCGGCAAGGAGGCGTTCTGCCTGGCCAACACCGACGCCATCGACTACACGGTGAAGAACGCCAACTGGCACCCGGAGAACACCGACCTGTCCACCGCGTGCGGTTCCGAGGACGCCATCAACGTCCGTGAGGTCCTGGACGTCGGCTCCGGCGACACGTACACCCAGTACCGTCCCGGCCAGTCCTTCGACATCACGGATCTGCCGAACGGCACGTACTACATCCAGGTCATCGCCAACCCGGAGAACCGCCTCCAGGAGGCCAACCACAAGAACAACATCGCCCTGCGCAAGGTGATCCTCGGCGGCACCGAGGGCGCCCGTACGGTCGAGGTCCCGCCGCACGGCCTGATCGACACCAAGTGACAGCGGCTGTCGACGCCGAGTAACGGCGGTTGCTCGCTCCACGACGGCGCGAACCCCCAGGCCCACCCGGGCCCGGGGGTTTCGTCGTGTGCGGCGGCCGTCTTCCGGGATGTTCCGCGCCCCCGTGGGAGACTCGGACAGTGATTATCGAACGCGCGTACGCATATCTGGAGCCGGGCGACGAGCGGGGTGGGGCAGGGGCGGACCACGGGGAGTGGCCCTGGTCGGTGCCCTGTGTGCGTGGACTCCTGGCGGACGGTCTGCGCTTCACCGCGCCGGTGACCTTCCTGGTCGGGGAGAACGGCTCGGGGAAGTCGACCCTCGTCGAAGCCCTCGCCGAGGGCTTCGGTCTGGACTCCTGGGGCGGTTCGCACGACTGGCGGTACGCCTCCCACCGCCCCAAGTCCGTGCTCGGCGAACGCGTCCGCTTCGACGCCGCCCCGCGCGGTCGGCGCATGCTCGGCAGCTGGAGCGCGCGCAAGGGCTTCTTCCTGCGCGCGGAGACAGCGCTCGACGCGCTGGACCGGGAAGGGTTCGCCCCCGACTCGGTCAGCCACGGCGAGGGCTTCCTCGCGGCGTTCCGGGGGAAGTTCCTCCAGCCCGGCCTGTATGTGATGGACGAGCCAGAGGCGGCGCTGTCTTTCACCTCATGCCTCGAACTCCTCGGCCACGTCGACCAGTTGGTGAAGAACGGCGGGCAGGTCATCTGCGCCACCCACTCGCCGCTGCTGACCGCGCTCCCCGGCGCGGACATCATCGAGGTCGGCGACCACGGCATGCGCCGCGTCCCCTGGGACGACCTGGCCCTGGTCGACCACTGGCGCCGCTACCTCGCCGACCCGACGGCCTATCTACGGCACGTCCTCGGCTGACCGCTTCAGGGCGCTCAGCGTGCTCAGGGTGTTCAGGGTCTCCGGCGGGATCGTGTGGTCGAGGAGGGACTCCAGCCTGCAGGAGGCGAGGGTGCCGGGGAGGTGGACCGCCAGGTGGTGCTGGGTGCGGGCGGTGGCGTGGCCGGTGAGTGCGGCGGCCGGGAGGTCCGGTGACAGGTGGGTCTCGGTGGTGTCCAGGGCCAGCAGGCCGCCTCCCACGATCAGTACGTCCTTGTCGCGTCTCATCCGCTCCAGGGCCCGCCCGGTGTCGAAGCAGTGCGGGAAGGAGTCGTCCACGACGATCGTGCCGGGGCGCAGCCGGTCCACGTCCAGCAGGGCCGTCGGGCCGCCGCTGACCGCCGTGACGATCAGGTCGGACGTCTCGTAGACCTCGGCGGGCAGGGCGCTGGGGTCGGTGGACTCGACGACCCGTACGTCCGTCGCGGGGTGGTCGCTCGACAGCTCCGACGCCAGGTGGTGGAGGCGGGGGGCGCTGCCGGGGACGTCGCAGAGCAGGAC
>NZ_JAAVVL010000009.1:0-2028 GCF_018728545.1 Streptomyces sp. ATCC 21386
CGGTGCTTCGTTCTCCTGCAAACCACCGGCCGGCCGCTGCCGGACCCGGGCCCGCACCGCCAGCCGATTGGCCGGTGTTTCGTTCTGCTGCAAACCACCGGCCGGCCGGTGGCTGCCGGGGCCGGGGGCGGCGTTGTCAGCCGGCGGCCGGTCAGCCCGTCAGCCGGGCGGCCGGTCAGCCGGCGGCCAGTGCTTCGGCCTCCTGACGCAGTTTCATCGCCTGCTCGTAGACGCGGGCGCCGCGGTCCGGCGCCATGTCGAGCTGCATGAGCACGGCCGGAACCGCGATGCTCGCCATCAGGTGCCGCTCGACGGAGGCCACGCGCTGCGGGAGGTCGGCATGGCCCGTCATGATCTTCGACAGGATCTGGGCCCCGGTGAAGGCCGCCACGAACGCCCGCGCGGCATCCTGGACATCGGTGTGGGGCAGCACCTCCCCCTTGGCCTTGGCCCGGCCCAGCAGCTCCACGTTGTGCTCGATCCAGCCCGCCATCGGGATCTGCCGGTTCAGACCGTCCTGCGGATACCCCTGCTCGACGGTGAGCCTGATACTGCCGCGGACCAGCGGGTCACCCGCACTGAGCATGTGGGCCAGCAGGAACGTGGCATCCAGACCCTCCTGCAGGACCAGCTCCTGCGAGGGCGGCCGCGGCACCGAGCTGAGCTGGTCGGCCAGCACCTCCTGCGCCAGTTCCTCCTTGGAGGAGAAATGGAAGTACAACGCCCCCTTGGTGACATTGGCCCGCTGATGGATCTCCGAGATCGTCGCCGCCTCGTACCCGACTTCGGCGAAGACCGCAGCGGCGGCGGCCACGATCGACCGGCGTGTTCTGATCGCACGTTCCTGCAACGCCATGCCCCACCTCCGCTGACGGACCACACCCACAAAAAAACCGGCAGGTTCGTATTCTCCCACCGCCCGGAGCAAGGATCAAGAGACCCGCGACCTGCCCGAAATGTGCCCATAGGCCAATGTATCCCGCCCGCACCCCCAAAAGAAACCCCGGCGATGGTTTCTCTCCGCCCTCCCCTCACCTCGGTGAGCTGGGACATAACGGACCTCTCCCCACCTGAATCGGGCATTCCGTTCTGGATGCGGGCCAGGATCCGCCGGAAGACCGGTAGCCGGCCGGTCACGCTTTGCATTTCTTTGACTTGTTAGAAAACCGGTAGGTCAGTATCTTCTTGCCTCATCGCACGCCAGCCTTCCGGGAATTCCGAGACATACGGGGGAAGAGGGCCATGGTCCTTGTGACAGTCCAGCCCGAGGAAGACTCCACAGCGTCCACCAGCACCGCCACCCTGGCGCACCGACCCCCCGGGGACCCTGCGCGCCCGGCCGGGGACCATACGCGCCCGGCCGGCGAACTGCCGCCCGGCGGCTTCGCGCCGCCCGCCTGCTCTTCGACCAGCACGGCGAACGCGACCTCGTCCACACCCCCTGGCGCCGCCTCATCGCCGACGAAACGTTTCGCCACCGCCCGGGACTCTCACCCGACCAGCAGGTCGAACAGTCCTACGAACGCCTGCGCCTGGTCAACGACACCATCGGCGACGCCGAACGCCTCGCACGCGACCCCGCCCTGCTGGCGAGCCTGCACGAATGGGCCGCCATCACCGACGGCGGCGGAGGCCTGTGCACCCTGGCCAGCATCCACTACAACCTCTTCCTCGGCAGCCTCCTGGACCACACCCACGACGCCCGGCGCGATCTGTCCCCCTACACCTCCATGCAGCGCACCGGCACCTTCCTGTGCACCGAACTCGACCACGGCAACGACAGCTTCGCCCTGCAGACCACCGCCGAATTCAACCCCGCCACCGGCGGATTCACCCTCCACACCCCCCACCCCGGCGCCCAGAAATTCATGCCGAACACCAGCACCACCGGCGGCCCCAAAACCGCCGTCGTCGCCGCCCGCCTCATCACCCACGGACACGACCACGGCGTCTTCCTCTTCCTCACACCCCTCAGCGACGAAACCGGCCTCCTGCCCGGCATCACCGTCCACCGCCTGCCCCTACGCC
>NZ_JAAVVL010000002.1:0-3270 GCF_018728545.1 Streptomyces sp. ATCC 21386
CACCGGGCCGCACCGCACCCCACCCCCACCCCCTCTTCACGCAATCGCATCAGAGAGGCCCACGTTCTATGGAACTGTTCGACACCGCCACCGTGCTCACCCGGGTTCTGACCTCGGGCGTGGTGATGAGCATCGAGAAGAGTGACCGGGAACTGCCCGGTCTCGAACGGCTGTTGACGAAGAAGACGCGGCGCAGCAAAGCCGTGCTGCTCAACAGCCGGACAGGAGCGATACACGCCGCGCTGGCCGGTCAGGGGATCGGTCACGGGGACAGCATCGCCCTCGCGGAGCCGGACGCGGAGACCGCCGCGTTCCTGGCCTGGCTCGGCGTGCGCGTGACGTCGTACGACGAGCCCGCCGCGTACGACTACCTCGCGCTGGACCCGGCAGGCGCCGACCGGCTCGGCGAGTTGGCCGCGGGGGCCACCGCGCCGGCGCTGGTCGTCGACCTGACCGGCCTCGGCTTCGGCCCGGCCGCCGCCGTGCTCACCGACGACCCGAAGCTCTGGGCCCGCGCCGAGCGGCTGAAGATCTTCGGCGCCTACGACCTGCGCACGATGTGGACGCAGGAGGAGGCGGACGCCGACCTCGTCCCCGGCGTGCAGTTCAACTACCGGCTCAGCCCGCTGGTCGCCGCCTGTGTGCGGATGGCCCTGACCCAGGCCGCACAGACGGCGCAGACACGCCCCGCCGCGATCTCCGGAGCGAACCAGTCATGATCACTGATTTCCCCAACTCTCCGCTGCCGCTGCCGAATCCGGCGGACCTCGACGACGAGCTCGCCGCCCTGGGCGGCGCCGAGATCATCCCCAAGGCGCTCCGCCGCACGCTCTTCCCGGTCATCACCAAGGAGGACGTGTTCAACCTGATGCTCGCCCAGCGGCAGGCGCCCGAGAAGGTCGTCGCCGACTTCGCCGAGGCCTACCGGGCCTACGTGGGCGCAGGGTTCGCGCTGCCCACCGCCAGCGGCACCTCCAGCCTGCACATGGCGCTCGTCGGCGCCGGCGTGCGGCCCGGTGACGAGGTCATCGTGCCGGCGTTCACGTTCATCGCCACCGCGCAGGCGGTCGTCGCGGCCCACGCCGTCCCCGTCTTCGTCGACGTCGACCCGGTCACGTACTGCATGGACCCGGCCGCCGCAGCTGCCGCGATCACCGAGCGGACCCGCGCGCTCATGCCCGTGCACGTCCACGGGCTGCCCGCCGACGTCCCCGCGCTGCGCGCGCTCGCCGACCGGCACGGCATCGCCCTCGTCGAGGACGCCTCCCACGCCCACTCCGCGAAGATCGGCGACCGGGTCGCCGGCTCCTTCGGGGACGCGGCCGGGCAGAGCCTGATGGCCGACAAGAACTTCCCCCTGGGCGGCGAGGGCGGCATCGCCTTCTTCGCCGAGGAGGCCTCGTACGAGCGGGCCGTCTCCTATCTCGCCGAGCACGGCATCGACTACGGGATGTCCTGGGTCGCCGCCGCCTTCGGCAGCAGCCAGCTCAAGCGGCTGCCGTACTACGACGAGATCCGCGCCCGCAACGCCGCGCTGCTCGGGGACGCCCTGCGCGAGACCGGGCTGTTCACGCCGCCGCACGTGCCGGACGGGCACGTCCACGCGTACAACATGTACCGGATCACGCTGCACCCCGAGGCCGTCGGCCTCGACGACCTGCCCGTGTACGCCGTCAAGGAGGCCGTGCACGAGCTGCTGGTCGCGGAGGGCGTGCCGGCCCGCGAGTGGCAGAACACGCCGATCCCGTGCCACCTGCCCTTCCGGCACCGGGACGGGTTCGGCAACGGCTACCCCTTCAGCCTCAACCCGGGCGCCGTGCGCGACCACCGGCCGGAGGACTTCCCCGTCACCCTCGGCATGCTCGACTCCACCCTCGTCCTCTGCCGCGAGCTGCGCTCCCCGGTCGAGTACGAGCGGATCCTGCGGTACGCCGACGCCTTCCGGAAGGTCGCCCGCCGCCCCGACGCCATCCGCAAGCTCGTCCAGGACCGCGACTACGTCCGGCCGTACGAGAAGGCGGCCCGCCTTGGCTGACATCCAGAATCCCGAGCGGATCCGGGTCGCCGTCGTCGGGGCCAGCGGCTACACCGGGGGCGAGGTCATCCGGCTGCTCCTCGAGCACCCCCACGTCGAACTCGCCTTCCTGTCCGCCGAGCGGGCCGCCGGTGCCTCCATCGGCAGCGTGCACCCGTGGCTGCGCAACCACCCGAAGGCGGGCGGGCTGAAGTTCCGGCCGCTGGCCGAACTGGCGGAGACCGACCCCGTCGACGTGGCCTTCGGCTGTCTGCCCACCGGGGCGCTGCCCGAGCGGCTGCCGCTGATCGCGGCCCACGCCAAGCGGGTGCTGAACCTGGGCGGCGACTTCCGGCTGCGGGCCGAGGAGGAGGTGCGGGCACACTACCCGAGGACGGCCGAGTACCCGCCGCTGGAGGACTTCGCCTACTACGTACCGGAGTTGAGCGGCGACGTGCCCGAGGGGCGGTTCGTGAACCTGCCCGGCTGCATGGCCGTCACCACGATCTACGCCCTGTACCCGCTGTTCGCCGGCGCCGAGCCGCTGGCCACCGACCGGGTCGTCGTCGACGCCAAGACCGGGTCGACCGGCGGCGGCCGGAACGGCAGCGAGCCGCCCGCCGAGCGCAGCGGGAACTTCCGGGTGCACAAGCTGTACGGGCACCGGCACGCGCCCGAGGTCCGGCAGGCCATCGCCGACTTCACCGGTGCGAGCGTGGACCTCCGCTTCTCCACGCACAGCCTGGACGTGGCGCGGGGCATCCTCGTCACCGCGTACGCCGAACTCCAAGGCGGCGTAACCTCGTTGGACGTCAAGCGGGCCTACGCCAAGGCGTACGTCGGCAAGCCGTTCGTCCGGGTCCGCCCGGCGCCGAAGGCCCCGCAGGACTTCCCGATGCTGAAGGCGGTCGTGGGCTCGAACGTCGCCGAGGTCGCCATCGCCGTGCAGGGCGGGCAGGTCGTCGCCGTCGCCGCCCTGGACAACCTGATCAAGGGTGCGGCGGGCCAGGCCGTCCAGGCGATGAACCTGATCCACGGCTTCGACGAGACCGCCGGCCTGCCGACCACGGCGGTGTCCCCATGACGACGCAGATGGAACGACCTGTCATGACCCCACCGATCCCCGCAGCCGCAGCCGCAGCCGCAGCCGTAGCCGTGGCCACCGTCCCCGACACGCGGGCCGCATCCTGCCGCCCGCGTACTTCGCGCCCTCGCCCGGATAGGCGTCGTACAGCGTGGAGTCGGGGACGGACGGG
>NZ_JAAVVL010000003.1:0-13482 GCF_018728545.1 Streptomyces sp. ATCC 21386
AGATGTGTATAGGAGACAGGACACATACAGCACCCCACAACAACCCACACAACACTGAGAAGCCGTATTCCTATCGATCATGAGGACGGTTCTGATCGAACGGGTTCCCTGGTCGGGTGATCTTGGCCGCGCGGGCGCATGAAAGCAGGGCCTCCGGTGCAGCACGAGGGTTGCGAAGCCAACTCGTGCACCAGGAGGCCCTGTTGTCCCAGTCTTGCGTGACGACGTTGTTCCCGTCCAACTCGCGCGTGTCGGCGTGCGATTGCCTCGCTCACCGGTTCGGGAACGCGGCCGACCGCCCCGACCGGATGCGGCAGTACCCCTCCGATATGACGGACGCCGAGTGGCAGGTGGTGCGCGACGCGATGCCGGTCCCAGCCTGGCTCGAAGGGCGGGGCGGACAGCCGGAGGGCTACTGCCACCGGCAGATGTTGGACGCGGTCCGTTATGTCACGGACAACGCGGTCAAGTGGAGGGCGATGCCCGCCGACTTTCCGGCGTGGGACCGGGTGTATGCGTTCTTTCGCAGGTGGCGCGACAAGGGACTGGCCCGCGAGTTCCACGACCGCCTGCGCGGACGGGTCCGCCGGGCCGAAGGGCGGGACGTGGAACCGACCGCGGCGATCATCGACTCGCAGTCCGTCAAGGGTGCGGCGTCGGTGCCCGCTGCCTCACGCGGCTATGACGGCGGCAAGAAGATCAACGGCAGGCGCCGGCACGTCATCACGGACAGCATCGGGCTGCTGCTGATGGTCCTGGTGACCGCCGCCGACGTCACCGACCGCCAGGCCGCCCGCGTGATGCTGCCCCGGCTCCGGGAGAAGTTCCGCAAGATCACCCTCATCTGGGCGGACGGCGGCTACTCCGGCCGCCTGGTCACCTGGGCCAGGGAGAAACTCCAGCTCACCCTGGAGATCGTCAAGCGCAGTGACGACATGAGCGGCTTTGTGGTGCTGCCCAGACGGTGGTGCGTGGAGCGGACTCTGGGGTGGCTGATGCGATCGCGGCGTCTGGTGCGGGACTTCGAGACGCTGCCCGCCTCCAGCGAGACGTTCGTCTACTTCTCGATGGCCATGCTCATGAGCCGCCGCCTCGCCCGGACGGCATCCCGGCCCCTGCCCGGGCAGGCACGGTGGGCTCGCGCGGCGTGAACCGGCCCGACGGCAACGCGGTCACCCAGCCCCGCTCGGCCAGCCGCCTTTGCCAGCAGGGGCGGAGGCGGTTGGGGCCGAGGTAGGCGCTGATCTCGCGCATGCAGGCGCGGGTCTGTCCGCTGACGAGGTCCGTGGGCATCTCTTGATCCTCGCGGGCCCAGCAGGGTTGCACCAGGGGCGGCATCAGGACATCGGGCTAGCCGAACTGGGAGCCAGTGGGTCGACGACGCCCGCGGTCACTGCATCCCGCTGCGCTTGATCAAGGTCAATGAGTTCGGGAGTCGCCCGGCGAGCCGTTGAGCGGCCACCCGCCGGGAAAGCCCGCATTGACCGCTCCTCCTGCGCGATGCGGTCAGCGAGCATGGCCTGGTCGACATACGCGTCGACGGCAGCGAGGACCAAGCGCTGAAACTCGCCCGGCTCCAGGGCTTCGACTTCCCACTAAACCGGCCGCGACAGATCGAGCCCGTACGGGCCGTTCGAACTCCGGCCACCGCAGATCCCTGGCCTTGCCGGCCACTGCGGGCAGCTCTTGCTCACGCACTTGGTCGTGTGCTCACGCACTTGGTCGTGGATAGCACTACTCGCTCCACGTGGCTCCTGCAGTTGTGGAGATGCTGGCGGGAGCTGGGCTCGAATGGATTTCTTTGAGTAGAGACGCAATGACCTACACAGACACAAGGGGAACTTATCGGCTCCGCCATGACATTCCTCTTCCGGCCCGTCTCCTCACTCCTCATGGGTGTGATTTAGGACACACGGCTACTGTCTTGCGGAGATGGGGAATTCACTTTCGCACTCCATGTGAACGCCATTCCCGCAAGCAGCGCGGACGACGGTACGTCAGCAGGACCTGTCCGGACGCGCCGTCCACCCCGCGTCCGGACAGGGTGAACCAATCCTCACCCAGCAGTTCTGCCTGCACGAAAAGCGTCCGGACAGTGGAGCGAAAGACGTCCGCGATCACGGCAGTGCCTCTGGTATCCGGACGCCGTGTCCGGACACGGCGTCCAGTGTCCGGATGCGACGTCCGCGTGTCCGGGCTATTTGCTCCCAGCAGAAGATCTACCTGCGCGGACGCCATCCGGATCAGGGCGGACGACGTCCGGACGGCGCCACTTCCCGAGGTCTGTGACCTGGGAGGACAGCGTCCGGATTGCGTTCACAGGAGCTCTAACGAACCGTTCTGATTGCATTCGACAATGGATCGAACCAGCCGGTTCACCGCGTTCCAGGGAAGGAAAGTCGAGCTCTCTCATAGCCCATAAGCTTCACCCGTCCTGCTCCCTTAAAGCAGGGCACAAGTCCCTGTCACTCTCTCAGGAGGTATAGGTGAACAGCATTTGGCATTCAACAGCAGAACGGATCCGAACGCAGGTCTATAGGCGCCGAAAAATGGCACTGACGTATTTCGTCAAGGGCATCTCCTACGGCGCAGGCACCGGCACGGTCAGCCTCGTTCTGTGGTGGCTCCGAGTGCGTCACGGTGGTTGATCCTCTCTAGCCACGTCGGAACCAATCTCCTGATGGTGAGTCCTCTTCGTGAGGGTCTATGGTTGGCCGGCGCCCTTGCCACCCGCTCCGCTGATTGGGCACCGGCTGCTTCCATGTGAATTCCCAGCGGAGACAGACATTGATAGGCAGCTTCCCCCCTGTCTCGGTGCTGAGGCAGGGGGACTCATCACGAGTGGATGAGCTACGGACGTCTGTCAGGGTGTCCGGTCCAGGAGCGTTCGGAAGAATTCGGTGAGTACGGGCCGAGCACGCTCGCGGTCGCGCAGTTCGTCGTGGCCGAAGCGGAACACCTCGTATCCGCGGAACTTCAGGTCGCGGTCGCCAGCCATGGTCGCGGCGTACTTTGCGCTGTCGGGTATGGCTCCGCCGTCGCGCGTGTAGTGCTGCATGCCGTCGACTTCCAGCACCACGCGGCGGTTCGCGGGCAGCAGCATGAGGAAGTCCATGCGGAGGTTTTGCATGGCGCGTTCCCCGCGCTCGCGGACGGTCTTGGGGTCCCAGTGCACCCATATCTCTGGCAGGAGAGCAGGTACGTCGTGTAGTTGGCTCTTGTAGAGGTTGTGGTAGAGCCAGAACAGGTTCTGTCCAGCGGATTCACGTGGCAGCGAAGCCTGCAGGCGGTCGTATAGGCAGTGGCTGGCCGTCTCCGTGTCCTTGATGCTGCGGGTCTCCTGCCACCAGGACAGCAGGTCGCTCCAGAGGAGCCTGTTCTTGCCTACCGGGTGGTCGTAGACCAGGATCTCGTCGGCTCGTTCGGCGATCTCGATGTCGTTGTCGAGGGCGCTGGTAAAGCGGATGTCGGGTTTTCCCTGGGTGGCGAAGATGAGGTTGCGCGGTCGGCGGGCGGTACCGCGCCCGAGCTTGTGCAGGTGGAACTGGGGGTATCCGTCCCCGGTACGGGGTCCGCTTCTTCTGTCACGACCGCGACCGGCCGAAGTCGTGCGAGCTGCTGAACGAGTCGTGGGAGCACCACATGCTCAAGCTGGAGATGGCGGGCGCGATCCGGGCTGCCGGGTGTCGACGGTCATGCAATTCCCCAGACCAGCTCCGTCGTCCCCGCTCGTTCGTGCGGTTCGGGCGAGGGGGAAGGGGGCGGGCCGCCCGGCAGTGAAGTGTCCGGTCCGGTCCGGGCCGTCAAGGACGCCTGCGGCGTCGCTACCGCGATGAGCTGCGCTCATCCTTGACTGCCCGGCCCGGACCTAAAGGATCGGCTGGTTGCCAGGCGGCCCGGGAAGTGCGTCGTCCGCCTGGTCGCCGCGGAGCAACTCCGCCTTCCCCATGGGGACGTCCATGAACTTCACCCTGGGGAATTACGTGAAGTTCCACACCGTGGTTCGCGGCGCTGGAGGTGCCGGCCGAGGACGGGTCGTGGCGGGCGGACGTCATGGCCTCGTCCGCTGATGGGAGCCGGCGCATGGCCTGGGAGGCGCAGCTGTCGCCGATCACTGTGGACGACATCGCCACCCGCACTGGCCGGTACGCCGAGGAGGGGATCCGGGTGTGCTGGGTGCACCCGGGCGCGCGGCCGCCGCAGTGGATCAGCGCCGTGCCGGCCGTCCGGGTCAGGGCTCCGCAGGAGCGGGATCAACCGTGGGTGGTGGACGACGGGCTCGCCGGGTTCGTGTACCGGAGCGGGCGGTGGGAGTTCCAGCAGGAGCCGCTCGATCGGTTCGTGCGCTGGGCACTGGAGGAGCAGCTCGTTCCGGCCGAGGTGCTGCCTCGGTACCGGCGGGTGTACCGGGTGGTCGACGGTGAGCAGCGGCGGTTCCGACGGGATCAGTGGTGGACGTCGCGGAGGTCGATCGCCGATCAGGACAAGCACGAGGCGATGCGGCAGCGGCAGGAAGCCGCGCGGGCGGAACGGGAGGCTCGGCAGAAAGAGCAGGAAGAGGCTGCGGAGCGGCGCCGCAAGGAGCTGGAGGAGCGGGAACGTGCGCGGCAGGCCGAGGAGGCCCGGGTGCGCTTGGAGGAGGCGCAGCGCCGGTGGGCGGAGGAGGACGCACGCCGGGAGCGGGAGCGGGTGGAACGCGAGGCGCGTCTTGCCCAGGAGCAGGCCGAGCGGGAGGAGCGGGAGCGCCAGGACCTGGAGACGGCGCGGGCATGGTGGGGCCGGCTGTCACTGCAGCAGCAGACCGAGCTGTTCGCTGCCGTCGCCGAGTACGCCTGGCGCGAGTCGAGTGCTCGAGTGGAGGTCCCGGAGAAGCCGATGATGTGGACCCAGTACGCCCGCGGTGTCCCCATCTACGTGACCGACAAGCGGCGGACACTGTACGGAATCGTGCGGCCCTGCCCCGACCTGATCGCCGACTGCCCCACACTCACGGAGAAGCTGGTCTTGGTCCGCAGCGCCCACGAGGCGCGCGAACTCGCCACCTTACTGCCCCAGGGCCGGATCGTCCACCTCGACCTGCCCGAGCACGAACAGCTCACCATGATCTGAAGCGGCGGGCTAGCAGCGCTTCCACAGCAGCAGCCCAGGACGTCGCGGATGGCGTCGTCCGTCGCGCCGGGCGCCGCGAAGACGAGATTCTCGCGGAGCGTGCCGGCCAGCACCGGGGCGTCCTGCTCCACGTACCCGATGGCGGACCGCAGCTCGGACAGGGGCCAGTCCCGTACGTCCTTGCCGTCGACCAGGACCCGGCCGCCGGTGGCCTCGTGGAACCGCTCGATGAGCGCGAACACCGTCGACTTGCCCGCCCCGGAGGGGCCCACGAAGGCCGTCATCCCGGTGCCCGGTACCTCGAAGCTCACCTGCTGATGGACGTACGGTTGGCCCGGGCGGTAGCGGAAGCACACATCCTCGAAGCGGACCGACGCCGGACCCGGGACCGGTGCCCCCTGCCTGGGCAGGGCGCCCGTCCGACGGTCGGCCGACTCCGTCGCCAGGCGTTCCACCTGCGCGATCCGGGACAGCGCGGCCGCCCCCTCCTGATAGGAGGACCCGGCTTCGATCAGCGTGGACACCGGCTCGATCAGGTAGAAGAGGTACAGCAGGAAGGCGATGAGGGTGGACACGGGGATCTCCCCCGACGCCACCCGCGCCCCGCCGACCGCGAGCACCGCGAGGAAGGCCAGCTGTACGGCGAGTTCGTCGGCCGACCCCGCCACGGACTCCCACTTCGCGCTCTTCACGCCGTGCCGCCACGCCCGCCGCGCCGCCGCCTCCACCCGGGCGGTCTCCCGCTCCTCGGCACCGGACGCCTTCACCGTACGGAACGCCCCGAGAGCCCGCTCCAGCGCGACGGAGACCTCCCCGACCGCCTCCTGCGCCCGTTCGGTGGCCTGCGCGATCTTCGGCATCACCAGCCCGACGGCCCCGCCGACCAGCACGACGACCAGGATCGTCACACCCAGCAGTACGACGTCCAGGTACGCCATCATCACGATGGCCGCCACGAAGGCCACCGCGCCGGTGGCGGCGGAGACGACCGCCTGGGTGCTGACCGCCCGCAACAGCGTGGTGTCCGAGGTGACCCGGGACATCAGATCGCCCGGCGGGATCCGCTCCCACTCCGTGATCCTCAGCCGCAGCAGCCGCCCCACCAGGGTGCGCCGCACGGCCAGGACCACCGACTCCGCCGTCCGCTCCAGCACATACGCGCCGAACGCCTCGACCGCCGTACCCACCAGCACCAGCACGGTGAGCGCGATCAGGATCCCGGCGATGGTCTCTCCGGCGGCGAGCCGGTCCACCAGGGCCTTCGTGGCCAGCGGCTGCAGCAGCCCCCCGGCGGCCCCAACCAAGGCGCACAGCAGACCGAGGGCGACGGCCCACCGGTGCGGCCGGACGTACGAGCCCAGTGCCTTGAGCATCTCTCGGGCGGACGGGGACGTCTCATCCGTCGTCGGGGCGGAGGCGGTGTTCACGGAATCCCCTTCTTCAGTGTGCCGGGGCGTGAGCATGTGCCGGGTCAGTGGCCGAGTCCGGCGGTGCGCATGGCGAGGTGGCGCACCAGCGCTTCGGTCACCTCCGGGCGGACGACGCACAGGACGAAGGCGCCCGCCGCCAGCGCCATACCGAGGAATTCCAGAAACTCGCCCCTGCCAGGGACGGCGTCACGGCCTGGTACGTCGGCCGATGTTCCGCGGAAGCCCTCGCGCTCGCCGTGTCGCACACGCTGTGTCATGCCTCCAGCCCCGCTCCCATCCGGCAACTATCGGGGCCACCCCCGCCGAGTGGCTGAAGAGAGACCGCCGTCCGGTCGCACCGGACCGGCCGGGCACCGAGGTTCCACCGGTGGGCAGGGCGCTCCCCCCGATCGGCGGGGGCGTTACCGAAGACTGCCGGATGGTCCGCCCCCTGGCCGCGCCTTGAGGCGCTGAACCACCGCGTTCGCGCGGCGGCGCACCGGCATGGTGTCGTCGTCGCCGACGTCACCCTGTATCCGGTGGCCACGGATCCACGCCTGTGGAGTCAGGACCGCCTCCACTCGAGCCCACTCGGCCACCAGCAAATCGCGGCGGCGCTCGCTCACTCGCTCAACCTGCCAGACACTGACGACTCCTGGACGCACCCGTTGCCCGTCCTGCCTGTCGGTCGGGCACGATTCTTGCGTGCCGCGTCAGCCGAGGTGCGCTGGGTCGCCGGATTCCTCGGTCCGTGGATCGGCAGGCGCGCGCGTGGGCGTTCCTCCGGAGACGGTCGCGTGGCCAAACGCCCGGACCTCCTGTCCGTCGGCAGCTCCGGCCAACACTTCGGCCGTGCCTTCCAGCGTGGACAAGAGGGGGGCTTGTAGAAAACTCCGTCGCCGCAGGTCAGCGGGCGGCCAGGAAATCGCCCCGGAACGCACACCCGTCGATTCGGAAACGCTCAGCCGATCGCTGCAGGTCAGGGCGCGTTCTCGGAGCATGCCGGTGGACCTTCTGCAAGTGACGTGCAGTGACATGAAGCAGCCCACGTTCTTGTCAGCTTGAACGCTTGCTCGTGCGTCCAGATCGGCAGCCAGGTCACGGGCTCCTCCCCGGGAGACCCACCTGGTCGGCCGAAAGACCTCGGAGACCCCGCACCGGACGGCCACTCGGCGAGCATCGCTGCCCGCACCCCGAAGAAACACCCGGAACCGCCTGACACCCGTGATCAGAATTCGCGCGGTGGACCCAGGATCAGAGCATCAGGGTCGGTCGCCGAGTGCGGTGCACAGGGTGGCGGCCATCAGCTCGATGGCCTCTTTCGCCGCCGGCACCGGGCCAGTGTGGGTGAAGTAGTGGTCGACGCCCTCGAAGACGCGGTGGGTGACCGGAACGCCCGCGGCGGCCAGGGCCTTGGCGTAAGCGTCGCCCTCGTCGCGCAGGCGGTCGTTCTCCGCGGTGATGACCAGGGCGGGAGGGAGTCCGGCGAGGTCGTCGGCGAGTGCGGGCGAGACGAGGGGATGCGCACGGTCGGCCGGATCAGGCACGTAGGCGTCGGTGAAGACCCGCATGAGCTGAGGGCTGAGCAGCGGCTTGGCTATGAGGGACTGCTTGGTGGCGGGGTCGGCGAGCTGGTCGAGCAGGGCGGAGTCGATGATCTGGAGGCGGGGCGTGAACGTGCCGCGGTCCCGGGCCAGGCGGCAGACCGCGGGGGTCAGGTTGGCGCCGGCGCTGTGTCCGCCCACGGCAAGGCGTGAACCGTCCCAGTCGTTCGCGGGTCCGTTGTCGGCGCCCCAGGCGGTGACGTCATATGCCTGGGTGACAGGTACGGGGTACTGCCTCTGCGGTGCGTCGGCGTAATCCACGTTGATCACGACGCAGCCGGCCGTGGCGGCTATGTAGCGGCAGATGTGGTCGTCCTGCTCCGGGCGACCGACCACGAAACCGCCCCCGTGGAAGGTGACGTACACGGGGGCGGGCGCCTCGGCCGTGGCCGGCGGACGGTAGACGGTGCAGGTGACCGGTCCGGCGCCGGTTTCCACCCGCAGGGCTTCCGCGCGCTTGGGAACGTCGGCGAAGCGCAGGTCCCTGTGCCGTACCACCCAGACTCGGAGGTGCCTCGCAACTCGGCATGGTGTGCGTCAACGCACCAGTGACTTGCCGATGATCTCCTTCATGATCTCGGTAGTGCCAGCGAACAACGTGCTTGCGCGAGTGTCGACGAAGTCCTTGGCGATCGGGTACTCCGTCATGTAGCCGTATCCACCGTGCAGTTGCAGGCACCGGGAGACGAGCTGCTGCTGGCGCTCGGTCACCCACCACTTGGCCATCGCCGCCTCGGTGTCCGTCAGACGGCCGACGACGAGTTCGCCCACGCAGCGGTCCGTGAAGGTCTGAGCTACCTCAGTCTCGGTCGCCAGCTCGGCCAGGGTGAACCGGGTCGCCTGCAGCTCGGACAGCGGGCGCCCGAAGACGATCCGGTCCCGGGTGTAGCGAATCGTCTCGTCCAGGACCCGCCGCATGGTGGCGGCCGCGGTCACGGCGACGCTGATGCGCTCCTGCGGCAGGTTTTGCTTCAGGTACTCCAGGCCCCGCCCTTCCTCACCGAGCAGGTTCGCGGCCGGTACGGGCACGTCGGTGAAGGACAGTTCGGCGGTGTCCTGGGCGGACAGGCCGAGCTTGTGGAGCTTGCGGCCGCGCTCGAAGCCGGGCATCCCCCGCTCGACGACAAAGAGGCTGAGCCCCTCCTGTCCGTCGTCGGCGGTGGTACGGGCCGCCACGACCACGAGGTCGGCGAGGATGCCGTTGCTGATGAAGGTCTTGGCGCCGTTCAGCAGGTAACCGTCCGCCTGCCGTTCGGCCCGCGTGCGTATCCCGCGCAGATCACTGCCAGCGGCGGGCTCGGTCATGGCGATGGCCGCGACCAGGCTGCCGTCGGCGAGCGCCGGCATCCAGCGCGCCTTCTGTTCGGGGGTGGCGAGTTCCCGGAAGTAGGGGGCGATCAGGTCGGTGAAGCCGTTGATGTTCATGACGACCGAGGTGGCGCCCGCGCGGCACAGCTCCTCGATGAGAACCGCGTTGTAGCGGAAGTCGTCCACGCCGCTGCCGCCGTACTCCTCCTCCACACCCAGCCCGAGCAGTCCGGCGGCACCCGCCGCCCGGTACAGCGACCGGTCGACTTCCCCCGCGGCCTCCCAGGAGGCGAGATGGAGGGTGACCTCCTTGGCCACGAAAGCCCGGGCCATGGCCCGGAAGTCCTCATGGTCGGTGTCATAGAGATCGCGCTTCATACGGGATGCCTCCTCGATCGTGCGGCGGGCACTGGACTCGGGAGGCAGAATATGTCGGATCCATATCGACCGAAAGCTATCCGACATAAAATCAAGGCGAAATCCCGGGCCAGAATCCCGGGACAGAATGGGGACGCGAAGCCCGAAGGACGAGAGGCGAGTGATGGGACTGCGCGTGGACCTGCCGCAGGACGAGGCGAAGAACAGCACACAGCTGCTGATCCTGGCCGTCTACGGGCACTACTCACGGCTGATACGGGGGTGGTCATCGGTCGCCGACCTGATCACGCTCCTGGAGCGGCTGGGCGTACCGGCCCAGGCGACTCGCTCGGCGGTGACCCGGATGACGCGCCGGGATCTGCTGGTCCCGCAGCGCCGCGGAACCGTCCGCGGCTATGCCGCGACCGCCAAGGCGCAGCTCATCTTCGAGGAGGGCGACGAGGTCGTCTACGCCCCGCTGAAACCGGCCCTGCTGGAGGACGGCTGGGTCATCGTCTCCTTCTCGGTCCCCGAAACCGAGCGGGACAAGCGCTACACCCTGCGCAAACGTCTCGTCTGGCTCGGCATGGGCCAGCTCGACAGCGGACTGTGGATCGCTCCCGCCCGAGTCCTGCCCGCCGCGCTGAGATGGGTACGCCGGCTCGGCCTGGAACAGTACGTCGACGCCTTCACCGCCCACCACGAAGGGCTCGGCGACACCACCGCGCTCGTCCGCCGCGCCTGGAACCTCGAGGAACTCGCCGCCTCGTACGCCAAGTACCTGCACTCATGGTCCCCGGTGCTGACCTCCATCCAAGAGTCCGAAGGCGTCACCGAACCCGGCGACGCCTTCGCCTTCTACACCCGGGCCCTGGAACAGTGGATGCGATTCCCCTACCTGGACCCGGGCCTGCCGGCGCCGCTCCTGCCGGCGGACTGGCACGGCGAGGCCGCCCAGGAACTCGCCCACGAACTTCGGGAACTCCTCGAGACCATGGCCTTCGAGTACGTCGCGTCCATCGTCGGAGACCCTGCCGAGCAGTGACGCGCCGCGGCATGAACCGCGGACAGGCCACAGGCAGCCGGGCACAGCTCAGGAAGGTTCCAGAGGCGTCGTTTCCAGCAGTTCGGCGGCCAACCTGCGGGCGGGCTCCCCCGTCTGCTCCGCGATGCGCCGGAAGATCTCTTCCGCCGAGCGGGCGGGCCAGTCGGGTGGCAGATGCCGGGTCGGCAGCCGGGGATCTGTGCGGATGGTCCCCAGCCACTCGGCGACCAGGCACAGATGGGTGGCCAGTGGGTCGACGGAGCAATCGCCGACATGGGTGATCCAGCGTTTCTCGAAGGCGGCGTAGCGGGCGGCGACTGTCTCCAGGTCCCAGGTGTCGCGGATCATCACGTCGATGTCGGTCGCGGCGTCGGCGCGCGCGTGGAAGATCTTGACATGGGCGGCGATGTCCAGTTCGGCGACGATCTCGGAGATGTCGACGTCACCCGGGGCGATCCACAGTCCGCTGTAGAGGGGGCCGAAGCCGGACCAGGTGAGCCGTGAACGCAGGTCGTGCCGCCGGTGCCGCCAGGCTTCGGGCAGCGAGAAACCGAGCAGGGTCCAGGTTCCGTCCCAGTCGTCGTTGACCGCGCTGGTGTGCCAGACACGTTTCCGCCCCTTGTGGAGGATCTGCGTCGCGTGCGGGGTCAGACCGAAGTACATACGGCGCCCTTGCCGCCGACGCTGCAACAGGCCCCGGTTCACCATGCGCGTGAGGGTGGAGCGGACGGCGTACTCACCGACTCCCACACGTCCGAGGACGTCGATGATGCTGCCCGAGTACACACCCAACGGGCCCTCTTCCAGGACATGGTCGCCGAAGAAGGCGAGCAACAGCGACTGCGGGCGCGGTTGCGGACCGCCGGGCGCGTCCGGAGCGGCATCACCGGGGTACCCGTCAGGCGTGTCGGAGGAGAACATCTCGGAGAGTGTCACGTCGGCAAGGGTACGGTCGCCCGCCGTCGGCACGACGGCGGGCGTGGCCTCAGGACCGGTACTGGTCGGCGGGGTGGGCGAGGTCATAAGGGCGCGGATACGGTGCGGGCAGGTAGGTCACGTAGCGTGCGGGCGCGGAGGGATCGGCCTGCGTGGCGCGTGCGTTGAGGCGGGCGGGGTCGGTGCCCTGCCAGCGGCCGGTGGTGATGCGGGTCTCCAGGGCGTCCAGGGCGGCGGCCTGCTCGGCGCTGCTGAACGTGCAGTGGCCCGCGTTCTCGACGAACGCCTGACGCAGCAAGGGGGCGGCACCCGCGGCCGTCACCGCGCGGCGGTAGGCACTCTCCGCCGACACCGGGATGAGACCGTCGCCGGTGGTGTGGACAGTCAGTTGTGGCTTGGTCAGCCGGCCGGTGAAGGAGCTGGTGAGGCCCATCCGTTCGACGGCTTTGGCGTCGGCGGCGACGCGGGGGGCGCGGTTCAGTGTGGTGAGGTCCTTGGCCAAGGACAGACCGGCCTTGGTGTAGAGCTCACTGATCTCCTTGTAGAGGGGCGAGCGGTGGACCATCGCGGCGTAGTCGACGCCGGTGTTCCAGGACATGTTGCCCCCGACCCGGCTCTCGGCCTCCTGCCGCCAGGAGAAGGCGGGGAATCTCACCTGGAGCATGAGCGCCTGGTACTGGTTGGCCTGCTGGGTGTCCCAGTCGGTCGGTCCCGGCCGGGTCTGGGAGGGGTCGTTCCAGCCGGGGATGTCCTGCAGGGCCGCGGCCAGCGCGATACGGGCCCGGCCGGAGGCCGTCTGCTGCGCCTCGGTGACGGCTGAGGCCAGCGTGTTGGCCGCCACGGCGGCGGCCGCCTGGCTGCCCAGGCCGGTCACGGGGATGCCCGAGTCCGGTGCGAGCAGTGTCTTCAACGCGAAGACCGGGTCGAGGGTGCTGTTCCAGTTGGCCACGCCGCCCTGGAGCAAGCCGCACATCGACAGTGATCCGCTGATGCGTTCGGGGTGGCGTTCGGCGATCATCGAGGTCACCAGCCCGCCGTAGGAGGTCCCCCAGGCGATGGTGCGCGGGGCGGGGCCGAATCGCGCGGTGAAGGCGTCCAACGTGGCGAGCTGGTCCGGCACCGCGTCGGTCACCGCCCACCCGTTGCTCGCGTACGAGGAGCCGATGAGCGCGTAACCCTCCTTCAGCAGGAGGGACTTGGTGGCGTCGTCGGGGGCGTTGCGTGCGGGGTTGGGTAGCCCGGCCGGGTTGTAGCCGTGGCTGTAGAGCAGGACGTGCCGTTCCAAGAGTCCGGCCTGTCCATCATGTAGGTCGCGCCGGACGGGAGCGTGCCTTCGAGATGGGCGGCGGTCTCGGTCGCCTGGGCGGCCGGGGCGATGGGTGCGGCGAGCAGGAGTGCCGCCAGGGCGATGAGCGTACGTCTGCGGATGCGGGACTTCACGAAGCGGACTCCTTGTCCTGAAGCTACGCGGCCGTCGACAGCGGGCCGCGCACCCTGATCGGACTGTGCAAGCGCTCTGTACGAGCCTGGCCGGAGGCTTGACAGAGCCTTCACGGTCTTCGTCGTCCGGACGAATGACACCGCGAAGGTAGGCGCACCCGCTGCGACCGTCAAGAAGTTGCACAATATCTCTGGCCGGCGCAATCGTCGGCGGATTCGGCCCCGACCTCCCACCCGATGGGGATCAAGGGCGGGCGGAGGGGTGACTGGCCGG
>NZ_JAAVVL010000004.1:0-18443 GCF_018728545.1 Streptomyces sp. ATCC 21386
GTCAGGTGTGGTGGTGGCCACCAGGACGGCGTCGACCTGCGCGAGGCCGGCCGACTTCAGGGCGAGCGCTCCGGCTCCGGCGGCCAGGTCGGAGGTCAGCAGCCCCTCGGTGGCGACGTAGCGCTGCCGGATGCCGGTCCGGGTGCGTATCCATTCGTCGGAGCTGTCGAGCCGGGCCGCAAGTTCGTCGTTGGTCACCAGCCGGGGCGGCAACTGGCTGCCCAGCCCGGCGAGAACGGCTGCCGGGGTCATCGGTCGTCTCCGGTAGGGGCGGCTCGGCGGGGCGTGCGAGCACGGCGGCAGGCGGCCAAAGTGTGACTCCTCGCAGAGCGATGCGGCCGAAAAGGCCCTGACCGGTTGGAGTCTTCCGGCCAACGCTGACCGTCCGCTGACCGGCGCCTGACGGGAACCACTGGTCAGGTATCGGTCAGCGGACGGTCAGCGGGTGTGGGGATAGTTTCCGCCAGATCTCGCATCCCACTGACCCAGCGGAAAGGCAGAACACCTTCATGGGCGCTGTTTACGAAAAGCTGGTCGACCTGCTCGTCAATCACTTCGCGGTGGCGCGGGCGCAGATCAGGCCGGATGCCACGTTCGAGGAACTCGACATGGATTCGCTGTTCGTCGTGGAACTGCTGCTCGTGATCCAGTCCGAATTCGACGTGGAGATCCAGGACGACGCGGTGGGCCGGGCCGACAGCATCGGGCACCTGGCCGGCATCGTCGAATCCGGGATCGGGGTCGCGCCGTGACGTCCGGTGACAGCATCGCCGTCACCGGACTCGGTCTGGTCACCGCGGCCGGTATCGGCACGGACGTGACGTGGCAGGGCGTGTGCGACGGCCGGTCGAAGGCCACCAGGAACCCGGTGCTCGCCGATCTGCCGATCGACATCTCCTGCACCGTGCCGGACCTCGACCCGGCCCGGCACGTCGGACCACGCAGCCGGCTCACCCACGACCGTTTCATCCAGCTGGCGATCGTCGCCGCCCGTGAGGCCGTCGCGGACAGCGGCCTCGACCCGCTCACCTGGGACGGCGCCCGGGTCGGTGTGGTGATCGGCTGCGGGCTCGGCGGCATCACGACCTTCGAGACACAGCACCGCCGGCTCCTGGAGAAGGGGCCCCAGGCGGTCTCCGCCCTGTTGCTTCCGATGCTGGTGCCGAACATGGTCGCGGGTCATCTGGCGATGGACCTGGGCACCACCGGCCCCAACTTCGTGACCGCCAGCGCCTGTGCCTCCGGGGCCACGGCCATCGGCACCGCCGCCGGGCTGCTGCGGGAAGGCGTCTGCGACGTGGTGCTCACCGGTGGTACCGAGGCGAACGTCAGCCCTCTCATGGTGACGGGGTTCGCACAGATGGGTGTGCTCTCCCGTCGGGTGGACGACCCCACCGCCGCCTCCCGTCCGTTCGACGCGGCCCGCGACGGCTTCGTCATCGGCGAGGGCAGCGGCGTACTCGTGCTGGAGCGCGAAGCGGATGCCCGGGCGCGTCGTGCTCCGGTGCGGGCCCGGCTGGCCGGGTACGGCGCCTCCGCCGACGCCCACCACATCACCACTCCCGAGCCCGAGGGGCGCAGCGTCCGGCGCGCGCTGCGGGACGCCCTGGCACAGGCCGGGGTGGCGACCGACGAGGTACGGCACGTCAACGCGCATGGCACCGCGACCAGGATCAACGACGCGATCGAGGCACGAACCCTGCGTGCGGTGTTCGGCGACGGTGTGGCCGTGACCTCCACCAAGGGGGTCCTGGGCCACACCCTCGGCGCCGCCGGCGCCATCGAGGCCGCACTGACCGTGCTTGCCGTCCAGCACTCCACCGTTCCCCCTACGGCGAACCTGGAACAGCTGGACCCCGACCTCGATCTGGACGTGGTCTCCGGCACGGCCCGCCGGACGAAGGTCGACGTGGCCGTCAGCAATTCGTTCGGATTCGGGGGGCAGAATGCCGTGCTCGTCTTCACCGCCGCGTAAGCGCTGTTTCGGCCACCGCCGCGTCAGGGCGGGGGAGGTGACGGCGTCCCATGTCCTTCGTTCTCCCCGAGCGGGACATCGCCGCGCTTGAGAGGCGCGTACAACGCGCCCTCGACACCGCCGATCCCTCGGCGCTGGCCGTCCTCGGATTCGGCGAGGTCACCCTCGTCCTGCGCCTGGACACCCCGCACGGCTCGTTCGCGTGCAAGCGGCTGCCGGTCTTCCCCTCCTACGAGAGCTTCAGGCGCCACGAGTCGCTGGTCGGTGAGTACATCGAGCAGCTGGAGAAGGCCGGTGTGCGCGTCGCCGAAACCCGGCTGTGGCACACCCGGACGCCCTCGGGCAAGGTCGTCGGGTACTGCGTGCAGCAGGCTCTGCCCGGCGACCGGTTGTGTTCCCGGCTGCTGCACACCGAGGGCGACGCATGGGCCGGCGACTTCTACGCGCGCTTCCTCGCTCTGGTCGAGAAAACGGTGACCCCCGGCATCGGGCTGGACGCTCAGGCGTCCAACTGGATGGATCTCGACGGGGAACTGGTCTACCTCGATGTCACCACCCCCCTGCTGCGCGACGCACGGCGGCGCGAACGGCTCGATGTGCGGCTGTTCTTCACCTCGCTCCCCTGGATTCTGCGCGACGCCGTGCGGGTGTCCCAGACCCGGGCGATCTTCGACAAGTACTACGAGCCGCGCGGCGCCGTCCTCGACTTCCTCGGCAATCTGCACAAGGAACGGCTGTCGGGGCTGATTCCGGGTTTCCTGGCGCAGAGCGAGGGCCGTTTCGACGCCCCGGTCACCGCCGACGAGGTGGCCGGGTACTACCGCGAGGACGCCCGCATGTGGGAACTGATCCAGCGCCTGCGCCGGGCGGACCGCTTCTGGCACCGCAGGATCCGACGGCGCACGTACCCGTTCCTGCTGCCGCCCGATGTCGACCGTTGATGCCGCGTCGGCACCGGGCGAGCTCCGGCCCCGGACGGACACCGGCCCTCTCGTCCTCGATCCGGAGGTGCCGCTGCGGGTGTTCCGGCCCACGCCGGGACTGGCCCTGAGCGTGGTGTCGCTCGCCTGGCTGCGCGCTGCCGGGGACGACGTCCGCGCCCGGCTGGCGTCGTGGCACCTGGGACCGGAAGAGGCGTCCTACGTGGGCACGCTCGCTCTGCGGCGTCGGCGCGAAGAGTGGCTGGCGGGCCGGATGGCGCTCAAGTACGCCGTGCGCGCCCATCAGGAGCACTCCGGGAGGACGCCGACCGCCTGCCGTGACATCCGCATCGAACAGGTGGCACAGGGGCTGCGCGCCGGGAAGCCCGTGACCGACCTGCCGGTGGAGGTGGGCCTGACGCACTCCGGCGACTACGCCGTCGCGGTGTGCGGGACGGGCGCGGTCGGAGTGGACCTGGAACGTCCGCGCACCGTCTCGCCCCCGCTGGCCCGCATCCTCGCGGAGGACGGCGGGAGCGCCGGTGCGGACCCCGCCGGGCAGCGCCTGCGCGTCATGCCACTGCTTCTGCGCTGGGCGTGCAAGGAGGCCGTCCTGAAGTACTACGGGTTCGGTCTGCGCGTCGACACGCGTGAGGTGCGCCTCACCGGGTGGCACGAGGACGGGCGCTTCGCGTGGCGGCCGGGCCCCGAGCTGCTGCGACACGCACCCGCCGCCGGCGGCGAGTTGCGAACCCGGGCCTGCGAGCTGGACGGCTACCACCTGGCCCTGGTGTGGAGCGACCCCGCGAGCACGTAGTCGACACTCGACAGAAGGTGAGGACCACTGCCGTGACCCGTCCGTCCGTCGCTCCTGCCCGGCGGTTCGAAGAGGCGTTGGCCGACGCCACCGCGCTGGCCTCGCTCAGTCCCTCGTCCCACAACTGCCAACCCTGGAGGCTCGCCCGGGCGGACTCGCCGGGGGCCCGGCAGGCCGCCGCCCGTTTCCTGGGCATGGGCGACGAAGCGGGCGTCGAGTACGTGATTCTCGCCCTGGACCGCGGCCTTGAACTGCGCGCTCTGGCCGCGCACGCCCTGGAGATGCACGTCAGTTGCGGAGCGTACTGGCGGCTGCTGCGGCGGGCGCTGGCCGCCGAGGGGTGGGCGGCGCTGCGGGTGCGCGCCGTCGAGGCGCTGCCCGACCCTGTCCGGTTCGCCGCGCGGTGGCCGTCGGACTGGTCCCCGCTGTGCGTGGCGGCGCTGCGGCGCGACCGGTCCTCGGGGGAGGGGACCGACAAACTGTGGGCGCTGGCCCGCGGTCGGCGCACCCACCGTGGGCCGTACCGGAACACCGCACTCGACGACGGGACACTCGGGGAGCTGGCCCGCACGGTCGCCGTCCCGGTCCGGGCCGACGACCCGCAGGGGGCGGAGAAGGGCGGTGTGACGGTCCGGCACCTGACGTCGAATCCGGAAAGGTCCCTCTTCGCGGACTTCCTGGCGTTGCACGCCGGGCGCGACTTCAGCCACCCGGCGGCGTGGCGGGAGACCCACGCGTACGTGCGGTGGAACACCGCCGAGGCGCGTCGGCACGGAGACGGCTTCACGGCGGCTCAGCTGTTCGGACCGCTCACGCCGCTCCAGTACCTGGGCAAGCGCCTCACGTTGGCCCCGCCGGTGATGCGGCTCCTGTGTCTGGCCGGCTTCCACCACCGACTCGCCGCGGAGCTGGCCGGGCACGTGCGGCTTAGGACGCCCGCCGTGGTCGTGCTCGGATTCACCGGACAGTCGCCGGGTGTGGCCGGACAACTGCGGGGCGGCGAACTGCTGCTGGACTACTGGCTGGCCGCCACGGAGGCAGGGCTGGCACTCAATCCACTCAGCATCGTCGTGCAGCACGACGACCTGCGCCGCGATCTGAAGGGTCTGCTGGGCCTGACCGGACGCCCCTTCTTCGTCAGCCGTCTCGGCGTCCCGTCCACCCCGGCGCCCACCTCCTTCCGGCGCCCGGGTTCCGCTGGATTCCGTTCAATTTGAACTGTCCGGTGTTTGTGCGCGCCACACGGTGGGAACTTGGGCGCATTCGATGCTATCTCGGCGATATGCAGGCGCCTTCTCATCGGCGTGCGGTCGTGCTACCGTTCCCTTGAAAGTGCAATATTAAAGGTTGTGATACTTAAGGGGATCGAGTGTCGACGGCCGTTCCTTGGAATATCCTTCTTCAGTTCTTGCTCCGTCGTTCCGTTCGTCGTCTCCTTTGTGTTGCATCATGAGTATCAGATTGCTGGTGTGCTGCGACAACGCCATCGTCGGAGCGGGAATTCAGGCACTGCTGGGGCGTTATCACCTCGATGTCACCGTGGAGACATCGGTGCGCCGTGCCCTCGCAGTGGCCGCGGAGGCGTCCCCCGAAGCCGTCATCGTCATCTCGCCCCTGCTCACCATCGACGACCGTCAGGAACTTGCCGAACTGGCCGAACTCAGCAAGGTGATCCTGCTCTGCCCCCCGCAGAACACCCATCGCGCGCTGGAGGCCCTCCGGGTCAGTGTGCGTGCCGTGCTCTCCGTGGAGTCCTCGGTGGAGGACCTCGTCCACGTGATCAGGACGGTCACCACGGTCAACGTCCTCGTCCTGCCGGACGAGGTCGGCAGGTCGCTGGCGCTCGCCGACGTGCACCTCACCCTGGTGCCGGCCGGGGCGGGTCCCATGCTCACCCGGCGCGAGCGTGAAGTGATGCTGCTGCTGTCCCGGGGCAAGTCCAACGCCGAGATCGCCGAGCGGCTGACCGTCTCGAACGCGACCGTGCGCTCACACGTGCATCACGTCCTGCAGAAGCTGCACGCGCGGACGCGCACCCAGGCGGTCGCCATCGCCTACGAGTCGGGTCTCATCAGCAGGATCGCGCAACAGGTCAGCATGTCCTGACGAAATCGACGGTCCGGGAAGTAAGGGTGCCGGGACGTTCGATCCCGGCACCCTTTCGTGATGAGCACGCCTCAGTCCGCCAAGTACCCCGGTTCGAGCCGCTCCCCGGATATCTCGTCCACGACCGAGGCCATGGTGTCGAAAGCGGCGACCAGGCGCCGAAACGTGTCGGTCGCCATATCCCGCTCGAAGTCCTCCGGGCTGGTCACCGAAATGACCTCGAAGTATTCGTGAGGCACATTCGCATTCGTATTCGCATGTGTCGAGACGCGGTGCACCGCAAAGGAATACAAGCTTTTCAGGTCGGCGGCAGCGCGGTAGTCGCTTTCGCGTACCCAGGTCTCGAACCGGGCGGGGTCCACGCCCTCGTGGAGCCGGATGCGGTGAACGATGACATGCATGATGGCCTTGCCTCTCTGCTCAGCGCCTGTTTTCTCGGCGGCGACTGCCCAGGCGCAGTTCGCGGGCGATGTTGTTCTTCTGGATCTCGTTCGTCCCGGAGAAGATCCTGGCCGGCAGGGCATCACGCAGCAGGGTCTCCGCCTCGCCGTCCAGAAGGCCCAGCGCGCCGCGCAACTGGATCGCGTCGAGGCCCAGTTGCACCGCGGCCTCGCTGACCGCGAGTTTGGCGAGGGCAGGGCCGACAGTGCTCTCGCTTCCCGCGTCGATACCGCGCGCCGACCGGTACAGCATCAGCCGGGCGGACTCGTATCGCGCCAGCATGTCGACGATCCGGTGACTCACGGCCTGGAACCCGCCGACGACCGTGCCGAACTGCTCCCGCTGCCGCACGTGATCGATCGTGGAGTCCAGGACCCGCCGCATCACGCCCAGATAGATGCCGAACAGACAGGTCCGCTCCCATTTCATCGACGTGGCGAAGACGACCGCGCCCGAGCCCTCCGAGCCCAGCACCTGGGCCGCGGGCACCACGCAGTCCGTGAAGCGCACGTCCGCCATCGGCGATCCTCGCAGCCCCACCTTGTCGTAGGCCGGCCCGACGGTCAGGCCCGGAGTGTCCGCGGGCACCAGGAAGGTGGTCAGGCCGAAGAAGCCGCCCCCGGCCCGGGTGGCTGCCTGCACCACGAAGAGGTCCGCCACCGGGGCGTTGGTGATGAAGCACTTGCTCCCGTTGAGCAGGTACCGGTCTCCGTCGCGCAGGGCGGAGGTCTCCAGGCTCAACGCGTCGGAACCGGCAGCCGGCTCCGTGACGGCATGGGCCGCGATCGATTCCCCGGAACACAGGGCCGGCAGCCAGCGGTTCTTCTGCTGCTCGCTGCCGAACTCCACGACGGGCATGACGGCGGCGAACAGGTGTGCTGCCATGGAGAAGGCGAAACCGGTGTCGCTGCTTCCCTCGCCGAGCGCCTCCATCATCGCCGCCGCCGCGACGGCGTCCAGACCGCTGCCGCCGTAGTCGACCGGGGCACAGCTCCCGGCCAGGCCCTGCTTGCCGGCCAGCTGCCAGCGGCGGCGGAATTCGTCCGGGTCGGCGGTGGCCGGCCCCGCGAGTTCACGGCGGGCGAACTGCACCACCATGTCGCGCATTTCCCTTGTCTGCGGGTCGAGTTCGGGGTCGAAGTACACGTTCATCGTGGCCTGCCCTGGTATTCCTCGAGGAGAAGGTGGTAGTTGATCCCGCCGGTGCCGAAGGAGCTCACGGCAGCCCGCCGCGGACGTCCGTCCGGTGCCTCCCAGGGCGCGGCGTCGATGCGGATACGCCCGGGAATGCGATCGAGGGCCAGTTCGGGACTGAGGGTGCGCAGACCGGTGTTGGGTGGGACGGTCGCGGTACGCACCGCGTGCAGCGCGCGCAGCAGGCCGGTCCCGCCGGCCGCCGCGAACGTATGGCCGAAGAACGACTTGGCGCTGCCGATGTCCAAGGGGCGCCGACGCGGTACGGCACCGTAGACCTGGGCCACCGCCGCGATCTCCACTCGGTCGCCGACACGCGTGCCGGTGCCGTGCGCCTCCAGATAGCCGACGTCGGCGGGTGCGAACTCGACCTGGTCGAAAGCCTGGAGCATGGCCGAGGCCTGGCCCGTGATGTCCGGAGCGATCAGCGACCTCGCGTCGTTGGAGGCGCCGATGCTGCGCAGCAGGCCGTGGATCGGGTCGCCGTCCCGGAGCGCGTCGTCGTACCGCTTGAGCAGGAACAACGCGCAGCCGTCCCCGGGCGAGAAACCGTCGGCGGCCTCGTCGAAAGGGGTGATCCGCCCGTGCGACAGCAGGCCCAGCGAGGAGCACAGCACCATGTCGCGGGCGTTGCAGGGCAGTTCCACACCACCGGCCAACGCGTAGTCGACCGCCCCCGAGCGCAGTCTGCCGACGGCCAGGTCCAGCGCGGCGAGTGACGAGGCGCACGCCGCCTCCACCGCCACGGGCACGGCGTCCAGGGCGAACTCGTTGGCGATCAGTGCCGCGACACCGCTGGCCAGGCAGCCGTCGAGCGCGTGCGTGAAGTCCGTGTCGGCGACGGTCCGGTCCCGCACGAGCCGCAGGACTTCCCGTCTGGTCCGAGCGGGCAGCGCGCCGAGGGCGTCCAGGCCGTCGGCCACTTGCTCCAGCACATCGACGCAGAGCAGGGAGTTGAGGCGGCGCTCGTTGTGCAGCCCCAGGTTGCTGCCGACCGCCACCAGACCGGAGCCGGGCAGGCCACCGGGCGGGTACCCGCGCCGGGCGAAGAGCTCGGCGGCGACGTCGAGCGCCACCCGCTGGGCCGCGTCCAGCGCGGCGTAGCGGCTCGGCGGGAGACGCAGACCGGGCGGCGGCCCGTCCGGCACCGGCACGGACGCACCCTGGTCGGTGTAGGAACGGTCGAGGCTGAGGGAACCCGGCGCGTAGTAGATGCTCCGGTCGAAGACGTCGTCCGGCACCGGACCGACCATGCTCCGACCGGCCAGCGTGCGTGCCCAGAACGCTTCGGCATCCGGGCAGCCGGCGAAGCGTCCGGCGAAACCCACCACGGCGATCGGTACCGGCCCCTCCCTGCTCACCGTGCCTGCCCCGGTGATCGCCCGGTGACCCTGGGCCGGCGCACCGCCACCGCTGTGCGGGGTGCCGTACTCCTCCATGACGACATGGGCCACGGTCCCGGTCAACGACGAACCGACGAGCGCCGCCCGGCGCGGCCCGCCACTGGACGGCGGGGGCCAGTCCTCGGTCCCGGCCACCGCGCGCAAGGCACCGCCGTGCGGCATCGGGGCCCGCGTCCCACCGCCGGGCAGCCTGCGGTGATGCAGCGCCAGCGCGATCTTGCCGACGCCTGCGAGTCCGGCGTTCGCGAAGGTGTGCCCCAGCCGGTCCCGGACCGAACCGACCGCCACGGAGCCTGGCGCCGCGCCGGTGAACGAGGCAGCGAGCGCCCGCTGCTCGGCGTGCGACTCGCCGGCGAATCCGGACCCCGCGGATTCGACGTACTGCACCGCCTCGGCCGCCGCCGCACAGGTCGTACGTCCCGCGGCGGCCGCCTCCTCCCACAGCCCGTCCCGGACCGGGTAGCGGAAGGCCCCGGGGCGCCCCTCGTGGCGCAGGACGCACGACCGCACGGTGGCGTACACCCGGTCGCCGTCCTGTTCGGCGGACGAGAGGCGTTTGAGCAGCAGTGCCCCGACTCCCTCGCTGAACGGGCCCGTGTCGTACGGTGCCGTGGCACCGGGGGACCCCTTCTGTCCCAGCCCCTTGGCGGCGAAAGCCCGTGCGACGAAGGGGCCCTCGTGGCGCTGCCCGGTGATGAGCAGGACGGCGTCCGACAGACCGGCACGCAGGCTGTCCATGGCGTACGCGAGGCCCAGATACGAGGTGACATCGGCGGACTCCAGCGCCAGCGTCCTCCCACGCAGCTTGAAGGCGGAGGCGACCCGCGCCGGGATGGAGCTGACGAGCTCGCTCACCCTGTCGTGCGGCGACGCGCCAAGTCGCCGTATCAGCGCGGCGCGGAACTCCTCGGTGGTGTCCGCGTTCGCGTCCGACGCGTGACCGCCGTGCTCCGCGAGCGTCCGTCCCAGTTCGACGGCGTAACGAGCGCCCTCGATCCGCAAGGCGTTGGCGTACTGGCGGTCCAGGCCGAAGCAGGTGCCCACCGTCACATCGACGCGAACCGACGGCAGCGGCCGCCGATCGTAGCCCGCGTCCTGAAGACACTGACGGGCCGCCTCCAGGGCCAGGAGCTGCATCCGGGACATCGTCCCCGTCTGAGCGGGTGGAATCCCGAATCCGGCCACATCGACCTCGATGTCGCCGAGTCCGCCCGCGGCGGGAGCGGGAGTGCCGTCGGTCGCCGGGGCGGTCAGCAACCGCCAGTACTGCTCGGCCCCCCTGGCAGCCGGGTACAGCGCCCCGATGCCGACCACCGCGATCGCCTCGGGAACCACCGAGGCACTGTGTCCTTCGGAACGCACACGCGACCCAGAGGCCATGACGAAGCTCCCACTCTCTGTTCCGCAGGACGCGGCGCCCAGGCGCCGTCGATGCGCCGCCGACCGCGGGGACGGCGCGGCGCGCCGGTCGCTCACACGAGGCCGGCGTGCGCCAACGCGGGATCCTGCGCCAGGATCTCCGCGTGCCGGCGCTGGAGAAGTTCCCCGGGCCTGATGCCCAGTTCCTCGTCGAGACGCTGCCGGGCCAGCCGGAACTGCTCCAGGGCGTCGCTCTGGCGCCCGACCTGGTACAACGCCAGCATGAGCAGATCGCAGAAGTGTTCCCGCAGCGGGAACTGGGCCACCAGCCGGTGCAGTTCGGCGATCGCCCGAGCGTGATCCCCGAGCATGATGCGGGCCCGCACCTGATCCGCCAGGGCGGAGAGACGTCTTTCCTCGAACAGCCGGGCCGCGCTGCGGCAGCGCAGCCCGTCGCCCGCGTCCAGCAGGGCCGGACCACGCCACAGGAGCAGCGCGGAGTCCAGCAGACGAAGTGCCCGTTCGGGGGCGTCGGCCAGCGTTGTCGCGGCCTGGGACGCCAGGTCGAGAAACCGATGCCCGTCGATGTGCTCGCGCGGGACGTCCAGGACGTAGCCGTTGGGTACGGAGCGCAGCACGGAGTTCCCCGAGCCGCACCGCCCGCCCCCGCCCTTCAGCACCCTGCGCACCCGGGTGGCATGTGCCTGCATGGCGTTGCGGGGATTGCGGACGGTGTCGCCCGACCAGAGTTCGTCCGCCAGATCCGTATGGGAAACCGCCTGGCCTGCTTCCAGGGCGAGGACGGCGAGCATGGTCCGGACTTTGCTGGATCCCACACCGTGCGGACGGCCGTCCGTGCACACAGATATCGGACCGAGAAGATGGATAGCCACAACGTCCCCTCGCGTGCTGGTACGTGATTTCATCGGCGATGGCCGACCATGCATCCCTCTCGCGACTACTGACCCGCAGTCAGCGAGTCATTCACAGCCGCTCCATCGTGGCAGGGCGCTCGGAGCAAGGTCATCGGTCGACCGGACCGATTCGGATCTGCACGGAAGAATGAGGGCGCAGGCTTGTGTCGACTCTTCATGGAGGGATGCGCCCCCATCTCAACAGAAGATGTAGACGGACGCGTTCCGCAGGGAGGGCTACGGCGAGCGGGTCTGCGACCGTCGAGCACCTCCGCCCCGGCCGTTGCCGAGACCGCCGCGTCCGCGTCGGTCCTACGGCTGCCCAGTCCGAGGGCGACGGGACGGCGGCCGTGACCACGACGTCGTTTCCACGGCAAGGACCGTGTGAAGGCCCGTCAGCAGGTCCGAGGAGGTGGTGGCGAGGACGCCCAGCAGAGGGATGCTGATGGTGAGGCCGACCTGCTGGGTGGAGGTGACCAGGCCGGCCGTCAGGCCCTGCTCCTCGTCCGGTACACCGGACGTGACCGTCGGGCCGTAAGAGACGATCACACCGAGGTGGCACACGCACGCCGGGGAGAAGGCAACCGTGGCGAGCCACAGCGACCGGGCATCGGCGTTCAGGCCCAGCGTCTCCTCGAAGTACAGGGTGAAGGCGGCGAGCCCGGAGTTCGCCAAGTCGTGGGAGCGGCGGGACATCGAGGAGGCGGGGCAGATCCGCAAGGAGATGAACACGCCGCTTCGGGAGGCGGACACCGCGGGCAGGCTGGAGTGGCCGGCGGCGCCGGAGGGGCGGCGCGGGGCGATGTGCCCCGTGGCGGGACAGCGGCGGTGCCGCTTCGTCGGCGCGTGGCGTGATCGACGGCAACCCCAGCCGTGCCCACCACCCGCCCTCTCGGTGCCTGGCGCCATGGTGGGCCGGCGCGACCGGCGCCGGGGCGCCGCGCGACTCGGCGGCACCCGTCATGGGAAGGGTGGCGCGGTCGTTCAGGGGGTTCCGACTGCCAGGGCTTTGAACTCTCTGGGGAGGTCCGCGCGCCTGGTGACGTTGAGCTTGCGGTAGACGCGGGTCAGATGCTGTTCCACCGTGCTGATGGTGACGCACAGCTGGTCGGCGATCTCACGGTTGGAGTTGCCCAGGGCGGCCAGGGACGCGACCCGTCGCTCCGCCGCGCTGAGGGGATCGCGTGGAACGGTGCCCGGGTCGGCTGGTGTCTCCTCCCTGCCACGCGGCGGCAGCGAGGGCTGCAGATGTTCGACGCCGCACACATCGGCCAGGTGCAGCGCCTGGTACAGCGCTCGCCGCGCCTGTTCCGCCTCACCGATCGCGCGCTGCGCGGCACTCAACGCGGCCAGTGCCCGGGCCAGTTCGAGCCTGTCCCCGGTGAGCCGCAGGACACTGACCGCCTCCAGCAGCAGGCTTGCCCGGCGCCGCGGTTCGGCTATCTCGGCGAGCAGGCACATGGCGACGCCGCGGCTGCGGGATTTGGCGCTGCCGGGGCGGGCCAGCTCAGCGTCCGCGAGTCGGCGGACCTGGTCCCGCTGCCCGAGGCGCAGATGCGCGGCCGCGGCGCCGCTGCGCCAGGGCAGGAAGGACGGCAGATCCATGTCCCAGGCGCGGGCCTGGTCGCCGCAGCGCAGAAAGTCGTCCAGGGCCGCGTGCACCCGGCCCGCGGCCAGATGGTGATGGCCCCGGGCGTAGAGGTACTGCAGGCCGTACCGTGACTCGGAGATCGCCTCCGGTACCGAGTGCCGCAGGTACTCCTCGGCTACGTCGTCCGCCCCCATGGCGGTCGCGGCCAGGACGAGCGTGCTCAGCGGCGCACCGACGGCGACTCCCCAACTGCGGGGCGAGAGGTGGGTCATGGCGGAGCGGGCGAGGGTGCAGGCCTCGTTCAGATCGCCCTGTCGCAGGGCCAGTTCGGCGCGGATCGCGGTGAGCTTCGCCTGCCAGGTGGGCGTCTGCCGGGCGGTGGCCTCCTGCAGGAGCTTGGCCGACCAGACGGAGGCCTGGCCGAGCCGGTCCGCGTAGACGAGCGAGAGCAGCGCGGACTCCAGCGCGTACAGAGTGCTGTCGTCCAGGGGGCAGGAGCGCAGCACCTGTTCGGCGCTCCAGGCGCTGGACTCGTCGCCGCCGTTGCGCAGGGTCGAGCCGAGGACGGTCTCGGCGAGCAGGACGGGTCTGGCGGCCGCGGGTTCCCTGCTGTCGCGGATGCCAGACCCGTCCTCGGCGGCGGGGAGGAGAGGCACCATCGTGGGGTAGCGGTTCCGCAGCCACTCCCTGTTCTCCGTGAACAGGCCGTGGGGGCCCGGGACCTTCGGGCCCAGCGCACGGATCACCTCGGCGGCCTCGTCGAAACGCCCGTGCCACAGCAGGGCACGGGAGAGCGGCACGGCCAGCTGGGCGGGCAGGACGCCCGTCAGGAGCGCTTCGGACAGCGGCCCCAGACGGGGCATCACCATGGAGGGGTTGAGCTGCCACTCCAGCCGCGCGAGCATCATCGTCGTGAGCGCCTGCTCACGTGCGTCGTCGGAGCCGGACAGCGCCAGTTCCAGGCACTCCAGGGCGAAGCCGATGTCGCCGCTCCGGCGCGCCTGCTCGGAGGCGTCCATCAGCACGGGGACCGCCCAGCAGGGTGGCACGTGTCGCGCGGCGACAAGATGCCGGGCGACCGTGGGTGTCGGAAGCCCTTCATGGTGGAGTAACTCCGCGACGTCGAGCTGCTGTTGGGAGATAACGCCCCGGGGGATGTCGTCCAGGACGGCCGACCGTGCCTCCGGATGACGGAAACGGTTGTCGTCGACGAGCCCGGCGGCCTCCATGTGCCGCAGCGCGTTCGCCACCGAGGACGGACCGAGTTGGAGCAGGCGGCCTATGCGGTCGGGGGAGGAGCAGGAGTCCAGCAACGCCATCGTGCGGGCCACGCCGAGAACGTCCGGATCCCGGCCGTGCAGACAGGCGAGCACCGCCTGCGCGAACTCCTCTCCCGCGGGCGGGACTTCGGACCCGGTTTCGCCGTCCCCGGCACCGTCCACCAGCCGGTCGCGGTGGTCCCTCAGCAGGGCGTGGACGAGCAAGGGATTGCCGCCGCTGAGGGAGTGGTAGACGGGGCCGAGGGCCTGTGCCTCCTCCGTGCCCAGGGCGTTCGTGGTGAGCTCGGTCGTGCCCGCCGGGGACAGGGGAGCCAACCGGACACGCCGGTACAAGGGATGGCGGAGCAGTTCGGTGCTCAACAGCGGGGGACAGTGGCGGGCACTGTCCGGGCGGCTGAACACCAGCATCACAGGGGCGGATCTGGTGTGCGGGAGCAGTTGGAGCAGACAGCTCAGGGAAGCGGAGTCGGTGTGCTGAACGTCGTCGACACAGAGCAGCAGTCCGCCCGCCCCGGCCGCGTGCAGCAACGCACGGCACAGACCGCGGGCCACATGGGCCTGCAGGGCGGCCGACTCATGACGGGCGGACGGATCGGTGGCGAAGCTGTTCTCCAGGACGGTCATCTGCGCACGCAGCGGGGCGGGCAGCGGAATGTCCCGGACGAGTTGATGGACGATACCGAACGGGACGTCGCGCTCCTCCTGCCGGCCGACGGCTCGCAAGACCTCGGAACCCGTCGCGGACGCCTCCTCGGCAAAGGCATAGAGCAACTCGGACTTGCCGATGCCTACGGAGCCGCTGACGAGGACGACGTGTCCATTGCCGCGACGGCTCGCCGCGAGGAATTCGTGTAACATGAACAGTTCGTCTTTGCGGTCGATCAGTATCATGCGTGTACTCTTTGCGGCACGTCGGAATTCTATTCATAAACTGGCGAGTAGATTTCCGGAGGCTTGAGGTTTCGTTGCAGAGTCCTAGTAGAGCCCCTCGGGAGCCGACGAAGTGGTCTGTAGTGGAGTCACATTCGCGACTCCGTCGGACGGCCATCTCGAGCCGGTGTCGTAACGCAGTGCCTGGTCGCGTTCGAGGATGTTGGGAAGGAACAGGTCTTCGTGCAGCACGGTCAGTCGAACCTGTCCTACGGTGCCGTATTCCACCGCTGTTGACCAGTCCTCTTTGCGTACGACATTCATTGTCACCTGCGGGTAATTCGGAACATAGGGTATGAGTTCGGCGTTCTGCTCGACGGGCAGGCCCGCCGCGTTGCCGAAGGTGTTGCCGTAGCTGCGACCGCAGATGCCGTCGTCCATCGCGGCCTCGAAGGTCCGGTACATGTCCGGGCTCAGCTGCGTGCCGCTCAGCCGCACCCCCCGCAGCGGTGCGACCAGTTCGGGACGGCGGCGCACCAGCGCCTGGAAGAGGGCGGGGGTGGTGTTGAGGTAGTCGATCCGGCCGTGGGTGAGCACGTCGGCGACCTGCTCCAGCAGATGGGTGGTGTACTCGGCCGCATCCGCCAGCCGGCCGGCCCGGATGAGTCGCTTGATCCAGCGGGGGTCCATGTCGACGGCGTACACCTGCCCGGCGTACAGATCCGACGCCTCCCACACGCCGTTGCCGATCAGGTGCGGTCCCGTGGGGGTCGCCTGGAGCCAGGTCCGCCCCTGGACGAACCCCTCGGTGACGAAGGACCAGCGGCGCCACGCTCCGCGGTGCAGCAGCATGGCGGGCGTGTAGAAGACCCGGCAGGGCGTGCCGGTGGTGCCTCCGGTGTCCCAGACGCGGCCGGTCAGCGGGCGCGGCACGGCGAGCGGCACCAGGTCCGCCGGGTCCTGGGAGCGCAGGATGTCCACCGGAAACGGGCCGAACGCCGTGAGCTGCTCATAGCGGGTGATGTCCCGTGCGTCGAAGTCGAGCCGGGCGGCGCGCCGCAGCCAGTACGGGCTGCCGGTCTCCGGGTCGAAGTGTCGCGCCACCACCTTCCGGGTCCACGCGTCGAGGTCGGTTTCGAGCCAGTCCTCGATCAGCGTGTCGCACTCCGTGCCCCGCACGGCGGGCGACACGTCGGCCGGCGCGCTCACCGGGCCGGCGCCGGCGAAAGGTCTATGCCGAACTCGTACACACTGGTCAGCACCTGCTGGATGTGCTCCGGCTTGTCGACGTGCACCACCGGGAACGGGAACCTGAGAATGCCGTCCGGGATCGAGCCGCCCATGATGAGGCCGAGGCGCACGCCCTGGTCCTTCATCTCGGCGCAGACGTCCACCAGGCTGATCGGGTCCGTGGGATTCCGGTCGAACAGATCCCGCACGTCCTCCGCCGTGGTCAGGGTCTTGCGCTCCAGACAGGAGACCAGCGGCAGTTCGGGCGTCTTGAACGGCATCGCGTCGATGTACGGCGCCATGAACTCGCGGAAGTGACCGCGCAGCGGCGAGTGCACGGCGATCGGCCGGTCCGGCAGGGGGGCGACGGTGCCCGGCGGAAGGCCGGCCGCCAGCGCCGCCAGTGCCTTCCGCTCGCCCGACAGCATCAGGATCCGCATGGCCCCGTCGGCCGTCGGCCCGAAGTCCCCGGACAGATGCACCCCGGCCCGGCCCTCGCCCCGGTACGCCGCCGCCAGATCGCCCTCGGCCGGCGCGAACGCCAGCGCGAGGCCCTGCTCCGGCTCCTCGGCGGACAGTTCGGGTGTGTGCCGGGCGTGCGCCAGCATCTCGAACAGTTCCCGCCGCCCGATCGAGCCCGCCAGACAGCTCGCCGTCATGGCGCCGAGGCTCAGTCCGCCCAGCACCGCCGGGCTGAGCCCCTGTTCCGCCAGTACGTCGTGAATGCCGAGTGCGAGTGCCGTCTCGCGGATCGTCCCGGCGCTCTGCCGCTCCTCCTGGGGCTCCGGCAGCTCCTCATCGAGGATCTGGCCCACGGTGAGACCCGTCCACTCCGAGACCTGCTCGTACAAGTCCCGCATCACGGGGTGCGCCGCGTACATCTCCAGACCATGCACTTCCGTGCCGACTCCACCGCCGAACAGAAAGCCCAATGCCATAGCCGACTCCCGTGTATCTCGAACGAAAAAGACGTGAACAGGACATGGTGTGCTCGGGTGCCAACTCCGCGACAAGGCCGTCGAGACCACTGATGCGCAGCTACCGTACCCATCGCCCGGCCCCGCCGAAAGAGTCATCTGACCCTGTTTCGAGCCACCGTCGGGTGTCGCGCGCCGCGCTATCGAAACGCTATGCGGGACTGCCAGAGTTCTTCCGTGGCCCGAGTAATTCCTCTTGCCCGGATGGCCGGGAAGCCGGAAACGGAAGAAATGCCGAACAAGGACGACGGGAATCCCCGCACGCCCACGCCGATTGCGGTCGTCGGATACTCCTGCCGACTGCCCGGCGCGCCCGACCCGGAGACGTTCTGGCGACTGCTCGCGACGGGCCGGCACGCCATCACCGAGGCGCCGTCCGACCGCTGGGACGCCGACGCGATCATGTCGGCCGGGGCGGCACCGGACGCCGAACGCGTGCGCTGGGGCGGTTTCCTCGACCGGGCCGACCTCTTCGACGCCTCCTTCTTCGGGATCTCCCCGCGCGAGGCCACCGCCATGGACCCCCAGCAGCGCCTGGTGCTGGAACTCGGCTGGGAGGCCCTGGAACACGCCGGTATCGTCCCCGGCACCCTGGCCGACAGCCCGACCGCCGTCTTCGTCGGCGCCGCCACCGACGACTACGCGACCCTGCGCACCCGTCTGGGTGCCGCCGGCATCACCCGCCACACGGCCGTCGGCACCCAGCGCACCATGATCGCCAACCGGCTCTCCCACGCCCTCGACCTGCGGGGGCCGAGCCAGACCGTCGACAGCGGCCAGTCCTCTTCCCTGGTCGCCGTCCAACTGGCCTGCGAGAGCCTGCGCGCGGGCGACTGCACGGCTGCCCTGGCCGGCGGCGTCAACCTCAACCTCGCCCTGGACGGAGCGCTCGTCGCCGCCGGCTCCGGCGCCCTCTCGCCGGACGGGCGATGCCACACCTTCGACGAACGCGCCAACGGCTATGTACGCGGCGAGGGCGGAGCCCTGGTCGTCCTCAAGACCCTCGACCGGGCCATGGCCGACGACGACCGCATCCGCTGCCTGATCCTCGGCGGCGCCGTGAACAACGCCGGCAACTCCTCCTCCGGGTTGACCGTTCCCGACGAGAGCGCCCAGCGTGAGGTGATCCGGCTCGCCCACCGGCGCGCCGGGACCCGCCCCGACCAGGTGCAGTACGTCGAACTGCACGGCACCGGAACGAAGGCAGGCGACCCGGTCGAGGCCGCGGCGCTCGGCGCGGCCCTCGGCACCGCGAGGACGCCCGGCAGGCCCCTGGCCGTCGGCTCCGCCAAGACCAATGTGGGCCATCTGGAGGCCGCAGCCGGTGTCGTGGGCCTGCTCAAGGTCTGTCTCTTATACGCATCTC
>NZ_JAAVVL010000005.1:0-2291 GCF_018728545.1 Streptomyces sp. ATCC 21386
CCTCTTCTCGGGTTCACCGAGTCCCCCGCCGCGGCCCCCACCATCGACGAGGTCGTCTCGGTGCGCCGTCGTCACATCGCCCGCTCCCAGCGCAACTACTACCGCGCCCCGATGAACCTCGTGCGGGGGCGGGACGTGTGGTTCCACGACGAGGACGGCCTGGCCTATCTGGACTCGCTGAACAACGTCACCCACGTCGGTCACGCCGAGCCACGGGTGACGGCCGCCGCCACCCGGCAGATGCGCAAGCTCAACACCAACAGCCGTTTCGTCTACCCGCAGATCGCCAGTTACGTGCAGAAGCTGGTGGCCACGCTGCCCGACCCGCTCGAGGTCGTCTTCCTCGTGTGCAGCGGCAGCGAGGCGAACGACCTGGCGCTGCGGATCGCCCGCCAGGTGACAGGTCGCCGGCACATCGTCAACATCGACGGCGCGTACCACGGAAACACCGGCGTGGTGACCGGGATCAGCCCGAACCGCTACAAGGGCCCCGGCGGCGCCGGTGCGCCCGCGACCACCCACGAGGTCGTCATCCCGGACCGCTATCGCAGTACTTACGGGTACGACGACGCGGACGCCGGAGTCAAGTACGCGCGCGACGCCGCCGCTGTCATCGAGCGGATCACGGCCGACGGTCGGCCCCCGGCCGCCTTCATCGCCGAGTCCCTGATGGGATCGGGCGGGAACATCGTGTTTCCCGACGGCTACCTCGACGGCGTGTTCACCGCTGCCAGGCGGGCGGGCGCCCTGTGCGTCTCCGACGAGGTCCAGGTCGGCGTCGGACGACTCGGGCCCTGGTGGGGGTTCGAGCTCCAGGGGGTGGTCCCGGACATCGTCACGATGGGCAAGCCGCTCGGGAACGGGCACCCGCTCGCGGCGGTGGTCACGACCCGGGAGATCGCCGACGCCTTCGACACGGGAATGAAGTACTTCAACACCTTCGGCGGCAACCCGGTCTCCTGCGCGATCGGCGAGGCCGTGCTCGACATCGTCGAACAGGACGGGCTGAGGGAGAACGCCGTGAGCGTGGGCGGGTACTTCGCCCAGTCGCTGCGCGAACTCCAGCAGCGCCAACCGCTCATCGGTGACGTACGGGCGGAAGGGCTCTACCTCGGCGTCGAACTGGTCCGCAACCACACCACCAAGATGCCGGCCACCGAGCAGGCCTTCATGGTCACCGAGCTCATGAAGGAGCGAGGCGTCATCGTCTTCCCCAATGGCGTGCACGACAACGTACTGAAGATCAAACCGCCCATGACCTTCCGCCGCGAGCACGTGGATCTCTACGTCGACGCGCTGGACGAGGTCCTGTCCCTGCCCGAGCTGCGCTCGGCCGTCCAGTCCTGAGCAGGGCAACCGACCGCATCGACGGTGTTGCGCCTCGCGGGGCCGCCCGTAGGAAAACGGGTTCGGCCCCGCGAGGGTGGGGTCATACGCGGTCGGCGGCGATCAGGACGTACTGGAAGGAGCCGTCCCGGTAGGACTCGATGAACGCCTCCTCGATGCCCGTGACCAGCGAGGACGTGGCCCGCAGCTCCCAGTAGGGCAGCGTCTCCGGGGTGAGGTCGATGATCGTTTGCGGTACCAGCCGGTTGTCGGCCATGGCGCGCAGGTACTCACGGCGGGAGTGGATGTTGCACTCGAAGTGGGCGTTGATCTGCGAGACCCACTTCGACGGCTGACCGTAACGCGGGTTCCAGCAGCCGGTGATGGTGACGTACCGCCCGCCCGGCCTCAGGATGCGGGAGTGCTCGGCGAACAGGTCGTGGAGGTCGACGTACATGGTCGACTCGTTGTTCCACGAGGCCGCGATGCTGCCCTTCTCGAACGGCGTGTCCAGCATGTTGCACACGCGGGAACGGACGTGGTCCTCGATACGCAGTTCCCGTGCACGCCTGTTGCCGAATTCGGCCTGGGTGGCCGAGAGCGTGACGCCCTCGACCTTGCTGCCGAACCGACGGTGAGCCATGACCATGGACCCGCCGCGCCCGCAGCCGGCGTCCACCAGGGTGTCGTCGGGACCGACGGTGCCGAGGTGGTCCATGAGGAACTCGGCCTGGGCCGACTCCAGCCGGTGCAGCTCCGCGATGAGCTTCTTCTCGTACTCGCTGTGCGCCGGGTCGCCGAGCGCGGCGTGGTCGACGGCGCCGATGCCGTAGTGGTGGTGGTAAAGGCCGTCCACGTCACCGAGCCGGAGGTTGACGGGGCGTGCCTCGTTGTTCCAGTAGCGGGCGATGTCCTCCTGGTACGGGGTCGCCGGGGCCGGGATCTTCGCGGTGGCGGTGGCGGTG
>NZ_JAAVVL010000006.1:0-5123 GCF_018728545.1 Streptomyces sp. ATCC 21386
TCGTCATCTTTTATTATCTTTTCTTAGAATTGTTTTTTTTTTTTTTTTTTTTTTTTGTCGAGTCTCGTGGGCTCGGAGATGTGTATAAAGAGACAGGTGTTGGAGCGGCTGTCGGATGCCCGTCGGCTTGGGCATCGGGTGCTGGCGGTGGTGCGGGGGAGTGCGGTCAATCAGGACGGTGCGAGCAATGGGTTGACGGCGCCGAGCGGTCCGGCGCAGGAGCGGGTGATCCGGGCGGCGTTGTCGTCGGCGGGTGTGGCCGCTGCTGAGGTGGATGTGGTGGAGGCGCATGGCACTGGGACGCGGTTGGGTGATCCGATCGAGGCGCAGGCGTTGCTGGCGACGTACGGGCGGGATCGTGCGGCTGGTCGGCCGTTGTGGTTGGGGTCGTTGAAGTCGAACATCGGGCATGCGCAGGCGGCTGCGGGTGTGGCTGGTGTGATCAAGATGGTGATGGCGCTTCAACAGCGGGCGTTGCCGAAGACGTTGCATGTGGATGAGCCGACGCCGTTGGTGGACTGGGCTTCGGGTGGGGTCGAGCTGCTGACGGAGCAGCGGGAGTGGGAGGCGGTCGAGGGGCGTCCGCGCCGGGCGGGGGTGTCCTCGTTCGGGATCAGCGGCACCAACGCCCATCTGGTGCTGGAGGAAGCGCCGCCCGCTCCCGAACCGGAAACGAACCCCGAACCGGAAGCGCCCCCCGGGGCGGCGCCCGGAACGGTCCTGTGGCCCTTGTCCGGCAGGACCGAGCAGGCTCTGCGCGCGCAGGCGCGGCGGCTGCGTGAGCATCTGAGCGTGACGCCCCGGGTGGGACTCGCCGACGTGGGTTTCTCGCTGGCCACCACGCGCGCCGCGCTGGAGCACCGGGCGGTGCTGGTCGGCGACGACCCGGACCGGATGCTCGTGGATCTGGCGGCACTCGCGGACGGCGACCCGCCGTCCCGTGTTCCGTACGGCGTGCCGAGCGGTGGGAAGACGGCGTTCCTCTTCACCGGGCAGGGCAGCCAGCGTGTCGGCATGGGACGTGAACTCCACGCGCGGTTCCCGGTGTTCGCCGACGCGCTGGACGAGATCTTCGAGGCGTTCGGCGACCGCCTCGGGCGGCCGCTGCGCGACGTCGTCCTCGCAGGGGCGGACTCCCCGGACGCCGCCCTGCTGGACCGGACCGTGTTCACCCAGGCCGGGCTGTTCGCCGTCGAGGTGGCCCTCTTCCGGCTCGTCGAACACCTCGGAATACGGCCGGACCGGGTGGCCGGACACTCGGTCGGCGAACTGGCGGCGGCCCACGCCGTCGGGATGATGTCGCTGCCGGACGCGGTGACCCTGGTCGCCGAGCGCGGCCGTCTCATGGAGGCGCTGCCCGAGGGCGGCGCGATGGTCTCGGTCCGGGCGCCGGAGGAGGAGGTCGCCGCACTGCTGCGCGGCCGACAGACGCGGGTGGCGATCGCCGCCGTCAACGGCCCGCTCTCCTGCGTGCTCTCCGGCGACGAGGACGCGGTCGTGGAGATCGCCGACGAACTGGCGGCGCGCGGTCACAGGACCAGGCGGCTGCGGGTCAGCCATGCCTTTCACTCGCCCCGCATGGATCCCATGCTGGAGGAGTTCCGTCGGGTGGCTCAGGGGCTCGACCTGTCGGCGCCCGCAGTACCGCTGCTGTCGGACATGACGGGACAGCCCGTCACCGGGCCGGCCGGCGGCAGCCCGGCCGACGGCAGCCCGGCCGATGCGGACTACTGGGCGCGGCACGTCCGGGAGACGGTGCGGTTCGCCGATGTCGTACGCGCCCTGCGGGCGGACGGAGTGACGACGTTCGTCGAGATCGGACCGGACGCCGTCCTGACCGCCATGGGCCGCGACTGTCTCCCCGACGACGAGGCCGAGGACGCGCAGGTGGAGTTCGTCCCCCTGCTGCGGCGTGACCACTCCGAGGAACGGACCCTCGCGGAGGCACTCGCCCGGCTCCACGTCCGAGGCGTCGGCCCCGACTGGGCGGCGGTGTTCGCCGGCACGGGTGCCTCCCGCGTCGACCTGCCCACGTACGCCTTCCAGCGCAGGCGCTACTGGCCGAGCGCCGGACCGGTCACCGCCGGGGACGCGCCCGCGCTCGGGCTCGGTGCCGGCGGGCATCCCCTCCTCGGTGCCGCGGTGCGACCCGCGGACTCCGACACGCTGGTGCTCACCGGGCGGCTGTCCCTGGACACCCATCCCTGGCTCGCCGACCACACCGTCCTCGGCGCCATCCTCTTCCCCGGCGCGGGGCTGGTGGAACTGGCCCTGCACGCCGCCCGCCGCACCGGCTGCGACCTGCTGGAGGAGTTGACCCTGCAGGCGCCGCTGCGACTCCCCGACGAAGGGGCCGTCGAGCTGCAGGTCCAGGTGGCGGGGGCCGACGCCGACGGGCGGCGGTCCGTCACCGTGCACACCCGGCACGCGGTGGCCTCGGCCCGCGATCAGGAGAACGGCGAGCCGGACGGCGGCGACTGGACGCTGCACGCCGTCGGGGTGCTCGCCCCGGCCGCTGGGGCGGTGGCCGATGCCGACCACTTCGCGAACTGGCCGCCCGACGCCGAAGCGGTGGACCTGACCGAGTGGTACGACGTGCTCGCCGCCCAGGGCTTCGGTTACGGCCCCGCGTTCCGGGGGCTGCGTGCCGCGTGGCGACGCGGCACGGAGGTCTTCGCCGAACTGGCCCTCCCCGAGGAACAGGCCACCGCGACCGGGTACGGACTGCACCCCGCGCTGCTCGACGCCGCCCTGCACGCCATCGAACTGGGCGCGCTGCCCGCCGGCGACGAGACCCGGCTGCCCTTCGCGTGGAGCGGGGTACGCCTGGACACGGCCGGGGCCACCGCGGCACGCGTCCGGCTGGCACCCGCCGGACCCGACGCGGTCACCCTCGCCTTCGCCGACGCGGCGGGCCGTACGGTGGCGTCGGTGGGCGCGCTGTCGCGGCGGCCGGTCTCCGCCGAGCGACTCCGCGCGGCACAGAGCGGGGGACGCGACCCGCTGTACCGGGTGGAGTGGACTGTGCTGCCCGGCATCGCCGGTCCGGGCTCCGGCGCGATCCCCGAGTCGTGGGCGGTCGTCGCCGACGCGGCCGACGCGGCCCTCATGGCCGAAACGCCGACGGCCGCCGGTGCCGACGTCCGGACCCGTCCCGATCTTCCGGCGCTCGCCGAGGACATCGACCGTACGGCGGACGTCCCGGCCGTCGTCCTGGCACCGCTGACCGGCTCCTCCCCGGAGGGTACGGACGCGTCACGGGCCGCCGGGCGTGCGCTGGCCCTGGTCCAGGGCTGGCTGGCCGACGAGCGTTTCGCCGCCTCCCGTCTGGTCGTCGTCACCCGGGGCGCGGTCGCCGCGGGGCCCGACGAGGACGTGTCCGACCTCCCGCACAGCGCTGTCTGGGGGCTTGTCCGCTCGGCCCAGACCGAGCACCCCGACCGGATCACCCTGCTCGACCTCGACGACGAACCCGCCTCACGGCGGGTCATGACGGCGGCCCTCGCCGCCGCGGAGACCTCGGGCGAAGCCCAACTCGCCGTCCGCGCCGGGCGCGTACTCGTCCCTCGCATGACACGTGCCACGACACCTGTGCCCCCCGGGCCCGGTGCGGGGCCGTGGCCGACGGACGGCACCGTACTGATCACCGGCGCGACCGGCGCCCTGGGCGCCGCCGTGGCCCGCCACCTGGTCGCCGAGCACGGCGTGCGCGATCTGCTGCTCGTCGGCCGACGCGGCGAAGCCGCGCCCGGCGCCGTCGAACTCCGCCGGGAACTGGGCGAGTTGGGGGCCAGTGCCACCCTCGCCGCCTGCGACGTCGCCGACCGTGCGGCGCTCGCGGAACTGCTCGCCACAGTGCCCGCAGACCGTCCGCTGACGGCCGTCGTCCACGCCGCCGGTGTGCTGGACGACCGCGTCTTCGACGCCCTCACTCCCGCGAGCCTCGAAGCGGTCCTCCGACCGAAGGCGGACGCCGCCCGGCACCTCAGCGACCTCACCCGCGATCTCGACCTGGCCGCCTTCGTCCTCTTCTCCTCCGTGCAGGGCCTGCTCGGCGGCGCGGGACAGGCCAACTACGCGGCGGCCAACACCTATCTGGACGCCCTGGCGCAGCATCGGCGGGCCGAGGGGCTCGTGGCCACCTCACTGGCCTGGGGCCCGTGGGCGGAGGGCGGCATGGCCGCCGGGCTCGGCGAGACCGACCGCCGCCGGTTCGCCCGTGTGGGCATCCACGCGCTCACCCCGGGCCAGGGCCTGCGACTCCTCGACGCCGCGCTGGCCTCCGGCGACGCCTGCTCGGTGCCGCTCACCCTCGACACCGCCGCGCTACGGGCCGCCGGCACCGGCGTACCGCCGTTGCTGCGCGGGCTCGTCCCGGCGGGCCTCCGTGCAGCGGCGGACTCCGGCCCGAGCACGTCCGGTGAAGCTCCGGGCGCGCGGCTCGTGGCCCGGCTCGTCGAACTCGACGCCGCCGCCCAGGAGAAGCAGCTGCTCGCCCTGGTGCGGGCCGAGGCCGCCGCCGTCCTCAACTACGACCGCGCGGAGACGGTCGACGCGCGCCGGAGCTTCAAGGAACTCGGCGCCGACTCCCTCAGCGCCGTGGAACTGCGCAACCGGCTCGGCAGGGCGACCGGACTACGGCTGTCCGCGACCGTCGTCTTCGACCACCCGACCCCCACCGCGCTGGCCGGACGGCTCCGGGCCGAACTCTTCCCGGACCGGGCAGACGACACCGTCCCCGACGGACCGGCCCCCGCGGCCGGCGCGGAGGAACTGGCCGCCGAGGAAGAACTGATCGACGCCATGGATGTGGCGGAACTGGTCCGGATGGCCCGCGAAGGCATCGAGTCCTGAACAGCACTGGGAGAAGAAAGCTCATGACCCGAACGCCCTCGTCCTCGTCACCTTCTTCGTCAGCTTCCTCGCAGCCCCCCGCGTCCTCCGCGTCCTCCGCGTCCTCTGCGTCCCCGGCCTCCCCTTCGTCCTCCTCCGACACGGCCGTCGTGGAGGCGCTCAGGGACGCCCTCAAGGAAACCGCCCGGCTGCGCCGCGAGAACCGGCAGCTCCAGGCGGGTGTGGGGGAGCCGGTGGCGGTGGTGGGGATGGCGTGTCGGTTGCCGGGT
>NZ_JAAVVL010000007.1:0-6192 GCF_018728545.1 Streptomyces sp. ATCC 21386
CCCTTCGTTCCAGCCGCCCCCTCTACGTGGTCAAGGCCGGCAGCGCCACGCTCGATCGCGGCGCCATCCACAAGGAGCTCGCCGATCTGGTGGCCCGGGGCGCCCGCGTGCTGCTCGTGGCCGGCGGGGCCACCGGGATCGAGCGGCACTACGCCGCGATCGACCGGCCCATGCCGCACCTGCGGCTGGCCAACGGAGACTCCGTGCGGTACTGCCCGCCGGAGGAGATGACCCACCTGGTCGACGCCTACGAGCGGGTGACCCTGCCCGCCGTGGAGCGGGAGCTGCGCGCGCTCGGGCTCAGTGTGTTCACCTCCGTCGCCGCGCGCGGCGGGCTGGTGAGCGGCAGGGCCAACCGGCCGCTGAAGGCGGTGTCCGGCGAGGGCCGGACCCTGGTCGTCCGCGACCACCGGGCCGGTGTGCCGACGGGTGTCGACGTCGACGGGCTGACCGCGCTGCTGGAGGCGTACGACGTCGTCTGTCTGTCGCCGCCGGTCGCCGACCCGGCGGGTGGCGCCCCGCTGAACGTGGACGCCGACGTGCTCGCCGCCGTGCTGACCGGCGCGCTCGGCGCCGACCATCTGCGGCTGGTCACCGGCACCGCCGGACTGCTGACCGACCCGTCCGTCCCCGACTCCACGCTGTACGACGCCTATCCGGGCGAGGGCGCGAAGTACGCGGGCGGCAGGATGCGGCAGAAGGTGCGGGCCGCCGAGATCGCCATGAAGGACAGCGGCGCCGACGTCGCCATCACCGGCCCGCACACGATGGGCGTACCGTCCGGCTGGACCCGGTTCTGGCGCACGAAGGAACCGGCGGCCGACCTCGGGCTGCTCACCCGGGTCGCCTGTGTGCCGTCGGTGTCGCGGGATGAGGCCGAACTCGCCGTCTACCTGGCCGAGTGGTGCCGGGAGCGCGGCATCGACGCCCATGTGGACGAGGTCGGCAACCTCGTCGCGACCCGGGGCGACGGCCCCCGGCGACTGCTGCTCCTCGGTCACCTCGACACGGTTCCGCACCACTGGCCGGCCGAGTGGCGCGAGGGCGAACTGTGGGCGCGGGGCAGCGTCGACGCCAAGGGCAGCCTGGCGAACTTCCTGGAGGTGCTCGCCCACGCGGACCTCCCCGAGGACGCCCAGCTGCGTGTGGTCGGCGCCGTCGAGGAGGAGATCTCCTCCTCCAAGGGCGCCTTCCACGTCCGTGACCGGTACCCGGCCGACGCCGTCGTCATCGGCGAGCCCAGCGGCTCGGCCACCCTGACCCTCGGCTACTTCGGGCTGTTCAAGCTCCGGATCACGGCGTCCGTGGCCAGCGGCCACTCCGCCGGGATGGACGCCGTGTCCGCGCCGGACCACCTGATCGACGTCCTCGGCCGGATCCGGGCGTCGGTGCTCGCCGAGGCGCCTGACGCGCTCAGCGCGGTCATCGACGTCCACGCGGAGAACGGGCGCGAGCGCTCGACCGCCGTCGGGATCCTCAACTTCCGGGTGCCGCCCAAGGCCGACGTGGCGGCGCTCACGGCCGCCGCGCTGGGGCACGCCGCCGACGACGTGCGCGTCGAGGTGCTGCGGGCCACCCCCGGGCACGCCGGCGGGCGGTCGAGCGCGCTGGTCAAGGTCTTCACCCGGGCCTTCGCGCAGGCCGGGATCAGGCCCCGCTTCGTGGTGAAGAAGGGCACGTCCGACATGAACACGCTGGCCACCACCTGGCACGACGTCCCGATGGTGGCGTACGGCCCCGGCGACTCCGCCCTGGACCACACCGACGAGGAACGCATCGACCCCATGGAGTACCGCACCGCCCGCAGCCTGCTCGCCGACGCGGTCCACCGCTGGTTCACCCTGTCCGCCGCGCCCGAGGGGGGCCGACGATGACCACGGCCGTACTCGAAGACCTCCAGGCCGGCGACGACGTGACGGCCACGCTCGCCGAACGGGCCGTCCAGGCAAGGCGGTTGGTGGTCGACATGGCGGCGAGCCCGCGCGGGTGCCACCTCGGCGGCAGTCTCTCCGTCCTCGACATCCTGATCGCCGCCCTGCACCGGGCCTCCGCCGGCGACGGCACCGAGGTCGTCCTCAGCAAGGGCCACGCGGCCGCCGGGCTCTACGCGGCCCTGCACGTCAGCGGGATCCTGCCGGAGAACCCGGCCCCGCTGTACGGCCTCGCCGGCCACCCCTACACCGGCCACCCCGGCCCCAAGGTGCCCGGTGTCCGCTTCCCCACCGGCAGCCTCGGCCACGGTGTCCCGTACGCCGCCGGCTGGGCGCTCTCGCAGCGGCTGCGCGGGCGGCACGGACTCGGCATCGCGGTCGCCGGGGACGGCGAGCTGCAGGAGGGCCTGGTCTGGGAGACCTGCCAGGTCGCCGCCGCGCAGGAGCTCGGCAACTTCGTCCTCGTCGTCGACCGCAACGGCGGCCAGAACGACGGCATGGTCGCCGACATCTCCCCGCTGCCCCGGCTCGCCGAGCGCTTCGCCGCGTTCGGGTTCGACGTCACGGAGGTGGACGGCCACGACCTGGGCGCCCTCACCGCCCTCCTGGCGGCGGACCGGACGGCCGCCCGCCGCCCCCTCGCGGTCGTCGCCGACACCGTCAAGGGCAAGGGCGTACGGGCCGTCGAGGGCAAGGCCGGCTGCCACTACGTGACCATCGACCAGGCGCGCGCCGCCAAGTGGAAGCGAGCGATCCGATGACCCTCTCGGCAACCGCGGCAATCGCGACCCGCACGGCGACCGTGGCCCCCGCGACCATTTCGCCCCCCACCGACGAGCGGCCGGTGACCCTCTCCGGCCGCGACGCCTACCGGGACGAGCTGACCCGGCTCGCCGCCTCCGACGACACGATCGTCTGCCTGGAGGCGGACCTGGGCGGCAAGGGACACCCCTTCCAGGCCGCCCACCCGGAGCGTTTCTTCAACCTCGGGATCGCCGAGGGCGCCATGGTCGACATGGCGGCGGGCCTCGCGGCAGGCGGCCACAAGCCGTTCGTGAGCACCTTCGCCCCGTTCGCCGCCCTGCGCGCCGCCGAGAGCCTGAAGCTGACGCTCGGCTACCTGGCCGCCGGTGTCACGGTCGTCGCGCCCTACGCCGGTGTCTCCGGCGCCTGGTTCGGGACCACCCACCACTGCCTGGAGGACCTGGCGATCCTGCGCAGCGTGCCGGGCGTGACCATCGCCGCCCCCTACGGCGACGCCGAGATGCGCGCGGTGGTCCGGGAGGCGGTCCGCTCCGGACGCCCGCACTACATCCGTACGGGACGCAACGCGACGTACGAGTCCCTGTCGGTGACCGGAGACGAACTCCCGCTGGTCAACTGGGAGTTCGACGCCACCGCCACCACCGCCACCACCGCCACGACCGCCACCGCCCTGGACCCCGTCTGTCTCGTCTCCGTCGGCGAGGAGGGCACCCGTCTCGCCCTCGACGCCCGGCGGACCGTGCCCGGCACCTCCCACGCGCACCTCGTCTACCTGGACCACGAGAACCTGACGCGCGCCGCCGCCGAACTCGCCCGCCGGCACTCCCGGTTCGTGGTCGTCGAGGAGCACCGGGGCCAGGGCGGCGTCGCGGAGGCGCTCGCGCTGCTGCTGCCGCAGTGCCGGGTCACGTCCGTCAGCGCGGACCGGAGCTGGCCCTCCCAGGGCGGCGACCACGGCGAGGTCATGGCCGCGCTGGGGCTGGACCTGCCCGCCGTACTGGACGCGCTGGTCCCCACGAACTGATCACCCCCACACACCTCTTCAAGGAGTCCTGACATGCACATCCTCATGATCGAATGCAACCCCAACGGCATGGCCGGTATCGCCAACGCGCTGGACCTCGGCCACGACGTCACCCTCGTCTCGGTCGACCCCGACTTCTACCTCGCCGTCTCCCCGCTCACCGAGGCCGCCTACGCGCACCCCAACTGCCGGGTCGTCAAGAGCGAGAAGGCCTTCTCCATCGAGGAGCTGACCGCCCTGGCCCGCGAGGTGCACGCCGAGCGTCCGGTGCACGGTGTGACCACGTACAGCGAGTACCACACCGTCCACACCGCCGCCGTCGCCGAGGCGCTGGGCCTGCCCGGGATGAGCGTCGACGGCGCCCGCAACGCCCGCCACAAGCACCTCACCCGCCTCACCCTCGACGGCACGGGCATCCGGCAGCCGCGCTTCGCGCACGTCTCGGACCCGACGAAGGTCGAGGCGGCCGTCCGCGAGATCGGCTTCCCCTGTGTGGTCAAGCCGTCCGACGGCACCGCCAGCCTGCACGTCCTGCACCTGAAGGACGAGGACGACCTGACCGCCTACCTCGCCGAACTGGCGGAGGTCGTCGACTACGGACGCGGCGTCGTCCGCATCCCCGACATCCTGATCGAGGAGTTCGTCACCGGCGAGCTGATCTCCGTCGAGTCGTGCGTCCTCGGCAAGGGCGAGGTCGTCAACCTCGGTCTGACCGACCGCCCGCTGAGCGGCTTCCCGCACTTCATCGAGATGGGCGCCACCTACTTCACCGGACACCCGCTCCAGGACGAGCTGTTCGCGATGACCACCAAGGTCCTCGACGAACTGGGCGTCGACTTCGGCTTCATCCACACCGAGTTCCTGCTGGGCCCCGACGGCCCGGTGCTGTGCGAGGTCAACGGCCGGCTCATCGGCGGCATCGTGCCGAGCCTGATGCAGATCAGCTCCGGCGTCGACGCCTACCTGGAGGTCATCCGCCAGGCCCTCGGCGAGCGCCCCGAACTGCCCTTCCCCGGCGAGACCATCGCGGGCGGCCACTGGTTCGGCTCCCCGGTCGCCGGCACGGTCGAGTCCATCGGCTTCGACGGCCTGACGGACCTGCCCGGCTTCCACAGCGCCCTCGCCTACAAGAAGCCCGGCGTCGAGGTCAGCCGCCTCTCCAAGAGCAACTTCGACTGGATCGGCCACATCATCTTCACCGGCACCGACCGCGACGAGGTCAACAAGCGCAACGAGGAGGCCCTGGACGCCATCGACCTGCGCCTGAAGGTCGAGGTGGCCCGATGAGCGAGGCCGTACGCGGCCTGACGGGACCGGTCACCCTGCGCGGGGTGGCCGTCCCGGCCCTCGACCCCGAGGCGCTGTACGACGTCACCACCGAGAACGGCGTCTTCACGGCCTTCACGAGGACCGGCCCCCGGCAGGGCGGCGAGCACGAGCTCTGGCCCGGCTACACCGAGACCCACGCCCATGTCTCGCTCCCCGCGAACTGGGACGACACGGTCGAGGACCCCCGGATCGTGGCCCTGCAGTACCTCTACCACGGGGTCACCCACGTCGTGGACATGTTCGGTTTCCCGCTGGTCGCCGACGCCTGGGCGGCCGGCCGGGAGGCCTCCCCGTGGCCGTACCCGGAGATCGTGCACTGCGGCTACGCGGTGACGGCGACGACCGACGCGGCCGGCCGCACCGGCCACGGCGTCGAGTTCCCGGCCCCGGTGTACATGCTGGCCGTCGAGTCCGACCTCGACCACGCCCTGCGCGCCAACGCCGAACGCGGCGGCACCTTCCTGAAGGTGATGTTCACCGACGGCACCGAACAGCCCGGCAGCCCGGTCCGCTTCTCCCGCCTCTCGGAGCGGGTCCTGAGCTTCACCGCCCGCATGGCCCGGGAACGCGGTGTCACGGCGGTCATCGACTGCAACACCCTCCAGGAGACCCGCTGGGCGTACGAGTGCGGCTTCCGCCTCTTCGCGCACACCGTGCGCGACCGCACCCTCGACGAGATCGACTGGAAGGAGTTCGAGGGGGCGCGGTTCGTGTCCACCCTGGCCGGCCTCCGCCCGATGATCATGACGGGCGAGGAGTTCCTGACCGAATACTCCCGCGAGGGCTTCGCCGAGACCCAGGACGTCCGCAACCTCGACTTCGTCAAGGGCATCGAGAAGCCGTACGGCATCGAGTACGGCGTCCAGGAGACCCGCACCGCCGCCCTCGCCGACATGCGCCGCAACGCCCTCGCGGCCCTCGGCCGGGGCGATCTGCTGGTCGGCACCGACTCCGGCAACACCGGCGCCTACCACGGCTACTCCCTGCTCAGCGAACTGGACCTGCTGCGCGGCGACGACGCCTCGCTGGACGGAATGCTGCGCCACCAGGCCACGGTCGGCGGCCGCCACTATTTCGCCGAGCTGAGCGGCGACACGACGGCCGCGCACCCCCTGAGCGTGGGCTGTCTCATATACACATCTC
>NZ_JAAVVL010000008.1:0-3145 GCF_018728545.1 Streptomyces sp. ATCC 21386
ATCTACACCCTAGAGTTCGTCGGCAGCGTCAGATGTGTATAAGACACAGACGGCGGTCAGTTCCATACCGCCGCCTTCCTCCCGGATGAACCGCCAGGCGGCACGCTCGGCGAGGGTCTTGGAACGCTGGTAGGGCGGGATTTCGGCGTCGATGTCGGTCCAGTCCTCCTCGGTGAACGGGGTGGAGCGTGGGGGGTGTCCGAGGCCGACGGCGCCGAAGGAACTGGTCAGCACGGTACGGCGGACGCCTCCGTCACGTGCGGCGCGCAGGACGCGCAGGACCCCTTCGCGGGCCGGGACGATCAGGTCGTCGTCGCTTGCGGGGGTGTGACGCAGGGTGGGTGAAGCGACGTGGAGGACGTGCTCGCAGTCGGCTGCGGCGGCGTCCCAGCCGTCGGAGTGCTGGAGGTCGGCGTGTACGACGGTGAGCCGGTCGTCGTCGAAGACGGCGGCCTCGTGCAGCCAGGAGCGCAAGGCCGGTTCGCGCTGTGGATCGCGGACGGTGGTGCGGACGGTGTGGCCGGTGTCGAGCAGGGCGAGGATGCACCAGCTTCCGATGAATCCGGTCCCTCCGGTGACCAGTACGGGTGTCATGGGTGTCTCCTCAGCTGGTGGCGTGCGTGGGAAGCGGGGTGCGTGGGGGTGTCACAGGCAGTCGTCGGACGGCGATGCTGCTGGCGAGGAGGGCGTGGCTGATCATGATCGGGTAGATGACGGCGCGTTCGAGCAGGCCGATGTTCCACATCCAGCCGGTGAGGGCGTCGGCCATGAAGAGCGGAAAGGCGGTCAGGCCCGCGGTGCCCAGGGCGATGCTCGCGGTCGAGCGGCGTCGGCTGAGGCCGATGCGTGCGCCGCCTGCTCCGACGGCGATCGCCATGACATTGCCGGTGAGCATGACGGTCTGCGCACCGAGGGTGTGGAGGGCGATCAGGCCGTTGTCGACGTTGGCGTTGGAGCCTTGGAAGATGCCGACGAGGCCGACTCCGGCGCCGGACAGGACGGCGAGAATCATGATGATGGCCGGGCGGAGGCTCTTGCGCGGGTCGAACACGAGGAACGCGCCGACGGCCAGGAGGATTCCGTAGACCACCCAGCCGGTGTTCATGACGGCGCCGAGGGGTGAGTTGGCGACCTGCCCGAACGCGGTCTGGGGCGGGCCGGTCAGGCCGAGGTGGCTGACCCAGTTGTGCAAGGGCGAGTACGGCGGGTCCTGCCATGCGGCGGCGGTGACGAACTCCGCCAGCCAGGACACCAGCGGGCCGAGCAGGATGAGCAGGCCCCCGGCGCGGGCGGCCGGGCCGGAGCGGACGATGGGGTTCATGACAGGGCCATTCCGGGGATGCGCTGGCGGATGGCCTCCAGCTCGGCCTCGTCGGAGACGCCCTGCCAGTCGTAGCGCGGGGTGTATGGGGCTTCCAGGGCGCGCACCTCGTCGTCGGTGAGGTCGATGCCGAGGGAGGCCACGGCCTGGTCGATCTGGCGGATGGAGCCTGCGCCGACCAGGGGCGCGGTGACCACCGGTCGGCGGCGCAGCCAGGCGAGCGCGATCTGGGCGCGGCTCGCGCCGTGCGCGTCCGCCACCTGGCCGACGGCGTCGATGATCGCCTTGTTGGACACTTCCTGCGCGGGTGAGTAGAGCAGATCGGCGTAGGCCGCGTCGGTTTCGGAGCGTTGGGTGGAGCGGGTGTCGTCCCAGGCCCGGGCCAGGCGGCCGCGGGCCAGGGGGGACCAGATGAGGGTGCCGATGCCTTCGTCCAGGCACAGCGGGATCATCTCCCGTTCCTCTTCGCGGGCGAGGAGGTTGTAGTGGTTCTGCATCGACACGAACCGCGCCCAGCCGTGCTGCTTCTGCAGGTGGAGGGCCTTGGCGAATTCCCAGGCGTGCATGGAGGAGGCGCCGAGGTAGCGGACCTTACCGGCCTGCACGAGGTCGCTGAGGGCCTGGAGTGTCTCCTCCCAGGGGGTGGAGTGGTCGTTGCGATGGATCTGGTAGAGGTCGATGTAGTCCGTGCCGAGGCGGCGCAGGGAGTGGTCGACCTCGGTCATGATCGCCTTGCGGGACAGTCCGCGTCCGTTCGGGCCCGGGCGCATCGGGTGACGCAGTTTCGTGGCGATGACCACGGCGTCGCGGTCGGCGTAGTCCTTCAGTGCGCGGCCGAGGATCTCCTCGCTGGAGCCGTTGGAGTACAAGTTCGCGGTGTCGAAGAAGTTGATGCCCGTCTCCAGGGCGTGCTTGATGAGCGGGCGGGCCCCCGCCTCGCCCTTCGACCAGACGGGATGCCCGCGGTCGGGTTCGCCGTAGGTCATGGCGCCGATGGCGATCGGTGACACGTCCAGGCCAGTGGTGCCGAGCTTGATGTAGTGCATGGTGCCCCTCTAGAGTAAGTGGAGAACTCTCCGAATAACGTAGTGGAGAGTTCTCCACTTAGCAAGGGGAGAACTCGTGGTCCGATCCGACGCCCGTGAGAACAGGGCGCGCATCCTCGCTGCCGCCCGCGAGGCGCTGGGCGAGGACGGCGGCACGTCGATGAACCAGATCGCCCAGCGCGCCGGCGTCGGCCCGGGCACGCTGTACCGCAACTTCCCCACCCGCGAGGCGCTGGTCCTGGCCGTCTATCAGGACGAAGTCACCCGCATCACAGGCACCGTGCCCGACCTGCTCTCCCGGATGCCGCCCCCGGAGGCGCTGCGCGCCTGGACGCTCGACCTGGTCGAGGCCATGCGCAGGAAGCACGGCCTGGGCGAGGCCCTCAGCCCCAGCGCGCACCAGGCGATGAGCGAACAGAGCTATGGCCCGGTCATCACCGCCATCAGCGAGCTCCTCGACGCCGGCAAGGAGGACGGGAGCATCCGCGCGGACGCGGACCCCGGTGACTTCCTCCAGCTCACCGGCGCGCTCTGGCGTGCCGCCGCCGTCCCCGAGGACCGCGCTCCCCGCATGCTCGCGCTCATCCTCGACGGGCTGCGCGCACAGCCGCAGCACTGAGGACCGGTGGGAGATCAGTCGAAGGCCGACCGGAGACCGGGCGAGGACCGCGTGCTGACGGTGGCAGGCGGTCGTGTCCGGCAGAAGTACTCAGCGGGCCTGTGCGAGGAGTTCCCGCGACAGGCCCCACAGCCCCCCCCCCGTCTCTTATACCCATCT